>NZ_QDDR01000032.1 GCF_003075525.1 Pararhodobacter aggregans | reverse complement strand
AGGAGAAGCCATCATGGCGAAGGCAAAGTTTGAACGGACGAAACCGCACGTTAACATCGGCACGATCGGCCACGTTGACCACGGCAAGACCACGCTGACCGCGGCGATCACGAAATACTTCGGCGATTTCAAGGCCTACGATCAGATCGACGGCGCGCCGGAAGAGAAAGCGCGCGGGATCACCATCTCGACCGCGCACGTGGAATACGAGACCGCGGCGCGCCACTACGCGCACGTCGACTGCCCCGGCCACGCCGACTACGTGAAGAACATGATCACCGGTGCCGCCCAGATGGACGGCGCGATCCTGGTCTGCGCCGCCTCGGACGGCCCGATGCCGCAAACCCGCGAGCACATCCTGCTCGGCCGTCAGGTGGGCATCCCCTACATCGTGGTCTACATGAACAAGGTGGACCTGGTTGACGACGAAGAGCTGATCGAGCTGGTCGAGATGGAACTGCGCGAGCTGCTCAGCTCGTACGAGTACCCCGGCGACGACACCCCGATCATCAAGGGCTCGGCCTATCAGGCGATGATCGGCGAGATGAAGGAAATCGGCGAGGATTCGATCCGCGCGCTGATGGCCGCCGTCGACGAGTTCATCCCGACCCCGGCCCGCGCCATCGACCAGCCGTTCCTGATGCCGATCGAGGACGTGTTCTCGATCTCGGGCCGCGGCACCGTGGTGACCGGCCGTGTCGAGCGTGGCGTGATCAACGTCGGCGACGAAGTCGAGATCGTCGGCATCCGCGACACCAAGAAGTCGATCTGCACCGGCGTGGAAATGTTCCGCAAGCTGCTGGACCGCGGGGAAGCGGGCGACAACGTCGGCATCCTGCTGCGCGGCATCGAGCGTGACGGCGTCGAGCGCGGCCAGGTGCTGTGCAAGCCGAAATCGGTCAACCCGCACACCGATTTCGAAGCCGAGGCCTACATCCTGACCAAGGAAGAGGGCGGCCGTCACACGCCGTTCTTCGCCAACTACCGCCCGCAGTTCTACTTCCGGACCACGGACGTGACCGGGACCGTCAAGCTGCCGGAAGGCACCGAGATGGTGATGCCGGGCGACAACCTGAAGTTCGAAGTCTCGCTGATCGCGCCGATCGCCATGGAAGAGAAGCTCCGCTTCGCCATCCGTGAAGGCGGCCGCACCGTCGGCGCCGGCGTCGTCTCCAAGATCCTGAAGT
>NZ_QDDR01000031.1 GCF_003075525.1 Pararhodobacter aggregans | reverse complement strand
CCAGCCCTTTGCAGTAAATGATGCAGCCGCCGATCATTCGGCGGCTGCTCTCTCTTTCACCCGAAGAACTCGCTGAGACGCATCTTCCCACGGGCGATTCCGAGCTTCATTGCAGGCGTTTCCTTCGTCTTCGATGAACCGATCCAGTTGTGCGCGAAGCGGTAGATCTCGACCACCTTTACCATCGTTTCAGGGTTGTAGAGGTAGTGTCTGTCCCAGGTCCGTCCGTTGCCGCTGGGTGTATGCGCCGGTCGGGCGGCAAAGCGGATGTTGGATCGCACTTTGTGGAAGTAGGCATCGACGCTGCGCAGCGTTGCGAGACGCATCAATCTTGCACGCCGATCCGGGTCCATGTCTGCTCTGTCAGTGAGAATCCGGATACGCCGATGGGGTTCGCTCTTCGTGTGGAACGGCCAAGCAAATGGTGCGCCGAGCGGACTGCCCTGCAACATCCCCTCGATAGCGATATCCGTCAGCTCGAGTTGGTCGCTCAACTTCAGTGAGGACCACTGAGATCGGGCGATCCCGGTCGCAAACTCCAGGGAAGCCTTTCCGTCTCCAACGAGCATGTTTCTCTGGTCGTTGGACTGATGTTTATCGAACTGAACAACGATGACATCTGCGGAAGCCTCCTTGATACGCTTCGCAAACGCCGCGACAAAGGACAGTGCCAGCCCGGAGTCCGCGTCCAAGACGAAGACGAAGCGCTCATCGCCTTTGCCAAGAAAATGGCGCAGGAGGAAGGCGTGGGCCAGCTGCATCACATCCTGGCGTAGCAGCGAGCCGCGGTGAGGTAGCTGTAGGTCTACATCCACATCAGGCGCCTCGGACGGATGGATCTGGACGCCTCGAGTGATCTTGTCGAGATAGGTCTTGAACTCGGTTTCCGACCAGACCCGGGCCTGCCTGCGGAACGCTCTTGGTAGTCCGAAGTCGCCTGCGGCCGTCATCGCGGCCTCGATGTCCGGCAGGTCGATAGCGGGATCGAGCCCCAGATGGGCTGCCATGATGTATCCGGTGTTAGCGTGTGCCGTGCAGAGGTGCTGAACGGCGATCTGGGCCCGGGTCTTCTTGTTCGGCCAGTTGAGGTGCAGCCTCTGGGAGTCCGTCGCGAAGCGCCGGCCCACTTTCTCCCAGTTCACGCTCTGGAACGACCCTTCACGGCGCGCCGTGTGATCCACGACGCGATCGTAAATGAAGTCGATCTTGCGATACACATCCCGCGGACAAAGACCGGTGAAGTCGCTGATCTTCGAGATCGGCATCCCGTTGGTGATCATCCAGAGCACATCCCGGTTCGCATTGCTGCGATGCTGCCTCCTGATCCGCGATCCGAGCGAAAATGATGTCAGACAAGCCTTACATTTCCATCGCTGCGCGCCTTTGGCCGTGCGGCCGGACTTTCGATACAGGTCCGGATGATGCGATAGGGGTCTGTCCCGGTTTTCGCAGTCTTCGTCCGGGCAGCAATCGCGTGGCCCCTCTTCTTGGAACCGCCTGCGAAGCCTGCGATACTCATCGACGACGGCGCCGTTGTTCTTGATGATCGAGGACTGTCTGCAAGCGCCACACTTGAAGGTTTTTTCGTCGCCAGAACCGATGACCTCCCCACGCGGGTAGTTCGGTTTGACATTTCCCTTCGGA
>NZ_QDDR01000030.1 GCF_003075525.1 Pararhodobacter aggregans | reverse complement strand
ACCACCCGAACAGGAGGGTGAGTCCGGTCTGTCCGCCGTTTTGGCTGACGGCGGCGTTGGTGTTCTGGCCGAACTGGAAGAGGCCATAGGCGTTGTTGCCGCCGGTCTGGCTGACGGTGCCGGTATGGCCCGCGCCTTCCTGGTGGATGATCGCCTGGTCGGTCGCGCCCTGGGCGATGCCGGCGGCGTTGTTGACGCCGTGCTGGGTGACATGGCCATTGGCCTGGATGTCGTTGTGCAGCGCATAGAGCGCGAGGCCGATGCGCAGCGCCTGGGCCTCCTGCGCGTTCGAGGGGGCGATGTTGAGGGCGACCGAGCCTCCGGCCGAGGCGGCCATGGGCAGGGCGGTCGAGGCGGCGAGGGCGGCGGCGAAAGCGAGGGTTTTCATGGCTTTGATCCTTGGCAGAGGAGGAATGGGGGCTGGCGGAAAGAACAGAAGGAAAGGTCTTGGAAGAAGGCACCGGGGGGAGCAGGGCCCCGGCAGGCAGGCGTTACAGGCGGGCGTTACAGGCGGGCGTCGGCGCAGGTCAGGGCGCGGCCGCCGACGGTGACGTCGAGATCGACGGTATGGTTGCGCGGGCTGCCCGAGAGGCGGGTCTCGCCCAGCACCTCGGTGCCACCGGCGGCGACCGAGAAGTCGCCCGACTGGCGGATGGTGGTCCGGCCGCCGCCGCCGGTCGAGGTGATGGCCATGGCATAGCTGCCCTGGGTGGCGCGCTCGGCATGGACGCGGCCGGTGATCAGCGTGCCGGACCCGGCGGGCTCCAGCGCGATCTCGCAGACCACGGGGGCAGCGGGGCGGGAATTCTCGGCGAAAGCGGCCGAACAGGCGGCCATCGCGGCCAGCGACAGGCCGAGCAGGACAGCCGGTGCCCGGCGGGTCTGGATGCGGCGGTCGGGGAAGGTCTTGGTGCTGCGCATGGCGGGATCCTCGGGGTCAGGGGCCGCGGGGTCCGGGGCTGAACCCCGCGGCGGGAGGGGGAGCGGGAGGGGACGCTCCCCCGGGGACGGGTTCAGTGCTGGACGATGGCGATGACGTTGCCGACGCCGGTCTGGGTGGCCGAGGCCGAGTTGTTGTCGCCCAGCTGCACGACGGCGGCGACGTTGTTGCGGCCGTACTGGCCGACATCGGCGGCGTTGTTGTTGCCCATCTGGGCGACGCCGACGGTGTTGCGGCGGCCCCATTGGTCGGTGGTGGCGGTGTTGTTCCAGCCCGACTGGCCGATGGCGGCGTCGTTGCGGCGGCCGTCCTGGGTGGCGACGGCGATGTTCGAGCCGCCGTTCTGGATCACGGTCAGACGCTGACGATGGCCCGACTGGCCGCCGCCGACCTGGTTGTTCCAGCCGTTCTGCTGGACCACGACGCTATGGCCGCCGGTGGCGAGAGCGGGCAGCGCGGTGGCGCCGATCAGGGTGGCGAGGACGAGGGTTTTGAAGGATTTGGCGAACATGGTCTGGGTCTCCGTAAGGATGTGGCCTGATGAGGTGGTGGCCGGGGGTTGAATGGGGTGGTCGGGGTTGGGTGGTTGGGTGGATCGTCTGTCTGTCGTGTCGTTCGGGGAGCGCCGGTGCCCCGGGTCGTCCGGGGCGGTCTGTGCTTCCGATGAGACCAATCTGGCCGCCCGGCCCGGGTCAGACAAAATCACCGCGCCGTGGGGCGATAACCGGGGGTCTGTTATCCGATAACAAGCGGGGGCTCCCTGGCTAAGCCCTTGATGATGCGCTGATTCGCCTCCGAACCCGCGGCAGCCCCACCGACCCGCCCTGTCCCCGGCCGAGGCGCGCTCCTGTTGACACCCCCCCGCGACCGCCGCCCGCCGGGGGCACATCGCCCCCGCGCGCGCCCCGCTGTTATCCGATGACAGCGCCCCACCGGGCCCACCGCCTGCCCCCGCGGCAGCCGCTGCCCCCTCTGGCCGAGGCGATTCGGCCAAACGAGGCGAATCGCCCCACCCCGGCCTCGGCCCCCGCGGCGCGGTCGGAAGGGCGTATTTGAGGCAGAATGAAAGCCCGAGGCGCGCGCCCTGACCCCACCGACGGACGCGCCGGATGCTGGCCGCGGGACGGATGCCACGGGCGCCCTTTCCCCTCTTCGTTCTTCCAATATCCTCAGGGGGGTCCGGGGGGCAGAATGCCCCCCGCTGGTCGCCCAAGGCGCCCGCGACAGCGGGCAACGAGGGCGAAACACCTCCACAGCCG
>NZ_QDDR01000029.1 GCF_003075525.1 Pararhodobacter aggregans | reverse complement strand
GTAAGCATCCGCCGAAGGCCGCAGCCGTGCTATATTGATCAGAGGCTTCTGGGTGCGGCTTTTGGTTTGCGCGGCTTTGGGGCCCATTTTTTGGCGAGGCGCTCGAAGTTGTCGAGGATACGGCCGATCTCTGCCTCGTCGGGGTCGAACTTTCCCCCATACCATTCCAGCATCCGGTCGTGCTCTTCGTGCTCAGGGTCGGCCATGGCTTCGAGGAAGTCGGCGTAGCCCGGGAAGCCACCCACATCTTCAGGGGGACAAGCACCGGTGGCCCTGACAAGGCGTGGGTAGTCGGCACCCGGCATGGCATCATCGATTTTCTCGACCTTGATCACATGGTGCCAGTTGTCGCCAAAGTCATAGATGTAATGGATGGTCTTGGTGCCGACATCTTCGAGCACATCGAGCAGGCTGGATTTGTTCGCGGGCAGCGGGCCATCGTAATAGCCGTCAGGATCAGGCACACCCCAGCCGACGCCACCGGCCCGGAACTCATAGAGGTGACTGTCGGTCCATCCCATGGCCGCCTGGATCACCTCGTGCAGGCGGTTTAGCTTGATCTTGAGTGGCACATCAAAGCGCCGCAGCACCTGAGGTTCGACGTCGGACAGTGTGACCTTGAGGCGCGCGACCAGTGTCATGCGGCAATCCTCTTCAATTCGGTTGCGGCTTTCCAATGCCAAGGGAGCAATTCATGCACCCGTGACATCGGCATGTCCGGCAGACGTGCGAGCACATCGGCCAGCCATGCCTGCGGATCGATGTCATTCATCTTTGCCGTGACGATGAGGGTATACATAAAGGCCGCCCTTTCACCACCGCGCTCGGACCCTGCAAATAGCCATGACTTTCTGCCCAATGCGATGCCGCGCAGGGCGCGTTCGGCAGCATTGTTGGTCAGGCAGAGGCGCCCGTCATCAAGGAATGCAGTGAAGGCTACCCAGCGGCCTTCTTCGTCCAGCATGTAGTTGATCGCCTTGACGACAGGGTTGTGCTTTGACATCCGGGCCCGCTCGGCCCGCATCCAGTCATGCAGATCGTTGACCAGCGGCACAACCCGCTGCTGGCGAACCCCCAGGCGCGCTGCGGCTGACAGGCCGTTAATCTCACGCTCGACATCAAAGATGGCGTCGATCCGCGTCACAGCGTCCAGAGCGATAGGCGAGATTTCTTCTGCAACCTTTTTGCCCTTGCGGGCGATGGCCTTGATGTCGGCAAGTTCAAAGAACTTTCGTCTGGCATGGCTCCAACACAGCGCAGAACGCACCGGACCTGGACTGCGATCTGCCAAATAAAGGTCATTGTAGCCGCCATAGACGTCCGATTGCAGCACGCCATGCCATCCAGCCAGATGTCGGGTCGGATGCTCCTTGCGACGATCTGTCGAGAACTTGAAGAGGGCGGCAGGTGGCGCACCCCCATCCCAAGGACGGTCATCGCGCACGTAGGTCCAGAGCCGCGCCGTCTTCGTGCCGCCGCGGGCCAGCAGCGGCACGGTCGTGTCATCGCCATGCAGACGGCCGCCGTCCAGCACGTGACGCTCGATTAGCGCATGGATCGGGGCCAGTGCCCCACAGGCATGACCGATCAGATCAGCCAGAGTGGACAGGCTAAGCTCAATCCCCTCCCGTGCGATCCGTTCGGATTGCCGGTTCAATGGCTGGTGCTGTCCATATTTGTCAAAAGCGATCATCGCGATCAACTGCGGCCCTGCCCAACCGCGCGGAATGGCGTGGAACGGGGCCGGCGGCTGGCTGATCTTTTCGCAGGCCCGGCAGGTGAACTTCTCCCGCACTGTCTGGACCACCTTCCACTGGCGGGGGATCACTTCAAGCGTCTCGGTGATGTCTTCGCCCATCTTCACGATCCGGTCGGAACCACAGCAGGTGCAGCTGGTCGGCGCCTCGACCACAACACGCTCACGTGGCAGATGGTCTGGAAAGGGTTTGCGCACCGGTTTACGCCGCGAGAAGGCGCGCACCGTGCTGGTCGTGTCCGCAGCAGCGGCCACTTCAGCCGCCAGCGCATCCTCGGTGGCAGCTGCTTCCAATTCTTCAAGCTGCAATTCCAGCTGATCAATCAGCCGTGCGCGACGCTCGGAGGAGATGCCGTATTTGTCGCGCCGCAGCTTGGCAATCTCCAGCTTCAATTCCTGGATCATCGCTTCCGTGCAGGATGCCAAGGCGCGGGCCTGCGCCAATTCGGCTTCCGCCGCCTGTGCGCGGGCGTGTGCAGCCTCAGCCGAGGCAGTCTGCGCAGCAAGTGCGGCGCGCAATTCGGCGATTTGCAAAGCGGCATCTGACATGGCAGATGCCTATCATGAACACGGCGAAAGGCCAATAAAAACAGGCGCTGCTGTGCAAATTATCCAGCCCTTTCAGGCCTTTGCGTCCAGCGCGGGTTCCTCCAGTCGATCCCTTCCAGAAGATAGCCGAGCTGGGCTGCGGAGATCGCTACCGCCGTGCCACCCTGGCTCACAGGCCAAATAAACTTGCCTGCCTCGAGGCGTTTCACATACAGCGACATGCCGACCCCATCATGCCACAGCAATTTTACCAGATCACCTTTGCGACCCCGGAAGCAAAAGATCTCACCGGCATGCGGATCACGCCCAAGACCCTGCTGGACCGCCAAAGCCAAGGTGTTCATTCCACGCCGCATGTCCGTCACGCCACCTGCAATCCACACCTTCGTGCCAGCCGGAAACGCAATCATGGCCGCACCATCAAGCCATTGAGCAGACGCGCAGCAGCCTCCATGTCAAAGCCGGAGGGGATCGTCACACGACACCGAGGGCCAAGGTCGATCGTCAATACAGGCGCTGGCGGCGCTGGAACATCATCAGGGCCAGAACAGTCTGCTACCTGAAGGACGCGCAAAAATTGCGGCATAGCCCCAAGCAGCCCATGCTTGTGCCTATATCGCCAATCGTAAAGCTGTGATCGCGAAATATCATGGCGCCGCGCGACCTCAGCCAAAGTCACGCCACCGCCATGACTTTCCTCAACGATGCGGATTTTCTCGTCATCCGTCCAACGCCGACGACGGCCGGTATCAGAGACCGACAAAACTTGAATACGGCGAGTGTCTTCGTGTGCGTCCATAAGGACACTCGATAAACGTTCTGCCCGCTCAACAGCCAGACGGCCCTCCGCGAATGCTTAC
>NZ_QDDR01000028.1 GCF_003075525.1 Pararhodobacter aggregans | reverse complement strand
TTCAAAACGGATATCGAGATTGCGCGTGAGGCGCGGAAGAAGCCGATCATGGAGATCGGCGACAAGCTGGGGATCCCGGCGGAGCATCTTCTGCCCTATGGCCATGACAAGGCGAAGGTGAGCCAGGGGTTCATCGACTCGCTGCAGGACCGGCCGGACGGCAAGCTGATCCTGGTGACGGCGATCAACCCGACGCCCGCGGGCGAGGGCAAGACCACCACCACCGTGGGTCTGGGCGACGGGCTCAACCGGATCGGCAAGAAGGCGGTGATTTGTATCCGCGAGGCCTCGCTCGGCCCGAATTTCGGCATGAAGGGCGGGGCGGCGGGCGGCGGCTATGCCCAGGTGGTGCCGATGGAGGAGATGAACCTCCATTTCACCGGCGATTTCCACGCGATCACCTCGGCGCATAACCTCCTCAGCGCGATGATCGACAACCATATCTACTGGGGCAACAGCCTGCAGATCGACGAGCGCCGGGTGGTCTGGCGCCGCGTCATGGACATGAACGACCGGGCGCTGCGCGATACCGTGACCAGCCTCGGCGGTGTGTCGAACGGCTTCCCGCGCCAGACCGGCTTCGACATCACCGTCGCATCCGAGGTCATGGCGATCCTGTGCCTGTCCAAGGACCTGGCCGATCTGCAGAAGCGTCTGGGCGACATCGTCGTGGCCTATACCCGCGACCGCCGGCCGATCTATTGCCGCGACATCAAGGCCGATGGCGCGATGACCGTGCTGTTGAAGGACGCGATGCAGCCCAATCTGGTGCAGACGCTGGAGAACAACCCGGCCTTCGTCCACGGCGGTCCGTTTGCCAATATCGCCCATGGCTGCAACTCGGTCATCGCCACGACCACCGCCTTGAAACTGGGCGATTATGTGGTGACGGAAGCCGGGTTCGGGGCCGACCTCGGGGCCGAGAAATTCTTCGACATCAAATGCCGCAAGGCCGGTCTGAAACCCGCCGCGGCGGTGATCGTGGCCACGGTGCGGGCGATGAAGATGAACGGCGGCGTGGCCAAGGCCGATCTCGGGGCCGAGAATGTGGAGGCCGTCCAGAAGGGCTGCCCGAACCTCGGCCGTCACATCGCCAATGTGAAGGGTTTCGGCGTGCCGGTGGTGGTGGCGATCAACCACTTCCATTCGGACACCGACGCCGAGGTGCAGGCGGTCAAGGATTACGTCGCCCAGCAGGGCGCCGAGGCGATCCTGTGCAAGCACTGGGCGCATGGCAGCGCGGGGATCGAGGATCTGGCGAAGAAGGTCGTGCAGATGGCGGAATCGGGCAGCGCCAATTTCTCGCCGCTCTACCCGGACGAGATGGGCCTCTTCCAGAAGATCGAGACGGTGGCCAAGCGCATTTACCACGCCGACGAGGTGATCGCCGACAAGTCGATCCGCGACCAGCTGAAGACCTGGGAAGCGGCGGGTTACGGCCATCTGCCGGTCTGCATGGCCAAGACGCAGTACTCGTTCTCGACCGACCCCAACCTGCGCGGCGCCCCGACCGGCCATTCGGTCCCGGTGCGCGAAGTGCGGCTCTCGGCGGGGGCCGGGTTCATCGTGGCCATCTGCGGCGAGATCATGACCATGCCGGGCCTGCCCAAGACCCCGGCCGCGGAAACCATCCGCATCAACGACCAAGGCTTCGTCGAAGGCCTGTTCTGACACCAAAGGGGCCGGCGACATAAGCCGGCCCCGCGGCGACACGAGGAAAGACGATGACGGCGACACTCATTGACGGCAAAGCCTTTGCCGCCCGGATCCGCGGGCAGGTGGCGGATCATGTGACGCGGCTGAAGGCCGAGCACGGGATCACCCCCGGCCTGGCGGTGGTGCTGGTGGGCGAGGATCCGGCGAGCCAGGTCTATGTCCGCTCGAAGGGCAAGCAGACGGTCGAGGCGGGGATGAACTCGTTCGAGCACAAGCTGCTGCCCACGACCAGCGAGGCGGCGCTGCTGGACCTGATCGCGCGGCTCAACGCCGATCCGGCGGTGCACGGGATTCTGGTGCAGCTGCCGCTGCCCAAGCATCTGAACGAGGATCTGGTGATCAACGCCATCGACCCGGCGAAGGATGTGGACGGGTTCCACATCTCGAACGTCGGGCTTCTGGGCACCGGCCAGAAGTCGATGGTGCCCTGCACGCCCTTGGGCTGCCTGATGATGCTGCGCGACCATCTGGGCGCGCTTTTTTCCTAGCCAAGGCCGGGCCGACCGGCGGGAGTGAGCGGATGCGCGCTGCGATCATCGACGGGAAGGCCATCGCCGCCCGGATGCGGGACGAGAACCGGGTCGAGGCGGCGGATCTGGCCGCGCAGGGCTGGCAGCCGCGGCTTGTGTCGATCTCGGTCGGCGATACCGCCGCGGCCGAGCTCTATGTCCGCAACCAGCAGAAATCGGCCGAGGCTTCCGGCGTCGAATTCGAGGCGCGGAATTATCCCGACACGATTTCCATGGAGCAGCTGGTCGGCGTGCTGCAGGGGCTGAACGCCGATCCCCGGGTCAACGGCATCATCATCCAGCGCCCCTTGCCCGCGCATATCCCGGTGAAAACGCTGCAAAAGGCCGTCCATCCCCTGAAGGATGTGGAGGGCATGCACCCGGCTTCGATCGGGAACATCGTCTATAATGACCTCGCGCTCGGCCCCTGTACCGCCGTCGCCGCGGTCGAGATCCTGAAAACGCTGCCCCTGAAGCTGGAGGGCCTCGACGTCACCGTGATCGGGCATTCCGAGATCGTCGGCAAGCCCATCGCCTTCCTGCTGATGGGGCTGGGCGCGACGGTCACCGTCTGCCACCACATGACCCGCTCGGTCGCCATGCACAGCCGGGCGGCGGATGCGGTCTTCGTCGCGGTCGGCAAGGCGGGGCTGGTTACCGGCGACATGCTGAAACCCGGCGCGGCGCTGATCGACATCGGCATCAACAGGGTCGACGGCAAGACGGTCGGCGACGCCGATTTCGCCAGCTGCGCCGAGGTGGCGGGCTGGATCACCCCGGTCCCGGGCGGTGTCGGTCCGGTGACGGTGGCCACGCTGATGAAGAACGCGGTGCTGGCCACGCGGATGCAGATGGCCCATTACCGCGCCCAATACGCCCATACGGAGGTTTGACGTGACCGCAACGATCATCGACGGGAAAGCCTTCGCGGCGAAAGTCCGCGGCCAGGTGGCTGAACATGTCGCCCGGCTGAAGGCCGAAAACGGGATCACCCCGGGTCTGGCCGTGGTGCTGGTGGGCGAGGATCCGGCGAGCGAGGTCTATGTGAAGTCGAAGGGCAAGCAGACCGTCGAGGTCGGCATGAATTCCTACGAGCACAAGCTGCCGGCCGAGACTTCGGAAGCCGATCTGCTGGCGCTGATCGACCGGCTGAACAAGGATGCGGCGGTGCATGGCATTCTGGTGCAGCTGCCGCTGCCGGGGCATCTGAACTCGGATCTGGTGATCAATGCCATCGACCCGGCCAAGGATGTGGACGGGTTCCACATCTCGAACGTCGGGCTTCTGGGCACCGGCCAGAAGTCGATGGTGCCCTGCACGCCCTTGGGCTGCCTGATGATGCTGCGCGACCATCTGGGCGCGCTGTCGGGGATGAACGCGGTGGTCGTGGGCCGGTCGAACATCGTCGGCAAGCCGATGGCGCAATTGCTGCTGGGTGACAGCTGCACCGTGACCATTGCGCATAGCCGGACCAAGGATCTGGCCGGGGTCTGCCGTCAGGCCGATATCCTCGTCGCCGCGGTGGGTCGGCCCGAGATGATCCCGGGCGATTGGGTGAAGCCCGGCGCGACGGTGATCGACGTGGGGATCAACCGCATCGAGCGTGACGGCAAGAACAAGCTGGTCGGCGACGTCGATTTCGCCTCGGCGGTCGAGGTGGCGGGGGCGATCACCCCGGTGCCGGGCGGGGT
>NZ_QDDR01000027.1:2500-5710 GCF_003075525.1 Pararhodobacter aggregans | reverse complement strand
TTGGTTGCGGGGGCAGGATTTGAACCTGCGACCTTCAGGTTATGAGCCTGACGAGCTACCGGGCTGCTCCACCCCGCGCCAGGGTTGTCGGTTCGGAGGTTTTGAGTATCGAAGGTAGAGAGAGATTTCTGTTTCTCGTCAGGTCTGGCGGTGACCTACTCTCCCACATCTTGAGATGCAGTACCATTGGCGTGACGACCCTTATCGGCCGAGTTCGAGAAGGGATCGGGAGTTTAGCCGTCGCTATGACCACCAGACCGGAAGAGAAACAGAACATCGGCTTGGACTTGCGTCCAGCTGTCGTTTGTCGGTGCTTTTTGATTTTCAGGAACAGTCTTGCTGTTACTGGATCAGATCAAGCCAATCGGGCCATTAGTACCGGTCAACTGAATGCATTGCTGCACTTACATCTCCGGCCTATCGACGTGGTGGTCTACCACGGCCCTCAAGGGAGACCTTGTTTTGAAGGGGGCTTCACGCTTAGATGCCTTCAGCGTTTATCCTGTCCGCTCATAGCTACCCTGCACTGCGGCTGGCGCCACAACAGGTCCACCAGTGGAGCGTTCACCCCGGTCCTCTCGTACTAGGGGCAACTCTTCTCAAGTCTCCTACACCCACGGCAGATAGGGACCGAACTGTCTCACGACGTTCTAAACCCAGCTCACGTACCTCTTTAAATGGCGAACAGCCATACCCTTGGGACCGACTTCAGCCCCAGGATGAGATGAGCCGACATCGAGGTGCCAAACGATGCCGTCGATATGGACTCTTGGGCATCATCAGCCTGTTATCCCCAGCGTACCTTTTATCCGTTGAGCGATGGCCCACCCACGTGGGACCACCGGATCACTATGGCCGTCTTTCGACTCTGCTCGACGTGTCAGTCTTGCAGTCAGGCTGGCTTCTGCCATTGCACTCAACGAGCGATTTCCGACCGCTCTGAGCCAACCTTCGCGCGCCTCCGTTACTGTTTGGGAGGCGACCGCCCCAGTCAAACTCCCCACCATGCATGGTCCCGGATCCGGATGACGGACCGCGGTTAGACATCAAGAGTGCGAAGGGTGGTATCTCAAGGGAGGCTCCGCAGGAACTGGCGTCCCTGTTTCAATGCCTACCACCTATCCTGCACATCACAATCCTGATGCCAGTGCAAAGCTGGAGTAAAGGTGCATGGGGTCTTTCCGTCTAACCGCGGGTAGTGTGCATCTTGACACACAGTTCAATTTCGCTGAGTCCACGTTTGAGACAGCGGGGAAGTCGTTACGCCATTCGTGCAGGTCGGAACTTACCCGACAAGGAATTTCGCTACCTTAGGACCGTTATAGTTACGGCCGCCGTTTACTGGGGCTTCAATTCGGAGCTTGCACCCCTCCTTTTAACCTTCCAGCACCGGGCAGGCGTCAGACTGTATACGTCGCCTTACGGCTTCGCACAGCCCTGTGTTTTTAGTAAACAGTCGCCACCCCCTGGTTTGTGCCCCCGGCCCATACTTGCGTACGAACCGGGCCTCCTTCTCGCGAACTTACGGAGGTATTTTGCCGAGTTCCTTAAACGTGGTTCTCTCAAGCGCCTTGGTATTCTCTACCAGTCCACCTGTGTCGGTTTCGGGTACGGTCTTATAGAGGGGCTATTTCCAGGAACCTCTCAGCAGCCCAGTCAATCCGATAAGACTGAACTACACCTGAGATCCGTCACCACCTCACGGCCCAGGAATATTAACCTGGTTCCCATCGACTACGCCTTTCGGCCTCGCCTTAGGGGCCGGCTTACCCTGCTCAGATTAGCTTTAAGCAGGAACCCTTGGACTTTCGGCGAGAGGGTCTCTCACCCTCTTTGTCGCTACTCATGTCAACATTCTCGCTTCTGAACGCTCCACCGGTCCCTCACGGGCCGGCTTCACAGCCGTCTCCACTGCTTCCGGGACATCCGAGGATGCCAAAGAAGCAAGGAGATCTGAACAGAACGCTCCGCTACCGCGCACTTGCGTGCACCCTGAGCTTCGGCTCGTGGCTTGAGCCCCGTTACATCTTCGCCGCAGGACAGCTTATCTAGACCAGTGAGCTGTTACGCTATCTTTAAAGGATGGCTGCTTCTAAGCCAACCTCCTGGTTGTTTTGGCCGTCCCACATGCTTTCCCACTTAGCCACGAATTAGGGGCCTTAGCTGCAGGTCAGGGTTGTTTCCCTCTTCACGACGGACGTTAGCACCCGCCGTGTGTCTGCCAGAT
The DNA here is from genome assembly GCF_003075525.1 of Pararhodobacter aggregans. Taxonomy (GTDB): domain Bacteria; phylum Pseudomonadota; class Alphaproteobacteria; order Rhodobacterales; family Rhodobacteraceae; genus Pararhodobacter; species Pararhodobacter aggregans. Next base: position 3,483 of record NZ_QDDR01000027.1, on the reverse strand, counting down.
AGTACTCCCGGGTATTCGGAGTTTGCTTAGGCTCAGTAAGTCTGTGGGACCCCATCACCCATGCAGTGCTCTACCCCCCGGGGCATTCGTCTGACGCTCTACCTAAATAGATTTCGCGGAGAACCAGCTATCTCCGAGTTTGATTGGCCTTTCACCCCTAGGCACAAGTCATCCCGACCTTTTTCAACAGGTGTGGGTTCGGACCTCCAGTAAGTGTTACCTCACCTTCATCCTGCTCATGCCTAGATCACTCGGTTTCGGGTCTGATCCGTCTAACTAAGCGCCCTTTTAAGACTCGCTTTCGCTGCGCCTACACCTACCGGCTTAAGCTCGCTAGACAGACCAAGTCGTTGACCCATTATACAAAAGGTACGCCGTCAGGACTCGAGGTCCCTCCGACTGCTTGTAGGCGTCCGGTTTCAGGTACTGTTTCACTCCCCTCGTCGGGGTGCTTTTCACCTTTCCCTCACGGTACTGGTTCGCTATCGGTCAGCAAGGAGTACTTAGCCTTCGGAGGTGGTCCTCCGATCTTCAGACAGGATTTCACGTGTCCCGCCCTACTTAATGCGTCGAATTGAGCTTCCTGTACGGGGCTGTCACCCTGTATCGCCGGCCTTTCCAGACCGTTCCAGTCACTCTCATCGCTCGGCTGGTCCGCGTTCGCTCGCCACTACTAACGGAGTCTCTATTGATTTCCTTTCCTCCGGGTACTTAGATGTTTCAGTTCCCCGGGTTTGCTCTAAAACCCCTATGTATTCAGGGTTAAAGTACCTGTTTTACCCGATTATTGATCACTGCGCTGCCAGTCCGAAGACTGTCAGTGAGCAACAATAACCGAGTATCAGGTGGGTTGCCCCATTCGGAGATCTTTGGATCAAAGCCTATTCCCGGCTCCCCAAAGCTTATCGCAGGGTATCACGTCCTTCATCGCCTCTTGCTGCCAAGGCATCCACCAAACGCCCTTATCGCGCTTGATCTGATCC
>NZ_QDDR01000026.1 GCF_003075525.1 Pararhodobacter aggregans | reverse complement strand
AATCTCTCTCTACCTTCGATACTCAAAACCTCCGAACCGACAACCCTGGCGCGGGGTGGAGCAGCCCGGTAGCTCGTCAGGCTCATAACCTGAAGGTCGCAGGTTCAAATCCTGCCCCCGCAACCAACCTCAGCGAACCCTCATGAAACGCCCAAACGGGCGATTTATGCGTTCCGGAACCCCGCTGACGCCGAGCCCGAACTCAGCCCGCCGAAGCCCCCCAAGTCCCCAGAACAACCCCAAAACCCCGCAGCCAGCGGGGCTTTGGCCGTTCAAAACAACCAACTCAACAACAAAAAATACCGCGGCGGTCCTTCCGCCACTCCGGTGTCATCCCGTAAAGACGCTCCGCCAAAGGCAATAACGTTCTCCCCAGACAACGAACCAAACCGACCGTCCGAAAAGCATCGCCTGCATCCGGCCGGTCGGGCCAGGGTGCGCCTGCCGCAGGCACCGGCCGTCCGGCATATCTGCCCCCTGAGGGTCCGATGAACGAACTTTGCATCATGGTCGCCCCGAATGACGCGCGCCGCACATCGGCGGACCATCCTGCGCTGCCGGTCACGCCCGCAGCTTTGGCCCGGACCGCCCGCGCCTGCCAGGATGTGGGCGCCGCGGCGGTGCATCTGCATGGGCGCGACGCTGCGCTGCGCCATTCCCTCTCGCCGCAGGCCTACCGCCAAGCCATCGCCGCGATCGGGGAGGCGGCGCCCGGCCTCGTGATCCAGACCACCACGGAAAGCACCGGGATCTTCGGGCTGGACGCGCAGCTCGAGGCCGCGATGGCGCTGGCGCCTGCCTGCCTCTCCTTCGCGCTGGCTGACGTGCTGGCGCAGGGCGAGGCCCGGGGCATCGCCGTGCTGCGCGATCTGCAGGCGGTGGGAACCGGGGTGCAGATCATCCTCTACACGCCCGATCAGATCCGCGAATGAGCCCGTCTGATCGACACGGGTTCGCTGCCGGTGAGTGGTCAGCCGCGGCTTATGCTGGTGGCGGGCCGCCATTCGGCGACGCTCGATTCCGACCCGGCCGAGTTCGACACTCTCCATCAGGCGCTGGTCGGGACCGGGCTGGCCGCGGCCGCGATGTGGATGACCTGCGCCTTCGGCCGGGGTGAAATGGCGATCCTTGAACGCAGCATCGCGCTGGGGGGCCATGTCCGCGTCCGCTTCGAGAACGCGATCACCGATGCCGAGGGCCGCCCCGCCCGCGACAATGCCCGGCGTGTCGCGATGGTCGCGGCCATCGCCCGCAGGCTGGGCCGCGAACCGGGGGGGCGGGAGGTCGCGCGCCATGTCCTGGGCCAGCGTGCCGGGGGCGCGCTGCTGCACAGGGCCTCGGGCGCCTGACGCCCCTGCTGTCGCCGGCAGGGGCGCCCCCTCGCCCACGTCAGATGACGGCGCGCAACTTCTCGCGGGCGACCTTGGAATAGGGCGCCTCGCAGACCCGGGCGCGGATCTGCGTCTGCTCGTGGCGCTCCACATGCGGCTTGCGCGAGCCGCCGCCCACTTCGCCCCAGGTCAGCAGCACCTCGGTGCCGGGCGTGGCGTGTTCCTCGTCGATACCGCAGAGGGACAGCAGGCTGCGCTCGTTGATGTTGTAGCCGCAATATTGCGACATGCCGACGCGCGCGCCGCCGCCGCTCAGGATCTCGTCCGCCTGCGGCCAGCCCCAATAGGCGGTCGGCATCTCGATGGATTTGTAGAGCGGCCCGTCCTCGAATTGCGAGCGCAGGACGCGCATCACATCCTCGCGGTTCCATTCCAACACGCGCTTCACGCGCCTGGGTCCCTTCAGGCCCGCCTCGATGGCGTCACGGCCGATGAAATCATGGTCGAACTTCACCAGTTTCTCGTAGCCGAGGGCCGAGGGCGTCCAGTAGTAATCCTCGATGTTCTTCGAATAGAGGCTGCCGCCCAGCTGCATGTTGGCCTCCCAGCTGTCGGCGGGCAGCCACTCGCGATAGGCGCGGTTCTCCTCGCCGGTATAGATGCCGGGCAGCGGATAGGGGATCCAGGCGTTCTCCAGCGGCGTCGAGTAATAGGTCCGGGTGCCCGAGCGCAGGATGCCGTATTTCTCGCCCGCTGCCATGATCGCGTCGCGCACCCGGTCCATATCGGCATAGGGTCCGCTGATCTCGGCCCCGGCATGGCCCGCCATGCCGTGCCGCAGCACATGCACGCGGCAGCCGGCGATGGTGACGTAGTCGGTGTGGAAGAACTTGATCTCGGGGAAGCCGCCCTCGCAGACCTCATCCAGGATGGCGCGGGCATTCGGGCCCTCGATCTCGAACCGGTATTTCTGGCGCTTGCCGTCCTTGGTGTAGGGCGTCGTCGGTTCGAAGCCGATCTCCACGTCATAGCCGCCGGTCTCGCCGTGGAAGCGGATCCAGTTCAGCACCGGCATGCCCGAGATCAGCTCGAATCCGTCCCTTTCGCCATAATAATGCAGCACGCAATCGCCGACATGATGGCCGCGCTCGGTATAGGCGATGTACTGCTTGCCGCGGTTGGTCGAGAGGTTGGCGAAGCTGCAGGGCGACAGGTATTCCAGCAGCTTTCGCGCGTCGGGCCCCTTCACCGTCAGAACCGGCATGTGGTGCGACTGGTCGAACAGCACCGCGCTTTCGCGCCAGGCGCGCTGCTCGTCCTTCCAGTTGGTGTATTCCGGCGCGATCAGCGTGGCGAACAGCCCGGTGCGTGACTTGTGATACTGCGAGATCGTGTCGTTATAGAGGTAATCGACGAAATCCGGCTTGGAATCCATCAGCGCCTGAAGCGATTTCATGAGGGTCTTCTCCTTGGTTTTGAAGGGGTTCAGCGGAACTGGTCCGGCAGGAAGGTGACGATCCCGGGGGCCAGCACCATGACCAGCATTCCCAGCAGCGTGAGGCCGACGAACATCCACGAGGCGCGGAAGATGTCGCGCATGGCGACCTGCGGGGCGGCGGCCTTCAGCGCGAACATGACGTAGCCGAAGGGCGGCGTGATCGCGCCCAGGGTGATGTTGATGAGGAACAGCACCCAGAACCACACCGGGTCGAAATCATAGACGCCCAGGATCGGCACGTAGATCGGGATCAGGATCAGCATCAGGCCCAGCTGGTCGATGAACATGCACAGCACGAAGGGCAGCAGCATCAACAGGAACAGCATGACCCAGGCGTTGACCTCCAAAGTGGTGACCAGCCGGGTCAGCCCGCCGATGGCGCCGGTAAAGGCCAGAAGCTGGGTGAACATCACGGCGCTGACCAGGATCAGCAGGATGACCGAGGCCAGTTTCGCCGCCTCGGCAAAGCTGTCGAACAGCATGCGCAGGCTCAGCTTGCGATACCAGGCGGCGGTGACGATGCCGCCGACCACCCCGGTCGCCGCGGATTCCGAGGGGGTGGCGATGCCCAGCATGATCAGGCCGATGACCATGAAGATGATAAGCGTGAAGGGCAGAAGCCCGGCCAGCGCCCGCAGCCGGTCGCGGGCGGTGACGATGACCGGCTCTTCCTCGGGCGCGAGCGCCGGGTTCAGCCGTACCCGGATCAGGCAGGCCGCGACGAAGAGGACCGCCAGGAACAGGCCCGGCCCGACCCCGCCCAGCAGCAACGAGGAAATCGACACATTGGCCAGCGTGCCGATGATGATGGCCAGCAGGCTGGGCGGGATCACCGGGGCCAGGCACGACCCGCCCAGGATCGTGCCGATCGACAGTTTGGTGTCATAGCCCTTGGCCTGCATCACCGGCAGCAGCGACCGGCCCATCATCGCGCCGACCGCCATGGCCGAGCCGGACAGCGCGCCCAGCACCGTCGACAGCGAGATCGACAGCACGTATTGCCGTCCGCGCATCCGGCCGACCAGCGTGTCGATACTGTCCATCAGCACCTGCACGCAGCCCGACCGGAACAGGATCTCGCCCAGCAGGATGAACAGGGGGATGGTGCCCAGCGACGCGGTGGTGCCGGTGTCGTACATCGAATTGATGACCATGCCGAACCCGGCCGGGCCCATCAGCCAGAAGACGCCGGTGACGATCACCGCCAGGAAGCCCAGGAAGATCGGCATGCCGGTCATGAACAGCGCGACCAGAGCGATCAGGCCGATGGAGAGGGGGATGTACCAGTCCAGCATGGCTCAGACGCTCCCGCCGGGTTGGGGCGTGACATCGCCCGGACGGACGAAGGACAGGGGCCTGAGCGCCGCATGTCCGGTCAGCGCGCGCAGGAAATACAGGGCGGAACCGGCAAAGGCCCAGGTGATCCAGACCGACATCCACCAGACCGGAACCGGGTGGTTCTGTTCCGTCAGGATGCCCATCGCCATGTGGCGCAGGGTTTCGGACCAGGCCATCCAGGCGACGAAAGCGCAGATGACCGTCCCTGCCAGCGCGCCCAGCTTTGCCAGCGGGCGGCGCAGGGCGGGGACCAGCTCGGGCAGGACGTTGATCTCGATATGCGCGGCGGCGCGGGTCGCATGCGGCACCATCGCGAAGACCGAGACGCAGAGGATATTGGCGAAACTGTCATTCGCCCAATCCAGCGGGCGGCCGAGGAAATAGCGGGCCACCACCTCGGCGCAATAGATCGCCACCATGAGGAACAGGCCGAGCGTGCCGATCAGGAAGCCGGCATCGGTCAGGCCGTCGTGCAGACGGCCCAGTCGGGCGGGAATCGTCATGTCTGTTGTCCGGTTGGGGGCCCGGCCATCGGTCGGCCGGGCCGTCTGCCGTTATTCGGCGTCGCCGTGCTGGCGGGCCATCGCGCGCAGAGCCTCGACCCGTTCCGCCGATTGCGCGTTGCCATCGAGCGCCGTCTGCCACGAGCCCGCTGCCAGATCGGCATTGACCCGGGCGGCGATGGCCTCGGGCAGCGCGGTCTCCTGCATGCCCAGCTCAAGGAGCGCGGCGATGGTCTCCTCGGACAGGCGCGAGAGTTCGGCCGTGCTGGAACCCTCGATCTGGTGCCCGCAGTCCAGGATCACCTGCTGATCCTCGGCCGCGAGCCCGTCGAACCGCGCCTGGTTCATGGTAATCAGGAAAGGCGAGGTGCCGAAGCGCGGCCGCAGCATGTAGCCGGTGACCTCGTGCATGCCCAGCCGCTGCATCCCGGCGATCGGATAGGCCGCGCCATCGACCACGCCGCGTTCCAGCGCCGAATAGATCTCGCCCCCCGGCACGTTGACCAGCGAGCCGCCCAGCGGCACCACCAGCGGGGCGTAGTAATTGTTGCCGCGGATCTTCAGCCCGTCGAGCGGCCTGTCGCCCTCGACCACCGGCTGGCGCATGACGATCTGATAGAAATCGCCCTCGCCGGTCCCGGCGGTGAAGGCCACCAGCCGCTGGCCGAAGCGCTGCATCTCCTGATCGGCGAAATCCCAGTAGCCCCGCGCGCGCCACAGCTCGGAATCGGGCGGCAAGGCGAAGAAGGCCGAGGGCACGCCGGTGGTGCCAAGGAAATAGATCGGCGTGGTGAAGCCAAGGTCGAAGATCCCGCGCGATACCGGGTCGAACTGCTGGTTTGGCGGGATCACCTCGGGGCCCGATTGGGTGATGGCGATGCGGCCCGCCGATTGTTCGGCCACGCAGGCGCCAAAGGCCGCGGCGATGGCGACGGTGCCGTCGAACCTGTCGTCCCAGCCGCCTATCATGCGCAGACTGACCTCCTGCGCCCCGGCGGCACCGGCCATCAGCCCCAGTGCGACAAGCGCTGCGCCCCGTTTCACGGTGTTGATCGGCATTGAACTTCCTCCCTCTCATGGCGCCGCGACGGACCGCGGCAATGCTGCGCCCTGCGCCCGGGGAACCGGGCGGGACAAAGGCTTTCACATGTCGCGGAGCCAGCCTTTACCGCCGCCCGCCGTCTCCCGCGGCGGGGGGGAATCCGTGCCGGATTCCGTGATGCGATTCGCTGGCAAGCGCCTCCCTGTCAGAAAACCTAGCGGCTTCCTTCCGGCATTGCAACTTACAAGGAGTCGTGCTGGTAAGTTTGCGTCACCCGGTCAGGGCTGCGGCCAGGGCGGCCGGGGCGATGCGCCGCCAATCCTCGATCACGCGCTGGCGGTCCATGTCGTAGGGCAGCCAGGTATCGACCATGAACATGCCCCGCATCAGGTGCAGCGACAGCTCGACGAAGCGGCGCGCGGCCTCGCGGCTGTGGCCGCTCTCGGTCAGGATCTGCGTCCAGATTTCGTCAAGCTTGCGCCGCGCATCCGAGATGATCGGGAACACCACCTGCGCCAGGTCGGGATCGGCGCGGCTGGCAATCAGGATCTCGATCTGCGCGGCATAGGCTGGATTGAAGAAAAACTGCTCCGAGGCCGCCAGGAAGGTGCTGACCGGATCCTCCTGCCGTTCGGGCCCGGCGGCGAAGCGGCGGGTCTCGTCCACCGCCTGATCCATCGCGTGCTGACAGGTCGCGGCCACCAGTTCCAGCCGACGGGGGAAGTAATGCTCCAGCGCCCCGCGCGACAGACCGGCCTGCGCGGCGACGCGGCTTGAACTGAAATTCGCATAGCCCTCGCGCGCCAGGATCTCGGTCGCGACATCGAGGATCGCACCCAGCGAGCGTTCTCGCCGTTCGGCCTGGGTGCGCCGTCTGGGCGGATTGGATGGGGGCATCGCAGCACGTCCTTTCCCCGCGGGCTCTCCGTCGGGCCGACTTTCTAGACCGGATGAGGCAAGGATGCGATCTATAGATCACGCCGGTCCGTGGTAAACCGGGAATCCGGAAGGCGGGGGGAAATTCCGCCTTGCCGCAAGGGGCCCGAGCGGCGGTTCTGCCGTCCGCAGATTGACCCGAAACTGGCCGGTCTGCGGGCGCCCCCGGATGTGTTGCAGCCCGGATGTGTTGCAGAAAGACATAAATACGCAGTTGAGATGCAAAAAATGTTCCAAGTCTTGCGCGTGTTCACGTTTTTTGTTCCCCAAAGACACTTCACTTATTAAAGATAGGGTCGAAATTCAGTCAGACCGGTCGAGAGAAGCATGCGATTTCACGTTGGTAATGGTGTCAGGGCTTGTCTCGCATCCGCTGTGGCAGCAGTTTTGACGCGCGGTCTGAGCGTCGGCTTGCTGGCCCTCGCGCTTCTGTCTCCGGCGCAGGAGGCACAGGCGAACAACTGGAGCGATCCTTTCGTGGTCCTGTCGTTCGTGCCTGACGGTCAGTGCATGCGCGGACTTAACGCCAACGCCACGTCGACTGAAATACGAGCCCAATGGAGCGCGTTCAACACGGACTCGAGTCCTGGCCGCGGTCTGACCTTGGCCGGATGGTATGCCGCGAGTTCCGGGTGGGCGTCTGCGGCTAGCGGCAGCAGTTACTCGAATGCTCCTGTCGGCCAGCTTCCCCAGCAGACGACCATCTACGACATTTACGACCATGCGCTGGAAGGAAACCTGTATTACGCCGGCCTTTACGATGCCTTCGCCTGGGGGCCCGTATGGTCGGAGAACCATTCGCCTCTGATGCCAGCAGACCGGGAAGGCCCCGCCAACGGCGTTTCCGGTCTGGCGGTGCTGAACGTCACGTCGGACCCGGATTGCAACCGACCCATTGTGTCCAACACGTCGCTGCCCAATGGACGGCAGGGTCAATCCTACGGGCAAACCATCTCGGTCTCGGGCGGGACTTCGCCCTACAGCTACAGCGTCAGCGGCCTGCCCGCGGGGCTGAGCCAGAGCGGCTCTGTCATCTCCGGCACGCCGACCGTCCAGGGCACTTTTTCCGTGGTGGTCCGGGTTACCGGCCAGAACGGCGGCTATGAGGAGAAGACCCTCAGCCTGACGATCGACCCGCCGCTCTACACCGCGCTGATGACCGGGCACCCGCAGGCCTTGACGTACACCAACCCGAACCCCAGCATCGCCGGGGCGAATGTTAGCTTGGCCGTGTATCTGGTCTCCTCGAGCGGCGTCGTGTGGCCCACGGGGACCATCACCGCGACCTCGGGCGGATGGAGTTGTTCGGGGAGCCTCACTCAAGGGGCACCAGCATTTCGGTCCCTGCTTGAGGCCGCCTGTCCGGCGCTGCCTGTGGGCACCCACTCGATCCTGGTCAGCTATTCGGGTGATAGCCAGCACACCCCGAATTCGATCACCATTTCGCATACAGTCGTGCCGGCGGCGCCGACGATCGCCTCGATCTCGCCCCCGGCGCTTACCATCGGCGGCGGCACCTTCGTCATCACCGGGACCAACCTGTCGACCACGACCAGCGTCACCATCGGTGGTATCGCCGGGACCGTTACCGTCAATTCCGACACGCAACTGACCGTCGCCACCGCGGGGACCACGGTGGGCACCAAGACGGTCGAGGTCACCACGGCCGGCGGAACCGCGACCGGTAGCCTGACCTTCTACACGGAGACCGTGGTCACCACGGTCTCGACCTACACGCTCGCGGCCTCGGGCGGGACCACGGTGACGCTGGGCGGCACGGGTTTTGTCGGCATCACTTCGGTCACGGTCGACGGCACTGCCGCGACCTCGTTCAGCATCGACAGCGTCACCTCGATGAGCTTCGTCGCTCCGGCCGGCAGCGGCGGCTCCATCATTGTGCGGCTGGTCAAGGAGGTGGTGTCGGGCTTCACCTCCCAGCGCAATCTCTCGGGTTTCGCCTATGCCGCTCCGCTGACCTGGGTCACCACGAGCCTGCCGGACGCCACCCTCGGCAGCGCCTACAGCCAGAGCGTCAGCGCCACGGGCGGGATCGGCGCGATCACCTACGACGCCACGGGCATCCTGCCCGTCGGCCTGGCCCTCTCGAGCAGTGGCACGATCAGCTGGACCCCCGCCACCACCGGCACCTTCTCCCTTGATCTGACCGCAACGGCCGGAGTCGAAAGCACCCCGACCACCCTGACGCTGACCGTGACCGCGAATCCGCCGACGCTGACCGGAATCACGCCGAACAACTATGCCAGCGTGAACGCGCCCACCACACGCAGCCTGATCGGCACCAACCTGACCGGGGTCACCGATGTGACCCTCGCCGGCTCGTCGGTCAGCTTCACCCCGGTCTCGAATACGCAGATCGACCTGACGCTCCCCGCCACCGCCGCCGACGGCGCCGCCACGATCGAGGTGACGACCCCGGGCGGCACGGCCACGATTCCCTTCTATTTCTACCGCCCCCTCACGGTCAGCTCGATCTCGCCCTCGACCCTTCCCGCCTCGGGCGGTACGGTCACCATCACCGGAACGGGCTTCACCGGCGCCTTGGGCAACGTCTCGTCGATCCTCGTCGGCGCGGTCAACGCCGGCACGGCGACCAATATCACCGTGGTGAACGATACGACCATCACCGCAACCTTCCCGGCGCGCGCGCCCGAGGTCGGGGCGCGGGTCTTCCTCTCCAAGCCCGCGAGCCCGAGCCTCATGTTGTTGGCTGATGGCACGGTCACCTACGCCGCCGCGCCCTCCGTCAATCCGGGCCTCTACGCGGCCGAGTTCAGCGGCAATGCCACGCTGACCGGCGTTGATCTGGATTATGTGTCGAACGCGACCCTGGGCGGCGCTCCTGTCTTCTTCACCGTCCCCAATTCCGGCCAGCTGCAATTCACCGCGCCGGCCAGCGGTACGCATGGCCTCAACACCCTGACCCTGACGGTGCCCGGCGGCACGATCAATGTCGATGTCTACCTCTATTCGGTGCCGGTCCTGAGTTCGGCCACGCCTGCGCAAGGCGCCTCCACCGGGGGCGAGACTATCACGCTGGCGGGCAGCGGATTCGTCGGCGCCTATGACCTCGTGGTCTCCATCGGCGGGACCGATGTGACCGCCACCGTGGTCAGCGATACCCAGGCGACCTTCGTCACCCCGGCGCTGATCGCCGGCCCCTATACGGTCCAGCTGAGCAAGGGCATCACGCCCTCGACCAGCTTCTGCTGCTCGGTGCAGGTCGCCTTCAGCCTGTTCGATCCCCCGGCGCTGAGCGTCGCCAGCCTGCCGGACGGCCAGGTCGGCGCCGCCTATTCGCAGACGATCACCGCCACCAGCGGCGCGACCCCCTATGCCTTCGCCGCCACCGGCCTGCCCGACGGGCTGAGCATGAGCAGCGCCGGCACGATCAGCGGCACCCCGACCGAGGCCGGCACCTTCAGCGTCACCCTCACCGTCACCGACAACAATACGCTGCAAGACAGCCTGACCCTGCCGCTGATCATCGCCAAGGCGGGCACCAGTCTCTCGCTGGATTCCTCGGTGAACCCGGCGGTGCTGGGCAGCGGCGTCACCTTCACGGCGACGCTGGCCGGGGGCGACGGGCCGACCGGAGAGGTGAGCTTCTTCGACGGGGCGACGCTTCTCGGAACCGGGACGCTCACGGGCGGGGTGGCGACGCTGACCACCGGCGCGCTGAGCACCGGCACGCATGAGATCACCGCGCATTACGCCGGGGATGCGAACCACGCGGCGGCGACCTCGCCGGTCCTGAGCCAGGTGATCGCGCCGCTGAGCCCC
>NZ_QDDR01000025.1 GCF_003075525.1 Pararhodobacter aggregans | reverse complement strand
GAAGGAAACGCCTGCAATGAAGCTCGGAATCGCCCGTGGGAAGATGCGTCTCAGCGAGTTCTTCGGGTGAAAGAGAGAGCAGCCGCCGAATGATCGGCGGCTGCATCATTTACTGCAAAGGGCTGGGCTCACGCCCCCTTCTCGAACTTCATGACCGGGATGCCCAGCTTCTTGGCCTTGTCGGCGAGGTTCTCCTGGATGCCGGTGCCCGGGAAGACGAGGACGCCCACGGGCAGCACGTCCAGCATCGCGTCGTTGCGCTTGAAGGGGGCGGCTTTGGCATGCTTGGTCCAGTCAGGCTTGAAGGCAACCTGCGTCACGCCGCGGGCCTCGGCCCATTTGGCGGCGATGAGTTCTGCGCCCTTCGGGCTTCCACCATGCAGAAGGACCATGTCGGGATACTTGGTACGGACCTGATCGAGCTTGCCCCAGATCAGGCGGTGATCGTTGAAGTCGGTCCCGCCGGTGAGGGCAACCTTGGGGCCTGCAGGCAACATCACCTCGGTTTCTGCGCGGCGCTTGGCGGCGAGGAAGTCGCGGCTGTCAATGAGCGCGGCGGTCATGTGCTGGCGGTTCACCATCGAGCCAGTGCGGGGGCGCCAGGTCGATCCCGTGTGATGGACGAACTCGGTGGCGGCGTGATCGCGCATCATGTCCATGCAGTTGCGCCGTTCGATCAGCGTCAGGCCTTCGGCCGTCAGGCGTTCGAGTTCGGTGGAATTCACCTCGGAGCCGTCCTGCTCGCGCTGCAGGCGGCGCTGCGCCTGTTCGTTCTCATCGAGCGACCGCTCGATACGGGCCGTGGCGCGGTGGAAGAGGTTGACCTGGCCCCAGAGCACCTCTTCGAGGTCGGGCTCCATTCGGGTGTCTTCAAGGCTCGCGACGAGGGCATCGAAGATGTCGGCGACGGCGACTGCGAGGCGCTGCCCATCGGGCATCGGGCGCGGATCGGGCTCGTCAAAGGGACGGAAGCCATAAAGCTGCAGCTCATCGAGCGCATGGGCGGTCTGGGATGCAGTGTGGGCGGGTTCATAGGTGTCGTCGTGGGTGTGGATCGTCATCGGTTTCTTGCCTCCGGGCCTGTCTCATCCGCGCGACAACCCGCGCGGCCTTCATGGGCTGCGAAAGCTGTCACTGGGGACGCCCCCTCACCCCGCCTTCGGGGCCGGAACGCATGTGGAGGAGGGCGGCAGGCAAGCTATTTGTTTCGCGATGCAAAGCGGGGGCTCGTCCCCCGCGGCGGAAATAGCTTGCCTGCCGCCCTTGATGGGGCGTCCCCTTTGACGGCCGCCTGCCCATCTCTTGAAGGCCGTGTGGGTGACGGGTGGATGAGATTGCCCGGGAAGAGGCAAAGGTGATGATCCACACCCGCGACAGGACTGCAGGACCCTTACCCCCCTCTGCCCCTGACCGCCCCCTGCGCGATGCTGCTCAGCCTGACAGGCGCTGCCGATCCTCAAGCCCGATCTGCCCTGCCAGATACTGGCGCAGCGCCTCTTTGCCGGTCGCCCGGAGATCATCGTTGAAATCCCCGAGTTGTGGCTCGAGCACATGGCACCCAATCCCGACCTCTGTGGCTCTGGCGCTCAACCTCTCTGCCGCGCGTTGGCCGGCAGGATCGCGGTCGATGGCGATGTAGAGGCGCTGAAGCCCCTCCGGCAACAGGACCGCCCCGAGGTGACCCGACGAGAGCGCCGCCCAGACGGGAAGGCCGGGGGCCGCCTCGGACAGGGACAGCATGGTCTCGATGCCCTCGCCGATAACGAGGATGTCGTCATACGGGGTCAGCCTGACGGCATTGCCGAGGAGGTGACCCATGGCACGCCGCTGCGTCTCGACAGCCGCCTTCCCCTGTCCGTCAGGTGCCAGCCAGGTTCGATGCACGCCCTGCAAGGCCCCTGCCCCATCGGTGACCGCGGCGATCAGCGCCGGTCTGGGGATGCTGCTGGTCTGGCCCTCATCCCGATGCCAGCACTTCCGATGGAAGCGCAGCGCACTCGTCATGCCGCCTTGGGTCAGGCCCCGGGCGCGAAGGTAGGTATCAGCAAGCGTGCCTGCGACTGGCATAGAGGCTGCAAACAAACGCGCCGCCGCCGCTGGTGTGCCGCCGGGGGCCTGGGCCTTCTTCGGCACTGGCCTATCCGGGAGGACCGGCTGGGGACGGCCAAGATGCGCCCGGGCCTCGGCCAGAAGATCGGGAAAGCGCGAGATCCCGGTTCGCTCGCGGATGATGTCGAGGAGATCGCCATGCTCGCCTGTGGCGCCATCGGTGAACTTGCCGGCCGCGCCCGGCCCTGAGGCGGGTCCAGTCAGCCGCACAAAGAGCGACCGGCCGGGGTTGTTCTGCAGGTCACCCACGATCCAGTAGGACCCTTCCCGCCGTCCGGCGGGAAGGTAGGCGCGACACACGCCTTCGGCATTTTCCGCCAGAGCGCGGATCAGATCTTCAGTCTCGGAATACATGGCTCAGCACCCTCCACGCGTATGTAGTCCTGTCACGGGACAACGTGCAAGCAGACGATCAAGCACTGTGATGCCGCTGGAGTCTGCTGGGCAGAAGAGCCGCAGCTTCCAGGCGATGATCTCCGAGAAGAACCCATCCGCTTTGAGCCGGTCCTTGGCGGCACCCAAAAAGCCCGACAGCTCGATCCGGTTCACCCCCATGACGCGGGACCGGTGCAGCTCCATCCCTTCGGCCAGCCGCACCACGGTCTTGCCCTCCAGAACGAGGGCATGGACCTGCGCGGCGGACAGTTGCGGCGCTTCACCCGCCAGCGTCGTCGCGACCCAGGCGGGCGAGACACGGCGACCGATGATGCGCTGGCCATCGTCGGTTTGCAGTCGGTAGACGCGGGTCTCGTCCTGCGGGAGCTGCTTCCAGATCGGCAGCAAGAGGCCCGCCACGATGTGCAGCGTGGTTTCCGTGAATTCCGGCACCTCGGCCAGTTCCGTGGTCCAGGCGGCTGTGAAAGCCGTGCGGTCAGCCTCGAGCCAATGCGTGTCGTCCATCAGCTTTGCCGGCACGGTGCTGGCCTCCGTTGGCCGGATCAGCCTCAGCCGCGGTTCGATGGTGCCGTCGTCTAGCATCAGGCTGGTCGCGGGCACCTGCACGGCAGCCCTGTTTGAGCGGCTGTTAACTAGCAAACGCGCCTTCGGATCGTCCAGCCAGTGGAGCGCATCAGCGAGCGCGGTCGGCGTGTTGCGCTGCTTTTGCGCGATGGTCAGGAGCTGGGTTTCTGCGCCGGAGCCGGGATGGGTGTAGATCACACGCGCATCCGTCACCTGAAAGCTCTCGGCGCGCAGCGTCTCGAGCCCGAGGTCGTAGACCCCGGCAGCGATGGCGCCCTCGATTCGCTGGTCGAGGAGTTCCTCGAAGACCGAGAACAGCACGGCCTGCATGTCGATCGTCAGCGCCAGCAGGCGATTGAGGAAGGTGGTGATAGGCGGCAGGTCATCCTTCAAACCGTTGTCATCGGTCAGGCTCAGACCGGTCGCATCCTCAAACGCCCCGAGCGAGCAGCCAACGACATCGCCGCGATAGAGGCGGCGGTAAAGCTGGCGCAGGGCGTCGCGGGCATAGGGGGACTCGAGGTTGTCCTCGGGTCGGAACAGCCCCTGCCCGCCGGTCTGGCGCTGGCCGCGCGTGATGGCCCCCAACGTGTCGAGGCGGCGGGCGATGGTCGACAGGAACCGCTTCTCAGCCTTCACATCGGTGGCGACGGGCCGGAAGAGCGGCGGCTGCGCCTGATTGGTGCGGTTGGTGCGCCCGAGGCCCTGAATTGCAGCATCGGCCTTCCAGCCCGGCTCGAGAAGGTAGTGGACCCGCAGGCGCTGGTTCTTCGCGCCGAGATCGGCGTGGTAGCTGCGTCCCGTGCCGCCGGCATCGGAGAAGATCAGGATGCGCTTCTGGTCATCCATGAAGGCGGCGGTTTCCGCAAGGTTGGCAGACCCCGCCCGGCTTTCGACGACGAGGCGCGCGGCAGGGCCTTCGCCCTTTCGCACGATCCGACGCGACCGGCCCGTCACCTCGGCCACGAGGTCGGTGCCGAAACGCTGGACGATCTGGTCGAGAGCCCCGGGCACGGGCGGAAGTGATGCCAGCTTCTCGATCAGCGCGTCGCGTCTGCGCGCGGCCTCGCGACATTCGACCGGTTGGCCGTCGCGCATGACGGGGCGCGAGGACAGATTGCCCTCGCTGTCAGTGAAGGGCTCGTAGAGCTGCACCGGGAAGGAATGGGCGAGGTAGTCCAAGACATAATATGCCGCGTCCGCGTTATGCAGAGCGCGGCGCTTCATGTCGTTGATATGATGTTTCATTTCGGGATCTCCACTTGGCATAATCATGATGCCTCTGCTCTCAACCGCAGAAGGACACCCCGACATGACCTCCCCCTCCAACTCCCACCCCGGCAGCGCAGCCGCCGGAAGCGGAGGCATGCTTACCGCAGAGCCGTTTGACCGTTATGGTCGGAGTGAGGGGACAACTTGGCGGAAATCACAGGTGGCGGACAGGAGCGGGACAGAAACAGAAATGGCCAGGGTTCGGGCACGGCTGGCCGAGCTGGATAAGGAACAACGTCAGCTTCTGCAGGAGCTTTCGGCGCTGGAGGCCAAGCAAACCGCAGAAGTAGCCGCGCAAGCCAAACGTCCATCCTTTGAAAATGCCCCCGTCACCAACATGTCGACGTCGGGCGAAAAGGTCGAACTGTTCCGCAACCTGTTTGCTGGTCGCCCGGACGTGTTTCCGGTGCGATGGGAAAACCGCAAGACAGGACGCGCCGGCTATTCGCCTGCCTGCTTCAACGAATGGGTCAAAGGCATCTGCGGAAAGCCCACCGTCAAATGCGGGGACTGCAAGCATCAGCGGTTCATACCCCCCGATGCCAGCGTCATCGAACGACACCCGCGAGGCGGCGAGGGCCTTTCGGCTGACTTCGTGGCCGGCGTTTACCCTTTGCTGCGGGATGATACCTGCTGGTTCCTGGCAGCAGATTTTGACAAGGCGTCTTGGGCAGAGGACGCCAGTGCCCTACTTGCAACTTGTCAGACGAAGGGTGTGCCTGCTGCACTGGAACGGTCCCGATCGGGCAATGGGGGCCATGTCTGGATATTCTTCGCCGAACCTGTGTCGGCTCGGGCGGCTCGCCAGCTTGGATCGGCACTGATCACGGAAACCATGGAGAAACGGCCAGAGATCGGATTTTCTTCCTATGACCGCCTCTTTCCGAACCAGGATACGATGCCCGCTGGCGGCTTTGGAAACCTGATCGCGCTGCCGCTCCAGCACAGTGCCCGGAGGGTCGGCAATAGCGTCTTCCTCGATCAGGATCTTCAGCCATACGAAGACCAGTGGGCGTATCTGTCGACGCTGCCACGGATGACCGCGGAGGCGGTAGCCGATCTTGTTGCGGCTGCTGAGGCATCTGGTCAGGTGCTCGCCGTCCGGATGCCGGTTGATGATGAAGACGCTGACGAGCCCTGGAAAATGTCGCCGTCGCGACGCCCGAAGGCAAAGCCTGCGGACGTGGTGGTTCTTCCAAACATCAAGGTAGCAGTCGCAGATCAGGTCTACATTGACCGAACCGGGCTGCCCTCTGCGATGATTGCCCAATTGGTACGGGTCGCAGCTTTCCAGAACCCCGAGTTCTATCGGGCGCAAGCGATGCGGCTGCCCACCTTCGGAAAGCCTCGCGTGGTCTCCTTTGCCGAGCTGCACCCACGCCACATTGCCTTGCCTCGAGGCTGCTTTGATGAGGCGGTTGAAGTCCTGACCGAACACGGTGCGAAGGCAGAACTGGACGACCAGCGCAGCGATGGAACCCCGCTGCCGAGCACGGTTCAGTTCCTTGGTGAGCTTCGGCCGCCGCAACGGCGCGCCTTCGAGGCGCTCATCGCGCATGATACTGGCGTGCTTGCCGCGACCACAGCCTTCGGCAAAACCGTCGTCGCGTCGGCCCTGATTGCTCATCGCGCCCGAAACACGCTGGTTCTGGTGCATCGTCGTGAACTTCTCGACCAGTGGATTGAGCGGCTGAAGACCTTCCTTCAGATCGACCCCAAGCAGATCGGCACAATTGGCGGTGGAAGGCGGAAACCGACAGGCGTGATTGACGTGGCGCTTATCCAGAGCCTGGTCAGAAACGGCGTAGTCGACGACATCGTGGCTGACTACGGCCAGTTGATCGTCGATGAATGCCACCACCTGTCCGCGGCGAGTTTTGAGCTTGTCGCGCGCAGAACGAAGGCCCGCTATGTCGTCGGTTTGTCGGCAACCGTCGCCCGAAAAGACGGTCACCATCCCATCATCTTCATGCAATGCGGGCCCGTTCGGCATCAGGTTCATGCCAGATCGCAGGCTGCTGAGAGCGGCATTCGGCATCGGGCGCGCGAGCGTCACACGCGGTTCAAACTGCCTGAAGTGCTTGCGATGGCGGAACGGCCATCGATGCCCGCGATCTATGCCGCTCTGGCTGAAGACGCCGGTCGAAATGATCAGATCTTTGATGATGTGCTGAAATCTCTTGAGGCGAAGCGGTCCCCGATCGTGCTGACCGAGCGCAAAGACCATCTGGATTATCTGCAGCAGCGGTTCTCCAAGTTTGCGAAGAATCTGGTCGTCCTGCGAGGCGGCATGTCGGCGAAAGATCGCAAGTCCGCCGTCGCTGCGCTGAATGTCCCCCATGAAGAGGAACGGCTGATCCTTGCGACAGGGCGCTACATCGGGGAGGGGTTTGACGACACCCGGCTCGATACCCTGTTCCTGACAATGCCAATCGCGTGGAAAGGAACGCTGGCGCAATATGTTGGCCGCCTGCACCGGCAACATGACGGCAAGAAGGACGTTCTGGTCGTGGATTACGTGGACAGTGCGGTGCCGGTCCTGGCGAGGATGGCTGCAAAACGGCGATCTGGGTATCGCGCGCTTGGCTATGTGATGGAATAGCAGCGCCCCATCCTATGTGGGACGCTGCCGATGCACGGCGAGTCAGTTACTCAGAACGGTGCCGTGGTCATAGCCGCGCCTTCGCGCCTGTCGCGGCCGCAAGGATTGCCATCAGCTTGTCAGACGGCGGCCGGAACTTGCCCGGCTTGATCAGCGGGGCATGATGCGCTTCGAGAAAAGCAAGCTTCTCGGTCGGGTCCGCGCGCAAATACATCTCGGTCGTCTGGAGGCTGGCATGACCCAGCCATAGGGCGACTTTGCGGACATCGCCTGTAGCCTGCAGCGTGTGCATGGCGCAGCTGTGCCGCAGCACATGCGGGGTCACGTGCTTGTCGGCAATCGACGGGGTCGCGCGTTCGGCCACGGCCACATGTTGACGGAGCCGGTAGGCGAAACCATCCCGCGTCATGGGACCGCCATCGCGGTTCAGGAAAAGTTCCGACCCGACATCGTTGGGACGGACTGCCAGCCAGGCCCGAATGGCAGCTTGCGTCTCCTTCCAGAGCGGCAGCACCCGCTCCCGACGGCCCTTCCCAAGCACCCGGATGTTTGCGAACGAGCCCCGCGGGAAATCGTCCATCCGAACTGCGAGAAGTTCAGATGCCCGCAAACCTGCTGCATAGGCCAGGTGAAGCATCGCCCGATCACGCAGCCCAGCCGGCGTTTTGCTGTCTGGGGCCGCAAGTAGGGCGCGCACTTCGCCCTTCGTCAGGTAGTCGATCAGCTTTACATCCGTGCGTTTAACGGGCAGCGACCTGATCATCATCGCCTGTTCGAGGCAGGCTGGACGCCTTGGTTCAAGGAAGCGGAAAAACGCCTTAATCGCTGCCAGCCGGGCATTGCGGGATCGCACGGTATTGGCTCGACCCTCTTCGATGTGCTCGAGAAAGGCCCTGATCAGGCTGACGTCGAGATCCTCGATAGCAAGGTCAGAAGGCTGTCGTTTAAGGCGTGTGGCCGCAAACCGCAGCAAGAGTGTGAACGCGTGGGCATAGGCGGCGATGGTATGTTGGCTGGCGCCACGCTCATCGGGCAGATGCTTCTGCAGGAAAGCCGACAGGTCCGGCGCGAGCGGGGTCATGCTGCACCCCCGATCCACGTCTCTTCTGCCCTTGCCGCGATCATTTGCAACAAGACGGGGGTGGCTTCGAGATACCAATAGGTATTTGCGATATCGACATGGCCGAGATAGGTGCTCAGGGTCCGCATGTGCCGCAGGACGGACTGCGGATCAGTCCCGCAGCTCTCGAGGGACCGAACCGCGAAGGTGTGGCGCAAATCGTGTAGCCGGGGGCCGGGACCTGTCGGATTGCGGTAACCGAGCTTGCGCACGATCCGTACGAAAACCACGTGTGCTCTCGTCGCCGTCGGTGCGTGACCGTGCCCGAGCACGAAAAGGTCATGACCGGCATCACGGACGACGCGCCGCCGATCGAGATAGCGCTCCAACGCTGCACGGGTCGAGGCGTGAAGAGGGACCAGGCGGCTCTTGCCAAATTTGCCCTTGCGGATCATCAGGCCATCTTCCGTCAGGTCGTCGCAACACAGGGACAATGCTTCCGAGATGCGCAGACCTGTCGAGGCCAGCAATCCGAACAGCGTGTGATAGGTCTGCGGGCTGATCGGGGTCAGGCCTGGAACCAGCAGCGCCTCCGCCAGGATGCCATTGATCTGGTTCTGCGACAGGATGTGGGGAGCGGGTCGGCGCCGCCTTGACCGGCCGAACAATCCTGCGACTGGAACCTCGTGCTGCACGTCCTCTGCATGCAGGAACATCGCGAAGGCGCGGGCCTGATCATATCGGTCTTGTGCAGAACTAGGCGTGGCCGCCCTGCCTGCCCATTCGAGGATTAGTGCCGCGGTTACATGCGGATCGGTCCGGTCAGCAGCAAATGCGGCGAACTCGCGCAAGGACCTCTCATGTTTGGCAAACCCCTTTCCGAGGGCGCGATGCAGGTTGATGTAGCGGTCGACATGGCGATGCATCATGCTGCGTACCCCGGCCAAGGCTGGGCCACGGCCCCCAGCATATCGACATCGACCTTGGCGTAGATTGCGGTTGTGTCGCGTGAAGCGTGGCGCAGCGCGGCCCCAATCTGATCCAGTTCCGCCCCACCGCGCAGCCATGTCGAAGCCAGCGAATGCCGAAACACATGTGCGCCGGTCGGCAGGCCGACGAAGCCGCCGCGGGAAAGGACTCGAGAGACGATACCGGCGATCTCGGCCGATGAGCGAAATGGGGTGAAAGGGGCTTGGACGCGCAAGAAGACCCTGTCGGACGCAACCACCGGGCGCGCGTCCTCGATATAGGCGAGCAGCGCATCACCGACGTCCTGCGGCAAAGGCATCAACACCCCGCGTCGGCTTTTGCCGTGCAATCGCAACCTGCTCGCGCGCCAGTCAATGTCGGAGAGGCGGAGTTGCCAGATATCGCCGGCCCGCAAGGCCATCCGCGCCAGAAGCAGGATGATTGCGCGGTCTCGCACCTCAACCAACGTGCCTGCGGCGCAGGACGCGACGATCTCTTCGATGGTCGAAGCCGGGATCGTCTTTGGGACGGTGGAAAGCCTGCGTCGCACCCCTGACGGCACCGCAAGAAGCAGCGACGGAGCACACAACCCCTCGCCGATCATGAAACGCAAGAATGTGCGCAATACTGTTATCGTCATGCGGACTGACGATCGGGAGCGGTCCTCGCCTTGATCCAGAACGATCGAGCGGACGGCCGCAGCGGTGATCCCCTGCGGTTCCGATCCAAGCTTCATCAGCCAGCGGCCCAACTCTTGCTGATAGCGCCTGATCGTCTCGGACGTGGCGCCGCGCTCCCTGCGCATCCAAGTGGCAAAATCGGCGAGGCGTGGATCGGCCGGTAATTCCGTGGACACGGCCACCGGGATTACCCCTTCCTTTCTGAGGAAAGACACGAAGGCGCGGGCACCACGGCGGCGATCCTTATTGCCGGTGCCCTCGACCCGCTTGCCGCGTTTGGTCTTGATCCCGCACCGGCAGTCGTGATGGGCAAACTGCTCGATCACGTTGATATCGATATGGCTGGCCGGAATACGTCGCTGCAGAGCCCATTCCGCAAAATGCCGCGCCTGACTCATGCGGGAGTCGTAGGTGACCTTGCCGTAACCTTGGCCAGCAAGCCACGCGGAAAAGCCGGCCAAATGCGGGCCAAGCCGGGCAACCTCGTCTGGAATGGCCACATGGCCGGTATCCTCCAGATAACGAAGAAACCTCCGGACCTCGGTGATGTAAGCGGGGTCCCGCAACTGCGCGGCGCTATAGCGGCCGCACCGGCAGCGGTGTCGCGCAAAACGACTGATCGCCGCAGTATCAAGATCCCTGATCGAGATATGCCGATCGGTGACCCACTTCAGGAAATGCCGGGCGGCGCTGAGCGCGCCAGCAGACAAGTTGGGATTATCCGCAAGATAACCGGAAACAAGTGCTTGGCCGTTGACAGCCCCGGCGGCTGCGCTGCCGGGGTGGGAGTTGGAGGGGGAGGTCATGTCGGGGTGTCCTTCTGCGGTTGAGAGCAGAGGCATCTTGATTATGCCAAGTGGAGATCCCGAAATGAAACATCATATCAACGACATGAAGCGCCGCGCTCTGCATAACGCGGACGCGGCATATTATGTCTTATCCGGAGTTCCGGATAATACGTATTCCCGCGGGGTGATGTCGACGCGGATGTCGTTCCATTCGTCGGTGGGGATTTCTGACAGGCGGCGTTCCATCAGCGCTTCGCCCGTCGAGACGATCTGGATGACGGCGGCATGGCCCGCCGCGAGATCGGCCTCGATGGCGGCGATTAGCGTGGAGGTTTTCATGGAGGTCAGCAGATGCCCGAAGAACCGCTGCTTCGCGGACTCGAAGGCCGACCGCGCGGCGGACTTGGCCTGGCGGTTCAGCGTGCCGCTGTCGCCCGTGATGTTGGCGGCCTCCATCGCGGCGGCGAGATTGTTATGGATGATGGCAAAAGCGCCGGCATAGGCATCGTAGATGCCGCGCTGCTCGGGCGTCAGCGCATGTTCCAGGATTTCGTATTCGACGCCGTCATAGGAGAGCGAGCGTGCGGTGTAGAGACCGAGCGATCGGAGGTCGCGGGCGAGGACCTCCATGGCTGCCACGCCACCGGCTTCGATGGCCTGCACGAATTCCGCTCGCGTCGCGAAGGGGAAGTCTTCGCCGCCCCAGAGTCCGAGCCTTTGCGCATAAGCGAGGTTGTGCACCGTCGTGGCTCCCGTGGCAGAGACGTAGACCACGCGGGCATTGGGCAGCTTGTGCTGCAGACGCAGACCCGCCTTGCCCTGCTGCGAGGCCTCGGTGTCCCCACGCTCGCCCTTGCTTCCTGCGGCATTGGCCATGGCGTGGCTTTCGTCAAAGAGGATCACCCCGTCGAACTCCGCCCCCAGCCAGTCGACGATCTGGTCGACGCGGGATTTCTTGGCGCCCCGCTCCTCGGACCGCAGCGTCGCATAGGTGGTGAACAGGATACCCTCAGCGAGCGGGATGTCGCGGCCCTGCGCGAAACGCGAGAGCGGCGTGACCAGCAGTCGCTCCTGGCCGAGTGCGGACCAGTCGCGCTGCGCATCCTCCAGTAGCTTGTCGCTCTTCGAGATCCAGAGCGCCTTGCGGCGACCTTGGGCCCAGTTGTCGAGCACAATCCCGGCTGATTGGCGGCCCTTGCCCGCCCCCGTGCCGTCGCCAAGGAAGAAGCCGCGGCGGAAGCGGACAGCGTCTGCGGCATCGTCGGGCGCGGCAGACACCGTGTCGCCGGTCTCATCGACGGTCCAAGACCCCGCGAGATAGGCGTCATGCGCCTCACCGGCATAGATCACGGTCTCAAGCTGCGCGTCGGACAGCAGGCCGTCGCGCAGGACGGCGGCGGGGAGTTTCGGGCGGTAGGAGGGTTTCGGGGGCGCAACGGACGCCATGGCCGCGGATTGCACAAGCTTGGTCGGGTGTGGAGCGGCACCGGGAATGTCGATCGCCTGCAGCCGAAAGATCTCGTAGATCTCGTCAGAAAGGCGCGCGGAGCCGAGGCCGTCCTCCGTCTCGCGCAGCGTGTAGGCGAGGTCCTCGGCATCGGGCGTGGTGACATGCGCATCCGTCTTGGCCGACGCCGTTGACCGCTGGGGTCGAGCGGCAGGGCCGGAGGCACGGGAAGGAATTCCCCGGAAAGAGGAAATGGGCCGGGAACATGCGCCCACACCCGCATCCAACTCGACGCGTGGCGGGACCTCGGCGGTGATCCGGGCAAGGAGGTGGGCCACATCGGGCGAGATGGACCGTGCCAGATCGGCGGTGATGCCACCCTGCTCGCCGCCCCGGCATTTGTCGAAGACCGAGATCCGCGTCTCGAAGCTAGTGCCGTGCTTGGCGAAAGCAGCGCCCGACACAGCGCCGGTGAAGACCAGATGGGCACTCTCGGTCAGGCGGCCGAATGTCTCTGCCCACGCAGGCGCATCGGGTGCGAAACCGGCTCCGGTGATTGCGACCAGACGCCCGCCGGGGGCGAGCCGGGCAAGCGCCGAGCGGAGGTGGCGCGCTGTCGCCTCTGTCGTCCGGCCATCGACATTCGCCACAACCGAAAACGGCGGGTTCATCAAGATGACGCTTGGGCGGACGCCCGCGTCGAGATGATCGTCGATCTGTGCTGCGTCGAATGTGGTGACGGGATGACCCGGAAAGAGAAGGCGCAGAAGGTCGGCGCGGGTGTCTGCCAACTCGTTCAGCGCGAGGCTGCCGCTGGCGATTTCCGCGAGGATCGCCAGAAGGCCGGTCCCGGCCGAAGGCTCGAGGACCAGGTCACGCCGGGTGATCTGCGCAGCAGTGAGCGCCGCGAGCCCCATGGGCAAGGGCGTCGAGAATTGCTGGAAGCGCTCCATCTCCTCCGAGCGGCGGGTGTGCGTCGGCAAGAGGCCGGCCACCTTGGAGAGGATCGGCAGCAGCGCCGCAGGCGAGCCGGCCCGGGCCAGCAGCGCGCGGCCGAACTTCCGCAGGAAGAGGACCAGCGCCACCTCGCCCGCCTCATAGGCAAGCTTCCAGTCCCAGCAACCATCGGCATCTGAGCCGCCAAAGGCGCGCTCCATCTCGAGCCGCAGACGCAGCGCGTCGATCTGGAAACCTTGGGTCAGATCGGGCTGCAACACTTCGGCGACGGCGAGGATCGCTGGCGCGAGATCGCGCGATGGAACGGGAACGGGAGGCGCAACGGGTGCGAGATAGGTCATCGGGAAGCTCCAGAATGAGGGACAGGATCAGGCCCGGACACCCTCTCTCGGGCACCCTCAGGCCTGATCTTCCCCCGCCCATCTCTCCCTCTCGAACCGACGCGCCCCAGAGCTTCGGCTTGATTTTGTTCCTGTTATGTTCTATATTCAGGGCCAAGCCAGCAAGGGAGTTTCCCGATGGACAGCACCACATACGCCTTGCCCGCGACGCCCAAGCAGATCGCCTATGCGCGCTCGCTCGCCCTGCGCAACCAGACCCTCCTGCTCTGGGAAGTTCAGCAGGACCGCCGGTCGCTCAGCGCCTGGATCGTAAGCATTCGCGGAGGGCCGTCTGGCTGTTGAGCGGGCAGAACGTTTATCGAGTGTCCTTATGGACGCACACGAAGACACTCGCCGTATTCAAGTTTTGTCGGTCTCTGATACCGGCCGTCGTCGG
>NZ_QDDR01000024.1 GCF_003075525.1 Pararhodobacter aggregans | reverse complement strand
CTACGATTCCCAGGGCGAGACCGGGAAGATGATGGGGTGAGCGGCGCCCGGCGCTTGCGCCGGGGGAAACGATCCAGTGGATCGTTTCCAGCCGCGAACGCCCGAGGCGCAAGCCGAGGGCCGGGCCGTTCCTTTAAGGTGCGGCGCCCGGCGCTTGCGCCGGGGGAAACGATCCAGTGGATCGTTTCCAGCCGCGAACGCCCGAGGCGCAAGCCGAGGGCCGGGCCCTTTTCTTAAGGTGCGGCGCCCGGCGCTTGCGCCGGGGGAAACGATCCAGTGGATCGTTTCCAGCCGCGAACGCCCGAGGCGCGAGCCGAGGGCCGGGCCCTTCGTTTAAAGTGCGGCCCCGGCGCATGCGCCGGGGCGGAAACGATCCAGTGGATCGTTTCCAGACGCGAAGGCCCCCGGGGACAGCCGGGGGCCGGGTTCTATGAGAGGCCCAAAAGCCTGACATTAGACCAGAATAGCCGAATGTTGGTTTTCTTACATTCCTCCCCGGTCCTCACGGCGTAGCGCGGCAAAAAAATGTCAGAAAAGTACAACCCGTCAGCCCATCGGCACCAGCTTGGCCAGTGCCGAGACCTTGCCCGCCGCGGCACCTGACTCGATCGATTCGCGGGCCATGGCGGCGCCGGTTTTCAGGTCCGGCGCCCGGTCGGCGACCATCAGCGCCGCCGCCGAATTCAACAGCACCGCATCGCGATAGGCCGCCCGGCCGCCGCCCTTCAGCACCGCTTTCAGCGCTGCCGCATTCTCGGCCGGATCGCCGCCCAAGAGGTCCTCGAAGGGATGGACCGGCAGGCCCGCATCCTCGGGATGCACGGTGAACTCATGCAGCGCGCCGCCCTCCAGCGCCACGACCAGCGAGGGCGCGGCGATCGACAGCTCGTCGGTCCCGTCGCCGCCATGCACCAGCCAGGCCTTCTCCGACCCCAGGGTCCGCAGCACCTCGGCCATCGGCCGCACCAGATCGGGCGAGAACGCGCCGGTCAGCTGCCGCGTCACCCCGGCCGGATTGGTCAAGGGCCCGAGGATGTTGAAGATGGTCCGCGTGCCGAGTTCCGCCCGCACCGGCCCCACGTGCCGCATCGCCGGATGGTGCATCGGCGCCATCATGAAGCCGAGGCCGACCTCGGCCAGCGCCCGCTCGACCTCGGCCGCGCCGACCATGACGTTGATCCCCAGCGCCCCCAGCGCATCCGCCGCGCCTGATTTCGACGACAGGTTGCGGTTGCCGTGCTTGGCCACCGGCACGCCCGCGCCCGCCACGACGAAGGCCGTCGCGGTCGAGATGTTCAGCGTGCCCTTGCCGTCGCCGCCGGTGCCGACGATGTCCATCGCCCCCGCGGGGGCCGCCACCCTGACGCAGCGCGCGCGCATCACCGCGGCGGCGGCGGCGTATTCGTCGACCGTCTCGCCCCGCGTCCTGAGCGTCATCAGGAAGCCGCCCATCTGCGCGGGCGTCGCATCGCCGGCGAAGAGGATCGAGAAGGCCTCTTCGGCCTCGGCCCGGGTCAGCGGGCGTTCGACGGCCTGGGCGATCAGCGCCTTGAAGCTGCTCATGCCGCCACCTGCGCGCGGTCGAGGAAATTCTTCAGCATGGCGTGGCCGTGTTCCGAGGCGATGCTTTCGGGGTGGAACTGCACGCCCTCGATCGGCAGGTTGCGATGCTTGA
The DNA here is from genome assembly GCF_003075525.1 of Pararhodobacter aggregans. GTDB lineage: Bacteria > Pseudomonadota > Alphaproteobacteria > Rhodobacterales > Rhodobacteraceae > Pararhodobacter > Pararhodobacter aggregans. The sequence goes on along the minus strand of NZ_QDDR01000024.1, from coordinate 14,736 downwards.
GGCCCATGATCATCCCCCCCTCCAGCCAGGCGGTGACCTCCAGGCAATCAGGCAGAGTTTCGCGCTCGACGATCAGCGAATGATAGCGCGTGGCCTTGAGGGGCGAGGGCAGACCGGCGAAAACCCCGCTGCCCGCGTGCCGGATCTCGCCCATCTTGCCGTGCACGATCTCGCCCGCCCGCACCACGCGCCCGCCGAAAGCCTGGCCGATGGTCTGATGGCCCAGACACACGCCCAGCAGCGGCGTCTTCGTCTCGGCCGCGGCGGCGACCAGCGGCAGGCAGATCCCCGCCGCATCCGGGTCGCAGGGCCCGGGGCTGAGCACGATGGCCGAGGGGTTCATCGCCATGGCCTGCTGCACGTCGAGGGCATCGTTGCGCCGGACCACGACCTCGGCGCCGAGCTCGCCGAAATAATGCACGAGGTTGTAGGTGAAGCTGTCGTAATTATCGATCAGGAGCAGCATGGCAGGGCATCCGATTGGGTCGGCCGCGGGGCCGGGGCAGGGGCCCTCTTCATGCACGCGCGTCTCGGCCGGGGTCAAGCCCGGCGGGGCTTGCCCGGGGGTGCAACCGTCTGGCGGACGCGGTATAACCGTAAAAAACGCGTAACGACGAGGGGCAGATGGGCGGGTTCGTCAAGGGGATCGGGGTGGGGCTGGCCAGTTTCGCGCTGGGGTTCGTGGTGCTGTCGGTGGCGGTGCCGGTCGATCCGGGCCCCGCGCCGAGCGCCGGGGAGGAGCCGGTCGAGTTGATCGGCGCCGCGCCCGAGGCCGCTGACCCCGCGCCCGCGCCCCCGGTGCCCCAGCCCGCGCCCGCGCAGGAAGAGGCCGTGGCCGCGCAGGAAGAGGCCGTGGCCGCGCAGGAAGAGGCCGTGGCCGCGCCGCCCTCGGCCCCGGCGATGCCCGCCGCGACCGGCAGCGAGGCGCCGGACCGCATTCAGGCCCTGACCGCGATGCCGACCGAGGCCAGCCCGCCCCCCGCGCTGCCCCTTGACGCGCCGACCGAGGCGCAGGCGACCCTTTCAGCCGTGACGCCGGTCACGACGCCCGCCGCGCCGAATGCCCCGGTGCTGCCAGGGCTGGACGGCGGCTCCGCGGCCACGCTGGCGGCGCCCACCGGGATGACGGTTTCCCCCAGCGCCTCGCCCGCGCCGCCCGCCGACACGCCGAGCGATCCGAATGCCGCTTTGGCCGCACTGGCCCCGGTCACGACGCCCGCCGCGCCGGATGCCCCGGCGATGCCGGGGCCGGACGGCGCCTCCGCGGCCATGCTGGCGGCGCCCACCGGGATGACGGTTTCCCCCAGCGCCTCGCCCGCGCCGCCCGCCGACACGCCGAGCGATCCGAATGCCGCCCTGGCCGCACTGGCCCCGGTCACGACGCCCGCCGCGCCGGACGCCCCGGTGCTGCCGGGGCCGGACGGCGGCTCCGCTCCGGCGATGGCCGCGCCGCAATTGCCCGCCGCCGAGGCCGGGTTGCCCGCCGCGCCGCCCGCCGATGGCCTGAGCGACAGCGCCGCGCTGCCTCGGATCGTCCCGGTCGCGCCGGTCACCGCCACCGCGCTGCCCGCGGGCGAGCCGCTTCTGAACGAACCCGACGCCGGGGCGGTTGAGCCCGAACCCGACGCCGACGCCTCCGTGGCTGCGCCCGAGGCCGAGGCAACCGCGGCAGCGCCCGAAGACGGGGCCCAGCCAACGCCCAGCCGGCGCCTGCCCCCCGTTGCGCCGGATGACACCCTGGCCCGCGTCCCGGCGGTGCCCGAACCCCCGGCCCCGCAGGAGCCCGCCGCCCCGGGCCTGCCCGCGCCGGTCATCGCCCCCGCGTTGCCCCGGGGCGAGCCGCTTCTGCCCGGCGCGGCGCCTGAGCGGCCCCCGGTCTCGACCCTGCCCGGACAGGTGGCGGGGGTGACCGTCGGCCGCGGCACGCTGGGCGATGATTCCACGGTTCGCCGCGGCGGGGTGCAGATGGCGGGCCGCCTGCCGACCCTCGGCGATACCGCCGCCGAGGCTCCGGCCGCAGCCACACCCGCCGCGCCCGATTCCCGCCCGGCCGTCGAACGTTTCGCCGCCCAGCCCGCGCTCGGTGCCGATCAGGTGCCGCTGGGCGTGGTGCTGATCGACGAACCGGCGGCCGAGACGGCGATCCTGGCCCTGCCGGTGCCGGTCACCGTGGCGCTCGACCCCTATGACCCCGAGGCGCCGCGTCGCGCCGCCGCCTACCGTGCCGTCGGGCATGAGATCGCGCTGCAGGCGATGCGGGTGCCGCAGCTGGCCACGCCTGCGGATCTGGAGACGCTGATCGACGGCTGGCACCGCGCCTTCCCCGAGGCGATGGCGGTGATCGACGTGCCGGTGAACGGGCTTGGCGCCAATCCGACGCTGGCCCGCAATGTCGTCGCCACGCTGGCGACCGGGGGCTATGGCGCCATCGCGCTGCGGGACGGGCTCGATGCCTTCCTGCAGGCCTCGCGCGGGGCGGGGCTCAGGGCGGCCTCGGTCTACCGGGTGATCGAGAGCGACGACCAGAGCGAATTCACCATCCGCCGCCTGATCGACCGCGCCGCTTTCGAGGCCCTGCGCCAGCCCGCGGTGGTGATCGCCGCCGCCGCCTCGGACCGCGACACGATGCGCGAACTGACCGATTTCGCCGAGGGGGCGGGGCGTGCCGGGGTCGGCCTCGCGCCGGTTTCGGCCGTGCTGAACAGGAACTGAGATGCACGATTCCGGCCTCTCCTTCATCTTCTTCGAGGTCTCGGCGCTGGTCATGCTGGCCGCGGCGCTGGGCCTTGCCGGGCTGCTGCTGCGCCAGCCGCTGGTCGTCTCGTTCATCGCCGCCGGGATCCTGGCAGGGCCCGGCGCGCTGGGCATCGTGCAATCGACCGAGATGATCGCCGTGCTGGGCCAGATCGCCGTCGCGGTGCTGCTGTTTCTGGTGGGGCTCAAACTCGACGTGAAACTGGTCAGGAACCTCGGCGCGGTGGCGGTGGCGACCGGGCTGGGGCAGGTGGGGTTCACCGCTATCGTGGGCTTCCTTCTGTGCCTGGTGATGGGGATCGACCCGCTGTCCTCGGTCTATATCGCCGTGGCGCTGACCTTTTCCTCGACCATCATCATCGTCAAACTGCTGTCCGACAAACACGAGATCGACTCCCTGCACGGCCAGATCGCGCTGGGCTTCCTGATCGTGCAGGACATTTTCGTGATCCTCGCCATGGTCGTCGTCTCGGCCCTGGGGTTCGGCGGCGGCGAGGGCGAGACGGGCCTGCAGGAGATCCTGCTGCTGGCCGGGGGCGCGCTGGCGCTGATGGCCTTCGTCTGGGTCTTCGTGCGCTGGATCGCCAACCCGCTGATGGCGCTGATCGCCCGATCGCAGGAGCTGCTGGTCATCTTCGCCGTCGGCTGGGCGGCGGGGCTGGCGGCGCTGGCGGATGTCATCGGGCTGGGGCAGGAGCTGGGCGGGCTGATGGCCGGGGTCTCGCTCGCCTCGACGCCCATTCGTGATGCGATCGGTGCGCGGCTGGCACCGCTCAGGGATTTCCTGCTGCTTTTCTTCTTCATCGGCCTCGGCGCCGGGCTGGACCTGTCGACGCTGGGCGCGCAGGTGGCCCCCGCCGCCGTGCTCTCGGTCTTCGTGCTGGTCGGCAACCCGCTGATCGTGCTGGCGATCCTGGGCTTCATGGGCTACCGCAAGCGCACCGGCTTCCTGGCCGGGCTGACCGTGGCGCAGATCTCGGAATTCTCGTTGATCTTCATGGCGATGGGGATCGCGCTGGGCCATGTGGACGAGGGGGCGATGGGGCTGGTCACGCTGGTCGGCCTCGTGACCATCGCGCTGTCGGTCTACATGATAACCTGGTCGCACAAGCTCTATGTGCTCTGTGAGCCCTTTCTCGGCGTCTTCGAACGCTCCGCCCCCTACCGCGAGAACGCTGACAGCGCCCCGGCCGAGGGCGAGGGGCCGGATGTGGTGATCCTGGGCCTCGGCCGCTTCGGCTGCCGGATCGGGCAGGGGCTGAAGGAGCGCGGGCTCGAGGTGCTGGGCGTCGATTTCGACCCCGAGGCGCTGAAAGCCTGGCGCGCGCAGGGGATGACGGCGCAATTCGGCGATGCGACGGACCCGGAATTCGTGGCCCATCTGCCGCTGGCGAGGGTCCGGGCCGTCATCTCGGCCATGCCGCGCGGGCGGGGGAATGTGCTGAGCGAGGCCGACACCCAGCCCGCCCTGCTGCATGCGCTGAAGGCCGCGGGCTACCGGGGCGAGGTCGCGGTCACCGTGACCCGGGGCGCCGAGGCCGATGCCTATCGCGACCTCGGCGCGACGCTGGTGCTGTCGCCCTTCGAGGATGCGGCGGAGCGGGCGGTGGAGAAGATCGCCGAGGCCTGTGCCTAGCGCTGGTGGCAAGACCCGGGGGTTTTCCACCCCCGGCCCCCCGGAGGATATTTTGAGCGCAAAGAAGGCGGCGTTCAGAAAGGGTTAACGCCTGACCTGCTTACATCGAGAAGCTGATGCCGCAGCCGCAGCTGGACGCCGCGTTGGGGTTTTCGATCACGAAGCGGGCGCCGATCAGTTCCTCGGTGAAATCGATCACCGCATTGGACAGGAACGGCAGCGACACCGGGTCGATCACCACCTGCTGGCCCTTGCTGGCGAGGACCAGATCCTCGTCCTCGGGCGCGTCGAGCGTGATTTCATACTGGAAGCCCGAACAGCCCCCGCCCGAGACGGCGACGCGCAGGACCTGCGGGGTCCCGGCATTCTCGGCGATCTCGGCGAGGCGGTCGAAGGCGCGGTCGGTGACACGGGGGGGCAGATTCATGGCGAAACGGCGTTTTCCTGCAAGGCTATGGCAGATATAAGAAGGCCAAGGGCGCACGACAAGCGCCATGGCAGAACGGACAGCATGACCCAACCGGCCCCCTTCGCCGCCGACCCCCTGCAATCGCGCGGGCGGCTGCATCCTGAGCGCATCTCGACCTTCCGCTCGCCCTTTCAGCGCGACCGGGACCGGATCATCCATTCCTCGGCCTTCCGGCGGCTGAAGCACAAGACCCAGGTCTTCATCGAGCACGAGGGCGATTATTACCGCACCCGGCTCACCCATTCCATCGAGGTGGCGCAGGTGGCGCGCACGCTGTCCGCCGCGCTGGGGCTGAACACCGATCTGGCCGAGGCCATCGCGCTGGCCCATGACCTGGGCCACACCCCCTTCGGCCATACGGGTGAGGACGCGATGGCGGCGTTGATGGAGCCCTATGGCGGCTTCGACCACAACGCCCAGGCCCTGCGCATCGTCACCATGCTGGAAAAGCACTACGCCGATTTCGACGGGCTGAACCTGACCTGGGAGACGCTGGAGGGCATCGCCAAGCACAACGGCCCGCTGGTCGGCGCCGATGGCGTGCCGCTCAAGGGGCCGCTGCCCGCCGCGCTGGTCGAATACAACGCCCAGCAGGACCTCTGGCTGCATACCTATGCCAGCGCCGAGGCGCAGGTCGCGGCCATCGCCGATGACGTCGCCTATAACCACCACGACCTGCACGACGGGCTGCGCTCGGGCCTCTTCACCGAAGAGGATCTGATGGAACTGCCGATCACCGGCCCGGCCTTTGCCGAGGTCGACCAGATCTATCCCGGTCTCGACAAGATGCGGCGGCGGCACGAGGCTTTGCGCCGCGTCTTCGGCGTGATGGTCGAGGATGTGATCGCGGTCGCCCGCACCCGGCTGCAGGCCGCCGAGCCCGAGAATGCCGATGCGGTGCGCTTCCTCGGCACACGGATCATCCGCTTTTCCGACCGCCTCTTCCGCGAGCTGAAGGTGATCCGCCAGTTCCTCTTCACCCGCATGTACCGGGCCGAGCGGGTGGTCGCCATGCGGGCCGAGGTGACGGAAGTGGTGCGCGACCTTTTCGCGCTGTTCATGAACGACCCGGCGCTGCTGCCCGAGGAATGGCGCGGCGACGCCCGCCACACCGGGGACGAGGCGGCGCTGGCCCGCGTGGTCGCCGATTACGTGGCGGGCATGACCGACCGTTTCGCCTTGCAGGAACATGCGCGGCTCTTGGGCACCGATCCCGCGCGCTTTACCCGCTACATCGTCTCGGGCTGAAAAACCGTCGGTTCTGCGGCGCGGCATCGTCCCTTGCCGATACTACGAACCCATATTATATGGGTCCGTAGAAAGGCGGCCCGATGCCCCAAGACGCGAAATCCCTGCTGGTCCTGTTCAACGATGCCGCGCGCATGATGCGGGCGGAATTCGCCCGCGCTGCGCGTGACCACAAGCTGACGCTGCTGCAATGGCGCACGCTGGGCCTGCTGGCGCGGGGGGGGCCGTTGACGCAATCGGCCATCGCCCAGCGGATCGAGGCCAGCCCGATGACCATGTCGGATATCGTCAACCGGCTGGAATCGCTGGGTTACGTCCTGCGCGAGGTCGATCCCGCCGACAGTCGCGCCAAGCTGGTGCGCCTGGCGCCCGCCGCCCATCCGATCGTCGAGGAAATGCGCGCCATCGCCCAGGACCTGTCGGGCCGCATCTTCGCCGGATTTTCCGACTCCGACCGCGCCACGCTGGAGGCCCTGTTGGGCCGCGTGGTCATCAATCTCGACTCGCTCGCCGCCACCCATGACTGAGACCGCCATGAGCCCCAAGGACACCGCCACCGCCTTCGATCCGACGACCAGCCAGGCCGCCCCGCCCGCGCCCAAAGCCAAACCCAAGCGCCGCCGCCGGGTGCTGATGCTGACCGTGCCGTTGGCGCTGGCCGTGGCGGGGGGCTTCGTCTGGCTGACCGGCGGGCGCTATGAGAGCACCGACAACGCCTATGTCCGCCAGGCGATCCTGCCGGTCAGCGCCGATGTCGCGGGCCGCATCACCGAGGTGGCGGTGCAGGAGAACCAGCATGTCGAGGCGGGCGCGGTCCTGTTCCGGCTGGATGACGAACCCTACCGCATCGCGCTGGATCAGGCCGAGGCGGCGCTGGCCTCGGCGCGGCTGGCGGCCGAGCAGCAGCGTTCGGCCTGGGTCACGGCCGAGGGGCGGCTCGACGCGGCGCGGCAGGTGCTGGACCTGCGCGAGCGGGATTACCAGCGCCAGACCGAGCTGTCCGACCGGGGGGTCATCACCCATGCAGCGCTGGATTCGGCCTCGATCACCGTGCAGGCGGCCGAGAACGATGTGCGGCTGGCGGCGCTGGCGGTGACGCAGGCGGCGGCGGCGCTGGGGGGTGATCCTGCGCGCGAGACGGATTCGCTGCCCTCGGTCCGCGCCGCGCTCTCGGCGCGCGAGGCGGCGCAGCGGGCGCTGGACCATACACTCATCACCGCCCCCGCCAGCGGCATCGTCAGCCAGACCGGCAGCCTGAACGTGGGGCAATACGTGGCGACCGGCACGATGGTGGCGAGCCTGGTGGAATCCGATGCCTCGTGGATCGAGGCGAATTTCAAGGAAACCCAGCTTGGTGCGCTGGTCCCGGGCCAGCCCGTCACGGTCGAGATCGACGCCTATTCCGGCGCGGAACTGCACGGCGTGGTGGACAGTATCGGCGCCGCCACCGGCTCGCAATTCTCGCTGATCCCGGCGCAGAACGCGACCGGCAACTGGGTCAAGGTCGTCCAGCGCGTGCCCGTCCGGATCCGGCTCGAGGGGGCGCCCGAGCAATCCCTGCGCGGCGGGCTCAGCGCCAGCGTCGCGGTCGATACCGGCACCAGCCGGCTTGACCGGCTCGACCTCGGCCATTGGCAACGCTGGCTGCCATGACCACGCTGTCGCGCCCGACGCTGGAGGTCAGCCATCGCGGCTGGCTGACGGCCTCGATCATGCTGGCGACGATCATGCAGGTGCTGGACACCACCATCGCCAACGTCGCCCTGCCGCATATGACCGCCAGCCTCGGCGCCAGCCAGGAAGAGATCACCTGGGTCCTGACGTCCTATATCGTGGCCTCGGCCATCGCCACGCCGATGACCGGCTGGCTGGTGGACCGGCTGGGCGCGCGGATGCTGTTCATCCTCGCCATCGCCGGGTTCACCTTCTTCTCGCTGCTGTGCGGCATCGCCACCGGGCTGGAGGAGATGGTGCTCTTCCGCGTCATGCAGGGCGTCTTCGGCGCGGTGCTGAGCCCGCTGGCCCAATCCACCATCCTCGACATCAACCCGAGGGAGCGGATGGGTCAGGCCATGGCCGTCTATGGCGCGGGGATCATGCTGGGGCCGATCGTCGGCCCGACGCTGGGCGGCTGGCTGACCGAGGATTTCGGCTGGCGTTACGTCTTCCTGGTCAACCTGCCCATCGGGATCTTGGCCTTGTTCGGCGTCGCGGCCTTCATGCCGAAGACACCGACGAAAACCCGCCGCTTCGACTTCTTCGGCTTCGCCATGCTGGCGCTGGCAGTCGGCGCGCTGCAACTGATGCTCGACCGGGGGCAGGCGGTCGGCTGGTTCCAGTCGGCCGAGATCTGGATCTACACCGGCCTCGCGATCAGCGGGCTCTGGGTCTTCGGCGTGCATTGCCTGACGGCGGAAGACCCGTTCATCGACTTCCGCATGTTCAGGGACCGCAACTTCGCGATGGGGATGCTGTTCATCTTCGTTATCGGCCTGACTCTGTTCTCGGGCCTCGCGCTGCTGCCGCCCCTGTTGCAATCGCTGCTGGGCTACCCGGTCATCACCACCGGCATCGTCATGGCGCCGCGCGGGGTGGGCACGATGATCTCGATGATCGTGGTCGGCCGCCTGATGGGCAAGGTCGATGCCCGGGCGCTGGTCCTCTTCGGTCTGGCGCTGACCATGCTGGCCTTCTGGATGATGACCGGCTTTGACACGCAGATGGACCGCGGGCCGATCATCTGGTCGGGCCTGTTGCAGGGCTTTGGCCTCGGCTTCGTCTTCGTGCCCTTCTCGACCCTGACCTTCGCCACGCTCGCCACCAAATACCGGGGCGACGGCACCTCGATGTTCGCGCTGGTCAGGAACGTCGGCTCGGGCGTCGGCATCTCCATCGTCACCTCGGTTCTGGCCCGCATGGTCGCCACGAACCACGAGGAGATCGCAAGCCGCCTGACCGCCGATGCGCCCGCGGTCCGGGATCTGGTGCCGGGGCTTCTGGCCCATAACCAGGCGCTGGCGGCGCAGATCGACGGGCTGGTGACGCAGCAGGCGGCGATGATCGCCTATATCGACAATTTCCACCTGATGCTGATCTTCACCGCCATGGCGCTGCCCATCGTCTTCCTCCTGCGCACCAACACCGGCGCGCCGAAGGGGCCGACGATGCCCGCGGGCGACCATTGAACCGCGCGCTCGGTTGACGTTTTCGTTTGCCGTGGTAGGGCAGGGGCCAGCAAAGGACGACGCGATGAACCTGTTCAACGACATTCGGGCGCTGGTGATTGATTGCCTGGGCGCCATGGCCGCCGAGGGCGCGCTGCCGCAAGGGCTGGAAACCGCCGCCGTGACCGTGGAGCCGCCCCGCGATGCCGCCCACGGCGACATGGCGACCAATGCGGCGATGGTGCTGGCCAAGCCCGCGGGCCAGCAGCCCCGCGCCATCGCCGAGGCGCTGGCCGCCCGCCTCGCCGCCGATCCCCGCGTCGCCGCGGCCGAGGTGGCGGGCCCCGGCTTCCTGAACCTGCGCCTGCAGCCGCAAGCCTGGCAGGGCGTCGTCGGCGCCGCGCTGGCCGCCGGCAAGGATTTCGGCCGCACCACGATCGGCGGGGCCGAGAAGATCAACGTCGAATTCGTCAGCGCCAACCCCACGGGCCCGATGCATGTCGGCCACACAAGGGGCGCGGTGGTGGGCGATGCCCTGTCCAACCTGCTGGCCTTCGCCGGCTGGGACGTGACGCGCGAATATTACATCAACGACGGCGGGGCGCAGGTCGATGTTCTGGCTCGCTCGGCCTTTGAACGCTACCGCGAGGCGCATGGCCTCTCGCCCGAGATCGCCGAGGGGCTCTATCCCGGCGATTACCTGATCCCGGTCGGCGAGGCGCTGAAAGAGAAGTTCGGCGACCGCTTCCTCAACGCGCCGGAATCCGACTGGCTGCCGGTGATCCGCGAGGTCTCGACCGAGGCGATGATGGCCATGATCCGCGAGGATCTGGCGGCGCTGGGCGTCCGCATGGATGTCTATTCCAGCGAGAAGGCGCTCTACGGCACCGGCAAGATCGAATCCGCCATCGACACGCTGCGCGGCATGGGCCTGATCTATGAAGGCGTGCTGGAACCGCCGAAGGGCAAGACGCCCGAGGATTGGGAACCGCGCGAACAGACGCTGTTCAAGTCCACCGCCCATGGCGATGACGTCGACCGGCCGGTCAAGAAGTCCGACGGCTCGTGGACCTATTTCGCCCCCGATATCGCCTATCATTTCGACAAGGTGCAGCGCGGATTCGACCAGCTGATCGACATTCTGGGGGCTGACCACGGCGGCTATGTCAAGCGGATGAAGGCGGCGGTGGCGGCGCTCTCGGGCGGGCGCGTGCCCTTGGACATCAAGCTCATCCAGCTGGTCAAGCTCTACAAGAATGGCGAGCCCTTCAAGATGTCGAAGCGCGCCGGGACCTTCGTCACCCTGCGCGACGTGGTCGAGGAGGTGGGCGCCGATGTCACCCGCTTCGTCATGCTGACCCGCAAGAACGATGCCGCGCTCGATTTCGACTTCGACAAGTTGCAGGAGCAATCGCGCGACAACCCCGTGTGGTACGTGCAATACGCCCATGCCCGCATCGCCTCGGTCCTGCGCAAGGCGGGGGCGACGCTCGATGTGTCGGACGCGGCGCTGGCCACGGCGGATCTGAGCAAGCTGGACCATCCGGCGGAGCTGGCGCTGATCCGCAAGCTGGCCGATTGGCCGCGTCAGGTGGAAATCGCCGCCCGCGCGCATGAGCCGCACCGGGTCGCCGGGTTCCTCACCGAACTCGCCGCGGACCTGCATGGCCATTGGAACAAGGGCAATGACGAGGGCTCGCTCAGGTTCGTGCAGGACGATCCGGCCACAATGGCGGCCAAAATCGCCCTTGCCCGTTCCGTGGGCGTTGTTATTTCCGCGGGTCTTGCTATCCTTGGCGTCACTCCCGTCGAGGAAATGCGCTGAATACAGGCTGGCGCACGGCGGGCTGCCCGTGAAAACGGGCTGGTGAAGGACGTGGGCCAAGACCGGGAATAACCCGGCGGGTTTGTGAGGCGAGCATGGCACAAGGCTATTACGAGGGGTATCAACCCCCGCATTCCGGGCGGATTCCGTCCCCGACCTCCAATGCCGGCGCGATGCCGGGGGCGGTGCGCGTCGGGCGGCTGGTCAATTTCGCCGGGGCCGTGCTGTCGGTCGCGCTGGTCGCGGGCGTCGGCATCTGGTCCTACCGGCTGATGGTGCGCGACGTGACCGGCGTGCCGGTGATCCGCGCGCTGGCCGGTCCGATCCGCGTCTCGCCCGAGGATCCGGGCGGTCGGCAGGCGGCCTATCAGGGCCTCGCCGTCAACACCGTCGCCGCGCAAGGCGGGGCGGCCGGGACCGCGCAGACCATCGCGCTCGCCCCGGGCGCCCAGCCCCTGACGGATGAGGACCGGGCCACCGCCGCGCTGGCCGCGCGCAGCCAGCAGGCCGCCATCGCCCCCCCTGCCGCCATCGGCGCCGCGGTCGAGACCGCCTTCGCCCCGGGGGATGTGCTGCCCGAAGGGCTGTCGCTGGACGAGGACGCGCCCGTTTTGCAGATCCTGCCCTCCAGCACGCCCGGCATCGCCCGCTCGCCCATCCCGCGGCGGCGCGACGGCACCCGCATCGCCGTGGCGCCCGCGCCTGTCGCTCCCGCGCCGACCCCCGCACCGACCCAGGTGGCGGCGCAGGTCGGCGCGCAGATCCCCGGCGGCGCCGATCCGCAGGCCGAGCAATTGCTGGCCGAACTGGTCACCCGGCTGGGTGCGCCCCGCGTCACCGATATCGACCCTGCGTCGCTGACCCCCGGTACGCGGCTGGTGCAGCTTGGCGTCTATGACGACGAGGCTGCGGCCCGCAACGCCTGGGAAACCATCACCGCCCGCTTCCCCTCGTTCCTGGAGAGCCGCGGCCGCATCGTCGAGCCGGCCACCTCGGGCGGGCGGGTCTTCTACCGGCTGCGCGCGGCGGGCTTCTCTGACGAACCCGAGGCACGGCGCTTCTGCACCATGCTCCTGGCCGAGAATGTCGACTGCATTCCAACGCTGATCCGCTGAGCCGATGACCGGCGCGACCATCCTGGGATGCTCCGGGCCGGTGCTGACCGAGGGCGAACGCGCTTTTTTCCGCGACGCCGATCCTTGGGGATTCATCCTCTTCCGCCGCAATGTCGAGGATGTCGCGCAACTGCGCGCCCTGACCGGCAGCCTGCGGGAGGCGGTGGGCTGGCACGCCCCCGTCTTCGTCGATCAGGAAGGCGGCACCGTACAGCGCCTGCGCCCGCCGCTGGCCCGCGACTGGCCCGACGCCAGCCAGCCGCATGGCGGGCCGACCGGGGTCTATCTGCGCCACCGGGTGATGGCCGCAGAACTGATGGCCTGCGGCATCGACGGCAATTGTGCCCCGGTGATCGACGTGGCGGGGCCGGAGACGCATCCTTTCCTGCAACGCCGCATCTGGTCGCCCGATCCGCTGGACGTGGCGACGCTGGCCATGGCCGCGGCCGAGGGGTTGCTGAAAGGCGGCGTCCTGCCGGTGATCAAGCACCTGCCCGGGCATGGCTCGGCCAATGCCGACACCCACCACAGCCTTGCCCGCTGCCGCCTGAGCCTTGCCGAGTTGAAGGCCGCCGATTTCCTGCCGGTCCGGGCGCTGGCGCATCTGCCCCTGGGCATGACCTCGCATGTGGTCTACGAGGCGCTCGATCCCGACACCCCCGCCACGCTGTCCGCGACGGTCCTCAGCTATCTGCGGGCCGAGCTGGGCTTCGACGGGCTCCTGATGACCGACGACCTGACCATGAACGCGCTGCCCGGCACGCTGGCCAGCCGGGCCGAACGGGCGATCAGGGCGGGCTGCGATCTGGTGCTGCATTGCTCGGGCGAGAGGGCCGAGATGGTCGAGGTGGTCGCCGCCTCCGGCCCGCTGAGGGCGACCGCACGGGCCGAGGCGGCGCTGGCCTGCCGCCGCCCGCCCGCGCCGATTGACATTGAGGCCGCCACCGCCGAATTTGAACGCCTCAGTCAAGAAGGGGCGTGAATGGAAGCCGGGGCAGAGCAGGGCGATATCGCCGCCCGGCTCGAGGATGAGGCGCTGATTGTCGATGTCGACGGCTATGAAGGGCCGCTCGACCTGCTGCTGACACTCTCGCGCCGCCAGAAGGTCGACCTGCGCCGCATCTCGGTCCTGCAACTGGCCGAGCAATACCTGACCTTTGTCGAAGCGGCGCGGGCGCTGCGCATCGAACTGGCGGCGGATTATCTGGTCATGGCGGCCTGGCTCGCCTTCCTGAAATCGCGCCTGCTGCTGCCACCCGACCCGACCGAGGAAGGTCCCTCGGCCGAAGACCTCGCCGCGCATCTCGCCTTCCAGCTGGAACGGCTGGAAGCGATGCGCGAGGCGGCGGGGCGGCTGATGGGCCGTGACCGGCTGGGGCGCGACTTCTTCGCCCGCGGCGCGCCCGAGACGCAGGCCATCGAGAAACGCACCCAGCATACGGCGACGCTGCTGGAACTGATCCAGGCCTATGCAAGGCTGCGCACCAAGGACGAATTCCGCCCCTATGCCTTTGACCGCACGGATATCTACCCGCTGGAGACGGCGCTGGAACGGCTGCGCGGCATGATCGGAGAGGCGGTGCAATGGTCGGATCTGGCGGGCTTCCTGCCGCCGGGCTGGCGCGCGGCGGGGACCCGGCGGCGCTCGGCCCTGGCCTCGACCTTCGCCGCCTCGCTGGAACTGGCCAAACAGGGGCGCCTCGACATCCAGCAGACGGAAACCTTCGCGCCCATTCGCGTGCGCCACCGGCAGGGCGAGGCCCGATGAACGACGAGACCAAACCCGGCCCCGGCCTGTTCCCGGTGCCGCCGATGGGGGAACAGGAACGGATGATCGAGGCCGTGCTCTTCGCCTCGGCCGAGCCGGTGACCAGCGCGGAACTGGCCAAGCGCCTGCCCGAAGGCTGCGACGTGGCCGAGGCGCTGGTGCATCTTCGCAGCCGTTACGCCGGGCGCGGCGTGCATCTGGTCAGGGTGGGCGACGGCTGGGCCATGCGCACGGCGGCGGATCTGGGCTGGCTGATGCGCACCGAACAGGTCGAGACCCGCAGGCTCAGCCGCGCCGCCATCGAGACGCTGGCGATCATCGCCTATCACCAGCCGGTAACCCGGGCCGAGATCGAGGAAATCCGCGGCGTGACCCTGTCGCGCGGCACCATCGACCAGCTGATGGAGCTGGAATGGATCCGCTTCGGCCGCCGCCGCATGACCCCGGGCCGGCCGCTGACCTTCGTGGTGACGGACGGGTTCCTCGACCATTTCGGCCTGGAAACCCCGCGCGACCTGCCGGGGCTGAAGGAGCTGCGCGAAGCGGGGCTCCTGGACAGCCGCGGCATGCCGGGCGCGCAGAGCCTTCCGGGCGACGACGAGGAAGAAGACCCCGGCCAGACCGAGCTTTTCGAAGATTGAGGGGGGAGGGGGCCCTCGTTGCCCGCTGCCGCGGGCGCCTCGGGCGACCAGCGGCGCGGCGTGCCGCCGCGCCGAAGAAGGGGGGCCGTCTGCCCCCCTCTTGGCCTGACGGCCAA
>NZ_QDDR01000023.1 GCF_003075525.1 Pararhodobacter aggregans | reverse complement strand
TCGGCCGTATCCTCGACAACTTCGAGCGCCTCGCCAAAAAATGGGCCCCAAAGCCGCGCAAACCAAAAGCCGCACCCAGAAGCCTCTGATCAATATAGCACGGCTGCGGCCTTCGGCGGATGCTTACACAGAAAGCGCCTGCGCAGCCGCTTTCTCGAGGGCGGGGCGGCGGCAATGCCGGATTACGAATTGCTGGAGCTCCTCCTCTTCGGCGCCATCCCCCGGGCCGATGTGAAGCCGCTGGCCCGGGTGTTGATGGATCGCTTCGGCGGGCTGGCCGGGGTCATCACCGCCCCGCCTGCGCAGCTCATGCAGGTCGAGGGCGTGGGCGAGACCGTGCTCACCGCGCTGAAACTGGCCGAGGCGGTGGCGCTGCGCCTGACGCGGGCGCGGGTCCTGAACCGGCCGGTGATCTCGTCCTGGGAGGCGCTGCTCGACTATTGCCACACGGCGATGGCGCATCGCGAGGTCGAGCAGGCGCGCATCCTCTACCTCGACCGCAAGAATTGCCTGATCGCCGACGAGGAAACGGGGCAGGGGACGGTCGATCACGTCCCCCTCTACCCACGCGAGGTGTTGAAACGGGCGCTGGAACTGCAGGCCTCGGCGCTGATCCTGGTGCACAACCATCCCTCGGGCGATCCGACCCCCAGCGCGCAGGACATCGCCCTCACCGAACGGATCCGCCAGGGGGCCGAGGCGCTGTCGCTGGTGCTGCACGACCATCTGGTGATCGGCAAGGAACGCGAATTCAGCTTCCGGGCCGAGGGGCTGCTGTGAGCTTCCGGGCCGCACCAAAGCAAGACCCGGCGCCTTGGCGCCGGGTTCCAGGGGGCAGGGCCCGGTTCGTTCAGTTGTTCAGCGCGATCTGCATGTCCGGCAACACGCCCGGCAGGACCAGGAAACCGCCCTGACCATCGCAGACCGGCATGTCCAGCCGGATCTGGCGGATCTGCGCCGCCGCCGTCCCGTGCAGCTCGATCGTGTCGGCGCTCAGCGCCCGGCCGCAGGTCGCGTCGGTGATCGGCACCTCGATCTCCAGCGCCACGCGGCCGCTGCGCGGGGTCTCGCCGCGCGGATAGGAATAGATCTGCGCCAGATGCGAGCCGGTGATGCCGGGGTCGCCCAGCACGGTCAGGAAGCCCTGATCGGTGACGCCGGCCGTGCGCGGGTTCAGGTCGTAGACATGCCCGGCGTCGCCGTACCCCGCGCCGAATTCATAGGCGTTGAGCCGCATCTCGGCCGGAGCCTGCCATTGCAGCGCCACCCGCTCGACCGTGGCGAGGTCGGCGACCGGCGTCTCGTCCGATTGTTCACGGCCATCGGCGAAGCGGATGGTGACCTGCGCCACCTCGGTCAGGGCCGGGATCTGGGCCAGCAGCTGACCATCGGGCGACAGATGGGTGTCGAAGCTGAGCCCGGCATGCGACAGCGTCACCACCGCATCGCGGTCGCAGGGGGCATAGACGCTGGTTTCCAGCATGGCGCCGGGGGCCGGGGTCACCACCAGCCAGACGGCACAGGCGGCCAGTTCGGCCTGAAGCTGCGGGTCGAGCGGCGGGCTGGCCTCGGCCGCGTCGCTCTCGGTGGGGGGCTGGGGCAGCGTCTCGGCCTCGGCGATCTGGCGCAGCGTTTCCGTGGCGGGACCGGGCGCGGGGGCAACCGGAGTGCCGACATCGACACCGGGCAGGACGCTGGCCTGGCTCAGCCGGGGCGCGAGGGTCGGGGCAAGGACCGGAGCGGGGGCCGGGGCGGCGCCGCCGGGCGCGGCGATGACCGGCTGCGACAGGCCCTGGTCAGGCATCCGGGAGGCAAGCAGCGAGGGGCCCTCGGTGCCGGGCGCCGCCGTGGAGGTGGGCGCCAGCTGTGTGAGGCTGGTGGCCCCGGCGAAGGTTTCTGTGGGCGCGGCCGGGCTTGCGGCCGGGGCGGGCGTGTCCGTGGCGACAGCCTGCGGCTGGGCGGCCAGCAGGGCGGCTTCGCGGGCTTGTTGGAACTTGGTTCCCGCCGTGACGGCCGCGCCAAGGGCGACGGCGGTAATGGCGACGATGCGCACCCGTTTCATGACAGACTCCGACTCAAGATCCGTGTTGCTGTCAGTTTCGGCAGCAAAGCGGGCAGCTTTGGGGCGTCGGATAGGTTGTTTCGCGGCAGGGCAGAGCCGGGGAGAAGTGTCGTCGAGCCATCCGGTCACCCGGCTCAGGCCCTTGGATTCACAGGGGGAAACGACCCAAGCCAGGGCGCGGACGACCGTTTCGTCCGCGCCTTGTTCCTCGAGTTTTAGGCATTCAGGCGGCGGCTCAGCCCCGTTCCACCCGGCAATGGAAGCAATTGTTGCTGGCCGAGCGGATGTGCAGGAAGGCGACCTCGGGCCGTTGCAGAAGCGCCGCCGCGGCCTCGATCAGCCGGTCCGTCGCCACGACGCTGCCGGTGCCGTAGAGGATCCGCTCATCGGCCGAATAGCCGCGCAGGATATAGGCGGGCGAAGTCAGGAAGGGCGGCAGCCCGGTCATGGGCTCGGCCAGCGCGCCCGGCTCGGCCGACAGGAAGATCGGCCCGGTCTCGGTATAGGGGTTCAGCCCTTCGAACGGGCGATGGGCGACGATCAGATAGGGCGCGCCCTCGGGCAGGGGGCGCAGCGTGGCACGGCAGGGAACGCCGCCGCCGGTGACGAGCCGGTGCTCGGGCAGAAGGCCATAGGCATCGGCGCCGCCTGCGCGGTAATGGTCGGCGATGGATGCGGGCAGGGGATGGAAGACGGGCTGCATGGGAACCTCCGCTGTGGCAGTCCCCGCTTGTCCCGTCTTTGCCCCGCCGGTTCGACCCGGAAGCTGCGCAATCAGCCGCGCCAGAAGCGGGGCAGCACCAGCACCAGCACCGCGACCATCTCCAGCCGCCCCATCAGCATGGCCAGGATCATCAGCCATTTGGCGAAGGTCGGGAAACCGTCCAGGTCGCCGGTCGGCCCGACCTCGGCCCCCCAGACCGGCCCGACGTTGCAGATCGAGGTCCAGGCGGCAGTGAAGGCGGTCCGCATCTCCAGCCCGGAAAGCGACAGCAGCACGGTCAGCACGCCGAAGCCCACGACATAGGCGGTGAACATGACGACGACCGAGACGACGACTTCCTCGTCCAGCCGCCGCCCGTCCAGATGCATCGGGATCACCCGGTTGGGATAGACCAGCTGCTTGAGCTGGGTCTTGATCGCCTCGAACAGCACGAGGTAGCGGAACACCTTGATCGAGCAGCCGGTCGAGGCGGTGCAGGCGCCGATGAAGCCGACGACCACCAGCACCAGGATCGGGAAATCGCCCCAGGCGGTGACGTCATTGCTGCCAAAGCCGGTGCCCGAGAACATCGAGACGACGTTGAACGCGGTCTCGCGCAGCATCGGCTCGAAATCGCCCTCCTCGCGCAGGATGCGGAAGGCCAGGACGGCGCCGATCGCATAGAGCGTCCAGCGCAGATAGGCGCGGATCTGGATGTCGCTGAAGAGCGGCCTGTAGCTGCCGTTGATGAATTGCAGGTAGCGGATGAAGGGCAGGCCCGCGAGGAACATGAAGACGATGCCGACCCAATGCGCCGAGGCCGAGTAATGGGTGAACGAGGTGTCGCGGGTCGAAAAGCCCCCGGTCGACAGCGTCGAGAGAGCGTGGTTGACCGCGTCGAAGGCGTTCATCCCGGTCAGCAGGAAGGCCGCGGCGCAGAGGATGGTCAGCCCGGCGTAGATCTGCAGCAGCATCCAGCTGATGTCGGCGGCGCGGGGCAGCACCTTGCCCATCGTGTCGAAACCTTCCGAGCGGAAGTGCTGCATGCCGCCCACTTTCATCACCGGCAGGAAGATCAGCGCCACCAGCACGATCCCGAGGCCCCCCAGCCAATGCAGGATCGACCGCCAGAGCAGGATCCCGGGCGGCATGGAATCGAGCCCGGCAAAGACGGTGGCGCCGGTCGTGGTGAGGCCTGACATGGCCTCGAACATGGAATCGGTGAAGCTGATATGGTCGAAGGCCAACATGAAGGGCAGGCCGCCGAAAATCGGCAGCACGGTCCAGGAGAGCGTGGTCACCAGAAAGGATTGCCTGAGCGTCAGGCCAGAGGCATCGGTGCTGGCGGTGGCCAGCACCACGAGGCCGCCCGCGGTCACCGTGACGAAGGCCGAAATCAGGAAGATCCGCCAGTCGAGCGAGCCTGTCACCAGGTCGGCCAGCATCGGCACCAGCATGATGACCCCCAGCGCCACGAGCAGCCAGCCGATGATGTTCGCGACGGGTCGGAAGTCGATCATGGCACAGCCTTGGCGGCGCCCGCGCGCGGTGTCAAGCGCGGCCCGGGCGATGGTCAGTCACAGGCGGCAAGTGTGCAACGGGGGGCGATTTCGGCGGCGTCGCTGGCGCGGCAGAGTTCCGAGCCGGGGGTCATCACCGCCGCCGCGGCCGCCGCCGTTCCGGCCAGGAGCGCGGCGGCCCAATCCTCGGCTCCCGGGGCTTTTCCGGCCAGGCTCAGCGCGAAAGCGGCGGTGAAACTGTCACCCGCGCCGATCTTCGAGACGACCTCGACGTGCGGCGGGCGGGCGTGCAGGCGCTGGCGGGCGGTCGCGAGGACCGAGCCCTCGGCGCCGCGGGCGATCACCACGCACGCCGCGGCGCCCCGGGCGACCAGTGCCTGCGCCAGGTCGAGGCTGGCGGCGATGTCGGGAAGGGGGCGCCCAGCGATCCCCTCGGATTCGGCCTGATCCATGCGCAGGACCAGGGGCGCGGCATCGGGCGCCGGTCGGCTGACCAACGCGTCAAGGGCGGGGCCCGAGGTGTCGACGATCAGCCGCCCCGCCGGGCCGAGGCGCCGGGCCAGGGCCTGCGGGAACCCGGCGCGCATTCCGGGCGGCTGGCTGCCGCTGAGGACGATGACCGCGCCGGGGCCGATGGCCGCGGCCTCGGTGGCGATCAGCGCCTCCATCGTGGCCTCCAGCGCCGGGGTCCAGTCGGGGCCGGGCATCTGCAGGCGGAACTGGCCCCCCGTGGCGCGGTCGGTGACGGCGAGGTTCTGGCGCGTCTCGCCCGGGACCGGAAATTCGGCCAGCGACACGCCGGTCCCGGCCATCAGCGCCGCGAACCGCGCCCCCGTCACGCCCCCCAGCGCGGCGATGGCCCGGGGATGGCCGCCCAGCTTGGCCGCGGCGCGGGCCACGTTGATGCCGCCTCCGCCCGGTTCGGTGACCGGCGCATCGAGGCGCAGTTTCGGCCCGGCCTCGATCCGGTCGGCGGCGCTGGAGACATCCAGCGCCGGGTTCAGGGTGACGGTGAGAAGGTCATGCATGGCGGGGCCGGTCCTGAGGATCGCGGCCGAGCCTAGCCCGGCCGCCCCCGGACCGGAAGGCCCACACGATCAGCCCGAATGGCTCAGCCCGCGTGGATCAGCGTCGAAAAGAGCCGCGGGTCCAGGCTGGCGCTGGCAAACGTCTCGCCCCGGGTCAGGACGCTGACCGCATCATGGCTGTGCAGGCTTTCCTGATGGCTGGCCACGACGCGGAAATCGCCGATCCGCGCGTCATCTTCCAGCACCTCGCAGAAAAGGCGCGCGGCGTCTTCCACGAAGATCGGATTGGCGGCGTTGAGTTCGGCGAAGGCCTGTTCGTCCTCGCGCTTGACCATGACCTGCGTTTCGGTCGGCACGGCCCGGCGGCACAGGTCGATCAGATCCTCGAACCACAGCACCTTGCCGGGCAGCACCTCGACCGAGAGCCGCGCGACCGAACGCTGCGAATGCGGCGTCGCCAGCTGGCCGCGACCGGCCCGGGCGTGCTCGCTCAATTCCAGCGAACAGGGGCAGGTCGAGGAATAGACGTAATCGAGGTGCAGGAACTGCCGGCGGACACCGGCCTGATCGACCAGCTCCAGCGCGATGTCGTAATATTGCCAGCCCATCAGGCCCGAGCGCAGGCTTTCCACCTTCATCGGGAAGGAGAACCGCATCTGGATCCGGGCGTCGAAGGACTCGAGGTCGGCCTTGTAATCATCGAGCGCGGCGGCGATCACCCAGACGCTGAACTGTTTTTCGGCGTGCTGGTAGAAGCTGCGCATGATGCGCGACATGTTGATGCCCTTCTTGTCGGCCTCGAGGCTGACCGTCCCGGTCACCGAGGCCTGAAGGGTCACGTCGCCCCCCTCGCGCGTGCGAAAGCGCACGGGCAGGCGGAAGTTCGAGATGCCGACATGCTGGATCGGCCGGTTGGCGCCGCGGATCAGGCTGGCCGGGCCGTTCTGAAGGTCCGGCATGGTCCGCTTGTAGCTTTCGTCGGGGACGAAATGCGCCGGATACTCGCGCGACATCACCGGATAGGCGGGGTCCGGCAGGCCGGGGATCAGCCGCAGAAGCCGCGGGTCGAGGCCCGCGATCTCGTCATCGCTGGCCCGGTCGGCCCAGGCGCGCAGGGTATCGAGCGCGGCCTCGGCCTCGGTCCGGCTGGGTTCGCGGTTCCCGATGGGCTGTTGGATGTTCATTGGCTTCGACCCCTCCGTTCGTCGCGACCCGTAACGTAAGCCGTTATCGCGCGCATTCAACGCTTATACGAAGCGGCGGCGGTCTGGATCACCACCCGCCGTTTCCTAAAGGCGCGACAGGGCACCCATCACGTCGGCCAGCAGGTCCTCGGTCGCCTCCAGCCCCACCGACAGCCGGATCAGGCCGGGGGTGATTCCCAAAAGCGCCTTCTGGTCGTCGGGCAGGCGCTGGTGGGTGGTGGTGGCCGGATGCGTGGCGATGGTGCGCGCATCGCCCAGGTTGTTGGAGATCAGCACCACCGCCAGCGCGTCCATGAAGGCGAAGGCCGCCTCCTTGCCGCCCTTGAGGTCGAAGGCCAGCACCGTGCCGGGCCCGCCCATCGTCGCCTTGGCCACGCCATGCTGGGGATGGCTGGCCAGACCCGGGAACAGGACCGTGGCGATGGCGGGATGGCCCTCCAGCGCCTCGGCCAGCGCCTGGGCCGAAGCGGCCTGCGCCTTGACCCGCAGTTCCAGCGTGGTCAGGCCGTTCAGCATCACCCAGGCGTTGAAGGGGCTCAGCGCCCCGCCGGTGTGCTTCATGTAGGGTTCGATCTTGCCGCGGATCAGCTCGCGCGGGCCGCAGATCACCCCGCCCAGGCAGCGGCCCTGACCGTCGATATGCTTGGTCGCGGAATAGACGATGAGATCGGCCCCGGCCTCGGCCGCCCGGCTGAAGACGGGCGTGGCGAAGGCGTTGTCGACCACCACCAGCGCGCCCGCCTTGTGGGCCAGGTCGCAGACAAGGGGCAGGTCGATCACCTCCAGCGTCGGGTTCGAGACGCTTTCGAGGAACACGACCTTGGCGGGCGTGGCCAGCGCCGCCTGCCATTGCCCGGCGTCGGTGCCGTCCACGAAATCGACGCTGACACCGAAGCGGCCCAGCACCTCTTCCAGCACGTAAAGACAGGAGCCGAACAGCGCGCGGCTCGCCACCACCCGGTCGCCCGCCCTGAGGAGCGCGGTCAGCGCGCCGGAAACGGCGGCCATGCCGCTGGCCGTGGCGAAAGCGTCCTCGGTCCCTTCGAGGGCGGCGATGCGGTCCTCGAAGGCGGCGACGGTCGGGTTGCCGTAGCGGGCATAGATGAATTCATCGGGCCCCGACTTGACGAAACGACGCTCGGCGGTCGCGGCATCGGGATAGGCGAAACCCTGGGTGAGGAAGATCGCCTCGGCCATCTCGCCGTACTGGCTGCGCCGCGCGCCGCCATGCACGGCGACCGTGCGGCTTTTCCATCCTGCGTTCGAGCCCGTATTCGCGGTCATCCCGTCGTCTCCCCGGCGGCCGAAACCGCACTGTCAACGCCGGCAGGAGGGGGCGTCGCCACTCCGCGATGCCCAGCCTCTTTAGCGGTTTCTTTTGCGTGGGCCGCAAGCCGGCACAAACCCCCACGATGCCCGCCGCATACGCCCAACAGGCCGCCGGGTCAATGCCACAAGGGCGCCCGCCGTCCCCTTGACGACGCAACATGGCCCCCGAATGGCCCATGCCCTGCCCACGAATCGCCCGGATTCACCGACATTTTGCCCCGGTGACGAAAGAACGACCGGATACGACTCAGATGAAACCCGCACTCATTGACAGTGTGTTGGACCAGTACGGGAGTGTTTCCCTTCAGGCGTTCGCCCTTGCGGCCTCGGTGTTCGGGGCGTCGATGCTGGGGTTCGGACGGATTGTCGATACGGCGCAGGCCCAGACGGTCATCGAAACCCCGGTGGCGCTGGCCATGCCGCAGACCGACCTGCGCATGACGGCCCAGGCCCGGCTCGATGTCGAGTCGGCGCTGCAGGGCATGAGCGACGCGGATCTGGCGCTGACCTATGCGCGGATCTTCGCGACGTTCCGCGACTATATCGGCGAGGACGACCTGAGCGTCGCCCGGGCGCTGGTCGATTATGCCCTGCTGACCGAGGCCGCGCTCGAGGCCCGGGGGATCCCGCGCCCGTCTGGAACCGAAAGCGCGCGGTCGATGTTGACCACCTACGAGCTGGCGCTCTGACCTTCCCGCCCGGTTATCGGATAACCGCCGCCCGTGTTCGCCTAGCGAGCCGGGGCCATGCATGCTGTGTCCATCAAGGGCGTGCAGGCTGAACGACGACCGCGCCACGGTCGACACACCACCGAACGCCCCGGGAACCGGGTCGAAACCCGGAATGCCCGAGAAACAAGGACCGACGACGTGAACTGACGCTTGAGATGAGGCCCCGCGATGACGCTGTTATCCCTCTCCGCCACCCGTTCCGGCCTGTCGCTGGCCGGTAGCGGCCAGGGTCCGGAAGCCGAGATCGCCCGCCGCCTCTCCCTGCTGCCGAAGGGCGCTCCCGTCGTCGTCATGGTCCATGGCAAGGGTTACCGCCCCGATTGCCCCGACCGCGATCCCCACCGCCTGATCCTCGCCGCCCGCCCCGGGCATGGCCGCAGCCGCAACGTCTCGTGGCCGCGCCGTCTGGGCTTTGCCCTGCCGGGACCGCGCCAGCCGCTGGGGCTCTGCATCGGCTTCGGCTGGGACAGCTCGGGCAGGCTCTGGCGCGCCACGGCCGAGGCGCAGGCCATGGCGCCGATGCTGGCCCGCCTCATCCATCTGGTGCGCCGCCTCGACCCCGGGCGCCGCGTCGACCTCTTCGGCCATTCGCTGGGCGCGCGGGTCATCCTCGGCGCGGTGCCGCTGGTAGGCGAAGGGGCGGTCGGCCGGGCGATCCTGCTGGCGGGCGCCGATTTCACCGGCCGGGCCGAGGCGGCGCTGGCCAGCCCCGCCGGGCGCCGGGCCGAATTCCTGAACATCACCACGCGGGAAAACGACCTGTTCGACTTCCTCTTCGAACGGGCCATCTCGCCCCTGGGCCGCAACGGCGCGCTGGGTCGGGGGCTGCCGGGGGCCGCGAACTGGCTCGACGTGCAGATCGACCATCCGGCCACCGGCGCGGCGCTGCGCGCCCTCGGCCTGCCGCTGGCCGCCCGCGCCGCGCGGATCTGCCATTGGTCGGTCTATCTGCGCCCGGGCGTCTTCCGCTTCTACCGCCGACTGATCCACGACCGCGAGCGGCTGACGCTGCCGGTACTGCGCGCCGCCCTCGATCAGGCGCCCGAGCCGCGCTGGAGCCGGTTCTGGGCCGAGATCCCGCTGCCGGGACGCCGCCCGGCCTGAGGTCAGCGTTCCCCGGTCCAGTGCTTCTCGATCAGGCGGTAATTGCCGATCAGGAAGACGAACATCACCGCCATCTGCCCGAACGTGTCCCACAACACATAGGTATCGGTCGAGAAATTGCGCCAGATCACCTCGTTCATCGCCGCGAAGGCGAGGAAGAACCAGGCCATGCGGCGGGTGAGGATCATCCAGCCCTCCTGATCGAGCGGCAGCGCCTGATCGAGCACATAGGCCAGCCACGACTGCCCGCGCCACAGACCGATGAAGAGGAGCAGGCCGAAGAGGCCGAAGATGAAGGTCGATTTCATCTTGAAGACCCGCTCGTCGTTCAGCAGCACCGTGGCGAGGCCGAGGATCAGCACCAGGATCAGCGTGGTCAGCTGCATCCGGCTCAGCCGCCCGGTCAGCAGGCGCATGGCGATGGTGGCCAGCAGCTGCAGCGGCACGAAGGCGATGACGGCGATGACGAAACCCTGATACTCGCGCCCGGCCAGGCTCACCGTGCTGTCGCGCATCCACAGATAGACACCGAGGAAGACGAGCAGCGGCCCGAATTCGAGCGCTTGCTTGACGAGCATCGAGGGCTCGGTGCGGGGCGTCTGGGACATGGGGGCTCCGGTCTGGTGAAACAGGCGCCATCTGACCCAAACCACCCTCTGAGCGCAAGGCAGGAACGAGGGAGGGGGTTTCGCCCTCGTTCCCCGCTGCCGCGGGCGCCTCAGGCGACCGGAGGCGGGGGTTGCCGCCCCCAGAGACCGCAAAGGCGGGGGGCTGCCGCCCCCCGCACCCCCCGCTTCAAGGAGGGTTTTCCACCCTCCTTGAAAATCCTCCCGAGGATATTTTCAGAACGAAGATGGGGGCAGGGAGCGCGCGTTGCCTCGGCTTGCTTGCATATGGACCCTGGGGCGGTGCCCTGGCCGCGTGCCGGGGGGGCAGCCAGGGGCGGCGCGGGTGGGGCGTGCCGGGAACCGGATCCTTCGTCTTCTCACCGCTTCCCAGTGAGAGATGCCTTGGCGTGTTCCGGTCGATGATTGTCCGGGAGCTAACCGTCCTGAAAGACCGAGGGGACGCGAAACTCCCCCGCAGCGACATGAAACGGCGTCGGACTGGGGGCGGCGCGGAAGGCCGCAGCCCACTCCCCTATCACTTTGCCAAAAATACGGCGGGGGGTCCGGGGGGCTGGCCCCCCGGGGTCAACCCAAGCGCTGCCCTCTCCGCGGCGGGAGGCGCGCGGGGTGGGCGGGTGGGAGCGTGCCTCCCGCCGCTGCGCGCCCGGCCTGCGGCACGGATCAGTAGCTGCGGATCAGCCCGACCAGGCGGCCCTGCACCTGCACCTGGTCGTCGCGCAGCATGCGCGTCTCATAGGCCGGGTTCGCGGCTTCCAGCGCGATCATCCCGCGCTGCCGGCGGAAGCGCTTCAGTGTCGCTTCCTGCCCCTCGACCAGCGCCACCACGATGTCGCCGTTGTCGGCCGTCGTCTGCTCGCGGATCACCACGATGTCGCCGTCATGGATCCCGGCCTCGATCATCGAATCGCCGCGGACTTCCAGCGCGTAATGGTCGCCCTTGCCGCCCAGCATCGAGCCCGGCACGGCGATATGGTGCGACACTTCGGAAATCGCCTCGATCGGCGTGCCGGCCGCTATGCGGCCCATCACCGGCAGGTCCATCGAACCGCTGCTGCTGACCGCCATCGCCCTTGCGGGCGCGGCGGGGGCCGGGGTCGCGGGCGTGGCGCCGCCGTCGATCACCCGGGCGACGCGCCCTTCGGCCATTTCGGGCATGCGCACCACCTCGATGGCGCGGGCGCGATGCGCCAGCCGCCGGATGAAGCCGCGCTCCTCCAGCGCGGTGATCAGCCGGTGGATCCCCGACTTCGAGCGCAGGTTCAGCGCATCCTTCATCTCGTCGAACGAGGGCGGGACGCCGTCGCGCTTCATCCGCGCGTCGATCAGTTCCAGAAGTTCGAGCTGTTTGCGGGTGAGCATCGCGTCCTCCAGCAGGCAAACGTCAGGCGTTTATCCCCTGTTCTACGCATGTTCCCGTTTTGTGTCAACACCGCGATCAGAGCGGCAGCACCGGGACTTCCTCGCCCGCCTTGCGGGGCCGGTCGCCCAGCGGGCGTTCCAGCAGGACATTGGCTTCGGACAGCACGCGCAGCAGCGAGGAATCCTGTTCCGCGAAGGGCGTCACCACCCCGTCTTTCAGCACCGCCCGCATGTAATGCGTGCGTGGCCCTGTGGGCCCCACATCCTGCGCCAGCCGCGCCAGCAGACGGGTCGGCAGCGCCTCGGTCAGGCCCTGCCAGCGGCGGACCAGCGGCGACAGAAACAGATGACCGGTGACGATGGCCGAGACCGGATTGCCCGGCAGGCCGAGGTATGGCACCGCGCCCAGCCGCCCGGCGATCAGGGGTTTGCCGGGCCGCATGGCGATCTTGTAGAAGGCGCGTTCCATCCCCAGCCCGGTGCCGACCTTGCCCACGAGGTCATAGTCGCCGACCGAGGCGCCGCCGATGGTGACGGCGATATCGGCTTTCGCCATCTCGGCCATGGCGGCCTCGAGCGCGTCTTCGCGGTCGGGCGCGATGGGCAGGATCACGCCTTTGCCGCCCGCTGCATCGACCATGGCTTTCAGCGCGAAGACGTTCGAAGCGATGATCTGGTCGGGGCCCGGGGCCTCGCCGGGCATCACCAGCTCGTCCCCGGTGGCCAGCAGCGCCACGCGCGGGCGGCGGGCGACGGTGACCTCGGCCACGTTCATCGCCGCCAGCAGGGCAAGGTCGGCGGGGCCGAGGCGCCGCGGCGCCTCCAGCGTGAAGCCTGCCGGGAAATCGACGCCTGCCACGCGGATATTGGGGCCGGAGCCGAGGTTCGGCTGGATGGTGATGCGGTCACCGTCGCGGGCCACGTCCTCCTGGATCACCACATGGTCGGCGCCTTCGGGGACCGGGGCGCCGGTGAAGATCCGCACCGCCTGACCGGGGGCAAGGCGCCCGTCCCAGCCATGCCCGGCGGCGCTTTCGCCGACCACGGTGAAGCGGGCGCCGATCGCCAGTTCCGCGTCCCGCACCGCATAGCCATCCATCGCCGCCGAGGCGAAGGGCGGCTGGGCGCGGCCGGTCGCTGCGCTGCGGGCAAGCACCCGGCCCGCGGCCTGGACCAGCGGAACAGTCTCGACCCCGGGCGCGCCCGGGATCAGGGCCAGGCACAGGGCCTGCGCTTCCTCGACGCCGATCATGCGCGGGGCTCCTTCACTTGTGCTTCTTCCCAGGCGGCGTAGGTCTGGCCGCTGGGGACGTGCAGCCACGAGGTCCGCCCGTTCGCCGACCGTCCTGCGACCACGGCCGCGGCCGCCGAGGGGCTTGAGAAGGCGAAATCGGCGGTCATGACTGCGGCGTCGCCGTCCATGCGGATCGTTCCGTTGGCGACGAGCTCATCGTGCAGACCAAAGTAATGCGTGTTGTGCTTGCGGTCCCCGACCCAGGCATTCCGCACGACCGATCCTGCATGAACGATCATTTCGCCATCGCGCAGGGTGGCCCTGGCGGCCACGCCGTGCCGAGGCACCCGAAACTCGAAGACCGGATCGGCCGATGCGTGAGACGACGGTGCCTTGGCCTCGACCGACCGGCGCTTGTCGAGGAACGCGTCGATGCGGATCGCGGGCAGCACCATCATCAGCGTCTCGATAAAGCTCTCCATCGAGGCGGTCGCGGCCTCGGAGAGGCTGCTGCGCGTCGGCGTATTGCTGTTGTCGAGGTCGACGGCGCCGACCGAGCGGGCGATCTCGACCAGGCGGGATTCCAGGTATTTGACATGGGCTTTATGAAGCGCGTCCGACGCGGTGGAGATGAGCGCCACCGTCTCCCACCAATCCTTGCCCGAAACATGCCCGCGCATCCGCTCGCGCATATCCTCGGCCTCGCCGACATAAAGCCGCGTGCGGCCCTCGACCTCGCCCAGCAGCAGGTAGACGCCGGTGTGTCCCGCCTCGCGACGGTCGAGCGCCTCGCGCAGCTGGGTCCGGGGGGCGCGCAGGACGTGGCCGGTCCAGTTGAACACCTCGGCAGTCAGCATGCCGTCGGGGCGGCCATCGACGAAGAAGAGTTCCAGCGACCGGCCGCGCGTGTTCACCCCGTCCCCCGCTCGTAGGTGCCCGACTTGCCGCCTTCCTTGCGCAGGACCGCGATGCCGCCGATTTCCATGCCCTTCTCGACCGCTTTCAGCATGTCGTAAACCGTCAGCGCGGCGACCGAGGCGGCGGTCAGGGCTTCCATCTCGACGCCCGTCTGGCCGGTGGTCTTCACTTCCGCAGTGATACGGACGCCCGGCAAGGCCTCGTCGGGGACCAGATCGACGGCGACCTTGGTGATCGGCAGGGGATGGCAGAGGGGGATCAGTGCGCTGGTCTGCTTGGCGGCCATGATGCCCGCCAGACGGGCCACGCCCAGCACGTCGCCCTTTTTCGCCGTGCCGGCGATGACATGGGCCAGCGTCTGAGGCTGCATGACCACATGGGCGCAGGCGGTGGCCACGCGCGAGGTCACCGGCTTTTCGGACACGTCGACCATCACCGCCCGGCCCTCTGCGTCGAAATGCGTCAGGCCGGTCATGACGCGATCCGCACAGGCGCCGGATCGGCCAGCAGGGCGCGGGTCGCCCCGGCCACATCCGCCTGCCGCATCAGGCTTTCGCCGATCAGGAAGCAGCGCGCGCCATGACCGGCCATGTCGGCCAGATCGGCGGGGGTGAAGAGGCCGCTTTCGCAGACCAGCCTGCGCCCGGCGGGGACCCGGGCGGCCAGCGTGCGGGTCGTATCGAGCGACAGCTCGAAAGTCTTCAGGTTGCGGTTGTTGACCCCGATCAGCGGCGATTTCAACGCCAGCGCGCGGTCCAGTTCGGCCCCGTCATGCACCTCGATCAGCACATCCATGCCCCAGGCGAGGGCGGCGTCCTCCAGCTCGGCCGCCTGCGCGTCCGAGACCGAGGCCATGATGATGAGGATGCAATCGGCGCCCCAGGCGCGGGCCTCGGCCACCTGATAGGTGTCATAGAGGAAATCCTTGCGCAGGCAGGGCAGGTCCACCGCCGCCCGGGCCGCCGTCAGAAACTCGGGCGCGCCCTGAAAGCTGGGGGCATCGGTCAGCACCGACAGGCAGGTGGCGCCGCCCGCCTGATAGGCCCGGGCCAGCGCCGGCGGGTCGAAATCGGGGCGGATCAGACCCTTGGAGGGGCTCGCCTTCTTGATCTCGGCAATCAGCCCGTAGCCGGTGGTCGAGGCGCGGGTCAGCGCCGCGGCAAAGCCCCGGGGGGCGGAGGCGGCGCGGGCCTGATCCTCGAGCGTCGCGAGGGGCAGCCGGGCCTTGGCGGCGGCCACTTCCTCCAGCTTGTAGGCCTTGATCCGGTCGAGAATGCTTGCCATGGCGGGCCCTCCTTGCGCGTCCTGACTAGCGTCAGAACGCGGCGAAGGAAAGCCGCCAATGCCCCGAAGGGCGGCTCAGAGCGCCGCCTCGATCTCGGCCACGATGCCGCTGAGGATCTCGTCCAGCAGCGCCGGATCCTCGCATTCGCCCATGACGCGGACCAGCGGCTCGGTGCCGGATTTGCGGATCAGCAGCCGCCCGCGCCCGATGAGCCGCGCCTCGGCATCGCGCACCGCGGCCTTGACGGCGGCGGCCTCCATCGGTGCCTGACCGGCGCCGAACCGCACGTTGCGCAATTGCTGCGGCACCGGGTCGAACTGGCGGGTCAGGGCCGAGGCGGGGTTGCCGGTCTCGGCCATGGCCAGCAGGAATTGCAGCCCGGCGATCAGCCCGTCACCGGTGGTGGCGTAATCGGTCATCACGATATGGCCCGATTGCTCGCCGCCGAGGTTGAAGCCCCGGTTGCGCATCCGTTCGACCACATAGCGGTCGCCCACATTGGTGCGTTCCAGATGCAGGCCCTGACCCTGAAGGAACCGCTCGAGCCCGAGGTTCGACATGACCGTCGCCACCAGCGTGCCGTCGTTCAGTCGCTCCTCGGCGGCCCAGCGGCTGGCGAAAAGCGCCATGATCTGGTCGCCATCGGCCACCTGGCCATTCTCGTCGAGGATCAGCACCCGGTCGGCGTCGCCGTCAAGGCAGATGCCGATATCGGCGCCATGGGCCACGACCGTCTCGGCCGCCAGCTGCGGCTTGGTCGAGCCCACGCCATCGTTGATGTTGCGGCCGTTGGGGCTGACCCCCAGCGGGATGACCTCGGCGCCAAGCTCCCACAGGACCTCGGGCGCGGCCTTGTAGGCGGCGCCATTGGCGCAATCGACGACGACCTTGAGGCCGCTCAGCCGCGCGCCCCGGGGCAGGGTGGTCTTGGCGTATTCGACATAGCGGCCGCGACCGTCCTCGATGCGCTTGGCGCGACCGATGTCGCCGGGCGCGGCCAGCTCGCACTCGCCCTCGAGGATCGCCTCGATCTCGGCCTCGGCCTCATCGGACAGCTTGAACCCGTCGGGGCCGAAGAACTTGATGCCGTTGTCGCTGGCCGGGTTGTGGCTGGCCGAGATCATGATGCCGACATCGGCCCGCATCGAGCGGGTCAGGAACCCCACCGCAGGCGTCGGCACCGGACCCAGCAGCAGCACGTTCATGCCGGTGGAGGTGAGGCCCGCGGTCAGCGCGTTCTCCAGCATGTAGCAGCTGAGCCGCGTGTCCTTGCCGATCACCACCCGGTGGCCGTTCTTGCCGTCCTGCCGGAAATACCGCCCGGCGGCGGCGCCCAGTTTCAAGGCCAGCTCGGCCGTCATCGGCCAGGAATTGGCCTGTCCGCGCACCCCATCGGTGCCAAAGAGCTTTCTCGTCATAATCAATCCTCCGAGGCCAGCGCGCGCCAGAGCGCCAGCGCCTGAATAGTTTCTGAAACATCGTGGACGCGCAGGATCTGCGCCCCCTGACCCGCGGCATGCAGGGCCACGGCCAGCGACCCCGCCAGCCGATCCGCTGCGACATCGACCCCCGAAATGGTGCCGATGAAGCGCTTGCGCGAGGCGCCCAGCAAGATCGGCGCCCCCAGCGAATGAAAGAGGGCAAGCCCCTGCAGCAGCGTCAGATTGTGGCGCAGGGTCTTGCCGAAACCGATGCCCGGATCGGAGATCAGCCGCTCGGGGGCGATGCCCTGCGCGACGGCGTGATCCATGCGGGCGGCGAGCCAGTCATAGACCTCGACCAGCACGTCGTCATAGCGGGGATCGGCCTGCATGGTCTGCGGCGTGCCCTGGGCATGCATCAGGCAGATCGGCACCCCGGCCTCGGCGGTGACGCGGGCCAGATCAGGGTCCCAGGTCAGGGCCGAGACATCGTTGATGATGTCCGCCCCGGCCTCGATCGCGGCGGCGGCGACGCGGGCCTTGCGGGTGTCGATGGAGACGGGCGTGGCGATCCCCTCGGCGCGCAGCGCCCGGATCAGGGGCGCGGTGCGGGCGATCTCCTCGTCGACCGGCACCTCGGCGGCGCCGGGCCGCGTCGATTCGCCGCCGATGTCGAGGATATCGGCCCCGGCCGCGACCATCGCCCGGGCCCGGGCCAGCGCATCCTCCAGCCCCGAGAGTGTGCCGCCGTCGCTGAAACTGTCGGGCGTGGTGTTGAGGATGCCCATGACCAGCGGGCGGTCGCCGGGCAGGCCGGGGAGAATGGGCTTCGGCGCGGCAAGGCGCGCGGCGTCGGCCGCGGGCAGCGCGCCCGGGTGCCACCAGACATGGGCAGAGCCTGCGAGCGGCAGGACGCCCTCGGGTCGCGGCCGGTCGAGGCGCGGTTCGGGATGGATGCGACGGATCATGGCCCCCTGAGAATCAGATCGGAACGCCCTTGGCAAGGAAGCTGGCAGGGTGATCGGGGATTGTTTCAGTCCTGTTGCGGTTTCGTGCCGAGAGGGGGAGGGGTTTCGCCCTCGTCCCCCGCTGCCGCGGGCTCCTCGGGCGACCAGGGCTGCGCATGAATGCGCAGCCCTGGGGGGCGGTGGACGTGGCGGAACGAGGCCGGGATGGGACACCCGCGGCGGCCCCGGGGGTTTTCCACCCCCGGACCCCCGAGGATACTTGCAGAACGAAGAGGATGAGGGGCGGTCAGGCAGGGGCGATCCGGCCCGCCCTTTCACTTTGCCGAAAATACGCAACTCCACCCTGTCTGCCCGCGCCGAGGATCCGGCCTGCGCGGGTACTTGCCACCCGGATGCCCGGCCTCCCCCGGGCGCTCCGGTCAAGGCAGGCGGCGGGTCGCGGGCGGGTGGGCGGGTGGGAGCCAGCGGCCCGCCGCCGTCAGTGCCAGCTCACATCGCCGAGGAAGATGTAACCCGCGCCGTAGATGGTCTTGATCAGCCGCGGGTTCTTGGGGTCCTCGCCGAGCTTGGCCCTGAGCCGCGAGATGCGCACATCCATCGCCCGGTCGAAGCTTTCGCCCGCCGCGCCGCCCAGGGATTCCTGCATCTGCATGCGCGAGATCAGCCGCTTCGGCGCATCGAGGAAGAGGCGAAGCACCTCCCCCTCGGCATGGCTGAAGGGCACGTCCGCCCCGTCCGGGCCGATCAGCAGGTAGCGGTCGAACTGGGCCTCCCAGCCGTTGAAGCGGGCGACCGATCCGCCGGCCTCGGGCGCCGGGCGCGACTTGCGCAGCCGGGCGCGGATCCGGGCCACGACCTCGGCCGGCTCGAAGGGCTTGATGATGTAATCGTCGGCGCCGAGTTCGAGGCCGGTCACCCGGTCCGAGGCCGCCGCCCGGCCCGAGATGATGATGATCGTCGCCCCCGATTCCAGCGCCAGCCGGTGGACCAGCGCCAGCCCGTCGCGGTCGGGCAGTCCCAGATCCACCAGGCAGACATCTGGCGCTGTGCGTTTCAGCGCCGCCTCGAATTCGGTCGCCCGCGAGAAGGTCGAGGTGCGGAACCCCGCCTCGTTCAGCGCATCGGCCAGGATGCGGCGGATTTCGGCCTCGTCGTCGAGGATGGCGACATGGGGCTGCGTCATCGGAGGTCCTTGATAGGCAGGGCAGGGCGCGCGCCCCCCGGCATAGCCGAGGCCGTGGCGCGCAGGAAGGCGTCGAGTTCGGCGGGGGCGAAGGGTTTGGCCAGCACCGCGGCCTCCTGGGCGGCCCTGGCGCGCAGCGGGTCGGCGGGCGGCAGCGAGGTCATCAGCGCCATGGCGAGGCCCGGGCGCAGGCCGCGCAGCCGGGCCAGCAGGTCGGGGCCGGTTTCCTCGCCCTTGAGCTGGATGTCCGACAACACCATGCCGATCTCCGGCAGCAGCGCCAGCGCGCGGGCATCCTCGGCGGTTTCGGCCTCGATCACCCGGTGGCCGAGGTCCACCAGCATCTCGCGCACCAGCATGCGGATCTCGGCGCTGTCCTCGACCAGCAGCACCAGCCGCGTCTCGTCCGGCGCGGGGTCGGCGGCGGGGCGCAGCGGCAGGCGCAGCGTGACCCGGGCGCCGCCCTCGGGCCGGTTGGCCAGCCGCACCGTGCCCCCCGCCAGCGACGCCTGGTCATAGACCATCGCCAGCCCGAGGCCCGAGCCCTCGGCCCCCTTGGTCGTATAGAACGGATCGAGCCCGCGTTTCAGCGCCTCGTCGGTAAAGCCCGGCCCGTCATCCTCGACCGCGAGTTCCAGCCAGGTGTCCTGCACCCGGCGGGCGGAAAGGCGGATCTGTCCGCCGCCGTCTTCGCTGCAGCCGATGGCGTCGCGGGCGTTGAGGATCAGGTTCAGGAGCGCGTCCTGCGTTGCCCCCTGATCCAGCATCACCCGCCCCAGGCCGGGTTCCAGCGCGATGGAAAGCCGCATGCCCGCGGGCAGCGAGGGCGAGGCCATCATCCGCAGATCGTCCAGCAGCGGCTCAAGGTCGGTGGCCTGCGGGTTCAGCACCCGCGCGCCCGACATCTCGCCGATGCGCCTCAGCAATGTCCCGCCGCGCCGCGCCGCGGCCTGGGTGGCGCGCACCGCCTCGGCGGCCTCGGACGGCAGGCCGGGCAGGCGGGCGAGTTTGTCCTGAAGCCCGAGAATGATGGTCAGGAGGTTCGAGAAATCATGCGCAAGGCCCGAGGTCAGCTGCGCCGCCACCTCGCGCTTGCGGGTCTGCATCAGCGCCGCGCGGGCCTGTGTTTCGGCGGTGATGTCGGTGGTGAGCAGATAGACCCCGCCATCCTGCCCGTCCGAGGCGTTGCGCGGATCGGGCGTCATCACCACCCGGATGCGCCGCCCGCTGTCCTCATGCGTCAGTTCGCAGATCGCATCCTCACCCTGCAGGGTGCGGTGCATGTCGGCGATGAGGCTGGCGTGCAGCTGGGGGCCGACCGCCTCCTCGAAGCGCATGCCGACGACATTGGCGGGCAGCCCCGGCACCAGCGACGACAGGCGCCGGTTGGAATAGGTATAGACGAGGTTGCGGTCGAGATGGGCGATATGCGCCGGCATCATCTCGGTCACCAGGCGGGTGCGCGCCTCCATCTCGCGCAGCTCGCGCTGCGTCTCTTCGAGCATGGCATTGGTCGAGGCGAGTTGCCGGTTGGCCATCCCGAGCCGCTCGGCATGGGTCAGCAGCTGGCCCGACAGTTCCTCGGAACGCGCGCGCAGCAATTGCTCCTGCAGCTTGATCTCGGTGATGTCGGTATAGACCGTGACCCAGCCGCCCTGCGCCAGCGGCGCCCCCTCGACCGAGACCCAGCGGCCGTTGGCGCGCTGGCGCTCCATGTAATGCGGGCGGAAATCGCGGGCCGTCTCGACCCTGAGGCGCACCGCCTCCTCGACATCGCCGGGCGGGCCGTATTCGCCGCGCCGCACCAGGAAGCGGATCGTTTCCTCGAACGAGGCGCCGGGGCGGACCAGGGCATCGGGCAGGCCGAACATCTCCTGATAGCGGGGGTTGCAGACGGCGAGGCGCAGGTCGCTGTCGAAAATGGACAGCGCCTGCTGGATCAGGTTCAACCCGGCACGGGTCAGCTTTTCGTGGGTTTCCGGCTGCATGGACCGCAGGCTAGCGCCGCGCCCGGGCGGCGTCCAGCGCTGCCGGTCAGCGCAGCTCTTCGCCCGGGTCGACGCCCCAGACGGCCGAGGTCTCCAGCCAGCCGCGGCTGCCCTCGACGCTGACCCGGCACCAGCCCGAGGAGCATTCCATGATCCGCGCCACCACACCCGCCTCCAGATAGGCGAGTTCGGTGGCGCCGGGCTGGGGCAGGGCGCGGAGTGGTGTCATGTCCTGCGTGACGAGGACCGTGCGCACGCCCGAGAGCAGCGAATAATGGATCCAGCCGCCCTCGCCCTCGGAATCCTCGACCCGGCGCCAATGCTCGAATTCGCCCGTCACCCGCAGCGGCAGGTCGCGCAGGGTATAGATCCAGTCGACGCGGTGGGTGTCGGACGGCCCGCGCCGGGCCCGCCCGCGCGTGGTCTTGAGCGAGACATAGCGCGGCAAGGGCAGGCCGGTTTCGGGGCCGGTTGTGGGGGCCGCGGTCGCGGCGGGGGGCGGGGCGATGGCGGCCTGGGTCGGCACCAGCTCGTCCGCCCCGGCCCCGGAGCCGGCCATGCCTGCCGACACGGCCACAGCCGCCCAGACGGCGATCGCAATCGCTTTGCGCATTCGGTCCTGCCCGGCCTGCTCGCGCAGGTCTGATGATGCCCCCGGCCCCCGTTCATTGGCTGCGAAATTTAATTTCGCACGGGGTTGCGCGGATGGCTTGTGCCTCGGTTCGCTCTGCGCCACTTTGCCAGCAAGCGGCCCGATTTGAAAGACCCAAGGAGAAGTCCATGCCCCTCAAGCGCCTGAGTGTGGTGGTCACGCGACGCCTGCCCGACCCGGTGGAAACGCGGCTGAAGGAATTGTTCGACGCCGAGCTGAGGGACGACGACCGGCCGATGAGCCGCGAGGAATTGCTGGCGGCGATGGCGCGCGCCGATGTGCTGGTGCCGACGCTGACCGACCATATCGACGCGGGACTGCTGGCCGGGGCGGGCGAAAGGCTGAAACTGATCGCCAATTACGGGGCGGGGATCGACCATATCGACGTGCAATCGGCCCGCCAGCGCGGGATCCTGGTGTCGAACACCCCGGGCGTGGTGACCGAGGACACCGCCGACATGACCATCGCCCTGATGCTGGCGGTGACGCGGCGCATCCCCGAGGGCCTGTCGGTGATGCAGGCGGGCGGCTGGTCCGGCTGGTCGCCGATGGCGCATCTGGGCGGGCGGATCGGCGGCAAGCGGCTGGGGATCCTGGGCATGGGCCGGATCGGCCAGGCGGTGGCGCGGCGCGCGCAGGCCTTCGGCATGCAGATCCATTACCACAACCGCAAGCGCCTGCGCGCGGAGGTCGAGGAACCGCTGGAAGCCACCTATTGGGAGAGCCTCGACCAGATGGTGGCGCGGATGGACGTGATCTCGATCAACTGCCCGCACACGCCCTCGACCTTCCACCTGATGAACGCCCGGCGGCTGAAGCTGATGAAACCCTCGGCGGTGATCGTCAACACCTCACGCGGGGAGGTGATCGACGAGAACGCCCTGACCCGGATGCTGCGGGCGGGCGAATTGGGTGGCGCCGGGCTCGATGTCTTCGAGCGGGGGGCGGAGGTGAACCCGCGGCTGCGGGAATTGCCGAATGTGGTGCTGCTGCCGCATATGGGCTCGGCCACGCTGGAAGGCAGGGTCGAGATGGGCGAGAAGGTGATCCTGAACATCAAGACCTTCGCCGACGGGCACCGGCCGCCGGATCAGGTGCTGCCGGGGATGCTGTAAGAGGCCGTCAGACGGGGGAGGGGTTTCGCCCTCGTTGCCCGCTGACGCGGGCGCCTCGGGCGACCGGCGGCGCGGCTTCGCCGCGCTGGAAGCGGGGGGCGCCGCCCCCCGCACCCCCCGCCAAAGGGGGTTTTCCACCCCCCTTGGGAACCCCCGAGGATATTTCCGGAACAAAGAAGCCGGGGGGGGCGGGTGTTACTTGATCGCCTTGCCGGCGATGGTGGTCGTCTTGCCGGCGTTGAAATTCGCCGTGGCGAGGACCTTCGGCTTGTCCTGCTTCGGTTTCTTGGCTTCCTTGTTGCCGCGCTTGCTGTCGCCCTTGCCCATGGTGGTGTCCTTTGGTGAACCTCCGCCCGGCGGATGCGGGGCGGACCGATGCGAGGGAAAGCCGGGGGCTCTCGGCAAGCAGCAGGGCGGGCCGGCCCGTGGCGCAGCGGCGCCCTGCGCGGGCAGTCTGATCCTCGGGGCGGCGGGGAGCAAGCCCCCTTGGCAGGGGCAGGGTAGGATGGGCAATCTGCCCATCCTCCAGCGGCCGGTGTCAGACCATCATTTCCTTGGTCGCGGTCAGCTTCACCCCCGGGTGGTCGCGGCCGATGCGGTCGATGTCCCATTGCAGGCGGGTCAGATAGACCAGATCGCCGTCGTGATCGGTGGCGATATGCTGCTTGTTGGTGTTGACCACTTTCTCGACCTCGGCCTTGTCGCCCGAGATCCAGCGCGCCGAGGTGAATTGCGAGGGCTCGAAGCGCACCGGCAGGCCGTATTCCAGCTCGATCCGCGAGGCCAGGACCTCGAATTGCAGGGCGCCGACCACGCCGACGATGAAGCCCGAGCCGATCGAGGGTTTAAAGACCTTGGCCGCGCCCTCCTCGGCGAATTGCATCAGGGCCTTTTCCAGGTGCTTGGCCTTCATCGGGTCGCCGGCGCGGACATTCTGCAGCAGTTCCGGCGCGAAGGAGGGGATGCCGGTGAAGCGCATCGCCTCGCCCTCGGTCAGCGTGTCGCCGATCCTGAGCTGACCGTGGTTGGGGATGCCCATGATATCGCCCGCCCAGGCCTCTTCCGTCAGTTCGCGGTCGGCGGCGAGGAACAGCACCGGGTTCGAGATCGCCATCGGCTTGCCCGAGCGGACATGCATCAGCTTCATCCCGCGCTGGAAATGCCCCGAGGCGAGGCGCACGAAGGCCACCCGGTCGCGGTGCTTGGGGTCCATGTTGGCCTGCACCTTGAAGACGAAGCCGGTGACCTTATCCTCGTCGGGGTCGACCCGGCGCTTGTCGGTGGTCAAGGGCTGCGGCGCCGGGCCGAATTCGGCCATCCCGGCCATCAGCTCGCGCACGCCGAAGGAATTGATCGCCGAGCCGAACCAGATCGGGGTCATCGAGCCGTTCAGCACCTGCTCGCGGTCGAAGGCGGGCAGCAGGGCGCGGGCCATCTCCAGCTCTTCCTTCAGCGTCTCCAGCATCGCCGCCGGGATGTGCTGCGCCAGCTTGGGGTCGTCGAGCCCCTCGATCTTCAGCGACTCGCCCACCCGGTTGCGGTCGGCGCGGTCCATCAGTTCCAGCCGGTCATGCAGGATGTCATAGCAGCCCAGGAAATCGCGGCCCTGGCCGATCGGCCAAGAGGCCGGGGTCACGTCGATGGCCAGGTTTTCCTGGATCTCGTCGATGATCTCGAAAGTGTCGCGGGCCTCGCGGTCCATCTTGTTGCAGAAGGTCAGGATCGGCAGGTCGCGCAGGCGGCAGACCTCGAACAGCTTCCGCGTCTGGCTTTCCACGCCCTTGGCCCCGTCGATGACCATGATCGCGGCGTCCACGGCGGTCAGCGTGCGGTAGGTGTCTTCCGAGAAATCCGAGTGGCCGGGCGTGTCGACCAGATTGAAGCGCCAGCTGTCGAAATCGAAGGACATGGCCGAGGCCGAGACCGAGATCCCGCGGTCCTTTTCCATCTGCATGAAATCCGAGCGCGTGCGCCGTGCCTCGCCCTTGGCGCGCACCTGACCGGCCATCTGGATGGCGCCCCCGAACAGGAGGAACTTTTCAGTCAGCGTGGTCTTGCCCGCATCGGGATGCGAGATGATGGCAAAGGTCCGGCGCCGGAGGATCTCGGAGCGCAGGGCATCGGTGGGCAGGGGGGCGGCATGGGACATGGACCAGTCCTATACCGGCCCGCAAGCGCCGAGAAAAGGTATCCCTTTCGGGAGCGAAAACCACGGGCGAGCCGCGCCACCGCGATGTGACTTGACGCAGAGCCGGGCGTGCGTATCGTGAAGGTACTTTTTGAACGCCCTTTTTTCTCTTGGCCTTTCCGGCCTTTTCTCATCCAAGGATATTCGACATGGACGCAATCGGACGTCGTGACCTTTTGTCACTTCTGGGTGCAGTTGGCGGGGCCGCTGCGCTTTCCGGCCTGCCCGAGATCAGCATCGCCCAATCCCGCGACGGCGGCCTCACGATCACCTTCGGTGGTCGCGAGATCGAAATCATCATTCCGTTCTTTCCGCGCATGCCACCGCGGGGCGACACGATCGACGTGGAACTTCAGGTCAACGCGCGGCGGGGGGGCGGGCGCTTTCGGATGTCGATCCCGGCGCGGCAGGTGGCGGCGATCGCCGAGGCCACATCGCGCAGCATCCGGCTTTCTGCGCGCGGCACGGCGGGCAGGGTAAACGGGGAGTTCACCTTGCAGCGTGACGGGAACATCGCAGGCCGGATCGACGGCCTGCGTGAGGGGGGCTCCGGTTCGGGCGGCGGTTCGGATGTGCAGGCCATGGTGGCCCCCGCGGTCGCAATCGCCGGCATTGCCGGGGGGGTGGCGATTGTCGGGATTGTCGCAGTGGTCGCGGTTGTCGCGATCATCAGCGGCTCGGGCGGTGGCAATGTGACGGTCACGGCAGACACCCCTGCGGGTGACGTCGATGTCGAGGTCGAGGTCGGCCGCTAAGGCGCATCGGTGGTGCAGCGTCGGGTCCCCGGCGCTGCGCCATCATCTCGCGATACCGGAATCTTTCAGCGGCGCGCCGCCACCGCAACAACGCGACTCGCCAGATCGGCGGGACGGGGCGGGGGCGGCGCGAGCATGCGCAGCGAGAGGGCGCAGACGCCCTGGGCATTGCAGGCCTCGGGTGCCGAGGCGGCGGCGAGCGAGCCGTTGAGCGAGAGCGTAAGCAGCGTGGCGAGGGCGAGGGCAGCGCGGGTCATCGGGGCATCCTTGGGTTGGGAGGCAGCATCTCTATGGCCATGGGTCGGGGCGGCCCCTTCTCCGGTTCAAAGATTTCGGCGGCTTTGTTGCGGCGCAGGCCGGCGCGGCGGGGCGCGACAGGCAAAACGCCCCCGGGGTGCGGGGGCGGGAGCGGTCTGGCGCGGGGGTGGCGATCAGCGGCTGCGGACCGGAATCGCCAGGGGGATCTGACGCAGGCGGGCGCCCCCGGGCTTGGTGCGGGTCTGGCGGTCGATCTGGCGAAGCAGCGTGGCAGCGGTGTCGAGGCGGAACATGGCACTCTCCGGGGTTGGCAATCCTTTGTCGCGCGGGCGGCGGGCCGGGTTCACTCGGCGGCCGGGCCCGGGCCGCGACAAAAAGAAGGGCCGCCTTGGCGGGCGGCCCAGTCAACGAGGGAGGATCGCAAGGAGGAGGGCGGAAAGCTCAGCGCTTGCCGAACAGCGTCAGGATCGGGCGGCGCGGGGTGGTGGGCGCGGGGCTCGGTTGGGTCAGCAGGGCCTTGGCGGTGGTCGGGGTCATGGCTTGGTTCCTGGGCGCGAGGATGGGGTGAACAGCCATGGGTCGCGGCAGCCGGGCCCGCGGTTCAAAAGAAAAACACGCCCCTTCGGGCGCGGTTTTTCAGGGCGCGAAGGCGCAGCAGGGCCAGGGGGCGGTCAGTTCACCATGGCTGCCCGCGGCGCCGTCTCGGTCGCCACGCGGACCCGGTTGCGGCCGCTGTCCTTGGCGGCATAGAGCTGGGCATCGGCGCGGTCGGTCCAATCCTCGACATCGAGCACCGCATCCGTCGCCTCGGCCACGCCGAAGCTGGCGCTGACCAGGATCTGGGGAAAGCCGGGGATCGACAGGCGCTCGATGGCGCGGCGCACGCGTTCTGCCACTTCCGAGGCGATGGTGGCATCGGCATTGGCGACGAGGACGGCGAATTCCTCGCCGCCGATGCGGCCGAAACTGTCCTCGACCCGCAGTTCGCGCAGCACGCAGCGCGCCACGGCCTTCAGCACCGCATCGCCCGCGGCATGGCCCCAAGTGTCGTTGATCTTCTTGAAATGGTCGAGGTCGAAGATCATCAGCGAGGCCTTGGCATGCGCCCGGGCCCGCGCCGCGAAGGTCTTGCGCAGCGTGTCGGAAAAGGCCCGGCGGGTCATGGCCCCGGTGAGCACGTCGCGGCTGGCCTCGCCCCAGAGCTCCACCTGATCGACGACCAGCTTGGCGAAGCCTTCCAGCAGCTGGCAATCGCGGTCGCTGAATTCGCGCTCGGCTGTGTCCAGAACCCTGAGCGAGCCGATCACCACCTCGTCCTTGATCAGCGGGATTTCCAGAAAGGAACGGTAGACGCCGCCCTCGGCATTGGCGGGTGCCCCATGCAGCGCGACCGAGACGGCGGGGACGTTGAACACGGATTTGATGAGGTCGGTCACGGCGGCGAACTGGGCCGGTGCGGGAAGGGCGGCCTGGATCGGGGTATTCAGCATCAAGGGAACCTCGGCCGCGGTGCTGGCGGCGAACTCGGGATCATCAAGGGAAACGCGGGCATTCATGGAACCGACCTCTGCGCTTTCGCGGATGGTCTTTTTTCGACCCGAATTGAGACCGGTTCGGGGACCGTTCGGGGCGGAAAGGAGGTTAATTAAGGGTTAACCGTGGCATCGGGCCGGATTCCGCCCAGATTGCGCCGCGTTCTCCCGCATAGGTAGAAATCCGCTTTCTCGCACCTCTCTGGGTATGATTCTGCCTGTAGACATTGACCTAAAGGCAGATTCGGGGTAGGGCGCGCCATTGGCCGCTGTTGACAGCAGCGGCCCGACCGCTGCCGGGGCGCGGAATCTGGCGTCCCATCCCTTCCTTGCGGCCCGATGCCGCAATTCACGGACGCATATGACCAAGTTTACCGATCTGAAGCTGGACCCCAAGGTCCTCAAGGCCGTTATCGAAGCCGGCTATGAAACCCCCACGCCGATCCAGGCGCAGGCGATCCCCGAGGCGCTGGAAGGCCGCGACGTGCTGGGCATCGCCCAGACGGGCACCGGCAAGACCGCCTCGTTCACCCTGCCGCTGATCACGCGCCTGTCGCGGGGCCGCGCCCGGGCCCGGATGCCGCGCTCGCTGGTGCTGGCGCCGACGCGCGAACTGGCCGCCCAGGTGGCCGAGAATTTCGACGTCTACGCGAAATATACCAAGCTCACCAAGGCCCTGCTGATCGGCGGCGTCTCGTTCACCGAACAGGACAAGCTCATTGACCGCGGCGTCGACGTGCTGATCGCGACGCCGGGCCGCCTGCTTGACCATTTCGAGCGCGGCAAGCTGCTGCTGACCGGCGTTGAGGTCATGGTCGTCGATGAAGCCGACCGGATGCTCGACATGGGCTTCATCCCGGATATCGAGCGCATCTTCCAGCTGACCCCCTTCACCCGGCAGACGCTGTTCTTCTCGGCCACCATGGCGCCCGAGATCGAGCGCATCACCAACATGTTCCTGTCGAGCCCGGTCCGGGTCGAGGTTGCCCGCCAGGCGACCACCGCCGAGACCATCGAACAGCAGCTGATCGAGCTGACCCCGACCCGCCGCGACCGTGCCTTCAGCGAGAAGCGCGCCATGTTGCGCTCGCTGATCGAGGCCGAGGGCGACGCCTGCACCAATGCGATCATCTTCTGCAACCGCAAGATCGACGTCGATGTCGTGGCCAAGTCGCTGAAAAAGCACGGGTTCAACGCCTCGCCGATCCATGGCGATCTGGACCAGTCGGTGCGGACCCGCACGCTGGACGGGTTCCGCGACGGGACCGTGCGGCTGCTGATCGCGTCCGATGTGGCGGCCCGCGGGCTGGATATTCCGGCCGTGAGCCATGTCTTCAACTTCGACGTGCCCTCGCATGCCGAGGATTACGTCCACCGCATCGGCCGCACCGGCCGGGCCGGGCGGTCGGGCAAGGCGTTCACCATCGCCACGCCCTCGGACGACAAATACCTCGCCGCCATCGAGGCGCTGCTGCAGAAGAAGCTGCCGCGCGGTGTCCCGCCCGAAGGCTTCGCCGAAGCGGCCGCCGAATCCGCCGCCCGCCCCGAGCGCAAGCGCGACGGCGACCGGCCCGAGCGGTCCGAGCGCCCGCGCCGCGGCGAGCGCAAGCCGCGCGGCGAACGGCCCCCGCGTGAAGCGGTGCGCGAGACGGCTGAGGCGCCGGTCGAGGCTCTGGCCGAGGCTATCGTCGAGGCCCCCGAAGAGGCGGTGCCCGCGCCGGTGACCGAGCTTGCCGCGGCCAAGCCCGCCCGCGACGAAATGCGCGGCGACCGGGCCGAGCGCGAGCGCGGCGACCGGGGCGACCGGGGCGAGCGCAACGGCCGTGGTCGTCGTGACCGCGACCGGGGCCGCGACGACGCGCCGGTGGTCGGCATGGGCGATCACGTCCCCGATTTCCTGATGCGGGAATTCCGCGCCAAGGCCAGCTGAGCCACTCGGTCAGAATGCAAAAGGGGCACCCATCGGCCAGCCCTTTGCAGTAAATGATGCAGCCGCCGATCATTCGGCGGCTGCTCTCTCTTTCACCCGAAGAACTCGCTGAGACGCATCTTCCCACGGGCGATTCCGAGCTTCATTGCAGGCGTTTCCTTCG
>NZ_QDDR01000022.1 GCF_003075525.1 Pararhodobacter aggregans | reverse complement strand
TGACGGCCAATTCACCCCCCGAGGATATTTGGAGCGCAAAGAAGGCGGCTTAACGCCCTCTTAACTTGCATCTTTGTTCTCTAAATATCCTCGGGGGTTTCCAAAGGGGGCCCGAGGGTCCCCTTTGGCGGGGGGTGAGCGGCGTCTCGGAAACGCGCCAGTGGCGCCTCTCGCCGCGAACGCCGCGCCCGTGGCGCGGCCGGGAGTCGAGGGGGCTGGCCCCCCGCTTCCTCGTCCCTAGCCCGCCAAGGCGGCGTCGATGATTGCCGCGGCCTCGGTCACCGCCCCCTCGAGCCGGGACAACAGGGCGTCCAGATCCTCCTCGCCCGCCTCGCGCAGCAGGAAGGCGCGGGCGCCCTCGCCCAGTGTCTCGGGCTCGCTCGGGCCATGCGCCAGCAGCCGCAGCCCGCATTGCACGCGCCAGAGCAGCCGGTAGGCCGAGAGCACCCGCTCGCTCGCGGGCCCGGCGATCAGCCCGGCGCGCTTGCCCGCGGCGATCTGCGCCTCGACGCGCCGGGCGGAGGAGGCCGCTTTCAGCGCCAGCATCTGCGCCAGAAGCTCGATATCCTGCAACCGCCCCGGCCCGTCCTTGGCCTCGAGCCCGCCCTGCCCGGGCTTGGCCGCCCGGAGCCGCCCCCGCATCTCGGCCACGTCGCGCGCCACCCCGGCGCCGGTCGCCTTCTGCGCCAGCAGCGTCTGGCGGAAGCGCTCCACCTCCTCGCCCAGCTCGACCGAGCCTGCCACCGGCCGCGCCCGGGTCAGCGCCAGATGTTCCCAGGTCCAGGCCTCGCCCTCCTGATAGCTGCGAAAGGCGTCGAACGAGGTCGCGACCGGCCCCTGCCGCCCGGAGGG
Organism: Pararhodobacter aggregans; assembly: GCF_003075525.1. Taxonomy (GTDB): domain Bacteria; phylum Pseudomonadota; class Alphaproteobacteria; order Rhodobacterales; family Rhodobacteraceae; genus Pararhodobacter; species Pararhodobacter aggregans. Next base: position 28,985 of record NZ_QDDR01000022.1, on the reverse strand, counting down.
CCTGAGCCGCATGTCGACCTCGTAGAGCCGCCCCTGCGCCATCGGTGCCGAGAGCGCCGTCACCAGCGCCTGCGTCAGCCGGGCGAAATAGGCGCGCGCCGCCAGGGGGCGCGGGCCTTCCGAGGCCTCCTGCCCGGCCGCGTCATAGATCACGATGAGGTCGAGGTCGGAGGCGGCATTGAGCCGCCCCGCCCCCAGCGAGCCCATGCCCAGCACCACCGCGCCGCGCCCCGGCGCCGGTCCGTGCTTGCGGGCGAATTCCGCCGCCACCAGCGGCCAGAGCCCGGCCAGCACCGCATCGGCCAGCCCGGCGTATTGCCCGGCGGCCTCGAAAGCATCCACCAGCCCGCGCAGATGATGCACCCCGATGCGGAAATGCCATTCCTTCATCCAGACCCGCGCCGCGTCGAGCTTCTTCTCGTAATCCGCCTCGCCGTCGAGCCGCCGCGCCAGCCCCTCGGCCAGCGCCGCCGTCCCCGGCCAGGGCGCGAAGAAGCCGCCACCGATCACCGCATCCAGCACCCCCGCGTTCCTCGCCAGATACTGGCCCAGCACCGGCGCCGTGGTCAGCACATCGGCCAGGAGGTCGATGAGCGTCGGATTGGCCTCGAACAGCGCGAACAGCTGCACCCCGGCGGGCAGGCCCGAGAGGAAGCGGTCGAAGCCCAGGATCGCCTCGTCGGGCTGCGGTGCTTTCAGCAGCCGGGCCAGGATCTCGGGCTCCAGCCGGGTGAAGATCTCCTGCGCCCGGGCCGAGCGCAGGGCGGGCAGCGAACGCCAGCCGCGCACCACATCGCGCTGCTGCTCGCTGAGGCTGGGCCGGGGCGCGACCTCGCCCCCGCCCGGCTGGAAGAAATCCTCGGTCAGCGCCGTCACCCGGTCGAGCCGCGCGAACAGCGCCTCGCGGAAGGCGGCGGTGTCGCCCTCGCCCGAGAAGCGGGCCAGCCGGTCCCAATCCTCGGGCGTTTTCGGCAGGATCTGGGTCTGGGCGTCCTGCACCATCTGCAGGCGATGCTCCAGCTCGCGGTGGGTCCGGTAAAGCCCGGTCAGCGCCACCGTCACCGGCTCGGGCACCCAGCCCTTCGCCGCCAGCGCCGCCAGCCCGCCCGTGGTGTCACGCTGCCGCAGATCCGGGTCGCGCCCCCCGGCGATCAGTTGGCGGGTCTGGGTGAAGAACTCGATCTCGCGGATGCCGCCGCGGCCGAGCTTCAGGTTGTGGCCATCGAGCGCCAGCGCCCCGGCCAGACCCTTGTGCTCGCGGATCCGGCGGATCATGTCATGCGCGTCCTGAATGGCCGCGAAATCGAGGTGCCGGCGCCAGACGAAGGGCCTGAGCGCCTCCTGGAACCGCGCGCCCGCCGCCAGATCCCCCGCCGCGGGCCGGGCCTTGATCCAGGCCGCGCGCTCCCAGGTGCGGCCGAGACTCTCGTAATAACGCTCGGCCGCCTCCATCGAGATGCAGACCGGGGTCACGCTGGCATCGGGGCGCAGCCTGAGGTCGGTGCGGAAGACGTAGCCCTCACCGGTGTGGTCGTTCAGCATCGACGCCATCTTGCGGGTGGCGCGGATGAAGGCCTGCCGGGCCTCGTGCCAATCGTCGGGGGCGAAGCGGCTTTCGTCGAAAAGGCAGATGAGGTCGATGTCGGAGGAATAATTGAGCTCGCCCGCCCCCATCTTGCCCATGGCGAAAGCCACCATGCCCGCGCCCTGCTCCTCGTCGCCCGGCTGCGCGCCGGGGATCTTGCCGCGGCGGATCTCCTCGGCCAGATGGGTGGCGAGCGCCCGCTGGACGGCAAGATCGGCGAAACGGGTCAAGGCCCCGGTGACCGCTTCGAGCGACCAGACGCCGCCGAGATCCGCGAGCCCCGAGAGCAGCGCGACACGCCGCTTGGCCTGCCGGAGCGCGCTGCCGGTGGCGGCGGGCGCCTCGGGGACGAGCCCGGCGAGAATCCCCTCGAAGGCTGCCTCAGGCGCCCCGGAAAGCGCCGCGCGCAACCACTCGGCCTCGCGCTCCATCAAGGATTTGAGGAAGGGCGAGCAGCCCGCGGTGCCCTCCAGCAGGCCGCGGGCCTCGGGGGCGAGATCGGCGAAACGGGCGGCGATATCGGCACCGGCCTCGCGGTCATGAGGCAGGGGCGAACGGGTGAGTCGGGCGAGGAAATCTTGCATGCCCGATTTGCCCCCGCGCCGGGGGCCAGGTCAACGGCCGAGGGGAGGGAGAGGGGTTTCGCCCTCGTTGCCCGCTGTCGCGGGCGCCTCGGGCGACCAGCGGCGCGGCGTGCCGCCGCGCCGAAGAAGGGGGGCCGTCTGCCCCCCCTCTTGGCCTGACGGCCAATTCACCCCCCGAGGATATTTGTAGAACAAAGAAGCCGGGTTAACGCCCTCTTAACTTCCATCTTTGTTCTAGGTCATGTTGACAAATGGCGGAGCCAGAGGCGGATCGATGTGATGTCGATGAAGCCGAGGAAGCTTTCGGCGGTCTTGTCGTAACGGGTAGCGACGCGGCGGGCGTTCTTGAGCTTGTTGAAGCACCGCTCGACGAGGTTGCGGAGCCGGTAGAGTTTGCGGTCGATGGCGACGCGCAGCTTGCGGGATTTTCGCATCGGGATCACCGGCACAACGTTGCGATCCTCCATGGTTTTGCGAAGCCTGTCAGCGTCATAGCCACGATCCGCCAGCAGGACGCGGGGCTCGGGCAGGTTGCTGTCCATGACCAGATCGAAGCCCAAATAGTCCGAGGTCTGGCCGGGCTTGATGTCCGACCTCATGGGCAGGCCGGCACCATTGACGCGCAGATGGATCTTGGTCGTGAAGCCACCACGCGAACGGCCAAAACCTTGTCGCGGAGTCCCCCTTTAGCGCCCGCTGCCTGATGATGGGCGCGGACCACGGTGCTGTCGATCATCTGAAGCGCATCCGGCACGATCCGGCTTTCGTTCAGCGCTTCGAGGATCTGTTCCCACAGCCCGGCCAGGGTCCAGCGCCGGAACTGGCGGTAGACACTGGACCATTTCCCGAACTCTTCCGGCAGGTCGCGCCAGGGAGAGCCCGTTCGAGCGATCCAGAAAATCCCATCCAGAACAAGGCGGTGGTTCACGGGCTTACGCCCGTTCGGGGCGCGGACGGTCAGAATGAAACGCTCATGAAAGGCCCATTCTTCGTCCGACATCAGGTCTCGTGCCAAGCTGGTCTCCATCGCAGATACCAGGTTGAATCACGATCAGCCCACCCTGTGAATCCCTTTTGTCAACACGACCTAGCACCCTCCTGACCTTCATCTTTGTTCTCTAAATATCCTCGGGGGTTTCCAAAGGGGGCCCGAGGGTCCCCTTTGGCGGGGGGTGCGGGGGGCTGGCCCCCCGCTCCCTCCCCGTCAGGCCAGCGCCATCCCCTCGCCGTCGCCCTGCCGGTCGGCCTGCCGCGCAAGCCCGGTCGCCACGACGACGAAACCGCGGATATCCGCGCCCCGGTCCTGGCGCAGCACGGCCTCCTTGCGCGCGAATGTGCTGAACCCGGCCGCCTGCAGCACCCCCTCGACATAGCCCGCGGAATGGGCGAAACGGCGGCTTTCGCGCAGGGTGAGCGGTTCCTCCCCGGCCTCGACCGTGAAAGCCAGAACGCCCCCCGGCTCAAGCGAACCCGCGCACCAGGCGACGATCCGTTCCAGCGCCCCCAGATAGACAAAGACATCGGCCGCGAGGATCAGGTCGAAGCGTGCTCCGACCTCCAGCGCCGCCAGATCCGCCTTTTCCAGCCGGTCGTAGATCCCCTTGGCCTGCGCCTGCCCCAGCATCGCCGCCGAGATATCGCAGCCCTCGAGCCAGTCGACCGCCCCGCGAAAGGCCTCGCCAGCCAGCCCGGTGCCGCAGCCCAGATCCATCGCCCGGCCGAAATGCCGCCCCGCCAGCGCGTCGCGCAAGAGCCAGGGCGCGCGGTAGCCCAGCTTGTCGACCAGCGCCGTGTCGAAACTCGGCGCGTATTGGTCGAAGAGCGCCTCGACGAAGGCCGCGGGCATCGCCTCGGCCACCGGCACCCGCCGGGCGAGGTCGCGCTTCAGCCCGGCCCCCAGCCGGTCCCCGGGATCGGCCCTGAGTGCCCGGTCCCAGGCCGCCACCGCCGCCGTGGGATCGCCCAGTGCCTCGTGCCATTCGCCAAGCCGGAACCAGCCCGCCGGCCAGTCGGGCGCCCGCTCCATCGCCTCGGTCAACAATTCAACCGCGGCGCGCAGGTCGCCACCCGCCGCCAGCCCTTCGGCGAAATCGAATCGCCGGTCCACGATCAGGTCGCCCGAGGACAATCCCCACGCCGCCATCACTCTGATCTTTCATATGGGGAACCGGTCGCTGGCGCCCACGCCGCACGACGGGTCCGGTCACGGCGCCCGGTCCCTCAACGAGGCCCGCGCCGCAGCGCGCAGCTAAGAGGCGCGGGTGATTCCGTCAAGGGGGGACTTGCCTTTGCCCGCCCGCCTGCGAGACTGCCCGCCAAGGGGGACCGCCGGAATGCGCAAGATCTTCAGACGCCTGGGATGGGGCCTTGTCGCCCTGATACTGGTACTGGCCGCGCTGGCGGTCTGGAAGCGCGAGGAGCTGACCCGCCTCATGGCGGTCAATTCGCTCTTTGCCGAGGACCGGATCGTCGGGAACTTCTCGCATATGGACACGCTGTTCCTCAGCCGCGGCATGGCGGGCGGCACGCCCTCGCCCCTGCCTGAGGGGCCGCGCGCCACCCTGCCCGACGGCTTCGACGCCTGGGCCGAGGCGCGCCAGGTCACCGGCATCGTCGTCCTGCACGGGGGCGAGATCGTCTACGAGGATTACCGCCTGGGCACGGCGCAGGGGGATCCGCGCATCTCGTGGTCGGTGGCCAAAAGCGCGCTGTCGCTGCTGCTGGGTACGCTGGTGGCCGATGGCACGATCCCCGACCTCGACGCGCCGGTCACGCAATACGCCCCCGCGCTGCGCCAATCGGCCTATGACGGGGCCACCATCCGGCAGGTGCTGCGCATGGAATCCGGCGTCGCCTTCAACGAGGACTATCTGGATTTCTGGTCCGATATCAACCGCATGGGCCGGGTTCTGGCCCTGGGCGGATCGATGGACGGCTTCGCCGCCGGGCAGAGCGCGCGCCGCTCGGCCCCGGGCAGCGACTGGCAATATGTCTCGATCGACACCCATGTCATCGGCATGGTGATCCGCGGCGCCACCGGCCGCTCGATCCCCGACCTGATGTCCGAGCGGATCTTCCAGCCGCTGGGGCTGGACCGCGATCCCTATTACGTCACCGATGGCGAGGGCGTGGCCTTCGTGCTGGGCGGGCTGAACCTGACCACGCGCGATTATGCCCGCATCGGCCAGATGGTGCTGCAGAACGGCGAATGGCAGGGGCGCCAGATCGTGCCCGCCGACTGGATCGCCGAAAGCACCGCCCCCGGCCCCTTCACCGCCGAATCCGGCACCGGCTACGGCTATCAATGGTGGCTGCCGCCCGATGCCCGGGCGGGCGAGGTCTGGGCGCGCGGCGTCTATGGGCAGGAGATCTGGATCGACCGCACCAACGATGTGGTGATCGCCGTCAACAGCGCCGACCGGGGCTTCACCGCGCCCGGGGTGATGACCGAGAAGATCGCCCTGTTCCGCGCCATCGCCGACAGCCTCTCTGCCAACTGACCACCGACCCGCCAGCCCTCAGGAGCCAGCCATGTCCGAGACCACGCCGATCATCGCCCAGAAAGCCCCCTATGCCGTCGAGGTCGAGGCGGGCAAGACCTATTTCTGGTGCGCCTGCGGACGCTCGCAGACTCAGCCCTTTTGCGACGGCTCGCACAAGGCGACCGGCCTCAGCCCGGTGAGATTCACCGCCGAGGCCAGCAAGAAGGCCTTTCTCTGCGGCTGCAAGCAGAGCGCACGGAGCCCCTTCTGCGACGGCACGCACAAAGGGTTGTGAGACCGGGCACGCATCGACTGCCCCGGCCGCGCGATTCCATGCTAGGCTGGGCAGGCGCATTCCTTCCGGAGGTCCGCCATGACGATGCCGTCGATGACCCTGCTGAGCACCCTGGCCCTGGCCGCGACGCTGGCGCCCACGCTGGTGCGGGCCCAGCACGCCTGCGAAAGCACGCAGACCATCTCCTGCCCCGAGGGGCACAGCTACGACAGCAGCACCCGCACCTGCACGCCCCCGCCGACGAGTTGACCCGCTGATGAAAGACGCCTCGATCAATGTGCTGGGCGGAGCGCTCGAAGAGTGTTCGCGCGATCCGGTCACCGGCTTTTACCGCACCGGCTGCTGCGAGACCGGGCCCGAGGACCACGGCCGCCACACCGTCTGCGCGGTGATGACGGCCGAATTCCTGGCCCTGTCAAAGTACCTGGGCAATGACCTCTCGACGCCCCGGCCCGAGTCCGGCTTTGCCGGGCTGAAGCCGGGCGACCGCTGGTGCCTCTGCGCCGCGCGCTTCCTGCAGGCCCATGACGAGGGCGCGGCGCCCCGGATCCGCCTGGCCGCGACCCATCTGCGCACGCTCGACATCGTGCCGCTGTCGATCCTGCGCCTTTACGCCGAGGATGCGGCGACGGGGTGACTCGCCGCACGCGACAACCTGCCGCTGGCTTTCCGCCCCGCTCCGGCGCTAGAACGGGCCATGATCCAGCCGCGATTCCCCATCACGCCCGAAGAGATCGACACCGTCGTAGCCGATTTCTACAGCTTCGTGCGCGAGCATCCGGGTCTGGGCCCGGTCTTCGCCGCCCATGTCACCGACTGGCCCGCGCATGAGGCCAAGGTCGCCCGCTTCTGGCGCAACGCGATCCTGTTCGAACGGGTCTATGACGGCAATCCGATGCAGGTGCATCAGGAGGCCGGTAATGTCCGCCCGGGCATGTTCACGCCCTGGCTGGGCCTTTTCGACATGGTGCTGCGCCGCAACCTGCCGCCAGAGACGGCCGAGGCCTGGTCGGCCCTCGCCCATCGGATCGGCGCGGGGCTGAGGTCGGGGCTAGTCGAGCCCAGCAAGGGCGTCATCCCCAACCTGCGCTGACGGATCTTACGAGGCCGAGGTCAGCGTCAGACCCGGAATGGTGATCGGGCGGCCGTCGATATTCTCGATATCGAGGTCGCGGACCATGCCGGTGGCCCGGTCATAGACCACCTCGATCTCCATCGCGCCGCGCCGGGCCTCGATCTCGATCGAATGCTCGTTGCTCTCCATCGCCACCGATTCCCAACCGGCGGTCTGGAACTGGCTGACCAGCGAGTCGGGATCCATGACGCCGGCGGCGCCGGTCTGGGCCATGACCGGCAGGGCAAGGGTGGCGGCGAAAAGGAAGGGGGCGAGGCTGCGCTTCATGGGTAGCAATCCTTGGTTCGTCATGGGGTTCGTGAGTGTCACAAACCGAACGTTGAACCCAGGCCGCAGTTCCCCGCAAAGCGTCCCCCTGCCCCGAAACCCGCCGAGCGCGAAATCGCCGATCGGCGGGGGGCCGTGTCAGACCGTCATGGTGACGCCGAGGTGCTTGGCCACCGTGAAGATGTCCTTGTCGCCCCGACCCGAGAGGTTGATGACGATGATATGGTCCTTGGGCAGACCGGGCGCGATCTTCTGCACATGCGCCACGGCATGCGAGCTTTCCAGCGCGGGGATGATCCCCTCGGTCCGGCACAGCAGCTGGAAGGCTGCCAGCGCCTCGTCATCGGTGATCGAGACGTATTCGGCGCGGCCCGTGTCGTGCAGCCACGAGTGCTCCGGCCCGATCCCCGGGTAATCGAGCCCGGCCGAGATCGAATGCCCCTCCAGGATCTGCCCGTCCTCGTCCTGCAACAGATACGTCCGGTTGCCGTGCAGCACGCCCGGGCGACCGCCGGTCAGCGAGGCGCAATGCTCCATGCGGTCGTCCACGCCGTGGCCGCCGGCCTCGACGCCGATGATCTTGACCGACGGATCATCGAGGAACGGATGGAACAGCCCCATGGCGTTCGAGCCGCCGCCCACCGCAGCGATGATCGTGTCGGGCAGGCGGCCTGGGCCTTCCTGCTCTTCAAGCTGCCAGCGGGTTTCCTTGCCGATGATCGACTGGAAATCGCGGACCATGGCCGGGTAGGGATGCGGCCCCGCCACCGTGCCGATGCAATAGAAGGTGTCGCGCACATTGGTCACCCAGTCGCGCAGCGCGTCGTTCATCGCGTCTTTCAGCGTGCCGCGGCCCGAGGTCACCGGCACCACCTCCGCCCCCAGAAGCTTCATGCGGAACACGTTGGGCGCCTGACGCTCCACATCCGTCGCGCCCATGTAGACGATGCACTGGAGCCCGAACTTGGCGCAGACCGTGGCCGTCGCCACGCCGTGCTGACCCGCGCCGGTTTCCGCGATGATCCGCGTCTTGCCCATGCGGCGGGCGAGGATGATCTGGCCCAGCACGTTGTTGATCTTGTGGGCGCCGGTGTGGTTCAGCTCTTCGCGCTTGAGATAGATCTTGGCGCCGCCCAGCTCCTCGGTCAGGCGTTCCGCGTAATAGAGGGGCGAGGGCCGGCCGACGTAGTTCTTCCACAGGTCCTCCATCTCGGCCCAGAAGGTCGGATCGGTCTTGGCATGCTCGTAGCGCGCCTCAAGCTCGAGGATCAGCGGCATCAGCGTTTCGCTCACGAAACGCCCGCCGAAAATGCCGAAACGGCCCTGTTCATCCGGGCCGGTCATGTAGGAATTCATCAGATCGTCAGGCATGCCATCCCCCATCCTTTGGCCCTTGCCTACGTGTTTCGCCGCAGCCCTGCAACAAGGCAATGACCGCGGATTTCGGCGGCCCGCCGCCGATTTTTCCCCCGCGACGGAATTTTTTCACATCGCCGTGAAACCTTCGTGATGTTCAGGCGTATATGAAGCAACACCCCGCGCCAGACGGGGACCCAACCAACCCGGAGATCGAGATGACGCATCCCCTGATCCTGGCCCCTTTCATCCTCGGCCTCGCCGTCGCCGCCGCGGCGGCCGCGGTCCATGGCCCCGGCCAGTCGAGCGGCAGCGCCGTGATGACCCTGACGCCAACCGGCAGCACCGCCACCGGTGTCAGCGGCGAAGTCACGCTGTCCCCCCTGCCCGCCTCGAAGGTCACGCCCGATGAAAGCCGCGCCCCGGGCGAGGGTGCCTATGGGCGCATCGTGCTGCTGCGCGTCGCCACCACCACCGCCGCCGTGCAGAAGTAAGCCGCGCCATAACGCGTCTGTGATCGCGGTATGGCAACCCAGGCGTGAAACTTCTGCGCCATCCATACGTACCTCAAGGCGAAGGGCGACCAACCGCCCTGTCACAACGCCAACAAGAGGTATCTCATGCGTTTGCTTTTGTCCGTTTCCGCCGCCGCCCTGATGACCGCCGGTGCCGCCTCGGCCCAGAGCGTCGTCGCGCTGACCGGCGATAACACGCTCGTCATGATCGACCCCGCCAATGCCACCGCCACCGGCTCGCTCGACGTCGCCGTCGAGGGTCGTCTGCTCGGCATCGACTGGCGCCCCAACACCCAGCAGCTGATCGGCGTAACCGAGGATTGGCGCGTCGTCTCCATCGACTGGACCTCGGGTGAGACGACCGACATCGTCACCATGGACACGCCCCTGGAAATCGCCGATGGCGCGGCGGTGATCGTCGACATCAACCCCGCCGCCGATGCGCTGCGCTTCATGTCGGGCACCGTGAACCACCGCGTCAACCTGGGCACCGGCGCGGTGATGGTTGACGGCGCGCTGCATTTCGCCGCCGATGGCGAGCATGCCTCGGAGACCCCGATGGTGGGCGGCACCGCCTATACCAACTCGGTCGGCCGGCCCGAGGCCACGGCGATGTACAACATCGACACGGCGATGAGCGCGCTGCTGCGCCAGAACCCGCCGAACGACGGCACCAACATGGCCGTCGGCATGCTGGGCGCCGAGATCGAGGGCCCGATCGCCTTCGACATCTACGCCGCGGCGGTCGATGACAATTCGGCCTGGCTGATCGCCAATGGCGGGCTGCATTCGGTCGATCTGGAAACCGGCGCCGTCACCGGCTCGTGGGAGCTGCAGGGCGTCGACGGCGAGGTCCGCGACATGACCGTCGTCCCGCCGATGTGATCCCTTCCCCCAAAGGGTAGCCTGAAAGGGCGGAAAGGGCGGACCTTCGGGTCCGCCCTTTTCCTATTCCGTGGCGGCGCGGGTGAACCGGGCGATGGCCCCGGCGTCCTTGACCCCCGGCGCGCTTTCCACGCCCGACGACACATCGACCTGCCGCGCGCCGGTCAGGGCGATGGCGTCGCGCACGTTCTCGGGGGTGAGGCCCCCGGCCAGCATCCACGGCACCGGCCAGCGCCGTCCGGCGATCAGCCGCCAGTCGAAGGCCAGCCCGTTGCCGCCCGGCAGCACCGCGTCCTTGGGCGCCTTGGCATCGACCAGCAGCATATCCGCGACCCGGCCATAGACGGCCAGCGCCGGCAGATCCTCGGCCGAGGCCACGCCCACCGCCTTCATCACCGGCAGCCCATGCCGGGCGCGCAGCGCCGCCACCCGCTCGGGGCTTTCCTTGCCATGCAGTTGCAGGATGTCGAGCGGCACCTCGGCCAGCACGGCATCGAGGAACTCATCCGTGGGATCGACGAACAGCCCGACCCGCGCCAGCCCGGCCGGAAAGGCCAGCGCCAGGTCGCGCGCCTGCGGGATCGTCACCGCGCGGGGGGATTTCGCGAAGAAGACGAGGCCGCCGTAAGCAGCCCCCGCCGTCACCACGGCATCGACATCCTGCGGCCGCGTCAGCCCGCAGATCTTGACCCGAACCTCGGCCGTCATGGTGCCGTCACGGCTCCTTGTCGTCGAGGATCGCCAGCACCCGGTCGCGCGGCGCAGCGGTATTGGCGGCGGCAGGCGCCGGAGCCGGGTTGCTGTCGGCGCGCAGCCGGTCCAGCTCGCGCCGGTTCTTCTTGGCCTCGACCCGCTGGCCACGCTCGCGCAGCCATTCCCAGACCAGCCCCAGCAACAGCCCCAGCCCCGCCGCCAGTCCGACGATGGCGAAAAGCGGCAGCGTCACGGCATAGCCGAAACCGATGAAGGCGCTGACGGTATCGGGCCAGAGCGCCAGCGTCACCGGCTCACGATTGGCCAGCGCCACCGTGACGCAAAGCACCAGAACGACGGCAAGAAGGGCGTAGCGTAGGTATTTCATACTCTATCGGGCCGAGGGTTACTCGGCCTGTCCATTGAGCCGGTCGCGCAAAAGCTTGCCGGTCTTGAAGAAGGGCACGCATTTTTCATCGACATCGACGGTCTCGCCGGTGCGTGGGTTCCGGCCGGTGCGGGCATCGCGCTGTTTCACCGAGAAGGCGCCGAACCCGCGCAGCTCGACCCGCTCGCCGCGGGCGAGGGCTTCGATGATCTCGTCGAAGAAAGTATTCACGATGCGCTCGACGTCGCGCTGGTAGAGATGCGGATTGGCCTCGGCAAGCTTCTGGATCAGTTCCGAACGGATCATCGCCTCCCCCCCAGGTGGCAACAGATGGTGTGAAAGGGCGCTTCTGTGGGGCGCCTTGGCGAGGTTCTGACTATAGGCCAGTTTCCGGCGGGCACAATGAAAACTGCACGAATCCGCATGTTTGCGCCGAAAGAAGCCCGGCGCTGCCGCCATCCTGGGCCCCGGGCGAGGGCCCGGTCGGGCCGGGCCGGGCGAATCACCGCCCGATGGCAAAGGGCCCCGCCTTTCGACGGGGCCCTCCGGGATTGGCGATCAGGCCTGAGCCGATCAGTTGTTGCCGCGCAGCGCGGCGCCGAGGATGTCGCCCAGCGAAGCACCGGCATCCGACGAGCCATACTGCTCGACGGCTTCCTTCTCTTCGGCGATCTCGCGCGCCTTGATCGACAGACCCAGCTTGCGGGTCTTCGAATCGACCGAGGTGACGCGGACATCGACCTTGTCGCCGACGCCGAAGCGCTCGGGGCGCTGGTCGGCACGGTCGCGGGCCAGATCCGAACGGCGGATGAAGGACTTCATGCCGTTGTAGTCGACCTCGATGCCGCCGTCTTCGATGGCGGTGACCTCGACGGTGATGACCGAACCGCGCTTCACGCCGTCGATCGCTTCCGAGAAGGTGTCGGCGCCCAGAGCCTTGATCGAGAGCGAGATGCGCTCACGCTCGACGTCGACTTCCAGAACCGAGGCCTGAACCATGTCGCCCTTGCGGTACTGCTGGATGGCTTCTTCGCCGCGCTGGTCCCACGACAGGTCGCTGAGGTGAACCATGCCGTCGATGTCGCCGTCCAGGCCGATGAACAGACCGAATTCGGTGATGTTCTTGACTTCGCCCTCGATGGTCGAGCCCGAGGGGTGGTTCTCGGCGAAGACTTCCCACGGATTGCGCTGGGTCTGCTTGAGGCCGAGCGAGACGCGGCGCTTGGCCGAGTCGATTTCCAGGACCATGACTTCGACTTCTTGCGAGGTCGACACGATCTTGCCGGGGTGCACGTTCTTCTTGGTCCAGCTCATTTCCGAGACGTGGACCAGACCCTCGACACCCGGCTCCAGCTCGACGAACGCGCCGTAGTCGGTGATGTTGGTCACGCGGCCCTTGTGCACCGAACCCAGCGGGTAGCTGCGCTCGACCGAATCCCACGGATCCGCCTGCAGCTGCTTGATGCCGAGGCTGATGCGGTGGGTTTCCTTGTTGATCTTGATGACCTGAACCTTGAGGCTCTGGCCGATCGACAGGACTTCGGACGGGTGGTTGATGCGGCGCCAGGCCATGTCGGTGACGTGCAGCAGGCCGTCGACACCGCCGAGGTCAACGAACGCACCGTATTCGGTGATGTTCTTGACGACGCCATCCAGCACCTGGCCTTCGGCCAGCTTGCCGATGACTTCGGCGCGCTGTTCGGCGCGGCTCTCTTCCAGGATGGCGCGGCGCGAGACGACGATGTTGCCGCGGCGACGGTCCATTTTCAGGATCTGGAACGGCTGCTTCAGACCCATCAGGGGGCCCGCATCGCGCACGGGGCGCACGTCAACCTGCGAGCCGGGCAGGAACGCGACAGCGCCGCCCAGATCGACGGTGAACCCGCCCTTGACGCGGCCGAAGATCGCGCCGTCGACGCGCAGTTCTTTCTCGAAGGCTTTCTCGAGGCGGTCCCAGGCGGCTTCGCGGCGGGCCTTCTCGCGGCTCACCACGGCTTCGCCGCGGGCGTTCTCGACGCGCTCCAGATAGACCTCGACCTCGTCGCCGATGGCGACTTCGGGGGCCTCGCCGGGGTTCGCGAATTCTTTCAGATCGACGCGGCCTTCCATCTTGTAGCCGACGTCGATGATGGCCTGGCCCGCCTCGATGGCGATAACCCGACCTTTGACAACCGTCCCTTCCTGGGGGGTGTCGATCTCGAGGCTCTCGTTGAGAAGGGCCTCGAATTCAGCCATAGCATTGGTCATATAGATCAGTTCCTTTGGGTCTGTTTCACTGGCCTGACGGTTGGCTCCGCCGGTCTTTGACTGCCCGGGTCCTCATGGCGAAACGGACGCCCCTCGGGGACGCCCGTTGCAACCAGGCCTCGGGATGGAGGCGGCTATAGACCCGCGATACCAGCATGGCAAGGAAAAACCCGGCCCCGCAGCGGTCCCCGGCCGCCCCTTTTCCCCCGAATTTCCTCAGGCGACGCGGGTCACCAGGCTGTCCAGCGGACGGCGGACCTTCTTCTGGCCGAGCAACCAGTCGCCCGAGGCGTCGCGGTAGCCCAGCGGCAGCAGCGTGACCGAGCGCAGGCCGCGCGCGCGCAGGCCCAGAATCTCGTCGACCCTGTCGGCGTCGAAACCCTCCATCGGGGTCGCGTCGACCTCCTCGAAGGCGGCGGCGGTCACCGCGGCCGAGAAGGCGATATAGGCCTGGCGGGCGGCGTGGTGGTAATTCTCCTCGGCCGTGCGGGGCAGATACATGCCCTTCAGCCGGTCGTAATAGGCGGTCAGCGCCTCCGAGACGCCGCCACGCTCGGCGCCCATCTGCTCGACCACGGCGTCGATGCGGGCGTCGGTGTAATTGTCCCAGGCGGCGAAGACGAGGACATGCGAGCCATCGGTGATCTGCGCCTGGTCATAGGCGGCGGCGCGCAGCTGGGCGCGGGTCTCGGGGTTCGTCACCACGATGATCTCGAAGGGCTGCAGCCCGCTCGAGGTCGGCGCCAGACGCGCGGCTTCGAGGATGCGCTCGACGGCCTCCTCAGGCACGGCGCGGCTGGGGTCCATCTTCTTGGTGGCATAGCGCCAGTTGAGCCGGTCGATCAGCATGGGTCTTCTCCTTCATCCCCCGGTCCGGGGTAGTATTGATTTGTAACCGGGTGGATATGTGATACCGTCAGAGGGCTTCAAGAAGGCACATCGGGGGAACCCGGTCACAGGAAGGGAACCGCCATGAAGGACGTGATCCACGGCACTGGCCAATGCCAGCGCATCAACGACGTGCTGTCGCGCGTCGGCGACCGCTGGAGCGTGCTGGTGATCTATGCGCTGCGCGACGGGCGGGTGCGGTTCAACGCGCTCAAGCGCGAGCTGGGCATTTCCCAGCGGATGCTGAGCCTGACGCTGCGCAACCTCGAACGCGACGGGCTGATCTTGCGGCATTACTTCCCCGAGATCCCGCCCCGGGTCGAATACGAACTCACGCCGCTTGGCCACAGCCTGCGCCAGCCGGTGCGGGCGCTGGCCGATTGGGCGCTGGAGAACCTCGACCGGATCGACGCGGCCCGGGTCGATTTCGACGCCGCCGATCACGCCTGACGGGCGCGCGCGCCCTGCCCCGCCGTGGTCAAGACCCCGGCCGCGGCGGGCTCAGTCGGCCAGCCGCGCCGGGCAGATCGCCCGGAACTGGTCCAGCACCACGCCATAGCCGCTGGCCGTGGTGCCATCGAGCGGCGAGTCGCTGCCTTCCTCGCGGAAATCCCAGTCGGCGCCGAATTCGGTGCGCTGAGGAAGCCGCCCCAGAAAGCGCATCTCTCCGCCCCAGAGCCCGGTGAAGACGCCGGTCCGGCAATCGCCCGCGATCCGGTCACCGACCCAGCCCGCGACATCGGCCAGCGTCGCCGTCACGCAGGCCTCGGACGGATCCATGACATAGAGCGTGCAGAAGGCCCGCGCATTCTCGGGCGTATGGGCGACGCGGACCTCGGCCGCTTCGCTGTCGATGCCCTGCGCCGACAGCACACTCACCGCCATCCCGGCCCGGCTGCCATAGGCGACCAGCGCGGCCTCCTCGGCCAGGGCGGGCGCCCCCAGCGCCAGCCCTGCCGCGATCCCGATCCTCCAAGCCCGTGTCATCCACCCCTCCGCCCGGCCGGGACGGCCGCCCTCCGCAGCCTGCCAGCGCCGCGCCCGGTGGTAAAATCACGTCCCCGCGCGCGCCAC
The DNA here is from genome assembly GCF_003075525.1 of Pararhodobacter aggregans. GTDB lineage: Bacteria > Pseudomonadota > Alphaproteobacteria > Rhodobacterales > Rhodobacteraceae > Pararhodobacter > Pararhodobacter aggregans. The sequence goes on along the minus strand of NZ_QDDR01000022.1, from coordinate 13,591 downwards.
CGGCCCCTGCACCAGGGGCTAGGCAGAGGCCGTCCCGGTGCTAAGCTGGTGACAGGGAGGACCACGCATGACCATCATCAAAAGCCCCTTTCCCGACATCCCGATCAGCGACCTGAGCATCACCCAGCGGGTGTTTCAGGGCATCGACGCGGAGGCCACGATCCTCATCGACGGTCCCAGCGGCCGCAGCCTGACGGGCGCGCAGTTCATGCAATCGGTCAGGGCGCTGGCCGGGGGCCTCACCGCCCGGGGCTATGCGCCCGGCGGCTGCGTGGCGCTGATGGCGCCGAACATCCCCGAATTCTGCACCGTCTTCCATGCCACCGCCTGGGCGGGCGGCTGCGTGACGACCGTGAACCCGACCTATACCGCCCATGAACTGCACCACCAGCTGATCGACTCGGGCGCCGAGTTGCTGGTGACCGTGGCCCCGTTCCTCGACACGGCGCGCGAGGGGATCAAGGGCACGAGGGTGCGCGAGATCCTGCTGATCGGCCCCGCCGCCGAAGGCGCCCGAGGCTTCGCCGAATTCATGGGAGAGCCCATCGCCGAGCAGGTGCCAGTGGACCTGGACGACCATGTGGTCTGCCTGCCCTATTCCTCGGGCACCACCGGGCTGCCCAAGGGCGTCATGCTGACCCAGCGCAACCTCACGGTGAACGCCGACCAGCTGCTGGCGGTCGCCGATCTGGCGCGGGGCGAGGCGACGGTGGCCTTTCTGCCCTTCTTTCACATCTACGGCCTGCATGTGCTGATGAATGTCTATATCGCCGCCGGGGGCCGGCTTGTGACCATGCCGCGCTTCGATCTGGAGATGTTCCTGACGCTGTGCGAGCGGTACCGTACCCCCCGGATGTGGATCGTGCCGCCGGTGGCGCTGGCGCTGGCCAAACACCCGCTGGTCGACAGGTTCGACCTCGGCGGCCTGACGCAGATCAACTCGGCCGCCGCGCCGCTGGGGGCCGATCTGGCCGAGGCGATGGGCAGGCGGCTGGGCGCCCATGCCACGCAGGGCTACGGCATGACCGAACTCAGCCCCGGCAGCCATGTCTCGCCCCGGGGCCGCGGGCGGGCGGGCGCCTCGGGCATAACGATCCCCAACACCGAATGCCGCATCGTCGATCCGGCGACGCTGACCGATCTGCCCCCCGGCCAGGATGGCGAGATCTGGGTCAAGGGGCCGCAGGTGATGAAGGGCTATCTCAACAATCCCGGGGCCACGGCCGAGACGATTGTCGAGGGCGGCTGGCTCAGGACCGGCGACATCGGCCATTTCGACGCGGACGGCTATCTCTATCTGACCGACCGGCTGAAGGAACTGATCAAGGTCAAGGGCTTCCAGGTCGCCCCCGCTGAACTGGAGGCACTGATCCTGACCCATCCGAAGATCACCGACGCGGCGGTGATCGGCGTCCCGGACCCGGAGGCGGGGGAGGTGCCGATGGCCTTCATCGTCGCCGCCGACCCGCCGTCACTGACCGAGGTGCAGGCCCATCTCGCCCCCGAAATCGCCCATTACAAGCAGATCCGCCGGCTGGAGGTGGTCGAGGCGATCCCGAAATCGGCCTCGGGCAAGATCCTGCGGCGGGTGCTCAGGGACCGGATCGCGGCGCTTGCCTGAAGGAAGGGAGGGGGCATTCTGCCCCCTCGTCGCCCCGGGGGCGACTTCACCCCCTGAGGATATTTTCAGAACAAAGATGCGCGGTTAACAAGGGGTTAAGTGGCGCGCGCGCCCTCGGCAACAGCGTCAGCAATAGCGCTCCGGACCGATCCATTGCACCACGTCGTAGCGGTCGCCATGCGCCCAGCCGACCGGCAGGATCCCCTCGATCCGCGCCAGATCTGCCTCGGTCAGCGTGAGCGCCGCGCCGCGCAGGCATTCGCGGAAATGCTGGATCGAGCGGGTGCCGGGGATCGGCAGGATATGCGCGCCGCGCGACAGTAGCCAGGCATTGGCCAGCGCCGCGGTGGGTTCACCCATCTCGGCCGCCAGCGCCCTCAGCCCATCGGTCAGCGCCAGGTTGGCCTGGTGGTTGCCCGGCGCAAAGCGGGGATTGACCTTGAGGAAGGGAACCGTCTCGATCTGCTCGGGGCGGATCGGGTCGTCGGTCAGGATCGAGCGCCCGACCGGCGAGAAGGCAACCAGCGCCGCGCCGAGTTCGGCGCAGGCCTGCACCAGCCCCAGCTCCGGCGAGCGGGTGGCCAGCGAATATTCCGATTGCACGGCGTCGATCTGCGTGACGGCGGCAGCCCGGCGCAGGGACGAGGGCGCGATCTCTGAGAAACCCACGGCGCGGGTCTTGCCCGACCGGCGCAGCCGCTCGAGCGTCTCGGCGACCTCCTCGATCGGGCGCCCCGCCTCGCGCCGGTGCACGTAGAAGAGGTCGACGTGATCCACGCCCATCCGCTTGAGGCTCTTGTCGAGCTCGCCCTCCAGATGCGCCGGATCGTTGTCGAGCTTGCGCGCGCCCTCGGCGTCGCGGCTGATCCCGGCCTTGGTGGCGATGACGAAATCGGCCCGCGCGCCGGGGTTCTTGGCCAGATAGCTGCCGATCCATTGCTCGGACCGGCCGTTGCCGTAGACGTTGGAGGTGTCGAGGTGGTTCACCCCCTCGTCCCGCATCAGATCGAGGATCGCATGCGAAGCCGCCTCGCTGGTCGGCCCGTAGAAATCCGAAAACGACATGGCGCCGTAGCCGACGGCCGACACTTCGATCCCCGAGGACCCCAGGACACGTTTCTGCATCAATCCCTCCGCAGCTGACCGCCCCTAGGTGCGGTCAATCGCCCGCGGGGTCAAGCCTCGGCGCCCCGGAAAAACCCGGCGCCCCACGCAAGGGACTCCGGCACGCCGCCAATGATTCCAACGCGATAGAAAAGCCCACTAACTTCGCGTTCAGAAATCCGCCCCTCTTCATCTTTGTTCCCCAAATATCCTCGGGGGTTTCCAAAGGGGGTGGAAAACCCCCTTTGGCGGGGGGTGCGGGGGGCTGGCCCCCCGCTTCCTCCTCACCGGGAAAACAGCGCCAGGACGCGGGCCAGGAAATCCTCGCGCACCTCGGGCCGTTCCATCAGCAGCTCGTGGCGCGCGCCCGGGTAATCCGCCAGCTCCGCCCCCGGCCAGCGGGCGACGCGGTCGCGGACCGCCGCCGGGGCGACGATCCCCTCGGCCCCGCCCAGCCCGAAGAGCGCGGGCATATCGGGCGAGGGCCGCGCCGCCAGCGCCGCGATCTCGGCCAGCGCCGCGGCCATCCAGCGCAGCGAGGGGCCGCCGAGCGAGAGCCGCGGGTCGCCGAGGATCTGCGCCTTCATCCGCTCGAACTGCCCTTGGTCGGTGGTCAGGTTGTTGCCCTCGAACCCCATCGACGGCAGCCCGAACCCGGCGCCGGTGGTCGGCGCATAGCCGCGGTCGGCGCGCAAGGGACGGGCCAGCGCCGCGAGCCAGCCCAGCGCCCTGAGCTTGCCCGCCTCCTGCGCCAGACCCAGCATCGGCGCGCTGAAGGCCGCGGCCTTGCAGGGCAGCCCCCGCATCAAACCGCGCAGCGCGATGCAGCCGCCCATGGAATGGGCGAGCCAGGGCCGCGGTCCCGGCGCCTCGCCCTCGGCGAAGGCCAGCACTGCATCGAGGTCGCGCTGATATTCGGCGAAATCGCCGACATGGCCGCGCAACCCGTCGGCCAGAGCCCGGTCGGCCAGCCCCTGCCCGCGCCAGTCGACGACCAGCGCCCCCCAGCCGGCGGCGGCGAGGTCGCGCACCACCAGCCCGTATTTCTCGATGAATTCGGTGCGTCCCGGCAGCACCAGCGCCAGACGCTCGCCGGGCCAGTACCCGACCCTGAGCCGCACGCCATCCGCGGCCTGCAGCCAGAAGGCGCGCCCCGTGTCGGGCGCGCCGCATTCGGCCAGCGGCGCGGGGGCGCGCTCGGCCATCTCAGCTCACCCGAGGACCGAGGCGAGTTTCATCGCCTGCCCCATCGAGCCGTCGATCTTCAGCTTGCCCTGCATGAAGGCCATGGTCGGGTTCACGTCGCCCTCGATCAGCCCCTGAAAGGTCTCGGCCGAGGCGGTCAGCGTGACGTCGGTCTCCTCGTCGCCCGCGCGGACGCCCGTCTGGTCAAGGACGATGGCCCCCTCGCCCTCGATGACGAATTTCGCCGAGCCGTCGAAGCTGGGCACGCGGGCGGCCAGCACGTCGACCGCCTTCTGGATGATGTCGCTCATGATTTTGTCCTGATCGTGATGGAAACGGGCGCGCGCCCCGCAACCGGCCCTCTCGCCTTTCGCCCGGCACGCGCTATGCTGGGCAGTATGAAGCAGGCCCGTGCGTTCCTCAATCCTGTCGTGGCGGCAACGTTGACGTTCGCGTCACTTTGCCTCGGCCCGGCGGTCCTTCCCCTTCCGGCGCAGGCGCAGGAGGCCGATGTCGAGTTGTTGCTCGACCAATTGGCCGACCCGGCGCAGGACCGCTGGATGCGGATCGAGCGGCAGATCCTCAACGCCTGGGGGCAATCGGGCTCGGCCAGCGTCGACTACCTGTTCCAGCGCGGCGAGGCCGCGCTTCAGGCCGGTCAGGCGGCCGAGGCCATCGACCATTTCAGCGCCGTCCTCGATTACGCGCCGGATTTCGCCGAGGCCTGGAACGGCCGGGCCACCGCCTATTTCCTGGCCAACCGGATGGGCCAGTCGCTGGCCGATATCGAGCAGGTGTTGCGGCTGAACCCCCGGCATTTTGGCGCTTTGGCGGGGCTTGGCATCATCCTCGAACAGCTGGACCGACCCGAGGAGGCGCTGGAAGCCTATCGCGCCTCGCTCGCCATCCATCCCCACCAGCAACAGGTCGTCGATTCGGTGCGACGGCTTGAGCTTGCCTCGGCGGGGCAGTCGCTTTAGGTCCGGTGGACAGGCGCACGATCGCGCGGCAGGCGAGCAGATGAACAGCAAAAGCCGCGTCACGGCGGTCCTTGGCCCCACCAACACGGGCAAGACCCACTACGCCATCGAGCGGATGCTGGCGCATCGCACCGGCGTCATCGGCCTGCCGCTGCGCCTCTTGGCGCGCGAGGTCTACGACCGGATCGTCGCGCTGCGCGGCCCCTCGGTCGTGGCGCTGGTGACGGGCGAGGAGCGGATCGTGCCCGAGCGGACCCAGTACTGGGTCTGCACCACCGAGGCGATGCCGCTGGAGATCGGCGCCGATTTCATCGCCATCGACGAGATCCAGCTCTGCGCCGATCCCGACCGCGGCCATGTCTTCACCGAGCGGCTGCTGCATGCGCGGGGGCTGCTGGAAACGCTGTTCCTGGGGTCGGACACCATGCGGCAGGCGATTGCCGCGCTGGTGCCCGGCGTGCAATTCGTGCGGCGCGAGCGGCTCTCGGTGCTGTCCTATGCCGGATCGAAAAAGATCGCCCGGATGCCCGCGCGTTCGGCCATCGTCGCCTTCAGCGTGGAAAACGTCTATGCCATCGCCGAGCTGATCCGCCGCCAGAAGGGCGGCTGCGCCATCGTCATGGGCGCGCTCAGCCCCCGCACCCGCAACGCGCAGGTGGCGCTCTATCAGAACGGCGATGTGGATTATCTGGTGGCGACCGATGCCATCGGCATGGGGCTGAACCTCGATATCCGGCACGTGGCTTTCGCGGGCACGTCCAAGTTCGACGGGCGGCGGATGCGGATGCTGAACCCCGACGAGCTGGCGCAGATCGCGGGCCGCGCCGGCCGGCACACGGCCGAGGGCACCTTCGGCGTGACCGGCGAGGCCCGGCCCTTGGCGCCCGATGTGGTCGAGGCGATCGAGAGCCACCAGTTCCTGCCGGTCCGCAAGCTGCAATGGCGCAACGCGCGGCTCGAATTCGGCACCGCCGAGCGGCTGATCGACTCGCTGGAGAAGCCGACGCGCGATGAATGGCTGACCCGGGTGCGCGAGGCGGATGATCTGGTGGCGCTGAAGGCCCTCTCGGCCGAGCCCGAGGTCCGGGCGCTGCTGAGGGATTCGCGCGACGTGCGGCTGTTGTGGGATGTCTGCCGAATCCCCGATTTCCGCGGCATCAGCCAGACCGAGCACACGACGCTTCTGTCGCGCCTTTACGGCTTTTTGCACGATGGCGGGCGCATCCCGACCGAGTGGCTGGCGACGGCGATCAAGCGCATCGACCGCACCGAGGGCGACATTGATACGCTTTCCCGCCGACTGGCCTTTATTCGCACCTGGACTTACGTTGCACAACGGGCCGGCTGGGTGGATGATGAAAGCCATTGGCGCGGCGAAACGCGCGCTGTAGAAGACCGCCTGTCGGATGCTCTGCACGAGCGTCTGACCGCAGCATTTGTCGACCGGCGCACCAGCGTTCTGCTGCGCCGGTTGAAACAGAAGGAGAGCCTTGTGGCCGAGGTGAATGACAAGGGCGAAGTGACGGTGGACGGGGAACTCCTCGGCCGTCTTGAGGGGTTCCGCTTCCGGCAGGACAAGACTGCCACCCCGGACGAGGCGAAAACCCTGCGGCAGGCTGCGGTGGCGGCGCTGGCGCCCGCGTTCAACCTGCGCGCCGACCGCTTCTACAACGCCCCCGATACCGAGATGGATTTCACCGAGCAGGGCGGCCTCATGTGGGGCTCCGAGGCGGTGGGCAAGCTGATCCCGGGCTCGGACCCGATGCGGCCGCAGGTGCAGGCCTTCGTCGATGACGAGGCCGGGCCGGACGTGGCCGAGAAGGTGCGCCGTCGCCTGCAGCATTTCATCGACCGCAAGGTGGCCGCGCTCTTCGAGCCGCTGACCAACCTGCAACGCGACGAGACGCTGACCGGCCTCGCCCGCGGTTTCGCCTTCCGTCTGGTCGAGTCGCTGGGCGTGTTGCCGCGCGACGGTGTGGCGGACGAGGTGAAGGCGCTGGATCAGGAGGCCCGCGGCGCGCTGCGCAAGCACGGCGTGCGCTTCGGCCAGTTCACCATCTTCCTGCCGGCCCTGCTGAAACCCGCGCCCACGCGCCTCAGGCTGGTGCTTTGGTCGCTGGCGCAGGGGCTGGACACCTTCCCCGAAAGCCCGCCGCCCGGGCTGGTGACGATCCCCAACATCGCCGATGTGCCGATGCAGCATTACACGCTGTCGGGCTATCGCCCGGCGGGCTCGCGCGCGATCCGCATCGACATGCTGGAGCGTCTGGCGGACCTGCTCAGGACCCGCGACGCCCGCGCCGGGTTCGAGGCCGCGCCCGAGATGCTGTCGATCACCGGCATGACGCTGGAGCAATTCGCCGATCTGATGCAGGGGCTGGGCTACGGCGCCGAGAAGGGCGAGCGCGCCAAGGCGCGTCCCGCCGCCGCCTCGCTGGAGGCCAAGGCCGAGGATATCGCCGCCAAGGCGCAGGACGAGGCTGACCATGCCCATATCCTGACCGAGGAAGACGCGCCTGCCGCCGAGGCCGAAGCCGAAACGGCCGAGGCGACCGAGACCCCGGCCGCGGCCGAGGAGATGGAAGTCTTCTACACCTTCCGCTGGTCCCCCCGTCCCCGCCACGCACGCCCCGAAGGGCAGCGCCGGGGTGGCGGCCCGCGCCGCGATGGCGCACCGCAGGGCGAGCGGGTTCAGGGCGAGCGTCCGCAGGGCGAGCGCCCGCAAGGCGAGCGTCCCCCGCGTGAGGCCCGCGAAGGCGGCGCCCCGAGGGGCGACCGTCCGCGCCGCGACGACCGCAAGGGCGGTGGTCAGGGCGACCGGCCCGAGCGTGGGGACCGGCCGAAGGGCGGCAAGCCGCATGGCAAGCGCGACGACCGCGGCGGCAAGGGCCAGCAGCCCCGCAGCTTCACCTCGGGCCCCGAGAAGAAGCGCGACCGCATCGACCCCGACAACCCCTTCGCCGCAGCGCTGATGGGGCTGAAGGACAAGCAGTGACGCCCCCAGAGCGGGACCAGACTACCGGCCCTTCGCCTCATGGCGGGGGGCCGATCCGTCTGGACAAATGGCTCTGGCACGCGCGTTTCTTCAAGTCGCGCAGCCTGGCGGCGGCGGCCTGTGCCGGGCCGATGCGGCTGAATGGCCAGCCGGTGGCGAAACCCTCGCAGCCGGTGCGGCCGGGCGATGTGCTGACCTTCGTGCAGGCGCGCGACGTGCGGGTGGTCAAGGTGCTGGCCCCCGGCGCCCGGCGCGGCCCGGCGACCGAAGCGCAGGCGCTTTATGAGGATCTGACCCCGGCCCGGCCCGCGCCCGAGGCCGGCCAGCCGCAGCGCGAAGCGGGCGGGCGCCCCACCGGCCGCGATCGGCGCGCCTATGACGCGCTCAGGGGCGAGGGCGGGGCGCAATGACGCGCCCGGGCGTAAAGCGGCTCGTGTCGGCTTGATTGATCGCACGAAGGGGGTTAAGTCCGCCCCCGGAAGACCCGTCACACCTCCGCGGAACCCACAGCGAGACCCGCCATGACCTATGTCGTGATCGACAACTGCATTGCCTGCAAATACACCGATTGTGTCGAGGTCTGCCCGGTCGACTGTTTCTACGAGGGTGAGAACTTCCTGGTGATCCACCCCGACGAATGCATCGATTGCGGCGTCTGCGAACCGGAATGCCCGGCCGACGCGATCCGCCCCGATACCGAGCCGGGCCTGGAAAGCTGGGTCGAGCTGAACCGCAAATACGCCGAGCTATGGCCGGTCATCACCCAGCGCCGCGAGCCCCTGCCCGGGGCCTCGGATCGCGACGGCGAGCCGGACAAGCTGACCAAGTATTTCTCGGAGAATCCCGGCGAGGGCAGCTGACGCTGCGGCACCCCGTCCCGGGACCCCGACGCGCCCTGGTGGCGCCATCACGTCACGCTGCCGTGCAGCGTAGGCGTGATTCCGGGCTTTGATTCGGCCTGAATTTGTGTTACAAGATTGCTACAACAATGACCTGCCCGGCATCCGCAGTGCTGCTCGCCTGTGCGATGTTTTTTTTCGGCTCCACAATCTGATCCACCGGGAAACGCCGTTTCCCGTGGGGTTTTTGTCGCCGGAAGAACGGGCTCAACTCGAGGAAGCTGAAGCATGAGCAAAACCCGCAAGGCCGAATTCCGCCCCAACGAGTTCGTGGTCTATCCGGCGCATGGCGTCGGCCAGATCGTGTCCATCGAGGAGCGTGAGATCGCCGGGATGCAGCTCGAACTCTTCGTCATCTCGTTCGAAAAGGACAAGATGACCCTCCGCGTGCCGACCGAAAAGGCCACCGCGGTGGGCATGCGCTCGCTCTCGACCCCGGATGTGGTGGCCAAGGCGCTGGCGACGCTGAAGGGCAAGGCCCGCGTCAAGCGTGCCATGTGGTCGCGCCGCGCCCAGGAATATGAACAGAAGATCAATTCGGGCGATCTGCTGGCCATCGCCGAAGTGGTGCGCGACCTGCACCGCACCGACGACCAGCGCGAGCAGAGCTATTCCGAGCGTCAGCTCTATGAAGCGGCGCTGGAGCGTCTGACCCGCGAAGTCGCCGCCGTGTCGGGCCTCGACGAGGCGGGCGCCGCCAAGCAGGTCGACGAGGTTCTGGTCGCCCGCGCCGCCTGATCCCGCGCCTTTCTGACAATGGTGCAACGCCCCGGCTTCGGCCGGGGCGTTTTCGTTTGCCGTGAGGGTCGGGCCGATGCCGGCCCCGGCCCCGGCGCCCGCAACAACCTTAACGCGTGATTTTCCCTAACACCCGTTAAGGTTGTCAAATTCTTGCCGCAATTTGCGAGCAGCTTTGCAAAATGCTTACCATTATGCAAACGCTCACCCCCCGAGTCGCCGACGCCGCCCTGGCCTTCGTCGACATTCTGCCGGACGGAACAGGCATTGCCCTGGCGTGCTCCGGCCTGGCGCTCGTCGCTTTCGCCATGGCGAAGGCGAGGGCGTTGATCGAGACCCCGGCCGAGGAACCGGCCGCGACCCGCTATCTGGCGCGGCCGTTACACGACCCGGCCGAATGCGACCTGCATTTCGACCTCGAACGCGTGGCGATGGAGATCTATCCCGGCGCCCGCCTGCTGTCGCAGGTGTCGATGGCCGAGTTCCTGCGCCCCGAGGATGGCGGCATCAGCCCGGTGCTGGAGCGGGAACGGGTCGATTTCCTGCTGGTCGATGCGCGGTTCCAGCCCTTCTGCGCGCTGGAATTCCTGCCGCTGCGCGACGCCGGACACATGGCCGACGAACGCGCCGAACAGGCCCGCAACGAGACGCCCAAACGGCAGGCGCTGCGCCAGGCCGGCGTGCCGCTGATCGAGGTGCCCTGGCACTACGACCGCGAGTTCCTGCGCGAGAAGCTCGACGTGCTGCCCGGCGTCGAACCCCAGGGCACCCCCGTCCCGCGGACCCCGCGCGCCCCGGCCCTCAGCCATCGCCCGCAGGCGATGCCGCTTCACGCCTGAACCACCGCCCGGGCCCCTCGCAGCACGCCGGTCCCCTCGGGGCCGGCGTTGCCTTTGGCCCCCTCTGCGCGCAGGCCGCCCTTGCCAGCAAGCCCCTCACTGGACTATAGCCTGCCCGACCACGAAGACCCGGAGCGCATCATGGCAGGCCATTCCAAATGGGCCAACATCCAGCATCGCAAGGGGCGGCAGGACGCCGCCCGTTCGAAGCTGTTCTCGAAGTTCTCGAAGGAAATCACCGTCGCCGCGAAGATGGGCGACCCTGACCCCGACAAGAACCCCCGCCTGCGCCTGGCGATCAAGGAAGCCAAGTCGCAGTCGATGCCCAAGGACAACATCGAACGCGCGATCAAGAAGGCGACCGGCGGCGACGCGGATACCTATGAGGAAATCCGCTACGAGGGTTATGGCCCCGGTGGCGTGGCGGTGATCGTCGAGACGATGACCGACAACCGCAACCGCACCGCCTCGAACGTGCGTTCGATCTTCACCAAATACGGCGGCAACCTGGGCGAGACCGGCTCGGTCGGTTTCATGTTCGACCGCATGGGGCAGATCATCTATCCGGCCACGGTGGGCGATGCCGATGCGGTGATGGAATCCGCCATCGAGGCGGGCGCCGACGATGTGGAGAGCAGCGAGGACGGCCATGTGATCTGGTGCGCCTTCGAGGATATCGGCGAGGTCTCCTCGGCGCTGGAAGCGGCACTGGGCGAATCGGACTCGACCAAGATCGTCTGGAAGCCGCAGACCACGACCGAACTGGACCTCGACGGCATGCAGAAGCTGATGAAGCTGATCGACATGCTGGAAGACGACGATGACGTGCAGAACGTGACCGCCAATTTCGAAGCCTCGGACGAGGTGATGGCGGCGCTCTGACCGCCACGCCGTCAGGACTTGGAAAGGGGGGCAGCCGCCCCCCTTTTTTCTTGCGCCCTCAGCTCCGGGGCTGCGCCCGTTCGACCAGCCGGGCAAAGAAGCTGGCGCCCACCGGCGCCACGGCATCGTTGAAATCGTATTTCGGATGATGCAGCCCCGCCCCTTCGCCCTGCCCCAGGAACAGATAGGCGCCGGGGCGCTTTTCCAGCATATAGGCGAAATCCTCGGCCCCCATGCTGGGCTCGCAATCGCCCGCCTCGGCGCCCACTTCGGCGGCGACTTCCAGCGCGAAGGCGGTCTCGGCCTCGGGGTTGATGGTCGCCGGATAGCCGCGGTCATAGGCGATCTCGGCGCTGACGCCCATCGCCGCGGCGACCCCCTCGACGATGGCCGTGCAGCGCGCCTCGGCCATGTCGCGGACGGCGGGCTCATAGCTGCGGATCGTGGCGCAGAACCAGCCGCTTTCGGGGATGATGTTGTCGGCCGAGCCGGTGTGGATCTGGGTGACCGAGACGATCAGCGCATCCGTCCCCCGGCGGTTGCGGCTGACCACGGTCTGCAGCGCGCTCACCATCTGCACGATGGCGGCGACGGGGTCGATCGTATCCTCGGGATGGGCGCCATGGCCGCCGCGGCCGGTGACGGTGACATACATCGTGTCGACCGCCGCCATCAGCGGCCCCGCCCGCCCCTCGAACCGGCCCAGTGCCACGCCCGGCGCGTTGTGCAGCGCATAGACCTGGCCGATGCCGAACCGCTCCAGGATCCCCTCCTGCACCATGACCTCGGCGCCCCCGCCCCATTCCTCGGCCGGCTGGAAGATCAGCGCCACGCGGCCGGCGAAATTCCGCGTCTCGGCCAGGTATTTCGCCGCCCCCAGCAGCATGGCCGTATGGCCGTCATGGCCGCAGGCATGCATCTTGCCCGGCACGGTCGAGGCATGGGGCGCGCCCGTCTCCTCGGTGATCGGCAGCGCGTCGATATCGGCGCGCAGGCCGATGGTCGGCCCCGCGCCCTCCCCCTCGATGATCGCCACGATCCCCGATTGGGCGATGCCCTCGTGCAGTTCATCGACACCGAAGTCGCGCAGCCGTTCGGCGATGAAGGCGGCGGTCTGGTGGCAGTCGAAGCGGGTTTCGGGGTGCTGGTGCAGATGGCGGCGCCATTCGGTCATCTGGGGCGCGTAATCGGCGATGCGGTTCAGGACGGGCATGTGGACTCCGGGGGCAGGCTGAGGGATAGAGGGGCCCAGCATCCGCGCTTCTTCGAGGGGTTTCAATGGCCGACGATCCGCTGATCCACGATCCCGAGGGCGGGCTGCCCCGTCTGGCCCGCATCATGGCCCGGCTCCGCGCGCCCGAGGGCGGCTGTCCCTGGGATCTGGAGCAGGATTTCGCCTCCATCGCCCCCTATACGATCGAGGAGGCCTACGAGGTCGCCGATGCCATTGCCCGGCAGGATTGGGACGGGCTGAAGGGCGAGCTGGGGGATCTGCTGTTCCAGTCGGTCTATCACGCGCAGATGGCCGAAGAGGCCGGGTATTTCACCCTCGACGAGGTGCTGCGCGGCATCGCCGACAAGATGGTCGCGCGCCACCCCCATGTGTTTGGTGCCGAGGTGATCGACAGCGCCGCGGCCCAGACCGAGGCCTGGGAAGCACGCAAGGCCCGCGAACGGGCGGCCAAGGCGCTGACCGGGGTGCTGGATGACGTGCCGGTCGGGCATGCCGGGCTGACCCGCGCGGTCAAGCTGCAAAACCGCGCGGCGCGGGTCGGGTTCGACTGGCCCGAGGTGGGCCAGGTCGTCGACAAGATCGCCGAGGAGGCGCGCGAGCTGACCGAGGCCGCGCCCGAGGACCGCTTCGAGGAATACGGCGATCTCCTTTTCGTCATGGCCAATCTGGCGCGGCATCTCGACATCGACCCCGAAGCCGCGCTCCGCGCCGCCAACGACAAATTCACCCGCCGCTTCCGCGCCATCGAAGCCGCCCTCGCCGTCGACGGGCGCCGCCCCGAGGACAGCGACCTGGCCGAAATGGACGCGCTCTGGGACGCGGCGAAGGCGGCCGAGAAGAGGGGCTGAGGCCGGGCTGGAACATGCGGGGGGCCAGCCCCCCGCGCCCCCCGCTCAAGGGGGTTTTCCACCCCCTTGAGAAACCCCCGAGGATATTTGAAGCGCAAAGAAGGCGGCGTAACGCCCTCTTAACCTGCATCTTTGCGCTCTAAATATCCTCGGGGGGTGAATTGGCCGTCAGGCCAAGAGGGGGGCAGACGGCCCCCCTTCTTCGGCGCGGCGGCACGCCGCGCCGCTGGTCGCCCGAGGCGCCCGCGGCAGCGGGCAACGAGGGC
>NZ_QDDR01000021.1 GCF_003075525.1 Pararhodobacter aggregans | reverse complement strand
CGGCAGCCGCTGCCCCCTCTGGCCGAGGCGATTCGGCCAAACGAGGCGAATCGCCCCACCCCGGCCTCGGCCCCCGCGGCGCGGTCGGAAGGGCGTATTTGAGGCAGAATGAAAGCCCGAGGCGCGCGCCCTGACCCCACCGACGGACGCGCCGGATGCTGGCCGCGGGACGGATGCCACGGGCGCCCTTTCCCCTCTTCGTTCTTCCAATATCCTCAGGGGGGTCCGGGGGGCAGAATGCCCCCCGCTGGTCGCCCAAGGCGCCCGCGACAGCGGGCAACGAGGGCGAAACACCTCCACAGCCGGTCAGGCGAGCGCGGTGCGGAGCCAGGCGTGGAGCGGCGCGAATGCCGTCAGGGCGGCGGCGATGCGGGCGGGGGCGGCGGGGCCGAAGGCGCTGTCCATCCCGTAATCCTCGTCCCGGACCCGCAGCGATTTGCGTCGCAGCAGATCGGCCCTCGGGTGATCGGCGGGGCAGGGGGCGGGGAGGCGTTTCAGCTCAGGCGAGTCGAGGCGCAGGTCGCGCGCCTTGATCTCCTCCATGATCCCGGCCAGTGCCCTCAGGTCCCGCGACGCAGGCCCGCCAGCGGCCCCGGGGCGGCGGGATCAAAGCCCATCACGCCATCGCCGATCACCAGGCGCCCGGGTTCCGGCCCGACCAGCCAGGCGCCGGGGCCTGCGCCGGAAAACCCGATGTGCAGATGCGCGTCATAGGGCGTCTTGTCGCGGGCAAAGCGCAGGTCGCGGTGCGGCCGGTAGATCCGCGCGGTGACCGGCGCGCCGCTGGCCGCGGCCAGCCCGTCGGCCAGTTCGGCGGCGAAGAGCCGGGAGGGCCCGGCCAGCGCGCGCTCATAGCGCAGGCGCTGGGCTTCGAACCCGTCGCGGTCTTGTTGGCCTTGAGGTCGGTGAGGAAGGCGATTGTCTCGGGGGTGAGCATGGGCGGACCTGCGGCAGACAGGATGCCGGGGCCGCCCCGTCTGTCAACGGTGCAGCAGGTAGATGTCCATGATCCAGCCATGCCGGGCCCTGAGCGCCGCCCGGGTCTCGAGGATCCGCGGCCCGGCCTCGGCCAGCGGTCCGGCGATCAGCGCCTCCTGCTCCATGCCCAGATAGGCGCCCCAGTGGATCGTCACGCCCGTCGGGTCCAGCGCGGTGAAGGCGCCGCCCTGATCCAGCATCACCGCCACGGTATCGGCGCCCTCGGGCCAGCCCTGCCTGAGGCGCCGCCCGGTGGTGATGACCACGGGCGCGGCCAGGTCGTTCAGGGGAATGGCATGCGCCGCGGTCAGCACCGAGAGCGAGGTCACGCCGGGCACCACACGGGGTTTCAGGCCGAGCCGTGCCGCCACCCGCAGGGTCGAATCGTAAAGCGAGGGGTCGCCCCAGACCAGCAGCGCCACCCGCCCGCCGCCCGGCAGATGGGTGTCGATGGCCGCTTTCCATGCCCCGGCGATGGCATCGTGCCAGTCGTTCACCGCGTCCAGATAGGGGGTCTCGCCGTCACGCCGGGGCAGATCGAATTCCACGACCCGCGACAGGTCCGGCAGATGGTCGGTGCAGATCTGGCGGCGCAGGTCCGCCAGATCGCTTTTTTCGTCGCCCTTGCGGGGCAGGAGGATCAGATCGGCCTCGCGCATCGCCCGGATCGCCGCGAGCGTCACATGCTCAGGGTTGCCGGTGCCGATGCCGATCAGATCCAGCGCGATCATGCCGCCGCGCCGCTGCGGTCCCATTGCCGCCCGGCCAGCCAGCCCAGCACCACCCAGACCGCCAGCCCCACGCCCAGCACCCGGGACGAGAAGATGGCGCCGACCTCGGTGGGGGCATAGCCGTAATAGCCATCGAGCAGCGGTGCGCCCACCACATGCGGCGCCGCGATCAGCGCGGCGCCCGCCAGCGTGGCGATCAGCGAGCGGCCATAGGCGATGAGCGCGATGCCCAGCCCGGTGGCCACCACCGTCGACCACCACCAGACCTGACGCGCCGCCAGATCCGCCGCGGCCGAGCCCGGCAGTTCCGGCGCCAGCCCCATGCCGGGGGCAAGCTGGAAGGCGGCGAAACCGGCAAGGCCCCAGAGCGCGCCCTCGGTCGCGGTGATCCGCTTGCCGAATTGCGCGGCGATGGCGAAGCCCACGGTCAGCATGATGCCATAGGCCACGTAGAGCAGCACGGTGAAGCCCACGGTCAGCGCGTTGCGCTCGATGGTCGAGGTTTCGCCGTCGCCGTGCTCATGCGCGCCATGATCGGCGGCACCGTGGTCGGAGGCGGCAGGCTCGGCCGTGCCATGGTCGGCGGCCTCGGCATGGTCATGCGTCGCGACCGCCGCCTCGGGCGCCGCGAAATGCACCAGCTCGCCGGTTTCGTATTGCTCACCCAGCAGGATGTAATTCTGGATGAAGGCGAAATGCAGAACGGCCGCGAGCAAGCCCGCGCCGATCCCGGCGATCAACGCGCCGGTCATCATTTTCTGGAACATGGGACCGGGCTGCCTCAGTGGCAGGGGAAGCCGGTGGCGTGACGCATGTCATGCGCCGCGTCATGCAGGGTCGCCGACTGGGCATGGCCCACGGCGAACAGCATCGTCAGGCCGATCACCGCCATCCCGAGGACGGGGGCCAGCAGCGACTGGGTCTTGGTCTGGGTAGCGTTCATGTCATTCTCCTTGCCGTCCCTCCGACGGCGACCAGCGTTTGGTGTCGGGCCGGTCTCCTGGCTCGCGGGTCGCTGCGGACTGCCGCCTTCCCGACCCTTCCATGGGCAGTGGCGCGTTGGCAGCCAGCTCTCCGCTGACAGTCGCGGGGGCGGCCGGGGCATTCCACCCCGTTCCCGTTTCAGCCCCGATCGGGGGGCACCTGACCTTTTCACCCTTGCCGGAAGCGGTGCCCTGGGTCAAGGCGGATCGCGACCGGTCAGGCCTCGGCCGCGACCTTTGCCGGGATTCGGCGGGGGCTTAGGGCGCGAAAGCCACCCGCTTCCCGTCCGCTCGCGCCCCGGACAAGGGGGCAGGGCTCAGCCGGGGATGCGGGCCATTGCCTTGAAGCGCAGCCTGCCCAGCGGGCGGGCATCGGCGAAGGTCCCGTCGGCCGAGGCGCTGTAAAGCCGCGCGAAGGTCAGCAGGTCCGGCAGGTCGTCTTCGGTCAGCTCGCCGAACAGATAGGCGGTCTTGCCCGGCGCCCGGAAGGCGATCGAGGAGGGGCGCGTGCAGCCCGACAGGCATTCGGCGGCGGCGATCTCGGCGGCGATGCCTTGGGCCGCCAGCGCCTCGCCGAGGGTCTCGGCAAATCCCCCGCGTCCCAGCGCGCAACTGGTGCAGAGCGTGATCTTCATTCGGCCAGCGGCCCGTAAAGGATCAGCCCCGCCGCCCGCGGATCGGCCCCCGCCAGCGTCTCGGCCAGCGTTGCCACCGTGGCGCGGGTCAGCCGTTGGTCGGGGTGGCTGACGTTTTCCGCCAGCAGCGCCGGGGTCTCGCCCGGCAGGCCCGCCGCCAGCAGCATCTCGGCCAGCCGGGCGAAGGTGCGTTTCGGCATGAAGACCACGGTCGTCGCCTTCCCATCGGCCAGCGCCGCCAGGTTCAGCCCCTCGGGCAGGGCGCCGGTCACGTCATGGCCGGTGACGAATTGCACCCGCCGCGCCTCCAGCCGCCGGGTCAGCGGGATCCCCGCCGCCGCCGCCGCCGCCGAGGCCGAGGTGACACCCGGCACGATCTCGAACGGGATCCCGGCCTCGCGCAGCGCGGTGATCTCCTCCTCCAGCCGGCCGAAGATGCCCGGATCGCCGGATTTCAGCCGCACGACCTTCATACCCGCCTGCGCGTAATCGACCAGCAGGCGGCTCACATGGTCCTGCTTGGGCGAGGGACGCCCGGCCCGCTTGCCCACGGCGACCAGCTCGGCCCCCGGTCCCGCCAGCTCCAGGATCGGCCCGGCCGAGAGGTCGTCGAACAGGACCGCCTCCGCCGCCTTCAGCCGCTTCACCGCCTTGACGGTCAACAGATCCGGGTCGCCCGGCCCCGATCCGACGAAGCTCACGAACCCGCTCATCGCCCGGCCTCCGTCTTCTTTGCGCCGCAAATATCCCGGGGGGAGCGCGGCATCTGCCGCGCGCGGGGGGCAGCGCCCCCCGTCCGCCGCCGGTCACAGGGCGCCACATCGCAGCGACGCGCAGGTCGGGATTCCCTCCCGCCGACCCCGGCAACCCTCATCCCGCATCCTCCGCAATCAGATGGAAGAACGTGCCCGAAACCCGCCCCCGGACCGATCCCGTTTCCACCACCGAAGCGCCCTCGGCATCCGTCACCCGCGCCAGTCCCGCATCCGGCTGGTCGAGGATCGTCGAATAATGGAACTCATGCCCCCGCAGCACCGCCCCCGGCCCGAAGCCCGGCATCCCCGCTACCAGCTCGGCCCGCCGATAGCCCAAATGCATCTTCCTTTTCTCGTAACTGGTGACCAGCCCCAGAAGCCCCGCCATCGGGTGCCGCACCCCCGCCTTGTCGACCAGCGCCTCGCCCAAGGCCATGTAACCCCCGCATTCGCCATGCACCGGCTTTCCCTCGGCATGGCGCCGCAACCCGGCCCGGAACCGCTCGGCCCCGGCCAGAACGCCTGCGTGCAGTTCGGGATAGCCGCCCGGCAGCCAGACCAGATCCGCCTCGGGCGGCGCCTCGTCGGCCAGCGGCGAGAAGGGCAGGATCTCGGCCCCGGCCCGCCGCCAGCCCTCGACCAGATGCGGATAGGCGAAGGAAAAGGCCGCGTCCTGCGCCAAGGCGATGCGCTGCGCCGGGGGCGTCACGCGCAACGCCGCCGTAGGATGGGCGATTCGCCCATCCGCCGCCCTGACGATCGCCGCCAGATCGACATGGGCCCGCAGGAAGGCCGCATAACCGGCGATCGCCACCTCCAGATCGGGATGCTCAACCGCCTGCACCAGCCCCAGATGCCGCTCGGGCAGCGCCAGATCGCCGCGCCGGGGCAGGACGCCCAGCACCGGGATGCCCGCCTCCTCCATCCCCAGCCGCGCCAGCCGCTCGTGCCTTGGGCTGGCGCAGCGGTTGAGGATCACGCCCGCAAACGGCAGGTCCGGCCGGAACGCCTTGAATCCCAAAGCCACCGCCGCCGCCGATTGCGCCTGGCCCGAGACATCGACCACCAGCACCACCGGCCAGCCCATCAGCGCCGCCGTCTCGGCCGACGACCCGTGCCCGGTGGCGCCCGCGAAGGCCACGCCGTCGTAAAGCCCCATCGAGCCCTCGGCCACCACCAGATCGGCGCCCTCCGCCTGCGCCGCGATGGCGCCCAGCAGCCCCTCGCCCATCGCCCAGCTGTCGAGGTTGAAGGACGCCCGCCCCGCCGCCGCCCGGTGAAAGGCCGGGTCGATGTAATCGGGCCCCGATTTGAAGGGCTGCACCCGCAACCCGTCCTCGCTCAACGCCCTGAGCAGCCCCAGCATGACCGTGGTCTTGCCGGTGCCCGAGGCGGGCGCCGAGACGAGGATCCCCTTCATTCCTTCGACCCCGCATAGACCGACTCCGCCGATTGCGGCCGGAAGCGGCGGTCGTAATCGACGGCATAGAGGCAGCTCTCCTCGAACCCCTCGGCCGCCAGCGCCGGCCCCACCAGGATCAGCGCCGTCCGCTCCATCGAGCCCGCGACCAGCCCCTCGATGGTCCCCAGCGTCCCCCGGACGATCCGCTGCTCGGGCCAGGTCGCCCGCCAGACCACCGCCACCGGGCAGTCGCTGCCATAGGCCGGGACCAGATCCGCGACACTCCGCTCCAGATTATGGATCGACAGGTGAATGCAGAGCGTCGCCCCGGTCGCCGCGAAATTCGCCAGCGTCTCGCCCTCGGGCATGGCGCTCGCCCGCCCCGGCGTCCGGGTCAGCACCACCGATTGCGCCAGCCCCGGCAGCGTCAGCTCCGCCCCCAGCGCGGCGGCGGCGGCGGCGAAAGCGGGCACGCCCGGCGTCACGCTATAGGGAATGCCCAGCTCGCGCAGGCGCCGCAACTGCTCGCCCATCGCCGAATAGACCGACAGATCGCCCGAATGCAGCCGCACCACATCCTTGCCCTCGGCATGGGCCGCGGCGATCTCCTCCATGATCTGGTCCAGCGACAGGGGCGCCGTGTTGACGATCCGCGCGCCCTCCGGGCAATGGCCGAGGATCGCCTCGGGCACCAGTGACCCGGCATAGAGGCAGACGGGCGCGGCAGCGATGATGTCGCGGCCCCGCAGCGTCAGCAGGTCCGGCGCGCCGGGTCCGGCGCCGACGAAATGGACGGTCATGCTTGGCCTCCTTCGGCAAGGGCGCAGGTCGCGAGCCGGTCGGGCGAGACGGCGCGCGGCCCCAGCAGATACGCGCCGGGACCGGCCGCGGCAAGCGCGCAGGCCTCGGCGACCGAGCCGGTGCCGCGGGCCTCCCGGCTCCGCTCGGATTGGGTGAGCGTTTCAGGCAGGGGCCCCGCAACCGGGATCAGCGGCAGGTTCAGCGACAGGGCCAATGGCGCCAGCGCCGAGGCCTTGTCGGCGAGCGTGGCCAGCGCATCCGGCGCCCCGCCGGTCGCGGCCAGCGCGCCTTGCAGCGAGTCCAGCGTCGCACGCGAAGAAAACCCGAACCCCGCCACGATCATCCCGCCACCCGCCGCCGCGGAGGGTGCGCTTCAGCGCACCATCCCCCCGCGACCCTCACAGCACCACGCTCCATTGCACGATGGGATAGGCCGCTTTCCAGCCGCGCCGCGAGCCCAGCGCCCCCGCCTCGGCCAGTTCCACCCGCAACAGGCTCCCGCCCTTCGCCCCGTGCCAGAGCGCCAGCAGCGCCTCGGATTCCAGCGTCACCGCATGGGCGACCAGCCGCGTCCCCTTGGGCAGCAGCCCGAAAAGCTGCGCCAGCAGGGCCTCCGACAGCCCCCCGCCGATGAACACCGCATCCGGCAGCGGCTGGCCTTCCAGCACCGACGGCGCCCGCCCCTCGGCCACCACCAGCCGCTCAACCCCCAGCCTGAGCGCATTCTCCCGCGCCCGCGCCGCCCGGCCCGGATCGGCCTCGAACCCGATGGCCCGGGTCGTCGGATGGCACAGCAACCACTCAATCCCGATGGAGCCCGAGCCCGCGCCGATGTCCCACAGCAACTCCCCCGGCCGCGGCGCCAGCGCCGACAGGGCCAGCGCCCGCACCGGCCGCTTGGTGATCTGCCCGTCATGCGCGAACCATTCGTCCCCGCGCCCCGAGGCCGCGCCCAGCACCGCGCCCGTCCCCGCCACGCAAATCGCCACCGCCACCGGATGCTGCACATCCGCCAGCGCATAGCCCCCGGCCGTCACCCGCCGGACCCGCTCGCGTGGCCCGCCCAAAGCCTCCAGCACCACCAGCTCGGTGGCCCCGAACCCCTCGCCCGCCAGCCAGCCGGCCAGCTCCCCCACCGCCGCCCCGTCGCGCAGCGTCACGACCGCCCGCGCCCCCGGCGCCAGCAAGGGCCGCAACCGCGTCACGGGCGCTGCGTGCAGCCCCAGACAGGCCACCCCCTCCAGCCCCCAGCCCAACCGCGCCGCCGCCAGCGAAAAGCAGGACGGCCCCGACAAGGCCACCCATTCCCCGGGCTCCAGCGCCTTCGTCACCACCGTTCCGGCCCCGAACCAGAAGGGATCGCCCGAGGCCAGCATCACCACCCGCCGCCCGCGCATCGCCATGAGCAGCGGCAGACCCTCGGCGAAAGGCACCGGCCATGCCACCCGCTCCGCCGCCAGATCCGGCAGCAGCGCCAGATGCCGCGGCGGCCCGATCACCACCTCGGCCTCTTGCAGCGCCGCCCGGCTTGCGTCAGTCAGCCCCTCGGGGCCATCCTCGCCCAGACCCAGGATCGTCAGCCACGGAGTGTCAGCCATGCCCAACATCCTTCTCCTCGGTGGCACGATGGAAGCGAGCGCCATGGCTCGCCGCCTGGCCGATCTCGGCCTGCCGGCGACGCTCTCCTACATGGGTCGGGTCGAGCGCCCGAAACCGCAACCGATCCCGGTCCGCATCGGCGGTTTCGGCGGCGTGCCGGGGCTTATCCGATACCTGAAAGACCACCAGATCACCCGTGTGATCGACGCGACCCACCCCTTCGCCGCGCAGATGAGCGGCAATGCCGTCGCCGCCTGCACCGCGACCGGCACGCCGCTGATCGCCCTGACCCGCCCCGCCTGGGAACCGGGCCCCGGCGACGACTGGCAGCGCGTGCCCGACATGGCGGCGGCGGTCGCTGCGCTCGCCGGCCCGCCGAAGCGCGTCATGCTGGCCATCGGCCGCATGCATCTCGCCGACTTCGCCGCCCAGCCCCAGCACCATTACCTGCTCCGTCTGGTGGACGAACCCTCGGAAACCCCGCCGCTGCCGCATCACACCGTCACCGTCGACCGCGGCCCCTTCAGCGCCGAGGCCGACCAGACCCTGATGCGCGACAACAAGATCGAGCTGATCGTCGCCAAGAACGCCGGCGGCAAGGGCTCGGTCTCGAAACTTCAGGCCGCCCGCGCCCTGCACCTGCCGGTCCTGATGATCGACCGCCCGCAACTCCCCCCGCGCCGCGAAACCCACGACCCGGACGAGGTCCTGCGCTTCGTTACCGCCTGACCCCATCTTTGTTCTGAAAGTATCCCGGGGGGGTCCGGGGGGGCAGCGCCCCCCCGGCTGGTCGCCCGAGGCGCCCGCGACAGCGGGCGCTGAGGGCGAAACCCCTCTCACGCCGATCTCGGGGTATAAAGCCACGGCCCCGCCGGCCCCTCGATCACCCGCGTCGCCGAATTGCCGACGATGACCATGGTCCGCATATCCGCCATCTCGGGGGTGCAGTCGGGCAGGGGCACGATGCGCAGGCTCTGCTCGGGCGTGGACACGGCGCGCGCGAACAGCACCGGGCGCGCGTCGCGGCAGGTCTCGTTCAGCACCTCGAGTGTCCGGGCAAAGCCCTCGGGCCGGGATTTCGAGCGGGGGTTGTAGAAGGCCATGGCGAAATCGGCCTCGGCCGCCAGCCTCAGCCGCTTCTCGATCAGCGCCCAAGGTTTCAGGTTGTCGCTGAGGTTGATGGCGCAGAAATCATGGCCCAAAGGCGCGCCCGCCGCCGCCGCCGCCGCCAGCATGGCGGTGATGCCGGGCAGCACCCGGATCTCCAGCGCGCGCCAGGCCAGAGGCCCCGCCTCCAGCGCCTCGAACACCGCCGAGGCCATGGCGAAGACGCCGGGATCGCCCGAGGAAACCACCACCACCTTCCGCCCCGCCGCCGCCATCTCCAGCGCGTGACGCGAGCGGTCCAGCTCCACCCGGTTGTCCGAGGGGTGCAAGGTCAGCCCCTCGCGCGGGGCCACCCGGGCGACATAGGGGATATAGCCCACCACATCCGTGGCCTCGGCCAAAGCCGCCTCGACCTCGGGCGTCACCAAAGTCTCGCGTCCCGGGCCGAGCCCCGCCACGACTACCCAACCATTTCTGTCTGGCGCGATGCCGGACGCGAAACCGGTGCCCACTTTCGCTGGCATCGCGCTCATGGCCGCCGCCCCTGCCCATGGATCAGCGCGATCGAGAAATAGGGCGCGGCCTCCACCTCGGCGAGCTTGCGCACCCGCTCGCCTGCCATCGCCGCGTATTCGACCAGCCAGGCGTCCCCCATCCGCCCGGCCAGTTCCACCGCGCGTTTCAGCTTGTCCAGGTTCTGGCCGATCTTCATCACCACCAGCGCGTCGGTCCCGGCGATCCTTGCGGTCAGCGCGGCCTCGGGCAGGGTCGCCGGGGCCACGGTCAGCACATCGTCGCCCCAGGTGATCGGCGCACCGGTCGCCGCCCAGGCGGCGGTCATGCCGGTGATCCCGGGCACGATGCGCACCGGCACGAAGGGCGCGAGCCGGGTGTAGAGATGCATGAACGAGCCGTAGAAGAACGGATCGCCCTCGGCCAGCACCACCACATCCTCGCCAGCCTCGGCCAGCGCGCGCAGGGGTGCGGTCACTTCTTCGTAGAAACCCGAAAGAGTCGCGGCATAGCGCGGATCCTCCAGCGGGATCTCGGTGGTGACCGGGTAATCCATCGGGATCTCGACCACATCGGCCCTCAGCATCCCATCGACGATCTTTCGCGCCTGACCCATCCGCCCGGCCTTGCGGAAATAGGCGATGTGGCGCGTGCCCCGGACCAGCCGGTCGGCCCGCACGCTCATCAGATCCGCCGCCCCGGGGCCGAGGCCCACACCATGCACCGTGCCGGTCATTCCTTGCGGCTCGCGATGGCGTTCACCGCCGCGACGGTGATGGCCGAGCCGCCCAGCCGCCCCTCGACGATGCAGGACGGCACCGGCTGCACCTGCCAGAGCGCGTCTTTCGATTCCATGGCGCCCACGAAGCCCACCGGGCAGCCGATGATCGCCGCCGGGCGCGGACAATCGGGGTCTTCCAGCATGTTCAGCAGGTGGAAAAGCGCGGTCGGCGCGTTGCCGATGGCCACCACGGCCCCCGCCAGATGCGGGCGCCAGAGTTCCAGCGCCGCGGCCGAGCGGGTGTTGGACATGGCCTTGGCCATCTCGGGCACCGAGGGGTCATGCAGGGTGCAGATCACCGCATTCTCGGCCGGCAGGCGGAAGCGCGTCACGCCCTCCGACACCATCCGCGCGTCGCAGAGGATCGGCGCGCCCGCTTCCAGCGCCCCCCGCGCGGCGGTCACGAACCCCGGCGACATCTTCACGTATTGCTCCAGCCCGACCATCCCCGCGGCATGGATCATGCGGACCACGACCTGTTCTTCGTCAGGGTCGAATCGGGCGAGGTCGGCCTCGGCGCGGATCGTGGCAAAGCTCTGCCGGTAGATCGCGGCGCCGTCGGTTTCATAGGTCCAGGGCATTCAGGAGGCTCCGAAATGGGCGCGCACCTGCTCGGCGCTCAGCCCGTGATGGGTCAGGGGATCGCCCGCGCGGGCGTTCAGCGCCACGCCGTATGCGCCGTTTTCGCCGGTGATGACGACATCCGCCGAGCCGGGGCGGGCGCAACCCTTGGCGCAGCCGCTGACATGCAGGCGGCCTTTGACATGGGGCGCCAGCGCCAGTGCCAGCGCGCGGGTCTCGACACTGGATTGCGGGCAGAAGGGCGCGCCGGGGCAGGCATCGACGCGCAGGTCAGGCGCCTCGGGGTTCCACAGGAGCCCGGCGCGCGGCCCGGGCGTGGCGTCAAGGAGCAGCAGCACCCGCCAGGGCGTGACGCGGATCGCGCTGGCCTCGCTGTCCAGGATCGCGGCGGCGAGGTCGGCGGCCTGGATCTGCCCGAAGGCCGCGCCATGGATCGCCCCCAGCGCATGCGGCCCGGGCCGCAGCGGCAGGCGCCGTGCCGCCGGGGCAAGCGTGGGTTCGGCCCAGGCGGGCAGGGGGGCGTGGTGACGGGCCATGCGCCCGGCCTCGGCCCCGCCCGAGGTCACGAACCAGTCGCAAAGCCGGATCAGCGTGTCGATCTCGGTCCCCGGCAGCAGCGGCAGGCCCAGCGGATAGCCCTCGGGCCGCAGGATCAGCCCGCGATGGCTGCCGCGTTCGATGCGGAAATCGGCGGGCGTGTCGCGCAGCTTCGGCCCCGGTCCCGCGTCGATGGCAAAGCCCAGCTTGGGCGGCAGGTCGGGCAGCTCGCCCAGCCGGTCCAGCAGCGCCAGCGTCAGGCGGTGGGTATCGTCGCCCTCGGCCCAGGTCGGGGCCACGAGGATGTTGCGGCGGCCCTCGGTCTCGACATCGGTGTCGACAAGCCCCAGCCGGGTCAGGTCCGCCAGCAGCGCGGGCAGCGCCCCGGCCGCGACCCCCCGGACCTGCAAGTTCGCCCGGTTGGTCAGGTCGATCAGCCCCGCGCCGAATTCCTCGGCCGCGGCGCAGAGGCCCAGCGCCTGCGCCGCGCTCAGTTCCGCCAGCCGGGGCCGCACGCGCACCACATAGCCGTCGCCCGACAGCATCGGCCGCAGCGCGCCGGGACACCAGCCCTTGACCTCGAAACTCATGGGTTCAGCCCCGCCAGGATCGAATTCCTCCGTGTGGACCAGAGGCCGGCGCGGTGCAAGTCGGCAAAGCGCGCCTCCATGGCGGCCAGCGCCTGCGGGTTCTCCTTTTCGAGGAACGCGCGGACCTCGGCCCGACCTAGCGTCGCCTCGTGGTAAAGGTCGAAAAGCTGCGGCGGCACGGCGGCGGCGAGATGGGCGAAGGCGCCGAGATGGTCCAGTGTCGCCGCAATCTCGGCCGCGCCCCGGAAGCCGTGGTTCATCATGCCGTCGATCCATTTCGGATTGGCGGCGCGGGCGCGGACCACGCGGGCCAGCTCCTCGGTCAGGCTGCGGGCCCGGGGCCGCGCGGGGTCGGTGGCGTCGAGGTGATAGAGCGCGGCCTTGCCGCCGGTGATCTGCTGGGCCGCGGCGAAGCCGGCCTCATGCGCGGCATAGTCCGCGGCCAGCAGCAGGTCGGTTTCCGGCAGGTCCTGAAGATGGACGAAGGCGTCGGCGTGGCGGACCCGGGCCTTCAGCCCCTCGGCATCCTCCGCGCCCGTGTCCAGCGCGTGCGACGAGGCCGCGAGCCAGGCCTCACCGGCGGCCTTGCGCGCGTCTTCGGTATAGGTATCGGGCGTCTCGCCCATGTTCAGGCCATAGGTCCCGGGCTTCGGCCCGTAGACCCGGCTCAGATCCTCGCGGCCGGCATAGGGGTTCCAGTCCGGCGCCTCGTCGCGCCCGGCCAGCGCCCGGATGGCGGTGGCAAACAGCGCCGACAGTTCCGGGAACACATCGCGGAAGAGACCGCTCACCCGCAGGGTCACATCGAGGCGCGGCCGGTCCAGTTCGGCAATCGGCAGGATCTCCACGCCCGAGACCCGCCCGCTGTCCCCGTCCCAGACCGGCTTCGCCCCAATGAGATGCAGCGCCATGGCGAATTCCTCGCCGGCCGTGCGCATCGTGGCGCTGCCCCAGAGGTCGATCACCAGCCCCTGCGGAAACTCGCCATGGTCCTGCAGGTGGCGGCGCACCAGCTCCTCGGCCAGGGTCACGCCCTGGGCATGGGCGGCGCGGGACGGCACGGTGCGGGGATCGGTGGTGAACAGGTTCCGCCCGGTGGGCAGCACATCCTTACGCCCCCGCCAGGGCGAGCCCGAGGGGCCGGGCGCGACGAACCCGCCCCTGAGCGCCGTCATCAGCCCCTGCATTTCCGCGGCCCCATGCTCGCCCGTGCCGAAGACATGCAGCCCCTCGCCGAACTGGCTTTCCTTCACGTCGCAGACGAAACGGTCGATGCGGGTGATCGCCTCGGCGAGAGAGGTGGCCTTGGTGAGGCCCAGCTCATCCTCCAGCCCCAGCGCCTGCGCCTCGGTGCGGATGTCCTGCTGCAGCCGGTCGCGCCGCGCGGGGTCGAGCCCGTCGGCGTTGGAGAATTCGTCGAGCAGCGCCTCCAGCCGGGTGGTGCCCGCGCCCGCCTGCGCCTCGGTCAGGGGCGGGGGGACATGGCCCAGCGTCACTGCGCCCAAGCGCCGCTTGGCCTGCGCCGCCTCGCCCGGGTCGTTGACGATGAACGGGTAAAGGAGCGGCAGGCCCCGGGTCAGTGCCTCGGGCCAGCATTGGTCCGACAGGGCCACGGATTTGCCCGGCAGCCATTCCAGCGTGCCATGGGCGCCGATATGGATCAGCGCATCGGCCTGCTGCCTGAGCCAGAGGTAGAAGGCGACATAGGCGTGGCAGGGGACCTTGGCCACGTCATGGTAATCGGCGTCCCGGGCGGTGACCTGCCCGCGTTCGGGTTGCAGGGCGATCAGGGCGTTACCGGCGCGGATCGCGCCGAAGCGGAAGGCGCCGTCGATCAGCGCGGCGTCCTCCTCGGGATCGCCCCAGGCAAGGTGAATGTCCTCCTGCAAATCCTGCGGCAGGGAGGCCAGCGCGAGGCGGTAATCGAAAAGCGACCAGTCGATGCCGGCGGTTTCCAGCGCCTTGGGATCGGCGGGGGCGGTGGTGTAGCCCTCAGTGCCGAGCGCCTCCAGAATCGCCCCGGCCGAGGCCAGCGCATCCAGCCCCACCGCATGCGCCATCTGCCAGGACTTGCCGGGATAAGTGGAGAGCACCAGCGCCGGGCGGATCTGCGCCCTGGGCGCGGTGGCGAGCCGGTGCCAGCCGCGGACCCGCTCGACCAGGGCCGCGATGCGCTCGGGCTCGGCGCGGTGGTGGATGCGGGCGAATTCGAGGTCCGGGTCGGGGTCCGAGGCGCCCTTGAAGCTGACGACGGAGCCGAAGATCCTCCCGTCCACCTCGGGGAGCACCACATGCATGGCCAGATCGGCGGGCGAGAGGCCCCGGTCGGACGATTCCCAGGCCGCGCGCGGGTTGGTGGCGAGCGCCACCTGAAACACCGGCACCCCCGCGACGTCGAGGGGCGAGGCCCCGCCGTCCCTTGCGCTGAAGGCGGTAGCGTTGACGATGGCGGCGGGGGCGAGGTGTTTCACCCAACGCTCCAGCCAGCCCCGCGCGCCGGGCGCCTTCAGCGAGGGCGCGAAGAGGCCGGCCACGTCGTAACCGGCTTCGTCGAAGGCCCGGGCGATGGCCTCCAAGGGTTCGGTATCGGCGGCGGTCAGATAGGCGCGGTAGAAGGTGAGCAGGACCCGGGGGCGGGTGCCGAAGCTGAGCGCCGCCGGGCAATGCACCCCCTCCGGCGTCCAGCCGCCGACTTCGGGCAGGGCGCGGATGCCGCGCACCGGCGGGGCGTAGAGGCCGCAGGCCAGCGCGAATTGCTGGAGCGCCGCCTGCGCCGCCACCGCCCCGCCCTGATCGCAGAGATGCTGCAAGCGGCGCAGCGTGGAGACGGGCAGCGTGCTGATCGCATCAAGCTGCGGATCGGGGCGGCCATCGGCGGGCAGGACGGCCAGCGCAAGGCCGGTGCGGCTGGCCAGCGCCTGCAGCTGCTGCAGGCCATAGGACCAATAGGGCACGCCGCCGATCAGCCGGATCAGCACGCCCTTGGCGCCCTCCAGCGTCGTCTCCAGATAGGTGTCAACCGAAAGCGGATGCTTCAGCGCGGCGAGATTGGCGAGGCGCAGGGTAGGATGGGCAATATTGCCCATCCTACGGGCCCGGTGGAACCCTTCCGCGAAAGCGCCGAGGTCGGAATCGGAGAACGACAGCACCACCAGATCCGCGGGCGACTGCCCCAGATCCTGCGGTGTTGCCGTCTCCTCGAGCCCGTGGCTTTCGCGGAAGAGGACGTGCATCAGAGACCCAGAGCAGCCTTGATTGCCGCCTCGTCGATGCGGTCATGCTCGGCGATGACCACCAGAGAGGTCTGTCGCGCCTCGCCCGGTTTCCAGGCCCGGTCGAACTGGTGCCGGACGCGCGCGCCCACCGCCTGCACCAGCCCGCGCATCGGCTTGCCGGTCACGGCGACATAGCCCTTCACCCGCAGGATATCGAGGTCGCGCGCCATCTGCTCGATCTTCGCGCAGAGCGCGGCCATGTCGGCCACCTCGCCCAGCTCCACCACGATGGTGTCGAAATCGTCGTGCTCGTGGTCGTCATGGCCATCGTGATGCGAGGGGCGGGCGGCGATGTCATCTTCGGCCGCGGCGCCGAGGCCCAGGATCACCCGCGGATCGACCGCGCCTTCGGTCACTTCGACCACCGGCAGCGGGCGCGGCGCCTCGGCGGCGATGACGGCGCGGGCAGCGGCGATCCCCTCCGGCCCGGCCAGATCGGCCTTGGTCAGCAGCACCACATCGGCGCAGGAGATCTGGTCCTCGAACACTTCGGACAAGGGCGTCTCGTGGTCGATCGATTCATCCGCCGCGCGCTGGGCATCGACGGCGGCCACATCGGGGGCGAAACGCCCGGCCGCCACCGCCTCGGCATCGGCCAGGGCGATCACCCCGTCCACGGTGATGCGCGAGCGGATCGCCGGCCAGTCGAAGGCCTTGAGCAGCGGTTTCGGCAGGGCCAGGCCCGAGGTCTCGATCAGGATGTGGTCGGGGCGCGGCTCCATGGCCAGCAGGGCCTCGACGGTTGGCACGAAATCATCGGCCACCGTGCAGCAGATGCAGCCATTGGCCAGTTCGACGATGTTCTCCTCGGGGCAATCGGGGATGGCGCAGCCCTTCAGGATCTCGCCATCGACGCCCAGCGTGCCGAATTCGTTGACCACCACGGCCAGCCGCCGCCCGCCCGCGTTGCGGATCAGGTGCGAGATCAGCGTGGTCTTGCCCGAGCCGAGGAAGCCGGTGACGATGGTGACGGGGGTTTTGTTCAGATCGGTCATTCAGGCCTCCAGCGGCGGGATACGGGCGATGCAGTTCTTGCGCAGATGTTCGGGGCGCTCGCGCCAGGGGATCAGCCCCTGCGGCGCGGCGGCATAGCGGGCGGCGCCGTCGAGCAGGATTTCGGCCTGATCGGGGGCGAAATTGCCATAGACATAGGTCCAGGCGCCGGGCGCGCGCAGCGCCACGGTGCAGCCACGGGTGCAGTTCGACAGGCATTCGGTGCGCGTCAGCACCACGCCCTCGGGCACCCGCCCCTCCAGCGCGTCGGCGAGCATTAGGCCCGGACGCGGCGCCTCGGGGTCGGGGTCGCGTTCGTCGCGATAGCGGCAGGTCACGCAGACCAGAAGTTCGACCGTCTCGGCCATCGGGCACTTTCTGGCAGGGTGCGTGCGCGGAGCCCGGAACAGGACCCGTCACCGGCACACCCCGTCCGGCTGGTTGTCTCTCGGCGCTGGCAGGTCTCCCGGCTTGCGGAGTCCAGGTTTCCCTGCGGCAGCCCGCCTTCCCGGCATTCGCCAGTGGCTTCGGGCAACCCCTCCGGTCACGGTCGCGGGGGCGGCTGCGCTTTCCGTCCAGGCCGACTTGGGCTTGACCCGGGTACGCATTCCCTTTTCACCTGCCCCGGAGGACAGGCACCAACCCTGCGGACATGCGCTGCGGGGGCTTTCAAGTCAAGCAAGGATGCGACGGATGACGGACGGGGACGACAGCGGGGCCGGGAAGCACCGCGAGAAGATGCAGAAAATCAAGGCCGCGCGCGACCGGATGAAGGAAGCGCGGCAGGGCGAGAAGGGGCTGGTCATCGTCCATACCGGGCCGGGGAAGGGCAAGTCGTCCTCCGGCTTCGGGATGATCCTGCGGGCGATCGCCCACGGGATGCCCTGCGCCGTGGTGCAGTTCATCAAGGGCAGCTGGGATACCGGCGAGCGGCGCCTGCTGACCACTCATTTCGGCGATCTGTGCCAGTTCCATGCCATGGGCGAGGGCTTCACCTGGGAGACGCAGGACAAGGAACGCGACATCGCCGCCGCCGGGCGCGGCTGGGACAAGGCGAAGGAGCTGATCCGCGACCCCGCGATCCGCATGGTGCTGCTGGACGAGATCAACATCGCTTTGCGCTACGATTATCTCAACGTGGCCGAGGTGGTGGCCTTCCTGCGCGACGAAAAGCCCGAGATGACGCATGTCGTGCTGACCGGCCGCAACGCCAAGCCCGAGGTGATCGAGCTGGCCGATCTGGTGACGGAGATGACGCTGGTGAAGCACCCGTTCCGGTCGGGGATCAAGGCGCAGGCCGGGGTCGAGTTCTGAGAGGTTTCGCCCTCGTTGCCCGCTGTCGCGGGCGCCTCGGGCGACCAGCGGCGCGGCGTTCCGCCGCGCCGCAAGAAGGGGGGCCGTCTGCCCCCCTCTTGGCCTGACGGCCAATTCACCCCCCGAGGATATTTGACGCGCAAAGAAGGCGGCCTAACGCCTTCTTAACTTTCATCTTTGTTCTCAAAAAACCTCGGGGGTTTCTCAAGGGGGTGGAAAACCCCCTTGAGCGGGGGGTGCGGGGGGCTGGCCCCCCGCTTCCACCCGGCCGCGGCTCAGGACTCGGCCGCCAGCCGTTCAACCTCGTCGCGCAACGCCTTGAGGTCGGCGATGGTCACCGCCAGCTCGTCGCGCTGGCGGGTCAGTTCGCCCAGCTGGCGGTCGGCCATGCCGACGAAGGCCTCGAATTGCGGCTTGGTGCCCTGCTTTTCATAGATCAGCAGCCATTGCCGCAGCTCCTCCAGCGCGAAGCCGAATCGGCGGCCGCGCAGGATCAGCGTCATCCGGGCCACCTCGCGCGGGCCGTAGAAGCGGTTGCGGCCTTCCTTCTCAGGGGTCAGCAGTTCGATGTATTCGTAGTAGCGCAGCGTGCGCGGCGTCACGTCGAAACGCGCGCACATCTCCTTGAACGACAGTCTCGATTCGCTCATTGCCCGGCTGCGGCCTCACTCACAGGAATAGCCGCGCTCGGTGGCGGCTGTCGCAGCGTAAGGCGCGGCCGGGGCGGGTGCAACCGCCTTGGCGCGCCTCACCGGGGCCTTGCCAAGGGGGCCGGATCGCGCCAAGGCTGGGGGCGCGAGCCACAGGCAGGACATCCCATGACCGACCCCTCTCCCGCGCAGCGTTTCATCGAGGCGATCCCGCATTCGCGGGCGCTGGGCATGCAGCTGGAGGAGATCGGCGAGGGGCGGGCGGTGATTTCCATGCCCTATGACGCGCGGTTCATCGGCGATCCGGCCACCGGGGTCATCGCCGGGGGCGCGGTTTCGGCGCTGATGGACACCTGCTGCGGCGCCGCCGTCATGTCCTATCCGGGGGCACGGGGCACCGCGACGCTGGACCTGCGCATCGATTACATGCGGGCGGCGAAGCCCGGCCAGCGGATCATCGCCCGGGCCGAGTGTTTCCACGCCAGCCGCACCGTCGCCTTCGTCCGCGCCACCGCCCATGACGAGGACGAGGGCCTGCCGGTCGCCACCGCCTCGGGCGCCTTCACCATGGAAAGCGTCACGCGGGAGGGCGGCAAGTGAGCCGCGCGAAGCCCGAGCCCGTGCAGGTCGTCAAGCAGCGCCGCGACAGCGCGCTGAAGGCGCTGATCGGCGGCATTCCCTATGTCCAGTGGCTGGGGATCCAGTTCGACCGCCGTGGCGACGAGCTGACCGCGACCCTGCCCTTCGACGAGAAGCTGATCGGCAATCCCTTCCTGCCCGCGATCCATGGCGGTGTGACCTCGGCTTTCCTCGAGATCACGGCGATGATCGAGCTGAGCTGGTCCATGCTCTGGGAAGAGATGGAGAAAGGCACGCTCGACCCCCGGGCGCTGGATGCGCAGCACCTGCCGCGCCTGCCGAAGACCATTGATTTCACCGTGGATTACCTGCGCTCGGGCCTGCCGCGCGATGCCTATGCCCGGGCCCGGGTCAACCGCTCGGGGCGGCGCTATGCCTCGGTCCATGTCGAGGCCTGGCAGGACAACCGCGCGCGGCTGTTCGCGCAGGCGACCGGGCATTTCCTGATCCCCACGCGCCAGCCGCTGGCCGCGCCGCCCGAGGGGACCGCGACCGAATGACCCCGCTGACCCACCGCCGGGTGCTGGTCATCGCCCTGCCGATCGTTGCTGCGAATGTCACGGTCCCGCTGCTGGGGCTGGTCGATACCGCGGTGGTCGGCCAGCTGGGCGAGGCGGCGCCCATCGGCGCGGTGGGGCTGGGCGCGGTGATCCTGTCGGCGTTCTTCTGGATGTTCGGCTTTCTGCGCATGGGCACGACGGGGCTGGCCGCGCAGGCCCATGGCGCCGGCGATGTGGCCGAGACGGGGGCGATCCTCAAGCGTGGGCTCCTCATTGCCGGGGCGGTCGGCGGGCTGTTGATCGCGCTGCAGCTGCCGCTGATCTGGGGCGCCTTCCGCCTCGCCCCCGGTTCGGCCGAGGTCGAGGGGCTGGCCGCGCAATACCTGCAGATCCGCATCTGGGGGGCGCCCGCGACCATCGGCATGTATGCGCTGACCGGCTGGCTGATCGCGCTGGAGCGGACCCGGGCGGTGATGGTGCTGCAGGTCATCACCAATGGCGCCAATATCGCGCTGGACCTGTGGTTCGTCCTCGGCCTCGGCTGGGGTGTGCCGGGGGTGGCGCTGGCCACGCTGATCGCCGAATGGTCGGGGCTGGCCTTCGGCCTCTGGCTGGTCCGGGACGGTTTGCAAGCCACCGGCGCGCGGATCTTCGACGCGCTGAAACTGAGGCGCATGGCGACGGTCAACGGCCATATCATGGTCCGCTCGGTCCTCTTGCAGGGCTGTTTCACCGCCTTCCTGTTCCTCAGCGCCGGGCGGGGCGACCTGACCATCGCCGCCAACCAGATCCTGCTGCAATTCCTCGAGGTCATGGCCTATCTGCTGGACGGTTTCGCCTTCGCCGCCGAGACGCTGGTCGGCCAGGCCGTCGGCGCCCGCAACCGCGCCCGGCTGGCTGACAGCGTGCGCCTCACCTCCATCTGGGGGCTGGCGGGGGCGGGGCTGATGGCGGCGCTCTTTGCCCTCCTTGGTCCGGCGATCATCGACCTGATGACCACGGCCGAGGATGTCCGGGCCGAGGCCCGCCATTACCTGCCCTGGGTGGTCGCGGCCCCGCTGGTGGGGATCGCCGCCTGGATGTTCGACGGCATCTTCATCGGCGCCACGCTCACCCGGGAAATGGTCCTGACTGCCGCCTTCTCGGCCGCCACCTACACGCTTTGTGTCTGGCTGACCTGGCCCATGGGCAACCATGGGCTCTGGCTGTCGCTGATGCTGTTCAACGCCGCCCGCGGCCTGTCACAGGCCGTGTTCTATCCCCGCATTGCCCGATCTCTCGCATGAACCCTGACCACATCACCCGCCTCTTCACCCGTCCCGACGGCCGCTATGTCTTTGCCCGCTGGGGGCGTCCGCTGGCCCCGGTGGTCTTCGGCGTCGACGACGCGACGCTCGCCACCGTCAAGGGCGCCATCGAGGCGGTCGTGGCGCTCGCCGGCCACAGCATGGCCGAGACCGATCCCGAGCTCGGCGCCAATCTGATGATCTTCTTCTTCCGCGACTGGGATGAATTGCTGGCCGTCCCCGACCTCGACCGGCTGGTCGAGGGGCTGGCGGCGCTGGTGCCCCGGCTGAAGGCGCAGGACGCGAACCAGTACCGGGCCTTTCGTTTCGACGCCCAGGGCGCGATCAAGGCCGCCTTCGCCTTCATCCGCATGGACGGCCCGATGGCCGAGGTTCCGGCCGAGGATCTGGCCCTGCTGCAGGCGGTGCAGGTGATCCTGCTCTGGGGCGACGAGGCCTTCCGCGACCTGCCGCCGCTGGCTCGCGCCAAGGGCGTCGCCGTCCTGCGCCCCGAGATCGCCGCCGTGATCCGCGCCGCCTATGATCCGGTGATGCCCGCCGCGACGCAGGACCCCAGCCACGCGCTGAGGCTGGCGGCGCGGGTGGGGTGATGGACGCTTATCAGTGCACGGAAAGCCAGACGAGAGACAACGCACCGGCAATCAACAGCGGAACCGCGGCCATAACAGCAACGAACAGCCACCATGAGGTCGCGTAAGCCTCTGGGTCACCCAGATCGCCGACTCTCGGGTGTCTGAAAGTTGTCAACACGGCCCGAGCCAAACCCGCCGCATCGATCTGCCTTTGATAGATGGTTGTCGTGGGACGGTACCAGAGCAGGCCTCCGCTGGCGGTACTCGCGTGGAACAATTTTTCTGCAAACGCGGTCATGCGCGGCTTGTCCCAATACAGGAACGGGACAATCTTGAGGCCCGCGCCAAAGAGGGCGAACAGGATCACCGCCATATCGAGCAGGCCGACCCAGACGAGGGGATTCATCACGGTTCTCCTGCTTCGACCCGAACCTCTCGATATCTAGGACCTCGGCCCAAGCCCTGCAACGGACTCGACGGGGCCCCTTACGAATGCGCCCGCGGGTCGGGGCTTAGCCAGATTCCTGCGCCCTCACAAAACCCACTTCCCCCACCCCATTTCATACCTCTGCCGCAGCGTCTCGTTCGTCAGCACCACGCGCTCCCGCATCAGGTACAGATGCCAGCTCTGGCCATCCACCGGCCGCGGCTGGGCGAAGGCGCGGCACCTCAGTACCGCCAGATTGTGCCCCCGCCCGCGTCACCGCCTTGGCGACGAGCCGCGCATCATCAAGGGGCGGGGGATCGGCGAGGGGGAATATTCGGGCCTCCTGTCATTCCATGGAAAGAAATACGGGATTTCTATCGGTAGAAAGCGACAACGGGCCTTTAGCCTGGTCGCGGCTCTCAGAGCCGGCCTGATGCCGGTCGACCGCCGCCAACGCCCTCGGGCCGCGACTCACCCGGCCCCGACAGCCTCGATGCCGCTGCCGGGGAAGGGGGCGTCGTCATCGGGAAATGGTCTTTATCGCTGTCTTTGCGCCTCGAATCGTTGCCGTATTTACTCTGCGTCACTTAAATCAGGGCGGGTTGTTTCGCAGGTGTTGACAACCAAAGGGTGAGTGTTGCCTTGTCGACAGGAAGTCTGCCCGGTCTCTGTCCGGCCGGGCCATCCAGCACGGTGGACCTGACATGCACCAATTTCCCGTGACCGTTTATTACGACGAAACCGACCTCGGCGCGATTGTGTATCACGCCAATTACATGAAGTTCATCGACCGGGCGCGGGCCGATTGGGTGCGGGGGCTGGGGGTCGACCAGAACGCGCTGCGGGACGAGGGCATGGTCTTCGTCGTCCACAAGATCGAGGCCGAGTTCCTGGCCTCGGCCCGGCTGGAGGACCGGCTGGTCGTGACCACCGATGTGCTCGACGTGACCCGCTCGCGGCTCTTCCTCGACCAGCGGGTCTATCGCGGCGAGACGCTCTTGTTCCGCGCCCGGGTGTCGCTGGTGCTGATGAGCCTCGACGGGCATCCCCGGCGGCTGCCCGACGCGCTGCGGTCGCTGGGCTGCGAAAGGGTGACGGCGGCGGAATAGGGCCGACCCCGCGCCCGGCAATCTTGACAAAAGCCCAAGGCGCCCGGACAAGTCCTTGAAAAGGCTAAGCCAGCCTCGGTGTCCCATGCAGGGGGCATTCAGGCAGCCAGCCCCGGGGGCCGCCATGCATACCTTTCCCGTGACCGTCTATTACGAGGATACCGACCTCGGCGGGATCGTCTATCACGCGAATTACCTGAAGTTCATCGAACGGGCCCGCTCGGCCTGGGTGCGGCAGCTGGGGGTCGATCAGAACGCGCTCAGGGCGCAGGGGATCGTCTTCGCCGTCCACCGGATCGAGGCCGATTTCCTCAGCCCCGCCCAGCTGGATGATGCGCTCTGCGTGACCACCCGGGCCGTCGCGCAGAGCCCGGCGCGGCTGACCCTCGACCAGCAGGTTTTCCGGGGCGAGACCCCGCTGTTTCGCGCCCGTGTCACGCTGGTCTGCATCACCACCGGCGGCAAACCCCGCCGCCTGCCCCCCGAACTGCTGGTCTTAAGCGGAAACGCGTAACATTCGCGTGCTGCCATTGGTGTTTGTCTTGGAAACCGGCTAGAATCACGCCAAACGAGGGCCGCCCGCCGGGCAGGCTCCAGACGCGGCTGGTTACGAGCAGGACAGAAGGCATGGACAGCACTACCCTGGCGCAGGCCAGCGACATCGACTTTTCGCTCATCGCGCTTTTCTTGCGCGCGACCTTCACCGTGAAGATCGTCATGATCCTGCTGATCGTGGCCTCGTTCTGGTCCTGGGCGATCATCATCCAGAAACACCTGATCTTCCGCCGCGCCCGCAAGGACGCGCAGCTCTTCGACGCGGCCTTCTGGTCGGGCGAGCCGCTGGACGAGCTGTATCGCCGCGTCGGCACCGCGCCGCAAAGCGGGCCCGAGCGGATCTTCGCCGCGGGCATGGCCGAATGGCAGCGCTCGCACCGGCAGGACGGGGCGATGATCGCGGGCGCCGCCCAACGCATCGACCGTTCCATGGATGTGGCCATCGACCGTGAGGGACGCGAGCTGAACGCCAACCTGACCTTCCTCGCCTCGGTCGGTTCGGCCAGCCCCTTCGTCGGCCTCTTCGGCACGGTCTGGGGGATCAAGGCGGCGTTCGAGGAGATCGCGATGGCGCAATCGACCAACCTCGCCGTGGTCGCCCCCGGCATCGCCGAGGCGCTGCTGGCCACCGGTCTGGGCCTGCTGGCCGCGATCCCGGCCACGATCTTCTACAACAAGCTTTCGGACGACAGCGAGGCCATCGCCTCGGGCTACGAGCAATTCGCCGACGAATTCGGCACGCTCCTGTCGCGCAACCTGGACGCCTGAGCCATGGGCGCGCAAGCCATCCGCAAGCAGAGCGGCTCGGGCACCCGCCGCCGCCGCCGGGGCCATTCCGCCAAGATGGCCGAGATCAACGTCACGCCGATGGTCGACGTGATGCTGGTGCTGCTGGTCATCTTCATGGTCGCGGCGCCGATGTTGGTCGTCGGCGTGCCGGTGGAACTGCCGCGCACCGCCGCCGGCGCGCTGCCTGCGCAGCAGGAAGAGCCGCTGTCGATCACCCTGTCCGCCGACGGCACGATCTCGCTCATGACCACCCCGGTGGCCGAGGGCGACCTGATCCCGCGGCTGCAGGCCATCGGCGCCGAGCGCACCGATGACCGGGTGTTCCTGCGGGCTGACGGCTCGATCCCCTATGCCCGCGTGGTGCAGGTGATGGGCGCGCTCAATGCGGGCGGCTTCCACAACATCGGGCTGGTCACGGAAACCGACGGCCCTACCTTCGGCGCGACTGAAGGACGGTAAGATCTGATGGCGGTCATGGCTCAGGTTCGGATGGACACGGGACAGAAGGTCTCGGCCCTGCTGCATGGCGGGCTGATCCTCTGGGTCCTGCTGTTCGATCTGTTTCACGCCCCCAGCGATCCCCTGATGCCCGAGGTGACCGAGGTTTCGATCATCTCGGCCCAGGATTTCGCCGAGCTGACGCAGGCGGCACCGCCCGCGCCCGCGCCGACCCCGGAACCGACGCCCGCCCCGGCACCCGCGCCGACGCCGGATCCCGCGCCGATCGCCCCGCCTGCGCCGATCGCGCCGCCGACCCCGGTCACGCCGCCCGCGCCGATCCCGACGCCCGAACCGGTGCCGATGCCCGAGGCCGACCGCCCGCAGGCGGCCGTGGTGGCGCCGACGCCGACCCCCGATTCCAGCCTGCGCCCGGTGCAGCGCCCGGCCGAGCGCGTGGCGCCCGAGGCCGCGCCCACGCCCGCGCCGGAGATTGCCGTCGCGCCCCGCGATCAGGCCGCCATCGTGCCCGATGCCAGCGCCACCGTGAACGCGCCCGAAGCGCAGGAAGCCACCCAGCGCGAGGCCGCCGCGACCGAGACGGTGACCGAGGCCACGACGGTCAGCGAGACCGAGCCGGTGCGCCGGACCGCCACCGCGCCCGAGGTCAGCCTGCGCCCGCGTGCCCGTCCGCAGCAGGTCGCCGCGGTCGAGACCCCGGCGCCGACGCCTGCCCCGACTCCAACCCCGACTCCGACACCCACGCCGACGCCCACGCCGACCCCGGCCCCCGCCGCGACGCCCGAGCCGCCCGAGGCGGATGGCCCCAGCGCCTCGGCGGTGAACGACGCGCTGGCACAGGCGATGGCGGGTGCCTTCGAGCAGACCGCGAGCCTCAGCCAATCCGACATGGATGCGCTGCGCCTCAACGTCGAATCCTGCTGGAACGTCGGCATCCTGTCGACCGAGGCGCTGAACGTGGTCATCACCATCGGCTTCGAGATGACGCCCGACGCCCGGCCGATCGAATCCTCGATCCGTCAGGTCACGGCCTCGGGCGGGTCGGCGGGCGCGCAACAGGCCGCCTTCGACGCCGGGCGACAGGCCATCGTCAGCTGTGGTATCAACGGCTATGGCCTGCCGCAGGACCTCTACGATCAGTGGCGCAACGTCGAAATCACCTTCAACCCCGCCCGGATGAGCAACCGATGACAGACCTTTCCCGCCGCCCCCTCCTCGGCCTGCTGGCCGGCGCTGCCATCGCCCCCCGCATGGCTCTGGCGCAACAACCCCTCAGGATCGAGATCACCGAGGGGGTGATCGAGCCCGTGCCCTATGCAATCCCCGATTTCGTGCCGGAAAACGGCGCGGGCGGGGAATATGGCGCGCAGATCGCCCGGGTGATCGCCAACAACCTCTCGGGCACCGGCCTTCTGCGCGAGATCCCGGCCAGCGCCCATGTCGGCCGCATCACCAGCTTCGACAGCCCGGTGCAATTCGCGGACTGGCGGGCGATCAACGCCCGGGCGCTGGTCACCGGCGCGGTGCGCGCCAACGGCCAGCAGCTGAGCGTGAAATTCCGGCTTTTCGACGTGGTGAGCGGGCAGCAGCTGGGCGACGGGCTGCAGCTGGATGGTCAAACCAACGCCTGGCGGCGCATCGCGCACCGGGTCTCGGACCAGATCTACATGCGCCTGACCGGCGAGACCGGCTATTTCGACAGCCGCGTCGTCTTCATCGCCGAAAGCGGGCCGCGCAACGCCCGGCGCAAGCAGGTGGCGATGATGGATCAGGACGGCGACGGCGTGCAATACCTGACCGACGGCACGTCGCTGGCCTTCGCGCCGCGCTTTTCGCCGACCGGCGACCGGATCCTCTTCACCAGCTACGAGACGGGTTTCCCG
This sequence comes from Pararhodobacter aggregans, assembly GCF_003075525.1. Classification (GTDB taxonomy): domain Bacteria; phylum Pseudomonadota; class Alphaproteobacteria; order Rhodobacterales; family Rhodobacteraceae; genus Pararhodobacter; species Pararhodobacter aggregans. Next base: position 5,476 of record NZ_QDDR01000021.1, on the reverse strand, counting down.
CGCATCTATCTGATGGATGTGGCCTCGCGCCGGCGGCAGGTGATCGGCGACCAGCCGGGCGAGATGACCTTCGCGCCGCGCTTTTCGCCCGATGGCGGCACGGTGGTCTATTCGCTCTCGGTCGACGGGCGAACGGACCTCTATATGCTGAACCTCGCCAGCGGCCAGCGCTGGCAGCTGACCACCACCGACGCCATCGACACCGCGCCCAGCTTCGCGCCCAACGGCCAGCAGATCTGCTTCGAGAGCGACCGCACCGGCGGCTCGCAGGTCTATACGATGAACGTCCAGGGCGGGCAGGCCTACCGCATCAGCCAGGGGCAGGGCCGCTATTCGACGCCAGTCTGGTCGCCGCGCGGCGACATGATCGCCTTTACCAAGCAGCACAACGGCCGCTTCCACATCGGCGTCATGCGCACCGATGGCTCGAACGAGCGGCTCCTGACCGCGAGCTATCTGGACGAGGGCCCGACCTGGTCGCCCAACGGCCGGGTCATCATGTTCACGCGTGAAGAGCCGGGCACCGACCCGACCCTGATGTCAGTGGACATCACCGGGCGGAACCTCAGGCGCATCCCGACGCCGGGGCCTGCCTCGGACCCGTCGTGGTCGCCGCTGCTGCCGTGATTTTCCGGGCGCGACGCCCGGCATCAACCCAAACGTGACATTCCCAAGATTCCCCCGAGGCGCCAGTTCTGATAGACTGCGCCCGGGCAGGACAGGACAACAAGGACGAGAGACATGAACACTCTGACCAAGGCGATTCTGGTGGTCGCCGCGCTGGCGCTGGCCGCCTGCAACAACCCCCGTGGCGGCGACGGCATGGACGGCGGCATGGGCGCCGGCGGCGGCATCGCCTCGACGGCGCTGGGCGATCCGAACGATCCGACCTCGATCGCCTATTTCAACGAAACGATCGGCGACACGGTGACCTTCACCGTCGATTCGAGCGACCTGTCGCCCTTGGCGCAGAACGTCCTGCGCACCCAGGCGAGCTGGCTGAACCGCTTCCCCGAATACCAGATCCTGGTCGAGGGCCATGCCGATGAACGCGGCACCCGCGAGTACAACGTGGCGCTGGGCGCCCGCCGTGCCGCCCGCGTGCAGCAATTCCTGATCGCCGAGGGCGTCAGCGCGGTCCGCATCCGCACCGTCAGCTACGGCAAGGAACGCCCGATCGAGGTCTGCGCCGAACAGCGGTGCTGGGACGCCAACCGCCGCGCGGTGACGGTCGTTTCGCGCTGAGCCGGGTGAGCGACTTTTGGGAAAAAGCCGGGGGGCCTTCTGCCCCCCGGACCCCCCGAGCGTATTTCGGGCAGAATGAAGGGGCAGGGTCGTGAGCGACGCTGCCCTTTCTGCGCTTCTGGCGGCCTGCGAGGGCTTTGACCGGGTCGGCGTCGCCGTCTCGGGCGGCGGCGATTCCGTGGCGGCGCTGGTGCTGGCGGTCGAGGCTCTGGGCCCGGCTCGGGTGGCCGCCGTGACCGTCGATCACGGGCTGCGCACAGAGGCGGCGTCCGAGGCGGCGGGGGTGGCGGCGCTTTGCGCGCGGCTCGGCGTGGCGCATGACGTGCTGCGCTGGGACGAGGGGCCGGCGGGCGGCAATCTGATGGGCGAGGCGCGGGCGGCGCGGCTGCGGCTGATCGGCGGCTGGGCCCGGGGCCGGGTCGGCGCGGTGCTCTTGGCGCATACGCGGGACGATCAGGCCGAGACGCTGCTGATGCGGCTGGCGCGGGGCTCGGGCGTTGACGGGCTGTCGGGGATGGCGGCGCAGCGCGAGGCGGAGGGGATGGTCTGGCTGCGGCCGCTGCTGGGGGTGTCGCGGGCGGCGTTGCGTGACGTGCTTCGGGCGCGGGGCGTGGCTTGGGTCGAGGATCCCTCGAACGCCGATCCGCGCTTCCTGCGGGTGCGGGCGCGGCAGGCGCTTTCAGTGCTGGAGGGGCTGGGCATCGACGCCGCGACGCTCGCCGCCACCGCCGGGCGGATGCAGCGCGCCCGGACGGTGCTGGAGGGGGCGGCGCAGCGGGCGCTGGAGGCGCATGTCACCGAGGATCGCGGCATCCTGCGCATCGGCGCCGCGACGCTGGACCTGCCGGGCGAGACGCGGGACCGGCTTTTCGCGCATCTGCTGATGCAGCTTTCGGGCAGCGCCTATCGGCCGCGGCTGGAGGAGTTGCAGCGCCTGCTGGCGGCGGGGCGGGGCACGTTGGCGGGTTGCCTGCTGCGCCGCCGTGGCGACAAACTGTTTCTGGGTCGCGAGGCGCGGGCGGTGGCGGAACTCGCCTGCCCCGCCGGTCAAGACTGGGACGGGCGCTGGCGGGCCGCGGGACCGGGGCCGGCGGAAATCCGGGCGCTGGGGCAGGCGGGGCTTGTGCAGCTCAGCCAGCAGGCGCGGGACGGCCTGCACCCCCATTGGCGCGCGACGGGGATCCCCGAACCGCTGTTGCAGGGCCTGCCGGGCCTCTGGCGCGACGGGCGGCTGGTGGCGGCGCCGCTGGCCTTCTGGCCGCAGGGCTGGTCACTTTCTGCGCGACCTCTCGCCGCGATTGCAGCCGCGGGGGCATAATCGCATTGAAGTCGCCCCCCGCATCACTATCTTAGAGCCAATCGGCCGGACGCGGCCTCGGTTATGGGAGAGCCCTGTGGGCAACGCGCGTAATTTCGCCTTCTGGATCGTCCTGTTCTTTCTGATGATCGTTCTGTTCACGCTGTTCAACAACGGCGCCAGCACGACCAGCGGACGGACCATCGGCTATTCGGATTTCCTGCAGCGGGTCGAGGCAGGCGATGTCAGCCGGGTCGTCATCGACGGCGAGACGCTGCGGGTCACCGACCGGTCAGGTCAGGCCTATACGACAATCCGCCCCACGGGCGAGAATCCGACGGACCGGCTGATCGAATCGAACGTCAGCGTCGAGGCGCGGCCGCAGGAGCGGTCGGGCCTGATGTCGGCCCTGTCGGTCTGGCTGCCCTTCCTGCTGCTGATCGGCGTCTGGATCTTCTTCATGAACCGGATGCAGGGCGGCGGGCGCGGCGGCGCCATGGGCTTTGGCAAATCCAAGGCGAAACTCCTGACCGAGAAGCACGGGCGCGTCACCTTCGACGACGTGGCCGGCATCGACGAGGCCAAGGACGAGCTGGAAGAGATCGTCGAATTCCTGCGCAACCCGCAGAAGTTCAGCCGTCTCGGCGGCAAGATCCCGAAAGGCGCGCTGCTGGTCGGCCCGCCCGGTACGGGTAAGACCCTGCTGGCCCGGGCCATCGCCGGTGAGGCGGGCGTGCCCTTCTTCACCATCTCGGGCTCGGACTTCGTCGAGATGTTCGTGGGTGTCGGCGCCTCCCGGGTGCGCGACATGTTCGAACAGGCCAAGAAGAACGCGCCCTGCATCGTCTTCATTGACGAAATCGACGCGGTCGGCCGCTCGCGTGGCGTCGGCTACGGCGGCGGCAACGATGAGCGCGAGCAGACGCTGAACCAGCTGCTGGTCGAGATGGACGGCTTCGAGGCCAACGAAGGCATCATCATCATCGCCGCCACCAACCGGCCTGACGTTCTGGACCCCGCGTTGCTGCGTCCCGGCCGTTTCGACCGTCAGGTGCAGGTGCCGAACCCCGACATCAAGGGCCGTGAGCGCATTCTGGGCGTGCATGCCCGCAAGGTGCCGCTGGGGCCGAATGTCGATCTGCGCATCATCGCCCGCGGCACGCCCGGCTTCTCGGGCGCCGACCTCGCCAACCTGGTGAACGAGGCGGCGCTGATGGCCGCCCGGCGCAACCGGCGCTTCGTCACCATGCAGGATTTCGAGGACGCGAAAGACAAGGTCATGATGGGCGCCGAGCGGCGGTCCATGGTGATGAACGAGGACGAGAAGAAGCTCACCGCCTATCACGAGGCCGGGCATGCCGTCGTCGGCCTGCACGTCCCGCAGCATGATCCGATCCACAAGGCGACGATCATTCCGCGCGGCCGGGCGCTGGGTCTGGTGCTGAGCCTGCCGGAACGTGACCAGCTGTCGGTGACCTACACCAAGTACAAGTCCAAGATCGCCATGGCGATGGGCGGCAAGGTGGCCGAGGAGCTGATCTTCGGGAAAGAGAACGTGACCTCCGGCGCCTCCTCGGACATCCAGCAGGTGACGCGGATCGCCCGTGCCATGGTCACGCAATTCGGCTTCTCGGATACGCTGGGCCATATCGACTACGCCAACGAGCAGCAGTCGTATCTCGGCAATTACTCGGGCGGCTCGAACGCGAGCCAGGCCACGCAGGAAAAGATCGACGAGGAAGTCCGCAAGATCGTCGACGAAGGCTATCAGACCGCCAAGCGGATCCTGACCGAGCATGCCGACGAGCTGGAGAACCTGGCTCAGGGCCTTCTGGAATACGAGACCCTGACCGGGCCCGAGATCACCCGCGTCATGCGCGGCGAGGGGCCGGGCCGGGACGAGGACGACGCGCCCTCGTCGGGCACGCCCTCGGTGGCCTCGATCCCGAAGACCCGGCCGCGCCGCTCGAATGACGATGGCGGGCTGGAGCCCAATCCCAGCGCCTGACCCAAGGCTGCGCCTGCAAATCCCCCCGGCACCGCGCCACGGTGCCGGGGTTTTTCGTTCCGGAGATACGCCCATGCCCGCCCTCGCCAAGACCGCCCATGTCGCCACGATCACCTGGCTGGGGCTGGTTGCCGACCGCGCCGCCGCGCTGCCCTCGCATCCGGTCGAGGCGCTGGAACTGGGTTTCGACGGGCCCTTGGGCGAATCGCATGGCGGCATGACCCGGCCTTCCTGCTCGCGGGTGCTGGGCCTTTATCCGCGGAACACGCCCATTCGGAACACCCGGCAACTCTCCATCGTCTCGGCCGAGGAACTGGCGGCGATTGCCGCCGAGATGGGGCTCGACGCGCTCGATCCCGCGCTGATCGGCGCCTCGATGGTGGTGTCCGGCCTGCCCGATTTCAGCCATCTGCCGCCCTCGTCCCGGCTGCTGGCGGAGAGCGGCGCCTGCCTGACGGTGGATATGGAAAACCGCCCCTGCACGCTGCCCGCCCGCCCCATCGAGACGGCGCATCCCGGTTACGGCAGGGATTTCAAACCCGCCGCGAAGGGCCGACGCGGCGTCACCGCCTGGGTCGAGGCCGAGGGCCGCGTGGTGCTGGGCGACCGGCTCACGCTCTTCGTGCCGGACCAGCCGGCCTGGGCGGGAAACGTTCCCCGCTGACCCCGAAGGTTCCGATCGGAAACCCGGCAGGGCGGAAAAGGCCACCGAGTGGTCGTAAAAGGGATGTATACATTCTTCGCGGATGGTTATCCCTGCGGCAAAGCCACGAATGTGCAGGGGAGGCGCTTCATGTCGTTCAAAACGGATATCGAGATTGCGCGTGAGGCGCGGAAGAAGCCGATCATGGAGATCGGCGACAAGCTGGGGATCCCGGCGGAGCATCTTCTGCCCTATGGCCATGACAAGGCGAAGGTGAGCCAGG
>NZ_QDDR01000020.1 GCF_003075525.1 Pararhodobacter aggregans | reverse complement strand
ATCGCCGAAGTATTTCGTGATCGCCGCGGTCAGCGTGGTCTTGCCGTGGTCAACGTGGCCGATCGTGCCGATGTTAACGTGCGGTTTCGTCCGTTCAAACTTTGCCTTCGCCATGATGGCTTCTCCTCGAGTCTAGGTCGGCGCGGCGGGGGGACCCCGCCCGTTCAGGTGTCGATCGCGGCGGGGATTACCCCGCGTTTCGGCGGGCCGCGTCGCGCGCGTCCTACTGGCCGAAACCGGAAAAATCAAGCGGGTTGGGACATTTCGGGCCGAGATTCCGCCTGTCCCGGGGCCCCGCCCGCCTGCCTGCCGGGACGGGGCCGGGGCGACGTCGCGTCAGCGCCGCCCGCAGGTCGCGGTGGCCCCGGTTTCAGCCCCCGCCGCGGCCGCGGTCGTGCCGGGCGCGGTGGGCGCGGCCGCCGGGGTCGGGGCGGGCGCCGTCGGTCCCGTGGTCTCGCGGGTTTCGGGCAGATCCCCGGGCTGGGTGAACCATTCGGGATGCTCGGCCAGCCAGGTTTCGATCCTCAGTGCCGCGTTCTGCGACAGCATGGTCATCTGTTCCTCGGCACTCATCGTCAGGCCGGAGCCGACGATGGCCGAGCCGCCCGCGCTTTCCAGCACGGTGAATTGCTGGGGTTCCTCGTTCAGCGGCCGTCCCAGCGCATCGTCCCAGACATTGGCCGAGACGATCAGCGCCGAGCGGGGCGAGGCGACCAGCGGGATGCCCGGCACGGCCAGCACATAGGCATCGAGATGCAGCGCCAGGTGATAGAGGCGGTCGCCCTCGTAGCGGCTGAAGCGGCGGTCGATCTCGTCGCGGATCCGGTCGGCGAAGACCTCGACATCGGCCTCGCGCGAGAGGGGGCCCTGCACCGCGTCATTGGTGGTGACGATGTTGTAGCACAGCCGGAAATCGCCCAGTTCAGGACGCATCACGCCGACATCCTCGCCACTGGCCGAACAGCCGGCGATCAGCGCCGCCAGGCCCAGCGGGGCCAGGGTTTTCGTCAGGAAGTGCGCAATCGCCATGGGAATCCCTTTCCTCGTCGGCAAAGGCTTAGCGGATCGGGGGTTTCATGGCAACGCCGGGGGGCGGACCCCCCGACTGCCCCGAAGCAGGACGCCTAGAACCTGTTGTCACGCGGGAAGCCGCGCGGGGCCATGCGTCCGGCGGTGGCGCGCTTGGCCAGCCATTCGCCGAGGTCGGTCTCGGTCCGGGTGCGCCCGGCCGGGTCCTTCCAGCTCAGCCCCTGGGCCAGGGTCAGCGTCGTCAGGTCCGACAGGCCGCCGTCCTTGAACTTCTGCAGCCTGACGCCCTTGCCGCGATTCATCTCGGGCAATTCGTCCAGCGCGAAGACCAGCATCTTGCGGTTCTCGCCGACGCAGGCGACGTGATCGCCCGAGACCGGCTTGCAGACCAGCGCCCGCGCCCCCTCGCGCAGGTTCAGCACCTGCTTGCCCGCCCGGGTCTGGGCCAGCAACTCGTCGCCGGGCACGATGAAGCCGTCACCATCGGTCGAGGCGACGATCATCCGCACCCCCGGCTGATGCACGAAGAGGTCGAGGATCTGCGCCTCGTTCGGCAGGTCGACCATCAGCCGCACCGGCTCGCCCATCCCCCGCCCGCCGGGCAGATTGGCGCCCAGCAGCGTGTAGAAGCGCCCGTTCGAGCCGAAAATGACGATCTTGTCCGTCGTCTCGGCATGCAGGGCGAAAGAGCCCTCGTCGCCGTCCTTGAACTTGAACTCGGTATCCAGCGCGACATGGCCCTTCATCGCCCGGATCCAGCCCATTTTCGAACAGACCACGGTGATCGGCTCGCGCTCGATCATCGCTTCGGGCGCCAGCACCTCGGCCTCGGCCGCCTCGGCGAAGGTCGAGCGCCGGGCACCCAGCCGCGTGCCCATGCCGAACTGGTCGCGCACCTTCTCCAGCTCCTGGGCGATGCGGGTCCATTGCAGGCCGGGATCGTCCAGCAGGTCCTGCAGCTCCTGACGTTCCTTCATCAGCTCGTCGCGCTCGCGCCTGAGCTCCATCTCCTCCAGCCGGCGCAGGCTGCGCAGGCGCATGTTGAGGATGGCTTCGGCCTGCACCTCGGTCAGTTCGCCATCCGACGCCGGGGGCGACTTGTAATCGGCCTCCGAGGTGGCGCGCTTGAATTTCCGGTCCCATTCCTCGCGCATCAGCGCGGCCTTGGGATCCTCGTCATAGCGGATGATGTCGATCACCCGGTCGAGGTTGAGGAAGGCGATGATGAAGCCTTCCAGCACTTCCAGCCGGTGGTCGATCTTGTCCAGCCGGTGCTGCGAGCGGCGCTGCAGCACCTCGCGCCGGTGGTCGAGGAAGGCGCGCAGCACTTCGCGCAGCGAACAGACCTTGGGGGTCCGGCCGTCGATCAGCACGTTCATGTTGAGCGAGAAGCGGATCTCCAGATCCGTCACCCGCATCAGCATGCCCATCATCTGTTCCGCGTCCACGTTCTTCGAGCGCGGCTCCAGCACGATGCGCACGTCATCGGCCGATTCGTCGCGGACATCGGCCAGAAGCGGCACCTTCTTCAGCTGGATGACCTCGGCCAGTTTCTCGATCAGCTTCGACTTCGGCACCTGATAGGGGATCTCGGTGACCACGACCTGCCAGGTGCCGCGGCCCAGATCCTCGACATTCCAGCGGGCGCGCAGGCGGAAGGCGCCGCGGCCGGTGCGATAGCTTTCCAGGATCGAGGCGCGCGGCTCCACGATCACCCCGCCGGTGGGGAAATCGGGGCCGGGGATCATCTCGACCAGATCCTCGTCGGGCAGGTCCGGGTTGCGGATCAGCGCCTGACAGCCGGTGACAAGCTCATCGAGGTTATGCGGCGGAATGTTGGTCGCCATGCCGACCGCGATGCCGCTGGAGCCATTGGCCAGCAGGTTCGGGAAAGCCGCCGGCAGGACGATCGGCTCTTCCAGCGTGCCGTCATAGTTCGGGCGGAAATCGACCGCGTTCTCGGCCAGGCCCTCCAGCAGCGCCTCGGCGGCGGCGGTCAGGCGGGCCTCGGTGTAGCGGCTGGCGGCGGGGTTGTCGCCGTCGATGTTGCCGAAGTTGCCCTGGCCATCAACCAGCGGATAGCGGACGTTGAAATCCTGCGCCAGACGCGCCATCGCGTCATAGATCGCCGCATCGCCATGGGGGTGATAATTGCCCATCACATCGCCCGAGATCTTGGCGGATTTGCGGAACCCGCCGCTGGCGGTCAGCCGCAGTTCCCGCATGGCGAACAGGATCCGCCGGTGGACCGGCTTCAACCCGTCGCGGGCATCGGGCAGCGCCCGGTGCATGATCGTCGACAGCGCGTATTGCAGATAGCGCTCGCCGAGGGCCCGGCGCAGGGGCTCGGCCAGGGGCGCGTCAAGCGGGGTCTCGATGGGGGGTTCTTCGGGGGGCGTATCGGTCATGGATCGGGTTTACCGCAGTCGCACGGCGGGGGAAATCGCGAATGACACGACGCCCGCCCCTCGTGTCATCTTTGTTCTCCAAATATCCTCGGGAGGATTTTCAAGGAGGGTGGAAAACCCTCCTTGAAGCAGGGGGTGCGGGGGGCGGCAGACCCCCGCCCTTTGCGTTCTCTGGGGGCGGTCGCACCCCGGTTCCGGTCGCCCGAGGGAACCGAGGGCGAAACCCCTCCCTACTTCCGCGGCTTCGCCCTGAGCGTGGGGTCCGCCTCGCGCGGGTTCTCCGGCCAGGGGTGGCGCGGGTATTGGCCGCGCATGTCCTTCCGCACATCGGCATAGGAGGTGTCCCAGAACCCCGGCAGATCGGTCGTCACCTGCACCGGCCGCTGCCCGGGGCTGAGCAGCGTGACCTTCAGGGGCAGCCGCTTCGGCCCGATCGCCGGATGCTCGGTCACGCCGAACATCTCCTGCAACCGCACGGCGATCTCGGGCTGGCCGCCCGAGTAATCAATCGGCACCCTGCGATCCAGCGGCGTCACGAAATGCGCGGGCGCCAGCCGGTCCAGCCGCTGCTGCTGCTCCCAATCCAATGCCTGCCGCAGGGCCTCGGTCAGGTCGAGCGCCTTCAGATCCTCGGCATTGCGCACCTTGGTCAGGAAGGGCAGCAAGATCGCCTCGCCCCGCGCCAGGATCCCCGCATCCGAGAGGTCGGGCAGATCCTCGCCCTCGGCCCGCAGCAACTCGACCCGGGCCTGCAGGCGGCGCGCGGCGGGCGACATCGCGCCCAGCCCCAGCGCCCTCAGCCCCTCCAGCGCGGCCCGGGCCCGGGCCTCGGCCGGGGCCTCCCAATGCCGTTCGGCCAGCACCAGCGCCCCCAGCATCTCGCGCGAGCGGGCCAGCACCCGCCCCTCGCGCGCCGACCATTCGCAGAGGTCGTGCCAGCGGATCTGCCCGGGGAACAGCGCCCTCAGCGCGGATTCCGGGATCGGCAGGGCCTGCCGGATCCGCGCCTCCCGCGAGTCGCCGTCCAGATCGGTCGCCACAATCAGCCGGGTCTGCGCCAAGGGATCGGCGGCGTCGAAGACCGCGCCCTTGCCGCCCGAGAGCAGGTAGCGCGGCGCTTCGCCCTTGCGCCTCAGGCCGATCCGGTCCGGGTAGGCCAGCGCCGCCATCTCGGCCGGATCCAGCCCCTGATCTCCGGGCGCCATGCGGGCGAGCCGCTTCGCCTCCACCCGGATGCGTTCCAGGGCCTCGCGCCTGAGCGGATACGAATGGTCGCGCTGATAACCCTTCGGGTCGTCGATGGCCTTCAGCCGCAGCGCCAGATCCGCGGGCGCCCCCTGCAAAGGGTCGCGGTCGGCGATCAGCGCGGCCAGCGGCGCCGCGCCCTTGCCCGCGCTGAGCAGCATATGCGCCAGCCGTGGATGCAGCGGCAGCGCGGCCATGGCCCGGCCGTGGCCGGTGATCCGCCCCGCCCCGTCCAACGCGCCCAGCTCCTGCAACAGCACCCGCGCCTCGGCCATCGGCCCGGGCGGCGGCGGGGTCAGAAAGGCGAGATCGGCCGATCCCCAGAGCGCCAGTTCCAGCGCCAGCCCGGCCAGATCCGCCGTCTCGATCTCGGGCGGCGCGAAGGCTTGCAGGGCGCCCTCCTGTCCCCGGGTCCAGAGCCGGTAGCAGATCCCCTCGGCCACCCGCCCGCCCCGGCCCCGCCGCTGCTCGGCCTCGGCGAGGCTGACGCGCTCCGTCACCAGCCGCGCCATGCCGGAATTGGGGTCGAACCGCGCCCGCCGCGCTTGCCCCGCATCGACCACGACGCGAATGTCGGGGATGGTCAGCGAGGTCTCGGCAATCGCCGTCGCCAGCACCAGCTTTCGACCCGAGGTCAGGGGCGCCAGCGCCGCCCGCTGCAGCGCGAAATCCATCGCGCCGTAGAGGGGCTGCAAGGCGACCCCCGGGGCGAGCCGCGGCGCCAGCAGGGCCGCCACCCGCCGGATCTCGCCCTCGCCAGGCAGAAAGACCAGCATCCCACCTTCGGTCTCGGCCAAGGCCCTCAGGGTCAGATCGGCCACCGCCTCGGGCAGCCGCGCCTTGGGCGGCAGCGGCGCGTCGAGCCAGCGGGTTTCGACCGGATAGGCCCGCCCCTCGGCGGTGAGCAGCGGCGCCCCGCCCAGCAGGGCGGCCACCGGCGCCGCGTCCAGCGTCGCCGACATGACCACCAGCCGCAGATCCTCGCGCAGCGCGCCCCGCGATTCGAGGACCAGCGCGAGGCCGAGATCGGCGTTGAGGCTGCGCTCGTGGAATTCGTCGAAGATCACCGCGCCGATTCCGTCGAGCGAGGGGTCGGATTGCAGCATCCGGGTCAGGATGCCCTCGGTCACCACCTCGATCCGGGTGGCCTTCGAGACCTTCGCCTCGCCCCGGATGCGGTAGCCGACCCGCTGGCCGACGGGCTCGCCCAGCGTCTCGGCCAGCCGCTCGGCCGCGGCCCGCGCCGCCAGCCGTCGGGGTTCCAGCATGACGATCCGGCCGGGCGTGTTGTCCAGCAAGGCAAGCGGCACCCGCGTCGTCTTCCCCGCCCCGGGCGGCGCCTGCAACACCGCCATGCCGCGCGCCGCCAAGGCCGCGACCAGATCGGGCAGCAGGGGGTCGATGGGCAGGGGCGGGCCGGGAAAGCGCATGGTCCGGTTATGCGCAGCGTGGGGACGGAAGGGAAGAGGCGGCGGGGCGCAGCCTCCCACCCGCCCACCCCGGCTGCGCCCCGCCGCCGGAACCGTCGCGCCCGTGGCAGGCCCCGGGGGGCCAGCCCCCCGGACCCCCCGGGATATTTGAAGAACGAAGATAACGGTTAGTGAATCCCTAACGCCCTTCTTTGTTCTCCAAATATCCTCGGGGGTCCGGGGGCAGACGGCCCCCGGGGCCGCCACAAGCGCCCACTTCACCCTTGAGCGCCGCCCCCCCGCCGGTTAGACGAAACCCGACCTGAGGGAGCCGCCATGTCGTTCAACACTTTCGGCCATCTGTTCCGCGTCACCACCTGGGGCGAATCGCACGGGCCGGCGCTGGGTGCCACCGTCGACGGCTGCCCGCCCGGCATTCCCCTGACCGAGGCCGACATCCAGCCCTGGCTCGACCGCCGCAAGCCCGGCCAGAACCGCTTCACCACCCAGCGGCGCGAGGCGGACGAGGTCGAGATCCTCTCGGGCGTCTACGAGGGCCGGACCACCGGCACGCCGATCCAGCTGATGATCCGCAACACCGACCAGCGGTCCAAGGATTACGGCACCATCGCCCAGACCTTCCGTCCCGGCCACGCCGACATCACCTATTGGCAGAAATACGGCATCCGCGATCCGCGCGGCGGCGGGCGGTCCTCGGCCCGCGAAACGGCGGCGCGGGTGGCGGCGGGCGGTGTCGCGCGGCAGGTGCTGGCGGCGCTGATGCCGGGGCTCCGCATCACCGGCTACATGGTGCAGATGGGCCCCCGCGCCATCGACCGTGCCCGCTTCGACGCCGCCGCCATCGAGGGCAATCCCTTCTGGTGCCCCGATCCCGCCACCGCCGACCTCTGGGCCGATGACCTCGACGCGCTCAGGAAGACCGGCAATTCGGTGGGCGCGACTGTCGAGGTCGTGGCCTCGGGCCTGCCCGCCGGGATCGGCGCGCCGCTCTATGCCAAGCTCGACAGCGAACTGGCCGCGGCGATGATGTCGATCAACGCCGTGAAGGGGGTTGAGATCGGCGCCGGCATGGGTGCCGCCGCCCTCACCGGGGTCGAGAATGCCGATGAGATCCGCATGGGCAACGATGGCCCGGTCTATGGGTCGAACCACGCGGGCGGCATCCTCGGCGGGATCTCTACCGGCCAGGATGTCGTGGTGCGCTTCGCGGTGAAACCGACCTCGTCGATCCTCACCCCGCGCCAATCCGTCACGCTGGACGGCCAGCCCGCCGAGGTGGTGACCAAGGGCCGCCACGACCCCTGCGTCGGTATCCGCGCCGTCCCGGTGGGCGAGGCGATGATGGCGCTGGTGATCCTCGACCAGTTGCTGCTGCACCGCGCCCAGGTCGGCGAGGGTCCGCGCGGGCGCATCGGATGAGCCCGAACGAGGAGGTCCGCGAAACCGTCGCCGCCTTCCCCGCCCGGGCCATGGCCGCGACGCTTGACCGCGCCGAATCCTTCGCCGACGGCGCCGCCTTGCCGCCGCTCTGGCACTGGTTCCATTGCCTGAAGCTCTACCCGATGGCCGAGGCCGGGGCGGATGGCCATCAGGCGCTGGGCCCCTTCCTGCCCGACCTCGGCCTGCCGCGGCGCATGTGGGCCGGCGGGCGTTTCACCTTCCACCGCCCGCTGACCATTGGCGCCGAGGTCACCCGACAGTCGCAGGTCCTGAACGTGGCGCAGAAGGAAGGGCGCTCGGGCCCCATCGCCTTCGTCACCGTGGCGCATCGCTGGAGCGACGCCGCGGGCCCCGTGATCGACGAGGAACAGGACATCGTCTACCGCCGCGCTGATGCTCCGCCCGGCGCCACGCAGCCCGCCCCCGGGGACGAGACGCTCAGCCGGACCCTGACCGCCGGGCCGGTGCTGCTCTTCCGCTACTCGGCGCTGACCTTCAACGGCCACCGCATCCATTACGACCGCGATTTCTGCGCGGCCGAGGGCTATGACGGGCTGGTGGTGCATGGCCCGCTGCTGGCCACGCTGCTCCTCGACCTGCTGCGCGTCGAGGGCGGGCGCCTGCCGTCGCGCTTCAGCTTCCGCGCCATGGCGCCGGTCACCGCCGACACCCCCTTCACTCTCTGCGCCCGGATCGAGGGCGAAACCGCCCGGCTCTGGGTCCGCCGCCAGGACGGCATTCAGGCGATGGACGCCACCGCCACCCTCGCCTGATCGCTTCTTTGCGCTGAAAATATCCTCGGGGGTTTCTCAAGGGGGTGGAAAACCCCCTTGAGCGGGGGGTGATCGGCGTCTCGGAAACGCGCCCGTGGCGCGTTTCAGCCGAGAACGCCGCGCCCGTGGCGCGGCCGGGAGCCGAGGGGGCGGCGCCCCCCGTTTGGTCGTCTGAGGCACGAGGGCGAAACCCCTCTACAGATCCTTGACGAAGAACACCCGGTCGAAGCCCTGATCCCGCCGCCGGTCGACCTGCCGGTATCCCAGATGCGGATAGAGGGTCAGGTTCCCGGTCATCGCCGCGTTGGTGTAGAGCCGGATCTCCCCCAGCCCTGCCGCGCGGCCCGCCGCTTCGGCGGCGCCGACCAGCGCCCGGCCCAGACCCCGGCCCGCGGCATCGGGGTGGACCGCCACGGCGTCGAGGTAGAGGTGATCGTCCTTCGGCCAGAAGGTCACGAAGCCCCGCACCGCGCCCTCCACCTCTGCCACCCGGGCGAAGCCCTGCGCCACCAGCGCCGCGTAATCCGCGTCCATCGGCGCCGGTCGCCGCCCGATCAGCGGCACATAGCGGGCATAGGCGGCTTCGGCGCAGGCGCGAATCGCGGCGAGGTCGTCGGGGGTGGCGGGGCGGATCATCGCCTCAGTGAAGCGCAGCGCTGGCAAAAGGAAAAGCCCCGCCAAAGCGGGGCCGTCCGATGCAAGGTGGCAGGCCTGAGATCAGGCAGCGGCCTTGGCGATTTCTTTCTTGATCGCCAGCGCGCGATCCGAAAGTTCCACGTCCTTCGCCTTGGCGAGGAAAGCGTCGAGGCCACCGCGGTGGTCGACCGAGCGCAGCGCCGAGGCGGTGATGCGCAGCTTGTACGACCGGCCCAGGGTCTCGGACGCCAGGGTCACGTCGACCAGATTCGGCAGGAAGCGCCGCTTGGTCTTGTTGTTGGCGTGGCTCACGTTGTTGCCCGACATCGGGCCCTTACCGGTCAGTTCGCAGCGGCGCGACATGGTGTCATCCTCGTCTCTGTCAGGCAGGCGCCGGTCGTGCAACCGGGGCTCCGTCAATCACAAAGGGCGCCGCCACGGCAGCACCCGAAATCTCGTCTGGCCTCTTAGGCGGATTCCCGGGGCGCGTCAAGGGCCGCAGAACCGCCCGCCAGCGTGGAAACCATCTGCCGGGCCGCGGCGCCCGGCGCCAGCGTGCCGCGGGCCACGCTTTCGGCCAGCGCCGCCATGCGGGCGCGGGCCTCGGGCGTGTCCAGAACCGCCAGCAGGGCCTGTTTCACCTCCTCGGCGAACCAGTGCCGTGCCTGGGCAGCGCGGCGCTCGTTCCAATGGCCCTTCTCGCGTCGCCAATTGGCCAGGGCGCGGATCTCGTCCCAGACGGCGCCCAGCCCGGCCTCGTGCAGGGCCGAGGCGGTCATCGCCTTGGGAAAGCCCGGCGCGTCCTGCGGCCGGGCCCTGAGCAGTCGCAGCGCGCCCGCGTAATCGGCGCAGGTGCGGGTGGCGGTGGATTTCAGCTCGCCATCGGCCTTGTTGACCACGATCAGATCCGCGGCCTCCATGATGCCGCGCTTCACGCCCTGCAATTCGTCGCCGCCCGCGGGTGCCAGCAGCAGGACGAAAATGTCCGAGAGTTCGGCCACCACCGTTTCCGACTGACCGACGCCCACCGTCTCGATCAGCACCACGTCGAAACCGGCCGCTTCGCACAGCGCCACCGCCTCGCGCGTGCGCCGGGCGACGCCGCCCAGATGCGACTGGCTGGGCGAGGGGCGGATGAAGGCGTTGGCGTGGCGCGACAGTCGCTCCATCCGCGTCTTGTCGCCCAGGATCGAGCCGCCGGTGCGCGCCGACGAGGGGTCGACGGCCAGCACGGCGATCTTCAGCCCGGCATCGGCCAGCATCAGGCCGAAGGATTCGATGAAGGTGGATTTGCCGACGCCCGGGGTGCCGGACAGACCGATTCGCAGGGCTTGCCGTCCGTGGCCTGCCAGCTCGGCCAACAGCGCCTGCGCCGCCTCCCGGTGATCGGCACGGGTCGATTCGACCAGCGTGATGGCCCGGGCCAGCGCCCGGCGGTCGGCGTTCAGGATGCTTTCGGCAAGATCGGTCATCGGCGGGCTTCTCTCACGGCAACGCCCCCTCATGCCCGCCGGGGCGCCGCAAGTCCAGTCCGGAGGCCCGCCGGGCGCATGTCCGCACCTCCCGATCCGCCCTGTGAAAGCGAAAGGGGCCCGTCGGGGCCCCTTCCGGTCTTCATGCCGACTGCAGGCTCACTTGCCAGCCGAGGGCTGCGCCGGGGCCGAGACGGCCGGGGCGGCGGGGAAGCTGTAGCTGCCCTGCCAGGTCCCGTAATTCGACGATTGCACGCCGTTCTGGGCCGAGCCGCTGTAGCTCTGCTCGCCCGGCAGGATCGTGACCTCGACGGGGCCGCTCTGGCCCGGCTGCAGGACGCCCGCATGCACGGCGGCGGTCGCCAGCGAGGAATCGTCGGTATAGGGGCCCGAGCCCCAGACCGAACCCGAGGTCGAGCCGGTCAGGAGGAAGGTCAGCGTCTGGCCCACGCGGTCGCGGTAGCTGGTCAGGTTGCCCGGATCGGCCATCGCCGCGGGCGCGGCGGCGGGAAAGCTGTAGCTGCCCGACCAGCTGCCGTAGTTCGACGATTGCACGCCGTTCTGGGTCGACCCGTTGTAGCTCTGCTGGCCCGGCAGGACGGTCACTTCGACCGGCGCGGTCTCGCCCGGGCGGATGACCCCGGCATGGACGGCGGCTGCGGCGACCGAGGAATCGTCGGTATAGACCCCCGAGCCCCAGACCGAGCCGCTGGTCGCACCGGTGACGGTGAAGGTCAGCGTCTGGCCGACCTGGCCGCGGTAGGTGGTCATGTTGCCGGGCGCGGGCGGATAGCCGGGCGCGGTGCCTGCCCCACCGCCGCCGCTGCCAGCCGACAGGATCAGCTGCGCCTCGCAGGTCGATTGGCCGAAGGTGCCGACCCAGATGTCATAGGCCCCGGCGGGGGCGCCGGGCAGGGTGATCGCCGGATTGAAGTTGCCGCCCTCGTCGTCGCTGAAATGCCAGGTGCCGGTGGCGTCGTTGATCAGAAGCACCGTGTCGCAGGTCGCCTCGACCCTGAGGGTCAGGTCCTGACGGGCGCTGTTGTCGGTGAAGCTGAAATCGAAATCCGGCTGGGTGATGACATAGCCATGCCCGGGCATCGGGCAGCCCGCCAGATCGACGTTGCCGCCCGCGATCACGCCCACGGCCTGCGGTCGGCCGAGGTCCTGCGCGGAATAGCTGATGGGCGTGCCGGTCAGGCTCCAGTCCGGGCAAGCCAGCGCGGCCGAGGCGCCGAAACCGGCGGAGAGGGTTACCAGCCCGAAGGCCAGCGGGCGGAGGGAAAGGGAAGACAGGGTCATGCGGTCTCTCTGTGAGGGGGCGGCCGCCTGGCGCGGCCGTCCGGTGGCTGTCTGTCGCGGGCCCCGGCCCAAAGGTTCAACCGGGGCCCGGCGCGGGGGTTACTTGCCACCCGCGGGCGGGGAGGCGGGCTGCGTCTCGAACCGGTAGCTGCCGCTCCATTGCCCGTAGGTCGCGCTCTGGACGCCGTTGCGGGTGCTGCCGGTATAGGATTGCTGCCCGGGCAGGACCGTCACGGCGACGGTCCCGGTCTGGCCGACCTGCAGAAGGCCGGCATGCACCGCGGCCCGCGCCAGGCGCGAATCGTCGGTATAGACATCCGAGCCCCAGACCGAGCCCGAGGTGGAGCCGGTGACCTCGAAATGCAGGGTGGTGCCGGTCTGGCCGCGATAGGCGGTCATGTTGCCGGGATCGGGAAGCACCTCGATTCCGCTGCCGCCGCTGGCCGGGGTGCAGATCACATCGGCCAGCGCGCCGCAGCCGTTCTGCTGGGTGCACAGCTGCATGCCGCCCAGAACCAGCGTCCGGCTGGCCGGAACCTGCCGCCAGAAGGCGGCCGTCCCGTGGCCCTGCTGCTGGCAGAAGGCATCGGCCGCGGGCTGGCCGCAATCGGCGGCATAGGTGCGGCACCAGTCGACCCGCTCGCCGTTCACCATCGGCTGCGGATACGAGATCCCCTGCGGCCGCGGCTGGATCGAGGAGAAGGTCTCGGCGCTGAGCGTCGCCTCGCAGGTGGCGGTGCCATAGGTGCCGACCCAGATGCCGTAGACCCCGGTCGGCGCATTCTCCAGCCTCAGGCGCGAGTTCAGCCCGTCGGCGTCGTCGTTGAAGCTCCAGCTGCCATCCGGCGCATGGACCAGCAGCACCGGGTCGCAGGCGGCCTCGACGCGGAATTCCAGCGCGTGATCGGGCAGGTTGCCGGTCAGCGTCAGCGAGAAATCCGGCTGCTGCACGGCATTGCCGTAGACATCGAGCCGCGGGCAATCGCGCAGGCCCAGATTGCCCCCGGCGACGACCGGGAAGCTCTGCGCGGTCCACAGGCCCTGCGCGTCATAGCTCAGCGTGGTGCCGGTCAGGCCGGGATCGGGGCAGGCGCCGGGCTTGTAGGGCGCGGGTGGGGGCTCCGGGGGCGCGGGCGGCGCCGGGGCGTAGCTTTGCAGCGCCAGCGAGGCGGCGCAGGTCTGCTGGCCATAGGTGCCGACCCAGATGTCATAGGCGCCTGGCCGGGCGGCGGCGATCCGCAGGGCCGAGTTCAGCCCGTTGGCATCGTCGTTGAAGGAATATTGCCCGTCCGGCCCATGGATCAGCAGCACCGGATCGCAGGTGCCGTCGACGCGGAATTCCAGATCGCTGTCGCCCGCGTTCTGGGTCAGCGTCAGGGTGAAATCGGGTCGCTCGGCCACCCGGCCATGCCCGGGCGCCGCCGCGCAGGCCGTGAGGTCCGCCGGGCCGCCCGCCGTCACCGGCACCGTTTGCGCGTTCAGCAGTTGCGCGGCGCTGTAGATCAGCGCGTTGCCGTTCAGCGCCGGGTTGGGGCAGAGCACGGGCAGCGGCTGGGGCTGGGGTTGCGGCTGGGGCTGGGGCAGCGGTTGCGGTTGCGGCAGAATCTGCCCCTGGGTCGAGGCGATCAGCGTCGCCTGGCAGCTCTGCTGGCCGAAGGTGCCGACCCAGATGTCATACGCGCCCGTCTGGGCGCCCTGGAAGCGCAGCTGGGGGTCCAGCCCGTTGGTGTCGTCGTTGAAGGCGTATTGCCCGTTCGGCCCGCGCACCAGCAGCACCGTGTCGCAGGTGCCGTCGACGCCCAGTTGCAGCGTGGCGTTCAGGGCGTTCTGGGTCAGGTTCAGGGTGAAATCGGGGTTCGGGGCGACACGGCCATGGCCCGGGACCTGGGCACAGGCGGCCAGATCCGCCGCCCCGCCCGCCACCACGCCATGGTTGCGCGGCGACAGCAGTTGCACCGCCGAATAGCTCAGCAACTGGCCATTGGCGGCCGGGTTGGGGCACAGCACGATCTGCGGCGGCTGGGGGATCTGCGGCGGTTGCAGGACCAGCCCGCCGACCGTCTCCAGCCGCAGCGTGGCGGCGCAGGTCTGGGCGCCAAAGGTGCCGACCCAGATGTCGTATTCCCCGGTCGCCGCCCCAGTCAGCCGCAGACGCGAGTTCAGCCCGTCGGCATCGTCGTTGAAATGCCATTGCCCGTCCGGCGCGCGAACCAGCAGCACCGGATCGCAGGTGCCGTCGGCGCGGATTTCCAGATCATAGTTCGGCAGGTTCTGCGTCAGGCTCAGGGTGAAATCGGCCCTGAGCGCGACATGGCCATGCCCGGGGACCGAGGCGCAGGCGTCAAGATCGACAGGGCCGCCAGCGGTCACGCCATGGCTCCGGGCCTGGCGCAGCTGCTGGGCGGCATAGCTCAGCGGCTGGCCGTTCAGCGCCGGATTCGGGCAGGCGACCAGCTGCGGCGCCAGCGGCAATTGCGGGATCTGGGGCAGTTGCGGGATCTGCGGCGTCAGCTGAGGGGTCTGGGGCGTGAGCTGGGGGATCAGCTGCGGAATGATCTGCTGGATCTGCGGCGGCAGCTGCGGGATCACCTGCGGCTGCGGCGCCGCCCCGCCGCCCGACGTCCGCATCTGCAAGGTCGCGGCGCAGGTTCCGGCGCCATAGCTGCCGACCCAGATGTCATATTCGCCGACCGCCGCCGCCGGGATCACCACCCGCGGATCAAGGCCGATGGCATCGTCGTTGAAGGACCAGCGCCCGTCCGGCCCGTTGACCAGCAGCACCGTGTCGCAGGTGCCGTCCACCCGCAACTCGAGGTCGTAGCCCGGGTTGTTGCGGGCGAAATTCAGGGTGAAATCGGGGCGGCTGATGACCCGTCCGCTGCCGGGAATGCCGGGGCAGGTGGCCAGATCGACATTGCCGCCGGCCGTGACGCTCTCGCTCTGGCCCTGCTGCAATTGCGCGCCGTTGTAGCGGATCATGTGGCCGTTCTGGCCCGGATCGGGGCAGGCGAGGGCGCTGGTGGCGAAGGTTGCGGCGATCAGGCCAAGGGTTCCCGCGCAAAGCGCGCGCAGGCGCCGACCGCCGGGCCGGCATCCAGGGAGAGGGAGCATCGCGTCCTCCTTGTATTGAATGGTCCGGTGCCGGGGCCCCGGGAATAAAGGTCGTCTGGAAAACGGAGGAATGCTGCGCCGGTCGCGGCGTGAAATCAAGGCATATGCGTGTGAACGGGCCCGGTTGGGCCGGTCAGGGGGAGCGGGCGGGCCGCGTTACGCCTGATCGCCCCTGAGCAGAATCAGAAGCGCCACCACGATCAGCGCCACGCCGGGCAGCACCACCCAGCCCGGCACGCCATGGCCGAGCGCCAGCTCCCACAGGATGATCCAGACCGGCGTTGCATAGGTATAGGCCATGACCTTGGACGCGGGCAGGCGCTGGGCGGCGAATTGCATGGCCGAGGCGGCGAAGGCGGTGGCGAAGACCGCCAGATAGGCCAGCGTCACCCAGACCCGCGCGGGCAGGGCGGCCCAGTCGGTGGCCAGAACCTCGGCCCAGCCCCAGGCAAGGAACAGCACGAATCCGAAGGCGGTGACCAGCGCCGCGGTGACCAGCGCGCTTTCGCCCCGGTTCAGCAGCCGCAGCATCGGCGCATAGACCGCGTGCAGCACGCAGCCGAGGAAATAGATCGCCTCGCCCGGCCCGATCTCGAGCCGCATCAGCGCGCCGGGATCGCCGCGGAAAATCACCCAGACCGCGCCCGCCGCGCCGACCGCCAGCGGCGCCGCCACCGCGGTCCGCAGCCGCTGGCCGAGCATCGGCCAGGCCAGCGCCGCGGTCATCAGCGGGGTCAGGGTGAAGACCGCGCCCGCGGCCAGCGGATGGGCGGTCTTCAGCCCCTCGAACATCAGGACGAAATAGCCGCCATAGAGCAGCGCCAGCAGGCCATAGCGCCAGGGCGCCGCCAGATCGGCCCGGGCAAAGCCGCGCCGCCCGGCCCGTCCGGCCCCGGGCAGAAGGGCGACCAGCAGCGCCAGCACCAGCGCCGCGCAGAGGAAGCGCACCGTGGTCAGCGGCACCGGGCCGATATCATTGGCCACCAGCGCGCCCAGGCTGAACGAGCCCGAGACGGCGGCCGAGAAGCCCAGCATCGCCGCATGGCCCTTCAGCGCCTCGGCGCGGCCCCGCATCCCGATGGCGGCGGTCATTGCTTCAGCGTGTCCTTGATGATGGTCACCGCCGCCTGAACCTTGGCGGTGCGGTGCAGGTCGACATGGGTCACCAGCCAGACGGTGAATTCCCATTCCGGGCGGCTGGGCATCACCTCGACCAGATCCGGCGCGTCGCTTTCGCCGTACCAGAAGCCCAGCCCCAGCCCGTCGGCCATCGCCGCGCGCCGCGCTGCCGCCTCGTTCGAGCGGAAGACGATGTGCGGCAGGGGTTTCTGACGCAAAAGCCATTGATCGAAGGGCGCGCGCGCATCCTCGACATCCTCGACGACGAACAGATGCTCCGCCAGTTCGGCATCGTCCCTGGGGGCGCCATGGCGGGCGATGTAGCCGGGGCTCGCATACAGCGCGACGGGGCAGCGCAGCAGGGGCTGGACCACGTTGTCGGGCTCGGTCGGGCGGCTGCCGGCGCGGACCGCCAGATGCGCCTCGCCATATTCCAGCCGGACCACGCGGCGCTCGGTCTCGACCCTGAGCGAGAGGTCGGGATAGCGGGTGTTCAGCTCGATCAGCGCCGGACGCAGGAGCGGCACGAGGCCGGGCAACGTGGTAATCACCAGATCGCCCTCGATGCCGCTGCCCGCGCCGGTGAGGCGGGTGCCGAGCTGGGCGAATTGCTCTTCGGTGACGCGGCCGACCTGGGCCAGGGCAGAGCCCGCCTCGGTCGGGGTATAGCCCCGCGCGTGGCGCTGGAACAGCTTGACGCCGAGCCGGGCCTCCAGCGCGTCGATATGGCGGATGACGGTGGCGTGGTGCACGCCCAGCGCCTCGGCCGCGCCGCTGACCGTGCCCGCGCGGGCCACATGCCAGGCGGTGCGGATCTCGTCCCAGGATTCGATGGCCATCTGTGCGTATCCCCAGCCTCGGCCGCATTCTGTGTATTTGGGCAGGGGGGTGCAAGGCGGTTTTCGGCCGGAACGCTTGACGCCGCAACGCAGAAGCCCTTTGATCCGCGCATCTTGCCGGAAGGAGGAGCGCCATGCAGGCCCCCGATCACGCCCTGATCGTCATCGATGTCCAGAACGATTTCTGCCCCGGCGGCGCGCTGGCGGTGGCCGAGGGCGATGCCGTCGTGGCGCCGATCAACGCGCTGCTGGGGGAGTTCGCGGTGCGGGTCCTGACCCAGGACTGGCACCCGGCGGACCATGCGTCCTTTGCCGACAACCATCCCGGCGCCGCGCCCTTTTCGGTCACGCAGATGCCCTACGGGCCGCAGGTCCTCTGGCCGCGCCATTGCGTGCAGGGCACGGCGGGGTCGGATTTTCACCCCGGGCTGCGCACCGATCCCGCCGATCTGGTGATCCGCAAGGGGTTCCGCCCCGAGATCGACAGCTATTCGGCGTTCTTCGAGAATGACCGGACGACGCCGACCGGGCTGGAGGGCTATCTGCGCAGCCGCGGCGTGACCAGGCTGACGCTCGCGGGCCTCGCCACCGATTTCTGCGTCGCCTATTCGGCGCTGGACGCGGCGCGTCTGGGATTTGCGGTGAGCGTGCGGCTCGACGCCTGCCGGGCCATCGACCTCGACGGCTCGCTGGCGACGGCGCTGGCCGAGATGCGGGCGGCGGGCGTCACCCTGCTGGGGTGAGGCACGTCGCCCTCGTGCCTCGGGCGACCGGTGGCGGGGGGCCAAGGTCCGGCCGCGCCACGGGCGCGGCGTTCGCGGCTGAAACGCGCCACTGGCGCGTTTCCGAGACGCCGCTCACCCCCGCACCCCCCGCCAAAGGGGGTTTTCCACCCCCTTTGGAAACCCCCGAGGATATTTGGAGAACAAAGATGAAAAGGGGGCAGTTCAGGCCTTGTGGCAGACCGGGCAGTCGGGGCGGGGCTTGATCGTGATGCGGCGGGTTTCGGCGTAAAGCCCGTCATAGATCAGCATGGCGCCCCTGAGGGGGTCACCCGCGCCGGTCAGCAGTTTCACCGCCTCCATCGCCATCATCGAACCCATGACACCGGGCAGCGGGGCGATGACCCCGGCCTCGGCGCAGCTGGGCACCAGCCCGGGCGCGGGCCGGGTCGGGAAGACGCATTCGAAACAGGGGCCGCCGCGGGCCGGGTCGTAAAGGGCGATCTGCCCCTCCCATTGGGTGATGGCGGCGGCGATCAGCGGTTTGCCGGTCTTCACCGCCACCCGGTTGGCCATGTAGCGGGTGTCGAAATTGTCGGTGCCGTCGAGGATCAGGTCATACTCGGCGAAGAGGTTTTCGGCCTCCGCCTCGGTCAGGCGGCGGTGATAGGGTTTCACGGTGATGAAGGGGTTCAGCGCCTCCATCTGTTCCTGCGCCGAGAAGACCTTGGGCATGCCGACCGTGCGGTCATTGTGGATGATCTGCCGTTGCAGGTTCGAGGATTCGACTGCATCGTCGTCGATCACCCCGATGGTGCCGACCCCCGCCGCCGCCAGATAGAGGAGCAGCGGCGAGCCGAGGCCCCCGGCGCCGATCACCAGCACCTTGGCCTCTTTCAGCTTGCGCTGGCCGGGGCCGCCCACCTCGCGCAGCATCATGTGGCGGGCGTAGCGGTTCAGCTCGGCCTCGGAGAAAAGCGGTTTCTTGACCTCGGGCATGGTCTGGGCCTCGTGCTGGCGCGCGCGTTTGCGCAGGGCCTGCAAGATCGCCCGATAGGCCCAGACGGCAAGGGCCAAGATCGCCAGCAACAGCCAGGGCCGCGCGTCGCCGCCGGTGCCCTGGCGGAAGGGATGCGCGGCGGGCAAGGCCAGATGCGCCAGAACCATCCCGGCCCAGATCGCCGCCAGAAAGGCCAGCCGCGCCTTCAGCGGCACGCCGAACACCCAGCCCAGCGTGAAGAGCACCCCGGCCAGGATCAGGACGACCAGCATCAGCCGCGCCCGGTCGAGCCGAAACCGCCGGCGCCGCGGCCGGTCTCGCCCAGCGCCTCGGTCAGCAGGAAGCGGCCCTGCACCACCGGGGCCACGACCATCTGGGCGATGCGCTCGCCGTGCTGGATCGTATAGGGCCGGTCCGAGAGGTTGATGAGCGGCACGCCCACCGGCCCGCGATAATCGCTGTCGATGGTCCCGGGCGTGTTGGGCAGGGTGATCCCGTGTTTCAGCGACAGGCCCGAGCGGGGGCGCACCTGGATCTCGTAGCCCTGCGGGATCTCGACGATCAGGCCCGTGGGAATCAGAGCCCGGTGCCAGGGGTCCAGCGTGAAGCCGGTGTCACGATCCTCGGGGCGCAGGTTGGCGCGGATGTCGGCCCCGGCGGACCCGGGGGTGGCATAGGCGGGCAGCTCGATGGCGGGATCGGCCCAGCCTTCGCGCAGGACCTTGATGAGGACACTCATTGCGGCTTTCCCGTGAGTTCGGTGGCGATGCGGGCGGCGAGACGGCGGGCGACCTCGTCCTTGGGCAGGCGGGGCCAGTCCTCAACCGAGCCCGCCGTGATGAGGTGGACGGCATTCTCGCTGCCGCCCATGATGCCCGTGGCGGGCGACACGTCATTGGCGACGATCCAGTCGCAGCCCTTGCGGGCGCGTTTGGCCTGGGCGTGTTCCACGACCTTCTCCGTCTCGGCGGCGAAACCCACGACCAGCGGCGGGCGCCCGGCGTGGCGGCTGATGGTGGCGAGGATGTCGGGGTTCTCGGCGAATTCCAGCACCGGCAGCGGCTGGCCGGCCTGTTTCTTCATCTTCTGCCCGGCCTCGTTCTTGACCCGCCAGTCGGCGACGGCGGCGGCAAAGACGGCGGCATCGGCAGGGAGCGCGGCGAGGGCGGCCGCTAGCATCTCGCGCGCGCTTTCGATCTTTACCACCGTCACGCCCGGGGGCGGCGGGGTGGTGGCGGGGCCGGTGACGAAGGTCACCCGGGCGCCGAGATCGCGCAGCGCGGCAGCGAGCGCGGTGCCTTGCTGACCCGAGGAACGGTTGGCGATGTAGCGCACCGGGTCGATGGGTTCATGCGTCGGGCCTGAGGTCACGAGGACATGCTTGCCCTTCAAGGGGCCGTCGCTGAGCGCGGTCTGGATCGCGGCGAGGATCGCCCGAGGCTCGGCCATCCGGCCCGGGCCATGCTCGCCACAGGCCATGTCGCCATGGTCCGGACCCACACTCAGGATGCCGTCAGCCAGCAGCGACCGGAGGTTGCGCTGGGTGGCGGGGTGTTCCCACATCCGCACGTTCATAGCGGGCGCGATCAGCACCCGCTTGTCGGTCGCCATCAGCAGGGTGGAAGCGAGGTCATTGGCCTGCCCGCCCGCCATCTTGGCCATCAGATCGGCGGTCGCGGGGGCCACGACCACCAGATCGGCCGCGCGCGACAGCTGGATATGCCCCATCTCGGCCTCGGCCGTCAGGTCGAAGAGGTCCTGATGCAGCGGCTCGCCGGCCAGCGCGGCGACCGACAGGGGGGTGACGAACTCCGCCCCCGCCCGGGTCAGCACCGGCGAGACGCTGGCGCCCACGCCTTTCAGCAGCCGGATCAGCTCCAGCGCCTTGTAGGCCGCGATGCCGCCGCCGATGATCAGAAGGATGCGCTTTCCGGCCAGCATGGGCGTCTCCGCTAGGACTGGCTCAGGTGTAGAAGCGGCGGCAGGGGATGGCAACCGGCCATGGTCGAGGCGACCGGCGCGCCGGGGCAGGCGGGTCAGAACCCACCCGCCCCGGCACCAAGACGACCGGCGGGCGCGCCTGCCCCCCGGCTGCCTGTCCTTCCGGCCCGCTCAGGCCACGTTCTGCAAGGCCACCTGCGGTTTCACCCCCAGCGCGAAACACACATCGCGCGTCAGATGCGCCTTGTTCAGCGTGTAGAAATGCAGGGCCGGCACGCCCTCTCCCAACAGCGTATCGCAAAGCTCGGTGCAGACCGCGGTGGCCAGCAATTGCTCGTGCCCGTCGCGTCCGGCCTTGACGAAGGCCTCGTCCAGCCAGCCGGGGATGGTGGCGCCGGTCGCCTGGGCGAAGCGGCGGATGCCCGCCCAGCCCTCGATCGGGATGATGCCGGGGATGATCCGGGCGGCGTCGATCCCGGCCTTCTCGGCGCGGTCGCGGAAGCGCAGGAAGGTCTCGGCCTCGAAGAAGAACTGGGTGATGGCGCTGTCCGCCCCGGCCTCGAACTTCTGCTTCAGCCAGTCGATGTCAGCGGCCTCATCCCGCGCCTCGGGGTGACGTTCGGGATAGGCGCCGACGCGGATCTTGAACTTGCCGGTGTCCTTCAGCGCCGCGATCAGCTCCAGCGAGGACGCGAACCCCTCGGGCCGGGCCGCGAAACCGCCCTGACCCTTCGGCGGATCGCCCCTGAGTGCCACCAGCTCGGTCACGCCCGCCGCCGCATAGCTTTCGGCAATCGCCAGCGTCTCGGCGCGGGTGGCATCGACGCAGGTCAGATGCGCCGCGACGTTCAGGGTGAACTCGCGCCCGATGGTGGTGACGGCCTCATGGGTCAGCTGCCGGGTGGTGCCGCCCGCGCCATAGGTCACCGACACGAAGTCGGGCCTGAGCGGCGCCAGCATGCGCACGGTTTCCCACAGGCGGAAGCTGGCTTCCAGCGTCTTGGGCGGGAAAAACTCGAACGAGATGCGCGGTGCGGGCATGATGGGGCTCCTTGTTGAGCCTCTTGTCGCATGCGCAGCATTGTGAGACAAATTCATTGTTTTCATCACGAACATGAGGCGGGCAGCATAATGCACCTGGAGTTTCGTCACCTCCGCACCATCCGCGCCATCCATCTGGCAGGCGGCGTGGCGCGCGCGGCCGATATCCTGAACATCACCCAATCGGCGCTGTCGCATCAGCTGAAAGGGCTGGAGGATCAGGCGGGGGTGGAGCTTTTCGCCCGCCGCACCAAGCCCCTGCGCCTGTCCGCCGCGGGCCTCAAGATGCTGAAACTGGCCGAGGAAGTCCTGCCCCGGGTCGAGGCGCTGGAAGAGGAATTCCGCGCCATGATCGCCGGCAAGATGGGCCGCCTGCACATCGCCATCGAATGCCACGCCTGTTTCGACTGGCTGTTCCCGGTGCTGGAACGCTTCCGCCACGCCTGGCCCGATGTGGACGTGGACATCCGCCCGAACCTCGCCTTCGCGGCGCTCAATGCGCTGGCGCGCGAGGAGGTGGATCTGGTGATCTCGTCGGACCCCGAGGAAATCCCCGGCATCACCTTCACGCCGCTTTTCGATTACGAGCCGCGCTTCATCGCCTCCTCCCAGCATCCCCTCGCCGCGAAACCCTTCATCGAAGCCGAGGATTTCCGCGACGAGGTGCTGCTCACCTATCCGATGGACCGCACGCGGCTCGACATCTTCACCGGCCTCCTGAACCCCGCCCGGGTGGAGCCCCGGCAGGTCAGGCCGATCGAGCTGACGGCGGTGATCCTGCTGCTGGTCGCCTCCAATCGCGGGGTGGCGGTGCTGCCGGACTGGGTGCTGCGCGAGGTGAAATATTCGACCGATTACGTCACCAAACCGGTGACCGAGGGGGGCCTCACCAAACGCCTCTATGCCGCGACGCGCGAGGAGGACACGGTCAAGCCCTTCATGGCCCATTTCCTGCGGCTCGCGCGGACCGAGCCGGTCAAGCTGCAACGGGCGTGAGATGCGGATCGTCATCCTCACCGGCGCCGGGATCTCGGCCGAAAGCGGGCTCGGCACCTTCCGCGACAAGGACGGGCTCTGGACGCAATACGACCTGAACGAGGTGGCGACGCCCGAGGGTTTCGCGAAGAACCCCCAGCTTGTGACGGATTTCTACAACGCCCGCCGCGCCAATTGCGCGAGCGCCCAGCCCAACGCCGCCCATGCGGCGCTGGCCCGGCTGGAGGCGGCGCTGCCCGGGCAGGTGACGCTGGTGACGCAGAACGTGGACGACCTGCACCAGCGCGCGGGCTCGCGCAACGTCATCCAGATGCACGGCGCACTGATGTCGGCGCTTTGCGCCGGTTGCGGCCACCGCTGGCCCGCGCCGCCCGTCATGGCCCTGACCGACCGCTGCCCCGCCTGCGGCCAGCCCCGCACCCGCCCCGATGTCGTCTGGTTCGGCGAGATCCCCTACCACATGGACGCCATCGCCGAGGCCGTCGAGACCTGCACCCATTTCACCGCCATCGGCACCTCGGGCCAGGTCTACCCGGCCGCCGGCCTCGCCGCCGAGGCCCGCCGGAATGGCGCCCATTGCACCGAACTGAACCTCGAACCCTCGGAGATCAGCCGCGTTTTCCAGACCCGCCGCTATGGCCCCGCCTCGCAGGTGGTGCCGGATTGGGTCGCCTCGCTCCTCGATTGACCAAATCGCCCCCGGCCCGCAGTCTGACCCGATGAACCGCCCGGCGAAACGAGGCGGAAGCAACCGGGAGATCGGATCATGTGCCATGCCTGCGTGATGGAAAGCGTGAAAGCGCGGATGCTGGGCGAGCCGCGGCTCGGCCGGCGTGACCTCTTCAAGGGGGCGCTGGGCCTCGCCGCCGCGGGCACCGTCGGCGCCGCCACCCTGCGCCCCGCCCCCGCCATGGCCCAGGTCCCGGGCGAGATGGCCGACATGACCCACACCCTGCACCCCGACTTCCCGACCTTCTTCGGCGATCAGCAATTCTGGGAAGAACAACTCTTCAACTTCGCCGAACACGGCTTCAACCTGAAGGAACTCAGGGTCAACGAACATACCGGGACCCATGTCGACAGCCCGATGCATTTCTCGGCCGACGGCATGTCGGTCGATGAGATCCCGGTCGACAAGCTGATCGTGCCGCTGGCGGTGGTCGATATCCGCGCCAAGGCGGCCGAGGATGCGGATACCCAGCTCACCCCCGACGACCTGCGCGCCTGGATCAGCGCCAATGGCCCGCTGCCCGCCGGGGCTTGCGTGGCGATGAACTCGGGCTGGGCCTCGAAGATCGACAGCCCCTCGTTCCGCAACGCCGATGACGGCGGCGCCATGCATTTCCCGGGCTTCCATGTCGAGGCCGTGCAGATGCTGATGGAAGAGGCCGATGTCTCGGGCATCGCCGTGGACACGCTGTCGCTGGATTTCGGCCTCTCCCCCGATTTCGCCACGCATTACGCCTGGCTGCCCTCGGGCCGCTGGGGCGTCGAATGCATCGCCAATCTCGACGCGGTGCCGGCCCTCGGCGCCACGCTGATTGTCGGCGCGCCGAAACACCGCCGCG
Source organism: Pararhodobacter aggregans (assembly GCF_003075525.1). Lineage (GTDB taxonomy): Bacteria > Pseudomonadota > Alphaproteobacteria > Rhodobacterales > Rhodobacteraceae > Pararhodobacter > Pararhodobacter aggregans. The sequence goes on along the minus strand of NZ_QDDR01000020.1, from coordinate 19,838 downwards.
GCACCGGCGGCCCGGCCCGCGTCTTCACGCTCTTCTGATGGCGACGGTTCCCCTGCTCACGGACGAGGCAGCGGATCCCGCCGCCCGCGCCGTCTTCGACGACATCCGCGCGAAGCGGCAGACCGATTACGTCAACAACTTCTGGCGCGCCTTGGCCCATGACCCGCCCCTGCTGGCCGCCACCTGGGACCGCCTGCAACAGGTCATGGCCCCGGGCGCGCTGGACCCGCTGGTCAAGGAACTGATCTATGTCGCGGTCAGCGTGACGAATGGCTGCGAATACTGCACCCATTCCCACACCGCCGCCGCCAGGGCCAAGGGCATGACCCCCGCGATGCACGCCGAACTCCTCGCGGTCATCGCCATGGCCGCCCAGACCAACGCGCTGGCCACCGCCCTGCAAGTCCCCACCGACGAGCGTTTCCAGACCTGATCATCATCTTGTCCCAAACACGCACGGGGGTTTCCAAAGGGGGAGCGTGCTCCCCCTTTGGCGAGGGGAGCGCGAGGGGGCGAGCAGCCCCCTCGCTTCTCACACCGTCAGGATCGTCGACCCCGTGGTCTTCCGCGCCTCCAACGCCTCATGCGCGGCGCGCACTTCCGCCAGCGGGAAGCGCTGGTCGATATGGATCCTCACATCCCCCGACAGCACCTTGTCGAACAGGTGCCGGGCGATGGCCTGACACGCCTCATGCGGGCCGATATGGGTGAACAGCGTCGGCCGCGTCACCTTCAGCGACTTCCCGGCCAGCGCCGCCAGCGAAAAGGCGGGCACGGGGCCCGAGGCGCTGCCGAACGAGATCATCATGCCCAAGGGCCTGAGGCTGTCGAGCGAGCCTTGCCAGGTCGTGGCCCCCACCGAATCCATCACCACATCGACGCCCTTGCCGCCGGTCAGCTCCATGACCCGCTTGGGGAAATCCTCGGTGGCGTAGTTGATCGCCTGCTCGGCGCCATTCTCCAGCGCCAGCGCGCATTTGGCGGCCGACCCCGCGGTGGCGATCAGATGGATGCCTTCCGAGCGCGCCCATTGGCAGGCGATCAGCCCGACGCCCCCGGCGGCGGCGTGGAACAGCACGGTGTCGCCCGCCTTCAGGGGCGTGGTGCGGTGGAACAGGTATTCCACCGTCATCCCCTTCAGCATCATCGCCGCGCCTTCCTCGAAGCTGATGCCTTCGGGCAGGGGGCAGACCTGCGCCGCGGGCATCACCCGCGCCTCGCAATAGGCGCCGGACACCGCGGCGGCATAGGCGGCGCGGTCGCCCACTTTCAGATGGGTCACGCCCTCGCCGACCGCCTCGACGATCCCGGCCGCCTCGCGCCCCAGCGCGGCGGGCATCTGCATCGGGTAGAGCCCCGAGCGCTGGTAGCAGTCGATGAAATTGAGCCCGATCGCCTTGTGGCGGATGCGGATCTCGCCCGGACCCGGATCGCCCACCGGACGGTCCACCAGTGTCAGGACTTCGGGCCCGCCATGGGCCTCGATGATGATGGTCTTTGCCATGCGCGGCCTCCCTCTTTGCCCGGAAAGATGGCCGGGCGGCGGGGTGGCGGCAAGGGGAAAGCTCAGCCCCGGGTGATCCGGTTCACATGGCCCATCTTGCGGCCCGGTCGCGGCGCGCCCTTGCCGTAGAGGTGGATCTGCACATCGGCGGCCTTCGCCAGCGCCGGCACCTTCGCCACATCCTCGCCGATCAGGTTCTCCATCACCACATCGGCATAGCGCTGCCCGTTGCCCAGCGGCCAGCCCGCCACGGCGCGGATATGCTGCTCGAACTGGTCGACGGTGCAGCCCGCCTGCGTCCAGTGGCCCGAGTTATGCACCCGCGGCGCGATCTCGTTGACCACGAGGCCCTTGGGCGTCACGAACAGCTCGACCCCCATCACCCCGACATAATCGAGCGCGTTCAGGATCTTGCCGGCCAGCAGGATGGCGTCCATGTGCTGCCCCGGCGCCAGACGGGCGGGGACGGTGGTGGTGCGCAGGATGCCCGCCTCGTGCAGGTTCTCGCCCGGATCGAAACAGGCGACCTCGCCCGTCACGCCCCGTGCGGCGATGACCGAGACCTCGTGCGAAAACTGCACGAAGCCCTCAAGGATCGCCTCCGCCCCGCCCATCTCGGCGTAAGCCGTCGCCGCGTCCCCGGGCCCCTTCAGCCGCGCCTGCCCCTTGCCGTCATAGCCCAGCCGCCGGGTCTTCAGGATGCCCTGCGGCCCGATCTCGGCCAGCGCCGCCTCCAGCGCGGCCAGCGTCGGCACGTCGCGATAGGGCGCGGTGGTCAGGCCCAGCCCGGTCAGGAAATCCTTTTCCGTCAGCCGGTCCTGCGACACCGCCAGCGCGCGCCGGTTCGGGCGCACCGGGCGCAGCGATTCCAGCAGGTCCAGCGTCGCCGCCGGGATGTTCTCGAATTCATAGGTGATGACATCGACCGAACCCGCGAAGGCGCGCAAGGCCACCTCGTCATCCCATTCCGCCGTCGTCACCGTCTCGGCGACATGGCCCGCCGGGGGCTCGGCGCCCGGGTCGTAGATATGGGTCCGCAGCCCCAGCCGCGAGGCCGCGACCGACAGCATCCGTCCCAGCTGCCCGCCGCCCAGAATGCCGATGGCCGCGCCCGGTTCCAGCGCCTCACTCATCGGTGGGCTCCTCGGCGATCGAAGCGCTCAGCGCGTCCCGCCAGGCATCGACCCGTGCGGCCAGCGCCGGGTCCGTCACCGCCAGGATCTGCGCCGCCATCAGCCCGGCATTCGCCCCGCCGCCGATGGCCATGGTGGCGACCGGAAAGCCCTTCGGCATCTGCACGATGGAATAGAGGCTGTCGACGCCCGCCAGCGCCCGGGTCTGGATCGGCACGCCCACCACCGGCACCCGGGTCTTGGACGCCATCATCCCCGGCAGATGCGCGGCCCCCCCGGCACCGGCGATGATCACCTTCAACCCGCGTTCGACGGCCGTCTTGCCATAGGACCAGAGCCGGTCCGGCGTGCGATGGGCGCTGACGATCTTCGCCTCATAGCTGATGCCCAGCTCATCGAGGATCGCCGCCGCCTCGCGCATCGTCGGCCAGTCCGACTGGCTGCCCATGATGATTCCGACGTCGACGGTCATCTGCCCCTCCGGGTTGCTTGCGCGCGCCCTAGCATGGACCAGGACCGATGCAAAGACGGGGCGCGTTGCAAAGACCCTCGCGGCGCCCGGGCTTTGCGGCTATGGGGGGGCATGATCGACAGCTTCTTCCTCGTCGCCGCCCCCGGGCTGGATGCCATTCTCGCCGACGAGGCGCGGGCGGCGGGTTTTCAGGGCGTGAGTGTGGTCCCCGGCGGGGTGACGGTTGCGGGCGGCTGGGCCGAGGTCTGGCGGGCCAATCTGGAGCTGAGGGGCGCGACCCGCGTGCTGGCCCGGATCGCCGAATTCCGGGCGATGCACCTCGCGCAACTCGACAAGCGGGCGCGCAAGGTCGACTGGGCGGCCCTGCTGCGCGCGGATGTCCCCGTGCGGGTCGAGGCCACCTGCCACAAATCCAAGATCTACCACCACAAGGCCGCCGCCCAGCGCGTCGAAACCGCGATCCGCGAGACCATCGGCGCGCCGATTGCCGCCGATGCGGGGCTTTCGGTCAAGGTGCGGATCGAGGATGACCTTTGCACCATCAGCCTCGATACCTCGGGCGAGTCGCTGCACAAGCGGGGGCACAAGCATTTCACCGGCAAGGCGCCGATGCGCGAGACGCTGGCCGCGCTGATCCTGCGGCAGATGGGCTTCGACGGGACGCAGGCGCTGGTCGATCCGATGTGCGGCTCGGGCACCTTCGTCATCGAGGCGGCCGAGACGGCGGCCGGGCTGCAACCGGGCCGGGACCGCGACTTCGCTTTCCAGCTGCTGAAAAGCTACGACGCCAAGGCTTTTGCCAAGCTGAAGAAAACCCCCGCCACCACGCCCGCGCTGCGCTTCTTCGGCTCGGACCGCGACCAAGGCGCCGTTCAGGGCGCCACGGCCAATGCCCAGCGGGCGGGGGTCGCCGACTGGTGCCGGTTCGACCGCAAGCCGGTCAGCGACCTGACCCCGCCCGAGGGGCTGCCGCCCGGCCTGATCGTGGTCAATCCGCCCTGGGGCGCGCGGATCGGCGACCGGAAGCTGCTGTTCGCGCTTTACGGCGCGTTGGGCAAGACGCTGGCCGAGCGGTTCCGCGGCTGGAAACTGGGCCTCGTCTCGCCCGACGCCGGGCTGGTGAAGGCCGCGGGCCTGAACCTCGCGGCCACCGAGCCCGCCATCGACATGGGCGGCACCCGGGTCACCCTCTGGCAGGGGGTTCTCTGAGCTATTTGCCCGCGGGCGCTCCGGCGTCATCGGCGGGCAGATCACCGATAGAGACGCAATCGCCCAGGAAAGCGTGCAGCGGCGCGCCGATCCCGTCCAGCGGCAGGGTTTCCGGCGCGCGCTCGTTCACGCGGTAGGTCAGGACGCCGCCGCGGCTGAGATCGGCCCAGAAGGGGTCGCTCAGCTCCAGCGCCAGCGAGACGCCCCAGATCCCTTCCTCGTGGCGAAAGACGCTGCCCTGCTCGACGAAGTCCCGCCCGCCCGCGTTCAGCACCACCGTGGCGCTGGCCTCATCCGCCAGCCCCTCGACATCGGCGCCCAGATCGACCGCGGCATAGATCCAGTTCGCCCCGATGGCGCAGGTCATCGAAGCCCGCATCGCGTCGGTTTCGGGGATGCCATAGACCAGCCCCAGATAGGTATCGAGCGGGTTCTCCGCCACATAGCGGTTGTAGATCCACTGCAAGTCCTCCTCCTGCGCCGCGGCAGAGAGGGGCAGAAGGGCGGCGAGGGCGCAGGGAAGGAAGAAGGCGCGCGTCATGGGAAATCTCCGAGGGCTGAAAGGCGGTCTTGAACGGACAGGCACCGCGCCCAATCCGCGCGGTCGGTGCCATCCTGCGCCGGTTCGCCGGTTCCCGCCAGTGTTTCGGCCGCCGCGCACCGGCTTGTGAGCGTGGCTCAGCCCCGGCAGGCGGTCAGGAAACCGGCGCCCGGCGCGGCGAAATCCGTCAGCGGCAGGGTCCAGCGCGCCAGCCCCGGCAGCGTGACGGCCAGCGCCGGGGCCGAAAGCAGCGCCGGCCAGAACGGGTCGTCTGCGGCCATCTCGGCCCGGATGCCGTCGAAGCCAGCCTCCCGAACCACCATCGCCGGAACCTCCCGCGTCAGGGCACCCGCGCCGAGCGTCGCGCTCAGCGCCGCCCCCGGCGCATGGGCACTGGCCGCGCGTGCCAGCCACAGCTCGACCCGCCCGGACCCCTCGTCGCAGAGAAAGGCGCTGCCCGCCGCGTCGAGGCGCAGCAGGGTGCCGCCCGCCACCGGCAGCCGCGCCAGCGTCCATCCCTGCGCCGGAAGCGGCAGGGCCAGCAGCAGCGCCAGGGCCAGCGGCCTCATGCGATGATGTCGGGGGTCAGCTCATCCTCGATGCGCTGGATCAGATCCTTCAGCGACAATTTGCGCTTTTTCAGGCGCTTCATCGCCAGCTCGTCGCCGGTGCCGCGGTCGTGCATCGCCGCGATCGCCTCGTCGAGGTCCCGGTGCTCGCGGCGGAGCACCTCGAGCCGGACGCGCAGCACCTCTTCATGGCTCAATTCGGTGGGGGCATTCATGGCTGCGACTCGATCCTGTTCCCCCCGACAATAGCGGCTTTCTGCCGTGCAAGCAAAGCCTTCGCGGCTCTTGCAGGGGAGCGCGGGCATGCCCATATCTTGGGGCGAGCCCGGTTTGCCGCCTGCGGGAACCGGGACTTATGTCGCTGCATCAGGACAGACCCATGACCAAATTCGCCTTCCCCTCGCATCCCCTGCTTCTGGGCTTCGAGCCGCTGGAGCGGCTGGTCGAACGAACCGCCCGCGCCGGGGCCGAGGGGTATCCGCCCTTCAACATCGAACTGGTCGAACCCAACCGTTTCGTGGTGACGCTGGCGGTCGCGGGTTTCGGCCCCGACGACATCGCCATCACGCTGGAAGACCGGCAATTGGTGATCCGCGGCCAGCAGGACGATCCGGGCGCCGAGCGGGTTTTCCTGCATCGCGGCATCGCCACGCGCCAGTTCCGCCGCGTCTTTGCGCTGGCCGAAGGGGTCGAAGTCTCGGGTGCAAGGCTCGACAACGGACTTCTCGAGGTTACCCTTGAGAGACGCGAGCCCGAGACCGTGGTGCGCACCATCCCCATCACCCGCGGCTGACAGGAGGCACAGATGCAAACTCCCTATCCCTTCGTCCCGGACGGCAAGATCGCCTATATCCGCCAGATCGACGTGGCCAATCTGCCGCAGGACATCCGCGCCCAGGTCCCCTCGGGGGCCGAGGTCTGGGGCGTCCATAACCACGAGGGCGAATGCCTGGCCCTGACCCAGGACCGCAGCACCGCCTTCTTCGTCGCGCGCGAAAACGACCTGGAGCCGGTCAGCGCGCATTGAGGGCGCTCCCCCCGGGCCGTGATATCCCCTGCCGCGCCCGGAGGCGTCGGCCTGTTCGGGCAGGGCAGGGGGGGGCACGCAGACCCGTCGAGCAAGGCCGTCGCTTCCCGCGGCGCCCGGGCCTGAAGCCGGGGCGTCCTGCCCTCGGCGCGACGGCACGTCACGATACCGGGCGGGGCGTCTTCGGTGCAGTGCTCGATGCCCGGGCGCAGGATGCCCCGGGCAAGCGCGGCACCTTCGCTGTCGGCATCCCGCCTGCGCCAGACGGGGGTGCGACAGAGCCGCGGGTTTCCCGCCTTCCCGAACCTCCAGCCCATTCCGGTAGGGGCGGCGCGAGACGCCCGCGGCTCTGACACTCGCTTGAGCCGCGGGCACCGCCACCCAGCGATTGATCCGGAAAGTCTTCGTCGCGGTGAACCTTCCTGCGGCGCTGGTCGGGGTCTTCCTGCCGCAAGCCTGCCCCCGGAAGGCAAAAGGCCCGGAGATCGCTACGGGCCCTCTGGTTTCAGAACGGGTAGTGCTGGTGCGGATCCTCGATCGTCACCCAGCGGATCGTGGTGAAGGCGTCGATCCCCGCCTTGCCGCCGAAGCGGCCATAGCCCGAGTTCTTGACCCCGCCGAAGGGCATCTGCGCATCGTCGGACACGGTCGGGCCGTTGATGTGGCAGATGCCGCTCTCGATCCGGTCGGCGACGGCCATCGCGCGCTGGATGTTCTGGCTGAAGACCGCGGCCGACAGCCCGTATTCGGTGTCGTTGGCCACCCGCACCGCCTCGTCGTCATCGGCCACGCGGATGATCGGCTTGACCGGGCCGAAGCTTTCTTCCTGATAGATCGTCATCTCGGCGCCGACATGGTCGATCAGCGTGGCGCTGACGACCGAGCCGTCGCGGCTGCCGCCCGCCGCGACCGTTCCGCCCTTGGCGGTGGCGTCGGCGATGATGCGGTCCATCTTTTCCGCGGCCTCGGGCGTGACCAGCGCGCCCAGAACCACCTGACCGCGCGGGTTGCCCGCGGGCAGCGCCTTGGTCTTGGCAGCCAGCGCCGCGACGAAGGCATCGGCGATGCCCTCGTGCACGATGATCCGCTCGGTCGACATGCAGATCTGGCCCTGGTTCATGAAGGCCCCGAAGGCGGCCGCATTCACCGCCCCCTCCAGATCCGCGTCATCGAGGATGACCAGCGGCGCCTTGCCGCCCAGTTCCAGCAGGACCGGCTTCAGATGCTCGGCGGCCTTGATGGCGACGATCCGGCCCACGCGGGTCGAGCCGGTGAAGTTGACATGCCGCACCGCGGGGGCGGCGATCAGGGCCGCGACGATCTCGGCCGCATCCTCGGGCGCGTTGGTGACGACGTTCAGCACGCCCGGCGGGAAACCGGCCTCGGTGAAGGCCTCGCCGATGGCGAGCTGCGTCGCGGGCGACAGTTCCGAGGCTTTCAGCACGACCGTGTTGCCGCAGGCGATCGCCATGGCCACGGCGCGCGTGCCCAGGATGACCGGCGCGTTCCAGGGCGCGATGCCGAGGCAGACGCCCAGCGGCTTGCGCTGCGCCATGGCCAGCATGCCGGGCTTGTTGGCCGGGATCACCTCGCCGGTGATCTGGGTGGTCATCGAGGCCGCCTCGCGCAGGATACCCGCCGCCAGCATGCAGTTGAAGCCGATCCAGGGGCCGGTCGCGCCGGTTTCGGCGATGGCGGTGGCGATGATGTCGGGGGTCTTGGCTTCCAGCCGGTCGGCGGCCTTGTTCAGCAGCGCGCGCCGCGCCGCCGGGCTGGTCGCGGCCCAGCCGGGGAAGGCCCGCGCGGCGGCATCGACCGCCCGCAACGCATCGGCCACCGACGCGGCCGGCGCTTCGGTGGCGACGTCGCCGGTAACCGGGTCACGGCGCGCGAAGCTGCGGCCGCCTTCGGCCTGCACATAGGCGCCGTCGACAAGCATAGAGATTTTCATGGATTTTTCCTCCAAGGCTTCGATGCAGACGATCAATCAGGACTGATCGCGATGTTCAAGAGGACCTGCCGTCGCTCCGTTCGGGCGCCGCGGATCGCGCGGTCAAGGGCCGCGGGCAGTTCGCGGCCCTCGGTGACGGTCGCGGTATGGGCGCGGCTGGCGGCGGCGGTCAGGGTGAAATCGGGGCTGGGGCGCAGGCTGCTCAGCGGCACGTCATTGGCCCGGTCGGCCTGTCCCCCGGGATAAAGGCCCAGCACCGACTGCCGCACGGCGCCCCATTCGCCGTTGTTCAGCACCAGCACGATCACCGGCAGCGCAGGCGCCTCGGCCACCTGATGACAGGCGCTGACCCAGGCCTTGGTCATCGGCCCGCCGCAGCCCTTCTCGGCGAGGGCGCGCAGGGCCGCCCGGTCGGCGGCGGCGGCTGTGGCGATCCGCGCCCGGCGTGCGTCCAGCACCGTGGCATCGCGCGGCTGTCCCGCCATTTCCGCGATCCGCGCCAACAAGGTCGGGGCGGTTTCCCCGGCCAGCGCCACATCCGAGGGGAAGTTGCGGATCAGCGTGCAGGTGAACAACGGGTCGGGCCCGGCTGGATCACCTTCACATCCGGGCGCGACGCGCCCCGGTCGGGCCACCAGTTCCGCCAGCACCGGACCGGCGCCGCGATAGAGCGCCTCGCCCTCCAGCGCCAGCCGGTCCCCCCGGCGCCGGATCACCAGCTTCGGCACGCCGCGCGACAGGTAGTGTTGCGGGCGGATGGGCCCGGCGATCTGCTTGAAACTCCGATCCGCTGCGACGCCATCGCGACCGGGGGCCAAAGGCCCTTCGACCGCGCATGGCCCACGACCAACGCCGCATCGGCCAGGGCAAGAGTGCCACTTGTCCTGCGTTATCAGGAAGTTGGAAATGGTGCCCAGGGGCGGAATCGAACCACCGACACGAGGATTTTCAATCCACTGCTCTACCCCTGAGCTACCCGGGCACCGGGGAAAGCATCGCTTTCGGGTGAGCGTGTCCTACGTCACGCCGCGAGCGGTGTCCAGAGGGAAATTGACGCTTTTCCGTGCCTTGCTCCTGCCCTCCGCCGATGGGATACTGCACCTGTTCAGAACCGAGGCGCCCCCATGCGACCGATCCGCGGAATCGTCTTCAAGCTGATCTCGGTCACGCTGTTCATCGTCATGTCGAGCCTGGTGAAATCGGTCTCGGACAGCATCCCGCCCGGTGAGACGGTCTTCTTCCGCTCGCTCTTTGCCATCCCGGTGATCCTGGCCTGGCTGGCCTTCCGGGGCGAGCTGCGCACCGGGCTCAAGGTCTCCAAACCGCTGGGGCATCTGTGGCGCGGCATGGTCGGGACCATGGCCATGGGCATGGGATTCGCCGCCCTCGCCTTCCTGCCCCTGCCCGAGGTCACCGCCATCGGCTATGCCGCGCCGCTGCTCGTGGTGATCTTCGCCTCGATGTTCCTGGGCGAGGAGGTGCGGCTCTTCCGCCTGACCGCGGTCTTCGCCGGGCTCGCCGGGGTGATGATCGTTCTTTCACCGCGCCTGACGCTGGGCAGCGACGTGGGCACAGCCGAGGCCCTGGGCGCCATGTTCGCCCTGACCGGCGCGGTCTGCGCGGCGCTGGCGCAGGTGACGGTCCGGCGGCTGGTGATGACCGAAGAGACCTCGGCCATCGTCTTCTGGTTCTCGATCACCGCCACGGGCCTCGCGCTCTTCACGCTGCCGTTCGGCTGGGCCCTGCCCACCCCGGCCGAGGCGGGGATCCTGGTGCTGACCGGGCTGATCGGCGGGGTCGGGCAGATCTTCTTGACCTCCAGCTACCGCGAAGCCGACGCCTCGCTGATCGCGCCCTTCGATTATGCCTCGATGCTGCTGGCCCTGGCGATCGGCTATTGGGTGTTTGGCGAGGTCCCGACCGGCACCATGCTGATCGGCGCCGCCATCGTCGTCTCGGCCGGGATCCTCATCATCTGGCGCGAGCGGCAATTGGGGCTGGAACGGGCCAAGCAGCGGAAGGCGATGACGCCGCAGGGATAGGGGCCCAGCCTGACGGTGGTTGATCTTGGCGAAGGGCCGGCGGTGCCGGTCAATCAGCGCCGGCCTGTTCCGCGCCCCCGCCGAGAAAGGATATCATCGCATCGGAAATTTCCTGATGGATGATCCGGCGTGCTTCCGGCGACTCGCCACAGAGCGAGGCCTCTCCCTCTTCCTCGAGCAGAATGGCCGGTCCGAGGTCCGTGCAGATTGCGAATGCGTCGACGATGGATGCCCCGGGAATGACAACCGCTTGAGGGATCTGGCCGTCTGCCGACGCGTTATCAGGGTTTCCCAGCGACATCCGCAGGGCGCTGACACCGGCAGGGACCGCGCCCAGCGCCGACAGATATTCCGGATTCACGGCGATCACCGAGGTGACACGAGGGTCCCGGGCCAGCCCTGCCAAGCCTTCCGGGCTGGTCTCAGACAGGTCCACGCCCTGTGCGTCATACCAGCCGCAATCCGGCTCTTCGGTTGCGCGGTCCGCAGAGCAGGAACGCAAGTAGCGCGCTGCGTCCATGTCGGCACCGGCAACGGAAAGGGCGGCCGTTGCGCCAAGGGCAAACCCGGCGACCGACACCCTGCTGCCATCAAGGCGCGGTCCCCATGTCTCGTCAGCCAGCACCAGATCGATGGCGCGGCGGATGTCCTGCGGTCTGCGCCATATCTCGTCCAGGGCAAGAGCCGCATTGTCCGGACGCGGCGCATTGACCTCGACGACAACATAGCCCGCCCGCGCGATGGAGGAGCTGAGCCAGGCGCCGGACTCCGCTGCGGATCGCAAGCCGCCGTGCGAAACCACCACCAAGGGGAGCGCGCCGTCTGGAAAGGCGGCATCCGGGGCGGCAAGAGCCCCTTCGAAGACCGGGTTGCCGCCGACGGTGCCCGAGGCCTGGTCTGCCGAAGGGTACCAGATCGACAGCGACAGCGGACGCTCCTCCACCGAGGTGTCGCGAAGTCGGACAAATCCTGCCGACGTCTCTGCGAGGCACGGTGCAGCGGCCACGATCAGGACCGAAGAAATGCCGAACTTCATGCCATGGCTCCCTGCGCGGACTGAAACATGGGCGCGCTGTAGCATGAGTTCATGGCAATGACAGCGTCGTCCGCAGCTCGGTCACCCGGCCAGCCGCGACCCAGCGCCTCACCCCTCCGACCAGAACACCAGCCTGTTCCCGAACGGATCACTCACCGCCATGTCGCGCGAGCCCCAGGGTTGGGCCTGAACCCCCGGCCGGGCGTTGGCATAGCCCTTGGCGTTCAGCGCCGCGCAGAAAGCGTCCACATCCGGCACCTCGATCCTGAGCGCCGCCCCCGGTGCCGCATCGCCGAAATGCTCGGAGAGATGCAGCACACATTCCCCCTGCCGCAGCCCCAGGTACAGCGGCAGGCCCGGCTCGAAGCGATGCTCGAAAACCACCTCGAAGCCCAGGAAACCGACGTAGAAGTCCCGCGCCCGGGCCTCGTCGAAACTGCGCAGGATCGGGACCGGCGGTTTCATCACCGGCCCCGGAACAACCCGCCCAGCACGCCCCGAACGATGGCGCTGCCGGCCCGCGTGCCGATGGAGCGGGCGACCGATTTGGTGAACGCGTCCATCACCGTATCCGACCGCGACGACCGGCTGCGCGAGGGCGAGGACCGCCGGCGCGGCGCGTCCTCCTCCTCGACCCGGCGCGAGCGCGAGGACCCGCCCGGCGAATAGCGCCGCCCGCGCGAATGCTCGTCCTCGCCGCGGTCCCGCTCGAACCTTTCGGCTTCGCGCGCGGCCTGGTCGGCGCGGCGCGCCAGCATCTCCTGCGCCGAATCGCGGTCGACGGCGGTGTCGTATTTCCCGGCCAGCGGCGAGGAAACGATCACCTGCCGCCGGATCGCCTCGTCGCAGGGGCCCATGGCGCTGGCCGGCGGGCGGATCAGCGTGCGTTCCACCACGCCCGGCACGCCCTTGGCCTCCAGAAACGAGGTCACGGCCTCGCCCACGCCCACCTCGCGGATCGCCGCCTCGGTGTCGAAGCGCGGGTTCGGCCGGTAGGTCTGCGCCGCCCGGCGCAGGGCCTGCTGGTCGCGCGCGGTGAAGGCGCGCAAAGCGTGCTGGACCCGGTTGCCCAGCTGGCCCAGCACATCCTCGGGCACGTCATCGGGGTTCTGGGTGATGAAATAGACGCCGACGCCCTTGGAACGGATCAGCCTCGCCACCTGCTGCACCTTGTCGACCAGCGCCTTGGGCGCCCCGTCGAACAACAGATGCGCCTCGTCGAAGAAGAACACCAGCTTCGGCTTTTCGGCATCGCCCACCTCGGGCAGTTCCTCGAACAGCTCGGACATCAGCCACAGCATGAAGGTGGCGTAAAGCCGGGGCGTCTCCATCAGCCGGGCAGCATGCAGGATGTTGACCCGGCCCTGACCCTGCGGCGTGGTCAGCATCAGGTCCTTGATGTCGAGCGCCGGTTCACCGAAGAAATTCGCCGCCCCCTGGTTTTCTAGCACCAGAAGCCGCCGCTGGATCGCCCCGATCGAGGCGGTGGTGACATTGCCATAGCGCGCCGACATCTCCTCGCGGTTCTCGGCTAGGAATTGCAGGATCGCCCGCAGATCGGCCAGATCGAGGATCGGCCAGCCCTGCTCGTCCGACAGCCGGAAAGCGACGTTGATGACCCCCTCCTGCGCCTCGGTCAGCTCCAGGATCCGCGACAGCAGCAAGGGCCCCATCTCGGCCATGGTGGTGCGCACGGGATGGCCGAACTGACCGAACAGGTCCCAGAACACCACCGGCATCGCCGCGTAACTCAGCGCGCCCAGGCCGATCTGGTCGGCGCGCTTCTGGAAGCTCTCGCGCGGCGTCCCCGCCACCGCCATCCCGCCCACGTCGCCCTTGATGTCGGTCAGGAAGACCGGGACGCCCGCCCGGCTGAATTCCTCGGCCATGATCTGCATGGTGATGGTCTTGCCGGTTCCGGTGGCGCCCGCGATCAGCCCGTGCCGATTGCCGTATTTCAGCAGCAATTCCTCGGGCTCTGCATAGCCCTCGCCGCCGCCGCCGATGAAAATGCTGTCCTGCGCCATGCCACCCGTCCCGGGGCCGCGCCCCTTCATTCTGCCTTCAATACGCTGCGGGGGTGCGGGGGTGCAAAACCCCCGCTTCCGCGCTCGCGGCTCAGACTGCCGCGAAATCCTCGCGCGCGTAACCCTGCAAATAGAGGAGCGCCGTCAGGTCGCCGTGATTCACCCTGAGCTCGCATTGCGCCGCGACCGAGGGCTTGGCGTGCAGCGCCACGCCCGAACCCGCCAGATGCAGCATGCCCAGATCGTTCGCCCCGTCGCCGACGGCGATCACCTCGGCGGGTGTGATCCCCAGCCTTGCGGTGATCTGTTCCAGCGCATCGACCTTGGCCTGTTTGCCGAGGATCGGCAGGCCGACCTTGCCGGTCAGGGCGCCGTTCTCCTCCAGGAGCGTATTCGCGCGGTTCTCGTCGAATCCCAGCGCCGCCGCCACCTTCGCGGTGAAGGCGGTGAACCCGCCCGAGACCAGCGCCGCATGGCCGCCGTGGGCCTTCATCGTGGCGATCAGCAGCTTGCCGCCGGGCATGTAGGTGATCCGCTCGGCCAGCACCTGGTCGATGACGCCGACGGGCAGACCCTTCAACAGCCCGACCCGCTCGTTCAGCGCCGATTCGAAATCCAATTCGCCGTTCATCGCCCGTGCGGTGATCCCCGCGACATGGGCGCCGACGCCCGCCATATCGGCCAGCTCGTCGATGCATTCCTGCTGGATCATGGTCGAATCCATATCGGCCAGCAGCATCGCCTTGCGCCGCCCCTCGGCCTTCTGGACGCAGAGGTCCACGCCCATCCCCTGCAGGTCGGCCCAGACCTCCCACTGTTTCGCCGGCCGCATCGACAGGTCGAATTCCGCAGCCACACCCGGCGCCAGCCAGCGCGCCGCGCCGCCGCCCCAGGCGTTGCGCAGGTTCTCCACCAGCGGCGCTTCCAGCACCGGGGTGGCGGGATTGGTCAGCAGGGTGGCGACATGCATGGGCGTGTTTCCGATGATGGACAGGCGACGTCGGTTTCGCGGCTTCAAGTGCCGCATTAGGCCAATAATCCCGCTTGCGCCAGTCAGGGCGCAGGAATATCAGCGACGGCGGGACACCCCTCCCCAACGAGGGGCGTTTATCTGGAAGGATACCATGACTGCTCTCGCTACCCCGGCCACGCGGCCGGCCAATCCGCGTTTCTCCTCGGGCCCCTGCGCCAAGATCCCCCAATTTTCGCTGGACATGCTGGCCGATGCGCCGCTCGGTCGCTCGCACCGCGCCGCCGTGGGCAAGTCCAAGCTGGCCGAGGCCATTGACCTGACCCGCGAGGTTCTGGGCGTGCCCGCCGATTACCGCATCGGCATCGTCCCCGGCTCGGACACCGGCGCCGTCGAGATGGCGCTCTGGTCGCTGCTGGGCGCCCGCCCGGTCGAGATGCTGGCCTGGGAAAGCTTCGGCGAAGGCTGGGTCACCGATGTGGTCAAGCAGCTGAAGATCGACGCCCTGGTCAAGAAGGCCCCCTATGGCCAGATCGTCGATTTCGCCACGGTCGATTTCGACAAGGACGTGGTCTTCACCTGGAACGGCACGACCTCGGGCGTGCGGGTGGCGAATGGCGACCTGATCCCGGCCGACCGTCAGGGCCTGACGATCTGCGACGCGACCTCGGCCGCCTTCGCCATGGACCTGCCCTGGGACAAGCTCGATGTCGTGACCTTCTCCTGGCAGAAGGTGCTGGGCGGCGAGGGTGCGCACGGGATGCTGATCCTGAGCCCTCGCGCCGTCGAACGGCTGGAAAGCTACACCCCGGCCTGGCCGCTGCCGAAGATCTTCCGCATGACCAAGGGCGGCAAGCTGATCGAGGGCATCTTCAAGGGCGAGACGATCAACACGCCCTCGATGCTGGCCGTTGAGGATTACCTCGTCGCGCTGAAATGGGCGCAATCGCTGGGCGGGCAGGCGGGGCTGATCGCCCGGGCCGAGGCCAATGCGAAAACCGTCTGGGATTTCTGCGCGCAAAAGCCCTGGCTCGCGAACCTGGCCGAGGATGCGGCCCATGCCTCGACCACCTCGGTCTGCCTGAAGTTCGTCGACGCCCGGATCACCGACGGCGCCGCCTTCGCCAAGGCCGTGGCCAAGCGGCTGGAGAAGGAAGGCGTGGCGCTGGACGTGGGCGCCTATCGCGACGCCCCGGCGGGCCTCAGGATCTGGTGCGGCTCGACGGTCGAGACCGCCGATGTCGCGGCCCTGATGCCCTGGCTGGAATGGGCCTTCGAGGCCGAGATCGCCGCGCTGGCGCAAGCCGCCTGAGTTCATGAAGGGACGGTGCGTGCAAGCACGCACCCTACCGCCCCCCGTAGGGTGCGTGCTTGCACGCACCACACCCCCCGACATTCAAGGAGCCCAGATATGGCCCCCCAGACGAAACCGCGCGTCCTCGTTTCCGATGCCCTCTCCGAAACCGCCGTCCAGATCTTCCGCGACCGCGGGGTCGAGGTCGATTACCTGCCCGCGCTGGGCAAGGACAAAGAGAAACTGCTCGAGATCATCGGCCAGTACGATGGCCTCGCCATCCGCTCGGCCACCAAGGTGACCGACAAGATCCTCGCCGCCGCGACCAACCTCAAGGTCATCGGCCGCGCGGGCATCGGCGTCGACAACGTCGATATTCCCGAGGCGTCGAAGAAGGGCATCATCGTGATGAACACCCCCTTCGGCAATTCGATCACCACCGCCGAACACGCCATCGCCATGATGTTCGCCGTTGCCCGCCAGATCCCCGAGGCCAATGCCTCGACCCACGAAGGCAAGTGGGAAAAATCGAAATTCATGGGCGTTGAACTCTTCAACAAGACCCTGGGCGTGATCGGGGCGGGCAACATCGGCGGCATCGTCTGCGACCGCGCCGTCGGCCTGAAGATGAAGGTCGTGGCCTACGATCCCTTCCTCTCGGACGAGCGCGCCAAGCAGCTGGGCGTGACCAAGGTCGAGCTGGACGAGCTGCTGGCCCGCGCTGATTTCATCACGCTGCACGTGCCGATGACCGACAAGACCCGCAACATCCTGTCGCGCGAGAACCTCGCCAAGACCAAGAAGGGCGTGCGGATCATCAACTGCGCCCGCGGTGGCCTCATTGACGAGGACGCGCTGGTCGAAGCGCTGAACTCGGGCCACGTCGCCGGGGCCGCGCTCGATGTCTTCGCCGTCGAGCCCGCCAAGGAGAGCCCGCTCTTCAACCTGCCGAACGTGGTCTGCACGCCGCACCTCGGCGCTTCGACCACCGAAGCGCAGGAGAACGTCGCCCTGCAGGTGGCCGAGCAGATGTCGGACTACCTGCTGACCGGCGCCGTCTCGAACGCGCTGAACATGCCGTCCGTCACCGCCGAGGAAGCCGCCGTCATGGGCCCCTGGATCAAGCTGGCCGGGCATCTGGGCAACTTCGCGGGGCAAATGACCGACGAGCCGATCCGCGCCATCAACGTGCTCTATGATGGCGTCGTCTCGGACATGAACCTCAAGGCGCTGGATTGCGCGGTGATCGCCGGGATCCTGAAATCGGCCAACCCGGACGTTAACCTCGTCTCGGCGCCCATCGTGGCGAAAGAGCGGGGCATCAAGGTCTCGACCACCACGCAGGACAAGGCCGGGGCCTTCGACGGCTACATCAAGCTGACCATCGTGACGGACAAGCGCGAGCGGTCGCTGGCCGGGACCGTCTTCTCGGATGGCAAGCCGCGCTTCATCCAGATCAAGGGCATCAACATCGACGCCGAGATCGGCGAGCACATGCTCTACACGACCAACGAGGACGTGCCGGGGATCATCGGCCTCCTGGGCATGACCATGGGCAAGAACGGCGTCAACATCGCCAACTTCACCCTCGGCCGTTCGGCCGCCGGTCAGGACGCGATCGCGCTCTTGTACCTCGATCAGGCCATCGACCCGAAAGTGGTCGAGACGCTGGAATCGACGGGGATGTTCCAGCAGGTGCATCCGCTGAAGTTCGAGGTCGCCTGATCGACGGTGCGGTCGGCCCCGGTTGCCCGGGGCCGCTCACGCGGGAAAACACTCCACCGGAGCGCTTTCTGATCCGCGCTCGTCCAGCAGGCCCGTCCGCTGACCTTCGAGGTCGCCTGACCTCAGGAAAAGCCCCGCTCCGGCGGGGCTTTTTCATGGGGGATGGTGGGGTGGAACTCCACCCTACGGGTCGAGGGCGAGAGGCCGCGCACCAACGCAAGCCGGGCAAGCGCCGGACCGTGGGATGGCGCCGCAACGCCGGTCAGCCTGCGCTTCATGGTTCGGCCCGCTTCCAGACCCGGTTCGGAGCGGGTGGCAGCCAAAGCGCCAGCCCGCCGGGACGGGCCGGCGCTTGCCCGGCGCCTTCGGCTTGTTCCGGGCAAGCAAAGATCACCCGCCAATGGCCACCCGTAGGGTGCGTGCTCGCACGCACCAACCTCCCCCGGGACGAAAACCGCATCCGGCCTGTCGCAATCGGGCGCGCGCCCTCTCCAAGGCAGGCGCAGAAAACCCGCATCCTCCCCACAGCCCGGAGACCCTGCAATGCGCGATCCTGACCTCGACCGCCTGCTCGTCGCCCTCGCCGATCTCTGGCGCGCCGAACCCCGGCCCGAGGCCGAGGCCACCGCCCGGGCCCTGACCGCCACGCAGATCGCCACGCCCCTCCGCCCCGGTCCGCCCGGTCCCCATGACGCCGCGATCCGCGCGCTGCTCAGCGGCAAGGGTCCGCTGGCCGAAGCCACGCTCGCCCTCTTCGACCGCCTGCCCTGGGGCACCAACCCGGTCGATGCACAGGTGGGCCCCTATGCCGCGATCTTCGCCGTGGCCGAGCTTCTGGGCCCCGACGGCCCGATCCCGGCGCCCGACCTGCGGATGGGCTTCTTCTATCAGGCGCCCGGCACCTATTACCCGCCCCACAACCACGACGCCGACGAGACCTATGTGATCCTCGCCGGCTCGGCCCTCTGGACGGCGGGCGAGGACACGCGGCTGCGCGGCGCGGGCGAGGTGATCCACCACCCCTCGCGCCTGCCCCATGCCTTCGCCACCGGACCCGAGGGGCTCTTCGCGCTCTGGCGCTGGAGCGGCGACATCAACACCCATTCCTACGGCTTCACCGAGGCTCCGGTGCCGGGCGTGGCCTGACCCTCAACCCGCCAGCCGCATCCCCATATGCCCGGTCGAGCTGTCCGGCGTGTTATGGGTCCGCGAATGCACCTGATAGCGTTCGCAATAGCTGACGTGACACAGGTAGGATCCGCCCCGGATCACATAGCCCGGCCCCTCGGCCGGTCCCTGGGGGTCGCGCGGCGGCAGCGTGCCGTCGCCCCGGGGCAGGGGGCCGAACCGCGTCCCGGTCCATTCCCAGACATTGCCGGTCAGGGTGTGAAAGCCATAGGCATTGGGCGGGAAATGATCGGCCGGGCAGGTGCCGACGAACCCGTCGTCCGCGCTGTTCACCCGGGGAAACTCGCCCTGCCAGGTGTTGTGGCGATGGCCCGAGGCCGGGACCAGATCGTTGCCCCAGGGAAAGCGCGCGTGTTTCAGCCCGCCGCGCGCCGCGAATTCCCACTCGGCCTCGGTCGGCAGCCTGAGGCCCAGATACTCGGCCATGGCCTGCGCATCGAACCAGCTCAGATGCACGGCCGGATGGTCGGGCTTCTCGCGCCAGTCGGACCCGGGCCCGTCCGGCGCGGCCCAGCTCGCACCGCCCACCGCCCGCCACCAGGGCGTCTGCGGCGGATGCTCGACATAGCCCAGCGGGTCGGCCAGAAACAGGTGAAAGACAAAGGACCAGCCCTCGCGCTCGGCCACCGTCCTGTACCCCGATTCCTCGGCGAAGGCGGCCCACAGGCGGTTGGTCACGCTGGTTCGCCCCAGCCGGAAGGGCGAGACGAAGACCCGCCGCCGGGGGCTGTCCATGTCGTCGGGGTAGCGGCCCTTGGCCGCGCCCATGTCGAAGAACCCGCCCTTCAGCGCGATCAGCCCGGCCTCGACCTCGGCCCGCAGGGCGTCGGAGGCACGCCGGGTCAGCGCCGGGGTCGCCAGCGCCTCGGGCATGGCCCGCCCGGACCCGGCCGGGGCGCAACAGGATTTGCCGTCCATCGATCCCTCCATCCTGCCCCTGTCCTGCACCCGGGCGCGCGAAAAGGCAACGGGCGGCCCCCGAAGGAACCGCCCGCGCCACAGGTCCGGATGGGGAGGGGTTCTACCACCCGAACAGGAGGGTGAGTCCGGTCTGTCCGCCGTTTTGGCTGACGGCGGCGTTGGTGTTCTGGCCGAACTGGAAGAGGCCATAGGCGTTGTTGCCGCCGGTCTGGCTGACGGTGCCGGTATG
>NZ_QDDR01000019.1 GCF_003075525.1 Pararhodobacter aggregans | reverse complement strand
CGAAGGAAACGCCTGCAATGAAGCTCGGAATCGCCCGTGGGAAGATGCGTCTCAGCGAGTTCTTCGGGTGAAAGAGAGAGCAGCCGCCGAATGATCGGCGGCTGCATCATTTACTGCAAAGGGCTGGGGGTTGCCCCCGCCCTTTCTCTCTGTCTGAACCGGTCGGCTCAGGCTTTTTCTTCGACGATCGTGACCAGATGCGGGATCGCGTTGACCATGCCGCGGACCGAGGGGGTGTCCTCCAGCTCGCGGGTCTTGTGCATCTTGTTCAGGCCGAGGCCCTTCAGCGTGTCACGCTGCTTGGCGGGACGGCGCGCGGGCGAGCCGATCTGCTTGACGACGATGGTAGCCATGTCGGTCTCTCCTTACGCTTCGACCGGCGCATCTTCCTTGCGGAGGATGTCGGCCACTTTCTTGCCGCGGCGCTGGGCCACCTGGCGGGGGCTGGCCTGCTTCTTGAGGCCGTCCATGGTCGCGCGGATCATGTTGTAGGGGTTCTGCGAGCCCAGCGATTTCGCCACGACGTCCTGCAGGCCCAGCATCTCGAACACGGCGCGCATCGGGCCGCCCGCGATGATCCCGGTACCCGGAACCGAGGTCCGCATCACGACTTTACCGGCGCCATGACGGCCCTCGATGTCGTGGTGCAGCGTCCGGCCGTCCTTGAGCTGGACGCGGATCATCGAGCGTTTCGCCTGCTCGGTGGCCTTGCGAACGGCCTCGGGGACCTCTTTCGCCTTGCCCTTGCCGAAGCCGACGCGGCCCTTCTGGTCGCCGACAACCACGAGCGCGGCAAAGCCGAAGCGCTTGCCGCCCTTCACGGTCTTCGACACCCGGTTGATCGCGACAAGGCGATCCTGGAATTCCGGGGTCTCGTCGCGGTCGTCGCGGCGGCGGTCCCGGCGGTTTTCACGTTCTGCCATTGAAGGCAATCCTTTCAGTCATGGCGTCGAAGCGCCGATGGTATCCGATCACAGTGGCCCCTCCGCAACGGGACGGGCCCTCGATCATCGAGGCGGCACCCGGGAAGGGCACCGCCTGCAGGGATCAGAACTTCAGGCCGCCTTCGCGGGCGGCATCGGCCAGAGCCTTGATCTTCCCGTGGAACAGGAAGCCGCCCCGGTCGAAGTAGCATTCCTCGACGCCGGCGGCTTTCGCACGCTCGGCAATCGCGGCGCCCACTTTCGTAGCCGCGTCGATGTTGTTCACACCGACCACACCCAGGTCTTTTTCGAGCGTCGAGGCCGAGGCGATGGTGATCCCCTTGGCGTCGTCGATCAGCTGGGCGCTGATGTTCTTGTTGGAGCGGTGAACCGACAGCCGCAGACGGCCGTTGGAGGTTTTCCGCAGTTTGTTCCGGACGCGCTGACGACGCTTCTGGAACAGCTTGAGCTTGGTGTTCGCCATCTGTCGCGTCCTTACTTCTTCTTGCCTTCCTTGCGGAAGATGAACTCGCCCTTGTAGCGGATGCCTTTGCCCTTATAGGGCTCGGGCGAGCGCCACTCGCGGATGTTGGCCGCAACCTGGCCCACTTGCTGCGCGTCGATGCCTTCGATCACGATTTCGGTGGGTTTCGGGGTGGCGACGGTGATGCCCTGCGGCACCTCGAAGATCACGTCGTGGCTGTAGCCGAGCGACAGCTTCAGGTCCTTGCCCTGCATCGCCGCGCGGTAACCGACGCCGACCAGTTCCATTTCCTTCTTGAAGCCGGTGGTCACGCCGATGGTCAGGTTCTCGACCATCGAGCGGGCCATGCCCCATTGCTGACGCGCACGCTTCGAGGTGCCCCGGGGGGTCACCTTGATGCTGCCGTCTTCCTGGGCGATGGTCACATCGTCCGTGGCGGTGAAGGTCAGGGTGCCTTTCGGCCCCTTGACGGAGATGGTCTGGCCCGAGATGGTCGCCGTCACGCCCGAGGGCACGGAAACGGGCTTCTTGCCGATACGAGACATTTCAGCCCTCCTCAGAACACGCGGCAGAGCACTTCGCCGCCGACATTGGCAGCGCGTGCCGCCGCATCCGACATCACGCCTTTCGGGGTCGAAACCACCGAAACGCCGAGGCCGTTGCGGACCGACGGGATTTCCCGGGCGCCGGCGTAAACGCGGCGGCCAGGCTTGGAGACGCGGCTCAGCTCGCGGATCGCGGGCTCACCGGCCGAGTACTTGAGCTGGATGTCCAGCTCGGCATGACCGTCCGAGGAGGTCACGCGCTCATACCCGCGGATGTAGCCTTCGTTCGCGAGAACGTCGAGCACCCAGGCGCGCAGCTTCGAGGCCGGGGTCCGGACCGTCGATTTGCCGCGCATCTGCGCGTTGCGGATGCGGGTCAGCATATCGCCGAGAGGATCGTTCATCATGTGCGTACCCTCCTTACCAGCTCGACTTGACCATGCCGGGGATCTGGCCGAACGAGCTCAGCTCGCGCAGCATGATCCGCGACAATTGCAACTTGCGGTAATAGGCCTTCGGACGACCGGTCAGCTCGCAGCGATTGTGCAGGCGGGTCGCGGAGGAATTCCGCGGCAGTTCCGCCAGTTTCAGGTTCGCCTTGAACCGGTCTTCCATCGAATTGCTCGGGTCGGCCGCGATCGCTTTCAGAGCAGCGCGTTTGCCGGCGTATTGCTGCACCAGCTTCTGACGCTTCTTCTCGCGCTCGACCATGGATTTTTTAGCCATGTTTCTCTCTCCTTCCGCGTCAGGCCATGAAGGGCATGTTGAATTGCTTCAACAGCGCCTTGGCTTCCGCGTCGGTTTTCGCGGTGGTGCAGATGATGATGTCCATACCCAGAACCTCATCGACCTTGTCGAAGTCGATTTCCGGGAAGACGATGTGCTCCTTGAGGCCCATGGCATAGTTGCCGCGGCCATCGAACGAACTGCCTTTCACGCCGCGGAAGTCGCGGACGCGGGGCAGCGCGATGGTGATCAGGCGCTCGAGGAACTCGTACATCCGGTCGCCGCGGAGGGTGACCTTGGTGCCGAGCGGCATCTCTTCACGGACCCGGAAGCCCGCGATCGAGTTTTTCGCCTTGGTGATGACGGCCTGCTGGCCGGCGATCAGGCTCAGTTCGGCCTGGGCCGATTTCACCTTCTTGGTGTCTTTCACCGCTTCGCCGACGCCCATGTTCAGGACGATCTTGTCCAGACGCGGGATCATCATGTCGTTCTTGTAGCCGAATTCTTCTTTCAGCGCCGCACGGATGCGGTTCTTGAAATCGGCCTTGAAGCGCGGGGTGTAAGTCGCAGCGTCCAGCATCAGATCACGTCCCCAGTGGTCTTGGCGAAGCGCACCTTGCTGCCGTCTTCCACGCGGAAGCCGACACGGGTCGCCTTGCCGTTGGCATCGACGAGGGCCAGGTTCGACAGGTCGATCGGCATCGCCTGAGGGATGCGGCCGCCCTGCGAGGTCTGGCTCTGCTTGGTGTGACGGATGGCGATGTTGATGCCCTCGACCACGGCTTTGTTGTCCTTGGGCATGACCTGGGTGATCTCACCCTTCTTGCCCTTGTCCTTGCCGGTGAGGACGACGACCTTGTCGCCCTTTTTCAGTTTCGCGGCCATCAGAGCACCTCCGGCGCCAGCGAGATGATCTTCATGAAGTTCTTCGCCCGCAGCTCGCGAACGACCGGCCCGAAGATACGGGTGCCGACCGGTTCGCCCTGGTTGTTCAGGATGACGGCGGCGTTGCGGTCGAAGCGGATGGCGGTGCCGTCTTCACGGCGAACTTCCTTGGCGGTGCGGACGACGACGGCCTTGCGGACGTCACCCTTTTTCACACGGCCTTTCGGAATCGCTTCCTTGACCGACACCACGATGATGTCGCCCACGGAAGCATAGCGGCGATGCGAACCGCCCAGAACCTTGATGCACTGAACCCGGCGGGCGCCGGAGTTGTCAGCAACATCCAGATTGGTCTGCATCTGGATCATGGATAGTCTCCCGACCTTTGGGGATGATCCCCCAGGGTTTCGTTAGTCGCAGGAGCGCGAGATCAGGCCGTAGCCTCGGTCACAACGCGCCAGCGCTTCGATTTCGAGACCGGGGCGCACTCTTCGATACGAACAGTGTCACCGACCTTGAAGGTGTTCAGAGGATCGTGCGCGCGATATTTCTTCGACGAACGGACGGTCTTCTTCATGACGGGGTGCGTGAAGCGGCGCTCGACGAGGACGGTGACCGTCTGCTCGTTCTTGTCCGAGGTCACGGTGCCTTGCAGGATGCGTTTGGGCATGTCTCGTTACCTCAGTTGCTCGCCGCTTCGGCGGCTTTCTGGTTCAGTACAGTGTTCACGCGGGCCACATCGCGGCGCACCTGACGGATGCGGGCGGTGTTTTCCAGCTGGCTGGTGGCTTTCTGGAAGCGGAGGTTGAAGGCCTCCTTCTTCAGGGCCACCAGATCAGCGCGAAGCTGATCGGGGGTCTTGTTCTTCAGTTCAGCGGCGTTCATGCGCCTGTTCCTTTCAACATCACCAGAGGGCCCTTGCGGGTTACCCTGCGTCCGGTGGAGTCAATGACGAGCCCGCTGATTCCGACACCGGAATCCGCGGGATGAGGCGCTATAAGGGAGAGGGGCCAGCAAGGCAAGGGGAAAGGGCCGCCCGCGCGGCCTTTTCCGGGGGCTCAGCCAGCGGCCTTGTCCATGGCCCGGGCCAGCGCCAGATCCAGCTCGGTCAGGCCCTTCTGGTCATGCGTGGTCAGCGAGACCTCGACCTTGTTCCAGCTGTTCGACCAGTCGGGATGATGGTCCAGAACCTCGGCCTTCAGCGCCACGCGGCTCATCCAGCCCCAGGCCTCGCTGAAATCCTTGAAGCGGAAGCTCTTGGACAGCCGGTCGCTGGCCGGGTCATGCGACCAGCCCGCCGCTGTCAGTTCCGCCAGTGCCTCGTCGCGGGCCGCGCCCGCCAGAACCTGCGGCCGGGCCATCACGCGGCATCCTTGGCGGCGGCGGCTGCCCGGGCGGGGCGATCCTTGATGCGGTTCCAATAGGCCTCGAACACCGGGCGAGTCGGCAGGGTGCCGAACATCATCCCCCAGCCGATCTGCGAACCGGCATAGACATCCGCCGCGGTGAAGCGTTCCCCCGCGAGATACGGACTTTCCTCAAGCCGCGCTTCCAGCGTCTCCACCACGTCGTCGAGCGAGCCATAGCCCACGGCGACCTTGCGCTCGGGCGGGACGACGAAGCCCATGGCGTTGTTCACCACCGCCGCCTCGACCGGGCCCGCGCCGAAGAAGAGCCAGCGGTAATAGGCGCCGCGCTCGGCGGGCGGCGGGGCGAGCCCGGCCTCGGGGAAGGCATCGGCGAGATAGGCGCAGATCGCCGCGGCCTCGGTCACGGTCTGGCCCTCGTGGACGATGGCCGGGACCTTGCCCATCGGGTTGATCGCCAGATACTCGGCCGCCTTGATCGTGGTGCCGAATTCGAGCCGGTGCTCGCGGTAGGGGGCGCCGACCTCCTCGAGCATCCAGCGGGCGATGGCCCCGCGCGAGCGGGGGTTGGTGTAAAAGTCGATCATTGGCTCTCCTCAGGCAGGGGGCCACGGCGGAAGGGGCCATAGCTTTCCAAGAGTCGCATCTCGTCGCCGATGGCGGCGGTCTCGGCCTGAAGATAGTCCGCCACCGCGTCGCGGAAACGGCGGTCGGGGAACCAGTGCAGCGAATGCACCTCGGCCGGCAGATAGCCGCGCGCGAGCTTGTGCTCACCCTGCGCCCCGGCCTCGACCCGGGTCAGGCCGTTGGCCAGCGCCCAGTCGATCGCCTGATAATAGCAGAGTTCGAAATGCAGGCAGGGGTGATCCTCGACACAGCCCCAGTAGCGACCGAAGAGCGTCTCCGCGCCGATGAAATTGAGCGCCCCGGCCACCGGGCGGCCGTTGCGTTCGGCCAGCACCAGCAGGATGTCGTCGGCCATGGTCCGGTGCGCCTGATCGAAGAAGGCGCGGGTCAGATAGGGCCGGCCCCATTTGCGGCTGCCGGTGTCCTGATAGAAGTGCCAGAAGGCGTCCCAATGCTCGGGCCGCAGGTCCGCCCCGGTATAGGCGTGGATCGTGCCGCCGAAGGCCTGCGCCTGCGTCCGTTCGCGGCGGATGGTCTTGCGCTTGCGCGAACTCAGCGCGTTCAGGAAGCCGTCGAAATCGCCATAGCCCTCGTCCTGCCAGTGGAATTGCTGGGTGACGCGGTGCAGGTAGCCTTCCTCGACCCCGATCCCGGCCTCTTCGGCGGTGCAGAAGGTGACATGGGCCGAGGACAGGTCGTTCGAGCGCGTCACCTCGGCCAGCGCGCGCAGCAGGATCGGCCGCAGTTCCGGCGCCCCCAGCAGACGGGGGCCGGTGGCGGGGGTGAAGGGCACCGCCGATTGCAGCTTGGGGTAATACTGGCCCCCCGCCCGCTGCCAGGCATCGGCGAAGGCGTGGTCGAAGATGTATTCGCCCTGGCTGTGCAGCTTGACGTAAAGCGGCATCGCCGCCAGCAGCCTGCCATCCTGCCGGATGGTCAGATGCCGCGCCTCCCAGCCGGTGCCCGGACCGACCGAACCCGAGACCTCCAGCGCGTGCAGGAAGCGGTGGGTGGTGAAGGGATCCTGCGGGCGGCCGTCATCCGGGCCGCAGAGCGCGTCCCATTCCGCGGCCTCGATATCGCCGATCCCGTTGACGAGGGTGATGTCCACGGCTTTCCCCTGCCCCATAGCCTGTAGCTGGTCGCCCGAAGGCGCCGGTCAAGGCCCCGCGCGGCGCCCGGTCAGGGCTGCGCGGCGGCGTAATGCTCGAAGGTGACGTTCTGGGCGATCCGGCGGGCCTGGGCCTCTTCCTCGGGCGAGCGGATGGTCCAGCACAGGACCGCCGCGCCCTGCGCCTTGAGGTCCGCCACCCGGGGCCGCGACAGGTCGCGCCAATGGTGCGAGATGAAGCTGGCCCCGACCCGGTCGTAATCCTCGATGGCGGCCAGCGCCTGACGGCGGGCCTCCATCTCGGGCGGCAGGCCGGGGGGAAAATCCTCGGCCGGGAAGGCATAGGTGGTCAGCCCCCGCGGCACCTGCGGCAAAAGCCGCTGCACATGCGCCACCGAATGCGGATTGAAGGACATCAGCGCCACCGGCCCGTCATAGCCCTGAAGCGCGGCGGCGGTCGCGGCCTCCAAAACGCCGTTGGTCGGCCCGAAGGCGCCGGACTGGTCCTTGATCTCGACCAGAAGCGGCACCTGACCCGCCACCTCGGCCAAGACCTGGCGGAAGGTCGGGATCGGCTCGGCCGAGGCGCGCACGCGGATGCGCTGCAATTCGGCGGCCGAGCGGGCGGCGACCGGGCCGGTATCATAGGTCAGCCGGTCCAGCATCTCGTCATGAAAGACCATCGCCTGCCCGTCGGCCGAGGGCTGGAGGTCGATCTCGATCCCGTAGCCCGCGCGGATCGCGGCCCGGATCGCGGGCAGCGAATTCTCGGGGCGCTTGGCCTCGGCATCGTGATAGGCGCGATGCGCGATGGGCAGGCGCAGGAAGGCTTCGGGCAGGGGGGCGCGCATCAGGCGAGCTCGAAGATCGCCTCGATTTCCACCGCGACGCCCAAGGGCAGCGAGGGCGCGCCGACCGCCGACCGCGCATGGCGCCCGGCATCGCCCAGCACGGCGACCAGAAAATCCGAGGCGCCGTTGATGACCTTGGGCTGGTCGTGGAAATCGGGGGTGCAATTGACGAAGCCCGTCAGCTTCACCACGCGCTTGAGCCGCGACCAGTCGCCGCCCAGCGCCGCCTTGCATTGCGCCAGCAGCGACAGCGCGCAGGAACGCGCGGCATCGGCGCCCTGTTCGGTGCTGAGGTCGGCGCCCAGCTTGCCGGTGATGAAGCTGCCATTGGCCTGGCTCACCTGGCCCGAGACGAAGATCTGGTTGCCCGAGATCACCCAGGGCACGTAATTGGCGGCGGGGGCCGGGGCGGGGGGCAGCGTGTGGCCCAGTTCCTCGATCCGGGCGTCGATGGCATGGGGCATGGCTCTCTCCTCTGGGCACCTGTGGCTCGGGGCGGAGGTAAGCACGTTTGCGCGGCGGCGAAAAGCCCCGGCCCGTGCCGGGCGGGGGTTGCGGGGGGCGCGAGGCTGGGGCACTTCTGGCGGCCTGACCCGAAAGCCGAGGCCCGCCGTGTATCCCAGCCTGCGCCGCGCGCGCCTTGCCGTTTCGGCAATGTTCTTCCTCAACGGTATCCTGTTCGGCGCCTGGGCCGCGCGGGTCCCCGCCTTTGTCGAGACCTTCGCGCTGGACCATGGCGCGCTGGGGCGGCTGCTGCTGTGCCTGGCGCTGGGGGCGATCCTGTCCTTCCCGCTGGCCGGGCGGCTGAGCGACCGGATCGGCGCCGACCGGGCCTCGCGCGCCATCGGGGTCTATTACGCGCTGTGTCTGCCCTTGATCGCGCTGGCGCCCACCACGGGCTGGCTGGCGCTGGCGCTTTTGCTGTTCGGGGCCGGACACGGGGCGATGGACGTCGCCATGAACGGCTGGGCGGCGGAGGTCGAACGGCAGGTGAAGCGGCCGATCATGTCCGCCTTCCACGCCATGTGGAGCCTCGGCGCCGGGATCGGCGCGCTGAGCGGCGGCGGCGCCGTGGCGCTGGGTCTGGGGCCGCTCGCGCATTTCGGGCTGGTGGCGCTGGTCTTCGGCGCGCTGACCCTGGGGCTGGCGATGGTCCCCTGGGAGTCGCAGCGCAGCGCCGCCAAGGGGCCGGGGTTCGCCCTGCCCTCGCGCAGCCTGATGGTGGTGGGCTTCGTGGCCTTCTGTTCCTCGCTGGGCGAGGGGGCGATGGCCGATTGGTCGGCCGTCTTCCTGACCCAGATCGCCCAGACGGACGAGGCGAGCGCCGCGCTCGGCTACACCGTCTATTCCGCGGCGATGTTCGCCGCCCGGCTGACCGCGGGCCATGCCATCGCCCGCCTCGGCCCGGTCACCACGGCCCGGATCGCGGGGCTTTTCGCCTTCGCCGGGCTGGTGGTGGCGCTGGTCGGGCAGACGCTGGCCACCGGGCTGGTCGGCTTCGGCCTGCTGGGGCTGGGCTATTCGGTGGTGATCCCGCTGGCCTTCACCCGCGCCGCCAATGATCGCGACACGCCGCAGGGCCGGGCCATCGCCGGGGTGGCGACGCTGGGCTATGGGGGCATGGTGCTGGGCCCGGCGGTGATTGGCGGCATCGGGCACGCCTTCTCGCTGCCCGTGGCCTTCTGGCTGATCGCCCTGCTGGCGCTGGGCATCACCACCTTCGCGGCCTCGCTCAGGCCGGATGGCGGGAAGTGAGCGCGGCCGAGCGGATCCAGCAGATCGTCGCGCAACGGAACATCCGGTTCCTGTTGCATTTCACCTTCCTGCGGAACGTCCCGGCGATGCTCGCGCACGGGATCTGGCCGGTCGCCGATCTGGAGCAGGCGCCGTTCGACGCGCTCGTGCCCCCGAGTGCGCCGCTCAACGACAGGCCCGCCGCCGTTTCGCTCAGCATCGAGGCGATGAGCGCGGTCCTGTTCGAGAAGAAGGGCGGCGGCGAGCCGGATGCGGCGCGGGCGGCGCTGTTCCTCGACCCGGCGATCCTCTGGTGTGAGCCCTGCCGCTTCTGCGCCACCAATGCCGCGACCCGGCAGATGCGCGATCACACCGGCTGGCTGGGCGGTCCCTGGGGGCTGCGGCGGTTCTTCGACGATCCGACCGAGGGGCTGGCGCCCTGGCTGCCCGTCGACCCCGAGGCCGAAGTACAGGTGCAGGGCCGGATCGCGCCCGACCATATCCTCGGCGTCTGGACCAGCGAGCGGGAGGAAGCCCCCGCCCTTCAGGCACTGCTGGACCGGCTGCCGGGACCCGAGCGCGACGTGCTGCTGGCGCCCTTCACGCGGGACGGCGGACGCATCGTCCCGCCCCTGCCCCGCGGCTGAGATCAGGCCGGATGGCGGGTGAAATCGAGGAAGGCGTCTTCCAGATTGGGCTCGGTGGTCTTGATGTCGACGACCTCGGCCCCCGCGGCATGCAGCGCCGCCAGCACCGCGCCCGCCTGTACCCGGCTCTGCGGATAGGAGAAGGCGCTCCAGCCCTCGGCCTTGTCCTCGCGCGTGACGCCTTCGGGCAGGGTCAGCGCGCCCAGCGGCCGGGCGAGGCGCACCAGCAGGGTCTTGGCATCGACCCGGGCGACGATATTGGCGGTGGTGTCGCGCACCACCAGACGGCCGCGGTCGATGATGGCGATCTCGTCGCACATCTCCTGCGCTTCCTCCAGGTAATGCGTGGTCAGGATGATGGTCATCCCCTGCCGGTTCAGCTCGCGCACATTGCCCCAGAGCATCTGCCTGAGTTCGATATCGACACCGGCGGTGGGCTCGTCCAGCACCAGAACCTGCGGCGCATGGACCAGCGCCTTGCCCAGCAAAAGCCGCCGCCGCATCCCGCCCGACAGCGTGCGGGCATAGGCGTTCTGCTTGTCGGTGAGGCCGATCAGGCTGAGGATCTCGTCCGTGCGCCGGTCGCGGGCGGGCACGCCGTACAGGCCTGCCTGAACCTCCAGCGATTCGCGGGGGGTGAAGAAGGGATCGACCGTCAGCTCCTGCGGCATGACGCCGATGGCGGCGCGGGACTGGCGCGGGTTCACATCCTGGTCGAAGCCCCAGATCTTCACCCGGCCCGAGGTCTTCAGTACCAGACCGGCCATGATGTTGATCATCGTCGACTTGCCCGCCCCGTTGGGGCCAAGGAGGCCGAAGACCGATCCGCGCGGGATCTTCAGGTCGATGCCGGTCAGGGCCTCCTTGGCCGGGGCCCGGCCGCTGGCGGCATAGACCTTGCGCAGGCCCTCGATCTCGATCGCCCAATCGTCTTGGCTGGCTGAAACGCTGTTGGTCATCTTGCTCCCGCCGGGAAAAACCGTCTAGATGGGCCAAAGCCCTTGGCCGCCCATCACCTAGGCCGAATACCCCGCCGAGACAAGGAAGCCCGGATGTCCGCCAGCCAGCCCGCGCATGACGCACCCGCCACCCATGTTGTGCAAACCCGCCGCTTCTCGTGCGATGGCGGCGAAGGCGCGCTGGGCCATCCCCGGGTCTGGCTGACCATCCCGCAGGAAACCGGCTGGATCGACTGCCCCTATTGCGACGCGCGCTACACGCTGGACCCGGCGGCGAGCCACGACGGGCATTGAGGCGCCCGTAGGATGGGCAATATTGCCCATCCTACCGGACATGTCGCGCAAGACTTGTGCCCCGGTGCACAGCCTCACGGCTGGTTTCCGGGCCTCTGTGCCCCGATATGCGGGGCAACAGCGAACAAGGAGAGCGACCATGTCCTTCCGTCCCGTGACCAAGACCGTCAAGGCGCAGCCCACCATGGAAGGCGCCGGCGTCCATCTGCACCGCGCCTTCGGCTTCGGCGATCCCGACGAATCCGATCCCTTCCTGTTGCTTGACGATTTCCGCAACGATTCGCCCGCGCTCTACAAGCGCGGCTTTCCCTGGCACCCGCACCGGGGGATCGAGACGATCACCTATGTGCTGGAGGGCACCGTCGAGCACAGCGATTCGCTGGGCAACAAGGGCAAGCTCGGCCCGGGCTCGGTGCAATGGATGACCGCCGGGCGCGGCATCCTGCATCAGGAGATGCCGCAGGGCAACGCCAAGGGCCAGATGCATGGCTTCCAGCTCTGGGCCAACCTGCCCGCGTCCCTGAAGATGACCAAGCCCCGCTATCAGGACGTGCAGGGCTCGGACATCGAGACGGTGGTCGATGACGACGGCACCTCGGTCCGGGTCATCACCGGCAAGTTCTGGGGCAAGCGCGGCCCGGTCGACGGGATCGCCGCCGATCCCCTGTACCTTGACGTCTCGGTCCCGCCCAACACCCGCAAGGTGCTGCCGGTCGATACCTATGCCAATACCTTCGCCTATGTCTTCGCGGGCGGCGGGCTCTTCCGCGATGCCTCGCATCCCGAGGGCGTGCTGGTCGAGAAGGAATTCGACGGCAAGGAACTGAACCTGCGCGACCTGACCGGCAACCGGACGCTGGTGCGTTTCGGCACCGGCAACGAGATCGTGGTGAATTCGGGGCCCGAGGGGATCCGCTTCCTCTTGGTCTCGGGCCAGCCGATCCGCGAGCCGGTGGCCTGGCACGGCCCCATCGTGATGAACACGCGGGCCGAGCTGGAAAAGGCGTTCCGCGAGCTGAACAACGGCACGTTCATCCGGCAACCGGGGTCGGACCAGCGCGGCGGCGGACGGAATGACCGGCCGCGCGGGCGCCGCTAGCCCCTTGCGCCCGCCCCCCGGGGCGGGCGACACCGGGGCATGCAGACGCACGCCCTGATCTATCGCCGCTTCGGCCCACCGCTTGAGGCGCTGGCCCTCGAACCCCTCGCCCTGCCCCCGGGCGGGGGGTTTCGCGTGGCGATGCTGCTCTCGCCCGTCAACCCCTCGGACCTGATCCCGGTGACCGGCGCCTATGCCCACCGGATCACCCTGCCCTGCGTGGCGGGATACGAGGGCGTCGGCCGCGTGCTGGACGGCACCGGGCGGCGGGTGTTGCCGCTCAGGGCGGGCGGGACCTGGCAGGGGGTGGTCACGGCCGATCCCGACTGGGCGGTGCCGGTGCCCGACGACATCCCCGACAGCCTGGCGGCGCGGGCCTATATCAACCCGATGGCGGCGCGGGCGATGCTGGCGCGCTGGCCGGTGGCGGGGCGGCGGGTGCTGCTGTCGGGCGCGGGCTCGCAATGCGCGGCGCTGCTGGCGCATTGGGCGCAGGGGGATGGCGCGGTCGAGGTGGCGGGGATCTACCGCTCGCCCGCCCGCCGCGCCGTGCTGGAGGCGCTGGGCATCCGGCCGATCCCGATGGCGGATCACCGGCAGATCGCCGAGGCCGCCGCCCGCGCCGATGTGACCTTCGATTCGCTCGGCGGGCCGGTCGGCACGCTGGTGCTGGACCGGATGCGGGCCGGGTCGGATTTCGTGGGCTACGGCCTGCTCAGCGGCCAGACCATCCGGCCGGAACGCCCGCCCGCCGCGGGCTTCCACCGCTTCCACCTGCGCGAGGCTCAGGCGGCGCTCGGCCCCGCCGACTGGCAGGCGGCCTTCCGCGCCCTCTGGCCGCTTCTGCGCCACGCACCCATGGCGCCGGTGCGCGAGGTGCCGCTGGCCGAGTGGCGCGCGGCCCTCGCCGCTGGTGCCGAACCCGGCAGCGCCAAGGTTCTGCTGCGTTTCCCGGAGGATGGGACAAGCTAAAAGGGCGGAGGTTTCCCCCCGCCCTTTTTATCACGGCCCCGTTGGGCCGGGCCCTCAGGCCGCGCGCTTGCGCCGGTAGGCTTGCTCACGCTGCAGCGCGTTCGCCGCCAGAGTCATGCCAGCCGCGGTCAGTTCTTCGATGCGGCGCGAGAGTTCCTCGTCGGTGAGGTCTTGGGACATTGGGGTCTCCTTTCACGTTCATGGCCCGCAAAAACGGCCGTTCGCGGTTCCGCCTTCATGCGGAGCCGGACGGAAAGCCCGTGCGGGGATCGACCCCGGAGTGCGCAAAAGGCGCTTGGCCGCGAAAGCGGCCTGTCGGGGTGCAGGCTGTATATGGCAGCGATGGTGACTGATTTCAACCTTTCAAGCGGGGAATAAGGACGGGGAAGACAGTCGTGATCGGGGAACCCTCGGTTCCGCCCGTCAGGACGCCGGGCAGCGCCCTCGTCTCCCTGCCGGAACCCGGCGCCCCGCCGCCCGTCCCGCCCCTTCCCGGCTGGACGCCCCGGCCCCGCGCCGTTACCAAGGACCATCACGCCAAGAGGAAGCCGCACATGACCTTCGGCAAGGGCTCGCACCTGCATCTGATCGACGGATCGGCCTTCATCTTCCGCGCCTATCACGCGCTGCCACCGCTGACGCGCAAGTCGGACGGATTGCCGGTCGGCGCCGTGCAGGGGTTCTGCAACCTGATCTGGAACGAGATTTCCGGCGGGCCGACCACGAAATCGACGCCCACCCATATCGCGGTGATCTTCGACGCCTCGTCCATCACCTTCCGCAACGAGATCTATCCCGAGTACAAGGCCAACCGCCCCGAGCTGCCCGAGGATCTGCGCCCGCAATTCCCCCTGACGCGCGAGGCGACCCGCGCCTTCAACGTCGCCTGTATCGAACAGCAGGGGTTCGAGGCCGACGACATCATCGCCACCTACGCCCGCCTCGCGACCGAGGCCGGGGGGACCTGCACCATCATCTCGTCCGACAAGGACCTGATGCAGCTGGTCGGCAACGGCGTCGACATGTTCGACCCGATGAAGAACAAGGTGCTGGGCGTGGACGAGGTGTTCGAGAAATTCGGCGTCGGGCCTGACCGCGTGGTCGATGTGCAGTCGCTGGCGGGCGATTCGGTCGACAACGTGCCGGGCGCGCCGGGGATCGGGCTGAAGACCGCGGCATTGCTCATCAACGAATACGGCGATCTTGACACGCTGCTGGCGCGGGCGGGCGAGATCAAGCAGCCCAAGCGCCGCGAGGTCTTGACCGAGAAGGTCGACCAGATCCGCCTCTCGCGCGAACTGGTGACGCTGCGCCGCGACGTGCCGGTCGAGGATGCGCTCGCCGATCTGGTCTGCAAGCGCCCCGACGCCGGGGCCTTGATGGATTTCCTGTCCCGCATGGAATTCCGCACCCTGACCCGGCGCATTTCCGACAAGCTGGGGGTCGAGGCCCCGGCGATCACCGAGGCCCCCGCCACCCCGGCTGCGGCCGAGGCCGCGCCTGTGGCCGAACAGATCCCCTTCGAGCCGGAA
This sequence comes from Pararhodobacter aggregans, assembly GCF_003075525.1. Classification (GTDB taxonomy): domain Bacteria; phylum Pseudomonadota; class Alphaproteobacteria; order Rhodobacterales; family Rhodobacteraceae; genus Pararhodobacter; species Pararhodobacter aggregans. The sequence continues at coordinate 56,265 of NZ_QDDR01000019.1, read as the reverse complement.
AAATACGCCTGCGTCCGCGATCTGGAGACGCTGCTGGGCTGGATCGACCGGATCCGCGATCAGGGCTTCTTCGCCGTCGATACCGAGACCACCTCGCTCGATGAGATGCGGGCCGAGCTGGTCGGGATCTCGCTGGCCACGGCGCCGGGCGAGGCCTGCTACATCCCGCTGATCCATTCCGAGGGGTCGGATGACCTCTTCGGCAGCGCCAAGCTGCTGGAGGGGCAGATCCCGGCCGAGGCGGCGCTGGCTGCGCTGAAGCCGGTGCTGGAGGACGATTCGATCCTGAAGATCGGTCAGAACATCAAATACGACGCCAAGATCTTCGCCCGCCGGGGCATCAAGGTGGCGCCCTTCGACGACACGATGCTGATGAGCTACGCGATGTTCTCGGGCCTGCACAACCACGGCATGGATGAGCTGTCCGAGACCTATCTCGGCCACAAGCCGATCCCGATCAAGCCGCTGCTGGGGTCGGGCAAATCGGCCCGCACCTTCGACAAGGTGGGGATCGAGGACGCGACGAAATACGCGGCCGAGGATGCGGACATTACCCTGCGCCTCTGGCAGGCGTTCCGGCCCCGGCTGCACCGCGAGCGGGTGACGACGGTCTACGAGACGCTGGAACGCCCGCTGGTGCCGGTGCTGGCCCAGATGGAAATGCACGGGATCACCGTCGACCGGCAGGTGCTGAGCCGCATGTCCTCGGCCTTCGCGCAGTCGATGGCCGGGCTCGAGGCCGAGATCCACGAGATGGCGGGCGAGACGTTCAACGTGGGCTCGCCCAAGCAGCTGGGCGAGATCCTGTTCGACAAGCTCAGCCTGCCCGGCGGGCAGAAGGGCAAGAACGGCGCCTATTCGACCGGGGCGGATATCCTGGAGGATCTGGCGACCGAGCATGAATTGCCCGGCAAGGTGCTGGACTGGCGGCAGCTGTCGAAGCTGAAATCGACCTATACCGACGCGCTGCAGAACCACATCAACCCGGAAACCGGGCGGGTGCATACCTCCTACGCGCAGACCGGGGCGAACACGGGGCGGCTGGCCTCGACCGATCCCAACCTGCAGAACATCCCGGTCCGCACCGAGGAAGGCCGCCGCATCCGCGAGGCCTTCGTGGCGGCCGAGGGAAAGAAGCTGGTCAGCCTCGACTACAGCCAGATCGAACTGCGGATTCTGGCGCATATCGCCGAGATCCCGGCGCTGAAACAGGCGTTCCGCGACGGGCTGGACATCCATGCGATGACCGCGTCCGAGATGTTCGGCGTGCCGCTGGACGAGATGACGCCCGAGGTCCGGCGCCGGGCCAAGGCGATCAATTTCGGGGTGATCTACGGGATTTCAGGCTTCGGCCTGGCACGCAACCTGCGCATCCCGCGCGATCAGGCGCAGGCCTTCATCGACACCTATTTCCAGCGCTTCCCGGGCATCAAGGATTACATGGACAAGACCATCTCCTTCGCCAAGGAACACAAATACGTCGAAACCCTGTTCGGGCGGCGGATCCACACGCCCGAGATCGGCGCCAAGGGACCGAGCGCGGGGTTCGCACGGCGCGGCGCGATCAACGCCCCGATCCAGGGCACCGCCGCGGATATCATCCGCCGGGCCATGGTGCGGATCCCGGCGGCGATTGCCGACCTGCCGGCGAAGATGCTGCTGCAGGTCCACGACGAACTGGTGTTCGAGGTCGAGGAAAGCGCGGTCGAGGAAACCATCGCCCGGGTGAAGGCGATCATGGAGGGCGCGGCGGCGCCCGCCGTCGAGATCGACGTGCCGCTGATCGTGGATGCAGGCGTGGGCATGACCTGGGCCGAGGCGCATTGAGCCCTGCCCTCGTAGGATGGGCAATATTGCCCATCCTACCCGCCGCCCGATGAGCCGCCCGCGCCCTCGCCGGAACGGAGACACCGGCCCCACCCGCCTCATCGCCTTTCACAAGCCCCCCGGGATCCTCAGCCAGTGGAGCGGCGATCCGAATTGGCCGGGGCTCTCCAGCCTGCTCTCGCTGCCGGGTTTCTATCCCGCCGGGCGGCTCGACCGCGACAGCGAAGGGCTGCTTCTCCTGACCAATGACGGCGGTTTGCAGGCCCGGCTGACCGACCCCGCCTTCCATCTGCCGAAGACCTATGTCGCGCTGGTCGAGGGCACCCCGGGCCCCGAGGCGCTGGAGGCCCTGCGCCGGGGCGTCACGCTGACGGACGGCCCGACCCGACCCGCCGGGGTGCGGCTGATCCCGCCGCCCGGCTGGCGTCCGGCGGTCGGGGAACTGCCCGGCCAGTGGCTGGAACTCACCATCACCGAAGGCCGCAACCGGCAGGTGCGGCGCATGGGCCAGCACATCGGCCACAAGGTGCTGCGGCTGATCCGCTGGTCCATCGGCCCCCATACGCTGGCGGGCCTCGCCCCCGGCCAGACGCGCGAACTCAATCCGCCAGGGCCGCCTCCGCCGCAGCCCCCAGCCTGAGCAGCCGCGCCTCCTGCCCCGGGCCCGCCATCAGCAGGACGCCGGTCGAGGGCACGCCCGTCGGCAGGGTGAGCCCGCAAAGCCCCATCAGGTTGCCGATCCGGGTGTTGCGCAGCGCCATCAGGTTCTCGGCGGCGAAGAAAGCGGGGTCGGCCATCAGATCGTCGATCCGTTGCGGCAGGGTCGGCACGGTCGGGATCAGCACCGCGTCATAGCCCGCGACCGCCGCCGTCCAGTCGCGCCGCAGCGCCTCCAGCCGCCGCCAGGCCGCGACGTATTCATGCGCCTTGAAGGTGCCGCCCGCGCGGAAGCGGTCGCGGACCGGGGCGAACATCACGTCCGGGTTGGCCTCGATCGCCTCGCCCCAGATGCCGTAGCATTCGGCGGCGAAGAGGATCCCGGCCATGGCCATCGCCTCGGCCACCGCCGGGATACGGGCGTGGTCGATCCGGGCGCCCGCGGCGCCGAAGGCCTTGAGCGCGCGGTCGAACCCCTGGGCCGGGGCGGCGTGGATGTCGTCGAAGGCGACCGTTTCCAGCACCAGAAGCCGCGCGCCCGACAGCGTGGCGCCGCGCAGGTCCGGCGCGGGCGAGGCATCGAGCACCGCGAAGGCCAGCGCCGCGTCCTCGACCGTGCGGGCCAGCGGGCCGATGGTGTCGAACTTCTCGGCCAGCGGCACGGCGCCGGTGAGCGGGATGCGCCCGGCCGTGGTCTTCAGCCCGACAAGATCGTTCCAGGCGGAGGGCAGGCGCACCGAGCCCCCGGTGTCCGAGCCGATGGCCAGGGGCGCCAGCCCCCAGGCGACCGAGGCCGCGGCGCCCGAGGACGAGCCGCCGGGCGCCTTCTCCGGGTCATGGATATTCGGCGGCGTCGCGGTGACCGGGTTCAGCCCCAGCCCGGAAAAGGCCAGCTCCGTCATATGCGTCTTGCCCAGCGGCGGCAGCCCGGCCCGGGTCAGGCGTTCGACCACCAGCCCGTCATGTTCGGGCGTGCGGCCCTTCAGCAGCAGGCTGCCCGATTCGGTCGCCACGCCGGCTGTGTCGAACAGGTCCTTCCAGCTGACCGGCACCCCGTCCAGCGGCCCCCGGCGCTGCCCCAGCTTGGCCCGCCCCCGGGCCGCCGCCGCGATTTCCAGCGCGTGCAGCCGCATGGTGCGGGCATAGATCCGGTCGCGCCAGGGATGCGCGTCGATGGCATCGAGATAGGCCTCGGTCAGGTCGACCGGGCAGATCCTGCCCGCCTCGATCCCGCGTCCCAGTGCGGCCGCGCTCATGGCCCGCCATTCTTCGCTCATGCCAACCCCCTGCCGTTGCGGGCCGACGCTAGCGCGCGCGCGTCGCATGGACAATCCCGCGCATCCGGCTAGGGTGCGCGCATGGAACACGACGCCGATATCCTGATCGCGGGCGGCGGGCTCAATGGCCCCGCTCTGGCTCTGGCTCTGGCCAAGGGAGGGCTGCGCGTCGCCGTGATCGACGCCCGCCCCGCGCAGTCCCGGGCCGAGGATGATTTCGACGGCCGGGCCTATGCGCTGGCGCTGGCCTCGGTCCGCATCCTTCAGGCGCTGGGCCTGTGGCGTGGCCTCAGGGACAAGGCGCAGCCGATCCTCGGCATCCGCGCCTCGCAGGGGCAGGCGGGCCAGGGCGCCTCGCCGCTGTTCCTCGGCTTCGATGCGGCCGAGATCGAAGAAGGCGCGATGGGCCAGATGATCGAGGACCGGTTCCTCTATGCCGCCTTCCTCGATGCGATGCAGGCCGAGCCGGGGATCACCCTGCATTCGGGCGCGCAGGTCGTGGGGCAGGAGACGGGGCCAGCGGGCGCCGCCGTCACGCTGGCCGATGGACGGGTGTTGCGCGGCCGGCTGCTGGTCGGCTGCGACGGCCGCGATTCCGCGGTGGCCCGGCGCGCGGGGATCAAGCGCTGGGGCCATGACTACGGGCAGACGGCGCTGGTCTGCGCCATCGCCCATGAAAAGCCGCATGAGGGGATCGCGCATCAATTCTTCATGCCGCCCGGGCCTTTGGCGATCCTGCCCTTGCCCGGCAACCGTTCCTCCATCGTCTGGAGCGAGCGGACGGCGACGGCCGAGGCGATCCAGTCCCTCGATGATGCGGGCTATCTGGAGGTGCTGCGGCCCCGCTTCGGCAATTTCCTGGGCGGGATCGGGCTGGAGGGCAAGCGCTTCGCCTATCCGCTGCGGCTGACGATTGCCGAGCGGTTCGTGGCCGAGCGGCTGGCGCTGGTGGGGGATGCGGCGCATGGCGTGCATCCGATCGCCGGGCAGGGTCTGAACCTGGGCCTGCGCGATGTGGCGGCTCTGGCCGAGGTGCTGATCGAGGCCAACCGCCGGGGCGAGGATATCGCCGCGCCCGACGTGCTGGAGCGCTATCAGGATTGGCGGCGCTTCGACGTGACGCGGATGGCGCTGGGGATGGACGCGGTCAACCGCCTGTTCTCGAACGGCAATCCGCTGCTGGCGGCGGTGCGGGGGCTGGGGCTGGGCGCGGTCAATGCGCTGCCGGGCCTGCGGCGGCATTTCATCCGCGAGGCCGCGGGTCTGAACGCCGCCCAGCCGCGGCTGATGCAGGGCGAAGCGATCTGAGGTCTAGCGGGCCAGCCGGTCCAGCCCGTCCCGCAGCGCCTCGGCCATGCCCGAGGCGTCCATATGCTGCCGCAACCGCTGGTTATAGCCGCCGGGCGTGTCCAGAGCGGCCAGCGCCGTCCCGCAATCCTGCCCGGTGAGGGTGGAGCCGACCAGCAGCCGCAGGAAGTCCTCGCCGCCGGTGACACCCTTGCCGTCAAGCCAGCGCCCCGCCTCCTCGACCAGCCTGAGGGCGGGGGAGAGGACCGCTTGCGCGCAGAGCAGCGCGTCCATCTGCGCCTCGGTCTCCACCGGGAAGATCCGGTTGCGGGCGCCGAACAGCGTCTCGACCAGCGCGACATCGCCCTGCGCCAGCACCGGCGAACCGCCCCGGGCGATGCCCGGGAAGGGCAGCATCAGGGCGGCGGCACGGGCCGGGGCGATGAGCGGGACCAGATCGGACAGCGACAGCCCGGCGACGAAGGAGATCACCTGCTGGCCGGGACGGAAGCGGAGGCCCGGCAGGACCTCGGCCACCACCCCGGGCGTCAGGGCGATGAACACCACCTCGCTGCCGTCCACGACCGCCTGATTGTCGGCGACCGTGACCTCCGCCAGTTCGGCGGTCAGCGCGGCCGAGACCGCCTCGGACCGGCGGGACACCAGAATGCTCGCGCCCGATCCCGCGAGGCCCCGCACCACCGCCTGCGCGATGGTGCCGGTGCCCAGAAAGCCGAACCGCCCGCCCGCCATCAGCGCATCCGCGCCAGCAGGCGGTCTTTCAGCACGAACTGATGAAAGAGCGCCGCGCCGATATGGCCCGCGACCAGCAGGAGGGCGATGTTGAACAGCACCTCATGCACCTCGCCCAGATCGGTGATGCCGCCGAACCACGCCGCAAGCCCGGTCGCCGGGATCGCCAGCAGCACCAGATAGAGCAGCCCGTGCAGGATGGAGGCGGCGACGGTCAGTAGCGGCGATTGCCCCTCGACCGGCCGCGGCGCGCCCTGCGTCACCCGCAGCCCCAGCCGGACCAGCGTCAGCGCCAGCACCGCGACGCCGACCCAGACATGGACCTGCGAGCCGAGGCCGGGCGCGGCGCTGGCGGCCTCGCCCCCCTGACGCCAGGCACGCCAGGCGTCCTTCATCCCCTCGTGGCTGATGAAGCTGACCAGCAGCAGCGCCAGCGTGGTCCAGTGCAGAACGACCTGAGCGCGCGAATATCTCTCGACGGCGGCAGACATGGATAAACCCCTGTTAAAGAACGCTCCCCAAGTGTTGAACGGCACGGGCGCGCGCTTCCGTCGCGCATCTTGCATGCGGCAGGGGCGCGCGGCAAGAATGCCGCATGAACAGGTTGACATGCCCCCTGCGCAAGGCCGTACCGGCCGATGCCCCCGCCCTGGCGGCGCTGCATTACACGGTCTGGCAGACCACCTACGAGGGGCTCGCCCCGGCCGAGGCCGCGGCGCGGCTCGATGTGGCGCATCGCCTGCGCGCCTGGGAGGCGGCGCTGGCCGATCCCGCGCGCGGTGCCTGGCTGGTCGAGGGGGATCAGGGTCTGGCCGGGCTGGTGGCCATCGGCCCGGCCGGTGAGGACGCGGCCTATGCCGCGCAGCCCGGGCCGGTGGGCGAGATCAAGCACCTCTATGTCGCGCCGGGGGCGCGGCGGCAGGGGCTGGGCCAGCGCCTGCTGGAGACGGCGCTGGACGCGCTGGCGGCGCAGGGCTGCGCCACCGGGGCCTTGGGCGTGGTGCGTCAGAACTACGCCGCGCGGCTGTTTTACGCCGATACCGGCGGGCGCGAGGTGGCGGATTTCACCGACCCCGGCCCGCTCTGGCGGTCACTGATGGTGCTGGTCGCCTGGGATCTCAGCGGCAGGCGGTGACGATGAACTCGACCTTGTAGGCCGGGGTCGCCAGCTTCGCCTCGCCGGTGGCACGCGCGGGCGGGTTGGCCTGATCGACCCAGGCGTCCCAGACGGCGTTCATCTCGGCGAAATCATTGATGTCGGCCAGCCAGATCTGGGTGGTCAGGATATTGGCCTTGCTGGACCCGGCCAGCGCCAGCAGCCGCTCGACCTGGGCCAGCGCGCTCTGGCATTGCTCGGTCACACTGGCGCCTTCGCCGACCTGACCGGCGAGATAGATCATGTCGCCGCGCACCACGGCTTCGCTCATGCGGCGGCCGGATTCGAGGCGGGTGATGGTTTTCGAGGCGGTATCGGTCATGGCAGGCAGGGCTCCGTCTGGGGTTGAGGCTGCCTCTCTTCCACGCCCGTGGCACGCCTGCAAGGGGGGCGCGATGCGGGTTGAAACCGGGGCGCGGCCGGGCCATGAAGGGGCCGACACGCCAAGGGAGGCCTGCCATGACGCCCGACGATTTCGACCGCCTGGTCCGCACCCGCCGCTCGGTCCGCGGCTACCTGCCCGATCCGGTCGATCCCGGGGTGATCGAGGCGGCGCTGCAGACCGCGCTCTGGGCGCCGTCCAATTGCAACGTGCAGCCCTGGCGGATCGAGCTGGTCTCGGGCGCGAGGCTCCGGTCGCTGGGGCAGGCGATGATCGCCCATGCCCAAAGCGGCAAGGCGCATCCCGACGTGCCGATGGACACCGCCTATCGCGGCATCTTCCGCGACCGGCAGGTGGGTTCGGCCCGGGCCCTCTATGGCGCGATGGGGATCGCGCGGGATGACATGCCGGGGCGGACGGCGGCCTTCCTGCGCAACCTCGACGCCTTCGGCGCGCCGCATGCCGCCTTCGTCTTCCTGCCCGCGGGCTTCGGCATCCGCGAGGCGGCGGATCTGGGCGGCTTCGTTCAGACCTTCCTGCTGGCGCTGACCGCGCAGGGGCTGGGCAGCGTGGCCCAGGGCGCGCTGTCGCTCTATCCCGATATCCTGCGCGAGGAGCTGGGGCTGGAAAAGGGCGATCAACTGATGGTCGGCATCGCCTTCGGCCACGAGGACCCGGCCCATCCCGCCAACGCCGCCCGCACTGACCGTGAGGGGCTGGAGGGCATGGTCCGCCACCACGGCTGAACCTCAGACGGCGGGCAGGCCGCGGATGTAATTGAGCAGCAGCGGCCGCAGGCGTTCCTCGCCACGGTCCTTGGCCTCGTCGATCAGCGCCGCGACCTCGGTCAGATCGGCGCGGCGGATCAGGTCCTTGACCGGGCCGATGGCCGCGGGCCGCATCGACAGCGAGCGGATCCCGGCGCCGAGGAAGGCCAGCGCCTCGACCGGGCGACCGGCGTCCTCGCCACAGAAGCTGAGCGCGCAATCGTTGTCCTCGCAGCGCTTCACGATCTTCTGGATGAAGGTGATGAAGCTCAGGGACAGCGTGTCATAGCGACGCCGCACCAGCTCGTTCTCGCGGTCGGCGGCGTAGAAGAACTGCTTGAGGTCATTGCCGCCGATCGAGACGAAATCGGCCAGCTTGAAGAAAGCATCCGGCGCGAAGGCGAGGCTCGGGGTTTCCAGCATGGCGCCGACCTCGACCGTGGCGGGCAGCGGATGGCCCAGATGCCGCTCGCGCTCGATCTCGCGCATCAGGAGGTCGCGCGCCTCGGCGAATTCCGACATTTCCGCCACCAGCGGGAACATCACGGTCAGCGGGCGACCGTTCGAGGCGCGGATCAGCGCCTGCAACTGCATCCGCATCACGCCCTTCTTGTCCAGGCCCACCCGGACCGCCCGCCAGCCCATCGCGGGGTTCGGCTCCTCGGGCCGGTTCATGTAGGGCATCACCTTGTCCGAGCCGATATCCAGCGTGCGGAAGGCGACGCGGCGCCCCTCGGCGGCTTTCAGAACCCGGGCATAGAGCGCGGCAAGGTCCGAGCGGCGCGGCATGGAATTCCTGAGCAGGAACTGGAGTTCGGTGCGGAAAAGCCCCACCCCCTCGGCCCCCGAGCCGTTCAGCGAGGGCAGGTCGGCCATGATCCCCGCATTCATCATCAGCCGCACATGGCTGCCGCAGCGCGCCACCGCCGGCAGGTCGCGCAGGGCGGCATACCGCTCGGCCGCGGCGGTCTGCATGATGATCTTGTCGCGGTAGGCCGCGGCGACGCTGTCGTCGGGGCGCAGATGCACCACGCCCTCGTCGCCGTCGACGATGATCGCGTCGCCGTTCAGCGCCTCGGTGGTGACGCTTTCGGCATGGACGACCAGCGGGATGGCCAGCGCCCGGGCGACGACCGCGGCATGCGAGCCGACCGAGCCCTCTTCCAGCACCACGCCCTTGAGCATGCGGCCGTATTCCAGCAATTCGCCCGGGCCGATGTTGCGCGCCACCAGGATCGGGCGGTCCGGCAGCGTGGCGCCGGTGTCGCGGCCCTGCCCGGTCAGGATGCGCAGCAGGCGGTTGGACAGGTCGTCCAGATCGTGCAGCCGCTCGCGCAGATAGGGGTCGGGCACCTGCTGCAGGCGGGCGCGGGCCTCGGATTGTTCTTTTTCCACCGCCGCCTCGGCGGAGAGGCCACTTTCGATGGATTGCTCCATCCTGCGCAGCCAGCCGCGCGAATTGGCGAACATGCGATAGGCTTCCAGCACCTCGCGGTGCTCCTTGTCGCTGGTCGCCGCGGTTTCCATCAGGTCATTGACCGAGACCCGCAGCCGTTCCACCCCCTGGCGCAGACGCTCGACCTCGGCAACCGGGTCGTCGTTCACCAGATTGGTCACCACCACCCGCGGTTCGTGCAGCCAGACCTGCCCCTCGGCCGTCCCCTCCTGCCCCGAGCCCGCGCGGATCATCACCGGATGCTTGTGCGGCCGGGCGATCACCGTGTCCTCGCTGGTGAAGGCGCCAAGTTCCGTCATCTCGGCCAGGACCATGGCGGTCACGTCCAGCGCATAGATCTCGTCGTCGGAATAGGCGCGGGCCTCTTTCGACTGCACGACCAGCACGCCCAGTTTCTCGCCCAGCCGCTGGATCGGCACGCCGAGGAAGCTGGAGAAGATCTCTTCCCCCGTCTCGGGCATGTAGCGGAAACCGCGCTCGTTCGGCGCGTCGGCGGTGTTCACGGCGGTGGCGGTGCGGGCCACGCGGCCGACCAGCCCCTCGCCCAGCCGCATCCGCGTCCGGTGCACCGATTCCGGGTTGAGGCCGCGCGTGGCGCAGAGTTCCAGCGTCTCGCGGTCGCGGAACAGGTAGATCGAGCACACATCGGTGCCCATCGACTCCGAGATCAGCCCGACGATGCTGTCCAGCCTCTCCTGCCCCCGGACCGGCTCGGCCAGGGTGTCGCGCAATCGGCGCAGCAGGCGGCGGCTTTCGCTTTCGCTACGGTCCTGCATCAGAGGGGCTGTCCTGTTCAATGTCGGGGTGGCGAGCCAACCTTAGATCAACTCACAGCGGATAGGAAATGCCTTTGCGGCAGCGAAGCCTGCCACCGCATTGAGTATTTTTCGTGCCAAAATTGCAGGCGGGCGCCCCGGCGGCGCGCCCGCAGCCGATCAAACCGCCGAATCCAGCGCGAAAGCGTCGTGCAGGGTCTGGACGGCCAGTTCCATGTATTTGCGGTCGATCAGCACCGAAATCTTGATTTCGGAGGTCGAGATGACCTTGATGTTGATGTTCTCGCCCGAGAGCGCCTTGAACATTTTCGCGGCGACGCCCGCATGGCTGCGCATGCCGATCCCCACGACCGAGACCTTCGACACATCGGTGTCGATGATCAGCTCGTCGTAGTTGATCTTGCCGGCCGCCTTGGCCTCTTCCATCGCCTTCTTGGCGCGGGCGACCTGATCGACCGGGCAGGAGAAGGTCATGTCGGTGACGGCGCCGGCATGGGCCTCGTCGTAGTCCTTCTCGCTGATGTTCTGGACGATCATGTCCACGTTCACGCCCGCCTCGGCCAAGGGGCCGAAGATCGCGGCGGCGATGCCGGGGCGGTCCTCGATGGTGAAGAGGGTGATCTTGGCCTCGTCGCGCGAATGGGCGACGCCGGAGACGACTTTCGATTCCATGATTTCCTCCTCGTCACAGACCAGGGTGCCGGACGTTTCATCGGTTTCGTCGAACGAAGACAGCACGCGCAGGCGCACCTTGTAGCGCATGGCCAGCTCGACCGAGCGGGTTTGCAGGACCTTGGCGCCCAGCGACGCCAGTTCCAGCATTTCCTCGTAGCTGATCTTTTCCAGCTTGCGCGCCTTCGAGGTGATGCGCGGGTCGGTGGTATAGATGCCGTCGACATCGGTGTAGATGTCGCAGCGTTCCGCGTCGAAGGCGGCGGCGAAGGCCACGGCCGTGGTGTCCGAGCCGCCCCGGCCCAGCGTGGTGATCCGGCCCTCGGGGCTGACGCCCTGGAAGCCCGCGACCACGGCCACTTTCATGCCTTCGGCGAATTTCGCGTCGATATTAGCGCGCGGGATCGACACGAAACGCGCCGAGCCATGCTGCGAGGTGGTGTTGATCGGCACCTGCCAGCCCTGCCACGAGCGGGCGGGAACGCCGACTTCCTGCAGGCGCAGCGCCATCAGCCCGGCGGTGACATTCTCGCCCGAGGACACGACCGCATCGTATTCGCGCGCATCGTAGAAAGCCGAGGTCTCGTTGACCCATTTGACCAGTTCATTGGTCTTTCCGGCCATGGCCGAGACGATGACGATGACATGGTAGCCCCGCTCGACCTCGCGCCGGACCTTTTCGGCGACATTGGCGATCCGCTCAAGATCGGCCACCGACGTACCGCCGAATTTCATCACCAGGATCGGCATCGACACCCCCAGAGAACGCGCGCCCCACCCCTCGTGCGGCGCGCCTCTCTTACTTGCGGGTTGCGTCTGGTGCAAGGGTGGCAGGCTGACGCGGCTTCAGGCCGGATTACAGGCCCAGCGGCGCGCCCACCAGCTGGCCCCGCGCGTCGTACCAGAGGGTATATTCGACCTGGCCGCGGTCGTCATAAGCGGTGCGCGCCACCCATTCGCTGCCGTCGCTCATGCGGTAGGCGGTGTCTTCCACCGGCAGTGCCCGGCAGCGGCCGGTGACGGCGTCGCAGCGGTCGATGGCGCCGCTGGCGGTGTCGAGCCGTTGCGCGACATGGGGCGAGCCGGGTTCGGCCGGGCCGCTGACCGGCACGATCGCCGCTTGCACCAGGCCCAGGCCGTCCGGCGCCGCCTGCCCGCCGCCCGCGCCCATCGCCGCCATCGCCGCAAGCCCGAGGCCCACCAGCGCCACCGCCGGGATCACCCAGTCGATGGCGCCGGAGCGGCGCGGAACCGAACGGCGGGGAAAAGCCTGCCGGGTCGAGGTCGTGCGGGTCAGCATGCGGGTCATGGCGGCACCTGTCTCTGGAAGGGTCTGCCCGATCAGGCCCCGGGAATGTGGCGGCAATGGGTCATCATCGCGCTGGTTTGTTGACCAAGGGTAAACAATCGCCGCCCGATTTCGGTTCCCGGCAGAAAGGCGCCGGGCGGAATCCCGCCGGGTGGTCGGAAGGGCCCTTGGCTGCGCGACGGCCCGCCGATCAGCGCCGTGCAGGGCCGGTCAATTGGCGCGGGCCTTGCCCATGAAGGGCAGCGGCGCCACCGGCACGCCGTCCTCGATCAGCGCCTTCGCCTCGTCGATCCGCGCCTCGCCCCAGATCGGCCGCTCGGGGCTTTCGCCCGCATGCATCGCCCGCGCCTCACGCGCGAAATCGCGGCCGACGTAATCGGAGGATTCCTCGACCTGCCTGCGCAGCGCGGCGAGCTTCTGCTCCAGCTCGCTGGTCGGCGTGGCCAGCGGCCGTACCTCGGCATCGGCCTGCGCGACCGAGGGCGCCATCAAGGCCTTCTCCACCCGGGTCGAGCCGCAGTGCACGCAGCCGACATGCCCCGCCTTGGCCAGAGCGTCATAAGCCGCCGCCGAGGCGAACCAGCTCTCGAACGTGTGACCCTGATCGCATTTCAGGCTGTAGCGGATCATCGTGACTCCGGGGTAGAGGCGAAGCCTTAAAATAGTCTTTGCGCCGCCCGCTGCAAGCGCGACCCGTCCCGTTGCCCGGTTGCAACGCCCGGGGAGGAGTTGCATATAGAGCGCGTCCCAAGGGGGTTGCCCGATGAATTACCTGGAATTCGAGAAACCGCTCGCCGAGATCGAAGGCAAGGCTGCCGAGCTGCGGGCCATGGCGCGCAGCAATCCCGAGATGGATGTCGAGAAGGAAGCCGAAGCGCTGGACAAGAAGGCCGACCAGCTGCTGACCGACCTCTACAAGAACCTGACGCCCTGGCGCAAATGCCAGGTCGCGCGGCACCAGGACCGGCCGCATTGCAAGGATTACATCGACGCGCTGTTCACCGAGTTCACGCCGCTGGCCGGCGACCGGAACTTCGCCGATGACCACGCCATCATGGGCGGCCTCGCCCGGCTGGGCGACCGGCCGGTGGTGGTGATCGGGCAGGAAAAGGGCTCGGACACCAAATCGCGCATCGAGCGCAATTTCGGCATGGCCCGCCCCGAGGGCTACCGCAAGGCGATCCGCCTCATGGACCTCGCGCATCGCTTCCGCCTGCCGGTCATCACCATCGTCGACACGCCCGGCGCCTATCCCGGCAAGGGCGCCGAGGAACGCGGCCAGGCCGAGGCCATCGCCCGCTCGACCGAGAAATGCCTGCAAGTGGGCGTGCCGGTCATCTCGGTCATCGTCGGCGAAGGCGGCTCGGGCGGGGCGGTGGCGCTGGCCACGGCCGACAAGGTGCTGATGCTCGAACATTCGGTCTATTCGGTCATCACGCCCGAGGGCTGCGCCTCGATCCTGTGGAAGGATGCCGAGAAGATGCGCGAGGCGGCCGAGGCCATGCGCCTCACCGCACAGGAATTGCTGAAGCTGGGGGTCATCGACCAGATCATCGCCGAACCCCGCGGCGGCGCCCAGCGCGACCGCAAGACCGCCATCGAGGCGGTGGGCAAGGCACTGGAGGCGGCGCTGGCCAAGCTCGATGGCAAATCGGCCGACAAGCTGGTCGCCGGGCGGCGCAAGAAATTCCTCGACATGGGCAAGAAGGGGCTGGCGGCGTGAGCGCGCTCCTCGGGCCCTGGGGTCTTCTGGTCATCGCGGGGCTGCTGGAGATCGTCTGGGCGCTGGCGCTCAAGGCCTCGGACGGCTTCACCCGCCCCTGGCCCACGGCGCTCACCGCGATCGGCGCCATCGCCTCGTTCTTCCTGCTGGCCCAGGCTTTGCGCGACCTGCCCGCGGGCACCGGCTATGCGGTCTGGACCGGGATCGGCGCGCTGGGCGTGGCGATCCTGGGCGTGATCTGGTTCGGCGAGGCGGTGAATGCCCTGAAGATCGCGGGCGTCCTGCTGATCGTCGCCGGCATCGCCGCGCTGAAACTGGCGTGACCCTCTCGGTCCGCCCCTACCAGTCCGGCGACGAAGGCCCGCTCACGGCGATCCTCAACGACATCATCGCCGCGGGCGGCACCACCGCCTACGAGACGCCCTTCACGCCCGAACGGCTGCGCGCCTCTCACCTCGACGGGCCCGGGGTGCTCTGCTGCCACGTGGTGCTGGAGGGCGAGACGCCGGTCGGCTTTCAGGTGCTCAACGCCAATCCCGCCCTGCCCGAGGGCTGGGGCGATATCGCCAGCTTCACCCGCCGCGACCCGCCGGTGCGGGGCGCCGGCACCCTCCTCTTCGACGCCACGCGGGCGAAAGCCCGGGCCCTGGGGCTGCCGATGCTGAACGCCACGATCCGCGCCGACAATGTCCCGGGACTTGCCTATTACGCCAAGATGGGCTTCGAGGATTACGAGCGCCTGCCCGCCGTGCCGCTTTCGGACGGCACCCCCGTCGACCGGATCCGCCGCAAGCGCGCGCCCTGATCTTTCTCCGGCCGCCCCCCCACCGACGCCCCCCCGACGCACCCCTGTCATCTTCGTTCTGCAAATATCCTCAGGGGGGCGCGGGGGGCAGAATGCCCCCCGCCTGGTCGCCCGAGGGCTCGGCGCCGGAGGCGTCGCGGCCAAGGGCGAAACCCCTCCCTTTCGCGCGACGGAAGCCCCGCGCCCCGCCGTACTACCCAGACCTGACCCAGCCGCGAGACCGCCGATGTCCCTTCCCGCCCGCTCCGCCCTGCCGCTTGCCTTCGTCTCGCTCCTCATGACCGGGGCGATCTTCGGCTTCTTCTATGCCTGGGTGGTCTCGACCATGTGGGGGCTCGACACGCTCGACCCGCGGCTCGCCATCCCGGCCATGCAGGCGATGAACGCCTCGGTCAGGAACGCGGCCTTTGCGCCGGTCTTCTTCGGCACGCCCTTCGTGCTCCTGCTCACCGCGGGCGCCGCCTGGGCGCTCGACCGGCGCGCGGCCTGGCTTTTCGGGGTGGCGGGCGTGGTCTACCTGGTCGGCGGGCTGATCCTCACCGCCACCGTCAACGTGCCGATGAACGAGGCGCTGGCCGCGCTGGAGGTCCCGGTCGAACTGCCGCAGGCCGCCGCCATCTGGGCCGATTACTCGCCGCGCTGGCAGAGCTTCAACCTGATCCGCACGCTGGTCAGCGGCGCGGCGCTGGCGATCACCGGCCTCGGGCTCTGGCGCCTCGGCCGGGTGCGCCATCACCACATGCTGGCGGCGGCGCGGGCGGGCCATTCCCTGTCGTAATCGGCGCCGTTGAAGGCGCCCTCGGTGATCTCGCTCAGCATCGTGCCGACCGTCGGCAGCTGGCCGCTGTCGTCGCGCGACCAGAGTCCGGCGCGGATCAGCGCCCGCGCGCATTGGGCATAGACCTCGGCAATCGCGACGACGATCACCAGCCGCGGGTTGCGCCCGGCCTGTTCGAACCGGCCGCAGAGCGCGGGATCGGTCGACAGCCGCGCCGTGCCGTTGACCCGGATCACCGTGTTCGAGCCCGGCACGAAGAAGGCCAGCGACACCCGCCCGTCGCGGACGATGTTCCTGAGCGTGTCGATGCGGTTGTTGCCGCGCCAGTCAGGCATCAGCAGCGTGCCGGGATCCATGACCTGCACCACCGGCCCGTCATCGCCGCGGGGCGTCCCATCCGTGCCCTCGGGCCCGACCGAGGACAGCAGGCAGAAGCGCGAGGTCTCGATCCAGCGCTGATAGGCCGGCGTCAGGCGGCGGGTGACCTTGACGATCGCCGCTTCGGGCGGGGCGGCGAACATTTCTTCCAGCGCGTCGATACTGGTGATCCAACTCATGCGCCTACTCCCCTGACTGCCTGCGATGCCCCGGTTCTAGCGGATGCCGTTCGCTTCCTGCAAGGCGCGGACATAGGCCACGACCATCGCCACCTCGCCCCGGGTCAGCCCCGCGACCGGCGGCATGGTCCCGAAGCGCCAGTGATGGGCCGAGACGCCGCGCGCCACGGCGAGCTGGAAGGCTTCGTCCCCGTGGTGCGAGGGTTCATAGATCCGGTGCACCAGCGGCGGGCCGCTGCGCTCGACGCCCGCCGCGTTCTGGCCGTGGCAGGCGGCGCAGACCTGGCCGAAGATCCGCGCGCCGGTCTCGGCCTCAGCGGACAGCGATGCGGGCAAGGTCACGGCGACCATGGCGCCGCCCGCGGCGGAGGGCGGCGAAGCGGGGCGCGGGTCGGGGCGCAGCGCGACCCATCCGGCCGCGCCCAGCGCCGCCGCCACCGCCAGAAGCGCGAAACCTGTCACCTTGTTCATGCGGACCTCCCTTTCGGGCGGGTTTTTGGGCCTTCCCGCAGGGGGAAGGTCAACCCGTTTTCCGGGCGCCGCGCGGCTTCTTCGGCTTGGGCGCGGGCAGATCGTCCCAGATCGCCCGGGCGAGCGGGACCAGCGCCTCGGGCTCGTCAAGCAGCGCGCTGCCGATCAGATGCGGTCTGGCGCCGGGATAGGGCGGGCCGAACTCGGGCTCGGCCACCAGCGCCAGCGCGCCGGGCGTGGCTTTCAGGAACAGCGTGTCGTCGCAGATCAGCGCGATCACCTTGCCGTCGAGATAGAGCGCGTATTCCCCGAACATCGCCCGGGTCGAGACGGCGCCTGCGTCCTCCATCACCTCGGCGATGAAGGCGGCGGTCTCGCGGTCAGTGGCCATCGGCGGCCCCGGGCGGCGGCAGGGCAAAGCCCGCTTCCGCCATCAGCATGTCCGAGCGGGTCTCGACCACCTCGCGCACCTCGCCCAGAAACTCGCGCATCGGCTTGCCCGCCGGGATTTCGGACAGGAATTCCACCACGGCGAGGCCGGGCTTGCGGTAGATCGCCTGCCGCGGCCAGAAGACGCCGACATTGCAGGCCACCGGGATCACCGGCGCGCCGAGTTCCTGATAGAGGACGGCGACGCCGACCTTGTATTCAGCCTCGACCCCCGGCGCCACCCGGGTGCCCTGCGGGAAGATAATCAGCTGACCGGGCTCGCGGGTGCCCGCGCTTACCTGCTCGACCATCGCCTTGATCGCCGCGCCGCGACGGCCGCGATCCACCGGCACGCAGCCGATCCTCAGCGCGTACCAGCCCACGATCGGGGTCCAGAGCAGCTGCTTCTTCATGATGAACTTGGGACGCGGCAGCACATTGCACAGCAGGATGATGTCGAAAAAGCTCTGGTGCTTGGCGGCGATCATCACCTCGCCCTGCGGCACCGGGCCCCGGACCTCGGACTTCAGGCCGATCATCCAGGACGCCGTCCAGCGGACCCAGCCGGTCCAGACATGGACCGCCGCCCAGGCGCCGCGCCGGTCGACCAGCGCCCAGGGCAGGAAGGCCAGCGCCATCGGCACCATCATCAGATAGGCTTGCGTCGTGAAGATCAGCGACCTTAGCCATTGCACGGCGTAGCGCATCAGCTTTCCCTCCGAAGCACCCGCATGGCGGCGGTGCGGGTTGCGGCCCAGGCGATCAGCGCCGCCAGCACCGGGATCGCCAAGGGCGTCAGCCAGCCCGCGCCGTGGAAGCCAAGCCCAGTGAGGAACCCGGATTCGCCCGCCACCGGCAGGATGGCGAAGGCCAGCATCCCGAGCCCGGTGCCCAGCGCCGCGCCGATCAGCGCGCGCAGCGCGAAGCGGTTGGTGAAGGCGCGGGCGATGAAAGCGTCGCGCGCGCCCACCTGCCGCAGCACCCGGATCACCGGCGCATTGGCCGCCAGCGACGAGCCTGCCGCCAGGGTAATCATCGCCGCCATCATCACCCCGATCAGCGCCACCGAGAACCAGGCCAGCGCGCGCAGCGAGGCCGCCGCCTGCACCAGCGGGCGCCGCCAGCGGGTGTGGTCGTCCAGCACCGCGCCCGGCGCCTCGGACGCGAGCCTCAGGCGCAGGCCCACGGCGTCGAAACCCCCGGCGGATTCGATGATCTCGATCAGGCGCGGCAGGGCAAGGCTCTCGATCGGCAGGTCGGGGCCGAACCAGGGTTCCAGCAGCGCGCGCTGTTCGTCCTGATCCAGCACCCGGGTCGAGGTGATGCCCGGCGTGGTGCGCAGGATCTCCAGCACCGCGGCGGTCTGGGCGCCGATTTCGCTGGGCGGGGCGGAAATCCTGAGCGTGGCGCTTTGCGACAGCGTGGCGGACCAGCGCTGCGCCAGCTGCCCGGAACTGAGCGACAGCGCCAGGGCAAAGACCGCGAGGAAAGCCATCACCGCCGAGGTGATGCCGGTCAGAAGCGAGGTGATCCCCGAAGCAGGCACCACCCGCCCCGCATCACCGAAGCCCGGCGCCTGGCGCGCGCCGCCCAGCGCCCGCAGCGGGTTCTTGCGCAGCAGGCTCACAGGTCCGCCCCCGCCGATTGCAGCGTGCGGTCCTGGATGCGCAGCACCCGGGCCGAGACCTGCGCCTTGGCGTTGCGAATGAGCGCCAGATCGTGGGTGGCGATCATCACCGCGGTGCCCATCCGGTTGAGTTCGACCAGCAGGGACAGCAGGCGCTGCGACATCTCGGGATCGACATTGCCGGTGGGCTCGTCCGCCAGCACCACCTCGGGCGACATGATGACGGCCCGGGCCAGCGCCGCGCGCTGCCGCTCGCCGCCCGACAGGGTCGGCGGCAGGCTCTCGGCCTGTCCGGCAAGGCCCACCCAGGCCAGGAGTTCGCGCAGATCGGTCTGCGGCACCGGGCGGCCGGTGGCGACGAAGGGCAGCGCGACATTCTCGGCCAGGGTCAGATGGTCGAGGAACTGGCAATCCTGATGGATCACCCCGACCCGCCGCCGCATGTCGGCCAGCCCGTCGCGGCTCATGCCCCTCAGGGATTGGCCGAACAGCTCGATCTCGCCCTGAACCGGGCGCAATTCACCGTAGCACAGTTTCAGCAGCGTCGATTTCCCGGCGCCCGAGGGGCCGGTCAGGAAATGGAAGGCGCCCGGAGCGATATGCAGGTCGATCCCGGTGAGAAGCGCGCGTCCGCCGTAATCATGCGCTACGTTTGCCAGTCGGATCACCCCATAACCCCTTTCAATCTGGCCGAAACCCGGGCTCTGCCCTTGGAAGTTGACTTGGGGATTGCTACAACGTCCAAGGACCATAGCCAATGGCCGAGGCGGGCCGGTGGCGAATTTCGTCTCAAGGAGAGCCGATGCGACTGACCTGTCCGAACTGCAGCGCGCAGTACGAGGTGGATGACAAGGTCATTCCCAAAGGCGGCCGCGATGTCCAATGCTCGGCCTGCGGGCATACCTGGTATCAGTATCCGATGGAGGTGGCGTTGCAGATGCGCGCCGCCGAACTGGAGGATGAGGACGAGGACGACGATTTCGACGACGACCTGCCCGGGGGCGAGCGGCAGGGGGGCGAGCGTCCGGGGACCGAGGGTCCGGCGGGCCGTCCGGCCGACCGGGGCGCCGCGCGCATCGACAAGACGGTGCTGGACGTGCTGCGCGAGGAAGCCGAGCGCGAGATGTCCGAGCGCAAGAAGACGCAGACCGGGATCGAGACGCAGGGCGATCTGGGCCTGACCCGGCCGACCCGCTCGAAAGCCGCCCCGTCGCGCGTCTATGGCGAGGACGATCCCGCGCCGCCGCCCTCCGCCGAGGCCACGCCCGAGGAGGGCACGCCCGAGGAACCCGTCCGCCGCCGCAAGCTGCTGCCGGATATCGAGGAATTGAGCTCGACGCTCGAGCCCGGGAACGAACGGCGCGACGAGGACGATGGCGCTGCCGATGACGACGAGGACCAGCGCGGTTTCCGCCGTGGCCTGTCGCTGGTCATGCTGGTGGCGCTGGCGTTGATCGTTCTCTACATGCTGGCGCCGATGATCGGCAACGCGGTGCCGGCGCTGGCGGGTCCGCTCTCGGCCTATGTGGCGCTGATCGACGGGTTGCGCAGCGCGGTGGCGACCACGCTCAGGGGGCTGATCGGCGGCTGACCTCAGCCGGTCCAGAGGCCCCAGAGCACCACCGCCCAGGCGATCCCCGCCGCCAGCGCCGCCAGCGCGACGCAGGCGCTGCCGCAATCCTTGGCCTTGGCCGCCAGCGGATGCGCCTCGGGCGAGACGAGGTTCACCACGGATTCGATCGCCGTGTTCATCAGTTCCGCCGCCAGCAGCAGGATCCCCAGCGCCAGGATCAGGCCGCGTTCGGCGGGCGTGAGCGGCAGCCAGAAGGCCGCCGCCGCCGACAGCAGATTGGCCAGCGACCATTGCCGCAGCGCGGGCTCGGTGGCCCAGGCCGCGATCCAGCCGCGCCAGGACCAGACGCAGGTCCACCCGATCCGGCGCATCTGCGCGCCCAGCCATGAAATCATGCCCGTCCCCCCGATTCAGGGCGGCAGGTTAGGCTGACATGACAAAGCTGTGAAGCGGGCTCAGAGGCTGGTCTTGGCTTCCAGCGCCTCGATCCGGGCTTTCAGCGCTTCGTTTTCCTCGCGGGCCTTCTGGGCCATGGCGCGGACCGCGTCGAATTCCTCGCGCGAGACGAAGTCGCGGTCGGCAAGCCAGCGATCCATAAGGCTTTTCATCGCCGTCTCGGCCTCGGCACGGGCGCCCTGCGCCACGCCCATGGCGTTGGTCATCAGTTTCGACAGGTCGTCGAAGATCTTGTTGCCGGGCTGCATGCTGCGCTCCTGTGCTTGCCTTGGCCCTATATGGCCCCGGGGCTGCCGCCGCGCAAGGTTGACATCCCCCGGCCGCCACGGGAAACCCGAGGGGAAACCAGCGCGAGAAATCATGCCCTTCGTCATCGAATTCCCGGCCTTCCTGCGCCCCGAGATCTTCACGCTGGACCTGGGGAGCTTCCAATTCTCGCTGCGCTGGTACGCGCTGGCCTATATCGCCGGCTTCCTGATCGGCTGGCGGCTGATCGTCGCGGCGATGCGCCGACCGGCGCTGTGGCCCGATGACCGGGCGCCGATGACCGCGCCGCAGGTCGAATCGCTGCTGACCTGGATCATCCTCGGCGTCATCCTGGGCGGGCGGCTGGGCTTCGTGCTGGTCTATCAGCCGGAGTATTACCTGAGCCACCCGGCGCAGATCCTGCAGGTCTGGGAGGGCGGGATGTCCTTCCATGGGGGGCTTGCGGGGGCCACGCTGGCGGGTTTCCTCTACGCCCGCCGCCACGGCATTCCCCCCTCGGCCATCGGCGATTCCATGGCCATGGTGATCCCGGTGGGTCTGGGTCTGGGCCGGATCTCGAATTTCATCAATGCCGAGCTGTGGGGCCATCCGACCACCCTGCCCTGGGGCGTGATGTTCCCCGGCACCGGCAGCGTCTGTCCGCCCGACTGGATGGTGCTCTGCGCCCGCCACCCGACCCAGCTCTACGAGGCGGGGCTGGAAGGGCTGCTGTTGGGGCTGGTCATGTGGCTGATCGTCACCCGCTTCGGCGCGCTGAAACGGCCGTGGCTGGTGACCGGCCTGTTCCTGACGATCTATGGCCTGTCGCGCATCCTGGTCGAGGTCTGGCGCATGCCCGACGACCAGTTCCTGGCCGAGGATCCGGCGGGCTATGTCATCCGGCTGGGCGATTTCGGCCTGACCATGGGTCAGACGCTGAGCCTGCCGATGGTCGCCATCGGGCTGGCCCTGATCCTGTGGTCCCGGCGGCGCGCATGACGGAACTGGCCGGCATTCTGGCGCGACGGATCGCCGCGACGGGGCCGATCACGCTGGCCGAGTACATGGCCGAATGCCTGCTGAACCCGCAGCACGGCTATTACGCCACCCGCGACCCCCTGGGCGCGGCGGGCGATTTCACCACCGCGCCGGAGATCAGCCAGATGTTCGGCGAACTCATCGGCCTGTGTCTGGCGCAGAGCTGGCTGGATCAGGGCGCGCCGCAGGCCGTGCTGGCCGAGGCAGGGCCGGGGCGCGGCACGCTGATGGCCGATATCTGGCGCGCGACCAAGGGCGTGCCGGGGTTCCATGATCGGGTGCAGATCCGGCTGATCGAGGCCTCGCCGGTGCTGCGTCAGGCGCAGGCGGACAGGCTGGCCGGGGCGCCGGTCGAGTGGCTCGACCGCTTCGACGCGCTGCCCGAGGCGCCCCTGTGGTTCGTCGCCAATGAATTCTTCGACGCCCTGCCGATCCGCCAGTTCCAGCGGTCGGGGAGTGGCTGGCGCGAGGTCGTGGTGGGGCTGGAGGGCGAGCGCCTGACCCCGGGCCTCAGCCCGCCCGCGCCGCTGGCCGAACTGGCGCCGCGTCTGGCCGATACCAAGGACGGCGACGTGGTCGAGATCTGCCCGGCCGCCGGTCCCGCCATCGGGGCGGTGGCGCAGCGCATCGCGGCACTGGGCGGTGCCGCGGTCATCGTCGACTACGGCGACTGGCATTCGCGGGGCGACACCTTTCAGGCGATGGAGGATCACGCCTATGCCGATCCCTTCGCCCATCCCGGCCGCGCCGATCTGACGGCGCATGTCGATTTCGAAGCGCTGGCCTGGGCCGCGCGCCCGCTCCGCGCCAGCCGCCTTGCACCGCAGGGCGCGCTTCTCCGGTCGCTGGGGATCGAGGCGCGCGCCGCCCGTCTGGCACAGGGAATGACCCGCGAGGCCCGACACCGCCATCTGGCCGCGCTTCGGCGCTTGACCGATGGCGATGAAATGGGAACCTTGTTCAAGGCGCTGGCGCTGGTTCCCGCCGGTGCGCCGATGCCCCCCGGGTTCACCCCCGCCCCTGCCCTGGTCGAGACGCCGTGATGACGATGGAAATCCTGACCTCCGACCTGCTGTCGCCTGCCCGGCACGGGTTCTTCACCCGCCGCGGCGGGGCCTCGTCGGGCATCTTTCAGGGGCTGAATTGCGGCGCCGGGTCCTCGGATCAGAGCGATGTGGTGGCGATCAACCGCGCCCGCGTCGCCAGCGCCATGCAGGTCCCGCCCGAGGCGCTGGTCGGCGTCCACCAGATCCATTCGCCCGAGGTGGTGACGGTGACCGCCGCCGGGCCGCAGGGCAAGGCCGATGCGCTGGTCACGCAGGTGCCGGGGCTGGCGCTGTCGATCCTGACCGCCGATTGCATGCCGGTCCTGCTGCACGATCCTGAAGCCGGGATCATCGGCGCCGTCCACGCCGGCTGGAAGGGGGCGCTGGCGGGCGTGCTGGAGGCCACGCTCGACGCGATGGAGGCTCTGGGCGGCGACCGGGCCGACACCAGCGCGGTGATCGGCCCCTGCATCAGCCAGCGCGCCTATGAGGTCGGGCCGGAATTCCTGGACGCGTTCGAGGCCGAAGACCCCGATTACGCCCGCTTCTTCGCCAATGGCGCGGGCGACCGCTATCTGTTCGATCTGCCGGGTTTTGGCCTGGACCGGCTCAGGGCGGCGGGGATCGCCGAGGCCGAATGGACCCGGCATTGCACCTATTCGCAGCCCGACCTCTTTTATTCCTACCGCCGCTCGGTCCACGCGGCCGAGGCCGATTACGGGCGCCTCATCTCGGCCATTCGCCTTTAGGTCGAAACAAATCCCCTTCCTTGCCGCGATTTGGCCCCAATTCGGGATCAATCTTGACGGATCAAGGCGCCGTCAGTGCGCCCAAGGCAAGGAACCCGAGCATGGCCAAACCGTCCCGCTGGATGCACTGGATCGTCACCGAAAGCGCCGATCCGCAGATCCCGCTCGCCTGGACCCTGCGCGCGACCCGCCGCCTGAACCGCGACCTCGAAACCGCGGGCGAACCGGCGTAGGCCCGGCCGAGGCGCGGACAATCCTTACTCTTTCCCTTTGACAAGCGTGGTTAACGCGCGCCAGATGCGCGGATCACGGCGCTTCACGTTCCCGTGATGTCACCCAGGAAAGAGTACATGGTCAAGAAATCCGTCGCCGAAATCCTCGGCACTTTCATCCTCGTCTTCTTCGGCGTCGGCTCGGCCGTGCTGATGGGGGCGCATATCGGCTTGTTGGGGATCGCCATCGCCTTCGGCCTGTCGATCGTCGCCGCCGCCTACGGGCTGGGGGCGATTTCGGGCGCGCATCTCAACCCGGCGGTGTCGCTGGGCGTGCTGATCGCCGGGCGCATGAGCGCGGCCGAGTTCATCCTCTACGTGATTTCGCAGATCGTCGGCGCCACGCTGGCCGCCGCCGTCGTCTATCTGATCGCCACCGGGCGGCCGGAATTCGACATTGCCGTCAATGGCCTGGGCCAGAACGGCTGGGGCGCGGGCTATGGCGACGGCTACGGGCTGACCGCGGCCTTCGTGTTCGAGCTGGTCGCGACTTTCCTCTTCGTCACGGTGATCCTGGGGGCCACCCATGGCCGGGCGCCGGTCGGTTTCGCCGGGCTCGCCATCGGTCTGACGCTGGCCGGGATCCATCTGGTCGGCATCGCGGTGACCGGCGTGTCGGTCAACCCGGCGCGGTCCTTCGGTCCGGCGCTGCTGGTCGGCGGTCAGGCGATGTCGCAGCTGTGGCTGTTCTTCGTGGCGCCGCTGCTGGGCGGAGCGCTGGCCGGTGTGCTGCACGTCGCCGGCGTGACCCGCCCCGACTGATCTAGATCTGCCGCCGTGCCGCAAGCGCGGCGGCAATCGTCCCGTCGTCGAGGTAATCCAGCTCGCCCCCCATCGGCACGCCGCGCCCCAGCGTGCTGACGCTCACGCCCGAGGGCGCCAGCGCCTCGGCGATGTAATGGGCGGTGGTCTGACCCTCGACCGTCGCGTTCAGCGCCAGGATCACCTCGCTCACCGATTCCCCGGCGATGCGGTCCACCAGATCCGGGATGCGCAGCGCCTCGGGCCCCACGGAATCGAGCGCGCTGAGCGTGCCGCCCAATACGTGATAGCGCCCCGAGAAGCCCCCCGCGCGTTCCAGCGCCCAGAGGTCCGAGACATCCTCGACCACGCAGATCACGCCCCTGCCCCGCGCGGGATCGGCGCAGATCGGGCAGAGATCATCGTCCGAGATATTGCCGCAGACCCGGCAGTCACGCGCGGTTTGCGCCACCCGCGCCATGGCCTGGGCCAGCGGCTCCATCACCAGCGTGCGTTTCTTCAGAAGGTGCAGCACAGCCCGGCGCGCGCTGCGCGGGCCAAGGCCGGGCAGCCGCGCCATCAGCGCGATCAGGGCCTCGATCTCGCCCGGCGCGCGGGCCAAGTCACATCCCCGGCAGGTTCATGTCGCGCGGCAGTCCCATCGATTCGGCTAGATTGCCCATCTCGTATTTGGTCCGTTCGGCGGCGCGCGACTGCACATCCTTGATCGCGGCGAGGATCAGATCCTCGACCACTTCCTTATCCTCGGCGGAAAAGATCGACGGGTCGATGCTGAGGCCCTTCAGCACGCCCTTGGCGTTGGCCGTGGCCTTGACCAGACCGGCGCCCGATTCGCCCTCGACCACCAGATCCTCCAGCTTCGTCTGGAGCGCGGACATCTTGTCCTGCATCTCCTGCGCGGCCTTCATCATCTTGCCCATGTCGCCGAGACCCCCGAGGCCTCCCAAACCCTTCAGCATGCATCCGCTCCGTGCTGTTCGCGCGTTCTTCGCTTGTTCCGAATGTAGGGGCTGGGGGGCAGTGCCGCAAGGCAGCGCCCCGGTTTCGGGGATCTCAATCCTCGAACGGGTCCCATTCGTCCTCGACCTCGGCCAGGGCCGATTCGGCCACTTCCTGCGCGGTCTCGACCGGGGGGCGGAAGTCGTGGAATTTCGCGGTGGGGAAGGCCTCGAAGATCGCCTTGACCAGCGGGTCCTCCAGCGCCTGCGCGTCGCGCTTGGCCTTGGCCTCGGCCTCCTGCTCGGCGATGGTCGGGCCGCCGCCCTGAGCGATGGAGACCGCCCAGCGGGTGCCGGTCCAGTGCTGGAGCCGTCCGGCCAGCCGCGCGGCGAGGTCGGGCGCCGCGTCGGGCGTCGGCTCGAATTCGATCCGGCCCGGGGAATAGCGCACGAGGCGCAGGCAGCGCTTCACCTCGGTCTGCAGGATGATGTCGCGCCGTTCGGCGATCAGCTCCATGACCCGCTCGAAGGTGGCGAATTGCGCCAGCGCATGCGGCGCGCCAGCCAGGGCCGCCTGAGCGCCCCCGCCCCCTGAAGACACGGAGCCCCGGCCCATCGCCGTGACCCCGCCGCCCATCGGAACGCCACCACCGCCACCACCCGAGGGGCCGGGCGGGGGCGGGTTGTCCTGCAAGCGGCGGATCAGCTCGTCGGGCGTCGGCAGGTCGGCGACATGGGTCATGCGGATGACCGCCATCTCGGCCGCCATCATCGCGTTCGGGGCCTGCGCCACTTCTTCCAGCGCTTTCAGCAGCATCTGCCACATGCGGGCGAGGATGCGCAGATCCAGCCGCGCGGCCAGATCGCTGCCGCGCTGGCGCTCGTCGGGGCTGACGGTCGGATCCTCGGCCGCGGCGGGCGTGACCTTGATGACGCTGACCCAATGGGTGATCTCGGCCAGATCGCGCAGCACGGCGACCGGGTCAGCCCCGTCCGCGTATTGCGCGGCGAGTTCTTCCAGCGCCGCCGCCGCATCGCCCCTGAGGATCGCCTCGAACAGGTCCATGACCCGGCCGCGATCGGCCAGTCCCAGCATGGCGCGGACCTGATCGGCCGTGGTTTCCCCGGCGCCGTGGGAAATCGCCTGATCCAGGAGCGACATGGCATCGCGCACCGACCCCTCGGCCGCCCGCGCGATCAGCGCCAGCGCATCCTCGGCCACCTGGGCGTTTTCCTTGCCGGCGATCTTGGCCAGATGGGCGATCATCACCTCGGGCTCGATCCGGCGCAGGTCGAAGCGCTGGCAGCGCGACAGCACCGTCACCGGCACCTTGCGGATTTCCGTGGTGGCGAAGATGAATTTCACATGCGGCGGGGGTTCCTCCAGCGTCTTGAGCAGCGCGTTGAAGGCGCTGTTCGAGAGCATGTGCACCTCGTCGATGATGTAGATCTTGTAGCGGGCGCTGGCCGCGCGATAGGCGACCGAGTCGATGATCTCGCGGATGTCGTTGACGCCGGTCCGGCTGGCCGCGTCCATCTCCAGCACGTCGACATGGCGCCCCTCGGCAATCGCCCGGCAGGGCTCGCAGACGCCGCAGGGCTCGGTCGTGGGCCCGCCCGTGCCATCGGGGCCGATGCAGTTCAGCCCCTTGGCGATGATCCGCGCGGTGGTGGTCTTGCCCGTCCCCCGGATGCCCGTCATGACGAAGGCATGGTGGATGCGGTCGGCGGCGAAGGCGTTCTTCAGCGTGCGCACCATCGCCTCCTGCCCGATCAGATCGGCGAAGGTCTCGGGACGGTATTTGCGGGCCAGAACCTGATAGGTCTCACTCATGCGCGCGAGACTAGGCAGGGACCCCGCCAAGGTCCAGAGCCCGCGCGCATTCTCGGGCCTTGCCGTGCGCCTGTGGCTGGGCGACACCGGGGCATGAGCAACCGCGCCGAACGCCTTTTGCAGGTGCTGGAGATCCTGCGCCGCCACCGCCGCCCCTTGGCCGCCGCCCGGCTGGCCGAGGAAACGGGGACGTCCTTGCGCACGGTTTACCGCGATATCGAGGCCCTCAGGGCACAGGGCGCGGTGATCGAGGGCGAGGCGGGCGTGGGCTATATCCTGCGCCCCGGCTTCCTGCTGCCGCCCCTGATGTTCAGCCGCGACGAATTGGAGGCGCTGGTTCTGGGCACCCGTCTGGTCGCCGCCCGCGCCGATCCGGCGCTGGCCGAGGCCGCGGGCAAGGCGCTGGGCCGGATCGGCGCGGTCCTGCCCGAGGAGTTGCGGGTCTTTGTCGAGACCTCGCCCCTGCTGGTCGCGGGGCGGTTGCCCGGCGCGGGCTCGCCCCTGATGGCCGATCTGCGCGAGGCGATGCGGGCCGAGCGCAAGGCCGAGATCCTTTACCGCAGCCTCAGGGGGGACGAGACGCGGCGGGTGATCTGGCCGCTGGCCATGGGGTTCTTCGAATCGGTGCAGACACTGGTCGGCTGGTGCGAACTCAGACAGGGCTTCCGCAATTTCCGCGAGGACCGGATCGCCGAATGCCGGATGCTCGACGCGCGGTTTCCCCGCCGCCGGACAACGTTGCTGAGGGAATGGTGGGAAGCCGACCGGGCGCGGAAGGCTGCTGACAGAAGCTGACACTCCCTGATGCGAGAGAGGCGCATCGCAACCAAGGAGACGATCATGCAAGCGACCCCGATGTTCATTTTCTACGTCACCGACCCGGCGGCCAGCGCCCGGTTCTACGCCGATGCGCTGGGCGCCCCGGTGGTCTATGAGGCCAGCGATTTCGCCATCCTGCCGCTGGGTCAGGGCGCCCGGCTGGGCCTGTGGCGCACCGAGAATGTGCAGCCCCGCGCCGGTCTCGCGCCGGGTGGTGCGGAACTCGACATCGCGCTGGCCGATGGCGAGGCGCTGATGGCGGCCGAGGCGCGGCTGGCGGCGCAGGGGGTGACGATCCTGCAACCCCTGACCACGCTGGGCTTCGGTCAGGCGGTGACCGTGGCCGACCCCGACGGACACCGGCTGCGGCTCTATGTCCCGGCCATGCCGTGAGCCGGGCGTGGATCGCCGTCGCCTCGGCCGAGCATGTGCGGATCGGGCGCGAGGGCGGGTTCATGCAGGTCAACCACGGCAAGGAGGCGCCGCTCAGGCGCCTCCAGCCCGGCGACCGGGTGGCCTATTATTCGCCGCATGAACGGATCCGCAACGGCGCCCCGGTGCAGGCCTTCACCGCGCTGGGGATCGTGGCCGAGGGGCCGGTCTATCAGGGCTCTATGAGCGCGGGTTTCCAGCCTTTCCGGCGGGACGTGCGCTGGCTGCCCGCGCGCGACGCACCGATCCGGC
The DNA here is from genome assembly GCF_003075525.1 of Pararhodobacter aggregans. Taxonomy (GTDB): domain Bacteria; phylum Pseudomonadota; class Alphaproteobacteria; order Rhodobacterales; family Rhodobacteraceae; genus Pararhodobacter; species Pararhodobacter aggregans. Next base: position 27,139 of record NZ_QDDR01000019.1, on the reverse strand, counting down.
CGCTGCTGGCGCAGCTCTCGTTCGGCGGACCGGGCTGGGGCGCGCGGTTCCGCTACGGGCTTTTCGAGGTTACCGCCGCCGACATGGACCTGATCGCGGCGGCGATGGCGGACTGACGCCACGGGAGCGCCGGGCGGCGCAACGAGCCTCTTGCCACGAGGGGGGCTAATCCGGATGCTGGCGGAAAACGGGAGGAACCACCATGAAAACCCTGATTCTGAGCCTGACCGCCGCCTTCGGCCTGCTGGCCACCGCCGCCGCCGCCGACCCGGCCGAGGGGCGCTGGCGCACCCAGCCGGACGACAACGGCAATTACGGCGTGATCTCGATGAGCATGTGCGGCAACACGCTCTGCGGCACGCTGGTGGAAAGCTACAACGGTTCGGGCGCCGCGATCCAGTCGGCCAATACCGGGCGCCAGATCGTCTGGGACATGGAGCCGCGCGGCAATGGCCAGTACCGCGACGGGCAGATCTATGCCCCCGACCGCGACCAGACCTATCGCTCGCGCATGGATCTGGCGGGCGACCAGCTGACCGTCTCCGGCTGTGTGCTGTTCATCTGCCGCGACCAGACCTGGACCCGCGACAACTGAGCATTCCGCAGGTTCCGGGTCGCGCCGAGCGGCCCGGAACCGGCAAAAGGCCCCGGTGAAACAACGAGGTGATCCGATGTCCGGGGCCGACTGGCTGCGCCTGATCCTGCTGTCCGTCCTCTGGGGCGGATCGTTCTTTTTCGTCGGCGTCGCCGTGCCGGTGCTGCCGCCTTTCACCATCGTGCTGGCCCGGGTCGGGCTGGCGGCGCTGGTGCTGGCCGTGGCCCTGCCGCTGCTGGGACAACCCTATCCCAAAGGCTGGCGGCTCTGGGCCGGGCTGGGGGTGATGGGGCTTTTGAACAACGCGGTGCCCTTCACCTTCTACGTGCTGGCGCAGGGGCAGATCAGCTCGGGCCTGGCCTCGATCCTGAACGCGACGACGCCCCTTTGGGGTGTGGTCGTGGCGCATCTGGCGACGCGGGACGAGCGGCTCTCGCCGCGCAAGGCGATGGGCGTGGTGGCGGGCTTCCTGGGCGTGGCGGTGATGATGGGGGGCGGGCTATCGGGCGGCGCCGGCACCATCTGGGCGCAGCTCGCCTGCCTCGGCGCCGCGCTGAGCTATGCGCTGGCCGGGGTCTGGGCCCGGCGGTTCCGCCGCACCGGCCTGCCGCCGCTGTCGCTGGCGCTGGGGCAGCTGGTCTGGGCCACGGCGATCATCGCGCCGCTCGCCGCGCTGACCGAGGCGCCCTGGTCCCTGCCCTTTCCGGGCTGGGGGGTGATCGCGGCGCTGGTCGGGCTGGCGGTGCTGTCCACCTCCTTCGCCTATGGGCTCTATTTCGGCCTGATCGCCAGCGCCGGGGCGGTGAACGCGTTTCTGGTCACCTTCCTGGTGCCGGTCAGCGCCATCGCCCTGGGCATCGCCTTTCTGGGCGAGGCGCTGCTGGCCCGGCATGTGGCGGGGATGGTGCTGATCGGGGCCGGGCTGGTGGTGATCGACGGGCGACTCTTGCGGCGACGGTGACGGGCGCCGAGTTCACTAAAAAGGCGGGGGGCTGCCGCCCCAAGATGACTCCAAAGGCGGGGGGCTGCCGCCCCCCGCGCCCCCTGCTTCAAGGGGGGCACGCCCCCCTTGAAAATCCCCGTGGATATTTTCAGAACAAAGATGCGCCTTTCAGGCGAGGTGCAGGCTGACCCGGCGGTTCTGCTTGCCCTTCTTCTCGACCTTGCCCAACGTGACGCGGCCGATCTCGGCGGTCGAGGCCACATGGGTGCCGCCGCAGGGTTGCAGGTCGACCTGTTCGTCCAGGGTGCCGATGCGGACCAGCCGCACGCGGCCCTGCCCCATCGGCGGCGTCACCGACATGGTCTTCACCAGATCCATGTTGGCGGCCATCTCGTCATCGGTGATCCATTCCGTCGTCACCGCCAGATCCCGGGCGATGAGGGCGTTGAGCGCCGCTTCCAGCGACTCCTTGTCCCCGGGCGCCTCGGGCATGTCGAAATCGAGGCGGCCCTTGTCGGCGCCGATCGCCCCGCCGGTCACCGGCAGCGGGATCACCACCGACAGGAGGTGCAGCGCGGTATGGACCCGCATGTGGCGGTGGCGGCGGTCCCAGTCGAGATGCATCTCGATCCCGGCCCCTGCGGGCAGCGAGGCGCCGGGTTCGAGGACCAGCGCCACCTCGGTCGCGCCCTCCTTGCGGGTGTCGATCACCGCCAGCCGCCCGGAGGGGCCGTCGATCCAACCGGTATCCCCGGGCTGGCCGCCGCCCGCCGGGTAGAACACCGAGGCGCCGACCACCAGCGCGCCGTCCTCGGCCAGCCGCGTGACCGTCGTGCGGCAGGAGCGGGCGTAGGGATCGCTGCGGAACAGGGGGTCGGTCATCGGGTCTGCTCGCGGAAGGGCGGATCGACCTCGTCATTCGAGAGGCCGGCGCTGTCGGCGGTGTCGCGGTCGGGCCTGGGCTCGGGGTTCTGGGGCTCGGCCTCGGGCTCGGGCTTGCCGGGCTTGGTCATCGACAGGCCCAGCGTCTCGGGGTTCCTGAGCCAGATGTCGCGCTGGGCATAGGGGATCTCGATCCCCTCCTCGGCGAAGCGGGCGGCGATCTTGTGGTTCACCTCGGTGGCGACGCCCACCTTCATGCCGACATCGCGCAGGATCGCCCGGATGCGGAACTCCAGCGCATCGGCGCCGAAGCCGAGGAAATCGACGCCGGGCGCCGGGTCCATCACCACCAGCGGTTCGGCCTCGATGATCTCGCGCAGGATGCTCTCGACCTTGCGGGTATCGGTGCCATAGGCCACGCCCACCGTCATCACCACCCGGCCGGTGCGCGACGACTTGGTGTAGTTGGTGACCGCGCCGGAGATCAGGTCGGCGTTGGGCACGATGACCTTGGAGCGGTCGAACGTCTCGATCATTGTCGAGCGCACCGAGATGCGCTGCACGATGCCCTGGGTCGGGCCGACCTCGATCCAGTCGCCTTCGGAGACCGGGCGCTCGATCAGCAGGATGATGCCCGAGACGAAGTTCGAGACGATGTTCTGAAGCCCGAAACCGACGCCGACCGACAGGGCACCGGCGACGATGGCGAGGCCCGAGAGGTCGATGCCCGCGACCGAGAAGGCGACCAGCGCCGCGGCGGTGATGCCCAGATAGCCCACGCCCGACACCAGCGCCTTCTGCGCGCCGCGTTCGATCGAGGTCTTGGGCAGGACCGAGGTGCCCAGCGCGCTCTGCAGCGCCCGGGTGGTCACATAGCCGAAGGCGAAGACCACGAAGAACCAGATCAGCGAGGCGGGCGAGATCCGGGCGCCGCCCAGGCTCGTCCCCTCGGAAAAGCGGGTCCAGAGCTCGATCAGGTCGGTTTCGCGCGCGCCCCAGATCAGCGACAGCGGGATCAGCGACAGCAGCGACAGCACGAGGCCCGAGAGCGCCGGCACCAGACCCTGCGTCGCATTCTCGCTCTCGCCGACGATGGCGATGTAGATCGCGATGATGAGCCGATGCAGCACCATGACCAGCGCGATGACGGCCAGCGACTTGACCGGCGGATAGGTCAGCATCGCGGCGGCGGCGATATAGCCCGCGGCGCCGAGGACCGGCGAGATGACGCCGAACAGGAACAGCACCCGCGTGCCCAGTTTCAGCATCCGGTCGAAGAAGGGCGAGGCGTCGACCTCGACCCCGTTCTCGATCACCTTGCGCGGCTCGTGCCGCCGCAGGATGCGCGAAAAGCGCAGCATGGTCAGGGCGCAGAGGATGACCAGCGGATAGGTCAGCGCCGCCAGCGCCGAGGCGGACATCCATTGCGGGGCGAGGATCGGGGTGTAGATCGCCTCGACCGCGGCGAGAAAGCCGAAGATCAGCGCCATGCCACGGGCGCGGCGGCGGTCGGCGGCGCTGAGGTTCAGGTTCAGCCGCGGGTCGTCGATGATCGGGAAGACATGCAGCGACAGCCAGCGGGCGAAGAAGATCGCCATGCCGGCCGGGACCATGGCGTTGGTGATCTCGATGATGGTCGGCCCGGTCATCCGCGTCAGGCGGATCGCCGTGGCCAGCAGCATCAGCCCGAGGAAGGGCACGATCAGCTGCGAGAGCGAGACGAAGAAGGCCACCACCGCCCGTCCGCGCAGGATCGAGGCGTTCTGCAACAGCCGCAGCGTCAGCGTTTCCATCCAGTGCCGGCCGCGCAGCAGCATCAGCCCGGCCAGCAGCAGGGCGCCCAGCGTGATCGGCAGGTCGCTCAGCATCTCCTCGTAATGCGCGGGGTCGCGGAAAGCGTTGCGCGCCTCGGCGGTGATGGTCGAGGCCGAGGTCATCAGCGCGTCCACCGCGTCGAGCCAGGTTGCCGGGTTCAGCGGGGTCGGACCAAGCTGAAGCAGCGCGTCGGCCTGACGGGCGCGCAATTCGCGGTCGATCTGGCGGATGATCGTCTCGGCGCGGGCAAAGGCCTCGTCGGCGGCCCTGAGCGGCGCCTCGCGCTGGGCGAGGACGTCGTTCAGTTCGTTGCGCCGCGCGGTGACATCGGCGGCCTCGGTCTGGCCCTCGGCCGGCACCGGGCCCAGCGCGGTGATCTGGCCGCGCAGCGCGTCGATGCGTTCCTGCAAGACCACCTGCGCGTCCTGGAACTGGGCGCGCTTGTCGACCACCTGGGCGCGGATCGTGTTCAGCTCGTCCTCGCTGGTCGCGGCGTTCTCCAGCGCCTGTTCGGCCAGCGTGGCCAGCGTGTTCCAGCTGTCATAGTCGATATCGACCGCCGGGCTGCTGGCGATGGCGCCCGAGCTTTGCGCCAAGAGCGGCGCCGGGGCGACCGGCACGGCCAGAAGCGCGGCCAGAGCCAGAAGCAGCACCCTGAGCGACAGGAAGCGCAGAAGCGGGGCGATGGTCACGCTGAACGATCCTCCGGTCATGGTCTCAGGTGGCCCGCATGTCGGGCAGGCCGCGGGCCGCGCGGTCCAGCCATGCCGGGACCGGCAGGTTCTTTTCGCGCAGGAAGGCCGGGTTGAAGAGCTTGGACTGGTAGCGCGTGCCATAATCGCAGAGCACGGTGACGATGGTATGCCCCGGCCCCATCTCGCGCGCCATGCGGATCGCCGCGGCGACGTTGACCCCGGTCGAGCCGCCCATGCAGAGCCCCTCGTGTTCCAGCAGGTCGAAGACCACCGGCAGCGCCTCGGCATCGGGGATGCGATAGGCCATGTCGGGGGTGAAACCCTCCAGATTGGCGGTGATGCGGCCCTGGCCGATGCCCTCGGTGATCGAGTTGCCGGGGTTTTCCTGCCCGGTATAGAGCTTGAGCAGACCCGCGCCCTCGGGATCGGCCAGCGCCACTTTCACGCCCCTGGGCTGCAGCGCCATCGCCACGCCCGCCAGCGTCCCGCCCGAGCCCACGGCGCAGGTGAAGCCGTGGATCTTGCCGCCGGTCTGCGACCAGATTTCGGGGCCGGTCATCTCGATATGCGCCTGACGGTTGGCGACGTTGTCGAACTGATTGGCCCAGATCGCGCCGTTGGGTTCGGTGCGCGCCAGTTCCTCGGCCAGACGGCCCGAGTATTTCACGTAATTGTTCGGGTCCTTGTAGGGGACCGCCGGAACCTCGACCAGTTCGGCCCCGGCCAGACGCAGCATGTCCTTCTTTTCCTGGCTCTGCGTCTCGGGGATCACGATCACCGTGCGGAAGCCCATCGAGGATCCGACCAGCGCCAGACCGATGCCGGTATTGCCCGCCGTGCCCTCGACAATCGTGCCGCCGGGCTTCAGGTCGCCCCGCGCCACCGCGTCGCGGATGATGAACAGCGCGGCGCGGTCCTTGATGGACTGCCCGGGGTTCAGGAACTCGGCCTTGCCGAGGATCTCGCAGCCGGTTTCCTCGCTGGCGCGCCGCAGGCGGATCAGGGGAGTGTTGCCGATCGCCTCGGCCAGATTGCGGCGGATCATGCGATATATCCTTTCAGGAGCGGACGGTTGCGCGGTCAGTGAAGGCAGCCGCGACGGTTGAGCGAACGGGCGTAGAGCCAGCCGAAGAGCGGGAAGGCCACCAGCACCGGCAGGATCACCGCCAGCGGCACCGGCAGCATCAGGACCGGCGGCGCGGCAAGAAAGACGCCCAGCGCCAGCGCCACCTCGAAGGCCATGGCGAAGAAGAACAGCAGGACCGAGGCATCGTCCCTGAGCATCAGGAACAGCGCCGCGACCAGCCCGAGCCAGACGCCCAGCGCCCAGGTGACATTGAGCCAGAGCGCGTCGAGCGGCATCAGCGCCATCAGCGCGGGCCAGCCTTGGGCGCCCAGCGCGAAACGCTCGATCACGTAATCCGCCGCCAGCAGCCCATGCCAGACCAGCAGGATCAGCGCGACGGGCACCAGATGCGAGGGGGCGGGTTCGGTGGATCGGGCCATGGTCTCCGTCTCTTCTGCCGGATGGAGGGCCGCCGGTCATCGTGCGACCGGGGCCCCTTCAGGGTTCAAAGTGGCGCGGACCCGGGGCGGTGTCCAGCCCCGAAGCCCCCGCGAGAGGGGCTCAGCGCGCCGCCTCGGCAAACAGCGGATCGGCAGTCAGCCGGATCGCCAGCGAGACCGGGACGCCGCGGGTTATCATGCGGCGAAACACCGCCTCGCCGCGGGAGCCTCGCGCCACCCCCGGCGGCAGCGCCGCCTGCCCCCCGTCGCGCAACGAGGCGGTCTGGCGGGCCAGCGGCCGTGTGTCGCGGGCCGTGCTGCCGGGGCAGCCTTCGAGCAGGCCGTCATGGGCGGCATTCCCCGCCGCCGCCATCATCGTCCCGGCCTGGGTCAGCAGCGCGCATTCGGCGGCGATACGCGCGGCGCCCGTCGGCGCGGCGCGGGGCGCGGGCGCACCGGCGCTGCAGGCGGCAAGCGTCAGGGACAGCAGGCAAAGCGGGGGAAGCAGGGCAAGGGATCGCATGCCCTGCTTTCTAGTGCGCGGACCCCCGCCTGTAAATCGCGCCTCACGCGACTGTTGGTTGGGCACCCCCCGCCTGGCAGGCAGACTGCGCCCCATCGGACAGGAGAGCGGATGCGCTGGGGCTGGATCTTCGTGGCACTGATGGTGCTGGTGGGCTTGATCCCCATCCTGTCGCTGAGCGCGCTCACGGCAGTGTCGACGCTCGCTGGCTGCCGCAGCGCGCTGGGCTACAACGATCCCTGCCACTGGGCCGGGCTGGACTGGAGCGGCCTCCTGCACGGGCTGGACATCGCCGGGCGTTTCTTTTTCCTGACGGCACCGATCGCGCTGGCGGGCTTCGTGCTGGGCATCGCCCTGGCGCTGGTCCTTCTGGTGCGGCGCGCGCGCGATTGAACCGAGGCCGCGGCGGGCACGACCCATCGGGTAAACCGCTCATCAGGGAAGGGACAGCCCATGCTTTTTGACGACGACGGCGATGGCGACCACGGCACCGGCCTGTTCGAGAATACCCGCCGCCCCCGGCGCGAGCCCGAACCGCTCAGCCCCGGGATGCGGCTGGCATGGCGGCTGGGAACCTTTCTGCTGCTTCTGGGCTTCGTGCCGCTGGTGGTCTGGGTGCTGGCCCGGCAGATCGGCTGGGGCGACGCGGCGCTGGGGCCGCTGACGCTGATCGCCCTGCCTGTCTCGGCCCTGGGCGGGCTGATGATCGTGGTGCTGGTCCTTCTGTCGGCGCTGGGGGCGATCCGCCGGGGCAAAGACCGCTCCTGACCCCCGGGCGCGCCGGTTCGGGCTTTCCTAAGCCCCCGCCCGGCGCTAGGGAGGGGCCAGGAACCCGCAAGCCCAAAGGCGTGGCCATGCTGAAAACCCGGATCATCCCCTGCCTCGACGTGGCCGATGGCCGCGTGGTCAAGGGCGTCAATTTCGTCAACCTGATCGACGCGGGCGACCCGGTCGAGGCGGCCAAGGCCTATGACGCGGCGGGGGCGGATGAGCTGTGTTTCCTCGATATCCACGCCACGCATGAAAACCGCGGCACGATGTTCGATCTGGTGACGCGCACCGCCGAGCAATGCTTCATGCCGCTGACCGTGGGCGGCGGGGTGCGCACGCATCACGACGTCCGCGCCCTGCTGCTGGCGGGGGCGGACAAGGTGTCGTTCAACTCGGCCGCCGTCGCCAATCCCGACGTAATCGCCGAGGCCGCCGACCGTTTCGGCAGCCAATGCATCGTCTGCGCCATCGACGCGAAGACCGTCGCGCCCGGCCGGTGGGAGATCTTCACCCATGGCGGGCGCAAGCCCACCGGCATCGACGCGGTCGAGTTCGCCCGCACCGTGGCCGCCAAGGGCGCGGGCGAGATCCTGCTGACCTCGATGGACCGCGACGGGACCAAGGCCGGATTCAACCTGCCGCTGACCCGCGCCATCGCCGATGCGGTCGACGTGCCGGTCATCGCCTCGGGCGGGGTCGGGACTTTGGACCATCTGGTCGAGGGCGTGACCGAGGGCCATGCCTCGGCGGTGCTCGCGGCCTCGATCTTCCACTTCGGCACCTACACCATCGGCGAGGCCAAGGCGCATATGGCCGCCGCCGGGATTCCCGTCCGACTTTGAACCAGTGAGGGTCTGATGAGCGCGATTGCCCGACTTGCCGCCACCGTCGAGGCCCGCAAGGGCGCCGATCCCGAAACCAGCTGGACCGCCAAGCTGCTGTCCAAGGGGCCCGAGAAATGCGCCGAGAAATTCGGCGAAGAGGCCATCGAAGCGGTCATCGAGGCGGTCAAGGGCGACCGCGCCCGGCTGACCGCCGAGGCCGCGGATGTGATGTTCCACCTCTTGGTGATGTGCACCGCCCGGGGCGTGACGCTGGCCGATATCGAGGCGGAACTGACAAGGCGCGAAGGCACCTCGGGCATCGCCGAGAAGGCCGCCCGCAAATAACCCGGACAATGACAAAGGGGGGCCGCAGGGCCCCCCTTCGCATTCCGGTCACCGGCCTCAGCGGCGGGTGATGCGCCCATCGGTATAGGGCTGGTAGGGGGCATTGGCCTGCAGATAGGCGGCCAGCACATCGGCCAGATCCGGGCCGAAGTCATAGGCGTTCATGCCGCTGTCGCGGAAGATCGCGTAGCCGTCGCCACCGTTGCGCATGTAATCGTTGGTCACCACGCCATAGGTCGCGTCCGGGTCGATCGGCACCCATTCACCGTCCGCCTGCACCATCACGTCGCTGACGCGGCTGCCCGCCGGGGCGGCCGGATCGAAGGTGTAATGCAGACCCGCGACCTGCGGGAAGCGGCCCGCGCCGTCCTCAAGCTGGCTCACGCCGTTCTCCAGGGCGGCCACGACATTGGCGCCGGTTAGCTGGAAGGTGGCCAGCGTGTTCTGGAACGGCAGGACTTCGTAGACCTCGCCCATGGTGATCATGCCCTCGTCGATCGAGGCGCGCAGACCGCCACCGTTCTGGATGGCGATGGTCACGCCCTGATCGGCGACGCGGGCCAGCATGGCATCGGCCACGAGGTTGCCCATGGTGCATTCCACCTGACGGCAGACATTGCGGTCGCCCTCGATCATCGCCGAGGTCTCGGCGACGTTCTGGGCGCGCATCTCGTCGATCGGCCCGGCCAGGCTGTCGACCCAGGCGAGGACCTCGGGATCGGGGGTGACCTCGTTGTTCAGCACGATGGCGTCGCCCGAGGCATAGACCACGTTCAGGTCGTCATCGAGTTCCAGCACCAGATGGCCCAGGTATTTGCCATAGGCGCCGGCGGTCACGACCGGGACCATCGAGCCGTCCGAGGAATCCACCCAGGTCGGATAGGGGCCCTGCCGCGCGGGATCCGAGGCCGAGAGGAAGGTGTGGCTGTGGCCGCCGACGACGGCGGCAAGGCCGGGCACCTGCGCCGCGATTTCCTGATCGAGGCGATAGCCCACATGGGTCAGGGCGATGATCGGCGCGGCGCCTTCGGCCTGCAGCGCGGCGACGGCGGCGTTCAGCGCCTCGATCTCGTCCGAGAACAGCACGGTCGGCCCCGGCGAGGCGGTCTCGGGCGTGTCGGTGGCCAGCGCCGAGACGATGCCGATCCGCAGGTCGCCTTCCTCGATGATCGTGTAGGGCGCGACGCGGCCCGCCAGCACCGGCTCGCCCGAGACGTCGATGTTCGACGACAGGACCGGGAAGCTCACGGTATCGAGGAACACGGCCAGACCGGCCGGGCCGAGGTCGAATTCATGGTTGCCGACGGCCATGGCGTCAGGTTGCAGACGCTGCAGGAAATCGGCCTCCACCTGCCCGCCATAGGTGGTGTAGAACAGCGAGCCCTGCGAATCGTCGCCCGCGTCCAGCAGGATGACCGGATTGCCCTCGGCCTCGATGGCGGCGCGCATCTGGGTGGCCAGCGTGTAGAGCCGCGCGGCCCCGCCGAAGCATTTGCCCTCGGCCTCGTCGCTGTCCGAGCAGGTCGAGTTGAAACGGCTGATCGATTCGATCCGGCTGTGGAAATCGTTGAAATGCAGGATGTGCAATTCGGTCGAGGCAAAGCCCGGAACGGCAGAGGCCGCCACCAAAGCGGTCGAGCCGAGGATAGCCCTGAGGCGGATACGAAGCGACATATGATTCCCCTGTTGGATTTTTTCCCGAAGGTCAAAGATTGCGCGGAGCAGACGGCGAAGTCAAAGGCCCTGAGCGCGATCTGGCACCCGCAGATGACAGAGCCATGACGTGCCTTGTCGTTGGCCCTGTCGTTAGGCTTCGCCATGCTGCCCATTGACCGGCAGGCGCGCATTCGGCATGAGCAGGCCATGCTGGTTTACAAGATCTTCCGCCGTTCCGAATGGGACGATCTCGTCGCCCATGGCCGCAGTGCCGGGGCTCCCGTCGATCTGGCCGATGGCTATGTGCATATGTCGACCCCGCAGCAGGTGGTGGAAACCGCCGCCAAGCATTTCGCGGGCGAAAGCGATCTGGTGCTGCTGGCCATCGAGACCGACCGTCTGGGCGAGGCCCTGAAATGGGAACCCTCGCGCGGGGGGCAATTGTTCCCGCATCTCTACCGGGATCTGACCCGGGCGGATGTCGTCTGGGACAAGTCGCTGCCCCTTGGGGCGGCGGGCCATATCTTCCCGGAAGGGGTCGTGTGATGATCGAGGCTCTCGGCCTGTGGGCCATGCACCGGATCGACCCGGAAACCGCGCATGGGCTGACGCTGAAGGCGCTCAATGCGGGGGCTGTGCCCCTGGACGGTGTCTTCACCTCGTCCCGGCTGCGCACGCAGGTCGCCGGGCTGGCGCTGCCCAACCCGGTGGGGCTGGCCGCGGGTTTCGACAAGAACGCCGTGGCGCTGGGGCCGCTGGCCCGCGCCGGCTTCGGCTTTGTCGAGGTCGGCGCTGCGACCCCCCGTCCGCAGCCCGGCAATCCCCGCCCGCGTCTGTTCCGGCTGTCCGAGGACCGGGCGGTCATCAACCGTTTCGGTTTCAACAACGAGGGGGCCGAGGCCATCGCCCGGCGTCTGGCCGGCCGCGCGCCGGGGCCGGTGGTGGGGCTGAACCTCGGTGCCAACAAGGACAGCGCCGACCGCGCTGCCGATTTCGCCACCGTGTTGCGGCTCTGCGGCCCGCATGTGGATTTCGCCACGGTCAACGTATCCTCGCCGAACACCGAAAAGCTGCGCGACCTGCAGGGCGCCGCAGCGTTGCGCGGGCTCTTGGCGGGGGTGATGGCCGAGCGTGACGCGCTGGAGCGGCGGATCCCGGTGTTCCTGAAGATCGCACCCGATCTCGACGCCGCGGAACTGTCTGACATTGCCGGTGTCGCGACCGAGGCGGGGGTCGACGCGATCATCGCCACCAACACCACGCTATCGCGCGAAGGGCTGAAAAGTCCCCATCGGGGCGAGACGGGCGGGCTGTCCGGCGCGCCGCTGTTCGAAAAGTCCACGCGGGTTCTGGCGCAGCTTTCCGCCCTGACGGGGGGCGGCCTGCCGCTCATCGGCGTGGGCGGCATCGCCTCGGCCGAGGATGCCTATGCCAAGATCCGGGCGGGGGCGAGCGCCGTGCAGCTCTATTCGGCGCTGGTCTATGGCGGCTTCTCGCTGGTCGGACGGATCGCCCGGGGACTGGACGGGTTGCTCCGCCGCGACGGATTTGCCAGCGTGACCGAAGCGGTCGGCACCGGGAGGGACGAATGGCTGTAGAGATCTGGCACAACCCGCGCTGCTCGAAATCCCGCGCGGCGCTGGCCTATCTGGAGGCGAAGGGCGTGACGCCGGAGGTCCGGCTCTACCTCAAGGACGGCCCCTCGCAGGAGGAACTCCGCGACATGCTGCTGGCGCTGGGACTGCCCGCCTCGGCGCTGTTGCGCAAGGAAGGCGCCGCGCTGAAGGGCGAGGCCGAGAATGTGATCGTCGCCGCCCTGGCCGTCGATCCCGGGCTGATCGAACGCCCGGTGATCCGCAACGGATCGAAAGCGGTGATCGGCCGCCCGACCGAAGCGATCGACGAGATCCTGTAACCGGGACCTTGCGCGGGCGCCCTACCCCGCCGTCCTGACCGCCCGCACGGCAAAGACGCAGGCGTCGCTGGGCAATTCCGGCACCGTCGCGCAGAGGCCGCGCGCCACGTTCCACGCGGACAGGACCCGCGGCACGTAATCGCGCGTCTCGGCATAGGGCGGCACGCCGCCGTTGCGCCGCACCGCACCCTCGCCCGCGTTGTAGCCCGCCAGCGCCAGCACCACATCGCCGTCGAACTCGTTCAGCAGCCAGTCCAGATAGGCCACGCCGCCCCGGATGTTCTGCACCGGGTCCATGGCGTCGCCGACCCCGAAGCGCGCGGCCGTGGCCGGGATCAGCTGCATCAGCCCCTGCGCGCCCGCATGGCTGACCGCCGTATGCCGCCCGCTGCTTTCGACCGAGATCACCGCCAGCGCCAGGGCGGGCGACACCCGGGTGCCGATGGTCGCGCGCAGGATCGCCGCATTGTGCCGCGCGGCGATATCCTGCAGGTGCTGCACCCCGGGCTCGGGCACGCGCCGCCCCTCGGGCGCGTCGCGCAGGGCCGCCATCGCCGCCAGGAACCGCCCCTCGCCCTGCGCGAGGTTGGGCGAGACCTGGGTCCAGAACCAGCCGAAGCGGGCGCCATCGGCCCCGATCTCGGGCAGGGGCTGGGGCTGGGCGACGGCGGTCAGGCGCGGGGCGACCGGTTCGGGCGGGGCCAGGCGGCGGGCCTGTTCCTCGGGATCGACCTGCACGGTGATGCGGCGGCTGCCGTCGGCGGGCGCCACACCGATCCGCCGGAAGGTGAAATCGCCCTGCGGCGCCACCTGCGCGGGTGCGGGCAGGCCAAGGCAGGCCGCCCCGGTCAGGGCCGCCGCGATCAGCGGGAAACGGGTGGGCAAGCTGCTCGGCATGGCCCCGGGGTTCTTGTTGTTATGCGCCAGAGTGCCAGAAATCCGCCGGGCGCGCAAATATCCTGCGCGCAGGCACGGGGTGGCGGCGCCGGGCATCGCATTTCGCGCCTCGGTTTTGTGGTTAAGCGCGCGAATCGCGAGGGCAGCCCCGGTTCGACCGGCCTGCGGTCTTAACGAAAGATCGCCGGATCGTGAACAAACCGGCCGCACGACCGCCCTGGTTTCCGGGTTCGGCACAAGCCCCGAAAATGCACCCCGTCCGACACGATTTGGCCCGAATTGGCGCACGATCCCGCCGCCATGGGGGTCGATAAGGATCCTGCCAGAACGAAGAACGGTTCAAAAACCCTCAACCCTCCGAGCTCCGGGCTGGCACGCAGAACACCCCGCTTAACCCCTGTACTCTGGAGAGTAACCATGAACTTCCTGAACACCGTCAAAGCCTTCGCCGCCAACGAATCCGGTGCCGTGACCGTTGACTGGGTCGTGCTGACCGCCGCCATCGTGGGTCTGGGCCTGGCCGTCGTGACCTCGGTCAGCTCGGGCGTCGGCACCCTCGGCTCCAGCATCTCGACCGCGCTGGGCGGCATCACCGTGAACGCCCCGGAAACCGTCGGCTTCACGCAGTAAACCTTTCCGTTCAGACCTTTCCGACGGGCCGCATCCCCGGATGCGGCCCGCTGTAATTTTAGTCAATCGCCGGACAACTTTCCCTTTCCAGCCATCATCTTGCCCGATTCACCATGCAGAAATGGTGAACGTAGTTGGTAAGAGTGATCCGCACCAAAGCGGATCTGGCAGGCGTTCAGGAGCGAGCAATGCGAGCTGTGCAAATCGGTATTCTCGGTGTCGGGCTGGCCCTGGCGGGTTTCGGTGTCTTCATGGCGCAGAATTACGTCAGCCAGACGCAGGCCGCCATCAGCGCCGCCCAGGCCCGTAACAGCGCGGCGCCGACGATCCAGACAGTGACCGTCGCCGTCGCGACCCGCCCGTTGCGCTATGGCGAACCCATCGGCATCGACGCCGTCCGCACCATCAACTGGCCGGCCGATTCCGTGCCCCCCGGCGTTTTCCAGACCATCGAGGCGCTGGTGCCCGATCCCAACCGCCCTCGGGTCGCGCTCAGGGCCATGGAAGCGGGCGAGCCGATCCTGTCGGTCAAGGTCAGCGAACCCGGCGAGCCGGCCGGTATCGCCGCCATCCTGACGCCCGGCATGCGCGCCTTCACCATCCGCGTGGACCAGAATTCGGGCATTTCCGGCACGCTGCGCCCCTCGAACACGGTCGATATCTACTGGACCGGCCGCGGCGCGCAGGGCGGCGACATCACCCGGCTGCTGTCATCGGGCGTGCGGATCATCGCGCTGGACGAGAATGCCGACGAGGATCGCAACTTCTCGGGCGTGCCGCGTTCCGTGACCATCGAGGCCACCGCCGAGACCGTCGCCAGCCTGGCCCAGGGCCAGTCCACCGGACGGCTGTCGCTGTCGCTGGTCGGCCTCGACGACACCACGGCGCTGAGCCAGATCCAGGTCGACGGCAACAGCCTTCTGGGCGTCGAAACCGTGGTCCAGCAGGTGCAGGAGCGCTGCACCGTGCGCACCCGCCGCGGGGCCGAGGTCGTCCAGATCGAGATCCCCTGCACCAATTGAGGCAGGGCCGCCCCGCGGCCCGCTGCGTCAATCTTGCAACACCCGCGGCCCCCTATATCTGGGGGTCGTTGCGATTCTGCACGCCAGCGCTCGGGGCAGCCTGTGGAAAAGACAGGGGAATCACGCGAAAGACGCTCCGCAAACAATTGAAACTTGCAATAAAAACCGGATTCAAGCATTCTTTGACGAAACGGCCCGTCAGAGGCCCGATGTACCCGTGATCGAGAGGCAGGATCACATGAGCACGAAACGTAGGATTGCGTCGGTGATGGCGCTGGCCCTGTGGGGCCTTGGGCAGGCAGCGTTTACCAGCGTGCCGGCATCGGCGCAGACGCTGTCCGTGGCATCGAGCCAGGTGCGCGACACGCTGGCCGTGGCGATGAACCGGGCCGTCGTGGTCGAAAGCGACACGCCCTTCGTCGAGCTTTCCATCGCCAATCCGGGCATTGCCGATATCTCGACCCTCTCGGACCGCTCGATCTATGTGCTGGGCAAGGCGCCCGGCCGGACGACGCTGACCATCCTCGGCGCCAACGGTCAGCTGATCGCCAATGTGGAGGTGCAGGTCACCCCCGATGTCGCCGAATTCCGCGAGCGGCTGCGGCAGATCCTGCCCTCGGAACCCATCGAGGTGCGCACCGCCAATGACGGGATCGTGCTGTCGGGCATCGTGTCCTCGGGGGCGCGGCTCGATGCGGCGCTGCAACTGGCCGAGCGCTATGCGCCGGGCCGGGTCTCGAATCTGATGAACGTGGGCGGCACCCAGCAGGTCATGCTGCGCGTGCGCTTCTCGGAAGTGCAGCGCTCGGCCGCGCAGAGCCTCGCCGCCAGCCTCTCGGCGTCGGACGGCGTCTCGGCCGGGGGCACCGGGCGCTTCGCGGCCGGGGCGCTGACCACGGCCGGGGTGCCGGTGAGCGTGGCCCCGGCGACCCCCGCGCAGGGCGTTCTGGGCGGCGGCTTCTCCATCGGGTCGGTGCAGTTCCAGGTCATGCTGGAAGCGCTGGAATCGAACGGCCTGGCCCGCACCCTGTCCGAACCCAGCCTGACCGCCCTGTCCGGGCAGGAGGCGCATTTCCTGGCCGGTGGCGAAGTGCCGGTGCCGGTGGTGGGCGACAATGGCACGGTCACCGTGGATTACCGGGCGATCGGGGTCGAGCTGACCTTTACCCCCCGCGTGGTGGATGGCGATGTCATCAACCTGAGCATGGATGCCTCGGTCTCCAGCCCCGACAGCACCAATTCCTACAGCGCCAACGGCGTGACCCTGCCGGGCTTCCGCCGCCGCCAGACCTCGACCACGGTCGAACTCAGGGACGGCGAGAGCTTTGCCATCGCCGGCCTGTTGCAGGACGATTTCCAGGGCTCCATCGCCCAGGTGCCGTGGCTGGGCGACATTCCGGTGCTGGGCGCGCT
This sequence comes from Pararhodobacter aggregans, assembly GCF_003075525.1. Taxonomy (GTDB): domain Bacteria; phylum Pseudomonadota; class Alphaproteobacteria; order Rhodobacterales; family Rhodobacteraceae; genus Pararhodobacter; species Pararhodobacter aggregans. The sequence goes on along the minus strand of NZ_QDDR01000019.1, from coordinate 10,707 downwards.
GTTTCGCAGCGCCGATTACCAGCGCAGCCAGTCCGAGCTGATGATCTTCGTCACCGCCCATCTGGTGACGCCGACCCGGGGCGAGGCGCTGCTTCTGCCCACCGACCGCATCCGCCTGCCGAACGAGGCGCAATTGTTCCTCAACGGTCAGCTCACCGGCTCGTCGTCCGGTGCCGCCGAAGTCGCGCGGCAGGATTTCCGCGGCGGCTACGGCTATGTGATGGAGTAACCCATGACCGCCCCCGTCCGCAGACCCCTCTGATCTCGCGCCGCCTGCTGCTGCTGGGCGTTTCGGCCGGGGCGCTGAGCGCCTGTTCGGGCGCCTACATGGCCGCCGAAGTCGGCAGCGACCTGGACGAGGGCGGCTTCGGCACCCCCACGGCCAACAACATCCTGATCCACACCGGACAGCTGGATTACGTCGTGGCCCTGGCCGAGCGCTTCGCCCGCGAAGTGCCGAACACCGTGACCTTCCCCTTCGACAGCGCGACGCTGGACCCGGCCGCGCAAACCATCCTTGCCCAGCAGGCCCGCTGGATGCGCCACTTCCCCGAAGTCACCTTCCGGGTCTTCGGCCATACCGATCTGGTGGGGTCCGAGCGCTACAACCAGGGCCTCGGCCTGCGCCGCGCCCGCGCCGCGGCCAATTTCATCGTCCGGCAAGGCATCAGCCGCCGCCGGGTCGAGGCGGTCGTCTCCAATGGCGAGACGCAGCCGCTGATCCCGACGCCGGACCGCGAACGCCAGAACCGGCGCGCTGTCACCGAAGTCTCCGGTTTCGTGCAGGACAATGCGCGGATCCTGAACGGAGAGTATGCCCGTGTTGTGCATCGGGAATACGTCGAGAGTGCCGTGCGGGCCCCGAATACGCCCTGATACCTCTGCCGGGATACCCGTCCGGCAACCTCGCAGCGCCCCGCCGACCCTGTCGGCGGGGCGTCTGGTTTATTGACGCCCGGCCAGACAATTACGTTTTTTTAGCCCCATTAATGCCAAGATTACCGCCGAAGTTGGGAAGAACCCGGTGCCGCATGCCGTCGCGCGCCGAAGGTCGCGTACCACATGTCGGCAGAATGCCGGCGCGGAGGAAAGAAAATGTCGAGTGTGAGCAGCCCCGTCAAACACGTCGCCCCGATTCGCGCCTGCACCGTCTCGCGCGATGTGCAGAACTTCGACCTGCTGATCGAGGATATGGAGCTGGAACTCGGCGAAAGCTGGGGCGATCTCACCTTTCCGAGCGCGCTGAAATTCCTCGATCAACCCGATGCCAAGGGGCTGGAATTCATCGCCATCGCCCTGGATGACGACGATGAATCGAACATGGCCCTGGTCGAGGCGGTGATCCAGCGTGCCAATACGCTGAGCATCCGCGTGCTGCTCATCGCCGAAGAGCTGGGCCCGATCGCCCTGCACCGGCTGCTGCGTCTGGGCGCCAGCGATTTCGTGCCCTATCCGCTGCCCGAGGGCGCGCTGCATGACGCCATCCAGCGCCTGCGCGCCCCCTCGCCCGACATGTCGACCATCGCCCCGCAATCGCGGATGATGATGTCCCAGAACCAGCCCCTGGGCGCGGTCTATGCCGTGCAGCCGCTGGCCGGTGGGTCAGGCGCCACGACCTTCGCCGTCAATCTGGCGTGGGAGATCGCCAATTCCGGCAAGACCGCGCCCTCGGTCTGCCTGCTGGATTTCGACCTGCAGACGGGCTCCATCGCCACCTATCTGGACCTCGCCCGGACCGAGAAGGTCTATGAGCTTCTGTCCAACACCGCGGTGATGGACCGCGACTTCTTCCTCAACACGCTGCAGACCTTCAACGACAAGCTGAAGGTGCTGACCGCGGCCGCCGACATGCTGCCCCTCGACCTGATAACCCCTGACGATATCGAGCGGGTCATCACCATGGCCCGCGCCAGCTTCGAGGTGGTCATCATCGACATGCCCGGCACCGTCGTGCAATGGACCGAAACGGTCCTGAACGAATGCGACGCCTATTACGCGACGATGGAGCTGGACATGCGCTCGGCCCAGAACGCGCTGCGCCTGATCCGCGCGCTCAAGGCCGAGGATCTGCCGCTGGACAAGCTGCGCTATGTCCTGAACCACGCGCCCAAATTCACCGATCTGTCGGGCAAGGCCCGCGCCAAGCGGATGGCCGAAAGCCTGGATATCGAGTTCGAGGTGATGCTGCCCGATGGCACCGCCCAGGTGACGCATGCCAACGACCATGGCCTGCCCCTGGCCGAGATCGCGCCGAAGAACCCGCTGCTGAAAGAGATCCGCAAGATCGCCCAGTCCATCGTCGCGTCGAACCGCGACGAAGGCCGCGCCGCCGCCTGAGGAGAGAGACATGTTCTCGCGTTACCGCAAGGAAACCACGCCCTCGGGCCCCGCCAAACCGGAATCCCGCGCTGTCCCGGTGCACGAGATCGCCGCCGTCACCCCCTCGTTGCAGCCAGAGATGGCGGCACCGCGCCCGGCGCCGCGTCCCAGCTTCAAGGCCACGCATGCGCCGCAGCCGATCGCCGCGCAACCGGCCGCCAATGACAAGGACCGCCGCCGTCGCCAGCGTATCCTTGAGGTGAAGTCTGAACTGCACACGCGGCTCCTGGACAACCTGAACCTGGCCGCGCTGGACACCGCCTCCGAGGCCGAACTCAGGGCCGAGATCGCTGCGATTTCCGCCGAAGCGCTGAGCGAGATCAACTTCGCCCTCACCTCGGAAGAGCGGCTGACGCTGAACCAGGACCTCTATTTCGAGGTCAGGGGCCTCGGTCCGCTGGAACCGCTGCTCAAGGACGACACGGTCAACGACATTCTGGTGAACGGCCCCAACCGCGTTTTTGTCGAACGCGCGGGCAAGCTGACGCTGACCGATGTGACCTTCAAGGACGAACGCCACCTGCTCAGGATCATCGACAAGATCGTCTCGGCCGTGGGGCGGCGGGTCGACGAATCGAACCCCTATGTCGACGCCCGTCTGGCCGATGGCTCGCGTTTCAACGCCATGGTGCCGCCGGTGGCGGTCGATGGCTCGCTGGTCTCGATCCGGAAGTTCAAGAAGGAGAAGCTGGGCATCGGCGATCTGGTGGGCTTCGGCGCCTTCTCGGATGAGATGGCGATGTATCTGGAGGCCGCGGTCGCCACGCGCCTCAATGTCATCGTCTCGGGCGGGACCGGCTCGGGCAAGACGACGACGCTGAACGCGCTGTCCTCGTTCATCGACAATTCCGAACGCATCCTGACCATCGAGGATACGGCCGAATTGCAGCTGCAACAGGTGCATGTCGGCCGGATGGAATCCCGCCCGCCGAACGTCGAGGGCAAGGGCGCCGTCACCCAGCGCGACTGCCTGAGGAACGCGCTGCGGATGCGCCCCGACCGCATCATCGTCGGCGAGACCCGCGGCGAGGAGGTGATCGACATGCTGCAGGCCATGAACACCGGCCACGACGGCTCGATGACCACGATCCACGCCAACTCGGCCCGCGACGCGATCAGCCGGTTGGAGAACATGGTCGCCATGGCCGGGATCGAGATGCCGCTCAAGGCGGTGCGCAGCCAGATCGCCAGCGCCGTCAACCTGATCGTCCAGGCCTCGCGCCTGCAGGACGGTTCGCGCCGCATGGTCTCGATCACCGAGGTCACCGGCATGGAGGGTGAGATCATCACCATGCAGGAAGTGTTCCGCTTCGAGCGCACCGGACTGGAGCCGAACGGCAAGATCCTCGGTCATTTCACCGGCTCGGGCATCCGCTCGCATTATTCCGACCGGTTCAAGCGCTGGGGCTACGATCTGCCGTCCAGCCTCTATGACGCTGTCTGAAACGAGTAATCCATCATGAGTATCTCGCCCACCGTCATCATCTACATCGCCATTTTCGCCGGTATCCTGCTGCTGGTCGAGGCCATCTACCTGCTGGCCTTCGGCCGCTCGATCCGCCTGGGCAGCCGGATGAACCGCCGGCTGGAGATGCTGGACGCCAACGCCAACCGCACCGAAGTGATCGAGCGGCTGCGCAAGGAGGCGACGCAGCACTCGAAATCCACGGCCATCCCCTTCTATTCGCTGCTGGCCGAGAAGGCCGAAAAGGGCAAGATCGCCTTTTCGCCGTCGATGCTGATCGTGATGATGCTGCTGCTGGCGGTGGTGGTCTTCCTGGCCATGACGGTGCTGACGGCGGCGCCGCTGGGCGTGCGCGCCGGGGTCAGCGCGGCGATGGGCGTGGGCGCGGTCTGGTTCTGGGTGTCGGGCAAGGCCAAGAAGCGCCTGTCCCTGATCGAGGAACAATTGCCCGACGCCATCGACCTGATCGTCCGCGGCCTCAGGGTCGGCCATCCCTTCGTGCAGGCCCTGGCCGCCGCCGCGCGGGAAATCCCCGATCCCCTGGGTTCGGAACTGGGTCTCATCGCCGACGAGGCCTCCTACGGGCGCGACATGGGCGAGGCGCTTTTGTCCTTCGCCGAGCGGATGGACATGCAGGATCTGCGGTTCCTGGCCGTCGCGGTGACCATCCAGGCGCAATCGGGCGGCAACCTGGCCGAGATCCTGGACGGCCTGTCCAAGGTGGTGCGCGCCCGCTTCAAGCTGTTCCGCCGGGTCCGCGCCATCACCGCCGAGGCGAAATGGTCCGGCATGTTCCTGTCGGCCTTTCCGATCGTGGCGATGCTGATGATCTCGGTGGTGAAGCCGGATTACTACGATGACGTGAAGGAAACCGCGCTCTTCATCCCGACCGCGCTGGTGGTGGTGGCGTTCCTCGTCATCAACGTCCTCTACATGCGCAAGATGGTCAACATTCAGGTCTGAGGGGACAACGCCATGAACACCGATATCTTGGCCAGCCTCACTTCGCTGCCGGTGCTGATCGCGCTGTCGGTCGCGGGCGGTGTCACGCTGGTGCTGCTGATGCTGATGGGTCGCGGCAACGAGAAACCCGATCCGCTGGCCCGGCTCAGGGAACAGGCCCGCCGCGGCCCGGGAGAGGACCGCACGCGCCTGTCGCGCCGCGCCACCTCGGACGACACGGCGCTGGAAAAGAAGCTGGAGAAATTCAAGAGCTTCCTCGAGCCCACCGATCAGACGCAGATGGGCGACGCCAAGCTGAAGATGATCCAGGCCGGCTATCACGGCAAGAACGCGGTGCGCGACTTCCACGCGGCCAAGCTGATTCTGGCGATGGGCGGGCTGCTGATCGGCCTGGCCTATGTGCTGGTGGTGCAGCCGGGGGGCGAAGGATCCTCGGTCCTCGCCACCGCCATGCCGGTGCTGGTGCCGACGCTGCTGGGCTATTACTTCCCGATCTACTGGGTCAACAAGCGCCATGCCGAGCGTCAGTCGCAGATCACCCGCGGCTTCCCCGATGCGCTGGACATGCTGCTGATCTGCACCGAGGCCGGGCAGTCGATGGACCAGTCCATCAACCGCGTCGCCAAGGAGCTGAAGCCGGGCTACCCCGCGCTGGCCGAGGAATTCGAGACCGTCTCGCACCAGACCAAGGCCGGGATGGACCGGCTTGAGGTCCTGCGCGAGATGGGCGTGCGCTGCGGCAACAACGACATCAAGTCCTTCGTCACCGTGCTGGTGCAATCGGCGACCTACGGCACCTCGGTGGCCGAGGCGCTCAGGGTCTATGCCGGGGAAATGCGTGACAAGCGCGTGATGCTGGCCGAAGAGAAGGCGAACGTCTTGCCGACCAAGCTGACACTGGGCACAATGCTGTTCACCGTGCCGCCGCTGCTGATCATCCTGATCGGGCCGTCGGTCTACGGGGTGATCGAAATGCTCAGCACGGCCGACTTCAATCTATGATCCGACAGATCGGCGTGGCGGCGCTTCTCGCGCTGTCCGCCTGCACCCAGAGCGGCGAGTTCTCGCCCGACGGATTACCCGGCCGCGCTGTCAGCGCGGCCGAAGACGTTGACGGGCTGGTGGTCGGCCACCGGCTGATGGAGGCCGGCGAATACGAGCTGGCGATGCGGGCCTATTACCGCTCGATGGCCGAACAGGGGCCGACCGTTGACGCGCTGAGCGCGCTGGGTTCGGCCAATCTGCGGCTGGGACGGCTGGGCCAGGCCGAGCAGATGTTGCGCCGCGCCATCGACTTCGACCCCGATTTCGTGCCCGCCATCAACAACCTTGGCGTCGTCATGGTCGAGCGCGAGGATTGGGGTCAGGCCGCGCATCTGTTCCGCACCGCCTTTGCCCTCGATTCCGGCCGCTCCGAAGAAATCCGCGAGAACCTGCGGCTTGCTCTCGCAAATCTCGAGAATTCCGGCTATACTGGGGAAAACAACGATAATTTCGCTCTGGTGCGGCGCGGGAACGGACGCTTCCTTCTCCTCGCAACACCCTGAAAGCGACGAGCAGTGTAGAAGGACAGATCATGCGCAAGGTGTGGATGGCACCGGTGTGCCTGGCAGGTTTGGCCCTGCTGGGTGGCTGCGGTGAATCGATGCGGGCCCAGACGGCCCGGGCCATCGACAGCGTCCAGTCGATCGACCAGGAGAACATGGCCGAGATGATGCTGGCCGTGTCGGACCCGGCCGAGGCGATCCAGTATTTCACCGCCCAGTCGCAGGCCCATCCCGACCGGATCATCTTTCGCCGCGGCCTCGCCCGGTCGCTGATGCGCGCAGGCCAGGCCGAGCAATCCATCCCCGTCTGGCAAACCGTCATCGCCCATCCCGAGGCGACGATGGACGACCGCGTCGACATGGCCGAGGCCTATATCCGCGCCAACAACTGGGCCCAGGCCGAGGCCACGCTCAACGCCATCCCGCCGACGCATGAGACCTTCAACCGCTACCGGCTGGAAGCGATGGTCGCCGACAGCCGCCAGCAATGGGCCCGCGCCGACAGTTTCTACGAAATCGCCGTGGGCCTGACGCCGACCCCGGCCAGCACGCTGAACAACTGGGGTTATTCAAAGCTGACCCGCGGCGATTCGCGCGGCGCCGAGCGGCTGTTCCTGGAAGCGCTGCAGCATGACCGCACGCTGTTCACCGCCAAGAACAACCTGGTTCTGGCCCGCGCCGCCCGGCGCGACTACGAGCTGCCGCTGATCGAGATGACCCAGGGCGAACGCGCCGAGCTGCTCTACACCATGGCGCTGGCGGCGATCCGTCAGGGCGATGTCTCGATCGGGCGCAACCTGCTGCAGGATGCCGTCGCCACCCATCCCCAACATTTCGAGGCCGCCGCCAACGCCCTCGCCGCACTTGGCTAGGCCCGCAGCATGCTGACGCAATCCGCCTCGGCCGCGGTGTGGCTTCTGATTTTCGCCACACCCGTCTGCCTCTATGTCGCCTGGAGCGACCTCAAGGCCATGCGCATCCCCAACCTGGCGGTGCTGGCGCTTCTGGCGATCTATGCCGTGGTCGGCCTCCTGACCCTGCCGCTCGGCGAATGGGGATGGTCCTGGCTGCATCTGCTGGTGGTGCTGGTCATCGGCTTCGTGCTCAGCCTGACCGGCAGCTTCGGCCCCGGCGACGCGAAATTCGCCGCCGCCATGGCGCCCTTCGTGGCACTGGGCGACCTCAGGCTGTTCCTGGTCCTGCTCTGCGCCGTCTCCATCGCCGCGCTGGTCGTGCACCGGGCGATGCGCGCCATCCCCGCCATCCGCCGCGCCACGCCCGACTGGGCCAGCTGGCAACGCCGCGAATTCCCCTTCGGCATCGCCTTGGCGCCCGCGTTAATCTTTTATCTGGCTTTGGCGAGCATCTATGGACGGTGACGCCCTTTCTGAGGTCTGCGCATGAACGAGTTGTCCCCGGACGCCCGCATCGCCCCGCCGCCGCCTCCCACCACGCTGGAGGAGACGGGGCTGCCTGCGACGCTGATGCGGGACATCCTGCTCAAGACCATGTACCGCATGTCGCTGACGCTGGTCTCCGACATCTCGCGCATCGTCTGCCTGTCCTTCGCACAGGTGCAGCAGCTGATCGACGATTGCCGCGGCGAGCAACTGCTCGAGGCGATGGGCACGCTGCAGGCCAACGCCCGCTCCACCGAGATGGGCTTCCAGCTGACCGACGCCGGGCGCAAACGGGCGCAGCAGGCGCTGGCGATCTCGGAATATTACGGCGCCATGCCGGTCCCGTTGGAGAGTTACGGCGAACAGGTGCGCCGCCAGTCGATCCGCAAGGTCAAGATCACGCGTGAGCAGCTGGTGGCGGCGATGGGCGACCTGATCCTGCCCGAAAACCTGCTGTCGGACCTCGGCCCTGCGGTGACCTCGGGCCGGTCGATCCTGATGTACGGGCCCCCCGGCAACGGCAAAAGCTCGATCTCGAACGGGATCCGGGACGCGCTGGGCGACAACATCTATGTGCCGCATGCCGTGGTGCATTCGGGCCAGGTGATTGCCGTCTTCGACCCCATCGTCCACCGCAAGATCAAGACCGCGACCCAGGCAGGCACCTCGCTCAGGCTGCAATCCAACCGCTATGACCCGCGCTATGTGCTGTGCGAGCGGCCGACGGTCATCACCGGCGGCGAGCTGAAGCTGGAAATGCTGGAGCTGAAATACAATTCCGTCGCCCGCACCTATCAGGCGCCGTTGCAGTTCAAGGCCATGGGCGGGGTGTTCATCGTCGACGACCTCGGCCGGCAGGAGGAGCCGCCGCAGGCGCTGGTCAACCGCTGGATCGTGCCCCTGGAGATGAATTACGACATTCTCACCCTGACCTCGGGCGAGAAATTCATCGTCCCCTTCGATACGCTGGTGATCTTCTCGACCAACTTCCACCCGAACACGATCTTCGATCAGGCGGCGCTCAGGCGGATCTTCTTCAAGATCAAGATCGACGGGCCGAATCAGGCCGATTTCCTGAAGATCTTCGCCCTCGTCGCCCGCAAGCGCCGGATCCCGCTGAACGAGGATGCGCTGATCCATCTGCTGCAGACCAAATATCCGACCATCGACAACGTCTATGCCAATTACCAGCCGGTGTTCCTGATCGACCAGATGATCGCCATCTGCGATTACGAGGGGAAACCCTATCACATGTCGCCGGAGCTGATCGACCGGGCCTGGTCCAACATGTTCGTCCGCGACGAAGAGATCGTCCGCTAATCCGTGACGTAACGAAACGCGCGCGCCCCCTTGGTCGCGCCGGCGCTTCGCGGTTTCCTGTGCCGACAGGAGGACCGGACATGAGTGATTTCGCCCCGATCGACGCCAAGGCCCGCGCCAGTTTCGCCCGCCAGACCATGATGCAGACCATGGGGGCGGAACTGATCGAGACCGCGCCCGGCCGCTGCGTGATCCGCGCCGCCATCGCGCCCCATCTGCGCCAGCAACACGGCGCGGCCCATGCCGGGCTGGCCTTCACCATCGGCGATTCGGCCGCCGGTTACGCCGCGCTGACCCTGATGCCCGAAGACAGCGACGTGATGACGGTCGAAATGAAGATCAACCTGCTGTCGCCCGCGGTGGGCGAGGCGCTGGAGGCCGTGGGCCAGGTGGTTCGCGCCGGGCGGCGGCTGAGCGTGGTCAGCGCCGAGGTCTTCGCGCTGACGGGTGAGACGCGCAAATCCATCGCATTGCTGCAAGGGACGATGATCCCCGTCGCGCCCTCGTGACAATCCCTGCGCGATCCCTTATATAATTCACAAGCTATATAACGAATCGCTCACATGATTGCCCTGCCCGCCACCTTTGCCGCCCTGTCGGACCCCACGCGCCTTGCCATCCTGAGCCGGCTGGCGCAGGGCGAAGCCAGTGTCAACGACCTCGCGGCGCTGTTCCCGATCTCGCAGCCCGCCATCTCGCGGCACCTGAAGGTGCTGGACGAGGCCGGGCTGATCGAGCGCCGCGTGGACGGCACCCGCCGCCCCTGCCGCCTGAACCCCCAGGCTCTGGCGCCGGTCAGGCGCTGGATCTCGGATCTCGAACGCGTGATGGAGGCGAATTATGCCCGCCTCGACGCGCTGCTTGCCCCATCTGAAAGGACGCCCGATGCCCCTGACACTTGACCGGACCTCGCCCACCACCGCCCGCGTGACCCGCTTCTTCGCCGCCCCGCCCGAGCGGGTCTTCGCCGCCCATACCGAGCCCGAGCTGGTGCGCCAATGGCTGACCGGCCCCGAGGGCTGGATCATGACCCGCTGCGAGATCGACCTGAAGCCCGGCGGCCATTTCCGCTATGATTGGCAAAGCATCGACGGCAGCGCCGGGTTTCACCTCAAGGCCGAGATCCTCGAGGTCGAAGCGCCGTCGCGGATCCTGCATGTCGAGCGCATGTATCTGCCCGATGAAACCCCGTCCAACCGGGTCGAGACGCTGTTTCAGGCGCAGGACGGCGGGACGCTGATGGTGATGACCATGCAGGTCGAGACGGCCGAGACGATGGAGGCGATGCTTGCCACCGGCATGACCGACGGGATGGAGGCGAGCTACGCCAAGCTCGACGCCGGGTTCCTGCAGGGCTGATCGCGGCGCGCGTCTGGTAGGATGGGCAATATTGCCCATCCTACGGCGTCCGGTCAGGCCGTCAGCCCCTCGGGCTCGGCCAGGCCGTTCGCCCGGCAGCAGGCGGTCAGCGTATTGGCCAGCAGGCAGGCGATGGTCATCGGCCCCACCCCGCCCGGCACCGGGGTGATCGCCCCCGCCACCTCGACCGCCGAGGCGAAATCGACGTCGCCGACCAGCTTGTTCTTGCCGTCACGCTCGATGCGGTTGATCCCCACGTCGATCACCGTCGCGC
>NZ_QDDR01000018.1 GCF_003075525.1 Pararhodobacter aggregans | reverse complement strand
CCTGGCTCACCTTCGCCTTGTCATGGCCATAGGGCAGAAGATGCTCCGCCGGGATCCCCAGCTTGTCGCCGATCTCCATGATCGGCTTCTTCCGCGCCTCACGCGCAATCTCGATATCCGTTTTGAAGCTCATGGTCTTTCTCTTCCTGTCGGTTTTCTGGGCACGGAAACCACCCGGGCAGGGGTGGCGTTATTCCTTATGCTCAATCTTTTTTCTTATCAGTCAACACAGAATCGGGCGGGGAACGACGGAACACCACGGATTTTTTGCCGGGCCCCTTGCGGCAGAACAGGAGATTCCGGCCTGAAAACAAGCGCTTCCAGACCGGGAAAAAGGCCGGCCCCGCAGGGCCGGCAGGGGCATCTTCGGAACCGGGGGGACTGGTTCAGTTCCGCAGATAGGCGGCCATGCTGTCGTCCAGCGCATCCTTCCAGGGCGTGTGATGGACGGGCGCCATGGTGCCGGTGATGACCGATTTGTAGGAATTGTTGCGGAAGCCCATGATGTCTTTCATCTTGTGCTTCTTCCACTCGAAGAAGGCCTCGCAGGCGCCGTCGATGTCGAAGCTGGGGTAATCCGTCTCGGCCACCAGTTCCTTGACGTAATCCGCCTGGTACTTGATGGCGTATTTGGTGTCGTCCGAGGCTTCCTCGCGCTCTTCGCGCTCTTTCACATCGGCCAGCATCGCCGCCTTGTCGGCGGGCAGGGCGATCTTGCCCATGATCGCGTCGCGGGCCCACCAGGCCTGCGCGTCGAACATGTTGAAGGTGAACCACTGGTCCTGCATCCCGAGATAGAAGAGCTTGGGGTTATGCACCCAGGCCACGCCCTTGTAGAGGTCGGCGGTCGCCAGCCGGTTCTTGGTCTTCAACCGCAGATCGTCGGGCAGGAAGTTGAAGAAATGCTTGTAGCCGGTGCACAGGATGATGGCGTCGATCTTCTTGGTCGAGCCGTCCTTGAAATGGGCGGTGTTGCCCTCGACCTTGACCAGCGCGGGCTTTTCTTCCCAATTGTCGGGCCAGGCGAACCCCATCGGCGCCGAGCGGTAGCAGCTGGTCACCGATTTCGCGCCATACTTCCAGCATTGCGAGCCGATATCCTCGGCCGAATAGGAGGCGCCCATCACCAGGATGTCCTTGCCGGCGAATTCGCGCGCGTCGCGGAAGTCATGGGCGTGCAACAGGCGGCCGTTGAAGCTTTCGAACCCCTCGTAATAGGGGATGTTCGGGGTCGAGAAGTGACCCGAGGCGACGATCACGTTGTCGAAGTCCTCGCTGTAGACATAGTCCTTCTTGTGGTCGTGCAGGGTGATGGTGAACTTGCCGGTGTCGTTGCTGTATTCGACCCAGCGCACCACGGTCGAGAAGCGGATCCAGTCGCGGACCTGCGCCTTCTTCACCCGGCCCTCGATATAATCGAAGAGCACGGCGCGCGGCGGATACGAGGCGATCTGCTTGCCGAAATGCTCCTCGAAGGAATAATCGGCGAATTCGAGGCCCTCTTTCGGGCCGTTGGACCACAGGTAGCGGTACATCGAGCAATGCACCGGCTCGCCGTGCTCGTCGAGACCGGTCCGCCAGGTGTAATTCCACAGCCCGCCCCAATTGTCCTGCTTCTCGAAGCAGACGATCTCGGGGATTTCCTCACCCTTGGCGGCGGCGGATTGGAAGGCGCGCAGCTGCGCCAGACCCGACGGCCCGGCACCAATGATGGCGACGCGTTTCTTGCTCATGAAGGCACTCCCTAGTCGGTTTGTAATTGGTTCTCAGTGGTCCATACCAAAGTACGCAGACACCAGACCAAATTGTCAACAATTATTCACCCCAGGCATATAATTTCGTTACCAGGAAGATAATTTCTCTTTTGACTTCAAGGGTTAGGGTGGTAGGAATTGGTATGCTAAACTCCAGTTTCGCCCACCGCATGGCGGTGACCTCACTTTTCCCCCAGACCCGAGTCGGCATGAACGAGCCGGTGAAGATCGGGTTTCTGGCACCACTGACCGGGCCGGTCAGTTCCTGGGGATTGCCGGGACTGCACGGCTGCCGACTGTGGGAGGATTGGCTCAACCGCGCCGGGGGCATGCTGATCGGCGGGCGCCGCTATCCGGTGTCGATCGTGCCCTTCGATTGCGGCTACGACCCCGAACAGGCGATGGAGGGCGCGCGGCATCTGGTGCGCAACGAACAGGTGCGGCTGCTGATGATGCTGGGCGGCGACACGTTCACGCCCTGCCGAACTTTCCTCAACGACAACAAGGTTCTGACCTCGACCCTGTTGCCCAGCGACCTGTCGCCCGACACCCGCTACCTGATCGCCCCGGCCGAGGTGCACCCGCTTTACAATGTCACCGGCGTGGACTGGTTGTCACGCACCCGGCCCGGTATCCGCAAGGTGGCTCTGTGCAGCCAGAAGGATGCGCTGGGTCTGCCCTCGGTCGCGACCTACCGCGCCGCCTTCGAGGCCGCGCAGATCGACGTGGTCAAGGACATCGCCTACGACCCGGCTGAAACCGATGTCGCCAGCATCGTGCAGCCGATGCTCGATTCGGCGCCCGATCTGCTGTGCTGGTGCACCAGTTACACGCCGATGGTCCACGCGATGACCGAATACGCCCACAAGATGGGCTATCAGGGCGAGATCCTGTCCTGCACGCTGGACAACTACCAGCGACTGGTTGCGCGGACCTCGGTCGACTTCATGGACGGCGCCATCTTCCAGTTCCCCGATTTCGACGACCCCAAGCTGGCCAAGAAGGCGTTCTTCTTCAACCGCCCCAGCACCTTCTTCAAGGAATACAACGCCCGCTATCCCAACAGCTGGAGCGCGGTGAGCTGGGAATACGTGGCGATACTGGACCTGTGGCACGCGGCGGTGGAAAAGGTGGGATCGGTGAACCCGGTCTCGGTGCTGAACACGATGAAGCACATGGACACCACGCCCCATGCCTTCGGCTCGGCCCGCTGGTGGGGGGAAAGCATCTTCGGCATCGACAACGCGCTGATCGGCGACTGGCCGGTTGTGACCCTGCAGGACGGGCGGGCCCGGATTGCCGAATTCGGCTCGATCCCCGCCTGGCTGGAAAAGCACGAACCCTTGCTGCACCGGCATCTGGCCCAGGTCGGTCAGCTCTGGCAGCAGCGGCTGGAGAGCGCTGGCCAGAAGACCGGCCTCACCTCGCGGCAGGTGGACAGCTGAAGCACCGGCGCCCGGCCGTCACCCGTCGTGCAGGAACAGCTTCTGCTCCTCGACCAGATGCAGCTTGGTGATCTCGACCGCGGCCTCGACATCGCGGGTGGCGATGGCGTTGAAGAGCGAGTTGAACCGGGTCTGGTATTCCTGGATCCGGTCCGGCGTCAGATGCTTGCGCATCAGGGCGGTGCGGAAGGATTGCCGGCAGACCTCGATGGTCAGCTCATAGCAGGATTCCAGCAGCGGGTTGCGCGTGGCCTGCGCGATGCGGCGATAGAATTCCTCTTCGCTGCGGATGAATTCGTTGAGGTCGGTGCGCACTGCCTCGATCCGGGCAACGGTCTGCGCCAGCGCGTCCAGCTCGCGCGGGGTCATGTTCATCACCGCCAGCCGCGTCATCTCGGGCTCGATGATCGAGCGCACGATGAGGTGGTCCAGCGGGCTGGTCCTTTCGCCGATCGAATCGGGCGAGGGGGTCTCGGGCCGGGCCGATTGATAGATCACGAAACTGCCGCTCCCCTGTCGGCGGCGGATCAGCTTGCGGGTCTCAAGAACGTCCAGCGCCTCGCGCACGGTGTTGCGCGACACCCCCAGCTCGGCCGCCAGAGCCCGTTCGCTGGGCAGGCGGGAATCAGGGGGGTATTCGCCCGAACGGATCCGCGCATAAAGCGTGTCGATCACGATGCGGACGGTCTCGCCGACGGTTTGACCGTTGGGCAGCTCCGCGGTGGGCAAGGACGTCATGATGGATCTACTTTGAGACAGTACAGGACCTGGACTTGCACGAAGCATAAGCAGGGGTCCGGCAAGCCACAAGCGCGACCCGACGAATAGTGAAGGCCCCGGCGAAACCGGGGCCTCCGACGTCGCGTTCAGGCCCCGCGCGGCGTGTCGGCATGGGTGACGACATCGGGCTCAAGACCCCAGCGGACGATGTCCAGACCCTTGATCTGATCCTCGTCCGAGACCTTCAGCCCGGTCGTGGCCCGCAGAATGACCGATAGCACCAGCCCGGTGACGACGCCCGCGCCGATGCAGGTGACGATCCCCGCGACCTGCATCAGAAGCGAGATCTCGCCATGCTGGAAGGCATAGGCGCCCTCCTCGATCCCCAGATAGCCGCCACGCGGCGTGCCGGCCTTGAAGATGCCGACCAGGAGCATACCGAGGACCCCACTGCCCAGGAACAGCGGGAACAGCTTGTGCTCGTCGATACCGCGCTTCAGCGTGAACTCGTAGACCGCATAGGAGGCGAGCGGCGCCACGAGGCCGACGAGGAACGCCTGCCACGGCAGCCAGACGTCAAAGCCCGGCGCCCCGGCCACGTAGCCCGCCAGCGGGCCAAGCAGCGTGTAGGCGTAATTGCGGGTGCGGTAGGCCAGCAGCAGGCCGGTGATGGCCCCGCCCGCCCAGACCAGCGCGTAATTGCTCAGCGCGATGCCGACGCTGGTATCGGCCATGGTCACGCTGACCGCATGCGCCTCGGGGTCGAAGAAGAAGAGGCAGGACATGATCACCATCGGCAGACCGGCGAAGATGATCATCAGGCCCGGCGCGCAAAGCCCGATGCTGGGCGCAAGATAGGCGCGCACCTCGGGATGCGGCTCCATCATGCCGGGGCGCTTGCCCATCTGGGCGTTGAGCACCAGCGCGATGCCCGCCGGGAACATGTAAACGAAGCCCACGCCGAAGAAGTCGTGGAAACCCAGGTTGGTGAGCGGCCCGACCGAGCCCCAGGTCACCCAGCTGAGCACCGACGAGCCCAGAGTCGCGACGATGCAGGTGATGTAATAGGCCGAGGGCTTCATCCGCTCGGAAACCGAGAAGTGCAGCAGGATGTTGATGATCCCGGCAAAGACCGCCAGGAAGAAGATGAAGATCTGGAACGTGTTCAGCCCGGGGAAGATCGCCGGATCGAGGTGCTGGGCCATCGCATTGGTCAGGTTGCCCCCCAGCCACCAATCCTTGAGCGAGTCCATCATCGTCCCGTCGACCATGATGTAGTATTGCCCGGCCCAGAAGCCGAAGCCGATCATGTAGTAGGTCGCGAAGCCCAGAAAGAAGCCCAGCGTCTTTTCGATGGTCGAGTTGAACAGGCTGCGGCGCCGCGCCGTGCCCGCGTCGATCAGCAGAAGGCCGACAACGACCAGGATCGCGCCCACGGTCCCGGATGCGTAAAGCACGTTCTGTACCAATGAATTCAATGTCACCTGTTCCGCGTAGAACGCGGTTGTATCGACGGACATTAGTTCCTCCCTCTTCTGTCCCTGCGTGTTCCGCCGGCTTTTCTTCGCGGCTTTCGGGCTGCAAAAGGACAAACGTCGAGAGGCGCCTGCCACCGATCGGAGATAGTACCAATTTAGACCTGTTTGGGTCCTCCTCGACCCAACGAAATCATGTCCGAGAACTGGCTCTTTTCAAACATATTTTTGAAACTAAAATTTCCTCAACGATTACAAAAACATAAGAACTCAGGTGCAATAATATTCCCAACAGGAAAGAACCACTTGCGACCAGATTGCCCGGATGATCCACAGAATCACAGGGCCACTTCACCCTTCGCGTCGCGGAACCAGCGGAAAAGAAAGGCGCCCTCCGATTGCGGAGGGCGCCTGTGTCTGCGGGTCATAGACGTGCGCGAGACGCGCCTCAGAGGGGGGCGAGGCGATGGAACCGCGATTGCTCATAGAGCAGGGCCGCGCCCTCGGCCTCGCTGATATCGGTGATCTGGCCGATGAAGATCTGATGCGTCCCGGCCCTGAGGCTCTCGGCCACTTCGCAGGAAAAGGCGACCCGGGCATCGGCCAGCACCGGCAACCCCAGCGCATCAGGGCGCCAGTCGCCGAGCGCGAATTTCTCCTCGCCCGTCGCGCCGCCGACCCCGGCGAAGCGCATCGCCACATCGCCCGAGGGGTCGGGCAGCAGGTTTACGGCGAAGCGCCCGGTCTCCAGGATGCCCTGGCAGGTGCCGGTCGCCCGGTTGACGCAGACCAGCAGGCTGGGCGGGTCCGCCGTCACCGAACAGACCGCCGTCGCGGTGATGCCGCGCCTCCCCTGCGGGGTGAGCGTGGTGATGATCGTCACCGCGCCCGGGAACCGCGCCATGGCGGACCGGAATTGACCGGGATCGACGGACATGCCCATGCTCCCCTCCTTTGCTCAGGCGGCTTTCAGTTCGGCCAGATAGACCGAAGCGGCTGCCGGATCGGCGAACCACGGGAAGAAGTCGCGCGGATCGTCGAAACCGTTGGCGATGCGATGGGCAAGCCGCGGCTCGACGCAGGCGGTGCCCATGATCTCCAGGATGAAGGGCGGCGGCGGGGCCAGCATCATGTTGGTCCAGTTGACCACCCATTGCGCGTAATCCCAATAGGCGTCGAAGGTGCCCTGCATCCAGCCCGCATCGAAGGGCCGGTCGCCATGATCGAGGATGCGCTTGAGATAGACCCGCGCCGCCTTGGCCGCGTTGTTGGACCCCTGCCCGGTGATCGGATCGTTGAGGCAGACGGCATCGCCCAGCCCCAGCACCCGCGCGCCCGAGGGCAGCGTGCCGACGGGCTTGCGAACCGTCGGCGGGAAGCGGCCCGCCAGGATGCCGTTGTCATCGGTCAGGCTCAGGTTGCGGCAGCGTTCGGCTTCCCACGGCAGGAAGGTGTTGAGGATACCCAGCGAGGTTTCCAGATGCTGCTCGGGGCTCTTCACCTCCGCCCAGCAATCCATCGGGCCGCCGGGCACGCCTTCGAACACCATGATGTCGCAAGGCCCGGTGGTGGTCAGCGCCGGGAAGACGAAATATTCGCCGACCCCGGGGATCAGGTTGAAGTTCACGGCCGAGTATTCGGGCCGCGGGGTCATGCCGGTGACATAGGTCAGCGCCAGCGCCCGCTGCGGCCGGTCATAGGGGGATTTCGCCGCGTCGCGCTCGAACATCTTGCCGACGTCGCCCTTGCCCGAGGCGACGATCACCAGATCGTCCTCCCGCGCGTAAAGCTCCATATCGGCGATGCCCGCTTCCTTCAGCACCAGCCGACCGCCCAGCTTTTCGAACTCCGCCATCCAGCGCGGGATCTTGACCCGCTGGTCCACCGAATAGGCGTTGCGGTCGAGGCGCGATGCCCAGTCGACCGCCTTCGCGCCCGGCAGTTCAGGATGAGGCACGACAAAGCTGATGCCCTCGACCGGCGGGCAATGGTCGGTCCAGAAGTCGATGCCGAGGGCACGCTCGGCCTCGATAGCGTCGCCGAACATGCATTGGCTGGACAGGACCTTGCCCGTCGCCATGTCCTGCGCGTCGCGGTTTTGCACCACGCGCACCTGATAGCCCTTCTGCAGCAGGCCGATGGCCAGTTGGAAGCCCGACTGGCCGCCGCCGACAATGGTGATCTTTCTCATGGTCAACTCCCTGTTGTTCTTTGTTATTCCATCAGTTTCGGGATCGCCGGCACCGCCTGCTCAGGGCCCATGGCGGTGTAGCCGCCATCGACCCGGATATCGGTGCCGGTGATGAAGCTCGCCTCATCCGAGCAGAGGAACAGCACCGCGCTGGCCACTTCCTCGGGGTTGCCGGTGCGGCCCAGCAGGTGAAAGGGCGCGGCCACGGCATCGGTCTTGGCCCGGTCGCCGCCGGTCAGCTGGTCCATGATGTTGGACCATGTCCAGCCGGGGCTGACGGCGTTCACCCGGATGCCCTCGGGCGCGAGGTCCATGGCCTGATTGCGCGTGAGTTGCAGGATCGCGGCCTTGCTGACCGGGTAGAGCCAGCGCCCGGTCTGCGCCACCCGGGCCGAGATCGAACCGAAATTGACGATCGCGCCCTTGGTCGCCGCCAGATCTTTGCGCGCGGCCTGCATCAGCATGACCGAGCCCACGAGGTTCACATCCAGCGCCTCCAGCCATTCGGCACGGGGCGACTCCGCGCCGTTGTCGAGATAGGAGCAGGCGACGTTCACCAGAAAGTCGATCCGGCCATAGGCGTTGCGCGTCGCCTGAACCAGCGCCGCGATGTCGTCGTCGCTGCGCAGGTCGCAGCGGGTGAAGCCCACGCCCTCGGCCACCATCGCCTGACCGCCTTCGGCGTCGATATCCGCCACCATGACCCGCACGCCCGCCGCGCGGAACGCGGCCACCACGGCCCGCCCGATCTTGGTGGCGCCGCCCGGAACGATGGCGACCTTGCCGTCCAATCCCCGCATGATCTTCCCCTGTTGTACCTTGTTTGACGGGTACTCTGGCAGGGTCCGCGGGGGTGACTATCCGCGCAGCACGCGGATTATCCGAAAAACGAAAAAACCTTCATCCAACCGTAAAAATATGTGCAGACGCATGTATCCGGTGTTAGCCTTTCCGGGTCCCCGGCCCTGGAGGCTGTCATGGCGAATCCTGCTGCGGTCCCGCTGGCCGCCCACGCGCTGTTTCATACCCACGACCTTGACGAGGCGCGCGAGCGTGTCGCCTCGGTCTTTTGTCCGCACCGGCTGGACCGGATCGGCAAGGGCGCCTTCGACGCCTGCCACCATCACCTGCGGGGCGAGCGGCTGTCCCTGAATTACATCGCCTATGGCACCAAGACGCTGATCGCCCCGGGCGAGCTGCGGGATTTCTATCTGGTGCAGGTGCCGCTTTCGGGTGCGGCGGCGATCCGCAACGGGGCGGATACCTATGTCTCGGACCCGGCGCGGGCGGCGGTGCTGAACCCGCATCACGCGACGACGATGATCTGGGATGAGGACTGCCGGCAGGTGCTGTTGCAGATCGACCGGCAGGCACTGAACGCGCATCTGGCCGGGCTGATCGCCGGGCGGCCCGACCGGCCGCTGACCTTCACCGGCTCTTTCGACCTGACCAGCCAGCGGGGTGCGGCGCTGAAGGCGCTGCTGCTTTATCTGGTGAGTGAGGCGGATGCGGGCCGCCCGGTCCTGCGCCCCGGCAGCCTGCTGGGCCGTCAGATCGAAAGCACGCTGATGACCGGCCTGCTGGAGGCGCATCGTCACAATTTCTCCGACGCGCTGAGCCACAGCCGGGGCCCCGCGCCCCTGCCCCGCATGGTCCGTCAGGCCGAGGAATACATCCTGGCCCATGTCGATCAGCCGATCGCCATCGAGGATGTGGCGCAGGCCGTGGGCGTCAGCGCCCGGACCCTGCAACTGGCGTTCCGGCGGTTTCGCGACACCACGCCCATGGCCTTCCTGCGCGACGCGCGCTTGGACCGGGCGGATGCCGACCTGCGCGCGGCGCTTCCGGGCAGCAGCGTGACCGAGATTGCCACGCGCTGGGGTTTCGGCCATTTCGGCCGCTTCGCCGGGATCTATCGTGCGCGCTTCGGCTGCACGCCACGGCAGACCCTGCAGGACGCGCTGGCCGACCGCTTCGTCAGCTAGCGCGCTGGAACCAGGGTTTTTTCGGGTCCGGCTCGGGGATCGCCTCCAGCAGTTCCCGCGTGTAGGCCGCCTGCGGCGCGGCGAACAGCGTCTCGCAGGCCGAATCCTCGACGATCTCGCCCTGATAGAGCACCAGCACCCGGTCGCAGAGCCGGCGGATGACGCTCAGGTCGTGGCTGATGAAGGCCAGCGTCAGGTTCATCTCACGCACGAGGTCACGCAGGATCGAGAGAACCTGCGCCTGGCTCGACACATCAAGGCCCGAGACGATCTCATCGGCCAGAATGAAATCGGGCCTGAGCGCGATGGCCCGGGCGATGCCGACCCGCTGCCGCTGCCCGCCCGACAATTCATGCGGGAAACGCGCGCCGAAACTGCGCGGCAGGCCGACGCGTTCCAGCGCCTCCAGCGCCTCGGCCCGGGGGTTGGCGCGACCGTGCAGCGACAGCGGCGCGGCGATGATCCGGGCGACGGACATGCGGGGGTTCAGCGACGACATCGGGTCCTGAAAGATCATCTGGAAGCGATGCCGCAGCGGGCGCAGCGCCGGTTCCGGCAGATGGGTCAGGTCGGTGCCATCAAAGGTGACGCGCCCGCCGGTCGGCTCCAACAGCCGCACCAACGCCCGGCCCAGCGTCGACTTGCCCGAGCCCGAGCCGCCGACAATGCCCAGCACCTGACCCTTGGGGATGGCAAAGCTCATGCCTTTCAGGATCTCGATCCGGGGGGCCGCGCCGAACAGAGGCTTACGGGTCATGTCGGGCAGCGAGAGGCGCAGATCCTCGACGCGGTACAGATCGCTCATGAATGCCACCTCAGGTCGGCGTCGGCGACCGCGCGCTGCGCCAGGGCGATCACCGCCTCGGGCACCGGGGTCAGGTCGGCGGTGGGGTCGGTATGCCGGGGTGTCGCGGCCAGAAGCGCCCGGGAATAGGGATGCTGCGGCGCCTCGAAGAAAGCGCCGACCTCGGCCTCCTCCATCACCAGCCCGCCATAGAGGACGGTCAGCCGCTGACAGATCTTCGACACCACGCCCAGATCGTGCGTCACGAACAACAGCGCCGTGCCGTGGCGCGCCTGCATCTCGAAGATCAGCTTCAGGATCTGCTTCTGCACCGTCACGTCCAGCGCGGTCGTCGGCTCGTCCGCAACGATCAGCCGGGGTTCGGCGGCAAAGGCCGAGGCGATCAGCACCCGTTGCCGCATCCCGCCCGACAGCTCGTGCGGATAGGCGCGCAGCACGCGGTCGGGCTGGGGGATGTGCACATCGTGCAGGATCTCCTCGGTCCTTGCCCGCGCCCGGGCCTTTTCCCAGCCGAGGATATCGACCAGCCGGTCACCGATCTGCGGTCCGATCCGCCGCGCCGGGTTCAGCGCGGTCAGCGGGTCCTGCGGGATCAGCGCCGCCTTCTGGCCGATCAGATGCCGCCGCTGCCGGGGCGGCAGTTTCAGCAGATCCACCCCGTCCAGCTCGATGGAACCGCCGACGATCTTCGCGGATCGCGGCAGAATGCCCAGCACCGCCTTGCCGATCATCGACTTGCCGGCACCGGATTCGCCCACCAGCCCCATCACCTCGGTCGCGCCCACATCCAGCGAGACGCCGCGCAGAAGCCGGTGGTTGGTGCCGCGCAGGATGACCGAGAGGTCACGGATTTTCAGGAAACTCATGCCCGCCCCCTCAATTCAGCACCGGGTCGAAGCGGTCTTTCAGACCCTCGCCCAGCTGCGAGAAGGACAGCACCGTCAGGAACAGCGCGACCAGCGGGAAGACCAGCACCCACCAGGCCTGATGGATCGACAGCCGCCCCTCGGCGATCATCCCGCCCCAGGTCGGATCGTCGGTCGAGACCGACAGGTTCACGAAGGACAGGATCGCCTCGACGATCACGGCGATGCCCATTTCCAGCGTCAGCAGGACGATGATGGTGGACAGCACATTCGGCAGGATCTCGGTCAGCAGGGTCGACATGCGCCCCCGTCCTGCCACCTGCGCCGAGGCCACGTAATCCATCGCCCCTTGCGCCATCGCCTCGGCCCGCACGACGCGGGCGAAGCGGGTCCAGTCGATGACGATGATCGCCACCACGACCGAGGTGAGGCCCGTGCCCATCACCGCGATCAGCAGGATGGCAAACAGGACCGGCGGAAACGCCATCCAGATATCGACGAGGCGCGAGATGACCATATCGGTCCAGCCCCGGTAGTAGCCCGCGATCAGACCCAGCGTCGCGCCAATGAGCGCCGTCGCGGTGCCGGCGATCAGCGCGACGATCAGCGCCACCCGCCCGCCGTAGAGGATGCGGCTGAGGACATCGCGGCCGAGGCTGTCGGTGCCCAGCCAATAGCCGGGCTCGGCCCCATCCATCCAGAAGGGCGGCAGGCGGCTGGTGAACAGATCCTGCATCAACGGATCCTGCGGCGCGATCCAGGGCGCGAAGACCGCCCCGATCACCAGCGCCGTCAGCCACCCGGCCGAGAGCCAGAGCCTGAGCCCGGCCGTGCGTTTCACAAGCGAGCGGCCGTCAAGCATGGCGCAACCTCGGGTTCAGGACGGCATAGAGCAGATCGACGGCGAGGTTCACCAAGGTGAAGAGCAACGCGAAGAGCAGCACGATCCCCTGGATGAGCGGCAGGTCGCGGTTGATGACCGCGTCAATCGCCATGTTGCCCAACCCCTCGTAGGAAAAGAGCCGCTCGATGATGACCGTGCCGCCGATCAGGAAGGTGAACTGCACGCCGATCAGCGTCAGCGTCGGCAGGACGGCGTTGCGCAAAGCCTCGCGCAGGATGACGTGGTTCTCGCTGTAGCCCTTGGTGCGGGCCAGCGTGACATAATCAAGGTGCATGGTTTCCTTGAGGCTCTGCTTCAGCAGCTGGCCGATGATCGCCGCCAGCGGGATGGCCAGCGCCAAGGCGGGCATCAGCATGTGCTGCACCAGATCAAGCCACAGGTCGAACCTGAGCCGCACCACGCTTTCGAACAGGAAGAACGAGGTGGCGAATTCCGGTACCAGTTGCGGCGAGACCCGGCCCGAAATGGTGAAGACCGGCCAGAGCACGCCGAAAAGCAGGATCAGCACCAGCCCCCAGAGAAAATCGGGCACGCTCAGCGCCATGCCGTTCGCCACATCAAGCGCGCCCTCGGTCCGCGTGTAGCGCAGCCGGGTGCCGGTCAGCGCGACCAGCCCGCCGAGGGCGACCGCGATGACCAGCGCCATGATCGACAGTTCCAGCGTCGCCGGCAGGCGCGACAGGACCAGCCCCAGCACCGGCTGGCGGGTGGTGATCGAGGTGCCGAAATCGCCCTGCACCACCCCCCCCAGCCAGATGAAGAATTGCTCGGGGATGGATTTGTCCAGCCCGTAGAAGGCGTTCAGTCGGGCGATATCCGCCTCGGTCGCGCCGGGGGGCAGCATCATGGCGACGGGATCGCCTGGAACGATACGGATCACGGCAAACACGATCACCGCCACGCCCAGAAGCGTGACGAGCGTGGTCGCGATCCGTGTCAGAAGACGGCGCAGAAACATGGGAACCTCGGGCAGCCGGGGGGCGGTCAGAGCCGCCCCCCGGGTATGTTACGCGCGCGTCATCAGATGCGGCAGCAGCGCGCCCGAGGCATGGGGCACCACGGTGACGCCCGAGGCATGCAGGATCGGCTGCACATATTGCAGCAGCGGCAGGACATAGGCGTGTTCGGCGATATAGCGCGAGACGTCCTTCCAGCCCTGAATGCGCGTGGCCTCGTCCGGTTCGGCCCAGAGCGGGCCGATCATCTCGATCAGGTCGGGGCTGTCCCAGACCGAATGCGGCGAGGGGCCGAACATGGCAAAGCCCGTCGAGGTGGTCGGATCCCCGACCGAATTGCCCCAGTTGTAGAAGGCCGCAGGCGCCAGCTGGTCGGCTGCGCGCAGCTCGTAGTGGCGGGCGACCTCGTAGACCTCGATCTCGGCCTCGATCCCCACCCGGCGCCACATGCCGACGATGGCCTGGATCATCTCGTAATCCTTGGGCTTGAAGCCGCGCGTGGTCTGGATGGTGAAGCGCACCGGGTTGTCGGTGGAATAGCCCGAGGCCGCCAGCAGTTCGCGGGCCAGATCGGGGTCGTAGGCGACCTCGATGGTTGGATCGAAGGCGGCGTATTCCGGCGTCTCCAGCGTGCTGATCGCAACCCCGTAGCCCGAGAGCAGGCGGTCGATGATGAGCTGCTTGTCCACCGCATGGACGGCGGCGCGGCGCACGTTCTCGTCCAGCATCACGTCGATGTCGTTAAAGAAGATCATCGCGATATCGCTGACCGGCGCGGCGACGCCCGCAAGCCCCGAGCGGTCGCGCAGGCGGTCGTATTCCTCGTAGGGGATTTCCAGCGTGACATGGCTGCGGCCCGATTCCACCTCGGCCACGCGGCTGGCGGCATCGGTGACGAAGCGGATAGTGACGGTCTCGAATTCCGGCACGCCGTTCCAGTAATCGGCATTGGCGCGCAGCCGGACGAAGGCGTTGCGCTCATATTGCTCGACCTTGTAGGGCCCGGTGCCGATCGGCGCGGCCTCGAAGCCCTCGGCGCCGACACGCTCGTAATAGGCTTTCGGCAGGACATAGCCGGTGAGGAAGTACATCCATTTGAAGATCGTCGGATCGAACTGGGCCACATCGGCGATGACCCGGTTCCCCTCGACCCGGTGGTTGGCCAGCGTGCCCCAGACGAACTGGATCGGGTTGCCGGTGGCGGGATCGGCGGCGCGGGCCAGCGACCAGGCGACATCCTCGGCACTGAAATCCGAACCGTCATGCCATTTGACGCCCTCGCGGACATCCATCCAGACCTGCGTGCGGTCCTCGTTCCAGCCCCAGTCGGTCAGCAGGCCCGGCGCGGGCGTCAGATCCGGCTGTTGCAGGATGAACTGGTCAAAGACCGACTGATAGAGACCCTGAATCGTCGGGTTGACGGCCGAGGGGCCGACGGTCGGGTCCCAGCTGGGCAGGTTGACGTTATAGGCGATGACCAGTTCATCGATGGCCTGCGCGAAGGCGGGCAAGGCGACGCTCAGCGTCACCGTGGCGGCGCTCATCTTCAGAAGACTGCGGCGTGAGAGTTTCATGGTTCATATCCCTGTTGGTCTGTGGTTCGTTGCGCGCCCCGTTGCTCGGGGTCTGGTTCATGTCAGGCGTTGCGCCAGCTGATAGCCGGGCCCGGCGCCGGTCCCCGCCCCGGGCCAGACGGCGGCCCCGGTCAAATGCAGGTTGCGGATCGGCGTGCTGCCATCGGCATGGCCGGGGGCAGGACGGAACAGGAAATGCTGCGCCAGATGGTGGCTGCCGCAGACCTGATCGCCACCGACGAGGTTCGGGTTGTCGGCCTCCAGCTCCATCGGCGTGACGATGCGGCGGCCGAGGATCTTGGCCCGGACACCGGGCGCGTAGCGTTCGAGGATATCGAGCGCGCGCTCGGCCATCGGATCCGCCACCTCGGCCCAGTCGCGGGCGGCAATGAGGCCGGCCGCGTCGCCCAGGATCGTGCCGGGCACCATGCGGACCTGCATCCAGAGGACGTGCTTGCCCTCAGGCGCGCGCGAGGGGTCGAAGACCGTGGGCTGGCCCACGACGATCACCGGCTCGTCGGGCAGCAGCCCTGCCTTGGCCTGCTGATAGGTCCGCGCCATCTGGTCGAGCGAGGGCGCGAGGTGGACATAGGCGAAGCCCTTCAGCGCCTCGCCCGCGGCCCAGTCGGGCAGCGAATCCATCGCGAGGTGGATCATCATCGTCCCGGGAGCATGGGCGTAATCCGCCATCCGCTTGTCGAAACCCGCATCGCCGGTGCCGCCGGTCAACCGGACCAGTGCCCGCGGCGCCAGATTGGCGATCACGGCTTTCTTGGCGGCGATCCGGCGACCATCCGCCAGGGTGATTGCCCGGGCCACGCCGCCCTGATGCTCGATCCCGGTGACTTCGACCCCGCATTCAACGCGGCCACCGCGCGCCTCGATGGCCTTGACCAGCGCTCTGGTGACGGTATCTGCCCCGCCCTGCCCCAGCGCCATGCCGAAGGCCTGACCGGCCATCCCCTCCAGATAGGGGAACAGCGCGCCGCCCGCGCTGTCGGGCGCGTAATCCAGATGCATGCCCCAGGCGCCCAACATGGCCCGCAGCTTTTCGGACACGAAAGTCTCGGTCAGCCAGGCGCGGGGCGAGGCCAGCAGGAAACGCGCCAGCTCCAGCGCGCCGCTCATGCCGCGGCGGCGCCACAGGCCCCAGAGAAAAGATGCTAATGCATACATCTTCATCTTGGCGCCGAGCAAGGCGAAGACATCCTCGGCCCGGGTCGGGAAGGTTTCGCTGAGCGAATCCCAGACCTTCGCATCCGCCTCGGACAATGCTGCGATGCGGCTACGGTTGGCGGCCTGGTCCATCTCGATCCCCAGCCAGGTCGCGTCCGGGAAAGCCGAAGCAAAGGGGCGGTTGACCGGCACGAAGGCCAGCCCGTGCCCGGCCAGTTCTTGAGCGAATTGCTTATGAAACTGGCTTCCCGCGAAGAGCGAGAGGTTCATCGCCGCCCAGTCGTGACGAAAGCCCGGCAGGGTATACTCGCCGCTTTTCACCGCCCCGCCCGGCACCGGCGCGCGTTCGTAGACACCCACCCGCCAGCCCTTTGCGGCAAGGGTCAAAGCACAGGCCAGAGAATTATGTCCGGCGCCGATCAGCACCGCATCGAGATCATCCACGACCAAGCCCCCACGAGTCGAAATGATATTTGCAAATGCATATAAATCTGTCTAGTCTGTTTTTGTGAAGGGCCGACACAGGCCCCGTGACAGGGAGAATCGCCATGAATGCATCCAATGTTCTGACGCAGCTTGCCGGCCTTCTGGCCTCGGGCGGCATCGAGGTGGTGGATTGCACGGGGACGCTGGGCCCCGACACGCCGCTGCTGAAACTGCCGCCGGAACTGGCCAAGGACACCCCGCCCATCAAGATCCACCGCATCAGCGAATACGATCAGGACGGGCCGTTCTGGGCCTGGAACTGGCTGGAACTGGGCGAACACTCGGGCACGCATTTCGACGCGCCGCATCACTGGATCACCGGCAAGGATTACTCGGACGGTTATACCGACACGCTGGACATCAAGCGCGTCGTGGCCCCGGTCAACGTGCTGGATTTCAGCGCCGAATGCGCCGCCGATCCGGATTTCCTGCTGACCGTCGAGCATATCGACGCCTGGGAGGCCCAGCACGGCGCGATCAACGCCGGGGAATGGGTCGTCCTGCGCTCGGACTGGGACAAGCGCGCGCACGATGAGGCGCTGTTTCTCAACGCCAACGAGACCGGGCCGCACACCCCCGGGCCGACCGCCGAGGCGATCCAGCACCTCATCGGCAAGGGCATCGTCGGCTGGGGCAGCCAGTGCATCGGCACCGACGCGGGCCTTGCGGGCGGCATGAACCCGCCCTTCCCGGCGCATAACCTCCTGCACGCGAACAACCGCTTCGGCCTCGCCTCGCTTGCCAATCTGGACAAGCTGCCGCCCAAGGGCGCGATCCTGATCGCCGCGCCCCTGAAGATCGCCCAGGGCACCGGCTCGCCGATCCGGGCGCTGGCGCTGGTCGCGCGGGGCTGAGGCCATGGCGGCCGATCACGTCATCATCGGGTCCGGGATCAACGGGCTCGTGGCCGCGGCCATGCTGGCATTGAAAGGCCACAAGGTCACGGTGCTGGAGCGCGAGGACCGTCTGGGCGGCTGCCTGCTGACCGACACCGCGACCCTGCCGGGCTTCCACCATGACGTGATGGCCGCCACCTGGGTCTTGTTCATGACCTCGCCCGCCGGGGCGGCGCTGGGGCCGCATCTGGCCAGGCACGGGTTCGACTATTGCCACAGCCCGCACCCCACGGCGGTGCTGCGGCCCGATGGCAGCGCCCTGGTGCTGACCATGGACCCGGCCAAGAACCGCGCGACCTTCAACGCACTGGCCCCGGGCGACGGTGACCAGCATGCCGCCGATACCGGGCAGATCGCCGCCGATGCGCCCTTCCTGTTCGGCCTTCTGGGCGGATCGCTCTGGTCCTGGGGCACGGCGAAACTGCTGTTCGGGCAGGTGCGCAAGCGCGGCCTTCGTGGTCTTGCCGGCTGGATGGGTCAGGCCCTGGCGCCTGCGCGCGGCTGGCTGGAAGCGCGCTATCGCAGCCCGCTGGTTCAGGCGCTTTGGGCGCCGTGGGTGCTGCATTGCGGCCTGACGCCCGAATCCGCCTATTCGGCGCAGATGGGCAAGGTCATCGCCTTCGCGCTGGAGGCCGCCGGGGCCCCGGTGGTCAAGGGTGGCTCGGGTGCTGCGGTCGCCGCCTTCAAATCGCTGATCGAGGCGCATGGCGGAACCTTGCGCACCGGCGCCGATGTGTCCCGGATCGAGGTTCTGGATGGCCGCGTCACCGGGGTGATGCTGACCACGGGCGAGACGATCGCCGCGCGCTCGGTCCTGGCCTCGGTCGCGCCGGGGCAGCTTTACGACCGGCTTCTGGGCGATGCCGAGCTGACCCAGGACCGCGCCGCGCTGCCCGATTTCCGGCACGGGCGGGGCAATTTCCAGCTGCATTTCGCGCTGGACCGGGCGCCGGAATGGCTGACCCCGGGGCTGGAGGACGTGGCGCTGATCCACCTGTCGGACGGGATCGACGCGGTGTCGAAATCCGCCAACGAGGCGGAGCGTGGCCTCTTCCCGGAAACCCCCACCCTCTGCGTCGGCCAGCCGTCCAAGCTGGACCCGACCCGTTGTCCCGAGGGCAAGGCGATCCTCTGGCTGCAAATCCCCGACGCGCCCCGCGCCATCAAGGGCGACGCCGCCGGCCAGATCCCCGGCCGCAGCTGGGACGAGGCCACGCGCGAGGCTTTCGCCGACCGGATCGAGGGCATCCTCGCCCGCCACATCAAGGATTTCGACCGGATCAGGCTGGCGCGCCGGGCCTATTCCCCCGCCGATCTGGAAGCGATGAACATCAACCTCGTCGGCGGCGATCCCTATGGCGGGCATTGCGGCATCGACCAGTTCTTCATCTGGCGCCCCTTCGCCCATTCCACCAACGGGGTTGGACCCGTGCGCGGCCTGATCCATATCGGGGCCTCGACGCATCCGGGGCCGGGCCTCGGCGGCGGATCGGGGTTCAACGCGGCGAAGAGGCTGGGGGCATGAGCGATCAGGGCAAGAGACGGACGAGGCTGGGCGAAACCGGGCTGGAGGGTTTCGCGCCCTATCTGATGAACCGGATCATGGGCCGCTATAACGCCGAGATCCGCGCGGCCCTGGGCAAGAACGGCCTGTCCACGCCGAAGATGCGGGCGCTTGCGGTGCTGTCGGTGGTGCAGGCACCGCTGATCCGGGAACTTGCCGTCTATGCCGTGACCGAACAATCGACGCTCAGCCGGGCGCTGGACCAGTTGGAGGCCGATGGCCTCGTCCGGCGGGAAACCGACCCCAACGACAGCCGGGCAACGCGGATCTTCATCACCGCCGCCGGTCGCGAAGTCTTCGAAGGCCTCTGGCCGCACATGACCGACGCGCAGGAGGTCATGTTCCGCGGTATTTCCGACGACGAACGGCAAGCCTTCCTGCTCACCTTGCAGAAGATGCTGCGCAACATCCGCAAACACGAATTCTGAGGACCGCATGGCCGAACGCTCATTCAAGGCCGAGGTGGCCGATCTGCGCAAGGGCGCGGGCGAGACCTTCACCGGCGAGGGGATCCTGGCGATCACCAAGGCGCTTCTGGAGAACGGGGTCGGCTATGTCGGCGGCTATCAGGGCGCGCCGATCAGCCACCTGATGGACGTGCTGGCCGATGCCGAGGACCTGCTGAAAGAGCTGGACGTAAGGTTCGAGGCCAACGCCTCGGAAGCCGCCGCCGCGGCGATGCTGGCGGCCTCGGTGCATTACCCGATCCGGGGCGCCGTGACCTTCAAGGGGCCGGTCGGCGTCAACGTCGCCTCGGACGCGCTGGCCAACCTCGCCTCCTCGGGCGTGACCGGCGGGGCGCTCATCATCGTCGGCGAGGATTACGGCGAAGGCTCCAGCATCATGCAGGAGCGCAGCCACGCCTTCGCGATGAAGTCGCAGTTCTGGCTGCTGGACCCGCGGCCGAACCTGCCCTCGATCGTCAAGGCGGTGGGCGACGGCTTCGCGCTGTCGGAAGCGTCCAACACGCCTGTCATGCTGATGGTCCGCATCCGCGCCTGCCACGTCACCGGCCAGTTCCAGACCCGCGACAACCAGCGCCCGCCGCTCAGCGTGCGCGAGGCGCTGGCCAAGCCCCAGCGCAATGTCTCGCGCATCGTGCTGCCGCCGATGAGCTACGCGCAGGAACACGACAAGATCAACAACCGCTGGCCCGCCGCCGAGCGCTACATCCGCGACCACCAGCTGAACGAGCGGTTCGGGCCAGAGGCGGCGCCGGTCGGCATCGTCTGTCAGGGCGGCATGTACAACGGCGTGATCCGCGCCCTGCAACGGCTGGGTCTGGCGGACCTTTATGGCAACACGCAGGTGCCGATCTATTGCCTGAACGTGACCTATCCGCTGCTGCCCGATGAATTCAGCGCTTTCTGCGCAGGCAAGGAAGCGGTGCTGGTGGTCGAGGAAGGCCAGCCCGAGTTTCTGGAACAGGCCTTTGCCACGATGATGCTGCGTTCGGGGTCTTCGACCCGGCTGCATGGCAAGGACATTTTCCCGATGGCCGGGGAATACACCGGGCAGGTGATGAAGGATTCGCTGGAAACCTTCCTGCGCCAGCACGCGCCCAATCTGCTGCCCGCGCAGGTGCTGGCGCCCAATACCGAGGCGCCGGCGATCCCGGACCTGTCGAAGACCGTGCCGATCCGCCCGCCGGGATTCTGCACCGGCTGCCCGGAACGGCCGATCTTCGCCGCGATGAAACTGGTGCAGAAGGAACTGGGCGAACACCAGATCAGCGCCGATATCGGTTGCCACCTGTTTGCCTCGCTGCCGCCTTTCAACATCGGCGGCGCGACGATGGGCTACGGCCTCGGCCCCGCGTCGAACGCGGCCTTTGACGGTGGCAAGGCAGGGGGCGCCGAGAAACGCTCGATCGCCGTGATCGGCGACGGGGGGTTCTGGCACAATGGCCTGTCGTCCTCGTTCGGGAACATGGCGTTCAACAAGTCGGACGGCGTGGCGGTCATCGTCGACAATTACTATTCAGCCGCGACCGGCGGGCAGGACGTGATGTCGTCGCGCGCCAAGAACCCGACCAAGGCCACCAACAATCCGATCTCCAAGGCGCTGCGCGGCATCGGCATCGACTGGGTGAAACAGGTGGACCGCACCTATGACGTGGCGGGCATGCGCGACATCCTGCGCGAGGCGCTGACCACCGACACGCCCGGGCCCAAGGTCATCGTCGCCTCGTCCGAATGCATGTTGAACAAACAGCGGCGCGAGAAGCCCCTGCGCAGCGCCGCGATCCGCGAGGGGCGCCGGGTCGAGGCGCCGCGCTTCGGCGTCGATGAGGCCGTCTGCACCGGCGACCATGCCTGCATCCGGCTGTCGGGCTGCCCGTCGCTGTCGCTGAAGAAACTGGACGATCCGCTGCGCGACGATCCGGTGGCCTCGATCGACACCTCCTGCGTCGGCTGCGGCAATTGCGGCGAGGTGGCCGAGGCCGCTGTCCTCTGCCCCTCGTTCTACGAGGCGCGGGTGATCCACAACCCCTCGGCCCTGGAACGCCGTCTGAACGGCTGGCGGCAGGGGCTGATCGGCTGGCTGGCGAAGCGTCGCCAGTCCCGCCGCCTGAGCTTCGAGGAGAGCGCGGCATGAGCGTCACTTTCCCCCCACCCGCCGACGCGGGTAATGTAATCAAGCTGGCGATCCTGGCGGTCGGCGGTCAGGGCGGGGGCGTGCTGGGCGGCTGGATCGAGACCCTCGCGCGTGCGCAGGGCTATGCGGTGCAGGCGACCTCGGTCGCGGGTGTGGCGCAGCGCACGGGCGCCACGATCTATTATCTGGAAATGGCGCCAGCCGGGCCCGTCGCGCCGGTCTTCTCGCTCGCCCCCGCGGCGGGCGACGTGGACGTGATGATCGCGGCCGAGATGATGGAAGCCGGGCGGGCGATCCTGCGCGGCTTCGTCACGCCCGACCGGACAACGCTGATCGCCTCGACCCACCGGGCGCTGGCGGTGAGCGAGAAGATGGTGCCGGGCGACGGCATCGCCAATGCCGACGAGGTTCGGGCCGCGGCGGAAGTGGCCGCGCGCGGGCTGGTGCTGGCGGATTTCGAGGCGGCGGCGCTGAAGGCGGGCTCGGTCATCTCGGCCAGCCTGTTCGGCGCGCTGGCGGGATCGGGCGCCCTGCCCTTCCCGGTCGAGGCGTTCGAGGCGGCGATCCGGTCCAGCGGCAAGGGGGTCGAGCCTTCGCTCCGCGCCTTCGCGGCGGGGCGCGAGGCGGCGCTGGCCGGCAATGTCCCGGCCCCCGTCGCCCCCCTGCCCCGCGCCCCGGGCAGCGCGAGAGGCCCCGAGAAACTGACCAAGCGCTGGCAGGCCCTGACTGACCGTGTTTCGACCCTGCCCGCCGCTGTCCGGCCGATGGCGCTGGCCGGCCTGCGCAAGGTGGTGGATTTTCAGGATCTTGCCTATGGCGCGTCCTATCTGGACCGGCTGGAAACCGCCGCCCGCACCGATCACGGCACGGACAATGCCTTCACCATCGCGGCGGCCAAATACCTCGCCAATGCCATGACCTATGATGACGTGATCCGCGTCGCCGATGCCAAGACCCGGCCCGAACGTCTGGACCGGATCCGGGCCGAGATGGGCGGGGCCGAGGTCATGCAGCTGACCGAATTCACCCATCCCCGGGCCGAGGAAGTGGTTTCGCTGCTGCCGCGCGCGCTGGGTCAGGCGATCATGGACCGGCCCCGGCTGCTGGGTTTCATCGACCGTCGGGTGAACAAGGGGCGCAGGCTCAGAACCGACCGGCTGCTGCCCTTCCTGCAATTGCACATGCTCGCCTCGATGCGCAGCTGGCGCCCGCGCAGCCTGCGCCATGCCGAGGAGACGGCGCATCTGGACCGCTGGTTCGCCACCGCGCTGGACCGCGCGCCCCGGGATCTGGCGCTGGCCACCGCGACGCTGCAAGCCCGGCGTCTGGTGAAGGGCTATTCCGACACCCATGCGCGGGGTCTGGGCAAGTTCGACCGGGTGATGGAGGGCATTGCCATGGTCGAGGGGCGGGACGATGCCGCCGATTGGGCGCGGCGCCTGATCACCTCGGCCCTGCAGGACGAGGAAGGCGTGGCGCTGGACGGCACGCTGCAAACGATCCGCAGTTTTCTGGCATAAGGCCGCTCAGCGCGGGGCGCCGATCCGGCCGATGGCCAGCGCGCTCCGCCGCAGCACATCCAGCACCCGCTCCAGCCTCCCCGGCTCGTCGAAGGCGTTGACCGAGGCCGTCGTCGCCAGCACGAAGGGCACCTGCCCCAGCCCGCCCAACGGCACCGCCACCCCGGCCGCGCCCAGTTCGAACTCGTCGCGGGCAAAGGCAAAGCCCTGTTCGCGCGCGGCCTCGACGGCGGCGCGCAGCCGCGCGGGGTCAAGCTCGGTCGCCTCGGTGTAGCGGGTCGCGGGCCGGGCGGCGAGGGCCTGTTCCAGAACCTCCGGGCCCGAGCGCGCCAGCAGCATCCGCCCGACCGCCGTGTGCAGAAGCGGCAGCGCGCTGCCGATCCCGAAACCCAGCGTCACCCGGGCCGAGGCCGGGGCGGCGCGATCGACATAGACCGCGTGCAGCCGATCGCGGGTGGCGAGCGCGACCTCCATGTCCAACTCCTCGGCCGCGTGGCGCAGGACGGGCTGCACCACCCGGCCGACCTGCAAGCCGCCCAGAAACCCACCCGCCAGCGTCAGCACCCGGGGCGCGAGGCGCAGACCGCCCTCGCCCTCTTCCAGATAGCCGCAGCGTACCAGCGTCAGGCAGAGCCGCCGCACCACCGCCCGGTCCAGACCCGAACGGCGGGTGATCTCGGGCAGGGTCAGGCAAAGCGCGCCGCTCTCGAAACAAGCCAGAACCTCCAGCCCCTTGGCGAGGGTCTGGGCGAAATCGCGATCACTCATTTGACAGGTCTCCCGCGCTCTGGCAAAGTTCACATATCGCCCACTATGTGCGATTATCGCACCATTCGCAAGGGGAGCCCGAGCCGATGACCGCCGCAACGCCACAAGCCAAGGGCTGGGTCCAGATCGCCACCTTGGCCGATCTGAACCGCCCCCGTCCGCTGATCCCGGTGACGCTGGCCGGCCGGCGTCTGGTCCTGTTTCGCGACGACGAGGGGCAGCTGGGCCTGATCGGCCGTCATTGCCCGCATCGCGGCGCCGACCTGTGCTATGGTCGGCTGGAGGACAACGGGCTGCGCTGCCCGTTCCACGGCTGGCATTTCAACCGGACCGGGCAATGCGTCGAACAACCAGCGGAACCCGAGGGGTCCCGCATGCACGAGCAGATCCGCATCCCGATGGTGCCGGTCCGCGAAGTGGATGGCGCGATTTGGGCGCAGGTCGGGGTGGAACTGGAACAGGCAGCCGCAGCGGAGACAGAAGCATGATCAGCCAGCACCTCAATGACCGCATCACCCGCATCGCCCCCGGCACTCCGGCGGGCGCCGTGCTGCGGCAATACTGGCAACCCGCCGCTCTGGTCGATGAATTGGCGCATGGCCCGCTGGTGCCGGTGAACCTGCTGGGCGAGCGGCTGGTGCTGCAGCAGGGCGCGCAGGGGCTGGAACTGGCGACCCGCGTCGCCTCGCCGGAGGAGGCGCCGACGCATTACCCGGCCTCCGACGCGATCCAGATCGACCCCACCGGCCCGGTCTATCCGACCGAGACCCGCGCCGGGCTGGTCTTCGCCTATCTCGGCGATGGCGCCCCGCCGCCCTTCCCCGCCTTCGACTGCTTCCGCGCGCCCGACACCCATGTCTTCGCCTTCAAGGGCCTGTGGGAGTGCAACTGGCTGCAGGCTTTGGAGATCGGCATCGACCCGGCCCATGCCTCGTTCCTGCACCGCTTTCTGGAGGACGAGGATCCGGCCGACAGCTATGGCAAGCAGTTCCGCGACAAGGCCGGCGCGACCGAGATCCCAATGACCAAGCTGCTGCGCGACTATCCGCGCCCCGAGATCAAGGTGGACGAAACCGACTACGGGCTGAAGATCACCGCGCTGCGCCATATGGAGAACGGCCATACCCATGTCCGCGTCACCAACCAGATCTTCCCCGAGGCGATCTGCATCCCCATGTCGCGCGAGATGACCATCACCCAATGGCACGTCCCGGTCGACGATCAGACCTGCTATTGGGTCACCGTCTTCACCAGCTTCGACAAGCCGGTGAACAAGGACTTGATGCGCGCCCAGCGGTTGAAGGAACACCGCCTGCCCGATTACGCACCGCTGAAGAACCGCCGCAACGATTACCATTACGACCCGGCCGAGCAGGCGGCGCTGACCTATACCGGCATGGGGCTGGACATCAACGTCCACGACCAATGGGCGGTCGAGGGGATGGGCCGGATCCAGGACCGCACGCAGGAACACCTCGGCCGCTCGGACGTGGCGATCATCCGCTACCGGCGGATGCTGCGGCGGATGATGGACGCGCTGGAACAGGGCGACCGGGCGGCGCTGCCGATGCATGGCGCGGGCGCCGCAGGGATCCTCGGGCCCTTGTCCAACGACGCGATTGCCGAAACTGCCGACTGGCAGGCGGTGAGCCGGGCGGCCGATCTGGCGCGGCGGGCGGCCTGTCCCTGGGACGCGACGGTGTGAGCATGGACGGGGCGATCAAGGGAGCACTCTTCGAGCGCGGCTTGCTGAGCGAGGATCAGGCACAGGCCGGGGTCGAACTGGTCGCGCGGGTGATGGCCGAGGGGTTTGAGACGGTGCGCCTGCTGTTTGCCGACCAGCACGGCATCCTGCGCGGCAAGGCCATCGCGGCGCGGACACTGGGCTCGGCACTGGCCTCGGGGCTGTCGGTGCCGTCGACGCTGATCCTCAAGGACACGGCGCATCGGACGGTGTTCGACGTCTGGAAGGACGGG
This sequence comes from Pararhodobacter aggregans, assembly GCF_003075525.1. Taxonomy (GTDB): domain Bacteria; phylum Pseudomonadota; class Alphaproteobacteria; order Rhodobacterales; family Rhodobacteraceae; genus Pararhodobacter; species Pararhodobacter aggregans. Next base: position 54,198 of record NZ_QDDR01000018.1, on the reverse strand, counting down.
CTGACGCTGGACGGCGTGTCGCTGGCGGGGGCGGGCGATCTGCTGCTGGTGCCGGATGTCGCCACCTTCACCCCCCTGCCCTGGTCGCCGCATTCCGCGCTGATCCTTTGCGATCTGGCCTATCGCTCGGGCCAGCACGTCTCGGTCTCGCCGCGCGGCGTGCTGCGCCGGGCGATGGAGGCGCTCGCGCGCACTGGCCATGACGCGGTGATGGGGCTGGAGGTGGAGTTTCAGGTCTTCGCCATCGAGGATGACGGCCTTTCACACGATCAGGCCACCATGCCCCCCGCCGCGATCACCACCCGCAACACCACGCAGGGCTGGGCCTTCCTCACCGAAACCCGCTATGGCGCTGTCGAGCCCCTGCTCGACGAGATCCGCCGCGCGGCCGAGGCGATGGGCCTCGCCCCCCGCTCGATGGAGATCGAGATGGGGCCGTCGCAGTTCGAATTCACCTTCGACGCTTCGGACCCGCTGACCCAGGCCGACCGCTTCGTCCTGTTCCGCATGATGGTCAAGGACATCTGCCAGCGGCAGGGCCTGCACGCGAGTTTCATGCCGAAGCCCCGGGTGGCGAATGCGGTGGCCAATGGCTGGCACATCCATCAATCGCTGGTCTCGCGGCAGACCGGGCGCAACGTCTTCACCCCTTCGGTCGATGGCGAACCGACGGCCGAGGCGGGCGCCTGGATCGCCGGGCTTCTGGAGCACGCACCCGCCACCTGCCTGCTGACCAATCCCACGGTCAACGGCTACAAGCGGTTCAGTGCCTTCCAGCTGGCCCCGAACCGCGTGCAATGGGGCACCGACAACCGCGGCGCCATGCTTCGTGCGCTGCTCTATGCCGGTGATCCGGCATCCCGGATCGAGAACCGCGTCGCCGACACCGCCGCCAATCCCTATTACGCGCTGGCCGGGCAGATCCTGTCCGGGCTGGATGGGCTGACCCGTGGCGCCACGCCCCCGCCGCCGACGCTGACGCCCTATGCCGAGGATCAGGCGAGCCTGCCCGCCACACTGGACGCGGCCATTCAGGCGTTCGAGGCCTCCCCCCTCTATGCGCAGGCGCTGGGGCCGGATTTCGTCCGCTACCTCGCGCATCTGAAGCGGGCGGAATGGGGCCGGTATCTGGCGACCGTCTCGGAATGGGAACAGGCCGAGTATTTCACCCTGTTCTGAGGCGCGCATGGCCGATCTTCTCGTCGCCGGGCATTTCTTCGAGGATATCATCGACGGCTATTTCCCGCTGGGCGAGAGCCTGCGGCAGATGCTGTCGCGGCAGGGCTTCGGCGCGGCGCTGGTGGTGATTACCCATGCGCCGGTGCTGCATTGGCCGGGCGATGACGGGCAAGGCCCGGTCCCGATGCGGCTGAGGGCGGCAACGGCGGGATTGCTGCGGTGGTCCCTCGCCCTCGCGGTGCTGGACGGCAACGGCATGCGGCTGAGCGGCGTGGCCGACTGGCGCTGGCCCGAGGGCGAGCGCGGGTTCGGCCCGGAGACACGGCTGGCCGAACCCGCCTTCCTGCGCGGGATCGGGCTGCACCCGGGGCCGGAGGACGGCGGCGCCTTTGGCCGGGTCCGGCGGGACAACGCCTCGCGCCTCGGCATCGCCGGGCCGGGCGTGCCGGGCTGGGGTTTCACCCGCCCGGTTGACGGGATTGTCCGCGACACCGGGGCCATCGCCGCGCCGCACAGGCAGGGCGGCACCGGGCCCCGGCTTTCGGTCGATCTGACGGACCCGGACCACGCCAGAGCCTCGCACGCCATGGCGCGCGACCTCGGCCTTTGATCCCCGTCAGATCGGAATGTCGCGCCCGGCGGCAATCGATTCCATGGTGATAAGCGACGTCACATTCTCCAGCTCCAGCCGGGCGATCAGCCGCTGATAGACCTGATCGAACCCGTTCATGTCGGCGGCCACGACCTTGAGGATGTAATCGTATTCCCCGGCGATCCGGTACATGTCGATCACCTGCGGGATCGCCAGAACCTCGCGCCGGAAGGTTTCCAGCCACGGGCGGGAGTGGTTGCGGGTACGGATCATCATGAAGACGGTCAAGGGCAGGCCCAGCTCGGCCGCATCCAGCCGGATTGTCTGACCCTTGATGACCCCCTCGGCCTGCAAGCGGTTGAGCCGCCGCCAGCAGGCGTTCTGGCTGAGGCCCACGGCCTCGGCCAGCGCACGCTGCGGCTGGGATGCGTCCCGTTGCAGCGCGCGCAGGATACGGCGATCAATCTCGTCCAATTTTGGGGCTTCATCGTTCATGTGATCGAAAATAGCCGAAGGCCGGACAAAGTTCGATGAAATTTTTTGTGTCCAGCTTGGGTAGCCTTTGCCCAACGACAGGAGCCCCCATGCCCGAGACCCCTTTCTTCGACCGTTTCCGCAACCAGCTCGACGGCCCCGATTGCCTCCAGCGTCTGCGACAGGGGCTGATCGGCGACGGGCAGGTCATCGACGGGCCTTTCGGGCCGCGCCCGCTGATCTACGCCGATTACGTCGCCTCGGGCCGGGCGCTGCGTCAGGTGGAAACGACAGTGCTGGAAGAAGTGCTGCCCTTCTATGCCAACAGCCATACCGAGGGCTCGCATTGCGGCGCCTTCGTCACGCGTCTGCGGCGCGAGGCGCGAGCGGTGATCGCCCGGCATTGCGGCGCGGACCCGCGCTTCGCCACGATCTTCGCGGGCTCGGGCGCCACGGCGGGGCTGAACCGGCTGGTCGCGTTGCTGGGCGTACCGCAGGACGTGGCGGCGGGGCGGCGGCCGCTGGTGCTGATCGGGCCTTACGAGCATCATTCCAACATCCTGCCCTGGCGCGAATCCGGCGCCGAGCTGCGCGAGATCCCCGAGGATCCGGCGACCGGCGGCCCGTGCCTGAGCACACTGGAATCGGAACTCAAAGCGGCCAAAGGCCGGCCAGTGATCGGCGCCTTTTCCGCCGCGTCGAACGTCAGCGGCATCCTGACCGATACGGTGGCCGTGACGCGCATCCTGAAGCGCCACGGGGCGCTGGCGGTCTGGGACTACGCGGGCGGCGCCCCCTATATCGCCATGTCGATGGACGCGGGCACCGACCACGAGAAGGACGCCATCGTCTTTTCACCCCACAAGTTCATCGGCGGACCGGGCGCCTCGGGCGTGCTGATCCTCAGCAAAGACGCCGCGCGGCGCGATACCCCGGTCTGGCCGGGCGGCGGCACGGTAACCTATGTCTCGGAATGGGGACACGATTACAGCGCCTCGCTGGAGACGCGCGAGGAAGCGGGCACGCCCAACGTCCTGGGCGACATCCGCGCGGCGCTCGCCGTCACGGTGAAGGAGGCGATGGGCCAGGACTGGCTGGACGCCCGCCACGCCGCGCTGCGGGCCCGGGCGGTGGCAGCCTTCGACGCGCTGCCCGGCTTCCATTACGCGGGCAAGGGCACCTCGGCGCCCGCCCTGCCCTTCTTCTCGTTCTGGCTGGAGGGGCGCGACCGGCATCAGCAGATCACACGGGCGCTGTCCGATCATTTCGGCATCCAGACCCGCAGCGGTTGTGCCTGCGCCGGCCCCTATGGGCACCGGCTGTTCGGCATCGATCAGGCGGAAAGCGACCAGATCCGCCGGCGCATCCAGGCGGGCGACGACACCGCCCGGCCCGGTTTCACCCGCTTCAACCTGAGCGCGCTGATGACCGACGGGAAGGCCGATCTGATCCTCGACGCCATCGCACAGATCGCCCGGGACCCTGCGCGGTTCCTGGCCCCCGCCCCCCTCGCCCGGGTCGGCTGAAAGCAGAAACGGCCCCCGTGAGGGGGCCGTTCGCCGGACAGCGGTTGGGACTGTCCGCCCGGGTTATTCGCCCGGAACTCGGGCGGCCGCAGGCGCGTCGTGGTGATGGTGCTCCTTCACCGGCCGCATCATCATGTTGGCGATGAAGCCCACCACCAGCAGCGCCGCCATGCAATACATCGTTGTGTTGTAGAGCGAGGGCGTCGGGTCGATGGTCCCTGCGGGCGCAATCTCCATCAGCCGGGCGATGGTCACCGTCCGCGCCGCGACCAGCTGGTCGAGCTGGGCCAGCGGCGCGCCGAACCGCTCGGCAAAGGACGCCGCATCGACGCGCGAGGCGAGGTCGCGGATCGCGCTGTTGACGGACATCTCGCGCAGCGAGGTGATGGCCAGCGGCCCCAGCACCCCGGCCAGCGACCAGGCGGTCAGCAGGCGCCCGTGGATGCCGCCCACATGCATGGTGCCGAACATATCGGCCAGATAGGCCGGGATCGTGGCGAAGCCGCCGCCGTACATCGAGAAGATAATCATCGTCGCGATGTAGAAGCCGACCAGATAGATGATCGCCGGGTTGGTGGCCACCGCGCTCGCGAAATAGGGGATCGAGAGATAAAGCAGCGTCCCCAGCGCGAAGAAACAGGTATAGGTGGCCTTGCGCCCGATGTAATCCGAGGTCGAGGCCCAGAAGAACCGCCCCACCATGTTGAAGACCGAGATCATGAACACATAGGTCGAGGCAAAGGCGGCGGTCACGATCAGCGGCATCACCGAACCGAAGATCTCGGACATCATGGTCTTGGCCACGCCGATCACGCCGATCCCGGCGGTCACGTTGAAGCACAGCATGATCCACAGCTGCCAGAATTGCGGCGTCTTCAGCGCCTGGTCGATATGGACGTGGTTCTGCGAGACCATACCCGAGGCGACGGGCTTGGGCTCCCATCCCGCCGGTTTCCAGTTGGGCGCGGGCACGCGGTACTGGAAGGCGGCCAGGATCATGACGATGAAATAGACCACGCCCAGCGTCATGAAGGTGCCCGCAGCGCCGGTGTTGCCGGTACCGATGACATAGACGCCCGCCTCGCCGCCGAAGGGCGCGGCCTGGGCGGCGGTGGCGATCACCACCTCGACCCGGCCGGCGGCGGTTTCAGCGAAGACGCGGCCGTTCTCGACGATGGTGGCGACGGCATCCTGCGCGCCGAGGAAATCGGGCGCCGTCTGGAACATCTCCAGCAGCCAGCCCTTGACCGGCGTGGCGATCATCGCGCCGCCGCCGAAGCCCATGATGGCCATGCCGGTGGCCATGCCGCGGCGGTCGGGGAACCAGCGGATCAGCGTGGAGACCGGCGAGACATAGCCCAGCCCAAGCCCGCAGCCGCCCAGCACCCCGTAGCCGAGGTAGAGCAGCCAGAGTTGATGGGTCGAGATCCCGAACGAGCCGATGATGAACCCGCCGCCCCAGAGGATCGCGGCGACGACACCGACCATGCGGGGACCGACCTCTTCCAGCCACTTGCCGGCGAAGGCGGCGGCGAGGCCCAGGAAGACAATGGCGACCGAGAAGATCCAGACGACCGAGCTGAGGCTCCAGTCCTCGGCCGAGGAGGCGACGACGCCCAGTTCCCGCGTCAGCGGCGGGTTGAACACCGACCAGGCATAGACCGATCCGATGCACAGATGGATGGCGATGGAGGCGGGCGGCACCCGCCAGCGGTTGTATCCCGGTTCGGCGACGATGTGGCTCTTGTGCAAGAACCCCAGCGCGCCCCCTGACGCTTTGCTCATTCTCGATCCTCCCTGTCGGTTCCCCGGGGTCGCGGCCTCCTACCGCGGGTCCCTGTGGCAGCATGCGACGGCATGCCACAGACGAATGGCACCGTCCGCACCTTTCCTGTCAAGAATTTTCTACATAAATAACAATGACTTAGATTGGCAATATCGGACATTCTGTCCGCCTGCGCATGCCCCGGCCCGCCCCGTTTGGGACATTCTGTCCCGCGGGCACCGCGCCGACCGCGCCGATTTGCGTCAAAGTGACCGGATCACCCGCCCGGGGCGAGGGGCAAAGAAATTTCGAACCGCGTGCCCTTGCCGGGCTCGGACCGGGCCGAGATCCGGCCGCCGACCTGCCCCACCAGCTGCTGGCTGATCGACAGGCCCAGCCCGGTTCCCTGCGCCTGCTTGGTGGTGAAGAAGGGATCGAAGATCCGCGACAGGACCTCCGGCGGCATGCCGGTGCCGGTATCGGCCAGCGTGATGACCAGATGCCCGTCCCGCGCCTCGGTGCCGACGCTCAGCACCCCGCCCTCGGGCATGGCATGGACCGCGTTCAGCACCAGATTGACGATCACCTGCTGCAGCTCGGTGCGCGACATGCTGACCTGCCCGGCGCTGTCGAACCGGGTCTCGACGCGGATTCCCGCCGCCTCCAGCTGGCGCCGTGTCAGGACCAGACAATCGCGGGCCACATCGGCGGGGACGATCAGGGTGCGGGCGCCGGAATAATCCTCGGGCCGGGCGAATTGCAGCAGTTTCGAAACGATGACGCTGATGCGGTAGACCTGATCGTCGATCAGCCGGAATTCCTCGCGCACCGGAGCGGCCGCCTCGCCCAGGATGCTGCGCGCGAGGTCCAGATTGCCCTGGATCACCGCCACCGGATTGTTGATTTCATGCGCGACCGAGGCGGTGATCTCGCCCACCGTGGCCAGCTTTTCGGACATGATAAGCCGCTCGGTTGTGCGCTCGATCTGCCGGTTCGCCTCGCGCAGATCGGCGGTGCGTTCCTCGACCTTGGCTTCCAGGCTCTCGGCCCAGTCGCGCAATTCGCGGTCGCGCGCCTGCACCTGATCGAGCAACGTGTCCAGATGCGCGGCCACCTGCGTGATCTCGTCGGGATGGCCGTCCACGTTGTTGCGCGCCTGAAGGTCCCCCGCCTCGACCTGGGCCATCGTGCGGTTCATCCCCTCGAGCGGCAGAAAGATACGGCCCGCCCACCGCAGGAAGATCGGGATAGACATCAGTGCGATCAGCAGGAAGGCCCCGGTCAGGGCCAGCGCCGAATTGCGCTTGGCCTCGCGAAACGGGGTTTCCAGAAAGCCGACATAAAGCATGCCGACCCGCTGGCCGAAGCTGTCGACGATCGGCTCATAGGCCGAGATATACCAGTCGTTCACCACGAAGGCCCGGTCCAGCCAGATCCGCCCCTGATCCAGTACCTGCGCCCGCACCTCAGCCGAAACCCTTGTGCCGAGCGCGCGCACATTCTCGAACAGCCGCACATTGGTCGAGACGCGCACATCCTCCAGGAACAGCGTGGCGGTACCCTGGCTGCCCTCGGGCAGGCTTTGCTCGCGGTAGACGAGGTCGTTGATTGTGTCGATGAAGCCGAGGTTCTGGTTCAGGAGCGTCCCCCCGACCAGCGCCGCCAGCCCACCCCCGGGCAGCCGCACGGGCGCCGCGGAATGGATGACGATCCCGCGATTCTCGACGCTGCGCTCGGTCGGCACGGCGCCGCGGGTCGGCACCAGCGGCAGCGCGGCGCGGATCGCCAGCGCCGGGTCCAGCGCGGACAGGTCCTCGGCCGTGAAGATGTCGACGGCGCTGTGCCAGCGGCCATTCAATGCGGCGGTGACGACCGGCCAGCGCCCGGCGGCCTCTGCATCGGCCAGATAGAGGAAATCGAGGCCCAGCCGCTGCCGCTCCCCCTCAAGAAAGGCCGCCAGCCCCTCGGCCGTGATCGCATCCCGCAGATCGGTCGAACGCGCCACCGCATCGACCCGCTCCCCCGAGAATTCGACCAACCGGCGCAGGTATTGATCGGCGATCGTCAGATCGCCCGTCACCTTGTTGATGAGGATGTCGTCGATCTTGCCCGACCAGCGCCACATGGTCCCGCCCAGCATCAGGGGCAGCAGCACCACCATCGGCAACAGCGCGATGACCAGAAGCCGCACGCGCACCGAAGTGATCCAGCGCTTCTGCCGCTCCATTCAGAACCCCCAGGCCGCGCATTTCCGGTCGATGGTCTTGCGCGAAACACCCAGAAGCCGCGCCGCCTCGCTCCGGTTGCCGCCGGTCAGATCCAGCGCCCGCAGGATCTCGCGCCGCTCAAGATCTTCCAAGGGCGTGATCGGCGCATCGCTCGACGGCGCGCTCAGCGTCTCGATGGGGAAATGGCCGAAGATCAGCGAGCGTTCGATGAAATTGCGCAATTCGCGGATGTTGCCCGGCCAGTCGTGCCGCAGCAGCGCGGATCGCAGAGCGGGCGACAGGTCGAGCTTCGGCAACGAATGCGCGGCCGAGATCTCGCTCAGGAACAGTTCGGCCAGCTCCAGGATGTCGGTGCCCCGTTCGCGCAGCGATGGCATGGCGATCTCGACCACCGTCGTACGGAAATAGAGGTCCTCGCGAAAGGCCCCGCTTTCCACCGCGGGCAACAGCGGGCGGCTCGACGACAGCACGAAGCGCAGATCCAGCTGCTGGTCGCGCTCTGTCCCCACGGGGCGGATCACGCCATCCTCCAGCACCCGCAAGAGCGCATTCTGCGCCCCGGGGCTGAGTTCGGCGACCTCGTCCAGAAACACCGTCCCCCCGGCAGCCGAGGCCAGCAGCCCCTCGCGCGCATCCTTGGCCCCGGGGAAAGCGCCCGCCGAATGGCCGAATAGCTCCACCTCGATCATCTCATTGGGGATGGAGCCGCATTGGATCGCGACGAATGGCCCCGAGGCCCGGGCCGAGCGCGCGTGCAGATGCCGGGCCGCGACTTCCTTGCCCGACCCGCAGGGGCCGGTCAGCAGCACCGGCGTCGGCACATTTGCCACCCGCTCCAGCAGGGTCCGCACCTCGGACACCGCGGCCGAGGCGCCGACCAGCTCCGTGCGTCGCCGTTTTCCCAGACCGACCGTCTCCAGCTCGCGTAGCAAAAGCCGGTTTTCGCGCCGGAGCCGGGCGATCTCCAGACAGCGGCGCAGCGCGGTCAGGATCTGATTCGAGCGGAAGGGCTTCAGCACGAAATCCGATACGCCCGCCCTCACCGCCTCGATCGCGGTTTCCAGATCGGCATAGGCGGTAATCATGATCGTATCGCCGAACCCGCCCCGGAACCGCTGTTCGGCCAGCCAGTCGAGGCCGCGCTGACCGGGCATCATGTTGTCCAGCACCATCACATCGTACTGGCGCTGCCGCAGCAGGACCGAGGCCCCTTCGGCCGTCGCCGCCTCGTCCACCCGGCGGCAGAGCGGCTCCAGCGTCTTGACCAGAAAATGGCGCATCCCAGGCTCGTCATCGACGACCAGAACGCTGGCGCTGGCCAAGGGGTCCTGCCCCGGTGTTCCGCCCGCGCCCATGACGCAATTCCCTCCCCCGCCTGAGGGCCGAACGCTACCCGCCCGGCGTCGAGGTTGTCCAGCCGTGAGGCTCGGAACCGGGAACCAGGGTGGGTGCGGCGGATTTCAATCGCTCAATAGCATCAGAACATACGATCTTCAGTGCGCATAATTCTGATACTTTGAGCATCACATTGGTGGATGCTGGTATGACCAGTTACTCACGATAAGTATCCTTTATCGTGACTCTTGATCCGAGCGAGAAAATGCGCAAGGCTGGGCGCTGAAATCGTCCAGAACGCCCTCCCCCTGCCCGCTTTCGCCATCAGGTGCCCCATGCCTCTGCCCCTTATCCCGGGCTCCGCTCTTTCGTCGGACGACGAAGCGGCGTTGACCGACCTCTACCGCCGGGGCACGCCGGCCAATACGCTGCGCGCCTGGGAAAGCGACCTTGCTTATATCGCCGCCTGGAAGCAGGCGGTCTACGCCCGCCCCCTCGCCTGGCCCGAGGATGAAACCGTCGCCCTGCGCTTCCTGTTGCACCATGCCGAGGATCTGACCGGAGCAACCGGTCCCGCGCGGGACGCGGCCGAGGCGCTGATCGCCCAGGGACTGCGCCGGGCATTGACGCCCCCTGCCCCCTCGACGCTGGACCGGCGGATCGCCAGTTGGCGGGCCTTCCACCGGATGCGGAACCTGCCCTCGCCCTTCTCGGCGCCGCTGGTGCAGCAGGCCCGCCAGAAGGCCCGCAAGGCGCTGGCCCGTCCCCGTAGGCCCAAGTCGCCCCGTCCGGTCACCCGGGAGGTGCTGACCGCGCTGCTGGCCAGTTGCGACGACAGCCTGCGGGGCATCCGGGACCGGTCGATGCTGACGCTGGCCTTCGCGTCGGGCGGACGGCGCCGCTCCGAAGTCACCGGGCTGGATCTGGCGGATGTGGACCTCAGGCCGTTCAAGACCCGGGGGCTGATCTGGCTGCGGCTGCTGGAGACCAAGACCACCGGCAAGGGTGACGCCCCGCGCCTGCCGCTCAAAGGGCCCGCCGCCCGCGCGCTGGTGCATTGGATCGAGACGACGGGCCTGACCGACGGTCCGCTCTTCCGCCCGGTTTCGCGCAGCGACCGAGTGTTGAACCGCCGCCTCGCCCCCGACGCGCTGCGGGTGATCCTGCGGCACAGGCTGGCGCTGGCTGGTCTGCCCGAGGATTTTGCGACCCCGCACGGTCTCCGTGCGGGGTTCCTGACGCAGGCCGCTCTGGACGGCGCGCCGCTCGCCGCGGCGATGGCGCTGTCCTTGCACCGCTCGGCGGTGCAGGCGCAGCGCTATTACGCCGATGTCGAGATCAGCGCCAATCCGGCGACGGATCTGCTGGGGGAATGACCCCCCGGCGATCTGTCCCCCCGACGATCTGTCCCCGCGGGGACACTCACTGATCGAGCGCCGCGAAAAAGGCGGCAACCGCCTTTTCCAACCGCAGCCGGTCGATGGCCGAGAAGTCGCGCGGCAGCCGCAGCTCGACGCGCCCGTCCGAGGCCGTGCATTGCGCGATCTGTGCCCCGTGCGCGACGCGCAGCGTGGTCTTGGCGCCGGGTTTGCGCGGCTTGACCTCGCCCCCGGTCGCAGGCGCTGCCTCGGGCGTATCGGCCAGGACGCGCAGCAAGGACAGCTCGCGCTCGGCGTCCCGCTCGGGTTCGGCCCGCAGGCGCCGGGCCAGCCGGTTGACGAAGCCCGGCTCCTTCTCGACCCGCTTCCACAGCGACAATCCCAGCGCCCGCGGCATCGCCGGGGCATGCGCCAGCTCCTCGCCGATCGCATCGAGCAACATCGCGAAGTTGCGGATGTAGATCCGCTTCTGCCGGTTGGCCGAGGCAAAGAGTGTCTTGATCGCCTCGTCCAGCGACCCCGCCGGGCATTCCGGATCGCGGACATAGGCGCGCGCCAGCTCCGCCATTTCGGCAAAGGAGATGTCGCGCCGAACCAGGTTCTCATCGACCATCCGGCGGTAGAGCAGCTCGATCCCCTCGCCCGGCGGCACCAGCCCGGCCGGGATCGTGGCATAGGCCGCGTCGCCGGTTTCGGCCAGCAACTCCCGATACGCCGTGAGCCGCCGGAAGCCCTGGACCAGTTCATACCCCTCGCCGCGCTGGACGACGCGGATCGGGTTGGAAAGCCCGATCTCGCGGATCGATTCCTTCAGCTCGTCCAGTTCTTCATCCCGCTCGGCCGAGCGGTCCCGGGTGATCTCGTCGGCCCGGATGCGGTCCAGCGGGATCAGATCGACGACCAGCCCCAATTGCCGCAACCGCACGAATTCATGAGCGAGCGAATCATTTTCCTGCCGGATCCGCGCCTCAAGTTCGGCGCGCTCGCGCAGGGCCTCGGCGTTCTCCGAGATGGCCGAGGCCATCGGGCCCCGCCTGCTGGGCGCCTCTGTCCCCGCGGGGACAGCAGGCTCGGCCACCGGCGGCGTGTCGCCCGGAAAGCCGATGTCGAAGATGCGCCGCTTGCTCATGCCTCACCCCCCATCTGGTCCCAGGCTTTCAGCGCATGGGTGCGGAATTCCTCGTAGGCGCGGTCAAAGGACAGCCGCGCCCGGCGCCAGGTTTCGCGGGTCATCTGCCGGTAGTCGATCTCGTAGATCGAGGACAGGAAGCGCCCCGATTGCTCGACCGCGCGGGTCAGCTCTATCGGGTGCTCGGCCATGCGGTCGCCGAAGACCTTGCCGAAAGCCTCCTGCATCGCGCGGTGCAGATCGTTGTTCGGCTCGAACCGGGTCAGCAGGAAGCGGACATCGAGGAAGGTCTTGGGCAGGGTGAATGTCCCCGCGGGGACAATGCCGGAGAAACGGCTCAGATCCTCCAGCGCCTCGGACAGCTGGCCGATGAAGGAGGTGGTCGAATCGTATTCCCAATAGCCGGGGCCCGAGGGGATGTAGAGCATGTCCGCCGCGAAGACCGCGTTCATCGACTGGTAACCGATGGCGGGCGGGCAGTCGAAGATGATGAGGTCATAGCTGTCCGCGGGCAGCTGATCGAGGAACCGTGACACCGCAGCGAAGAAGGACCATTCCGGGTTCAGGTGCCGGTACTGGGCGCTGGCGAATTCCACGAAGGCGGCATTGGCGCAGCTGGGCACGATGTCGATGGTCGGCCAACTGGTCGGCTTGATGAAATCGGCAAGCCTCAGATCGGCGAGCCCCATCTCGGTGATCGAGGCGGGGAGCCGACGCTGGGGCAGGGCGGTGCCGCTCTGCGCACCGCGGGTCGAGGAATTCATCCGCTCTGTCTCACGCGTGAGGTCGCGGGCCATGATGCCCCAGACGGTGAATTCCTCGGCCACGTCCGAGAGGCCCATCGAATGGCTGAGCGTCGCCTGCGGGTCGAAATCGACCGTCAGCACGCGGTAGCCGTCCAGCGCCGCGGCATGGGCGAAATGCAGCGCCACGGTGGACTTGCCGGCACCACCCTTGAAATTGGCGATGGCCGCGCGCAGCGCCCGCTTGCCAGCGGGACGCGCCGGCAGCAGCGACTGGCGGTTGATGCGCAGCCGGCGGCGGATCTCGTTGATCTCGTCGAGGGTGAACCAGCGTTGCCGCCCGTCCTCCTCGACCAGACCCTGGGGCAGGGAGGGGTCTGCCGCGAGTTTGCCCCGCAGCGTCGATTGATTCACTTTGAGGATCAGCTCGCCCAGCTCCCAGCTGGAAAAGCGGCGCAGGGTCTTCTCATTCTCCGGCGAGAAGGTTTGCTGGCGAATCCAGCCCTGCATTTTCAACGATTGCGCCTGCAGGCGCGCCAGGTCTTCGTGTGTGTACATGGTCGCTCAACGCTGTTTGCTCGATGGCGGGAATTTACGCGGAATATCGGAAAACGCAAATCCAGAAGTTCCCCTGAACAACGTTTCCCGCTATTCTGTCCCCGCGGGGACACGGAACAGGCTTTTCCTCCTGTCTTCGCAGGCGTTTCTGCCCTGTCCTGATTCGGGCGCGCAACCGACGGAGCGGGGATCGCTGACCGGCGCTCGGCGCCCCCTGAAAACGGATTGGGGGACAATTCGGCGCCCGTTCCGGGATTTGAGGGGACAAGCGGCGGCCATTGAGGGGACAGTCAAGATGTCCCCCAATACCTATAAACCGGATTTTTCAAATCTGGTTTTGGGGTCTGAATTGCCCCGGTCACAGAATCGTTGACACCATCGAAGCTCCCAACGTAAATTCCCGTCATACCGGGAATAGCGTTGGGATGGCTGGCGAGAAGGCCAACAGCTCTGCGCCATATCCCGGACAATGGGCACCAAGACCCGACGAGAGCAGAGCAGCATCCCCGAATCGGGGACAGCGAAGGGACAGGCATGAGTACCGTCAGACCATTGGGCAACGGGGCGGCAGCGCGCAAATACGATCTGCTGACGGCGCTGGGGACCATGGGCCTTGCCGCGACACCGGGCGAGCAGCGGCTGGTGCTGCGCCTCATGGTGGCCATCACCGCCCGCTACAACTGGGCCAGCGATACGCTCGCCGTGGCGCAGAGCGAATTGGCGAAACTCTGGGCGGTGGACGAACGCACCGTCAAGCGCGCCATGGCCGAATACCGGGCACGCGGCTGGCTGCGGCTGAAGCGGCAGGCGGCGCGGGGCAGGGTGGCCGAATACGGGCTGGGGATCGAGCGGCTGATGGAGGATACCCGCCCGGTCTGGGCCATTGTCGGCCCCGATTTCGCCGCGCGCCTCACCCCGGCCGAACCGGCCCCGGCGCCCGATCCCAAGATCGTGCGCTTCCCGCTGCCCGCGACCGAGGGGATCCTCTGGCCGCGCGTCCTGCAGCTGATCGCCGAAAGCGATGGCGACACCGCCCGCGCCTGGTTGCAGGGTCTGGGCGAGGAACCGGGCCCGCAAGGCGTGCTCAGGCTTGTGGCCCGGGGCCGCTATCAGGCGAGCTATGTGCGAACCCATCTGGCCGGGCGACTGCTGGCCGCGGCCCGGCGTGTCGATCCGGCGATCACCAGCGTCGAGATCGCCTGCGAAACGGCCTGAGGCGCCGCCACCCGGTCAACCCTTCGACAGGACAGTCGAATTGACCTTGTTGCGACGTGCATTCATGTCATCGTACCTGATATCACCTATTTCGTATCTCGATGACGGCGGAACCGGCTCATGGCATTCTGGAAACAGCTCTTTCTGAGCCTCGTGCTGCTTTGCGGTGCCCTGTGGGCCGCCGCGCTCTGGGTGCCGGGGACAGCCGGTCTGCTGCGCTCCTGGGGCTTGGGTCCGGTCATGGATCAGGTGGGCATCCCGGCCGAGGCGGCTGAACCCGCGGCGCAGGACGCAGGACGGCCACGCGGGGCAGGGGGCGGCGCCATGGTCCGCGCGGAACCGCCGGGCGAGGGGCGCGTCGCCGATACCATTGCGGCCATCGGCGATGGGCGGGCGCTGCGTTCGGTGACGCTCTATCCCCAGACGCCCGGGCATGTGGCCGAGGTTCTGGTGCAATCGGGCCAGCGGGTCGAGGCGGGGGCGGTGATCCTGCGGCTGGACAGCGAGGCCGAGGAGATCGGTCTGGAGCGCGCCCGGCTGGTGCTGGACGACGCCCGCACCCGGCGCGACCGGGTGCAGCAATTGCGTGGCTCGGGGGCTGCGACCGATGTGCAGATCCGCGAGGCGGAGCTGGCGGTGCGTCAGGCCGAGCTGGGGCTGCGACAGGCCGAATTCGACCTCACCCAGCGCACGCTGCTGGCGCCGATCGACGGCTGGCTGGGCATCCTGAACGTGGAACCCGGCACCCAGGTCGGCACCCAGACCGAGATCGCCCAGATCGACGACCGCAGCGCGCTGCTGGTCGAGTTCCGGCTTCCCGAAAGCATGGTCGGCCGTGTCGGCATGGGTGACAGTGTCGAGGCCGAGATCCTCGCGGGCGGGCAGGGCAGGGTGACCGGCCATGTCAGCGCGATCGACAACCGGGTCGATGCCGCGAGCCGAACGCTCAGGGTTCAGGCCCGGCTGGAGAACACCGAGGACCGGCTCCGCGCGGGCATGGCCTTTTCCATCCGCATCGCGTTGCCGGGGATCCCGGCGGCCTCGGTCGATCCGCTCGCCGTGCAATGGAGCCGCGAGGGCGCTTTCGTCTGGGTGGTGCGCGGGGGCGTGGCGACCCGCCTGCCCATCGCCATCCTGCAACGCGCCGATCAGGCGGTCATGGTCGAGGCCGATTTCCAGCCCGGCGATCTGGTGATCGTCGAGGGGGTGCAGTCCGTGCGCCCCGGCGCCCCCGTGACCCTGCAGGGCGAGGGCTGAGCCATGGCCACCCGTATCGAGCGCAGCGCGCATCTGTCGGGCACCGCCACGCTGATCCGGCGGCCGATCCTGGCCTTCGTGCTGAACGCGCTGATCCTGCTGGCGGGGATCGCCGGGGGATTGGGCGGCGAGGTGCGGGAATTGCCGGACGTCGACCGCCCGGTCATCACCATCACCACCAATTACGCCGGCGCCGCGCCCGAAACCATCGACCGCGAGATCACCGCCCTGATCGAAGGCGCCGCGGGCCGCGTCTCGGGCGTCAGCGCGATTTCGTCGAGTTCGCGCTTCGGCCGCAGCCGAGTGACGGTGGAATTTTCCACTTCGACGGACCTCGATGTGGCGGCCACCGACATGCGCGACGCCATCGCCCGGATCACCAACAGCCTGCCCGATCAGGCCGACGCGCCCCGCATCGTCAAGGCCGATGCGAATGCCGATGCGGTGATGCGGCTGTCGCTGACCTCGGCCACGCGCAGCCCCCAGGATCTGACCCGGATCATCGAGGATCTGGTGCAGGACCGGCTTCTGTCGGCGGAAGGGGTGGCTGACCTGCAGGTCTATGGCAACCGGCAGGAAGTGTTCCGCATCGACATCGACATGCGGCAACTGGCGGCGCGGGGCCTGTCGCTGGCCAGCATCCGCGATGCCGTCTCGACCGTGTCCTATGATGCGCCGGCGGGCTCGCTGGCTTCGGAAAGCCAGTCGCTGGTGGTGCGCACCACCGCCGCGATCACCACGCCCGCTCAATTCGAGGCGCTGGTGCTGGCCGATGGGGTGACATTGGGCGATGTGGCGCAGGTCAGCATGGGGCCGGGGCTGGGCGAGTCGATCCTGCGGGCCAATGGCGAGGCCGGGATCGGTCTGGGCATCATCCGCGCGGCGCAATCCAACACGCTCAGCATCTCGGCCGCCGTGACCCGCGCCGTCGAGGAGATCCGCCCGCTGCTGCCGCCCGATGTCTCGCTGACCATCACCTCGGATGACGCGACCTTCATCCAGGGCGCGCTGGACGAGGTGATCTCGACCCTGGCGCTTGCCACGCTGATCGTCATCGCGGTGATCTATGTGTTCCTGCTGGACCTGCGCGCGACCTTCATTCCGGCCATCGCCATGCCGGTGGCGCTGATCGGCACGCTGGCGGCGATCTGGATCGTCGGTTTCTCGATCAACATCCTGACCTTGCTGGCGCTGGTTCTGGCCACCGGGATGGTGGTGGATGACGCCATCGTCGTGCTGGAAAACATCGTCCGCCGCCGGGCCGAGGGGATGGGCGCACGCGCCGCCGCGGTTCTGGGCACGCAGCAGGTGTTCTTCGCCGTCGTCACCACCACCGCGACGCTGGCCGCGGTCTTCGTGCCGCTGTCGTTCCTGCCGGGGCAGGCGGGGGGGCTGTTCCGCGAATTCGGCTTCACGCTGGCCATGGCGGTGATGCTGTCCTCCATCGTGGCGCTGACGCTGTGCCCGGTGCTGGCCAGCCGGTTGCTGCGCGACCACAAGGCGCCGACGAAACGTGGCCCGATGCAGCGGCTGGGCGATGCGCTGGCCGGTTTCTACCGGGTGACGCTGAAAGCGGCGCTGGCCGCACCGATGGTGGTGATCGTCGCCAGCGCGCTCTTCGCGGGCGGCGCGTTCCTCTCGGCCGGGCTGATCCATCAGGAACTGACCCCGCCCGAGGATCGCGCCGTCGCCCTTCTGCGCATCTCGGCGCCGCAGGGCGTTTCGCTGGACCATACCGCCGCCGCGATGCGCGAGGTCGAGGATCTGCTGCAGCCGCTGATGGACTCGGGCGAGGTGACGAACCTCTTCTCCATCGCCGGGGCCGGCGGGTCGACGAATTCCGGCTTCATGGTGATGACGCTGGCACCCTGGGACCAGCGGACCCGCAGCCAGCAGGAGATTGTCGGCGAGATCAACGGCTTGATGCGTCAGGTGATCGGTGTCCGTGCTTTCGCCATGCAGCCGAACAGCCTGCGGATCCGCGGGGCAGGGCAGGGGCTTTCCTTCGCCATCGTCGGCCCGAGCTATGACGCGCTGGCCGCGCAGGCCAGCGAGCTTGTCGCAGCGATGGAGCGCAATCCGGCCTTCGGCCAGGTGCGGATCGATTACGACACCACGCAGCCGCAGCTCTTCATCGAGGTGGACCGCGCGCGCGCCTCGGACCTCGGCATCTCGATCGCCGGTCTGGGCGAGGCGCTGCAGGCGGTGCTGGACGGGCGCACTGTCGGCACGGTCTTCATCGGTGACCGCAGCCATGACATCCAGCTCATGTCCACCGCCGATCCGGTGAACGACCCCTCGGATCTGGAACGGGTCTTCATGCGCACCGCCTCGGGGCAGATGGTGCCGATCTCGACCTTCGTCACGCTGGAGGAACGCGCCGTGGCGCCGGAACTGGGCCGCGAATCGCAGATGCGATCGATCCCGATCAGCGCCAGCCTGACGGACGACCTGTCGCTGGGCAGCGCGCTGTCGCAGGTCCAGGCGCTGGCGGCCGAGGTTCTGCCCGCCGGCAGCCGCATCGTGCCGCTGGCCGAGGCCGCGACGCTGGGCGAGACCAACGCCGGGATCTTCCTGACCTTCGGTTTCGCCATCCTGATCGTGTTCCTGGTCCTGTCCGCGCAGTTCGAGAGTTTCATCTCGGCCTTCATCGTCATGTCCACGGTGCCGCTGGGTCTGGCCTGCGCGCTGCTGGCGCTGTTGCTGACCGGGGGCAGCCTGAACGTCTATTCCCAGATCGGGTTGGTGCTGCTGGTCGGCATCATGGCCAAGAACGGCATCCTGATCGTCGAATTCGCCAACCAGCTGCGCGATCAGGGGCGCAGCGTGCGCGATGCGATCATGGAAGGCTCGGTGATCCGGCTGCGGCCGGTGATGATGACCATGGTCTCGACCGTGCTGGGGGGCGTGCCGCTGATCCTGTCGCAGGGCGCCGGGGCCGAAGCGCGCGAGGCTCTGGGCTGGGTCATCGTCGGCGGGCTGGGGCTGGCCACGCTGGTCACGCTTTATCTGCTGCCGGTGGTCTATCTGCTGATCGCCGGGTTCAGCACGCCCAAGGCGGCCGAGGAAGCCCGCCTGCGTCGCGAACTGGATCAGGCGGAAGCCCAGGCCGAGGGCACCTAGCCCAGGATATTTCACAGACTGTCGATCATTCAACTTTTTGTAGACTCGACTCCGGCCCTGTGCCAGTCTTCCGGAACCGCGCCCGATGGCGCCTTCGTTCCGAGGCTTGGTGCCCATGGCCGAAACCCTTGATGTCGACCGGATCCGCCGGGATTTCCCGCATCTCGACCGTTGCGTCTATCTGAACACGGCGGCGACCGGGCTCGCGGCGCCCGGCACCGGCGAGGCGGCGGCGCGGATGTATGCCGAGATGCTGGCGCAGGGCTATGACGCACAACCGCTCTGGATGGCCGAGCGCCAGCGGGTCGCCGGTCAACTGGCGAGGTTGCTGAACGTGGCGCCCGACTGGCTCGATTTCGCCTCGAGCAGCACGGATGCGCTGACCCGGGCGATGCAGGCGCTGCCCCTGACGGCGGGTCACCGCGTGGTGGTGCCCGAGGACGATTTCCCCTCGGTCAAGGCGGCGCTCGACGGGCTGGCGGCGCGGGGTGCGCGGGTGATCCGCGTTCCGGTCCCCGACGAAGCCGCCCGCACCGAGGCGCTGATCGCGGCCCTGCCGGGCGCCGACCTGCTGGCCGTCTCGCATGTCCATTGGGAGACCGGCACGCGGGTGGATCTGCCCCGCCTCGCCGCCGCCTGCCGGGCCGAGGGCACGATCCTCGCCGTCGATGGCGTCCATGCGGTGGGGGCGGTGCCGGTCGATGCCTCGCTGGCCGATCTCTATGTCACGTCCTTCTTCAAATGGACGCTGGCCGGGTTCGGCCTTGGCCTCAGCACGGTCAGCCCGGGCCTGCGCGCCCGGCTTGAGCCGCGGCAACGTGGCTACGCCAATCCCGCGCCCTCGCGCCACCTTGCCCATTCGCACGCCAATTACCCCGGGATCTTTGCCCTTGGCGCCGCGCTCGACTATCTCGACGCTCTGGGACATGGCCGGATCGAGGCCCGCGTGGCGCAGTTGCAGGCCGAACTCACCGCCCGGCTCAGCGAGGCCAGGTTCAGCGTCGCCACGCCCCGGGATGCCGCCGCCGGGATCGTCGCGCTGCGCTTGCCTGACCCCGAGGCAACCGCCCTTGCGCTGGACAGACAGGGCATCCGGACCAGCCCGCGCGGCGCCATGCTCAGGCTCTCGCCGCATTTCTACAATTCATCCGACGATCTCGCTGCCTGTTGCGCGGCGCTGGTCGCCCTCGCCGGACAGGATTCATGACCCCCGAAGACCGACTTTCCGCACTTGGCCTCGCTCTGCCGCCGGCGCAGGCACCGCTGGCCTCCTATCTTCCGACCCGTCAGCACCAAGGGCTGCTGCATCTGTCTGGACAGGGCCCGCTGAAGGGGGGCGCGCCCGTCCTGACCGGGCAATTGGGCGACGAGGTGAGCCTTGAAGCCGGGATCGAGGCGGCGCGCCTGACGGCGCTCAACGCCCTCGCTGCGTTGAAGGCCGAATTGGGCGAATTGTCACGGATCCTGTCGGTCCAGAGCGTGACCGCCTATGTCGCCTCAGCCCCCGGTTTCTACAACCAGCATCTGGTGATGAACGGCGCCTCGGACCTGCTGGTCGCGGTGCTGGGCGAGGCGGGGCGCCATGCCCGGGTTGCTGTCGGCACCAACGCTTTGCCGATGAATCTTCCGGTCGAGCTGTCTATGATCGTGGCGGTCGCCCCATGAGTGTGATCCTGAACCAAAGGCCCGACCCCGTGCCCACCAATGCCGACGCCGTTCCGATCCCGTCCAGCCCGCGGGAATGTGCGCTTGTGATCGCGACGTTGAAATGGGTGGTGAACCATACCAGCGCGCTGCTGGGGCCGGACCTGGAACTGGTGCTGCATGACCTGTCGCGGCCCGATACCTCGGTCGTCGCCATCTCGAACGGGCGGATCAGCGGGCGCGGGATCGGCAGCGCGATCATCTCGGGACCCTTTGACGACAAGGGGCTGAAGGCGCTGATCGAGAATGGCGAGGTCGACGAGGCCTGCACCGTCATCGCCGATTATCACACCCGCTTGCCGGACGGCCGCGCGCTGGATTCGCTCAGCCTGATGTTCCGCGACGACAAGGGGCGGGCCTTCGCCGCGCTTTGCGCCAATGCCGACCGCTCGCGTCTGGTCCAGCTGCGACAGCTGGTCGACGGGCTGTTCGCGCAGCCCATGGTCGCCGCCGCCGAGGCCGAAACCGAGGCTGCGGTCTCGGTCGATGCGATGGTGCAGAAGATCATCGAAGAAAGCATCGCCGCCGTGTCGCCCACGCCCGCCAATCTCAGCCGCGAGGAACGCGCGCAGGCGGTGCGGCTGATGAACGACCGGGGCCTGTTCCTGGTCCGCGCCAGCGTCGAGATGGCAGCCGAGCGGCTGGGGGTCACCCGGCACACGATCTACAACTACCTCGACAAAGAGTAGAGTTTCGCAGCCAAGTTTGCCATGGCGTCGAAGTTTGTGTTGACGCATTCGACCTTGCGTGCCAGTCTTTTACAAAACGTAGAAATGAAGACTGGAATTTCTCAAATAGTCGAATGCCGGAGCGCCGGTTTCGACCAGGCACTGGGGAGGGATAACCATGCCATTGAAGACCGGGACGTTCACCTTGGCCGCCGCGCTGACCGGCGCGACCGCCATGCTGTCGGCGGGCGCGGCAACGGCGCAGCAGGCATCACCCACCCTTGACGCGGTCCGCGCCCGGGGCGAGGTCGCCTGCGGTGTGATCGGCAGCAGCTTCGGCTTCTCGCTGCCGGATTCGCAGGGCGTGATGCAGGGCATGGACGCCGATTCCTGCCGCGCCGTCGCCGCCGCGGTGCTGGGCGACGCCAATGCCGTGCGCTGGGTGCCGCTGGTGCCGGCGCAGCGCCTGACCGCGCTGCAGACGGGCGAGATCGACGTGCTCTATGCCCAGCTCACCTGGACCATGTCGCGCGAGACGGATTCCGGCGTGCAGATGGCCTCGACCAATTATTTCGACGGCACCGGCTTTCTGGTGCCGACCTCGCTGGGCGTCGCCTCGGCGACCGAACTCGACGGCGCCAATGTCTGCTCGATCCAGGGCCCGGGCGAAGTGACAGCGC
Organism: Pararhodobacter aggregans; assembly: GCF_003075525.1. GTDB lineage: Bacteria > Pseudomonadota > Alphaproteobacteria > Rhodobacterales > Rhodobacteraceae > Pararhodobacter > Pararhodobacter aggregans. Next base: position 32,643 of record NZ_QDDR01000018.1, on the reverse strand, counting down.
GCGATTATTTCACCTCGCAGGGGATGAGCTTCACGCCGGTCCTCTTCGCCGAGGGCGAGGAACTGCGCGCAGCCTTCCTCGCCGGTCGCTGCGATGTCTACATGATCGACCAATCGGCGCTGATCAGCTTCCGCGCCTCGCTGGGTGACAACGCCGCGAATTACACCGTCCTGCCCGAGATCATCAGCGCCGAGCCGCTCAGCGGCGCGGTGCGCAAGGGTGACCCGCTGTGGTTCGACATCGTCCGCTACGCCCATATTGCACAGGTCAACGCCGAGAACCTGGGCATCACGGCCGAGAATGTGGACAGCTTCGGCGCCGAATCCAGCCCCGCCATCCGCCGCTTCCTGGGCATGGACGGCACGTTGGGCCAGGCGCTGGGTCTGCAATCCAGCTGGGCGCATGACATCGTGGCGCAAGTCGGCAATTATGGCGAGATGTGGCAGCGCCACTTCGGCCGGACCGGGGCCGACCGCGGGGCCAACCGCCTCGCCCGCGACGGGGGGCTGCAATACCCCTATCCGATGCGCTGACCGGCAGTCGGGCGATGATGGCGAAAGCCCCCGGACGATGGCGTTCCGCCGCAGCACAGGCGCTGGTTTTCGCGCTGGTGGGGCTGGCGCTGCTCTGGGTCTTTGCCATCACCGGGGCCGAACTGCGCAGTCGCGGGATCGAGACGGGGTTCGCCTTTCTGGGGGAGCCCGCCCGCACCGCGCTGGCGAATGCGCCCTTCGCCTTCACGCCGGGCGAGGACAGCAATGCCCTCGCCCTCTGGGCCGGTGCGTTGAACACGTTGAAGATCTCGGCGATGGTCATCGTGCTGGCAAGCATCCTCGGGTTGGGCCTGGGATTGGGTCGGCTGTCGCGCAACCGCCTGTTGCGCGGCAGCTGCCTGTTCACCATCGAGCTGGTGCGCAACGTCCCGGTGCTGATCCATATTTCGCTCAGCTACGCGCTGGTCCTGTCCTTGCCCGCCCCGCGCGAGGCGCAGCCGGTGCTGGGCGTTCTGGTGACCAACCGCGGTCTTTATCTGCCGAGTCCGGTGGCGGAAGCGGGATGGCTGCTCTCGGGCCTGTGCGGGCTGATCGCCTGTCTTGCGCTGATATTCCTGCGCCGACGGGGCGGGCGCTGGTCGCCGGGCAGCGCGGTCATGACCCTGCTGACTCTTGCCGCAATGGCGCTGCCCTGGCTGGTCCTGGGACGGATCCCCGATCTGTCGACGCCCGCCGTTGCCGGTTTTCGGATCAACGGCGGGGTCTCGATCTCGCCGGAGCTGGCGGCCTTCGTCATCGCGCTCACGCTCTACACCTCGACCTTTCTGGCCGAGATCATCCGGGGCGCCATCCAGTCGGTGCCGCGCGGCCAATGGGAGGCGACGATGGCGCTGGCCCTGCCGGGGGCGACGGTGCGCCGCTCGGTCATTTATCCGCAGGCGATCCGCGTCGCGCTGCCCGCCATGGCCAATGAATACATCGGCGTCATCAAGAACAGCTCGCTGGCGGTGGTGATCGGCTATCAGGAGATCGTCGGCATCGGCAACACGGTGCTGTTCGACACCGGGCAGGCGGTCGAGGTGATGGCGGTGATCGCCGGGTTCTTCATCCTGGTCTCGCTGGGGTTCAGCGGGCTGATGAACCTTGTCAACACGCGGCTGAGCTGGGGTGACCGCCGATGACCCGCTTCCTTGCCCAGACCGAGGCCGCTGCCCGTCCCGCGCCCGACCGTCGCCGGGGTCTTCGCCAGATCCTGGCCGAGGATTTCTTCTATGCGCCCGGCGCGACGGTCTGGACCCTGGTCCTGGTCGTGCTGCTGGGGCTGGCGGCCTGGACGCTTTTCGACTGGGCGGTCCTGAACGCCGTCTTCGGTCCGACCGGGACGCTGGACGCCAGCCAGGCCTGCCGCGCCGAGGGGGCCGAGGGGGCCTGCTGGGCGGTGATCGGGGACAAGGTGCGCCTGATCCTCTTCGGTCTCTATCCCTTTGACCTGCAATGGCGGCCGGGCCTTGCCTGCTTGCTGATGATCGCGCTCTACGCACTGTCGGTGCAAAAGGCGCTCTGGCGTCCGGCGCTGGGGGTGATCTGGGCACTGGTCCTGGCCGCCGTGCTGGTCCTTATGCGCGGCGGTGTGGCCGGGCTGGCGCCGGTCGGCGACGATCAATGGGGCGGGCTGCCGGTCACGCTGATCCTGTCGACCTTCGGTCTGGGCCTTGCCTTCCCGGTCGCCATCGCCCTTGCGCTGGCCCGCCAGCAGCGCCGCTTCCCGATGCTGCAGGCCGCCTCGGTCGGGCTGATCGAATTCGCCCGCGCCGTGCCGCTGGTCGTGGTGCTGTTCATGGCCAGCGTGATGATGCCGCTGTTTCTGCCCGAATCCTGGCAGGTGTCGAAGCTGTTGCGCGTGCTGATCGCCTTCACCCTCTTCGGCGCCGCCTATCTGGCCGAGGTGATCCGCGGCGGTCTGCAGGCGATCCCGTCGGGGCAATACGAGGCCGCCTCGGCCCTGTCGCTGACCTATGCCCAGACCATGCGCGACGTGATCCTGCCGCAGGCCCTGCGTATCGTCATTCCGGGCATCGTCAACGTCTTCATCGGCTTCTTCAAGGCCACCGCCATCGTCGTCGTGGTCGGGATCTTCGACCTGATGACCGCGGCCAAGCGCGCCGTGGCCGATCCGCTGTGGCAAGGCTTCGGGATCGAGGTCTACCTCTTTGCCGGGCTGATCTATTTCGTCTTCTGCTTCTCGCTCTCGCGGTTCAGCGCCCGGCTGGAACGCGACCTCGCAAGGGATCGCTCGTGATGACCCAGCCGGACACGCCCCTGCTGTCCATCCGCGGCCTGAACAAATGGTTCGGCGCCTACCACGCACTGCGCGATGTCGATCTGCAGGTCGCAAGGGGTGAGCGGATCGTGGTCTGCGGCCCCTCGGGATCGGGCAAGTCGACGCTGATCCGCTGCATCAACCGCATCGAAGGGTTCGAGGAGGGCAGCATCACCCTCGACGGTCTGGGCACGGCCGCCAAGGGCCGCGCCGCCACCCGCGAGGTCGAGGAGATCCGCCGCCAGGTCGGCATGGTTTTCCAGCATTTCAACCTTTTCCCGCATATGAGCGTGCTGGAGAACTGCATCCTCGCGCCGATGCGCAGCCTGCGCGAGTCGCGGGCCACCGCCGAGGGCCGCGCGCGCGAATTGCTGGCCCGGGTGCGGATCGCCGATCAGGCGGACAAATATCCGGGGCAGCTGTCGGGTGGGCAGCAGCAGCGGGTGGCGATTGCCCGCGCGCTGTGCATGCGGCCGCGTCTGATGCTGTTCGACGAGCCCACCTCGGCGCTGGACCCCGAGATGGTGCAGGAGGTGCTGGACACCATGGTCACGCTGGCCGAAGACGGCATGACGATGATCTGCGTCACGCATGAGATGGGTTTCGCGCGACAGGTGGCCGACCGCGTGGTATTCATGGACCAGGGCCAGATCCTGGAAGTGGCGCCGCCGGGCGAGTTCTTCGACCATCCGCGCCATGACCGCAGCCGCGAATTCCTGGGCCGCATCCTGGCGCATTGAGCCCTCAGACGTCGCCGGTCCAGCCCCGCTTTGGCGGCACTTTCAGGCCCTTCTTCGACGCCTCGGCCTCGTCGCGTTCCAGATTGCGGATCAGGATCAGAAGGTAGCGGCGGAAATCCTCGCGCTCGGTGGCAGACAGGCCCTCGGCGGCGACTTCATTGGCCTCGATCGCCAGCGGTTCGAGGACCGCGCGCAGGGCCTTGCCCTGCTCGGTCAGATAGGTGTGCTGGCGGCGGCGGTTGTCGTCGGGATTCTCGCGCCGGATCAGCCCCTGAAGTTCGAGCTTTTTCAGCGCCGTATGGGTCGTGGGTTCGGTCACATTGGCGCGCTGGCTGAGTTCGCGCTGCGACAGCCCGTCCTCGACCCACAGGATGCGCAGGAAGATCCATTGCCCGAAGGTCACATCATGCTGTTGCAGGCGCAGCGACAATGCCCGGTTGAACCCGCGCGCGGATAGCCGGATCAGCCGCGCCAGCCTCTCGTCATCGTGCAGCTCTGATGCGCCGTCCTGCATGGCCTGATTCCGGTTAAATGTCGCAAGGTCTTCAACGTACTGGACATCAGGACCGGGCGCACCGGGTATTTTCTGTCGGGCCCGTCGGAGGGGAAGTCACCTTGACTGGCAGGCAGGTTGCCAATACTTAGATATCGAAGATAAGGCGCGGCAACCGCGCCGAACCAAGCTGCCTTTCGTCGAGCCTGTGCATGAAACCCGTCCCCCTCCTCGTTCCGCTCGCCAATCGTGACCGGGTTTCCGCCATCCTGTTTGCGCTGAACCCGGCGGCTGTGCCCGCCCGGGACTGGTGCCAGATCGGCGGGCATTGGCTGGTTCTGGCGGAGGGGGTCAGCGGTGCGACACTGCGGCAGGCACTTGCCGGACTCGCCGAGGTGCAGCCGGATCTGACCCCGGCACCGCGGCCGGTTCCCTTCCACAAGCGATGGCTCATCGCCTTTCTGGCGGTCTTTCCGGCGCTGGTTCTGCTGGTTTACGGGCTGGACCCCCTGATCGGCGGGCTGCCACGGCCGGTGTCGCTGCTGGTGGTGGCGCTGGCGCTGACCGGGATCAACACCGCCTGGACGCTGCCCTGGCTGCACCGGCGTTTCCACCGCTTCCTGGCGGGCTGAGGCTCAGCGCGTCAGACCGGCCAGGAAATCCTCGGCGCTCATGACCTCGCGCAGGGGCAGGGCGTCCAGATCCGTACCGGGCGCCACCTCGTAGCGCAGCGAAATGCCATCCCACAGCCACCAGTACAGCACCTCGCCCGACCGTCCCCGGATCGGCATGCGGAAGGTGGGGAAACCCGCGTCTCTGGCCGGGATCGTCTGCACGCCGAGCCGGGTCGCCGGCAGCCCCAACCGCATCAGGACCGACCCCAGCGGCAGCATCGCGGTAAAGGCCGTCGCCCCCGCCGCGATGATGGCCGGATCGTCCGACCGGGTCCGAGGGCGATTCTCCAGCACCCGCACCACCGGCGGATAGCTGGCGTGCAGATGCGTCACCTGCACATGCGCCAGACGATCGGGCAGAGCGATCTCGACCAGTTCGCCGGGTCGGAAGTCCAGTTCCAAGACCGCGCTCACAGGCTGTAGCTTTCGACCGAGGCCGGGTGGAACAGCTCCTCCGGCGTGACGCGGCGGGGTGAGAGGCCTTGCTCATGATGATAGCGCAGGAAGGTGTCCAGCACCGCGCGGTTCTGACCCAGGCCATAGCTCCAGGGATCGGGACCCATCAGCCGCCGCGCGCGGGCCAGCGTGTCCTCGACAAAGGGCATCGTCACCTTGGTGGCCGAGGTATCGGCAAGTGCCTCCTGCGCCAGATCGCGGGCGCGGGTGAAGGCCTTGACCAGCGCGCCGGGCAGCCAGGGATGCGCCTCGGCCAGGCTGCGACGCAGGCCCAGCACATGCATGATGGGGAAGATTCCGGTTTTCCCGAAATATTCCGACGCCTCGGCCACGGTATCGGACCAGAGCCGCCCGATCAGCGGATGCCCCTCGTCGTGGCAGCGCGGCGCGCGCGGGCCGATGAAGCCGTCGATCTCGCCCGCGACCAGCAGGTCGTTGAGCGAGCGGCCCTCGGGCGCGGCCTCCATGCGGATGCTGTCGGGCAGCGCGACCTTGATCTTCTCCGGCCGACCCGAGGTGTTCATGCCACCCCGCACCCACTGCACATCGGCCGGGTCGAGGCCGTAATGCTCCGCAAGGATCCCGCGCACCCAGACATTCGCCGTCAGCTGATACTCGGCGATGCCGATCCGCCGCCCCTTGAGGTCGGCGGGCGTCTGAATCCCGCGGTCGGTGCGGATATAGACCGAGGTATGGCGGAACGCCCGGCTCAGATAGACCGGCACGGCGACGTAATGCGCATCCCCCCGCGCGACCGAGATCGCATAGGACGAGAGCGACAGCTCGCAGATGTCGAAGGCCTGATGGCGGAAGGCGCGGAAGAACATCTCTTCCGGGCTCAGCAGCATCGGGATCGGCGACACGCCGTCGATGGCGACGCGGCCGTCGACGAGCGGGCGGGTGCGGTCGTAATCCCCCATGGCGAGCGAAAGCGAAAGATTGGTCATGGTTCCATCCCTGTGGTGATCTGATGGGAAAGGCGCTGCGGCTGGCCGCTGGCCGCCGAGGCGAGGATCGCGTGGCAGACCTCGAGGCTGGCCAGACCCCAGGCTCCGGTCTGAACCGGCGCGCGGCCCTCGCGCAGCGCGGTGACCAGCGCGTCGAGGACCGGCGCGCGGGGGGCGGCGGTCAGGGGGCAGGGGCGAAACTCGCGCCTCGTGTCGGCCGAGACTTCCACCCCGTCGGGCGTCAGCCGCAGGTCGGCCCGGTCGCACAGCGCGAGGATCGGCCCGAAATGCTCGTGATGCCGCGCGGGCGCGGGCTGATGGCCGCCGCCGAAGGTGCGGGCCTCCTTCAGCGCGATCTCATCGGCAGGGGTGGTGCTGGCCAGCGCCCGGCGGGCGGCGCCGTAGCTGTCGGCCGGTTTGTCGTGGCCCAGCTCGCCGACATTGCCCATCCAGACATCGCTGTCGAAATGCGCCATGCCGGAATAGCTGAGCGAGGCGAAGACGCCGTTGGCGAAGTGCATCAGCGCGGCATAGGCGCCCTCGGCGGGGCGTTGGGGGTCCCAGGCGCCGGTCATGGCGCTGACCTGCGTGACCATCCCCCCGGCCAGCAGGCGCACGATGTCGATCTGGTGAATCCCCTGGCTGAAGATGACGCCGCCCCCCTGGTCCGAGCGCAATTCCTCGGGCCTGCGCGGTCGATAGAGGAAATCGGTGTAGTTCAGCGCCTGCAGCATGCGCAGCCGACCGAATTCGCCGCTGTCGATGATCTGCCGGGCCAGCGCGACCGGGGCGTCGAAACTGTGGCTGGGGCCGACGATCAGATGCCGGTTCGCCTTTCGCGCCGCCTCGACCATGGCGAGGCCATCGGCCAGCGTCACCGCCAGCGGCTTTTCCACCAGCACATGTTTGCCGGCTTCCAGCGCGGCGATCACATGGGCGCGGTGCAGGGCGTGGGGGGTGGCGACATAGACCGCCTCGACCCCCGGATCGGCGCAGAGCGCGGCCACATCGGCGTGGCAGGGCCCGCCGAATTCCGCGGTGAAGGCGGCGGCCTCGCGCGGGGAGGGGCTGGCGGCGGCGACCAGCCGCAGCCGCGGATCGGCGCGGAGGCTGGGCAGCATCAGCACGAAGGCGCGGCCCAGCCCGGCGACGCCCAGCCGGATCGGCTCAGAGGTCAAGGACCAGCCTCCCGCCCTGACTGCGCGAGACGCAGATCATGATATGCGAGGGCTTTTCCTCGTCCATCAGCACCATGTCGCGGTGATCGGCCTCGCCCGCCAGCAGCCGGGTCTTGCAGGTCCCGCAGGTGCCGCTCTCGCAGGAGGAGACCGTGCGCTCCCCCGCCTCGCGCAGGGCCTCCAGGATCGAGCGGTCGGCGGGCACATTCATCACCCGGCCCGAGCGTTTCAGCTCCACCTCGAAGGCCTGATCGGTGGCGCGCACGATCTCGACCGGGCGGAATTCCTCGAAATGCACCCGGCCCTCGGGCCAGTGGCCGGTCAGGGCGGCAATCTCCTCCATCAGCGGTTTGGGGCCGCAGCAGAAGACGTGCTGCGGGCGGGGTTCGGCGAAATGGTCCCAGAAGTCATAAACCTGCGCGGGATCGCCCTGGTCATGGTGAAAATGCACCCGGGCGCCGAAGGCCTGCGCCAGAGCCTCGCGATAGGCGGTCTCCTCGGCGCTGCGGGTGCAATAGATCAGGGTGAAGGGCTTGCTCCGGCGTTCAAGCTCCTGCGCCATGGCATAAAGGGGCGTGATGCCGATACCGCCAGCGACCAGCAGGTAATCGGGGGCCTCGGTCAGGGCGAAGGTATTTTCCATCTCGGTCACGTCGAGGGTGACGCCGGGGAGCGCCTCGTCATGCATCGACCGCGAGCCACCGCGCGAGTCGGGTTCGCGCTTCACGGCGATCACGTAGTCGGTCGGCGCCGTGCCCTCGTTGACCAGCGAATAGCGCCGCATCGCGCCCGAAGGCGTCCGCAGGGTCAGGTGGGCGCCCGCGGCGAAGGGGGGCAGGGCGGAACCATCCGCGCGGGCCAGCCTGAACTCCACCACCGAGGGCGTCAGGTCGCGCCGTCCGGCCACCGTCAGCGCGATTGGAAAATCAAACATGCATCCTCCGCTCAGAAATTCCTTGAAAGACTTAGATAGCTAAGTATTATCTGTCAACAGGCTTGCAGCCGCCCCTTCCGGCGGGCGGTTGCGGAACAGAAGGACCCAAGCAATGCTGACCCAAGAAGAGAACGACCTGCTGACCCGCGTGACCGGCGACGCGCCGATGGCGCGGCTGATGCGCCAGCACTGGGTGCCGGTCTGCCTGATCGAGGAAGTGGCCGTGCCCGATGGCAAGCCCCTGCGGGTCGAGGTTCTGGGCGAGAAATACGTGGCCTTCCGCGATACCGAAGGGCGGCTCGGCCTGCTGGACGAACTCTGCCCGCATCGCAAGGCCTCGCTGGTTTATGGCCGCAACGAGGAATGCGGGCTGCGCTGCCTCTATCACGGCTGGAAATTCGACGTTCACGGCAACACGGTCGCCATGTCCTCGGAACCCGAGGCGAGCCCCCTGAAGAACAAGGTGAAGGCGCGCGCCTATCCGACGCAGGAATGGGGCGGCTTCGTCTGGGCCTGGCTGGGCGACAAGGAGGCGATGCCCGCCTTCATGCCGCCCGCCTTCGCCCCGACCGAAGACACCGATATCGCCATCCTCAAGATCCGCGTGCCGGCGAACTGGGCGCAGATCCACGAGGGGCAGATCGACAGCGCCCATTCCTCGTCGCTGCATTCCTCGGACATGAAGCCCGCGCGGGTCGAAAGCGCCTCGGCCGATGACAAGAGCTGGTATCGCCCCTCGACCGACCGCTCGCCCCGGATGCAGACCGAGACGACTCGCTACGGCTTCCATTACGCCGCGATCCGCACCCCGATCCGCAACGCGGCCACGCATAACTACCTGCGCATCACCGAATTCATCGCGCCCTTCTATTCGCTGATCCCGCCGAACAACGCCTATAACGTCGCCTCGGTCATCGTGCCGATCAACGACACCGAAACCGCCTTCCACTTCATTGCCTGGGGCGACCGCAAGACGCCCACGACCGAAGAATGGCGCCGTTTCAACCATGCCGTTCCGGGCGAGGATCTGGACCCGAAATGGCGCCCGCTCCGCACGCTGGAGAACGATTTCCTGCAGGACCGCGAGGCGATGGCAGCGGGCAATTTCACCGGCATCCAGGGGATTCCCAACCAGGATATCGCCATGTGGGTCAGCATGGGCCCGCGGGTCGAGCGGCATTCGGACACGCTGGGCGCTTCGGATCTGGCCATCGTTGAATTCCGCCGGCTGATGGTCGATGCCGCGCGCAGTGTCGCCGAAGGCGGCCGCGCCATCGGCACCGAGGAGCCGCGCACGCCGCAGGCAAGCATCGCCTCGCGCGAGGGGATCTATCCGAAAGAGGTCGACTGGCGGACGCTGGTCCGCGAGGTCACGAGCACCGCCGCCGAATAGAGCGGCGCCGAACGGGAAGGAGGGCCCCGGCTGCTGCCGGGGCGGAGGGGGAGCGCCTGCCGGGAAACCGGCCGGGCGGGGTGTCCATTTGGCGGCTGAAATCCGGCTTATATCAATGAAAAACAATGATAAAATGTCAAGTCCCCGGTGTTTCCCCTTGACGCAAAGAAAGGTTCCTCGCTACAAAATAGATGTCTAAGTTATATCTTTTCGCCTGCACGGACGCTCTGTGTCACCATGCGACGCGCGCCGGGGAATCAGACGGGAAGACGCAGCCGGACCACCCGGGAGGAGTGTCTCGACCAGGGCCGGTCCATCGCCACGACCATGTCTGAAAGGGAGGATGACATGACTTTCAAACCCCTGGTGACCGCCCTCGCGGTCGCCCTGTCTGCCGGATGCGCCCAGGCTCAGGCGGTGAACCTCAACCTGGCGGGCGCCAGCCCCGGCGGGCTCTGGTCGCTGGTCGGCGTCGGACTGGACCGGGTCGCCAAGGCGGCCGATCCCGCCTCGGTCGTGACCTATCAATCCACCGGCGGCGGTTTCGCCAATATCGGCCTTCTGTCCAGTCACCGCGTCGATCTGGGACTGTCCCATGACGCCGAGGCGACCGTGGCCCTGGCCGGCAGCGCCCCGTTCCGCGAGCCGATCGAGAATCTGCGCGCCATCGGCTACCTCTACAATTGGGCGCCGATGCATTTCTTCCTCGATCGCGGTGTCGCCGAACAATACGGCATCGACAGCCTTGACGATATCGCCACCAGCGGCGCGCCCTTGCGGATCGGGATCAACCGGCCGGGCAACATCACCTCGGACCTCGCGCTCTTCATGCTGGCCGAGGCGGGCGTGACCGAAGAGGCGCTGGCGGCCAATGGCGGGCAGCTGGTGCGGGCCGGGTCGAGCGAACAGGCCGAGCTGATGCAGGACGGCCGCCTCGACATGATAACCAACGGCATCTTCGTGCTGCATTCGAGCTTCCGCGCTGTCGACGAAAACAGCGATGTCGTGCTGCTGGAAGTGCCCGAGGCGGTGATCGAGGCCACCAATGCCCAATACGGCACCGGCCGGATGATCATCCCCGGCGGCAGCTATTCCAACCAGCCCAACGATGTGGCGAGTTCCGCGTTGGGGGCGCTGCTGCTGACCCATGACCAGCTCAGCGACGAGGTGGCCCATACGATCACCGGCGCCCTGATCGAGCATCTGGACGAAATGCGCGCGGTCCATTCCTCGATGGCCGACCTGACGGTCGAGCTGCTGGCGACGCCCAGCGTCATTCCGTTCCACCCCGGTGCCGCCGCTGCCTACCGGGAAGCCGGGTTGCTGGCGGAATGATGTCCGCGCTACTTTCCACGGGCCGCAGACGCGTGTTTGCGGCCCGCTGGAACAGGCTGCTGGTCCTTGCCGCGGCGCTGTTCTCGCTCTGGGTCATCTACGCCAATATCTTCACCATCTCGGACCCGCTGATCCTGGGGATCCTGTTCGTCAACGGGATCTTCACGCTGCTGTTCATCGCCATCGGCGCCACGCCGAACGCGCCCGACCGGGTGCCTGTCTACGACTGGGCGCTCAGCGGCCTGAGCCTGGCCTGCGGCATCTTCTTCTTCACCTCGGCCGAGACGATCTCGCTGCGGATCAGCCTGCTGGACGCGCTGACGCCGGCGCAATTCGGCTTTGGCAGCCTGCTGCTGGCGCTCACGCTCGAGGCGACGCGGCGCACGACCGGGCTGGCGCTGACCCTCGTGGTCAGCCTGTTTCTGGCCTACAATCTTTTCGGCAGCCTGCTGCCCCCGCCCTTCGGCCACGGCGTGGACGAATTCTCGTATCTGCTGGATATCCTGGTCTTCACCACAGACGGCCTGTTCGGCGTGCCGATCAAGGTGGTCGCCAGCTACGTCTTCCTTTTCGTCATGTTCGGCACCTTCCTGGCCAAGGCGGGCGGCGGCGATTTCTTCTTTTCGCTGGCCACGCTGCTGACCGGCCGCACCCGCGGCGGCCCGGCCAAGGTGGCGGTCATCGCCTCGGGGCTCTACGGCACGATGTCGGGCTCGCCCACGTCGGATGTGGTGGCCACCGGGTCGATCACCATCCCGGTGATGAAGAAGCTCGGCTACCGGGCGCGCTTTGCCGGCGCGGTCGAGGTCGCGGCTTCGACCGGCGGGTCGCTGATGCCGCCAATCATGGGCTCGGCCGCCTTCATCCTCGCCGAATACACCAATGTGGGTTATCGCGAGGTTATCATGGCGGCGCTGGTTCCGGCGCTGCTGTATTACCTCGGCGTGTTCCTGCAGGTGCATCTGCGCGCGGTGAACGAGGATCTGCGCCCGGCCGAAGGCGATATCCCCTCGGCGGCCGAGACCTTCCGCACCGGCTGGGTGTTCCTGATCCCCATCGCCATCATCGTCGGCGTGCTGGTCGCGGGCTATTCGCCCAACCTGACGGCAGGCATGGGGGTTCTGTCGGTGGTGGTGGCCTCGGCCATCCTGCCCAGCACGCGGCTCACGCTGTGGAAGATCATCGAGGGGCTGGGCGAGACGACGCTGAGCATCCTGCCCGTGGCCGGAGCCTGCGCCGCGGCCGGGCTGGTGATCGGCGGGCTGACCATGACCGGGCTCGGCATGAAGGCGGCGAGCGTCATCCTGTCGGTCAGCGGCGGGCATGCGCTGCTGACGCTGGTCATCGCCGCGGTGGTGACGATCATCCTCGGCCTCGGGATGCCGACGCCCTCGGCCTATATCCTGGCCGCGGTTCTGGTCGGACCGGCGCTGGCGGCGCTCGGCTATCCGCTGCTGCAAAGCCACATGTTTCTGCTGGTCTTTGCCGTGCTCTCGGCCCTGACACCGCCCATCGCGGTGGCGGCGCTGGCGGCGGCGGCGATAGCCCGGGCCGATCCGTTCAGCATCGCCTTCGACGCGATGAAACTGGCGAGCGTCGGCTTCCTGATGCCCTTCGCCTTCGTCTGGAACCCCGGGCTGATGCTGCTGGCCGACCCCCTCGCCAACACGCTGGCGGTGATCGGCGGGGTGGCGGCGACCGCGGCCATGGCCGTCTCGGTCGAGGGGGTGGCGGGCAATACCCCCGCCCGCTGGCTGCGCCCGCTGTTCCTGTGCGCCGCCGTTGCCGCCGTCGCCCCGCATGTGGTGCTGGCACTTTCGGGCACGCTGATCATCGTCGTGGCGATGGTGGTGGTCCGGCAGGCGGCGCGGGCGACGGGCGGGCAGGGCATGCTGCAACGCGCGCCCGACAACAGCTGAGGCTAGGGTCCCGGCACGGCCGGCGCGGGGCAACCCTGCGCCGGCCTTGTCATGGATGTCAGCAGCGGTTCAGGCCCGCGGAGGGGCAAAGGCCGTCCCTGCACCGCCACGCCGCGGCGCCGGACCCGGGCCCGGCTCGCCGATCGCGCTACCAGGACAGGAGGAGGTCCTGGATCTCGGCCGGCGTCATTCCTTCGGCCAAGGCCAGCATCACGAGGATCCGGGCCTTGGCCGGCGACAGACCGCCGCCCGAGAGGATCCCGGCCTCGGTATTCCAGCGCTGCAAGGGCACCCGGCCCCGGGGCGCGCGCGAGGATTGCACGACCAACACCCCGGCCCCGGCGGCGCGTTGCATCGCCGCGCGCTCGCCGGGGGTGGGGCGGCCGGGGGGGAAACCGGCACTGATCAATGCGGCAACACCCGAGGCGGTCAGCGCCTCGACCACCTCGCCCCCGGCACCTGGATAGGAAAGGACGACCCCGACCCGGGGCAGCGGCGCCCGCGGCAGGGCGAAGACCTGCGGCCTGGGCAGCGGCGCGGCGAACAGGGTCAGCGATCCGTCTGCGTTCACCGCTCCCAAGGGGCCGCTGCTCGGCGCTTCGAAGGCATCGAGTGCGTGGTTCGCGGTCTTGGACGCGCGGTCGGCGGGCAGGATCTGCGCGTCCATCACCAGATAGCCGCCGCCCGGCAGGGTGCCACTGGCGGCGACCGCGATGGCGTGGCGCATGTTGGCGGCGGCGTCGGAGCCTTCGGTGTTCGGCGGCCGCTGTGCGCCAGTCAGGATCACCGGCACATCGGCGCGTTGCGTCAGATGCAGGAAGAAGGCGGTATCCTCCATCGTCGCCGTGCCATGGGTCACCACGATCCCGGCGGGGGCGTCCGCGTGGCAGAGCGTGTCGATGGTCCGGGCGAGATCCAGCCAGTCCTCGGGCGTGATCCCGGTCGAGGGCAGCATGCGGAAGCTGCGCAGGTCCAGCGTCACGCCGGGCAGCCCGAAATCCATGCCAGCGACGATCTCGTCCACCGGGTTGATGATCCCGGTATCGCCGTAATCGACCCAGTCATAGGCATGAGCCCCCGCCATGGCGATGGTGCCCCCGGCGCCGAGAATGACGACGCGCCGGGTCATAGCTGCACCATCACGCGGCCGCCCTCGACCCGGATGGGAAAGGTACGGACGGGCTTTTCCGCCGGGTCGCCCTGCGGCGAGCCATCGCGGTAGCTGAAGAGACCGCCATGCAGCGGGCATTCGAGGACACATTCCTCGGCGTCGAAATACCCGTCGGACAGATAAGCCTGCCCATGGGTGCAGAGGTCGGCGACGACGAAGATCCCGGTCCCGTCATTGACCGCACAGAGCCTGAGCCCGTCGATGGTGAAGCCCCTTGCCTCGCCTTCGGGCAGGGCATCGGTGGGGCAAAGTTCGGTCCAGTCGCTCATCGGATCCTCAGAGAACGGCGCTTTGCAGGGGCGATTTCTGGTCGTGGCGGGGGCTCATGGCCCCGGTCAGGGCGCGGACCTCGGTGACGCCATGGCGGCGGCAATAGGCCTCGATCCAGGCGATGGCGTCCTCCATCGCCGCCGGTTCGATGAAGTTGACGGTGCCGAATTGCACGGCGGTCGCCCCGGCGAGCAGGTATTCCACCGCGTCCTCGCCATTGGCGATGCCGCCGCAGCCGATGATCGGGATCGACACCGCCTGCGCCACCTGGTGAACCATGCGCAGGATGACCGGCTTGACCGCGTTGCCCGTGAGCCCGCCAATCACATTGCCAAGGCGCGGGCGCATGTTCTCGGCATCGACCGCCATACCCAAAAGCGCATTCGACACCACCAGCGCATCGGCGCCAGCGGCCTCGGCGGCCCGGGCGATCTGGGCGATGTCGCCGACATTGGGGGTGAGCTTGGCCCAGATCGGCGTGTCGGTCCTGGCCTTCATGGCGCGGATCACCTCGGCCGTGGCCTCGGGGTCCATGCCGAAGGCCTGACCATGGGCGCGCAGGTTCGGGCACGAGACATTGGCCTCGATCGCCGCAACACCGGGGGCCGAGATATAGGCAGCGAGCGTGCCGAAATCCTCGACGCTGTCGGCCGAGACGCTGGCCACCACCGGCACCCCGAAACCGGCATAGACCGGCAGGGTCGACTCCAGCAGGTAATCCGGTCCCTTGGACGGGATGCCGATGGAGAACAGCGTGGCATCCGTGAACTCGGCCACCCGCGGCGGCTGCGTGCCCTGGCGGATGTCGGGGGTGATGGTCTTCAGCACGATCGCGCCCAGCCGGCCGAGGTCGACGATCTCGGCAAAGCCCTCGGCGATGGTCCCCGAGGCGGGCATCACCGGGTTGCGCAGCGTGACGCTGCCGATCTGGACGGACAGGTCTACCATGACTGGACCTCCTCGATGCTGAAGACAGGTCCTTCGCGGCAGACCCGTTTGAAGATGGTTTCGCCGGAGGGGGCGGTCACGGGCAGCACGCAGGCATAGCACATGCCCATGCCACAGCCCATGAAGGCCTCCATGGCCGCTTGTCCCGCGATCTGCCATTCGGCGCTCAGCGCCTTGGTCAGTTGCAGCAGCCGGTTCGAGCCGCAGGTGGCGGCGAAATCGAAGGGCTGTTCGGCGTGAAGGCGCCGCAGCAGCGCCTCGACCTGCGCCATGTCGCTGTCGCCCGCCGTGTCCGTGACCTCGATCACCCGGGCGCCCTGCGCGGCCAGCTCGTCGCGCGACATGACCATGGCGGGATTGCGGGCGCTGAGGATCGCCGTGACCTCGGCCCCGGCAGCGCGGGCCATCTGCACGAGCGGCGTCAGCGTGGCGAGCCCCACGCCCCGGGCCACCAGAAGGACATGCCTTGTCCCCGCGGGCAGGGTGAAACCCAGGCCCAGGGGACCGATGGCCTCGAGCGTGTCGCCCGGCACCAGCGTGGACAGGCCGCGCGTACCCTTGCCGGTCACCTTGTAGAGAAAACCGATCTGTCCATTCTGCCGGTCGATGCGATAGACGCTCATCGGGCGGCGCAGGAAGGGGCGGTCCAGCGTCGTCGGCGGGCATTTGAGCTGGAAGAACTGACCCGCTTCGGCGGTCAGCGCGGCGGGACCGGCCTCGGCCAGCAGCAGGCGGTATTCGGCGTTCACCGGCTCGTTCGAAACGACGCGGCAGGCGGTGTCGGCGATGGGAAAGGCGGCAGCGGGCGCCGGGTCGGGCGCGGTACTCGGCGCGGGGCAGGTTGCGGTCACGGGGTGTCTCCGGCGGGGATGAGGCAGCTGAGCGCCGCTGTGTCGGTGGCAAGGGTCAGGGCATGGAGCTGGTCAAAGGCCATGACGGCGATGCGCCAGCCTTCGGGCAGAAGGCGCCAGCTCTGGCGGACCACGCCTGTCAACAGCGTGACATGGCCCTGGGTGGCAGGGTTGCTCTCGTCGCGGACGCCCAGCTCCCACAGGCGCCAGCGGGCGTCGGCTGCGGTGCCCGCGACCTCGATCTGCGGCGCCGTATAGAGATGGGTGGCAAAGGACCAAGGGCCTTCACGGAAGAAATCCTCGATCGCCGCGCGGCCGTGCAGGCTGCCGCCGAAACCGCCGGCCTGCCATTCGGCGTCCGGGGTGAAACAGGCAGCCTGCGCGCGCGCGGCCTCGGCCACCCTTTTGGGCGCGGCCTTGCGGTGGCGGGCGGTGTATTTCGCATCCGCCGCCGCCGCATAGACCTGCATCACGGCCTCGATGCCCGCGCGGGCCTCGATCCGGGCGAGGCGGTCTTCGACGCTCATCCGGCGGCCCTGACGCGGTACACGAGGGCGGGGGTCAGAATGGTCCATTCGCGCGCCGAACCGGCCGGGATCAGCACGCCCGTGCCGGGGACCAGCGCATGCTCGCCGTCGTCGGCCCTGAGCGTGGCGCTGCCTTCCAGCAGCGCGACCATCTCCTCGGGCCCGCCCCGGGCCGAGAGCGCCGCCGATGCTCCGACCGGCAGACGTTCCATGGCGACCGAGAGCGCGGCACCCCGGACGGCGAAGGGGGCGGCACCCAGGCCGCTGTCGTGGATCCTGCAGCTCATTCCCTGGCCTCCGGTGCGCCCGGATAGAAGGGTTTGGCATTGCCGCTGGCGCCATATTCCTGGCGCGGCGGCGTCACCACGTTCAGCCGCAGGCATTCGCCCTCGGCGTCGAAACGGTTGATCCCGGAATGGGGCTGTTCGGCGGGCATCAGCATGACGATGCCTTCCTCAAGCTCGACCGAGCCTTCCGGTGCCTCGACCGACCAGCCGAGGTTGACGGTGCAGCCCCCCCGGATCTGCAGCGTCGCCTCCTCGCCATGGGCATGGGCCTTGGCGGCGATGCCGGGGCCGCCGGGCAGGCAGAAATTGACGACCCCGACGCTGAGCGCCTGGCCCACCACGGCTTTCATCCTGAGCCCGCCGGGCACGACCTCATCGAGGCCCTCCCGGAAGGAGAACAGCTGGCATTGCGGCATTGCGGCTTCCTCAGATCGCGGGACGCAGCTTGTGCGTCTCGTCAGGGACGAACTTGCGGGTGTCGTAGCCATCGACCACCTCGACCTCGGGGTCATAGGATTCGATGGCCGGGGCCACTTCGGCCAGCGACAGCAGCATGTGGAACAGGTTCAGGCTTTCGGGGTCATGGCTGCCATCCTCGGCCCGGTGGGCGTCGATATGGGCGCAAATCGCCTCGACCCGGGGCAGCATCGCCTCGGCAAAGGCGTTGATCTCGGCAAAGCCCAGGCTCACGCGGCGCAGGTTGCGCTGGGATTCCAGCGGCAGGCACCAGTCGGAAAAGGGTTCGAGCGCAGCGAAGTCGGGGGGGAGTTTGGACATGGTCTGGTTCCTCATTCCGCGGCCTGAAGCTGGCCGTCGCGGCGCAGGCCCTCTTCGATCAGCCGGTCGATGGCCACCGCCTGGTGGCGCACCATCAGCTCGAAATCCTGGATGACCATTTCCTGCTTGGCGCCGGTCGCCGCGGCGGCTTGCGTGGTTTCCAGCGTGCTCAGATCCTCGAGCAGGACGTCGCGCAACGCCGTCTTCATGTATTCCTGATAGAAGCGGCCGCCCGCGGTCACCATCTCGGGGTAATAGACCCGCGCCTCGAACAGCGTCTTGTCGTGCGAGATCGGGCGGAAGTTGTAGGCCTGAAAATAGTTCGGTCGGCAGGACAGGTAGAAATCCGGGAAGACGACGTTGATGTCGAAGGCCCAGGACGGGTGTTTCGTCCAGTTCAGAAGCTCGGGCAGCTTGATGCCGCTCAGGTCGTGCCGGGTGCCACCCTGCGCCACTTTCAGCGCCTTGGCGGCAATGCGGTGGCCGGTCTGGTTGACGCCCACGTCCTGCTCGGCTGCGGCGGTCGCGGCTTGTGGGTTTCCGTAGACGGTATCCGGATCACCGGCAATCGACAGGCGGCGGTGAAGGTCACCGCAGATCCCGTCGATCGGGTGCAGGTTGCCGTCCTCGTCCTTCAGCAGGGCATAGGCGATCGAGCGGCCGTGCAGGTAGTTGACGTGGTAGGTCTCCTGGAAGGCGTCGAGCGCGACCTTCCAGTTGCAATTGACCACCGCATTCCAGGCGTAACAGGCGGTGAACTTGTCGAACGGGTAGGTCTCGAAGCCGGCATAGACCGGTTCCATGAAGTCCTTGAGCGAGGTGTCGGGCGCTGGATTGGCGTTGATGAAGATGAAGCCGTTCCAGGTGTCGACCGAGACCCGGGTCAGGCCAAGGCAGGATTTATCCAGGTCCATGAAGGACTTCTCGTCGGGAACTCCGGTCAGCGTGCCGTCGAGGTCAT
The DNA here is from genome assembly GCF_003075525.1 of Pararhodobacter aggregans. Classification (GTDB taxonomy): domain Bacteria; phylum Pseudomonadota; class Alphaproteobacteria; order Rhodobacterales; family Rhodobacteraceae; genus Pararhodobacter; species Pararhodobacter aggregans. The sequence continues at coordinate 13,968 of NZ_QDDR01000018.1, read as the reverse complement.
AGGCCCAGCCATGGAATTTGCAGAAGAATTTCCGCGTCGTGCCGGTCGGCTGATAGGCGATCTTGTTCAGACGGTGCGAGCAGACATTGTGGAAGGCGTAGAGCTTCTTGTCGCGCGCCCGGGCGATGACGATCTCGGAGTCGAGCACGGGGATGTTGCGCAGCATGTAATCGCCGACCTTCGGCAATTCCTCGACCCGGCCGACATGCAGCCAGGTGTTCTTGAAGAGATACTTCTTCTCAAGCGCGAAATAGGCCGGATCGATATAGGGCGCGACGGGGATCGGACCCGTGCCGAGTTCGGGATAGCGGTCGTGGAGCCGGGCGGCGGTCATGGATAACTCCTCTGCGGATTACGTCTACCGTATACGTTAATTTCCGAATGGCAAGCGAAACCTGCATGCCGGGCCGACAAGCGGCGGGCGCTGCGCAAAGCTGCGTCATCGGTTGCCTGAAACGCCCTGTCGTGCCACATGTCGAGAAACGTCGATCCCGTGATCGTATCCCGTCCCGTCCGTTTTCCGCGTCCCGTCGCGGCCGCGGTCCCCGTGGAACGGCGGCGATCCCCCAGCAACGGACAATTCCCATGATGAATTCCATCCAGCGCGTCGCCGACCTCCGCCAACAGGTCTACGAGACGCTGAAGGCGCGGATCACCGAAGGGGGGTTCGATCCTGACACCAAGTTCCAGGAGATCAACCTGGCCCAGGAGCTGGGCGTCTCGCGGACGCCGGTGCGCGAGGCGCTGGCCATGCTGGTGCGCGACGGGCTGCTGGTTCAGGCGACGCGGGGCTTCCGTTTCCCGAACTTCACGCCGGAAGAGATTTCCGAGGTGATCGAAATTCGCCTGCTGCTGGAGCCGCATGCCGTGGCCAAGCTGGTGCGCGAGACCGATGCGGGGCGACTTTTCGCGCTGGCTGGCCGCATTCACCAGACGCTCGACGAAACGGGCGAGAGTGACGCCTATGTCGAGGCGCATCGCAAGATCCGCGACGACATCTATTCGCATGTCTCGAACCGGCAACTGGTCGCGGCCATCGCGCGGTATGAGGATTTCATCCATTTCATCCGGATAAACACCCTTCGCCGACCGGACATGCGCCGGGTCTCGGTCAACGGCATGGCGAAGCTCGCGCAGGCCATCGGCACCGGCAACGAGGATGAGGCGCGCGCGGTGATGACCATGCTGCTGACGCAGGCGGGTGAGGCCTTCAAGACCTGGGCGGCAGAAAACGCCGAGCCACGGCAAGGCTGAGTATCGGATCAGACCGGCGCCTTCTTGACAGATTTAGCGTATACGGAATACGATAAATCCAGATGTGAGGAGAAGGCGATGCCCGAAGTGACGGACGAGGTGGTGGTGATCGTTGGGGCGGGGCAGGCGGGTGGCCGCTGTGCCCTGGCTCTCCGCAGCGAGGGATTCACCGGGCGAATCACTCTGATCGGTTCCGAACCGCACCCCCCCTACGAACGTCCGCCGCTGTCCAAGGCGGTGTTGAAAGGGGCCGAGGGGGAGGCAGGCCTTTTCCTCGACCCGGACGGGGGCTGGCAGGGCATTGACCTGAGGACCGGCGAAACCGTGGTTGCGCTGGATTGCGCCGGGCGCCGTGTCATCACCGCCGCCGGGGAGCGGATCGCCTACGATCATCTGGTGCTGGCGACCGGCGGCAGGCCCCGCGACCTGCCGGTTCCCGGGGGCGAACACGCCCGCACCCTGCGCAGCCTCGACGACAGCCTGGCGCTGAAGGCGCGCCTCACGCCGGGGTTGCGGCTGGCGATCATCGGCGGTGGGGTCATCGGCATGGAGGTCGCGGCGACGGCAACCGAACTGGGCTGCGCGGTCACGGTGATCGAGGCGGGCGCGCGCGTCATGGCGCGGATCCTGCCGCCCGAAACCTCCACCTGGCTGGCTGCGAAACACGCGGCGGCGGGGGTGACGGTCCTGACCGGAATCGCCGTGCAGGAGATCCGTGAAGACAGCGGCGGCCTGGCGATTCACCTCCGCGATTCGGCAGGGGAATCCCGTGTTGTGGTGGCTGATCTGGTGGTCTCGGCCATCGGCATCCTGCCCGCGTCCGAGCTGGTCCCGGCGGCGAATCGCGGCCCCTCGGGCGGGATCTTGACCGATTCGGCGGGGCGCGTGCCCGGCCTTGCGGGTGTCTTTGCCGCGGGCGATGTCGCCGAAAGCTGGAATCCGCACCTGGGTCGCGAACAGCGGCTGGAAACCTGGCGCAACGCTGATCGGCAGCCGCGCGCCATCGCCCGCTCGATCACCGGAGAGGCGACCGAGCATGCCGAGCTTCCGTGGATGTGGAGCGATCAGCTCGGCCATAACATCCAGGTGGTGGGACTATGGGCCGAGGGCGCCCGGACCGTTGCCCGGGGCGAGGGGGGCGAGATGCTCTTCTGGCTTGACGACGATGGGGCCGTGGCCGGTGGCGTGTTGCTGGACCGCGGACGCGAGCGGCGCTTCCTGGAGAAGCTGGTCGAGGGGAAGGTCAGGGCCGACCCGGCCAAGCTGGCTGATTCGGCGATTCCGCTGAAGGCGCTTGTCTGACCTTGCCGTGCGCCCCTGGTCGGTGCCGCTTTTCCGGGCAGCTCGCCCGAGGCCCGGGCAAGGGAAATCTGCGTCACCGCAGGCGGAGGAAACGGGCGAAAATCGTTGACACGCGGAAATAACGTATACAGCATACACGAAACTGGATCGGCACCCCGAACTCCGCCACGTCCCCCACGGGGCGGCGGGGAACGGCCCGCAGACAAGGAACACTTCCCATGGAAATAACCGACAGCCGGCTGGTCGCGGCTAGCCAGCGCGATGTCTGGGCCGCGGTCCACGATCCCGAGATCCTGCGCCAAGCGATCCCGGGCTGCCAGTCGCTGATCGCGACCGGGGCCAGGATGGAGGCCGAGGTCACGCTGAAGATCGGCCCGGTGAAAGCGACCTTCAAGGGCGATGTGACCTTCGACGAGGAACACCCCCATGACAGCATGGTGCTGCAGGGCGCGGGAAAGGGTGGCATCGCTGGATTCGCCAAGGGCCGTGCCCGGGTCACGCTGACGCCCGAGGGCGCCGGAACCCGGATCGACTATTGCGTCGACGTGACCGTCGGCGGCAAGATCGCGCAATTGGGCGCCCGCCTCATCCAGGGGACGGCGACCAAGCTGTCGGCCGAGTTCTTCGACCGGCTCGAGGCGCAGCTTGTCACCGAAACGCCCGCAGGTTGACCCGGGCGCGCGCGACTGCGACGCCTTCGGGGCAGGGGGCGCTTTGCCCGTCTTCCCCCCGGCAGCCCCCTTGTGCGCTCTGGCCGATCCGGCCTCTATTGCCGCGAGACGGGTGCGCCCGGCCGCAGACCGTTCAGGCGCGCCGTCTCGCGGGGACCGCTCCGCTGCGCCGTGCCGGGTTTCAGAGATTTTCGAGCGCGATCGCCCCGCGGGGCTCCAGCCAGGACGAGACATGAAGACAGCCATTGCCCTCTATGACCTTGTGGTGACCGCTCTTGCGGTCCTGTCGGGGATCATCCTCGCGCTCATGACCTGCGCCATCGCCGCCGAGTCGATCCGGCGGGGGCTGGGTTTCGGCGTGTTCCGGGGCCTGATCGACTTTTCCGAGATCGGGCTTTTCTGCATCGCCATCCTGACGGCGCCCTGGTTGCTGCGCCGCAACGCCCATTTGTCGATCAACGTCTTTCTCGAACGCTTTTCGCCGCCCGTCCGCCGCGGCGTGCAGCGGTTGATCGACCTGATCGGATTGTCCTGCTGCGCGATCCTGTGCATCTGGGGCACAAGGGTGCTGATGCGCTCCTACCAGACGCAGCAGATGGTCTTTGGTGACTACGTGCTGATGGATTGGTGGCTGCAATGGCAGATCCCGCTGGCGGCGCTGCTCATGGCGCTGACCTTCGCCGGGCGGCTGCTCTCGCCCCTTTACACGCAGCATGGGGTCTGAGATGCCGGAATGGATCTTCGCCCTTGTGCTGATGCTGGGCGGTATCGTCGCCCTTCTGATGCTGGGCCTGCCGATTGTCTTCGCCTTCATTGCCGTCAACATCGCCGGGGCCTGGCTGTTCCTCGGCGGGGACATCGGCCTCATGCAGATGCTGCGCAACATGCGCTCGCCAGCGGCGCAATATTCCCTGGCGCCCATTCCCCTCTTCGTGCTCATGGGCGAGATCATGCTGCACAGTGGCCTCGCTCAGCGTGCCATTGATGCCATCGACCGACTGATTTCCCGCGTGCCGGGGCGGCTGTCGATCGTTGCCGTGCTGTCGGGCACGCTGTTTTCCTCGCTCTCGGGCTCGACGATTGCCAATGCGGGTGTGCTGGGCAAGTCGCTTTACCCGCAGATGAAGGCGCGCGGCTATCATGACAGCATGGCGGTCGGGCCGATCCTGGCAGTCGGCGGCATTGCCATGCTGATCCCCCCCTCGGGGCTGGCGGTGATGCTGGGCAGCCTTGCCTCCATCTCGATCAACGATCTGCTGATTGCCGGGATCGTGCCGGCGATCATGATGGCGGTGCTGTTTCTTGGCTACGTCATGCTGCGGTGCCGGTTGGACCCGTCCCTCGCCCCGGTCTACGAGACCGAGACGATGACGCTGGGCGAGCGGCTCAGACCGGTGCTGGTGAATGTCCTGCCGCTGGCGCTGATCTTCGTCTGTGTCGTGGGCTCGATGTTCGCAGGCATCGCCACCGCGACCGAGAGCGCGGCTCTGGGCGTGGTGGCGACGGTGATCGCCGCGGTGATCTATCGGCGTTTCAGCCTGACGATGCTGGTGCATTCGCTGAAGGAGACGCTGATCTTCTCGGCGATGATCCTGGTCATCATCTGCACCTCGGGCACCTTTTCGCAGGTGCTGGCCTTCACCGGCGCCACGCAGGAGATCAGCCGTCTGGTCGTGGACTCGGGTATCGGTCCCCTGATGCTGTTGCTGGGAATGCTGGCGGTGCTGGTCTTCCTCGGCTGCTTCATGGACCAGGTGTCGATGATGATGCTGACCCTGCCGATCTTCATGCCGATCGTCGGCGCGGCGGGGATCGACCCGCTGTGGTTCGGGGTCCTCGTGTTGATCGCGCTGGAGATTTCGCTCATCACACCGCCTTTCGGGCTGTTGTTGTTCGTCATGCAGGGCGTGGCGGGGCCAAAGCTGCGGGTGACGGCGGTCTACAAGGCGGTCCTGCCGTTCCTGGCGCTGGAATTCCTGGTGATGGGGTTGCTCATCCTGTTCCCGGGGCTGGTCAGCCTGTTGCCGGAGCTGATGAAGTGAAGGCGCCCAGAACCGAGATCGCCCGCCCTGCGACGCTGGCCGAGGCGCTGGCGCTGCTGGCGACCGAGGACGCGCGGATTCTGGCTGGCGGGCAGAGCCTTGGCGCGGCGCTGAACCTGCGCCTCGATGCGCCGGCGCTGCTGGTCGACATCAACGGCATCCCCGGGCTGGACCGGATCACGCTCGAGGACCGGCATCTGGTCTTCGGGCCGCTGGTCCGCCACCGCGCGGTGCTGGAAAGCCCGCTCGTCGCGCGCGAGGTGCCGGTGCTGGCGCAGGTGATGCCGCATGTCGCCCATCCGGCGATCCGCAACCGGGGGACGACGGCGGGCTCCATCGCCTATGCCGATCCGGCAGGCGAGATGCCGGCGGTGGCGCATCTGATGGCGGCCGAGCTGGTGCTTGCCTCGGCCTCGGGCGAGCGGGTGGTTTCGGCGCGGGATTTCTTCCTTGGCATCTATGACACGCTGCGCGCCCCCGAGGAGATGCTGGTCGCCATCCGCTGGCCGCGCACCGGCCCGAACGAGCGTTTCGCCTTTGGCGAGGTGACGCGCCGCCGGGGCGATTTCGCCAGTGTCGGCTTCGTCGCCCGGGCGGTGATCGAGGCGGGCCTGGTGCGCGGGATCGCGCTGACCGCCTTTGCCAGCGAACCCGCGCCGGTGCTGTGCCCGGCCGCCGAGGGGGCCATCGGGCAGAGGCTGACGCCTGGGCTGGCGGCGGACCTGGCCGGAGCCATCGCCGCCGACCTCGACCCGATGCCGAGCCTTGCGGGCTCGGCCGAGCAGAAACGCGCCCAGGCGCGGGCGCTGGCCCGCCGGGTGCTGATGGACCTTGCCGCATGACTGATGCCGCCCCGATCGTGAATTTCCGTGTGAACGGCAAGGAGGTGCGCGTCGATGCCCGTACCCGCGGGCATCTGGCCGATTATCTGCGCCATGACCGGCGGCAGACCGGCACCCATCTGGGCTGCGAGCACGGGGTCTGCGGTGCCTGCAACGTCATGGTCGACGGGCAGGTTGTTCGCGGCTGCCTGACGCAGGTGGCGCAATTGCACGGTGCCGAGGTCCAGACCATCGAGGGGCTGACCGCCGAGGGACGGCTCCATGCGCTGCAAGAGGCCTTCGTCGCCCGCAACGCCCTGCAATGCGGGTTCTGCACGTCGGGTATGCTGCTCACGGCGGTGGAACTGCTCGACCAGAACCCTGACCCTTCGCGCACCGAGATCCGCGATGCGATTTCCGGCAATCTCTGCCGCTGCACGGGCTATCACGCCATCGTCGATGCCATCGAGGATGTGGCGCGGGGTCGCGAGCCCGTGGCGCCTGAGGCCGAGGGGATCGGTGCCCCGCTGCCGCGCGCCGCGGCACGGCGGCCGGCGACAGGGACGGGGCGCTATCTGGACGACATCACCCCGGCGCATTGCGCCCATATCGCCTTCCTGCGCAGCCCCCATGCCCATGCCCGGATCCTGTCGATCGACACGGCCGAGGCTCTGGCCATGCCCGGCGTCCTCGCCTGTTTCACCGGCGAGGATCTGGCCAGGGTCAGCCCGCCCTGGGTCACCAGCCTTGCGGGGGTGAAGGGCCACAGCTCTCCGCCCCAGCCCTGCCTCGCCCTGGGCGAGACCTGCTGGCAGGGCGAGGCCGTGGTCGCGGTGGTGGCCGAAAGCCGGGCCGAGGCCGAGGATGCCGCCGAGCTGGTGATGGTCGAGTTCGAGGAACTTCCCGCCGTGACCGACACCGAGGCAGCGCTGTCGGACGCGGCCATAGTGCACGCCGCCCAGGCAACGAACCTGATCCTGGATCAGGTCTTCACGGTCGGCGATGCCGAATCGGCCTTTGCCGGCGCCGCCGTGGTCGCGGAACAGGATTTCGTCTTCACCCGCCAGACCGGCATGTCGCTGGAACCGCGCGGTGTCATCGCCGAATTCGATCCGGCCCGGGGCGAGATGCGGGTGCATCTGTCGCATCAGGCGCCGTTCCAGCAGCGTGAGATCTATGCCGAGCAACTGGGCCTCGATCCCGGCGCCATTCAGGTGATCGTGCCGGATGTGGGTGGGGCCTTCGGGCTGAAGCTGCACGCCTATGCCGACGACATGGCAGTCGTTGCAATCGCGACGCTGATGGACCGGCCGGTGAAATGGGTGGCGGACCGGCTGGAATCCTTCACCGCCGACGCCCATGCGCGCGAGGCCTCCGGCCATGCCCGCATCGCCGTCGATGCCGACGGAAGGATCCTTGGCTTCGAGGTCGATCTGCTGGCTGGTTTTGGTGCCTATTCCATGTACCCGCGCGGGTCGGTCGGGGAAGCCCTGCAGGCCTGCTCGATGGTCGGCGGCCCCTATGCCTTCGCCGCCTTCAAGGGGCGCCTGCGCGGTGTCTTGCAGAACAAGGCACCGACCGGGGCGTATCGCGGCGTCGGCCAGCCGATCGCCACGGCGATCACCGAGCAGCTCATGGACCTTGCCGCCGATGCGCTGGGTATCAGCCCCGAAGAGATCCGGCGGCGCAACTACATCGCCGAGCCGGGGGAAACGACCAGCCCGCTGGGCCTCAGATTCGAGCGGCTGTCGTTGCAAGAATGCCAGGCCACGCTGGAAGGGCTGGCCGGGCTGGCGGCGAAACGGGCCGACCATGCGCGGCTCAGGGCCGAGGGGATCCATCGCGGGTTGGGACTGGCGGCTTTCGTGGAGATGACGGGGGTTGGCTCGCGTCTTTACGGACCGCTGGGCGTGGCCGTCGCGGCGCAGGAAAGCGCCCGAGTGACGCTTGAGGCGGGTGGCCGGGTGAAGATCGAAACCTCGGTCACCGATCAGGGGCAGGGGACGGTGTCCGCCCTGGCCCAGATCGCGGCCAGCGAGCTGGGCGTCTCGGTGGGGCAGATCGGCCTCGGCAGCACCGACACGGCGCGCAATCCCTACGGCGGCGGGGCCTGGGCCTCGCGCGGGGTGGCGCTGGGGGGCGAGGCTGTGCTGAGGGCCAGCCGGGGACTGAAAGCCGCGATCCTGGCCATCGCCGGGGCGCTGACCCAGCGCCCGGCCGAGGCCCTGCGGATCGTGGGGGCGGAGGTCACCGATGCCAGCGGCACGCCCCTGATCGCGCTGGACCGGGTGCTGAGGCTTGCGCGCTACAACCCGTCCGAGATCCCGCTCGCGGTGGTCCCTTCGCTCAGCGTCGAACAGAGCTTCCTGCCCGGCGCCTTGCCCTATCTCATGTCGAACGGCGTGGTGGCGGTCGAGGTGGAACTCGATCCCGACACCGGGCTGGTCGACGTGCTGGGCGCCTGGGTGGTCGACGATTGCGGCCGGGTGGTGAACCCGCTGCTGGTCGACGAGCAATTGCGCGGCGGGTTGGTGCAGGGGATCGGCGCGGCGCTTTACGAGGAATGCGTCTATTCGGCGGACGGGCAGCTCGAAACCGGAACGCTGGCCGATTATCTGGTGCCGATGGCGGCGGAAATGCCGGATATCACCATTGCCCATGTCTCGACCCCCAGCCGGGCGACGCTGCTGGGGGCCAAGGGGGTGGGCGAGGCGGGGCTGGTGGCGGGCCCGGCGGCTCTGCGCTGCGCGATCAACGATGCGCTGCGGCCGCTGGGTGCGCAGGTCACGCAGCAACCCTATTCACCGGCACGGATCCTTGCGGCGCAGGGCATCGTCTGAACCGCAGCGTGATGGCAAGCAGAAAGGGCCGGGTTTCCCCGGCCCTTTCCTGTGGCTTTCCGCCGGTTCAGCGTTCCAGCATCGGCCGCAGGCGGGCGATTTCCGGGCTGAGCGATTCCAGATCCTCCCAATAGACGCGGGTGGCAAGCTCGGCCAGTTCAGGCCCGGCGTCGAAGGCGGTGACGCCCGCCGCTTCCTGCGCCGCGTATTCCTGTGCGGTGCGCTCGGCCGACCATTCGACCATGTAGTCCTCGAACCAGACGGCGGCGTCGTTCAGGATCGCCTGCTGCTCGGGCGACAGGCGGTTGTAGCTGTCGTTGTTGATCAGGACGTTGATGATGACGTTGTAGAACCCGGGATCGACGCGGGTGGTGATGAGGCGGTCCCAGCCGAAATCGCCCAGCCCCCAGAAGGCCCAACCGACCCCGCTGATCACGCCCCGCTCCAGCGCGGTGAAGACTTCGGGCGCGGCGACGGCGGTGCTGTCGATGCCGAGCGCGTTGAACAGCAGATTGTAGGTGGTCTGCCCCCGAAGGCGCTGGCCGTCGAGGTCATCGAGCGAGGAAATCGGCTCGGTCAGGTAGATGTGGAAGGGCACGCCCGTGCCATAGCCGGTCAGGTAGCGCGCGTTCATCCGTTCGACCGCGAGTTCCGACAGCGCCTCGACAGCGCCGCTTTCGCGCTGCTCGGCGAAGGAGAGATTGGTCAGCGATTGCGCATCGGCCTCGACGAACTGGCCCTTGGTGTAGGAAGGGGGCGTGGCAATGATGTCGAGCACGCCTGCCGTCAGCGCGTTCGGCTGCTCATTGGCCGGGATCGCCTCGGGCCCGCCCACGACGCGGATCTGCACGAGGCCGGCGCCGGTCTCGTTCACCCGGTCGACATAGAGCTGGAACGGCACGCCATAGGTGGTCGAGGTGGGGACGAAGGCGCTGGCGCGCAGCGTCACCTCGTCGGCATGGGCCAGCCCCGCCACCGTGCCGAGCGCGAGCCCGGCGAGATAGGTCTTCCAGTGTTGCATTGTTGGTCTCTCCTGTTGAAGGGCGCAAGCAGCGGTTTTGATCTTTGAGCTACTTATGGATACGGTATACGATAATTCTGGTGAAAGCGATGATTCTTGGTCCTGCCAGACTTGTCGAGCGCATCGCGGAGGGGAATGTCATGAAATTCAGCGTCTGCTCAGTTGCTGAGCATGGCAAGGATCATGCGGGCGGAAAAGGCCCGTCCCGACGGCGCCCGGCCGGGTCGGCGACGGACAGGAAGACCGCGGCGACAGGCCAGGAAAAGCGCAGGCGACAGATCGGCGCGCTGCGATTTCGTTGGTATGCTGCATACGCCAAATGCCAAGATCCTGTCGCCCCCCGCTCATCCCAGATGCGCACGAAGCAGCGCCGCATAGGCCCGGGGATCCTCGACGCAGGGCAGGTGGCCCGCGCCCTCCATCAGCACATACCGGACGCCGGGGATCAGATCGGCCATGCCGCGCACCAGGTCGGGCGGCGTCGCGCCATCCTCGGCACCGGCGATGACCAGGGTCGGCGCGGTGATCGAGGCGCAGGCGTCAGTCAGGTCCGACGCGGCCAGGGCCTCGCAACAGGCAGCGTAGCCCGGGGCATCGGTCCGCGCCAGCATCGTCTGCCAGAGCGCCAGTCGGGCCGGATGCTCGGACCGCCAGCGGGCCGAGAACCAGCGTTCCATGACCCCGGGCGCCATGGCGTCAAGGCCGGTCTCGGCAACGGCGGCAATCCGCGCCCGCCAGGCCTCGGCGGTGCCGATCCGGGCGGCGGTGTTCGACAGGACCAGCCGGTCCAGCCGCTCGGGCGCCCGCCGGGCGATGTCCATGGCGATCTGGCCGCCGATCGACAGGCCCACCACATGCGCGCGGGGCACCCCGGCGGCGGTCATCACCGCCAGAGCCATCCGCCCGAGGTCGGCGATGCCGAGGGGGCCTGCGGCCTTCTGCGACAATCCGTGCCCCGGTTTGTCGAAGCGCAGGACGCGCCGGTCCCGGGCGAGGTCTTCGACCACGTCGTCCCACATGCGCAGATCGGTGCCGAGCGAGTTGAGCAGCAGCACGGCTGGCGCATCGACGGGACCGTCGGCGCGGGCGTGCAGGACGAGGCCCTGATCGGTGACTGGCAGCATGCTGGTTCCTTCCTTCTGAGGGGGCATGGAACACGGGCGCGGCGGGTGGTGCAATATGTCCGCCAGTCTTGCATCATACCCGGCGGGTATCGGGCGGGCCGTGCAACAGGGAGGCAGCCATGGAGCTGAGGCATCTGCGCTATTTCCTCGCCGTGGCGGAGGAATTGCATTTCGGCCGGGCGGCGGCGCGGCTGGACATCGCCCAGCCGCCGCTGTCGCGGCAGATCGCGGCGCTGGAGGCGGAGCTGGGCGCCACGCTTTTCGACCGCGGGCGCGGTGCGATCCGGCTGACGCAGGCGGGCGAGCTGCTGCACGAACATGCGCGCGAGATCCTTGCCCGGCTGGACAGCGCCAGCCGCGAAGTGCGGCTGGTCGGGGCAGGGCGGGCCGGAAGGCTGCGGCTGGCCTTCGTCGGCTCGGCCTCGCATGGGGTGCTGCCGCAGCTCATTCAGGGCTACCGCGCGGCCTGTCCGGAGGTCGATCTGGCGCTGTCGACCATGAACAACGCCGAATTGCACCGGGCGCTGGTGCAGCGCGACATTGATGTGGCCGTTGCCCGGCCGGATCTGGAGGACGACGAATTCCGCCGCGAGACGCTGGTGCGCGAGGATCTGATCCTGGCGCTGACGAGCGATTCACCGCTGGCGTCGCGCGAAGGGCTGAGTCTGGCCGATCTGGCAGACCAGACCTTCATCCTCTATCCGCGTCGGCCGCGCCCCTCTTATGCCGATGTGGTGCTCGGCCTGTGCGAGCGCGAGGGGTTCCAGCCGAAGCGCCTTGAACTCACGCAGGATTTCCAGAGCGCGATCTCGCTGGTGTCGGTCGGCGCGGGTCTGTCGGTCGTGCCGCAATCGGTGGCGCAGACCCAACGGCCGGGTGTGGTCTACCGGCCCTATCTGGGGTTCAATCCCGGGACCGGGCTGTCGGTGCTGTCGCGGCTCGACAACCGGTCGCCACATGTGGTGCATTTCCTCGACCTGACGCGGCGCTTTGCCCGAAGCCTGGCGGCTCAACCCGGGGGGCGCGGGTCATCCTGAAAGGGCTCGCGCCGGACGCTGGGGCGGGCAAGGAAGCCTGCATGCCATGCGGCCAGCGCCGGGCGGTGCTTGCGCCATTCCTCGGCGGCGAAGCGAAAATCCAGATACATCAGCGCCGTGCCGATGGTCAGGTGGCCGATATCGAAGGGCCGCGCGGCAAGGCTGGGTGCATGGACCTCCAGCCAGTCCAGAACCGCGGCAGTCTTGGTCTGCCAAACGGCCAGCATCGCCTCAGATCGTTGCGGCGCATCCCTGAGCCGGCCCTCGATCAGCCAGTTGAGGGCGATGTCCATGAGCCCGGCACCAAGCGCCTCGTCGCGTTCCGCCAGAAGGCCCGCCTCGCCCTCGGGGAACAGGCGCGGGCCCTCGCTGCCGGTCCGGTCCGCCCAACGGCAGATGACATGGCTGTCGATCAGGACGCGACCGTCCTCCAGTTCCAGCGTCGGGATCTTGGAGAGCGGATTGACCGCCATCAACCCCGGGTGCGGGATCATCGGATCGGCGCCGGTCCGCACCGTCCGCACCTGGTCGGACAGGCCCTTCTCATGCAGGGCGATCATCGTCTTGCGGACATAGGGCGAGCGCGGGGACCAATGCAGCAGCGGCATGGTCAGGCCTTCCGCGTCACGTCGCGCAGCGCGTCGTGGTCAATGCTGATGCCCAGTCCCGGCCCGGTCGGGCAGTGAATCTGGAAGTCGCGGAAGACGATCTCGCCATGGGTCAGGTCACGCTTGGCGATGCGCGGGCCGAAATGCTCGCATCCCCATTCCAGCGTCGGAAGCGAGGCGAAGACGGCGAGATGCGCGGCCGTGCCGATGGCGCCTTCCAGAAGGCAGCCGCCATAAAGCTCCATCCCCATCGCTGCGGCAATCGCCGCCGCGCGCTTCATCTCCAGCAGCCCGCCGCTTTTCACCAGTTTCAGCGAATAGACGCTGCCGGTGGCGGCGGTGGCATTGGCGGCAATCTCGGGGCCGGTGAAGGCGGCCTCGTCGACCATGAAGGGGATCGGGCTGCGGGCGGCCATCCGCGCCGTCGCCGCCTGATGGCCGGGCTTCAGCGGCTGTTCGATCAGCACGACGCCGATCTCGGCCAGCCGGGGCAGGAAGCGGATGGCGGTGGCCTCGGTCCAGCCCTGGTTCACGTCGCAGACGATCTCGCAGCCGGGCAGCGCCTCGGCGATGCGGGCAACCCGGGCCACGTCCTCGGCCGGCGGGTGGAACCCCAGCTTGATCTTGAAGCGCCGGTGTTCGCGGGCCTCCAGCTTGCGCCGGGCTTCCTCGATCTCCTGCTCGGCATCGCCCGAGGCCAGCGCCCAGAGGACCTCCATCTGTTCGCGCACCCGGCCGCCGAGGAAGGCGCTGACAGGCAGGCCCAGTGAATGGCCCGCGGCATCGAAGAGCGCCGCCTCGACCGCCCCCCGGGCCGAGGCGTTGCGGGTTGCCGCCCTGGCCATCTTCAGCGCGTTGGCTTCGAACGACAGGGCATCGGCGCCCAGGATCGCGGGGGCGATATAGGTGTCTATGTTGGCCTTGATCGCCTCGACGCTTTCCTCGGCCCAGCGGGGGCCGCCCAGGGTCGCCGCCTCGCCCCAGCCCTCGGCGCCGCAGCTCAGGACCGCCCGCACGATGACGCAGGATTGCACGCTGATCTCGGTGTTCGACAGGCGGTGCCGACGCCAGGTCGGAACGTCGACAATCGCCGTCTCGACGGCAACGATCCGCCGCGAGAGCAGCGCCTGCGCGTCTGTGCGGTCGAGGGTTTGGGGCGTGTTCATGGCGCGGTCTTTCGGTCTGCTGGTCGGGCCCGGGCCCCGTCCTCGGCAAAGCGCTGCCGGGGGCGGGTGGTGTCGGGCCGCG
>NZ_QDDR01000017.1 GCF_003075525.1 Pararhodobacter aggregans | reverse complement strand
GCCGTATCCTCGACAACTTCGAGCGCCTCGCCAAAAAATGGGCCCCAAAGCCGCGCAAACCAAAAGCCGCACCCAGAAGCCTCTGATCAATATAGCACGGCTGCGGCCTTCGGCGGATGCTTACCCTGGATCGAGGCGCAGGCCCAGCTGAAGCCGGTATCCGACATGGACCGGCTGCCGACCTCGAAGCAGGTGGCCTTCGCGGAGAAGCTCGCCCGCATCAAGCGCCGCGCCGTTCCGGACGAATGCTTCCGCGACAAGGGGTTGATGTCGAAGTGGATCGACGGGAACAAGTGAGCACGGCACCGGCTAGCTCCGGCCTTCCGGAGCTTCTGCTATGCCGTGGCTTGGCAAACCGAGCGTAGTTGCCAACCTATAGATTGGCAGATTATCCCTTTGGGACATCAGCTTCGGTCAAGCTCCTGTCCGAAGGACCAAGGTCTGCTCCCGGCGGCACGCCGGGAGATACACCGCTGCGATCTTCGGCAACCACCGCAAGTCGTGGCCGTCGCTTAACCCAGCGTCTTCAGACTTTCCTCCACTTGGGCTAGTCCCTCAGTTCTTTGGAAATGTTGGCATTGGAGCGTCCATAACGCTGGAACATCGCATTCATCAAAGCAATTTATAGAGGTCTCTTGGGGCAGAGACGTCGTCGTCTTCAGCGCGTCCATGGGAAGCCCATAAGACCGGCAGACTCAGTCCATCGTTGGAAGCCATGTGTTTCGCCGGAATGACCTCTCTTTCGTCCGGCGATGTGCTGCTCGTAGTGCGTCCGTAGGTGACGGCGGACAGTCCAAAGCCTCGAATAACGCCGGATGGTCACATGGCTGCAAGATCGTCACGTCAGCGCTGTTGCCATTTGCCGATTCCATTTCTTCGGCCCCTCCAAAACGCATGCGCCGATACTCGTCAGCCGACAGCCGTAACCGAGTAGTGCGGTGTCCCATCCCAAACAAGATCCCAAGACGCGCCAGGCCGGACATTCTGGATGGCGTGGGGCTCGAAGCAGACGAGGCAATTCCCGCCCGGCGCGGCAGCTCGGACCGAGGGGTAGATCAGGCCACGCGATCCAGCCCGGCGCAGATGCTGGGCCAGGCTTTGGCCCTCGGGATATCCGACAGCCGGATCCGGATGCAGAGCCGGATGGCCCGGCTCGTCGGTCAGGTCGTCAAAGACGCCGATGAAGTCAGCCAGCAATTCCACATAGCGAGCGCTGTCATGGAAGCTGCCGGTAAAGCCGAGTTCGCGCGTGCGGTGCCAGGCCACTTCGCTGACGGACACCATCACATCCCATGCGCAATACCATGCGCCGCGCTCCTCTGTGTTGAAGCGATTTCCGCCGGCGCGGGTATAGGTGAAGGCGGCGTTGACATGACTGTCGCCATAAATACGCTGATCACGGCTGCGCCGCTGCCAGGCAAGCTCGCGCGGGTCCAGATGCGGGTTGCGGCCACGTTCCGCCAGAAGACGGCCGCTGGTCAGACCTTCGATCTCTGCGAGGATCTCCATCTCGTCATCGGTATCGACGAGACCACGCAGGGATGGCGGCTTGTGGTAAGTGGCGGGCAGGAGACGAACGAGACCGCGATCAGAAATCTCGGTCTGCTTCATGCCCCACCACGCAACGCATCGAGATAGGTCCGAACCGCGAGAATTTGCGGCAAGCCCCCGTCGATGGCGGTGTCAACCGGACGGCTTCCCCCAAAGAGCGGCCCCGTGTTCGGTCGGGTGAACCAGCTTCGCGCGAGCGGCTCGGAGAAGTAGAGTTCGAGCGACTTGTAGATGCCGATCACCGCACTGAGCCGCAGAAGCTGATCCTTGGTCAGTTCCCCCGCGAAATCCGGCTTCTTGGCGCGCTTCCACGTGCTTTCCGACATGTCGGCAAGGCCAGCCGCTTCCTTGAGGCTGAGACCCCAGGCATCGGCCACGCGCGCATAGGCCTTCAACGCAACGGCGTTGATCTGTGCGGGTTCCCGGATTTTCTCAGCAATGTACATGGCGCCCTCCATTGGCCTGAATATAGATCATATGGCCTCATTGTAAAGCTCAAATGAACTGTCCGCGCTCTCACCCAAACCTGCGCCCGGCTTCGGTGAAAGTGTACTCGTTCACGATGATCCCCTCCTCGATGGCCTCGTCAGAGGTCAGGTGGTCGTATTCAGCCTGAAGCTGGCGGTAGAGCCAGCGGGCCAGATCACGCAGCGCCTCGGTCACGATCTCCTCGGCGTCCTCGGTGGGCGGCTGCCAGGTCGGACCGTCGCGCGTGACGTCAACTGCCATGGTGTATTCATGGTAGTAGCGCCCGCGATGGCTGACCTCGGCGGCGAGCTGATAGAAGTTCCGCCGCTGGATGGCCTGCAGCCGGTCGGCGATGCCGCGCAGCGTCGCGTCGGTCGGGGCGTAGTCCCGGATGCGCGCGGCCGCGCCCTTGGCGTGGCTAAGGTAGCCCTCGAAGCAGGCCCCGTCGCCCTGGCTCCAGAACCCGGAGAACCAAATGCAGGGCTTTGCCCGCGTGCCGCCGCCCATCAGGCGGACGGGCGTGGTCTTCAGGCGGATGCCGAGGATTTCGCAGACCCGCTCGAAATCCTCGTAGACCGCGTCCCACCAATCGTCGTGGGGGCCAAGCTCGCGATACCAGCTGCGCGCTTTTTCCTTGGCGGCATCGGAGAGTTCAGGGAACTGGTAGACTGTGGTGCAGATGACCTCAGGCATGTGCGTCCTCCCCGTTCAGCGCGGCGGCCAGCCATTCCTGGCCGCTCGTCCAGCCGACGGATTTGCGCGCGCCGAGGTCGATGACATGCGCGCCGCCGCCGAAGGCGTCGAGGCGAGGCCGGGAACAGGTCAGGGCGTACTGGAACCCCCAGAGACCGGTGAGGTCGAGCTCTTCGGCAAGGCGCAGCACGAAACGGATGACCGCATCGACATCGCCGTGGTCATCGTCATGGATCCAGAGGGTGCTGCCCTCGGGTGCATCTTGGCGCACGAGATCAAAGCCCGTGACCTCCGGGTCGTCGGCATCCTGATCGGTTTCGCGCAAGCTCTGGAACAGGGCAAGCGCTCGAGCGGCCTTGTCGGGAGTGCCGACGTCGAGCAGGCACGAGAAATGGGTGAAGTAATCCGCCATGGGAACCTCCTGAATGGGGAAGACCCGGCCAAGAGGCCGGGCGGTGTGTCGGGATGATGGGGGTGGTTGGGCGCGATCAGCCGGTGGGCTTGTCGCCCGCCGCCTGTCGCGCGACATGCGCGCAGAGCATCTGCCGGTAGAAGCGCTTACGCGCCGTCCGAAAGCCGCGAACGGCGCGCGTGTCGGGGTGGAGCGCCCGGATCGCCGCGCGCAGGACGGTGAAGGGCGAGGCCGTCACGGGCAGGCCGAGGCGCTGATATGCGGGGTCGGTCATCTCAGGTGACCTCGACCACGGGTGAGGCAAGATGTGGATCGACCAGCGCCTCAATCTGCGCGGCCCGGCCCATCCATGGCTCGGGTCGGATGGCCTTCACCCAATCAGCGAAGCTCGGGATGAAGCCCAGATCTTCCTTCACATGCTGTTCGCCGACCCAGCGGGTCGGAATGATGCGCCCGGTCGAGAGCGTGAGGGTCACCCCAAAGATCGTCTCGGCCATGAAAATGCCCTCGGCATGGTGGCGCAGCGCCCGGTGCCGAAAGTCCGCAGTAATCTCCTTGCTCTGGTCGAACCAGGCATGCACCGCGATGAAGTCGTCGACCGTGCCGCCCCATGTTTTCACTGAGGACAGGGCGTGGTGATAAGGATGTGCCATCGCCGCCCCCTTAGAAATCGTGGGTATGGAGTTCGGACGACGTGAACCGTTCGTTGAACTCGAGGTGGATGCAGCGGACCGCGGCGTCGAAGCAGAATTCGCCCCAGGCGCCGTCGTTGTTCTCCCAGCCGCCATGGGTGTCGGAGAGAAAGTCATAGGCCAGTTGCTCGACGACATCCTCCAGCGAGAGCTGCCGCATCTCGACCTCGGGATCGTCCCAGGTGAGCGCGGCGTATGCGATCTCGGTGGCGGGAAAATCGACGGCGGTCTCGCCGGACCAGGCGCCGATGCTTTCGATCTGGCCACTGTCCCCGGCACCGTCAAAGGTGACAGTGACATGGGTGATGCCAGCGGCCGTGAGGCCGTCGAAAAGGCGGTCCTTGTTGCCCGGGCGCAGCGCTTCGATCCGGGCCGCGCGCGCGGCATGCGCGGCGAAGATCTGTGCCATGTCGACGGTCGAGGGTGCCATCGGCGGCGTGAGGGTGGGTTCAGTCATGTTCATCGGGTATCTCCGGAAAAGGAAAGGGATCGGAGTCGGGCCGGGCGATCTCTCTCCCCCGGACAAGCTCCAAATCCCCCCTGCCCTTCTCTGCCTCTCGGGCGTCACGCCGCGACCTGCAGCGCGCGGGCGGCGAAAGCGCGCCAGAGTGGGTCGACGAGACGCCCGTCCAGAAGATCGGCGCGGAGGCGTAGCCGAACCGCCAGATCGGCCTCACCCCAGGCGGCCGCGCGGCCCGCTTGCGCGCGCAGCTGGCTCGCCTCGGTCACGACGCCCCGCGCCTCGGCCGCGCTCGTCACCGGGTGGCACCAGGCGACAGCTTGCTCACTGGCGGCCCCGGCCAGCACAAGGCGCTCGTCACGGTCAAGGATCGCTAGGAGCTGGGGCGCAGCATCCGGGGCAATCCCCTCGGCATAGTCGATCGCGCCCTGCATGGCCTCAGCCAACGTCTCGAAGCGTGCCAGGACGAGCGGGGCGGCCCGGCCCGACATCAGATCGGCCGGCGCGCGGCGAGACAGGGTCAGGGCGAAGGGGTGATTGGGGTCGACATCACCAGTTGAAAAGTGCGGTGGGACGACCCGCGCGTAAGTGGTCGGGTGGATGGGCAATGGCAGGTCGAACATGGGAAGATCTCCGACGGCGCGGGAAGCCGCTCTCCCCGCCTCATCCGTCAAAGACCAAACCGCCGCCCTCTTCCTCGAAGGGGCAGCGGTGATGGGTCCGATGGGCCCTCAGAGCTTGCCGAGGGCCCGCAGGCTCAGCTCGGTCCCGGCCCCGACTATGATATGATCGTGCAGCATCAGACCAAGATACTTGCACCCCTTCTGGATCTCCTTGGTCATGCCGAGATCGGCCTCCGAGGGCGTCGGATCGCCTGACGGGTGGTTGTGGATCAGGATCAGGGCGCTGGCATTCAGCATCAGCGCCCGCTTGATCACCTCGCGCGGATAGACCGGGACATGATCAACCGTGCCGGTCGAGAGACGCTCATCGGAGATGACGCGGTTCTTGCGGTCAAGATAGAGGACATGGAACCGCTCGTTGGGACCTCGGACGGTCAGAGCACAATAGTCCATCAGCGCCTGCCAGCTGCCAATGACGGGGTTCTGGCTGAGATAGCGGCCGAGGATATCACGGGCCTCGAGGATGACGGTTTCTTCCTGGGGGGTCATGGGGGTTTCGCTGAGATGCGCACGCCGACGCCCCCTGTCCTTTCGGGGCAAAGCCAACGGCGTGCGTGTTGAGAAATAGCTGCAGCGACCGCCCCGGTGTCGGGCGATCGCTGCGCGGGGGCTCTGTCAGCCGACTCGGTCGAGCAGCTTCTTGGCGCGCCCTTCCATGTCGAGGCGGGCATCCTGCTGGGTCTTGTCGCGCGCAAGCCGCGTGATGCCCTGCACGAAGTCGAAGATACTCTCGGGCGGGCGGCCCTCTTCCATCAGCACTTTCTCGATGATTTTGCCGGACTCCGCCTTCGAGAAGCCCCGCTTGCGCAGGAAATCCGCGCGATCCTCATCGCTGCGCGCCACGATCTGCTGCCGCGCGGCCTTGATGCCGTTCACGAAGCCCTGCGGCGAGGAATTGGCAAACCGCGTCAGCGCCGGGGCCGCCTCATGGGCAAAGCGCGAGGCGGCGTATTTCGAATGCCGGATCCGGATCTCCTGAAAATCTTCGACGCCCCAGAGGTTGCGGTTCTGGCAGACAGCCCGCAGGTAGAAGCTCGCCATGCCGAGGGTCTTCGCGCCCACCTCGGAGTTCCAGCAGTAGAAGCCCCGGAAATAGAGATCAGGGGAGCCATCCGGCAGCTTGCCCGCCTCGATCGGGTTGCGATCATCGACCAGGAACAGGAAGACATCGCGGTCCGAGGCATAAAGCGTGGTCGTGTCGCGGCTGATCTCGACATCTGGGTTGTAGACCCCGGTCGACCAGTCGAGCACGCCCGGCACCTTCCAGCGCGTGTCGCCGGTGCCATTGCCCGCGATGCGCTGCACCGCCTCGACCAGTTCGTGGTCATGGATGCGGCCGTAGTCGGGGCCAGTCACCGCGCGCAATTCAGTGCGGCCATCCTCGGTCTCGAAGGTCTTCACCTGCTCTGCGCGGTGGTTGGTTAGGCCGTATTGCAGGTTGATCCCCGCCAGTGGCGCGGGCAGTTGCCGCAGGTAGGAGGCCGGTGCGCCGACGATGCTGGCAAGCTGGCCGAAGGCCCAGTGCGTAGGTGCCACCGGTTCATGTGCTTTCGGCAGGACCAGATGTAGCCGCTCGGCGCTGTCGCGCGCGGCCTCGACTCGGATGTCCGCCGTCTGCACCACCCGGCTGCGGCTGCGCTCGGACCGACCCTTCACATTGGCCCAGAGATCGTCGAGCGACAGATACCGCTCGTCGTCGGGGCGGTTGAACCATTCGGACGACACTCGCCCGTTCCGCTCACCCCGGCTCACATCCACCTTCCAGCCACCGGCTCGCGCCGGCGCGACCGGATCCAGAACTTCCACAACGCCCATCGGCTATCTCCCGTGACAGGCGCCGGGAGCCACTCTCCCGAGCCTTTAACCCGTCACCGGGAAACCGGCACTCCTCTCACTCTAGAAGGCGGTCAGTCGCTAAGGTCATCATGAATGGCAGCTTCGCCCTCTCGCGCGCCTGCTGGCTGGTCACCTACCCGCTGGCCGGCGGGATCGGCGCCGGTGCCCGGTCTGTGCGTCACGGCGCTCATCGGCGCGGCTGGCCTCGTTGCGGTGCTGCGCCTCTGGCCCGCGAACGATCAGACGTTCTTGCGGCACGACCTTCCTGACCTGTCCGCCGATTATCTCCACCTGTCGGAACACGGGCCCCACCACACCCATGCCGTCTTCATCGACACCCTGCATCGCCGTTGGCCGAAGGCGGCATGAAGCACGGGCGACACAATTGTCAGGCGGCCAGATAGCGGGTGAAGACCTCGGTTGAGCCATCGCGGCCGATCAGCAGGACGTCGTAGGCCTCGCGGCTGTCCTCCGGTCCCATGCCGGGCGATCCATAGGGCATCCCAGGCACGGCAAGCCCGATCGCGTCCGGCCGCTCCTCGAGCAGGCGCCGGATATCGGCCGCAGGGACATGGCCTTCGAGCACATAGCCCTCGATCATCCCTGTGTGGCAGGAGATCATTCTTTGAGGCACACCCACTTCGGCCTTGTAGGTCATCAGGAGCGTGCCGTAGCGCTCCTCGTCCGTCACGGTGAAACCCTCGTCCCGAAGATAGGCGACCCAGGCGTTGCAGCATTCGCAGCCGGTTCCCTTTACGACATGGATCGACGGGCCCGCGCTGCGCACCGGACTGGCCGCGAAAGTCGCGACGGCGAGGCCGGACAGCAGCATTGTGCGGCGGGTCAGAAGGGGCGTGTTGGTCATGTGGCTCTCCGGAACAGGTGTGGCTGTCAGGTCAGAACCCTGCGTATCTTCGGCAGGGCGAAGCGGCGGTCCTCGTGGTAGTCGATGATGCTGGCAAAGCGCCCATCGGCGCGGAACAGGAACACACCGGCAGTGTGGTCCATGGTGTAATCCCCGTCGCGGGGCACCTTTTCGAACCGGGCGCGGAAGCCTGCGACGGCGCGTTCGACCTCGGCCAGCGGGCCGGTCAGGCCGGTGATCCGTGGATCGAAGTTTGCCAGGTAGTCGGCCAGAACTTGCTGTGTATCCCGTTCGGGATCGACGGTGATGAAGACGGTGTTCAGCCGGTCGGCGTCGGGCCCGAGCTCATCCAGCCAGCCCGAGATGTCGCTGAGGGTGGTTGGGCAGACATCGGGGCACCAAGTGAAGCCGAAGAAGGCCATGGTCGGGCGGCCGATCCAGTCTGCCGGGCGCACCGGTTCACCGCGATGGTTGGTCAGGGCAAAGCCCATCTCGCCGATGGGCAGTGGCAGAAGCGCGGCGGGCGGCTGCGCGCGGCCGCGGCTTTGCAACCAGCCGAGGCCGAGCGTGAAGGCCAATGCACCGCTCGCGCCTCCCAGACCAAGGATCAGTTGGCGTCGTCGCAATCCGGACCCTCCGCCCGTAGCGACAGAACCTCGACATTGACGACGACTTCCCCGGCATTCTGGAAGGAGAGTGTCACCGGGAAGCTGTCGCCTTCGGCCAGTGTCGTGGTCAGGCCCATCAGCATCCCATGATAGCCGCCGGGCGCCAGCTCGACGGTTTGGCCAGCCGGAACCGGGATCGACATGGCGTGTGGCATGGAGGCGATGCCGTCGGTCACCACGGTTTCGTGCAGCATCGGCATGCCAGCAGCCGGGGTCGCGATGCCGATCAGCGCATCATCTGTGCTGCCGTTGTTGGTGATCTCGACATAGAATACCCCCGGCCGGTCCGCGCCGATGGTGGCGCGGGACCAGGCGTGTTCGATATTCAGATCGCCGAGGGTGAAGGTTTCGCAGGCCAGCACGGGGGCGGCGGATAGGGTGAGGAGGGCCGAGAGGATCAGGGATTTCATGGCGGTCACAATCTGGGTTGAAGGTCGGCAAGGATATCGGTGGCGGGCGTGCCGTAGGTGAACTGACGCAGCCAGTCACCCTCGGGCCCGATGAGGTAGAGCGCCGGGCTGTGCGACATGGTGTAGCCGTCGGGGGCGGCGGCATCACCCTCGCGCGCGTAGAAGATGCGGAAGCTGTCCGCCGCGGCGCGGGTCTGTGCCTCGTCCCCGGCAAGCCCGATGATCGACGGGTGGAACGCCGCAGTGAACTCGGCCAGCCCCAGTCTGCGATCCCGCTCGGGATCGATCGAGATGAACAGAGGCTGCACAAGGGCAGCGTCGTCGCCCAGATCGTCCATCACCTGCGCCACTTCGGAAAGTGTTGTCGGGCAGACGTCCGGGCAGTTGGTGAAGCCGAAGAAGACCAGAAGATGCTGGCCCGCAAACTCGGCAGGGGTGCGCACCCGACCCTCGGCATCCGGCAGCGTGAAGGTCGGTCGGAAGGCGGCTTGCGGGACAGCCTCCGACGCGCGGTTTGGCAACAGCACGAGCAGCCCATAGGCCAGCGTGGCCAGTCCCGCCGCCGCCCAGAGGATTTTCTGTAACCTTGTCAACCGCATCCGTAACCTGCCTGTTTATTGCTCTCTGTCTAAAACCTCCAGCCGCTTGAGGTTCAAGCCCGAATTCGTGCTCTCACCGAAGGGTGAAGGGTCAGCCCAAAAGCACGGTCGACAACAGGTTCACGTTCAGCACGATGATGACGGCGGCGATCAACCAGCAGAGGCCCGTCAGCCAGCGTGGGGCGACCAGTTCGCCCATCTTGGCGCGGCTGGCGGTGAACATGACCAAAGGCACGATGGCGAAGGGCAGTTGGAAGGACAGCACCACCTGGCTCAGGATCAGCAGCTCACCCACGCCCTCACTGCCGTAGAGCAGGATCACGAAGACCGCCGGGATGATGGCAAGGCCGCGGGTGATCAGCCGCCGCGCCCAGGGGGCGATGCGCAGCCGAATGAAGCCTTCCATCACGATCTGCCCGGCCATCGTGGCTGTGACAGTGGAGTTCAGGCCTGCGCACAAAAGCGCCACCCCGAACAGGACCGGCGCCAGTGACGACCCCAGCAGCGGCTCCAGCAACAGGTGCGCCTTGTCGATCTCGGCCACGTCATTTTCGCCGACGGTGTAGAAGGCGGCAGCGGCAAGGATCAGGATCGAGGCATTGATCGTCAACGCGAACATCAGCGCAATGGTGCTGTCCCAAGTCGCCAACCGCAACGCCTCGCGCTTGGCGGGCAGGTCCATGCCAAAGGCGCGGGTCTGCACGATGCCCGAATGCAGATAGAGGTTATGCGGCATGACCGTGGCTCCGATGATGCCAAGGGCAAGGTAGAGCATGGTCGGGTTGCTGACGATCTCACGGCTCGGGGCGAACCCGGCGATGACGTCGCCCCAGACCGGATCGGACTGCGCGATCAGCACGACAAAACAGGCCGCGATCAGTGCCATCAGCGAGATGATCAGCGCCTCGATCCAGCGGAACCCCTTGTTCTGCAGCCACAAGATCAGGAACACGTCGGCGGCGGTGATGAAGATGCCGATCTCCAGCGGGATGCCGAACAGCAGGTTCAGGCCGATGGCGGTGCCGATCACCTCGGCCAGATCGGTGGCGATGATGGCTAGCTCGGCGAAAACCCAAAGGGGCACCGACATCCATTTCGGAAAGGCATCTCGACAGGCCTGCGCCAGATCGCGACCCGAGGCGACCGCCAACCGCGCGCAGAGCGATTGCAGGAGGATCGCCATGATGTTCGACAGAAGGGCTACGAACAGCAGCGTGTAGCCGAAGGCCGCCCCGCCGGCGAGCGAGGTCGCCCAGTTGCCGGGGTCCATGTAGCCCACGGCCACCAGATAGCCGGGGCCGATGAAGGCGAGGAACCGGCGGAACCGGCTGGTGCCGCCGTTGCCGACCGCAATGGTGCGGAAGACCTCGGAAAGTGAGGGCGTCTCGCGCTCTTGTCGCCAGGCTGGGATGGACATGGTTTAGGGCGCTCCCGGGTTTCGTCACGATCCCGACAAGACGTGGCGCATAAAGTTAGACAGTGCTAACAATCTGCCCCGCGACTTTACTTGTCAATCCATCCCATGCGACACTCTGCAGATGACCGAGTTCCACCCTGACACCCGCACCGCGCCGCTCGACGGCCCCGCAGACCCGCGCACCGAAGCGTTTCAGGGCGTGCGCGAGGCACGGCGGAATGAACTGGCCGAGGATTATGTCGAACTGATCGCTGAGCTGATCCACGAACAGGGCGAGGCGCGCCCGGTGGACATCGCCACCCGCCTTGGCGTGAAGGTGCCGACGGTCAGCAAGACCCTCGACCGGCTGGCGCGCGAAGGGCTGATCACCCGCGCAAAGTATCGGTCGGTTTTTCTGACCGACACGGGCCGCGCGCTGGCCAAGGAATGTCGGCGGCGGCACGAGATCGTGCTGCGGTTCCTGATCAGCCTTGGCCTTGACCCCGAGACGGCAGAGCGCGACGCCGAAGGCATCGAGCATCACGTCAGCGAACGAACGCTGGCGCTCTTCGCGGCCTTCGCCAATCGGTCCTGATCGGCATCAGCTGTTCTCGATTGCAAACCGCACATCTGCGATCAGGCTGTCTGCGCTGAAGTTCTCCAGCCGCCTGCCGTTCAGAAAGAAGGTCGGCGTCTGTCGAATGGCCAAGGCTTCGACGTCGGCTGCGTCCTGGTTGAGGATGCCAGTAATCCCCGGAAAGAGCTTGTCGCTTTCCGCCCTTTCGAGATCGAGCCCCGCGGCCCCGGCGATTTCCCAGGCCACGTCCAGCTGCGGCGAACCATGCACGGCCCAGCCCGGTTGCTGT
This sequence comes from Pararhodobacter aggregans, assembly GCF_003075525.1. GTDB lineage: Bacteria > Pseudomonadota > Alphaproteobacteria > Rhodobacterales > Rhodobacteraceae > Pararhodobacter > Pararhodobacter aggregans. The sequence goes on along the minus strand of NZ_QDDR01000017.1, from coordinate 86,394 downwards.
TCCAGCAGCGCATCCAGTACCGGCTCGAACTTGTCCTGCATCCGTGCAGCCTCAAGGATGCGCACGGCTTCGTCCGAGCCTTCGTGGAAGACGGTATAGCGCAGCACGACCCGGACCTGAGTCGGAAACTGCCGCCGGATCTCTTGCACCACCGGGTGATAGGCGCGGCAGGCCTCGCAGGACGGATCGAAGAATTCAACCAGTGTGACGGGCGCATCGGCAGGACCGAAGCTGGGGGAGTAGTCCCGGATCAGTAGTGCCTGATCGGCTGTTGGCGCGGCAGCGGCCGCCACTTCTGCCTCGGCGGCGCGGCGCTGGTTCAGCACGTAGGCGCCACCCGCGAAGGCGGCAAGGCCAAGCGCAGAGGCTCCGATCAGAAGGGTGCGGCGGTTCATGGGCGGTGTCCTTTCGGAAGGATGAGACAGGCAAGGATCGCTGCAAAGGCGACCGCGGAAAGATAGGGGATCGGCAGGCCAAGGATCATCTGCGCCTCACCGGTGCAGGAGGGGCCATTTTCGGTGCAGGGCACGATTGGCGCGGGCAAAAACCCAGCGTAAAGGCCCGAATGCCACGCCGCCAGCGCCAGCCCGGCGAGGGCCAGGGGCAAGCCGTAGGCGCGCGCCACGCCGTCGCCCCGCCAGAGTGACAAGCCAAGGATCGGCACCAGCGGGAACATGGCGATGCGCTGATACCAGCAGAGCGTGCAGGGCATCTGGCCCAGCACCTCACCGATGAAAAGCGCGCCAAGTGTGGCCGCCAGCGCAATCAGGAAGGCCGCAGTCAAGGCAAGGTCGTCGCGCGACAGGGTTTCCGAGTCAGCTTTGGTCAAGAACCGGCTCCTTGCGGCGGCGAACGGGAAGAGATGCGGCGAGGATCAGGACCGCGCCCAGGGTGATCGCAATATCGGCGACGTTGAACGTGGGCCAGTGCCAGTCACGCCAATAGAAATCGAGAAAATCAGTCACGGCACCCTGTCGCAGCCGGTCGATGATGTTGCCAAGCGCCCCGCCCACGACCAGTGCAAAGCCGGCACGTTCCAGCGCGTGCTGCGCCCGGAATGCCATGACGGCGAAGGCGATGGTCAGTGCGCCCGTCAGCGCGGCCATCAGAAGGGGCTTACCCGCCATTATCCCGCCCATCATGCCGAAGCTCGCGCCTGTGTTGAACCCGAGGGAGAGGTTGAAACTCGGAAAGACAGGGACAGCCGTCCCTTGCGACAGCAGCGATAGTGCCGCTGCCTTGGTCAACTGGTCTGCCACCACTGCGGCAGCAATCAGCGAAATCAGCGTCATCTTGGTCATTCCGCAGCCTTGCTCTTCATGCCGATCCAGCGAGGAACCGATGCGGTGTAGCGGTCATAGTCCGGCCCGATTGCCATGCGCAGGGCAGCCTCCTCTGACCGGACTTGCGTGGTGGCGGACCAGAGAAACAGGAGTGGGGCTAGGACCGTCGGGACAGAGGGCACTGCCAGGGTAACACCCGCCAGCAGCGCCGCTTGCCCCACAAAGGTCGGGTTGCGGCTGAAGCGGTAAAGCCCGCCGGAGACCAGATCGCCGGTTTCGCCGCCGACGACGCCGACGCGCCAGGAGGATCCCATCGACATCTGCGCGGCAAAGGCCACCATCGCGCCGAGCCCTGCGACAAAGACCCCGACCAAGCCAAGAAGTACGGCGCGCCCCTCGGTCCAAAGCGGATCGATCTTGTGCAGGATAGGCACGGCGAGCCAGAGAAGCGGCCCGAAGAAGGCGAGCGCAAAGGCCACGCGGAACCCGATTGCCGCCAGCCGGTCGCGTCCGGTCGCACGGGCGAACAGCCAGACCGGCCGACCCACCGCTTTCGCGGCCAGCGCGCTGCCCCAGAAGAACAGAGCCAGATAGCCGAAGAGAAGGGCCAATGCTGCCCAGCCGAAACCGGAGATCATGGCCTTACGCCTCCCGTTCCGGATTGAACCGCAGCAGGCGCAGGGCGTTCAGCGTCACCAGCACAGTCGCGCCGGTATCGGCCAGAATTGCGATCCAGAGGCCGGTCAAGCCGAAGACCGAGGTCACCAGGAAAACCGCCTTCAGCCCCAAAGCGATAGTGACGTTCTGGCGGATATTGGCCATCGCAGCGCGCGACAGGCGGATCGTGGCCGGAATGTCCGTCACCCGGTCGCGCAGGATCGCCGCATCGGCGGTTTCCAGCGCCACGTCGGTGCCCGATCCCATCGCCACGCCGACACTCGCCTGTTTCAGCGCGGGGGCGTCGTTGATACCGTCGCCGATCATCATTACGCCGCCTTGGGTGCCGATCTCGCGGATGTAGGCAAGCTTGTCCTCGGGCATCATGTCGGCTTCGAACTTCAGCCCGAGGCTTCCGGCGATGGCGGCGGCCGTGCGCGGGTTGTCCCCGGTCAGGATCACCGAAGTCACCCCCATCGCCGTCAACTGGCGCACCGCGTCCTTGGCATCCGCGCGCGGCTCGTCCCGCATGGCGATCAGGCCAAGCGGGGTCTTTTCGCGGAACACGGCGACGGCGGTCTTGCCGTCCTCCTCAAAAATCGTGGCCTGCCGAAGACCGAAGCCATCGAGCCCGCCATGCTCCATCGCATAACGGGGCGAGGACACATAGGCCGCAGCGCCGCCCACGGTTGCAACAACGCCCTTGCCCATCAGCGCCTTGGCGTCTTGCGAGAGCAGCGCGGAAACGCCCGCATCCTTGGCCTTGTTCAGGATCGCAATCGCCAGCGGGTGGCTCGACCCTGTTTCTACGCCCGCAGCAACGGCAAGAAGCTCGGCCTCGGTCGTTGACCCGAACGGCACCACATCCGTCACCTGCGGGCGGCCATGCGTCAGCGTTCCGGTCTTGTCGAAGGTCACGACATCGACCTTCGCTGCGGCTTCGATCACCGCACCACCCTTCATCAAGAGCCCGCGCCGCGCGCCGGTGGACATGGCAGAGGCGATGGAGGCGGGGACTGAGATGACCAGCGCGCAGGGGCACCCGATCAAGAGAAGCGCAAGCCCCCGGTAAATCCACGTGTCCCAAGGCTGACCAAATGCCAGCGGCGGCACCACGATCACCAGCGCGGCAACCGCGACGATGGCGGGCATATACCAGCGGCTGAAGCGGTCGATGAAGCGTTCGGTCGGCGCGCGGGCCTCTTCGGCCTCTTCGACCAGCCGGATGATGCGCGCGATGGTGTTGTCTTCCGCGCCTTTGGTGACCTTCACCCGCAGCGCCGCCTCAGTGTTGATTGCGCCTGCAAAGACCGCATCCCCCGGCCCGCGCGTTTTGGGGACGCTTTCGCCGGTGACCGGGCTTTCGTCCACGCCCGAGGTGCCATCCACGATCTCGCCATCGGCCGGAATCCGGTCGCCGGGGCGAACAAGCACGGTCTGGCCGATGGTCAGGCTTGCGGCCGGCACCTCGCGCGTGATGTCGCCGGTGACCAGTTGCGCGGTCTTCGGGACAAGGTTCGCCAAGGCCCTGATGCCGTCGCGCGCCTTGCCTGCGGCCACGCCTTCCAAAACCTCGCCCACGGCGAACAGGAAGACGACCAACGCCGCCTCTTCGGCTGCGTCGATAAACAAGGCCCCGACGGCTGCAATCGTCATCAGGCTTTCGATGGTGAAGGGCTGACCCATCCGCAACGCTGCAAAGGCGCGTTGCGCTACTGGGGCTACCCCGATCAGACAAGCAGCGACGAAGGCCCATTTGCCGATCTCGGGTGCAAGATACTCGATAACCCAGGCGGCACCGAGCAACAACGCGGTGAAGATGACCAGCTTGCCCTTGGCCGTCTGATACCAGCGCTTGCCCCGGTCAGCGGGGTCATCATGGACATGGCCGGGGCTGCCGTGGCCACTGTCATCGCGCTTTGCGCTGGTGACCTTGGGGCCGTGGTCGTGCCCGGCGTGATCGTGGCCCTCATGTGTCGCATGGTCATCGTCATGCCCATCGTGGGCATCAGGCAGCACAAAATCCTTCTTCGCACCGGCAGCGCGCGGCGCAATCTGGTAGCCAAGTGCCCGGACGGTCTTTTCGATCTTGTCCCGCCCGGTCTGCGCCTCATCCAGCGTCAGCCGCAGGCGTTCCGTCATGATCCCGACCTCGACGCCGCTCACCCCCGGCAGGCGAGCCACCGCATCCTTGATTTTGGTCGCGCAGGATCCGCAGTCCATGCCCGTCACAGTCCAGTCGCAGGACGTTTCGCGTGCAGCTTCCGACATCGTCATTCCTCCTGCCGCAGTGCGGGCAGTTGCTTTCATCGAATCAGGAACCTAATGTCTCTAGCAACTATAGCTTCAAGGGGAATCTGATGCTGACCATCGGAAAACTGGGCGAGGCCGCGGGGGTGAAGGTTCCGACGATCCGCTACTACGAGCAGATCGGCCTCTTGCCCGAGGCGGAACGCAGCGCGGGCAACCAGCGGCTCTACGGCCGCAAGGCGCAGGAACGGCTGGCATTCATCCGCCACGCCCGCGATCTGGGTTTCACGCTGGAGGCGATCCGCGACCTGCTCAGCCTGTCCGACAGACCTGACCAATCCTGCGCCGCCGCCGATGCCATCGCCAAGGCGCAACTGGCCGAGGTCGAAAGCCGGCTCGCGCGCCTGACCGCCCTCAAGACCGAACTGGAACGCATGGTCGTGCAATGTGCGGGCGGGAGCATTGCCGATTGCCGGGTGATCGAGGTTTTGAGCGACCATTCCCTTTGCGCAACTGATCACCGCCATCCGGAAAGCGAGGTGCAGTCATGACAGCGCCGGGCACACTCGCCATCTACATCGGTGCCGCTTTGGCCGAGATTGCGGGCTGCTTTGCCGTCTGGGCCTGGATGCGGCAAGGGGCGAGCCCGCTTTGGCTGGTCCCGGGCCTCCTCAGCCTCGCCGTTTTCGCTTGGCTCCTGACCCTGGCCCCCTCCGATTTCGCAGGGCGCGCTTATGCGGCCTACGGTGGCGTGTACATTGCCGCGTCGTTCGTCTGGCTTTGGGCAGTGGAGAAGCAACGCCCGGACACTTGGGACATGACCGGCGTCGCAATCTGCCTCGCCGGTGCCGCCGTCATCCTGTTCGCGCCGAGGGCGTAGGGGGTTCCGTTGTCCAGACTGGCCAAGGGTCGAACGTCACCCCTCCTCGGACCGACTTGTCCTGCGACAATCCGAGGCTCCGGATGGAGAAGCGGAGGCGAGGCTCTCAGCCAGAGGCTCCCATCACACAGTGAGCCGCGGCATACTGCGGCATGAACGAATGCCCGGTCTCGGGCGCGCGAGACCGAGCATGATGATGGTCGGCTTATAGCCGAGATCGCCCGAACCCGGCGGGTTTCCCCGCCGGGCCCGAGGGGGAGACCCCGTTCTCTTCAGAACGGGATCTCGTCGTCGCGGTCGACCAGCTCGGGGTTTTCGTTCTCGGCCGACTTCTGGCGGCTCAGGAAGTCGACCTTCTCGGCGATGATCTCGCAGCCGTAGCGGTCGTTGCCCATGCTGTCGATCCACTTGGTGTAGTGGATGCGGCCGTGGACGAGGACCTTCATGCCCTTTTCGCAATGCTCCGCGACCGTCTTGCCGAGACCGTTGAAGCAGGTGATGCGGTGCCATTCGGTGTCCATGACCCGGTAGCCGTTCTCGTCGCGCAGGACGCGACCTTCCGAGAGGCGGGGGCGAGAGGTGGCGAGGCTGAAGTTGGTGATCTTGGTGCCGCCCTGGGTGGTGCGGACTTCGGGGGTCTGACCGATGTTGCCGGCGAGGATGACGATGTTCTGCATGTTAAGCTCCTGTGTTTCCTGTCTTCGGGACCGTCCCTTCGACAAGACCCGGAAAAAGCCCGTCGGGTGACGCGTGCACGGTGGACGGAACGGACGCCGGAAACCCCCAGAGGACCGGGGTGGAGCGGGCAGCCCCGAAGGGGCAACACGGCCCGGACCGACGCGGGGTTGCACGCAGGCAAACGAACGGGATTAGGGGATTGTCAGTCGAAGGGATGGCCCAGAAGAAAGAGATGCGCGGGGAGCCCATGCCTGAACCCGTCACCTTGCCCATCGGAACAGCCTGACCCCCAGTCCAGCCCCTTACTGGCGACGAAACGGCGATCAACAGCCTCCGCCAACCCTGCCCCAGCCTTCCGGGAGTTGCGGCGCCCTGCCGCGACGGGCTATCGATACCGGATCATTCAGGACACGGACCGCACCAATGGCTGATTACGATCTCGAGGCACTGTCGCTCAGCGAGCTGAAGAAAATGCAGAAGGACGTCGCCAAGGCGATTTCCACATTCGAGGATCGGCAGAAGGCGGAAGCCCGCGCCAAGGTGGAAGCTTTCGCCCGAGACCTCGGCTACTCCCTGGCCGAACTTGTCGGAACCGAGGCGAAGTCCTCCCGTGCACCGGCCGCGGCGAAATACCGGCACCCTGAGAACCCGGCGCTCACCTGGTCCGGCCGGGGACGCAAACCGCAGTGGTTCGTTGAGGCGTTGGCGGGCGGAAAAACTGCAGCTGATTTGGCTATTGGTTGAGCATTGCGAGATGATGCAAGATCAAGGCGACGTCATCATCCGCAGCGCTTGGCGATGTGCGAAAGTACGATGAAGGCGTCAGACGTACCGTTCGCTTTGCCTTTCTCAAAATCACCTTCGATCGTGCCCATCTGGTTTGTGACATGTGCCAGGCAGATGACTGCCCGCCCTCGCGCTTGGGCAAAGGCGTAGAGCGCTGCCGCCTCCATCTCGACCGCGAGAATTCCACGATCGCGCGCTGCGGCGATTGCAACTTCGGTCTCACGAAACGGCGCATCAGTGGTCCAAGTCGCACCGGTCAGCACACGCGGGCCTTCGGTGAACGCGCCCGTCAGCTGCGAGAGCAAGTGCGAGGGCGCCTCACTCCAGTCAGACGGAGGAATGTAATGATAGCTCGTGCCCTCGTCGCGCAGCGCCCGCTCGATCACAATGAAGTACGGCGGCGGGCCTTGTGGCGTGATCTGCCCCGATGAGGTGACACTGATCAGAAGTTCGCAACCTGACGCGAACATCTCCTCGGCGACCAGTACAGCGAATGACGCGCCGACGGCACAACCAACCACACCGATGTCATGGCCATCCAGGTCGAACACCCACATCTCGGTGTGGTAGCAGACCCACCCCTCATTCCGCCGCGCGCGGCCTTCGATACGGAGCTGGCGGACAATATCGCCGTCAGGGTCAAGCAGGCAAATCCTTGGCACCGTGACGGCCGCCGCCCCTTTCTGGCGGCGTGCCTCGCGCAGCAGGCTTTCGGGCGTGAAGGCCGACGGGGCATCATGATGCTTGTCCGACAGGATCGGCGGGAGCGGCTTTTTGGCGTCGGACATGGTGTTTCCTGCGAGGCGGGCCCAGCGGGCCATCACCCGACCGAGGGGTTAACGGATCAGGGTCTGTAGGCCGCGTCCTGCTGCCAGCCTGTGAAGCCGGTCTGCATGACGACCACGTTCGACCTGCCCGCAACACGCAGCGCGAAGGCCGCCTGCGCCGACAGGCTGCCGGTGTTGCAGAACAGGATGGTCATCCGATCCTCGGGGATCTCGTCGATGCGGTCCAGCACTTCGCGCCACTCGATGTTGACTGCGCCGGGGATCGTGCCTGCCTCGAACTGGCCAGCGTCCCGGGTGTCGACGAAAAGCGCGGTCTCGAAGACGGTCTGGTCGAGTTGCTGGGGCAGGATGATGCCGGCCTCGTATTCCGAGAACATCATGTATTCCTGCATGGCGTCGATAGCCGCGTCCTGCGCAAAGGCGGGCAATGTGTGCATCCCGAGCGCGACGGTTGTCGCCAAAAGTAGGTGCTTCAGGGTCATCCGGGGGTCTCCTCCGTTTCGGTTTCTTGGTGTTCAGGTGTTCTGCGCAAGCCAGCCGATCGTGCCGCCTTCGAGCCATAGGGCGTCCGGGTGGCCGAGCCTGTTCAGGACATCCGCGCCCTCTGCCGACCGACCGCCGCCCTTGCCGCAGATGGTCACGGGTGTTCTGCCAGCAGGAAGTTCTCCCGCCCGGTCTTCGAGTTCGGCCAGCGGGATATGGACGGCGCCCGTCAAATGGGCGGCGACGAAGTCTTCCGCGTCGCGGACGTCGATCAGGTGGAAGCGATCCGGGTCGGCCGCGAGGGCGGCGAGCGTAAGCATCCCGGCCATCAGAACACCAGGACCTTGTCGGCGGCCAGCGTCGCTTGGGCGAGTTCGTCCATTGTGGAGCGGCTCGTCCCCTCCATCATGTCGCCCTCTGCAAGGCCGCGCGCGTCCAGGCAGGTGCCGCACATCAGGACGCGCCCCTTGGCGGACAGGACCCGGCGGAGCATGCGCTCGAGATTGTAGTAGCCATCGGGCGTCTTCTGCCCCGCCTTGGCGCAGAGCACCGCGTCGGCCATCAGGAAGACGGTGATATCCGCCTCGGGATCGTTCTTCGCCAGTGCGTAGGCCATGCGCAGGCCGTTGAAGCTGCGCTCGGTTCCGTAGGGTGGGTCGTTCAGCAGGATCAGGTGTTTCATGCAGGGGCCTCTTGGGTGGCGGGGTTGAGACGCGGGTGCGTCTCCTCGCCGAGCCAGAAGAGCAGGCCGCCGGAGACGAACATGGAGATCGCGACGAACCAGAAGGCCGCTTCCGCAGCGCCGGTCAGGCTGGCCGCTAGCCCGAGGCCGAGCGCGCCGATGGCGTAGCCGAGGTCGCGCCAGAAGCGGTAGATGCCGATGGCCGAGCCGCGCCAGGCCGGCGGGGTGATGTCCGCAACCGCCGCCGAGAGGTTCGGATAGAGAAGCGCCATGCCGAAGCCCGCCACCCCGGCCGAGACCGACCACCAGAGCGCGCCCGTGCCCATGACCACCATCGCCACGCCCGCGCCGCAGATCCACATGCCGAGCACGTTGGGCCAGAAGCGGCCCACATGGTCCGACAGCCGCCCGGTGAAGAGCTGCGAGCCGCCCCAGACGAAACCATAGGTGCCGACGATCCAGCCGACCTCGGTCAGGGTCGCGCCTTGGGTCACAAGGAAGACCGGGAACAGCGCCCAGACCAGCGCATCGACGAACTTCTCGACCAGCCCCGCCTGGGAGATCGCGAAGAGCCGCCGGTCGCGCCAGCTCATCAGCGCGAAGACCTCGCGCGTCGTCGGGTGTTCGGAGCTGCCCTGCGGATAACGCGGCAGGGATTTCGGGGGTGCTGCCTTGTGCGCGGCCGTCTCGGCCTTGGCCCAAGGCAGCGTGTCCTTCACCCAGACCACGGTCAGGATCAGCGCCAGCAGGACCACGGCCATGCCAAAGACCAGCAGGCCCGTCCGCGCGCCCAGCCCTTCCGCGGCATATGCGGTGAGGATGCCTGCGATTGCCACGCCGACATAGCCGGAGAACTCGTTGAGCCCCATGGTGAGGCCGCGTTCCTCGGCGCGCGTGATGTCGAGTTTCGCGGTCTGCGTCATCGACCAGCAGAGGCCCTGGTTGACGCCCAGCAGCACGGTCGCCGCGACGATCCAGTTCCAGTCGGGCGCGTACCAGATCATCACCGGGATCGGCAGCGCCATGACCCAACCGAAGGCCAGCACCCGCTTGCGACCGATCCGCTCGGACCAGCGCCCGGCGACGAAGTTCATCACCGCCTTGACCGCACCGAAGGCCACGACGAAGGACGCCAGCAGCAGGAACGAGCCGCGCTCGAGCCCGAACTCGCTCTCGGCCAGCGCCGGGACCACCGTGCGAGTCATGCCGATGGCGAAACCCACCAGCATCACCTGGATCAGCTGATGCGCGACCTGGACCCTATTCTCGCGGATGCCGCGCGTGAATTCACTTGCGGTCATTCTACGGGCTCCTTGTCGTGTTCCGGGGATCGAGCGCATGGCCCGATGCCGGTCCGCGCAGCGGCTGGACCAGCATCCGGTCGAGCCAGAGATCGCGGCGTGTCCGGAACTGCTCGATGCCGATCTCCATCCCCTCGTGTCCCTTGGCGGGCTGGGCGATGTAGGTGCCGAGGAGCCTGTCCCACCACGGCAGGTTGAAGCCGTAGTTCGAGTTGGTCTCGCGCGGGTCGGTGGAATGGTGGACGCGGTGCATGTCCGGCGTCACGACGATGAGGCGCAGCACGCGGTCCACCGGGCGCGGCAGGTCGATGTTGGCGTGGTTGAAAAGCGCGGTGGCGTTCAGGATCACCTCGAACAGTAGCACCGCGACGGCGGGGGGGCCGAGCGCCGCGACCACCGCCAGCTTGATCCCCATGGAAATGAGGATCTCCACGGGATGGAAACGCAGTCCCGTGGTCGCGTCGAAATCGAGATCGGCGTGGTGCATCCGGTGCAGCCGCCAGAGCCCGGGCACGGCGTGGAACATCACGTGCTGAAGGTAGATCGCCAGATCGAGCAGCAGCATCGAGACGATGATTGCGACCCAAACTGGCACATCGAGATTGTTGAACAGGCCCCAGCCACGATCCTCGGCCATGACGGCCAGACCGACCGCGAGGATCGGAAAACTCAGCCGCAGGATGACCGTATCCACCACCACCAGAGCAAGGTTGTTCGTCCAACGGATGACGCGCGGGATTTCTCGCCTGCGCCGCGGGGCCGCCACTTCCCACAGCGCCATGCCCGCCAGAACACCCAGAAAGATGGCAAGACGGATGGTCGCCTCGGTGGCAAGGATGGTCTCGGACATGGATCGCTGGCCTTGGGGCTTGTGGGGCGCGATGGAATCGCTATTATTCAAGTTATCGCTTGAATGATCTAGCGTCAGGAGACAGGCCTTGTCAATCAGCCCGAAGTTGGCCCTGCTGGAGGAATATGCCCTCGTCGCACGCGCCTTATCAGCACCGGCGCGTCTGATGCTGCTGGAACAACTCGCGCAAGGCGAACGCGGGGTGGAGGCACTTGCGGACAAGACAGGCCTCACGATCGCCAACTGCTCGCAGCATCTGCAACAGCTGCGCCGCGCCGCTCTCGTCACCAGCCGCCGCGACGGCAAGGCAGTGATCTATCGGCTGACCGATGCCAAGACACTCGCGCTGATGGATCTGCTGCGCATCGTGGCAGAACGGAACCTCGCGCAAGTCGAGCGTATCCTGCGAGGGCTTTCAGGCGGCAAGGACGCCCCCGAAGCCGTCAGCCGCGCGGACCTCGCCGCACGGCTCGCGGAAGGCTCCGTCACCGTGCTCGACGTGAGGCCGGCCGACGAATACGCCGCGGGCCACATTCCGGGTGCGCTCAACATGGCGCTGACGGAGATCGAGCGGATCGTCCCGACGCTCGATCCGGCCACCGAAATCGTGGCCTATTGCAGGGGCCCCTATTGCATCTATGCCCACCAGGCTGTCGCCGCACTTCGCAAACACGGCCTCAATGCGCGCCGCCTTGACGGCGGTTTGCCGGAATGGCGCGAGGATGGCCTGCCATTGATGGCAGGCGCGCAATAGTTCGATGACCGTCCATTTGATCGGCGCAAGGCCACTCGGTCGGCGATAGGCCCGGAGGCGCACCAGCGCCGTGCCCGGGCCCTTGGGAAGTGAGGCCGAAGCCTCACCCGAAGGGATCGTATTCCGAGACGATCACGACCTCGTCGCCGTCGATTTCATCGGCGGGGACGGCGCCGAAGGTTCCATCCCCTGCCTGGAAGACGACGATCGAGACCATCAGCGTGGCGGCGAGGGAGGCGGCGAAAGCGTGAGCATCTTTACGGGACATCTGTTTGGCTCCTGTCTTGGAGGCGGGGGACCATCCCCCGCGCGACAGGACCCCGCAGGCCCGAAGACTGGCTGACATCACCGGGTGCGTTCGGCTTGCCCGAATCCACCCGGCGGCACGGGCTCGCCCGTAGTCCGACCCCTCGCGGGTTGATCTCGAAGACAGGGTTCGGGGCAAGGAAGGGAATGGCGAGCGGGGGAGGTGCCCTGACGACTGGAGCCAATTGTCCCGCTGATGTTGCTAACGCCGCCAACCTCCCGGGCAGACTCTTGGTTGAAAACCTCCGAATTGGGGGATGGATAACTCTGCGCCCCGCGGCATCGCGGGACGAGGTTCATGTGGTCGGTGAGGGGCCCGCACATGGGTGGGCCCCTCACGCCTTGTCAGGGCTCAGGCGGCCAGGTCCGCGCCCCCTGACCTATCGCCGTCCTCGGCACCGACGATCTCGAGCCGCGCGTTTCGGTAGCCCTCCCGCGCGATCCAGAGCTCGGCCGCGGTGATCGACTCCGCAAGATGCAGCAGCTCGGTGTTGCCTCCGAAGTCCAGGAGTACGCGGACCTGCCCGGGCTTCGGCTCCTCGTCGACCTCGAATACCAGCCGGCTGTCCGCCGAGTGGCTGCGCATGATGGTGACGAGGATGACCCCGTCCGAGGAGAAATTCCCCTCATGCAGCGTGAAGGAGGCCGGAGCGGTCCAGGTCAGATAGACCCGGGGCGGCTCTTTCTTCACGAGTCGACCGACGCCGTTCGAACGCTCCCAGGCCGCGAGCTTCTTCGTGAACCGTGCCGGCGGCTTGGGACTGCCGTCGGTGTAGCGAATGAGCGCCCCGAGAGGGGCTGTGTCGATGATGGTTGTTGCAGACATGATTCCTCATCCCGAATGCGAATATTCGCATTCATCGTATTGATATTGCTGTATTTTGTGAGATAGGGGGCGGGCACCCCCGCCCCCCCGGATGGCTCAGATCACTCTGCCGCCATCATCGACGCATTGCCGTCGGGCAAATCAGCCGTCAGGAAAGCCGGGAGATCGACATCCTCGGGTTCTGCCGCATCCTCCCCCTGCCCTTCTGCGATCGCCTCGCCGTCGCGCGCTGCGAGATCGACCCGGCGCAGGACCTCGGGCAACCAGCCGCTGCCCTTGAGAAGCCGCTCGGCCTCGGTCGCCATTTCGCCCTTCTTCAGGTGATCGAGAAGTTGCGCGGTCCCCTCCCCCTTCGCCTCGCGCACGGCCTCGAGGATCCGAGCCTTGGGCACGCGGTTGAGGTAGCCATCGACCGTCGGCTCCCAACCAGCCTCGACCATGTCGAGATCGACTGCGCGGGCCACCAGATCGGCATGGGCCATGCGGCGCGTCAGACCGTTGGCGGAGATGCCCGCACCATAGGGGTTCACCTTCTCATGGAGCGCGTTGATCCCAAAGCTGAGGCAATGCGCCAGCAGAGCCAGACGGCTGCCCTGGTCGAGGACCGTCAGATAGTCCCAGAGCGCGGCATCGTCACCAAGAGGCAGATCGGCCTCCCAAGCGGCGTGCCGCTCATCGACCAGCTTCGCCACGATGCTGTCCTTCAGATCGGGCGCCTGCGCCGACATGTAGACGTGACGCACCGAGGCCTCGAGACAACTGTCCGAGGCAGAGGAGGTGCGGAAGGTATCCGTCACCAGCTTCAGGAGCAGGAGCGTCAGCGCGACGTCCGGCGAACGTCCGATGGCCTCACGCAACGCCAAGGTCCGGTGGGCGGTCAATTCTATGACCAGCCGTTCGGGCAACGGCTTCATCGCGCCGTCATCGTCCTCCTCGGTCGGATCGGCACCGATCGGCTGACCACCCGAGGTGATGACCGTGCCCCCGGCGGAGGTCGCCGACGGTTTCCAACTGGAAACACCGACATCACCCCCCTGCCCCATGACATCCGCACCATCGGCATCCTGAACCGCGGTCTCCTCGCGCGGCTCGTCCTCGGGCCGGACATAGCCGCGATACACCGCGAGACTGCCGTCCCGATCAAGCGTGACGAAGACGCCCGCGCGCCCGACCTCGGCCGGATCGTAGATCAGCGGCCGCTGCACGAGCGCTTCCATCGCCATCTCGAGCTGACCGAGCCGGGCATCGATCTCCTCGGGATATTCGTCCTGGCCGGAGTACTCCTCCTCCAGCGCACGATACTTGGCGAGGAGCGTCGCATGGGCCGCGCGTTCCTCGTCGGTCATCGGGGCGGGATCACCGGCCAGACGCCGCAGACCGTGGCTGTAGCCATAGGGCAGGTCGGTCGCGACCTCGATCCACTTCCAGCCCTCGGCGGCCAGAGCCTCGGCTTCAGCTTGGAGCTTCTCGGCGACCAAGCGGTCGAGCAGGGCAGGGTCCTCCAGCCAGCCACCGTCGTCGCCCTGGAAGAGATCACGGAGGACAACACCGCCCGCCGCCTCATAGGCATCGACACCAACGAAGACCGCGCGACGATCCGAAGCCCGAACCGAGGCCTCGGTCAGCATGCGCCGGATGGCATAGGGCTCCTTGTTCCAGGAGTTCTTCACCGCTTCCCAGACCTGCACCTGACGCGCATGATCCGGGTTCACCGTGAAGGCCATCAGCTGCTCGAGCGTCATGGCATCCTCGGCATAGACTTCCAAAAGGGCAGGGGCCACGGACGCGAGTTTCAGGCGCTGCTTCACGATCTGGGGCGTGACGAAGAAGGCCGCCGCGATCGCTTCGTCGCCCTGACCCTTCTCGCGCAAAGCCACGAAGGCGCGGAATTGATCCAGCGGGTGCAGGGCGACGCGCTGCATGTTCTCCGCCAGCGAGTCGTCCTCGGGCAGGATATCCGACGCGGCATCCCGAACGATGCAGGGGATCGGCGCGGTCTTGGCCAGCCGCTTCTGCTTCACCAGCAGCGACAGCGCCTGGAAGCGGCGGCCACCGGCCGGGATCTCGAACATGCCGGTCTCGACCCCATCGGCATCGAGCATGGGCCGGACGTTCAATCCCTGCAAGAGCCCGCGTCGCGCGATGTCCTCGGCCAGTTCCTCGACTGAGACGCCAGCCTTGATGCGCCGTACGTTGGACTGGCTCAGGACGAGCTTGTCGAAGGGGATGTCCCGCGAGGGGGACAGCGTGATTTTCTGGGCTGCTTTCGCCATCAGATCTTCTCCACGACGGGCGCCGGAAGCCACTCTCCCGATCTCACTTCCCGTCACCCCTCAAACCCCCAACCTTTCCCTCTGTCTGCTGGTTGCTCATCAGACGGCGCAGAGAGTTCACAGCTGTGAACTTCGTCGATTGGGGCGTCGACGGGGAGAATGTTCACAGCTGTGAACATCACGCCGCGTTTCGCCGGGACATCAGCGCCATGACCATCGGCCCGCAAGAGAACTCGCCCGCCGCCGCCTTCGAAGTCAGCGCACGGAGGTATCCGCCGGGCGATCGGATGTCGGTAAAGCGTTCCAGCATGGCGACAACAACGATCGATGCCTGCTCGGGCCCCATGAACCGTTGCGCTTCTTCCCAAGCGGACACACTGATCCCCATGGCCGGCCGTACATGGCAAGCCGCGTCGAAAAGCTGATGCCAGTGGCGGATGTCGCCCTGGTAAAAGGTTTTGAGCGACGGGCAGCCCGCGATTACCAGATGGAGCGGGATCTTCGGTACGCGTCTTGCGTCGGCTTCTTCCACGTCAGCACCAGGCGCATCCGTTTCAACATCTGGCGCGCCGGCCGCCGCCCCGCCTTTTTCTAAGGCAGGTTCAAGATCTATAGATTCTTCATTTGAATTATGATGGTGACGCTCAAAACTGGCATCATTGGTGTTCATTTCTTCTGTTTCAGGGCCATCAATGACGTTGCGTGCATGATCGAGAAGAGCTTCGAGATCTGCCCGATACGCCAAGAGCTCATCGAGCGTCAGCTTGCGGCGCAGGGCGCGCGCTGTCAGGACAGCCTTGTCACGCAGCTGATCCCAGAGGCCAAGGCCCGGCTGGATCTCCTCTCCAAATTCCGCCAGGGCGGCGAGATCGCGCCGCATGAGGCTCACAACCTCCCGCAGTCGCCGCACTCGGTCTTCGCCCTCGCGCACGGCCTCTGCGGCTCGAGCCACCTCTTCGGAGCGGCAGTAGAGCGGCGAGAGATCGAAGCCGAAGGCCACGCGCTCTTCGCCATGCTTGCGGACATACCTCTTGCCGTTGGGACTATCGCGGCGCATGAGCAAGCCAGCATCCACCAAGCGGGCAATGTGCCTGCGCATCGTGGAGCAGGGCATGCCGTTCAGCCGCTCGCAGATTGCCTTGTTCGACGGGAAGACGACCATCTCGGTATTCCCGCCAAGCGCGTCATCCGGAAAGAAGCTGAGAAGCCCCTGCAGAACGGTCAGATCGCGTTCGGAAACCCCAAAGGCCGCCTGCGCCTTGGACAGCTCGCGAAGGAGCTCCCACTTGTTGACGGGCTTGCCCGGAACAGACGCCTCAGGCCGCTCGACCACGCGCAGATGGGCATGCGAGATCGGCCGCATAAACGGCGAAATCGGTGTGTACTCCATGATGTCATTCACGAAGGCATAGAAAAGCTGGTCCGCGAATCACATATGACTTGCGGTTTGCGCGCCGGCCCACTACCTTGAAAGTGCTAAGATCAAAGTTGGGGTCTCGTGGAGCGCAAGCTTTGCGGGACCTTTTCTTTAGCCTGTACCGTGCCTCCTTTTTGTTGCTGCTCTGCCTCTCTTCATGTCTCGCCTTTCCAGCGATCGTGAAGCTCTTCGAGGACGTCCTGCGCGCGGGCATCAAGCCACTCCGCAAAGGCATCATCCACATCCGTCAGGTCCAGGCGAAGCGCCCGGCCAGATCTCTTGATAGCGCCCACGGGGGTGCCATCGATCACAAGGGCAGTGGTCTTCGATCTCGGCTTCTTGCCGAGCGTCGAGCTCACACTCTTTTTTACGTGCCGCGCAACGGCCTCAAAAGCCGCCACCGAAGGATCAACCTGCGGATCCTCATCCGCCTCTTCGTTCGCGGCCGCCTTGGCGCGAACATCAAGAGCAACTCGGGAGAGATCGTCGTTCTCGATCCGGCTGTCGGCAAGCTCCTTGGCCAAAGCTTCCCATCTGGGACGGCCGACGCCGTGCGCCGGTCCGATTGCATGGGCCAGTGCAGTTCCGATCGCCTTGGCAACCGAGATCGACATCGATACCGCCGAACGGGTCACGTTGAGCACTTCGGCAATCTGTGCCTGCGAGCCAAAGCCACTATCGAGCAGTTCCTGAGCGAAGAGGGCGCGCTCGATGTAACTCAGGTCACGTCTACCAGTATTCTCTGAAACTTGAGCGCGCAGTGCCGCCGTATCGTCCAGGTTAGCGATGAGGGCGCGAACCTTGCTCACTTTGTCGGAGGCACGAATGGCCTCAAGACGGCGGCGTCCATAGACGAGGAGATACCGATTGGGCTCGGTCGCATGGCGCCGAACAAGGATGGGCACAGTCTGCCCGTTTTGTTCAATCGACGCGCGAAGATCGTGCACATCCTTTGGGTCGAGGCGATCCGAGTATCGCTCGTCTTGGATCTCAGCCGGATCGAGCTCCCAAACATGGTGAGCATCGACAGCATCACGCGCCGACCGCAGGGCCCGATTGCTAGACATCATGCTACCGGGAGCAGGGGGCGTCCCCGCCGCTGCAAGACTATCCAGCATGGACATGCGCTTCTTCTTGCTGTCGGTCATCAGCGCCCCCAAGTCTTCTGAATGAGCTGGGCAATCTCGTCGTTGACCGCATTCAGGCTTTCAATGGCCCGGTCATAGGTCGTCCGGGTGAACGCGCTGCGTTCGACCTCGTAAAGGGTCTGCTTGGTCAAACCGGCATCCGAGATGGCCGTCGACTTGAGCATCGGCGCGTTCAAAACCTTGTCGCCGTACATCGTCCGCAAGAAGGCGACGATACGGTTCTGCGGTGCGTCTGTCGGCTCATACCGGGTCAAGAGATACCGCATCCAGTCATGCGACATGTCAGCCCCACTGTCGGCAATGACGTCCATCAGGTCGGCCGTCATTCTGAGGAACTGGCTCATCGACATCACGTCGAGCATCTCGGGATGGATCGTCACGAGAACGCCTGTCGCGGCCGACAGCGCGGACATGGTCAAGAACCCCAACTGCGGAGGACAGTCGATGACGACGACGTCATACCGCTCATCGACCTGCGCCAGCGCCTCCTTCACACGGAAGAAGAACAAACCCGCGTTGCCGCGAGACAGCGCCCGTGGCGTCTCGTGCTCGAACTCCATCAGTTCGAGATTCCCAGGAATCAGGTCGAGATTCGGAATGTATGTCTTGCGGATCACCGCGGCGATCGGAACCGGGTCTTCATAACGGATCGCATCGTAGAGCGTGCCGCCGTCCAGCAAGTCAAACTCAGGCTGAACCCCATGCAACGCCGTAAGCGAAGCCTGCGGATCGAGGTCGATTGCCAGGACACGGTAACCCTTGAGGGCCAACCGTTGGGCGAGATGCGCCGAGGAGGTCGTCTTTCCGGACCCACCCTTGAAGTTCATCACGCCGATGATCTGCAGGTGGTCACCGGCGCGACGACCGGGCAGGTAATCTCCGGGCTTTCGAGCCGTTTTCTCCAACAAAATTCGTAAGTTATGGATATCGTCAGCTGAGTAGTGCCGCCGGTTCCCCGATGAAACTTCTGGCGACGGTCCCTTGCCATCAAGGTGAAGCTTTCGGAGGTATGAGTCGTTGACACCCAGCAGAGCAGCAGCTTCCCCAGAGGTGAATTTGCGCATAGACTTGGATGCGTCGGGCGGGAACAGGCTCTCACGCTGCGAATGCAGTTGCGCCGCCAGCACCTCGGAATGCTGACGGATCACAGCGTTCAGGTCTTCCTGTGTATCGGCTCTGCTCATCTGCCCTCGCGCGCCCGTGGCGTGTTCACGGAATTTGGCGTTTAGTCGCCCTTTTCCGTGACTATTGCCGGAGGACTCAGATTCGTGCAAGCTCTTTCTAAATCTGGTGTCAGCCACTGCGTGACGCACAAGAGTAGCCTGGGCTCGTGGACAGGGTTGCCCATGCAACCAGCATGATATACATTCTTGATCGTATATCCACTCAGGAGGTCACGATGCAGGTCGCGAAATGGGGCAACTCGCTTGCCGTCCGTTTGCCCGCTGAGCTTGTCCGCGAACTTGGCCTCAAGGAAGGCGATCAGATCGACCTGGTCAAGGACGACGGCCAGGTCAGAGTCCGTCGTCTGGCGCGCGCGGATGAGGTGCTGACGGGTCTGCGCCGCTTCCGGGGCAAGCTGCCCGCTGCGGAACGCCTGAGCCGCGATGACGCGCATGAGCGCTGAGTTCGCGGACACGAATGTCGTTCTTTACCTGCTCGACACCGGCTCGAAGGCCGATCGCGCCGAGGTCATCCTGGGGCAGGGGCCCCGGATCAGCGTTCAGGTCCTGAACGAGACGCTGGTGAACTGTCGCCGCAAGGCTGGCCTGAGGTGGGAGGAAGCAGGGACGTTTCTTGAGGGCATTCGCGCCTTGTGCCCCGTCGAAGACCTGACCCTTCAGACCCACGACGTCGGCCGCGCCTTGGCGGAACGCTACGGCTTCTCGATCTACGACGCCATGATCGTGGCCAGCGCTTTGGTTGCGGGCTGCACCACGCTGTGGAGCGAGGACATGCAAGATGGCCTGCTGGTCGAAGGCCAGCTTCGCATCGTCAACCCCTTTACATGACCGGACAGCTACTGAGCGTGGTCCTGACCACAGCCTTGTAATCCTTCCATGTCGTGGAGGATTTGCAAGGTAGCGCGACTACTCAAGCAGCCCCAGTCTCTCAGCCCTCTCCAGCAGCATCTTCACGGATGACGGCTGCCAGCTTGTCCGCCCGCGGGGCGTGCGCTCGCGCATCGCTTCCAGTCTGGTGCAGATCGCCTGAAGCGTGATCTCGGGGTCCGCGCCCTTGATGGCGGCGACAATGGCGGGCAGGCGGTCGTCGATTTCGCGGCGGCCGGCGCGGTCCAGTACCGTGGGCGGTAGGAAGCCGTCCCGGACATAGGCGTTGACCGCGCGCAGGAGTCGGCTTTGCGTCCAATGCCGCTCGCGGGGCAGGGGGCCGTTGACGATGCGCACCACATCTTCCCAAGCCAAGTCGGGCCGCAGGCGGCGGACATGGGGCACCCAGTCCTGCGCCGTCTCGTTCAGGCGTTCCATATAGCCGTCCTGCCGGGCCAGCCGCACCTTGCGCAGCGCCGCCGGATCCCGGACGCGCAGGCCCGGATTGCCGCCAACCCGGCCTTTGGTTCGTGCGCTGGCCAGGCCGGCCTTGGTGCGTTCGCGGATCAGGGCGCGCTCAAACTCAGCTGCGGCGCCGAGGACCTGGAGGGTGAACTTACCCTGCGGGGAGGATGTGTCGATCGGATCGGTGAGCGATCGGAAGAAGGCGTTCTTGGCCTCCAGCCGTTCGATCACCTCGAGGAGGTGGGAGAGCGACCGCGCCAGACGGTCGATGCGCACCACCACCAGCGTGTCGCCCTTGCCGATCCGCTCCAGCACCCGGGCCAGCACGGGCCGCGCGCGGTTTCCGCCCGAGGCCTGCTCCTCGTGGATCTCGACGCAGCCTGCGGATTTCAGGGCCTGCGACTGGGGCAGGGGGGTCTGATCCTCGGTTGAGACGCGCGCATAGCCGATCAGGGGCATCAAAACAGGCCGTTTGCAGTTTCACATACCACTAATAAACGACCGTTTGTAAACGGATGCAAGGGTGCACTCTGTGGCCCTGCTCAACAGAAAGTCCTTGGTTTCTGTGCGGTCAGCGCGATCAGAGTGCCCTCGCCGACCATCGCCTGTGCGTGCAATATAAGGTGCGTGAATGCACCCCGACAAAAACCTTGGGTAAAGTGCAATACTTAGATATTTTGCACATATGAGGCCTCAAGCGACTGTCTTGCATGATGATTATGATGCCCTCATCCTCGACGGTGAGGAGGTTGAACAGGCGTCTGAAGACGATCTTTGGTTCCTGCCCGGTCCGATGGAAGAGGAGCCGGATTATTTGCCGCCCGGGCCACGGGCCGAACCGTGTGAAGGGGCTCTGATGGTGTGACCGCCCCCCGACGGCAACTGTGTGGCAAGGTGGGCCTGCAACGATCCACAAAGGAGAGCGGTCATGTCGGAGATCATCACGGTCGGGCTCGACCTGGCGAAGAATGTGTTTCAGGCGCACGGTGCTGATGCCTCGGGGCGGGCAGTTCTGCGCAAGAAGTTGAGGCGGGATCAGGTGCTGGCCTTCTTTAGCCGGATGCAGCCCTGTGTTGTCGCGATGGAAGCCTGCGGCGGCGCCCACTTCTGGGGCCGCGAGATCGGCAAGCTGGGCCACGAGGTGCGGTTGATCCCGCCGGCCTATGTGAAGCCCTTCGTCAAGCGGCAGAAGATGGGATGGTTGCCGCCCTCCCCCGACGGCATCGCGATGTGCCAAGATCGTGGTGTTCAACGCCACGAAAAGGAGAGGACGGCAAATGAAAGATACAATGATCGGCGTGGACCTGGCAAAGAGCGTTTTCCAGCTTCACGGGGCCGACATGGCCGGGCACTTGAAGTTCCGCAAGAAGATGACGCGAGTCCAGTTCCGGGATTTTCTGGCAAAGCACGAACCCGCCGTTGTGGTGATGGAGGCCTGCGGCAGCGCGAGCTATTGGGCGCGGGAAGTGGCCAAGCTTGGCCATGAGGTCCGGCTGATCGCGCCGCAATATGTCCGGCCCTTCGTGAAACGGCAGAAAAACGATGCTGCTGACGCCGAGGCGATCGTCGTAGCGGCACAGCGCCCCGAGATGCGCTTCGTCGAGCCGAAGTCGGAAGACCAGCAAGCTTGCGCGGTGCTTTTCCGGGCGCGTGAACGACTTCTCCATCAGCGCACCGAACTCGTGAATGCCCTGCGTTCAGTGCTCTACGAATATGGCCATGTGTTTCCGAGAGGTCTCGCCCATCTCAAGCGGATCGAAGCAGTCCTTGCAGAGCCTGCCAGCGACTTGCCTGCGCTGGTGCGGGAGGAGTGCCAGGATCTGCTTGAGCAGATAGCCGAGCAGACAACCCGGATCGAAGCCAAGACGGCAAAGGCCCGGAATCTTGCTCGGACAAATGATACGGCGCGGCGGCTGCAAACGATGCCCGGCGTGGGGCCGCAGACGGCGTTGGCCATCAACAGCTTTGCTCCGCCCATGGAGAGTTTCAAGCGCGGCCGAGATTTTGCGGCCTGGCTCGGCCTTGTGCCACGCCAATACACCTCCGGCGGGAAGGAACGCCTGGGGCGCATCTCGAAAGCCGGCCAGACCGACATCAGATATCTGCTGATCATCGGCGCCATGTCGCGCCTGACAGTGCTGGCCCGGAAGTCGATCCAAGAGGGCTCATGGCTGGCACGTATGCTGCACCGCAAGCCCCTCATGCTGGTCGCCATCGCATTGGCCAACAAGATGGCACGGACTATCTGGGCGATGATGACAAGGAAGGAGGATTATCGAGATCCGGCGTCGGCAGTTCCCGCATGAGGGCCGCAAGCCCCGTGCGCGCTGAGCGCCGGTAAAGGAGGTGTGAGAAGTCGATGACCTGAATGGGCACAATGATCGAAAAGATCTGGGTTGGGAAAACCAGACATCGTTCTCGAGCGGCAGAGCTCTTGCAGAAGATATGGACCCGATCCGCAGATCGCCATCCCGGCCAGCGGCTTCTCGAACGGCCGCACTCAAAAGGCCTGAGAGAAGAACGCATTCGATCACCTGCCCCGACCGGCCAAAAGCAACTTGCACCAAGGGCGGCAACCAGAGAAGAATGATGCGGCCGACGCTGAAGCGATCTGCGAAGCGGCCACGCGTCCGACGATGCGCTTCGTGCCGGTGAAGAGCGAAGAGACCCAAGGGGCCGCGATGGTCTTCCGCATCCGCGAGTTGCTGATCCGCCAGCGGACGCAGGCGATCAATGCGCTCCGGGGTCATCTGGGCGAGTTCGGCCAGATCGTGCCACAGGGGGCGGCGAACGCCGCGCGTTTGATCGCAATTGTCGAGGACCCGGACAGCGGACTGCCCGCCGATGCCATTGCAACGTTGAAGGTGCTGGTCGGAGCCCTCACCCATCTGGAGACGGAGATTCACAAGCTCGATGCCGAGATCGCGCGGCGCGCCAAGGAGAACGAGGTCGCCCGCCGACTGATGACCGTGCCGGGGATCGGGCCGTTGATCGCCACGGCCATCGCGGTCCTCGCGCCGCCACCCGAGACGTTCCGGAAGGCGCGCGACTTTGCGGCGTGGCTCGGCTTGACGCCCCGCCAGCATTCCACCGGGGGCAAGCAGCGCCTCGGGGCCACGACGAAGATGGGCGAGCGCTCCCTGAGGCGGCTGCTGATCATCGGCGCCAACAGCGTCATCATCAAGCGGCACGTCCATGCCGCGGCCCGGCCGGGCACCTGGCTGGGCGGGATGCTGACGCGCAAGCCGCCGATGCTTGTGCGGGTGGCGCTGGCGAACAAGATGGCTCGGATCGTCTGGGCCCTGATGGCCCGGGGTGGCGTCTACAAGTCTCCGGCCTCGGCGGCATAAGCCGACCAGCGGTCGCGAGGACGTCGGAGCGGAAGAGGGCAAGGAGCAGTTTGGCGCAACAGTCGTGAGACGGGATCGGGAGAACCAGTGTGCAACAGAGTGCCACCGAGCACGCGGCTTTGATCTGGGCCCGATCTTCGAACACCATGCGGGCCCGCGGCAAGACGACGGCCGCATCAGAGGCCGGATACATGTCAGCACCCGGTGACGCGTCTAAAGAAGCTCTGAAGATTCCTCTTGCGCAAGGGGCGGTTATACATGTTGCACAAAGAAGGTCTGGGATTCACATCGTGAATCCAATGTAGTAGCGGGCTGGCACGAGCAGACCGCCGAAGCCGACCTACAAGACCACCAACTGGTACGCGTATAACCAGGCGCTGAGGCAGCGCGGCTCGCTGACCGTCTGGTTCGATCCCTCCATGCAGTGGGACGCGGTGCCGTCCGGGCGGCGCGGCCGCCAGCAGACGTACAGCGACGCGGCGATCCAGGCCTGCCTCACCCTCAAGGTCCTGCTCGGCCTTCCACTCCGGCAAACTACTGGTTTCGTGGCGAGCCTACTGGAGCTTTCCGGGCTGGGGTGGTCCGTTCCGGACTTCAGTACGCTTTCACGCCGCCAGAAGACATTGGACGTGACCATTCCGTTTCGCGGTTCGAAAGGTGCTTTGCACCTGCTCATCGACAGCACCGGCATCAAGGTGGAAGGCGAAGGCGAGTGGCACACGCGCAAGCATGGCGGCTCGAAGCGCCGGGTCTGGCGCAAGATCCACCTCGGGATCGACGAGCAAACATTGGAGATCCGGGCTGTCGAGGTCACCTCCAGCAATGTCGGCGACGCGCCGATGCTGCCGGAGCTGCTCGCCCAGATCCCGGCGGACGAGGAGATCGCCACCGTCACGGCCGATGGCGCCTACGACACGCGCGCCTGCCATGACGCCATCGTGGCCCGCGGCGCGGCGGCGGTCATTCCGCCCCGCCGCAACGGGAGGCCATGGAAGCCGGACACGGCCGGAGCTCGCGCGAGAAACGAGGTCCTGCGGGCATCGAAGCACCTGGGCCGGGCGCTCTGGCGGAACTGGAGCGGGTACCATCGCCGCAGCAGGGTGGAAACGAAAATGAACTGCGTGAAGCTGCTCGGGCAGCGGCTGACGGCCCGCGACTTCGACCGCCAGGTGGCCGAGGTCCAGATCCGGGTGGCGGTCCTGAACCGCTTCACTGCCCTCGGCATCCCGACGACGGTGGCCATAGGATAAGTGTTTCCGGGGAAAGGGGAATTGCGGTCATCAGTTGATTTGCGCAACAGCGCCCGCTATAGGGAGAATGTCAAAGGGGTACGGAAGATGTGTGCGTCAGCAAGGCAAATGCACATTTATTAATCCATCTATTTGATCCTCAACCGCTGTGCAATCCAGTCTCGGTCAGGATGAGATCGAGAGGGATATCGTGGGGTTGCGGGTAAATGGTTTTGAGCTGTGCCGACTGGAAACCGATGCCGATGACAAAAGGTTTCGGGGCCAGCGCCGCTAGCGTCCGGTCGAAATACCCCCCGCCATAGCCGAGGCGATAGCCATCCGCCGTCCAGCCGACGAGGGGAGCAAGCGCGATGTCGGGTGTTACGACGTGTGCGTCCGGGGGCGGGACGGGAATATTCCAGTCGCCGCGCACCATCCGGGTTTCAGGCGTCCAGCGGCGGAAGATGAGCGGGGCCGCCCTTGTTTCGACCAGGGGCAGGGCGACGGTCACGCCGGCCTGGTGCAGTTCGGCCATCAGCGGGCGCAGGTCGGGCTCGCCCTTGATCGGCCAGTAGGCGGAAAAGACATTGCCCTGCGCCCCGCCGAAGTGGTCTTGCAACACCTGTCGCAGATGCCCGGCCAGCGCCGCGCCGATCTCCTTGCGCTCGGCGACCGACAGTGCCAGGCGCGCGTCGCGCAGGCGGGTGCGTTCGGCCTTGCGCCAGCGGGCCACGTCGCGGGCTTGTTCGGGATCGACCGCCAGCGGATCGAAATACTCCGGCGCAACCTCTGCGGCATAGCAGGGCGGTGAGGAAAAGCCGCTTTGGCAGCGGAAGCTCTTGAAGTCGTCGCTCATGACATCGCCGTGAAACCGTTACGCACCGGGCCCTTCAGGATATGCCGGGCCTGCGCGACCATGGCGTTCAGACGTGCGGCCGCAGGGACGATATCGGCAATATTTCCCGCGCCCTGACCGGCATAGAGCGCCATCGCTTCCAGATCACCGGTTGTGGTGCGCAAGGGTGAATCCGTGCTGAAGCGCAGGCGGGGCTGATCGTCGTCATGGGCGATGGTCTCGCGCGGCAGGCTGTCCGGGTCGTGACCCAGGTAATTGCCCTTGAGACCCTCCGTCACGCTGTTGCCGATCACCCGCACCGCAGCGCCCTTGGGCCAGTTCAGAACGAACACATCGGTCAGCATCGTATCCTCGCCCGTGGCCTCGACGATGCGAGACTTGTGATAGGAATGCGCAAAGGATTCTTCGGTCGCCAGAAAGGCGGTGCCGCATTGCACGCCGCTGGCCCCGATCGCCAATGCGGCGGCAAGCCCTTCGCCCGTCGCGATCCCGCCCGAGACCACGACCGGCAGGTCAGTCCCGGCCAGTATCCGGTCCGCCAGCCCGAAGGCGGGACTTCGTCCGTGCACATGGCCGCCCGCCTCGATCCCCTGTGCGATGATCACATCCGCCCCGGCCGCTTCGGCCATCCGCGCGGCGGCCTCCGTTCCGACCTGATGCAATACGAGACATCCTGCGTCTTTCACCCGCGCCACCACATCCGGCATCACATCCCAGAAAAAGCAGAAGGCCGTCACGCCAAGATCGAGGCAACAGGCGATCTGCGCCTCAAGCAACTGCGGGTCGGTCGCCGCCGGGATCAGATTGACGGCAAAGGGCCGGTCCGTTGCCGCCTGCATCGCGGTGACCTCCCGTGTGATCAGGTCGATGGGTTCGCGCACCATGCCCAACATCCCGTAGCCGCCCGCATTGGCCACCGCCGCCGCCAGTTCCCATCGGGACACGCCGCCCATGCCCGCCAGCAGGATGGGCACCTCGCATCCGAGCAGATCGCAAAGCGGCGTTCGCAGAGCCTCGTCATTGGGCCGGTCCATCATTTTTCCTCTCCCTTTCCAACCATTGGCGCAGGCAGTCCCGCAGCACGATGGCATTGTTGTGTTCTTCGTCCTTCGAGGCATAGAGCAGCGTGACGATATCGCCCTGCGCGTATCCGGCAAGCTCGCACACCAAATCTTCGCGCGTGGCGAGTTCCGCCCGGTAGCGCGTGACGAAGTCCTGCCACTGATCGGGATTGGCATGAAACCAGTGTCGCAACGTATCGCTCGGCGCGATGTCCTTGCACCAGTCGAACAGTCGGGCGCGGTCCTTCGCCACGCCGCGTGACCAAAGACGATCGACCAGAAACCGCTTGCCATCCGACACCCGCGCTGCGCGATAGATCCGCTTGACGCGGATACGCTCGCCGAGGGTGTCGGGGATGGGGGGCCTTGCCGGGGGCATCAGCTGTCCGGTTGGCCCGTGTCGCCGATCATCTCCACCGCCTTCAGCGCATGTGCCCAGGCCGCCCCGGCGCGCATTTCGGATGCAACCCAGATGGCTTCCATGATCTGTTCGCCCGAGGCCCCCTCACGCTTGGCCGCCTTGACATGGCCTTCGATGCACCACGGGCATTGGGTCACATGCGCCACGGCCACAGCGATGAGCTGCTTGGTGCGTGTATCGAGCGCCCCTTCGGCGAACACCGCTTTCGAGAACGCGCGGAATGCGTCTTCGGCATCGGGTGCCAGGGCATGACGCCGGTCGACAAGGTCCCTGGTGGGTTTTGGGAGGTGTAGCTCAGACATGGCCTGTCTCCTGCGTTTCGAATTGCGGAAACAGCACGTCGTTCTCCAGCCGGATATGCTCTTCGAGGTCGTCAAGGAATTCACCGACCCCGGTATAAAGCCGCGTCCAGCTTCGGCAGGCGCCATCCGGCAATGTCAGGTTGTTGGTCACCTGAAGGATTTGGCCGACTTCGGCTTCGTGGTCGTCATGATCCGCGCGCATCGCCGCAATCGGCGCATCCAGCCCCGCCGCCGCATTGCGAATGGCGGGGAACAGGATCAGTTCCTCTTTCTTCATGTGAACTTCAAGGTCACCGATCATCCGGTGCAGCAGGTCGGCCAATCCCGCGGGAACATCCGTTTGCCCGGCATGGACCGCTTCGACCTTTTCCGACAAGGTCGCCAGTTCAGGAAGCTGGGCACGGTGTTTCGCGTGATACTCGGTTCCGATGAAACTGGTCAGGTCGCTCGGGTCTTGCGGGGGCAGTGGTTTTGTCATGTTCGTATCCTCGGGTCAGAGCAGTGATGGAATTGTCCGGGGCTTCGCATCCTCGACCGCCATATGCAGCGAGCGCGCGATCCGCTCGGCGCGTTCGATGACATGCGCCGCGCCTTCGGGTGGGCAGGTTTCGGTCGCGGTTTCGCGGAACAGCGTCAGCCAGCGGTCGAAATGATCCCAGTCCACGGGCAGGCCGATATGGGCCGGCACCGGGGCCCCGTGATACCGGCCCGTCATCAACGCGACCGAAGACCAGAAGGCCACCATGCGCTCCAAGTGCGGGCCCCAATCCGAAATCCGCTCCGCGAAGATCGGACCAAGCGCCGGGTCCGCGCGCACCTTGCCATAGAAGCAATGCACCAGCTCGGTCAGCTTTTCTTCGTCCAGCCCGGTCCGCGCCATGATCTCGGCGGTCGTTTGCGGGCGGGCGGAATTGATCTGTGAGACGGCAGTCGACATGGGGGCCTCGGGAAATTGATCTTGAGTCTCATGCTATCTCTGCTAAATAGGTATTGTAAATACCGATTTGGAGATCCGCGGGACGCCATGAACCTTACCTCCTTCACCGACTACGGACTTCGAATGCTGATGCGGATGGCGAGCGCGCCCGACCGGGCGTTCTCAACGGCAGATTTGGCAGAGGAGTTCAAACTATCGCGCAACCACCTGGCGAAGATCATGCAACGGCTCGCTCAGGCAGACATCGTCGAGACCCGACGCGGGGTGAATGGGGGCGCTGTCTTGCGATCCAGCCCCGCCGAGATCCGGCTTGGCGACGTCGTGCGGCTGCTCGAACAGGGACAGTCGCTCGTTGAGTGTTTCGGGCCGGATGGCGGAGATTGTTCGATCGACGGATGTTGCCGCCTGAAATCCCGGCTTCGACAGGCGGAGCGTCAGTTCATCGCCGATCTGAACAGATCCACGCTCGCCGATATCGCCCTTTCCGAACCGGCAGCCGCATGACGAAGAAAGGCAGATCAAGATGACAGCATCGTTGTCGGTTTCCGAACGCCGGGTTGGAATGTTTCTGTCGGTCCTGCTGGCCCTGATGGGCCTTGCCATGGCTGCATCGGCGCGTCACGGGGTCATGTCGGCCCACGGGTTCATGGCGCTCGGGCTCGGGATCGCGCTCGCATTTCTGCTCGGCGGCGCGCTCTATGATCCCGAGCCACCGGCCAATCGGTTGCAACGCTACTATGACGCGCCGACCCGTTTCGGACTTGTCATGACACTGATCTGGGCGATGATCGGCATGGGCATCGGCGTCTGGGTTGCAGCGCTCTTGTACTGGCCAGAGGGAACGCCGCCTTGGCCGGCTACCAGCTTCGGTCGACTGCGTCCCGTGCACACGACCGGGATTATCTTCGGCTTTGGCGGAAACGCGCTGATCGCCACGTCTTTCCACGTCCTGCAACGCACCTCGCGCGCGCGGCTCGCCGACAATCTGAGCCCCTGGGTCGTGCTCATCGGCTACAACCTGTTTTGCGCCTGGGCCGTCACCGGCTATCTGATGGGGTCAACCCAATCCAAGGAATATGCCGAGGCCGAATGGTATGCGGATCTTTGGCTGGTGGTGATCTGGGTGACGTATTTCGTCTTATATATCCGCACGCTTGCCCGCCGGAACGAGCCGCATATCTATGTCGCCAACTGGTATTACCTGGCCTTCATCCTCGTTGTGGCGATGCTGCACATCGTCAACAACCTCGCGCTTCCCGTGCGCTGGACGACGGCAGAGAGCTTTCCGATCTGGTCGGGCGTGCAGGATGCCATGGTGCAATGGTGGTATGGCCACAATGCGGTTGCCTTCTTCCTGACCGCGGGGTTCCTCGGAATGCTCTATTATTTTCTCCCGGTGCGGTCCGGGCGACCGATCTGGTCCTACCGCCTGTCGATCGTCAGCTTCTGGGGCATCACCTTCTTCTATATCTGGGTGGGCTCGCACCACCTGCATTACACCGCGCTGCCTTACTGGGCGCAGACGCTCGGCATGACATTTTCGGTAATGTTGCTGGTGCCAAGCTGGGCCTCGGCGGGCAATGCCATCGCGACGCTGAACGGCGCCTGGCACAAGGTGCGCGACGACGCCACGCTGCGCTTCATGTTCGTGGCCGCGGTGTTCTATGGTCTGTCGACCTTCGAAGGATCGTTCCTCGCCATTCGCCCGGTCAATTCGTTGTCGCACTATACCGACTGGACCGTGGGCCACGTCCATTCCGGCACATTGGGCTGGGTGGCGATGATCGTCTTTGGTGCGATCTATACGCTGGTTCCGCAACTCAGTGGCAAGACGGAGATGGCGTCGCCACGGGCCGTCGAATGGCACTTCTGGCTCGCCGTCACAGGCACACTCGTCTACGTCATATCGATGTGGAACGCCGGGATCACGCAGGGGCTGATGTGGCGGGCCTATGACGAGAACGGCGCGCTGTCCTACAGCTTTGTCCAGTCGGTCGAGGCGATGGCCCCCTATTACCTGCTGCGCACCATCGGCGGAGGGCTGTTCCTGACCGGGGCCGTGATCTGCGCCTGGAACTGTCGCGCCACGATGCGCGGAACGACGGAGGATGCCACCGACCGGCCCCTTGTCGCGCAGCCGGCGGAGTGAGCCCATGCTAAAACTGCACTACAATCTGGAAAAAATCTCCATGGGGCTGGTGGCGGCAATCATCGTGGCCGCTTCGATCGGCGGGATCGTGGAAATCGCACCGCTGTTCACCATCGACGAAACGGTTGAGCTTCCCGATGACCTGCGCCCCTATACCCCTCTGGAACTGGCCGGGCGCGAGATTTACATCCGCGAGGGCTGCTATGCCTGCCACAGCCAGATGGTGCGCAGCCTGGCCGACGAACTGGATCGCTATGGCCCCTATTCGCTGGCCTCGGAAAGCGCCTACGATCACCCGATGCTCTGGGGATCGAAGCGCACCGGCCCGGATCTGGCGCGACTGGGCGGCAAGTATTCGGACGACTGGCATGTGGCGCACCTGATCGACCCGCGCAGCGTGGTGCCGGCCTCGATCATGCCGTCCTACCCCTGGCTGACGCGTCCCCTTGATACCGATCTGTTATCTGACGCGTTGGCCACGCTGGCCCGGCTTGGCGTACCCTATGACGAGGACATGATCGCGGCGGCGGAAGCCGATGCGCTGGCGCAAAGCCGCCCGGACAGCGACGCAGTGGACGGATTTCTGGAGCGCTACGGGGAACGTCCCGAGGCCCGTGTCTTCGATGGTGATCCGTCTCGCCTGACAGAGATGGATGCGCTTGTGGCCTATCTCCAGTCGCTGGGCACCTTGACCGATGCACCCTACCGGCTACTGGCGGAGGGGTCCCAATGACCCATGACATGCTGGTCTATCTGTCCAAGACGGTTGGCCTGATCTGGCTGATGGGGTTCTTCCTGATTGTCGTCATCCGCGCCTACAGCCCGTCCCGGCGCAACGCCTATGACGCCGCCGCCCGGTCCGTGCTGCCTTCAAAGGAGGTTGGAGATGAGTAACCCGACCGATCCGAGGCAACTGCCAGGCGCCGATCCCCATACGGGCAATCGCAAGATCGATCCGGTCACCGGCTACGACACCACGGGGCACGACTGGGGCGGTATCACCGAGCTCAATACCGCGTTTCCGAAGGTCGTGATCTGGGCACTGGTGCTGACGTTTCTTTATTCGGTCGTTGCCTGGATTCTCTTGCCCGCCTGGCCGACCGGACGCGATTACACACGTGGCTTGCTCGGGCTGGACCAGAGCGAAGAAGCGATCAAGGGCTTCAACAGCCTTGCCGACAGGCGGCAGGACTGGCTGTCGCGTTTCGAGGGCGAGAATTTCGTCGCTCTGCAATCCGACGCGACACTGATGGCGACCGCAATGCCCGCCGCCGCGCGCCTGTTCGCCGACAACTGCGCGGCCTGCCACGGCACGAACGGGCAGGGAGGGCCGGGCTTTCCGGTCCTGTCGGACGAAACATGGCTGTGGGGCGGCGACACGGAAGAAATCGCCACGACCATTCGCCACGGCATCAATACCGAAGATCCCGACACCCGCTACGCCGAAATGCCGGCCTTTGACTGGATGGAGCGATCTGATCGGTTGGCCTTGGCCGAATTCGTTTCCGAAATGCGCGGTGGAGTTGCCGACTTCGAGAGCGCCGCGGGCACGCTCTTTTCGGAGAATTGCAGTTCCTGCCACGGCGAGACCGGGACGGGAGGTCTCGAAATCGGCGCACCCTCCTTCACAGACGAGGCGGTGATCTATGGCCAGGACCGGGAAACGTTGATGGAAACGCTCCGACGCGGGCGCCACGGGGTTATGCCGGCCTGGTCGGGTCGCCTGTCAGAGGCCGAAATCAACCTCCTGGCGCTCTACGTGGCCCGGATTGGCCGACCCGAAGGAGGCGGACAATGAGGCCGGCCGTGCAAAAACGGTTGGCGGTCGGCGCGGCGCTGGCCGCCGTCCTGCTGTTCCTCGGCGCGAATGCGCATCTGCTGACCGTTGCCCTGCGATCGCAGCCGGACTGCCGCGAAACGGCCGGGGCGATGCCTACCAGGCGGTCCTGCTGAAAAGGAGAACGGGATGCTGGAACCACTACCAACCTTGCGAAACCCGGATCGGCCCGCCTCGCCCCACGCACGCGACCTGCCATCGTCTTCGGCGGCGGACTGGTTGCGGGCAGGTTGGCATGATGTGCGAATGGCGCCGTGGGCCAGCCTTGCCTATGGGCTGTTTCTGACACTGGTATCCTATGCGGTCCTCTGGGCACTCCACGCGAGCCATCTCTTGTATCTCGCGCTGCCCGCGATCTCAGGCTTCCTGATTGTCGGCCCGTTCCTGGCGATCGGGCTTTACGAGAAAAGCCACAGACAGGCACAGGGTCAACAGGTTTCGTTTTCCGACATGCTGGTGTTCCGGCCGGCGTCGGGCGGGCAATTGGCCTATGCAGGATTGCTGCTCGGACTGCTCGTCCTGTTCTGGCTCAGGGCCGCGGACCTGCTCTATGCGCTGTTTTTTGGCCTTAGCCCGTTCCCCGGCGCGGAGGAGGCGTTGATCAACGCATTGACGACGCCACGGGGATGGGCGCTAATCATCACCGGTACTCTGGTGGGCGGGTTGTTCGCGGCCTTCGCCTTCGCGATCAGCGTCTTTTCCATTCCCATGCTGGTGTCGCGCAAGACCGATGCGCTGACCGCCATGGGGCTGAGTTTTGTCATGACGGTGAAGAATCTGCGCCCCATGCTGGTTTGGGGTCTGTTTGTCGCCCTGGGATTGGGCCTGTCAGTCGTAACCGGCCTGATTGGGCTGATCGTCCTGTTCCCGGTTCTTGGTCACGGCACCTGGCATGCTTACCTGGCAATCGCGGGTGAGCGGCAGTGAGCCTCCTGTTACTCATACCTCTCTCGATCGGACTCGGTCTGCTAGGTCTCTGCGCGTTTTTCTGGGCGCTCAGAAACGGACAGTTCGATGACCCTGATGGTGCCGCGTGGCGCATCATCCCTCCTGATCAAGCAATCGAAACAGAAGGTAAATCCGATGGTAAACTGGCTCCCGACACTGAAGACGACAACGCCCGAAGAGGGTTATGACCTCGCGGTAAAGCTTGCACGTGTGGCCGTGAAGCTGACCCAACCAGACGCCGACGCGCGTGACCGGTTGCGACCGGAATACGCCGAAGACTCCGGCGCCCTGATCGCTGTCAGCCAGGTGGTCGCGACGCATTTCGCCACCGTCGCGGTGGCAAATGGCTACTGGCAAGACAGGACATGACCGACGTTGAACGACGCGGGAACCAATTCGTCGTCGACGCGCTGGTTCTGGCCGACGCGTTTGACCTGTCCGTCGAAGAAACCCGTCACCGGATGCAAGGCGGGCAGATCGCATCTCTTTGCGAGACGGGAGAGGGTGAGGACGCGGGCCGTTGGCGATTGACATTCCGTCACCAGGGCCGCGCCCTGCGGTTGATCGTCGATAGGCGTGGCGAGATTCTGGGAAAGAGCACGTTTCCGGTCGGTCATCCGAACAGGGCTGCCCAAGCAAGATAACATGGAACCTGCCACAACCAGGCGGGCCAAAACCTGACGGCGAAACATTTCTGCGAACCTTTCTGACTCTGGCGCATCAAAGAGACAGGTGCCCACGACTGTGGCACCTCAGACATTGAAAGGAAGTAAAATGAAATCCGCTCTCACTCTCGCCGCGATCGCGCTCACTTTGTCCACCGGCAATGCCCTTGCCCATGACGAGGACGTGCTGCAGATGTCGCCCCCGGGCGCCCCCTATATTTAGGTCAGCGATGCGCTGCCCCTGCCGGAATTCATCCCGGGTCTCGGCACGCTGTTCGTTGACCCGGATACGCTCCCAGCCGGCCCGTTCCTGGCCTATGACCATGACGGCAATCTCTCGGCCACGGTTTACATGACGCCTTTGGAAGACCTGCAGAGCGGTACCTCCTATGACGGGCTGGCGGTCGGCAATCACACGGTTTCATCCGTCGACATCTACTTCAACGCCGGGCATCCTGGCGTGGACAGGCCCCATGCCCATGTCGTGCTGTTCCACGACGAGGATGCCAAATCGAGGCTTGCGGAATGACGCCGGGCCGCAGAGAGTTTCTTATGGTCGGGGGTGGCGTGATCGCCACCCTCGGCTTTCCGCGCGTCACATTGGCGGGCCCTGGTGAAACCATTGAGATGAAGGGAACCGCACGGGGAGAGCATGTCTGGTTCGCACCGGTTGGCCTTGCGGTGGCCCCGGGCACGACCGTACGTTTCGTGAACCGAGATCCCGGGAACAGCCATACCGCGACCGCCTACCATCCGGACATTTTTGATCGGCAACGGCGTACTCCGGAACAGGCCGTCGTGTGGGACAGCGACTTCCTGCTGCCCGGTGAGAGTTTCGAGGTCACGCTGACGGTTTCCGGTGTCTACGATTACTATTGCCTGCCGCATGAAATGGCAGGAATGGTTGGCCGGATCTTGGTCGGTCAGCCAACCGATCAGGGATGGGAGGGGGCGGCGGGCGACAGCGACGATCTTGAGCCCGAGGCGCTTGCAGGATTTCCGCGGGTGGACGACATCATCGCCCGCGGCCGGATCCTGCGGGAGGAATACGAATGACCAATCTGTCCCGGCACCGGGTCGATCAACACCAGATCATCGACGAAACGATCAGCGAGGGCGACCTGCTGGCGGCTGCGGCTGCACGTTCTGAACCCGCGGTCCGGGAACTGATCCGGCGCAACAACCCTCGGCTGTTCAGGGTCGCAAGGGGGATCGTTGCGACGGATGCCGAAGCCGAAGATGTGGTGCAGGAAACCTATCTCGCAGCGTTTCGACGTCTGGACAGCTTTCGCGGAACCTCTGCTTTTTCGACCTGGATCACACGCATTGCGATCAATACCGCCCTGATGCAACTGCGTCGGGTCAGGACCCATTGATTTCAGCGGAAGGGCATGATTCATCTCGTGAAAACAGAGCGGTGATATGTCTGATCTCTTCTGGCTGAGCGATGCGCAGATGGCGCGTCTGGAGCCCTACTTCCCGAAGTCCCATGGCAAGCCGCGCGTCGATGATCGGCGCGTCCTGAGTGGGATTATCTTCATCAATCGTAATGGGTTGCGCTGGCGAGACGCGCCGAAGGAATACGGGCCTCACAAGACGCTCTACAACCGCTGGAAGCGCTGGAGCGACAAGGGCGTCTTCGCGAGGATGATGGCCGGACTGGCTGCCGGGCACGGCGAGAAGAAGACGGTGATGATCGACGCCACCTACCTGAAGGCCCACCGCACGGCGTCCAGTCTGAGCGTCAAAAAGGGGGGCGCGGTCGCCTGATCGGACGGACCAAGGGCGGCATGAACACGAAACTGCACGCCATCTGCGACAGCCAGGGACGCCCTCTCAACCTGTTCGTAACGGCAGGGCAGGTCAGCGACTACATCGGTGCGCGGGCGCTTTGCGACAGTCTGCCGGATGTCGACTGGCTGCTCGGGGATCGCGGCTACGACGCCGACTGGTTCCGTGAAGCGTTGAAAGACAAGGGGATACGCGCCTGCATCCCCGGCCGGAAGCAGCGAAAGTCACCGGCGAAGTACGACAAGCGCCGCTACAAACGCCGCAACCGGATCGAGATCATGTTCGGCAGGCTCAAGGACTGGCGGCGGGTGGCAACGCGCTATGACCGGTGCCCGAAGGTCTTCCTCTCGGCCATCGCTCTCGCCGCAACCGTCATCTTCTGGCTATGAGTCCTGACCCTACGACATATCGCGCACGCTGCTGACGCGGTGGCGCAAGGAATTTCGGACTGGTCTGCTTGGTTGTGGGCCTTCGACGCGGTTCACGCCGGTGATGATCGCGCCAGAACCGACGCCGGTGCCCGTCGCACCGATCCGGCTGAGCTGAAGGTGAGCGTCACGAGCTGGCCGCTGTCGACCTGCCTTGACGGGCGGATCGCTCTCAGCGGAAGGACTTTGCCCTGCGTGGCATGAAGTGCGCGCGGATGGCGACGACGGCCTTGGCGACCTTCGTGACAGCGGCGGCATCAAGATTGGCACGCGGGTCGGCCATTTCTCTGATCGGTCCTATCAGGTCGCCCTCGGCGCCCTGCAATACCGGTTTCCAGAGCCTGGGCGCGAACTTCGTCCCGAGCAGGAAGCCACCTGCCCACAGGCAGGGCGCAGCCGCCGCCCCGCCGTGCGCAACCAGCCGCGGGCGCCAGGTCCCGGGCGTGTCGCCCAGCCCCGAGGAGATCGTGTTGTAGGCCGCAACTAGTGACTGGAGCGCCTTGGCCTCGGTCGTGTGTTCAGGCGCCATGAGGGCACCTTCGCCTACAAAGGATGGGATCCATTGGCGAGGATCGATGAAGCGCGGCCCGATGATGAGCGCGGTGAGGTATCCATCCAAGGTCTGCGGATCGGTGGCGGGCGGACTGGGGCGCTGCGCACGCAGGACGTCGAAGAAGTCCTTCTCGTCGAGCATGAGCCGCTTCGGCGCACTGGTCGGGGTGGATGTGTTCATGCAGCCTGCGCCTCCAGAGTGTCGTTGGCCTTGGCCAAGCGTGCCGCCTTCCAGGTCCAGGGCAGAAGCTCATCGAGCCGGTTGATCGTGGTGCGCCCCGAGACGATGCGCTCGAGCACATCGGAGAGCCAGGTCTCTGGGTCAATGTCGTTCATCTTGCAGGTGTTGACCAGCGAGGCCAAGACAGCCCAGCTCTCGCCGCCGCTGGCAGAGCCGGCGAAAAGTGCGTTCTTTCTCGTCAGGCATACCGGCTTGATGGCGCGCTCGACGATGTTGCTGTCCACCTCGATCCGACCGTCCTGCAGGAAGACAGTCAGTCCTTGCCAATGCTTCAAGGTATAGGCCGCGGCCTTGCCAATCGAGGACTGCGACGCGACGGCGTCACGGATCTCTGTCAGCTGCCGCTTCAGATCATCCATCAAGGCTGCACTCTCGGCCTTGCGCACCGCCAGCCGCTCGACATCGCTCAGGCCACGGATACGCTTCTCCACCTCATAGACCTTGGCGATCCGGCCCAGAACCTCGAGCGCCGCCCGCGACTGGGTCGTCTTGAACACGTCCGCGAACTTGCGTCGGGCATGGGCAAGGCAGAAGGCAAGCTCGAGCGGGGCGGCGTTGCTCTTGCGACGCTGCTTGACCACGGTCTTGTAAGCGCCAAACCCATCTACCTGGAGAACGCCGGCAAAGCGGCCCAGATGCGCCAGAAGATCCTGCGCGCCGCGTCCCTCGGTGTAGACATAGGCCACGGCTGGCGGTGCGGGGCCCCGCCAGTTCCGGTCGTCGACGGCATAGGCCCAGAGCTGGCTCACCTTGGTTCGGCCTCGGCCGGGGGCCAGCCGGGGCAAAGGTGTCTCGTCACAAAATACCCGCGGCTGCGCCTGGATGAAGCTCAGCAGCCGCTCATGCAGGGGCTTGAGCCACCAGGCGGCGCGTGCGATCCAGCCGCCCAGCGTGCCGCGGTCAAGCTGGACGCCATGGCCGGCGAAGATCTGCGTCTGCCGGTACAGCGGCAGGTGCCATGCAAATTTTGCGGCTACAACATGGGCCACCAGCGCCGTGCTGACCATGCCACCAGACATCACCCGGGCAGGTGCCGCAGCTTGAACGACGCGCTCCTGGCAGTGCCGGCAGGCATACTTCGGACGGATCGTGCGGATGACACGCAGCCGCGCAGGCACGACATCCAGCGCTTCGCTGACATCCTCGCCGATGCGCACCCGCAGGGCGCCACAGCAGGCATTGCCTGCGTCTTCGGGTTCGATGACGACCTCGACGCGGGGCAGATGCCGCGGCAGTGCCCCCATGTTGCGTGCCGCCGCGCGCGGCGGGGCGGGGCGGGTTTGGCGCGTCCTGCCCCTCTGGCGTCGTCGGGGGCGTCATCATTTGCAGCTGCAGGCACATCCGCCAGGTCCCCGAGATCGAGGGCAGTCTGCGTGGGATCAAGCGTCGCAAGCTTCTCGGATTTGGCGCCGAAGATCATGATCCGCAGCAGGGTGGCATAGACGCGCAACTCTGCATTCTCGGCCTGAAGGGCCTTCACGAGCCGCGTCAAACCGGGCGCACCAGTTGAGATCAAAGTGCTGTCAGCTTGCATGGCAAACTATACCATGCGGGCGACAAAATCAAACAAATACAGATAGTTCAGGCAATATATACTGGCCTTTTGACAGCTGGGCGTCGAGCCTTCGTCCAATCCAGGCCGGCCAGGAGCAACCCGAACTCCTCGCGCGTCAGCACCATCGTACCATCCCCGGGACCAGGCCAGGCGAACCGGCGACCTTCAAGCCACTTCGTGGCCAGAACCATGCCACTGCCGTCCCAAAAGATCAGTCGCAACCTGTCCGCGCGGCGCGGTCGGAAGATGAAGACATCACCGCAATACGGGTCGGCTGCGAGCGCGCTGGCGACGATCGCAGCCGACCCGTTGATGCCGCGCCGGAAGTCGATCGGCGTCGTGGCGACGACGATCTTCACGCCACCTGTCGGCAGGATCATGGTGCGCGCAACGCCGCGACGAGCGCAGTCACAACAACGGGGTCGACGGGCCCGGTCAGGACCATGCGGCCCCCTCCGATCTCGAGCTCGATCCGGCCGCAGGCCGTGCTGCCCGGCTCTTCCGGGCGCCGCGCCGCGGCAGGCAGCGGAGCTTCCGACGCGGTAAGAGTGATCGGCACGAATTGAAGCGGCCCCTGCGGCGGGGTCACCGTCCGGCGACCGCGCGCGCTGCCGCTGACGCCAGCCTCCCGCCGCCAGACAGTGAGTAGCCCACGATGCACGCCCCAGCGACGCGCGACGTCGGAGATGTTCGCGCCCGGCACCGCGCTCTCCGCCACGATCTGCGCACGCTCATCATCGGTCCAGTTACGGCGGCGACGGCGCCCGGTGATCACCTCGATCCGCTGATAGTCACGGGCTTCATGCATGACTTGATGCATGGCATTATCTGTACTCTTCGGCTCGTCGAAGCTCATCGGCAACCTCTCCTGAAAGTGCGTGCCGACTATCTCTGGCGCGCAGAGCTCACCCGCAAGATGACCCGCTCGTGACACTCACGATTCATCGACAAGACGAACGATTGTTGAGGGGGCCACATCTCGCTACCGGGCCAACTGGCGGCTAAGAGCCATTTGGACGGGGTTGAGGCTGTCTCTTCGAGCCGTCAAGCAGTCTCCCTGACCGACGATCAGGCATGGCGAAGTTGCATGCCCTGTTGGAAACTCGGCTCCAGAACGGCCAGGCCGGAAGAGGTCACGCCGAAGGGCATCGGTGATCTGCTGGTCGAGGACTGGGCGACGCTTGAGGCAGATAGGGCAGGACCAGACAGCATATCAGTCCTGCCCCAAGGCAGTCCGCTACGCTCTCTCCCGGTCCCCATCGACAAACCAGATTCGAGTACTATATATTAGCGCAAGGTATTACCTTTTGCACAAGAGGCTCGCATGGCATCCGTAACCTCCATCAAACTGGACGACGACATGAAGGGGCGGGTTAAGCATTTGGCCAAAGCCCGGCAACGCACTTCACACTGGATCATGCGCGAGGCGATTGCGCAGTATGTTGAGCGTGAGGAAAAGCGCGAGGCACTAAGACTGGACACGCTCAGGGCCTGGGACGAATTTCAGGCGACAGGGCTGCACGCAACTGCCGAAGAGGTCGATAGATGGCTGGAAAGCTGGGGAACTGATGCCGAGCTTCCCGCCCCCAAATGCCACAAGTGATCTTCGCCCCGGCGGCGCTTCGGGATTTGCAGCGGCTGCGGGACTTTCTAAGGCCCAAGAACCCGGACGCCGCGCGCCGGGCCGGTGAGGCAATCCGGCAGGGAGTGAAAATTCTCGGGGCGCATCCGCGCGTCGGCCGGATAGTCGATGATCTGCCCGAGGAATTTCGGGAATGGCTGATCGACTTTGGCGACAGCGGTTATGTGGCTCGTTACCACATCCTTGGCGATGCCGTGACGATCCTCTCTATCCGGCACCAGAGGGAAGCGGGTCTCTAGGTGTTTGATCCGTAACCGGCCGGTTGCTACCGCGGCGATTGGGCCTTGATGCGGGCGACGAGTTCTGCGTCGTGGACGAAGTCGTCGAGGAACTCATGCCAAGTTTCGGGGGTCATGCGCGCGGCCCTGAGCATGTCTCGGAGTTCTTCGATGCCGCGGTCTGTGAGAGCCGTAATGGCTTCCTTCGAGCTGGTGTAGACGCTGATGATGTCACCGTAGGTCAGATTGTCGTCGTTGGAGACGATGGCCTCAAGCAACTCGGGGTCTTCGTGCTACCGGCTCCGGTCGCAGCTGGATGAAAGACCCGTGGCAGGTCAGTGGGAGGACGGCATGGGTATTGGGCGGGGGAGGCTCGCCCTGATCGGGGCGGGGCCGATGGGGCCGGCGGCGGCCAAGCCGTTGAAGCAGCACGGAATCGAGTTTCAGGGATTCGAGCGGCTCTGATGATGTGACCGCCCCACCCGAGCCGGGTTTTCCTCGGGGCATCTGCATTGCCGCTGTCGCGCGCCCAGGTCCGACCTCCGCTGCTGCCGGGGCGGTATGACCGTGCGCCGAACTCGGTGGCGGCGGCAACGGGGTACATATCAACCGAGACCATAACCTCCAGATCATATTGTGGGCTTATGATCGCTACATCCTATTGACCATCTATGATCCAAAGATCATCATCGCGCGGAAAGGATTGCAAACATGGATCAGATCGCCCGCACGACCAAGGATCTTGGCAATGCCCTTCGTCAGGCGCGAAAAGCGAGAGGCCTTACACAATCCGAACTGGCCTCTCGCGCGGGCATCTGGCAGCGCACCGTCTCGAACATCGAAACCAGCACCAGCGGAGCGAAGGTCGATACGATTTTCGACCTGCTTGCAGCCCTTGATCTGGAAATCCATATTGTTCCGCGCAGCAAGATCGCGCTCGCCGATCTCGAGGATATCTTCTGATGGGTCGGCGGCGCATCTACGCTCCGCTCGATGTCTTCATGAACCAGCGCAAGGTCGGGCAGTACTTCCGCGAGCCTAACGGAGCCTTTGCTTTCGTCTATGCGCCCGAATGGCTGAACTGGGACAACACATTGCCGATCTCGCGTTCTCTGCCGCTTCGCGAGGAGCGCTACGTCGGCCCTGCGGTCATTTCGGTCTTCGAGAACCTTTTGCCTGACAGCGACGCCATCCGTCGCCGCGTGGCGGAACGCGTGGGGGCAGATGGGGTGGATGCCTATAGCCTACTGGCCCGGATCGGTCGCGACTGTGTTGGCGCGCTTCAGTTTTTGGCCGAGGGCGAAGAGCCCGGGGACAGTCGCGAGCTGAAGGGGGAAGCGCTGAGCGAAGATCAGATTGCCGCGATGCTGAAGGATCTTGGACGCACGCCCCTTGGCCTCAGAACCGAGCAGGATTTCCGGATCTCTGTCGCAGGTGCCCAAGAGAAGACGGCGCTTCTGTTTCATGAAGGTCAGTGGGTTCTGCCGTTGGGGACGACCCCGACGACGCATATCCTGAAGCCGCCGATCGGAACTCTGCCCAACGGCATGGACCTGACGAACAGCGTCGAGAACGAACACTTCTGCCTGCGGCTGATGGCTGCCTTTGGCCTGCCAGCGGCGCATACGGAAATTGCAACTTTTGCGGATGCCAAAACGCTAGTGATCACGCGTTTCGACCGGCTTCGAGCGCGCGACGGACGGCTGATTCGACTGCCACAAGAGGATTGTTGTCAGGCGCTGTCGGTTCCACCAACACGCAAATACCAGAACGAAGGTGGACCCGGTGTCGTCGATATCTGCGGCCTGCTGACAGGCAGCGACGAGCCGATGCGAGATCGGGCGAACTTTCTGAAAGCCAACCTCTTGTTTTGGCTGATCGGCGCGACCGATGGTCATGCGAAGAACTTCAGCATCGCGCTTTTTCCGGGCGGCCGCTTTGCGATGACGCCCCTTTACGATGTTCTGACAGTCCAGCCATCGCTCGATGCCGGTCAGATCCAGATCAAGAACATGAAGCTTGCGATGCGGGTGGGCAAAAGCCGTCACTACAAGGTTTCGGAAATCCTAGGCAGGCACTTCCTCGAGACCGGGCTGGCCGCTGGGTTCTCCAGGGAACAGGTCGCTCGGATCTTCGAGGACATTGTCTCGGAAGCTGAAAAGGCCTTTTCTGCCGCGTTCGCCGAGATGCCAATCGGGTTTCCCGAGGCGCTGTTCGCTTCCGTCAAGGGGGGCTTCGATCAGCGCGTCGATCGACTTGTCGATGACATAGCGTGACGCTACCCCCCGGGGCTGAGCGGATGGCGCGCCAGCTAGTGTTTCGTCATCGCGTGATTTCTCCAGCCATTACAGCCCGGCCGTGCACGGCAAGTGTCGCTGTGAATCGTGGGCAGCCGAACCGCTGGATGACATCGAGCACGCGAGCCTCGTAAGCCGCTTGTCCGATGAGCCGACACAGGTCTGACGCGTGAAACTGCCGGTTTGAACTCGGCGCCGCCTTGATCTGATTGAATAGTTCCGGCTCCCGTGGATTGGTTGCCCGCTCCGGCGCCGGCGCTGACTCCGGTAAGTTCGCCGCGCCAGGTGAGGTTCGCCATCGACGCATGAAGCCGAGTAAGAAGCCTGCCGGAACTCTGTGGTTCCCGCGCGCCCGGTTAAAGGCAAGGAAGCGGTCCCAGATCATCTGCGTGTCGACGTTCCAGCAAGGCAGGGCCTTCTTTGCAGCCTTGATCAGTTCGGCCCAACAGGTCTGGAAGACGTTTGATCTTGCAGAAATAGTGATCTGTCCAGAGAATATAGTTTTGTTATCTTTCTCTCCAGATAGTGAAGTGTCATCTGTGCCTGACTCGGCATCCTGATCTTTGCGGTCTGTTTCAAAGGCCGCGAAGCGGAACAGCCAGGGCGCGAATTTGCCGTTGGGCTTTTCACGCCTCAGCTCCAGTTTGGACGCTTCCAGCTCAGCTAGCAAAACGGTGAGGTATTGACGTGAGATGCCCATCTTCGACGCGAGATCGGCGAGGGTGAACGCGGCCGTCCCGCGCGGCAATCCGTTGTAGCCCTCCTTCCAGGCGATGGCGTCGAGGATGACGGTCGCGAGCTTATGGGCGGAAACGGATAGCTCTGTCTGTGTGATCCGTCGCAGGATCAGGCCCGTAGTGGGTTCCATGGTCAATGTCTCCTAGGCAGAGAGACGACGCCACGTCGCAAGCAAACAACATTCTTGCCAGCAAAACAACTTTGCCGGTTGCAGAGGGTCGAACAATGCGCTATAAGATCCTTGTTCACGGGATTTTCTAGCGCGGCGTTAGGCTTTACGGTCTGGCGTCGTTTCCCTTTTCGGGTTCGGTGCACAGTCTCCGGTGCAAGATGATATAGGCTGCGAGCCGACCAGATGCAGGCACGCGCCTACTCAGTAGCTGACTTCTTCGAAGCCGTAGTTTCCCTCATGATCGCGCCAGTCGACGAAGACCGAGCGATAGCTCACCCTGTTGCAGCGCCCGGTGTGAGGTAGTTCTGAGGCGGGGGGAACTTGGGCGACGCTGGATCGGGT
Organism: Pararhodobacter aggregans; assembly: GCF_003075525.1. GTDB lineage: Bacteria > Pseudomonadota > Alphaproteobacteria > Rhodobacterales > Rhodobacteraceae > Pararhodobacter > Pararhodobacter aggregans. Next base: position 42,785 of record NZ_QDDR01000017.1, on the reverse strand, counting down.
CCAGCGATAGTCTCCCTGGACGCCATAGGAGCCGAGGCGTGTGGAGTCGGAGGTGAAGTATTCACCGTCACGGGTTTCGCCTTGGCTGAACTGGATGTGAAACACTCGGATACTGCGGACGAAGTCGAAGGCATCTCCCGAGATGTCGATATCGGCTTGCTCTTCATCCTGGATCCGGACCAGTGGCAGCGGATCTTGCGGCACGCTGACCTGAGGCGCGTTCAGGTAGGCGATATCGTAAAGACGTTCCATCGGCGACAGAGGAGCAGGAGCATTGAGCGACGCCCCCATCGGGCAGCGCCATATCTGCAAGGGTGGCTCGATCGGCCAAGGTGTGATCCTGCGGACGAAAACGGCTCTTGCATGGGTGCATGGCGCCGATGTCGGCCAACCGCCCGCAAGGCAGAGGAGGATCGCACAGTCCACTTGATAGGCCTGAGCCGGACCTGACCAGGCCATTAGTCCGGATATGCTTATTGCCGTGGCTGTAGCCACGCCGTGGATCACGTGCTTCATGATGCCGACTCCATCTATAATGGTGCAGCGACACGAAACAACATTACCGATAGCAAGGCGATTTGATTGATGGCGACTTGCGATTGTTCGCTTGTGTCGCGTGACGGCTTCCAAGATCTGATGACGGTTTGAGCTCTTGAGGCGTCCTGGAAGCGGCCAAAATTGCGGCCTCCTTTCACGTCCATTGCCAAACAAACAACTGTTACAAAAAGAAAATATGGCGTTCCAATACGGCCACGAAACCGGTCACGGAAGAACAGACCGCATGAGCCCGTCAAACGGCGTGTCGCAGCGCCCATGGTCCCGGGAAGGGCAGTGTCGGAAAACTGTCGAGCCCGGTTCTCCGGCTGGAATCCGGGAACGGAAGGGCGGGTGGAGCAACGATCCTGTGTTGTGGCCTATGTTGGGATCGAACATGCGCTTGAAGATTTATGGCAGTATCTGATACGATTGAGCATGGATAGGAGAGTCTGATGCCAAACGTCCACCTGACCGAACCGATGCAGAAATATGTGCAGGCGCAGATCGAGTCCGGCGCCTACGCCAATCTGAGCGAAGTCGTGCGCGCCGGCGTAAGGATGCTGATGGAGAAGGATGGCGCGCGGCAGTTCTATGCCCTCAAGGCCGATCTCGAGATGGCAGCCACCCTGGCCGAGAATGGGGATTTCGCCGAGTTCGATGCCCAAGCCTTCGAACCGGATGCGTTTGATCGCTGACCCGAATGACGATTCGGCTTTCCGGACAGGCCAAGTCCGACCTTGAAGAGATACGCACCTACACCGTCGAAACATGGGGCAGGGACCAATGGCTCGTCTATTACCGCCAGTTGGTCACCGCCTTCGAGCGGATCACTGGGGATCCCGACGCGGGCCGGGACAGGAGTCTCTTTGTCCCGGGGATGCGGTCCGTCAATTGCCAGCGACACGTGATCTTCTACAAGCGGCTCGATGCGGCGGATGGCGCGGCAGTCATCCTGCGCATCGTGCATCAGCGCCGCAACATGCCCGCACTCGTCTACTACGAGGATCTCGACGGCGGTTAAGCCCATGCGGTTGCTCAGTCCAATAGCTCGATCAGTCTTCCATAGTCTTCACTGACCTCGCGCGCCTCCTGAAACGCCCGTTGGCGCTCGGCATCAAGACAGCGGAAGTATTCCTGAATGTCGGCAATGTAGCCCTCGAAATCAGAACGCAGCAGATCGGCATAGGCACGAATGTCTTCTCGCGACTGAGGCAAGAACGGTCGTTCGGGAGGTACGCAATCTGCTGCCGCGGCTATCGGCATGCTTCCAAGCAGGAACGCGAACAGCAACGGTGCGTTGCGCGCAATAAACAACCGCAGGGCAAAACTCCTTTGCCGCCTTTAAGATTATCATTCTGTCGGCTATCACCGTTATCGGAGCAAGGCGAACTTCGTCAACACGTTATTATTGTCTTGCTATCATTAATGTTGTTTTGTATCGCTCACGGTGTTGCGACCCCGTGGGCCTGATACTGCACCCAGGCAGAACAAGGACCCAAGGGAAGGCCATGATAGAAGAAGCCCCGAATGTGGTTACAGAAGACGGACTGCGCGGCTTGCTCGCCGAGGGCTACCTCATTGAGGTGGTCTGCAAGGATGGAGCTGAGAAGCGCCATAACAGTTGGTACGGCACATGGGTCATCCGTGCCGTTGCTGAAGACGGGCGTGACGACAAGATGCTCGTCACGAGCCGTAGCTATCTCAAGGTTCGCGAGTTCAAGACGATTGTCGGACTTGTCAGCTTCCTTGCCGACATGGGCTGCACGACCGCCAGCATCCCGCTCATCGAAGGCGCCCGCGAGCGCCATGCAGCACCCGGGCGCACGCCCGAACCACGAACCGGCCCGGTTCTGGTCAAGGACAACTGACCGCGCATTTGCGCTCGTTGTTGCATTGGGTACAGGTGTTTGTTCAGCACCCCCGGCCCTTGCCGACGGTTTCATCTTCCAGGTCAGCCCCGATGGCCGACTGATCGACACAACTGATACCACGAGCACCTTGCGCTCGTTCACCGGCGACGACGATGCCCGGAATGGGCCCCTCCCAGATCGCCTCTTTCTTTTTGCAGCACCGCAGTCCCGCGGGGATGATGATCCCCTGAGCGATGTGACGGCTGCAGCAGCGGTCGCCCCACGCGCGGTCCGCGCCTCCCCCGAAATCCTCCACGCCATCGAGACCACCGCGCTGCGCTACGGCAGCCATGACGCTCTGCGTCAGGCGGGCCTGTCGGTCATCGATTGGGCGCTGTTCTACCGCGCCAATATCGAGGTCGAGAGCGCCTATAACCCGCATGCGCTGAGCCCGGTTGGAGCCATCGGGCTCGGCCAGCTGATGCCCGACACCGCGCGCGATCTTGGCGTCGATCCCCATGACGTCGCCCAGAACCTCGACGGCTCGGCCCGTTACCTGCTGATGATGCTCGAGCAGTTCGGCGATCCCGCGCTGGCGCTTGCGGCCTACAATGCCGGTCCCCATGCGGTCACCCGCCATGGCGGCATTCCCCCATTTCAAGAAACCCAAGGCCATGTGGCCCGTGTGACAGCCGTGTTCCAGCGGCTGAGAGGAGACCTGTCGTGACGTCCAAATCTTCCCTTGTCGCGCTCGGCGCGATGGCCCTGATCGTGCTGGCCAGCCCCGCACTGGCACAAAGCATCGACCTATCGCCCGTACAGACGCTTCTGCAGGGCATCGTCGATGCGATCACCGGCCCGTTGGGCATCGTGATCGGCACGCTCGCGCTGATCGGCGTGTTCCTCTCCTGGCTCTTCGGCATCCTCGATTTCCGTCAGGCACTTTGGGTCGTGGTCGCGATCGCGGGCATCGCCGCGGCACCCACCATCGTCGCCGCCATCTGGACGACCTGAGAATCACCCATGTCCGACCAGTCCCGCGTGTTCATCGGCCTTCTCAGGCCGCCCAAGCTGATGGGCTTGCCGATCATGTACGCCATGGTCTGGCTCTTCGGCTCGACGCTCCTGTTCCTCTGGGTCCAGAGCTGGGTGGTGGCCGTCTTCGCGGGGCTGGCCTGGCCGGCGCTTTGGAAAGCCGCGGACTGGGATCCGAACTTCCTCGACGTCCTGGTCATCACCTTGCAGGAAACCCCGCCCACGGCGAACCGCAAGCTTCACGGGGGCGACAGCTATGCCCCGTGATGGAGTTGCCGATGACGTCGCAGACGCCCTCGATCCGCTGACCGCGCTGCCCGCTTGGGTCAAGGGCGAGAAGCGGCTCTCGTCGATGCTGCCTTACGTCAGCCTCGTGACCGACCGGACGATTCGGACCCGCGGGAACGAGCTGATGCAATGCATCCGGCTCGAAGGAGTGAACAGCACCACGAGCGAGGATGCGCATCTCGACCGGATCGGCGGGCTTCTCGCCGGGATCGTCGCGCAGGTCGGGACCGAGTTCTCCTTCTACCTGCACAAAGTCTCGAAAGCGGTCGACGTGTCACTGCCGCCCATTCCGGGCGAAGGGTTCGCTGCCGCCGTCGATCAACGCTGGCGCGCGCATCTGGCTCAATCTGGCCTCCGCGACAAGACGCTGACCCTGACGGTCCTGAAGCGCCCCGAGACAGGCAGCCGTCTGCCCTTCGGTCTGGGGGCGTCCCGTGCCTGGAATGCTGCCGACACGACACGGCGTCTGCGCAAGCTCGACGAGGTCGTGGGGTTTCTGCTGTCGTCCTTCGATGAACTGAAACCCCGGCTGCTTGCCGCCAGCAGCGGCGAGCTTCTGGGCTTTCTCGGATCTCTGAACACCGGCGAGGAGCATCCGCTCTTCCCGCGATCGCGCCTCGGGGTGATCGCCGAGGATGTCGCCAATACCCGCGTCACCTTCCGCGGCACGACCATCGCGCTCTCCGACGGCGCTGTGGGCGACAAGCTCGGCGCGATCTTCGCGGTGAAGAACTATCCCGCCAAGACGGACAGCCTGATGCTCGACGAGCTGAACCTGCCCGTCGATATGGTGGTCACGCATTCTTTCGTGCCGATCAACGCAAACATCATGGCAGGCCGGATCAAGCGGCAGTTGCGCCTGATGCAGGCGGCCAATGACGGGGCCGTCAGCCTCGCGCAGGAGCTGGAACTCGCGCAGGACGATCTGGAATCCAAACGCCTGATCTTCGGCGAGCACCACATGACGGTGGCTGTCTATGCGCGATCCCAGACGGCACTCGACGACATCGCGGCCGAAATCCGCAACATCTCTGCCACCTCCGGCATCAACCTGATCTCGGAAGCCTTCGGGGCACGGGCGCATTTCATGGCGCAGCATCCAGGGAATACCGGGGCGCGCAGCCGCAAGGCCGCGATCACGAACCACAACTTCGCCGATCTCGCGACCTTCCACCGCACGCCGCTCGGCAAGACTGGCCGGGAAGTGCCCTGGGGCGTGCCGATCACGCTTTTCCCGACGCCAGAGCGCAGCGGCTTCCGCTTCAACTTCCACGAACAGGGCGCACCGGATCGCGAGCCCACAGGTGGCCACACCCTGATCCTCGGCCGTCCCGGCTCAGGCAAATCCGTGCTGGCGGCTTTCCTCATGACCATGGCCCGGCGCGCAGGCGCGCGGCTTTTCGTGTTCGACTACCGCGCCGGCATGGAAATGGCGGTCCGCGCGCTTGGCGGCAGCTATTCGACGGTGCGGGCAGGGCGACCCACGGGTCTGAACCCGCTGCAGACGGAAATCGACGCCCGCGGTCAGGCCTGGCTTGCCGACTGGCTCGCAAGCCTTCTCGAGCGCCGCGACCGACCCCTGACCCCGGTGCAGACCAACCGCCTGCAGGAGGTCGTGCGCCAGAATGCCACTGCGGGGAACTCAGGGCTGCGAAACTGGTCGGACTTTGCCTCGCTCCTCGTCTCGACCGATGACGATGGCGATCTGTTTGAGCGGATGCAGGAATGGACGGCTGAGGGCCGCTACGGCTGGATCTTTGGGGCGAACACAGACGACACGTTCCAAATCGGGGGCAGCACCGACGCTGACGTCGCAGGCTTTGATCTGACCGGCATCCTCGATTCCGAGAGCGAGCGGGAACGCATGGCGGTCTTGTCGTATCTCTTCCGCCGGGTCGAGCGGGTGATCGAGGACCGCAAGCCCACTATCATTGTCATTGATGAGGCCTGGAAGGCGCTCGACAACGCGTATTTCGCGGAGCGGCTTTCGAACTGGCTGGTGACAGCGCGCAAGCAGAACGCCGTCGTCGTGATGATGACCCAATATGCCAGCCAGCTCGAGCGCACGCGGACCGGCAAGACCATCGTGGAAGCCGTGCCGACGCAAGTTCTTTTGCCCAACATCCGTGCCTCGGCCGCGGATTACGCGATGCTCGGCCTCAGCGACAAGGAACTCGATGTGCTTCTGGGCGTCGGCTCCGCCTCGCGGTTGGCGCTCGTGCGCGATGACCGGGGTGCTGTGGTGATCGATGCCGATCTCAGCGCGCTCGGCGCCCTCGTGACCATCCTTGGCGGCATGGGGAAGGGCGAGGCCCTTGTCGGCCCTGACTACCGCGAACGACAAGATTTCTGGAGAGTGACATGACCCGTACCATCACCCGCAGCGTCGTGCTGCTTGGCCTTGGCCTGACCCTGACAGCCTGTGCGCAACACAATCCCGCGCAGGCCAACTGCTTCGACTTCCGCGATACGCCCGCACGAGGTGCAACCGCCAGGACCACGATCTCGACCATGGGGGCGGAGGTCACGCGCCGTGACACGGCGTGCGATTTCATGATGCTGGGGGCGGGCGGCTAATCGCATGCGGACCTGGCTCCCCCTCTCGATGGTCAGTCTTGCACTGGCATGTCCCACGGCGGGGCCAGCCAACGCTCAAGGCGTGCCAACTTTCGACCTGCGCCTCTTCGCAGAGCGGCAGGCAATCCTCGATCAGACCGATCAGGATCTTGCACTGCAACAGGACCGGCTGACGCGCGAGGAGGAGCTGGCCGAAATCGAGCGCCAGCAACTCGCCTCGCTCGAAGGGCTGATGGATGCGATGTCGCTCGGCTCGGGCGATGTGGCTGGCACCGTGGCCGGGCTTGAGGTGGGGCAGGGCGCGGTTGACGACGTCGAGAGTGCGGCCGCCAGCCTCTACGCGCCGGAGGACAACAACCCGGCCGCGGCCCGGATGTTCGGCGATGCCCGGGAAGGGATTGAGGAACTGATCATCCGCGCCGCGCGCGACACCCATAGCCTGCCCGGGTTGAGCCGCGCGGGGCTCTCTCTCGTGCAATGGCGCTGCCTGCTGCAGGCGCTGATCTGGCAGGAAAGCCGCTTCCAAATCGGCGCGCGCTCTCCCGTGGGGGCGTTTGGCCTCACGCAAATCATGCCCGGCACCGCGGGCGATCTCGGGATCTATCCGGCCTATTATGACGACCCCTGGCTGCAGGTCACCGGCGGCGCGCGGTACCTCGCGCAGATGCTGAACATGTTCGATGGCAACATCATCCACGCGCTCGCCGCTTACAACGCAGGCCCGGGCAACGTTCAGAACTACGGCGGCGTCCCGCCCTTTGCGGAAACCCAGCATTACGTAGTTGTCATCCCGCAGCAGTACAATAGCTACCTCGCCGCCGTCGGCGGGATCGATGCCCTCGGAACCATCGACCCTGTGCTCCTCGCCAACGCAAGCTTCAGCCTCTCGGCCCATGGGGCGGGTGTCTACGGCGACTATTCGCTGATCTCGGTCCGGGCGGCAGCCTTGCGCGTTCAGGACATCATCACCCGCATTGGCGAAACCGAGGACCTGCACGAGGCCATCGCGCTCAACACCTACGCGCGCGCCGAGCTTGCCCGGCTGGTCGCGATCCGGACCCGGATCAAGGCAGCCCACACCCAGCCGCTGAGCGAGGAACAACTCGCCATGGCCGCCGCGCAAGCGGCCGAGCGGCAGTTCATGGATTTCACCCAGGAGAATTTGCGATGATCCGGCGCTTGTCCCGTTCCCTTACCGCCACCGCCGCGACTCTCGCGCTGACCATTGCCCTCGCGGGGCCTGTCACCGCCCAGGGCGTGCCCACGGTCGATACCCAGAACATCGCCCAGGAAATCCGTCAGCTGCAGCAGATGCTGCAGGATTTCGGGATCCAGACCGATCTTCTGGACAATGCGTTGGAGCAACTCAACATGCTGCAAAGTCAGCTCGATCAACTGAACGAGATGTATGCCTCGCTCACCGGGCCGCGCAGTATCCTTGGGTTGGCCATGGGCGGCGATCTCGACAACCTGTTGCAAGCTAATTTCGAAGACATCCCCGGCCTGATCCGGGGCATCCAGGCAGGCGACTGGTCGAGCCTGATCGGCCCCAATGCGGGGCCCCTGCGCACGCAGATGGAACAGGCGCTGGCCAGCGCCGGGTTCGACGAGGACTCGCTGCGCGAGATCGCCACCAGCGGCAATCCCGGCGCAGAAGGTGTTGCCACGCGCGCCACGACCGGCGCCGTGATGTCGGCCGCAGCCCAGAACAGCCACGCCGAGGCGGCCCAATCGCTGGAGCGCGTCGAGCAACTCGTCTCCCTGATCCCGGACATGGAAGACCTGAAGGCGTCGATGGACCACAACACCCGCGTCACGGCGGAACTCGCGATCGCCATGACGCGGATGTGGGAACTCGAAGCGATCCAAACCCTCGGCGCGGGCAATGCGGGCGTGGTGGATGCTGCCACCGTCGCCGAAGAGCGCCGCTATATGGACTTCACCCTGCCGAGCCTCGCGCCATGAGAAAGGCACCGGACATGACGGCGGGCATGAGCGCGCGCGAACTGGTCGAGGAGGAACTGATCCACGGCGCACTGCGTCGGGAGCAGCACTGGCGGATGATCGGCCTTGGCGGGGCGGGCTTTGGCGTTTTCGGCTGCCTTGCGGCCGCAGCCGTCGCCCTGATGGTCGAGACGCCCCCACCGGTCGTCGTGCCCTATGATCCCGCCACGGGTCTGGCCCTGCCGAATGCAACGGTTGAGACGGTATCGCTTGCCGAACGCCCGGCCATTATCGAGGCGCAGATCTATCGCTACATCCTCGACCGCGAGGCCTACAACCAGCTCGACAACGATCTGCGCGTGCGCCGGGTGTTGGCGCAATCCACAGGGGCTGCCGAGGCCAGCATGCGCGCCATGTGGACCTCGGGGCAGGAGAGCTATCCGCCGACCCGCTACGGCCCCGCGGCAGAGATGGCCGTCGAGATCGCCTCGATCACGCTGATCGGTGACAACCGCGCCCAGGTCCGCCTCAGAAAGCGCCTGACCAGCCCGCAGGGCGCGCAGGACGGATCCTTCACCGCAACATTGATGTTCGCTTTTCAGCCCGAACGGACCCGCTCGATCGACGATGTCTGGCAAAACCCTTTCGGCTTCACCGTCACCCAATATGCCATCCGATCGGACCGTTCCGAATGACCTCTGTTCCAGTTCTTGCCCCTGTTCACGCCCTGTTCGTCGCCGGTGCCCTGGTGCTTTCCACACCAACAGCCTTTGCCGAGACCACGCCGCGCGCTGGCCCCCATGACAATCGCGTCCGGATCGCCACCTGGACCGAGGGGCAGGTCTACCGCGTCGTCACCACTCTGACCCGCGTCACCACCGTCGAGTTCGGCGAGGGCGAGACCATCCGCTCGATCATCGCAGGCGACACGGTGGGCTTCCAGTTCGACGGCGTGCCGGGCGGTCGGGCCTTCGCGATCAAGCCTGCCGCCTCTGGTGTCGCCACCAACATCACGGTCTACACGAACCGTCGCTCCTACTATTTCCACGTGGTCGAGGCGCGCGAGACCCCGCATTACGTCGTGCAGTTCCGCTATCCCGAGAGTCGCGTTCAACCGGCCCGGGCGGTCGCGGCAGAGGCGCCGAATGCCAACTACGCTGTCAGCGCCCGGGAGGAGTTCACACCGACAGCCATCTGGGATGACGGCACCTTCACGTATTTCCGCTTCGCGCGGAACGCGCCGGTCCCGGCGGTCTTTCGCTATGCCAATGGCGGCGAGTGGGCGGTGAACAGCACCGCGCTTCAAGACGGTGTCATCCGCGTCTCGGGTGTGAACCGGCAATGGGTGCTGCGCCTCGGCGAAGACGAGGTCTGTGTTCAGGATATGGGTGGGCCCACATCATGAGCCAGGACACCGAAGACCTCGCCGCGCGTCTCGCGGCGCTTGAAGGTACGACCAACAAGAAGCGGGGCACCCCTCGGCCGTCGCCTTTGACCGCCATCCTTGGCGTTGCCGGGATCGTGGCCGTGGGCGGGCTGGCCTGGGCCGCCCTGCAGCCATCGCCAGAAGCGCCCCTGCCGACCGCAGCCCCCGAAGAGTTCCAGACGGCGGGATCGGGCTTCGGTGACCTCGCACCCATGCCCGTGGTCGAGCCTGCGCCGCCGCCCGCCGAAACGGGCCCCTCTGCGTCGGAACTGGCGCTGATGGAAAGCCTCGCGACGCTTCGGGCGGAACTCGAAGACCTGCGCGCGCGGCCTGTCGAGGCATCGGACAGCGGCGCGGAGCAGGCTATCGCCGATCTCACGGCGCAGATCGCGGCGCTGCAGGAGGCCTCGACCGAGGCGCAGCGCGCGCTCGAGCGGCAATTGACCGAACGCGACCGCGAGCTCGACCAGCTGCGCATGGACCTCGAAGTCGCGCGGCTGACCCCGCCTGCCCCCACCGACCTCGGGCCGAACGAGGAAGAGTTGCGGCTCGCCGAACTTGAGCGCCGCCGCATCGCGGAGGCCGAAGCCCGGGCCGAACGCATCGCGTCGCCCATGATCGCGTTTTCCGGGATGGGGGCAGGGACCGACCGGGAGAACAGCTTTGAGGCCGCGCGCCTGAATGAGGACGAAGCCTTCGTGCGCGCAGGCGCCAGACCCGCCCCGGTGACGCGGGCCGAGGTGATCGTGAACCCCGGCAACACCGTCGTGCAGGGTACGATGATCCAGGCCGTGACCGAGACCGCCCTGGACAGCACGCTGCCCGGCGCGATCCGAGCCATCGTCTCGGAAGATGTGCATTCCTTCGACGGCGCGCGGGTCCTGATCCCGCGCGGTGCACGTCTTGTGGGGCGCTATCGCTCCGATGTGGCGCTCGCGCAGTCGCGAGTCATGGTGGCCTGGGACCGCATCATCCTGCCCGACAACCAGACCGTGGAAATCAGCGCCTTCGGTGGGGATGAGCTCGGCCGCACCGGCACCACCGGCTTTGTCGACACCCGCTTCGCGCAGCGTTTCGGCTCGGCCGCGCTGATCTCGCTGATCGGGGCCTTGCCTGCAGCCGCTGCCGGACAGATCGAGGATGAGGCTGCGTCCGACATCGCAAGTGACGTCGGCACGGACCTGCGCGACAGCACCCAAAACGTCATGCAGGACTATCTGGCGATCCGCCCCGTGATCCATGTCGATCAGGGCACGCGGATCACCGTCATGGTCGACCGCGATCTGGAGATTTTCTGACATGGCGGCGAGTTATCTTGAAGCCTCGCTCGACCGGCTGGGCGCAACCGTGCAGCGCGACGACACGATCGAGGTCTGCATCAACCCCGACGGGCAGGTCTGGAGCGAATTCCAGGGCGATCACTTCATGCGAGGCCTCGGCAACCCGCTTACCCAGACCGAGATCAAGGACCTCGGCAACCAGATCGCCTCGGCCGCCTCGACCACGCTCAGCACCAAGAAACCCATCGTCTCGGTCTCGATCCTCTACCGGGACCGTCCGATCCGGGCGCAGGTGATCCAGCCGCCCGCCGTCGAGGGTGGGTTTTCCATCTCGCTACGGTTCTTCTCCTCCCTGCCGCTGGAGGCGATCAAGCTCGGGTTTCTCTATGGCAAGGAGCGCAGCCTCGAAGGCCTGCGCCGCGAACGGAATGCCGCCCTGCGCGATGTGGTGGCTTCCGGCGACATCGATGCATCCCTGCGGTTCTGCGTCGAGAACAAGCTCAACATGATCGTCTCGGGGGGCACCTCGACCGGCAAGACGGTCGCGGCGCGCAAGATCCTCTCGCTGATCCCACCCGAGGAGCGGATCATCACCATCGAGGAGGCGGCAGAGCTGCGCCCCGAGCAGCCGAATGCCGTGACGCTGATTTCGGATCGCGACACCGAGGCCCGCAGCGCCGATGTACTTCTGGCCTCCACCCTGCGTATGCGGCCCGACAGGATCGTGCTGGGCGAGGTCCGCGGCCGCGAGGCCATGACCTTCCTTGAGGCGATCAACACCGGCCATGGCGGCTCGCTCACCACGCTCCATGCCGAGACCCCGCAACTGGCGGTCCGCCGTCTCGCCATCGCCGCGCTCAAGACCGATGTGCCGATGACCTATGCCGATATGGTCGACTACATCGAAGGCTCCATCGACGTGGTCATCCAGGCCGGTCGCCATGACGGCGCCCGCGGCATCACCGAATTCTTCCTGCCGGGGCAGGCAAGGCATCCAGACCAGAACACGAGCCCAAACGAAGGCGCCGAGCGCCCCGGAGTCGCGGCCGAATGAACCGAAAGGAAATCCCCATGCGCAAGATCACCCTCGCCGCAGCTGTCACCCTGCTGGCTGCGCCGCTCGCGGCGCAGACCTCGCCTCAGGTCACGAATGATCTCACCGTGACCATCGCGCCCCAGCAATACCGGATCTGCAACGACCGGCCCGCACGGCCGACCTGGATGGACGAGGTCCACCCGCGCGAGGCCTATAAGGCGCTGACGTTGATGCGGCTCTACGAGTTGCGGTCCTGGGAGGCGATCAAGGAAACCGGCGACTGCGGCTGTGATGTGCGCTTCCCGTCATGGGATGCCGCCTCCGCCGAGTACGAGGAACGGTTCGCGACAAGCACTCAGGCGGAGCACACTCAAGCTCGGCTGGCCATTCGGAACGAGCAGAACCAGATCGCCCGCGACGTCCAGGATATCTGCGAAACGCAAGGCAACTGGTAATGAGCATCGTCAGCTGGATGGTCGGAACGGCCGACGGCTTCCTTGCCGATGCGGCAGAGTCCCAGTTCGGGGCTGTGGCCAGCAATACCGGCACGATCGTCCTGCTGATGGTCACGCTCTCGCTGATCGGCGTCTGCATCAACATGGCCTTCCAGTTCCGCAGCATGGATGGGGCCAGCTTCTTCTGGTACCTGATCAAGCTGACGCTTATAGGTCTCTTTGCCTTCAACTGGGCCAACTTCAACGCGGTCGCCAATGCCGTTATCGGCGGGCTCGACTATGTCGCCGGGGCCCTGATCTCCTCGGTCGGTGGCGGCGGGGCAGGGGCCACGTACTTTGCCGCCGAGTTCGATGATCTCATCACGGAGTTCAGCCAATACCTGAACGCGATCGGTAACAACCTGAACTGGATGACCGGCGCGATCCTCGGCGGAATCGGCCTCGTGCTCCTGAGTCTCCTCGGCTTCATGACTGGCATCGTCCTCATCTTCGCCAAGATGATGCTTACCCTGATGCTCGGCCTTGCGCCGATCATGATCGCGCTGTCGCTCTTCGATGCGACCAAGGATTTCTTCCACAGATGGGTCTCGACGACGATCAGCTATGCCTTCTACCCCATCGTCATCGCCGCCATGTTCTCGACCGTCGTCGGCATGGCGAATTCGCTCTTGGCCCAGCTCGGTGATCCGAACTCCGCGACCAACATCGGCTCGCTGGTGCCATTCTTCGTGATGGTGTTCCTCGCCAAAGGCTTCGTCGCGGCAACGCCGCTGATCGTGCGGGGTATCTCTGGAAACCTGATGGTGGCTGCGGCACCTGCGATCGTCAGTGGGTCTGCAGGGGTCCTGCGGGGGCTGGTGAATACCTCAGGTGTGCAGGGCAGGGCGCGGATCGGGGCACTCACGACGGGTGAGGCGATCGGGCGTGGCACGGTGCAAGCGCCTGCTGCCGTGCGGAGCGCTGCGGCGACGGCAAGCGCGCAAGTGATCAGGATGGCCGAGAGGGCAAAGCGGTTGGGACGGTGAGGCCGGGAGCGATTGTTGCTCCTTGGGCGACGGCCAAAAAAACAGCTATGCATGGTATTGCATCATGCTGATCCCTGGTCGCCTCCGGAGAAGCGGCAGCGCCTGCGGTCTCCCGCAGGCGCAATTGATCACTCGCTCCGAACCACCTCGCTGTAGGCCCCGCGCAGTTGCAGCGTCACGGTCACCTCCGCATCGTCGCGGTTGCGCCAGAACCAGCCGTGTTCGCCAGGGAACGGGGCCTCGATGCTGCCTTCGCCCTCGGTCGCGCCGCGGCCCCGGTCGTAGTCGATGGACTGGCCGTCGCCATGGGCGTGCAGGTCGAAGTTGATCCGGCCGCCCTCTGCGACCCACGCGTATTCGGCGACATCGCCCGCGGCCATGACGAGCTTGACCTCGGTCGCCGCGTCCGGCGCCAGAGTGAAGGTGACCGTGTCGGTCCAGGCTTCCTGCGCATGGGCCGCGCCCACGAAGAGGCCGAAAATGTCGTCGATGACGCTCGAGGATTGGTCACCGCCGTGGATCGCTTCGTCTTCGGCCGCTTCACGGGCAAGCTGCTGCTTGATTTCGCCCATTTCGGTCAGGCCCATCACACTGCCTATCCCGGTCGGGTCGATCCCGTATTCGGCGGGCAGGTAGACGCCGACCCCGATGAAGGCCGCCCCGATCACGGCGGCGACCGTGGAGCGCCGGAGTTGCCGGGACGTCGGCAGGAGGGCCGGATCGGGCTTCTCCGCGTTCAGTTGCATGGTGGCGCGCATTTTTTCGATGATTTGCATATCCGTGTCTCCTTAAGCGGCCGAGAGAAAGCCGTTGATCTGATAGACGGTGAGCCAGAGGCCGAGGCCCACCATGATGACGTTCGCGACCACGGCCTGGCTCATGAACCGCTCGGACCGGCGCCAGTATCCCATAACGATGAGGATCACGAAAAGGGCGAGGATCTGGCCGACCTCGACGCCGACGTTGAACGCCAGAAGGTTCCACAAGAGGCCGTCGTCCGAGATGTCGTATTCGATGATCTTCGAGGCGAGGCCCGTGCCGTGGAACAGCCCGAAGATCAGGGTCGCGGCCTTGGTGTTCGGCTGGACCCCGAACCATTTCTGGTAGGCGCCGAGATTGTCGAGCGCCTTGTAGACGACGCTGAGGCCGATGATGGCGTCGATGATGTAGGAATTGATGCCCCATCCCCACCAGACGCCGGCCAGCATCGTCACCGAGTGTCCCACGGCGAAGATGCTGACATAGATGGCCACGTCCTTCATCCGGTAGAGGAAGAAGACGACGCCCAGAAGGAACAGGATGTGGTCGTAGCCCGTCACCATGTGCTTGGCGCCGAGATAGATGAAGGAGATGACATGCACCCCCCAGATTTCCTGGATGTAGCCCGCGTCACCGGGGGTGACGTCATGGGCCAGCACCTGCGCCACGCCGGAGGCGTAAAGGGCAAGGGTTGTAAGGATGAGGGCCGCGAGGCGTCGCGACGCGAGCGTGCACAGGCCCGTCGAGTTGGAACTCATGAAATGGTCTCCGTTCGTGCGATTGAATGATCGGTGAAGCAGCGCGCAGCGCGCGGCGCCGATCAGGCACGCGGAGGTCGTTCGATCCTGAATGTTTGGTGCCCATCACCCGGCGAGGCCATCTGCCGCCACGCATCCCGGTAGGCGGAGGTCGGGCGGCTTCGGTCCCCGAGCGCCAGCAGTGCCTGGCTGTGGTCGTGGTCGGCCACGTCATGGCTGTGACCGTGCATCGCCCAGTAGAGATCTTCCTCGAACCCGTGGAAATGCCCGTGATCGGCGATCATCTCGAGGTGATCCTGGATCGTCTCGAACACGGTCGGCGCATGGGTCGCTGCGGGCATGACCGACCAGACGACGAGCGAGAGACAGAGCAGCGCTGCAAACGCCTGTCTTCCAAATGTCGCCAGCGGTCTCATCGATATTGCCTGTCTGCCCATGTGCGCAGCCTCTTCTGAGGCCATCTTGTTCTATCCCCCCAGGGGGGATAACGTCTTTCTATGACAAAGCCCCATGTCCACGCAACCCATCCCGCCCTGATCGCCCGGCTGAAACGCGCCGACGGTCATCTGCGGGCCGTGATCGGCATGATCGAGGAGGGCAAGCCCTGCCTCGAGATCGCGCAACAGCTTCAGGCGGTCGAGAAGGCCGTGGTGAACGCCAAGCGGGCGCTGATCCACGACCACGTGGATCATTGCCTTGATGCCGAGCATTCGGCCGCAGATCGTGACGAACTGAAGGCCATCTCCCGATACCTCTGAGGTTACCCCCGTGCTGGAAGTCCTTGCTGACCGTACCTATCGCCATCTCTTCGCTGCTCAGGTCGTGGCGCTTCTAGGCACGGGTCTTGCCACAGTCGCGCTCGGGCTTCTGGCCTACGATCTGGCGGGCGACAACGCAGGCCTGGTGCTGGGCACGGTCTTCACCATCAAGATGGTGGCCTATGTCGGCATCGCCCCCATTGCCGGGGCCTTTGCGAACCGGGTGAACCGTCGGGCGCTTCTGGTTGCGCTGGATCTGGTGCGGGCGGGTGTCGCGCTGTGCCTGCCCTTCGTCACCGAGGTCTGGCAGGTCTATGTCCTGATATTCCTGCTGCAATCGGCCTCGGCCGCCTTTACGCCGACCTTCCAGGCGACGATCCCGGACGTGTTACCGCAGGAGGCGCGCTATACGCGCGCGCTGTCACTGTCGCGGCTCGCCTATGACCTCGAGAACATCGTCAGCCCGATGCTGGCCGGGCTCCTGCTTGCGGTGGTGAGCTACAATTCCCTCTTCCTTGGAACGGTGGTGGGGTTTGCAGCTTCTGCGGCGCTGGTCGTCGCGGTCTTGCTGCCGTCGCCGAAACCAGCCGAGCCGCGCGGCATCTACGACCGCACCACGCGCGGCATCCGCATCTACCTCGCCACACCGCGCCTGCGCGGCCTGCTGGCGCTGAACCTCGCCGCAGCCGCTGCGGGCGCGATGGTGCTGGTCAACTCCGTCGTGTTGGTGCGCAGCACGCTGGGGCTGGACGCATCCGCGCTGGCCTGGACGCTGTTCGCCTTCGGCGCGGGCTCGATGCTGGCCGCACTGGCGCTGCCCAAGGTGCTCGACCGCGTGCCGGATCGGCCGGTGATGGTCACCGGCGCCGCGCTCATGGTGCTGACGCTCCTCGGTCTGGCCGGAGAGGTCGCCGCCCTCGGTCTCAACTGGCCAGTCCTCCTTGGCGCGTGGCTGCTGGTGGGCTTGGGCTACTCGGCGGTGCTCACGCCCTCCGGTCGACTGCTGCGGCGGTCCGCCCACCCAGAAGACCGCCCTGCGCTCTTCGCCGCGCAGTTCGCGCTCAGCCACGCCTGCTGGCTCGTGACCTATCCGCTTTCCGGCTGGCTGATGACGCAGTTCGGGCCGGTAACGGCCCTCGGGACGCTGGCAGCGCTGGCAGGCGTCGGCGCGATGGCGGCACTGCGCCTCTGGCCAAAGGAGGATCCAGAGATCCTCGAGCACACCCATGACAACCTGGCGCTCGACCACCCCCATCTCAAGGGTGCGCGGCGTCATGCACATCCGTTTGTCGTGGACGACCAGCACCCCCGCTGGGCGTCACAGCTTTGAGCGACCCTCAACGCGTGCCCCTGAATGTCATGCGAATCTCAGGCTGCCTGATAGCTTGAAAATGTCTCTGTCGTGCCGTCACGACGGATCAGGTATACGACATAAGCCTCTCGCTGCGACTCCGGGCCCATGCCGGGGGACCCATAGGGCATGCCGGGCACTGCGAGACCGACCGCGTCAGGGCGTTCCTCCAAGAGACGGCGAATGTCGGCAGCAGGGACGTGGCCCTCGATCATGTAACCATCCACGCGACCCGTATGGCAGGAGACCATCTCCTGCGGGATGCCGTTGTCCAGCTTGTAGCGCATCAGAAGCGTTCCCGCGCTCGCCTCGGTCGTGACTGCGAAACCGTCGTTTTCGAGGATCTCGATCCAGGCCGAGCAGCAGCCGCAGTTTGGGTCCTTCATCACGTGGATCGCCGGTCCGGCGCCTTGCCCCAGAGCCCTCAGGGGCGACGCAGCCGCCAGCGCAGCTGCGCCAATCAGGAGCTTGCGGCGGGAAAACATGTCTTGGGTCATCTGATGTTCCTTTCGAGGTTGGATGTGTGGGCTGGCAGATCAGAGATCGATCCGCCTGAGCCGCAGGGCGTTGGTGATCACCGAGACCGACGACAGGCTCATCGCCGCCGCCGCGATCATCGGCGAGAGGAGAAGGCCGGTGACGGGGTAGAGCAACCCTGCCGCGATCGGAACGCCAAGTGCGTTGTAGGCGAAGGCGAAGAACAGGTTCTGCTTGATGTTGCGCAGGGTGGCCCGGGCGAGCTTACGCGCCCGCACGATGCCCATGAGGTCGCCGCCCAAGAGGGTGATGCCCGCGCTTTCCATCGCCACATCGGCCCCTGTGCCCATGGCGATGCCCACGTCGGCGGCGGCCAGGGCGGGCGCATCGTTCACCCCGTCGCCCGCCATCGCGATCTTGTGGCCTTTGCTTCGCAACTGGTCGATGAGGTCCTTCTTGGCCTCGGGCAGTATGCCCGCGCGGACCTCGTCGATGCCGAGCTGGCTTGCCACCGCCTGTGCGGTGCGTTCGTTGTCGCCCGTCGCCATTATGACGCGCAGCCCCTGGGCATGAAGTTCCCTGATGGCCTGTGCGGTGCTGTCCTTGATCGGGTCGGCGACCGCCACGATGCCGACGAGCGCTCCGTCAAGAGCGACGAACATCGCCGTCTTGCCCTCGACGCGCAGGGTGTCGGCCTTTGACTCGGCCTGCGCGGTGTCGAGCCCCATCTCCCGCATCATCGCAGCGTTGCCGAGCGCCACCGCGCGCCCACCGACGCGGCCCTGCACGCCCTTGCCGGTGACGGCGTCAAAGTCCGTGGCCTCCTGACGCGGCGCACCCTGCGCCTCGGCTCCCTCGACGATCGCCTCGGCCAGCGGGTGTTCCGAGCCGCGCTCTAGCGCTGCGGCCAGCGACAGCAGGTCTGTCTCGGTGATGTCGCCCAACGCCACAACGTCCGTCAGCTTCGGCTTGCCCATGGTCAGCGTGCCTGTCTTGTCCACGATCAGCGTATCGACCGCTGCCATGCGCTCCAGCGCCTCGGCATCCTTGATCAGCACGCCCGCCTGCGCGCCGCGCCCCGCCGCCGTGGTGATCGAGATCGGTGTGGCGAGCCCGAGCGCGCAGGGGCAGGCGATGATCAACACCGACACGGCAGATGCGATGGCGAAGACCAGCGCTGGTTCTGGGCCGAAGATCATCCAAACGATGAAAGCTATGATGGCGATGGCGACCACCGTCGGCACGAACACCGCCGAGACTCGATCGGCCAGCCCTTGGATCGGCGCGCGGGAGCGGCGTGCGTTCGACACCATCGCGACGATCTGCGCCAGCACGGTATCGGACCCGACCTTGCTCGCCTCCATCACCAAGGAACCGTTCTTGTTGATCGTGGCCCCGGTCACCGCATCGCCCGGGCCCTTTTCGACCGGCATCGACTCGCCGGTCAGCATGCTTTCGTCCAGGGATGATCGGCCCTCGATCACGACACCATCGACCGGAACCGCGTCGCCGGGGCGCACGCGCAGCCGGTCGCCCTCCATGATGTTCTCCAGGGGCGCATCGTATTCGGTGCCGTCCGGCAGGGTGCGCCGTGCGGTCTTTGGCGCCAGATCCAGAAGTGCGCGGATCGCATCCCCGGTGCGTTCGCGCGCCCGCAGCTCGAGCACCTGGCCCACGAAGACCAGCGCGACGATCACCACCGCCGCCTCGAAGTAGGTACCGACGCCGTGGCCCATCCGGTACTGTTCCGGAAACACACCCGGCAGGAACGTCGCGACGAGCGAGTAAAGGTAGGCCGCCGCCACGCCGAGGCTGATCAGCGTCCACATGTTGGGGCTGCGGTTCACGATGGACTCCCAGCCGCGCCGGAAGAACGGGAGCGCGGCCCAGAAGATGATCGGCGTTGCCAGCACGAACTCCAGATAGCTGGCGGTCTGGTGCCCGATCCAGTCGCGCACTGGCAGCGCCACCAGTTCGCCCATGGTCAGGATGATGAGTGGCACCGCCGCCGCGGCGGAGATCCACATCCGGCGGGTGAAGTCGGTCAGCTCCTCGCTCGGCTCATCCGAGGGGACCATCGGTTCCAGCGCCATGCCGCAGATCGGGCAGGATCCCGGCGCATCCCGGACGATCTCGGGGTGCATCGGGCAGGTGTACTGGACGTTGGCCGGCGCCGCCTTCTTCTGTCCGGCGGCGCGGCCCGAAGCGTAGAACCACGGATCCGCCTTGAACTTCGCCTGGCACTTCTCGGAGCAGAAATGGAAGGTTTCGCCCTGGAACTCGGCGTGACGTCCGTCCGGCTTGACCGCGACCGTCATCCCGCAGACCGGGTCCTTCGCCGTCTCTGTCCCAGCCGGAATGTCGGGCGCCGTGTGATGATGATCGTGGTCCATGGTCTGCCAGCCTTTCGGTATCTCGTTTCAGCTTGCGGCCTCCAGCCGTTGGAAGCTCAAGCCCTTTTCAATGGTGGTCGTGAGCGCCTTCCGGGGCGGGATTCCGTGCGAGGAAGATTCCGACGAACAGGAACACCAGCGCCATGCCGATCGCACCCAGGACGACGATCAAGGGGTCGGACTGCCATTTCATCGCGGCGAAGGCGGCCAGCACCACGGCATCAAGTGCGATTGCCGTCAGCAACACCCAGCCCCGAGCGCCGATTTCTTCGCGCAGATGCCGGAACACGCCAAAGTGGATGATCATGTCCATCACCAGATAGAAGAAGGCCCCGAGCGAGGCGATGCGGCTGAGATCGAAGAAGACCGTCAGGAAGCCTGCGATCACGACGGTGTAGACGAGTGTGTGGTCCTTGATCGTGCCTGGCATCCCGAAATGGCTGTGCGGGATCATCTTCATGTCCGTCAGCATCGCCAGCATCCGCGAGACCGCGAAAACGCTGGCGATAAGGCCCGACGCGGTGGCCACCAGCGCCAGCGCCACCGTCAGGTAGAAGCCGGTCTTGCCGAGCGCAGGTTCGGCGGCCTCGGCCAGCGCGTAGTCCTTCGCCGCCACGATGCGATCGAGCGGCAGGCTGGAGCCGACCGCGAATGCGACCAGCAGGTAGACGACGACGCAGATGGCGATGGACAGGACTATGGCCCGGCCCACGTTCCGATGCGGATTGGTCACCTCGGCGCCGCTGTTGGTGATGGTCGTGAACCCCTTGAAGGCGAGAATGGACAGCGCGACCGACGCCACGAACCCACCCGCACGAAAATCTCCGCCCGACGCTTCGAACGAGATGCCGCTGGCCCACAGACCGGCCGACCCGAACAGCGCAATGCCGCCCACCTTGAGAATGGCCATGATAATGGACAGCAGCCCGACCGACCGGTTGCCAGAGACGTTCACGAGATAGGCGAAGACGATCAGCCCCACGCCGAGGACCGGCACGAGAATGCTGTCCGGATCGCCGCCGAAGGCTCGCAGGGTGTAGGTTCCGAAAGTGCGAGCGACGAGGCTTTCGTTGATGACCATCGACAGCGCCATCAGGAGAGCTGCGCCCGCCGCGACCGTCGTCGGTCCGTAGGCTTTCTTCAGGATCATCCCGATGCCGCCCGCAGACGGGTATGCGTTCGACATCTTGATATAGGTGTAGGCGCTGAAGGCGGTCACGATGGCGCCGACGACGAACGAGAGCGGGAAGAGAGGCCCGGCGAGTTCGGCGATCTGGCCGGTCAGCGCGAAGATGCCCGCGCCGATCATCACGCCGGTGCCCATGGCTACCGCACCAGGAAGGGTGATGCTGTTCTTCTGGTACTCGCTTCCGGTCATGGATTTCCCTCTTCAGGCTTTTGCCGCATGGCTACCCAAAGCAGTGGCAGGCCCGTCACGAGGCCGAGGCCAAGTACTGCCCATGTCGCCCGGCCCAGATCTCCGCTCACCGCCTCGCCGCCGAAATGGGCCAGCAGGAAGCTTGCCGGAATGATCCCCGCCAGTGTTGCCAAGGCGAAACGCCAGGCGTGCAATCGGCTCAGTCCGGCCGCGTAGCTGATCACGTCGAAGGACACGAAGGGCATCAGGCGGCTGGCAAGAACCGTCGCCGTCAACGCGGTCTGCGAGCCGAGAAGCCCGGCATCGACGCGATCACCGAACACCCGCCGCAAGACATCATGCCCCAGAACCCGTGCGAGACAGAAGGCGATCAGCGCCCCGAGCTCGGCGCAGATGACGACCTGCACGGTCCCCCAGAGATGTCCGTAGGCCGCTCCGGCCGCCAGTGCGATCGGCGCGCTCGGGATGGGGCTGGCCACGACCGCGACGGTCATGAGCGTGACGATCAAGACCGGCCCCCAGAGACCGGCGCGCGCCACCAGCATTTCCAGACGCTCGACGTCCAGAAGGCTGCGCGCCTCGGCGAATACCGCAGGCGCGAACTGCCAGACAGCGAGCAGTCCGATCCCGAGGATCGCTAGGCCCGTGAGGATGGCGGCGCGCAGGCTCATCTCAGATCGCCTCGACGGCCTTCGCCAGAAGGTCGCGCACCTCGCCAGCAACGGCCGTCAGTTCGGCGTTCTCGATCGCCTGCATCGACGCCACCGGGTCGATGGCGCTGACTTCCACGCCGCCCTCGACTTCACGCAGGATGACGTTGCAGGGCAGCATCGCACCCACGCGCGGCTCGATCCCGATGGCCTGATGCGCCATTGTGGGGTTGCAGGCGCCGAGGATGCGATAGGCCGGCATATCGACATCAAGCTTCTTCTTCATCGTCGCCTTGACGTCGATCTCGGTCAGAACGCCGAAACCATGATCCGCCAGTGCCTTGCGCGCCCAGGCGTCGACATCGTCGATACCGGCGTCGGGGATCATTCGATTGATCGTGTAGGTCATTGCGAAGTCCTTTCTCCTATTTCCGTAGATACTTGATCAGCGCTGCTATGGCCAAAACCAGCAGCACCAGGATCAGCAGGCCGAACAACCCGCCAAACCCCATTCCGAAACCCATTCCGGAGCCCATGTCGTTCCAGTTCATCATCTCATCCTCCTGATTTTCAGCCGCAGGGTGGGTCTTTTGGCCGGCCCTCACGACAACATGGGGCAGGACAGACCAGGATCGGTGCCGGTCGGGGCGCCCTGTCCGGACGCCCCGCCGGGATCAGACCGACGCCGTGACGGCGAACTCGGTCATCATGCCGGTCGACAGGTGCGGCATGTGGTGGCAATGCAGCATCCAGCGCGCGGCCTCGCCTGCATCGAGCGCGACATCGACCATCGACATCGGCGGCACGTGAACCGTGTCGCGCAGCGCACCGGCCAAACGCCGCCCATTCAGGCCGACGACCTGGAACACATGGCCGTGCAGGTGCATCGGGTGGCCCATCATCGACATGTTGTGGAACGACAGCACGACCCGCTCGCCGCTGCGCGCGGTGATCGGCTGGTGCTGGCCCCAGACGGCCCCGTTGATCGTCCAGACATAGGGCTGCATCGAGCCGCCCAGCATCAGCATCTGGCTGCGGTCCACCTGCCGATCCGGCAGGGGATCGCGGGCGAGGAGGCGCGCCTCCTGCGCAAGATCGGTGTCGAACGCGGGTGCTGCGGTCTCCGCCATGGCATCGAGGCGCCGGACCTCGGCTCCCTGCGTAGCGAGGATCAGGCCGGTGCGCTCCCGCGCGCCTTCGCGCAGGGCGAGGATCGGCCAAGCGCCACCTTCATTCGGCAGGTCGATCTCGATGTCCAGTCGCTGGCCCATCGCCAGCCCGAACCGGTTGCCCGCGATAGGCTGGACCGCGTGCCCGTCCACCGCGACCAGCCGCGCCTCGGCACCGCCGGTTTCGATCCAGAAAACGGTCGCCGCAGCGGCGTTGATGACGCGGAGCCGGATACGGCCACCGCGCTCGACCTGGACCACCTCCGGGTCCGACAGGGTCCGGTCATTGGCGAGATAGGCGTCCCAGTCATAGTCGTTCAGGTCCATGGCCATGCCGCCCATCTGGCCGCCCATACCCATCATCCCGCCCAATGCGGGCATGTTGCCCATCGGCATGCCGCCCATGGCGCCGTGGCCCATGGCTCCGTGATCCATGCCCTGCATCGCCCCCATACCTCCCATGGGTGCGCCTTGATCGGGCACTGCACCGGCAGCATGGCCTGCGCCGTGTCCGCCACCATGGCCAGCGCCGATTTCGGCGAGAACCTCCTCGGGAGACTTGAACGAGAAGTCATGCAGGAGCATCACGACCTCCTGCCGGTCGGCGGTCAGGTCCTCCGGCGAGCGCACGATCAGCGGTGCTGCCAGAAGCTGCATCTCCTGCGTCGGCACATGGCTGTGCATCCAGTGGGTGCCCGGCCGGGTCTCGAAGTCGTAGGATCGGGTCTCACCCGGGGCGAGAAGGGGCATCGGCATGTCGGGCACGCCGTCCTGCGCATTCGGCGGGATCTGGCCGTGCCAGTGGATGATGGTGCCGACATCGAGATCGTTGGTCAGATCGACCCGGAACCTCTGGCCGGGGTCGAGGATCAGTCCCTGACCGCGGGGGCCGGCAAGCCCGAAGACCGTGGCAGCGCGACCGTCGATGTCGAGCGTGCGCGTCGCAGCGGAGAGGCTGATCGGTGCCACCGCCTGCGCAAAGGCGATGCGGGGCATCTGTGCAGCGCCAATGGCGGCCGCACTTGCGGCAAGAAAGCCGCGTCTTGAAAGCGTGTTCATTGTCGTCTCCTCGGGACTTATGTCCCGTTCATCAATACCGATGGGACGCCGCGGGCGTCCGCCCGGGCGCGCTCAGAGGAGACGGAGCTTCGGAGGGCGTTCGTTTAGTCCCGGCGCGCGGCTGATGTGGATCGCCTCGGTGGGAAAGTCATGTCGGGAAGGCGTGTACTCCTGTCCGGTTTCCGCGCTCGGAAATGGCAGGAAGGCCGACAGACCTGCGCAGACGAACTCGCACATCTCGGCATCGGCCGGTCCACAGTGCTCTCCAGCGTCACAGTCGGGGCCCGCAATGACCTGAGGGTGCATCATGTCGGCGACATGTATCGAGTGATCCACACCGGAATTCATGCTCATGCGTGTCGCATGCGCGGAGGTCACCGTCGTCACCACGGTGATCGCGAGTATGGCAAGCATGGCGATGACACGTACAAACATGCTGCAAAGATAGGCATTGCTCACGAGAATGTCCATTGTCGCAGGCGCCTAACCGCTGGCACAGCGTGGGATTGGCCAAAAGAGAATGATGTTCTGCAGTGATCGGGGACTGACGTCTTGGAAAAAACTCTTCGAAATACTGTCGAGATCGGTCTGTTCATCGGAGGTTTGACCCTCGACTTCGTAGCAACCCGGGGCAGGTAGGACGTATCAACGTGCAATCCGTGTGCAAGTCCCAGTGGACCCGGACGACACTGTCCGCGAAGCGGCCATCATCGCTCATCCATGTACTTCGATGATCGACCGCGTCGTCTGCACAGCCGCCGCAAGCTGGGTCCTGTCTGCCTCCTTGAGCCCCAGTCTAGCCAGATCGAACGACAATTGACCGGACCCACCGCCACCCGCCGCAGCGCGTGCTGCTCGGCCGCGCGCCCGACCTGATCGCGCTGGTTGCTGATCCTGCGTCTCCGTTGCAGGTGACTCAACCGTCATCGACGAGGACGCAGATCCAGACCCCTGCGCCCCTGCAGCCGCCCGCACCTCCTGCAGTTCCAGCTTCAGCTTCTCGACCGTCTCCCGCGTCTCGGTCATCTGCCGATCCCGCCGCAGACCATCTTCATCCGGATACGGGAAACTCCCCGCCTGCCCGGCATGCAGCACCTTCAGCGTCGGGTCTTCGAAGTATTTGATCCGCCGCGCCCGGATCGGCATCTGCGCGTCGATCACCAAGATCACCTCGTCTAGGTCCATGCGGCGTGCCTGGTCTTCTGTGAGGAGCGGGGTGTCCTCGGTCCGCTCAGAGACGCTGCGCCCCTCGAAGGGGTTGCGTCCGACCGCGCGGGATCGGGTTACGACTCGCTTTGTCGTCTTGCCCACAGCCTGGCTGAGCTCCTCAATGGTCTTCTGCTCGGACGGGGTGAGGTAGAGCTTCACGCCCGCGCCGCCCTGAAGCGACCGGCGCGTGTTCTCGCCATAGATCTCGTCCAGTGCCGGGATGGTCTGGGTGACAATGGCGAGGTTCCCGCCGAAGGAGCGCAGCGTCTTGATGCTTTCGGCGACGATCGGCATTTTCCCAAGGCGGTCGAACTCATCGAGCATGATCATCACCGGCCAAGGCTCGTCATCGCCCGGTTCTTGCGCCTGCAGTGAGGCGATCAGGTCGGAGAAGAACAGCCTGATCAGCGGGGCCAAGGGCCGGATCATCTCGGATTCGACCACGAGATAGATCGCGTGGGGGCGACGCCGGATGTCCCGGAAGGAGAAATCCGAGGTCGCGGTGGCCGCGTCGATCGCACGGTTGTCCCAGGTGTCGAGACCCGAAGTCATCAGGAGCGACAGGTAGGAAGTCAGGGTGTCGTTGTTGGTCGAGGCCATGCGCTCGAAGATCAGCTTGGCCGAGGTGTTCTTCACCTCTTGCGCGCGCTTCAGGTACTCCTTCTGCTTGTCGCCGCCCGAGGCGGTGATGCGGTAGATCTCGCCGATGGTTGGCACGCCACGCTCGAAGGCCAGAAGGCCCGCCGCCACGAACAGGTCGATGCCCCCGGCCAAGAGCCCGCTCAGCTTTTCGTTGTCGGTTTGCAGGAAGAGCTTGGCGGTGAGCTTCAGCTCCATCTGCTGCCGGTCGGGATTGGTCATCGCCGCGATACGCGCCAGCGGATTGTAGCGGTGCGTCGGGCGGTCCCAGTCTGTTGGCGCGAAGCGGAACACCTTGTCGCCCATGCTGGCGCGGAAGCGCGAGGTCTCGCGGAAGTTCTCGCCCTTTACGTCGAGCACCACGGCCGAGCCTTTGTAGGTCAGCAAGTTCGGAATGACGAAGCCCACGCCCTTGCCTCGGCCCGTCGGCGCCACGATCAGCGCATGCGGGAAAGTTTTTGACACGAGGAAGGGACGCTTCGATTTCGGGCGACCAAGCTTGCCCAACAGGAACCCACCGCCCGGCTTGGCAAAAAAGCCGTTGCGCTTCATCTGGCCCCGGGTCTGCCAATGTGTCGTGCCGAACCGGGTCAGCGCCTCGCCCAGAAGCGTGACGCTGAGCAGCAGTGCTGCGACGCCAAAGCCGCCCAAGATCAGGTTCACCCAAAGGAAGTCCTTTGGGGCGGTGGTCCCAAGCCCGCGGTATTCCCGCGCGAGCAATGTGAAATCAATGCGCTCGGTCGACAGCCCATAACGCAGGATCAGATAGCCTGTGGCCACGACGTAGCCGATGGCGAGGCCGACCAGCGTCAGGCTGAGGATCCCGCCCGCGATCTTGCCCTTATCCATGGGTGATCCCCTTCTCGCCATGGGTCGCCGCGTGACGCGCGCGCTGCGCCTCGATCTGTTCTTCGGCCAAGGCATCCAGCACCCGCTCCATGGCGGGGCCGTGGGCAGTCACCTCGCTGCTTTCCAGATAGGCCTTCGCAAGCTCCAGCTGCCGCAGCGGATGTTCGGTGAACTTGTCCAGCACATCTGCATGGCCGGCGCGCAGGGCGGTGACCGCGTTTGGCGTGAGGTTTCTGTCGACCTGCTCGATCAGGCGCTTCCCAGCTGTTTCGGAGAGAGCTGTGCCATTCTCGGCCTCGGCCCGCTGGAGGAACGTCATCACATCAGGGGCGGTCTCAGCCATGAAGCGCCGCTCGGCATAGTCTTGCCGCGCCTGGTCCTCGATGTCGAAACTACGCTCACTGATATAGGCGCGCGATGCCCCGGCGGCGCGCAGCCGGTTGATCTCATCCTGCACCGCCGTACCGAATTCATCATCGGGCATTTCCGTGCGGTAGAGCGCGAGCGTGCGCATGTCCTCGGTGATGGGGCCAAGATGTTGCGAAGGATCGCGCAAAGCGAGATCCATGTCGCCGGCGTGAAGCGTGCGGTCCTTTTCTTCAACGGCGAACTCCTGTGGCTTGCGGCTGTCGGTGATTTTGTCCCATGCCATCGAGGCCAATTCGGCATGATCGGGCGAACGCTGTGCATAGGCGTTGAAGGCGGCGCGGGCTTCTTCCACTTCGACAGCACCGGCCCTGCGCACGGAAGGGTCGTCTGAGAACGGGTAGGTGAAATCTGTCCGTCGGAACTGGGCGACCAGTTGCTGGAAGTCCTGCCGCTCGGACGGGGCGAAGGCGTCCGGTCCCGCGTCGTCGAGATCGCGGCCCAGTGGCGTCAAACGTTCAGCGAGCGAGACCTCGGCATCCTTCGCCTCATCGACATTGTCGACCGCCCGCAAGATGCGCGCATCGGTCAGAGTATCGCTCAGGCGGACGTGAACGGCTTCCAGCCGGTCCAGCGCTTCCTCGCGATCCTCGCCCTTCTCCAGATCGAGGTCGCCCGCAGTGGCGATGGCGCGCAGATCCTGTGCCAGCCACTGGCGCTCGAGGGCTGCATTGCCAGCACCCTCCCGCATGCGGGCCGCGACGGCCGCCGGATCGATGCCCGTGCCCTGCAGCGCCTCCGTAAGCCGTGCCTTCACATCCCCCTCGTCGAGGCGTTCGAGTTGGTCTTCGCGCATATTGGCGCGCGCATAGATACCGTCTGGGGAGGGCGCATCAAGCAGCGCGGCCGAGCGGTCCCCCAGCGGATTGAGATGCGCGACCGAGGCCAGCACATCGGTAAGCTTGCGCTCGATTTCTGGCCGCTCGGACGCAGGCGCACGGTCGATCGCAGCCTCGATCTGGCGGATATTCTGGGAAAACTCGGTGATCAGCGTGTCGAACGCTGTTTCGTCTTGGGACATGTAGATGGCTCCGTCAGATTGGACCTGACCGCCACTGGCAAGGATGGTGCTGGCCCGCTCGAGGGCCTCGGCCACGTCATCGAAGTTCGACCAGGACGCCTCGGCAGCCAGACCCCGATAGGTCAGCGCGTTGCGCGCCACCGTCTCCAGGGCGGCGGCCAGGTCGGCCCCGGTGCGCTGACGCTCGACCGGCGGCCGGCCCTCGTCACGGGCCTTGTAGACCTCGTCGATCTCGGCGCGGTAGGTCGTGACCCCCCGGTCAAGACGCCGTGTCGCCTCGAGCCGGATCCCGTGGACCTGCGCCGCGTCAACCATCGCCACCCGGAAGGCGTCGTAGTTGAAGTGGTGATCCTTCCCGAGAAAGAACATTTCGCCATCCTTGCTGCGGCGGTTCAGAACGATATGCGCATGTGGATGCGCGCGATCTTGGTGTATTGCAGCAATATAGTCGAATTGCGACCCCTCGCCTTGAAAGAACTTCTCGCAGACGGATTCCGTGATCGCGCGGACCTCTTCGCCGCTGGTGCCGACGGGAAAAGCCATCAAGAGATGCGAGGTATGGCCGAGCTTGGGGCTGTGCCGCTCACCCCACTGGTTCTTAAATCGGCGTACAACCCTGTCGATCTCGGCCTCTGTCAGGGCCTTCTTGCCATCATGTGTGCCGCGGCTGTCGAGGATGTGGCTCGACTTGGTGGTGAGGTAGGTCAGCTGGGCCTTCAGCTGCGCGCCGGTATGGCACCCACCCTTGGAGATCGGCTTGAAGATGGCAGGCGAGTAGCCGCGCGCAGCCCGGACCATCTGGGCATTCCTGGCGAGCCCCTGCCAGCTGCCAGAGACCCGGCTCCAGTCGCGGTCAAAAAGGGCGGGGCTGACGCCGCGCACCTCACTCCGCGCCATGCTCGGCCACCTGCTCCGTGTCCTGCCGCGCCAGATCGGCAAGGGCCCTGGAGACTTCGAGGTCCAGTTCACGGCGGCGCGCGCGGAACACCTCCTGGATCTGGTCGGCCATGTCGAAGACGAGCACCGCGAGATCGCGGATCTCGGCATGGCTGGCGGGCGTATAGGGCAGCTGCTCGCCCTTGAGCTTCGCCTCGTTCAGGCGACGCGCGACCTGGTTCACGTTGTTGCCGACCCGGTTCAGCGCCGCGCTCATCCCTCTCAGCTCATCCGTCATACCCTCATCCGGGCGCAGGAGATCGTCCGCGGCCAGCATCAGGGAGCGCATGGCATCCGAGCGATGCGCGATCCCGCGCCGCGCGAGAGCAGCATCGAAGCCGCGAAGGTCGCGGTCGGTGACGCGCATGGTCAGCACGCGGGTGCGGCTGTCGTTGGCGGAGACGGCGGAACGGCCCCGGCCGAGGACGTTGTAGACGGTCTTGGGCGAGACCTTCAGCGCAGCACTGATCGCACTGACCGAGACGCCTTTCGCCCGTTCCCGGACGATCTGACGGCGCTCCTGATCGGTCAGTCTGCGACTGCTGCCCATGTGAAGTATACGTTCCTATTTCTTGCCACCTTCGTACAAGCCCGCCTTCTCCCAGCACAAGCGGAGAAGGCATTAAGGGCTTGTACTCAATGTAGAAAATCGGCCCTTGGGGCCGATTTGACGTCCTTTGTCAAATGCAGCGCGCAACGCGCTCAATGTAACGCGTCCCGCGTTCCCTGCACCGTGCATCACGTCCTATGCACGGTGCCTTTTGCGCTCTGCAGCGCGTCTTCGGGCAAGTGGGCCGTGTCGATTGCAGCACGCATCGCGCATCGCGCTTCATGCACGGCGTTGCGTGCACCCCGCGTCGCGTTCCGCGCTTTACGTCCTTTGGAGATTGCGAAATGCAGTGCGTCTTCTGGCAACTGCATCGCGCAACCTGGATCGCGGCGTCTGTCCCCTGCGCCCCGCTGTCTGGTCGCTGCAAAACGCGTAACGGCGAATGCATCCTGCCCACCGCATCGTGCATCCCGCCTTCCGCTTGACGCCGATGCACCAAGAGGTTAGCGACATTATTGCATCTTTGTCGCGTTTCCCTATTATTGCAGGAGGTCCCCCCATGCCCAACGACAATCTCGTGGTCATCGCCGCGATGGCCCGGAAAGGGGGGAGTGGCAAAACCACGCTCTCGCGCGCCCTGATCAGCGCTGCCGTGGCTGCCGGGCGTCGGGTTCTGCTGATCGACACTGATAGCACCGGAGTGCTTGGTGCCTGGCACGAACGAGCTGAAGCGGCGGGTCTGGGGTCGCCTCTGCTGCGGTCAATCTCGGTCGAGAGTGTAGGGGCCGTCGATCGCAAGATCGAGCAGGTCTATGATGCGGACTCGGCGGATTTCGTCTTCATCGACACGGCAGGCGTCGGCGCGGAATGGTCGGACGGGATCGCGGTTCTCGCCGATCACATCGTCACACCCGTCATGCTCTCGACCTCGGATCTCGATGTGGGTGCGCAGACCGCCGACTGGTTCGAAAGGTTGCGCGCGCGCGTCGATGACCCGGCGAGCTTGCCGCGCCACCATGTCGTTCTGAACATGGTTGACCCGAAAGCCACGCGCGCGGATGCCGCCTTGATCGAAGTGGCGATCGCTCGGTTTCCGGTGATCGAGACGGTGATGATGCGCCGCAACGTCTACAAGGAGATGGACGAGAAAGGCCTGCTCCACGCCATCGCGCTACAAAAGCAGGCCGATCCAAACCCCCTCATGCGCCCGCATGTCCGTCATGTCGTCGAGGCCCTTGAGGAGGCCACCGACATTCTCAACAACATCCTCGCGGCGTGAGGACGGGGCGTTGAGAAAGAAGATTCCAACCATCACCCGGCCCGACCCAGCCTATGCCGCGTCCCTTCAGCCAGAGGAGGAGAAAAACCCGGGAAGGGAAGAGGCGGATCGGGAAGAGGCCGTCCTGATGCCGATGAGCATGACGGCAGACGTGGCGGATGAAGATCAAGCGCCGGTGCCAAGCAGGCCTTCCGTGCCTTCGCGGCAACCAAGCTCGGAGACAGCGGCCGAGATCATGACAGCGCCCACGGCGTCGCCCAGGGTCCGACGCATTCCGGCCACCCGCAAGATCGATATCCGGGTGAACGCGCTGGAACGGCAGGAAGAAGCCCTCATCGACTGCGGCGTCGACCCCGCTCATGTCATCCGGGCCGCTCTGCGCCGTGCCGTGAAGACCTGGCAGCTCGGGCCAGAGTTCGTCCCACCATCCGAAGAGCAGAGAACGCGGATCACCGAATGGCGCGCGCGCACTTCACTGGCCGTCGATGCCAATGCGCTGACGTCCATCCTGCACGCCCATGACCCCCTCGATGTGCTCAGCAAGTGGGCCTTGATCCGTGGCCAGATCGAGCCGCGCGTCTGGGCGGAGATCGACATACTTCTGGACGAGATTGCCGCGCGTGCGGCAGCACCACAAGAGGTGTCGAAAGCGCCAAGAACCTGACTTTAAAGACAACTTTCATTCTTAACGGTGGATTTTTGCCTACCGAAAATCCCTCATCTTGCGGTTGAAGACCCCCACTTCTAAGACGGTCACATTGATTTTGAGGCCTCCAAGTTCATCAGTTCTGAGGTCCGAGCTAAAGGAGCGCACCATGACCCCAAAAACCCGCCTCACCGGCGAACCGATCATGCGCATCCTCTGCAAGAAGACCGACACGCTGGTGGGTTACCTGTACCAATGGAACAATGGCGACCTGCAGCCCGCGTGGCTGGACGATGCTATGGCCGAGGTTCGCTACGAACCAATAAGCGACGCCGCCTGACACCTGTCAGATCGGATACAGTACGGCTGATCCGGGCCGTTACATGGAGATGTGTCCAACCTTTGGACTCGTTGGTGGTGCATAGAACCCACTTCCATAAATCATCTTTTTGCCACATAGTGAGTTATAGAAAGGGGTTCTATAGCTCATGCCAGGGAACTGGACACAACCCGACTGGCCGAACTTCCGCTATGACCGCGCTGCGATCGAGCCACTCGAACGGCGCTTTCTGCTGTCCTCAGGCGAAATCCTTGGTGCGGTCCGCCATGTGACAGGCGAGGAGCGCGACCGGCTGCGCATCGAGCTTCTGAGTGAGGAGGCGATGCGGACGAGCGCCATTGAGGGCGAGGTCCTGGACCGGTCCAGTGTCCAGTCCTCGTTGCGGCGGCAGTTCGGACTGACCACGGAGGGCCCACCATCAGAACCCCGCGAGCAGGGCGTCGCCGAAATGATGGTCGATGTCTATTCGAACCACGCGGCCCCTCTGACCCACGACACGCTCTCTCACTGGCACGGTATGCTCCTGTCCCATGACCGTGGCCTCGAGACGATCGGTGCCTACCGTCGGCATGACGACGCCATGCAGATCATCTCCGGTCGC
Source organism: Pararhodobacter aggregans (assembly GCF_003075525.1). GTDB lineage: Bacteria > Pseudomonadota > Alphaproteobacteria > Rhodobacterales > Rhodobacteraceae > Pararhodobacter > Pararhodobacter aggregans. Next base: position 10,084 of record NZ_QDDR01000017.1, on the reverse strand, counting down.
ATTGACCGACCGACGGTGCATTTCGAAGCGCCGCCATCGGCGCAAGTCCAAGGCGAAATGGACGTGTTCGTCGACTGGTTCAACCGCACGGCGCCAGAGGGATCCACGCCACTGCCAGCGCTGACGCGCGCGGCACTTGGGCACCTGTGGTTCGAGAGCGTCCATCCGTTCGAGGACGGCAATGGCCGTCTCGGCCGCGCTCTGGCTGAAAAATCCCTCGCCCAGAACATCGGCCAGCCGAGCCTGATCGCGCTGGCTTACACGATCGAACGCGACCGCAAGGGTTACTACGACCAGCTCGAAGCCCACCAGAAGACGCTGGATGTGACCGCGTGGCTTTTGTGGTTTGGCCAGACGGTGTTGAACGCGCAGCAGGTCACACTGACGCGCGTTGCCTTCTTCATCGCCAAGGCAAAGTTCTACGACCAGTTCCGCGATCGGCTGAACAACCGGCAGGCCAAGGTGATCGTGCGCATGTTCCGAGAGGGGCCCGAGGGGTTCAAGGGCGGGCTCAGCGCCGAGAATTACATCGCCATCACCGGCACATCGCGCGCGACTACAACCCGGGATCTGCAGGACCTGGTCGAGATGGGCGCGCTTAACCGGACCGGGGAGCGGCGGTATACGCGGTATTGGCTACGGCTCGCGGAGACAACGATATCGCAGGGTTCATCGTAACCCAAACGAGCACTGCTCAAACAGGGGAGGCGCTGGATCAGACGCCCCCTTGGAAAATCACAGATCCACCCATGGATAAGGTCGAGAAAGGCCCGCAGGAGCAAAAGAGATTGAAATCTGTAATGGAAGAATGGAAGATAAGTCATTGTCCGCGAGGAGATGCCCGATGGGCGATGACGACGCGAAACTTTCGAACCTAAATTTGAAGATCACCGCCGACGAGCGGTGGGCCTTCAAGGAGCTCTGTGTCCGGCACCGGATGAGCCAAGTCGACGGTTTCCGTCTGGCGGCCCGGCTTCTGGAAGACCACCTCGAAGCGAATAAGAAAAAAAGTGAAGGCGAATAGATGAACACCCAGACGACGAACACCTCCCTCGCGGATTTCATCTGGAAGAACGCGGATGACCTCTGGGGCAACTTCAAGCACGTCGACTTCGGCAAAATCATCCTGCCCTTCACACTGCTGCGCCGCCTGGAATGCGTTCTTGAGCCGACCCGGGATCAGGTGCGCGAAACTGTCAAGAACATGAAGGACAGCCCGATTGACCTGGGCGTGATCCTGCGGACCCAGACCGGATACCCGTTCTACAACACCTCGAACTACGACCTGCGCAGCCTCGGTGCGACCCGCACCCGTCAGAACCTCGAGGATTACATCGCCTCCTTCTCCGACAACGCCCGGGTCATCTTCGAACAGTTCGACTTCGCCAACACGCTCGCCCGAATGGACAAGGCCGGGGTCCTCTACAAGATATGTCAGAACTTCGCCGCCATCGACCTGCACCCGGACGCGGTTCCGGAACGGGTCATGTCCAACGTCTACGAACACCTGATCCGCCGCTTCGGGGCGGAGGTGAACGAGGCGGCCGAGGATTTCATGACCCCGCGCGACGTGGTCCATCTGGCAATCGAGCTGCTGCTCGACCCGGATGACCAGATGTTCATCGACAACCCGGGCCTGATCCGGACGCTTTATGACCCTACCTGCGGGACCGGGGGTTTTCTGTCCGACGGGATGGAACATGTGAACGCCCTGCGGGACCGCTACTCCATCGCCCCGGTCATCGTGCCCTATGGGCAGGAGCTGGAACCGGAAACCCACGCGGTCTGTCTCGCCTCCATGCTGCTCAAGACCGTTGAGTCCGATCCGGGCCGGGACCTGTCCAAGAACATTAAGCTCGGCAGCACCCTGTCCGACGACAAGCTGACCTCCGACAAGTTCCACTACTGCGTCTCGAATCCCCCGTTTGGCAAAAAGTGGGAGCAAGACCAGACCGCCGTGGTCCGGGAACATCAGGAAAAGGGGTTCGAGGGCCGGTTCGGCCCCAAGCTGCCACGGGTCAGCGACGGGTCGATGCTGTTCCTCCTCCACCTCCTCAGCAAGCTGGAGACGCCGGAGCGCGGCGGCGGGCGGGCGGCGATCGTCCTGTCCGGCTCGCCCCTGTTCAACGGGAACGCAGGTCAGGGCGAATCCGAAATCCGGCGTTACCTGCTGGAGGAGGACGTGGTCGAGGCGATCATCGCCCTTCCGACCGAGATCTTCTTCCGGACCGGCATCGGCACCTACATCTGGCTTCTGTCCAACAAGAAGCCGGCCCACCGGAAGGGGCAAGTCCAGCTGATCGACGCGACCGCTCTGTATGAGCCCATGCGCAAGAGCGAGGGGAACAAGCGCCGCCGGGTCGGGGATGACCAGATCCGCCAGATCGTCCAGATGTATTCCGACTTTGCCGAGACGAAGGAGAGCCGGATCTTCGACGCCCGCGATTTCGGCTATCGCCGGGTCAAGGTCCTGCGCCCGCTGCGCAAGAAGATCGTGATCTCGGCAGAGGGGCTGGCCGCGCTGGCGGATGAGACGGCCTGGGGCAAGCTGACCCCGGACCAGCAGGCCGGCTGGACCGCCCGGCTCAAAGAGATGATGGGCGACGCGCAGGCTTGGGGCTGGGTCGACCCGTGGGCGAAAAACGCGGCGAAGTGGGACGCCGGGCTCGGGAAAGTGAACGCCGCCCTGATCAAGGCCTTCCAGAAGGCGTTCGGCCTGCGGGACCCGGAGCTTGACCCGGTTCTGGACAAGAAGGGCGCGGTCATCCCCGATGACGACCTTACGGATTACGAGAACATCCCGCTTGGCACCGACATCCCGGACTACATGGCACAGGAGGTGCTGCCCCATGCGCCCGACGCCTATGTGGATGAGGATTTCCGCGACGACTACGACGGCCAGGTGGGCGTCGTGGGGTATGAGATCAACTTCAACCGCTACTTCTATGAATACCAGCCGCCCCGCGATCTGGAGGATATCGACGCCGAGCTGAAGGCGGTCGAGGCCGAAATCGCGGCGGTGCTGGCGGAGGTCACGGAATGATCTCCAGACCTGCGGTAAGCGCCGGTTCCATTCCAGCGGGCTGGATACTGAAGCCTCTCAAACACAACCTGCGACGCCTGTCCGATAAGGGGAATGGCGCTGGAAAAGTTATGGCCCTCGAGAACATAGAGGGATGGACCGGGAAAGAACTTGAAACGGGATCTACCTTTGACGGTGACGGAGTGAAGTTTCAGCCAGACGACCTGCTGTTCGGTAAGCTGCGCCCATATCTCGCGAAGGTGTTTCTTGCGCGCGAGCCCGGTGATGCCGTCGGTGACCTTTGGGCACTTCGCCCTGAACCGGCATGTGACCCGAAGTTCATGTTTTATGTGTTGGTGAACCAGATGTTCATTGATGTCGTTAATGGGTCTACCAACGGCGCGAAGATGCCGAGGGCGGAATGGTCTTACGTTGGGGCCATCGGCGTTCCAACACCCCCTCATGGGGATCAGATCGAGATTGCGCGCTTCTTGGACGGCGAAACCGGCCGGATTGACGGCCTGATCGAGAAGAAGGCCCGGTTCATCGCGCTGCTGAAGGAAAAGGAGAAGGCGGCAATATCCCGTCTCGTTCGGCGGGGGCTCGACCGGAACGCGCCCACCATCGACAGTGGAGTGGATTGGCGAGGACGGGTTCCGGCGCATTGGGTTCGGGGCCGGATGAAGGATCATTTCAGGCAGGAGAAACGGCAGGGGTATGAGGACCTGACTGTCCTTTCGGTTTATCGCGAGTTCGGTGTGATCGAGAAATCATCCCGCGACGACAACATTAACAAGACGCCCGAAGACCTGTCCAAATATCAGTTGGTCAACCCGAACGACCTTGTCATCAACAAGATGAAGGCTTGGCAGGGGTCAATGGGGATCGCTCCCATGAGAGGCATTACCAGCCCGGACTATGTTGTCATGCGTCCCATCGGAGAACACGACCCCCGGTACATGCATCACTACCTGCGGGCGCAACCTATGCCGTGGGTCTATCGCCTCATTTCAAACGGCATCCGGACCGACCAGTGGCGCATGGAGCCCGAGAAGTTTCTGGGACTTCCTGTTTACATGCCGCCGATTGAGGAGCAGAGGCTCATCGCTGAGCGGATCGACGTCGAGCTTGAGCGCATCCGGGGTCTGATCTCCCTGACCGAGCGCAGCATCGACCTCCTGCGCGAGAAGCGTGCGGCCCTGATCACCGCCGCCGTCACCGGCAAGATCGACGTGAGGGCGGCGGCATGACTTTTGGCGCGGACCGGTCGGTTTCTTATTGCTTTGGTAGGGTTCCTGCCCTATTTACAGTCTCAACAAGACCCGCCACGCCTCGGACGGAACCTCGGTTTCGCACTGCGCACCCCGGCGGGTTACTTGTTTTTAGGGTATCGCTTTCGCGGCACAGGAGTGCCGCATGAAGTTCGAAAAACCCGCCGTATCCGTTCAGGACCAGATCGAACTCCTCAAACGTCGCGGCATGATTGTCGGTGATGACGCCCAGGCACAGCACTACCTGAACTTCATCTCCTACTATCGGCTGCGGGCCTATTGGCTGCCCTTCGAGGTGCCCGCCGCGAACAATGGCGATCACGCCTTCCGCGACGGGACAACCTTCGAGGATGTGCTGACGCTCTACATCTTCGACCGCGCACTGCGGCTGCTGGTCCTGGACGCCATCGAGCGGGTCGAAGTGGCCTTGCGCGCGCAATGGGCGCATCACATGGCGATGACCTATGGCCCCCATGGCTATCTCGAACAGGGCCACTATGCCCATATCGGGCGTCATGCGTCCGCCGTTGCCGAGTTGAACAAGGAGTTCACCCGCTCACGCGACACGTTCGCGACCCATTATCGCGACAAATACACCTCGCCGAAGCTGCCGCCGGTCTGGATGGCGGCAGAGGTCATGTCCTTCGGGTTGCTGTCGAAATTCTACAGCGACCTGAAACTGCGCAGCGATAGAAACGCCATCGCAGCCCCCTTCGCGCTGGACGAAAAAGTTGTCACGTCTTTCGCCCACCATATCAGCCATGTCCGCAACATCTGCGCCCACCATGGCAGGCTGTGGAACAAGCGCTTCACGGTCAAAATGACGGTTCCGAGATACCCCGCCAAACTGCCCGTTGCCATGCGAGATGCCGATCCGCGCTATCTGCATAACACTCTGGTGACGCTCGATTATCTTTTGGCCCTGATCGCGCCGGGCAATGAATGGAAACAGCGCCTTGTTGCGCTGATCGACGGCTGCCCGTTGGCCGATCCTGCCAGCATGGGCTTTCCAACGGATTGGCGCGTCAGATCGGTATGGAAGGTATGAAAATGCCGGTTACTGCCCAATCAAAGCTGGCAAAACCTCTGAAAGAGGTGGCTCCATGACCACAGGCGAAACCTTCGGGCGGACCATCCAGCTTTTCCTGGTCGACGGGAAACCCACGGGCCTACGCAAGGCGACGATCCACGGCTGGACGGGTCTTTTGTTCGTCAGCGGCGCCTCGGCCTTCGGCGACCTGACCGCCCGGGCCGAGGTGGACCGGACCGGGGTCTATATCCTGTCCGGACCGGACCCGGACAAGCCCGGCGTGACCCGTGTCTATATCGGGTCAGGCAACTCAGTGTCCGAAAGGATCGAACAGAGCGCGAAGAAGCGCGACTTCTGGGAAACCGCGATCACCGTCACGACCAGCGACGACGACCTGTCCAAGGGGCACGCCGAATACCTCGAGGCCCGGCTGATCCGGGTTACCACGCAGGCGGGCCGGGTGGCGCTGGACAACGGGACCCAGCCCGACACCGACCGACGCCGCCTGCCTGAAGCGGATGTCGCGAACATGGAACAGTTCCTCGCGAACCTGCGGATTATCCTGCCGGTCATCGGGCTCGACATGCTGAAACCTCAGCCGCGCGCCGTGACGCAGGTCGCGAAACCCGCTGATGATAGGACCGTCGAAGAGGTCCATTTCGAGATCCGTCACAAGAGCGGCGTCCAGGCGACTGCCGTCGAAGAGGACGGTGAGTTCGTTGTTTTAGAAGGCTCCGAGGCCCTGATCGGGACCGGTTATGTCCAGCAGAGCTATGGCGGCCTTAAGGACAAGATGATCGCCGAGGGCGCGTTGGTCCCTCACGCGGAGGACCGGATGCGCTTCGCCAAACCCTGGCCGTTCAGCAGCCCGTCGGCCGCCGCGGCGGTGGTGCTGGACCGGAACAGCAACGGGCGGCTGGAATGGAAGGTTCGGGGATCGAAATTGAATTATCACGAGTGGCAGCAGGCGCAGGCCGGTGGATCGGAGGTGACGGAATGAGCGACCTGCATCACGAGAAGCACCTCGAGTCCTACATCGTCCAGAAGCTCGCCGCGTCGGGCTGGCTGGTTGGGTCGACCGACGCCTACGACGCGGACCGTGCCATGTACCCGGAGGATCTGGAAGCCTGGCTACGGGCCACCCAGCCGCAGAAATGGGACCGCCTACAAGCGATGAATGGCGACAAAACCCTGACGGTCGTCATGGACCGGCTAGAGACGGCGCTGGAGAAACAGGGGATGGTCCAGACGCTGCGCCGGGGCTTTTCGATCGCCGGTGCCGGCCGCCTCGACCTGTCCGAGGCGGCCCCGGAGGACCAGCGTAACGATGCGGTCCTGCACCGCTACGCATCGAACCGGCTGCGGGTCGTGCCGCAGCTGAAATATCACCCGAGCCGCGAGCTCGCCATCGACCTCGGCCTGTTCCTGAACGGCCTGCCGCTGGCCACGGTCGAGCTGAAGACGGACTTCACCCAGTCGGTCGAACACGCGAAGGCCCAGTACCGGACAGACCGCCACCCGGCCGATCCGATCACGAAACGCACGCACTCGCTCCTGACGCAGCATCGGGGCGCCGTGGTTCATTTCGCGATGTCGGACAGCGAGATCTGGATGACCACCAAGCTCGCGGGCGAGGACACCTTCTTCCTGCCCTTCAACAAGGGGGATAACGGCCGGGCCGGCAACCCGGCGCGGGCCGACGGGGAATACCCGGTCGCCTATTTCTGGGAGGAGATCTGTCAGCCAGACGCGTTCCTGCGGATCTTCCACAGCTTTGTCTATGCCGAGAAGAAGAACGTGGTCGACCTGAAGGGGAACTGGTCGGTCAAGGAGACCCTGATCTTCCCCCGGTTCCACCAGTTCGACGCGGTCAACAAGATGATCGGCGACGCGAAGGCGAAGGGCCCGGGGCACCCCTACCTGTGCGAGCACAGCGCCGGGTCCGGAAAGACCTCGACCATCGCCTGGACGGCGCATGACCTTGTGAAGCTGCGCCGGGACGACGGGACGCCGATCTTCGACACGGTGATCATCGTGACAGACCGGAACGTCCTGGACGGGCAGCTGCAGGATGCGGTCCAGCAGATCGACCACCAGAAGGGGCTGATCGCGGCGATCGACCGGGAGACCTCGTCGAAGTCGAAGAGCGAGCAGCTGAGCGAGGCGATGCTGAAGGGCACCCCGATCATCGTGGTGACCATCCAGACCTTCCCCTTCGCCATGGAGGCGATCCTGACGGAGACGTCCCTGCGGGACCGGAACTTCGCAGTGATCATCGACGAGGCGCATAATTCCCAGACCGGAAACACGGCCTCGAAGCTACAGGCGACGCTGGCCCTGTCGGCCAAGCAGGATATGTCGGAGATGACGGTCGAGGACATCCTTCTGGAGGTCCAGCGGTCCCGGAAGCGACCGGCGAACGTGTCCCATTTCGCCTTCACCGCGACCCCAAAACACTCGACCATGATGCTGTTCGGACGCCCGACGGACCCGACGAGGCCCGCCGCGGAAGACAACCTGCCGGTCTCATTCCACAAGTACGAGATGCGCCAGGCAATCGAGGAAGGGTTCATCCTGGACGTTCTGCGCGGCTACGTCCCCTACAAGACGGCGTTCAACCTCGGACAAGAGATCGTCGACGAGAAGCGGGTCGACGGGAAGGCCGCCAAACGGGCGCTGGCAAAGTGGATGACGCTTCACCCGACCAACGTCACCCAGAAGGTTCGGTTCATCATCGAGCACTTCTCGAAGAACGTGGCCCACCTTCTGGACGGGAAAGCGAAGGCCATGGTGGTCACCAGTTCCCGGGCCTCTGCGGTCCGGTACAAGCGGGCCTTCGACGCCTTCATCGCCGCGAACCCGGAATACGGCAACATCCGCGCCCTCGTCGCCTTCTCGGGCAAACTGACCGGGCGCGAGGTGATGCACCCGAACGACGAACTGCTGCAGGGGGACGCGTTCGTCGTTGAAGAGGACGCGGAGTTTACCGAGGTGAACATGAACCCGGACGCCTGCGGCAAGGATCTGCGCCACGTCTTCGACCGGCCGGAATATCGGGTCATGCTGGTCGCGAACAAGTTCCAGACCGGGTTCGACCAGCCGAAGCTGGTCGCGATGTATGTGGACAAGAAGATCGCGAACGCGGTCGAGATCGTCCAGACCTTCTCCCGTCTGAACCGGACCTTTCCCGGGAAGGACCAGACCTTCATCATAGACTTCATCAACGACCCGGACGTGGTCCGGGCCGCTTTTGCCCAGTATGACAGGGGCGCCAAGATCGAGGAGGTGCAGGACCTCAACGTCATCTATGACCTGAAGGAGTTCCTCGACGATCAGGGGGTCTATGACCAGACACACGTCCTCGACTTCCAGAAGGCCCGGTTTCGGACAGCGACGGCCGCCGCCAGCGGCACCGATGACGAGGCGGCGCACAAGGCGATGTACGCCGCGACGCAGGAACCGACCGACGCCTATAACCATCGGCTCACGGAGCTTCGAAACCGGGCCACAGAGGCCGAGGACGCCTGGCAGAAGGCGAAAGCGGTCGGGAACGAGGACGGGATGAAGCGCGCGGATCACGCGCGCGAACAGGTCGAGACGGCGATCGTGTCGCTGACGGATTTCAAGGCAGGCCTGTCGCGGTTCGGCCGCCTTTACGCCTATGTCGCTCAGCTGATCGATCTCGGTGACCCGGACCTTGAGGTCTTCGCCGCCTTCTCGAAGCTGCTGGCGAACCGTTTGGACGGGGTGCCCGCGTCCGAGATCGACCTGCACGGGATCGCGCTGACCGGCTATGACATCGTGGAGCGAGAGGAGCCTAGCAACGGCGAGGATGAGGAGCGCCCCACCCTCGACCCCATAAAGGGCGGCGGCGGACGGCCCGGTGCCCTACCGGTCTACATGCAGGAGCTGATCGAGCGCCTGAACAGCCTCTTCGGAGAGGCGACCCCGCTCGAGGACCAGGTCGCTTTCGTGAACCAGGTCGCCGCAATTACCCGCCAGAACCCGGTTGTGATGGCCCAGATCGACAAGAACAGTAAGGATCAAGCGATGAAGGGGAACCTCCCCGGCGCGGTGCAGGCGGCAGTGGTCCGGGCCATGTCCTCGCATAGCGCGCTCGCCACGCTTCTCCTTAGCAAGGATCGGCAGGCACTGCCGATCCTTGAAGGGGTGATCTACGAGATCCTGAAGCGGGGCGAGGCGTTGGACCTCACTCCTGATTGATCCAGCAGAACTCTTGATGCGATGAAAAAGTGGGGGAAATGGCTGCGTCCAAGAGCGTTCACTGAACGTACCCGCGACGCTTCTTCACCGCTGCGAGCTTCATCAAAGCGGTGATGGCCTTGCCTTCATCAGGGTGCGTCTCGACCATCATCTGCCCCCGAAAGCCGATCCGGCCCCATTCGCGCACGAGGCTCGCGCGACCGAAGAGGTCACTTTGCACGCTCAGCCGATAGAAGCGACGCATGTTGCACGCCGGATCGATCCGGCGCATCTGCACGTCGGTCGGGAAGACATCGAGCTGGATCGGGCTGTGATACATGTAGTGATCGACTGAGGTTTCCTAGACAATATCAGGTGGAAGCCTGCGCTTCCACCTCGATTGCCCCGAGAATAGAAAAAGGGGGCTCACGCCCCAGCCCTTTGCAGTAAATGGTGCAGAAAATTCGGAAAAATTTTGGTTGGCCAGATTTTGGCCAACCTTTCCCTCGATAGCAACCACATGTGGTATTTTCCGAGGGAGTATTCGTGCTCGCACCC
>NZ_QDDR01000016.1 GCF_003075525.1 Pararhodobacter aggregans | reverse complement strand
AGGGGGGCACGCCCCCCTTTGGAAACCCCGAGGATATTTCTGGAACAAAGACGAAGGGCGGGCGGGGGGATGGGGAGGCGTCTTCCGCCTGGGGAAGAGCGCAGCGGGGTTGCTTTGGACAGCGGGGCAGGGGGCGGGCGGTCACGGGGCGCGGGCAGGACGCGCTTGCCGTCGGGATGACAGGGAGGGCGGTCGGGTTCCGGGGAAGGGGGCGCGCGGGGACGTCTGGGCCGGGACTTTGGGGGGCGGGCCGGGGCGGGTGACGCATGGGTCGGAGGGGGCCTGCTTCGGGGGCGGGTCGCCGGCTGCGCAGAGGGGCGGCCCCGGGCAGGGGCGCGCGGGGGTGTTCCTGACTGGCGCGCTGGCTTGGCGCGTTTCCCGACGCGGAGATCCCCCTGCAAGGGGCGATTCACCGCTGGCAGAACCGCGACGGCGCTCTTTTGCAGAACGAGGTGGGGCGACGGGAGGGTCGGGACGGCGCGAGGGGGGGCGGTCGAGCCGTGGGGGGGCAGGTTCCGCATCCCCGCGCAGGCGCCGGAGTTTGGGGCGGAGTTTGGGCGGCATCGGGTTCTCGGGGGAGAGGCCGGGGGCGCGCAGGCCGGGAGGGACCGGCGGCAGACCGTCGCGCCCCCGCCATGAGCGGCATGCGCTTCGAAAACCACACGGCAATCCTGGGAACGACCAAGGGGGCGGGACAGGTGGGGCGCTTTCAGGTCGCCGCGCGCCGCGCCGCGCGGGGCCCGGATCCCTGAAACGAAGGCCCGCTCAGAGGTTGAATACGCGGTTGGGGTGCAATTCGCCGCCCAGATAGGTGCCGACGGCCACCGGCTTGCCCTCGAAACTGGCCCAGGCGGTGTCGCCGGGTTCGGCGCGGGAAGACAGCACCCGGCCCGGGTTGCCATTCTTCAGCCGCACCGCGCCCTCGGGCGAGAGCGGCAGTTCGGGCAGGCCCGCGAGGGCGATTTCAAGGGGCAGGAGGCGCGCGTCCAGCTCGGGCGTACGGGCCAGAGCGTCGATCTCGGTCAGGCCGATGCCGTCCTCGGCGCGGAACGGGCCCGACCAGTCGCGCCGGAGCCAGACGACATGGCCGAGGCAGCCCAGCGCCCGGCCGAGGTCGCGGGCGATGGCGCGGACATAGCCGCCCTTGCCGCAGACCATCTCGAATTCGGCGGTATCGGCGTCGGGGCGGCGCAGCAGCACCAGCTTTTCCACCTCGAGCGGCCGGGCGGCGAGGTCCATCGCCTCGCCACTGCGGGCGATGTCATAGGCGCGCTCGCCCTCGACCTTCACCGCCGAATATTGCGGCGGGACCTGCTGGATCAGGCCGCGGAAGGCGGGCAGGGCGGCCTCGATCTCGCTCTCGGTCGGGCGGGTGTCGCGGGTTTCGATCGCCTGACCCTCGGCATCGTCGGTGTCGGTGGCCACGCCCCAGCGCACCAGGAAACGGTAGCCCTTGGTGGCGTCGGTGACATAGGGGACGGTCTTGGTCGCCTCGCCCAGCGCGACGGCCAGCACGCCGGTTGCCGCCGGATCGAGGGTGCCGGCATGGCCCGCCTTCTGCGCGTCGAGCGCCCAGCGCACCTTGCCCACGATCGAGGTCGAGGTCACGCCAGCCGGTTTGTCGACGATCAGCCAGCCGTTGACGGGGCGGCCCTTGCCCTTGCGTGCCATGATGGTGCCTCCTGGGGATCAGGCGCGGCGGATAGCGGTTCGGGGGGGCTGTGGCAAGAGCCGCCGGCGCCTCAGGGCAGGGAGGCGGCCAGGGCGCAGGCGTCGCTGTCGCCCAGCGCGCAGCCCCGGCGGATCAGCGCCTGACCGCGGGGATCGTCCTGCGGCACGCCGCTGCCGCCCCTCAGCTGGAGGCCCAGTTGCAGGCAGGACCAGCCGTCGCCGTGGTCGCAGCCCAGACCGTAGAGCCGGGCCGATTCGGTGACGTCCCGGGCGACGACGATGCCGTCATGGTGAAAATCGCCGAGGTTGCCGCAGCCGACGCCGACCCCGGCCGCGCAGGCCTGCTCGAAGAGCGGCAGGGCGGCTTCGGGGTCTTCCGGGCCGTCATAGCCCTGCCAGAGCGCCCAGCCGAGGTTCGAGCAGCCCAGCATTTCGCCAAGGTCGCAGGCGCGGCGGAACAGGCGTTGCGCCAGCGGCAGGTCGGGCGGGCCGTCGAAGCCTTCGGAAACCGCATTGCCGAGGTTGGAACAGCCAAGCGGGGATCCCGCCTCGCAGGCCTGCCGGTAGAGGGCGGCGGCGCGCTGCAGGTCGCGGGGCACATGCGCGCCGGTCTCGACTTCATAGCCGAGGTTCTCGCAGGAGAAGGGATCGCCCGCGGCGCATCCCGCCTCCATCAGGGCGATGGCGCGGGGGTATTGCGCGGCATCGCTGCCTTCCAGCAGCACCAGCGCGACGTTGTTGCAGGCGACCAGCGCGCCCTGCTGGCCGGTCATCGCGCAGGCTTCCTCGTGGAGCGCGAGTGCCTGCGGCACGTCCTGCGGCAGGCCGGACCAGCCATGGTCATGGAGCGTGCCGAGGCGCAGGCGGGCGAGCGCGGGCAGGGCCCCCAGCGCCGAGGCGAAGAGGTCCCGCACCCGGGGATCGGCGGGATCGACCGCCAGATAGGCGCGGCCCAGTTGCAGGGCGATATGGGGATCCGCGGGGTGCAGGGCGGCCGCAGCCTCGCAGGCGGCGACGGCTTCAGGGCCGCGGGTGATGATATCGGCGCCGCCCGCCCCGGGGAGGCGCGGGGCAAAGCGCATGCCCGCCAGGCGGTCGCAGTCGGTGGGCTGGGTCTGGCCCGGCGCCGGGCCGGCCAGCAGGATCGTCAGGACGGCGAGGGCCAGCAGGGGTTTCATCGTCGGACACTCCGGGGTGGGGGCCTCAGCGCAGGACGTCGGCCATGTCGCAGGCCTCGGGGTCGCCCAGACCGCAGGCGCGTTCCAGTGCGACGATGGCCCGGGGGACGTCGCGTTCCACGCCGCGGCCCTCGGACAGGATGTCGCCGAGGGTGACGCAGGCATAGGGGTCGTTGCCCTCGCAGCCCAGGGTGAAGAAATGCGCGGCCTGATCGGGGTCGGGCTGCACGCCGAGGCCCGAGCGGTAGATCTCGCCCAGATACGAGCAGCCCTGCGGCTCGCCCCCGGTACAGGCGCGGCGGTAGAGGTCCTGCGCGCGGGAGACGTCGAGCTCCACGCCCTCGCCCAGTTCCAGCCGGAAGCCGAACTGGCTGCAGGCCAAGAGGTCGCCCGCGTCGCAGCCGGCCTCGAAGAGGCGGGCGATTTCCAGGCCCAGCGTGTCGAAATCGCCGGTGCCGCGCAGGTCGGTCTGGAAGGCCTGCTGCGTGCAGGCCCCGCCCCAGCCGCCGCGGCAGAGGTTGTCGAGCAGCGCGAAGCCGCCGGTCTCGTCGGCCGGTCCGCCGCGGCCCTCGATCATCATGACCGCGCGGCGGGTGCAGCCGGGGGCGGCCAGCCGGTCGGGCCAGGTATCGCAGGCGAGGCGGTAGAAATCGCGCGCCTGCCGGTCGCCGATCGGCAGCCCGGCCAGCCCCATCTCGTAGAGCCGACCCAGTTCCGAGGCGGCGAGGGGGGAGATCTGTTCGACCACACCGGCCAGCAATTCGACGACAGTGCGGTCCTCGGGATTGGCGGCAAGGCGGGCGCGGGCCAGAAGGACGGCGAAGAAGGGTTCGTCCGGCTGGGCGGCACGGGCGGCCTCGCAGGCGGTGACGGCGGCGGCGGGGTCGTGGACGACATAGGGGCCGGCCGCGCCCTCGATCCGCGGCAGCTGCGAGAAGCCGGCGAGCCGGTCACAATCGGTCACCTGAGCCCAGAGCGGCGCGGGCAGCAGGAAAGCCAGAGCGACCCCCAGGGCCGACCATCGGTTCATCGTGCAGGTCCCTCGTCGCCTGTCCCGTCTGGGTCTTGGGCCAAGGCTAACACGCGGGCGGCCGGGGCGAAAAGGGAATTGCGCCCCGGGTCCGCGGCTCAGCGCGTGCAGGCCTCGGCCTCGCCCAGCGCGCAGCCCTTGAGGAAGGCGGCCTGCGCCCGGGCCGGATCGGGCGGGCCGAGTTCGTCGCCCGCCAGCATGTCGCCGAGGTTGCGGCAGGCCAGACCCGAGCCACCGGCGCAGCCCTGTTCGTAATAGCGCGCCGCCTGCGGCAGGTTCAGCGCCACGCCATCGGCGGTTGCCAGATGCACCGCGAGGTTGTTGCAGCCGACCGCCGAGCCCAGCGCACAGGCCCGTGCCCCCAGCTCGGCCGAGCGCGCCGGGTCGCGGGTCACCGCAATCCCCTCGGCATAGAGATAGCCGAGATCCGAACAGGCCCAGGGATCGCGCTCGGTGCAGAGCCGGTCGAGCATGGTCACGCCCTGCGCCTGTTCGCCGGGATCGGCCAGGCTGCCGGTGCCATCCTCGCCATAGATCAGACCGATGGCCACCTCGTAGCAGGATTCGGCCACGCCGCCGTCGCAGCCCCGCCCGAAGGCCTCCTGCCGGACGCGCCAGCCGAATGCCATGTCGGTCGCGTCACGCATCACCGCGCCCGCCCGGTAGCAGCCATCCGCCAGGCCCAGATCGCAGGCGACCTCGAAGCGGCGCAGGGCGCCCAGCGTCTCGGGCGGGTTGGTCTGGGTCAGCTCGTAGCCCGCATGAATGCAGGCCCAGGGCTCAGACAAGTCGCAGGCGCGTTCGCGCAGGGGCTGCATCCTGAGCGGGTCATAGCCCGGCGCGCGCCCCTCCTCGATCCGGTCGGCGAGATTGGCGCAGGCCCGGCCGAAGCCCGCGTCGCAGGTCCGCTCGAACAGGGAGACGGCGGCGGGCAGTTCGTCGTCCCCCACCATCGCCGCCGCGAGGTTGTTGCAGCCCGCCAGCGCGCGTGGGTCGGGAAAGGCGGCGCAGCTTTCCTCAAAGAGCGCCCGGGCGCGGCCCTCGTCCTGCGGCAGGCCGCCGTGGCCTTGCTGGTACAACAACCCCAGACGGCTGGCGGCGAAGGGGGCCGAGGCCGCGGCGCCCTCGGCGATCAGCGCGGGCAGGCGTGGGTCCTGGGGATCGGCGGCCTCCAGCGCCCGGGCCAGCAGGAAAGCGAGGAACGGGTCGGGATCGCCGCGCCGCGCGGCTTCGCAGGCGGCAACGGCCTCGGCGGGGGCGGTGACCTCGACCACGCCGGGCAGGTCGGGCGCGCGCGGCACCGGCAGATACCCGGCGAGCCGGTCGCATTCCGTCACGCTCTGCGCGCTGGCAGCAGGGGCGAGGAGGAGGGCGGCAAGGGTCAGGCAGGCAAAACGCTTCATGGACAAACCGCAAGGGCGCCGAATGCCGATGCCCCGGCCCGGGCGCCCGTCGCGCCGGAGGCCCCTGCAGCCTAGCACGAATGCCGCCCGTGACCGCAGGATTTCACCGCGCCCGCATCACCATCCCGTAAAGATCGCGCGGGTCGTCAGGGTCGGCGATCACGTCGAGCCGCGGCGTTTCCGGGCGCAGCTGATCGTAGAGCCAGCCCAGCGCCGCGAAATCCTCGATGGCGAAGCCCACGCCGTCGAAAAGCGTGATCTGCGCGGGGTCCGTGCGCCCGGGGCAATCGCCGGTCAGCACCTGCCAGAGCTCGGTCACCGGATAGTCGGGCGCGACCTGCTGGATCTCGCCCTCGACCCGCGTCTGCGGTTCGTATTCCACGAAGGTTCTGGTGCGGGACAGCAGGGCGGGCGCCAGTTCCGTCTTGCCCGGGCAATCGCCGCCGATCGCGTTGATATGCACCCCGGCGCCGATCATGTTGTCGTGCAGGATCGTGGCATTGCGCTTGTCGGCGGTGCAGGTGGTGATGACGTCCGCGCCCTGGATCGCCGCCTCG
This sequence comes from Pararhodobacter aggregans, assembly GCF_003075525.1. Lineage (GTDB taxonomy): Bacteria > Pseudomonadota > Alphaproteobacteria > Rhodobacterales > Rhodobacteraceae > Pararhodobacter > Pararhodobacter aggregans. The sequence goes on along the minus strand of NZ_QDDR01000016.1, from coordinate 103,396 downwards.
GCGCTGTCGCAGGCGGTGACCTCCAGCCCCGCCGCGCGCAGGTTCCGCGCGCATTTGCGGATGGCGCCGGGGTCGGTGTCATGAAGCCGGACCTGCGCGATGCCGCAGACCGCCCTCAGCGCCAGCGCCTGGAATTCCGCCTGCGCGCCGTTGCCGATCAGGGCCAGCACCTTGGCGTCGGGCCGGGCCAGCGCCTTGGTCGCCAGCGCCGAGGTCGCCGCCGTGCGCAGCGCGGTCAGCAGCGTCATTTCCGAGATCAGCAGCGGATAACCCGTCGCCACCTCGGACAGGACCCCGAAGGCGGTGACAGTCTGCAAACCCGCCCTTGTGTTGCCGGGATGGCCGTTCACGTATTTGAAGGCATAGCGTTGGCCGTCCGAGGTCGGCATCAATTCGATCACGCCGATCGGGGAATGGGCGGCCACGCGCGGGGTCTTGTCAAAGAGCCGCCAGCGCCGGAAATCGGCCTTGATCCTTGCGGTGAGGTCGACCAGCGCCGGTTCCAGACCGATGCGGTGGACGATGGCCATCATCTCGGCCACCGAGACGAAGGGCACCAGCGCCTGGGCCGAGGGTTGGGGAAGATCGCGCATCATACCTGCCCCCGATAGGCCCGCGTCGGCCGGTCGAAGACCTTCTTGCCCATCAGCGAGGCGACCAGATCCACCATCAGATGCGCGGTGCGCCCGCGCTCATCGAGGAACGGATTCAGCTCCACCAGATCCAGCGAGGTGACGCGCCCGGATTCGTGCAGCAGTTCCATCACCAGATGCGCCTCGCGGAAGGTGGCGCCGCCGGGGACGGTGGTGCCGACGGCGGGGGCGACGACCGGATCCAGGAAATCGACGTCGAGCGAGACATGCAGCAGGCCGTCCGCTTCCTCGACCAGCGCCAGGAATTCGCGCAGGGGGGCGACGACGCCGCGCTCGTCCAGAACGCGCATGTCGTTGATGGCGATCTCATGCTCCAGCAGCGCCGCGTGTTCGGCCGCATCGACCGAGCGGATGCCGAAAAGGCAGATGTTTTCCGGCGGGACCGGGGCCGGGAAGGGCGGAAAGGCCTCGAAATCGCGGCCCGCCAAATAGGCCACCGGGGTGCCGTGCAGATTGCCCGATTCCGTGGTGGCGGTGGTGTGGAAATCGCTGTGCGCGTCAAGCCAGAGAACGAAGAGCGGCCGTCCCCGCGCCTGCGCCGCCGCCGCCACCCCGGCGACCGAACCCAGGGACAGCGAATGGTCGCCGCCGAGGAAGATCGGCATGCCCTCGGCCATCGCCGCCTCGCCCATCGCCGCCAGCGATCGCGCCCAGCCGAGGGTTTCGGGCAGGTGGTGGACGGCGGGGTTGGTGACGGTGGCGGGCACCGGGGTGCAGGCGGCGTCGCCCAGATCGGTGACGCGATGGCCCAGCGCCTCGAGCGCGGGCGCCAGGCCCGCGGTGCGATAGGCGGCCGGGCCCATCAGGCAGCCGGGACGGCGTTGGCCGGTATCGACGGGGGCGCCGATCAGCAGGCAATGGGTCTGGGTCATGGGATCCTCGCGGCTCTGGTGGGATGAGTATAGCGCAGAACGGCCGGAGTTCTGCTTGACAGGATGCGCATTCCGGGCGGTGTATTGAGCGAAATGCGCAAATGGAGGGGGCGGAATGGTCAGCCTGGACGAGACGGACCACAGGATCCTGGCCGCGCTGAAGCGCGACGGACGGCTGGGGCTGGCGGCGCTGGCGGCGGAACTGGGCATCAGCCGCAACACGGTCCGCGCCCGGCTGACCCGGCTGATCGAGACGGGCGAGATCGCCGGTTTCACGGCGCTGACCCGGGGCGATCTGGCGGAAAGCCCGGTGCGGGCGCTGATGATGGTGGCGATCGAGGGGCCGGGCACCGACCGCGCCGTCGGCCGCATGCTGGCGATGCCCGCGGTACAGGCGGTGCATGCGACCAGCGGGCGCTGGGACGTGATCGTCGATCTGGCCACGGATTCGCTGACCCATCTCGACGAGACCCTGTCACGGATCCGCAAGCTGGAGGCGGTGACGCAATCCGAGACGCATCTGCTGATGTCGACCCGCCGCGCGACCTCGGTGCGCTAGCGCCTGCGGGGACCGGGCAGGGGGGCTTTCTGCCCCCCTCTTGGCCTGACGGCCAATTCACCCCCCGAGGATATTTGAAGAACGAAGATTGCGGCTTAACGCGCTCTTAACCTTCATCTTTGTTCTCCAAATATCCTCGGGGGTTTCCAAAGGGGGCCCGAGGGTCCCCTTTGGCGGGGGGTGAGCGGCGTCACGGGAACGCGCCAGTGGCGCGTTCCAGCCGCGAACGCCGCGCCCGTGGCGCGGCCGGGAGTCGAGGGGGCTGGCCCCCCGCATGCTCCGCGCGGCGCCGGGGCTGGTGCGGAACAGAGGCCGGGCGTATCAGGGGCGCTGACTTCGCCGGGAAGAATGCCATGGAACTCTGGGTCCTCGTCACCCTCGCCGCCGCCGCCGTCCAGACCTTGCGCTTCACGCTGCAAAAGCGGCTGAAGGGGCTGGGGCTCAGCACCGGCGGCGCCACCTTCTCGCGCTTTCTCTTCGCCGCGCCGCTGGCGCTTGCGGGGCTGGCGCTGCTGCTCGCCCTCGATCCGCAGCCGGTGCCGCTGCCCGGGCCGCGCTTCTGGATCTTCGCCATGCTGGGCGGGCTGGGCCAGATCGTCGCCACCTTCTGCACCGTCGCCCTCTTTTCCGAGCGGTCCTTCGCCGTGGGCATCGCCTTCACCAAGACCGAGACGGTGCAGGTCGCGGCCTTCTCGGCTTTGGTCCTGGGCGAGGGGGTTTCGGCGGCGGGCCTGCTGGCGATTCTGGTGGGTGTTGCCGGGGTCATCCTGATCTCGCGCCCGCCCGAGGGCTGGCGGCAGGGCGGCATCCTGAATCGCGCCACGATGCTGGGCGTGCTGGCGGGGGCGCTGTTCGGCCTGTCGGCCATCGGCTACCGCGGTGCCACGCTGGAGGTGGCGCATCAGGACGCGCTGTTCCGCGCCACCGCCGCCCTGGCCATGGCGACCAGTTTTCAGGCGCTGGCCATGGCGCTCTGGCTCGGCTGGCGCGAGCCGGGCGAGGTCGGGCGCGTGCTGGCCTCATGGCGGGCGACGGCGCTGGTCGGGGTGACGGGCGTGCTGGGCAGCCTCGGCTGGTTCGTGGCCTTCGCCTTGCAGAACGCGGCCTATGTCCGCAGCCTCGGGCAGGTCGAGTTGCTCTATTCGATCCTGGTCTCCGCGCTTTTCTTCCGCGAGCGGCCGCGGCCGCTGGAAGTGGCGGGGATGGCGCTTCTGGCGCTGTCGATCCTCGGCATCGTGCTGGTGGCCTGAGCGCCGGGGCCTCAGCCCCGCGCGTTCACCGCCCGCATCCGCATGACGAAGCCGCGCAGGATCCCCAGCCCGCTGTCGCGCTCGTACGGGTGGTCGGCGGCGGCCAGCACCGAGAGGGTGACGATCCGCCCGGCGACCGGCAGGATGGCGCGCCAATAGGTCTCGTCAAAGGAATTGGGGTTGCCGGTGTCATGGATCAGCAGCCAGACCACGCCTTCGGCGAAGGTCGCCTCCAGCACCTCGACATCGCTGGGATCGCCCGAGCGGGACAGCTGCGCCCGGCCCGGGGCGCTTTGCAGGAAGCCGGTGAGGCGACGGAAGGTATCCGGGTTGCCATCGGAACTCAGCCCGGTCACCGTGGCGCTCAGCACCGGCGAGGGGCGCAGCGTGTAGCGGCAGCGCACCAGCAGGACGAAGGCCTCGATATCGCTTTCGCGCGTTGCCTCGGCGTCGATGCAATAGCCCGCCGGGCCTGCCACGGCCACCGCCCCGTCCAGCACCCGCAGCTCGGCCGGACCCGAGGTCGGCTGGAGCGCGCGGCTCGCCGCTTCGGTCAGCGGCGCGGTCTCGAAACAGCCGGAGAGCGGCAGCACGAGCGCAAGGAGCAGGGGGAGGAGGGCGCGTCGCATCGGCTCAGCCACTCCACCATCGGCCCCCGGGCACCTGCGCGGGCAGGACGCGGTCACGCGGCGGAGGGCTGGGATTGGGGGGCATGGGGCCTGCGGGCATCGTGGGATCCTGAGACTGGGATACTTAACGCGAGGGGGGGCGGCAAGGGGCCTGTGCCTTTGGGTGGGGCCGCGGGCGGCGGCGCGGGCCGGACCGCGCCTGGCGGCGGGGCGCTTGCCCGATGTTTTGCGGCCCCTGTGCAACTGCCCCCTCGACAAAACCCGCGCCCCGCGCTATCGGGCGGGGATGATCGACCAAAGCGCCTCTTTCTCGCTGCGACGCCGACGCTGACACGCGTCTGACGATCATTGCTGCGCGCCCGTCGGCCGCAGTCCCCCCTCCGAACCCGCATTGACTTGGCCCGTTGCCTTCGGCACGAATGGGCCTTCGCATCCAAGGGCATTCCCATGATTTCGACCGTTCTGCCGACCTATAACCGCACGCCGCTTTCCTTCGTGAAGGGCGAAGGCTCGTGGCTGATCGAGGCGGATGGACGCCGATTCCTCGACATGGGGGCGGGGATTGCCGTCAATGCGCTGGGCCACGCCAATCCCGAGCTGGTCTCGGCGCTGACCGAGCAGGCGGGCAAGCTCTGGCATGTCTCGAACCTCTACAAGATCCCCGAGCAACAGGCGTTGGCCGATCTTCTGGTCGACCTGACCTTTGCCGACACGGTCTTCTTCACCAATTCCGGCACCGAGACCGCCGAGCTCGCCATCAAGATGGCGCGGAAATACCATTACGAAAAAGGCGCCCCGCGCGAGACGATCCTGACCTTCGAGGGCGCTTTCCACGGCCGCTCGACCGCCGCCATCGCCGCCTCGGGCGGCGAGAAGATGGTCAAGGGCTTCGGGCCGCTGATGCCCGGGTTCAGGCACCTGCCCTGGGGCGACATGGCGGCGTTCGAGGCCGCCATGGACGAGAGCGTCTGCGCCGTGATGGTCGAGCCGGTGCAGGGCGAGGGCGGTATCCGCCCGATGCCGGAGGACCAGCTGCGCGCGCTGCGCGAGGCCTGCGACCGGACCGGGGCGCTCCTGATCCTCGACGAGGTGCAATGCGGCATGGGCCGGACCGGCAAGCTCTTCGCCCATGAATGGGCGGGTGTGGCGCCCGACATCATGATGGTCGCCAAGGGCATCGGCGGCGGCTTCCCGCTGGGTGCGCTGCTGGCCACGGAAAACGCGGCCTCGGGCATGGTGGCGGGCACGCATGGCTCGACCTATGGCGGCAACCCCCTGGCCTGCGCCGTGGGGCTGAAAGTCAGCCAGATCGTGTCTGACGCGGCTTTCCTTGACGACGTCAGCCGCAAGGCGGGCCTGCTGCGCCAGCGGCTGGAAGGGCTGGTCGCGGCCCATCCCGACACGTTCGAGGCGGTGCGCGGCATGGGGCTGATGCTGGGGCTGAAGTGCAAGAAGCCTGCGGCCGAGCTGGCCGCCGCCGCGCGCGAGGCGGGCGTGCTGGTGGTGCCCGCGGCGGACAACGTGCTGCGCCTGCTGCCTGCGCTGAACATCCCCGACGCGGATATCACCGAGGCGGTCGCCCGTCTCGATGCCGCGGCCACCGCCTACGAGGGCAAGTGATCATCACGCTGCTCCAAATACGCCGGGGGTGAATTGGCCGCAGGCCAAGAGGGGGCAGCGCCCCCTCCCTCCGGGTTCAGAAAGTCCAGTCCCATGAACCATTTCCTCGATATCCATACCACCGACGCCGCCGAGCTGCGCGCCATCATCGACAGCGCCGCCGCCATGAAACAGGCCCGCCAGGGCCGCCACAAGGGCGAGCCCGACGACCAGCAGCCGCTGAAGGGCCGCATGGTGGCGCTGATCTTCGAAAAGCCCTCGACCCGGACCCGCGTCAGTTTCGACGTGGGTGTCAGGCAGATGGGCGGGCAGACCATGGTGCTGTCGGGCAGCGAGATGCAGCTCGGCCATGGCGAGACCATCGCCGACACCGCCCGGGTGCTCAGCCGCTATGTCGATCTCATCATGCTGCGGACCTTCGATGAATCGGTGATCCAGGAGATGGCGGAATACGCCAGCGTGCCGGTGATCAACGGGCTGACCAACCGCACCCATCCCTGCCAGATCATGGCCGATGTCCTGACCTTCGAGGAACACCGCGGCCCGATCGCCGGCAAAAAGGTGGTCTGGGCGGGCGACGGCAACAATGTCTGCGCCTCGTTCCTGCAGGCGGCCGGGCAGTTCGGCTTCGACTTCACCTTCACCGGACCCCAGACGCTGGACCCCGAGGATGCCTGGGTGCGGTTCGCCCGCGACAAGGGCTCGGAGGTGCGGATCATGCGCGACCCGGCCGCTGCGGTCGAGGGCGCCGATCTGGTGGTGACCGATACCTGGGTCTCGATGCATGACAGCCAGTCCACCAAGGAGCGCCGCCACAACCAGCTGCGCCCCTATCAGGTGAACGAGGCGCTGATGGCCGTGGCCAGGCCCGATGCGCTGTTCATGCATTGCCTGCCGGCGCATCGCGAGGACGAGGTGACCTCGGCGGTGATGGACGGGCCGCATTCGGTGATCTGGGACGAGGCCGAGAACCGGCTGCACGCGCAGAAGGCGATCATGCGCTGGTGCCTCGGGGTGTGATCTTCCGCTGACCGGGTGACCCGGCGCCCCTGACCCTTGCGCGGCCCGCCGGTCGGCTTAGGTAGGGGGAAAGGAGTTACACCCGTGCAGCATTTCTCGATCCTCGACCTGGCCTCGGTTCCCGAAGGCGGCACTGCCGCCGACGCGCTGAAAGGCAGTGTCGATCTGGCCCGCGCCGCCGAACGGCTGGGCTATCACCGCTTCTGGCTGGCCGAACATCACAACATGGTCGGCATCGCCAGCGCCGCCACCGCCGTGGTCATCGGCCATGTGGCGGGCGCGACCTCGACCATTCGCGTCGGCGCCGGCGGCATCATGCTGCCGAACCACTCGCCCCTGATGGTGGCCGAGGCCTTCGGCACGCTGGCGACGCTCTATCCCGGGCGCATCGACCTGGGCCTTGGTCGCGCGCCGGGGACCGACCAGCTGACCATGCGCGCGCTCAGGCGCAACATGCAGGCCGAGGACACCTTCCCGCAGGATGTGGTGGAGCTTCTGGGCTATTTCGGCGCCAACGAGGGCGGGCGGGTGCAGGCGGTGCCCGGAACCGGGACCGGCGTGCCGCTCACCATCCTCGGCTCCAGCCTCTATGGCGCGCAATTGGCGGCCTATCTGGGCCTGCCCTATGCCTTCGCCTCGCATTTCGCGCCCGCGGCGCTGGACGAGGCGCTGGCGATCTACCGCTCGAGCTTCCGGCCCTCGGAATATCTGAAACGCCCCCATGCCATCGTCGCGGCCGGGTGTTTTGCGGCCGAGACGGATGACGAGGCCTATTTCCTGCGCTCCTCGCAGCTCTTGGCCTTCGCCCGGCTGCGCTCGGGCCAGCCGGGGAAACTGCCGCGGCCGGTGCGGGATGTGGCGGGCGAGGTTCCGCCCGCGCTGATGCGGCAGGTCGAGGGGGCGCTGGGCTTCTCGGCCACCGGCGGGGCCGAGACGCTGGAACGGCGGTTCCGCGAGATGATCGCCCGGACGCAGCCGGATGAGCTGATCCTCACCGGCGCGATCCACGACCCGGAGAAGCGGGTGCGGTCCTTCGAGATCGCGGCCGAGGTGTTGCAGGGGTTGTCGGTCCCGGCGTGACGCGCCGCGCAAGGGTGGGTTGAAAACCCACCCTACGGCGATGGTGCGTGCAAGCACGCACCCTACGCTCCAGCCCGAGGCCCCGTAAGGTGGTCGCGCGCAGGCATCGAACCCGGGCCTTGCCACCAAGTGACAAGGGCGGCGCCCGAACCGCCGGGGTGGGCGAGAAGCGCCCGCCCCGGGGGGGCGGTGCGGGCGCTGCCCGGCGTGCCGCCGGGCGGAACAGGTACTTGTGCCACTCGCCGTAGGGTGCGTGCTTGCACGCACCGCGCGCGCGCCCCGTAGGGTGGGTTTTCAACCCACCCCTCACGCCGCCAGTTGCACGATGATCGCCCCCGCCGCGATCAGCCCCATCAGCGCCACCCGCCGCGGCCCGGTGCTTTCGCCCAGCATCAGCCAGCCGATCAGCGCCGCGAATACCGTCGAGGTCTCGCGCAGCACCGCCGCCTGTCCGACCGGCCCCAGCCGCGTCGCCAGCATGATGCCGCCGAAGCTGCAAAAGGCGACCAGCGCGCCGACGAAACCGCGCCGCAGAAGCGAGGCGAGTTCGGCCCGGGGCAGGGCGAGCATCCTCCGGGCACTCACCAGCGGCATGAAGACGCTGTCGATGACGAAGAACCAGGCGAGGAAGGTGAACGGGTCGGCCGTCGAGCGGATGCCATAGGCATCAAACGTGGTGTAGAGCGCCACCATCGCCCCGGTCGCCACGGCGAAACCCAGCGCCGGGACCAGCCGGTCGCGGCCCTCGGTGATCTTGCGCAGGTTATAGAGGGCGAGCCCGTAGATCCCGCCCAGCAGAACCGCCACCCCCAGCCATTGCCAGAGGTTGAAGGTCTCGCCGAAGATCAGCCAGGCGCCGATCACGGTGAACAGAGGACCCGTGCCCCGCACCACCGGATAGACCACGGTATAGGCGCCGCGGGTATAGGTCATCGCCTGCAGGATCTTGTAGGCGACATGGATGACGAAGACCCCGGCGAGGATCGGGACCATATGCGGTTCGGGCCAGGGGACGACGAACAGCGCGACCGGCAGCGCCATCAGGAAGGCGAAGACGTCGATCCCGGCGCGCGACAGCCAGGGATCGTGCCGCCCCTTCTGCAGGGCGCCGAAGATCGCGTGCAGCACCGCGGCCGAGAGGGCCAGGGCCATCGACAGATAGAGGCCGGTCTGCGTGCCTTCCTGGGCGATCAGCCAGTCGCTCATGGCGGCGTTCTCCGTGGCGGGCCGGGCACGGGGGGCGCTGCCCCCCGGACCCCCCGGCGTATTTGTGACAAAGTGAAAGGGTCAGCGGCTTTCGGTTCCGGTGAGCGCCGCGGCGAAATCCTGCGGGTCGAAGGCGTCCAGATCCTCGATCTGTTCGCCCACGCCGATCGCGTGGATCGGCAGGCCGAACCGGTCGGCCAGCGCCACCAGCACCCCGCCCCGCGCCGTGCCGTCGAGCTTGGTCATGATAAGCCCCGAGACATTGGCCATCTGGCGGAAGACCTCGACCTGGGTCAGGGCGTTCTGGCCGGTGGTCGCGTCCAGCACCAGGAGCGTGTTATGCGGCGCGGACGGGTCCTTCTTGCGCAGGACGCGGACGATCTTGGCCAGCTCCTCCATCAGGTCGGCGCGGTTCTGCAGGCGGCCCGCGGTGTCGATCATCAAGAGGTCCGCGCCCTCGGCCTGCGCCCGGGTCAGCGCGTCGAAGGCCAGCGAGGCCGGGTCCGACCCCTCGGGCGCGGTCATCACCGGGACGCCCGCGCGTTGGCCCCAGACCTGGAGCTGTTCCACCGCCGCCGCGCGAAAAGTGTCGCCCGCGGCGATGATCACCGATTTGCCCGCGGCGCGGAACTGGCTGGCGAGCTTGCCGATGGTCGTGGTCTTGCCCGCGCCATTGACCCCCACCACCAGCACCACCTGCGGTTTTTTCGCGTAGAGCGGCAGGGGGCGGGCGACGGGTTCCATGATGCGGGCGATCTCGGCGGCGAGCGCCTCCTTGATCTCGGCGGTGGTGACGCGGCGGCCGAAGCGCCCGGCGGCGATATTGGCGGTGACCTTCAGCGCGGTATCCACGCCCAGATCGGCCTGCACCAGCAGATCTTCCAGCTCTTCGACAAAGGCGTCGTCCAGCACCCGGCGCGGCGCGTCCTGCCGTCCGGTCAGCCGCGACAGGAGCCCCGGTTTCGAGCCATCGGGCGCAACGATCGGCGCGGGCGAGGGGATCGGCGCATCCGGCGCCTCGGGCGCGGGCTCGGCGGCGACCAGCGCATCCAGCCCCTCGTCGAGCTTCGAGGAGGAGCGGAACATGCGTTCCTTGAGCTTTCCGAAGAAGGACATGGGGCCTCCGGGCCGGTTTCTGGGCGGTTTTCCAGCAAGTAGCCTCTCGGTCGCATGGATGGAAGGGGCGCATTGCCTTATGCTTGCCCAAATCCGCGGGTATCCGTTAACCCTTCTCGCGCTCTGTTCTCGTGTTCTGGGCCTGCTCATGCGTCTGACCATCTTCACCTTCGCCACGCTTCTGCCCGCCGCGCTGCTGGCCTGGGGCGCCGTTTACGGCGGCTGGGCCATCTGGCTGGCGCCGGTCTCCATCGGGCTGATGTGGATCGCCGTGGACCAGTTCCCCGACCCGGCGGATGACAGCGAGATGCCGGTCGGTGACAACCTGCTGATCCTGCTGGGCTTCCTGCAGCTGACCCATCTGCCGCTGGGCGTCTGGGCGCTGACCTACAATCTGCACGGGCTGGATTGGGTGGCGGGGATCCTGGGCTTCGGCCTGTTCTACGGCCAGATCGGCAACCCCGCCTCGCATGAGCTGATCCACCGTTCGGACCGCTTCATGACCGGGCTGGGGACGGCGGTCTATATCGGCTTCCTCTTCGGCCACCACGTCTCGGCCCATCGGTTCGTGCATCACCCCTATGTGGCGACGCCGCAGGATCCGGTCTCGGCCGACAAGGGGGTGGGCTTCTGGTCCTTCCTGCCCAAGGCCTGGTACGGCAGCTTCATCACCGGCTACCGGGCGGAAAAGGCCATGACCCGACGCTCGGGCAGGAAGCGCGTTAACCCTTACGTCTTTTACATGGCGGGGGAGGGCACGCTGCTGGTCCTGGCCTTCGCGCTCTTCGGGCTGAAGGGGCTGCTGATCTATGTCGCGCTCTGCGCCCATACCCAGTCGCAGATGCTGGTCGCCGATTACGTCCAGCATTACGGGCTGAAGCGCCGGCGGCTGGCCAATGGCAAGTTCGAACCCGCCGGGCCCTGGCACGCCTGGAACTCGGTCGGCTGGTATTCCTCGGCGGTGACGCTGAACGCGCCGCGCCATTCCGACCACCACGCCCATCCCGCGCGGCCCTATCCGCAACTCACCGTGCCCGAGGGCTCGGCCATGCTGCCCGCGCCCTTGCCCGCCATGGCCATGCTGGCGCTGGTGCCGCCCCTGTGGAAAGCGGTGATGGACAAGCGCCTGGCCGCGGTTCTGGCGCAGCATGATGCGGCGCCCCTGCCCAGCGCCGAGGCCCTGCTGCAGGGCTGAGGGCCGATCTCCGCCTGTGCCTGCGGACTCGCGGCATCGTGACGGAGGGGCGGCTGGCCCTTTGTGCAGGCCTCTGGCAGAGTGCCCGGGACTTGTCAGGGAGCCTTGCCATGATCCGCGCCAATCTGCTGGTCTTCGCCACCGCGCTGAGCGTCGCCCTGCCGCTGATGGCCGAAACGCCGGTGCCGCCCGGTGCCGCCGCCGCGCCAATGAGCGCCGAGGAATTCGACGCCTATACGCTGGGCCGCACGCTGAGCTATGTATTCCAGGGCACGCCTTACGGCGTCGAGCAATACCTGCCCGACCGCCGCGTCCGCTGGACCTTCATCGGCCAGGAATGCCAGGACGGCAGCTGGTACGAGCGCGCGGGCAATATCTGCTTCGTCTATGACAACGCGCCCGCCGACGAACAATGCTGGCGCTTCTTCGCCGAGGGCGACGGGCTGAGGGCGGTGTTCCAGGGGCTCGATGGCCCCTCGACCGAGCTCTACGAGGTCGAACAAAGCCAGGCGCCGCTGGGATGCCTGGGTCCGGGCGTGGGCGTCTGACATTCAGTTTTTGTTGGGAGAGTGACAGGGCGGGCGCGTTATGCCCGCCCTTTTTTCTGGCTAATGTTGGAAAAGTGAACACTCACCTGCGCGGCACGGCAACCACCGCCAGCGTGTCGCCGATCTGGGTCAGCCCGGGGAAATGCCGCGCTGCCAGGATGCCCTCGGTCTGGGCCAGCACCGTCTCGGGCGCGCCGCCCGAACGCTCCACCGGCCAGATCCGCGCCAGCGCCATGCCACGATGCACCGCCTCGCCCAGATCGACCAGCGGCTCGACCAGCCCCGAACAGGGCGCGGCGTGGTAGCATTCGTCGCCCGGCATATCGAGCATGACCGTGCCCGGATCCTCGATCTCGCCCGGCAGGTGACCAGCGTGGATCAGCAGGTTCCTGAGCCCGCGCCGGGCGATCCGGGCCGAGCGCGCGGTCGCCGTGCCGCCGCCGCCCAGTTCCGTGGTGACGAAGGTCTTGCCCTGGCCCTCGACCTCGCTGTCATACATCCCGGCCGCGTCGATCTCGCGCAGCATCAAGGTATAGGGCGCGGCAAAGGCCCGGGCGGCGGCGACGCAGCGCGCCTGCTGGGCGCTGTCGTCCAGCACATGGGCGCAGGCCTGCGGCAGGAAATCCAGCGTCTTGCCGCCCGAATGGAAATCGACCACCAGATCGGCCAGCGGCACCAGCTGCCGCGCCACGTAATCGGCGATCTTCTGGGTGACGCTGCCATCGGGCGCCCCGGGAAACGCGCGGTTAAGGTTAACGCCGTCGATCGGCGAGACCCGGGTCCCGGCCTGGAAGGCGGGGTGGTTGAAGAAAGGCAGGATGATGAGCCGCCCGGTCAGCGCCCCGGGCTCCAGCTCGTGCGCCAGTGCCTGCAAGGCGATCGGCCCCTCGTATTCGTCGCCGTGATTGGCCCCGGTCAGCAGCGCCGTCGGCCCCGGCGCGCCCCCGATCACGGTCAGCGGGATCATCTGCGCCCCCCAGGCGCTGTCGTTGCGCGAATGCGGCAGCTTCAGGAAGCCGTGCCGCTTGCCGGGGGCATCGAGCGGAATGGTCGGACGGATCGGATTGTCGGGCATCGGGCACCTCCTCCCCCATCCTGCCGCGCCGATGCGCGCCTGGCCAGAAAAACGCGGCATCCCGTAGGGCATCGCCGACCCCTGTCAAGCGGAGAGGGCCGCTCCTAGGCGCCCGAGAACCCTCGGGCCGAGCCCCATGCTGCGGCTCGAAGTGAGGCTTCCTGACGACTGCCGCCGCGACCGGAACCAGATACCCAATCCTGCGCAGCCCGCTCCCGGCCAAGTCCCCCGATCCCGCCCGCCGCCCTATGCCCCGTGACCGGTTCCCCGCCGATGCGGCCTGCCGCCGATCCGTTCCGCAAGCCGGCCCTGCTCATCTTTGTTCTCCAAATATCCCGGGGGGTCCGGGGGGCAGCGCCCCCCGGCTTTTCCGGCGCCGCGGAACGCGGCGCCGCCGGTCGCCCGAGAAGCCCGCGGCAGCGGGTGACGAGGGCGAAACCCCTCCCTCAGCCGTGGACCCTCAGCCGTGGACCTGCAGCGCAGGACCGCCGTCTGGGGCGCGGATCCGGCCGATCACGGCGGCGGTGTAGCCCGCCCCGCGCAAGGTCGCGACCAGACTCCGGGCATCCTCCATGGGCACCGAGGCCAGCAGCCCGCCCGCCGTCTGCGGATCGTAGAGCAGGGCGGTGCGGGCGCCCGGCGGCGCGGCGATCCGGCCCAGCAGCGCCGCGCGGTTGGCGGGGGCGATGGTCGAGGCCACGCCCGCTTCCGCCAGGGCCTCGGCCCCCGCGTAGAAGGGGACCGAGGCAAGGTCGATCTCGGCCGCCACGCCCCCCGCCTGCAGCATCTCGTCCAGGTGACCAGCCAGGCCGAAGCCCGTGACATCGGTCATGGCGCTGGCCCGGGGCGAGAGGATCGCCGCCGCCGCGCCCTGCATCTGGGTGAGGAAGGGCCAGAGCGCCGCCACCGCCCGTCCCGGCGCGCGTTTCTGCATCTCGGCCGCCAGCAGCGTCCCCGAGCCCAGCGGCTTCGTCACGATCAGCGCCTCGCCGGGCCGGGCGCCGCCCTTGGTCAGGATCCGCTCGCCGGCGATCCCGGTCACCGTCAGGCCGATGGTCAGCTCCGCCCCCTGCGTGGTGTGGCCTCCGGCGATGGCGGCGCCCGCGTCGGTCAGCACGCTGCCCAGACCCGCCATGATCTCGGCCAGGGTCCGGCCCTGCAAATCCTCCGACATCCGCGGCAGGATCAGGCTGATCAGCGCTGCCTGCGGCCGGGCCCCCATCGCCCAGACATCGCCCAGCGCATGCACCGCGGCGATGCGGGCCATCAGCCAGGGATCCTCGGTCACCGCGCGCAGATGGTCGGTCGCCAGCACCTGCCGCACCCCGCCCAGTTCCAGCACCGCCGCGTCATCGCCCGCGCCCAGCGCCAGCGTCGCGGCGGGTGGCAGGGCGCTCAGCGCCCGGCGCAGCGCCTCGGGGCCGACCTTGGCGCCACAGCCGCCGCACATCGGTTTCTCGCCCAGTGCCTCGGCCAGGCCCAGGCTGCGCTCGGCGGGCAGGGCGGGTGCAGGCATGGCGGGCAAGGTGTGGAACATCCGCATGAATTTGCGGTCGATCCGGTCCTTCAGCCGCCACATCGCCCGGCCATGCAGCGGCAGGCCCCATTTGTCGGCCAGCGCCTCGCGCTCGCCCAGCGAGATCAGCTTCAGGTAATCGCGCTGCGGCTGGAACGGGCGCATCGCCCCGCCCGACAGCGCGGCGCGCAAGTTGTGGTGAAGGACCGGCGCCTGCCGCACGGCAAAGACCCCGGCCTTGGGTCGCGGGCTTTCGGCCATATGCGCGCAATCCCCGGCGGCGAAGACCTCGGGATGCGAGGTCGAGCGCAGCATCGGGTCGACCGTCACATAGCCCCCGGTCAGGGCGAGGCCGGTCCCTGCCAGCCAGTCCTGCGGCCTGCTGCCCGCCGCGCCGAGGGTGAAATCCGAGGGCAGGCGGCGGCCATCGGCCAGCCTGACCGCGTCGGGCTCGACCGCAACCGCCTCGGTCCCGGTCTCGACCGCGATGCCACGGGCGGCAAGCAGCGCCAGCAGATGACGGCGAGCGGCGGCGCCGAGATGCGGCAGCGCCTCGCCCCGGTCGACCAGAGTGACCCGGGCCCGGGGCAGTCGGTGCTGCATGGCCAGCGCCAGTTCCACCCCGCCGACGCCCGCGCCCAGCACGGTGAGCCTGGGCTCGGGCGGCGGGGCGTCGGTGAAGGCGGCCCAGCGTTCCGCATAGCCGCCCAGCGGCTTGGCGGCGGTGGCATGGGCGGCAAAGCCCGGCAGGGCGGGCAGGTCCGAGGTGATGCCGATATCGAGCGAGGCGACGTCATAGGCGACGGGCGGGCGGCCCGCGACCTCGATCTGCCGCGCCTCGGGGTCAAGCCCGGTGGCGCGGCCCAGAATCAGCCGTGCATTCGCGTGCCGGGCCAGCGCCACCAGATCCATGTCCAGCTCGGCCGCGCGGTAATGTCCGGCGATGAGGCCGGGCAGCATGCCGGTATAGGGCGCGGTCGGGTTGGGGTCGATCAGGGTGAGCCGGGCGCCTGCAAGCGGCGCCATGGCCCAGCGCAGCAGCACCAGCGCATGGGCATGGCCGCCGCCGACAAGGACCAGATCGCGGGTCTGGGGAAGGGTCTGCATGGCGCCTCCGCTTTGCCCTGTTCCTAGCCCGGCAAGAGCCCCGAGGCGAGGGGGCAAAGCGCCGTCGATTTCCCTCTTGACGCTGCCAGTGGCCTATCCTAGGAAGCCGCCAGCCAAGCGGTACGGGTCGATGATCCGTTCACAGGCAGCGTGGCGGAGTAGCTCAGTTGGTTAGAGCAGCGGAATCATAATCCGCGTGTCGGGGGTTCAAGTCCCTCCTCCGCTACCACATTTTCCCTCAGGAAAACGTCTGACTGTCCCTGCTTGGGGGGTAGGGCCTGTGGTTGCAAGCGACTTTGTGCTCGCGTCGGATCGTGGCTTTTAAGGACGGTGACGGCTCGTGATCCGTCGGACGGATGACGTATCCTGCGCCACGATCGCGATGGGGGGCGGTGACAGGGTGTCGAGTCATCGTAACCGGACCCCGCGACCTGATCCCCCGCCGCATCACATCGCCCCTCGTCCTGCCGGTGGGTTGGCCGGCCCGCCGGGCGATGATGTCGGCATTCCGGTTGCGCGACGGGATCATGCCCCGCTCCGTCTTGCAGAAGGCGGGTCCGGGCTATTGAGCGTCGGGTTTTGGGGCTTTGGCCCTGTCGGCAAGGCCGCCTGTCGGCCCGCTGCCAGCGCCGAGGTCTGGCTTGGCGCCTCACCGAAGGCCGCCTTGTAGTCGACAGAGAAACGACCCAGGTGATTGAACCCGACGTCATAGGCAATCGTTGACACATTCATCCGCGACCCGCTGGTCATCAGCATTTCGCGGGCTTTCAACAGCCGGACGTTCTTGAGATATTGCATCGGGGTCGCGCCGAGGAATTCCCGGAAGCCGGTGGTCAGCCGGTCCGTCGGGACACCGGCAATCCGGCCAAGATCCTCCAGCCGCAGCGGCTCGGGATAGGAATCCTCGATGTGTTTGACCGATTTGCGCAGGTAGCCCGGCATCATGTCGGGGATCTTGCGACGGATCTCGTCCGAGTAGTTGTTCGGATGCCGGATCAGCAGCGCGCGCACCAACGACAGCTCGAAGTCTCGGTAGACGCTTGGATCGCACAGCAGGCTGTCTTCGACGGCGAGTTCCCGAAGATAATGCTCGGCCATCCGCCACCATGACGACGCCGCGGCGTCGCTTGTCGGCATCGCCACATCGAAGACCAGACGCTCGGTGACCGGGGCCCCGATGAGCCGTCCGAGGGCAAGGTCCATGATCCGCTTGTTGATGGTGACGAAGACGGATCGCCAGTCCCGATCCAGATCGACCTCGACATCCTCGCCGGGCGACAGGATCACCGCCTTCAGCGGGCCGGACTGATAGCGGCGGCTGCCGGAGACGACGGTCTGCCGACCGCTGCGCGGCAGGCTGATCGAATAATGGCCAATGCCGGCACCGATGCCAATCCGGGTCTCGGTCCCGTAGGCCAGATATCCGAAGGTGATGTTCGAATTGGAATTGCCGCTTCCGCTATACGAAAACGCCACGTCCTTCCTGTTCATGAAGTCCAGGGAATGCGGCCCGCACATGTTCACCATGAAGTCGCAAACCGGAGAGGCGTCGCGTTCGCAAACCTCAATCAGCCTTCGCGCGTTCAAACCTGTGCCTCCGGTGTCCGTTACCTGCACGTCCGGGCGCAACAGCCAGCACTGGCAGACCTCTGTCCGCCGGGGCGGGGTGGATCGCCATGTACCCGTTACGCCCCGGCCTGCGCTCTGTTCTACGCTCGACGGAAATCAGTGTTCCGGAATCGGTTTTTCCTGTCAACAGACCCGGGGCCGGCGCCGGCAGGACAGAGCAGAAAGGCGAGTCCTTGATTACCCTTTGGACGTTTTGGCCCGATCGGGTGCAGCGGTTCCCTGCGTCGATGCACGCGGCGCAGCGCGGCTGAGGCGAGGACGTCGCGTGCCTGCGCCCTGTGCTGCCGGTCATCGGCGCGGCAGGGTCACACCACGCCCGGGTTGCGGGTGCGATGGGGCGGACAGCCGTCCCCCCTGCAGGCAACCGGATCCGGGGGCTTTCGGATCCGGGCGCTGTCGGGCCCTGGCCTGACCCGCCGATCAGGCCGCCCGGATGGTTCGTCACTTTCGGCTTTCGATCATCTCGAACACCGCCCGGGTCAGGGCAGCGTCCGCAATGGACAGGTCGACCAGCAGATTGAAGTGGTTCCGAGCGGGTGCCGGAACCATTGTCAGGTCGTGGCCCTTGGCCTTCCACGCGGCGGCATAGGCTGCGGTCTGGCGCTTGAAGCCTTCGGTCTCAAGCCCGCCGACCGACAGGACAAGCGGCGGCGCCTGATCGGGTATGTGGAACAGCGGGCTGAGCCGTTCGGCCTGTTCGGGCACCAGCCGCAGCCAGTCGTTGGCCTCGATGTCGCAGATCGGCCGGATGTCATAGAGCCCGCTCAAGCCGACGGCACCGGCCACCACGTCTGCGGGAACCGAGAATTCATCCTGCCAGCCATCGGCCAGCAGCATGCCGACCAGATGCGCCCCGGCCGAACTGCCGCCCAGGTGGATCCGGTGCGGATCAATCCCATAGGCGGCCCCGTTGCGGAACAGCCAGGCGATGGCGCTGCGCATTTCCCGCACCACCTCGGCGAGGGTCGCGATCGGCAGGAGCGTGTATTCCAGCACGGCCACCGCAATCCCGGCATCGGTAAAGGTCCGGGCCATCAGGGCCGCGTCGGTCTTTGACTGCGAGCGCCAGTATCCACCATGGATGAAGACGAAGACCGGGCCGGGCTGACGCGATCCGGGGACCGGAAAAAGGTCGATCTTTTCGGCCTTGGCAGGGCCGTAGCTCAGGTCGAAGAGCCCCGGACAGAGGGCCCGGGCCCGGGCCGAGAGGTCGGCATATTCCTGCACGCAGGCGTCGAAATCCGGCACCGACGCCCGGGCATTGTACTCGATGCGGCGCTGCGCGAGGTCGGGGAAGAAGAGGTCAAACTCGGGCTCAAGCATGGCGGGCCGGTGCGAGGACGGCAATCGCCTCGATCTCGAGCATCACCTCGGGATAGATCAGGGCCGAAACCGAGACACCTGTGCTGGCCGGGCGGTGCGTGCCAAAGACCTCTTCGCGGACCTGCCAGTATTCTGCGGTGACCTCGTCGGTGAGAGGGCAGGCGAAATAGGTGGTCATCTTGACCACGTGCTGCATCGTCGCCCCGTCGCGGGCCAGGATGGACCGGATATTCGCAAAACACTGGCGGGCCTGGGCGGCAAGATCGTTCACCCCGACCAGGGACCCGTCGGGCCCGAGCGCGATCTGCCCCGAGAGGTAGATCGTGTCCCCGGCGCGAACGGCGGGGGCCGGGGGCAGCGAGGCCTCCCAGTCCCATTCGGCCGCGATTGTTCGGATAGGTGAGGTGGTCATGAGGCTGCTCTGTCTCTTGTCTGTTCGGGCGAAGCGGCAACCGGTTCGGCGCCCTTCGCAGGGTGTCGCGATCATCTGACCGGCCCGAGGTCAGGGTGGCTATCCGGATTTCAGGGCAGTCCTATCCAGGTTGCGGACCCCGAGACGCCGGAATTCGCTGGCGTGGAAGACCAGCGGTTCGACCGAGGGCGACAGGGACAGGGAGTCGAGCGTCAGCAGGACGAACCCATGGTCACCGGCATCGAGGACGTTGGCGATCGAACAATCGAACCAGGCCGCCGCACCCTCGATGAAGACGGCCCCTTCGGCGGTCGCGCAATGGCCGATCCCGTCGAACTTGCTCTCATCCCGGGACGCCAGGCGCCGCGCTGCGCCGTCCTGCCCGTCGCCCAGCACGCTGATCCCCAGACGGGGCGCGCGATTGAGCCGGGACCAGGTCTTCGAGGTCCATTGCACGCAGAAGGCCACCAGCGCCGGTTCCATGGACACCGCGACAAAGCTGCTGGCTACCATGCAGATCGGCCGGTCGCCGTCCATCGCCGCGATGGCGACGACCCCCGAGGGGAAGCGGCCGTAGGCGGTTCTCAGGAGTGTCCGGCGGTCCTCGGCCGCAGTCAGCGGCAGGGGTGCCGGGTCGGCCCGCGGGATCCGGGTCATGATTGCGCACCCGATGCGCGGACCATGGCGGCGATCACCGGCCCCCATCTGGTCGCATAGGCGTCGATCTGCTCGCCCCCGGCATAGGTCTTGTCGGACAGATAGAGACCCGGCGCCGGGCAGATCGCCCCCAGTTCCACCAGAACCGGCTTCAGCAGAAGGTCCGGCGCCAGGGCATGCGCGGGCCCGGCACCCAGCATCAAGGGCACCGCGACGACGCCACGCAGCCCGTCGCCGGTGGCGAACTGGTCGAGGAACAGCTTGAGAAGGCCGGAGTAGGTGGCCTTGAACGTCGGCGAGGCGACGATGACGAGCCGGGCCTTCGCGGTGGTTTCGACGGCGCTGGTGACGGCGTCATCTCCCCATTCGAGCAGCCCGGCGCCCAGGGTGATGACGTCGATGACCTGGCTCGGCTTTTCGCCCGACAGGGCGGTTGCCAGCAGACTGGCGGCATCCAATGTGCGCGATCCCGGCCGCGGGTTTCCGACGACGACGATGATGGACATGAAGGTTCCTCCGGCTATGTGCCGCGCCATTCGACAGGCGGAGGGCGGGGGAATCTATCCACTTCCCGCCTCTCGCTATCCAGATCTGCCGGGCGGGCCCGGGCGTCCGCCCCCCGGACCCGTGGCTGGATAAACACCGGGGTGCAATCGGATAGTCAGCCGCATTTTTCCCGCACAGATTTTTCCGATCACGCCGGCCGGCTCCGTGTCGGTCCGGTCAGACAGATCCGAAGGGAAACGCCATGCCCCCCATTTCCGACGCCATCGCGCGCCTTGCCGCAGGTCAGATCGTGATCGTCGCCGACGATGCGGACCGCGAGAACGAGGCCGACCTCGTCGTCGCCGCCGAGCTCTGCACGGTCGAGCAGATGGCATTCATCATTCGGCACGGCTGCGGCATCGTCTGCGTGCCGCTGGCGGCCGAGCGGGCGGAACGGCTGAACCTGCCGTCCATGGTCAGCGCGAATGACGCTCCGCTGGCGACGGCCTTCACCGTCAGCGTCGATGCGCGGCGGGGGCTGACCACCGGCATCGCGGCCAGCGAGCGGTGCATGACGGCACGGATGCTTGCGGATCCGACGGCGACCGCCGCCGATTTCGTGCGTCCCGGCCACATGTTCCCGCTCGTGGCCCGGAACGGGGGCGTGCTGGAACGCCCGGGCCATACGGAAGCGGCGGTCGACCTGTGCCGTCTGGCCGGTCTGAGCCCGGTCAGCGTGATCTGCGAGCTGTTCAACGACGACGGCACGGTGATGAAGGGTCGCCAGGTCGACGCCTTTGCCCGGCGCCACGACCTCGCGCTGCTGCATATCCGCGATATCGCGGCCTTCCGGCGTGGTCGCTCGTCCGAAGGCGGCGGGCCGTCGATGTCCGCCCTGGCCACGGCCTGATGCCACAGATTTCCCACCCCATTCCCGAAGAGACAGGAGCAGAGCCTTGACCAGAAAGATCGAAGCGGGCGTTTTCATCCCGACGGTCCGCAGCGGATGGATCCATTCGCGCAACGCGCCCCATACCCCCGGATCCTATAAACACGCGCTTGAGGTCACGCGCCTGGCCGAGTTCCTGGGCTTTGACTTCGTGCTCAGTCCGCAGAACTGGCGCGGCGCGCAGGGGCCGCATCGCTACTGGGGCGACACGGTCGATTCCATCGCGGCGGCGGGCGCGCTGAGCCAGGCGACGGACCGCATCAAGATCTGGTGCACGGCGCATGTCTCGGTCCACAAGCCCGCCGCGATCGCCAAGATCGTCGCCTCGCTGTCCGAGATCAGCGAGGGGCGCATCGGCCTGAACGTGGTCACCGGCGGCAATTATACCCAGCTGCAACCGCTCGGGTTCTGGGACACGCTGGATCACGACGAACGCTACGACATGGCCGAAGAATGGGTGCAGGTCATCCGCAAGTACTGGGCCGAAGACTGCGTGACCCACAAGGGCCCCTATTTCGAGGCGGACGGCGGCATCCTCAGCCCTCGGCCGGCGGTCCGACCGACGATCATCAATGCCGGGGCATCACCGCGCGGTCTGCGCTTCGCGATCGAGAATTGCGACGTGGCCTTCATGATGGCCGGGGACGATCCGCGGTTCGTGGACTCGGCGCGGGCTGCCAAGGACATGGCGCGTAAGCTGAACAGGCCCGATTTCAAGGTCTACGGCCTGATGACGATCATTCCCGGCGAGACCGGGGACGAGGCGCAGGCGCTGCTGGACCATTACGAGGCCGGTGTCGACCTTGAAGGGCTTGCCGATCTGGCACGGGGCTACGAGCAAAACACCAAGGGTTTCGACAAGCTCAGCAGTTCGTCCCTCAGCCCGTTGGGCGGGCCCAAGTACAAATCGGTGATGCCCGGCGCTTTGGTCGGGGCCTATGACACCCTGGCCGAGACGATTGCCGAACGGGTCGAGGCGGCGGAGCTGGACGGCATCCTCATCATCGTCCCCGACTACATCTCGCATCTGAACCAGTTGGGCACGCGCACGCTGCCCCGGCTGGCCGATTTCGGCGTCGCCTGCAACGTCCGCGGGAGATAGGCGCACCGGCATTCGCGATCTGTCCCGGCGCAGCGCCTCGGGCCTGCGACGGGACCAGCAAACCACAAACAAACCGACAACAGAGAGAGACCATCACCATGACCGCCACCAGATTCCCCGGCCCCTGCGGCACCAAGGCCCGGACCACCCTGCTTGCCGCCGTGCTCGGCCTCGGCGCGGCGGCGTCGGTTCAGGCGCAGGACCGGACCATCGCCTTCTTCGCGTCGATTTCGCAGAACGGTCTGAACCAGGCGATGTACCAGGGCATGCAGGACCGCGCGGCCGAGCTGGGGGTGCGCACCTCGCTCTATGACGGCCAGTTCAACCCCGGACTGCAATACAGCCAGCTCGAGGATGTCGTGGCCGGCAATCAGGCCGATGCCGCCGTGGTCTTTCCCATCGACTCGGTCGGCATCGCCGGCGCCGCGGCCGAGATGGCCGCAGCCGGCGTGCCCATTGTCGCGATGATGTTCCCGATCGGGCCGGATCTCGACAGGCTCGACCCTCAGGTGCCCGGCGTTGTCACGACCATCGGTTTCTCGACCGTCGGCACCTCGGTCCAGCAGGCCGAGGACGTGGCCCGGCACTGCGCCGGTATCGACCCCTGCAACGTGGTCGTGATGGTGGGCAGGATGGTCTATCCCTTCGACCAGCTGCGCTTTGACGCCTATGCGTCTGTGCTGGACCAGCACCCGAACATCCGTCTGGTCGCCACGGCCGAGGGCAATTACGATCCCTCCACGGCGCTGGCCGTCATGGAGGACGTGCTGCAGGCCAATCAGGACGTGCACGCCGTCCTGTCGGTGGCCGACCAGCATCTGATCGGCGTTGAAATCGCGCTCGAGGCCGCCGGGATCGACGTCGCCCCGGTCTATCTGTCGGGCGCTGGCGGGGCCTCGATCGCCATCGAGGCGATCCGCGACGGCAGGTGGGACGCGACGGTCGGCGGCTTTCCCTACACCATGGGCCGGTTCGCCGTGGATGCGGCGATGGCCAGCCTGAACGGCGACACCGTGCCGCCGGTCTACAACATGGAAGAACTGGCGCCGCTGCCGACCATCATCGACCGCCAGATTCTGGATGCCCATCCCGACTTCGACGCGGAATGGCTGCAGTAGACCCCGGCCGACACCCTTCGCGGCCGGGTGACCGGCCGCAGCCCCCGGTCTTTTCACAAGAAATGGCAGCTTCCCCATGGCACAAGACAGGGACAATGTGACCCGGGGCCCCGGCGCCCCCGCGGTCAGACTGGTCGGCATCCGCAAGGCCTTTGGCGGGGTTGACGTTCTGAGGAATGTCGATCTGGTCTTCCGGCAGGGCGACATCCACGGCATCGTCGGCGAGAACGGCGCGGGCAAGTCCACCGTCGGCAAGATCGCGGGCGGCTATTACAGCGCCTCCGATGGCTCCCTTGAGGTTTTCGGCGAGAGGCCAGCGGTCTGGGACCCGGTCGCGGCCCTGTCCAGAGGCGTCGCGATCATGCATCAGGAATTGCAGATCGTGCCGCATCTGACGGTCGCGCAGAACGTCTTTCTGGGGATCGAGCACACCTTTGGTGGCTTCCTCCGGCGCAACGAGGCCGCGCGGTTCGCCGCCATCGCGCACAGCTGCGGCTTCGATCTGGACCCGGATGTTCCGGCGCATCGGCTCAGCGTGGCCGATCAGCAGAAGATCGAGATCATGCGCGCCGTCGCGCGCGAGGCGCGGGTGGTCGTCATGGACGAACCGACCGCCTCGTTGACAGCCAACGAGATCGCCCGGCTGCACGCCACGATGCGGCGCCTGCGCGCCATGGGGCGGACGGTGATCTATGTGTCGCATTTCCTCGAGGACATCCTGGAGACCTGCGACCGGATCACCATCATGCGCGACGGGGCGGTCGTGCGCACGAGCGATGCAAGGGACGAGACGAAGGCGACGCTGGTGTCGGGCATGCTGGGGCGCAGCGCGGCCGAGGTGGCCTATCCGCCGCGGCCCGAGACGGCGGACCGGGCAGCCCCGCCCTTCCTGAAGGTGGTCGGCCTGTCGGCGCCGGGCATCCGCGACATCGCGTTGCAGATCTATCCCGGCGAGATCGTCGGGCTGGCCGGACTGGTCGGCAGCGGCCGGACCGAGATCGCGCGGGCCATCTTCGGGGCTGATCGCGCCACCGGCGGGCAGGTCTTCCTTCGGGGGCGGCCCTATGACGCCCGGTCGCCCGAACGCTCGGTCCTGCGCGGCATCGCGATGGTGCCCGAAGACCGGCGCAAGCAGGGCTTGACGATGACCCAGCCGGTGCGGGGCAACATGACCCTGCTCGGCCTGTCGCGGTTTGTCCGCCTTGGTTTGCTGCGACGCGCGCCGGAAGTCGCCGAGACCCGGCGTCTGATCGGCCATTTCGGGATCCACCCCGCCCAGGTGGACGGCGACATCTCGACCTATTCCGGCGGGAACCAGCAGAAGGCGCTGATCGGCAAATGGATCCTCAACGATCCCGATGTCGTCATCCTCGACGAGCCGACCCGCGGCGTCGATCTTGGCGCCCGGCGCCGCATCCACGATGCCGTCACCGAACTGGCCCGCGCTGGCAAGGCGGTGCTGGTCATCTCGTCCGATATCGACGAGGTGCTCGGCCTTTCGCATCGCGCCTATCTGGTGCGCCGCGGGCGCATCGCAGGCGAGGTGCGCCCGGACCACACGGACAAGGACCGCGTGCTGCGGCACCTGTTCCAGACCGAAGACACCTCTGACGCGGAGCGCGAAACAGCATGACCCCCTCGACCCTGACCGGCCCGAAGCCCGCCTTGCCCCGTCCTGCTGCCGGTGCCGTCCTGCGGTTCGTGCAGAGGAACGCGGTCGCCATCGTGATCGTCCTGCTGATGATCGCCCTGTCCAGCCTGAGCCCCTCCTTCCTGACCGCCCGCAACCTGCTCAACATCCTGAACCAGAATGCGCCGCTGGCGATCATGGCCGCGGCCATGACAATGGTGGTGATCTGCGGCGGTTTCGATCTGTCGGTGGGGGCCATGTTCGCTGTCTGCGGGGTGTCCGCCGCCTGGGTTGCGGTCAATGTCGATCCGGTTCTGGGATTGCTCGCGGCGCCGGTGGTCGGTCTGGCCCTGGGATTGTTCAACGGGCTCGTGGTCTCGTACCTCAGCATCCATTCCTTCCTGGCGACCCTTGCGACGGCGATGGTGTTCCGCGGCATCGCCATCCTTGTCACCGGGGGGACGCTGATCCCGGTCCGCGATGCGGCCTTTACCTGGCTTGGACGCGGGACGATCGGCAGCGTGCACATTGCCATTCTGGTTCTGGTCGTGGCGGTCGGGCTGCTGATGGTCCTGCTAAACGGGACCGTGTTCGGCCGGCATGTCTATGCCGTCGGCGGCAACGAAGAGGCGTCGATCCTGTCGGGGATCCGCACCCGCCGCATCCGCACCCTTACCTTCGTGCTCTCCGGTCTCGCTGCGGGCCTTGCCGCGGCCATTGCGGTGTCGCGGGTGTCCATGGGCAATGCGGGCATCGCCGTCGGCATGGAACTCGAGGTGATCGCCGCCGTCATCATCGGGGGCACGAGCATCTATGGCGGCAAGGGCGCGATCTGGCGGTCGGTCGCCGGGGTCTACATGCTGGCGCTGATAAACAACGGCTTCAACATCCTGAACATCGACCCTTTCTTCAAGGAGGTCACCACGGGCCTTGTCATCCTGGCGGCCGTCGCCATCAGCGCGACCGCACGGCAGAAGTAGGACCCCGCAGGCCCGGGTCGGCCACGCCGCTGCGGGGCCAGGTCCAGGCGGTGCGCAGGATGAAGATCAGGAGCAGCAACTCCAGCCCGATGGAGAGGCCGAAGAAGATCGTCCAGCTCTCGCCCGCCGCGTTGACCGCCGAATAGGGGATGTAGACCAGCCCCACGACCAGCGAGGTGATGCGGACCGCCGGGGCGCTCAGGATCAGCGAGGCCAGGATCATGAAGGCCGGGATCGCGACCGAGGTGAAGGCCATGACCAGGAAGCTCTGGCTGACCTCGAATTCCCAGACATAGCCTTCGAGGATCCGTTGCAGATGACCGGGCTTATAGAGGACCAGGTGATCGACATAGAGATAGAGGAACATGAAGCTGGTCCAGGCGGCGGCGAGCTGGATCTTCACCGGGATCTGCGGGTCGTCGAGCGGGGCTGAGGAGGTCATCGGCCAGTCCTTCTGTGGCCCGTCCCGCGGTGGCGGACGGGGGATGGGTGGGGTAACAGGGGTGGTTCGGTCGGTGGAAACGGACCGGTGGAGTATCGCGTCCGTACGCTGTACGATTTGCCGTACGCCGTACGGGTTGTCAAGATCGCCATGCCAGGGAGGTGCCGGTGAGCGCAGAGGCCGAGGGCGCCGGGGGGCAGGAACCCCTCAGCAAGGAGCGGGTGCTGCGCCGGGCGCTGGCGCTGGCCGACGCGGCCGGGATCGAGGCGCTGAGCATGCGCAAACTGGCGCGCGAGCTGGGGGCGGGGGCGATGTCGCTCTATCACCACGTCCGCGACAAGGAGGAATTGCTGGACGGCATGGTCGATCTGGTCTTCGCCGAGATCGCGCTGCCCGAGGCGCAAGCCGACTGGCAGGCGGCGGTGCGGGGATGGGCGCTGTCGGCGCGCGCCGCGCTCGCCCGCCATTCTTGGGCCATCGGGCTGATGGAATCGCGCACCGCCTCGGGCCCGGCCACGCTGCGGCACCGCGAGGCGCTGATGGAGGTCCTGCGCCGGGCTGGGTTTCCGGTCCGCCGGGCGATCCACGCCAATTGGTTGCTGGACAGCTACCTCTACGGCTTTGCCCTGCAGGAGGCGAGCCTGCCCTTCGCCGGGGCCGAGGACTTCGCCGGGATGACCGAGGCGGTGTTCCTGCCGCAGCTCTCCGCCACGGATTACCCCTGCCTGACCGAGGCCGCGACGGTGCTGCTGCAGGAAGGCTATGACCCGGCGGCGGAATTCGCCTATGGACTCGACCTGATCCTCGACGCGCTCGAGCGGGACAGGCGGTTGGCCTGACGCCCGGTCCGGGGCCTTGACACACACGATCATACAATCATATCACTTTCCTCGCTGAGGGCGCTGCTTCGCGGCGGCCCCCGGCAGCAGCTGGGTGCGAGGGGAGGGGACGCATGAGCGACAAGCATGTTCTGGTGGCGGGCGGCGGGCCGGTCGGGTTTCTGACGGCGCTGGGGCTGGCCCGGGCCGGTATCCGGGTCTCGCTGGTCGAGGCCGAGCCCGAGATCGTCAATTCGCCCCGCGCCATGGTCTACCATTGGTCGGTGCTGGAGGGGCTGGACCGGCTGGGCGTGCTGGACGACGCGCGCAAGATCGGCTTCGTGAAGCAGGAATTCTCGCATTGGCTGTTTCGCACCAATGAGCGGATCAACTGGTCGCTGGAGGCGCTCGACCCGATCACGCCCTATCCCTACAACCTGCATCTGGGCCAGAACGAGCTGGCCCGCATCGCCTGGCAGCATCTGGAGCGCCTGCCCGGGACCTCGGTTCGGTTCGGCACCAGGATCAGCGGGCTGACGCAGGATGCCTCGGGCGTCAGCGTGACCCTGCAGACGCCGCAGGGCCCGGTCGAGGAGCGGTACGATTGGGTGATCGGCGCCGATGGCGGCGGCAGCACGGTGCGCGAGAAGCTGCTCAAGCTCAATTTCTTCGGCATCACCCATCCCGAGCGGTTCATCGCCACCAATGTCCGCCACGATTTCCGCCAGCACGGATTCCTGTTGTCGAACCTGACCATGGACCCGGTCTATGGCGCGATCATCGTACGGATCGACGACAGCGACCTGTGGCGGATCACGGTGATGGAGGATGCAGCCCTGCCGCTCGATGGCGTGCCCGAGCGGATGGATGCCTTCTACCGCACCTATGCCCCGGGGATCGAGGATTACGAACTGGTGCAATATTCGCCCTACCGGATGCACCAGCGCTGCGCCGATACCATGCGGGTGGGCCGCGTGGTGCTGGCGGGGGATGCGGCGCATATCACCAACCCGACGGGCGGGCTGGGGCTGACCTCGGGCCTCTTCGACGTCTATCACCTCTTGGAGGTGATGACGGCGATCCTGCTGGAAGGGGCGTCCGAGGATCATCTGGACAGCTATTCCGACCGTCGCCGCCAGATGTTCATCGAACGCGCCTCGCCGCAGGCGGTGGTCAACAAGCGGCTGATCTTCCACGCCTATCAGGACAGCTGGCTGGACGAGCGGCTGGCCTTCCTGCGCCGCCTGCCGGATGAGCCGGATGTGGTGCGGCAGATGGCCGGGTTCACCAAGTCGCTGGAAACCCACATGGACCGCTGACAGAAAAGGGGCGCCGCGGCGCCCCTTTTTGCTTATCGGCCGGTCAGGGCCGCGAGGGGCACGTCGGTCCAGATCCCGGCCAGCGCCGTCAGCAGGGCCTCGGCCTCGGCCGGATCGCCACATTGCGCGCGCAGCTTCGTGGCCAGCGCGGCATCGCCCAAGGGCCGGCCGGGGCTGCCCTCGGCCTCAACCACGGTGCGCGAGAGGGTGCGGCCGTCCGCCAGCCACAGCGTCACCCGGGCGCCGTCGACGGTGAGCGCGGGATCCACGACCATGGGGCCGAGGCGGGCGCGGAGCGCGGCGATCCGCGGGTCACCGGCGGCCTCGGCATCGACCTCGGCCGGGCCGAAGCGGCCGCGCAGCAGCGCCGCGCTGACGCAATGCTGGGCGCAGACCTGAAGGTCGCGCGGCAGGCGGGCGAGCGGGCGGTCGGTGCGGTCGAGGAGCAGCTGGCATCCGGCGATCTCGATCCGGGCGATGGGGGCATCGCCCAACTCCGCCCTGAGCGCCAGCGCCGCCTCGATCACCGGGTTCAGCACCACGCCGCAGGGATAGGGCTTGGGCATGTTGCGGGCGAAGGACCAGTCGTGTCCGAGGCCCCGCGCCAACCCCTCCAGATCCGGCCGGTCGGTCACCAGCCGCAGGTAGCCGCGCGGGCCTTCCAGCGGCGTTTCCGGCCCCGCCACCCCCTCGGCCGCCATCAGCGCCGCCAGCACCCCGGCTTGCGCCGCGTTGCCGACGCCGGTGCTCTTGGCCATGGTGCCCAGTGTCTCGACCGTGCCCGAGGCCTGCGCGGTGGCATGGCCCAGTGCCCAGAGGCTGCGCTCGGCGTCCAGACCCAGCAGACGCGCCGAGGCCAGCGCCGCCCCCAGCGCGCCGGTCGTGGCGGTGATGTGCCAGCCGCGGCGGTAATGCTCGGGCGAGATGGCATCGGCCAGACGGCACGCGACTTCGCAGCCCAGGGTGAAGGCGGTCATCGCCTCGGCCGGGGCGGTCCCCCGATCCTCGGCCAGCGCCATGACCGCGCCGAGGACGGGCGCGGTCGGGTGCAGGATGGTCGGCGCATGGGTGTCGTCGAAATCGAGAAGGTTGCAGAGCATGGCATTGGCAAAGGCCGCCCGGGTCACGTCCAGCCGCGGCCCGCCCGCGATCACCCCGGCCCGCGCGGGGCCGGACAGGCGGGTCAGCACCCGCAGCATCGCCGCCGCATCCGGGTCGCGGCGCCCGGCGATGCCCGCGGCCAGCGCACTGGTGACCGAGCGCCGGGCGAGGTCGCGCAGCGCGGGCGGGATCGCCCGGGTCGGGGTCTCGGCGGCGAAGCGGGCCAGCGCCGCCGAGGGGGAGGGCGCGCTCATTCCGGCGTGGCCAAGTCGATGATCGTGGCCATGTCGGCCGCGCTGTCGAGGGACCAGAGCGCCCCGATCAGGGCCTCGGTCCGGGCGGGCGTCAGCACCTCGGCCTGATCGCGGAACTTCTGCGCCAACTGGTCGTCGGACAGGGGCCTGCGGATATTGCCGATGGAGGCGTCCAATTCCTTGGTCAGCACCCGCCCGTCCTTGAGCCGGAGCGTCACATGCACCCCATCCTCGGGCACCGTGTCCGAGGCGCGGGGCGTGACGCGGGCGCGCATCGCCTTCACATCGGCGGCGTTCACCGTCTCGTCGCTGAATTCCTCGCGTCCGGCGCGGTGGCGGGCCAGCGCGATCCCGGCGGCGTGGTAGATCGAGAACTTGCCCTGCAGCCCGACGGTGATGTCCTTCTGGTTGCACAGGTCCAGCACCAGCGGCGCCACGTCCAGCTCGACCGCCTCGATCATCGCGGGGGTGAGGTCATGCGCCGCGACCAGTTGCAGGCAGGCGTCGATGGTCGGATGCACGACGATGCCGCAGGGGAAGGGCTTGTAGGTATTCTCGTGCAGCAGCGGGTCGCGCCCGAGGTCGCGGGTGACAAGCGACAGATCGAACGTGCCCGAGGTGCCGGTCGTGACATGGGCAAAGCCGCGCGGGCCTTCCAGCGGGGTCGGCCCGGCGGTGAAGCCCTTCGCCGCCAGCAGCGCCGCCATATAGCCCGCCTCGGCCGAGCGGCCGGGATGCAGCGATTTCGCCATGGCGCCGAAATTATCGCGGATCCCGGCGGCCTGGGTCGCGGCCAGCCCCAGCGCGTGGCGCATCTGCTCGGGGTTCAGGCCCATCAGCCGGCCGATCGCCGCCGCCGCGCCGAAAACGCCGATCGAGCCGGTGGAATGCCAGCCCGCCTGGTAATGCGCGGGATAGGTGGCGTTGCCGATCCGGGTGACGGCCTCGTATCCCAGGATGAAGGCATGCAGGAAATCCGCGCCGCTGACCGGGTTGGCGCTGGCATAGGAAAAGAGCGCCGAGGCCACGGGCGAGGTCGGGTGGATGTAGTTCGACGGCGTGGTGTCGTCGAAATCATGGACATGCGAGCTGATGCCGTTGAGCAGCGAGGCCAGCAGCGGGTCGAAGCCCTCGCGGCGGCCCAGCGCCCGGGCGGTCGGCGCCCCGCCGAAGGGGCCGCGGGCGGCGATGGCGATCTCGACCGCCTCATGCTCGGCCCCGCCCAGCGCGCAGCCGACGATATTGACCAGCGCCCGGCGGGCCTCGTGCCGGTCGCGGTCGCTGATCGCCTCGGGGCGCTGGGTGGCGAGGTGGTCGGCCAGGGCCTGGGACACGCCCTGCGGCGTTGCGGTTGCGGTCATGGGGGTCTCCTCGGACGCGGTGGATGGGCGGCGGGGCAGGGCCCGGCGCCGCGGTTCGGTCGATGCGCGGCGCGGGGCCGCAGGAAAGGCACCTCCCGGTCCGGCGATTCGCGGGTCGGCCGCGGTGGTATCGCTGCGAGTCGGGGGTTGGCTTCAGAATCATCATACAATACTACCATAATCAACCTTAAACTCGCTCAGCGGCTCCTGCGCGCCACGGCGCCTTCATCTGATTGAAATAAAACAGGAATTGCTGGCAGGGGCGGGAATTTCTTGGCTAAGGCCATTGTTCTTGAGTTATGATTGTATGATTGCTATACAGTATGCAGGTTCGACCCGGCCATCACCGCGGAGGAAGGCGGTGGCAAAGGGGCGATGCGTAAGCCGCACCGGGCTTGACCCCGGCCGCGCGAAGGAGGAGCCATGACGCTTCTGGATGTGCCCCGGATCGCCCTCGATCCGTTCACCTACGAGACGATTCCCGACAATCTGCAGATCATGAGCGAGGCGCTGGCACAGGCGCCGGTCTGCTGGCTGGAGCCTTACGGTGTCTATGTCACCGGCCGCCATGCGCTGGCGCAGGTCATGTTCAAGGAATGGGAGGTCTTCACCTCGACCGTGAAGGCTTTCGGCGAGCGCGAGTTCATCCGCAAGACCCTGGTGCAGGAGGATCCACCCGACCACGGCCGGGTCCGCAAGCCGATGATGAGCCTGTTCTCGCCGCTTGCGCTGAAGGAATACGACGCCTATTTCCGCGCCGAGGCCGAGACGATGGCCGACGAGATCGTGGCGATGGGCGAGGTCGACGGCGTCGAGGACATCGCCGCGCGTTACGTGCTCAAGGTCTTTCCCGACATTCTGGGCGTGATCGACATGGACCGGCCGCGGCTGCTGCCCTGGGCCGACCTCGCCTTCAATTCCAACGTGCCGGGCAATCAGATCTTCCTCGATTGCAAGGCGCGCAGCGGCGATGTGCTGGAATGGTTCGCCCATCAGATGCGGCGCGAGAATTTCCGCCCCGACAGCATGGGCGGCCAGATCTTCCGCATGGCCGACGAGGGGATCCTGTCGCTGGAAGACGCGCAGACGCTGGTGGTCATCATCTTCAGCGCCGGGTTCGACACCACGATCCTGGCCATCGGCAACGGCTTGAAGCTGCTGGCCGACAACCCCGACCAATGGGACCGCCTGCGCGAGGCGCCGGAGCTGGTGCGCACCGCCTTCGAGGAAACGCTGCGCATGGAGCCGCCTGCGCGCACCGTCGGCCGCGGCGTGACCCGCGATACCGATCTGTGGGGCGTGCCGCTCAGGGCCGGGGACAAGGTGGCGTCCTTCCTCAACGTGGTGGGGCGCGATCCGGCGGTCTGGGACGATCCCGACGCCTTCCGCGTCGACCGGCGCAAGGTGCTGGGCCATATGGCTTTCGGCGCGGGGGTTCATGCCTGTGCCGGGCAGGCGCTGTCCAGGATGGAATATTCGGCCATCATCGGCGCGCTGGTGTCGCGTGTCCGCCGGATCGAGCCGACCGGCCCCGCCGAACGCAAGATCAACAACAATGCCTCGGGCTTTGCCCGGGTGCCGCTGCGCCTGATCCCGGCCTGACCGGGGCGGCGCAGCACGCCGACGATGGCGGATCGCCAGGGCCCGCAGAGGGGGGCCGGGCAATCCGTCCGACATCACGGATCCAGGGAGGGACCAATGAACGTGACAACGAGACTGGGGCGCTTCGGCGCCTGCGCGCTGACCGCGCTGAGCCTGATGACCGCCACCACCGGCGGGGCAGGGGCGCAGACGGTGCTGCGCATGGCGACGGCGCTGCCGGAAAACCACCTCTACATGAACGAGGTCTACACCCCGTTCATCGAGCGCGCCAACGAGGCTGCGGCCGGGCAATTCACCATCCAGCCCTTCCCGCCGCCCTTCGCCACCAACACCAACATGCTGGACCGCGTGGTCTCGGGCGTGGCCGATATCGGCATCATCCAGATGCCCGCCATCGGCGTGCCCTTCCCGCGGACCGATGTGATCGGCCTGCCGAACCTGACCAGCAGTTCCGAGGCGGCGATGGCCGCGCTCTGGGGGCTCTACGAGGACGGCATGCTGGACGCGGCGCTGAGCGAGCAATTCGTGCTCTTGGGCTTCGTCACCGCCACCGCGCCGCGGCTCTTTACCCGTTTCCCGGTCCATGCCGCCGCCGATCTGCAGGGCCGCCGCATCCGCATCACCGGCCGCGCCACCTCGGACGTGATCGAGGCGCTGGGCGGGGCGCCGACCTCGATCTCGATCACCGAGGTCTATCAGGCGCTGGACCGCGGCGTGGTCGAGGGGCTGACCACGGCGATCAACGCCGTCGCCGCCTTCCATTTCAACGAGGTGGTCAGCTACGGGGTCGAGAACTTCGCCTTCGGTCTGGTGCCGGGCGCGGTCATCATGAACCGTCAATCCTATGACCGGCTGACCGACGAAGGCCGCGCGGCGCTGGCCGAGGTCACCGGGCTGGACCTGTCGGTCTTCATCGGCCGGGCCATGGACGAGATCGACACCGAGTCGCGCCAGGTGCTGGTCGGCGCGGTCGAGATGACCGACCTCTCGCCCGAGGAACTGGCGATCTGGCAGGCGGCGACCGAGCCCGCGATCCGCAACTGGGTCGAGAGCACCGACAACGGCGCCGCGATCCTCGACTCCTACCGCGAGCGTGTGGCGGCCTATCGCCGGGCCGAGTGACCCGAGGGGGCCGGGATGCGCGAGCCTGCGCGCCCCGGCCTCTGCCTGTCGACAGCAAGATCGGGCAGGGGCCGGCGCGACCGGCCGCCTGCCCGTTGAAACCCGTCCGTTGAAAGGGGCTTGGGCAGATGGCTCAAGAGAATGCAGACCTGACCCTCACCGCGGCCGAGACCGCCCCTGTCACCGCGGGCGGCCTTGACCGTCTGGCGCGGGGGCTGGCGGGGCTGACCAGCCTGATGGCGGTGATCGGCATCGGGCTATTCCTGGTGGTCGGCGTGACGATGTCGGTCGATGTGGTGATCCTGCGCACCCTCTTCGTGATCTCGATCCCCGGCTCGAACGAGATCTACGCCGCGCTGATGTGCACGGCCATCGCGCTGGTGATGCCCAACGGTCTGGCGGCCCGGGCAATCCTGGAGATGGACCTTCTGGTCAACACCTTCCCGGCCCGTGTCGTCGCCTGGCTCCGGTGCCTCGGCGCCACGATCTTTGCCGGTTGTCTGGTGGCGCTGGCCTGGGCGATCTGGGGCCAGGTCGAGATGGCCTGGCAGACGGGCTCGCAATCGCTGCTGTTCCAGATCCCCTATTGGTATTCCTACGCGCTGATCCTGTTTGCGCTGGTCGTCTCGCTGCCCGTCTCGCTGGTCAATGTCGCGCTTCAGGCGCGCGAGATCCCCGGGGCGCCGGTGGCGGGAGGCCTTTCCGCGCTGGTCGCGGGCGTGGCGGTTCTGGCGCTGGGCTATTGGCTCGCCGCGACCCATCAGACCTATTTCCTGAGCAACATGATGATGAGCGCGCTCTGGCTGGTCATCGCGCTCTGGGTGATGATCCTGCTCTTCGTGCCGGTCGCCGCCGCGCTCACCTTCTGCGCGCTGGTCGGTGTCATGGGCTTTTTCGGCAGCGGCGCCGCGATCAGCGTGCTGGGGTCCGAAACGGTGGGCCTGCTCACCTCGGCCGACCTGGCGATCATCCCCTTCTTCCTGATGATGGGCAGTTTCGCCGTCACCAGTGGCATGGCGAGCGACATCTACCGGCTGGCCAACGCGCTTTTCTCGCCCTTCCGGGGTGGGCTGGCGCTGGCCACGGTGGCGGGCTGCGCGGGTTTCGGGGCGCTGACCGGCTCGTCCATCGCCACGGTCGCCACCATCGGCTCGGCCGCCTTCCCCGAGATGAAGAAGCGCGGCTATTCGCCGGCGCTTTCGGCCGGGACGATCACCGCGGGTGGCACGCTGGGGCAGCTCACGCCGCCCTCGACCGCCATCGTGGTCTATGCGCTCCTGGTCGAGGAATCGATCGGGTCCCTCTACATGGCGCTCCTGATCCCTGCCGCCGTGACGCTCGCGCTCTACATGGTCGCCATCGTGCTGTCGGTGCGGCTGGGCGCGGCGGGTCCGGCCGGCGAGCCCTGGGACCGGCGCGAGATCGGCGCGGCGGCCTTGCGCTGCATCCCGGCCTTCATCCTCTTCGGGCTGGTCATCGGCGGGATCTTCTTCGGCGTCTTCACCGCGACGGAAGCGGCCTCGCTGGGCGCGATCCTGGCAGTGGTGGTGACGCTGCTGCGCGGGCGGCTGACGCGGCAGAACTTCCTGCAGGTCGCGTCGGACACCACCAAATCCACCTCGATGATCTATTTCCTCATCATCGGGGCGCTGACGCTGACCTTCCTCATGTCCTCGACCGGGGTGGCGCAGGAGCTGTCGCGCATGCTGCTCGACACGCAGCTGGCGCCCTGGGTGATCGTGTCGCTGATCGCGGTGCTGTTCATCCTTCTGGGCACGATCATGGACAGCATGACCATCATGATGATCACCGCCTCGACCACCGGGGCGCTGATGCAGGGTCTGGGCTATGACCTGATCTGGTGGGGCGTGATGATGGTCGTGGTGGTCGAGATCGGCGTCATCACCCCGCCTTTTGGCATCAACCTGTTCATGATGCGCTCGGTCGCGCCGGAACTCAGCCTGACCGAGATGTACCGGGGCGTGATCCCCTTTGTCGTGGCGGACCTTCTGAAAGTCGCGCTGCTGATCGCCCTGCCGGGGCTGCCCCTGCTGCTGCTCTCCTGAGCGGCGGTCCATCGAAAACAAGGAGTGGGACATGGCCGGATTCGGCAGTTTTGAGGGCCGGACGGCGGTTGTCACCGGCGGGGCCTCGGGGATCGGACTGGCCATCGCCCGGCGCCTGAGGGCCGAGGGAATGAATGTGGTCATCGCCGATATCGACCCCGTGGCGCTGGAGGCCGCCGCCGCCGAGATCGGCGCGCTGGCGGTGAGGACCGACGTGAGCCGCATCGCCGAGGTCGAGGCCTTGGCCGAGGCGGTGCTAACCGCTCATGGCAGCGTCGATCTGGTCTGCAACAACGCGGGCGTGGGCCCGGCCGGGCGGCTGGCGGATCTGACGCTGGCGGACTGGAAATGGATGCTCGAGGTCAACCTCTGGGGCGTGATCCATGGCCTGCATGTCTTCCTGCCGCTGCTGAAGGCCAATCCGCGGGGCGGCTGGGTGGTCAACACCGCCTCGATGGGGGGCCTCAGCCCGGTCGAGGGGCTGGGTGCCTATGTCACCGCGAAATACGGCGTGGCGGGCCTGACCGAGACGCTGGCGCTGGAACTGGCCAGCGACGGGGCGAAGGTGGGCGCGACGCTGCTCTGTCCCGGGCCGATCCGCACCAACATCGGCCGCTCGATGCGCCACCGGCAGGGCGAGGCCGCGCCGGGCGGTCTGGCCGATGTCGATGTCTCGACCATGGCGCATTACCGCAACGCGATCCCCTGGCGCCCGCCCGAGGACGCGGCCGAGGCGGTGGTCCGGGCCCTGCGTCAGGGGGCGCTCTATGCCATCACCCACCCCGAACAGCGCGACCGGATCGAACGGCGGATGGGCGCGCTGCTGGCGGCCTTCGAGCAGGAGTGAGAGGAAGACCATGAAGATGATCGTGACCGGGGCCGAGGGCTTTGTCGGGCGGGGCCTTGTCGCCGCGCTGGCGCCCCTGATGGCCGAAACGGACGAGCTGGTGCTGATCGACCGGCAGCTGGAGCCGGTGCAGGGCCGGGGCCGGGTGCGGCTCTTGGAGGGCTCGGCCAGCGACCGCTCGCTGATGGCCGAGGCGATGGCGGGCGGCGCCGATGTCGTCTGGCATCTGGCGGCGGCGCTGGGCATGGTGGCCGAGCCTGACCTGCACGCGGGCCTCGACGCCAACCTGCACAGCATCCTCACGGTGATGGAGACCGCGACCGACAAGGCCCCGGGCGCCCGCATCGTCAACGCCAGTTCGGTGGCGGTCTACGGCTCGCCCGTGCCCTCCGAGGTGAACGATTACACCCTGCCCAACGCCAACAGCAGCTATGCCGCGCAGAAGCTGGTCAGCGAGATCCTGCTCGACGATTTCACCCGGCGCGGCCATGTCGACGGGCTGTCGCTGCGGCTGTCGGGGGTGATGGCGCGGACGCCGGGGTTTTCCAGCACCTCCTCGGCCTTTCTCAACAACGTCTTCCATGTCGCGCGCGAGGGGGGCGAGATCGTCATGCCTTGCAGCCCCGACATGACCAGCTGGCTGATTTCGCGGCAGGAAATGGTCTTCAACCTGCAACTGGCGGCGCGGTTGCCGGCCTCGGCCCTGCCCGCGCGGCGGCATTGGGCGCTGCCCGCGCTGACCGCGCGGATGGGCGATCTGGTGGCGGCGCTGGCGCGGCGCTATGGCCCCGATGTGACCGAGCGCGTGACCTTTGCCCCCGATCCGAAGATCGAGGCGATGTTCTGGCAACCCCCGCTCAAGGCCGAGATGGCGGTGCGGCTGGGCTTTCGCGCCGATGCCGATTGCGACGCGCTGGTCGACCGGGTGCATGCGCAATACGCCTGAGCGCCCCTCTGCCCGGCGGGGCCCCGGTCGATCGCCCGCCGGTCGGACAATCTGCATTGCCGGGTCTCTGAGCGGAGCCTATAGATTGCCCCATGAAGCTGAACGAGCGCCATCTGATGCAATTGGCGGCCGTCCTCGACACCGGCAGCGTGTCCGAGGGCGCGGCGCTTCTGGGCATGACGCAATCGGCGGTCAGCCGCTCGCTGAGCATGCTGGAAGCCCGGGTCGAACAGCCGCTTTTCGTGCGGGGGCGACGGCCGTTGAAGGCCACGCCCCTGGGCGAGCAGCTGGCGATCCACGGCCGCGCCATCCTTGCCGCCTCGCGCCATGCCACCGATGCGGTGCGCGGCTATGTGACCGGGGCGCGGGGCGTGGTGCGCGTGGGGGGCGTGCCCTTCTTCATGGATGCGATGATCAGCCAGATGATCGCCAGCTTCCACGGCGAAGAGCCCGAGGTCACGGTCGAGCAGAGCTATGGCAACCTGCCGGAGATGACCGTCGCGCTGGAGGCGGGGATGATCGACCTCGCCATCGTGCCGGTGGGCTCGGCGCATCCCGGCCCCGCCTTCGACTTCGTGGAACTGCTGCCCGGGCGCAACATCGTCGCCTGCCGCCCCGGCCATCCGCTGATGCGCCGCACCCGGCTGCAGGCGGTGGACCTGACCGCCTATCCCTGGATCGCGCCCTTGCCCGGCTCGCCGCTGATGTCGGACCTGCAGATGATCCTCATGAGCATCGGCGTCTCCGACCTGAGCATCCGCTACGCGGGCGGCTCGCTGATGAGCGTCATCAGCTTCCTGTCGGGCTCGGACGCGCTGGCGGTGCTGCCCTTCTCGGTGGTCTTCGCCCAGCGCAAGGAGAACCGGGTCACCGTGCTGCCCTTCGACATTCCGCAACCCAACCGCTCGCTGGGGATCCTGCGGCTGGCCGGGGCGCCGCGCTCGCCCGCCGCCGACCGGCTGGCGCAATACATCATGGCCGCCTTCAACGACCTGCGCCACATCATCCAGCGGCACGAGAATGCCGTGGTCTGGGGCCGCTGACCCCGGGGCGGTGGCCCGCCACGCTCCCTTTCATGTTGGCCAACCATGCGCTATGGATTGTGTTACCGTCATGCATGTCAGGGGATCTGTCATGCTGAAGGCCGACGTTGATAAAGCCGGAGTGAACGTGACGTTTCTGGTCGAGAGAGTGGCGGCGCCCCTGCGCCAGCAGGTGACCGACAGCATCCGCAACGCGATTGCGCTGGGGCATTTCAAGCCCGGCCAGCGCCTGCGCGAGCGCGAATTGTGCGAGATGGCCGGGGTCAGCCGGACCCTGGTGCGTGAATCCCTGCGCCAGCTGGAGACCGAAGGCCTGATCGAGGTTCACGCCAACCGCGGCCCGATGGTGACCAAGCTCTCGCGCAAGCAGGCCGAGGACATCTACCGCGTGCGCAGCCTGCTCGAGGGGCTGGCGGCCGAGCTGGTCGCGACCGAGGCCGATGACGCCGCCGTGGCGGGGCTCGCCGCGGCTTTCGACCAGCTGCGCGTGGCGATGCAGAGCGCCGATGTGCTGGACCGGCTGGTGGCGAAGAACCATTTCTACGACGTGCTCATCAAGGCCGCCGACAATCAGGCGGTGGGCGACACGCTGCGCATGCTGAATTCGCGGATCACGCTGTTGCGTTCGGCGTCCCTCAGCGCCCCCGGGCGGACCGAGCACAGCCTGGCGGAACTGGGCGCGGTGATCGACGCGATCAAGCGCCGCGACGCCCCCGCCGCGCGCGAGGCGGTGACGCTGCATGTCCGCAACGCCGCCATCGCCGCTCTGGGCCGTCTGGAAGAGCCCGCGCCCGACGCGTCCTGACCCTGCGCTCATGCCCGTCGGGCCGCGTCCCGGTGCAATATACCCCAAGGGTATATTGCTGCACGGGATGCGCATTTGACCTGAACGGGGGCGATCCCGGATAAGGGCCGGGACGACACGGTGGCGTGCCGGGGCGGGGCAGGGGCCCTGTCCCGCGGGTCTGCCGGGGTCGGATCCGTCCACGCCCGGCGCCACGCCCGGGCCGCAGTCCAGGGGCCCTGAGACCATGAGCTATTTCGATGAATCCCGTTCGGCCGAGACCGTCAACAGCCGGATGGGGCCCGGGACCGACGCCCGCCTGCGGCAGGTCATGGAAAGCCTGGTGCGCCATCTGCACGCCTTCGCCGTCGATGTCTCGCTGACGCAGGAGGAATGGGAATACGGCATCGGCTTCCTGACCCGGACCGGGCAGATGTGTTCGGACGAGCGGCAGGAATTCATCCTGCTGTCGGACGTGCTGGGCTTCTCGATGCTGGTCGATGCGATCAACAACCGCCGCCCCAAGGGCGCGACCGAGAACACGGTGTTCGGCCCGTTCCACGTCGCCGACGCGCCGGTCCGGCAGATGGGCGAGACCATCTCGCTCGACGGCAAGGGCGAGAGCTGCCTGTTTCAGGGCGAGGTCCGCGATCTGGACGGCAACCCGGTCGAGGGCGCCTGCGTCGATGTCTGGTCCGACAATGCGGACGGCTTTTATGACGTGCAGCAGCCCGGCATCCAGCCGAAATGGAACAACCGCGGCCGTTTCTATACCGGCCCGGACGGGCGCTATGCCTTCGTCGGCATCAAGCCGGTGGCCTATCCGATCCCCGATGACGGCCCGGTCGGCCAGATGCTGGGGCAGCTGGGCCGCCACCCCTACCGCCCCGCGCATATGCATTACCTCGTCACCGCGCCGGGCTTTCAGAAGCTGGTCACGCATACCTTTGTCGGCGACGACACCTACCTCACCTCGGACGCGGTTTTCGGCGTGAAAAGCTCGCTCGTCGCGCCCTATGAGCGGCTCGAGGGGGCCGAAACGCTCTGGCGGTCGGATTACGATTTCGTGCTGGTCCCGGCCTGATCCCGCCATGCCGAACATCAAGCTCTATGTCGACATGCAGCGCCATCCCGAGGCCCGCGGCCAGATGCCGGCGCTGATGGCGGAACTGCGCGACATCGTGGTGCAAACCCTGGGCGTGCAGAAAGCCGCCTGCCAGCTCGCCGCCATCGAGGTGGCGGGCCTGGCCGACCAGCCGCCCGTCAATCTGGAGATGAGCTATCTGCCCGCCCCGGCCCGGACCCGCGACCGGATGGAGCAGGTGGCGGGGCTGCTGCGCGACGCGGTGCGGCAGGCCACCGGGCTGCATTCGGCGGTGCGCTTCACCGCGCTCGACGGCGGCACCTATCTGGCGACGAAATAGGCCTCAGCCCCGGCGGCGGACCTGCCGCTCGTGATCCATGCGGTTCTGCAGCCGGTGCAGCTCGTCCCCGACAAAGCCCGCGAAGGCCTTCAGCGTCCGCGCCTCGCGCCCCTCGGCGGCGGTGAGGATGCCAAGCTGCCGGTCGGGGTGTTCGATCCGCACCGGCAGGATCTCCAGCGGCGTCGTCCGCCCGGCGAGGAAGGCCACCGAATAGGGCAGGACCGTCAGCGCGTCCGAGGCCGAAAGCACGGCCAGGATCGACGACAGCGTCCCGCCCGAGAAGCTGACCTGAAAATCATCGCGCCCGATGGAGCGCAGCGCGCGTTGCAGGTCGCGGTAAAGGGGGCTGTCGCTGGGCGGCGCGATCCAGCTGAAATCCTCGATATCGGCCATGGTCAGGCCCTTGCGCCGGGTCAGCGGATGCCCGGCCCGGCAGGCGATGACGTTGTGCCCGGCCAGCAGCGGCGTGAAGGTCATTTCGCGCGGGACCTGCGTCGGGTGCAGCGGCAGGATCGCCAGATCCAGCGTGCCGTTGCGCAGGCTGGTCGCCAGCGCGTCGAGATAGCCATAGACCTGTTCGATCTGCACATCGGCGTTGCGCGACTGGAAATCGGCGATGATGCCCGAGACGACGCCATCCATGAACACGGGCGTGCCGCCGACCCTGAGCCGCCCGGCCTGCCCCTGCTGGAAGCGGCGGACCATCTGCCCGGCCTCGATCCCGGCGGCCCGGATCCGTGCCCCCGCCTTGGCCAGGCTCAGACCCAGTTCCGTGGGCCTGAGCGGGCGGCGTCCCGGCTCGAACAAGGGCATGCCGACCCGCTGTTCCAGCAGGGCCATGCTGCGCGAGACCGAGGGCTGCGACTTGCCCAAAGCCTCGGAGCCTTCGGTCAGGCCCCCCTTATCGACGATGACGGCCAGGATTTCGAGGTGTTCGGCGCTGAGTTTCATGCCGACAAGCTATATAAGCTGGGCAGGATGCGATCAATATTGTCTGCTTGTCGGTCTACCTTTGGTCTGTCGGAACGGGAGGAGTCCGACCGCGCAAAGGCCCGAGCCCCCGGGGGCGCCGGGCCGCGTGGCCTGCCTCCGCCTCCGATGCGGCCTTTCTTCGCCCCTGAACCGGGGCAGGGCGGGCCGTCCGCGCAGAGGAAGAAGCGAAAGGACAGGGGCTCATGGCCGATATTTCGACGGATGTGCTGATTATCGGGACGGGCCCGGCGGGGGCGGCCTCGGCCGCGCTCTTGTCGAGCTATGGCATCGAGACGATGGCCGTGAACCGCTACCGCTGGCTGGCCAACACGCCGCGCGCCCATATCACCAACCAGCGCACCATGGAGGTCCTGCGCGACCTCGGGCGCGAGGTCGAGGACGAGGCCTATCTCTTCGCCACGCATCAGGAGCTGATGGGCGAGAATATCTTCTGCGAAAGCCTCGCGGGCGAGGAAATCGGCCGGATGAAGGCCTGGGGCAACCATCCCTTGTCGCGCGCCGCGCATCAGATGGCCTCGCCCACAAGGATGAACGACCTGCCGCAGACCTTCATGGAGCCGTTGCTCTTCAAGACCGCCTGTTCGCGCGGCACGCAGGCGCGGATGTCGACCGAATACCTGTCCCACACGCAGGATGCCGAGGGCGTGACCAGCGTGTTGCGCGACCGGCTGACCGGCAAGGAACTGACCGTCCGTTCGAAGTACCTGATCGGCGCCGATGGCGGCAAATCGCTGGTCGCCGAACAGACGGGGCTGCCCTTCGAGGGCAAGATGGGCGTCGGCGGCTCGATGAACATCCTGTTCCGGGCGGATCTGTCGCGCTATGTCGCGCACCGGCCCTCGGTCCTCTACTGGGTGATGCAGCCCGGCGCGGATGTCGGCGGCATCGGCATGGGGCTGGTGCGGATGGTGCGGCCCTGGAACGAATGGCTGATCGTCTGGGGCTATGACATCAACGGGCCCGAGCCCGAGGTGACGCCCGAATTCGCCACCGGCGTGGCGCGGCAGCTGATCGGCGATCCCGACCTGGATATCGAGCTGTTGTCGGTCAGCACCTGGACCGTGAACAATTACTACGCGACCCGGGTCTCGAACGGCCGGGTCTTCTGCATGGGCGACGCGATCCACCGGCATCCGCCGTCGAACGGGCTGGGGTCGAACACCTCGATCCAGGATGCGTTCAACCTGGCGTGGAAGCTGGCCATGGTGCTGAAGGGGCAGGCGGGTGAGCGGCTCTTGGACAGCTACGACGCCGAGCGCGCGCCGATCGCCAAGCAGATCGTCACCCGCGCCAACCAGTCGATCGCCGAGACCGGGCCGATCTTCGCCGCGCTCGGCATGGCCGAGGGGGTGGACCCGGCGCAGATGCAGGCCAACCTCGAGGCGCGCTGCGACGGTACGCCCGCGGCCGAGGCCCAGCGCGAGGCGATCCGCAAGGCCATCGCCTTCAAGAAATACGAATTCGACGCCCATGGGGTGGAGATGAACCAGCGCTACCGCTCCTCGGCGGTGGTGACCGACGGGCAGATGGAGCCGGCGCTGGAGCTGGACGCCGACCTCTATTACCAGCCGACCACCTGGCCCGGCGCGCGACTGCCGCATGCCTGGCTCTACCGGCGCGATACCGGCGCCGAGACCTCGACGCTGGACCTCTGCGGCAAGGGGCGGTTCACCCTCCTCACCGGTCTGGGCGGCGAGGCCTGGGCCGACGCGGCGGCCAGGGTCGCGGATCGGCTGGGGATCGACCTCGTGACCCATGTCATCGGCCCGCGTCAGCCCTATGTGGACCATGGCGGCGACTGGGCGCGGATCTGCGAGATCCGCGACAGCGGCTGTCTGCTGGTGCGCCCCGACCAGCATGTCGCCTGGCGCGCGACGGCGATGACCGAGGATCCCGAGGGCGACCTGTTCCGCGTGCTGCGGCAGGTTCTGGCCCGCTGACAGGCGCCGCGCGCACCGCATATCCCGCCCGTCCGCGCCTCACCGCAGCGGGCGGGCGCTGGCCTGTCTGGCGCCCTCTGGTGGGGCAGGCCGGGCGGGCAGCAACCCACGCCCCTCGGGGCTGAAAGGACAGATCATGATGGATTCCTTCGTATTTCCCGGCATGACGACGCGGGTCGTCTTCGGCTCGGGCACGCTGGCGCAGGCCGGGGATGAACTCGACCGGCTGGGGCAGGGCAAGGCGCTGGTCCTCTCGACCCCGCATCAGGAAGCCGACGCGCAGAAACTGGCCGAGGCGCTGGGCGGACGCGCGGTCGGGGTCTTTGCCGGGGCCGCCATGCACACGCCGGTCGAGGTGACCGAAAAGGCCATCGCCGCCTTCGAGAAAAGCGGCGCGGGGGCGGTGGTCAGCCTTGGCGGCGGGTCGACCACCGGCCTCGGCAAGGCCATCGCGCTGCGCACCGGGGCCGATCAGGTGGTGATCCCCACGACCTATGCGGGCTCCGAGATGACCGATATTCTGGGCGAGACGGCAGACGGGCGGAAGACCACCCGCCGCGACGCCGCGATCCGGCCGGAAACCGTGATCTATGACGTGGACCTGACCCTGACCCTGCCGGTCGGGCTGACCGTCACCTCGGCGATGAACGCGATTGCCCACGCGATGGAGGCGTTCTATGCCCCCGACCGCTCGCCGGTGATCGAGCTGATGTGCCGCGATGCCATGCAGGCGTTCAAGGCGGGCATCCCGGCGCTGATCGAAGATCCCCGCTCGCAACCGGCGCGGGCCCGGGCGCTTTACGCCGCCTGGTGCTGTTCGACGGCGCTGGGCTATGTCTCGATGGCCTTGCACCACAAGCTGGCGCATGTCTTCGGCGGTTCCTTCGACACGCCGCATGCCGAGACGCACGCGATCCTGCTGCCCTATACCACCGCCTTCAACGAGGTCGCGGTGCCGGATGCGCTGGCGCCGATTGCCGAGGCTTTCGGCGGTGGCTCGGCCGGTGGCGGCCTGTGGGATTTCGCGCGCGAGGTGGGCTCGCCCC
The DNA here is from genome assembly GCF_003075525.1 of Pararhodobacter aggregans. GTDB lineage: Bacteria > Pseudomonadota > Alphaproteobacteria > Rhodobacterales > Rhodobacteraceae > Pararhodobacter > Pararhodobacter aggregans. Next base: position 58,556 of record NZ_QDDR01000016.1, on the reverse strand, counting down.
TCAGCCTGAAGGAGGTGGGGATAACGGAGGCGGATCTGGACCGCGCGGCGGATCTGGCGGTCGAAAACCGCTATTCCAACCCGCGCCCCTTCGAGCGCGCCGATATCCGCGCGCTGTTGCAGCAGGCCTGGGACGGCACCCGCCCCGGCGCGTGACAGGGCGGGCGGGCGCTCAGCGCTCGCCCCCCTCGGTCGGGCCGATCAGCCGGTGGCGGATCGGGAACAGGTGCCAGCCGGTCCGCGCCGACAGCAGCCCCCAGAGGCCCTTCGGCGCGAAGATCATCGCCACGATGGCGGTCAGGCCCAGCGTCAGCAGATACCACGATCCGTAATCGGCCAGCGTGCTGCGCAGGGCGAAGAACACCAGCACCCCCAGGATCGGCCCCTCGATGGTGCCGATCCCGCCGATCACCACGATGAAGATGACATAGGCCGTCCAGTCGGTGATGGCGAAGGCCGCGTCGGGCGAGATGCGGGCGGTCTGCAGGAAGATCAGCGCGCCGGTGAGCCCGGTCGCGACCGAGGCGATCAGGAACACCGCCCATTTCAGCCAGCGCACATCGACGCCGACCGAACCCGCGGCCTCGGCATTGTCGCGGACCGCGATCAGGGCCAGACCCAGACGGCTGCGCAGCAGGGCGTAGATCCCGGCGATCAGCGCCACCGCCAGCAGCAGCGCGATCCAATAGGCCAGAATGTCCCGCGCCGCCGCGTCGCGGACGCCGAAAAGCTCGGCCACCTGCGCCACGCCCATCATGTCGCTGGTCGCCGCGCGGGGCAGCGAGGTGCCGGTGCCGCCGCCCAAAGCCTTCCATTGCGCGACCAGGAGCCGCGTCGTCTCGGCAATCACCCAGGTGCCGATGGCGAAATAGGCGCCGTGCAGGCGGAAGGCGAAGAAAGCCATCGGGATCGCCAGCACGAGGCCCGCGGCACCGCCCAACAGGATCGCCAGAAGCGGGTCCATGCCGCCGAGGATCACACCGCCGAAGAGGGCATAGGCGCCGATCCCGACAAAGGCCTGTTGTCCGACCGACACCAGACCGCCATAGCCCGCGAGCAGGTTCCAGATCTGGGCCAGCGACAGCATGGTCAGGATATAGAACAGGTCCTGGATCAGCCGGCGCGAGGCGAAGGCGGGCAGCACCAGCCCGGCGACGATCAGCGCCAGGGCCAGCAGCGCCACCAGAGTTCCGGTGCGGGTCCGCGTCGTCGCGCGCCAGGGGGCGGAGGGGGAGGACATCGGCAAGCTCCGTTTCAGTCTCGGGCGCGGGGGAAGAGCCCGCGCGGCCGGATCAGCAGCACCAGAAGGAAGGCGAGATGCCCGGCGAGGATCTGCCATTCGGGATTGACCGCGGCGCCCAGCGTCTGCGCCACGCCGATGATGACGCCGCCCGCCAGCGTCCCCCAGAGGCTGCCGAGCCCGCCGATGATTACCGCCTGAAAGGCATAGATCAGCCGGGCGGGGCCGATGGCCGGGTCGAAATTGGCCCGCGTGCCGAGGTAGAGCGCGGCGACGGTCACGACCATCATGGCGATGCCGGTGGCGACGGCGAAGACCTTCATCGGCTCGATCCCCATCAGCCCCGCCGTCACCGGATCGTCCGAGGTGGCGCGGAACGACCGGCCCAAGGGCGTGCCATAGATCACCCGGTTCAGGATCACGATCACCAGCACCGCCGAGGCGAAGGTGAGGACCGGCATCACCCCCACGGTGACCGGCCCCAGCGCGACCGAGGCGCCCTCGAGATCCGGGTTCGGGATGCGGCGGCTGTCGGCCGAGAAACCCTCGAGGAGCGCGTTCTGGATGGCGATCGACAGCCCGAAGGTGACCAGCAGCGGCGGCAGGATATCGGGGCCCAGCACCCGGTTCAGCACAACGCGTTGCAACAGCCAGCCGAGGGCGAACATCAGGGGCGCCGCGATCAGCACCGCCAGCCAGGGCGACAGACCCAGCCCGGTGACCAGCACGAGGATAAGGTAGGCGGCCAGCACGATCATGTCGCCATGCGCGAGGTTGACCAGCCGCATGATGCCGAAGACCAGGCTGAGCCCGGTGGCGAAGAGGGCATAGAGCCCGCCCAGCAGGATCCCCTGCACGATGGTATCCAGCCAGATCATGCGTGGCCTCCGAAATAGGCGCTGTGGATCGCCTCGCGCGTCAGCTCCGCCGGGGTGCCGCTGAGGGTGACGCGCCCCTCCATCAGGCAATAGACCCGGTCGGCCACGCGCAGCGCCTGGGTGATGTCCTGTTCGACGACGATGACCGCCGCGCCCGTCTCGCGGATGCGGGGCAGGGCGGCGTAGATGTCGCGGATGACAACGGGGGCGAGGCCGAGGCTGATCTCGTCGCACAGCAGCAGTTCGGGGTTCGACATCAGCGCCCGGCCGATGGCCACCATCTGCTGTTGCCCGCCCGACAGCGCCGTACCCGGCATGGAGCGTTTCTCGCGCAGGATCGGGAACAGGGCATAGATACTGTCCAGCGTCCATTGCCCGTTGCCGCGCCGCTTCTGCCCGCCGATCAGCAGGTTCTCCTCGACCGAAAGCGAGGGGAAGAGCCTGCGCCCCTCGGGCACCATGGCGATGCCGCGCTGCAGGATGGCGGCGGCACTCAGCGCGCCGATGGGCTCGCCCTGATGCAGGATCATCTCGGGCGCGTTGGGCAGGACCCCGGCGATGGAACGCATGAGCGTGGATTTCCCGGCGCCATTCGCGCCGATGATGGCGACGCATTCGCCGGCATCGACCCGGATATCGACGCCGAACAGCGCCCGGAACCGGCCATAGCCCGCGTCGAGGGAACGGGTTTCCAGCAGCATCAGACCTCGATCCCCAGATAGATTTCGCGCACCTCGCGGGACGCCATGATGTCCTCGGGCTCGCCCACGCCGATCAGCCGCCCGAAATCGAGGACGGCGAGGCGTTCGACGACCGAGGTCAGCGCGTGCAGCACATGCTCGATCCAGATGATCGTGGTCCCGCCCGCATGGATGGTGCGGATCGTGTCGACCAGCGCGCGGCATTCGCCCTCGGTCAGGCCGCCCGCGATCTCGTCCAAGAGCAGCAGTTCCGGCCCGGTGGCCAGCGCCCGGGCCAGTTCCAGCCGCTTGCGGTCGAGAAGGCTCAGTTCCCCGGCCAGCTGGTTGGCGCGGGGCAGCATCCCGGTCTCGCGCAGGATCTCGGCGCAATCGTGGACCGCGCGGTCATGGGCGGCGGCACCGCCGAACCGGGCCGCGGTCAGCAGGTTTTCGAAGACGGTCAGCCCCTCGAAGGGCTGGGGGATCTGGAAGCTGCGCCCGACCCCCATGCGGACCCGCGTCATCGCGGGCAGGCGGGTCACGTCGCGGCCCATCAGCTCGATCCGGCCGGAACTGACCATGAGGTTGCCGGTAATCAGGTTGAAGAGCGTCGATTTCCCGGCGCCATTGGGACCGATGATCCCCAGAGCCTGCCCCTTGGGCACGCTCAGGCTGACGCCATCGGTGACGGTCAGCGCGCCAAAGGATTTCGACACAGTGTCGAGGGTCAGCATCTTCGTCGTCCCCTTGGGGCAGAGGCGGGGCGGCGGTGGTCGCCGCCCCGGCAGGGATCAGCCCAGGGGCTGCATCGTGTCGGCGGTCGGGATCTGCGGGGCGATGCCGTTCTCGACACAGACCAGATCGAAGCCGCCATCCTCGCGCCGGCGCCACTGACCGCCGACCAGCGGCGTCTTGCAGACGTTGGCGGCGGCGAAATCGGGCACGCCCTCGCCGTTCCAGGCGACCCGGCCGACCATGGTCTCAAGATCCGTGGCGGCGATGGCGGCGGCGACTTCCTCGGGATCCTCGGGGCTGGTCACGCGGCCCATCACGTCCGAGGCGACCTCGAACAGCGAATGGATGAAGCCGATGGGCTGGGTCCAGGGGCGGCCGCTGTCGGCCTCGTAATCCTCGGCCAGGTCGCGCGCCGATTGCCCGGTCAGCGACGAGCGGAAGGGATGCGACGGCGACCACCAGATCTCGCACGAGAGGTTGTGCCCGGCCGCGCCCAGCGTCTCGACCGATTGCGGGAAAAGCAGCGCCTTCGCCACCGAGATCGCCTTGGGGCTGAAGCCCTGCTGGCGGGCCTGGTTCCAGAAGGTGGTGAAGTCGGGCGGGATCACCACGCCGGTGACGATCTCGGCATTCGCGGCCTTGAAGGCGTTGATCTGCGCGGTGAAATCGTCGCTGAGGTTCTGATAGCGGCCCGGGTCATGGGTGGTGTAGCCCGCCGCGGCATAGATCGCGGGCAGGCCGAGGTTCGGGTCGCCCAGAGCGTTGCCATCGGCGTCGTTGGGGAAAAGCCCGCCGATCTGGCGGTTGGTCTCCAGCTGGTTCCACATTGCGGTGAAGACCGCGCCCATGTCCTCCATCCCCCAGAAATAATGGAAGGCGAAGTCGAAGGGCCGCCAGGTCGAGGGATCGCCGGGATTGCCCTGCTGGCCGATGAACCACGGCTGCCAGGGCGCCTTGGTCGAGATGACCGGGATCCCCTCGGCCTCGCAGGTGGTGGCGACGGGGTTGGTGTTCTCGGGCGTCGAGGCGACCAGCATCAGGTCGATCTCGTCCGAGATGATGAGATCCTTGGCCACATCCGCGGCGCGGGTCGGGTTCGACTGGCTGTCCTTGACGATGACCTCGAAATTCTGGCCCGCCTCGGTCGCGAGGAACCGGGCGATGTTATAGGCGTCGCTTTCGGCGAAACCGGCCAGCGGCCCGGTCTGCGGCGAGACATAGCCGAGCTTGATCTTGCGGCCCTGGGCGATGGCAGGCGCGGCAAGGCCCGAGGCGGCGAGCGTGAGCCCGGTCGCCGAGGTGGTGGTCAGGAATCTGCGTCTCGTGAACATGGTAATCCTCCCTTGGTTGCAGTGCCGTCTCGTCGTCTTGGCGGGATGCGGCGCCCTCCCGGCGCCGCATCCCGGCGTCGTTCTCAGCGCGGGGCCGCCAGGGCGGGCGCACGGCCCGCGACCAGATCGGCCAGCAGCGACCCGAGCATGGCGATTTCCGCCCCGGCGACCTCGTGGCCGCGGCCGGGGAAGAGGTCCGCCCTGAGCCGCGTGCCGCGCATCCCCAGGGCCTGCGCGGCCTCGGCGAAGGCATGGACCGGGATCCAGGGATCGGCGTCGCCACCGGTCAGATAGACCGGCAGGCCCCGGGGCAGGGCGTCGTCGCGGGTGCAACCCGGCGTGCCGACCCGGCAGCCGGTCAGCGCCGCCAGCGCCTCGGGCGCGGGGGCGCCCGAAAAGGCGTATTCCAGCGACAGGCACGCCCCCTGCGAGAACCCGGCCAGCAACAGCGGCAGACCGGGATACTCGGCGCGGAAGGCGGCGATCTCGGCGCCCAGCTGGGTGAGCGAGGCGGAAAGCTGCACCCGGCATTCGGGCACCAGCGGGTCCACCGCCTTCGCGTCATACCAGGCGCCGCGCTCGGCGCGGGGCAGATGGAAAGCCACCCCCGGCGCGTCGAGCCGCGCCAGCACATGGCTTTCCATTTCTTCGGGCGACTGGCTGCGGCCGTGGACGAAGACGCAAAGCGCCTTCGCCCCGGGGCCCAGCGCGCCGCGCCGCAGGGGGCCGGTCTGGGCCATCAGACGAACGCGGCCTCTTCCAGACCCGAGCGCAGCTCGTCCTCGCGATTCTTGAACCACGGCGGGAACACGAGCGTCTTGCCGATCTCGCCGGGGGCCTCGTCCTTGGCCCAGCCCTCGGGCGTGGTCCAGGCGAGTTCGAACAGCGCCCCGCCCGGCGAGCGGACGTAGCAGGACTTGAAGTACATCCGGTCCTTCTGTTCCGAGATGTCGGTGAAGCCCAGCCCCTCGATATGGGCGCGCAGTTTCAGCTGGCTTTCCTCGTCGCCGGTGTTCAGCGCGATGTGGTGGATGGTCCCGCCCGAGAGCGTCCAGGTCCCCTGCGGCGAGCTGCGGTCGTCGATCACCTCGACCCGCTGGATGACGCCATTGGCATCCGGCACGCGGTAGACGGTGCCTTCGTGGTTGTCGGCCTCCTTGGTCAGGGGGAGCGCGATGGTCAGGAAGTCATCCATCGCCGTGCGGTCGAAACAGGCGACCAGACCGCCGTAGATCCCCTTGATGCCATGCGCCTTGCCGATGCCCTGCACGTCATTGGTGATCGGCTCGCGCGGGTCGCTGTCGCTTTCGACCAGCTCGTGCGGGATGCCGCAGGGATGGGCAAAGGCCACGCGGTCAGCGCCGAAGCGGGTGATCTTCTTGGCCTCGATGCCGCGGCCGTTCAGCCGGTCGACCCAGAAATCGGCCGCGCCCATCGGGATGGCCTGCATGATGGTGCGGGCCTGGTTGGTGCCGCGGCGGCCATAGACGCCGGGTTTGCGGAACGGGAAGGTGGTGATGATGGTCGAGGCATCGCCATTGGGCGAGCCGTAGTACAGGTGATAGACGGGGATCACGCCGTCGAACAGCACGGTGCGCTTGACCGAATGCAGGCCGAGGTCCTTGGTGTAGAAGTCAAAGTCTTCCTGGGCACCGTCGGTTGACATGGTCAGGTGATGATAACCGCTGATTTGGCTCATAGTCGGGCTCCTCCCACTGGGCCGGATGCGCGCTGCCCCTCAGGACAGAGCACGAGGTTGAGGTCGAGCGCATGGCGGCGGAATCCATCGGGGGACGCCAGCATGCGGAACTCGGCCAGAAGTTCGGGTTTGACCCCGAAGACGGCATCCCGACCGATAGCGGGATCCGCCCGGTCGAAAATCTGGGTGGTGAGCGTCTGGAACCCGGGGGCCGAGACGCGGAAATGCAGATGCGCGGGCCGGTCGAGCGACAGGCCCAGCCGGGTCAGCAGCGCCGCCACCGGCCCGTCGCCGGGCAGGGCGTAGCCCGCGGGCCGGATCGTGGTGAAGGCGAAGGTCCCGCGCTCGTCGGCGGTCAGGCGGCCGCGCAGGTTGAATTCGGGCTGCAGGTCGGGTTCCTGATTCTCGTAAAGACCCTGGGCATTGGCGTGCCAGACCTCGACCAGCGCGCCCGCGACGGGGGAATGGTCCAGCCCGGTGACCCGGCCCGTGACTGCCATCGCCTCGCCCCGCCCGTCGAGCGAGAGGTTGCCGCCCAGCGGCACCTCGGGCGCGTCGGCGCGGTAAAACGGCCCGGCGGGAGTGTTCGGCGTGGCACCCGGCGGACGGGGGGCGTTCAGATCCTCGACCGCGGCCGAAAGCCCCAGCGCATCGGCCAGCAGCACCCATTCCTGGCGCCGCGGGTCGGTGTGATAGCCCACATCCGTGAGGAAGCCGACCAGCGCCCGCAGATCCTCGGCATCCGGGCGCAGCTCGTCCATCAGGGCTTGCAGATGGTCCGCCACCGCCATCATCGCCGCCACCAGCCGGGCCTGCGACGGATCGGCCGCGGCCGGGCCCCGGGCAATGCGGGCCCGGAAGGCGCCAAGCGGCGACAGGCATTCCTCGGCCTCGGACGGGCTCGGCGCGGCGTGACGCATGATCGGGGGACCTCCCAGCTCCCGCCCTAACGATGGCCGAAGAATGCGCCCCGGGTGATGAAATGAACGCCGTGCAATATAGCGGTTTGCTATGTTGCCGCCGGTGGGATAGCCGAAGCGGCAGCGCGGGCGGGCGGGGGCGGGCTGACCACGGCCCGTGGCCGGTCCGGCGATGAACTGTATAGCGTCGGGCTATGTTAACCCCGAGACTGCTGATTTGACTTCCCGCCCGGGCTGTTTCGATACTGCCGCCGATCTCGCCCCGACCTCAGGGTGGACCCCGGATAGGCGGGGCGGGCGCATCAGGTCGGTTGACATCGCGCCGAAGCGCTTAGTAGTATCATCATACAATCATACTCACGCCTGGGGAGGGGCCCGTGGGAACTCAACATGTGCTGGTCGCCGGCGGCGGCCCGGCGGGATTCATCACTGCCCTGGGGCTCGCCGGCCGCTACGGGATCAAGGTGACTCTGGTCGAGGCCGAGCCGCAGATCGTCAATTCGCCCCGCGCGATGGTCTATCACTGGTCGGTCCTGCAGGGGCTGGAGGATCTGGGCATCCTGCAAGAGGCCATGGACCGCGGCTTCACCAAGCAGGATTACAGCTTCGTCGTCCACCGCACCGACGAGCGGATCCACTGGTCGCTCGACGCGCTCGACTCCGTCACCAAGCATCCCTACAACCTGCATCTGGGCCAGAACGACCTGGCCGAGATCGCCTGCCGCCGGCTGCAAACCAACCCGCTGGCGTCGATTCGCTTCGGCACGAAGATCACCGGCCTGGCGCAGGACGACCATGGGGTCACCGCCACGCTGCACGGCCCCGAGGGCACGACCGAGGAACGCTTCGACTGGGTGATCGCGGCCGATGGCGGCGGCAGCACGGTGCGCGAGAAGATCCTGAAGATGAATTTCTTCGGCATCACCTGGCCCGAGCGATTCGTCGCCACCAACGTGAAACTGCCCTTCGAATCCTACGGCTACGCCCGGGCCAACATGATCATGGACGATGTCTATGGCGCGATCATCGCCAAGATCGACCGCGATGACCTGTGGCGCGTCACCTTCATGGAGGACGCGAGCCTGCCGCTCGAGGGGATCCGCGACCGGATTCATCATTTCTATCAGGCCTATGTGCCGGGGCTGGGGCGCGAGGATTACGAGCTCGTGCAATTCTCGCCCTACCGGATGCACCAGCGCTGTGCCGACACCATGCGGGTCGGGCGGGTAATTCTGGCGGGCGACGCCGCGCATATCACCAACCCCACCGGCGGACTGGGCCTCACCTCGGGTCTCTTCGATTCGTATTTCCTGACCCAGATCATGAACGCCATCGTCAACGAGGGCGCCTCGCATGATCTGCTGGACCGCTATTCGGACGAGCGGCGGCGCATCTTCCTGGAGATCGCCTCGCCCCAGGCCAGCCGCAACAAGCAGCGGGTGTTCCACGCCTATCAGGGCGCGTGGTTCGACCGCGAACTGACCCAGGTCCGGCGGCTGGCGACGGATCGCGACGCGGTTCTGGCGCAGGCGACCTTCACGCGGCAGCTGCAATCCACGCTCTGAGCCCGCCCGGGCTCCGTGTTCCCTCCTTCCTTTCAGCGAGGCCCCCGATGACCCGGACCGAGACCGATACGGGAGAGATCGCCGCCGACCCGGCGCTGCAGGCACCGGCTCCGGAGCCGCTGCCCCCGTCCCGGGTCCGCGACGCGCTGGCGGCGATGGATGACGGCGTCGGGCGGCTGGCGCGGGTCGTCGCCACCGCCGGTGCCCTGACCATGCTGGGGGTGGCGCTGGTCACCACTTTCGACGTGGTGATCCTGCGCTGGATCTTCAACGCGCCGATCCCCGGCTCAAACGAGATCTTCCACACCGTCTTTCCGACCGCCATCGCCGCGGTGCTGGCGGCGGGCCTTTCCGCCCGGGCGACGCTGGAGATCGACCTGCTGGGCCTGATGCTGAAGGCAAGGACCATCGCCTGGCTTCGCGCCTTCGGGGCGGTGCTGTTCACCGTGACCGTGGCCCTGATCGCCTATGCCATCTGGCGGCAGACGCTTTCGGCCTTCAATCAGGGCAAGGTCACCACGATCATGCAATGGCGGCTCTGGCCGTGGTATTCGGTCATCACCGCTTTCTTCGTCCTCTGCATCCCGGCGCAGCTGATGGTGGCGCTGCGGGCGTCGGCCGATCTGACCCGCCGCTGGTATGTCGGCGTGATCGTCATCTTCGCGCTGGGGCTGGGGCTGTCGGCGGGGGCGGTCTGGCTGTTCCTGTCGCTGCAGACCTTCTTCCTGATGAACATGCTGACGGCGGCGGCGGCGCTGGTCGGGCTCCTCTGGGTGCTGATGCTGCTCTATGTGCCGCTGGCCGCGGCGCTCACCGCCTGCGCCACGCTGGGGATCCTCGGCATCTTCGGCCCGATGCAGGCCATCAACATCGCCGGGGCCGAGACCAAGGGCCTGCTCATCAGCCTCGATCTGGCGGTGGTGCCGTTCTTCCTGATGATGGGCGGTTTCGCCGTGCAGAGCGGCATGTCGCGCGACATCTACGCCTTCGCCCAGGCCATCTTCGCGCCGTTCCGTGGCGGGCTGGCGCTGGCCACGATCGGCGGCTCGGCGGGCTTCGGGGCGCTGACCGGCTCCTCTGTCGCCACCGTCGCCACCATCGGTTCGGTCGCCTATCCCGAGATGGAGCGCCGCGGCTATTCGCCGAAACTGGCGGCGGGCGCCATCACCTCGGGCGGGACGCTGGGCCAGTTGCTGCCGCCCTCGACCGTGGCCGTGGTCTATGCGCTGCTGGTCGAGCAATCCATCGGCGCGATCTATATCGCCATGCTGATCCCGGCCCTGATGACGGTCATTTTCTACATGATCGCCATCGGCCTGACCGTGACGCTGGTCCCCTCGGCCGCGCCCAGGGGCGAGGCCTGGAACGGGCGCGAGATCGTGACCAGCGGCCTGCGCTCGCTGCCGGTCGTGGTGATGTTCCTGCTGGTCTTTGGCGGGATCTTCTTCGGCATCTGCACCGCGACCGAGGCCGCCGGGCTGGGCGCGGTCATCGCCTTCGCCATCCTGGTGCTCAGGGGCGGTCTGAAGGGCGGCGGGTTCTGGAAGGTCATGGCCGAGACCACGCGCTCGACCTCGATGATCTATTTCCTGATCATCGGCGCGCTGATTACCACCTTCCTCTTCTCGGCAACCGGGCTGTCGACGGCGATGACCGACGCCATCGCCGGGCTGAACGCGCCGGGCTGGGTGATCGTGGTCATGTTGTGCGCGGGCTACATCCTGCTGGGTTTCATCCTCGACAGCATGGCGATCATGATGATTACCGCCAGCCTGACCGCCGGGATCGTCGGCGCCTATGGCTACGATCCGATCTGGTGGGCGGTGATCATGGTCGTGGTGGTCGAGATCGGCGTGATGACCCCGCCCTTCGGCCTGAACCTGTTCATGCTGAAATCGGTGGCGCCGAAACTGCCGCTCAGCCAGCTCTATGCCGGGGTCATGCCCTTTCTGGTGGCCGACCTTATCAAGCTGGCGCTGCTGATCGGCTTCCCGATGCTGATCCTCTGGCTGCCCGGGTTCCTCTGACCCGGGCGATTCGCCGGGCCCGGGGCAGGGCGGTGTTCGCCCTGCGCAAGGCGCTGAAATCAGGCCGTTTTATTGTGGCTTTCGGGCGCGATGCGCGATTGACAGCACGGCATCCCGCTATCTAGCATATCGTATTATTGTATCACTAACCGGAGGGTCGAGATGCAGCACGTCCTGGTCGTCGGAGGCGGGCCCGTCGGGTTCCTGACCGCGCTGGGCCTTGCGCAGCGCGGCCTCAGGGTCACGCTGGTCGAGGCCGAGCCCGATATCGTCGATTCCCCCCGCGCCGCGGTCTATCACTGGTACGTGCTGGAGGGGCTGAAGCGGCTGGGCATCCTGGACGAGGCGCTGGAGACGGGCTTCGCCAAGCAGGATTACTGCCATTTCGTGTTTCGCACCAACGAACGCATCCATTGGTCGCTGGCGCCTCTGGCCGAGGTCGCGCCCTATGCCTTCAACCTGCATCTGGGCCAGAACGATCTGGCCCGCATCGCCTGCCGTCACCTTGAGCGCTTCGCCAGCGCCGAGGTCCGTTTCGCGACCCGTCTCACCGATCTGACGCAGGATACCAGCGGCGTCACCGCGCGACTGTCGGGGCCGGCGGGCGAGACGGTCGAGCGGTTCGACTGGCTGATCGGCGCCGACGGCGGCGGCAGCACGGTGCGCGAGACGGCGCTGAAGCTCAATTTCTTCGGCATCACCCATCCCGAGCGGTTCATCGCCACCAATGTCCGGCTGCCGTTCGAATCCTTCGGCTATGCGCGGGCCAATATGGTGATGGACGACGTGCATGGCGCGATCATCGCCAAGCTCGACACGTCCGACCTGTGGCGCGTCACCTTCATGGAGGATGCGACCCAACCATTGGAGACGGTGACCGAGCGGATCGACGCCTTCTACCGGGCCTATGCCCCGGGGGTCGAGGATTACGAGCTGGTGCAATATTCCCCCTACCGGATGCACCAGCGCTGCGCCGACACCATGCGGGTGGGGCGGGTGATTCTGGCGGGCGACGCGGCGCATATCACCAACCCGACCGGGGGGCTGGGCCTGACCTCGGGGCTGCTGGACCTCTATTTCCTGCTCGACATCCTCAACGCCATCGTCAACGAGGGCGCCTCGCCCGACCTTCTGGACCGCTATTCCGACGACAGGCGCCGGATCTTCCTGGAGATCGCCTCGCCCCGCGCGGTCCAGAACAAGCAGATGATCTTTCACGCGCATGAAGGGAGCCTGCTGGACAGCCAGTTGCAGGCCGTGCGCCGCCTCGCGACCGATCCCGACGCCGTTCGGGCGCAGGTCCCGTTTGCCCGCTCGATGCAGTCCAGCCTTTAGGGGCGGGCGGGGCCAAGATCCGATCCGGCGCGCGCCGGTCGGCCAATTCACTCTGGGAGGAGAGACCATGACGACCAAGACAAAGACCGCGAGCCGCCGGTTCGCCCGCAGCCTGACCGCGGCGCTGGCCCTGTCGCTGCTGCCGATGGCGGCGCCCGCGCAGCAGCACCTGCGCTTCGCCACGGCGCAGGCGCCCGACAGCATCATCATGCGCTGCTGCTATCAGCCCTGGATCGACGCCCTGAACGAGGGCTCGAACGGCACGCTGGAGGTCGCGCCCTATCCGCCGCCCTTCGCCGCGGCCGACAACATGTGGGACCGGGTGACGGCGGGTGTGGCCGATATCGGCAACATGATTACCTATGCCACCGGCCTGCCGTTCCAGCGCACCGCCGTCGCCTCGCTGCCGGGTCTGGCGTCGAACGCCGAGGCCGCCTCGGCCGCGCTCTGGCGGCTCTATGAACAGGGGATGCTGGACGACACCTTCGAGCAGGTGCATGTGCTGGGCCTCTATACGCCGATGGCGCTGTCGCTCTATTCGCGCACGCCCGTGCAATCGCTCGACGATCTGGCCGGGATGCGGGTCCGCTCGACCGGGCGCGAGACCTCGGCGGCACTGACCGCTCTGGGCGCCTCGCCCGTCTCGATCTCGTTCAGCGAGGCCTATCAGGCGATCAGCCGCGGCGTCGTCGACGGGGCGGTGGGCAACGGCAACTCGCTCGTGGTCTTCCGCTTCAACGAGATGCTGGAATACGAGGTCGACAACGTGTCCTTCGGCCTGTCGGTCATCGCCTTCATCATGAACCGCGACAGCTACGCCAATCTCGAACCCGAGGCCCGCGCCTCGATCGACGCCTGGAGCGGCGAGCGGCTCTCGCGGCACCTGGGCCGTGAACAGGACGTGCTGCGCGCGCAGTTCAACGACCAGCTGATCGAAGCGGGTACGCTGCACCAATACTCGCTGCCCGATGAAGAACGCGCGCTCTGGCTGGAGCGTCTGGCGCCGATCACCGAGACCTGGCTGGCCGAGACCGACAACGGGCAGGCGGTCTATGACGCCTTCGTTGCCGAATACAACGCCGTCCTGGCCGAGATCGAGGCCGCGGCGAACTGACCGCCGCCGCCCGCATCCTGGGCCAATGGCAGGGGGCGATCGACCATGTCGGTCGCCCCCTTTCCCATGCCGGAGGCCGCAATCCCCGTTGCCGATCAGCAAAAAAACACCGCTTTGAAAAGAACTTGGCGGTCAGGCGTTGCGGATGGGAATATTGTATTATAGTATGATGATAGAGATTCTGGAGGAACGGGAATGGGCAGAACGATCGGCTTCATCGGGGTTGGGAACATGGGCCGTCCGATGGCGGAGCGGCTGATGGCGGCGGGCTTCGATCTGGTGATCCACGACGCCAATGCGGCGGCGGTGGCATCCCTGGTCGAAGCCGGCGCGCGGTCGGTCGCCAGTGCCGAGGCTCTGAGCGATGCGGTCGATACGGTGTTCCTGTCGCTGCCGACGCCGCCGATTGTCGAGGCGGTCGGCCGCCAGTTGCAGGGCAAGGCGTTGCGCCGGGTGATCGACCTGTCGACCACCGGGCCGCAGAAGTCGCGCGAACTCTCGGCTGCGCTGGGCGCGCGGGGTGTGCGCTGGCTGGACAGCCCGGTCAGCGGCGGGGTCGGCGGTGCCGTGGCCGGGACGCTGGCGGTGATGTTCTCGGGCCCGCGCGAGGATTTCGACGATCTGCAGGACATGCTGAAGGCGCTGGGCAAGCCCTTCTATATCGGTGCCGAGCCCGGGCTCGCCCAAACCATGAAGCTGGTGAACAATTGCCTGTCGGCGGCGGCGATGACGCTCTCGTCCGAGGCGGTGGTCATGGGCGTGAAGGCCGGGATCGACGCCCGCACCGTGGTCGAGGTGATTAACGCCGGCAGCGGCCGCAACACCGCGACGATGCAGAAATTCCCGCAATCCATCCTCAACGGGGCCTTCGACTACGGCTTCCACACCGGGCTGATGCAGAAGGACGTGGCGCTTTTCGTGCGCACGGCCGAGGAGCTGGGCCTCGACCTGCCGGGCTGCCGCTCGGTGCTGGCCGCCTGGGACGAGGCGCTGGAGAAACTGGGGGCGGGGTCGGATTTCACCCGCATCGTCACCCTGACGGAAGAGCGCGCCGGGGTTCAGGCGCGCGGTTGAGCATTGCCCCGGCGGGCGGCGCGCGGCGCCTTCCGCCCGGGAGGACCCCGCTCCGGCGGGGCGACAGGGAGGGATACCATGATCGAGATCTCGCGCAGCGGGACCCGGGCCTCGTTCCGGGCGCCGGCCAGCCGCTTCAGCGGCGCCGTCTGGCAGGACCAGATCGTCAAGATGCCGAAGCCGGGGCTTTTGTCCTCGAATGTCGTGACCTTCGAGCCCGGCGCCCGCACCGCTTGGCACACGCATCCGATGGGGCAGGCGCTGTTCGTCACCGCGGGGCAGGGGCTGATCCAGCGCTGGGGTGCGGCGGCCGAGGTCATCAACCCCGGTGACAGCATCTGGATCCCGCCCGGCGTCAAGCATTGGCACGGCGCCACCTCGACCGTCGCCATGACCCATATCTCGATGCAGGAAAGCGAGGACGGCCAGGTCGCCGATTGGCTGGAACTGGTCAGCGACGCCGATTACGCCGCCGCCCAGGCGCCGCAGGGCTGAGGGCGGGCCATGTCGATCGAACCCTACGAGGTCTTCGCCGTCAAATACGGCCATAACGCCGCGGCGACGGCGGCCGGGAACCATCTGGGCGGGGATCCGCACGACGGGCCGATGCCGCTCGACTACTTCGTCTGGGCGATCCGGGGTAACGGGCGGACCTTCGTCCTGGACACGGGTTACGACAAGGCCACGGGCGAGAAGCGCGGCCGCGCGCATCTGCGCTGCCCGGGCGAGGGTCTGAGCGCGCTGGGCATCAACCCCGACACGGTCGAGGATGTGATCCTCTCGCATATGCATTTCGACCATTGCGGTAATCACGCGCTGTTCCCGCGCGCGCGCTACCACCTGCAAGACGCCGAGATGGAATATTGCACCGGGCGCTGCATGTGCCACGGCGCGCTGCGCCATCCCTTCGAGAAGGAGGATGTCACCGACATGGTGGGCAAGGTCTTCGACGGCCGCGTGACCTTTCATGACGGCGACAGCCAGCTGGCCCCGGGCCTGACGCTTCACAAGATCGGCGGGCATTCCAAGGGCTTGCAGGTGGTGCGGGTGATGACCCGGCGCGGCTGGATGGTGTTGGCCTCGGACGCGAGCCATTTCTATTCCAACATGGAGACCGGGCGCGCCTTCCCGATCCTGCACAGCCTCGCGGATACGCTGGAAGGCTATGACCGGCTCTATGCGCTGGCCAGCGACCGCCGGGGGGTGATCCCGGGCCATGATCCGCTGGTCCTCGGCCGCTATCCCGCCGCCGCGCCCGGGCTCGAGGGCATTGCCGCCCGGCTCGACGCCGATCCGAAGGAGTGAGCCGATGCAGCGCTACGGACATTTCATCGCCGGCGAGTATGTCGACCCCATCGCCGGCCGCTGGTTCGAAACCGCGAACCCCTATACCGGCAAACCCTGGGCCGAGATCGCCCGGGGCGATGCCGCCGATGTGGCGCGCGCGGTCGAGGCGGCGGTTGCGGGGCAGGCCGACTGGGCGGCGCTGACCGCGACGGCGCGCGGCAAGGCGCTGGTGCGGCTGGCCGATCTGATCGAGGGCCACGCCGACCATCTGGCCGAGATCGAGGTCCGCGACAACGGCAAGCTCTATGCCGAGATGCGCGCTCAGACCGGCTATATCGCGGAATGGTATCGCTATTTCGGCGGGCTGGCCGACAAGATCGAGGGGCATGTGATCCCCTCGGACAAGGCCGGTGTCTTCAATTTCACCCGCTACGAGCCGTTGGGCGTGGTGGGGATGATAACCCCCTGGAACTCGCCGCTCTTGCTGCTCGCGTGGAAGCTTGGCGCGGCGCTGGCGGCGGGGAATGCGGCGGTTATAAAGCCCTCGGAATTCACCTCGGCCTCGACGCTGGAATTCATGCCGCTCTTTGCCAAGGCCGGGTTCCCGGCAGGCGTGGTCAATACCGTGACCGGCTTCGGCGCGGAAGCGGGCGCGCCGCTGGTCAATCACCCGGAGGTGGCGAAAATCGCCTTCACCGGCTCCGACATCGGCGGCGCCCGGGTCTATGAGGCGGCGGCGCGGCAGATCAAGCCGGTCTCGCTGGAACTGGGGGGCAAGTCGCCCAACATCGTCTTCGAGGATGCCGATCTGGAAGCGGCGGTGATGGGCGCGATCTCGGGCATCTTCGCCGCCACCGGGCAGACCTGCATCGCCGGCTCGCGCCTGCTGTTGCAACGCTCGATCCACGACCGTTTCGTCGAACGGCTGGTCGAGGTGGCGGGCGCGGCCAGGATCGGCGATCCGATGGCGGCGGAGACCCATGTCGGCCCCGTCACCACCCCGCCGCAATACCGCAAGGTGCTGGAATATATCGAGATTGCCCGCAACGAAGGCGCGCGTTGCGTGCTGGGTGGCGGGCCGGTCGAGGGGGCGCCGGGCGGGCAATTCGTGCAGCCGACCATCTTCACCGGCGTCCACAACGCCATGCGCATCGCCCAGGAAGAGGTCTTCGGCCCGGTGCTGGCCGTCATTCCCTTCGAGGACGAGGCCGAGGCCATCGCCATCGCCAATGACATCCCCTTCGGCCTGGCCGCCGGGGTCTGGACCCGCGACATGGGCCGGGCGCTCAGGCTGTCCGAACGGCTGAAGGCGGGCACCGTCTGGGTCAATACCTACCGCGCGGTCAGCTACACCTCGCCGTTTGGCGGCTACAAACGCAGCGGCATCGGCCGCGAGAGCGGGATGGAGTCGATCAAGGAATACCTGCAGGTGAAATCCGTCTGGATCGCCACCGAAACCTCCGTCGCCAACCCGTTCATCATTCGCTGATCCCGCCCCAAGCGGGGCCGCGACCCTACAGACAGACAGCCAGGAAGGAACACAGGCCATGTCATCCGATCACTTCGCCGACGGTCTCGCCGCCCGCAAGGCCACGCTGGGGGCCGAGTATGTCCAGCGCAATCTCGACGCGGCCGACGATTTCTCGCGCCCGTTCCAGGAGGCGATGACAGCCTGGTGCTGGGGCTTCGGCTGGGGGGACGAGGCCATCGACCCCAAGACCCGCAGCCTGATGAACCTGGCGCTGCTGGGGGTTCTGGGCCGCTGGTCGGAATGGGAAACCCATCTCAAGGGTGCGCTCAACAACGGCGTCAGCCGCGAGCAGGTGCGCGCCGCGATCCATGTCGTGGCGATCTACGGCGGCGTGCCCTGCGGGGTCGAATGCTTCCGCATCGCCCGGCGGGTGCTGGACGCCCAACCCAAGGCCTGAGCTTCGGCCGCGGCCACCAGCGGCCGCGGCGCCCGAGTCGATCAACACAGCACAGCGGGAGGAACCCTGATGCCCAAGACTGACGCAAGGCCGACGCGGCCGAACCGGCCTCTCAACGGCAATCACCACATCACCGGCATCACCGCCGACGTTACTGCGAATGTGGATTTCTGGAGCCGGATCATGGGGTTGCGCTTCGTCAAGAAGACGCTGAACTTCGAGACGACCTTCCGCTACCACACCTATTTCGGCAATACCGACGGCGATGTCGGCAGCGTCGTCACCTTTCTGGAATTCAAGGAATTCCCCCGCGGACTGCCCGGCAAGGGCAACCATCACGCGGCTATCCTGCGGGTGAAAAGCCATGCCGCGCTTGATTACTGGATGGACCGCCTGACGCAGGAGCAAGTCTATAGCGAGCTGATCCGTCTGGACCCGACCCAGCCCCGCCGGCTGGTGTTCCAGGACCCCGAGGGCCACAATGTCGAGCTGATCGCCACCGATGCGAGCGATCCGCCGCAGGCTTTCCCGGCCTCGGATATCCCGGCCGATTTCCGCGTCACCGGGATCGAGGGGATCCGCACCAACGCCTCGCTGGACGAGATCGCGCCCTATGCCGAGCACATGGGCTTCACCCGCAACGACGGCCTCGGCCGGTACGAGTTGCAGGGCACCACGCGCTCGTCGCGCTGGTATTCCAACCCCGCGCCGAACCCGCTGCCGTTTCAGGAGATCGCGGTCGGCGTCTGGCATCACCTGGCGCTCGATGCCGAGGAGAACCTGCAGGGTTGGCGCGATTTCTCGAACGAAGGGCCGCTGAGGACCACGCCGGTCTATGACCATCACGTCTTTGATTCCTGCTATACCAACACCCCGGCGATCATCGAGCTGACCAGCGCCGGTCCGGGCTTTCTGGTCGATCAGACCAAGGAAGAACTGGGCGAGCGGCTGGCCTTGTCCAAACGCGTCGAGCCGCTCCGCGCCAAGCTGGAACGCGAGTTGACGCCGATCACCAACCCGCGGCGCGCCGATGGCACGCTGATCTCCGAGCCCGCGTCAAAGCCCGCCCGGGCCTGACGTGTCCGCCCGCCGCCTCTCCCTGGGGGCGGCGGGCCTCCCCCTTTCTTGCGCCGCAGGTTGCCGATGACCCGTTCCTTCCGTCCCGAGGACCTCCACGCCGCCAGCCCCGCGCCCCTGACGCTTGCCGCGCAGGGCTTCTTCTGGACCGGGATCGAATGGGTCGAGACGGCGGGCGGCCCGGCGATCCGCGGGCAGATGTATGTGGAATACTGGATCCCGGCCGCGCTGGGCTACCGCACGCCGCTGGTCTTGGTGCATGGCGGGGGCGGGCAGGGGCTCGACATGCTGGGCACCGCCGATGGCCGCCCGGGCTGGGTGCAGCATTTCGTCCGGGCCGGCCATCCGGTCTATGTGGTGGACCGCCCCGGCCACGGTCGCTCGCCGCATCACCCGGACGCGATGGGCGCCATGGGCCCGCTGCCGCCGCCCGCTTTCATCGAACGCGCCTTTACCCGGCCCGAGGGCTGGCCCGAGCAATACCCGAGCGCCGCGCGCCATGACCAATGGCCGGACGGCGGGCGGCCGGGCGATCCGGGTTTCGACGCCTTTCTGGCGGGCTCCGGCCCGATGATGACCGACCTTGGCCGCCATCACCTCGATTGCCAGCGGGGGCTGGTGGAACTCCTGGAACGGATCGGCCCTGCCGTGGTGCTGACCCACAGCGCCGGGGCGCCGACCGGCTGGCTGGCGGCGGATGCGCGCCCCGATCTGGTGCGGGCGCTGCTGGCGGTCGAGCCGGTCGGCCCGCCCTTCGCCTCGCGCCCGACGGGGACGCTCAGTTGGGGCCTGACCGCCGCGCCGCTGAGCTTCGAGCCGCCCGCCGCCAGCCCCGAGGACATCGCCCGCGAGAACCGCGCCCCGGCCCGGGCCGGCGATCTGGAATGTCTGGTGCAGGCCGAACCCGCCCGCCAATTGCCGCGCCTCGCACAGGTGCCAGTGACGATCTTCACCGCCGAGGCTTCGTGGATGGCGCATGACAACCACGGCACCGTCGATTTCCTGCGACAGGCGGGCGTCGGCTGCGATCATGTCCGGCTGGAAGAACACGGGCTTCGCGGCAACGGCCATGCGATGATGCTGGAAAAGAACAGCGACGCGGTGGCGGCGCTGATCGCGGGCTGGGTGCGGGACGCGAGCGACCCCGCCGCCTGAGCCGCACCGCAAAAGGCCCGCCGGTCGGGCGGGCCTTCGGGTCATCGCAAGGGGCTCAGGCCCGGGGCGGAACCCGGGTGATCTTCGCCCCCATCGCGTTCAGCCGCTCGTCGATGCGCTCGTAACCGCGCTCGATCTGCTGGGCGTTGTTGATGGTCGAGGTCCCCTCGGCGCACATCGCCGCGATCAGCATGGCCATGCCGGCGCGGATGTCCGGGCTCTCCAGCCGCGAGCCGCGCATCTGCGAGGGTCCGGCGACGATGGCCCGGTGCGGGTCGCAGAGCACGATCCGCGCGCCCATGGCGATCAGCTTGTCGACAAAGAACATCCGGCTTTCGAACATCTTCTCGAACAGCATCACCACCCCTTCGCATTGAGAGGCGGTGACGATGGCGATCGACATGGTATCGGCCGGGAAGGCGGGCCAGGGCTGGTCGGAAATCGTCGGGATATGGCCGCCGAAATCGGCCTGCACCTTCATCTCCTGATCCGCGGGGATATGCAGGTCATCGCCCTTGATCTGGCAGCGGATGCCCAGCCGCTCGAACCCCATCAGGGTCGAGCGCAGATGCTCGGTGCCGGCATTCTTGATGGTGATCTCGGATTTGGTGACGGCCGCCAGACCGATCAGCGAGCCGACCTCGATATGATCGGGGCCGATCCGGTGCGAACAGCCGCGCAGCTTGCGGCCGCCGTGGATGGTCATCGTGTTGGTGCCGATGCCCTCGATCTCGGCCCCCATGGCGATCAGGAACCGCGCGAGGTCCTGCACATGCGGCTCCGAGGCGCAGTTCCGCAGGATCGTCGTGCCCTCGGCGTAAACCGCGGCGCAGAGCGCGTTCTCGGTCGCGGTGACCGAAGGCTCGTCCAGGAACACGTCCTTGCCGACCAGTTTCCCGGCCCGGAAGGCGTAATGGCCGTTGGTCTTGATCTCGGCGCCCAGCTCCTGCAGCGCCAGGAAATGGGTGTCGACCCGGCGGCGGCCGATGACATCGCCCCCCGGCGGCGGCAGCGTGACCTCGCCGCAGCGGGCCAGCATCGGCCCCGCCAGCAGGATCGAGGCCCGGACCCGGGCGCAAAGCTCGGGGTCCAGATCGGCCGGGCGCAGGGTCGCCGCGCGGATCTCCAGATGGTTGCGGCCCAGCCACCGGGCCTCGGCGCCGACCGATTGAATCAGCTCGACCAGCACCTCGATGTCGCGGATGCGGGGAACGTTGGTGAGCTCCACCCGCTCGTCCGTCAGCAGCGCCGCCGCCACGATGGGCAGCGCCGCGTTCTTGTTGCCCGAAGGCTCGATCTCGCCCGAGAGGCGGTGCCCGCCCTCGACGATATACTGGATCCGCTCGTGTGGTTGTGCCTGTGCCATCTGCCGCCCGCTTTTCTGCCGCCTGCTTTTTTGCCACATCTAGCAAAGGAAGGGCGGTACGGGAACCGGGTTTGGCGCCCGTCTCAGGGTTTCCAGCGCAGGAAATTGGCGATCAGGCGAAGGCCCGCCGACTGGCTCTTTTCCGGGTGGAACTGGGTGCCGAGGATATTGTCGCGCCCGACGATGGCGGTGACCGGCCCGCCGTAATCGACATGGGCCAGCAGATGCGCCGGATCGGCGACCTCAAAGCGGTAGGAATGGACGAAATAGGCGTGATCGCCCGTCGCCAGCCCCGCCAGCACCGGATGCGGCCGATCAAGGGTCATGTCGTTCCAGCCCATATGCGGCACCTTCATCGCCGGGTCCCCGGGCGTGATCCGCACCACGTCGCCGCCGATCCAGCCAAGGCCCGGGGTGGTCTGGTATTCATGCCCCGCGGTGGCCAAGAGCTGCATGCCGACGCAGATCCCGAGGAAGGGCTTGCCCTGCCGGATCACCGCCTCTTCCAGCGCATCGACCATGCCGGTGGCGGCCAGAAGCTCGCGCTTGCAGGCGGGAAAGGCGCCGTCGCCGGGCAGGACGATACGGTCGGCGGCCAGCACCTCCTCGGGGCGGTTGGTCACCCGCACCTCGCCGCCGCCACTCTCGGCCGCCATCCGCTCGAAAGCCTTCTGCGCCGAATGCAGGTTGCCGGATTCATAATCGACGAGGACGGTGAGCATGGCTGAAACCCCTTGTGCGACCTTCCCCCTAGCGCAGGCGCCGCACCGCGTCCAGAACCCGGCGCCCGCTTTTCATTCTGCCGCAAATACGCCTGCAACCCCCAGAAACCGCACCACCGCCGGGGCAGGGCGCCGCGCGCCACGGGAACCGGCGGTTGGCGCGCCTGTTACAGCGTGCCCTTGGTCGAGGGCACCGCATCCGCCTTGCGCGGATCGACCTCGCAGGCGTCGCGCAGGGCGCGGGCCACGGCCTTGAAGGCGGCTTCGGCGATGTGGTGGCTGTTGACCCCATGCACCTGGTCAAGGTGCAGGGTGATCCCGCCATGGGTGCTCAGCGCCTGGAAGAATTCGCGCACCAGTTCGGTATCGAAGGTGCCGATCTTCTGCGTCGGCAGCGCCACGTTCCAGACCAGAAACGGCCGCCCCGACAGATCCAGCGCGCAACGCACCTGCGCGTCGTCCATCGGCAGCGCGCATTCGCCATAGCGGCGGATCCCGCGCTTGTCGCCCAGCGCCTTGGCCAGCGCCTGACCGATGGCGATGCCGGTATCCTCGACCGTGTGGTGGTCGTCGATATGCAGGTCGCCATCCGCCCGGACCGTCAGGTCAAAGAGCGCGTGCCGGGCCAGCTGGTCCAGCATGTGGTCGAAGAAACCGACGCCGGTCTGGTTGTCGTAGCGGCCCGAGCCGTCGACATCCAGCGTGACGCTGATTTCGGTTTCCGAGGTCTTGCGGGTGATCGTGGCGCTGCGCATCTGCTTATCCGTCGCGGGAACGCCGCGGGTATAGGGCGGGGCGGGGCGCTTGACTAGCCCTCGTAACCCTCGACGATGACCAGATCGGCCGAAGAGATCGGATCGCGGATCGCCTTGGCCGCCTGATATTCGGGGCTGTCGAAACAGGCGGTGGCGGCGGCGAGGTCGGGGAATTCGATCACCACGGTCCGCGCCCGGGTCTGGCCCTCGCGCTGGACCTGCGGCCCGCCCCGGACGATGAAGCGCGCGCCATATCTGGCGAAGGGCTCGGCATTGGCCTCGCGGTATTTGGCATAGATCTCGGGGTCGTCCACATCGACATGCGCGACCCAAAAGGCTTTGGGCATGGGGTTCTCCTTCAGGTGGGGCGATCTTGGCGTTCCGGGCGCCGGGTGCAAGTCAGAACTTGACCCGCATCCGGGCGCCGGGGTGGAAGGGCTCGAACCCCAGCGCGGTGTAGAAGGCGCGCGCCTTGTCGTTGCCGGGATGGGTGCCGAGCGCGAGGAACCGCCCGCCCTGCGCCCGGGTCTGCGCGATCGCCGCCTCGACCAGCGCCTTGCCCAGCCCGCTGCTGCGTCGGGTGGGATCGACGAAGAGGTGATGCATCTCCATCCCCCTCACGCCCCAATGCAGCTGCGCGACGGGGTAGAGCGCGGTATAGCCGCCCTCGGCGATCAGCACGCTCAGAAAGGCCCCGGGCCCGAAAACGTCCCGCTCCAGCGCTTCGCGGGTGCAGGCGGCCGGGTCACCGTGATGGGCGGCCAGCGCATGGACCATGGCCAGCAGGCGGTCCAGATCGTCGGGCGTGGCGGGGCGGATCATGGCGGGCTCCGGTCGGGTTGTGCCCGCGGGAACCGCGCGGGCGGCGAGGGCCTGTCAGGTTCATCCCATCGCCGCCCTGATCGCAACCCCTTGCCGGAGCCTCGCCATGACCCGCCTGTCCCTCCTGTCCGCCCTGCTGCTGCCGATCCTCTCGCCGCTGCCCGCAGCGGCCGTCGCGCCGATCTGCTACCTGGCCCCGGTCTTCCCGCAGCCGGGCGCCACGGTCGGGATCGACGCGCGCATCCTCTGCGTCCGCCTGCCCGCAACGAATGTGCGGCGCTGAGCGGGCGGATCAGCTAACGTGGCCGCATGATCCCGCCCGATCCCACCGCCCAAAGCCCGCGCCTCGCCGCCTCGCTCGCCGCCGGAACGGTGGACGAGGGCGCGCTGGCGGCGCTGCTGGCCGCGGCCCGCGCCGCGCCGCTGGCCGATTATCCCGCCACGGCCCGAGGCCTCAGGGCCGTGGCCGGGGCGCTCTACCCCTCGGTGCCGATGGGCGCGCTGCTGGCCCGCAACCCGGCGCTCGCCTGGCTGCTGATCCATTCCCCGAACGGCTTTCACCGCGACGCGGCCCTGCTGCGCCTGCCGCTGCCAGCGCATCCCCTCGACCTTGCCGCGCTGCTCGCCCGGCTCGATGATTGGGTGCCCGAGGTCCGCCACCTCGCCGAGACGCAGCTTGCCCGGCATCTGCCCGCGATCCCGCCCGTGGTCGCGGCCGAGGTGGCGCTGGCAAGGGCCGAGAGCCTGGAGCGTGCCTGGCGGATCTCGCCCGCCGGGCGGCGGCTCTGGCGGGCGCTTCTGGACCGGGCGCCCGTGGCGCTGATCCAGCTGCTGCGGACCGGTCAGGGCCGGGCGGTGCGCCAGCTTTTCCTGCGGCTGATGCGGGATCCCGCCTTCGACACCGCCCTGCCGATGCTGCTGCGCGAGGCCGCGCATCCCTCGCTCCGGGCCTCGGCGCTGTGGTGGCTGGTCGGGGGGCAGGTCAGCTACACCGCGCCGCAAGGGCCCCGCTGGCGGGGCGATCACCCGGCGGCGGGGCGGCGTCCGCTCAGCGTCACCCCGGATGTGGCCGAGGTCATGGCGCTGGGCGCCGCCGACCGCAGCAGCCAGGTGCGCAAGGTCGCGGCCGAGATGCTGAAAGCCTATGGCGTGCTCGACCCACAGGCGGCCCGGGCCGTGGCCTTGCGGCTGGCAGAGGACCGCAATGCCGGGGTCCGCGCCCGCGCCGGTTGGTTCCTCACCCCCCGTTGACAGGCGCGGCCCGCGGCCCGAGGCTGCCCGCATGACCGACCTGTACCTGCACCGCTGGGGCGATCCCTCGGCCCCGCCCGTCCTGATGCTGCACGGCTTCCCCGAATACGGCGGCGCCTGGGCGGGCGTCGCCGCGCATCTGCCGGACCGCCACTGCATCGCCCCCGACCAGCGCGGCTATGGCCAAAGCCCGGTGCCGGGGGGCGTCGAGTCCTACCGCATCAAGCCCCTCGTCGCCGATATCGCCGCGCTGATCGAGGATCTGGGCGCCCCCGTCCCGGTCGTCGCCCACGACTGGGGCGCGGCGGTCGGCTATGCGCTGGCGATGCGGCGGCCCGAGCTGGTCTCGACCCTGATCGTGGTGAACGGGGTGCATCCCGGCCCCTTCCAGCGCGAACTGGCGCGGGGCGGGGTGCAGGCCGAGGCCTCGGCCTATATCGAGTATCTGCGCGACCCGGGCGCCGAGGCGCGGCTCTCGGCCGAAGATTTCGCCGGGCTCAGGCGGCTTTTCGCGGCCAAGATGGACATGTCCTGGCTGACCGGGCCGGTTCTTGACGCCTATCTCACGGAATGGTCCCGCCCCGGGGTGCTGACCGGCATGCTGAACTGGTATCGCGCCTCGCCCCTGCGGGTGGCGCGCCCGGGCGAGCCGCTGGACCTGCCGGCGATGCCGGTCGAAGCCGGGCGCGTCGCCGTCCCGCATCTGGTGATCTGGGGCGAGGACGACACCGCGTTGCTGCCGGTCTGTTTGGAGGGGCTCGACGCCTATTGCCCCGACCTGACTATCCGCCGCCTCCCCGGCGCCGATCACTGGATCTGCCACCAGAAACCGGCCGAGCTGGCGCGGCTCATCGCCGAATGGCTGACATTTCGCGGGCTCTGACCGCTATCACTTTTCCAACAATCTGCCCCAGAGATCGTAGTCGGAAGCCTCTTCGACTTCCACTTTTACGATATCGCCCGGCTGCAGCCCCTCGAAATCCTCGTCGATGAACAGGTTGCCGTCGATCTCCGGCGCGTCGGCCTTGGTGCGGCAGGTGGCGCCCTCGTCATCGACGCTGTCGACGATCACCTCCTGCACCGAGCCGACTTTCGCCGCCAGCTTCGCCTCGGAAATCGCCTGCGCCTTTTCCATGAAGCGCTCCCAGCGCTCCTGTTTCAGCTCGGGCGCCACATGGTCCGGCAGCGCGTTCGACCGGGCGCCCGCCACATCCTCGTATTGGAAGCAGCCGACGCGGTCGAGCTGCGCCTCGTCCATCCAGTCGAGCAGGGTCTGGAATTCCTCTTCCGTCTCGCCGGGATAGCCGACGATGAAGGTCGAGCGCAGCACGATCTCCGGGCAATCGGCGCGCCAGCGGGCGATTTCGTCCAGCGTCTTCGCCGCCGCCGCCGGACGGGCCATGCGCTTCAGCACCTCGGGATGGGCGTGCTGGAAGGGGATATCGAGATAAGGCAGCACCAGCCCCTCGGCCATCAGCGGGATCAGGTCGCGCACATGCGGATAGGGATAGACGTAATGCAGCCGCACCCAGGCGCCGAGCGAGCCCAGATCGCGGGCCAGATCGGTGATATGCGCCCGGTGCCCCTTGGCCTCGGCATGTTTCAGATCGACGCCGTAGGCCGAGGTGTCCTGCGAAATCACCAGCAGCTCGCGCACCCCCGCCTCGACCAGCTTCTCGGCCTCGCGGATCACCGCATGCGCCGGGCGGCTGACCAGACGGCCGCGCATGTCAGGGATGATGCAGAACTTGCACTTGTGGTTGCAGCCCTCGGAAATCTTCAGATAGCTGAAATGCCGCGGAGTCAGCCTGACCCCGGTCGCGGGCAGGAGGTCGATGAAGGGATCGGGCGAAGGCGGCACCGCGCCATGCACCGCGTCCAGCACCTGCTCGTATTGATGCGGCCCGGTCACGGCCATGACCTTGGGATGGGCGCCGGTGATATACTCGGGCTCGGCCCCCAGACAGCCGGTGACGATGACCCGCCCGTTCTCGCGCAGTGCCTCGCCGATCGCCTCCAGGCTCTCGGCCTTGGCGCTGTCGAGGAACCCGCAGGTGTTGACGATCACCGCATCGGCGCCGGCGTAATCGGGGCTGATGGCGTAACCCTCGGCGCGCAGGCGGGTCAGGATCCGTTCGCTGTCGACCAGCGCCTTGGGGCAGCCGAGGCTGACCATGCCGATGGTCGGCTGGCCCGCACGGGGCGCGTCCTGGATCAGCGCACGGGGCGCGAGGTCTGGGCGGAGGCTGGGAGGGTTCTGGCTCATGCGCGGCGATATACGCCCGCCGGGGTCCGCCGCAAAGCCCTTTCATTCTGCGCCAAATACGCAATCTTCCGGGACAGGGGAGGGTCCGGGAGGGGGCAAGCCCCCTCCCGGGCAGGGGAGCGCGAGGGGGCGGCAGCCCCCTCGCCCCCCACTCATCTTGCGCCGAAGCCCATGCGCCTGAGCAATCCGTCGCGCCTGACCAGCGCGTGATAGAGCGCCGCCGCCACATGCAGCACGATCAGGGCGATCAGCAGATCGGCGATCAGCCCATGCACCAGCCGCGGGGTGAAGGCGTGGAAATCGGCGGGCAGGGCGCCGGTGCCGAACAGCGCCTCGCCCAGCCCCGATTGCACCGACAGCGCGATGCCCGAGGCCGCCATCAGCAACACCAGCACATAGAGCGCCCCATGCGCCAGCGGCGCCAGACGGTCGGCCAGGGCGATGCCGGTGCTGGCCGGGGCGGGATGGGCGGTGCGCCAGCGGACCAGCAGACGGATCAGCATCAGGGCGCCGATGCTCACCCCCATGATCGCGTGGATGCGCAGGGCATCGATCTTGTCGGGCTCGGTATTCGGCATGTCCGAGATGACGAGGCTGCCGGCGATCAGCGCCAGCATCACCAGAAGGGCGATCAGCCAGTGCAGCGTGACGAGGGCGGGGTGGTAACGGGCGGGACGGGGGGACATGGCAGGCTCCGGGTTGGGATGGCCCAGTGTCGCAAACTTTTGCAACAGTAGCAATTGCAAATATTGCTCAAGCGATGAACCGATGCTACCCGGGGGCATGGACGATCTGCCCGCCTCGAAAGCCACCCGTCACGCCAGCGCCGGCTGGCTGGTCCAGCGCCTCTCGCAACGGTTCGAGGCTTCGATGGAGCAGGCGCTCGCCCCGCATGGGCTGGCGCTGGGGCAATTCGCGCTGATGATGGCGGTGCTGGAAACCGAGGGCATGACCCAGGCCGAACTGGGGGCGATCTTCGCCATGCCGGCCTGGAAGATCAGCCGTCACCTGGACGCGCTGGCCGAGTCGGGGCTCGTCACCCGCGAGGCTGACCCTGCCTCGCGCCGCAGTCACCGGATCTTTGCCACCGAGGCCGCCCGGCAGGCGGCGCCCGCTTGGCGGGCTTCGGCCAGGGGGGTGAACGAGGCGCTGTTGGCGCCGCTCGCGCCCGAGGACCGGGCGCGGCTGGTAACCTTGTTGCAGGCGGTCGTGGTGCCGGGCGAGTCCTTCTAGACTCCTTCGTCGAAGGGCTCGAAACTGTCCGGGCTGGCCCGGCGCCAGCGGGCCATGTAGCCGAAACGCTCGTCATCCTCGCGCAGCAGGAAGCCTTCGGGCATGTAGGGAAAGACCTCCTGCCCGGTGACCATGTCGCGCTCGTTTTTGCGCATCATCAGGTGCCAGGGCAGGAAATCCGACGGATGCGACAGGCCCGCCGCCCCCGCCATGTCGCCCAGCGCCTTCATCGTGTTGCGGTGGAAATTGGCCACCCGCTGTGATTTGTCATCGACCACCAGCGCCCGCTGCCGCGCCTTGTCCTGCGTCGCCACGCCCGAGGGGCAATGATTGGTGTGGCAGGCCTGCGCCTGGATGCAGCCGATGGCGAACATGAAGCCGCGGGCCGAATTGGCCCAGTCGGCGCCCATGGCCAGCGCGCGGGCGATGTCGAAGGCGTGGATCAGCTTGCCCGAGGCGCCGATCTTGATCCGGTCCCTGAGCCCCGCGCCCCGCAGCGCGTTGTGCACGAAGGTCAGCCCCTCGACCAGCGGCATGCCCATATGGTTGGCGAATTCCAGGGGCGCGGCGCCGGTGCCGCCCTCCTTGCCGTCGACGACGATGAAATCTGGCGTCACGCCGGTCTTCAGCATCGCCTTGACGATGCACATGAATTCCCGCCGATGCCCGACACAGAGCTTGAAGCCCACCGGCTTGCCGCCGGACAGTTCCCGCAGCCGGGCGATGAAGTCCATCATCTCGATGGGGGTCGAGAAGGCCGAATGCGCGTCGGGCGAGTGGCAATCGACGCCCATCGGCACGCCGCGGGCCTCGGCGATCTCGGCGGTGATCTTGGCGGCGGGCAGGATACCGCCCTGGCCGGGCTTGGCGCCCTGGCTCATCTTGATCTCGATCATCTTGATCTGGGGATCGGCAGCGACCTCGCGGAACTTCTCGGCGTCGAAGCTGCCGTCCGGGGCGCGGCAGCCGAAATAGCCGGTGCCGATCTCGTAGATCAGATCGCCGCCGCCCTCGCGGTGATAACGGCTGATCCCGCCCTCGCCGGTGTCATGGGCGAAGCCCTGCAACTTCGCGCCCTTGTTCAGCGCCAGGATCGCATTGGCGGACAGCGCACCGAAGGACATGGCCGAGATGTTGTAGATCGACAGGTCATAGGGCTGCCTGCAATCGGGCCCGCCGACCCGGACCCGGAAATCGTGGTTGGTGATCTTCTTCGGCCGGATCGAATGCGTGAGCCACATGTAGCCCCCGCCATAGACCTGCAGCTTGGTGCCGAAGGGGCGCTTGTCCTCGACGTTCTTGGCGCGCTGATAGACGATGTTGCGATCCTCGCGCGAGAAGGGGACCTCGGCCTCGTCATCTTCCAGCAGGTATTGCCGGATCTCGGGGCGAATCATCTCGAAGAAATAGCGCAGATGGCCCAGCACCGGATAATTGCGCAGGATCGCGTGCTGCGTCTGCATCTGGTCATAGATCCCGACCGCCGTCAGCAGGGCGAAGATCACCAGCGGGATCACGAACCAGGCGGACCAGATCAGCAGGACGGCCGAAAGGACGGTGAGGACGATTACCAGCGCAAAAGTCGAATAGCGCAGGGTCTGCGAGAGCATGACGCTCCTCCGGCTTGGGATCGGGGCCTTCACCCTAGCAGATGATCCCTAACGGAACACCCCCGGCTTGGTGACAGAGGCATGACGCCGAAGGGGGCATTCCCGGTCGGCAGAGGTTGCCACGGACCCGCCCGCCTGCTAGCCCGGCCCTCCGTTCGCCGCCTCCGCCCTGCGCTGGCCGAACGAGGGCGCGCGTCGCCTGAGACCCCTGGAACCCCCTCAGGCCCCGTTGCCGCCCCGCCGCCCATGGGCACGGGGTGTTGCGGTGGGCCGGGACAGCATGGAGCGTGCCTCAATGACGGCTGACACGATACTCGAAGACAGCACCCCCTCGCGGGACGACCTCGATCACCTGGCGCGCGGGGGCGGGCCGGTGGTCCTGCGGGGCTGCGCGCTGGAGCGGGCGGATCTGAGCGACCTCGACCTCACCGACTGGCGGTTCGAGCGCTGCACGCTGTCCGGCGCGCGGTTCACCGGCGCCCGGCTCGACGGGGTCGCCCTTGTCGCCTGCCGGGGCGCGACGGCCAGTTTCGCCGGGGCGATCCTGACCGAGTGCCGGATCGAGGGCGGGGATTGGGGCAACGCGAGCTTTTCGGCCGCCACGCTGTCCTCGGTCGCCTTCACCGGCTGCAAGCTGACCGGGGCGGATTTCACCGGCGCCCGGACTCTGGACGTGAGTTTCGAGGAGGTGATCCTGACGCTGGCGCTGATGCCGAACTTCTCGTTCCGCAAGGCCCAGCTTCAGGGCGTGACCTTCGCCGAGGCGGATCTGCGCGGCTCGGATTTCCGCGATGCGGTGTTCTCAGGCGCCTCGCTCAGGGACGCCCATATCGCCGATTGCCGGTTCGAGGGCGCGGACCTTCGCGGTGCGGATCTGGGTGGCATCCGGCTCACGGACGCCAGCCGGTTCAAGGGGGCGGTGATCTCCAAGGCGCAGGCGGGCGACCTGTTGGGGCAGCTTGGCCTCAAGGTGCGCTGAGCCGGGTCAGCGGAAGGTCGGCGCGCGTTTCTGCATGCCGGCCATCACCGCCTCCATCTGGTTTTCCGAGCCGATGATCGCCGCCTGCAACCGGGCCTCGAGCGCCAGATGTGCGTCGCCGCCGGGCCAGGCGGCGCGCACCAGCGCCTTGGCGCCCTGCGCGGCCTCGGGGCTGCGGGCGGCGATGGCGCGGGCGGTGTCGCGCGCGGCCTTGAGCGGATCCTCGGCCAGCCGCGTGACCAGCCCCAGCGCCTGCGCCTCGGCCGCGTCGACCTGCCGGGCGGTGAGAATCAGCTCCAGCGCCTGATCGGCGCGCATCAGGGGCGGCAGCAGCTTGGTCAGCCCCATGTCGGGGATCAGACCCCAGCGGCTTTCCATGATGGAAAACTGCGCGTCGGGCGCGGCGATGCGGATATCCGCCCCCAGCGCCAGCTGCATCCCGGCCCCGAAACAGACCCCCTGCACGGCGGCGATGACCGGGACCGGCAGGTCGGCCCAGAGTGTGCAGGGATGCTGGAAACGGTTCGCGGCCCGCCCGCCGGGGGGCGAGACGATCTCCTGCCGCAGGCGGTCGAGATTGGCCGCGAAACTGCCCAGCGTGGCGATGTCGATCCCGGCGCAGAAGGCCCGGCCCTCGCCGCTCAGCACCACGGCGCGCAGGCCCTGTTCCCCGGCCAGCCGGTCGCCCGCCGCGCCCAGCGCGTCGAACATCGCCATGTCGAAGGCGTTCAGCTTGTCGGGGCGGGTCAGGGTGACTTCGGCGATGCCGTCGTCGAGGGTCACGCGCACGCGGTCGTCGGCCATGGGTTCCTCCGTCGTTTGGCGCAGGCTGGCAGGGCGGGGCCGCCCGGGCAAGGGCGACGTGACGGCAGGGCTCAGCCCGCCTGCCACCAGAGCCGGGTCAGGTGGAAGAAGGCGGGCGCGGCGAAGATCACGCTGTCGAGCTGGTCCAGAAACCCGCCCTGTCCCGGGATCAGATGCGACCAGTCGCGCAGGCCCCGGTCGCGCTTGATCGCGCGCAGCACCAGATGCCCGACTTGACCCGCCAGCGAGGCAACCGCCGCCATCGCTGCCGCGCCCAAGGGGCCGAAGGGCGTGATCCAGAACAGCACCAGCCCCAGACCCGCCGCCGCCGCCAGACCGCTGGCGGCGCTGCCCCAGGTCTTGCTGGAGAGCCCCGGCACGATCCGCCTCCAGCCCCGTCCGCGCCCGGTGTAGAAGGCCGCCAGATCCCCGGTCTGCACCACCAGCACCAGAAAGGCGATCAGCAGCATCCCGCGCCCGGGCTCCTGATCCGGGCGCTGCAACCACATCAGCGCCGGGATGTGGCTGAGGCAGAAGACGGCGATCATCAGGCCCCATTGGGTTTCCGACACCCGGCTCAGGAACCGCTCGGTCGAGCCGCGCAGCACCGAGACGAAGGGCAGAAGCAGGAAGACACCGACCGGGATGAACACCGCGAAGGCGCGTTGCAGGTCGAAGAACACGAGGAGAAACTGCGCCGGCAGGATGATGTAGAAGGCCAGCGCCAGCGACAGGTGGTCGGCCTTGCTCCGCGCCGAATAGGTGTAGAACTCGCGCAGCGCCGCGAAGGAGGCCACGGCGAACAACAGGATGATCGCCCAGCTTCCCGCCAGCATCGCCAGCGTGAACAGGATGAACATCGCCCACCAGCTGTCCACCCGGGTCATGAAGACCTCGACCGCCGTGTCGGGCTGGGGACGGCGCGCCCGCATCCGCTCGCCGAACAGGGTCAGCGCCAGCAGCACCAGCGCCACGGCCAGCGCCAGCAGGGCGATGTCGCGCATCAGGGGGCTCATGGCCGCGGCTCCGGTCTGAGGGCGGCCAGCGCCGCCGCAGCGCGGGTCAGGAAGTCGCGACGGTCCTCGCCCTCGCGCAGCGCCACCGGCTCGCCGAAGATCACCGAACACATCAGCGGCAGGGGGATGATCTCGCCCTTCGGCATCACCGAATTGAGGTTGGCGATCCAGGTCGGCACCAGCTCGACCTCGGGCCTTGCGCTGGCGATGTTGTAGAGGCCGGACTTGAAGGGCAGCAGGGGGTCCGGCCCCTGATTGCGCTGCCCTTCCGGGAAGATGATGAGCGAGGCGCCCTCGTCCAGCGCTTCAAGGATCGCGGCCATCGGATCGTCGGTGCGCTCGCCCGCCCGGCGGTCGATGAGCACGGCGCGGAACACCTCGGCCCCGGCAAAGGCGCGCAGCGGGCTTTTCAGCCAGTAATCGGCGGCGGCGACCGGCCGGGTCTTCAGCCGCAGATGCTGCGGCAGCACCGACCAGATCATCGGCATGTCCCCGTTCGAGACATGGTTGGCGTAATAGACCCGCTGGCGGGGAGAGGGGCCGACACCCCGCCAATCGGCATGCACGGCGGTGATGGCGCGGGCGAAGAGCACGATGGCCTGACCCGCGACGCGGGCGGCAAAACGGCGCCAGGCGGGCAGGCGCGCGGGCTCGGGGGCGGGAACGCTGGTCATGGGCCGCATCATGCGACGCAAGCGCGCCGCTGGGAAGGGGTGGCGAAACCCCGCGCCCGTCGCGGCCGCGTGAACCGCCCCGCCTTGTGCCGGGGCCGCCCTTTGATAACATGGCGGGGTACAGGTCTGCCCGGAGGTTGGAAAATGCGTTGGATCTTCAGGCTGCTGGGGGCGCTCCTGGTGCTGGTCATCCTGGCGGTGGGGGCGCTGTTCCTGCTGCCCGCCGACCGCATCGCCAACCTCGCCGCCCGCCAGTTCGAGGCGGCGACCGGCCGGGCGCTGACCATCGACGGCGATGTGACGCCGACCTTCTGGCCGGTGCTGGGCGCGCGGGTCGAGCGGGTGACGCTGGCCAATGTCGCGGGTTCGGACGCAGGCCCGATGCTGGTCGCGGACTCGGTCGATCTGGGCGTGGACCTGTCGCAACTGATCCAGGGCAATCTGGTGGTCCGCCGGTTCGAGGCCCGGCAGCCGCAGATCGTGCTCGAACGCGACGCCAACGGCGTCGGCAACTGGAATTTCGCGGGGGTCGGCGACCAGAACGCGCCCACGGGCGAGGCGGGCACCCGGTCCGCCCTGCCGCCCATCGTCCTTGACCGCGCGCAGATCGAGGGCGCCAGCCTGCGCTACATCGACCGGCAGGCGGGGACCGATGTGACGGTGCAGGGCGTCTCGATCGACCTGACGATGCCGGAATCGGGCGGTGCGGCGACCCTGCGCATCGCCATCGACCGCAACGGCCAGCAGGCCGAGGTCAACGCCCGCCTGGGTTCGGTCAGCGACCTGATCGCGGGCGAGGTCGTGGCGGTCAGCGCCTCGATCCGGGCCGAGGGGGCGCAGGGCTCGTTCGAGGGCCGCGCGGGGCTGGAACCCGTGGCGGCCGAGGGGCGGCTCAGCATCGACATCAGCCGACTGGGTCCGGCGCTGGAACTGGCGGGCGCGGGCGGCGCCGAACCGATCCCCGAGGCCGCGCGGCCGCTGACGCTGGGCGGGCAACTGACGCTCGCGCCCACCGGCAGCCTGCATCTGCGCGAGGGGCTGGTCGGCATCGGCGCGAACCGGCTGCGGCTGGCGCTGGACACCACCTTCGACGGGCCGCGGCCCAATATCGCCGGGCAGATCAGCGCCGACGGGTTGGACCTGACGGGCTTCTCCGGCGGCAGCAACAGCGGCGCTTCCTCGGGTGCCTCGGGCTGGCCGACGACCCGCATCGACGCCTCGGCGCTGGGTCTGGCAGATGCACAGATCGGCCTGACACTGGGCCCGGTCAACACCGGCTTCGGCATCATCGACGCGACCCGCGGCTCGCTGACCATCGACCGTGCCCGGGCCGTGCTGGGCCTGAACGAGGTCCGCGCCTTCGACGGCACGCTCTCGGGCGAATTGGTCGCCAACAACCGCAACGGCCTCTCGGTCGGCGGCACGCTGGCCTTGCGCAACGTCAGCCTGATGGCCCTGCTGCGGCAGGCGCTGGGCTTCGAACGGCTGACCGGCACCGCCTCGGCCGATCTGCGCTTCCTCGGCTCGGGCGCCTCGGTCGACGCGATCATGCGCTCGCTCGAAGGGCAGGGCACGCTGCAATTCGGTCAGGGCGAGATCCAGGGCATCGATCTGGCGGCGATGTTCAACAACCTCGATCCTTCGGCGCTGGGGGCCGGGTCCTCGACCGTCTACACCAGCATCGGCGCCAGCTTCACCATGGCGGGCGGGGTGCTGTCGAACGAGGATCTGCTGCTCGACGCGCCTCTTTTCGCCGTGCGCGGCCGGGGCACCGCCGATCTGGGCGGCATGACGCTGAACTACCGCGTCACCCCAGAAGCGATGCGCAACGCCGAGACGGGCGATGCGCTGCGCGTGCCGCTGCTCATCACCGGCCCCTGGTCCGAGCCGCGCTTCCGGCTGGATCTGGAGGGGATGGCCGAACAGCGCCTGCAAGAGGAGCGCGAGCGTCTGGAAGCCCGCGCCCAGCAGGAAATCCAGCGCCTGCAGGACGAGGCCCGGGCCCGCGCCGAACAGGCGATCACCGAGCGGCTGGGCGGCAGCGTCACCCCGACCGAGGGCCAGACCCCCGGCGAGGCGCTGGGTCAGTCGCTGGAGGATCAGGCGCGGCAGGGGCTGTTGCGGCTGCTGGGCGGCGGCTCGGACCCGGCGCCCGCCGCCAGCGAATGAGCCCTCACCGGATGTAATGCAGCCGGTCGAACCGGGCCCTGAGCGCCCGGGTCCGGTGGGCGATGGCGGCGGGGTCGTTGCTGCGCAGCGCCTCGGCCACCAGCGCGGCGATCTCGGGGATGTCGGCGGGGGTCACGCCCCAGCGCACCAGCTCCGGCGTGCCGATCCTGAGCCCGTTCAGATCGCCCTCGACCGAGGCGATGGGCAGGCCGATGCCGCAGGCCAGAAACCCGGCCTTTTCCAAGGTCTTGGACGCCGCCTGTCCACCGCCGAACCCGGCCGCCTCGACCGCGAATTGGTGCGAGGTGGTGAAGCCTTTCTCGGCCGCGAAGACCGGCAGGCCGGCTGCCGCCAAAGCCTCGGCAAAGGCCCGCGCCGTGTCGGCCATCGCCTGGGCATAGGCTTGCCCGTGTTCGCGCCAGTCCAGCAGGCTGATCGCCAGCGCCGCCGATTTCGCCGCATCGAAATTGGCGGTGAGGCCCGGAAAGGCGATGCGGTCCAGCGTTTCCGCGATCGCCGAATCGTTGGTGACGATCAGCCCACCGGCCGGGCCGCCCAGCGATTTGTAGGTGCTCATCGTCATCAGATGCGCGCCCTGCGCCAGCGGATTGGCCCAGACACCCCCGGCGATGATCCCGCATTGGTGCGCGGCGTCGAACAGGACCTTGGCGCCCACCTCATCGGCTATCGCCCGGATCTGCGGCACCGGATGCGGGAAGAGGTTCAGCGAGCCGCCCACGGTGATGATCTTCGGCCGGACCTTGAGCGCCAGATCCCGCAGCGCCGCCAGATCGACGGTATAGCCGTCCGCATCGACCGGCGCGGGATGCGTGACCAGCCCGTAGAGCCCGGCGCAGCCGTCGGCGTGGTGCGTCACATGCCCGCCGATGCTGGCGGGCGGCGCGATGATCGCATCGCCGGGTCTGGCCAGCGCCATGAAACCGTAGAGGTTGGCCAGCGCGCCCGAGCCCACTCGGATCTCGGCATGGGTGGCGCCGAAGACCTCGGCCGCCAGTTCCGCCGCGATCACCTCGATTTCCTCGATGGCCTGCAAGCCCATCTCGTATTTGTCGCCGGGATAGCCCAGCGAGGGCCGGCTGCCGAGGCCCCGGGCCAGTGCCGCCTCGGCCCGCGGGTTCATGACGTTGGTCGCGGGGTTGAGGTTGAAGCATTCCTGCTCGTGGATGCGCTGGTTCTGCTGGATCAGCGCCTCGATCCTTGCGTCCAGCGCGGCGCTGTCCAGCGCGGCGGCGGCTTTGGCGAGGCTCTGGACATGCGCCTCGGCGGTGGCGGGCACCCAGGGGCGGGGGGCGAGATGGGTCATCGGGATCTCCTGTTCCGGGGACAGGATGCGGGGCAGGGGCCTTGCGCGCAAACCGAATTTCCTGTCCCCTGAGGCGCAGAAAATTTGAGCCTCAGATGCCCGTCGCCCCGCCCCCGCCGCGCCTGCCACCCCTGCCGCATCTGGCCGCCTTCGAGGCTGCGGTGCGGCTGGGCGGCTATGCCGCGGCGGCGGGCGCGATGGGCGTCACGGCGGGGGCGGTGCGGGCCAAGGTCCGGGCGCTGGAGGGGGCGCTGGGCGTCACGCTGTTTCAGGCGCTGCCGCAGGGGGTGACACCCACGGCCGAGGCCCGCGATCTGGCCGAGGGCGTGGCGCGGGGCCTTGCCGCGCTCGCGCGGGCGCTGGCGCCGCTGGGGGATCCGCCCCTGCCGCTGGGCACGCTCCGCGTCCTTGAGGCGGCGCTGAGATCGGGCGGTTTCGCCACGGCGGGCGAGGGGCTGGGCCTCAGCCCCGGGGCGGTGGCGGCACAGGTGCGGCGGGTCGAGGATTGGGCGGGCCGCGCGCTCTTCACCCGCCACGCCCGGGGCGTGACCCCGGCGGCCGAGGCTCTGGCGGTGCTGCCGGGCCTGTCGCGGGCGCTGGCGCGCTTCGACGGGCTGGCCATCGGCGCGGCGACGGTCCGCATCGCCGCCTTGCCCGCCGTGGCGCAGCTCTGGCTCATGCCGCGCCTGCCCGCGCTGCGGGCGGCACTGCCGGGCATTGCCGTTTCGGTCACCGCGCTGGAACGCCCGCCCGAGGCCAAGCGCGCGCCCTATGATCTGGCGCTGTTCTTTGCCGAGACCGGCGGCAGGCTGCTGGCCGAGGATGCGCTGATCCCGGTCTGCGCCCCCGCGCTGGCCGCAGGCCTGCGCAGCGCCGCCGACCTGATCCGCCTGCCGTGCCTGAGCGATTCCAGCTGGGCGGGGGATTGGCGGGTCTGGGCCGCCGTTGTCATGCCCGGCCGTCCGGTGCCGCGCGGTGTCGAGCATTCCCTCTATGCGCTGGCGGTAGCCGAGGCGATGGCGGGCGCGGGCGTGCTGATGGGCCATACCGCCTTGCTGGCGGGGGCGCTGGCCGAGGGACGGCTGGTCGCGCCGCTGGGCCCTGCGGTGCCGGTCGCGAAGGGCCTGCGGCTGACGCGGCTCAGGCCCCTGCCGCGCGGCGGGGCGGCGGCGCGGGTGGCGGATTGGCTGGCGGGGCCCGGCCTCAGCCCCTGAGCGCGGCCAGTTCGGCGCGGTGCTCCTGCATCCGCAGCATGACGCGGTAATCGCGGTCATAGGTCGCGCGGCGGGCGGGATCGGGCTCGATGACCTTGGCCAGCCGCGCCATCGCCCGGGCGGCGCCGGGCAGGTCGTTGTGCAGGCCCGCGGCGGCGGTGGCGGCGGCGATGGCGGTGCCCAGCAGGACCACATCCTCGGCCTCGGACCGCAGGACCCTCAGCCCTGTCACATCGGCGAAAAGCTGTTGCAGCAGCGGCGGGCGCGCCAGCCCCCCGGCGATGGCGAGGCTGTCCGCGCGACTGCCCGCCGCCTGCAGATGCTCGACGATCTGCCGCACCCCCAGCGCCAGCGCCACGGCGGTCCGCCAATAGAGCGCGGCCAGCCCCTCGGTGCTGCGGTCGAGCGACAGGCCGCTGACCACGCCCCGCGCCGCGGCATCCGACAGGGGCGAGCGGTTGCCGTTGAAATCCGGCAGCACGTCGAGCCCGGCGCCGAAGCCCGGGCCCTGGGTGGTCAGGGCCTCGGCGATCAGGGCCAGCACCGTGGCATGGTCGGGGCGGGCGGCTAGCCCGGTTGCGGGCCAGAGGTCCAGCACATATTCCAGCGCCGCCCCCGCCGCCGATTGCCCGCCCTCCGAGGTCCAGAACCCGGGCAGCACCGTGTCGCGCGACGGTCCCCAGAGGCCCCGGGCAAAAAGCGGGCGCGGGGTGATCGCCATGATGCAATTCGAGGTCCCGGCGATCAGCGTCAGGCATTCGCCGGTCGTGGCGGCGGGATGCAGGCCGACCGTGCCCAGCGCCCCTGCATAGGCGTCGATCAACCCCGCCGCGACCGGCAGGCCGGGCGGCAGGCCCAGCTCGGTGGCCGCGCGGGGCGTGAGGGTGCCGATCGGGCGGTCGACGGCGGCGGCGCTGTCCGGCAATCCGGCGCGGTCCAGCAGATCCTCCAGGCCGACGGCCGCCAGGAAGTCCCGCTGCCAGCCGCCGTGATCGGGCAGATAGGGCCATTTCGCCGCCAGCGCGCAGGCCGAGGCGGCGGCTGCGCCCGTCGCCCGCGCCGTCAGGTCGTCGGCGAGATCCCGGGCATGGCCCAGCCGCGACCACAGATCCGGGCGCTGCGCCTTCAGCCACATCAGCTTCGGTGTCTGCATCTCGGGCGACATGGTGCCGCCCAGATGGTCGATCAGCCGGTGGCGGGTCTCGGTGCAGGTCTTCGCCTCGGCCTCGGCCCGGTGGTCGTACCAGGCGATGGTGTCGCGCCCGCCGCCGAGGTCCAGCGGCGCGCCGGTCCGGTCGCGCAGGACCAGCGAGCAGGTCGCGTCGAAGCCCAGCCCGGCGATCTCGGCGGGCGCCACGCCCGACCCCGCCACCGCCGCCTGCACCGCGCTGCAGACCGCCGCCCAGATCTGGTCCGAGGCGTATTCGGCCCGTGTGCCCGGCCCGTCCGCCAGCGCCAGCGGCACCACGGCACGCGCCAGCATCGCGCCCGAGGCGTCGAAAACCCCCGCCCGCGCACTCCGCGTCCCGACATCGACCGCCACCAGATACGCCGGCATAGCCTCCACTTTCAGGCGGCACCCCGGATCAGCCCGGGCAAATCCGCCATGTCCGCGATGATGGCCATCGGCGCGAGATTTTCAACCGCCGCGCGCAACGAGGCCGGTCCCGCATGCGACCCGCCGGTAAAGGCGATGGCCCGCATCCCCGCGGCGTCGGCGGCCTGCAGCCCGGCCGGGCTGTCCTCGACCACGAGGCACGCGGCGGGATCGGCGCCCATGCGGCGGGCGGCCAGCAGGAACAGATCCGGCGCGGGCTTGCCGTTCGCGACCATGGTGGCGCTGAAGATATGCGGCTCGAACAGCGGCAGCAGTCCGGTCACCCCCAGCGACAGCCGGATCCGGTCGGGCTGGCTGGAGGAGGCGACGCAGACCGGCAGGTCCAGCGCCTGCACGGCCTCGGCCACGCCCTGCACTGGCTGCAATTCGACTTCGAACCTGGCCAGCAGGCGGCGGCGCATCTCGGCCAGCAGCGGATCGGTCAGGGTCACGCCCCGTTCGCGCGCCAGCCAGTCGCGCACGCTGCCCAGCGACTTGCCGAGGAAATGCGCGTAGCCTTCCTCGGGCGTGAGCGGGCAGCCCGCCTCGGTCAGCAGCCCCAGCATGACCTCCAGCGAGATCGTCTCGCTGTCGACCAACACGCCATCGCAATCAAAGATCACGAGGGCGGGGTGGGGCCTGCTATCCATGCCTCAGCCCTGCTGCAGATAGCGGGTGAGCGTGGCGGCGGTGCCGTCGCGCCAGAGCGCGTTGAGCCAATGGGCGAAGCGGGCGGCGAACCCGGCGTGTCCGGCCAGATCGCCATAGATCGCGTCCTGCTCCAGCCATGCCTGCGGGCGGCGGCGTGCCTGTTCGGCCACCGGGACCAGCCGGTCCCAGTTCGGGTCGTTGGGCTCGATGATCTGTCCGCTGTCCGTCACCCCGGCACAATAGCGCGCCCAGAGTGCGCATTCCAGCGCCAGCCCGTTGAAGCCGCCGCCGCTGGCGAGTGCGTCGCGCAGGGTCGGGATGATGAACTTCGGCTGCCGGTTCGAGCCGTCGAGGCAGAGCCGCCGGATCGTGTCGCCGATCTTGGGGTTGGAAAACCGCCGCTCGATCAGGTCCAGATAGGCGGGCAGGTCGGTGTCGGGGACCGGGGGGACCTGTGGCAGGATCTCGGTCTCCTCGATCTTCCTGAGGAAGCCGCGCACCAAGGGATGCGCCATCGCTTCATGCACGAAATGGATGTCCATCAGCCCGGCCGGATAGGCGATGACCGCGTGGCCGCCATTGAGGATGCGCAGTTTCATCAGCTCGAAAGGTGCGACATCGGCCACGAATTGCGCGCCGACCGCGTCGAAGGCCGGGCGGCCGAGGGGGAAATGATCCTCGAGCACCCATTGCGTATAGCCCTCGCAGAACACCGGCCAGCCGTCGGCCACACCGAAATCAGCCGCCAGCATCGCGCGTTCGCGGTCGGTGGTGGCGGGGGTGATGCGGTCGACCATGGCGTTGGGAAAGGCCACGTTGGCGGCGATCCACTCGGCGAAATCGGGGTCCGAGAGGCGCGCCAGACCGCAGAGCGCGTTGCGCGTCACCGCGCCGTTATGGGGGATGTTGTCGCAGCACATGACGGTGAAGGGCGGGATGCCGGCATTCCGCCGGGCCTTCAGCGCCCGGATCATCATGCCGAAGGCGGTTTTCGGTGCCTCGGGGCTGGCGGCATCGGCGCGGATGGCGGGATGGGTCGGGTCGAAACGGTCCTTCGCGTCGAGGAAATAGCCCCCCTCGGTGATGGTGAGCGAGACGATGCGGATATCCCTCTGGCTCATCCTTGCGATGATGGCGGGGGCATCGGCGGGCGGCAGGTAGTCGATCATCGAGCCCAGCACGCGGGCCTCGGAATGATCGGCCTCCTGCTCGACCAGCGTCGTCAGCCAGTCCTGCGCCTGCAGGATATCGCGGCCCCTGCGCTCGCCCTCGAACACGCCCGCGCCGATCAGCGCCCAGTCGAGCGATTGCCCCCGGTTGAACAGCCGGTCCAGATACATCGCCTGATGCGCCCGGTGAAAATTGCCGACGCCGAAATGCAGGATCCCGGCCGAGAGGCTACCCCGCGCATAGCCGGGTTTGGCCACGGTCGCGGGCAGGGAGGCGAGGGTTGCAAGGGAGAGGGGGGTGGCCATGTCAGCTCATCCAGTTCCCGCCGTCGACGTTGTAGGTCTGGGCGACGATGTAATCGGCCTCGGACGAGGCCAGGAAAACGGCCATGCCGGTCAGGTCCTCGGCGCGGCCCATGCGGCCGAAGGGGACGGCGGCGCCGACCTCGGCCTTCTTCTGTCCGGGCGCCTTGCCCTCGTATTTGGCGAAGAAGGCATCGACCCCGTCCCAATGCTCGCCGTCCACCACGCCGGGCGCGATGGCGTTGACGTTGATGCCATGGGCGATCAGGTTCAGCCCGGCCGATTGCGTCAGGCTGATGACCGCGGCCTTGCTGGCGCAATAGACCGCGACCAGCGCCTCGCCCCGCCGGCCCGCCTGACTGGCAAGGTTGATGATCTTGCCGCCGGTGCCTTGGGCGATCATCTGCCGGGCGACGGCCTGCATGGTGAACAGGACCCCGGCCACGTTGACCGAAAACACCCGGTCGTAATCGGCGCGCGTGATCTCGGTCAGGGGCGCGGCGGTGAAGAGGGCCGCGTTGTTCACCAGAATGTCGATGCCGCCCATCTTGGCCACGGCTTCGGCCACGGCGGCGTCGATGCTGTCCTGCCGCGTCACGTCCATCCGTACCGCCAGCGCGCCGATTTCGGCGGCTGCGGCCTCGGCCCGGGGCAGGTCGATGTCGGCGATGGTGACCACCGCGCCCTCGGCAAGGTAGGCCCGCGCGAAGGCCAGCCCGATCCCGCGGGCGGCGCCGGTTATCAGCGCGCGTTTGCCGGAAAGCCGGGTCATGACAGGCGCAGCCCCTTGGCGTCGAAACGGTGGATCTGGCTGGCGTCCGGCGTCAGGTGGATCGTGTCACCGTAATGCAGGTCGACCTCGCCCCCGGCGCGGATGGTCAGCGGTTCGGCAAAGCCCGGCACCGTCACATGGAAGAACGTGTCCGAGCCGAGGTGTTCCGAAACGCCGATCGTCCCGGTCCAGGTGCCGCCCTCGGCCGAGATCTGGAAATGCTCGGGCCGCACGCCGATGGTATGGGCGCCGTGTTTCTCGGCTTCGGCCCCCTCGATCAGGTTCATCTTGGGCGAGCCGATGAAGCCCGCGACGAAGGTGTTGCGCGGGGTGCGGTAGAGTTCCAGCGGCGAGCCCACCTGCTCGATATGCCCGGCGCGCAGGACGACGATCTTGTCGGCCATGGTCATGGCCTCGACCTGATCGTGGGTCACGTAGATCATCGTCGTGGCGAGGCGCTTGTGCAGCTCGCTGATCTCCAGCCGCATTCCGACGCGCAGCGCGGCATCGAGGTTGGACAGCGGCTCGTCGAA
This sequence comes from Pararhodobacter aggregans, assembly GCF_003075525.1. Taxonomy (GTDB): domain Bacteria; phylum Pseudomonadota; class Alphaproteobacteria; order Rhodobacterales; family Rhodobacteraceae; genus Pararhodobacter; species Pararhodobacter aggregans. The sequence continues at coordinate 15,282 of NZ_QDDR01000016.1, read as the reverse complement.
GAGGAACGCCGAGGGCTCGCGCACGATGGCCCGGCCGATGGCGACCCGCTGGCGCTGACCGCCCGACAATTGCCCCGGCCGCCGGTCGATGTAGCTGCTCAGGTTCAGCACCTTCGCCGCTCCGTCGACCCGGCGGTCGATCTCGGCCTTGTCCATGCCTGCCATCTTCAGCGGGAAGGCGATGTTCTTGCGCACCGTCATATGCGGGTAGAGCGCGTAGGACTGGAACACCATGGCCAGCCCCCGCTTGGCGGGCGAGAGATGCGTGGCATCCGTCCCGTCAATGCGGATCTCGCCGCCCGAGACGTCCTCCAGCCCCGCGATCAGCCGCAGCAGCGTCGATTTCCCGCAGCCCGAGGGGCCGACGAAGACCACGAATTCCCCATCCTCGATGCGCAGGTCCAAGGGCGGGATGACCTCGACATCGCCGAAGGCCTTGCGCACTTTATCAAGCGTGATGCGTCCCATGAATTCAGTCCCTTACTTGACGGCGCCGAAGGTGAGGCCGCGCACGAGTTGCTTCTGGCTGAACCAGCCCATGATGAGGATCGGCGCGATGGCCATGGTCGAGGCGGCGCTGAGCTTGGCGTAGAACAGGCCCTCGGGGCTGGAATAGCTGGCGATGAAGGCGGTCAGCGGCGCTGCGTTGACGGTCGTCAGGGTGAGGGTCCAGAAGGCCTCGTTCCACGCCAGGATGATGTTCAGCAGCACGGTCGAGGCGATACCGGGAATGGCCATCGGCGTCAGGACATAGAGGATCTCGTCCTTCAGCGTCGCGCCGTCCATCCGCGCGGCTTCCAGGATCTCGCCCGGGATCTCGCGGAAATAGGTGTAGAGCATCCAGATGATGATCGGCAGGTTGATGAGCATCAGGATGAAGATCAGCGCGATCTTGCTGTCTAGAAGGCCCAGCTGGATCAGGATCAGCCGGATCGGATAGAGCACACCGACCGCGGGAAGCATCTTGGTCGAGAGCATCCACAGCAGCACGTCCTTGGTGCGCCTGGCGGGCACGAAGGCCATGGACCAGGCGGCGGGGACGGCGATCAGGATACCGAGGAAGGTGGACCCCAGCGCCAGCGCCACCGAATTCCACAGATAGCGCATGTAATCCGAGCGCTCCTGCACCACGCGGTAATTCTCCAGCGTCCAGTCGAAGTTGAAGAACACCGGCGGGTCGGCGATGGCCGTGGCCTCGGTCTTGAACGAGGTCAGGATGGTCCACAGGATCGGGAAGAAGATCATCAGCCCGATGCCCCAGGCGAGGGCGGTGAAGACGATCTTGCGTTGCGTGGTGACGGCGCGGGCCATGATCTGCTCCTTACGCGTCGAGGTTCTTGCCGACGACGCGCATCAGGATGGCGGCGACGATATTGGCGAGGATCACGGCGATGATGCCACCGGCGGAGCCAAGCCCCACGTTCTGGCTTTCGATCACGCGCTGATAGACGAGGTAGGTGAGCGTTCGGGTGCCGAAGGCGCCGCCGGTGGTCACGAAGATCTCGGCGAAGATCGACAGCAGGAAGATCGTCTGGATCAGCACCACCACGGTGATCGAGCGCGCCAGATGCGGCAGGGTGATGTAGCCAAAGCGCGAGAGCGGCCCGGCGCCGTCCATCTCGGCCGCTTCCAGTTGCTCGCTGTCCAGCGACTGGATGGCGGTCAGCAGGATCAGCGTGGCGAAGGGCAGCCATTGCCAGCTGACGATCAGGATGATCGAGAACAGGGGGAACTGGCTGAGCCAATCCACGGGTTCCAGCCCGACAGCCTTGAAGGCATGGGCAAAAAGCCCGTTGACCGGGTTCATGAACATGTTCTTCCAGACCAGCGCCGAGACGGTGGGCATGACGAAGAACGGCGCGATGACCAGGATGCGCACCACGCCCTGACCCCAGATCGGCTGGTCCAGCAGGATCGCAAGCCCGATGCCGCCCACCACGGTGATAAGCAGCACGCCGCCCAGGAGTTGCAGCGTGGTGAGGATGCTGTCCCAGAAGGCCGAGGAACTGACGAACCGGACGTAGTTCCCCAGCCCCTCGCAGCAGTCGAAGGTCCCGCGCAGGGGCCGGTAATCGAGGGTCGAGAACCAGAGCGTTAGGATCAGCGGCACCAGCATCCAGACGAGAAGCAGGAAGACCGCCGGGGCCATCATGGCGCGGGCCGCGGATCGGGAATGCTGGGTGGCCATGGGAACCCTCGGGATCATGGGGAGAGGGCGGCGCGCAGCCCGTAGGCTGCGCGCCCGGTCAACAGAGGAGGAGGGGGTCGGGCCGGCGGTTGGGGGCCGGCCCGGGTCGGCTGGAAGGGGCGCGGCTCAGTAGCCCGCGGCTTCCATTTCTTCGGTCGCCAGCGCCTGGGCCTGCGACAGCGCGTCTTCGGCCGACATCTGCCCGGCAAGCGCCGCCGAGAAGAGCTGGCCCACCTCGGTCGCGAGACCCGCGAATTCCGGGATGGCGACGAATTGCACGCCGGTATAGGGCACCGGATCGACCGAGGGGCTGGTGGGATCGGCGGATTCCATCGACCGCAGGGTCATTTCCGCGAAGGGCGCGGCGTCGAGATAGGCCTGGTTCTCATAGAGCGAGGTGCGGGTGCCGGGCGGCACGTTGGCCCAGCCCTCTTCCGCGGCCACGAGCTCGGTATAGGCCGACGACGTGGCCCAGGCGATGAAGGTCTTGGCCGCCTCCTGCGCGTCCGACGAGGCCGGGATGCCCAGCGACCAGGCCCAGAGCCAGTTGCCGCGACGGCCGAGCCCGTTGTCGGGCGCCAGCGCGAAGCCGACGTGATCGGCGACCTGGCTGTCCGTCGGGTTGGTCACGAACGAGGCCGCGACCGTGGCGTCGATCCACATGCCGCATTTGCCGGTCTGGAACAGCGCCAGATTCTCGTTGAAGCCGTTGTTCGAGGCGCCGGGCGGGCCGTAATTGGTCATCAGGTCCAGATAGAAGGTCAGCGTGTTCGACCAGGCCTCGGTGTCGAATTGCGGCCGCCAGTCCATGTCGAACCAGCGCGCGCCGAAGGAATTGGCCATGGCGCTGAGGAAGGCCATGTTCTCGCCCCAGCCGGCCTTGCCGCGCAGGCAGATGCCATAGACCTCGTTGTCGCGGTCGGTCATGGCGGCGGCGGCTTCGCGGATGAACTCCCAGGTCGGGGCCTCGGGCATCTCCAGCCCGGCCGCTTCCATCAGATCGGTGCGGTACATGACCATCGAGCTTTCGCCGTAGAAGGGCGAGGCATAGAGATGCCCGTCCACCGTCAGACCGCCGCGCACCGCGGGCAGCAGGTCGTCGACGTTGTAATCGGCGCCCATGTCGTCCAGCGCCACCAGCCAGCCGTTCGCCCCCCAGATCGGAACCTCGTAGGTGCCGATGGTGATGACGTCATACTGCCCGCCGCCGGTGGCGATGTCGGTCGTCACGTTCTGGCGCAGGACGTTCTCTTCCAGCGTCACCCATTCGACGGTGATGTCGGGGTGCATGTCGGTGAAATGGCTGGTCAGCCCTTGCATGCGGATCATGTCGCCATTGTTCACGGTGGCGATGGTGATCGTCTCGGCCTGGGCCGCGAGCGCGACAGCCGTCAGCGCCGTCGCACCCATCAGGGCGCGCAGGGTATCGGTCATGGTATCCTCCCAAGATGAGCAAATGCTAAGCTCTTGGGCAAATTCTCACACGATCGCGTGAAACGTCAACTGGATTCTGGCCCCGGCGCCGAGGGGCGGGGGCAGGGCATTGTCATCGCTGGGAAAATTCCGGGGGCGCGGGTGGGCTTACGCCGTTAGCGCCAACGCCGTATCCTCATCGGTGACCAGGCCGGTGACCAGCCTGCCGGTCAGCGCGGCTCGAATCGCCGGGATCTTGGCGGGGCCATTGGCCGCGGCGATGGTGGGGCGCCCGGGCGCGGGGCTCAGCAGGGCGGAGCTGACGCGCTGGTTCACCTCGTCCTCCAGCAGCCGCCCGTCGCGGTCGAAGACATAGCCGATGATCTCGCCCACCGCGCCCTTGGCGGTCAGGCGCTGCTGGTCCTCGGGCGTGAGGAACCCGTCGATGACCAGCGGCGCATCGGGCGCCATGGTGCCGACGCCGACGAAGCGCACATCGGTCCGGGCCGAGAGACCGCGCGCGGTCTGCAGCGTCTTCTGCCCCAGCAGCGCCTCGCGTTCCTCGGCCGAGGCGGTGATGACCGGCAGCGGCAGCGGGAAGGTGGTGGCGGTCACCTTGTCGGCGATGGTGAATAGCACGTTGTAATAGGCGGTCGAGCCATCGGGCGAGATGGTGCCGGTCAGTGACACGATCCGGTGCTGGGCGCAATCGAGATGCGGCAGATGCTCGACCGCCGCCCTGAGCGTCCGCCCGGTGCCGAGGCCGATGACCAGCGGCTCGGGTTGGGCGAGGTAGCGCTCGATCAGATCGCCGGTCGCCTGCGACACCGCGAGGCCCGAGGAGGCGGGCGTGTCGAGCGACGGCACCACCTCGCACAGCGTGAGCCCATAGCGGGCCCTGAGGTCGCGGGCCAGTTCCATGCAGCGGGCGATGGGATGGTCGATGCGCACCTTGACCAGCCCCGCAGCCAGCGCCTGCGAGACCAGCCGCTGCGCCGATTGCCGGGATATGCCCATGATCTGGGCGATCTCGTCCTGCTTGCAGCCGCCGATATAGGCGAGCCAGGCGGCCCGGGCCGCGTCGTCGTGCTTGCGTTCGCCTGTGGTCATCATTGCCCCCGTTGCGCGGCCATGGTGGTCGCCCCGGGCGGGTTTGGCAAGGCGACGGGCTGGCGCTTGGCCGGTAGGATGGGCAATATTGCCCATCCTACGAGGAGGGAACCGATGACCGACCTGCCCAGGAACCATTTCAAGGCGGCGCTCGCCGCGATGCAGGTCCAGCGCGGCCTCTGGTGCCAGATCACCGACCCGCTGGTGGCCGAGATGGCGGCCGGGGCGGGCTTCGACTGGATGCTCTTCGACACCGAACACGCGCCGCTGGAAGTGCCCTCGGTGCTGCCGCTGCTGCAGGCCGTCGCGCCTTTTCCGGTCTCGGCCATCGTCCGGCCCCGGGTGCTGGATGTGGCGCTGATGAAGAAGATCCTCGACCATGGGGCGCAGACCATCCTCGTGCCGATGATCCAGAACGCCGAGGAGGCGGCGCTGGCCGTCGCCGCCACCCGCTACCCGCCGCGCGGTATCCGGGGCGTCGCCGGGGCCACCAGGGCCGCGGGTTTCGGCCGGATCGCCGGCTATCACCAGCGCGCGCATGAGGAAACCTGTCTGCTGGTGCAGGTCGAAACCGCCAGCGCGCTTGCCCAGATCGAGGCCATCGCCGCGGTCGAGGGGGTCGACGGCATCTTCATCGGCCCGGCCGATCTGGCCGCGAGCCTCGGCCATCCCGGCAATCCGGCCCATCCCGCGGTGAAGGAGGCGATCCTCGACGGCATCCGCCGGATCCGCGCCGCGGGCAAGCCGCCGGGGATCCTGACCATGGATCCGGTCCTTTACGATGCCGCGCTGGGGGCCGGGGCGATCTTCGTCTCGAAGGCCATCGACCTGCTGGTCCTGCGCAACGGATTGAAGCCGTGAGCGGGCCGGGCGAGGGTCATATCAACCCCGACCGCGCGCGCTTTGCCCGCTTCAAGGACCTGCCGCGCGACCGGCCGGTCCATATGCTCAATCTGGTCCGCCTGCGCGATCAGGCCCGATACGAGGACGGCCGCACGGCCACCGGGGCCGAGGCCTATGCCGCCTATGGCCGCGACAGCGGGCCGATCTTCCGGCGCCTCGGCGGCTCGATCCTGTGGAGCGGCCGGCCGGAGCTGATGCTGATCGGCCCCGAGGCCGAGCGCTGGCACATCGCCTTCGTCGCCGCCTATCCCAGCGGGCAGGCCTTCATCGACATGATCCGTGACGCCGAGTATCAGCGCGCCGCGCAGCACCGCACGGCGGCGGTCGCCGATTCCCGGCTGATCCGCATGGCGCCGGGCACGCCCGGGGCCGGTTTCGCCTGAGCAAAAGCCCCGCCCGGTGAGGGGCGGGGCTTTCAGGAAGGGCAGGGCGCGTCGGCTCAGCTGTTCGAGGCCGCCAGCGTCACCGCGGGTTTCTTGGCCTTGCGGTTGCCGCGCTTGCTGTTGTCGTCCATGAAGCTGAACACCAGCGGGCGGATGTTGTTGCGCCAGCTCGACCCCGCGAAGATGCCGTAATGGCCCGCACCCGGTTCCAGATGCTGCGCCTTCATCTCATCGGGCAGGCCGGTCAGCAGGTCGAGCGCGGCAAGGCATTGGCCGGGCGCGGAAATGTCGTCATTCGCCCCCTCGACGATCATCGTCGCCACATCGGTCACCTTGCTGATATCGACCGGCTTGCCGTTAACCTCGAAGACGTTGCGGGCGATCTCGCGTTCCTTGAAGATGCGCTCGACGGTCGAGAGGTAGAATTCCGCCGTCATGTCCATGACCGCGAGGTATTCGTCGTAGAAACGGTTGTGCTGATCGCGCTCGCTGTCCTCGCCCTGGGCGGCGGCGACGATCTTGTCGCTGAAAGCCTGAGCGTGACGGTCGAGGTTCATCGAGATGAAACCGGCGAGTTGCAGCAGGCCCGGATAGACCTGACGGCCGACACCCGCGTATTTGAAGCCGACCCGCTGGATGGCCAGATGTTCGAGCTGTCCCATGGTCACCCGGCGGCCGAAGTCCGTGACCTCGGTCGCGGCGGCGTCGGGGTCGATCGGCCCGCCGATCAGGGTCAGGGTCAGCGGCTGCGCCTCGGGCGCTTCCTCGGCCAGAAGGGCGGTGGCGGCCAGGGCCAGGGGCGCGGGCTGGCAGACGGCGACGACATGGGTGTCGGGGCCGAGATGCTTCATGAAATCGACGAGGTACTGGGTGTAATCCTCGATATCGAACTTGCCTTCGGAGACCGGAATGTCACGGGCATTGTGCCAGTCGGTGATCCAGACCTCGGCATCGGGCAAAAGCGAGGCCACGGTCGAGCGCAGGAGCGTGGCGTAATGCCCCGACATCGGCGCGCAGAGCAGAATGCGGCGGGCCTTTTCCGGGCGCGAGGCGACGCGGAAGCGGACCAGATCGCCAAAGGGGCGGGCCAGTTCGATCTGCGGATCGACCAGATGGTCGCGCCCGTCCTCGCCCACCACGGTGCGGATGCCCCAGGCGGGTTTGATTACCATGCGCGCGAAGCTGCGTTCGGTCACGCGGCCCCAGGCCGACATCATCTTGAACATCGGATGCGGGACCATGCCCCAGACCGGGTACGAGGCCATCGCCCGGGCCGATGCGCCCAACCATTCGTTGGTGTTGCGCATCGTTTCCATCAAGTCGTAGGTGGCCATCTGCTTCATGGGGGTCTCCGAGAGGACACGGCTATGGTACAAGGATCCGGCCTTTCCACGTGGGGGGGCGCGGGTCTATGCTGCACCGCAGGAGTTTAGGGGGGACATATTTAAATGGCAACTTCCGAGTATGAAGAATCCGCCAATCTCGAGGTCCTTAATGCCAATCTGGCGAGGATCGAGACGCTCACTCAACGTCTGATTGCTGCATTTGCGAAAAAGCAGCCGCAGCGCAGCGAACTGCAGGCCCCCGATCCCTCGCTCTATCTGCGCGCCGCCTCCGCCTATTGGCAGGAGATGGTGCACAACCCCTCGAAGGTGCTGGAACAGCAGGTCGGCTATTGGGGCAAGACGCTGAAGCATTTCGTCGAGGCGCAGGAGGCCCTGCGCGAGCATCCCCTGGTCGCGCCCGAGGACAACACCCCGGAAGATAAGCGTTTTTCCAACCCGCTCTGGCGCACGCATCCCTATTTCAACTATATCAAGCAGCAATATCTGCTGTCTTCCGAGGCTATCGAGAAGGCGATCGAGAACCTCGATACCCTCGATCCGAGGGAGCGCAGCCGCCTCGAATTCTTCGGCCGGCAGATCATCGACATGATGGCGCCGACCAACTTTCTGGGTACCAACCCCGACGCGCTGATGCGCGCGGTCGAGACTGAGGGCGAGAGCCTGGTCAAGGGGCTGGAGAACCTGGTGCGTGACATCGAGGCCAACAACGGCGAGCTGCTGGTCACGCTGTCGGACCGCGAGGCCTTCAAGGTCGGCGGCAATATCGGCACCTCCGAAGGCTCGGTCGTGTTCCGCAACCGCATGTTCGAGCTGATCCAGTACAAGCCGACCACCGAGCAGGTGCACGAGACGCCGCTGCTGATCTTTCCGCCCTGGATCAACAAGTTCTACATCCTTGACCTGAAGCCCCAGAACAGCCTCATCAAGTGGATCGTCGATCAGGGCTATACGCTCTATGTCGTCTCCTGGGTGAACCCCGATGCCAGCTACGCCGATGTCGGCATGGATACCTATGTCGAGGAAGGGTATCTGGAGGCCATCGCCAAGGTGAAGGAACTCTGCGCCGTCAAGCAGGTCAATGTCATCGGCTATTGCATCGCCGGGACCACGCTGAGCCTGACGCTGGCGCTGCTGGACAAGCGCAAGGACAAGTCGGTCAAATCGGCGACCTTCTTCACCACGCTGACCGATTTCTCGGATCAGGGCGAGGTGGGCGTGTTCCTGGAGGACGATTTCGTCGACGGGATCGAGGCCGAGGCCGATGCGCAGGGCTATCTGCATTCCTATTACATGACCAAGACCTTCAGCTATCTGCGCTCGAACGACCTGATCTATGGCCCGGCGATCCGCAGCTACATGCTGGGCGAGGCGCCGCCGGCCTTTGACCTGCTCTACTGGAACGGCGACGGCACCAACCTGCCGGGGCGGATGGTCGTGGAGTACCTGCGCGGGCTCTGCCAGCGGGACGAGCTTTGCTCGACCGGGTTCAAGATGCTGGGCGAGACGCTGCATATCTCGGGCGTGAAGGTGCCGGTCTGCGCCATCGCCTGCGAGACGGATCATATCGCCGCCTGGCGGTCGAGCTTCCGCGGCGTGTCGAAGATGGGGTCCACCAACAAGACCTTCATCCTGTCGGAAAGCGGCCATATCGCCGGGATCGTCAATCCGCCCTCGAAGAAGAAATATGGCCATTACACCTCGGACCATCCGCTCGACGGCGACGCCGCGGGCTGGAAGGCCGAGGCCGAATACGATCCGGGCTCGTGGTGGCCGCGCTGGGAGGAATGGCTCAGGGCCCGCTCGGGCAAGCTGATTTCCGCTCGCCCTGTGGGTGATTCGGTGCTGGCGCCCGCGCCCGGAACCTATGTTCTTGCCAATCCGGGCGGTTCATCAACGGGTTAGAGAAAATGCTGCACTGCAGAAAAACTATCTTGATTTTCTGCGGTGCAGCATCCATATTCTCCTCATGACGCAGGATCCTGGATGGCGGGATCCAAGCAAGGAGAGAGAAAATGGCGAAGAACGATTTCACCAAAGTCATGCAGGACATGATGGGCGCCTTCCCGGTCGACACCAAGGCGATGCAGGACGTGTTCAAGACCCAGGCTGCCCTGGGCGAGAAAATGAGCAAGGTCGTGCTCGAAGCCGCCGAGAAATCGGCCGAAGTTTCGTCCAAATGGACCAAGTCGACGCTGGCCAAGATCGGCGAAGTCTCGACCGTCAAGGAAGAGCCCGCCGAATACGCCAAGGCCTACACCGATTTCGCTTCGGCCTCGGCCGAGATGGCTGCCGAGCATATGGCCGCTTTCGCCGAGATCGCCAAGCGCGTGCAGATGGACACCGTCGAGCTGATGCTCGCCGCTGGCAAGGACATGTCGGCCGAGGCGACCGCTGCGGTGCAGAAGGCGACCGCCGACATGACCGCCGCCGCCAAGAAAGCGACCGACGAAGTGACCTCGGCCGCCAAAAAGGCGAGCGCCGCGGCGAAGTGATCGCGCGGCGGGGCCATGGGCCCTGCCTTGCAGAAGGCGGACGCCGGGGTTCCTCCCACTCGGGCGTCAGGGGCGGGCGAAAGCCCGCCCCTTGCCATTTCCGGGCGGGGCGGGGTGCCTCCTTTGCCCGGAAATTGGGCGCTTCGCCAAAGCGGCGTAAAGAATCCTGTTTCCCGCAGCGAAATCGCGGTCTAGTCTCGCTGCAATGCAAAAATGAAACGGGGAGCAACCGACGTGGCCGAGTCCGACAAGCCGCTTTTGATCAAGCGCTACGCCTCTCGACGGCTCTATAATACGGAAAGCAGCGATTACGTGACGCTCGAGGATATCGCCGGATTCATCCGCGCGGGCCGCGAGGTGCAGATCGTTGACCTGAAGACCGGCGATGACCTGACGCGGCAGTACCTGCTGCAGATCGTCGCCGAACACGAGAGCCGGGGCGAGAATGTGCTGCCGCTCGATGTGCTGACCGATCTGGTGCGCAGCTATACCGCCCAGGCCCAGAGCGTGGTGCCGCAATTCCTGGCCATGTCCTTCGAAATGCTGAAGGAAGGGCCGAAACTGGCCGAACAGATGAGCGCCATGAACCCGATGATGGCGCAGATGTCGAAGATGCCCGGCTTTGCCGAGATGCAGCGCCAGCAGGCGGCCTTCATGGAAAGCATGATGGCGGGATGGAAGACCATGCCCGGCCTGCAGACCGGCGAGGCTGCGGCCGAGGAAAGCGGCGACGATGCCGAGGATCTGACCGCGATCCGCCGCCAGCTTGCCGCCCTGGAAGCCAAGCTGAGCAAGATGGGCCGCTAAGGCGCCGCTGCTGCCAGACCAGAAGGGGTGGCCACGATGGCGACGCGCATTTCCCTGTCGTCGATCCCGCCCCGGTTCGCCTTTCTCGGGCAGACGCTGCGCTCGCTGGTCCGGCAGGATCTGCGCGCCCCGGTCGAGTTGTGGATCCCCGAAACGTACCGCCGCTTTCCCGATTGGGACGGCACCCTGCCCGAGGTGCCGCCGGGCGTGACCATCCGGCGCTGCGCGCTGGATTGGGGACCGGCGACCAAGGTGGTGCCGGCGCTGCTGGAATGCCTCGAGGCCGGGGACCTGGAAACCGACATCCTCTTTTGCGATGACGACAGCCTCTACGCCCCGGATTTCCACCGCCGTTTCAAGGATCTCCGCGCGACCCGACCGACCGAGGCGCTGGCGGCGCTGGGCCGTCACCTGCCGGGCTTCGGCCAGACCGAACGGCGGGCCGAGCGCATGCCGCGCATGCGCCGTCTGCCGCGCTGGGTGACGAAACCGGTGCTGGAAAGCCCCCGCCGCTGGGTCGAGCCGGTGCCGTTGGTCGAGGCCAGCGGCTATGCCGATCTGCTGGGCGGCTGGTGCGGGGTCATGGTCCGCGCCGGGTTCTTCCCCTCCGCCTTGCGCGACGGTCCGGGCGAATGGTGGCCGGTCGATGACGTCTGGCTTTCGGCCATGCTGGAACTGGCGGGCACGCCCATCTGGGTCGAGGCCTCGATCCTGCCGCCGACCCGCCGCCGCGCCGGGGGCAGCGCCGCGCTGGCGATGAGCGAATTCGAGGGGCGCGACCGCAAGGCGCTGGACCTCGGCTGCATCGAGGATCACCAGCGGCGTTTCGGCCTCTGGTCGCCCGAGGGGATGTGAGCCTCAGCGCCGCCGGCGCCGCCCGCCTTCACCGCCGCCACCGGTGTTGTGGACGACCTGCGGCAGGGTCACGATCTGCGACAGATGCGGGAAGGTATCGACCGCATGCGGCAGGGCCGAGGCATTGACGAAATGCTCCTGGAAGCGCGGCTCGATCGCCGTTTCCACCTTGTGGATGCGCTTCACCTGCGCCTCGATCGCCGCCCGGGCGGCGATGTTGCACAGCGCGATCCGCGCCCCGGTGCCCGCCGCGTTGCCGGCGCTGGTCACATTCTCCAGCGGGCAGTCGGGGATCATGCCGAGGACCATCGCATGCTTGGCGCTGATATGCGCGCCAAAGGCCCCGGCCAGCGTCACATGGTCCACATGGTCCACGCCCATTTCGTCCATGAGCAGCCGCGCCCCCGCATAGAGCGCGGATTTCGCCAGCTGAATCGCGCGGATATCGCCCTGCGTGACGGTGATGCGCGGCCCGTTCTGGGCGCTGCCGTCGTGGATCAGATAGCTGTGGGTCCGCCCCTCGGCCTCGCACCGTGCTGTGCCGGTCTGTTCGGGCGAGCCGATCAGCCCCGCCGCATCGACGATGCCGGCCATGCGCATCTCGGCCACCGCCTCGATGATGCCCGAGCCGCAGATGCCGGTGACGCCGGTCTGCGCCGTCGCCTCGGCGAAGCCCGGATCGTCCGACCACAGGTCCGAGCCGATCACCCGGAAGCGCGGTTCCTTGGTCATCGGGTCGATCTCGATCCGCTCGATGGCCCCGGGCGCGGCCCGCTGACCGGAGGAAATCTGCGCCCCCTCGAAGGCCGGGCCGGTGGGCGAGGAACAGGCCAGCACCCGCGTCTTGTTGCCCAGCAGGATCTCGGCATTGGTGCCCACGTCGACGATCAGCACCAGATCGTCCTTGTCCTGCGGCGCCTCGGACAGGGCCACGGCCGCCGCATCGGCGCCGACATGCCCGGCGATGCAGGGCAGGGTATAGAGCCGCGCCTCGGCGTTCAGGGCCTTCAGCCCCAGATCGCGGGCGGGCAGCGACAGCGAGGACGAGGTGGCCAGCGCGAAGGGCGCCTGTCCCAGCTCCACCGGGTCGATGCCGAGGAACAGGTGATGCATGACCGGGTTGCAGACGACCACCGTCTCCATGATCGCCGCAGGGTCGATCCCCGCCTCGCCCGCCACCGATTTCGCCAGCGCATCCAGCGCCTCGCGCACGGCGCTGGTCATCTCGACATCGCCGCCCGGGTTCATCATGGCGTAGGAGACGCGGCTCATCAGATCCTCGCCGAAGCGGATCTGCGGGTTCATGATCCCGCCCGAGGCCAGAACCTCGCCGGTCCTGAGGTCGCACAGATGGGCGGCGATGGTGGTCGAGCCGAGGTCGATGGCCAGCCCCGCCAGCGCCCCCTCATAAAGGCCGGGGAACACATCCAGCAGCCGCGGCGCCCCGCCGTGGTGGTCACGGTAGACCGCGGCCGTCACTGCCCAATTGCCCTTGCGCAGCACGGTTTGCAACTTGCGCAGCACCGCTGGCCCGGCCTCGATCCCGGCGATCTGCCATTGCTCGGCCAAGGCCGCCGCCAGCCGCTCCAGATCGCCCGAGGGCTCGTGCATGTCGGGTTCGGCCACTTCGACGTAGAAAAGCCGCGTCGCCGGGTCCATGGCGACGGCCCGGGCGCTGGCGGCCTTGCGGACCACCTGCCGGTGCAGCTGGCTTTCCGGCGGCACGTCGATCACCACATCGCCCATGATCTTCGCCTGACAGCCCAGCCGCCGCCCGTCGATCATGCCGCGCTTGTCTTTGTAGCGCTGCTCGACCGCGTTCCAGTCGCTCAGCGCGTCGGGCGCGACGGTCACGCCATGCTTGGGGAAGGCGCCCACACCGGGCGAGACCTGGCATTTCGAGCAGATGCCCCGCCCGCCGCAGACGGAATCGAGGTCCACCCCCAATTGCCGGGCCGCCGTCAGCACCGGGGTTCCCGTCGCGAACCGCCCCCGCTTGCCCGAGGGCGTAAAGATCACCAGCGCGTCGCCTGCCATGGTAGCCGTCCTGTCCCTAATCCCGCGCACCATAGCCCGTGGGGCGGCAGGGGGAAGAGGGCAGGGCGACCGACGCCGGACGGAAAGCGACGGCTCAAGTGGCGGGCGTCACCGCCTCGGCCAGCAGCCGCGCCTCGGCGATCAGGGCGATCAGCACCTCGATATGGCGGGTCGCGCGCCAGGGATTGCCGATTTCCTGCGGCGGGCGGGTGCGCAGCGCCTCGTGCTGGCTTTCCAGCTCCATCAGCAGGCGCAGGGTGGCGACCCCCGGGGCAGGCGTCGCGGGCAGCCGCAGGATGCGCCGGAGGTCGGTGTCGCGCTGGTAATCGAGCGTGCCGAAGCGCGCGGTGCGCAGCATCAGCCGGGGGCGACGCAGGGCCGTCAGCTCGGCCAGGGCGTTCAACAGCGAATCGGCGTGGGTACTGCTCATCGGGACGGTCCTTTCACGATAACAACACAAGGCTGCCATCATGATGACACAATCTATCCGGGTGTTGCGCGCGGCCCTTTTCCCACCGTTCGCAAGCTTCAAGCGTCCTTACGCTTTGATAACCATTGTTGTCTGGGTGAGCCGGTTAAGAATCCGGTAACAGATGCACGCGCAGGTTGAGAATATTTACCATTTGGCAACCTATATATTCTGGGATTTCGGGTCTGCCACACCGGAACCCGGCGCGTGCCGAGGGTGTGGCAAGGCCAAAGGGGGTTCGATGACCGCCAATCTCTCGCCGCTCGACCAGCTGCCCGACTGGGTGCCGTCTGCCGTCCGGCTCTATCTGACCCATACCGAAGGCGGCCTCTCGCTGCGCGAGATCGCCCGGGCCGAGGGGGTACATGCCTCGACCGTCCTGCGTCAGGTGCGCCGGTTCGAGAACCGGCGCGACGACCCGCTGGTCGACGGGGCGCTGGGGCGGCTCAAGGCGGCCGAGGACGGGCCGGGGGCGGGGCCCACGACCGGCGACAGCGCGCTGGATGCCGAGGCCCGGCGCGTGCTGCCGCGGCTGGCCGAGGAGGGGGCGCTGATGGCGGTGGCGCCCGACATGGACCGCGCGGTGATCCTGCGCGAGGGGGCCGGAGGCACGGAACGGCTGGCAGTCCTGGACCGGCTGGTGGCCGAGGCCTTCGCGCTGCAGGACTGGATCATCTGCGTGCAATCGGGCCGGGTGCTGCGCTACGAGATCACCCAGGCCGGGCGTCTGGCGTTGCGGCGGCTGATGGGCGAGGAGGGCGCCGCCCCCGCGCCCCGCAGTTTCGACGAGGAGGACACGCGGCGCACCCGGCCGGTGACGGTGGAAAGCCCGATCACCGCCCTGGCCCGGCGCCGCGACCGCGAGGGCAAGCCGTTCCTTGCGGCCGATCTGGTGGCGGCGGCCGAGCGGCTGCGCGAGGATTTCGAGGCGGCGCAGACCGGCGCCCCGATGACGCAGGATTGGGACCGGTTTCTGACCGGACCGATCCGGGGTACGGGGGCGGGAAGGGGGGCGTTACCCGGAAAGGGGGCGCTGGGCGCGCGCGACCGGGTGATCGCCGCGCTCGACGATCTGGGACCGGGGCTGGCGGATATGGCGCTGCGCTGCTGCTGCCACATGGAGGGGCTGGAGACGGCCGAGCGGCGTCTGGGCTGGTCGGCGCGCTCGGGCAAGATCGTGCTGCGGATCGCCTTGTTGCGGTTGAAGCGGCACTACGATTCCCAGGGCGAGACCGGGAAGATGATGGGGTGAGCGGCGCCCGGCGCTTGCGCCGGGGGA
>NZ_QDDR01000015.1 GCF_003075525.1 Pararhodobacter aggregans | reverse complement strand
CGCACAGGGCGGGGGGCTGCCGCCCCCCGCGCCCCCCGCCCAAAGGGGGGCACGCCCCCCTTTGGAAACCCCGTGGATATTTGAAGAACAAAGATGGGAAAGCGGCGTGGCCACCGGGACCACGCCGCCCTCTTCGTTCACGGTCATCGGCTTCCCAGCCTGTACCGTGATCTCAGTCTGGCGCGTTAACCTTAAGGATAGGTAAATCGCCCATCTTTGTTCTTCAAATATCCTCCGGGGGGTCCGGGGGGTGGAAAACCCCCCGGCCTCGCCACAGGCGCGCCGCCGGGGTTTCAGCGCCAATGCGCCATCGGCAGGCCCGCGACCGGGCTGCGGAAAGCCGGGATCCGGTTGCCGCGCAGGGAACCGATATAGACCGTCTTCAGGTCCGGCCCGCCGAAGGTGACCGAGGCGAACCAGGGCGCAATCGTCCCGCCGCAGGCCAGCATGTGGTTGGGCGTCACCGCGTCGCGCTCGAAGGCCTCGTAGAGTGCGGCCGAGGGGTCCGGGTTGTCGTCGTCGAGGATCACCCGGAACTCGCCCTCGGGGGTCAGGGCGAAGATCCGGTCCGACATCACATGCGTGCCCCAGAGGTTGCCATGGGAATCGAAGGAGATGCCGTCGATGAAGCCGCCGGTATCGGCGGGGCCGAAGGTCTCGCGCGCCAGCACCTCGGCGCCGTCGCCGATCCTGAGGCGGGTGATCCGGCGACCGGTCGTTTCGACGACATAGAGCCATTCCTCGGCGGCATCGAAGCGGATCTCGTTGGTGAACATGAAGCCGTCGGCGACGATCCGCGCGCCCTCGTTGTCCAGCACCGCCACGTAGCCGTCGGAATACCGCGGGCTGATCGCTTCCATCCAGTTCACGATCCGCGTGGAAATCGTCAGCCAGATCCGCCCGCGCGAATCCCTGAGCACGAAATTCACCTTGCCGATGGGCGTGCCGTCGATCGTGTCCAGCACCACCGTGGTGCGGCCGTCGCGGGTCATCCGTTCCAGCCGGTCGGTGCCGAAGTTCGAGATCAGGATCGAGCCGTCCACGTCGAAGGCCAGCCCGTTGGGCAGGGTGCCCTGGGTGAAGCGGTCGGCCTCGTCCAGCGTCGCGCCGAAGCGGGTGTCGAGGCTCTGGGCGATCAGCACCTGCGTGCCGTCGGGGCGGATCTGCACCACCCCGCCGCGGGCATCCGCCGACCAGAGCGTGCCGTCGGGTTCGGCGAGGATGCATTCGGGGCGTTGCAGATCCTCGCCCACGAACCACAGATCGTCTCGGGCCACGGTGAAACCGTCGAGGGGGTTCTTCATGATGCCGACCCTCCGCCCGCCATCGCGATGAATTTCGCGGTCTGGGCCCAGGCGGCGCGGACCGGGGTGTCGATGGCCTGCGCGGTGAGGCTGTTCCAGGCCTGCGCGACATCCTCGGGGCTGGCCTCGGGGCCCAGCGCGATGCCCGGCGTCTCCTCGATCCGGGCCAGGGCGAAGACCCCGGCGCCGGCGGTGAGGATGGTCTTGGTGGGCGCGTCCCCGGACACCAGGAACAGCGCGCCGGGCGAGACTTTCTCGGGCGCCAGCAGCTCGGCGGTGCCGGGGGGCAGCAGGGCCTCGGTCATCTGCGTCGTCGCCGCCGGGGCGAGGGCGTTGACGCGGATGCCGTGTTTCTCGCCCTCGATGGCCAGCGTGTTCATCAGGCCGACCTGCGCCAGCTTGGCGGCGGAGTAATTCGCCTGGCCGAAATTGCCGTAGAGGCCGGAGGAGGAGGTGGTCATCAGGATCCGCCCGTAGCCCTGGTCGCGCATGATCTCCCACACCGCCTGAGAACAGGTCCAGGCGCCGCGCAGATGCACGTCGATCACCGCCTCGAAGGCCTCGGGCGGGGTCTTGGCGAAGCTCTTGTCGCGCAGGATACCGGCGTTGTTGATCAGGATGTCGATGCGGCCCCAGCGGTCCATCACCGCGGCCACCATCGCCGCCACCGCCGCGCGGTCGCTGACCGAGGCGGTCGAGGCCATCGCCTCGCCGCCCGCGGCCCTGATCTCGGCCACCACGGCCTCGGCCCGGCCCAGATCGTTGACCACGACCTTCGCGCCGCGTGCCGCCAGGGCCAGGGCATGCGCCCGGCCCAGACCGCCGCCTGCGCCGGTGACGATGGCCACTTGTCCGTCGAAGCGGATTTCAGACATCCACCCATCCTTCCGCTGTTGTGGTTCCGGGGCGGGTCATCCTCGGCCGCCCCGGTTTCGGTTTGGTGACAGCCCCGCCTGAGGGCGCCGTCCGCCGGTTACTCCAGGATCGCCACGCAGCGGGTGAACCCGGCCGAGGCTTTCCTGATTTTGAACGGGAAGCACGAAACCTTGAAGCCGGTCGCGGGCAGCTGGTCGAGGTTCGAGAGCTTCTCCATATGGCAATAGCCGATCTCCATCGAGGCGCGGTGCCCCTCCCAGATGATTGCGGGGTCATGGCTTTCGGCATAGGCGCGGGCGGTAAAGGGGAAGGGCGCGTCCCAGGACCAGGCGTCGGTGCCGGTCACCCGCACGCCGCGCTCCAGCAGATACATCGTCGCCTCGCGCCCCATGCCGCAGCCCTTCAGCAGGAAATCGGGCTTGCCATAGGCCGCCCCGGCGGCGGTGTTGACGACGACGATCTCCAAGGGGCTGAGGGTATGGCCGATGCGGGCCAGTTCCGCCTCTACATCCGCGGCCGTCACGACGTAACCGTCCGGGAAATGGCGGAAATCCAGTTTCACCCCGGGCTGGAAGCACCATTCCAGCGGCACCTCGTCGATGGTGATGGCGGGGCGGCCGCCCGGGGTGAGCGCCCGGTCCATGGTGGAATGGTGGTGATAGGGCGCGTCCAGATGGGTGCCGTTATGGGTGCTCAGCTGCACCCATTCCACCGCCCAGCCGTCGCCCTCGGGCAGGTCCTCGTTTTTCAGGCCCGGGAAGAAGGCGGTGATCTGCTCGCGGGTTTCCTTGTGGCCCTGATACTGGATCTTGGGCAGCATCATCTCGGGGTCCGAGGCGATGCCGGTTTCGAGCGCGACCGACAGGTCGATGATCCGCATGAGAGGTCCTTTCAGAGGAGGCCGGTGGCGATGGAGGGGACAAGGACGATCAGCAGCAGCACCAGCACCATGATCGCGGCGAAGGGCAGGGCGCCCTTGAAGACGTCGCCCAGCGTGACCGAAGGATCGTCGATCGAGCCCTTGATGACAAAGACCGACAGGCCCAGCGGCGGGGTCAACAGGCCGATCTCCACCGCCAGCACGGTGACGATGCCGAACCAGATCAGGTCCAGTTGCAGCGCCTGGGCGATGGGCAGGACCAGCGGCAGGGTAATCAGCAGGATGGAGGAGCTGTCCAGGATCGTGCCCAGCACGATCAGGATCAGGCAATAGACCAGCACGAAGCCCAGCGGCCCCAGATCGAGCCCGGTCGCCCATTCCGTGACCGCCACCGGCAGGCCCGACAGCGACAGGAAGCGCGAATACATCGTCGCGGCGATGATGAGGAAGCAGATGGAGGCGGTGATATGCCCGGTCTCCAGCGTCACCTGCCAGAGCGTCCTGAGCCCCAGCCGCCGTTTCGCCATGGCAATGAGGATCGCGCCGAGGGCACCGATGGCGCCCGCCTCGGTCGGTGTGAAGACCCCGCCATAGATCCCGCCAAGGACCAGCGCGATCAAGAGCGCGATGGGGGCGAGCTTGCTCAGCGTGTCGCGGGCGAGCGAGCCCTCGCCGACCGGCGACGGGGCAGGGCGCGGCACGCCGGTGAAGGACGGCCAGAAGCGCACCATCAGCGCGATGCCGACGATATAGGCCAGCGTCAGCACCAGCCCCGGGCCGATCCCCGCAACGAAGAGATAGCCCACCGATTGCTCGGCGATGATGCCGTAAAGGATCAAGAGCAGCGAGGGCGGGATCAGCATCCCCAGCACCGAGGAGCCCGCGACGACGCCGGTGGCGAAGCGCGCCGTGTGGCCGATGCGCATCATCTCGGGCACGGCGACCTTGGTGAAGACGGCGGCCGAGGCGATGGAAATCCCGGTGATCGCGGCGAAGATGGCGTTGGCGCCGACCGTGGCCATGCCCAGCCCGCCCTTCAGCCGCCCCAGCGCCCGGTTCGCCACCTCGAACGTGTCGCGGCCGATATCGGCGCGGCTGACGACAAGGCCCATCAGCACGAACAGCGGCACCACGCCGAAGAGGTAGGAGGAAATCGATTCGCGCGTCGCCAGCGCCATCATCCGCGAGGCATATTGCGGGTTGTCCCTCAGCGCCCAGATGCCGAGGAACGAGGTCAGCGCCAGCGCGATGGAGACATGCATCCCCAGCCAGATCAGCCCGAGGATCCCGGCCAGCGACCAGAGGCCGATTTCAACGCCGCTCATGACAGCCCCCGGGCGGCGCGGATCGCCAGCGCCAGCGCGCGCAGGGTGAAGACCAGCAGCAGCATCAGCGCGCCCAAGAGGACGATGCCGTGTACCGGCCAGATCGGGGCCAGGAACTGGCCGACGGTGCCGACCATCTCGTCCCGGCCGTAGCTGCGCAGGAATTGCGGCCAGAAGGACCAGACCAGCGCCCCCAGCACCGCCACGCCTGCCAGATGCAGGAGGGCGTCAAAGGCCTCGGCCAGCCGGGGGTGGCGCCGGGTCAGCGCGCTCAGCAGCGCGTCCGAGCGGGTCAGCTTGCCCTGCGCCGTGGTATTGGCGATCTGCAGGAAGGCGATGGCGAGGATCGACAGGGCGACCATCTCGGGCACCCCGGCGATGGGGCGGCCGAAGAAGAAGCGCCCCGCCACATCGACGCAGATCAGCAGCATGACCGCCAGGATCAGCCCGGTGCCCAGCGCCGACAGCAGCGCCGTCAGCCGGTCAACCAGACGCGCCAGCGCATCGAAAGGGGCGATCCCCGTGCGAAGGGAGACGAGTGAAGCCATGGATGTCCCGCGGGAAAGGGGGCCGGGCGCCGGGCCCGGCCCGAAGGGGGCTCAGCGCTGCGACCAGTCGCGCACCAGCGGCACGCCCGCGTCGCGCAGGATCTGCACATAGGCGTTCAGCACCTCGGTCCCCGGCAGGCCCTCGCCATCCGCCGCCGCGGCCCAGGTCCCGGCCACATCGGGCAGCGCCGCCGCCCAGCGGGCGCGCTCGGCGTCCGAGAGGGTGTGCAGATGCGCCTCATCCGGGGCGATGGTCGCCATGGCGGCGGCGACGCGCTGGGTCTGCTCGGCGATATAGGCCTGCTGATAGGCGGCGGCACCGGCGCGCAGGGCCTCCTGCACCGCTTCGGGCTGGTCCTGCAGCCAGGTCTGGTTGGCGACCAGCGCCCCCGCCGATTGCGCGCCGAAGCCGGTCACCGTGACATAGGGCGCGACCTCGTGCAGGCGGGCCGGGGCGGCGGCGGTGGCGAAGACGATCACCCCGTCGAAGACCCCGGTCTGGATGTCGTTGTAATAGGTCGTGAGGTTCCCCGCCACGCCCACGGCGCCGGTCCCCTCCAGCCAGTTGACCGCCGGTCCCGGCGCAGCGATGCGGTGGCCCGCCAGATCGTCGATCGAGGTGACCGGGAAATTGGTCATCAGGATGTAATTGTCGAGCGCGAAGCCCCCGCCCAGATATTCGGCGTCATATTGGTGCCAGCTCTCGGCCATGCCGGGGATCTGGGCGTAGAGCGCATCCATCGCCTCCATCACGACCTGCGGCTCACCGGGGCCGAAGGGCGTGTTGTAGGTGACGTTCTGCAGCGGCACCTTGGTCGGCAAAAAGACGGTGGGGATGGCGCCGATCTCGGCCAGACCGTCCTCGACCGCATCCAGTTCGCCGCCGACACCGGCCAGCGTGCCGCCATAGGCCTCGGTCCAGTTGATCGTATAGCCCGACCCCTCGAGCGCGGCGTTGACCGTGGGGATGAAGGTCTCGGTCAGGTGCTTCACCCACAGGAAGATCGGCGGGTGGCCGTTGACGATGGTGATGTCGATGGTCTCGTCGGCAAGCGCCGGACCGGCCAGAATCGCGGCCAGGGCGGTGCCGGTCAGAAGCCGGCGGATGGTATGGGTCATGGTTTCTCCTCCTCGGTTGGTCGCAGCCGGGGTCATGATGCCCCGGGTTTGCTGTCGGGCGCGGCCAGCGCCCGGATACCCGCCGCGACGAAACGCACGGCACCGCCGAGCATCTCCTCCAGATCGTCATCGGCGAGGGTTCCGTCCGACAGGTCCTGAACCCGGCCCGTCGGTGCCATGAGCGAGATCGCCACGGCGATGGCATTGAGATAGCCGCGCACCGCGCCCTCGCGGCTGAGGCCGGGGACGATGGCGGCAATCTCGGCGATGAAGACCCGGGCGATACCGTCGTAATAGGCCGAGGTCACCCGGTGCGAGCGTTCATCGGTGCCCGAGGCCGCATGCCCCAGCACCCGCGTGTAATGCGCGCCCCCGCGGCTGGGATCGCGGCCCAGGCTGATCGTCGGGCGCAGGAGCGTGTCCAGAAGCGCCTCCAGCGTCACCGCGCCGGTCGCGTGCAGTTCCGCCAGCCGGGCGCGGCGTTCGTCGTTGATGGCACCGGCGCGGCGCGCAATCACCGCCTCGTAAAGCGCTTCCTTCGAGCCGAAGTAATAGTGGATCAGCGCGGCATTGGCCTGCGCCCTGACGGCGATGGCCCGGGTGGTGGCGCCGTGAAAGCCGCTTTCGCCGAAGACGATCTCGGCCGCGTCGAGGATCGCTTCCTGCGCCTCGCCGCGTTCCGGCGCCCCTTCGGGCCGCGTCACCGCCAGTCGGGCCAAGGCCGCCCCTCCCACCCTTAATTAATCGCCTGATTAAAAGCAGCCGGAATCCACCCGCCTGTCAAGGAGATCTTTGCATTCTGCAATGCAGCACGCGCGGCGGCTGTCGCAACGGGGCTTCGCTGCGCCAAGCATCAGCCAGCCGGGCCATTGCCTGATTCCGCTTCATTCGCGGGATCTTGCGCCCGGTGCCCGGCTGAAAACATGTGCGCTGCGCTCAGATTTGCCGCGTGGGAGGGCAAAGCCTGCCCAAATGCGCGCCGATCCCGGTCTGCTGCCCCGCAGCACGGTTAAAGCCGGTCACAAACGCGAGACCCCGGAAATAGCGTGGGCTTGGGCGATTTGACGCCCACCGGGACTTCACAAGAACCCGCCGGGCGCCGCGACGGTGCCGCGGGAGGACAACAGGACAGGGGATTCATGAAAAAACTTCTGCTTTCGACCGCGCTCGGCGCGGTATTCGCCACGGGCGCTCTGGCTCAGGAAGGCGAACCCATCCGCGTTGGTATCCTGCATTCGCTGTCGGGCACGATGGCGATCTCGGAAACCACGCTGCGCGACGTCATGCTGATGCTGATCGAGCAGCAGAACGCCGAGGGCGGCGTGCTGGGCCGTCCGCTGGAGCCGGTGGTCGTCGACCCGGCCTCGGACTGGCCGCGCTTTGCCGAACTGGCGCGCGAGCTGATCTCGGGGCAGGGCGTCTCGGTCGTGTTCGGCTGCTGGACCTCGGTGTCGCGGAAATCGGTGCTGCCGGTCTTCGAGGAGCTGAACTCGATCCTGTTCTACCCGGTCCAGTACGAGGGCCAGGAATCGCAGCGCAACGTCTTCTACACCGGCGCCGCGCCGAACCAGCAGGCCATCCCGGCCGTGGATTACCTGCTGGAAAACGGGGTCGAGCGGTTCTACCTCGCCGGCACCGACTACGTCTATCCGCGCACCACGAACCAGATCCTGGAAGCCTATCTGCTGGCGCAGGGCGTCGCGGCCGAGGACATCATCGTCAACTACACGCCCTTCGGCCATTCCGACTGGCAGACCATCGTCTCGGAAATCCGCGATTTCGGCTCGACCGGGCGCCCGGCTGCCGTGGTCTCGACCATCAACGGCGACGCCAACGTGCCCTTCTACAACGAACTCGCCGCGCAGGGCATCTCGGCCGAGGATATCCCGGTCATCGCCTTCTCGGTCGGTGAAGAGGAACTCGCGGGCATCGACACCGCGCCGCTGGTCGGCCACCTCGCCGCCTGGAACTACTTCATGTCGGTCGACACGCCCGAGAACGAAGAGTTCATCGACGCCTGGCACGCCTATATCGGCAGCGAAACCCGCGTGACCAACGACCCGATGGAAGCCCATTACATCGGCTTCAACATGTGGGTCGACGCGGTCGAGGCCGCGGGCACCACCGACGCCGATGCGGTGATCGATGCGCTGGTCGGCGTGGCCGTGCCGAACCTGACCGGCGGGCTGTCGTCGATGGGCGCGAACCACCACATCACCAAGCCGGTACTGATCGGCGAGATCCAGGCCGATGGCCAGTTCGAGGTCGTCTGGGAGACCGCGGGCCTCGTGCTGGGTGACGAATGGTCGGATTACGTGACCGAGACCGCGCCCCTGATCTCGGATTGGCGCGCACCCCTGTCCTGCGGCAATTTCAACACCGCGACCGGAACCTGCGGCGGCTCGGAATAAGCCGACGCGAGAGGGGGGCGTTCCTTCCCGCCCCCCTCCTTTTGATCCCAAGGCGCGCGGGTTCGCCCGCGTGCCCCTCCCTGAAGACCGCGCGGCGCGCGCCTCGCCTGCCGCCTCTGACCCGGGACCCTCATGCCCTTTCGCCCCCTGACGCTGATCGCGGCCCTCTGCCTCGCGGTTGTGCTGCCCTTCCTCGCCTCGGCCCAGACGCTCGACGCGTTGATCGCCCGTCTGCCGGACGGCAATTTCAACGACCGCGCCGCCATCGTCGCCCAGATCGCCGAGACGGGCGATCCGCGCGCGGCGCAGGTGCTGGACGCGCTGCTTGAGGGTGAGCTGGAACAGCGGACCGCCGATGGCCGCTTCGTCCGCGTCACCGGCAGCCGCAACAACCAGACCGCCGTGGATGTCCTGACCGGCGAGGATCTGGGCCCGGTCGCCCGCCGCTCGACCGAAGCGGTGCGGGTCAACAACGCGCTGCGCCGCTCGATCCGCACGGCGCTGGGGGTGCTGACGCTGATGGATCCCGACCCCGCCCGGCGCCTTGCCGCGGCCGAGGCCGCTCTGCGCTCGCCCTCCGCCGATCAGGTGGACGCGCTGGCCGAGGCGATGGCGGCCGAAACCAACGCCAATATCCGCACCGCCCAGACCCGCGCCCATGCCGCCGCCGTGCTCGCCTCGGACCTGCCTGTCGAACAGAAGCTCGATGCGGTGGCGGTGATCGGCGCGGCGAATGCGCAGATCGTGCAGCAGACGCTGAACGCCTATCGCAACGCCGCCGAGCCGGAACTGGCCGCAGCCGTGGGCGAAGCGCTGGCCGCCGCCGAGGCGCGGCAACGGCTGTGGAGCCAGGCGCAGAACCTGTGGTTCGGCCTGTCGCTGGGCTCGGTCCTGCTGCTGGCCGCCATCGGCCTTGCCATCACCTTCGGCGTGATGGGTGTCATCAACCTCGCGCATGGCGAGCTGGTCATGCTGGGCGCCTACACGACCTATACGGTGCAGCAGATCATCCGCACCAACGCGCCCGAATACTTCGGCTATTCGCTGGCCATCGCCATTCCGCTGGCCTTCCTGCTGGTTGGCGCGGTGGGCGTGCTGATCGAACGCGGCATCGTGCGCCACCTCTACGGCCGCCCGCTGGAGACGCTGCTGGGCACCTGGGGCGTGAGCCTGATCCTGCAACAGGCGGTGCGCTCGATCTACGGGCCCACCAACCGCGAGGTGGGCACGCCCGACTGGATGTCGGGCGCCTGGCAGATCGGCGAGATGACCCTGACCGGCCCTCGCATCGCCATCGTCATCTTCTCGCTGGTGGTGTTCTTCGGCCTGCTGCTCTTGATGAAATACTCGGCCTTCGGGCTGCAGATGCGGGCGGTGACGCAGAACCGGCCGATGGCCGCGAATCTCGGGATCCGCACCGGCTATGTCGACGCGCTGACCTTCGGTCTGGGCGCGGGCATCGCCGGGCTGGCGGGGGTCGCGCTGAGCCAGATCGACAACGTGTCCCCGAACCTGGGCCAGGGCTACATCATCGACAGCTTCCTGGTGGTGGTGTTCGGCGGCGTCGGCAACCTCTGGGGCACCTTCGCCGCGGCGCTCAGCCTCGGTGTCGCGAACAAGTTCCTCGAACCCTGGGCGGGGGCGGTGCTGGGCAAGATCGTCATCCTCGTCTTCATCATCCTCTTCATCCAGAAACGTCCGCGCGGCCTGTTCCCGCAGCGTGGCCGTGCCGCCGAGGGCTGAGCCATGACCCGCCTCATCGACCTGCGCCTGGGGCTGTTCCTGGCCGCGCTCTTCGCCGTCACCGTGCTGGCGCCTCTGGCCACCACGCTGCCCTCCACCTCGGCCCTGAACCTGCCGAGCTACCTGATCCCGCTGATGGGCAAGTATCTGTGCTACGCGCTGCTGGCCGTCGCGCTGGACCTGTGCTGGGGCTATGCTGGCATCCTGTCCCTGGGCCACGGCGCCTTCTTCGCGCTGGGCGGCTATGCGATGGGCATGCACCTGATGCGCGAGATCGGCGCGCGGGGCGTCTATGCCAACCCGGAACTGCCTGATTTCATGGTGTTCCTCGGCTGGACCGAGCTGCCGTGGTTCTGGTACGGCTTCGACATGTTCTGGTTCGCGGCCGTCATGGCGCTGGCCGTGCCGGGGCTGCTGGCCTTCGTCTTCGGCTGGTTCGCCTTCCGGTCGCGCGTCTCGGGCGTGTATCTGTCGATCATCACCCAGGCGCTGACCTTCGCCCTGCTCTTGGCCTTCTTCCGCAACGACATGGGCTTTGGCGGCAACAACGGGCTGACGGACTTCCGCGACGTGCTGGGCTTCTCGCTGTCGGCGCCCTCGACCCGCATTGCGCTTTTCGTCCTGACGGCGGTGGCGCTGGCAGGCTGCATGCTGCTGGCGCGGGCCATCACCATCTCGAAGGCCGGGAAAGTGCTGGTCGCGGTCCGCGACGCCGAAAGCCGCACGCGGTTCCTGGGCTACCGGGTGGAAAGCTATTCGGTCTTCGTCTTCACCGTCTCGGCGATGATGGCGGGGCTGGCGGGCGCGCTTTACGTGCCGCAGGTCGGCATCATCAACCCTGGCGAATTCGCCCCCGCGAACTCGATCGAGATCGTGGTCTGGGTGGCGCTGGGCGGGCGCGGCACGCTGGTGGGTGCCGCCATCGGCGCGCTGGTCGTCGTGGCGCTGAAATCCTGGCTGACCGCGACCTTCCCCGACCTGTGGCTCTTCGCGCTGGGCGGGCTGTTCATCCTGGTGACGCTGGCGCTGCCGAACGGCCTTCTGGGGCTTGTCGACCGGCTGAAGCCGCGCAAGGCCAAACCCGCGACCGAGGTGCCCGCATGACCCCTGGCCTGATCGGCGCCCCCCTCAACGTGGCGCAACTCTACCTCGACGGCGTCTGCCGCTCCTTCGACGGGTTCAAGGCGATCAACGGCCTGTCACTGGCGGTCGAGAAGGGCGAACTCAGGGCGGTGATCGGCCCCAACGGCGCGGGCAAGACGACGATGATGGACATCATCACCGGCAAGACCCGCCCGGACGAGGGCAAGGTGGTCTGGAACGGCGACACGGACCTGACCCGCATCGACGAGGCCGGGGTCGCGCGGCTCGGCATCGGGCGGAAGTTCCAGAAACCCACCGTCTTCGAGACGCATAGCGTCGAGGACAACATCCGTCTTGCGCTGAAGGCGCCGCGCGGCGTCTTCCCGGTGCTTTTCGACCGCCGCTCGGCCGAGGAGAACCGCCGCGTGACCGAGTACCTCGACCGCATCCGCCTGACCCATCTGCGGGCCGAGACCGCCGCCAACCTCAGCCACGGCCAGAAGCAATGGCTGGAGATCGGCATGCTGCTGGCGCAGGAGCCACAATTGCTGCTGGTCGACGAACCGGCCGCGGGCATGACCGATGCCGAGACGATGGAGACGGCGGAGCTGCTCAAATCCATCGCCGGCGAGCGCACGGTGATCGTGGTCGAACACGACATGGATTTCGTGCGCGCCCTGAATTGCCGGGTGACCGTGTTGCATCAGGGCTCGGTGCTGGCCGAGGGGTCGCTGGACCATGTCTCGGCCCGCGAGGATGTCATCGAAGTGTATCTGGGGCGGTAAGATGCTGGAAATCAAGGATCTGACGCTGCATTACGGCGCGGCGCAAGCGCTGAAGGGCATCTCGCTGACGGCCGAGGAAGGCCAGATCACCACGGTGCTGGGCCGCAACGGCGTGGGCAAGACCTCGCTGATGCGGGCGATTGTCGGGCGGCACCCGCCCTCGGGCGGCACCATCACCTGGCAGGGCGAGAGCATCGCCCGCCTGACGCCCCCCGAACGGGCCAAACGCGGCATCGCCTATGTGCCGCAGGGGCGCGAGATCTTCCCGCTGCTGACGGTGCGCGAGAATCTGGAGGCCGCCTATGCCACGCTGCCCCGCGGCCAGCGCAAGACGCCCGACGCGGTGTTCGAGCTCTTCCCGGTGCTGCTGCAGATGATGAACCGGCGCGGCGGCGACCTGTCGGGCGGCCAGCAGCAGCAACTCGCCATCGGCCGCGCCATGGTCATGCAGCCCCGGCTTCTGGTGCTGGACGAGCCGACCGAGGGCATCCAGCCCTCGATCATCAAGGACATCGGCCGGGCCATCGAATACCTGCGCGACCAGTTCGGCATGGCCGTGGTGCTGGTCGAGCAATATTTCGACTTCGCCAAGGCGCTGGCCGATCGCTATGTGGTGCTCGACCGTGGGGAGGCGGTGATGGCCGGTGAGAAGGCTGATATCGACGCCAACGAGACCGAGCTGCGGCGCTGGCTGACCGTGTGACATTCCCCGCCGCCTGTGGTTATCTCAGGGCGGACAAAGGGGAACGATCATGCGGCAAGTCTTTCGCGGGGCACAGATTTTCGACGGCTGGCGGCTGCATGAGGGCGCGGCTCTCAGCACCGAGGACGGCCGCGTCACCGGCCTCGGCCCCGATACGGGCGAGGGGCTCGATCTGGGCGGCGGGGTGCTGGCGCCGGGCTTCGTCGACCTGCAGGTGAATGGCGGCGGCGGGGCGCTGCTGGGGCAGGGCGATCCCGATGCGGCGCTGGAGACGATCTGCGCCGCGCATCGGCGGCTGGGGACGGCGGGATTGCTGCCGACGCTGATCACCGCGGCGCCCGAGACGACGGCCGCGGTGCTCGCCGCCGGGATCCGCGCCGCCGAGGCCGGGCTGCCGGGCTTTCTGGGCCTGCATCTGGAGGGCCCGCACCTCGATCCCCGCCGCAAGGGCGCGCATGAGCGCGCGCTGATCCGGCCGATGCAGGAATGGGACCTCGAGCGCCTGCTGACGGCCGCCCGCAGGCTTCCCCGGCTGATGGTCACCCTCGCGCCCGAGGCGGCAACGCCCGAACAGATCGCGGCGCTGGCCGCGGCCGGAGTGCTGGTCAGCCTCGGCCACAGCGATTGCACCGAGGCCCAGGCCCGCGCGGCGATGACCGCCGGGGCCGGGGCGGTCACCCATCTCTACAACGCCATGTCGCCGATGAGCCACCGCGCGCCCGGGCTGACGGGCGCCGCGCTCGACGGCTCCTCGGCGGTGGGGATCATCCCCGACGGCGTGCACGTGGCGCCCACGCCCTTCCGGGTGGCGGCGCGCATGGCGGACGAACGGCTCTTTGCGGTCACCGATTCGATGGCGCTGGCAGGGACCGAGGCGACCGAGTTCCAGCTCAACGACCGGGCCATCCACCGGCGCGACGGGCGGCTGACGCTGTCCGACGGGACGCTGGCCGGGGCCGATGTGACGATGCCCGAGGCGCTGGCCTGGATGACCGGCTACGCCGGGATCGACCGGGCCGAAGCCCTGGCCATGACCACCCGCCGCCCGGCCGACCTGGCAGGCCGCCCCGACCTCGGCCGCCTGCTGCCGGGGGCAAGGGCCGATCTGGTGCACCTGAGCGAAACCTGGCGTCTGACGCGCCGCTGGTTCGCCGGGGAGGCGGGCTGAGGGAGGGGTTTCGCCCTCGTGCCTCGGGCGACCGGCAGCGGGGGGCTGCCGCCCCCCGCACCCCCTGCTTCAAGGAGGGTTTTCCACCCTCCTTGAAAATCCTCCCGAGGATATTTGAAGAACAAGGATGACGGGACGCGAGTCGCCTGGCGTCATCTTTGTTCTCAAAATATCCTCGGGGGTCCGGGGGCAGACGGCCCCCGGGGTCGCCCCAAGCGCTGACCTCTCCGCGGCGGGAGGCGCGCGGGGTGGGCGGGTGGGAGCGTGCCTCCCGCCGCTACCTCTTTCGGCCGTCCCCGAAACCTGCCACACAGGGCGTGTTCCTGACCGAGGCCGCCATGCACTGGTTCCTGCTTGCTATCGCCATCCTCTTCGAAACCATCGGCACGGCCGCCCTGAAGGCCAGCCATGGCTTCACCAGGCTCGGCCCCTCGGCGCTGTCGCTGGGGGCCTATGCGGTGGCCTTCTGGTTCCTGGCCCTGGTGCTCAAGGTCGTGCCGGTGGGCGTGGCCTATGCCATCTGGTCGGGCGCCGGGATCTGCCTGATCGCGGTCATCGCCGCCCTGTTCTTCGGCCAGCGGCTCGACCTGCCGGCGGTCCTGGGGATGGCGCTGATCGTCGTCGGGATTCTGGTGATCAACCTGTTCTCCAACGCCGCGCCGCACTGACGCATCGGGCGATCAGACCTCGCAGGTCGATTGCGCCACGCGGTGCGGATCGCTCAGGCACTGAGCGGCGCTCAGCGCGCGCGAGAGCGGGATGACCGGGCAGAGGGCCAGTCGGGAAAGCCCTGCACCCAGCGGTCGCTGAACGCAACATCGGCACGGCGTCGAGGCCCGCCCTCAAGGCGGCATGGCCAAGGTCTTCGCCCTCGGTCACCGCCAGATCGACCAGCCCGTCCACACTGCCCCCGGCATCGGGGATCGAGCCGTCGAGCGAGGGGGCGATCAATACCGGCGCTTCGGGGGAGGGGGCAGTCATCGGGGACCCGGCGGACGAAATCCCAGTCCGCCAGCAGGCGGCGGAGGCGGGAACTCAGGTCGGCAGGAGCGTGCCGCCGCGGGTCAGGCATTGGCCGGGGCGTACGGGCCGTTCGCGCGGGCGGCGGAAGCGCGGGCTCTGGACCGCCGGGCCGGATTGGCCGGGGCGGCGGGGATGCCCCCGGACCCGGCGGGGGCGAGGAGGCCCGCCGCGGCGATGGGCGGGGCCGGACGGGTGGATGTTCGACGGGCGCCTGCGCGGCTCGGTGACGTCCGGCGTTGCGACGGCTCTGGCAACGGGCGGCGCAGGCCCGTTCAGCGCCCCGCGGCACCGGCGCGTAGGATGGGCAATATTGCCCATCCTACCGGCACCTGCGCTCAGGGCGCCACCTGATAGACCGATTGCACGAAGCCATGCGGCCAGCTGCGGGTCTCCAGATGCACCAGATATTGCGGCCCCGGATCGTCGAAGAGCGGCAGCCCCGCGCCCAGGATCACCGGCAGCCGGGTGATGGTCAGCCGCTGCACCAGCCCCTCGCGCAGGAAGCTGGAGATCACCTTGCCCCCGTCGAGATAGACCCGTCGCATCCCCTCGGCCCCCAATTGCCGCAGCACCGCCCGGGGCGTGGCGCGCATCACCCGCACCCGGTTCAGCAGATGCGGCGGCACATCCTCGGGGCCAAGGCTGCGCGACAGCACCACCACCGGCTTGTCATGCGGCCAGTCGCGCATCGCCGCCAGCGCCCGGAAACTGCCCGAGCCCATGACCAGGCAATCCACCGCCTCGATGAAGGCGGTATAGCCGTGATCCTCGTCCTCGGGCGCGGGCATCATCAGCAGCCATTCCAGCCCGCCCTGCACATCGGCGATATAGCCGTCGAGCGAGGTCGCGATGAAGATATGGACTTCGGGCATCATGGGGGAAACTCCGGGTGATCCGCGTCGTTTCTGCCGCGTCGGTGCCGCGCGCCCCTTGGACGCGCAGCGCAATCCCGGGCGCAAGAGACCCGGTCCCCCGGTGGTGCACCCTTGCGCTTGCCAGACGGTTAACGCAAGGCAGGGTTTCGCAGGATGCATTGGACGGCGTGCCGGAAATGCCGCATATAAAGGTCATGATTGCTGACCCATTGCCCCTCCCGCATCACCGCCCCTTCGAGGACCTGCAAGGCCTGGTCCTCGCCTCGGCGCAGGCCGCGCTGGGGCTGCACCTGCTGCGCGCGGCGGGGCTGATGACCGGGGGCACGGCGGGGCTGGCGCTGATCCTGGCCTATGGGCTGGGCTGGAACTTCTCGCTCACCTTCTTCGCGCTGAACATTCCCTTCTTCGCGCTGGCCTGGAGGGCGCGGGGGCCGGTGTTCTGCGCCAAGAGCCTGGGCAGCGTCACGCTGGTCTCGGTGATGGCCGAGGCGCTGAAGCCGCTTCTGCATCTGGACTGGATCCACCCGGGCGCGGCGGCGGTGCTCTTCGGGGTCAGCGCGGGCGTGGGGCTTTTGGGTCTTTTCCGGCATTCGGGCAGTCTGGGGGGCGTGTCGATCGTGGCGCTGATCCTGCAGGACCGCTACGGCATAAGGGCGGGGCTGACGCAGATCGTGCATGACCTGCTGCTCTTCGCTTTGGCCCTTGCGGTGCTGCCCGCGGCGAATGTCGCCTGGTCGATGCTGGGGGCGCTGGTGCTGAACGGGGTGATCGCCCTGAACCACCGGCGCGACTGGTACGTGGCGAGCTGAGCCTCAGCGCCGGGGGAGTTGCGCCAGCCGCGGCGGCGGGGTGACGGAAGGGACGCCCGGCGCCGGGGCGATGGTCTGGCAGACCCGCCGATGGGTGACCCCCACCACCGCCCATTCATCGGTGCCGATCGGCACCATGCGGCAGATCTGCCCACTCGGCCCCAGGCGGCTGGTGTCGCCGGCGGGGCCCGAGGCGAGCGCGGGGCTGGCGGTGAGCAGGCTCATCAGGACGAGGCGGCGGATCATGGCGGGCTCCAACAAGGGCTGCGTTTTTGCCCGTTCAGCCTGCCCGACGCCGCGATTGCACGCAGTTCCTCCGGGAACTGCCTGCGCCCACTGGCCAAGCGGCGCTTTTTCCACTATCGCCCGCGGCAATCACACGGGAAACGCATCATGGACCTTCGCAATATTGCGATCATTGCCCACGTCGACCACGGCAAGACCACGCTGGTGGACGAGCTTCTGAAACAATCCGGGATCTATCGCGAGGGCCAAGCGGTCACCGAGCGGGCGATGGACTCGAACGACCTCGAACGCGAGCGCGGAATCACCATCCTCGCCAAGGCCACCTCGGTCGAATGGCACGGCACGCGGATCAACATCGTCGACACCCCCGGCCACGCCGATTTCGGCGGCGAGGTGGAGCGGATCCTGAGCATGGTCGATGGCGTGTGCCTCTTGGTCGACGCGGCCGAAGGGCCGATGCCGCAGACCAAGTTCGTGACCTCGAAGGCGCTGGCGCTGGGACTGAAGCCGATCGTGGTGCTGAACAAGGTCGACAAGCCCGCCGCCGAACCCGACCGGGCGCTGAACGAGGTCTTCGACCTCTTCGCCAACCTCGGCGCCAGCGACGAACAGCTCGATTTTCCGGTGCTTTACGCCTCGGGGATCAACGGCTGGGCGGATAATGAACTCGACGGTCCGCGCAAGGACATGTCGGCGCTGTTCGAACTGGTCATCAAGCATGTCGAGGCCCCGAAACAGATTGCCCAGGCGGCGGAACCCTTCCGCATGCTGGCGACGACGCTGGGCGCGGACCCGTTCATCGGCCGCATCCTGACCGGCCGGGTCGAGGCCGGTACGCTGAAAGTCGGCGCCACCCTCAAGGCGCTGAGCCGCACCGGCGAGCGGGTCGAGCAGTTCCGCGTCACCAAGATCCTCGCCTTCCGCGGCCTCGGCCAGCAGCCCATCGACGAGGCGGTGGCGGGCGATATCGTCACCATCGCCGGCATGACCAAGGCGACCGTGGCCGATACGCTGTGCGATCCCTCGGTCGAGGCGGCGATCCCGGCCCAGCCGATCGACCCGCCGACCATCTCGGTCACGTTCGGCATCAATGATTCGCCGCTGGCCGGCCGTGACGGCAACAAGGTGCAGTCGCGGGTGATCCGCGAGCGCCTGATGAAAGAGGCCGAGACCAACGTCGCCATCAAGGTCGAGGACACGCCGGGCGGTGACGCTTTCGTCGTCTCGGGCCGGGGCGAATTGCAGATGGGCGTGCTGATCGAGAACATGCGCCGCGAGGGCTTCGAGCTGTCGATCTCGCGCCCCCGCGTGATCTTCCGCGAGGAGAAGGGCGAGCGGCTGGAGCCCATCGAGGAAGCCATCATCGACGTCGATGACGAATTCTCGGGCGCGGTGATCGAGAAGCTGACCGGCGCCCGCAAGGGTGAACTGGTCGAGATGAAGCCCGCGGGCGTCGGCAAGACCCGGATCGTGGCCCATGTCCCCTCGCGCGGGCTGATCGGCTATCAGGGCGAGTTCATGACCGACACCCGCGGCACCGGCGTGCTGAACCGCATCTTCCACGACTGGGCGCCCTACAAGGGCCCGATCCAGGGCCGCCGCCAGGGCGTGCTGATCTCCATGGAGAACGGGGTCTCGGTGGCCTATGCGCTGTGGAACCTCGAGGATCGCGGCCGCATGTTCATCGGCGCGCAGGAGCAGATCTACGAGGGGATGATCATCGGCGAGCATTCGCGCGACAACGATCTGGAAGTGAACCCCCTGAAGGGCAAGAAGCTGACAAACGTCCGCGCCTCGGGCACCGATGAAGCGGTGCGGCTGACCCCGCCGGTGATCATGTCGCTGGAGCAATCCATCGCCTATATCGACGACGACGAACTGGTCGAGGTGACGCCGAAATCGATCCGGCTGCGCAAGCGCTACCTCGATCCCCACGAGCGCAAGCGGATGGCGAAGGTCGAGGGCTGAGGCCCGGGGACCGCAAAAGACGGGGGGCTGCCGGCCCCAGAGACCGCAAAGGGCGGGGGGCTGCCGCCCCCAGAGACTCCAAAAGGCGGGGGGCTGCCGCCCCCCGCGCCCCCTGCTTCAAGGAGGGTTTTCCACCCTCCTTGAAAATCCTCCCGAGGATATTTGAAGAACGAAGATGACCAGAGGAGCGGGCCTTGCGGTCCGTTTTTCCTTTGTCCTTTCAGCGGGACAAGGAAAAAGGCCGGGTCCCGAAGGATCCGGCCTTTTTGTACTGGAGCGGGCGATGAGATTCGAACTCACGACCCTAACCTTGGCAAGGTTATGCTCTACCCCTGAGCTACGCCCGCTCGATGGCCGCGATCTAGCATCGCCATGGGCGGGGTGCAAGGGGTGTTTCGGGGCTCAGGCGGCGGTTTTCGGGGCCAGCGAAAAGGCGTCCAGAAAGCGCTGGGCGGCGGCCGGATCGCCGGTCAGGTGTACCCGTCCCGCGGCCAGATGCGCCCGCAGCGGCGCGCTGCCATAGACCGCGGCGGCGAGCGTGTTGCCGCTGCCCGCGAATCGCAGGGGCAGGGCGTCGCCGGGGCCGGGGCGGGCCGAGAAGCCGTCGGGGCCGAGGCGTGTCTCGAAGCTTTCGGCGCCCAGGGCGAAGGCGGCCTCGGCCCTGACCGCGACCGGGCGGACCATGACCGCCATCGACAGCATCAGCCCGGTGGGCGAGATGAATTTCCGCGGGTCATGGCCGGGCTGGCGCAGGCCCCAGCGGCAGAGCGCGTCGATCACCGGTCGGGTATCGAGGCCCGCCGGGGTCAGCCCGTAGGCAAGCGCCGCGACGGGCGGCGTCAGGGCGCGGCGTTCGACAAGGCCGTTCGCCTCCAGGTCGGCCAGGCGCCGGGTCAGGATGTTCGAGGCGATGCCGGGCAATCCCGCCTTGATCAGGCCGAAGCGCTTGGGGCCCAGCATCAGCTCGCGGATCACCAGCAGCGCCCAGCGGTCGCCGATCAGGTCCAGCGCATGGGCGGCAAGGCAGCCCTCGTCGTAGCCCTTGTGCGCCATCGTCCCCTCCGTCTGCCGCTCATTAGGGACAGCGCGGTTGCTTTTTGCAAGTGCCTCCGGCAGCATGGCGCTGCGCCATGCCATGGACAGGAGGCCCCGGTGAGCGACGATTATCATGGACTGCCCTGCTGGTACGAACTGACCACGCCCGACCCTCTGGCCGCCGGGGCATTCTACCATGCGGTGATCGGCTGGGAGGTCGAGAAGGCGCCCATGGAGGGCTTCGAGTATTTCCTGGCGCGGCAGGGGACGGCGATGGTGGCCGGGATGTCGAAACCCGCGATGCCCGGGATCCCGCCCAACTGGCTGACCTATTTCGCGGTGAGCGATTGCGACGCGACCGTGGCGGCGATGCTGGCCGATGGCGCGGGCCAGATCGTGCCGCCCTCCGATATCCCGGGCACCGGGCGCTTTGCCATTCTCAGCGACCCGCAGGGGGCCGTCTTCGGCCTGCTGCAGCCTCTGCCGATGCAGGCAGAGCAGGGCGGCGCCTATGACCCGGCCAAGCCCGGCCATGGCGCCTGGCACGAGCTGATGTCCGGGGATCCGGTGGCGGGGCTGGCCTTCTATGGCAAGCATCTGGGCTGGACGGCCTCGACCGCGATGCCGATGGGCGAGATGGGGACCTATCAGCTTTTCGCCCGCGAGGGGCGCGACATCGGCGGCATGATGGGCCTGCCGCAGGCGGGCATGCCGCCCTGCTGGCTGCCCTATACCGGCGTGACCAGCATCGACCGGGCCAAGGCGGCGGTCGAGGCCGGGGGCGGGCGGGTCATGCACGGGCCGATGGAGGTGCCGGGCGGCGCCTTCATCCTGCAGGGGACCGATCCGCAGGGGGCCTGGTTCGCGCTGACCGGGCCCCGCTGATCAGGCGTCGGGCGGCAGGATCCGGGCCAGCACGGCGCTGAACGGCGCCTCGTCGCTGATCGAGGGGCCGAGCAGCGCGTAGCCATGCACGCTGCTCCAGACCAGCCCCTCGAGCACCGGATCGGGCCGGTCGCCCGCAAAGGGCAGGCAGCCCTCGCGCAGGACGCCGTAGGCGCGGGCCGATTCGGCGATCAGGGCGGGGTCCTGGTCGTCGAGGTCGGGACAGGCGAACATCACATGAAAGAGGCCCGCCGAGTCGCGGGCGAAGTCGAGATACCCCTCGCAGATCGCCAGCAGGCGGGCGAAGGGGCTGTCCCCGGCTGCGGCCAGGCGGTGCAGCATCGCGTCGGTGAACAGCGCGAAGGCGCGGCTGGCAATGGCGGTGTGGAGCCCCGGCAAGCCCTTGAAATGATGGGCGGGGGCGGCGTGCGAGACACCGGCGCGGGCGGCCGCGCGGCGCAGCGTCAGCCCCTCGGGGCCGCCCTCGACCAGAAGGGCAAGGCCGGCCTCGATCAGGGCGTCGCGGGTGGAAAGGGAGGATTGGGTCATGGCCCAGTTTCGCAGTTGGGTTTGACAGTGTCAATCTGAGCTTGACAGTGTAAAGTCCCTGCCTATTCTGGGGGCATCTTTACACTGTCAAGGAGGTCCCCGTGCCGCGTTCCTTCACCTGGTTCTTCTGGCTCTCGGCGCTGTCCGTGGCGCTCGTCTCGTGGCGGGTGCTGGTGGCGCCAGTCGTTCTGGTTATGCCCGCCATGGCGCATTATCTGGCGGATTACCCGCTGTCCCTGGCCACGCATCTCCTCTTCGGTCCGCTGGCGCTGCTGCTCGCACCCTTCCAGCTCTGGCAGGGGCTGCGGCAGCGGCGGCCGGGGCTGCACCGTTGGCTGGGGCGGCTCTATGGGCTCTCCATCCTGGGGGGCGGGCTCGCCTCGCTGACCCTGCTGCCGGGGTTCGAGGGCAGCCGCTTCGCCGCCCTCGGCTTCGGCACGCTGGCGGTCCTCTGGATCGGTGTCACGCTCTGGGGGATCGGCCGGGCGCGGGCGGGCGACATCGCCGCGCACCGGCGCTGGATGCGGCGCTCGGTGGCGCTGACCTTCGCCGCCGTGACCCTGCGGCTCATCATGGCGCCGCTGATCGCCGCGGGCTGGAGCGTGACCGAGACCTACGAGATCACCGCCTGGGGCAGCTGGCTGGTCAATCTGGCGGTGCTGGAGATCTGGCAGCGCCGGCGCGTGCAGCGGGCGCGGATCGCCTGAAAAGCAGAACGGCGGCCCGAGGGCCGCCGTCTCTGGTCCGAATTGGAGCGGGCGATGAGATTCGAACTCACGACCCTAACCTTGGCAAGGTTATGCTCTACCCCTGAGCTACGCCCGCGTCCTTTCGGTGCCGGTGATTTAGGTCATGGCCGCGGCCCCCGCAAGCGGAAAATGCGCGGCCCGGCGGATTTTCCTGCGGGCCGGTTTCGGGGCCTCCGCCCGCGCGGCCGGGGGGATTTCCGCCCGTCTGCCGGGGCATCACGCGGGCCATGTCGACAGCGTGGAACCTTAACGGTGGCACCTGCGTTCTCCTTGCAAGCCGCGGATAGAGCCGCGACGATCTTTAAGGATGGAGCAGACCGATGAACAATGACACCATCGAAGGCAAGTGGAAGCAACTCAAGGGCGAAGCCAAGATCCAGTGGGGCAAGCTGACCAACGATGACCTCGACGTCGTCGAAGGCCACAAGGACAAGCTGGTCGGCAAGATCCAGGAACGCTATGGCAAGTCCAAGGAAGAGGCCGAGGCCGAAGTGAACCGCTTCTGGAAGTGAACCGCTTCTGGTCGACGTACTGACGACCGGGCGCCCGGCTTTCGCCGGAATGCACAGGAAAAGGGGGCGCTTGGCGCCCCCTTTTTTCGTTACATGCCCGCGGGTTATTCCAGCTCGATCAGCAGATCATGCGCCTCGATCTGGGCGCCCGGCTGGACATGGACCGCCTTGACCACCGCGTCGCGGTCGGCATGCAGGCCGGTTTCCATCTTCATCGCCTCGATGGTCAGCAGCAGATCGCCCGGCTTCACCTTCTGGCCCACCGACACCCCGACCGAGGCCACCGAGCCCGGCATCGGCGCGCCGACATGGGCGTCGTTGCCGTCCTGCGCCTTGGGCCGCACGGCGAGCGACGCCTTGGCCTTGCGGTTCGGCACGCGGATGGTGCGGGGCTGGCCGTTGAGTTCAAAGAACACCCGCACCTCGCCGTCGTCCTGCGTCTCGCCCTGGGCGATCAGGCGGATTTCCAGCGTCTTGCCCGGGTCGATCTCGGCCGAGATCTCCTCGCCCGGCTCCATCCCGTAGAAGAAGTTCCAGGTCGGCAGGGTCCGCACCGGGCCATAGGTGTTGTGGCGCTCCATGTAATCGGTGAAGACCTTGGGATACATCAGGTAGCCGTTCAGGTCCTCGTCGTCGATGGTCATGCCGTCGAAGAGGGCCGAGACCTTGGCGCGGACCTCTTCCAGATCGACCGGCTTCAGATGCTTGCCCGGCCGCTCGGTCGAGGGCGTCTCGCCCTTCAGCGCCTTTTTCGTGATCGCCTCGGGCCAGCCGCCTTCGGGCTGGCCGAGGTTGCCCTTCAGCATGTCGATCACCGAGTCAGGGAAGGACATGTCGCGCGCGGGATCCTCGACATCCTTGCGGCTCAGGCCCTGGCTGACCATCATCAGCGCCATGTCGCCCACGACCTTCGAGGACGGCGTCACCTTGACGATATCGCCGAAGATCTGGTTGGCATCGGCATAGGCGCGGGCCACTTCCGGCCAGCGTTCCTCCAGCCCGAGGCTGCGCGCCTGCGCCTTGAGGTTGGTGAACTGGCCGCCCGGCATCTCGTGCAGATAGACCTCGGACGAGGGCGCCTGCTGCCCGGTCTCGAAGGCGCCGTAATGGGCGCGCACCTGTTCCCAGTAATCCGAGATCTCGCGCACCCGGGCCATGGAGAGGCCGGTGTCGCGGTCGGTATGGCGGAAGGCTTCGACCACCGAGCCGAGCGTCGGCTGCGAGGTGTTGCCCGAGAACGCATCCATCGCCGCATCGACGCAATCCACGCCCGCATCGGCAGCGGCGAGGATCGTGGCAATCGCCGCGCCC
This sequence comes from Pararhodobacter aggregans, assembly GCF_003075525.1. Taxonomy (GTDB): domain Bacteria; phylum Pseudomonadota; class Alphaproteobacteria; order Rhodobacterales; family Rhodobacteraceae; genus Pararhodobacter; species Pararhodobacter aggregans. The sequence goes on along the minus strand of NZ_QDDR01000015.1, from coordinate 95,826 downwards.
GAGGTGTCGTGCGTGTGGAAATGGATCGGCAGGTCCACGGCGTCCTTCAGCGCGCTGAACAGGACCTTGGCGGCGGGGGCCTTCAGCACGCCCGCCATGTCCTTGACGCCCAGCACATGGGCGCCCGCGGCCTCCAGCGCCTTGGCCATTTTCACATAATAATCAACAGTGTATTTGCGCTGGCCCGGGTCCAGCAGGTCCGAGGTGTAGCAGATCGTCCCCTCGCAGATCCGCCCCGTCTCGATCACCGCATCCATGGCGACGCGCATGTTCTCGACCCAGTTGAGGCTGTCGAAGACGCGGAACACGTCGACCCCGGTCTCGGCCGCCTGTTTGACAAAGGCCTGCACCACATTGTCGGGGTAGTTGGTGTAGCCCACGCCGTTGGACGCCCGCAGCAGCATCTGCGTCAGCAGGTTCGGCATCGCCTTGCGCAGGTCGCGCAGCCGCTGCCAGGGGCATTCCTGCAAGAAGCGATAAGCCACGTCGAACGTGGCCCCGCCCCAGCATTCGACCGAGAAGAGCTGCGGCAGGTTCGCGGCATAGGCGGGCGCCACGCGGATCATGTCGATGGACCGCATCCGCGTCGCCAAGAGCGACTGATGCGCGTCGCGCATCGTCGTGTCGGTGAGCAGCAGCTTCGTCTGGTCCTTCATCCAGTCGGCGACGGCCTTGGCGCCCTTCTGCTCCAGCAGCGTCTTGGTCCCGGCGGGCGGGTTCGCCACCACCATCTGCGGCGCCACGGGCGCGCGGGGCTGGGCGGCGGGCTTGGCCCGGCCTGCCGTCTCAGGGTGCCCGTTCACCGTGATGTCGGCCAGATAGGTCAGCACCTTGGTGCCCCGGTCGCGCCGGGTCTCGAAGTGGAACAGTTCCGGCGTGGTGTCGATGAACTTGGTCGTCGCCTGATCGGCCAGAAAGACCGGGTGCTTGAGCAGGTTCTCGACAAAGGCGATGTTGGTGCTGACGCCCCGGATGCGGAACTCCCGCAGGGCCCGGTCCATGCGGGCGATGGCTTCGGTCGGCGTCGGCGCCCAGGCGGTGACCTTGACCAGCAGCGAATCGTAATAGCGGGTGATGACGCCGCCGGCATAGGCCGTGCCGCCGTCCAGACGGATGCCCATCCCGGTGGCCGAGCGATAGGCCGTCAACCGCCCGTAATCGGGGATGAAATTGTTGAGCGGGTCCTCGGTGGTGATGCGGCATTGCAGCGCGTGGCCCGAGAGTTTCACATCCGCCTGGCTGGGGGTGCCGGTCGCCTTGGCCAGCGTCTCACCCTCCGAGACGCGGATCTGCGCCTTCACGATGTCGATGCCGGTCACTTCCTCGGTGACGGTGTGTTCCACCTGGACGCGGGGGTTCACCTCGATGAAGTAGAATTGCTCCGAATCCATATCCATCAGGAATTCGACGGTGCCGGCGCATTGATAGCCGACCGACTGGCCGATCTTCAGCGCCAGCGCGCAGACTTCGGCGCGTTGCGCGTCGGTCAGGTAGGGGGCGGGGGCGCGTTCGACGACCTTCTGGTTGCGGCGCTGCACGGTGCAGTCGCGCTCAAAAAGGTGGTAGAGATTGCCATAGCTGTCGCCCAGCAGCTGCACCTCGACGTGGCGGGCGCGCAGGATCATCTTTTCCAGATACCCCTCGCCATTGCCGAAGGCCGCTTCGGCCTCGCGACGGCCCTCGCGGACCTTGGCCTCCAGCTCGTCCGGGCCCATGATCGGCCGCATGCCGCGCCCGCCACCGCCGTGGCTGGCCTTCAGCATCAGGGGATAGCCCACCTCATCGGCCATGCGCTTGACCGCATCCATGTCGTCGCCCAGCACCTCGGTCGCCGGGATGACCGGGACACCGGCCTTGATGGCGACGCGCCGGGCGCTGGCCTTGTCGCCGAGCGCGCGCATCGTCTCGGCCTTGGGGCCGATGAAGGTGATCCCGGCCTCGACGCAGGCATCGACTAGCGCCGGGTTTTCCGACAACAGGCCATAACCCGGGTGGATCGCATCGGCGCCCGCCTTCTTCGCCACGCGGATGATTTCCGGGATCGAGAGATAGGCCGCGACCGGCCCCAGCCCCTCGCCGATCCGGTAGGCCTCGTCGGCCTTGAACCGGTGGAGCCCCAGCTTGTCCTCCTCGGCATAGACGGCGACCGTCTTCTTGCCGAGCTCGTTGGCGGCTCGCATGATGCGGATGGCGATCTCGCCGCGGTTTGCGACGAGGATCTTCTTAAAGGCTGCCATCTCCGATTCCCCCGGGCTTTGGTCAGAAACTTTGGCCGATTTCTGCAGTGCGGCGCCGGAAAAGCAAGGATTTGTTACATTGCGGCTTCATTTTGTGCTCAATAGGACAGCAGCGCTGCCCCATCCGGGTCATAGACCTGCACCAGCGCGCATTCGATGAGATAGGGCCGCGCGGCAGTGTCGCACAGCGCATGGGCGACCTGTTCGCCCGCCTCGCGCGAGGGCAGGCCGCAGATCACCTCGTGCCAATGCGGACCCTCGCGGTGCTGGGCGAAAATGTCGATGGAATAGCCCGCCGGGAAGCACCAATTGGTGCGCAGGCAATCCTCGGCCATCGCGCCGCCTTCGACGCATTGTGCGGTGGCGGCGGCGAAAGCCTCGTCCGGGGTCCGGCCGGTGGCCATGCCGGAACTCTGTTCGGGGGCCTGCACGAAGGCGATGCCGCGTGGCCCGTCCTGGGCGAAGGCGGGCAGCGAGAGCGAGGCAAGCAGGCAGGGCAGCAGCAGGGCGCGCATCGGCAGGGTCCTTTCCTGAGGGAAACCCAACCTAGACCCGCCCCCGCGCCTTTCCCAATACCAAAAGCGACGGCTCAGCCGCGGCCAGCGGCGAGGATCGCGTCAATCATCCGCGCATTGCCCTGCGAGAATTCCAGCGGACAGGCGAAAGCCGCGCCTTCCCGGGCGCTGCGGCCGAAAGCCTCGATCATCAGCCGATACTGGTCGACCGGCTCGAACCGCTCGATCCGCGTCTCGTCATAGCCGCGGGTCACGACCAGCTGCGCCGCCCCGGCCACACCGGCGTTGAAGGGCGCGGTCAGCGTCATCACCCCCTCGGTGCCGTGAAAGGCGATGCGCTGATGCGGCGCCATCCGGGTCGAGACGTGGAAGGCCAGCGTGAACCCGGGAAACTCCGCCCAGACCCGGGCATGGGTATCGACGCCGTTCTCCAGCCTGAGCCGGGCCTCGATCCGCCCGGGCTCGGCCCCGGTGGCGAAACGGGTGGTGACGCAGGGATAGACGCCGATGTCGTAAAGCGCGCCGCCGCCGGTTTCCGGCCGGTTGCGGATGTTCGACAGGTCGGGGTTGTTGAAGCTGAAATCCGCCTCGACATGCGCCAGCTGGCCGATGGCGCCGTCCTGCAGCAGCTGGCGCGCGCGCTGCCATTGCGGGTGGTGGCAGACCATGAAGGCCTCGGCGCATACCAGGCCCGAGGTATCGCGCGCCGCGATCAGCGCGTCGATCTGCGGCGCGGACAGCGCGAGCGGCTTTTCGCAGAGCACATGCTTGCCCGCGGCCAGAGCCCGCAGCGACCAGTCGATGTGCAGATGGTTCGGCAGCGGGATATAGACCGCCTCGACCTCGGGATCGGCGAGCAGCGCCTCGTAACTGTCATGCACCCTGAGCCCCGGAGCAAGGCCCAGGAACGGCGCCGCCTTCTCGGCCGAGGCGGTGGCCAGCGCCGCCAGCTCATGGCCAAAGGCCCGGTGGATCGCCGGTGCCACGTGGTCGCGCGCGATCTTGGCCGCGCCCAGAATGCCCCATTTCATCGCTCGCCCTCCCGCCGGTTGCGCTAACACCTCCATGCCAAGATGCGCGGCAAAAGGCGAGGGGGGAATGCCCCCTCAGGCCCTGCTGCCGGGGGCGATGGTGGGGGGCGCGGCGTTCAGCGTCTCGATGGCGAAGCCCGCGGCCTTCTTGTAGCCCGCCATGAAGGCGCTGCGTTCCTCGGCCGGAATCACCGCGTCGATGTCGTCGAATTCCCCGCCGCAGCGTTCATCCACCAGCGTGAGCAGGCCGAACGGCCCCGCCCCCCGGTTGCGCAGGATCAGCGCCGAAACCGGCCCGCAGAGCTGCGCGTCAAAAGCCGCGAGCGCCGCTTCGGTCGGGCCCTGCGCCACCATCGCCGCGCCCAGCGTCCGCGCGTCGATGATCGCCTGGCTGGCACCGTTCGAGCCGGTCGGATACATCGCATGCGCCGCATCGCCAAGCAGTAGCACGCGGCCGTCCTGCCAGGTCGGCACCGGGTCGCGGTCGATCATCGGGTTTTCATAGGCGACCGATCCGCCGCGGATCAGCGCCGGCACGTCCAGCCAATCCCAGGTCCAGCCGTCGAAATGATGGGCGAAATCCTCGATCTCGACCTGCCGGAACCAGCCGGTCGCGGCATGGGCGCCGGGATCGTCCCAGGTCACCTCGGCGATCCAGTTGATATCCGCCAGCCCGTCCGGGCCGGGGTGCGAGATCGGATAGATCACCATCCGGTGCCGGTGGGTGCCGAGGCCCACGAAGCTGGAGCCGGTGCGGATGGGCTTCGCCCGCGTCACGCCCCGCCACATCACCGCGCCGCCCCAATGGATCGGCGGCTGCGCCGGGTGCATCTGCGCGCGGATCGCCGAATGGATGCCGTCGGCGCCGATCAGCAGGCTACCGCGCTCCTCGCGCCCGTCCTCGAGGATCGCCGTGACCCCGGTGGCATCTTGCCGGTAGCCGGTGACGCGCGCGCCGAGTTTCACCGCCTCCGCGCCCAGCCGCTCCAATACGGTGCGATAGAGCATCATGTGGAAGCGGCCGCGATGGACGGCGTATTGCGGCCAGTGATAGCCCGCCAGCATGCCGCGCGGCTCGCTGTAGATGTCGTTGCCATTCAGCCCGACCAGCGCCCATTCGCGCGCGGTCAGGCCGACCTCGTCCAGCGCATCGGCGCCGAGGCCGAGGTCGTAGAGTTCGCGCACCGCATTGGGTTGCAGGTTGATGCCCACGCCCAGGGGTTTCAGCGCCCGCACCGATTCGAGGACCACGCAGGGCACGCCGATCTGGTGCAGCGTCAGTGCCGTGGCGAGCCCCGCAATGCCGCCCCCGGCGATCAGAACCTTGTCCATGCCTTCCCCCGTCCGTTTGCGCGCTTCTGGCAAGAAACCGGGCCGGGATCAACGGGGCGCGCGCCGGTCCGGGTTCAGGGAGGCCATGCCGCGCCGCGCGCGCGTCCTTGCGCGCCGGGCCGGACCGCGGGCGGTGGCGGGCGATCGGGCGGGCGGGGCGGATACCAGTCCCATGCGACGCCCGCGCGAGGCGGCTGATTGTCGCCCGGGCACCGGCATGGTCGATGGTGACGAGGCCTTGGGGAGCGCGCGGCTTCAGGCCCGCGCCTCGCTGCTGCACGGGGATCTCGTTGCGGTGAAGGGGCGACATATGGGTCGGCGAGCCGTCGAGCGCGCGGGACGGGCGCGAGAGCGGCTGGCATGGCGGATCTGCCTGAGGCCATAGACAGCTGCCGGGCGACCTGGACTTTTCATCGGGCCCGGGGAGATACCCGGACCCCGCCCGAGAGAGGTGCCCGTTGCGGGATGAAAGGGGCCGTGGCTGCGGCCCGTCAGGTGCGCAACAGCCGCTGTCGATCCGGTCCTCGCGCATCAGGCCCCGGGCGAGGTGGCGTCCCGGCGGACGTCGGCGGGGGTGCGCGGCGACAGGAGCCGGGGTCGGCGGTTTCATGAGGGGCGGGCAAGGCCGCCGGAGACCAGCCGCGCCGCCCGACCCCCGAGGTGACCGGCAAGGCGACGCGTCCGGATCTGCCCGGTCCGACGCCGAGACGATGCCCGGCTCCGCCGCCGCAGCCACTCTGCGGGGTGTTTGGCGAGACGCCATAAGGCGCGCTGCGGTTGGAGGAGACGGAAGGCCGAGGCGGGCGGGGCAATGGCCTTGTGCCTTGGGCGGGAGGTGGCAAGACCCATCCGGTGCAAGGTCTCCGTTGATGGCGTGGCCGCGTCGGTCAGGGGGTTGTTCCGAAGCGCAGCAATCCCGCCTACAGATTGCGCTACAAGCGGTGGTTTGGAGCCGGGGCTTTGCGGATGCGTCGGGGGGCCGGGCAGGCCGAAGGCTGCCACCCGAGCGGTGGGGAGTGCCGGGAGGGCGCACAGCTCCGCTCAAGGGCAGAGGGGGAGCCCCGAAGTGCTGCGATCCCGCCTGCTGATTGCGCCACAAGTGGCGGCTTGGGGCAGGGGCGAGCCGGGCGCGTTGGGGGCTGGTCGGGCGGAAGCTTGCCGCCCGAGCGGTGGGACGCGTCGCGGGGGCGGGTGGCATGGGACCGTTCCAGGGCATGGGGGAGCCCCGAAGCGCTGCAATCCCGCCTGCTGATTGCGCCAAAAGTGGCGGGGAGAAGCGGGGGCGTTCCGCGAGCGTTGGGGGCTGGTCGGGCGGACTCTTGCCGCCCGGGCGGTGGGGGGCCGCGGGGGCGGGGCGCTCGGCTCTGCGCAAGGGGAAGGGTAATCCCGAAGCGCTGCAACTCTGCGCCGGGATTGCGCCACAAAAGGCGCTGCGGGCGAGACGCCGGGGGCATTCCGGGCGCGTCGGGGGAGCGGTCGGGCGGAAGGCTGCCACCCCGACCGGTGGCGCGCGTCCGAAGGGAACCAGGCAGGACTACCCCACCAGAACCGGGCCGCTGACAGCGGCATCTCATTGCGCCACAAGCGGCGGTGGGGGGTGGCCACGGCCGGGGCGGGCGGCGACCTGGGCGCCGGGGGCGATCAGCGGGGGCGAGGCGTTCAGGACCTCCCGCGCGAAGCCCGAGGCGATCTTGTAGCGCGCCATGAATTCGTCGCGCTCGGCCTTCGGGATCACCGCGTCGATCGAGTCGAAATCGCCGCCGCAGCGGGCCTCGACGATGCGCAGCAATTCGAACGGACCTTCGTTTCGGTTGCGCATCACCAGCGCCGCGACCGGCCCGCAAAGCTGGTCGTCATATTGGTGCAGCGCCCGGGCCGTGACCCCCCGTTCGACCATCGCGGCGCCCAGGACCCGGGCGTCGATGATCGCCTGGCTGGCGCCGTTCGAGCCCGCCGGGAACATCGGATGCGCGGCGTCCCCCAGCAGCACCACCCGCCCGTCGCGCCAGGTCGGGACCGGGTCGCGGTCCAGCAGCGGGTTCTCATAGACCGCATCGGCGCCGCGCATCAGCGCCGGCACGTCGATCCAGTCGAGCGCCCAATCCGCGAATTGCGGGACGAAACCGGCGGCGTCGACCGGGTTGAACCAACTGCTGTGCCGCCGCGCGGCGTGGTCGTCGATGCGGAGCCCGCCGATCCAGTTGATCCGCGCCAGCCCGTCGCTGCCCAGATGCGAGATCGGGAACACGGCGATCCGTTTGTCGCCCTCACCCATGCCGATGAAGGTGGACCGGCCACGCAGCGGCTTGGCCCGGGTGACGCCGCGCCAGAGCACCGCCCCGCCCCAGTTCGGCGGCGGCTGGTCGGGGTACATCTGCGCGCGGATCGCCGAATGGATGCCATCGGCGCCGATCAGCACATCGCCCGTCGCCTCGCGCCCGTCCTCCAGCAGCAGCGTGACCTGTCGCCCCGATTGCCGGTAGCCCCGGGCGCGGGCGCCCAGCACCACCGCCTCGGCCCCCAGTCGGCGGACCACAAGGTGATAGAGCAGCATGTGCAGCAGCCCGCGGTCGACCGAGAATTGCGGCCAGCGGTAGCCCGCCACCAGGCCACGCGGTTCCGAGACGATCACCTGACCGTTGCGCGCCACCAGCGACCATTCCTGCAACGGCACGCCGACCGAATTGAGCGTGGCCCCGGCCACGCCCAGATCATAAAGTTCGCGCACCGCATTGGGCTGCAGGTTCAGGCCCACGCCCTTGGGGCGCAACTCGCGCACCGTTTCGAAGACGGTGCAGGGAACGCCGATCTGGTGCATCGTCAAGGCAGTCACCAAACCGCCGATGCCACCGCCTGCAATCAATACTCTCGGCATGGGTCCTCCGGTCGGTCAGATCCCGAGGCTACCAGCCGAGAGTCAACGCAAGGTGAATCCGCGCCGCATGTTTGCGGGCCGGTTGAGCCGGGCTATTCGGCGACGATGGCATTCTCCAGCCGGCCCACGCGCTCGATCTCGACCACCACGCGCTTGCCGGGTTCCAGCAGCACCGGCGGCTGGCGCACGAAACCGACGCCGCCGGGCGTGCCGGTGGCGATCACGTCGCCCGGCTGCAATTCGGCGAATTCGCTGCAATAGGCAATCAGCGTCGGGATGTCGAACAGCAGGTTGCCCAGCGTGCTTTCCTGCATCACCGCCCCGTCCAGCAGGCAGCGGATCGTCAGGTCGTCGAGCGGGCCGACCGCCTCGGGCGTGACCATCACCGGGCCCAGCGGTCCGCTCTTGGGAAAGTTCTTGCCGGGCGTCCATTGCCCGGCCTTCATCTGCCAGTCGCGCATCGAGATGTCGTTGAAACAGGCGTAGCCCGCGACATGCTCCATCGCCCGGGCCTTGGCGATATGGCGTCCGCCCCTGCCGATGATAACCGCCAGTTCCGCCTCGAAATCGACGCTGTCGGAATTGGCGGGTTTGGGCAGATCTTCGTCATGACCGGCGAGCGAGGTGGCCCAGCGGGCGAAGACGATCGGCTCCTTGGGGTATTCCTTCTGGATCGCGCCCGCCGTCTCGGCCCGGTGGTCGCGGTAATTCAGGCCGATGCAGAAGACCTGCGGCGCGTCGGGGAGCACGGGGGCATAGCGCAGCCCGTCCAGCGGCAGGGCAGGGGCCGCGCGCAGCCTGTCGGCCAGCGCCGCCAGATCGCCCGCCAGATGCTGGCGCAGCGTCTCGCCCGGGGCGGCGAGGTGGATGGCCTCGCCCTCGACCAGACCGAAGCGCAGGGCGCCCTGGTGATGGATTGTCGCGAATTGCATGGCGGCTCCTCCGGGTTGCCTGCCCCGGGTGATCGCCCGGCCCGGGGGGCAGGGTCAAGCGCCCAGTCCCGCGTTCATCAGTCCCGCCCTCGTCAGTCCAGCGTCCGGCGGAAGCGGAACAGGGCGACCAGCGCGAAGCCCAGAACGAAAAGCGTCAGCGCCGCCAGCGAATCCGCCACCTCGGCCGCGGTGGCGCCCTTCAGCATGACCGAGCGGATCAGGCGCAGGAAATGGGTGAGCGGAAAGATCTCGCCCAGCCATTGCGCCCAGGTCGGCATGCCCCGGAACGGGAACATGAAGCCCGACAGCATCAGCGAGGGCAGGAAGAAGAAGAACGTCACCTGCATGGCCTGCATCTGCGTGCGCGAGACGGTGGAGATCAGATAACCCAGGATCACCAGCGCCAGCACGAAGAGGAAGACGCCCCCCAGGATCAGCGACAGCGAGCCGACCAGCGGAATCCCGAACAGGACCCGGGCCGCCAGCAGCACCACGACCACCTGCACCGCGCCCACCGCCAGATAGGGCAGGACCTTGCCCAGCATGATCTCCAGGGGCGTCGCGGGCATCGACAGCAGGTTCTCCATCGTGCCGCGCTCGATCTCGCGGGTCAGCGCCATGGAGGTCATCATCACCATGGTCAGTTGCAGGATCACCCCCAGCAGGGCCGGGACGATGTTGTATTGGGTGATGCCCTCGGGGTTGTAGCGGCGGTGCACGACGATCTCGACCGGGGCGGCGGCGGGCGGGCGCCCGGCCTCGCTCGCCAGGGCCGAGGCGGCGACGGTCGAGAGGGTGGAAATGGCGCCCGAGGCCACCGAGGGGTCGGTCGCATCGGCCTCGATCAGCATCTGGGCGGTGTCGCCGCGCTCGATCCTTCGGCCGAAATCCGAGGGCACGGTGACAACGAAACTGACATCGCCCCGGGCGATCATCACCTCGGCCTCGCCCGCCGTCGCATCGGGGGCGACGAAGCGGTAATAGCCGGTCAGCTCCAGCGCGCTGACCATGGCCCGGGTGAAACGGTCCTGCGTCGGCGCGACCAGGGCTGCGGGCAATTCCTTGGGGTCGGTGTTGATGGCGAAACCGAACAGCATGAGCTGCACCAGCGGCACGCCCAGCATCATGGCGAATGTCAGCCGGTCGCGGCGCATCTGGATCGTCTCCTTGCCCAGAAGCGCGCGGAGCCGACCGAGGGAAAAGCCGATCCTCATGCCATGTTGTCCGTGCTGGTGCCCATCAACTGGATGAACACGTCCTCCAGCGAGGTCTCGGCCGGTTCCGCCTTGCAGCCGGTCGCGCGCGCCACCTCGGCCACCGTCCGGGCCAGCGCCGCGCCGTCCTTGCCCACCACATGCAGCGTGGCGCCGAAGGGGGCGATCTGGTCGACACCGGGCGCGCCCTTCAGCCGCTGCGCCGCCGCGGCCGTGCCGGGGCCGGTCAGCACCATGGTGGTCAGCCCGGCGTCGCGCACCACCTCGGCCACACTGCCCTGGGCGATCAGATGACCATAGCTGATATAGGCGATGCGGTGGCAACGCTCGGCCTCGTCCATGTAATGGGTCGAGACCAGCACCGTCAGCCCGCCCTGCGCCAGCCGGTGGATCTCGTCCCAGAACTCGCGCCGCGCCTTGGGATCGACGCCCGCGGTGGGCTCGTCCAGCATCAGCAGGTCGGGTTTGTGCATGACGCAGGCGGCCAGCGCGAGGCGCTGCTTCCACCCGCCCGAGAGCTTGCCCGCCAACTGGTCGCGGCGGCTGGTCAGGCCCAGATCCTCCAGCGTGTCGCGCACCGCCGCATTCACCGGCGACATGCCGTAAAGCCCGGCCACGAAACGCAGATTCTCCTCGATGGTCAGATCCTCGTAGAAGCTGAACTTCTGGGTCATGTAGCCGACCCGCCGCTTGATCGCGCCCCGCTCGCGCCGGATGTCGAGGCCCAGCACCCGCCCCTCGCCCTCGTCGGGTTCCAGCAGTCCGCACATCATGCGGATGGTGGTGGTCTTGCCCGAGCCGTTGGGGCCCAGAAAGCCCATGATCTCGCCCCGGGCGACGGCCAGCGTCACCGCGTCGACCACGGTTCGCGCGCCGAACCGCTTGGTCAGACCGCTGACGCTGATCGCGGGCTCGCTCATTCGGCAGCGTCCGGTCCCGCGCCGGGCAGGGCCACGTCGACGATCTGACCGGGGTTGAGGCGCGTGCCGTCCTCGGGCGCGGCCTCGATCAGATAGACCAGCGTCTGCCGGTTCTCGAGCGAATAGATCACCGGCGGGGTGAATTCGGGCTGGTCCGAAATATAGGTGATGCGCGCGCGCAACCCCTCGGCGCAGCCGTCACAATGCACGGCCAGCGCGTCGCCCACCCGGATCCCGGACACCCGCGCCTCGGGCACATAGAGCCTGAGCTTGACCGCGCCCTCGCCCAGCACCGACAGGACCGGGGCCGAGGGGCCGGCGATCTCGCCGGGCTGGCGGATCACATCGACGACCGAGACCGGCATCGGCAGGCTGAGCACCCGCTGATCGAGCGCCCATTGGGCCCGGTCGCGCGCCGCCCCGGCCGCGCCGAGGCTCGCCTCGGCCTGGGCGATGGCCTGGGGGCGGGCGGGCAGGCGGGCAACAGCCAGCTGCGCCTCGGCCTGGGCGACGGCGGCCTCGGCCACCTCCAGCGCGGTGACCGCGTCTTCGAGCTGGGCATCGGTCGCGACGCCGCGGTCGGCCAGTTCGGTGAAACGCTCGCGCCGCCTCTGCGCCTCGTCCCGCTGGGCCCGGGCCGAGGTCAGATTGGCCTCGATCACCCGGATCTCCTCGGGGCGCGCGCCCTGCAGCAGGTCGGTGAGCGCGGCCTCGGCCCGGGCGAGATTTGCCCCCGCCTCGGCCAGCGCGATCTCGGCGTCGCGGCTCTCCATCGTCGCCAGCACTGCACCCGCCGCAACCCGGTCGCCCCGCGCCACCAGCACCTCGGCCACCTGCGCGGTCTGCACCGGGGCCACGAGGGTGTAGATCCCCTCGACATAGCCGGTGGCAAAGGGCGGCGGCGGGGCGCAGAGCTGAAACAGCGTGGCGGCCAGTGGCAGGGAACAGAGAAAGCTCATGGCATGCTCGCAAGACCCGGTGCTCGGGCCCTCGATCCTGCGGCAGCGGGGCTGCCGAGGCAAGCGCCCGCCACGCGCAATCAGCCCCTTGCATGGGCGGCGGCCCGCCTGCCCGGGCGAATTGCAGCTTTGACTTGCAACTCCCGGATGCTACATTTGACGATCTCTAATTCGGCTAGGGTCTTTATTCCTGTCAGGGGGCGTGCGTGACACCGGCTCAGGATGCAATCGGTGCCGAAGCGCTGTCCACGGTCGTGGGCCTGCTGATGCAGCGCTCGGATGTCTGCGCCAAGGTGATCGACCGCGACGGGCAGGTGACCACGATCAACCGCCGGGGACTCGACCTGCTCGACACCACGCGCGAGGATGTCTGCGGCCAGCTCTGGGTCGAGTTCTGGGAAGGCGAGGATCGCGCCGCCGCCAAGGCCGCGGTCGAGGTGGGCTTTGCCGGCAAGGCCTGCGAATTCGTCGGCACCTTCCGGACCGAGGGCGCCCGCAGCGCCTGGGAAATCGAGATCCTGCCGCTGGAATGGCGCGACGGGGCGGTGCATTCGCTGCTGGTGCTGTCGACCCGGCTTGGCGCCCCGCTTGACGGCGCGCCGCTGGCGGCGCCGCATCCGGGCGTCCTTGCACAGCGCCAGCTGACCGAGGCTTTCCGCGTGCTGGCGGCGGTGGCGGATCTGTCGACCAGCGGCGCCGAGCAATTGCGCCACGGCCCGCTGGAGGGCGACGGGGCCGAGGATCTGGCCCGCGCGCTGGAAGAGGCCGGCCGCCGCGCCTCGCAGGCGATCGAGGATCTGGGCGCGCTGCTGGGCACCAATGCCCGCACGCCGGCGATGGCCGGGAACGGCGAGGGCTGAAGCCGCGACAGGCCCCCGGGGGAGGGCAGGCCGGTGCCTGCGCCGCCGCGGCTGTCAGCCGACCGCCTCGCCCATCCTCTCCCGCATCCGCGCCTTGTACTCGGCCCAGCGTTCGGCGCGGAAGCGGCCGAGGGCCGCGGCCTCCTCGGCGCTGATCGGCGTGAAGGCGACCCCGTCCCCCGGCCGCAGCTGGGCAAAGGCATCGAGGTCGTCGTCCAGCACGGTGGCAATCTTGGGATAGCCGCCGGTCGTCTGGTGATCGGCCAGCAGCACCACGGGCACCCCGTCGCCCGCCACCTGCACCGAGCCCCGGACAATTGGTTCGGAGGGGATCGACAGCGCGTCCCCCAGTGCCAGCGCCGGGCCCTTCAGCCGCACGCCCATCCGGTCGCCCTGCGGCGTCAGGACCCACGGGCCCGCGGCGAAAGCCTCCAGCGCCTCGGGCGCGAAGCAATGGGCCTGCGGGCCCATGACCACGTGCAGGCTGTGGCGGGGGCGGGCGCTGACCGGGCGGGGCAGGTCGCGCGGCGGCACGACCTCTGCCGCGGCCACGACCCAGTCCTGGCCGGCCTTCAGCACCCCGCCGCCCAGGTTCGACGACGCCAGCGTTGCCGCGCTTCCCAGCCAGCGCGGGGCCTGCAAGGTCCCGGCAAAGGCCAGATAGGCCCAGGCGCCCCAATGCCCGCGGCGGATGACCAGCCTTTCGCCCGCCTCGATGGTCAGCACCTGCCACGATCCGGTCTTGCGCCCGCCCGCCCCGACCACGCCCGCCCCGACCACGCCCGTCTCGACCAGGAAGGCGCCGCCGGTCACGGCGAGGCTGACCCGGCCCGAGAGGCATTCCAGCGTCAGCCCGCCCAGCGAGACCTCGATCACCGGCGAGCCCTCGGGCCGGCCCAAAGCCAGATTGGCCAGCGCCAGCGCCTTGCGGTCCATCCCGCCCGAGGCCGGGACGCCGAAGCGCATCATCCCCGGCCGCCCGCCATCCTGCACGCTGACCAGCGGCCCCGCCTGCACCACCCGGAAAACCGCCTCAGCCATGGGATGCCCCGTTCTCGGCCTCGAACTCGGCCAGCGACAGGCGGCGGAACCGCACCCGGTCGCCGACGCCGAAGAGGAACGGCCGGTCCTCGTCGCCGGTCAGTACCTTGACCGGCGAGCGGCCGAGGATCCACCAGCCGGTCGGCATGGTCAGCGTGGTGATGAGGCATTGCGCACCCGCCACGATCACCGAGCCCGCGGCGATGCCCCGCACCGGCGCCGTCTTGCGGTCCAGTCGCAACTCCGGCGGCACCCCGGCCATATAGGCGTAGCCCGGCGCGAAACCGTAGAGGTACACCCGGTAATCGCCCGCCAGATGCGCGGCGATCACGGCGTCCTGCGACAGGCCGGTCTTCTCCGCCACCGCCGCCAGATCGCGGGCGAAAGGCGCCTCGTAACAGACGCCGACCTCATGGGTGACAGGGGTATGGTCAGGCGCCGCCGCCTGATCCAGCAGGCCGGTGACCTGCGCCTCGACCGTTGCGTGATCGGTCACGGCGGGGTCGAATTCGACCAGCAGGTTGACGAAGGCGGGCACCCATTCGCGGATCCCGGGGCAGGGCGCGGCGGTCAGGGCCGCGTCCAGCCGCAGCACGGCGGCATGGGCGGCATCGTCCAGCGCCCGGGCGAATTCGACCAGCAGCGCATGGTCGGCCACCGGGGTGAAACGGGGCGCGGTCACAGGAAGCTCGCGAGGCTCACGCCCGCTGCGCTGAGCCGCGCCCGGACCTCGCGCGCCATGGCGACGGCGCCGGGGCTGTCGCCATGCACGCAGATCGAGGCCGCCTGCAGCGGGATCGGATCGCCGCCCACCACCGCCATGCGCCCGGTATCGAGGAAGCGCAGCAGGCGCTCCGCCGCCTCGGCCGGGTCATGGATCATCGCGCCCGGCTGCGAGCGCGGCACGAGGCGGCCGTTCGGCAGATAGCCGCGGTCGGCGAAGATCTCGGCGAAGACGGGGATGCCCGCGGCCCGCGCGGCCAGCTCCAGCTCGGTCCCCGAGATGGCGAGGAAGGCCAGATCGCCGGGCAGCGCCCTGACCGCCGCGACGATGGCATCCGCCGCCGCCCGGTCGTCGGCCGCGTGGTTCGAGAGCGCGCCATGCGGTTTGACATAGCGCACCCTCGCCCCGGCCAGCGCCGCGACACCGACCAGCGCGCCGACCTGCGCCGCGACCATGCGGCCCAGCTCGGCCGGGGCCATGGGGATGACCCGGCGGCCGAAGCCCTCGCGGTCGGCATAGCCCGGATGGGCACCGATCACGACGCCCTTGGCCGCCGCGGTCCTGAGCGTGGTGAACATCGTCTCGGGATCGCTGGCATGCCCGCCGCAGGCGATATTGGCCGAGGTGACGACATCCAGCATCGCCGCGTCGTCACCCATCGACCAGGGGCCGAAACTTTCGCCCAGGTCGGAATTGAGGTCGATCTTCATGGTATTCCCCCGATCCTGCCCGCCAACCAATCGCCAAAACCCCGCCGCGTCAAGGGCTTGCGGTCAGTCGAGCGCCTTGTCGCTGGCGTCGGCCTCGCCCAGGATCCAATAGCCCGCCGCCTTGATCCAGCCCTTGGGATGCCCCTTTTCGCCCTCGATATGGTCGCGCAGCGCGCGGGCCACCCTGGCCTCGGCGGCGATCCAGACGAAGCCCTTGCCCTCGGGCAGGCTGAGCGCCCGGGCGGCGTCGAGCAGCGGCGCCGGGTCGGCGGCCTCGCTCACCGGGCGATGGACCCAATGGGCGCGGTGGCTGGCGGCACTCTGGAAGAGCTGCTCGTCGGCCGCGCCGGGGACGGCGCCCAGCGTCACCACCTGCACCCCGGCGGGCAGTTCCTCGACCCAGCGGCCCATGGCGGGCAGGCCGGTCTCGTCGGCGATCAGCAGATACCAGTCGAAGACCGGCGCCACCACGGCCGAGCCCCGCGGCCCCGCCACGGTGATCGTGTCGCCCTTGGCCGCGCCCAGCGCCCAGGCGGTGGCCGGACCCGCGTCATGGACGGCGAAATCCACCACCAGACGGCGGGCGGCATTGTCATAGCTGCGCGGCGTGTAGTCGCGCATCTCGGGCGCCTCGGCCCCGGTGTCGAGCAGCAGTTTCAGGTGGTCGTCGGGGGCGAGGCTGGTGAAATCGGCCAGATCCTCGCCTTCCAGCACGATGCGGATCATGTGCGGGGTCAGTTCGCTGACCGAGTGCACGGTCAGCTGACGGCGCCGGATCTCGTGACGGTGGCGGGTGATGATCGGTTCCATGGTCATGTCCTTGAGGGCCCGGGCGGATCCCGGGACGCGAGAGGGGCTGTCGGCTCCCGCGATCCTGACCGGACCGGGTGGCTGGCGCAGGGCGGCAAGGCGCCGCCCGTCGCAGCCGGAGATAAACCCTCGCGCGCCCGGCGACCAGCCGTTCATCACCCGTTGTGCGCGCGATCAGCCGAGCGCCGGGTTGACCGGCACCACGATCCGGCCGCGGACCTGACCGTCCAGAAAGCGCGGCGCCACGGCGGGCACCTCGGCCAGCGGCACCTCGGTCACCATGGCCTCGAGCTTGCTCATGTCCAGTTCCTGCGCCAGCCGCTGCCAGGCGGTCAGCCGGTCGGGCAGCGGGCACATGACGCTGTCGACACCGGCCAGCGTCACGCCGCGCAGGATGAAGGGAGTGACGGTGGTCGGCAGGTCGCGCCCGCCCGCCAGACCGCAGGCCGCCACGACGCCGCGATAGGCCATCATCGACAGGACATTGGCCAGCACCACGCCGCCCGCCACATCGACCGCGCCCGCCCAACGCTCCTTGCCCAGAGCGCGCGGCGTGCCGGTCAGTTCCGCCCGGTCCAGGACCGAATTCGCCCCCAGCCCGGTCAGATACCCGGCCTCGGCCATCCGCCCGGTGACGGCCGCCACCCGGTAGCCGCGCGCCGCGAGCAGGGCCACCGCCACGCTGCCGACCCCGCCCGAGGCGCCGGTCACCACCACCTCGCCCGAGGCGGGTGTCAGGCCATGCGCCTCCAAGGCCATGACGCAGAGCATGGCGGTATACCCGGCGGTGCCGATCGCCATCGCCTGCTTCAGGCTGATCCCGTCCGGCAGTTTCACCAGCCAGTCGGCGCTCAGATGCGCGCGTTCGCCCAGCCCGCCCCAGTGCTTCTCGCCCACGCCCCAGCCATTCAGCACCACCCGGTCACCGGGTTGCAACGAGGGCGCGCGGCTTTCGCGGACGATGCCGCTGAGGTCGATGCCCGGCACCATCGGAAAGCTGCGCACCACGGGCGCCGCGCCGGTCAGCGCCAGCGCATCCTTGTAGTTCAGCGTCGACCAGGCGACCTCGACCGCGACCTGGCCGTCCTCCAGCGCGGGCAGGGTGACGTCGGTCAGGCTGGCGCTCTGGCCGTCGTCGGTCTTGTCGATCAGGATGGCACGGGTCATGAGGGTTCCTTCCGGGTGACGAGCCGCAGGAATGCGGCGATGAATAGGCGCAGGGGCGCCGGGCCATGGTCGAGCCGGGCGCGCATCACCGCCCCCTCCCAGCCGATCCAGAACAGCGCGGCCAGGGCCTCGGGGTCTTCGCAGGGGTCGATCTGCCCCGCCTCCTGCGCCGCGCGCAGGCAACGGGCGGTGTCCTGCTGCCAGAGCGCCAGCACCGCCTGCAACCGCTCGCGGAAATCTCCGGGCAGGGCGGTGACTTCCTGTCCCAGATTGCCGACCAGACAGCCGCGCCGGTAGTCATGCGCCGCCATCCCGGCCTCGACCTCGGCCGCGAAGGCGGCAAGGCGGTCGAGCGGCAAAAGATCGCCGCGCTCCAGCGAGCGGGCCAGCAGGCTGCGGAAATACGCGCCATAGGCCTCGATCAGCGCGGCGCCAAAGGCCGCTTTCGAGGGGAAATGGTGGTAGAACGAGCCCTTCGTCACCCCGGCCGCCGCAAGGATCTGATCCAGCGCCGCCGCGCCATAGCCGAATTCGGTCAGATGCCGCAGCCCGGCCCGGATCAGCGCCTGACGCGCCGCCTGATCGGCGGGTTCAAGCGGCGGGCGGCCACGGCGGCGGGGGGCGGGTGAGGTCGTCATGGGCATTTATTAGACCGTAAGGTATGTAAAATCAACCCCGCTGAACCGAGGCCGGAAATTGGCCCGAAAGGCATTTTTTATGCTTGTTTTTCAATGGTTGACGCCGCAATGCAGCAATTGCGGGTTGCACTGGGGGGCGATTGCCCTAGTCTAGAGGAAGGGTCCGGCGGCGGATCCGAGCGGGCCTTTTGCCTGCGCTTCCCCCCGCGCGACGCGCTGCCTGCGTGTTCTGCCCCCGCCGCATCGCCCCGACCCGGGGCAAACTGGGCGCGCATCTGACAACCGGATCGACCTTTGCAGGCTCCCCCAGCAGGAGGCCCCATCACCCGTGCTTGCGCCAGATTTGCACTCCTCTCTTCCCCCGATCGCCGCGCGCCGATTCACGCTGGCGACCGATCTTGACGGAACCTTCCTCGGCGGCAGCGACGCCGACCGCGCCCGGCTCTATGGCTGGATCGAGGCCAACCGCGCCTCGATCGGCCTGATCTTCGTCACCGGCCGCGACCCGGCGTTCATCCTGTCGATGTGCCGCGAGCAGGGGCTGCCCTGGCCCGAATACGTGGTGGGCGATGTCGGCACGACCATCGCCGAGGTGACCGCCAACGGCATCGCGCCGCTGCCGGGACTGGAGGCCGAGATCGCCGCCGCCTGGGCCGACAGCGGTCCCCGGGTCCGCGAGGCGCTTGCCGGACATCCGGGCCTCAGCCTGCAACCAACGCCCTTCCGCTACCGGGTGAGCTATGACCTCGACGCCCAGGCCTTCAACCCCTCGGCCCAGGCCAAGGTCGAGGCGCTGGGCCTCGACTGGCTGGTCTCGGACGACCGTTTCTTCGACGTGCTGCCGAAAGGCATCTCCAAGGGGCCGTCGATCCGCCGCCTTGTGGCGCATCTGGGCATCCCCGAGGACCGCGTCCTCTGCGCCGGGGACACGCTGAACGACCTCAGCATGCTGGCCTCGGGCCTGCCCGCCGTGGCGGTGGGCAAGTCGGAACCGGCCCTGACCCGCGCCCTTGCCGGAGTAAGGACCGTCCATCACGCCCGCGCCCCCGGCGCCGCCGGCATCCTCGAAGCCGTCGCCGCCTTTGACCTTCACGCCCTGCCGAACGGAGCCTGACCTCATGCCCTCGAACCTCGTCATCGTCTATCACCGCCAGCCCTATGAAGAAGTCGAGATCGACGGAAAGATCGAATTCCGCGAGAACCGCAGCCCCAACGGCATCGTGCCGACGCTGAAAAGCTTCTTCGGCCGGGTCGACAAGGGCGCCTGGATCGCCTGGAAACACGCCGACGACCCCTCGAACCCCGACTTCGAGCGGGTGGTCGAGATCGACGACCAATACGGCCATTACACCGTCTCGCGCCTGCCGCTGACGCCCGAGCAGGTGACGAGCTTTTACCATGTCTCGTCGAAAGAGGCCTTCTGGCCGATCCTGCACGGCTTCAAGGAGCGCTACAATTACGACCCCGTCGACTGGCCGACCTTCCGCGAGGTGAACTGGGCCTTCGCCGAGGCCGCCGCCGCCGAAGCCGCCGAGGGGGCCGTGGTCTGGATCCACGACTACAACCTCTGGCTGGTGCCGGGCTATCTGCGCACCCTGCGCCCGGATGTGAAGATCAGCTTCTTCCACCACACGCCGTTCCCGAACGCCGATCTGTTCAACGTGCTGCCCTGGCGCAAGGAAATCCTGGAAAGCCTGCTGACCTGCGATGTCGTGGGCTTCCACATCCCGCGCTACGCCAACAATTTCGTCTCGGCCGCGCGCTCGCTGCTGGAGGTGGAGACGCTGAAGCGCGAGAAGGTCTCGGCCGAATTCTCGGCGGAAACCACGGCACTGTCGGAGCAGAGCGTGGTGACCGAGATCGGCTATCAGGGCCGCGTGGTGCGCCTGCAGGCCAGTCCGGTCGGGGTCGATGCCGGCTATATCGGCAAGGTCGCGGCCAGCGACGAGACGGCCGAGCGCCTGGCGCGGATCCGCCAGCAGATGCGCGACCGGCGGCTGATCCTGTCGGTCGGGCGTACCGATTATACCAAGGGCGGGATCGAGCAGCTGCAGAGCTTCGAACGCCTGCTGGAAGCGCGCCCCGATCTGCGCGGCAAGGTGCGGCTCATGCATGTCTCGGTCGCGGCCAATGCCAACATGACCGCCTACGAGGAAATCCAGCGCGATCTGGAGGCGCTGGCGGGCAAGATCAACGGCCGCTTCGGCAGTTTCGACTGGCAGCCGGTGGCGCTGATCTCGCGCCCGGTGCCGTTCACCGAGCTGGTCGCCTATTATCAGGCGGCGGATGTGGCCTGGATCACGCCGCTGGCGGACGGGATGAACCTGGTGTGCAAGGAATTCTGCGCCGCGCGGGGCGATGGCGACGGGGTGCTGGTGCTGTCGGAATTCGCCGGGGCTGCGGTCGAGCTGGCCTCGGCCGTGCACACCAACCCCTTCTCGCACAAGTCGATGGACACGGCGATCCAATACGCTCTGGCCATGCCGGAAGAGGAACGCCGCGGCCGCATGAAGGCCAACCGCGAGAGTGTCCGCCGCCGCGACGTCCGCTTCTGGGCCGACGACCAGATGCAGGCCTTCGGCGACGAGGTGCAGCCGCGCGAGCCGGCGACCGCCAAATCGGCCGCCTGACCGGTTCCGGGCGCTGTCAGACCAGCGCCCGGATCAGGCCGATCGCCGCCATCGCCATCAGCACGCCGATGGTGATGCGGCGAAAGCGGGCCGGATCGGCGCCGACGGCCAGCCTTGCGCCCCACCAGCTGCCGATGACCACGAAGGGGACCGACG
Organism: Pararhodobacter aggregans; assembly: GCF_003075525.1. Lineage (GTDB taxonomy): Bacteria > Pseudomonadota > Alphaproteobacteria > Rhodobacterales > Rhodobacteraceae > Pararhodobacter > Pararhodobacter aggregans. Next base: position 75,075 of record NZ_QDDR01000015.1, on the reverse strand, counting down.
CGGCGGTGGCGATCAGGACCGCCGTGTCGATCTTCCCGGCCAGCCCGAATTGCACGAAGGTCATGCCGTCGAGCAGGACGAAATAGGCCAAGAGCGTCGCCCGGAACACCAGGGGCGACAGCCCCAGCGCGGCGGTGACCATCACCGCGGGCGGTCCCGCCACCCCGGCCGGTGCCACCAGCCCCGAGACCACGCCCATGCCCAGCGTCGCGCCCTTGCCCGCGCCGGGCGGCAGCACCCAGCCCCGCAGCATCACCAGCGACGCCAGCAGCACGATCCCCGAAATGGCGATCCGGGCCGTCGCCTCGTCGACATGCGGCAGGATCAACAGCCCCGGCAGCAGCCCCAGCAATGCGCCCAGCGACAGCCGCCAGGCGGTCGGCCAGTGGATGTCCGGCCAGGCGGCGCGGCCATGTTGCAGGCAGAGCACCAGATCGCCCAGCACCGCCATCGGCACCAGCGCCAGCGGGTTGGTGACGAAGGCCCCGGCCGCCACCACCAGCACCGGATAGCCAAAGCCGGAATAGCCCCGCATGAAGGCCGAGGCAAAGACCACCAGGGCCATGAAGGCCAGCGCAAGCGGGCTCAATCCGAGGAACGCATCCATGGGGCAGCGGCCTTTCTGTCAGAAGAACTGGAAGCGGCCGGTCTCGCGCCAGCGCAGGAAGGCCTGAAGCGAAGGGTATTCCGGCCGGGTGAAATCCTCGGCCGGGATCCCCACCGGGTCGACGAAGCGAAAGCCCGCGGCCTCGCCGTCGTTCGAGGCAGGCGTGCCGCCCGGCGCGCTGGCATGGGCCAGGATCGAGACGCCCTGCACCTGATCGCCGTTGGGATAGGTGAAGCATTCGGTCGCGGGGTCCGACGAGATGCCGAAGATCTCGATCTCGCCGAGGTTCAGGTCCGTCTCTTCCCGCACCTCGCGCCGCATCGCCTCGGCCAGCGATTCCCCCAGTTCCATGGCGCCCGCGGGCAGCCCCCAGTCGCCGGTATCCTGCCGCCGCAGGATCAGGACGCGGCCCGCCGCATCCTCGATCACCACCCGCACGCCGATCACCAGCAGCGGCCGGTGACCCACCAGAGCCCTGATCTGCCCGAGGTAACTGTCTGCGAAACTCATGAAGGCCTCCCTCGCCGCCAGCGATACGCCCTTCGACGCGGGGCCTCAAGCCGGGGTGTGGAGGTCCCGCCGCCCGAGCCCCGGCAGGCGGCGGGTCCGGCGCCGGGCCTCACGGCCAGAGCGGCGCGCCCTCCAGCCCCGCGGTCTCGGGCAGGCCGACCATCAGGTTCGCGTTCTGCACCGCATGGCCCGCCGCCCCCTTGCCGAGGTTGTCCACCACCCCCAGCGCCATCACCAGATTGCGCGCGGGATCCGCGGCATAGCTGACGAAGGCGAGGTTCGAGCCGCTCGCCCATTTGCTCTGCGGCGGCTGGTCGGTCACCCGGACGAAGGGCCGCTCGGCATAGAAGGCCCGCGCCGCCGCAAGGCATTCCCCGGTCGTGGCCCGGCCGCGGGCGTAGGTCGTGACCAAAAGGCCCCGGGTCATCGGCACCAGATGCGGCGTGAACACCAGCCCCGCGGCGCTGCCCCGGCCCAGTTGGGCGATGGTCGTTTCCATTTCGGGCATATGGACATGATGGAGCAGGCCGTAGGGGATCAGGGTCTCGTTGGTCTCGGCAAAGCCGAAACGGCCGTCGCCACCACCCCGCCCGGCGCCGGAAATGCCGGTCTTGGCGTCGATCACGATGTTGGCCGGGTCGATCAGCCCGGCCGCCAGCAGGGGCGCCAGCGCGGTCAGGGTCGCCACCGGAAAGCAGCCCGGGTTGGCGACGCGGCTCTGCCCCGCGATCCGCTCGGGCCAGACATCGGCCAGCCCATAGGTCCAGCCCGCGACATGGCGGTGATCGCCGCCGATATCGACGATCTTCACGCTGGCCGGAACGCGGGCCAGGGCGTCGGCCGACCGGCCGGTGGGCAGCGAGGCGAAGAGCAGGTCAAGCTCGGGCAGCGCCTCGGGATCCCATTTCCGGATCACGAGATCGGCCAGCGCGCGCGGCACGCCCGGGAAGCGGTCGATCAGGCGCGCGCCGGCGCTGCCGTCGCCCGCGGCGTAGACAAGGTCGAACGAGGGGTGGCCGGCGATCAGGCGCAGCGCTTCACCGCCGCCAAAACCGCTGATGCCGACGATGCCGGTGCGAATGCTCATGAGGATCTTCCTTGGTTCGGGACAGGGAAAGCCCCCGGAGCCGAGGGCTGCGGGGGTTCAGGAACGCGGATCGGAGGGGCTTCGTCCGGGGTGCCTATGAAAGGCAGGCAACCACGCCAGAAACCGCTGGCCGACGCGCAACCCGAAGAGCCGCCGTCTTGGGGCGGATTCGGCGTCGATCAAACAGGGTCTGGTTCTTGAACATGCGCGCAGGCATGGCGGCGGCGAGGGGTTCTGTCAAGCGTATTGGCGGGGCGCGGGGGGTGTGGGGATGGTCAGGGGCGAGGGGGCAACAGGGGGGCTCGCCATGGAGGGGGTCTGAGTGCGCCGTGTCATGGCGACGTTCCGAGGGGAGGGCCCTGCGGCAGGGGGCACGATACGGGGTAGCAGATCGAGCGGCTGCCAGTTGAAATGTACAGAATTCTGTACTGCTTGTCGTGCGAAGCACGAAGCACGCTATGAACATCGTCAGCCACACGGAGGCGCGCAAGCATCTCAAATCCGTCTTGGATCATGCGATCCACGACAAGACCGAAACCGTGATTACCCGTGCGGGCAAGGAGGCGGTGGTGGTCGTCGGGAAGGAAGAATGGGATGCGATTCAGGAAACGCTCTACCTGCTGACCTCTCCGGCTAACGCCCGGCGCCTGCGGGACTCCATCGCCCAGCTGGACGCCGGGCGCGGGATGGAGCGAACTCTGAACGATGACGCTGATCTTCTCTGACGGCGCCTGGCAGGATTACCACCACTGGCGCAACAGCGATGCCAAGGTCTGTGAACGCCTGAACGCGTTGTTAGACGAGGCGTCGCGCACGCCTTTCAAGGGGACGGGAAAGCCGGAGCCCCTGAAGGGCGATCTGAGCGGCTGGTGGTCCCGGCGGATCACCCAGAGTGACAGATTGGTCTACCGGGTGTCGGGAAGCGGGCGAGAGCCGACCCTGGAAATAGCCCAGTGCCGCTATCACTATTGACGGGCAAGCTGCCTCGGCTTCCCGCCCAGTGCTCCGGTTCCGGCGTGTTCTGTCGCGTCCGGCAACCGCCGCTCCCTCATTCCACCCCGTCCACAAACGTCACGATCCCCGGCACCAGCGCCGGATGCAGGGGCAGGCTCGGGTCCAGGTACGTGGCATAGGGCTGGTCCGGGACGTCCTCCTTCAACAGATGCGTGCCACCCGGCAGCGGCAGGCGCCGGGCCTGCGGCATAGCCTCGGCCAGCAGGTCGGCGTCGCCGGTCGAGATCTGGATATCCCGGTCGCCCTGCACGATCAGCGCCGGGCCGTCCCAGCCCGTGGCCAGCGCCGCCGGGTCATGGGCGAAGAGGTCCATCATGTAGCGCTGCTGCCCCGCGGTGAAGAGCGCCTGCAAGGGGGCCGAGACGGTCGCCGGATCGCGGGTCTCTCCGGCTTCCAGCCCCTCGATCAGGCCGCGCATTTCCTCCAGGATCGGCGCATTGGCCGGGTTGGCCTCGACCTGTTCCATCATGATCCGCCCCAGGGGCCGCCCCGGGGCGGCCAGCAGGATCAGCCCGCAGAGCGCCTCGGGCGGTTCCTGCGCGGCGGCAAGCGCCACCAGCCCGCCCTCGGAATGCCCGGCCAGCCAGACGCAGGGCGCGAGGGTTGCGGCCTCCGCGACCCAGGCGCGGGCGTCTTCGGCATAGGCGGCGATGGTCACGTCATTGGGGTCGGCGATGGCGCCCTCGCTGCCATAAAACCCGCGCTTGTCGATGCGGAGCGAGGCGATCCCCCCGGCCACCAGCCCCTCGGCCAGCAGACGCAGCGTGTCGCTGCCCATGCCCAGCCCCGGCGAATTGCCGTCGCGGTCGGTGGGGCCCGAGCCCGGGATGATGACCAGCGCATGGGCCGCGCCGGGCACGGCGACGCGCTCGGCCTCCAGCGGCCCCGCCGGACCGGGGATCTGCACCGGATCGGCCAGCGCCAGCGTCGGCAGCAGCAGGGTAGCGAGAAGGGGGTGGATCAGGCCGCCCCGGCGGCTGGTCGTCTGTGGCCCGGGGGCGGTGTCGGCGTCGCGCATGAGGTCCTCCGTGATTCCCCGGGAAAGGTAACGGGTCGGAGCAGGAGGGGCAAAGCGGGTGGGCGAGGGGAGCGGATCGTGGATTCAGGGATTGACGGATATATGAAAATATGAAAAAAGGGATATATGGAGAATCCTGACGGCGGAGGTAAGGATGCCAACCATTGAAATTACCGACCTGGATTTCGCGCGCCTGCAAAAGATCGCGGTCCCGTTTGTGGACACGCCTGCCACGGTCTTCACCCGCGTCATGGACGCTTTCGAAAGCCTCGCGGCCCGCCGCCCCTCCGCTCCGAACCAAGCGCCTGATGTCACGATTTATTTCCACGACACCTTGCCCCCTTTGGCTCACACCAAGTTTCTGAGCGGGGCCTTTGATGGGGTGCAGCCCGACAAGATGACTTGGGATGCGATCCTGCGCCTTGCATTGGTGGCGGCGATGAAACAGGTGGGCTCCATTGCCGAACTTCGCCGAGTGTCGGGTGCCAATGTCGTCTCGGGGCAGAAATCCGATGACGGGTACAAATTTGTAACGGGGAACGGGTTTTCGTATCAGGGCGTCTCTGCCGAAGACGCGGTGAAGATCGTGTTCCGCTGCGCGCGGAGCCTGAAGGTCGATTTCACCGCCGAGTTCGAATGGCGCTCGAAGGACGAGGCCTATCGTCCGGGCGAGCGCGGTCGTCTCGAATATCGCGCCGCCTGACGGGCGAGGCGGAGGGGGCGGCCCTCACCCCCCCTTGATCTGCTGCATCAGGAAGACTTCGCTGTCGGGGGCCACGGGCATCTGGCGCCCGCCCGTCACCACCTCGCCGTCGACGGCGACCGACACGCCCGCCTCGATCACCGGGCCCAGCCCCGGATGCGCCTCGATCAGCGCGTCCAGGACCTGACCCACGGTCTTGGCCTCGACCTCGACCACCTCGGCGCCGTCGGTGAACTTGCGCAGCCCGGACCAGAGGTTGACCTCGACCATCAGCCTTTCGCCCGGATCGCCGCCAGCACCGCGGGCGGGTTCATCGGCAGCTTGCGCAGCCGCGCCCCCGTCGCCGCGTGGATCGCATTGGCCAGCGCCGGCAGCGGCGGCGTGATGCCCGTCTCGCCCACGCCCCGCACGCCGAAGGGATGGCCCGGGTTCGGCACCTCGACGATCACCGTGTCGATCATCGGCAGGTCCGAGGCCACCGGCATCCGGTAGTCCAGGAAGATCGGGTTCTGCAACCGCCCGTCCTGGCCATAGATATAGGCCTCGTTCAGCGCCCAGCCGATGCCCTGCGCGGCGCCGCCCTGGTACTGACCCTCGACATAGGCCGGGTGAATGGCCGTGCCCGCATCCTGCACCACCAGATAGCGCAGGACCTTGGTGTGGCCGGTCTCGGGATCGACCTCCACGTCCACCACATGCGTCCCGAAGGACGGCCCGGCGCCCGAAGGTGTCGATTCGTGGTGGCCCGAGATCGGACCGCCGGTCTTGCCCATCTCGGCAGCGATTTCCTTGATGGTCATCGGCTCGAACTTGCCGGCGTTCTCGCCCGCGGGATGGGCGGCGCCGTCCTTCCAGGTGACCGCCTCGGGGTCGATGTCCCATTTCTGGGCCGCGCGCTTGCACATCTCCTTGATGGCGCCCTGCGCCGCTTCCCACATCGCCTTGCCGCTGGCGAAGGTCGCACGCGAGCCATGGGTCGGCTCGTTCACGCCCAAAGCGCCGGTTTCGACGATGTTCACCCGGACGTTTTCGTAGGGAATGCCCAGCGTTTCCGCCGCCATCAGCGCGATCGAGGCGCGCGAGCCGCCGATATCCGGCGTGCCGACCGAGACCTGCGCGGTGCCGTCCTCGGTGATCGCCATCGAGACCGAGGTCTCGCCGCCATGGTTGAACCAGAAGCCCGACGCGACGCCCCGGCCCTGATTGGGGCCGAGTTCCACGGCATAGTTGGGATGGGCCTTGGCGGCTTCCAGCGTCTCGACCAGACCGATGCGCTTGTATTTCGGCCCGAAAGAGGCGCGGGTGCCCTCTTTCACGCCGTTCTTCAGCCGCACCTCGATCGGGTCGAGGCCGAGTTCGCGGCAGAGTTCATCCACCATGCTTTCCACCGCATAGGCCGCCATGGGCGAGCCCGGGGCGCGGTAGGCGGCGCATTTCGGGCGGTTGGCCAGAACCTCCCACCCGTGATGGCCAAGGTTCGGAATGTCGTAGCAGGCGAAGGCGCAGGACAGCGCCTCACCCACCGGCGAGGCACCGGGGAAGGGCCCGCCCTGCATGCGGAAATCGACGCGGGCGGCGGTGATCGTGCCGTCCTTCTTCATCCCCATCTTCACGTCCATGGACGCGGACGCCGTGGGGCCGGTCGCCCGCAGCACCTCGGCCCGGGTCATGACCATCTTGACCGGCCGGCCGCCCGCCTTCTTCGACAGCGCCAGCGGCAGGGGTTCCATGAAGATCGTCGTCTTGCCGCCGAAGCCGCCGCCGATTTCCGAGGGCGTCACGCGCAGTTGCGCGGGGTCGGTGCCGAGGACGGCCGAGCACATCTTGCGGATGTACCACTGGCCCTGGGTGCAGACCCACATCTCGCCCTTGCCGTCGGCGCCCATCTGGCCCACGGCGGCATGGGGCTCGATATAGCCCTGATGCGTGGCCTCGGTCGTGTAATGGGCGGAACGCACCACGTCGGCCTCGGCAAAGCCCGCGTCCAGATCGCCGCGCCCGAAGTCGATGTAGCGCGCGACGTTCGGGGCCGAGCCCTCGGGCACCGAATGGTCGGCGCAGCCGGGCAGGATGACCGGCGCATCGGGCTTCATCGCCTCATCGACATCGGTCACATGCGGCAGGACCTCGTATTCGACCTCGATCAGCTTCGCCGCGTCCTGGGCGATCAGCGCCGTGGTCGCCGCCACCGCCGCCACCGCGTGTCCGTCATAGAGGGCCTTCTCCCCGGCCAGCGTGTTTTCCTGCAGGTACAGGTCCTCGCCGGTCAGCCCGGTCGGCAGATCGGCCCGCGTCACCACCGCCTTGACGCCGGTCAGCGCCAGCGCCTTGGTCGCGTCGATCTTCACGATCCGCGCATGGGCATGGGGCGAGCGGACGACCGCGCCGTGCAGCATGTTCGGCAGGCTGAAATCCGCGCCATAGCGCGCGCGGCCCGTCACCTTGTCCAGACCGTCCGGGCGGTCCGGCGTGGTGCCGATCCAGGTGTAACCCTTGGTGATCTCGTCCTTCGCCATCACGCAGCCCCCCGCATTTCCGCCGCCGCGTCCTGAACGGCGCGGATGATCTTGTCATAGCCGGTGCAGCGGCAGAGGTTCCCCGCGAGCCAGAACCGGATCTCGGTCTCGGTCGGGTCGGGGTTCCTCTCCAGCAGCGCTTTCGCCGCCACCAGGAAACCCGGGGTGCAGAAGCCGCATTGCAGCGCCGCGTGTTCCACGAACTTGCGCTGCAGCGGGTGCAGATCGCCGTCCTTTGCCATGCCTTCGATGGTGGCGATCTCGGCGCCCTGCGCCTCGACGCCCAGGACCAGACAGGACGACACCAGCCGCCCGTTCAGCGTGACCGAGCAGGCCCCGCAATCGCCCGTGCCGCAGCCTTCCTTGGACCCCGTCAGCCCCAGATGGTCGCGCAGGCAATCGAGCAGCGTTTCGCGCGGATCGGCGAGGAATTCGACCTCATCGCCGTTCACGTTCGCGGTGACATGGATACGGCTCATTTCCCGGCCCTCTCATAGGCGATGACGGCAGCGCGGCGGGCCAGCACGCCCGCCACTTCGATGCGGAATTCCTTGGTCCCGCGCTTGTCGCTGATCGGCTTCGCCGCGGCCTCGGCGGCCCTGGTCAGCGCCGCCAGCGCCGCCTCGTCCAGCGTCGTGCCCTCGATGGCCTTGGCGCATGCGTCGACCAGCAGAACGGTCGGCGCCACGGCGCCCAGCGCGACGCGGGCGCTGACCACGCGGTCGCCATCGCGCACCAGCGAGACGGCGCAACCGACCACGGCGATGTCCATTTCCGTGCGCGGGATGAAGCGCAGATAGGCGTCGCCCGCGTGCTTGCCGCGGGGCGGCAGGGTGATGGCGGTGATGATCTCACCCGGTGCGAGCGTCGTCTTGCCCGGCCCCGCCGGGATCGCCTCGACCGCGATGTCGCGCGTGCCCTTCGGGCCTTGCACGGTGACGTTCGCACCGGCCGCGACCAGCCCCGGCACCGAATCCGCCGCCGGCGAGCCGTTGCACAGGTTCCCGGTCAGCGTCGCCCGGCCCTGTACCTGGGTCGAGCCGACCAGCTCCATCCCCTCGACCACGCCGGGCCAGTCGGCCACCAGCGCCTGATGCGCGCCGAGTTCGGCGCCCGAGACGGCGACGCCGATCCGCCAGCCGCCATCCTCAAGCCGGGTGATATCCCCGGTGCCGGGGATCTTCTTCAGGTCGATCAGATCGTCGGGGGTGACGAGGCCCGAGCGGAGCTGGACCAGAACATCGGTCCCTCCCGCCAGAAAGCGCGTCACACCGGACGCACCCGCGGCAATGCTCACCGCTTCCTCGAATGTTGCCGGGGCGTGGTAGCGCATCGGGCCTCCTGTTCGCCAACTGGGTTGCGCCAGAACGTACTCCGTTGAGCGGCGCTGTCGATACCCCTTCATAGGCTTCCGCCGCGTCGGCGGCTGGTCAGCACGCGACCACCAAGGCTTCCGAACCGGCAGGCGCGTGATCGCCCGGACCGCCAAACCCCCGTCATCAAACGGCTTTCACCCCGGCGGGCAAAAGTCTATCCTGCCCCTATGGGATGGGTCGGATGAGCACCTCGACAGATCGGCACCGGGACGGCGAGTTTTCCGACGATGCGTGGCTGAGCGTCTTGGCCGCCTATGACAAGACCTATGCGGAACTCGCCAGCCACCACGCCCTGCTGGAACGCCAGAACCAGGAATTGCAGACCCAGCGGCAGTTCATCGCCTCGATCCTCGAGGCGGTCAACGACATCATGGTGGTGCTGGGCCGCGACGCGCGGATCGAGGAAGCCAGCGCCTCCTTCGCCGCCGCCGTGCGCCGCGACCCGGCCGATCTGGCCGGCCTGCGCCTGAGCGATGTGTTCGACGCCGAGGGCGCCGCGCGTCTCGACGCAGCCCTGGCCGAGCTGAGATTGCAGCGCAGCGCCGCCCGCTTCGAGGCGAATGTCCTGACGCCCGAGGGGCCGGCACCCTTCGACATCGCGCTCTCGGCTCGGGTGAACGACCGGGGCCGCCTGATCGGTGCGGTGCTGATCGGCCGACCGCTGGCCGAACTGCGCCGCGCCTATTCGGAACTCGAAGCCAGCCACCGGCAGTTGAAAGAGGCGCAGATCCAGCTGGTGCGGAACGAGAAGCTCGCCTCCCTCGGCCGCCTGCTGGCCGGGGTCGCGCATGAACTCAACAACCCGATCAGCTTCGTCTATGCCTCGACCCATGCGCTGGACCGCTACGTCAGCCGGTTCGAAACCTATTTCGAAAGGGTGCAGGCGGGCGCGCCGCGCGAGGAGCTGGTGGCGCTGCGCGGCGAGCTGAAGCTGGAACGCGACCTGAAGAACCTGCGCGACGCGATCCACGGCGCCCGCGACGGGGCCGAACGGGTGCGCGACATCGTGGCCGACCTGCGCCGCCTCTCGGCCTCGGGCACCGGCGAGCGGGTGGCCTTCGATCTGGTCGACACCGCCCGCATCGCCGCCCGCTGGGTCGAGCGCGGCTCGAAAAGCGGGATCGAGGCGCAGTTCACCGGGCTGCCCAGCCTGATGGTGCGGGGCGTGCCCGGCCATATCCAGCAGATCGTCATGAATCTGGTGCAGAACGCGATGGACGCGATGAAGGGCCAGCCCGACGCGCGCCTGACCATCCATGTGGAGCGTCAGGGCCAAAGCGCCATCCTCTCCGTCAGCGACAACGGCCCCGGTGTGCCCGAGGCGCAGGCGACCTCGATCTTCGATCCGTTCTTCACCACCAAACCCGTGGGGCAGGGGACGGGCCTCGGCCTGTCCATCAGCCACAAGATCGCCGAGGAACACGGCGGGCGGCTGGCACTCTGCGCCGTGCCCGGGGCCTCGGGCGCCTGTTTCCGGCTCGACTTGCCGCTGGAGGAAGATCCATGAACGTGCTCTGGCTGCAATCGGCGGGCTGCGGGGGGTGCACCATGTCGCTCCTCTGCGCCGAGGACCCGAATGTCTTTGACCTGCTGGCCGATGGCGGGATCGAGTTCCTCTGGCATCCGTCCTTTTCGGAAGCCACCGGCGCCGAGGTCCGCCGCCTGCTGGAGGCGATCGAGCGCGGCGAGCAGGCGCTGGACGTGCTGGCGGTCGAGGGCTCCATCGCCACCGGCCCCAAGGGCACCGGGCGCTATCACATGCTGTCGGGCACCGGGCGCTCGATGCTCGATTGGGTGCGCAGCCTCGCGCCCATGGCCCGCGACGTGGTGGCGGTCGGCACCTGCGCGGCCTATGGCGGCATGACCTCGGCGGGGGGCAACCCCACGGGCGCCGTGGGCCTGCAATACGAGGGGCAGCTGGCGGGCGGGGCGCTCGACCCCAGTTTCCGCGCGCGCTCGGGGCGGGCGGTGATCAACATCGCCGGTTGTCCGACGCATCCCGGCTGGGTCTCGGAAACCCTGCTCTTGCTGGCCGAGGGGCGGCTGGGCGAGGCCGATCTCGACGATTACGGGCGGCCCCGGCTTTATGCCGACCATCTGGTGCACCACGCCTGCACCAAGAACGAATTCTACGAATACAAGGCCAGCGCCCGGGAACTCTCGCAACTGGGCTGCATGATGGAGCATCTGGGCTGCGTCGGCACGCAAGCCGTGGGCGATTGCAACATCCGGGCCTGGAACGGCGAGGGGTCGTGCACCCGGGCGGGCTATCCCTGCATCGCCTGCACCAGCCCCGAATTCGAGGAACCCCGCCACCCGTTCACCGAGACGCCGACCATCGCCGGGATCCCGGTGGGCCTGCCGTCGGACATGCCGAAGGCCTGGTTCATGGCCCTGGCCTCGCTGTCCAAGGCCGCCACGCCCAAGCGCATCGGCGTCAACGCCGTTTCGGACCGCATCCGCGTCCCGCCGGGCCAGAAGGCGCCGCGCTCGTGACGCGGCAGCTGCTGGTCGGGCCCTTCAACCGGGTCGAGGGGGATCTGGAAGTCTCGCTGACGGTCCGCGGCGGACAGGTGGCCGAGGCGCGGGTCAATTCGCCCCTGTTTCGCGGCTTCGAGATGATGCTGCTGGGCAAGGACCCGCGCGACGCGCTGACCATCACGCCGCGGATCTGCGGCATCTGCTCGGTCAGCCAGTCGGCCGCCGCCGCGCTGGCCCTGGCCGACGCCGCGGGGGCCAAGCCCACGCCACAGGGGGCGCTGGCGGCGGCGATCCTGCACGGGGTCGAGAATCTCGCCGATCACGTCACCCATTTCGCCCTCTTCTTCATGCCCGATTTCGCCCGCCCGGCCTATCAGGGCCGCGACTGGCACGAGGCGGCGGTGACCCGCTTCACCGCCATGCAGGGCTCGGCCGCCCGGCGGTTGGTCGAGGCGAGGGCGCGCCTTCTGCACATCGCCGGCATTCTGGGCGGCAAATGGCCGCATACGCTGGCCATCCAGCCCGGCGGCGTGACCAAGGCGCCCGATGCCCGCGACCGGGTGCGGATCATTGCCACGCTGCGCAGCTTCCGCCGGGCGCTGGAGGAGACGATCTTCGCCGCGCCGGTCGAGGATTTCGCGGCGCTTGCGACGCTTTCGGAGCTTGAGGCGTGGTCATCGGGCGATGCCGGCCTCTTCCTGCGCATCGCCCGCGATCTGGGGCTGGCGGGCATGGGGCAGGGGCCCGGCCGCTATCTGTCCTACGGCGCCTATCCGCTGGAGGGCGGCCGCGCCTCGCGTCCGGGCGTGCTGGCGGACGGGGGGCTCAGTCCCTTCGATCCGGCGCAGGTGACCGAGGATCTGAGCCACGCCTGGATGCTGGGCGAGACCGCGCATCCCGCCCGGGGCCACACGGTGCCCGACGAGGACATGCGCCCGGCCGCCTATTCCTGGTGCAAGGCGCCGCGGCTGGCGGGGCAGGTGGTCGAGGTCGGCGCCTTGGCCCGGCAAGCCGTCGACGGACATCCCTTGGCGCTGGCGCTGGCGGCCGAGCGCGGGGTCCGCGCCCGCGTCGCCGCGCGGCTCCTGGAAATCGCCCGGACCCAGCTTTTGCTCGAGGATTGGGCGCAGGCGCTGGACCCGGGCGCCCGCTTCCTCGATCCCTTCGAACTGCCCCGCCACGGCGAGGGCGTGGGGCTGGTCGAGGCCGCGCGCGGCGGGTTGGGCCATTGGCTGAGCATCGAGAACCACCGCATCGCCGGCTATCAGATCGTGGCGCCGACCACCTGGAACTTCTCGCCCCGCGACGGCGCGGGGGTGCCCGGCGCGCTGGAAGCCGCGCTGGTCGGCGCGCGGGTGGAGGAGGGCGAGGAGACGCCCCTCTCGGTCCAGCACATCGTCCGCAGTTTCGACCCCTGCATGGTCTGCACGGTGCATTGATGGGGGGGCTGGCGCAAAGCGGCCCGGGCACGCTCCCACCCGCCCACCCCGCGCGCCCGGGCCGCCCCGGCCTTGGCGCTTGGGGCAGGCCCCGGGGGCGCGCCGCCCCCCGGACCCCCCGGGCGTATTTTGGGCAAAGTGATTGGGAAGGGGGGGCACTGGCGGGGCCGCATGCTCTTGACCATCTTCGTTCTCTAAATATCCTCCAGGGGGTCCGGGGGATGGAAAATCCCCCGGGGTCTGCCACGGGCACCCACGCCTCGATCGAAGCACCCGTAGGATGCGCAATCTGCGCATCGCGCCCGCGTCAGGTTTCGCCCGGTAGGGTGCGTGCTTGCACGCACCATCCTGCCGCCCCGGGACCAAGCCCCTGATGGGCCGCCGCATCCGCGTCAGGGGCCAGGTGCAGGGCGTGGGCTTCCGGCCCTTCGTCTGGCAATTGGCCGAACGCTTGGGCATCACCGGCAGCGTCCGGAACGATGCCGAGGGCGTGCTGATCCTCGCCGAGGGCCCCGGGCTCGACGCCTTCGAGGCCGCGCTCAGGGCCGAGGCGCCGCCCCTTGCGCGGGTCGATGCCGTCGAGAGCAGCGAGGCCGAGGTCCGTGCCCGCGATTTCACCATCGAGGCCTCGGGCCCGAAGGGTGCCGAGACCGCCGTCACACCGGACGCCGCCACCTGCGGGGCCTGTGCCGCCGAGGTCCGCGAGCCGGGGCGCCGGCGGGGCTATGCCTTCACCAATTGCACGCATTGCGGGCCGCGCTTCACCATCCTCACGGGTCTGCCCTATGACCGCGCCCAGACCACCATGGCGCCCTTCCCGCTCTGCGCCGCGTGCCGGGCGGAATACGAGGATCCCGCCGATCGTCGCTTCCATGCCCAGCCTGTGGCCTGCCCGGAGTGCGGGCCGCGGCTGTGGCTGGAGCCTGCCGCCGAGGACCCGATTACCGAGGCCGCCCGACGCCTGCTTGCCGGTGAAATCCTGGCGATCAAGGGCCTCGGCGGCTTCCACCTCGCCTGCGATGCGACCAACGCGCAGGCCATCGCCACGCTGCGCGCCCGCAAGCACCGCCCGACCAAGCCGCTGGCCCTGATGGCGCCGCTGGCCCTGATCCACGCCCACGCGACGCTCACGCCCGACGCCGAGGCGCTGCTCGCCGATCCCGCCGCGCCCATCGTCCTGCTGCCCCATCGCGGCACCCTGCCGGGGGCGCTGGCCCCCGGGCAGGCCACCCTCGGCTGGATGCTGCCCTACACGCCCCTTCACCACCTGCTGCTGGACGCCACCGGGCGGCCGCTGGTCATGACCTCGGGCAACCTCACGGGCGAGCCGCAGGTGATCGGCAACGCGGAGGCGCGCGAAAAGCTGGCCGCCTTCGCCGATGCCTTCCTCATGCACGACCGCGACATCGCCCGCCGCCTTGACGATGGCGTCGAACGGCTCACCACTCAGGGCCGCATGGTCCTGCGTCGGGCCCGGGGCCGGACGCCCGGCACGCTGGCGCTGCCACGGGGCCTGCCGGACACGCCGGTCACGGCCTATGGCGGGCAACTCAAGGCCGCGATCTGCCTGACCAAGAACGGCCGCGCGCTGCTGTCGCACCATCTGGGTGACCTCGACGACGCGCTGACGCTCGGCGAATTCCTCAAGGCCGATGCCGATTACGCGGCGCTTTTCGCCCACCGCCCGAAGGCCATCGCCGTGGACCTGCACCCCGATTTCCGCGCCTCGCGCCATGGGGCGGAGCGGGCGGAAACCCTTGGCGTGCCCCTGATCCGCGTCCAGCACCACCACGCCCATATGGCCGCGGCGCTGGGCGAGGCAGGGTGGCGGGGCGGGAGTGCGGTGGGCGTGATCCTCGACGGGCTGGGGCTGGGCGAGGACGGGACACTCTGGGGCGGCGAAATCCTGCTGGGGGATTACGCCCGGGTCCGCCGCGCCGCGCATCTGGCGCCCGCGCCCTTGCCTGGCGGCGACCTCGCGCAACGGGAGCCCTGGCGGAACGCGCTGATGCGGCTGGATCAGGCGGGGCTGTCCGATCTGGCCGACCGGCTGTTCCCCGACCAGCCGCGGGCGATGCTCCGCCGGGCCGCCGCCGGGGGCCTCAACGCGCCGCTCAGCAGCTCGGCCGGGCGGCTCTTCGATGCGGTGGCGGCGATGCTGGGGATCGCGCCGGCGCGGCTCAGCTACGAGGGCGAGGCGGCAATGGCGCTGGAGGCGCTTGCCGCGCAGTACCCGGACGCGCCGGGCTATGCTTTCGGGCTGGACCTCGCCTCGCTCTTTCCGCAGATCGCCCGCGACCTGCCCGACACGCCGCCCGCCCTCATCGCTGCCCGCTTCCAGAACGGGCTCGCCCTCGCCATCGCCGACGCCACGCGGCGCATCGCCGACGAGGCCGGAACCCGCACCATCGCCCTCTCGGGCGGTTGCTTCCAGAACGCGGGGCTGCTGGAGGCGACCTGCGCCGCGCTCGACGGCTACAGCCTTTGCCTGCCGCGCGAGGCGCCCGCCAATGACGGCGGG
Source organism: Pararhodobacter aggregans (assembly GCF_003075525.1). Taxonomy (GTDB): domain Bacteria; phylum Pseudomonadota; class Alphaproteobacteria; order Rhodobacterales; family Rhodobacteraceae; genus Pararhodobacter; species Pararhodobacter aggregans. The sequence goes on along the minus strand of NZ_QDDR01000015.1, from coordinate 59,803 downwards.
CTTGCCTTCGGCCAGGCGCTGGTCGCGCTGGCGCGGCTGGAAAGCGCCTGACCAGCCCCGGGCCAGCCTGACCGCGCCCTTTCCGCCAGCGACTTTTGTTGTGAGCGCAAACACCTGCGCAACCCCCTGACCCCGCAGCACTTTCCCGACCGGGGCAAAGACTGCCGCTTTTCCATGCGAATACCGTCGCATGCATTCATCCTCTGCATCGGGAGGGTGCGCCACGGGGTCGCACCGGACATCAACCGCGATGGGGGAGGAGCGGCCTTGAGCCAGATCGAGACCTTCTACGACGTGATGCGCAAGCAGGGGATCACCCGGCGGAGCTTCATGAAATACTGCTCGCTGACGGCGGCGGCGCTGGGCCTGGGCCCCGCCTTCGTGCCGAAGATCGCCCATGCGATGGAGACCCTGCCGCGCACGCCGGTGATCTGGGTGCACGGGCTCGAATGCACCTGCTGCTCGGAGAGTTTCATCCGCTCGGCCCATCCGCTGGCGGGGGACGTGGTGCTGTCGATGATCTCGCTCGATTACGACGACACGCTGATGGCGGCGGCGGGGCATCAGGCCGAGGCGGCGCTCAGGGATACCATCGAACGTTACCGGGGCAATTACATCCTCGCCGTCGAGGGCAATCCGCCGCTGAACGAAGACGGGATGTATTGCATCGTCGGCGGCAAGCCCTTCGTCGAGCAGCTGCGCGAGGCGGCCGAACACGCCAAGGCGATCATCAGTTGGGGCGCCTGCGCCTCCTATGGCTGCGTGCAGGCCGCCCACCCGAACCCGACCCGCGCCGTGCCGGTGCATCAGGTCATCACCGACAAGCCGATCATCCGCGTCCCGGGCTGTCCGCCCATCGCCGAGGTGATGACCGGCGTCATCACCTATATGCTGACCTTCGACCGGCTGCCGGAACTGGACCGTCAGGGCCGCCCGGCCATGTTCTACGGCCAGCGCATCCACGACAAATGCTACCGCCGGCCCCATTTCGACGCGGGCCAGTTCGTCGAAAGCTGGGACGACGACAACGCGCGGCGCGGCTATTGCCTCTACAAGATGGGGTGCAAGGGGCCGACCACCTACAACGCCTGCTCGACCATCCGCTGGAACGAGGGCGTCAGCTTCCCGATCCAGTCGGGCCACGGCTGCATCGGCTGCTCGGAGGACGGGTTCTGGGATCAGGGCTCGTTCTATGACCGGGTGACCGACCTGACCCAGTTCGGGGTCGAGGCGAATGCCGATCAGGTCGGCATGGCCGCCGCCGGGGCCGTGGCGGGGGGCATCGCGCTGCACACCGCCATCTCCGCCCTGCGCTCGGCGCAGAAGAAGGTTCAGGACCGTCCCAGCACGGCCAAGGAAGAGGCGTAACCCATGGTCATCCAGACCCCCAACGGCTTCTCGCTGGACAATTCCGGCCGCCGCATCGTCGTCGATCCCGTGACCCGCATCGAGGGCCACATGCGCTGCGAGGTGAACGTCGACGAGAACGGCGTGATCCGCAACGCCGTCTCCACCGGCACCATGTGGCGCGGGCTCGAGGTCATCCTGCGCGGCCGCGACCCGCGCGACGCCTGGGCCTTCACCGAGCGGATCTGCGGCGTCTGCACCGGCACGCATGCGCTGACCAGCGTGCGCGCGGTCGAGGATGCGCTGGGGATCACCATCCCCGAGAACGCCAACTCGATCCGCAACATGATGCAGCTGAACCTGGAGATCCACGACCACGTCGTGCATTTCTATCACCTGCACGCGCTGGATTGGGTCAATCCGATCAACGCCTTGCGCGCCGATCCCCGCGCCACCTCGGAATTGCAGCAGGCGGTCTCGCCCTCGCATCCGATGTCCTCGCCGGGGTATTTCCGCGACGTGCAGGCGCGGCTCAGGGCCTTCGTGGAATCCGGGCAGCTGGGCCTCTTCAAGAACGGCTATTGGGACAACCCGGCCTATAAACTGCCGCCCGAAGCCGACCTGATGGCGACTGTCCATTACCTTGAGGCGCTGGATCTGCAGAAGGAGATCGTCAAGGTCCACACCATCTTCGGCGGCAAGAACCCGCATCCGAACTGGCTGGTCGGCGGCGTGCCCTGCCCGATCAACATGCATTCGACCGGCGCGGTCGGGGCGATCAACATGGAGCGGCTGAACCTCGTCTCCTCGATCATCCAGAAATGCACGGATTTCGTGAACAACGTCTATATCCCGGACGTGGTCGCCATCGGCGGCTTCTACAAGACCTGGCTCTATGGCGGCGGGCTCTCGTCCAAGGCCTGCCTCGCCTATGGCGACATCCCCGAGCATCCGAACAATTTCGATCCCGCGCAGCTCTATCTGCCGCGCGGCGCGATCATCAACGGCAACCTGAACGAGGTGCACGAGGTCGATGTCCGCGACCCCGAGCAGATCCAGGAATTCGTGGATCACTCGTGGTACGAATACGGCCAGCCGGGGCAGGGCAAGCATCCCTGGGACGGCGAGACCAGCCCGCGCTACGAACTGGGGCCCAACGCCCGGGGCACGCGGACCAATATCGAGGAGCTGGACGAGGCCGCGAAATACTCGTGGATCAAGGCGCCGCGCTGGCGGGGCCATGCGATGGAGGTCGGGCCGCTCGCCCGCTACATCGTCGGCTACGCCCAGGGGCACGAGGATATCACCAACCAGATCAACGGCTTGCTGCGGACGATGGATCTGCCGGTCGAGGCGCTCTTCTCGACGCTGGGCCGCACCGCCGCCCGGGCGCTGGAGGCGGAATATTGCGCCCGCCTGCAACGGCACTTCTTCGACAAGCTGGTCGCCAACATCCGCAACGGCGACCAGAGCACGGCCAATGTGGCGAAATGGGACCCTTCCACCTGGCCGCGCGAGGCCCGGGGCGTCGGCATGACCGAGGCCCCGCGCGGGGCGCTGGGGCACTGGATCTCGATCAAGGATGGCAAGATCGAGAATTACCAATGCGTCGTGCCGACCACCTGGAACGGCTCGCCGCGCGATGCGCAGGGCAATATCGGCGCCTTCGAGGCCTCGCTCATGGACACGCCGATGGAGCGTCCCGACGAGCCGGTCGAGATCCTGCGCACGCTGCACAGCTTCGATCCGTGCCTCGCCTGTTCGACGCATGTCATGTCGCCCGACGGTCAGGAACTGACCTCGGTCAAGGTCCGCTGAGGGAGGAATCCATGAAGAAACTTGCACTTGCCGCCGCGCTGGCGCTGACCGCCGCCCCCGCCCTGGCCCATACCGGCCATGGCGACGCCTCGGGCTTCGAACACGGCTTCCTGCACCCGCTGACCGGGCCCGATCACCTGCTGGCCATGCTGGCGGTGGGGCTCTGGTCGGGCTTCGTGCTACCGCATCGCGTCTGGGCGGGGGCCGCCGCCTTCCTCTCGGCGATGGCCCTCGGCGCCGCGCTGTCGTGGTCCGGCGTGCCGATCCCGAATGTCGAGACCTGGATCACCCTCTCGGTCGCCGTCTTCGGCCTGCTGACCGTCTTTGCCCGCCGTGGCCAGCCCCGGGCCATCACCGGCCTTTCGCTGGCAGCCATCGCCCTCTTTGCCGCCTGCCACGGCCACGCCCATGCGACCGAGGCAGCGGGCGATGCCCTGGGCTACCTGGCCGGCTTCCTGATCGCGACAGCCGGGCTGCATGTCGCCGGCATCGCCCTGGCACGCGCCGCCGCCAGCGGTCGCTTCGCCCGGGTGATGCAGACGCTGATGGGCGCCGGGATCACGGCCGGTGGCCTGCTGCTGATCGCGGGGTAGGGCGATGACCGACCTCTCGCATGACCCGGCCGCCGGGCTCGAGGCCTCGCGCCTCACCGGCGACGCCACCGAAAGCGATCTGGCCTCGGTCAGGAAGCGCACCTCGGTCTATGTCTACGAGGTGCCGGTGCGGCTGTGGCACTGGATCAACGCGGCCTGCATCATGGTGCTGGTCGTCACCGGCTACCTGATCGGCCGCCCGTTGCCCTCGATGCAGATCGCCGAGGCCACGCATCAATTCGTCTTCGGCTACATCCGTTTCGCGCATTTCGCCGCCGGGATGATCCTGACCGCGGGCTTTTTCGGCCGCATCTACTGGGCCTTTGTCGGCAATCACCACGCCCGGCAGATGTTCTACCTGCCGGTGCACCGCAAGGCCTGGTGGCGGGAAGTCTGGCACGAGATCCGCTGGTACGCCTTCCTCGAACGCACGCCGAAGAAATACGTCGGCCACAACCCGCTGGCGCAGATCGCCATGTTCTTCTTCATGACGGTCGGGCTGACCTTCATGATCGTGACGGGTTTTGCCATGTATGCCGAGGGCGCGATGCAGGGCGGCTGGCTCGATTTCCTGTTCGGGCCGCTCCGGGAATGGATCGGCAATTCCATGGTCCTGCACCAGATCCACCGGCTGGGCATGTGGGCGATCGTGGTCTTCATGCTGATCCACATCTACGCCGCGATCCGCGAGGATATCCTGTCCCGGCAATCCATGGTCTCGACCATGATCTCCGGGCACCGGACCTTCAAGGATGACCGGGCCGATTGACCGGCGCCTCGTCCGTGCGACCTGAAACGGGCCCCTGCGGGGGCCCGTCTTTCGTTAATGCCCGACCGAGTTGCGCCGGCCCTGGACCATGCGCTCCGCGAACCAGCCGACCAAACCCCGCGTCCCCGGGGGCAGGCTGCGCGGCCCGGCGGTGAAGCGCCCGCGCTCCACATCGCAGATGGCGACGGGGTAGGGGGTGGTGAAGGGCATGTCGGCGACGACAGGCGGGGCGGCTCGGTTGCGCATGGCGGGTCTCCTGGCAGGCAGTCTTTCAGGCAGGGTTAACGGCAGCAGGTATGGGAACAACGCAAGCGGAATCATAAGGTTCCGCCCGGGGGCGCCGCCAATCCCGAGCCCGTGAATGCCGGGAATGTGTAAGCGGCGTGACGAGTCGGCTTTCCGGCCGGGAGGGTAAGATGGAAAGAAAGTATCCGATTGTGGCGAGAATTGAGATATTGCTAACCGCTGAATTTCCCGGAACTCCGCATAAATCCCCTGAAAATTCATTGAAAACAACACCCTGGATCCCTTTTTTCAGAATGCTGAAAAAACCGCCTGACCGGGGCCGAAAAGGGTAGTTTTACTTCCATCCAGCAGCGGAAACTCCGGTTCCGCCCGCCAGAGAGGGAGGCTCCATGGCACAACGCGCGCTCATTCTGGGCATCGGCAACCTGTTGTGGGCCGACGAGGGTTTCGGCGTCCGCTGCGTCGAACATCTGGCCGAGACGCTGGAATTCGACGCCCCGGTGACGGTTCTCGACGGCGGCACGCAGGGCCTCTACCTGCTGCCCTTCCTCGAAGACCACGACCTGATGGTGGTCTTCGACGCGGTGGATTACGGGCTGGACCCCGGCACGATGAAGGTGGTCGAGGGCGAGGAAGTGCCCACCTTCATGGGCGCCAAGAAGATGTCCCTGCACCAGACCGGCTTTCAGGATGTGCTGGCCACCGCGCGGCTGATGGATTGCCACCCGGCGGAAATCGTCCTGATCGGCTGCCAGCCCGAGGAGCTGGAGGATTACGGCGGCGGCCTCCGCGCCCCAGTCGCCGCCCGCGTGCCCGAGGCCGTCGCCATCGCCGCCCGCTGGCTGGCCGCGCGCGGCATCGCCTCGCGCCCCGGCCGCACGCCGACCGGCGATCTTGCCGATCCCGCGCTGCGCCAATCCGCCTATGAGGACGGCCGCCCCTCGGCCGAGGAAGCCTGCCGCATCGGCGACGCCCGTTTCCTGCCGGGGGCCTGAGCCATGTGCGTCGGCATCCCGCTGCAGATCACCGCCGTCGACGGCACCAACGCCACCGGCCACGACGGCAGCCATATCGACCTGTCGCTGACCGGCACCCAACCCGTCGGCACCTGGGTGCTGGGCTTCCTTGGCGCTGCGCGCGAGGTGATCTCGGCCGAGGAAGCCGCGCTCATCACCAAGGCGCTGGACGGGATGCGCCGGGTCATGGCCGGGGGCGAATTGGGTGACGCCTTCGCCGATCTCGAGGCCCGCACGCCGCAATTGCCGCCCCATCTGCAAGCCGCGCTCGACGCGGGCCAGACCGAAGCCTGAACGCACCCCTGAGGAGGCCCCCTTGTCCCACCCGCTGATCGACCGCCTGACCACCGAGTTCCGCTACCCGCTGTTGCAGGACGAGGCGGCGCTCAGCGCCTTCACCTGCGCGGCCGGGGCCCATGTCCTGTTCATCCCGGGCGATGTGGCGCGCAACCTCGAAACCCCGGATGTGGCCGTGATCCTGCCGGAACTGAAAGCCGCCTTCCAGCACGCCTTCGACTGCGCCGTGGTCGGCGACAGCCTGGAAAAGCTGGTGCGCGAGGCGACCGGGGTCTTCAAGACGCCCTCGCTGATCCTCTACCGCGACGGGCGCTTCATCGGCGGCATTCCCAAGGTGCGGGACTGGTCCGATTACGTCGCCCGGCTCTCGCATTACCTCTCCACCGAAAACGCCTGAGGGTCCCATGGTCTCGAACTTCCACCTGCCGCCCTCCGGCTTCGGCCCCGGCTCGCAACCCGTGCCCGAGGATGGCGAGGATCTGCATTACCTCGACATGCCGGCCAAGATGCACACCTATGCGCCGCAACTCCCCGATATCGAACTGACCGAGGATCTGGCCCCCGCCATCGCCATCCTCGACGCCGTGGTCGCTGCCGCGACGCGGGTCTCCGCCAGCCTGATCGCCGAGCGCTTCGACCTGACCGGCCTCGACCCCGCCAACCGCCGTCTGGTGGCCGAGGTGCTGCGCGAGGGCGAGGTCTCGGTCAAGGTGCGCGGCCTGCCGCCCGTCCGGGTGCAGGAAAGCGTCTTCGCCGGGATCTGGCGGGTGCAGGGCGCGGGCGAGGACTGGATCGAGGTCGCGCCGGTGCCCGCCATCGCCGTGACCCGCGCCTTCGAACCGCTGCGCCGGGGGCAGGAGGTGGCGCCGGGCCCGGGCGTGGTCAACGCGCCCGCGCTCTGGTCCGAACTTGTCGACAAGAGCGCGGACGCCGGGGGCGAGTTGCACGTCATCAACCTGACCCTGCTGCCGCACACGCCCGAGGATCTGGACTGGCTGGACGCCCGGCTGGGCGAGGGCTCGTCCGACATCCTGTCGCGCGGCTATGGCAATTGCCGGATCCGCGCCACCGCGCTGCCCCGGGTCTGGCGGGTGCAGTTCTACAATTCGCAGGACCAGCTGATCCTCGACACCTTCGAGGTCACCGCCATGCCCGAGGTGGTCCTCGCCGCGCCCGAGGATCTGGCCGACAGCGCCAAACGGCTGAATGACGTGCTGGAGGCGGTGCGATGAGCGGGTTCGAAGGCTCCTACGGTGGCCATGCCGCCCGGATCAGCCCGCAGGCGGTGATGGAATGCAAGATCTGCTGGTCGGTCTATGACCCGGCGCTGGGCGACGCCACGCGCCAGATCGACCCCGGCACCGCCTTCACCGAGCTGCCGGGCGATTGGTCCTGCCCGACCTGCTCGGCGGATCCGCACCAGTTCATGGTGCTGCGCGATCCGGGCGCCGAGCGGCATCTGGAAGCGCTGCGCATCAGGGCCGCGACCGAGCGGCTGGTGACCGATTTCACCGAGGTCTGGCACGGCAAGATGCGCGACGTGCCGCTGGTCAACAAGGCGCTAAGGGTCGAGGCCGTGGGCTTTCGCCTGCATGAGGACATGATGCTGGGCGTGCTGATCTCGCCGTGGTTCATGAACCTGATTCTCCTGCCCGACGCGCAGGATTGGTCGGGGCTGGTGGCGGGGCAGAAAGAGGTCGTGGATTTCCCCTCGGGCGCCTATGAATTCATCCATAATTCGCGGGAAATGACCGGGGGGTACAAGGCCTGCTCGCTCTTCTCGCCCATGGCGCAGTTCACCCGCCAGCAGGATGCGGTCGATGTGGCGCAAGCGGTGATGGCGGCGCTGTTCGATCCGGCCCATCTGGCCGAGACCGACCGCAAGGCCGACATCCGTGCGGCGCGCGAGGCGGCGCTGGCGCCCGAGCCCGAGGCGGTGGAGCCCGCCATCCCGTCCCGCCGCGCCGTCATCACCGCCGGGCTTTCGGGTCAGGCGTGATGCACGCGGCGCGCCTCCACGCCCGTCCGGGCCCGGCCATGCCCGTCGCGGCGATGGTCCTCGGCGCGCGGGTCGAGGTGGCGGCGGCGCTGCTGCCCCGGGTCTTCAACCTCTGCCGTCACGCGCAGGCGCAGGCGGTGGCGCTGGCGCTGGGGCACCCCCTGCCGCCCGGCGGGGACGAGATCCTGCGCGACCATCTGCTCAAGTTTTTCGTGACCTGGCCCGCGCATCTGGGGCAGGGCGCCCGCCCGCTGCCCGCCGGTTGGGCGAGCGATCCCGCCGCCGTCCGGGCGGCGGTCTTCGGCCCGGCAGGCCTGCCCGCGCGTCCCGCCGAGATGACGGATTTCCTCGTCTCGGGCCAGGGCGCCGCCCCGGTCCTGCGCGCCATCGACCGCGCCTTTCCGGGCCGCGAGGGCGTGACGGCGGCGCTGCCCTTCGCCGATGCCAGCAATCTCTGGACCGGCGCCCCGATCGAAAACTCGCCCGCCGCCCGCCACGCCCATCGCCCCGCGCTGGCGGCGGTCGAGGCTACCCATGGCCGCGGCCCCCTCTGGCGCGCCGCCGCCCGGCTCTTCGACATCGCGTCACTGCTGGATCACACCCTGCCGCCCTCCGAAAGCCCCGCCCCGGGCGAGGCGCTGGTGCCCGCCACCCGGGGCCTCTACGGCCTGCGCCTGCGGGCCCCGGACGGCATCGTCACATCCTTTGCCCGCGTCACGCCCACCGACAGCCTGCTGGTCCCGGGCGGGGTGCTCGCGCAATCGCTGGCCAGCCTCGATGCCGCCCGCGCTGGACAGGCGGCGCTGCTTCTGGACATTCTGGACCCCTGTGCGCCGGTCAAGCTGACCCGGGAGGCGATCCATGCATGAAATGTCCCTCGCCGAAGGCATCCGCCGGATCGTCGATCAGGCCACCGACCGGCCCGACGTGACCCGCGTGACCCGCGTCCGGCTGGAAATCGGCCGCTTCGCCGGGGTGGAAAAACGGGCGCTCGCCTTCGCCTGGGAGGTCGTGATGCGCGGCTCCAAGGCCGAGGGCGCGGCGCTGGAAATGCTGGATCTTCCGGGGCTTGCGCTGTGTTATGACTGCGGCAAGACGGTCGAGATCCACGAGCGGCTGGACCCATGCCCCTTGTGCGGGGGCGGTCGGCTGATGCCCGAAGCGGGCGATGAAATGCGGATCAAGGATTTGGAGGTGATCTGATGTGCACGGTATGCGGATGCAGCGATACGGTAACGGCGGACGGCAAGGCAATGGGCCATTCCCATTCCCATTCCCATTCCCATTCCCACGACCACAACCACGACCACAACCACGACCACAACCATGACCACCACCACCACGACCACCACCATTACGGCCAGGGCGAGGCCGGGGTCTCGGTCCCCGGCATGTCGCAATCCCGCCTGATCGAGGTCGAAACCGCGATCCTGTCGCAAAACGACAGCTACGCCGCCCAGAACCGCCGCATCCTCAAGGCGCTCGACGTCTTGGCGCTGAACCTCGTCTCCTCGCCCGGCTCCGGCAAGACGACCCTCCTGTGCGAGACCATCAAACGGCTGGGCGACGCCCCGCTGGCGGTGATCGAGGGCGACCAGCAGACCCAGAACGACGCCGACCGCATCCGCGCCACCGGCGCCCGGGCGGTGCAGATCAACACCGGCAAAGGCTGCCATCTGGACGCGCATATGGTCGGACACGCGCTGGACGACCTGCGGCTGCGGCAGGGCGCGTACCTGTTCATCGAGAATGTCGGCAACCTCGTCTGCCCCGCCGCCTTTGACCTCGGCGAGGATTGCAAGGTGGCGATCCTCTCGGTCACCGAAGGCGAGGACAAGCCGTTGAAATACCCCGACATGTTCACCGCCGCCCGGCTCGCCATCCTCAACAAGATCGACCTCGCGCCGCATTGCGACGTGGACCTCGACCTTTACGAGGCGAACCTGCGCCGGGTGAATCCGGGGATCGAGATCATCGGCCTTTCCGCCCGGACGGGCGAGGGGATGGAGACCTGGCTCGCCTGGCTGAAGGCCCGCCTCGCCGACAAGGCCGCGTGATGGCCAAGACCCTGCCCACCATCCTGGTCGTCGATGACGAGCCGCATTCGGTCGCCGCCATGCGCATGGCGCTGGAAGACGATTTCACAATCCTTGAAGCGCAGGACGCGGCCGAGGCCTGGGCGCTGATGGAGGAGCATTGGGTCCAGGTCGTCGTCTCGGACCAGCGGATGCCGGGCAAGACGGGCATCGAACTCTTGACCGAGATCCGCGACCGCTGGCCCGAGACGGTGCGCATCATCGTCACCGGCTATACCGAAACCAACGACATGATCCAGGCCATCAACGAGGCCGGGATCTATCAGTTCATCACCAAGCCCTGGCACCCGGACCATCTGCTGATGGCGGTCCGCAACGCCGCGCGCCTTTTTGAGCTGAACCGCGACCACGAGCGCATGACGCTGGAGATGCGCTATCTCGGCAGTTCCGCCTCGGCCAAGCTGGACGAGCGGCGGCGGATGCTGCAGGCGGGGCTGGGGTTCGACAAGGTGCTGCGGGGCCCCCATTCCAGCCTGAACGCCACGATCCAGCTGGCCCGGCAATTCGCCAGTTTCGACGTGCCGGTGCTGATCCAGGGCGAGGCCGGCACCGGCAAGACGGAACTGGCGCGGGCCATGCATTACGGCTCGCTCCGCGCCGACCGGCCGTTCTATGAGCTGAATTGCGTGGGCCTGCCGGATGAGGTGCTGGAGGTCGAGCTTTTCGGCATCAAGCGCGGCGCGGTGCAGGGGCTGGCGCAGACCAAGGTGGGCCTGCTGCAAAAGGCCGACCGGGGGACGGTTTTCCTGAACGGCGTCGATGCGCTGAGCCCCGCGATGCAGATTGCGCTCCTGCGCGTCGTGACCGAGGGCGCCTATCAGCCGGTCGGCGGGCGCGAGACGCTGACCTCGGGCGCGCGGCTCATCACCGGGGCGCATCGCGACCCGCTGGACCTGATGGCCGAGGGGACGTTCCGCGCGGACCTCTACTATGCGCTGGCCGTGACCGTCTTGCAGGTGCCGCCCTTGCGCGCGCGTCAGGGCGACATCGCCCTGATTGCCGAGCGTTTCCTACACGAACTGGCCTCCGCCCATGGCAAGCCCGCGCGCGGTTTCAGCCCGGCGGCGCTCGAGTTTCTGGAAAGCTACGACTGGCCCGGCAACCTGCCGGAATTGAAGAACGAGGTGACGCGGATGCTGATCCTCGCCCAGCAGGTGACCTTGGGCCCTGAGATCATCTCGCGCCACATCCTGATGGCCGCCCCGGGGGATGAGGGCGCCGACCGCACTGCCACGCTGGTCGGCGCGCTGGAGGGCACGCTCAAGGACCGGGTCGAGGTGATGGAGATGCGGATCCTGCGCGAGACGCTGACCCGCCTCAAATGGAACAAGAGCCGCGCCGCCGCCGAACTCGGCCTCTCCCGCGTCGGGCTGCGGGCCAAACTGGACCGCTACGGCATCGAGCCGCATGCCGTCACCGAGGAGGATTGACCATGTGCCTAGGCATCCCCGGCCAGATCGTGGCCATCACCGACGAAGCCCGGCAGATGGCCATGGCCGATGTCTCGGGCGTGCGGCGCGAGGTGTCGCTGGCCCCGGTCGCGCTGGGCCCGCTGGAGGATCTGGTCGGCGAATGGGTGCTGATCCATGTGGGCTTCGCCATGGCGGTGATCGACGCGCATGAGGCGGCCGAGACTCTGGAGGCCTTGCGCGGCCTCGGCGAGGCGCAAGAGACGCTGGAGCAGATGGCGGAGGGCGCGAAAGCGTTGGAGGATCAATGAGATACGTCGAGGAATTCCGCGACCCGAAAGCCGCGAAGATCCTGATCGCCGCCATCGCCCGGGTGGCCGACCAGATCGGCGCCACGCGCGAAAAACCCGTGCACATCATGGAGATCTGCGGCGGGCATACCCACGCGATCTTCCGCTACGGCCTCGACAAACTGGTGCATGAGGGGATCGAATTCATCCACGGCCCCGGCTGTCCGGTCTGCGTGCTGCCCATGTCGCGCGTCGACGATTGCGTGACGATTGCCGAGCGGCCGGGGGTCATCTTCACCACTTTCGGCGACGCCATGCGGGTGCCGGGGACGCGGAAATCTTTGATCCAGGCCAAGGCCGAAGGCGCCGATATCCGCATGGTCTATTCGCCCTTGGACGCGCTGGAACTGGCCCGGCGGAACCCCGGGCGGGAGGTCGTCTTCTTCGGCCTCGGCTTCGAGACGACGACGCCTTCCACGGCGCTCAGCATCCAGCAGGCGGCGCGCGAGGGGCTGACGAATTTCAGCGTCTTCTGCAACCACATCACCGTACCCGAGCCGATCAAGGCGCTGCTCGACGACCCCCACATGGTGCTGGACGGCTTCGTCGGGCCCGGCCATGTGTCGATGGTGATCGGCGTGCATCCCTATGATTTCATTGCCAAGGATTACGGCAAACCCATCGTCGTCGCCGGGTTCGAGCCCATCGACCTGCTGCAATCGGTGCTGATGGTGCTGGAGCAGATCCGCGACGGCAAGGCCGAGGTGCAGAACCAATACGCCCGCGTCGTGCCTGAACACGGCAACCCGATCAGCCTGGCCGCCATCGCCGATGTCTACGAACGCCGGCCCCGTTTCGCCTGGCGGGGCCTGGGGGAAATCGATGCATCGGGCCTGCGCATCCGCGAGAAATACCTGGCCTGGGACGCCGAAACCAAGTTCGGCATCGGCTATGCGGCCTCGCCCGATGACGAGCCCGAGGGCTGCGAATGCGCGGCCGTGATGACCGGGCGGATGAAGCCCACCGCCTGCCCGCAATTCGGCCGGGGCTGCAAGCCGGAGACACCGCTGGGTGCGCTGATGGTGTCGTCCGAAGGGGCCTGCGCGGCGTACTGGACCTATGGCGGATCACGGGTAGCGGCAGAATGAAAGACACGATCATGCCCCTCCGCGACCAGCGCGTGACGCTTGCCCATGGCGGCGGCGGCAAGGCGATGCGCGACCTGATCGAGAGCGTTTTCACCAGCGTTTTCAATCCCCCGGGGATGGAGGATCAGGCGCGGCTGATGGACGCCCGCTTGCAGGAGCCGGGCGCGCGGCTGGCCTTCACCACCGACAGCTTCGTCGTGACCCCGGTCGAATTCCCCGGCGGCGACATCGGCAAGATCGCCGTCTGCGGCACGGTCAATGACCTGGCGGTCGGCGGCGCCAAACCGCTCTGGCTGTCGGCCAGCTTCATCATCGAGGAGGGCTGCGAGGTGGCGCTGCTGCGCCGGCTGGTCGCCTCGATGGCGCGCGAGGCGGCGAAGGCGGGCGTCCGCATCGTCACCGGAGATACCAAGGTGGTCAACCGGGGCGCCTGCGATACGGTCTATATCACCACCGCCGGGGTGGGGGTGATCCCGCCCGGCCGCGACCTTGACGCGCGGTCCATCCGGCCGGGGGATGTGGCCATCGTCAACCATGTGCTGGGCGACCACGGCGCGGCGATCCTCGCGGCGCGGGGCGACCTGATGCTGTCCACCGACCTCGAGTCCGACTGCCAGTCGCTGGGCCATCTGATGGAGGCGCTGATCGCCGCCGCGCCGGGCACCAAAGCCGCACGGGACGCGACCCGCGGCGGCCTCGCCTCGACGCTGAACGAGATGGCCGAGGCCGCGGGCTGCTCGGTGGAACTGGACGAGATCGCGCTGCCGCTCAGGCCCGAGGTGAAGGGCGTCTGCGAGATCCTGGGCCTCGACCCGCTCTATCTGGCCAATGAGGGCACCCTCGTGGTCTTCGTCCCGGAAGCCGAAGCTCAGGCCGCGCTCGCCGCCATGCGGGCCATGCCGGAGGGGCAGGGCGCCTGCATCATCGGTCGTGCCGTCCCGAAAGCCCACGTCCCCGTCACCCTGCGCACCGCCTTCGGCGGCACGCGGATTGTCGACATGCTGGTGGGCGAACAGCTGCCCCGGATCTGCTGAGGCTCAGGCCGCGCCGGCCAGCGTGTCGCGGATCTCGTATTCGCGGGCGATGCCCAGCGTCCGTTCCCCCCAGGCCGAGGCCCGGGTCCGCGCCTGATGCGCCTCGAAGGCTGCGCGGTCGGCGAACAGCTCGTCCACAGTCCAGGTCATTGCACCGGCATGGGTCACCTCGAACTGCAGGCAGCCGGGCTCTGCCCGGGTCAGCCGGACATGCTCAGGCAGGTATTCCCGCACGATGGCGGCCTGCTCTTCGCTGGCACAGATCAATTTGCCGATCAGCTGGATCGCCATGAACGCCCCCTCCCGTCATGGTTCTGTCATCGAACCGAGACGCGGTTGTGACAGGCCGGAGGTAATGCCGCCAGACCCAAGTTCAAGTCCTGTCGGAGAACCCCATGCCCACCCGCCTTCTGGCTTCGAGCGCGCTGGCGCTGATCCTCGCCACCCCCGGCTTCGCGCAAGAGATGAATTTCAACCGCATCGCCGCCTTCCCCGTGGCGCGGAACCTGCCCGAGGCCGAGGAAACCTCGGCCGAGATCATCGCCGCGACCGAGGACGGCCTGACGCTGGTCTATACCGACAGCCCCTCGGGCTCGGTGGGTTTCATCGACATCACCGACCCCGCGGCGCCCGCGCCCCTGGGCGCGCTGGATGTGGCGGGTGAGCCCACCTCGGTCGCCATCGCCGGGACCACGGGCTATGTCGCGGTCAACACCTCGGCCGATTACGTCACCACCGGCGGCGCGCTCCTGACGCTCGATGTGGCGGGCCGGGCGATCACCGCGTCCTGCGATCTGGGCGGGCAGCCCGATTCCGTGGCCATCGCCCCGGATCAGAGCTTCCTGGCCGTCGCCATCGAGAATGAGCGGGATGAAGAACTGAACGACGGCGCCCTGCCGCAGATGCCCGCGGGCTATGTGGCGATCCTGCCGCTGACCGACGGCACCGTCGATTGCGCGGCGATGATCCGCGCCGAGGTCACCGGCCTCGCCGACATCGCGCCCGAGGATCCCGAGCCCGAATTCGTCTCGATCAACGCCGCGGGCGAGATCGCGCTGACGCTGCAGGAAAACAACCATATCGTCATCCTCGACCGCACCGGCGCGGTGCTGAGCCATTTCTCGGCCGGTGAAGCGACGGCCGAGAATGTGGATACCGTCAAGGACGGCCAGCTGGTTTTCGACCAGTCCGTGACCCGCCTGCGCGAGCCCGATGCGATCACCTGGGTTGACGCGGGCCACGTCGCCATCGCCAACGAGGGCGACTGGAACGGGGGCAGCCGCACCTGGTCGGTCTTCAACCGCGACGGCACGCTGGTTTATGACAGCGGCTCCTCGCTGGAACATGCCATCGTCGAGATCGGCCATTACCCGGAGGGCCGCTCGGGCAAGAAGGGCGTCGAGCTGGAATCGGTGACCGCCGCCACCTTCGGCGAGACGCCGATGATCTTCGTCGGCTCCGAGCGCGGCTCGGTGATCGGCGTCTATGACGCGACCGATCCCGCGGCGCCGGTGCTGCGCCAGCTCCTGCCCTCGGGCATCGGGCCGGAGGGGCTGCTGGCGATCCCGTCGCGGGGCCTCTTCGTCACCGCCAATGAAAGCGACCTCGGCGCCGATGGCGCGGCGCGCTCGCATGTCATGGTCTACGAATGGCAGGAGGCACCCGCCGCCTATCCGCAACTGACCTCGGCCGGGATGGACCAGCTGACCGGCTGGGGCGCGATCTCGGGCATGGTCGCGGGCGAGGACGGGATGCTCTATGCCATCAGCGACTCGGTCTATGGCGCGCAGCCGACGATCTTCGTCATCGACCCGTCGCAGCAGCCGGCCCGCATCGTGCAGGCGATCCGCGTGACCCGGGACGGCGCCCCGGCGGCGCATATGGACATGGAGGGCATCACGCTGGACGGGCAGGGCGGTTTCTGGGTCGCCAACGAGGGCCGCACCGACCGTGAGATCCCGCACGCGCTTTACCACGTCGATGCCTCGGGCGCGATCACCGAGGAGGTGACGCTGCCCGACGCGCTGCTGGCCCAGGAACGCCGCTTCGGCTTCGAGGGGGTGACCATGGTCGACGGCACGCTCTGGATGGCGGTGCAGCGCGAATGGGGCGACGATCCCGAGGGGATGGTGAAGCTGCTGGCCTATACGCCCGCGACCGGCGACTGGGCGGCGGTGCATTACCCGCTGGCGGCGCATGAACGCGGCTGGGTCGGGCTGTCCGAGATCGTGGCCCATGAGGGCTATCTGTACATTGTCGAGCGCGACAACCAGCTCGGCGATCTGGCGGCGATCAAGCAGATCACCCGCGTGGCGCTGGCCGACCTGCAGCCCGCACCGCTGGGCGGCGCGCTGCCGGTGGTGACGCCGGAGGTGGTGGTGGACTTGCTGCCCTACCTGACCGCGACCGGTGGCTATGTGCTGGACAAGGTCGAGAGCCTCGCCATCACCGCTGACGGCACGATGTGGATCGCCACCGACAATGACGGGGTGGACGACCATTCCGGCGAGACGATGTTCTTCGCCCTGCCGCCGATGTGAGGCGCTGCTGTAGGATGGGCAATATTGCCCATCCTACGAGGACCCTGCCGCCAAAGAAAAAGCCCCGCGCGATGGCGGGGCTTTTCATCATTCCAGTTCGATGGTCCCCGGCGGTTTCGAGGTGCAATCGTAGAAGACGCGGTTGACCCCGTGCACCTCGTTGATGATCCGGGTCGAGGTCTCGCCCAGGAATTCATGCGTGAAGGGGTAGTAATCCGCCGTCATCCCGTCGACTGAAGTCACGGCGCGAAGGGCCAGCGCGTAATCATAGGTCCGCCCGTCGCCCATCACGCCCACCGTGCGCATCGGCAGGATGGCGGCGAAGGCCTGCCAGATCTCGTCATAGAGGCCATGCTTGCGGATCTGGTCGATATAGATCGCATCGGCCTTGCGCAGGATGTCCAGCTTCTCTCGGGTGATCTCGCCCGGGCAGCGGATCGCGAGGCCCGGCCCCGGGAAGGGATGCCGGCCGATGAACGAGGCCGGCAGGCCCAGTTCATGCCCCAGCGCGCGGACCTCGTCCTTGAAGAGTTCGCGCAAGGGTTCGACCAGCTTCAGCCCCATCTTCTCGGGCAGGCCGCCGACGTTGTGGTGCGACTTGATGGTGACCGAGGGGCCGCCCGAAAAGCTCACCGATTCAATCACATCCGGATAGAGCGTGCCCTGGGCCAGGAACTCGGCGCCCTCGATCTGATCCGCGTATTTCTGGAACACGTCGATGAACAGCTTGCCGATGGTCTTGCGCTTCACCTCGGGGTCGGAGACGCCTTCCAGCGCGCCGAGGAACAGATCGCTCTCATCGGCGTGGATCAGGTTCAGGTTGTAATTGTCGCGGAACATGGCGACGACCTGCTCGGCCTCGTTCAGCCGCAGCAACCCGTGATCGACGAAAACGCAGGTCAGCTGATCGCCGATCGCCTCGTGCAGCAGGATGCCCGTCACCGACGAATCCACGCCCCCCGACAGCGCGCAGATCACCTGTCTGTCGCCGACCTGGGCGCGGATCTTGGCGATCATCTCCTCGCGGTAGGCGCCCATGGTCCAGTCGCCGGTGAAGCCCGCCAGCTTCACGAAATTCTCGTAGAGCGTGGCGCCGTTCGGCGTGTGGTGGACTTCCGGGTGGAACTGCACGGCGTAGAAGCGGCGCGACAGGTCCGCGGTCATGGCGAAGGGCGCGCCGGGCGAGGTGCCGTAGACCTCGAAGCCGGGGGCCAGCTCGGCCACGTGGTCGCCGTGGCTCATCCAGACTTGCTCACGCCCCGAAGGGTCCATGAACCAGCCGTTGAAGAGGTCGGTCTTCAGCGTGGTCGGCTTCACATAGGCCCGGCCGAATTCGGCGGTATGGCTCTGGCCCGCTTCGACCCGGCCGCCCAGATCCTGCATCATCACCTGCTGGCCGTAGCAGATGCCGAGGATCGGCACGCCCAGGTCATAGGCGGCCTTCGGCGGGCGGGGCGAGCCCTCGCGCGTCACGCTGTCCGGCCCGCCCGAGAAGATGATCGCCTTCGGGGCGAAGTCCTTCAGGAAGGCGTCGGTCACCTTCTGGTAGGGGTGGATTTCGCAATAGACATTCAGCTCCCTGAGGCGCCGCGCGATCAGCTGCGTCACCTGGGACCCGAAGTCGATGATGAGAAGGCGCTGGTGGCCGGAAAGGGGGCTTTGCTGGGTCATGGCCAGCCTTTAGGCGCGCGCCGAAGGCTTCGCAAGAGAACAATGCGGGAAGGCGGCGGTACAGGGCGGGAAGGGGGATTTTCAGGGCGCCATATCGGTGCGTGCAAGCACGCACCCTACGCAGGGCGGGCCCCTCTCCGTCAACGCGACTCTCCCGTAGGGTGCGTGCTCGCACGCACCACCGCAGGCGCCCGCGGGATGGGCTTTCAACCTGCCGTGCCCGCGCGCCCCTCCGGCAAGCCGCTCCCGTCGCCGATGTCCCACCACAGCCCCGCCATCAGCCCCAGCGCCTCTCGGCAGAGCGGCATCAGCACGTGTTCGTCCGGCGCGTGCTGGTTGCAGGCGCGGTAGGAATGCGGGATCCAGATCGTCGGCAGGCCGAGGATCCCGGCGAAGATGTCATTGGGCAGCGAGCCGCCGAGATTGGGCAGCACATGCGGCGCCCGGCCCGCGGTACGGGTCAGCGACTGATGCACGAAGCGCGCCCAGGGCGCCTCGGGGTCAAGGCGGGTGGCGGCGAAAGAGGCCTCGCCGCCCTCGATCCTCACCCGCTCGAATCCCCGGGCGTCGAGGTGGCGGCGCAGCGCGGGCAGAACCGCCTCGGGCTCGGTGCCGACCACGAAACGCAGCTGGCAGCTGGCCCGCGCCGCGCCGGAAATCGCGTTCTGCGGCGCCTCGGGCACGCCTGCTTTCATCGCCAGCACGGCAAAGGAGTTCCAGCCGAAGACCCGCTCGGCCGGGCTGAGCGAGGCCTCGCCCCAGTCGAGGTCCAGCGCCGGGCCCTCCGGCTCCTCGACCGGCAGCCCGGCCAGCGCCGCCCGCACGCTCCCGGTCAGCGATCGGGGCCGCCATTCCGGCACCAGGATCTGCCCCCTTGCATCGGTGATGACCGACAGCGCCTGCGCCAGGATCATCGCCGGATCGGCCAGCAGCCCGCCCCAATTGCCCGAATGATGCGCCCCGTCGCGCAGCCGCACCGAAAGGTCGAAATTCAGGACGCCCCGCGCGCCCATGAACATGGTCGGCACCCCGGGCTGCAGCCTTGGCCCGTCCGAGGCGATGAAGACATCGGCCTTCAGCGCCGCGCGCTCGGCCTCGGCCAGCGCGGCGAGGCCCGGCGAGCCGATCTCCTCGGCCATTTCCAGAAGCAGCACCATGTTGAAGCCGAGCCGCCCGCGCACCGCCAGCACCGCGTCGAGCGCCATCAGGTTGATGAGATGCTGCGCCTTGTTGTCCGCGGCGCCCCGGCCGTAAAGCCGCTCGCCTTCGGCCCTGAGCACGAAGGGCGCGCGCCCCTCGGCCCAGTCCGCGGCCTGGCCATGGGTGACATCGCCATGCCCGTAGCTCAGCACGCTCGGCAGCGAGGGATCCTCGATCCGCCGGGCCAGCAGCAGGGGCGGGGCGCCGGGCTGGGGATTGGCCAGCACCCGGCAGTCGAAGCCCAGCAGAGAGAGCCGGTCCCTCAGCGCTGCCAGATAGGCGTTGAGCGCCCCTTGCGCCCCCGGCACCTGGCTTTCCGACGGGATCGCCACCAGCGCCGCCAGCGCCGCCGCGAATACCCCGCTGTCCGGAATACCCCGCTGTCCGCCTGATCCTGCGCCGCCGCGATGGCCGTTTCTCTGCTCATGAGGGTCCTTTCCGCTGCCGCGACAAGGCTAGCCGCCCCCGCGCGGCTTGGCTATACTCGCCCGGCAGCACGGAGACCCGCATGAGCGACAATCCAACCCCCGAAACCAGTTCCGCGCCCGCCACCTGGCGCATCATCCTGGCCGCGATTCTCGATTTCTTCACCGCCTTCATCGTTCTGGGCTATCTGGTCGCCCGCTTCACCGGCAACCTGACCGAGAGCGGCTTTGCCCTGTCCGGCACCCCGGCGCTGGTGCTCTTCGCGCTGATCGCGCTGTACTTCATCCTCGGCGTCAAGCTTTTCGGCGGCACCCTCTGGCAGAGGCTCCTGCGCGCCAACCGGCGCCGCTGAATGTCGCCTTTCGCCGCCAGACGGCGCTTCCGGCCCAGCCGCTGACAGGCCCACGGCCTATTCCTCGCCTCAGACCATCTGCGGGGAGCTATTGCGATGAACGATGTCAGGACCGAGCGTCGGGTGCGGGGTGGCGGCGGTGCCGCGCGTCGGGCCGAGCGGACCGCCGTGTCGATGGACACCGCGAAGTTCATCACCCGCAACATTCCGAATTTCGAGATCCTCAACGAGGAAGCGCTCGAGATCATCGAATGGAACGCCGATACCGTGCTCGAGGAGATCGGCGTCAACTTCGTCGAGAACCCGGCGGCGCTGCAGCTCTGGCGCGAGGCGGGGGCCGATGTCCGGGGCGAGCGCGTGCATATCCCGCGCGGCCTTGCCCGGGAACTCTGCAAGACCGCGCCCTCGACCTTCACCCAGCACGCCCGCAATCCCGAGCGCAACGTGGTGATCGGCGGCAAGGGGCTGGTGCTGGCGCCGGTCTACGGCCCTCCCTTCGTGCGCGACAACGAGGGCGGGCGCCGCTATGCCACGATGGAAGATTTCCGCAATTTCGTGAAGCTCGGCTACATGTCGAAATGGCTGCACCATTCGGGCGGCACGGTTTGCGAACCCACGGATGTGGCGGTGAACAAGCGCCATCTCGACATGCTGCTCGCGCACATGACCCTCTCGGACAAGCCCTATATGGGCTCGGTCACCGAACCCGTGCGGGCCGAGGATTCGGTCACCATGTCGAAGATCCTGTTCGGCGAGGATTTCGTCGACCAGAACACGGTGATGACCTCGCTCATCAACATCAACTCGCCGCTGACCTTCGACAGCACGATGATGGGCGCGCTGGAGGTCTACGCCAAGCACAATCAGGCCGCGATCATCTCGCCCTTCATCGTCGGCGGCGCCATGGCGCCGGTGACGGTCGCGGGCACCCTGACCCAGGTTCTGGCCGAGGTTCTGGCCGGCGTCGCCTACAGCCAGCTGATCCGCAAGGGCGCGCCGGTGATCTTCGGGGCCTTCGTCACCTCGATCGACATGAACTCGGGCGCGCCGACCTTCGGCACGCCGGAAGCCGCGCATATCACCTATGGCGCGGGGCAACTGGCGCGTCGCATGGGGCTGCCCTACCGGTCGGGCGGGGCTTTCTGCGGCTCGAAACTCCCCGACGCGCAGGCGGCCTACGAGACCGCGAATTCGCTGAACATGGCGCTGCTGGCGGGGGTCAACTTCATGCTCCACGCCTGCGGCTGGCTCGAAGGCGGGCTGGTCTCGTCCTACGAGAAATTCGTGCTGGACGCCGACCAGCTGGGCACGCTGCACCATCTGGCCAAGGGCGTCTCGATGGACGAGAACGGCCAGGCCATGGACGCGATCCGCGAGGTGGGTCCGGGCGGGCATTACCTCGGCTGCCAGCACACGCAGTCGAATTTCAAGACGGCCTTCTGGCGGACCGATGTGCTGGATTACAAACCCTACGAGACCTGGGAGGAAGAAGGCGCCCGCGATTCGGCGACGCTGGCCAACCAGCGGGTGAAGAAACTCCTGCGCGATTTCCAGGCCCCGACGCTGGACCCGGCGATTGCCGAGGCGCTGGAGAGCTATGTGGCGCAGCGCAAGGCCAGCGAGCCGGACGCGTTCGGCTGACCTGAGCGCCCGTAGGGTGGGGTTTCACCCCACCCCGAACACCGCGTAGGGTGCGTGCTTGCACGCACCTTTGCCGTTTGTGGATGGGTCGATCCAGAACGGTGCGTGCAAGCACGCACCCTACAGCCTGGCGATTCCGCGGGCCGCGAGGTGGGGTGAAACCCCACCCTACGCCGCCGGTCCGTTTGGCCTTGTCTGTTTGCCCCGACCTCTCACCCTGTAGGGTGGGTTTCCAACCCACCACCGCGCTCCCGTCGCAGGGGACACCCTTACCGACACCTTAACGCGGCCAGCCAACTCCTTGCCTCCAAACGGCCCGAACAATGTCCCACGCGTGGGACACCCCCCTCACACCGCCAGAATCGTCGTCGACTTGATCTCCTCCATCGACAACAGCGCCGTCACGTTGTGGATCTTCACGTCCCTTATCAGCGCCTGATAGAACGCGTCATAGGCCCGCGCGTTCGCCACCCGCACCTTGAGGATATAGTCGATATCCCCCGCCAGCCGATGCGCCTCCAGGCATTCGGGTCGCGAGCGGACCGAGGCCAGGAACCGCTCCTGCCAGCCCGGGTCATGCTCGGCCGTCCTGACCAGCACGAAGAAACAGGCCTCCAGCCCCAGGGCCTCGGGGTCCAGAAGCACCGTCTGCCGCCCGATCACGCCCTGATCCTTCATCTTGCGGATCCGGTTCCAGACCGGGGTCTTGGACGAGCCGACCTTGCGGGCGATGTCGTCGAGGGATTGGCCCGCATCCTCCTGCAACTCCTTCAGGATCTTGCGGTCGAGCGGGTCGAGGTCGGGTCTGGTCATGCAAAGCCTCCGGCAACGGGGCGAGCCTATCCTCGCACCCTGCGCCCGTCCAGCAGGCGCCCCCTTGCGAAGCGGCGCCGGGAGCGATTGAGTGAGGCCCAACGAAGGGGGCGGGCATGGACGGGGATTTCGACTATCTGATCGTCGGCGCGGGCAGTTCCGGCTCGGTCCTGGCGTCCCGGCTGGCGGCGGCGGGCAAGCGGGCGCTGGTGCTGGAAGCGGGCGGCAGCGAGCGGCGCTTCTATGTCGAGATGCCGCTGGGCTATGGCAAGCTCTTCTACGACCCCTCCGTCAACTGGGCCTACCGGACCGAACCCGACCCGGGCCTCAACGGCCAGCGCGATTACTGGCCGCGGGGGAAACTGGTGGGTGGCTCGTCCTCGATCAACGCCATGGTCTGGATCCGCGGCCACGCCAGCGATTACGACGATTGGCAGGCGGCGACCGGGACCTCGTTCTGGGGGCGCGAGAACACGAGTGCCGCCTATCGCGCGATCGAGGACAATGCCGACGGGGCCGACGATTACCGGGGGCAGGGCGGGCCCTTGTTCATCCGCTCGGGCCGCGAGCCCGCGCATCCCTTGGTCCGCCCCTATCTCGAGGCCTGCGCCGCCGCGGGCCTGCCCTTCAACGCCGATTTCAACGGCGCCCTTCAGGAAGGTGCCGGGATCTATCAGCTGACCATCAAGGGCGGCCGGCGCAATTCGGCGGCGCGGGCCTTCCTCAGGCCGGCGATGAAGACCGGCCGCATCGCGCTGCGCACCAAGGCACAGGTGACGCGGCTGCTGCTGGAGGGGCGCCGGGCCGTGGGCGTCGAATACCGCTGGAAAGGCGCGCTGCATCAGGCAAAGGCGGGCGAGGTGATCCTGGCGGGCGGCGCGATCAACACGCCGCAGATCCTGATGCTGTCCGGGATCGGGCCGGGGGCGATGCTGGCCGGGCAGGGGATCGGCGTGGTGCTGGACCAGCCGAACATTGGCGCGCATCTCAACGACCATCAGGGCATCAACTATACCTACCGGATGAAGGTGCCGACGATGAACGACCTCCTGCGGCCCTGGTGGGGCAAGGCGCTGGTGGGCATGCGGTATCTTCTGACCGGGGGCGGGCCGCTCTCGGTCTCGATCAACCACGGCGGCGGGTTCTTCCGTACCGATCCGGGCCTCGACCGGCCCAATATGCAGCTGTATTTCCAGGCGTTTTCCACCCTGATGCCGCGCGACGGCGAGCGGCCGATCCTCAGCCCCGACCCCTTCCCGGGCCTGTCCATCGGCCTGTCGAACTGCCGGCCGACCAGCCGGGGGCATCTGGAACTGGCCTCGCCCGATCCCTTCGCGGCGGTGAAGATCCACGCCAATGTCTTTTCCACCGACCAGGACGTGGCCGAGATGCTGGCGGCGGTGAAATTCCTGCGCAGGATCGCCGATCAGGCGCCGATGAAGGCGCTGATCGCCGAGGAATTGCGCCCGGGGCCCGCAGTGCAGACCGACGCGCAGCTGATCGACGATTTCCGCAACCGGTCCGGCACGGTGTTTCACCCCTCCTGCACGGTGCGGATGGGGGCGGATCCGGCGACTTCGGTGCTGGATGCGGATCTGCGGGTGCGGGGGATCGAGGGGCTGCGGGTCTGCGACGCCTCGGCCTTTCCGACGCTCATTGGCGGCAACACCAACGCGCCCGCGATCCTGCTGGGCTGGCTGGGGGCCGAGCGGATCCTCGGGCAAGGCCCGACTTGATCCGTGTCATGGCCGCGCCCCGGGCCGGGCGGCATACTCTCCCCGTCACGGCCGGTGGAGAGAGGCGATGAGCGTGCTGGTCAAGGATTGGGGCTTCGTGCCCGAGGATTGGACGCAGGGCTATGTGCCGCTTGCGGCGCTGTCGGATCATCCGGGCGGGGCCGGGGTGGATCTGCGGACGCCCGAGATCGGCGCGCGGGACTGGGCGCGGCTTTGCTCGCTTTTGCCCGAGCTGGGGCTGGTGCGGATCGAATTGCGCCATTTCGCCGATGTCGCGGCGCTGGATCTGGCGCGGGCGATCCGGGCCGAGCACTATGCCGGGCGGCTCCGGGCCCATGGCGCGGTGCTGGCCGGGCTCTATACCCTGACCCGGCGCGCAGGCTTCGACGAGATCGAGCTCGACCGCGATCAGGCCCGCCTGCAACCGGCCGAGCATTGGCGCTTCGAGGCCGGCTGGAACCCGGCCCGGCGCGGCGGCGACCGGCCCGAGGGCGCGCGGTCCGCCTGAGATGCGTCCCCGGGACGCAGCGGCAGGGCGGCCTGCCGGGGTTCCCCTCCCCTCCATTCCGCCCTATGTCCGGGGTCACGTCAGATCGAAAGGCTGTTTCATGTCCGATGCCGCCCCCGCCACGCCGGTGCCCCCGCTCAAGACCCTGCCCGACGCGCAGACGGTGACTTCCGTCCGGCACTGGACCGACCGGCTGTTTTCCTTCCGCTGCACCCGGCCCCAGAGCCTGCGCTTCCGCTCGGGCGAATTCGTGATGATCGGGCTCTTGGACGACCGCGGCAAACCCTTGCTCAGGGCCTATTCCATCGCCTCGCCGAACTGGGACGAGGAGCTGGAATTCTATTCGATCAAGGTGCCGGATGGCCCGCTGACCTCGCGGCTGCAGCATATCGCGCCCGGCGACCAGATCATCCTGCGCCCCAAGCCCGTGGGCACGCTGGTGCATGACGCGCTCCTGCCGGGCAAAAGGGTGTGGTTCCTGGCGACGGGGACCGGGATCGCGCCCTTCGCCTCGCTGATGCGCGACCCCGAGACCTATGAGAAATACGAGCAGGTGGTGATGATGCACACCTGCCGGACGGTCGATGAACTGGCCTATGGCCGGGAACTGATCGAGAGCCTGAGGGAAGATCCGCTGATCGGCGAGATGGTCGAGGGCAAGCTGTTCTATTACCCGACCACGACGCGCGAGGATTTCCATCATCAGGGGCGGATCACCGACAACCTGACCTCGGGCAAGGTCTTTGCCGATCTCGGCATCGCGCCGATGGACCGTGACCACGACCGGGCCATGGTCTGCGGTTCACTGGCCTTCAACCATGACGTCAAGGCGGTGCTGGAGGGCTTCGGCCTGCGCGAGGGCGCGAACAGCGAGCCGCGGGAATATGTGGTGGAAAAGGCCTTCGTCGGCGAGGGAATCTGAGGCGGCCCTGGTAGGATGGGCAATATTGCCCATCCTACGGGGCCTGCGCACCCGCCGAGATCGGCAAGAAAAAACGGGCGGCGAGGGATCTCGCCGCCCGTTTGCTGTCTGCCCGAGGCCTCAGAGGTTGAGGAGACCGCGCACCTGGTCCAGCGCCGCGGGCAGCAGGGCCGGGTTGTCGCGCGCACCCTGCAGCGCGGTGCGGGCGGTGGCCTTGCGCAGGGCGCTCATGTCCGAGGCCTCGATCGCGGCGAGCGCCCGGTCATAGTCGAAACCCTCGGCGGTGAAGAGGGTCGAGAGGTCGGTCGCCGCGGCCGGGGTCTCGGCGCTCGCGGTCGCTCCGGCGGTGGCCTCGGTCGAGGCGGCGGGCGCGGTCTCGGCCGTCGCCGCGGGGGCCGTCGCCGCGGGGGCCTCGGTCGCGGGCGCTTCTGTCACCGGCGCGGTTTCGGCCGCGGCCGCGGCTTCTTCGCTGACGGCTTCAGTCGCGGTCACCGCTTCCGGCATCGCCTCGGGGGCGTCGGCTTCGGCGGCGACGCCTTCGGCCGCTTCGGTCGCCTGTTCGGCGGCGTCGCTGGCCATGGTCGAGGCCGCGTCACCGGCGTTCTGCGCCGCTTCGACAGCCTGGTCGACCATCGCGCCCGCGCCTTCGGCCGCGTTGGTCGCGGCTTCGGTCACGGCGTCGACCGCCTGCTGGGCGGCATCGCCCACGCCTTCGGCCGCGTCCTGAACCGCGTCCTGGACGGCCTCGGCGGCGTTTTCCAGCGGGGCGGGCGTCTCGGCCGCTTCGGGCGCGGGCTCGACCGGAGCGACCTCGGGGATGGCCGGAGCGGGGGCCGGGGTCGGCGCCGGTTGCGGCATCGGCCGCTCGCGCGAGACCCAGATGCCCAGACCGGCCGCAAGCACGATGGCGGCGACGATCAGGATCTTTTTCATGACATGTCCTCAAAAGCACGTAAGCCCAAGGTGTCGCATCGCTGGGCGGCAAAGGCAATGGTCCCGGGCCCGGCAGGGCATCAAACCGCCGCGTCTGGCCCCTGAACCTGCGCAACCTTGCCACCGCGCCCCTTGCAACCGGGGGGCTGCGGGTCTATTTTTCCGGCGCTTGATGACCACAGAAGGAATCCCACCATAGCTCGCAGACCTCACAACGCTCCGCCCAGCCGCGACACCGGACCCCGCGTCAATGACCGGATCCGTGCGCCGGAAGTCCGCCTGATCGGGGCGGAAGGCGAAAACATCGGCGTCGTCCCGCCAGCCCGGGCCATGGCCCTGGCCGAAGAGGCCGGACTCGACCTGGTCGAGATCTCGCCAAACGCGGTCCCGCCGGTCTGCAAGATCATGGATTTCGGCAAGTTCAAATACGAACAGCAAAAGCGCGAGGCCGAGGCGCGCAAGAAGCAGAAGATCATCGAGATCAAGGAAATCAAGTTCCGCCCGGGCACCGACACGCATGATTACGACGTGAAGATGCGCGCGGTGCAGAAATTCCTGGAAGAAGGCGACAAGGTGAAGGTCACCCTGCGCTTCAAGGGCCGCGAGATGGCGCACCAGGAACTGGGCATGGAACTGCTGAACCGGGTGGCCTCGGACGTGACCGAGATCGGCAAGATCGAGAACATGCCGAAGCTCGAAGGCCGCCAGATGGTGATGATGATCGCCCCGCGCTGAGGCGCCCGCGATCCCGAGACGACCAGACCGCCGCCCCCTCCGGGCGGCGGTTCGCGTTTCGGCGTCAGCCGCCGTCGCTGACCCCGGGCAGGGCGGGGCGATAGCGCTGCGCCTCGGCCCTGAGCGCATCGCCCAGGCACGAGACCTCGGACGAGACGCGGTCCAGCATGGCGCGGCGGGCCCGCATCGAGCTGGCCAGCAGGATCCGTCGCATGGTGCTGGCGCGGCCGCGCGGGCTGTTGAGGAATTCCTCCTGCGCGATCAGCGATTCGGCCGGGCTGCCGAGGGTCAGCAGCGCATCATGGCTGCCCAGCGCGCCATAGGCGGCGCCCAGACAGGCGGCCATCTGATCGTCGTCGCACAGCGCCCGGCAGAGGCTGAGCAGCGGTTCGGCCGCGGTGCTGGCCATCAGCCAGCGTTCGAGCGCGGGCGTGTCCATCACCTCGCCCATCATCTGCCATTGCGCACTGCCCACCGGCACCAGATCGGCGATCGCCGCCCGGTGCGGGGCATCGGCCGCCCGCCAGAGCAGATAGAGCAGATCGCCGTCCACCGCCGCCGGATCGACCGTGGTCAGGTCCGGGTGCTCGCGCGCGGCCAGCGTGACCAGCGCCTCGCGCGCGGCGCGGGGTTCGTCCAGCGCCTCGAACCGGGTGATGAGGTCGGGGCCGCCGCCCGGCGTGCGCAGCGCGATCCAGGCCGCGACCAGCGGATGCCCGGCCTCCTCGGCCAGCCAGCTGCGCCCGGACATGCCGCCCGGCGCCCGCAACAGGGCGATGCGCTGGGCCCGCGGCAGATGGGCGAGGTAGGGCCCCTGCAGGGCGGGCATCTTGTCGATCTGCCCCAGCAGCACCCGGGCCGCGGCATTGCCTTCGGCCGCGAGGGTGGCGAGCGCGGGCAGGGCCGTGCCCTCGTCATCGGCCAGCCAGGCGTCGCGGGCGGCGACGAAAGCCTCGGCCTCGGCCCCCGGAACCGGCGTGGTCGCCGCCGCATCGTTCAGCCCGGCCGCAAGGGTCAGCGCCAGCGCCGCCCCGGCCAGCAGGCGGGCGAGGGGACGAAGCGGGCGAAGGTCGGCGCGGTTGCGGATCAAGGTCGGGCCATGACAGGGGCGCCGGCCGGCGGCCGGACGAGTTCAGACAAACATCAGGTGACGGGAACCACCGAAACACGGCTCCCGCGCCGAAGACAGGTCCTGGACGGGGCTGGGTGCCACTGTGCGAAGACGAAGCGGGATGCGCAACAGGTTTGTGCACCCGCGAAGGATCGAAAGGGCGCTGCCCTGACGGCAGCGCCCGCCCGCCGGGGTCGGCTTCAGCTGCGCAGACGGGTCACGACCGCCTGCATCTGCTCGAGCGGCATGTAGCCGCGCAGCAATTCCCCGTCGTCGCCCTCGCCCATGACGAAGGTCGGCGTGCCCGAGATCTGCAGCCGCTGCGCCAGCTCGTGATTGGCGCGCAGGACCGCGGTGACGGCATCGCCGCTCATCTCGGCCATGACCTGATCGGCGTCGAGGCCCAGATCGCCGGCGATGCCGCGCAGATCCTCGGGGGTGATGTCGCCCTCCCAGGCCATCAGCGCGTCATGCACTCGGCCATAGGGCTCGTCGCCGCCGACCTGCTGCACGGCGACGGCGAAACGGCTCATCACCTCGGATTGCGGGCCGAGGATCGGGAATTCCTTCACCACCAGCCGGATATTGCCGTCGCTGCCGATCAGATCCATGACCGCGGGCTGCGCCCGGCGGCAATAGCCGCAGCGGTAATCCATGAACTCGACCAGGGTGATGTCGCCCTCGGGATTGCCCGCGACCCAGGAATGGCCGTCGCGGAAGATGTCCTCGGCGTTGATCTGCACCAGCGCCAGATCCATGTCGGCCTGCGCCGCCTGCTGCTGGCGCTCGTATTCGGCCACCGCCTCGAAGATGACTTCGGGGTGCTCCATCAGATAGGCCCGCACCTCGCCGCGGAAGGCCTCGCGCTCGGCCTCGCCCATGGCCGAGGCGGTCGCGGGCGACGAGCTCTGGGCCAGGACGGGCCCGGCAAGGATCCCGCCGCCCAGGGCGGTTGCGGCGATCAGGGCGGCAAAAAGGGACTGGCGGACCATGGGCTGAGGGCTCCTCGGGGTTTCAACGGCGGCAGATTGCGCGGCACGGGGGGGCAATTCAACCCCGGAAGCGAGGCGGGCCCGAAACCCTGACCCAAACGTGATGCCCTGCCAGGGCGGGGCGGGGATTCCCCCGGGCCCGCTTTCGCGCTAGGAAGCGGCAAGAAACCGGCGAACGGCAGGAGGGCAGGGCATGCAGCGACACGCACGAGGGCCGAGGGGCTGGCTCGCCGTCCTTCTCGCGCTGCTGTGCCTTCTCGTCGCGCCGCCCCTCGCCGCGCAGGACCTCGGCGCCGCCGCCCGCCTGACCGGGCCGCTGAGCCTTGAAGCCGGGTGGCGCAGCCTGACGCTGAGCGTGCCGCTGTCGCAGCCGGTGCCCTGGCGCACGCGGCTGCTGAGCGACCCGCCGCGGGCGGTGGTCGATTTCCGCACGCTGGACTGGGCGGGGATGGACCCGGCCGAGGTGCCGCGGGTCGGCGCGGTCACCGCGCTGCGCACCGGCGACGCGGGCGGCGGCTGGAGCCGTCTGGTGATCGAACTCGACCGGCCGATGGGCTTTGCCGAAGCCGGGATGGCGACCGACCCGGAAAGCGGCGCCGCCCGGCTCACCCTGTCGCTGACGCCGATGTCGGACACCGCCTTCGCGGCGCAGGCCTCGGCGCTGGCGGCGACCGATGGCGCACCCTCGGCCGATGTGCTGCGCGCCACCGCCGACCGCCCGCCGCTGGGCCAGCGGCCGACCATCGTCGTGCTGGACCCCGGCCATGGCGGGGTCGATCCCGGCGCGATCCATGAAGGCGTGACCGAGGCCGAGATCACCCTGACCTTCGCCCGCGAACTGGCCGAGGCCCTGCGCCGCACCGGGCGCTACACGGTGGTGCTGACCCGCGACAACGACAGTTTCCTGTCGCTTGAAGGGCGGATCACCGTGGCGCATGGCGCGCAGGCCGATCTGTTCCTGTCGATCCATGCCGATGCGCTGGAAGACGGCCATGCGGTGGGCGCCACGCTCTATACCCTGGCCGAAGGGGCGACGGATGCGGCCGCCGCAGCGCTGGCCGAACGGCATGACCGCGACGACATGCTGGGCGGCGGTGTGGACCTGACCGGCACCGACGACACCGTGGCGGGGGTGCTGATGGCCCTGGCCCGGGCCGAGACGCAGCCCGCCACCGACCGGCTGGCGAGGGCGCTGGTCGAGGCGATCCGCAGCGCCGAGATCCGCATGCACCGCCACCCCTGGCAGCAGGCGGCCTTCTCGGTGCTGAAATCGCCCTCGGTGCCCTCGGCGCTGCTGGAGATCGGGTTCCTGTCCTCGGAAACCGACCGCACCCGCCTGCGCGACCGCCGCTGGCGCACGCAGATGGAACAGGCGCTGGTGGCGGGCCTCGATGCCTGGGTCGAGGGCGAAGTCGCGCAACAGGCCCTGCGCCGCCGGTAGCAAGGGGTTTCGCCCTCGTTCCCCGCTGCCGCGGGCGCCTCGGGCGACCAGCGGCGCGGCGTACCGCCGCGCCGAAGAAAGGGGGGCCGTCTGCCCCCCTCTTGGCCTGACGGCCTGGTCCGGCCCTGCGCTTACGCTCCGGGCGTTCGGGCCTGACGACGCGCCACTGGCGCCTCGTCCGGGCGGCCCTCACCCCCGAGGATATTTGGAGCGCAAAGAAGGCGGCTTAGCGCCCTCTTAACTTGTATCTTTGTTCTCCAAATATCCTCGGGGGTTTCCAAAGGGGGCCCGAGGGTCCCCTTTGGCGGGGGGTGAGCGGTGTCTCGGAAACGCGCCAGTGGCGCGCCTCTCGCCGCGAACGCCGCGCCCGTGGCGCGGCCGGGAGTCGAGGGGGCTGGCCCCCCGCCCCTTGCTGTCTCCGGACTCGCCCCCCACTGCTGCCTCGGCGCCCCTTCAAACCTGCGCGATTTCCTGCCCCGGCGGCGCCCCGGCCATGAGCCACCTTTTGACCCGGGCCCCGCTTGCGTATACTGGGGGACAAGTCCCCCCCTGGAGATCCGCGTGACCCGAGCCATTCTTTCGTTCTTCGGCGGCCTGTTCAGCTTCATCATGCTGGGCACGTTCTTCGGCGCCCTGACCGTGGGCGGCGTGATCTGGGTCTATACGCATGACCTGCCCTCGACCGAGCAGCTGGCCAATTACGCCCCGCCGATGATCTCCCGCGTCTATTCGGGCGAGGGCGACATGATGGACGAATTCGCCCGGGAGCGGCGGCTCTTCACCCCCATCGAGGATATCCCGCCGCTGGTCCGCGCCGCCTTCATCTCGGCCGAGGACCGCTATTTCTATCAGCATCAGGGCTTCAACCCGCTGGCGATCCTGTCGGCGGCCCGCGATGCCGTCGTCTCGCGCGGGCGCAACACGCGCGGTGCCTCGACCATCACCCAGCAGGTGATGAAGAACTTCCTGCTGTCGTCCGACCGCACCGTCGAGCGCAAGATCCGCGAGATCATCCTGGCCTTCCGCGTCGAGCAGACGCTCTCGAAGGATGAGATCCTGGAGCTTTACCTCAACGAGATCTTCCTCGGGCAGAATTCCTTCGGGGTGACGGCGGCGGCGCAGACCTATTTCAACAAGACGCTGGAAGACCTGACGCTGGAGGAAATGGCCTTCCTCGCCGCGCTGCCCCAGGCGCCGTCCGAATACCATCCGGTGCGCGCGCGTGAGCGGGTGACGGAGCGGCGCAACTGGATCCTCGGCCAGATGGCCGAGAATGGCTACATCACCCAGGATGAGGCCGAGGCCGCGCGGGCCCGGCCGCTGCTGACCGTGCAGGGCGGCGATATCCCGGCCTTCCGCCAGTCGCTGCCCGAGCGCGATTATTTCACCGACGAGATCCGCCGCCAGCTGTCCACGACCTTTGGCGAGGAGGAATTCTTCACCGGCGGCCTGACCATCCGCGCGACTGTCGACCCGGCCATGCAGGTGGTCGCGGCGCATGCTTTGCAGCGCGCGCTTGAGGAATACGACCGTTCGCAGGGGGAATGGCGCGGCACCGGCATCACGCTCACGGCCGAGGATCTGACGGACGAGGAGAGCTGGCGCGCGGCGCTGGCGCGGACCAGCCTCGCGCGGGACATCACCCTGGGCAATCCCTGGCATCCGGCGGTGGTGCTGGAGGTCTCGGCCGACCGCGCCCGGATCGGGATCGAGGGCGAGGCCGAGATCGGTCAGATCGACCGGCCGGACATCAACTGGCTGCGGGGCTCGGTTTCCGACAATCTGGACGTGGGCGATGTGGTCTATGTCCGGGCCGTCACCGCGGATTCGGACGGCAGTTTCCAGCGCTGGTCGCTCAGGCAGGTGCCCGAGGTCGAGGGCGCCTTCATGGCGATGGATGTCAATACCGGCCGGGTGATCGCCATGCAGGGCGGCTTCAGCTATCAGGCCTCGTCCTTCAACCGGGCGACGCAGGCGATGCGCCAGCCGGGCTCCAGCTTCAAGCCCTTCGTCTATGCCGCGGCGCTGGATTCGGGTTTCACCCCGGCCACGATCATCATCGACGCGCCGATCGAGATCGACACCGGCGAGGGGATCTGGCGGCCGAACAACTCGAACCACGATTTCCTCGGGCCGGCGCCGATGCGGCTGGGGATCGAGCAATCGCGCAACCTGATGACCGTTCGGCTGGCGCAGGAAGTCGGCATGGACGTCGTCGCGGGCTATGCCGAGCGCTTCGGGGTCTATGACCGGTTGCAGCCGTTCCTCGCCAATTCGCTGGGCGCGCAGGAGACGACGCTGTTCCGGGTCGTCGCCGCCTATGCCATGTTCGCCAATGGCGGCGAGCGGGTGGAGCCGACGCTGGTCGACCGGGTGCAGGACCGCTGGGGCCGCACCGTCTATCGCCATGACAACCGCCAGTGCATCGAATGCACCGAGCCCGATCTGCCGGCGGGGCAGGCGCCCTGGATCGCCTCGCGCCGCCAGCGGGTGATGGATCCGATCACCGCCTATCAGCTGACCTCGATGATGCAGGGCGTGGTGCAGCGCGGCACGGCCTCGGGCGCGATCCGGCTGCCGGTGCCGGTGGCGGGCAAGACCGGGACCACCAATGATGCGCGGGATGTGTGGTTCGTGGGCTATACCTCGACCATGGTGGCGGGCTGCTACATCGGTTTCGACCGGCCGCGGTCGCTGGGGCGGCGGGCCTCGGGGGGCGGGCTCTGCGCGCCGGTGTTCCAGGAATTCATGACCGAGGCGATCCAGCATTACGGCGGCGGGCGTTTCGCGGTGCCGCCGGGCGGGCATTTCATCTCCATCGACCGGCACACGGGCGAGCGGGTCGGCGAGGGGTCGGGCGGCGATGTGGTGGCGGAATATTTCCGCGACGGCGAGGAGCCGGTGTTCGGCATCGACGCGCTGATCGACGGCGGTTTCGCCATGGGCATGGCGCTGCCGGTGTTCGCCCCCGATCCGAGCAGCGTGACGCTGAGCGAGGACGGCACGGATCCGGGGACTGGCGAGACGTTGCAGGTGCCGGGTCAGGCGAATTTCGGCACCTTGTCCGCGGGCGGTCTTTACTGAGACCGTCCCTTCGGCGGGAGGCACGCTCCCGCCCGCCCGCCCCGCGTGCCTCCCGCCGAAGGGACGGGGCGCGGGTGAGGTGTCTGACAAGGGCGTATTTGGGACAAGGTGAAGGGGCGGGTCAGCGCGAGGGGGGCAGGCCCTCGAAGGCTGGCAGGTCCGGGGGCAAGGCGTGCCAGGGGGCTTTCTCGGCCGTGAAGATGGCAAAGCCCGGGCCGGGCCAGTCCTGCGCCCGGTCGAGCGTGCCGATCTTGACGATGCGTTTGGTCTGGCCGGGGCGCAGGGTCGTGACCTGCGTGCCGCAATCGGGGCAGAATTCGCGGATGACCGGGGCGGGCAGGTCGGGGCGCGCGAACTGCGAGGCTGTGCCCTTGGTCCAGGTGAAGCTGTCGGGCGCGACCAGCGCAAAGGCATTGGGCCCGCCGCCCGAGGCATGCTGGCAGGCCCGGCAATAGCAGAGCCCGCCCCTGGGCATCGGCCCCTCGATCCGGTAGCGCAGCGCGCCGCAGTAACATCCGCCTTCCAGGGTCATGACGTGTCTCTCTCTGTCTGGTACTGATTCCCGAACTCAGACTAGGCGAGGCTCAGTTCGAATGTCAAACTCAGATGGGGTCCGCCGCGCTCCGGTCCCGGTCGAGCGCTGCGGTGCGGCCCGGGCGCTGGAGGTGATCGGCGACCGCTGGACGCTGCTCATCCTGCGCGAGGCCTTCTATGGCGTGACCCGTTTCGACGACATGCGCGCCGATATGGGCATCCCGCGCTCGGTCCTGACCCAGCGGCTGGCGCGGATGGTCGAGGAGGGGCTGCTGACCCGGGTGCCTTACCGCGAGGCGGGCGCGCGCGAGCGCTTCGCCTATGCGCTGACCGGCAAGGGGCGGGGGCTGGCGGGCGTCATTCTGGCGCTGATGCGCTGGGGCGACGCGCATCTGGCGCCGGACGGCCCGGCCTTGGCGGTGACCGACCGGGCGGGGCGGCCCCTCAAGGTGGCGCTGGTCGATGCCGAGGTGCCGGAGGTGCCCCTGCGCGAAGTGGTGCTGCGCCCCTTGGTCTGAACGTCGCGTCCCCGTTGCGCCCGGGGCGCGGGCGGGCTTCACTGGCGGGCAGGAGGAGCGCCGATGATTACCCTGCACCATGTGCCCCAGACCCGCAGCTTCCGCATCCTGTGGTTCCTGCACGAGGCGGGTCTGCCGCATCGCGTCAGCTACCATTCCTTCGCCGGCAAGGCCTTGCGCGATCCGGCGTTCCTGGCGCTGTCGCCTGCGGGGCGGGTGCCGGCGGTCGAGGTCGGGGGAGAGGTCCTGTTTGAATCGGGCGCCATCCTGGAGGTTCTGGCCGAGGGTCACGCCCCCGCCCTGGGCCGCGCGCCCGGTCACGCCGAACGCGGCCGCTATCTGGAATGGCTGCATTACGGAGAGACGCTGGCCCAGCATCTGGCGCAGCTGACCTTCCACCATATCGCGCTGAAGCCCGCCGACCGCAGCCCCGTGGTGCAGAAGCTGGAGGCGCTGCGCCTGCGCCGGGCGCTGGAAGGCCTCGACCGGGCCCTGACCGGGGACTTCCTGCTGGAGGGCTTCTCGGCCGCCGACATCATGACCGGCGCCTCGGCCGAGATCGCCCGGCGCTTCGTCCCCTTCGACGGGCTCGACCGGGTGACGGACTGGCACGCCCGGCTCACCGCACGGCCCGGATATCAGGCGGCGCTGGCGGTGGACGGGCCCGCCGAACTCTACCTGCAGGAGCGCTATTATGACTGAGAGCGTCGAGATCTTCGAGGTCGGCCCGCGGGACGGCCTCCAGAACGAGAAGCGGCAGATCCCGACGGCGGAGAAGATCGCCCTCGTCGACCTGTTGTCCACCGCCGGGTTCCGCCGCATCGAGGTGGCGAGCTTCGTCTCGCCGAAATGGGTGCCGCAGATGGCCGACAGCGCCGAGGTCCTGGCAGGCATCCGCCGCGCGCCGGGCATTTCCTATGCCGCGCTCACCCCCAACATGAGGGGCTATGACGGCGCGAAAGCCGCGCTCGCCGATGAGATCGCGGTCTTTGCCTCGGCCTCCGAGGGGTTCTCGCAGGCCAATCTCAACTGCTCGGTGGCGGAGTCCATCGCCCGCTTCCTGCCGATCCTTGAGGCCGCGAAGGCCGACGGCATCCCGGTGCGCGGCTATATCTCCTGCGTGACCGATTGCCCCTTCGACGGCCCGACCCGCCCCGATGCGGTGGCGGCGCTGGCGGTGACGCTGTTGGATCTGGGCTGCTACGAGGTCAGCCTCGGCGACACCATCGGCCGCGCCACGCCCGAGACGCTCACCGCCATGCTGCGCGAGGTGACGGCGCGGGTGCCGGCGGCGAAGCTCGCCGGGCATTACCACGACACCGGCGGGCGGGCCTGCGACAATATCGAGGCCTCGCTGGACTTCGGCCTCAGGATGTTTGATGCAGCCGTGGGGGGCTTGGGCGGCTGCCCCTATGCGCCCGGCGCGCAGGGCAATGTGGCGACCGAGGCGGCGATGGACCGTCTGGACGCCTTGGGATTTTCCACCGGGCTCGACCGCGGAATCATCGACCGCGCGGCGGCATTGGCCCGCAGCATGAGGGGTCCGGCATGAGCTGGCAGACGATCACGCTTGAGACCGACGCGCGCGGCGTCGCCACCCTGACCCTGAACCGGGTCGAGAAACACAACGCCATGAACGCGGCGATGATCGACGAATTGTCGCTCGCCGCGGCGCAGCTGGCGGCCGATGAGGCGGTGCGCGTCGTGGTCCTGACCGGGGCGGGCGGCAGTTTTTGCGCCGGCGGCGACCTTGGCTGGATGCAGGAGCAGATGGCGGCCAGCGCGGCCGAACGCGCGGAAGGGGCAGGGCGCCTCGCCGCGGCGCTGGGGGCGCTCAACGCCCTGCCGAAGCCGCTGATCGGGCGGATCCAGGGCCAGGCCTTCGGCGGCGGCATGGGGCTGATCTCGGTCTGCGACGTGGCGATCGGCGTCACCGGCGCCAAATTCGGCTTCACCGAGACGCGGCTCGGCCTGATCCCCGCCACCATCGGCCCCTATGTGCTGGCCCGCATGGGCGAGGCGATGGCGCGGCGCGTATTCATGTCCGCCCGGCTTTTCGAGGCCGGGGAAGCCGTGACGCTGGGCCTGCTGGCGAAAGCCTTGGCCCCCGAAGACCTCGACGCCGCGGTCGAGGCCGAGGTGAGGCCCTATCTCTCGGCCGCCCCCGGCGCCGTGGCCCGGGCCAAACGGCTGGCGCAGCGGCTGGGCGGGGCGATCACGCCCGAGGATACCGCGCATTCCATCGCCGAACTGGTCGCCTGCTGGGAAAGCGAGGAAACCGCCGAGGGGATCGCCGCCTTCTTCGGCAAGCGCAAGGCGCGCTGGATGCCCGGAGCCTGAGGCGCGCCAGAACTCGGTGAATTCGCCTCACCTTGTCGCCAAACCCGCGCTTCTTTGCGCCGCAAATATCCCGGGGGTGCGGGGGCAGCGCCCCCGCCGGGCCCAAGGGGAGGGACAGCATCTGCGATGCTGCGCCCGACGCGCGGGAGCCCCCTGGCCCCTTCGGGCCCACCCGTGGACCCCGCCCAAGCCCCGGCGCGCAACCGATTGAGTCGCGCGACGCCGTGTCACAGCGCAGGCTTTCGCCGCACAGCAGCACCCGCGCGGCGCCCGGGGCGAAAAAATCCCGGTATCCATTTGCATACCGCCTGCGAAAACCGTGAAATCAGCCCCTTGCCGCCGCTCCCCTTCGGTTGACCCGCGCCTCCCCCGGGAGTAAACGGGGCGACGAGCCAACTTAAGCTGCGAGCGGCCTCGCGGACGCCAAAGGAGCCACCCTTGGACGACCTCCTCCGAGACTATCTCCCCATCATCATCTTCCTCGGCATCGCCATTGCGCTGGGCCTTGTGCTGATGCTGTCCGCGATGGTGATCGCGGTGCGCAATCCCGACCCCGAGAAGGTCTCGGCCTATGAATGCGGGTTCAACGCCTTCGACGACGCGCGGATGAAATTCGACGTGCGCTTCTATCTGGTGTCGATCCTGTTCATCATCTTCGATCTGGAGATCGCCTTCCTGTTCCCCTGGGCCGTGGCTTTCGGGGACATGAGCATGACCGCCTTCTGGTCGATGATGGTGTTCCTGGGCGTGCTGACCATCGGCTTTGCCTATGAATGGAAGAAAGGGGCTCTCGAATGGGAGTGATGACCGGAGCCAATACGGCGGGCGCCGACCGCGAGGTTGCCACCGCCGCGCTCAACGCCGAGCTTCAGGACAAGGGCTTCCTGCTGACGACGACCGCCGACATCATCAACTGGGCGCGCAACGGCTCGCTGCACTGGATGACGTTTGGCCTCGCCTGCTGCGCCGTCGAGATGATGCACACCTCGATGCCGCGCTATGACCTCGAGCGTTTCGGCACCGCGCCCCGCGCCTCGCCGCGCCAGTCCGACCTGATGATCGTCGCGGGCACGCTGACCAACAAGATGGCCCCGGCGCTGCGCAAGGTCTACGACCAGATGCCGGAACCCCGCTACGTGATCTCGATGGGCAGCTGCGCCAATGGCGGCGGCTATTACCATTATTCCTATTCGGTGGTGCGCGGCTGCGACCGGATCGTGCCCGTGGACATCTACGTCCCCGGCTGCCCGCCCACGGCCGAGGCGCTGCTCTACGGCATCTTGCAGTTGCAGCGGAAGATCCGCCGCACCGGCACCCTGGTCCGCTGAGGAGGCCCCCATGCCGATGAACGAACTGGCCGCCTATATCAGCACCAAGCAGCCCGAGGTCGTGGTCGAGACCCACGTCGCCTTCGGCGAGCTGACGGTGACGGTGACGGCCCCCGCGCTGCCCGCCTTCGTGCGCTTCCTGAAAAGCGACGAGACCTGCAAGTTCTCGACGCTGGTCGACATCACCGCCGTCGACCACCCCGAACGCCGCGCGCGGTTCGAGGTGGTCTATCACTTCCTCAGCATGTACCGGAACCAGCGCATCCGCGTGAAGGCGGCCGTGCGCGAGGACGAGATGGTGCCTTCGATCGTGGCCGAGCACCCTTCGGCCAACTGGTTCGAGCGCGAGGTCTTCGACATGTTCGGGATCCTGTTCTCGGGTCACCCGGACCTGCGGCGCATCCTGACCGATTACGGCTTCCGCGGCCACCCGCTGCGCAAGGATTTCCCGACCACCGGCTATGTCGAGGTCCGCTACGACGAGGCCGCCAAGCGCGTCGTCTACGAACCCGTCAAGCTGGTGCAGGATTACCGGCAGTTCGACTTCATGTCGCCCTGGGAGGGTGCGCAATACATCCTGCCCGGCGACGAGAAGAAGACGGGCGCGTAACGACCGGGGAGCGGGCCTGCCACAGGCCCGGCCCGGCGAACAGGTTTTGCGACGGAGGTTGCAGCGATGATGGACGGATCCAAAGGTTTCTCTGACGCCCAGACGGGCGAGCAGAAGATCCGCAATTTCAACATCAACTTCGGGCCGCAGCACCCGGCGGCCCACGGCGTGCTGCGCATGGTGCTGGAACTCGACGGCGAGATCGTCGAACGGGCGGACCCGCATATCGGCCTTTTGCACCGCGGCACCGAGAAGCTGATGGAAAGCCGCACCTATCTGCAGAACCTGCCCTATTTCGACCGCCTCGACTATGTGGCGCCGATGAACCAGGAACACGCCTGGTGTCTGGCCATCGAGCGTTTGACCGGGGTCGAGGTGCCGCGCCGGGCCTCGCTGATCCGCGTGCTCTATTCCGAGATCGGGCGAATCCTGAACCACCTGCTGAACGTCACCACGCAGGCCATGGACGTGGGCGCGCTGACCCCGCCGCTCTGGGGCTTCGAGGAGCGCGAGAAGCTGGTGATCTTCTACGAGCGGGCCTGCGGCGCGCGCTTCCACGCCGCCTATTTCCGTCCGGGCGGTGTCCACCAGGACCTGCCGCCGGCGCTGATCGACGATATCGAGGCCTGGGCCGAGCATTTCCCCAAGGCGCTGGACGATATCGACACGCTCCTGACCGAGAACCGGATCTTCAAGCAGCGCAACGCCGATATCGGCATCATCACCGAGGAAGACATCCTGAACTGGGGGTATTCCGGCGTGATGGTCCGCGGCTCGGGCCTGGCCTGGGATCTGCGGCGTTCGCAACCCTATGAATGCTATGACGAATTCGACTTCCGCATTCCGGTGGGCAAGAACGGCGACTGCTATGACCGTTACCTCTGCCGCATGGCCGAGATGCGGGAATCGACCTCGATCATCCGCCAGGCCATCGCCAAGCTGCGCGCGCCGGAAGGGCAGGGCGAAGTGCTTGCCCGCGGCAAGATCACGCCGCCCCGGCGGGGCGACATGAAGACCTCGATGGAAGCGCTGATCCATCACTTCAAGCTCTATACCGAAGGCTTCCACGTCCCCGCTGGCGAGGTTTACGCCGCGGTCGAGGCGCCGAAGGGCGAGTTCGGGGTCTATCTGGTCGCCGATGGCACCAACAAACCCTACCGCGCCAAGATCCGCGCCCCGGGCTATCTGCACCTGCAGAGCATGGATTACGTGGCAAAGTGCCATCTTCTGGCCGACGTCGCCGCCATCATCGGCACCATGGATATCGTGTTCGGCGAGGTTGACCGTTGAGGCTGATCTCCGCGACCCTTGCCGCCACGCTGCTGGCCGGACCGGCGCTGGGCTTCACGCCCGAGCGCGCCGGGATTCTGGTCGATGCGCTGCGGGCCAATGATTGCGCCATGTCCGGCGCCGAGGCGCCCGAGGCGCTGGGGCCGCTGGGCCTCGACCCGATGGAGGTTCAGACCTTCGTCGACACGCTGTTCGGCGCCGGTCTGGTGACGCTCTCCGACGATATGGAGACGCTGTCGCTGGTGCCGATGCTCTGCGAGGCCGAGGGCGAGGCGTCGATGGCGATGATCGTCCAGGCCTTCGCGGCGCAGGAAGCGCAGATCGAGCGCTGGCTGCCCGAATTCGCGCCCGAACGCGGGGCCGAGCTGGTGGCGGCGCTGCGCGGCGCCGAGTGCGTGCTGTCCGACGAACGCGCGCGCGAGCTGCTGCCGCCCCTGGGCTTCACCCCGGTCGAGGTGCGCGACATCGTGGCCGTCATGGTCGATGGCGAGATGGCCGTGGTCAGCGAGGACGGCGCCGAGCTGCGCCTGACGGACTCGGTCTGCGCGGGCGATCCCGCCGCCGACGCGCCGGCCTTCGCCACCCTGATTTCCACCTGGGAGGAGCGTCATCCTCTCGAGGCCGAGCTTCCCGCAGAGGGGGCAGGCGAATGAACCGCCGTCCCGCTCAATCGCCCGTCATGACGGGCCGCCCTATCCCGGCCCCGGGCCGGTCCCTGTCAGGAGCCTATTGATGCTTCGTCGCCTGCATCACGAACAGCCCGCCAGCTTTGCCTTCACGCCCGCCAATCTGGCATGGGCGAAGGGGCAGATCACCAAATACCCCGAGGGGCGGCAGGCGTCGGCGATCATCCCGCTTCTGTGGCGTGCCCAGGAGCAGGAGGGCTGGCTGACCCGTCCCGCCATCGAGGCCGTGGCCGACATGCTCGGCATGGCCTATATCCGGGCGCTGGAGGTCGCGACCTTCTACTTCATGTTCCAGCTCGCCCCGGTGGGCACGGTGGCGCATGTGCAGGTCTGCGGCACGACCTCGTGCCTGATCTGCGGCGCCGAGGATCTGATCGGCGTCTGCAAGGACAAGATCGCGGGCTCGGCGCATACGCTCTCGGCCGATGGCAAATTCTCGTGGGAAGAGGTCGAATGCCTCGGCTCCTGCGCCAATGCGCCGATGGTGCAGATCGGCAAGGATTACTACGAGGATCTGACCGCCGAGAAACTGCGCTGGATCCTGGACGAACTCGCCGCCGGTCGCGTGCCGACGCCGGGTCCGCAGAACGGCCGCTTCACCTCGGAGCCGCTGTCGGGCCTGACCTCGCTGACCGAGGGCGAGCGCAGCGAAAAGGCCAACGGTTCGGTCGCCCGGGCGCTGGCGCTCGGCGATACCGTCAAGCGCATCGACGGCACCGAAGTGCCGCTGCTGACGCCCTGGCTGAAGGACGAAAAGCCCCGCGCGGAGACCCGCGCCGATGGCAAGCCGGTTTCCTCGCGTCTGGGCAAGGTCCCCGCCGACAAGGCCGCCGATATCGAGGCCAATGCCACGATCCCGGCCGAGAAGGCAGGCCAGCCCCCGGCGCAGCCCGAGGCCGCGGCCGCAGCGGTGCAGCCCAAGGCGACTGAGACGGCCGAGATCCCGGAAAGCGAGCAGGTCCGCCCCGAAGCGCTGCAAGCCGCGCGCGACGGCAAGGCCGACGATCTGAAGCGGATCAAGGGCATCGGGCCGAAGCTGGAAGCGATGCTCAACGGCATGGGCTTCTTCCACTTCGACCAGATCGCCGCCTGGACGCCGCAGGAAATGGCCTGGGTCGACCAGAACCTCGAAGGCTTCAAGGGCCGTGCGACCCGCGACCAATGGGTGGCGCAGGCGAAACTTCTGGCCACCGGCCAGGAGACGGACTTTTCGAAGCGCGTCGACAAGGGCGACGTGTACTAAGGACGGATGGGCGCCATGGACCGCGAACCGGATCAGGCCAAACGGGGACGGGTGATCTCATTGGTGATCGCCGGGACCGGGCTTGTCTGGCTGGCGGCGCTGGCGCTGGGTGACACGCTGGGCTGGTCCCAGCGGACCCTGGCGTTTTTCGACCTGGCGGCGCTCGCCGGGTTCACGATGGCGCTGTGGTTGTTATTCGGGCTCTGGCGCGCGCGTCAGAACAACAAGGAATAGGCGATGCTGAAGGATCAGGACCGGATCTTCACGAACATCTACGGTATGTACGACCGTTCGCTGAAGGGTGCGCAGGCGCGCGGCCACTGGGATGGCACCAAGGACATCATCGTCAAGGGTCGCGACTGGATCATCAACGAGATGAAGCAATCGGGGCTGCGCGGCCGCGGCGGCGCCGGTTTCCCGACCGGGCTGAAATGGTCCTTCATGCCCAAGGAATCGGACGGCCGTCCGGCGTACCTCGTGGTCAATGCCGACGAATCCGAGCCCGGGACCTGCAAGGACCGCGAGATCATGCGCCACGATCCGCATACGCTGATCGAGGGCTGCCTGATCGCCTCGTTCGCGATGAACGCGCATGCCTGCTACATCTACATCCGCGGCGAATACATCCGCGAGCGTGAAGCCCTGCAGGCGGCGATTGATGAGGCCTATGACGCGGGCCTGATTGGCAAGAACGCCTGCGGCTCGGGCTGGGATTTCGACCTCTACCTGCACCACGGGGCCGGGGCCTATATCTGCGGCGAGGAAACCGCGCTTCTGGAATCGCTGGAAGGCCGCAAGGGCATGCCGCGGATGAAGCCGCCGTTCCCGGCGGGCGCGGGCCTCTATGGCTGCCCGACCACGGTGAACAACGTCGAATCCATCGCCGTGGTGCC
Source organism: Pararhodobacter aggregans (assembly GCF_003075525.1). Taxonomy (GTDB): domain Bacteria; phylum Pseudomonadota; class Alphaproteobacteria; order Rhodobacterales; family Rhodobacteraceae; genus Pararhodobacter; species Pararhodobacter aggregans. The sequence goes on along the minus strand of NZ_QDDR01000015.1, from coordinate 16,194 downwards.
GACCATCCTGCGCCGGGGCGGTGCCTGGTTCGCGGGCTTCGGCCGGCCGAACAACGCGGGCACCAAGCTGTTTGCCATCTCGGGCCACGTCAACAACCCCTGCGTGGTGGAAGAGGCCATGTCGATCAGCTTCGAAGAGCTGATCGAGAAGCATTGCGGCGGCATCCGCGGCGGCTGGGACAACCTGCTGGCGGTGATCCCCGGCGGGTCCTCCGTGCCCTGCGTGCGCGGCGAGAAGATGCGCGATGCGATCATGGATTTCGACTATCTGCGCAATGACCTCGGCTCGGGCCTCGGCACCGCCGCGGTCATCGTCATGGACAAGTCGACCGATATCGTCAAAGCGATCTGGCGCCTGTCCGCCTTCTACAAGCACGAAAGCTGCGGCCAGTGCACGCCGTGCCGCGAAGGCACCGGCTGGATGATGCGGGTCATGGACCGTCTGGTGAAGGGCGAGGCCGAGCCGGAAGAGATCGACATGCTGTGGGACGTGACCAAGCAGGTCGAGGGCCACACGATCTGCGCGCTGGGTGACGCGGCCGCCTGGCCGATCCAGGGCCTGATCCGCAACTTCCGCGACGTGATCGAAGACCGCATCCGTGCGCAGCGAACCGGCCGGACCTCGGCCGTGGCGGCGGAATAACATGGTCGGGCGCATCACCCTTTCCAGGACGGGGGCCGCTCGGCGCGGCCTCGCCTGTCGTCGGGAAACCGGCGAGGGTGTGATGAGCCTTATCCGCCGGTCAATGCTACATTGCTCCGTCGCCGCATCGCGGCATGAAGGAGAAAAGACCATGCAGACCAAGACCAAAGCCCCGCTGATCGCCGCTTTCGCCCTGACGCTGGCGGGCCTCGGCGCCCCCGCGCTCGCCGCCTCGCAGGACGAGATCAACGCGACCCTCGCGGCCGATGCCAGCATCTGGAGCGGCCTCTTCGCGCTGGCCGTGGCGGATGAGATCCGCAACAATTGCCCGACGATGGAGGCGCGGACCGTCCGCGCCACGACCTTCGTTTACGGGCTCTACAGTCAGGCGCGCGACTATGGTTTCTCGCGCGCCGAGATCCGCGCCTTCCAGACCGCCGACAGCACCGAGGCCCGCATGCGGTCCGAGGTGATGGCCTATTTCGGCCAGCGCGGCGTGCGCGAGGGCCAGCCCGACACCTATTGCGCCCTCGGCCAGGCCGAGATCGCAGCCGGCAGCCAGGCCGGTGAACTTCTGAGAGCAAGGTAAGCCATGTCAGATCTCCGCAAGATCAACATCGATGGCCGCGAGGTCGAGGTTCATCCGGCGATGACCCTCATTCAGGCCTGCGAAGTCGCGGGCGTCGAGGTGCCGCGGTTCTGCTACCACGAGCGCCTGTCGATCGCGGGGAACTGCCGGATGTGTCTGGTGGAAGTCGTCGGCGGGCCGCCCAAGCCCGCCGCCTCCTGCGCCATGCAGGTGAAAGACCTGCGGCCCGGCCCGAATGGCGAGCCGCCCCAGGTCAAGACCAACTCGCCGATGGTCAAGAAGGCGCGCGAGGGGGTGATGGAGTTCCTGCTCATCAACCACCCGCTCGATTGCCCGATCTGCGACCAGGGCGGCGAATGCGACCTGCAGGATCAGGCGATGGCCTACGGCGTCGATTTCAGCCGCTACCGCGAACCGAAGCGGGCCTCCGACGACCTGAACCTCGGCCCGCTGGTCGAGACGCATATGACCCGCTGCATCTCCTGCACCCGCTGCGTGCGCTTCACGACCGAGGTCGCGGGCATCACCCAGATGGGCCAGACCGGCCGCGGCGAGGATGCCGAGATCACCAGCTATCTGAACCAGACGCTGGCCTCGAACCTGCAGGGCAACATCATCGACCTCTGCCCGGTCGGCGCGCTGGTCTCGAAGCCTTACGCCTTCACCGCCCGCCCGTGGGAACTGACCAAGACCGAGACCATCGACGTGATGGACGCGCTCGGGTCGAACATCCGCGTCGACACCAAGGGCCGCGAGGTGATGCGCATCGTTCCCCGCAACCATGACGGCGTGAACGAGGAATGGATTTCCGACAAGACCCGCTTTGTCTGGGACGGTCTGCGCCGCCAGCGGCTGGACACGCCGTACATCCGTGAGAACGGCCGCCTGCGCAAAGCCGGCTGGACCGAGGCGCTGGCGCTGGCCGGGGCCAAGCTGAAGGGGGCGAAGAAACTGGCCGGTCTGGTCGGTGACCTTGCCTCGACCGAAGCCGCCTTCTCGCTGAAAACGCTGGTGGAATCGCTGGGCGGGTCGGTCGAATGCCGCACCGATGGCAGCCGCGTTCCGGCTGGCAACCGCTCGGCCTATGTCGGCAATGTCGCCATCGAGGATGTCGATACCGCCAAGGAAATCCTGCTGATCGGCACCAACCCGCGCGACGAGGCGCCGGTGCTGAACGCCCGGATCCGCAAGGCCTGGCTCAATGGCGCCAAGGTCTCGGTGATCGGCGTTCCGGCGGATCTGACCTATGACGTGACGCATCTCGGCCATGACCGGGCGGCGCTGGCCAAGGCCTCGGTCGGCGAGGGCGCCATCGTCATCGTCGGGCAGGGCGCTTTGAACGAGGCTGACGGTCTGGCCGTTCTGGCCGCCGCTCAGGCGCTGTCGGGCCGGGTGCTGGTGCTGCACACCGCCGCGTCGCGCGTCGGTGCGCTGGATGTGGGCGCGGTGACCGAGGGCGGGCTGCTGGCCGCGACCGAGGGCGCGGATGTGATCTACAACCTCGGCGCCGATGAACTGGATATCGACGCCGGTGCCTTCGTCATCTACCAGGGCAGCCACGGCGACCGGGGCGCGCATCGCGCCGACCTGATCCTGCCGGGCGCCGCCTATACCGAAGAAGGCGGCATCTTCGTCAACACCGAGGGCCGCCCGCAACTGGCGCTGCGCGCCGGGTTCGCGCCGGGCGAGGCCAAGGAAAACTGGGCCATCCTGCGCGCCGTCTCGGCCGAGGCGGGCAAGGTGCTGCCCTGGGACAGCCTGAACGCGCTGCGCTCGGCGCTGGTCGCCGCGGTCCCGCATCTGGAACTGATCGACGAGGTGCCGGAAAACGCCTGGACGCCGCTGGAAAAGGGCCCGCTGGGCGAGGCCAGCTTCCGCGCCACGGTCAAGGACTTCTACCTGTCCAACCCGATCGCCCGCGCCTCGGCCCTGATGGCCGAACTCAGCGCCAAGGCGAAGGCGCGCGGCACCGACGCGATGGCGGCGGAGTGAGCATGACCCGGCGTCTCCCCCTCCTTGCGACGCTCTCGCTGGCCCTGACCGGGCTGGCGGGCTGCGTCACGGCTGCGCCGCAGCCGGGCGAGGTGCCGATGGGCGCGCCGGAGAATGCCGTCTACCGCGGTGTGCAGACGCAGCTGCTGGAAAACGATCTGGTGCATTTCGTGGTGACGATGGAGGGCGCGCGCGATGCGGGCGACGCCATCGCCTATGCCCGCTGCGCCGCCGCGCAATACGCGCTGATCCGCGGCATGGGCTTTGCCCGCCACGTGCGCACCACAACGAACAACGAGGGAAGCCTCTGGCAGGCGGACGCGGTCTATACCGTATCGCCGTCTCTGCCGCGGGGCATTCGGACGATCGACGCCGAAGTGACGGTGGCCGATTGCACCGAGCAGGGGATACCGACGGTCTGAGGACGAACCATGGTTGAATTCTTCACAACGAACTACTTCGGGATTTTCCTGCTGATCGTCGGGCAGGTCCTGCTGATCGTCGTGCCGCTTCTGGTGGCGCTGGCGTTCCTCATGTACGCCGACCGGAAGATCTGGGCGGCGGTGCAGATGCGGCGGGGTCCGAACGTGGTGGGCGCCTTCGGTCTGCTGCAGAGCTTTGCCGACTTCATCAAATACATCGTGAAAGAGGTGATCTTCCCCGCCGGGGCCGATCGTTTCGTCTTTCTCATGGCGCCGATGGTCACGCTGGTCTGCGCGCTGACCGCCTGGGCGGTGATCCCCTTCGACGATGGCTGGGTGCTGTCCAACATCAACGTGGCGATCCTCTACATCTTCGCGATTTCGTCGCTTGAGGTGTACGGGGTCATCATGGGCGGCTGGGCGTCGAACTCGAAATACCCGTTCCTCGGCTCGCTGCGGTCGGCCGCGCAGATGATCTCGTATGAGGTCTCGATCGGCCTCATCATCATCGGCGTCATCATCTCGACGGGCTCGATGAATCTCACGGACATCGTGCATGCGCAGTCGGGCGATTATGGCCTCTTGAACTGGTACTTCATCCCGCATCTGCCGATGATGTTCCTGTTCCTGATCTCGGCCCTGGCCGAGACCAACCGCCCGCCCTTCGACCTTCCGGAGGCGGAATCGGAGCTGGTGGCCGGCTATCAGGTCGAATACTCGTCCACGCCGTTCCTGCTGTTCATGATCGGCGAACTGGTCGCGGTCGTGCTGATGTGCGCGCTGATCTCGCTCCTGTTCTTCGGCGGCTGGCTGAGCCCGATCCCAGGTCTGCCCGATGGTATCCACTGGATGATTATCAAGATGCTGGGCGCGTTCTTCGTCTTCTCGATGGTCAAGGCCATCGTGCCGCGCTACCGCTACGACCAGCTGATGCGGATTGGCTGGAAGGTCTTCCTGCCGATGTCGCTGGGCTGGGTCGTGATCGTGGCGTTCCTTGCCAAATTCGAAGTGCTTGGCGGCTTCTGGGCCCGCTGGGCGATTGGGGGCTGACATGAGCCAGATCGATTACACCCGCGCCGTCAAATACTTCCTGCTGGTCGACTTCTTCAAAGGGTTCGGTCTGGGGCTGAAGTATTTCTTCAAGCCGAAAGCGACGCTGAACTACCCGCACGAGAAGGGTCCGCTCAGCCCCCGCTTCCGCGGCGAGCACGCGCTGCGCCGCTATCCGAACGGGGAAGAGCGCTGCATCGCCTGCAAGCTCTGCGAGGCGATCTGCCCGGCGCAGGCCATCACCATCGACGCGGAACCCCGCGACGACGGCAGCCGCCGCACCACGCGCTACGACATCGACATGACGAAGTGCATCTATTGCGGTTTCTGCCAGGAGGCCTGCCCGGTCGACGCCATCGTCGAGGGGCCGAATTTCGAATTCGCCACCGAGACCCGGGAAGAGCTGTTCTACGACAAGGAAAAGCTTCTGGCCAACGGCGACCGCTGGGAAGCCGAAATCGCCCGCAACCTCGAACTCGACGCGCCCTATCGGTGAGCCGCCCATGACCGAAGCCTATACCAAGATGATCCAGCAGATGATGGAAAGCTCGCAGGAAATGCTGCGGGCCTTCAACCCTGCGCTGGAAAATCTCAACCTGTCGGGCTTCGACAAGATGTTCCCCACCATGTCCAAGGACATGATGGAAATGTGGTTCGGCCGGACCTTCAACCGCGAGGGGCTGGACGCCAAGACCCGGCTTCTGGTGACCATCGCCGCCCTGACGGTGCTGGGAGCGCAGGCCGAGCCGCAATTGAAGATGACTGTGCGCCACGCACTTGAGGCGGGCGCCACGGAACGCGAGATCGCCGAGGTGATCTGGCAGATGAGCATGTTCGGCGGCTTGCCCGCCATGCAGAAGGCACTGGAGATCGCCCAGGGCGTTTTTGCGGAAACCAAGGAGAAGGACGCATGAGCGTTGCCGATTTTGCCTTCTATGCCTTCGCCGTGGTGGCGGTGATTGCGGGCCTGCTGGTCGTGACCGCGAAGAACCCGGTGCATTCGGTGCTCTGGCTGATCCTGACCTTCCTGTCCTCGGCCGGGCTCTTCGTGCTGCTGGGGGCCGAGTTCCTGGCGATGCTGCTGATGATCGTCTACGTCGGCGCGGTCGCGGTGCTGTTCCTCTTCGTGGTGATGATGCTCGACATCGACTTCGCCGCGCTGAAGGCCGAGATGGTGCGCTACTTCCCGCTGGCGGCGCTGGTCGGGCTGGTGATCCTGATGCAGCTGACGCTGCTCTATGGCGCCTGGACCTCGGCCGAGGGCTCGGCCGCGCTGCACATGGCGCCCGCGCCCGATGCCGCGCAGGTGGATAACGCCCGCGCCCTGGGGATGATCCTGTTCGACCAGTATTTCATCCTGTTCCAGGTGGCGGGTCTGATCCTGCTGGTGGCGATGATCGGCGCCATCGTGCTGACCCTGCGCCACCGGACCGACGTGAAGCGCCAGAACGTGCTGCACCAGATGTGGCGCGACCCGGCCAAGGCGATGGAACTGAAGGACGTGAAACCGGGGCAGGGGCTCTGATCCATGGCGCTGAAGGGTTTCCTTTCGGGACTGGCGATGCTCGCGGGCGTCGGCGCGGCGGGGGCGGATGCCCCCCTCGCGCCGCTGTGCTCGGGTGCCCGCCTGGCGCCCGAGGAAGCCGCGCTGGGGGATTACGCGCCGACCCTCTACCCTGAGGGCATCGTCTTTTACGACCGCTACCCGCTGGACGGGCGCAACGCGATCCAGGTGATCGTCGAGCATTGCCCCTCGCGCTGGCGGATGGCGGCGGAGCTGCCGATCCCGCAGGAAACCGACACGCCCTGGACCCGGATCGACGGCTACCGCACGCGGGTCTTCGAGGCGCTGAACGACAGCGAGGAGCACTCGCTGGGCGATCTGGCGAACTGGGCGGTCGCCGCGGGCGGGCAGGGGCGGACCCTGCGCGTCGACTGGCAAAGCTGCGCCTGCGCCATGGGGGGCGGCCAATGATCCGCGCCCTGTCCCTGATCCTGACGCTTGCCCCCGGTGCCGCTTTGGCCAGCCAGCCCGATTGCTTCGGCGGCGCGCTGGCGCCCGAGGAGGCCGCGCAGGGCGATTACAACGTCCTCGATTTTCCCGGCGGTCTGGTGTTCTACCAGCGCGGCGGCGATCCCTGGGGCGTCGAGGTGGTGCTGGAGCATTGCCCCAGCCGCGACCGGGTGGCGGCGACGCTCTATCCCGTGCCTGACGCCGAGTCGGTCGACCCGGCCGATGCCGGGGCGCTGGCCGATGTGTTCCTCGATGCGCTGGACGCGACCGAGACCTATACCTTCGGCGATCTGGCGCGCCTTGCCGAGGCGCGGGGCGCCAATGTCGTGCAGACCCGCGTCGCCTACCAAAGCTGCGCCTGCCGCGTGGCGGGGGGACGCTGAGCATGACGGCGTCGCCCCGGCCCGCCGCCGCCCGGCCGCCCCGTCGCGGCGCCGAGAGACCGAAGAATTCCGCCCCGTGGCCCCGCGCCGCCGGGACAACCGACTGAACCGCGAGTTTCAACGCGGACGTTGAACAACCGGCGCGCCCGACGCGCCGAAAGACGAGAACGAGGGACCAAATGGTGGGACTTGAGCATTACCTGACAGTCGCGGCAGCGCTGTTCGTCATCGGGATCTTCGGCATCTTCCTGAACCGGAAGAACGTCATCGTCATCCTGATGTCGATCGAACTGATCCTGCTCAGCGTCAACATCAACCTGGTGGCCTTCTCCAGCTTCTCGGGCGACCTGGTCGGCCAGGTCTTCACCATGTTCGTGCTGACCGTCGCCGCCGCCGAGGCCGCCATCGGCCTTGCGATCCTGGTCACCTTCTTCCGAAACCGCGGCACGATCGACGTCGAAGACGTCAACGTGATGAAAGGCTGAGTGTGATGGCGACGATCCTTCTCTTTGCACCGCTGGTCGGCGCGATCATCGCGGGCCTGTTCTGGAAAGCCATCGGCGAGAAGACCGGCCAGGTCATCGCCACGGCGCTCTTGTTCCTGTCGGCGATCCTGTCCTGGGCCCTGTTCCTCGGCTATGACGGCGAGGCCTATACGGTCCATGTCCTGCGCTTCATCGACTCGGGCACCCTGGTCGGTGACTGGGCGATCCGCATCGACCGGCTGACCACGGTCATGCTGATCGTGGTGACCACGGTCTCGGCGCTCGTGCACCTCTACAGCTTCGGCTACATGGCGCATGACGACAACTGGACCCATCACGAGCATTACCGGGCGCGCTTCTTCGCCTATCTCTCGCTCTTCACCTTCGCCATGCTGATGCTGGTCACCTCGGACAACCTGGTGCAGATTTTCTTCGGCTGGGAAGGGGTGGGCCTCGCGTCCTATCTGCTGATCGGCTTCTATTACAAGAAACCCTCGGCCTCGGCCGCGGCGATCAAGGCCTTCGTGGTCAACCGGGTCGGCGACTTCGGCTTCGTCATCGGCATCATGATGCTGTATTTCCTGACCGACTCGGTCCAGTTCGACGACATCTTCCACTCGGCCGAGCAGCTGAGCCAGCAGAGTATCCACTTCCTGTGGACCGACTGGAACGCGCTGAACACGGCCTGCTTCTTCCTGTTCATCGGTGCGATGGGCAAATCGGCGCAGTTCCTGCTGCACACCTGGCTGCCCGACGCGATGGAAGGCCCGACCCCGGTGTCGGCGCTGATCCACGCCGCGACCATGGTGACGGCGGGCGTGTTCCTGGTGAGCCGCATGTCGCCCCTGATGGAATACGCGACCGACACGCGGACCTTCATCGTCTTCATCGGAACGCTGACCGCCTTCTTCGCGGCGACCGTGGGTCTGGTGCAGAACGACATCAAGCGCGTCATCGCCTATTCGACCTGTTCGCAGCTGGGCTACATGTTCGTGGCGGCGGGCGTCGGCGTCTATTCGGTCGCCATGTTCCACCTGCTGACCCATGCCTTCTTCAAGGCGATGCTGTTCCTCGGCGCGGGTTCGGTGATCCACGGCATGCACCACGAGCAGGACATGCGGAACTACGGCGGCCTGCGCCACAAGATGCCCTATACCTATTACGCCATGCTGATCGGCACGCTGGCCATCACCGGCGTCGGCATCCCGCTCACCCAAATCGGTTTCGCCGGTTTCATCTCGAAGGACGCGATCATCGAAAGCGCCTTCGGCGGCGAGATGATCTATGCCTTCTGGGTGCTGGTGATCGCGGCGGCCATGACTTCGTTCTACTCGTGGCGCCTGATGTTCCTGACCTTCTTCGGTGCGCCGCGTGGCGACCACCACACCCATGACCACGCCCATGAAAGCCCGATGACCATGCTCATCCCGCTGGCCGTGCTGTCGGTCGGTGCGGTGCTGGCGGGGATGGTCTGGTACACGCCCTTCTTCGGCTCACACGAGGCGGTGCACGAGTGGTTCGGCCATTCGATCACCATGCTCGACAGCAACCACACGATCCACAACGCGCATGAGGCGCCCTGGTGGGTCAAGATGGCGCCGTTCTTCGCCATGCTGCTGGGTCTGGTGCTGGCCTATCTCTTCTACATCGTCAATCCGCGGATCCCGGTCAAACTGGCCGAGAACCAGCCGATCCTCTACCGCTTCCTGCTGAACAAGTGGTACATCGACGAGATCTATGACGCGGTCTTCGTGCGTCCCGCCTTCGCCATCGGCCGCTTCCTGTGGAAGCGCGGCGACGGCAACACCATCGACGGCTTCCTCAACGGTCTGTCGATGAATGTCCTGCCCATGCTGAACCGCGTCTATGCCCGCGCCCAGTCCGGTTACCTCTATCACTACGCCTTCGCCATGGTCCTCGGGATCGCGGTGCTGGTGACCTACGTTACGCTCTCCGGAGGGGCGCACTGATGTTGAACCTTCTGTCCATCATCACCTTCCTGCCCGCGGTGGCAGCCTTCATCGGGGCTGTCTTCCTGCATGGCGAGAACGCCCAGACGCAGCTGCAGGCCAAGCGGCTGGCGCTGTTCGCGACGCTGGCGACCTTCGCCATCTCGCTGATCCTGCTGTTCAACTTCGACGCTTCGGACACCGGCTTCCAGTTCGTCGAGGAACACGACTGGATCCTGGGGCTGAAATACAAGCTGGGCGTCGACGGGATCTCGGTCCTTTTCGTGCTGCTGACCACCTTCCTGATGCCGATCACCATCGGCGCCTGCTGGGGCGTCACGCATCGCGTCAAGGAATACATGATCGCCTTCCTGCTGCTGGAAACGCTGATGATCGGCGTCTTCGTCTCGCTGGATCTGGTGCTGTTCTACCTGTTCTTCGAGGCCGGGCTGATCCCGATGTTCCTGATCATCGGCATCTGGGGCGGCGCGAACCGGATCTATGCCGCGTTCAAGTTCTTCCTCTATACCTTCATCGGCTCGGTGCTGATGCTGGTGGCGATGATCTACATGTTCCTGCAGGCCGGGACGACCGACATCCCGACGCTGCTGGCCTATGAGTTCAGCGCGGGTCCGCTGACCCTGCTGGGCTGGCAGATCGCGGGCGGGGTGCAGACGCTGCTGTTCTTCGCCTTCTTCGCCTCCTTCGCGGTGAAGATGCCGATGTGGCCGGTCCATACCTGGCTGCCCGATGCCCACGTCCAGGCGCCCACCGCGGGTTCCGTGGTGCTGGCGGCGGTGCTGCTGAAAATGGGCGGCTACGGCTTCCTGCGCTTCTCGCTGCCGATGTTCCCCATCGCGTCCGAGATCTGGGCGCCGCTGGTGCTGTGGATGTCGGCCATCGCCGTGGTCTATGCCTCGCTGGTGGCACTGGTGCAGGAGGACATGAAGAAGCTGGTGGCCTATTCCTCGGTCGCGCATATGGGCTTCGTCACCATGGGCATCTTCGCGGCCAACCAGCAGGGCCTCGACGGCGCCATCTTCCAGATGCTGTCGCACGGCTTCATCTCGGGCGCGCTGTTCCTCGTGGTGGGCGTGGTCTATGACCGCATTCACACCCGCGAGATCGAGGCCTATGGCGGTCTGGTGAACCGGATGCCGATGTACGCGGCGGTGTTCATGCTGTTCACCATGGCCAACGTCGGCCTGCCGGGCACGTCGGGGTTCGTCGGCGAATTCCTGACCTTCATGGCGGTCTTCCAGGTCAACACCTGGGTCGCCGCGGTGGCGGCCACGGGGGTGATCTTCTCGGCCGGCTACGGGCTCTGGCTCTATCGCCGGGTGGTCTTTGGCCCGCTCATCAAGGAAAGCCTGAAGACCATCACCGACATGGACACGCGCGAGAAGCTGATGTTCGCGCCGCTGATCGTCATGACCCTGCTGCTGGGCGTCTATCCGGCGCTGGTCACCGACATCATCGGCCCGTCGACCGCGGCCCTTGTTGAACACTACAACGACGCCAACGGCATCGTGCCCGCCGAAGCCGGGATGCACGCCGCTGCCGATGCGTCCCATGCGCCCGCGGCCGCCGCGGCGCCCACTCACTGAAAGGCCCGCTGCGATGACCTCGCTTGACCTCTCGATCGCGCTGCCCGAAATCCTGCTGTCGCTCTGGGCGATGGTGGCGCTGATGGCGGGCGCGTATTTCGGCAAGGATAGGCTGGCCGCCGCCCTGACCTGGGCCACGGTCGCCGTGATGATCCTGCTCGCCATCCTGGTGGGCGTGCAGGGACCCGAGGCGCAGACCGCCTTCGGCGGCCTCTTCGTCGAGGATGCCTTCTCGCGCTTCGCCAAGATGGCGATGCTCTTGGCCAGCGCCGCGGTGCTGGTCATGGGGATGGATTACCTCGAACGCGCCAAGATGATGAAGTTCGAGTATCCGATCCTCGTCTCGCTGGCGACCGTGGGCATGATGGTCATGGTCTCGGCGCAGGACCTGATTACCCTCTACATGGGGCTGGAGCTGCAGTCGCTGGCGCTTTACGTGCTGGCCGCCTTCCGCCGTGACAGCGTGAAGGCGACCGAGGCGGGGCTGAAATACTTCGTCCTCGGCGCGCTGGCCTCGGGCCTGCTGCTCTATGGCGCCTCGCTGGTCTATGGCTATGCCGGCACCACCCGCTTTGACGGCATTGCCAGCCTCATTCACGGCGATCACCTGCCGGTCGGCCTGCTGATGGGCCTGGCGTTCATGATCGCGGGTCTGGCGTTCAAGGTCTCGGCCGTGCCCTTCCACATGTGGACGCCCGACGTCTACGAAGGCTCGCCGACCCCGGTTACCGCCTTCTTCGCCACCGCGCCGAAAGTCGCCGCCATGGCGCTGCTGGCCCGCGTGACCTATGACGCCTTCGGCCATGCGCCGGGCGACTGGGGTCAGATCCTGGCGCTGCTGGCCGGTCTCAGCATGGTCGTGGGCGCCGTGGGCGCGCTGAGCCAGCGCAACCTGAAACGCCTGATGGCCTATTCCTCGATCTCGCACATGGGCTTCGCGCTGCTGGGCCTGACCGCAGGGACCGAGGCCGGGGTGAAGGCCACGCTTCTCTACATGGCGATCTATGTCACCATGTCGATCGGCGTCTTCGCCTTCATGCTGACCATGCGGCGCGAGGGGCGGCCGGTCGTCGCCATCGACGACCTGAACCTCTTGTCCAAGACCCAGCCGATCCAGGCGCTGGCGCTGTTGATCCTGATGTTCAGCCTTGCCGGGGTGCCGCCGTTGATCGGCTTCTGGGCCAAGTTCGCGGTGCTGACTGCGGCCATCGGCGCGGGCTATGTCACGCTGGCGGTGATCGGGGTCATCGCCTCGGTGATCGGGGCCTTCTATTACCTGCGCATCGTCTACTTCATGTACTTCGGCACCGAAGTGGATGCGCTGGACAATGACGGCGCCCCGGCGCAGCGCTGGCTGACGCTGGCGGCGGCGGCGGTGACGCTGCTCGGTGTCGTCAACCTCTTCGGGCTCGAGGGCGCGGCCTCCGTCGCGGCGCAGGCACTTGTCCAGTGAGGGCTGGCCCCCGGGCCACGAAAAGCTGGTGCTGGAGGAAACCGACAGCACCATGATGGAAGCCCAGCGACGCGCGCCGTCGCTGGGCTCTCCTACCTGGATCCTGGCGCATCGCCAGACCGCGGGCAGGGGACGGCGGGGCAGGGCCTGGACCGACCCGGCCGGAAACTTCGCCGCCACCCTGATCCAGCGCATGGACGAGCCGCCCGCCAAGCTGGCGCTGCGTTCCTTCGTCGCCGCGCTGGCGCTGCGGGACGCGCTGGTCGAACTCACCCATCTGCCCGATGCCTTCGCGCTGAAATGGCCCAATGACGTGCTGCTCAATGGCGGCAAGCTCTCGGGCATCCTGCTGGAAAGCCCCGGCGCGGGGGTGCTCGCCATCGGCATCGGCGTCAACCTCAGGGCCTCGCCCGAGCCCGAGCCGGGCGCGGCCTTCCCGCCCGTCAATCTGCGCAGCGAAACGGGGATCACGCTTGGCCCGGAACAGCTGCTCGACAGCCTTGCGCCTGCCTTCGCCCGCTGGGACACGCGGCTCAGAACCTATGGGTTCGGACCCATCCGCACCGCTTTCCTCAACGGCGTGGCGCGTCTGGGCCAGCCGCTGATCGCCCGCACCCTGACCGAGGAATTCCGCGGCACGTTCGAGACCATCGACGAGTCCGGCTCGCTGGTTCTGGTCACGCCCGAGGGCCGCCGCGCCATCCCCGCCGCCGACATCTTCTTTCCCTGACGGAGACCCGCCATGCTGCTCTGCATAGACTGCGGCAATACCAATACCGTGTTCTCGATCTGGGACGGGCACCTCTTCATCGCCACATGGCGCACCGCCACCGATCACCGCCAGACCGCGGACCAGTATTACGTCTGGCTCAGCACGCTGATGAACCTCAAGGGGATCGAGGCGACGATTTCCGATGTCATCATCTCCTCGACCGTGCCGCGGGTCGTGTTCAACCTGCGGGTCCTCGCCGACCGCTATTACAACTGCCGCCCGCTGGTGGTGGGCAAGCCCGATTGCGACCTGCCGGTCGCGCCCCGTGTGGATCAGGGCACGACCGTCGGCCCCGACCGGCTGGTCAATACCGTGGCGGGCTTCAACCGCTACGGCGGCGACCTGATCGTGGTGGATTTCGGCACCGCCACCACTTTTGACGTGGTGGACAGCGACGGCGCCTATATCGGCGGGGTGATCGCCCCCGGGGTCAATACCTCGCTGGAAGCCCTGCATATGGCCGCCGCGGCCCTTCCGCATGTCGATGTGACCAAACCGCAGAGCGCAATCGGCACGAATACGGTTGCCTGTATCCAGTCGGGCATCTACTGGGGCTATGTCGGGCTTGTCGAAGGCATCGTACGACAGATTCGCATCGAGCGCGACCGCCCGATGAAGGTGATCGCCACCGGCGGTCTCGCCTCGCTCTTCGATCAGGGCACCGACATCTTCGACTCGGTCGAAGACGATCTGACCATGCACGGGTTGATGCTGATCAACCGTCACAACAGGGAACGCGCCAGCGCATGAGTAACGACCGCCTGATCTACCTGCCGCTGGGCGGCGCCGGCGAAGTGGGGATGAACACCTACGTCTACGGCTACGGGCCCAAGAACCGCGAGCGGCTGATCGTCGTCGATCTCGGCGTGACCTTCCCCGATATGGACGGCACGCCCGGCGTCGACCTCATCATGGCCGATATCGCCTGGCTGGAAGCCCGCCGCGACCGGATCGAGGGGATCTTCATCACCCACGCCCACGAGGACCACGTGGGGGGCCTCGGCCACCTGTGGTCGCGCCTGCGCGTGCCGGTCTATGCCCGCGACTTCACCGCCCGCATCGCCGCCAAGAAGATGCTGGAAGCCGGGCAGCCGGTCGACCAGATCGTCACGCTCGACACGTCCGAGACGATCGAGCTGGGCCCGTTCCAGGTCCGCTTCCTGCCGATCGCCCATTCGCTGCCCGAAGCCTCGGCCATGCTGATCGAGACGCCCGCCGGGCGGCTGGTGCATACGGGCGACTTCAAGCTCGACATGGCGCCCGGGGTCGGCGACCCGTTCGATGAGGATCTCTACCGTTCCATCGGCGACAAGGGCGTCGATGTGATGGTCTGCGATTCGACCAACATCTTCTCGCCGCATCCCGGCCGCTCGGAAAGCTCGCTGCCGCAGGCGATCACCGACCTGGTGCGTGGGGCGCCCGGACTGGTGGTGGCGACGACCTTCGCCTCGAACGTGGCCCGGGTGCGGACGCTGGCCAAGGCCGCGCGCGCCGCTGGCCGCTCGGTCTGCCTGCTGGGCCGGGCGATGCAGACCATGGTCCGCACCGCGACCGAGGCCAAGTTGCTGGTGGATTTCCCGCCGACCGTTCCGGCGGAGGAAGCCGTCGACATGCCCCGCGACAAGGTCATGCTGATCGTGACCGGCAGCCAGGGCGAGCGCCGCGCCGCCTCGGCCCAGCTGTCCCGCGGCTCGTACCTCGGCTTCCAGCTGAAGGAGGGCGACACCTTCCTCTTCAGCTCGATGACCATTCCGGGCAACGAAAAGGACGTGCTGAAGATCGTCAACGCGCTCAGCGAACAGGGCGTCGAGGTGGCCGACAACACGCAGGGCCAGTACCACGTCTCGGGCCATGCCAACCGCCCGGATCTGGAGCGGATGCATGACCTCGTGCGGCCCCGCATCCTGATTCCGATGCACGGCGAACACCGTCACCTGCGCCAGCATGCGATGCTCGCCCAGCGGCGCGGCATGGCCTCGGCCATCGCGCCGAACGGGACGATGCTGGATATCACCGGCCGCGACCCCGTGGTGGCGGAATATGTCGATACCGGGCGGCTCTACCTTGACGGGACGGCGGTCTATGGCGCGCTGGACGGGATCGTGCGCGAGCGGATGAAACTGGCGCTCAACGGGCTGGTCATGGTCACGCTCATCATCGACGAGGATGGTCTGCCGATGGGCGACGCCTGGGCCGATTGCATGGGCCTGGCACGCGAGGGCCGCTCGAAACGCCCGCTGGCCGAGGTGATCGAGGACGAACTGGCCGAAGAGCTGGAGCGCACCGGCAAGAAGGTTCTGGCCTCGGACGACAAGCTGATCGAGGCGCTGCGCAAGCGCGTGCGGATCTGCTGCGTCGACGAGATCGGCAAGAAGCCCGAAGTCACGGTGGTGGTGAGCCGCCTGTCGGATTGAGGCCCCAAGGCCGACGTGACGCAAGGCTTTCTTAACGGGTGCCTGCGATCCTGCCGGGGTTGCAGGATTTTCGCCCATGAGTGTTCACGATCGCGACCCCGTCCTGAGGCGCAAGTTGGCGCCGCGGCCGCCCCCTCCGTCGGAGGAGGCGGCTTTGCCCGCTGGCCCCGCCGCGCTGCTGGCGCGCGCCTTCGGGCGGGCGATCTCGGCCGCCGCGCCGCTGGTGGCGGAGGAGCCCGAGACGCATCGCAAACAGGCCAGCCTGGCGGAACTTCTCGATTCCATTGATCCCGAGTAAGCATTCGCGGAGGGCCGTCTGGCTGTTGAGCGGGCAGAACGTTTATCGAGTGTCCTTATGGACGCACACGAAGACACTCGCCGTATTCAAGTTTTGTCGGTCTCTGATACCGGCCGTCGTCGG
>NZ_QDDR01000014.1 GCF_003075525.1 Pararhodobacter aggregans | reverse complement strand
CGCAAAACAGTGAAGCTGACACCTCTATCATCGCGTTACCGCTAAGAGGCCGATATCCAGACGTCCGATCCATCGAAATGAACCAAACCGCCCACATATCCCTTCATTCACCAAATTTTCAAAAAGCAGAGGACAAAAATTCCAGCGGCGCTTCCGAAGTTTTCCGACAGCGCTGCCGTTTTCCTATCCTTTTCCGTGTCTTCCGGGTCTGTTTCCAGCGTCCCTTCCGGCGCGTCCCTCAGCGTCTCCGCTTCGGTGAGGCGGTATCTAGGGGTATCCGCCGGGAGCCGCAAGAGGAAAAAACACGGGCCGACAAAAATTCGTCACAGGAGGCGGCGATTTTCAGTCATGGCATTGATAACAAAGGATACTTTCTTGAAAAGGCAAGCTTTGCCGACCTTTTCACAGCCTGTTGTGGTCCCCGGCCGCCGCACCACGAGATCCTGAGGGAGGGGCGATCTGGCTTGTTTCACAGGCCGGAATCACCCCCCGCGGTCAGCCCTTGGCGGCCCGTCCGGCGATCTCCAGGCAGAGTCGCATCGCCACTTCCATGTCCTGAACCGAGATCCACTCCAGCGGACCATGGATGTTCTGCATGCCGGTGAAGAGATTCGGGCAGGGAATCCCCATTTCCGTGAGTCGCGACCCGTCGGTGCCGCCCCGAATCGGCACCGACACCGGATCGAGCCCCAGCGCGCGCGCCGACTCGCGGGCCAGCTCCACCGGGGTCATGTCCGATTCGAGCCAATAGCGCATGTTCCGGTACTGGGGGGTGATGGTGCAGGTGATATCGGCCCGGGGTTCGGTCGCCGCCACCGCCGCGCAGACCTGGCGCAGCAGCGCGCCCTTCTCCTCCAGCCCCTCGCGTTCGAAATCGCGCAGGATGAACTTGATCCGCATCTCGGACGAACCGCCGTCCATGTCCGTGGCATGGATGAAGCCCTCGCGCCCCTCGGTCGTCTCGGGCGTGAGCGTCACCTGCGGCAAGGTCTGGATGATCTTGGCCGCCAGATGGATCGCATTGACCAGCTTGCCGGTGGCATAGCCGGGGTGGATCGACACCCCCTTGATCGTCACCACCGCCCCGTCGGCCGAGAAGGTCTCGTATTCGATCTCGCCCAGCTTGCCGCCATCAAAGGTATAGGCAAAGTCGGCACCCAGATCCCCGGGCAGGCGCGCATCGACGCCGCGGCCGATCTCTTCATCCGGGGTGAAGGCCAGCCGCAGCCGGGGCCGGGGCAGCGAGGGATCGGCTAGCAGGCGCTCGGCCGCGGTCATCAGGATCGCCACGCCCGCCTTGTCGTCGGCCCCCAGCAGCGTCAGGCCCGAGGCGGTGACGATGTCATGCCCCAGTTTCTCGGCCAGATAGGGGAAGGCCTCGGGCGTCAGGCTGAGGGCGGGATCGTCGGGATAGGTGATCGCCCCGCCGTTGTAGCCCCGGATGATCCGCGGCTTCACACCCGTGGCGTTGAACTGCGGGGCGGTGTCGACATGGGCGAGGAAGCCGACGGTCGGCCCCGCGCGCGTGCCGGGGATCGTGGCCAGGACCGCGCCATACTCGGTCAGCGTGACATCCTCGGCCCCCATCGCGGTCAGTTCCGCGACCAGGAGGCGCTGCATGTCGAGCTGGACCTCGGTCGAGGGGGAGCTGGGGCTGTCGGCATCCGACTGGCTGTCGATGGCGCAATAGCGGGTCAGCCGGTCGGCGAGGTCGTGGGTCAGATCTGTCATCGGGGCCTCCGTTTGCGGGGATGAGGCCCGGGCCCGGCGGCGAAGTCAAGCGAAGCAGGGTGGGCTGAAGTCCCACCCTACGCGCGCCGCGCCCGCCACATCAGATAGCGCACGATCAGTCGATGGGCGGGCGCCACCGGCAGCATGTAGAGCCGCCCGAAGAGGTTGTGCGTCACCACCGACGAGGTGATGGCGAGGCGCCGCCCCTCGACCGTGACCGCGGTCATCACATCGAGATGCCGGTCACGCTCGGTCAGGACCATCAGGCCCGGGGCGCTCTCCTCGACCAGGAAGAACGCCAGCCGGTCGCCCGGACTGACGCTTTCGGGCAGCGCGCCCCCGAACCCGCCCAGCCGCTTGACCCCGAACCGCGCCGAAATGGCGTCGCGCAGCCGGAAGGCCAGCGCAAACAGCGGGATCGGCCGATCCATCAGGAAACGCCAGGCCTCGAGCGGGCTCATCTCCCGCGGCAGCAGCACCGACTGGATGTCGAGGAAGGCCAGATCGGCCAGGGGCGCGACAAGGCGCAGCGCGGCGGGGGCATCGGCGGGCAGGGTTTGGCTCATGGCGCCACAAGACGCCGCCACAGGCGCCCGGTCAACAGCCCGCGGCGCGACATCTCCGCACGCCCCTTTTCATCTTTGCTCTGCAAATATCCTCGGGGGTTTCTCAAGGGGGTGGAAAACCCCCTTGAGCGGGGGTGAGCGGCGTCTCGGAAACGCGCCAGTGGCGCGTTTCAGCCGCGAACGCCGCGCCCGTGGCGCGGCCGGACCTTGCCCCCCGCCGTGGTCGCCCGAGGAAACCGAGGGCGAAACCTCTCCCTACACGTCCCAGGCCACCGGCATCCGCAACGGCCCCCGGAAGGCCCAGCCGCCGAAGGGCACATCGCCCGCCAGCCGCAACCCGGGCAGGCGCTCGAAGATCATCGGCATCGCCACCTCGGCGATCAGGCAGCGCGAGGCCCAGGCGCCAGCGCAGAAATGCGGCCCCGCGCCAAAGGTCACCGCCGGGCCCGAATCCTGCGTCACGTCGAAGACATCGGGCCGGGCAAAGACGCTTTCGTCGCGGTTGCCGGACGAGAACATCAGGAACACCCGATCCCCCGGCTCCAGCGTCACGCCATGCAAGACGTGGCGTTGTGCCACGCGGCGGGGCGACATGGCCACGGGCGCGATCCAGCGGCCGTATTCCTCGAAGGCCTGAAGCCAGCTCACCCGCCCGTCCCGCACCATCGCCAGCTGATCGGGATGGGTCAGCAGCGCCCAGGCGAGCCCGGCGATCACGTCGCGCGGCTCGTTCTGCCCGCCCGAGATCGCCAGCTTCACATTGGCCCGGATCGCGGCGTCGGGCAGCCCCGCCTGCCTCTGCACCGACAGCAGCGAGGCATCGGGCGCCTTCCGCAGCACCGGCATGCGTTCGTCGATATAGCGGTCGATGGCGGCGGTTGCCTCGTTGCAGCGGGCCTCGACCGCGGGGTCCCCGGCGTAGTTGGCGATCCCGTCCATCATCCCCTGCGACACGCGGTCCATCTCGGCCCAGGGGATCTGCGTGAGCCCGGTGATGCATTTCAGCGCCTCGCCCGAGATCCGCATGGCGATGTCGCGCAGCATGTCGGCCTGACCCTGCGGGCGGATCTCCTCCAGAATCCCGGCGGTGAAGGCCTGAAACTGCGCCTTCCAGGTATCGCGCACTGTCTTGGGCGAGACGGTCGGGAAGATCGCCTTGCGCTCGGCCTGATGCGCGGCGCCGTCCTTGCGCATCATGTTCTGGCCCATCAGGACCGTCATCAGTCCGCCCGGCTGGTCCGAGGAGAACACCTCGATCTTCTTCTCATTGACGAAGATGTCGTCGCGCCGGGTCAGCAGGGTCGCGCCCAGCTCGGGCACGAAGGCCACCGGCGCCTCGGCCCGCAGGCGTTTCAGCACGGGATAGGGGTCGGCCCAGAAGGCGGCGAGGTCGATGCTGACGACCGGGGCTGTGGACATGGGGTATCCTCCGGCCGGGAGTTGAGCCCGGCGTCTTTGTGCTGTCAACTGCGCCCGTCAGGATGGAGGGTCCGATGGTCGATGTGGTGATGCTGGGGGCGAGCGGCGCGGTGGGGGGCGAAGCCCTGAAAGCGCTGGCGGGGATGCCGCAGGTCGGCCGGATCACGCTGCTGAACCGGCGCGAGATCGCCTTGCCCGGGCCGAAGGCGGTGCAGCATGTGATCGACCCGGGCGATCCGGCCAGCTACCGGGCGCATCTGGCCGGGCATGACGTGGCGATCTGCACGCTGGGGGTGGGCGAGCCGTCGAAGACGGCGCGCGACGTGTTCATCCGGGTCGACCACGACATGCCGCTGACTTTCGCGCAGGCCTGCCGCGCGGCCGGGATCGGGCATTTCTCGCTGCTCTCGGCCGTGGGGGTCAGCGCCGGGTCGCGCTTTCTCTATGTGCGGACCAAAGGGCAGCTGGAGGACGGCCTGCGGGCCTTGGGTTTCGCGCGGCTGGCGCTCTTTCATCCCAGCATGATCCTGACGCCCGAGAACCGCTATGGCCCGACGCAGGCGGTGATGCTGGCGCTCTGGCCCTGGCTGACCCCTTTGCTGGCCGGGCCGCTCAGGAAGTATCGCGGCGTCCGGGTCGAGGATCTGGGCCGGGCGATGGCGGTGGAGGCCGTGCGCGGCGGCACCGGCGAGGCGGTGCTGGAATGGGACACCTTCCAGACCCTGACGTAGGGTGCGTGCTCGCACGCACCGTCCGGACACCCCTGGCCCTCAACGAAAAACGCGCGCCCCGAAGGACGCGCGTTTCTTTGCGTTGGCGGATGGCCTCAGGCCAGCGAGGGGTCGATGCCCTTGCAGGCCTCGACCAGACCCTTCACCGCGTTGACCGACTTGTCGAACATGGCTTGCTCGTCGGCATTCATCTTGATGTCGACGATACGCTCGACGCCACCGGCACCGATGATCGTGGGAACACCGACATAGAAGCCGTTCAGACCCAGCGCGCCGTCAACCCAGGCGGCGCAGGGCAGCAGGCGCTTCTGGTCCTTGAGATAGGCTTCGGCCATCTCGATCGCCGACGTCGCGGGCGCGTAGAAGGCCGAGCCGGTTTTCAGCAGGCCCACGATCTCGGCGCCGCCGTCGCGGGTGCGCTGGATGATCGCGTCCAGACGCTCCTGCGTGGTCCAGCCCATTTCGACCAGATCCGGCAGCGGGATACCGGCCACGGTCGAGTAGCGGGCCAGCGGCACCATGGTGTCGCCGTGGCCGCCCAGCACGAAGGCGGTGACATCGCGCATCGAGACGTTGAACTCGGTCGCCAGGAAGTGACGGAAGCGGGCCGAGTCGAGCACGCCCGCCATGCCGACCACCTTCTCGGCCGGCAGGCCCGAGAATTGCTGCAGCGCCCAGACCATGGCGTCCAGCGGATTGGTGATGCAGATGACGAAAGCGTTGGGCGCATGGGCCTTGATGCCTTCGCCGACCGATTTCATGACCTTGAGGTTGATGCCCAGAAGGTCGTCGCGCGACATGCCGGGCTTGCGCGGCACACCGGCGGTGACGATGCAGACATCGGCGCCCGCGATATCCTCGTAGGAATTGGTGCCCTTGAAGATCCCGTCGAAGCCCTCGGACGGGCCCGACTCGGCGATGTCGAGCGCCTTGCCCTGCGGAATGCCCTCGGCGATGTCGAACAGCACGACGTCGCCAAGTTCCTTGATCGCGGCGAGATGGGCGAGGGTGCCGCCGATCTGGCCCGCGCCGATCAGCGCGATTTTGGGTCTGGCCATGGGTATCTCCGGTCAGGTTGTGAATTCGCGCCCTGACTAGAGAATCGGCCGCCTTCGCGCAAGCCTCGCGGCAATGCGGCGCGACAGAATGCGGCGCCGTTAACGCTGCCAGCGACATTTTCTGACCCGACGCGGGCCCCCCGGTTATGCAGGATTGCCGCGGGCCGGTTGCAGCCCCCCGGTGGCGGTGAAGTTCTCGCCATTGGCCAAGAGGCAGGCGCGCCCGTCGGGCAGGTTCAGCAGCAGCGTCCACGACCCCGAGTCGCTGGCATAAAGCTCGACCGAGGCGCCGCGCGCGGCGTCCCCCGTGGCCAGCCGCGTCTCGCCGCGCTGGTCGATGACGAAGGCCAGCACCCTCTCGCGCGGGGCGCATGGCAGGGTCTGGGCGGAGAGCGCGGCGGGCAGCAGGGCGAAGGCGGCAGAGAGCAGGCGCATGGCGGGACCTTTCGGGTGAAGCGATGCCCAAGGCTGCGCCCGCGCCGGTCAAAACCGCCTGAAAGCTGCGGTCTCTCTGCGGTGCAGAAATTTAACCCTTGCGCTTTGTGTCCGGATTTGGTGCTTTGCGCGCAAGATTGTTTCACGGAAGAGAATCATGACCAGCCGCCCGTATCGTTCCGTCCTCTATATCCCCGGCTCGAAAGAACGCGCGTTGGAGAAGGCGCAGGGCCTCGCCGCGGACGCGATCATCTTCGATCTGGAGGATGCCGTCGCCCCCGACGAGAAGGCCCGCGCGCGCGAGCTGCTGGCGGCGACGCTGGCCCGGGCCGATTACGGCCCCCGCGGCAAGCTGGTCAGGATCAACGGCTTCGACACCGATTGGGGCGAAAAGGATCTGGACGTGATCGCCCTGGCCCGGCCCGAGGCGATCCTCTTGCCCAAGGTCAACAGCGCTGCCGATATCGAGGCGCTGGCCCGCAAGCTGGACGCCCGCGCCGAGACGGCTGACACCAATATCTGGGCGATGATGGAGACGCCGCAGGGGATCCTCAACGCCGGGGCCATCGCCGCGGCGCCGCGGATGGCGGGCTTCGTCATGGGCACCAACGATCTGGCGAAGGAACTGAACTGCCGCTTCCGCGCCGACCGGCTGCCGATGCAGATGGCGTTGCAGACCTGCCTGATGGCCGCCCGCGCCGCCGGGATCGTGGCGGTGGATGGCGTCTATAACGCCTTCAAGGATGATGAGGGCCTGCGCGCCGAATGCGAACAGGGCCGCGATCTGGGCTTTGACGGCAAATCGCTGATCCATCCGGCGCAGCTGGACATCGCCAACCAGGTCTTCGCCCCGGACGCGGCGGCGCTGGACCTCGCCCGCCGCCAGATTGCTGCCTTCGACGCGGCGATGGCCGAGGGGCAGGCCGTCGCGGTGGTGGATGGCAAGATCGTCGAGAACCTGCATATTGTGACGGCCCGGAGCGTGCTGGCGCGCGCCGAGGCGATCGAACATTTGCAGAAAGCGATGAGCTGATGGGATACGCGCTACTTATTCTGGGCCTTCTGGTCTGGTCAGGCAGCCATATGTGGAAGCGACTGGCCCCCGCCAGCCGCGCGCGCTTTGGCGAGGGCGGCAAGGGGATCGTGGCGATCCTGTCGCTGGTCGCCATCGTCTTGATGGTACTGGGCTACCGCTGGGCGCCCTATACGCAGGTCTGGCCCGAATCGCGGTCCATGGTGCACCTCAACAACCTGTTGATGCTGCTGAGCTTCTACCTCTTCGCGGCCTCGGGCATGAAGACCACGGCGACGAAGATCGTGCGCCACCCGCAGCTCTGGGGCGTGCGGCTCTGGGCGCTGGCGCATCTGATGGTGAACGGCGATCTGGCCAGCCTGATCCTGTTCGGCGGGCTGTTCCTCTGGGCGCAGGTCTCGGTCGCGCTTTACAACCGCGACAACCCGATCTGGGAGAAATCCACCGCGCCCGTGGTCATGGGCAAGGAGATCGGCGCCGTGGTCGGGGCGGTGCTGCTGGTCGGTGTGGTCGGCTATATCCACATCTGGTTCGGGCTGATGCCCTGGGGGTGAGATGAAACTCTATCGTTTGCTGACCGAGGACGACACCTCGGCCTTCTGCCACAAGGTGACGGCGGCGCTGAACAAGGGCTGGGAGCTGCATGGCTCGCCCGCCTATGCCTTCGACGCGGCGAAAGGCGTGATGCGTTGCGCGCAGGCCGTGGTGAAGGACGCGCCAGGCACCTACACGCCCGAGACCAAGCTGGGCGAGCAGTAACGGGTGACGGAACCGGGGGGTTTCACACCCCCCGGACCCCCCCGTGGCGTATTTTCGACAAGATGATGAGGCGCAGGCGATGAAGACCAATCCGGGCCGGTTTTTTGAGGATTATCGGATCGGCGAGGTGATCCGGCATGCGGTGCCGAGGACGCTGTCGGGCGGCGAGCGGGCGCTTTACCATGCGCTCTATCCGGCGCGGGGGGCGCTCTATTCCTCGGACGACTTCGCGCGGGCCTGCGGGCTGGCGGCCAGTCCGATGGACGATCTGATCGTGTTCCATACGGTGTTCGGCAAGACGGTGCCGGATATCAGCCTGAACGCGGTGGCGAACCTCGGCTATGCCGAGGGGCGGTTCCTGGCGCCGGTCTGGCCGGGGGATACGCTGAGTTCCTCGTCCGAGGTGATCGGGCTGAAGCAGAATTCCAACGGCAAGTCGGGCGTGGTCTATGTGCGGACCACCGGGCGCAACCAGCGGGGCGAGGCCGTGCTGGAATATGTGCGCTGGGTGATGGTGCGCAAGAACCGGCTGGAGGCGCCGGAGCCCGAGGCGGTGGTGCCGGAACTGGCGCGCGTCGTGCCGGTCTCGGATCTGGTGGTGCCCGCGGGCCTGACCTTCGAGGGCTACGATTTCGAGGCCGCGGGCGAGCCCTACCGGCTGGGCGATTACGCGGTGGGCGAGGTGATCGAGCATGTCGACGGGGTGACCGTCGAGGAGGCCGAGCACATGCTGGCCACGCGGCTCTGGCAGAACACCGCCAAGGTGCATTTCGACGCCACCTTCCGCCCCGACGGGCAGCGGCTGATCTATGGCGGGCATGTCATCAGCCTGGCGCGGGCGCTGTCGTTCAACGGGCTCGCCAATGCGCAGATGATCGTGGCGATCAACGGCGGGGCGCATGCCAACCCCTGTTTCAGCGGCACCACGGTGCGGGCCTGGTCCGAGGTGCTGGACAAGGCCGAGACCGGCGTGCCCGGGGTCGGCGCGATCCGGCTGCGGCTGGTGGCGAGTTCCGGCCCGGGGACGGCGCTGAAAGGGCCGGACGGGAAATACGCGCCCGAGGTGCTGCTGGACCTCGATTACTGGGCGCTGATGCCGGTCTGAGCCCGAAAAACGCAATCTGAGTCCGAAAAACGCAATCGGGCGACCCGAAGGCCGCCCGATCAACGCCTGACGGCGTGCAGTTTCAGTAGAGCCGGCCGCCGGCTGTTTCCCCGTTCAGGGTGAAGACGACATTGCCGCTGGGCGTGAAATCAAAGGTGAAAAAGACCGGGCCACCGGGGGGGATGGTCGTCACGCTCGGGGTGACGGGCGTGCCCGGGGCGGTCGGCGAGGGCGAACCGGGGCCGTTGGCGGCGAGAGCCGCGCTGGCGGCGGTCAGCGCGACGGCGGTGCTGAGAAGGAGGGTCTTCATGGCGATACCTCGTATCCTGAAGCTGGAATCGATGCCGCAAGAGCGGCGTTGAACTGGGACCGGGGGCGGCGGTCAGGCCGCCCGGGGCACGCTCGGACCCGGGGAGGATAGCACAGGCTCCCTGCCCGGGCGAGAAAGATGCGGTCGGGGCCAGCGGTCAAGACCGGAACGGCCCCGGGCCTCAGCGCATCAGGGCGAAGGCCCGGCCGATATCCACGGCGAAGGTCGCGTTGCCCGATTCCTCGAGATTGCGGAACGAGAAGGCGACCGAGGTGCCGGCCAGCATCGGCGGGCTCCAGACGGCGCCGATGATCGATTCCTGACCGACATAGCCGGCGCTCACCGCCCATTGCGGGTTCAGGCCCAGGCCCACGCCGATCGCGCCGCGGGTGGTGCGGTCGCTGGCGTTCTGGCCCCAGCCGGTGCCGACGCCGACCGAAACCATCGCCATGCGCGGGCCGATGCCGCCGAGATAGGTGCCGGTCAGCGAATAGGACGGGCGGTAGTTGCGGATGTCGCCCCAGGGCGAGACATAGGCGGTGCGCAGCGCGGCCGAGAAGATGCCGGTGCCGGCCTGCCACATGTGGTGCACGCCGAAGGACAGGTGACCCGATTGCCCGAAGTTGCGGAACGAGGTCAGGTTGATGCCGAATTCCAGGCCGACCCCGGTGACCGGGTTGCCGAAGCCGAAATTGGCCATGGTCGCGGCGTCGGCATGCGTCGCACCCGGGCCCCGCGCGCGCTGGCTGTAGGTGCCCGAGAAGCCGATCTGCACGACATTGCCCGCAGCGCCGAAGCCCGAAGGCACCCCGGCGATACCGATCGTCTGGGCCGAGCCCGCACCTGCACTGATCGCCAGAGCGGCGACACTACCAATAAGAAGTTTTTTCATTTGCTCGATTTCCTGCGAACTCTAGGACACGGACATCGGCGATCTTTTGACCGTCCCCGCCGCTCACACGACTTTGTTGGTTGACGCCCAACGGTGTCAACGGCTTAGCCGGGAATCCGTCGATTCGGCGCGATGAAGGCGCGGTAAAACCGGCAAAGTGCTGCATAGGTGCAACAACCCTGGGCTGTCCGGCCCCGACACGATCGCCCGCCGTGCCCGCCTGCGAACCGGCGTTGCCCAAAATACGACCGCAGAAGAGGCCCGGCGCGGGGCATTGCCCGTTCTTCGGTCAGAGCCGCAATCCCTGTGTTGCTGCGCCGCAATACCCGCCTCTGCTTCGGCGCGGTTTTCAAGGGTTGCGCTTGGAAAACGCGGCCCTGTGACGGATTATGACGGTGTAACCCGCCCGGCTCACTTCCCGGGCCTGCGAGGCGGGACTGGAGCATTGGGACAATGAAAGCCTTCAAACTCGCACTCGCGGCCTGCGCCGTTGCCGCCACCTCGGTTCCTGCCGCGGCATTCGAACTTTCCTACGGCGTGACGCTGACCTCGGACTACATCTCGCGCGGCGCGACGCAGACCATGAACCACGCGGCGATCCAGCCCTGGGTCGAAGCCAGCTCGGGCGGCTTCTACGGCGGGCTCTGGGCGTCGAACGTGGATCTGGGCCCCGATGACTTCGAGCTCGACGTCTACGGCGGCTATCGCTGGTCGGTCGAGAACACGAGCTTCGACGTCGGCTATGTCCGTTACTTCTATAACAACAGCGGCGACGCGAGCGGCGAGTTCTACATGCTGGGCGAAGTGGCCCTGGGCGAGACGGCGACGCTGTCGGGCGGGGTCTATCTGGGCCATGCCGGCGGCCTGACGGTGAACGACGGGCATGTCGGCTTCAGCACCCAGCTGGCCACCAACCTGACCGGCTCGTTCACCCTGGGCGTCACCACCGGCTCGAACGCCTATGGCAACGCCGGGCTGACCTACGACTTCAACGACAACATCTCGATCGACGGGCGCTTCCACACCATCACCGGCGGGTCGAACCGCGTGGCTCTGTCGGTCGCCGCCAGCTTCTGAGATCGCTTGATCCGACCCCGAAGGGCGGGCGCATCGCGCCCGCCCTTTTGCATGGCCGGCACCGCCAAGAGTGTGATCACACGAGATTATTTGTGATCACGGGCACCGATTTTTTTGCCCGGCTCGGCCAGAATCAGCCGTATTCGCGGAAATGCCCACGTGACTTGACGCGAAAACCCGCTATCAGGAGGCCCAGACAGTATGGGGCGCCAAGAGAGAGGGACGAACATGGCTGACGTAAACCGGGGCAACCGGCCGCTTTCCCCGCATTTGCAGGTCTACCGCCTGCCGCTGGTCGCAAAGATCTCCATCATGACCCGCATCACCGGCGTCGCGCTGGGCGCCCCCGCCCTGCTGATCGTCTGGTGGTTCGTCGCGGGCGCCTATTCGCCCGAGTATTTCGCCGTGGCCGACGGGCTGCTGAGCAGCCTGCTGGGCAAGATCGTGCTGATCGCCGGGCTCTGGGCGCTGTGGTTCCACTTCGCCAACGGCATCCGCCACTTCGTCTTCGACCTCGGCCGCGGCTTCGATCTGCCGACCGTGGCCAAGACGAACTGGCTGGTGATCGGCGCCTCGGTGCTGCTGACCGTCCTGACCCTCCTGCTGGTCTGAAGGAGCATCCGATGAGCTACAAGACCGATTACAACCGCGTTGCGGGCCTGGGCCGGGCGGGCGAGGGCGTGCATCATTTCTGGGTGCAGCGCGTGACCTCGATCGCGCTGGTGCCGCTAACCATCCTGTTCCTGATCCCCTTCGGCCGCGCCCTGGGCGGCGGGTACGAGGCGCTGGTCGCCACCTATTCGTCCTTCGGCAACGCCCTGACCGCGGCGCTGTTCCTGGGCGTCGCCGCCTGGCATTTCGCCATCGGCATGCAGGTGGTGATCGAGGATTATTTCCAGGGCGGCACCCGTCTGGTGCTGCTCGTCCTGAACAAACTTGTCAGCTTCGCGCTGGGGGCGGCAGGCGTCTTCGCCATCGCCACGATCCTGTTCAGCGCCTGAGGACGGAAGAATGACCGCATATCCGATCGAACAACATACCTATGACGTGGTGGTCGTGGGCGCCGGTGGCGCCGGTCTCCGCGCGACGCTGGGCATGGCCGAACAGGGCCTGAAGACCGCCTGCATCACCAAGGTTTTTCCCACCCGCTCGCATACCGTTGCCGCCCAGGGCGGCATCGCCGCCAGCCTGGGGAACATGGGCCCGGACAGCTGGCAATGGCACATGTACGACACCGTGAAGGGGTCGGACTGGCTGGGCGATACCGACGCGATGGAATACCTCGCGCGCTCGGCCCCCGCCGCGGTCTATGAGCTGGAGCATTACGGCGTTCCGTTCAGCCGCACCGAGGAGGGCAAGATCTATCAGCGTCCCTTCGGCGGCCATACCACCGAATTCGGCGAAGGCCCGCCCGTGCAGCGCACCTGCGCCGCGGCCGACCGCACTGGCCACGCCATCCTGCACACGCTCTATGGCCGCTCGCTGAAGGAAAAGGCGCAGTTCTACATCGAGTATTTCGCCATCGACCTCTTGATGTCGGATGACGGCGAATGCACGGGCGTGCTGGCCTGGAAACTCGACGACGGCACGCTGCACCAGTTCAACGCCAAGATGGTCGTGCTGGCCACCGGCGGCTACGGCCGCGCCTATTTCAGCGCGACCTCGGCCCATACCTGCACCGGCGACGGCAACGGGATGATCGCCCGCGCCGGCCTGCCCCTGCAGGACATGGAATTCGTGCAATTCCACCCGACCGGGATCTATGGCGCGGGCTGCCTCATCACCGAGGGCGCGCGCGGCGAGGGCGGCTACCTGACCAATTCGGAAGGCGAGCGGTTCATGGAACGCTACGCGCCGACCTACAAGGATCTGGCCTCGCGCGACGTGGTTTCGCGCTGCATGACGATGGAGATCCGCGAAGGCCGCGGCGTCGGCCCGAACAAGGACCATATCCACCTGCACCTGAACCACCTGCCGCCGGAAACGCTGCATCTGCGCCTGCCGGGGATCTCTGAATCCGCCCGCATCTTCGCCGGTGTGAACGTCAACAAGGAGCCGATCCCGGTTCTGCCGACGGTCCATTACAACATGGGCGGTATCCCCACGAACTATTGGGGCGAGGTGCTGAACGCCGATGCCGAGAACCCGACCCGCACCGCGCCCGGCCTGATGGCCGTGGGCGAGGCTGGCTGCGCCTCGGTGCATGGGGCGAACCGGCTGGGCTCGAACTCGCTCATCGACCTCGTGGTCTTTGGCCGCGCCGCCGCGATCCGCGCCGGTGAGATCGTCGATCCGGCGTCCAAGAACCGCGACACCACCAAGGCCGCGGTCGACAAGGCGCTGGAGCGTTTCGACCGGCTGCGCAATGCAACGGGCGCGATCCCGACCGCTGAACTGCGGCTGGAGATGCAGAAGACCATGCAGGCCGACGCCGCTGTCTTCCGCACCGACAAGACCCTGGCCGAGGGCGTCGAGAAGATGAAGGCCGTCGCGGCCAAGATGCCGGATGTGAAGGTGACGGACCGCTCGCTGGTCTGGAACTCGGACCTGATGGAAACGCTGGAACTGGAAAACCTCATGCCCTGCGCGCTGGCGACCATCGTCGGCGCCGAGGCCCGCAAGGAATCGCGCGGCGCCCATGCGCATGAGGATTATCCGAACCGCGACGACGTGAACTGGCGCAAGCACACGCTGGCCTGGGTCGAGGGCAATTCGGTGAAGCTGGACTATCGTCCGGTGGTGCTGGACCCGCTGACGACCGAAGCCGAAGGCGGCATCGCGCTGAAGAAGATCGCGCCCAAGGCGCGCGTCTACTGAGGTCTGCCATGGCTGCGGCCCCCCTCTGTGCCTCGTCGCGGCGCTGCTGCGATGCCGGCTTGACCGGGGGGGCCGCCCATGTCTGACCAGCAAGGACCGCGGCGGCTGGTGCTGCACATCGGCGTGCAGAAGACCGCGACCACTGCGGCGCAGCAATTCCTGCAGGCCAATGCCGGGGCGCTGAAACCCTGGCTCACGCTCTTCACGCCGCGCAAGGGCACCCCGGCGCAGCAACTGGGGCGCCGGGCGTTCGAGTATTCCCGGGCGCCCTCGGCCGAGAGCGAAACCGCCTTTGTCGAGGCGATCCGCGCGATGAAGGCCGAGCTGGAGCAGACCTCCGGGACGGTGCTGATAAGCCACGAGAATCTGGTCGGCGCGCCGCCCGGCTCTTATGGCGAGACCCAGCTCTATCCGTTCATCGGCCGGATCGTGGCGCTGCTGGATGCGCATTTTGCGCCTTATCGGCCGGAATTCGTCTATTATACCCGCGACATGGCGGGCTGGAAACGCAGCCTGCACAACCAGATCGTCAAGACCGACGGCTACACGGGCACCTGGGACGCCTTCCAGACCATGGCCGCGCCGATTGCCGATTGGGACGGGTTCCACGCCCGGCTCTGCACCGCGGCGGGGCCGGATCGGGTCACCGCCTTCCGGCTGGAGAACCAGGTCTCGCGCGACCGTCCGGGCCAGCAGATGCTGCGCCACCTGGGCGTGCCGGAACAGCAGCTCGCCCGGCTTGAGCCCGTCGTCGGGGCGCGCAATGAAAGTCTGAACGCCGGGGCGCTGGAATTCATGCGCCGGGCGAATGCGGCGGGGTTCAACCCCTATAACCTCACCAGACTGGGGGGGCTGGTGGCAGCCTCCCAGTCCCTGTTCTCCCCCTCGGTCGTCCTGACCCAAGAGTGATACGGCAAGGAAGCTAGAGATGGTTCAACTGACTCTCCCCAAGAACTCGACGATCCGGACCGGCAAGACCTGGCCGAAGCCGGCGGGCGCCACGAACCTGCGCACCTTCCGCATCTACCGCTGGTCGCCCGATGACGGCGAAAACCCGCGGGTCGACACCTATTTCGTCGATATGGACAGCTGCGGGCCGATGGTTCTGGACGCGCTGATCAAGATCAAGAACGAGATCGACCCGACGCTGACCTTCCGGCGGTCCTGCCGCGAGGGGATCTGCGGCTCCTGCGCGATGAACATCGACGGGCGCAACACGCTGGCCTGCATCTTCGGCATGGACGAGATCAAGGGCGACGTGAAGATCTACCCCCTGCCGCACATGCCGGTGGTCAAGGATCTGATCCCCGACCTGACGCATTTCTACGCCCAGCACGAATCGATCATGCCCTGGCTGGAGACGAAGTCGAACACCCCCGCCAAGGAATGGCGGCAGTCGATCGAGGATCGCGAGAAGCTCGACGGGCTTTATGAATGCGTGATGTGCGCCTGCTGCTCGACCTCGTGCCCCAGCTATTGGTGGAACGGCGACCGCTATCTGGGCCCGGCATCCCTGCTGCACGCCTATCGCTGGATCATCGATTCGCGTGACGAGATGACGGGCGAGCGGCTGGACGGGCTGCACGATCCGTTCAAACTGTATCGCTGCCACACGATCATGAACTGCACCTCGACCTGCCCCAAAGGGCTGAACCCGGCCAAGGCCATCGCCGAGATCAAGAAGATGATGGTCGAACGCGTGGTCTGATCGCCTGCGGCCTTGCCCTCCGACTGAAACGCCGCAAGGCGCGGTCGGACGGCCTGGCGAAGGGGGTCTTCTGATCGGTGCCGTTGAGGGTCGGTTTGGCACGGATCGCCAGAGGGCCTCGCGGGACGCATCCGCCAGTCCGACGCTCCGGTGAGAGATCGACCAGCGCGTCGGCCCTCCCGGCGGACCGGGGTTCCAGAGGGGCCGCGATGAATCGCGGCCCCTTTGCGTTGCGCTTGGTGGAGGGGTGGGACGCTTCATCGATGCGGCGGTGGTGTTACCGGCTTGCGTCAGTTTGCGCCGATCGTGGCGGGTCGCGGGGCGGCAGGAATGACGCTTGTTCCCGAAGGCTTTCCCAAGCCGTGCGGGCGGGAAGCGCCTTTGGCGGGTAGTGCGGATGTGTGGGGACACAACGGCGGGGCGATCAACAGCGTCGTGGCATCGCCCAAAGGAAATCCACGCGACGGGCGGGCCGGAGGCACGGGGGAAGGGCCGACGGGGTATAACTCTGGCAGCGCCGGACGGTCGCACCGGAGACGGTGAATCCGCGCTCCCCGCGATCAGGCATTGCACGGCCCTCAGTCCTGGCAAATCCCGGCAAGGCGCATCCCGGGCGCGGCGCCAGGGACAGCCGCCCTCAGCGCCCCAGAATGCTGCGGAGCGAGGCCTGGCCATTCTGCAGAAGCGTCAGCGCGCCGCTGCCCGCGACCGCATTGTCCTGTATCGCCTTCACCTGCCCGGCCAGAAAGTAGCGCCGAATCAGCGTATCAACGGCTTCCGGGTCCTTGAACTGGCTGATCGTGTCCGAGCCGGTCAGCTGTTCCATCCGCCCTTGCAGGATCTCGACCTGTCGGTCGAGATCCAATGCGCCAAAGCCGGTCGGCAGCATGAAGGCCGTTTCGAAAACCGCACGCAGGCTGCCGGTGCCCAATACCGTATACCAGCGTGTCAGCTCGCTGCTGTCCTGCCGGGCCAGATCGGCCAGGTCGCGTTGCAGGCCCAGCGCCAGCCGCATCGATTCGTTTTGCGCCCCGACCGCGACCTCGAAGCTCTGGTCGCGATAGGCCGCGACCATGCGGTCAGCGAAGGTCTCGTCGATCTGGTTCCACGAGACATAGGTATCGCCGAACCCGAAAGCCGCGTTCAGCTGCTTGTAGCGCCGGTCGGCGAGGCGGTTGATGAAGCTGCCCTCCTCCTTGGCCGGGCTTTCCAGCACCTTCTGGATATAGGCCCGGTTCGGCAGATCGTCCTGCAGGCCGAAAGCGGTCAGCGCCACCGAGAGCAGCTGGCGGTCCTTGACCAGGTCCTCGGCGCTGGTGATCGAGGCGATCTTCTCGCGGAAATGCGCCTCGTCGCGTTGCAGCTGCGGGGCGGCGTTGGCCGCCGCCTGCTGCTTGTCCAGCGTCCTTTGCAGGAAACGCCAGCCGACATAGCCGTCCAGGGGCAGGATCGGCTGGAAGCTCATTGCCGAGTCGCGGCTGCGAAGAGCCGCTCCTCCCGGGGAAGGAGCGCCCGCAGATGGCGCATGGCGGGATAGAATTCCCCGTCCAGGACCGCCTGGCTGGCGCGATCCAGCAGGGCCCGGCTGTCAGGATCGGTCAGCACCTGGCTGAGCTGCTCGATGCCGCGCAGCAATTGCGGCGTCGCCTCCTCCGCCGCGGCATCGCCCGACAGGACCAGCTGGGCGATATAGGCGACTCGGCGCACGGGGGTCGAGACCTCACCGGGGTGGATCGCGTCCCTGAGCCGCAGGATGTTGGCGTTCGGCGTGACGATCGACAGGCGCGAGCGGCGCTCGCCATTCTCGATCACCGCGCCGTTGATCAGCACGCGCTCATGCGGGGCAAGCTTGAGGATCAGACCGCTCATGGCCGCGCCCCCCCGGTCGGTCGCAGCCCGCGCATCACCGCGGTGTTGATCTCGGCCAGAACATCGGCGCGGGCCCGGCCGGTCAGCACCTGCGTGGTGTGCTTGAGGGTGAATTCGGCCAGGGAGAACAGCCGAGCCCGCAGATCGACGGGAAAACCGTTCTCGGGATTGGCAAGGTCAGTGGCGAAGGTGGCCCAGAGGCGACGGTTGTCGTTCAGGGCCATGGTCAGGGCGAGGGTGATCTTGCCCGGCTGATGCGGAAGCTCCGACTGGATGCGGCCGGTGATCCGGGCCAGCACGTCATATTCGATATCACGCGGGGTTTTCAGCGCACGGGCGTGATCGCCGTAACTGGTACGCGCATAGGCAGCAACACTCATCTCAAGGCCTCATGGTGCGAAGACATGGAGGGGATGGGCCGGGGCAGAAGCCCCGGCCCGAGGCCTTAGCGGAAGAGCGCCAGGATGTTCTGCGGCGCCTGGTTGGCGATCGACAGAGCCTGGATACCCAGCTGCTGCTGCACCTGGAGCGCCTGCAGGCGCGCCGAGGTTTCTTCCATGTTGGCGTCGACCAGCGAACCGATCCCCGACTTGAGCGAATCCATCAGGTTGGAGACATATTCGCTCTGGATCTCGATCCGCCCCTGCACCGAACCGAAGTTGGCCGCAGCCTCGATCGCGGTCTGGGTCAGGCCTTCGATGGCGCTGAGCGCCGCTCCCGCGCCCTGCGAGGTCGACACGTCGACGCTGGAGAGGATCTCCAGCCCGCCGCCGGCCGTCCCGCCCGAGTTCAGCGTCATGGCGGTGGTGATCCCCGCCGTGGTGCCGTTGGTGACGGTGATCGCCGCGCCCGACACGGTGGACGAGATGGCGATCCCCGATTTCGCGGCCTGGAAGTTCAGCATGTCGTTCAGGGCGCTGGCGATGTCATTCACCGTATCGCCATCTCGGGCGACGTAGCGAACGGCACCGGACACGCCGGTCAGACCGCCGATGGTGTAGGAATCGCCCGCGAGGACGCGGTTGCCCCCCCGTGCCGCCGTGCCCACGTCACCGACGATGGTGAGCGTGCCCGTCGCACCGGTGGCGATGGCGCCCGCACCGGTGACCGCACCGGCGGCCAGATCGGTGCCCGTGCCCTGGACCGAGGCCTGGGTGCCCAGGTCGGCCTTGGCGGCGGTGATCGACGAGGCCGTGACGGTCCCGCCGCTGCTGCGATCGAGCGACGACAGGATGCTGACGGTGCCCGAGCCGAGAATGCCGGCACCGTTGCCCGTGTTGCCGACGATATTGGCAACCGTGGCGCCGCTTTCGCGGTTGGACAGCAGATTCAGGCCGTTGAACTGCGCCGCGCCGACGATCGTGGAGATCTGGTTGCGCAGGGCAGCGACGTCGGTCTGGATCTTCTCCCGGTCGACGTTGTCTTCCTGGGCGGCGACGATCTTGCCCTTGATCTCCGTCAGAAGGTCGGTGATCTGCTCCGAGGCCGAGCGCGCGGTGGCGACGGTCGAGGAGCCCAGAGCGAGCGAATCGGCGATTCCCTTGAAGCCCTTGACGTCCGATTCCATGGTCTTGGAGATGGCCCAGACGGCCGAGTTCTGGCGGGCGCTCGATACCGATTTGCCCGTCGAGATCTCGTTCTGGGTTTTCCCCATGTTGGCGTTGATCGACTTGAGGGTCTGCAACGCCACCATGGCAGTGCTGTTGGTCAGAATGGAGGACATGGATTTTCCCTTGTCACATGGCGTGTTTCACGCCGGTTTCGTGCCGTTCGAGAACGGCGGCCAAGCCCATTCTGGACCTGCGGCTGTCCGGTTTCCGGATGACGCGCCACCTGGTCGGTGCTCAGCCAGACTCGGGGTGAAGTGCTAATAACGGCTTAAACCTTGCCCCCGTCGCGATGCCAATTTCCGTCAAATTCAACGCGACGGAGGGGGCGGTCAGGCCCGCCGGTGCAGGCTTCCGGCGGCGGGTTCAAGCGCGGCGCGGCTGCCGTTCGGGCCATAGGTCTGGCCGCGCCCGCGATCCCGCGCGCGCAGCAACAGCGCGCGCGCCTCGCGGATCCCGGCAATGGCGGCCTCGAACAGGCGGGCGTTGCGGGCGGCGATCGCGCGGATCTCGGCCGCGAGGGCGCGGTTGGCGGGCGTGTCGGGCAGCGGTTCGCCCGCCTCAAACCGTTCCAGCAGCTGGATCTTGCGCGGCGCCAATGCCTCGAGCCGGGCGTAATCGCCGCGGGTCAGCGCCGCGCGCTCCTGCCGCAAAAGCGCGGCGAGGCGCCTGAGGTCGCCCCGGGACAGGCTACGCGCGGTCATGGCACGCCTCCGCCCGCGCGCAGGCGCAGCGCGTGTTCAATCGAATCGGCCAGGCCGATGCCCCCGCGGGCGACCATGGCGCGGGCCTGTTCATCGGCCAGGAACGAGGCGAAGTGCGCCTCGCCCTCGCCGCCCGAGCCGGGACCCTCGGTCGGTCGGAAGGCCCCGGCGCTTTTCAGCATCTCGGCCAGAAAGGCGGCTTCCAGCGCCTCGGCGCTGCGGCGCAGGGCGTCGGGCGGCGGTGGCGCGGTGGGCAGGGCAACGGGTTGGATCATCGGAACCTCCTGATGCGGATGCCAAATCCTGTCAGGTGGCGGTAAAGAAGCGGTAACCAACGGCTGCTAGGGTTCGGAGATCCAGAACGGAGGTCCGGCATGATGCCCTTGGTCACCGCCGAGAATACGCCCCTACTCCGGGGCGCGCCGCGTCCGGTGGCCGCGCTGCCCGAGGGTGCGGATTTCACCGCGGTTCTGGCCCGGCTCAGGGCGATGATGGCGCCGGAGCAACTGCAACCGGCCCCGAACGACGAGCCCGTGGTCGCGGCTCCCCCGGAGGGGGAGGAAACGGGAGAGGAAATGCCGGAAGCCCCCGCGCCGGAGCCCGAGGTCGGGGCCACGCCCGAAATTGCCGTTGTCAGCCAGGACAGCGCGTTGGGCGCCTTTCTGGACCTGCCGGAGGGGACGGCGACCCCGGCAGATCCCGCCGATCAGGCCAGCACGCCGGCCAGCCCCCCGGCCAGCACCCCGGCCAGCCCGCCGGGCGTCCCGGGGCGCGAATCGCTGTTGCGGGCCCGTCTGGTGCTGGACGCGCCGGGCGCTGCCCCCTTCGTCGCCCGGGACACGCCCGCGCCGGTTCCATCCGTCGCTGCGGGGGTCGCTGCCGGGTCCCTCGGCACGCCGGCCGAGGCTCCCACACCCGACCAGCCGCCTCTCGGCGTACCAGCCCCGGACACCCGCCCCGCCGATCCGCCCCTGACGCCCCGCCCGCTTGCGGCGCAACCCCAGGCCTCGCCGCAGCCCCCTGCGCTCGCCGACCCGCTGGCGCCCGTGAGCCGGGGCTCAACCCCGGAGGCGGGCACCGGATCTGCGCAGCCCGTGCCGACCCGGGCGCCCCCCGGACAGAGCGCACCAGAGGCCGCGCCGCCGCTGCTCGGCCCGGAAGGTCCGCCCCAGCCGTCGCGCCTCGGACACGCGGTCGCAGCGGACGCGCCGGGTATTGCCGTGCAAGACCCGCGATCCGATCAATCAAGGCCGCCTCAGGCCCAGCCGGATCTGCCGGGCACCGCGCAGCCCGCCGCCCGTCAAGCACAGGCGCCTCTGGCAGGGCGCGGCCCGACGCGACTCGATCAGGCCCAGCCCGGGCAGTCGCGGCCCGATGCGACGCAGACCGATCAGCCTGCGCCGCATCGGACGCATGGTCATCAAGCACCCCCCGGTCCCGCGCAGTCCGGGCAGCGTCCGGCCCTCGCCGCCGCCGCCCCGACCTTGGCCCGGGCCCCGATGCCTGCCCCGATGCCTGCCCCGTCCGCCTCGCTCCAGCCCGCACAGCCGCAGGCCCCGGTGACGGGGTCGGCCCTGCGGCAGGGCACCAGCACCGCCGCTCCCGCTGCCGGACCCACGATCATGGCCCCGCCCCCCGATCCGGCGACTCAGGCCGAAACGCCGCAAGCCGATGCCAGAGTGCCCGGGCCAGCCCCGCTGCCCCTCCGGGGGCAAGCATTTCCCGCCCCAAGGGCTGTCGCGGCGATCCCGACCCTGCCGCCGGGTGACACCACCGCCCCCGCACCAGAGCCCCGCGCAACGGCACTTCCGCAATCCGCCCCCCGGGCCGAGGCGCTTCCCCAGACGCCCGCCGCCAGCCGCGTGGTCCCGGGGCAGGAGCCCGTCGCGGCCACCCTCCGGCCCCCGGCACCCCTGCCGACGCCCGAACGAGCCCCCGATCCGGCCCCGAGGCCACAAGGCACGGACAGCGCGCCCGTCACCCCCTTGATCGCCCCTGATCGCGCCCCGGTCAGCGTGCGGCAGCCCGCTTCCGCGCCCGGCGTCCCGCCGCCGGAGGGCGCGACACCTTTGCCGCCGCCCCGCGCCTCCTCCCCGCTGCCGCGCGATCCCTACGGCCCCGCCCGTGCCGTCTTTGCCGCCGCCGAGCCGCCCCGTACCCCGGCCATGGCCGCGGCCCTGCTCCCCGTCCAGCCAGTCCCGGCCGAGGCGGCGGCCATCGCGCGCCCCCCGGCCAGAAGCACCAACCCCGACCGACCGCCGCCGCAAGCCTCCCCTCCCGGGGCGGCCATGCCCTTGCCCGATGGGGCCCCGGTCCCGCTCGCGCCGCCGCCCGGCACTGCCGTTCCCATAGAACAGGCGGCCGACCTCGTGCCGCGCCTCGACGCGCCGCAACGGGTCGAGGTGATGGCCGACCCGCGCCCCGGGGCGACACCCCCCCTCGACACGCCGCACCGGATCGCCCAGCAGATCGCCGCCCGGCTGGAGACCGGCGGTCCCGGCAGGTTCGACCTGGCCCTCAAGCCCGAGGAACTGGGCCATGTCCGCCTGAAACTGGTCAGCCATGAGACCGGCAGCCTGCTGATCGTGCATGCCGAACGGCCCGAAACGCTCGACCTGATGCGGCGCCATATCGGCGCGCTGGAGCAGGATCTGCGGGCGCTGGGCCATGACCAGCTCTCGCTGCGCTTCTCGGGCGGCAATGCGGGCGGCGCCGGGCAACAGGCAACGCCTCACGCCCCGCCCTCGCAAAGCGCCTCGCAGGGCGCCCCCCCGGCCGACCCCCGCCCGCAAACCCAACCCGCGCCCGCGCCGACGCTGCGCGCGCGCGATCACCTCGACCTTCGCCTCTGAGAGGACCGCATGGAAATCGCCTCGAGCTTCGGATCCTTCGGGTCCTCCGCCTCCGCCACCGGCACGCCGGAACAATCGGATTTCGTCACCTTCCTGCAGATGCTGACGACGCAGATGCAGAACCAGGATCCGCTGAACCCGCAATCGGCCTCGGATTTCGCCGTGCAGCTCGCCACTTTCGCCGGGGTCGAGCAGCAGACCTATACCAACCAGCTGCTGGCCTCGATGCTGGGGCAGACCGGGCTGGCCGATCTGGGCGGCTGGGTGGGGATGGAGGCCCGGATTTATGGCGGCGCGCATTTCGACGGCACGCCGATCGCGCTGACCCCCGATCCGGCGCTCGGGGCCGAGGCGGTCACGCTGATCGTGCGGGACGAGGAAGGGCGGATCGTCGACAGCCGCACCCTCGACCCGCAGGCGCAGAGCTACAGCTGGGACGGGCGCGACAGCGAGGGCGCACTGCTGCCCCCCGGCACCTATTCCTTCGAGATCGACTCGACCCTGGACGGCGAGACGCTGGATACCCAGCCGGTCGCCGCCTATGTGCCGATCCTCGAGGCGCGCTACGAGAACGGGATGACGCTGCTGGTGCTGCCCGGCGGGCTCTATGTCGACAGTTCGCAGGTCACCGGCCTGCGCCGGCCGGAGGCTGAACCGGCGAATTGAGCGGGTGCGGCGGGGTGCGGAACTCGGTCCGGCGCGCAACAGGGCGCCGCGCGCCACGGGCTGTCGCAGGGCGCTGCCGGGGCGGGCAGTTGCACGGGGTCCGGGCAAGATTGCCGGCGATGGTGGGCGGTCGCCGACGGGCCTGCGCCGCGCTCGCGATGAAGCCGTGTCGAGACCACGCGCGCTGCGGCGCCCGGGGACAGGCAGGTCGCGAACAGAGTTGCCGGATACAGGCCGCCGACCCGGCCCGCCGGCAACTGAAAGAAGGCTGCATCCCTCAAGCGAGGCCCGCGCGCCGGGCGGCACGCCCGGCGCGCCTGGTCGCCCGAGGGCTGAGCGCCGGAGGCGTTCCGGCCGAGGGCGAAACCCCCTCCCCCCTGCCGGATGCAGCGCGGGCCAGCGGCCAAAGCGCGGCGTGCCTCAGCAGCCATCGCGACCCCGGGCCGGGGGAGCCGGGCCTGCCTTCCGGGTGGCTTCTGACGGCGCTCCCTGATCCCGAGACTGGTGCAGGATCGGGAATGCGCGCCCCCTTGTGCCACAAGGGGCGCATGGGAGCTCAACCGCAGGCGCATGTCCGCAGGCGCCTCCCTGCTGGATTGTGTCGCGCGGGCCGTTCGTCGAGGCGCCGTCCCACCGGCCCCTTGTCTGACCGAAACCCTCGCTCCCTGCCTCCTGTCTATGACCCGGCGCCGCCCCAGGCTCCGCCTGACGTCGGCCAGCACCGCGAAGCCTCCTTGGCCCGTCTTCTGGGTGCGATAGGGGGCCAGCGCATCACCGTTCCGGCGGGTGAACAGGGCCAGCGAGCGATCAGGAACGCGGCGGCCCTCACCGAGGGAGACAGCCGCAATCTTGGCCAACGCTCCGCAACCCTTGCGCCCGCGGCCATGGGCCCCGTCGGAAGCACGGCCCGGCAGATCGCCCTCCGCTCCGAACAGGGGCCAGCGGCTGGCAGGGCGGGTCAGCGCGTCCTCGCAAGCTGCGCGGCCTGCGCCTTACCCCGCCGAAACTCGCGCCGCGACCCGAGAGGCAGAGCGCCGGGAATGACCCAAATGTGCTGGACCAGCGGACAAGAGGGTCGGCAGGCGGGGCAGTATCCCGGCCCGGGCGCCTTGGTTCAGGCTGCGTGCCGGTAGGCCCTTTGCCTGCCGGGCACCGAGCCGAAACCCCGACCCCTGCCTCAGACCGCCAGCCAGGTTGCGACGGCGGCCCAGGTCACCGCGGCGCCGGCGATGAACCAGGCGAGAGGGGCGAGCGAGCGGCGCGGGGGGGCGGGGTCGAGGGGGGTGCGCAGGCGGATCAGGGCGCCCTCGACCGCGCCGGGCAGATGCGGGCCGAAGCGGGCCATCACCGTCAGCGCCCGGCCCAGATCGCGGGCCAGCGCGGCGGGGCCGAGGTTGTTGCGGATGTATTCCTCGACCACCGGCTGGGCGACATGCCAGATGTTGATCGACGGATTGAGGGACCGTGCCACGCCCTCGACCACGACCATGGTGCGTTGCAGCAGGATCAGCTCGGTCCGGGTCTGCATGCCGAAACGCTCGGTCACCTCGAAGAGGTAATTGAGCAGCCGCGCCATGGAAATCCGGCTGGCGTCCATGCCGAAGATCGGCTCGCCCACCGAGCGCAGCGCCCGGGCGAATTCCTCGACATCGCGGTCGGCGGGGACATAACCCGCCTCGAAATGCACCTCGGCGACGCGGCGGTAATCCTTGCGGATGAAGCCGAACAGGATCTCGGCATAGACCCGGCGGGTGTATTCATCCAGTACCCCCATGATGCCGAAATCATAGGCGATGAGGTCGCCATTCGCCGCCACCTTCAGGTTGCCCTGATGCATGTCGGCGTGGAAATACCCGTCCCTCAGCGCGTGTTTGAGGAAGAGCTGCAGCACCCGCTCGCCCAGCTCCATCCGGTCGACGCCCAGCGCGTCGATGGCGGCGTTGTCGCCCAAGGGCGCGCCCTCGGCCCAGCCCAGTGTCATGACCTGACGGCCGGACAGGTGCCAGACCGGCTGCGGGACGCGGAAACCCCGGTCGCCCGCGGTATTGGCGGCGAATTCGGCGGCGGCGGCGGTTTCCAGCCTGAGATCCAGCTCGCCCATCACC
Organism: Pararhodobacter aggregans; assembly: GCF_003075525.1. Taxonomy (GTDB): domain Bacteria; phylum Pseudomonadota; class Alphaproteobacteria; order Rhodobacterales; family Rhodobacteraceae; genus Pararhodobacter; species Pararhodobacter aggregans. Next base: position 102,335 of record NZ_QDDR01000014.1, on the reverse strand, counting down.
ACGCCCTCGAAATGGGCGATCACATCCGTGGGCCGCAGGCGGCGGGTCGAGGGCAGGAGGCGCTCGATCATCCCGGCGGCGAAATAGAAGGCGTCGATGTCGCGGCGGAAGGCCTTCACGATCCCCGGGCGCAGCACCTTCACGGCGACTTCCTCGCCCGTCTCGGCCACCCGCGCGTGGTGGACCTGGGCGATGGAGGCGGCGGCGACCGGGTCGCTGAAGTCCGAGAACATCGCCTCGACCGGGCGCTCCAGCTCGGCCTCGATCAGGGCGCGGGCCTGGGCGGTGGGGAAGGCGGGCAGCTTGTCCTGCAGATAGCGCAGCTGGTTGGCCAGATCGAGGCCGACGATATCGGGCCGCGTGGAAAGGATCTGCCCGAACTTGATATAGGCCGGACCCAGCGCGGTCAGCGCCCGGGTCACCGGCGGCAGGGCCGGATCGCCCTTGAGCCCCAGCCAGGCGAAAGGCCAGCCCATGACCCGCGCCACCACGCGCAGGCGGGGCGGGACATTCATCGCCTCCAGCACCACGCGCATGGCGCCGGTGCGTTCGAAAGTGGCGCCGGTGCGGATCAGCCGCCAGAGGTTATGCGGGCCCTTCACGTCAGATCTTCCACCCCGAATGCAGCGCGGCGATGCCCATCGACAGGTTGCGGTACTTCACCTGCTGGAAACCCGCGGCCCGGATCATGGCGGCAAACGTCTCCTGATCGGGGAATTTGCGGATCGATTCGACGAGGTACTGATAGCTGTCGCGATCGCCCGCCACCGCCTGACCCATGCGGGGAATGACGTTGAAGGAATAGAGGTCGTAGAGCTTTTGCAGCCCCTCGTTGGGGATCTGGCTGAATTCCAGCACCATCAGCCGCCCGCCGGGGCGCAGCACGCGGTGGGCTTCCTTCAGCGCGTCGGGGATGCGGACCACGTTCCGGATGCCGAAGCTGATGGTGTAGACGTCGAAGGTGTTGTCCGGGAAGGGCAGCGCCATGGCGTCGCCGCAGACCCAGTCCAGACGCTCGGCCAGCTTCTCGGCCTCGGCCCGCTTGCGGCCTTCTTCCAGCATCGGCGCGGTCATGTCGCAGACCGTGGCCCGCGCGGTTTCGCCCGCCCGGCCGAGGAAGCGGAAGGCCACATCGCCGGTGCCGCCCGCCACGTCGAGCAGGTGCTGGCCCGCGCGGGGCGCCAGCCAGTCCATCATCGCATCCTTCCAGACGCGGTGAATGCCCAGGCTCATCAGATCGTTCATCACGTCGTATTTCGAGGCGACCGAGGAAAACACCCCGTGCACCATCCCGACCTTCTGGTCTTCGTCGACGGTCTGGAAGCCGAAATGGGTGGTGCGGTTATCCGGGCTCATGGCTTTCCCCTGATCCTGCGCGGTGATCTTGTGTTGCGCTCTTCCTTAGCCGAGGATGGCCTCCCTCACAATGCGACCCCTTTTCGCCGGAGCCTGCCCTTGCCCGAACTGCCCGAGGTCGAAACCGTGCGCCGCGGGCTGGTCCCGGCGATGGAGGGAAAACGCATCGAACGGGCCGAGATCCGGCGCCCGGACCTGCGCTGGCCGTTCCCCGAGCGGATGGCCGAGCGGCTGACCGGCGCCGGGATCGAGCGGCTCAGGCGGCGGTCCAAGTACATCCTCGCCGATCTGGATACGGGCGAGACGCTGCTGGTGCATCTGGGCATGACCGGGCGGATGACCGTGTCCGGGATCGAGGCGCCCTATGTGCCGGGCCAGTTTCACCATGCCCACCCGCTGATCCAGAAACACGATCACGTCGTCTTCGACATGGGCGACGGGGCGCGGGTCACCTTCAACGATGCGCGCCGCTTCGGGGCCATGGATCTGATGCCCACCGACCGGGCCGAGGCGCATCCGCTGCTGGCCTCGCTGGGGCCCGAGCCCCTGGGCAACGATTTCCACGCCGAGGGGCTGGCGGCGCGGCTGAAGGGGCGCAAGGGGCCGGTGAAGGTCCTGCTGCTGGATCAGCGGATCGTGGCGGGGCTGGGGAATATCTATGTCTCCGAAGCGCTGCACCGCGCCGGCATCCATCCCGAACGCGCGGGCGGCAGCATCCCCCGCGACGGGCTGGAGCGGCTGGTCGGCGATATCCGCGCCGTGCTGGCCGAGGCGATCGAGGCCGGGGGATCCTCGCTCAGGGATTACCGGCAGGCGGATGGTGAGCTGGGCTATTTCCAGCATTCCTTCCGCGTCTATGACCGCGCGGGCGCGCCCTGCCCTACCCCCGGTTGCGCCGGTTCGGTGCAGCGCATCGTGCAGGGCGGGCGGTCCAGCTATTACTGCGCGACCTGCCAGCGCTAGGGCGGCGAGAGATACCTTGATCCCGGGGCCGGGGCTGCTAGACACGGGCGAGTGAACGACCACAGGGAAACCCTCATGGCGTATGAAACCATCCTCGTCGAGATCGACCATTACGTGGCGACGATCCGGCTGAACCGGCCCGAGGCGCTGAACGCGCTGAATTCGAAACTGCTGGGCGAACTGGCCGATGCGCTGAAGGCGGCCGACCGGAATGACAAGGTCCGGGCGATCATCCTCACCGGCTCGGAAAAGGCCTTCGCGGCCGGGGCCGATATCTCGGAAATGGCGGGCAAGAGCTTCGTCGACATGTTCGAGAGCGATTTCTTCACGCCCGAGACCGACGCGCTGCTGTCGGTCCGCAAGCCGGTCATCGCCGCGGTGGCGGGCTATGCCCTGGGCGGCGGCTGCGAACTGGCGATGATGTGCGACTTCATCATCTGCGCCGAGAACGCCAAATTCGGCCAGCCCGAGATCAATCTGGGCGTGGTCGCGGGCATCGGCGGCACCCAGCGCCTGACCCGCTTCGTCGGCAAGTCGAAGGCGATGGACATGCATCTGACCGGCCGCTTCATGGATGCCGAGGAAGCCGAACGCTCGGGCCTCGTCAGCCGCGTGGTGCCCACCAAGAAGCTGATGGAAGAGGCCATGGCCGCGGCGCAGAAGATCGCCTCGAAATCGGGCATCGCCACCAAGGTGGTCAAGGAAGCGGTCAACCGCAGCTACGAGACGACGCTGCGCGAGGGGATCCTGTTCGAGCGCCGCATCTTCCATGCGCTCTTCAGCACCGAGGACCAGAAAGAGGGCATGAGCGCCTTCCTGGAAAAGCGCGAGGCGCAGTTCCGCGACCGGTGAGGGGGGATTTCCCCCCTTTTCTTTTTCCGGCGGTTGGCTTATGGACCGCCCCACATGCGCGTGGGCCCGCTTAGGCGAGAATCGACCTGATCCCAAGGAACCTGTTTCCGGCGGATCGGAGGGTCTGTGTGCAACGATATTGTAACAGACCCGGAAAGAGCCCAGACCATGGCCAATACGCCCCAGTCCAAAAAGCGCGCCCGTCAGAACGAGGCCCGCTTTGAAGTGAACAAAGCCCGCCGTTCGCGCATCCGCACCTACCTGCGCAAAGTGGAAGAAGCGATCGCGTCGGGTAACGCCGAAGCCGCGAAAACCGCCCTGCTGGAAGCCCAGCCGGAACTGGCCCGCGGCGTGTCGAAAGGCGTGCTGCACAAGAACACCGCCTCGCGCAAAATGTCGCGCCTGACCTCGCGCGTGAAGGCCCTGAACGCCTGATCCGCTAAGGTTAACGCCCTGTTAAGATTAGAAAAAGCGCGCCTCGGGTGCGCTTTTTCCATACCTGCCGGCAGGGGTCCGTCAGGGGGAGTGTGGCACGAAACCCACGCCCTCGGCGATTCCTTCGGCCCCCTCTCCTGTCAAGAACGTTGTTCGGTTGAAGGCCTCGCCGGGGGCTTGATAGCGTTGCCCTGCGATTCACGAAGCCCTGGGGGGGACATTCCTGAACCGCGACGATTCGCTGCCCTTGCTGCCGCTCTGGGAACCGGGTTGTTGTTGTTTGTCCGTTCGGGCCCTGCCGCCTGATCGGGTCGTTCCCCTCTTGTCTGTTGCCGCCGCCCCGTGCGGCCGGTCCGGCGATGTTTCGCGCCATGCGATCCGGGTCTACCGGACGAAAGAACGAGAACAGAATACCGCGCCATCCGGACGCGGTCATGGGTTGGGACAGAATGACAAACGGCGTGTGGGGCGATGTCCGCAAGAAACTTCGGGACGTTGTCGGGGAAAGCAATTTCATCACCTGGATCGCGCCGCTCGAGCTGACCGGATTCCGGGGCGGCGTCGCGCAGCTGGCCGCGCCGACCAATTTCATCGCCAATTGGGTGAACCGCAACTTCGCCGACCAGATCCTGCGCGCGCTGAACGCCGCCGGGGCCGAGGTCCATCGCCTGGACCTGGCGGTTCAGGTGCGCGTCCCGGGCACCCGGCCCGAGGCCGAAGATAGCCCTGCCCCCGCCGCCCCGCGCGCCGCTGCCGTGGCCGCGCCGCAGGGCGAAGAACTGCCCGGCGCGCCGCTCGACGCGCGCTATACCTTCGACAATTTCGTGGTCGGCAAGCCGAACGCCCTGGCCCATGCCGCCGCCCGCCGGGTGGCCGAGGGCGCGGCGGTGACCTTCAACCCGCTGTTCCTTTACGGTGGCGTCGGGCTGGGCAAGACCCACCTGATGCACGCCATCGCCTGGGAGCTGCAGGCCCGCAACCCGGAAGCCCGGGTGCTGTATCTGAGCGCCGAGCAATTCATGTACCGCTTCGTGCAGGCGCTGCGCGAAAAGCAGATCATGGACTTCAAGTCGCTGTTCCGCTCGGTCGATATCCTGATGGTCGACGACGTGCAGTTCATCGCCGGCAAGGACAGCACGCAGGAAGAATTCTTCCACACTTTCAACGCGCTGATCGACCAGAACAAGCAGATCGTCATCTCGGCCGACCGCGCGCCGGGCGAGATCAAGGATCTGGAGGAACGCATCAAGAGCCGCCTGCAATCGGGGCTGGTGGTCGACCTGCATCCCACCGATTACGAGCTGCGGCTGGGCATCCTGCAGCAGAAGGTCGACCAGAACCGCGCCAATTACGGCAATGTCTCGATCGCGCCGGATGTGCTGGAATTCCTCGCCCACCGGATCACCACCAACGTCCGCGTGCTGGAAGGGGCGCTGACCCGGCTTTTCGCGCTGGCCTCGCTTCTGGGGCGCGAGATCACGCTGGACATGACGCAGGACACGCTGGCCGACATCCTGCGCTCGTCCGAGCGCAAGGTCACGGTCGAGGAAATCCAGCGCAAAGTGGCGGAACATTACAACGTGCGCCTGTCGGACCTGATCGGCCCGAAGCGCCTGCGCACCATCGCCCGGCCGCGGCAGGTGGCGATGTATCTGGCCAAGCACATGACCACGCGGTCCCTGCCCGAGATCGGCCGCCGCTTCGGCGGGCGCGATCACACCACGATCCTGCACGGTGTGCGCAAGGTCGAGGAACTGCGCGCGCAGGACAGCCAGCTGTCCGAGGACCTGGATCTGCTGCGCCGTCTGCTGGAAAGCTGAGCCTGAGGCGCCCGGAACGCCCGGCGAACCTTGACGGCGGCGGCAAAGGGCCGCAAACAAACAGGAACCAGAAAAGACAGGCCGGGCCGGCGCGTTGTCGGCACCGGCCTGATGTGTCGGAGGGAAGGCGATGAAGCTCAGCATCGAACGCGCAACGCTGTTGAAGGCCGTGGCGCAGGCTCAATCGGTGGTCGAGCGGCGCAACACGATCCCGATCCTGGCGAACGTCCTGATCGAGGCCGAGGGTGCCACTGTCAGCTTCCGCGCCACCGATCTGGATATCGAGGTCGTGGATAAGGCCGCCGCCATGGTCGAACGCGCCGGCGCCACCACCGTCTCGGCGGTGATGCTGCACGAGATCGTCCGCAAGCTGCCCGACGGCGCGCTGGTCTCGCTGACCGACGACCAGCGGACCGGGCGGCTGACGGTCGAAGCCGGACGCTCCACCTTCGCGCTGGCGACGCTCCCGCGCGAGGATTTCCCGGTCATGGCCTCGTCGGAATATCAGACGAATTTCAGCGCCAAGGCGGGCGATCTGAAGCGGCTGTTCGAGAAGTCCAAGTTCGCGATTTCCACCGAAGAGACGCGCTATTACCTGAACGGCGTCTACATGCATGTGGCCGAGGGCGAGGATGGGCGCGTCCTGCGCTGCGTCGCGACCGATGGCCACCGGCTGGCGCGGATCGACTGCCCGGTGCCCCCGGGCGCCGAAGCGATGCCGGGCGTGATCGTGCCGCGCAAGACGGTGAACGAGCTGAAGAAGCTGCTCGATGACGACGCGGCCGATATCGCGATTTCGGTCAGCGAGACCAAGGTGCGCTTCGCCACGGCGGAAATCGCCCTGACCTCGAAGGTGATCGACGGGACCTTCCCCGATTATTCGCGCGTCATCCCGGTGGGCAACCAGAAGCGGCTGGAAGTCGACGCCAGCGAATTCGCCAAGGCGGTGGACCGGGTGGCGACGGTGTCGTCCGAACGCTCGCGCGCGGTGAAGCTGATCCTGGATGAGGACAAGCTGACCCTCTCGGTCAACGCGCCCGACAGCGGCATGGCCCAGGAAGAGCTGGTGGTGGCCTATGGCGACGACCATCTGGAGATCGGCTTCAACGCCAAGTACCTGCTGGAGATCGCCAGCCAGATCGACCGCGAGAACGCGGTCTTCCTGTTCAATTCCTCTGGCGAGCCGGCGCTGGTGCGCGAGGGCACCGATGCCTCGGCGGTCTATGTCGTGATGCCGATGCGGGTCTGAGACCCGTTCCGGCGGCACCATGGGAAACCGGGTCAGGGGGGCTTTCTGCCCCCCTCTTGGCCTGCGGCCAATTCACCCCCCGAGGATATTTTCAGCGCAAAGAAGGCGCGGCCTTTTGGCGGGGATGTGACCGGCGCGATTTCCGGGAACGCTTGGCCGAAGGGGTGGTTTGTTGCTAGGTTGCTGCAACATTCCACAGGAGATTTCATGCGCCTCGTTCTTGCCGCCGCGATTTCGGCCCTTTGCCTGTCCCCCCTTGCCGCCGGGGCCCAATCGGCGCCCTGCGGCGGAAGCTGGTCCAGCTTCATCGCCGGTCTGGAACAGGAGGCGGTGCAATCGGGCATCCCCGCCGATGTCGCCGACCGCTTCTTCGGCCGTCTGCAGCAAAGCCAGACGGTGCTGAGCCGCGACCGCGGGCAGGGGTTCTTTCAACGGCCCTTCATCGACTTCTCGCGCTCGCTGATCAGCCAGAACCGGCTGGACCGGGCGCGGCGCCTGTTGCAGCAGCAGCCGCAGCTGTTCCAGCGCCTGCAACGCGATTATGGCATCAACCCGGGCGTGATGCTGGCCTTCCTGGCCTTCGAGACCGATTTCGGCCAGGTGCAGGGCGATATCAACACCGCCAATGCGCTGGCCACGCTGGCGCATGATTGCCGCCGCCCGGGATTGTTCCGCCCGCAGCTGATCGCCATGGCCGAGCTTTATCGCCGGGGCGATCTGGATCCGGCGACCACGCAGGGTGCCTGGGCGGGCGAGATCGGCATGGTGCAGATGCTGCCGCGCGACATTCTGGCGCTGGGGGTCGATGCCGATGGCAACGGGCATGTGGATGTGCGGGGCTCGCTGCCCGATGCCGTGCTGACCGGCGCGGCGCTGCTGCGCCACCATGGCTGGCGTCCGAACGAGCCCTGGCTGGTCGAGGTGCAGATCCCCGCGAATCTGGACCTGACGCGCACCGGGCTGCGCACGCAGATGAGCGTCAGCGACTGGTCGCGGCTGGGCGTGCAGGCGCGGGGCGTGTCGATGCCCTCGGGCGGGCTGAGGGCCTCGGTGATCCTGCCGCAGGGGCATCGCGGCCCGGCCTTCATGATCTTCGACAATTTCCGCGTGCTGTTCGAATGGAACCAGTCCTTCACCTATGTCGTGACCGCGGCCTATTTCGCGACGCGGATCGAGGGGGCGCCGGTCTATGAGGCGGGCAACCCGCAGGAGGGGCTGGGGCGCGAGCAGATGATGGAGCTGCAGCGCCGTCTGGCCGCGCGCGGCTTCAATGTGGGCGAGGTGGACGGCATCCTCGGCGCCGGCACCCGGGCCGCGGTGCAGGATGTGCAGGCGCAGGTCGGCCTGCCCGCCGATGGCTGGCCCACGCCCGAGCTGCTGCGCCGCCTCTGAGCCGCAATCGCCAACCCCGCCGCGGTTTATGCTTGCGGCGGGGACCAAGCGGTTCGTATGGTTTCTGCCGAAGAAAGACTATTCTCAGGGAGATACCGAACGATGGGACGCCGCGACGATCTGATCGCCAAATACGCCGATGACCTGCGCAACAAATGCGGGATGGAGCCGGATATGGCGCTGCTCACCAAGGTAACGATCGGCTGCGGCCCGTCGATCTATGACGCCGATGCCTCGACCGTGGCGGCCAGCCAGCCGGATGAGATCGCCACCGTCAAGGAAAAGTACCTGGTCAAGAAGCTGGGCCTGACCGACGGTCCGGCGCTGGACGAGGCGATCGACGCCGTGATCGCCACCTATGGCAAGTCCGAGCGCAACAAATACCGCGCCGTGGTCTATTACATGCTGTGCAAGCATTTCGGCAAAGAGGCGGTTTACGCCTGAGCCGCGCCCTGCGCGGCATTCGCGACAAATGCCGCGCAGAATGCTTTTGCCTCGGACCACACCGCGTGGCAGGCTGTGTCCATGGGCCAGGATGGTCCGGGACATATCCGTTTCTACGTGTGGTGCGAAGGGCACGTGGGAAGATGGGGGGTTCCGGGAAACCGTGAGCCCCCTATCTCATTTCCCTCACAGATCGCCGAAGCCGAACCTGTCGTAGTCGCGCCCGTAAGCCGCGCGGCAGAGCGCCTGCATCTCGGCATCGAGGATCGCCTCGAGGCCGGTGTCGGCAGCGCTGCCGGGCGGCGGGGGCGCGGCATGGCCCATGCGACGGGCCAGGGCGGGCAGGTCCTGCGCCAGATCCTCTTCCCGCAGGATCAGGTCGGGCTGGATCACCGCGCCATAGCCCTGAAGCTGGGCGGCCTGCGTCGCCCAGAGCGGCCAGGGTTGCAGCCCGGTCTGCCCCTGGATCGAGGCGCGGCAGAAGTTCAGATAGGCCTTGAAGGCGGTGGCGGGATCGGGGCCCGTGCCCAGATCGACGCCATAGAGCCGCGCCAGATGCTCGCGCACCGGGGCGAAATCGCCGCTGTCGCGCACCCGGACGAAGGCGGCATGGGCGCGGCGCAACGGGTGGCGGAGCACGGTGAAGGACCGGAACCCGGGATGCGCCTGCCGCCAACGGTCGAGCCGCCCTTCGTCGAAACCGGACTCGGGCGCCGCGCCGTCGAGCGTGGTCAGCCAGTCGGTCACGGCGCCCTCGGGCGCGGCCCTGAGCGGCAGGAACAGCAGCGGCGTGCTGGCACCCGCCTGGATCGCTGGCAACAGCGGGCCGCGCCGTGTCTCGAAATTCGGCGTGCGGCCCAGGTCGAAGCGGTCGATCCGCGCCAGGGCCCGGGCGACCTCGGCCGGGTTGGTGAGTTTCTGCTCCAGCGGCTCGGGGTTCTGCTTCTTCAGGGCGCGCGGCAGGTCGGTGATGCGCGCCGGCACCCCCAGCCAGCGGGCCAGCCCGTTCAGCACGTCCAGATCGTTGGCGTCGTCATAGCCGATGTAGAACGCGGTCTGGCCGCTGCGTTGCAGGGTGTTCAGGATCTCGATCTGCGTGGCCTGCAGGCGCGAGAGATGCTCCTCGAACTCGGCGGCGACGAAGGGGACCTGCACCTGCCGGCGGTGCTTCACATCGCCCAGCTTCCACTGGTTGGTGGCGGCGGCGATCTTGCGCGAGACGTAGCTGTCCAGCGGATTGCGGGTCAGCACCACCTTGGCGCAGGCGGTATCGGCCAGCACATGGTCCCAGATCCGGCGGTCGTGGTCATGGAACAGCCGGAAGCCCGGCATCCGCACGCCCTTCCGGACCGCCATCATCAGCCGCCATGGATCGGCCTCGCGCTCGGCGAAGGTGACGCCTTTGTAGCTGTCGGTGCCGGGGGTGTTGATGAAGCCCGGGTTGAAGATCTCGCCATGGCATTCGATCCCCTCGAAAGCGTTGAGGTTCGATTCCAGCAGATTCGAGCCCGTCCGCATCTCGGCCAGAATCACAAAACAATCGAAAGCCATCACTTCATCCGGTGCGAGGGATCGGGGGGCAGCGGCGTGGTCGGGAAATCGCCCATCAAGACCGGCTGCATGCCCTGATTGCGCAGCTCTTGCAGGAACGAGCCGAAGCCGGTGAGGTCGACCAGATCGGGCAGGCGCATCAGCCGGGCGGCGGAATGGGGCGCGATCTCGTCAAAGAGGGTGTGCAGCGGCTCGGCCGGGTTTTCGAGGAATTCGGCCATGGTCCAGATGCGGATGCGGGCCCGGGTCTGGGGGGCGTGCAGGATCTCGATCATCTCGGATTCGATGCGTTGCAGGCGCGCGGCCTCGCGCCGAAGCTGGGCGAAATCCCCGCCCGATCGGTAGAGCGGCACCGCCCAGGCGCCGGAAATGACCGAGATCTGGGCGTTGGAATCGGTGGCCATGAACCACAGCAGGTCGAACTTGCGGCCCTGGGTGTCGCCGGGGCCGAACTGGAAGCACTGACGCTCGCCCCGCGTGGCCCAGAGGAGGTTGGTGAGGAAGGCGCGCGGGTTGTAGTCCCGCAGCGTCGCGCTGTCGCTGAGCCCGCCCGCGAAATGGCGTTCACGCCCGGCGAACTGGGCTTTCTGCGGGGCGAAGAGGTGGCCATGCACCCGGCAATTGGCCACCGCGGCCAGCCAGCCCTCGAAATCCTGAAAGACCTCGGTGAAGCCCTGAAAGACGGAATAGGGCTCGGCCGTCTTGCCATTCTCGCGGTTGGCGACGGGGAAGCGGCTGGCCATATAGAGGCCCGGCCGCCCCCGCACCCGCTGTTCGGTGGCGCGGGCGAAATGGCGGTCGATGCGGCTGGGCTGGGGTTCCGTGTCGGAGCCCGCCTCGCGCGGGGCCAGAAAATGCTGATAGAGCCGGTCGGCCCCGCGCCAGATCTTGCGGGCCATGAAGCAGTCGGACCGCCTGAGCAGCGTCAGATGGTCGTCGTAGAAGACATGCGGCTTGCCCTGATGGTCGAACTTGCCCAGCGTCAAGGAGCGGCTTTCGATCCGCCGGGCGTGCAGCCGGACCAGGGTCTGGAAATAGCTTTCGTCCGGGATCCAGACCCGCCGGAAATAGCGGTCATAGACCGGGCGCATCGGGTCCTTGAGGATCGCCTCCAGCGTCTCGCGCGTCAGGCACCACCATTGGCTGCCCATATGCGGCACGATCCCGTCGGGGATGTCGCGTTTCACGGGGAGCAACCGCTGGGCATCGACCAGCCGGTCGAAGACCCATTTGTTGCGCTTGAAGCCGACCGGGAACCAGAGGGTGAAGCGTTCCTCGTTCAGCCCACCCTTGGTCCAGTTCACATCCGCCACATTGACCGATTCGATGAAATCGGTGTCGGGATGGCGGTCGAGCCAGGCCTGAAGCTCGGCCACCGGCCTGAGCGGCAGGCAGGCGCCGGACATCGCATAGACCCGCTCCACCCCCGGGAAGTCCCTGAGCAGCAGCTCGGCGGCCGATTGCATGGCCGCCACCAGCGACCAGGTGCCCCAGTCGCAGCGGTGCCGCTTGCAGAAGCGCACCTGCGGCAGGTCGGCCAGCGCCTGCACCAGCCCCTCGCGCTGGGTGGCGGGGGTGCGGGCATCGACATGGATCACCACGGGACTGCCGGTGCCCGCGACGAACCGCGCCACCTGCGCCGCGCGGTCCAGCGCCTGATGCACCAGCATGATGAAGCCCAGCCGCGCGCTCACGCCCAGTTTCCTTTCGACATCAGCCCCATGATCTCGAGCTGTCGCCAGTTGATGAAGCGTTCCGACCATTTGGTCCAGAGGTCGGTGCGATCGGCGATCCCGACGGCATAGGCCTGATATTCGCGGCTTTCGGCGTAATGCTGGCCGCGCGCCATCTCGTCACGCACCTTGTCGCTGAGGGTGGCGAGGAATTTGGTGTGCAGCAGGCAGCCCGAGGCCTTCTCGCCGCCCAGCGTGTCATAGGTCAGGTTCAGCCCGCGCGGCAGCAGCATATGGGTCGAGCTGACATAGACGAAGCTGCGGTGCCATTTGACCAGCGGGATCTTGTTCAGCGCGGGCGCGGCCCGGGGTTTGTCGGCGAAATAGCCGCGCGCCCGGGGGCCGCCCTGGATCCAGAGGTTGCGGAAACGGTGGTTGCGGGTGATCGCGTAATTGCCGCTGTCGAACCAGCCGGCGATCTCCAGCGGGTTCTGGCCCTCAAGGCAGGGCTGATCGCCGACCGGCCCCTTGGGATAGACATCCAGCAGCAGCGTGCCGAAGCTGCGCAGCCCGGCATCGTCCAGCCAGTCGGTCAGCGCCCTGAGCGGGCGCGTGTCGCAATGGGGATAGAGGAAGAATTCGTCCACATCGACGGTCAGCGCCCAATGTCCGTGCCCGTAACGCCGGAGCAGCCCGTTCATCCAGTCCATGCCGAAGCGCGAGGCCTTGTAACTCGCCTCGGCCCGCCAGACGGAGGTATCGGGCTGCTGGGCCAGATACTCGGCCGAGCCGTCGTCCGAGCCGTTATCGACGATGAGGAAATGCTCCACGCCCAGCGCGCGGTAGTATTTCAGGAAATAGGCCAGGCGCGGCTTTTCGTTCCTCAGCGTGGCGAAAAGCAGGATGGCGTTCCTGCTGATCTGATCGGTGCGATCGGCCAGCGGCTGCAACTCACGTCCCTTCAGCCGGGCGCGGATCTTCCAGCGCCGGCGCATCAGCCGCAGCCGATAGGAGGTGAGGATGCCCAATTGTCTGTCCCTTTGGGGTTTCCCCCGAAACTACCGGAGTGGGAATCGGCTGGAAACCGAAAACTTCCGCGGCTGGTGACGCCCCGCCCTCAGCCCCAGCGGCCACGCGACATGAGGCCTTCGGCCTCCAGCGCGCGCCAGCCGCGATAGGGCGTTGAATAGGGGGTCCACAGATCAGGCGCGGCAATCAGCGCGTCGTAATAGGGATCGAACACCCCGGGATCGCCGAAATGCTGGCGGCGGGTCTTTTCCTCGGCCGATCTGGCGCCGATGCCGGGCAGGAATTTGGTGTGCAGCAACACGCCCGACACTTTCTCGCCCCCGTCGGTTTCATAAACCCGGTTCAGCGGGCGCGGCAGCAACACATGCGTCGAATTGAGATAGGCATAGCGCCAATGCCATTTGACCAGCGGGATCTTGGCCAGCGTTGGCCCGCGTTCCGGCTGATCGGCGAAGAACGCCCGCGACCGGGGCCCGCCCTGGATCCACAGCGCCTTGGTATCCGGTTTGCGGGTGATCGTGTAATTGGCGCTGTCGTACCAGGCCAGAACCTCGACCGGGTCCTGCCCGGGGCGATAGGCGACCTGATCGAGCGGCCCCTTGGGATAGAGGTCCAGCATCAGCGCACCGAAAGCCACCTCGCCCTCGTCCTCGAGGAAATCGCACAGCGCGGGCAGCGGGCGGGTGTCGTGATGGGGATAGACCAGCAGCTCGTCGGCATCGACGCTGAGGCACCAATGACCCCGGCCGTGGCGCGACAGAAGCCCCTGCATCCAGTCGACCCCGAAACGGGATGCCCGGTAGCTGGCGCTGGTGTGCCAGAGCGAGACATCCGGCTGATCGGCGAGGTAATCGCGGCTGCCGTCGTCGCTGTCGTTGTCGACCATCAGGAAATGCCGCACGCCCAGCGCCCGGTAATGGGTCAGGAAATGCGGCAGGCGCTGGATCTCGTTCCTGAGCGTGGTGAAGGCCAGCACGTCGCCTGTGCGGATCGCCTCGGTCCGGTCCACCAGCGGCGTCAGCTCACGGCGCTTGCGCAGGGCCCGGGCCAGCCGCAGCTGGCGCCTGCGGCGCCAGAGGTAATCGAGCCACCATTTGCGTGTCCGCCGCATGCCACCCCTGCCCTGCCGCAGCCCTCAGCCTAGGCCAGCCGCCCTTCGGCGTCGAGCGGCCAGAAGGGGTTGTGGGCCAGTTCCCAGACATGCCCGTCGGGATCGGCGTAATAGCCGGAATAGCCGCCCCAGAACACCGCCTCGGGCGTCTTCAATGCCGTGGCCCCGGCCGCCAGCGCCTGCGCGAAAGCGGCGTCCACCGCCGCGCGGCTGTCGAAATTCTGCGCCAGCGTCATCGCCCCGGTGCCCAGCGCGGCGCCCTTGCGGCCCTGATCCTCGGCCAGCGGGTCCAGACCGAAGAGGCCCATCTTCATCCCGCCGAGATCGTAGAAGATCACGCCGGGATTGGTTTCCTGCGGCTCCCAGCCCAGCGCGGCATAGAAGGCGCGGGCGCGCTCCAGATCGGCCACGCCCAGCGTGACCAGGGTGATGCGTTGCGGTTTCATAGCTCTGTCTCCGTGATCTGCGTGTCGCCCACGGTTTCGGACAGGCGCAGCGCCTGCGCCCGCGCGCCGAGGGGGGTGAAGAGTTCGGGCCCGGTGCCGGTGAGGAAGGCCTGCACCCCCATGGCGCAGAGCGCATCGTAAAGCGCCGCGCGCCGCCCGTCGTCGAGATGCGCCGCCACCTCGTCCAGCAGCAGGAAGGGCGCGTGGCCGCGGTCTGCGTGCAGCGCCCGGGCATGGGCCAGCAGGGTGGAGATCAGCAGCGCCTTCTGCTCGCCGGTCGAACATTGCGCCGCCACCCGCCCCCGCGCCGCCCAGAGCGCGGCAAGGTCGGCGCGATGCGGCCCGACCAGCGTGCGCCCGGCCGAGAGGTCCCGGCGCCGGTTCTCGGCCAGCGCCGTGGCCAGATCCGCGGGGCTGTCATCGGCCAGCGTGAGGTCGGGTTGCGGGAAGGGGCTGTCCGGGTCCTGCGCCGCGGCGAGCCGGTCGAGGGTCGCGCGCCGCGCCTCGGTCACCCGGGCGCCCGCCTCGGCCATCTGCGCTTCAAGCGCGGCGTACCAGCGGGCGTCGGTCACCCCCTCGCGCAGCAGGCGGTTTCGTTCGCGCATCGCCTTGTCATAGGCCAGCGAGGCCTCGGCATGGTCGGGCTGGAAACCCAGCACCAGCCGGTCCAGAAAACGCCGCCGCCCCTCGGCCCCCTCGATCCAGAGCCGGTCCATGGCGGGCGTCAGCCAGAGCATCGGCGCCAGCCGCCCCAGTGCCGATTGCGCCGCCGCCTTGCCGTCGATGCGCACGCTGCGCGGCTGGCCGGGGGCGGCGGCGGTCTCGATCTCGTGCCCGGTGCCCTGGAGGTCGATCTCGGCCTCGATCTTCCAGCCCAGACCGGCGGGCTGCGCGCCCAGCTCCTCGGGCGCGGCCCGGCGCAGGCCGCGGCCGGGCGACAGCAGCGAGATGGCCTCCAGCAGGTTGGTCTTGCCCGCGCCGTTGTCGCCGTAAAGCACCACGACGCGCCCGTCGAACGCCAGTTCCGCCCGCGGATGCGAGCGAAAGCGCGACAGGGTCAGGCGGACAAGGCTGAGCGACATGAGGCAGGGTTACGGAACATCGCGCCCCGCCGCAACGGCCAAGGGGATGCCCCGCCCGCCGCCGTTGCAGGACCAAGGGAACGCCGGAGTTTCCGGGACGCGCCAGTTTTTGCGGGATTTTGGCGGAATTGCGGAGCTTTGCGGTCTGGAGCGGCTTCGAACCCTTGTTATAAAGGCGCGAATGTTGTCCGAGCCCCCTGATTCGAGGCCCCATGTATTCGTTTTCCCGCCGCCTTCTCGTCCTTCTGTTCCTGGTTCTTGCGTTTACCCAGACTGCGGCAGCCGACGGGCTTTTCACCACGCCCTCCGCGCTGCGGTCCAATGCGGCGGATACCGCCCCGCCGTTTCTGGCGACCAGCCGCGCGCGCGACGTCATCCTCGATCAGGCCTATCTGGCCGATACCATCGCCCCGCTCGGCAGGGACCAGCAGCCCGGACGGCTGGAACAGGTGCCGCAGCCGACCCAGGTGCGGATCGAATTGTTCCCCGGCCTCGTGGTGGATTTCCAGCGCAGCTCGATCTCCGAGGCGTTCGGCGGCGGCTATGTCTGGACCGGCACCGCGCAGGACCCGGTCGAGGCGCTGGCCAATCTGGTGATCCGCGACGGCACCGTCACCGGCCATGTGGAGATCGGCGGCACCGAGCCCCGCAGCTACCGCATCGACCCGATCGCCCCGGGCGGCCTCCACCGCATCACCGAACTGGACGGCGCGGGCTTCCCCAGCGAGGGACACCCGCCGCATGACGAGGACCATGGCGCGCTGCACGACGCCGCCCCGGCACTGCCGGCCGGGCGGGCGCAGTCGGACACCGTCACCACCATCGACGTGCTGGTGGCCTATACCCCGGCCGCCTCCTCGGGGATCGAGAGCGCGGCGAACCTGGCGATTTCGCTGGCCAATACCGGTTTTACCAGCAGCAATGTGCTGATCCAGTACCGGCTGGTCGGCCTGGTCCAGGTGCAGAACTACGCCGAGACCGACATGGAGACCATGCTGGCCGACCTGCGGCTGGGCACGCAGCCCGGCTTCCAGACCGTCCATGCCGAGCGCGACGCGCGCGGGGCCGATCTGGTGTCGCTGCTGGTTTCGGCCTCGGGCCAGTATTGCGGCATCGGCTACCTGCCCGACGTGCCCACCGCCGCGACGGACCATCTGGGCTATTCCGTGACGGCGGTGAACTGCATCTCGAACCATACCTTCGCGCATGAACTGGGGCATAATGCCGGGGTCAACCACGACCGCTATGTGGTCAGCCCCGCGCCGCCGAATTCGCAGGATCAATACGGCTATGTCGACGTGCCCTCGCGGTTTCGCACGATCATGGCCTATGCCAACCGCTGCTCGGACCAGGGCGTCAGCTGCACCCGGATCAACCAGTTCTCGAACCCCGAAGTCACCTACAACGGACAGACCACCGGCATCCTGGCGGGCAACCCGGGCGCGGCCAATGCGGCCCGCTGGCTGAACGCCGTGCGCGAGGCGGTCGCCGCCTACCGGCCCGAGGTCGGCACCGGCGGCGCCCCGGTCAACGACAATTTCGCCAACCGCACGCTGGTCGCCGCGCCGGGCACCCTGGCCGGAACGAACGTCAACGCCACCGCCGAGGCCGGGCAGCCGATCCTTCCGGCCGGTGCGACCAATACCGTCTGGTGGCGCTTTACGCCCACGGTCAACGGCCAGCTGACAATCAGTACCTGCGGCAGCGGCTTCGATTCGGTGCTGGCGGTGTTTACCGGCGCGGCGCTCGACGCGCTGACCCCGGTTGCCGAGAATGACGATTCCTGCGGCCTCAACGCCAGCGTCACCTTCCAGGCGCTGGCCGGGACCGAATACCAGATCGCCGTCGCAGGCAAGCTCGACGCCAGCGGCACCATCGCCCTGAACCTGGCGGTGACCCCGGCGGCGCCCGCGGCGACGACCACGGCGCTGGTCTCGCCCGGCAACGGCGCGCAGGCGACCGTGGGCGATACGGTGCTTCTGCAGGCCTCGGTCAGCGCCGCGCAGGGGGTGGCGAACGGCCTGGTCAGCTTCCGCCGTAACGGGATCGAGATCGGCCAGGGTGCGCTCGATGCCCAAGGGCAGGCCCGCCTCAGCGTCGCCACGCTGCCGGTCGGCAGCTACCAGATCACCGCGCATTTCCTGGGCAGCGCCGGGTTCACAGCCTCGGCCTCGGCCGCCCGGACGCTGACCATCGTGCCGCGGGTGGTGGTCCGTCCGGCGAACGACGATTTCGCCAACCGCATCACCATCGCCGCCCCGGGGACCGTCACCGGCACCACGATCGACGCCACCCCTGAGGCCGGACAGCCGGTGATCGAGGGTTTCAGCGACGCCAATGCGGTCTGGTGGCGCTTCACCCCGGCAAGCAATGGAACACTGACCGTCAACACCTGCGGCAGCGATTTCGACACCGTTCTGGCGGTCTTTACCGGTGCCGCGGTCAACGCGCTGGCTCTGGTGGGCGAGGATGACGACACCTGCCTCTACCAGTCGCAGGTCGCGTTCGTGGCCTCGGCCGGGGTCGAGTACCAGATCGCCGTCGCCGGCTACAGCGGCGAGGAGGGTGACATCACCCTCACCGTCATCCTGGAGACCACGCAGGTCGCCACCACCACCGCGCTCACCGTGCCGCCGCTCGGCTATTTTCAGGAGCCGACGAATTTCACCGCCGTGGTGAGCGGGCCTGGCGGCACGCCGACCGGCAGCGTCAGCTTCCGCAGCAACGGCGTGGAAGTCGCCACCGGCGCGCTGGACATCACCGGGCGGGCCAGCGTCGATGCCGCCACCCTGCCGATGGGCAGCAGCGCCATCACAGCGGTCTATGGCGGCGACGGCCTCTTCGCCGGTTCGACCTCGGCCGCGCAGCCGCTGACGATCATCAGCCGACCGCAGATCGTGGCGGGCGGCGCCCATAGCTGCGCACGCACCCGGGACAGGTCGCTCTTTTGCTGGGGCGACAACGTCAATGGCCAGGTCGGCAATGCCTCGAACGACGATCAGCTGAACCCGCAGCCGATCCCGGTCTATTCGCGCGACATCGCGCTGGGGGATTTCCACACCTGCGCCCTGCGCGAGAACGGGCGCCCCTATTGCTGGGGCCGCAACAACGCGGGCCAGGTCGGCGACGGGACCACGCAGGGCCGCTGGCGCCCGGTGAGCGTGCCCGGGCTGCGGCGCGTGGCGCAGATCGTGACCGGGGCCCAGCACAGCTGCGCACTGCACACCAACGGCACCGTCTCGTGCTGGGGCGCGAACGGGTCGGGGCAACTGGGCGACCGGAGCTTCACCGACCGCCTGACCCCGGTCAGCGTGATCGGTCTGCGCCGCGTCGTGGCGCTGACCGCCGGGGGCAACCATACCTGCGCCCTGCGCGACACGGGCATGGTCCTGTGCTGGGGCGAGAATGCCGCGGGCCAGCTGGGCGACGGCACCACCACGAACCGCAACCAGCCGACCAACGTGATCCCCTTCGGTCGGGTGCGCCAGATCTCGGCCGGGAGCAACCACACCTGCGCCGTGCACAATTTCAACAACGTCTTCTGCTGGGGGTCGAACAGCTCGGGCCAGGTGGGCGACGGGTCGTTCACCGACCGCCTGCAGGCGGTGCGCGTGCTGCGGCTGCCGGTGCAGAGCATCGTCCAGGTCAGCGCCGGGGGTCTGCATTCCTGCGCCCTGGCCATGGACGGCAGCGCCTATTGCTGGGGTAACAACGCAGCGGGGCAGTTGGGCGACGGCACGATGAGCAACCGCTGGCGGCCGGTGATGGTCGCGGCGGCGGAAACGCCGATGGACCAGCTGTCGGCCGGGGGAATGCACAGCTGCGGCATCATCAACAGCACCGGCGATGCGCTGTGCTGGGGGGCCAACGACTCGGGGCAGCTGGGCAATGGCTCGACCGAGGCGAGCCCGCTCCCCGGCTATGTCTATGCCGCGCCGAACTGAGCGACCGGCCTGAGACGCGAAAACCCGTGACGCGCTGGCGTCACGGGTTTTTTCACTCGCAGCGGTGGCCCCGGTTCAGCCGTTCTCGCGCAGGATCGCCCCGGCGAGGTACAGCGAACCGCAGATCAGCACGCGGGCCTGCGGCACCTCGGCGACGATGGCCTCCAGCGCTTCCAGCACCGAACCCGCGGTCTGCGCGCTGAGACCGGCGGCGCTGGCCGCTTCGGCCGTGGCCTCGGCGCTGAGCGTATTGGGCTCGCCCGGGATCGACACGGCGTAGAGGCCATCGGCGTGTCCCGCCAGCGGGCGCATGAAGGCCTTCACGTCCTTGGTGTTCAGCATGCCGCAGATGATCCGCGTCGGTCGCTGCGGCAGACGGTCCAGCGTGGCGGCGATGGCCTGACCCGCGGCCGGGTTGTGCCCGCCATCGAGCCAAAGCTCGACCTCGGGCGCGTGGTCGACCAGCGGCCCCTGGCGCAACCGCTGCATCCGGGCGGGCCAGAAGGCCTCGGTCACCGCCGCCTCGCAGGCATCGGCGTCGAAACCGAGGTGCCGCAGCGCGGCCAGCGCGGCGCCGGCATTCTCGATCTGATGGGGGCCGGGCAGGTTGGGCAGCGGCAGGTCCAGAAGCCCGTTCTCGTCCTGGAAGACCAGCCGCGCGGCATCCTCGAAGGCGAACCAGTGCTGACCGGCGACGATCAGCGGCGCGCCCAGACGCTCGGCCTTGCTTTCGATCACCGCCAGCGCGTCCTCGGCCTGGGGACCGACCACGCAGGGCACGCCGCGCTTGAGGATCCCGGCCTTTTCGCCCGCGATCTCGGCCAGCGTCTCGCCCAGATATTGCTGATGGTCGATCGACACCGGAGTGATGATGGTCAGCGCCGGTTTCGCCACCACGTTCGTCGCGTCGAGGCGCCCGCCAAGGCCCACTTCCAGCAGCAGGTAATCCGCGGGGGTGCGGGCGAAGGCCAGGATCGCGGCGCAGGTGGTGATCTCGAAGAAGGTGATCGGCGTGCCGCCGTTCACCGCCTCGCATTCATCGAGCAGCGCGGCGAGGTCGGGTTCCGAGATCAGCTCGCCCGCCACGCGGATGCGTTCGTGAAACCGCGCCAGATGCGGCGAGGTATAGGCATGCACCGTCTTGCCCGCGGCCTCCAGCCCGGCGCGGATCATCGCCTGGGTCGAGCCCTTGCCGTTGGTGCCCGCGACATGGATCACCGGCGGCAGGTCGTTCTGGGGATTGCCCAGCTTTTCCAACAGCGCCCAGACGCGGTCCAGCGTCAGGTCGATGATCTTCGGGTGCAGCGCCATCAGGCGTTGCAGGATGGCGTCCGAGGTAGAAGCGGTCACGATCAGGGCTCACCCGTTTCCGCGGCCGAAGGGGCGGCGGCGATGGAATCGGCGCCCTCGGCCGGGGCGGGAAGCTCGCCCGCAACGGCGGGCGGCAGGCCGGACAGCATGCGCAGGATGGTGATAAGCTCGCCCCGCATCTGGTTGCGGTTGGTGACGCGGTCCAGCATGCCGTGGTCCAGCAGATATTCGGCGCGCTGGAAGCCTTCGGGCAGTTTCTCGCGGATGGTCTGTTCGATGACCCGGGGCCCGGCGAAGCAGATCAGCGCGTTCGGCTCGGCGATCTGGATATCGCCCAGCATGGCGTAGCTGGCGGTAACGCCGCCGGTGGTCGGATGGGTCAGCACGCAGATATAGGGCAGGCCCGCTTCCTTGAGCATCTGGATGGCAACCGTGGTGCGCGGCATCTGCATCAGGGACAGGATCCCTTCCTGCATGCGCGCGCCCCCGGCAGCGGCAAAGACCACCAGCGGCGCCCGGCGTTCCACCGCGCGTTCACAGGCGGCGATCAGGGCGTTGCCGACATACATGCCCATGGACCCGGCCATGAAGCTGAAATCCTGCGCCGCGGCGACGACCAGCTGGCGGCCGATCTCGCCCTCGGCGACCAGCATCGCCTCTTTCTCGCCGGTGGCCTTCTGCGCGGCCTTCATCCGGTCGGGATATTTCTTCTGGTCGCGGAATTGCAGCGGGTCGGCGACCGGCTCGGGCACCGCGACCTCACCGAAGATCCCGCCGTCGAACAGCGCCTTGAAGCGGTCGCGCGGGCTGATCGGCAGATGGTGCTGGCAGGACGGGTTGGTGCAGACCTGAAGGTTGTCGGTCAGCTCGCGGTGGAACAACATCGTCCCGCATTCGGGGCATTTGGTCCACAGGTTCTCGGGCACCTCGCGGCGCGAGAAGAGCGAGTTGATCGTCGGGCGGACGTAGTTGGTGATCCAGTTCATCGGGTCTCCCCCTGCTGTTGGGTCCAGATAGGCCGGGTCCTCAGGGATTGCAACATCAGCGGCGTCTGAGCCAGAGCCGGCAGACTGCCCAGACCGCCACGGTGACCAGCATGTCGGCCACCAGAAGCGGCCGCGCCATGTCGGGCGCGAGGGTGCCCGCCTCGAACAGCGCCAGCCCGTTCAGCGCGCCGGTGACGCTGAGCACCAGCATCGCCAGCACGTTGTTGGCGAAATGCAGGCCCCAGGCCATGCCCAGATTGCCGGTCCGTTGCGTCACATCCGCCGCGATCAGGCCAAACAGCGCGGTCGAGCCGACGACCAGCCAGGCGTCGGCGCCGCGTTCCTCGGCGTTGTAATGGGCAAGGCCGAACAGGATCGCGGGCAGCGTCAGGTAGATCAGCGGCCGGACGAAGCGCGCGGCAAGCTGGCTTTGCAGATAGCCACGGAACAGCAGTTCCTCGGCCCCGGTCTGGACCAGAACACCCAGCAAGGCGAGCGGCAGGAAGGCCAGCCAGACCGGAACATCGGGCCGCAGGGTCAGGGGCGGCAGCATCGGCATCATCACCAGCGTGAGCCCGCCGCCGATCAGCGCCAGGATCACCACCCCGGTGACGAAATCCCTGAGCACCGCGGGCGCCCGGCCCAGCAGGCTGCCCAGCCGCCGCCGGTGCAACAGGCGGATCGCCACCCAGACACCGATCCAGCCACCCAGAAATCCGCCCAGCAGCAGGATCATTCCCCAGGGATCGGCCCCGGTGGCGACGCGGTAAAGCAGCCGGTCGAAGGGCACGCCCTGATACCACGCGGCCAGCATCGCCAGCCCGACCATCCAGCCGAAATAGACCGCGCCGGTGATCGCCAGACCCAGGAGCGTGCGCCAGATCTGGCGACGCGGGCGGGCCGGGGCGACCAGCGGCTCGTAACTGAGCGGGATCCCGGTCAGGCTCACGCCGCAGGTCTTTCGAAAGCGGCGCGGGCGGCGACCGATTTGGCGTGATGGCTGCAATCCGGCAGGTGGTCGTTCACCACCCCGGCGGCCTGCATGAAGGCGTAGATCGTCGTCGGTCCCACGAATTTCCAGCCGCGTTTCTTCAGGTCCTTGGACATGGCCAGCGATTCGGCCGTGGTCGAGGCCCCGACAGGGCCCGGATCGCGCGGCTCGAAGGACCACAGATAGGCGGCAAAGCTGGTGCCCGAGGCCTGCAGGTCAAGCAGCCGCCGCGCGTTGTTGATCGTGGCCTCGATCTTGCCGCGATGGCGGACGATGCCCTTGTCCTGCAGCAGGCGCTCCACATCGGCCTCGGTGAAGGCGGCGACCGTCGCCGCGTCGAACCCGGCAAAGGCGGCGCGGAAGCCGTCGCGCTTTTCCAGGATGGTGCGCCAGCTGAGGCCGGACTGGAAGGCCTCGAGCGTCAGTTTCTCGAACAGCCGGCGGTCGTCGGCGACGGGATAGCCCCAGTCGTCGTCGTGATAGGCCACATATTGGTCGGTCGACAGGCACCACCAGCAGCGGGGCTGGCCATCGGGGCCGGGTTCGGTTCGCATGGCAATCTCCGGTTGCGTCGGGTGGCATTGTCGGGGAAATCGGGGCAGGGTCAATCGCTGCAGACGGGGGACGGCATGGAGGGCTGGGGGAATTTCGCGCTGGCGATGGCGGTGTTCATCGGCTCGCATGCGCTGACCGCGCGGCCGGGGCTGAAGGCGCCGCTGGTGGCCCGGCTGGGGCATGCCGGATTTGGCCTCGCCTATTCGGCGCTGTCCATCCTGCTGCTGGTCTGGGTGATCGTCGCGGCGGGGCGGGCGCCCTATGTCGCCCTCTGGGATCCGGCGCCCTGGCAGGTCTGGGTGGCGGGGGCGCTGATGCTGGGAGCCTGCCTCTTGGTCGCGGGGGCGCTGGCCGGGACCAATCCCCTCAGCTTCGGCTCACGCGCCGCGCCCTTCGATCCGGCCCGGCCCGGCATCGCCGGTGTCACGCGGCATCCGGTCCTCTGGGCGCTGGCGCTCTGGGCCTTTGCCCATGCCATCGCCAATGGCGATCTGGCGCATCTGCTGCTCTTCGCGCCGATGGGCCTCTTCGCGCTGGCCGGGATGGCCGCCATCGACCGGCGCAAGCGGCGCCAGATGCCCGAGTGGGAGGCTCTGTCGCGGAACACCTTGATCGTGCCGCTTGCAGGGCTGCTGACGGGTCGATGGCGGCCCGGCCCCCCGCGCCTCGTGCCGATGCTGGCGGGGGTGGCCGTCTGGGCGCTGCTGATCTGGCTGCACCCGCTGGTGATCGGCGTCGATCCGTTGGCGGGGCTTTAGTCCGAACCCAGCATCCGCTTGAACCAGCCCTTTTTCGGCGCCTCGCCCTCGACCGGGGCCTCGGCCTCGGCGTCCGGCGAATCCTTCGGGCCCTCGACGGCATCGGCGAAGCGGCTGAAGAATTCATCCGCCATCTTGCGGGCGAAACCATCGATGATCCGGCTGCCCAGCTGCGCCAGCTTGCCACCGACCTTGGCGTCGACGGCATAGGTCAGCTTGGTGCCCTCGGTCCCGTCCTCCAGCGTCGCCGGTTCCAGCGCCACCTTGGCCTCGCCCTTGGCGAAACCGGCGGCGCCGCCCTTGCCCTCGCCCTGCAGCGTCAGGCTCTGGCCCTCGACGATATCGGCGAAGGTCACGAGGCCGGTGAAGCGGGCCTTCACCGGCCCCACCTTCTGCACCACCGCGGCTTCATAGCCTTCGGCGACGCTGCCGGTCAGTTCCTCGCAGCCCGGCACCGCGGCTTTCAGCACCTCCGGGGTCAGAAGCGCGGCCCAGACCACGGCGGGCGGCGCGGCGATCAGGCGGCTGTCGTTCATCTGCATGCTGGTTCCCTCCCCAAGTCGCGGGCACCATAGGACAGCGCGTCAGGCAGCGAAAGCAGGCTTTGGTCTGTCAGACCTTGGTCGCATGGGCGCGCGCTGCCGGGGGACTTTCGTGGCGGTTTCGGGACGGCGGGCGGGCTGCTATCGTGGGGGTCGGTTAGCCGGAGACAGCCATGCCGCCCCTCGACTCCTTCGCCCGCGCCCTGATCGTCGATGACCACCCGCTTTTCTGCGACGCGCTGGCCCTGACCCTGCGCGGCATCGCCGGGGTGGTCGAGGTCGACGCCGCCCATTCGCTGGGCGCCGCGCTGGACCGGCTGGAGGCCCCGCCCCGGCCGGAGCTGGTGCTGCTGGATCTGGACCTGCCGGATGTCGAGGGGCTGGACGGGCTGATCCGCCTGCGCACCACGCATCCCGAGATCCCGGTGCTGGTGGTGTCGTCCATGGCCGAACCGCGGCTGATCCGCGCCGGGCTGGCGGCAGGCGCCGCGGGCTTCGTGCCGAAACATGCGGGCCGCGAGAGTTTCCGCGCCGCGCTGGAGGCGCTGGGTCGCGGCGAGACCTGGCTGCCCGAGGGCGTCGCCGACGAGGCCGACGACGGCGCGGCCGAGGCGGTCGGGCGGCTGGCGCAACTGACCCGGCAGCAGGCGAAAATCCTGGAATTGCTCTGTCAGGGGCGGCTGAACAAGCAGATCGCCTTCGAGCTGTCGATCGCCGAGACGACGGTGAAGGCGCATGTCACGGCGATCATGCGCAAGCTGGGGGTGCAAAGCCGGACGCAGGCGGTGCTGATCGCCCAGCAGGCCCGTTTCGCCCATTTCGTGCCGGAAGGCTAAAGCCGCGTTCCCGGCTCCCACCCCAGGCCGCGCAGCAATTCCTCGGCCTCCATCGGCCGCCTGCCCTCGCGCTGGGCGCGGGTGATGGCGACGGCGCCGTTGCCGCAGGCCACGGTCAGGCCGTGGAGGATCGTGCCGGGGGGGCCGGTCTCGTCGGTGGCTTCGGCGTTCAGCAGTTTCAGCCGCCCCGATGGCGTGTCGCACCAGGCGCCCGGAAAGGGCGAGAGGCCGTTGATCTGGCGGGCGATCTGCGTGGCCGGGGCGGTCCAATCCACCTGCGCCTCGGCCTTGTCGATCTTGGCGGCGTAGGTGACGCCCTCCCCGGGCTGTGGGACGGCCGTGAGGCTGGGCAGCCGGTCCAGCGCCTGAAGGATCAGCCGCGCGCCCAGCGCCGACAGGCGGTCGTGCAATTCGGCGGTGGTCTCGGTCGCGCCGATGGCCATCGCCTCGCGCAGCAGCACCGGCCCAGTATCCAGCCCCGCCTCCATCTGCATGATGCAGACCCCGGTCTCGGCATCCCCCGCCATGATCGCCCGGTGAATCGGCGCCGCCCCCCGCCAGCGCGGCAGCAGCGAGGCATGGATGTTGAGGCACCCAAGTTTCGGCGCGTCCAGCACCGGCTGCGGCAGGATCAGGCCGTACGCCACGACCACCGCCACATCGGCCCCCAGCGCGGCGAAATCCGCCTGATCGGCGGGATCCTTCAGCCGGGCCGGGTGGCGCACCGGCAGGCCCAGCTCCAGCGCCTTCGCATGCACCGGGGTCGGACGTTCCTGCTTGCCGCGACCGGCGGGGCGGGGCGGCTGGCAATAGACGCAGACCACCTCATGCGCCTGATGCAGCGCCTCCAGCACCGGCACGGAGAACTCCGGCGTGCCCATGAAAATGACCTTCATCGTCGCCTCCCGTAGGGTGGGCTGTCAGCCCATCTTCCTTGCCTTGCGCAGCAGCATGTCGCGCTTCACCTTGCCCAGCCGGTCGAAATACATCCGGCCGTTCAGGTGGTCGATCTGATGTTGCGCGCTCGTCGCCCAGAGGCCGACGAAATCCCTTTCCTCGACCATGCCCTGATCGTTCAGGAACCGCACCGTCACCGCCCGCGGCCGCTCGATCAGGGCCGAGACCCCGGGCAGGTTGGGCGAGGCTTCCTCGTGCGGACGCAGCTGCACCGAGGCGTGCAGCACCTCGGGATTGGCCATCCGCACCGCCTGACCGCGCCCCTCGGACGCATCGACCACCGCCAGCCGCAGCATCACCCCGATCTGCGGCGAGGCGAGGCCCACGCCCGGCATCGCCTCCATCGTGTCGATCATGTCGGTCCAGATCGCGCGGACCTCGTCGGTCACGGCCTCGACCGGGGCGGCCGGGGTGCGCAGGCGGGCATCAGGCCAGGGCAGGCAACGGCGGATCATGCGGGGGCTCCCATCGCGGCAAGGGCGGGCGAGGCTTTGGTGCGGCTGTCTTCGTCCATCAGGTCGATGCAGAGGCGGCCGTTCAGGTGGTCGAGTTCGTGCTGGGCCGCGACGGCCTCGAACCCGGTCAGGCGCTCGGTCTGCTCCTGCCCCGCGAGGTCGGTGTAGCGCAGCACGATCCAGTCGGGGCGCGAGACCTGCGCCGGGATGCCGGGGATCGAGAGGCAGCCCTCGGTATTCTCGGCCTGCGTTTCCGAGGCGTCCAGGATGACCGGATTGATGCAGACACGGGGGCTGGGCGTGCCCTCCTTCCAGGTCACGTCCATGACGAAGATCCTGAGCGGCACCGCCACTTGCGGCCCGGCAAGGCCCCGGCCGGGCGCGGCATACATGGTTTCCAGCATGTCGGCGGCCAGTTGCCGGATGCGGTCATCGATCACCGCGACCGGCGTGCAGGGCCGGCGCAGCATCGGGTCGGGGAACAGGACGATGGGCAGGATGGACATGGCGACCGGTTACCACCCGCCCTCGCCTTCGTCCATCGCCCAGACGGGCGGGACAGGTCGGCCGTCGCGATAGGGCTCACCGCCCAAAGGCGGCACGATCAGGCCCGAAGCAATCGAGGCCATCACCCGCGGCATCGGCGGCACCCGGCCCAGGGGCGCCACGATCCGGTCACGGAACCAGGCGACGGCGCGGCTGTCGGACTGGTATTGCGGGGTCAGGAAGCGGCTGGCGGTCTGGAACACCGCGACATGGCCGCGGCGGATCCGGGCATAGAGGGCGGGCGCATCCTCCGGCCCCGCCTGATCCAGCGCCCTTGCCAGCGCCAGCGCGTCCAGCAGCGCCATGTTGGCCCCCTGCCCCAGCTGCGGGCTGGCGCGGTGGAAGGCGTCGCCGATATGGACGATGCCCTCGCCATAGGGGCGGTAGAGCGTGCCATGAGCGTAGCGGGCGAAGACCATCTGCGCCGGGTCGGTGATCTGGGCGAGGAAGGGCGACAATTCGGGCCAGATCGACAGGATTTCACTCTTCCACGGGATCAGGCCTTGGCGCTGCCAGTCGTCGTATTCAGCGCCCTTCAAGGACCAGAAGAAGGCGGCGAGGGGTTGGGGGTCGTCCGGCATCCGACCGATGGGCAACACGCCCACCATCCGATGCGCCGCGACATAGCGCTGGGTGAGGCGGTCGTCGGGCAGCGCGGTTTCGGGCCAGCGCAGCGTGGTCCAGAGGGCGCCATAGGGCAGGATCCGCGACCGCAAGGGCGTCAGCGGCGAATGCGCGCCCAGCGCGTCGACGATCAGGTCGAAGGGGCCGAGGCATCGGCCATCGGCGAGGGTCAGGGATTGCCCCGCGCGCCCGGTCACCTCGGCCGAGGGCAGGACAGTGACGCCCAGCGAGACGAGCCTTTCGTGCAACACGTGAAACAGGCTGGCGCGGTGCATGCCGAGCCCGTGCAGCCCGGCGCCCGCCCGGTCATACCGCACGTTCAGCGTGCCCGCGCCGGTCCGCGCCTCGACCCCGTGCAGAACCCGCACCGGGGAGCCCAGCGCGCGGGCCGCCGCCCCGCATCCCAGCCAGGACAGAACCCGCTGGCCCACCGGCTGCAACACCAGCCCCGACCCCACCGGGCGCGGGGCGTCGAACCTGTCGCAGATCGTGACCCGATGGCCCGCCAGCGTCAGGGCGATCCCGGCGGCCAATCCGCCCATGCCCGCGCCGGCGATACCGATCCTCAGCCCGCCGGGTTTCGGGCCCATCGCCTCAACCCCGCGCGCGTTCGCGTTTGAACTTTTCCATCCGGCGGGTAATCAGCTGGCGCTTGATCGGGCCGAGGTAGTCGATGAACAGCTTGCCGTTCAGATGGTCGAATTCGTGCTGGGCGCAGGTCGCCCAGAGCCCGTCGAATTCCTCCTCGTGCCGCTGGTTGTCGAGGCCGGTCCAGGCCATCCGCACCCGGGCCGGGCGCGTCACCTCGGCGAATTGCTCGGGGATCGACAGGCATCCCTCCTCATAGGTGCTACGATCTTCCGAGGTCCAGGTGACCTCGGGGTTGATGAGCACCATGGGCTTGGCGGCCTCGTCCTGACCCTTGACGCAATCCATGACAAAGAGGCGTTGCATGACGCCGACCTGCGGCGCGGCCAGGCCGATGCCGGGCGCGTCATACATGGTTTGCAGCATGTCCTCGGCCAGCTTGCCCAGATCGGGCGTCACGCCCTCGACAGGGGCGCAGACCTTCTTCAGGCGCGGATCGGGATGCAGAAGGATGTGTTTCAGCGTCATGCGCCTGATGTAGGCGATCCCGATGCGGCACGCAACGG
Organism: Pararhodobacter aggregans; assembly: GCF_003075525.1. Lineage (GTDB taxonomy): Bacteria > Pseudomonadota > Alphaproteobacteria > Rhodobacterales > Rhodobacteraceae > Pararhodobacter > Pararhodobacter aggregans. Next base: position 73,273 of record NZ_QDDR01000014.1, on the reverse strand, counting down.
GACGGCGGGGCCGGGCAGTTTCACTCTTGCGCCCGTCGCCCCAGCGGGCATTCTGCTGCACAGGTTCAGGAGATTGGCATGAATTTCGACGAGATCATCGACCGCCGCGGCACCCATTCGGCCAAATGGGACATGATGGAATCCCTCTATGGGGTTTCGCCCGACGAAGGGATTTCGATGTGGGTGGCGGATATGGACTTCCGGCCGCCCGCCTGCGTGACGGCCGAGTTGCAGGCGATGGTCGACCACGGGGTGTTCGGCTATTTCGGCGATGACGCGGCCTACAAGGCCTCGATCGACTGGTGGATGCGCACGCGGCACGGCTGGGCGGTCGATCCCGAGTGGATCTTCACCACCCACGGGCTGGTCAACGGCACGGCGCTGTGCGTGCATACCTGGACCAGGCCCGGTGAAGGCGTGGTGCTGTTCACGCCGGTCTATCACGCCTTCGCGCGGATCATCAAAGCCGCGGGACGGACGGTCACCGAATGCCCGCTGGCGCTGGTCGACGGCCGCTACGAGATGGATTTCGAGGATGCGGCGTCGCGCCTGACCGGGAATGAGAAGCTGGTGGTCATCTCGTCCCCGCACAACCCCGGCGGCCGCTGCTGGACCGAGGCCGAGCTGCGCGCGCTGGGTGAGTTCTGCAAGGCGCATGACCTGATCCTGATCTCGGACGAGATCCATTGCGACCTGCTGTTCCCCGGCCAGACGCATGTCCCGGCCATCAAGGCCCTGCCCGACATGCTGGACCGGCTGGTGATGATGACGGCGCCGACCAAGACCTTCAACATCGCCGGCGCCCACAACGGCAACGTCATCATCCCCGATGCGACGCTGCGCGCGGCGTTTGGCGCGACGATGCTGGGCCTCGGCATCTCGCCCAGTTCCTTCGGCCTGAACATGGAGACCGCCGCCTATTCGCCCGAGGGCGCCGAATGGGTCGATGCGCTGATGGTCTATCTGGACGGGAACCGGCGGATCTTCGACGCGGGCGTGAACGCCATTCCGGGCGTGCGGTCGATGGATCTGGAATCGACCTATCTGGCCTGGGTCGATTTCTCGGGCACCGGGATGGAAACGGACGAGGTGATCCGCCGCATCCAGCAGGACGCCAAGCTGGCGGTCAACCACGGGGCGACCTTCGGCCTGGGCGGCGACAGCTACATGCGCTTCAACCTCGCCACGCCGCGGGTGCGGATCGAGGAGGCGGTGAAACGCCTGCAAAAGGCCTTCGCCGATCTGCAATGAGCGGCAGGACATGACAAAGGGGGCCGCGGGGCCCCCTTCTTCATTCGGATAGTCCCGAAAAAGCCGTCAGATCGGGCTGGCCAGGAAGCCGCCATGCTCGGGCCGGTCGTCGGCGTAATCGCGGATCGGTGCCGAATGGACCACGGTTTCGCGCTTGAATTCATAGCTGCGCTCGCCCTCCGCATCCTCCACCCCGATGACCAGCGCCTGCAGGATATGGCGCGGCCCGTTGTAGATGTCGACGAAACCGCGCAGCACCGGCACGCGGCCCGATTCCACCACGAAGCCGGTCTCGGACAGGCGCAGGATCGGATAGGCGGCGTCACCCATATGCACGCTCAGCCGCGAGCTTTTGCGCTGGGCGCGCGTCTGGGCAGCCTGCAGGCCACGGCGGATGTCTTCCGGCAGAAATTCGAACATGGGCGCCTCCCGATTCCCGTGGCATCATGGTTCACGGCGATCATGACGAAAACAAGTTAGCCATTTGTCGCGACCGCGTTTTTTTCTCCAGCCTGCGCAAACGCACAACGCCTGCGCGGGGTTCCCGGGGCGGCTTTTCTTGACCCCGGGGCCCCAGGGCTCAGGTTAAGGGCAAAGGAGTTTCTCATGGGACGTTTGATCGACGGCACCTGGCACGACCAATGGTATGACACCAAATCCACCGGCGGCGCCTTCAAGCGCAGCGAGGCGAGCTGGCGCAACTGGGTGACGGCGGACGGGTCGGCCGGGCCTTCCGGCGAGGGCGGCTTCAAGGCTGAAAGCGGGCGCTACCACCTCTATGTCTCCTATGCCTGCCCCTGGGCGCATCGCACGCTGATCTTCCGTGTTCTCAAGGGGTTGGAGGGTCATATCGACGTCTCGGCCGTGCATCCCGACATGCTGGAACAGGGATGGGAATTCCGCCCCGACTTTCCCGGCGCGACCGGCGACCGGCTGCATGGCGCCCGGGCGATGCACGAGGTCTATACCCGCGCCGATCCGAAGATGACCGGCCGCGTGACGGTGCCAGTGCTGTGGGACAAGCAGCGCGGGACGATCGTGTCGAACGAATCGTCCGAGATCATCCGCATGTTCAATTCGGCTTTTGACGAAATAACCGGGAACGATCTGGACCTCTGGCCCGAGGATCTGCGCGCGGCGCTGGAGCCGGTCAATGCGCGGATCTACGACACGGTGAACAACGGCGTCTACAAGGCCGGTTTCGCCACGACTCAGGCGGCCTATGACGAGGCGGTTGTCCCCCTCTTCGAGACGCTCGACTGGCTGGAGGATCGGCTGACCACCTCGCGCTATCTGATGGGCGCGCGGATGACCGAGGGCGACTGGCGGCTCTTCACCACGCTCCTGCGGTTCGACGCGGTCTATCACGGCCACTTCAAATGCAACCGGCGCAAGCTGATCGAATACCCGAACCTCTGGGCCTATACCCGCGACCTCTATCAGGTGCCGGGCGTCGCCGGGACGGTGTTCATGGACCACATCACGCGGCATTACCATTACAGCCACGACACCATCAATCCGCACCGGATCGTCCCCATCGGGCCCCGGCCGGACTTTGGCCAGCCGCATGGCCGCGAGGCGCTGAGCGCCTGAGGACCACCCCGCACGCGCCTTTCAGCACCCGGATGCCGTCATCGGATCGGCATCCGGCCGCCGATGCATGAACTTTCCGCGTCTGACGGCGGGAATCCCGGGACAGGCGCCTTGACGACGCCACAATCAAACACAACTAATGGGCGAGTAACCATTTCGCACATGAATCACCCTATAGGCGAGTAACCGGGGAATGTGCGTGTAACGGGTGTGTTTTTGCCAGTGCCAAACCGTTGACCGAGGCAAGCAGAACCGTAGAGACCGCCGTTGTCCATGCATTTCATCAACCGCCCCGCCGCCGCTGTCTGGACGATTGCCCCCAAGATGGGCATCGACCTGAGCACCGCGGTCAAAACCGAAGCGCTGACCCCTCAGGGCCTGTCGGACATGCTGAGCAATTGTGCGCTGTGCTGGCACAGCCGGAAATGCTCGCGCTGGGAGCGTGAGCTGTCCGGCAAGGATGCCACGACCGAGGCGCCGTCCTTCTGCGCCAGCCGCGAGAGGCTCAATGCCCTCGCCGCTGGCGCCAAGGCCGACCTGACGCTTTAGGCGTCCAGGTTTTCCACGTTCAGCGCGTTGCGCTGGATGAACTCGCGGCGGGGTTCCACCACGTCGCCCATCAGCTTGGAGAAGATGTCATCCGCCTCGGCGACATCTTCGATGCGCACCTGCAGCAGCGTGCGCGCCTCGGGGTCCAGCGTGGTTTCCCACAGCTGTTCGGGGTTCATCTCGCCCAGACCCTTGTAGCGTTGCAAAGACAAGCCGCGCTCGCCCTCTTCCAGCATGGCCCGAAGCAGATCCATCGGCCCGTGGATGGTCTGGAACCGATCGCGCCGCACCAGTTTCGACGGATCGGTATAGACGTCGCGCCGCTGCTGCGAGACCTGGGCCAGGCGCCGCGCCTCACCGGACCGCAGGACGGCACCGTCCAGTGTGCGGATCTCCTCGACCCCGCGCAGGATGCGGGACAGCTTGATGCCGTGGTCCTGGGTGATGCGGCCCGACCAGCCGCGCTCGTATTCCTTGGCCACCATGTCCAGCCGCTGGGCGACGGTATTGGCCACCGCCTGCAGGTCGGCATCGGCCTTACCCGGATCGAAGGCCCCGGCGATGGCGGCCTGTTCCAGGATGTTGCGCGGGTAATGCGTCGGAAAGGCATCAAGCACGCGCTTGAAGCTGCGCGACGCCTCGACCACGCGGTGAAGGTCGGCCCCGGCGATCTCTTCGCCATTGCTGAGCTTCAGCACGGCGCCCTCGATCCCCTGCTGGATCAGGTAATCCTCCAGCGCGGGCTGGTCCTTGAGATAGACCTCGGACTTGCCGCGGGCCACTTTGAAAAGCGGCGGCTGGGCGATGTAGAGGTAGCCGCCCTCGATCAGCGCCGGCATCTGCCGGAAGAAGAAGGTCAGCAGCAGCGTCCGGATATGCGCGCCGTCGACGTCGGCGTCGGTCATGATGACGATCTTGTGGTAGCGCAGCTTGCCGATGTCGAATTCGTCGCGGCCGATGCCGGTGCCCATGGCGGTGATGAGCGTGCCGATCTCCTGGCTGGACAGCATCCGGTCGAAGCGCGCGCGTTCCACGTTCAGGATCTTGCCGCGCAAGGGCAGCACGGCCTGATTGTGGCGCGAGCGGCCCTGCTTGGCCGAACCGCCGGCCGAGTCACCCTCGACCAGGAAGAGTTCGGATTTCGCCGGATCGCGTTCCTGGCAATCGGCCAGTTTCCCGGGCAGCGAGGCCACGTCCAGCGCCGTCTTGCGCCGCGTCAGGTCGCGGGCCTTGCGCGCGGCCTCACGGGCCAGCGCCGCCTCGACGATCTTGCCGACGATCTGGCGGGCGGGGCCCGGGTTCTCCTCGAACCATTCGCTCAGCTTTTCGTTGACCAGGTTCTCGACCGCCGGGCGCACCTCGGAACTGACCAGCTTGTCCTTGGTCTGCGAGCTGAATTTGGGGTCGGGCACCTTGACCGAGAGCACGCAGGTCAGCCCCTCGCGCGCGTCATCGCCGGTGAAAGCGATCTTCTCTTTCTTGGCGATCCCGCTTTCCTGGGCGTATTTGGTGATCGTCCGGGTCAGCGCGCCACGGAAGCCCGCCATATGGGTGCCGCCGTCGCGCTGGGGGATGTTGTTGGTGAAGGGCAGCACGTTCTCGTGGTAGCTGTCGTTCCACCACATCGCCACTTCGACGCCGATCCCGTCCTTCTCGCCCGAGATGAAGATCGGCTCGGGCATCACCGGGTTCTTGGACCGGTCGAGGTAGCGCACGAATTCGCGCACGCCGCCTTCATAGAGGAATTCGGTCTTCAGCGGTTCGGCGGGGCGCTCATCCTCGATCAGGATATGGACGCCCGAGTTCAGGAACGCGAGTTCGCGCAGCCGGTTCTCCAGCGTCTTGAAGACGTAATCGAGGTTCGAGAAGGTGCCGTCCGGCCGGTTGGTCTTGGCCGAGGCCATGAAGCGCACCTCGGTGCCCTTCTGGCCGGGTTCGGCCGGGCCTTCCTCGCGCAGGTGGATCTTGGTGTCGCCGTTCTCGAACCGTGCGTACCATTCCTTGCCGCCGCGCCAGATGCGCAGTTCCAGCCAGTCGGACAGCGCGTTCACCACCGAAACGCCGACCCCGTGCAGACCGCCCGAGACCTTGTAGCTGTTCTGGTCGAACTTACCCCCGGCGTGCAGCTGGGTCATGATGACCTCGGCCGCCGAGACGCCCTCTTCCTGGTGGATATCGGTCGGAATCCCGCGCCCGTTATCGCGCACCGAGACGCTGCTGTCGGCGTGAATCTTGACGGAAACCAGGGTGGCGTGACCGGCCAGCGCCTCGTCGATGCCGTTGTCCACCACCTCGTACACCATATGGTGCAGGCCCGAGCCGTCGTCGGTGTCCCCGATATACATGCCCGGGCGCTTGCGCACCGCGTCCAAGCCCTTGAGGACCTTGATGGAATCCGCGCCGTATTCCTCGCGCGGGGCGGGTTGAGCCGTCATGCCGTCCGTCCGTGATTGTTCCCCTGTGCTGATAGCGGATTCCCCGGGGGATGTCACGCTCCGGCCACAATATTTGGGGTTTTAGCGGGGGGTGTCCGCCTAGCGCCTGTCCAGCGCCGCGGTGGCGATGACCGCGCCGGCCGGATCGGTCCAGGTCACGCGCAGCCCGCCCTTGGCATCGGTGTTCAACCGTATGCCCGATTGGTCGATGCACAGGTCATGACCCGCAGCCAGATGTTCGATCCCGGTGACCTGATCGGCGCGGTGATCGGTGAACTGCCACCAGGCGGCGCAGCCGATGTCGGGGAAGTCGACCACGGCGCCATCGGCGTGCAGATGCAGGACGATATCCCAGACCTGGCCGCCGACCTGCTGCCCCTCGCCCTGCCAATCGCCGGACAGGCTGGCGGCGAGGCTCTGACCCCAGGCGGGCGCGGCGGCAAGGGACAGGAGCAGGGCAAGGATACGCATGGGAACCTCCGGCGGAACCGGGTCACCCTCGGCCCGGAAGGGGCGCTGCGTCAAGGGGTTAGACGCGCCACAGGCGAACGGGCGGTTTGGGTGCCCGGGTCAGGATGCCCTTGGCCTCAAGGTCCAGCTGCACGCATTTCATCCACCAGCCGACCTTTTCGCCGCCGGGAAACAGATCCTGCGGCAGATGCGCGACCATGGCCTTCTGCGCCTCGGCCGGGGTCATGCCCGGCGCCTCGGCCGGCAGGACCGCCATCAGCGCCGCCCGCGCCGCCTCGTATTTGGCGCGGTCCACGCGGGTGGTGCGGCCGGGGCTGGTGACATTCTGCACCTCGATCTTGTCGCTCATCGCGGTTCCTCCAGCGGGGGCATCGGGGCCATCTTGAAGAAGCGAAAGCCGGTGGCGGCCCAGGCACCCAGCAATTTCGTCATGAATCCGAAGGATTGGCGCCGCGCCCCCGGGATACCGTCCTCGGGCACGCTGCCGGGCGGGGCATCCATCAGCATGGTGCGCGTCTGCATCGGCGGCGGCGGATCGAAGCGCGCGGCATAAAGGGACAGCCAGTGCCCGCCCTTGAATTCCAGATACATCGGCGCGTTGCAGCAGCTGGCGACGGCGCGGCGGCTGCCCTTGGCGGTGAGCTTGTGCTCGCGCAGCCCCTCCGCGCCGCGGGTCACCGCCGCCCGGTCCTTGCGCCACAGCACGTAGGGCGTGCCGCCGTTCGCATCCGTCACCGGCAGGGCCCCGGGCAACGCCGCCAGCTGCCCGGCCGCCGTCCGGCACGAGGTGCAATGACAGGTGGCGGCAAGGATCGGCGGGCCGGTCAGGTCCAGCGCGGTCCGGCCGCAGGGGCAGGTGATCCGGGTCATGACTCGCCTTTTCCGAACAGCAATTCGACATAGCGCTTCAGGTGATCCAGCGCCTCCTGCCCGGCCTCCGCCCCGCCACCGGCCTTGGCCAGCACGAAAGCGCCCTGCAGCACCGCCTGGGTATGGCGGGCGAGGCTGGCGGCGCTGGGCGCTCTGATGCCGTGCTGCGCCATGGCCAGCGCGATATCGGCTTCCAGCGTCGCGGCATGGCCGAAGATCGCCTCGCCACAGGCGCGGGCGATGTCGGGATGGGTCTGGTGGACCTCCTCGGCCATGGTGCCGACCAGACAGGTCCATTCCCAGGTCTCGCCGCCGATCAGCAGGCGGCGGAAATCGAGATAGGCCAGCACGCGGTCCAGGGGATCGGCCGGGGTGTGATAGGGGGCCCCGGCGAAGAGCGCGCCGGTCGAGCTGCCCCAGAACTCGGCCGCGGCGATGCCCAGCGCCTCCTTGCTGGCGAAATGGTGGAAGAAGGCGCCTTTCGTGACCCCGGCCGCGGTGCAAAGCTCATCCACGCTGGTGGCGGCGAAGCCCTTGGCGCGGATCACGTCGCGCGCCGCCTCCAGCAGGCGCTGGCGGGCGCTGCCGCGTTCGGGGGTCTGCTTGGTCGGCCTTGGCATGAGGAACCGTACCATCCGGTCGGTATTATCACAAGCCCGCAACGCGAAAGGGGCCCCGAAGGGCCCCATCAGCGGGTCTGGCAGCGGCTTATTCCGCGGCGTGGCGCATCGCCATCATGTCGTGGAGGAATTCCTCCAGCTCGTCGCGCAGGTCGTCGCGGGCCAGGCCGAAGGCGACGGTCGCTTGCAGGAACCCGGCTTTCGAGCCGCAATCATAGCGCTGGCCCTGGAAGCGGTAGCCATAGACGTTGTTGCGGGTCTCGATCTGCTTGGCGATCGCATCGGTCAGCTGGATCTCGCCCCCGGCGCCGGTCTGTTTCTTGTCCAGTTCGAGCATCACCTCGGGCGAGAGGATGTAGCGGCCGATCACCGCCATGTTCGAGGGCTGGGTGCCGCGGGCGGGCTTCTCGACCATGCCGCGCACCGGCATCACCGAACCGACCGAGGCGGGCACGTCGAGCACGCCATAGGACGAGGCCTTGTCATCGGGCACTTCCATCGCCGCGACCATGTTGCCGCCGGTTTCGGCGTAGGCCTCGACCATCTGCTTGAGGCAGGGCTTTTCGGCGGCGATCACGTCATCGGGCAGCAGCACCGCGAAGGGCTCGTTGCCGATCAGGTGACGGGCGCACCACACGGCGTGGCCAAGGCCCAGCGCCTGGTTCTGGCGGACATAGGCCAGCGATCCCGAGTCCATGCAGGTCTGGTTGTAGATCTCCAGCAGGTCGGTCTTGTTCTTGGCCTTGAGCGACATCTCCAGTTCCGGAGCGCGGTCGAAGTAATCCTCCAGCGCCGATTTCCCGCGCGAGGTCACGAAGATGAATTCGGTGATCCCGGCCTCGCGCGCCTCGTCGATCGCGTATTGGATCAGCGGGCGGTCGACCAGGGTCAGCACCTCTTTCGGAACGGCCTTGGTGGCCGGGAGGAAACGCGTGCCCAGACCGGCAACGGGGAAAACGGCTTTCGTGACTTTATTGCGCATCGGAGGGTCCACCTTGCTGTCGATGACTGACGGTTTGTTCCGTCTACAAGGGGGTTAATGACTGTTAATCGAGGCGCGATTGTGTCGTGAAATCGAGGTTTTGTTGATGTTTTCGGGAAATCCCGGCGGCAAGTGCCGCATTGCGGCGCCCTGCCCCCCGGGAGAATGCCCGACCGGCTCCCGGGCTGTTCAGCGCAGCGTGACGCCGGGCGCCAGGACCAGGAAGAAGGGATTCTCGTAGCCCGGCTTGCCATAGGTCAGCGGGCTGTGGTCGTCAAAGCGCAGCACCTGCCCGCCCGCACCCAGCACCACGGCATGACCGGCGGCGGTGTCCCATTCCATCGTCCGGCCGAGGCGGGGATAGAAATCCGCCTCGCCCGTCGCCACCAGACAGAATTTCAGCGACGAGCCCGCGCTTTTCGCGTCCTTCACGGCATAGCGGTTGATGTAGGCGTCCGTCGCCGCATCGCGGTGCGATTTCGAGGCCACGACCAGCAGCGCGTCATTGTCCGGCTGCGAGACCCGGATCGTCCCCTGCGCGCCCGGGGTATCGCCGAAGGGGCCCTGTTCCTCGACCGAGGCGCCATCGGCGCGGGTGTAGAAGAGCCGCTCCTTGGCCGGGGCATAGACCACGCCCCGCACCGGCACGCCGTTTTCCACCAAGGCGATATTGACGGTGAAATCGCCGCGGCGCTGGACGAATTCCTTGGTGCCGTCCAGGGGATCGACGATGATGAACCGATCCGCCCGGATCGAGTGGCTGTCCGAGAGTTCCTCGGTCACCACCGGAATGTCGGGAAAGACCTTGGCCAGTTCGGCGCGGATCAGCGCATCCGCGGACTCGTCCGCCTCGGTCACCGGCGAATTGTCGGATTTGGCGCGGGCTTCGAAATCCGGGCGGGCATAGACCTGCATGATGACTGCCCCGGCCTGAAGCGCGATGCGCCGGAAGGCGGTTTCGACAAGGCTTTGGAAAGCGTCGGTCATCATGATGGTCCTTCGGGGCGGTGAGTTGAATGAATACTGGTTTCGCCTTATCCTTGCCCCGGCCCGGATGGCAAGGTTCGGCGCCGGACGGCGGGCCAACGGCAGGGAATCGCGCGGATGCTCAATAACCGCAGACAGGAAGCGTGGGCCGCCTCGGCCTTCACGATTCTCGAGCTGATCTATCATTCCGGCGTCCGCTCGGTGCGGAATTCGCATGGCAATGCGCTGATCGGCCTGCTGCTCAACATCGCCCAGACGCTGATGCTGGTTGGCGTCTTCTACATGATGTACTGGCTCGGCGGCTGGCGTCCCACCGGGATCCGGGGCGATTTCATGCTCTATCTGATGACCGGCGTCTTTCTCTACATGAGTCACGTCAAGGCCATCGGCGCCGTTTTCGGGGCCGAGGGACCGACCTCGGCGATGATGAAACACGCGCCGATGAACACGATCGTCGCCATCGGCGCCGCGGCTCTGGGCGAGCTTTATGTCCAGATCCTGTCGGTCGCGGTGGTGCTGTTCATCTATCACGCCGCCTGGCAGCCGTTGGTGATCCACGATCCGCTGGGCTGCATCCTGATGATGCTGCTGGCCTGGTTCTCGGGCGTGGCGGTCGGCACGATCTTTCTGGCCGCCAAACCCTGGGCGCCGAAATTCGTGGGCCTGATCCAGCAGATCTATACCCGGGTGAACATGTTCGCCTCGGGCAAGATGTTCGTCGCCAATGCGCTGCCCGGGATCATGCTGCCCTATTTCGCCTGGAACCCGCTGTTCCATATCATCGACCAGGCGCGCGGTTTCGCCTTTCTCAATTACAGCCCGCATTACACCAGCCTGATCTACCCGGTCGCCGTCACCGCCGCCTGCCTGCTGTTCGGGCTGATGGCGGAATTCTACACGCGCCGCCGGGCCTCGCTCAGCTGGGGCGCCAAGACCTGACCCACGGCATCTGACAAATCGGTGTTCGCATCCCCGGGCGGGAATTTCCGTGCTAGGATCGGGGCCGGCACGTCCTTTTGCCGCCCGCTTTTTTGACACGAGGTCTTTTCATGCTCCGCCTTGCCGCCCTGCTCATCGCTCTGGCTTTCGCCCAGACCGCCGCCGCCCAGGATTTCCCGGCCCTGTTCCGGGTGGTCAATGTCTCGGCCGGGGACGTTCTGAACATCCGCGCCGAACCCAATGCCCGGGCCGCCATCGTCGGCCGGTTCGAGCGTACGCAGGTCGGGATCGAGGTTGTGGGCCTGTCCGAGGATCGCCGCTGGGGCCTGGTGCGGATCGACGAGGGGATCGGCTGGACCTCGATGCGCTATCTGCAGGCCGAGCGCAGCGACAGCTGGCGCGACGGTCAGCAAACCCTGACCTGCCTGGGGACCGAGCCCTTCTGGACCTTCCGTTTCTTCCTGCCCAACAACCGCGCCGAATACGTGGCCCCCGACACGTCGTTCGAGGTTCGCACCGATGCGCCCCACCTGCCCGGCACGCAGTTTCCGCCCACGCTGACCCTGCCGTTCCAGGGCGCGCGCGAAGGTTTCGCCGTGATCCGCAACGGGGTCTGTTCGGACGGGATGAGCGACCGGCTCTATGGGCTTGAGGGCCAGATCTATTGGCGTGGTCAGGCGCAGGGCCTGTCGGGCTGCTGCATGCTGGGGCACTGAGCTTGCAATAAAGGCGGGCGCTCGGCATAGATGCATCTGTTAACAAACAGGTGCCCATGCCCAGCCTCTATATCGACGCCGACGCCTGCCCCGTGCGCGAGGAATCCCTGCGTGTGGCGCTCAGGCACAAGGTGCCGGTGGTGATCGTCTCGAACGGCGGGATCCGGCCGGTCGATCACCCGCTGGTGCGGATGGTCTATGTCGATCAGGGCGCGGACGAGGCCGACAAATGGATCGCCGCCGCCTGCGTGCCGGGCGATGTGGCGATCACCGCCGACATCCCCCTGGCCGCGCGCTGCATCGATGCCGGGGCCGAGGTCATCAAGCCCGACGGGACAGTGCTGACCGCCACCAGCATCGGGCAGGCGCTGGCGATGCGCGACCTTGCCGCCGATCTGCGCTCGGCCGATCCGTTCCGGCAGGGCTCGGGCAAGACCTTCGGCCCGCGGGACCGGTCGCGCTTCACCCAGGCGCTGGAACGCCTGCTGGCCCGCGCGCGATGAGGGCCGCGCTGTCGATCCCGACACAGGGCGCGCTGTGCGCTGTCGGGGCATCGGTGGCGTTCACCCTCAACGACATGTCGGTCAAGGCGCTGTCAGGCGGCTATCCGCTGCACGAGGTCATCCTGATCCGCTCGCTGGTGGCGCTGGCCGTGCTGCTGGCGGTGATCGTGCCGCTGTCGGGGGGCTATGCGCTGTTGCGCACGCGGCAGCCGGGGAAACACCTGATCCGCGGCGCCTTCGTGGTCTTTTCCAACATGTGTTTCTTCGTGGCGCTGGCGGCGATGCCGATTGCCGATGCCACGGCGATCTTCTTCGTCAGCCCGCTGGTCATTGCGCTCTTCTCGGTCATCTTTCTGGGCGAGACGGTCGGCCCCCGACGCTGGACGGCGATTGCCGCGGGATTGCTGGGCGTGGTGGTGGTGATCCGGCCGGGGTCGGAGTCCTTCTCGCTGGTGGCGCTGCTGCCGCTTCTGGCGGCAACGGGCTATGCTGGATTGCAGATCATGACCCGCAGCCTGGGCATTGGCGAACGGGCGCCGACCATGGCCTTTTATATCCAGATCACCTTTCTTCTGTTCAGCGTGGTTTTCGGCCTGGCTTTCGGATCGGGCCGCTGGGCGGGCGAAGGCGAAGGCGCGGCGCTGGAATTCCTGTTGCGCGCCTGGATCTGGCCCCGGCCCGAGGATCTGCCGTTCTTCCTGCTGGCGGGGCTGGGAACCGCTTTGGGCGGGCTGTTGATTTCACAAGCCTACCGGCTTTGCGAGGCGGCGCTGGTCGCGCCTTTGGAATACGCCGCCATGCCTATGGCGATCTTCTGGGGCTTGCTGGTCTTTGGCGAATGGCCCGATCCGGTGGCGTGGATCGGCATTAGCCTGATCCTGGGCGCCGGCATTTACATGATCTGGCGTGAAACCCGAAACTCAACCTTTTGATGTATTGCGTTTTGCAATTGACGCACCGCCGAAAAAGGTGCAAATGAGCCTCACTTGATTCAAACTCCGTGAGGACAGAAGCGAATGATCGAACTCGAAAGCCTTTCGCTTAAAGAGTTGAAGCAGTTGCAAAAGGACGTCGACGCCGCGATTACCGAATTCAAGGATCGCGAGCGCCGCAAGGCTCTGGCCGAAGTCGAGGCCTTTGCCCGCGAACGTGGCCTGACCGCCGCCGATCTGACCGAGCTTTCCTCGAAACGGACGCGGAAATCCGCCGCCCCGAAATACGCCAATCCGGCGGACCCGTCGCAGACCTGGACCGGCCGCGGCCGTCGTCCGCGCTGGGTCGAGGCAGCCTTCGCCGAGGGCAAGACCCTGGACGACATGGCGATCTGAGACCCGGGTGCGGCGCCGTTTCCGTTTGGGCGACAGCGATGCAATAAGGTATTCGGAAGATCGAATTTCAACTCTGAGGAATTCGACGGCAATCAGAAATTGAAACGGCGGCCTCTCGGCCGCCGTTTTTCAACTTCGGGGTTTAGTCAGCCCCAGGTCGGATGAAACTTTCCGCCGGGCGAAAGCGTGAAGATTTCGCAACCGTCGGATGTGACACCCACCGAATGCTCAAATTGCGCCGACAGCGACTTGTCGCGGGTCACCGCCGTCCATTCGTCGGCCAGGACCTTGGTTTCGGGACGGCCCAGATTGACCATCGGCTCGATGGTGAAGAACATGCCTTCCTCCAGCACCGCCTCGCGGCCCGGGCGGCCGTAATGCAGCACGTTCGGCGGCGCGTGGAACACCCGGCCCAGACCGTGGCCGCAGAAATCCCGCACCACGGACATGCGCTGCGCCTCGACATAGCTTTGAATCGCATAGCCGATGTCGCCGAAGGTATTGCCGGGCTTCACCGCCTCGATCCCCAGCATCAGCGCGTCATGGGTCACCTGGATCAGGCGTTCCGCCTTGCGGCCCAGTTCGCCCGCCACATACATGCGCGAGGTATCGCCGAACCAGCCGTCCACGATCACCGTCACGTCGATGTTCAGGATGTCGCCGTTCTTCAGCAGCTTGTCGCCGGGAATACCGTGGCAGACCACATGGTTGACGCTGATACAGCTGGCGTGCTGATAGCCGCGGTAGCCGATCGTCGCGGATTTGGCGCCATGGGTGTTGACCATCTCCTCGATCAGGCGGTCGATCTCGCCGGTGGTCTGGCCGGGAAAGACATGCGGGGCGATGTCGTCCAGAATCTGCGCCGCGACCTGCCCGGCCTTCAGCATCCCGGCAAAATCCGCCGGTTCGTGGATACGGATCCCCTCGCGGGTGACGGTACCTTTCTTGTCGTACACGGGCTGACCTCTTTGTTTCACGCCGTAAATAGGCGCGAATCGCCTGTTTGGCCAGCCCGCCGCGGCCCGAGGCCCCGGCAGAGCGCGGCCTTGCTGCAACATCGGGCCGCCGATTGGCGGCGAAAGCGCCCTGCCCGCCCTTTTCACCTTTTCCCAGCGCCGACCCTGCGTCACTGTCGGCGCCATATTCCGTCAGAAAAGATCGAGGTCCCCTCCGTGCCGTATGTCAGTCGTCGCCTGTCCCCCGCCGCGCTTGCTCTGGCCGCAGGTCTTGGCCTTGGCGGCGCCGCCCAGGCTCAGGGCTTCGACATCGAAACCGGGCTCGAGGCGATCAGCAATCCGACGACCCTGATCGAGGGGCTGCACCGCCTCTATGTCGGTCGCCGCATCACGCCCCACGTCAGCGTCGGCGGCTCGGTCTATTCGGCGGCGCTGGGCGATGCGGGCGGGGCCTTCTTCTGGGGCTTCGAAGGCGTGGCCCGGGTGCCGCTGAGCGAGCGTTTCGGCCTCTCGTTCGCGGGTTTCATCGGCGGCGGCGGCGGGGCCTCGCAGGTGGTCGGCGACGGGCTGATGCTGCGCGCCGCGGCCTCGCTCGATTACCGGCTCACGGCGGCGTGGGATCTTCAGGCCAGCGCCTCGTGGATCCGCATCGACGGCGCCCCGATCGACGGACCGGCCTATGGCCTGGGCCTGCGCTACCGGATCGGCGGCGGCGGCACGCCGGGCGGCGGCGTGCCCGAATTCGACGCCATCGGCGCGGTCGTCACGCAGATGGTCTCGCCCGGCGGCACGCTGAACCGCTCGGCCGGGGCGCAGGCCGATGTCAGCATCGCCGGGGCGCGGGTGTTCTTCGACCTCGGTCCCAACACGCAATTCACCTTCGGCAGCGCCGGTGCCGCGCGCGGCGCGCAGGGCTACATGGAAATCACCGGCGGCCTGCGTCAGCGGGTCTCGGTCGGGCGGCTGTCGTTCTTTGCCGAGGGCTCGGCCGGCTTCGCGGGCGGCGGGCTGGTCGATACCGGCGCGGGCCTGATCCTGCGCGGGTCGCTGGGCGTGGCGGTGCCGGTCACGCGCACCCTCGACGTCGAACTGGCCGCGGTCGCCACCGGGGCGGTCAGCGGCGAGTATCGCTCGGCCGGGCTGTCGCTGGGGCTGACGCATCACCTGAACCGGCAGGGACCGGGCGGCGCCGGGCAGCGCTGGGCCTATACCGGCGGGATCGAGATCCAGCGCACCGGCGCAGGCTATTTCGTCGTCCCGGGCAACACCGCCGCCTACACGGCGATGCAATATTCGAGCTTCGATTATTTCGTCGGCCAGCGGCTTTACGTCACCGGCACCGCGGCGACGGCGGTGGGCGGCGGCGTGGCCGGTTTCGCGGTCGGCATGTTCGGCCTCGGCTACGAGATTCCGATCGGCGAGCGCTGGCATCTGTCGCTTGAGGGCCAGCTGGGCGCGGCGGGCGGCGGCGGGGTGAACACCGCGGGCGGTCTGGTCGCCGGCCTGCGCGCCGAGGTCGATTACCGCGTCGGCCAGAACTGGCGCCTGTCGGCCGGTCTGGGGCAGCTCAGGGCGGTCAGCTCGGGCGGCTTCTCGCCGCTGACGCTGACGCTGGGCGTGAAGATCCCCTTCGTCACCCATCGCTGAGCCCCGTCCAAGGCGCATTGGAAAGCCCGTGGAACGGCGCTAACGTCCGCTCAGAAGAGAGAGGACACCATGGGCAATCCTACCGCCGCCATGCTGGTCATCGGGGACGAGATCCTGTCGGGCCGCACCCGCGACACCAACACCAACCATCTGGCCACGCAACTGACCGGCCGCGGCATCCGCCTGTGCGAGGCCCGCGTGGTGGCCGACGATCACGCCGCCATCGTCGCCGCGCTGAACGCGCTGCGCGGGGCCTATGACCACGTCTTCACCTCGGGCGGGATCGGGCCGACGCATGACGACATCACCGCCGATGCGGTGGCCGCGGCCTTTGGCGTCGGCATCGACGTGCGCGACGACGCGCATGAGATCCTCAAGGCGCATTACCAGCGCACCGGGTTGGAGCTGAACGCGATGCGGCTCAGGATGGCGCGCATCCCCGAGGGCGCCGTGCTGATCGACAACCCGATTTCCGCCGCGCCCGGCTTCACGCTGGGCAATGTCCATGTCATGGCCGGCGTCCCGGCGATCTTCGAGGCGATGGTGGCCAGCGTCCTGCCCGGGCTGACCGGCGGCGACCCGCTGCTGAGCCAGATGATCGACGTGCCGCGCGGCGAGGGCGAGATCGCCCAGGCGCTGAAGGATCTGGCGGGGAAATATCCGGCGCTCAGTTTCGGCTCCTATCCCTATCAGCGCAACGGCGCCTATGGCACGCAGCTGGTGGTGCGGGGCACCGATGCCGGGCTGCTGGCCGCGGCAATGGTGGAACTGGCGTCGCTGGCGGGGGCGGCATGACCGGGACGGACGCGCTTTTCGACGCGCTCGAGGCCTCGTGGCCCCCGGCCGCCAGCCAGACCCGGGGCCCCTTCCGGCTGCGCGACGGGGCGGGCGGCGGCAAGCGGGTCAGCGCGGCGCTGCTGGAAGGTCCGTTCGACGAGGCCGCGCTGGACGCGCTGGACGCGCCGCTCTTCCAGCTGCGCCCGGGGCAGGAGGATCTGGACCGCGCGCTTCACGCCCGCGGCTACCGGATCATCGACCCGACCGTGCTGATGGAGTCCCCGGTCGACGCGCTGGCCGCCAAGCCCAAGGCGGTGTCGCTGCCGACGATCTGGCCGCCTCTGGCGATCCAGCGGCGGATCTGGGAGGACGGCCATGTCGGCCCCGAACGGCTGGCGGTGATGGCCCGCGCGGTCGATCCGAAGATGAGCTTCATCGCCCGGATCCGGGACAAACCGGCGGGGGTCGGGTTCCTCGCGATCCACCAGGGCATCGCCATGGTCCACGCCGTGCATGTCGAACCCGCCTTCCGGCGCGAGGGCGTCGGCGCGGGGATGATGCGCGGCATGGCTTATTGGGCACAGCAGAACGGTGCGCATACACTGGCGCTGGCCGTGACCGAGGCGAATGCCGGGGCGCGGGCGCTTTACCTCGGCCTCGGCATGACC
The DNA here is from genome assembly GCF_003075525.1 of Pararhodobacter aggregans. Classification (GTDB taxonomy): domain Bacteria; phylum Pseudomonadota; class Alphaproteobacteria; order Rhodobacterales; family Rhodobacteraceae; genus Pararhodobacter; species Pararhodobacter aggregans. The sequence continues at coordinate 55,981 of NZ_QDDR01000014.1, read as the reverse complement.
GAGACATCCGCCTATCACTACCGGGAGAGAGTAGCATGAGTAAGCCCGTCACCGCCCTGAACCTGCCGCCGGTCGATCCGCTGCCCGAAGCGACCCAGCGCTATTTCGACATCTGTCAGGAAAAGCTGGGGATGATCCCCAACGTGCTGCAGGCCTATACCTTCGACATCAACAAGCTGAACGCCTTCACGGTCATGTACAACGACCTGATGCTGGGCCCGTCGGACCTGTCGAAGCTGGAGCGCGAGATGATCGCGGTCGTCGTCAGCTCGATCAACCGTTGCTGGTATTGCCAGGTGGCGCATGGCGCCGCAGTCCGCGCGCTGGGCACCCCGGAACTGGGCGAGGCGATGGTGATGAACTGGCGCTTCGCGCATCTGGACGCGCGGCAGACCGCCATGCTGACCTTCGTCGAGAAGATCACCAAGACCAGTTCCGAGGTGGTCGAGGCCGACCGCCAGGCGCTGCGCGACGCGGGCTTCAGCGACCGCGATATCTTCGATATCGCCGCGGTGGCCGGGTTCTATGCCATGTCGAACCGCGTCGCATCAGCGATCGGCATGGAACCCAACGCGGAATATCATGCGCAATCCCGTTGATCGGGGCTTGACGCTCACGGGTTCTTGAACAGGTTAAGCGGGCTCAACCCCGCTTGACCCGAGGGATCCCGATGTCGACCGCCCGTAGCGCCCCGCTGTTCACGCCCGTCCTGATCGGCGGCTCGATCGTCATCCTGCTGGGGTTCGCGATCCGCGCCTCGTTCGGCGTGTTCCAGATCCCGATCGCCGAGGAATTCGGCTGGCCGCGGGCCGATTTCTCGCTGGCCATCGCCATCCAGAACCTGGCCTGGGGCATCGGCCAGCCGATGTTCAGCGCCGTGGCGGAACGCTTCGGCGACCGCAAGGCGATCATCCTCGGCGCTCTTTTCTATTCGGTGGGCCTGCTGCTGACCGCCTTCGCCATGACCCCGGGCACCATGCAATTGCTGGAGATCCTGGTGGGCTTCGGCGTGGCGGGCACCGGCTTCGGCGTGATCCTGGCCGTGGTCGGCCGCGCGGCCTCGGACGAGAACCGCTCGCTGGCTCTGGGCGTCGCCACCGCGGCGGGCTCGGCCGGGCAGGTGATCGGCGCGCCGATTGCCGAGGTGCTGCTGAGCTATTACCCGTGGCAAACCGTGTTCATCATCTTCGCCGTGGCCATCCTCGCCGTGCTCTTGGTGCTGCCGATGATGCGCTCGCCGGCCATGGCGTCGAAGGCGCAGCTGGAGCAATCGCTGGGTCAGGCGCTGACCCAGGCGTTCAAGGACCCGTCCTTCTCGCTGATCTTCCTCGGCTTTTTCTCCTGCGGGTATCAGCTGGCGTTCATCACCGCCCATTTCCCGGCCATGGTGACCGAGATGTGCGGCGCCATCGCGCCGGACAGTTTCCTGGCGGGGATCGGCATCACCACCACCTCGGCACTGGGGGCGGTCGCCATCGCCGTCATCGGGCTGGCCAATATCGGCGGCACGCTGCTGGCCGCCTGGGCTGGCAAGCGCTGGACCAAGAAATACCTGCTGGCGGGGATCTATCTGGCGCGGACCGTGGTCGCGGGCCTGTTCATCGCGCTGCCGATCACGCCCGGCTCGGTGCTGATCTTCTCCTTGCTGATGGGCGCGCTGTGGCTGGCGACGGTGCCGCTGACCTCGGGTCTGGTCGCGCATATCTACGGGCTGCGCTACATGGGCACGCTTTATGGCTTCGTCTTCCTCAGCCACCAGATCGGCGGCTTCCTGGGGGTCTGGCTGGGCGGCGCGCTTTATGACGTGTATGGCGATTACACGCTGGTCTGGTGGGTCGGCGTCGGCGTCGGCGCCTTCTCGGCCATCGTGCATCTGCCGATCCGCGAACGCCCGCTGAACGCGATCCCGGCATGAGGGCCCCGATGAGAATTGTCTTCGATCTGGACGGTACGCTGATCGACAGCGCCGCCGACATCCACCACGCCGCCTCGGCCACCCTGCGGGCCGAGGGCCTGTCCGAGGTGACGCTGGCCCAGACCCGCAGCTTCGTCGGCAACGGCGCGCGGGTCTTCGTCGAACGGCTGGAGCGCGCCGTGGCGGGTTCCAACATCCCCGAGCGGACCGAGCGGATGCGCGCCGTCTTCGCCGAGGAATACCGCAAGGCGCATGGTCTCACGCAGGTCTATCCGGGCGTGGAGGAGGCGCTGGCCGCGCTGAAGGCGCAGGGCTGGCGGATCGGGCTGTGCACCAACAAGCCGATGGTGCCGACCCGCGCCGTGCTGAAGCATTTCGGCTGGGAGGACCTGTTCGAGACGGTCTTCGCCGGTGACAGCCTGACCCGGATGAAGCCCGAACCCGAACCGCTGGAAGCCGCGCTGGAAGAGCTGGGCGAGGGGCTGTGCCTGTTCGTCGGCGACAGCGAGGTCGATGCGGCGACGGCCAAGGCGGCGGGCGTGCCCTTCGCGCTTTATACCGAAGGCTATCGCAAGAACCCCGTCGAGGCGCTGCCGCATACCGAGGCTTTCAGCGACTGGGCCGAGCTGCCCGCCATCGCCGCGCGGATCGCGAGGTAACGCCCAGGGTGGGTTGAAATCCCACCCTACGGGCCGTCACTCCACCCCGGCGATCAGTCGCAGATCATTCATCCGCCGGGCAAACACCTGCTCGAAGGCATTGGCGCGGGCGAAATCCACCGCCTTGCGCGAGGCCTCGATGATCGCCACCCGGTCGCGGTCCAGCGCCGCGATCCGGCGCACCAGCCCCTGCACACTGCCCCGGCGCACCACCCAGCCCGCGCCCGATTCCGCCTGCATCCGCCGCCACATCCGGTTGCCATAGCCCAGGATCGGCAGGCCGCAGCCCAAAGCCTCGACATAGGCGCTTTGCGGCGACGACAGGCTGAGGGGCGCGACAAACAGATCCGCCGCGCGGCGCAGATGCGGCACCAGCACCGGATCGAAGGCCCCCGGTTCGGCCAGCGAGACGCAATCGCCCAGAGCCAGCCCGCTGATCCCGTTCCGGATCCGCGATGCCAGCGGGCCGGTGCCGAACATCTCCAGCCGGAAGGGGATGCCGCGCTGGCGCAGCAGGAAGGCCATGGGCAAGAGATCCTCGACCCCCGACATCGCATCCGCCTGGCCGAACCAGGCCAGCCGCAGCGGCGCGCCCCGGTGCAGATGCGCGGCGCGCTCGGATTGTTCGGCTGGGCGGGCGATCATCGGCGTGCGCATCCGGTTGTCGAGATAGCGCAGCGAGCGGGGATTGAGCCGGTGGTAGCGGTCATGCGCCGGATAGCCGTCGCAATGCATCCCGTCCGCCGCCCTGAGCGCGGCCTTCAGCCCGCCCTCGCGCGTCAGGTTCCACCAGGCGCCGCCCAGCTTGCGCCGGATCGAGGGGCTGGCGGCCAGCGCATGGGCGATGCGCCCGCCCAGCGGCTCCTCGATCGTGTAGACCAGCTTGCCCAGCCGTCCCGCCATCGCCTTGGGCAGATGGAGATACTTCATGTCATCGGCGGCGACATAGACCAGGCTGGCGCTGTCGAGCAGCAGGTCCGGCACCGGCGCGTCGGGGTCCAGCACGATCAGGTCGAAGCCCAGCTGCGCCACCGAATAGCGCATCGGCGCGTCGATATGATGGGGGCCGCGGCGCATGACGCAGCGCACGGGTCCGGGCCAGAGTTGGCAGTGCAATTTCATGCCCTCGACGAATTTCACGTCGAGGACGACTTCGCCCCCCGGCAATTCGACGACCGGGGCGGGCGAGAGCATGACCAGCGATGCCATACCGGCGCGTCTATCCCTTTGTTCCTGCGTTGGAGAAAAGGCTGGAATGTCGGGAAAAGTCCATCCTAAATTGGCCCTGGCCGCCGAAGGGACCCAATCGCCATGCCATTTTCGCCGCTCCGCGCCCTTGCTCGCGCGTTGATCCTGCTTCTGGCCCTGGCGCTGCCCGCCGCGGCCCAGATCGACACCGCCCCGCGCGAGGGGCGCCGCGCGCTGGGCCTGAATCTGGCCGAGGTCGCGGGCTGGTCCACCGAGCTGCCGTTCCTCGACGTGATGCACAGCGCCAGCCGCTGGACCGGCCACACCGGCGAGGGCTGGGGCGGCATGGACGAGCCGGCGCTGTTCGCGGCGGGCGCGCTGGACGCCGACGGCTGGGTCGTGGCCTTCCCACGCGGGCTGCGCCGCATCTCGACCTTCGTGCTGAACGAATTGCCGGCCGGGATGACCTCGGCCGCCGGGACCTGGCACGCCAGCTGGGAGGGCAGCGCCACCCTCGGTTTCGACGGCGCGGCGCGGAATGTGCGGTACGGCGAGAACAGCGCGACCTTCGACTTCACCCCGGGGCAGGGCGGCGTGCTGGTCCAGTTCAACCGCGGCACGCTGCGCAACCTGCGGATCGTGCATGAGCGCAACCTCGACCGCGCGGCGCGGGGCGAGGTCTTCAACCCCGACTGGCTGGCGCTTGTGGGGGATATGGAAATCCTGCGCTTCATGGACTGGATGCTGACCAACCATTCGACGCTGAGCCGATGGCAGGACCGCCCGCAGGTCAGCGATTATTCCTGGTCGCGGCGGGGCGTGCCGCTGGAGATCTTGCTGCAGCTTGCCAACCAGACCGGCGCCGAGCCCTGGTTCACCCTGCCGCATCTGGCCGATGACGATTACGTCCGCCAGTTCGCGCAGGCGGTCCGGGACGGGCTGAGGCCCGATCTGCGCGGCTGGTTCGAGTTCTCCAACGAGATCTGGAACTGGCAGTTCGATCAGGCGCATTGGGCCGATCAGACCGGGCGTCGCCATTGGAACGTCGATTCCGCCTGGGTCCAGTACGGCGCGGTCCGCGCGGCCGAGGTGATGCGGCTGATCGACGGGGTCTATCAGGGGGACACGGCGCGGCGGGTGCGGGTGCTGGGCCTGTTCACCGCCTGGCTGGGGCTGGAAAGCGTCATGCTGGACGCTCCCGACTTCATGGCCGAGGATCCCGCCACCCACCGCCCGCCGCGCGAATTCTTCGATGCCCTTGCCGTCACCGGCTATTTCAGCGGCGAATTGCAGGCGGAATCGAAATCCGAGCTGGTCCGGCGCTGGCTGGCCGACAGCCGCGCGGCGGCGGAAACCGAGGGCCGGGCGCAGGGCCTGAGCGCCCGGGCGCTGCGCGAGTATGTCGAGGCGCATCGCTTCGACCGGGCCATCGACTGGGCGGCGCAGGAATTGCGCGATGGCTCCCTTTCGGGCAGCGCCGAGAATTCGGTGCGCGACCTGCTGGACCGGACGCTGGCCCATCACGCGCGGGTCGCGGCCGAGCACGGCATGGCGCTGGTCATGTACGAGGGCGGCACCCATGTGGTGACCCATCCGCGCGACCATCAGGACGAGGAACGGATCGCCTTCTTCGAGGCGCTGAACTACTCGCCGCAGATGGGTGACCTCTACCGCGAGCTGATCCGTGGCTGGCAGGCTCTGACCCCCGCGCCCTTCGTCGCCTTCAACGATGTCTCGCGGCCCAGCGTCTGGGGCTCCTGGGGCCATCTGCGCCACCTCGACGATTCCACCCCGCGCTGGGATGCGCTGATGGAGGCCTCGGCACCGTGAGCCTGTCCATCGTCATCCCCGCCTGCAACGAGGGCGGCTATATTGACGCCTGCCTTGCGGCGCTGCTGGCGTCGTCGGGGCCGGAGGGCGCGCAGGTCATCGTCGCCGCCAATGGCTGCACCGACGACACCGTGGCCCGGGCGCTGGCCCATACGCCAGCCTTCGCGGCGCGTCGCTGGCAATTGCTGGTCATGGACCTGCCGGCGCTGGGCAAGATGGGCGCGCTGGACGCGGGCGAGGCGATGGCCGATTTCCCGGCGCGGGTCTACCTCGATGCCGATGTGCTGGTCTCGCCGCCCCTCATGGCCCAGATCGCCGGGGCACTTGCGGGGCCGGGGGCGGTCTATGCCTCGGGCACGCCGGTGGTGACGGCGGAAAGCTGGGTCACCCGCGCCTTCGCCCGGTTCTGGACCCGGCTGCCCTTCGTGGCCGAGGGCGTGCCGGGCTTCGGCCTTTACGCGGTGAACGGGGCAGGGCGGGCGCGCTGGGGCACTTTCCCGCGCATCATCAGCGACGACACCTATGTCCGGGTGCTGTTCACCCCCGCTGAACGGGTGAAAGTCCCCGCCCCCTATCGCTGGCCGCTGGTCGAGGGCTTCGACCGGCTGGTCAAGGTGCGCAGGCGGCAGGATCAGGGGGTCAGTGAATTGATGGCGCTGGAACCCGGGCTGATGGCGAACGAGGGCAAGGACGCCCCCGGCAAGGGTTGGCTGATCCGCCGGGCGCTGGCCGATCCGATCGCCTTTGGCGTCTATGCCGCGGTCAAGATCGCGGTGCGCGCAGGCTGGGGCGCTCAAACCGGCTGGGTGCGCGGCCGCTGACAGAAATGCGCGGCCAGTTTGGCGGCCTCGGTATCAATGTTGTGGCGCACCATGACCCGGGCGCGCGCAGTGGTGCCCATGCGACGCAGCTTGTCGTCGGGGCTGGTGGCCAGTTGGGTGATCGCCTCGGCCAGCGATTGCGCATCGCCCGCGGGCACCATCCAGCCGGTGCGGCCGTCCTGCACCAGTTCCGGGACCCCGGCGATCCAGGTGGCGATGACCGGCCGGGCCGAGACCATGGCCTCCATCACCACCATCGGCAGCCCCTCGGCGAAAGAGGACAGCACCAGCGCATGGGCATTGTCGATCTGGCGGCGGACCCCGGCCTCGTCCAGCCAGCCGGTGATCTCCACCCGGTGGCCCAGACCGGACTGAGCGATGGCGCGTTCGATCGGGCGGCGCATCGGGCCGTCGCCGACCAGCACCAGCTTGACGTCGACACCGCGGCGCGTGACCTCGGCCAGCGCCTCGATCAGGATCAGCTGGCCCTTCTGCTCGACGAAGCGGCCGATGTTCACCATGGTCATGGGCCGGCTCACCGGCATGGGCCGGGCTGCGTCGTAATGCTGCGGCTCGATCCCGCAATGCACCACCTTGATGCGCGGCCAGACCCGGTAATCGACCAGACGACACAGCTGGCTGCGCCCGAAGGACGAGATCGCCACCGCGAATTCGGCCTTTTGCAGCTTCAGCGGCAGGGCGATGGCGGCGGGCTTGTCGAATTCCTCGGGCCCGTGGACGGTGAAGGAAAAGGGCTTGCCGCTGATCTCGGCCGCCAGCATCGCCACGGTCGCCGAATTGGTGCCGAAATGCGCGTGCATGCGGTCGATCTGCAGCTCGCCCAGCCGCCGCGCGACATAGGCGGCCTCCAGGAAATAGATCAGATGCTTCAGCAGCCCGGCCTCGGAACCGCGGCTGGCCTGCAGGGCCAGAAACAGCGCCTTGTAGATCCGGACGGGCGATTGCAGCCCCATGACGAAGACCGCCCAGACCAGCGCCACCAGCCCGCGGGCCAGCACGTATTCGGTCGCTTTCTTTTCATCCCGGTCGGCGGGATCGGGCAGATCGCCCTCGAACGGCCGCATGGCGAAACGCTGCACGGCCACCCCGCGACGCTCCAGCGCGCGCATCTCGCGGCGGATGAAACTCTGCGAGGGAGAGGGGTAGGTGTTAAGGATGTAGCCGATCTTCACGCCGTCACCTTGGCTGTCTGGTTGGCCTCCGGGCTAGGGGTCAATTCAGGCAAATTCAAGAAAAGCAGAGGGAATTGGCGCGGCGACGGACCGCAAAGACCCCCGCCCCATTTTCGCCACATTCCAAAAGCCCGCGCCACACTGGCGCCCCAATTAACCTTCATTGCGTTGAATATGGGCCGCGCCCCTTGAAGCGGCCGCCTGAAAGTACCCAATTTCCGGAGTGTTAGATGTGTCGCACGCTGCTGCCATGATGATCGAGAAGCCCGGAAACAGCCTGACCAACCGCATCATGCGGTCGTCGATGTTTACCATCATGGGCTTCGGTCTGCAGCAGGCGATCCGCTTCGGCTCGAACCTGGTGCTGGCACGGCTGCTGTTCCCCGAGGCTTTCGGCACCATGGCGCTGGTGACGGTGCTGCTGGTCGGCCTGACCATGCTGTCCGATCTGGGCATCCAGCCCGCCATCCAATCCTCGAAGCGCGGCGATGATCCGGCGTTCCTGAACACCGCCTGGACGCTGAACATGATCCGCGCCGGGATCCTGTTCGCCGCCGCCTGCGCGCTGGCCTGGCCGGTGGCCTGGTTCTATGAGGAACCGATCCTGTCGCAGCTGATCCCGGTCGCGGCGCTGAGCCTGCCGCTGCTCGCGCTGGAGCCGACCCGGGCCGAGACCGCCTCGCGCCACATGCTGCTGGGTCGCCTGACGCTGCTGGAAGTGACGGCGCAGATCATCAGCATCACCGCCATGCTGATCCTGGCCTGGGCCACGCAATCCATCTGGGCGCTGGTCATCGGCAATCTGGTCGCCGCCGCCGCCCGTGCGGGTCTGGCCTGGGTCATGCTGCCCGGCATCGTCAACAGGATTCAGCTGGACCGCGACTGCGCGCATGAACTCATTCACTATGGCCGCTGGATCTTCTTCTCGACCGTCGCGGGCTTTCTGGTCCTGCAATCGGACAAGCTGATCCTCGGCGGCTTCCTGTCGATGGAGCAGCTGGGCCTTTACAACATCGGCTTCTTCCTGGCCGGCTTCCCGCTGATGCTGGGGCAATTGCTGGTACAGCGGCTGATGATCCCGATCTACCGCTCGTCCCCCCCGTCGGAATCGCGCGAGAATTTCCTGCATCTGCGCCGCATCCGCTTCATGCTGTCGGGCCTGCTGATCGCGGGCGTGGCGCCGCTGGCGCTGGGCGGGGTCTATATCGTCGATCTGCTCTACGATTCGCGGTATGCGGCCTCGGGCGCGGTCACGGTCATGGTGTCGATGGCGCTGCTGCCGCAGATGCTGGGCCTGACCTATGACCAGGTGACGCTGGCCTCGGGCGATTCGCGCGGCTTCTTCACGCTGAACGCGACGCGGGCCACGCTGCTGGTCACGCTGCTGCTGATTCTGGTGCCGATGCTGGGCATCCCCGGCGCGCCGATCGCCATGGCCTCGACCGCGCTGCTCAGCTACCCGCTGCAGGTGCGTCTGGCGCGCAAATACGGTGCCTGGGACGCGCTGCATGACGCGGTGATGGCCGCCGTGGCGCTGGTGCTGCTGACGGTGGTGCTGACGGTGCATGGCGACCAGCTGTCGGTGATCTTCGGGCTCTGAACCGCGCCGGTTTCATCGACAATGACCACGCTTCTGCCCTATTTGTGACAGGCTTTCCCGTCACCAGAGGGTTAAATGGCGGGGCGCGGACGCTCCGCAGGCCGTCGCGAAGGGTCAGTCATGGTCAACACGCGTATTCTTGAACAACGGTTGGGCTGGCGCTCGGCGGAAGAGGGCGAGGCGCCCTCGCCACCCTCGCGCCGCATCGCCCATCAGGCGATCCTGCAGGGCCGCGTCGATGCCGCCGCCCAGGATCCCGGGCGCCGCAACGTCCCCCTGCGGGCCCATCGCCGGATCGAGGTCGAAGAGACCTGGGATGAGATCCCGGTCATCCTGGACGATGTGAACCGCCTGAAGGTGACGGGCCGGGCACCCTCGATCGCCCGCGACACCGCCGCCGGGGCGGCAATGGACCAGCTGCGCAGCCAGCTTCTGCGGGTCACCGCCGAAAAGGGCTGGCGCCGGATCGGCGTCACCTCGGCCACGCGGGGTGCCGGGCGCAGCTTCATCGCGGCGGGTCTGGCCGCCAGCATCGCAAGGCTGGAGACGCTGCGCGTACTGCTGGTGGACAGCGATCTGGACGATCCGGGCCTGGCCGCGCTGCTGGGCCTCGATGCCCCGGGCCCGCTGGAGATGGTGCTGGACGGCATGACCCCGCCCGAGGCGCATCTGCGCCGGGTCGGTGCCTGCCTGGCGCTGGCGCTGAACGACGCGCGGATGGCGCAGGCCTCGGAACGGATGATGGCGCCCGAGGCGGTGCAGGCCCTGCGCGGCCTCATCGATTGCATCGGCCCCGATGTGGTGATCCACGACCTGCCGCCGGTGCTGAAGGACCCGCTGCTGCCGGCGCTGCTGCCGCAGCTCGACGCGGTGATTCTGGTCGCCGACGGGCTTCGCACCACGGCGCAGGACGTGCTGGAATGCGAGCGCGTGCTGGAAGGGCAGGTGCCGCTTCTGGGAATCGTCCTGAACAAATCCGAGGATCGCGACGCGCGCGCGGCGCGGCGCAAGGGCTGAGGGAGCGCGACCATGGGACCGATCCAGAACCTGCACGAAATCCTCAGCTGGCTGCGCCGCCGCTGGCGGTTGATGGCCCTGACCACGCTGCTGGGCGCCCTGGCCGGGGTCATCCTGGCCGTGAACACCGACCGCGTCTTTACCGCCAGCGCGGTGATCCAGGTCATCAATCCGGTGATTGTCGCCGCCAGCGAGGACGGGACCGGCGCCGCCAGCACCGATGTCACCCGCCGCGTGCAGGTCATCGAACAGCAATTGATGTCGCGCGATGCGCTGCTGGACCTCGCCCAGCGCCATCGCCTGTTCGAGGGAATGCCGCTGAACCCCTCGGAACAGGTCGCGCTGATGCGGCGCGCCTTCACCATCACCTCGATCGCCGCCGCGCAACAGGGCTTTGCCCGCGACGGCTCGCTGTCGGCGCTGGTGGTCTCGGCCGATGCCGACGACCCGCAGACGGCGGCCGATATCGCCAACGAGCTGGCCAACCAGCTTGTGCAGCGCTCGGTCGATGCCCGGCAGTCGAACGCCCAGCAGGCGCTGGATTTCTTCCGCGCCGAGGAAACGAGGCTGGAAACCAGCATCGCCACGCTCGAGGACGACATCGCCGAGTTCCGTTCGCAAAACGAGGCCTTCCTGTCGGATTCGGTCGCCCTGCGGCGGGCCGAGCGGGCGCGGCTGATCGACGGGCTGCGCGACCTTCAGGCCGATCTCAGCGCCCGGCAGAGCGAGCTGGACACTCTGGACCAGAGCTCGACCCGGACGGTGGTGCAGCGGCAGGTGGCAACGCTGCGCGATTCGGTCGAGCAGCTGAGCCAGCAGGAGGTCGAGATGCGCTCGCGCATCGCCGAGATCCAGGACATCCTCACCCGGTCGCCCGGTTACGAGCAGCAGGTGCTGGCGATGAACCGGCGGATGGAACAATTGCAGGCGCAGCTGACCGCCGCCGCCGACCGCCGCCGCGAGGCCGAGCTGAGCGCCCGGATCGAGGATGACCAGCAGGCCGAGCGCTTCGAGCTTCTGGAACGCGCGCTGGTGCCGGAATACCCGGTGTCGCGCAGCCGCAAGACGGTGGCCGCGATGGGCATCGTCGCCGGGCTGATGCTGGGGCTGATGCTGGCCTACGGGCTGGAATGGATGCAGCCGGTGATGCGCACCTCGGCCAGGATGGAGCGCGATTTGCAACTCAGGCCGGTGATCTCGATCCCCTTCACGATGAGCGTGCGCGAAAGGCGGCGGCGGGTGATGATCTGGGGACTGGGCGGTTTGGTGCTGATCGGTCTGGCGCTGGCGTCGGCCCTGCAACTGGGGCTCATCTGACCCTTTCCCCTGGGCCCTGCTTGGCGCTAGAAGCGCGCAAACGATGGGGGTCAGCATGGCGCAGGATATTCCCGCCTGGATCGACGGCGCCTTGCGGCCGATGGACAAGCTGGAGGTACACCGCCGCGGGCTCAGGCACCCGGCGGTGTCGGTCTTCGTGGTGGCCGGGGGCAAGCTGCTGATCCAGCAGCGGGCGCTGGCCAAGTACCACACGCCGGGCCTCTGGGCGAATACCTGCTGCACGCATCCCTATTGGGGCGAAACGCCGCTGGCCTGCGCCGACCGGCGTCTGGCGCAGGAGCTGGGGATCCGGGGCGTGGCGCTGGAACACCGGGGCGTGGTCGAATACCGGGCCGAGGTGGGCGGCGGGATGATCGAGCATGAGGTGGTCGATCTGTTCCTCGGCGTCTGCGAGGCCCCGCCTGCGGTCACGCCCGACCCCGAGGAAGTCGCCGCGATCCGCTGGATCGACACCGAGGCGCTGCACGCCGAAATCGCCGCCCGGCCGCAGGATTTCACGCCCTGGCTGCGGGTCTATCTGGCCGAGCATGCGGATCTGGTGCTGGCGGGGTTCTGAGCCCGGCGACGGTGCGTGCAAGCACGCACCCTACGGCGGGTCCCATTGCCGGGTGGATGGGTGCGGTGGGGTGAAACCCCACCCTACACGCTGGCCCCTGTAGGGTGCGTGCTCGCACGCACCAAGCGCGCACCCCGTAGGGTGGGGTTTCACCCCACCATGCCCCGATCCGCCACCACCAACACCTCCGCCGTGATGCAGACCCCGTTCTCGCCCCGCTCCAGCACTCCCCGATGGCGCGCGCCCTGAAGCGTCACCACCTCGATCCCCAGCCGCGCCCGGCCGCCCCGGACCTCGGCCTCGGTCAGCAGCAATTCCGTTGCGAAACTGTCGATCCGGGGTTGCCCCTCCAGCTTCGGCCGGACCACGGAACCGAGGCCATAGACCCGCCCATCCCGGATGCCCGCCTCGGCCACCGCCGCTTCCAGCGCCAGCGTGATGTCCTGATTGGGCCTGAGCGTCACCAGCGCCGCATTCCCCCCGGCCCCCAGCGCCACCGGCTGGAACAGCGGGAAATGCGTCTCTGTATCTGCCGAAACCTCAAGCCGCGCGCCTTTCAGCCCCCAACCCCGGGCGCGGATCGGCTGCGCCAGACGGCTCTCGAACGGCAGGATATGGCCGAAATCCGGCCCCTCCCAGCCGGGCGCGGCAAAGGCGCCGTGACCGTGCAGCCAGGGCCCGCCCTCCTTGCGCCCCGCGTGCAGGCCCAGATGCACGATCCGCCCCGCGCCCATCCGGTAGGGACCGGCGTACCAGGCGGCATGGGCGCCGGTCGGATCCTCGCCCGGGATGACGAAATCCAGCGTGCCGAGGGTCGCCTCCTCGATCTCCAGCCAGCCGCCATCGAAATCCGCGAGCGCCAGCGCCACCGAATCCGCCAGCCTGTCGGCCACCGGCAGCACCAGATCGACCGGTTCGGCCCGGCAGGGCGCCACGGCCCAGCGCCGCGCCGGGGCAGGGCCGGGATGCACCAGCCGCTCGATCATGCCGGCGGCACCTCGCCGCGGCGGTCCAGTTCCTCGCGGATCATCTTCTTGGTGATCTTGCCATAGGCCGATTTCGGCATCTCATCCCAGAAGACCACATGCTGCGGCAGCTTGTAGCGCGCCAGCTTGTCGCCGAGCCAGGCCAGCAGTTCAGCCCCCGTGACCTCGGCGCCCGCCACGCAGACGGCCATCCCGACCTCCCCCCATTTCGCGCTGGGCACGCCCAGAACCGCGACCTCGGAGATGGCGGGATGCAGCAGGATCTTCTCCTCGATCTCCCTCGGGTAGATGTTCGAGCCGCCGGAGATATACATGTCAGACGAGCGCCCGGTCAGATAGACGAAGCCCTCGGCATCCTTGTGGCCCAGATCGCCGGTACGGAACCAGCCGTCGCGGAAGGATTTCGCATTGGCCTCGGGGTTGTTGAAATAGCCGGCAAAAACGGCGGGGCCGGTGGCGCAGATCTCGCCCGTTTCCAGGGGATCGCATTCCGTCCCGTCCTCGCGCTGGACCATGACCTGCATCCCGGTCCGCGCGAAACCGCAGGTGCCGAGCTTAATCTCGCCCATGCCGTGATGCACCGGGGGCAGGACGGTGATGTTGCCGGTCACCTCGCCCAGCCCGAAATACTGGACCAGCACCGGGCCGAGTTTCTCCAGCGCGGTGATCTGGTCGGCGCGGTACATCGGCGCCCCCGCATAGATCACATAGCGCAGGCTGGAGTGATCGTACCGGTCCACCGCCGGGTGTTCGACCAGCAGCTTCACGATGGTCGGCACGGTGAACATGTTGGTCACGTGGTAGCGTTCGACCAGCGACCAGACCTCCTCGGGATCCAGCTTGGCCCCGGTCGTCAGGATGGTCGGCACCGCATGCGCCACCTGCGCCAGCTGATGGATCCCCGCCCCATGGCTGAGCGGCGCCACCACCAGCGAGGCATCGCGCCCGCCCCAGTCCGGCCCGGTCCCCGGCATCAGGTCGCACAGGTGGTTCGTTACCACGAAGCCCATCTGTCCATGGGTCAGCACCGCCGCCTTCGGCCGCCCCGTGGTGCCCGAGGTGAAGAAGAACCAGCAGGGATCGTCGCGCTGCACGGCGACGGCCGGGCGCGACTGGCCCAGATAGGGGGCGATCAGCGCCTCGTAATCCTCGGCAAACGGACTTTCGCCGATGGCGATGGTGAAATCGACATGAGGGGCGCAAGCCTCGGCATGGGCGGCGAATTCGGCCCCCACCAGCAAGCCCTTGGCCTGAGCGGAACCGGCCAGCCAGGCCACATCCTCGGGCGTCTGGCGGAAATTGGCCGGCACCCAGACCGCCCCCGCCCGCCAGCAACCGAACATCGCCTCGAACATCTGGTTGTTGTTGGCCGATTGCACCAGGATGCGGTCGCCCTTCTGCACCCCGAAGCGCTGGATCAGCAGCTCGGCAAAGGCGGCGGCCCGTGCCTCCATCTCGGCCCAGGTCCAGACCCGCTCGCCCCAGAGGAAACCGGGCGCCGCGGGATGACGCCGCGCCGCCTCGGTCAGCAGGGTCGACAGGTTCATTACCCGGGTGGAAACCGGGGCGATCCCCGCCGACAGATCCAGCCTCATTTCACCCGCTCGAGGATCGAGCAGTAATTGGCCACCGCCACCCCGCCCATGTTGAAGACGCCGGCCACGCGCGGGTCCTTCACCGCCATGTCGCCTGCCTCCCCGGCCAATTGCATCGCCGCCATGACATGCATCGACACGCCGGTGGCGCCGATCGGATGGCCCTTGGACTTCAGCCCGCCCGAGGGGTTGACCGGCAGCCGCCCGTCCTTGCGCGTCACGCCGTCGCGGATCACCCGGTGGCCCTGCCCGCGCTCGGCCAGACCCATCGCCTCGTATTCCAGCATCTCGGCCACGGTGAAGCAATCGTGGGTCTCGACGAAGGACAGGTCGTCCAGCCCCATCCCCGCCTGCTCCAGCGCCCCGGCCCAGGCCAGCCGCGCGCCCGCCATCTCCAGCACGTCGCGCTTCGACATCGGCAGGAAATCATTGGTCTGCACCCGGGCGCGGAAGGCGATGGCGCGGCGCAGGGTCTTCGCCGTCTCCTCATCCGCCAGCACCAGGATCGCGGCGCCATCGCTGACCAGCGAGCAATCGGTGCGCCGGAGGGGCCCCGCCACATGCGGGTTCTTCTCGGTCACCGTATTGCAGAAGTCGAAGCCGAAATCCTTGCGCATATGGGCATAGGGGTTCAGCACCCCGTTCGCATGGTTCTTGGCGGCGATCATCGCCAGCGCGTCGGACTGGTCGCCATAGCGCTGGAAATAGCTCTGGGTGATCTGCCCGAAGAGGCCTGCAAACCCGGCGGGCACATCCGCCTCCTCCTTCACATAGGAGGCGCCCAGCAGGATATCCCCCACCTCGGCCGTGGGCGTCGCGGTCATCTTCTCGGCCCCCACCACCAGCGCGATCCGCCCCCGGCCCGATTCGATGAAATCCATGGCGCCATACAGGGCGGCCGAGCCGGTGG
The DNA here is from genome assembly GCF_003075525.1 of Pararhodobacter aggregans. Lineage (GTDB taxonomy): Bacteria > Pseudomonadota > Alphaproteobacteria > Rhodobacterales > Rhodobacteraceae > Pararhodobacter > Pararhodobacter aggregans. The sequence goes on along the minus strand of NZ_QDDR01000014.1, from coordinate 40,373 downwards.
CACAGGCGTTTTCATAACGGATCGCCGGAACATGGCGCAGCCTGTCGTCGGCCAAGGCCACCAGCGCCGCCTGAAAGTCCTGCCGGCTGAAACCGGCGTTGAAGACACCGACAAAGATGCCGTCCACCTCCTCGGCGCCGATCCCGGCATGGTCCAGCGCTGGCGCCAGAATGCCGGTGATCAGGCTCTCGGTATCGGGTTCCTCGGCCTTGCCGAAACGGGAATGGCTCCAGCCGACGATCTGCGCGCGGGGCATGGTCTCTCCTCCTGTGGTTAGGCAGGAATGCAACACATCGCGGTGCCTTTGCCCAGAAAAACCTGCACGCTGGACAGGGCCCGGGCCGCCCCCATAATCCCCCGGTGCGGGGGTAGGATGATGGCGCGGGCGAAACGGGGGCCGACAATCGACGCGGTGGTGATCGGACGCAACGAAGGCGCCCGGCTGGTGGCCTGCCTGCAGTCGCTCGAGGGGCAGGTGCGCCGGATGATCTATGTCGATTCGGGCTCGACCGACGGCTCGGTGGCGCAGGCGCAGGCGATGGGCGCCACGGTGATCGACCTCGATCTCACCCGCCCCTTCACCGCCGCAAGGGCCCGCAACGCCGGTCTGAAGGCACTGAAAGCCGACCCGCCCGATTACGTCCAGTTCATCGACGGCGATTGCGTATTGCGTGAGGGGTGGATGCCGCGGGCGGTGAAATTCCTCTCCGACAATCTGCGCGCCGCGGTGGTCTGCGGCCGCCGCCGCGAACGGCATCCGGAGGCCAGCGTCTACAACACGCTCATCGACCATGAATGGGACACCCCTGTCGGCGAGGCCCGGGCCTGCGGCGGCGACGCGCTGATGCGGTATCAGGCGGTGAATGCGGTGAACGGCTACCGCGAGGATCTGATCGCGGGCGAGGAGCCCGAGCTTTGCCTCCGGCTCCGCGCGCGGGGCTGGACCATCTGGCGGATCGAGGCCGAGATGACCTGGCACGACGCCGATATCACCCGCTTCAGCCAATGGTGGAAACGCAGCGAACGCGCGGGCCATGCCTTCGCCGAGGGCGCCGCGCGTTTCTCGACCCCGCAGACGCCGCATTGGCGGGCCGAGGTCCGGCGCATCTGGCTCTGGGGCGTGGCGATCCCGCTGGCGGCGCTGATCGGCTCGCTGATCCATCCGGCGGCGCTGCTCTTGGTGCTGGTCTACCCGCTGCAGGTCCTGCGCCTGAAACCCCGGCTCGGCTGGGCCGGCGCCTTTTTCAACACGCTCGGCAAATTCCCCGAAGCCGCGGGCGCGCTCCGCTACCACGCCCGCCGCCTGACCCGCCGTCAGGCCCGGCTCATCGAATACAAATAGGGGCCGACGCCCCTGTCATCTTCGTTCTGAAAATATCCTCGGGGGTATCCAAAGGGGGTGGAAAACCCCCTTTGGCGGGGGGTGCGGGGGGCTGGCCCCCCGCCTTGGTCGCCCGAGGAACGAGGGCGAAACCCCTCAGCCCAGATGTTCCGCGTGCCAGTCGAGATGGCCGCTCAGGAAGCTGGAGATGAAGTAATAGGAATGGTCGTAGCCCTCGTGCAGCCCGTATTCCAGCGGCTGCCCGGCGGCTTCGCAGGCGGCGAGCAGGCGCTCGGGCATCAACTGCCCGGCCAGAAACCCGTCCGCCGCGCCCTGATCGACCTTCAGCGCGGGCACCCGCGCGCCGCCCTCGATCAGCCGCACCGCGTCGTACTCGGCCCAGCCGGCCGGATCCGCACCCAGATAGAGGCCCAGCGCCTTCTGCCCCCAGGGACAGGACGAGGGCGCGACGATCGGCGCGAAGGCCGAGACCGAGCGGAACCGCCCCGGGTTGCGCAGCGCCAGCGTCAGCGCGCCATGGCCACCCATCGAATGGCCGGTGATCGCCTGCCGGGCCAGATCGACCGGGAAATGCTCGGCCAGCAGCCGGGGCAATTCCCCCTCCAGATAGCTGCGCATCCGGTAGTTCCGGGCGAAGGGCTCTTCCGTCGCATCGACATAGAACCCGGCGCCCAGACCGAAATCATAGGCGCCTTCGGCATCGTCCGGCACGCCCTCGCCGCGGGGCGAGGTGTCGGGGGCGACGAAGATCAGCCCGTGGCGCGCGCAGGCGGCGCGGAACTCACCCTTCTCGGTGACATTCGCCCACGAGCAGGTCAGCCCCGACAGATACCAGACGACGGGCCGCGGCCCCTCGGCATCCGGCAGGAAGATCGAGAACTCCATCGGCGTTCCCGTCTCGGCGCTGTCATGGCGCCAGACTTCCTGCCAGCCGCCCTGGGCGCGCCAGCGGTTGATCCGCTCCATCAGAACACCACGACCGAGCGGATCGACTTGCCTTCGTGCATCAGCTCGAAGCCCTTGTTGATCTCGTCCAGCGTCAGGACATGGGTAATCATCGGGTCGATCTCGATCTTGCCGTTCATGTACCAGTCGACGATCTTCGGCACATCGGTCCGCCCGCGGGCGCCGCCAAAGGCCGAGCCCTTCCAGACGCGGCCGGTGACCAGCTGGAACGGCCGGGTGGAGATTTCCTTGCCCGCCTCGGCCACGCCAATCACGGTGGAAACGCCCCAGCCGCGATGGCAGGCCTCCAGCGCCTGACGCATCACCGTGGTGTTGCCGGTGCAGTCGAAGGTGTAATCGGCGCCGCCGTCGGTCATCTCGACCAGTTTCGAGACGATGTCGGTATCAATCTTCGTCGGGTTCACGAAGTCGGTCATGCCGAACATCTTGCCCCATTGCGCCTTGTCGTCGTTGATGTCGACGCCGATGATCTTGTCGGCGCCGACCATGCGGGCGCCCTGAATGACGTTCAGGCCGATCCCGCCCAGGCCGAAGATCACGACGTTCGAGCCGGGCGTCACCTTGGCCGAGTTGATGACCGCGCCCACGCCCGTGGTCACGCCGCAGCCGATGTAGCAGGCCTTGTCGAAGGGCGCGTCCTCGCGGATCTTCGCCAGCGCGATTTCCGGCAGGACGGTGAAATTCGAGAAGGTCGAGCAGCCCATGTAGTGATAGACCGGCGCGCCCTTGTAGCTGAAGCGCGTGGTGCCGTCCGGCATCAGCCCCTTGCCCTGCGTCGCGCGGATCGCGGTGCAGAGGTTGGTCTTGCCCGAGAGGCAGCTTTTGCACTGGCGGCATTCCGGGGTGTAGAGCGGGATCACATGGTCGCCAGGCTTCAGCGAGGTCACGCCCGCGCCCACTTCGCGCACGATGCCCGCGCCCTCATGGCCCAGGATCGAGGGGAAAATGCCTTCGCTGTCGAAGCCGTCCAGCGTGTAGGCGTCGGTATGGCAGATGCCGGTCGCCATGATCTCGACCAGCACTTCACCGGCTTTGGGGCCTTCAAGGTCCAGCTCCACGATCTCGAGCGGTTTCTTGGCTTCGAAGGCGACGGCGGCACGGGTTTTCATCATTTCCTCCCGGTTGAAAAAGTTGCGTCACCATGCCCGGCGAGGGGCGCGGATGCAATCGCAAACGGGGGGCAGAAGGCGGGTCAGGAGCGGCGCAGGCGCCAGGCCCTGACCGCCTCGCCCGGCAGGATCAGCGCGCAATCGAGATAGCGCTTCGCCAGCCTGCGCGGGTTCGACAGCATGCGCCAGGCCCATTCCATGGCGATGGCCCGCACCCATTCCGGCGCCCGCTGCTGCCGTCCGGCCAGGAAATCCAGCCCCGCCCCGATCGAGGCAAAGCCCATATGCGGCGTGACCTCGCGGCCGAAGGCGGCGAACATCTCCTGCTTGGGGGCGCCCAGCGCGATAAAGGTGAGCCGCGCGCCCGAGGCGGCGATGTCCAGAAGGATCCGCCGGGCGTCGGGCCCGGTCGGGTCGAAGCCCATCGGCGGGGCGATCTGCGCGGCGATCCGCAGGCTGGGAACGCGCGCCTTCAGCGCCTCCGCCGCTTCGGCCAGCGCCTCGGGCGTCGACCCCATCAGCGCGATCGGCGCGTCCTCGCGCGCGGCGAGGCTGGCCAGCGGCACCACCATATCCGAGCCGGGCACCAGCGAAACCGGCCGGCCGGCCAGCTTCGACAGCCAGACGATCGGATTGCCATCGGCGCAGACCAGATCCTGCGCGGCATAGACCGGGCGGAAGCCGGGATCCTTCGCCAGCTTCACCAGATGGTCAAGGTTGATCGTCGCCAGCGCAAAACCTTCGCCCGCCCGCAGGCGGCTCTTGACCTCGGACAGAAGGGTGCCCGTGTCGGGCATGTTCACCGCGATGGTGCAGGGCGGAAAGGAAAACTCCACGAAACCCCCATAGTCTGGACGCATTTCACCGCCAGATTACCCGGGTTCGGGCAGACAGGGCGGCCTGTCGCGGGTATATTTACCACGACACCGCCGGAATAGCCCCGCAAGAGGGCAAGAATGGGGCGGTACTCGGGGCAGATGATGGTGGGACGTTCGGGGCGGCAACGCCCGGCGGGTATGCGGGCATGTTGATCCAAATCGGCAATATCGTCGCCTTGCTGGCGCTGGTCGGCTGGCCGGTGGTCATCGTCTGGTTCTTCCGGGTCATGCCGCAGACCCGGGCGCTGATCTGGTCGATCCTCGGCGCCTATATGCTGCTGCCGCAGATCAGCGCCATCGACCTGCCGCTGATCCCGCCCCTGAACAAGGAGAGCATCCCCAACCTGATGGCCTTTGCCGTCTGCCTCTCCTATTGGGGCAAGATGCCCAAGCCGCTGCCCGAGGCCTGGATCGGCCGCGTGCTGCTGGTCATGTTCCTCATCAGCCCGGTGGTCACGGTCGTCACCAACACCGATCCGATCCGCTTCGGCATCGACACCTTCGGCACCATGCGGCTGGTCGATCCCAATGCGCTGGAAACCTGGGGGCTGCCCGGGCTCAGGATCTACGATTCCGCCTCGGTACTGGTGCAGCAGATCTTCTTCGCCCTGCCCTTCTTTCTGGCGCGCGAGGTGCTGAAAACCGACGAGGGCCTGCGCGAGATCCTGCTGGCGCTGGTCATCGCCGGGGCGATCTATACCCTGCCGATGCTCTACGAGGTGCGGATGTCGCCGCAACTGCACACAAGGCTCTACGGCTTCTTCCAGCACGATTTCAACCAGGCGATCCGGCAGGGCGGCTTCCGGCCCTTCGTCTTCATGCCGCACGGGCTCTGGGTCGCGTTCTTCGCCTTCATGGTGACCATGGCCGCCGCCGCCCGGGCCCGCGCCGCCCGGGGCGCCGACAACCGGGCCGGGCTGAAACTGCTGCTGGTTCTGGCCGGTTTCGGACTGGTGCTGCTGACCAAGTCCATGGGGCCGCTGATGTACACGCTGATCTTCGTGCCGATGGTGCTGATCATGAGGCCACGGCTGCATCTGATGGTCTCCAGCCTGATCGTCTTGCTGGTGGTCACCTATCCCCTGCTGCGCGGCGCCGGTCTGGTGCCGACCCGGGCCATCCTGGACCAGGTCTCGGCGGTCAGCGAGGATCGGCGGGAATCGCTGGAATACCGCTTCACCAACGAACAGCGCATCCTTGACCACGTGTCCGAGAGGCCCTTGTTCGGCTGGGGCGGCTGGGGCCGTTTCGCGGTCTATGACCAGGCCACCGGCGAAAGCGAGAGCGTGGTCGACGGCCAGTGGATCATCACCATCGGCCATTACGGCTGGCTGGGCTATCTGGCGCTTTTCGGCCTGATGGCGCTGCCGGTGCTGTCCCTGACCTGGCAGGCGCGACGAAAAGGCGCCGCGCCCTTGCGCATCGAAGCCAGTACACTGGCGCTGATCCTTGCGGTCAACATGCTGGACATGCTGCCCAATGCCACACTCATTCCCTTCACCTGGCTCATCGCCGGGGCGCTTCTGGGCTATGCCGAGGCGATGAAACGCGCCACCGACGCCGTGCAGCGCGACTCGCTCCGCCGGGCGCATGGCGGGATCGTGCTGGGCCTGCGTCCGACCGAGGCCCAGGACCGCGGGCCGCGGACGCTGCTGTGACCCCCGCCACCGTTTGGCCCGATTGGCGGGCCACTCTCGCCCCAAAGAAACACCAGTGTTTCGTGGTAAATAACCCTGCGCAGGCCTGTCATGTCCGTTGAAATCTCCGATACCGATATCGCCATCACCGGCATGGCCGCGCATCTGCCGGGGGCAGGATCGGTCCGCGAGTATTGGACGATGCTGCGCGGCGGGCTGCGGGCGATCCGCCGTCTGTCGGAGGACGAGCTTCTGGCCGCGGGCGAAGACTCCTCCGTCATGCGCCTGCCGAACTACGTCCCCTTCGCCGCGCCGCTGAACGGCTTCGCCGAATTCGACGCGGAGTTCTTCGGCTTCTCGCCGAAAGAGGCCGCGATCCTCGACCCCCAGCACCGCCAGTTCCTTGAGGTCGCGTGGGAGGCTTTGGAGGATTCCGGCACCGTGCCCGAGGCTTTCGAGGGCAATATCGGCGTCTACGCCGGCTGCGGGCAGGGGACCTATTACTGGGTCAACATCAACTCGAACCGCGATCTGGTGCGCGATGTCGGCGCCTTCCTTTTGCGCCACACCGGCAACGACAAGGATTTCCTGTCCACCCGCGTCAGCCACATCTTCGACCTGCGCGGCCCCTCGGTGAACGTGCAGACCGCCTGCTCCACCTCGCTGGTCGCGCTGCATTACGCGGCGCAGGCGCTGCTGTCGGGCGAATGCGACTTGGCGCTGGCCGGTGGCGTGACCATCGAACTGCCGCAGATGCACGGCTATCTCTACAAGGAAAACGAGATCCTCAGCCCCGATGGCGAATGCCACGCCTTCGACCACCGGGCGCAGGGCACCGTCTTCGGCTCGGGCGCCGGTTGCGTGGTGCTGAAGCGGCTGGCCGATGCCGTGCGGGATGGCGACCATATCTGGGCCGTGCTGAAGGGCTCCGCCATCAACAACGACGGGGCGCAGAAGGCGGGGTATCTCGCGCCCTCTGTCGAGGGGCAGGCGCGCTGCGTGGCCGAGGCGCAGGCGGTGGCCGATGTGCCCGCCGAGACGGTCGATTACATCGAATGCCACGGCACTGGCACCTATCTGGGCGACCCCATCGAGGTCGCCGCCATGACCCAGGCTTTCCGCGACCAGACCGACGCCGTGCAATTCTGCAAGATCGGCTCAGTCAAGACCAACATCGGGCATCTGGACACCGCCGCCGGGGTGGCCAGCCTCATCAAGGTCGCGCTCTCGCTGCATCACCGGGAAATCCCGCCGTCCCTGGGCTATGAGGCGCCGAACCCGACCATCGACTTCGCCACCTCCCCCTTCGCCGTCAACGCCGCGCTGACCCCCTGGGAGCAGCGCGGCCATCCCCGCCGCGCCGGCATCAACTCGCTGGGCGTCGGCGGCACCAATGCCCATGCGATCCTGGAGGAAGCGCCCGCCCGCGCGCCGTCCGAGGAATCGGACTGGCCGTTCCAGCTGTTCACCCTCTCCGCCCGGTCGAAATCCACACTCGACGCGCAGGCCAAGGGGCTCGCCGCGCATCTGCGCGCCAATCCCGGCATCGACCTCGCCGATACCGCCTGGACGCTGCACAAGGGCCGCCGCGCCTTTGACAAGCGCCGCGTGGTCGTCGCGGAAACGGCCGAGGAAGCCGCCGACCTGCTCGAATCCGACAACCCGCGCCGGGTCTTCACCCATACCGCGCTGGACAACCCCGATGTGGTGTTCCTCTTCCCCGGCGGCGGCGCGCAATACGCCGGCATGGCGCGCGACCTCTACGAGACCGAGCCGGTCTTCGCCGAATGGATGGACCGGGGGCTGGAGATCCTGCAACCGCGCCTTTCCTACGACATCCGCGCCCTGTGGCTGCCCGAAAAGGGGGCCGAGGCCGCGGCCGACGAGGCACTGAAAAAACCCTCCGTCCAGCTGCCGCTCATCATGATCACCGAATACGCGCTGGCGCAGATGCTGATGGCCTGGGGCGTGCAACCGGCTGCGCTGGTCGGTCATTCGATGGGCGAGAATACCGCCGCCTGTCTTGCCGGGGTGCTGTCGTTTGAGGATTGCATCGCGCTGGTGCATCTGCGCGGCTCGCTCTTCGACACGGTGCCCGCGGGCGGGATGCTCTCGGTGCCGCTGTCGGTCGCGGCACTGACCCCCTATCTGGGCGATCTGGACATTGCCTCCGTCAACGCGCCGGAACTGACCGTCGTCTCCGGCCCCGATGCGGCGCTGGTCGATCTGGCCGCGCGCCTCTCGGCTGACGGCATCGACACCCAGCGCATCGCCATCGACATCGCCGCGCATTCCCGGATGCTGGAGCCGATCCTCGGCCAGTTCCGCGCCTTCCTCGCCTCCATCCCGCTGCAGGCGCCGCGCCTGCCGATCATCTCGAACCGCACCGGCCAGCCGCTGACCGCCGAACAGGCGACCAGCCCGGACTATTGGACGCAGCACCTGCGGAACACGGTTCTCTTTGCCGAATGTGTCTCTAACCTTGCCGAAAATCCCAATCGCATCTGGATCGAGGTGGGGCCGGGCAAGGCGCTGTCCTCGCTGACCCGGATGCATGGCGCGGTCCCCGGCCAGCAGGTTCTGGCCGTCCTGCGCCATCCTGAGGAAGCCATCGCCGACGACCTCTATCACATGGGCCTGCTGGGCCGGATCTGGGCGCTGGGCGGGTCCTTCGACTGGAGCCAGATCTGGGGCGAGGCGCGGCGGGTGAAGCTGCCGCTGCCGACCTACCCGTTCGAACGCCGCGAATACTTCATCGCCCCCGCCAAGCCCGTGGCCGAAACCGCCGTCGCGCTGCCCGCCCGGATCGAGGACGTGACGCAGATGGGCACAAGGCTCGCCTGGGTCGCCCGCTCGGCCGAGGTCGAGGCGGATATGGATGCCGCGCTCGCCTCGATGGCCGAGACCTGGCTCATCTTCGCCGATCAGGACGGCATCGCCGCGCCGATCCTCGCCCGGTTGCGCGCCGGGGGGCAGAAGGTGATCGAGGTTCAGGCCGGCGACACCTTCCGCCGCCGGGGCGACAGCGCCTATACCCTGCCGCCCGAACGCGGGCGCGAGGGCTATGACCAGCTGATGCAAGATCTGGTGCATCGTGGCACGATCCCGACCCGCATCGCCCATTTCTGGCTGGCGAGCGGCGAGGAGCATTTCCGCCCCGGTTCCAGCGCGTTTCAGGCGCATGTCGAGCAGGGCTTCTATTCGCTGCTGTTCCTCGGCCAGGCCATCGCCGCCGAGGGACTGGCCGGCCCGATCCATAGCTTTGTGATCACAGCCGGCGCGGCACAGGTCCGCGATGAGGCTTTGCGCTGGCCGGAAAAGGCGCTGATCGCCGGGCCCGCCCGGGTCATGCCGCATGAAATGCCGGGGATCACGGTTTCAACGCTGGATATCGAGCCCCGGACCCGCAAGCGCGGCCCGGATCAGACCGCGGCTCTGCTGGAGGAACTGCTGGCCGCGCCCTCGACCGCGGTCGCCGCGCTGCGGGACGGAAAACGCTATGAACAACGCCTGCGCCCGCAGGGGCTGGACGCGCTGCCCGACCTGCCGCAAGGCGGGGTCTGGGTCATCACCGGCGGCTTCGGCGGGATCGGCCAGACGGTGGGCGAGGCGCTGATCCAGCGCTCCAAGGCGAAGATCGTACTGCTGGCCCGCACCGCCCTGCCGCCCCGCGCGGAATGGGAGGCGGTGAAGGCCCAGGGCGGGCCCGCCTTGCGCCGGATTCTGCAGGTCGAGAGACTGGAATCGCTCGGCGCCGAGGTGATGGTGGCCGCCGCCGACGTCTGCAACATCGACGACATGCGCCGCGCGTTCGATGCCGCGAAAGCCCGCTTCGGCGCGGTCCACGGCGTGATCCACGCGGCCGGCGCCATCGACGACGCGCCGCTCGCCGCCAAGACCGTCGGCAGCGTGGAATCGGTTTTCGCGCCCAAGGTCCACGGCACGCGGGTCCTCGACGCGCTGTTGCCCGACGGCGCGGTGGAGCGGATCGTCGTCTTCTCCTCGACCTCGACGCTCACCGCGCCCGCCGGGCAGGTCGATTACGTCGCGGCGAACGAATACCTGAACGCCTGGGCCAAGGCCCGCAGCGGCAAGACGAAAGTCACCGCCATCGACTGGGGCATCTGGGCCGAGGTCGGCATGGCGGCCGAGGCGATGGCCGCCCGCAGCGGCAAGGCCCCCGCTTTGCCCGACGCACCCGCAACGGTCCCTTTGCTGGACCGGGTGGGTTTCGACGCCTCGATGAACCGGCGCTTCACAGCGACCTATTCCACCGACATGTGGCTCTTGGACGAACACCGGACCAAGGACGGCAAGGCGCTGGTCCCCGGCACCGGCATCCTGGAAATCGCCGTGCAATCGCTGCACGGCCAGGGCGAGGTCGAGCCTTTCGAGATCGCCGACCTGACCTTCTTCCGCGCGCTGGAGGTGGACCAGCCGAAGGCGGTGGAGGTGGTGCTGACCCGCTCGGACGCGGGCTACGATTTCGCGCTGCGCTCCGAGGTCAGCCTGCGCGGGCGGCAGGGGTTCGTGCTGAACGCCTCGGCCAGGGTCAACATGGGGGCGATTGCCCCCGCCGCTGGGCTGGATGTGGCCGGAACCGAGGCGCGCTGCCTGACCGGCATTCGCGAGGACGCGGGCGGCATCGCCACCGGGCAGGAGCATCACCTCAACTTCGGCCCCCGCTGGCGGGTGCTGAACCGCGTGGCCTATGGCGCGGGCGAGGGGATCGCCCGGCTGTCCCTGCCCGAAGCCTTCCGCGGCGATCTGGATCAGGGCTATGTCCTGCACCCGGCGCTGATGGATCTGGCGACCGGCTGGGCGATGGAGCTGATCCCCGGCTATCAGGGCCGCGCGCTCTGGGTGCCGGTCAGTTATGGCAATGTCAGGGTCTATTCCGCCCTGCCCGCGCAGATCGTCAGCCATATCCGCATCGCCCCCGCCGAACCCGGTTTCGCCAGTTTCGACGTGACGCTGGCGACGCCCGAGGGCCGCGTCTGCGCCGAGATCCGGCGCTTTACCATCAAGCGGCTGGAAGGCGGCTTTGGCGCGCCCGCGCCGCTGTTGCCCTCGGAGGTCGAGTTCACCGACGCCGGTGCCGACCGCGCGCTCAGCCCCGGCGAGGCGCGTCTGGCCCGCAATCTGGCGCAGGGCATCACGCCCATGGAGGGGAGCGAGGCCTTCCTGCGGGCGCTGGGGACCGGGCGATCGCAGGTGGTGATTTCGTCTCTAACACTGCCGGAATTGATCGCCGAGGCCGCGCAGCCCTTGGAGGCCGAGACCGGCGACGGGCAGAAATTCGAGCGTCCCAACCTCGACAGCGCCTATGTCGCGCCGCGCAATGACGTGGAGCGGATGCTGGTCGCCATGTGGGAAGAATTGCTTGGGGTCGAGGGCGTCGGCGTCGAGGACAGCTTCTTCGATCTGGGCGGGCATTCGCTGATCGCGGTGCGGCTGTTTGCGCGGGTCAAGAAGACATGGAGCGTGGATTTCCCCATCTCCGTCCTGTTCGAGGCCCCGACGGTGGAAAAGATCGCCGCCCGCGTCGCCGACATCGCCGGGATCAGCGACACCGGCGAGGCCCCGGCCGTCGCGGCGCCCGTCAAGCGCTACGAATTCCTGGTGCCGATGCACGAGGGCGAGGGCGGGGAGAAGACGCCGTTCTTCCTGGTCGCCGGCATGTTCGGCAACGTGCTGAACCTGCGGCATCTGGCGCAGCTGCTGGGCAAGGACCGGCCCTTCTATGGCTTGCAGGCCCGGGGCTTGCTGGGCGGGGCCGAACCGCACCGGCGGCTGGACGAGGCGGCGCGCGATTACCTGGCCGAGGTGCGGCAGGTGCAGCCGCATGGCCCCTATCTGCTGGGCGGCTTCTCGGGCGGGGGGCTGACGGCGCTGGAGATGGCCAAGCAGCTCAGGGCGGCGGGCGAGGAGGTCCGGCTGCTGACGCTGCTCGACACGCCGCTGCCGGAACGGCCGTGGCTGAGCCGTGCTGACAAGGCGGCGATCAAGCTGGCCGAATTCCGCCGCAAGGGCCCCGCCTATCTGGGCGAATGGCTGGCTGACCGGAAACGCTGGCAGGAGGAACAGGCGCGCATGGCCGACGAGGCCGCGGGCGAGGCCGACAGTGGCTTCCACAACCGCGCCATCGAAACCGCCTTCCGCGAGGCTTTGCCCTTCGTCGCGCTCGACCGCTATGATGCGCCGGTTGCGCTGTTCCGGCCGCCCTTGGACCGTCACTGGAAGGTGACGGGCGGGCGCTGGGTCAGCCGGGCCAAGGAATACGTCTTTGACGACAACGACTGGTCGCGGTTCATGCCGAAGCTCTCGGTCCACGAGGTGCCGGGCGACCATGACAGCATGGTGCTGGAGCCGAATGTGCGGGTGATGGCGGCGAAACTGAAAGCCCTGATCGCGGAGGCCGAGGCATGAACAGCGTGCTTTGCGTGATCCTGAATTGGCGAACGGCGGAGATGACGCTGAAAGCCACCGAAGCCGCGCTGGTGGCGATGGAGGGTATTCCCGGCGCCATCACCATCGTCGACAACGACAGTCAGGACGGCAGTTTCGAGGCGATGACCGAGGCCGCGAAAGACTGGCCCCGGGTGCGGGTGATCCAGTCGGGGCGCAACGGCGGCTACGGCGCGGGCAACAATGTCGGCATCCGGGCAGGGTTGCCGGACGGCACGAGCCCCGATTACGTCTATATCCTGAACTCGGACGCCTTCCCCGCGCCCGATGCGATCCGGGCGCTGGTCGATTACCTCGACACCCATCCCGAGGTCGGCTTCGCCGGCAGCCACATCCATGGCGAGGATGGCGAACCGCATACCACGGCGTTCCGCTTCCCCTCCATCGCCAGCGAATTCGAGGGGGCGGCGAAGACCGGGCCGGTGTCGAAGCTGTTGAAGAACGCGATTGTCGCGCCGCCGCTGCCGACACAGACAACGCGGGTGGATTGGCTGGCGGGGGCTTCGGTCCTGATGCGGCAGGCCGTGCTGGACCAAATCGGCCTCTTCGACGAGACGTTCTTCCTCTATTTCGAGGAAACCGACCTCTGCCGCCGCGCTGCCATGGCCAGTTGGCCCACGGTCTATGTGGTCGAAAGCCGGGTCATGCATCTGGGCTCGGTCTCGACCGGCATGAAGGAATGGCGGCGGGTGCCGGACTATTGGTTCCGCTCGCGCCGGTACTATTTCGAAAAGAACCACGGGGCGCTTTACGCCATGGCGGCGACGCTGGCGCATGTGGCGGGGCTGGGCATCTATGGGGCCCGGGTCCTGGTTCAAAGGAAACCAAAGGTTAATCCGCCATATTTTCTCCGCGATCTTCTGAAACACAGCTTCGGATCGCGCCCCGCGAAAAGGCTTGTGCAGGAGAGTTGAGATGACGCCGTTTTCATGTGTCCTGGTGGGCAACGAATCCCTTCTGGTGCAATGCGCCAAGGTGCTGACCGGCCGCGGACACCGGATCGTCACCGTCGCCAGCCGCAATTCCGAGGTCATCGCCTGGGCCACCGGCGCGGGCATCCCGGTGGTGGCGCCCGGCAAGGGGATCGAGGACAGGATCACGGCGGATTTCGACTGGCTGTTGTCCATCGCCAACCTCTCTGTCCTGCCCGAAGCGCTGCTGTCGCGTGCCGCCAAGGGCGCGGTCAATTTCCACGACGGCCCGCTGCCGCGCTACGCCGGGCTCAACGCGCCGGTCTGGGCGCTGATGCAGGGCGAGGCACGGCACGGGATCACCTGGCATCTGATCGAGGGCGGGGTGGACGAGGGCGATATCGTCGAGCAGGCGCTGTTCGACATCGCCCCGGACGACACGGCTTTTTCGCTGAACGCGCGCTGCTATGCCGCCGCCATCGAGAGTTTCCCCTTCGTGGTCGGCGCGCTGGAGGCCGGGATCCCCGGCCGTCGCGCACAGGATCTGAGCCAGCGCACGCTTTGCAAGCGCGACGACCGGCCGGCGACGGCGGCGCGGCTCGATTTCGCCCGTCCGGCCGAGGAGCTGGCGCAGCTGGTCCGCGCGCTGGATCACGGCGGCTATTGGAACCCGTTGGCGCTGCCGAAGATCGAGACGGCAAAGGGCATCTTCGCCGTGACCTCGGCCGAGGTGATGGAGGGTCAGGGTGCCCCGGGCAAGGTGCTGGAGGCCGGTGACGAGCCGGTCATCGCCTGCGGCAGTGGCGCGGTGCGACTGGGCGGGATCACCTGTCTGGGCGGACTGCCCGAAAGCGATGTGGTTGCGGTGGGTGAGGTTCTGCCCCTGCCCGACCCCGCGCTGACCGAGGCGATGGCACCACTGGCCCCGGGCGAGGCGGGCTGGCGCAAGGCGCTGCAGGGCTTCGCCCCGGCGGAAGTGTCGGCCCGGGCACAGGGGCAGGGCATCACCACCCGCGCGCTGACCGGCGTTTCGGCGGCCCGCGCGGCGGCGATCATCGCTGCCTATGCCCCGGGCGGCTGGGCCTATCGCGGTCAGGCGACGGCGGCGGCCCAGGCCGCGGCGCCCGCCTATATCGCGGGCTGGCTGCCGATGGCGCCCAAAGGCGAAAGCCTTGGCGCCATAGAGGCCTCGATTTCGGATTTGATGGCGAGGGCGGCGCAACACCCGGCCTATGCGCGCGACCTGATCGGCCGTGACCCGGCCCTGATGCCGCTGGCCCTGCCTGCGCTGGGCCTGTCGGAGACCGGCCAGCGGATCGAGGGCACGGCGCTGTGTCTGGTGGCCGGACCCGAGGGGCTGAGCCTGTCGGCCGATCTGTCGAAACTGGACGAGGCGACGCTGGACCTGTTCGCCGCGCGGATCGCGCATCTGGCGGGGGCGGGCGATGCGCCGCTCGCCGACCTCGACCGGATCGGCGCCCCGGAGCGCGCGGTCATGGACCGCCTGAACGCTACCGCCCGCAATTTCGACAACCAGACCATCAGCCGCCTGTTCGAGGCGCAGGTCGCCCGCACGCCGGATGCCGTGGCGCTGGTCTTTGAAGGGGTGAGCCTGACCTATGCCCAGCTCAACGCCCGCGCCAACAAGGTGGCGCATGTGCTGCAGGGCCTCGGCATCGCGCCGGATACGCCGGTCGCCCTCTGTACCCGCCGCTCGCCCGATCTGCTGATCGGCGCGCTGGGCATCCTCAAGGCGGGCGGCGCCTATGTGCCGATGGACCCGTCCTATCCCGCCGACCGCTTGCAGCATTTCCTGACCGACAGCGGCGCGCCGGTGATCGTCACGCAATCGGGGCTGATCGACGCGCTGCCCGCGCATGCGGCGGAGCTGCTGGTACTGGACACCGACACCCGCCTTGCCTCGGCCCCGGAAACCAACCCGGAAACCGGCGCCGCGCCCGAAAACCTCGCCTATCTGATCTATACCTCGGGCTCGACCGGCCTGCCCAAGGGGGTGATGGTCGAACACCGCAACGTCGCCAATTTCTTCGCCGGGATGGATGACCGCATCCGCCATGACCCGCCGGGGGTCTGGCTGGCCGTGACCTCGCTGTCCTTCGACATCTCGGTGCTGGAGCTCTTCTGGACGCTGTCCCGCGGGTTCAAGCTGGTGCTGACCTCGGACGAGGACCGGATGATGGTCTCGGGCGGCTCGCTGCCGATCCTCGACCAGAAGATGGATTTCAGCCTGTTCTACTGGGGCAATGACGACGGCCCGGGGCCCCAGAAATACGAATTGCTGCTCGAAGGCGCCAAATTCGCCGATACCCACGGGTTCAGCGCCGTCTGGACCCCGGAACGCCATTTCCACGCCTTCGGCGGCCCCTATCCGAACCCCTCTGTCACCGGCGCGGCCGTGGCGGCGGTCACGAAGAATATCGGCGTGCGCGGCGGCTCCTGCGTGGCGCCCCTGCACCATCCGCTGAGGATCGCCGAGGAATGGGCGGTCATCGACAATCTGACCAACGGGCGGGCCGGGATCGGCATGGCCTCGGGCTGGCATCCGGTCGACTTTGTGCTGAGACCGGAAAACTCGGTGCCGAACAACAAGGCGGCGATGCTCGACACGATCGAGAAGGTGCGCGCGCTCTGGCGAGGCGAGGCGGTGGACTTCGACCACAACGGCGAGACCCGCAGCCTGCAATCGCTGCCGCGCCCGGTGTCCAAGGAATTGCCGATCTGGCTGACCACCGCCGGCAACCCCGAAACCTGGCGCGAGGCGGGGCGGATCGGCGCCAACGTGCTGACCCACCTGCTGGGCCAGTCCATCGACGAGGTGGCGGAAAAGATCGCCATCTATCACGAGGCCCTGCGCGAGGTCGGCCGCGATCCGAAGGACCATATCGTCACGATGATGCTGCACACCTATGTGGCGCGCACCCGTGATCTGGCCCGCGAAACCGCGCGCGGGCCGATGAAAAGCTACCTGATGTCGGCGGCGGCGCTGCTCAAGCAATACGCCTGGGCCTTCCCGGCCTTCAAGAAACCGAAGGGCACCACCAACCCGATGGAGATCGACCTCGGCACGCTCAGCCAGGACGAGGTGGACGGGATCCTGGATTATGCGTTCAACCGCTATTTCGAGGATTCGGGCCTGTTCGGCACGGTCGAGGATTGCCTGCGCCGCGTCGAGCAGTTGAAGCGGATCGGCGTGGGCGAGATCGGTTGCCTGATCGATTACGGCATCCCCACCTCGCAGGTGCTGGAAGGGCTCTGGCCGCTGGCCGAGGTGCTGAAACGCTCGAACGCGCCGGCGCAGCTGGCGGCGGACGATTTCTCGCTGGCGGCGCAGATCCAGCGCCATGGCGTGACGCATCTGCAATGCACCCCGTCGATGGCGCGCATGCTGACCGGCAATGATGAGGCCCGCGCGGCCCTGTCGCAGGTGAAACAGCTGATGGTCGGGGGCGAGGCGCTGCCGGGCGCGCTGGCCGCCGATCTGGCCGGGATCATCGGCGGGCCGGTGCAGAACATGTACGGCCCGACCGAGACGACGATCTGGTCCACGACCGCGCTGTCGAAAGGCGGCGAGGGGGTGGTCGGCATCGGCACGCCCATCGCCAACACCACGCTGCATGTGCTGGACGACGACCAGCGCCCGGTGCCGCTGGGGCAGGAGGGCGAGCTGTGGATCGGCGGCTCTGGCGTCACGCGCGGTTACTGGCGGCGCGAGGCGCTAACCGCTGAGCGGTTCGTGGAGATCGGCGGCGAGCGGCTCTATCGCACCGGGGATCTGGTGCGGCTGCGCGCTGATGGCGGGGTCGATTTCCTCGGCCGGGCCGACCATCAGGTGAAGATCCGCGGCTACCGGATCGAACTGGGCGAGATCGAGACGCAGCTGGATGCGCTGCCCGGGGTCACGCAATCGGTGGTCATGGCGCGCGAGGATCAGCCGGGCGACGTGCGGCTGGTGGCCTATGTGCTGGGCCATGCCGATACCGCCGGGCTGAAGGCGCAGCTGGCCTCGGTGCTGCCCGCGCATATGGTGCCCTCGGCCGTGGTCCGGCTGGAGAGCTTCCCGCTGACGCCGAACAAGAAGATCGACCGCAAGGCGCTGCCCGCCCCGCAGGCTGTGGTCCGCGCGGCACCCGTCGCAGCGCCGGTGGCGGCCAATGCGGGGGATACGCAGGCGCGGATCGCGGCGATCTGGCAGAAGGTGCTGGGCGTGGCCGAGGTCAAGCCTTCGGACAATTTCTTCCAGCTGGGCGGCCATTCGCTTCTGGCCGTGCAGGCGCATCGCGAGATCCGCGAGGGGCTTGCCCTGCCGGGTCTCTCGATCACCGATGTGTTCCGCTTCCCGGTCCTCTCGGCGCTGGCGGGCCATATCGACGGCAAGCTGAAGCCGGTGACCGCCGCCTCGGGGGCCACCTCGGGGGCCGCCCCGGTGGCCGAACCCGCGGTCGAGGCCGAGGCTGCGCGCGGGCGGCTGGACGCGATGTCCAAGCGCCGGGCGATGCGGGCGGAACGGCTGAGCAAGCTGGGGTGAGCGCGCCCGGCGATCCCTTCCTGCGCCGCCAGCTTCTCGGGCTGGCGGCGTCGGTGTTTCCGGGGCTGCCGGTTGGGATCGCGCCGGTCGACGGTGTTTCGCTGAAACCAGAGGAAGAGGCCGCGCTTTCTGGCGCGGTCCCGGCGCGGCGGGCCGAGTTCTCGGCCGGACGGGCGGCGGCGCGGACGGCCTTGGGCCGGGACGTGGCGCTGCCGATGGGGCCGGACCGGGCGCCAGTCTGGCCGCCGGGGGTCCGGGGGTCGATCACCCATGCGGGCGGCTGGGCTTTGGCGGTGACCGGCCCGGGGCTGGTCGGGATTGATCTGGAGCTGGATCAGGACCTGCCGGAGGAGGTGCGGGAAACGGTGCTGTTGCCCGGCGAACGCGGCGCCGATGGACGGACAGCGCGGCTGATCTTCAGCGCCAAGGAATGCGCCTACAAGGCGCAATATCCTGTCACGAAACAGCTTTTCGGCTTCGAGACCTTCGCCGTGGAACTGGGCGAGGGCGTGTTCCGCGCCGTCTGGCAGCGCGATGTCGGCCCGTTCCGCGCCGGGCAGGCGCTGGAGGGGCGGTTTGCCATCGGCGCGGGCTTCATCCTCACCGGGATTGGATGAACCGCGCCGCGGCATCCCCGGCCCAGCGTCCGGTCGCCAGACAGGCGGTCAGCAGATAGCCCCCGGTCGGCGCCTCCCAATCCAGCATCTCACCGGCCGCGAACCAGCCGGGCAGGCGTTTCAGCATCAGGTCTTCGGTCAGTTCCGCCCGGGGAATGCCGCCCGCGGTCGAGATCGCCTCGTCCATCGGGCGGGAGCCCTGCAGCGGCACCGGCAGGGCTTTCAGCAGCGCGGCGGGGTCGGGGGGAAGCGGTCGGACGAATTCCTGCACCAGCGCGAGGCGGGCATCGGTCAGGCCCAGCTTTCGCAGGGTATTGGCCGACGTCTCGCCCTTCGGCCGTTTCGCCAACCGCTCTGCCAGCGCGCCCGCCTCGAGGTCGGGGAAGAGGTCGATGCGCAGCGCCGCCCCTTCGCGCAGGGCACGGCTGACGGCATAGATCCCGCCGCCCTCCAAGCCCCGGGCCGAGATCACCGCCTCGCCCCGGACCCGCTGCGCGCCGGCGATCAGGGCGATGTTCTTCAGGGGCTGGCCGAAGTGTTTGGCCATATGCGGGGACCAGTCGACCCGGAACCCCATGTTCGCCGGCTGGAACGGGGCCAGCGCCACCCCCTGCGCGGCCAACAAAGGCGCCCAAGCCCCGTCCGAGCCCAGCCGCGCCCAGCTGGCACCGCCCAGCGCCAGGACGGTCGCCTTGGGCGTCACCACAACCGGCCCCTCGGGCGTGTCGAACCCGGCGCCGGTCCAGCGCCAGCGGGTCCTGAGGTCGAGGCCCCGGGCGCCCAGATCCATCAGCCAGGCGCGCAGCAGGGGCGAGGCCTTCATCGCCTTGGGAAAGACCCGACCGGTGGAGCCGGTGAAGACCTCCTGCCCGTAGCCACGCATCCAATCCTGCACCTCGGCGGGACCGAAGGCCGCGAGCATCGGGCGCAGCCAGTCGGCGGCCTCGGCATAGGCGGCGAGGAAGGTTGCGAACCCCTCGTCCCTGGTGATGTTGAGGCCCGACTTGCCCGCCATCAGCAGCTTTCGCGCGGGTGAGGGCTTGGCCTCGGCCAGCAGCACGGAGCATCCGGCAGACAGCAAACGGTCGGCGGCCATCAGCCCGGCGGGACCGGCGCCGATGACCAGCGCGTCAGGAGTCATACCGTTTCCAGATCGCCGCCTCGCCCATCCCGGCCACGAAAGCGGCATGGGCGGCGGCCTCGGCCTCGGTCAGGCGCGAGGGCAGGGGGGTCGGCCGCGGCCGGGCCCGCCAGGCGGTGTCCACCGGCCCCGCATTGCGTCCGCCGCCGCTGCTGGCCAGGCCGAAATCGGGCTGGCGGCCGCCCATCAGCTCCAGATAGACCTCGGCCAGGATCTCGGAGTCGAGGAGCGCGCCGTGCTTGGTCCGGGCCGAATTGTCGATCCCGAACCGGCGGCAAAGCGCATCGAGCGAGGCGGGAGAGCCGGGGTATTTGCGCCGGGCGATGGCCAGCGTATCGACCACCTGCACCTTCAGCCGGGGAAGGCCCGCGCGCTCCAGCTCGAAATTCAGGAATTTCATGTCGAAGGCGGCGTTGTGGATCACCAGCGTCGCGCCATCGACGAACTCGACGAAAGCCCGCGCCACCTCGGCGAATTTCGGCTGCGGCCGCAGGAAATCCTCGGACAGGCCGTGAACGTTGAACGCCTCTTCGGGCATGTCGCGCTCGGGGTTGATGTATTGGTGATAGTTCCGGCCGGTCGGCATGTGGTTGAACAGCTCGACCCCGCCGATCTCGACCAGACGGTGGCCCTCGGAGGGCTCAAAGCCCGTGGTTTCGGTGTCGAGGACGATTTCACGCATCGTTTCTGCCTCCGGTCAGCTCGGCAATCAGACCTTGCACCGCGGCGCGGGTCTGGTCGAGGGTCAGTGTCTCGATGACATGATCGGCGCGGGCGCGTTTCTCGGCATCCGGCATCTGCTTGGACAGGATGGTCTGGAAATGCGCCTCAGTCATGCCGGGGCGGGCGAGGACCCGGGCGCGCTGAACCTCGGCCGGGGCCGAGACGACGAGAGTGCGGTCGACATAGCGCTCGCCGCCGGTTTCGAACAGCAGCGGCACATCGACCACGACCAGGGGCCTGTCCGCATGCGCGGCGATGAAATCGGCCCGGGACTGGCCGACGAGGGGGTGAACCACGCCCTCGATCCGCTTGAGCGCGCTGGCGTCGGCGGCGATCCAGTCGCGCAAGGCGGCACGGTCGATGGCCCCGTCCCTGACCGCCGCGGGATGCAGCGCGGCAATCGGCGCGACGGCCGCGCCACCCGGGGCGTAGAGCGCATGCACCGCGGCATCGGCATCCCAGACCGGCACGCCAGCCTCGCGGAAAAAGTCGGTGGTGGTGGATTTGCCCATGCCGATGGAGCCGGTGAGGCCGAGGATCAGGCTCATCCCAGAACCGCCCGGCGCAGATCCGCGTCCACCTCGGGCCGGGTGCCGAACCAGCGCTCGAACCCGGGCGCGGCCTGATGCAGCAGCATGCCCAGCCCGTCGATGCAGGGATTGCCCCGGGCGCGGGCGGCGGCCAGCAGGGGCGTCTCCAGCGGCGCATAGACCAGATCGGTGACGATGGCCCCCTGCGGCAGCGCGTCCAGCGGCAGGTCCAGCGGCGGGTTGCCGGTCATGCCCATGGCGGTGCCGTTGATAAGGGTGTCGCAACCGTCCAGCATGGCGGCGCGGTCCTGCCAGTCGACCACCCTCAGGATATCGCCGAAATCGCCGGTCAGCTCTTCGGCCCTTGCCTGCGTGCGGTTGGTCAGCCGGATCTCGGTCGCGCCCTGGTCCATCAGCGCCACGATCACCGCCCGCGAGGCCCCGCCCGCCCCGATCAGCGCCGCCGTCTTCGGCACCCAACCGGGCTGCGCATCGAGGATGTTCTGGGTGAAACCATAGGCGTCGGTGTTGTCGGCCTCGATCCCGTTCTCGGTAAAGAGGAGGGTATTCGCCGCGCCGATCCGGTCGGCAAGGGGCGTCACCCGGTCGGCCAGCGCCAGCGCGTCATGCTTGTGCGGAATGGTGACGTTGAGGCCGACGAACCCCAGCTTCGGCAGCAGGCGCAGCGTCTCGCGCAGATCTTCGGGCCGGACATGCAGCGGGATGTAATGCCCCTCGATCCCGTAGCGGGCCAGCCAATGGCCGTGCAGGCGGGGCGAGCGGCTGTGCGCGATGGGATCGCCGATGACCCCGGCCAGGCGAAGGGGCGCCTTCATCCGTCGATCTCCTTGCGCTGGGTGAGGATGGTGAGGAGTTCCAGCAGCGGCAGGCCCTGAACGCTGAACAGATCGCCCTCGATCCGCTGGAACAGCCGGATGCCCGGCCCCTCGATCTGATAGCAGCCGACGCAATGGCGGATCTCGTCCCAATGCCGGGCGACATAGGCGTCGCGGTAGGTATCGGAGAAGTCACGCATGGTCAGCCGGGGGGTCGCCACATGGCGCCAGACCGGCTCGCCCCCTGCATAGAGGACGGCGGCGGTGTGCAGGCGGTGGGTCTTGCCGCGCAGGCGGGTCAGCTGGGCGATGGCGTCGTCGGGCGAGGCGGGCTTGGCATAGAGCTGCCCCTCGCATTCAAGGATCTGGTCACAGCCCAGCACCAGCGCGGCAGGATCGCGGGCGGCGATCTTCAACGCCTTATGCTCGGCCAGCGCATCGGCAAGGTCGTGCGCACTCGCCCCCTCGGCCAGCAGCGACTCGCGCAGATTTTCCTCATCGATTCGGGCCGGACGGACCTCGATCTCCAGTCCGGCGCCCCGCAAAAGCGTGGCGCGGATCGTCGATGCGGACGCGAGGGTGAGGATAGACATGGGGATAAGTCTGTGCGGCGGCCGGGGGCGAAACGGGGGTAAGACGGGCGTTGGCGGTGTGATCGCCGGTTACCCCCGTCCGTGTCAAGGCGCCGGGGCCGGTTCTCCACACGGGAGAAGTCCGGTGCACAGGGTGTGAACGGTTTGTGACACGGGGTAGAGGGTCGGGCGGGAAATCCGGTTTTCTGGCTTTGAATCAGAGACTTGCGTCCATGACGCCGCGCTGCCGCACTGTCCCTCGCCTGTGGATGATTTCGGGGGCAAATGAGGAATTCCGCTTATCCCCAGCCCTTACTACATCATCATCCTTCTTACATTCTTTCTTTAATTTAAATGGCCCCGTGGCACCGGCTTGCCCCACCAGACCCCGCCTGATTGACTTGACCGGCGATTTCGCCTAGATCCGGGGTCGAAGCGGGGCCGTCCGGTACCCGTGTTTCCCGATGACATTTGCGAAGAATGGATGCCGAGCCCGAATGCGGGGGGCCTCCTGGAGGGCTGACCATGGCCGAAGACCGTCTGAACCTGTCCGATCTCAAAGCGCAGACCCCTGCCGCGCTGCTGGCGCTGGCCGAGGAGCTGGAGATCGAAAACGCCCCCTCGATGCGCAAGGGCGAGATGATGTTCTCGATCCTGAAGGAACGCGCCGAGGACGGCTGGGAAATCGGCGGCGACGGCGTGCTGGAGGTGCTGCAGGATGGTTTCGGCTTCCTGCGCTCGACCGAGGCCAACTATCTGCCGGGTCCCGACGATATCTATGTCTCGCCCGAGATGATCCGCCAGTTCAGCCTGCGGACCGGCGACACCATCGAGGGCGTCATCGTCGCCCCCGGCGAGAACGAGAAGTATTTCGCGCTGACCCGGGTGACGCGCATCAACTTCGACGACCCCGAGCGCGCCCGCCACAAGGTCCATTTCGACAACCTGACGCCGCTCTATCCCGACGAGCGGCTGAAAATGGAAATCGAGGATCCGACGATCAAGGATCGCTCGGCCCGGATCATCGACATCGTGGCGCCGCTGGGCAAGGGTCAGCGGGCGCTGATCGTCGCCCCGCCCCGCACGGGTAAGACCGTGCTGATGCAGAACATCGCGCATTCCATCGCGTCCAATCACCCGGAATGCTATCTGATCGTCCTCTTGATCGACGAACGGCCCGAGGAAGTGACCGACATGCAGCGCTCGGTGAAGGGTGAGGTCGTGTCCTCGACCTTCGACGAACCGGCGACGCGGCACGTGGCGGTGGCCGAGATGGTGATCGAGAAAGCCAAGCGGCTGGTCGAGCATAAGCGCGACGTGGTGATCCTGCTTGATTCGATCACCCGCCTGGGCCGGGCCTTCAACACCGTGGTGCCGTCGTCCGGCAAGGTGCTGACCGGCGGTGTGGATGCCAACGCCCTGCAGCGGCCGAAACGCTTCTTCGGTGCGGCGCGCAACATCGAAGAGGGCGGCTCGCTGACCATCATCGCCACCGCCCTGATCGACACCGGCTCGCGCATGGACGAGGTGATCTTCGAGGAATTCAAGGGCACGGGTAACAGCGAGATCGTGCTGGACCGCAAGGTGGCCGACAAGCGGGTCTTCCCGGCGATGGACATCCTCAAGTCCGGGACCCGGAAGGAAGAGCTGCTGGTCGACCGCAACAACCTGCAGAAGACCTTCGTGCTGCGCCGCATCTTGAACCCGATGGGGACCACGGATGCCATCGAGTTCCTGATTTCCAAGCTGAAACAGACCAAGACCAACGGCGAATTCTTCGAATCGATGAACTCGTAAGGTCCGGGCGATGGACACGATCGTCGCCCTGGCCTCGGCGCAGGGGCGCGCCGGTGTCGCCATCGTCCGGGTCTCGGGCCCCTGCGCCTGGGCGGTCTGCGAGGCGCTCGCGGGCTTCGTGCCGCCGGTGCGCGAGGCGCGGCTGGCCCGGTTGCGCGATGCCTCGGGCGGGCTGATCGACAGCGGGCTGGTGCTGTGCTTCGCCGAGGGTGCGAGTTTCACCGGCGAGAAGATCTGCGAATTTCAGGTGCATGGCAGTATTGCCGTGGTGGGAGCCCTGCTGCGCGCCTGCCTTGCCTGCGAGGGCGTGCGGGCGGCCGAGGCCGGGGAATTCACCCGGCGGGCCTTTCTGGGCGGGCGCATGGACCTGACCGAGGTCGAAGCGCTGGCCGATCTGATCGACGCCGAGACCGAGGTGCAGCGGCGCCAGGCCCTGACGGTGATGGAGGGATCGGCAGCGCGGGTGATCGAGGGCTGGCGCGAGGATCTGCTGCAGTCGCTGGCCATGCTGGAAGCGGCGCTCGATTTCGCCGATGAGGAATTGCCGCCGGATCTGACCGGGCATGTGATGGCGCCGCTGCTGCGGGTTCGCGACAGCCTGGGTGCGCAGATCGCCGGTCGCAAGGCCTCGGAAGCGGTGCGCAGCGGCTTCGACGTGGCGATCGTCGGGCCGGTGAATGCCGGAAAATCCTCGCTTCTCAATGCTTTGGCAGGTCGGGAAGCGGCGATTACCTCGTCCCGTGCCGGGACCACCCGCGATGTGATCGAGGTGCGGATGGAGATCGCCGGGCTGGCCGTGACGCTGATCGACACCGCCGGGCTGCGCGAGGCCGAGGACGAGATCGAGCGGCTGGGCATCGAGCGAGGGCGCGCCCGGGCGGCAGCGGCGGACCTGCGGGTCTATCTGCTGGGCGCCCCGGGCGAGGTGGCCGAGGGGGTCGAGCCCGAGGATATCGTCGTGCTGTCGAAGGCGGATCTTTGGGGGCAGCCGGGGATCTCGGCGGCGACCGGGGAGGGGATCGGCGCGTTGATCGGCCGGATCGCCGGGGTATTGCAGCAACGGATCGCCCATTCCTCGGTCTTCAACCGCGAGCGGCATTTCGACAAGCTGGCGCGCGCGGCGGAGGGAGTCGACGCCGCGCTGGCGGGGCTCTCGGGTGGAGTCGGCTGGGACCTGGTCGGGGAAGATGTGAAGGCGGCGATCCGCGCTCTGGATGGCATCATCGGGCGGGTCGATGTAGAAGATGTGCTTGGGCGAATCTTTTCGTCCTTCTGCATCGGGAAATGAGGCTCGTTTCACGTGAAACATTTCGACGTTATCGTGGTGGGCGGCGGGCACGCCGGGCTTGAGGCAGCGCTGGCCGCGGCTCGGCGGGGTGCTGAGACGGCGCTGGTGACGTTCCGGCGCAGCGATCTGGGCGTGATGTCATGCAACCCGGCGATCGGGGGCATCGGCAAGGGTCATCTGGTACGCGAGATTGATGCGCTGGACGGGATGATGGGTTTGGCGGCGGACCACGCCGGGATCCAGTACCGACTGCTCAACAGATCGCGCGGCCCCGCAGTGCAGGGGCCGAGGGTTCAGGCCGACCGGCGCCGCTATGCCGATTTCGCGCAGCGCCATGTTGCGGGTCAGGAGCGGTTGACCGTCCTGGAGGGCGAGGTCGTCGATTTCCACATGGACAGCGCGCGGGTTGCCGGGGTGGTTCTGGCGGACGGCATGGTGCTGTCGGCGCGGGCGGTTGTCCTGACCACGGGCACCTTCCTGCGGGGCGAGATCCATATCGGCACCGAACGGCTGTCGGCGGGTCGCCGGGGCGCCGAGGCGGCGGATCGCCTGGGCGCACGGCTGCGCGAGATGGCGACCGGGATCGGGCGTTTGAAGACCGGGACTCCGGCGAGGCTGGACGGGCGAACCATCGACTGGGACAGGGTTGACCGGCAGGAGGGCGACGCTGATCCGGTGATGATGTCTTTCCTGAATCGTCGGCCCGAGGCGCGACAGATTGCCTGCGGGGTGACCGAGACGAACCCGCGGACCCATGAGATCATCGAGCGGAACCTGCATCTCTCGGCCATGCGTTCCGGCAATATCACCGGGGTCGGGCCCCGTTATTGCCCCTCGGTCGAGGACAAGGTGACCCGGTTCGCCGATAAGACCTCGCATAACGTGTTTCTGGAGCCCGAGGGTCTGGACGACGACACGATCTATCCGAACGGGATCTCGACCTCGCTGCCGCGCGAGGTGCAGGAGGCGTTTCTGCGGTCCATCGTCGGGCTCGAGACTGTCGGGATCCTGCATTTCGGCTATGCCATCGAATACGACTATCTCGACCCTCGGGGTCTGACGCGGAGCCTGGAGGTCCAGGCGATGCCTGGCCTGTTCCTCGCCGGTCAAATCAACGGAACCACCGGATATGAGGAGGCCGGGGCGCAGGGCCTGCTGGCCGGCGCGAACGCGGCGGCTGCCGCGCTGGACATGGAGCCGCTGACGCTGTCGCGGTTTGACAGCTATATCGGCGTGATGATCGACGATCTGGTGACCCGGGGAGTGAGCGAACCCTACCGGATGTTCACCTCGCGGGCCGAGTATCGCCTGACGCTGCGCGCCGATAACGCCGACCAGCGTTTGACGCAGATTGGTGCGTCGCTTGGTCTGGTTTCCGATCACCGGAAGGTGGCGTTTGAGGACAAGATCGGGCGGCTGGCAGCAACCGCCCAGGCACTGGAGGCTGAACCCGCGACGCCATCGGAACTGGACAAGCTCGGGATCTCTGTTCCGAAAGACGGGCAGCGGCGCAGCTGGCGCTTCGTTGCCGGGCATCTTCTTGGGCTGCACGGCAATTCGGAGGGCGTCGGGTCTCGATTTCCGGACTTGCGGGATGATGATGTGGTTCAGGTTGCTCGCGAAACCTTCTACGAACCCTATGTGGCGCGGCAGGCGCGCGAAGCAGAGCAGCTTAGGCGTGAAGGCGGTGTAGTGATCCCAACGGGGCTCGACTTCTCGAAAATTTCGTCTCTTTCCAGCGAGTTGCGCCTCAAGCTGGCCGCCTCGCGGCCAGCGACGCTGGCTGAGGCCGGGAGCATCGAAGGGATGACACCCGCTGCCTTGACGGCAATTCTCGCGCATCTCAAAGTCTTGCAGCAGGCCGCGCGTGTCGCGATCGGCTGACTTGGAGCGCATCCTCGGCCGGAGTGTTTCACGTGAAACACTGGAGAGGCTGGAGGCCTTTGACGCCGCGCTGCTCAAGTGGTCGAGCGCGATCAATCTGATCGCCAAGGCCACCTATGCCGAGAGCTGGTCACGCCACATCCTCGACTCGGCGCAGCTCTATCCTCTGGCCCATGCTGATTTCAGGCATTGGACCGACCTTGGGGCAGGGGGCGGCCTGCCCGGTCTGGTTATCGCCTGCCTGGCAGCCGAGGAAAACCCCGCCGCGCTGGTCACGCTGGTAGAATCGGACGCCCGCAAGGCCGCCTTCCTTGCAACGACCGGGCGTCAACTGGACCTGAACGTCAAGGTGCTGCGCGAGAGGATCGAGAAGACCCCACCGCTGGGCGCCGACATCCTCTCTGCCCGGGCTCTTGCCGCCTTGCCATTGCTTCTGACTTACGCCCATCGGCATCTCGATCCAGAAGGGACGGCCCTGCTGCCAAAGGGTCGAAATGCCGCGCAGGAGGTTGAAGATGCCCGGCAATCGTGGCACTTCGATCTGGAGATATCGCCCAGCCGCGCCGATCCTGACGGCGCGATCCTGGTCCTTCGTAACCTGCGGCCCTTGGACGGAACCCGATGAAAACCATCGCTATCGCCAACCAGAAGGGCGGCGTCGCCAAAACGACGACGGCCATCAACCTTGCCGCCAGCCTTGCCGAACTTGGCCGCAAGGTACTTGTTGTGGACATGGATCCGCAGGGCAATGCCTCGACCGGCTTCGGTGTCGGGCTCGAACAACGACGGCTGACGGTCTATGATCTGCTGCTGGGGGATGCCGACCCGCGCGCTGTCGTGATGGATACGGGAACGGAGAATGTTCGCCTGATCCCGTCAACGACCGAGCTGTCGTCGTCGGACGTGCAGCTTTACAACGTCAACAAGCGCAGTTTCCTGCTGCGGGATGCCTTGGCGAGCCCGTCACTGGCGGACCTGGGTTTCGATTATGTGCTGATCGATTGCCCGCCCTCGCTGAACCTCTTGACGGTGAACGCGCTGGTCGCCGCGCATTCCGTGCTGATTCCGTTGCAGAGCGAGTTCTTCGCCCTCGAAGGTCTGTCGCAACTGATGCTGACGATTCGCGAGATTCGCCAGACCGCCAATCCGGCGCTCAGGGTCGAGGGCGTGCTTCTGACCATGCACGACCAGCGCAACAACCTGTCACAGCAGGTGGAGCGCGACGCGCGCGAAACCCTGGGGGCGCTGGTCTATCAGACCGTCATCCCGCGCAACGTCCGCCTCAGTGAGGCGCCGTCCTTCGCGGTCCCGGTCCTGGCCTATGATCCGACGTCCAAAGGATCGCAGGCCTATCGCGCCTTTTCGCGCGAGTTTCTGAAGAATAACAACGATCTGCGTGAGGATGCCTGAGATGAGCGAACGAAAGCCCGAACGTCGTGGCCTGGGTCGCGGCCTGTCGGCCCTGATGGCGGATATTGGTGTCGATGCCGGTGTCAACGATCCCGTCGCCACGCCGGACCCCCGCCGCAACGGCCTGGAGCTATTGCCGATCGAGGCGATTCGCGCCAATCCCGACCAGCCTCGCCGCAAATTTGATGAGCGCGCGCTGAATGAACTGGCGGAATCGATCCGAACCAAGGGAATCGTGCAGCCGCTGGTGGTGCGGCCGCTCGCCGAGGCGGGAACGTATGAGATTGTCGCCGGGGAACGCCGGTGGCGGGCGGCGCAACTGGCGCAGCTTGCCAGCGTACCGGTCCTGGTTCGGGATTTCGACGATCAGGAAGTCCTGGAAGTCGCGATCATCGAGAATATCCAGCGGGAAGGCCTTAACGCCATCGAAGAGGCCGCGGGCTACCGTGCGCTGATCGACAAGTTCGGCCACACGCAGGAGAAGGTTGCCGAAGCGCTCGGCAAGAGCCGCAGCCATATCGCCAACCTGTTGCGGTTGCTGAACCTGCCGCAGGATGTGCAGAACATGGTCGTCGCCGGAACCATCAGCGCGGGTCACGCCCGGGCGCTGGTGACGGCCGAGGATCCGGTCGCCTTGGCGCTGAAGGTCGCAGGCGAAGGGCTCTCGGTGCGCGAAACGGAAGATCTGGCGCGCCGCGTTTCGACCAAGCCAATGCCGGGCGCTGCCCGTGCCGCCCGCCAGAAGGACGCCGATACCCGGGCCTTGGAAGAGGATCTTTCGGCCAATCTGGGCATGAGCGTGGTCATCGACCATCGTGCGGGCGGCGAGGGGCAGGTGACGATCCGCTATCAGTCGCTCGACCAACTGGATCAACTCTGCCAGCTGCTGTCCTCGGTTCGCTGAGGCTCAGAGCAGCGCGCGCAGCACGCTGTTGAGCAGCGGACGGCCGGCGTCGGTGGTGCCGATTCGACCCTCGGCTTGCCAGATCAGGTCCAGATCGCGCAGATCGCGCAGGGCAGTCTCCGGCAGGGGGCTGCCTGCCAAGGCGGTGTAGCGCGCCAGATCTATGCCTTCTCGCAGCCGCATCCCCATCATCAGCATCTCGGCCGAGGCGTCGGTTCCGCTGAGGGTCTCCTCGGTGACCGAAGGAATGCCTTGCGTGACTGACCTCAGCCAGGGGGCAGGGGCCCGCAGGGCCTCGGTGGCGCGCCTGACGCCACCTTCGGTCACGCGGCCATGCGCGCCCGGTCCGATGCCGACATAATCGCCATAGCGCCAATAGACCTGATTATGGCGCGATTCCATGCCTGTTTCAGCATGGTTAGAGACCTCATAGGCTGGAAGCCCGGCGTCTTCGCACAGCGTTTGCGTCATCGACCAGAGGTCGGCGCCGCGGTCCTCGCTGGGCAGGCCGGGCAGTTTGCCCAGCGAATAGCGATCCCCAAAGGCGGTGCCTTCCTCGATCGTCAGCTGGTAGAGCGACAGATGGCGGGGGCTCAGCGCCAGCGCCTCGGTCAGTTCCTTGCGCCAGTGTTCCTGCGTCTGGAACTGCCGGGCATAGATCAGATCCAGACTGGTCCGCGCGAAGACCGCATTGGCGACATCCCAGGCCCTCAGCGCTTCGGCGGCGCTGTGGCGCCGTCCCAGAAGCCGCAGCGCTTCGTCGTCCAGCGATTGAACGCCCAGGGACACGCGGTTGACCCCGGCATCGGCAAACGCCTGAAACTTCGCGCGTTCTACCGAGGTCGGGTTAGCCTCCAGCGTGATCTCGATGTCGTTGGACGGCAGCCAGACACTGCGCGCGGTGTCGATCACCGCCGCCACCGTTTCCGGCTCCATCAGCGAGGGTGTGCCACCGCCGAAGAAGATCGAGGTCAGCACGCGCCCCGGGGTTCGCTCGGCCCAGCGCTTGATCTCGGACACATAGGCCCGGCGCCAATCCTCGTGCGAAATGCTCTGCGACACATGGCTGTTGAAGTCGCAATAGGGGCATTTGGAGGCGCAGAACGGCCAATGCACGTAAAGCGCGAAGCCGCCGTTCCGCCAATCCTCGGGCCCGGAATGTTTCACGTGAAACGAGCCTTGACGAGCGCCGCCAATGCCCGCGACCGGTGCGACAGCGCATTCTTCTCCTCCGCCGTCATTTCGGCGAAGGTCCGCGTTTCGCCCTCCGGCACGAACATGGGATCGTAGCCATGGCCGAGCGCGCCCCGGATCGGCCAGACCAGATGTCCGCGGACCGCGCCGTCATAGACCTCATCCCGACCATCCGGCCAGGCCAGCACCAGGGTCGAGCGGAACTCCGCCCCCCAGGGCTGCGGTGCATCGCCCAAAGCGGCGCGGGTCCGCTCCATGGCGCGCAGGAAATCCCGGCCGCCCGGGCCTTCGGCCCAATCGGCGGTCCGAACGCCCGGATCGCCGCCCAAAGCGTCGACGCAGAGGCCGGAATCGTCGGCCAAAGCCACCAACCCGGTCGCCTTCGCGGCCGCATGCGCCTTGATCCGGGCATTGCCGACGAAGGTGTCCTCGGTCTCCTCGGGCTCGGGCAGGGTCAGCTCCTTGGCCGAGACCACGCGCACCCCATAGGGCGCCAGCATCTGCTGCATCTCCTCGACCTTGCCCGCGTTATGCGTGGCAAAGAGCAGAACCTCGCCCAGCCCGCCGGTCACAGCGCCGCCTTCTGCGCCGCGACCAGCTCGCCCACGCCCTTCTCGGCCAGGGTCAGCAGCTGATCCATCTGCGACCGGGCAAAGACCGTGCCTTCGCCCGACATCTGCACCTCGATCAGCCGACCGTCGCCCAGCATGACGAAATTGCCATCAACCCCGGCCGCGCTGTCCTCGTCGTAGTCGAGGTCCAGCACCGGCTGACCGGCATAAATGCCACAGGACACCGCCGCCACATGGCCGA
The DNA here is from genome assembly GCF_003075525.1 of Pararhodobacter aggregans. Taxonomy (GTDB): domain Bacteria; phylum Pseudomonadota; class Alphaproteobacteria; order Rhodobacterales; family Rhodobacteraceae; genus Pararhodobacter; species Pararhodobacter aggregans. The sequence goes on along the minus strand of NZ_QDDR01000014.1, from coordinate 8,807 downwards.
TCATCGGGTCCGAGACGATCTGCCCGGCCTTCATCAGCTTGTCCACCGCCAGACGCAGCGCCACCCAGGCGCCGGTGATCGAGGCGCAGCGCGTGCCGCCATCGGCCTGGATCACGTCGCAATCGATGACGATCTGCCGTTCGCCCAGCGCCGAGCGATCGACGCCTGCGCGCAGGGCCCGACCGATAAGCCGTTGAATCTCAACAGTTCTTCCGCCTTGCTTGCCGGTTGCGGCCTCGCGCCGGTTGCGGGTGTTGGTGGCGCGGGGCAGCATGCCGTATTCGGCGGTGACCCAACCCAGCCCGGTGTTCTTCAGGAAAGGCGGCGTGCGATCCTCGACCGAGGCGGTGCACAGCACATGCGTGTTGCCCACCTTGATCAGGCACGAGCCCTCGGCATGCCGCATCACGCCGGTTTCGATTGAAACCACCCGCATTTCATCTAGTTTCCTACCCGATGGGCGCATGACATGATCCTTTCCTGCTGCGGCTCTCAGATACGGGCGGGCGCCCCGCCTTGCAACCGGATTGACGGGCTGCCGCGCCCCTGGACCTGCCGAAACCTGACCGACATGAGCGCAGAAAACAAAGCCTTCAACGATCTGAACGACCGCGCGCGCGAGGTCTTCCGCCGTGTGGTCGACAGCTACCTCCATACCGGGGCCCCGGTCGGCTCGCGGACCATCACCCGCGATTTCCACGAACGCCTGTCCCCGGCGACGATCCGCAACGTGATGCAGGATCTGGAATACATGGGCCTTCTGGAAAGCCCGCATGTCTCGGCCGGGCGGGTGCCGACCCAGCAGGGGCTGCGGCTTTTCGTCGATGCGCTCCTTGAGGTCGATCCCGTCACCGCCACCGACCGCGAGAGGCTGGAGGCCACGCGCCAGTCGAACGACCGCGATGTGACGGCGATGCTGGACCGGGTCGGCAATGCGCTCTCCGGGATCACCCGCGGCGCCTCGCTGGTACTGGCGCCGAAGCACGAGGCGGCGATCAAGCATATCGAATTCGTCCCCATCTCGAACGACCGGGCGCTGGTGGTGCTGGTCTTTGCCGATGGCCATGTCGAGAACCGCGTCTTCACCCCGCCGCCCGGCCTGATGCCCGCGGCGCTGCGCGAGGCGGTCAATTTCATCAATGCCTTCGCCGCCGGTCTCACCCTCACCGGTCTCCGCGGCCGCCTGAGGACCGAGATCACCGCCCGCCGGCAGGAGATCGACTCGCTGGCCACCGACCTCATCACCCGCGGCATGGCGCTGTGGGAGAACGAGGGCGAGCGGCATGAACGCCTGATCGTGCGGGGCAGGGCGAACCTGCTGGAACAGGCCGACGCCGACAGCCTGCAACGGATCCGCGAGCTTTTCGACGACCTCGAACGCAAGCGCGACATCGCCGAGGTGCTGGAACACACCGAACGCGGCGAGGGGGTGCGCATTTTCATCGGCGCGGAGAACAAACTCTTTTCTTTGACGGGTTCCACTCTGGTGGTTTCTCCATATATGAACGCCGACAGCAAGATCGTCGGTGCGGTCGGGGTGATTGGCCCGACCCGGCTCAATTACGGCCGCATCGTCCCGATCGTGGATTACACCGCCCAGCTCGTCGGCCGCATGCTGACCGATCTGGGTTCCGATTGAGACGAGGATTCTATGGCTGAACCCCAGGAAAAGCCGGTCGACGAAACGACCGCCGCCCCGAACGAGCAGGGCGACCCCACCCCCGATCTGGACGCGATCCACGCGGCCTTCGAGGTCGAGCGCGCCGAGATGCGCGACCGGCTGATGCGCTCGCTGGCGGATCTGGAGAATATCCGCAAACGGGCCGAGAAGGACCGGCGCGAGGCGGCGATCTATGGCGGGCAGAAGCTCGCCCGCGACATGCTCTCGGTCTATGACAACCTGAACCGGGCGCTGGCGCTGATGGACGACAGCCTGCGCGAGCAGCAGAAGGGTCTGGCCGAAGGGCTGGACCTGACGCTGCGCGATCTGGGCAACATCTTCCAGCGGCACGGGATCGAGCTGGTCGCGCCGCAGGTCGGCGAGCAATTCGACCCGCATTTCCACGAGGCGATGTTCGAGGCCCCGGTGCCCGGCACCAAGGCCGGTCAGATCATCCAGGTGATCTCGGAAGGCTTCCGCCTGCACGAGCATCTGCTGCGTCCGGCGCAGGTCGGCGTCAGCTCGACGCCCGGTTGATTGCGGAACGGTGGGATGAAATCCCACCCTACAGCGCCAGATACCCTGTAGGGTGGGGTTTCACCCCACCCTTTTTCATGCCCGGGCCCGACGCGCCCCGTAGGGTGCGTGCTCGCACGCACCATCCGACATCACGGCTCCAGCATATCCCGCAGTTCATAGAGCAGCGTCAGCGCCTCGCGCGGGGTCAGCGCGTCGGGATGCACGCCGCGCAGCTTCTCCTCCACCGCCGAGGCTTTCGGCGCCTCGACCCGCCGCACCGGGGCAGGGGGGGCCATGGCGAAAAGCGGCAGGTCGTCGATCAGCGCCTTGGCGCCCTTCTGCCCGCTGTCGCCCTGTTCCAGAAGTCCCAGCACCTCGCGCGCCCGGGCGATCACCGCCTCCGGCAGACCGGCCAGCCGCGCCACCTGCACGCCATAGGACCGATCCGCCGCGCCCTTGATGACCTCGTGCAGGAAGACCACCTCGCCCTCCCATTCGCGGACGGCCACCGTGGCGTTCTCCACCCCTTCCAGCTTGTCGGCCAGCCCCACCATCTCGTGGTAATGCGTGGCGAACAGCGCCCGGCAGCGGTTCACGCTGTGCAGATGCTCCAGCACCGCCCAGGCGATGGACAGGCCGTCATAGGTCGCGGTCCCGCGCCCGATCTCGTCGAGGATGACAAAGGCCCGCGGCCCCGCCTGATTGACGATGGCCGCGGTTTCCACCATCTCGACCATGAAGGTCGAGCGTCCCCGCGCCAGATCGTCCGAGGCGCCGACCCGGCTGAACACCTGTTCCACCAGCCCGATCCGGGCGGAGCGCGCCGGGACATAGCCTCCCGCCTGCGCCAGGATGGCGATCAGCGCGTTCTGCCTGAGGAAGGTCGACTTACCGGCCATGTTCGGCCCCGTGACCAGCCAGATCGCCGCGCCCTTGTCGCCCGGTTCCAGATCCAGCGAATTGGCGACGAAGGGTTGACCGGCCCGGGCCAGCGCCGCCTCCACCACCGGATGCCGCCCGGCCTCGACCTCGAACACCCGGCTGGCATCGACCAGCGGCCGCGCCCAGTCCCGCACCCGGGCCAGTTCGGCGAAACCGGCGGTCACATCGACCTCGGCCAGCGCCCGCGCCGCGCCGTGGATCGCGGCGGCGGAGTCGAGCACCGCGGCCTTCAGTTCACCGAAGATCCGCAGTTCGATCTCCAGCGCCCGGGCGCCCGCGTTCAGGATCTTCGTCTCCATCTCGGACAGGGGCACGGTGGTGAAGCGCACCTGATTGGCCGTCGTCTGCCGGTGCTTGAAGACCTCGTTGAACGGGGCCGAGAGCATCTTCTCGGCATGGGTCGCCGTCGTCTCGATGAAATAACCCAAGACGTTGTTATGCTTGATCTTCAGCGAGGGGATGCCGGTTTCGGCGATATACTCGGCCTGCATCCGGGCGATGACCCCGCGCCCCTCGTCCCGCAACTCCCGCGCCGCGTCCAGATCCGGGTCCACGCCCTTGGCGATGAAGCCGCCGTCGCGGGCCAGTAAGGGCGGCTCCTCGACCAAAGCACCCGACAGCAGCCCGGCGATCTCGTCATGACCGACCAGCGCCCGGCGGGCCGTGACCAGCGCCTCGGGCAAATCGTCGGCCATGAGCCCGGCCAGAACCCCGGCCTGCGCCAGCCCCGCCCGCAGCATCGCCAGATCGCGCGGCCCGCCCCGGTCCAGCGCCAGCCGCGACAGCGCCCGGTCGATGTCCGGCACCACCCGCAGCGCCGCCCGCAGATCGCCGCGCAGCAGGTCGTCGCCGACCAGCGCCGCCACCGCCTCGAGCCGCGCCCGGATCACCGCCAGATCGCAGGAGGGGGCCGCGATCCGCCGTTCCAGCAGCCGCGCGCCGCCCGAGGTCACGCTCATGTCGATGGCGGCCAGCAGCGAACCCTCGCGCCCGCCGGCCAGCGCCGCTGTCAGTTCCAGATTGCGCCGGGTTGCCCCGTCGATCTGCATCGCCGCGCCCGCGCTTTCGCGCACTGGCGGGCGCAGCAGCGGCATCCGGCCCTTCTGCGTCAGGTCCAGATAATCGACCAGCGCGCCCAGCGCCGAAACCTCGGCCCGGCCGAAGGTGCCGAACCCGTCCAGCGTCTGCACCCCGAAAAGCGCACAGAGCCGCTTGCCCCCGGCGGCGCTGTCGAAGGATCCCCGACCGCGCTCGGCCAAGGCCAGCCCCATGTCGGCGGCGAGGTCGCGCAGCCCCTCGGCCAGATCCTCGGGCACCACCATCTCGCGCGCGCCCAGCCGGGCCAGTTCCGGCGCCAGACGGGCGCCGGTGCAGGACATGACCCTCAGCTCCCCGGTCGAGATATCGGCCCAGGCCAGCGCCGCCTCGCCGCGGATATCGGCCCAGCAGGCCAGGTAATTGTGCCGCCGGGGCTCCAGCAGCGCGTCCTCGGTCAGCGTGCCGGGCGTGACCAGCCGCACCACGTCGCGCTTCACCACCGATTTGGAGCCGCGCTTCTTGGCCTCGGCCGGGTCCTCCATCTGTTCGGCGATGGCGACGCGAAAGCCCTTGCGGATCAGCGTCAGCAGATAGCCCTCGGCGGCATGGACCGGCACGCCGCACATCGGGATTTCCTCGCCCAGATGCAGCCCGCGCTTGGTCAGCGCGATATCCAGCGCCGCCGCCGCCGCAACCGCGTCGTCAAAGAACATCTCGTAGAAATCGCCCATCCGGTAGAACAGCAGCGCATCAGCGTGCCGGCCCTTGATTTCCAGATATTGCGCCATCATCGGCGTGACGCCGGCAGCCGCCTCGCTCACATCCTGCTCCTTGATTTTCGCGCGACCCTACAAAACCGCTAACCCCGGGAAAACCCCGATTCCCGCGTTGTTCGGCGCCATCCGAGGCGCTAGACAAGGCGCAACGGAGGAGGCCCCATGTCCCGCAAGTCTCGTACCACGCCCGAAGAGGCGTTGCGCTATCACTTCGAGCCCGTGCCGGGCAAATACGAGATCCAGGCATCGAAGCCGATGGCCACCCAGCGCGACCTGTCGCTGGCCTATTCGCCGGGCGTGGCTGTGCCGGTCGAGGCGATCGCACGGGACCCGGGGCTGGCCTACGACTACACCGTCAAGGGCAACATGGTCGCGGTGATTTCCAACGGCACGGCGATCCTGGGCCTTGGCAATCTCGGCGCGCTGGCCTCGAAGCCGGTGATGGAGGGCAAGGCGGTTCTCTTCAAGCGCTTCGCCGACGTCAACGCCATCGACATCGAACTGGCGACCGAGGACGCGGACGAGATCATCAAGGCCGTGCACCTCATGTCGCCCACCTTTGGCGGCATCAACCTCGAGGACATCAAGGCCCCCGAGTGCTTCATCATCGAGAGCCGCCTGAAAGAGCTTTGCGATATCCCGGTGTTCCACGATGACCAGCACGGCACGGCGGTGATCTGCGCCGCGGGTCTCATCAACGCGCTGGAGATCTCGGGCAAGAAGATCGAGGATTGCAAGGTCGTGCTGAACGGCGCCGGGGCCGCCGGGATCGCCTGTCTGGAACTCATCAAGTCGATGGGCGCCAAGCACGACAATTGCATCATGTGTGACACCAAGGGCGTGATCTGGCAGGGCCGTACCGAGGGCATGAACCAGTGGAAATCGGCGCATGCCGTGGTGACGGATGCCCGCACGCTGGAAGAGGCGATGGTCGGCGCCGATGTGTTCCTCGGCGTCTCCGCCAAGGGCGCGGTCACGGCCGAGATGGTGGCAAGCATGGCCGAGAACCCGGTCATCTTCGCCATGGCCAACCCCGACCCCGAGATCACGCCGGAAGAGGCGCAGGCCGTCCGCGCCGATGCCATCGTCGCCACCGGCCGCTCGGATTACCCCAACCAGGTCAACAACGTCCTGGGCTTCCCCTATCTCTTCCGCGGCGCGCTGGATATCCACGCCCGGGCCATCAACGACGAGATGAAGATCGCCTGCGCCCGGGCGCTGGCCGAACTCGCGCGTGAGGATGTGCCGGACGAGGTTGCCATGGCCTATGGCCGCAAGCTCAGCTTCGGGCGCGACTACATCATCCCCACGCCCTTTGACCCGCGGCTGATCTACACGATCCCGCCCGCGGTGGCGAAGGCCGGGATGGACACCGGCGTCGCCCGCCGTCCGATCATCGACATGGAGGCCTACAAGCACAACCTCCGCTCGCGGATGGATCCGACCGCCTCGATCCAGCAGAGCCTCTTTGCCCGCGCCCGGCAAGCGCAGAGCCGCATGATCTTTGCCGAAGGCGATGACGAGCGCGTCCTGCGCGCCGCTGTCGCCTATCAGCGCGCCGGGCTGGGCAAGTCGCTGGTCGTGGGTCAGGACGATGACGTGAAACGCCGGCTGGAAGCCGCGGGTCTGGGCGATGCGGTGCGCGAGCTGACCGTGGTCAACGCGGCCAACACAAGGCATCTGGAGGCCTACAAGAACTTCCTCTACCAGCGGCTGCAGCGCAAAGGTTTCGACCAGCGCGACGTCCACCGCATGGCCACCCGCGACCGGCATATCTTTTCGGCGCTGATGCTGCAGCACGGGCATGGCGACGCGCTGGTCACCGGCGCCACGCGGAAATCGGCGCTGGTCATGGACATGATAAACCATGTCTTCGACGCAAGGGCGCAGGACGGGGCGGTCGGCGTGACCGCGCTGTTGCACAAGGGCAAGATCGTTCTGATCGCCGATACCCTGGTCCATGAATGGCCCGAGGAAGAAGACCTCGCCGATATCGCCGTGCGGGCGGCGGGCGTGGCGCGGGCCCTGGGGATGGAGCCCCGGGTCGCCTTCGTCAGCTTCTCGACCTTCGGCTATCCGATCTCGGAACGCGCCCACAAGATGCACCTCGCCCCCGATGTGCTGGAGGCCCGCGGCGTCGATTTCGAATACGAGGGCGAGATGACCGTGGACGTCGCCCTCAACCCCAAGGCGGCCGAGGCCTATCCTTTCTCGCGCCTCTCCAAACCGGCCAATATCCTGGTGGTGCCCGCGCGGCATTCGGCCTCGATCTCGGTCAAGCTGATGCAGGAGATGGCGGGCGCCACGGTGATCGGCCCGATCCTGACCGGCGTGCCGAAGCCGATTCAGATCCTGTCGACCGGGGCCACCGTCAACGACATCATGAACATGGCGGTGATGGCGGCCTGCCGGGTGGGGATCGCCGGAAAATGAGCGTCTATTGCCTGGGCTCGATCAACATCGATCACGTCTACCGGCTGCCGGCCCTGCCGCTGGCCGGTGAGACGGCCTCGGCCCGGGCCTATCAGCCGGGTCTGGGGGGCAAGGGCATCAACCAGTCGATCGCCGCGCTCCGGGCCGGGGCGCGGGTCGTGCATATCGGCGCGGTTGGGCAAGGCGATGGCTGGATCGCCGCCGCGCTGGCCGGGCATGGCATCGGCATGGACAGCATCCGCGCCGTGGCCGAGCCGACCGGCCACGCCATCGTTGCCGTCGATGACCGGGGCGAGAACCAGATCATCATCTATTCCGGCGCCAATCAGGCGCAGGATCCGGCCCTGATCGAGGCCACGCTTTCGGGCGCCCGGCCCGATGATATCCTGCTGCTGCAGAACGAGACCTCGCATCAGGTCGAGGCCGCGGCGCTGGCCCGGGCCCGGGGGATGCGCGTCTTCTATTCCGCCGCGCCTTTCGCGCTGGCGCCATTGCTGGCGGTGCTGCCCCATGTCACGCATCTGCTGGTCAATGCAGGCGAGGCGCGGGCGCTGGTCGAGGCCACCGGCACTCCGCTGGCCGACCAGCCGGTCGAGGCGGTGATCGTCACCCGCGGCGCCGAGGGGGCGGAGTGGATTTCCGCAGGCAGAGAGCCGCTTTTCGTGCCGTCGCTGCGTGTCACGCCCGTCGACACCACCGGCGCAGGGGATTGCTTCGCGGGCTCGCTGGCCGCGGCGCTGGACCGGGGCGAGGCGGTTGAAGCCGCGATGCGCTATGCCGCCGCAGCCGCCGCGCTGCAGGTGACCCGGCCCGGTGCCGCCGCCGCCATGCCCGAGCGGGCCGAGGTCGAGGCGCTGCTCACGCGCTGACCGCTCTCGGAATCGCCCCGAGGCCGCCATATTTTCGCCCCCGTTAAGAGTTCCTTCATGGATCAGGATCATTCTGGGTCCATTCGGAAGGATTTGGCGATGAACACACGGGCAGAGACCGATATTGCGCTCCTGGCATCCCCCCCGCGCTCAGGCGCGTTGCCAGCGGGCGCCGGAATCCTGCTCGCCGTGATCCTGGGCGGCCTCATCTGGGTCGGCCTCTTCGCCCTTCTGACCTGACGACCTCGTAAGCAGCACTCCCAAAGCGAACGGGCCGCCCCGGCAAAGGGACGGCCCGTTTTCGTGACTGCCCTTCACGACAAGCCAGGAAGCAGGCGAAATGCGCGGCACTCTATAGGTTTATAGGTACTACCAATAGACATTGCGCCATGGCCGGTTTATGACCCGAACCGGGGAACCGCCCTGACGCAAAGGAGAGCTGTCCATGAAAATCCTGGTGCCCGTGAAGCGGGTTATCGACTACAACGTGAAGGTTCGCGTGAAGGCGGACGGGTCTGGTGTTGACCTTGCGAACGTGAAGATGTCGATGAACCCCTTCGACGAGATCGC
>NZ_QDDR01000013.1 GCF_003075525.1 Pararhodobacter aggregans | reverse complement strand
CCCTTCGGCGCGGCGTGCCGCCGCGCCGTTGGTCGCCTGAGGCGCCCGCGACAGCGGGCAACGAGGGCGAAACCCCTCTGCCCTCAGGCGGTGACGTCGTGCTCGTAGATCCAGTCGTAGCGGCGCAGGGCGAGGCTGGGGGCCAGCCGGTTGGCGGCGCGCAGGATGCCATGGGCGGCCTGGGCCATGGGGCCGCGCAGGTGATAGTTGCGGGCATTGGCATTGGCGGCGGCGACCACTTTCGCGGTGCGGGGGGCGCGGGCGCGGGCATAGGAGTCGAGGGCGCCAGCGGGGTTCTGCGGGCGGCGGGCGAGGCTTCTGGCGAGGCACCAGGCATCCTCGAGCGCCAGATTGGCGCCCTGGGCCATGAAGGGCAGCGTCGGATGCGCCGCATCGCCCAGCAGCGCGGCGCGGCCCGCGCCATCGTGCCAGTGTTCGGCCAGCGGGTGGCGGAAGAGGCCCCAGAGGAAGACCTCCCCGACCGCGTCAAGCCAGCCCGGCACCGGGCCGCCGAAGCCCGCGAAGGCGGCTTTCAGTGCCGCCGGGTCATCGGGGTGGTTCCAGCCCTCGGCCGCCCAGCTGCGGCGTTCCTGCACGGCGACGATGTTCCTGAGCGCGCCGCCCCGCAGCGGATAGCTGACCAGATGCCGGCCCGGTCCCATGAAGACCTGCGCCACGCGCGGGCCGCCGTCGCCGGGGATCAGCGCCCGCCAGGCGACCTGGCCGGTGAAGAAGGGCTCGCTCTTGCCGTTGAGTCTGGTTCTGAGGGGCGAGCGCAGCCCGTCCGCGCCCAGCACCAGCGGCGCCTCGTGCACGGCGCCCACGGCGGTGGTGATGCGGGCGCCCTGGCGGGTGAGCGTGATGTCCTGGACCTGCTGCAGCAGTTGCACCTGGGTGCCCGCGGCGCGGGCGGCGGCGGCCAGCACCTCGATCAGGTCGGCGCGGTGGCAGAGGTAGAAGCCCGGCCCCTCCTGCGGCAGGGCGAGGCGGGTCACCAGCCGCCCGGCGCTGTCGCGCAGCTCCACGGCGTCCGAGCGGTCGCCGGCGGTTTCGGGGTCGATCCCCAGCGCCCGCAATACCCGGGCGCCGTTGGGGCTGATCTGCAGCCCGGCGCCGACTTCGGTGATCTGGCCCGCCTGTTCCAGCAGCGCGACTTGCGCGCCATGGCGGCAGAGCGCGGTGGCCGCGGCGAGGCCTGCCACGCCTGCGCCCAGCACCAGCGCGCTTTGGCCGGCCAGGGGCGCGGCGGGATCCGTTGCGGTCATGGGGTCCGCCTTTGCCGGGGCGGGAGGGTCAGTCGTCGCGGTGAACGCGCTCACTGCGCTCGTGACGTTCCTGAGCCTCGAGCGTCATGGTGGCGATCGGGCGGGCGTCGAGGCGCTTGAGCGAGATCGGCTCGCCGGTCATCTCGCAATAGCCGAACTCGCCATTGTCGATGCGGCGCAGGGCCGAGTCGATCTTGGCGACCAGCTTGCGCTGGCGGTCGCGGGTGCGGAGTTCCAGCGCGCGGTCGGTTTCCTCGGAGGCGCGGTCGGCCATGTCGGGCAGGTTGCGCGTCGAATTGGCGAGGTCGGCCAGCGTTTCCTTGCTGTCCTCGAGGATCTCTTCCTTCCAGGCAAGCAGCTTGCGGCGGAAGTACTCGAGCTGCCGTTCGTTCATGAACGGCTCATCCTCGGCGGGCTTGTAGTCGTCAGGCAGAAAGTTTTCCGGCTTCATCAGCGTATCCCCTGTTTGCCCGGAACCGAAGGCAACCGACTCGACGATGGTTTCGTTCTTTGCGGTCATTCCGAGCCCCCTCTGGGGACGCCTTAAACCCAAGCAAGGGCGATGTCACGAGGCAATCGGTAACATTTGCGGGCGCGTGTCCTGTGTGCCGCAGCCCCGCCGCCCCCAAGGGTAGTGTCGGGTGACGCAACGGGGGCGGGGCGTGCTGCCTTGCGGCAGGGACGCGGCGCGGCTAGTGTCGCGCCCGTGCCGCCCCCTCGGCGGGGCGCGATTTCCGGGAAGGACCCAGATGCGCTTTGCCTCGACCGAGACCTATATCGCCACCGACGACCTGACCATGGCGGTGAACGCCGCCGTGGTGCTGGAACGACCCCTTTTGGTCAAGGGCGAGCCGGGGACCGGCAAGACGGAGCTCGCGCGGCAGGTGGCGGACTCGCTGGGGCTGCCGATCATCGAGTGGAACATCAAGTCGACGACCCGGGCCCATCAGGGGCTTTACGAATACGACGCGGTCAGCCGGTTGCGCGACAGCCAGCTGGGCGACGAGCGGGTGCATGACGTCAGGAACTACATCCGCAAGGGCAAGCTCTGGCAGGCTTTCGAGGCCGGGCAGAAGGTGGTCCTGCTGATCGACGAGATCGACAAGGCGGATATCGAATTCCCGAACGACCTGCTGCAGGAACTCGACCGGATGGAGTTCTTCGTCTACGAGACCGGCGAGACGATCAAGGCGGCGGTGCGCCCGATCGTCATCATCACCTCGAACAACGAAAAGGAACTGCCCGACGCCTTCCTGCGGCGGTGCTTCTTCCATTTCATCCGCTTCCCCGAGCCCGAGGTTCTGGCGCAGATCGTGCGCGTGCACCATCCGGGGATCAAGGAGCAGCTTCTGTCGACGGCGCTGACCCAGTTCTTCGAGCTGCGCGAGACGCCGGGGCTGAAGAAGAAGCCCTCGACCTCGGAGATGCTGGACTGGCTGAAGCTGCTCCTGGCTGAGGATCTGGGGCCGGAGGATCTGAAGCGCGAGGGCGTGAACGCGCTGCCGAAGCTGCACGGGGCGCTGCTGAAGAACGAGCAGGACGTGCATCTCTTCGAGCGGCTGGCCTTCATGGCGCGGCGCAATCAGGGGCGCTGAGGGCAGGGAGGGGTTTCGCCCTCGGCCGCGACGCCTCCGGCGCCGAGCCCTCGGGCGACCAAGGCGGGGGGCGCGGGTCCGGCCGCGCCACGGGCGCGGCGTTCGCGGCTGAAACGCGCCACTGGCGCGTTTCCGAGACGCCGCTCACCCCCGTGCCCCCCGCTCAAGGGGGTTTTCCACCCCCTTGAGAAACCCCCGAGGATATTTTCAGCGCAAAGAAGGGCTCAGGCGGCGAGATCGACCCAGACCGGCGTATGGTCCGAGGGTTTGTCCCAGTCGCGGGGCTCGGTCTCGATCCAGCAATCCAGCAAGAGGTCGGCCGCCTGCGGCGAGAGCAGCCAATGGTCGATGCGGATCCCGTCGTTGCGGCCGCGGGCATTGGCCTGGTAATCCCAGAAGGAATAGAGCCCGGGTTCGGGGCGCCGCAGCCTGAGTGCGTCGTAGAGGCCCAGCGCTTCGAGGCGCCGGAAAGCCGCGCGGCTGTCGGGCAGGAACAGCGCATCCTGGCGCCAGGCCTCGGGGCGGGCGGCGTCCATCGGCTGCGGAATGACGTTGTAATCGCCAGCGAAGGCGAGGGGGCGCTCCTCGGCCAGAAGCGCCGTGGCGCGGGCTTTCAGGCGCTCCATCCAGGCCAGCTTGTAGTCGTATTTGGGGCCCGGCGCCGGGTTGCCGTTCGGCAGGTAGAGGCCGCAGACCCGCAGCCCGGTCTCGCCGATATCGGCCTCGATCCAGCGGGCCTGTTCGTCCGTCTCATCGCCCGGCAGGCCACGGGTCACGTTGTGAAGCGGCAGCGTCGACAGGATCGCCACGCCATTGAAGCCCTTCTGGCCATGCGTCTCCAGATGATAGCCGCGGTCCTCGATCAGGGCGCGCGGAAAGGCCTCGTCGACCGACTTGATCTCCTGCAGGACCGCCACATCGGGCCGGGCCTGCTCCAGCCAGCGGCCCAGCGTCTCGGCCCGCGCCTTGACGCCGTTGATGTTGAAGGTGGCGAGTTTCATGGGCGTCCTCCGCAGCAGCGGGCCAGTGTCGCATGGCAAGGCACCGGAGGCCAGACCCGCGCCTCTTCATCTTTGTTCTAGAAATATCCTCGGGGGTTTCTCAAGGGGGTGGAAAACCCCCTTGAGCGGGGGGTGCGGGGGTGAGCGGCGTCTCGGAAACGCGCCAGTGGCGCGTTTCAGCCGCGAACGCCGCGCCCGTGGCGCGGCCGGACCCGCGCCCCCCGCCTTGGTCGCCCGAGGCACGAGGGCGAAACCGCTCAGGAATTGCCGCGCACGAAAAGGCCCGCGCCCTCGGCCGCTGCCCGCAATGCCTTGGCCTTGTTGACAGATTCCTGCCATTCAGCCTCGGGATCGCTGTCATAGACCACGCCGCCGCCCGCCTGGGTGTACATCACCCCGTCCTTCACCACGGCGGTCCGAAGCGCGATGCAGAAATCCATCTCGCCATTGGCGCCGAAATAGCCGATGCCGCCGCCGTAGATGCCGCGTTTCTCGGGCTCCAGCTCGTCGATGATCTGCATCGCCCGGATCTTCGGCGCGCCCGAGACGGTGCCCGCGGGCAGGCCCGCCAGCAGCGCCGACAGCGCGTCCTGATCCTCGCGGATCTCGCCCACCACGTTCGAGACGATGTGCATCACGTGGCTGTAGCGCTCGATGATGAATTTCTCGGTCGGATGCACGGTGCCGATCTTCGCCACCCGGCCCACGTCGTTGCGGCCGAGGTCCAAGAGCATCAGATGTTCGGCCAGTTCCTTCTGGTCGGCCAGCAGATCCAGCTCCAGCGCCTTGTCCTCTTCGGGCGTGGCGCCGCGCTTGCGGGTGCCGGCGATGGGGCGGATCGTCACCTCGCCGTCCCTGAGCCGCACCAGGATCTCGGGCGAGGCGCCGACGATGTGGAAGGCGCCGAGGTCGAAATAGACCATGAAGGGCGAGGGGTTGGTGCGCCGGAGCGAGCGGTAGAGGGCGAAGGGCGGCAGCGGGAAATCCTGCGCCCAGCGTTGCGAGGGCACGACCTGGAAGATGTCGCCGGCGCGGATGTAATCCTTGGCTTTCTCCACTGCGGCCTTGTAGCCCTCTTTGGTGAAGTTGGAGCGCGCCTCGCCCACGCTCAGCGCATCGCCCAGCGCGCGGCCGGTGCCCGCCGCCTCGCGTTCGAGGTCGCGCAGCGCGTCCATCACCCGCTCGGCGGCCTGGGCATAGGCGGCGCGGGCGCTGAGCCCCGAACCGGTCCAGGCGGGCGAGACCACGGTCACCTCGCCCTTGACCCCGTCCAGCACGGCGACGACCGAGGGACGCATCAGCACCGCATCGGGCAGGTTCAGGGGATCGGGGTTGGTCATCGGCAGGCTTTCGACCAGCCGGATCATGTCATAGCCGAGATAGCCGAAGAGCCCGGCCGAGATGGCGGGCAGGTCGGCGGGCATGGTGATGCGGCTTTCGGCCAGCAGCCTGCGCAACTCCTCCAGCGGATGGCCCGGCAAGTCGCGGAAGGCGTGGTCGTCAAAGCGCGCCTCGCGGTTCACCCGGCTTTTGCCGTCGCGGCACTGCCAGATCAGGTCCGGCTTGGTGCCGACGATGGAATAGCGGCCGCGGATCTCGCCGCCGGTCACCGATTCCAGCATGAAGCTGTCTTTCCGGTTCCCGGCGATCTTCAGCATCAGCGAGACGGGCGTGTCCAGATCCGCGGCAAGGCGGGCATGGACCAGCTGGTTCTCGCCCCGGTTCCACCCGGCTTCGAACTCGGCGAATTCGGGGATGAGGAGGGTGGAATGCGACACGGACGGCACGCCTTTCGGATCAGCGGAAGTTGGTGTGGACGGCGTCGATGGCCGCCTGGTTCAGGGTGATCCCGGCTTCGGCCTGCAGCGCACGCGCGAAATAGGTGAACACATCCTGCGCCAGCGATTGCCCCATCTGCTGGTTGATGGCCTGGGTCAGCTGCTGGGTCTGCGCATCCTCGGTGTCGGCGGCTTCGGTCGGGCCGATCAGGGCCAGCAGCGCGCGGCCTTCGGCGACGTGCAGGACCGTCGTGCCCTCATCGCCCGCCATCAGCTCGTCCATCATCGAGGGCGGGATCTGCGGCTGCGGGTCCAGGCGCGTGACATCGGCCAGCGTCTCGGCGGCGATGCCGCGGGCTTCCGAGAAGGCCTCGACCCCGCCCGAGGCAAGCTCGCCGCTCCATTCCTGGCCCAGCGTTGCCAGCGCCGCGTTCAGCGCCTCCTCGCGGGCACCCGCGGCGGCCTCCAGCCGGACGGCGTCGAGCGGTTGCGGCGCGGGCGGCGTCACCCGGTCGAGGCGCAGCGCGAAGAGGCCGCCATCCGAAAGGGGGGCGAGTTCGGGGAAATCGTCGGCCTGGGCGGAGGCGGCCGCGGCGGCGAATTCGGTATAGGCGGCAATGCCTTCGGTGACATCGGCGTTCCAGTCGATCTCGCCCAGCTGCATGGCCGATTCGGCGGCCAGATCCTCGAGCGTGGCGCCCCCGGCCAGCAGGTCGTCCAGACTTTCCTGCTGGTCCTGGATCGCCCGGCGCGCGGCATCGCCCGCCAGTTCGGCGCGCAATTCGTCGCGGGCTTCCTCGAAGGTGGTTTCCTGGGCGTTGAGGATGGCGTTCATGCGAAACAGCGCGGGGCCAAGGTTCGAGGGCAGCGGCCCCACGACCTGACCGGGGTCCTCCAGCGCGAAGACCGCGGCACCGGCGGCGCCGAGCTGCGCCTCGCTGACGTCGCCCATGTCGGCGTCATCGAGCGAGAGGCCGCGCGCGGTCACCAGATCCTCGAAACTGGCCTCACCGGCGGTCAGGCGGTCCATGGCCGCCTGCGCCTCGGCTTCGGAGCCGAAGACCAGCCGCTCGACCAGCCGCCGCTCGGGCTGGACGTAATCGGCGATACGCTCGTCATAGAGGCTGCGGATCGTGGCCTCGTCGACCTCGACGCTGTCGAGCACCATGTCCGGGGTGAGCCAGGCGAAGGTGATATGGCGCGTCTCGGGCGTGGTGAATTCGGCCAGATTGGCGTCGTAATAGGCCTGGATCGCGGCACCGTCGGGCTCGGTCAGCGGGCTCGGCAGCTGCGCCTCGGTCAGGGTGAAGATGTCGAAGCGGTGGCGGGTGGCGTAGTAGTCCATCAGCGGCGCGCGCAGGTTGTCGGGGGTCTCGATCCCGGCGGCGGTGGCGGCCTGCAACAGGCTGCGGGCGGCGTCGCGGCGGACCTGCTCCTCGAACTCGGCGGGGGTCATGCCGTTGTTTTGCAGGCGGAAGCGGTAGGTTTCCATGTCGAAGGCGCCGGTCGGACCCTGAAAAGCGCCCATCTGCACGATGCTGCGCTGGACGTTCTGGTCGCCGACCGAGATGCCGATGCGGTCGGCCTCGTTGTCGAGCGCGGCTTCGGTGATCAGCTGGGCGCGGACCTGCTGGTCGATCTGCGCGCCCTGGGCCATGGCCAGGGTGACCGGCTGGCCGATCTGGCTTTCGAGGCCGCGCATCTCGGCCTGAAGGGCCCGGGCATAGGCATCGGCCGGGATCTGCCGGTCGCCGACGGCGCCGATCGAGGTGACGCGGCCGCCGAGGAAACTGTCGATGCCGAAGCCGCCCAGACCGGCGATCAGCATCGCCATCAGGATCCACATCATGATCGCTTGCGCGCCGTTCTTCTTGGCCATAGGGGCTCCGTCCGTCCTGTCCGCATTTCGGGCTGGCCCTGTGTATGGCCAAGCGGGTCAGGGGGCAAGTCCGCAGCGAGGGGCGGGAGGCGGCCCTGTGGCGCCGCACGCGGGCAGGGAGGAGGCGGGGGGCCAGCCCCCCGCGCCCCCCGCCAAAGGGGACCCTCGGGCCCCCTTTGGAAACCCCCGAGGATACTTCTAGAACAAAGATGAAGGTTAAGAGCGCGTTAAGCCGCCTTCTTTGTTCCTCAAATATCCTCGGGGGGTGAATGCCCGCAGGGCAGAGGGGGGCAGACGGCCCCCCTTCCTTCGGCGCGGCGAAGCCGCGCCGCTGGTCGCCCGAGGCGCCCGCGGCAGCGGGCAACGAGGGCGAAACCCCTCAGGTCACGCGCTGCAGCCGGTTCATCAGGTCGCCGATCTCGCTTACATCCGCATTGGCGAAGGCGATGCGCATCTCGCGGGCGCCTTCGGGCGCGCCTTCGGGGCGGAACATGGTGCCGGGCAGCATCAGCACGCCGATCTCGGCCAGCAGGCGTTTGGCGAGTTCGGGCGAGGGCGTTTCGAACGGGTGGCGTGCATAGGCGAAATAGGCGCCGCAGCCGAGGAGTTCCCAGCCCGGCACTCCGGCGAAGCCCTCGGTCATCGCCCGGCGGCGGCGCAGGATCTCCTGCCGTTCGCCGTCGAGCCAATCCTCCAGGTTTTCAAGCCCCCAGAGTGCCGCCATCTGCCCGGGACCTGAGACGCAGATCGTCACCGTGTCGAGGAATTTCTCGATCTCGGCCAGTCTTTCGGGCGAGGCGGCGATGGCGCCGACGCGGTGGCCGGTCAGCCGGTAGGCTTTGGAGAAGCTGTAGAGATGGATGAAGTTCCGGTCCCAGTCGGGGTTCTGGAACAGCCGATGGGGCGGGCCGTCCTGGGTATGGAAATCGCGGTAGGTCTCGTCGACGATGAGGGCGATGCCCTTCTCCTCGCAGAGCCGGGCAAAGGCCTCGAGCGTCTCGGCGCTGTATTCGACGCCGCCCGGGTTGTTGGGGGTGACGAGGGTGATCGCCCGGGTCCGGGGTGTGAGGAGGGCGGCGGCGGCCTCGGGGTCGGGTTGCAGGCCGGGGCCGGTGGGCAGGGGCACGGCCTTCACGCCGGTCATGCTGAGCCACATGACATGGTTGAAATACCAGGGCGCGGGCAGGATCACCTCGTCCCCCGGGGCGGCGAGCGTCGCCATCACGGCGCAGAAGGCCTGATTGCAGCCTGAGGTGAGCGCCATTTGCCCGGCCGTGACGCTGCCGCCATAGAGCGCCGCGGTGCGGGCGGCGAGGCGTTCGCGCAGCGCGCCGTTGCCCAGTACCGGGGAATAGAGGTGGATCGCCGGATCCTGTTCGATGGCCCGCGCCATGGCGGCGCGCATCGGTGCGGGGGGCGGATCGACCGGGGCCGCCTGCGAGAGGTTCAGAAGGGGGAAGCCCTCGGGCAGCCGGGTTTCGGTCAGCCAGCGGCGGGCCTCCATCACCGGAGGGGCGAAGGTGGCGGCGAAGGCGGGGTTCAGGAGGAGGGGCATGGCGGGCTCGCGTTGGGTGGCGCCAGACTGCCCCAAGCCCCGAGTGCCCGCAAGCCGGCCTCAGCGCCGAAGCGCGCGGGCGAAGCCCCAGGCCGAGGCAAGTCCCGGCGCGCCGAGGTAGAGCCAGGGCAGCGGGCGCCCGGCGAGGCTGTGCAACAGACAGGCGATGACGATCCAGAAGCCATAGGTCGCGTAGCCGATCGCGGCGGGGAGGCCGAGTTCCTGTCGCTTGCGGGCCATCCAGGCCATCAGCGCGAGGGTCGCGGGCATCACGGCGATGAGCCGTGCGCTGAGCGGGTCCGTGGCCCAGAGGAAGAGGGGTGGAAACGGGGCCTCGGGCCAGGCGTAGAGCGCGAGCGCCCAGAGGGCGAAGAGGAGGCCGAAGGCGCTCCAGATCCGCCGTTCGGTCGGGCCGGGCGGCGTGCCGCGGCGCAGGTCGGGCGCGCGCAGCAGGGCAAGAATCGACGAGATCGCGAGCCCGCCCGCCACCGCGAGGAAGGCCCAGGCGATGGGCGTCTGCCAGTCGAGCCTGTCACGGTGAAGGAGAAGGACGGCGGCGACGACGGGGGCGAGATAGAGCGCCACCATGCCGAGATAGAGGCGGATCCGGGCGGGCGAAGGGCGCCAGAGTATCGCGAGGCCGGTGGCGGCGAAGGCCAGCGCCGCGGCGCCGAGGAAGCGGAAGGCGAGGGGGGGCAGCAGCCAGGCGAAACTGGTGGGCACGCCGAACCACCAGAAGGGCGCGCCGAGGATCGCGCCCGCCGTGGCGACAGCGATGCTGCGCTGGGCGGGGCGTTCGGCCGGGGTGAAGCGCGGGGCCGAGCGACGGAGGAGGAGCGCGGCAAGGGCGAAGAGCGCGACAAGGGTGAGGAGTTGCAGGGCGAGGATCATCGGAGGGCCTCCGCTGGCGGCTGAACGCAGCCTAGGCCCGGCGGAAGGTATCGACAAGCGGGCAGGGCGGCCGGGGTCGAGGCGACGAAACAGGCCGGGGTGGCCTGTGGCACGGGGGATTGCTTGCTGCCGGGCGCGGGCCTTTGCCTGCGGCTTGACCCGGGCCGGGGGCGCCGGGCGGCACAAGTTTAGCCTTACGTGCGGCGCCGCGCTCGGCCGCGGCGGGACTCTGGCGACGGTGCCGGGGCCGATGGCAGGCGAGAAGAAAGGGCCGCCAGGGGAGGGTGGCAGATGCCTCGGGCCGTGCGGTGGATGGCAGAGGATAAGGCCCCGTCCGTTGGCGGCAGGCCCTTGGAGTGTGCCTGTCAGCGGCGAGAGTTGGCGCCCTTCGGCGGATTCCGGCGGCGCGGTGGGCGGCAGGCAGAGAGGCTGCGGTCATGGGTGGCCGTCCCTTCAAAGAGGGAGTGATTGACGGCATAAGGAGTGCCCCCGAGGCCGAGAAGGCGCGCGCCGGACCGTGCGGCTGGCGGCGGGCGATGAGGTCGGCTGTTGCCGCAGGTCCCGAGAGAGAGGGAATGCTGGGGCGAGTGGCAGCGCGGCGCCGATGGCGGGGAGGGCGGGCCGGGGGGCATCGAGCCCCCCGCCCCGCCTCGGGGGCGCTGCCCCCGCCGGCCTTTGGCCGCCCCCGGGATATTTGCCGAACAAAGAAGGCGGCGGGCTTGCCAAGGGGGCGGGGCTGCCGCATCAGGGGCCGGTCAAGACGGGGAAGATCCATGAAACCTGCCGCGCGCGAGGCCGCCGCCATCGAGATCCTGGAGAGCTGGCGCGAGGGCCGGGCGGTCGAGGCGGCCCTGACCGTCTGGGGCCGGGCCAGCCGCTTTGCGGGTTCGGGCGATCGCGAGGCGGTGCGGGATCTGGTCTTCGGCGCGGTGCGGAGGTTCCGCTCGGCCTCGGCCCTCGGGGGCGGCGGCTCGGGGCGGGCGCTGATGCTGGGGCAGGCGCGGGCCGAGGGGCGGCGGCTTGAGGGCTGGACCGGCGAGGGTCATGCGCCCGTGGCCCTGAGCGCGGCGGAAGCGGCGCTGATGGACGCGCCGCTGCCGCCGCTGACCCGGGGCGAGGCGCTGGATTGCCCCGAATGGTTGCTGCCCGCCTTCGACGCGGCGCTGGGCGGGGCCGCCGATCCGGTGCTGTCCCTGATGCGCGACCGCGCGCCGGTCTTTCTGCGGGTCAACCGGGCGAAGGCGAGCCGCGAGGCGGTGATCGCCGAACTGGCCGCAGCTGGGATCGAAGCGCGCGCCCATCCCCTGGCCGAGACGGCGCTGGAGGTCACGGCGGGCACCCGCAAGCTGCGCAACAGCGCGGCGCTGAGCGAGGGGCGGGTCGAATTGCAGGATGCGGCGAGCCAGGCGGTGGCGCTGGATTTCGCCGCCGTGGCCTCGGGGCCGGTGCTGGATTATTGCGCGGGCGGCGGCGGCAAGGCGCTGGCGCTGGCGGCCGAGGGCTTCGCGGTCACCGCCCATGACGCCGAGCCGCGGCGGATGAGCGACCTGCCGGCGCGGGCCGGACGGGCCGGGGCGACGATCGAGGTGCTGGCGGGCGAGGCCTCGGGCCGCTGGCCGGCGATCCTGGCCGATGCGCCCTGTTCGGGTTCGGGCAGCTGGCGGCGCGCGCCCGAGGCGAAATGGGCCTTCACGCCCGGGCGCCTTGCGGAGCTGAACGCGGTGCAGGCGCAGATCTTGCGCGCCTGCGCGGCCCTCACCGCGCCGGGCGGGGTGCTGGGCTATGCCACCTGCTCGCTGCTGCGCGAGGAAAACGAGGAACGGGTCGCGGCCTTCCTCGCCGCAGAGCCCGGCTGGCAGGTGATCTCGGAACGGCGTCTCTCACCGCTCGATGGCGGGGACGGGTTCTATCTGGCGCTGCTGCGGCGTGGCTGAACCCGGTTTCGGCGTTTGACCTGACAACCATGGGTGGTAGGATTAAAGCGTTAATATCGCTTTAACTCCCGGGGGGCGACAAAGGCGCATGCGATTGACCGACTCGCCCTCCGACACGCCGCAGGTTCCCTCCGACGCGGGGCAGGATCCGCGTGCCTCGACGCTGGAACCGCTGATCCGGCTGGCGGCGGGCGGGCGGGTGCTGGCCTTCGCCAGCATCGTCATCGCCACCGCGGCGCTGATCCTGGCCGTGGCGCATCTTGACCGGGCGGCGATGGTGGCGGCGACGGCCTCGGCGACGCTGGCGCTGCTGGCGGTCGCGGCGATGCTGGTGCGCGCCTATGCCGCGCGGCGCCGCCGCTTCGTCGGCGCCGCGCTGGCACGCTCGGCGGCGACCGATCCCGACCCGGTGGTGGTGACCGATCTGAAGGGGCGGCCCTGCGCCGCGAACCCTGCGGCGGGCGGCATGGCCGACCCGGCCGAGCGGCTGCACGGCTGGTGCGTCGATGCCGCGCAAGTGGTCGATTCCCTGCTGGTCGAAGTCCGGCGGCGCGAGGCCACCACCCGGGAATTCTGGCGTCAGGACAGGGGGATGCGCGTCTCTCTGCACAGCGTCGAAGGGGCATTCGGCCTGATCGTCTGGCATTTCTCGACCCTGATGCGGGGCGGGGGCCGGGGGCTCGATGTGCTGGGCCTGCCCGTCGTCACCCGCGAGGGGGTGCAGCTGCGCCTCAACCCCGCCGCCCGCGCCGCCTTCATGGGCGAGGAGGCCGAGGTGCTGGACGCGCTGGAACAGGTGCTGGACGCGGGCAACAGCGGGGTCTTCGCCCTCAGCCTGCCGGGTGGGCGGGGGATACAGGCGGTCTCGGTCCCGTCGCGCGACGGGCTGGCCGATATCGTGCTGTTGCCGCCGCATACCCTGCCCGAGGGCGGCGATGGCAGCCCGGCGCCCCCGGCCTCGGTCTTCGAGGAAATCCCGGTGGCGCTGATGCAGATCGACGCCGAGGGGCGGGTCGGCGGTTCCAACCGGCTGGCGCGGCAATTGCTGGGCCTCAGCGCCGAGGAGGCGCCGTTTTTCTCGGAAGTGGTCGAGGGGCTGGGCCGCCCGGTGCCGGATTGGCTGGATGACGCGCGGGCCGGGCGGGCGCTGGGCCGGCCCGAGGTGCTGCGGGCGACCCTGCCGCAGCAGGAAACCTTCGTGCAGATCATCCTGCGCCGCGCCACCGACCAGCATGCCGAGGGCGCGCTGGTCGCGGTGATCTCGGACGCGACCGAGTTGAAATCGCTGGAAGCGCGTTTCGTGCAAAGCCAGAAGATGCAGGCGATCGGCCAGCTGGCGGGCGGAATCGCGCATGATTTCAACAATTTGCTGACGGCGATTTCAGGCCATTGCGACCTGCTGCTGCTGAACCGCGACCGGTTCGATCCCGATTACAACGACCTGTTGCAGATCCATCAGAACGCCAACCGGGCGGCTGCGCTGGTTCGCCAGCTGCTGGCCTTCTCGCGCAAGCAGACGCTGAAGCCCGAGGTCGTGTCGCTGGAAAGCCTGCTGGAGGAGCTGACGCATCTGCTGACCCGGCTGGTGGGCGAGCGGATCACGCTGGCTCTCAGCCACGATCCGGCGCTGACAGCGATCCGCGCCGACAAGCGGCAGCTCGAACAGGTCATCATGAATCTGGTGGTCAACGCCCGCGACGCCATGCCGATGGGCGGCACGATCCGCATCGAGACCGAGGCGCTGCATCTGCTCGACGAGCATGAACATGGCCGCGCCCGGCTGCCGGTCGGGGATTACGCGCTGATCCGGGTGATCGATCAGGGGATCGGCATCCCGGCCGACATCATCGACAAGATCTTCGAGCCCTTCTTCACCACCAAGAAGATCGGCGAGGGCACGGGGCTGGGCCTGTCCACCGCCTATGGGATCGTCAAGCAGATGGGCGGCTATATCTTCGCCGAGTCGATCGAGGGGGCGGGGACCACCTTCACCCTCTATTTCGCCGCCGAACCGGCCGAGGCGCTGACCGATCCCCTCCCGGCACCGGCAAGGGCCGAGGAACCGGCCGCCCCGCCGCCCCCGGCCGATCCCGCGCCAAGGCGTGGCCCCGCCCGCCCGCGGCCCAGCCTGCCGCCGGTGACGGTGAACAGCGCCGCGATCCTGCTGGTCGAGGACGAGGCCCCGGTCCGCGCCTTCGCCGCCCGGGCGCTGCGGCTGCAGGGCTATCAGGTGTTCGAGGCGCAGGACGGCGAGCAGGCGCTCGATTTCCTCCGCGACCCGGCGCTCAGGGTCGATCTCTTCGTCACCGATGTCATCATGCCCGGGATCGACGGCCCCGGCTGGGTGGCCGAGGCGCTGGAGGATCGGCCGGGCACGCCGGTGGTCTTCGTCTCGGGCTATACCGAGGACACGCTCAGCGCCGCCATGGGCCGCATTCCCGGGTCGGTCTTCCTGGGGAAACCCTTCTCGCTCAAGGATCTGAGCGCGGTCATTGCCCGCCAGCTGGTGACGCGCGACGCGCCCGAAAGGGTCGCAGGCGAGGGGTGAGCCGTCGCCCGCGGCCTTGCAACGCGGGGCGGGGCTGCTAGGAAGGGCACGATCCCTCTCACAGACCGGAACCAGCCCGTGACCGAAACCCTCGCCGACGCGATCCGCCGCACCATCGATACCAAGACCAAGCCGCTGGGCGCGCTGGGCCGGATCGAGACTCTGGCCGAGCAGATCGCGCTGCTGCAAGGCACGACCGCGCCGGTGATGCAGGCCTGCACGCTGACCATCTTCGCCGCCGATCATGGCATTGCGCATGCTGGCGTCTCGGCCTTCCCGCAGGTGGTGACGGGGCAGATGATGCTGAATTTCCTCGGCGGCGGGGCTGCGGCCAATGTCTTTGCCAGGGTGAATGACGTGGCGCTGCAGGTCGTCGACGCGGGCGTCGCGGGCGAGCCGATCGCCCATCCGGCGCTGGTTTCGCGCCGGATCGGGCCGGGCACGGCCAATTTCCTCGATGCCCCGGCGATGAGCCCGGACGAGGCTCGGACCGCGCTGGGGCACGGCGCCGAGGTGGCCCGCGCCGCCAGCGGCGAGGCGCTGGCCTTCGGCGAGATGGGCATCGCCAACACCGCCACCGCCGCGGCGCTGGCCCACAAGCTGACCGGGCTGCCGCTGGCCGATCTGGTCGGGCGGGGCACCGGCCTCGATGACGCGGGACTGCGCCACAAGCTGGACGTGCTGACCCGCGCCGCCGCCCGGACCGGGGCGCTGACGCCCGAGCAGGCGATGGCCGAATACGGCGGGTTCGAGATCGTCATGATGGCGGGCGCCATGCTGGAGACGGCGCGCGCCAGCCGCGTGGTGATGGTCGATGGCTTCATCGCCACCGCCGCCGCGCTGCTGGCCACCCGGCTGGAACCCGAAAGCCGCCGCGCCATGGTCTTCTGCCACAAGTCGCACGAGGCCGGTCACCGCGCCCTGCTCGCCGCGCTCGACGCCGATCCGCTCCTGGAACTGGACATGCGTCTGGGCGAGGGGACGGGGGCGCTGCTGGCCTGGCCGCTGCTGAAAGCCGCGGCGGCGATGATGACCGACATGGCCAGTTTCGAGGCGGCCGGCGTCACGAACCGCGACTGAGATGCGGGGCCCGCGCGCAGCCCTGGCCTTCCTGACCCGCCTGCCGGCGGGGCCGCTCGACAGCGCCGATTTCACCCGGGCCCCGGCCTGGTTCGGGGCGGTCGGGCTGGGCATCGGCGCGGTTGCGGCCGGGGTCTGGTTGCTGGCCGCCGGGCTCTGGGGCCCGGTGCTGGGGGCGCTGGCGGCCGTCTCGGCCGGGCTTCTGCTGACCGGCGCCTTGCACGAGGACGGGCTGGCCGACAGTTTCGACGGGCTCGGCTCGGGTCGCCCGACCGAGCGGGCGCTGGAGATCATGCGCGACAGCCGCATCGGCAGTTTCGGGGCGCTGGCGCTGGGTGTGGCTGTCGCCGCACGGGTGGCGACGCTGGCGGCGCTGGGGCCTTTGGCCCCCGCCGCGCTGATCGCCGGGCAAGGGCTCAGCCGCGTCGGGATGGCGGTGATGCTGCGCCGGGGGCCGTATGTCAGACCTTCGGGAGCGGGCACCGGCATGACCGGTCCGCAACCGCTGGTGCCGGTTCTGGCGGCGGTCGTTGCCGCCTGCGCGCTGACGCTCTGGGCTTCGGGCTGGGGGCTGCTGACCGCGTTGCTGGGGCTGGCGCTTGCACAACTGGCGATCCGCGCCTGGGCCCGGCGACGGCTCGGCGGGATCACCGGCGATATCCTGGGGGCGGCGCAGGTTCTGGGCGATCTGGGCTTTCTGCTGGGGCTGCTGGCATGGCATTGATCCTCCTGCGCCACACCCGTCCGGCGGTGGCCGAGGGCACCTGCTATGGCCGGACCGACCTCGACCTCGCGCCGGAATTCGCCGCAGATTCTCTGAGGATCGCCGCGGAACTCCCTGATTTTCGGCGGATCCTGTCTTCCCCCCTTTCGCGCTGTCATCGCCTCGCGCAAGCGGTCGGTGCGGCGAGAGGCCTGCCGGTCACGGTGGATCCCCGGCTGACGGAAATGGACTTCGGCCTGTGGGAAACCCGCCCCTGGGCCGAGATCCCCCGGGCCGAGATCGACGCCTGGCGCGACGATTTCCTGCAGGGCCGCCCGCATGGCGGCGAAAGCGTGCAGGACCTCTATTCCCGCGTGCAACAGGCGCTGGCCGAGGCCGCCGAAGGGCCGGTCCCGGCGCTGGTCGTCACCCATGCGGGCGTCATCAGAGCAGCGCTGGCAGCGCAGGGCATGCCCGAGGCCTGGCGGGCCGAAACCGCCTTTGGCACCTGGCGAAGGATCGACTGGCCATGAGCGTGACCCTGGTCCTCGGCGGTGCCCGCTCCGGCAAAAGCGCCCTTGCCGAACGTCTGACTTTAAGCGTAGCACAAGGCGCGCCGCTCTATATCGCCACCGCCCAGGCCTGGGACGATGAGATGCGTGAGCGCATCGCCCTGCACCGCGCGCAGCGCGACGGGCAGGGCTGGCAGACCCTGGAAGTGCCGCTCGATCTCGCCGCCGCGCTGTCTGACATTAAAGATCAGACCGTTTTGATTGATTGTCTGACATTGTGGCTGACCAACCACCTGCTCGCCGAGCATGACCTCGCCGCCGAGACCGCCACGCTGCTTTCGGCCCTCGCCGTGCGCGCGGCCCCGACCATCCTTGTCAGCAACGAAGTGGGCCTCGGCATCGTCCCCGACAACGCGCTGGCCCGCCGTTTCCGCGACGACGCCGGGCGCCTCAACCAGCGGGTCGCGGCGCTGGCCGATACCGTGGTCTTCACCGCCGCCGGGCTGCCGATGGTCCTGAAAGGCGCGCTGCCGCCCGGCTTCTGAGTCCCGCGCATCTTTGTTCTGCAAATATCCTCGGGGGGTGAATTGGCCGCAGGCCAAGAGGGGGGCAGACGGCCCCCCTCCTTCGCTCCCCCTTGGCGCGCCGCCGCGCAGGGCATAGCCTCCCCCCCATGCAGCCCGACCAGATCGACACTTTCCTCGACCTTTGCGAAACCCGCAGCTTCCACCGGTCGGCGGAACGGCTCGGCGTCACGCAATCGACCGTCTCGGGGCGCGTCGCGGCCTTGGAACGGGCGCTGGGGGTCACGCTGTTGCGCCGGTCGCGGGCCGGGTGCGAGCTGACCACCGAGGGCCTGCGGTTCGAACCCCACGCCCGGGCGCTGCGCCACGCGATGGTCGAGGCGCGGGCCGCCGCCCGGGGGGCAGGCGGGCGGGCCATGACCATCCGACTTGGCCTGCAGAACGACCTCGCGGCCGAGGATCCGGCGCGCTGGGTGGCCCGGGTTCAGGCGCTCTTGCCCGAGGCCGCGCTCTATATCGAGGCCGATTACTCGGCGCAGATGTGCCGCGATGTGCTGGGCGGGGCGCTGGATCTGGCGCTGATCTTCACCCCCCATCCCTCGCCCGACATCCATTTCGAATCGCTGGGCGAACTGACCTATCGCATGATCGCCCCGCCCGGGCAGGGGCTGGAGGCGCTGGCCGCCGTCACGCCCGAGCGTTACGTTCTGGCCAATCTCTCGCCCGCCTTCTCGCGCACCCATGATGCGCTGTTGCCGGGGCTGGCCTTTCCGGTGCTGGCCGCGGGGCAGGGGGCGACGGTTCGCGGCATGATCCTGTCGCTGGGCGTCGCGGGCTATCAGGAGGAACGCGCCGCCGAGCGGTTGATCGCCGAGGGCCATGCGGTTGCGGTCGAGGGCGCGCCGCGCTTGACGCAGCCGATCTTCGCCGCGATCCATTACCGTAATCGCCACCGGCCGGTCTGGCGCAAGCTGATGGCCGCCATGCGTCTCAACCTCGGGAGCCCCGGATGACCGACACGATCACAGACTACAGCTGGCTGCCGCCCGAGATCCGGGCCTTCATCGACCGGACGCTCGCGGCCTATCCGGCCGATGCGGTGGATTTCTCCATCGCCCAGCAGCGGGCCTTCTACAACAAGCTCTGCCGCGATTTCGACCAGCTGCATCCGCCGGGCCTGACCGCCACGGACGAGACCATCGCCGGAATCCCCTGCCGCCGCTATGTACCGACCAAACCGCTGGAGGGCGTCACGGGGATCTATTTTCACGGCGGGGGCTTCGTGGTGGGCGGGCTTGAAAGTCACGACGCCATCGTCGCCGAACTGGCCGAACAGGCGGGCCTTACCATGATCGCCGTCGATTACCGGCTGGTGCCCGAACATCCCCACCCCGCGGCTTACGACGATTGCGCGGCGGTGGTTGATGCGGTGCCGGGGCCGAAGGTGGTGGTGGGGGACAGCGCGGGCGGCACGCTCGCGGCGTCGATCAGCGCCACGCGGGGCGATATCATCGGGCAGGTGCTGATCTATCCGGGGCTTGGCGGCGGGCCCGAGATGCCCAGTTTCACCCGCCACGCCAAGGCGCCGATGCTGAGCGCCGAGGAATGCCTTTATTACGAGAAGATCCGCTATGGCGGGGCGGAGCCGCCCCGGGGTGACATCACCGCCCGCCCGCTCGATGCCGAGGTGTTCGGCGACCTGCCGCCCACGGCGA
This sequence comes from Pararhodobacter aggregans, assembly GCF_003075525.1. Classification (GTDB taxonomy): domain Bacteria; phylum Pseudomonadota; class Alphaproteobacteria; order Rhodobacterales; family Rhodobacteraceae; genus Pararhodobacter; species Pararhodobacter aggregans. Next base: position 116,000 of record NZ_QDDR01000013.1, on the reverse strand, counting down.
TCTTCACCGCCGAGGCCGATCCGCTGGCCTCGGGCGGGGTCGAATACGCCGCCCGGCTGGCCGAGGAGGGGGTGCCCGTCTCGCTGACCGAGGAGCCCGGCATGGTCCACGGCTATCTGCGCGCGCGGCACATGTCGCCCGGGGCCGGGGATTCCTTTGCCCGCATCGCGCAGGTGTTGCGGGGGCTGGCGGAAGGCGGCTGAGCCCGGCACGATCCATGAAAAAGGGCCCCCGCGGGGGCCCTTTCGCTGTCCGGTCCGGCGCGCGGCTCAGTAGCGCACGATGGTCTCGAAGGTCTCGGGCAGGGACAGGTTCGGGTCCAGCATGTCCACGAGGTTGAAGCTGAACGAGGCCGAGCGGCCGTCCTCGGCGATCGTGCCGTTGCTCGAGATGACCTCGGCGCCGGCGATGCGGATGGTGAAGGTATGGCCTTCCAGCATCGGGCGCATCATCGCCGCGGCCTGCGGATCGGCGCGCATCTCTTCGGTCTGGGCGCCCATGTCACCCAGCGGGAAGGTCACGCGCACCGTGCCGTCGCCCAGATCGACCGCGGTCGGCGAGGGCTGGCCGGGGTCGCTTTCGAAGACTTCGGCAAAGCTGCCCTCGGTGCGGACGTCGCAGCGGGCCTCGGTCTCGGTCGTGGTCAGCGTGCCGCCCTCTTCGGCCGGGCAGAAGGCCTCGCCGCCGCCCATCATGTCCAGCATCTGCCGCTGCACCGCCATATGGCCCGAGACCGTGGCGTGGTCGGCGCCGTCGATGGTGGCGGTCATGTCGACGTCGATACAGCCCGAGAGGGCAAGGGCGCCGGCAAGGGCAGCGGCATGAATGAGGCGCATGGAATTCTCTCCTTGAGAAATGATTTCAGACGAGATTATCCGGGCGAAAGGCGCAGGGCCAGCCTCTTTGCCGGCCCTGCGCGGGGGCTTGCCATCACAGGTTGTTCAGCCGCTCGACTGCCGGTCAGTTGGCCGTGCAATGCGCACCCGAGGGGGCGGCGCCCGACCCCAGCGCGATGGCGGCGGGGAAGCGGAAGGGCTCGGGCAGGCCCACCGCTGCCGCGTCCCAGACGACAAGGGCGGCCAGCGCGGCGATGGCCAGAAGCGCGACGCGGGGGCGGGTCATGCGGCCACTCCCTGACGGCGGGCCGGGATCAGCACGAAGGGCCTGAGTTTCAGCCCCAGCGCCGAACCCGCGAAGGCGGCGGCGAACCAGACCCAGCCATGGGCCGAACCGGTCGAGATGCCGCTGAAGAAGGCACCGACGTTGCAGCCAAAGGCCATGCGGCTGGAATAGCCCAGGACGACGCCCGCGATCAGCACCAGCACCCAGCCTTGCAGCGCCAGCGGCGCGGGCGGGGCGCCCGGATCGCGCTTGCCGCGCATCACCAGGAAGGCACCCAGCACGAGGCCGATATCGGTCAGCGAGGTGACATCGGTCAGGATCGACTGGTCAAGCCGCGTGGCGTTCACGGGGTTGGCCCAGAAGGCGGTGGTGCTGAGGTCGCCGCCGAAAGCGGTGACCAGCTTCGCGCCCCAGAGGCCGAGGCCATAGACGATGCCCCAGGGCTGTCCCGCCACCACGAGGTTGAGGATGGCAAGGCCCGCCAGCAGCGCGGCCGCCACGAACAGACGCGCGGGCGGACGGCGTTTGCCGGGGGCGGCGCGCCAGAGCAGGAAGCCCGCGACCAGCGCCAGCCCCGCCAGCGTCAGCCAGAGGCCGCCGCTCGGCCCGGCCACGGATTGCGCCGAGATCAGCGGCAATTGCCCCAGCGAGGCCCAGAACCCCCCGTTCAGCGTACCGAGGAAGGCGCCGCCGACGAAGCCCACCAGCGCCACGGCACCGATGGTGTTGCCCGAGCCCGCGTTGACCAGCGTGCCCGAACCGCAGCCCATGACCACCTGCATCGCCGCGCCGAAGATGAAGGCGCCAAGGATCATGCCGGTGCCGATCGGCGCCTGTGCGGGGGCCAGTTCCAGCGGGTTGGCGGCAAGAAGCGGGAAGGCCGCAGCCGCAACCAGCCCGATGGCGAAAAGCTGCGCCAGCAGCCCCCGCGCGTCACGCTCGACGATCATCAGCCGCCAGGGACCGGCGAAGCCGAAGCGCAGCCCCTCCAGCACCAGACCGTAGCCGATGCCGATGGCCACCAGGATCCCGGCCTGCGGCCCCGCCGCCAGGGCGACGGCGGCGACCACGGCCAGTCCGAGGGCGCCAAGGCCCAGACGTCTGAGGATCATCAGAACAGGCTCCCGACCCAGTTGGTCGCCGCGCGCCAGGCGTATTGCAGGCGGTTCGGCGCGTTATCCAGCGGCTGCGTGCCGTCGGCGGCGTATTCGGCCATGCTTTCGGCATAGAGCCGCACGTCATCATAGCCCGCGACCTCGCTCAGCGCGAACCAGTTGATCGCCGCCCAATGGCCGGTGTTGCAGAAGCTCACCGCCGTGGTGTTGCCGGTATAGCCCGCCTCGGCGGCAGCGGCGCGGATCGCCTCGGCGCCCACAAGGCGGGTGCCGTCGAAGAACTCGGAATATTCCAGATTGTCGGCGCCGTGGATCGTGCCGGGTGCCGCGACGGACCAGGTGAGCCCGTCAAAGAAGCCAGCCGGGCGCGCGTCGATCAGCTCGGCGCTGCCGTCGGCGACCATGCGGGTCACCTCGGCGGTGGTGGCGCGCCATTCGTCGGTCCATTCGCCCTGATAATCGGACGGGAAGAACGAGGCATCGGCGGTCTCGACCGGCAGCCCGGCCTGGGTCCAGGCGGCAAGGCCGCCGTTCAGCAGCGCCAGATCCTCGATCCCCATCGAGCGCAGGGTCCAGTAGACGCGGGCGGCGGCGCCCATGTCGGTGGCGTCACGGCCGGCATGGACCACGACAACCGGCGTGTCGGTATCGATGCCCAGTTCCTGCACCACGGTGGTCAGATGCGGCAGGTCGCGCAGCGCGCCGGGGTTCGGCATGTCCGAGCGCCACGAGGCATAGGGCGACCAGCCCGAACCGGGGATATGGCCCTGGGTGTATTCGCCGGTGATCTGCACGACGCGGATATCCTCGCCGTATTGATCGAGCAGCGCGTTGAGCTGGGCGGGCTCCAGCAGCGGCGACCAGCCCTCGGGCGTGGCGGCGGCGGCAAGGGGCGTCAGGCTGACGGCGAAGGCGGCAGCGAGGGCGAAGGGGCGGGTCATGGCGGGGTCTCCGGCGCTGAGGGCAGGGGTCATGACCGGCGATCTGGCGGCTTTGGGCCGGGCTGGCAAGGCTCCCGCGCCCGCGCGCGGCCCCGCGCGCGAGGCGGCTGTTCCGGGCCGTGCCGGGTGGGCGGAACAAATGTTCGCGAAAGGCGGGTCCGGGGGGAAATCTGTCGCGCTTCAGGGGGTGCGGGCGTGGCGACGGGTCTTATTTCACCCGCGAAGCGCCCCGGCGCGGGAAATCCTTCCCGGTGTCGCGCCGGGTAGGGTGGGCGGTTCCGAGGCCCCGGGGGCCTCGGGTTCGCCCACCTTGGGTCAGCCGGTCACCTGCTCGCGCAGGATCGCCGCGGTCATCGAGATCATCAGGTAGAGGCCCGCGAAGATCAGGAAGGCCAGCGCCGTATTCTCGAAGGAACGGGGATAGGTCGGCTCGTCGGGCGCCACCGGGCTCACGCCCAGAGACAGGTAGCGGACCTGCCGGTTGGCCTCGATCCGCGCCGCTTCGAGCTGCTGCATGGCCTGGGTCAGCATCATCTGCCGGGTTGCCACATCGGCCTCGGCCATGACCTGCTCGCGCTGGAGGCGGGCGATCGAGGTGCCGTCCTCGCCCCCCGCGGTCAGCGAATCGCGCAATTCTGTGATCCGCTCTTCCAGCGAGGCGACGCGCCGTTCGGCCTGTTCCAGCCGCGCCGAGTTCGGCCGCGGGTTGGCCCGCAGATCCGAGAGTTGCAGGCGTTCGCTGTTGAGCTGGGCGTCGAGCGTGCTGATCTGCTGGGTCAACAACGAGACCTCGACCTCGGAGGACAGCATCTGGAAGCGCTCCTGCAGGTCGAGGAAGCGCGATTGCGCCTCGTTCATGCGGGCCTCGGCGGTTTCGACGGCCTGCTGGGCATCGGTCATCTGGTTGTCGCGCACCCGCTGGGTCAGCTGGTCGACCTGCGCCTCGGCAAAGCCGATCAGCGCCCGGGCGAACCGCTCGCTGGTTTCGGGATCGGCGGCGATCACCTCCATCTTGATGATGCCTTCGGTCGGGTCGAAGGCGACCTGCACCATGTCCTGATAGAGGCGGTAAGCGGCCTCGTCCGTGGCATCGGGGGGCAGGCGGCGCAGCGGGTCGATGGTGTCTTGCTGGAAATAGGCCTTGAAGCCCTCCTGCTCGTTCAACTGCCGCATGGCGTCGCGCGATTGCAGGTAGCTTTGCACGGTGATGGAATCGTTGGTCGTGCCCAGTCCCGCACCGCCGAACATGCCTGCCAGCGCCCCGGCGCCGCGCATTCCGGCGCCGCCGCCGCCGTCCGCCTGCTGGATGACGAATTCGGAATTGGTGGCGTAGAGGGGGGTGGCCACGAAATAGAAATACCAGGCCGCCAGCAGCGTCGGCAGGGTCACGAAGACCCCCAGCCGCGCGCCTAGCAGCGCCATGCGCCGCCGCCGCCGCTTGGCGATGTCGCGCTGGATCTTCGAGATCTCGGCCCGGCGCTGTTTCTCGGTGTTCTGGGGGGCGGGGGTGATCGTGGCGGGTGTGCCGGGCTGGCGATAGGCCTTGGGCAGTTGCGGCCGGGCCTCTTCCGTCGTCGTCAGCTCGCGCGATTTCGAGCCTTCCTCCTTGACGATGTCCAGGAGCGTCGAGCGTTCGAACGGGTCGATGCCCTGCTTGCGCAGAAGCCGCACGGCCTCGAGCCCGGAACTGGCCTTGATGCCGTTGCGCTGGGCCACGCGCATCGCCATGCGCAGCTGCCGGCCCGAGAGTTCCTCGCCGCTCTCCGCCTCGCCCTGGATGGCGGGCGGGGTGGCCGGGGCCTCGGCCCGGGGGGCGGGGGGCGAAGACGCGGGCCGGGGTGCCGCAGCCTCCTCGTCGAACAGCGTGTCGCGGGGCGGCATCGCCGCCGCTGCCGCCGCTGCCGCCGCTGCCGCCGCGCTGCCGGGGCGCTGGGGGTCTGCCGGTCGGGCGGCGGCGGCCGGGGCTGCCGTCCCGGTCCCGGGCTGCGCGGCGGGGGCGCGTGCGCCCTCTGCCCGCTGGGGCGCCACATTGGTGCGCAGCGTGTCCGAGGCCTCGTCCCCCAGCCTGAGCCGGAACCGCCTAGCTTTGGGTTTCGTAGTCATAAAGTGCCTTCGCCTCTTCCAGAGACTCGTAGAAGCTGAGTCTGCCGTCCCTGAGGACCGCTGCGGATTTGCAGTATTTTTCCAGCGTCTCGGCCTGGTGCGAGACGATGAGCACGGTCGCCTTCTCCAGCCGTTCCTTCAGCATCGCGCCCGCGCGCTTGTTGAATTTCACATCCGTCGTGGCGGGCATGCCCTCGTCCACCAGATAGAGGTCGAATTCGATGGCCAGCATCAGCGAAAAGGCGAAACGCGCGCGCATCCCCTGGCTGTAGGTGCCGACCGCCATGTCGAAATAATCGCCGATATCGCACATCCAGCGGCAGAAGGCCTCAACCTCGTCGGGGTCGAGCTGATAGAGCCGGGCGATGTAGCGCGCATTCTCGGTGGCGGTGTGGCGCGGATTGAGCCCGCCCATGAAGCCCAGCGGGAACGAGACGCGGCAGGTGCGGGTGATCGTGCCCTCGTCGGGTTTTTCCAGCCCGGCCATCATGTTGATGATCGTGGTCTTGCCGGTGCCGTTGGCCGCGAGGATGCCGACGGATTGCCCCAGCTCGATGCGGAACGACGCCTTGTGCAGGATGACCTTGCGGGTCTTCCCGGTCCAGAAGGACTTGCTGACGTTGTAGAACTCCAGCATCTGCTACATTACGCCCCAGGTCGCCCATCCGTCAGCGAAGCATCGCATGCGGGTGTTTACGGGCTGTTTCTTGCGGCTGTCCACGGATCGGGCAGGCCGGGATTGGGCCGATTATGCCGCAGAAGCCCGGGCGGGGGTAGTGAAAACTACGTGTTAAGACTGTTGCGCAATCGTGTCCGCCTTTACTTTGTGCGGCAAACCGCCGACATCCGCGCCAGTGCCGCCCAGCGGCAGCGACCGAGAAAGACCCAGGCCAGGCCCCCATGGACAATACCCCCGAGACCGAGCTCAACGCCGCCATGCTCCGCCTGGCGCAGGCCCCGGACGACAGCGCCGACGAGGTTGCCGCGCGCCTCGCCTTCCACGCCGAACTGAGCCGGGCCGAGCTGTTCGTGCTGCTCACCGCCGAGGTGACGGGCGGCATGATGGCGCCCAAGGTCTTTGACCTGTCGGACGTGCGCGCCGTGCTGGCCTTTGACAGCGAGCTGCGGCTGGCCGGTTTCGCCGGCGAGGCCGCGGCCTATGCCGCGCTGCCGGGCCGGGTGCTGGTGGCGATGCTGGCCGAGGCGGCGGAGGGGCTGTCGCTGATGGTCAATCCCGATACCGAGCACGCCGCGCTTCTGCCGCCCGAGGCGCTGGGCTGGCTGGCCGACACGCTCGCCGCCCCGGCCCCGGCCGAGGGGCAGGGCGTGCCGCTGGCCTTCGGTGCGCCGGATCTGCCGGATGCGGTGCGCGCGCCCCTCGTCGCGGCCTTGGAACGGCGGCTGTCGGGCACGCCGGGACTGAGCGGGGCGGTGCTGGCCGCGGTCCAGTGGCAGGGCGGCGGGCGCGGCCATGTGCTGGCGCTGGCGGGCCTGCCCGAGGCCGCGCAGGCCCCCGTCGCCCGGGCGGTGTCCGAGGCGCTGGCGCTGTCGGGGCTGGAGGGCGGCGCGCTGGACGTGATCTTCCCCGAGGGGCGTGCCATGGCCGCCATCGCCGGCGTGGGCCTTGCCATGTCGCCCGCGCCCTTTGCCCCGCCCGAAGAACAGCGCCTGACGCCCGGCGCCAACCCCGGGCTCGACCCCGCGCGCCCGCCCCGCCTCCGGTAGCGCCATGTTTGCCCGTCTCGGCCGCCTTCTCGGACGCATCCTCGAACGGGACAAACCCGGGGACCAGCCCGTCGTGGCGCAGGATCACGCGGCGCTGACCGCCTCGATCCGCGTCGGCGACGTGCTGCTGGTCGAGGGGCGGGCCAAGGTCTCGACCGCGATCAAATACCTGACGCAGAGCACCTGGTCGCATGCCGCGCTCTGCGTGCAGGACCTGAGCGCGGGCACCGGCGAGGTGCTGCTGGTCGAGGCGACGATCCAGGAGGGCGCGCATCAGGTGCCCCTGGCGAAATACGCCAATTTCAACACCAGGCTCTGCCGCGCCGCGGGCCTGTCGATGGACGAACGCGCGGCGGTTGCCCGCTACATGGTCGAGCGGATCGGCATGCGCTACGACACGCGCAACATCATCGACCTCGCGCGCTACCTGTTCCCGACGCCGCCGATCCCGGTGCGCTGGCGGCGCAGCCTGCTGACGCTGGGCTCGGGCGATCCGACGCGGGCGATCTGTTCCTCGCTGGTGGCGCAGGCCTTCCAGTCGGTGGGCTACCCGATCCTGCCGCAGATCGAGATGCTGCGCGAAAGCTCGGGCCGGCCGCTGGGCACGATCTGGCGCCACCGCCACGCCACGCTGATCGTGCCGCGCGATTTCGACCTGTCGCCCTATTTCGCCGTGGTGAAGCCGACGATCCAGCGCGGCTTCGATCACCGGCGGATTCCCTGGGCGCCGGGGGACGAAGGCGGGTGGCCGGGGGAGAGATTGCTGGGGTAATATAATACCTATTTTTCAGGGTATTGATTTTGCTTCATTATTTGGCGCTGACGCCGCTTGACCCACCCGCGCAATCCGCTAGAACAGCCGCATTCCGTTCCCGGGTTCCGCCCGGCTGCGACTCGCTTCTCACTTTCAGGGCTGGACCATGAAAACCTACACCGCGAAACCGGCGGAGATCGAGAAGAAGTGGATCCTGATCGACGCCGAGGGCGTCGTTCTGGGCCGCCTCGCCACGATCGTCGCCAACATCCTGCGTGGCAAGAACAAACCGACGTTCACGCCGCACATGGACATGGGCGACAATGTCATCATCATCAACGCCGACAAGGTGCAGATGACCGGCAACAAGCGCGCCGACAAGCGTTACTACTGGCACACCGGCCACCCGGGCGGGATCAAGTTCCGCACCGCCGGTCAGGTGCTTGACGGCGCCCATCCCGAGCGCGTCGTGATCAAGGCCGTCGAGCGCATGATCACCCGCAACCGTCTGGGCCGTCAGCAGATGACCAACCTGCGCGTCTATGCCGGTGCCGAGCATCCGCACGAGGCCCAGCAGCCGACCGTCCTCGACGTCAAGTCGCTGAACCCCAAGAACACCCGGAGCGCCTGATCATGGCCGATGAGATCAAGTCCCTCGACGCGCTGAAAGACGCCGTCGCCGGCGCCGCGGCTGCCCGTCCGGCCGCCGAGACCGAGGCCGCTGCGCCCCGGACCCCCCAGCGCGACGCCCAGGGCCGCGCCTATGCCACCGGCAAGCGGAAAGACGCGGTCGCCCGCGTCTGGATCAAGCCGGGTTCGGGCAAGGTCACCGTCAACGGCAAGCCGATGGCCGAATACTTCGCCCGTCCCGTGCTGCAGATGATCCTGAAGCAGCCGTTCGAGATCACCAACACCGTCGGCCAGTTCGACATCGTGGCGACCGTGGTCGGCGGCGGCCTCTCGGGTCAGTCGGGCGCGGTGAAGCACGGCGTGTCGAAAGCGCTGCAACTCTACGATCCGTCGCTGCGCGGCGTCCTCAAGGCCGCGGGCTTCCTGACCCGCGACTCGCGGACCGTGGAACGGAAGAAATACGGCAAGCGCAAGGCGCGCCGGAGCTTCCAGTTCTCGAAGCGCTGATCGCTTTCGCGATTTTTACCAAAGGCGCGGCTTCGGCCGCGCCTTTTTCTTTACTCCTGCCGCGTAGCCTGCCCGCGCAGGAGAGATCATGCCGGCACGGATATTCCAGATCTATGCGCTGATGGTGATGCTGGCGGGCGTCGGCCTGCTGGTCGCGCTGCGGCTGGGGCCGGACGGGGTGAGCGTCACCGGCGAGGCACCCGCGCCGCAGCTGGTCCTGCCCGGAGAGAGGCTGCGCGACCAACTCGGCCATATCCCGGGCCTTCCCGCGCTGTTGCTGGTGCCGCTTCAGCGGCTGGGGGACTGGCCGGGGCTGCTGCTGGCCGTCGCAGGGCAGGGCGTGGCGGTCTGGCTGCTGGCCGGGGCGTTCGGCCCGGCGGTGGCGGGGCGTCCGGCCTCGGCGGTGGTGGGGGCGCCGCTGCTGGTGCAGGCGGTCAACGGCTTCGCCCTGCCGTTCGCCGGGGGGGAGGGGGCTTTGCCGGTGGCGGCCTCGGTCGCGGTGCTGGTGGGGCTGGCGCGTGCGGCGAAGGGACGGGCGCCGGGTTTCCTGTTGCTGGCGATCCTCACGGCCGCCGCCCTCCGGGCAGAGGGTGCTGCACTGGCCCTCGCCGCGGTCATCGCCTTGTTTTTTCTCGGCCATCGGCTGGCGGCGCTTCTGGCGCTGGCGGGGCTGGGCACGCTGGGTGCCTCCGCCGTGCTGGTCCCCCCGGCACTGGGCTTGCCGCCCTGGCTGCCACCCCAACCCCTCGCCGCCGCCCTGACCGGGGATGTCGACGGCGTGCTGGTGGCCGTCGCGGTCAGCGTCGTCGTCGCGCTGCGGGACCTGCCCGGGGTGCTGTTGGCGGTGCTGGCGGCCTTGCTGGCGCTGTTGGCGCTGGTCCGGCCGAACCGCGCGCGCAACGCCGTCGTCTGGACTGCGCTGGCGGGGATCCTTGTGCCGCTGCTGTCCGGCAGCAGCGGCTGGTTTCAGGACGCCACCCCGCTGGCGCTGGCGATCACCGCCTATCTGCTGCAACTCCGCCGCCCGGCCGTGGCGCCGCTGGCCCTGCTGGCGGTCTTCGGCTGGAGCCACGGGGCGCCGCTCCCCCCGCCACCGCAGGCTCCGCCGCCGTTGCACCCCGCCACGCCCGGCACCGCCCCGGACCCGGGCGCGCTCCTTCTCCCCGGCGGTGATCCGGCGTTGGGGCAGGCGGGCCCTGACCCTCCGGCCGGGCCGTCGCCCGATCGCGCGCAGCCTCCGCAAGGCGGCCCGTGACCCGCCGGTCGCGGTGGCGCTTGTCGCCATCCCGGCGGGCGGCTACCGTTCGTGCCGCGTCATCCCCGGGAGCGGCCCGCCATGTATTCCCCCGCCCATTTCACCGAAACCGAGCAGGACGAGATCGAGCGCCTGATGCACGAAAATCCGCTGGCGGCGCTGGTCAGTCAGGGGGCGGCCGGGCTCGACGCCAACCACCTGCCGCTGTTGCGCGACGGCGAGGGGTTCCTGGGCCATGTCGCGCTGGCCAATCCCCTGCACCACGAGGTGCCGGACGGCGCCCCGGTGCTGGCGATCTTCCGCGCGGTCGAGGGCTATGTCAGCCCGAACTGGTATCCGTCCAAGGCCGAGACCCACAAGGCGGTGCCGACCTGGAACTATCAGGTAGTCCATGTCCATGCCCGGATCACCTGGTCGCATGCCGCCAAGGACAAGCGCCGCGCCGTGGCGCTGCTGACCGCGCGGCACGAGAAGGCGGTGAACGGCGCCGCCGCCTGGAAGATGGGCGATGCACCTGCCGATTTCCTCGACGATATGCTGGGCAGGATCGTCGCCTTCCGCCTCAGCGTCGAGAGGATCGAGGCGAAGTTCAAGCTCAACCAGAACCGCAGCGCTGCCGATGTGGCCTCGGTCGCGGCCGCCTTCGACGGTCAGGGCCGACCCGGGATTGCCGCCGCCATGCGCCGTCCGCCCAAGGCGTGAGCCGCGCGTCACCGCCCTGTCGCAATTCCCGCCCCGCCCGTGCCATGGCCCTTGCCCCGGCGCGGCCAAGCGCCTAAAGGGTGCGCATCGCAGCTATCGGGGGCCCGAACCATGGAGCCTTGGCTCAGCCATCCCTTCGACGACGACAAGTTGAAGGAGGAATGCGGGATTTTCGGCGCCGTCAACGTCCAGGATGCGGCGAATTTCGTCGCGCTGGGCCTGCACGCGCTGCAACACCGCGGACAGGAAGCGGGCGGCATCATCACCTATGACGATTCGCGCGGCTTCCAGTCGGCGCATCGCTTCGGGCTGGTGCGGGACAATTTCACCTCGGCCAAGCTGATGGAGACGCTGCCCGGCTCCATCGGCATCGGCCATGTGCGCTATTCCACCGCCGGTTCGAAGGGCGCGACCGCGATTCGCGACGTGCAGCCCTTCTTCGGCGAATTCTCGATGGGCGGCGCGGCGATTGCGCATAACGGCAACATCACCAACGCCAATGCGATCCGCAAGGAACTGATCGAGCGCGGCTCGATCTTCCAGTCGTCGAGCGATTCGGAATGCATCATCCACCTGATGGCCCGCTCGATCCAGCGTACCCATGCCGAGCGGCTGAAGGATGCGCTGCGCCGCTGCGAGGGCGCCTTCTCGGTCATCGCCATGACCCGCACCAAGCTGATCGGCGTGCGCGACAAGCTGGGCGTGCGGCCGCTGGTGCTGGGCCGGATCGGCGCCGAGAAGGAGGGCGGCTGGGTGCTGGCCTCCGAGACCTGCGCGCTCGACATCATCGGCGCCGATTTCGTGCGCGAGATCGAGCCCGGCGAAATGGTGGTGATCGACAAGAAGGGCGTCGTCTCGTCGCGGCCCTTCGAACGGGTCTCGCCCCGGTTCTGCATCTTCGAGCAGGTCTATTTCTCGCGCCCCGATTCGATCCTGGGCGGGCGTTCGGTCTATGAAACCCGCCGCCAGATCGGCGTTGAGCTGGCGCGCGAGGCCCCGGTCGAGGCGGATCTCGTCTGCCCGGTGCCCGACAGCGGCACCCCCGCGGCCATCGGCTACAGCCAGGAATCGGGCATCCCCTTCGCCATGGGGATCATCCGCAACCAGTACATGGGCCGCACCTTCATCGAGCCCTCCGAGCAGATCCGCAACATGGGCGTCCGGCTGAAGCTGAACGTCAACCGCGCGCTGATCGCCGGCAAGCGGGTGGTGCTGGTCGATGACAGCGTGGTGCGGGGCACGACCAGCCAGAAGATCAAGGAAATGATCCTCGAAGCCGGGGCGAAGGAGGTCCATTTCCGCATCGCCAGCCCGCCGACGACCTGGCCCTGCTTCTATGGCGTCGATACGCCGGAGCGCTCCAAGCTGCTGGCGGCGCGGATGACCGAGGACGAGATGCGCGATTTCATCGGCGTCGACAGTCTGAAGTTCGTCTCGCTCGACGGGCTCTATCGCGCCGCGGGCGCGGTCGAGGGCCGCAACCCCGCCCAGCCGCAATTCTGCGACGCCTGTTTCTCGGGCGAATATCCGGTCGCGCCCTCGGACATGATCGAGGCCGGGTTCGAGCTGAAGGCGACGGCTGCCGAGTAAGCCGCTGACAAGGCAAGGATTTCAAAGCCCGGTGCCCAGTGCGCCGGGCTTTTGCGTTCTGGCGCCCCTTGACGGCGAGGGGCGGGCGGGCTGAACCTCCGGGGCCTTTGCAGCGCAGGTCTTCCATGAGTCTCGACACCCCCGGCCTCTGGGCCGTCACCGCCCCCGCCGCCCCGGCGCTGACCCCGCTTGCGGGGGACGCCACGGCCGATCTCGCCGTGGTCGGCGCGGGCTACACCGGCCTCTCCGCCGCCCTGACCGCGGCCGAGGCGGGCGCCCGCGTCGTCGTGCTGGAGGCCGAGGGCATCGGCGCGGGCGGTTCTGGCCGCAACGTCGGGTTGGTCAACGCCGGGCTCTGGATCATGCCGGACGAGGTGGAGGCGCGTCTCTCACCCGGCAATCCGCTGCCGGGGCTGCTGGCCAACGCACCCGCCGCCGTCTGGGCAATGATCGAGCGTCACCAGATCGCTTGCGAGGCGCGTCCCGTCGGCACGCTGCATTGCGCCCCCGATGCCGCCGGGCTGGCGGCGCTGGCCGAGCGCGAGCGGCAATGGCAGGCGCGGCAGGTGGCGGTGCGGCTGCTCTCGCCCGAGGAGACGCGGGCGCGCACCGGCTCGGACCGCTTCCACGGCGCGCTGTTCGATCCGCGGGCGGGGACGGTGCAGCCCTTGGCCTATGCCCGGGGGCTGGGACAGGCGGCGCTCAGCGCAGGCGCCCGCATCCATGCGCCGAGCCCGGTGGTTTCGGCCGACCGAAAGGGCGGTGAGTGGATACTCACAACGCCCGGCGGCAGGGTCACAGCGCCCCGGGTGATCTGGGCCGGCAATGCTTACGGCCAGGGACCGGCGGCGAACAAGGCCGTGGCGATCATGCCCTATTTCAACTTCGCCACCGACCCGCTGCCCGAGGATCTGCGCCGCAGCATCCTGCCGGGGGGCGAGGGCGCCTGGGACACGGCGACGGTGCTCAGCTCGTTCCGGCTGGATGCGGCGGGGCGCTTCGTCATCGGCTCGATCGGGCAGCTGGGCGTCGATCTGGCGGTGCACGAGGGCTGGGCGCGGCGGATGATGGCGCAGCTTTATCCGCAGCTGAGGGGGCAGGGCTTCGCCCATCGCTGGTACGGGCGGATCGGCACCACGCCCGACGCGCTGCCGCGGCTGTTCGAGGCGGGCGAGGGCGCTTTCGGCATCACCGGCTACAACGGGCGCGGCATTGCGCCCGGGACGGTGCTGGGCCGGGCGCTGGCGCGGGCGGCGCTGGGCGAGGAGAAACTGCCGCCGCTGGCCCCGGCAAAGCCCGATCCCTTGCGGGGGCTACGGGCGCTGGGGCTCAGGGCCGGGGCCGCGGCGATGCATCTCATCGACCGCCGCGACTGAGCGGTTCAGCGTTTCGGGCGCGTCGGCCGCTGGTCGGCGCCGCCACCACGCGGCGGCTTGCCGGCGGGCTTGCGGGCCGGACCACCCAGACGGGCCGAGGGGTTGCGGGCCGCATCGGGGTCGATGCGCGGCCGCGCGGGCTTGCCGGCGCCTTCGGGCTTCGGCGACCGGGGCTTGGCGCCATCGGGCTTGGTGCGGGGCTTGAACGGGCGCTCGCCATTGTCGGGCCGGGCGCGGAACTCGCCACCCTCGGCCGGGCGCGCGGCGCGCGGCTTGAAGGGCCGCTCACCGGCATCGTCACGCGGCGCACGGGGCTTGTAGGGCTTCGGGCCGTCCTCGGTCCGGGGACCGCGGGCCTTGTAGGGCTTCGGCCCGTCTTCCGAGCGCGCCTTGTAGGGGCGGGGGCCGTCCTCGCCACGCGGCTTGTAGGGCCGCTCGCCGCCTTCGGGACGGGGTGCGCGCGGCTTGAACGGGCGCTCGCCCTCCTCGCCGCGCGGCGGGCGCGGGGCATAGGGGCGGTCCGATCCCTCGGCGCGGGGCGCGCGGGGCTTGTAGGGACGCTCGCCGTCGTCGGTCCGCGGCGGGCGCGCGGTGTAGGGACGCTCGGCACCCTCGGCGCGGGGCCGGGGCGTATAGGGCCGGTCGGCGCCTTCCGCACGGGGCGCGCGCGGCTTGAACGGACGCTCGCCGTCCTCGCTGCGCGGCGGACGGGGGGTATAGGGGCGCTCCTCGCCCTCGGCGCGGGGGGCGCGGGGCTTGTAGGGACGCTCGCCCTCGCCGTCCTCGCGGCGCGGACGCGGGGCCCGGGCCGGGCGCTCGCCCTCGAACCGCGGCGGACGCGGCGGGCGCTCGCCCTCGGCCGGGGCCTCGGTGCGCTCAAGGGTGATGTCCTGCTCCAGAATGCCGGTGTTGCCGACCGCGCTCCAGAAACGGTCCGAGGCATCCTCGTGCAGCTGCGCGAAGGTCGCCTCTTCGAAGATGCGGATCGCGCCGATGTCCGAGCGGGTCAGGGCGCCGGCGCGGCAGAGCATCGGCAGCAGCCAGCGGGCTTCGGCACGCTGGGCATGGCCCACGCCGATCTTGACCCAGAACGAGCGGTCGAATTCGGCCCGCGCGCGGGGCTTCGGCCCGTCGATGCTGACCGGGGTCACATCCTCGGGCGCGGAACGCGCGGCGAAATACATGCGGGT
This sequence comes from Pararhodobacter aggregans, assembly GCF_003075525.1. Taxonomy (GTDB): domain Bacteria; phylum Pseudomonadota; class Alphaproteobacteria; order Rhodobacterales; family Rhodobacteraceae; genus Pararhodobacter; species Pararhodobacter aggregans. Next base: position 100,990 of record NZ_QDDR01000013.1, on the reverse strand, counting down.
CACGGCGGCGGCAAGGGCGGCCGCGTCGAATTTCCCGGTCAGGTTGGCGATGGCCTCGGCCTCGTCCTCGGTCGCCGGACCCCAGAGGGTGGCGTCGGTCAGCAGACGCTCGCTGTCCTTGGCCGAAACCTCGGTCGCGGTGGGCGCGGTGCCCCATTCGGCCTGAACCCCGGCAAAGCCGATCAGACGCTCGGTCTTGCGGCGCTGCGAGGCGGGGACGATCAGCACCGAGGTGCCCTTGTTCCCGGCGCGGCCCGTGCGGCCCGAGCGGTGCAGCAGGGTTTCCTTGTTGGACGGCAGGTCGGCGTGGATCACCAGCTCCAGCCCCGGCAGGTCGATGCCACGGGCGGCCACGTCGGTCGCGACGCAGACCCGGGCCCGGCCGTCGCGCATCGCCTGCAGGGCGCGGGCGCGTTCCTCCTGCGCCAGCTCGCCCGACAGCGGCACGACCGAGAAGCCGCGGTTCAAAAGCCGCGCGGTCAGGTGGTTGACCGCGGCGCGGGTCTTGCAGAAGACAAGCGCATTGCGCGCCTCGTGGAAGCGCAGGACGTTGACGATGGCGTGCTCGGCATCCTCAGGCGCGACCATCAGCGCCTGATAGGCGATGTCGGCATGCGACTCGCGCGGGGCCTCGGTGGCGATGCGCTTGGCGTCTTTCTGATAGGTCTGGGCCAGACGCTCGATCATCGGCGGCACGGTGGCCGAGAAGAGCAGCGTGCGGCGTTCCTCGGGCAGGGCCTGCAGGATGAATTCCAGATCCTCGCGGAAACCGAGGTCCAGCATCTCGTCGGCTTCGTCCAGCGCCACCGAGCCCACGGTCGACAGATCCAGCGCGCCGCGCTCGATATGGTCGCGCAGACGGCCCGGGGTGCCGACGACGATATGCGCGCCGCGCTCCAGCGCCCGGCGCTCGCTGCGGGCGTCCATGCCGCCGACGCAGGAGGCGATGACGCCACCCGCCGGGCCGTAGAGCCATTCGAACTCGCGCCGCACCTGCAGCGCCAGTTCGCGCGTCGGGGCGATGACCAGGGCGCGGGCGGTATCGGGCGGCGGCATCATGGCGCCGTCGGGCAGCAGGCTGTCGGCCATGGCCAGACCGAAGGCCACGGTCTTGCCCGATCCGGTCTGCGCCGAAACCAGCAGGTCATGACCGGCAAGCGACGGCTCCAGCACCGCCGCCTGCACGGGCGTCAGCGTCTCGTACCCCTTCTCGGCGAGGGCTCGCGAGAGCGGGGCGGGCAGGGGCGGCAGGGCGGCGGTCATGGCAGATCCTTGAGACTGAACGCGCCCCCATACGCCCCGGCGGACGCGCTGTATAGGGGAAGAATAGCAAGACAGGCAAAGCGACGCCATGTCAGAAGGGCTTTGGAGGGTCAGATGAGCGTCGATTACAGAGCAAGGCTGCGCCGGGTCTATGCGGCGATCCACGACGATCCGGCGGGCGAGCATTCGCTGGATGCGATGGCCGATGTGGCGGCGCTGTCGCGTTTCCACTTCCACCGGGTCTTTGCCGCGATGACCGGCGAGACGCTGGCCGAGGCCGTGCGCCGGGTGCGGCTGCATCGCGCGGCCGAGGCTTTGGTGCGCAGCGAGGCGCCGCTGGCGGCGCTGGCCCGCGCCCATGGCTATGCCGATGCCGCCGGATTCAGCCGGGCCTTTCGCGCCGCCTATGGCCTGAGCCCCGGCGAATTCCGTCGGCAGGGCAGGGCGCTGCCCGAGACTTTGCGCCGGATCACCCGGGAAGGAGGAAGCATGTATCCCGTCACTCTGGAAACCACAGCGCCGCAGCGCCTGATCGGCCTGCCTTTCACCGGCCCCTATCTGAAGATCGGGGCCGCCTTCGACCGGCTCGCGGCCGAGATCGGTGCGCTGGGCCTCTGGCCCCGGACCCGCGGCATGGTCGGGGTCTATCTCGACGATCCCAGCGCGGTTCCGGCCGAGGCGCTGCGCAGTTTCGCGGGGGTCCTGGTGGCCGAGGATCTGCCGCTGCCCGAGGGGATGCAGGAGCATCGGCTGGCGGGCGGGCGCCATGCGCGGATGGCCTTCCGCGGCCCCTATGCCGGAATGGGGTTGGCCTATGAGTGGCTTTACGGGTCCTGGCTGGCGGCGAGTGGCGAGGCGCCGCGCAGCGCGCCCTGCTGGGAGCTCTACCTCAACACCCCGCAGAGCGCCGCGCCCGAGGATCTGGCCACCGACATCTACCTGCCTCTGGAGGACAGCCATGACTGACCCGCTGCTGACCAGAAAACCGGGGCGGATCGACCGGGTGACCGTCCCGCCGATGGTCTTCTTCGCCATCGAGGGGCAGGGCGCGCCCGGCGGGGCCGAGCACCGGCCGGCGGTCGAGGCGCTTTATGGTCTGGCCTATGGTGCGCGCTTCGCGGGCAAGGCGCAGGGCCATGACGAGAAGGTCGGGCCGCTGGAAGGGCTCTGGTGGTCCGAGGATTACGCGGTCTTCCAGCCGGGCGGCGACCGTGAGGCCTGGCGCTGGCGGATGATGATCCGGGCGCCGGGCTGGCTGGGGGCGGAGGCGTTCGAGGATCTGCGCCGGGCGGTGATGGCGAAGAAGGGCGCGGGGGTCTTCGCCCGCGTCACGCTCTGGCCCTTCGACGAGGGGTTATGCCTGCAGGCGCTGCATCTCGGCCCCTATGCCGAGGAAGGTCCGCTGATCGCCCGGATCCACGATCAGGCGGCGGCCGAGGGGCTGGCGCTGACCGGGCTTCATCACGAGATCTACCTCTCGGACCCGCGCCGCGTCGCGCCCGAGAAGTTGAAGACCATTCTGCGGCAGCCGGTGCGGGCGGGTGACTGATCCGGTCGACACCGCCATCGCGGCCGCGCCGGAGAGGGCGCGCGCGGGCCTCATGGCCTTGCGCGCGCTGATCCACCGGGTGGCCCTGGCCGAGGGCGTCGCGCTTGAGGAGGGGTTACGCTGGGGGCAGCCCGCCTTTCTGGCCGCTAGAGGCGCGAGCCTGCGGATCGGCGCGCCCTCCAAGGCGATGAAGGAACAGGCGGATTTCGCGCTCTATGTCCATTGCCAGACGCCGTTGATCGCCGAATTCCAAAGCGGTCCCGGCGCCGGGATGCGGGTCGAGGGCACGCGGGCGGTGCTGTTCCGCCAGGGCGAGAGACTGGACGAGGCGGCGCTCGCCTTCCTGATCCGGCGCGCCCTGACATGGCACCAACGCTGAAACGCAGAGCGCGCGCCAGACCCCTGTCCGGCGCGCGCCCCTCCTCCCCAATGCCCGGCGACCCTCCCCGGTGCCGGGCCGGGTAACTCAACCGCGGGCGATCAGCTCCGCCTGCTTGACGATGACTTCCGCCTGTTTCATCGAGGCGATGTCGATCAGCTTGCCCTTGTAGGTCGTGGCGCCCTGGCCCTGGGCCTTGGCCTCTTCCATGGCGGCAAGGATGGCGCGGGCATCGGCCACGGCCTCGTCGGACGGCGTGAAGACCTCGTTGGCCAGCGCCACCTGCTTGGGATGGATCGCCCATTTGCCGACCATGCCCAGCGTGGCCGAGCGGCGGGCCTGCGCCCGGAACCCCTCGTCATCCGAGAAATCGCCGAACGGCCCGTCGACCGGCAGGATGCCATGCGTGCGGCAGGCGGCGACGATGGCGGTCTGCGCCCAGTGCCAGGGATCGGACCAGTATTTCGCCCCCTCGCGCAGCATGTAATAGGCCTCCTGCGTGCCGCCGATGCCGGTGGTCTGCATCCCCATCGAGGCGGCGAAATCCGCCGCGCCGAGGCTCATCGCCTGCAGGCGGGGGCTGGAGGCGGCGATCTCCTCGACATGGGCGATGCCGGCGGCGCTTTCGATGATGACCTCAAGGCTGATCGGCTTGGTGCGGCCCTTGGCGCGTTCGACCGCCGTGACCAGCGCGTCCACGGCATAGACATCCGCCGCGCAGCCGACCTTGGGGATCATGATCTGATCGAGCCGGTCCGAGGCCTGCTCCAGCAGATCCACCACATCCTTGTACCAATAGGGCGTGTCGAGGCCGTTGATGCGGACCGAGAGGTACTTGGTGCCCCAGTCGACCTCGTGCGTGGCCTGGATGATATTGGCCCGTGCGCTGTCCTTGTCCGAGGGCGCCACCGAATCCTCGAGGTCGAGGTTGATCACATCCGCCGCCGAGGCCGCCATCTTCTCGAACAGTGCCGTGCGCGAGCCCGGGCCGAAAAGCTGGCAGCGGTTCGGACGGGCCGGGGCGGGGGGCTGGATGCGGAAGGACATGCAGGGCCTTGGGCTAAGGAAATTACGTCTTGGCTTGGATGGTGGTTATAATGTTGCGCCGCCGGATGCAAGCCGATTTCTGCACGCGCGAAGGGTCCGGGTGCTGGTGCAGCATGGCGCCTGAATGACGGCGGGCTTGATTGACTGGGGACGGCTGCGGGGTTTATCCCGGGGCGATCAAGGAGTAGCCCGATGAATGAGACCGCCGTTCAGCCTTTCGACCAGCGCATCCGTTACTGGACGGTGCGGGTGGCCTTTCTCGCCTGCCTGCCGGTGATCCTGCTGGGCGTGCCGGTCTGGTGGTCGGGCATCGCCGCCCTGCTCAAGCTGCTGGGCACGCTGCTGGTCATCGCCGCGATCCTCTACCGCTTCTGGGCGATCCTCTACATCGGCGGGCGCAAGAACCAGCGGGTGGTGCAGGAAGGCCCCTATTCCATGAGCCGCCACCCCCTTTATTTCGGCACCACGCTGGGCGCGCTGGGCTTCGGGCTGATGCTGGGCTCGGTGCTGCTGGCGGCGCTCTTCGGGGCGCTGACGCTGGGGATCCTGGTCGCCACGGCCTCGCGCGAGGAACGCTTCCTGCGCGCCGAATTCGGCCCGGATTACGAGGCCTATGCCAACCGGGTGCGCAACCGGGTGCTGCCGGAGCCGGGGCTGTTCACCACGCCCGACGAGGTGACTTTCGTGCCGAAGATCCTGCGCACCAATGGCGGCGATGCGCTGGGCTTCCTGCTGGTGCTGCCGCTGGTCGAGGTGATCGAATGGATTCGCGACTTGCATCTGGCCGGCGCTTTTCCGATCTTCTGACGGGCTGACGCACGTTTCTTGCGCGAAATTCGGGATGTGTCGGGGAATCTTCGTCATATCCCGCGGAATGCACGCAAGATATCAAGGACATTCGCCGACAAACGCGGCATCCTCCCGCCAGAAGCGCGATGGAGTCCGCCATGATCGAAACCCCCTATCTGTTGTTCCTGGGCGACGCGCCCGACATGCTGGCGGCCAAAGTGGCGCAGGGCATCAAGGACTGGCGCCCGGAATATGCGGTGGGCCAGTTCCGCCTGCCCGGCTGCAAGGCGGATATGGGCCTGCCCGACATGACCCTCGCCGAGGCCAAGGCGGCGGGCGTCAAGACCTTGGTGATCGGTGTGGCCAACCGCGGCGGGATCGTCAGCCAGTCGTGGAAGAAGGTGCTGGTCGAGGCGCTGGAGGAGGGCTTCGACCTGGCCTCGGGCCTGCATAACCTGCTGCGCGACGAGGAAGATCTGGCCGCCGTGGCCAAGGCCACGGGGCGCCAGCTGCACGATGTGCGCATCCCCTCGGTCAAATACCCGATCGCCAATGGCGAGAAGCGCACCGGCAAGCGGATGCTGGCCGTGGGCACCGATTGCTCGGTCGGCAAGATGTACACCGCGCTCTGCATGGAGAAGGAAATGCGCGAGCGCGGCATGAAAGCCAGCTTCCGCGCCACCGGTCAGACCGGGATCCTGATTACCGGCGGCGGCGTGCCGCTCGATGCGGTGATCGCCGATTTCATGGCGGGCTCCATCGAGTACCTGACGCCGGACAATGACGCCGATCATTGGGACCTGATCGAGGGGCAGGGCTCGCTCTATCACGTTTCGTATTCGGGTGTGACGCTGGCGCTGGTCCATGGCGGCCAGCCCGACGCGCTGGTCATCTGCCACGAGCCGACCCGGCCGCATATGCGCGGCCTGCCGGGCTACAAGCTGCCGACGATTGCCCAGGTGCGCGACACGGCGCTTGCGCTGGCGAGGGTGGCGAACCCGGCCTGCGTGGCGGTGGGCGTCTCGATCAACACCCAGCACATGGCCGATGCCGAGGCCAAGGCCTATCTGGCCGAGGTCGAGGCCGAGACCGGCCTGCCCGCGACCGACCCCTTCCGCTATGGCGCGGGGAAACTGGTCGACGCGCTGGCGGCGGTCTGAGAGAAGGGTCGAGGGGGCTGCTCGCCCCCTCGAGCTCCCCTCGCCAAAGGGGGCACGCCCCCTTTGGAAACCCGTGGATATTTCTAGAACAAAGATGAAGAGGCGCGGATGATCAGCGTGACGCCCCAGAGTTTCCGGCTGGCCGAGGTTTTCACCATCTCGCGCGGGTCGCGCACCGAGGCGAAGGTCTTGACCGTGCGGATCGAGCGGGACGGGTTGGTCGGCTGGGGCGAATGCGTGCCCTATGCGCGCTATGGCGAGACGCTGGAGAGCGTGGCCGAGGAGATCCGGGCGCTGCCCGAGGGGATCGACCGGATGGCCCTGCAAGGCGCGCTGCCGCCGGGGGCCGCGCGGAACGCCGTCGATTGCGCTTTGTGGGATCTGGAGGCCAAGCGCGCGGGCAAGCGGGTCTGGGAGCTGGCGGGACTGGCCGCGCCGGGGCCCGAGATCACCTGTTTCACCCTGTCGCTGGACACGCCCGAGCGGATGCAGGCCGCCGCCGCGCGTCACGCGCATCGGCCGGTGCTGAAGATCAAGCTGGGCACGCCCGACGACATGGCGCGGCTGGAAGCGGTCCGCGCGGGGGCGCCGAAGGCCCGGATCGTGGTCGATGCCAACGAGGGCTGGACGGCCGAGGTCTATTCCGAGCTGGCGCCGCATCTGCTGCGCTTGGGTGTGGCGATGGTCGAGCAGCCCTTGCCGGCCGGGCAGGACGATCTGCTGGCCGGGATCGCCCGGCCGCTGCCGGTCTGCGCCGATGAAAGCTGCCATGACCGGGCCTCGCTGCCCGGGCTCAGGGGCAAGTATGACATGGTGAACATCAAGCTCGACAAGACCGGCGGGCTGACCGAGGCGCTGGCGCTGCGCGACGCGGCGCGGGCCGAGGGCTACCGGGTGATGGTCGGCTGCATGGTCGGCACCTCGCTGGCCATGGCGCCCGCCGTGCTGGTGGCGCAGGGGGCGGAGGTGACCGACCTCGACGGGCCCCTGCTGCTGGCCGAGGATCGCGATCTGCCGCTGGTCTATGACGAGGCCGGCGTGCATCCCTCGGAGCCGGGGCTCTGGGGGTGAAACGCGCCATTCTGGCCGATATCCACGGCAATGCCGACGCGCTGGCGGCCGTGCTGGCGGATCTGGCGGGGCAGGGGGTGGACGAGGTTCTGATCCTGGGCGATCATTTCAGCGGGCCGCTGGCGGCGCGGGAAACCTGGGCGCTGCTGAAAGACCTGAAGGCGCGGGCGATCCGGGGCAACCACGACCGCTATCTGCTGGAGGTGCCGCGCGGGGCCATGGGCCGCTCGGATGCCGCGGCGCATGACGATCTGCCGCCCGGGGCGCTGGACTGGCTGGCATCGCTGCCGCCGACGCTGGCGGGCGGGGATTTCTTCGCCTGCCACGGCACGCCCGCCTCGGACGAGACCTATCTCTGCGAGCGGATCACCCCGGACGGGGGCGTGGCGCAGCGCGATGCGGGAACCATCGCCCGGCTGCTGGCCGGGATCGAGGCGCCCTTGATCCTGTGTGCCCATTCGCACCTGCCGCGCGCCCTCAGGCTGCCGGACGGGCGGCGGGTGGTGAACCCGGGGTCGGTCGGCTGCCCGGCCTATACCGATGCCACCCCGGTGCCGCATGCGGTCGAGGCGGGCTTCTCCGAGGCCTCTTACGCGATCCTGGACGGCGCCACCGTCACCTTCCGCCGCGTGCCCTATGACAGCGCCCGGATGGCGGCGCGGGCCCGGTCCGCCGGTCGGCCGGAATGGGCCCGGGCGCTGGCCACCGGCTGGATCGCCTCTTGACGCGCGGCGCGGCCTCGCGGATGAACCCTGCACGAACCCAAGGAGCCCCCCATGACCCGCACCGTCTATGTCAACGGCGAATTCCTGCCCGAGGATCAGGCCAAGATCTCGATCTTCGACCGCGCCTTCCTGATGGCCGACGGGGTCTATGAGGTGACCTCGGTCCTCGGCGGCAAACTGATCGATTTCAGCGGCCACCTGAAGCGCCTCGCCCGCTCGCTGGACGCGCTGGAGATGGTCAACCCGCTGAGCGACGACGAATGGCTGTCCATTCACCGCAAGCTGGTCGAAGTGAACGGCATCGACGAGGGGCTGGTCTATCTGCAGGTGACCCGCGGTGCGCCCGGCGACCGCGATTTCGCCTGGCCCGATCCCGCCACCTGCCCGCCGGGTGTGGTGCTGTTTACTCAGAACAAGCCGGGTCTGGCGGACAGCCCCGCGGCGAAGGTGGGCATGAAGGTCATTTCGATCCCCGACATCCGCTGGGGCCGGCGCGACATCAAGACCACGCAGCTGCTCTATCCCTCGATGGGCAAGATGATGGCCAAGAAGGCCGGTGCCGACGATGCCTGGCTGGTCGAGGACGGGCTGGTGACCGAGGGGACCTCGAACAACACCTATATCGTCAAGGGCAACCAGATCATCACCCGCCAGCTGTCGACCGACATCCTGCATGGGATTACCCGCGCGGCGGTGCTGACCTTCGCCCGTGAGGCGCAGATGGAGGTGGTCGAGCGCCCCTTCACCATCGCCGAGGCGCAGCAGGCGGACGAGGCGTTCATCACCTCGGCCTCGGCCTTCGTCATGCCGGTGGTGGAGATCGACGGCGCGACGCTGGGCGATGGCAAGCCGGGCCGGGTCGCCAGCCGCATGCGCGAGATCTATCTGGACGAGATGCGCAAGGCCGCGATCTGAGCGCCACCCAAGCGACAGAAACGCCGCCCGCCCGGGAAGGGTCGGGCGGCGTTTTCCTGTCCGGGGCTGGCGTATCCCGGGATCAGGCGAGCCAGGGATTGCTGCCCCGGATGACGATCTCGATCGCCTCGTCGGGGATGCTGTCGCCCTCGATCACCAGCACGACCTGACCGTCGACCAGCAGGTTGACGCGGGTCTCGCCCTCGATCCGCTCGATGCTGACGGTCGGTTCGGGATGGGTGATCGACGGGTCGTTGGAATCGACAGTGTGGTAATTCACCGACAGCACCACGCTTTCGCCGGCCTGGTAATCGGTGATGATGTCGGGCTGGTAGCGGCTGTCGATGCCATCGCCGATCCCGGCGCGGGCCAGGAAGCTGTCGATGCCCGAGCCGCCGGTCATCTCGCCGCCCAGAACCGTGTCGTCGCCCGCGCCGCCGAAGGCCCGATCGGCGCTGACGATATCGTTGCCGTCGCCGCCATCGGCATAGGCCCCGCCGGACAGCTCGTCGTTCCCGTCACCGCCGAACAGCTCGTTGCCGCCGAGGCTGTCGTTGCCGCTGCCGCCGATCACGGTGCTGATCTCGCCCCGGCTTTCGATCACCAGGTCAAGACCGGCGGCCGAGGCATCGATGTGGGTCTCGGTGCCGTTGACGCTGAAGCGCTCGAAATTGGCGAAGCGCAAGGTCCCGCCGGCGCCGTCGGTGATCGTGCCGCTGCCCGAGCTGTCGATCGCCATGTCGAGCCTCTGGTCGCTCTCGACCTCGAGCTGGTCGCCGAGCCCGTCCTCGCCCTGGCCGCCATCGAGGAACAGGCCGTCACCGAAAGCCCCCTCGGCGAAGAGCGAAACCCGGTCCTCGCCGCGGCCCGCCTGCAGCTGATGGCCGCCATTGGCGAGATAGAGCGCGTCGTCGCCAGCGCCGGTGTCGAAGACCAGGCTCTCGCCCTCGCGGTAATATTCGATCACGTCATGGCCCGACCCCAGCGCATAGCGCTCGAATCCGTCGACGGTCGCCGCGCTCTCTCCGCGGGGGCTGGTGGCGATGAAGGACAGATCGCCCTCGACATAGAGGTGCAGCGCCTGGGTCATCGCCGCGGCGTCGAGCAGGTCGCCCTCGGTCTCGCCGCCGTCGCCGCCGTCGAGATGCGAGCGTTCGAGGTCGGTCACCCGCCCGTCCTCGTCATAATGCCAGCGCGTCTCGAACCCGTCGGACAGCGTCAGCGTGTCGTCGCCCTCGCCCCCCTCCAGCGTGTCGATGCCGAGGCCGCCGGACAGCAGGTCATTGCCCTCGCTGCCCAGAAGCCAATCGTCGCCCTCATTGCCGCTGAGCGTGTCATTGCCGGCGCCGCCGTCGATGGTGTCGCTGCCGCCCAGCCCGTCGATCAGATCGTCGCTGTCGCCGCCGGTCAGGCTGTCGTCGCCGTCGCCTGGGCTGCCGGGTTCGCCGGTGTCGGGGATCGCCATGCCTCCGGTTCCCGGCATGGACAGCGTGAACAGCACGCCAATGATCATCAGGCCGATCAGCATTTTCACCCCCTACGCAACAACAGGATACAACCCTGCGGTGCGTGGGGCGTTCCGGTCAAGTTTAATCAACTTGTCGGGGAAAATGGCGATCCCGTCGTTTCGGATATCGAAACAACGGGATCGGAAGTCGGTTCAGCTTTGATGTTTCGCGATCAATCCAGCGTGGTGACCGGGTTGAAATAGACCGCGACATCGGCCTCCACGTCGATGGTGGCGCCGCCGGTGATTACCGTGACCAGCGTGCCGTCGATCATCACGTTCAGGTCGCCGCTCTCGGCATCGGGCTCCAGCGTCACCTCGGGCGGGGTCGTGCCCTCAAGATAGGGGATGGTCAGGTGCAGCTGATCGACGCCCGCTTCGAAATCGACCACTTCGCCGACGCCGTCATAGGTGACGCCCTCGCCGAATTTCTGCTCGATGACAAAGAGGTCCTCGCCCGCGCCGCCCGTGTAGGTGTCGTTGGCATCGCCATAAAGGGAATCGTTGCCCTCGCCGCCGTCGAAGGAATCGCGCCCGCCCAAGCTGCGGAGGATGTCGTCACCCTCGCCGCCCAGGACGGTGTCGTTGCCCTCGCCGGTCTCCAGCACGTCGTTGCCCGCGCCGCCGTCGACCCATTTGTCGCCGTCGAAGACCGCGTTGACGCTATCGTCGCCCTCGCCCGCGCGGATCGTGTCAAGCCCGATGCCGCTGAGGATCGTGTCGTCGCCGTCGCCGCCATCGAGCAGGTCGTTGCCCTCGCCGCCATCCAGCGAATCCTGGCCGTTGCCGCCGAACAGCCGGTCATTGCCGTCGCCGCCCAGCAGCGTGTCGTCCCAATCGCCGCCAAACAGCGTGTCGTTGCCGTTGCCGCCGTCCATCATGTCGCGGCCGGGGCCGCCGCCGAGATAGTCGTTGCCGGCACCGCCCAGAAGCGTGTCGTCGCCGGCCCCGCCCCAGAGCGTGTCCTGGCCATCGTTGCCCCAGAGCCGGTCGTTGCCCTGTTCGCCGTAAAGCTCGTCGTCGCCGCGCCCGCCGGAAAGGCGGTCCCAGCCGTCGTTGCCATGCAGCGTGTCGTTGCCGTTTCCGCCATAGAGCTCGTCGGCGCCGCCGCCACCGTTCAGCGTGTCCTCGCCCGGCCCGCCCGCCAGCGTGTCGTTGCCCTCGAGGCCGTTCAGCAGGTCATTGCCAGCGTGGCCTTCCAGCAGATCCGCGCCGTCGGTGCCGTCGAGCACATCGTCTTCGTTGTCGACCACCGGGTCCGTGGAATCCTGATTGCCCAGGCCCATAACCACGAAGCTCGCCAGGATCAGCGCAAGAAGCCCCATCGGCACACCTCTTTAACTTGCGTACATTAACAGTCTGTTTACGACATTTGGGTCCGCTAGAGTCAAGGTATTCTTAGGTATTTCGCCGTTTGCAGGACGGAGGCCGGGGTCAATTCCTCCTTTCCTGACGGACAGTTGCGCGTCTGGAAACAATTCCGTCACCACCCCGCCTGCGACCGGGAATCCGGGTCGGCCGGGGGCGGAAATCCGGGTGGACGAGACTCAGTCGCGCTTGCCGACGTTCTCGGCGAAGCTCTGGTCGAAGGCCTTGACCTGCTCGGCCGAGGCCTCGCGCTGGTGCTCGGCCCGCCAGGCGTCATAGGGCATGCCATAGACGATCTCGCGCGATTGCTCCTTGTCCAGCGTGATGCCTTCCTCGGCCGCCGCCTCGCCATACCAGCGGCTCAGGCAGTTGCGGCAGAAACCGGCCAGATTCATCAGGTCGATGTTCTGGGCGTCGGGGCGGTCGTGCATCAGATGCTGGAGCAGGCGGCGAAAAGTCGCGGCCTCGATGCGGGTTCTGGTGGCCTCGTCCATGGCTTCCTCGTTGAAACGGTGATCGCTTTGCCCCAGAACTGTGCTGCATCCGCCACGGGGTCAAGCCGCAGGGTTGGCACGCGTCACGCCATCGTCAACGCAAGTCGCGTAAACTATTCGCGTTAGCGATACCGCAAAAGGCGGCCCGACCTGTTGCCGCAGGGGCGCGTTTGCGCGATACGGGAAGAAAGCGGCCGCCAAGGGCCGGTCAAGGACACGAGAGAGAGGGCATCATGCGCCGCAACCGCAACGTCAAGATCGTCGCCACGCTGGGCCCGGCCTCGTCCGATCTGGCCACGATCCGCGCGCTTTTCGAGGCCGGGGCCGATGTCTTCCGGCTGAACATGAGCCACGGCTCGCACGAGGAAATCGCCGCCCGCCACGCCATCGTCCGGCAGGTCGAGCGCGAGGCGGGGCGGCCCATCGCGCTCCTGGCCGACCTGCAGGGGCCTAAGCTGCGGGTGGGCACGTTCGGCGTCACCTCGGTCGAGCTGGAGGAGGGGCAGAAATTCCGCTTCGACCTCGACGAGGCCGAGGGCGATCATACCCGCGTCCTGCTGCCCCATCCCGAGATCTTCGCCGCCCTCGAACCCGGCGCGCGGCTCTTGGTGAACGATGGCAAGATCAAGCTGGTGGTCGATGATTGCGGCGCCGATTACGCCAGTTGCACCGTCGCGGTCGGCGGCGTCATCTCGAACCGCAAGGGCGTCAACGTGCCCGACGTGGTGCTGCCGCTCCGCGCGCTCAGCCCCAAGGACAAGGCCGATCTGGAATTCGTCTGCGATCTGGGCGTGGACTGGCTGGCGCTGAGCTTCGTGCAGCGCCCCGAGGATGTCGAGGAAGCGCGCGAACTGGCCCGGGGCCGGGCCGCGATCCTCGCCAAGATCGAGAAACCGGCCGCGGTCAATGCCTTCGACGCCATCGCCGCGGTCTCGGACGGGATCATGGTGGCGCGGGGCGATCTGGGGGTCGAGCTGCCGGTCCATGCCGTTCCGCCGATCCAGAAGCGTCTGGTGCGCCGGGCGCGGGCGCTGGCCAAGCCGGTGATCGTGGCGACGCAGATGCTGGAATCGATGATCGAAAGCCCGATGCCGACCCGGGCCGAGGTCTCGGACGTGGCCACCGCCATCTACGAGGGCGCCGATGCGGTGATGCTGTCGGCGGAATCGGCGGCGGGCAATTACCCGGTCGAGGCGGTGCGCACCATGCACAACGTCGCCCTCTCGGTCGAGAAGGACACGACCTATCGTCAGGTCATCGCCGCCTTCCGCACCTATGAGCGCACCTCGGTCGCCGATGCCATCGTCTCGGCGGCGCGGGAAATCGCGGAATCGACCAATATCAAGGCGATCTGCTGCTTCACCGAATCCGGCACCACCGCGCTGAAGGTGGCGCGCGAACGGCCGCAGGTGCCGATCCTGGCGCTCAGCCCCAAGGTGGCGACGCTGCGGCGGCTGTGCCTTGTCTGGGGCGTGACCTGCGTGGCGACCGGCAGCGTGGACCGCTTCAAATCGGCCGTGGTCAGCGCCGCGCGTGCCGCGCGTGAGCTGGGTTTCGCCGAACAGACCGACCAGATCGTGGTGACCGCCGGTGTGCCCTTCAACCAGCCCGGCACCACCAATATCCTGCGCGTGGCGCCCTGCGACGAGCGTCTGATCTTCCGCGCCGAGGAATGACCTCCTCGGCGCCGTGACCCCGGAGGGCCCATGGACCGCGACCTTCTGTTCCTTGTCGGGCTGGTGTTCCTGCCGCTGGCCTTTGTCGCGCTGGTCTCGGCCTGGGCCGACCGGCGGCGGCCCTGGGCGGCGCTGATTCTGGTGGCGGTGGGGCTGGGGGTGGCGGCCTGGGCCTCGTTCACCAACCCCGCCGGGCCCTATGACTGGCGCCTGATCCCGGAGCTCGCAGTCGAGACGGTGGGCCGCTACTGGCAGCGTTAGGGCAGGGGCACCGTGGACGTTGCGCGCGCGGGCCGGTCGGTCACCGCCAGCGTCATGCGCGAGATGCACACGAGCTTGCCGTTCTCGTCGACGATCCGGGTTTCCCAGACCTGGCTGCGCCGCCCGATATGCACCGGCCGCGTCGTGCCGGTGACCCAGCCGCCGCTGACCGGGCGCAGGTGGTTGGCGTTGATCTCCTGCCCGACGACACTTTCGCGCGCGATGTCGACGCAGAAGGCGCCCGCCAGGCTCGCCAGCGTCTCGGCCAGAAGGACCGAGGCACCGCCATGCAGGATCCCGCCGGGCTGCTTGGTGCGTTCATCGACCGGCATGCGGCCGGTCAGGTAATCGGCGCCCTTTTCCAGGATCTCGATCCCCAGCCGGGCGTTCGCGGTTCCCTTGCCATAGGCATTGGCCATCTCGATGGTGAAGGGGGTTTTCCAGATGCTGTCGGTCATGGCTCTCTCCTCGTTGCCCCGGACCTGCGCCGTCGCACGCCGGGGGGCAAGTCCCGCGCGCGCGTGACCTTGCGTCGGGGCAGGGTTCGGGGCGTCCGGGCTGGGTTCGGGGGCCCTTGCAAAGCGGGGAGGGGCGGGGTATTGGGACGCCCTCTGAGCCCGCGCGGCCGGCCGGTGTGGCATGCCGAGTCGCGCGTTATGACCTCTCGAAGAGACAGGAGACGGAAATGCCCAAGATGAAGACCAAATCGGCCGCCAAAAAGCGGTTCAAGGTCACTGCTACCGGCAAGATCAAATCGGCCCAGGCCGGCAAGCGCCACGGCATGATCAAGCGTACGACGAAATTCATCCGCGACGCCCGCGGCACCATGGTGCTGAGCGAGCCGGATACGAAGATCGTCAAGACCTACATGCCCTACGCCCGCTGAGCTGAGGAGAGACACACATGGCACGCGTCAAATCCGGCAAGGTGACCCACGCCCGTCACCGCAAGGTGATCAAGCAGGCCGCTGGCTATTACAGCGCCCGTTCGCGCAACTTCCGCACCGCCACCCAGGCGGTCGACAAGGCGAACCAATACGCCACCCGTGACCGCAAGACCCGCAAGCGCAACTTCCGCGCCCTGTGGATCCAGCGGATCAACGCCGCGGTGCGTCTGGTCGATCCCGACCTGACCTATTCGCGCTTCATCAACCTGCTGGCCGTCGCCGGGATCGAAGTGGACCGCAAGGTTCTGGCCGATATCGCCGTGCACGAGCCCGAAGCCTTCGCGCTGATCGTCGAGCAGGCCAAGGCCGGCGCCACCGCCTGAGCGGAGCGTCATCGCTGAGACAAAGAACCCGCCGGGCTTGCGCTTGGCGGGTTTTTTCGTGGTCCGGTGGCGGGCTCAGCCCTGCAGAAGCGCCATCGCCTCGGCGTGGAGTTCGGGGGACGAGGCCGCCAGGATCCGCCCGCCCTGATGCGCCGGACGCCCCTGCCAGTCGGTGACCACGCCGCCCGCGGCCTCGATCACCGCGATGGGGGCCATCACGTCATAGGGTTGCAGACCCGCCTCGATCACCAGGTCGATCTGCCCCGCCGCCAAGAGCGCATAGGCGTAGCAATCGGTGCCGTAGCGGGTCAGCCGCGCCCGGGTTGCGACACGGCGGAAGGCGGCGCCCTCCTCGGCGGTGCCGACTTCGGGGAAGGTGGAGAAGAGGATCGCCTGCGACAGCGGCCGGGCAGGGCGGGCGCGCAGCGCATGCTGGCCGAGCGGGCCGTCAACCCGGGCCTCGCCCAGACCGCCGCGGAACCGTTCGCCGATATAGGGCTGGTCGATGATGCCCAGGAAGGGGCCGTCCTCATCCGCCAGCGCGATCAGCACGCCCCAGGTGGGGGTGCCGGACAGATAGCCGCGGGTGCCGTCGATCGGGTCCAGAACCCAGGTCAGGCCCGAGGTGCCGGGGCGCGCCTCTTCCTCCTCGCCGAGGATGGCGTCATCGGGGCGCAGCTGCGCCAGAACCGCGCGCATCGCCGCTTCGCTGGCGCGGTCGGCGGCGGTCACCGGGTCGAAACCGGCGCTGGCCTTGTTGTCGGCGGAAAGCCCCTCGGCGCGGAAATGCGCCAGCGTCGCCGGGCGCGCGACATCGGCCACGGCATCGGCGGCTTGCCAGAGCGCGGCGATTTCGGCCGGCGAGAAACGGGAACGGAGGGGGGATCGGGTCATCGGCGGCGTCTCCTCAACCGGGCGTGAGAGCCCTGTCTAGGCGTGCCGGCGCGGGCGGGCAAGAGTGTGCCCGCCCCCTGGGACCCGGGGCTGTCAGGCGGCGTCCGAGAGGACGCGGGCCAGGTCGAACAGGCGTTTGCGCTGCGCTTCGGGGATCGAGTAATAGGCGCGGACCAGTTCCATCGCTTCCTTGTTGGCCAGGATATCGGCGGCAGGCGCCGCTTCGCCCGCATTCTCACCGGCGAGGCCTTCAAAGAAGAAGCCGATCTGCACACCCAGCGTGCGGGCGATGTCCCACAGGCGCGAGGCGCTGACGCGGTTCATGCCGGTTTCGTATTTCTGGATCTGCTGGAACTTGATGCCGACCGAATCGGCCAGCTGCTGCTGGGTCATGCCCACCATCCAGCGACGATGACGGATCCGCTTGCCAACATGGACATCCACCGGGTGCTTCACTTCCTGACTCCTCTTGTCAATCAATCCCCGGGACCGATCAGGCCATCGGGGACCAAGCCCTTCGAAACCAAGAGAAGCAATTTCCGTGCCAACTTCTGCACCACGAGTCATTTTTTTCGCCTCACACATAGGGGTGTCCCGAAAACGGGACTTAGGAGCGTCGGGAAGGGCCGCGCGTCGCCGATCGCGCAACAGATGTCCCCGTCGTTTACGCTAACGTCACGGTTGACGTAGCGGCAGGAGCCGAGTCGCGGCCGTACACCCGGAAGGATGTAAGCATCCCTCGCTCATTCCATCAAGACGTGTTTTGCAAAATGCAATGCAATGCGCAAACAACCTTTGCGTGTATTCGCAAAATGCAAACGTGTTTTCGCGGGAGTTTCATGCGCGGGACGCTATGTCACGTCGGCGCCGGTCCGCCGCGGCCTTGTCCTTGCGCGGGGGGCAGCCCATCGTGGCCGTCCCGATTCCTCTAGCCGGAGCCAGCCGATGCGCGCCTTCGTCCTCGCCTCGACCGAGACCCCGCCCGCCCTTACCGATCTGCCGATGCCCGAACCCGGGCCGGGCGAGCTGCGGGTGAAGATCCGCGCCTGCGGCCTGAATTTCGCCGATCTGCTGATGGCCAAGGGCACCTATCAGGAGATCCCGCCGATGCCCTTCGTCATGGGCATGGAGCTTTCCGGCACCGTCGATGCGCTGGGCGCGGGCGTCACCGGCTTCACTCCCGGCCAGAAGGTGGCGGTCTTCGCCGGGCAGGGCGGGCTGGCGGAATATGGCTGCTTCCCGGTCGAGCGCTGCCTGCCGCTGCCCGAGGCGATGCCTTTCGATCAGGCGGCCGGGTTCATGGTGGCCTATGGCACCTCGCATCTGGCCCTGACCCATCGCGCGCGGCTGAAAGCGGGCGAGACGCTGCTGGTGCTGGGCGCTGCCGGTGGCGTGGGGCTGACCGCGGTCGAGATCGGCGCGCGGCTGGGGGCGAAGGTCGTCGCCGTGGCCCGTGGCCCCGAGAAGCTGGAGGTAGCGCGGGCCGCCGGGGCCTCGGTCCTGATCGACAGCGAGGGCGCCGACCTCAAGGCCGCGTTCAAGGCGCTGGGCGGGGTCGATGTGGTCTATGACGCGGTGGGCGAGCCCGCCGCCTCGGCCGCCCTGCGCGCGCTGAAACC
This sequence comes from Pararhodobacter aggregans, assembly GCF_003075525.1. Lineage (GTDB taxonomy): Bacteria > Pseudomonadota > Alphaproteobacteria > Rhodobacterales > Rhodobacteraceae > Pararhodobacter > Pararhodobacter aggregans. Next base: position 83,004 of record NZ_QDDR01000013.1, on the reverse strand, counting down.
CGAGGGGCGCTTCGTCGTCATCGGCTTCGCCGGCGGCGGCGTGCCGCAATTCCCGGCCAATATCCTGCTGGTCAAGAATATCGACGTGATCGGCCTTTACTGGGGCGGCTACAACAGCTTCGCGCCGCAGGTCATCACCCGCTCGCTTGCCGATCTGATGGATATGTACGCCCGGGGCGATCTGCATCCCCATGTCAGCCATGCCCTGCCGCTCGACCGGGTGGCGGAGGCGATGGAGCTGATGCGCAGCCGCGCCTCGACCGGCAAGGTGGTCATCACCATCGGCGACTAGGCCCTATTCGGCGGCCATCCCCTGCGGGATCCGGCCGTCGCTGTCCCAGGCCTTGCGCAAGAGATCGGCCAGCGCCGCGACCCCGGGCGTGGCGTTGCCCGGGCGCATGTAGAGGTTGATGAGATAGCTGTTGAGGTCGGGCAGGGCGCCGCCATGGGCGATCCGCTCGACATGCGGCGGCTCGGTCCCGGCCAGGAGCGCATGGATCGCCATGTCACAGCTGACCGCGGCTTCCAGCGTGCGGTCGCTTTCCGATTCCACCGCCGTCTCCCAGGGGATGTCTGCCCGGTCGAGCGCGGCGACGATCCCGGCCCGGAAGGCGCAGATCCGCCCCTGTGCCAGCCTGAGCGGCCGCTGACGCCAAGCGTTGCCCCCCGGCGCCCCGATCCACAGCAGCGGCAGCCGGGTCAGCGTCTCGCCGCCCGCGTCGCAATGCAGCTCGGTGGTCAGGATCAGGTCGCATTCGCCCCGCGCAAAGGCCTCCTTGGCCCGGAGAGTGTTCTGGGTCAGCAGCTGCACCTGCATGCGCGGATACATGGAGTGGAAATGCCGCAGCACCTGCGGCACGTGCGGATAGACGATGTCATGGGGCACGACGACGGTGATGCCCCCTTCGTATTCGCTGTCGGTCAGCCGCTCGACCGCCTCGTCGTTCAGGGCGATGATCCGGCGGGCATAGCTGAGGAGCTGCTCGCCGGCCGAGGTCAGCGAGACGCCGCGCCCTGAACGGTCCAGCAGCGTCAGCCCCAGCGATTCCTCCAGCCGCTTGATCTGCATCGAGACGGCCGATTGCGTCAGGTTCAAGAGCTGCGCCGCCCGCGTCACCCCGCCGAAATCGGCGATGGCGGCCAGGGCGCGCAGGGCGGAGAGGTCGAGATTGCGTCGCATATCAGCATCCGTGATCGTGGCCATCAGAAACATTCGTTTCCATCATACCCGCATTCCCGGTATCCGATCAATACCCGTGATGCAAAGCGCGGGACTCATAGCCGCTCTGAAAGGATGATCCGATGGCCAGCTCGACCTGCACCGCTCCCGTTTCCGTTGCCGCCCCCCGGCGTCCGGTCCTGGCCCGGGTGCTGAAGGCTCTGGCCACCGCCCGCGCCCTGCGTCGCCAACGGGTGGACCTGGCGGCGCTCGATGACCAGATGCTGGCCGATATCGGCCTCTCGCGCGAAGAGGCCCAACGCGAGGCCAGGCGGCCCCTGTGGGACGCGCCCAGCTACTGGCGTTGAAATCCCGACAAAACCGCTTAAGGCGAGTCTTGAAATAGGGCTCGGTAATCCCGATATTGGAACCATTCGCGGGGGCCCGGGGAACCGGGCCTTCGTGACAAGATGGTTCCAACGGAGGGTTACATGGCCAACTACCAGTCGGTGCGCACGTCTGACGCTGGCGCGCTTGGCGCACGGATCGACGCCGGCCTGCGCACGCATATGAACAAGGTCTACGGCACGATGTCCGTGGGCATGCTGATTACGGCGGCGGGCGCCTGGGCGATTTCCGGCCTTGCCACCACGACCGACCCGAACACGGCCGCCGCGATGCTGCCGAACGGGACGTATCTGTCGCAATTCGGCTATCTGATCTATGCCTCGGCGTTCCGCTGGGTGGTGATGTTCGCCCCGCTCGCCTTCCTGTTCTTCGGCTTCGGCGCGCTGATGCGCAATGCCTCGGCCGCGGCGATGCAGGTCGGCTTCTTCGTCTTCGCGGCGATGATCGGCGTGTCGCTGAGCTCGATCTTCCTCGTCTACACCAGTTTCTCGATCACCCAGACCTTCCTCATCACCGCGATCGCCTTCGCCGGTCTCAGCCTCTATGGCTATACCACGAAGCGGGACCTGTCGGGGATGGGCACCTTCCTGGTGATGGGCGTGATCGGCCTCTTGGTCGCCATGGTAGTCAACATCTTCATCGGTTCGTCGGCCCTGGCCTTCGCGATCTCGGTGATCGGTGTGCTGATCTTCGCGGGCCTCACCGCCTTCGACACCCAGACGATCAAGGCGAATTACATCGCCCATGCGGCGCAGGGCGACAGCGAATGGCTGGAAAAGTCGGCCATCGCCGGCGCGCTGAACCTCTATCTCGACTTCCTGAACATGTTCCAGTTCCTGCTGATGTTCCTGGGCAACCGGGAATAAGCGGGCGGTCGGAAAAGAAGGGGGCCGGTCCTGCGGGACCGGCCCTTTTTTCATGCGCGATGCATCGGCTTGCCGTTGACCCAGGTGGCAAGGATCGCCCGGTCGTCGCCCATCATGATGGTCGGGAAGAGCGCCTGCCACAGATCCTCGGCCCGGGCCGCGCGCTGGGCGATGGCCGGGGTCGAGGCCAGATCGAGCACCGTCAGATCCGCCTCATAGCCCGGCGCGATCCGCCCGATGCGCTCGCCCAGCCCCAGCGCCCCGGCCGAGCCCGCCGTGGCCAGCCACCACAGCTGCGCCGGATGCAGCGCCGCGCCGTTCAGCTGCGCGATGTCATAGGCGGCGGCCATGGTCCGCAGCATCGAAAAGCTGGAGCCGCCGCCGATATCGGTGGCAAGCCCGATCCGCTGCCCCCCGGCCTTGAGCCCCGCCATGTCGAACAGACCCGAACCGATGAAGGCGTTCGAGGTCGGGCAATGCACCAGCGCCGCGCCGACCTCGCGCAGCCGGTCCCGCTCGCGCGGTTCAAGGTGGATGGCATGGCCGTAAAGCCCCCGGGCGCCCAGCAGGCCGAAGCGCTCATAGACATCGAGGTAGTCGCGCGCCTCGGGGAAGAGCTTGGCCACCCAGAGGATTTCCTCTTTCTGTTCCGAGAGATGCGTCTGCATCGCCACCTCCGGATGCTCGGCCCAGAGCGCCCCCAGCGCCGCCAGCTGGTCGGGCGTCGAGGTCGGGGCGAAGCGCGGCGTGATGACATAGCCCAGCCGGTCGACCCCGTGCCAGCGTTCCAGCAGCGCCTTCGACTGGTCATAGGCCGCCTGCGCCGTATCGCGCAGGTTGTCGGGTGCGTTGCGGTCCATGCAGGTCTTGCCCGCCATCACCCGCATGCCCCGCGCCTGCGCCGCGGTAAAGAAGGCGTCAACGCTCTCGGGATGGATGGTGCAGAAGCTGCAGACGCTGGTCGTGCCATGGGCCAGCATCAGGTCGAGGCAGGTTTCCGCCGCGAGCCTTGCATGGGCCGGATCGGCAAAGCGCGATTCCTCGGGGAAGGTATAGGTGTTCAGCCAGTCGATCAGCCGCTTGCCCCAGCTGGCGATGATCCCGGTCTGCGGGTAATGCGCATGGGCATCGACGAAACCCGGCGAAATCAGCGCCTTGCCGTAATCGTGACGCCGCGCCTCGGGATGTGCGGCCCGCAGGCTGGCGGCCGGTCCGACGGCCAGGATCCGCCCGTCTTCGATCAGAACGGCGCCCTCGGCCTCGATCCGGGCCGCCGAGGGGCCCTCAAGGAACGGGTCGTCATCGAAACTCAGCACCTGGCCGATAAGCAGGTCGCGCATGGGATCCTCCGAGGGGGCGGCTGACCCTTTATCGCGCGGCCTTTTGCGCTTAACAACCACGGGCACGGGACGATTCGACCCGGGCGCAGGCCGAAACGGGAACGGGAGGCGGCGATGACGGAACCGGAACACCACAAGACCGGGAACCCGGAGAATCCGATACCCGAACCGACGCCCCGGCCCGAGCCGCCCGAGGAGGACCGCGAGGTCGAGGAGCTGGACGCCGAGCGGATCGACACGGTTCTGGAAGCGGTCGACGCTGGCGATGCCCGGGCTGTCGCCGCGGCGCTCGACACGCTGCACCCGGCCGATATCTCGGACTTGCTGGAACAGATCTCCAGCCAGGAGCGCAAGGCGCTGCTGACGCTCTATCCCGAAGGGGTGGACGGCGACGTTCTGTCCGAACTCGACGAGGCGGTGCGCGAAGAGGTCATCGAGGCCATGCCGCGCGAGGCCCTGGCCGAAGCGGTGCGCGAACTCGACACCGACGACGTGGTCGACATCCTCGAGGATCTGGAGGACCACGATCAGGCCTTCATCCTCGATTCGCTGGAAAAGGACGATCGGGCGGCGGTCGAAAGCTCGCTCGCCTGGCCCGAATATTCCGCCGGCCGCCTCATGCAATCCGAAACGGTCAGCGTGCCGCAGGATTGGAATGTGGGGCAGACCATCGACCACCTGCGCTCGGCTGATTGGCTGCCGGATCAGTTCTACCACGTGATCCTGGTTGACGAACGCCACCGCCCGACCGGCTATGCGACGCTGGGCCGGGTGCTGGCCTCGAAACGCGACACCGCGCTGTCTGACATTGTCGAGGACAGTTTCATGACAGTGGAGGCCACCGAAGAGGAGGCCGAGGTGGCGCGGATGTTCAATAAGTACCATCTGATCTCGACCCCGGTGGTCGATGGGGCGGGGCGGCTGGTCGGCGTCATCACCATCGACGACGCCATGGTCGTGCTCGATGACGAGCACGAGGAAGACATGCTGCGCATGGCCGGGGTCGGCGACGAATCGAGCCTGTCGGACGGGGTCTGGGAGACGGTGCGCCAGCGCTTCCCCTGGCTGGCCGTGAACCTGGTCACCGCCAATATCGCCGCCGCGGTGATCGGGCTTTTCGAGGGCACGATCGCCGTGCTAGTGGCACTCGCGGCCTTGATGCCGATCGTCGCCTCGATGGGCGGCAATGCCGGGACGCAATCGCTGACCGTGGCGGTGCGGGCGCTGGCGACCAAGGACCTGACCGAATCGAACGCCGCCCGGGTGGTGCGGCGGGAATTGGTCGTCGGTCTTATCAACGGCCTGGGCTTTGCCATGGTCATGGGGGTGGTGGCCTGGGCGCTCTATGGGCGCGATGTCTGGCTGGGGGCGGTGATCGGCGCGGCGCTGATCATCAACCTGACGGTGGCGGCGCTGGGCGGGGTGCTGGTGCCGCTGGCGCTGAACCGGCTGAAACTGGACCCGGCGCTGGCCTCGGGCACCTTCGTCACCACACTCACCGATGTGGTCGGTTTCTTCGTCTTCCTCGGCCTCGCCACGCTGGTGCTGCTGTGAGCATCGACCAGATCAAGGCCGAGGCCCGCCGTGCCGCCTTCGCCGCCCGCAAGGCGGTTTTCGGCAGCGGCCGGGATGCGGCGGCTCAGGCGCATCTGACGGCGGCGCTGGCCCCGTTCGGCGCGGCGCCGCTCTCGGGCTACCTGCCGATCCGCACCGAGATCGACCCTGTGCCGGTGATGGCCAGCCATCCCGGCCCGGTCGGCGTGCCGGTCATCCTGGGCGCCGGACAACCGCTCGACTTCCACCTCTGGACGCCCGAGGCCGCGCTGGTCGAAGGACCCTTCGGCGCCAAGGTCCCGGCCGAGGGCGTGACAATGGCGCCGCGCGTGGTCATCGTGCCGATGCTCGCCTTCGATGCCCGCGGCTACCGGCTGGGCTATGGCGGCGGCTTCTACGACCGGACGCTGGCCCGGCTGCGCGCCGCCGGTCCCGTCACCGCGCTGGGCTTCGCCTTCGACGCGCAGGAACAGGCGGAGGTTCCGACGGACCAGTTCGACCAGCCGCTCGACGGCATCGTCACCGAAAGCGGCCTGCGGCTCTACTGCTGACGGGGAGGGGTTTCGCCCTCGTGCCTCGGGCGACCGGAGGCGGGGGGCTGCCGCCCCCCGCACCCCCTGCTTCAAGGAGGGTTTTCCACCCTCCTTGAAAATCCACCCGAGGATATTTTCAGAACAAAGATAGGAAACAGAGGGCGCTTGACCCTCATCTTCGTTCTGCAAATATCCTCGGGGGTCCGGGGGCAGACGGCCCCCGGGGCCTCCACAAGCGCTGACCTCTCCGCGGCGGGAGGCGCGCGGGGTGGGCGGGTGGGAGCGTGCCTCCCGCCGCCTTGGGCCGAAAGAGGAAGGGCCGCCTTTGAGGGGCGGCCCTTGGTTGTCGGCGGGTCTTCGATGGGGTCAGGCGGCGAAGAGGGTCTTGGCTTCGGCGCCGGACAGGACCGGGCGGGCGGCGGCGAAACCGGCGCGGCCGGCTTCGGTGGCGAGCGCCGGGAAGAGCGCCAGCAGCTCGGCCCGGGTGCCGTCCTCCAGCGCGTCGACCACCGCTTCCGCGGGCTGGAAGCTTTCGGTCCAGGAGCCTTCGGCGCGGATGATCTCGTGGCGTTCGCACATGACGTGAATGTAGCTGACGGCTTCCAGCCCGGCGCGGCTGACGCCCGGCAGGCCCAGCAGATCCTGCGCCGCGACCAGCACCTCGCGCTCGCCGAACATCAGCTCGGCCCGGGCGCCGGTGACCAGCATCCGGTGGCGGGGCGAGACCACGAGGTCGCGCTCAGGCAGGCCGCGGCCGAGGGATCCGGCGGCGATCCGCACCGGCCCGACCTCGGGGCTGCCGGCGAGATCGGCCATCGTGAGGTCGCGGCGCCCGGTCCAGGTCAGCGGCTGGTACCCATGGTCGCGGGTCAGCACCCGGTCGCCGGCCACCAATTCCTCGACCGCCACCCGGCCGCGGGTGGTGTCGATCAGCGTGCCGGGGGTGAAGCAGATGCACTTGTTCTCGATCTTCTCGAAGCTCTCGAAATCGAGCCGCGAGCCGTCCTTGAACATCACGTAGCCGGTCTTCGAGGTGGCGCCGGGCACGTCGGGGAAGGGAACTTCGCTGGTGATGACCACTTCCGGCGCATCGTCGCCCTCGGGCAGGATCAGCGTGTCGAAGCTGTCGCCGCCGTGGACATAGCCGGTGGTCGTGTCGATCACCTCGACCCGGTCGTCGCCGGTGCCGAGATACATCTTCTCGATTTCCGAGAAGTTCACCGTTGCGCCGTAATCGGTGAAGGTGCCCTTCTCGTCGCCGGTGTAATACATCGTCAGGTCGGCGGTCACCGCCGAGGCGTCGAGCGTGTCGCCCTCGGTCTCGCCCGTCTCGCCGCCGGTGATCACGTGATGGCCGAATTCGTCGAAGACGCGGAACACGTCGTCGCCCGAGCCGCCGAAGGCCGTGTCGTTGCCGGTCGAGGTGACCAGCGTGTCGTTGCCGAAGCCGGGTTCGGCCGGATCCTCGGACGAGAGGCCGCCGTGGTCGCCGGGGTTGCCGTCGCCGATCAGCAGGTCATTGCCGTCGCCGCCGATCAGCAGGTCGTCGCCCGCGCCGCCGATCAGCTTGTCGTCGCCGTCGTTGCCATGGAGCGTGTCATTGCCCTCGTCGCCCCAGAGCGTGTCATTGCCCTCGCCGCCCGAGAGCATGTCGTCGCCCTGGCTGCCGAACAGCCAGTCATTGCCGGCGCCGCCGTCGATCGTGTCGTTGCCATAGCCCGCATAGACCGTGTCGTTGCCGGCGCCCGCGTTGATCGCGTTGCCGGTGTCGGTGACCTGATCGCCGTCCCCGTCGGTATCGCCGTAGCGGATCACGTCATCGCCGTCGGTGCCGTCGAAGACACCGGGGTCGGCGGCGGGCGGGGTGAGGGGAGTGTCGTTTCTCGGCGGCATCTTGCATCTCCTCGGGTCCTTGCGCGGACCATTGTCTCAAATCACGCCCGACCATCGGTGGTCTGGCGCCGGAGGGGACGGCACGGACGCCGCCCCCGGGACGATGCATGCAGAGGACACGGGGCGCCGCGCGGCTGTCGCCACGGGAGCAAGCGTCGATCTTTACCCCGGTTTAACCTTGGCAGCATCTCGCCAGACCACCCCCATGGTCCGGCCCCCTTTTCGGGTCGAGGTTCAATATAGCAGAGGGGTCTGGAAAACAAAAAGAAATCACTGGAAAAGCGGCGCGGGACCGGAGGAGGTTGCGGCGCCCTCCCGAGCGGGAAAAGTAAAGTGTTGCGATTTTGGAAACGGTTTTCGCCCCAATTTGGCCATATTTTCGCCCGCTACAGGCCACCTTTGCGCCATTCTTGCCGAAATTCCGCCATTTCGGGGCCAGATCTGCCGGTCATTGTCGCCGCCTCCGAACCACCGCCACACAAGGATGTGAACCCGTTCCGGCGACAGGCCGTTCTGGGGGGCGTTTCTTGACCGAGTGCCGATTGACGCGGTTTGACGGGATTGTTCGCATTTTATGAAACTCGTCTGATTCGCGTCGGGTCCGGCAGCTTCCCGTGCTCCTTGCGCCGCTGACGCCGTGATCGCCCAAGGGTTGTGACGGTCAGCGCCGCCCGCACCCGCGCACCGGCGTTGCGGCGGCGGGCGGCGTTCAGAAGAGCGAGAGCTGCGTGCCTTCGGGGGGGAGCCTTTCGGCGCCCTCGGCCTCGTCCCCCGACAGGGTCGACAGGGTCACGCCCAGCAGGCGGATACCCTTGGCGGTCGGGAACAGCGGGTCGAGGAGGGCGAAGCACAGGGCCTCCATCTGCGCGGCCGAGGCCAGCGGCACCGACAGCGTGCGCGAGCGGGTGATCTGCTGGAAATCGGCGTATTTCACCTTCAGCACCACGGTCCGGGCCTTCAGCCCCTTGTCCTCGGTATGGCGCCAGACGCGGGCGGCCAGCTTCGCCACTTCCTCGCGCGCGGGGTCGGGGCTGTGGATGTCCTCCAGGAACGTGTCCTCGGCGCCCACCGATTTACGTTCGCGGTGCGGCTGGACGGCGCGGTCGTCGATGCCGCGGCTGATGCGATAGTACCAGCCGCCCGATTTGCCGAAATGTTCGCGCAGGAAGTCGAGCGATTGCGCCTTGAGGTCGGCGCCGGTGACGATGCCCAGCCGCCCCATCTTGGCCGCCGTCGCGGGGCCGACGCCGTGGAACTTGGCGACCGGCAGCGCCTCGACAAAACCCGGGCCGCGTCTGGGGGTGATGACCGCCTGGCCGTTCGGCTTGTTGAGGTCGGAGGCCATCTTGGCGAGGAACTTGCAGTAGGAAATCCCGGCCGAGGCATTGAGCCCGGTCACTTCCTTGATCCGCGCCCGCACCTGCCGCGCCAGTTCCGTGGCCGAGGCGATCCCCTGCTTGTTCTCGGTCACGTCGAGATAGGCCTCGTCCAGGGACAGCGGCTCGATCAGGTCGGTGTGTTCGGCAAAGATCTCGCGGATCTGGTTTGAGACTTCGCGATAGACCTCGAAACGGGGCCGGACGAAGATCAGCTCAGGGCATTTGCGCCGGGCGGTGACCGAGGGCATGGCCGAGCGCACGCCGAATTCCCGCGCCTCGTAGCTGGCGGCGGCCACCACGCCGCGCGGCCCGGCGCCGCCGACCACCACGGGCTTGCCCCGCAGCTCGGGATTGTCGCGCTGTTCGACCGAGGCATAGAAGGCATCCATATCGACATGGATGATCTTGCGCTGCGGCCTTTGTGCTTCGCTCTCGTCGCTCATGCCCCGCCCCCAAGGCTGCGCGAAGGATAGCGCGTCGGGGCGCGGGAGGGAAGAACAAAAGGGGAAAATCAGCCGGGCAGGCGGTCGGCGATCATCTCGCCGATCGGCAAGGCCGAGGTGGCGGCGGGCGAGGGGGCGTTGAGCACATGCAGCATCCGCGCCGTGCCCTCGATCAGGAAATCCTGCACCATCGACCCGTCCGGCCCCACCGCCTGCGCCCTTATGCCCGGCTCCATCGGCTGCATGTCTTCCAGCGTCAGCGAGGGGCAATAGCGCTGGCAGGCGGCCAGATAGCGGCGTTTGAAGAGGGAATTGCCGACCTCATCAAGCCCCGGGCGGATGTTCTTCGCCAAGGAGCGCCAGAAGCCCGGGAATCCCGCCATGTCCAGCATGTCCCGGGCATTCATCGAGAATTTCGGATAGCCTTCGCGCGAAAGGCCCAGCATGGCGTTGGGGCCCACGGTCATCGAGCCGTCGATCATCGGCGTCAGATGCACGCCGAGGAAAGGGAGCCCCGGTTCAGGCACCGGATAGATCATCGCCCGAGCGACGCCCGAGCGTTCGGGCCGGAGCCGCCAGTATTCGCCGCGGAAGGGCACGATGCGATGACGGATCGGCAGGCCCGCCATCCGCGCCAGACGGTCCGATTGCAGCCCGGCGCAGGCGATCAGGCGGCGGGCTTTCAGGGTCTCGGCCCCGGTCGTGACCTCGACTTGGCTGTCCGTCTCGCGGATCGCACTGGGGGCGGTGGCGAAGCGGATCTCGGCGCCCTTCGCGGTGATCTCGTCGGCCAGCGCGGCAAGGACGCGCTTGTAATCGACAATGGCGGCCTCGGGCACGAAGATCGCTTTCAACCCGGTGATGGCGGGTTCGCGGGCGCGGATCTCGCCTGCGTCGGTCAACGCGGCCCGGATGCCGTTCTCGCCAGCCCTTGCGTGCAGCGCGTCCAGCCGGGGGATTTCATCCGGCCGGGTCGCGACGATCAGCTTGCCGCGGTCCTCATAAGGGATGCCGTGATCGCGGCAGAAGGCCTTGGTCCGCGCCGCGCCCTCGCGGCAAAGACGCGCCTTCAGGCTGCCCGGCGCGTAATAGATGCCGGAATGGATCACGCCGGAATTATGCCCGGTCTGGTGGCGGCCGAGGCCGTCCTCCTTTTCCAAGAGCACCAGACTGGCGCCGGGATGGCGCGCCAGCAGCGCGCGTGCCGTTGCCAACCCGACGATCCCCCCGCCGATGACGCAGAAATCCCGCATCAGCGCAGCGGCAGCAGGGTGGCCGCGTCGCGGCGGCATTCGCGGCGGGTCAGGGCGGGGGCGCAAACCTCGGGCTCCAGGTCGCGGGTCAGGCAGACGCGCAGCTCCACCAGATCGCCGCCGGGGCAGGAGGTCACCATCATGTCGCGATCCAGCGCGGGATTGGCCTCGATGAAGGCCGCCTCGACCACATCGGGATCGACGCGCAGTTCCCGGTCGATGCCCTCGAACACCTCGGACAGGGCGATCCGGTCCAGCGCCGCCTGCACCAGCCGGTAGTAATTGGCGGCCGAGAGCCCGGTGCAGCGCCCATGCTTGTTCCACTGGTGCCAGGCCGAGCCCGAGGTGCCGAAGAGCCCGGCCTGCGCCGCCGTCTCCTGCCGGGAGGGCGAGCGCTGATTGGTGTGGCAATACTCGGGCCAGGTGCCGTCATCGTGCTGCGGCCAGAGCCCGTGCACCGCCCAGCCGACCCGCCGCCCGTCCTGGCAGCGCGGATCGTCGCGCTCGTCGCCGTCGGTGGCGCAATAGGCCGGGATCCAGCTGAGCGCCAGCAGGTAGGAATCGAAGTCTCCGGCGCGGTCCTGCGCGGGCGCGGCCCCCGCGGCGAAAATCGGCAGCAGGGCAACAAAGGCGGCGGTCAGACGGTGCATTTTCTCTTTCCTCGGATCGACGGCGCGCTTATATACGCTCCATTCCCCGAAATCGAGGATGCGTGGCCCGCGGCCGCGGCCGGTCCCACCGGCGAGTGCCGCGGTTTGCGGTTCTCGCAGGTTGAAGGACGATTACGATGGCAAAACCCCTGATGGCCAAGGCGACTGCCGTCTGGCTGGTCGACAACACCACCCTGACCTTCAAACAGGTGGCGGATTTCTGCGGTCTGCACGAGCTGGAAGTGCAGGGCATCGCCGATGGCGATGTGGCCACGGGTGTGAAGGGTTTCGACCCCATCGCCCATAACCAGCTTGAAGAGACCGAGATCAAGAAGGGCGAAGCCGATCCGCGCTACACCCTCAAGCTGAAGTACAACCCCGCCGCGGTCGGCGAGGAAAAGCGCCGTGGCCCGCGCTACACGCCGCTGTCCAAGCGTCAGGACCGTCCGGCGGCGATCCTGTGGCTGGTCAAGTTCCACCCGGAACTGGCCGATGCCCAGATCCGCAAGCTGGTCGGCACCACCAACCCCTCGATCCAGGCGATCCGCGAGCGGACCCACTGGAACATCCAGAACATCACCCCGATCGACCCGGTCGCGCTGGGTCTGTGCCGCCAGTCGGAACTGGACATGGAAGTGCAGAAGGCCGCCAAGAAGCGCGAAGCCGAGGGCTCGGTGATGACCGACGACGAGCGTCGCAAGCTGGTCTCGACCGAGCAATCGCTGGAAATGGCGCCCGAACCCCGTCTGCCGCGCGGCATCGCCGGGCTGGAGAACTTCACCCTGGGCGGCTCGGACGAGAACGAGCACAAGAAGCCGGTCGATTACTCGAACGCCGACAGCTTCTTCAACCTGCCCGACGCGGACGACGAGGACGACGACGAAGACAGCGACGATCCGCGCCGCTGATCTCTGTCTTTTGGCCAAAGGGGCCGGGGCGTCACCAGGTGACGACCCCGGCCCTTGCCATTCTGAGCCCCGCGCCCGAGGCATTGGTGCAGGTCAGGCCGTTGCGCGACGAAAGGCAGGTGAAGGGCCCGGCCTGCCAGAAGCTGCCATAGGGCAGGGCGCCCGCCATCGGCAGTCCCGGCGCCTCGCCGCCCCGGATCGGCTGCGGCGCGCCCAGATGCGCCTCGAGGACGACGGTGGTGTAGACCGGCTCGACGATGGTGCAATGCAGTTCCGCCATGCCGGTCATCGTCTGGTAGACTGGCGTGCCACCGGCCGGGATGTAGGTGCAGCCGACATTGCCCGAGGGCATGATGAACGAGGTCGTCCCGTCGGGGTTCGGCGCGAAGGCGCGTTCGTTGCTGGCCAGCGCGGGGCTGGCAACGAGGGCGAGGGCGAGGGTCAGGCGCAGCATCGGGGGCTCCGGGGTTGAGGGACCAGCCATGGGTCCGCGGCCAGCGCCCGCCGGTTCAAACGCGCCGCTCGCGCGGCCAGTAGTGCAGGATCAGGGCGGCCACCAGCACCTCCAGCAGGCTGAGCGGCACGGCATAGAGCAGCAGCGCGAAGGGCAGGACGCCCAGATTGCCGGTCACCACCCACATCATCACGAAGCCCGCGAACCAGGCGACGCCGACCCCTTCGATGAGCGAAAAGCGCCGGAGCAGAAGCCAGAGCAGCGCCGCCAGACACAGCGACCACAGCCCCCAGGCGGCGCCGTTCAGCGCAGCGTCGGGGAAGGCCAGCCCCATCCCCTCGTAATGGCGCTGCCAATAGGCCTTGAACAGGAATTCGTTGCGGATGAATTCGCTTGTCATGATCCAGAGTGCGGCGACGATGACCGGGACGGCGGGATGCTTCACGGGAACCTCCGACAGGACTGAGGCGCCATCGTGCCGCGTCGGGGCGCCCCTGCCAATTCATTTCAGCGCGCCGGGCCACACGGTCAGGCCGGGCGGGGCCGGGTGGCTTTCCTTGGCCGCGGCAATCGGCTAACAGGGCGCCGAAACCAACCGCGAAGGTCCGGCGATGAAATTCACCCTGTCCTGGCTCAAGGAGCACCTGGAAACCACGGCCACGCTCGACGCGATCGTCGAGGCATTGACCGATCTGGGCCTCGAGGTCGAGGAGGTGGCGGACCCCGCCACCACGCTGGGCGCCTTTCGCATCGCCCGGATCATCGAGGCGGTGAAGCACCCCGATGCCGACAAGCTGAACCTGTGCCGGGTCGAGGTTCTGGACGGCCCCGGCGGCAGCTCGCAGGAGGTGCAGGTGGTCTGCGGCGCGCCCAATGCCCGCACCGGTCTGGTCGGCGTCTTCGCGCCGGTGGGCACGCATATTCCCGGCACCGGGGTCGATCTGAAACCGGGCGTGATCCGGGGGCAGGCGTCGAACGGGATGATGTGTTCGGAACGCGAGCTGGAGCTGTCGGACGATCATGACGGCATCATCGACCTGCCCGCCGACACGCCGCTGGGCCTGCGCTATATCGACTATGCGGGTCTCAACGACCCGATGATCTACATCAAGATCACCCCGAACCGCCCCGATGCGCTGGGCGTGCGCGGCATCGCCCGGGATCTGGCGGCGCGCGGCCTCGGCACGCTGAAGCCGCTCGACGTGCAGCCGGTGGCGGGGGCGTTCCCCAGCCCGGTCTCGGTCCGCATCGACCCGGCGTTGAAGGACAAGGGCTGCCCGCTGTTCGCCGGGCGCGTGATCCGCGGCGTGAAGAACGGCCCCTCGCCGAAATGGCTGCAACAGCGGCTGAAGGCCATCGGCCTGCGGCCGATCTCGGCGCTGGTCGACGTGACGAACTTCTTCACCTTCGCCCATAACCGCCCGCTGCATGTCTTCGATCTGGCCAAGGTCGAGGGCGGGGCGCTCCGCATCCATCCGGCCGCGGGCGGCGAGGAGATCCTCGCGCTCGACGGCAAGACCTATGCGCTGGCGCCGGGCATGATGGCGATTTCCGACGCCAAAGGCGTGGAAAGCATCGCCGGGATCATGGGCGGCGAGCATTCGGGCTGCACCGAGGCGACCACGGATGTCTTCCTGGAATCGGCCTATTGGGACCCGATCACCATCGCCACCACCGGCCGCGCGCTGAAGATCAACTCGGATGCGCGCTACCGGTTCGAGCGCGGCGTGGACCCGGACTTCACCCTGCCGGGGCTGGAACTGGCGACCCGCATGATCCTCGACCTCTGCGGTGGCGAGGCCTCCGAGGTGGTCGTGGACGGCGCCGTGCCCGATACCACCCGCGACTACCGCTTCAATGCTGCCCGCTGCTCCAGCCTTGTGGGGATGGAGATCCCCGAGGCCGAACAGCGCCGCATCCTTGAATCCTTGGGCTTCCGGCTGGAAGGCGACCGCGCCACGCCGCCCAGCTGGCGGCCGGACGTGCTGGGCGACGCCGATCTGGTCGAGGAGGTGGCGCGCGTCGCCTCGCTGACCAAGCTCGAGGGCAAGCCCCTGCGCCGCCCGCAATCGGGTGTGCCGGCGCCGATCCTGACGCCGCTGCAAAAGCGCGAACGCCTGATGCGGCGCACGCTGGCCGCGCTCGGCTACCATGAATGCGTGACCTATTCCTTCATCGACGCGGCCTCGGCCACTCTCTTTGGCGGCGGCGAGGATGCGCTGAAGCTGGAGAACCCGATCTCCAGCGAGATGACGCATATGCGCCCCGACCTGCTGCCCGGCCTCCTGCAGGCCGCGGCCCGCAATCAGGCGCGGGGCTTCGCCGATATGGCGCTCTTCGAGCTGGGGCCGGTGTTCCACGGCGGCGAGCCGGGGGAACAGGCGATCCATGCCACGGGCCTGCTGATCGGCGCCAATGGCCCGCGCGATCCGCATCATGCCCGCCGGGCGGTGGACCTCTACGACGCCAAGGCCGATGCCGAGGCGGTGCTGGCCGCCATCGGCGCGCCTTCCCGCACGCAATCGGACCGCAATGTCGCGGGCTGGTTCCACCCCGGCCGCGCCGGGCGCCTGACGCTGGGCAAGAACGCGCTCGCCACCTTCGGCGAGGTGCATCCGCGCATCCTGAAAGCCTATGGCATCAAGGGTGCGGCCGTGGCCTTCACCCTGCCGGTGGCGGCGGCGCCGATGCCGAAGAACGCCTCCGCCACCCGCCCGGCGCTGGCGCTCAACGACCTGCAGGCGGTCGAGCGCGATTTCGCCTTCGTCCTCGACACCTCGGTCGAGGCGCTGGCCGTGGTCAACGCAGCCCAGGGCGCCGACAAGGCGCTGATCGAGGCGGTGCGGGTCTTCGACGAATTCACCGGCGAGAAGGCCGCCCAGCAGATGGGCCCGGGCAAGAAATCGCTGGCCATCGCCGTGCGCCTGCAACCGCAGGGCAAGACGCTGACCGAGGACGAGATCGAGGCGGTCTCGGCCAAGATCGTCGACAAGGTCGCCAAGGCCACCGGCGGCACGCTGCGCGGCTGAGCCCTCGCACGAAAGACCAACGCAAAAGGGGCCCGCGCGGCCCCTTTTGCCATCCCGGCCCTCTCGCTTCTTTGCGCCACAAATATCCCGGGGGGTGAATTCGGCCCCGCCTGCGGGGACGAAGAGGGGGGCTGGCCCCCCTCCCTTGCCCCGGCCCTCTCGCGGCCCTAGGGTTGCGATGTGACCGCTAACTTCCCGCCGCTGCCGATCCCGGCCCCTGAGTTCCTCGCCCATGAGTCATTCCGATAGCGACGCGCCGATCCGGGCCGCCTCGGGCCCGATCGGCCCCGTCATGGCGCTGGGCAGTTTCGCGCTCTACGCCACCCATGACGTGCTGATCCGTATCCTGGGCGAAAGCTACAGCGTCTTTCAGATCATGTTCTTCATGGGGTTGATGAGCTTCCCGCTGCTGGTGCTGATGCTGATCCGCGACCCCGAGCCCGGGACGCTTCGCGCGGTCCATCCCGGCTGGTCGGCGGCGCGGACCGGCTGCGTGGTCATCTCGGCCGGGGGGGCGTTCTATGCCTTCACCGTGCTGCCGCTGACCCAGGTCTATGCCGTCCTCTTCGCCTCGCCGCTGCTGGTCACGCTGCTGGCGATCCCGATGCTGGGCGAGAAGGTCGGCATCCACCGCGGGCTTGCCGTCGCGGTGGGGCTGGCGGGCGTGCTGGTGGTCCTGCGCCCGGGCGGGGGCGAGGCGCTGGGCCTCGGCCATCTGGCGGCGCTGGCCTCGGCGATGACCGCGGCGATGAACGGGGTGATCGTGCGCAAGATCGGCCGGGACGAGCGCCCGGCGGTGCTGCTGCTCTATCCGATGCTGGCCAATGTGGTCATCATGGCCGCGACCCTGCCGCTGGTCTATGTGCCGATGGAACTGCCGCATCTGGGCATCGTGGCGCTGATCGCGCTCTTGGCCTTCGGGGCGATGAACCTCTCGATCGGCGCCTATCGCCGGGCCGAGGCCGCGCTGGTCGCGCCGATGCAATATTCGCAGATCGTCTGGGCCACGCTCTACGGCGCGCTCCTCTTCGGGGAATCGCCTGACCGCTGGACGGTGGCCGGGGCCGCGCTGATCATCGCCTCGGGCCTCTATATCGTGTTCCGGGAATCGCGGCGCGACGTCTCGGCCAACCGCCCGGTGCAGAGCACCCGCCTGCGCAACGAATCGGTTGCGGCACCCCGTCCGGTCATGCCGGACGAGGACCGCGGCGAGGCCTTGGCCGACGCCATGGCCGAGGCCATCGCCGAGGCGGAAAATCCTTTGCGCTGACCTGCTTTTGGCGCGCGATCTGCCCTTGCAAACCCCGCCGCGCCGGGTTAATCCCCGCCCCACGGTCGGAGTGTAGCTCAGTCTGGTAGAGCACTGTCTTCGGGAGGCAGGGGCCGGAGGTTCGAATCCTCTCACTCCGACCAGTATTTCCAACAAGTTAGTAGCAAGTTTGCCCCTCCGGGGCTAACCGCAAACTGTGCAGCCGCACAGATTGCGGCTTTTTGCGTTGGTTTGGAAACGGAAATCCCCGGTGCGCTGGTAGGCGAAACGGGGGCCGAGGCCGAAGGGCCGGTCGTCAAGGCAGAGGCATGTTGGAAGCGATTCGAGGCAGCAGGTGCCTTGATCGTCGCATGCTGTGAATGCCAGCCCGAGGAAGCGGTGGCCGTGTCGGCAATCGCTCAGGGTCGTCTCTCCCCCGAATTCCGCGACAGTGCTCTCGGTTCCTCCACAGAGGGACCGGAGGGCTTTGTCATGCGCGCGAGATGCGGCGAGCGCTCTCGCACCATCAGCCTTTCGCCTCGCACGATCTGCCA
The DNA here is from genome assembly GCF_003075525.1 of Pararhodobacter aggregans. Classification (GTDB taxonomy): domain Bacteria; phylum Pseudomonadota; class Alphaproteobacteria; order Rhodobacterales; family Rhodobacteraceae; genus Pararhodobacter; species Pararhodobacter aggregans. The sequence goes on along the minus strand of NZ_QDDR01000013.1, from coordinate 65,332 downwards.
AGCGCCTCTCACGGAAACGCCTCGCCATGCAGCCTGACCGGATACCCAGGCGGTCATCCCGACGGGCGGCGCCGCTTTCCCCTGACGCCTGGTCATCGCTGGTCAACGACCTGATGGACTTCATGCTGTCGCTCGACGCCTCGATCTATGGGCGCAGGCGACTGTCCTGGCTTGAGGAGCCGCCGTCCTGCGCCTTTGAGGAGGGGGCGGGGCGGGATGCCCAGGAGCTGGCGCGGGTGCGGGCGAAGCTGGCGGCGGGGCAGGCGCTGTCGGCCGGGGATCGCCAGGCGCTCCTCTCCGCGCTGCCCGCGCCCGAGCGGCCGGGGCGGCCGAGGAAGAACCGCCTGGCGCTTGAGGATCGCGACCGGACGCTCGCGCTCTGCGCCATCGCGGTGCGCGAGGTCTATGGCCTCAGCCTCTATCGGCGCGATGGCGCCAGGGCGGCGGATGCGCCGAGGCAAAGCGCCTGTGACGCGGTGGCGGATGCCTTGAAGGGCCATGTCATCGACGGGCGCACCCGCAGCGCGCTTGGCTATTCCACGATCCGGCTCGCCACCCGCAAATCCCGCATCCAGGCGGAATGGGAATGGCAATTCCTGCTCCGCAATGCCGAGGCCGCAAAGGCCAGAAAGCGCGCGATTCAGAAACTCATGACCAGTAATTTCGAGGAATAACGCCCCGGAATCCAATTATTTTCGGGGTTTGGTGGACAATAAAAGGGTCCCCGGATTCTTTTGCCCACCAAGCATCGCCATAAAGGAAAGACAGCCACAGGAGGCATTGGAATGAGCCCCAGGAAATTCACGTTCAACCAGGCGTCGACCGGCGCCGCGAAGGAGCCGCCCGGCAAGAAACAGCCGGACAGGAAGGAGGCCCGCAAGGTGGTCCTGGCCGAGCGGCGCCGGGTCGCGGCGATCCTCGCCCAGGCCTGCCCGCTGACGGTGGCCGAGGCCGCCAGGCTGGCCTGTTTCACCGATACCACCGCCGAGGAGGCGGGCCTGCATCTGATGGCCGCCCGCAAACGCGCCACGGCCAGGGCACGAAAGGAAGCGCGCGCGCCCGATGCCCTGCCGCCCGAACTCAAGGCGGTCCAGCAACGCCTCATCCGTCATCCCCAGAAGTGAAGGCCCGGAACATGTCTGCAGTTCAGAAGAAACAAACGCCCCTCGTGGCGCATGCCACGCTCTCCGACAAGGTGGCGGCCCTGCTGTCCGATCCCAGGCGGACGGCGTCCAGCATGGCCTCCCTGTCGGACGAGGTCGATGCCGCCGCCGACCGGGCGACCGAGGAGGCCGAGCGCGCCCGCAGCGCGGCGCTCGACCCGTGCCTGACCAGCAAGGACGTGGCCGAGCTGCGCCGCGCCCGCGCCGATGCCGAGTTCCAGGCCGAGCGCCTGATCGCCGCCTCGGCGGCCCTGCGCGCCGAGGTCGCCGCGCTGGAAGCCGCCGAGGAAGAGGCCGACCGGGTGGCGGCCTATGAGGCCGCTGCCCGCGGCTCGCAGGCGGTGGCCGACCAGATCACCGCCGAGTATCCCGAGCTGTCGCGCCAGCTCATGGCGCTGATCGAGAAGATCCGCAGCGCGACCGAGCAGGTGGTCGCCGTGAACCGCGATCTGCCCGAGGGCAGGGCGCCGCTCCAGGGTCCCGAGGGGCTGGCGCGCGGCTTCAACGATTGCACCGGCACCAAGCACCGGCGGCCGGTCGTGCGGATCATGAACTCGCTTGTCGCGCCCTTCGCCCCGGCGACCTATTACGCCTGGCCGATTGACGGGTCGCAGGTGGTGAGTGCCGCGAGCGTGGACGGCTTTGCCCCGCATGGCTCCTGGCCGAGCAGCGCCGACATGCGCAAGGGCGCCGAGCTGGCCGCCAATCTGGCGCTCAAGGCGCCGCCGACCTTCGACGATCCCGCCTAGCGCGCCGCTGACCGGCCCGGCGTGACGGGGGCCTGAGGCCCCCAGCGCGCCGGGCCGGTCCCGGACAGGTCCCGGACCGGGACACACCCATTCTGACGACACTGATCGACCCGGCACCGCGCCGGGGCGGTCCTTTGCATCCTCGAGGGGCCGATTGTGGCACAGGACTTCCATAGCCGGGCAGGCGGCATCGCCGACAAGGCGGATCTGCGCCGGGCCTGGGCCGAGGCGCTCTGCTACGCCCTGGGCCAATGCCACGCCCGGGATGCGGCGGCGATCTGCGCCGCCTTCCTGGCCGAACGGGAGACCGGCGGCCCGGCGCTGGCCGCCCAGGACCGGCTGTCGGTCGGGGATGCCCGCTGGTGGGCCGACATCGCCCCGCCGCACGAGCTGGTCGCCTATGGCATGGCCGCGCTCGACCGATTGCGCGGCACGGCCCTGGCGCCGACCACGCGCAAGAAACTCTTCGTGTCCCTCTGGGAAAGCTTCTCCGACGCGGAGCGGCTGCGGTTCGTGCAGCGGATCGACCCCGAGGGCCTGGTGATCCGGAGGAACCATGACTGACGATCCGCTAGACCGGGCCTCCGGCCTGACGGTGATCGAGGGCGGCGGCGGCAAGGCGCGCGCGGCACCGGGCAACACCGGGGACGCGACGGCCGAAGTCAGCGCGCCCAAGGGGGCCACAGGGCGCCCGGGGAGGCCGAAGCCCCCGCGCGGCGGTGCCCCCAAAGGACAGCGCAAGCCTGCCGCCCCGGCGGCGCCCTCCGGGGGCGTGCTGACCGAAGACGCGGTGGCGCTCCTCTTCACCGCCGCGCATGGCCAGAGCGCGCGCTATGACCACGAGCTGGGCACATGGGCGATCTGGGATGCCGAGGCCCGGCGCTGGCGCTGGGACAAGCGGCAGACGGCGGCGCATTGGTGCCGCGAGCTGGCCCGCGAGGCCAGCGACGGCGAGGCGCCCAAGGTGCTGGAACGGGTGCGCCGGCGCAGCTTCCTGTCCGGGGTCGAGGCCATGTGCCGCGCCGATCCGACCCATGCCGTCACGCATGAGGTCTGGGACCCGGACGACATGCTCCTGGGCTGCCCGGGCGTGACCGTGGATCTGCGCAGCGGGCGTCACCAGGCGCCGCGCCCCGAGGACATGCTCACCCGGCTGGCGGCCGTGGCGCCCGACCCGACGCTGCCGATCCCGATCTGGCGCGAGTTCCTGCGCCGGGCGACCGGGGAGGACGACGCGCTGGAGCGCTTCCTGCAGGTCTTCGCGGGGTATTCGCTGACCGGATCGGTCAAGGAACATCAGATGGTGTTCTTCCACGGCGGCGGCGGGAACGGCAAATCGCTGTTGCTGAACACCCTGGTGGGCATCCTGGGCGAGTACGCCCAGACCGCCAGCATGGACACCTTCGCCGCCTCCTCCTTCGAGCGGCATTCGACGGACCTCGCGGCGATGCGGGGCGCGCGCGTGGTGGCCGTCTCCGAGGTCGCCCAGGGGGTGGGCTGGAACCAGCAGCGGCTGACCCAGATGACCGGCGGCGACAAGGTGCGCGCCCGCTTCATGCGGCAGGACGAGTTCGAGTATCACCCCAAGTTCAAGCTCTGGGTGGTCGGCAACCACAAGCCCGAGCTGGGCAATGTCAACGAGGCGATGCGGCGGCGGATGAACATCATCCCCTTCACCCACAAGCCCGACCGCCCCGATCCGGACCTGTTCGAGCGGCTGAGGCCGGAATGGCCGGGCATCCTGCACTGGATGATCCTCGGCTGCCTGGAATGGCAGAGCGAAGGCCTGTCGCGCCCGCAGGTGATCGCGGCCGAGACCGACGAGTATTTCGGGGAGCAGGACACCTTCGGGCAATGGATCTCGGAATGCTGCCGGGTGGACAGCCGGGACCCGCATTGCTGGGACGTGGCGCTGGAGCTGTTCCAGAGCTGGAAGACCTTCGCCGAAGCCCGCAACGCCGCGCCGGGCAGCTCAAAGGCCTTCGCGGAGCTGTTGAAGGCGAAGGGGTTCGGAGCAGACCTAGCGCGAGTTCAGGGCAAGGTGACGCGCATTTGGCGCGGGGTGATGCTCCATCGGCTGGGGCTGGAAGGTCAATGAAACAAGGGGCTGTAACGGATGTAACGGATCGATTTGTAACTTCCTCACGCGCGCACGCGTGCACGCGCGGCAGAGTTACCGAAGTATCCGTTACATCCGTTACACCCCGGGAGCTGTGAAAGGAAAGACCATGGGAATGATGAGGAAGAACCCGGATCAGGGCCGCGCGGTCGCGCTGTGCGAGCGGGTGCGAGACCTGGACCGCGAGCTGATCGCGCTGGTCATGACCTACCAGGACGACATGACCGTGAAAGGGGCGGGCGAGCTGGTCAAGATGCAGACCAGGCTCCGCCACCTGCGCTACACAATCGAGGGCGAAGCCCGCATCGACCTGCCAATGCGAGCGGGTCCTTCCCAGGCAAACCCCCTCCGCGGGTAATTCGCACCCCGGTGGTCAGGCCCCGCTTAACTCTAAGGAAAGCCTAAACTTAACAAGGACATGGGGTGGTGAAGTGTGCTCGGTTGACGCCAAGGAGGCAGGCGCGATTGCCATAAGTTGAGGGAGGAGACACCGGGGACTTGGTTAGGGGGCGGAGACCTTGGGGGCAGATAGTGCAAAGGGCGGACAGCGGACGGTCGCTGCAGTAAGCCTCAATGACCGCTTCAAGTCCGGGATGGCATCCACCGTCCCCGTGAGGTGATGCCTTTCCCAAAGGCCGAAATTGGACTACGCTAAGACTTGGCTGCGTTTCTTTGCCTTGCGACAGGTGGCGGACGACCCACTTTTGTCTGCCCCTCTAGATGGGCGCTCGTGCTGCCCGATGAGGAGCTACCCAGGTGAAGGTCGTCATCTTCGCTCCTTCGAACGTTCACTCGCTTGAGCTGGCCGGGCTCACGGACGTGTTCGCCGAAGCGAATGCGCGTGCCGCCGACACAATCTACGATGTCACGGTTGCCGCAGAGGAAGACCGGCCGATCCGCTGCGCCTCGGGTCTGAGGGTCCTCCCGGACGCCACCTACCTCGACGTCCCGAAGGCCCCCGATACGCTACTTGTTGCGGGGAGCGTCGGCGTTCCGACGGCCCCCGGCAGGAGAGTCATCGATTGGCTGGCCCGGATCGCGCCCAAGGCGCGGCGGCATGGCTCCGTATGCACAGGGGCCTTTCTGCTTGGTGACGCCGGACTGCTGGCTGGCCGTAAGGTGGCGACGCACTGGCAGTATGCGCCCCTGCTGGCCGAAAGGTTCCCGGATGCGAAGGTGGACGGCGACCGTGTATTCGTCCGCGATGGTGCCCTGATCACCTCTGCCGGATCGAGTGCCGCGATCGACCTCGGCCTATCGCTTGTCGAGGAGGATCTGGGTCGCGATGTCGCGCTTTATGTCGCCCGGCGTTTGGTCGTGTTCTTGAAACGGCCCGGTGACCAGTCGCAGTTCAGCGTGCATCTGGCGGCGCAATCCGTCGAACACAGCCGGTTGTACGACGTCCAGAGGTACATCCTCAACCATCCCACTGCCGATCTGTCCGTCACTGCCCTGGCCAGGATTGCCGCAATGAGCCCGCGCAACTTCACGCGGGTCTTCACCAAGGAGGTCGGGGTCTCGCCTTCCAAGTATGTCGACCTCACCCGGATCGATGTCGCGCGCTTTCTGCTCGAAAGCGGTCGACTCTCGATGGACGCGATCGCGGCCAAAAGCGGCTTCGGATCGCCGCGGGCGATGCGCCGGGCCTTCCTGTCGCATATCGGCGCGATCCCGTCCCACTACCGGGAACGCTTCCAGACCTCCGGGACCGGAGCGAGACCCACTTTGTCCGAAGCCGTCTGACAGTTGTCCTGAAAGCGCAGTGGCCGCTCCTTGCCGCTGTGGCAGGACTGCGCGAAGAGTCGGGACATGGATATTCTCCCTGACCACCTCCGAACCGATCCCACAATGCGCAGGCGGTCGCAGGTCGGCATAGAAGCCGATACGCGCGGGCGATCTGTGCCCGCGTCGATTCTCCGGGATCGGGTCGAGGCGTTCCCCGACGGTATCGCAATCGCCCGGGTCACAGACGGCAACGCGCCGTCCGCGGAAGGCTCGCTCGTAGGTAGGCGTCACGGGCTCCGTCGCGCCCATTGCGACCGCTCGCCATCCGTCGACCAAAAGAATTGCCGCTCCCGTTCCTCGTCCCGGTCGCAGGTTCATTCTCCTTCAGCGGAGTGCCCGCCATGAAGATCCGCCGCGACGACCCTGATTCTGCGACAGCTGTCTGCCAAGACTCTGCGCCTTCACGCACGGCGATGATCGTCGTGGACGACAGGCTGGTGAGCGAAACAGTCGCATTGCAGTTGGCAAACGCCGGCTGGACGACAGTCACCGCAGCCTCCGTCACCGAGGCTCAGGCGGTGCTGCTTTCCGATCCATCGATAACGGTCGCGGTTTTCCCTTGCCACCTGACGGACGAAAACGGATTCGACCCCTCCAGGGCACTAGCGGAATCCCGCCCCGAGCGAAGGGCGATAGAGTGTGTCTACCTCATGGACGCACCCAACGGCGCTTCGATGATGGACGGTCCGGACCACCTTGTCTGCAACCCGATTGAGCCACGACTTCGCGCTGATTTGGTGAAACTGGTCGCTGCCGCCGATCAGGCCGCTGGACGCCGCCGCCAGCATCAATCCATGCTGGACGAGCTTGAGCAGCGTGTGGCTGTGGGAGAAGCCATGAGACTGCGTCTGGCCGCAGCCCTCCGCGATGCCGAAGACATGAACCGCGCTCTGGCTGAAAGCGCGGGTGCGGCCCGCCGGGACTTGCTGGCGGTCATCAGCCACGAACTGAAGACGCCACTCTTTCCGATTGTCGGACTTGCCGACATCCTGCTGACCTCGACAGATCTCCGCCCCGAAGACGTTCGCGAATCGGCGGGTCTGATCCGCGATGGCGCAGAGCGTCTCTGCGCGATCATCGACCGAATTCTGACCTATGTTGACGCCGACCGACGGCAGGCACAGGCCAAGTCGTGTCGGTTAGCTCTCGTCGACCTGATTGCTGCGGCATTGCAGAAGCTGCCCAAGGACACGGTCAATGAGGGTGCGGCATTTGCTATCGACTGCCCGGATGACCTCTTTGCCATAGGGGCACCGGACCTCCTCGCCGAAGCCTTGAGCGAACTTGTCGACAACGCGATCAAGGCTGGCCCCGCAGGGGCAAAGGTGCGGATCACCGCCCACAGGGCCGATGACGGTCATGTCATGGTCGACGTTAGCGATACTGGGCCTGGCCTACCCGACATCGTGCGTCGCAACCTCGGGACGCCATTCCTGCCGGGAGACGCAAGCTTCGCGCGTCGCTGGTCCGGAGTCGGCCTGGGGCTTGCCCGCGCACGCAAGATCGCGCAATTGCACGGCGGTGAGCTGGAGGTCGCCGTTCCGCAACCTCAAACTGGTACGAAGATACGGCTTGTACTCGGCAATTCGCCGCCATGACGGTGTTTCCGGGCGCGATTCTTGGATGGTGCACGCCCCCTGCTGCAGACAGCCTCTGGCTCTGAATACGGGATGGACAGCGGAACTTCCAGTTTGAGGTACCGCTGATTGCTGATTGGTACCCGTCGATGGTCTGATTCGGAATTGAAGCCAGTCGTCCGATTCGTCCGGTGAAACGGGGACGAGACCGCCGCATCGTTGTCGCTGGCAAGCAAAAGATTGCTGCAGTAAGCCCGAGTGGCTGCTCAATGGCTACCGCAGAGTCGCGTCGACGTCCGAAATGGGCCGACCGACGCATGGAACGACGGTCGGCGAAGTAGTTACAGGTCGATCCCCTCCGATAGGGCCAACGCATCCTCGATGTCGACGCCGAGGTAGCGCACCGTGCTGTCCATCTTCGTGTGGCCCAGCAGCAACTGGACGGCGCGCAGGTTGCCGGTCTTCTTGTAAATCTGCGCGACCTTGGTGCGCCGCATCGAATGCGTGCCGTAGGCGCTCGGTTCGAGGCCCAACGAGATCACCCAACCCCGGACGATCCGCGCATACTGTCGCGTGGACAGATGCGGGCTGCCATGGATCCGGCTGGGCCACAGGAAATCGAGCCCGATCATTTCGGGGTCGCGGATCCAACGTTCGAGCGACAGCCGGGTGGTTTCGGTGATCTCGAAGCGGACTGGCTTGCCCGTCTTGCTCTGAATCATCGAGGCGCGTTCCTTGACCCGTCCGGCGGCGAACACGTCCCGGACCCGCAGGGCGACGAGGTCACATCCGCGAAGCTTGCTGTCCACGGCCATGTTAAACAGCGCGAGGTCGCGCGGGTTGCCCGCCATCTCGAGTCGGACCCGGATGGACCAGACGTGCCGGGGGAGGAGCGGGCGTTTCTGACCGATAATGCGGCCCTTGTTCCAGACAACGCGAGCAGGACGAAGGGCGGGGAGAAATTCGGCGGACATGAGTATACCTCCAGTCCACCGGGCCCACCCTTCTTCGGTCATGCCGACCACCAAAGGATACCACCTATCGGGACGGGAGTGGGGGCGTCGGGCGGGAAGCGACCCTTCGCTGCACCAAGCGCGAGAGTCGGACAAGCGGGACTTTTCGGCCGTTCGCCGCACCTTGTCCAAGGTCCGCCCCCTTCACTAGCAGCGAAGTTCTATGCGACGGACACGAGCGGCGTGGCTTTCATCTCAGGGCGTCATCGTAATCCATTTGCAGGAGCGAGCCGGATAACGGCGCATCGTCGAGCTGCGCGTCGGACAGGCCAATCCGGGCCGTCGTAACGAATAGCGTGCGGCCATCGCCGCTGAAGACGCAGCTCGTCGGGCGCGGCACCGGCAGACGGATCGTGCGTTCGAGCGAACCGTCCGGCGCGATCCGAGCTATCGCTGAACCATCGAACAGGACGCTGAGCAAATAGCCATCGGGATCCATGGTGAGACCGTCCGGTTTTCCATCCGCTGGGTTCATGGCGAAGAACTGTCGTCGGTTCTCGACGCGCCCAGAGACAGGGTCGAAATCGTAGGTGTAGATTTCACCCTTGTGCGAGTCCGTGAAATAGAAAGATCTGCCATCACGGCTCCATTCCAGCCCGTTGGGCAGGTCGAAGCCGGTATCGGCAACGTGCCATGTACCATCGGGATCGAACCGATAGAGGACGCCGCTGCCCTTCTCCCCTTCCTTGTTCATGAGGCCGGTCCACAACCGGCCCTGAGGATCGAACTTCCCGTCGTTGAAGCGGAAGGCCGGATCGGCATGTGGGGCATGGGCAATACGCTCGATTTCACCATCAGGACCCAGGCGGGCAAGCCCGTTTTCCAACCCCAAGACGATCTCGCCCGATGGATCTTCCGCCAGCACGCCAGCGGCGGCAGGTGTTTCGGTGGCTTCGTCGCGCCCGGTTGCAGGATCGTAGGTGTGGAGCTGGCATCCCATGATGTCGATCCATAGAAAACGTTCGCGCCGCGCGCTCCATAGCGGGCTTTCCCCGATGGTCGCACTGGCCCGGACCGCAACGGCTATATCGGGAATGACATCCTTCATCACCTTGCCTCCGGGGCGGCGAATGCGATCTTGTCCCACGCGGCAGCAACCGCGCTTGGACTATCGGCAGTGACCGCGCGCAAATCGCGGGGATAGTCAACACCCTCCGCCTCGAGGGCGCGGACTGCGTGGAACTGCCCGTTCGCCGCCCGCAGCACCCAACCTCCTTCGGTGCAGGCGCCGGACGCAAGGAACGCAACGCCCGGTGCGACGGCCTGAGGCTTCAGGTCCTCCGGCTCGCCCTCGACGCCCCACATGCGGGTCTTGGCGACTGGTGAGACTGCGTTGACGAAGATGCCGTGCTCCGAGCCCTCGTTCGCGAGGACGTTCACGATCCCCGCCGCTGCCATCTTGGCCGCCGCGTAAGAGGCAAGTCCCTTCTGGACGTATTGCGGATAGAGCGCCCGGCACGAGGTGGTGAGAACGATCCGGCCATAGCCGGCCTCACGCATGCCCGGCCACGCGGCCTGAGCAAGCCAGAGCGGTGCCTTCGCCGTGATCGTCATCATGTGGTCGAAGGACGACTCCCGCAGGTCCTCGACCTGCTCGTAGGCCACCCAACCGGCATTATGGATCACCGCGTCCAGTTGGCCTCGCACCCTCAGACAGTCTCGAACAAGCTCACGGCATTCGTCCTTCGTGTCGATCGCGCTGCTGAAGGGATGGGCGTCGATCCCTTCCGAGCTAAGCGCGGCGGTCGCGGTTTCAGCAACCGAGCAGTCCTGGCCTTGGCCTTTGGAATCCGCACCCACGTCATGGACCAGGACCGTCGCCCCGAGCTGACCGACGGCGCGGGCATAGGCCAGGCCCAAGCCGCGACCCGCACCGGTGACGAGTACGGTTTGCCCTTCGAAATTTGGTTCCTTCATCATCGCCTCCTTGGTTGCGGGGAAGATGGCGATGTCGGTATGATACTGCCAATATTATCTGAGTGGTCTCTTGATATGATAAAGGTATCGAAGACAGGTTCACTGTCGACGCGCGGGATGATTGACCTTCGCAAGATGGAGCAGTTCGTCACGGTGGCCGAGGAGCGTCATTTTCACCGCGCGGCTCAGCGTCTCGGAATGTCTCAGCCGCCTTTGACGGTGGCGATCCGAAGGCTTGAAGAGGATCTTGGCGTCGACTTGATCGAGCGGGGCGGCAATCGCGTTCTTGGCCTGACCGAAGCCGGACTGACCTTCTTGCATGAGGCGCGCGAGACGCTGCGCCAAGCCGATCATGCGATCGCGACGACGCGCGAAACGGCAGCCGGGCGCACAGGCCTCATCCGGCTCGGCTATGTCGGAAGCGCGCTCTATGGGCGATTGCCCGATACGATCCGAACGTTCCGAAGGGCAAGACCGAACGTGCGCCTGGAACTGCGCGAGGCAACGACAGCTGCCCAAATTGTCGGGCTTCGGGACGGCACGCTCGACGCAGGCATCGTCATCCCCCCGATCGCGGAGCCTACGGGTATCGAGCTTCACCATTTCGACCAGGATCGGCTCTGCATCGCGATGTCATTAGGCCATCCTCTGGCGAGTAAAGACGATTTTTGTCTTGCCGACATAGCGGACGAGGATTTCGTGCTGTGGCCGATGGTCGAGGGGCGCGGCTTCCACCTTCAGGTCATCCGCCTTTGTACGGAAGCCGGGTTCGTACCGCGAGTCACGCAAGAGGCGCATGGAATGCATGCAGTCCTGTCCCTTGTCGCGGTCGGTGCAGGTGTGTCGGTGGTTCCGGAGAGTATGAGGCAGTTCCGGCCGGATCAGATCACCTACCAGCCCATTGCCGAAGCCGGAGCAGACTTTCCGCTGTGTCTGGCTCTCCACCAGCCAGGTCCTGCGACTGTGGCATTTAAAGAGATCGCCTCCTTCGGCGGCTCCGAATAGCTACGCTGACGGTCCCCGAGAAAGAAAGCTGCCGTTCGTGCGCTCGGCGGTATCCAGTAGAGTGGGCTCCAAGACGACCTTAGCTGCATCGTTCATGAGCGGCGGCTATGGGCGGAAAGCGGTCATTCGCTGCGCCGGTCGTGGAGGTCAGCTACCGGTCGCGGGGTTAAACTGACCGTGCCGGACAGTAAGCTTGCAGTTGCGTGACGAAGCAACACCGTGGATTGTGGCTGCAACGTCACCGCCCCGAACGACTTGCTTACGATCCATAGTAAGCAAATGATGCATGAATTGTAGATAGGGAAACAGCGCTAGTGCGATCCGAAGAACAGTGCTTTCAAGAGTTGATGGAAGTTTGCCGAGCTCCTGGCTTTGCTCATGCGATCGCGATGTTCTGTTTCCGGGACAATTGGATCGGCATCAAAGATCAGATGACCGGTAAGTTGTTTGCTGACAAGAAGACTTCGGAGCGTCTAATAAGAACTGAAATCGCGTCGTTAATCGGCGGCCTACTCGGAGGCGCAGGTTCGACTGAACTCCCAGATCAAGCGGTGATGGTGAATTATCTAGAGCAAACAGAGCGCTTGCTTGAAGAAATTCATCAATGCATGGTCGCAGACGCTTTCTCTGACTTGAAGGCGCATAGTTCACCCCTTTCTAGCGGAGTGGCAATTAGAGAAGCAGCGTTTTATGCGAGCGAAAGCGCATATGCATTCCAGTACAAAGATTTCGCGGAAGTTCGCTACCAGCAGGATGAGCAATGGCTGGCAGGCAACGTGGGCTTCACGTTGAAAGACGCCAAGTTAATCGCCGATGCAATCGTTGATATCCAATCAAGAAAGGCGATGGATCACCTCGCAAATCTGAGGAAGACTGACCCTACGCTTTGGACGATGCTCCCGGCATTCGAGCTGGTACCGGAAGAAGTGAGTGGTGCTTCGGGTTTGCCCCTGAAAACTATTAAGAGGTTCTTCGCCGCATTCTCGTGTGATGTCAAAAGTGAAAATGCGAACTTTCGATCAGTAACGGACTTCAATATCACTTCGGCAAAGCCCATCGTCCTCTTAGAAGGACAGTACTTTCTCTTTCAGTACGTCAGCCTTATGGAAGCGATTTATGAGTGTCCGGCTCACTGGATGTACCAAGACGAGGCATACAGAGCGGCGGCATCCCAGAATAAGGGCCACTTCACAGAGGCCATGACCTTCGATTTCCTAAAAAGGATTTTCGGCGAGGAGTATGTCTTCCAGAACTTGGACCTTTACAAAGGCGTGAACAAAGTTGGCGAAATAGATGTTTACGTATCGTTTGGTGAGGTTGGGATCATCTGTCAGTGCAAGTCACAAAAGCTAACGGTCGCCTCCCGAAGCGGCAACCTAGTCAGAATCAAGAAAGACTTCCAGCTCGCAATTCAGGAGGCATATGATCAGTGCCGGGTGTGTTTTGATGGGCTTCTAGATCCGGATGTAGTTGCAAAGGACGCTGCCGGAAATGTCGTGGACTTGCAGAGGCCAGAGCGTGTCTTCCCGATTACGGTTATTTCAGATCACTTTCCGGCACTGAGCATTCAAGTTCGGCAGTTCCTGGCAACCAATACTGCTGAATGCTTTGAAAATCCGCTTTGCGTCGATCTATTCACCTTGGACGTGATTTCGGAGTTGGTCCCCTCTCCCATTCGGGTCTTAGCCTACCTAGAGCGCCGTTCCTTATACTACGATAGGATAATGACGACTAACGAATTGGGGGTGCTTGGGTATTTCCTGAGAGTGAACCTTTGGCTCGAAAGTGAAAATGATTTCTTGAACCTAGATGACAGTCTGGCAAGCGATATTGATTCCGCCATGATCGTGCGGCGGGAAGGTCTTCCCGGCAAAGATACTCCCGAAGGACTGCTGACGCGTTTCGAAGATACTTTTGTCGGCCATGTGATCGATGATGTTGATCGAAACCCAAACGCGCTCTGTGTTGAGTTGGGGCTGTCTCTACTGGAGATGGGAGAGGATGGGATCAACGATGTTGAGGCATTGGTCTCACGGATGTCGGCACGAGGACGGGGTGACGTAACGCTACCTATAGAAAATCGGTCGTCAGGCCTGACCATCCACTGCAACTCTGATCCCCAATACATTGCAGAGCCTTCTCTGCGAAAGCACATGGTCCTTCGCAAGTATCATCAGAAGGCTGACAAATGGTTGGGTCTCAATGTTGATCCATCGACCAAGCTGGTACGTTTCGGCGCATATGTGCGGCAGAAGCACGTATTCGACTATGAACTGGAAGCATTGATGGCTTCAGCGCCGCCCTTGGTGAAAACCAAGGATGTCTTGCGAGGAGCGGCACGGCGAAAAGTTGGGCGGAACGAGAAGTGTCCGTGCGGAAGCGGCAAAAAGTACAAGCATTGCTGCGGCAAGGGCTAGACTCTGGCCTTCGATAAAGTGCGCGACAGAACGCAATGGCTGTCGCCCTTCGCGCGTTGAGCATACGGTGGCGCCACCCTCGGCGCGTTGGTAGCAGAATGGCTGACCCCGGCCATCCATCGCCCCCGGCCCGAAAGTCTGGAAAGGGCCGGGAGAGTTCACGCTGCACGCCTGGTCCGAACGTCAGTGGATGCCTGAATCGTGTGTCGGCCTGTTATCGCAGGCTTGGGGCAATACACCTGAGTCGACGGTTCGTTCAGTGCTCTATCCGCGGCCCCACCACTCGGACGGGTAACTCGCGAGCTCCTGGTTTGCCGCGCTTGTGCGCGCGGACTCGCACTACCTTGCCGTTCGCTTAGCGCCTTTCTTGCTCCGCAACCCGATGCTCGGTCGGCGTCGTGCGGCCTGCAGCCCGCGCCTCTTCGAAGTGCCGCCGTGCCATGCGCTCGGTGAGGTGACGTTCGCCAGCGGGTCCGATTCGGATCATGACACGGCCCCAAGGTGGGATTTGGGCAAAGATGGCTGTCTCGAGTGCTGCCTTCCTTTTCGGGTACTAGGTCAGCTCTGCATTCCCAGCGCGCGTTTTCTCCGATCATTGCGCCGCGGCGCAAGAAGTTAGGAGGGGGTTAGAGCAGGTCTGTTCTCCCGAGCGTGTCGTGGAACCACTGGAAGAGCAATTTTTCGGGGTCGGTGCGGGACCTGAAGCGAAGGTGCGCGGGGTGGCGGCGATCCATCCACTCCCTGAAGGCAAAATAGCTTGGCGGTTCGTCAGCCCGTCCCTTGCGTTGTGCGTCAGCCCACCAGACAGGTGCCCAGCGGCAGATCATCGCTTCACATTCTGCCTTGGTTGACATGACTTCGATCAACCCCTGTGATCTTCCAATACCTGCCGAATGAACTCCGGGCGGCTGGGCTCCGGGTCGAGCTTGGCGCGTTCGGTGTCGACCCAAGCAAGAAGTTCAGGCTGAAGCCGTAGGCCTATCAGCGTCCCTTTGCCGGTTGGGGCGGGGCCGCGCTTGCCTTTTCGGGTTATCACAGTTTTCTGTTGCTCGACCATAGAAACCGAGTTATCACGGAAACGGATCAGAGGAAAGTTGCACCTTCCCCCTGATCCTAACCGAAACCCTGTTCTTAGGAGGAACAGCGAATGGCTATCACCAGCCATAGCGGACAGGGCTTGCCTGCCGCAAGACTGCTCGAAATCCACGACATGCTTGCCCTGGCGCTGGACGCCACGGAAAACACCAAGGGCTACCCCCAGCCGATCCGCGAGGCGCGCAGCTATATGCGCACCGCCCTGAGGCACACGGTCAAGCTGATGGGGGACGGAGCATGAACCGGCGAGACTTTCTGCGCGCTGGCGCGCTCGCCGCCGCTGGCGGGGCGGTCCTGGCTCCCGGCGAAGTCTTGGCCCTCACCGGCGAGGTCGTCGAGGTTGCCACCAGCCCGACAATACCTTTCGTGATCGAGGTTCGAGGTCGTCCCGGCACCTATGCCTTCTGCTATCCCTGCGATCGGATCAGCCACGGCAATCAGTACGTCTTGCGCGACGGGCGTCTTATCCGGGGTGAGAAGTTCGGCACCACAAGGGTGAACATGGGCGACGGGCGGGGATGGGTCGATATCCCCAACCAATCCCTGGACCCCGAGGTCATCGGCTGGGTGAAGACCGTTCACCAGGAGGACCGGGCAGGCTGGCACCAGCTGGCCTGGGATCTCGCATGAACCGGCGTGAGCTCCTGAGGGGCGCCGCCGCCCTGTCGCTGGCGATGCCCTCGCTTGCTCGCACTGGTCAAGCAAGCGCGGCCGAGCTGATCGAGTATCACGCCCGCGCTCTGCATGACCTGGTGCGGCGTCATGGGCCTGACGACGCGAACAGAGTCGCCGTGCATGTCAGGTCGGCCCCGCTCGGAACTCCTGGCAATTGGAGCGTGCAGGGTAGTTTCGAGCGCGATGAATGGCAGGCGGACGCGAGGCTTCGGCGCGGCGGACTGTACGTGACCCGAGGCCTAGGCTTTTGGGACTTGAGGCATCCCGACCAGCTGTTCTGAGCACGGTGCGCACGTCAAAGACATTAACCGTGTATTGATACGCGTGTCATTGACCGCGGGTCGGGATGTAAAGGAATGTGCTTTCATACACGATAGGACTATCCCATGCCGATCCGCATTACCCCTTATACTCCTGCTGAGGTCGCCATCGCCACAGGGCGCACGGTGGTCAATCAGCGAAATGACCGCAGGTCTGGCTATGCGCCGCGGCATCATGGGCATGCGCGCTTTGACTTGATCGGCGTGGCTCGGAACTATGTGATCCAGAGCTTCGCGGAGCTCGGAATTGGACCGGCTAGTTCGGTTCGCTTTGCGGACGATGCGGGCAACGCGATTGCGAGGACTTTGATCCGACAGCCAGAGGCATGGTCGTGGGCAGCGCGAAGTCGTTATCCAGGAATGGGAATCGGTGGCCGCGTGGTTGGTGTTCATCGTGATTTGATCGGTCTCCTCCCGTTTGAATACGAGCGGCCCTCTATCATGCAAGGGCTTATTGTGTGGGCAAACGGTGACTTCGAAATCAGTCCGAAATTCATTGCGGCGCCTGGCAGCAAGTTGCCGAGGGAAAGGAAGCTCTGGGGTCCCTATGTAACGATGGGGTTTGGGTTCGCAGGATGGGCTCTCGCTGAAAGACTGCCGCGGCCCATATTCGACTGGGTTGAAGAAAACGAAATGGACTAATTGTCATGACTGCCCCGCTTACCATCACCGTTCGGGAAGCTGCCGAAAGGCTGGCGTTCCCGATCGCCACGACAGAGCGGGTGGCGCGCGACCTGGGGTTGCTCATCATGGCTGGCAATCGCAAACGCATCGATCCAAACGACCTTCCGGAGATCATGAACTCATGCCGCAGCGAGCGAAGGGACCGCGCCTGTACCAGCGCAAGGACACCGGCCTTTGGGTCATCCGCGACACCGGACGCGGGGACCGTTCAACAGGCACTCGGGATCGCCGCGAAGCTGAAAGGGCGCTCGCGCTCTACCTCTCGGACCGCGACAAGCGCCCCGGTGGTCCCGCTCAGCCGGGCGAAATGACGGTGGCCGAGGCCCTAACTCTCTATGGCGAGGGGCATGCGGGCGAGACGAAAGACCCGGTGAGGATCGGCCACGCCATTGCAGCGCTGGTGCGCTGGTGGGGCGAGCGTCCGGTCTCAGCCATCACGAAAGAGACGTGCCGCGCCTATGTCCGAGGCCGCAGGAAGCCCGGCAAGCGCCACCCCGACACCGGCGAGGTTCTGGAATGGTTGCCGGTGGCGGAGGGCACCACCCGCCGTGAGCTGGGCACCCTGGCGGCGGCGTTGAATTTCTGCATGGGCGAGGGGCAGTTGCTGAACCCGCCGAAGGTGCATCTACCTGCCAAGCCAGACCCCAAAGACCGCTGGCTAACCCGCGAGGAGGCGGCTGCGCTCATCTGGGCTTCCTGGCGCAATCCTGATGCGAAGCACCTTTCGCGCTTCATCCTGGTGTCGCTCTACACTGGCACCCGCAAGACGGCAGTTCTGCGGCTGCGCTACATGCCGAACACCTCAGGCGGCTGGATCGATGTTGACCAAGGGAAGCTCTATCGGCGCGGGCAGGGACAGGCCGAGACAGCGAAGAAGCAACCTCCTGTTCGCCTTCCACGCCAGATAGTCGCGCACGCGGGGCGCTGGAAGAAGCGCGGCGCGCGGTGGGTGGTAGACTATGAGGGACATGGCGTCGCCAGCATCAAGACCGCCTGGGCGACGGCGGTCGAGGCAGCGGGGCTCGGCGAAACCGGCGTCACACCGCACACGCTGCGGCACACGGCAATCACCTGGGCGATGCAAGCCGGAGCGGACATCTGGGAGACGGCCGGTTTCTTCGGCGTCAGCATCGAGACGATGATGCGCACCTATGCGCACCATCATCCCGACCATCAGCAAACGACAGTGCGAGCCCTGGAAGCCCGGGGTCGGAAACTGTGAGGCCGCACAGTTTCAGCGGAAAACGGCGAGCGCTTGGGTGAACAAAAGCAGGTGAAAAGAATGACCAAAACAGGAACAAATGGCTTGTCCATGTCTTCGGGAGGCAGGGGCCGGAGGTTCGAATCCTCTCACTCCGACCAGTATTTCCAGAAAATTTCCCGCGTGGAAGATGTGGCCCGGGTCAGCTGACCTGGTGTCGTTCGCCACAAGGACCGGCCGAGGCTGGCGCGGAACCGCCCCCGTCTCGTGATCTCGGCGCGCGGGCTGCGGCATCTCACCGGGCGATTTCGGCTGTCGTCCCGGCGTTGTGGGCATGGACGGCCTGGTTTTCCCGCCGTCGACCCCCGATCCGAAACCCCGCCGCCTGCGACAAATACTTCTTGTTCGCGTATCGGGGATGCGATTAGCTCAACCTGTGTTGGTATTTGGTGTTTGGGTGCAACGTGAAGGTTTCTCTTGTCGGTCTCGCGATTCTGACGGCGTTTCTGTTCTGGTTTTCCGATCCGCGCGACGGTGCCGGTATCTCCGCCAGCGATGGCGGTTCACCGCAGATGCAGTCCTACCGGGAACAATTGCATGACGAGGAAGAGCGGCGGCGCGCGGCCTTGATCCATGCCTCGGTGCCCGAACGGGAAACGCTGATCTCCCTCTGCCTCGACAATTTGCAGGACGAGATGGTGGAACAGGCCCGGACGGTCTGGTCGGTGATCGGCGTGGTCGCGCCCGCGACCTCGTCGGAGGAAGGCCTCGCCAGTCGGAATTTCCGCCGCATCAGATTGGACCGGGATCAGGCCGATGTCTTTGTCCGGGACGTGGCCGGGCGTGCTTTCGCCATCGCGGCCGAGGGGATTCAGCCGCCCGGGATTCAATTCCTCGTCCATGAGGAACGCGCGGTTCCGGGATTTACCACGAGCCCGCGCTTCATTGTCGGCTACCATTGCCGCTTCATGGATATCGGCGAGGTCTTTCTTTCGCGCGGGGTGACGATCAGCGCCAATTGAGCGGACCCTGCCGGGCGCCGCCGGGCGCGGTGCCTGCCAAGGGTCACGGCACGAAGATGCCGTTTTGCTGCCGATAGGCCAGGATCGGCGTCGGCACGGACAACTGGGCGTCGGTCAGCGGCCTCGGGACCGGGGCATCCGCGGCCGGCGCCGGGCGGCGGCTGGTGGTCTCGACGATCAGCCCGTGCAGGGTGGGGGCAGTCTGGGCGCTGTCGGGGAAAACCACGGTGTCGAGTTGCGCCTGATCCACCCCCAGATGACCGCTGAGCACCCCCTTGAAGACCGAGCGCAGGTCGAGGGTCGGGCGCAGATCGTAGCCGTCAAGCAACTCGGCCGGGCGGCAGCCCGGCCAGTCGCCATGGATGCCGCCGCGCACGGCGCCGCCGACCAGCAGCACCGGCATGCCAACGCCGTGGTCGGTCCCGCGGGTGCCATTGGCGGGGATCGTGCGGCCGAATTCGGTCGTCACCACCACCGCCGTGCTGTCCCAGACCCCGGCCAGATCGTGTCGCAGCACCCCCAAAGCGCGGTCAAGGGTCGAGAGGCGTTCGGCGAAGTGCCCCTCCAGCACCCCCTGATCGGCATGGGTATCCCAGCCGTCGATGGTCAGCACCGCCACCCGTGGCCCTCCCGCCGTGGTCAGCAGCCGCGCTGCGCCGCGGAAGCCGTTGACGACCGGCGGCAGGGTCGGGTCGTTCTGGTAACCACCGGCCCCGGCCATGGCATCGACCTCCAGCCCCAGCCGATGGATCGCCAGCAGTTCGGGGTCGCGGGCCGCATAGATCTGGTGCAGGGGCTCCAGCGCCGTTGGCCTGAGGCGCGGGAACCAGGTGCTGGACCAGTCGAGCACCGGCTCGCTGCCGCGCACGATCAGCGGGTTGCTGTTGATGGCCAGCACCCGTCCGTCGCGCAGGGGCTCGCCCCCGGGCAGGACCGAAAGCAGCCGGTTGACCCAGCCCGAGGCCCCGGGGCGCGACCCGGCGAGGCCGTTTTCCAGCACCTCCTGGCATTCGAAATGCGAATGCGTCTGCAGGGGCAGGCCGACGGCGGGCACGAAGGCGGCCTCACCCGCCGCATAGAGGGCCTGCAGGTCGCGCATCGCCGGATGCAGCAGGAAGCCGCCCGACAGGGCCAGCGCCGCCTCGGGCGGGACGGCGAGCGCGCCCCGCGCCGCGTAATAGGCCGGGTCGAAGGCCGGGACCAGCAGCGACGCCCCGTCCATGCCGCCCCTCAGGATCACGATCAGCAGCCGCGCCTCGCTCAGCGTGTTGGCGCGGGCCCGCTCGCCGAGGAAGGCCGACGAAAACAGGCCGACCGACAGCCCCATCAGCCCGCGCCGGGTCAGCGACAGGAGGTGGTCGGCACAGTCATGGGGCAAGGGCAGGGGGCGGGTCATCTCCGTTGGAACTCCGGGGCCATGAAGAGGAGGGTCAGCGCCTGCACGGGATCGGTGGCGGCGCGCAGCGCGGTGGCGGTCTCGACGCTCAGCGCCGGGCCCAGCACCCGGGCGGCCAGCCGTCGCGGCGGCAGGGTCAGGGGCGCGCGGTTCAGCAGGATCTGGGTGGCCTTCTGCAGCGCGTCGCCCCGGATCCGCAGCCCGTTGGGCGAGAGCCAATGCGCGGTCTCGTCGGGAAAGCCATCCGGCGTCTCCCAAAAGCCGGGCCGGTGGCCCAGCGCGTCGAGGATCTGCAACAGCAGCCAGAGGTCGTCATCGTGCCACATCCGGTTGAGCGCCCGGGCCTGTGCCACCATCAGCTCATAGGGGGTGCGCAGCTTGGTCTGGGGCAGGGTCCAGGCCTGTGGCAGGTCGATGAGGGCCAGCGCCGTCTGCATCAGGTCGCCCTCGCTGTCGAGATAGGCGCGGGCGATGGGATCGACCATCTCGGGCGTGGGGGTGTCGGTCAGGAAATGCTGCACCAGCTTGAAGGCGAGGTGCTGTGCCGTGGCCGGATGCCGGGCCAGATCGGTCAGCACCGCGGTCAGCTGCCCCGCGCGCCCGGTATAGCGCCGGCCCAGAACGCGCCGCGGCCCCGGTTCGTGCCAGTCGTCGCGAAAGATGTACTGGCCGCGGGTCGCATCGCTGCCGCCGTTCAGGTTGCGGTCGGCCTCCCATCCGCGGACATAGCTGTGGCCGCTGAGGATATAGGCCATCTGCAGGATGTCGCCCTCGGTATAGCCCGCGCCATAGCCCAGCGTGTGCAGTTCCAGGACCTCGCGCGCCAGGTTGACATTGACGCCCGCGCCGCGCCGCAGTCCGATCAGGCTGTTGGGGCCGATCGAGTCCTGATTGTCGAGGTAGCACAGCATCGCCGCCTGGGTCAGGATCGCGGTCAGCATGCGCTCGAACGGGCCCGTCGCCGTGCCGCGGATCACGTAGCGTTCGACCACCCCGCGCATGCCGCGCACCAGTGCGGCCTTTTCGACCGACATGTTGAAATGATTGGACCAGAACATGACCAGCCGCTCGAAGAAGCCGACCGGGGCGAAGACGCGCTTGTGGAAGGCGGCGATCGTCTCGGCCCGGTTGATCGCTTCGTAATCGGTGAAGCTGCCCGATGCGCCGGTCGCGGCGGCCTGGGCCGGATCGGGCAACTGGGTGCCGCGCAGGCGCCGCACCCAGCCTGTAGTCAGTTCCTGCACCAGTGCCCCGCGCGGGTCCGAGGCAATGTCCTGCAGGGTCGTGGGACGGGCGCCCAGCCCGAAGCGGCTGGCGGCCAGGGCGGCGCGCGCAATGGGGTCGGTAAGGGTCATGGGGCAGGGCCGGGGGTGAAGGATGCGGTCGCCGTCCCGGGCTATGGCAGTCGGGCCTTCTGGCCCTCCGCGCGGGATACCGTCCCCTTATCGCCGGTCGTCATTTACGAAGTCTCAACACCTCGCCGGAGAATGCGGAGAATTTGCCACGAATGCCGGTGGTCCCGGCCTCAGCCCCAGAGGGCCAGCGCGGGCTCCAGCCAGCGGACATGCAGCACGCGGTGATAGATGACATAGAGCGCCAGCGCCGCCCCGGCCGCATAGAGCAGCGTCCAGCCGATCCGGTGGCGGGTGGCCAGGCCGAGGTAGAGCGCGACGAAGCCCACCAGCGCCACGGGTTGGCCAAAGGCCCAGGCGGTGGCGATCATGGCGCCGATGGCCAGCAGGAACCCCGCGCTTTTCAGCGTCTCGGGGTCGGGGCCGCGGCCCTCGCTGGCCGGGCGTTTGGGCCAGGCGCGCAGGTCGGTGACCAGCGCCACGGCGGCAAAGAGCGCGCCCAGCGGGGCGATGACCAGCGGGAAGCGGCGGGCCGAGGGCGGCCAGCCCAGCGCCGGGGCGATGGCGGCAAGGAAGGTGGCGCTCAGCGCCAGACCCAGAAAGATCGAGGCCGGATGTCCCCCCAACGCCCGGCTGGCGGCGCGCAGCGACGACACGTCGCGCGCCTTCAGCGTCGAGCGGATGGCGAAGACCAGCGCCACGACCAGCAGTACCGCCAGCGCGATGGACAGGGGCCGCGCCAGCAGGTCGGCGGGCGAGAAGCTCTGCCAGGACAGCACCAGCGAGCTTTCCATCACCGGCCCCAGCACGAAGCCCAGCACCAGCGCCGGCCTCGGCCAGCCGCCGCGTTTCATCAGATAGCCCAGCGCGCCGAAGCCCAGCACGGTCAGCCAGCTGGCGATGCTGGGCGTGTCGAGCCAGGCGCCCATGAAGACGAACAGGATCACCCCCGGCACGATCAGATGCCCGCTGACGAACGACAGACGCGCCATCTGCCGGCTGACGATCATCAGCAGCCCCGCGCCGAAGATATTGGCGACGATCAGCATCCAGACCAGCGAGAAGGTGATGTCGAGCTGGGTGCTCAGCATCGCCCGGCCCGGTGCGAGGCCGAGGATGGTGAAGGCGCCAAGCAGGATCGCCATCGAGGCCGATCCGGGGATGCCCAGCCCGACGGTCGGGATCAGCGCCCCGCCGAGGACGGCGTTGTTGGCGGCTTCGGGCGCGATGACGCCGCGGACGTTGCCGGTGCCGTATTCCGGCTCGCCCGGCGCGCGTTTGCTCTGCGCGACATGGCCATAGGCGACCCAATCGGCGATCATCCCGCCGAGGCCCGGCAGCATGCCGATATAGATGCCGATCCACGAGCAGCGGATCACCAGCCACCAGTTCCTCAGCGCGTCGCGGATGCCGGCGGTCAGGGATTCCGTCTCGTCCCGGTCCACGCGCGAGATGGAGGCATTGCGCACGGCGAGGTCCAGCATCTCGGGCAGGGCGAAGAGGCCCAGCACCACCGGGATCAGCGGGAAGCCGTCGATCAGATACATGATCTCGAACCAGTAGCGGGGCTCCTCGCTGGCCACCGGGAAACCGACCTGGCTCAGCAGCAGGCCCGCGGCGGCGGCGGCCAGCCCCTTGGAGACCGCGCCGCCCGAAACCGTGGCGACCATGGTCAGGCCCAAGGCGCCGAGCAGGAAGAATTCGGGCGTGCCGAAAGACAGGATCAAGGGCCGGATCAGGGGCAGCGAGGCCGCCATGGCCAGCCCGCCCAGCACGCCGCCGATGGCCGAGGCGGTGAAGGCCGCGCCGAAGGCCCGCGCCGCCTGACCCTTCTGCGCCATCGGATAGCCGTCCATCACCGTCGCCTGCGAGGCCGCGGTGCCGGGGATGCCCAGCATGACCGAGGCGATGGTGTCCGAGGTGGCGGTCACCGCAAAGACGCCGAGGATCAGGGCCAGCGCTGGCACTGTGTCCATGCCGAAGGTGAAGGGCAGGATGATGACCACGCCGGTGATCCCGCCCAGGCCCGGCACCGCGCCCAGCCAGAGGCCGAACAGCACCCCCAGACCCAGATAGAGGGGGGTGGGCCAGGTGAAGACCAGCCCCAGACCGCTCAGGAATGCGTCGATCATGCTCGGGGCCTCCCCTGCCCGTGGTGAAAGTCGTGGTGCCCCGGTGCGCGGCCGCTGCGGGGCGGGCGACGGTGGGATGAAATCCCACCCTACAGGCGCCCGTAGGGTGGGATTTCATCCCACCATGGCCGCGCGCCCGGTCCCGGCCCCTGCCAGGGCGTCGATGCGGCACGGGCGGGGCCGCGCCGCATCGGCGGCCCGCCTACTGCGTGCCGCTGGCGATATAGGAGGTGACCGTTTCGGCAATCGCCGGATCGACCGCCCGCAGCCCGTCGATCATCGTCTCCATCTGCGCCGGGCCGGTGAAGACCGGCACCGAGCCCGCGGTCGCCGTCGCCGCCTCGCGGA
Organism: Pararhodobacter aggregans; assembly: GCF_003075525.1. GTDB lineage: Bacteria > Pseudomonadota > Alphaproteobacteria > Rhodobacterales > Rhodobacteraceae > Pararhodobacter > Pararhodobacter aggregans. Next base: position 41,362 of record NZ_QDDR01000013.1, on the reverse strand, counting down.
AGGCGGGCTCCTCGACGGTGGCGGCGAAGCTTTCGCGCAGCAGCGCCAGCGTCTCGGCATCGACGCCGCGCGGTGCGGCGATCAGCCAGGTGGTGCCCGCCATGCCCTGGTTCAGCCATTCGATGGCGTCATAGAGCGGACCCTCGGGCGGGGCGCCGGTCAGATCCTCGACCACGCTGCGAAAGCTCGGCATGTCGCCGAAACCCTCCAGCCCGACCGGCTGGCCATCCGGCCCCGCCAGTTCGTAATACCACAAGGGCAGGCCGATCCCGGCGCCGACCACGTTGTCCTCGATCCCGCCGAAGTAATTGCCCGCCGGGGTGACGTGGAAATTCACCTCGTCGCGCTGGAGCGCCGCCACGATGCTCGACCCGTCGCCGAAACCGGTGGTGTAGCCATACTCGATCCCCAGCAGGTCCAGCGACATCCGCCCTATGAGGTCGAGATACGAGCCCGGCCGGTAGCCGCCCAGCTGCAGCCCGGAGAGGCCGGGCAGATCGGCGGGGCCGGTCACCGTGGCGCCGCCCACGTCGTTGCGCATATAGGCCATGGTCGGCACGCCCATCCCGGCGATCACCTCGAAATCCGACCAGTCGACGTTCTGCGAGGCCGGGCCGATGGCGCGGGTCGGGCCCGACCAGCTGACCCAGGCCAGCGTCAGGCCATCGGGGCGGGCGTTGCGGGCCTCGATGATGCCGGCCATCTGGGCCCCGCCGGTGACCGGCTGGACGATGAAATCGGGGTTGCCGGGGATATGGTCGGCCCAGTGATTGGCGAAGAGCTGCGCCATCACCCCGGTCGAGCCCCCGGCACCAAGGTTGATGACGATGCGGATCGTCTCGCCTTCGTAGCGGTCCTCGGCCAGCGCCGGGGGCGCCCCCAGCGTCAGCGCGGCCAGACCGGCCAGTACGGTAGTTCTCGGCATGTGGTCTCCTCCCCTTATGCCTCACCCCTGCGGGTGATTCTTGCCTTCAGCGCGTCATCGTCTTGCTCAGCTCGGTCTGCGGCAGGTAGCAGCCCTGCGCGCGCAGGCGCCCGACCAGCGCCTCGGTATCCAGATCGCAGCCGGGCTGCCCCGTCTCCAGCGATTGCTTGGCCGCCGTCGCCGCCGCCTGACCCATCATATAGGCCGCCGATTGCGCCCGGATCGAGCCGTGGACGGCGTGCCCGCTGGAATGGCAGCGCCCGGCAACCCAGAGGTTCTCCCACCCCTTCGGCACCAGAATCGAATAGGGGATCCCGACCGAGGCCCCGCGGTCCAGCTTGCCGTTGCCCTCGAAATCGCGCTTGAAACGCTCGAATTCGGCCTCGGAGGTGTTCGTCGGGTGATTGTCAGGCGGGCGGTTGTAGACGCAGACCTGATCGGGGAACTGGCGGCGGGCCTGATAATCCTCGATGGTCAGGGTGAATTCGCCGACGATCCGCCGCGTGTCGCGCACGCCCATCACCGGCGCGGTCGAGACCAGTTCGATATCCTGACAGCCCGGCACGTATTTGCGGTAGAAATCCACGAACTCCTGCGCCACGACCCGGCCGCGCATCATCCCCTCGGACAGGCTTTGGCTGTCCAGACCGTTCAGCCCGTAGACATGGCCGGCGTTGATGTTGGCGATGCTCTCGCCCAGCTTGTTCATGCCGGGGATGAAGCGGAAATGTTCCGAGAAATGGCCGTCCGCCACCGCCTGCGGCAGGATCTCCTTGCGGACCCGCAGCTTCACCGCATCCATCGCCTCGACCCCGCCCTGATAGGCCGGGTCGTCCCAGTCGACCCCGCCCACCAGCGAGCAGAGGGTGCCGGGTGCGGTATCGGGCCAGTCGATGCCCGCCACCTTGCATTCCGCCCCGGCCAGCGCCGACAGCGCCGCATCGCCCGTGCAATCGATGAAGGCGCCTGCCTCGACGAAGCTATAGCCCTCGACATTGCTCAGCACGGCGCCGGTGATCCGCTGGCCGTCCGTCTCGCAATCAATGACCCGGGTGAAATAGCGCACGTCGACACCCGCCTCGGTGGCCTTTTCGTCCAGAAGGCGCTTCAGCCCCTCGGGGTGGAAGGGGATCCAGCGGTTGTAATGCTTGTGCCAGAAATCGGGCGTCACGCCGGGGCCGAGATAGCCGCGCTGGTGCATCGATTCCACCAGCTCGCGGCAGAAACCGCCGACCAGCGCCTTCTCGCCGTCGCCCATCGGCCCGAAAGTGGTGACATAGGACGAGGTGCCCATGCCACCCATGCAGCCCTGCGCCTCGGCCAGCAGCACCCGGGCGCCCAGCCGCGCGGCGGCGATGGCCGCCGCCGTGCCGGCCGGGCCGCCGCCCGCCACCAGGATGTCATAACGGCTTTCGACGGGGATTTCCCGGACCAGACGATGCGTTCTCATGCCGGTTCTCCCTGCCGCTGTGCCTCGGCCATGACGCCCATGGCCGCCGCCACGCCGCCCCGCTGGTGGGCGATGTCGGCGAGGCCAAGGCTCATTTCCACCCCCGCCAGCGCCGAGATCAGCGACAGGTCGTTGAGATGCCCGAGGTGGCCGATGCGGAACACGCGATCGGCGAGTTTTCCCAACCCGTTACCCAAGGATAGATCGAACGAGGCCAGCGCCACCTGACGCAGCCGGTCGGCCGAGGCGCCTTCGGGAACCCGAAGCGCCGTCAGGGCCGCGGAATATTCGGACGGCACCGCACATTGCAGCTCCAGCCCCCAGGCGGTGGCGGCGGCGCGCGTCGCGCGGGCCAGGCGCCGGTGGCGGGCGAAGATCGCCTCCAGCCCCTCGGCCCGCATCATGGCAAGCGCGGCGCGCAGGCCGAACAGCGTGTTGGTGGCGGGCGTGTAGGGGAAGAAGCCGTCCGCATTCAGGCGGATCACCGGCTCCCAGGCCCAGTACGAGCGGGGCAGGGTGGCGGTCTTCGCCGCCTCCAGCGCCTTCGGCCCCAGCGCGTTGAAGGAAATCCCGGGCGGCAGCATCAGCCCCTTCTGCGAGCCGCCGACCGTCACATCCACGCCCCAGTCATCGGCGCGGTAGGGGATCGAGCCCAGGGACGAGATCGTATCGACCATCAGCAGCGCCGGATGCCCGGCCGCGTCGAGGGCGGCGCGGATCGCCGGAATGTCGGCGGTACAGCCGGTCGAGGTCTCGTTATGCACCACGCAGACGGCGCGGATCCTGTGCCCGGGATCGGCGCGCAGCCGGTCCTCGATGCGCTGGGCCTCGGCGCCCCGGCGCCAGTCGCCCGGCAGGATCTCGGCCTTGAGCGACAGGCGCCCGGCGATCTCGGCCCAGAGGCTGGCGAATTGCCCGCTTTCATACATCAGCACCTGATCGCCCGGGGACAGCGTGTTGACCAGCGCCGCCTCCCAGGCGCCGCTGCCGGACGCGGGATAAGTCACCACCGGCCCCGCGCAGCCGAAGATCCAGCGCAGGCCGTCCTGCACGTCATGGGCCAGCGCCTGAAAGGCCGGGCCGCGGTGGTCGATGGTCGGCCGGTCCATGGCCCGCATCACGTCATCGGGCAGGGCGCTGGGCCCCGGAATGAACAGGTGATGGCGTCCGGTCATGTCTTGGCTCCCCCTCCGGCCGCAACGGGCCGGATCGTCTTGTCTTCCCTGAGAATCGTGCATATTGTATTCAAAATACAGAATCAAGCATTCAATTCGCGACGGGCTCCCCTTGTCTTGCCCGGAAATGCAGGAAACAATGATCGCAGCCCCAGCGGACCCGATGACCTTGCTCCAGCCGATCCACCGCCCCTCGCTCCATGACCAGCTGGTCGAGCAGTTGCGCAGCTATTTCACCGAAGGCCCGCTGAAGCCGGGCGAGAAGGTGAACGAGCAGGCGCTGGCCAGTGCCTATGGCGTCTCGCGCACGCCGCTGCGCGAGGCGCTGAAGGTGCTCGCCTCCGAAGGCCTGCTGACCTGGACGCCCAACCGCGGCGTGCGCATGGCCGAGATCAGCGCCGAGGGGCTGGCCGAGGTCTTCGAGGTGCTGATGGCGCTGGAATCGCTGGCCGGGCGCAAGGCCGCGGCCCGGATGACCGAGGCGGGCATCGCCGCCATCGCCGATCTTCAGGCCCGGATGGAGGCCGAATACGAGGCGGGCGACATCAGCGCCTATTTCCGCACCAACCAGGCGATTCACGAGGCGATCCTGCAGGGCAGCGGCAACGAGGCGCTGATCGGCACGCATCGCTCGCTCTCGGGCCGGGTGCGGCGCGCGCGCTTCATGGCCAACATGTCCCGCACCCGCTGGCAGCACGCGATCGAGGAACACCGCGAGATCCTGGCGGCGCTCACCGCCCGCGATGCCGAGGGGCTGGGGCAGCTGCTGGCCGCGCATCTGGAGGGCAAGCTGCGCTCTCTGCAGGAGACGCTGCCGTCCTCCCGCGCCTAGGTGCCAGGTCCGGCGGGGCAGGGGCCTCACGCTGGCGTGTCGCGGGGGCGCTTGTCCCCGGCGGCCGGAACGCGCATCTTGGGGGCATGATTGACGCCCTTCGCAGCCTGTTCCGTCCCGATGCCGCCCCGCGGTCCGAGGTTTCCGCCGATGTCGCCGTCGCCGCGCTGCTGGTCGATGCCGCCCGCGCCGACGACCAATACAAGCCCGAGGAGCGCCGCGCTGTCGTCGCGCTTCTGGAACACATGTTCGGGCTCGAACATCCCGAGGCCGAGTTGCTGTGCGAAAAGGGCGAGGCCGCACAGGCCGCCGCCGCCGATATCGTGCGCTTCACCCGGGTGGTGAAATTCGCCATGGAAGAGGACGAGCGCATCCGGCTGATGGAGGCGCTGTGGGAGATCGTGCTGATCGACCGCGACCGAGACCCGGAGGAAGACGCGCTGCTGCGCCGTCTGGCGCCCTTGCTCGCCGTTTCGGACCATGACAGCGCGCTGGGCCGCCAGCGGGTTCTGGCCCGGCTGGCGGCGGGCTGACCGCAATCCCCCGGGCTCGGCCCTGCGGCGACATCGGCCATGCCTGCGGGATCGTTCACGCATTTTTCGATACTGTGTCTCAATTTCGCCCCGATTGGTGACGAGAACAAGATGAACAGGGAAGCGATTCCGGGTGAGTCGCCCGGGCTTCCACATCTTTGAGGCGAGTTCGGGCATGGCCGCGCTTTCGATCCATCTCCTCCGCCAGGGTCCGTGCCTGACCGGGCGGCGCATGGCGGGCCCCTGCCTGGGGGGGCTGCGCCCCTCTGCCCCCCTTGCGATCGGAGGCCGCCATGGGGCGTGATCCCTTCGATCCCGAGGATTTCCTCGATCTGGGCGGCGCCAAGCCCGACCGGCCGACGCGCGAGCTGCCGCCCATCGTGCAGCCGCCGGTCTATCCGCGCCGACAGCCCGCCCCGGCGCCCCGCGCCGCCGCGCCCGTGGCCCGCGCGCCCGAAACGCCCCGCACCCCCGAACGCGCCGAGCAGGAGATCGCCGCGCGCCTGACGGCGCCCGATCCGGTGCTGCAGCCCCTCGCCGCATCGCGCCCGATGGTCCGCACGGTCGCGCAGGCACCGCAGGCCGAGGCCCTGCGCGCCCCGGTCGAGCATTACATTCCCGGCTACGGCTTCCAGCGCCAGGCATTGGCCGTGGGGGGCGACACCGGCTACGACCACGCCATCGCCGGTCCGGTCTATCACCGCCACGCCGGGGGGCAGGCCGTGGCCGCCCAGCCCGCGGGGCTGGAGGCGAGCTACCCGGGCTCCGTGCCCGAAGCGGGCTTCGAGCCGGAATACGAGGCCGAGGCCGCCTATCCCGGCGCCATGCCCGCCCCGAGCTTCGCCGAGCAGGCGCCGTTTCGCCATGCGGTCCCGTCCTCTGCCGCGTCCTCCGCTCCGCGCGGCGCCTCGCTGCAGGATTGGGAAAACGACGCGGCCGAAGCCCGCAGCGCTGCCCGCCAGCCCGCCTCACCGCGCCGTGCCGCCGCCCAGCGCGGCGCCGGTCTGGTGCGGGAGCCGATGGCGGTGGCCTTCCGCGGCCTCGAATACGCGACCCAGACCTGGAGCGTCTACGGCTTCACCCTCGCCGCGCCGCTGCCGGGCGCCGAGGAGGCGCCGATCACCGACGTGACGCTGATGATCGCCCGGGGGGTGACGCGGCTGGCCCTGCAGGTGCAGGTCGCGGCCGAGACCGATCCCGGCGTGCGCCCGGCGCGTTATGCCTTCATCGACCTCGAACCCGCGCAGGCCGAAGTCCTGCGCCGCATCGCCGAACACGCGCTGGCCAATCAGGCCCGGGCGCTGGCCGAGATGTTCGAGGAAACCGACGCCGCCCTGCCGCCCCAGGCTCCGCAACACTACGCCCCGCCGCCGCCTTACGCCCCGCCGCCCGCGCCTGCCCCCCGTCAGCCCGAAGCCGAGGCCTGGCCCTATCCCTCGCCGGTCCTGCAGCCGAAGCCGAAAAGCCCGGCCGCCGCCGCTGCGCCGGTGGCCGAGGCGCCGCAAGCCGACCCCCGCAAGCCCCGCAGCGGCTTTGCCATCGGCCTCAGGCTGTCGCTGGCGCTGGCCGCGCTGATCGCGGGCGGGGTCTATTGGAACGCCCAATCCTCGATCGCCTCGCGCTTCGGTGCGGTCACCGTCGCCGCCACCGAGATGGGGGCGCCCGAAGCCGGCTTCGTCACCGATCTGAGCGTGACCGAGGGCCGGGCCGTGGCGCTGGGCGAGCGTCTGGGCACCATCCGCCAGACCGATATCGACTTCTCGCTGACCGAGACCGGCCGCCGCCGTCAGGCGCTGCTGGCCGAACAGGCGACGCTCAGCGCCGAGCGCGAGACGCTGCGCGAGCGCGCGGTGCAGGCGGCGCTGGGCGAGACCGAGGGCGCGGCGCAGGAGAATGCACGCGCGCTCGACGCCGCCGATCTGCGCCTCACCGTCATCGCCGCCGAACTCGCCGCCATGCCGGTTCCGCCCGGCGAGGGCCAGCCCGGCGCGCCGATCCTGTCGCCCTGCGAGTGCACGGTGCTGACGCTCAACCATCACAACGGCGATTGGGTCGACCCCGGCATGCCGCTGGCCGTCCTGACCGCCGGTGAGGCGGCGAGCGTGCATGCGCTGCTGCTGGGCAACGAGGCGCGCGAGGTCGCGGTCGGCAACCATGCGCGGATCCGGCTGGCCGATGGCACCTCGATGGCAGGCACCGTCGAGCGGGTGAGTTTCGATCCGCATTGGCCGGGCTATGCCGGGCTCGACGACGATGTCTTTGCCGCCGGTCGCTACGCCCGGGTCGAGATCCGCCCCGAACGCCCGCTGACCGCGCCGGTCGGCAGCACGGCCGAGGTCACGGTGCAATCGAGCCAGATCTGGGGTGCGCTGCGGGCTCTGGCCGGGATGTGAGGCGGCGCCGAGGGGTTTCGCCCTCGGCCCCCGCTGGCGCGGGCTTCTCGGGCGACCGGCGGCGGGGGGCCAGCCCCCCGCACCCCCCGCCAAAGGGGGTTTTCCACCCCCTTTGGATACCCCCGAGGATATTTAGGGAACAAAGAAGGCGGCAGGCTGGCCCCTTGACGCGCCGGGGCTTGGGCGGCAAACCCGGCCCATGCTGCCCCGTGACACGCTTGACCAGATCACCCGGCGCTTCGAGTATCTCGAAGCGCAGCTCGCCGCCGGGGCCGACCCCGCGGCGCTTGCCGAGATCGGGCGCGAATATCAGGGGTTGAAGCCGGTGGTCGCGGCGATTGCCGCCTGGCGCGTTGCGCTGGCGCAAAAGGCCGAGGCCGAGGCACTGCTGGCCGATCCCGAGATGAAAGCGCTGGCGCAGGAGGAACTGGCAGCGCTGGACGAGACGATCCCGGCGCTGGAGGCCGAGCTGAAGATCGCCCTGCTGCCGCGTGACATCGCCGACGGGCGGCCCGCGATCCTGGAGATCCGGCCGGGCACCGGCGGCGAGGAGGCGGCGCTTTTCGCCGCGGATCTCCTCAGGATGTACCAGCGCTATGCCGATCTGAAAGGCTGGCGCTGCGAGGTGATTTCCGAGACCGCGACCGAGCTTGGCGGCCTGCGCGAGGCGGTGATGCGGGTGGTGGGCGAGGGGGTCTTTGCCCGGCTCAAGTTCGAATCGGGTGTCCACCGGGTGCAGCGCGTGCCGGTCACCGAATCGGGCGGGCGCATCCATACCTCGGCCGCGACCGTCGCCGTCCTGCCGGAGGCGAGCGAGGTCGACCTGCAGATCCCCGACAGCGACATCCGCATCGACACGATGCGGGCCTCGGGCGCGGGCGGCCAGCACGTCAACACCACCGATTCGGCGGTCAGGATCACCCACCTGCCCAGCGGCATCGTCGTCACCTCGGCCGAGAAATCGCAGCACCAGAACCGGCGTCTGGCCATGGAGGTGCTGCGCGCCCGGCTCTTTGATCTGGAGCGCCGCAAGCAGGCCGATGCCCGCGCCGCCGACCGCAAGGCGCAGGTGGGGTCGGGCGATCGCTCGGAACGCATCCGCACCTATAATTTCCCGCAAGGCCGGCTGACCGATCACCGGATCAACCTGACGCTCTATGCGCTGCCGCAGATCCTGGGCGGCGATCTGGATGGTGTCGTCGAGCCGCTGATCGCCCAGGACCAGGCCGAGCGGCTGGCGGAGCTGGAGGCATGAGCGCCCCGGGTTTCCAAGGGATTGCCCGATGATCTTGCGCGAGGCGCTGGCGCAGGCCATCCAGCGGCTGGACGCCGCCGGGATCGCCGACGCGCCCCGCGATGCGCGGCTGCTGCTGGCCCATGCGCTGGGCATCGCGCCCGACCGCCTGACGCTGGTCCTGCGCGATCCGGCCGGGGCGGAACAGGTGGCGTTCGGGGAGGCCATCGCCCGCCGGGCGGCGCGCGAGCCGGTCAGCCATATCACCGGGCGCAGGCTCTTCTGGGGGCGCGGGTTCCACGTCACCGCCGATGTGCTGGACCCGCGCCCGGAGACCGAGACGCTGATCGCCGAGGCGCTGGGCGCGCCCTTCACGCGGGTCCTCGACCTCGGCACCGGGTCGGGGGCGATCCTGCTGACGCTGCTGGCCGAGCGTCCCGCGGCGCGGGGGCTGGGCTGCGACCTGTCGCCCGCGGCGCTGGCCGTGGCCGAGGGGAATGCCGCCACCCTGGGGCTGAGCGCGCGCGCGGCGTTCCGGCAGGGCGACTGGTTCGGGCCGGTGGAGGGGCGGTTCGATCTGATCGTCTCGAACCCGCCCTATATCGCCGAGGCCGAGATGGCGGAGCTTTCGCCCGAAGTGCTGCGCGAGCCGCGGATGGCGCTGACCCCGGGGGGCGACGGGCTCGATGCCTATCGCGCCATTGCCCGGGGCGCCGGGGCGCATCTGACCCCGGGCGGTCGGCTGATGGTCGAGATCGGGCCGACCCAGGGCGCGGCGGTCGCCGGGCTGATGGCGGCGGCCGGATTGCAGGGAATCGCCCTGCACCCCGATTTCGACGGCCGTGACCGCGTGGTTTCGGCGCATTGGCCCCGCTAGGCCGGTTCTGCGCCTTTTCCGCCACGTTTGTGCGAAAAGACGCCGATGTTCACAGGTTTTTTCCACTTTCGGGCTTGTCTCGATCCCGGGCGCGTGGTTAGTCCGGGGTGTGCCGGGAGTGGTCGCACCGCTTGTCGCTTCGCCCCAGAGCACGCTAATCCAGACTGACTGACCCTGACGCGCCCTTTCGGGCGAAGCCTTGGGGTCAAGCGACCCGACCAAGGCCGGAACTCGATTTCATGAGACCATCGAACAAACGTTCGCGCTCCAAACAGAACCGTCCGCGCTCGCTGGGCAACATCGTCAACCGGGTGTTCGATTCGTCGGGCCCGGAGGGCAAGGTGCGTGGCACTCCGCAGCAGATCATCGACAAGTATTCGGTGCTCGCGCGGGATGCCCAGCTCTCGGGTGACCGGGTCGCGGCCGAGAATTTCCTCCAGCACGCGGAGCATTACACCCGCATGCTGAACGAGGCCCAGGCCGAACTGGCGCGTGAGGCCGAACAGCGGCGCGACCAGCAGTTCCAGGGCGGCCAGAACCCCGGCAACGGCGGCCAGAACAACGGCCAGAATGGCGGTGGGCAGGGCGGAAACGCCCAGAACCACAACGGCCAGAACAATGGCGGCCAGAACGCCAGCAACCAGAACAACAACGGCGGCCAGGGCCACCAGAACAACCAGCAGAACCGCCGCAACGAGCCGCGGGATCAGCGCGGTGAGGGTGGCGAAGGCGAGGGTGACCAGCGCCCGTCCTGGAAGCAGGAGCGCAACCGCCGCTTCGAGGAACGCCGCCAGCAGCGCGAATCGAGCGATCCGCGCGACGATGCCCCCGCCGAACCCGAGTCGATGCTGGTCGAAACGCCGGAATCGCGGCGCAGCGACCAGCCCGAGGTGATGGCGCCCACGGCGGCTCCGGGCGAGGCTCAGGCCCGGGAAACTCAGCCCCGCGAGAGCCGGGCCCGTGAACCCAGGGTCCGCGAACCCAAGGCTCCCGAAGCCAAGGCCCCCGAGGCCGAGGTCCCCGAGGCTCCGGCAGCCGAGGCGCCCTCGGATGCCGCGGCCGCGCCGAAAAAGCCGCGCGCCCCGCGCAGTCGCAAGCCCAAGGCACCGACCGAGCCCGCCCCCGACGCGGCGGCGGAATGACCGGACCGGGACGCTGCGGGGACCTTCGGGTCCCCGTTCGTTTCCTGAGCCTCTGCCGCCACCCCGGGGCCCGGATGCAGGGCGCGGCGGAAAGCGTGATCGCACAATGGTGGCGCGGCAGCCCGCCGCGTCCTATATGATGGGTCCAACAACCCCGAGAGCCGGAATTCATGTCGCTGCCGCCCGGATTTCTGGAGGAACTGCGCTCGCGCGTGTCCATCGCGCAGGTGGTCGGCCGTGCCGTGACCTGGGATCTGCGGAAGTCGAACCAGGGCAAGGGCGACCTCTGGGCGCCGTGCCCGTTCCATCATGAAAAGACCGCCTCGTTCCACGTCGACGACCGCAAGGGCTATTACTATTGCTTCGGCTGTCAGGCGAAGGGTGACGCGCTGAAGTTCATTCAGGAAACCCAGAACCTCGGCTTCATGGAGGCGGTGGAGACGCTGGCGCGCGAGGCCGGGATGACCATGCCCGCCCGCGACCCCGGCCAGCGCCAGCGCGACGACCGGCGCACCACGCTGGTCGAGGTGATGGAAAAGGCGGTCCGCTTCTACCGCATGCAGCTGAACGGTGCCCAGGCGGCCGAGGCGCGGGCCTATCTCGACCGGCGCGGGCTCAGCGCCCAGCAGCGCGAACGCTGGGAGATCGGCTTTGCCCCCGATCAGCGGCAGGCGCTGTTCCAGCACCTGACGCAGGCCGGGATCGCACCCGAGCTGATTATCGAGGCCGGGCTCTGCGCCACGCCCGACGGCGGCGGCGCGCCCTATGACCGGTTCCGGGGCCGCATCATGTTCCCGATCCGCGACGGGCGCGAGCGCTGCATCGCCTTCGGTGGCCGGTCGATGGACCCGAATGCGCGGGCCAAGTATCTGAATTCGCCCGAGACGCCGCTTTTCCACAAGGGCAACGCGCTCTTCAACCACGCGCCCGCCCGCAATGCCACCGGCAAGGGCCAGCCGCTGATCGTGGCCGAGGGCTATATGGACGTGATCGCCTTGGTCAACGCGGGCTTCGAGGGCGCGGTGGCGCCCCTCGGCACCGCGGTGACCGAGGATCAGCTGCGCCTGATGTGGCGCCTCCATGAAGAGCCGGTGATCGCGCTCGATGGTGACACGGCAGGGCTGCGGGCCGGGCTCAGGGTGGCCGATCTGGCGCTGCCGCTGGTCACGGCGGGGCAGGGGCTGCGGTTTGCCCTGCTGCCCGGCGGGCAGGACCCCGACGACCTGATAAAGGCGCAGGGCGCGGGCGCGATGAAGGCGGTGCTCGACCGTGCCGTGCCCATGGCCCGGCTCTTGTGGGACCGCGAGATCCAGGGCCAGGTCTTCGACAGCCCGGAACGGCGCGCGGCGCTGGACCGGCGCCTGCGCGAGATGCTGAACCGCATCACCGACCCGAACCTGCGCGAGCATTACGCCGAGGATTTCCGCCAGCAGCGCCGGACGCTCTTTTCCGGCGACAGCGGCGGCGGGTTCCGTCCGGGTCGCAAGGGCAGCTGGGACAAGAAGGGCTGGGACAAGAAGGGCGGGGGATCCACCGCCCCCTTGCCCGGCACCCGCGGCTCGTTGCTGGCCGCCGGGGCCGAGGGCGCGGACGAGGATCTGCGCGAGGCGCTGATCCTGGCCACGCTGTTCGCCCATCCCGTCCTGATTACCGATTTTGACGGACCGCTGGTCGATCTGGAGCCCCGGCGCGAGGATCACCGCCGCCTGCAGGCCGTGCTGCTTGCCGCCGCACACGAGGACCCGGCCCCCAGCCGCGAGGTGCTGGCCGAGCGCGCGGGCGAGGCGCTGGCGACACTGCATGCGCTGCCGCATGTGGCCATCGCACCGATGCTGCGCCCCGAGGTTGCGCCCGATTTCGTGCGCAATTGCCTGACCGAGGACTTCCAGGTGTTGCTTTCGCGCCGCGCTCTCAAGCGCGAGCTGAACGAACTCGCCGCCGAGATCGAGGACATCCCCGACGACACGCTGACCTGGCGGCTTGGCCAGACGGCGGCGGCGCTGGACCGTGCCGGACGCGGTGCGAGCAACGAATCAACGACCGATCTGGGCGAGGACCGCGCCGAGCTTGCGGCGCAACTTCAGTCTCTTATCGACGCCCAGGTCTGGGTGAAAAAGAAGCGAAGACCCGGGCCGCCGTGAGTCGGCGGCCCCCGAATCAGTGAATCTTGCCACGCCCCCTGTGATTCGGCCCGCCCAAGGGCTATCTCTGTGAAAAAGCCGAATCACGCCTCGTCCCCTGCCCGGAGGAACCATGGTCGCCAAAGATACCGACGACGCGAAGCCCGAAGATCAGGACAGCGAATTTACCCTCGACATGAGCCAGGCCTCGGTCCGGCGCATGATCGCCGCCGCACGCGAGCGGGGGTTCATCACCTATGAGCAACTCAACCAGGTGATGCCGCCGGATCAGGTCTCGTCCGAGCAGATCGAGGACGTCATGTCCATGCTCTCGGAAATGGGCATCAACGTCGTCGAAGAAGAAGAAGCCGAAGAGGGGGAAACCCCCGACGCGCCGGAAGCCACCGCTTCGGGCTCGACCGAACTGGTCGTGGCCTCGGGCGGCAGCGAGACGCTGGACCGCACCGATGACCCGGTGCGCATGTACCTGCGCGAGATGGGCTCGGTCGAACTGCTGAGCCGCGAGGGCGAGATCGCCATCGCCAAGCGGATCGAGGCCGGTCGCAACACGATGATTGCCGGGCTTTGCGAAAGCCCGCTGACCTTCCAGGCGATCATCATCTGGCGCGACGAACTCCTGTCCGAAGAGGTGTTGCTGCGCGAGGTCATCGACCTCGAGGCGACCTTCGGCAATGCGCTGGACGACGACGAGGACGGCCCGGTGGTCGAAGGCGTCGGTGGCGCCGACAGCGACGGCCAGCCGCGCGCGGCCCGCCGGGCGGAACCCGAACTCGACGCCGACGGCAATCCGATCTCCAGTTCGGACGAGGACGACGACGATTTCGACCAGTCGAGCATGTCGCTTGCGGCGATGGAATCCTCGCTCAAGCCCCGCGTGCTGGAGACGCTGGACCAGATCGCCCGCGACTACGACATGCTGGAAGAGATGCAGCATCAGCGGATGCAGGCAACGCTGCAGGAAAAGGCCCGCTTTTCCGCCGCCGAAGAGACCGCCTATCAGAAGCTGCGCTCGGAAATCGTCGAGCTGGTGAACTCGCTTCACCTGCACAACAACCGGATCGAGGCGCTGATCGACCAGCTCTACGGCATCAACAAGAAGATCATGACCATCGATTCGGCGATGGTGAAGATTGCCGATGCCGCCCGGATCAACCGCCGCGAATTCATCGACGAATACCGCGGTTACGAGCTGGACCCGACCTGGTGCGACCGGATGGCCAAGGCCAAGGGCCGCGGCTGGGCGACGCTGTTCGAGCGGCACGGCGACAAGGTGGTCGAGCTGCGCGAGGACATGGCCGAGGTCGGCCGCTACGTCGGCGTCGACATCTCGGAATTCCGCCGCATCGTCAGCCAGGTGCAGAAGGGCGAGAAGGAAGCGCGTCAGGCCAAGAAGGAAATGGTCGAGGCCAACCTGCGTCTGGTGATCTCGATTGCCAAGAAATACACCAACCGCGGGTTGCAATTCCTTGATCTCATTCAGGAAGGCAACATCGGCCTGATGAAGGCCGTCGACAAGTTCGAGTATCGTCGCGGCTACAAGTTCTCGACCTATGCCACCTGGTGGATCCGGCAGGCCATCACCCGCTCGATCGCCGATCAGGCGCGGACCATCCGTATCCCGGTCCACATGATCGAGACGATGAACAAGCTGGTGCGCACCTCGCGCCAGATCCTGCACGAGATCGGCCGCGAGCCCTCGCCCGAGGAACTGGCCGAGAAGCTGCAGATGCCGCTCGACAAGGTCCGCAAGGTGCTGAAGATCGCCAAGGAGCCGATCAGCCTGGAGACGCCGATCGGCGACGAGGAAGACAGCCAGCTTGGCGATTTCATCGAGGACAAGAACGCCGTTCTGCCCCTCGATTCCGCCATTCAGGAGAACCTGCGCGAGACGACGACGCGGGTTCTGGCCTCGCTCACCCCGCGCGAGGAGCGGGTTCTGCGGATGCGCTTCGGCATCGGCATGAACACCGACCACACGCTCGAAGAGGTCGGCCAGCAGTTCAGCGTGACCCGCGAACGGATCCGGCAGATCGAAGCCAAAGCTCTGCGGAAGCTCAAACATCCGAGCCGTAGCCGCAAGCTGCGCTCGTTCCTGGATCAGTGACCTTGCTCCTCAATCCCGACGACTTCGAGACCCATGTCGCGCATGCCCCTGCGGGGGGCGTGCGCGATGCTTTCACCGCCTTCGCCCATGCCGAGTATCCGGGCGGGCTGACCGCGCGGGCGACATCCAAGGGCTTCATCGCCCATGAATTGCGCATCGAGGACGGGGATTTCTGGTATTTCTCGGCCGTGCTGAACGAGGAATGGGTGCTGTGGTACTTCCGCAAGCCCGCGTTCCGCGACCGCCTGGTCGAAACCGACGCCGTGCGCGCCGCCTTCCCGACGGCCCATGTCACGCCGAAGGGCGAAGTCTCGCTCCGCGTGCGTGACGCGGAGACCGCGCAAGCGGTGATCGCCCATCTGAGCGCGCCGCAGCGCTGAGGCCTGCCCGCGCCAAGACCCTGATGGCCGAGGCCCCTTAGCCCTCAGCGCGCCCGGGCCGCCGCTGCGGGGACCGCGCTTGCGTCCTCCGGCGGGGAGGCAGGCGGGGCCTGATCCGTCGCTTCCGCCTCCGTGAACCAGTCGCGGCGGGCGGTGGTGACCCAGTGCAGGGCACTGTCGGCGTCGTTCAGCAGCGCGTTGAAAGACATTCTGGATGGAATGTAGGTCGCACAGCCGACCGTGAGCCGAGGGTGGTGCAGCCCTTCGCCGGTCGCCAGAGGCGGCAGGCGGGCGACGGCCTGCCGCAATGCCTCGGCCCGCTGCTCCAGCTGGGGCAGCACCAGGTTCGGCACGACGATCAGGAATTCGTCGTTCCACAGGCGGCCGATGATCGCGTCGTCTTCCGGCATCTCGGCCCGGATCGCCGCCGCGATATCGCGCAGGAGCGTTTCGCCCCTCGGATTACCGAGCGCGTCGTTCAGGCCGGCGAAGCCATCGACCTCGGTCATCAGGACGCCCGCGACATCCGCCTTGACCCCCCGCACTGCCGCGGCGATCCCGGCCCGGTTCAGCAGCCCGGTCAGTGGGTCCCGCTGCGCGGTCGCTTCGGTCTTGCGCAGCTGACGGGCGATGATCAAGCCCAGAAGGAAGGTCATCTGGAACATCACCCAGCCCAGCCCGCCGAGAAGCTTGGCGATGAGATCGACCTCCTGCGGTTTGGGGGCCATCAGATAGGCATAGATCCAGCCCGCCAGCATCGGCATGACCAGCGAGAGCCCGGCCATGAGGCGCAGCGCCATGCCGGCGGGGCCGGGCAGGAAGAGGGGGGAGAAGAGGCTGCGCTCGCGCAGGCGCAGGGTGGCGGCGAGCGTCAGGGTGAAGGCCGCCAGCGTCGACCAGACCGACAATTCGCGGTCCCACAGCGCCCCGGCCATCGCCAGATCGACCACCGCCACGTTGCAGATCGCCAGCAGCGCCAGCACGAACAGGCTCGCCAGAGGACGGTTGCGCCGCGTGCCGAGGAGCGCAAGAGCGCAGGCGGCGATGAAGAGGAGCGATTTGCTCGACACATGGCCGTTGAGGCCGAACTGGCCCAGCTCGGCGGTCCGTACCGCCGCGTCGAGCGTGCCGCCGAGGATCCCGGTCCAGCGGTCGGCGAGGGTCAGCAGGCAGAGGGCGGCGATGGCCGGGGCCAGGATCAGGGTCAGCCGCGGGTGGCGCCGATGCGCGGGCCGTGTCAGGTCCTGATGCCAAAGGATTGCCAGCAGGGCATAGGCCAGCGCGGTCGGCAGCGACAGGGCCGGTCCCGGGCGCGGCCCGCCGGCCAGATTGGCGATCAACCCGGCCACGACCAGCCCGATCGTCACGAAGGGCGCGAGTTGGAGCAGGCGATCACTCGTCCGGTCAGGCATGCGCAGGCTTCCCTTCAGCTCTCCCATCGGTGGGGGATCAGGAGAACACGCGGCGTCTTAAGATGCCGTGAACGGGCTCGGCGGGGCTAGAGTGGCTTTTGCAGCGCCGCGACCGCCGCGCCGGCCAGGAGGATCGCCGAGGCGGCGAGGAGGCTGGTGCCGATGCTGCCCGTCAGATCGCCCAATGCGCCCGCGGCATAGGGGCCGATGGTCTGGGCCACGGCGAAGACCACGGTGAAGAGCGAGATGGCGCTGCCCCAGCTCTCGGGCGGGAGGTTCTTGCGCGAGAAATTGGTCACCGCCGAGGGGGCCATGAATACGCAACTGCCGAAGATCACGGCGGAAACCACCAGCCCCGGCAGCGTGGGCCAGAGGACCGGCAGGGCCGAGCCCAGCGCGATGCCGCTCAGGACCATGGCCAGCGGCCGGCCCGAGGCATGTCGAGCGAAGACGCCCCGCCAGAGCATCGGCGAGAGGGTGATGCAGCCGCCCAGCAGCACCCAGACCAGCGCCACCTGCAGGGGCGAGGCGGCCTGTTCCTTCATCCAGGCCGAGAGGAAGGTGAGATAGACGATATAGCCCAGCCCGAAACCCGCGTAGCCCGCGTATTCCGCCAGCATCCGCCCGGAGGGCAGAGGCGGCGCGCTGACCTCGCGCCTGGGGGGCACGGGGGCGCGACGCGCCGCCCACAGGCCCAGTGGCGCCATAGCCAGGCTCAGGACGCCGACGATCACCCAGGCCCAGCGCCAGGACCCGTCGCCCCATGCGGCCAGCATCGGCGGCAGGGTGGCGCCGCAGAGCACGATGGCCGAGCCGCCGCCCGAGCCGAAGAGGATGGCGATCCCCAGCGCGTTGAGCCGCGGGTTGTCGGCCCAGAGCCGCGCCGCCAGCGCCCCGGCGGTAGAGAAGGACAGCGCGCCGAAAAGCCCGGTCAGGAAGCGCCACAGGCTCTGCCACCAGAGCGCGGGCAGGGCGCTGGTCGCGACCAGCGCCACCGCCGTCACCGCCAGCCCCAGCGCAAACAGCCCCGCCGGGCCGCGGCGCCTCAGCGCCAGCATGGTGCCCACGGCCCCGGCGATATAGCCCAGCGCATTGGCGGTGTTCAGCCAGCCCGCCTGAGCATAGGTCCAGTCGAGATCGGCGCGCATCGCCGGCAGGATCAGCCCATAGGCGAAGCGGCCGAAGCCGTTGGTCACCAGCACGCCCAGCGACAGGCCCGCGAGCACCAGCCAGGGATTGGCCGGAACCTTGGATGGGTGCGTCATGGGATCCTCCTGCCCGAACCGCGCCATTCTTGCCCGCCGCCCCCGCGGCAACAAGGCTGTGCGCTTGCAATCACGCCACGTCACGGATAGCAGGGGCGCGGAGTTCAGGAGGCTCGGATGGAAGACCTGCGCAACACCTATCTCGCCCGGATTGCCGGTGCCGCCGACGCCGCCCAGCTGGAGGAGGTCCGCCTCGCTGCCCTGGGCAAGAAAGGCGAGATCAGCCTGAAGATGCGCGAGCTGGGCCAGATGTCGCCCGAGGAGCGCCAGACCTATGGCAAGGCGCTCAACGTCCTGAAGGACGAGCTGGACGCGGCGCTGCGCGCGCGCAAGGCGGCGATGGAGGATGCGGCGCTCGACGAGCGGCTCAAGGCCGAGTGGCTGGACGTCACGCTGCCCGCCCGCCACCGTCCGCGCGGCACGATCCACCCGGTCAGCCAGGTGACCGAGGAATGCACGGCGATCTTCGCCGATATGGGCTTTGCCGTGGCCGAAGGGCCGCAGATCGAGACCGACTGGTACAATTTCGACGCGCTCAACATCGCGCCCGAGCATCCGGCGCGGCAGGAGCATGACACGTTCTTCATGCATCGCGCGCCCGGCGACAACCGTCCGCCGCATGTGCTGCGCACCCATACCTCGCCGGTGCAGATCCGCGCCATGCAGGAGCAGGGCGCGCCGATCCGGGTGATTGCGCCGGGCCGGGTCTACCGGATGGACATGGACCAGACGCATGCGCCGATGTTCCACCAGATCGAGGGCATGGCCATCGACCGCGACATCTCGATGGCGAACCTCAAGTGGGTGCTCGAGGAATTCTTCACCGCCTATTTCGGCACCAAGGTGAAGACCCGCTTCCGCGCCTCGCATTTCCCCTTCACCGAGCCCTCGGCCGAGGTCGATATCCAGTGTTCCTGGGTCAACGGGCAGCTGCGCGTGGGCGAGGGCGATGGCTGGCTGGAGGTGCTGGGCTCGGGCATGATGCATCCCAAGGTGCTGCGCGCGGGCGGGATCGACCCCGACCAATGGCAGGGCTTCGCCTTCGGCATGGGGATCGACCGGATGGCGATGCTGAAATACGGCATCCCTGACCTGCGCGCCTTCTTCGAATCGGACCTGCGCTGGCTCAGGCATTACGGCTTCGGCGCGCTGGAAGCGCCGAGCGTTCACGCGGGCTGAACCGCCTTCCGACCCGATCTTCCCCGGCCGTCCCTCGTTGCGAAGGGCGGCCGCGGTGTTTTCGGGATCTGCTGCGGGCGGCGCCAGAGGAACCGGGGCTCGGCCGGCCGGTTGCACCGGCAGGCAGGCGGGTTCCCGACCGGGCACCGGTGAATCGCGGCCTGCCCGCTTGTCTTTTCATCAGCCTTTACACTAGGTTTGAGACGCCGCGGGGAGCCTCCCGGGCGCCACGATGGCAAGGACCATGAAAGCACCTCTCGTCACTGCCCTGATGCTCGCGCTCGCATTGCCCGCGGCGGGGCCCGCACTGTCGCAGGATCTGTCCGAGGTCATCACCCGACAATACGCCGATGGCGGGATCTACGAGGGGACCTTCCTCGACGGGCTGCAGCACGGGCAGGGGACCTACCGGCTGCCCAACGGGTTCGAATACACCGGCTCGTGGGAACACGGCCAGATCACCGGCACCGGCACCGCGCGCTATCCCAACGGTTCGGTCTATGAGGGGCTGTTCGAGGACGGACGCCCCCATGGCGCGGGCCGCATGGTCTTTGCCGATGGCTCGTCCTACGAGGGCAATTGGGACGCGGGCCGTATCATGGGCGAAGGCACGCGGCGCTATGTGACGGGCGTGGTCTATACGGGCAATTTCGACGACAGCCAGCCGCATGGGCGCGGCGTGATGGAGCGCCCCGGTGGTCTGCGCTACGATGGCGAGTGGCAGCATGGCCTGCGCGAGGGGCAGGGCACGATCACCTACCCGGACGGCTCGGTCTATACCGGCGGCATGCTCGCCGATCAGCGGCATGGCGAGGGGCGGCTGACGCGGCCCGATGGCACGATCTATGACGGCGAATGGTCCGAGGGGATGCTCAACGGCGCGGGCGTCCTGACGCTGCCCGGCGGCGACCGGCGCGAGGGCAGCTTCGTGCAGGGCATGCTGCAGGGCGTGGGGCGCCTGCTCATGGCCGATGGCGCGATCTACGAGGGCGATTTCGTCGATGACCTGCGCCAGGGCCGGGGCCGCCTGACCACGGCGGATGGCTATGTCTATTCCGGGGAATGGGTCGCCGACCGCATCACCGGCGCCGGCGTGATGACCGCCCCCGATGGCGCGCGCTACGATGGCCGGTTCCGTGACGGCGTGCCCGATGGCGAGGGCACCATCACCTATGCCAATGGCACCGGCTACACCGGCGCCTGGTCCGAGGGCCGGATCGAGGGCCAGGGCCGCGCCCGCATGGCCGAGGGGCTGATCTACGAAGGCAGCTTCCGCGCCGGTCAGCCGCAGGGCCAGGGCCGCATGGAATACCCCGATGGCCGGGTCTATGTCGGCGCCTTCGAGGCCGGTCTGCGTGAGGGGCAGGGCGTCATGACCTACCCGGACGGCACCCGTTACGAGGGCGGTTTCGTGGGGGGCGAGCGCGAGGGGCAGGGCACGATCACCCTTGCCGATGGCTTCACCTATACCGGCGACTGGCGCGGCGGCCGGATCGAGGGGCAGGGCACCGCCACCTATCCCACGGGCGATGTCTATGTCGGCCAGTTCGTCGATGGCCAGCGCGTGGGGCAGGGTCGGCTGACCTATGCCGCGGGGCAGATCGTCTCGGGCCGCTGGGATCAGGGGGTGCTGGTCGAGCCGGATACGGCGCCCGCCGCGGACGCGCCGGCCGAGGGCAACGGCGGCTGACACCCACAGGTCACGGCATGAAAAAAGGGGGCCTCGCGGCCCCCTTTCGCATGGTGTCGGGAAGGCTCAGGCCTTGCCCTTGTAGATGTCGACCAGCTTGCCCAGCATCGCCAGCGCATCCTCGCGCGAGCGCTGGAACGAGTTCCGGCCGATGATCGAGCCGTTGCCGCCGCCGTCGCGGATCGCGCGGGCGTCGTCATAGACCGCGTCCGTGCCCTTCGCCGCACCGCCCGAAAAGACGATGATCCGGCGGCCGTTGAACGAGGATTGCACGCAATGCTTCACGCGCGCCGACAGGGTCGAGATGTCGATGCCTTCCTTGTCGTAGACCTTCTTGGCCTCGGGCTGCATGACATGGTCGGTCGAGAGCTTGATCTTGATGATATGCGCGCCCAAGAGCGCCGCGATATGCGCGGCATAGGCCGCCACGTCGATCGCCGTCTCGCCGTCCTTCGAGATGCCCTCGCCGCGCGGATAGGACCAGATCACCGTGGCGATGCCCTTGGCCGCGGCTTCCTTGCGCATCTCGACGATCTCTTCGAACATGTCGAGAGCACTGTCCGAGCCCGGGTAGATGGTGAAGCCGATGGCCGAGGCGCCGATGCGCAGCGCGTCATCCACCGAGGCCGTCACCGCCTGGTTCTTCGGCGCCGAGGACGACATCAGCGAATTGGACGAGTTCACCTTCAGGATGGTCGGGATCTGCCCGGCGAACGTGTCGGCGCCCGCTTCCAGCGGCCCCAGGGGTGCCGCATAGGCGCTGAGGCCCGCGTCGATGGCCAGCTGGTAATGGTAATGGGGGTCATAGCCCGCCGGGTTCGGGGCGAAGCTGCGGGCGGGCCCGTGCTCGAAACCCTGGTCCACCGGCAGGATAATCATCTTGCCGGTGCCGCCCAGCTTGCCCTCCATCAGCATGCGGGCCAGATTGGCCTTCACGCCGGGGGTTTCCCCCTCGTAATTGGCCAGGATTCGCTGAACGGTTTTGGTGGCGCGCATGGCGGGTCCCCTTTGGATTGACTGCTGGCGCCTTGGATACGCGGGCCTTGGTGACGCGGCAATGGCGGCGTCGGGACGTTAGCGCCCACAGGCGCAAAAATCTGCGCCAGCGGCGGGAATC
This sequence comes from Pararhodobacter aggregans, assembly GCF_003075525.1. Taxonomy (GTDB): domain Bacteria; phylum Pseudomonadota; class Alphaproteobacteria; order Rhodobacterales; family Rhodobacteraceae; genus Pararhodobacter; species Pararhodobacter aggregans. The sequence goes on along the minus strand of NZ_QDDR01000013.1, from coordinate 19,513 downwards.
CGCGCCGGAAACCCGCCACTTGCGGCTCAGAGGGCGGGATCGAAGACCAGCGAGCGGTGCACCATCGCCCCCGCCCAGGCCCCGTCGCCGACCGCCAGCGAGACGGAATGCGGCACGCGCGCCGCGTCGCCGCAGGCATAGAGGCCGGGGATCGACGTCTCCTTGAACCCGTCGGTGCGGTATTGCACGCCCATCGGCGTCTCTTCCATCGCCACGCCCAGAGCTTCGGCGGGCAGGCTGGCGGGCCGGGTCTTGGTGGCGACGAAGAGGCCGGCGAAGCTGAGGGGCTCGCCGCTCTGGAACCGCACCTCGACCGGCCCCTCCAGCGGGCCCGCCACCTCGAGGATCGCCCGGCCCTCCAGCGTCAGGCCCCGGTCGGTGAGGGTGCGGCAGGTCTCGGGCTCCAGCGGGACGAGGGCGTTGGTCAGCAGCGTCGCCTGACCGAACTCGGTGAAGAGCGGGGCGTGATGGATCGCCTCGGGCCCGTTGGCGATCAGGGCGATGCGGCCGAAATCCAGCTCATAGCCGTGGCAATAGGGGCAGTGAAACACCGATTTGCCCCAGCGTTCGGCCAGTCCCGGGATCTGGGGCAGCGTGTCGGCAAGGCCGGTGGCCAGGATCACCCGGCGGGAGGCCAGACGCTCGCCGTCTTCGGTTGTGACCTCGAACCGGTCCTTGGCGCCACTGACGCTGGTCACGGCACCCTTGCGCCAGGACAGCGTGGGATAGCGCTGCAATTGCGCGCGGGCGGTGGCGGCGATGACCGCCGGATCCTCGCCGTCCTGCGTCAGGAAACCGTGCGAATGGCTGGCAAAGCGGTTGCGCCGCTGGCCCGCGTCGATCACCAGCACCTGGCGTCTGGCGCGCAGCAATTGCAGCGCAGCCGCCATCCCGGCATAGCTGCCGCCTACCACGATCACGTCGTACATTGGTCAATCCCTGTGTTGTCGGACCTGTCGGTGGCGCCGGGCAAAATCCTCGGCCAGATCGGCCAGAGAGACGGCGCCGAACCGTGTCATCAATTGCGCCTCGGCCTGGGCGAAAGCGTCGCCCAGGGCCGCGTTGACCGCCTGTTCGACCAGGCAATCGGGGTTGTCGCTGCGGTGGCCGATGGCGAAGATCGCCGGTTCGCCCAACGCGTCGTAGAGGTCGCGCAGGCTGATCTGCGCCAGATCCGCGGCGATGGTCCAGCCGCCCGCCTTGCCCCGGGCCGAGGCCACGATGCCCTTGTCGCGCAAAAGGCCCATGGTCCGGCGCACGACCACCGGATTGGTGCGCATGCATAGGGCCAGGGTTTCCGAGGTCATCGGCCCCTCATGCTCCGCCATGTGGAGGAGCGCGTGAAGGACGTTGGAAAGGCGGCTGTCGCGGTTCATGTAACTTCAACTATTACGATTCGTCGGGAAAGGCAAGGGGGCCGCCGTCAAAAGCCCCGCGACAGGTGGCGCGAGCCCGTGAGGCCGAAGCGCAGCGGCCAGTCGGCGGCCTTGGTGATGCCGATGCGGGTGCCGGTCAGGTAGGCCTCGGGCGGGTCCAGAGTCAGGCTGAAATCGGCGCTGTCGAAGGGGCGCGCGTCATCCGCGCCGGTGATCCCCAGCGCCTCGGCCAGCATGCCGGGGCCCTTGCAGAGCGGCTTGCCGGGACCGCGGCGGGCCTGCATCGCCTCCAGCCCTGACAGCGGCTCCAGCGCCCGGATCAGCACGGCATGCCCGGGCAGGCCCACCACGTTGAGGCACCAGTGCAGCCCGTAGATCCGGTAGACATAGGCATGCCCCGGCGGGCCGAACATGGCGGCGTTGCGCCTGGTCGGGCCGGGGAAGGAATGCGAGGCGGGGTCGTCCGGGGTATAGGCCTCGGTCTCGACGATGCGGCCGGTGCAGCCCCGGACGGTGAGGCTGGCGCCCAGCAAAAGGGGCGCCAGCGCAGGGGCGGGCAGGGCCAGGCTCACCGCAACAGGGCGACGACCTGCCGCTTGTGGGGCTTCATCCGGTGCTCGACCAGATAGATCCCCTGCCAGCTTCCCAGCGCCATCTCGCCCGAGATCACCGGGATCTGCAGGCTGACCGGCAGATGCGCGGCCTTGATATGGGCGGGCATGTCGTCGGGGCCTTCCAGCGTATGGGTGATCCAGCGCATCGAGGGATCGTTCGAGGGCGGGACCAGCCGGTTCAGCCAGGTCTTGAGGTCGCGCTGGACATCCGCATCGGCGTTCTCCTGGATCAGGAGGCTGGCCGAGGTGTGGCGGATGAAGAGCGTCAGAAGCGCCTCGTCGGGCTTCGAACGGCCGACCCAGGCGGCGACCTGGGGGGTGAGATCATAAAGGCCGGGGCCTTGGGTCTGAAGGGTGAAACTGCTGTGCATCGGCTGCCGGAAACAAGTGTCCCAGGTGTGGGACAGGGTGGCGGGTTCAGCGAATTCAGGGACTTGTTCTGTGCCGTTCAGATTTCGTCAACACTCTCCCACCGGGGATGCCTGTGCTATCATAGCCGCTCGGAGGCGGCGGCGGAAGGCCCGTCGCCGCCCCTGAACCGGGGCCTCAGCGCTTGGCGCCCTTGCCCTTGCCGGTTTCCTTGTTCTCTTCCGAGATGATCTTGGCCTTGCCCTTGGGCTGGCCCTCGGCGGGTTTCTTGGTCTGCGATCCGGGTTTGGCTTGGCTCGGCATTTTCTCTCTCCCTGAGAGTGGTTGCGATGGGGGAAAACGCGCGAGCCGGGGGCCGGGTTCCGCATGGGGGGCTAGAGCCGGAAGAGCCCCAGCGCCGCGACCACCTCCTGCCGCGTCGCCTCGGTCCGTTCCCGGGCCCGGGCGGTGCCCTGGCGGATCACCTCGACCACAAAGCCCGGATCGGTGGCGAGCTCTGCCCGGCGCGCGCGGATCGGCGCCAGCAGGGCCTGCAGGATCTCCTCGAGCCGGGCCTTGATGGTGCCATCGCCCAGCCCGCCCCGCCGGTAGTGCGCCTTCAGCTCGGCCAGCCCGTCGGGGTCCGGGTCGAAGGCGTCAAGATAGGCGAAGACGACATTGCCCTCGACCCGGCCCGGATCCTCGATGCGCAGGTGGTCGGAGTCGGTGAACATGGCCCGCACCGCGCTGCGGATCTGGTCGGCCGAGGCCGAGAGGGCAATCGCATTGCCGCCCGATTTCGACATCTTGGCCTTGCCGTCGATGCCGGGCAGCCGCCCCGCGGCGGGGATCACCGCCTGCGCCTCGGGCAGCACCGGACAGCCCGCAGTGGCGTTGATGCGGCGCACGATCTCGTTGGTCTGTTCAATCAGCGGCGCCTGATCCTCGCCCACCGGGACCACGGTGGCCTTGAAGGCGGTGATGTCGGCGGCCTGCGCGGCGGGGTAGCACAGGAAGCCCGCGGGAATGTCGCGGCCGAATCCCCGGGCGCGGATCTCGTCCTTGATGGTCGGGTTGCGCTCCAGCCGGGCGACGGTGACGAAGTTGAGGTAGAGCATCGACAGCTCGGCCAGCGCCGGCAGATGCGATTGCAGGCAGATCGTCGATTGCGCCGGGTCGATGCCGACGGCGAGGTAATCGAGCGCCACCTCGATCACGTTGCGGCGCACCTTGCCGGGGTCATGGGCGTTGTCGGTCAGCGCCTGGGTATCGGCCAGCAGCAGGAATTGCTCATGCGTCTGCTGACAGCGCAGCCGGTTGGCGAGCGATCCGGCGTAATGGCCGATGTGGAGCGGCCCGGTGGTGCGGTCGCCGGTGAGGATGACGGGTTTGTCCATGGTGCGTTTCTCTTTGGTACGAAGAGGGCCGCGGGGGACGCGAGGAAAACAAAAAGGCCGCCCCAGCGGCGGCCTCGGGATACATCTGCTGGTCCGGCCGCCTTGTCAGGGAGCCAGCCACCAGAAGCATGCGACGATCAGGGTGTTTTCCATGGGCCCGTCCTAGCGCCCGGGCGGGAGGGCGTCAATCGGGGGGCAGAGCAAACGAAAAGGGCCGCCCCCGAAGGAACGGCCCCAGTCGGAAGTGGAGGCGGATCTTACTTGATCTTGCCTTCCTTGTATTCCACGTGCTGACGGACCACCGGGTCGAATTTGCGGATGGTCATCTTTTCAGTCATCGTCCGGGCGTTTTTCTTGGTCACGTAGAAGTGGCCAGTGCCCGCCGTCGAATTCAGACGGATCTTGATCGTCGTCGGCTTCGCCATCGGTATCTCCTGCGCACGGCAGTCGAACAGCTGCCGATGAATTCCTATGAAGCCCGCCTTTTACGCATGGAAGCGCCAGAGTCAACGGGCGAATGGGGCCCGGGACGGGGTTTTCGCTCAATAGGCGTTTTTCGTGGTGACCAGGCTCCAGGGTGTCAGCAGAACGATCTTCAGATCCAGCCAGAGCGACCAGTTTTCGATGTAGTAAAGGTCATGCTCGATGCGGGCGCGGATCTTCTCGGGCGAGTTCATCTCGCCGCGCCAGCCGCTGATCTGGGCCCAGCCGGTGACGCCGGGCTTGACCTTGTGGCGGGCCGAATAGGCCTCGGTGATCTGGTCATAGACGATGTCGCCGGTGCGCGCGGTCAGGGCGTGGGGCCGGGGTCCGACCATCGACAGATCGCCCTTCAGCACGTTGAAGAACTGCGGCAATTCGTCGATCGAGGTACGGCGGATGAACCGCCCGACCCGGGTCACGCGGGAATCGCCGCGCCGCACCGCCTTGACCGCGGTGGGGTCGCATTGGTCGGTGTACATCGAGCGGAATTTCAGCACCTCGATGGGCTTGTTGTTGTAGCCATGCCGCTTCTGGCGGAAGAGCGCGGGACCGGGGCTTTCCAGCCGCACCGCGATGCCCACCGCCAGCATCAGCGGCGCAAAGAGGGCGATGGCGATCAGGGACAGCACGATGTCGAAGGCCCGTTTCTGCACGGCGGCGAATCCGCCGATCGGGCGCTTGTAGATCTCGATCAGCTTGAACGGGCCGATGCGCGAGCGCCGCTTGCGCGAGAATTCCGGGATCTCGGCGTCGTCGAGCACGCAGATATCCACGGGCAGCACGAAGAGCCGGCCCAGCAATTCGCGGATCCGCTGTTGCGAGGCGGCGGGGATGGCGATGATGACCGTGTCGATCTTGGCCAGACGGGCGAATTCGACCAGATCGTCGACATCCCCGGCCTTGTGGTGACCCGCGACCATGGCGGGCGAGCGGTCGTCCATCCGTTCGTCGAAAAAGGCACAGAGCCTGCGGCCGCGCCGCCGCTCGCGGTCGATCTCGCGCACCAGGGGCTCCAGCGTGTCGCCGCCGCCGACCAGCACGATGCGATGTTCCAGCCGCCCGGTCTGCACCAGATGGGCGATGCGCAATTCCATCGCCACGCGGGAGGTCAGCATGAACCCGGCCGCGGCGATGAACCAGAAGAGCATCCAGGCCTCGACCATGCCGCGCGGCAGGCCCGCCAGGATGAGCAGCCCCGCCAACAGCATCAGACCGATAATCAGCGAGGCCAGCGCGGTGGCCGTCGCCCGCCACAGGCTGCGCATGCAGCGAAAGCCATAGGCCCCGGCGATGCGGCCGACCAGCGCCACGCTGAGCGCGCCCAGCCAGATCACCTCGAGCCGTTGCAGGTCGGAAAAGATCGCCTCCTCGACCAGCGGGAAGGCCAGACGCCCGGCCAGTCCCACGGTGAGCACATCGACGCAGAACTGCAGATAGCCCAGCACCTGCGGCTTCATCGACGGGCGGCTCAGCCGCTGCGCCGCGGCCTGTGCCTGACCGCCCAGAAGACGCGGCCGCGCCCGGCCGGTCCAGGGCCGGCGGCGGTTGGCTTCGGTGAACAGGCGTTTGCGCGATGCGGTCTCGGACATGAACTCACCTTCCACCCTGCGATGACAGGGCCGGGCCAAGCCGAATCGCGGCCAGCCCCCGTTGAACGCCTTAACGCTAAGCAGGCCATCGGGCACAAATGTGGCATTTGGCTGGAATTCGACGAAAAGCCGGTTTGCGCGGATGGCCTGTAAGCCGGATTCTGTTCCGGGGTTGCCCCCTTCGACGGCCATTCATCTGCCCCGTCCGTTACCGGCGGGGTCGAGCTGCCAACCCGGGCCTCTGGGCTGAGACGTCCCTGCGGCGATATCGGCGAGAGCCGATCATGCCCGCGCGAGGCCCCTATTCGGCATTGCTCCCGGTGGGGCTTGCCTTGCCGGTCCGGTTGCCCGTCCCGCGGTGGGCTCTTACCCCACCGTTTCACCCTTACCCGCGCCTTGCGGCTTGGGCGGTCTCTTCTCTGTGGCGCTTTCCCTCGGGTTGCCCCGGCCGGGCGTTACCCGGCACCGTTGCCTCATGGAGTCCGGACTTTCCTCGGATCCGAGGACCCGCGGCCGTCCGGCCATCCGCGCGAGGGGTGTCCTACGCTTGGCCCGCGGGCGCGTCAATCACTCCGTGCAGAGCGTCTCGCGCAGGCCCCGGGCGGTGAAGACCTCCTGACAGCCGAACAGCGGCGAGATCGGCGCGCAGCTGCCCGAGCGGGCCAGGCACAGGCCCTCGCAATCGGCGGCGGCCTGACAGCGCTGGCCAGCGTCGCGGGTCGGGCGCAGACAGGCGACGACACCGCGGCCCCGGAACGCCAATTGCCCGCCGCCCTGCTCGCAAAGACGGCGCTGTTCGGCCAGAAAAGCGGGCTCGGGCTCGGGTTCTGCCTCTGGCACGGGCGCCTCGGTCTGGGGCGGCAAGGCCTGTTCGGTGATCGCGCTGTCCGCGGGCGCCGCCGCATCCCCACCCGGCCCGGCGATCCGGCATCCGGCCAGCAAGCCCGCCACCAGCAGCGCGATCAGAACCCCCCGCATCGGCCGCTCAATAGGGCAGGGGATGGGCGCGGTAGACCTGGTCGATGGCCGCGACCAGCGCCTCTGGCAAATTGGTCTCCAGCGCGGGCAGTTGCTGTTCCAGCTGCGCGGCCGTCGTCGCGCCCAGAATCGGGATCGCGGTGAAGGGGCGGCTGCGGAACCAGGCCAGCGCCATGACCACCGGATCCATTCCCCAGTCCAGCGCCAGCCCGCGATAGGCGGCGACGGCCTCGAAGACCCGCGGCGTGATCCGTCCGCCAAGGTCGGGGTTGCGCGCGCGGCGCGAGTCCTCGGGCGTCACATCGCCCGCGTATTTGCCGGTCAACAGCCCGGTGGCCAGCGGCGAGAAGCCCAGAAGCGGCACTTCCTCCATGACGCTCGCCTCGGCCAGATCGGTGTCGAAGAGCCGGCACAGCAGGGAATATTCGTTCTGGATCGAGGCGATGCGCGGCAGGCCCCGCTCCTCGGCCGCGCGGATCCATTGCGCCAGGCCCCAGGCGGTTTCATTGGACAGCCCCAGCCGCCCGATCTTGCCCTCGGCGATCAGCGCCTGCGCCTCGGTCAGGACCTCCTCGACATGGGCGCGGAACCCCGCGGCATCGGCGCCCGGCTTGTAGGACCAATGCTTGCGGAAGTGATAGGATCCCCGGTCCGGCCAATGCAGCTGAAAGAGGTCGATATGATCGGTGCCGAGCCGCCCGAGCGACTCCTCGACCGCCGCCCGCAGCCGCGCCCGGTCGATCCGCGGCGCGCCCCCCTCGATCACCGCGCTGCCCTCGCCGGTCACCTTGGTGGCGAGGACCAGCCCCTCGCGCCCGCCCCGCGCCGCCATCCAGCGGCCGAGGATCGCCTCGGTCAGGCCGCGGGTCCCGGCCTCGACCGGGTTGACCGGGTACATCTCGGCGGTGTCGAGAAAGATGAGACCCCGCTCGCGTGCCATGTCCAACTGGCGGAAGGCCTCCGCCTCGGGCGTCTGGCGGCCGAAAGTCATGGTGCCGAAGCAGAAATCGGGGATCGCGGGGCCGTCGCGGCCGAGGGTCAGTTGGTGCATGGAACATCCTTTGCCCAGGACCTTAGCGGCGACAGGACGAAAGGCAAGCGCGGGGCGGCCGTCGGCGCGGTCCCGGTGCCGCGCCGCCGCGGGCCGGAGGGAGTCGCCGGATGACCACCGTTAAGGTTAACGCGCCCCCTGACGCCCTCTTCGTTCTTCAACTATCCTCGGGGGGTGAACCCGCAGGGCGAGGGGGGCAGACGGCCCCCCTGACCCGGTCCGTTCAGTGAACCGCCATCAGCCGCAGCGCGTCGAGGATCGCCGCATGGGTGTTGCGCGAGGCCACGGCGTCGCCGATCCGCCACAGCGTGAATCGCCCCTTGGGGTTGTCGACCCGGGCCTGCGGCTGGCCCGCCACCAGCGCCTCGTGGTCCAGCGCGCCCAGGTTCGACGAAAGCGGCTTCAGCGCCAGATACAGCTCGTCGAGCGGCAGCGTGCCGTGGTTGACCACCACCTGATCGACCAGCCGTTCCTGCCGCATCGGCCCGTAGTCGCTGCCGATCACCGCTCTGAGCTGGTTGCCCGCGCGCTCGACCGCCGTGACCCGCCAGGTGACGGTGAAGGTCGCGTCCCTGGCCTGCAGGCTGCGCATATAGGGGACGAGGTTCATCGCCATCACCTCGGGCGCGAAGGCGCGGTCGGGGGTCATGATCTCGACTCGTGCGCCCGATTCAGCAATCATTTCAGCCGCCTGCATGCCGGCGTGATCGCCTGCGTCATCGATGACCAGCACAGTGCGGCCGGGCTTGGCATCGCCCGAGAGGATGTCCCAGGCGCTGACCACCAGGTCGTTGCCGCGTTCCAGGATCTCCGTGTTCGGCAGGCCGCCGGTGGCGACGATCACGATATCCGGGTTTTCGGCCAGCACCGTCCCGGCTTCCGCATAGGTATTGAACCGGAAATTAACCCCCGCGGCGCTACATTCGGCCATGCGCCAGTCGATGATGCCGATCATTTCCTTCTTGCGGTGGCTCTGGGCGGTCAGCCGGATCTGGCCGCCGGGCCGGTCTGCGGCCTCGAAGACCGTCACGCGGTGGCCCCGGGCGGCGGCGACACGCGCGGCTTCCAGCCCGGCGGGACCGGCGCCGACGATGACCACGTGCTTGGCCTCGGGGGCCGGCTGGATCGCCTGCGGCAGGCTCTCCTCGCGGCCCGAGGCGGCGTTGTGGATGCAAAGCGCCAGACCCCCCTGATAGATCCGGTCCAGGCAGTAATTTGCGCCCACGCAGGGGCGGATGCGGTCCTCCTGTTTCTCGCGGATCTTGCGCATGAGATGCGGCTCGGTCAGATGCGCGCGGGTCATGCCGATCATGTCGACCTTGCCCGCGGCGATGGCATGGCGGGCGGTCGCCACATCCGGCACCCGCGCGGCATGGAAGATCGGCACGTCGACCGCCTGGCGCACCGCCCCCGCCATGTCCAGATGCGGGGCCGAGGGCATGCCCTGGATCGGGATCACATCCGTCAGGCCCGGGTCGGTGTCGATATGGCCTCGGATGACGTTCAGGAAATCGACCAGGCCCGATTGCTTGAAGCGGCGGCCCACCTCGATCCCCTCGGCGGCATCGACGCCACCGGGCAGGCGCTCGTCGGCGACATAGCGCACGCCCAGGATGAAATCGGGGCCGACCCGCTCGCGGCAGGCTGTCAGCACGGCCAGCGGAAAGGCCATCCGCGCGTCCAGATCGCCGCCCCAGGGCGCGGGCAGGTGGTTGGTCAGCGGCGAGATGAACTGGTCCATCAGATGGCCGTAGCATTCGAACTCGACCCCATCCATGCCACCCGCCTTCATCCGCTCGCAGGCATCGGCATAGTCGCGGATCACCCGCTCGATATCCCAGTCCTCCATCTGCTTGGTAAAGGCGCGGTGGGCGGGTTCGCGTTCGTGGCTGGGGCTGAGGACCGGCAGCCAGTCGCCCTTGTCCCAGCGGGTCCGGCGGCCGAGGTGGGTGATCTGGATCATCACCGCCGCGCCGTGTTCGTGCACCGCATCGGTCAGGTCGCGGATATAGGGCACCACCTCGTCCTTCCAGGCGAGGATGTTGTTGAAGACCGGCGGGCTGTCGCGCGAGATGCTGGCCGAGCCCGCGGTCATGGTCAGCGCCACGCCGCCCTTGGCCCGTTCGGCGTGATAGGCGCGGTAGCGGCCCTTGGGCATCCCGTCCTCGGCATAGGCCGGTTCATGGGCAGAGATGAAGACGCGGTTCCTGAGCGTCAGGTGCTTCAATTGAAAGGGCTGGAGCAGGGGGTCGGCGGCGGACATGAGGCTTCCTTGCTGGTCTGCGGCCAGACTGGCGCGGCGCGGCCCTTCCCTCAAGCCGAAATCCGCGCCAGACTGCCATGAGTGGGGCTTATGCGAGGGGCGGCAGATGGCGGGTTTTCGGCGCGAGGTTTCCTCGCTGGGGGCGCTGGCCACTTTCGAGGCGGCGGCGCGGCTCATGGGCTTCACCCGCGCCGCCGAGGAGTTGGGCGTGACGCAGGCCGCCGTCTCGCGCCAGATCAAGCTGCTGGAGGCCGAGCTGAACATGCCCCTCTTCGTGCGCGGCCACCGGCGGGTGGAGCTGACGCCGGCGGGGCTGGTGCTGTCGCGGGCGCTGACCGGGGCTTTCGACCAGGTGGCCGAGGCGCTGGAAACCATCCGCCGGCCGGTGGCGGGCAAGGTGGTGACGGTGGCGGCCACGCTGGCCTTCACCCATTTCTGGCTGTTGCCCCGGCTGCCCGCCTTCCGTGCCGCGCATCCCGAGGTGCAACTGAGGCTCGTCTCGCAGGACACGGGATTTGACCTCAGGCGCGACGCGGTGGATGTGTTGATCCATTACGGCAAGCCGCCGGTCGAGGGCGCGCGTTGCCTCGCCGCGCTGCCCGAGCGGGTGTTTCCGGTCTGCGCGCCCTCACTGGCGGGCAAGCCCTTGGAATCGCTGCCGCTCATCGCCTGCGAATGGGTCGAGCCCTCGTGGCTGGGCTGGCGGCGCTGGGCGCAACTGGCCGGCCTGCCGCCGATCACCCGGCCGAGCGCGCTGCGCTTCACGCAATATTCCGACGCGATCTATGCCGCGATCGGCGGCGAGGGGGTGGCGCTGGGCTGGCAGGCGCTGGTCGGCGGCCATCTTGCCGAGGGGCGGCTGGTGCGGCTGGGGAGCGCCGAAGTGGTGCCGGACGAGGCCGACATGCTGCTGGTTCCGACCCAGCGGCGGGCTTCCCGGCAGGCGCAGGTCTTCACCGATTGGCTGGTCGGGGCCTTCGAGGCGGCGCAGGCATAAGCCCAGGTCATTCATGGCGGGCGCATTTCTGCGCGTCACAGGGGGCGGGCGGGGGTCTAGCCTGAGCCATCCCCTTGCGCCAGGTGCCCCCATGACCGTGACTGAAGCCCCCCGTTCCCGCTCCGGCCGCGCCGCCCGCCGGGCCGAACGCGCCGCGCCCTCGGTGCTGCGCGCGCCCTATATCGTGCGGGGGATCCCGACCTATGACATTCTGGGCGAGGAAAGCCTGCTCAGGATCGAGGCCACCGCCGACCGCATCCTGGCCGAGATCGGCATTGATTTCCGCGACGATCCGGTCGCGCTGGACCATTGGCGCCGGGCAGGGGCCGAGGTCGACGGGCTGAGGGTGCGGTTCCCGCCGGGGCTGTTGCGCGAGATCCTGAAAACCGCACCCGCCGAATTCACCCAGCACGCCCGCAACCCCGCCAACAACGTGCGGATCGGCGGCCGCAATGTGGTCTTCGCCCCGGCCTATGGCAGCCCCTTCGTCATGGATCTGGACAAGGGACGGCGCTTCGGCACGCTCCATGACTTCGAGAATTTCGTGAAGCTGGCGCAATCGAGCCCCTGGCTGCACCATTCCGGCGGCACGATCTGCGAGCCCACGGATATCGCCGTGAACAAGCGCCATCTCGACATGGTCTATGCCCATATCAAGTATTCCGACCGGGCGTTTCTGGGCTCGGTCACCGCCGAGGAACGGGCCGAAGACAGTATCGAGATGGCGCGGCTGCTGTTCGGACGCGACTTCACCGACCAGAATTGCGTCATCATGGGCAATTTCAACGTCAACTCGCCGCTCGTGTGGGACGGGACCATGACCCGGGGCCTCAGAGCCTATGCCCGGGCCAATCAGGGCGTGGTGATCGTGCCCTTCATCCTGGGCGGGGCCATGGGGCCGGTGACCAACGCGGGCGCCATCGCCCAGTCGCTGGCCGAGACGATGGCCGGTTGCGCGCTGACCCAGCTGGAACGGCCGGGGGCGCCGGTGATCTTCGGGAACTTCCTGTCCTCGACCGCGCTCAGGTCCGGCTCGCCCACCTTCGGCACGCCGGAACCGGCGATTGGCTCCATGGTCGTGGGGCAATTGGCGCGGCGGCTGAACCTGCCGCTCAGGTGTTCGGGCAATTTCTCGAACTCGAAACTGCCCGATGCGCAGGCGATGATGGAGGGCACGATGTCGATGCTGGCGGCGGTGCAATGCGGGGCGAATTACGTCCTGCATTCGGCCGGGTTCCTCGACGGGCTGCTGTCGATGTCCTACGAGAAATTCGTGCTGGATTGCGACCTCTGCGGGGCGATGCATGCCTACCTGAAGGGCGTGCCGGTCGGGGACGAGGATCTGGCGATGGATGCGTTCGAGGAGACCGGGCCGGGCATGCATTTCTTCGGCACCCAGCACACGCTCAGGCATTACGAGACGGCCTATTGGGACAGCGAGCTTTCCGACAACGAGCCCTTCGAGAAATGGGAGGCGGCCGGGCAGACGGATGCGGCGACGCGGGCCAATACGCTGTGGAAGCGCAAGCTTGCCACTTACGAGGCGCCCGCGCTGGACGAGGGGCTGGACGAGGCGCTGAAAGACTTCGTTCGGCAGCGAAAACAGGCCGTTGCGGACCAATGGTATTGACCTTTTCGTGACAGCAGCCCTTGGCGCCGCCGCCGATCCGGGCCATCTTCGCCGCAGAGGCGGGAGTTTGGCATGGGAAAACCCTGGGCGGCACCGGGTCAGGTCGTGGGCTTGCTGGGGGGATCCTTCGATCCGCCCCATGCCGGGCATGTGCATCTGACGCGGGAAGCGCTGAAGCGGCTGCGGCTGGATCAGGTCTGGTGGCTGGTGAGCCCCGGCAACCCGTTGAAGCCGAACCCGCCCGCGCCCCTGGCCGAGCGGATGGCGGCGGCGCGGGGGATCATGCGCCACCCCAAGGTGAAGGTCACCGACCTGGAAGCGGGGTTCGGCACGCGGGCCACGGCCGATACGCTCAGGGAATTGCAGCGCGCCTATCCGCTGGTGCGCTTCGTCTGGCTGATGGGGGCGGACAATCTGGCGCAGTTCCACAGCTGGGACCGCTGGCCCGAGATCATGGCCCGGGTGCCCGTCGCCGTGCTGGCCCGGCCCGGGCAGCGGATGCGGGCGCTGCATTCGCACGCGGCGCAGCGCTTCCGGCTGGAACGGCTGCCCGCCCGCGATGCCGAGCGGCTGGGGCGGATCGCGCCGCCGGTCTGGCTTTATCTCGACATGCCGATGCGGCCCGAATCCTCGACCGCGATCCGGCGCGCGCGGCGAAATGCCCCGTGACCGCCCGCTTTGCGCCGCAGATTAACCGATTTGCGCGACGAAATTTCATGTAAGATGGATGCAAGCGGTCCGTTGCGGACCCACACGCATTGGTTGACGTCAAGGTATTGAAATGCTTCGCGACCGATCGGCATTGAGCCGGAGATCCGTTTTGGCAGGCCTTTTGGCCGGCGCCGCAACCCCCGTCCTGGCGACAGCCCCGCTGCGATCCCCGCGCCCGCCTGCGCGGCCTGCGTCGGCGCAGATCGCCGCGCTGGCGCCCGAGGCCGGGGCCGCGCGCAGCGTGCCGACCGGGGCGCTGAGCGCGGTGCTGGAGCGCGCGGGTCTGACCGGCGACACCACGGTGATTGCCGTCGATGCCGAGACGGGCGCGGTGATCGAGGAGCATCGCGCCGATCTGCGGGTGCCGCCCGCCAGCACCGCCAAGGCGCTGACCACGATGTATGCGTTGCAGACGCTGGGCACCGAATTCCGCTTCACGACCCGGGTCGAGACGGGGGCGGGCGCGCGGATCGAGAATGGCACGCTCCGGGGCGATCTGGTGCTCAGGGGCGGGGGCGATCCGACCTTGCAGACCGACCATCTGGCGCGGCTGGCGGCGGAACTGGTGGAACGCGGGCTGCGGCGGATCGAGGGACGGTTCATCGTCGACGATCAGGCACTGCCCGCCATCGAGCAGATCGACCCCGAACAGCCGGTCGCGGCGGGCTACAACCCCGGGATCGCCGGGCTGAACCTCAATTTCAACCGGGTCTATTTCGGCTGGGAGGTTGCGAATGGCCGGGCCCAGCTGTCGATGGACGCGCGCTCGGACCGCGAGGTGCCGCCGGTCTCGGTCATCGGCATCGAGGCGGTGTCGCGCGACCTGCCGGTCTATACCTATGCCAGCCGCGGCGGGCGCGAGCGCTGGACGGTCGCTGCCTCGGCGCTGAACCAGTCGGGCTCGCGCTGGTTGCCGGTGCGCCGGCCCGCGGCCTATGCGGGCGATGTGTTCCGCATGCTGCTGGCAGCGCGCGGCTGTCAGCTGCCAGAGCCCCGGCTGCAATCGGTGCCTGCGGGGCAGATCCTGGCCGAGCATCGGTCCGAGACGCTGCCGGGCGTGTTGCGCGACATGCTGCGCTATTCGACCAACATCACCGCCGAATGCGCCGGGCTGGCCGCGACCTTGCGGCAGGGGCGGGCGGTGCAGGGGCTGGCGCCCTCGGCCGCACGGCTCAATGCCTGGGTGGCGGAGCGCTATGGCGCCTCGGGGCTGGCGCTGCAGGATCATTCGGGGCTGGCCGAGGCCTCGCGCGTGTCGGTGCGCTCGATGGCTTCCTATCTGGTGGCGGCGCGGCGCGAGGGGATCCTGCCGGGCCTGCTGCGCGACCACCAGATGCGCGATGCCAATGGCCGCCCGCAGACCAACCACCCGGTCGAGGTCCGCGCCAAGACCGGGACGCTGGATTTCGTCTCGGCCCTGGCGGGTTATGCCCAGCCCCGGGGCGGGCGCCCCATCGCCTTTGCCATCGTCAGCGCCGATCTGCCGCGACGCGAAAGCACCCGCAGCGAGGAAAGCGAGCGTCCCGCCGGGGCGCGGGCCTGGACCGGACGGGCGCGGACCTTGCAACAGGATCTGATCGAGCGCTGGGCGGGGCTGCACGGCTGAGCCGCGCGCGCCGCAGGGAGGGCTTGATCTGCGCAACGTCGGATGGGTCGGGATGCGTCCGGTCATTCTGCTGATGATGCTGGCGCTTGGTGCCGCTGCCCCGGGGCTGCCGACCAGTCGCGGGGGGACGCTTCTGGCCGAGAGCCCGGCGCCGCCCTTGCCCTATGTCCTGAACATCAACATCCGCCGCGGCGGTTTCGTCGCGCGGGGCGTGGTGCCCGGGGCGGTGCTGGCGGCGCTGGCGGCCGAGGGGGTGCAGGGACCCCGGCGCCTTGAGGGGCCGCCCGCGCCCGATTGGGACCGGGCGGCGCTGGCCGGGGTGGCGGGGCTGCGGCTGCTGATGGTCGGGCAGTTCGAATTGCGCGACCGGCTGCTCTCGATCCTCGGGACCGCCCGCACGCCGGTCGAGGCCGAGGCGCTGCGCCGGGCGGTTCTGGCCGTCTTGCCCGCAGGTTACGAGGCGCACTTCACGCTGGCGGTGGCGGATGATCTGACACCGCCCGCCTATCGTCTGACCTATGCGGTCGAGACCGGGGTCACGCTCTCGGGCAAGCTGCCCGTGGGGATCGGGGCGGCGGATGTGGCGCGGGCGCTGGGCATCGCCGATCTGGACGATGGCTCGGAAACCGCGCTGGAGGGCGCGCCCGGAACGCTGGCCCCGGCCGTCGCCGTGCTGCGCGACTGGCTGCCCCGGGTCGAGACGCTGGATCTGTCGGTCACCGAGGCGGGCAGCGCGCTCACCCTGGGGCTGGGCCGCGGCTGGGAGCCTGAGGCGGTGCGCGCGGCGCTCGCCCCGGCTCTGCCCGGCGTCACGCTGACGGTGGACGCGGTCTTTGCCCGCGGCGAGCGGCGACTGCGGGCGCTGGCAGGCGGGGTCGAGGTGCAATCGGCGGGCTTCTGGCTGCCCGATGTGCCGGGGGGGCCGGATTGCCGGACAGGGGCCGAGGCTGCGCTGCCCGGCGCGCTCAGCCCCGCGCCGCCGGGCGATCCGGCGGGCGTCAACGCGCTGGCCGGGGCGCTGCGTTCCTGTCTGGCGGCGGGGGAGGAGGTGGTGCTGACCAGCGCCCCGGGGCTGGCGGCATTGCTGCGTCAGCGTCTGCCGGGTGCCGCGATCAACGACGGGCCGGGGCAGGGCACCCCGGCACTGGTCTGGTCACGGCCCTGAACCCCCTCAGGCCTGAACCCCCTCAGGGATGGGCGAAACGGGCGCGCGCGCCCCGTTCGATGGCGGCGGCGTGCAGGCGGTCGAGGTTCAGCTCGTGCCGCATCTCTTCCAGCATCCTCAGTTCGGTCTGCCGCAGCATCCCGTCCGAGGCCGCGACATCGCAGGCCAGCGCATAGGCGGTCTCATAGAGCCGCTCGGGCAGGGCGGCGCGGATCAGGCCGAACAGGGCGTCGAGCCCGTCCTCCTCCTCGATCAGGTCGAAAACCGTCTGCGAGACGATCTTGATGCGGTCCGCGTCATAGCCGGCGAAGACCGGCAGCTGGTTGACCACCTGCTCGATGGCCAGCAATTCCTCGGTGCGGATGGCCGAATCGGCCACGGAAACCGTGAGCATCACCGCAACGAGCGAATCCTGCGGCGACATCGGGGGGGCGGCTTCGTTCATCTGGGGTCCTGTTTCGGTCATGGGAGACAGAATATTGACTGGGACGGGGGGCGGCAATAGGAAGCCGGGGTCTTACGGGGATCCCCCCCGCCACAGGATCGTGATCATGACTTCTCTGCGCGACGCCGCGATGACCTCCAAGGCCTGGCCCTTCGAAGAGGCCCGCCGCCTGCTGAAACGCTATGAGAAGAAGGCACCCGAGAAGGGCTATGTCCTGTTCGAGACCGGCTACGGCCCCTCGGGCCTGCCGCATATCGGCACCTTCGGCGAGGTGGCGCGGACCACGATGATCCGCCGGGCCTTCGAGGTGATCTCGGACATTCCGACGCGGCTGATCTGTTTCTCGGACGACATGGACGGCATGCGGAAAGTGCCCGAGAATGTCCCGAACCAGGAGATGCTGCGCGCCAATATCCAGAAGCCGCTGACCTCGGTGCCCGATCCCTTCGGGCAGTTCGACAGTTTCGGCGGGCATAACAACGCCATGCTGCGCCGGTTCCTCGACACCTTCGGGTTCGAATACGAATTCTATTCGGCGACCGAGTTCTACAAGACCGGCCAGTTCGACGCTGTGCTGCTGCGCGCCGCCGAACGCTATGACGCGATCATGGAGGTCATGCTGAAATCGCTGCGCGAGGAGCGTCAGCAGAGCTATTCCTGCTTCCTGCCGATCCACCCCGAGACCGGGCGCGTCCTTTATGTTCCGATGAAGGAGGTGAATGCCAAGGCGGGCACCATCACCTTCGACGACGAGGACGGGCGCGAATGGACGCTGCCGGTCACCGGCGGTCAGGTGAAGCTGCAATGGAAACCCGATTTCGGCGCGCGCTGGGCGGCGCTCGACGTCGATTTCGAGATGTACGGCAAGGACCACAGCACCAACACGCCGATCTATGACAAGATCTGCGAGATCCTCGGCGGCAAGAAGCCCGAGCATTTCACCTATGAGTTGTTCCTCGACGAGAACGGCGAGAAGATCTCGAAATCCAAGGGCAACGGGCTGACCATCGACGAATGGCTGACCTATGCCTCGACCGAGAGCCTGTCGTATTTCATGTTCCTGAAGCCCAAGACCGCCAAGCGGATGCATTTCGATGTGATCCCCAAGGCGGTGGACGAATACCACCAGCAGCTGCGCGCCTATCCCGGCCAGACGCTGGACCAGCAGCTGGCCAATCCGGTCTGGCATATCCACGGCGGCAACCCGCCCGCCTCGGACATGGTGGTGCCGTTCTCGATGCTCCTGAACCTCGCCTCGGTGGCGGGGGCGAAGGATGCGGCGGGGCTCTGGGGCTTCATCAAGCGCTACGCGCCCGAGGCCAGCCCCGAGGCCAACCCGCAGCTCGATCAGGCGGCCGGTTTCGCGGTGCGCTATTTCGCCGATTTCGTGGCGCCGAAGCGGGTGTTCCGCCTGCCCACGGATCAGGAACGCGCGGCGATGGAGGATCTGGTCGCCCGGCTCAAGGTCTGGGACGGGGGGCTCGACGCCGAGGCCCTGCAGACCATGGTCTTCGCGGTCGGCAAGGAGCACGGGTTCGAGAACCTGCGCGACTGGTTCAAGGCGCTCTATGAGGTGCTGCTCGGTGCCTCCGAAGGGCCGCGCTTTGGCGGGTTCATCGCGCTTTACGGCGTGGCCGAGACGGTGGCGCTGATCGAGAAGGGTCTGTCGGGCGCGCTGGCCGCCTGAGGCCGCTTGCGAAAAAGCAGGGGGAGGAGGGGAGACCTTCCTCCCCGTTTGCGTTAGGACGGGGCATGAGCCTTGATCCCGCGCACGCCCCGCCGCCGCCCTATGCCCCGCTCAACGTGCTGAAACGGGTGGCCGAGGAGGTCTGGATCGTCGACGGCCCGCCGATCCGTTTCTACGGCCTGCCCTTCACCACCCGCATGACCATCATCCGCCTGCCGGACGGCGGGCTCTGGGTGCATTCGCCCATCGCCCCCGATCCCGGTCTGATGGCCGAGGTTGGGGCGCTGGGCCCGGTCCGTACTCTGATCGCGCCCAACTGGATCCATTACGCCTTCGTCGGCGCCTGGCAGGCGCTTTACCCGGAGGCCCGCTGCCATGCCGCGCCCGGGGTCCGCGAGCGCGCCGCCTCGCGCGACGTGGCGATCCGCATCGACGCCGAGCTGTCGGACGAGGCGCCCGCTGCATGGGCCGGGATCATCGACCAGTTGGTCATCCCGGGCAGTTCCGCGCATCACGAGGCGGTTTTCTTCCACCGGCCGACGGAGACGCTGATCCTGACCGACCTGATCGAGAATTTCGAACGCCGGGCGGTCGCGGCCTGGATGGTGCCGCTGCTGTTCATGGCCGGCAACCTCGACCCCGACGGCAAGGCGCCCATCGACATGCGCCGCACCTTCCGCAAGGGGCGCGAGGCGGCGCGGCAGGCCATCGCCCGGGTGATCGACTGGGGCCCCGAGCGGGTGATCCTGGCGCATGGCCGCTGGTATTCCGAGAACGGCGTGGCGGAACTGACGCGGGCCTTCCGCTGGCTAGCCTGAGGGCAGGCGGTCGGGCAGGGCGCCGATGAACTGCTCCGACAATTCGCGGATCAGCTTGCGGCGGAAGGTCTCGGCAAAGGCCTCATGCGTGGGGGCGTATTCGGCGAAGGCGCCCGGCCCGTGCAGGAGATTGGCCCGAAACCAGCGCAAGACGCTCGATTCATGGGCGCCGATGGCCAGACCGTTGACGGTGATCGCGCTGAAATCCTCGGCCGCGTAGACGCGCTGGGTAAGCATTCGCGGAGGGCCGTCTGGCTGTTGAGCGGGCAGAACGTTTATCGAGTGTCCTTATGGACGCACACGAAGACACTCGCCGTATTCAAGTTTTGTCGGTCTCTGATACCGGCCGTCGTCG
>NZ_QDDR01000012.1 GCF_003075525.1 Pararhodobacter aggregans | reverse complement strand
CTGTCGTTGGGATCTTCCGGCGGACGCGCCCCTCCGGGCAATCCGCACGCTCGGCGGCGTCGATGCGCTGCCAATGGTCGTAGTGCACGGCCCCGGGGACAAGGGCCAGCACGCCGTCGCGTCCCGCTTTGCCGGGTGCCACGTCGGCGAGGTCGGCGGCGATGCGGGCCGCGACATTCTGCGCATCGGCGCGGTTTTCCGGGATCGTGCCACGGGGGCCGCGTTTCAGCCAGCCAGTGGCGTAGAGGCCCGGGGCGATGGCGCCTTCGGCATCGGCGGCGGGCCTCTCGCCCTCGAACCCGATGGCGGTCAGAACGGTGTCGCAGGGCAGCACCAGCCGCGCATCGCCTTGCCGGAAGCGGGCGGCGGTAACGCGGTCCGTGCCCTCGATTACCTCGGGCGTCCAGCCAAAGTGGAAATGGATTTCGCGCGTGGCGTCTTGGGGATCGTGGCCCTCAAGATGCTGAAGCGCCTCGACAATCTTACCCTCGCCGCTCAGGCCGTGGACATGGATCGCTGCCTGTTCAAGCCGCCCGAGTTCGCGGATCATCACCGGGTCGAACTTGGCCTGATCCGAGGGCGAGCGGCCCACCACGTCGATCCGCCGCACATCGCTGCATTGCCGGGCGGCGGTCTCCGACAGGTCCGAGCCGTGGAATTCCCCCGCGCCCTTGGCCAGCAGCCGCACCAGATCGGCCGCGACATTGCCGTTGCCGACGATCACCACCTGTTCGCCAATCGCAACCGGCGCCGTATCGGGGTAATCGTTGAAGGCCCGCGTCACCGCGCCCGAGCCCAGCACGCCCGGCAGATCGTCGCCCTTCACCCCCAGCCGCCGGTCGACCGAGAGCCCCGTGGCCAGCACCACCGCGTCATAGAGGCCCTGCAACGCCTCCAGCGTCACCGTTTCCCCCAGCCGGACATGGCCGAAAAAGCCCACGCCCTGCCGTTCGAACAGCCGCTCGAACTGGCGGATCACCGCCTTGGTGCCCTGATGGTCCGGCGCCACGCCATAGCGGATCAGGCCGTAGGGCACGGGCAGCGCGTCGATCAGGTCGATCCGCGCCCCGGGCATCAGCTTGGCCAATGCCTGCGCGGTGAAACAACCCGAGGGACCGGCGCCGATGATCGCGATCTGGTGCATGTCAGGCCTCCTGCAAACGCGCCCAGGGATGCGGGCGTCCGGTCAGATCGACATAGAGCGACTTCTGCGCCTGATAGGCACGGATGCCCTCGCGGCCCTTCTCGCGGCCGGTCCCGGCATCCTTCTCGCCGCCGAAGGGGGTGGAGATGGAGAATTGCTTGTAAGTGTTGATCCAGACGGTGCCGGTGGTGATGGCGCGGCCGATCCGGTAAGCCCTTGGAAAGTCACGGGTCCAGATTCCGCAGGCGAGGCCGTAATCGTTGTCGTTGCCCAGGGCGATGACCTCTTCCTCGCTATCGAAAGGCATGACCACCAGCACCGGGCCGAAGACCTCTTCGCGGCAGATGCGGTCGGTATTCTTCACGCCCGACAGGATCGTCGGCAGGTAATAGGCGCCGTGATCGTAGATCCCGCCCTCGGGCGCACGGCCACCGCAGAGCACCGTCGCGCCATCGGCCACCGCGCGCGAGACATGCTCGGCGACGGCGGCGCGGTGGTCGGGATGCACCAGCGGCGCGACCTGCGTTTCCGGGTCCATCGGGTCACCGACGACGAGCGCCTTCGTCGCAGCGACCAGACGGGGGACAAACTGGTCGTAGATCGCGCGTTCGACGAACAGCCGAGACCCCGCGATGCAGCTTTGCCCCGAGGACGAGAACATGCCGAACAGGATGCCCGCGATGGCGAGCTCCGGGTCGGTATCCTTGAAGACGATGGTGGGCGACTTGCCGCCCAGCTCCAGCGAGACGGGCATCAGCTTTTCCGCCGCCTGTTTCGCCAGCGTCCGCCCGGTCGAAGTGCCGCCAGTAAAGCTGACGCGCTTAATCGCGGGGTGTTCGACCAGCAAATTGCCGATCTCGCGCCCCGCACCGGGCAGGACGCTGAAAAGGCCCTTGGGCAGGCCCGCCTCCTCGACAATCCGCGCCAGTTCCAGGGACACCAGCGGCGACCAGCTGGCCGGTTTCAACAGCACCGCGTTACCGGCGGCCAAGGCCGGCGCGACCTTCTGCGCGTCGGAGGCGATGGGCGAGTTCCACGGTGTGATCGCGGCGACCAATCCGAGGGGCTCATGCACCGACATCGTCAGATAATCGCCGCGCGGGGTGGTCAGGGCGTCGTCCAGCGTTTCCAGCGCGGCGGCGAAGTAGCGAAAGGTCGCGGCGGCGGAAGCCACCAGCGCACCCGTCTCGCGCAGGGTCTTGCCGGTGTCGCGGGTCTGGGTGAAGGCGATGCGGGCGGCATTGGCCTCGATCCCGTCGGCGATCCGGGCGAGATACCGCGCGCGCTCATGCGGTTTCAGCCCGCGCCACGCCGGATCGGCCTGCGCCGCCAGCGCGCGGGCAATGGCACGCTCGCCATCCGCCCGGCTCGCGCCCTTCAGCACGCGGTTGACCGAGCCATCGGCGGGATAGATCGAGGTGATCTCGGCGCCGGTGCCCGGCTCCCATTCGCCGCCGATGAACAGGCGTCCGTCCGGCAAGTCATGGGTCATATCGCCACCTCGTTCCTGCGGTTCATCACCTCGCGGGCCACGGAATAGACCGTGGCGAGCGAGGTTTTGGGGTTGTCGGGCGAGGGCTTGCCCTCGATCCGCATGGTGTAATCGGCAGCGCCCGAGGTGACCCGGTATTCGTGGATGTTCCGGGTGACGGTCGGGTCCGCGACCATCTCGACGCGCGTCGCCTCGAACCCCAGCCCTGCCAAGGCCAGCGTCGCCGCGACATTGGCGTTCCTGGGATAGGCGAGCGCGGCCTCGCGGGCGTTGCCGGTGAAGAAGGTCGCGGGTTCGGTCAGCGCGGGCAGGTCCAAGAGCCCCTCGGCCAGCGTGCCCTTCCACGCGAGCGGGGGCTTGCGCGAGACATAGGTGACGGCCTCGATGCCCGAGGGGCGGAGCGAGGCCAGCAGATCGACCCCGCCGATGGCCCCGGCGGGCAGGACCACACGGGAGCCGCCCTTGCGCGCGGCCCCGGTGACGGCGCTGTGCAGGTTCGCATCGGCCAGCGCGCCGATGGAGACGACGACGCATTCGATCCCTGCCTCCAGCGCCGGGACCACCGCCTCGGCCAGTGCCGAATGGCCGGCGCATTCGACGATGAGGTCGGGCGCGGCGGCGATCAGCGCCCCGGCCTCGGTCACCACCTCGGCGCCGGAGGCGCGTGCGACCCCGGCCTGCGAGGGCCGCACCAGCAGGGTCACGCGGTCGGGCGCCCGGCCCGCGCGGGCCAGCACGCCCAGCAGCGCGCGGGTGATGTTGCCATAGCCGATCACGCCCAGATGCATGGCGTCAGACCTTGTTGCCGGCGGCACCGGCGGGCGGGCCCGAGAAGGTCTCGCCGAAGGGGCCGATGGCGATCATGTCGACCTCGATCAGGCGGGGGCCCTCGGCGGCCAGTGCCTCGTCCAGCGTGGCGCCGAAGGCCTCGACGCTGTCGATCTTCACATGCGGCAGACCGATCGAGGCGCAATGCGCCGCGAAATCAGGCGTCTGCAGCGCGGAATAATGATAGCGGCTGTCGTATTGCGCGGTCTGGATGTTCTTGATGACGCCATACGCCTGATCGTTCATCAGCACATAGACGAGCGGCGCGCGTTCCTGCACGGCGGTGATCATCTCGGCGATGCCCAACTGCGTGCCGCCATCGCCGATCAGCGTGATCGCCTTCGGGCCGTCCGAGGCCAAGGCGGCGCCCACCCCCATCGCCACGCCCTGACCAATGCCGCCCCCCAGCGCATGAACGCCGTGGCGAGGGTCGGCGAAGGTGACGTAGCGGTTGCCGAAGGTCGAGTTCGAGATCGTCACGTCGCGCACCCAGGGGTGGCGTCCCTTCGTCACCCTCTCGACCAGCGCGTCGGCCAGCACCTGATAGGGGCCCATCTGCGCCCGCAGCCGCCCCTCGGCGGTCGCCCGCGCGGTGGCCACGTCAAAGGCCAGTTGCGGGTCCACGTCCAGCTTCTCGGGCAGCAGCGTCAGCAGGCGGCGCAGCGTGTCGGCGGCATCGCCATGGACGAACAGCTCCACCGCATAATTGCGGCCGCCCTGCGAGGGTTCGGCGTCGATCTGGGCCAGCGGCCGGGGCAGGCGCATGGCGTTGTTCAGCGTCTCGTTGCCGCGCAGGCGCGAGCCGACCACCAGCATGAAATCGCAGCTGGCATAGAGCGCCTGCGCTTCGGGCACCATGTTGTAGGCGCCGAGGTTGGCGGGGTTGTCCTCGGACACCACGGCGCGGCCGTTGGTCGAGGTGACGACCGCGACGCCGCGTTTCACCAGTTCGGCCGCCTCGGCCTGCGCGCCGCGCGCGCCGCCGCCCAGCCAGAGCATCGGCCGCTTCGCCTCGCGCAGCATCTCGGCCAGCGCCTCGATGGCGCGGTCCGAGGCGCGGGGGCTCTGCGCCTCGGGCGGGATGATGCGGGTCGGAACCACGGTGGTCGAGCGCTGTACGTCGACCGGGATTTCCAGCGCGACGGGGCCCGAGGGGGCGCTGATCGCGGCCGAGACGGCGGCGGTCAGGGTGCCGATGGCGCTCTCGGCCGACCAGAGGCGGAAATAGGCCTTGGAAATGCCTTTCAGCATCTCGGGCTGGCGCGGCACGTCATGGATCGGCGCGCGGTCGCGGTCGGCAAAGCCGAGGTCCACGGTCGAGGTGATGTGCAAAAGCGGCGTGCCTGCGGTCAGCGCCTCGACCTGCGCACCGGCGGCATTGCCGGCGGCGGTCCCGGTCGAGGTCAGCACGACCCCCATCTGCCCGGACACGCGGGCCCAGGCATCGGCCATGTTCATCGCCCCGGCCTCGCCCCTTGCGGGGACGAAGCGGATGCGGCCCTGGCGCGCGACGGCGTCGAGGATCGGCATGTTGTGGATCGAGATCACGCCGAAGATCGTCGTGACACCGATGTCGGCCAGATAGCGGGCGATGAATTCGCCGACGGTCTCGGATTGGGCGATGGGATCGTGTTTCATGGCGGGCACCTCAGATATGCCGGGACAGGCCGCCCGAAACGTCGAGCTGGGCACCGGTGATGTAGCTGGCGGCCCGTGAGCCGAGGAAAGCGATGGCGGCGGCGGCTTCCGAAGCGTCGCCCAGGCGACCCAGCGGAATGCCCTTGTCGCGGGCGAGATTGGCGTACCAGGTCTCGCGGCTGACCGACTGGTCGGGACGTTCGGCAAAGCGGCGGCTCCACTGGCCCGAGCCGATCAGCCCCAGCAGCACGGAATTGACCCGCACTGCGGGTGCCAGCTCGATGCTGAGCGATTTCAGCAGGTTCTGCACCCCGGCCCGGGCCGAGGCGGTGCAGACCATGTGCTTTTCCGGCTGGTAGGCCAGCAGCGAGTTGACCGCGACGATGGCGCCTTTCGAGGCCACCAGCATCGGCTGGAAGGCGCGGATCGGGTGGATCTGGCTGAAGAGCTTCAGCTCGTATTCCGCCCGCCAGTCGTCGTCCGTTGTGTTGGCGAAGGTGCTGACCCGGCCCTGACCCGCGTTGTTCACCAACAGATCGACCTTGCCGAAACGCGCCTGAACCTCGGCCGCGAAGGCGTTGACGGCCCCGGGCTCCAGCACCGAAAACGCCTTCCACAGCAGCCGCTCGGCGCCGAAATCGCGGGCCAGCACGGCGGCCACATCGTTCAGGCGGCTCTCGCCCCGCGCGCAGAAGGCGACCGAGGCGCCCTGTTCCAGCAGCAGCCGCACCGTGGCGAGGCCGATGCCCGAGGAGCCGCCGGTCACGACCGCGACCTGCTTGTCATAGGGAAGGCTCATCTCACTTCTCCCTCAGCTCGGGGAAACCCGGATCGGGGCGGCCCTGCATCACCGCGCGTTGGGCGGCGGTGGGCGCTCCGGCGGTCATCCACTGGTCCATCTTCTCGGGCACGTCGCGCGGCCAGACCTGCGCTTGGTGGGTCTCCTCGTCGATCTGCTGCACCTCGGCGGTGAACTCGATCACGAAGCCCGAGGGCGAGACGTAATAGGCAAACGGGTTGTCGCCCGGCCCGTGCCGCCCCGGCCCCCAGGTCGGCACCACGCCCACCTGTTTCATCCGCCCGATGGAGCGCATGAATTCGTTGATCGAGGGCAGCTCGAAGGCGACGTGATTGACGGAGGGGTAATGCCCCCGCACCAGCGCGATGGAATGGTGATCGGACGCGCAGCGCAGGAACACCATCTGGTCGGCGGAATAGTCCGAGACGCGGAAACCCAGCGTCCGGCAATACCAATCGGCGACGCCGTCCATGTCGCCCGAGTTCAGCACCACATGGCTGACCTTGCGCGGCTTGGCGAAGGCCTCGACCGGCGCGTGCGTCAGGGCGTCGGCGCGAAAGCGCAGGCGGCGGTTGTCGGGGTCCAGGACCTCGAACCCGTAGCCGCCGGCGAAATCCTCGAAGTCGGCGGGGGCGCTCAGGACTGCCTCTCCCTGCCTGACCAGCCATTGATGCAGTGCGTCGGTGGCGGCGCGGTCGGGCATGGCGAAATGGATGTATTCGATGCCGTAGGTGTCGCTGTCCTTCAGGCCGTAGATGAAGGGCTCGGCCCCGGTGCCGCGCAGATAGACTTCGCCGTCACCTTCATGGGCAAGGCTCAGTCCCCAGTTGTCGATGTAGAATTTCTTGGTGGCGGCAATGCCCGGAGCGCGCATCACGAGGCCGCGCAGACTGCCGACGCGGACGGGATCGGTCATGGGGTAACTCCTTTGGCGGCGTGGTCGAGGATGGCTTTGGCGAGAGCGGCGGGCGCCTGCTGATGCAGGGCATGGCCCGCGCCGGGAATGAGGGTCAGCGCGCCGCGATGGGCGGCGGGGAGGGCGGCATGGGCCGCTTGCGATTGGGCGGGGGGCGTGACGACATCCTCGGCCCCGACGATCACGGCGGTCGGCACGGTCAGCGCGGCGCAATCGGCGCTGAGGTTGCCCGAAGCGAGCATCCTGACCGCCTGCGCGTAGCCGGGCAGTTTGATCTTCGCCATGCCCTCGGTGACCTTGGCCACCAGATCCGGGTTTGCCTCGGGCTGGAACACCAGCCGGGGCGCGCGGGTGCGGGCAAATTCCGAGGCGCCGAGGCGCCGGAGGTCGTCAAGCCGGGCGGCCTGATTCTCGGGCAGGTGACCCGGGGCCGCGCCGCCACCCTGCGCGCAGGAGGCGAGGGTCAGGGTCAGGGCGCGTGCGGGGTGGGCCTTGGCGAAGGCCGCGCCGATCAGGGTGCCCAGCGAATGGCCGAGCAGATGGACCCGCTCCACGCCGCGCGCATCAAGAAACGCCGTCAGCGCAACCGCGTAGTCGGGAGCGGTCGGCCAGTCGATGGGCAGGGCTTCGGTCGGGCCATAGCCCGGCGCCTCCCACGCCAGAACACGCCAGCCGGGCAGGGCGGCGGCGAGCGGGTCGAAGGCCCGCGCTTCGGAGCCGATGCCGTGCAGCGCGACCAGCACCGGGCCATCCCCGGCGTGTTCGCGCCAGCCGAACCCGGCGGCGATATGGTCCTGCGCGCTCATGTGACGAAGACGTAGCCGTTGTTCACCGGCAGGGTCTGGCCGGTGAGGGTGAGCGCGGCGTCCGACAGCAGGAACGCGACGGTACCGGTGACTTCCTCGGCCGATTGGGGGCCGGGAACCGCGCGGCCATCGCCATAAAGCGCGTGGCGGGCGGCGGGGACGTATTCGGTGCTCTCGGTGGTCAGGATCCCGGGCGCGATGCAGGTGACGCCGACGCGGTCCGGCCCCATCTCCCGCGCCAGCGAGCGCGTCATCGCCATCACCGCCCCCTTCGATGCCGTATAGGCCAGAAGCCGCGGCGCGCCCCAGATCGCGGTGTCGGAAGCCACGTTGACCACGCGGCCTGAGCCCGAGGCGCGCAGCATCGCCGAGCAGGCCCGGGTCATCAGCCAAGTGCCGCGGACGTTGACGCGGTGGACACGGTCCCAGAGGTCGATCTCGATATCCTCGAACGCCATGCCGCCGACATTGGTGGCGACGGCGCCGTTGTTGCACAACCCGTGCAATTCGCCCTCATGGGCGGCGATATCCTCGGCCAGCGCATTGATGCTGGCGGGATCGCCCAGATCGACCGTCACCGCCCGCGCGCCCAATTCGGACGCCGCGGCCTGCACCCCGGCGCTGTCGATATCGGCCAGCACCAGCCGCGCGCCCTGTTCGGCGCAGGCCCCGGCGATGGCGCGACCGAGGCCGCGCGCCGCGCCGGTGACAAGGATCGTGCGTCCGGTCAGCATCACTCGGCCGCCACGGCCAGTTCGGCCTCGATCTGTTCCTTCGCGGCCCGGGTCAGGATCTGGCGGATCCGCGACACGCCGAGGTCATGCTGATACAGCATCTCGCGCTTGCGGGCGTCGTCGGGCATGCCTTCCAGCATCACGCGGTCCTGTTCCAGCACGTTCCAGTGCCGTTCCTCCAGCTGCGCGCGGTAGAGGAAGCGCCACGAGTCTCGGGCGATCCCTTCGACCTTGCGCAGGCGCCAGAAGAAGACCTTGCAGGTGGTCTCATCCACCGGCGTGGTGAAGCCGACGATCCGCATATTGCCCCCGGGCCCGGCCGCGGGCGGATAGGGGATGTCGAGGAAACAGTACATGTTGCCGGGGAAGACGGCGAATTCGGCCCAGTCGAAATTGTCGCCGACCTGGCCCACGCGGGTGACGTGGAAGCCGTTGTCGGTCTTGTCCAGCTTCATCAGATCCTGCTTCGAGCCATAGGCCAGCGTGAAGCTTTCCGAATGCAGGTAGCAGCCATGCATCGGGTCGGCGAGGTTGTCGAGCGCGTAGCGGTAGTTCGTCTCCCAGACCGAGGTGCAGAGGAAGCCGGTCCAGTCATCGCCCACCAGTTCCGGCGGCATCACCAATTCGGGCGGCTCGGGCTGGGTGAGCGAGGGGATATAGACGAAGACGGCATCCGAATGCTCGGTGACGTGGAAATTCTTCAGCGCCTTGCGCCCCTCCATCGCGCATTCGGGCATGGCGGGGACACGGACCACGACACCCTCGCCGTTGACGATCACGCCATGATAGCGGCAGCCGATATTGCCCTCGTGGATCTCGCCATAGCTCAGCGGCGCGCCGCGATGCGGGCAGAAATCCTCGACGCAGTTGATCGACCCGTCACCCTTGCGCCACAGGACCAGCTTCTGGCCCAGAAGCTTCACGCCATGCGGCTTCGTGGTCTTGACCTCGACGGATTTGGCGACCGGATACCATTGGCCCAGCAGGCCGGTGTTCACGCGGTCCTCGATCAGGGCTTTCTTGTCGATGCTCATGGCGGGCTCCTGCGATGGGGCAGCTAGGGGAGGGGAGGCGGGGTGGAACCCCGCCCTGCCTGTCAGTCTCAGCCAGCGGCCTTGGCGCCCTTGGCGGGACGCGGGATCTTGGCGACCGGGTGCTCAGGCGGATAGGTGGGCGTTACCGGCTTCGGGTTGCCGATCAGCACGCACATCAGTGCCTCTTCGATGCCCTCGTTGCGCAGGCCGCGATAGACGCCGGGCGGGCAGGAGATCAGGTCGCGCTCGGTCAGCACCGTCTCGACCATCTCGCCCTTGTGCTCGATGAAGAAGCGGATCTTGTGGCCCTTGAGGATGAAGAAGATCTCCTCGGCGTCGCGGTGGATGTGCAGCGGGCCTTCGCAGCCAGCGGGCAGCACCATGGTCGAGAAAGTGAAATTCTCGGCCGGGACGACGTTTTCATCCGCATCCACCCCGGTCGCGCCGGTGCCGACATAGCGCATCTGCGCGCGGCGATAGATCGGGTCGTAATCGGCCTGGAACTTCAGCGCGTCCCAATCCAGCGTGCGGGTGGCATAGGTGGCGGTGCGGCTGGTGATCCAGCTTTCCAGCGTCATGCCCTCGGGGATGACCACGTCATCGGGTTCGATCGAGGGGAATTTCTTCGGAGCGGTGCTCATGGAGGTCTCCAGTTCTGCGGTGGGTAAGCGGCGGGCTGAGGGGCTGGCCGCAAGGATGGGGGGGTCAGTGCTCTTTCTTGGGCAGGTAATGCAGCAGCCGCTCTTCCGCCCAGACGAGGACCGAGTAGAGCAGGATGCCGATCACCGTCAGCAGCACGATGGCGTTGAAGACCATCGCCGCATTGGCCTGCCCGCCGCCGTAGCTGATAAGGAAGCCAAGCCCGGTATTGCCGCCGACCAGCTCGCCCACCGTCACGCCGATCACGGCCAGCGTCGAGGCGATGCGCAGCCCGGCCATCAGGTTTGGCAGGGTCGAGGGGAATTCGACCTTCTTGAAGATCTGCCAGCGGGTCATCGAATAGGCGCGGGCGAGGTTCACCATGTCGCGGTCGACGGTCTTCATCGCGGCCAGCACATTGACCAGCACCGGGAAGAAAACGATCAGCACGGTGACCAGCAGCTTCGGCGTGGCGTTATAGCCGAACCACATGATGAAGAGCGGCGCGAAGGCGACTTTCGGCGCGATCTGCAACGCGAGGATATAGGGCGAGAGCACGCGCTCCCAGAATTCCGACAGGCCCAGCAGGTAGCCGATGGCGGCACCGAGGGCCGAGCCGATGGCAAAGCCCAAGAGCGTGTACCACGCGGTCGACAGCGTGTTGGCGACCAGATCCTCGCGGCGATACATGCGGCCGAGTTCGGACAGCATGTCGGTGACGGTGGGAATGATGAATTTCGGCACGCCGAGGGCGGGCGGCAGGAATTGCCAGACCAGCAGCACAAGGGCCAGGATCGTCAGCGCGACGAGCTTTTGCGTGGTGGCTTGCGACATGGGGGCCTCGGCTGGCTGGGTGTTGGGGCAAGTCTCTCCCCGCCGCCGCCCGACGGGGCGACGTTTGCAGGGCGGGGAGAGGGGGAGGAGCGCTTACTCGGTGACGAAATCGTTGGTGTAGACGTCAGAGATCGGCACGGCGGTCGCGATGATCTCGTTCGCCATGTAGAAGTCCTGGATCTCCTGCAGCTGCGCCTCGTCGAAGGCGCCGAGCGGACGACCCTCGGCCGGGGCATAGACGCTGTCGACATAGAAGCGCATGATGCGTTCGATCTGTTCGACATTCTCGGCATGGCGGTCGACGATCTGGACATAATCCGCCGCCGCCTGATGCGGGTCGGCGATGATGTCCTCGATGGCGCGGATCGTGGCCTGCACGAAGCCGCGCACGGCTTCCGGGTTCTCGGCGATCATCGCGTCCGAGGCCAGAATGGCCTGCGCCTGCGCCGGAAAGACGTCACGCGCCGGGATCACCGTCAGCGGCACGCCCGCGTCCTCGACCGCGACGATCCATTCCGGCACGCCCGACATGACCGAGACCGAACCGGCGATCATGTTCTGGATCAGGCCACCCGAGCCGAGGCCCTGGATATCGGCATCCGAGCGGCTCATGCCATTCGCGGCCAGCACGGCGAGCAGGTTGTAATAGGCGGTGTCCTGAAAGCCGATCACGCCGATCGACTGGCCGCCGAAATCGGCCGGGCCGGTGATGCCGCTGTCATCGCGCCAGGCGATATGGGTCAGGCCCTGGCCGCCCAGCACCGCGACGCCCTGGATCGGCAGGCCATTGGCGCGCACGATCATCGAGGTATCGCCCATGCCGCCGCCGAGATCGGCATTGCCCACGGCCACCTGAGCGGCCACGTCGGCGCCGCCCTGACCGATGCGGAAGGTCACGTCGAGACCGGCTTCCTCATAGTACCCCTTGCCGAGTGCCAGCTGGAACGGCGCGAAGGCGGGCAGGAAGTCGGGGGCCGGGAAGAGATAGGTCAGCGCGGTCTGGGCCGAAGCGGCGGCACCCGAAACCGCCATCGCGGCGGCGAGGCCGAAGCCGAGGAAGGAATGCTTCATGGGTCGTTCTCCTGTTGGGTCTTGTCGTTGTCGGTCAGGCGGCGCGCCGGTCGAGCTTCAGCAGGGTGAAGATCTCGTTGGCGTAGTCGTGGATCTCGGTCATCTGGCGGCGGGCCAGCGGATGCTCGCGGTTGGGCAGGCCGATCTCGATTTCGCGCTGGACGGTGCCGGGGCGCTCGGACAGGACCAGCACGCGGTCGGACATGATTACCGATTCCGCCAGATCGTGGGTAATCAGCAGCGTGGTGATCCCCGCCTCCTTGATCGTCTCGGCAAAGCTGTCCTGGATCAGCAGCTTGGTCTGCGCGTCGAGCGCCGAGAAGGGTTCGTCCAGCAGGATGATATCGGGGTCGATGGCCAGCGTCCGGGCCAGCGCCGCGCGCTGCCGCATCCCGCCGGACAGCTGATAGGGGTAATGGTTCTCGAAGCCCTTGAGGTGGCAGCGCTCCAGTTCGGCCATGGCGCGGTCGCGGCGTTCGCTCTTCGACACGCCCCGCGATTCCAGCCCGAATTCGACGTTCTTGACGATGGTGCGCCAAGGCAGCAGCAGGTCCTTTTGCAGCATGAAGCCGACATGCGGATTGGGCTTGGTCACCACCTCGCCCGAGACGCGCACGATGCCGCTGGTCGGCTGATAGAGGCCCGCAGTCATCGACAGGATCGTCGATTTGCCGCAGCCCGAGGGCCCGACGACCGAGACGAATTCGCCCTTCTCGACCTTGAAGTTGATGTCGCTGACGGCGGTCAGTTCCTGCCCCGACGGCAGGGCGAAGGTCTTGGTGACGTGGTCGAATTCAAGCGCCATAGCCGTTTTCCGCATAGGCCGCGTCCAGATCGGCGTTGATCGCCTTCAGTTCGGATTCCAGCAGCGCCAGATCCCAGTCCGTCCGGCCCGAGACCGGCGCGGCCAGGCCCTTGGCCTTGAGCGCGGCGGCGACGGCGGCGAAATCATGTTCGCGCGTCCCCATGACCTCCATCAGCGCTGCGGCAAGCGCCTGCTCGGGCCCGGACAGAGGGCGGCCCAGCGATTGATGCGCCAGCGCGGGGCGCGAGGTGTCGCGGGCGCGTTGCGAGAGTCGATCCTTGAAAGCGTCCATCGGCGTCTCCTGTGGCTGGCTCTGGCTTCGCGGGACCGTCTGATCTTTGGCCTTGCAAAACCGTTCATATTAGAACATGATGTTCATTATTGGCGCAGGCAAAGATTCGGTCAAGAAGAATCTTGAAGAAAACGGGATGTGTCGCCGATACGCCGTTGCTTTGGGCATCAGGCCTGAAGAGGTGGCGCGCGATTGCGGCACGGGCTTGCCGGACGTAAGGACAGGAAAACGGGAGGGAATTCAGGTGAGCGACGAGACCGAATCCGAGGGAACCAGCTATTCCGTCCCGCCCGTGCACCGAGCCTTCCGCCTGCTGCGCCATATCGCCGGGGGCGCGCGATGCTCGAACGCCAGCGCCACGGCGCGCGAACTGGGCATCAACCGCACCACGCTGATCCGCCTTCTGCACACGCTGGAGGCCGAGCGCATGATCGAGACGCAGGATGAGGGCCTCAGCTGGCAGCTGGGCCCCGGCATGATCGCGCTGGCCGCCGATGCGCTGAAGTCGCGCGATGTGGTGCGCGTTGCGCAGCCGGTGATGGCGCGGCTGGTGACCCAGCTGGGCCTGTCCGCGCATATGGGCATCCTCGAGGGGACGGAGATCATCTACCTGCTGCGCGAGACGCCGAATTCGCATCTGGTGAGCAATGTCCGCGAGGGCTCGCGCCTGCCCGCCCATGCCACGACCATCGGTCGCATCCTTCTGGGCGCCTTGCCCGCGGGAGAGCTGGAACGGCGCTATGGCGGATCGGACCTGTCGACCTTCACCGACAAGACGGCGACGTCGCTCGACGCCTTGGCCGCACAGATCGCCGCCGATACGACGCGGGGCGTGGCCTGGAGTTCGGGCAATTTCGAGCGCGGCATCGGCTCGTGCGCGGCGGCGATCTTTGACCACCAAGGCCGCGCGGTGGCGGGGCTCAACGTGACCGGGCCGGAAAGCCAGTTCCAGCCCGACACGCCCCTCGCCGCGCAGATCGAGGCCGCGATCCGCAAAGCCGCCGCCGAGGTCTCGGCGGCGCTGGGATATTCGGGCTGACCGGGCTGACCGCGGGGGGGCCGAGGTCTCAGACCTCGGCCGACCACGCCTGATAGCCATAGACCCAATCGGCATTGCCCTGGGTCTTCAGCCATTCATTGGCCAGCGAGGAACGCTGGATCTCGGACGTGCGGGGAATGCGCGCCGCCTCATAGCGGGTCAGCGCCTCGGGCGCGGTTTCCGGCGTGGCGCCTTCCAGCGCGCGGGCCAGCACCACCGCATCCTCGATCGCCATGCAGGCGCCCTGCGCCATGAAGGGGACCATCGGATGCGCAGCATCGCCCAGAAGGCTGATCCGACCCATCGACCAATGCGCCATCGGTTCGCGCACATGCAGGGCCGAGCGGGGCACCGTCTCGCAGGCATCCAGCAGGGCGCGGGCGTGCGGGTGGAAGTCGGCGTAATGGCCGCGCAATTCGGTGATGTCGCCGGGCAGCGTCCAGCCTTCCTCGGCCCAGCCCTCCTGCTTGTGGGTGGCGAAGACGAAGACTTCCTCGCCCCGGGTCAGCGGGAAGGTGACGATCTGCCGGTCGGCGGTCGGTCCCCACCATTTGGTAAAGGCGTCGAGATCGGGCAGATCGCCGCCCTTCTCGCGCGGGAAGACGGCCCGCCAGGACACCAGGCCGGTGAATTGCGGATGATCGGGCCCGAAGACCGCCTCGCGCACCGGTGAATGGATGCCGTCGGCGCCGATCACCACATCGGCGCGGATCACCTCGCCATCCGACAGCCCGGCCCAGGCGCCGTCCTCATCCTGACCGACGGTCTTGACGGTGGCGCCGAAACGCAGCACGCCCTCGGGCAGCAGGGCCTCCAGCGCGGCCAGCAGGTCGGCGCGGTGGACGGTCAGCTGCGGGGCGCCGTAGCGGGCCTCGGCGGCCTCGGACATCGGCAGGCGCGAGGTTTCCTCACCGCTGTCCCAGGTGCGGCTGATGCGATGGGTCGGGCGCGCGGCGTTCCGGCGCAGATCCTCGCTGGCGCCCAGCCGGTCCAGGGCATGCACCGCATTCGGGGTCAGGTTGATATCCGCGCCGACCCGCCCGAATTGTCGGGCCTGTTCGTAGACGGTGACCTTGTGACCCATGCTGCGCAGGGCGATAGCGGCACAAAGCCCGCCCACACCCCCGCCACAGATCGCGATATCCAGCATCGGCCTTCTCCCATTTGTGCAATAATGAACGATTTATTCAATTATGGGCAAATGCCGGGCCTCGGTCAAGCCTGATGTCCCGGCGGGGCCGGGGCCGCCCGCAAGCGGTCAGGAAGCGAGATGCGCTCAAGCGGTCCGCGGCTCATCCCGGCCGAGGGTCAATGGGGTGGCCGCGCGGAGGCGGGCGGCAGGGCGCCTGCCGCGACCGCGCCGGTTCCGACGTCAGCGGCTCAGGGCGCCAGGGTGCCTGACGTCGGCGAGGATCAACTCGATCGTCATGCCAAGGCTCAGCAGATCGCGATCCGAACCCACTTGCCCGTCAAGTTCCAGGCCGACCGGCAAGCCATCGCGGGTAAATCCGACCGGCAGGCTCAGACCGGGCAATCCGGCGTTTGCCCCGGGATCCGTGTTGCGGATGAGTGTCTCGAAAACCGCGTGATCGCGGCCATTGACGCTTACCCGGCCGAAGGCATCGGCAGGCTGGGCCTGAGGTGCGGGAACGGGGACAGTGGGAAAGATCAGCGCCGCGAGGCCCTGTTCCCGGAAGGCTGCCGCATAGATCCGGCACAAGGCGGGGCGATGCGTCTCCATCGCCGGGCGGTAGCTGCCTGCGGTGCTTTCTGACATGACCACCCCGAAAGCCGCGCGCACATCGGGGTTGGCGATCTGGTCGACGATCGCGGAAAGCGTGATATCGGCCCGCCCATGCGCCGCAAGCCAGGCGGGAATATCCTCGCGTGGCTCATTCAGGACCACCGGGGCCGAGACCTGCCGCCAGGCCTCGCGAAGGCCGGGCAGGCTGACCGGAACCAGCTCGGCCCCTGCCCGGGTCAGGCTTTCGCAGGCCGCCCGGCAAAGACGCGCGACCTCGTCGTCGATATCGACCCAGAAGCACGCGGGCAGGCCAAGGCGCATTCCTTTCAGGGGGGCGGCGGTGACGGGGTCCGCTCCGGTTACGACGGCGTCGAGCAGGGCCAGATCCGCGACCGAGGCCGCCATCGGTCCGACGGTATCGTTGGTATGGCTGATGGGCAGCACCCCGGCTGTGGGGTATCTGCGCCCGGCTCCCCCGGTGCCGACCGATGGCCGCAAACCGGCAATGCCGCAAAGCGCCGCCGGGATCCGGATCGAACCGGAGGTATCGGTGCCCAGCCCGGCCCCGACGATCCCCGCCGCAATCGCGGCGGCCGTCCCGCCGGACGAGCCACCCGTGATCCGGCCCGGATCATGCGGATTCCGTGTCATCGGGATCGGCGCGAAATTCGTATTCGTGACGCCGAAGGCCAGTTCGTGCAGATTGGTCTTTCCCAGCACAATCGCCCCGGCATCCAGCAGGCGCTGTGCGACGGGTCCGGTCTGCCTCGCGCGCATCTGCGCCAGAGCGGGCGTCGCCCCTGACGTGATCCAGCCCGCGATATCGACGTTGTCTTTCACGGCGACCGGCAGTCCGGCCAGTGCCGGCACGGTCGTGCCGCGTCCTCGGGCCAGATCGACCGAACGGGCCTGCTCGAGCGCCTTTTCCGGTTCCAGGCACAGGAACGCGTTGAGATGACCCAGGTCTTCAGCCCTTCGGATCGCCCGGGACATCAGGGCTTCGGCACTCGTCTCGCCGCTGCGCAACTGGCGCAGCTGCTCCGTCATGGTCACCAGCGTCGGTCCGGACATCACGTCGCTCCTTCGGTGTCGGCCGGTTTTGCAAACCGCCGGGCCATGTCCTGGAAAAGCCCTGTCAGGCCCCGGGGCATCAGCACGACACAGGCAACCAGCAGCAAGCCCATGCCGATGTCGCGGAAATCGCCGAGCTCGCGCATGGCTTCATCCGCCAGCATCAGCACGGCCGCCCCGATTACCGGCCCCCAGACCGTGCCGATCCCGCCGATCACGATCATCGAGAGCAGGAAGAGCAGATGCTGGAAGGAAAACACCACCGGGCCGACCACGCCAGTATTGACCGCATAGAAGGCGCCCGAGAGACCGGTGAAAAAGGCCGACAGCCCGAAGATCCACAGCTGATAGCGGAAGCGGTCGACACCCCGGGCCGCGGCATAGACAGGGTTGTCGCGCAGGGCCCGGAAGGCCAGTCCCATCGGGCTATGGATGATCGCGATCGAGAACAGGATCGCGGCGGTCAGCAGCAAGAGCCCGACAT
This sequence comes from Pararhodobacter aggregans, assembly GCF_003075525.1. Classification (GTDB taxonomy): domain Bacteria; phylum Pseudomonadota; class Alphaproteobacteria; order Rhodobacterales; family Rhodobacteraceae; genus Pararhodobacter; species Pararhodobacter aggregans. Next base: position 120,797 of record NZ_QDDR01000012.1, on the reverse strand, counting down.
AGTAATTGCCGATGTAGAAGCCCGCGCCAAGCCAGTCGCGGAAACCCAGATCGCCGAAGCGCGAGAAGCCGCGAACCCCGCCCATCAGCGGCATGCATCCGGACGGCGGGTTGGTGAAGCAATCGGTGTCATTCACGATGAGCACATAGAGAACCTGCGACACGCAGATCGTCAGCAGGGCGACATAGGGCCCGTAGAGCCTGAGGCAGGCGATGCCCAGGACCAGGCTTGCCGCCACCGCCGCCACCGCGCCCGCCGGCATCGCCAGCAGCATCGAGGTGCCGAGGTAATAGCCCAGCATCGCCGTCACATAGGCGCCGATGGCAAAGATCGCGACCTGGGCCAGCGAGAAGATCCCGCCGATCCCGAAGACCAGATTCCACTGCACCACCACGGTGGCCCAGATGAAGAAAAAGGTGGTCTGGGTGACCGAATAGCGCATGTCCGAGATCATGGGCCAGAACAGGGCGGCACAGGCGAACAGGCCGCAGAGAAGAAGATCACGACGCATGGCAGTCATAGACGAACTCCCTGATGGCGCCCGAACACGCCCTGAGGCTTCCAGATCAGCACCACAATGACGAGAAGAAGCAGCGAGGCGAAGCTGAAGCGCACCCCGACGGTATATTGGACCACCGCCTCGAAGAGGCCGATGAACAGGGCGGCAACCACGCTGCCCGGCACACGGCCAAGCCCGGCGACGACGCAGATGATGAAGGCTTTCAGCATCGGATCGCCCCCCATGTTCGGCAGCAGGCTGGACAGCGACGAGACCGTGATCCCGGACACCGCCGCGAGCCCGCCCGAGATCGCCAGCACCAGCGCGTAGACCATGCCGACCCGCACGCCCATCAGCCTTGCGGCATCCCGGTTCTGCGCCGTTGCCCGGATCGCCCTGCCGATACGGCTCTTTTGCAAGAGCAGCGCCAGCGCCGCCATGAGGACCATGGCCAGCGCCAGGATCAGCAGGTTCTGGACGGGCAGATGCACCTGTGCAACGGAAAGCCCGCCCTGCACCGCCAGCGGCTGCGGCTTCGGCTGTGGCCCGAAAGCCATCAGGATCACGCTTTCCAGCATCGCACCGAAGCCGATGGTCGCGATGAAGACACGGGTCTCGAACCCTTCCGAACGCAGCATGGGCCCGGCGATGAGCAGATAGATCAGGACGCCCACACCGGCGCAGACCAGCACCGCGACCAGCATTCCCGCAACCGGCGGCAGGCCGAGGCCGGTCATGGTGAACCAGGCCATGTATCCGCCAAGCGCCATAAGCGCGCCATGGCTCATGTTGAGCATGTTCATCGCGCCGAAGACCAGCGCCAGCCCGACGGTGGAAATCGCATAGACCGCGCCCAGCGTCAGGCCCGAGGCGAGGATCTGGAAGAAGACATCCATCGCTCACACCCCCAGATAGGTTTCAAGAAGCTCGGGGCGGCCCGAAAGCTCTGCGCCGGTGCCGCTCCAGTTGAGGGTGCCATGGTCCAGCAGATGCACCTGATCGGCGATTGCGGCGGCCCGCATGGCGTTTTCCTCGACCAGCAGGATGCTGCGCCCGGCGCGGCGCAATCCGGCGATCACCTCATAGATCTGTTCGATCACGATCGGCGCCAGACCCAGCGATGGCTCGTCGAGCATCAGCACCCGGCCCGAGGCCATCAGCCCCCGCCCGATGCCGACCATCCGCCGCTCGCCCCCCGACAAGGTGCGCGCGATCTGGTTTTCGCGGTCCCGCAACTTGGGCAGGAGGGTGTAGACCTCCTCCAGCACGGTCTTTTCCTGCCGGGCGGCGGCAGGAAGAAAGGCCCCCATGCGCAGGTTTTCCAGCACCGTCATGTCGGGAAACAGCAAATCCCCCTGCGGCACGTGGACAATCCCGCGCGCGACGACGGCTTCGGCCGGAAGCCCGGATATCCGGTCTGCCCCCAGTCGGATTTCGCCCGTCCTGACTGCGATCAGACCCGAGATTGCCCGCAGCAGCGTGGTCTTGCCATGACCGTTCGGCCCGATGATCGCGGTGAGCCTGCCAGCCTGCGCCCGCAGCGTCAGATCGTGCAGAACGGACTGATGACCATAACCGGCCGCAAGATCCGAGATCACGAGGTCATCCGACATGGCGCACCTCCGCCCGGTCCGCGGCCATCCGCGCGACCTCTTTCCCCGCTCCGTGGCCGAGATAGACCTCGACCACATCGCGATCGCGGGAAAGGCCGCTTGCGTCGCCCTCATAGAGCTTTTTGCCGTGGTGCAGGATCATCACCCGGTTCGACAATTGCACCAGAAAGCGCATCACGTGTTCGATCAGCACGACCGTGACCCCGCCGGCTGCAACCTGCCTGACAACATCGGCCACCCGATCAATTTCCCGTTGCGTCAGCCCGCCCACGGGTTCGTCCAGCAACAGCAGTTTCGGCGACATCGCCAGCGCACCGGCGATCATCAGAAGCTTGCGGTCGATGACCGGCAGCGTGGCGGCCGGACGATCCGCGCTTGCTTCCAGCCCGACCCGGCCGAGCGCATCCTGCACCCGGTCGCCGACCTCCGAGGGCACGCGAAGGCCCGGCATCCGCCGCGGGGCCCGCCCGTAATAGGCCGCGACCAGCACATTCTCGCGCACGGTCAGGCTGTCGAATCCGGTATTCAGCTGAAAGACACGGGCAAGCCCGGCATGGCAGCGTCCGACCGGCGACAGCGTCGTGATATCGCGCCCTTCCAGCGCGATCGTCCCCGAGGTGACGCCCGTCTGTCCCGAGATCATTTCGAAGAGCGTGGTCTTTCCGGCGCCGTTCGGCCCGCCGATACCGAGGACCTCACCCGCGGCAAGCTCGAAGCTCAGGTCGTTGACAGCCGTCAGCGACCCGAACGCCTTCGTGACATTGCGGCAGGACAGGAGAGGGGTTTCCCTTGCCTGGGTCATCGGTCAGTCCGCGATCCAGGGCGGGGTGACGAAATCGGCCTTGGCATAGGGCCAGGGCGCGATCAGGACCGGCTCGGCCGTGTGGTCCTGGATCTGCAGAAACTGGTGCGGCATGCCGAGCGACGGGTCGTCGGTGCCGCCGGGATAGGACGCCGCAGCCTGCTCGCCGGCGATGAAGCGCGTCGTCCCGTTCGGGCCGCGGTGGATCATCGCCCGGATCCGGTCTGCGACCTTGCGGTTCTGCGCGTCCTCGCCCGGGCCGCCCGAGCCTCCGGCCAGGGCGGCCGCCGTCGCCCAGATCCAGGCCGCGTTATAGGATTGCACACCCGAATTATGGCCCGCGTCCTCGCCGAAGCGCGCCTTGTAGCGGGTCTCGAAATCGAGGCCGATCTCGTCCTGCAGCGCGCCGATGACCGTCGAGAACACCACACCGGCCGCTGCGGGCCCGGCGATGTCGCGGAACGATTTCACCGAGGGACCATATTGCATGTAGATCAGGCTGGGCGTCGGATTGGTCATGAACTGAACCATGAACTGCGCCAGATCGGCCGGGAAATAATGCGTCACCACGATCACGCCGGGGGGATCCTGGCGCAGTTTCGACAAAGTCGGACCCCATTCCGAGATCGGCACGTTGACGGTCTCGTAGAGACTGACCTCCCAGCCCAGCGTGGCGGCGCCTTCCCGGACCACATTGGCGATGTTCGAGGAATAGGTCCCCGCCGACAGAATGATCGCCAGTCGGCGATTGGCGGGGGTGAAAGCGCCGCCATCGGTCAGCGACGACAGGAATTTCAGCAGACCCGACCCATACCAGGTTTCCGAAGGGTCGGTCTGGAAGGATCCGAAATAGCGGTCCGGGTCCGAGCCGATCAGCACGCCATGCCCGCTGGACGTGTCGTTATGCAGGTAGATGATGCCGGCATCGGCAATCGCGTCCTGCACGGCCGAACCCGATCCGGTGTTGTAACCGTTGATTACGGCATGCACGCCGTAGCGGTCGATCAGCCGCTGCACCGCCTGCACATTGGTCGCGTCGCCCATCTGGCGGGTGTCGACGAAATGCGGCTCCAGCGGGCGGCCGAGGATGCCGCCGAGGGCATTGATCTCGTCACAGGCCATGATCAACCCGTTGCGGAACTCCACCCCGTCAGCGGCGGCGAAATCGGTCAGCGGCGCAGCCTGACCGACGGGGATCGGCTCGCCATTTGCCTCTGCCCGGGCGCCGTTTGCGCCGGACAGCACCGCCGACGCCCCGGCCAGCCAGGCCGACCCTTTGAGCATGCTTCTCCGATGGATGCGATGACCCATGTTGTAACTCCCTGTTGTGGTTGGTTGTCGTCTAGAACTTGCGCCCGGGCATTACCCAGGGGTTTGCCGATTCGAGTTGGGCGGCAAGGTTGAGGATGGTCGCTTCGTCGTTCAGCGCCGCAGTGAGCTGGATGCCCACCGGGAGCCCCTCTGCCGTCACCTTCATCGGAACGCTGGCCGATGGCAGGCCGGTGACATTGGCAGGCGCGGTGAACATGAAGGAATCGAGCACCCGGCTCCAGGCCGTGTCACATCCCACAGCCGCCGCGTCGAAATAGCCGAGCCGGGGCGGTGCGAAAGGCAGCACCGGCGACAGCCAGATGTCCTGCGTGGCGAAGAATTGCCCCATCGCCCGGGCCATCCCCTGGAAGAACACCAGATCGCGGATGTAATCGACCGCCCGGCGCGAGATGCCCAAAGCGAAGAGATGCTGGTTGAAGGGTTCAAGCTCGCGCACCAGAACCTCGGGATCGGCACCCCGGGCCGCCGCAATCGCGCTCAGTCCACGCGTGACCGTCATCGGCCAGAAGCTGGCCAGCGCCGCGCGGAAGGCAGTCCCGTCGAACGGAAGCGCGACCTCCTCGACCCGGTGGCCAAGGCCGCGCAGGATTTCGACCGCCTGCAGGACCGCCGCGCGACAGTCAGGGGCGGATTCCGTGCCGTCGGGCGCATCCAGGGTCACCCCGATCCGCAACCCACTCCGAGGCGTGGCGATCGACGAGAGGAAGCTCTCCGCCGGTTCGGGCGCGACATAGGGGTCGCCCGGCAAGGCCCCGGCGGTGGTATCGAGCACCGCTGCGCTGTCACGCACGGATCGCGACACGACATGTTCCGCCGTTATGCCACCGATGGCTTCGCCGACATCGGGCCCCAGCGTGATCCGCGCCCGGGACGGTTTCAGCCCGAAGAGCCCGCAGCATGAGGCCGGAATGCGGATCGAGCCTGCGCCGTCATTGGCATGCGCCACCGCGACATATCCCGCCGCCACCGCTGCCGCCGCCCCGCCCGACGAGCCGCCCGGCGTATGGGCGGTATTCCAGGGGTTGTGGGTGGGACCGCGCCAGACCGGCTCGGTCGTGCCCATCGTCACCATTTCCGGCACGTTGGTCTTGCCAAGGGTGACGAATCCGGCCTGACGATACCGCGCCATGAGCGCGCTGTCATGGTCGATCACGTTCTGGGCCAGCAGGCGGGCGCTGCCGGTCGTGGGGGTTCCTGCCATATGGCAATAGAAATCCTTCACCAGGAAGGGCACGCCACGAAACGGCCCCGCCGGCAGGTCGGCCGCCGCCTGTGTCAGAGCCTCGGTGAAGAAGCGCTGCGTCACGGCATTCAGGACGGGCTCGCCGGTTTCGATCCGGGCGATGGCGGCCTGCGCCAGTTCGACCGCGCTGACCTCGCCTCTGGCCACGGCTTCGGCCTGCGCCATTGCATCGCGGTCAAGAATCTCCTCGATCATGCCGTTTTCTCCTGCGGGATTGCGGCCAGCGTATCGGACAGGGCGTCAAGTGCCTGCCGCAGACGGGTGAACAGCAGGTCCAGCTCGGCGGGCGCAATGACCAGAGGCGGGCAGATGGCGATCGTGTCCCCGAGGTTGCGCAGGATCAGGCCTTGCTCCAGCGCCAAAGCGATGAGCCTGGTCCCCACGCCATCGGAAGCGGCAAAGGGCCGACGGGTGGCGCGATCTGCGACCAGCTCGACCGCGCCGATCAGCCCGACAGCGCGGGCATCACCCACCAGCGGATGAGAGGCCAGCGCCCCGACATGCGCGCGAAACGCCGGCGCCAGCGCCCGGACCCGGGCCAGCAGGTCCATCTCCTCGTAGATCTTCAGCGTCTCGAGCGCGACGGCGCTGGTCACCGGGTGCCCGGCATAGGTGAAACCATGGCCCAGGACGCCCAGGCGGCTGGCCTCGGCCCGGACCACCTCGTGAACCTCGGCGCTGAGCAGGGTTGCCCCGATCGGCTGGTAGCCCGAGGACAGCGCCTTGGCGACGCTCATCATGTCGGGCCGGAAGCCGAAGGCCTGGCAGCCGAACCATTCGCCGGTGCGGCCGAATCCGCAGATCACCTCATCGCTGAGCAGCAGGATTCCATGGCCTCGCAGCAGGGCGGCCAGCTTCGGAAAATAGCTGGCGGGCGGAAGGATGACGCCGCCGGCTCCCATCACCGGCTCGGCGATCATCGCCGCAATGCTTTGCGCCCCCTCGGCCTCGATCATCGCCGCGATGTCGCCGACAAGCCGGTCCGCGAATTCCTCCTCGCTTTCACCCGCCTTGCCGCCGGTGTAGAAATGCGGGGCCTCGGCAAAAAGGACGCCCGGATCCGGCCAGGCAAAGGCCCCCCGCATCGAAGGGATCCCGCTGAGCGTGGCGCCCAGGACCGTGCTGCCGTGATAGGCGCGACGGCGGCTGATGATCTTGCGCCGCTCGGGCGCGCCGCGGCCCGAATGGTAAAGCCAGGCCAGCTTGATCATCGTATCGACCGCTTCCGAGCCGGAATTGGCAAATATTGCCTTGCCATCCGGCATTGGCGACAGGGCGACAAGCCGCTCTGCCAGGTCGATCACCGCCGGATTCGAGCGTCGGTTGAAGGTATGATAGGTGCCGAGGCGGGCGATCTGTTCCGCCGCGGCGCGGGCCAGTCGCGGTTCGTTGAAGCCGAGGGCCGCGCACCACAGGCTTGACATGCCCTCCAGATAGGTGCGCCCGCTGCTGTCGGTGACAAAGACGCCGTTTCCGTGGTCCAGGATCATCGGCCCTTCGACCTCGAGCAGGGCAGGGTCGGTCTGGGGATGCAGGACAAAGGCCAGATCCGTCCGGGCAAGGGAATTGCGCATCATGCCGCCCCGATCCGTGCCGCGATGCATTCGACTTCCAGTTTCCACTCGGGCCGACCCAGCGCCTTGACCAGAACCAGCGAGGCTGCGGGAAAGGGCGCGGCGATCAGGGTGTCGCGCACCGCGCGGATTGCGGGCAGGTCTTCGGCCGCGACGACGAAGTAGGTCATCTTGACGATATCCGTGAAGGCGAAGCCCCGGCTTTCCAGAATGATCCTGAAATTCTCAAAGATGATCCGGGTCTGCTCGCCGGCATCGTCGGGGATCGAGCCATCGGGCCGCACACCGACCTGACCGGCCAGATGGAGGGTGGTCGCGCCGGGAGGAATGACCACCCCGTGTGAATAATTCCCGAAAGCGGCGGCGACATCCGTGCAGTCAAAAAGCGTGATGGTCATGATTTCTGTCCCTCAGTTGTGCTGAACCAGCGCGGCCAGTTTTTGCTGATAGGTTTCCCGGAAGGCATGAAAGCGCTCGGAGGGCGCGGACAAGGCCAGGGCATAGGGGGCGGTGCCTGCTTCCAGCGGCATCGCCATGCAGGAAATGCCGGGGGCGAATTCCTCGTTGTCATAGCCGATACCCTCGGCCCGGATCCGGGCGAACTCGGCCTGCAGGGATTTGAAATCGGTGATCGTGTTCTCGGTCAGCTTCGCAAGGGGCTGATGGTTGAGCAGATATTCCGCCATGCGCGCCGTGGCCGCATAGGCCAGAAGCACCTTGCCCGCCGCCCGTGCATGGGCATGCTCATACTGGCCATGCGGCATTTCGGCCGCGCGGATCGCATTGGCCCCGGCGGCGACCTCGATAATCACGATCTCGCCCCGCCACCAACCGACGACGTAGCAGGTCTCTCCGGTCTCATGGGCAAAGCCCCGCACCAGGGGCAGCATGTAATCCGGCGCCGAGAACTGCCGGCCGAAGGCCTCGGCCAGCGCGCCGACCCGCAGGCCAAGGCGGTAATTGCGCTGATCGTCGCGGGCGATGAAGCCGGTGTCCTCAAGGGTGTGGACCAGATGATAGGCCGTCTGCCGCTCGACCCCGATCGCCTCGGCGATCTCGCGCACGCTCAGGCCCTGATCGCTGCGGGCGATGGCGGTCAGGATATTGACCCCGCGCACCACGGAATTGATCTGAAGGCGTCCGCTCTTCTCTTTGCTTCCGGTCATCAGACATATGCCTCGCTTCGGGGTTGGGCGTTTGACAGCAACAATTCACGCGCTGCCTCGACGATCTTTGCCGCATCCGGCAAGAGCGCCGCTTGCAGGACCGGAGAGGCCGGCATCCGGACATCCGGCGTGGCGACCCTGCGGAACGACAGTGCCGCAGGACCCAGCCGCTCTGCCAGGCCGGTCACGATTTCCGCTCCGAACCCGCCGGTCAGATTGGCCTCATGAACCACCACGACCCGGCCGCCGGTCGCCGCAACCGTGGCACACACCCGGTCCCAATCCACGGGTGACAGCCAGCGCAGGTCCAGGACCGACACATCGGTTCCCTCCTCGTCCAGCGCTTCGGCGGCCGCCTCCACGGCGGGCATGACCGCGCCCCAGCCGAGCAACGTCAGGCTGGTGCCGCTGCGGCGCAGGGCCGCCCCGGCGGTGACCTGCCGCGCCGCATCGGGCCAGACGGGGCCGGGGCGCTGGTACAGCGCGCGGGATTCGATGATAACCGCCGGATCGTCGCCATGCATCGCCGCGCGCAGCATGTGATAGGCGTCATCGGCGGTCGAGGGGAGGCCGACCCGCAGCCCCGGCACATGGGCCAGCATTGCCTCCAGCGATTGCGAGTGCTGCGCGGTCGAGCCGGGCGTCGCCCCCTGCTGGACGCGGACGACCATCGGCGCCGTGCGGGTGCCACGCGTCAGATAGCGGATGTTCGCCGCCTGGTTGATGATCTGATCCATGGCCACCAGCAGGAAGTCGGCCCACATGATCTCGACCACCGGGCGCTTGCCTTCCAGCGCCAGCCCGACCGCCGAACCCAGGATGGCGGCTTCGGCAATCGGGGTATCGAAGACCCTGTCGGCGCCGAAATCCCTTTGCAGATAACGGGTTGCGCCAAAGATGCCGCCCGCGTGACCGACATCCTCGCCAAAGATCAGCACGTCGGCACGCTCTGCCAGCTCGCGCTTGAGCGCCTCGTTCACCGCCTGGATATAGGTGATCTCCTTCTCCGCGCCCCGTGGTTCCGCCTGGGCCTTCGCGGCCGGAACCGGGGCGACGACATGCTCTGCGGCGCTATCGGGATCAGGAAGAGGCATGGCGCGCACGGCATCCAGAACGGCGCTCCAGTCTCGGTCAAGTCGGTCCCGCAGGATTGCGAGCTCATCCGGGCTGCTCACCCCGAGCGTGCAGAGCCGGGCCTCCATCAAGGCCAGCGGGTCGCGGGTCAGGCTCTCCTGACGGTCGGACTTCGGCCGGTAATGTTCGATATCGCGGTTGTAATGCCCCCACAGCCGCGGGACGCGGCATTCGATCAGGGCAGGCCCCTTGCCGGCAAGCACCGCAGCGCGCGCCAGGGCAAAACTGTCCCTGACCGCCAGCGGATCGGTGCCGTCGATCGTGGCGGATTGCATGCCGTAGCCATTCGCGCGCCGGGCCAGGCGCTCCAGTCCGGTGATCGACGGCGTCGGGGTCATTTCCGACCAGCCATTGTTCTCGCAGACGAATATCACCGGCAGCTTGTAGGCGGCGGCAAAGACAAAGGCCTCATGCAGGGCGCCCTGGCTGGTGGCTCCATCGCCGAATGTCACGACGCAGACCCTGTTCGCTCCCTCCATTCTGGCCGCCAGCGCGATGCCGCAGGCGATCGGTCCCCCTGCGCCGACGATGGAGTTTTCACCGACAAACCGCTCATTCGGCGCCGTAATCAGGGCAGAGCCGCTCCGCCCGCCGTTCACGCCCGGCTGGCGGTGGCAGAGTTCGGCGAAGAATTCCCGCGCCGGAACGCCCGTTTCCAGCGCCCAGCCATGGCCGCGATAGGTGGCAATCACGCGATCATCCGCGCCCAACGCCGCCATGGCACCGACCGGGACCGCCTCCTGACCGGCGCAGAGATGCACGGATCCGGCGATCAGCGCTTCCTTGCTGGTGCTGTGATCGAGCGCGGACTGCTCGAACTGACGAATACGGTACATCCGCTCGTAGGAATGAAGCAGGAAATCAATGTCGGTATCGGTGAGAGAGGCGGGCAATTCTTTTCCCCCTGCGCCTTGCATCGTGTCGGGGGGACGTTAGGAAGCTGGGCCGAATTGGTCAATATAATTATGTAGTTATAACTATCTTATAAAACACGGCCGGAAGTGTCCGCATGTTTGCCGTCCCGCAGCGCCGATACCCCGCCGTCATCGCGCCTCAGGCGCCTCGTCCGAAGCGAAGGCGGCCGTCTCGGGCGTCGACATCCGGGCCATGGGCGCGGCCTGGAACACGGTCTTCAGCGAGGGAGCGATGGAGGACCGCTGGCGCAGGCGCCAGAGCGTGAAGAGGATCACGCCCAGATGGCAGAGCCCGGTGACGAGGAACATGGCCGAGGGGTCGAAAGCGCCCATCGCCAGCCCGGCAACAGTCGGCCCGATCACCGATCCGATACCCGAGACCAACAGCAGGCCGCCGCTGACCTGGATGAAGGTGCCGGGCGCGGCGTGGTCATTGGCATGGGCGACGATCACGGGATACATCACGAAAACGGTCGCCCCGAAACAGGCCGAAAGCCCCAGCAGGAACGCCGGGTCAGTGCTGCCGGTGACGATGAAGGCCAGATCAGTCGCCAGTGCCAGCACCGAAGCCCCCAGCAGCACCAGCCGCCGGTCGAACCGGTCAGAGGCCGCGCCGACCGGGATCTGCGACAGCGCTCCCGCCAGGATCGGGATGCTGGCGAAGAGGGCGATATCGGTCAGCGAGAAGCCGGCCCAATCGGCATAGACCGCGGCCAGCGTGCCGAAGGCCGAATTGGAGATGCCGACCATCAGCACCGCAAAGACCGCCACCGGCGAATTGCGCCAGAGCGCCGGCACGTCCAGCTTGACCACCGTCAGCGGCGTCGGGCTGGTGGTGGCGCCGACCGCGGTCGGCAGCAGGGCCAGGCAATAGACGATGGCCGCCAGCACGAAGAAGAAGATCCCCGAAGCCTCGCCCAGGGTCAGGATCATCTGCCCCGCCGTGGTCGCAGCCAGGTTGACCATGGTGTAGATGCCAAAGATCCGCCCGCGCGAGCCTGCGTCGGCTTTCTCGTTCAGCCAGCTCTCGGCGATCATGGCCGAGCCCGCGAAGCAGAAGCCCGAAAGCGCCCGGACCGGGATCCAGACCGCGGGCGAGATGATCAGCAGCGAGACGAGGATGGCGACCGCAGCCAGCGCGCACATGGCGCCGAAGGACCGGATATGCCCGACCCGCGCCACCAGCCAGGGCGTGAGCAGACAACCGGCGATATAGCCCACCGCCCAGCCGGTGCCGAGAAGGCCGAGGGAGGTGGCGCTGAAGCCCTCGGCGGTGCCGCGCACCGGCAGGATCAACCCGTTGATGCCCCCAGCGAAAAGCAGAAGGGCGGTGCCCGCGAAGAGGGCGGTGAGGGGAAGGATGTTTCGTGACACTAAAGGCTTTGTCGCGCGATCTTCGACTGTGATTTCGGATCCGGGCTCAAGGCGGCGGGGCGCCCGCCCGCTGCAGGTCAACGGCCGGGTGCGGGATTGGTTCCCTGCGGGATGCGGGGCGCCCTGCGGTCAGGGCGGCGAAGGTCGCCTTTCGCTGGCCTCCAGCGCCCCCAGCAGCGCCCAGCCTTCCAGCCGCTCGCCCAGCGTCGCGGCCGCATCCAACCCCATGCGCTGCATCGCGGCGACATGCCGGGCCCGCGCCCCGGCCCCGCCGCGGATTCCCTGCCAGATCAGCCCGGCCAGCGCCCTCTTGTCGCCCTGCGCCTGCGACAGCCGGTCCAGCGCCGGCAGCAATTGTTGCTCGACCGGGGTGAAATCGGTGCCGAAGGGGAAATCCGGCAGCGCCTTGGGGCGCAGCCAGCCCTCCAGCGCCTCGGGCGTGTTGCGCCGCCATTCCGGGGGCAGGGTGAAATCGCGCGCCAGCTTCCCGGCCTTCTGCGCCTTTGCCATCAGGCCGAGCTGAAAACGGCTGTCGGCGATCCGCAGCATGGCCATGACCACCTCCTCGTCCCGCTTGCCGCGCAGATCGGCCACGCCGTATTCGGTGACGACCAGATCGCGATAAGCGCGCGGCACGCTTTCATGCGGATGCTCCCAGAGGATGTTCGAGCGCAGCCTGCCCTTGCTCTGCCGTGTCGCGGGCAGGGTGATGATGGCCCGGGCGCCCTCCAGCGCGAAGGCCTGTTCGATGAAGTTGAACTGCCCGCCGATGCCGCTGACCTCCTGCCCCTCGGCCGTGGCATCGCTGACGATTCCGCCCAGCAGCGTGGCCTTCATCGCCGAATTGACGAAGCGCGCGTCGCGCCGGGCCGCGCGCTTGGCGGCCTCGTCGCCATAAAGCTGGTTGGTGAAGGAGACGGGCACCATCTGGATACGGGCGCGCTGCTCGGGGGGCAGGGCGTGGAGCCTTTCGTAGAAATTTCGACAATCCACGAAAAATCCCGCGTGGATCGCGGCGCCCTCGACCTCGCGGGTGATGATCCCGGCCTCGAAGAGGTGCAGGAGCCCGTCCACCAGCATCTCGGTCGCGCAATAGAGGCCTTGGCGGAACGGCCCGTCGCTGGCCAGTTCGCGGGGCAGGGGGGCGGCGAAGGGGCGGTCTTGCTGCAACGCAGCAAGGCGCCCCTCGTGCCGGGCGATCAGCGCATGGGCCACCGCGTCGCCGATGGCGCCGATGCCGATCTGCAGCGTGCCGCCGTCGCGGATCATCCCCGCGACCTGCAGGGCGATGGCGTGTTCGACCGCGCCGACCGGGCGCTTGACGACCGAGAAAAGCTCGAAATTCGGCGGATCCTGCAACAGGAAGGCCAGCGCCTCGCGCGGCAGGGTGGCGTCGGGTCCGGGCAGGGCCGGGAGGTTCGCGTTGGTCTCGCCCGCCATCAGGAAATCGAGCCGACCGGCGTGGCGGTCGCGCAGCAGGTCGGCGGTGATGTCGGTGTTGCAAGACAGGGTGAGCGTGCCCTCCGCATCCTCGCCCAGCAGCTGCAGCACCAGATTGGGCCGCCAGCGCCGCACCACCTCCAGCGCATGGGTGTAATTCGCGGCGATGTAATGGCGTTGCGCGGCCTCGACCCCCAGCCAGCGCCCGGCCAGCATGAAGAATTCCGCCACCTCGATATTCGCGGGCAGGGTGCCGTCGCGCAGCCGCTTGGCATAGTCGGGCACCGGATAGGCGCCGAACAGCCGCTCGCGCGCCGGGCCGAGGAAGCGCTTGGCCATGCCGCTGTCCGCCTCGGGCGGCTCAAGCGTCAGCGCGGTCAGGATCGAGAGCCGCACCTCGGGCCGCCGGGCCACGGCGCGGGTCAGCGCGTCCAGCAGCGTGACCGGCTTGCCCAGACCCAGCGGCAAGGCGAGCCGGATCTCGGGCCCGCAGCGGGCGATGAGGGCTTCGGCGATGTCCTCGGCCGGGGCGATGATCGGCGAGGTCTCAGCCAAGGCTGTCCCACCCGGCATCGGGGGTAAAGCGGCGACCCAACTGCTGTTCCAGCGCGCGCAGCCGCGCGGGCACGTCGCCCCGGACCCTGGCGTAATGCATCGGCCCGCCCCGGAACGGCGCCCAGCCCGCGCCGAAGATCAGCGCCGCGTCCAGCGTGTCGGCATCGGCCACCACGCCCTGACGCAGGCATTCCATCCCGGCGTTGCACATCGGCAGGATCAGCCGGTCGATGATCGCCGGATCCTCGTCCGCCTCGCCGGCCGTCTCGGGCGGGGATTCCCGCGCGTAATCATAAAGCCCCTTGCCGGCCTTCTTGCCGGTCTTGCCCTTCGCGACCTTTTCCCGCAGCCAGGCGGGCGGCTCGGGCAGGGGTTGCGCCACGCCCGAGGCCAGCGAGCGCGCCACGTCGAGGCAGATGTCGAGCCCCACCTGATCGACAAGCGTCACCGGCCCCATGGGCATCCCGAAAGCCAGCGCGGCGCGGTCGATGCGGGCCTTGTCCAGCCCCTCGTCCAGCATCAGCATCGCTTCCAGCATATAGGGCGCGAGGACCCGGTTCACCACGAAGCCGGGGTACTCGCGGACCCGCACCGGCAGGCGATCCAGCTCGCCGGCAAAGGCGCAGAGCCTGTCGAGCACCCCGGGCGCGAGCCCCTCGTGCGCCACCACCTCGATCAGCGGCATGCGCGAGACGGGGTTGAAGAAATGCAGCCCGGCAAAGCGCGCGGGATCAGGCGCGGCATCGACCAGATCGGTCAGGCGCAGGCTGGAGGTATTGCTGGCCAGGATCGCGCCCGGTTTCAGCACATCGACCAGCCCGGCATAGATCTTTTCCTTCAGCGCGGCACGCTCCGGCGCGGCCTCGATCACCAGATCGGCGCGGGCGCGGCCCAGCCCCTCGGGGTCGGGCATCAGCCGGTCGAGGGCATCGCGCGCCTCGATCCCCGAGAGGTGGCGGCGTTCGTAAAGCGTTGCGGCGCGGCTGACGGCCTTGCCCAGCGGCGGCAGCGCCACATCCTCCAGCGTCACGCGCTTGGCGCGCAGCGCGGCCCAGGCGGCGATTTCGGCGCCCATGGTCCCGGCGCCGATGACATGCACATGGGTGATGCCCGAGTCCCCCTTCGCCCCCGCCTTCAACTGGCGGCGCAGGAAGAAGACGCGGATCAGGGCCTGCGCCGTGGCGCTTTCCAGCAGCGTCGCGAACGAGGCGATCTCGGCCCGCTGCATCGCCTCCGGGTCACCGCCGTGGTCGTGCCAGAGGTCGATCAGCGCATAGGGGGCGGGATAATGGCGGCGGGGTGCGGTTTTCTCGGCCTCCTGCCGCATGCGGGTCGCGGCGAGGCTGCGGGCCGGGGCCAGCCGCAGCGCGCCCGCCTTCAGCCCGTCCTCGGCCGCGGGCAGCTGGCCGGTGCAGGCGGCCTCGATGGCGGCGTCGACATGGCGGGCGGGGACCAGCGCGTCCAGCAGGCCCAGCCGCTTGGCCTTGCGGTCGTGGATGGTCTTGCCGGTCAGCATGGCCTGCATCGCCTCAATCGGGTCGATGCGCTGGGTGAGCCGGAAGGTGCCGCCCAGCCCGGGGTGCAGGCCCAGCTGGACCTCGGGGAAACCCGCCTTCACCCCGTCGAGGCCGATGCGCCGGTCGCAGGCCAGCGCCAGTTCCAGCCCGCCGCCCAGGGTATGGCCATGGATCACGGCCACGGTCGGGATCTCCAGCGCGGCCAGCCGGTCCAGCACCGCATGGCCCTGGTTCAGCAGGCTCAGCGCCGCGTCGCGGTCGAGGCCCGCGAAGCCGTCGATGTCGGCACCCGCGGCGAAACCCGAGGGCTTGGCGGAGCGGATCACCAGCGCCCTGGCCCCGGCCAGATCGCCCAGCAGCTGGTCCAGCTCGCGCAGCACGGTTTCCGAAATGACGTTGGTCCCGGTCCCGGGGCAATCGAGCCAGAGGGTCACGACGCCCGCAGAATCGCTCCGCCGCCAGCAGGTCAGCCCGGCGGGCCGCGGGGCATCGGCGCCCGCCTCGGCGGCGGGATCGGCGGTCAGAGTGTCGATGGGATCGGTCATGCGGCCTCCAGCAGCATCGCGCCGCCCAGCCCGCCGCCGATGCATTCGGTGGCGATGCCGCGGCGCAGGTTGCGGGCCTTCAGCGCATTGGCGAGGTGCAGCACGATGCGGTTGCCGCTGGTGCCGACCGGATGGCCGAGGCTGATCGCCCCGCCATCGACATTGAGCCGGTCGCGGTCGATCCGCCCGAAGGCGGCATCATAGCCCAGCACCTCGCGGCAGAACGCGTCATCCTGCCACGCGGCGAGGCAGGAAAGGACCTGCGCAGCGAAGGCCTCGTTCAATTCCCACAGGTCGATGTCGCCGACCGACAGCCCGTGCCGCTGGGCCAGCGGCGTCGAGGCCAGGACCGGCCCCAGCCCCATGATCGCGGGATCCAGCGCCGCCCATTCGCTGTCCACGATCCGGGCCAGCGGCGTCAGGCCATGCGCCTCGACCGCGGTTTCCGAGGCCAGCAGCACCCAGGAGGCGCCGTCGGTGATCTGGCTGGAATTGCCCGCCGTCACCTTGCCGAAAGGCGGCTCGAAGACCGGCGAGAGCTTGGCGAGCTTGTCGAGCGAACTGTCGGGCCGGACGCCATCATCGGCCTCATGCACGCCGCCCTCGCGGTCGAAGGCGGGCATCACCTCGCCCTTCAGGGCGCCGCTCACCTGCGCCGCGGCAAGCCGCTTGTGGCTGTCCACGGCATAGGCATCGGCGCTGGCGCGGTCGATGTGGAAGCGATGTGCCAGAACTTCGGCCGTCTGGCCCATGTTCAGCGCCGTTATCGGGTCGGTCAGCCCGCGTTCCAGCCCGATGACGGGCGAGAAGAAATTGGGCCGCACCTCGCTCAGCGCCTTCATCTTGGCGAGGGGCGACTTCGCCCGTGCCAGTTCGCCGAACCATTCCGTCGCCTCGTGGCGATAGACCAGCGGCGCGTGGCTCAGCGCCTCGGCGCCGCCGGCCAGGATCATCTGATGGCTGCCGTCGCGGATGTAGCGATAGGCGGTGTCGATGCTCTGCATGCCCGAGCCGCAGTTGATCTGCACGGTGAAGGCCACGGTCTGCTCGCCGAGCCCAAGGCGCAACGCGGCGACGCGGGCCGGGTTCATCTCGTCCTGGATGACATTGACGCAGCCCAGGATCACCAGCTCGATGGCCTGCGGCGCGAAGGGCTGGCGCGCCAGCAGCGGGCGACCGCATTGCACGGCCAGATCCACGGGCGTGAAGGGCCCGGGCTTGCCGCGCGCCTTCAGGAAGGGGGTGCGGGCGCCGTCGACGATATAGACCGGGCGGCTCATTCCGCGGCCTCGCGATGCTGCGGCGGCTGCGGCGGGGTGAGGCCCGGATAGAGCCGCGCCAGCGTCTCGGGCGAGAAATCGTCCACCGCCACGACGCGGCGCACGGCCTCGTCGGCCTCGGTCAGGCGGGCGAGGTCGGCATCGGACAGCACCCCGGCATTGCGCGCGGCATCGGGGGTTTTCTTCAGGTCGCGCAGGCGCTTGCGCAGCGGCTCGGTATCCAGCACCAACCGATAGGCGTGTTCCAGCAGGCCCAGCCCGCTGTCGGCCGCGCCGGGATGCAGCCGGCCGACCAGCCGGTCGCGGGTCTCGGAGGGGTGATAGACCAGCATCGCCACCTTCTCGATCAGCGCATGCGAGGGGCCGCGGGCATGGGCCCGGGGCCGGGTGACGATCCGCAACAGCCAGCGCGCCCAGGGGGCGGGGAAATTGGCGATCACCGCATCCAGCGCCTCGCCGATGGCCTGGAACGAGGTCTCGGCCACATGGCGGAGCAGCGGCAGATCGGCCTCGGGGCGGCCGTCATCCTCCCAGCGCTTCAGCGCCGCGGCGACGAGGAACATCTGGGACAGCGCATCGCCCAGCCGGGCCGAGATCATCTCCTTGCGCTTCAGCGCGCCGCCCAGCGTGAGGAACGCGAGGTCAGCGGTGAGGGCGAAAGCCGCCGACCAGCGCGACAGCCGGCCATAGAGGTCGCGCGCCTTGCCCGCCTCGCGCGGGGCCGGGCCCTTGCCGGTCAGCGATCGGCCGAAGGCGCGGAAGGCGGTCTTGGTGGCATGGCCGGCATGGGCCCAGAAGAGCCGGTCGAAATCATCGAGCGCCTTCTCGCGGTCGGGCTCCTGCAGCGCATTCATTTCGTCCAGCAGATAGGGATGGGCGCGGATCGCCCCCTGACCGAAGATAATCAGGTTGCGGGTGACGATATTGGCGCCTTCGACGGTGATGCCGATGGGAATGGCGCGATAGGCGGGTTGCAGATAGTTCAGCGGCCCGTCGATCACCGCCTTGCCGGAATGCACGTCCATCGCATCGTTGACGCTGTGGCGCATCCGCTCGGTTGCGTGGTACTTCATGATCGCCGAGATCACCGCCAGCTTCTTGCCCTGATCGAGGATCGCGGTGGTCAGCCGTCGCCCGGCGTCGATGGCATAGGCGTTCGAGGCGATGCGCGCCAAGGGCTCCTGCACCCCGCCGAACAGGCCGATGGGCAGGTTGAACTGGGTGCGGATCCGGGCATAGGCGCCGGTGGTATGGGCCGAGAGCGCGGTCGCGGCGGCAGAGAGGGAGGGCAGCGAGATGCCCCGCCCGGCGGCCAGCGCGCTCATCAGCATCATCCAGCCGCGCCCGGCATAATCGGGGCCGCCGATGATGTTCTCCAGCGGGATGAAGACGTCATGCCCCTCGGTCGGGCCGTTCATGAACATGGTCCCCGAGGGCATGTGCCGCCGCCCCGTCTCGACCCCCGGCAGGTCGGTCGGAACCAGTGCGCAGGTGATGCCGGGTTCGGGATCGTCGCCCAGCAACCCCTCGGGGTCGCGCAGTTTGAAGGCGAGGCCCAGCACGGTGCAGACCGGCGCCAGGGTGATGTAGCGCTTGGCCCAGTTGAGGCGGATGCCCAGCACCTCCTCGCCCTGCCACGGACCACGGCAGACCACGCCCTCATCGACCATGGCCGAAGCGTCCGAGCCCGCCTGTTCGCTGGTCAGGCCGAAGGCGGGCAGCTCCTCGCCACTGGCGAGGCGCGGCAGCCAGTGCGCTTTCTGCGCCTCGGTGCCGAATTGCAGGATCAGCTCGCCCGGGCCCAGGGAATTGGGCACCATGACCGTCACCGCGCCGACCACCGAATGGCTGGAGATGTAGCGCACCACCTCGGAATGGGCATAGGCCGAAAAGCCGAGGCCGCCGTGCTCCTTGGGGATAATCATCCCGAAGAACCCGTGCCGACGCAGGAAGGCCCAGGCCTCGGGCGGCAGGTCGGCGTCAACGCGGTCGATCTGCCAGGTGTCGATGAGGTTGCAGAACTGCCGGCAGGGGCCGTCGACAAAGGCCTGTTCCTCGGGCGTGAGGCGGGGCGCGGGGACGCCGCGCAGCACCGACCAATCGGGATTGCCGGTGAAAAGCTCGGCCTCGAAATGCACCTCACCCGCCGCAATGGCTTCGGATTCGGTCTTGGACAGGCTGGGAAGCGCGGTCTGCGCCCAGTCAAAGATGCGTCGGCTGAGATGGTCGCGGCGAAAGCTCATGCGGAAGTCCTCCCGCTAAGGGAACCCGACCGTTTCCGTATGGTTCCACACCACCCGGCCCGACGTCGCCGCCCGGCGCCGGTCGGAAGGGGCTCTGTCAGATCGTCCATGCCTCGTTGTGGCGGCATCCCCGACGCGACCGGGGATCAGGGCCACAGATGAGTTATGGCGATGCCAAGGACCGACGGTGCCAAACGGACATGAGCAGCGTCTTGACGACGCCCGCCGCAGGTGGCTTCTCGTCCGGGGGCGATACAAGACTGGAAATCGACGGAGTCCCGAGCACTTAGGGGCCCTAAGTCACAGGCCGACGCACGAGGCCCCTCGATCCGTCGCAAGTCGGCGGCTATCATCCGGCAGGTACATAGGCGAGCTTGTTCACCATGAGGTCTGATCGAACACCGACGATGAAGGACGTTGCGCGGCGCGCCAATGTCTCGCTCGGCACCGTCTCGCGCATCGTCAACAGCAATGCCACCGTCGCGCCAGAGCTGCGCCGCCATGTCGAGGCGGTGATCCGAGAGCTGGGCTATCGCCCGAATGTCTCGGCCCGGACCATGCGCACGCGGCGCACCCATGCCATCGGCATCATCGTCACCGACCTGCGGCAGCCGGTCGCCGCGACGCTGGTGGCGCAGGCCTCGGAAATCGCCCGCCGCCATGGTTTCGCGCCCATCGTCGGGGATTTCCAGAACGACGCCGCGGCCGAGGAACGCCTGCTGAGCTTCATGGCCGAGCGCAGCGTGGACGGCCTCGTGCTGACCATCAGCTCGGACGAGGATGCGGCACTGCTCGACCGGCTCGAAGCGATGGGGATTCCCGTGGTGCTGTGGGAGCGCGACACCGGCGGGCGTTTCCCCTCGGTGCGCACCGATCATCGCGCCGGCGCGCGGATGGCGGCCGAGGCGTTGCGGCGGCGCGGGCGGAAGCGGGTGCTGCTGATTGCCGGACATGAACACACCTGGACCGGGCGCGAGCAGGTGGCCGGGATGCGCGACGGCCTTGGTTCCGGGGCGAGGCTCGAGGTCGTGCATACCGGGCGCTTCGACCCCGCCACCTTCCGCGCCGCGCTACAGGCCGAGGATCCGGTCGATGCGGTCGTGGCCAATGTCCATGACATTCCCGCGGTGCTGGGTGCGGTGGAGGAAGCCGGACTCGCCTGCCCGGGGGATCTTTCGGTGATCTCCATCGGGGACGATCCGTTCCTGTCCATCTGCCGGCCGGCCGTCTCGGCGGTGGTGCTGCCAAGCCGGCGCGTCGCGTCCGAAGCGGCCGAGCTTTTGCTGCAACGCCTTGATCCCAAAGCCCGTTCCGCCCCGGCCCCGGCATTCCCGCTGGCGCCCGGGTTCATTGATCGCAAATCCGTGTAAGAAAACACTGGACGGCTGATGAATCGTTTCATTAGAGTTGATGAAACGATTCATCGGGTGATTCCAACATGAGAGACGCGGGCGACAGGAGGGGCGAGGGGACAGGGCCGACACGGCGTGCGATGATCGCCGGCGCCTTGTCGCTGGGTTTCATTCACAGCCTTCCCCAAAGCGCGCGCAGTCAGCCCATCGAGGAGAGCCCCATGCCGATCGACCCCCGCCGCAGCGCGCTTGTCCTGCTGCATTACCAGACCGACATCCTCGCCCTCTTTGCCGAGGCGGGTATCGACGCCTATGTCCAGCGCATGGCCCGGCTTGCCGGGGCTGCGCGAGGGGCCGGGGTGCCGGTCTATCTGGTGCGGATCGGTTTCAGCCCCGATTACCGCGAGATCAGCGCGAACAACCAGAACGGCCAGATGATCCGCAGTTTCGGTCTGTTCACCAACGACGCGATCCCCGATGCCCTCCGGGGGAGCGGCGATACCGAGATCACCGCCCATCGCGTCAGCGCCTTCAAGGGCACCGATCTTGACCTCTCGCTCCGGGCGCGGGGCATCGACACGCTGATGATGGCCGGGATCACCACCTCGGGGGTAGTGTTCTCGACCCTGGCCGAGGCCAGCGACCTCGACTACCGGATCCTGCTGATCGCCGACGGCTGTTTCGAGCCGGACGCCGCGGCGCAGGAAGCCCTGCTGCGCGTGCCTTTTGCCACGCGGGCCGAGGTCACCACCACCGACGCACTGCTTGCCCAGCTCTGACCCCTTCGTCCGAAAGGAAACTGCCATGCTGTCCCGCCGACATTTCCTCGCTACAGCCGCCAGCCTGACCGCCAGCCTCGCCGGGGGCTTCGCCACCCGCGTCGATGCGCAGGGGCGCAAGGTTCTGGTGGCGACGATCCCGTCGAACCCCTCGACACTGGATCCGCTGAACCAGAGCAACCATGACGCGATGGCGGTCAGCCAGCTGATCTACCAGAACCTGCTGGAGGTGGATGTGGACGGCAATCTGGTGCCCCAGCTGGCCGTCGACCTGCCCGAGATCTCCGAGGATCGACTGACCTATACCTTCCGTCTGCGAGAGGGGGTGCGGTTCCACAACGGCGCGCCCTTCACCGCGGCGGATGTGAAATACTCCTATGATTACATGCTCGATCCGGCCAACGAGGCCCTGCGCCGGTCCTACTGGACGGCGATCGAGCGCGTCGAGGTCCTGTCCGATTACGAGGTCCGCTTCCACCTCTCGCGGCCCTACCGCCCGCTTCTTTCGTCGATGACCAAATACATGGGCATCTTCCCCCAGGGCTCGCGCGAGGCGGCGGCGGACGCGTTCCAGAGCGCCCCCGCGGGTCTGGGCACCGGGCCTGCGATCTTCTCCGAGGCACAGACCGGCGCCTATGTCGAACTGCTGCGCAATCCCGATTACTGGGGTGAGGCGCCCGATTGGGATGTCGTCCGCTTCGAGATCGCGGGCGAGGCGAACGCCCGTCTCGCCGCGCTGATGAGCGGCACGGCAGATGTGGTCGGCGGCCCTGCGGCGCGCGATTTCCTGCGCCTGACGGCCGAGGGCGGCGGCTTTTCGGGGGCGTCGAAGCCGGCGCTCGGGGCGGCGATGATGCTCATGCACAACTGCGCCAAAGCCCCGTTCGACGACCGGAACTTCCGCATCGCCGTGGCCCGCGCCTTTGACCGCGCCGCGATTGCCGAGCGGATCTATGGCGGATTGCTCGAGGAGACCTCGGTCCTTGTGCCGACGGCCTCGGCGCTGCATTCCGCCGAGGCCGATGCCCGGCTGTCGATGGATCTGGAGGCGGCCCGTGCCGCGCTCGCCGACAGCGCCCATGCCGGGAACGCCGCCTTCGAACTGACCTATCCGACCGACGCCTACCTGCTCGATGTGCGCGACACCGCGCTCTATATCCAGGCGGCCCTGGCCGAGGTGGGGATCACCGTCACACTGAAGCCGCTGGAGACAGGGCAGATGTTCGGCGACATCTTCGGCGGCAACCACCAGTCGGTGCTCTGGGCCGTGGTGGGGACGACCGATCCGACCTTCATCATGAACGCCCTGTTCATGCCGGGCCAGTCGCTCAATGTCGGCACCGGTTTCAGCTCGGAGGCGCTGACCGCGGCCATCGAAGAGAGTTTCGCGGCCCGCGACGAGGATCTTGCGCCGATCCTGGCCCGCGCACAGGCAATCCTTGCCGACGAGGCCCCGGCGGCCTTCATCGGTACGCCCAAGGCCTTCAATCTCTGGGGCGCCGACGTGACCGAGATGCCGGTGAACACCGGCATCACCCTGCGGCTTCGCGACGTGAAGCTCGCGGCCTGAGATGCCGGTTCTGACCCGCCTCGCCAGCGCCCTGATGGTGCTCTTCGTGGTCAGCGCGATGATCTTCGCGCTGACCCGGCTGGGCGGCGTTTCGCCCGCGCGGCTGGTGCTGGGCGCCGACGCGCCCGCCGAGAGCCTCGCCGCCTTCGAGGCCGAGCACGGCCTGGACCGGCCCATCGCCGTGCAATACCTGGCATGGCTGCGCGCGCTGCCGGCCGAGGGCTTCGCCCGCTCCTATGTCACCGGCCAATCGGTGAACCAGCGGCTGGCCGAGACGCTGCCGCTGACGCTGGAACTGGTGACGCTGGCCTTCGTGCTGGCGGTGGTGGGGTCGGTCGCGCTGGGATCGGCCTCGGCCTATGGCGAGAACCGCTGGCCCGATCATGCCGTGCGCATCCTCGCCATGGCGGCGCTGTCGGTGCCGGGGTTCTGGCTGGGCCTCCTGTTGATGCGGCTGGTGGGTGTGCAACTGGGCTGGCTGCCACCGGTGGGCGTGATCCCCTGGGCGCGCGGGGTCTGGCCGCATCTGTCCTCGCTCCTGCTGCCGGCGCTGGCGATTGCGATCTATTACATCGGCGCCATGTCCCGGCTGATGCGCGCCAGCCTGATTGACGTGCTGGGGCAGGATTACACCCGTACCGGCGTGGCGCTGGGACTGCCGGCGCGCACCCGCTATGTCTATACGCTGCGCAACGCCCTGCCGCCCTTCGTCTCGATGGCGGCCATGTCCTATGGCTACATGTTCGGCTGGGCCGTCATTGTCGAAATGGTGTTCAACCTGCCCGGCCTTGCCAATGCGCTGCTGACCGCGATCTTCCAGCGCGATTACCCGATGATCCAGGCCATCGTGCTGCTGATTACCCTCGTGTTCGTGCTGGCCTCGACCGCTGCCGATCTGATCCAGCGCGCGCTGAACCCGCGCCTCGCGACCTGAGGAGGGATCATGTCCGCGCTCTCCCGCTCTCCTGTCGCCCTTCTGGGCCTGGCGCTGGTCCTGGCCATGGGGCTGATCGCGCTGCTGGCTCCGGTACTGCCGCTGCCCTCGCCGACCGCGACCAGCATCCTCGACACCTATCTGCCGCCCTCGGCCGAGCATTGGTTCGGCACCGATGCGCTGGGGCGCGACGTGCTGGCGCGCACATTCTGGGGCGCGCGCTCGTCCCTGGCGATCGGCCTGGGGATCGTGGTGATCGGCATGGTGCTGGGCGTTTCGCTGGGCCTAGCCGCCGCCGAAGCCGCCGGCAGCCTGTTCGAGGAGCTGGCCATGCGTCTTGTCGATATCTTCGCCGCGATCCCGGTGCTGATCTGGGCCATCGCCGTGGTCGGC
This sequence comes from Pararhodobacter aggregans, assembly GCF_003075525.1. GTDB lineage: Bacteria > Pseudomonadota > Alphaproteobacteria > Rhodobacterales > Rhodobacteraceae > Pararhodobacter > Pararhodobacter aggregans. The sequence goes on along the minus strand of NZ_QDDR01000012.1, from coordinate 96,538 downwards.
ATCGTCGGCACCGGCGCCACGCAGATCGGCCCGGTGAGCCTGTCGAACGAGGCAAAACTGGTGCTGCTGGTGGGCGTCCTGTTCTTCCCCGGCATCGCGCGCATCACCTATGGCCTGGCACTGGCCGAGCTGAAGCAGGAATATGTCGATGCCCGCCGCCTGCCGGGTACCGGCAGCGCGGCGATCCTGTTCGGCGACGTGCTGCCCAACATCCTGTCGCCGCTTCTGGTGCAGGCCAGCGTGCTGGTGGGCATCGGCATCATCATCGAAGCCTCGCTGTCCTTCGTCGGCCTCGGTGTGCAACCACCGATGCCCAGCTGGGGCTCGATGCTGGCGGACAGCAAGCAGACGGTGTTCAGCGGCGAATACTGGCTGTCGCTGTTCCCGGGTCTGGCGATTTTCCTGTCCGTGATCGGCTTCAACCTCTTGGGCGACGGCCTGCGCGACCTGTTCGACCCGCGCCGCCGCACCCGCCTGCCGAAGGAAACCGCCTGATGGATGCGCTGTTGCAGATCGAGGATCTGGATGTCCGCTTTGGCACCTTTCACGCGGTGCGCGGCGTCTCGCTGCATCTGGCGCGCGGCGAGAAGCTGGCGATCATCGGCGAAAGCGGCTCGGGCAAGAGCGTGACCGCCCTGTCGGTGATGCGGTTGCTGGACGGCGCGGCGCGGACTGCGGGGCGGATCCTGCTGCAGGGCGAGGACGTGCTGTCGCTGTCCGCCTCGGCGCTGCGACAGATGCGCGGGCGGCGGGTGGCGATGGTTTTCCAGGATCCGATGACCTCGCTCAACCCGGTGTTTCCGGTCGGGCGGCAGATCGGCGATGTGCTGGCCGCGCATACCGACCTGTCCGGCGCGGCGCGGCGCGGTCGGGCCATCGATCTGCTGGCCCAGGTCGGCATCCGCGAGGCCGAGCGTTGCCTCACCCTCTATCCGCATGAACTGTCCGGGGGGATGCGGCAGCGGGTGATGATCGCGCTGGCGATCGCCTGCGATCCCGCCTTGCTTATCGCGGACGAGCCGACCACGGCGCTGGATGTGACCGTGCAGGAGCAGATCACGCGGTTGCTGGTCGATCTGTGCCGGGCGCGCGGCATCGGGCTGCTGTTCATCTCGCACAACCTTGATCTGGTCGGGGAATTCGCCGACCGCATCGCGGTGATGCACGAGGGCCGGATTGTCGAGATGGGCGAGGCGGCGCAGGTCATGGGGGCGCCGCGGGCCGAGTATACGCGGAAGCTCTTGGCGGCGATCCCCCGGATCGGCCTGCCGGGCGAGGGCCGGATACCCGACACGCCCGTGGTGCTTGAGACCCGCGCGGTCAGCCGCGCCTATCCGCGCGCGCGCTCGGCCGTGGCAAGGCTCTGGGACCGGCGGCAGGTGCAGGCGCTTCGTCCCTCGGACCTGCAGGTCCATGCCGGGCAGGTGCTGGGCATCGTCGGCGAGAGCGGCTCGGGCAAGTCGACGCTGGCGCGGCTGCTGATCGGGCTCGACCTGCCAACCAGCGGCACCGTGCTGTTGCAAGGCGCTCCGCTGAAGCCCCGCGACCGGGCCGGGCGCCGCGCGCTGTCGCGCCGGATCCAGCTGGTGTTTCAGGGCAGTCAGGCCTCGCTCAACCCGCGCAAGACCATCCGGCGGGCCCTGTCCGAGGCGATGCAGGCATTGCCCCGCGCCGAGCGGCGCAGCCCCGGGGCGCTGATGGAGCTTGTACGCCTCGATCCCGCGCTGCTGGATCGCTATCCGCACCAATTGTCGGGCGGCCAGCGTCAGCGCGTCGGCATCGCCCGGGCGCTGGCGACCAGCCCCGACATCCTGATCGCCGACGAGCCCACCTCCGCGCTGGACGTTTCGGTGCAGAAAGAGATCATCGAGCTTCTGCAAGCGCTGCAGCGCGATCTCGGCATGACGCTGATCGTCATCAGCCACGACCTCGGGCTGATCGGCACGATCTGCGACCGGGTCCTCGTGATGCGCGCGGGCGCCATCGTCGAGACCGGCGAGGCGCGGCAGGTCCTGACCCATCCCGCCACCGATTACACCCGCGCGCTGCTGGCTTCGCTGCCCAAGGGGCTGGCCGGCCGCGCCCGTTTCGCAAGCCCCGCCTGATCCACAGGAGAGACCCGTGACCATTACCTACCGACTGGGTGCCGACATCGGCGGCACCTTCACCGATGTTGTTCTGCGCGGTAACGATGAAACGATTCATCAGTGCAAGGTCTCGTCCACGCCGGCGGATTATTCGCTGGGCATCCTGAATGGCGCGCAGGAATTGCTGAGCCGCGTGGGTGCCGATCCGGCGCAGGTGTCCGAGATCATCCATGCCACGACCGTCGCCACCAACACCGTGCTGGAAGGCAAAGGCGCGAAAACGGCGCTGGTAACGACGCGCGGCTTTCGCGACGTGGTCGAGATCGGGCGGCTGCGCGTGCCGCAGCTTTATGACCTGAACTACGTCAAGCCGGTGCCGCTGGCCCTTCGACGTCACCGCTATGAGGTCAGCGAGCGCATGCTGGCCGACGGCTCGGTCCTGGTGCCGCTGGCCGAGGCGGAGCTGACGACAATCGCGGCCGAGATCCGCGCCGCCGGGATCGAGGCGGTGGCGATCAGCTTCCTGCATTCCTACGCCAACCCCGATCACGAAGCCCGCGCCTTCGCCCTGCTGGCCGAGGCGCTGGGGCCGGACATCTACCTCACCCGCTCGACCGAAGTCCTGCCCGAGATCCGCGAATACGAACGCACCAGCACTGTCGTGGTGAACGCCTATCTGGGGCCGGTGGTGAAGCGCTACCTGCTGTCGCTGGAACGCCGTCTGGCCAGCGCGGGGCTGGCGGCGCCCCTGTCCATCGTCCAATCCTCGGGCGGGGCGATGAGCGCGCGCGCTGCGGCCGAGATCCCGGCGGCGATCATCGAAAGCGGTCCGGCGGCCGGGGTGATCGCGGCGGCGAATCTCGGGCGCGCCGCGGGCTATGGCGAGATCATCACCTTTGACATGGGCGGGACCACGGCGAAGGCCGCGATGATCGAAGGCGGCGAGCCAACGCGCACCACAGAATACGAGGTGGGGGCGGGGATCAACCTCAGCTCCAAGCTGGTCAAGGGTGGCGGGCATTCGGTCAAGATGCCTTTCATCGACGTCTCCGAAATCGGCGCGGGCGGCGGCTCGATCGTGCGGCTCGACGCGGGCGGGGCGCTGCGGGTGGGCCCGGACAGTGCCGGATCCTCGCCGGGGCCCGCCTGCTATGACCTCGGCGGCGAGGATCCGACCTTCACCGACGCAGCGGTGGTGCTGGGGTATCTGAACCCCGAGCATCTGGCAGGCGGCGCCGTGGCGCTGAATGCCGCGAAGGCGCGCGACGCCTTGCAGGCGCGCGTGGCAGGTCCGGCCGGGCTGACGCTCGATCAGGCTGCGAGCGGCGTCTATGCCATTGCCGCGGCGACGATGATGCGGGCGGTCAAGGCGGTCTCGACCTATCGCGGCCGCGACCCGCGCGACTTTGCGCTCTTTGCCTTCGGCGGCAACGGTCCGCTGGTCGCGGTCCAGGTGGCGGAACTGCTGGACATGGGCCGCGTGGTGGTGCCCCCCAGCCCGGGCGTCTTTTCGGCCCTGGGCCTGCTGCATTCGCAGACCAGGCGCGAACTGACGCGCACTGTCTATCGGCCCTTGGCCGCGCTGACGCCCGAGGCGCTTCAGCACGGCCTCGACGCCCTGCGCGAGGGTGTCGCGCGGGCGCTGGCCGACGAGGGCTGCGCACCCGACGCCATGCGGTTCCAGATCGAGGCCGACCTGCGCTACGTCGGTCAGGCCTATGAGCTGACGGTTCCCGTCGCCGCCGAGCTGCCGGAGGGGATTCTGGACGCCCTCGGCGCGGCTTTCCATGGCGAACACGCCCGCACCTACGGCCATGCCTCGGACGAGGACGCGGTCGAACTGGTGAACCTGCGGCTGATCGGCCTGCGCGCCGACAGCGGCGACCGGACCTTCCGCGCCCCGCCGCTGGGCACGCCCGCGCGCGGCACGCATCATCGCAAGGTCCATTTCGCGGCGCTCGGTGCCCGCGTCGCCACACCGGTCCTGACCCGCGCCGATCTGGCCGGAGGCCGCCGTGCCGGGCCGCTCATCGTCGAGGAATACGACAGCACCACCGTCGTGCCGCCCGGCTGGGGCGCCGAACTCGACGCCTTTACCAACATCGTCATCACCAAGGAGGCCTGAGATGCCGCTCGCCCCCCGACCCGAGATCACCGCCACGCGCTCGGACCCCGTGACACTGGAAATCCTGAAGAACGCGCTGGAATCACTGGCCGACGAGATGGCGCTGATCATCCTGCGTTCGGCCTACAGCCCGATCGTGCGCGACTCGATGGATTACTCGACCGCGATCTTCGATGCCGAGGGGCGGCTGGTGGCGCAGGGTCTGACGAACCCGATTCACCTGGGGTCCTTCCCGCGCGTGATGACGCGGCTGCTGGAAACCTTCGGCGCGACGATTGCCGAGGGCGATGGCTTCCTCGTCAACGATCCCTATGCCGCAGGGGGCATGCATCTGCCGGACATCTTCTTCATCCGCCCGGTGTTTCAGGCCGGGCAGCGCGTGGGTTTCACCGCCTCGCTGGTGCATCACACCGATATCGGCGGCCTCGCCCCCGGTTCGATGGCGCTGAATGCCGAGGAGATCCATCAGGAGGGTTTGCGCATCCCGCTGGTGCGGCTGTTCGAGGCCGGGCGGCCCAACGCCGCGGTATTCGACATGCTGCGCGCCAATTCCCGGATGCCGGGCGAGGTGATGGGCGATCTGCGCGCGCAGATCTCGGCCTGCGATACCGTCGCGCGGTCCTTCGCGGCGCTGGTGGCCAAGCACGGCGCGGCCTTTCCGGCGCTGATCGACGAGTTGCACGATTACGCCGAGCGGCTGGTGCGCCAGCGCATCGCCGAGATCCCGGACGGGGTGATGCGCGCGGTCGACTACATCGACGGGCTCGGCGAATCCGGCGCGCGGATCGACTTTCATGTCGCGATCACAGTCAAGGGCAGCGAGATCACCTTCGACTGGGAGGGGACCTCGGATCAGGTTGCCGGTGCGATCAACTGTCCGATCACGACCACCTGGTCGCTCGCCTATGCCGCCTTGCGCAATGCCCTGGGTCCGGGGATCCCGAATTGCGAGGGCTACATGCGGCCGATCCATCTGCGTGCCCCCGAGGGATCGATCGTCAACCCGCGCGACGGCGCGGCCTGCGCGGCGCGCGGCGTGATCGCCTATCGGATGCTCGACACCTGTTTCGCCGCCTTCGGCCCGCTGATGCCGGGGCTGGTGCCCGCCGGCGGCGAGGGCGGGCCGACGGCGATCACCTTCTCGGGGCGGCAGGGCCCGCGTCAGGTGCAATGGCTGGTCACGGACGGCATCCTCGGCAGTTGGGGCGGGCGGCGCGACCATGACGGGGTCGAGGGCATCTCCAGCCCCGGCGCCAACCTCTCGAACCAACCGATCGAGTTGATGGAGGCCCGTCTGCCGCTGCGCGTGGAAAGCTATGGCTTCGCGCCGAATTCCGGTGGGGCCGGGCGCCGGCGCGGCGGGCTGGCGATGCAGCGCACCTATGTGATCGAGGCCGAGACTGCCTCCATGACCCTGCGTTCGGATCGGCGGCGCAATCTGCCGCTGGCGATGGACGGCGGATTGCCGGGTTCGCCCTCGGTGACGACGCTGCAGCATGCCGATGGCCGTTGCAGCCTGCTGCCGACCATGAACATGGGACCGCGCCCGCTGCAACGCGGCGACCGCGTGATGCATATCGCCGCGGGCGGCGCCGGTTATGGCGACCCGCTGACCCGTCCACCCGAGGCGGTGGCCGAGGATTGCCGCGATGGCCTTCTGGACGCCGGGCACGCCCGCACGGTCTATGGCGTGGTGCTGGCGGCCGATGGGGCGCCGGATCCGCTCGCGACCGACGCGCTGCGCCGGGACCTGTCGCGGCTGGAACCGGGAGAACTCGCGATGAGGCAGCAGGCCCATTTCCTGGAGACGATCGGCGCCGGTCCGGGGATCGGCGACCGCCCATGATCTCGCGCCCCAATCATGTCGAGCTCGACCCGGACGCGCTGCGCCACAACCTCGCGCTGCTGCGCGGGATGCTGCCCGGCGATCCGGTGATCTGGCAGGTCTGCAAGGGCGACGGCTACGGGCTGGGCACGGTCCGTGCGGCGCGGATGGGGGCGGCCTGCGGGCTCGGCCGGTTTTGCGTCGGTACGCCAGACGAGGCGCTGGAGCTGCGCGCCGCCTTGCCTGACGCCCGGATCCTGATGTTCCCCTCGGCGTTGCCGGCCGATCTGCCAGCGCTGGCCGCGGCAGGGATCCTGGTTTCCGTGCACAATCGGGCCAGTCTGGAGGCGATCCTGATGGCCGCCCCTGAGGCGGGTTTCTGGCTGAAGCTCGATTGCGGCCTGCATCGCTACGGCTTTGCCGAGCCTGAACTGGCGCCGGTCCTGTCGGCGCTCGACAAGGGGCACCTGCAGGGCATCGCCGGGGTCTATACCCATTTCAGTCAATCCTCGGCGCGCGGTTCGACCGAGGCCGCGCTGGCCGCCTTTGACCGGCAACTGACCTCGATCCGCGCGGCCTGCAGGCGGGCGATACCAGGCATGCTTGCGGCCAGCCCCCTGCTGCTGGCACGGCCCGATTTGCGCCATGAACAGGTCGATCCCGGCCGGGCGCTTTATGGCATGATGCAGCCGCCGGGCAGCGCCGCTTTCAGGCCCGTGGTCCGCGCGATCCGGTCCGTGCTGCTCGACAGCCGCGCTGTTCGGCGGGCGGGCGCGCTCGGCTACGGCGCCGTGGCGGGGCGCGCGCCATCGCGGGTCGGGACCATTCCCATCGGCCATTTCGACGGGCTCCCGGCTCGACCGCCGTTCGGACAGGTGCTGATCCGGGGGCAAGCGGCGCCGGTTGTCGCGCGAACGCTCTTGGCATCGATGGTCGATCTCAGTGACATTGCGGATGCCGGCGACGGTGATCCCGTGACGCTCGTCGGTCAGGACGGCGGGAGGGAGATCACGCTGCAGGACCTCGCCGGGGCGCTTGGCCTGTCGGTCACGGACCTGCATTTCGGCCTGGTGAGAGCCCTGCGGAAGGAGTGATCTCGGCCCTTGCAAGACGGGTCGGCCGCTCTCTCGCATCCGGCGCTGTTCCCTGTGCGCCGGATCGAGCGGAGATCGGAACCGGACGCTTCTGGTGACCGGCCTGTCCGCAGGGATGCCGCAGGCGGCGACCGTTCCCGCTTGTGGCGCGGACCCCGTGCCGGGCCGATGAAAACCCGGTCAGTGGACGATCTGTTCCAGAAACTCGCGGGTGCGCGCGTGGTGGGGATTGCCGAAGAAATCCTCGGGCGGGGCCTGTTCCACGATCTGCCCGGCGTCCATGAAGATCACCCGGTCCGCCACCCGGCGCGCAAACCCCATCTCGTGCGTGACGACGATCATGGTCATCCCGTCATCGGCAAGCGCGATCATGGTTTCCAGCACCTCCTTTATCATCTCGGGATCCAGCGCGCTGGTCGGCTCGTCGAACAGCATCACCTTGGGCTCCATGCACAGGGCGCGGGCGATGGCGACGCGCTGCTGCTGCCCGCCCGACAACTGCCCGGGGAACTTGGCCGATTGCTCGGGGATGCGGACCCGTTCCAGATAGCGGCGCGCGCGGGCCTCCGCCTCGGCCCGGCGGGTGCCGCGGGCCAGGATCTGCGGCAGGGCGCAATTCTCCAGCACGGTCAGGTGCGGGAACAGGTTGAAGTGCTGGAACACCATCCCCACCTCGCGCCGCACGGCGCTGAGGTTCTTCAGGTCATCGGTCAGCGGGGTGCCGTTCACCACGATGCTGCCCGACTGATGGTCCTCCAGCCGGTTGAGGCAGCGGATCAGCGTCGACTTGCCGGACCCCGAGGGCCCGCAGACCACGATCCGCTCGCCGGGCTCGACCGTCAGGTCGATGTCGCGCAGCGCGTGATAGCTGCCGTACCATTTGTTCAGTCCGGATACGGAGATGGCGGTCATGAATGGCTCCGGTTCTTGACGGTCTGTTCCAGCCAGCGCGAATAGAGCGAGATCGCGATGCAGATGAGGAAATACATCAGGGCGACGAACAGATAGGTTTCGGTATAGGGCGCCGGCCAGGCGGGATCGGCAGCCGCGGCGCGGCCCGCCCCCAGCATGTCGAAGACGCCGACGATCATCACCAGCGAGGTGTTCTTGACCATGATGATCGCGGTGTTGGTCAGGGGCGGGATCACCTTCTGGATCGCCTGCGGCAGGATGATGTGCCAGATCGTCTTCCAGAACGGGATGCCCAGGGCCTGCGCCGCCTCGCCCTGTCCTTTGTCCACGCCCTGCAGGCCGCCGCGGATCACCTCGGCCAGATAGACCGCGGCAAAGACGGTCAGCGCGGCCAGCGTCCGGCCCAGCTTGTCGATGGTCCAGCCCTCGGGCAGCAGGAGCGGCAGCAGGATCGAGGCCACGAAGAGCACGCCGACCAGCGGCAGGCCGCGCACCAGCTCGATCAGGCCGACCGAGACCAGCCGCGGCACCGGCAGGGCCGAGCGTCGCCCCAGCGCCAGCGCGACGGCGAAGGGAAAGCCGATCCCCAAAGACAGCACCGCAAGCAGCAGCGTGACGGGCAAGCCGCCCCATTGCGAGGTCGGCACCAGCGGCAGGCCGAGGAAGCCGCCCTGCATCAGCCCCAGCATGGCCAGCAGCGACAGGCCCCAGATCGCCAGCAATCGCGCGCCCCACAGCCGGGGCGAAAGCGAGGCCAGCACCATGGCCAGGATCAGCCCGATGACCAAGAGGGGGCGCCAGTGTTGGTCTGGCGGGTAGATGCCGAACAGGATCAGCCGCGCCTTGTCATGGACATAGGCCCAGCAGGCGCCGCCCTGACGGCAGGCATCGGGATCCTCGGTGCGCCAGACGGCATCGAGGATCGCCCAGTCCAGCGCCGGCAGCAGGGCAAGGATCAGGCCGAGGGCCAGGAGGGTCAGCAGGGCCGACAGCGCATCGCCGAACAGCAGCCGGACCAGCGGGGTCCGGGCCTTTGCCGGCGGGGTCTGGGCGGCAAGCGGGGGGTGTTCGGTCACGCTGGTCACCGGACCACCAGCGCCACGCGGGCGTTGTACCAGTTCATGAACAGCGACACCGAGACCGAGATCGACAGGAAGACAGCCAGCATGATGAGAATGCTTTCGATGGCCTGACCGCTCTGGTTGATGACCGTGCCGACCACCAGCCCCAGTTCGGGATAGCCGACGGCCAGCGCCAGCGTGGTATTCTTGACGGTCGACAGATATTGCGAGGTCAGGGGCGGGATGATGATGCGCAGCGCCTGCGGCACGATGACATGGCGCAGGATCTGGCGGCGGGTCAGGCCCAGGGCGCGCCCGGCCTCCCATTGCCCGCGCGAGATGGCTTCGATCCCGCCGCGGATGATCTCGCTGATGAAGGCGGCGGTATAAAGGACCAGACCGATCATCAGCGCGGCGAATTCCGGCGTCAGATGCAACCCGCCGCGAAAGTTGAGCCCGACCAGCAGCGGCATGTCCAGCGATGGCGCCGATCCGCGCAGGAGGCTCAGCGCCAGCCCCGCGGCCAGCGCCGCCCCCAGCGGCCAGAGGAGCCCGCCGCGGCCCAGAAACCGGCGACGGCCCAGGGCCGCGGCCACCCCGGCGGCCAGCGCCACCAGGACCAGAACCGCGATCCCTTCGAAGGCGAGCGCCGGCAGATGGATGCCGCGCTGCGAGAGATAGACGCCGGGCAGGGGGTTCAGCGCCTGCCGTGCCGGCGGAAAGGCCGTGGTGGCCAGCGCGTACCAGAACAGCAATTGCACGATCAGCGGCATGTTGCGCATCAGCGTGACATAGGCCCCCGCCAGCGCCGAGAGCAGCGGATTGCCCATGCCCCGGGCCAGCGCCACGGCAAAGCCCAGCAGGCTGGCCAGCAGGATGGTCAGCGCCGAGACGAAGACCGTGTTGCCGATGCCCACGACAAAGGCCCAGCCGTAGGTATCCGCCGAGTCATAGGCCAGCACGCTTTCCGAGATCGGGAACCGCGCCGGACGGCTTAGGAACTCGAACCCGGTCCTTATGCCCCGCGCCGCCAGATTGGTGAGCGTGTTGCCGACGATCCAGGCGACCAGCGCCGCCAGACCGCCCAGAAGGGCGATCTGGAACAGCCAGTTCCTGACCCGGGTGCTGTACCAGAGGGTGCGGAGCATCCGGTCCATGCCTCACTGGAAGGCCAGCGGGAACATCAACCCGCCGTCGCTGTAGAGCCGGTTCGAGCCCCGCTCCAGCCGCAGCGGGCTGTCCATGCCCAGATTGCGCTCGAACATCTCGCCGTAATTGCCCATCGCCCGGATGATCTGATAGGCGAAATCCTCGCCCAGCCCCAAGGCCTGCCCGTTGCCCGGATCGAGGCCCAGGAACCGGCGGATCCGCGGGTCGGTGGTCTCGGCGAAGCTGTCGATGTTGTCCTGGGTGATGCCGAATTGCTCGGCGGCGATCAGCGCCTGGATCGACCAGGTGACGATATCCAGCCATTGATCGTCCCCATGCCGCACCGCCGGGGTCAGCGCGTCCATGTAGCGCGTGGCGGGGAAGATCACGTAATCGTCCGGGTTCGGCGCCTCGGTCGCGCGGATCGAGGCCAGCCCGGCGGCGTCGGTGATGAGCGCATCGCAGCGCCCCGAGAAAAACGCCTGCCGCGTGGCCGCCGTGTTGTCGAAGACCACCACGTTCAGGCCCAGGTCGTGCTCGGTCGACACGTCGTTGACCACGACTTCGGTGGTCGAGCCGGTCTGCACGCAGACCGAGGCGCCGGCCATGTCCTGGACCCGCTCGATGCCCAGTTCACGCGGCATCATGAAGCCGGTGTATTCGTAGTAATTGGGCGTGGTGAAATTGAGCCCGTTGCCGTCGCGTTGCAGCGTCCATGTCAGGGTGCGGGGCAGGATGTCGATCTCGCCGGTCTGCAGCGCGGGGATACGCTGCTGGCCGGTCAGCGGCACGAATTCCACCGCGTCACGGTCGCCCAGCACGGCCACGGCGACCGCCCGGCAGGTCTCGACATCGAGGCCGCGCCAATAGCCGTTGCTGTCGGGCGCGCCGAAGCCGACCGCGCCCTGGCTGGAGCCGCAGATCAGCCGCCCCCGCTCGCGCACGGTTTCCAGCGTGGATTGCGCCTGTCCGGCGACCGGCAGCAGCGTCAGGGCCGCCGCGAGAAGGGGGAGGGAACGAAGTCCGGGATGCATGTCTTATCCTTCCTGTTGTACCGCTTGGGGATGGGGCTGAAGCGCCGCGAACAGCGCCTCGAGGTCGGCCCACAGATCGGCCGGGTCTTCGAGCCCGATGCAGATCCGCAGGATGGTCCGGTCGTTCCGGGGATGCGGGAAGATGCGGTTCGACTTCACGCTCATCGGCGCGATCAGGCTGCGCGTGCCACCCCAGCTCGATCCGATGCGGAATGTCTTCAGCCGGTTCAGCGCTGCCTCCAGACGGGGCTCGGCCGCCTCGTCCAGCACCACGCTGAAGAGCCCGCTCGCGCCCTTGAAATCGCGCTGCCACAGGGCGTGGCCGGGCGCGCCGGGCAGGGCCGGGTGCAGGATCTCGCCGGTGCCGGGCATCCCCTGCAGCCGCCGCGCGAAATCCAGTCCCACCCGGCCCACATGCGCCAGACGTACCGCCATCGTCTCCAGCCCGCGCAGCGCCAGCGCCGCGTCGTCGGGCGAGACCCCCAGACCCAGCATCCGCATCGTGTCGCGCAGGCGGCGGCGCAGGTCCAGATCCGACACGGTGATCGACCCCAGAAGCAGGTCGGAATGCCCGCCGACATATTTGCTCAGCGCCTGCATCGAGAAATCGACGCCATGCGCCAGCGGCTTGAACAGCAGCGGCGTGGCCCAGGTGTTGTCGATGCCGGTCAGCACGCCATGCCGCCGCGCCAGCGCCACGATGGCGGGCACGTCCTGCACCTCCATCGTGGTCGAGCCGGGGCTCTCCATCCAGATCAGCTTGACCGAGGGGTCGATCATCGCCTCCAGCCCCGCGCCATCGGCCGGATAGATCCGCCAGGCGACGCCGCGCGGCTCAAGGTAGTGGCGGCAGAGGCCGGTCAGCGGCGGATAGGCGGTGTCGGGGATCAGCACGCAATCGCCCGGCATCAGCACGGTCAGCAGCACCATCGCCAGCGCCGCCTGACCCGAGGGCACCAGAACCGTGCGCAGCCCGCCCTCCAGCGCGGTCAGCTGCGCCTCCAGCGTGCGGGTGGTCGGCGTGCCGTGCAGGCCATAGGAATAGCCGTCCAGATCGCGCTGGGTCCGGGCGGCATAGGCGGCCGCATCCTTGAAGAGGATGGTCGAGGCCCGATGCACCGGGACCGCGAGACTGTCGAAACCCTCGGTCGAGACCGCGGGGTGGATGATGCATCGCGTGGCGTCTTTCATGGGATGTCCTGTTCTGAATGGCTTGATCAAAGCGCGTTCAGACTAGTAATACTACTGATTGGACCGCATAGCTCTATGCGCAAACCTTATAGGATGGGCGATGAACTTCCGGCAGCTGGAGGCATTCCGCTCGGTGATGATCTCGGGTTCGACCGTGCGCGCGGCGGAATTGCTGCAGGTCACCCAGCCAGCGGTCAGCCGCACCATCGCCGAGCTGGAGGCGTCGCTGGGCTTTGCCCTGTTCGACCGGGTGCGCGGCCGGCTGGTGCCGACGCCCGAGGGGCAGCTGTTCTTTCGCGAGGTGAATGAAAGCTACAAGGGGCTGGACCGGCTGCGGTCCGCGGCGGCCTCGATCCGCGAATACGGCTCGGGCCTGCTGCGCGTCGCCAGCCTGTCGGTTCTGGGGCCGACGCTGGTGGCGCGCGCCATCCAGCATTTCCGCACGGAGCATCCCAAGATCCGCATCCTGCTGCAGGTCACCTCGTCGGCGCAGGTGCGCAATCTGGTAGCGGATGGTCAGATTGATGTCGGGCTGGCCGCGGACGAGATCGACCAGTCCGGCGTCGACACCCAGACCTTCCTCAGCGTGGCCGGGGTGATCGCTATGGCGCCGGATCATCCCCTGACGCGGAAGGAGGTGGTGACCCCTGCGGATCTGGTGGCCTGGCCGCTGATCGGTCTCTCGCCCGAGGACCGGGCCCGCCACCGGCTGGATGCCGCGCTGAGGGAGGCGGGGCACCGGGCCGATTACATCCTCGAGACGCCGTCATCGGCGACGATCTGCGCGCTGGCCCTGTCCGGCGACGCGGTGGGGTTCGTGAACCCGATCTCGGCCGAGGGGTACAGCGAGCGCGGGCTCGTCCTCAGGCCCTTCGCGCCCAAGGTGACCTTTCGCTCGCTGCTGGTGTTCCGCCCGGACACCCAGCGCGCCGGGCTGGTGCGGGATTTCACCGCCATCCTGTTCCGGCTGCGCAATCAGATGCAGCTGCCGCGCTGACGGGCGCCAAGGTGCCGATCAGTTCGCGGTCAGGCCGACACAGCGGCGGGCACCGCCGTCCGGGGCCTCAGTGCTTCGGCGGCGGGGTCGACGAAGGCGCGCCGATCGAGGCGGCAATGGCCGTCCCGCCGTAGCTTTCGATCATCGCATCCTGATCGGCGAAGGCCTGGGCATCGACCGCCTCGGGGTCGCAGATCGCGCGCAGGGCGGCCTGCATCGCGGCCAGCGCCCCGGCGCAGGCGGGATCGGCGGCGCGGTTCACCGCTTCTTCGGGATCGGCCGCAAGGTCGAAAAGCTCGGGCGGGAAGCCGACGTAATGGATCAGCTTCCACCGGCCCCTACGCAGCATGAAGGCGCCCGAGACCGCGCCGACTGCATGGTATTCGCTGAACACGGCGCGCTCGGGATCCGCTGGCCGCGCCGCAAGGTCATAGAGGGACTGGCCGGGCCGCTCGCCCTCCAAGGGAGCCTTGAAATGGTCGAGGATCGTCTCGGACACGTCAAGCAGACTGGCGGGTGTCGCACAGAGCGCGGGAACCGAGGCCCCCAGCGACGGTGCGGGGGCGACGATCAGCGGGATCTTCGCGCTTTCCTCGTACATCGTCATCTTGCCCCAGAGGTTGCGGGTGCCGAGGCTCTCGCCATGGTCGCTGGAATAGATGATCGTCGTGTTCTCGAACTGGCCGCTCGCCTTCAGCGCGGCGACGATGCGGCCCACGTTGTCGTCCATGTAGCTGGTCAGCCCGTAATAGGCGGCGATGGCGACGCGGCGCTCTTCCTCGTCCGTCCAGCCTTCCTCGCCGACCATCGCGGCGGCGGTCTTGTCGACCCACGGATGCCGCGGCAAGCCGCGCATCTTGTCGGCGGGCAGCTCGTCTGTCGGGTACATGTCATAGAATTCGGGCGGGGCGATCAGCGGGTGATGCGGCGCGACGAGGCCGACATAGAGGCACCAGGGCGCCTCGGCCCCCGCGGCCTCGGCCAGCCAGTCGCAGCTGCGCTGGGTCACGGCGGCATCGTATTTGGTGTAGCTGCTCTCGCCGGGGCCGACCACATCGCCCATCATGCGGACCTCGCGCTTGTAGACGCGCTGATCCTCGCGGCGGATCGAGCCCCAGACCATGCCCTTGCCGTCCACCACATGCATCGGGATGTGCTGCACGTCAAAGCCGGTGTCGTCGCCGGTCTGCCGGTAATGCAGCTTGCCGATGCTTTCCACGCGGATGCCCTTGTCCTGCAGCGCGTGCCCCCAGCCGCGCGGCTGGCCGGTATAGGGCATGGCATTGTCCCAGCGGCGGATCTGATGGACATAGCGGCCGGTGGCGAAGGCGGCCCGGGCGGGGACGCAGATCGGCGAGGGGGTATAGGCCTCGGTGAACCGTGTGCCGCGGTCGGCCAGCGCATCGAGGTTCGGGGTCCGCACGACAGGATGGCCGGCGCAGGACAGGGCCTGTGCCTGATGCTGGTCGGACAGGATCACCAGCAGGTTGGGGGTGCGGCTCATGCGTTGTCTTCCTCGTCAGTGTCGAAATCGTGCCGCTGCGCGGCCTCGGCCAGCGCCTTGATCGCCTCGAACATCACGTTGCGTTGGGTGTCGGTCAGGGCGCCCATCAGATGCGCCTGCCGCGCATCCAGCGCCGGGGCGATGCGGGCATAGGCGGCGTGGCCCTTGTCGGTCATGGCAAGAAGCTGCTGGCGGCGATCCGCCTCGTAGGGCGCGCTGGTGACATAGCCGTCGGCGATCAGCTGGCTGATCTCCTTGGAGAACTGGCTCTTGTCGATGCCCATCAGCTTGCGCAGCGCCGTGCTTGTGTGCGCCACATCGAGGCTTATCAGCCGCAGGACCCGCCATTGCGCGAGGCTCAGGTTCCCGCGTTTCGAGATCAGCGCCCGCGCCTGCGCGTTGAGCAGGCTGTGCAGCTGGAACACCAGCAGCGGCAGCGGCAGGCGCAGTTCGATCGCCGATTCTATGTCACTCTTGGCCATGACAATTCCTCTTCCCTTGGCTGACCTTCCCGGAATAAGGTGGACAAGTCAACAATATTAAGTTGACTTTTCTACCTTCATTTCGGACGGTGGACGCATCAGAGGAGGAGACTGATGATTCGTGCCATCCCGACCTGCGCGGCAGCCTTGCTGGCCGGCGCCTGCTTCACCCTTCCCGCCTTCGCCCAATCGGCGGGCTGGACTCCGCCGGGTCCGATCACGCTGATGATCGGCTTCGCTGCCGGCGGCGGCGCGGATACCCAGGCGCGGCTCGTCGCGCAGGGGATCGAGGATGCGACCGGCTGGACCGTCCTGCCGCAGCAGGTCACCGGCAACAGCGGCCTGACACTGGCCCAGCAGCTGCGCGACGCGCCCGCCGATGGCAGCGTGATCGGCATGATCGTCTCGGAAACGCTGGCCTATAACGCGGTCCGCGTCGGCAACCCGGACCTGCAGGCCTCGAACTTCACGCCCCTCGCCACCACGGCGGCGTTCCAGCTGGGCCTCGTCGCCATGGCGAACGGCGATTTCGCCAGCTGGGAAGCGGTCGAGGCCGCGCACGAGGCCGGCCGGCCGATCCGCCTTGGCACCGCGACCGAGCGGCAGGCGGACATGGCCTATCACCTTGGCCTCGGCTCGGGGATCGAGTTCAACATCGTGCAGGTGCAGGGCGGGTCCGAGATCATGAACGGGCTGCGCGCGGGCGATCTGGACCTCGGCTGGGTGGCCGGGGCACAGGCCAGCGCCGTTGCGGGCGGCGAGATGGTCAACGTCGCCAGCGGCATCCCGACTCCGCTGGCCGAAAGCCCCGATGCGCCGACGATCCGCGAGCTGGGCAGCAACTTCTATCTCGACGGCTATTTCATGTTCGTGGCGCCCGCCGGCATTCCCGACGAGGCCCGCGAGGCTCTGTCCGGGGCGATTGCCTCGGTCGTCCAGAACCCCCAAACCGAGGCCGGTGCGCTGATCGCGCGCAATTTCGGCGGCGCCTCGGTTCTGACCGGCGAGGCGCTTGACGCCTATCTGCAGGCAGCGGTCGAGGATTCCGTGCGGCTCATCGACACCGTGCGCTGACCGGTGCCGGTGGCGAGGGAGGAAGACGCCATGCCACGCCTGACCGCTGACCTTGTGCTGGGGCTCGCCGCCCTGGCCCTGGCGCTGGCTGCGCTGCTGTTCTGGGTGCCCGCCGATACCGGCAGCGGCATCGTGGAACGGATCCGCGGGCAGTACCGGATCGGGGATGCCATGGGACCGGCCGTCGCCTTCGGCATTCTCATTCTGGCGGGGATCGTGCTGGCCATCGAGGCCTGGCTCAAACCAGCCTCGGGGCCGGGGCCCAGCGGCTTGGGTTCTGCGCAGCTGGGCTTCCTCCTGCTCTTGTTCGTGATCTTCATGATCAGCCTGCTGGCCATGCGCTGGACGGGCCCGGCCCTGGCATCGCTGCTGACCGAGGGCGGCTACCGGTCTCTCAGGGCAAGCCTGCCGTGGAAATACCTCGGCTATGTCACCGGCGGCACGATCCTGGTCGGCAGCCTGATCGCCCTCGCGGAGCGACGGATCAGCGTCAGGGCCTTCGTCATCGGCTTTTTCGCCGCCCTGCTGCTGGCGATGTTCTACGACCTGCCGTTCAGGGACTTCCTGCTGCCGCCCAACGGGGACCTGTGATGGACTATATCCTGATGGGGATCGGCGCGGTGTTCGGCGGGCCCGAGCTGTTCGCGCTCGGGGGCATCGGCATCCCCGCCGCCCCGGCCATGCTGTTCCTCGGCCTGCTCACCGGCATCGCGGTCGGTGCCACGCCGGGGCTGGCGGGGCCGATGGCCATGGCGGTGTCGCTGCCGATCCTGATCTCGATCTTCGGGGTGCGCCCCGATGCGCTGCTGCCGGTCTTCGGCTTCCTGATCGGCATCATGAAGGGCGCGACGGTGGGCGGGGCGGTCCCAGCGGTGCTGTTCAACATCCCCGGCACGCCGGACGCCTTCATGACCACGCTTGACGGCTATCCGATGACCCGGCGCGGGATGCCGAAACGCGCGCTGAAGATCGCCCATCTGTCCTCGGTCAGCGGCGACACACTGTCGGACATCGCGCTCTTCGTCTGCGCGCCCTTCCTCGCCGTTCTGGTCGAGCGGTTCCTCGACCTGCCCGAAAAGACCGCGCTGATCCTGCTGTCGCTGACGTTCATCGCCGCTGTCATGGGCAGTTCGGTCGGCAAGGGGCTGATCGCCATCGGCCTGGGGATGCTGGCGGCGATGGTGGCGACGGGGCAGGACTTCCATCCCCGGCTGGCCCTGGGCGTCGATGCGTTGAGCCACGGCTTTCCGATGGTCTCGGCGGTCCTCGGCATCCTGATCCTGGGCGAGATCTTCTGGACGCTCGATGACCATTGGCGCGGGCGGGTGAGCCGGGACGCGACCGAGGCGACCGACGCCGGCCCTGACGGGCTGCGCAAGGGCGACGTGCGGCGGATCCTGCCGCATATCCTGCGCTCGTCGCTGATCGGCACCGTGATCGGCGCCTTGCCGGGCGTGGGGTCCACGCTGGCCGCGACGCTGGGCTACACCTGGGGCCGCCGGGTCCATGCCAAGCGCAAGACCCCCGAGCAGGCCGCGTTCGGCGAGGGCGCGCCCGAGGGCATCGCCGCGACCGAGGCCGCCAACAGCGCGGTCAGCGGCGCGAACCTGATCCCGGTGTTGTCGCTGGGCATTCCCGGCAACGCGGCGGCGGTGTTCCTGATCCTCGCCGCCGACAGCATCGGCGGCTTCAACCCGGGGCCGGGCGTCTTCACCTTCAGCCACCCGCAGATCAACCCGGAGCTGGTGGTGGCTTTCGGCATCTTCACCCTGATGGCGCTGGGGAACCTGCTGAACTGGACCATCGGCGGTGTGTTCATGCGGGCGATGGGCATCATGTCGCGCGTGCCGATCCGCTACCTGCTGCCGGTCGTGCTGTTGGTCACGCTGACCGCGATCTATGTGCAGGACCCGCGCCTCGGCGCGCTGTGGACCGCCTTCGGCTTCGGCGTGCTGGGCTATCTGTTCCGCTGCCTGCGCATCCCGCACCTGCCCTTTGTCATCGCCTTCATCCTCGCCGGCAGCCTCGAGAATGCCGCGCGGCAGGCGTTTTCTGCCACCGGTGGCGATCCGTTCTTCCTGTTCTCGTCCTGGGTCTCGACCGCCTTCATGCTGATGGCGATCGCCACGGTCTTCCTCGCTGGCCGTGCGCCGGGTGAGCGGCGCGGCTGACCCCCGATCCGGAGTTTCCGATGCACACGACCATCCTCGACGACCTGCGCCGCGCCCTCGGCCCTGAGGCCCTGCTGACCGATCCCGCGGATTGCGCGCGCTATCTTACGGATTGGACCGGCCAATTCAGAGGCACCGCCCTGGCCGTGGTCCGACCCGCCTCGACCGAGGCCGTGGCGGCGGTGGTGAAGCTCTGCGCGGCGTCGGGCGTGGCGATCACGCCGCAGGGGGGCAATACCGGCGTGGCGGGCGGCGGTGTGCCGCTGGGCAACCGGCCGCATATCCTGCTCTCGCTCGACCGGATGAAGGCGATCCGCCGGATCGACGCCGCCGCGCGCTCGGTCACGGTCGAAGCCGGCTGCGTGCTGCAACAGCTGCAAGAGGCCATCGCGCCCGAGGGCCTGATCTTCCCGCTGATGTTCGGCGCGCGCGGCTCCTGCACCATCGGCGGGAACCTGTCGACCAATGCCGGGGGCTCGAATGTCCTGCGCTACGGCAATACCCGCGCGCTCTGTCTGGGGATCGAGGCGGTGATGGCCGACGGCAGCGTGGTCAGTGACCTGTCCGGCCTGCGCAAGGACAACACCGGCTACGACCTGCGCGACCTGATGATCGGCGCCGAGGGGACTTTGGGTATCATCACGGCGGCCTGCCTGCGGCTTTACCCGGCCCCGGTCATCCGCGCCACTGCCTTTCTGGCGCTGCCCGACGTGGCCTCGGCCCTGAGCGTGCTGAACCGGTTGCAGGACGCGTCAGGCGGGTTGGTGGAGGCATTCGAATACATGCCGGCGCCGATGATGCGCCAGATCTGCGCCCATCACGGCAAGCGCCCCCCGATGGCCGAGCCGCCCGAAACCGGGATCCTGCTGGAACTCGCCTCGACCCGGGGCGACGATGCCGCGCCCGATCCCGAAGGCACGCCGAGGCTGCAGGCGCTGGTGACCGAGGTGCTGGCCGGTCTGATGGAGGAGGGGCTGGTCGCGGACGCGGTGATCTGCGCCTCCGAGGCGCAGCGCAATGCGCTCTGGCAGCTGCGCGAGGGTGCCGCCGAGGCGATCTATGCGCTGAAGGGCAGCTACATGTTCGACCTCTCGCTGCCGCTGGCCGCAGTGGCGGACTTCGTCGCCCAGACCGATGCCGAATCCCGCGCCCTGGGGTTCGAGGTCTATACCGTCGCGCATCTGGGCGACGGCAACCTGCATTACACGCTGGCGGCGGGGGCCGGTCGGGACTGGGCCGCGCTGCCCCACACGGCGCAGATCGACCGCATCCTGGATCGCGTCGCCGCTCTTGGCGGGTCGTTCAGCGCCGAACACGGCATCGGCCAGGCGAAACTGCCCTACATGCCGCGCTACCGCAGCAAGGCGCGGCTCGCGGCGATGCGGGCGATCAAGGGGGCGCTCGATCCTGACGATCTGTTCAACCCCGGCAAGACCATCCCCTGAAACCCTGCCCGCCAGCACACATGAACCGCCGCGCTGCCGTTGATAGCCCCGCGCCGCAACCCGGGTCTGGTGGAGGTGAAAGTCGATCCGCCCCAGACCTACGCCCGTCGGCCGCACAAATTTTCAGCACTTTCGTTGCGTCGCGCTTTCTGCGCCCATAGCCCCGGCACCGCGCATTGCGTTCCGTCCGCTTTGTGCGACACGAGAGCCATGACCCGGGGAATCGATATTCTTGTCGTTGAGTCCGACCCGACGCGGGCGCGGGCGGTGGCGGATGCGCTCAGCGCCGATGGCGGTTGCCGGGTGGTGATCCTGGCCGATGTCTCGTCGCTCGCGCGGCGCATCGCCGAGATGAACCCCGATGTGGTCCTGATCGACATGGAAAACCCTTCGCGCGACGTGATCGAGGATCTGTCGCTGGCCGCCGGGCCAAAGGATCGCGCCGTTGCGCTGTTCGCACCGGGCGGCGATACGGCGCTCATGCGGGCCGCCATCGAAGCGGGCGTGTCGGCCTATGTGGCCGAGGGGGTCCGTCCCGAGGTGCTGCGCCCGGTGATCGACCTTGCCATCGCCCAGTTCGGCCAGATGCAGCGCCTGCGGACCGAACTCGAGGCGACGCGACGCGCGCTCGAGGAGCGCAAGCTGATCGACCGCGCCAAGGGCATCCTGATGCGGGCGCGCGGCCTGTCCGAGGACGAGGCCTATGCCCTTTTGCGCAAGACGGCGATGGACCAGAAGAAACGGCTGGCCGAGGTCGCGGCGGCGCTGGTCACCGCGGCGGGTCTTCTGGGATGAGCGGGCTTGCGATCCGCGCGGCCTATGTGCCGCTGGTCGATGCGGCACCGCTGATCGTCGCACGCGAACTGGGCTTCGCCGCCGACGAAGGGCTGGCGCTGGACCTGGCGCAGGCGCGGTCCTGGGCCTCGTTGCGCGATCTGCTGGCGGCGGGCGCGGTCGATGCCGCGCATATGCTGGCGCCGATGGCGGTGGCCCGCGCCATGGGGCTGGGTCCGGCCCTGCCCCCGGTCGAGGTGCTGATGATCCTGTCGCAGGGCGGGCAGGCCGTGGGCGCGGCCGAGGCGCTGGCGCAGCGTGTAGCCGGTCTGACCGAACCGGCGCCGCTGGCCCGCGCCATCCGTGCCGCCGGGCCTGCCCGCCTGCGCGTCGGTGTGCCCTTTCCGTTTTCGACCCATGTCCTGCTGATGACCCGCTGGCTGGGCAATGATATCGACATCCGCACCGTCCCGCCGCCCTTGATGGCGCAGGCGCTGGAGGCCGGTGAGATCGACCTGTTCTGCGTGGGCGAACCTTGGGGCTCGGTGGCCGAGCGACAGGGCGTCGGTCGCATCCTGCTGCCCGGCCGGGCGATCTGGGCCTCGGCGGCAGAGAAGGTCCTCGCGGTCCGGTCGGGCTGGGCCGAATCCGCACCGGACACGGCGCGGGCCTTGATGCGGGCCGTGTGGCGGGCGGGGCGCTGGCTGGATCTGCCCGCGAACCGCAGCATGGCGGCCGAGATCCTGGCCCGGCCGGAATTCCTGTCACTCCCGCCCGAGGTGATCGACCGCGCGCTGACCGGCGGCATCGGCGGCGCCGGGCGCTTCGTCACCTTCCACGAGGGCGCGGCGACATTCCCGTGGAAAAGCCTCGGCGGGCTGATCGCCGCATTGCTCGCCCGCCGTCACGGCCTGCCCGAGGGCCCGGCGGTCACCGCCGGATCGGCGGTGTTCCGCACCGATCTCTATCGCCTGCACCTGCGCGAGGCGGGCGCCGATCTGCCGGGCGCCTCGCAGAAGATCGAAGGCACCCTGTCGCATCCCACTGCCGTCGCCTCGGAACGCGGGACAATGATTCTGGGGCCGGACCGGTTCTTCGACGGCTGGATTTTTGATCCCCTCGACGGCTGATCCCTGATTTCCGCCCAAAATTGCAGCAGAAACCCGCCCCGGTCCGCGCGGTTGCAGCACGATGTTGCGGCGCTGCGGCGATTGTGGTGACCTGACCTCAGGCCTGCAACGGCGCAGTCCTCCGGCATCTCGTTCGAATGCCACCCTCCGCGATGACGCGGACCCCCGACATTCGCAGGCGACACGCGACCGGTCTTGGTCTGCGTCTGCCGCCCCCCTGACGCCTTGCAGCCCGGAGCTTGCCATGGCCTCTGCCGCCGTTTCCCCCAATGCCACCCGCGCCCTCACCCTGTCGACCGGCGCTTTCACCGTCTGTTTCGCCGTCTGGACGATCTTTTCGATCATCGGTCTGCAGATCCGCGAAACCCTGTCGCTGACCGAGACCCAGTTCGGCCTGCTGGTCGGCATGCCGATCCTGACCGGATCGCTGGTCCGCGTCATCCTTGGCGTCTGGACCGACCGTCTGGGCGGCCGTCTGGTCTTTACCCTGACCATGCTGGCGGCCGCGGTCGCCACCTTCCTGCTGTCCTATGCCCAGACCTATGGTCAGTTCCTGATCGCCGCCCTTGGCGTCGGCATCGCGGGCGGGTCGTTCGCGGTCGGCGTCGCCTATGTGTCGCGCTTCTATCCCGCCGACCGTCAGGGCACCGCGCTTGGCATCTTCGGCGTGGGCAACGTCGGCTCGGCCCTGACCAAGTTTGCGGCGCCGTTCCTGATGCTGGCCTTGGGCTGGCAGGGCGCCGCGCAGGCCTATGCCGCCGTGCTGGCCCTGACCGCCGTCGCCTTCTGGCTGCTGTCCGACGATGATCCGGTCATCGCCGCGCGCGGCAAGACCCCGGAGCGCAGCTTTGCGGCCGAATTCGCGCCCCTGGCCGATATCCGGGTGCTTCGCTTCTCGCTCTATTACTTCTTTGTCTTCGGCGCCTTCGTCGCGCTGGCCCTGTGGCTGCCGCGCTATCTGATCGGCGTCTACGGGTTCGAGGTCGCCGTGGCCGGGATGGTCGGTGCCGCCTATTCGATCCCGGGGTCGATCTTCCGGGCCTGGGGCGGGGCCTTGTCCGACAGATACGGCGCGCGGGCGGTGCTGTACTGGACCTTTGCCGTCTCGACCCTTGCCACCCTGATCCTGGCCCTGCCCTTTGGCATGCCGCCCGCCGGTTTCATCGCCGTGGTCTTCGTGCTGGGGCTGTTCATGGCCATCGGCAAGGCCGCGGTATTCAAGCATATCCCGGTCTACTACCCGGAGAATGTGGGCGCGGTCGGCGGCATGGTCGGCATGATCGGCGGTCTTGGCGGGTTCGTGCTGCCTCTGGTCTTTGGCTGGCTGCGCGATGTCACCGGGCTGTGGTCGTCGTGCTTTGCCGCGCTGTTCGTGATCGCCGCGCTCTGCCTGATCTGGATGCATCTCGCCGTGCGCCGCATGACCGGCGCCCCCACCGGCCAACCCGCATGAAAGCGCGAGAGGACAGTGCCATGAAGAAACGACTCGTCATCGTCGGCGCCGGCATGGCCTCGGGCCGGTTGATCGAACACCTGCTGGACGCCGCCCCGGACCGATGGGATGTGACCCTGTTCAACGCCGAGCCGCGCGGCAACTACAACCGGCTCATGTTGTCGCCGGTCCTGTCGGGCGAAAAGGCCTACGAGGACATCATCACCCATGACGATGCCTTCTATGCAGACCGGGGCATCACCTGCCGCTTCGGCGAGCCGGTGGTCCGCATCGACCGTGCGGCGAAGGTCGTGGTCACGGCGCAGGGTGACACGCCCTATGACCGGCTGGTGATCGGCACGGGGTCGGCGCCCTTCATCATCCCGGTGGCGGGCAAGGCGCTGCCGGGCGTGGTCACCTATCGCGATCTGGAGGACACCAATGCGATGATCGCGGCCAGCCGCCCCGGCGCGAAAGCCGTCGTCATCGGCGGCGGGCTTCTGGGGCTGGAAGCCGCGGCGGGGATGGCCGCGCGCGGCGCGGATGTGACCGTCATCCACCTGATGAGCCATCTGATGGAACGCCAGCTGGATCCGGCGGCGGGCTACCTGTTGCAGAAGGATCTGGAACGGCGCGGCATCCGCGTGCATTGCAAGGGCGCCACCAAGGCGATCCTCGGCGAGGACAAGGTCGAGGCCGTGCTGCTGGAGGATGGCACCGTCTATGGCGCCGATCTGGTCTGCATGGCCGTGGGCATCCGCCCCGAGACCCGACTCGCCACCGATGCCCATCTGGAAGTGAACCGGGGTGTCGTCGTCGATCCGCAGATGCGCACGGCCGACCCGGATGTCTTCGCCCTCGGGGAATGCGTCGAGTTCGACGGCCAGTTGTTCGGCCTTGTGGCGCCCCTCTACGATCAGGCAAAGGTGCTGGCCTCGGTCCTGAATGGTGGCGATGCCGCCTTTCGTCCGGTGCAGACCGCGACCAAGCTCAAGGTCACGGGCGTGGACCTGTTCAGCGCCGGCGATTTCGCCGACAAGCCCGGCCGGGAGGAAATCGTGTTCCGCGATCCCGGACGCGGCATCTACAAGCGGCTCGTCCTCGAAGGCGACCGGCTGATCGGCGCGGTCATGTATGGCGATACCGCCGATGGCAACTGGTTCTTCCAGAAGATCAAGGACGGCGCCGACATCTCGGGCGAGCGCGAGACGCTGATCTTCGGCCCCGCCTTTGCCGGAGGTGTCGCCGCGGACCCTCTTGCAGCCGTTGCAGCCTTGCCGCCTGAGGCAGAGATCTGCGGATGCAACGGCGTATGCAAGGGCCAGATCGCCGCCGCCATCGACGGGGGCGCCACCACATTGCAACTGGTGCGGGCCAGGACCAAGGCCTCGGCCTCCTGCGGCACCTGCACCGGCTTGGTCGAGCAGGTGCTGGCGCTCAGCCTTGGCGAGGCCTTCCAGATGCCCACGGCCCAGCCGATGTGCGCTTGCACGGATCTGACCCATGAGGACGTCCGGCGCCTTATCAAGGCGCAAGAGCTGAAATCGATGCCCGCCGTCTTGCAGGAACTGGGCTGGCGCACGTCCTGCGGCTGCCCTTCCTGCCGTCCGGCGCTGAACTTCTATCTGCTGGCCGACTGGCCGCTGGACTATCGCGACGATGCGCAAAGCCGGTTCGTCAATGAACGCCTGCACGCCAATATCCAGAAGGACGGGACGTTCAGCGTGGTGCCCCGGATGTGGGGGGGTGTGACCAACGCCCGCGAACTCCGCGCCATCGCCGATGCCGCCGACAAGTACAACGTGCCGATGGTCAAGGTTACCGGCGGACAGCGCATCGATCTGCTGGGAGTCCGCAAGGATGACCTGCCGGCGATGTGGGCCGATCTGAACGCTGCCGGTCTGGTTTCGGGCCATGCCTATTCCAAGGGCCTGCGCACGGTGAAAACCTGTGTGGGGACCGAGTTCTGCCGGTTCGGCACCCAGGATTCGACCGGCCTGGGCGTCAGGCTGGAACAAAGGCTCTGGGGATCGTGGACGCCGCACAAGGTCAAGCTGGCCGTGTCGGGCTGTCCGCGCAACTGCGCCGAGGCGACCTGCAAGGATGTCGGCATCGTCTGCGTCGAGTCGGGATACCAGGTCGGCGTCGGCGGAGCCGCGGGGATGGACCTGCAGGAAACCCAGCGCCTCGTCGCGGTCGAGACCGAGGCCGAGGCAATGGATGTCACGGTGGCCTTCGTTCAGCTTTACCGCGAACATGCCAGATACCTGGACCGGCCCTACAAATGGATCAGGAAGGTCGGGCTCGACTGGATCAGGTCGCAGGTGCTGGATGCCGAGATCCGCGCCGCCTTGATCGCGCGTTTTGATCTGAGCCAGTCCATCTATCAGAAGGACCCCTGGGCCGAACACGCCAGGCCCGATGCGGCGCGGCGGTTCCGGCCCCTTGCCGACCTGTCGCTGGAGGCCGCCGAATGACGCGCTGGATCGACATTGCCGCGCTGGACGACATCCCGCCGCGCGGGGCGCGCACGGTGAAGACGGCGCAAGGCTGCGTCGCGGTCTTCCGCACCTTCGACGACCGGGTGTTCGCGCTCGACGACCGCTGCCCGCACAAGGGCGGGCCGCTGTCGGAGGGGATCGTGCATGGCCATGCCGTGACCTGCCCGCTGCATGCCTGGGTTTTCAGCCTCGAGACCGGCCGCGCGCTGGGAGAGGACGATGGGTCGGTGGCCACCTATCCCGCGCGGGTCGAGCAGGGCCGCGTCCTGATCGACGCGACCCGGCTGCAGACGTGGCGCGTCGCATGACCCGGTCCACCTGTCCCTATTGCGGGGTCGGCTGCGGGGTGATCCTGACGCCGGTGGCGAATGGCATCAGGGTCAAGGGCGACCCTGAACACCCGGCCAACCTCGGGCGGCTCTGTTCCAAGGGCACCGCTCTTGGCGAGACGGTCGGCCTGTCCGGCCGGCTGACCGCGCCGCTGGTCAAGGGGGTCGAAACGGACTGGGACGCCGCACTGGATCTGGTCGCCGCGCGGTTCCGCGACACGATTGCCGGGCATGGGCCGGATTCGGTCGCCTTCTATCTGTCCGGGCAGATGCTGACCGAGGATTATTACGTGGCGAACAAGCTGATGAAGGGCTTCATCGGCAGCGCCAATGTCGACACGAATTCGCGCCTGTGCATGGCCTCGACCGTCGCCGGCCACACCCGCGCCTTCGGTGCCGATACGGTGCCCGGCACCTACGAGGACCTGGACCAGGCCGATCTGGTGGTGCTGGTCGGCTCCAACCTTGCCTGGTGCCATCCGGTGCTGTGGCAGAGGGTCGAGGCGGCAAGGGCGGCGCGCGGCACGAAGATCGTCGTCATCGACCCGCGCCGGTCCGTCACCGCCGATGCCGCCGACCTGCATCTGCCGCTCTCGCCGGGCGCCGATGTGGCGCTGTTCAACCGGCTGCTGGTGGCGATTGCCGACCGGGGCCTGACGGATGCCGCTTACCTCGCCCGTATCGAGGGTGCCGATGCCGCCATCGCCGCCGCCCGCGCCGATCTGGCGGAAACCGGCGTTGCGCCGGCGCTTCTCGACCGGTTCATCGACCTCTGGTGCGCGACACCGCGGGTTGTCACCGTCTTCTCGCAGGGGGTGAACCAGTCGACCTCGGGCACCGACAAGGTCAATGCCATCCTCAACTGCCATCTGGCCACGGGCCGCATCGGCCGCCCTGGCATGGGGCCTTTCTCGGTCACCGGCCAGCCGAATGCGATGGGTGGGCGCGAGGTCGGCGGCCTCGCGAACCAGCTCGCCTGTCATCTGGCGCTGGAAAATCCCGATCACCGCCAGGCGGTCGGCCGGTTCTGGAACGCGACCCGGATGGCCGACCGCCCGGGATTGAAGGCCGTCGACCTGTTCCGCGCCGCAGGAGACGGGCGGATCAAGGCGCTGTGGATCATCCACACCAACCCCGCCGTGACCCTGCCCGAGGCCGATGCGGTGCGCGCCGCGATTGCCGGATGCGATTTCGTCGTGGTCAGCGACGTAACCGGTGCCACCGATACCGCGCGGCTGGCGCATGTCCTGCTGCCGGCCGCCGCCTGGGCCGAAAAGTCCGGCACCGTCACCAATTCCGACCGCACGATCAGTCGCCAGCGGCAGGTGATCGCCGCACCCGGTCAGGCCAGGCCCGATTGGTGGATGCTGGCGCAGGTCGCTCGGCGCATGGGGTTTTCCGGCTTCGACTGGTCCGGTCCCGCCGCGATCTTCCGCGAGCACGCTGCCCTCTCGGGCATCGCGGGCCGGTTCGGGCGGGATTTCGACATTTCGGGCAAAGCCCGGATCAGCGATGCCGGGTATGACGTGATGGATCCCTTCCGCTGGCCCTTCAGCGCCCATCGGCAGGGGGGCCGGTTCTTTGCCGACGGGCAGTTCTTCACACCCGACCGGCGCGGGCGGATGGTGGCAGTCACATCCCGCCCCCCGGCGGCCATGCCCTCGGAAAAGCGTCCGCTGCGGCTGAACACCGGACGCATCCGCGACCAGTGGCACACGATGACCCGCACCAACCGCGCCGCTCGGCTGAATCGTCATCTCGGCGAGCCGTTCATCGACCTGCACCCCGCCGATGCGCTGCAACTGGGCGTTGCGCCCTTCGGGCTGGCCGAGGTTACCTCGGACCATGGAAGCGCGATACTGCGCGTCGTCCTGAGCGACCGGGTCGGTCGCGGGCAGGCCTTCGCGCCGATGCACTGGTCCGGCGAGACCGCGCCCACCGGCCGTGTGGATGCGCTGGTGCCCGGCGCGCTCGACCCGATCTCGGGGCAGCCCGAACTCAAGGCGGCGACGGTCTCGGTCGCGCCATTCCCCGCCCGCTGGTTCGCTTTCGCCGCTGCGGCCCGCGACATCACGCCCGACAGCGCCTATTGGGCGCGGCGCGTCACCGAATCGGGTCATGCCGCCGAGCTTGCCGACCTGACCGCGCCCGCGGATATCGAGGCCTTCGCGCGGCGCCTGTTCGACCTGCCCGAGGCCCAGTTCATTCGGTCCGACGATCCCGCGCGCGGATTGGCCACGCTTGCCCTTGTCGACCGGGGCCGGATCGGCGCGCTGCTGTTTTCGGGCCCCGCGCCGGTCGCGCTGGCCCGTGACGCGATCATCGCCCGGATCGGCGCACCGGTCCTGCCCGGCAGCCTTGCCCCCCGCGCGCGCGCCGACCAGCCCGACAACGGCCCCCTCGTCTGCGCCTGCACCGGAGTCGGGCGCAACCGGATCGCGGCCGCGGCGCAGGCAGGCGCCTGCGATGTCGCCGCCATCGCCCGGGCCACCGGCGCGGGCAGCAATTGCGGCGCCTGCCGCCCCGAGATCGCGGCGCTGGTGGCCGCCATTTCCAGCCCGCCCCCCTCACCCGCCCTCGCCGCCGAATAGGACCGGATCATGCAGACCTTCCCGATGTTCCTGACCATGAACCAGCGCACCGTCATCATTGCCGGCGGCGGGGAACAGGCCGCGCAGAAAGCCCGGCTGATCGCCCGGACCACCGCCGGGATTGTGCTGGTCGCGCCGGACCTTGACCCCGAACTGGCAGGCCTGGTCGGCGCCGGCCGCGCCCGGCACCTGACCGACCCCGCCAAGGCCGACTGGGCCGGCGCCAGCCTGGTCTTTGTCGCGACAGGCGATGCCGCGCGCGACCGGGCGCTGCACCACCTGGCCAAGCAGCGCGGCGCCGCGCTGGTGAATGTCGTCGACCGCCCGGCGCTGTGCGACGCCTTCACCCCGGCCATCGTCGACCGTGACCCGGTCGTGGTCGCCATCGGCACCGAAGGCACCGCGCCGGTGCTGGGCCGCAACATCCGGGCGCGGATCGAAACGCTGCTGGAACCGCGGCTGGGCGATCTGGCGGCCCTGGCTGGGCGGCTGCGCGGAGCGGTGGAAGCGGGAATCCCCCATGAAGGGCGCCGGGCGTTCTGGGATTGGGTGTTTCGCACGGTCAGGCCGGCAGACGGCATCGACGCGGCGGCACAGCAGATCAAGACGGCCATCGCGGCCGGTGGCCCGCCGCCGCCCGCCGGTCGGATCAGCCTGATCGGTGCCGGACCGGGGGCGGCCGACCTGCTCACCTTGCGCGGATTGCGCCGTCTGCAGGAGGCGGATGTGATCTTCTACGACCGGCTGATCGATCCGGCCGTCCTCGATCTGGCCCGGCGCGATGCCGAACGGATCAGCGTCGGAAAGGAGGTCGGCGGCAATGCCTGGCCGCAGGACCGCATCAATGGCGTCATCGTCGCCGCCGCCCGTGCCGGCAAGCTGGTGGTCCGGCTGAAGTCCGGCGATCCCGGCGTCTTTGGCCGCGCGACCGAGGAAATCGCCGCCGCCCGCGCCGCCGGTATCGCGGTCGAGATCGTGCCGGGCGTCACCGCCGCTGCCGGTGCCGCGGCCTCGTTGACGCGATCCCTCACCGAGCGGGGCGAGACCGATACGCTGGTGCTGACCACCGGCCGCTGCCGTCCCGGAGATCCGTCGCCGGACTGGGCGGCGCATGTCTCGCCCGGGACGACCACCTGCTTCTACATGGCGGTCGGCGCGGCGCCGCAGATTCGCGACCGGCTGCTGGCGGCCGGCACGCCGCAGGATATTGAGGTGGATGTCATCGTCGCCGCGCAATCCGCAGAGGAGCGGCAGCTTGCCGGGCGGCTCGGTGACCTGCCCGATCTGGTCTCGGGCATCGGCAGCGGGGCGATCATCGTGTTGCGCTGGCCGAAGGCCGTATCGCGTCGCACCCGGGTGGCATCCGTCGCCGCCCGCAGCCACGCTCTGGCCCAGCACCGGCATTACGCGACATGAGACAAAAGACGATGCGCCATCCAGAGGAGGCGCATCGTGCGACTTGAGCAGGTCCCGGCCGGAACGCGGCCAGCTTTCAGCAGCCGGGCCTGACCCGCGCGCGCGACGGGCTCACTGATCGGCGATCATGGCGTCGATGATCCGCCGCGTTTCCGCCAGTTGGTCGAACTGCGCGACCGAGGAAACCGACACGATGGTCGAACCCGCTTCTTCGATCTGCCGCAGCAGCGCGGCGCCGACGGTCGAGTTCGGATTGGCCAGCTGGCCGATATGCTCCTCTTCCCCGATCATTTCGATGCCCCGCGTAGCGAACCAGGCGGCAAACAGGCGCGCGGCATTCGGGTGCGGCGCGAATTCCGGAACGAAGGTCTTCATGCCCAGGACCGGCGTGTAATCGGCGAAGGGACGAAACCGGATGGGCTCGCCGCGGGCGATGGCCAGATCGGTGGCGTAGGACATGCCGGTTCCCACCGCCGCCTCACCGCCAGAAACGGCCGCGCCAACCGCACCGCTTCCCGGCTTGAGGATCGGGGAATTGGCCAGCAACCCCTCGACGATCGCCACGGTCTCGTCCTCGCCGATGGCGTAGCTGAGGTAATCGACCGGCGCGATATGGTAGGAATTGAGCGCCAGCCTGCCGGCCCATTCCGGCGCGGTCAGATCGGACACGGTGACCGGCAGCTCGCTTTCCTCGACGAATTCAGGGTTCCAGATCAGCCCGTAAACGAGGTCGAACATGGAAAGGACGGTCCCCTCCATTTCGGGGGGCACGCCCGAGGCCGCGGCCTCGATGCCGGGAAGGTCGTCGCCAAAGATCCCGGCCCAGTCGACCGAGGCGATATAGCCCCGCTGCACCGAGGGCCAGAGATCGTCGACGCTGCCCTGCCCCACATCCCCGCTGAAGACGCCCGAGGCGCTTTCAGCGTTCAGCCGTGCCATCAGGGCGGTCGGGTGCGTCGGCGCCCATTCGATATTGATGTCCAGATCGTATTCCTCGAGGAACGCGTCGATCAGCCGGTTCCGGTTGGCGCTGTCGGTCGGGTGCAGCATCAACACCACCAGCTCGCCCTCCTCCCGGGCGCCTGCCACCAGTTCTTCGACCGTCTGGGCGAGTGTCCCGGTTGCAAGAAACGTTGCCAAGGCTGCGGTCCCGGTCAAACGGGCCATCGTCGAATGGAACGGCATGTCTTCCTCCCTTGTTGCGCATAGTGACAGTCTCAGCATGCGTCGACCCGAGGATGCAGCGCCCCAAACCGCGAGTCAACTAAATATTAGACCTTTAATGCAGGCTGGCCGTAAATGGCCGGATTTACCAAGAAATATCTTGTATTAACATGCTACTAAATGCGATGTATAAATGACATATGATTAGCAAGATGCGTGGCAGAAGTGTCAAGGATGGATGTTTAGTATCAACTGAGGTTTGCTATCGGTTGGCAAATGTACGACAACGGACGGAGGTCACATGGCGCAGTACCGGGAACAGATGGCAGCCTTGAAATCACCCGCCTCCAGCAGCCTCAAACTCGGCCCGGTGAAGATCCCCCGGGCCGCGGAAGTCCTGGCAAACCAGCTGCGCGAAGAGATCGTCGGCGGCCGGCTGTCCGATGGTGACATGCTGCCCAACGAACGCGAACTGACCGAATCCTCGGGGTTGTCGCGCTCGTCGGTACGGGATGCCCTGCGCATGCTGGAGCTAGAGGGGCTGATTGCCACCAAGCAGGGGCGCAACGGCGGCTCGCGGGTCTGCAAGCCGGGACGCGACACCATCGTCAAGACCGTCAGCCTGTTCATTTCCAGCCGGCGGACCCGGCGCGTTTCGCTGGTCGAGGCCCGGGGCGCCATCGAACCGACCGCCGCGATGCTGGCCGCCAAGCACCGCACCGACGAGGATCTGGCCCGGATCCAGGAGAAGCACGCGGCGATGGTCGCGGGCATCGATGATCTGGACAGGTTTCTGCGCGGCAACCTCGACTGGCACATGGCCATCGTTCACGCCAGCCACAACGACCTGCTGATCGCCTTCATGGAATCGATCTCGCACGCGGTCTATGACGTGACGAATGACGAGACCCTGAACCCGCCCGAGGTCCGACAGCAGGTGGTCCGGATCCACGGGCGCATCACCGATGCCATCGAAAAGCAGGATCCGGCCGAGGCGAAGCGCCTGATGGAACGGCACGTCACCGCCTATGCCGAGTTTCTCGGCATGAGTTGAGGCTGCCGGGCCGCTCGCGCGTCCTACGAGGCGACGGCGACCGGCAGCACCGCAAAGGACTTGGCGACGATCTTCCAGACCCCGCCGATGCGCAGCAGGTGCAGCACATCGCTGAAACGGGAACCGGGTTCCGCTGCCATTTCCAGCGCGACGGCCGCGCAATGGGGCCCGGCCATGTGGGCCGAGACCAGTCGATAATCCAGCGCCCGCCCCTGCGCCGCCTGCGAGGGGCGGCTCGCCACGAGGTCGATCCAGTCCCGGGCCTCGAAGCACCTGAGCGCATCGCCATCGACGAATTGCAGTTTGCACTCAGGCAGGAAGATCGCGCGCAGCCGGTCCGCGTCGCCCGCATGAAATGCGCGGGCATAGGCATCGGCCAGGGCAATCGGGGCGTCCATCTCGGTCATCGGGGCGTCCTTTCGGGATGCGGCACGGCGAGCACCTGCTTCATCCAGCGTGCCCCGTTGTGGAAATTGGTGACCGCGCTTCCCGGCGGGACCAGAGTGTCGAAGGCCTCCCGCAGGTCGGGGGGAAAGGGCAGGTCCAGAACGGGCAGCATATGCTCCAGCTGCTCGAGCGTCCGCGGGCCGAACAGCGGTGCCGCCACCGCCGGTTGGTCGCGCACCCAGGCCATGGCGAGCTGCGCGGCGCTCGTGCCGGCCTCTGCCGCCAGCCGGGCGACTTCCCGCCCGACTGCGATACCGGCGTCGTTCACCCGGTCCGAATAGACACCGCCCCGCGTGACCGCCCGCGAATCCGCCGGAAGGTCATCGGCCGACGCATAGCGCCCGGCCAGCACGCCCTGGGCCAGCGGAGCGTAGGGGACCAGGGACAGGCCCTGCGCCAGGCAGAGCGGCACCAGTTCATTCTCGACCCGCCGGTCAAGCAGGTTATAGGGCGGCTGTTCGACGATCGGCCGCGCCCATCCCCGCCGGTCGGCCAGGGCGACGGCCTCCATCACCTTCCAGGCCGGAAAGGACGACGTGCCGATGTATCGAACCTTGCCCGCGGCCACCAGATCATCCAGCGCCCGCAAGGTCTCGTCCGCGGGGATGGTGAAGTCGGGGCGGTGCAGTTGCAGAAGGTCGATATGGTCGACCTTCATGCGGGCCAGGCTGCGGTCGCATTCGCGCAGGATGTGATAGCGCGAGTTGCCGCTGTCGTTGGGTCCCTGCCCCACCGGGAAATGCACCTTCGTGGCGATCACCACATCATCGCGCCGGCCCCATTCGGCGATGGCCTTGCCGACGAATTCCTCGCTGCGGCCCTCGTTGTAGGAATTGGCAACGTCGAACAGGTTGATCCCGGCGTCGAGCGCCCGGAGCATGATGCGGATCGAGGTCGCCTCGTCTGTCGGCCCGCCGAAATTGAAGGTGCCGAGCGCGAGCGGCGCCACCATGAAGCCGCTGCGGCCAAGGGAACGATAGTTCATCGTGCAAATCCTCGCATCATTCGGCCGGGGCCAGGGCGGGATCGCTGGCCCGCGACTTGCGGTGGCGGCCGCTTTCCAGCCGCGCGGCGTAAAGCTGAACCGGCACCACAACCGACAGCAATCCCAACACCAGGATGACGGCAAGCGCCGAGGCGGTCGGGATCTCGGGCGTCGTCCACAGGAGATAGAGCTGCGACGCGGCGACGACGTTGGACGAGGTGATCAGGAACAGCGGAAAGGTGATGTCGCGCGCGCTGTGCCCTGCGACCCAGAGCCAGCCGTTGAGGATGTGGGGCAGCAGCAGCGGAAAGATGATCCGCCGCAACATGGTGAACCATCCGGCGCCACAGACGAAGGAGGCGTTTTCCAGCTCGCTGTGGATCTGAAGCAGGGCTGCATTCATGGTGCGTGTGCCAAAGGCGATATAGGCGGTCACATGCGCGAGCACGATGATCCAGACCGTGCCGTATAGCGGCGTCCGCAGGTAGATCAGCAGGACGGCGATGGCCAGGACCACCGGCGGGATGGCGATCGGCAGGAACGAGATGACCTCGAGCGCCTTGCCCAGCCGCCCCTTGGACCGGACGGAGATCCAGGCGATCATCACCGAAAGAACCATGACGATGGTGGCCGAGAACAGCACCAGGATGATCGTGTTCACCAGGGCGCGGATGATGAAGGACTGCCCGAACACATCGGCATAGTTCTGCAGGGTCATCCGCCCGAAAGCCTCGGCCGAGGGCACGGCATAGAATGGCTGGAAGCTGGTCCAGAGCAGCACGAGGAAGGGCAGCATCATGATGAGGAAATAGACGGACACGAACCCGATGGCCGGCAGGCGCCATCCGCCAAGCGGGCGTTTGGACGGCCGGAAAGCCTTGCCCGAGACCACGCGGAACCGTTCGCTCATGCGCACGGTCCGGAAGTAGACCAGCATCAGGACGGCCGCCAGCAGCAGAAAGAAGGTGCCGAAGGTGGCGGTCAGCGAGTAGTCGGGCCGCGAAATGTCGGAATTGGCCAACAGGAAGATCTGCGTCGACAAGACCGGCGCCCTTGCCGTCAGGCCGATCACCAGCGGCAGGTCGAAGGCCTGAACCATCGCCATGAACAGAAGGATGCCCACGGACAGCAGACCGGGAACCAGAAGCGGCAGGGTCACCGTTCGGAAGACGCCGAAGCCGCTTGCGCCATGGACCGAGCCGGCGCTTTCCAGATGCGGATCCATGTTGCGCAGCAAGCCGGCAATCATGGTGAAGGCGGTCGGCACGATGGCCAGCCCGGTGATGAGGATCATCGCCTTCATCGAATAGACCGTGATGACCGCGCCCCTGAGGTCGAACAGCCAGCGCAGCAGGACGTTGAAGATCCCGTTGCCCGGATTGCCCAGCAGAATCCATCCGAAGGCCATGACCACCGGCGGCACCGCCATCCAGGAAAACATCATGGTGCGGATCAGCGCCTTGAACGGCAGATCCGTACGCTCGACCAGCCAGGCGATGGTAAAGGCCACGCCGACCCCGATGCAGACCGTGCCGGCGGCGTATTTCAGGGTATTCGCGATCAGCGTGGGAAGGCGCGCGTTGTTCAGCGCGCTGCGATAATTCTCCAGCGTATAGACATCCGTGTTGAACGGAAGCTCTCCGGGCGGCGCCAGGCTGGTCCGGAACAGCAGGACCAGGGGCGCGACCACCAGAACAAGCAGCAGCGCCAGCAACAGGATCGAAACGATCGTCACGACCGGAACCGCGCGGATCCGTTGCAGCATGCCGGCGGACTGACTTTCAGGGTTTCTCATCTCTGGCTCCTATCCCTGCAGGACGACGCAAAGATCGACAGGCAGTTGCACCGTCACATCCTCGCCCGTGCGGTGGGTCTTGTAGGAATTGACGAAGACCCTCAGGCTTTCGCCGCCGACCGCCACCTGCATGTCCAGAAACTCGCCGATGAAGCTGATCTGCCGTATCGTGCCGGCAAAGCAATTGGCCCCGTTCGGCTCGGCCGGATTGATGGCAATTCCATGCGGGCGGACCATCACACCGACCGTTTGCCCCTTTTCGACCGAGCCGGTCACCGGGCAGGTCACCATGCCAAAGGCAAGCTGGACGGTGCAGCGCTGCCCCGAGACATCGACGACCCGACCCTTGAGGATGTTCGAGCTGCCGACGAACTCGGCCGCAAACGTCGTGCGCGGCGTGTTATAGATCTGGTCCGGCGTTCCGAGCTGCTCCAGACGGCCCTTGTTCAGCAAGGCGATGCGATCGGACATCGACAGAGCCTCGGTCTGGTCGTGGGTCACATAGATCGTCGTCGTACCGACGGACTTGACCAGATCGCGCAGTTCCACCCGCATCGCGTCGCGCAGCTTGGCATCCAGATTCGAGAGGGGCTCGTCGAGAAGCATGATCGACGGCTCGTTCACCAGCGAGCGCGCCAATGCGACCCGCTGCTGCTGCCCGCCCGAGAGATACGGCGCCGGCCGGTCGGCAAAGTCATGAAGACCCACCCGTTCGAGGGCGCCCATCACCTTCTGTCGCACCTCGCTTCGGGGGCAGCCGCCATGCCCGTGGACCAGCGGAAACGCCACGTTCTCGAAGACGGTCATGTGCGGCCAGATCGCATAGGACTGGAATACCATGCCGAGCTTGCGCTTGTTCGACGGCACGATGGTATTCGTCGCGCTGCAGAACACCGTGCGCCCGGCCATGGTGATCCGACCCCTTGTCGGATGTTCGAGCCCGGCGATGCTTTGCAGCGTGGTCGTCTTGCCGCATCCTGACGGGCCGAGCAGCGTGAAGAATTCCCCCTCTTTGATGTTGAGCGAGAAATCGGTCAACGCCGGTTCGGGCACGGCCCCCTGCGCCCGCCCTGACGTGGGCGGGTATGTCTTGTTCAAGTTCTCCAGTTCCAGCATCGCTCGCTCCCCGTCCTTGCCGCAACCCATCCGCGCCCTGCGCGGATGCCCCCCTGACCGCAGGCACGCAGGTCACCCCGCGCGGTCCATGGCTCGATTCCAGTAAACATGGCGTCAGCGATGCGGTCAACATAAAAGGTCCAATGTTTTATTATTTCAGGGCGTCAGCGCTGCCGCACATGATCTATCTATTTGTTAGTAAATCAGTAATTACCAAATGATAGGCGCGAAAAATTTCCCCATTGATCTCAAACACCGTTGCTGACAACATAACATCAACCTAATTTCCCTGAAGGAGGAGCACGCCATGACCGGTTTCGGCACCACCCTGCGCGCCGCGCAGTTGGAGCGGCTTGGCGCTTCGATCACCCGAGATATCGACGACGCGCTCTATGACGGGATGGCGGTCGGAATCCGGGTGGCGGGGCGCACGGCCTTCCAGGCCAGCTACGGCTTTGCCGACCGGCGCAGCGGGCGCAGGCTGGGCGCGACGGATGTGTTCGCGGTCCTGTCCTTCACCAAGGCCTTCACGGCGCTCGGTATTTTTCAGGCCATCGAGCGCGGCGCCCTCTCGCTCGGCACCCGGGTCGCCGAGGTCCTTCCCGGCTTCGGCGCCAACGGGAAGCAGAAGGTGACGATTGCACAGCTTCTGGCCCATACCGGCGGGATGCCCTTCACCCTGCCCGGACTGTCGGCCGAGATGCAGGGCAACCTGCGGGCGACCGTCGAGCTGGCCTGCCAGATCGCCCCGGTCAACCCGCCGGGCGAGGTCGTCTCCTACAGCGCGCAAGTCTCCTACGACGTGCTGGGGCGGGTGATCGAAGTGCTTGATCCGCAGGGACGGCCCTATCGTCAGATCATTGCCGAGGACATTTTCCAGCCCCTCGGCATGGCCAACAGCGCCATCGGCGCCGCGCCGGTCCTTGCGTCGTTGCGCGTGCCGATCGTCGCCCGCAACGAGACGCCGATGAACCTGGGGCTCATGGCCCGCGACGCCGCCATGACCGAGGCCAGCGAATTGCCCGGCGGCGGTGGCTATGCCTCGCTCGACGACATGCTGCGCTTCGTCGCCATGCTGGAGGCGGGCGGCACCCTGGATGGGGCGCCTGTGGTCTCGCCTGCGGCGCTGGCCCTGGCGACGACAAACCACACCGGGCTCAGGCCCAACAATACCTTAGCGGCGCAGCGGGAAATGCGCGGTCTGGCGCCCTATCCCGCCTATCTGGGGCTAGGCTTCTTCCTGCGCGGGGAAGGGCTGTTTCCGATGCCCTTCGGCCATCTCGCCTCGGCCGCCACCTTCGGCTGCATCGGGGCCGGGTCGATGGTCTTCTGGTGCGACCCGGAGCGCCGGCTGTCGGCGGTCTTTCTGTCGTCCGGGCTGATGGATCAGGTGGACAGCCACCTGCGCTTTCAGCGGCTTTCGGACATGGTGCACGCGGCGCTCTCGCCAAGCGGCACGGTCGGGGAGGCCCGGTGATGGAGATCGATCCCAGCACCAAAACGATGGCGGAAAACTACAAGATCATGACCGGCCTGGTCGTTCCGCGCCCGATCGCCTGGATCAGCACGCTGAACGAAGCCGGATCGACCAATCTGTCGCCGTTTTCTGCCTTCACCTTCTGCTCGCACAAGCCGCCGATGGTGGCGGTGTCGATCGGCCGCAAGGCCGGATCGGTGCTGAAGGACAGCGGGAACAACATCCTGCGCACCGGCGAGTTTGTGGTGAACATCGTCAACAGCGCGGCGCTGGCGGTGATGCATCACAGCTCTGCGGTCGTGCCCCCGGATGTCAGCGAGGCCGAGGCGCTGAACCTGCAGCAATTGCCCAGCGTCACCATCGCGCCGCCGCGCATCGCCGTGGCGCCGGCAAGCCTGGAATGCCGGCTTCATCTGGCAATCCCGCTGGGTGAAGAGCGCAACATGCTGATTATCGGCGAGGTCCTGCGCTTCCACGTGCGCGACGATCTGGTCAACAACGGCAAGATCGAAACCGTCGCACTCGATCCGGTCGCCCGGCTGGGCGGGCCGAATTACGCCGGGCTGGGTCCGGTGGTCCGCATGCCTCAGGCAGCGTTGGATGCCAGCGGGCTCTGATCCGGCCATGCAGGCTGACTTCGTGATCGTGGGCGGCGGCAGTGCGGGGTGCGTTCTGGCGAACCGATTGTCCGAGGGCGGGCGGTATTCCGTGGTCCTCATCGAGGCCGGACCCGGACGCCGCCCCCTGATGGCCCGTGTCCCGCTGGGGGTCGGGCGATTGTGGAACGATCCGCGCTATGGCTGGGATTTCCGCTCGGCCCCCGAGCCCGGGCTTGACGGACGGCGGCTGACCTTGCCTCGGGGCCGTTTGCTGGGGGGCAGCGGCGCGGTCAACGCCATGAATTTCGTGCGGGGCGCCGCGGCCGATTTCGACGCCTGGCACGCCCTGGGGCTGCAAGGCTGGTCCGCGCAGGACATGGCCGAAGCCTTTCGGGCCGTTGAACGGGTCGAGCCGGCCCTGGCCGACGAGGCGCGGGGAAGCGCGGGCCCGATGGGTGTGACCGAGACACCGGTTCAGGACGCCCTGATCGACGACTGGATCGCCGCGCTCGAAGCGCAGGGGCATCCCCGCCTTTGCGACTACAATGCCGCGCTCGGGCCGGGGGTGGGGCGTGCCCAGTTCAACATCGCGCGCGGGCGCCGGAGCGATCCGCGCGCCGCCTATCTGGACCCGGTCCTGGATCGGCGCAACCTGACCGTGCTGAGCGACCATCTGGTCGACTCCCTCTCGATCAGCGAGGGCCGGGCCCGCCATGTCGTCGCGCGCCACAAGGGCGGGGTGCGTCGCATCACGGCGCGGTGCGAGGTCATTCTGGCCGCTGGCGCCTTCGGCTCGCCGCATCTGCTTCAGGTCTCGGGCATCGGTCCCGGCGCGGTTCTTCAGGCCGCCGGGATCCCGCCCATCGTCCCGATGGAGGCAGTGGGCCGGAACCTGTGGGAACATCCCCGGGTCGCCCTCGACTACCGCCGCCCCGCTTCCTACATGCACCGGTTGCTGCGCTGGGACCGGCTGGCGCTGCGTTTCGCTCAGGCGCTGTTGCTGCGCTCTGGTCCCGCGACCTGGCCCCTGGCCGCCGCGCATCTGTTCCTGCGCTCAGCACCCGACCGCCGCGCCCCGGATTTCCAGGTGCTGTTGCGGCTCTTCGATCCGAGTTTGCAACCCTGGCTGATGCACGCGCCGGCAGAGGATCGCTGGGGTATGGTCGTTTGCCTCGTCCAGCCCGAAAGCCGGGGGCATGTGCGCGCCCTCTCGCCCGACATCCGCCGAGCGCCCGAAATCCTGACCGGCGTCCTGAGTCAGGGCTCGGACATGGCCCGGATGGTCGCTGCCTGCCAGGGATTGCGGCGCGCCATGCGTGGCCCGGGGCTGGCCGGCTGGACCAAGGACGAGCTGACGCCCGGCCCCGGTGTCCAGACGCCCGAGCAATGGGAGCAGTTCGTGCGCGCATCGGGCGATACGATCTTTCATCCCGGCGGCACCTGCGCCATGGGTGCCGTCGTGGATCAGGACCTGTCGGTGCATGGCGTGCGGGGCTTGCGCGTTGTCGATGCCTCGGTCATGCCCCTGCCGGTTTCGGGGAACATTCACGCCGCCGTGCTGGCCGTCGCCGAGAGAGGGTCGGCCCTGATCCGGGCAGCGGCCGGTTAACCAGGCCCTCCGCTGCCCCCGCCCCGCGTCGCTGTGCTCAGGGATCGAACCGCCAGTCTTCCGGCACATAGTCGAAGCCCCCGCCCGCGCGGCGACCGACATGGCCCAGGGTGGGAAACGGCAGATGCGTGGCCGACATGAGCCATTTCTCTGTGGCGATCATGTCGAGACC
The DNA here is from genome assembly GCF_003075525.1 of Pararhodobacter aggregans. Taxonomy (GTDB): domain Bacteria; phylum Pseudomonadota; class Alphaproteobacteria; order Rhodobacterales; family Rhodobacteraceae; genus Pararhodobacter; species Pararhodobacter aggregans. The sequence goes on along the minus strand of NZ_QDDR01000012.1, from coordinate 55,796 downwards.
CCGCTTGCGGGAGGCAATCGCGCCCTCGGGGTCGACATCGAAGGCGAAGTTCTGATCCAGCAGGTGAAAGCTGTAGACCGGCGAATAGACCAGATCCGCAGCCAGAAAGAGCTGCTCGTTGCCGGATTCGATCATGAATCCCGAATGGCCCGGCGTGTGTCCGGCCAGCGGGACGGCAGTGATGCCGGGCAGCACCGGGCCTTCGCGGTCGAAGCACCGCAGCCGGGGGTAATGCTGAGGCACGGTGCGCGCGCGCAGCAGCCAGGGGCGGTTGCGGTCGGTGCTGCGCTGCATCGCCAGATCGCCCATGAAATAGTCGAACTCGGCCTGATGCAGCACGATCTCGGCGTTCGGAAACACCGCTCCGCCCTCGTCGAGCAGACCGCCGATGTGGTCGGCATGCATGTGGGTGATGAGGATCGCGTCGATCGTCTCGGGCTCGATCCCCGCCTGCTTCAGGTTGAACAGCAAGTAGCCCGAGGTCGGCCCGAAGAGCGGTCCGCAGCCGGCATCGACCATCACCCGGCGTTTCCCGTCATCGACGACATAGACCACCGTCCCCATGCGGAAGGGCCCCCGGGGCAGGAAGGCTGCGTCGGTCAGTTCACCCAACAGCGCCGCCCCGCCGGAAAAGAACGCCGGATCGGCTTCGAGATGACCGTCCGAGAGGATCGTCACCATGAAACCGCCGATGCGTCGGCGATAGATCGCGGGCGTCTGTCGCAGCGTCAGTAAATGATCGACCATTTATTTCCCTCCCAACCCTGATGCTTTCCTCATGTTTATAGTGACATTACCGAGGGCCTGGCAAGGGTATTGAGGAAAATCTCGACCCATACAATAAAAGGTTTGATGTTTTGATGCTGCTGATGTCTACTGCTCCTGCACGCCGAGTCGCGAGCAGTGATCCGGCGACGGCAAGGGAGGGAAACGACGTGTCCTACGATGGCGAGGAAATCGGGCTGCTGGGTTGGCAGATGCCCGAAGAGCTGCGCGCGATGCGCGACATGCTGCGCAAGTTCATGACCGGCCAGGTGCGCCCGGCTGAAGAGGCGCTGCCCAGCGATTCCTACGAGTTCCCGAAGGATGTCCTCGAAGGGCTGCGCAGGCAGGCGCGGGAGCTGGGGATCTGGTGCGTGCAATCGCCCGTCGAACACGGCGGCGCGGGGCTCGGCCTGCTGGGTCAGGTCGTGGTCGCCGAAGAGGCCGCGAAATGCCGCATGGGCGCCTATGTTCCGGCTGGCGGCGCCTTCGGCTTCGATCCGCCGAACGTGATCTTCAAGGGGAGCGCGGACCAGATCGCGCGCTATGCGGTCCCCTGCATCGCTAGGGGCGACAAGACCTTCGTGGCGATCTCGGAACCCAGCGGCGGGTCGGATCCGGCCCGGGCGATCCGCACGCGCGCGGTCCGCGATGGCGACCATTACGTGCTCAACGGCACCAAGGTCTGGATCACCGGTGCGGGCCAGGCGACATGGGGCGTCGTGTTCGCCCGAACGGGCGATCCGCAGGCGCGCGGCGGGATCACGAGCTTCATCGTCGACATCGGCACGCCGGGCCTGACGCTGGAACCCATCGATGTGATCCGTTCCTATTCCCCCTACCAGCTGACCTTCGAAGACTGCCGCATTCCGGTGGCGAACCGGCTGGGCGAGGAAGGCCAGGGTTTCGCGCTGGCCGAGGATTGGCTGGTCCACCAGCGCGTGCCCTATGCCGCAACCTGCATCGGAACCGCGCAGGCGGCGCTGGACATCGCGCTCGACTGGGCGCGTGATCGCGAGACCTTCGGCAAGAAGCTGGCCGAGCATCAGGCGATCCAATGGATGCTGGCCGACAGCGAGGTCGATCTCAGGGCGGCGCGGCTGCTGGTCTACCAGGCTGCCTGGCGCGCTGAGCGGGGCGCGAACATCAAGCTGGAGGCATCGGTCGCCAAGCTCTTCGCCAGCGAGGCGGCGAACCGGGTCGTGGATCGCTGCGTGCAGATCCTGGGCGGGATGGGCGTGGCCAAGGAACTCCCGCTGGAACGCTGGTTCCGCGAGACGCGGATCAAGCGGATCGGCGAGGGCCCCTCCGAGGTGCACCGCATGGTGATCGCCCGCGACCTGATCCGCAACGGCAGCCGCGAGGTCGATTGATGTCGATCGACCTCGTCCGCGATGGCCCGGTGGCCCGGATCACCATCAACCGCCCCGAGAAAATGAACGCGCTCGATGCGGCGCATTACGCGGCGCTGACCGAGGCCTGGATAGCCGTTCGCGATGACGATGCGGTCCGGGCCGTGGTGATCTCCGGCGCCGGGGACCGGGCCTTCTGCGCAGGCGCGGACCTGAGGGATTTCGTCGCCGCCGGCCCGCCCTTGTCCGACCTCTGGAACCCGCAGAACGGCATGCTGCTGAACCGCGGGATCGAGCTTTACAAGCCGGTCGTGGCGGCGATCAACGGCTATTGCCTGGGTGGGGGCATGACCCTGATGATGGCGACGGACATCCGGCTGGCCTCGACCGAGGCAAGCTTTGCAGTGACCGAGGTCCGGCGGGGCGTGATCGCGGCCAACGGCGGAACCCAGCGGATCCTCAAGCAATTGCCCCATGCCATCGGCATGGAGCTGCTGCTCACCGGGCGCCGCATGGAGGCCGAGGAGGCTTTGCGCTGGGGGTTGATCAATCGGATCGTGCCCCGCGATCGGCTGGAAGCCGCCGCGCTCGCCCTGGCCCAGGAACTTGCAGACAACGCACCGTTGGCTGTCCGCGCCTCGAAGGAGCTGGCCTTGCGCAGCCACGACATGGATCTTCAAAGCGGCCTGCGCGCCGAGCAGATGGCAAACAGGCTCTTGCAGACGACCGGCGACGTCGAGGAGGGCGCCCGCGCCTTCGCCCAGAAGCGCGCCCCCAGATTTGAAGGAAGATAGGGATGAACACCGGACCCTTGTATGGCGTGACGATCATCGATGTCGGCCAGATCTATAACGGACCCTATTGCACCTTCCTGCTGGCGATGGCGGGGGCGCGGGTAATCAAGATCGAACCCCCGCGCGGCGATCCGCTGCGGCGGCGTACCGTGGTCGGCGGCGCCGCCCTGCCCTTCGCGATGCTCAATTCGAACAAGGACATGGTCTCGCTGAACCTGAAGACCGAACAGGGCCGGGATCTTTTCCGCGCGATGGTGAAGCGCGCCGATGCGGTGGTCGAAAACTACGCGCCCGGCACGATGGACAAGCTTGGCGTGGGCTATGAGGATCTGAAGGCGATCAAGCCCGACATCGTCTATGCCGCCGGGTCGGGCTATGGCCGTTCCGGCCCCAAGGCGAAATACCCCGCGATGGACCTGACGGTGCAGGCCATGACGGGGGTGATGAGCACGACGGGATTCCCCGACCGGCCACCGGTCAAGGCCGGACCCGCCATTGCCGATTTCTTCGGCGGCGTCCACCTCTACGCCGGTCTCGTGACCGCGCTCTACGACCGGGCGGTGACAGGCCGCGGTCGTCTGGTCGAGGTGGCGATGATGGAGGCGCTCTATCCCTCGCTCAGCTCGTCCCTGGGGCTCTATTACGGCAGCCATGGCGACATTCCGCCCCGGACCGGCAACCGCCATGCCGGCCTCGCCGAAGCTCCCTACAACGTCTATCCGACCAGCGACGGCCATATCGCGATCATCTGCGTTTCCGACCAGCACTGGATCCAGCTGACCGAGGCGATGCAGAGACCGGACCTGGCCGAGGATCCGGCGCTGGCGACCCTGAAGCAGCGGGTGGAGCGCATGGATGACGTCGATGCGCTGGTCGCGGACTTCACCCGCCAACATGCCAAGCAGCCGCTCTTCGACCTCCTGTCCGAGCACCGGGTCCCCTGCGCGCCGGTCCGGACGCTGGACGAAGTCATCAACGACGATCATCTGCACGCGCGCGGCGCCCTGGAGTGGATCGACCACCCGATGTATGGCCGCGTCGCCCTGCCCCGATCCGCCCTTCGGTTTCACGGGCAGGACACTGTGGACCTGCGCCCGTCCGGGGAATTGGGCCGCGACAACGCGGCGGTGTTCCAGGAGTGGCTGGGCCTCTCGCCCGAGGCCTATGCCCGGATGCGCGACGAAGGCGTGATCTGATGCGCGGCGAGGTCGTCATCGCGGGGATCGGACAGACCGCCTTCGGCAAGTTGCCGGGTCGCTCGACCTATTCGCTGAACGCCGAGGCGGTGCGCCATGCGCTGGCCGATGCGGGCATCGCCAAAGACCGGGTTGACGGCTTGTTCGTCAAGTTCCCGACCTCGCGGTTCGAATTCATGTACGGCCAGAAACTGGCCGAGCATCTGGGAATCGTGCCGCGGATCGGGGGGGTCTGGGATCAGGGAGGGGCCGCCAACGCCTCGCTGGTCGGCTACGCGGCGATGGCGATTGCCGCCGGACAATGCGAGGTCGCGGTGGTGACCTTTGCCGACAATCCGAAATCGGGAACGCGGCAGGCCTATGACAAGGCCTGGGGCAATGACGAGATCTTCGGCTGGTTCGGCATCCCCGCCGGTTATGCGATGATCGCACAGCGTCACATGGGCCAGTTTGGAACGACCCCGGAACAATTGGGGGCGATCTCGGTCGTCTGCCGGGCGAATGGCGCCACCAATCCGCGCGCGCAGCTGCGCAAGCCGCTGACTTTGGACGCCTATATGGACAGTCCGATGGTGGTTGAGCCCCTGCGCCGCGACGATTGCTGCCTGGTCTCGGACGGCGGTGCGGCGGTGGTGCTGACCAGCGCCGGCTTCGCCCGGCGCGAGGGGATTTCGGCGCCCGTCCCCATTCTCGGGTTCGGCCAGGGACAGACATCGTGGGAAGTCGCGCTGCGCCCCGATCTGACCACCACGGCGGCGAAGGCCTCGGCGCAGACGGCCTTTGCCATGGCTGGCCTGACCCCGCGCGAGATCGACGTGGCCCAGATCTATGATTGCTTCACGATCACGGCGCTGATGTCGCTGGAGGATTATGGCTTCTGCCCGCGCGGACAGGGGGGTGCCTTCTGTGCCTCCGGCGCGATCGCGCTGGACGGCGATCTGCCGATCAACACCGCAGGCGGGCTCTTGTCCGAGACGGGGATGCCGGGGCTGCAACTGATCCTCGAAGGGGTGCGCCAGATGCGCGGGACGGCCGCCAACCAGATCTCAGGCGCGCGGACCTGCGCCATCTCGAACCAGGGCGGGGTGATGCATACCCATTCGACCCTGATCCTCGGACAATGAAGGAGCCTGCAGGATGAGCCCGGCCGCGTTTCCCCGCCCCGACATCGATGATCTGAGCGCACCCTATTGGGAGGCGCTCGGCAAGGGCCATCTGCTCTATCAGCGCTGCTTGTCCTGCGGCACGGCCTGGCTGCCGGCCCGCAGCCAATGCCCCGGCTGCCTCGGCCCCGATATCGGCTGGGTTCCGGCCTCAGGGGGCGCCAAGCTGATCAGCTGGGTGGTCTATCACCGCGCCTTCAACCCGGCTTTCGAGGACCGGGTGCCCTACAACGTTGCCGTGGTCGAGCTGGACGAGGGGCCGCGGCTGATCTCGAACGTGGTGGGACTCGATCCCGAGCAGGAGATCTGTGCGCAATTGCACCTCGACCAGCCGCTGAGGCTGGCGATCCGCCATGAACAGGGTGTGGCGATCCCGGCTTTCCTGAGGGCCCCCGAATGAGCACCAGCGACAAGATCATCATCACCTGTGCGATAACGGGCTCGATTCACACGCCGTCCATGTCGCCCCATCTTCCTGTCACGCCCGAGGAAATCGTCGCCTCGGCCCTCGGCGCCGCCGAGGCGGGAGCGTCGGTGCTGCACCTGCATGCGCGCGATCCGCAGACAGGCCGCCCCGATCAGAGCGCCGAGGCCTTCGCCCCGATCCTTGCGGCCTTGTCGCAGCGAACCGATGCCGTGCTGAACCTGACGACCGGCGGCGCGCCGACGATGAGCGTGGCCGAGAGGATCAAGCCGGTGATCATGTTCGAGCCGGAGCTGGCCTCGATGAACATGGGCAGCATGAATTTCGGGCTTTACCCGATGCTCGACCGCTATTCCGAGTTCCGGCACGACTGGGAACGCGACTATCTCGAGGGAAGTCGTGCGAACATCTTCCGCAATTCCCTGGCCGATATCGAACAGGCGATGGCCGCTTGCGGCGCGGGGGGAACCCGGTTCGAGTTCGAATGCTATGACATCGGCCATCTCTACACCTTGGCCCATTTCGTCGGTCGCGGCCTCGTGACGCCGCCGTTCTTCGTGCAAAGCGTCTTCGGCCTGCTGGGGGGCATCGGCAATCATCCGGAAGACATCGCCCATATGCGCCGGACCGCCGACCGCCTGTTCGGCGCGGATTACCGCTGGTCCGTCCTGGGCGCGGGCCGACACCAGATGCGCGTGGCTGCAACGGGCCTGTCCCTGGGCGGAAACATCCGCGTCGGGCTTGAAGACAATCTCTGGGCAGGAAAGGGGCGCCTCTCGGTCTCGAACCGGGAGCAGGTCGAAACGGCGCGCGCCCTGGTCGAAGGGATGGGTCTGTCCGTCGCCACGCCCGACGAGACGCGCGAGATCCTCGGGCTCAAGGGCCGCGAGAACACCCGCTTTTCAGCCACGAGGAGGATGGCATGACCAACCTGTCGCAAAAGCCCGTCGCGATGATTACGGGCGGCAGCCAGGGGATCGGACGCGAGACCGCCAGAACCCTGGCCGCCCGCGGCTATGCCCTGGCCGTGGCCGCGCTGGATACGCCGCATCTGTCCGACGCCGTGGCCGAGCTGGCGACGCTGACCGATGTGCTGGCGATTCCTGCCGATCTGGCCGATGCCGCTGCCGCACCCGACCTGGTCGGGCAGGTCGTGGCGCGGTTCGGGCGCCTCGATGCGCTGATAAACTGCGCCGGGGCGACCCGCCGCGGCACCCTGCTGGACTTGGGCGATGCCGACTGGCAGCACGGCTTTGCCGTCAAGTTCTTCGGCACGGTCGCCCTGACCCGCGCCGCCTGGCCTCACCTCGCGGAAGCGAAAGGATCGGCGATCACCATTGCCGGCGCGCTGGCGCATTCCCCTTCGGAAAGCTCGCTGATCGGCGGGACGATCTGCGCCGCGCTGCTGAATTTCAACAAGGCGCTGGCCGAGACAGGCCGCCGCGACGGGGTGCGGGTCAACGCGATCAACCCGGGCTGGATCGACACCGGACGTCTGGACAGCCTGCTGCAACAGCGGGCCCGCGACGCCGGCCACGGTGACCTGGACCGAGCGGGACGCGAGATGATCGCCGATCTGAAGATCACCCGCTTTGGCCAGCCCGGCGATGTCGCCGGCCTGATCGCCTTTCTGCTCTCCGAGGCGGGCAGCTTCATCCATGGTGCCGCGATCGATATCGACGGCGGCATGACCAAGGGCCTGTGAGGGAAAGCAGCTGTCATGTTCGAACTGAGCGCGTCGGATTTCACCTTTACCGGCAACGGGTTGAGCCGCCCCGAATGCATCGTCGCCGAACGGGACGGCGCGCTCTGGGTGTCGGACAACCGGGGCGCCATCACCTCCATCGCCGCGGATGGCCGGCAGCGGCTGATCGGACGGATGGGTGGCAAACCCAACGGCATGACCATGTCCGAGGATGGCAGCTTCCTCATGGCGAATATCGCGCTGCGCCGCTTCTACAAGGTCGGTCGGGACGGCTCGGAACAGGTTTTCCTCGACAGGGTGGAGGGCGCTCCCGTGGGTGCGGCCAATTTCGTCGAGCGGGATCCGACGGGGCGGCTCTGGCTTTCGGTCTCGTCGAGGCTCTCCAATCATCTTCTGGCGTTGGAGAGCGACGTCCCCGACGGCTATGTCATCGTGATGGATCACAAGGGGCCACGGATCGTCACGGACGGGCTGCTCTTCACCAACGAGGTGCGTCTGGATGCCGCGATGGACTGGCTCTACATCGCGGAAACCCGGGGCGGCAGGGTGTCGCGCGCGCGGCTGCGCCCCGATGGCAGTCTGGGCCCGCGCGAGGTCTTCGGGCCGGACCCGATCTTCGACGGTGCCCTGATCGACGGGATCCGCTTCGATGCCGCCGGAAACCTCTGGGTGACCGAGATCACGCGCAATCGTCTCTATGCGATCGCCCCGGACGGAACCGCCCATCTGGTGTTCGAAGACCCGGACGGCGCCATTCTCGACCATCCCTCGAGCCTGACGTTCTGCGGGCCCGATCTGCGGACCGTTCATGTCGGCGGACTGGGTCAGACCCGGCTGGCGACTTTTCAGGCGCCCGTCGCGGGCCTGCCACCCGCCCATTGGCAATGAGCAAGGGTTCGGAACCATGGTGAACCGTCATGTCGGATTCGTGAACGGGGAATGGCAGGGCGGTCTTGCGGAATGGGTGGCTTCTGTCGATCCGGCCAGCGGCGAAGAGCTCGGCTCGATCGCCCTCACCCCGCCGGAAGCCGTTGCCGGTATCCTAGATTGCGCCGAAAGGGGTTTCGCCCATTGGCGGCATGTCTCGCCTGCCGAGCGTGGCGAGATCCTGCGCCGCGCCGCTGCGATCTTGCGGCGCGATGCCGAAGCCCATGCCCGCGCCATCGTCTGCGAGCAGGGCAAGCCGCTGGCCGAGGCCCGCCTGGAGGTGTCGGTCTCGGCCGAGATGATGGAATGGTCCGCCGCCGAGGGGCAACGGCAATACGGGCGGCTGATCCCGCCGCGCGATCCGAGGTTTCACCAGTATGTGCAGCGCGAGCCGGTCGGAATCTGCCTGCTGATCCCGTCCTGGAACGTGCCGCTGATGTTCGTCGCCCGCAAATTCAGCGAGGCCCTCGCAGCGGGCTGCTCGGCGGTGCTGATCGGCAGCAAGCAGGTTCCTTCGGCCGCGACGGCGGTGATCACGGCCTTGGCCGAAGCCGGTTTGCCGCCGGGAGTGGCCAACCTGGTGTTCGGCTCGAATGCCCTGCTCAGCACCGCTTTTCTGGAGTCCGGGCGCATCGCCAAGCTGTCGTTCACCGGCAGCACCGATGTGGGCAGACACTTGTCCCGGATCGCCGCGGACAAGGTGGTAAAGGCAACCTTGGAGCTTGGCGGGCACGCCCCGACGATCATCGACCGCGATGTCGATATCGAGGCCACCGCAGCCACGCTTACAGCCAGCAAGTTCCGCAATTGCGGTCAGGTCTGCAATTCGCCGACCCGCATTTTCGTGCATGCCGATATCTACGACCGCTTCGCTTCGGCCTTCAGCCAGCGGGCCGCCGCCCTGCGGCTCGGTCACGGATTGGCGGCCGGGACCCAGATGGGCCCCCTGGCCTCGGCCCGCCAGCTGCGGCGCATCGAGGCGATGAGCGAGGATGCACGCGCCCGGGGGGGACGCGTGCTGACCGGCGGTGTGGCCCGGAAGGGTCCCGGGAATTTCTTTGCGCCGACCGTGGTTGACCAATTGCCTGCGGATGCCGCAATCCTGAACGACGAACCCTTCGGGCCGATTGCCGCCCTGATCCGCTTCGACGATCTGGACACGGCGATCGCCCGGGCCAACGCCCTGCCCTACGGGCTTGCCGCCTATTGCTATACCCGGTCGATCCGCACCCAGCATCGCGTCGCCAACGGTCTGCGGGCGGGCATGATCGGCATCAACACGCCGCAGATTTCCTTGCCCGAAACGCCCTTCGGCGGCGTCGGGCAAAGCGGCAATGGCTCGGAAGGCGGAAGCGAGGGTGTCGCAGGCTACCTGACCACCAAATACGTGTCACAATTCGTGGCCTAGGAACGGGTCCTCACCCCAGGGTCGGGGCGGCTCGCACCATGTCCACGAAGGCGCGGACGCGGGCGGTGTTGCGCAGATCGCGGTGGTAGAGCACCCAGATGCCCTTGTCCGACGTCGCCGTGAAACCCGCGAGCCGCTCTAGCCCCGGTTCGGCATCGCCGATGAGCACGGGCAGTTCCACCACGCCCATGCCCTGCAGCGCGGCCCCGATCGCGGTGACCTTGTTGTCGCAATGACAAACCTGTCTTCCGGCCGGAAAGAACCGACCCTGCCAGGTTGCGCGCGCCACGTCGTCTTCCTGCGCGATCCATTCCAGATCCTGCGCCTCTAGGGCGCTGGCGGCATCAAGCCCGCGACGCTCCAGCAGCGCGGGCGCGGCGTAGAGCCCGGATACCGCATCGCAGATCCTGTAGCCGTGCAGGGTGTCCATCGGCGCAGCCGTCACCCTGATGGCGACATCGGCCTCGCGGTTGATGAGGTTGGCGATTTCGTCGGCACCCTGGAGGTGCAACGTGATCCCGGGATAGCGCGCGGCGACCTGCGCCGCGATGGGCATCAGGACGTAGCGCAGCAGGACCAACGGGGCGGTGACGCGCAGCGGACCCTCCAGACGCCGGTCCTGCGCCAGGGTCAACCGCGCGATCCGCTTGGCACCGGCTTCTACCTCTTCGGCAGCCGGAATCAGCGAGGCCGCCTCGGCGGTCGGGACGAAACCCGTCCGGCGCCGGTCGAAAAGCCTCGTATCCAGCGCAGCTTCGAGCGCCGAGATGCGGCGCGATACCGTCGTGTCATTCACGCGCAGCAGCTGAGCGGCGGCGGCAATGCTGCCTTCGCGCACGACGGCCAGAAAATACCGATAGTCATCCCAGTCTTCCATGCTGCAATTATGCAGCTTAAATCCGATATTTACAAACTTTATTGCAGGTTCTGAGTGGCGCATACGGGAAACGAACTCACGATAGGGGAGATTTTCTCGATGACCTTCAATCGACGCGCCTTTCTTCAGGGATCGGGTGCCGCCCTGTCCGGCACGGCGCTGGCCAGCGGCGTCCCGAGCATGGGGTTTGCCCAATCCCCGGGCCGGACAATGGTCATGAACGACAGCAAGACCTGGATGATCGGTGACATCCGGTGCACGGCGCTGTTTGACGGCATTGTCCAGGTCGATGCCGCGATCTTTGACACGGCAGAGCCCGAGGCGTTCGCCATGCTGATGGAGCAGACCCATCAGCCCCAAGGCAAGATCAACCTTGACGTCAATGCCTATCTGCTTGAAATCGGCACGCAAAAGCTGCTGATCGACACCGGCACCCGGGATCTTTACGGTCCGACACTGGGCAGGCTGCCCGACCAGCTGGCGGCAATCGGCGTCTCGGCCGACCACATCGACAAGGTCGTGCTCACCCATATGCACAACGACCACACCGGCGGCCTGACCAGCGCGACAGGTTCGGCCGTCTTCACCAATGCCGAATTGATCGTGCCCGCCGCCGAATGGGATTTCTGGACGAACGAGGCGATCTACGCCAACGCCTCCGACGGGTTCAGGTTCTCTTTCACCGGTGCCCGCGCGGCTGCGGCCGCCTATGCCGGGAAGGTACGGGTGTTCGGCGCAAGGGACGAGGTTCTGCCCGGATTGTCGCCGATCTCGTTGCCCGGCCATTCGATCGGGCATACCGGGTATCGCCTCTCTGCGGGGAGCGATCAGATGGTCATCTGGGGCGATTGCGTGGTTTCTCCGCAGGTGCAGTTCGACCATCCCGAATGGGCCAGCACCTTTGACGCCGACGCCGCATCGTCCATCGCCTCGCGCCGGCGGATCTTCGACGAAACCGCCACCGACATGATCCTCGTGGCCGGGATGCATTTGCCGTTTCCCGGGGTCGGATACCTGTCTCGACGCGGCGGCCGGTTCCGTTTCGACCCGGCCATCTAGACCGCGCACCCAAGCCGACGTATCCCGGGTCGCGCCAACTCGACCCGGGTTTCAGCCCCTGTGGATCGGCCCGAGGGCGCCCTTTCCCCATTCAGCCCAGGAGCCATCATAAAGCGCCGCCTCGAGGCCTATCCGCTCGAGCCCCAAGGCAAGAACACAGGCCGTCATGCCCGATCCGCAGGTGACGACGGGGCGGGCACTGACCGGACCGAAGTGATCACGCAGCGCATCGGGGCCGAGGAAGCGACCGTCCGCGCCGGTCAGAGCGCTGAAGGGATGGCAGATGCCCACCGACCGGACCGCGCGGCGGCCGCGATCCCGGCCTTGCCCGCTCAGGCGCCAGATGCGCGGCCGTCGTGCGCCGTTCTGCGTGGAACCCGTCCATTCTGCTGCTGCAAGGCGCGCACGGGCGGATTTCCGGATTGACCTCGGGCGGCTCCGGCCTATGACTCGGGTTAGCCAGTGGAAACCAGCGACACACACCCCGTTGCCGGATTTGCCCCGATGCTTCTTTCCTCGATGAACGTGTCCGCAGCGGACATCCCCACAGGTGGCGCCCCGCTTGCCGCGCCGATCCCGCTGGCCCGGGTCTGATCCGGTGCTCGCAGCCTTCGCCTTGCCCTCCGCGCCTGATCCCTGGCTGTCGCGTCATCGCCGCGGAATGGGGCGTCGCCGGGAAACGGGAGCCAGGACATGAACTGGGATCTCAACCGCCTCTTCCGGCTGCATGCGCGCGAGATCACCGGCGCGCTGCGCCTGCGCGGCGCCAGCCGCGACCTTGCCGAGGACCTGATGCAGGACGCGTTCCTGCGCGTTCTCAGCGCCCCGCCGCGCCGGGCCGAGGGGCGCGACAACCCGCGCGGCTATCTGTTCCGCATCGCCCGCAACCTGCTGATCGACCGGGTGCGGCGCGAAGGGCGTCTGCCGGTGATCGGGCTCGACCTGACCGACCTCGGGCAACTGCCGGACACGGCACCCGATCCCGAGGCCGCGCTCTATCAGCAGGAGCGACTGGACCGCATCGCCGCCGCGCTGGCCGAGATGCCCGAACGGACCCGGCACGCCTTTGCGCTGCACCGGCTGCAGGGGGCGACGATGGCCGAGGTGGCGGCAGAGATGGGGATATCGACCAGCCGGGCCTGGGGGTTGATCCACGAGGCCTACCGCCATCTGCGCGCCTGCCTGCACGAGGGATGACGATGCCTGCACCCACCGACCGCAGCGACCCTGCCGACCGCGCCTTCGACCAGGCCATCGGCTTTGTCATCCGCCTGCAGGCCGATCCGCTGGACCCTGATCTGCTGGCGGCGTTGTCGGCCTGGCGCCAGGCCGACCCGCTGCATGAGCTGGCATGGCGCGAGGCGGCAGAGATTCACGGCATGTCGGGCCGCGCCCTCAACGCCCGGCGCGGCGGAACCTCGCGCCGGGGGTTCCTGCTCGGGGGGCTGACGCTTGGCGGGGCGGCCGTCGCCGGGCTGGGGCCCGGTCTGGTGCGGATGGCGCGGGCCGATCACCGCACCGGCACCGGGCAGATCGCCGATTTCACCCTGCCGCAGGGGGCCGGCCTGACCCTCGGCCCGAAAAGCGCCGTGGCCATCGACGACCATCCGGGACTGCCGGGGATCCGGCTGCTGGACGGGATGGCCATCTGCACCGTGACCGGCCGCGACGAGGCGCCGTTCCGCCTCAGGGCCGGGACCCTCGACGTGACCGCCCGCGGCCCGGCTGTTCTGGGATGCAGCCTCTCGGGCGGTGTCGCGCGGCTGACGGTCGAGGCGGGCCGGGTCGAGACGCCGCAGGACCCTGGCCGCCGGATGCTGGGCGCCGGGGATCTGTTGCGCGACGGCGGGGACGGCATCGAGCTGCGCCGCGGTGCGCTGGGGGCAGGAGACGGCATCGCCTGGCGCGAGCGACGCCTGGTGGTGGATGACGAGGCGGTGGCGGCCGTCGTCTCGGAGATCGCGCGCTGGATCCCGGGGCAGGTGATCCTGGCCGACCCCTGGCTGGGATCGGCGCGGGTCGGCGGCGTCTTCGACCTTTCCCGCCCGCTATCGGCGGTCAGCGCGGCGGTCCTGCCGCACGGGGGCCAGGTGCGCGAAATCGCCCCCTTTCTGACGCTCGTCACCCGCTTCTGAAAAAAGATCGCCCGGCGGGTGAAAATCCGCGTCGCCCATTCGTATGCCTCTCAGGGACAGCCAAGCGTGCGCGCAGAAGACGGCCAGAAGGCCGCAGCCATCCTCCAGACCGGACATCGGAGACACGCGATCATGAGCCTTATCCCCTTCCCTGCGCCCTCGGCGAGGGCCGCCCTCGTGGCCCTCGGCCTTGGCAGCACGGCGCTGGTGCCCCTGTGGGCGCTGCCCGGCATCGCCCAGGCGCAGAGCCTGGCCCGCAGCATCCAGATCCCTGCGGGCCCCCTGGGCCCGGCGCTGACCTCGCTCGGGCGCCAGGCGGGTGTGCAGCTTTCCTTCGCCCCGACGGCGACGGCGGGCCGCATGACCGCGGGCTTCTCGGGCATGGCATCGGTCGAAGCCGCGCTGGCCGCGGTTCTGGCCGGAACCGGGCTCAGCTATCAGATCGGCCCCGACAACGTCATCGTGGTCACAGCGCCCCTCGGCGAGGAGATCGCGGCGGCGACCGGCGGCCTTTACCTGGGCTCGGTGGTGATCTACGGCGACCGCAGCGCGGCGACACTGGAAGACAGCCGCGCCAGCGTCGCGATCGTCTCGGGCCAGCCGGTCGACGCCCCGGCGGTGCAGACCCGGACCCAGAGCTTCGCCCGCATGGCCAATGTGCAGGCAGGGGACTGGACAACCTCGGGCTTCGTCATCCGCGGCGTCAATTCCGAGGGGTTCGTGCCGGGCGCTGCCGGGGCGCCACTGGCCTCGTTCTACCTCGACGGGGTGCAACAGACCACCGAAGGGACGCGGCTGGGCCAGCGCGGGATGTTCGATGTCGAGCAGGTGGAAGTCTACCGCGGACCGCAATCCACCATGTCGGGCCGCGCGGCGCTGGCCGGCGCGCTCTACATGCGCAGCGTGCGGCCCGATTTCACTCGCTCGGGCGCCGTGCAGGTGACGGTGGGCACGAACGGACGCCGCCAGATCGGCGTCGCCTTCGGCAACCGGCTGAGCGAGAGCCTCGCCTACCGCATCAGCGCCGAATATTCCGAGGTCCAGAGCGACCTCGACTTCAGCTCGTATCAGCACCTGGCGCGCTACGACGATTTCGTCACCGGCGATTACAGCACCGTTCGCGGCCAGATCCTGTGGCAACCCTTCGACAATGAGGGCACCGAGGTGCTGGTCACGCTGTCGCGCTCGACCGACAGCCCGACCTCGAACGACATTGCCGGGCCCGGCTGGTCCAGCACGGCACCCGGCTATGACGCGCGGCGCGGCGACATCTGGGGCGCGATTCTGCCCGATTATTACCGCGGCCTCGGCCTGACCGAATTGCCCGCCTTTCAGGAATTGCGCGAAGGCGAGGTGTTCAACTTCGGCGTCGAGATCACGCATGACATCACCGATGTGCTGCGCTTCACCTCGATGACCGGGCTGTCGCGGTCGGTGACCGACCGCGGCTCGATCAACCTTGGGACGCCGGGTGCCTTCCTCTACACGGACGGGCAATTCACCTATGTCACCGGCTCGCAGGAGTTCCGCTTCAATTACGACGATGGCGATCTGCGCTGGGTGGCGGGGCTCTATGCGTCGCGGCTGCACAACGAATCCTGGCGCGAGTCGATGCTGCTGAGCTTCGACCAGAGCGAAACCGCCATGGATCTGGAGAATTACGCCCTCTTCGGCGAGATCGGTTACCGCTTCGCCCCGGCCTGGACGATCATTGCCGGGGGACGCTTCGACTGGATCCGGCAATCGGAGACGTCGCATTACGCGGTCAACGGCGTGGCGACGACGACCTCCACCTCTTCCTATGCCGATGCGGTATTCCTGCCGTCGCTGGCGCTGCAATACGAGGTTTCGCCCAACCACACGATCTCGTTCGGCTATCAGCAGGGCTACCGGCCGGGTGGCTCCGGCGTGCGCTCGTCCGACGGGTTCCAGTTCACCTATGACCAGGAGACCGCCCATAACATCGAAGTCACCTGGCGCGGACGCCTGCTCGATGACCGGCTGCGGATCGGCGCCAGCCTGTTCCACCAGGATTGGCGCAACCAGCAGGTCGAAGTGGTGACCGATCCGACCCATCCGGTGCCGCGCTCGACCTCGATCATCGTCAACGCCGGGCGCTCGACCAGCTACGGCGCCGAGCTGGAAATGGCCTGGGCGGTCAACGACAGCCTGGATCTGGTCGGCTCGCTGGGTCTGCTGCACACGCGCTTCGACGATTTCGCCCTGGGCACCTGGGGCATCGATTACTCCGGCCTGCCCTTCCCCAACGCCCCCGAACGAACCCTGTCGCTGGGCTTCCGCTGGCAGGGCGGCTCCGGCTGGCATGCCGCGGGGGCGATCAACCACGCTTCCTCCTCGATGTCCCGGCTGGAGCAGGGCGTTCCGGTTCCGATGACCCTGGACGGCTACACCACCGTCGATGCCGAGATCGGCTACACCTTCCGCGACGGGCCGACGCTGACCGCCTATGCGACCAATCTCTTCGACACCGAGTATTTCACCTACGAGGCCGGTCCGGGCGTGCTGGCGACACTGGGCGCGCGCCGCGAGATGGGCCTGAGGCTGGACTACAGGTTCTGAGGATGCGCACCGTGACCCAACGCCGAGCCCTGCGCCTGCTGGCGCTCGTCCTCGCGCTGCTGACCCACCCCGCGCTGGCCTGCGACGGCCGCCTTTACGAGGCGGCGGATGTGCTGGCCGCCCCGCTGTGCTTGCCCGACCGGATCCAGCGCATTGCCGTCCTCGACCCCGCGGTCTCGCTGGGCATGGCGCTTGAACTGGGCCTGCCGGTGGTCGCGGCACCCCTGACCGGGATGAGCGACGCCGCCCTGCGCCAGGCGGCCGAGGAGGCCGGCGTCCAGAACCTCGGCTCGCTGCTGGACCCCAGTCTGGAGGCGCTGGTCGCCGCCCGGCCCGACCTCATCCTCGGCGCGGCCTTCCGGGCCGAGACCTATCTGCCTGTCCTGTCGCAAATCGCGCCGACCGCGCTGATCGTGCCGACCGACTGGCGGGCCTATTACCGTGCCGTCGCCAGGCTGACCGGGACAGAGGCGCGGCTCGATGCGCTGATGGCCCCGTTCGAAGCGCGTCTGGCCGCGGTCGCCGCAAGGGTGCCCGATACGCCGGTCTCGATCCTGCGCATCACGTCATGGGATTTCCAGGTCTATCTGGACCAGCCCGACGCCTATGCGCCCTTTGCGCTGCTCCATGAACTGGGCGTGCGCCGCCCGGCCTACGAGACGGGGCCGGACCCGATGGGCATGCGGCGCCCGGATTGGGAGGACCTCGGCCAGCTCGACGGCGAGATCCTGCTCTACATCATCGGCGGCACCAATGCCTCGGCCACCGACGGGCGCTGGGAAGAGGTCACGGGCAATCCGCTCTGGCACTTGCTGCCCGCGGTCGCCGCCGGACGGGTCTATCCGATCCAGTCGGCTGTCTGGATGGAGTTCAGCGGCATCGGCTCGGCGCATCGCGTCCTCGACGACGTCGAGCGGCTGATCATCGGCGCGCCGTGAGCCCGCGGCGACTGGCCCTCTGGCTTGCCGGACTGGCGGCGGCCTGCCTGCTGCTGACGCTCTGGTCACTGGGGGTTGGCAGCCTGTCGCTGTCGCCCGCCCGCGTCTTGGCCGCGCTGATTGCCGAGACGCCCAGCCGCGAGACGCTGGTCATCACCAGCGTGCGCGCGCCGCGGGTCATGGCCGCGCTGGCCGTCGGGGCGGCGCTGGCCAGCTCGGGCGCGATCATGCAGCGGATCCTGCGCAACCCGTTGGCCGAGCCCGGGCTTCTGGGCATCAACGCCGGCGCCGCCTTCGCCATGGTTCTTACCGCCGTGCTGACCGGCACCGCCCCCCGGGGAACGCTGATCCCCGCCGCAATGGCGGGCGCGGCTGCCGCCTCGGTCCTGGTCTGGGCGCTGGGATCGGCCGGACGGCGCGGGGCCACGCCGCTCAGGCTGGTGCTGGCGGGGGTGATCGTCGCCAGCTTCCTCGTCTCGTTGACCCAGGCGCTGTTGATCTTCAACCTGGCGGCGCTCGACGGCACCCGGCTCTGGACCGCCGGATCGCTGGCGGGCATCCAGCCGCAGGAACTGGCCAGCGTCCTGCCGTGGATCGCTGCGGGACTGCTGGCGGCGCTGGCGGCACTGCCGGGGCTCGAGATCATGGGGCTCGAGGATGACGCAGCCCGCGGCCTCGGCATCGACCCGGCCCGCTGGCGGCTGATCGCGGCGGCCATCGTCGTGCTGCTGACCGGCGGCGCGGTGGCGCTGGCCGGGCCGCTCGCCTTCCTCGGCCTGATCGTGCCCCATGCCCTGCGCCTGGCCAGCGGCGCCGGGTTCCGCGCCCTGCTGCCGCTCTGCGCCCTGGGCGGGGCCGCGCTGACGCTGGCCGCCGACACGCTGCCCCGCGCCCTGGCCGGGACCGATGTCCCCGTCGGCGTCACCCTTGCCCTGATCGGCGCTCCGGTTTTCCTGTGGCTCGCCCGGCGGCAGGGGGCGCCGGGATGAAGCACCTTCTGACCGGCCTTGCCTGCCTTGGCGCCGCGCTCTTCCTCGCCACCGCCCTGGGCGAGCAACCGATTCCGCCACGGGCGGTGATGGCGGCGCTTCTCCACCCCAGCGAGGCGCCGGGCCAGCATGTGTTCATCATCCACACCCTGCGCCTGCCGCGGGCCCTGCTGGCCGCGCTGGTAGGGGCGGCCCTGGGCGTCGGCGGGACCATCACCCAGGCGGTAATGCGCAACCCGCTGGCCGAACCGGGACTGCTGGGCATCAACGGCGGCGCCGCACTGGCCGCGTTGGCGATCATGCTCTGGCTGCCTGGCACCAGCGCAAGGCTGGTCCCGGCGGCGGCGCTTCTGGGCGCGCTGGCCGCTGCCACCGCGATCTATGCTCTGTCGTGGCGCGGCGGCATCGGCCCGCAGCGGGTGATCCTCATCGGCCTCGGTTGCGGCGCGCTCATGGGGGCGGTGACCAGCTTCCTGTCGGCCTTTGGCGAGGTGACGGCGGTGCAGCGGGCGATGCTCTGGCTCTCGGGTTCGTTCACCGGCAGCGGCTGGCGCGCGGTCCTGGGCATGGCTCTGACCCTGGTGCCGCTGCTGGCGCTGACCTGGATCCTTGCCCGGGTGCTGGACCTGCTGGCGATGGACGAGGCCGTGGCGCGGGGGCTGGGGCTGCGGGTGCAGGCGGCGCGGGCGGCGATGGTGGCGATCGGCGCGCTGCTTTGCGGCGCCAGCGTCGCGGCGGCCGGTCCAGTCGGCTTCATCGGCCTGATGGCGCCGCATCTCGCCCGCCGGATCACCGGCCCCACCCACGCGGCGCTGATCCCGGCGGCGGCGCTGGCCGGGGCACTGCTGCTGCTGCTGGCCGATGTGGCCGGTCAGAACGTGATCGCCCCGAACGCGATCCCCGCGGGGATCATGGCGGCGCTGATGGGCGCCCCCTTCTTTGCCTGGCTGATGTGGAAAGGTCGCCATGACGGATGACAGCGAGGGCTTGCAGACCCGCCATCTGGTGCTGAGCTACGGCAGGCGGCGGGTGATCGAGGATGTCTCGCTCTCCGTCGAGCCCGGGCGGCTGACCATCATCCTCGGCCCGAACGGCTGCGGGAAATCGACCCTGCTGCGCGCCTTGGCCGGGCAGATCCGCCCGGACGCGGGCGCCGTCCTTCTGGCCGGTCGGCCCTTGCGCCATATCGGCGCCCGGGCGCTTGCCCGGCGGGTCGGCTTCCTGCCGCAGGCCCCGCTGGCGCCCGAGGGCATCACGGTCTCGGCCCTGGTGCGGCTGGGGCGGCACCCGCACCGCGGCCCGCTTTCGGCCTGGAGCGCGGCCGACCGCGCTGCCTGCGACCGGGCGCTGGCGGCGACCGGCATGTCCGGCCTGTCCGCGGCACCGCTCGACGCGCTCTCGGGCGGGCAGCGACAGCGGGCATGGATCGCGATGAGCCTGGCGCAGGAGACACCGACCCTGCTGCTGGACGAGCCGACGACCTATCTGGACCTCGCCCATCAGATCGACGTGCTGGAGACGCTGCACGCGATGACCCGACAGGGGCGCACCGTGCTTGCCGTTCTGCACGACCTGCAGCTGGCCGCCCGTTATGCCGACCGGTTGATCCTGCTGCACGAGGGGCGGCTCAAGGCCGAGGGCACGCCTGCCGAGGTGCTGACCGCCGCGCGGGTCGAGGACGTCTTCGGCCTGCCGGTGCGCCTCCTCGACGACCCCGAGACCGGGCGCCCGCTGCCGATTCCCCGGCGGCGGGCGTGAAAAGAGCCGCCGCTCAGCCGGCCTGAAGGCGGGGCCGGGGCTTGCGCTGGCTCTCGGGAGGCACCCAGCCCTGCGTCCAGTAGCTGGCAGCGCGGAATTCGTCGGGCCCGAGGCCCATGCCGGCCGCGATCTCGCGCGCGGCCATCGCCTCGGCCCGTTCGCCGGCCAGGAAGACCGAGCGCGGCCCCTCGGGCAGCGACAGGCGACGCAGCAGCGCCAGCAGGTCCTGTCCCGCGCCGCGTTCGACCCAGGTCACGTCCACGCCTTCGGGGCAGGCGACGGGCTGCGCATCGGCACGGTCGGGAACCAGGATGAAGGCCTGCCCGCTGGTGCCGGGTGCGGCGGCCTGCAAGGTCCGCAGGATCACCGGCAGCGCCGTCTCGTCGCCCACCAGCCCCAGCCAGGGCGCCTGGCGCACCGCCTTTCCGCCGGGACCCGCGATCATCATCGCCTCGCCGGGCTGCGCGGTCTCGGTCCAGTCGGTGACGCGCCCGCCCTCGTGCAGGAAGACATCGGTCTCCAGCCAGCAGCCCCGCGGATCCAGCGCCGAGATCGTGTAAGGCGGGCGATGCCAGGCATCGACGCCCCCCGGCCATTCCACGCCATTCTCGCCCATGCGCGGCCAGTCGGCGCCCTCGGGGCCGATGACGAAGCGGAAATGAAGGCCCTTCCCGTCGAGGAAGGCCGAGAAATCCCCCTTCAGCCGCACCCGCCGGAAATTCGGTGAGAGCGGCGTGATCGAGACCAGCTCGGTCATGGTCATTTTCGGCGGCTCAAGACCCGTCCACTGCGGCGCGGCCTGGAAGCGGGCGGTGCAGAAGCCGTTCAGCAGGTCGATCAGCTCGCCCACCAACCCGGGTTCGGCGGCGGTAATGGTGAGCTGCACACCGCGCGGATGGGCGGTCGCGGTAACCTGGGCGGCGCTGGCCTGGATGGTCAGCGCGCCGCTGCGCTCTTCGACCCGGGCGTCGAGGCTGCGGGCCTGCGCGGCCAGAGGCGGCAGCACGTCGTCGGCCCCGTAGGGCAGCATTCCGGTAGCGGTGGGCATGGGCGAGCCTCCTGTCCGTGGTTGGAGTCGGTGCGGAACGGCGGGCTCGTGGCTGGCAGGTCGGGTGTAGCCACAAGCGGGGGCGCGGTCAAACGCCCTTGCCTTGCGAACGGGCGCAAATGGGGGCACAAACCGGACCGGAGCCAGCCCTCGGCCAGCTACACGCATTGTCGAAGAGGACCCGATGCTCGCCGAATTCTTCTCGTATTACCGTCCGCACATGCGCTTGTTCTGGCTGGACTTCGGCTGCGCTGTTCTGTCGGGGCTGCTGGAACTGGCCTTTCCGCTGGCCATCGCGGGCTTCATCGACCACCTGCTGCCGCGCGGAGAATTCGGCCTGACGATCTGGGCCGCCGTGGCGCTGGTCGTGGTCTATGTGGTGAATGCGGGACTGATGGCGGTGGTGATCTACTGGGGCCACAAGCTGGGGATCAACATCGAGACCGAGATGCGCGCCCGGGCTTTCGAGCATCTGACCCGGCTCAACTGGGGCTGGTTCGACAAGGCCGAGACCGGCAAGCTGGTCGCCCGGGTGACCCGCGACCTGGAGGAAATCGGCGAGGTCGCGCATCACGGCCCCGAGGATCTGTTCATCGCCATCATGACCTTCGCGGGCGCCTTTGCGCTGATGCTCTGGCTGCATATGCCGCTGGCGCTGATGACCGCGGTGATCGTGCCGGTGATGGTGTTGCTGCTGGCGGTCTATGGCGGGCGGATGACCCATGCCTGGCAGGCGATCTATGGCCGGGTCGGGCAGTTCAACGTCCGGCTGGAAGAGACGCTGGGCGGGATCCGCGTCGTTCAGGCCTTCACCAACGAAGCGCATGAGAACGCGCTCTTTGCCCGGGCGAACCAGGGCTACCGTGAGACCAAGCTCGACGCCTACCGCATCATGGCGGCGGCGACGACGCTGCATTACATGGGGCTCCGGCTGGTGCAGGTGGTGGTGATGGTGGCGGGGGCCGCCTTCGTCTTTGCCGGGTCGCTGTCGACGGGCAGCTTCGTGGCCTTCCTGCTGCTGGTGGGCGTTTTCTTCCGGCCGCTGGAAAAGATCGCGGCGGTGGTCGAGACCTATCCCCGCGGCATCGCCGGGTTCCAGCGTTTCCAGGCATTGCTGGCCGAAGAGCCCGGCATCGCCGACGCGCCGGATGCCCGTCCCGCCCCGGCGTTCCGCGGCAGGATCGAGTTCGACGCCGTGGAATTCGCCTATGACGGCGCGCGGGGCGTGCTGCACGGAGTCTCGCTGACGGTCGAGC
The DNA here is from genome assembly GCF_003075525.1 of Pararhodobacter aggregans. Lineage (GTDB taxonomy): Bacteria > Pseudomonadota > Alphaproteobacteria > Rhodobacterales > Rhodobacteraceae > Pararhodobacter > Pararhodobacter aggregans. The sequence continues at coordinate 33,425 of NZ_QDDR01000012.1, read as the reverse complement.
CGGGCGAGACGGTGGCGCTGGTCGGACCTTCGGGCGCGGGCAAGAGCACGCTGATGGCCCTGCTGCCGCGTTTCTATGCCCCCACCGGCGGCGAGGTGCGGATCGACGGCATCCCGGTGGCGCGGATGACGCTGGACAGTCTGCGCCAGCAGGTGGGGCTGGTGTCGCAGGACGTGTTCCTGTTCGGTGGCACCCTGCGCGAGAACATCGCCTATGGCCGGCTCGACGCCACCGAGGCCGAGGTTCTGAACGCGGTCGAAAGGGCGCAGCTGGGCGAGATGGTCGCGCGCCTGCCCCAGGGGCTGGATACGATGGTCGGCGAGCGCGGCGTGATGCTCTCGGGCGGGCAAAAGCAGCGGGTGGCCATCGCCCGCGTCTTCCTGCGCAATCCGCCGATCCTGCTCTTGGACGAGGCGACCTCGGCCCTGGACCGGGGCACCGAACGCAAGGTGCAGGCCGCTCTCGACGCGCTGTCCGAAGGCCGCACCACGCTGGTGATCGCCCATCGCCTGCAGACCATCCGCCACGCCGACCGGATCGTCGTGCTGGACGAAGGGCGCATCGTCGAAAGCGGCCGCCATCAGGATCTGGTCGACCGCGGCGCCGCCTATTTCGCGATGATGGACTGAGGCAGGCTGTCGGGCGACGCTGACAAGTCTGTGAGGCGGCAACTTTCCGGTTGTACCCCGTCACCGGATCAGGATTTTGGCCCCGAAACAGAACCGGATTCCGATGCGTTTCCTGACCCTTGCCCTTGCCATGCTGGTGCTGGTTGCCAATCTGGCGACGCCGCTCGCACCGACGGCGGCCGATATCGGCTGCGGCGGAGCCATCGCGGCGCTGGATCATTGCCCGATCCCCGGAGTTGATCCCGCCCGTGCGAACCCGGCGGAGCGCTTCACCGCGCCCTGTGCCACCTGCGTCCTGCCCGGACTGACCGCGCTGCCGGATTTCGAACCCGGGCAGAGCCCGCTGACCTTTGCCGAAACCGCCCGGCTGGTGACCATGCGCGCCGAAGGGCCACCCCGCCGGCCACCGCGCCCGATCTCCTGACCCCGAGACTTACCGAAGGCTTCGGCCTCCACACCGCATTCGGCGCCGCATTCTGCCTGCGCGCCACAGGAGACATGACATGGACACCAAACATCTCACGACCGGCCGGCCGCTGGTCATCCCCGCTCTCGGATCCCTTTACACCTGGCTCACGCCGCTGGCCTTCACCTGGCTGCGCGTAATGTGCGGCCTTGCGCTGATGGTGCATGGCTGGCCCAAGATCACCAACCCGCTGGGGACCGCCGAGATGGTTGCCGGCATCGGCTTCCAGCCCGCCGCCTTCTGGTCGGTGGCCCTGGCGGTGACGGAATTCGGCGGGGGGCTGCTGCTGGTCCTGGGTCTTGTGACCCGGCTCGCGGCGGCGGGCTGCACGATCATCCTGCTGGTGACGGTCTATTTCCACTGGGTTCAGTTGGGTCAGGGATATCGCGGCGCCGAACTGTCGCTGATCTGGTCGGCGATCACGCTGTATTTCGTCGCGGTCGGTGGCGGGCGGATCTCGCTCGACCGGGCATTGCTGCCCCGCAATCTTTGAGCGCAGAGTAACCGGGGCGTTCCTCTGGGATGAGCCGCAGGGCGAGACGGTGATCCCCCTCGCCCTGCGGCCGATCGGCATCCGCGGGGAACTTTTACCCAGCGGTGGAAGGCGGATCTTGAAAGCCGCTTTCCATATGCATGCCCGCCAACGTGAGGCGGTCGCGCCGGGCCAGAGACAGCAGGCGTCGGCGCGAGGCGATCCCGGTCGGGCCGTCGACATCGAACCGGACCCATGCCTCGGGGCGGGCCAGTTGCAGCGCCGGGGCATGGAACAGGTCGCCGATAATCAGGACATCGCCAAGGCGGAACGCTGTGTGACCCGGCGTGTGCCCGGGCGCGGCGAGCGCCTGCAGGCCGGGAAAGACCTCGGCCCCCGGCTCGAACCGGTGCGCGGACGGCAGATAGGGGGCCACCTGCGCCCGCGACTCCTGGAAATAGAGCGCCTGCTCGCGCGGGGCGGCGCCTGCCATCGCCGCATCGTCGAACCAATAGGCCAGCTCGGACCGGGCGACATGCAGGGTGGCGGCGGGAAACAGCGGTCGGCCCGTGGTGCGGTCGGTCAGGCCGCTGGAATGGTCGGGATGCATATGCGTCAGCACCACGCCATCCACCGTTTCGGGCCGCACGCCGACCTGCGCCAGCGCGCGGGGCAGCAACCCTCCCGAGGCGCCCATGGCGGAACCGCAGCCGGTGTCAAACAACACGGTCCTTCCCCGGTCCCGCCAGAGGAAGACGTTGACCGGCAAGGTGATCTGCCACTCGGCCTCGTCCGAGGGCAGGGCCGCCTGCAACTCGGCCGACGTCAGCGCCGGGAACAGGTCCGCGCCGAAACTTACCGCGCCATCGCGCAGGCAGATCAGCTCGGCGGCGCCGATCTGGCGGCGCTCGGCCACGAGGTCTACGGGATTCATCTCTGGCTCCACGATGCAAGAGGGCCCCGCCTTGGCGGGGCCCGGTCAGGCAGTCAACGCGATCAGAAATCCGCCGGGATATGCGCGTAGACTTCGGTGCGGAGCAGTTCCTCGAAGGCTTCGGCGGTCTCGACACCGCGCGTCAGATCATACCAGCGCTGATAGAGCGGCAGGAAGTTGTCGACGATCTCCTGAGCATTGGCGACGCCTGCAGCCTGCGCCACGGCGACCGCGCTGGCGATGTCCTGCTCGGCCTGGGCACGGATCGCCTCGGCCAGATCGGCGTCCGGGGTCACGACGGTATAGCCTTCGGCCAGCACGCGCTCGTCGGCCTCAATATAGGCGAAAGCGTTGTTGGCCACGGCGGTCGGCACGGTGTCGAGAAAGACCTGGCGCGTGGCCTCGTCCATCTCTTGCCAGAGGTCGCGGCGGACGTTGAACATCGAGGTGGTCACCACGGCGCCGGCATCGACGCGGACAATGTTGCGCACCACGTCGCCCAGCGAGAGGCTGTCGAGCCAGACGATCGAGCCGAAGGTGCAATCGGCCTGGTTGCGCTGCAGGGCCTCGAAGGTCTCGGTGATGGTCAGGTTGATCGGCGTCGCGCCAATCGCCTGTGCCAGCGTCACCATATGCCCCGAGGCGCGGATGCGCAGGCCCTGGGCGTCAGCGAGGCTCTGGATCGGCTCACGACACAGCAGCGAATAGGACGGCATGGCCCAGGAGCCGAGCGTCTGGACGTTGTAGTTCTCCAGCTCGGTGCGGCATTCCGGGCAGCCCAGCATCAGCGCCTCGGTCAGCGCGCCGGTCGAGGCGAGCGTATCGGTCATTTGCGCGCCGATGTTGACCAGCAGCGCCGAGACCGGCAGTTCGGACGGCTGATAGATCGCCGCAACCAGCGCGCCGTCGACCAGACCGTCGGTCAGGCTTTGCAGCGTGTTGCGGGCCGTCACCACGGCGCCCGCGCCGATGTAGTCGGTCGTGATCGTCCCGTTCGAGGCGTCCTCGAGCGCTTGCAGCCACGGCTTCACCGAGCCTTCGGTGCGGGGCTCGGAGGGGCTGGCGAAGTCGCCATAGACATAGCTCGTCTGCGCCAGCGCGGGTACGGCGCCGACACCGAGCAGCGCCACGGCCGAGGCGCCCGCCATGCGCGTGATGAGTGCGGATTTCATTCACATTCCTCCCAAGAGTGATCGAAGCGATTCGTCGTTCGATCCCTATCATATATAAACATAGCTTTTAGTCTATTGTTGTTTCGCTCGGGCCGGTACGAAAACGGCGCGCCCTCGCGCGCCGTTTCGACAGGTCAATCCATCAGCGAGGGCAGGAAGAGGATGATCTGCGGGAAGGCCAGCATCAGGGCGACGACGACCGCTTCGACCGTCAGGAACCAGCTGGTGCCCCTGATGATCGTTCCCAACGAGACCTGCCCGCCCAGCGTGCTTTTCATGACAAAGCAGTTCAGCCCCACCGGCGGCGTCAGCAGCCCCACCTCCAGCATCTTGACCAGGATCACGCCCGCCCAGATCGGGTTGATCCCGGCGTTGTCGATGATCGGCAGGATGATCGGCAGGGTCAGCAGCATGACCCCCATCGGGTCGAGGAAGCAGCCGAGGATCAGGTAGAGCAGGCAGCAGATGAGCATGATGCCGACCGGATCCGCGGTGATCCCCATGATGGCGCCGGACAGGACCCTCGGCATCCCGGTAAAGGCCAGGAATTGCGTCATCATCGCCGCACCGATGGCGATCAGGAAGATCGAAGCGGTCGTCACGGTCGTCTCGTAGATCGAATCCCTGAGGCCCCGCCAGCTCAGCACCCGTTGCGCCATCACGATAATCAGCGTCAGCAGGACGCCGAAGCCCGCCGCCTCGGTCGAGGTGGCGATCCCGGCATAGATCGAACCCGTGATGCCCAGGGCCAGGATCAGCACCGGCAGGACGTCAAGGAAGCCGCGCAGATGCTCGCGCCGCTCGGCCTGCCGCCGGGCGATGACCGGCGCGAGGTCCGGGTTTATCAGGCAGCGGATCGCGACAAGGCTGGCATAGGCGATGGCGGTCAGGATGCCCGGGATGACCCCGGCGATCAGCATCTTCGAGGCGGACACTTCGGCGAAGGTGGCGTAGATCACCATGATGATCGAGGGCGGGATCAACGCGCCGATCGTGCCGACCGCGGTGGCGACCCCGGTCGCGAGGGCGGGCTGATAGCCTTCCTTCAGCATCTCCGGCACGGCGATGCGCCCCATCGCGGCGGTGGTCGCCAGACTCGAGCCCGACATGGCCGCGAAACCGGCCCCGGCGAAGCTGGTGGCGATGGCAAGCCCGCCGGGCAGCCAGCCGACCCAGAGCTTCAGCGCCCGGAAGATCCGTCCCACCATGCCCGAATGCGCGGCGATGGCGCCGATCAGCACGAACATGGGCACGGCCGAGAGCGTCCAATGGGCGACGAATTCGAAGGGCGTGGCCTTCAGCACACCGAAGGCGGGATTGAAGCCCCGCAGCAGGTAGAGGCCGACAAAGGCCACCGCGGTCAGCGCCAGACCGATTGGCACGCGCAGCACCAGCAGCACCATCAAGGCGCCCAGCGAATAGAAACCGAGTTCAGGATTCATAGGTAACGGCTCCCCTGCGGCCAGGCCGCGGATCAACGGGCATGGTCATCCGCGCTCCCCGGTTCCGGGCGGCGCGTCCTCGTCCGAGGCGATGCCGCGCGGCAGCTGGATCAGCTGCGCCAGAAGCAGCGCCCCCAGCCCGATGACCAGCATCCAGCGCGACGGCCAGACCAGAACCGGCGCGCCCAGACCGGAAATCGCTTCATTCACGCGGGTCTTGGACAGAGCCTGCGCCCAGGCGGCCCAGATCAGCATCCCGCAGGTTGCGAGTGACACCAGCCGGCCCAGGAAATCCGTGACTGGGCGCAGCCGCGCCGGAACGATCTTGGCGAAGACATCGGTGCTGATCATCTGCCCCTGCAACTGCGCGCTGGCGAGCGGCAGGAAGGACGCGGCGACCATGTAGTAGTACGAAATGATCTCGATGGTGCCGAACAGGCTCTGACCCCAGATCAGCCGTGACAGGACCTCGGCCGAGATGTGCAGCGCCATGGCGGAAATGGAGATGGCGCCCAGAGTCGTTGACAGCCGCGAGGGCAGGATCGCAACGGCAAGCAGGTGTTTCATCATAGCCCCTCCCCTCGCCCGCCCGGTCAGGCGGTGCGTCCCCCGTCGACGGTGATGATGACCCCCGTGACCAGCCGCCCCAGCGACGAGCCGAGATAGAGCGCCGCACCCGCCACATCATCGGGCTGGACGATCTCGCCCAGCGGGACCAGACGGGCAAAGGCGGCCTTGATCTCGGCCGGGTCGCCATCGGCAAAGCCGGTCAGCATCGGCGTTTCCACCGCGCCCGGACTGATGCCGTTGACCCGTATCCCCTGCCCCGCCAGTTCCAGAGCCAGGGCCTTGGTCGTGGCAATAGCCGCCGCTTTCGAGGCGCCATAGGCCGCGAGGCCCGGTTTTGCCTGGGCGCCGACCGTCGAGCAGATGTTGATGACATTGCCCTTGCGCCGGGCCAGCGCGGGCAGGAAATGCTTGGTCATCACGAAGACCGAGCGCGCGTTGACCGCGAACAGGCGGTCCCATTCCGCCACGCTTGCCTCGGCCAGCGCCACCGGCTTCTGCGGCATCCCCGCGCAATTGACGAGGATGTCGAGCCCCTCGTGCCGGGCGGCGAGGGTCTCGGCCAGCGCCATGACCGAGGCCTCGTCCGCGACGTCGCAGCGATGGGCATCACCGGTTTCGCAGCGGGCCACCGTCCCGGGTGTGACCGAGAGATCGGCCACGATCACGATCGCCCCCGCCTCGACGAAGCTGCGGGCAATGGCCCGGCCGATGCCCGAAAGCCCGCCCGTGACCAGTGCCACTTTCCCCGCGAGCAGCCCCTGTTGTTCCAGTTCCTGCATCGCTCAGGCCTTGTGAATGTTGATCGCGTGGATCTCGGTGAATTCATGCAGGCCGTATTCGGCATTCTCGCTGCCGATGCCGCTCTGCTTGATCCCGCCGAACGGCATGTGCCGTCGGCCAAGCCGTGATTGCGCGTTCTTGTTGATGAAGGTCATGCCGGCGTCCAGCCGACGTGCCAGAGCCTTGCCGCGTCCCTCGTCACTGGTCCAGATCGACGAGCCCAACCCGTATTCCGTCCCGTTCGCCTGCGCCACGACCGCATCGAGGTCATGGTAGCGCAGCACGGGCAGAACCGGCCCGAACTGCTCGCAGGTCACCGCCTCCAGCCCCGGCGCGGCGTCGCGCACCAGAACCGGCTTCATGTAATTGCCCGCGTCCCACCGCGCGGGATCGACCGGCGTCCCCAGTTCGATCAGCTCGGCCCCGGCGGCGCGGCTGCGGGCGATCAGCCCTTGCAGGAAATCGAACTGGCCCTTGTTGTTGATCGGCCCGAAGGTCGTTGCCGGATCCAGCGGATGGCCGATCTTCTGCGCATCCAGATAGGCCGCCATCGCGTCGAACACGCGGTCATAGATCGCATCCGGCACATAGAGGCGCTTGATCGCGAAGCAGAACTGCCCCGAACGGTGAAAGGCCCCGGCCATCAGCATCGGGATCTGTTTCTCGATGTCGAAATCGTCCAGCACGATGGCGGCATCATTGCCGCCCAGCTCGAACTGCACGTTCTTCATCGTGTCCGCTGCCGTCGCCATGATCGCCCGCGCCGCCACCCCGCCGCCGGTGAAGCTGACAAGCCGCACGAGGGGATGCGCGGACAATGCCGCCCCCGCCTCGCCGAAGCCGTGCACGACGTTGATGACACCGGCCGGGAACAACTCGGCCAGCCCGGCCAGCAGTCTGGTGATGCCGATGGGCGCGGTCGGCGGGGTCTTCACCACCAGCGCGCAACCAGCGACCAGCGCCGGGGCGAATTTGCGGATCATCAGCACGATCGGCGCGTTCCATGGCACGATGGCGGCGACGACGCCGATCGGACGGCGCTCGATGCGCACGATCGAGGTTTCGTCCTCCAGCACCTGCGGCTCCAGCGCCACTTGCGCGGCCTCGACATTGTCGCGCGCGGCAAAGGCGGCGCCGCGGAATTCCAGCGTGATCTCGGCGGGCAGCATGCCGGTTTCCAGCACCACATCGCGCACCAGACCGTCGAGCCCCTTGTCGGCCTCGGCCTCGATCCGGTCGGCAGCGGCCAGCACCGCGGCGGCGCGCTCGGCCACCGGCACGCGGGCCCAGAGCTTCTGCGCGCGGGCCGCAGCGCTCACCGCCTGATCGACGAGGGCCGCATCGGCGGGCACCACATGGGCGAGGATCGTGGCGCGCTGTCCGGGATCACGGACCTCGAACGGCGCGGCCTCGCCCAGCCATTGCCCGGCGACGTAATTGCGGAGGGTGGGAATGTCGCTCATGGCCGTCTCACTTGTGATAGTTCATCGCGTGCAGGGCGTAATGTTCGCCCAGCCCGACGGGCGAGCTTTCGCGCCCGATACCGCTGCGCTTGACGCCGCCGAACGGCATGTGGCGCTGCCCCAGCCGCGAGGTGCCCGCGTTGTTGATGAAGGTCATGCCAGCCTCGATCCGCCGCGCCACGTCGAGCGCCGCGTCCAGATCCTCGCCCCAGACCGAGGAGCCGAGGCCCAGCTCGCCCGCGTTGATGCTGTCGAGCACCGCGTCGAGGTCGTCATAGACGACGATGGGCAGGATCGGGCCGAATTGCTCGGTGGTGACCAGCTCGTGCTCGGGGTCGATATCGGTGACGAGGGCGGGCATCATGTAATGGCCCTTGTCCCAAAGCTGCGGGTCGGCCTTGCTGCCGCCTTCCAGATAGGTTGCGCCCGAAGCCCGGACGCGCTGGCGCAGGCCCAGCAGATAGTCGAACTGGCCCTTGTTGTTGATCGGGCCGACGGTCACCCCGGCGGTCAGCGGGTGGCCGACGACGAACTTGTCGAGATCGGCCTTCATCCGCGCGATCAGCTCGGGCGCCAGCGCCCGGGGGACATAGACGCGCTTCACCGCGAAGCAGAACTGCCCGGCGCGGCGGAAGGCGCCGCCCATGATGCGCGGCACCGCCTTGTCGAGATCGGCATCGGGCAACAGGATCGCCGGATCGTTGCCGCCCAGTTCGAAGCTGACGCGCTTCAGATCGGCGGCGGCCTGTTTCATGATGATCTGCGCGACCTTGAGGCCGCCGGTGAAGGACACCCGCGCGACCAGCGGATGCCCGACCAGCGCCGAGCCGGTCTCGCCGCCGCCCTGCACCACGTTGACGACGCCGGCGGGGAAATGCGCGGCAAAGGCGTGCAGCAGGCGGGTCAGCCCGATCGGCGCGGTGGGCGCGGTCTTGACGACGACGGTGTTGCCCACCGCCAGCGCCGGCGAGACCTTGCGCATGGCCAGGATCACCGGTGCGTTCCACGGCACGATGGCGGCGATCACGCCGACCGCGACCTTCTCGACCTCGACCGTGCTCTCGGCATCCTCGAAGCAGGCGGGGGCGAGGCTGCTCTCCGCATGGTCGGCATTGTCGCGCACGATGGCCGCGGCCATGCCGATCTCGGCCTTGTTGGTGCCGGGCAGCATGCCCGATTCCCGGGCCATGATCGCGGTGACCTCATCGGCGGCGGCGATCAGCGTATCCGCGGCGGCGCGCAGACGGGCGCTGCGCTCGGCCAGCGGCGTGTCCCGCCAACCGGCAAAGGCGGCATGGGCCGAGCGCACGGCCCGGTCCACCGTCGCGGAATCGGCTTGCGCAACCAGCGCCACCACCTCGTCGAGGTTGCCGGGATCGCGCAGCTCGGCGCGCGGCCCGCCCTCGGCGGCGGCATTGTCGATCAGATGATCGAGGAGGATCGGTTCCGATGCCATGATCTTGGTCCTGTCAGTCGATCTTGCGTTCGATCTCGTAATCCGGCCGCTCGGTGAGGGCGGAAATCCGCGCCCGCTGTTCGGGCGTGAGCGAGATCTCGGTGGCGGCGACGTAGCCGGCGATCTGGTCGACCGTCTCGGCGCCGATGATGGGGGTGGTGACGGCGGGATGGCTCGCGCACCAGGCGACGGCCAGCGCGGCGGGGTCCACGCCCATCTCGTCGGCGATGGCGCAGAAATCGCGCGCCACCTCGAAATTCTGCCGGTCCTCATAGCGCTTGAGGTAACGCGCCTCGGCCAGACGGCCCTGGCGCGGACCATCGGGATCGGCATTGGCGCGGGTCAGAAGGCCGCTCGCCAAGGGCGAGAAGACCATCACGCCCAGCTTCTTCGCTTCGGCCAGCGGGAAAAGCTCATCCTCGGCCTGACGCTTCACGAGGTTGTACATCGGCTGCAGCACGTCGAAGCCCACCAGCCCCTCGCGCGCCGAGATCCCCAAGGCATCCGCGACCCGCCACGCCGCCCAGTTCGACACGCCGGCATAGACGATCTTGCCCTGACGGCGCAGATCCTCGAAGGCGCGCAGCGTCTCCTCGGGGCGGGTGGCCGGGTCGTAGTGATGGGCGAAATAGACGTCGATGTAATCAGTGCGCAGGCGGCGCAGGCTGTTCTCGACCTCCTGCATGATATGGCGGCGCGACAGGCCCGAGCCGTTCATGTCCTGCGACATCGGACGGCAGACCTTGGTGGTGATGACCAGCTTCTGGCGGTCGAGCTCGGACAGGCATTCGCCGAGGATCGCCTCGGCCTTGCCCATGCCGGCATAGGAATTGGCGCAGTCGAAGAAGTTGATGCCCAGGTCCAGACAGGCGGCCATCATCGCCTTCGCCGTCGAGACGTCGCTGTAGGATCCGAAGGACATGGTGCCGAAACACAGTTCGGACACCTTCAGCCCGGTGCCGCCCAGCGATACAGATTTCATGCCATGCTCCTCGATCACGCGGGAGGAACCTGCCACCCGCGCGGCTAAATGTCAATATTATGCTTTAATAGTTTTTGTGACTACAGCTTGAAGTCGATACGAACCTGATCGCCGCGGTAGAAGCCGTCGGCGAACAGCACCAACTCGCCGGTTTCATCGACGGCCGAGCGCTCCACCCGGGCAATCGGGTCGGTCAGGCTGATGTTCAGCATCTCGGCCACGACCATGTCGGGCATGCCGATGGTCAGGGTCTGATGCGCCTGGGCGATGGTCAGCTGCGCCACATCCGCCACCAGCCGCAGCGCCGTCTTGCGCGAAAAATCGGCCTCGGGGATCAGGGGCAGGATCCGTTCCGAAATAAAGACATCGGCCAGAAGGAAGGCCTTGCCGTCGCGGGTATGGCGGCGGCGCAGGTGGCGATAGCTCTCGGCGCAACGGCCGATGTCGCTGTGGCGCATCGGCAGCGAGGCGCCGGGTTCGATCGACAGCACCTCGATCTCCGCCCCGTCGCGGCCGATCAGCAGGCCCGAGAAATCGGTCTGCACCTGACACCACAGATCCTGCTTCGGGCGCTCCTTGACGAAGGTGCCCTTGGCGCGGAAACGCTCGATCAGCCCCTCCTGTTCGAGGATGTTGAGCGCCTGCCGGATGGTCATCGTGGCGACGCCGCATTCCCTGGCCAGTTCCTCGACCGTCGGGATCTGCTGGCCGGTCTTCCACTCGCCGGTGTCGATACGGCGCCGGAACAGGCTGGAGAGCTGAAGGTAGCGGGAAACCGCACTTTTCTTCAGCGTGTTGGCGGCGTCATTCATGGCGGGCTCCAGGCTGGCATTCGCTTTGAAGCCTAAAGCTAGATTTTATGACCGAAGCAATCAAGCGGGGATCGGTCGCGCCGGAAGCTCGGCAAAGCGATGCAGGTCGCCGACCTCGAGCTCGGCGATGGAGCCTTCGGGCAGCGGGATGCGGTGCACGTTGAGCGTCGCCGCGACCAGCGCGTAATAGCCGATCAGCGCGGTCAGCTCGACCACACCCGCCTCGCCCCAGAGGGCGACGACGGCGGCATAGGCCGCATCGCCGACATTGCCGCCCGACAGAAGCTCGACGCTGTAATCGTAGATCGCGATCTCGTGCGGGCCGTCGAGCGGCGGCACCTGCCCGGTTCGGATCGCCTCGATCACCTCGGCGCGGATGCCGGCGCGTTCGGAATCGCGGCGGTGGATCGCCCATTCCAGCTGGCTGTTCCAGCGCCGGGCGGTCAGCAGGACCGCCAGTTCGGAATGCTTCGGATCGAGCCGCGTGTCGAAGCGCAGGGTCTCGCCCAGCTGGCTCCATCGCTCGGCCAGTTGCGGGTTGTGCAGGGCGGCGCGCAGCGGCCCCACCAGCACACCGCGACGCCCCCTGACGATCATGTCGAAGACACGGCGCTGTGCGTCGTCCATCCCGTCGCGGTCGGGGAGCGAAATGCGCGACGTCATCGGGGCATCAACTCCCATGGTCACAGCCCCAGCTCCGCAAGGATCGCATCGGTATCGGCCCCCAGCAGCGGCGGGGCACGGTCGAACACCAGAGGCGCGGCAGCAAAGCGCATCGGGCTCACCACCTGCGGCACGGTTCCGGCGAGGGGGTGCGGCAGCGCCTGCTTCATCGCCCGGGCCAGCACCTGTGGCTCGTCGAAGACCATCGGGACGGTGTTGATCGGGCCGCAGGGCACTTTGGCCGCCGTCAGCTGTTCCAGCCAGTGCGCGAGGGCTGCGGTCTGCAACCGTTCGCAGATCGCCGGATGCAGCGTCGAAAGGTTCTCGACCCGCGCGGCATTGGTGCGATAGCGCGGATCCTCGGCCCAGCCGGGCATGCCCAGCACAGCGGCAAACCGCGCGAATTGCTCGTCATTGCCGACCGCGACGACCATGTAGCCATCGGCCACAGGGAACACATCCTGCGGCTGGATGTTCGGATGCCGGTTGCCCTTGCGGGTCGGCGCCTTGCCCGACACGAGGTAGTTCATCGCCTGATTGGCCAGCATCGCCACCGAGACATCGAGCATGGCGATGTCGATCTGGTCGCCCTGCCCGGTCCTCTCGCGGTTCGCCAACGCGGCGAGGCAGGCGATGCAGGTATACATGCCGGTCATGATGTCGACGATCGGCACGCCGACCTTCTGCGGCCCGCCGCCCGGCTGGCCATCGGCCTCGCCGGTCACGCTCATCAGCCCGCCCATGGCCTGGATCATGAAATCATAGGCGGAATCATTGCGGCGGGGCCCGGTCGCGCCGAAGCCGGTGATCGAGGCGAAGATCAGGTCGGGCTTCACCGCCTTCAGATCGGCATAGCCGAGGCCGTAGCGTTCCAGCGTGCCGGGGCGGAAATTCTCGACCACGATATCGGCGGTGGCGGCGATGCGGCGCACCACCTCCTGCCCCTCGGCCGAGGCAAGGTCGACCGCGACCGAGCGCTTGCCGCGATTGACCGAAAGGTAATAGCCGCTCTCGCCGGTATCGGCACCGGCCTCGTCCTTGAGCCAGGGCGGACCCCAGCGGCGGGTATCGTCGCCTACGCCGTCGCGCTCGACCTTGATGACCTCGGCACCGAGATCGGCCAGCATCTGGGTACACCAGGGGCCGGCCATGATGCGGCTCAGGTCAAGGACGCGGATATGGGAAAGGGGTCCGGGCATGGGTCACTCGAAGGTAAGCTGAAGGTCGGGGCCGGAATCGCCCTGATCGTTGACGATGGCCGTCGCCGCGACCGAGGGTCTGCCGGCCGTCTCGGCGGCGAAGCGGGTGAGCGCGGGAAAGGCGGCGCGCCAGCCGCAGTCAGGATAGCGGAAATCAAGCTGACCCAGCGCGCAGGTCAGGGCGATCGGCCCGGGGCCGAAGGGCGCGGCGCGCAGGAGCGGTGCCTCCGCCTCGAACAGGGCCATGCCGGCGCGCGTCTTGGCCTCGAAGCTGGCGCGACGCGCGGCGTCGATGCCCAGCGGGCCGGTCGCGGCGATGCGCCAGTCGAGCAGCACCTCGGTCAGCTGGTCGGCCAGCGCCTGCCAGCGCAGCTGCATCACCCGCGCCTCGCCCGAGGCGGGCAGCAGGGCCCGCCCGCCCGGCGTGATCTCGCAGAGATAATCGAGGATCTGGGCCGAGCCGATCAGCGCCGGGCCCTCGTCGCGGATCAGGGCAGGGATCTTGCCCAGCGGATTGACCGCCAGGATCGCGGGATTGGGGACGCCGCGCGGCACCGCCACCTCGCGCTGCAGCGCCAGCGCCTCGGCGATGCCCAGCTCATGCGCGAGGATCATCACCTTGCGCACAAAGGGGGATTTGGGTGACCACATGAGGATCATCGCGGCGGGGCCTCTCTTGCAACAGGGTCAGCATAGCCTGCCGACCCTATATGAATCAATAGACTATCTTTTATGATTATAGAGTTTCGGCAAGCAAGGCGTTGAACCGCTCAGGAGCCTCGAAACAGGGCAGATGCCCGGCGCCGGGCACCAGCGCCAGCCGCGTGCCCGGCCTGCTGGAAGCGAGCGCCTGCATTCCCGGCACGATCCGCGCGTCAGCCTCGCCGGCGATCAGCAGGACCGGCCCGGCGAAATCCTCGAACGCCGCGCGGGCGTCATAGCCGCGCAGGGCATGGGCGCAGGCGGCGAAGCCCTCCAGCGGGACGGAGGCGATCATCGCCTCCAGTTCCGGCCTTTTGGCGACAGCCGAAGGCAACCAGCGCGCAGCGGTCTGTGCGGCCAGCGCCGCCATGCCGTTCGCACGCGCGAAACCGATGCGCTCGTCCCAGAAGGCCGCGCCGGACGAGGCGGCGAGGCCATCGACCAACACCAGCTGGCTGACACGGCCGACAAGCGCAGGCAGCGCGGTCAGGCCGGTCGGCACGCCCATCGACAGGCCGACATAGGTGGCCCCGGTCACATCGAGCGCCTCGCACAGCGCGACCAGATCCGCCGCGAGCGTCGCCATGTCCAGGGGACCGGCCGGGAGGGCCGAGGCCCCATGGCCGCGCTGATCCCAGGTCAGCACCCGGAACCGGTCCGAGAAGGCGGCGACCTGTTCGGCCCAAATCGCCTGCGTGGTCATCAGCGAATTGCCGAGCACCAGCCAGGGCGCGCCCTCGGGGCCGGTGACCGCATAGGCCAGCCCATGGCCGTCCGCCAGCGTCAGCACCGGCATGTCAGCGGCCCTTCCAGACCGGCGCGCGTTTCTCGACCACGGCGCGGGTCGCCTCGCGCGCGTCCTCGGTGGCCATCAGCGCGGTCGAATAGCTCTGCTCCAGCTGGTAGCCGTCCTCGGTCTGCATGAACTCGACCTTGTTCAGCGCCTCCTTGGCCATGCGCAGCCCGATCGGCGCCTTGGCCGCGATCTCGCGCGCCAGCGCCATCGCCTCGGCATCGAGGTCCTCATAGGGGACGATCTTCTGCACGAAGCCATAGGTCGCCGCCTCCTGCACCGACAGCGGGCGGGCGGTGAAATACATCTGGCGCAGCACGCCCTGCGGCAGGTGGCGCATCATGTGCGAGGCCCCGCCGCAGCGGCCGACGTTGATCTCGGGCGTCGAAAAGCGGACATGGTCGGCGGCGATGCGGATGTCGGCGCAGGAGGCCAGCACCGCCCCCGCCCCCAGAGCCGGGCCGTTGATCGCGCAGATCACCGGCACCGGGGCATGGCGCACGGCGGCGAAGCAATCACGGACGATGCGGGCGCGGCCCGGGTCTTGGTCGATGGTCGCGGCGAGGAATTCGTTCAGGTCGAGCCCGGCGCAGAAGGCCTTGCGCCCGGTCGCGGTGAACAGGATGACGTTGACATCGTGCCAATCCTGCGCGGCGCGGAAGGCATCGCGGATGTCGGCGTAATCCTGCAGGGTGATGGCATTGACCGGCGGGACGTCGATCTCGATTCGGGCGATGCCCTCGGCGCGGCTGATGGTGATGGTCATGAATCCCCCGGATTGCCGCCTCGGCGCGGCCAATTGCATAAAAGATAGTTTTATGTATGATAGGCGCTCGAGCGAAGTCAACCACCTGCGAAGTTCTTCAACCCATGCCAGAATTCCCGCCCGTCACCGATGAACCCACTGTGTTGGATCTGGGTCCGCGCCAGCTTGGCTACCGGGCCGATGGCACGGGGCCGCTGGTGGTGCTGATCGCCTCGACCGGCCGCTGCGGGGCCGAGATGGCGCCGCTTGCGGCTGGTTTGGTGCAGCAGGGTTTCCGCGTGTTGCGCCCCGAGCCGCGGGGCATCGCCCCCTCGGTCGGGCCGATGGAGGGGGTGACCTTCCACGACCTCGCCGGGGATCTGGCGGATATCATCCGGGCCGAGGGCGGCCGGGCCATCGTCGCCGGTCATGCCTATGGCGCCTGGATCGCGCGCTGCGTGGCGCAGGATCATCCGGACTTCGTGTCCGGCGTGGTGTTTCTGGCCGCCGGGGCCAAGGCCTGGCCGCCAGAACTCAGCCGCGCGATCACCGAGATCAACGATCCGGCCACATCGGAGGCTGACCGGCTGGCCGCCTTGAAACTGGCCTTCTTCGCCGAGGGCAACGATCCGGCCGAGTGGCTGACCGGCTGGCATCCCGCGGTGGTCGAGATGCAGCGCAAAGCCCGCGCCGCGACCCGGCCCGAGGATTGGCGCCCGGCCGGGATCGCGCCGATCCTCGATCTGCGCGGGGCGCAGGACCCGTTCCGCCCGGCAGGCACCGAGGCCGAGATCGCAGAGGAACTCGGCCCGCGTGTCACCGCGAGGGCGATCGAGGGGGCGAGCCACGCGATGCCGGTCGAGCGTCCGGCCGAGGCGGCGGCGGCGATGGGCGACTGGGCGCGGCGCATCGGCCTCCTTTAACCCGCCAGCGGACGGTAGCCCGGCAGCGCCTCGATCCGGCCGATCCAGCGGCGGATCGCGGGCGTCGCATCCAGCGACAGGCCCGCCTCGCCCGCCCCCGCCTCGCCCGCCAGCGAGACATAGGGGTAGACTGCAACATCGGCGAGGGTCGGGACGTCGCCGACCAGCCAGTCACGGGTTGCAAGCCAACCCTCGAGCACGGCCAGCGACGCCTCGGCCGTAGCCGTCGCCGCCGGCACATCCAGCGGTCGGCCCATCAGCCGGTGCAGCCGCAGTGCCTGCAGGCCGGTCGCCACCTCTTTCGCGGCGAAGGACAGCCATTGCGCCACCGCGGCGCGCTGGAAGCCGTCGTGCCCCGCCCAATCCGGCGCATAGCGATCGGCGAGGTAGACGAGAATCGCCTGACTGTCCCACAGCACCCCCTCGGGCAGCACCAGCACCGGCACCTGCCCGCGCGGATTGAGGGCGAGGAAGCCGGGGCTGCGGTTCTCGCCGCCCGACATGTCGACGGCGCGGATCTCGCAGGCCTGCCCGATCAGCGACAGGAACAGGCGGACTTTCCAGCCGTTGCCGGAAAAGGGATGGCTGTAGAGGATCATGCCATGCGCGCCACGGCCTTCACCGCGCGCCCTTCCCTGGCGGCGGCCAGCGCGGCGCCGATGTCGTCGAAATCAAAGCCCGTCACCAGCCGCTCGAAGGGGAACAATCCCGCCGCTTGCAGCCGCAACAGATGCGGGATGAAGACCGAAGGCTCGCTGTCCCCCTGCACCACACCGCGCAAACTGCGGCCGTAGAGCAGTTTTTGCGGATCGAGCATCAAAGGCCCCTGCCCCGCAGCCGCGCCGCAGATCGCGGCCTTGCCCAGCATCGCCAGCGCATCCAGCGCCAGAGCCGCCGTCACCGGGCTGCCCGCGCATTCCACCGCATAGGCCGCGCCGCCGCCGGTGATCTGGTGGATCTGGCCCGCGACATCCGCGCCCGCCGCCAGCAGCGCGTGGGTCGCCCCGAAATCGCGGGCCAGCTCCAGCCGCTCGGGCGAGCGGTCGACGGCGATGATCGGATCGGCGCCCGAGGCCTTGGCCGCCATCAGCGCCGCCATGCCCACCGCGCCCAGACCGAGGATGACGACCGAGGCGCCGACCTCGGGCTTGAGCACGTTCAACACCGCGCCGGCGCCGGTCTGCAACCCGCATCCCAAGGCGCCGAGCATCCAGAGGTCGTCCCGCGGCGGCACCTCGACAAGGTTGCGAAGTGGGACATTGGCATGCCGGGCGAGGCTCGACTGGCCGAAGAAGCAGGCACCGAGAGGCTGGCCCTCGCGGTCGCGGAACGGGCTCGTGCCATCCGGGCGGCGGCCCGAGAAGTTCAGCGCGCGCTTGTCGTCGCAATAGGGCGATTGCGCGGCCCGGCATCGAGGGCAGGTGCCGCAGCTGCGAAAGGACAGGACCACCGAGCGGCCGATCAGCGCGGAATCGCCGCCGGGACCGACGGCCTCGACCACACCCGCCCCCTCATGGCCCAGCACCGCCGGCAGGGGAAAGGGCAGCGCGCCGCTGGCGGCCAGGAAATCCGTATGGCACAGGCCACAGCCCGAAAGGCGGACCCTGACCTCGCCCGCGGCCGGATCATCCAGCGTGACAGGCTCGATTGCGGCCGGGACGGTCGGATCACGGAACACCGCGGCAAAGGTCTGCATCGGGATCTCCTTAATAAGTCATTCTGCTATCTTATCGGTTATTTCGCCCTGGACCAGAGGTCGCCGTGACCCTTCCACGGCAGCGGCACTGTCGCCGATCGGCACGGATCGCCGGTTCCGGTGGAATGGAAGCCGCGATCAAGAAGAGGCTGTGCCGCTGGCGAGGTGCGGGGTTCATATCCCTCGGACTGGACGGGAACCACAGATATCCCTCCGGCCCCTGTGGCTGTCTTCGCACTCGCCACAGGGGCATAAAACTTTTCATTTAGCCAATAGGCTTGATACGCCATATCTGCAAAATATGGCCCTTTTGCACCTTACCCGGGAGCCCGCCACGGATGCTCTGGCCCTGTCTATAGAGAGTGCTCCTGACGTTTTCCGGCTGGGCTCTGTGATCTCGGTCAGCGCATGGAAACCAAGGGATTTTCGCTGAACCGCACCACAGAGAGGCCCCTTGCACCCATTTTCAATCGGTCGTTTATTAGCAAGAGATAAAATTGCAAACGGCCTGTTTTGATGTCCCTGATCGGCTATGCGCGCGTCTCGACCGAGGATCAGACCCCCCTGCCCCAGTCGCAGGCCCTGAACTCCGCAGGCTGCGCCGAGATCCATGAGGAACAAGCCTCGGGCGGCAACCGCGCCCGGCCGGTGCTGGCCCGTGTGCTGGAGCGGATCGGCAAGGGCGACACGCTGGTCGTCGTGCGCATCGACCGTCTGGCGCGGTCTCTGTCGCATCTGCTGGAGGTGATCGAACGGCTGGAGGCCAAGGGCGCCTTCTTCCGCTCGCTGACCGATCCCATCGACACGTCCTCGCCGCAGGGCAAGTTCACTCTGCAAGTGCTGGGCGCCGCAGCCGAGTTCGAGCGCGCCCTGATCCGCGAACGCACCAAGGCGGGGCTGGCAAGTGCCCGCACGAAGGGCCGGATCGGCGGCAATCCGGGCCTGCGCGCCCGTGATCCGGCAGCCCTGCGCAAGGTGCGGCTGGCGCGGCAGGACGGCTATATGGAGCGCCTGAACCAGACGGCGCAGGACTGGGTTCCCCATGTCCGCCGCCTGCGCCCCGCTATGGCCTGGGAGGACGTGCTGCGCATCGTCAACGGCCCCCTGCCCCGCGAGCGACAATGGACGCAAAGCCGGCTCCTGCGCGCCGTGAATGCCTATGTCCGCCACGGCTTCCTGCCCGAAACCGTGCTGGGCCGTGCCGGGCGCCGCGAAACCGATGACCGACTGCCCGCCATCGTCGCCGCCATCAGGGGCGCAGACCCCGACATCACGCTGCAAGCGATCTGCGCCCGGCTGGAAGCGATGCGCGAGCGCACGCCGCGCGGACGGACAAGCTGGCAGCCGTCATCCGTAAGGATGCTGCTGGAACGGGCCGAGCGGCTGGGTCTGCTTAGGTAGCAGCGCCACCCCGCAAACATTCGACACGAGGGAAGGTTCACACGGTTCTTGTCGGCCGTAGGCTGTGCAGCCTGTGTCAGCGTCTCTTTACAACTGTGCCCCCTTTGCGGCGACAGTTCATCAGCGCCCAGACGCCACGCCGAGCGCACAGCCCCGGATGCTCAGCAGGCGCGGCCAGCGAATCTGGCTCCTCCACCATGCCCCGTCGCGGGCGATTCCCGGACAGCACCAGAGGTCGATCATCTGGTAGGTGGTTATCCCGAAGGAAACACTACATCTTGCTCGCCGACACGCAGGGCGTGTGATACGTTGTCTTTTCATACCCTTACCCCATGACGCCGAGAGCCGACGCGACCGTCGACTTGCCGCCGGGTAACAAGACTGCCAAAAAAGTGTTGCTTGGGGACAAGTTGCGTGGCATCACCGCTCTTGTCGCTAGATTGCGCACTTTTTGCATTTTGGCGTCGAAACAAGAACGGCCCAGCAAGAGGCCATGGGCAGTGACACGCGATGAACCAGATAGTGAACTCTCAGTCTATCGCTGCGGTGATCTCGGCAAATGCCTCGAGACTGTCGAGTGCACTCAATGACCATATGCGGAACAGCTTTCGCCCGGAAAGCCGCAAGACGCTCAGAAAGTTTCATCCTGCCGAGGTCTCCGAACTGACCGGGATCAGCTTGTCGAACATGCGGACACGGCATCAGGAGGGCGATTTCCCCGAGGTCGAGACCGACGCTCGCGGACGTCGCATGTACTCCGCCGAGGAGATCTATCAGATCCGTCATGTCATGGCCCGTACCGGCCGCAATGGCGACGCGTATCTGCCGGGCCGACGCGACGGTGATGCCTTGCAGGTCATCTCCATCGTCAACTTCAAAGGTGGTTCCAGCAAGACGACGACCGCTGTGCATCTGGCACAACGCTATGCGCTGCGCGGCTACCGGGTGCTTGCAATCGACATGGACCCGCAGGCGAGCCTGACCACAATGTTCGGATACCGCCCCGAGATCGAGTTCGTCGAAGGCGGTACGATCTATGACGCGCTGCGGTATGAAGACCCGCTGCCCCTGAGCCAGGTGATCCGGAAGACCTATTTCCACAATCTGGATCTCGCGCCGGCCGGCCTCATGCTTTCCGAGTACGAGACCGAAACCGCCTACGCGCTTCAGCACCGTATCGAACCGTCGTTTACCCAGCGTCTGGTCATCGCGCTTGACGAGATCGAGGCGAATTACGACCTGGTCATCATCGATTGCCCGCCCCAGCTGGGCTTCACGACCATGACCGCCTTGCTGGCCTCGACCGGCCTGCTGATTACCGTCATTCCCAGCATGCTGGACGTCGCGTCGATGGCGCAATTTCTGGAAATGGCCGGGGAGACCGTGCGAACACTGGAAGAGGCAACCGGCCCAATCGATTGGGCATTCCTGAAATTCCTGATCTCACGCTACGAGCCGACGGACGTGCCCCAGTCGCAGATGGCCGGCTTCCTTCGCTCTATCCTGCTGGACCAGGTGCTGAACACGGCGATGCTGAAGTCCACCGCGATCTCGGACGCCGGCATGACGCAGCAGACCATCTATGAATTGGACCCCTCGCAAGTGGTGAAAAAGACCCTCGACCGGATTCTGGAGAGTATTAACGGCGTCGCGGACGAGTTCGAGAAGACGATCCAGCAAGCTTGGGGTCGGGAGTCCGGCTGATGGTCCGTCGCAACATTTTCCAGCCCCCTCCCCCTCCGCAAGAGCCTGCTGGGCCCGCAAGCGAGACCCCGCAGCGGTTTCCGAACACCGGCGCGATGAGCGGCATCAGGTCTACCCTGAAGGATCTGTCGACGAACGCAGTGCGTGAGATCGTTCCTGAGATGATCGACGACGACGGTCCCAAGGACCGTTTGCGGATCACCGACGAGGACGTTGCCCAACTGGCCGAGAGCATTCGGGCTCACGGCCAGCAAGTGCCCATTATGGTCCGCCCGATTGCCGATCGGCCCGGCTATTACCGCATCGTCTATGGCCGCCGCAGACTTCATGCGCTCAGAATGCTCGGCCGCCCCGCCAAGGCCCTTGTCAGGTCGCTCTCCGACCAGGAGGCCATTCTCGCGCAGGGTCAGGAGAACGCCGAACGGCTGGATCCCAGCTTCATCGAGAAGGCGCTGTTCGCGGCTGAGCTCGCGGATGTCGGCTATGAGAATGGGGTGATCCAGGACGCGTTGGCCATCGACAAGGCGATGCTGTCCCGGATGAACAAGGTCGCCCGCACGATCCCTCCGGCGATCATTCAGCTGGTCGGCTCGGCCCACGGTATCGGGCGGCGGCGGTGGGAGGAGCTGGCTGACGTCAGCCGCCTCAATGACCTCGATCTGATCGCCCTTGCGGAACAGGCGGGCCTCTCTGCGATCGAGAAATCCGACGACCGATTTGCACGGCTCAGCGCGGCGGCCAGCGCGGCGACGAGGCCAGAACGCGAGTCGGTAGTGTCAGCAACGGCACGGCCCTTGACGCTCGAAGACGGGACAGCCTTCGGCGAACTGATCGATAGCGCGCGGGGGCTCACTCTGAAACTGCCAAAGGCGGCTGCACCAGAATTCGCCGAATGGCTGCGCGCCAATGCCGATGAAGCGCTTCGCAAACTCTATGCCGAGTGGCAGGCGGCTCAGGCTTCGCAAGGAACCTCAACCAACAAGGGAGCACGATAAGCAGCTAGAAAACGAAAGAGCCCCCCAAGGTTTCCCCCGGAGAGCCCGATCTGTTCTTTGCACTTTCAGATCTACCAGCTTCTCCCGCTCAGTCAACAGCAACCGATTCGGTTGATCGGTAATTCGTGACTTTTTTGATGAGTCACGGGCCGGATGGGGCATTTTCAGTCCAGCTGCCGTGAAGACATCATGGCCTTCCAACACAGCTCTGCAGCTCTCAGGCTGCGGGACGATTCCATGTTGTCCGCGGACAACACCAAACACCTCGAGCGCCACATCGTGGTAGACCTGTTGCGCAAGGCAGCCCCCCTGCTCGGCCTGAAAGCGCCCGTCATCACGACCCTCGACGCAATGCTGTCCTGCCTGCCCCCGCAAAGGACCCATCACACGGTGTTCGCCTCCAACGCGACGCTCTCGTTCCGCCGGAACGGGATTTCTGATCGCACGATCCGCAGACATGTTGCGTTGCTGACAGACGTCGGGCTGCTCCGGCGCAATGACAGTCCCAATCGCAAACGGTTCATGCGGTCGAACTCGGCGGAGGGAACGGCGCTCCGCTTCGGCTTCGATCTTGCCCCCCTCTTCGAACGGCTGGCGGAGATTGCGCAGCTGGCTGCGGAAACGGTGCGTAACGCCGAGCAGATCGCTTATCTCAAGTGCCGGATCCGGGCGCTCGCCTCGCATCACCTTGCACAAGACCCCGACGACCCAACACCACACGAAATTCTGAGGGCGCTGCGCCGGAAGCTCTCGATCGAGGAGCTCCAAGGCATGCTTCAGACCGTTGCCGAGGCGCCTATCGAAACGCAGATTGACGATGTCGAGCATCGGCCGCGTCTTGCCGAAACGACTGAATTGACCGCCAGCGACGGCCAGAATGTCCGCCACCATCATAAGTCAAAGGAAGACCATATTGATAAGAAATACCCGGCAGACGCAATTTCTGTAAGCGAGATCGTCGGTGCCTGCCCCGAGGTGGCGGAGTTTTCGCTTAGAGAAATCAGAACCGAAGGCGACGTCATCGCCCATGCCAGATCTCTGGCGCCGATGGTTGGCATAGACGCGCCAACCTATGACAGCGCCGTGGCCGCCCTGGATCCGATGCGAGCCGCCTTGGCCGTCTGGATCGTGGTCAAGTTCCACGAGCGCGTTCGAAGCGCGGGCGCCTATTTCCGAGCCATCACAAGCGGAAAGCGCTCCGAGGGATTTGACCCCTATTCGTTGATCCGACGGCTTGGCGGGTCCGCGACTCCGGCCCGGGTCTAACCTCGTTGTCCGCGGACAACCCGTGGCAACGCCAATCGCCGTCGCGGGGAGGCCCCTTCGGCAAGCTCGTACTCAGTCAGTCCAACATGGGGCACCTCAAGGCTGGCGTCTCGGCGAAGAAGGGCCAAAGAACAACGCGCGCCGCGGCCTTCGGCGGGGGCTGGTTATCCGAGGTTCTGCGTCGTGCCGTCCTGGTGCGGTCCGATGGCGCGGACACCGCAGAAGGGCAGGGGGGTCAACCGCCCGCCGTGGTCTGCTGCGACACCATCGAAACCGATCAGCAGGCGCAGGCAGTCGCTCAACCCAGCCGGAAGTCTGTCCGAGGATCGGGGAGACGCGCATTCAGGTTCAACCAGTACCTCGTATGGCGTCGCTCACCGGTTCTGGAGAGCGCATCTTTCTCGACCAGATCCTGCAGATCGCGGGTTGCGGTTGCGCGCGAGGTTCCGGTGATCTGGAGATAATTGTCGGCACTGAGGCCGCCTTTGAAACCGCCGGGGCCTTCCCGAAACATACGGGCGATGGCCTTCGCCTGGCGTTCGTTCAAGTGGTCTCTGTGACGATCGTAGAAATGGGCCTTGCTGATGAAGAAGCCGACGCGGTCGAGTGTTGCCTGTTGGGCCTTCAAGATAACTGCCGCGAACCAGACGAGCCAATCGGTCACGTCGAGCGTTTTTTGATGCTGCTCGAGCTGGTCGTAATATGTCTTGCGCTCCTTCTCGATGGTGAAGGCCAGCGAGATGAGGGTCGGCTGGCCAATGCTCTGCGCCAACGACTTTTCCGCGAGGGCGCGGCCCAAGCGGCCGTTGCCATCTTCGAATGGATGGATGCTCTCGAAGTACAGGTGGCTTAGCCCGGCGCGCGTCAGGGCAGGAAGCGGCTCTACGCCCCCCGGCCCGGTCTCGTTGAACCATTCCGCGTAGCGCTCCATCTCAGGCATGACCCGCTCTGAAGGGGGCGCTTCGAAATGGATCGTCGGTCGGTCGAGGCGGCCGGAAACGATTTGCATCGCCTCGGCGTGGCGTCGGTAGGCCCCGATGGTTTCCAACCGGCGGTCGTGGGACAGGAGCATGCGATGCCAGCGGTACAGCGTCTCGTGGCTCAGCCTGTCCGCGAAGCTGGAATAGACGTCGACCATCATTTCCGCGACGCCCTGTTCGCGCGGTTTGGCTGGGTAGCTGTCCGGATCGAGGCCCAGATGGCGGCGCAGCGAAGACTGGACACTGAGCCGGTCGAGGATTTCACCCTCGATGGCGCTCGTCTGCATCGCTTCTTCACTGAGCAGCTCGATGCGGAGTTGATCGCGCTCCGGCTGGCTGACATGATGGACTGCGCCAAGGATTTCCCCGGACGACAGCAGAAACTTCCGTTCAAACGGCTCCAGGGCGGAGGTGTCGTACCGGAATTCTGGCCAATCGGGCAGCGTCCAGTTCCAAGCCATGAGTTATAGCCTCTTTTCTATAACTCATTATTTGATCCTACTTGAGGTATAGAAGTCAACTCTATCGCTCAACGGGCCTGCAGGGCGGGATGACCGACACCCCGGGCGCGACGCAGAGGGTCGGCACCATGGCCCCGAGGGCAGGGACTCAGACCACGCTTCGGAAAAAGTCCGCAACCGCCTGAACGACAGGCTGCAGATCCGGGCTTTCCGCACGCAAGCCGGACCAGAACAGAAACAGATCCGCGGCGGCGCTGGGAGAGGAAATCGGCAGCGTGACCAAGGCGCCCCCGTCATAGCTGATCCGTCCCGGCGGATTGGAATAGCTGATGCCGACGCCCATGCCATGCGCGACGAAGGAGCGCATCAATTCCAGCGACGAGGCCCGATGCGCGATCCTGGGCGCCAGGCTCAGGGCGTCGAACAGCGCCTGGAAATACCCGACAGACAGTCCCTCGCTCGACAGGATGAGCGGATGCTCGGCGATCTGCTCCAATGTCAGCGAGGGCTGGTCCGCCAGCGGGTGCCTCTGGGGCAGGAACGCCACAGGCACCACCGTCCGCAGCTTCACACGCTCGAAGCCACCGTCGAAACCGATGTCGTAGGAGAGGGCGAGATCGACCTTTCCTTCGGCCAGGTCGCGGGCGAGGCTGGCAAAGCGCCCCTCCTGCCCGCGAAACGCCTGTGCCGGGACCTGCCGCTGCAAAAGGTCGAGGATCGGGGCCAGATACCACGGCGCGATATCCTCGAAGCATCCGACGACGACGGGGCGGCTGGCCTCGGACGAGTGCTCGATTTGCTGCGCCAGCGCGAGCAGGTCGCGCGCCCGTTCCACCAGCCGATGCCCGAAGGGGGTGACGACGATCACCGACCCCTTGCGGCGCAGGAAGATCCTTTCGCCCAGGATCTCCTCGACCCGGCTGATCGCCACCGACAGCGAGGGTTGCGACACATGCAGGCGCGCCGCCGCGGCGGTGACACTGCGCGCCTCGGCGACGGCGACGATGTATTCGTAGTGGCGCAGGGTGATAGATAGCATGAAGCTATTTATTCTATGAAGATATATGATTGGAAACTAAATTCTCGCCCGTCTACCGTCGGCATGCAAAGGAGACACGCGATGCATGACCTGGTGACACAAGCGGATATCGACGCCTTCCAGCGCGACGGGGTTGTCCTGATAAAGGGGTTGTTCAGGGACCATGTCGATGGTCTGCGCCGAGGCATCGAGCGCAACATGGCCGAGCCCGGCCCCTATGCCGCCGAGAACCTCAAGGCAGGGGAGGGCGGGCGGTTCTTTGACGATTACTGCAACTGGACCCGCATCCCCGAATTCGAACAGGCCATTCGCCATTCACCGGCCGCCGAGGTCGCCGCGGACCTCATGCAATCGCGGCAGGTCCAGATGTTCCACGACCATGTGCTGGTCAAGGAGCCCGGCACCTCGAAACCGACGCCCTGGCATCAGGACGGTCCCTATTACTTCGTCGAGGGCAAGCAGACCGTCAGCTTCTGGTCGCCGCTGGACCCCGTGCGCGAGGCCAGCCTGCGCTGCGTGGCGGGCAGCCATGCCTGGCCGAAGCCGGTGCTGCCGACGCGCTGGCTGGCGGAGACCAGCTTCTACCCCGAGGATGACGCCTATATGCCGGTGCCGGATCCCGATGCCGAGGGCATGGACATCCGGGAATGGGAGATGGAGCCGGGCGATGCGGTCGCCTTCAACTACGGCATCCTTCACGGCGCGCGGGGCAACACCACCCAAAGCCGCCGCCGGGCCTTCTCGCTGCGGCTGGTGGGCGATGACGCGCGGTATGTCGAGCGGCCGGGCCGGACCTCGCCCCCCTATCCCGGGCATGACATGAGCCCGGGACAGGTGCTGCGCGAGGATTGGTTTCCGATCCTCTATCGCCGATAGGGTCAGAGGACGAAGAAGGCGACGGTCATCGCCGCGCCCACCAGCGTGATGAACCAGCGCAACAGATCCGTGCGCACGATGCGGCGGCTCAGCCGGGCCCCGGCATAGCCGCCCGCCGTCGCACTCACCGCCAGGATCAGCGCCTGCTCCCAGGCGATCAGTCCGGCCCAGACGAAGGCCGCAGCCGAGATCAGCGACAGAACCGCTGACAGCAGGTTCTTCAGGCCGTTCATGCCGTGCAGGTCGGTGTGGCCCAGCAGGCTGAAGGCCGCAAGCAGCATGATCCCGAGACCGCCGTTGAAATACCCGCCATAGATCGACACGGCGAGGATCGCCGCGCCCGAGACGACCGGCCCCGCCGCACCGCCCCCTCGCTGGCGCAGGACTTTCAGCAGAAGCGGACCGGTGGCAAAGAGCAGGGTTGCCAGCAGCAGCAGCCAGGGCACGATCCACAGGAAGGTCTCGCCCGGCGTCACGATCAGCAACAGCGCGCCGAGGATGCTGCCGAGGGCCGCGAGGCCGAGGATCGCGCGCAGCCCCAGCGCGCCCTCCGTCCTCATGTCGCCCCGGAACGCCCAGGCGCTGCTCAGATACCCCGGCAGCGCGCTCAGCGTCGCGGTGGCGTTCGCCGCGACCGGAGGCACACCCACGTAGATGAGCGCCGGAAGGCTCAGGAAAGTGCCGCCGCCTGCCACGGCATTGAGAAGGCCCGCGGCCCCGCCGGCAAGGCAGAGCAAGAGCAGCTCGGTCATCGCGTCTTGTATCCCTACTTGGTTCGCGCCGGTCCTTGCGCCCTTTGCCATTGGTCTGCAAATTGGTTCGCAAAGGAGGCGCCCGTGCCAAGACATTCCGCAACGGATATCCAGCCCCATCTGCTGGCACTGGTGGAAGAGCTGACGCCGGGCGAACGCCTGCCGCCCGAGCGCGAGCTGGCAGCGCGCCTCGGCTGTTCCCGGCAGACACTCAGGGCGTGCCTGTCCGGACTGGAACATGACGGCAGGATCTGGCGCCATGTCGGCCAGGGCACATTCCGCGGCGCGCGCCCGCGCCACCTGCCGGTTCGCGACACGCTGCTGATCGAGGGCGCGACACCGCCTGATGTCCTCGCGGCGCGCCTGTTGCTGGAACCGATGGTCGCAGCCGCCGCGGCGCGGCTGGCGGAACCTGCCGATGTGGCCCACCTGCGGGCGAAGGTCGCCGCCGGGCGCAAGGCCCGTGATCGCGCCGCCTGTGAACAGGCAGATGACGCGTTTCACCGGGCGCTGGCGCAGATCTCCGGCAATCCGATCCTGGTGGGGTTCCTGAACTACCTCTCCGGCGTGCGTCGCCGGGTCGCCTGGCAGCGGGAGTGGGAGGCGACCTACCGGCGCATCGGCACCGAGGCATTTCAGACCCTGCACAGCGATCAGCACGGACGGATTGTCGACGCGGTCGAAGCGCGCGATCCGGGCGCGGCCGCCTCTTTCATGACCGAGCACCTGGAAACCATCCGGACCGACATGACCGGAGGCCGCTGACCGGCCGCCTCAGGGCCGGGTCAGCGGCAGGGGGGGCCGGGGCAGAGGCTGCACGCGCCCCGCCCGACGGCCAGGGCGGCAGGGCGCCGAGGACAGGACCGCACGGCGGCCCCCTCAGATCAACCCTCCGGGTCGGGTTGCGTGACGCTGAGAATCGTCAGCATGCGGCGCTCGTTGTCCCGCGTGTCCCAGTAGAAACTCGCCCCCTCGGCAAGGCCCAGCAGGGCGACCCCGATCGGCGTCGTCACGGAAACCCGCATCCGGGCGATATCCGCCTCTTCGGGATAGACCAGCGTCACGGTCTTTTCCTGCCCGGTGTTCTCGTCGCGGAAGACCACGGTGCTGCCCATGCCGACCACGTCTTTCGGCATCTTGTCGGCGGCGACGATGCGCGCGCGGCCGATCTCTTCGTACAGACGGTCGGCGAGGGCGGGATGGCGGCGCAGCATGCCATCGGCCAGCCCCTCCAGATGCGCGAGGCTTTCCTCGCTGATGACGATCCGCGGGTTCTTCTTGGCCGAGCTTTTCACGGCTTGGGCGGTGGTGGACATGGTAACTTTCCTTGTGTTCACGGGTAATTCCGGGGGATGGCGCGGCGCCTCGGCCACGCCGGTCACGCAAAGGCGGCCGATGCGGCCGTCCTCGAAAAGCAGCGGTGCCCGGCGACCGACGCGCATGCCGATCAACGTGGCCCCCAGAAGCGAGGCAACGGGGATCGTGCCCCCGGGCAGGCCGGATCCGAGGCGATGCACCAGCAGGCCGGTCCGGGGCGGGCCGCCGTCGATGGTGAAGCTGACACGCGCTCCGCCGACCACCAGTTCGGGATCGTGCACATCATCCGCCGGACGGGTGTTCATCAGCTTGCTCGCCAGCACATAGGCCAGCAGTTTCGAGCCGGTGCCCTGTCCGCCTTCGCAGGCCTCAAGATGGTCCAACAGGGCCTGATAATCCGCCGAAGGCAGATTGACCGGGATGTGCCGAAGCTCTCTGCGCAGGGATCGGGGCGCAAGCGTCGACAGAGGTGAGGGATTGACGCCGACCATAAGTCCTCCTCGGGTGCAGGGCACCGCGTTCACGTTTCATGACGGAGAGGAGACCCCGGGAGGTATGGCAGGCGCGAACGCGCCTAGACCGCCCGGGGAAGCGGGCGGTTCAGCAGACGGAATCGGAAATGATCTGCGTGCTTGGCCATGCGGGACAGGTAGGGATTGCCACCCCGCGCGTCAATGCCGACAGGCCCTGATCGGCTGGTTTGAGCCTGCCTTTACACGATTTCCCGGGGCCAGGGCGGAAAAGCCGGCGCCGTCCGTCATTGCCGCGCCCCTCACCATCCGGAAGAAAGTTTTCATGTGACGGCTGTTTCGACCCCCTTCCCCCGTTCCCCTTGCTGAATTTGTCGGCTAAGCGGGCAAAATGCAGGCATCCTGAAAACCGATCCAGAAGGCAGCACCGTGAATACCATCGACGAGAAACTCCGCCCGATCCTGGCCGACGTCATCCGACGCAACGCGGGAGAGCCGGAATTTCACCAAGCCGTCCACGAGGTTCTGGAAAGCCTCGGTCGGGTGGTCGCCAAGCATCCCGATTACCTCGACCAGGCGCTGATCGAACGCATCTGCGAGCCCGAACGCCAGATCATCTTCCGCGTTCCGTGGGTCGATGACCGGGGGCAGGTGCAGATCAACCGCGGCTTCCGCGTGCAGTTCAACTCGGCGCTCGGCCCCTACAAGGGCGGCATGCGGTTTCACCCGTCGGTGAATGTCGGGATCATCAAGTTCCTCGGCTTCGAGCAGACGTTCAAGAACGCGCTGACCGGCATGCCGATCGGTGGCGGCAAGGGCGGATCGGACTTCGACCCCAAGGGCCGCTCGGATGCCGAGATCATGCGCTTCTGCCAGTCTCTCATGACCGAACTGCACCGCCATCTGGGCGAGCAGACCGATGTCCCTGCGGGTGATATCGGCGTCGGCGGGCGCGAGATCGGCTACATGTTCGGCCAGTACAAGCGCCTGAACAACCGGTTCGAGGCCGGTGTCTTCACCGGAAAGGCGCTTGCCTACGGCGGGTCCCGCGCCCGGACCGAGGCGACGGGCTACGGCAATACCTATTTCGTTCAGGCGATGCTGCAGACGAAGGGGACCGATTTCGAGGGCAAGAAGGTCGTGGTCTCGGGTTCGGGCAACGTGGCGATCTATACGATCGAGAAAGTGCAATCCTTCGGTGGCACGGTCATCGCCTGTTCCGACAGCTCAGGCTATGTGGTGGACGAGGCCGGGATCGATCTGGAACTGCTGAAGGACATCAAGAATGTCCGGCGCGAGCGCATCTCGGAATACGCCCGTCGCAGGGGCCCGGGCGCGCATTTCATCGCCGCAGGCGATGGCTCGATCTGGGATACGCCCTGCGATGTGGCGATGCCCTCGGCGACGCAGAACGAACTCTCGGGCAAGGATGCGGCCAGTCTCATCGGGAACGGTGTGATCGCCGTGGGCGAAGGCGCGAACATGCCGTCGACCCCGGAAGCGATCAAGGCGTTCCAGGACGCGGGCGTGATGTTCGCGCCCGGCAAGGCCGCCAATGCGGGCGGGGTCGCCACCTCGGCGCTGGAAATGCAGCAGAACGCCAGCCGCGACAGCTGGAGCTTCGAGCAGACCGAGGCGCGGCTGGCCTCGATCATGCGCGGCATCCACGACACCTGCCACCAGACGGCCGAGGAATACGGCGCGCCGGGTGACTACGTGCTGGGCGCCAATATCGCGGGTTTCGTGCGGGTGGCGGAATCCATGCGCATGCTGGGCGTGATCTGAGCCATGGACCGGGGACGCCGCCAGGGTGGGGGAACGGCGCTGCTGGCCCGCTGCCTCGGCCGGCTGCGTCCCTTCGGCCCGGTCATCGGACCGACCGGCCTGCCGGAGATGGCTGCCGGGGCAGCCGGGGCGGGGTTGGCGCTGCTGGTCTGTGCGGCGCTCGTCTGGGGCGCAGAGGTCGATTTCGCCACGGGCGCGTTCCTGATCGCGCCCATGGGGGCCAGCGCGGTGATCCTGTTCGCGCTGCCGAACAGCCCGCTTGCCCAACCCTGGTCTGCGATTGTCGGCAACAGCCTCTCGGCGCTGGCGGCGCTTGGCGTGCATCAGCTGGCTCTGGACCCGGCGCTGGCGATCGGGGCCTCGGCCTGTCTTGCCCTTCTGGTGATGTTCCTCAGCCGCTCCCTGCATCCGCCGGGTGGCGCGGTGGCGCTGACCGCGGCGATGAATCCCGCGATGCTGGAGGCGATGGGCCTGCGCTTCGTGCTGGTGCCGGTCCTTCTGGGAACCGTCTCGCTGGTGCTCATGGCGATGGCCTGGCACCGGCTGACCGGACGAAACTATCCGTTTCGCCAGCCGCACGAGGCAGGGCCGCATGCCACCGCCGACAAGGCGGCGGAGCAACGGCTTGGTCTCGCCCCGGAAGAGCTGGCGCGGATCCTCGCCGACTATCGCCAGTCGGCCAACCTGGGGGTCGAGGATCTGTCCCGTCTGATCGCCGCGGCCGAGCAGGTTGCCGCGGGCCATGCCCTGGGGGCGATGACCTGCGAGGACATCATGTCCCGCGATCTGGTCACCGTGCGCCCCGATGCGCGCAGCGCCACCATCGCTGATCTGTTCCGCAAGCACGGATTCACCTCGATCCCGGTGGTGGACGGGCAGGGCGTGTTGCTGGGCGTGATCTTTCAACTGGACCTGATCCGTCGGGCCAGACGCGATGCCTTGCGCAAACGGCGCCGTTTCGGCGGGGCGATGGCGGCCCTCGGACGCGATCCATCGCCCGGCACCCTGCGGGCCGCCGAGATCATGACCACCGCGCTGCCGACGGCGACACGCGGCACGCTTGTCGCCACGGTCCTGCCCCTGCTGTCCGACGGCGGCACCGAAGCCGTCCCGGTGATCGACGCAGATCGGATCGTCGGCATCGTCACCAGAACCGACATGCTGTCGGCCTTGGCCCGGTCGACGGCGCGGAACGGGCGGCGATAGCGAGGGTCGTGCCCGCTCTGACCCCGTCACAACCCGGCGATGGGGCAGAGACGCGGGGCACGCCACGTCAGCGGTAGGTATATCCGAAGGACAGTCCGAACGCCCGATCATCGACGGGCATGTTTCCCTGCCGCGCCGCGCGCAGCCAGAGCCGGCCGTGGACCTGCGTGTCCGAGAAGTCCGCCTCGGCCGGGAAATCCGCCGCCTGCGCCCAGAGCCCGCCGAGGAATTCCGATCCCGCCAGGCTCAGCCCCGCGGCGAAGCGTGTCTCGGCGAGGTCGAGGTTGCCATAGCAGGTGAGGCGGCGCAGGTCGGCCGGGCCGGTGAAGCGACAGGCGCGGAAGGTGGCGGTGCCGCGGAGTTCGGCGCCCGACAGGTCCGCCGCCTCGAAGCGGGCGGCGTCAAAGCGCGCGTCATTGGCGAAGAGCGCGCCGGACAGGTCCACCGGCCCCTCGAAGCGCGCATCGTGGAACCAGCTGAGCCCGTCAAAGCGCGCGCCCGGCGCGATCAGCCCGCCCTGAAAGGTCGCGCCCCGGAAATCCACCCCGCAAAGCGCGAGGCCTGTCAGGTCAAGCGCCCCCTCGATGGTGACGCCGGCCAGATCCTCGGCCTCGCCATGGCGCCAGGGCCGGGACAGGCGCGCGCGGATTTCGGCCGGGATCATGCGTCGACCATGGACAGGATCGCGTCGATCCAGGGCAGCGCCAGATCATCGGCCATGTCCGCGCCCGAAGCGTCATGCGTGACCCGCTCTCCCACCCGCTCGGCGCCGGCGCCGGTCAGGATCTCCTCCAGCCGCTTGCCGCCGAAGTTGAACGTCTCGGGGTACTCGCTGTCGCCCATGCCGAAGATGGCAAAGCGCAGGCCGGTCAGGTCCGGGCGGACCTTCTCCATCGCCGCGGCGAAGGGCTGGGCCGAGGCCGGCAGCTCGCCATCGCCATAGGTCGAGGTGACGACGATGTAGAAGGTCTCGGGGTCAAACCCGGCCGGGTCGAAATCCGACAGGTTGGTGACGCTGGCATCATGGTCCGACAGGTGGCTGGCGATGTCTTCGGCCAGCATCTCGGCATTGCCGGTTTCGGTGCCATAAAGGACGGCGATCTGCATCAGCTCTCTCCGGTCTGGTGCGCGATGGCCAGCATCCGCGCTGTCGTTGGGATCTTCCGGCGGACGCGCCCCTCCGGGCAATCCGCACGCTCGGCGGCGTCGATGCGCTGCCAATGGTCGTAGTGCACGGCCCCGGGGACAAGGGCCAGCACGCCGTCGCGTCCCGC
>NZ_QDDR01000011.1 GCF_003075525.1 Pararhodobacter aggregans | reverse complement strand
AATCTCTCTCTACCTTCGATACTCAAAACCTCCGAACCGACAACCCTGGCGCGGGGTGGAGCAGCCCGGTAGCTCGTCAGGCTCATAACCTGAAGGTCGCAGGTTCAAATCCTGCCCCCGCAACCAAAATTGTCCAGTAAATCAACGGCTTCAAGGCCGAGCATAACGCTCGGCTTTTGTGACTCCAAATTCTTGTCAACGCCTGATCAACGTTTTACGAGCCCCCCATCGACGATCCGGATCGTCGTCGCCGGTGCCATCCGTCACTTCGGAAGATCCTCCCGAAACCGGTCCATCTGATGCATCCGCTCGTGAAGGATCGTGACGATGCCGACGTCCCCGTTCGACAGACGCCGCCAGTACACGAAATGATGTGCGTGCCGGCAGTAGAAGCCCTCCACCCCGAACTCGGCCGGGATGAGGTGTAACGCGATGCCGTGGCTTTCGATCCGGTCGAACGCCGCGAAGAGGCCGGTGATGTATCGATCCACCTGCTCGGCGTCCCAGCGGTCGCGCGTGTACCTGTAGATATCGTCAAGTCGCAGCGATGCGGCCTCTTGGACGCGAATGGCCACGTCGTCAGCCCCGGTTCCGGGCGATCACCTCGGCCGCGGTCAACGGGCGATAGCTTTCCTCCGGAGCCGCGAAGGCGCGCGTCAGTTCAGCCTTAAGACGATCAAATGCCTCCCGCTCGGCCCGCTCCTTGTCGCGCCGGATCAGGTCGCGGACGTATTCGCTGATGTTCTCGTACGACCCATTCTCGCCCACGTTCGAGGCCACGAACTCGCTCAGCGCGCCGCTGATGCGGACAGTCATCGTTGTGCTCTGGGACATGGTGGCCTCTGTCTGCTTGTCTTCAAGATAAACAATAATGAACACTCGGGCAAGGCGCGCCACGTAACCAATCTCCGCATCACCTGCGGAGATTGGTATTCCTAATCTCCGCAAGTGAGATCGGCTACGCTGTCAAAATCGCCGCGCTGCGGCTCTCAACCGGTTGAAGCAGCCTGTTCCGGAAGGCCTCAGACAGCGCGAGCGAGCGTAACGAGTGAACGCTGACGCTGATGAACGGCCCCTTCATTCCAAGTGGAGTACGGCTCGATCGAGGCGACCGCCCGGTCAATGCGAGTGTTCGCACCGACCTTTGGCAGTTCGCTCAGTGCCCGTGTCAACAGCAGCTTGGACTGCTGATGCACCGGCCTCTTTTCGCTGTACG
The DNA here is from genome assembly GCF_003075525.1 of Pararhodobacter aggregans. Classification (GTDB taxonomy): domain Bacteria; phylum Pseudomonadota; class Alphaproteobacteria; order Rhodobacterales; family Rhodobacteraceae; genus Pararhodobacter; species Pararhodobacter aggregans. The sequence goes on along the minus strand of NZ_QDDR01000011.1, from coordinate 195,091 downwards.
GGCGGTTCCCGAGCGAGGTGTTTATGGATTTTTCGACAAGGACGAGGTTACCCAGCCGTTGCACCTCCTCCGGATCGCTGACGGGACCGAATTCCGCGGCGGCCTCTGCATTCGGCGTTTGCGGGAAGATATGCTCGACCTCGTACCCGTCGCTGACATAGTTCCCAAGCCACCTCGTACCTTCGGTCTCACCATATGCCAGGAGATCCACCTGCTGGGTAAACTTGGCCAGCACGTACTGGAACCGATACAGCTGCAAGCTGCGCAGAGCGAGACGCCCCATGGAGTCATCGAAACGATTCGCCAGGTCTGCCTTCGCCCTGTCGAAGCGTGCGACGATGAACGCATCAAGCTCCTCGTCCGACTTGATGGACCGCAGCTCCGTTGCCCACTTTGCAAAGTTGCGCTCGAAATCCCGCGTCGGCTCTCGCGTGATGACATAGCAGAAGAACAGGTTCTGCACTTCGGCGGCCATAGCCACCTCGATGGCCATCGAGGGCAGTGTCCAGTTCCCTGACTGGAAGGTGAGGGTCTTGGGCGTGGTCCCGGTCGTGGTGGGGGAACCGAAGGCGGCCTTCAGCCAGAAGCCAAAGGCCTCCACATCGATCGGCACCACCACCTCACCATCGGCGGTGACGGCGTCCTTGATCGGCGCCAAAGGATCGCGGCCGTAGCCCAGCAGTTCTGAATTCAGCAGCGGCCGTTCCGCGCCCAGCGTGGTCCGGGCGAAGGGCATCAGCCGATAGCCGCTGGCGGGCGGGGTGCCGTAAACTGTCTCAAACGCAAGCGCCATCTGCGCCCGCGCGCCGTGTGCGCGTGCCATGGAGGTCTCCTATTTGGGGGAATTCAGGCCAGAGGGCCGGTCGTTGTATAGTGCAGGACGACAGAGATCACCGCCGCCTTCAGCGCCGCGGCACCCTCGACGGGCAGATCGACCGAGGCCGGGGCCTCGGGCTCGACCCAGTCGCAGAGGCCGCCCAGCGTCCGGTCGGTTTCCAGCGCTGCGCCGATGGCGGCGATCAGATCGCCAAAGGCGCTGGCCCGACCGGTGCCCGCTTGGACGACGACCTCGAGCTCCGCCCGATGCTGGTAGTGATACCGCAGGGGCGACAGGGTCACCTCCGGCTCCCCGGGCTGACCGTCGCGCAGGATGATCAGCCCGGCAGGCGGGACCCGTTCGGGCAGCACTTCGTCACGCAAGGAGAGGGCGGCAAGTGGCTGCAGCCGCGCATGCAGCGCGGCGAGGACGAGTTCGCGAGTTGTGGGCATAGTCCAGACGATTAGCCTCTCACCAATCGAGAAATTCGGCCGAATTCGATTTCTTCCGGCTTCGGTTCACCGGCTTGATGGAACAAGACCTTGTCTCGTGGACTTATAGAAATTGTGCTGAACGGATGGCTCAAGCTAATCATCGGAGCAGATCCGAGAATGGCTAACAAGAAGAGAATGACCTTGCTGCGATTGCAGACTACCTTGACTTCCGAGCCACTCGGCATGGTTTTCAAGGGAAGCCGGTCTTGGCCGACCCTAATCTCTAGGAGGTCTCCGGATATGACCCGCCCACCCAAGAGCTCAATCTTGTCAAATGTTTCAAGCGAGGTGATCGTTTCAACAGCCGCACTGTAGTCCCTAGAGGGGATAGCTTTAAAAAATCCATCCGTGGCGATCATACTAGCCTCTTGGTCGAGGCAAAGCTCAAGTACGGAAATAAGGAACCGTTCCGCAAAGCCAGTTGCCTTTTGGGTCGTTAGGAAGCGATCAAGTTCGTGATGCATCACGATTTCGTCGCGCTTAGCGACTTCGATGGGGACGGTTATATTCTTGTTCCAGAATATGACGCGGCAAACTCGAGCTGGAGGCACTCGGATGTTTCGAGATTCCAGCACGGCGCAGAGGCAGTCGAGTTTTTCCTTATTCTTGGATAGTGGGTTTTCGTGGGCGATCTCACCGCCGTTGCGCCGCTCCTGGACCCATCTGTCGCCGTCAATACGTAGCCGACCAGACCAATTCTTGATTTCTATTGCGCTGATTTGGTTCGGGGAGATGACGACCAAGTCGATCTCGTAACGACCTCGGGACTGAGCGCGCGTGTCACGCGGTACTCTCTTCGAGTGGAAGATGCTCGCGGCCTTCCATGAAAGGTGGTCTGTAACCAGTGACCTCAATGCCTTTTCTGCGTCGCGACCAGCCGTAACTTCGTCGAGCTCGGGCTCTCTTTTGGCCGATACGATATCTCGCCAAATCTCAAGGCGCGATGTTCTGCTGCTCTTTGTGTTCATGACCGCCCCCACCTTAATTTCATTACCCTTAGCAAGGACATGGGATAGGGGCCAATGGCTACTTGCTACTTCCACCCCGCCACGATCCGCGCCGGCACGGCGTCGATGGCCCGCTCAGCATCGCCAGATCGAGCCGCTTGCGCAGCTTGACCTGTGGCACCAGCAGGAAGATCGGTACCGTGGTCAGCCCGCGGCCGGATTTCGACCGCGATGCCACCGCGCGCCCCTTGCTGTTCAACCGCCCCTCGGCCACCAGCAGGCTTGGCCCCCGGCGCCGATAGATGAACCGCAGCCGCAGCCCCGTGCGGCGTTCCCATTCTCCGGGGGTGATGCGACCACCGCGGGTGGATTGCCCTGCACGTTCGTGCCAGCCGTGCCCAGGACGAAGTCGACGGAGATTTGCGCCAGGCCGAATTCGGTGAAGTAGTTGTAGAGGGTGGTGCCCTCGCCGTCCTTCACGATCCCGCGCAGCGCGTTCATCTCCATGTATTCGCGGGTCTGGGCATGCTTGCGCCGCATCAGCAGCAGCTTGCGGTTCATCATCTCGACGAGGGGATCGGCGGCGTCGAAGGCGCCGAGGCCGGGTTGTCCTTGGATGTCGGCGGGGAGGATCACGTCGTCGTGCGGGATCCAAGGGAGGGCGAAGCTGCGCATCGACCGGCCTTCGCGGGTGCCGACGGTGGCGGGGCCGCCGAGGGGAACGGAGGGCAGAAGGCTCAGGACGCCTTCGTACTGTTCGATGATGACCGAGCGCTGGCTGACGCCTTCGAAACGGAAGAGGCCGATCTGGGCGAGGCGGGTGTAGAGGTTGGGCAGGATGTTGATGGCCTGCGTCATCTCGGCCAGCGAATAGCCGCCAGCGTCAAAGGGATTGCGGACGAGGGTCATGGGATGCTCCGGGGGAATGAGGGGGATCAGACGCCGTCGCGGGCGATGATGCCTGCGGCGGCCAGCTGGCCAATCTTGGTGGTGATCTTGGCCCCGTCATCGACGGTGGCGTCGTAGGCTAGGCCTGCGCGCGAGACGATGGCCGGGCCGCGGGCCACGACGATTCCGGTAGCGTCTGCGAGGGTTGCATCGACGGCATAGAGGAGAACGGCCGAGGCAGTCTGCGCGCCATCGGTGCCGCCACTGGTCGCCAGCTTGTATTTGCCGATGGCGGTGATGCGGCCGAGGACGGCGCCGACGGGATAGGTTGTGCCCGCGAGCAGCGTCACCACCTCGCGGGTGTAGTTCGGGTTGACCTCATATTTGAGGACATCGCCCATGCTGGGCGGTTCCGTCAGGACGGGCATGGTTCAGTCTCCAGGATGTTGGGGATGGGGTGCGCCCAGCGCGGCCGTAATTATCAGCGCGAGGCGGCGGCGGATTTCTTGGCGGCCGCGACGATGGCGCTTTCCTTGGACCCGGGTGCCGGGGCCGTGGCGACGATGCCCGCCGCGTCACTGCGTGCGGCGAGATCGGCCAGCACGTTGGCGCTCAGGGCCTCGGGCTTCACGCCCTTCGCGACGGCATCGGCGGCGTCGATCTGGACGCCGAGGCGTGCGGCCTGCGCGCAGACCTGCGCAACCTCGGCCGCCTCTGGTCCGAGGGGGAGCAAACGATCCGTTGGCAGTTCGAAGTGATCCGTCTTGCGAATCCTCAGGACATTTATGACCAAGGCGTATTCCAGAACGCGCTCCCCGTTTCTGTTCTGGTAGATCATCAGCGCCCGGCCACACTCTTCCGACCAATTGCTTCCCTTGTCGATCCTGGCAAGGTGGGAACAAAGCATCCTTACCTTAGGGTCAGGACCCATTAATCGGCTTGAGGCCGCCCGGCCTGCGTGATTCAAGCTCCCGAACTGACGGGGGTGATGATGAGCAACCTTTTCTGGCTGACCGACGCGCAGATGGAGCGGCTGAAGCCGTTCTTTCCGAAGAGCCATGGCAAGCCGCGCGTCGACGATCGGCGCGTGTTGAGCGGCATAATCTTTATTAATCGCAATGGGTTGAGGTGGTGTGATGCCCCGCGTGAGTATGGTCCTCCGAAGACCCTCTACAACCGCTGGAAGCGATGGGGTGACAGGGGAGTCTTCGCCAGGATGATGGAGGGACTGGCCTCCGAAGGCACCGAGCAGAAGACCATCATGATCGATGCGACGTATCTCAAGGCGCACCGCACGGCTTCAAGCCTGCGGACGAAAAAGGGGGACCCGGCGATCAGCGCGGGCGCCTGATTGGTAGAACGAAGGGCGGGCCGAACACCAAGTTGCATGCCGTCACAGACGCCAAGGGACGGCCCCTGACGTTCTTCATGACCGCAGGGCAGGTCAGCGACTATACCGGAGCCGCAGCCCTGCTGAGCAGTCTGCCTGCTGCCGAGTGGATGATCCCGGACCGGGGTTATGATGCCGACTGGTTCCGGGAAGCCTTGAAAGACAAGGGGATACGCCCCTGCATCCCGGGCCGGAAGTCGCGTGGCAAGGCTGTCCGCTACGACAAGCGCCGATACAAGCGGCGCAACCGGATCGAGATCATGTTCGGCAGGCTTAAAGACTGGCGCCGCATCGCGACCCGCTACGACAGATGCGCCAAGACCTTCCTGTCCGCAGTCGCCCTCGCCGCTACCGTCATATTCTGGCTTTGAGGATCAATGAGTCTGGAACCTGAACAATAAAAAATACAACACGCGAAAAATAACAAACACCGCGGCGTTTTTGGGCATGTTGTGCGCGCCGGGGCCTGACAAGCGGGCCAGGGGACTCGCCCGGGACATGGCTTCAGAGAAGGCGTGGCACAAGGGGAAGCCGGGCGGTCCCCTGCTGACACGAATTCAGATACTTGCTGAAGGATGTCGGACTTGCGCGCAGAGGGAAGGCGAGCGTCTTTGGTCCGGACAGCGGCCGATCCGATTGCCGAGTGGGGAATTCACCGCAGAACGAGGGCGACCTGGCGGCCGCCCTCGACAATCGATTTCCTGACATGCATCAAGATTGTGGCAGACGGAGGTTCGATGGCCCGGCTTGATGCGTTACCAGTGCGTCAAACCACCGTCGACAGCGATGGTCTGACCGGTGATGAACGATGCCGCCGGGCTGGACAGGAACATGACCAGACCGACGAGATCCATCGGCACCTCCTCGCGCGGGATGCATTGGCTGGCGATCAACCGGGCCTTGCCCTCATCGGTGATCGTTTCGCGCGGGATCTCGGTAAAGGTGCCGCCCGGTTGAACGGCATTGACGGTGATCCCGTCTGCGCCGAGCTCGCGCGCCATCGAGTTGGTCATGCCGATCAACGCGGATTTCGACGTCACGTAATGCAGGTAGTTGCGCACGCCCAGGGGCACCGACCCCGAGGTGATGTTGATGATCCGCCCCCAGTTCTGCGCCCGCATCGACGGCGTGACGGCGCGCGCGGTCAGGTAGCAGCCGGTGATGTTGACGCGCAGCACGCGCTCCCATTCGTCGAAGGGGATGTCTTCGAAAGGTTTCATCTTGAGGCTGGTAAAGATGCCGGCATTGTTGACCAGCACATCGACACGCCCGTGGACGCGCGTGACCTCGGTGACCATCGCATCGACGGATGACGGATCGCCCACATCGGTATGAACGGCGAGTGCCGAGCCTCCGGCGGCGGTGATCTCGGCCTCGACGGCGCGGGCCCGGTCGAGATTGGCCTCGGCGATGATGGCATGCGCGCCACCGGCTGCGAACTGGCGCGCATATTCGCGCCCGATGCCCTGGCCGCCGCCGGTCACGATGACCACGCGATCGGTGACGTTGAAGTCGCGGCCATAGGGCACGGCTGGATGGTGGAGGGGCTGGTTCATGGCGTGTTTCCTTTCAGGGAACCGGGGGGGAGGATGCGGCGCCAGTGGCAAATGCGGCCGGAGGTGCCGTCGGTGAAATCTGCGGGCTGGATCACCGCTTCGACCGGGGATCCGATCACCGGCGGCCCGTCGCTGTCGATCAGGTTGCCGACAAGGAGCGGGCCTTCCGCGGTCTCGACGCTGACGACGGTGTAGGGGGCCTGCAGGCCGGGGAAATAGCTGCGATGAAAGATCGTCCAGGCGACGATCTGGCCGCGGCCTGACAAATCTGTCCAGGTGGCCGCGGCCGACTCGCAGTCAGGGCAAACCGGGGATGGCGGGTAGCGGAAGGTTCCGCAGTCGTCGCAGGCTTGCAGGCAGAGGCGGCCTTGCGCCACATGCGCCCAGTATTGCGCCTCGAGTGGATCGGGGCGCGGCGCGGGGCGTTGGGGGGTCATGCGCCCCTCCGGTACAGAAGGGTGGCGGCCTTGCCGGCGACGTCGGACAGGTATTGCACGTGGCGCAGCCCGTCGATCTGCCGCGGCCCGGCGGCGCCGCGCAGCTGGCGAACGGCCTCGATCTGGTGGTTCCAGCCCTGCATGTAGCTCTCTCCCAGCATGCCCCCGCCGCTGTTGACGGGCAGACGGCCCCCGGGCGAGAGCGCGCCGCTGCGCACGAGGCCCGCGGCCTCACCCAGCGGGCAAAAGCCGAAGCCTTCCAGCGCGACGGGGATATGCACCGAAAAGCTGTCGTAGATCTGCACGGCGCCGATGTCCTCGGGGCCGGTGCCCGACATCTCCGCCAGCCCGGCAGCGGCCTCGGCATGGGCGGGGTGATAGCGTTGCACCAGACGGGGGCGCAGGCTGGTTGCGTCGCGGTTGAGGTCGTGGCGGCCGAACCCCGCGATGGTCACCAGCGGCTGCGCCAGTCTGCGCGCCCGTTCCGCTGTGGTCACGATCAGGGCGACGCCGCCGTCATTGATAAGGCAGTAATCGTCGCGCCGCAGGGGTTCGCAGACATAGGGGCTGGCGAGATACTCGGCCACCGGCAGGGCGCGGCGCCGGATCGCCTGGGGATTGAGCCGGGCGAAAGCCCGGATGCCCGAGACGATCTGGCCGAGGTCCGAAGCCGTGAAGCCGGTTTCGGCCATGTAGCGGCTGGCCATCATCGCATAGAGGGCGCCCTGCGAGGTCAGGCCCCAGGGGGCGTATTGCACATAGGCCAGGAAACGGTCGCCGCCCATCGCCTGCGGGCCGCCATAGGCGGTTCCGGCGCTGCGCTGGTTGTTGCCGTAGACCAGGGCAATGCACTCGGCCAGACCCGCGTGGATTGCTGTGACGGCCTGCATGACCGCGTTCACGGCATCCGCCTGCACCGCGAACCCGAGGTCGAGGCCAAGCACCTCTCCGGTCCGTTCCAGCGCCAGGGGAGCGCCGACGATCAGCCCGTCAATGTCACGGCGTTTCAGCCCGGCGTCGGTCAGTGCGCGCTGAAAGGCGGTCGCTGCAAGCCCGTAGCTGTCAAAGACCCGGCCGTTCCGGCTGGCCTCGGCATCGGCGGCATAGTCCGTCTCGCCAAGTCCCGCGACCGCGGCAATGCCTGACAGGGCAGAGAGGCGCCCGGCGTCACGCATCATGGGCCTCGCGCGTCGACGCGGTCAGAGCCGTCACCAGCGGGTCAGGCCAGCCCAGACGCGGCATGGCCGAGCGCACCCGCGCAGGCGTCGCGCTCAGCTTCAGGGGGGAGCCAAGGACCGTCCAGTGGCTGCCATCGGCTGTCGGAACCTCCAGCAACAACGCGCGTGCGGCGGTCTGGGGGGCGGCGAGGACTTCGGCGACGGAAAGCACCGGCGCAACCGCTTGCCCCCGTGCCGTGCAGGCTTTGAGCGCCGCGTCGCGCGAAAGATGGGCCATGTCAACCGGGGCTTCGACGGCGATCCAGCCGTTCAGGCAGGTGGTCAGCCGTGCGCCGGGCTCAAGGGCGTCGAAGGCGCTCTGCGTCGCCCAGACGGTGCAATCCTGCATCGCGATATCCAGCGTGACGCCCGAGCCGGTGCGATCGCGCCAATAGAGGGCCGCGAGGATACCCAGAAGCCCGAACTGCCCGCCAAGCTGATCGGCGATCGAGATACCGGCCTTGGTCGGCATGCCGTCGACCGGCGTTGCCGCCATCGCGCCCGACAGGGCCTGAACCACCGTGTCCAGCGCGGGACGTCCGGGCCAGGCGCTGTCATGCCCGAAGCCGCTGACCGAGCAATGCACGATCCCGGGACGGCGGGCGCGGATCGCGTCGGCGCCGAAACCCAGCCGGGAAAGAGAGCCCGGCTTGAGGTTCTCGATCACCACATCGGCGGTATCGACCAGCCGCCAAAGGATGGCCGCGTCGTCCGGCGCGCGCAGGTCCAGAACGATGCCATGCTTGTCCGTGTTCGACAGCGCGAAGACATAGGACTGCCCGTCGCTGTCGCGCAACGGCATGTTGACCCGGTTTGAATCGCCCGTCGGTGGCTCGACCTTGATAACCTCGGCACCCAGCGCGCCGAGATGCCGACAGGCGAGGGGAGCGACGGTGTTCATGCCGATCTCGAGCACCCGGATGTCAGCCATGGCGCGCGGGCGCGCGGGTTTCGGCAAGGGCGGGGTGGAGCTGCCCTCAACGGGCGGAACGTCGTAGCCGATGGCGCGGATTGGATTGCGGACCAGAAACTTGCCATCCTCGTCTGGCACCAGCGAGCGGCGGTGGAGAAGGTTCGCGTCACCGGCCAGGTCCGTCAGGGCGTGGATTGCGCCGCAAGGGATGGCCGCCGCGCCGACGCGAGCAACGACATCGGCGACCGGATGCGCCCCCGTCCAGGCGTTGATTGCCGCGTCCAGCGCCGCCACATTGCGAAACCGGGCGGTGGTGGTGTCATAGGCGGGGTCAAGGGCCATGTCCGGGCGGCCCATGACCCCGCACAGACGCCGCCACTGGTCATCGGTGGGGGCGCAGATCAGGACCCAGCCATCGGCGGCGCGGTAGGCATTCCAGGGCGCCAGCGTGGGGTGCCGGTTGCCCGCGCGCCGCGCCTCGGCCCCGATAAAGGCGAGGGGCAGGAAGGTGAGCAGCGCGTTGACTGCCACATCGTAAAGCGCCATGTCGATGCGCTGGCCTTGGCCTGTCGCGTCCCGGTGGCGCAGGGCGGCGAGGATGGCCGAGGCCGCGTAGAGCGCCGTTTCCATCCCGACGAAGGGCGCGCCTGTCAGGCAGGGCGCGCCCTCCGGTCGTCCCGTCGTGTCGGCGATCCCGGCCCGCGCCTGCACCAACGCCTCGCTGTCCGGGCGACCCGCCAGCGGCCCGCTGTTGCCGTAAGCCGTGATCTCGCACCGGATCGTGTCCTCGCGGCTGCGCACCGGGAACAGGCACACATCCGGCGAGGCAAGGATCACGTCGGCGCGCAGGGCTATGTCATCGGCCTGGCGCGGATGAACCGTCTGCTTGCCGGTGCGGTAACGGGCAGGGTGCCGTGGCGTTCCCTCGATGACATGCACCGTCGCCCCCAGCGAGGCGAGGAGGCCGCCGCAGACCGCCAGCTCGACCCTGCCGGGCAGTTCCAGAACGGTGAGACCGGCCAGGGGGAGGAAAGGCTGTTTGGGCTGTGTCATGAGAAATATCCGGACATTTTGGCGGGCAAACGAGGGTCAGCGGCCGCGGTACATCGAGCCGACGAAATCGGGCTTGCGTTTCTCGCGCAGGGCGTTGCCGCCTTCCTTGGCCTCGTCGGTGCCGAAGTAGAGGGCGAGGGCCGAGAACGCGAGCTGACCGATGCCTCGAATATTCTCGCTGTCGGCGTTGAACGAGCGTTTGGCGATGGCGATAGCGGTGGGGCTGCGCTCGTTGATCTCGCGGCACCAGCTGTCGACTTCCTCGTCCAGCTTGTCATCGGGCACCACCGCGTTGACAAGCCCCATCGCCAAAGCCTCGTGCGCCTTGTAGCGGCGGCACAGATACCAGATTTCCCGCGCGCGTTTTTCGCCAACGGTGCGGGCCAGAAAGGCAGTGCCAAAGCCGGGATCAACCGAGCCCATTTTCGGGCCCACTTGGCCGAACTCGGCGTTTTCAGCGGCAATTGCCAGATCGCAGAGCGTTACCAGCACGTTGCCCGAGCCGACAGCATAGCCGCGGACCTTGGCAATCACCGGCTTGGGAACGTCGCGGATCGCGGTCTGCAATTCCTCGACCCCGTTGCCCAGAACGCCGATGCCGTTGTCGACCCGGTCGGCTTTCTTTTCGTCCTTGTCGCCGCCGATACCGAAGGCGCGCGTGCCCGCGCCGGTCAGCACGATCACGCCGATGTCGCGGTCCCAGCCCGCCCGGCGGATGGCATCGGTCATCTCGTAATACGTGCGACGCGTCGCGGCGTTCAGGCGGTGGGGACGGTTGACGGTGATGGTCGCGGTGCGGTCGCGCACATCGTAAAGGATGTCAGAATAGTCCATTGTCGGCTCCTTGAATTATACGGACATTTTGCGGCGCAGCCTCGGGCGGACCGTGCGTTTTGGGGGCGTTACGCGAGCAGACGGCGCAGCTCGGTCTTCAGGATTTTTCCGTAGCTGTTCTTGGGCAACTCGGTGAGACGCAGATATCGTTTGGGTCGCTTGAACCGGGCGATGCTGTCGCGACACAGCGCGTCCAGCTCCTCCTCGAGGTCAGCGCAGTCCCCGGCGGCCAGAACGGCGACGACGATTTCGCCCCATTCCGGGTCAGGCACGCCGATCACCGAAGCCTCGCGCACCTGCGGATGCCTGAGCAGGATTTCCTCGACCTCGCGCGGGTAGACATTCGAGCCGCCGGAGATGATCACGTCCTTCGAACGGTCGGTCAGCGTCAGGTATCCCTGAGCGTCAAGGCTGCCGATGTCGCCGGTGGAGAGCCACCCATCCTTCAGGCTGCGGGCCGTTGCGTCCGGGTCGTTGAGATAGCCCCGCATGACGGTCGGGCCGCGCAATTCGACCTCTCCGGGCGTGCCGGGCGGGACCTCGCGGCCATCGTTGGTGACGCGCAGGTCGATGGTCGAATGGGGGCGGCCCACGCTGGCGATATGCGGACCGGGGAGGGCGGCGGTTCCGTGGTCTGCCCGGTCGAGGACGGTTATCGTCATGGGCGATTCACCCTGACCATAGATCTGCACGAACCGCGGCCCGAACTGCGCCATCGCCCGTGCCAGATCGGCCTGATACATCGGGCCGCCGCCATAGATAACCGTCTTCAGACCCTGTCCGTCGGCCGCTTCGTCCCGCGCGGCGTCCGTCATGCGGCGAACCATGGTGGGGGCGGCGAACAGCGACACGCGCTCGAGAGCGCGGGCGAGGGCCAGCACCTCGACCCCGTCGAAGCCGCCGGATTCAGGGAAGCAATGCCGCGCACCGCGCAGCACATGCACCAGACTATAGAGCCCGGCTCCATGCGACAGCGGCGCGGCGTAGAGCATGCAGTCGGCGGGTTGCACATCGTCGACATCGGCCAGATAGGCCAGCGACATGGCGGCAAGGTTGCCATGGCTCAGCATTGCGCCCTTGGGCCGGCCCGTGGTTCCCGAGGTGTAGAAGATCCACGCCAGATCATCCTGAGAACGCGGTGCGGGACGGGCCAGGGCATCCCCGGGCGCGGCGCCGGGATCGGTCAGGATCGGCACGCCGACCCGGGTCTCGGCAAGCGGCCCGGCGTGGTCGGTATCCGACAGCACCAGCCGACTGCCGGAATGCGTGACAATCCAGGCTGCCTCCTGCGGGTGGAGTTTGGCATTGACCGGCACCGCAACCGCGCCGTGCCACCAGATGGCGAAAAGGCCGATCAGGTATTCAGGCTGGTTGCGCATGTAGAGGGCGACGGGATCGCCGGGCTGAACGCCGTGTCGTTGCAGGGCTGCGGCAAGGCCTGCGGCCTGTTGCGCGAACCCTGCATAGGTCGCGCAGGGCCGGGTGCCGCTGAAAAGGGCCGGGTGATCGGGGGATCGGGCGGCGGTCCGATGGAGCCAGTCGGCGATGTTCATGGCCGCCTCCTAGCGTCCGGCTTCCAGCAATGTGACGTAATTCGCCACGCCCAGCCCGCCCATGTTGAAGATGCCCGCCCGGTCGGCCCGGCCGAGCTGCATGGCATCGGGGGCTTCGCCGGTGAGTTGCATTGCGGCCATGACGTGCATCGAGACGCCGGTCGCGCCGATCGGGTGGCCCTTGGCTTTCAGCCCGCCCGAGCGGTTGACCGGCAGGCGTCCGTCGCGTTCGGTCAGACCGCTGGCCACCACATCGGCGCCGTGGCCATGTGGCGCGAGGCCCATGGCTTCGTACTGCAGCAGTTCCGCGATGGTGAAACAATCATGCGTTTCGACGAAGGACAGCGTGTCCATGCTCCAGCCCGCATGCTTGAGGGCGCGGTGCCACGCCTCGGTGCAGCCCTCCATCAGCAACGGGTCGCGCCAGCTGACGGGCAGGAAATCCTGAACATGCGCGGTACCGGCCACCCGAACCGCGCGGGGCGCGTCATGCGCCGAGCCAAGGCTGAGCACGAGGGCCGCCGCGCCGTCAGAGACCGGTGAGCAATCGGTGCGGCGGAGCGGGCCGGCGACGAGGGGGTTTTCGGGGGTGACGGCACGGCAGAACGCCAGCCCCAGATCCTTTTGCAGATGCGCCAGCGGGTTGTCGGCCCCGTTGCGATGGTTCTTGGCCGCAATCGCGGCCAGGGCGTCGGACTGGTCGCCATGGCGGGCGAAATATTGCGCGGCGACCCGGCCGAACAGCCCGGCAAAGCCACCCGCGACCCCGCTCTCCTCTTCAAGATAGGCGGCGCGCAGCAGGTTTTGTCCGACCTCGGGGCCGGTGACGCCGCTCATCCGTTCGGCCCCCACCACCAGCACCTTGCCGGCCTGTCCGGCCTCTATCGCACGGACGCCCGCATGAACCGCCGCGGAGCCCGACGCGCAGGCGTTCTCGACCCGCGTCGCGGGCCGGAAACGCAGGGCAGGGTCGGCCTGCAACACCAATGCCGCGGTGAAATCCTGCGCCGAGAAGCCGGCGTTGAAATGGCCCAGCACGATTTCGTCGATCTCTTCCGCCGGCGTTTCGGCATGCGCCAGGGCTTGCGTTACCGCCTCGACAATCAGCGCTTCCAGCGTCAATGCGCTGCGCCCGAACCGGGTGTGGCCCCAGCCAATGATCTCGACACTCATGTGGATTCTCCCTCTTGTCGCCACCATAATGTACGGACATTTAAATTGACAAGCGCTATTTTCTGTCCGAGCATCACGGCAACAAATCACAGCCCCGGCAGGAAGACATGAAGAGCTACAGAACTGATGGAAGCGGCAGACCGGACGGAATCACGCTGGCCGACGTCGCGATTCCGCGCCCGGGGCCGGGCGAGATTGCGGTCCGCATGCGGGCTGTGTCGCTGAACTATCTCGACCTCAAGGTCATTGCCGGAACCTTCCCCGGCGGCCGGTCGGGGCTGGTCCCGCTGTCTGACGGCGCGGGCGAGGTGCTGGAGGTCGGTCCGGCCGTGTCAGCCTGGACGACGGGCGACCGGGTCGTTACGACCTTCTTCCCGCGCTGGCAGGCCGGTCCGATCTCGGATGGCGCGCGCTCGGTCATACCGGGGTCGACGGTGGACGGGATGCTGCAGGAGGTGGTGATCCTGCGCGAGGACGCGGTGGTCGCGGCCCCGGCACATCTCGACTGGGGACAGGCGGCCTGCCTGCCCTGTGCGGGGTTGACCGGGTGGCAGGTCTTGACCGGCGCGCGTCCTGTGCTGCCCGGAGAGGTGGTGCTTGTGCAGGGAACCGGCGGCGTTTCGCTCTTTGCCCTGCAATTCGCCCGCGCCGCTGGCGCACGGGTCATTGCCACCAGTTCGTCCCCCGCAAAAGCCGAGCGTCTGCGGGCGATGGGGGCCGAAACGGTCATCGACTACCGGCAAACACCCGACTGGGGCGACGCGGTGAAGCGCGCCACAGCGGGGCAGGGTGCCGACCATATCATCGAGATTGGCGAGGCCGGGACGCTTGAGCAATCCATCCGGGCCGCCGCGATTGGCGCCCAGATCAACCTGATCGGCAGGCCGGTTGATGCGCCGAAGGTTGATCCGGCGATCCTGATGCTGGCGATGGGCGCGACATATCGGCGGATCGCTGTGGGCAGCCGCGCCGATTTCGAGGCGATGAACAAGGCGCTCTCGGCCTTGCGGATCGAGCCGGTTATCGACCGTCGCTTCGGGCCTGACGCGATTTCCGAGGCGTTGCGATATGGCGCCGGGCGCGGGCAGTTTGGCAAAATCGTCATTCATCTGGATGAGGATGTGTAGTGTCCGGGCCAATCACCAAGGACTTGCCGACCAGCCTGGCGGGCCGCCAGGCACTGGTCACGGGCGGCGCCGGAGGGCTCGGTCAGGCCATCGCCGCCGGATTGGCGAGGGCAGGGGCGCGGGTGACGATCGCCGATCTCAACGACCCGGCCGGGGCTCAGATTGCCCGAAACCTGCGCCTGAGCGGCCTCGAGGTCCGTTTTCACCCGCTCGATGTGACCCGATCCGCCGATTGGGACGCCGTCGCTGCCGCCTCGGCGCCGCAAATTCTGGTCAATTGCGCCGGGACGACCGAACGCCGGGGCCTTCTGGACTGCGACCTTGATCGCTGTCAGCACCTCTTCGCCGTGAACGTTTACGGGGTCATGCTGGGCATGCGCGCGGTCGCTGGATCAATGGCCCGCTCTGGTGGCGGATCCATCGTGAACATCGCGTCGATTGCCGGGCTGGGCGGCCACAGCTTTTCGGTCTACGCAGCCTCGAAATGGGCGGTCCGGGGATTGAGCCGCTCCGCCGCGATGGAGCTGGCGCCGCTTGGGATCAGGGTGAACACCGTATGCCCGGGCCTGGTCGTCACTTCCATGAACCGCGACCAGCCCTATCTCGACGATCTCGCCGCGCAGGTCCCGCTTGGACGCGCCGGGCAACCGGACGAGGTTGCCTCGATGGTGACTTTCCTTGCCTCGGACGCTGCCGCCTACGTTTCAGGACAGGACTTTGTCGTCGATGGCGGTCTGACCGCCGGGTGGCCGGTGCCCGGATGGCGCGCGGCGGGATAGGTTGATCTCTGCGTGGGAAATGTTAGAACAAATGGCACCCGCCATACGAGAGCCCTTTGACCCGAGTTCCCCCTCTGCATCTGAAGATCAGCGACGAGCTGCGCCGGCGCATCGCGCAGGGCTTTTACGACGCTGAAGAACTGCCGCCCGAAATTCTGCTGATGCAGGAGTTCGATTGCAGCCGCCACACCATGCGCTCGGCGTTGCAGCACCTCGTCGCCGAGGGATTGATCGAGCGTCGCGCCGGTTCCGGCACCCGCATCACCGACCGGGCGCGCGGCGGCGTCTGGGCGGTGGGGGTGCTGGGAAACCTGATCGGCGAATTCGCCCCCGAGGATTACCTGACGCTGGTGGCGCAGAATGTCGGGCTGGCCGAGCACGCCGAGGCCGCGCAGGTCTTTGGCCTGCCGCGTGAGGCGCAGTTGTTCTACATCATGCGCCTGTTGCTGGCCGAGGGGATTCCCTATGCGCTGGCCGATGTCTTCACCCGCCCCGAGATGACCCGCAACATTCCCGAGGCTCTGCTGGGCACCGAGCCCCTGATCCAGCTGGTCGAGAAATATGGCCGGGTGCGGTCAGTCCGGGTGCGGCAGGTCGCGACGGCAGCTGCGGCGGGAGCGATCGCCGCGCGCCAGCTGGGGATGGCGGTGGGCGATCCGGTGCTGATCCTCAAGCGCACCTATTTCGACGCGCAAGGCGCGGCCATCTTGCATACCAGCGTCAGCGCCCGGCCTGACCGCTATCGGCAAGAGGTTGACTTCCTGCACGAAAACCCGTCCTGAGCCCCTATCCGGGCAGCTCTCTGGCCGCGCGCTCAAGCCCGTCGCGGTCATCAGGGTGGGCGATGGCGATCATCCGTCGCGCCCGTTCCTGCACACTCAGCCCTCTCAGCGTCGCGTGACCCCATTCCGTGACCACGATATCCGCTTCGGCGCGCGGCAGGGTGACGATGCCCGAGGACAGGCCGGCCACGATGCGTGCGTGCCCTTTCGCTGTCCGGCTGGGCAGACAGATCAGCGAGCGCCCCCCCTCTGACGCCAGCGCCCCGCGCACGAAATCGACCTGCCCGCCGATGGTGCCGAGATAGCGCCTGCCGGCGATCTCGGAGGCTGCCTGCCCGGTGAGATCCACCTCGATGGCCGAATTGACAGCCACGAAATTGCGCAGCCGGGCCAGAGTTTCCGGGGCATGCGTGTAATGGACGGGTTCGAGCAGCAGTGCCGGATTGTCATCGGCGAATTGATAGAGCGCCGCGCTGCCAGCCAGAGCGCCTGTCACGGTCAGGCCGGGGTCGCGCGTCTTCAGACTGTTGTCGATCACGCCCGAGTCGATCAGGGGCATCACCGCGTCACCGATCACCCCGCTGTGCAGGCCAAGATGGCGATGACCGTGCAAGGCGTGCAGGATCGCCGTGGGCAGGGTGCCGATCCCGATCTGCAAGATGTCGCCATCGCGGATCAGCGCCGCGGCGTGCTGCGCGATCTGTCGGTCGAGAGCACCGGGTTCGGGTTGCGGCACCTCGATCAGCGGGCGTTCAGTTTCGACAACGCCGTCGAATCGCGCAAGATCGAGGGGGTGTCGCGTTCGGGTGCGGGGTGCCGCCGCGTTGATCTCGGCCATGGCAACCCGCGCCCGGGGCAGGGCGTAGCGCGCGAAGGGCTGCACCCCGCCGGGCGAGGTCTGGCCTGCGGGTCCGGCGGGGCCGGTCTGCAGCAGCACCACCGAGACCGGCACGATCCCGTGCTCAAGCAGGAACGGGAGTTGCGACAGGTTGACCGGGTGAACCTGCATGCGGCCTGCTGCGCAAAGGGCACGGTTTGACCCGACCGCGCCCATACCGTGAATGCGCAGGCGCGGATCGGCGTCGGGGCCGATCAGCCGCGCGTACCCACCGGCCAGAAACACGGCAAGGTCGCCGAGGTCGGGCAAGGCCGCCAGCGCTTCGCGTATCAGGTCAACGGGTTCCGCCGCACCTTGCGACCACATCAGCATGTCACCCGGGCGCAACAAGGGGGCGAGGGCGGGGCGCCTCATGCCGGAACCCTCCCGTGGCGCGGCGGCTGGCCGTTCAGCGTATCGACGAGATTGTCGCAGATCGCCCGCATCTCCTGCAGCACTTCGAGCCGCGAGCCGCCGGCGACATGCGGCGTGGCCAGCACATTGGGCAGCGCCCGCAAGGGATCGGCAGCAATGACGGGTTCGCGGGCGTGAACGTCCAGACCCGCTCCCGCCAAAAGCCCCGACTGAAGCGCCGCGAGCAGCGCCTGTTCATCGATCAGCGCGCCGCGCGCGGTGTTGATCAGCAGGGCGCCGGGTTTCATCAGCGCCAGTTCCGCGTGGCCGATCAGCGGGCCGCTCAACCCCGTCGGGGGGACATGCAGGGTGACGACGTCGGCTTGCGCCAGCAGGTCGGGAAAATGCCTGCGCTGCCAGGTCTGCGGCAGCCCATCGCCCGCTTGCGCAGAGCGCGCGGTCCAGACGATGTGCATCCCGAAAGCCTCGGCGCGCCGGGCGAGCAACCAGCCGATTTCGCCCATGCCGACGATGCCAAGCGTCTGGCCGGCCAGCGCGCGCATGCCCTCGACCCCTGGCCAGTTGTAGCTGACCGCGCCGGCCTCGCCCGGCGTGCCACGATAGTCGCGAAGCCCGGCCTGCATCGCCTCAACCCGTCGCGAAAGCGCCAGGATCAGCAGCATCGCGTGATCGGCGACATGCGTGAGGCTGCGGCGGGGCAGCAGCGATACCGCCACCCCGTGCGCTTTGCAGGCGCTAATGTCCAGACCTTTCGGTCGCTCGCCGATCCGTTGCACCAGAGCAACCTTGCCTGATTCGGTCAGCGCGGCCCGGTCGACCGCGCCCCGGCGCGAGAGCAGGACGCGCGCCTCGGCGGCGGGCGTGCCGGGGGCCGAGACTGTCGGCCGGCACAGATCCCGCAACGGTGCGAACACCGATTCCAGCAGCGTATGCTGTGCCTTTTCGGGCAGAAAGAAGGCCTTGGCCCGAGCCTGTGCGGCCGGATCGTCCCAGGCGATCAGGTCCTGAGCCAGCCGCAGAATATGGTCGTGGTCGGTCAGGCGAATGGGGAAGGGTGGCCGGTCAGACATTTTTCTGTTTCCCGATTGCAAATGTTCGGACATTACTGTAGCGATACTGAGACGCAGGACAAGCGATCTTCAAGGGTCGCGCAGAAGTCGGGAGAAGGACATGACCATCAACGCGGCATCCATTCGCGCTCAGGGGCCCGCCTACGAGCTGTTCATCGGCTCGGCATGGACCGGGGCCCGGGAAGGCCGGCGGTTCGATCGAACCAACCCCTATGATGGAAGCATAGCCGCCAGCTTCGCCAATGCCACGGCCGCGGACGCCGACGCGGCGATCCGCGCCGCGCGCGGGGCCTTCGACACCGGACCCTGGCCGCGGTCCTCGGCCCGCGAACGGCACGATCTGTTGCGCCGGGTGGCAGACGCCATCCGCGCCCGGATCGAGGATTTTGCCGCCCGGATGGTCGCCGAATCCGGCAAACCGGTTTCACTGGCCCGGGGCGAGGCCGGTGCGGCCGCCCGGACCTTTGACTATTATGCAGGCCTGGCTTTGGCGGATGAGGGAGCGGCAATCGCTGGCCGCGTTCCGCAGGCGATGGGGCTGATCCTGCCCGAACCCGTCGGGGTCTGCGCCTTCATCACGCCGTGGAATTTCCCGATGCTCAACCCGGTGTGCAAGATTGCACCGGCACTGGCGGCGGGCTGCACCGTGGTCATCAAGCCGTCGCACCTGTGCCCCGGCCCCGTCGCCGTGCTGGCCGAGGTGCTGGCCGAAGCGGGGTTGCCTGAGGGCGTGTTCAACCTCGTCACCTCGGATCTGGAGCGGGGCGGCACCGTCGGGCAGGTGCTGGCCGGGTCCGATCTGGTCGACAAGGTGGCCTTTACCGGCTCGACGACGACAGGCCGCGCGGTGATGCGGGCGGCGTCGGGCAACAACAAGCATGTGGCACTCGAACTGGGGGGCAAATCGGCCAATATTGTCTTTGCCGATGCGCCGTTCGAGGCCGCTGTGACCACCGCGATCAGCGCGTTCTGTTTCAACAGCGGTCAGCAATGCTCGGCCGGAAGCCGCTTGCTGGTCCAGCGCTCGATCCACGACCAGTTTGTCGAGGCGCTGGCGCAGGCCGCAGGACGGCAGGTTCTGGGCAACCCGGCGGACGCGGCCACAACGATGGGCCCCCTGGTGAACGACGAGCAGTTCGCGCGCGTGTCGCGCTACGTCGAACTGGGCGACACCGAGGGGCGCCGACTGTGCGGCGGGCCGACAGGCGAGGGGTATTTCATGGCGCCGACGATCTTTGCCGGCCTGAGCAATGCCTCGCGCCTTGCGCAGGAGGAAATCTTTGGCCCGGTGTTGTCGGTCATCCCCTTCAGCGACGAGGCCGAGGCCGTAGCCCTGGCCAATGACAGCGCCTACGGTCTTGCCGGGGGGGTCTGGTCGCGCTCGATCGACACGGCGTTGCGCGTTGCCCGGAGCGTCAGGACAGGCAAGATGTTCGTGAACTGCTATAATTCGGCGGGTATCGACGACATGCCGCACGGGGGCGTCAAGGACAGCGGGATCGGGCGCGAATTCGGGCGTCAGGGCTTGCAGGAATATCAGACGGTGAAGACGGTGCAGATCCGGCTCGACAATTGAGCTGCCGCGCCGCCGGGAGGAGAACGCGGCGGCGCCGGGCAGCGACAGGGAGGAGGGACAATGATCCCCATCGTGGAATTCGACGACGTATCGAAGGTCTTTTTCAAGGGAACGGTGCCGATACAGGCGCTGGGGCGGCTGAACCTTTCGGTGCGCGAGGGCGAGTTGCTGGCGGTCGTCGGTCCGTCGGGCTGTGGCAAGTCGACCTTGCTGAACATGACCGCCGGGCTGATGAAGCCCGGGACCGGCGCCATACGCTACAAGGGCCAGGCGATCAGCGGCGCCAACACGCAAGTCGCCTATGTGACGCAGAAGGACAATCTTCTGCCGTGGCGCAGCGTCGAACAGAACATCCGCCTGCCGCTGGAGATGGGGCCGCACAAGCGGTTGTCCGAGGCGGAAAAGCGCGAGCGCGTGGCGCGCTATATCGCCATGGTCGGGCTGAAAGGCTTCGAGAAGCACTATCCCAAGGAATTGTCGGGTGGCATGCGCAAGCGCGCGCAACTGGCCCGGTCCCTGGTGTATGAGCCCGACACGCTGTTGATGGACGAACCTTTCGGCGCGCTGGACGCGCAGCTCAAGCTGATGCTGCAGGCCGAGCTTCTGAAAACATGGGAAGGCTCGGGCAAGACGCTGATCTTCGTCACCCACGACCTGACCGAGGCGATCTCGCTGGCCGACCGGGTGATCGTCATGTCGGGGCGTCCCGGCAGGATCATCGCCATTGCCGATATCCGGCTGCCCAGGCCGAGGGATGTGTTCCACATCCGCTTTCAGCCGGAATTTGGCGACTACTTCGAGGAACTCTGGGCTGCGCTCAAGCAGGATCTGGCCAGCGGGGAGGCCGCGACATGACTATTGTGACCGACCCACACCCCATCGGCGCTGACCAAGCGCTCGACGCCGACCCCGCCATTGCCCTGCGTCGCCGCGAGAACCGGCTGGTGCTGATCCTGCAGATCCTGTTTGCGGTGGTGTCGCTGGGTCTTTGGGAATGGGGCAGCGGGCGCTGGTTCTCGGGCTTCTGGGTTTCCAGCCCGTCCGAGATCGTCACCACGCTCTGGACCATGACCGCTGACGGGCGCATGGTCTCGGCCGTGTCGGCGACGGTCGGCGTGGCACTCGCGGGGTTTGCCTCGGGCACCGTGCTTGGCATGGGGCTGGGGATACTTCTGGGCCTCAATCCGGTCGTGGCTCGGGTGCTGGACCCCTATCTGGTGGGGCTCTATTCGCTGCCACGCGTCGCGCTGGTGCCGTTGTTCGTGCTTTGGCTTGGCATCGGGTTCGAGATGAAGGTCGCCTTCACCGCCTTGCTGGTGTTCTTTCCGATCTTCATGAACACGCTGTCGGGGATCCGATCGGTCGATGCCGACCTGATTGACGTGATCAAGGTGATGGGCGCATCGCGCTGGAATGCGGTGGCGAAGGTCTTCGTGCCCTCGGCCTTGTCCTGGGTCTTTGCCGGGCTGCGCATTTCCGCCCCCTTCGCGCTGATTGGCGCTGTCGTTGCCGAGATGTTCTCGTCGAACCGCGGGCTTGGCTACCTGATCTCGCTCAGCGCCAGCCAGTTCGACACCGCCGGATTGTTCGCCACGCTCGTCGTGACGACAATGCTGGGGCTCTTGCTGGATGCCTCGGTCGTCCTGATCGGGCGCCGCCTGTTGCACTGGCAGTAGAACCGGATCGCACGATCCCAAAAGTCTGACGGGGCGCCGGAGAGGCGCCACGCCTTGAGGATTGTTGACTGACGCCCGGGCAGAAACCCGGCACATGGGAGGATATCATGACAAGATCAGCACTTCGGATGACCCGCCGCCGCCTGTTGGGAGCCGTCGGAGCAGGGGGGCTGGCCGCTGTCGCGGCCCCGTTCCTCGGCGGACGGGCTCGCGCCCAGGGCAGCGGCCACCTGCGCGTGATCCACGCCTCGCCAGCGACGCTGACCCTGTGGTCGGTTACCTATCTGGCCGAAGACATGGGCTATTACGCCGACGAGGGCCTGACCATCGAGCGCATCCTGCTGAACGGCGGTCCGGTCGCGGCAACGGCGCTGGTGGCCGGTGAGGGCGATCTGCAGCTCGCCACGCCGGGCGAGGCGCTGTCGGCCGTCAGCCGGGGACAGGACATCCGCATTCTGGAAAGCTATACCGCCACCGACGCCTACAGCCTTTGCCTGGGGCAGGCGATTGCGGCGGAGCGAGGTGTGGATGCGGCCAGCCCGCTTGCCGCGCGTGAAGCCGCCGTTGCGTCCCTGCGGGGTGCCAGTCTGGGGATCACCGCGCCGGGAAGTGCGACCGACCTCATCACGCGCATGTCCTTGCGTCAGGTCGGCCTGAACCCGGACAGCGACGTGCAACTGGTGCCCATGGGCAGCATCGTCAACGTCGTTTCGGGCATCGCCAATGGCGCGATCCAGGGCGGCGCGCTGCTGTCGCCCTTCACCGAGCAGACCGCCCGCGAATTCGGCGCGGTCCCGGTGCTGGGCGTCGCCGTGGGCGACATCCCGGCGGCAGCCCGGTTGCAGGGGCAGGCGCTCCACACGCGCGGCGCCGAAATCGAAGAGCGCGCCGCCGATTTCAGCGCCTTCATTCGCGCCGATCTGCGCGCGCTCAAGCTGATCCTTGAGGAGCCGGATGCCGCGCGCGACACCCTGCGCCGCACCCGCTTCGCCGCGATCGACGAGGCGATCTGGCCGGCGGTCTGGGCCGGGCAATTGCCGACCTTCCGGACGCCCCGCGTTACAGAGGACGGCCTGCGCGCCTGGCTCGAGACGGGGAGCATCGGCGGCAACCCGGACCCCGAGACCTTCCCCTACGCGCAAATGCTGCACATGGCGTTCGTCGAGTCCGGCCTGACGGATCTTGGAATGACGCTCTGACCCCCCATACCTGCGGCGAGCGGCCTTCGCCTTGCTCGCCGTATCTCTCCTCTGTCCGGTGCAGGAGCCCCCATGATTTCGCGTCGAACCCTGTTGCAATCGCTGCCCGCCGCCGCTGCGGGGACCGTTGTCTTGCCGTCTGCCAGCCAAGCCGAGGCGCCCATGAGCAACCATCAGGTCCCGGCCCAGTACCGCCTGCGTTTGGGCGAGATCGAGATTACCGCCCTTTCAGACGGCTATATCCCGTTTTCGCCGGAGATCATTCTGGCCGGCGAACCCGGCGCGGTGGCCGCGGCGCTCGCAGACACGCCGCAATCGCAGCCGCTGATCGGGGATGTGAATACCTATGTCGTCAACACCGCAGGCCGGTTGTGCCTGATCGACGCGGGAGGACCGTCGTCGTTCATTCCGACGCTCGGCAGGCTCGAGGCCGGGCTGGCGGCGGTGGGGATCGATTCTGAGCAGATCGACCAGCTTCTGCTCACCCATCTGCACATCGATCATATCGGCGGGATGCTGACCGCTGACGGCCGGGCGATGTTTCCCAATGCGACGCTGACCCTGCTCGCTGACGAACACGACTACTGGACCGACCCCGCGTTGCTGGCGAGCGCAGATGCGGGGTTCCGGCCGCTGGTTGCGGCCGCGCAAGGCGCGGTCGCGGCCTATGCCGACCGCCTCATCCTGTTGTCGGGCGAGGCCCAGGCCGGTCCCGGCATCTCGACCCTTCCCATCCCGGGCCACACGCCGGGGATGACCGGGTTCAGGCTGCACTCGGGCGACGAGCAGCTGTTGATGTGGGGCGATGTGGTGCACGTCCCGGCGGTCCAGTTTGCGCATCCTGACTGGCGGCTGAGCTTCGATACCGACGGCGCCACGGCGGCCGCATCGCGCGCGCGCGTGCTCGATATGGTGGCCAGCGACCGCATCGGTGTGCTCGGCAGTCACCTGCCTTTCCCGGGACACGGCTACGTCAGCCGGGGTCCGGACGGCTACCGCTACGAGGCCGCCTACTGGGATCACTTCGCCTGATGCCGCCGCTCGGTGGCAGGGATAGGCCCTCTGCGGCGTAAGCTCTGGATGTCGACGATTGCGCCGACCTGGGCAGCGTCGGCACCCATTGCCCGGCAGGCAAGGCATCCATCACCGGGAAAAGGGCCTTCTGGGACCGATCGACCCGCTGGCCAGCCAGCGGGCTTTCGGCGTTGGCAGAACACCCAGAAGTCCCGGGCGCGGCCCCCCTCACCGGTCCTTCCAACGCTCCATCATCATCCCGTAAAAACGCTCCGCCGAGGGCGATAGCGTACTCCCCAGACGACGCACCAGACCGACCGTCCGGGTGACCACCGGGTCGATCAGGGGACGGCTGGCGATGGTCGGGTGGTCGCCGCCGGGGAGCGACATGCGGGGCAGGGCGGCGATGCCGAGGCCTGCCTCGACCAGACCCAGCGACGTCGAGAGGTGCTGCACCTCGTAGAACCATTTCGACCGGATCCCCGCCCGTCCCAGCCCCAGATCGACGATCAGCCGGTTGCCGCTGGACCGGCCGACGGTGATGAACCGGTGCTCGGCCAGATCGGCCCAGGAGATCTCGCTGCGCTGCGCCAGCTCGTGGTCCTTGCGGCAGGCCAGCATGAAGGGCTCCTCGACCAGCGGCGCGAAGAGGACGTCGGGGTCGTCCGCGCCCAGCAGGGTGATGCCGAAATCGACCTCGCGGTTCAGGACGCTCTGCAGCACCTCATTGGCGCCGCTGTCGACGATGCGGATGCGGATCGCGGGATAGGCGGTGTTGAAGGCCCGCACCACGTCGGGCAGGAAGTAATAGGCCGCCGTCGGGATGCAGGCGATGCTGACGAGGCCCGAGCGACGCTCGGCGATCTCTTTCACCGACAGCAGCGAGGTCTCGAAATCGTCCAGCAAGCGCCGCGCCCGGCCCAGGAAGTCGCGCCCGACCGCCGTCAGCTCGACCCGCCGCGTGGTGCGGTCCAGCAGCGTCACCCCCAGCACCGATTCCAGCTTCTGGATGCGCCGGGTGAGGGCCGGTTGCGACAGATGGATACTGTCCGCCGCGGCGCCGAAGTTGCGCATCTCGGCGGTGGCGACGAAGGCGCGGAGGTCGTCCAGGTCAATATTCATGTGTCATACGCATTGATGGGTGTAAAAAATGCATTTCACACAAAAGATGGCAGGTGGCAAGTATCGCCTCGAGTTCGGACTGGGTCCGAGGGAGCGGGAGCGAGCCGATGCACACAATACCTTGCGTTCTGATGCGTGGCGGCACGTCGCGGGGCCCGGTCTTTCTGTCCGCCGATCTGCCCGCCGACCGTGCCGCGCGGGATGCGGCGCTGATCTCGGCCCTCGGGTCGGGTCATCCGCTGCAGATCGACGGCGTGGGGGGCGGCAATCCGCTGACCAGCAAGGTGGCCATCGTCGGCCCCGCCAGCGTGCCCGGTGCCGATGTCGATTACCTGTTCGCCCAGGTGAATGTGGAGAAACCGCTGGTCGATACCGCACCCAATTGCGGAAACATGCTGGCGGCCGTCGGCCCCTTCGCCATCGAACAGGGGCTGGTGCCTGCGACCCCGGGGCTGACGCGGCTGGTGATCCACAACGTCAACACCGGCAAGCTGATCGAATCGACGGTGGAAACCCCCGGCGGCCGCGTGACCTATGA
Source organism: Pararhodobacter aggregans (assembly GCF_003075525.1). Lineage (GTDB taxonomy): Bacteria > Pseudomonadota > Alphaproteobacteria > Rhodobacterales > Rhodobacteraceae > Pararhodobacter > Pararhodobacter aggregans. The sequence goes on along the minus strand of NZ_QDDR01000011.1, from coordinate 169,684 downwards.
GGGCACGACCGCGATTGCCGGCGTACCCGGCACCGCGGCGCCGATCCGGCTGGCCTTTCTGGATGCGGCCGGGTCCAAGACCGGGAAATTCCTGCCCACCGGCCAGACCCGCGACCGGATCGCCGGGCACGAGGTCAGCCTGATCGACATGGCGGTCGCGGCGATGATGGCCGATGCGCAGAGCTTCGGAAAGACCGGCGGCGAAAGCCCCGCCGCGCTGGATGCCGACCGCGCCTTCATGGCAGAGCTGGAAGCCGCGCGCCTGCTGGCCGGGCGGGCGATGGGCCTTGGCGACGTGTCGCAACTGGTGATCCCCAAGCCGATCCTGGTCTCGGCGCCTGCCGCGGGCGGCACGATCCGCGCCCGGTATTTCATGCCGCATTCCTGTCATACCGCCGTGGCGGTGACCGGCGCCGTGTGCATCGCCGCCGCCTGCTGCACGCCCGGCACCGTCGCCCATGATCTGGCCCGGCTGCCCGCGCCCGACGCGCAGGGGCGGCGCCTGCTGCAGATCGAGCATCCCTCGGGCAGCACCCCGATCGAGATCGAGCAGAACCCCGCGACCGGCGAAGTGACCCGCGTCTCGGTGATCCGCACCGCCCGCAGAATTCTCGAAGGCGTCGTCCACGTCCGCGACAGCGCCGCCTGACTGCCATAACCTGAGGAGGAGACGACATGACCAACCTGAAATCCCTGACCCTGCGCGGCCTGCTCGCGTCGGCCATCGCCCTTGCCCCGCTGGCGACGCCCGCCATCGCCCAGGACTTCGCGGGCGAGAACATCGAATGGACCATTCCCTTCGGCGTGGGCGGCGGCACCGATGTCTGGGCGCGCTTCTTCGCGCCGCAGTTCAGCGAGCATCTGCCGGGCAACCCCAATGTGGTCGTCCTGAACGTCCCCGGCGGCGGCTCGATTACCGGTGCGAACCAGTTCGCCATGCGCGCGGCGTCGGACGGGCTGGAGGTGCTGGGCACCTCGGCCTCGACCCAGTTCCCGGCCATTCTGGGCGATCCCCGCGTGCGCTATGACTACGCCAACTGGACCGCGGTTCTGGCCTCGCCGGTTGGCGGCGTCGTCTATATCGCGCCCAGCTATGGCGTGAGCGGCCCGGGCGATATCGAGGCCCTGCGCGGCTCCGAGATCCGCTTCGCCGCGCAAAGCGCCACGGGTCTGGAAATGCCGGTGCTGCTGGCCTTCGAGATGCTCGACCTCAACATCCGCGCCGTCTTCGGCATGGAAAGCCGCGGCGCCGGTCGCCTGGCGTTCGAACGGGGCGAGTCGGGCATCGATTTCCAGACGACGCCCGCCTATCTGAGCAGCGTCGCCCCGCTGGTGCAGGCGGGCAGCGCCGTGCCGCTCTTCGCGCTCGGCGTGGTCAACGCGGATGGCAGCGTCTCGCGCGATCCGTCCTTCCCCGACCTGCCGACCTTCGTCGAGTTCTTCACCGAAGCGACCGGCGCCGCGCCCGAGGGCGAGGCCTTCGACGCCTGGCGCTCGCTGATGCTGGCCGGTTTCTCGCTGCAGAAGATGATGGTCCTGCCGCGGGATGTCCCGGCCGAGATCATCGCCGCCTATGCCGCCGCGGCGCAGGCCATCGTCGATGCCCCGGACTTCCGCCAGCGCGCGGGTGAGGAACTGGGCGCCTATACCCAGCTGGTCGGGGCCGAGGCCGATGCCGCGCTGACCCGGGCGCTGCAGATCGACCCCGCGGTCCGCGACTACCTGGTGACCTGGCTGCGCGACGAGTTCAACGTCAGCTTCTGACCCTGCGCCGGCGGCACCCGGGACGGTGCCGCCGGTCTTTCAACACTTGGGAGGGTGAAACATGCTCGACGCGGCGCTTCTTGCTTTGGGCCAGGTCTTCACGGGCGCACATCTCGGATTTCTGGTCATCGGTGTCCTGGTGGGCCTGGCCGTGGGCATCATGCCCGGACTGGGCGGCATCGCGGGCATGTCCATCCTGCTGCCGTTCCTCTACGGGATGGACCCGACCTCGGCGCTCGGCATGTTGATCGGCATGGTCGCGGTCATCCCGACCGGCGACACCTTCACCTCCGTCATGATGGGGATACCCGGCTCAAGCGCCAGTCAGGCGACGGTGCTGGACGGCTTCCCCCTCGCCAAGAAGGGCGAGGCGGCGCGGGCCCTCTCGGCCGCCTTCGCCAGTTCGCTTCTGGGCGGCGTGATCGGCGCGCTGGTCCTGTCGGTGGCCATCGTCATGGCGCGGCCGCTGGTGCTGTCCTTCTCGTCGGCGGAATTGTTCATGCTGACGCTCTTCGGCCTCTCCATGGTCGCGGTCCTGTCGGGCCGAAGCCTCGCCAAGGGGATCGCCGCGGCGGGTCTGGGCCTGATCGTCGGCGTGATCGGCACCGCCCCCGCCACCGGCGAGCCCCGCATGACGCTGGGCATCGACTATCTCTATGACGGCATCCCGCTGGTCGTCGTCGCCATGGGCCTGTTCGCCATCCCCGAGATCATCGACCTGCTGAAACGCGGCAACGCCATTTCCCAGACCACCGGCCTCGGCGGCGGCTGGGGCAAGGGGCTGCGCGACGTGCTGCGCCATCCCTGGCTGGTCGCCCGCTGCGCCGGTCTCGGCTGCGTCATCGGTGCGCTGCCGGGCCTGGGCGGCGCGGTCGTCGACTGGATCGCCTATAGCCACGCGGTGCAAACGAGCCGCGACAAGTCGCAATACGGCAAGGGCGACATCCGCGGCGTCATCGCCCCGGAATCGGCCAACAACGCCTGTCAGGGTGGCGCGCTGGTGCCGACGCTGCTGTTCGGCGTGCCGGGCTCGGGCTCGATGGCGGTGTTCCTGGGCGGCATGGTCCTGCTGGGGATCCAGCCCGGCATCACGCTGGTGCAGACGCGGCTCGACCTGACCTACACGATCATCTGGTCGCTGGCGCTGGCCAATATCCTTGGCGCGGGGCTCTGCGTGCTGCTGGCGCGCTATGTCGCCAGGCTGACCCAGATCCGCTTCGTCTATCTCGCGCCCTTCATGATCATGATCACCATGTTCGCGGCCTTCCAGGCCACGCGCTCGATCGCCGATCTGGTGGCGCTGGTGGTGATGGGGGCGGTCGGCCTGTATATGCGCCGCTTCGGCTGGCCGCGGCCGGCGCTGCTGATCGGCTTCGTGCTGGCCCCGGGGGCCGAGGGCTACCTCTATCAGGCCGTCCAGTTCTACGACTGGGACTGGATCTGGCGGCCGGGCGTGCTGATCATCGCCGCGATCACCGTGGCCTCGGTTGTCCTCGGCCTGCGCTATGGCGCCGATATCTCCAGCGAGGGCGAGACGGACCCCGCCGCCGCCGCGACCCGCCCGCGGCAGATGGCCTTCACCGCGCTGTTCCTCGGCGCCGCGCTGGCCTGCATCGTCACCGCCCTGGGGTTGAGCTTCCTCGGCCAGGTCTTCCCGCTGACCGTGGGTCTGCTGGCGGCGGGCGGCGCGGTCTGGGTGTTGGTGCATCTGGCGATGGGGCGTGCCTCGGCGCTGCACGACGACGATGCGGCGCTGGCAATCGCCGGCCGCTGGTCGGGGCGCGAGCTGTATCTCGGGCTCTTCGTCGCCGTGGTCGCCGCGATCTGGCTGATCGGCTTCCTGCCGTCGATGGCGCTGTTCTTCCCGCTGTTCCTGATCCTGATCGGCAAGGCCCCGGTGATCCGGTCGCTGATCCTGACCGCCTCGGCGCTGGCTTTCATCTATGGCATCACCACCGGCATGTCGCTGCGCCTGCCGCAAGGGCTGGTCACGTCCCTGCTGGGCTGACCCGGCGGCCGGAAACGAAAAAAAGGAGCGCGCCGGGGACAGCGCGCTCCTTTCCTTTCGGCGGGGGCGTTCAGGACGTGGCCTTGCCGAACCCGTGCATCTCCTTGGCCCATTGGATCGCCACCATCAGCCCCTTCATCCGGGGCAGCAGCGCCAGCGACAGCACCGTCGCCACCGTACAGAGGATCAGCGCCAGTTGCAGCGGGTGGTCCTGATAGCGGCCGACGAGGCTGTGCAGCGCGATCCCGACCACATGCACGACGACCAGGATCGTCAGATAGGCCGGGCCATCGTCGGCGCGTTGATGGTGCAGCTCCTCGCCACAGGCGGCGCAGGTGTGATTGACCTTCAGGTAGCGGCCGAAGAGCTTTCCCTCGCCACAGGCCGGGCACCGCAGCATCAGGCCGCGCCGGACGGCCAGCTTGGTATCACGGGGGGCAGGGGTGCTCATGGTCGTACTCGCTTTCGGTCAAGACGCATGGGGTGAATATAGGGCGGATTGGGGGAAATTGAATGGCAAAAATCGCATTCAATGTGCGACATTGTAGCATGATTGATTGGTATTCTGGTTGTTGGGGGCAGCAGGGTGCCCGCGTGCGGGATGCAGAACAAGGGCAAAGCATCGTGTCAGGCTGCTGGGTCACGTGATGCATACAATTGCCCTTCAATTCTCCGAATCATTCCGTTAGCCTGCTGCTGAACAAGAGGTGCCGCGATGATGGATTGGGTTCCCCAGCTGGAAGACACCGGCAAGCCGCGTTATCTGGCGATTGCCGATGCCATCGCGCAGGGCATCCAGCAGGGCCTGCTGCGCATCGGCGACCGGCTGCCGCCGCAGCGCCGCCTCGCGGCGCACCTCGGCCTCGATTTCACCACCGTCTCGCGGGCTTATGCCGAAGCGCAGGCCCGCGGGCTGATCGCCGGTCACGTCGGCCGCGGCACCTTCGTCGCGCCGCGTCCGGCCACGACCGAGGATCCCGAGCGCAGGCGCGCGGGCGATCTGTCGATGAACCTGCCGCCCGAACCCACGGACCCCGTGCTCCTTGGCCGGATGCAGGCGGGGCTGGGCATGGTTTCGGCCAATCTCGTCGACCTGCTGCGCTATCAATCGCCGATCGGGGCCGAGCGTGACCGGATCGCCGCCGCCGGCTGGCTGGGCCAGCGCGGCCTGACGCCGGCGCCGGAGCGGATCGCCGTGACCCCCGGGGCGCATGCGACGATGGCGGCGATCCTGTCGATCGTGACCAGCCCCGGCGACCGGATCCTCTGCGAGCGCCTCACCTATCCCGGCATCCGCAACATCGCCGCGCGCTTCGGCGTGACGCTGATCGGGCTGGAGATGGACGCGCAGGGCATCACGCCCGAGGCCCTGCGCGCCGCCATCGCCCGGCATCAGCCGAAAGCGCTCTATCTCAACCCGACGCTGCAGAACCCGACGACCCTGACCATCCCGGCCGGGCGGCGGCAGGCGCTGGCCGAGGTGCTGAACGACACCGGGCTCACGCTGATCGAGGATGACGCCTATGGCTTCATCCCCGCCAAGACGCCCGCGCCGCTGGCGCAATTGGCGCCGGACCTGACCTGGCATATCGGCGGCCTGGCGAAATGCCTGGGCGCCGGGCTGCGGCTGGCCTTCACCGTCGCCCCCTCGCCGCGCGGGGCGATCCGTCTATCGCAGGCGATCCGGGCGCTGTCGGTGATGCCCTCGCCCTTGTCCACGGCGCTGACGACGCAATGGATCGAGGACGGCACCGCCGACGCCATCCGCCGCTTCATCCGCCTCGAAAGCGCCGCCCGGCAGGCCATCGCCCAGGAGACGCTGGAGGGGTTCCGCTTCGAGGCCGCCGAGAACGCCTTCAACATCTGGCTGACCCTGCCCGAGGGCGTGGGCCGCGCCGATGTCGTGGTGAAGATGGCCGGGCGGTCGCTGGGGCTCATCCCCTCGGACGCCTTCACCGTCGATGGCCCGCCGCAGGAGAGGCTGCGTGTCTGCCTCGGCGGCCGGATTGGCCGCGAGGAACTGCGCGAGACCCTGCTCTTGCTGCATCAGGCGCTCTTGCCCAGCGAGTTCATGGGCTGACCCGCTGGGGCCTCGAACCGCGCCGATCCGTGCCGATCCGGGTGCCGGGGCTAACCTGCGTCAGGGCGCGGCGTCCCGTCACCGGCTACAAACGCGGCTACCAGCCGACCGAGGCCCGCCCCCAGACGGGCGGATCCGCCGCTGGCCCCAAGCAGACAGCACGGAGACCCGGCATGGCCACGCGTTCGACCTCTGGCGCCCGCGATGGCGGCCCGGACATGACGAGGGGAAACTCACGATGACGGACGATCCGGTCAACCTCGATACCAGGCGCAGCGCCGAGAGCCGGATGGCGACCGATATCCGGCGGCATTCGCTGCGCGATTTCGAAGCCGACCAGCGGGCCCTGCGCCTGCGACAGGAAGAGCTGGAGGTGCAGCTTCTGGCCGAGCCCGCCGCCAATTGGCGCGAGGCGGCGCTCAAGGCGCAATATCTGATCCGCCGCTATTCCGAGACGGCTGAGGCCCGCGACGCCCGGCGGCAGGAGCTGATCGAGCGGGCGCTGGGCGATCTGGCCCGGCTGATCGAAGAGTAAAGCGCAGATCCATGACCCGGCATCTGGACCCCGACAGCCTGCCGCTGCGCCCGCCCAGCGACGCGCCGCAGGAACGCCTCTGCCTGCGCTGCCGCGTGCCCTTCCCCAGCGAGGGGTTCGGCGAAAGGATCTGCCGCCGCTGCAAGGGATCGAGCAGCTGGCGCAGCTCGGTGCAATTCGCGCCTTCGACGGGGCGGCAGCGATAATCGGCGGTCCCTGACAGGCGAACGGGGCCCGAGCTGGCCCCGTTTTCCTGCGCGCGCGGCGCCTCAGGCGGACAGCGCCCGGGCCTCGGCGAAGGACAGGAGTTTCCGGCCCTCCTCGTCCCACAGGTGCAGCCGCGCGCAGCGGAAACTCTGCCACAGCGTGATGCGCTTGGTCCCGGCCAGGACCTGATGATCGCGGATCACCTCGTCCAGACGGTAGAAGGGGATGCGGCTGGCCAGATGGTGCACGTGATGCGCGCCGATATTGCCGCTGATCCAGCGCAGCGGCGCGGGCAGGGCGTAATGCGAACTGCCGTACAGCGCCGCCTCCTGCACGTTCCAGTCCTCGCCGCGGTGCCAGCTGGTATCCTCGAACTGGTGCTGCACGTAGAAGAACCACATGCCGATCGTCGCCGCCAGCATCGTCGTCGGCAGGAAGACGCAGAGCAGAACCTGCCAGCCGCCCAGCCAGAGGATCGCGCCAACCAGCAGGGCGATGGCGGCATTGGTGCCCATCGCGCTGAGCCAGTACCGCCAGCCCGAGCGCATCAGATGCACCGGCAGGCGGTTTTGCAGGAAGAACATGTAGAAGGGCACCACCCCGAACAGAAAGACCGGATGGCGCAGCAGCCGATAGGCGGCGCGGCCGAGGGGGCCCTTTTCCGCGTATTCCCGCACCGTCAGCGTCGGCATGTCGCCGATCCCGCGCTGGTCCAGATTGCCGGTGGTGGCATGGTGGATCGCATGGGTCTTGCGCCAGACATCGTAGGGGGTCAGCGTGAGCACCCCCAGCCCGCGCCCGACCCAGTCGCCGACCCGCCGGTCGCGGAACAGCGAGCCGTGCCCGCAATCGTGCTGCACCATGAAAGCGCGCACCAGAAAGCCCGCGTTGACCAGCGCCAGCAGGATCGCCAGCAGGGGGCTGACCGACATCGCCCACCAGGCCGCCGCCCAGAGCGCGACAAGCGGCACCAGCGTCACCGCCAGTTCGAAGACACTGCGGGACTGGATCGGCTGGCGATAGGCGGCCAGCGTCCGGGTCCAGTCCGAGGCAGGGCGCGGCGCCTCGGCGCTGCTGTCGGAAAGCTCCCGCGTTTCGGGCGGTCGGGGCATGGTCATGTCTGAGGTGGACAGTCGCGTCATGGGTGGTGCAGATCCTCTACGTTTTGTGGCGTCAGGGCGCCGGTCGGCGCAGCGAGGTTTCCGCCGCGATGATCGTGTTGATGAGGGCCGCGGCGGCGCGGTGCATCTCGGCCTCCGGTCCGGCGCCCTGGGTGTTCTCATGCGTGGCCGCGGCGTCGCGCAGGACCCCGGCGACCTCGTGCCCGGGCAGGAGCCCGCGGTCGGTCAGGGCCAGCAGCAGCGATTCGCAGATCGACAGGGCGGCCAGTCCCGCGGCGCCGCTCGTGCTAGACATTCGGTGGGATCCTTTTCTCATGCCGCCATGACGCTTGTCAGACGGCTGCCCACCTTGCGCATGAAATGCTCTATGCTGGACTGATCGAGAGCAGTCTACCCGTCGTTCCCGACATTCCCGCGCCATCGAAAGGGACAGGCCATGGTTCTGGCCGCGACAAGCCCGCTGACCCGCAAGCTTTCGGCCTTCGCGGTGCTGTCCGAGGCCGAGCTGGCCGTTCTGGCCGGTCTGCACGGGCGGCGGCGCTGCTTTGCTGCGGGGCGGGACATGGCGCATCAGGGGCAGGCGGATCAGGCCGCCTATATCCTGTCCTCGGGCTGGGTCTGTTCCTACAAGCTGCAGCCGGACGGCACCCGCCAGATCGTCGACTTCCAGGTGCCCGGCGATTTCCTCGGGCTGCGCAGCGTGCTGTTGCGCACCTCGGACCACGGGTTCGAGCCCATCGTCGATATCGAGGCGGCCGAGGTCCTGACCGGCGACCTGCTCGAGGTCTTCGCGCAGACGCCGCGGCTGGCGATGGCGATCCTCTGGGCCGCGTCCCGGGACGAGGCGATGGTGGTCGAGCATCTGGTCGGGATCGGCCGGCGGGACGCGGGCGCCCGCATGGCGCATTTCCTGCTCGAACTCGGCGCGCGGCTGGCGCTGGTCGGGCTGGGCAGCCGGGAGGGCTATGATTGCCCGCTCACCCAGTACCACCTCGCCGATGCGCTCGGGCTGAGCGCGGTCCATGTGAACCGCGTGCTGCGGCAATTGCGCGAAAACGGTCTGGTCACCTTCCGCGAGGGCCATGTGACGCTGCATGATTACCGGGGGCTGGTGGCCTTTGCGGGCTTTGACCCGGCCTATCTGGATCAGACCGGCCCGCTGCTGACCTGACCGGCGCACGCCAAGGCAGGGAAGCGCAAGGGCGGCGCTGGGCACAGGGCCCGGGATCGCGGCATTCCTGGTCAATAGCCGATCACCGAATGACGCACGTCGACAGTCATGCCGAGCAGCGGATTGCCCAGCCCGACGAAACTGCCGGCCACCGGAACCACCTGGTGAATGCCGCGCGCCACCGCCACCGGGATCAGGTTCTTGGAGCCGACGCTCTGGTTGGTCGGGTCGAACGCCACCCAGCCCGCGCCGGGGATGAAGACCTCGGCCCAGGCATGGGTCGAGCCTGCGCCTTCGGAGCCCACGAGCCGGGTCTCGGGGTCGAAAAGGTAGCCCGAGACGATGCGCGCCCCGAAGCTGAGAATGCGCGCGGCCTCGGCGAAGAGCACGGCGAAATCCCGGCACGAGCCCCAGCCGCGGGCCAGCGTCTCAAGGGGCGATTGCGTCCCCTCCCGTTCGCGGCCCTGATACGAGATCTGGCTGGAGACGCCGTTGGCGATGTCCTTGAGCAGGGACAGCGTGTCGGTCGGGCGCTGAAAGACGAAACCCTCGACCCAGCGCGAGAACTGGCCCTCGGGATCGGCGTATTGCGGGGTGGTCAGGGCGCCGAGGTCGGTCCAGTCATCGGCCGAATAGAGGAAGGGAAAGCGGATCGCCTCGGCGGCGATGGCGAAGACCGGCCAGACCGGCGCGGTCAGAACGACGGTTGCCCGGCTCTCGATCAGCAGATGATCGGTCGGCTGGTCGAACCGGGCGGTGGCGACGGCATTGCCCGCCACGTCATGCGACCAGGTGAGGGGGGCGGGCGGCGTGAGGGTGATCTCGTGCGACACAAGCCTGAGTTCGCGCGCCTCACGCGGGCGCAGCATCATCCGGTGCGGCCCCAGCAGGACCGGATTGGCATAGCGGTACTCGGTCTTGTGATAGGTCGTCAGCGTGGTCACGGTCGGTGTCTTTCGGCGGTCGGTCAGGCGCCCGGGGGGGGGGCGAGGCGGGTCAATCGCAGAGGCGCGCGCTCCCCCCGGGCGACCGGGCTCAGGCCTTCTTGAGCTTGGTGGCCGTGTCGGGGGTCAGGCCCTTGCTGAAGGACATGACCGGCGCCGGAGCGGCCTTGGTCTGTTTCGGCTTCTTGTCTTCGCGGCCGCGACGGTTTTTGCCCTTGGCCATGGTCTTCTCCAGTTCAGGTTGCGTCAGGGGGCGTGTCTTGCTCTGTCAGGCGCGGGCCGGGAACCGGGCCCGCCCCTCAGTTCCGGGCGCCGGGCACGGCCTCGAACGGGTCGTCATGCGCGTCCCAGGTCCAGACGTCGAATTGCGTCAGCGTGTTCGGCCCGAAGGTCTGGGTCAGCGGCACATCGGCCGCATCCCGTCCCCGGGCGATCAGGATCCGGCCCAGACGGCGGGTGTTGTTGCGCGGGTCGAAGACCCACCAGCGACCGTCCAGGTACACCTCCATCCAGGCGGCGAAATCGCCGGCGGGATAGGGCATCGGCTCGCCGATATCGCTCAGATACCCGGTGCAATAGCGCGCGGGGATGTTCATGCAGCGGCAAAAGGCGATGGCGAGATGGGTGAAGTCGCGGCAGACCCCGTGCCGTCCCCGCAGCGTTTCCGAGGCGGTGCGAGTGGCGCTGGCCTGCATGTAGTCGAAGGCCACCGTCTCGTGCACATAATCGCAGATCGCCTGTACCCGCGCCCAGCCGGTCGGCGTCTGCGCGAAGAGGCGCCAGGCCTCCTCGGACAGCAGGTCGGTGTCGCAATAGCGGCTGCCCAGCAGGTAGACCAGCGTGTCGAAGGGCAGGTCCTGCACCGCGGCCTGCCGGGCCTCGGGCGCGAAAGGATCGGGCAGGCCGGAATCGCGGAAGATCCCGTCCGAGGCCAGGATGAATTCCCCCGCCGGGGCCACCATCCGCGTGCACCAATTGCCGAAACCGTCGCGGTAGCTTTCCAGCGGCACGCTGGGCGAGGTCACGAGGTAATCGGCCCGCTCCAGATCGCCGAAGCGCGAGTAATGCACGTTCAGCATGGCGATCAGCGGCGTCGGCTGCTCCATGCGATAGCGCATGCGGCAGCCGATGCGCATCCGCATGCCCGGCGCGGTCCGTTGCATGGGGGTATCATCCAAGGGCGTGTTCCCCGTTCAAGGCCCGGGGGCGGGCGGCGGCGCGGGGGCCGCTCACCCTTCGTCCGCCGCGCTGGCCGGGGTTTCGGGCATCGCGTCGACCTCGAGCGCGGCGAGGCAGGCCTGGGCCACGTCGCGGTTTGGTGCTTCGGTGCCCGGCATGGTCGCCCAGCCGGTCGCCATCAGCGCATCGCGGCGCCGGTAGCTGGTCGCGGCGCGGATCGTCGCCAGCGTTTCCAGCCGGTCGGGATCGCGTTCCGCCATGCCGAGGCAGACGGGGACCATGGCCGCGGCCACCTCGTTGCGCGACAGCGCCATCGCCTGGTCATGCGCGGTGCCGCCGGTCACCCAGCCGCCCCAGGTGAAGCCCAGGACGGCGACGGCGACGGCGCCGATCAGGGCGCCGTAGAGGCCGGGTTTGATCCAGTCGGGAGTCGTCATGTCTCATCCTCCTGCGGGGAAAGCGCCGCGTCGCTGTGAAAGCCTGTCCGGGTCGCAGTCAACTGCCGGTTCAGCGCGGGCTCGGTCCTCAGGAAGATGGGGGGCTGCGTGAGATCACGCAGCCAGTCGCGCCGAGGTCCCCCCGGTGCGACGGCGCGGCCTGCGCCCCTTTTGCGGTTTCGGCGCCTGGGCCCGGGTCTGCCAGGGGCTGCCCCCGGCGACCTCGACCGGCATGCCGAGCACCTTTTCGATGGCCTTGAGTTCGCTCACCTCATCGGCATCGCAAAAGGCGATGGCGCGGCCGGCGGTGCCGGCGCGGGCGGTGCGGCCGATGCGGTGGACATAGTTCTCGGGCACGTTCGGCAGGTCGAAATTATAGACATGGCCGACGCCGGGAATGTCGATCCCGCGCGCCGCGACATCGGTCGCGACCAGCACGGTGACCGAACCCGAGCGGAACGCCTGAAGCGCGCGGTCGCGCTGGCCCTGGCTCTTGTTGCCATGGATCGAGGCGGCGGCGAAACCGGCGCGGTCAAGCTGCTTCATCAGCCGCTCGGCCCCGTGCTTGGTGCGCGAGAAGACCAGCGCCCGGTCCTCGCGGTGGCCGCGCAGCAGGCCGATCAGCAGGTCCTGCTTTTCTTCCTTGGCGACGAAATGCACCGAATGGGTGACCTTGTCGGCGACCTTGCCGGGCGGCGAGACCTCGACCCGGACCGGATCGGTCAGGTAGCTGCGCGACAGATCCGCCATCGACTTGGGCATCGTGGCCGAGAACATCATCGTCTGGCGGTCCTTGCCCAGAAGCGGCGCGATCCGGCGCAGGGCATGGATGAAGCCGATGTCGAGCATCTGGTCGGCCTCGTCCAGCACCAGGAACCGGGTCTGGCCCAGCGTCACCGAGCCGCGGTCGATCAGGTCGATCAGGCGGCCCGGGGTGGCGACCAGGATATCGGTGCCGCGCGACAGGGCCGAGGACTGGCCGTGGATCGACTTGCCGCCGACCACCAAGGTGATGCGCAGGTCGGCGGTCAGCCCCTCCAGCGTGCGGACGATCTGGCCCGCCAGTTCGCGCGTCGGCGCCAGGATCAGCCCGCGGGCCGAACGCGGCTGCGGGCGCTCGGGGGCTTTCGACAGCGCCACGACCAGCGGGATGCCGAAGGCGGCGGTCTTGCCGGTGCCGGTCTGGGCGATGCCCAGCACGTCGCGGCCCTGCAGCGCCACGGGGATCGCCTGCTGCTGGATCGGGGTGGGCGTGGTCAGCCCCAGGGCTTCGAGCCGCGAGACCATGCGGGCGTTGAGCCCGAGTTCAGTGAAAGTCATGTCAATCCTTGTCCGGACCGGGGTCCGGGTATCGCCGACCAGCGCCCATGCGCCGGGTCGAACGGGGTGCACCCTGGCGAACACTCCGGCACCGTATTGTACCGCGAGCCGCACCGGGCGGCGTCCCCCCTCTCGTGATGTGGGAAAACTCTGCGCCAAGGCCGGGGGCGGATGGAACCCGCCTGCTCACGCGGCAAAGCAGTGGCGCCCTTCTGATGTGGGGCTTCGCAGGCGCTTTGTCAATGACCGAGGGCCGGAGGGCCGTTCAACTCAGCTCGACCAGCCGCTGCAGCAGGTCCGAGCGGTGCAGCATGCCCAGAAAGCGGTCCCCCTCCAGCACCGGAAAGGCGCGGTGGGAATGGGCGAGAAAGGCCTCGGCCGCGTCGGCGATGTCGATCCCGGCCTGCAGGGTCACGACCCGGGGTGTCATGAAATCGACCACATTGCCCTTCCATTCCTGATAATAGCTCGCGTTCAGCGTCGGCCGGAAGCAATCCTTCTGGCTGAGGATGCCGACCAGCGCGCCGCTGTCGTCGATCACCGGCGCGGCCGAAACGCGCCCGCCCACCAGCATCGCCACGGCGCGGCGGATCGGCATGTCGGGCGCCAGCACCGGGCCGTCGGCCCTGAGCAGCCCGTGCAGCGTCTCATGCGCGCTCATGCCCCGCGCCCCTCGGGACGGTGCGGGCAGCCCTCGCAGGCCACGTCCTTGAGGCAGGCCATGCCGCCGCACGAGCCCTTGACCGGCCCGCGCCCGAAGGCGAGGCCCAGCGCCAGCCCGCCTGCGGCCAGCAGCACCACGGCGATCCCCAGAAGCAGTTCCATCACACCCTCCGTCACAGCAGGTAGCGGGCGACATCGCCGGTCGTCACCGGCCGCAGGCTGTCGCCCTCGACCGCGAGAAACAGCGCCGCAAGCCCCTGAGCGCGGGCCAGGTCCGGCCCCTCCTCGCCCGCCGCCATCAGCGCGGTGGCCCAGCCATCGGCGCGCATCGCGCTGTCGGCCAGAACCGAGACCGAGGCAAAGCGCCCCTCGCTGGGCCGCCCCGCGCGGGGGGCGATGATATGGCCATAGCGGTGCCCGCCCAAGGCATAGCTTTGCGCCCGGGTGCCCGAGGTGGCGACGGCCAGCCCCGCGGGCAGGCGCAGGCCCATCGCCGCGCCGGGGTTGCGGGGTCGCGGATCCTCGACCGCCACCCGCCAGTCGCGGCCGGCAGGGTGACGCCCCAGGCTGCCCAGCTCGCCCCCCAGATCGACCAGCGCGTCGGTGACGCCCGCGTCGAGCAGCAGCGCCCGCACCAGATCCAGCGCCCGCCCCTTGGCGATGCCGCAGAGATCCATGGTCAGCCCGGGCCGGTCGCGGCCCAGGCCTGCCTCGCCGACGCTCAGCCCCCGCCAATCGCCCGCCTCGCTGCCCCGGATCGGACCAAAGCCCCAGCGCGCGACCAGCGGGCCGACACTCGGATCGAACCAGCCGCCGCTGGCCGCCGCCAGATCCAGCGCGGCGCGGGCGACATGGGCGGTCCCGGCCGAAACCGGGCTCGCCGCCCGGGTGCCCTCGTTGAAGCGCGTCACCTCGCTATCGGCGCGCCAGGGCGACATCTGCGCGTCGATCCCGGCCAGCAGCGCGGTGATGGCCGCCCGGTGCCGCTCGATCCCCTGTCCGGCGGGGGCACTCACCCGCCAATGGCTGGCGAAGGCGCGGCCCTCCATCACCTCGACCGGGTTCTGCGCCCGGCCCGGCCCCGGCAGCAGCAGGGTCGCGGCGAAGGCGCCGCTGGCGGCGATCATCCGGCGACGGGTGGGGTGGAAGGGCATGGCTCAGCCTCCGAAATCGTCGTTGAAGATGGACTGCGGCTCGACGCCCAGCCTGGCCAGCGTGTGCAGCACGGCGTTGATCATCACCGGCGGCCCGCAGAGGTAAAACTCGCAGTCCTCGGGCGCGGGATGGCGCGACAGATGGGCGCGCACCACGTCATGGATGAAGCCGTCTCGCCCTGCCAGCGGTCGCCGGGGGCCGGGTCGGACAGCGCCGGGGTCCAGCGGAAATGCGGATACGTGGCGGCGATCCGTTCGAATTCCTCGACATAGAACAGGTCCGCCGCCGAGCGCGCGCCATAGAAATAGCGCATGGGCCGCGTGCTGCCCTGGCCCACCTGTTCGTGGATCATCGACCTGAGCGGCGCCATGCCGACACCGCCGCCGATGAAGATCTTTTCGCGGTCGGTCGGCTGGACGTGGAACTCGCCGAAGGGCCCCGAGGCCTCGACCCTGTCACCGGGCTTGCGGGCGAAGAGCCAGGACGAGACGACGCCCGGCGGCAGGTCATGTTCCTGCCCGGCAGGCGGCGCGGCGAGGCGGATGTTGAAGACGGCGCGGCCCTGATCCTCGGGCCGGTTGGCGATGGAATAGGCCCGCGTGACCCGCTGGTCCGAGACCGAGCGCATGCTGGGCCAGTCGGCCAGCTGCCAGGCCTCGCGGAAGGGGGCGTCGACCGCGACGTCCTGGAAATCCAGCGCATAGGGCGGGGCGGTCAGTTGCAGGAAGCCCCCGGCGCGGAAGTCGAAGGGCTGGCCGGGCGGCAGGTCCAGCACCAGCTCGCGGATCAGGGGCGCCATCTGCCGGTTCGAGACGACGGTGCAGGTGAAGCCAGTGGCGCCGAGGAATTCGGCCGGGACGGTGACGGCGCAGGGCCCGCGCAGCGCCGTCTGGCAGGCCAGCCGCACCCCGGCCTTGCGCTCGGCCGCGGACAGAATGCCCTTTTCGGTGGCCTGCGCCTGTCCGGCGCCCTCACCCGTCACCGTGCAGCGACAAAGCCCGCAGGTGCCGGATCCGCCACAGGCCGCCGGGATGCCGATGGACGCGCCATGCAGCACCGTCAGCAGCCGGTCGCCGCGCCGGGCCTCGATGGTTTCGGTCCCGTTCACCGTGACGGTGATGCTTTCGGCCGGGATCAGCCGCTGCCGGGTGGCCAGCAGCACCAGTGTCAGCACGACGATCAGGAGCGTAATCAGCAGGGCGCCCAGCAGGATCTCACTCATGAGGCCACCATCTGCGCGAAGGCGGAAAAGCCCAGCGACATCAGCCCCGCGAGGAAAAAGGTGATCCCCAGCCCGTTCAGCCCGCGCGGCAGATCGGCATAGGAAAGCCGCGCCCGGATCGCCGCCAGCATGACCGCGGCCACGGCAAAGCCGAAGCCCGCGCCCAGACCGAAGACGGTGGATTGCGCCAGCGTATAGCTGCGCTCGACCATGAACAGGCTGCCCGCGAGGATCGCGCATTGCACGGTCAAAAGCGGCAGGAACACCCCGAACGAGGCATGGATCGCCGGGAAGAAACGGTCCAGCACCATCTCCAGCAGCTGCACCGTGGCGGCGATGACGCCGATGAAGGCGATGAGCCGCAGATAGGACAGGTCGGTATCCGCGAGCCCGGCCCAGGCCCAGGCGCCCGGGGCCAGAAGCCCGTGGAAGATCACGTGATTGAGCGGCACCGTCACCCCCATCACCGCGACCATCGCCACGCCCAGACCCAGCGCGGGGCCGGTCTTGCGCGACAGCGCGATGAAGGTGCACAGGCCCAGAAAGAAGGTCAGCGGCATGTTCTCGACAAAGGCCGCGCGCAGGAAGAGGGAGGCGAGATCGCTCATGCGATATCCTCCGGCCGGTCGGGCGGCAGGAGTTCCGGGTCCTCGGCCTGTTCGGGCAGCACCGAGCGCAGCGCCCAGACCAGCCCGCCCAAGAGGAAAAAGCCCGAGGGCGCCAGCAGCATCAGCGACAGCGGCGTGAACCAGCCGCCCTGATCGACCGTCGGCAGCACCTGCCAGCCGAGCCAGGCGCCGGTCCCGAACAATTCGCGGATCGAGCCGATCACCAGCAGCGCCAGCGAATAGCCAAGGCCGTTGCCCAGAGCGTCGAGCATGGCGCGGCCCGGCGGGTTGTGGCGCGAGAAGCTCTCGGTCCGGCCCAGCACCAGGCAATTGGTGGTGATGAGGCTGACGAAGACCGACAGCCGTTGGCTGATGTCAAAGAGATAGGCCTGCAGCAGCTGGTCGATGACGATGACCAGCGAGGCGACGATGACGATCTGCACGATCAGCCGGATCGAGCCGGGGATATGGTTGCGGATCATCGAGATCAGCGCCGCCGACAGGACCAGCACCGCGGTCAGCGCCGCCGACATGGTGAGCGCCGTCGCGACCGAAGTGGTCACCGCCAGCGCCGAACAGAGCCCGAGGATCTGCAAGGTCACCGGGTTCTGCCGGATCAGCGGATCGGTCAGGATCGACCAGGAGGAGGGGCGCGCCGCCATGCCTCAGAACTCCCCGCGCCGCACGGCGGTCAGGAACGGGCCATAGCCGTCCGGCCCCAGCCAGAAGCGCATGATCTGCGTCATCGCGTTCGAGGTGCGGGTGGCGCCGGTGATGCCGTCGACCTCGTACTCGCTGCCCGCCGGTCCCCGCGCCACGGCAAAGCGGACCGTGCCGCCGGCATCCGCCACCGGCGTGCCGGGGAATTGCGCCAGCCAGGCCGGTTCCTCGACCCGTCCGCCCAGGCCCGGGGTCTCGGACTGGCCGGTGATCGCCAGCCCGGCGATGGTGTTCATGTCGGCCCTGAGCGCGACGATGGCGTCGATCGGGCCGTTGTAGCCCGCGCCGCTGACCGGCAGCAGCACCAGCGACAGCGCGTCGCCCTCGCCCCGCAGCAGATAGATCTGCGCGAAATCCGGCCGCTGGCCGAGGCCCGCGAGGTCCTGCGCGGGGCTCAGCGCGGTCCAGTTGCCGCTGTCTTGCAGCGCGGCAGCGAGGGTGGCGGGCGTGACCTCCCCGGCGGCGCGGCCGCGCTTCAGGTCGATCACCACGGTGGTGAGCGTGCCGCCCGCGCTGGCCAGCAGCTCGGACATGCCGGGGATGCCCGCGACCAGCGCCTCCAGCCGCGCCTGTTGCTCGGCGGCGCGGTTGGCGGCCTGGATCGGGCGCAGGATCACCGTGGCGCCGCTGACCGCCAGTGCGCAGATCACCGAGACCAGAAAGGCCATGACCAGCGTCTTGGTCCGGCTCTCGTTCGGCAGCGCCAGCAGCCGGCGCCAGGCGGTGAGCGGGTTGAGGTCAGCCATGGTGCATCCTCCTGCGCAGGATCCAGAGCGCGAGCGCGATTTCATCGAGAAGGGGGGCGGCGAGGGACGCCAGAAGCGCGGCCGAAACCGCCATCTGCACCGGCGCCGCGCCCTGCCAATGGGCGGCGAAGAGCGCCAGCAACAGGCCGTAAAGCGCGCCGTTCAGCCAGCCGCCCAGCTTCGTGGACGCGCTGGCGACCGGATCGCTGACCAGCAGCGCCAGCACGATGCCGGCGACCGGCAGCAGCGGGGCCAGCGGCACCCCGGCCCAGAGGCACAGGGCCAGGGCCAGCACCGCGCCCAGCACCAGCCGCAGCGCCATGACGCCGAAGAGGACGCCGAGCCCCAGCGCCGGGATCGCCGCCCAGCCGACGGGCAGGGCCAGATCCGGCCAGGGCGCGGCGGGAAAGCCGAAGCCCAGGAAGGCCAGCGTCACCGTCGCCGGGTTCAGCACGTTGCGGCCCCAGCCACCGAAGACCAGCTCGGCGATGACCGAGCCGAAGCTGATGCCGAGGATCAGCTGCAACAGGCTGAGGTCCTCGGGCGCGAGCATCGCCACGGCCAGCGCGGTCAGCACGCCCGCGACGGACGGCGGCTGGGCGCGGATCAGCATGAAGGCCAGATGCCAGAAGCCCGAGACGACCAGCGCGAACCCCAGCCGTCCCGCTGCCATCAGCCCGCCGTCCCAGAGCCAGGCCAGCAGCATCGGCAGCAAGGCCGCCAGCAGCAGCAGCGCCACCGTCTCGCGGTCCCACAGGCCCTGTTTCATGCCAAACCCTCCTCGGCGGCGATCCGGTCCAGCAGCGCCCGCAATTGCCGCGCCAGCCGCTGGTCCGAGCCGGTGGCGTAATCGGCCAGCGCCAGATCTTCCTCCAGCAAGGACAGCCCGCCCAGCCGGATCAGCCCCTCGGCA
The DNA here is from genome assembly GCF_003075525.1 of Pararhodobacter aggregans. Taxonomy (GTDB): domain Bacteria; phylum Pseudomonadota; class Alphaproteobacteria; order Rhodobacterales; family Rhodobacteraceae; genus Pararhodobacter; species Pararhodobacter aggregans. The sequence continues at coordinate 150,891 of NZ_QDDR01000011.1, read as the reverse complement.
TCGCCCGCGGCCAGCGCCCGGACCAGGGCGGCGGCGGGCAGGTCGCCGCCCAGCGCCTGGTCCAGCGCCGCGGTCGGGATGATCGGCGCATGGCGCGCGGCGCGGTCCAGCGCGGCGCGGAACCAGTGGCGGCCCGCCGGGCGCGGGGCGCGGGGCAGGGCGGTCACCTGCCGGTCGCGCGCCCCGAGCCACAGCGCCGGGCGCCCGTCCAGCGCCGAGCCGCTCAGCACGTCATGCGGGCCGGGCAGCACCCGGGCCCGGGTCAGCCCGCGCAGATCGGCGCCGGGCTGGCAGCGGACCAGCGCCGGGCTGCGCAGCGCCTCGCCGGTGATGGCGATCAGCCGCGTTGGCGGCAGGAACCCGGTGGCCAGCAGCGCGCCGATATCGGCGGCGTCTTCCGCCGTCAGGTCCCAGACCGGGGCGCCGGTCCGGGCCGGGACATGGCGGTGCAGCACTGGCCCGGCCAGCCCCTGAGGATGCAGCGGGCCGGTGGCGACGGGCCGGGCCGGGGCAGGGGCGCCGGGCCCGGCATAAAGGAGGGGGCCTGCGGTCAGGGACGCCAGCGCCGAAAGGCCGCGCGCCAGATCCTCCTCGCGCCCCGTGATCGCCAGCGCCGGATCGGGGGCGCCGGGGCGGGTGTCCCGGCCCATGACCAGGATCGCGGCGGGCGCCTCCGCCGGGGCGGGCATGCGGCCGAACGGGCGGCTGCGGATCATCCGCCAGAGCCCGCTTTCCTGCAGCAGGGCCCGCAGCCGCGCCGGGTCCCCCCCGGCGCCGCGGGTGTCGAAGGCATGCCGCGCGCCGCCCGGCTCGTGAAACAGCACGAGTTGCGACAAGCGGCGGCCGGGCTGCAGATCGATCCGCGCCACCCGCGCCGCCATCGGCGCGACCAGAGCGATCCCGGGCGCGGTCTTCAGCCGCATCAGCGGCTGGCCCTGCGCCACCTCGGCGTCCTCGGTCACCAGCAGCTCGACCCGCAGCGACTCGCCCGGGGCGGGCTGGACCGCGGCCTCGACGGTAAGCTCGGTCGCGACGGGAGCGGCCGGGTCGGGCAGGCGGGGCTGGGGCAGGATCAGGCCTGCGGAAAAACGGGCGGGCAGCATCGCGTCTCCATGGTCCGCGGGTCTGGCGCGGCGCGCGCCGCCGGGTCTTGACCCGGTCGGCGTTGCGGGAATTCGCTTTCACGGATAGCATGAACGGGCAGGGTTGAGTAGACCATAGGATGTGAGGGCCGGGAACATGCTATTGAAATCGAAAGCAATATTTTTGATGTATGTTTTCGGCGCGCTGCTGGCACTCGCTCCGGTTGCGTCGTCGGCGCAGGCGCCGGACCCCGTCGCCACCCCCGATATCGAGGCCTTGGCCGAGCAGCTCGAACTCTACGTCATGCCCCGCTCCGGCCCCTACCGGCCCGACCAGATCACCATCGCCCAGCAGGCGGCGATCAGCGCCTGGGCGCGCTCGCCGCATGCCGATGCGCGCTCCGAATCCTTCGCCCATTGGAACGAGGAGGGCGAGATCCCGCCCGCCTGCGCCGTCTGTCACGCGGGCGCGGGCTTCCGGTCCTATCACGGCCTCGACGGCAGCGCGCCGGGCCTGCCCGCGGCGCCCCTGCCCACAGGCGGCGTGGTCGATTGCGCCACCTGCCACGATCCGAACCTGGGCCGGGTGACCGAGGTCCGCATGCCCAGCGGCGTGATGCATCCCGTCGCCACCACGGCCGAGACGGCTTGCCTGACCTGCCACCAGGGCCGCGCCTCGGGCGTGCAGGTGGCGCAGGCGACGGGGGCCGGGACGGTGGATACGCCCGATCCCGCGCTGGGCTTCATCAACCCGCATTACGCCGTCGCCGGGGCGGTCTGGCTGGGGGGCCATGCGCAGGGCGGCTACCATTACCCGGACCGCACCTATGTCGGCCGCTTCTTCCACGCCCGCCCGGTCAATACCTGCGTCTCCTGCCACGAGCCGCATTCGCTGGAGGTGGCCGAGGAAACCTGCCGCACCTGCCACGAGACCGGCACCCCGGCCGATATCCGCATCGCGCGGCAAAGCTATGACGGCAGCGGCAATCTGGGGCAGGGGATCCGCGCCGACATCGCCGCCAATGCCGCACGGCTTCTGTCGGTGATGCGCGACTATGCCGCCGGGGTGGCGGACACGGCGCTGCTCTATGATGGCGCGCGCTACCCCTATTTCTTCGCCGATGCCAATGGCGACGGCCAGCCGGACATGGCGGACGGGCGCGCGGTTGCGTTCAACGCCTGGACGCCGCGGCTGCTGCGCGCGGCCTATAACTGGAAATTCGTCACCGCCGACCCGGGCGCCTATGCGCATAATCCGCATTACGCGCTGGAGCTGCTCTACGATTCGATCGAGGATCTGGCGGTGTCGATGGGGCAGGATATCAGCGTCTGGGGCCTGCGGCGCTGAGGCGGGCGCGGGTCAGGACTGCCGGTCGCTGCCGCCCACCTTCTGGGCCAGCATCGCCAGATGCTCGACCACCCCGGCGCTGGTGCGGTGCAGGTAGCAGGCGCTGAACCGGTGTTCGGGCAGCTCCAGAACCGTCCGGATCACCCGCAGCTTGCCCTCCTCGATCTCGGTCCGGGCGACCTCTTCGGGGATGGCGCAGATGCCGATCCGGTCGAGCGTCATGCGGATCATCGAGGCGAGCGAGGAATTGGTATAGACCCGCGGCCGCGTCTCGCCGGCGCGGTGCAGGGCGCGCATCAGCGTCGTATAGGGCGAGGTCGCCTTGGGATAGGTGATGATCGGCACCGCCCGCAGCGCCTCGATTCCCAAAGGCTCGGGGCCGATCTCCATCTCGGTCGAGGCGAGGAAAACCAGAGGCGCCGTGAAAAGCGGCAGATTGGCGATTCGCACATCCTCGGTCAGCGACAGGCAGAGACAGAGGTCCAGATCCCCCCGCAGCAATTGTTCCAGCATGACCGGCGTCACATCGACCGACAGGTCGATCACCAGATTGGGGTAGAGCGCATGCACGCGTTCCAGAAACGCGTTGAGCCAGAGCCGGACGATGGTCTCGGACACCCCCAGCCGCACCGTGCCGCGCACCGCCTGCGGCGCGGTCACGGCGGTCAGCATCTCGGTCCGCAGATCGAGCATGCGCTCGCAATACTCAACCAGAACAAGGCCCCGGGGGGTCAGCGAGATCGAGCGGCCGTTGCGGTCCAGCAGCTTGCCGCCCAGCTCATGCTCCAGCGCCGAGACCCGCTGCGAGATGGCGGGCTGCGTGGTGTTCAGCCGCTCGGCGGTGCGGCTGAAGCTTTGCAGCCGGGCCACCCAGTAGAAACATTCAAGCGAACGGAAATCGGTCACGAGGCCCCCAGACCCTGGCAGATGGCGCGCAATACTATAAGAGATCGTTATCGAAAAGCATCGATTACCATTATTGGACAAGCAAAACGCGGGATGATCTTCTTTCGGTAACAAGAATGTTCCCTGGACGACATCATGACAGCAACAAAGCAACCTATGGCGCGCGAGACTTGGGGCCACGGCTCGACCGGCCGCGACGTGCGCCTCGCCTGCCGCTCGGGCGAGATCGACTACAGCACCGCCGGGACCGCGCCGGGCTATGTCCAGGCGAACCTCGCCATCCTGCCCTATGAATACGCCGAGGAATTCCTGCGCTTCGCCAATGCCAACCCGCGCGCCTGCCCGGTGATCGGCGTGGCCGAGCGCGGCAGCCCCTTCGTGCCCTCGCTGGGCGAGGATCTGGACCTGCGCACCGACCTTCCGGCCTATCGCGTCTGGGAGAACGGCGAGATGGTGGCCGAGGTCAAGGACGTCAGCGACTATTGGCGCGACGATCTGGTCAGCTTCGTCATCGGCTGCTCGCTGTCCTTCGAAGAGGCGCTGTTGCAGGAAGGCCTGCCGCTGCGCCATGTCGAGAACGGCCAGCACGTGCCGATGTACCGCACCAGCATTCCCTGCGTCCCGGCCGGGCGGTTCCACGGGCCGACCGTGGTCTCGATGCGGCCGCTGGTGCCCGCCCAGGCGATCCGCGCCATCCAGATCACCACGCGCTTCCCCTCGGTCCATGGCGCGCCCATCCACATCGGCCTGCCCGAGGCGATCGGCATTGCCGATATCGCCAAGCCCGATTACGGCGATCCGAACCCCCCGCGTGAGGGCGAGATCCCGGTCTTCTGGGCCTGCGGCGTGACGCCCCAGGCGGTGATCGCCCAGGCGAAACCCTCGTTCGCCATCACCCACGCGCCGGGCAGCATGCTGGTCACCGACCGCAAGAACACCGAATTTTCCATCCTCTGATCCGGTTCGCCGGGTCGCCCAACAACCAGACAGGGAGTTAACCATGAAAAGAACCGCTCTTGCCGCAGCCCTGCTGCTCAGCACCTCGGGGGTCGCGCTGGCCCAGAGCTATGACCTGAACGTGGTCGGCAGCCTCAGCACCTCGAGCCTCTATCCGACCTATGAACTGCCGTTCTGGACCGAGACGCTGCCCGCCGCCAGCGGTGGCCGCATCAACGTCACCGTGCAGGCCTTCGACCGGCTCGGCCTCGGCGGCGCCGCAGTCTACGAGATGGTGGAACAGGGCGTCTATGACATCGGCACCACGATCATCGACTACGTGGCCGGTGACGAGCCCCGCGTCGAGGGTCTGGACATCCCCGCCATCGCCGACCCGGCGCTGGCCCGCGAAATCTCGATCGCCTACCGCCCCTATCTGGAGCGCGTCTTCGACGAGGCCTTCGATTCCGTGCTGCTGGGCGTCGCGCCCTTCACCGCGCAGGTGGTGTTCTGCAAGGCCGAGATCAACGGGCTCGACGATCTGGCCGGTCTGCGCATCCGTGGCTCGGGCCGCATGACCATGGACTTCATCGAAGCGGTCGGCGGCACCGGCGTCTCCATCGCCTTCAACGAGGTTCCGGTGGCGCTGGACCGTGGCGTTATCGATTGCGGCATCACCGGCACGCTGTCCGGGTTCTTCGGCGGCTGGTCCGAGGTCTCGACCCACTTCTACCCGCTGCCCATCGGCGGCTGGGATCCGGTCGGCTTCGCGATGAACAACGACAGCTGGAACAGCCTTGACGAGGAAACCCAGACCCTGCTGCGCGAGCAGGTCGCCGCGCTGGAAGACCAGATCTGGAACAACGCCGTGGCCGACAACCAGCTGGGCATCGCCTGCAACACCGGCGGCGAATGCGCGGTCGGCACGGCGCAGAACCTGACCCTGGTCGAAATCACCGAGGCCGACCAGCGCCGCGCCGTGGAACTGACCCGCGACGTCGTGCTGCCGCGCTGGAACGAGCGTTGCGCCGGTGAATGCGCCGAGACCTTCGCCGCCACCGTGGCGCCCCTGCTCGACGCCGTCCTGACCGAGTAAGATACTCGACGCCGCCGCCCCCGGAACATGTCCGGGGGCGGCGCGCCTTATGTGACCCCTATCCCGGAACCCACCCATGCACGCATTGCCGCGGCTCCTCGATCGGCTGTTGGCGGGGGCCCTCGTCGTCTCTCGCTGGGCCGTCTATGCCGGGGGCGGAGCGATCCTCATCTCCGCCTTCCTGATCAGTTTCGACATTCTCTCGCGGCGGTTCTTCGGCCTGTCCACCTGGGGCGCCGATGAATTGTCGTATTACGCCCTCGCCGTTTCGACGAGCTGGGCCTGTGCCTATACGCTTCTGGTGAAGGCGCATATCCGCATTGATCTGGTGACCAGCCGCGTGCCGGACATGGGCAAGGTGGTCCTGCATATCATCGCGCTGCTGGGGCTGGGCTACATGGCCTTCGCCACCACGCAGGCGATGTTCCATGTCTTCCAGCGCTCGTGGAACCGCGGCTCGACCTCGATCACCACGCTGGAGACCCCGATGTGGATCCCGCAGGGCCTGTTCGTCGCCGGGCTGGTGTTCTTCACCCTCGTCACCGCGCTGATCCTGCTGCGCGTGCTGGCCGCGGTGCTGATCGAGCGCGACTACGCCGTGGTCAACCGGGTCACTGGCACCGTCTCTGTCCTCGATGAGACCGAACAGGCCATCGCCGAGGCCGAAGCCCTGCAAAAGAGGAACGGCTGATGCTTCTGACCGCCATTTTCGTCCTGCTCGGCCTTCTGGCGCTGACCATCCCGGTGGCCGCCGCGCTGTTCATTCTGGCCATGGTGCTGGAATGGGAATTCGCCGCCGCCCCGCTCAGCCGGGCGCTGGGCCACCAGATCTGGGACACCAGCACCAATTTCATCCTGGTCTCGATCCCGCTTTTCATCCTGATCGGGGAATTGCTGCTGCGCTCGGGCATCGCCACCAAGGTCTATGACGCGCTCGATTCCTGGCTGTCGTGGATGCCGGGCGGGCTGATGCACGCCAATATCGGCACCGCGACGATGTTCTCGGCCACCTCGGGTTCCTCGGTCGCGACGGCCGCCACCGTCGGCACCATCGCCCTGCCGCAGGCCCCGCGCTTTGGCTACGACGAACGCTTCTTCGCCGGGTCCATCGCCGCCGGGGGCACGCTGGGCATCCTGCTGCCGCCCTCGATCAACCTGATCGTCTATGGCTTCCTGGCCCAGGCCTCGATCCCGCAATTGTTCATGGCGGGCATCATCCCCGGTCTGGTGCTGTCGGGCCTCTTCATGCTGGCGATCCTGATCATGTGCCTGATCAAGCCCGAATGGGGCGGCGAGCGGCGCAAGTCGACCATGGCCCAGCGCTTCGCCAAGCTGGTGCATCTGGTGCCGGTGCTGGTGCTGTTCGGCTTCATCATGGGCGCGATCTATACCGGCTGGGCCACGCCGACCGAGGCCGCGGCCATCGGGACGGTGGTGGCGCTGATCATGGCCTTCATGGCGGGCACGCTGTCGTGGAAGATGGTGGGCGAGGCGCTGGAAGGCACAATGCGCACCACCTGCATGATCATGCTGATCATGATCGCCGCGAACTTCCTGAACTTCATTCTGGCCTCCATCGGGCTGACGGATTCCCTGCTGTCGACCATCGCCACGCTGGAGCTGTCGCCGATGCAGACGCTGTTCCTGCTGATCGGCTTCTACATCATCCTGGGCTTCTTCATCGAAACCCTGTCGCTGATGATTATCACCATCCCGCTGGTGGCGCCGCTCATCACCTCGCTGGGCTTCGATCCGGTCTGGTTCGGGATCCTGCTGATCGTGCTGATCGAGATGGCGCTCATCACGCCGCCCGTGGGCCTCAACCTGTTCGTCGTTCAGGGGGTGCGCAAGCGCGGCACCCTGAATGAGGTGATCGTCGGCTCCATCCCCTTCGTCCTGCTGATGTTCGTGATGGTGCTGCTGCTCATCGCCTTCCCGGGGCTGGCGCTGTTCCTGCCCAATCTGGCGACGGGCGGCTAGGCCCGCGTCAGCCGACCTGCGGGGCCGGCCGACGACTGGCCGGCCCCTTTTCTCTGTCCAAGGATACCCCCATGCAGATGACCTTCTCCGTTCTGGACGCCGAGGGCGGCCGCGCCGAGCGCCGCTTCGATGTCGCGCAGCTGATCGTGGCCGGCTGGGCCGGGCGCGACCGTGCCGCGGTCGAGGAACATATCCACGAACTGGCCGCCATCGGCGTGCCCGCGCCGTCGAGCGTGCCGGTCTATTACCGTGTGGCCGAGGCGCTGCTCTGCCAATGCGACGCCGGGCAGCCGGTGCAGGTGCTGGGCGGCGACACCTCGGGCGAGATCGAGGCGGTGCTGTTCGCCGATGGCGATGAACTGCTGCTCGGCGTGGGCTCCGACCATACCGACCGCAAGCTCGAAGCCTATTCCATCGCCTTTTCCAAGCAGATCTCGGCCAAGCCCGTCTCGCGCGAGCTGTGGCGCCTGAAGGATGTCGAGGATTACTGGGACGAGCTGGTCCTGCGCTCCTGGGCGGTGATCGACGGCGAGCGCTGCCTTTATCAGGAGGGCAATGTGGCGAGCCTGCTGCACCCGCGCGAGCTGTTCGAGCGCTACGGCTTCGCCGACCGCCAGCTGGCCCCCGGTCATGCGATGTTCTGCGGCACGCTGGGGGTGCAGGGCGGGATCCGTCCGGGCAGCCATTTCGAGGGCGAACTCTACGACCCGCGCCGCAACCGCTCGCTGCGGCTGTCCTATGCGGTCGAGACGCTGCCGGTGGTGGCGTGAGCCTGTCCGGGCGGCGGTTGCCTCCGCCCGGACGGTTGAAGGCGCCGGGGGGCGCGGGGTCAGACCCGCGCCAGACCGGCGGTCAGATCGGCGCTCAGCAGCGCCCGGATCGCGGGCGGACGCCGCGCCGCGCCCACCTCGACCAGCGCCGCCTCCCGCGCGGCCTGCGCGGCGCGGGCTTCCAGCACGATCTCTTCGGCCTCGTCGGCGGTGACGGCGGTGAAGCCGAGGCTCTCGCCGGGGCGCAGCTGCGCCAGGATCGGCAGGTCGGCCTCGATCACCGTGGCGATCTTGGGATAACCGCCGGTGGTCTGGCGGTCGGCCAGCAGGACGATGGGCTGGCCGTTGCCCGGCACCTGGATCGAGCCGTTGACGATCCCGTCCGAGACGATGTTGAACCCCTTGGCATGGGCGATGGCCGGGCCCTCGACCTGATAGCCCATGCGGTCGGCGCGGGGCGAGACCTGGTAGCGCGCGCTGAGGAAGGTCTCGATCCCCTGATCGGTGAAGAAATCGTCCTGCGGACCCAGCACCACGCGCAGCTTTGCGGCCTCGGGGGCGGGGAGGGCGGGCAGCGCCAGCTGCGGACCCTCGCCCGCGGCGCCCGGCGTCAGCGCCAGCCGGTCGCCCGCCTTCAGATAGCCGCCATCCAGCCCGCCGAGGCGCGAGCGCGAATGCGTCGACAGGCTGCCCAGCGTCGGCGCGGCGGCGAAGCCGCCCGCCACGGCCAGATAGGCCCGCGCCCCCTGACGCGCCAGACCGATGACCAGCCGGTCACCGCGCTGGGCCTCGAAGGAGCGGCCGCAGCGCAGGGCCTGACCGTTCAGCGTGACCGGGAAATCGGCGCCGACCAGCGCCAGGCGCACGCGCTCGGCCTCGATGTCGATCACCGGGCCGGACAGCGTGATCTCCAGCGCCGCGGTGCCGGGCTCGTTGCCCAGCAGCGCATTCGCCAGCCGCAGCGCGGGCGCGTCCAGAGCCCCGGATTCGGAGATCCCGAACCGCTGGAAATGCCGCCGTCCGAGGTCCTGCAATGAGGTGCCGAGGCCCGCTTCAACCAGCCGCAGCCCGGGGGTGTCGTTCGCGCTCATGCCGGTGTCTCCTCGGCGGTTCGGGGCTGGATCTGCAACTGAGCCACGGGATCGCCCGCGTCGGCCCTGGCGCAGAGATCGCGGTATTCCTCGGGCCCGACGGGGCTGAGGCGCACGCGGTCGCCGGGCAAAAGCAGCGAGGGGCCGATGGTGGCATCACCCTCGCGCCGCGGGTCCCACAGATGCACCGGCGTCTGGCCCAGCAGATGCCAGCCGCTCGGCAGTTCGAAGGGCGGGTTGAGCGCGCTCTGCGCCCCGCCGATGGACACCGAGCGCGCCGGCGTCCTGAGCCGCGGCTCGACCCGGCGGCTGGTGTGCAGCCGCGGATCGAGGCCGCCGAGATAGGCGAACCCCGGCGCGAAGCCGATCATGTAGACCCGGAAATCCGAGGCGGCGTGGATCGCCACGACCTCCTGCGGGTCGAGCTTGTGCAGCGTCGCCACCGCCTCCAGATCCTCGCCGCAGGCGCCGCCATAGCAGACGGGGATCGTCCACAGACGCTCCTCGCGCGGGGCGGCCTCGGGATGGGCGACCAGCGTCTCGAGCCTCCGGCGCAGGGCGGCGGCCCGAATCACTGCCGGATCGAAATGCACGAGGAGCGAGCGATAGGTCGGCACCAGCTCGATCACGCCCTCGATCCCGGCGGCGGTCACCGCGCGGTCCAGGGCCAGCACGGCCTCGCTGGTCGATTCGTCCACCCGGGCGCCGAATTCCACCACCAGGGCGCCGGTCCCCGCAGGCAGAAAACGCGGCAATTCCAAGGGCCTGTCGAGCGTCGGCTCGCGCGGCGGCGGATTGTGTCGCATTGGCGCTTCCCTCTGTTTTCAGAATCGGTATTCTAGTGGTATACCACTGGAACACTAACGCCAAGCGCCCTGCGCGACAGGGAGCCACCGGCTGCGGAAGGGGAGGTCGCGATGCGCGCCATTGATCTCAATTGCGATATGGGCGAGGCCTTCGGCGCCTGGACGATGGGCGATGACGCGGCGATGCTGGACATCGTCAGCTCGGCCAATATCGCCTGCGGCTTTCATGGCGGCGATCCCAGCGTCATGCACCGCACCCTGACGCTGGCCCGGCAAAAGGGCGTCCGCCCCGGGGCGCATCCTGGTTTCCTCGACCTTTACGGTTTCGGCCGGCGGGAGATCCGCGGCGAAAGCATGGACGATATCGAGAAGCAGATCATCTACCAGATCGGCGCCATGCGCGGCATGGCCGCGGTGGTCGGCGTCCCCCTCCAGCACGTGAAACCGCACGGCACGCTCAACACCATGGCCAACGAGGACCCGGTCCTGGCCGACACCATCGCCCGGGCGCTGAAGGCCTGCGCGCCGGACCTGATCTTCATGGTCATGCCGGGGATGGAGACGGAGAAGGCCGGGGAACGCCACGGGCTGCGGCTGGCGCGCGAGATCTTCGCCGACCGCGCCTATGCCGAGACCGGCAATCTGGTCTCCCGCCGGATCGCCGGGTCGGTCATCCATGACGCGGATCTGGCCGCCGACCGGGTGCTGAGGATGCTGGAAGCGGGGGCGCTGGAAACCCTCTCGGGCGCGCGGATCCCGGTGGCCATCGACACCGTTTGCGTGCATGGCGACACGCCCGGCGCGGTGCAGATGGCGGCCCGCCTCAGGGCCCGGCTGGAAGCGGCGGGGATCGCCGTCAGCCCGCTCGCCCCGTTGTGAGCCCGCCGATGGCCGAGCCCTCCACCCCCGAGACGCTGCTCAGCGAGCGGGTCTATCACCAGCTTCTGGACATGATCCTGCGCCGCGACCTGCCGCTGGGCTCGGTCCTGCACGAACGGCGGGTTTCCGAGATGCTGAACGTCTCGCGCACCCCGGCGCGCGAGGCGCTGAACCGGCTGGAATCCGAGGGTATCGTCGTGCGCGAAGCCGGGCGGGCGCTGGTGCTGCGCGGCCTTTCCACCCGCGAGCTGATCGAGGCGCTGAACGTCCGGCGCCTGCTGGAGGGCGAGGCCGCCTTTCACGCCGCGGGCAAGATCCCCGAGGCCGACCTCGACGCCATCGATCAGGCGATCCACGCCCTTCTGGCCAAGACCGCGCCGCGCCCGGACGAGGATTGGGCCATCGACAACCTGCTCCATGGTGCGATTGCCGAGCATTCCGGCAACGCGCTGCTGGCCCGGATGATCGGTGACCTGCGCCTCAAGACGCATATGTTCAACGTCGAGCGGATCCCCGAACGGTTCCGCATCGGCCATGGCGAGCATCTGGGGATCGTCGCGGCCCTGCGCCGGGGCGATCAGGCCCAGTCCCGCCATCTGGTCGAAACCCACATCGAAAACGTCAAGAAAAGCATCATCGCGCTGCTGGCGGCGATCTGAGGGTCCGCCCCCAGACCCGGGCCGCGCGGGATTATCAGGGACTTTCCAATGCTTGCTTCTTCCCTCTCTCCGCACCCCGAGGCCGCGCGCGGGCTCCTGACCGCCGAGGATCGCCTGCGGCTGCTCTTCGATCCGGGCAGCGCCGGGATCGAGGGATCGGGCGCGCTGCGGTTCGGTTCGGGGCTGGTCCACGGGCGGCCGGTGCTGGCGCTGGCCGATGCCGGACCCGGCGATCCGGCGGTGCTGCACCAGCGCGCGGCCTTCTACCGGCGTGTCGCGAACGACGGTGTGGCGCTGGTCGAATTCCTCGACTGCCCGCCGCTGACGGGCGCTGCCGGGGTCGAGGGGCTGGCGGCGATGGACGCCTGCCTGACCGCCCGCGCCGCACTGAAGGGGCGGGGCCTGTCGATCACCGCGCTGTCAGGCCCGGCGCTGGGCCCGATGGCGCTGACCCCGGCGCTGGCCGATCTGGTGGTCATGCACCGGGCCGCCGGGTTCTGGTCGCTGGGCGGGGCCGAGCTTGCCCATCGTCTGGGGCACGAGGACGACCCGGAGGCCGCCTATGGCGGGGCCGGGCTGCATGGCGCAGGCACCGGGCTTGCCGCCCTCGGCGCGGCCGATGACGTGCGGCTGGTGCTGGACATCCGCCGCCTGCTGGGCCTCACCCGGCCCCGCGCGGCGGCGCTGGCGGAAAGCGACGAGGCCTTCACCACGCTCCTCCCCCTCGACCCGTTCGAGGGTTGGGACAGTGCGGCGCTGGTCCGCCTTGTCGCGGACGAGGGCGAAAGCCTCGCCCTTTGGCCCGACCACGGGACGGCGCTGGGCTGCCATCTGGCGCGGATCGGTGGCCAGCCGGTCGGGCTCATCGCCAGCAATCCCGCGCAGAACGGCGGCGCGCTCGACGCCGCTGCCAGCCGCAAGGCCCGCCGCTTCGTCGATTTTCTGGCGGGGCAGGGGCTGGCGCTGGTCATGCTGCTGGACACCCCCGGCAGCCTGCCCGGTCAGGCCGAGGAAGCCGCAGGCGCGCTGGCCGAAGCCGCCGCGCTGCGCCGGGCCCTGACCGCCCTGCCGCAGCCGCCGGTGGCGCTGGTCCTGCGCCGCGCCCAGGGCATCGCCGCGCTGGCGCTTGGTCTGGGCGATGCCCGTACCCGGCTGCTGGCCTGGCCCGGCGCGCGGATCGGCCTTGGTGGCGGCAGCGAGGGACCCGAGGTCCCGCAGCCCCTTTCCCCGAACCAGACCAAGCGCGCCCTGATCGCGGCGCTCGCCGGTCACGACACCCCTCAGCGGTAAGGTTTTTCGATGTTTTCCAAGATCCTGATCGCCAATCGCGGCGAAATCGCCTGCCGCATCATCCGCACCGCGCGCCGCATGGGCATCAAGACCGTCGCCGTCTATTCCGAGGCCGACGCCCGCGCCCTGCATGTGCGTCTGGCGGACGAGGCGGTGCTGATCGGCGCCGCGCCCGCCACGGACAGTTACCTCTCCATCGAAAAGATCATCGCCGCCTGCAAGGCCACCGGCGCCGAGGCGGTGCATCCGGGCTACGGGTTCCTTTCGGAGCGCGCGCTCTTCGCCCGGCGGCTGGCCGAGGAGGGGATCACCTTCATCGGCCCCAACCCCCACGCCATCGAGGCGATGGGCGACAAGATCGAATCGAAGCGCGCCGCGGTGCAGGCGGGCGTCAGCACCGTGCCGGGCCACGTCGGTGTCATCGACACGCCCGAAGAGGCCGAGCGCATTGCCGCCGGCATCGGCTATCCGGTGATGATAAAGGCCTCGGCCGGGGGCGGCGGCAAGGGGATGCGGATCGCCCACAGCCCGGGCGAGGTGCGCGAGGGGTTCGCCCGGGCGAAGTCGGAAGCGGCAGCGTCCTTCGGCGACGACCGGGTCTTCGTCGAGAAATTCATCGAGAATCCGCGCCATATCGAAATCCAGATCATCGCCGACAAGCACGGCAACTGCGTCTATCTCGGCGAGCGCGAATGCTCGATCCAGCGCCGCAACCAGAAGGTTCTGGAAGAGGCCCCCTCGCCGCTTCTGGACCCCGAGACCCGGGCGAGGATGGGCGCGGAATCGGTCGCGCTGGCGCAGGCGGTGGGCTATGACAGCGCGGGCACGGTGGAATTCGTCGTCGGTCAGGACCGCAGCTTCTATTTCCTCGAGATGAACACGCGGCTGCAGGTCGAACACCCGGTCACCGAACTGGTCACCGGGCAGGATCTGGTCGAGCTGATGATCCGCTCCGCCGCGGGCGAACCGCTGCCGTTGGCGCAGACGGACGTCCGGCTGAACGGCTGGGCCGTCGAAAGCCGGATCTATGCCGAGGATCCCGAGCAGGGCTTCATGCCCTCGACCGGGCGGCTGACCACCTATCGCCCGCCGGCCGAGGGCGTGGTCGCGGGCGTCACCACCCGCAACGACACCGGCGTCTTCGAGGGCGGCGAGATCCCGGTCCATTACGATCCGATGATCGCCAAGCTGGTGACCCATGCGCCGACCCGCGCCGAGGCGATCGAGGCGCAGGCCGAGGCGCTCGACGCCTTCGCCATCGGCGGCATCCGCCACAACATTCCGTTTCTCTCCCGCCTGATGCGCCATCCCCGCTGGCGCGAGGGGCGGCTTGCCACCGGGTTCCTGGCCGAGGAATTCCCCGAGGGATATTCGCCCGAGGGCAGCGCGGATGACCGCCGCCTTGCCGGGCTCATCGCCGCCGCCGCGACCCACAGCCGCGAGCCCGATGTCGCCTTGCCCCGCGCGCTGGTCCTGCGCGGCGCCAAGGCGGCGCAGGACGTCACGCTAAACACGGGGAGTGACGGTGCGCTGCGGATCGAGGGCCTCGGCGCTGCGGCCCTCGTGGCCAGCGGCTGGCTGCCCGGGCAGGCGGTCTGGCGCGGGCGGATCGACGGCCAGCCGGTCACCGCCGCGCTGGAGCGTCAGGGCGAGAGCTGGACCATCAGCCGCGGCGGCGCTGTGACCCGTCTGCGGGTGCTGGACGCGCTGGCCGACCGGCTGATCGAAACCATGCCCGCCCCCGATCAGGGCGAGGAGGAACGCCAGCTTCGCAGCCCGGCCGCCGCCCAGCTCAGCGCGCTGCTGGTGGCCGAGGGCGACCGGGTCGACGCCGGACAGCGCCTCGCGGTGATCGAGGCGATGAAGATGGAAAGCCCGCTGCTGGCGCCGCTCGCCGGGCGCGTGGCGCGGATCCTGGCGCAGCCGGGCGCGCTGCTGGCGGCGGGGCAGGTGATCCTCGAACTGGACTGAGGACGGCGAGGGCGGGTCAGGGGCGGCAAGGGAAAGGTCGCCCCTGACGTTCAGAAAAACTTGCGGCCATTTTTCATTTGATTAAGAAATGTGCCGATGGATACCCGATTCCTCCAGACCTTTCTCACCATCGTCCGCACCGGCTCGGCCGCCGAGACGGCGCGGCGCATGAACATCACCCCCTCGGCCGTGTCGCAGCGCATCCGGGCGCTGGAAGCCGAGATCGGCCAGCCCCTGCTGCAACGCCACGGCCAGCGCCTGCGCCCCAGCGCCGCGGCCGAGGCGATCATGATTATCGCCGAGCGCATGCTGGCGCTGGAGGACGATCTGCGCGCCGCGGCCTCGGTCGACGGGGCCTCGGGCCTGCTCAGGGTGGGGGTGATCCAGACCGCGCTGACCGGGATCATGCCCGATATCCTGCTGGCGCTCAGGCGCAACCGGCCGGGGATCGACCTGTATCTGGTGCCGGGCGCCTCGGGGGATCTGTGGGACCAGCTCAGCGGCGGATCGCTCGATCTGGCGGTGCTGGTCAGGCCGCATTTCCCGCTGCCGAAAAGCTATGACTGGCTGACGCTGCGGCGCGAGAAGCACCTGCTGATCGCGCCCCCCGGCACCCCCGCCGCGCCGACCGAGACGCTGCTCGCCGAATTCCCCTTCCTGCGTTACGACCGCAACCATTGGGGCGGCCGCGCGGTCGAGCAATACCTGCGCGCCCAGCAATTGCAGCCGCGCGACGGGCATGAACTCGATTCGCTGGAAGCGATCATGATTATGGTTTCCCGGGGGCTCGGCGTTTCGATCATCCCCGATTGGCCCGCGCCCTGGCCCGCGGGCGTGCAGGTCGAGAGTTTCCCGCTGCCGGACGCGCCGCTGCGCGAAGTGGGCGTGCTCTGGTCGCGTTCGGCCGGGCGCCTGCCGCTGATCCGCACCTTCCTGCAAGAGGCCGGTCAGGCCTGATACCCCCGGGTGCGGATCCCGCGCCCGGGGGTCAACGCCTCAGCCCGCCAGCGCTTTTTCCGCGGCAGCGCCCAGACGCAGCAGCGCCGCCTCACCGCCCGCGGGCGCCATGAAGGACACCCCGACCGAGGCCGTGCCGCTGGGCAGGGTCAGCCCGCAGCCGCCCGACAGGTTGCCGATCCGCGTGTTGCGCAGCGTCGCGAGGTTGGTGCGGGCGAAGGCCGCGGCATCGGCCAGAAGCGGCGCCACTTTCGGCGGCAGGATGGCGTTGGTCGGCAGGATCACCGCGTCATACCCGGCGACCATCTGCGCCCATTCCTCGCGCAGCTCATCGAGCCGCAGCCAGGCCGCCACATAATCGCAGGCGCGATGCCCGGCCCCGGCGCGGAACCGCTCCAGCACCGGCGGATACATCTTTTCGGGCGCGGCCTCGATGACCGTCTCCCAGGTGCCATAGCATTCCGCGGTATAGAGAATCCCGGAAATCGCCATCGCCTCGGCCACCGGCGGGATGGCGGCGTGCCTGATCTCGGCCCCGGCCGCGGCAAGGCGCAAGAGCGCCGCCTCGAAGCCCCGCGCGACGGGTTCCTCCAGGTCGTCCAGCGCGATGGTTTCCAGCACCAGCAGCCGCTTGCCCCTGAGGCTGGCGCCCGTCAGATCCGGCGCCGCCGAGCCGTCGAGCAGGGCGAAGGCCAGCGCCGCATCCTCGACGCTTTTCGCCAGCGGCCCGATCGTGTCGAAGCGCGCGGCCAGCGGCACCGCGCCCTTGGCCGGGATCCGCCCGGGCGAGGTCTTCAGCCCCACCAGATCGTTCCAGGCCGCGGGCAGGCGCACCGAGCCGCCGGTGTCCGAGCCGATGGCCAGCGGCGCCGCGCCAAAGGCCACCGCCGCCGCCGAGCCCGAGGACGAGCCGCCGGGCGCCGCCTCGGGATCGTTGACGCAGGGCGGATGGGCGGTGATCGGGTTGAGGCCGAGGCCCGAGAAGGCCAGCTCCGTCATATGCGTCTTGCCGAGCGGCGGCAGACCCGCCTGGGTCAGGCGTTCGACCACCACGGCATCGGCCGCGGGCACCCGACCGGCCAGCAGGGCCGAGCCCGCCTCGGTCGCCACGCCTGCGGTGTCGAACAGGTCTTTCCAGGCGACCGGCACCCCGTCCAGAAGCCCGCGGCGCGTGCCATTGCGCGCCCGGTCGCGGGCGGCTTCGGCCTCGGCCCGGGCCTGGGGCGCCATCAGCCTGGCATAGATCCGGTCGGCCAGCGCCGCGCCGCCCTCAAGGCCCTGTCCCGCGCTGCGCGCCAGGAAATACTCGGTCAGTTCGACCGGGCAGATCCGCCCCTCGCCGATGCCGCGGCCCAGATCGGCCGCGGTTTCCTGGTGCCAGGCTTTGCTCATGGAATCCTCTGTCACTGCTGGGGCCCCGGGGCGCTGGACCCCGGGGCGTTGGTGGCCGGAAGCTAGCCGCGCCCCCGGTCCCCCACAAGCCCGGGTCCGGGCTGGTGTGTCGAGGAGGCGGGACGGTCGTGGTGGGGCGATGGGGTAGTGTTCCGATCTAGTGCGTTGAAATAGCACAATACTATCGGGGCGGAGTGCCGAATTCACCGGCGATCCGTGCGGGCGCCCTCAGTAAATTCAGTTTTTCTGCAGATTGAATGTGAAAATGCTGCTATTTTCTGAACATCCGCTTTGCGTCACATAGGGGCGAACCGGGCGGCTCGGGTGCCCTCGGTCGGCAATTCGGAGATCACGATCCATGGCGGCACTGCCGATCAAACTGGCCGCGCGTATGGGCGCGGTGCAGCCCTCGCCCACCATCGCCATCACCCGGCTGGCCAACGAGATGCGCCGCGCCGGGCGCGATGTCATCGGCCTGTCGCAGGGCGAGCCCGATTTCGACACGCCCGAGCATATCCGGCAGGCCGCCGCCCGCGCCATCGAGGCCGGGCAGACCCGCTACACCGATGTCGACGGCACGCCCGAGCTGAAAGCCGCCATCGTCGCCAAATTCGCCCGCGAGAACGGGCTGAGCTACGACGTCGCGCAGATCAGCGTCGGCACCGGCGGCAAGCAGGTGCTCTATAACGCCCTCTTCGCCACGCTGGACGAAGGTGACGAGGTCATCATCCCCGCGCCCTATTGGGTCAGCTATCCCGACATGGTGCGGCTGGCGGGCGGGGTGCCGGTCACCGTGGCCTGCCCCGAGGGGGATGATTTCCTGCTGACCGCCGACGCCCTGCGCGCGGCGATCACCCCCCGGACCCGCTGGCTGATCCTCAACTCGCCCTCGAACCCCACGGGCGCCGGCTATACCGCGGCGGCGCTCAGGGCGCTGGCCGATGTGCTGCTCGAGGCCCCGCAGGTCATGGTGATGACCGACGATATGTACGAGCATATCCGCTACGACGGCTTCGATTTCGCCACCATCGCCGCGGTCGAGCCGCGGCTGGCCGAGCGGACGCTGACCTGCAACGGCGTCTCCAAGGCCTATGCGATGACCGGCTGGCGGATCGGCTATGCGGGCGGCCCGGCACCGCTCATCAAGGCGATGGCGACGCTGCAATCGCAAAGCACGACCAACCCCAGCTCGGTCAGTCAGGCGGCGGCGGTGGCGGCGCTGACCGGTCCGCTCGATTTTCTGGCCGAGCGCAACGCGGTCTTCCAGACCCGGCGCGACCTCTGCCTTGCCGCCTTCAACGCCATCGACGGGCTGTCCTGCCGCAAGCCGGACGGGGCCTTCTACCTGTTCCCCTCCTGCGCCGGGATGATCGGGCGCAAGCGGCCGGACGGGCAGGTCATCGCAACCGACGCCGATTTCGCCACCTGGCTGCTGGAAGACGGCGGCGTGGCGGTGGTGCCGGGCTCGGCCTTCGGTCTGGCGCCCTATTTCCGCATCTCTTTCGCCACCTCGACCGAAAGGCTCGAGGAGGCCTGCCGCCGGATCGCCGCTTCCTGCGCGAAACTGGCCTAACACGACAAAGGACGACTCAGATGGATTTCGGGATTTCGGGAAAGGTGGCGCTGGTGCTCGGCGCCGGGGGCGGTCTGGGCGGGGCGATCGCCCGCTCGCTGGCGGCCGAGGGCGTCAAGGTGGTGCTGGCCGATATCGACCCCAAGGCGGCCGAGGCCAATGCCGCGGCGCTGCGCGCCACCGGCGGGCAGGCGATGTCGATGGCCTGGGATCTGGGCGATGCGGGTGCCATCGAGCCCAATATCGCCCGGATCGAGGCCGAATGGGGCCCGGTCGAGATTCTGGTCAACAACACCGGCGGCCCGCGTCCCGGCACCGTCTCGGGTCAGGATCCGGCGCTCTGGCGGGCCAGCTTCGACTCCATGGTGCTGTCGGTCATCGCCATCACCGACCGCGTGCTGCCCGGCATGAAGGCCCGCAAATGGGGCCGGATCATCACCTCCACCTCGTCGGGCGTGATCGCGCCGATCCCCAATCTGGGCCTGTCGAACGCCCTGCGCATCGCGCTGGTCGGCTGGTCGAAGACGCTGGCGCGTGAGGTCGGCGCCGATGGCATCACCGCCAATATCGTCCTGCCCGGGCGCATCGCCACGCCGCGCATCAGCTTCCTGGACGAGCAGAAAGCCCAGCGCGAGGGGCGTCCTCTGGCCGATGTGCAGGCTGAAAGCCTCGCCGCGATCCCGGCCGGGCGCTATGGCGAACCCTCCGAATACGGCGACATGGTCGCCTTCCTGGCCAGCGCCCGCGCCGGCTACATCACCGGCAGCACCATCCGCGTGGATGGTGGCTATGTGCCCAGCATCTGAGGAGAATTTCCATGACCCTTCCCTATGACGAAGCCCGGGCCATCGCCGAGCTGAAGGCCGTCACCACCGCCACCCTGACCACGATCCTGCTGAAGAAGGGCCTGCGCAACGTCTATCTGCGCGGTGCCATGCCGCTGGAACCCGGCCAGCCCCGCATCGTCGGCCGCGCCTTCACCCTTCGCTTCGTCCCGGCGCGCGAGGATCTGGCGACGCCGGAAAGCTGGGGCTCGCCCATCTCGACCCGCGCCGCCATCGAGGCGATGCCCGAGGGCGTGATCGCCGTGGTCGATGCCATGGGCGTGACCGATGCCGGGATCTTCGGCGATATCCTCTGCGCCCGGATGCAGAAGCGCGGCATCGCGGCGCTGGTCACCGATGGCGCGGTGCGCGACGTGGCGGGCGTGCGCGGCACCCGGCTGCCGATCTGGTGCGCGGGCGTCGCCGCCCCGGCCTCGGTCGCCGGGCTGACCTTCGTCAACTGGCAGGAACCCGTCGCCTGCGGTGGCGTCGCGGTCTATCCCGATGACCTGATCGTCGTGGACGAGGACGGCGCCGTGCTGATCCCCGCCAAGCTGGTCGATGAGGTCGTCACCGAAGGCATCGAACAGGAGCGGCTGGAAGGCTGGATCATGAGCCAGGTCGAGGCGGGCCATCCGCTGCCGGGCCTCTATCCGTCCAACGCCGAGAACAAGGCGCGCTACGCCGCCTGGAAGGCGGAGAACGGGTTTTGAGCCTCGATCACACCGCCAAGGGCGTCTACGCCATTGCCGCGACGCCGTTTCACGACGATGGCCGCCTTGACCTCGACTCCCTCGACCGGCTGACGGATTTCTATGCCGAGGCCGGGGCGACCGGGATCACCATCCTCGGCATCATGGGCGAGGCGAACAAGCTCGAGGCCGAGGAATCGCTGGAGATCGTGCGCCGGGTGGTGACACGCTCGGCGCTGCCCATCGTCGTCGGCGTCTCGGCCCCCGGGCTGGCGGCGATGCGGCGGCTGGCGGGCGAGTCGATGGCGCTGGGCGCGGCGGGGGTGATGATCGCCCCCACGCCCGCGCTGCGCACCGACGACCAGATCCGCGGCTATTTCGACCAGGCGGTCGAGGCCGTGGGCCGGGATATCCCCTGGGTCTTGCAGGATTATCCGCTGACCCTGAGCGTGGTGATGAGCCCGGGCGTGGTGCGCGACGTCATCCAGGCCAATCCGTCCTGCGTGATGCTCAAGCACGAGGATTGGCCGGGGCTGGAAAAGATCTCGGCCCTGCGGCGGTTCCAGTCCGAGGGCAGCCTGCGCCCGGTCTCGATCCTGACCGGCAACGGCGCGCTCTTCCTCGATTTCGAGATGGAGCGCGGCGCCGACGGGGCGATGACCGGCTATGGCTTCACCGACGCCCTGGCCGATATCGTGCGGCTGTCGGCGGCGGGCGAGCGAGAGGCGGCGCATGACCTCTTCGACGCGCATCTGCCGCTGATGCGCTATGAACAGCAGCAGGGTGTGGGCCTCGCCGTGCGTAAGTATGTGCTGCAAAAGCGCGGCATCCTGACCTCGGCCGCGCAGCGCAAGCCGGGCAGCGTGCTGAGTGCCCCGGCCCGGGCCGAGGTGGATTACCTGCTGGCGCGCGTCGCGCGGCACGATCCCCGCGCGGCCCTCTGATCCGCGCCGGATCAAGGCTTTCCATCGCCGGGGCGGCGCGTCATGAAGGGCGCGCCGCCTTTTTCATGCCGCTTCCGGGATCCGCCATGCTCCACCATCTGCCCGCCACGCCCGAGACGATCCTCTGGGGCCATCTCGACCCCGCCGCCGCCCCGGTGCTGCGCATCCGGCCCGGCGACAGTGTGCGCATCGACACGCTGTCGGGCGGGCCGCGGAACCTGCCGGGGGAGGGCAGCCCGCATCGGCCCTTGGACAGCCACCGCGCGGTCATGGCCGCACAGAAGCCCGACCTCGGCCCGCATATGCTGACCGGGCCGGTCTATGTCGAGGGTGCCGAGCCCGGCGACCGGCTGATTGTCGAGGTGGAGGCGGTGGATTTCGCCCAGGACTGGGGGTGGAGCGCGATTGAACCCGGCTTCGGCCTCTTCCCCGACCTCGCGCCCGCCTATGAAAGCCTGGTCGTGCCGATCGACGCCGCCCGCGGCACCGCCCGCCTGCCCTGGGGGCCGGAGGTGGCGCTCGCCCCCTTCTTCGGCATCCTCGCCGTGACGCCGTCGCAGGGCCGCGTGAGTTCCGTCCCGCCCGGGGTCTTCGGCGGCAATGTCGACAACCGCGCCTTCCGTCAGGGCGCGCGGATCAGCTTTCCGGTACAGGTGCCCGGCGCGCTGTTCCTCGCGGGCGACGGCCACGCCCTGCAAGGCGATGGCGAGATCTGCGACACGGCGCTGGAAACCGCGCTGAACGGCCGCTTCCGCTTCGAACTGGAGAAAGGCACCGCGCCCGAGGCCCCGGAAATCGAGATCGGCGAGGCGATCATCACCATGGGTTTCGCCGCCGACCTCGACACGGCCACCGGGCAGGCGGCCTCGCGCCTGCTGGACTGGATCTGCGCCCATACCGGCCTCACCCGGCGGGAGGCCTATCGCCATGCCAGCATGCTGGCCGACCTCAGCATCACCCAGGTGGTCAACGGTCAGAAGGGCGTGCATTGCCGCCTGGACCGGCGCAGCCTGAGCGGGGCGAGGGGGGCCTGATCGCCAGATTGGCTGCGGACCCACGCCCCGATCCACAGTTTTTCTGAACACAGAAGCCGGAAAAACGCCGCATCAAGCCGGTTGCGGGATTGCTATGGGAGGCGGAAGCTCTCCGCCCTCTGGGCGGGGTCCGCAAGGTTTCCCATCCCGTCAGGCCGCCGTCGCCCGATATCGGCCTGCTCACCCTCGATCAACGACCGCGCCCTTCCTCGGACGAGGACGGCCCGCCAGCGCACCGCAGTACAGGACATTCGCCATGATCACCGGCAACCCGACCCTGATTTCCGCCATCCGCGACCGCTTCGCGCATGTCGACAGCTGCCCTTTCCAGGGCGAGCGCATCTTCTTTGAAAATGCCGGGGGGGCGCTGACCCTGAAATCGGTGGTCGAGACCTCGGCCTTCTTCGCCGCGATCCCGGACAATCAGGGCCGTGACAACGTCGCCGCCCATGCGCTGGTCGACAAGATCAACGCCGCCAAGGCCGATATGGCGCTGCTGATGAACGCCCAATCCGGGCAGTTCTTCATGGGCGAAAGCGGGACCGAACTGCTGTTCCGGGTGATCCGCACCGCCTGCGTGAACGCGCCGAAAGGGGGCAAGGTCATCGGCTCGTCGATCGAGCATCCGGCCTCGCGCAGCGCCGCCCGTCGCTGGGCCGAGATTGCCGGTCTGGAGTATGTGAACGTCCCCCATGACGATGCGACCGGCACCGTCACCGCCGCCGATTACGCCGCGCTGATGACCCCGGATGTGGCGGTGGCGACGATCCTGCATGCCTCGCCCGTGACCGGGATGGGGATGGATGTGGCGGCGATCTCCAAGGCGATCCGCGCCGTGGCGCCCGAGTGCCTGATCGTCGTCGACGGCATCCAGCACGCCGCCCACGGCCAGATGGACCTCGCCGCCTATGACGTCGACGGCTACGTGATCTCGCCCTACAAGATGTTCTCGCGCCATGGGTATGGCATGGCCTGGATCTCGGACAGGCTGAGCGCGATGCCGCATGACATGCTGATCGACGCCCCGGCGACCGGCTGGGAATTCGGCACCCGCGACACCGGCGCCTATGCCACGCTCTCGGATGTGGTGGCCTATTTCGACTGGCTGGGTGGCGAGGTCTCGCAGGAGACCGAGCCCCGCGCCCGGATCGAGGCCGCGGGCCGCGCCATCCACGAGTATGAGACCCACCTGACCGACAGCATGATTAACGGCATCGGCAACCTGCCCGGCCTGCGCGACATGGCGCATGTGACGATCCTGGCGGGCGCCGACAACCCGGCGCGCGAGGGGCTGGTGTCCATCGTGGTCAAGGGCAAGCCCTCGCCCGAGGTGGTGCGGATGCTGAACGAGCAGGGGATCCGCACCCATACCCGCAAGGCCGACCATTACAGCGGCAACGTGCTGAACCCGCTGGGCCTGCCCGATTGCATCCGCATCTCGCTGTGCCATTACAACACCGAGCAGGAAGTGGCCCAGCTGCTGGCCGCGCTGAAGGGCCTGGGCGAGGCGGCCTGACCGCCCCCTCTGGAAAACAAGAAAGGCCGGGGCGCAAACCCCGGCCTTTCCCGTTCTGGTGGCCTATCCCGCCCGGCGCCGGATCATCTCGCGGGCGATGATGCCCTGCTGGATCTGCGTCGTCCCCTCGTAGATGCGAAACAGCCGCGCGTCGCGGAACAGCTGCTCGGCCCGGTAATCGCGGATATAGCCGTTGCCGCCATGGACCTGCACATTGCGGTCGGCGACCCGGCCGACCATTTCCGAGGCGAACATCTTGGCGCTGGCCGCCTCGACGCTCACATCCTCGCCCGCATCCCGGCGCCGGGCGGCATCCAGCACCATGGACCGGGCCGCATAGGCTTCGGCGTGACTGTCGGCGAACATCGCCTGCAACAGCTGGAACTCGCTGATCGGACGGCCGAACTGCTGCCGCCCCGTGGCGTAATCCACCATGTCGTCGATGATCCGTTCGGCCAGCCCGGTGCAGGCGGCGGCGATGTGCAGGCGGCCCTTGTCCAGCACCTTCATCGCTGTCTTGAAGCCCATCCCCTCGACCCCGCCGATCAGCGCCGAGGCCGGGATCCGGCAGTCCTGAAACACCACATCGGCGACATGCGCGCCCTGCTGGCCCATCTTGTGCTCGGGCTTGCCGATTGACAGACCCGGAATCCCCGCCTCGACCGCGAAGGCCGAGACGCCGCGCGCCCCCTTCTGCGCCGGATCGGTGCGGGCCATGACGGTGAAGAGCCCGGCAACCGGCGCATTGGTGATGAAGCGCTTGGTGCCGTTCAGCACGTAATGCTCGCCGTCCTTCCGGGCGCTGGTGCGCACCGATCCCGCGTCCGAGCCGACCTCGGGCTCGGTCAGCGCGAAGGAGCCGATCAGCGAGCCGCTGGCCAGCCGGGGCAGGTAGCGCGCCTTCTGCTCGGGCGTGCCGTCCAGCGCGATGCCCTGGCTGCCGATGCCGACATTGGTGGCGATCATCGAGCGGAAGGCGGGCGCGGCGCGGCCCAGTTCCAGGATGACCAGCGCCTCTTCCTCCATCGTCAGGCCGAGGCCGCCGTATTCCTCGGCGATGGAGAGGCCGAAAAGGCCAAGCTCGCGCATCGCGTCCACCAGAGCCCCGGGCATGGCATCGCTCTCGGCCACGGTGCTTTCCGCGGGGATCAGCCGTTCATCGACAAAGCGGCGAATGGTGGCGACCAACTGGTCGCGGATGTCCTTGTCGAGACTCATGGAAGCTCTCCCTTGCGCAAATTTAAAGGCAATATATTGTCATTTTAGACACTTGGCGCAAGCTGAATCTCGCGGCCAAAGTGCAAGAGAACTCACGCTAGGTGCACAGCTTTCTCCCGTGATTTGCAGTAATGTTCCCGGGGAATGCAGGCTGAGTGAAGCGCGGATCGCGTGGGGCTTGCTGTAACTGTGTTAACGTGTTTACATAGTTGCGAGGTGGAGGAGAATCTCATGACGGCGGCCGTCCTGCGTGCCCGCACCCCCGGAGGCTTGGCTTCCGAGGGGGGTGTCCCGCTCGCCCCCAAAGGGGCGCGGCGGCGGGCCTCTGCCCGGCGTGGCGGGATCCTCGTTTCACGTCCCGCGATCATCGGGATCGCGGCAGGGAACACGGAGATCGCATGACCCATTCGTCCATCCTGACCGAG
Source organism: Pararhodobacter aggregans (assembly GCF_003075525.1). Taxonomy (GTDB): domain Bacteria; phylum Pseudomonadota; class Alphaproteobacteria; order Rhodobacterales; family Rhodobacteraceae; genus Pararhodobacter; species Pararhodobacter aggregans. The sequence goes on along the minus strand of NZ_QDDR01000011.1, from coordinate 125,502 downwards.
ACCCGGGGCGCGGTCGGCATCGTCCGGCTGAACCGGCCGCAGGCGCTGAACGCGCTGAATCTGGCGCTGACGACCGAGATGTCGGCGGCGCTGGCGGCCTTCGACGCGGACGATTCCATCGGCGCCATCGTCCTGACGGGCGATGACCGCGCCTTCGCCGCCGGGGCCGATCTGAAAGAGCTGAAGGACAAGACCTTCGCCGAGGTCTACGCCGAACAACTCATCACCCGCAGCTGGGAGGGCCCCGCCCGCTGCCGCAAGCCGATCATCGCCGCGGTCTCGGGCCATGCGGCGGGGGGCGGCTGCGAGCTGGCCTTGATGTGCGACATCGTGATCGCTTCGGAGACCGCGCGCTTCAGCCTGCCGGAAACCGCCGTCGGCGTGATCCCCGGCGCGGGCGGCACGCAGCGGCTGACCCGGATCGTCGGCAAGGCCGTCGCCATGGACATGATCCTGTCCGGCCGGGTCATGACCGCCGACGAGGCGCTGGCCCGGGGCCTCGTCAGCCGGGTCCTGCCGCTCGACGCCTATCTGGAGGCCGCCGTGGCGCTGGCGGGGGACATCGCCGCCCGCTCGCGGCCGATCCTGATGCTGGCCAAGGAAGCGGTGAACCACGCGCATGAGACGCATCTGAGCGAGGGGATCTATCTGGAGCGCCGCCTCCTTTACGCGACCTTCGCCACCGACGACCGGCGCGAGGGCATGAACGCTTTCGCCGAGAAACGCAAACCCGCCTTCACCCATCGCTGAGCGCAGCCCGCGCCCGGCCCAAACAACCACGTCACGGGAGGAAAACATGACGATGCGCGTATTGAGCACCCCCATTGCCCTTGGGGCCCTGATGCTGAGCGGCCTGACGCTTCCGGTCGCGGGCCCCGCCCGCGCCGCCGAGGTCGACGGCCCGGCGATCACCTGGCAGGTCTCGCTCTGGGGCAACCGCCGGGGCTTCACCGAAGGGGTCGAGGCGCTGGCCGCCTATCTGTCGGAGAAGACCGACGGCAATTTCCAGCTGTCGCTGCAATACGGCGCGGTGCTGTCCGACCCGACCGAGAACATCGACGGCCTGCAGATCGGCGCTTTCGAGATGGCGACCGTCTGCTCGTTCTACCACCCCGGCAAGCTGCCGATCTCGACCGGCCTGAACCTGGCGATGCTGCCGCTGCCGACGCTGGAAAGCCAGTACCGCACCTATGCCGAATACCTGCGCCACCCGGCCGTCGCCGCGGAATGGGCGGGCTGGAGCGCGGTGCCGGTGATGTCCGTGCTGATGCCCAATTACGAGGTCATGGGCCGCGGCACCCCGCCCGCCGATCTGGCCGCCTGGTCGGGCCTCAGGATCAACGCCTCGGGCGGGCATGCGGCGCTGATGCAGGCGCTGGGCGCGGTCTCGACGACGATCCCGGCGCCCGATCTCTACAGTTCGATGGAGCGCGGCGCGCTCGATGCCATCGTCTATCCCTATACCTATGCCTTCACCGCCTATTCGCTGCAGGAACTCTCGACCTGGGTCACCGACCGCTGGAACCTCGGCACGGTGAACTGCGTGCTGGCGGCCAACGAGGACGCCTATGCCGGACTGCCGCAGCAATACCGCGACCTGATCGACGAGGCGATCCCGACGGCCTACGCCCAGCAGATCGAGGCCTACGAGACCGTGGATGCCGAGAACGAGGCCGATTTCGAGGCCCGCGGTCTGGTGCGGATCCCGATGACCGATGACGTGCGCGCCGCGCTGCAGGCAGCGGTCGAACCCAGCTGGCAGGCCTGGGTCGAGGACATGAACAGCCGCGGCGCCCCGGGGCAGGAGCTGCTGGACCTGATCCTCTCTTCCGCCGCGGCCGCCACGGCCGAGTAACCCGAACCCGGAACCGGCGGGCGCGGTCGCGGCCCGCCGGACCCAGCGAATGAGACAAGCATGCAAGCGCTGATCGAGGCAATCCACAAGATCCTGGGGTTCATCGAACGCAGTTTCGGCCTGATGGCCGGCCTGGTCATCATGGGCCTCATGGTCGTCGTCTGCGCCGAGGTCGTCGGGCGCTCGGCCTTCAACCACCCGATCCGGGGCAGTATCGATATCGTCTCGCAGATGATGGCCATCGCTGCGGCGGGGGGCATCCCCTATACCCAGTCGAAATTCGGCAATGTGCGGATGACCATCCTGACCGGGCGGCTCGAGAACCGGCCCCGCTGGCTGGCCGAGGTGCTGACCTATGCCGTCGCCGCCTGGGCGGTCTGGGTGCTGATGCAGGGCTCGACCGGGTTTCTCGAACGCGCCTGGCGCAGCGGCGCCGACACGGCCGAGATTCATATCCCGACCTGGATCGGCATCAGCTTCGTCACCGTCTCGCTGTCGCTGCTACTGGCGCGGCTGGTGCTGCAACTGATCGAATCCCTGCGATTGCTGGCCCGGCCGCGCGCCTCGTCGCTGGTCTTCGGCATCACCCGGCCCGCGACGGCCGCCCTGAACGCGGACAAGGGGTAAGCCCGTGGATCCTGTCACTATCGGCTATCTGGGCATCGCCGCCCTCGTGCTTCTGGTCATCCTCGGCGTGCCGGTGGCCTTCGCCTCGGCCTTCGTCGGCATCATCGGCATCAGCTACATCCGCAACCCCTCGGTCGGCGAGGGGCTGGCGGGGATGATCCCCTTCGCCAATTCGGCCAGCTATTCGCTGAGCGTGCTGCCCCTCTTCGTGGCCATCGGCTTTCTGGCCATGCATGCGGGCATCACCACCTCGGCCTATGACGCGGCGCGCAAATGGGTCGGCCGGGCGCCGGGCGGCCTTGCCACCGCGACGATCTTCGCCTCGGCCGGTTTCGCCGCCGTTTCGGGCGCCTCGACCGCCTCGACCGCCGTCTTCACCCGCCTCGCGCTGCCCGAGATGGAGAAACGCGGCTACGACCGCGCCTTCGCCGCGGGCGTGGTGGCGGTGGGCGGCACGCTCGCCGCGCTGATCCCGCCCTCGGCGCTGCTGGTCATCTACGGCATCATCGTCGAGACCTCGGTCGCGCAATTGCTGCTGGCGGGCTTCCTGCCGGGCATCCTGTCGGTCGTCGTCTATCTGATCGTCATCACCGTGGTGGTCAAGCTGCGCCCGGGGCTGGCCCCGATCGAGCCCGCCGTCCCGATGATCGAGAAGATCCGCGCCCTGCCACAGGTCGCAGGTGTTTTCTCGGTGGTCGGCGTCATCCTCGTCGGCATCTACATGGGCTGGATGACGCCCACGGAATCGGCGGGCGTGGCGACGGCGATCATCCTGCTGATGGCCATGCGCAAGCGCATGAAGCTGAAGGAATTCGGCCACGGCCTGCTCGACACCGTGCAGACCACCGCGATGATCTTCATGGTGATCTGGGGCGTCATGGTCTTCGTGCGCTTCCTCGCCTTTACCGGGCTGCCCGCCTCGGTCGCGGACAGCGTCACGCATCTGGACGTGCCGCGCTGGGTGATCCTCGCGGCGATCATCGTCATGTATCTGCTGCTGGGGATGATCCTGGACGGGCTGGGCATGATGCTGCTGACCCTGCCGGTCGTCTTCCCCTCCATCGTGGCGCTGGGCTATGACCCGGTGTGGTTCGGGATCCTGCTGGTCAAGCTGATCGAGGTGGGCGTGGTCACGCCACCCGTGGGCCTCAATTGCTATGTGGTCAACGGCATCCGTCCGGACATCCCGCTGGAGAGCGTCTTCAAGGGCGTGGCGCCGTTCCTGCTGGGCGAGATCGTGATTATCGGCGTGATCGTGGCCTTCCCGGACCTGATCCTGCTGCTGCCCAACCTGATGAACTGACATGAGCGGAACCGCGATCATCACCGGCGGGGCCGAGGGGATCGGCTGGGCCTGCGCCCGGACCCTTGCCGCCGCCGGGTATCGTCTGGCGCTCCTTGACCTCGACGGGGCCAAGGCCGCGGCCCGGGCCGAGGTGCTGGGCCCCGGCCATCTGGGACTTGCCTGCGACGTGACGGACGAGGCGGGCGTCACAGCCACGCTGGCCCGGGTCGCCGCGCTGGGCCCCGTCACCGCGCTGGTCAACAACGCGGGCATCGGTGACGCCAACCTGCCGACGCTGGACCAGAGCGGCGCCCATTTCCGCAAGCTGGTCGAGGTGAACCTGACCGGCGCCTTCCTCGTCGCGCGCGAGGCGGCGCGGGCCATGACGGGCGGCGGGGCCATGGTCAACATGGCCTCGATCGCCGCGCTGACCGGCCTTGCCCGGCGCAACGGCTATGGCGCGGCCAAGGCCGGGATCGTGGCGCTGACCCGGTCGCTGGCCTGCGAATGGGCGGGGCAGGGGATCCGGGTCAACGCCGTGGCGCCCGGCTATGTCCGCACGGAACTGGTCGCCAAGCTGATCGCCGACGGGTTGCTCGACCCCGGCACCATTGAAAGGCGCTGCCCGATGGGTCGCCTGATCGAACCGGCCGAAATCGCTTCGGCGGTGGCCTTCCTGCTGTCGCCCGCCGCCTCGGCCATCACCGGGGCGACGCTGTCGGTCGATGCGGGCTGGATGGCCTTCGGCGCGGCGGGCGAGGCTAGCTGAGGGGCGAGACGCCGAGCGCGCGCAGCAGTTGATGCGCGCGGGCACCGTCGGGGGCGGGCGGGGTGCCGGGGCTCAGCGCCAGGATCTCGCCCGGGTTTTCGCCCTGCTCGACCCGCCAGACCGCCAGCGCCCCCTCGGGCGCGGCGCCGAGGGTCAGGCTCATGAACCCCGGCGCGAAGAGGGGCGCGTCGGCGGCCAGCGCCGGATGCGTTCGAAGCCGCCCCGCCGCCACCCTCTCCAAAGCGTCAGAGCCGCGCTCCAGCCGCATCAGCCGGTTTTCCTGCCGCTCGATCAGGGGGAAACCGCGCGGCATGAAGCCCTCCACCCAGCCGGTTTCCTGCGCCAGACCGGCGCGGCAGGCGTCGCGCTCGGCCAGCGAGTCGTAGATCCACAGATGATGAATGCGGTTCAGGGGCCCCGATTCCGCCAGCCAATAGCCGCCCATCGGCAGGTGCCGGGTGGCATGCTGCACCCCCTCGCGGCTGAAAAGACTCAGGTATTCGGGCGCCTTGCCGACACTCAGATCATAGCTGCGCCATTCGAAGATCATCGTGTCCCCCCTTCCGTTGCGGGCGGCAGTCTGCACGGGAGCGCCCCAAGCGACAGGGACTCAGGCGGTGATTTCTTGTGCTTTCTCGTCCTGACGACAGCGGCGGTACTCGCCCGGCGCCATCCCGACCCGACGCGAGAAGAAGCGGCTGAAATAGGCCGGATCCTCGAACCCCAGCTCATACCCGACTTCGGCCACGCTGCGCGCCATGTAGACGAGGTGGCGCTTGGCCTCGACCACCAGCCGCTCGTGCAGGAGTTCGGACGCCGTGCGCCCGGTCCGCGCCCGGCAGGCCTGGGTCAGGCGCTGCACGGTGACGCCCAGATCGGCCGCGTAGAATTCCATCGACTTCTGATGACGGAAATTCTGTTCCAGCGCATTGCGATAGCGGCAGAGCAGCGCGTAATCGCGGTCCTGCGCCAGGGGCCGCATGTCGGGCTGGGCCGCGCGGTGGCGGCGCATGGCGGTTATCAGGATCAGTTGCAGATAGCCCTCGATGGCCCGCACCCGGCCGGGCACCGACAGGACGTATTCCTCGAGCAGGCTGTGAAAAAGCGTCGCCGCATGGTCCAGCGCCCCGGGCGGCGTCTCCAGCCCGTAGACCGCGGGCTGGGTCAGCGCCTGCGCCACATCCACCATTTCCTGCGTCAGCCGGGCGATGAAGGGCATGGCGGCGTTGATCACCACCCCGTCGGTGCGCGGCACGAAGTGGAATTCATGCACCAGCCCGGCCGGGACCACGACCAGCGAGCCCCGGGGCACCGGGTAATCCTCGCCCTCGACCCTGAGAGTGCCGCCGCCGTTCTCGACCAGCAGGATCTGCACATGGTCGGGGTGGATATGCGGCGGAATCGTCCAATCGTGACGCCCGCTGCGTTCGGGGATCCTCTCGATATGCAGGAAATCCATTTCCACATCGGGCGCGGAATCTCCGTAAAGAAAACAACTCGGTATCCCGGTGCCGGTCCAGTCCATCGCTTTGCCTCCTCCCTCGGGGCTTTGGTGCATCGTGCAATAAATGCCGATTTCCGTCCATTCTGTCCTTGGACGGATCGTGGTGTTCCTTGACCGAAATCTGCTTCGGAGGAGAGGGCATGGAGCGCGAATGCGACGTCCTGGTGGTGGGCGCGGGCGCCGGGGGGATGGCCACGGCCATTACCGCGGCCAAGCTGGGTCTCAAGGTCACGATCATCGAGAAGGCGCCGGTCTTCGGCGGCACGACGGCCTTTTCCGGCGGCGTGCTGTGGATCCCCGGCAATCCGCGTGACCCCAGCACCCGCGAGGCCGCGCGGACCTACATGAAATCCGAAACCGGCAATTTCTACGATGAGGACGCGGTCGAGCTGTACCTCGATCAGGCGCCGAAGATGCTGGATTTCTTCGAGCGCGAGACGGCGGTGGCCTTCGTGCCGACGCTCTATCCCGATTACCACCCCGACGCGCCGGGCGGCGTCGAGGTCGGCCGCTCGGTCCTCGCCGCGCCGTTCAACGCCTCGGCGCTGGGCGCGAACCTGAAACGGCTGCGCCCGCCGCTCAAGACCATCACCTTCATGGGGATGATGTTCAATTCCTCGAACGCCGACATCAAACACTTCTTCAACGCGACGAAATCGGCGCGGTCCTTCGTCTATGTCGCCAAACGCCTCGCCGCGCATTTCGTCGAACTGGCGCGCTACGGGCGGGGCGTCAACGTGACCTCGGGCAATGCGCTGGCGGCGCGGCTGGCGAAAAGCTGCTTCGATCTTGGCGTCGAGATCCACACCGACACCCCCGCCCTGCGCCTGATCCACGGGGCACAGGGCGTGACGGGGGCCGAGGTCGCCACGCCGCAAGGCCCCGTCACGGTGACGGCGCGCAAGGGCGTGGTGCTGGCCGCGGGCGGCTTCGCGCAGGACCTCACGCGGATCCGTGCGGCCTATCCGCATCTGCGGCAGGGGGGCGAGCACCTGTCCCCGGTGCCCGAGGACAACACCGGCGATGGCATCACTTTGGGGCAGGGCGCAGGCGCCCGTTTCGAGACGCGGCTGCCCGCCACCTCGGCCTGGATCCCGGTGTCGCAGGTGCCCCTGGGCGGCGGCAAGCACGCGCCCTTCCCGCATCTGATCGACCGCTACAAGCCGGGGATCATCGCGGTTCTGGCCAATGGCAAGCGCTTCACCAATGAAAGCAACAGCTACCACGACGTGGGCGCGGCGATGATCGCCGCCTGCGCCGGTCAGGCCGAGACCGCCTGCTGGCTGATCGCCGACCGCGACGCCTTGCGCAAATACGGGCTCGGTTTCGTGAAACCGGCGCCGATGCCGATCGGGCGTTTCCTCAGGAACGGCTATCTGAAATCGGGCCGCACGTTGGGCGAACTGGCCCGGGCCTGCGGCATCGACCCGGCCGCTTTCGAGGCGACGGTGAGCCGCTTCAACGCGGGTGCCGACCGCGGCGAGGACCCGGAATTCCACCGGGGCTCCACCGCCTTCAACCGCTACCTCGCCGATCCCGAGCACAAGCCCAACCCCTGCGTGGCGCCGATCCGGCAGGGGCCGTTCTATGCCGTGAAGATGGTGATGGGCGATCTCGGCACCTTCGACGGGCTGGAGTGCACGCCGAAGGGGCAGGTGCTGGATATGTCGGGCCAGCCGATCCCGGGGCTCTATGCCGTGGGCAACGACCGCGCCTCGGTCATGGGGGGGAATTACCCCGGCGCCGGGATCACGCTGGGGCCTGCCATGACCTTCGGTTATGTCACCGCCCGCCATATCGCCGGGGTGGCCTGAGATGGAATGGCTGGGACTTCAGGGCAAGGTCGCGGTTATCACCGGCGGCTCGGGCGGGATCGGCATGGCCTGTGTTCAGGCCTTCCGCGAGGCGGGCGCCATCGCCATTCCCGTCGACCGCAGCGCCAGCGACCCCGAGGGGATCGCCTGCGATCTAGGCGACGCCGCGGCGGTCGCGGCGGCGGCGGCGGCCATCGCCCAGCGCCACGGCGGCGCTGATATCCTCGTCAACAACGCGGGCATCCTCAAGCCCGGCGGGCTGGAGAGCGTGCCCATCGCCGATTGGCAGGCGATGCTGGACATCAACCTGACCGGCGCCCTGCGTATGGTGCAAGCGCTGGTGCCGCAGATGCGGGCGCGGGGCGGCGGGGCATTGGTGCATGTCGCCTCGATCTCGGCCAGCAACCCGCAGCCCTTTTCCGGCGCCTACAGCCCCGGCAAGGCGGCGATGGCGATGCTGTCGCGGCAACTGGCCTTTGAGCTGGGGCCCGAGGGGATCCGCTCGAACGTGGTCAGCCCCGGGCTGGTGCTGACGCCGCTGTCGCAGCGCTTCTACGACGACCCCGCGGTGAAATCCCGGCGCGAGGCCGTGGTGCCGCTGCGCCGGATCGGCACGCCCCTCGACATGGCCGAGGCCGTGCTCTTCCTCGCCTCGCCCCGCGCCGCCTATGTCACCGGGCAGGAGATCGTGGTGGACGGGGGCCTGTCACAGGCGCTGATGGGCATGGTGCCGCGCCCGGGCTACGCGGGCTGAACCGGGGCGGGGCGGCGGGTCTATTCCTCGCCGCCCTGCGCCTCGTCGATGGCGCGGAAATTCTCGCGCAGGATGTCGAGGTAATGCAGCATGTGGATCATGTCGTTGTTCGACAGGTTCCCCATGGATTCCTTGTAGAACGAGGCGATGTCCTCCTGCATGTCGGCCCAGCGCTGCCAGCCGACCGGCGTCAGCTTGATGAGCCGCGAGCGGTTGTCGTTCACGTCGACCACCCGCTCGATCCAGCCCCGCGCTTCCAGCCGCGACAGCACGCCGGTCAGGTTCTGGCGGCTGACCATCAGCAGCTTCGCCAGATCCCGCACGGCAATGCCGTTGACCCAGCGTTCGCGCACCAGTGCGCCCAGCACCGCCCATTGCTGGGTGGTCACGTCATGGCGGTCCAGCCAGCGGGTGCCGGTCTTGTTCAGCTGGTTGGCGCATTGATAGAGCCGGAACGCGAGACGGTTCTGCAGATCCGCAGTCAACGAGCCGGATTGGTCAATGTCTTGCTTCATTTTCCCACTATCCCCGCGCTGCATCGCAACGTCAAGGCGTCGTCGTGCCTCGTGACTTGCGGGATTATATGTAAAGTAGTTGACATAAAATCAGCCCTCCCCTAACCATGGACCCCGAGGACAGGGAGGGATTCGCACCGGTTTCACCGGCTTTGCGTGCCGCGCAACGAGCGGGCAGGCGCGGATCCGGGCCTGCGCCACTGACTTCGCGAACAGGAGAGATCGCCGTGAAGGGTCTGAAAGGGAAAGTTGTTGTCGTAACCGGCGGCGGCGGGGGGATCGGCTCGGCCACCTGCCTGCGCTTCGCCGAGGATGGCGCGAAACTCGTCGTCGCCGACATCAACCACAGCGCGGCCGAGGCCGTGGCGGACAGCATCCGCGGGCAGGGGGGCGAGGCGCTGGCGCTGGCTTTCGATCTGACCGACCTCGCCGCCTGCCAGCAGGCCGTCGAGCGGATCGAGGCCGAGTTCGGCCCCATCGAGATCCTGGTGAACAACGCGGGCTGGGACCTGTTTGTCCCGTTCCTGAAATCCACCCCCGATTTCTGGTCGAAGATCATCGACATCAACCTGCGCGCGGTGCTGAACATCACCCATCCGGTGCTGACGAAGATGGTCGGGCGCAAATCGGGCCGTGTCGTCTCCATCGCCTCGGATGCCGGGCGCGGCGGGTCGTCGGGCGAAAGCGTCTATGCCGCCTGCAAGGCCGGGGTGATCGCCTTTTCCAAGACGCTGGCGCGCGAGCATTCGCGCCATGGCATCACCTTCAACTGCGTCTGCCCCGGGGTGACCGAGACCGGCATGCTGGAGAATTTCATGGACAGCGCCGGCAACAAGGAAAAGCTGCGCGAGGCCTTCACCCGCGCCGTTCCGCTGGGCCGTCTGGGCAAGCCCGAGGACCTGCCCGGCGCCATCGCCTTTCTCGCCTCGGACGAGGCTTCCTTCATCACGGGCCAGGTGATTTCCGTCTCCGGCGGCCTGACCATGCATGGATAAGATCATGGACTATCAGGACATCCTCTATTCGGTGAAGGATGGCGCGGCCACCATCACCATCAACCGCCCCGACAAGTACAACGCCTTCCGCGGCCAGACCTGCGAGGAGTTGATCCACGCCTTCAACAAGGCGGGCTGGGACAAGTCGGTGGGCGTCATCGTGCTGACCGGCGCGGGCGACAAGGCCTTCTGCACCGGCGGCGACCAATCGGCGCATGAGGGGCAATACGACGGGCGCGGCACCATCGGTCTGCCGATGGAGGATCTGCACACGATCATCCGCGACGTGCCGAAGCCGGTCATCGCCAAGGTCCGCGGCTTCGCCATCGGCGGCGGCAATGTGCTGTGCACGATCTGCGATTTCACCATCGCCGGGGAAAGCGCGCAATTCGGGCAGGTCGGGCCCAAGGTCGGCTCGGTCGATCCGGGCTATGGCACGGCCTTCCTCGCCCGGGTGGTGGGCGAGAAGAAGGCGCGCGAGATCTGGTATCTCTGCCGCCGCTACAAGGCCCCCGAGGCTTTGGCCATGGGGCTCGTCAACGCCGTGGTGCCGGATGACCAACTCGACGCCGAAGTCGAGAAATGGTGCGCCGAGATCATGGAGAAATCGCCGACCGCCATCGCCTTGGCCAAGCGCAGCTTCAACATGGACACCGAGCATCAGCGCGGCATCGCCGGGCTGGGGATGCTGGGGCTCTCGCTCTATTACGACACCGACGAGAGCAAGGAAGGCGGCATCGCCTTCAAGGAAAAGCGCAAGCCTGATTTCCGCAAGTTCCACCGTTGAGGCGACGGGGGGCGCCCGCCGCGCCCCCCGGTTCTGGGAGGACCGCATGAGAACGATTTTCGATACCGAGGAACTGGACCAGATCCGCGATCTTGCCCGCAAATTCGCGCAGGACCGCGTGGCGCCCGGCTATCTGGCCCGCGAACGCGAGGGGCGTTTCGACAGCGCGCTCTTGCGCGAGATGGGCGAACTGGGCCTTATCGCGCCGGAACTGTCCGAGGCCTATGGCGGGATGGGGGCGCCCTATCTCTATTCCGGCGCCATCATCGAGGAATTGGGCAAGGCCGATTTCACCTTCGGCTATGTCTCGCTTCTGGCCTCGCTGAACGGGCATATCCTCGCCAGCTTCGCGCAAAAGCACGTGGCCGAGGCCTGGCTGCCCGGGCTCATCGCGGGCGAGCACATGCTGGCCATCGCGCTGACCGAACCCAAGGGCGGCTCGGACGCCGCCAATCTGGGCCTGAAGATGGAGCGGGTCGGCGATCACTATATCATCAACGGCGAAAAGACCTCGATTTCCGCCAACCAGCTGGCAAGGGGCGTCATCACCTTCGCCCGCACCGGAAGGGCCGAGGATCGCGCGCATGGCGTCTCGGCGATCCTGATCCCGCTGGATCTGCCGGGCATCACCACCTCGAAATTCTCGAACATGGGTCAGAATTCCATCGGCCATGGCTCGATCTGGTTCGATAACGTCAAGGTTCCGGCCGACCATCTGCTGGGTGACGAGGGCAAGGGCTTTGCCCAGGTCATGCAGGGGTTCGACTTCTCGCGCAGCCTGATCGGGTTGCAATGCTTGGGCACCGCCCGCGCCAGTCTCGATGAAACCTGGGCCTATATCCGCGAGCGTCAGGCCTTCGGCAAGCCGCTGGCAGCCTATCAGGGCGTGACGCATCAGCTGGCCGATTTCGATACACGGGTCGAGGCCGCGCGGCTCATGTCCTACAACGCGCTGTGGCTCAAGGATCAGGGCCTGCCGCACACCGCCGAGGCGGCGATGACCAAATGGTGGCCGCCGCTTCTGGCCTATGAGGCGATCCATGCCTGCCTGCTGATCCACGGCCATGCCGGCTATTCCGACACGCTGCCTTTCCAGCAGCGGTTGCGGGATGTGCTGGGCCTGCAGATCGGCGACGGCACCGCCCACATCATGAAGAACATCATCGCCCGGGAACGGGCAGGCCGTCAGGCCGTCGCGGGCTGAGGCCCGCCGAGCCCGGGCGTCGGGGAGGGCGCCCGGATCAATCAGGGGACAACCCCTCGTTTTCGGGAGGAAAACCATGGAATTCGACGCCGTTCTCATCGAGCCCCGCCGGGCCGCGATGATCGCCGCCGGCCTCTGGCTGGACAAGACCGCCGACGATTACTTCGACGCCTGCCTCGCCGCGCATCCCGACGCGCTTGCCCTGTCGGCGATCCATGCCGCGACGGGCGCCCGGCGGGATCTGAGCTGGGCAGAGCTGGACCTGCTGGCCGACCGCGCGGCGCTGGGCCTGCGGGCGCTGGGCGTCGGGCGGGGCGATGTGGTGACCTGCCAATTGCCGAACGGCTGGGAATTCGTCGCGAGCTACCTCGGCTGCTCGCGGATCGGTGCCGTCTTCAACCCGGTCATGCCGATCTTCCGCGAACACGAACTTGGCTTCATGCTGAAGCATGGCGAAAGCAAGGTGTTCCTCGTCCCCAAGACCTTCCGCGGCTTCGATCACGAGGCGATGGCGGAGGGGCTGAAACCGGGTCTCCCCGCCCTGCGCCAGATCGTTGTCGCGGGGGGCGCGGGCGCGAATAGCTTCGACGCGCTCCTTTCGAACCCCGCCTTCGACAGCCAGCGCGCGACCATCACCCGCGACACCCGGCTGGGCCCCGATGACGTCTGCCAGCTGATCTATACCTCGGGCACCACGGGCGAGCCCAAGGGCGTGATGCATACCGCCAATACGATGTATGCCAATCTCGCGCCCTTCGCCGAGCGGCTGCACATGGGCGGCGAGGACGTGATCCTCATGTTCTCGCCCATGGCCCACCAGACCGGGTTCATGTACGGCCTGCTGCTGCCCCTGATGCTGAAAGCGCGCTTCGTGCTGATGGACAGCTGGGACAAGGCGCTGGCGGCCCGCATCATCGAGGGCGACGGCGTGACCTGGACCATGGCCTCCACCCCGTTCCTGATCGACCTCTCGGGCGCGGTCGAGGATCTGGGCACCGATCCGGCCTCGCTCAGGATCTTCCTCTGCGCCGGGACTGTGATCCCGGGCCCGGTGGTCGAGCGCGCGCAGCGGGTGCTGGGGGCGCGGGTCATCTCGGCCTGGGGCATGACCGAGAATGGCGCGGTGACGACCGTCCTGCCAGAGGATCCAGCCCAGCGCGCGGCGGAAACCGATGGCGTGCCGCTGCCGGGGATCGAGTTGCAGATCCGCGACCGCGAGGGGCGGCCGGTCAGCGGCCCGGGGATCGAGGGCGGGCTATTCGTTCGGGGATGTTCGAATTTCGGCGGCTACCTGAAGCGGCCGCAATGGAACAACGTCGATGCGGACGGCTGGTTCGATACCGGCGACATCGCCCGGATGGACGCGGCGGGCTATATCCGCATCTGCGGGCGCTCGAAGGACATCATCATCCGGGGTGCCGAGAATATCCCGGTGGTCGAGGTCGAGGCCGCGCTCTTCAAGCATCCCGCGGTCCAGAGCGTCGCCATCGTCGGCTATCCTGACGACCGTCTGGGCGAGCGCGCCTGCGCCTTCGTTGTGCCGAAACCCGGCCAGACGCTGAGCTTCGAGGCGATGCAGGCGCATCTGAAAGCGCATAATTTCGCCACGCAATACTGGCCCGAACGGCTGGAACTGCGCGAGGCGCTGCCCGCGACCGCCTCGGGCAAGGTGCAGAAATTCGCGCTGAGGCAGCTTCTGCGCGACGAGATGGGGCTGTGAGCCGGGGCCGGATCGCCCTGATCTCGGGCGCGGGCGGGCCGATGGGCCGGGCCGTGGCGCTGAGGCTCGCGGCCGAGGGGGTGGCGGGGCTGATGCTGACCGACATCTCCGCCCGCCGCCTGGACGAGACCGTCACCCTGTTGCGCGCCCTCCCCGATGCGCCCGTGGTGGCGGCCGAGCGCGCCGACGTGACCCTCGCGCCCGAGGCGCGGTCGGTCGCGGGCGCGGCGCTCGCGGCCTTCGGCCGGGTGGACCTGCTGGTCAATCTGGTCGGCGGCCTGCGCTCGCCCGACCTCTACCAGCCCTTCCTGACCATGGACGAGAGCCGCTGGCGGCAGACCTTCGATCTGAACCTGATGGGCGGTTTCCACCTGATGCAGGCGCTGGTGCCGGGGATGATCGACCGGGGCTTCGGCCGGGTGGTCAACACCGCCTCCATCGTTTTCGGTGGCGAAAGGGGGCAGGCCGATTACGCCGCCGCCAAGGCCGCCGTCGCCTCGCTCACCCGCACGCTCGCCGCCGAATTCGCGCCCCATGTCACGGTCAATTGCGTGGCGCCCGGCCTGACCAACACCTCGGTTACGCGCAACATGCCCCCGGCCGAAGTCGCGCGCCTGGTCGCGGGCAGCTTCATCCCGCGGCTGGCCGAGCCCGAGGAAACCGCCGCCGCCGTCGCCTTTTTCCTGCGCGACGAGGCGGCTTTCGTCACGGGCGAGGTTCTGGCCGTCTCGGGCGGTGTGCATCCGCATCTGTGACCCGACCGAAGCCCGATTGACTTTCCCGCCGAGTTTCGGCTTCTTCGCCGGGTTTGTCGGATATAAAGTCGAACCTATGGAATTTCTCAGATTCGAAACCGTTGCCCGCGAAGGCGAGACCATCGGCGATCTGGCCTATCGTCGGCTCAGGGCGGATATCGTCAACGGGCGGCTCAAACCGCTTGCCAAGCTGAAGCCGGATCTGCTGCGCGGCGATTATGGTGCCAGCGTCTCGACCCTGCGCGAGATCCTGAGCCGTCTGGCGGCCGAGGGGCTGGTCACCGCCGAAGGCCAGCGCGGCTTTCGCGTCGCCGCGATCAGCCGGGCCGATCTGCGCGAACTGGCCGATCTGCGCATCCTGCTGGAAACCACCGCGCTCAGACGCTCGATTGCCGAGGGCGACCTTGAATGGCAGGGCGCGGTCGTCGCCGCGCATTACACGCTGTCGGTGATCGAGGCCGAATTGATGGCTGGCAACCGCGCCTCGGTCGAGCGTTGGGTGCGCCACGACTGGGGCTTTCACCACGCCACCATCGCCGCCTGCCGGCAAGAGGCGCTGATGCAGACCCATGCCTCGGTCTTCGACCGCTACGCGCGCTATCACATGCTGGTGCTGGATTTCCGCGGCGAAGGCGTGGCGCAGCAGCACCGCGAATTGCGCGATCTGGTGCTGGCGCGCGACGCCGATGCCGCCTGCGCGCTTCTGGTCGATCACGTGCAGGCGGGCATGGATTACGTGCTGGCGACGGGGATGATCCCCTCCTAGGCGGCGCGCGACAGCTGGGCCAGCCGGGTCAGGGCAAAGGCATAGCCCTGGATGCCGAACCCCTCGATCTTGGCGGTCGCGGCCTTCGACACGTAAGACAGGTGCCGGAATTCGTCGCGCCGGAACAGCGGCGAGATATGCACCTCGATGATCGGGCCATCGTAGATCAGCAGCGCGTCCAGAATGGCGATCGAGGTCGAGGTGAAGCCGGCCGGGTTGATGAGGATGCCCGCCGCGGTGCCCCGCGCGCGCTTGATCCAGCCCATGATCTCGGCCTCGCTGTCGCTCTGGCGGAAATCGACGGCGATGCCCTGCGCCTCGGCCGTCTGGCGGCAGAGCGCCTCGACATCGGCGAGCGTGTCGTGGCCATAGACCTCGGGCTGGCGGGTGCCCAGCATGTCCAGATTGGGGCCGTTGATGACGAGGATGGTTTTCAGGTCGGACATTCAGGTCTCCGGGGGATCAGCCGCTGTAGCCGTAAAGCCGAGGCAGCCAGAGGATGAGGTCGGGAACGAAGGTGATGATCGCCAATCCCAGCACCATGACCGCCAGGAACGGCAGCAGGTGGCGGATGGTGGCGCCGGTCGGGGCCTTGGTGATCGACGAGACGACGAACAGCAAAAGCCCATAGGGTGGGGTGGCGAGGCCGATCATCGTGTTGACCACGACGATGACGCCGAAATGCACCGGGTCCACGCCCAGCGAGATGGCGGTCGGCAGGAAGATCGGCACGATGACCAGCAGGATCGCATTGGCCTCGAGCACGCAGCCCAACAGAAGCAGGATCACGTTGACCATCAGCAGGAACGAGAACCAGGTGAGCTGGGTGTCGCCCAGCGAGTCGCGGATCACATTGGGGACCTGCTCGACCGTGACGACATAGTTGAAGGCCAGCGCCCCGGCGATCAGGAAGCCGACGCTGGCGGTCGAGCGCGCGCTCTGGCGCACGGTGTCGAAGGCCTGCCGCAGGCTGACCGAGCGGTAGAACACCGTCGAGACGACGAAGGCATAGAGCGCGGCCAGCGCGGCGGCCTCGGTGGGCGTGGTGATGCCGCCATAGATGCCGACCAGCAGGATCACCGGCATCAGTAGGGCGGGCAGGGCGCGCAGCGTGACGCGCGGCATCTCGCGCAGCGGCACGGGTTCCTCGACCGGGTAATTGTGGACCCGCGCCTGCCAGGCGTTCACCATCATCAGCAGGACGCCCAGGATCAGCCCCGGCATCACGCCGCCCAGGAACAGGTAGCCGATCGAGGTATCCGAGACGAGCGCGAACAGCACCATCGGGATCGAGGGGGGGATGATCGGCCCGATAATGGCCGAGGCGGCGGTGATCGCCCCGGCATAGGCGCCGGGGTATTTTCCGTCCCGCGTCATCAGGTTGATGATGATCCGCCCCATGCCCACCGCATCGGCGATGGCCGAGCCCGACATGCCGGAAAAGATCAGCGACGAGACGACGTTGACATGGCCCAGCCCGCCCCGGAACCGCCCGACCAGCGCCTTGCAGAAATCAAGCAGACGGTCGGACAGGGATCCCACATTCATCAGGTCGGCGGCGAAGATGAAGAGCGGGATCGCCAGCAGCACGTACGAGCCATAGAGCCCGTTCAGCATCTGCTCGGTGGCGATGGACATGTCGCGGCCCATCAGCAGCAGATACAGGATCGACGAGCCCAGCATGGCATGGCCGATGGGCAGGCCGAGGACGGCGGTGAGCACGATCACCGCCACGATAAGGTCGAACTGCCAGCTCATTCGGTGAAATCCTTGCGTGTCGCCTCATGGGGGCCGGCCTCGCCCGACGGCACCCCGCGCCCGGTCAGCGCGCTCCAGCCGATCCAGGCGTAGCGCAGGATCGAGACCACCAGGAACACCATCAGGATCGAGAAGACCCAGCTGAAGGGAATGTCGAAATAGGCGGTGTCCTGGATCTTCATGAAGGTCACGAAATCCCAGTTGGCCGGGATGGCGATGGCATAGATCGCCACCAGCGCCGTGGCAAAGATCACCCGGAAGACCCGCCGCACCCGCGGCGAGACCGCGCCATAGACGATGTCGAAGCGGATCTCGTCCTCTTCCCGGGCCGAGACCGACTGGCCCCAGAGGATCACCCAAAGCCAGGCGATGACGCAGACCTCGACGGTCCAGCCGACCGGGCTGCCCATGACGTAGCGCATGAAGACCTGAAGGATGAAGCACAGGAACATGATCGCCAGCAGGATCCCGGGCACGGTATCGGCCAGGGTCGCGGCAAGTCGGGTCCAGCTGCGGGCAGGGGGGGGCATTCGGGCATCTCCGATGAAGGCGGGGCGGCGGGCAGGCGCTGCCGCCCGCCGCCCCGCCTGCCGCGGGCGGTGTTACTCGGCCAGGGCGTTGATCGCTTCCAGCATGCCCTCGGGCCAGCTGGCGGCAAACTCGCTTTCCAGATAGCGCGCCTGGGCATAGTCGCGGAACGCCGCGCGGTCGGGCTCATAGACCCGCAGCCCCTGGTCCTGGAAGAACTGCACCAGCTCGGCCTCGCGCGCCAGGTGACGCTCGGTGCTTTCGGCGATGGCGGTGTCGACGGCCGATTGCAGCAGCTGCTGCTGTTCGGGTGTCATGCCGTTCCAGGTGTCATTGGCGATGGCCAGCACGTCGAAGCCGATCAGATGCCCGGTCATGACGATCTGCGAGGTGACCTCGTAGAACCGCATGTTGTAATCGTTGGGCAGGGGGTTGTCCTGGCCGTCGATGGCCCCGGTCTGCAGCGCGGTATAGACCTCGGCATAGGCCAGCGGCGTCGGGTTGGCACCAATGGCCGAGCCCAGGAACTGCCAGGCGTCGCCGCCGGGCATGCGCAGGGTCAGCCCGTTCAGATCGGCGGGGGTCTGCACCTCGATCTCGGGCTTCAGGTTGACCTGACGGGTGCCGAAATAGACCGGCGCCAGCACATGGATGCCGATCCCCTCGGTCAGCGCCAGCAGCTGCTCGCCGACTTCGCTGTCGAATGTCCGCTGCAGGTGGTCGACGTCGTTGAACAGATAGGCCGAGGTGACGATCGACCATTCCGGCACCTGTTCGGCGATGGTCTGCGGCGCCACCAGCCCGATTTCCAGGTTGCCGCGCTGCAGGGCGATCAGTTCGGTCCCCTGCGACACCAGCGTGGCGCCGTTGAACACCTGCAGGTCGAACTCGGCCGCGACCGCTTCCGAGATCGCGGCGAAGGCCTCGGCCCGGATGTCGTTGTTCGACACCACCGACGACAGGCGCAGCACCGGCCGGTTCTGGGCGAAGAGCGGCGCGGCCGTCAGGGCCGTGGTGAGGGCAAGCCCGGTGGCAAGGGCCGCGCGGCGGGTAATGGGCGTCATGGTTTCCTCCCTTTGACGTCGGTTCAGATTCGGTCGTTCTCAGTTCCGCATTCTATGATCTATAGGTCAATATCAATAATCTCAGAGATTATCCATCCCTTCATGTCGCCGCTTCAGGTAGACGGCATCCCCTTGGGCCGCCCCAGCCGCTTCTGCGCGGCGATGCGGACCGGCGCATTGGCCGCGCCATAGCCGTCGTAACCACCGCGCCGCTCGACGATCTCGAAGAAGAGCCCATGCGCGAAGGGCCGCGAATAGAGCTGCAGGAACTCCCCGCCGCGCCCGTCCGCGTCGTAGAACAGGTTCAGCGCCCTGAGCCGCGCGATCTCGGTCTGCGGCAGGTCGAAGCGGGCGGCGAGGTCGTCGTAGTAATTGGCCGAGACCGGCAAGGGCTCGAACCCGCGCGCCGCCAGCGCCTCGGCGGTGGCGAGGATGTCGTCGGTGGCGAAGGCCAGATGCTGGACGATGGCGCCGAAACTCTCGGCCAGAAAGGCGCCGGCCAGCGTGCGATGCGTCTCGGCCCCGTTCAGCGTGATGCGGAACTCCCCGCCGGGCGCCGCCACCGCCTGACTGCGCACCAGCCCGTCGGGGTCGATGACATCGACCATCGGCGCCTTCTTCATCGCAAAGAGCGAGGTGTAGAACAGCGACCACGACAGCATTTCGTCATAGCTCATGGTCTGGGCGATGTGGTCGACGCGGCGCAGCCCGACGCCGGGCACCGGCTCGGACCCGGCGCCGAATTCCCGCGCCCAGACCCCGTCCAGCCCGCTGCCCTCGTCGAGGAAATGCAGCACCGACCCGCCGAGGCCCCGGATGCCCGGGATCTCCATCTCGGCCGGGCCGCGCGGCTGGGCAAAGACCTCGGCCCCCAGCGCCCGGGCCCGGTCCAGCGTGTCCGCGGCCGAGGCGACGCTCAGCCCCAGATCGCAGACACTGGTGCCATGCGTGGTGAAGATCGCCTCGGCGTGGCCGGACCGTTCGTGGTTCAGCACCAGCCGGATCCCGCCCTGTTGCCAGAGCGTCAGATCCTTGCCGACATGCCGCCCGGTCTGCACGAAACCGAGGCCCGACAGCGTCGCCGCCAGCGCCTCGGCCTCGGCGCCGCGGGTGGCGAATTCGACATAGGCCGTGTCCTGCGGCGGGGTCGGCGCGGGCATCGGCGGCAGATCGACCGTCAGCCCCGGCTCGGCCCGCCGTACCGCGTCCATCAGATCGACCAGCGAGCGGTGGCCGTCGCGGGCCAGCTGCTTGGTCTTGCCGCCGCGGAACTGGTCGTTGAAGATCTCGAGGCTGATCGGCCCGGCATAGCCCGTCGCCATCACCGCCCGCATGAACCCCTGCACATCCAGATCGCCCTCGCCGGGCATCGCGCGGAAATGCCGCGACCAATAGAGCAGATCCATCTCGATCCGCGGCGCATCGGCCAGCTGGACGAAAAAGATCCGGTCGCCGGGGATGCGGCGGATCGTGTCGGGATCGGTGCCGCGGGCCAGCGTGTGGAAACTGTCCAGGATCAGCCCGACATTCGGATGATCCGCGCGGCGCACGATCTCCCAGGCGTCGCGGTGGTCGTTGACATGGCGGCCCCAGGCCAGCGCCTCGTAGCCGACCCGCAGCCCGCGCTTGGCCGCCCGGACGCCGAGTTCGGCGAAATCCTCGGCCGAGCGGTCGATGCCGCCCTGCGCCTCGGGATGGACCGAGGAGCAGACCAGCACCAGATCGGTCCCCAGCTCCTGCATCAGGTCGAACTTGCGCTCCGCCCGGTCAAAGGCCCGGCGCCGCAGATCCCCCGGCAGCCCCTCGAAATCGCGGAACGGCTGGAACAGCAGCAGCTCCAGCCCGGCGTCGCGGATCCGCCGCCCGACCTCGCGCGGCGAGCGGGTGTCGGCGATGAAATCCTGCTCGAAGATCTCGATCCCGTCGAAACCCGCCGCGGCGATGGCGACGATCTTTTCCTCCAGAGTGCCCGAGATGGAGACGGTGGCGATGCCGGTCCTCATGCCTGCACCTCCCCGGCCGCGCCCAGCCGGTGGAAGGTGGCGCGCATCCGCTCGGGATCGGCGGGGCGGCCGGTGAACAGCTCGAAGGCCCGGACCGCCTGGAACACCGCCATGCCCTCGCCGCTCAGCACCCGGCAGCCACGCGCCGCCGCCGCGGTCAGAAGCGCGGTCGCCAGCGGCACATAGACGATATCGGCGACCCAGTGGCGCGGGCTCAGCGCCGAGGGGTCCAGCGGCGTGCCGGGCAGGGCCAGCATGCCGACGGGGGTGGCGTTGACGATGCCGTCCGCCTCGGCAACCCCGTCCTCGGTGACCCGGGCGGTCTCGGCCCCGGCATGGGCGTTGATCGAGGCCACCAGCGCCTCGGCCGCGGGGCGCGCCGTGTCCCGGATCAACAGCTGCCGCGCACCCAGATCCACCAGCGCATGCGCCACCGCCCCGCCCGCGCCCCCCGCCCCCAGCAGCAGCACCCTGTCCAGCCCCGCCCCCGGCAGGCCGCGCCGGAACCCTTCGGCGAAGCCCCAGGCATCGGTGTTGTGCCCCTGCCGCCGCCCGTTCCGGAAGACCACGGTATTGACCGCGCCGACCCGCTCGGCATTGGGCGAGAGCGTGTCGAGCAACGCCATCACCGCGCGCTTGTAGGGATAGGTCACGTTCAGGCCCGCATAACCCCCGGCCTCGGCCCGGTCGAGGATCCCGGCCAGATCGTCCGGCGTGCCCGCGGCGGTGTCGAAGAGGTCATAGCGATAGGTCATCCCCTGCGCCTGTCCCTCGGCCTCGTGCATGCCGGGGGTACGCGATTTCTGGATGCCGCGTCCGATCAGGCCCACGCGGACCGTCGTGCTGGCCGGGTCTTGCTGACGATGCACGCGGGTCTCCTCCCAGCTGCTTTCCCCCTTAATGTAACAACTGGTACAATTTTGCAAGCGAATATACCAGCCGGTTAATTTGCCGCCTGTCCGCGCCCTGCGCCCTGTGCTAGTCTCGCGTCCGGGTCGGGATAGAGGAGGGAAATCCGTGACTTCAGAGGCCGCCGAGGGGGCGAGGAGACGCTGGAAACAGAACCCCGAGGCCGTGCAGGAGGACATCCTGCGCGTCGCCGTGGCGGTTTTTTCCGAAAGCGGCCTGTCGGGTGCCCGCATCGACGAGATCGCGGCGCGGACCCAGACCTCGAAGCGGATGATCTACTATTACTTCGGGGACAAGATGGGCCTCTACATGCGGGCGCTCGAAGCCGCCTATGCCAAGGTCCGCGCGGGCGAGGATCAGCTGGACCTCGGCACGCTGCCGCCGGACGAGGCGCTGGCGCGGCTCGTCGCCTTCACCTTCGACCACCACCGCAGCAATCCCGATTTCATCCGCATGGTGATGATCGAGAACATCCACAACGCCGAGACCCTCGCCGCCTCCGAGGTGATCCGCAACATGAACGTCTCGGCCATCGAGAAGCTGCGCGACATCTGCCGCCGGGGCGAGGCCGAGGGCCTGTTCCGCCAGGGGCTGGACCCGGTGGCGCTGCATTGGCAGATCAGCGCGCTGAGCTTCTTCAACGTCTCGAACCGGCCGACCTTTTCCGCGCTCTTCGGCGAAGGCTTCTTCTCGGAGGAGGGGCAGAAGGCCCTGCGCCGCCAGATCGTCGATTCGCTTCTGGCCGAGGTCCGGCCGCGCGACACGCCCCGGCCCTGAAAGCGGGGCAGGGGGCCGGGATTACCCGATTGCGCCCGGCCCCGGTTTTCGCTTTCATCGGCCGCGAACCCCGGCACGGGGTGCGGAGGGCGCCATCCAACAGGACAGTTTCAAAAGGCAGCTCAGCCTGCGCCACCTGCGGGTCATCGCCGGTCTGGCGGAGCTGAAGCTGGTGGCGCGGGTGGCGCAGGCGCTGAACGTCACCCAGCCCGCCATCTCGAAGCAGATCACCGAACTTGAAGAGATCGTCGCCCAGCCCATCGTCACCCGCGACCGCAACCGCCTGTTCCTGACCCCGATCGGCGAGCGTCTGGCCGATCATGCCCGCGCCGTCCTCGCCCAGATCGACCGCGCCGCCTTCGATATCGAGGCCATGGCCAGCGGCGTCTCGGGCTCGGTGCAGGTGGGGGCGGTGTCCTCGGTCGCGCCCAGCCTGTTGCCCGGCGCCATCGCGCTTTTCAAATCCAGCGCCCCGCAGTCCAGCGTCTCGATCACCGAGGGGCATTTCGTCTCGCTCTATCCGCTGCTGGAGACGGGCCAGATCGACCTGCTGATCGCCCGGATCTGGCACCCGACCGAGATTGCCGAGGTCGCGCAGGCCGTGCTCTTCGAGGAACCGATCGTCGTCGTCACCGGCCGCGACCATGCCCTTGCGCATCAGGAGCGTGTCACCTGGGCACAGGCGGCGACCTGCCCCTGGATCCTGCCGCAGGCCAATTCCGTGGCGCGCCGGGCGGTCGATGCGATGTTCGCCGGCCACGGGTTGGTCCCGCCGACCAATGTCGTCGCCTCCTCCTCGCTGTCGCTCAATCTGGAGGTGCTGCGCCAGATGCCGGTGCTGGGCCTCTTTCCGCGCAGCCAGGCCAACGCCCATGCCGCGCGCGGCGATCTGGTGATCCTGCCGCTGGATACCGCGGGTCTTCTGTCGCAGGCCCGCTGCTTCTGGAAACCCGAAGCGGTCGAGACCAATGGCAGCGTCGACCTGTTCCGCCGCTGCCTGCTGCAGGTCGCCCGGGGCAAGACCATTCCCTTTGGTTAAGGTTTCGGCAGGAAGTTTCATTATTCCTGCCCGCCGATCCCGCCTATCAAAACCTCAGGTTTGGAGGAGGCGCAGACCACCCGGTCTGCAAAGCGGGGAACGATGGCCAGTGGCCCGTCATCATGGCCGGCGACCGAGATTGTCGCCCGGTTCGCGGATCAATCGCTGACGCCCAGCGCCTTTCTCGAGGCCTGCCTGGCGCGTATCTCGGCGTTCAATCCCCGGATCAACGCGCTGACCGCCTTCGACAGCGAAAGCGCCGTGGCGCAGGCGGCGCAATCGACCCGGCGCTGGCGGGATGGCAGGCCGATGGGTCTGCTCGACGGTCTGCCCATCGGCGTCAAGGACCTGCAGGACACCGCCAATCTGCTGACCACCCACGGCAGCCCCCGGGCGCGCGGCCATGTGCCGACCCGTGACCTGCCGATGGTGGCCCGGCTCAGGGCCGCGGGGGCCATCGTGCTGGCCAAGACCAATGTCCCCGAGCTGGGCGCGGGCGGCAACACCCGCAACCCGGTCTGGGGCGCGACCGGCAATCCCTTCGACCCGCGGCTGACGGCGGGCGGCTCGTCCGGCGGCTCGGCCGCGGCGCTGGCGGCGGATCTCGTGCCGCTGTGCACCGGTTCCGACACCGGCGGTTCGCTGCGCCTGCCCGCGGCGCTCTGCGGCATCGTCGGCTTCCGCCCCTCGGTCGATGTGATCGCCCATCCGACCCGGCCGCTGGGCTGGTCGGGGATCTCGGTGCTGGGACCGATGGCGCGGACCATGGACGACCTGATCCTGATGCTGCGCGCCTGCCATGGCGGCGACCCGGATGACCCGCTGTCCGTGCCCTCCGACCCCGCGCGTTTCGACCGGCTGGTCGCGAAGCCGCTGCATGAATTGCGGCTGGGTTTCAGCGAGGATTTCGGCGGCGCCCCCGTCGATCCCGACATCCGCGCCACCTTCCGCGCCCGGATCGCCGCGCTTTCCCCGCAGGTCGCCGAATGCCGCCCGGTCGATCTGGACCTCGGCCAGATGGACCGCACCTTCGACATCCTGCGCGCCGAGAGTTTCCTGGCCGGTTTCGGTCAGGCGATCCGCGAGGCGCCCGAGGATTTCGGTCCCTTCATCCACCGCAACGTGGAACTGGGCCTCACCTTCTCGCTGGCAGACCGCGCCTGGGCCCATGCCGAACAGACCCGCATCCTGCGCGCCTTCAACGCCCGGATCGCGGGACTGGACGCCATCCTGCTGCCCACCGCGCCGGTCTCGGCCTTTCCCTGGACGCAGGGCCATGCCGAACGCATCGACGGGCAGGAGATGGACATCTATTACCGCTGGCTGGCGCTGACCTATCGCGGCTCGCTGACCGGCGGCCCGTCCATCGTCCTGCCCTCGGGCCGCGACGGACAGGGCCTGCCCTTCGGCCTGCAGGTGCTGGGGCCGGTGCGGGGCGACGGGGCGCTGCTGGGCGTCGCCCGCACCCTTGAGGCCGCGCTCGCCCGCGCGCCCGAGACCGCGCGCCCGCGCCCCGACGAGGCGCGCCTCGCCCAAAGCCGGGTCGATCTGCGCTCCATCGTGACGCATCCGCCCCTCCATGCCGTGCGGTTCACCCCGCCGATCTCCACCGCCGTCTGAGAGAATGCGGATATGTGGCTGACCCCCTTCGTCTTTGTCCTCCTCCTGATAAGCGGGACCGCCTTTGCCTATCTGATGGGCGCGGTCTCGGTCGTCTCGTTCCTGATGGTCGGCAAGGCGCAATTCCTGTCGATCCTGCCGCAACGGATCTTCGCCCAGCTCGATGTCTTCGCCTTCATGGCGATGCCGCTCTTCATCCTCACGGCCGAGATCATGACCCGCGCGGGCGTCACCCGCAGCCTGATCGACTTCGCGCTGTCGATGGTCGGCCGGTTCCGCGGCGGGCTGGGGCATGTCAACATCCTGACCTCGGTGTTCTTCGCCGGTATCTCGGGCTCGGCCATCGCCGACAGCGCGGCGCTGTCGCGCACCTTCGTCCCCGAGATGGTCGAGCGCGGCTATAACCCCTATTACGCGGGCGCCATCACCGCCGCCTCGTCGATGATCGGCCCGATCATCCCGCCCTCGATCATCATGATCCTCTACGGCGGGCTGACCGGCGCCTCGGTCGCGGCGCTCTTCACCGCGGGGATCGTGCCCGGGATCCTGCTGGCACTGGCGCTGCTGGTCCTGAATTCGGTTCTGGCGCGGATCGGCAAGCACCCGGGCGGCGCCTCGCCCGACCTGCCGCGCTTCTGGCCCAGCCTGAAACGCGCCGCCCCGGCGCTGCTGCTGCCGGTGGTGATCCTGGGCTCGCTGGTGCTGGGCCTCGCCACGCCGACCGAGGGCTCGGCCATCGCCGTCCTCTTCGCCCTGATCGCCGGGCATTTCTACAACGGCCTTTCACGCAAGATGCTGGTCGAGGCGCTGGAAACCACCGCCCGCATGACCGGCACGATCTTCATCATCCTCGCCGCCATCTCGGTGCTGGGTTTCCTCGCCGGGCAGATGGGCTGGTCCGAGGCGCTGGCCGATTGGGTCGAGTCCATCGGCCTGACCGGCAACCGCTACCTGTTCTTCCTGATCGCCATCTTCCTGGTGGCCGGGATGTTCATGGACACGCCGGTGGCCATGACCCTGCTGATCCCGCTCTTCGTGCCGCAGGCCGTGGCCCAGGGGATCGACCCGGTGCATCTGGGGATCGTGCTGTGCTTCAACCTCTGCGTCGGGCTTATCACGCCGCCCTTGGGCAAATGCCTGGTCGTGGTCGCCGCGCTGACCGACCTCAATTACTGGCGCCTCGCCTACGCCGCGCTGCCCTTCATCGCTGTGCAGATCCTGCTGCTGCTGGCGCTGGGCTATTGGCCCGAACTGAGCCTCGCCCTGCCGCGACTGGCCGGGTTTTCCGTCAACTGAACGCTTTTTTGGGAGGAGAAGACATGAAAATCAAGGCTTTGGCCCTCGCGGCCCTGATGGCATCGGCCGCCCCGGTCGCCGCCGAGGTGAAGATCGCCCTCGACACCGCGCCCGACCTCGCCACTTCGGGCTCCTACAACTGGGCCCATGCCTTTGGCCAGGCGCTGACCGAGGCCGGCTTCGAGGTCCGCGAGATGCCGCGCGACGCGGTCGGCAACGAGGCCGAGAAATTCGACCAGATCACCACCGGCCTGCTGGAAGTCTCGCTTTCGGACATCCGCGTCGTGGCGCAGCTCGATCCCTTCATCTACGGCCTGCGGCTGCCCTATCTCTTCGACGACGCCGCCCATCTGCAGCGCGCCCTGACCGAGGGGCAGGTCTTCGATCAGGTGAACGAGGCGCTGGGCGCCGAGGACGCGATGCTGCTGGCCATCGCGCCGCTGGGGCCCTCCTCGGGCATCATCACCACCACCACCGCCATCCGCCGGCCGGAGGATATGGCAGGCCTCAGGATGCGCGCCCTCGATGACGCGCAGATCGCCATGTACGAGGCCTGGGGCAGCGCCGGCACCATCGTGCCCTGGGGCGAGGTCCCGGCCGGGCTGCAGACCGGGGTGATCGACGGCTATCTGAACTCGCCCTTCGTGCCGATCAGCTTCGGCCAGACCGATTTCGTCAGGAATTACGCCGATGCGGGGGTAATCATCCCGGCGCGGGCGATCCTCGCCTCGCGCTATTGGTATGACGGGCTCAGCGACGCGGAACGCGCCGCCGTCGATGCCGCGGTCGAAACCGCCAATGCCGCGACCGCCGACTGGCTGGCCGAGGTCGCCGAAAGCTCGCTCACCGCGCTGGAGGCGGCGGGCGTGACCGTTCAGCGCCTGACCGCCGAGGAACGCGAGGCCTTCCGCAGCCGCTCGCTGGCGGTCTACGATTCGGGCCTCATGCCCTCGGACGCCGTGGCCCGCTGGCAGGCCATCGCCGCCGCCAGCCGCTGACCCCGGCCCCGCGCGCGCCTGAAACGCGGCGCGCGCCCCTGCCTTTCGACAGAGATCCCCATGCGCAACGCCATCCTCGGCCTCAGCAACGCCCTCCATGCCCTGGCCCGCAGCGTCGCGGTCGCGGCGGTCGCGGGGATGTTCGTCACCGTGATAATCCAGGTCGTCGCGCGCTACGGCTTTGCCTCGCCGCCGGTCTGGACCGAGGATGTTGCGCGCTACATGATGGTCTGGACCGGGCTTCTGGGCGCCACGCTGTCCTTCAAGACCCGCGCCGATGCGGTGCTGATGGCCAGCGTCTTTCCACCCCGCCCGCATTGGCTGGGCTGGCTGGCCGCGGCGATCCACAGCGCCGCGGTGCTGACCTTCGTGCTGCCGGTGGTCTGGTTCTGCTTCATCGGCCTGCGGGGCGGCTTTTCCCGCGGCTACCTGGCCCGGCAGGCGGCGCTGACCATGGACACGCTGGGCATCGCCATGGTCTGGATCGCGGTGATCGTGCCGGTGTCGATGATCATCATCCTCATCCACCTCGCCGCCCGCTGGGCCGAACCGACCGGTCCCGCGCCTGCACCGACCGAGACCAGCCTCGACTGAGGCCCTATCTGGGTTTCGCCCTCGTGCCTCGGGCGACCGGAGGCGTGGGGCTGCCGCCCCCCGCACCCCCTGCTTCAAGGAGGGTTTTCCACCCTCCTTGAAAATCCTCCCGAGGATATTTTCAGAACAAAGATGGGGAACAGAGGGCGCTTGACCCTCATCTTCGTTCTGCAAATATCCTCGGGGGTCCGGGGGCAGAAGGCCCCCGGGGTCGCCCCAAGCGCTGCCCTCTCCGCGGCGGGAGGCGCGCGGGGTGGGCGGGTGGGAGCGTGCCTCCCGCCGCCTTGGGCTGAAAGAGGAAGGGCCGCCTTTGAGGGGCGGCCCTTGGTTGTCGGCGGGTCTTCGATGGGGTCAGGCGGCGAAGAGGGTCTTGGCCTCGGCGCCGGACAGGACCGGGCGGGCGGCGGCGAAACCGGCGCGGCCGGCTTCGGTGGCGAGCGCCGGGAAGAGCGCCAGCAGCTCGGCCCGGGTGCCGTCCTCCAGCGCGTCGACCACGGCTTCCGCGGGCTGGAAGCTTTCGGTCCAGGAGCCTTCGGCGCGGATGATCTCGTGGCGCTCGCACATGACGTGGATGTAGCTGACGGCTTCCAGCCCGGCGCGGTTGACACCCGGCAGGCCCAGCAGATCCTGCGCCGCGACCAGCACCTCGCGCTCGCCGAACATCAGCTCGGCCCGGGCGCCGGTGACCAGCATCCGGTGGCGGGGCGAGACCACGAGGTCGCGCTCGGGCAGGCCGCGGCCGAGGGAGCCTGCGGCGATCCGCACCGGCCCGACCTCGGGGCTGCCGGCGAGATCGGCCATCGTTAGGTCGCGCCGCCCGGTCCAGGTCAGCGGCTGGTAACCATGGTCGCGGGTCAGCACCTTGTCACCGGCCACCAATTCCTCGACCGCGACCCGGCCGCGGGTGGTGTCGATCAGCGTGCCGGGGGTGAAGCAGATGATCTCTTCGAAGCTCTTGAACTGCAGTTTCGAGCCGTCGTCGAAGATCACGTAGCCGGAGTAGGAATGGGTCCCGTCGCCGTTGTCGATATCGTCGGTGATCGTCACCTGCGGCGGGGTCTCGCCCGGCAGGGGATCGGGCAGCACCAGTTGGTCGAAGCCCGAACCGCCGTGCACGAAGCCGTTGGTGAAGGCCTGCACCTCGGCCCGGTCGTCGCCCGAGCCCAGCTGGATGCGCTCGATCTCGGTGAAGCTGGCGGTATTGCCGCCCGAGGCCATCGTGCCCTCTTCGTCGCCGGTATAGGTGACGGTGGTGCTTTCGGTCATCAGCGTGGCTTCGATCTTGTCGCCATCGGTCTCGCCCGTCTCGCCGCCGACAATCACATGATTGCCGAAGCCGTCGAAGACGCGGAAGGAATCGTCGCCCGAGCCGCCGTAAGCGGTGTCGTCGCCATTGCCCATGACCAGCGTGTCGTTGCCATAGCCCGGTTCGGTCGCATCGCCCGGCTCGCGCCCGCCGGTGTCGCCGAAGGCATCGTCGCCGTACATCAGGTTGTTGCCTTCACCCCCGAT
Source organism: Pararhodobacter aggregans (assembly GCF_003075525.1). Lineage (GTDB taxonomy): Bacteria > Pseudomonadota > Alphaproteobacteria > Rhodobacterales > Rhodobacteraceae > Pararhodobacter > Pararhodobacter aggregans. Next base: position 96,054 of record NZ_QDDR01000011.1, on the reverse strand, counting down.
GATGAGGTCATTGCCCTCGCCGCCGATCAGCTTGTCGTCGCCCTCGTTGCCGAAGAGCGTGTCGTCGCCCGCATCGCCCCAGAGCGAATCGTCGCCCGCATTGCCCGACAGCAGGTCATTGCCTTCGCGCCCGAAGAGCCAGTCGGCGCCGTCGCCGCCGGAAATCGTGTCATCGCCCGCGCCGCCATAGACCGTGTCGTCGCCGCCATTGGCCTCGATCGCGTTTCCGCTTTCGTCCATCGCGTCGCCGTCGCCATCGGTATAACCGGTGTTCATCACCTCGCCCGTCGCGGCACCGTCGACCGTGCCGGGGCTGGCCAGCGTCACGGTGTCGTCCTGCGCCAGATCGGCGAAGGCGATTTCGGTCATGCCGGGCGTGGTATCGACCGCGGTGATCGAGATCTGGGTGATATGCACCAGATCGCCCGCCGCATCGAGCGGCAGCAGCATCTGGCTGGTCAGCCCGCTGACCGAATCGGTGACCGAGACGACCAGCAGCGTCTGCGGGCTGGTCACCGGGTTGCCCAGCGCGTCGAGGGAGCTGACATCGGCGGTGACCGTCGACAGGCCGGTGATCGAGCCGATCCCCCGGTCGCTGTAGAAATTGTCGCCCACCGCGATCCGTGACGGGTCGCCCCAGGCGGTCGCCACCGCGGAATCGGTGATCCCGGTCAACCCGCTGCCCAGCGACAGCGTATCGCCCGGGGCGAAGCCCGCCACATCGGTGAGGATCAGGTCGTTGAGCGTATTGGCCATGGGGGCAATCTCCAGCGGGAACGCATACTCGGTAGGTCGCTGGTCTAGGCGGGGAATGTGCGAATTCTCGGCCGGAAACGGGGCAATTGTTGGGCACCGGGAAACAAGGTGTCAACCGATCGTCAGGGGTGTTCCAGCGCCAGCCGCATGTGCCTGAGCAGGAAGTCGATGAAGCGCTGCACCTTGGGGTCCTGCAGCTTGCGGTGCGGATAGAGGCAGCCCAGGATCGCCGGGGGCGGCGGGGTCAGGGGCAGTACCTCGACCAGCCGGCCCGAGGCCAGATGCCCCGCCACCTCGAACCGCGGCTTCATGACGATGCCGCGGCCATCGAGCGCCCAGCTCAGCAGCACATCGCCCTCGTCGGCGTCGTAGCGGCCCCGCACCTCCAGCTTGACCAGCCCCTCGGGCGTCTCCAGCTGCCAGTAATATTCGGGCGAGCGGGGATAGCGCAGCAGCAGGCAATTATGCGCCAGCAGGTCGTCCGGCGCCTCGGGAAGGCCCTCGCGCGCCAGATACTCCGGCGCGGCGCACAACAGCCGCGGGCAATCCGCCACCTTGCGCAGTTTCAGCGCGGAATCGGGCGGCGTGCCCAGAAAGAAGGCCACGTCCAGCTCTTCCTCGAACAGATCGACCCGCCGGTCCGACAGCCTGAGCCGCACGTCGACCTCGGGGAAGAGGTCGCAAAACCGCGGCACGAGCGGCGCCACCAGCCGCCGCCCGACCCCCAGCGGCGCCGTCACCCGCACCGTGCCGCGCGGCCGCCCCTCGAACCCGGCAAGCGAGGCTTCGGCCTCCTCCAGCGAGGCGACGACACCCCGCACATGTTCATAGAACAGCCGCCCCGCCTCGGTCGGCACCAGCTTGCGCGTCGTGCGGTTCAAAAGCCGGGTGCCCAGCCGCGCCTCCAGCTCCTTGATCCGCTTCGAGGCCACGGCCGGCGTCAGCCGCAGGTCGCGCCCGCCCGAGGTGATCGAGCCCAGCTCGACCACCCGCACAAAGACCTTGAGGCTTTCCAGATAGGGCAATTGCTGGCGTTCCTCCCGTGCTATCCGCCCATTCCGTTGACAATAGCAGGTGTTTCCCCGGCGATTTTCAACGCTCACGCCAAACAGTCAAACGCTTTTGCCGGATTGTCGTGGCAGGATGCGGCCCTATCCTGCGGCGCCGGTCAAAGGAGCATGGACATGGATGAACGCATCTTGCGCGGGCGCGTGCTGCGCTTCCTGCGGCGGCCCGAGGGGGTCGGCGATACCGCCGCCTTCGAGCTTTTCGACGATGGCGCGGTGCATGTCCGCGACGGGCTGATCGCCTGGGTCGGCGATTTTGCGCAGGCCCCGGCGGGGATCGCCGTGACCGACCACCGCCCGCATCTGATCACCGCCGGTTTCATCGACGCCCATATCCATTTCCCGCAGGGCCAGATCACCGCGTCATGGGGCGCGCAGCTCTTGGATTGGCTGAACACCTATACCTTCCCGGCCGAGACAGCCTTCGCCGATCCCGCCCATGCCGCGCGGATGGCGACGGCCTTCTACGACCTCTTGCTCCGGAACGGTACCACCACGGCCTCGGCCTTCTGCTCGGTGCATCCCGCCTCGGTCGAGGCGTATTTCGCCGAAGGCCAGAAGCGGGGGATGCGCATGCTGGGCGGCAAGGTGCTGATGGACCGCAACGCGCCCGCAGCGCTGCTCGACACGCCGCAAACCGCCCATGACGACAGCGCGGCGCTGATCGCCCGCTGGCATGGAAGGGGCCGCGCGCTCTATGCCATCTCGCCCCGTTTCGCCCTCACCTCGACGCCCGCGCAGATGGAGGCGGCCGGGGCCCTGATCGCCGCGCATCCCGAGTGCCACGTCCAGACCCATCTGTCGGAAAACACCGACGAAATCGCCTTGGCCTGCGCGCTTTACCCAGAGGCCAGGGGCTATCTCGACATCTACGACCGCTACGGCATGCTGGGTCCGAAGGCGCTCTTGGGTCACGCCATCCACCTGACCGAGGCCGAGCGCGACCGCATCGCCGAAACCGGCTCGCACGCGGTCCATTGCCCGACCTCGAACTTCTTCCTGGGATCGGGACTTTTCGACGAGGCCGCGCTGGCGGCCCGCGGCGCCACCTCGGCCATCGCCACCGACATCGGCGCCGGGATGAGCTGGTCGATGCTCAGAACCGGCGGCGCGGCCTATGCCGTGGCCCAGCTGCAGAAACGCAGCCTCGACCCTTTCACCGCCTTCTGGTGGATCACCCGGGGCAATGCCGAGGTGCTGGGCCTCGCCGACCGCATCGGCACCCTGCAACCGGGCAGCGAGGCCGATCTGGTGGTGCTGAACAGCCATGCCACCCCGGACCTCGCGCTCAGGATGGAGGCCGCCCGCGACCTCAAGGACGAACTCTTCGCCCTCCTGATCCTCGGCGACGACCGCGTGGTGGCGGAAACCTATGTCGCGGGGAAAGCGTCGAAGCCCGCCTGACCCGCGCTTCTTTGTTCCTCAAATATCCCGGGGGGAGGCCGCAGGCCGGGGGGCAGCGCCCCCCAAGCGCCCGTAGGGTGCGTGCTCGCACCCACCGTCACGCCGAGGCCAGATCCGCCCCCGCGCGCAGGTTCCTGAGCTTCTTCCACGTCACCTCGGGGTCGATCTTGCCATAGCCCGCGAAAGTGCCGAAGCCGCAATCGGTCGAGGCGATGACGCGATCCTGTCCCACGATATCGATGAACCGCTGCAGGCGCTGGGCGATCAGCTGCGGGTGTTCGACGTAATTCGAGCAGGTGTCGATGACCCCCGGCGCCAGCACCTTGTCCTCGGGGATCTTCGCATCCCGCCAGACCGTCCATTCATGCTCGTGGCAGGGATTGGCGCTCTCGAACAGGATGGTCGAGGGATTGGCCCCCAGCACCACGTCGATCACCTTCTCCAGCGGGATGTCGTGGTCATGCGGCCCCTCGTAATTGCCCCAGCACAGATGCATCCGCATGCGGTCCTTCGGCAGCCCCTCGGTCGCCGCATTCAGCGCCTCGACATTCGCCGCCGCCACCTTGACGAATTCGTCCTGGCTCAGGTCCTGATAGCCGGTATGCGCCGACATGGCGAGGTCGGGGCAATCGAACTGGATGTCGAAGCCCGCGTCCAGAATCGCCTCGTATTCCGGCCGCATGGCGGTGGCGAGGTCGGCCAGATAGGCCTCATGGCTGGGGTAATACTTGTTCACCTGAAAGGCGGTAATCAGCCCCGGCGAGGCCGCGTTCATGAAGGCCCGCCCGGTATCGCCCCGCGCCGCCAGCGCCTCCTTGAAGCGCCGGATATCGTCGAGCGCGGGCTGCAGATTGACCAGCTTGACCTCGCCGATGCAGGAGGCCCGGGTGAATTCCTGGCTGCCCATGATCGCGCTCAGCTTCTTGGCCAGCGCGGGGTGGGCGGCCATGTCCTTGGCGGGCTTCCGGTCGATATGGCCGCCGAAGCCCGAGAGGCGCTCCTGCATATAGGTCGAATAGCCGACCTTGCCGAGCTCGCCATCCGAGACGATGCTCACCCCCGCCTCGCGCTGGCGCCGGATCGCCTCGACAATGGCGGCCTCGACGGTGGCCTCGAACTCGGCCGGATCATAGGCCTCGTGCTTGTCCTTGGCGATCAGCAAAGCCGAGAGCTTTTCCCCCCGCGGCAGGCTCCCCACATGGGTGGTGGCAATGGTCATGACGGGCTCCCCCTCCGGTGGTCTGGTCGGGGGTATATGAGCACCTGATATGGGGGAAGGGAAGGGGGAGGGTGTTCGGCCCTGAGCGGACAGTCGCCAAGCTGGCCCCGCGACGGCGCAGCCTCATCAAACCGGCCATCCGCAGTCCCGTGCAGCGCTGGCTGCAAGTAGTGGCAGCAATGCGCAGAGACGTGAAGTTGTGAGCGTAGGCCATCGACACTTCAACAGGAAGGTTCAAACCAAACGTAGCACCGTGGGATTGGACAGAGCATAGATTCCCCTCATGGAATATCACGCCAAACGAGAACGCGGCAGGGCTTATGTCAACATTGCTGGTCAGGCCGCCGATGCTGCCGTTTCCTGGATGTGATCTTTGAGGCATTGTCTGAAATCACCAGATTCGATCTTAAAATAAGAAGTGGGCATGCGCAAAGAGCGACGATACTAATTGAGGTGAATCACGAGTTTTCAGTGAGAAACCTAACGCCAAAGAGATCTTGAGGCGTTGGCTACCTAAAATATGAGTCCCCAAAATTCTGGCCACTCAACCCGATTGAGAAGCACGAGAAATAGACTTGCACAATAATCGATTTGCAGAAATTTCTTGCCAAAGAACTATCCCTTCGCACAGAAGCTGGTACTGTCAAGAGTTGACAAAATCATCCTAGAAGAGCCGTTTCTTCGGGTATCTCGTCGACCACACGCACCTGTCAAAAAAATATCGGGCCCGTGTCGTACTTAGGATGGGCGTTATCGACCTGTGCGGGTGTCGCAAAGATTTGTTTCGTTTCAGGAGGGGCAAAGACCTGCGAAACTAAGTCTAGCTTGGCCGTCATCGGGCGCCAGCTGCCTCCGTCGCACGCAAGCGGCCGACGCTCTCGAATTGACCGAACCACTATTACAGCGCGTCTCACCCTTGCCTTCGTCCAATCAATGCGAAGGGACCTTCGCCTGGGGCGCGCGCCGACTATGGCCTCGAGAACTCGCACTTCCTCACTGGTGCAAACGCTACCCACCGTCACTCAAAGGCGCATAACCTGGAGGCGGCTCGTAAACTTTTCCGCGTTGGACTTCTGTCGTAACTCAAACGGGCGGGGTGGAACCCGTCCGTCTTCCCGTCACGGAGACTGTCATTTGTTCAACTGCACTGTGACATTTATCGCAGTCCTGTGCACGAAAGATAGAAGTTTGAGCTTAGAATTTCATCGACGCTTACAGATGGGAGGTCACTTGCCACAAAACAGGCAAAGTCAGAGAGCCTCCTGATGCCGGTTTGGGCGCTCAAGTCGATGGCAACGGCTGAAAGAGACCTTGCCGCTTCTTCAAATCGAACCGACTCTAACGATGCGAATGCCTGCAAAAGAAACCCATTATAGAAAGGGGCCTTGTTGTTCCCCGAAATTTCCAGCAAATGCGCAGCCACCAGCAGGTACGAAATCAGTCCTTCCGGGCTTTCATCGGGCAGAGAATTATAGGAGGGAGAGCCGCCATCGCGCTGATGTGCTCGAATTAGATATAGCTTTCCATTGAAATATGCAGAGACTTCTTCAGGATTGTGGTTGTTTGTCCATGATTCAAGGTCTGGGGTGAATGTTGGGGGGTGAACATCTGTGAACGCCTTTCCCCAGCTTGCCCAGGCAAAGTAGTATCCAAGATATGAGCAAGGATTCGGAACCGCTGATGAATCAACTTCATACTCAAGAAGACCCACATCAGAAGTACATCCCGCTGCATCAGCTTCCCAAGCACTTCCTTCCGAAGGCAACAAGGTCGCGGTTGCAACCAGCAACAGCATTGTGAGGATGGGGCGGCCTTCTTTCCGAGTTCTTCTTATCATGCGCTTCATTTTGGCCTTCCATGTATTCACGCTGCCAGGAAAAATTCTCTTGGAGGATTGCGCAGCAAACGCTCAGGTAGTCTGGTCTACTAGGTCGGATCCTTCGTAGGGCAATTCGGCCCAAAGCGGGGCACCATCAATTTTTTGGTTTACGAAAAACCGTTGTACCGCCGCCCAAGCGACAGAGCCAACAGAGAGCGCCGGATGCGCTCCCTTTTCCCATTTGGGACGCCACCTGAGTAGACGGATAGCACCGAGAGTGACTCCTAAACTGACCTGGGCGCTGTTCTTCAACTCACGGCTCATGCTTGCTCACTTGAGCCGGCTAGTCGCTTGGGCGACCTGAATTCGCGCATACCGGCACCTGAGTTCTACCTCCGTCCAGGTTCCGAACCAAACCATAGCCTGTACCCCAAGCGGTGAAACGCACTACGGCTTGACGCTAGCAATCAGAGCAGGCGCAGCAAATAGCTTTTTTGCTCCAGGGGCCGAAAGGTCACCGTGCATTGACCATGATCCGGCTCGCTAGGGTCAGGGCGCGTTCTCGCGTCATGTTCTGGCTATGACACGAGAACGAGTCCCGACCGGCCCTTTTTCACATGTCCCGTGTGGGATTCATCTGCGCAGACCAGACCTAGGGGCCGGGCGCGGCAAACTTCCGTTACCCGCCCATGGTCGCTTCTGCCCCAAAAAAACTCCCACCTAGACACCCCCCACCTCCCTCAGGCACCCTCACTCCACCCCATCGCGGAGACCCCCCATGCGCCAGCCCCTCCTCCTCGCCGCCGCCTTCCTTCTCCCGCTCCCCGCCGTCGCCCAGCTTCAGCCCGGGTTCTGGTCCTTCCCCGGCCAGCCGACCCTGCCCGAGGCCGAGCTTGCCGCGCTCTGTGTCACCGGTTTCTCGCTGGTGCTGAGCGACGGCGGCAGCCTGAGCTACCTGCCGGGCGAGGGCGGGGCGCTCTGGCAGGATTCGGCGATGACCTGTGTCCCGGACGGCGCCGATGCCTGGACCTGCGAGGGCTGGGTCGACAATGGCGCGGGGCCGGAGGCCAGCCGCCACAGCACCAGCGCCAGCACCGAGGACGGCGCGCTCCGGCTGGAAACCAGGGTCGAGGGGCAGAGTGGCCAGCCCGTCGTCACCTGGCCCCAGCCCTGTCCGCCCGCGGCGGTCCGGGCCGCGCTGGCCCTGGGGATCATGCCTCGGGACTGACCCGCACCCGTGGGACTTTCCTGCCAGAAGGGTGACCCGCCCCGCCAAGCGCTTGACTTTCCAGCATCCCTGCCGCTGTCCCACGCGCGGGACATCCCTCCCCCTTGCCAAACCGCCCGCCCGGGGTCAGCCTGACGCGGCAGCAGGAGAGCCCCATGACCATCCCGACCCGTATCCAGGATTTCGCCGCCGATCTCACCGCCATCCGCCGCGACCTGCACGAACATCCCGAACTCGGGTTCCAGGAGGTCCGCACCGCGGGCGTGGTCGCCGCCGAGCTGGAGCGCCTCGGGATCGAGGTCACGACCGGGATCGGCAAGACCGGCGTGGTGGGGGTCCTGAAGGGCAACCGCCCCGGCCGCACCATCGGGCTCAGGGCCGACATGGACGCGCTGCCGATCCACGAGCAGACCAACCTGCCCTATGCCTCGAAAACCCCCGGCGTGATGCATGCCTGCGGCCATGACGCCCATACGACGATGCTGCTGGGCGCGGCCCGTTACCTGGCCGAGACACGCGATTTTGCCGGCACCGCGGTGTTCATCTTCCAGCCGGCCGAGGAAGGCCTCGGCGGCGCCCGGGCGATGATCGCCGACGGCCTCTTCCGGCGCTTCCCCTGCGACGAGATCTACGGGCTGCACAATTCCCCGTTCCACGCCCCGGGCGAGGTCGGCGTGAAGCCGGGTCCGGCGATGGCGGGGGCGAATTTCTTCGACATCCGGGTGACCGGGAAGGGCGCCCATGCGGCGATGCCGGAGGCCTCGGTCGATGCGCTGATGGTGGCGGCGGGGCTGGTCGGGCAGATCCAGACGATCAAGGCCCGCAACGTCGCCTCGGCCGAGCGGATCGTGGTCTCGGTTACCCAGATCCACGCGGGCGCGGCTTACAACGTGATCCCCGAGACCGCGGCGCTGGCCGGAACGGTGCGCTACTTCAACCGCGAGACGGCGGCACTGGTGACCGCGCGGATGCAGGCGCTTTGCGACGGGGCGGCGGCGGCCTATGGCTGCCAGATCACGCTGGAGATGCGCAATGTCTTCGACGTGCTGGAGAATGATCCGACGCTCTCGCAGGCCATGCTTGAGGCCGCGGCCGGGCTGGTCGGAGAACAGGCGCAGGAGAAGAGTGAGCTGGTCATGGGCTCCGAGGATTTCGCCGACATGCTGCAGGTCGTCCCGGGTGCCTATTGCACGCTGGGGCATGGCTCGGGCGTGGCGCTGCACAACCCGGGCTATGTCATTGACGATGCCTCGCTCCCCCTCGGTGCCGCGCTGATGGCCCGGATGATCGAGACGCGCGGCGCGGCCTGAGGCGGAAGCGGCGGGAGGCGCGCTCCCGCCCGCCCACCCCGCGCGCCTCCCGCCGCGGAGAGGGCAGCGCTTGGGGTTGGCCCCGGGGGGCCAGCCCCCCGGACCCCCCGGCGTATTTTCGGCAAAGTGATGAGAAGGGCGGGGCGTCTGGTCGGGGCGCCATCCGCACATCTTCGTTCTGCAAATATCCTCCGGGGGTGAATTGGCCGTCAGGCCAAGAGGGGGGCAGAAAGCCCCCCTTCCTTCGGTGCGGCGGCACGCCGCGCCGCTGGTCGCCCGCCGTTTCGGCTCTCGCGGCCTCGGCGCCGGAGGCGTCGGGGCCGACGGCGAAACCCCTCGTCCGGCCGCCTCACCCTGCCGCGCTGTCTTCCGCATGCTCGGTGAATTGCAGCCGGGCCAGCCGGGCGTAGAGGCCGCCTTGCGCTACCAGTTCGGCATGGGTGCCCTCGGCGACGATGCGGCCGCCTTCGAAGACCACGATCCGGTCCGCCTTGCGCACCGTCGCCAGCCGGTGGGCCACGACCAGCGTCGTGCGGCCCTCGGAGAGCCGTTCGACCGCCTGTTGCACCAGCCGCTCGCTTTCCGCGTCGAGCGCCGAGGTCGCTTCGTCCAGCAGCAGCACCGGCGCGTCGCGCAGGATGGCGCGGGCGATGGCGATGCGCTGTTTCTGGCCGCCCGACAGCATCACGCCGCGTTCGCCCAGCTGGGTGTCGTAGCCCTCGGGCAGGGCGGCGATGAAGTCATGCGCGGCCGCTGCGCGGGCGGCGTCCTCGATCTCGGCGTCCGTGGCCCCGGGGCGGCCGAAGCGGATGTTCTCGCGCGCGCTCAGGGCGAAGATCGCCGGGTCCTGCGGCACCAGCGCCAGCGCGCCGCGCAGCGATGCGCGGTTCATGTCGCGCAGGTCCACGCCATCGAGCCGCACCACCCCCTGCTGCGGGTCGTAGAACCGCAGCAGCAGCTGGATCATCGTCGATTTCCCCGCGCCCGAGGGGCCGACCAGCGCCACCGTTTCGCCGGGCCGAACATGCAGCGTCACCCCGTCCAGCGCCGATTGCGTCGGGCGCGAGGGGTAGTGGAAGCGCACCGCCTCGAAGCTCACCGCGCCGCGCACCGGGGCGGGCAGGGCGACCGGCGCATCGGGGTCGCGCACCGTGTCGATGGTGTCCATCAGCTCGACCAGCCGTTCGGTGGCTCCGGCGGCCCGTTGCAGCTCGCCCCAGATCTCGGACAGGGCGCCGACCGAGCCCGCGACCAGCACCGAATAGATCACGAATTGCACCAGTTCGCCGATCGACATGGTGCCGGCGCGGACGTCCAGCGCGCCGATCCACAGCACACCCACGATGCCCGAGAAGACCAGCGCGATGATGACCACGGTCATCGCCGCCCGGGTGGCGATGCGGATCAGGGCGATGTCGAAGCTCTTCTCCGTCACCCGGTCGAAGGCGGCGATGGACAGGGGTTCGTGCGTATAGGCCTGCACGGTCTGGGCTGCCCCCAGCGCCTCGGACGCGTTGCCCGAGGAGGCGGCGATCCAGTCCTGGTTCTCACGCGAGAGGCGGCGCAGGCGGCGGCCCAGCGTGACGATGGGCACGATGACGGCCGGGACCAGCAGCAGCACGAGGCCGGTCAGCTTGGGCGAGGTCAGCGCCAGCAGTGCCAGGCCGCCGACCAGCATCAGCAGGTTCCTCAGCGCGATCGAGATCGAGGAGCCGACGATCGACTGGATCAGCGTGGTGTCGGTGGTGATGCGCGACAGCACCTCGCCCGACAGGATCTTCTCGAAGAAGGCGGGCGACATGCCGATGGTCCGGGCGAAAAGCGCCTTGCGGATATCGGCCACAACCCGTTCACCCAGCCGCGTCACCATGTAATAGCGCGCGCCGGTGCCGAAGGCGAGGAGCCCGGCCAGCGCCAGCGCCGCCACGAAATATTCGTTGAGGAGTTGCAGCTCGCCCGCGCCGAAGCCATCGACCACCCGGCGCACCGCCAGAGGCAGCGCCAGCGAGACCGAGGCGGTCAGCACCAGCGCCAGCAGCGCGCCGCCCAGCAGCCCCTTGTAGACGCTGAGGAAGGGCCAGAGCCCGGCCAGCGAGCCGATCCGGCGCGAGGTCGCGCGCGTCTCGGTCTTGGAGATGTCGGTCATCGTGCCCTCCACGGCCCTTGGGAGTTTGCGTTTAGGTCACTCACGGGCCTGGGGCAAGCGCAAGGCGGTCGCACCCCTCTGCGGTGCCGGGCGTGGGCCGGGCGGGAGGGTGCCGTTCACGGCAAGGTTGCGAACAGGTGATCGGCTCCCCCCTTGGCCTGTGACCGCGCATTGGGCAAGGTGCGCTCAATTCATCCCCCCGGAGTTCACCCATGTCCTTGCCCGTCCCCCGTCGCCTGCGCCGTGCCCTGATCCTGTCGCTCAGCGGCCTCGTTCTGGCCTTTCCGCTGGCCGCCGAGACCTCGATCAACGCGGTCACCCTGTCCACCGCCGGGCTCGCCATGATCGAGGCCGAGGGCCAGCTGGGCGTCGAGCCGATGCGCCTGTCGGTGGCGCGGGGCGATATCGACGATTTCCTGAAAAGCCTCTGGGTTCTCGATCCGGCGGGCGGGGTGCCTTACGTCACCATGACCGGCCCCGGCAGTTTCGAGGATGCTTTCGCGCATTTCCCCTTCGGCCCCGAGGATGTGACCGATCCGGTGCGTCTGTTCGGCACGATGGTCGGTGCGCCGCTGGTGGTCGAGCGTCGGGGCGAAAGCTGGCAGGGGCTCAACATGGGCGTGACTCAGCGCCCGGGCGAGCATGGCACGATCAACGTCCTGAACCTGCAGGGCGATGACGGGGTGATGCATTCCTTCGTCATGGATGATGCGCTGGGCGTGCGTTTCGCCGAGGCTGCCGATCAGGCGACCCTGACCGAGGCGCTCAGGGCCTGGCGTGGCGCGGCCAACCCGCGCCGGATCGAGCTGACGCTCGACAGCGACAACGAGACCCCGCGCGAGGTGGGGCTTGTGTACCTCCAGAACGCGCCGCTCTGGCGCACCGCCTGGCGCGCGGTCGACACGCCCGAGGGGATCCGTCTGATCGGCTGGGCGGTGGTCGAGAACACCACCGGGATCGACTGGCAGGATGTGCAGCTGACGCTGGCCACCGGCTCGGTCCGGGCCATCGAGGCGCAGCTCTATGCCCGTACCTATGCCCGGCGCGAACAGGCGCTGGAGCCGCAGGCGGCGCCGCCGATGGTGACTGCTGCGGCGCCCCTCTACCGGGGTGCGATCGGCGCCATGGCCGAGGCGGCGGGCGCCCCCTCCATCGCCATGCAGGACAGCATGGCCTCGGTTCAGGTCACCGCCGACGATGGCGACAGCTTCAGCCGCTTCACGCTGGACACGCCGGTCTCGCTGCCCGCGGGCCAGATGATGAGCGTGCCGTTCCTGTCGGAACTCCTGCCCGATGCGCGGCTGGTGCTCTATCGCGGCGGGCAGGGCGACCGCAATCCGGTGATCGCGCTGTCGCTGGAAAACCCGCTGCCGCTGCGGCTGCCGGCCGGTGTGCTGACCCTTTATGAGGACGGGCGAGGCCATGCCGGCGATGCGATGATCCCGGAACTGGCGCCCGGCGCGACCGAGGTCGTCGATTTCGCCCGCGACACGGCGGTCGAGGTGCGCGAGGAATCGACCAATACCGAAACCCTGCGCGAGATGCGGATCGTCGACGGCATCCTGACCGTGACCGAGGATCTGGAGCGCCGCGTCACCTATCGCATCGAAGGCGCCCCCGATGCCGAGCGCGAGGTGACCATCGACCATCCCCGCAACCCGGGCTGGAACGTCAGCAGCACCACCGGGGCCGAGGAACGCCCCGATGCCTGGCGCTGGGTGGTGGCGGTCGGCGCGGGTGAGCGCGCCAGCCTGACGGTGACCGAGCGCCAGCCGCGGCTGCGCCGGATGGGGGTCATCGACATGGACCTCAACACGCTGGCCTATTGGGAAGGCCGGGCCGAGGATGCGCAGGTGCGCGAGCTGCTGGCCCAGGTCGGCCAGCTGCGGCGCGAGATCCTGGACGCCGAGAACGAGCAGCGCCGTCAGGCGGGCGAGGTGCAGACGCTGGAGCGCGAGCAGCAGCGGCTGGTCAGCCTGATCGTGCAGCTGGGCGACGACAGCCAGGCCAACCGCGACCGCCGCGCCCGGGTCGATGCCATCGACGGCGCCATTGCCGAGGCGCAGGCGGCGAGCGAGGCCGCGGCGCAAAGCGCGGTCAATCTGCGGGCCCGGATCTCGGCGCTGCTGCAGCCGCGCTGAGGCCACCCTCCACGCAGGAAAACGGCCGCCGGGTTTCCCGGCGGCCGTTTGTCGTGTGAGGGGTGCCTTCAGCCGAAGCGATAGCTCGAGGCGGTGACGCCGCCCATCAGCCCGACATCGTGGTAGATCCGCGTCGCCGTCTCGCCTTCGGCCGCGCCCAGGGCTGCGAAGAGTGGCACGAAATGGTCCTCCTCGCGGTGGCAGACGCGGGCATAGGGCGCCTTTTCCCATTCGATCAGCGACTGGGTGCGCCGGGCCGGTGCCTCGTGCAGCACGTCGTCCAGCCAGGTGTCGAAGGCCTCGGACGGGACCTTGGCGGCGGGTCCGAACATCCTGAGGTTATGGAAACTCAGCCCCGAGCCCACGATCATCACGCCTTCGTCCCGCAGGGGGGCCAGGGCGCGGCCCAGGGCGAAATGTTCCTCGGGCGAATAGCCGTGGCGCATGGAGACCTGATAGACTGGCACATTGGCCTCGGGGAACATGATGTAGAGCGGCGCGAAGGTGCCGTGGTCGAAACCCTGCCTGGCGTCAAGCCGGGTGGGCAGCCCCGCCTCGCGCAGCAGGCTCGCGGTGCGCTGGGCCAGATCGCCCGGGGCGCCGGGCGCGGGGTAGGTGATGGAATAGGTTTCCTGCGGGAAGCCGTAGTAATCATAGAGCATCGGCGGATGGGCCGCGCTCATCACGGCGAAATCCTCGGTCTCCCAATGGCCCGAGATGACCAGCACCGCCTTCGGCAGGTCGGGCAGCTCGGCGACCATCGCCTTGAGGCTGGCTTCGAGGTTGCGGAACTGCGCGCGCATCTGCGGCAGCCAGGGCCAGGGGCCACCGCCGTGCGAGATGAAATAGGTGGGCATACGTCGGGTCATCGGAACCTCCGGGGGGTAGGGGCGGCCGGCGGGGCCGCCCCGGGGAAGGATAGCTCAGGCGCGGTCGTCGCGCAGCGCATAGGCGCCGCCGCCGATCAGGGCCTGCACCACCAAAGCGACGGTCCAGAAGGCGGGATATTCCCAGCCACCGCCCTCGACCGAGAAGAAGAAGCCGTTCGAGCCATGGCCGAAATAGGCGGCGCCCACCATGACCGGGATCAGCACGATCGAGACCCAGCGGGTCCACAGACCGGCGATCAGCATCAGGCCGCCGAGGATTTCCACGGCGATGGTGACATAGGCCAGGAAGGGCGGCAGGCCGATCGAGGCGAAATAGCCGGCGGTCCCGGCCGGGGTGAAGACGGAATATTTCATCCAGCCATGGGCGATGAACAGGACGCCCATCGACACGCGCAGGATCAGCGCGGCAATGTCGGCATTGGCGGGGCGGGTGGCCGAAGTCGGCGCGGTGGTGGTGGTCATGAGGGTCTCCGGGAAAGGCTTGGCCGCAGGCTGCGGCGATGCGTGCCCCTCATATGCCACCCGGCCCCTGCGGTGATAATCCGCTGCCTTGGCAGTTCATTCGTTCCGATCTGGAAGGAATGGATCGACATCGCCGAATTCCCGGCTGAGGAAGTCGATGAGCACCCGCACCTTGACCGGCAGGTGCCGCCCGGCCGGGTAGAGGGCGAAAATCCCTGACGGCGGGGGTTCCGTCGCGGGCAGCAGGACCTCGACCCGCCCGGCGGCCAGGCTGGCCTGGGCGGTGAAGCCGGGCACCCGGGCGATGCCCAGCCCGTGCTCGGCGGCCAGCAGGCAGGCCAGCGCGCTGCTGTAACGGATGCGACCGCGTACCGTGAGCGTCCGCTCGCCAAACCGCCAGAGCGCCGGGTCGCGCAGCGTCGTGTCCAGGATGCATTCATGGCCCGCCAGCGCCTCCAGCGTCTCGGGGCGGCCGTGCCGGGTCAGATAGGCGGGGCTCGCCACCATCAGGATCCGCGTCTGTCCCAGCCGCCGGGCGATCAGCGAACTGTCGGCCGGATGGCCGACGCGGATCGCCGCATCCATGCCCTCGTCCACCAGATTGACGAAACGGTCGGTGAACGAGACATCCAGCTCGATCCCCGGATAGGCGGCGGCGAAATCATTGAGCGCCCGGGCCAGCTGCATCGTGCCCAGCGACATGGGCGCCGTCAGCCTCAGCCGCCCGCGCGGGGCCTCGCCCGCGTCGCGCAGGCTCTGATCCAGGGTGTCGAGATCGCCCAGGATGTTGCGGATCTGGGCGAAATAGCTCTGCCCCAGCTCGGTCGGGGCCAGCGCCCGGGTCGTGCGGTTCAGAAGCCGGGTGCCCAGTTCCCCCTCGAGCGCCGAAATGAGCTTCGAGGCCTGCCCGGCGCTGGTCCCGAGCTTGCGGGCCGCCGCGGCGAAGCTGCCGGTCTCCATCACGGCGATGAACATGCGGTCGGCGGCAAGCCTGTCCATCCGGGCCCTTCCCTGCAAGATCAGCGCAGTATCGGTGATGGGCCCGGCAGGGGGAAGGGGGATTGCGCGCGGTCAGGCCGGCCGGCCGAGCAGATCGACCAGCAGCCTTTCCACGGTCTGCGAGGAGAAGGGGCGCAGCAGGATCGGCAGGACGCTGGTCTGGTTGCCCGCCTCCCATTCGTCCTCGGCATCGTCGCCAAGAAGGACGATCCGCCCGCCCCGCGCCGCGACCAGAGTGTCGATCCGTGCGGCGGCCACGGCTTTGGCCCCCGCCTCGACAAAGGCGATGGAGATGCGGTCCAGCCCCTCGATCAGCGCCAGGGCCTGATCGCATTCGCTGGCCGTGAGAACGACGGCCGCGGGGGCATAATCCCGCACCGTATCCTCAAGATCCTTGAGCACGACGAAGTCACGCAGCATCAGCACGTAGACCTCGCCGTTCATCGAGTCGGTATCGTCCATCCATTTCCTCCGAAGGAAAGGGACCATGGAACGAATCCGCCGGTTGCGCATTTAACTGCGACATAGCCAGAGAGGTTTCTATGCCCGGCACATCCTGCAAGAACTGCCCTTTGCGCAAACGGTCGATGTTCTTGCCGTTCACAGAGGAAGAGCTTGCTTTCATGGAGACCTTCAAGACCGGAGAGCTGAAGGTCGATCCGCGCACCACGATCCTTCTGGAAGGATCGAACTCGCCCCAGCTCTATACCGTGCTGGACGGGATGGGCACCCGCTACACCACGCTCGAAAACGGCAAGCGGCAGGTCATCAACTTCCTCTTTCCCGGTGATTTCGCCGGGTTGCAGGCCGGGATCATGGGCGAGATGAAGCATTCGGTCGAAGCCTCGACGCATATGACGCTCTGCGTTTTTCGCCGGGACGATCTGTGGGAAGTGTTCCGCCGCTATCCCGAACGGGCCTATGACCTGACCTGGATCGGCGCAGTCGAGGAGCATTTCCTGGGCGAGACCATCGCCTCGCTGGGCCAGCGCGACGCCACGCAGCGGATCGCCTGGGCGCTGGTCAGGATCTACGAGCGGCTCAAGGCGGCGGGGCTGGAAAAGGACGGGTTCGTGCCCTTGCCCTTCCGCCAGCAGGATCTGGCGGACGCGCTGGGCCTGTCGCTGGTCCATACCAACAAGACCCTGAAGGCGCTGCGCGACATCGGTCTGGCGCAATGGAGCGAGGGGCAGCTGGAACTCCTGAAGGTCGAGGATCTGGCCTCGCTCGCCATGATAGACCTGGAACGACCCCAGGCGCGGCCGTTGATGTAGCCCCCGGACCGGAAAGGGGGCGCCGTCGCCCGGCGCCCCCCTGGTTGCGCCGCTCACATGCGGGGCAGGCCGCCCTCGTCCGGGGCGAAATCGCCGCCGGCGCGCATCCGCACATTGTAGAGCGATTCAACCGCCCGGGCGCGGACCTCTTCGGCGTCGACCGACAGCAGACGGCCGCCGCGCTTGAGGAACTTGCCGTCGACGATCACCGTGTCGACGTTGCGGTTGTCGGGCGAATGGACCAGCGTCGAATGCAGGTCGGCGACCGGCGCCATGCCCAGGTCATTGCCGCGGATCAGGATGATATCCGCCTGCTTGCCGGGGGTGATCGAGCCGCTGTGCCCGCCAAAGCCGAAGGCCCGGGCGCCGTTGATCGTCGCCATCTCCAGGCATTGCGTCGGCGTTGCGCGCTCGAACCCGGCGGTGGGGCTTTCGGCCTCGCCGATCAGGGTGGCATAGCACAGCCGCATCTGCTCGAACATCGACACGCGGTTGAGCGAGGTGGCGTCGAACGACAGGCAGACGTTCACCCCCTCGTTCATCTGCAACATCATCTGCTGCACGACATCGGCCTCGCGCGTGCGGTGGATATGGGCGAATTCATTGCCCAGCGAGATCGAGTTCGAGGCCCCGGTGCGGGCCAGAACCGCGCGGTCCTCGGCGGTGAAGAGCAGCGAATGCACGAAGATCATGCGCTCGGTCACCCAGCCCTCGCGGTCCATCTCGACCACATCGACCTTGGCGGCGGGCGACTGGCCGCCGTGCAGGATGACCGGCAGGTTGTTGTCGCGCGCCACGCCCAGCTCCTCGCGCCAGACCAGCGGCAGGCCGCCCGGGGCGCGGACCGAAAAGCCGTAGTCAACGCGGCCGTCCCATTCGTTGCCGCCGCCGAACCAGTCGCGGTTGGCCCGCAGCGCGTCTTGCAGGTCCATCGTCTGCTCGGAGGGCGTCGGATCGGCACCGCCATAGGCATAGCGCCCGCGCAGCCCGCTTTCGACCATGGCGCGGATCTCGGCATCGACATGGGCGCCCGAGAGGGTGTTATGGGCGTAGTTCATCACCGTGGTGATGCCCGCGTCGATCGCCTCGGCCATGCACAGGCGCACGGCGTTGTAGTAATCCTCGGGCTGGTGGTGATGGCCGAGGCCGCGCTTCAGATCGACATAGCCCCGGCCGGGGACGATCATGTTCTTGAACAGCGAGTTCCACATGTGCCAATGCGTCTCGACCATGCCGGGCATCACCAGCATGGTCGAGCAGTCGATCACCTCGGCGCCCGGCACATCGAGGCTGGCGGCCACGGCGACGATGCGGCCGTCCTGCACATGGATATCGCCCGCGCGCAGATTGCCCAGCTCCGGGTCCATGGTGGCGATCATGCCGCCCTTCAGCAGGTAGTTCCCGCCCGAGGGGATGGCACTGGCGCCGGTCTCCTGCGCCTTGGCGCGCGCGGCCACGAGGCCCGCGCCGACGAGGCCCGCACTCCCCATCAGAAGCCCCCGGCGGCTGAGGCCTTTCGGCGCGGTCGAATTGGTGTCGCTCATCGTCTCTCTCCCTGTGACGGTGATGGCTTTCTGATCCGAATATCATAAGAGAATCATATGATATGATTATTTTCGAAACTTACGCATGTGATGGAAAAATAGTCAAACGCTAAAAAACTCGGCATCACTTTTGAATATCTGCATGGGGCAGGGGCGGCGGGGGGCGAGTCAGGGAAGACGAGGCGCGGCATGGAAAAAGGGCGCCGGTTTCCCGGCGCCCCTCTCTGTGTCGTCAGGCCGGCGTGGCCTGTCAGTGGACCACTTTCATCCGCGGCTGGTCCCCGGCATCGCCATGGGCCTGCCCGGCGATCACCAGCCCTTCGGGCCCTGCCGTCACCGGCACGGTCGAGCCGTCCAGCACGTCGCCCGCCAGCAGCATCTGCGCCAGAGGGTCCTGCAACGTGCGCTGGATCACCCGCTTCAGGGGCCGCGCGCCATAGACCGGGTCATAGCCCTTGTCGGCCAGCCAGACCCGCGCCGCATCGTCCAGTTCCAGCACGATCTTGCGCGATTCCAGCCGTTTCTCCAGCCGCTTGAGCTGGATCTTGACGATCCCGTCCATATCCGGCCGACGCAGGCGGTCGAAGATGATCGTCTCGTCCAGACGGTTCAGGAACTCGGGCCGGAAATGGGCCCGGACCGCCTCCATCACATGCTCCTTGGCCTCGGCCGCATCGACGCCTTCCGGCAGATGGCTCAGCGCCTGCGAGCCCAGGTTCGAGGTCAGGATGATGAGCGTCTGCTTGAAGTCGACCGTCCGGCCCTGGCTGTCGGTCAGCATCCCGTCGTCCAGCACCTGCAACAGCACGTTGAAGACGTCGGGATGGGCCTTTTCCACCTCGTCGAACAAGACGACCTGATAGGGCCTGCGCCGCACCGCTTCGGTCAGCACGCCGCCTTCGTCATAGCCGACATAGCCGGGCGGCGCGCCGATCAGCCGGGCGACCGAGTGCTTCTCCATGTATTCCGACATGTCGATGCGCACCATCGCCTGATCGTCGTCGAACAGGAATTCGGCGACGGCCTTGGTCAGTTCGGTCTTGCCCACCCCGGTCGGGCCCAGGAACAGGAAGCTGCCCAGCGGGCGGTTTTCATCGTTCAGCCCGGCGCGGGCCCGGCGGACGGCATTGGCCACCGCATGGACCGCGTGGTTCTGGCCGATGACCCGCTTGTGCAGACCCTCTTCCATGCGCAGGAGCTTGTCGCGCTCGCCCTCCAGCATCCGCGTGGTCGGGATGCCGGTCCAGCGTTCGACCACCTCGGCGATCTGCTCGGGCCGGACGGCGTCGCCCACCAGCTTCTGCGCATCGCGCGCCTCGGCCTCGGCCAGCGCCCGCTCCAGTTCCGGGATCGTGCCGTATTGCAGCTGCCCGGCCTTGGCGAAATCGCCGGTCCGCTTGGCCCCGTCCAGATCGGCGCGCGCCTTCTCCAGCTTCTCTTTCAGCCCCCGCGCGGCTTCCAGCGCGTCGCGCTCGGATTGCCAGGCGGTGGTCAGTTCCGAAGATTGCTGTTGCAGGTCCGACAGTTCCACTTCCAGCTTGGCCAGACGGTCACGGCTGGCCGCGTCGTCTTCCTTTTTCAGCGCCTCGACCTCGATCTGCTTTTGCAGGATGTCGCGGTCCAGCGCGTCCAGTTCCTCGGGCTTCGAGTCGATCTGCATCCGCAGCCGCGCGGCGGCCTCGTCCATCAGGTCGATGGCCTTGTCCGGCAGGAAGCGGTCAGTGATGTAGCGATGACTGAGCGTCGCCGCCGCCACCAGCGCCGAGTCGCTGATGCGGATCCCGTGGTGGAGTTCGTATTTCTCCTTGATGCCCCGCAGGATCGAGATCGTGTCCTCGACCGTCGGCTCGGCGATGAACACCGGCTGGAAGCGACGGGCCAGCGCCGCGTCCTTCTCCACATGCTTGCGGTATTCATCGAGCGTGGTGGCGCCGATGCAATGCAGCTCGCCCCGCGCCAGCGCCGGTTTGATGAGGTTGGCGGCGTCCATCGCCCCCTCGGATTTGCCCGCGCCGACGAGCGTGTGCATTTCGTCGATGAAGAGGATGATCTCGCCCGCCGCGGCGGTGATTTCGTTGAGCACGCCTTTCAGCCGCTCCTCGAACTCGCCGCGGTACTTGGCGCCCGCGATCAGCGAGCCCATGTCGAGCGCCATCAGGGTCTTGTCGCGCAGGCTTTCGGGCACGTCGCCGTTGACGATCCTCAGCGCGAGGCCTTCCGCGATCGCGGTCTTGCCCACGCCCGGTTCGCCGATCAGCACCGGGTTGTTCTTCGACCGGCGGCTCAGCACCTGCATGGCGCGGCGGATTTCCTCGTCGCGGCCGATGATGGGGTCGATCTTGCCGTCGCGCGCCGCCTGCGTCAGGTCGCGGGCGTATTTCTTCAACGCCTCGAAACTGTCCTCGGCATTGGCGCTGTCGGCGGTCCGGCCCTTGCGGACATCGTTGATCGCCGTGTTCAGCCCCTGCGCGGTGACCGCGCCCGCGTCCAGCGCCTCTTTCGCGGGCGATTTCACCATCGCCAGCGCCATCAGGATGCGTTCCACGGGGACATAGCTGTCGCCCGCCTTCTGGGCCAGTTTCTCGGCCTCATCCAGCACCCGCACCAGCGCGCTGTCGGTATAGACCTGACCCGCATCGCCCGAGACCTTCGGATGCTTGCCCACCGCCAGATCGACGGCCTGACGCACCCGCTCGGGGTTGCCACCGGCGCGGCGGATCAGGTTGGCGGCCATGCCCTGATCGTCGTCCATCAGGGCCTTGAGCAGGTGTTCGGGGGTCAGCCGCTGGTGGGTCTCCCGCGCGGCAATGGTGTTCGCGGCCTGAAGGAACCCGCGAGCGCGTTCCGTGAACTTTTCAAGGTTCATCGTCGTCTCCATCTCCAAGCGCCCGTCCGTCGAGGCATGCCCGACCATCGGCGCATCCCCCCTTGCGGGCCTCGATGCCTATGTGGGGGGCGCAAAACCGCCGATCAAGAGAGCTGTTAACCGCGAGGCAATCTTATGCCCGCAGGCTGAACGAAAACCGGATGGGAGATGGAATATGCCGAATCGCGCTCTGCGGTTGCCGACGCGGGCATTGGTCCAGGTGCGGGCCCCGATGGGGCTTTTCGATGCGACGCTGGGGAATGTGTCCGCGAACGGGGCACGGCTACTGGGCGTGCCCGACCGGATGCTGCGGATCGGGGATTTCGTGGCGATCCTCTGCGTCGGCCACCAGCACCCGGCCGAGGTCCGCTGGCATTTCGACGATACCTGCGGCCTGATGTTCGAGGAGCCGCTCAGCGAGTATGAGATCGAGGCGATCCTGGGCTCGCGGGTGCTGTATTGAGCGCGGCGCCGCGCTACCGGGAATACCGCTGCCCCTGCGCCGCCTCGGTGGTGGCGTTGACCGGAGAGGGGCGGCAGCGGGCCGAGATCGTCAACGTCAGCAGCACCGGCGCGCGGCTGTCCGGGGCGGCGGGGCTGGAAGAGGGCGCGACCCTGCGGCTGGAGATCATGGCGGGGATGGAGCCGCTGAAGGCCGAGGTCCGCTGGGTCCGCGGCCCCCTCGCCGGGCTGCGCTTCGCCCGGCCGCTCGGGCCCGCGATGATCGCCCGTCTGCGCGGCGTAGCCGGTGCCGCACCGGCCCGCCCCTGGTCCCCCCGCGCCGCCGGCGCCCGGGAGTGGCGGTAGGGGGAGCGGTTTCGCCCTGGGCCTTCGGCCTGCGGGCGACCATGGCGGGGGGCCAGCCCCCCGCACCCCCCGCCAAAGGGGGTTTTCCACCCCCTTTGGATACCCCCGAGGATATTTGCAGAACAAAGATGGGACAAAGGCGTGTCTCGGGTCATGCCTTGAGCGCGGATCAGACGGGGTTTGTCCACTGCCGCGTGCCAGGGATGGCACCGCCTTGTTCCTGGACCTTCGGCTCGTTGCCTGTTCCTTGAAGCGCAGCGCCACTCGGCCCACGATGCCGTGTGTCGGTCCCGGGCTCGGGCTGCGCATCCCTCCAACCGGTCGCGGCCACTGCCTTTTGACCTGCGTCGATCAAGGTGACTGTCTCCTGAAGTGCCCGTCTCCTGACGTCGGCGGCTGCCGTCCTCGGTAGCGCAGGCGATGACGCTCTGGCGAGTCCGGGGGGGCAGGCGGCTGGCGGGTTCTTCCTTTCGCCGACCGAAATCGTACTGGGGGACTTCAGAGCGGGGCGTGATCGTGCATCGCTTCGGATGCCCCGCGTTCAGGCGTCACCCTGCGCGACGCCCCGTGAGCAACCGGGGCAGCGGGAGCCGGCCCCAGGACCCGCGCCCGGAAACGCTCGCTCGGAGCGGCGGACCGCCTTGGCTGCGGCCGGCCGATTGGACAAAGGGCAAAGGCATCGGAGGCTGTCCTGCCGGCGACAGCGAAACGAAGAACGGGGACGCCGACGGTGGCCGGCCTTCCGCGCCTTTGCCTCCCGGGCAAGCCCCGAAACGAGTGCTGCGCTCCCGGGCCGCAGCCGCCCTTCCTTGACTCGTGCCGAGCGCGACCGCATATCCCCTCAAACGGAGGCGCGCGCCATGTTCATTCAAACCGAATCCACTCCCAACCCCGCCACATTGAAGTTCCTGCCCGGACAGGACGTCCTGGGCCAGGGCACGGCCGATTTCCCCGATGCCGCCAGCGCCGCAACCTCGCCGCTGGCCCGGGCGATCTTTGCCGCGCCCGGCGTGACCGGCGTGTTCCTGGGCGCCGATTTCATCACCGTGACCAAGGCCGAGGCCACCGACTGGGCCCATGCCAAGCCGGCGATCCTGGGCGCGATCCTGGAGCATTACCAATCCGGGCGCCCGGCGCTGGAAGGCGAGGCCGAGGCGGCGCATGCCGTGCAGGAAGGCCCCGACGGGGTGGTGGTCGAGCAGATCAAGGAACTCCTCGACACGCGGGTCCGCCCGGCGGTGGCGCAGGATGGCGGCGACATCACCTTCCACGGTTTTGACCGGGGGGTGGTCTATCTGCACATGAAGGGCGCCTGCGCCGGATGCCCCTCGTCGACGATGACGCTGAAGATGGGCATCGAGAACCTGCTGCGGCACTACATCCCCGAAGTGACCGAGGTGCGCCAGGTTGCTGTCTGACCCGGTGATCCTGGGCTTCGACAGCTCGGGACCCTGGATCGAGGCCGCGGTGATCCGGGGTGACGAGACCCTGGCGCTGCGGCGGATCGAGATGGCGAAAGGGCAGGGCGAGGCGCTGCCCGGGGTGCTGGCGGGCGCCCTGGCCGAGGCCGGATTGGGCTGGCAGGACCTCAGCGCGCTGGGCGTCGGCACCGGCCCCGGCAATTTCACCGGCATCCGCATCGCCACGGCGATGGCCCGGGGGCTGGCGCTGGGGCTGGGCATTCCGGCCATCGGCGTGACCCGGTTCGAGGCGATGGCGCTGGGCGGCCCGCTGCTGCCGGTGATCGTGCCCGCGCTGCGCGGCCGCTCCTGGATGGCCATGCCGGGTGAGGCGCCGGTCCAGACCGATACGCCCCCGGCCGAGGCAATTGGCGAGGGCCTGACTCCGCCCGCGCATCCCCTCGCCCTGGCGATCGCCCAACTCGCGCGCGCCCGTCAGGGAACCCCGCAACCGCGCCCGGCCCCGCTCTATCTGCGCGACGCCGATGCCGCCCCGTCCTCCGAGCCGCCGCCGGTCTTGATCGGCTGACTGGCGCCCCGCGGCGGGAGGCACGCTCCCACCCGCCCACCCCGCGCGCCTCCCGCCGCGGAGAGGGCAGCGATTGTGGCAGCCCCGGGGGCCTTCTGCCCCCGGACCCCCGAGGATATTTAAGGAACGGAGATGGCGGATTAGCGCCTTCCTAACTCACATCTTCGTTCTGCAAATATCCTCGGGGGGTGAATTGGCCGTCAGGCCAAGAGGGGGGGCAGACGGCCCCCCTTTCTGTTTCGGCGCGGCGGCACGCCGCGCCGTTGGTCGCCCGACGAGCCCGCGCCAGCGGGGGAGGAGGGCGAAACACCTCCCCCGTTGCCGGGCTGCGCGGGGCGGGCTAGTCAGGCGCATGAGCCCTGAAGACCTCGCCGCCCTCCATGCCGCCGCCTTCACCGCGCCTCCGCCCTGGAGTGCGGCCTCCTTTGCCGGGTTGCTGGCCAGTCCCACCGTGTCCCTCTTGGCCGATCCGGGGGGGCGGGCCTTTGCGCTTGGACGGGTGGTGGCCGGCGAGGCGGAGCTTCTGACGCTGGCCACCGATCCGGGCGCGCGGCGGCAGGGTCTGGCGCGGGCCTGTCTGGCGGGATTCGACCGTGCGGCCCGGGAGCGGGGGGCGCTCTGCGCCTTCCTCGAGGTGGCCGAGGATAACGCTGCGGCACGGGCCCTCTATGCCGCCTGTGGCTGGACCCGGCAGGGGCGGCGGCCCGGCTATTACGTCGCGCCAGGGGGCGAAAAGATCGCCGCATTGATCCTTTGCAAGTCGCTCGCCTGAGAATTAACCTGCTGATGGCCAGACGATTCCCTTCCTTGTCCGTTTGGTAAAATTCGCTTGACGGGCCATACGCGCGTGGACCTAGATTGCCCATGATCCGAAACTTCGGCTCAGCCGCGACGGGCCGACAGCCTGCGGCCATTGACGACCCAACTGGGAGACAAAAACCATGAAACTCACCCGTACCCTTCTCGGCGCGACCGCCGTGGCTGCGCTGACGGCTGGTGCTGCCTGGGCCGAGCCCGCGCTGATCTATGACCTTGGCGGCAAGTTCGACAAATCCTTCAACGAGATGGCCTATACCGGGGCGATGCGCTGGGCCGAAGAGACCGGCATGGAGTTCCGCGACATCGAGCTGCAGTCCGAGACCCAGCGCGAGCAGGCGATCCGCCGCTTCGCCGAGGCGGGCTACAACCCGGTCGTCATGACGGGCTTCTCGATGGCGACGCCGCTTGAAGTCGTCGCCGCCGATTATCCGGACACCACCTTCGTCATCATCGACGGCGTGGTCGATCTGCCGAACGTCCGCTCGGTGCTCTTCTCCGAGCAGGAAGGGTCGTATCTGGTCGGCATGGCCGCGGGCATGGCCACCGAGAGCAACACCGTCAGCTTCGTCGGTGGCATGGACGTGCCGCTGATCCGCGCCTTTGCCTGCGGCTATGCCCAGGGCGCGCATGCGGCCAATGCCGACATCAACGTGATCGTCAACTACACCGGCACCACCCCCGCCGCCTGGAACGACCCGGTGCGCGGCAGCGAGATCACCGCGGCGCAGATCAGCCAGGGCTCGGACGTGGTCTTCGCGGCGGCGGGCGGCACGGGCGTCGGCGTCCTGCAGCGGGCGGTCGATGACGGCATCCTGTCGATCGGCGTCGATTCGAACCAGAACTACCTGCACCCGGGCCAGGTCCTGACCTCGATGATGAAGCGCGTCGACAATGCCGTGTTCGACGCTTTCACCGCCGGTCCGGAGATGGAAACCGGCGTTCACGTGATGAACCTGCAATCGGGGGGCGTGGGCTGGGCTCTGGACGAGCACAACGACGCGCTGATCACCCAGGAGATGCGCGATGCGCTGGCGGCGGCCGAGGCCTCGATCTCGTCCGGCGAGCTGGCGGTGCACGATTACCGCTCGGACAACACCTGCCCCTATTCGGTCGAGTGAGGCCCGAGGTCGATGGTCGCTGACGTGACCGGGGGGGCGGCTGACGCCGCCCCCGCCATCGAGCTTCGCGGGATTTCCAAGGCCTTCGGCCCGGTCCAGGCGAACAAGGACATCAACATCCGGGTGCGCAAGGGCACCATCCACGGCATCATCGGCGAGAATGGCGCGGGCAAGTCGACGCTGATGTCGATCCTCTACGGGTTCTACAAGGCCGATTCGGGCGAGATCCTGATCGACGGCAAGCCCACGCAGATCGCCGATTCCCTGGCCGCGATCCGTGCCGGGATCGGCATGGTGTTCCAGCATTTCAAGCTGGTCGAGAATTTCACGGTGCTGGAGAATGTCATTCTCGGCTCCGAAGGGGGGGCGCTGCTCAAGCCCTCGAAGGCCAGGGCGCGCAAATTGCTGACGCAGCTGGCCCATGATTACGAGATGCATGTCGACCCCGATGCGCTGATCGAGGATCTCTCGGTCGGCCACCAGCAGCGGGTCGAGATCCTCAAGGCCCTTTACCGCGAGGCCAATATCCAGATCCTGGACGAGCCGACCGGCGTGCTGACCCCGGCCGAGGCTGACCATTTGTTCCGTATCCTCAAGGGGTTGCGTGAGCAGGGCAAGACCATCGTCCTGATTACCCACAAGCTGCGCGAGATCATGGAAGTGACCGACGAGGTGTCGGTCATGCGCCGGGGCGAGATGGTGGCGACCGTCACCACGGCCGAGACCAGCCCGGCCGAGCTGGCCGAGCTGATGGTCGGCCGCAAGGTGCTGCTCGACGTGCAGAAGACCCCGGCCCAGCCCGGCGAGGTGGTGATGTCGGCCCGCGGGCTGACCGTCACCGACCGCCACGGGGTCGAGAAGCTGCGCGGCATCGACCTCGACATCCGCCGGGGCGAGATCCTGGGCATCGCCGGGGTCGCGGGCAACGGCCAGTCGGAACTGCTGGAGGTTCTGGCGGGGATGATGGCCGGGACCGGCACCATGACCATGCTCGGCGAAGAGATGGACCTCACGCTCAGGCGCGACAATGCCCGGACCCGGCGCGAGGACAGCATCGCCCATGTGCATGAGGACCGGCACCGCTGCGGGCTGATCCTCGATTTCATGGCCTGGGAAAACGTGGCCTTCGGCTATCACAACGCGCCGGAATACCAGAAGAACGCGCTGCTGATGGACAACCACGCGATCCTTGAGGACGCCAAGGGCAAGATCGAGCGTTTCGACGTGCGCCCGCCCAATCCGATGCTGACGGCCGAGAGTTTCTCGGGCGGGAACCAGCAGAAGATCGTCCTGGCGCGCGAGATCGAGCGCAACCCCGACCTGCTGCTGGTCGGCCAGCCCACAAGGGGCGTCGATATCGGCGCCATCGAGTTCATCCACAAGCGGCTGATCGAGCTTCGCGATCAGGGCAAGGCGATCCTGCTGGTCTCGGTCGAACTGGATGAGATCCTGTCGCTTTCCGACCGGATCGTGGTCATGTTCGACGGCCGCATCATGGGCGAGCGCGACCCCGAACAGACCAATGCGCAGGAACTGGGCCTTCTGATGGCCGGCGTGACGGGAGAGGCCGCATGAAAACCATGCCGAAATGGGCCGACGTCCTGCTGGTCCCGCTGATTTCGCTTGTCATCGCCTTCGCGCTCTCGGCGCTGGTGATCCTGGCCATCGGAGAGGACCCGGTCCGCGCCATGGAGCTGATGGTGACGGGGTCGCTGGGCTCCACCTATGGCTGGGGCTACACGCTTTACTATACGACCAACTTCCTGCTGACCGGCCTGGCCGTGTCGATCGCCTTCCAGGCCAAGCTCTTCAACATCGGGGGCGAGGGGCAGGCGATGATCGGCGGGCTGGGCGTGGCGCTGGTGTGCCTGTTCATCCCCTGGCCCAACTGGTGGCTGGCGATGATCGCGGCGATCCTGGCCTCGGCGCTGTTCGGGGCGATGTGGGCGGCGATCCCGGCCTGGCTTCAGGCCAAGGCGGGCAGCCATATCGTCATCACGACGATCATGTTCAACTTCATCGCCGCCTCGCTGATGAACTACCTGCTCAGCCATGTGCTGCGGCCGACGACCTCGATGGACCCGGCGACGGCGCGCTTCGACAACGTACTGAGGCTGCCGCGGCTGCATGACATCCTGGGGCTGGTGGGGATCGACTTTTCCCGCTCGGGTCCGGCCAACATCATGCTGTTCGTGGCGCTGGCCTTCTGCGTGCTGGCCTATGTCCTGCTCTGGCGCACGCGCCTCGGGTTCGAGATCCGCGCCTTCGGCCAGTCCGAGGCCGCGGCGCATTACGCCGGCATCTCCAGCTTCAAGATCATCATGGTCGCCATGCTGATCTCGGGCGCGCTGGCCGGCACGATGGCGGTCAATTCGGTGATGGGCGGGCCGCAGCGGCTGGTGATGAACGCGGTCGAAGGCGCGGGCTTCATCGGCATCGCCGTGGCGCTGATGGGCCGTTCGCATCCGATCGGGATCATCGCCCCGGCGCTGCTGTTCGGCTTCCTGTTCCAGGGCGGCTCGGAACTGGCGATCGAGACCTCGATCCCGCGCGATATGATCGTCATCATCCAGGCGCTGGTCATCATGTTCACCGGGGCGCTGGACAATATGGTGCGCCGACCGCTCGAACTTCTGTTCCTCGCGCTGCGGCGGAGGGCCTGACATGGATATCGCAACCTTCGTCCAGATCTTCGAATCGACGTTGCGGCTGGCCACGCCCCTTCTGTTCGCCTGCCTCGCCGGGCTGTTTTCCGAACGGGCCGGGATCTTCGACATCGGGCTCGAGGGGAAACTGCTGGTCGCGGCCTTCTTTTCGGCCTCCATCGCCTATGTCACGGGCTCGGCCTGGCTGGGGCTGGCGGCGGGGATCGGGGCTTCGGTCGTCTTCTCGCTGATCCATGGCGTGGCCTCGATCACCTTCCGGGGCAACCAGCTGATCTCGGGCGTGGCGATCAACTTCCTGGCCGCGGGGATGACCGTGGTCGTGGCGCAGAGCTGGTTCCAGCAGGGCGGCCGCACGCCGCCCCTCGTGGGAGACGCGCGCTTCGACCGGCTGTCCCTGCCTTTCGCCAATGCGCTGCATGACGTGCCGGTGGTCGGGCAGATCTATGGCCAGATCCTGAACCAGCATTCGATTCTGGTCTATTTCGGCCTTCTCTGCGTGCCGCTGACCTGGTGGGTGCTCTATCGCACGCGCTTTGGCCTGAGGCTGCGCGCGGTGGGCGAGAACCCGGCCGCGGTCGATACGGCGGGCATCTCGGTCGTGCGGCTGCGCTATGCGGCCATCGTCATCGCCGGGGTTCTGTGCGGCATCGGCGGCGCGTATCTCTCGACGGCGCTGGCGGCGGGCTTCGTCAAGGACATGTCGGCCGGTCGCGGCTATATCGCGCTGGCGGCGCTGATCTTCGCCAAGTGGCGGCCATGGCATGCGCTGGGGGCGGTGCTGCTGTTCGGCATGCTCGAGGCCATCGCCAACCGCTGGCCGAACCTCGATCTGGGGATCATCACCCTGCCCAACCAGTTCATGACGGCGCTGCCCTATATCCTGACCGTGGTCATTCTGGCGGGCTTTGTCGGCAAGGCGATCCCGCCCCGCGCCGGTGGCGAACCCTACGTCAAGGAACGATGACGCGCAGCAGGCCGGTGCCCCGATGGGACCGGCCTGCCCGCGATAATAATTTGGTATCCCCCAACCGGTAAATTTCATGGCAAAGCCCCTGTAACCGGCGGGGTTCTTGTCCTATTCAGACTCATGTTGGTCTATCTTCCCATTGCCGAGGTCTCGACGAACCTCTTCACCCTCCTGGGCGTTGGCGCCGGGGTCGGCATGCTGTCGGGCATGTTCGGGGTGGGCGGCGGCTTTCTGATCACGCCCCTGCTGTTCTTCATCGGCATTCCCCCCGCCGTGGCCGTGGCCACGGGCGCCAATCAGGTGGTGGCCTCGTCCATCTCGGGCGTGCTGGCGCATCTGCGGCGCAAGACGGTGGATCTGAAGATGGGAACCGTGCTGCTGATCGGCGGCCTCATAGGCTCGTCGCTGGGGATCATCGTCTTCCGCTGGCTCAGCGCCCTGGGCCAGATCGACCTGGCGGTGCAGCTGTCCTATGTCATCTTCCTGGGCATCGTCGGCGGCCTCATGCTGCAAGAGAGCCTGCGCGCCTGGTATCGGACCAAGAAATCCGGCTCGCCCCGGCGCAAGCTGCACCAGCACACCTGGGTCCACGCGCTGCCCTTCAAGATGAAGTTCCGCGTCTCGGGCCTCTATATCAGCGTGATCCCGCCCCTGCTGGTCGGGGCGGCGGTGGGTGTCCTGTCGGCGGTCATGGGCGTCGGCGGCGGGTTCATCATGGTCCCCGCGATGATCTATCTGCTGGGGATGCCGACCAAGGTCGTGGTCGGGACCTCGCTGTTCCAGATCATCTTTACCACCGCCTACACCACGGTCATGCACGCCGTTACCGGCCATTCGGTCGATGTGATGCTGGCCTTCTTCCTGATCCTTGGCGGCGTGATCGGCGCGCAATTCGGCACCCAGATCGGCACAAGGCTCAAGGCCGAGCAATTGCGCATCCTGCTGGCGCTGCTGGTGATCCTGGTCTGCCTGAAGGTGGCGACCGACCTGCTGATCCGCCCGGACGAGCTGTATTCGGTCCGCGTTCTGGGGGGCTTCTGATGCGGGCGCTCTGGCTGGTTCTGCTGCTCCTCGTCGCGCTGCCCGCGCGGGCGGGCGAGATCGTCGGCGCGCTGAGCCAGAACCGAGTCGCCCTGACCGCCAGCTTCTCGGGTTCCGAGATCCTGATCTTCGGCGCCATCCGCCGCACGGCCGAGGATCTGCTGGCCGAAGCCGAGGCCGAGGCGGCCGGCGGGGTGGATTACGACGTCATCATCGTCATCGAGGGGCCGCGCCAGCCGATCGCCGTCTGGCGCAAGGACCGCCGCGCCGGGATCTGGATGAACGTGGATTCGGTGACCATGGCCTCGGTCCCGTCGTTCTATGCCGTGGCGACCTCGGGTCCCTTGAACCAGATCCTCTCGCCCGAGGCGGATGCGGCATACCGCATTTCGGCCCGGCAGGCGATCCGGGCGGAACAGGTGGGCGACGGCTCGCCGCAGGCGCTGCTCTTCGCCGAGGCGCTGCTCAGGATCCGCGAACGCTCGGCGCATTACATGGCGCTTGACCGGTTCGTGCATCTCGACCGCGACATCCTGTTTCGCGCCAATGTCCGGCTCCCCGCCAACCTGACCGAGGGCGCCTATACGACGCGCATGTATCTGGTGCAGGATGGCGAGGTGGTGAACCAGTTCCGCACGGCGATCTTCGTGCGCAAGGACGGGCTGGAGCGCTGGCTGCACGAGCTGGCCTATGAGCAACCCCTGCTCTACGGCTTTCTCGCGCTGGCCATCGCCATCGTCGCCGGCTGGGGCGCCTCGGCCCTGTTCCGGCTGATCCGCCAGCAATAGCCGTCAGATATCCGACTGGACCTGACGGGCGGTGCTGGAGACGGCCTGGCCGGCAGCCTGGACGTCGCGGCCCGCGCCTTCGACGGTTTCGCAACCGGCAACGGCGGTGACAGCGGCAAGGGTCAGAACGAGGATCAGCGGTTTCATGATTGTCTCATTGCTTGTTGGGGAAAGGGAAACGCGCGGCACCGTCTCCGGTTCCCGCGCGTGACGCCTTTTCCGCCCAACCTCAGCCGCGACCCAGCCAGGGCATGTTGGTGGCCATGATCGACAGGAAGGGAATGTTGGCCCCCTTGGGCAGGCTGGCCATGTGCAGCACCGCCGAGGCCACCTCGGGCAGTTCCATAATCGGCTCGGCCATCAGCCTGCCATCGGCCTGGGTGACGCCCCTGGCGATCTGGTCGGCCAGCGCGGTGCGCACATTGCCGATGTCGATCTGCCCGGCGGCGATGTCGAAGGGGCGCCCGTCCAGCGCCAGCGTCTTGGTCAGCCCGGTCACCGCGTGCTTGGTCGCGGTATAGGCCACCGAGCCCGGGCGCGGGGCATGGGCGCTGACCGAGCCGTTGTTGATGATCCGCCCGCCCATCGGCGCCTGCCGCCGCATCTGGCGAAAGGCGGCGCGGGCGCAGAGGAACATGCCGGTCAGGTTCACGTCGACCATGGCCCGCCAATCCTCGACCGACAGATCGTCGATCAGCGTGCCGAGGATCGCCTTGCCGGCATTGTTGAACAGCACATCGACCCGGCCGAAACGCGCGATGGTCGCGGCAAAGGCCGCATCGACCGCCGCCGCATCGGTCACGTCGCATTCCAGCGCCAGCGCGTCCGGATTGTCGCCCGCCAGTTCGGCCAGTTTGCCTGCGCTGCGAGCCAGCAGCGCGACCTGCCAACCCTCGGCCAGAAAGCGTTCGGCCGTGGCGCGCCCGATCCCGGCGCTGGCCCCGGTGATGACGATGACCGGCATGGCTCAGAACGCCTTGAAGGTCATGGTGGTCAGCGTGCGCACGATATCGGGCACGCCGAACAGGTTCTCGCTGAGGTAATGGCCGACATCCTCGTCGGCCGGGATATAGACCTTGGCGATCAGATCCCAATCGCCCGAGGTCGAGAACAATTCCGACACGATCTCGCGGTCATAGATGGCGCGGGCCACCTCGTAGGTCTTGCCGGGGGTGCAGCGGAACTGGACGAAGACGCAATGCATGGGGGCCTCCTGATTTCGGGGCAGGTTAGGCAGAGGGCGCGGGCGGCGCAAGGTCAGCCGAGCTTGTAGCGGGCGAGCGGGTCGTAGACCGGCCCCTCGGGGCGCAGGGTGGAGCGGTAGAGCACCATTTCCTCGGCCAGCCACAGGTCCGAGGTCAGGGGCTCGACCGCCTGCATGGCGCGGGCCAGCGCTTCGGGCTGGGCCTCGCCCTTGCGGAAGCGGCCCAGCGTCACATGGGGGACGTATTTGCGTCCCGGCACCTCGATCCCGACCTCGCGCGCGGCGCGGGCGCTCTTCATGTGCAGCGCGCTCAGCCGCGCGTCGCCGGCGATCCGGGCAAAGACCGCGTCGGGGTCATTGCCGCCGAAACTGCCCAGACCGTCCAGCCTGAGCAGGGGCGCATACCGGGCCATCGCCTCCAGCGCATTGTGGAAGTCCTCCAGCACCGGTTCGGGCTGCCGGTCCAGAAAGACCAGCGTGATATGGAAGGTCTCGGGCTCCAGCGGGCGGGGCAGGGGCAGGCGATGCTGCGCGATGGTCAGCCGGTCGAGGATCGGCTCGGGCAGCGGCAGGGCGAGAAAAGCGCGGATCATGTCCCTGCGTAACGGGCGCCTTGAGCCAGATCAAGGCGCGGCGGGGCAGGGGCGGCTAGGAAAGGGGCGAAGATCCGCAGCCGCAAGGGAGGCTCCTGATGATGGAACGGTTCCTGCGCATGTTCCGGCTCAGTCGCGACATGCATGAGATCGAGGCGATGACCGACACCGAACTCGCCGATCTGGGCGTCAGCCGGACCGAGGCGCTGTCGCTGGCGGTGCTGCCCGACGATGTGCCCGTACGGGTCGGCGCCATGGCACGGATCTACGGGCTTGAGGTGGATGATCTGCTGGCCGACCGCCGCGTCTGGCACGAGCTTTTGCACGGCTGCAACCATTGCACGGATCTGGCCACCTGCCACCGCTTCATGGCCCGGGCCGAGCCCGAGGCGCCGGTCGATCCGGCGGCGCTGGCCTTCTGCCCGAACCGGGCGACCTTCGACCATCTGTCACGGTCGCTGGCGGGCTGAGACTTTCCCCGTGACGAAACGGGCGGCAGGTTCCCCTGCCGCCCGATCCAGTTTCAGCGTGGCCTGCTTCAGCGAGGCTCGTCCATCAGGCCCTTGATGAGGGCGTAACAGGCCAGAAGCAGCACGATGGCGAAGGGGAAGCCGGTCGAAACCGCCATCGCCTGCAACGCGCCCAGCCCGCCGCCGATCAACAGCGCCGCCGCAACCAGCCCCTCGAACGTGGCCCAGAAGACCCGCTGCGCCACCGGCGCATCGACCTTGCCGCCCGCGGTGATCGTGTCGATCACCAGCGAACCCGAGTCCGACGAGGTGACGAAGAACACGATCACCAGCACGATGGACAAGAGCGAGGCGATGAAGGTCAGCGGCATCTGCGTCAGCATCTCGAAGAGCTTCAGTTCCAGCGCCGCGTCCTGGGCTCCGGTGAAGCCTTCGACGATCAGCTGGTCCAGCGCCGCGCCGCCCAGCACCGTCATCCAGACGATCGAGACGGCGGTCGGGATCAGCAGCACGCAGGTGATGAACTCGCGCACCGTGCGGCCGCGGCTGACGCGGGCGATGAACATGCCGACGAACGGCGACCAGCTGATCCACCAGGCCCAGTAGAAGGCCGTCCAGCCCTGCGAGAAGTTCGCATCCTCGCGGCCGAAGGGGTTCGACAGCGGGATCAGCTCGCTGGCATAGGCGCCGACATTGTCGACCAGATCGCCGAACAGCGTCATCGTCGGCCCGGCGAACAGGATGAACAGCACCAGCACCGCGGCCAGCACCAGGTTGACCTCGGACAGCAGTTTCACCCCGCCATCGAGGCCCCGCAGCACCGAGAAGAGCGCGGCGCCGGTAATCAGCGCGATCAGCACGATCTGCGAGGTGGTGCCGATCGGCACGCCGAACAGGTAGTTGAGCCCGGCATTCGCCTGTTGCGCGCCGACCCCCAGCGAGGTGGCCAGCCCGAAGAGCGTGGCAAAGACCGCCAGGATGTCGATGACATGCCCGGGCCAGCCCCAGATCCTTTCGCCGAAGATCGGGTAGAAGATCGAGCGCACGGTCAGCGGCAGGCCCTTGTTATAGGCGAAAAGCGCCAGCGACAGGGCGACGATGGCATAGATCGCCCAGGGGTGCAGGCCCCAGTGGAAGATCGTCGCCGCCATCCCCAGCGCATGCGAGGCGGCGGCATCGCCCTCGGCCCCGCCCAGCGGCGCCCAGTCGGTGCGCACGCCGTTTTCCAGCGTGACCCCGCCGAACGAGGTGGAATAATGCGAGATCGGCTCGCTCACGCCATAGAACATGAGGCCGATACCCATTCCGGCCGCAAAAAGCATGGCGAACCAGCCGGCATAGCCGTAATCGGGCGTGGCATCCCGGCCGCCGATCCGCACCTTGCCCAGGGGCGAGACGATCAGGCCAAGGCAGACCAGCACGAAGATGTTGCCGGCCAGCAGGAAGAACCAGTCGAAGGTCGAGGTGAGGAAATCCCTCATGCCGGTGAAGACCGGGCCGATGGTGTTCTGGAAGGCCATGGTGATGATGACGAACGCCACCACCGACAGACCGGACACGGCAAAGACCGGGTTATGGATGTCCAGACCCAGAAGCTGGACGTTGTTCTGACCGATTTCGTAATCGGTCTCGATCAGATTTGCAGGCCCCTCGGGGGCGGGTATGGCGTCGCCGTCGGTGGAATCGGACAAGCCTTCCCTCCTTTTTGGTTATCGGTTTCGCTATTTTCCGGGGGCGTCTCCCACCGGATCGCCCTGCGTAACGCGTCTGTTACCGACATGAAAGGCCGCAAGCGACGCTTTTTGCTACAAAATGACGCATGCAGGGTGCGTCTTGGGCGTCTTACTCGCCCTGTGCTTCCAGCGCGAAGGGGGCAGGCGTGCCGCCCAGATCGTCAATCCTGAGGGGCCCCGAGGGCCGCGCCAGCCGGTTTCTGACCACCCAATAGAGCCGGTGCTCGGCCCGGGTGATCGCCACATAGGCCAGCCGTTTCCACAGGGCCACACCGGCTTCTGTCCGCCCCATCCGGGCCGCGACAAAGAGGTCGGGGGCGAAGACCTGCACCTCGGGCCATTGGCTGCCCTGCGCCTTGTGGATCGTCACCGCCGCGCCATGCAGGAAGGCTGCGCCCATGCCCGCGGCGAAGGGGATGAAGGGCTCTTCCTCGCCCTCCCGCTCGATCTTGATGATCGAGGCGGCCGAGACCTGCGGCTCCTCGGCGCCGAAGACATGCAGCCGCGAGAAGCCGGGCCGCTTGCCGGGGCCGAGGTAGACGCATTGCGCGCCCTTGATGAGGCCCCGCGCCTCAAGGTCGATGCGGCGCTTGCGGTGCTTGAGCGGCAATTCCAGCCCGTCGCAGATCAGCGGCTCGCCCGGCATGAGGTCGGTTTCCGGCGCGCCATGGGCGGCGCGGAAGGCGTGGATCAGCTTGATCCGCGTCGCGTTGCGCCAGACCAGCACCGGCGAGCGCGCCATCAGGTCGCTTTCCACCCGCCCGGCCCAGACCACGCGCTCGTCGCGCTGGGCGGTCTCCTCGATCATCCGCTCGAATTGCTCGAATTCCAACGCGGGATCGGCCACCGCATGGGCCAGGTCCAGGATCGGGTTGTCCTGCGTCTGGCGGTGGATGCGGTGCAGGACCAGCTTCTGCTTTTCGGGCAGCGTGTCGAAGACCATCTCGCCCGATTGCCCGACCGGCGCCAGCTGCGCCGGGTCGCCGAACAGGATCAGCGTCTGGAAGATTTCCTGCAAATCCTCCATCTGGCGGGCGTCCAGCATGGAGCTTTCATCCACAAATCCGATATCGAGCGGATCCTCGCGCCGTTTCCAGCCCTTGATGAAATCGGAGCCCCTGAGCCCCGCCGCGGCCAGCGCGCCGGGGATCGACTTGACGGTCTCGTAGAACGCCTTGGCCCGGTCCAGCGCCGTGTCGGGCAGGTTCTCGATCACCGGGCGCTCGATATTGCCCTCCAGCCATTCGGCGATCTTCTCGTATTCCGGGTCATAGACCGGGGTATAGAGGATGCGGTGAATGGTGGTCGCGGGCACGCCCCTGTTACGCAGGACCGAGGCCGCCTTGTTGGTCGGCGCCAGGATCGCCAGCGTGCGCCGCTCCTTGCGCCGCCGCCCCTCGTAATCGCCGCTGACGGTTTCGACCCCCGCCGCGTCCAGCGCCTTGGTCAGTTCGGCCAGCAGCATCGTCTTGCCCGAGCCCGCCTTGCCGATCACCGCCATCAGCGCCTTGTCGGCGTCGGGGTCGGGCGCGTCCGAGGATTCACCCGCCAGATCGACGCCCGCCTTCTGCATGACGTCGGCCAGGGCATCCCAGGCGGCGGCCTGGTCATCGGAAAAGGTGAGGGTCGTCGCGGCGGTCATGGGCGCGACATTAGGGCAGGGCGGGGGCCGGGGAAAGCGGACTTTCGGGGTGGTCGCCGCGCCGCAGCGTGCTAGGCTTTGTCGGGAAGGGAGATCGCGTGCGGCTGATCGTCTTTACCGACCTCGACGGGACCTTGCTGAATCACCGGACCTATGACGCGCGGCCCGCCCGGCCGATGCTGGACAGGCTGGCGGGGCTGGGGGTGCCGGTGATCCTCGCCTCCTCGAAGACCGCGGCCGAGATCGCGGTCTGGCAGCGCGACCTCGGCCTGACCCGCTGGCCCGCCATTGTCGAGAACGGCGCGGCGCTGGCCGAAGGGGCGTTCGACGACAGCGCGTACCGGCGGATCCGGGCGGAACTGGCGCGCCTCGCCGCCCCGTTCCGCGGCTTCGGCGACATGAAGCCGGCCGAGGTCGCGGCGCTGACCGGCCTGACCCCCGAGACCGCCGCGCTGGCGCAGACCCGCGCCCATTCCGAGCCCGGCCTCTGGCAGGGAACCGAGGCGGCGCTGCCCGCGTTCCTCGAGACGCTCAAGGCCCGGGGCATCACCGCCCGGCGCGGCGGGCGCTTTCTGACACTGTCTTTCGGCGGCACCAAGGCGGGCCGGATGGCCGACCTCGCCGCCCGCTTCAAGGCCGATACGACCATCGCGCTGGGCGACGCGCCCAACGATGCCGAGATGCTGGCCGCCGCTGATCACGCGGTGATCGTCCGCAACGACCACGGGCCGGGCATCGCGCCCTTGCCCGACGAGACGCGAGTCATCCGCACCGGGGCGTCCGGCCCGGAAGGCTGGCGCGAGGGCATGGCGGCGGTGCTGGACCGCCTGGGGATCGGAGAGACGGATGGCTGACTTCCACCAGAACGGCAACATCGCCCAGTTCCACAACCTGCGCACCCGCCCGCTGGAGGAACTGGAATACCGGCTGGAGACCTTCGCCCAGACCCGCAAGATCAGCCTGATCCTTCCGTCCCTCTATTCCGAACTGGAAGGTCCGGCGCTGGAGAACATCCTGGCCGAACTCGCCAAGGTCAAATACCTGCACCGCATCATCATCGGCCTCGACGCTGCCGATGAGGGGCAATTCCGCGCCGCCCGCCGCTTCTTTGCCCGGTTGCCGATCAACCATGTGGTGCTGTGGAACGACGGGCCCCGGATCCAGAGCCTGATGCAGCGGCTGGAGCCGCACGGCCTGTGGCCGATCGAGGCGGGCAAGGGCCGCAACGTCTGGGGCTGCATCGGCTATCTGATCGCCTGCGCCGACAGCGCGGTGATGGCGATCCACGATTGCGATATCGTCACCTACAACCGCGAAATGCTGTCGCGGCTGGTCTATCCTGTGGCGCATCCGGCCTTTCCCTATCACCTGTCCAAGGGCTTTTACCCGCGGATCGGCAACAACCGGCTGGGCGGCCGGGTGACCCGCAATCTGGTCAGCCCCCTGCTGATTTCCTTGAAGAAAGTGCTGGGGGACAGCGATTACATCGACTACCTGCGCGCCTTCCGCTACCCTTTGTCCGGCGAATTCGCCATGCGCACGGCGACGCTGCCCGACCTGCGCATGCCCTCCGACTGGGGGCTCGAAATCGGCGTCCTGTCCGAGGCCTGGCGCAACCTCGGGCCCCGCGCCGTCTGTCAGGTCGAGATCGCCGATGTCTACGACCACAAGCATCAGGACCTCTCGGCCGAGGACGCGCAGACCGGCCTCAACCGCATGTCGATGGACATCTGCAAGGCGATCTTCCGCAAGATGGCGGCGGATGGCGTGGTGCTCAGCCCCAATATCTTCCGCACGCTGAAGGCCACCTATTATCGCCGCGCGCTGGACATGCTGGAGGTCTATTCCAACGACGCGCAGATGAACGGCCTCAGCTTCGACCGCCCGGCCGAGGAACGCTCGATCCAGCTTTTCGCCGAGAACATCATCCAGGCCGGGCAGGTGTTTCTGGAGAACCCGCAGGAACTGCCCTTCATCCCCAACTGGAATCTGGTCAACGCCGCCGAACCCGATTTCCTGACCGATTTCCG
Organism: Pararhodobacter aggregans; assembly: GCF_003075525.1. Taxonomy (GTDB): domain Bacteria; phylum Pseudomonadota; class Alphaproteobacteria; order Rhodobacterales; family Rhodobacteraceae; genus Pararhodobacter; species Pararhodobacter aggregans. The sequence goes on along the minus strand of NZ_QDDR01000011.1, from coordinate 57,062 downwards.
CGCCGCGGTTGCGGCGGATATGAAGGACAGCGAGCCCGGCTAGCCGATATTGCTGATCCAGCGGCATTGATAGGGGGCGAAGGGGATCGGGCCGTCGGGGGTGATCCGCTCGCCGCTCAGGAGGTCGCGCCATTCCTCGTCCTCGATGAGGTTCAGCGCATAGCCGTCGAGTTCCAGCGCCTCGTCCGAGACATTGTGCAGTGCGAAGATGGATTGCTGCCGGTCAAGCGATTGCCGCCAGACGCCGAGCAGCCGGTCCTCCAGCTGCAAGGTCAATTGCGTGGCGTTCGGATGGAAACCGGCCTGCCGCGAGCGGATGCGGAGGCGGCGCTGCATCTCGGACAGGACCCGCGCCTGATCGCTGGCGGGATCGTCGAGCCGCGCCAGCAGGTCGGGATAATGCCAGCGATGGCGGTTGATCGCCCGGTTCATGCCGCGCCGCGTCACCGCCTCGTGGTCATTGGGCGTGGCCAGCAGCGAATGGATGTAGAAGGCCGGGATCCCCTCCAGCGACATGACGATGGTCTGCGAGCAGAGGAAGCGGGCGATCTTCGCGCTTTCCTCGCCGTTGAAGGTCCGGCTCATGGCGTCGAAATAGCCGCAATTCAGTTCATAGACGGCCTGCTGCCCGCCCGGCAGCGCCCGCATCGACGCCAGACCACCCGCCGACTGGATGCTGGTTATAAGCCGCAGCACCTCGTCGGGCGGCAGGATCCCCTCGACCGGGCGCATGCCGATCCCGTCATGGCTGGCGGTGAAGTTGAAATAGGCGCAGCCCAGGGGCGCGGGCGGCATGGCCCGGAGCCAGCGCCTGAGATGGCGCACATTCCCCGACAGAAGCGCGTGCAGCACCAGGGGCGGCAGGGGGAAGTTGTAGACCATATGCGCCTCGTCCCGGCGGCCGAAATAGCTGAGGTTCTCGGCCTTGGGGACATTGGTCTCGGTCAGCAGGACGACCTTTTCGGTGGCGAAATCCGCCAGAACGCGCATCAGTTTGACGATGGCATGGGTCTGCGGCAGGTGGATCGAGGGCGAGCCGGGCTCCTTCCAGACGAAGGCCACGGCATCGAGCCGGATGATCCGCACCCCCTGGTCGATATGCAGGCGCAGGAGGCGGATGATCTCCAGCAGCACCTCCGGATTGTGGAAATCGAGGTCGACCTGATCGTGGCTGAAGGTGCACCAGACATGACGGGTGCCGCGGTTGGTCTCGACCGCGCGCAGGAGGGGCGTGGTGCGGGGGCGGACCACGGCCGAGAGGTCGTCCTCGGGCGAGGCCTCCTTGAAGAAGCCGTCATAGGGCGGCTTGCCCTGCCGGTACTCGGTGAACCAGGGGCCCTGGCTCGACACATGGTTGAGAACCATGTCGGACATCAGCGTGAAGGCTGCGCCGATGCGGCGGATATCGGGCCAGTCGCCCAGCGCCGGATCGACGCGGGTGTAATCGGTGACGGCGAAACCATCGTCCGAGGTAAAGGGGAAGAAGGGCAGGATATGCACGCCGTTCAGCGCGCCGCCCAGCCGCCGGTCGAGGAAATCCAGCAGCAGGTCCAAGGGCTTGTGGCTGCCGTCGGTGATGGAATTGCCATAGGTGATGACCATAGCGTCCCGCTCGGACCAGAGCGCGTTCGAGGGCCGCCGCGGCCGCTGGCGCCGGGCGCGCCCCTCGGGCCAGAAGGCGGCGATCACGGCGCCGGTCAGGGCCATCGCGTCGCGCCCGGGGTAGAGCGTGACGAGCAAGCCGTGCAGGCGGCTGCGCAGGCTGCGGGTGACGGCAGGATCGGGGATGGGGACCTCGACTTGGCTTGGGCTGACGGGGAAAGTGTATCGCCCGGGGGCCAAAGGACAAGCCGCGGGCCGCCCAGAGGCGCCGTCACCCCGGCGCTGCCCGCTGGCTGGGCGCCGCTGCCCGATCCGGCGGCGCCTGTCGGATGGGCACAGCGGCGGGAGGCGCGCTCCCACCCGCCCACCCCGCGCGCCTCCCGCCGCGGAGAGGACGGCGCTTGGGGTTGGCCCCGGGGGCCTTCTGCCCCCGGACCCCCGAGGATATTTGCAGAACGAAGATGAGGGGCAAGCGCCCTCTGTTCTCCATCTTTGTTCTGCAAATATCCTCGGGAGGATTTTCAAGGAGGGTGGAAAACCCTCCTTGAAGCAGGGGGCGCGGGGGGCGGGCTCCCGGCCGCGCCACGGGCGCGGCGTTCGCGGCTGAAACGCGCCACTGGCGCGTTTCCAAGACGCCGCTCACCCCCCCGCCTCCGGTCGCCTGAGGCAGCCGCGGCAGCGGCGGGCGAGGGTGAAACCCCTCAGCCCTTCAGCGCGGCGATATCGGCGGGCGTGCCGATTGCCTTGCATTCGGCCTCGCGGTCGATGCGGCGGATCATGCCGGAGAGCGCCTTGCCCGCGCCGATCTCCCAGAATTCGCGCACGCCCTGCTCGCCCATCCAGGCCACCGACTCGCGCCAGCGGACCGAGCCCGTGACCTGCTCGACCAGCAACTGGCGGATCGCCTCCGGGTCGCTGACCGCCTGGGCGCGGACATTGGCCACCACCGGCACCGTCGGGGTGGCGATGCTGACGCCGGCCAGCGCCTCGGCCATGGCCTCGGCCGCGGGCTGCATCAGCGCGCAATGGAAGGGGGCGGAGACCGGCAGCATCAGCGCCCGTTTGGCGCCGCGGGCCTTGGCCAGTTCCACCGCCCGCTCGACCGCCGCCTTGTGGCCCGAGACCACCACCTGCGCCGGGTCGTTGTCGTTGGCGGCCTGGCAGACCTCGCCCTGGGCCGCTTCGGCCGCGACCTCGGCGGCGGTGGCGAAATCGAGGCCCAGAAGCGCGGCCATGGCGCCCACACCCACCGGCACCGCCGATTGCATGGCCTCGCCGCGGATCCGCAGGAGACGCGCGGTATCGGCCACGCTGAGCGAGCCCGCCGCGGCGAGGGCCGAGTATTCGCCCAGCGAATGCCCGGCGACGAAGGCCGCGTCGGTCAGGGCGAAGCCCTCGGCCTCGAGCGCGCGCAGTGCGGCGAGCGAGGTGGCCATCAGCGCCGGCTGGGCATTGGCGGTCAGCGTCAGCTCGGCGATATCGCCCTCCCAGATCAGCGAGGACAGGGTCTGGCCCAGCGCCGCGTCGACCTCGTCGAAGACGGCTTTCGCGGCCGGATAGGCCTGGGCCAGATCGCGCCCCATGCCGATGGTTTGCGCCCCTTGTCCGGGGAAGACGAATGCGCGGCTCATGCCAATCTCCTCGTAACCTCTCCTTGCCATACAAGTCCCGGCCGGCGCGTGCAATCGCCGGGGCGGGGCCGGAGGGGCGGGGCCGGAGGGGCGGCCGGGGCGCCGGCTGGCCGGGGGCACTCCCCCGAATTGGGGAATGGTGCAGGCGCCCGCGCGATGCGATTGGGAAGCAGTCGGCGAAATTTATGCGTGGCCCGAGTGACAATTGAGGTCGACGACGTCTGGTGCGCTGTCCCGATGGGATGCGGCCGCCAGCCCTGCGCCGGTTCCAACCGCCGGCGCAGGCGCTGGCGTCCGAGGGCCGATCGGTCCGGCGCATCGCCCTTCGGTCGTGAAGGACCACCGTTTTGACAGGGGGCGGTTAACCGCTTAACCTTTTTGTCCGAGGGATGGAGTCTCCGATTGATGCCGACGCTGCGCCCCGACACGATGTCTCGTCGTGGCTTGCTGACGACCGCTGTTGCGGCGGCGGCCTTGCCGCGCCCGGCGCGGGCCCGGGACCGTCCGCTTCTGACCGTGGTGTCGCCGAACGGGTCCCGCCAGCGGTATGACGAAGAGGATCTTGCCGCCCTGACCTGGCACGACATCGTGACCCACACGGTCTGGACCGACGGGCTCCAGACCTTCCGCGGCCCGTATTTGCGCGATATCCTCGTGCTGACCGGTGTCACGGCCGATGATCTGGCGCTCCGCCGGCTGACGCTGACCGCGCTGAACGATTTCCGCGTCGACGTCCCGGCCAGAGATGCCTTCGCCTTCGATCCGATCCTCGCCCGCAACGCCAATGGTCAGCCGATGCTGGTGCGCGACAAGGGCCCGCTCTGGCTGATCTATCCCCGCGACACCACCCCGGCCCTGCAGACGCCCGAGTTCGACGAGCGCTGGGTCTGGCAACTGACCCTGATCGAGATCACATGACCGTCACGCGGGGCACGTTCCTGTCGGCGGTGACCATTCTGGCCTTCCTGATCCTCGCGGCGATTTCGATGGTCTGGCTGGTCGCCGTCCAGCGCGCCCTGCAACAGGAACTTGCGGAATCGAACCTCTGGGCGGCCTCCCAGGCCGAGCGGGAAAGCCTGCGCTTCTCGCTCTTGCTGCGCTCGGCCGAGGCCGCGGCCGAGGATCGGGCACTGCAATTCGAGATCCTTTTCAGCCGCATCGACCTGCTGGCGACCAACCCCCAGCGCGCCTATTTCGCCACCATCGGGCAGGGCGCCGCGGTGGATCGCGCGATGGCCCTGCTGCGCTCCCTTGACGCGGCCCCGGTGACGGAGCCGGACCCGGACAGCGCCCGACTGGCGGCCGAGCTGGCCGAGGTGTCGCGGGGCATCGCGATTGCGACCTATCTTGCCGAGCGGCGGACCCGCTTCATGCTGCATGACCGCGAGCATCGGGCCACCAACCTGCTCACCGCCTCGGTGATCGGCGCGGTCCTGGCCGGGCTGGCGATGGCCACGCTGCTGATCCGGCGAACGCGCGGCCTCTTGCGGGTCCGAACCGAGCTTGAGGCGCATCAGCGGCAGCTGGAGCGGACGATCGCCGACCGCACCGTGAAGCTGCGCGAGGCGCTGGGGGCAGAGCGGCGCGCGAAAGAGGTCTATCGCAGTTTCGTGGTCACCGTGGCGCATCAGTTCCGCACCTCGCTGTCGATCATTCACATGACCGCCCAGCGTCAGGTCCGCCGGCCCGAGGGGCAGATCGACGCCGAAATGCGCCTGCGGTTTTCCAAGATCGTCGATGCGGCCGAGCGGCTCGAGCGGCTGATCGGCGGCTTTCTGGAAACCGCCGCCTTTCAGAAACGCGATATCGAGGGCAAGCGCAGCCGGGTCGATTTCAACGCGATCGCCTCCGTCGCGGTGGCGCAGACCCGAGCGACGCAACCCGACCGCAAGATCGACTGCGATTTCGCCGCCGATCCCCTGCTTCTGGACGGGGACGCCGTCCTTCTGGAACAGGTCGTGCTCATCCTTCTGTCGAACGCCCTGAAATACTCGGCCCCGACCGGCCCGGTGCAGGTGACGACCTGGAAGGACGGCACATTGGTCCGCTGCTCGATCACCGATGTCGGCTGCGGCATCCCCGAGGAGGCGATGGGCGCGATCTTCGAACCCTATTACCGGGCCCCGAATGCGCACCGCTTTCCCGGTGTCGGCGTCGGGCTGAGCCTGGCCGCGCAATTCGTGGACCTGCACGGGGGCCGTATCGACGTCACGTCGACGCTGGGCGAAGGGACCACCTTCTCGGTCTGCCTGCAAGGATGGGGGAGCAACCCGGCATGACGGCTTCGGACAAAGGTGCAACCATCCTGTGCGTCGAGGACGAGGCGGCGCTGCTCGAGGAACTGCGCGACGAACTGGCAGGGGCGGGACATTGCGTGCTGACGGCTGCCAGCGGCGACGAGGCCGAAGCGATCCTCGCCACCGTGACCCCTGACATCGTGCTCTGCGACGTGATCCTGCCCGGCCGGTCGGGGTTCGTGCTGCTGCAGGACCTGCGCCGGGCGGGCAAGGTCAATGCGGCGACGGCCTTCCTGTTCGTGACCGCGCTGTCGGACCGCGAGTCGCATCTGGAGGGGCTGCGCGCGGGGGCCACGGATTACATCACCAAGCCCATCGACCTCGACCAGCTGCATCTCAAGATCGCCAATCTGCTGGCGCATGCCCGCTGTCTTCGGGCCCAGACCGAGCCGAGGATCGAGCTGCCCCCGGCGCATCTGTCGCGCCGCGAACAACAGGTGCTGGGTCTGCTGGGGCGCGGCATCCGCACCGTCGAGATCGCTTTCGAGTTGCAGATATCCGAGCATACGGTGAACCAGTACATCAAGGACATCTACCGCAAGCTGGGCCTCGGCAACCGTGCCGATGCCGCCCGCGCGGCGATCGCGCTGGGCCTGCTGGACTGAGCGCCGCGCGGGGTCGGCCGGGGCAGGGCGGCCTCCCCTGAAATGGGGAATGGCCCCGGCGTGACGCAGGCGGCAATCTGCTCCTGGTTGTCCTGCCCCAGTTCGAGTGCGATCCCGTGACACAGATTGAGGAATACCGCCGTTGGCTGACAACGCAGCGCAGCTACCTGCAGGCGCTGCTGTCGGACTACCGCAACGGCACCCGCGCCGCCATCTACACCCTGCCCGACGGCAAGCGCGTCGACGAGACCGCCCAGGTGATCGCCCAGCTGGAGACCGACATCCAGCGCCTGACCCTGCCCTCTCCACCCGACGACTGACCGCCGCCGGGCGCCATCGGCAGCCCCAGCCCGGCTGGCGCCAAGCGACCCGGGCCGCGCGGCGGGCCGACTGTTGCAGCTTTCGATGTCAAACACTGCAAGTGTAGCGCGACAACAGGTCTTGCAGTGTTTGACAGGAAGAGTTGCAGCGCTCGACCAGCAGTCTTGAGGAGACGCGTCCTCGAGCATTCGGTCGACCTATGCATCGCCAACGCCTTCATCAACTATTCTGTCCAGTGACCTGGCGTAGGTCCTCTCGAGATAGCGACGAAGCCCCTGCTTTGCGACAACGCATGCGGCAGCTCGCTTGAGATGTGCGAGCACGTTAGCCTTCGAGCAGAGGATGCGCCCGTTCTAGCCCGATCTGCTGGCGCAGAGTCCGGCTGAAGGGCGGATCGGCCTTATCACCGCCAGCGGATTCCATGACACCAAAGGTTGCCGCACGCCCAGCGCTGCGCGAGTGGCCGTTGCCACCGTGCCACCATAGCACCAAGGCGAGTTGCCAGGGGCTGGAAGGGCCGCAAACTCAGCCTGCAGGCGCGAGACAATGCGTTACGTGCCAGCAAAGGCTTCACTCGCGCCCGCTGGCAGAAATGGTCCAGCTATCACCGAAGAAGTCACGGTGAGGCCAAGATGAGATGCATCAAGCTCCGCGGCGAGCGCATCATGGTCAGAGACTTCGACAGTCTGGATGCAGAGGTTCAGATCGGCATCGCATTCATGAACCGCTTCAGATCACTCGGAGCGCCCGGGACCGGCTGCATGCGTTGAAGATATCTCGGAACGAGACGAATCAAACCTCATTCCGAATAGAGCAGCAGAGCCAGTCGCATCCAAAGATCGACCGTGGAAGGGACATTGGCGCGCCGAAACATACCTCGCTGGATCACCTCAAGTTTCTAGTGTAAGCCTTAAGAAGCTCTTGCGACTTTGGGGCACCGCATAGGTTTTCGACAAGGGCAAATATGGAGGCGACCGATCCGCGCACCATAGATGAATTGAGCTGGTTGACCACCGCGCGAAGTGTTTTGGGGGCGACTGCTTCGTGAAGTTGTACGGAAATTGAAAGTCTATTGGTGCGCAAGGGGGCAGCACTGGCTCTTCTCTCCGATCCGCGATTGCTCCTTATGTCTCAACTTGGAGCTTGGTAACGAAAAGTATTCGCATGAACCTAAAGAATATTCCCCGCAATCCGGCTTCTCAAGGGGCGGAAGGTGCATTTTCGATTTCAGGGACTTGCAGGGGCGCCGCACTTAGTGTGATGACATTAATTGTACTCGCACCTGATGCCAGCGTTGCCCAGATGCTGCTTAGCGAAAATGATTGTGCATTTATTCGAAGATATGACTCCGAGAACGATTATTCCCTTGTGTCTGATTTTTCTTACATGGCTCATCACGTGGATTCTGGGCCGGATTGCAATGATTGCTTTCTGTCGCTCCTGAGGAGAGGGATGGATGTGCGCATTACGCTACATGGGATTAGCATTCTCCAGGAATTGGATTCCATGGCAGGCGCCTTGGCAATGTACTCCTATTTGATGATGAAAGAGGCTATGCTCTCCGTGGAGTTTGAGACTGCGAGTCTCGGTGAGCCATTGCTCGGTGGCTGGATCGCTATTTTCTTTATAGACAGGAGTAACGTCCATGATGCCATCGACCTCTTCGACGGTCGGCCCGGTTTCCAACGTGAACTCTCAAGGTTTGTTCGACCAGAAAACACCTGTTTCACCTCCATGCCAGAGTGGACCCGGCATCGAGAGATTTCGTTTGTTTTTATCAATACAGAGTTCAACCGTTCTCCAGACTATATCTCCTCCTGCGTCCGGCAGGAGCTCTACAATGCAAGTGGGCTGCGTGGCGATCCTCAGGGAGATATTGGCTTGTTCTCCAATGTCCGTTGGCGCGGACAAGCACTTCCCCCACCGCTCTACTACAATTACGGACTGCGCGACCAAATTATGATGCGCTTGCTCTATGATGAGGCCTTTTCAAATGGCCAAACATACCAGGAGACTTTCGTCGATGCCCAGCAAATAGTAAGCCAATGCTACGCTGACTAGGCTTTGTCGCCCTATCCATCCGACCGACAGATTCATGTTTGTAGTTCTGGGGTTTAGAAGGCCGCTGAAAAAGCCTGCAGGGAGGAGCGGTTTCCCTCTGCGCGGATGCCGGGGTGAGCTGGCTCATGGGACGGAAGCCCCGGCGGCGCTTTCCCTCGTCAGCCCGCAAGCAGTTTCGGCAGCCGCACCCGATTGCAGGCCGTCATTGTCGGAGTGAACCGGGCCCGCACGCGCTCGATGCCGCGATACATGGTCTGTGCCATGCCGCCGACGGTTTTGACCCAGTCGAAAGGTTTCTCGATTTTTCTTCCAGCATTGTTGAGATTTGGCATGGCTGAGGTGCCGGGCGGTTCTGCCGTCGATGGCGGAGTGCCGGGACTTCTGGGCGACATGCGGCGTCACAACCATATGGCGTGACTTGCCACTGGTCTTTCATCCAGCCGCGACCGGAGCCGGTCGTTGATCTACGCCTTTTGGCGCGGGGTGGGCAATCGCCCGACGCGCGGAGCATTCATCGCGTGCAGCGGGTCGGGCGATTACGGTGGTCAGGTGCAGTGCGAAGCCTGCGGGCGACTGGTAGTCGAGAGCCGAGTGGGGCCTTTCGGTGTTGTAGTCGGTAACCCAGGTGGCGATCAGGTCGCGGGCATGCCCTGTAGTTGACCGGCCTGCGGCAGCTGTTGCAGCGCATGTCGATAATCATGCTGTGCCGGGGACAATCTCGGATCGATCGGTTGCTGAAGCGGTTGCTGGCTGGGACTGCTGGCATGGGCGATTCTCCGTCGCGCCATGAGAACACATGGGGAACGAATGTTCAAACTGCGCCGCGGTGTGGATCACGCCTGGCAGCGGGGCCGTGAGTAGCTTTGAGCCCAAAACGGACCCAAGGCCCCAGATGCGGAGTTGTGCTAGCAGACCTTCACCACGAAGGTCGCGAACTCACACAATGCGAGACAAAACTATCATTTGGATCGGTGACGCCAATGGCTGCTTCCCGTGAGATCACCAGCCAGCGGTCGCCATCCGAGAATTTAAGGAAAAGAGTGTCACATTACGGACGTCCGGGTCGAAAATCGCCAGAACACGGCGTCAACAACTTTTCCGGTATTGCTCCAAAACTACTCCGCTCGCTTCAAATGCTAGCTCATTAGAAACCGGTACAGCGTGATGCAAGTTTGCGGACAACATGTGTTCACCAGCCAAGGAGTCTTTCAGCTAAACCGGCCAAGTCTGACTCCCTTGTCGATCTAAGTTCATCAACAGCGTCTCCTACAAATGAAAAATCATCTAATATTTCGCCCGTTACAAAGGCACGGTTAATACTGAGTAGGGGGCCAGAAAGATTCTCTTGGATGGAACTCTGGACTTCTTCGAGTGCTTTAAATAAATCTATCGATGATAGTACCGCTTGACCGCCCGCGACGCCAGTCTTCTCTGAGCCTTGGTTTATATCCGCCGCATAGTAGAAGCTGCATTGGCGAATGTATGCCTTTCTAGCCTGATGGACTGCATAGTCTCTGCTCAACATACTATCAAAATTTCCTTCACCGTCGACAATGCCCTCGGAAAATTTCGCCAAATCCTGATCAATAAATGTAAGCATCCTAGTGAACAGATGTGCTGTATAACAAGATGTCAGGACTCGCTGCAAAACACTCTGACCGAACAAGTGCGGAACTGTAGTTGCGCAGAAATTCAACGCAAGCCTGTCGCAGCACAGTTCGCGAATTAGCTCCTCATCAATATCCAATTCAAAGCCTAACGCAACACTCATAACGGCATGAAAGTCGCGATCAACTTGGCTGCTCATACTTGATAAATTTTCTTCATTGGGTGTCCGTAGTCTACCTTCCAAGAACTCCTTTGCATGATCTCTTGAATCTCTACTCAAGCCATTGCTCCGCTTGAGGAGAGAGTGATATATTTCATGAGCCATCAGATAAAGCTCTTGAACGAAAATCGACAGACCGCGCTCCTCTGTCGGACTTGCGTTCGAGAAATATGTGGAGTTCCTTTTTAGATTGCTATGGATAATTGCCAAGATGAGAGCGTTGCGCTCGTCGCCAAGCTGCAACAGCCGCTCTGCCGCATACTTCATAAAGTATATCACGCGCGCTTCGGTATTACCGTCATCAAATGCCAGTCTGTTAAAGACGTTAAATGTTTGCCCCATGTATTGGTCATAAATCAGATATTCCTGACCTTCGAACTCAACGCATTCGACGCGACGTGAGTACGAATAAGTGACAATCGGGATAAGGGGGCAAAATTTCAGACCGGACGCTGCCGAAGGAATATCTAACAGCGGGAAAATTTCGTCTCTATAAACTGAGTTGGTTGCTCGTTTCGGGAAATTTTTCCGCGTGGCATGGATATAACTGTCAATACTCATATCAAGAGCTAATTATCCAGCTTCTCTGCGCGCTCCAGTATCTTCAAGAGGGCGGCTTCCGATACACCTTTAATTTCGATTCCACGATGCTTCAATTTTATATGTTTTTCCGATCTCTTTCTAATGCCATACAAAGTGGCAACTAGGCCGGCAGTGACTGGAGAAAGCTCTACAATCAATGTAACAATTGAAGAGGCATCGAATCCATTCGATCGAACTACATCGACCTTTATATTTCTATTATTGAATTCGCTCCTCAATTCGTCAATATCCCGCTCGGTCACTTCTATTGCTATGTGTTGCATTTTTCCTTCCTGAGAAGCGAGAGTCTTGTGTGAAAGCTATCTGAAAGCGACTACTACGGTTTGTATTGTGGGTCTATAATTCTCACGATGCAAGTGGTAATTCAGAGACTACCTTGAAATGCGAAAGGAGCCATTCGTCCACGCTGCAGCATCTATCAAAGAAGGCTATCTGTCGTCGGTCGCCGAAGTCTGCACGAAGGTCCGCTGTCGGGAAGCGCGCCAAACTTTGCAAGGTTCACTATCTGCGCACTTCTGCCACTCGTGACTTTCGCAGCAGATGGCAGCTCCCTGCCCATTCCTGCCGCTTTTACGAGAGCTTTTGGGCAACTGTGCCTCGCTCAGAGGGTTGGTGCATGTGGTGTCCAGGTGTGCTGCGCGCTTCGCAGCAGATCGCATGTTGCCGGGCCTTCTGTCTCGGCCGCTCCAGATCCGGCGAAAATCAGTTGAAGGTTCGGTTGGATCAATCTTGAAGCAGGTCTCTTCCTTTTCCTCGTTTTTTCATAAACTTAACCGGAACTTTCTACTGAAGGCGCGAACTTTCCGCCCAGTTGAAGGTTCCGAGCGTGCCAGGTCAGTCCACGCGCCCTTGAAAACCCTTTAAAAACAGCCTTCAAGGCAACATCTTAGGCCTTCTCGGTCAGCCCCTGTCGAGGCGCCGGGTGCCCATTTTCGCGCGGTTTCTGCAACTTTGCCGGAGGCCCCGCGGGCTCGCCCAGCCGCCTGCCAAAGCTCTGTAATCCCTAGTGTTTCCTGCCTGCTAGCGGCCCTTCCCATGTGGCGCGCCAGCAATTCTTGCAGAGTCTGACACGGTTTGTTGCACCAGGCTAAGCCCGCAGTGGGGGCGCCCGGCGGTCTTTGTGCCGCAAGTCATCGCCTATCAAACGGTTTGGCCGGGCGGCAAGCGATCAATACAATTGCTGCGCCACCCTCATTGCGTACAGCTGTGGATAGCATTCGATGCTGATACCGAAAAGTGTGTCTGTCGCGTTGATGCATGTCTTGGGAGCCCTTCTATCTCATTAGATTCCGGCAGCAACGGCGCGAGGTCGCGTGGAAGCATAGCGTTGGCCGCTAGGCGGGTGTTCTTCGGACTGGCGACCCAAAGGCGGTTCTGGGGCGGCAGCGCCACCCCAGATGGTTTGTCAACGGTGCTTAGCAGCGGCGACGAAAGGTCACGCAACGGATAGGGTCGCGAATGATGTTGGCAATGGTGCCGTTACCGTTGCCAAGAATCTGCTCGCGAAAGCGCGGGATCAGGGCATCGGGGCCGCCGAGTGGGTAGCCGCCCATTATCTCCGATATATCGACGTACGCCATGTTGTTTGGGAAGAGCGCCGACAGGCCGCCGGAGATAACCAACACAGATGCGTCGATGATGTCCTGAGGCGCTGCAGTGCTGTTGGTGCAATCGTCGCGGGCTGCGGCTGCTTCAGCCAGTGCATTTGCGCGAGTTGCTTCGATGACCTCCAGCATCGCAACCGTGAGGTTGCGGGGCAGGCCGGCATCTTCGATGCCCGCGGCCCATTGGTTCATATGCTGGTTGGTCTGTGCCACAGCATTGCTGTGCGCTCGGTTGCACACTCCGGAGGACGCGGCCTGCGCCGCGCCAGTCACCGAAATGACGAGAGCAAGTGCCGAGGTTGCGGACGCAACTCTGCTGCTGAAGTTCATTTCCATACTCCATGTTATGGGTTTGCGCTGCCGGCTTCTTCGTTCCCGACACGAGAAGTTTGACGCATCTGCGCAAACCCAGCGCTCACGGACTTATGGTTGGGAATAAAGTCTTTACTATCCGTTGGTTGTGCGCGATCCGTGCATCCGTCGGATTGAAGCGTCTTGCGACCGATAACTTATGTAACAGTATGTTTTTGCTTGCTTTGATCTCTTGCGCGGCTGAAGCGATCATTCTTGCCTCGTCTCTGGCGGAAGATGGTAGCGACGGGACGATTCGAACGTCCGACCTTAGCCTGGGCCACACGGCTGATCAGGGCTGCGCTCTAACCAACTGAGCTACGCCGCCAGCTTCCAGCATGAATGCTCAGCGTTCGAAATGCAAGCGGCTCGTCACCGTGGATAAGACGTGCCTTGTTACCCTCAACGAAGTACCTTGAGGCGAAGATTTTGTCGTCTAAAAATTTGATAATTTCTATAAGATTCTTAGATTCTCCTTGGAGCTCCAAAATGGGGCGCCCTATTTCCTTAAAAAGTCGAGCTCTAGCAAGTTCCTCGGTAATCTCCTCCCCCTCTATTTGCTTTCCAATACTAGGGTCTGGCCCGTAGATGACAATCGCATTGGGGAGGTGGCCGGCGATATTCGCTGGCTCGAGCAAGACCATTTTGTGCCCTTTTTGCTCGCGTCCTGGAATGTCGACCATCTCCATCATGATCCCAGATACTTTGCCAATTTTTATGTATCCGTCGTGGTCCTTTCGAAATAGGCTCAGCTTATTAGATATAATCTGTCTAGATATATTTGTAATCTCCGACAGATTTCCGACACTTTGAATTGGAAGGGCGTTGCGATAAAAAAACCTTGCGGTCCTCCATATCGCAGGAATTGTCACAATCATCGCTTGCGCAAGCGCTGCGTCGTCTGGCCGTGTGTCGCGGTTGTAGGTTCGCAAGATCCCTTCTTGGTGATGTATCAGCGTCCTGTTGACCGCTTGCCGAAGTTTTCGTGCTGCCATGAGTTTTTTCTGTTTGTCCAGTACCTTCCGGGTCTCAAACTTCTCGCGTTCATTGAAGCGATAAATTAGATCCGAAAAAGCATATCTGAGTGACAGCGAGCAGAGATCCACTCGATTCAGGTGCTTGATTTGCAATGGTTCTGGATCGTTCTGCGTCATTCCCACAACTTCGTCTTCAAACGGCAAACGATTTGGTTCGGTAGCCGTTTCGTTCCCACGCGGACTTAGCTCTTTATTTTTTGCATGTTTTTATAAGTCTGCCAAGCAGAGTCGTAGTGCGAAAATGATCGCTGTGAACCGCGCCGAGTTTGCCAGAGGCTCCAACTTCTGAGCAGAATGGACGAGACGCAGCCCGTGGGGGCACGGTTACTCTTTTCCTCAGCTACAGCTACAGCTACAGCTACAGCTACCGCTACAGCTTCAGCCGCGCCAGCGACGAATGTCCCAAGCACTAGCCCTGATCGTGGTTGGCGACCGTGCAGTTGTCTTGGTCGCGCGCTTCTTTGTCGGTCGAGTTCGAGCGCGGCCAGATCCGGCGCGCGGGGAAGGGATCTACGCCGCCTCAAACGTAGCGGTGCCAGGACTAGAGTTGGTGCATCAACATCCGCCACGCCCTCGCCGCAGCCATTGGGACCACCCCGTTACCGGCCGCAGCGGGTCGGTCCAGCCCGAAGGCCATCCCATCATCCAGTCGGTGAAGGCAGGGTTGAAGATAAGGGCGCGTTCGGAGTGTTTTTCCCCACTGAGCAAGATCACCCGGCATCGGGGGGAAGAGACCGGGTTCTGGGGTGTTCAGCCCGCGGCCATCAGCAAGGTCCACATCAGCGTCCAGGAGCTCGCCGCGTTTTTCAGTCCGACCTGGCTCCCGGTCTGGTTCATGTCGGTCTGAAACACCACCCCCCGCTCCGGCGTCAACATGATGCAGGCCCGATTGCCTGCGCTCTTGAAGGTCGGCGTGGGCCAGAATGAACATCCGCTCGCGGATGTGCGACGCACCGACTTCCGCCGCTGATACGACGCACGCAGCAGCCCGGTAGCCCATGTCCTGAAGGTCTGCGGCGACACGGTCGAAACCAAGGGACAGACCCGCGCGTCCAGATAGCGGCGCATGGTCCGCTCGGGGGCAGGCGTCCAGCCCTTGTCCTTCGCCACCCGTTCGGCGCGGCGATAGCAGGATGAGAAGCTTGGCCCGGCAAGGCGCAGGTAATCAGCCTTCAGCCAGTCGAAGAACTCCTCGTCGAACTCGGCCCGCTGCATCTTGCGCACCACCGCACGGTGCTTCGGGGCCAGATGCGGAAGCCGGTCGTCAGGGCGCACGCCCTCGACCAGAGCCAGCCAGTTCCACAGGGTGCGCGGGCTCACGCCGCGCATCGCCGCCACCTCGCGCGCGGCCAGATCGCGGCCCAGCCGTCCCTCCAGCGCTTCGACCGATTGCACGGCGGCCAGGCGCTCGCGCGCCTTTGCCTGGACGTCCTCGGGCAGACCCTCGAACCAGTCCCAGGCTTGGCCCCGCGTCACGGCATTGGCCCGCACTGGTTCCGCCGCGCCCGCCAGCAGCATGCGCCGGGCGGCGAGGGGCAGGGCACTCCAATGATACTCCCAGCCGCCCCCGCGGCCCGTGCGACGGCGCGCGAGGCCGGGATTGGCCCGAAGGTTCACGCGGGCGATCCAGCGCTCAACATTCTGGCGCGTCGTCGGCAGATCGGGCAGGGCCGCATCTGCGAGCTCCTGCGCCGTCCACCAATGCTTTGCGGGGGCGAGTTCGGTCATTCCGGCGACCCCTCGAAGAGAAGGGCAGAGATCTCGTCGCCATGGTCGCGGCAGAACCGGCGACGGGCCTCTTTCGGGGCGCGGGACCAGGCGGTCTTGAGGGCCTTCAAACCCGCTTCAACAGGGTCTTCAACGGGGGCAGCACTGCCCTCGCTCGCGGCGATTGCCCGGCGCGCCTCGGCGGCGGATTTTGCGCGCCCCTCGGCCAGCGCCTCGACCACCTCATAACGGTCGGTCGGCTGGCTGATCTTGGCGATCTCGGCCAGGTCCTTGAGCGTGATGGGCCGCGGCGCCTTGCGCAGCAGGGCCACATCGCGGGCATCAAGGCGGGTTCCGGCGGCGATCAGGCGGAAGATATGGCGCTGCGAAAGGCCGAACTTCTCAGCCGTCGCGTCGGCGAAAGATGCAACTGACATCGTGTCAGTTGCATCCCAACGTGCTGCCGCGCCCGCGACCCCCCGCTTTGCTTCCGGGTGCAGCTTCTCATAGACCCGCTTGCGCTCGGCCAGGAACAGCGCGGTGTCGAGCGGGTTCAGCTCGGCCCCGGCGATATTGTCGTCGATCTCCATCAGCCGCGACCAGTCGTCGGTCACGTCCGTCCAGACCTTGGCCTCGATCTCGGCCCAGCCCAGCCGCTTCGCCGCCTCCAGCCGGTGCCCGCCCGCGATCAGCGCCAGCGTGCCGTTCTTCTTCTGGCGGACATGGATCGCGTCCTTCATCACGCCGGTCTCGTCGATCGAGGCCATGAGCGCCGCAACGCCTGCCTCGGACACCGGGCGCAGCCGCCCCTTGGTGTCGATCTCCTCGACCTTCACCCGGTCGATTGTCATCAGCCTCGGTGTCATGTCAGAACCCCGAGCCCCGGCGCGCCTTGCGGCCGCCTTCGCCACCCGCATAGCCGTAACGGTCGAGCGGATCCGCCCGGCCGCGGCAGGGATTGCACATCCGGTTGTGGATGCCGTCGCTGAGGAATTCCCGCCCGCAGCACAGGCAGGGGCGGGGGCCGCGCTTGGCGGCGGTGTCCGCCTCCTTCTGCAGGGCTTCGGCGCGGTTCAGGGCGATGGCGCGGTTCTGTTCGCGGCCGACCACCCGCCCGGTCGGATCGATGATCTCGAAACCGCGGCCGGTCGCGTACTCGGCGCGAAACCGGGCGTGCACGGGTTTGGGCTGGTTGTGCATCCTGGTCGAGACGGTCATTGCATCACCGCCCCGGCCATCAGGCCCAGCCAGAGCGCGGCGAAGAGGCATAGCGCCCCGATCAGGTCGCCCAGCCAATGATCCTCGAGCGCACGCAGCGCCCGGATGAAGCGCATCATGCTGCCTTCTCCTTCTTGCTTTTGGGGGGACGGGGAATGTCGCGCGGCCATTCCAGGTCGGCGGGCCAGAGCTCCGAAAAGGACCTCAGGGCCGTGTTGTAGGTGTCCACACGGCAGCCTTTCCCCTCGCTCAACCGGGCGAACAGACGCTTGTGGACGCCGCACCAGCCAGCGACGGTCGTTTCCGACCGGCCCTTATGGGCGGCGAGGATGGCGGCGAGGGTGATGAGGTGGTTCGTTTCCATAAGGCCATTATGGAAATTTTATACCGATGGTCAATGGAAATTTTGCACCGCTTAGAAACGGACTATTTCCATAGGGGCGGACTTGTGCAAAATGCGCATTGGTGTAATTTTCCACCATGCTCAGTGCCGCCGCCATCTATGATCTGATTGAGTCGAGGCGGCGCGAGCTGGGCCTCAGCCAGACTGATGTTGGCATGAGGGCGTTCGGAAAGGCCGACAACACAGCGATCCAGAGTATCAAGAAGGGTTCAGCGCCCTCTGTTGAGAGGATGGCGGCTATCGCTGAGGCGCTCGATCTTGAGCTCTATCTCGGGAAGCGGCGTGACAATCCGGGAGCGCAGCCAGCGCTCGAAGTTGATGGCGACGATTTCGCGCCGATCCTCCGCCTCGCCGTCGAGGCCAGCGCCGGAACCGGCGCGCTGAACCACGATACGCCCGAAGTGGCAGGCAGGCTCGCCTTTCGCCGAGACTGGTTGCGGAAGATTGGGGTGAAGCCGGATCGAGCGACGCTGATCACCGTCACCGGCGACAGCATGGCGCCAGAGCTGCGCCCTGGCGATCTGGCTCTGATCGATCAGGACCGCGCGACCTGGGAACACAACAAGGTCTTCGCCCTTGTCGATCTAGATGGAGGGGTGAGGATCAAGCGCATCCTCCTGGACAAGGGCCGTGCGCTCGTCCTCATGTCGGACAATCCGGCGCATCTGCCAGAAGCCCGCACGGGGTCAGACGCTGCACGCGTGCGCTGCCTGGGGAGAGTCGTTTGGAGCGGGCATAGTTGGGAATGAGTTAATGAGAGTAGCGATGCGATCTGCTTTGGTGTGTGCCATGACGTTTGCCCTGGGTGCTTCGACCAGCGCTCTAGCGCAGGAGCTCGTCGCGCTTTCTGGGGATCAGGACGCGGCGATCCATTCGGTGGTGTCCAGCCGTCTGCGGGAGCCTGAAAGCGCTCAGTTTCGCGACGTCATCGCAGCAACAGATCCGTCGCTTGAGGGGATGATCTGGGTTTGCGGTATGGTTGCAGGCCGGAATGGCTTTGGCGGGATCTCAGATTTCGCGCCCTTCATGGGGTCCCTGGTGACAGAGAATTCGGGCCAGGAGCAGTTTGTCCTGATCTCACTGGCGGGTCAGCAACCTGACGAGCAGGAACGTGTTCTGAACACCTGCTTGGCCAGAATGCCGCGCCGCTGACTACTGGATTTGGCACCCGGTCGCCCTGGTGAGGCGCCTCGGCGCGGATCAAGTCGCGCCATCACCCAACGCAAGTGACCCGTCCGGCAGTGGCCGCTGGAACTCGGCCGCGGGGGCGCCCTGCAGCCACGCCTGCCAGTCGTCTGGCTCAATCAGGATAACCGGCATTGCCTTGGGATGGATCGGGGCCACCTCGGCATTGGGCTCGCAGGTGAGGAATGCGAAGAGGTCGTCAGTCGTCTCGCCATCTTTCACCTTGCGCAGGCTGGTCCAGCCCCTGACCTCGATCCCGGCAAACATCATCGGCCGACCGTCAGTGGAGGCGAACCACTGGTTGCCCTTCCCCTTGCCGCGAGGCTCGGCGAAGCTGGTCAGCGGCACCAGGCAACGATGCTCGGCACCCAGCCAGCGACGCCAGTGCGGCGAAGACAGGTTGCGAACGTTGGTCACGCCCGGGTCGCGTTCGGTCTTCAAAGCGAACTGGGGCGACGGCATGCCCCACCGCGCCTTGACCAGTTCCAGGCCATCGCTGGAATGGCGGATGATCGCGCCGAGCTGGTCGGGATAGACCTCGCCAGGCGTGAGGTTGCCAGCCCTGTCGGTCATCCCTTCGACCAGTCGGAGCATGGCCTCTTGCGTGGTGGTGTTGCTGTAGAGATTGCACATCAGATCCGCTCGTCCTTCCAGATCCACTTTGTGACCTTGCGGACCGGCCTGCGCACCGTCAATCCCTTGGACAACTCCAGGGCCGAGGGCACGCGCCAGCGCATGACCATGTATTCGCTGGTGCGGCATTTGGCGCAGCCCCAGGGCGGGATGTGCGCTTCGTGGAAGGGATCCTCGATGACCTGGGCAAGGTCGGATGCCCAGTAGTTGACCTGCCTACGGCAGTGGTTGCAGCGCATGACGATGATCATGCCGTCGCGAGCGCAGTCTCGGATCGATCGGTTGCTGAAACGGTTGCTGGCTGGGACTGCTGGCATGGGCGATTCTCCGTCGCGCCATGAGAACACATGGGGAACGAATGTTCAAACCGAGCCGTTCCGTCGGTCTTGGCCTAAGGGCGGTTTGCGGCCCATTGCGGACGTTCGCAACAGGCGCAGCATGCCGCCGCTGCCAGCCCACGCGGACGTTCGCCGTCGAAAATGCGTCACCAAAAGGGAAATAGCATCACTCGAACGTGGAAGCGCAGAAGTCCTTGCGTTGCACCTCGGGCTGTAGAACATTGCGCTTGAATAGCTATCATTGCAGAGGGGCTGCGGGTATGCCTGGATTGACTTTGGCGGAGCAATTAACTCTCACTACGACACGCATTTCGGCATTTCGAGGCGGTGCTCAAGTGGGATTCGGAACTGGATTCTTCTTTAACTTTAAGGTTTCAGATGATCTATTCATCCCGGCCGTCATCACAAATAAGCATGTCGTTGCGGGGTGCGATCAAGTCACTATAGTTTGCCACACCGCAGAAGGGCCCAAACCTTCAGGGAGTTTCATACCTTGCCACTTAGATGCACGTCCTGGCGCTATAATTTCTCATCCGGATCCGGACGTTGACCTCTGCGCAGTGCCATTTGGACCCATCTTGAATCAAGCTGAGGCCAATGGAACCCCTCTGTTCTATACTGGCCTAGATTTCGGACTCGTGCCGGAAGATGACGATTGGCAATACTTTGATGCCTTTGAAGAGGTCATCATGATAGGATGCCCCAGAGGCATATTTGACGACTTTAACAACCTACCGATAACGCGGCGAGGAAACACAGCTTCATCACTGACTAAGCTATATGGCGGAAAACAAGAATTCATGGTGGATATGGCCTGCTTTCCAGGGTCGTCTGGCTCGCCAATCTTTGTATATGACCGCAACGGATATCTCGACCGAAAGACCAATAGTTTTAAAATTGGCGTAAGCAGAGTCAGGTTCGTCGGAGTACTTTACAGCGGCCCATTAATTACCAACGATGGGAAAATTGTATTGCAACAGCAGCCGAAAGTTGAAGTCTCTGCCATGATGCACTTAGGAAATGCCATTCGATCATCGCAATTGCACGGCATTGAGGAACTGATTAAGGCTCGCTTTTCCGCTGAAATTCCCAAGAATGCGGATGTGGGTGATGTCAGGTTCGATACCTGACTAATAAGTCCCACGGCTTGTCCAAGCTCCTCGGCGACGAACTTCGCAATGTCCGATCCTTGCTGCACCGTAGGTTCGCTTCCTGCGCCAATGCGGTCGTTCGCGAGATGCACAGCGAAGGTCGGCTTTCCGCCCAGACTTGTCGAACACACTCCTGCTTGGCCACCAAGCAGCGTGGAGCGATCGAATCGAGTTATGCTGAGCGCGGCGGTCGGCTGCGCAGCATGCGGTCAGCGTGTCGTAGACTGCGGGTCGGGGCGCAACGCCCACGTGACGAAAGGAAATCGCGTGTAGGTTCGTAGGACTGGTCGGGAGGATCGTATGGTCGGGATATCCCATAATTTCAGCATGTTATGGCGAACTTACACGCCAGAGCCGGAACTTACCGCCCACGTGTAGGTTCCAATTCCGCTCAGAGGTCACTGTGCGTCCGAAAAAGCCTTTAGAAACAGCCTTCAAGGCCCTGTTCAACGGCCTTGTCGCGAGCTCCTGGCACCGTCCCGAACACGCCTTTTCGCGCGGTTTCTGCAACTTTGTCGGAGGCCCCGCGGGTTCGCTCAGGCTCGTGCCAAAGCCCTGTAATCCCTAGTGTTTCCCGCCTGCTACCGGCTCTTCCCACGTGATCCCGCCTTACTGCAGGAATATCTGTCAACGCACACACAACCAAAAAAATCTCCACCTCTCTCTTGAACCCCGGCTTGCCATCCCCACCTATGTGAATGTAAATAACATTTACACCGCAACCGAAGGAGACCTCACAATGACCGCCATCGCCGCCTGGCCGCGCAGTGCCGAAACGTGGCTCGACGAACGGGGCAAGGGGGCGTGGATCGCCGCCATGGTGCTCGGCTTCATCGTCTTCTGGCCCATCGGGCTGGCCATTCTTGCCTATATGATCTGGGGAAAGCGCATGTTCAACAAATCCTGCAACCGCTCGCACCGCCACAACCAAAGCCATGCCTGGGCGATGCACCGCCCCTCGGGCAACGCCGCCTTCGACGCCTACAAGACCGAAACGCTGAAGCGGCTCGAAGAAGAGCAGGAGGCCTTCTCGGACTTCCTGCGCCGGCTGCGCGAGGCCAAGGACAAGGCCGAGTTCGACCAGTTCATGGATGACCGCGCCCGCCGCCGTGCCGACGAGGCCCGCAGCGTCCAGCCGGTCGACAACTGATCCGGGCTTCCTGCCCGAGACGATCCCGAAACGAACCCAAGACCGACACCGGAAGGGGCCCACGGGCCCCTTCTTCCTATTCCCACCAACGGTCTATCGTGGCGATGTCCTCGTCCGACCAGCCCAGGTGATGGGCCAGTTCGTGGACATAGACATGGGTGACCAGCGCATCCAGCGCCACATCCCCGCGCGCGCACCATTCGTCCAGGATCGCGGCGCGAAAGAGCCAGATCATGTCGGGCTGCTGCGCCACATCCATCAGGGATTTCTGGGTCAGCGGCACCCCGTCATAAAGCCCCGTCAGTTCAAGCGGATCGTCGATGCCCAATTCGTCCAGGATGTCGTCGGGCGCTATTTCCTCGACCTGCACGGCCACGCCCCGGGCGGCGGTGGCGAAGGGCTCGGGCAGGGCGGCAACCGCGGCCTCGGCCAGCGCCAGCACCTCGTCCAGCGAGGGCGCGAAACGTCCTTCCCAGCTCATGCGCCGCGCCTCCAGCCGCCGGGCGCCACGCCATAGGCGGCCCGGAAGGCGCGCGAAAAGGGCGCCGGGTCGCCATAGCCCACGGCGAGCGCGATCTCGGCCACCGGGCGATGCGCCTCGGCCGGGTCGCGCAGCATCCGCGCCGCCAGCGCCAGCCGCTCGCGGCTGAGCGCCGCGGTGAAACCATCGTCTTCGCCCGCGAGCAGTCGCTGCACCTGCCGGGGGGACAGCCCAAGCTCGGCGGCGCAATCGCCCAGGCTCCAGCCGGGCCGGGCGGCATTGGCGCGGATCAGCGCGCGGAGCCGCAGGAGCGGCCCGGCCTCGCCCGCCTCCGCCCCCGCCGCCAGCCCGACCAGCGTGCGCAGCACGTCATGCAGCCCGGCAACCGGCGCCCCGCGTGCGGCCCCGGCGACAAGCGCCTCGGCGGCCTCGGTCAGCAGGCGCCCATAGAGCGGGTGATCGGACAGCCGGTGCGGCCCCGGGGCGAAGTCGGCCGCGACCAGCCGCTTGGGCAGCAGCAGCGAGGCGACCCTGAGGCCCGGGCGCCGCGAATGATCCAGCGTGAAGATCCGGTCGCTGTCGAACAGCCCGACCTCGCCCGGATGCAGATCCAGCCGCCGCCCGGCCTGTTCGATACCGCAGATGCCGTCGAATTGCAGGTTCACGTACCAGCAGGGTTCGGGCGAGGCGGCGATCCCGGCCGGGGTGCGCCGCACCTCATGGGCGCGGGCCGAGACATGGTTCAGCGCCCCCTCCGGCATGGGATGGGAGCGCACGACAGAGCGGAACCCGGCCCGCGCCGCCGGCGGCAGCTCGGGGGCGAGCGGGGTGAAGGCGGCGCAGATCCCCTCGCGGTAGAAATCGAACGCCTCTTCGGCGCGGACGTCGCGTGTGTCCCAGATGCGGGGCGGGGCGGCGGTTTGGGTCATCGCGGCGGCGGGTTGGGTCATGGCCGGATGATGGACCCTCTGCCAGCATGGCGTCCAGTCAAAGCTGAGGGAGGAGCCGATGACCACCTATGTACTCGTCCATGGTGCCTGGCACACGGGCGCCGAATTCGAACCCGTCGCCGCGGCGATCCGCGCCGAAGGTCACACCGTCCATTGCCCGACCGTCGCCGGCAACCGCCCGGGCGACAGCAAGCGGGTCGGGCTTGAGGAGGCCATCGCCTCGATCGTCGACTACCTGGCCGGGAACGGGCTGGAGGATGTCGTGCTGCTGGGTCATTCCTATGGCGGCATGGTCATCACCGGCGTGGCCGACCGGGTGCCCGAACGGATCCGGCGCCTGGTCTACTGGAACGCTTTCGTGCCGAACGACGGCGAGGCGCTGAACGATCTGGTGCCGCCCCATTACGTCGCGCTCTTCGATGCGGTGTCGCAGGCGAGCCCGGACAATTCCGTGGTGCTGCCCTTCCCGATCTGGCGCGAGGCTTTCATCAACGATGCCGATCTGGCGACAGCGCAGGCCGCCTATGACGTGCTGAACCCGCATCCCTATGCCACCTTCACCGACAAGATCCGCCTGTCGAAGAACCCGGCCGAGATGGAGCTGCCGAAGTCCTACCTCTATTGCACCGAGGATTGCGCGCTGCCGCAGAGCCTTGGCTGGCACCCTCGGCTGTCGGAAAAGCTGGGGCTCTTCCGGCTGATCGCCATCCCGGGCAGTCACGAGCTGTGCTTCACCGACCCCGGGGCGCTCGCCGGGGGCATCATGAAGGCCGGGCGCGACTGAAGCCCCAAGGCTGAGTGAACCCAAGGGGCGGGACGGGCGACGATATGGACAAATCGCGGCCGCTGGTTCAAGACAGCGGCCAACAGGAGTTCGCCATGACCGTCACCCGTTTCGCCCCGTCCCCCACCGGCTACCTGCATATCGGCAACCTGCGCACGGCGCTGTTCAACTACCTGATCGCGAAAAAGACCGGGGGGCAGTTCATCCTGCGCCTCGACGATACCGATCAGGAGCGGTCGAAACAGGAATATGTGGACGGCATCCTGACCGACCTTGACTGGCTGGGCCTGCATTGGGACCGGATCGAGCGGCAGTCGGAACGGCTGGACCGCTACGCCGAGGTGGCCGGGCAGCTGCGCGCCGCGGGCAAGTTCTACGAATGCTTCGAAAGCCCGACCGAGCTGGACCTCAAGCGCAAGAAGCAGCTGAACATGGGCAAGCCCCCGGTCTATGACCGCGCGGCGCTGGCCCTGAGCGAGGCCGACAAGGCCAAGTACCGGGCCGAGGGGCGCGAGGGGTATTGGCGCTTCGAGCTGGTGCAGGAACGCATCGAATGGACCGACGGCATCCTCGGCCCGATTTCCATCGACGCGGCCTCGGTTTCCGACCCGGTGCTGATCCGGGCGGACGGGCAGGTGCTCTATACCTTCGCCTCCTCGGTCGATGACACCGACATGGGGGTCACGCATATCGTGCGCGGCGCCGACCACGTGACCAATACCGCGACGCAGATCCAGATCATCGAGGCCATCGGCGGCACGCCGCCCTCGTTTGCCCACCATTCGCTGCTGACCGGCGCGCAAGGCGAGGCTCTGTCCAAGCGCCTTGGCACCCTCTCGCTGCGCGACCTGCGCGCGCAGGGGGTGGAGCGGATGGCGCTGCTGAGCCTGATGGCCCGCCTCGGCTCGTCGCAGCCGGTCGAGCTGCGCGCCAATCTCGACGAGATCGCCGAGGGTTTCGACCTGTCGCAATTCGGCGCCGCGCCCACCAAGTTCGACGCCGAGGATCTGTGGCCCCTGACCCGCGCCCATGTGCAGGCGCTGCCCTATGAGGCGGTGGCCGAGCGGCTGGCCGCCCTTGGCGTTCCGGCTGAAATCGCGCCCGATTTCTGGGCCGTGGCGAAAGAGAACGTGACCAGGTTGGCCGATGTGGACGGCTGGTGGACCCTCTGCCGCGATGGCGCCGAGCCGCTGGTCGCGCCCGAGGATGCCGAGTTCATCGCCGAGGCCATGAAGCTGCTGCCGCCGCCGCCCTACAGCGCGACCAGCTGGTCGGACTGGACCAATGCGGTGAAGGCCGCGACCGGCCGCAAGGGCAAGGGCCTGTTCATGCCGCTGCGCAAGGCCGTCACCGGGATGGAGCACGGGCCGGACATGGCCTCGCTCATGCCGCTTCTGCAAAAGGTGCCGGGCCGGGGCTGACCCCGCCTTGCAGGCCAGACCGACGCCGCCCCGCAACGGGTGGCGTTTTTCTTGAGGAAAGCCAATGCCCGACGCCCTCTGCCACGCGCTGGCCCGCGCCCTGATCGGCGATCCGTTCTATCGCGCGGTGACCGACCGGGCGGGGGACGAGGGCGCGCGGCTGGATTTGCTGGCCCGCTACCTCGACGCCTCGCGCACCGAGGCGCGGGTGATCGGCATGGTCGAGGAGGAGGGCGCGCAGGCGGGGGCCTTCTGGCATCTGCCGGGCATCGCGGCCGAGGTCGCCGACGCCGCGACCAAGGCCAAGAAGGCCGCGTTCCTTGGGTCCATCGGGGCCGAGGGGCTGGCCGCCTATGAAACCCTCTGCGCGGCGATGGCGGCGCAGACGCCCCGGGCGCTGACCTCGGCCTGGTATCTCTCGATCCTTGGCACCGATCCCGCCGCGCAGGGGCAGGGGCTGGCCTCGCGTCTGCTGTCCCGGACCCTGACCAGGGCCGACGCGGCGCGGGCGGTGAGTTATCTGGAGACGTTCAATCGGGCGAGCCTGCCATTCTACGCCCGCCACGGCTTCACCGAGGCAAAGGCGCTGGACGATCCGGGGACCGGCCAGCCCTATTGGCTGCTGGTCCGGCCCGCGCGGTAAGGGCCGCCCGGCCCGGGCAGCCCCCCCGGGCCTCAGCCCGCGCGCCAGAAGCGGTGCAGCCCCTCGACATCGCCGCTGGTCAGAAGCGGCATCGCGGCTTTCAGCCGCTCCTCCGGCCAGTCCCACCAGCGCATCGCCTGCAAGAGGGCGATCCGCTCGGGCGTGAACCGCGCCCGGATCGGCCGGGCCGGATTGCCGCCGACGATGCTGTAGGGCGCCACGTCCTTCGTCACCAGCGCCCGCGTGCCGATCACCGCCCCGTCGCCCACCGTGACGCCCGGCAGGATCACCGCCTCGGCCCCGATCCAGACATCGTTGCCGATCACCGTGTCGCCCGCGGGCAGGTAGCCGTTCGCCGCGCCCGCGAAGGCCGCGACCTCGGGCATCCAGAAGAAGGGGAAGGTGCTGATCCACTCGGCCCGATGGCCCTGATTGCCGGCCATGATGAAGGCCGCCCCCGTGCCGATCGAGCAGAAGCTGCCGATCACCAGCCGGTCGGCGCCCGGTTCGGGCGACAGATAGCGCGCGCAATCGTCGAAGCCATGGCCGTGATACCAGCCTGAATAATAGCTGTAGCGGCCGACCTCGATGTTGGGATTGGTGACCAGACGGTCAAGGGTGATCCCCCGGAAGGGGCTGTCGAATACCTGGGTCATGAGAGACTCCGTTCTGAAGAGCCTGCGCAGCGCAAGCGAAAACCCGGCACGGACCCAAGGGTCCGGCCGCCTCGCCCCACCCGCAGGCGGGGCCGTCTTCAGTGGGTTCGTCGGGTCGCTTTCATGATCCCTTCCGCCCATCGGGGCGGTCCTGTCCCCCTAATCTGGGGCAGGGCAGGGGCGGCGTCAATCCGGGGACAGACGCCGCCCGCGCGCTCACTTGCCGGGCGCCGCCGGAGCCGCGGAGGCCGGGGGCGGCACGATCCCCGGCACCACGGTGATCGCCCGCCGCGCCAGAATCTGGCGGTTGCCGCGCATGTCCTCGGCCACGAAGCGCAGCTCGTAATCGCCATTCTCGGCCGGAGCCCAGAGCATCACCCGCGACGAGCCCGGCGCGAGGTAATCATAGGTCAGCTCGCCCGAGAATTCCGCATTGCCGACCGGGCTGAGGTCGATCCAGCTGCGGCCATTGGCGGGGCCGGTGAAGTCGATGGCGAATTCGGTGCCCGGGCCGACCCGCTCGGGCGCGCTGAGCGTCGCCTGCGGCGCGGTCACCGTCAGCGGCCGGGTCAGCGCCACGACGCGGCCCTCGGACCCTTCGACGATATAGCGGATGTCATAGAGACCGGGCGCCAGCGGCAGGATCAGGGGCAGGGGATTGCCCTCGTTCACATAGGCATCCGAGGCCGCGGCATTGGTGCGCTCGGCGCCCGCCTCGATGATGTCGATGTAGTCGCGCTCACCGGCGGGGCCGACCCAATCAACGCTGAGCATGCCGCCGCCCTGGGCGCTGTCCGGCGCCATGAGCGCATAGGTCAGCTCTGTCACCTCCAGCGGCTGCGAGGCCAGGATCCGGGGCGGCTGGCCCTCGACCTCCTCGACATAGCGCAGGGTATAGCGGCCGGGCGTGGCGGGCACGGCGATCCGCACCGGCACGCCGTCACGCAGATAGGCATAGCTCGGCACGGCGTTGAGGCGGTTGCCACCCTCCTCGATGATATCGAGGTAATCGAGCGGGTTGAGCGGGCCGCCCACCTCGACGGTGAGCGTGCTGAGGGCGGGCGCGCTCAGCGGTGCCGAGAGGCTCGCATCCGGCAGCGGCCGCTCGAAGGGCCGGGTCAGCTGCGGCACCTCGGGGTTGGTCCCGGCGGCAAAGCCCGCGTCGAAGGAATAATCGAGTTCGGCATCGGCGCCGTAGAGGTGGCAGCGCGCCTCGGCGACGAACAGCGACCCGGGCGGCTCGTATTGCCAGGCGGTGCAGAGGGCGTCCGAGGCGCAGGCGGTCTGGCACATCTCGGCCGTACCCTCGGCGGGGAAGCTGATCTCGGCCGGCATCGGCGCGCCGGTCTCGCGGCTGCGGCCGGTCGGCTGCAATTGCAGCCCGTTGGTGAAGCCGGGGCCTTGATACCAGGGGCCGGGCTGGACGGCGGGTTCGACCGGCAGCGGCTCGGGCCGGGGTTCGGGGGTGGGCTCCGGGGCGGGGGCGGCCAGCGTCTGGGTCAGCGCCTCGGTCAGCGCCGCCGCGTCATCGGCCTGGAAATAGCGCCCGCCAGTTTCCTCGGCCAGACAGGCCACCTGCGCGCCTTCCTCGGCGCTGAGGCCGAAGCCCACCACATGCGCGGTGAAATTCACGCCCGAGGCTTCGAGTTCGCGCCCCAGGGCGCAGGGATCGGCCTCGCAGGTCTCGATCCCGTCGGTGACCAGCACCACCGTCGCCGGATCCTCGGACGAGCGCAGCACCTCGGCCGCGCGGCGCACCGCCTCGGTCAGCGGCGTCCGCCCCTGAAACCGCATCGTGTTGACCCGCTCGGCAATGGCCGAGGCGCTGCCCGGCGCGGGCTCGACCATCACCTCGATATCCGAGCAATCGCCCCGGCGGCGGTGGCCATAGGCGATCAGGCCCAGCGTGGCGCTGGGTTCCATCCCGGCCAGCACATCGGCCACCACGTTGCGGGCGATCTCCAGCTTCGGCACGCCGTCGATCTGGCCCCACATGGAGCCCGATCCGTCCATGACGATCATCGTGCGGGGGGTGACGGGGGTGGTCTGCGCCAGAACGGGCAGGGCGGTCGGTACGGCAAGGGCCAAAAGCAGCGGCCGGAAGGATGAAGGCATTGGGTCAATCCCGGTAGTTGAAAACCGGGAAGTATTCTCGCGCCTTGGCCCTCAAGGCAAGAGGGCGTCACGGGCTTGTCAGCCGCTCGCCGCGCGGATCAGGCGATCCGGCGGAACATCGATTCGGGGCCCGAATTGTCGAAGAAGGGCACGGAGTCCTGCGGCCCCTCGCGCAGCACCGCCTCGGCCTCGGCCAGCACCACTTCGGTGATGAAGGGCAGATCCAGCGCCCGGGCCTCGGCCAGGCCGATCCAGTGCAGGTGGCTCAGCTCATCCGTCGCGCGCGAGAAATCGTCGGGATCATTCGCCAGATCCTCGGCCCGGGCCAGGAAGAAGCGCGCATCGAAGCGGCGCGGGCGGCCGGTGGGCGTCACGGCGCGGAACACGAAGCGCAGGCAATCGCCCGCGGGCAGCATCCCGGCGCTGGCGAAATCGGCCCAGTCGGCGGGCGCCTCGCCCGGCCAGGGGCCGGGACGGCCCAGCATCAGACCGGCCTCTTCCCACAGCTCGCGCACGGCGGCGGCGGCCATGGCCTCGGGCGAGGGGGCGGTCTTGGTCACCGGCAATTGCACCAGCCGCCGACGCTCGGCCTCGGGCAGCGGCGCGGCGGGAGTGACGCTGCGGTCGCCCGGATCGACGGCGCCGCCCGGAAAGACGTATTTCGACGGCATGAAGACCGCACCGGCCCCGCGCTGGCCCATCAGCACGCGGGCACGGTCGGTGCCGCCGTCACGCACGAGGACAATCGTCGCGGCATCGCGGATCGGCGGCGGGGCGGGGGCCTCGTCCTTCATCGCGCGCTCAATCCTCGCCGCCGAAGCCGTGCATCCGGCGCGACCATTGCAGGGCGACAAGCGCCCCCTTGAAGCGCGGCAGCAGCCACAGCGCCATGACCAGCGCCAGCGTCCAGCACAGCGTGATCATCACCCAGGGCTCGGGGCGGAAGGCGAGGAAGACGGCCAGATACAGCGCCATGATGGATTTGCCGACCACCAGGATGGTCAGATAGGCCGGGCCGTCATCGGCGCGGTGATGATGCAGGTCCTCGCCGCAATCGGGGCAGGCATCGGCCACCTTCAGATAGCCCGTCATCATCCGCCCGGTGCCGCAATTCGGACAGCGGCGCGCCCAGCCGCGGCGCAGGGCCGGGCCCAGCGGGCGGTCGTCGACGGGTTCGGTCGAGGTGACGGTCAGGGTCATGAGGTGCCTTTCGTCGCGGACCGGCCAAGCGGGGTGCCGGGTTTCAGTGGCGCGCCGGCCTGTCGGGTTGGCATGTCGGGGTCGGCCAGAAGATGGTCCAAGCAAAGGGACAGGTCAAGTTCGCCTTTTGCCGAAACCCTGCGACGGAATGACCGGCGTGGCCCGTTAGACAGGCATCAACGCGCCGGCACAGGCTTCGGCGCCGGATAGGAGAGAGAGAGAATGAACGCCAAGACCCTGACCGCCGTCGCCCTGCTGATGGCTGCCCTGCCGGCCGCGTCCTTCGCCCAGAGCGCCCCGGTCCGTCCGGCTCCGCCGACGCTGGATTTCGCGGCGGCCGATACCGACGGCTCGGGCGGTATCTCGGCCGAGGAATGGACCGCCTATTCGGCGACGCTGCACAGCGAGATGCGGGCCCAGCGGATCGCCACCCGCGCCGATGCGCTGATCGCGGCGGGCGATGCAAATGGCGATACCGCGCTGGACCGTGACGAGTTGATCGCGGCGATGACCGCCCAGGCCGACGAGCGCCGTGAGGCACGCGGCGAGGGTCGCGGCCGCATGCGGGCGATGATGGCCCGTCACCACGGCGGCGACGATCACGGCCGCTGGGGCCGGGACGGCGAGCGCCGTGAAATGCGCGGTGAGCGTGGCGGTGAGCGCGGCGGGATGCATGGCGACCGCGGTGGCGACCGCGGCGGGGACCGCGCCGGAATGCGCGACGGCATGCGCGGCGGGCCTGGCGGCCACGGCTTCGCCCGGATCGACGCCAATGGCGACGGTCAGATCGACGCCGAGGAACTGGCCCACGCGCAGGAGATGATCAACTGGATGGCGCAGCGTCCGGTCCGCAACTGACCCGGGCGACCGCGTAACGGTTGCACGATGACCTCCCGGGCGCTAGGCCGAAGCCTCGGCGCCCGGGTTCCCGAACCCCGGCGACCTACCGGAAAGTCATGCCAAGGGATACCACCGACCGAATGACCGCCCCCGAGAGCGAGAGCCTCAGCGACGACGCGCTGCTCGGTCGCTATGCGGCGGGCGATGCCTCGGCCGCGCGGGTGCTGGTCGACCGGCTGGCCCCCCGCATCCTGCGGCTGGCCACAAGGCTGTTGCAGGACCGGGCCGAGGCCGAGGACGTGACGCAGGAGGCGCTGCTCCGGCTCTGGCAGATCGCGCCGCGCTGGGAAGCGGGCGGCGCCCAGCCCTCGACCTGGCTGCACCGGGTGGCGGTGAATCTGGCGACCGACCGGCTCCGGCGGCGGCGGGGCGTGGATTTCGACAGTATCGACGAGCCGGACGATCCCGCCCCGGCGGCGGTCGAGACGATGATCGAGGACGACCGCCGCCGGGCGCTGGATCAGGCGCTGGCGGCGCTGCCCGAACGGCAGCGCGTGGCGGTGGTGCTGCGCCATCTGGAGGGATTGACCAATCCCGAGATCGGTGCGGCGATGGGGATCGGGGTCGAGGCGGTGGAAAGCCTGACCGCGCGGGGAAAACGGCGTCTGGCCCAGCTGCTTGAGGGCCGGCGCGATGAACTGGGGTATGACCGATGACGACGGATCGCAGGACGGATGACGCGGGCGGCTTCGACGAGAGCCTGCTCGACGCGCTCTTCGCCGAGGCCCGGGACGAGGCCCCGGCGCCGCTTGCGCAGGCATTCGAGGCAAGGCTGGTGGCGGCGGCGCTGGCCGCCCGGCCGGGGGCCATGGCCCCGCGGCCCGGCTGGCTGGCGCGGTTCCGGGCGATGCTGGCCGATGTCGGCGGCGCGCCCTCGCTCGCCGGGATGGGCGTGGCCGGGCTGGCGGGCGTCTGGATCGGCTTTGCCGCGCCGGGCTCGACCTCGGATCTGGTGACGACTTTCTGGCAGGGGGCGGCCAGTGTCTCGCCCTCGGTCTCCGACTGGGCGCCCGCCACCTCCGGCGAGACGCTGGCGCTGGGCGACCTCTTGACCCTGATCGGCGACGAGACGCAATGAGGCGGATATGACCGAGCCTGTGACCCCTTCCCCCGCTTCCCCCCCCGCGCCCGGGGCCCGCAAGCCCGGCCGCGGCCTGCGCGTGGCGCTGGTGCTGTCGGTGATGCTGAACCTTCTCGTGGTCGGCGTTCTGGCGGGCGGCGCCCTGCGCGGTCCGCATTTCGCGCCGCCCGGCATGCCCGGCCAGCCCGATATCCGCGCCCTCTGGCGGGCACTGCCCGCCGAGGCGCGCGCCGATCTGCGGGCCATGGGCCGCGAGCGGGGCCTGCCGGGCGAGCCAGGTCCGCGCCCCGGCCGCGAGGAGCGCCGCGCCAGGACCGAGGCGCTGAACGCCCGGATCCTCGACGCGCTCAGGGCCGAGCCGTTTGACGCGCCCGGCTTCTCGCGGCTGATCGACGGCGACCGCGAGGCGCTGGCAAGGCGCCTCGATGCCGCGCGCGAGGCCTTCGCGACCGAGGTTGCGGACCTGAGCCCGACCGAGCGTCAGGCCATGGCCGACCGCCTGCAGGAATACTGGTCCGAACACGCCCGGGATTGAGCGACCCGCGAGGCGGCGACAGGATTTTCTCCTCGGGCGGAGGGCGCCAGGGGACAGGGTGGTTCCGGCAGCGGCACGGCCGCCTCCGCTTTCCGGTCTTGCCAGACCGCCGTAACCCGCGCTTCGCCGGTCAATCCGGCAATCAAGACGTCATGACCTCCCGGGCAACCCTCAAGCTTTTCCCCAAGGCGCCGACGATCGGCCGCCAGTCCCGGCCTGCGCGTCCATGGCCGCCACGATTCTCGCTGGACGCCTGAGGTCGCGCCTTTGTGACGGGCCTTCGCCGACACCCGGCACCGCCTCAACACCATGGCTTCCGCATTCCGGGCCTGACGACGCATCCCCGGCGCCTCGTCCGGGCGGCCCTCTCGCCCGAGGCGCGATGACGCGCTGGGAAATCGGCGTAACGCTCTCTTAACCTTGATCTTTGTTCTGGAAATATCCTCGGGGGTTCCCAAAGGGGGTGGAAAACCCCCTTTGGCGGGGGGTGCGGGGGGCTGGCCCCCCGCTTCCTGCCCGGATGAGACGCCGGTGAGGGGCCTGCCCCGGGGCCGAGGCGCGCCCAGGGTTCTTGCGCTGGGTCAAGGCGGGCGCGGCGCAGGCGGTTAGAACAGGCGCATGGATGAGGCACAAACCACAGGGACGGTGTTCCGGGTCTCGGGGCTGACGCGGGTCTACCGGACCGGCGCGGTCGAGGTGCAGGCGCTCAGGGGCGTCGATCTGGCCCTGGCCGAGGGCGAGCTGGTGGTGCTGCTCGGCGCCTCGGGCTCGGGCAAGTCGACGCTTCTCAATATCCTCGGCGGGCTCGACCGGCCCAGCGGCGGGCGGGTGTTCTTCCGCCAGACCGAGCTCACGCGCGCCTCGGACCGGGCGCTGACCGCCTTCCGCCGCGACCATGTCGGCTTTGTCTTCCAGTTCTACAATCTGGTTCCCAGCCTGACCGCGCGCGAGAACGTGGCGCTGGTGACCGAGATCGCCCGCCACCCGATGCGCCCCGAGGAGGCGCTGGAGCGCGTGGGGCTCGGCGCGCGGATGGACCATTTCCCGGCCGAACTCTCGGGCGGCGAGCAGCAGCGGGTGGCCATCGCCCGGGCCATCGCCAAGCGCCCCGACGTCCTCCTCTGCGACGAGCCGACCGGGGCGCTCGACAGCGCGACCGGGGTGCAGGTGCTGGAGGCGCTGACCGCGGTCAATGCCGATCTCGGCACCGCCACGGTCATGGTCACGCATAACGCGGCGATCCGGCAGATCGCCCATCGCGTGGTCCGCATGGGCGACGGGCAGATCAAGGCCGACGAGCGCAACGAGACCCGCCTTGAGCCCCGCGAGGTCAGCTGGTGAGGGCGCTCGACCGCAAGATGCTGCGCGATCTGCGGCGGGTCTGGGCCCAGGCTTTGGCCATCGCCGCGGTGCTGGCCTGCGGCATCCTGATGATGGTCGGCATGTCGATGACCCGGGCCACGCTCGGCGGCACGCAGGCCGCCTATTACGAACGTGCCCGCTTCGCCGATGTCTTCGCCTCGCTGACAAGGGCCCCCGCCTCGCTGGTGGCCGGGGCGCAGGCGCTCGACGGCGTGGCGCAGGCCGAAGGGCGGATCGGTTTTCAGGCGGTGCTGGATCTGGCGGGGCAGGAGGCCCCGGCTTCGGCGCGGATCGTCTCGCTGCCGGCGACGGGGGCCGTGCTGAACCTGCCGGTGCTGCGCCGGGGACGCCTGCCCGATCCGCTGCAGCCCGACGAGGTGGCGATCAACGAACCCTTCGGCGAGGCCAATGGCCTGCAGCCCGGCACCCGTTTCCGCGCCGTGCTGAACGGGCGGCTGAGGGAGCTGATTGTCACCGGCTGGGTTCTGTCGCCCGAATTCGTCTACACGATCGCGCCGGGTGCCATGATGCCCGACGACCGGCGCTATGGCGTGGTCTGGATGGGGCAGGCGGCGGCCGAGGCGTCGATGGACATGGGCGGCGCGGTCAACGAGATCGCCCTGCGCCTGACCCGGGGCGCCGATGAACGCGCGGTGATCGCGGCGCTGGACCGGCTGATCGACCCTTACGGCGGGACCGGCGCCTATGGCCGTGACCGGCAGATGAGCCACGCCTTTCTGGAGGGCGAGATGAGCCAGCTCACGGTCATGGCCACCACCATCCCGCCGATCTTCCTGCTGGTCGCGGCCTTTCTGGTCAACATGGTGCTGGGGCGGCTTATCAAGATGGAGCGCACCCAGATCGGCCTTCTTAAGGCCATCGGCTATGGCTCGGCCGGGATCGCCTGGCATTACCTGAAGCTGGCGCTGCTGATCGGGGTCACCGGGGTCGGGCTGGGGGTGCTGGCCGGGCAATGGATCGGCAGCGGGCTGATCGCCCAGTACCAGCAGTATTTCCGCTTCCCGGTCTATCTGCGCGACCCGGCCACCGGCGCGATGCTGCTGGCGGGCGGGCTGGGGCTGGCCACGGCGGCGCTGGGCGGGTTGCAGGCGGTCCGGGCCTCGGTCCGGCTGCCCCCGGCCGAGGCGATGTCGCCCCCCGCGCCGCCTGCCTTCTCGCGCGGATGGCTCGACCGGGCGGTCAGCGCGCTCAGGGTGCGGCAGACCAGCATGATGATCCTGCGCTCGATCCTGCGCTGGCCGGGACGGGCGGCGATCACGCTCTTCGGCGTCATGACCTCGGTCGCGCTGCTGGTCGCGAGTTATTTCATGATCGATTCCGTGCAGATCATGGCCGATACGCTGTTCACCCAGTCGAACCGCCAGCAGGTCACGCTGGTCCTGTCGCGGGCCCAGCCCGAGCGCGCGGTGCTGGACGCGCTCGGCCTGCCCGGCGTGCGGCAGGCCGAGGGCGCCTTTTCGATGCCGGTGCGGCTGGTGCATGGCCATCGCGAACGGCTGACCGCGGTCTCGGCCCATGTCGAGGGCGAGACGCTGGCACGGCTTCTGGACGACAGCGGGCAGGACGTGCCGCTGCCCGCCGAGGGGCTGGTGCTGCCCGAGCGGCTGGCGGCGGCGCTGGATGTGGCGGTGGGCGACAGCCTGCGGCTGGAGATGCTGGCGGCGCCGCGCGCGGTGCTGGACCTGCCGGTCGCCCGGATCATCGCCCAGGGCATGGGGCAGGAGGCGCATATCGCCGCCGCCCCCCTCTTTGCGGCGATGGGCGTGGCGCCGCAGGTCAACCGCATCCATCTGCTGGCCGACCCCGAGGCGTTGCCCGCCCTCACCTCGGCGATCAAGTCGGTGCCCGCGGTCGCAGGGCTGACCGACTGGCACGAGGTGCGCCGCCAGTTCGACGCCACCCTGCAGACCAGCATGGTGACCATGCTGACCCTGCAGACCATCATCGGGCTGATGACGGCGGTGGGTGTGGTCTATAACGCCGCACGCATCCAGGTCTCGGAACGCAGCCACGAGCTGGCCTCGCTCAGGGTGCTGGGCTTCACCCGCGGGGAGGTGGGCTTCGTGCTGGTGGGCGAGATCATGCTGCTGACGCTGCTGGCGATCCCGCTGGGCTGGGCGCTGGGCTACGGGCTGGCGGCGGGGCTGGTCGGGGCGATGTCGAGCGATCTGATCTCGATCCCCTTCGTCATCACCCGGCGCACCTATGCGATGGCGGCGCTGGCGGTCTTCGCGGCCTCGCTGGGGGCGGTGCTGCTGGTCCGGCGGCGGCTCGACCGGGTGGATCTGGCAATGGCGCTGAAGGCGCGGGAATGAGGAGAGGCGGATGAGCTGGACACGGCGGATCGCGGTCGCGGGCGGCGCCCTGGTGCTGGCGGGCGGGCTAGGCTGGGCGCTCTGGCCCATGCCCGCGGCGGTGGATTTCGCGACCGTGACGCGGGGCGATCTGCGCGTCACCGTCTCGGCCGAGGGGATCACCCGGGTGCGCGAACCCTATTCGGTCACCGCGCCCATCGCCGGGATCGTCGAGCGCTCGCCGGTGGCGGTGGGCGATGCGGTGGTGCGGGGCGAGACGGTGCTGGCGGTGATCCGCCCGGCGGCGCCCGCGCTGATGGACGCCCGCAGCCGCGCCCAGGCCGAGGCGGCGGTGCGCGAGGCGGAAGCCGCGCTGGCGCTGGCCGAAACCAATCTGCGCGGCGCACTCAGCGCGGTCAGCCGGGCGCAGGGCGAGTTGCAGCGGGCGCGGGCGCTGCGCGCCTCGGGCACGATCTCGCAACACGCGCTCGAGGAGGTGGAGACCGCCTTCACCGAGGCGTCGCAGGCGCTGGCGGCGGCGCGGCAGGAACGGGACCTGCAACAGGCGGTGCTGGGCCGGACCCGGGTGCAGCTGATGGAACCGGGGGGCGACGAGGGCGTGACCTCGGCGGTGCGGCTCTTCGCGCCGATCTCGGGGACGGTGCTCTCGGTCGAGGACCCCTCGTCGCGGCTGGTCGCCGCCGGCGCGCCGCTGCTGGCGCTGGGCGATCTGGGGGATCTGGATCTGGAGACGGACCTGCTGTCCACCGACGCCGTGCGGGTGGCCGAGGGCGCGCCGGCACTGATCGAACGCTGGGGCGGCGCGGGTCAGCTCGACGCCGTGGTGCGCCGGATCGAGCCCGCCGCCTTCACCCGCGTCTCGGCCCTGGGGATCGAGGAACAGCGCGTGCGGCTCAGGCTCGATTTCACCACCCCGCCCGAGGCGCGCCCGGGGCTGGGCGACCGCTACCGGGTCTTCGTGCGGGTGGTGGTCTGGGAGGGCGCGGACCTGCTGCTGGTGCCGCAGGCCGCGCTCTTCCGGGTCGAGGGCGGCTGGGCGGTGTTCCGGGCGCTGGACGGCCGCGCGGTGCAAACCCCGGTCGCGATCGGCCAGCAGGCCGAAGGCATGGCCGAGGTTCTGGGCGGGCTCGACGAGGGCGAGGCGGTGATCCTCTACCCCGCCGCGACGCTTCGCGACGGGGCGGCGGTGGGAGCGCGCGCTGACTAGGCTCTGCCCCCGTCGTGGGCAGCCGGGGGGCCAGCCCCCCGGACCCCCCGGGATATTTGCAGAACAAAGATGGGGCTTAAGCCCTTATTAACCTTGATCTTTGTTCCTCAAATATCCTGCGGGAGGGTCCGGGAGGGTGCAAAACCCTCCCGGGGTCGCGGCGGGCGTCGCGGTCAGAGGATGAAGCGGAAGGTCCGGTCCAGCGGCAGTTCCCGCGCCCGCGTCCCGGTCAGGGCGAAGAGGGCATTGGCCAGCGCCGGGGCGGCGGGCGGGGTGCCGGGTTCGCCGACGCCGCCGATATGGGGATTGTCCTGCAGGATCCGCGTCTCGATCCGCGGCGCGCCGGGCATGCGCAGCCCGTCGGTGTCGGGGAAGTTGCGCTGTTCCACCATCCCGTCGGCGAAGGTGATCTGTCCGTGCACCGCCGCCGAGAGCCCGTAGATCAGCCCGCCCTCCATCTGCGCCCGCAGGTTCTGCGGGTCGATGGCGATGCCCGCGTCGCAGGCGATCCAGGCGCGGGCGATGCGGATGCCCGCGTCCTCCTGCACCAGTTCGATCACCTGCGCCACCGGCGTGCCGAAGGACCAGACCATGGCCACGCCCAGCGCCGTGCCGGGCGCGCGGGGCGCGTCCCAGTCCGACATCGCGCGCACCGCCTCCAGCACGCCCGCCGCCACCGGGCTTTCCGGGCGCGCCAGGTCCAGCCGGAAGTCCAGCGGGTCGCGGCCTGCCTCATGGGCCAGCTCGTCGATGAAACTCTCCATCACGAAGCCGTTGTGGCTGGAGCCGACCGAGCGCCAGGGGCCGATCGGCAGCGGCAGGTCGGCCGTGTAGCCGCGGATGCGGTAGCGCGGGATGGCATAGGGCTGATCGAAGAGCCCCTCGACCAGCGCCCGGTCCGGCCCCATCGCCGAGAAGCCGAAATAGCGCGGCAGCAGCTGGCCCATCACCCCTTGCCCGGCGATCTGGCCGTCCAGAAGCGTGGCCCGGCCGCCGTCGACCTTGCCGCGCATCCGGGCGATCACCGCCGGGCGGAAGAAGTCATGCGTCATGTCCTCTTCCCGCGACCAGGTGACTTGCACGGGCGTGCCGGGCATTTCCCGCGCGACCCGCGCCGCCAAGACCGAGAAGTCATACTCCCCGCGCCGACCGAAGCCGCCGCCCATGGCGGTGGTGTTGACGGTCACCGCCTCGCGCTCGATCCCCAGCGCCTCGGCCACGCGGCGCTCCTGCAGCAGGGGCGACTGGTTCGGCGACCAGAGGGTCAGCCGGTCCCCGTCCCAGAGGGCGGTGGCGTTCTGCGGTTCCATCGGCGCATGGGCCAGATAGGGCAGGCGGTACTCGGCGCTGATCTCGGTGCCGGGCTGATCCTCGTCGCCGTCGTCGCGCATGGTGGAATTGGGGCTGTCGTCGAAGGCGGCCTCGATGGTGGCCATGATCGCCGCCTGATCGGCGGGGTAGGGGGCCTCGGACCAGTCGGGCGCCAGCGCCTCGGCGCCCTGGAACGCCGCCCAGGTGTTGCGGGCGATCACCGCCACGCCGGTGCCGAGGTCGATGACCCGCTCGACCCCCGGCACGGCCAGCGCCGGGGCGGTATCGACGCTGCGCATTGTGCCACCGAGGCGCGGGGTCATGCGGATCGTGGCGAATTTCATCCCCGGCAGGCGGGTGTCGATGCCATAGGCCTGGGTGCCGGTGACCTTGGCCGGCATGTCGGCGCGCGGCACCTCGGTGCCGATCAGCCGCCACTCGGCGCGCGGCCGGGGATCAACCTGCGGCGGTTCGATCCGCGCGGCGGCCTCGGCCAGCTCGGCATAGGCGAGCCGCGTGCCGTCCGGGGCGACCACGGCGCCCGCTTCGGTCCTGAGCCGGGCCACGGGAACATCGAGCCGGGCGCTGGCGGCCAGTTTCAGCGCCTCGCGGGCCGAGGCCCCGGCGTGGCGCATCTTCTCGTAGCCGTCGCGGATCGAGGTCGAGCCGCCGGTGATCTGCGTGCCGAGCAGCTTGCCGACCTCGCCCACCGCGCCGCCGAGGCTGCGCATCCAGTCGGACATGGCGTAATCGGGCACCGGGAACAGCGATTCCCCCATCGCCGCGTTGTAATAGGCGGCCGAGGCCGGGCCATGGGCCACGCGGACCTCCTGCCAGTCGACGTCCAGTTCCTCGGCCACCAGCATGGCCAGCGAGGATTGCGCCCCTTGGCCCATGTCGGCGCGGCCCGAGACCACGGTGATGCCGTCCTGGTCGATCACCAGATAGGCGTTCATCGCCGCGCCCTGGCCGGGGTCCAGCGGGTTGGGGATGGGCTGGCGGACCTTCCAGACGCCGAAGGCCACGCCCCCGGTGATGGCGGCGGCGCCGACCAGAAAGCTGCGGCGGGTGATGGTGCCAAGGCGGCTCATATCGCGTCCTCCCGCATCTGGGTTGCGGCGTCGTGGATGGCGGCGCGGATCCGGTTGTAGGTGCCGCAGCGGCAGAGGTTGCCCGCCATCGCCTCGTCAATATCGGCGTCGGTCGGATCGGGGTTGCGGGCCAGAAGATCGGCGGCCTGCATGATCTGCCCGGACTGGCAATAGCCGCATTGCGCCACCTGATGGCGCAGCCAGGCGGCCTGCACCGCGTGCATCGCCGCCGGGTTGCCCAGCCCCTCGATGGTGGTGACCTCGCCCCAGACATCGCCCAGCGCCACCTGGCAGCTGCGCATCGCCTCGCCGTCGATATGCACGGTGCAGGCGCCGCAGGCCCCCACGCCGCAGCCGAACTTGGTGCCGGTCATGCCCAGTTCGTCGCGCAACACCCACAGCAGGGGGGTGTCGTCGGGTGCGTCGATCACCTGGTCGGTGCCGTTGATGGTCAGGGTCGTTGGCATGGGAACCTCCCGAATCGGCCGTCCGCTTACGTTCTGACACTATTGCGCAAAAATGTCAGTGTGTAAATTGACAAACTGGACGGAAAGTGTCATCGCTTCACCATGGCCAGCCAGACCTTGCCGATTGATGAAGATGATCCCCGCCGCGCCGCGATCTTGGCTGCGGCGGTCGAGGTTTTTGCGCGCTATGGTTTCAAGCGCACGGCGATGGAGGATATCGCCCGTGCCGCCGGGGTCTCGCGCGCGGCGCTCTATCTGCATTACCGCAACAAGCAGGACATCTTCCGCTCGCTGGTGCAGGGGTATTTCGAACTGACCGAGGCGCGGATGCAGGCGGCGCTGGTGCCCGGCCTCGACCCCGAAACGGCGCTGCGCGGGGCCTTCGAGGCCAAGCTCGGCCCCGAGATGATGCCGCTCATCGAATCGCCGCATGGCGAAGAGCTGATCGACGCCAATTTCGCCACCGCCGCCGATCTGGTCGAGGCGGCCGAGGCCCGGCTGGCGGGGATGATCGCCGACTGGCTGCGGGCCGAGGCCGGGGCCGGGCGCGTGACGCTGGCGGCCTTCGACGGCGAGGCCGCCGCGCTGGCCGAGGCGATTGTCGCGGCATTGCACGGCCTCAAGCATCAGGTGCGCAGCTATGCCGCGCTCAGGGTGGCGATGGCGCGGCTGGCGCGGCTTTTCGCCCGCGGCCTCGGGGTCTAAAGCACCGACACCCGCGTGCCGGGGCCGACCCGTTCGGCCAGGTCGATGACATCGTGATTAATCATGCGGAAACAGCCCGACGAGGCGGCGCGGCCGATGGAGCGCCAGCTGGGCGTGCCATGGATGCGGATGCCCTCGTCATGGCCACTCGCCACCGTCCGCAAATAGAGCGCGCGGGCGCCCAGCGGGTTGCGGGGACCGCCCGGCTGGCCCTCGGCCCATTGTTCCAGCGCGGGGTCGCGTTCGATCATCGAGGGCGTCGGGGTCCAGCTCGGCCAGCGGGCGGTGCGATAGATCTCGGCCTCGCCGCGCCACAGCAACCCCTCGCGACCGACCGAGACGCCGTAGCGCAGGGCGTAGCCGTTCTCCAACACCAGATGCAGCGCGCGCTGGTCGGGCAGGATGACGATCTGGCCCGGTGCCTGCTCCCCCTCCCAGGGCACGACCTGACGGCGCAGGCCCTCGGGGACCTCGTCGATCGGCACGGCGGGGACGGTGAAGCGGCCATCGGCGCGGGTGGCGTAGTCGAGGACGGGAAGCTCGGGCGGCGGCGGCGCGACCAAGACGCAGCCGGCGACGGGGAGCGTGGCGAGACCGGCGAGCAGCGCGCGGCGGGACAGCAGGGGCATGGAACTCTCTCTGGCAGACTTCTCTGCAGGGTTAGACGGGCGAGAGCGGCCGAGGGTTCCAATTTTCTCCGGAGAGACGGGGCCGGGGGCGGGAAGTGAGGCGGGAAGGACACACCGGCCCCGGCCGGGAAGGCCATGAAAAAGGGTGCGGAATCTCGCGAATCCGCACCCGGTCACTCGTTACACTGGTGTGTTTTTCTGTGCGCCCGGTCTCGCGCCGCCGGGCCGAACCCTCAGGCGGCGTGGCGCTTTTGCACCGGCCGACCCATGAAGGTCTTGTTGCCGACCTTGACCACGACCAGCCCCGATGGCGTCGTGCGCACGAACTGCCCCTGGATGCTCAGGTAGCGGCCGATCATGATCGTTTTCAGCATGGTTAGTCCCTCGTTCACCGTGCCCCATTTCTGCCACATTCCCGGCAGGTCCGCCAGAAAAACGTCACATTTATCGTTTGGCATCAGGAACTTGATTGTTCCATTGGCGTCCGATTGGCGACAGTATGGACATAATCGCCCGATTGTTTCGCAAGCCTCTACAGCCAGTCGCGCAGGATCGGGATCAGCGGGATATCGGCCGGCGGCATCGGATAGTCGGTGAGGTCGCGCGCCCGTACCCAGGCCAGAGTCTGCCCCTCGCGCGGGGTGACGATTCCCTGCCAGCGGCGGCAGGCGAAGAGCGGCATCAGCAGGTGGAAATCGGGGTAGGAATGGCTGGCGAAGGTCAGGGGGGCAAGGCAGGAATGCCATGTCTCGATCCCCAGCTCCTCGTGCAGCTCGCGGATCAGGGCGGCTTCCGGCGTCTCGCCGGCCTCCACCTTGCCGCCGGGGAATTCCCAGAGCCCGGCCATGGTTTTGCCCGGCGGGCGCTGGGCGAGGAGGACGCGGCCGTCGGCGTCGATCAGGGCCACGGCAGAGACGAGGAGGGTCTTCATCAGCAGAGCTTTCGCAGGCGGCAGGCGCCGGGGGGCCTTCTGCCCCCCGGACCCCCCGAGGATATTTGAGGAACAAAGAAGGGGCGGGTTAAGGCCCTGTTAACCCTGCCTCTCAGGAGCGGTAATCGGCGTTGATGTCGATGTAGCGATGCGTGAGATCGCAGGTCCAGACCTTGGCGCGGCCCTTGCCGAGGCCGAGGTCGACGCCGATTTCCAGCTCTTCCTGTTTCATGTAGGCGGCGCCGTCCTCTTCCTTGTAGGCGGGGTCGACAAGGCCGTCCGTCGCCACCTGGATCTTGCCGAAGCTGATGGCGAGCTTGTCGCGGTCGGCGGCGGCGCCGGATTTGCCCACCGCCATGACGATGCGGCCCCAGTTCGGATCCTCACCGGCGATGGCGGTCTTGACCAGCGGCGAATTGGCGATCGAGAGGGCGCAGCGTTTGGCATCCGCGTCCGAGGCGGCGCCGGTCACGGTGATGCCGACGAATTTGGTCGCCCCCTCGCCGTCGCGCACCACCTGATGCGCGAGGTCCAGCATCACCGCGCCCAGCGCCTTCTCGAAGGCGCGGGCGCTGGCCGAGCGGCCGTTGCCCACCGCAGGGCCCTGGCCGGTGGCAGCGACCAAGAGCGTGTCCGAGGTCGAGGTGTCGCTGTCCACGGTGATGGCGTTGAAGCTGCGGTCGGTGTGGCGGCTGACCATGGTCTGCAGCGCCTTCTGGCTGATCGCCGCATCGGTGAAGACATAGACCAGCATCGTCGCCATGTCGGGCGCGATCATGCCCGAGCCCTTGGCGATGCCGGCGATGGTGATCGGGCCGGCCTCGGTCTCGACCAGGGCCATGGCGCCCTTGGGATAGGTGTCCGTCGTCATGATGGCGCGGGCGGCGTCGGTGATGCCGCCGGGCGCGAGGCCCGCGACCAGCCCGTCGAGCGCGGCCTCGATCTTGTCATGCGGCAGCGGCTCGCCGATCACCCCGGTCGAGGAGGTGAAGACCCGGGTTTCCGGCAGGCCCAGCTTTTCCGCCACCGCGGCCGAAAGCGCATTGACCGAGGCCCAGCCGCGGGCGCCGGTGAAAGCGTTGGAATTGCCCGAGTTCACCAGGATCGCGGCGCCGGTCTCGGCCGGGGCGGGCAGGCCGATCTTGGCCTGGCAATCGAGGACCGCCGCCGAGCGGGTGGCCGAGCGGGTGAAGGTCCCGGCGACGACCGAGCCGGGCGCGAGGCGGGCCAGCATGACATCGGTGCGGTTCTTGTAGCGCACGCCCGCCTGGGCGGTGGCGAACTCGACGCCCGCGATGGCGGGCAGGGCCGGGAAGCCGTCCTTGGGGGCGAGCGGCGAGACGAGGGTGACCTTGGCCTTGGGCGCCGGGGCCGGGGTGGCAGCGACCTGCCCCTCCAGCGCCTTGGCGCGGGCCTTCCACTTCT
Organism: Pararhodobacter aggregans; assembly: GCF_003075525.1. Lineage (GTDB taxonomy): Bacteria > Pseudomonadota > Alphaproteobacteria > Rhodobacterales > Rhodobacteraceae > Pararhodobacter > Pararhodobacter aggregans. Next base: position 13,107 of record NZ_QDDR01000011.1, on the reverse strand, counting down.
TCGCTTTCTCTTTGTACGTCTTGGCCATAGCCAGCGGGCTCCTCAGGCATGAGAAAGGCCCGCACCCCCGGGAGGGTACGGGCCGGTTGCGGGGCGGAGGATAGACGCCCGGCCCTTACTCGTCCAGCAGGGTCGTCTGGCTCAGGAGCGTGGGGTCCATGCCTTCCGAGAGGTTCTCGGCGGTGCTGGCCGCGCGCAGCTCCTCGATATAGGCGCGGGTCGCCTCGCGCTGGATCTGGGTGACCAGATCCTCGCGCACCTGATCCAGCGTCGGCGCGGTGGCGTTGCGGGTCTCCAGCAGTTTCACCACATGCCATCCGAAGCGGGTCTGCACCGGCTCGGACACCTGGCCGGGTTCCAGCGCCTCGACCGCGGCCTGGAACTCGGGGATCATCACGCCCGCCGCGAACCAGCCCAGATCGCCGCCCTGCTGGGCCGAGCCATCGGCCGAGAACTCCTGCGCCACCTCGGCGAAATCGCGGCCTTCGGCCAGCGCGGCGACCACCTGGTCGCGCTCTTCCTCGCTGCGCACGAGGATATGCGCGGCGTGGTATTCGGTCACCGGCTCGCCCTGGGCGTAATCGGCGACGAAGGCGTCATAGGCGGCCTGCACGCTTTCGTCGGTGACGGCGGCGGTGGCGACCTCGACCAGCGCGGCATTGGCCAGGAAGTTGCGCGTCTCGTTTTGCAGCATCAGCTGGTTGCGCAGCGTCAGGTCACCGGCTTGCGCCTGTGCCAGAAGTTCCTGTTCGATGAGCTGTTCGACCAGCGCCGGGAACAGGGTTTCGTCGGGCACCTGGGCGAATTGCTGCGGCAGCTGGGCGCGGAGCGCGATGGCCTGACCAAGGGTGATCTCGGTCTCGCCGACGCGGGCGATGACCGTTGCGGCAGTCGGGGCGTCCTGCGCCAAGGCCGGCGCGGCGAGCACCGACAGCAGCACGGCTGCGGCCGCATATCGAGCGTTTTTGAACATGCAAGGCTCCTGAATCGCGTCCCTTCGGGCCGCTGTGATTGACACTCAGATGGCCGCCCCTTACATGCCAGAACGGATTTTTCACGGGCTGGCCAGCCGCGCCCTGTTTAAGAAAGCAGCCGCCGACCGGCAAGACCGCCGGTGCAGCCAGCCGGTCACACAAAGGCGAGCGGAGATCAGATGTTGGGGCTTGGAACGATCAGCCGGAAGATTTTCGGCACGGCGAACGACCGCAAGGTCAAGGCAGTCCGCCCGCTCGTCGCAAAGATCAACGCGCTCGAGGATGAGATCGCCGCACTCGACGACGCGGGGCTGATCGCCCGGACCGACGCGCTGAAGGCGCGGGTCGCGGGCGGCGAGAGCCTCGACTCCGTGCTGCCCGAGGCCTTCGCCAATTGCCGCGAGGCGGCGAAGCGGGCGCTGGGTCTGCGCGCCTTCGACGTGCAGCTGATCGGCGGCATCTTCCTGCATCAGGGCAATATCGCCGAGATGAAGACCGGCGAGGGCAAGACGCTGGTCGCCACCTTCCCGGCCTATCTGAACGCGCTTTCGGGCAAGGGCGTGCATATCGTCACGGTCAACGACTACCTCGCCCGCCGCGACGCGGGCTGGATGAGCAAGGTCTTCGCCAAGCTGGGCCTGACCACCGGCGTGGTCGTCCCGCACCAGCCGGACGAGGAAAAGCGCGCGGCCTATCAGGCCGACATCACCTATGCCACCAACAACGAACTCGGCTTCGATTACCTGCGCGACAACATGAAGACCGACCTCGGTCAGATGATGCAGCGCGGGCATAACTTCGCCATCGTCGACGAGGTCGACTCGATCCTGATCGACGAGGCGCGGACGCCGCTCATCATCTCGGGCCCGATGGCGGATCGCGGCAACCTCTATGTCCGGGTCAACGAGCTGATCCCGCAGCTGGTGGACGAGGATTTCACCCTCGACGAGAAGCAGCGCACCGTCAGCTATACCGAGGACGGCAACGAGCATATCGAGCAATTGCTCTATGCCGCGGGGCTGCTGCCGGAGGGTCAGACGCTCTATGACCCGGAATCGACGACGCTGGTGCATCACGTCAACCAGGGCCTGCGCGCGCACAAGATGCTGCACAAGGACCAGCATTACATCGTCCGCGACGGCAAGATCGTGCTGATCGACGAATTCACCGGCCGGATGATGCTGGGCCGTCAGCTGTCGGAAGGCCTGCATCAGGCGGTCGAGGCCAAGGAAGGGCTGCAGATCCAGCCCGAGACGGTGACGATGGCCTCGATCACCTTCCAGAACTACTTCCGCATGTACAAGAAGCTGGGCGGCATGACCGGCACCGCCTCGACCGAGGCCGAGGAATTCCAGGAGATCTACAACCTGGGCGTGGTCGAGATCCCGACCAACCGGCCGATTGCCCGTCTGGACGAACACGATCAGGTTTACAAATCCGCGCGGGAGAAATTCCTGGGCATCGTCGCCGAGATCAAGGAAGCCAATGCCAAGGGGCAGCCGATCCTGGTCGGCACCACCTCGATCGAGAAATCCGAGGAGCTGAGCCAGCTTCTGACCTCGGAAGGGATCGTCCACAACGTCCTGAACGCCCGCCAGCACGAGCGCGAGGCGCATATCGTGGCCGAAGCGGGCCGGGTGGGCGCCGTCACCATCGCCACCAACATGGCCGGCCGCGGCACCGACATCCAGCTGGGCGGCAACGTCGACATGCAGGTGATGGACGCGCTGGCCGCCGATCCGCAGACCGATCCGGTGGCGCTGCGCGCCCGGATCGAGGCCGAGGTGGCCGAGGAGAAGCAGAAGGTTCTGGACGCGGGCGGCCTGTTCGTGCTGGCCACCGAACGCCATGAATCGCGCCGCATCGACAACCAGCTGCGCGGCCGCTCGGGCCGTCAGGGCGACCCGGGCCGCTCGGTCTTCTTCCTGTCGCTGGAAGACGACCTGATGCGGATCTTCGGCTCGGAACGGCTGGAGAAGGTGCTGTCGACGCTGGGGATGAAGGAAGGCGAGGCCATCGTTCACCCCTGGGTCAACAAATCGCTGGAAAAGGCCCAGGCCAAGGTCGAGGCCCGCAACTTCGACATCCGCAAGACGCTGCTGAAGTTCGACAACGTGATGAACGACCAGCGCAAGGTGATCTTCGGCCAGCGGCTGGAGATCCTGGAAGCCGAGGATCTGAGCGAGATCACCACCGACATGCGCCACGCCGTCATCGACGAGATGGTGACCAAGCACATGCCGCAGGGCTCCTATGCCGATCAATGGGATGTCGAGGGGCTGACCGAGGCGGTGAAGGACAAGCTGTTCCTGGAACTGCCGGTCACCGACTGGGCGGGCGAGGACGGCGTCGATCAGGAGCAGGTGCGCGAGCGCATCACCGAGGCCTCGGACAAGCTGATGGCCGACAAGGAAGCCGCTTTCTCGTCCGACACGATGCGGATGATCGAGAAGCAGCTCCTGCTGCAGGTGATCGACGGCAAGTGGCGCGACCATATCGTCACGCTGGACCACCTGCGCTCGGCGGTGAACTTCCGCGGTCTGGCGCAGCGCGACCCGCTGAACGAATACAAATCCGAGGCCTTTGTGCTCTTCGAGCACATGCTGGGCGCGCTGCGCGAGGATGTGACCCGCCAGCTGTCGCGCATCCGGCCGCTCACCGCCGAGGAGCAGGCGGTGATGCAGCAGCAGATGGCCATGCAGCAGGCGGCCGAGCGTGCGGCGATGAACCCCGAGGGCAAGCTGGACCAGCCGGTGGACCTGCCGCGTCTGGGCGGGGCGGCGCCGGTCGCGGCCGCGCCGACCGGCACCCCGCGCGAGGGTTTCGACGAGACGGACCCGGCAACCTGGGGCAACCCCAGCCGCAACGATCCCTGCCCCTGCGGCTCGGGCAAGAAGTTCAAGCAATGCCACGGCGCGCTGGCCTGAGGCGTTGCAGCGGGGGGCCGTCTGCCCCCCGCACCCCCCGAGGATATTTGGGGAACAAAGATAGACAATTTGATTAAAATTGTCCGCTTTCCGGCAGCCTGATCCCCGCGGAGAGGGCAGGGGAGCCGGTTCCCGCGGTCGATAGTTAACGTGCGAAGCGGGCTTGCCTTCCGGTCGGGCGGCGGCCTATGCATCCTCTGGCGTGCCAAACGCCCGGAGGAGGACGCCATGACCCAGACACAATCCCAGCCGCTGAAGGCGGCGCTGTGGATGTGCGGCGCCATCGTTTCCTTCGTGCTGATGGCGGTGGCCGGGCGGGCGGTGCAGGTCGAGCTTAACACCTTCGAGCTGATGTTCTGGCGCTCGTTCATGGGCTTCGTGCTGGTCGCGGCGATCATCCGTGTCCGGCGCGGCGATTTCGCCATCGTGCGCACGCAGCACTGGGGCCTGCATCTGGTGCGCAACACCTTCCATTTCGCTGGCCAGAACCTGTGGTTCTACGGGCTGATGATGATCCCCTTGTCGCAGCTGGTGGCGCTGGAATTCACCGGGCCGATCTGGGTGGTGCTGCTGGCGCCGGTGTTTCTGGGCGAGCGGCTGACCGGGGTGAAGCTGGCCATCACCCTCGTGGGGTTCATCGGCGTGCTGGTGGTGGCGCAACCGGGCGTCCAGCCCCTGAACCTGGGCCATCTGGCGGGGGTTCTGGCGGCGGTCGGCTTTGCCATGAACCTGATCTTCACCCGCAAGATCATGCTGCATGACCATGTGCTGACGGTGCTGTTCTGGATGACGCTCAGCCAGACGGGAATGGCGCTGGTGCTGGCGCTGGCCGGCGGCTTCACCTGGCCCAGCCTGCATCTGCTGCCCTGGCTCGGCATCATCGCCCTGACCGGGCTCAGCGCCCATTACTCGCTGACCTCGGCCCTGGGGCTGGCGCCTGCGACGCTGGTGGCGCCGATGGAATTCGCCCGGCTGCCGATCGTCGCGCTGGTCGGCGTCTGGCTCTATGCCGAGGCGCTGGACCCGATGGTCTTCCTGGGCGCGGCCATCATCTTTTCGGCAAACTTCCTGAATCTGCGCCTGAATTCCCGCCGGACCGCGCGGGCCTGACCCGCCGTCGGCCGCGAAAACACTGGACGCCTCCGGCGTCTGCGCTAGGATGCGCAGGGCCTGCGGATTCTAGCGCTAACGTTTGCGGAATTCGGGTTCTAACGGCGAAAATGCCGTGTATATACCGCGATATTGGTCAGCCGAAATGACCAAAAGAAACTCTGGGAGGAATACTCATGGATCGTCGTTCATTCCTGCGCACCTCGACCTTTGGCGGGGCTGCGGCCGCGGCCTCGACGCTGGCCGCCCCGGCCGTCGCGCAGGGCCGGACCACCTGGCGCATGGTCACCACCTGGCCGCGCAACTTTCCCGGCCTCGGCGTCGGCGCGCAGCGCCTGGCCGACCGTATCACCGCCGCCTCGGACGGCCAGCTGACCGTCGAGGTCTTCTCGGCCGGTGAGATGGTGCCCGCGCTGCAATCGCTCGACGCGGTCATCGACGGCACCGCCGAGATGAGCCACGGCGCCGCCTACTACTGGCAGAACAAGTCGGTCGCGCTGTCGTTTTTCACCGGCGTGCCCTTCGGCCTGACCGCGGCCGAGCATTCGGCCTGGATGCGCTTCCTGGGCGGCCAGGAGATGTGGGACGAGGTCTATGACCAGTTCGGCGTTCAGGGCTTCCTGTCGGGCAACACCGGCACCCAGACCGGCGGCTGGTTCCGCAATGAGCTGACCAGCCTCGCCGACCTGCAGGGTCTGCGCTTCCGCACCCCGGGTCTGGGCGGTCAGGTCTGGCAGCGCCTCGGCGCCTCGGTCACCAACATGGCCGGCGGCGAGATCTTCCAGGCGCTGCAATCGGGCACGCTGGATGCGGCCGAATTCGTCGGCCCCTACAACGATCTGGCGCTGGGCTTCTATCAGGTCTGCAAGCACTACTACACCTCGTCCTTCGTCGAGCCGGGCCTTGCGACCGAACTCGTCGTCGACAAGGCGAAATTCATGGAGCTGCCCTCGAACCTGCAGGCCATCGTCCGCGACGCCTGCCAGGCGGAATACGAGAACGTCTATTCGGACTTCGTGGCCAATGACCCGCGCGCGCTGGCGACCATCGTCAACGACCACGGCGTGACCGCGCATGCGTCCTTCCCGGACGACATCCTGGAAGCGGGCGCCCGCGAATCGAAGGCGATGATCCAGGAACTGCTGGCCTCGAGCGACGACCTGACGGCGCGCACCGCCCGCAGCTTCGTCGACGCACTGAAGCTGATGCGCACCCGGACCGAGGGCACCGACCAGGTGTTCACCACGGCCCGCCAGCGCTTCTTCGACACGTCGGACCTCTGATCCGACAGCCCCGCGCCCGGTAGACCCGAGCGCGGGGTTTTTCCCATCCCGAGCGCCGGATGCCCGACCCCGTTGCGACGGCCGGCGCCTTGTTATCCCCGTGCGGATCCAGGAGGTCCCCTTGAACGGTCTTTCCGCCATCATGCGCGCCATCAACGGCGTGAACCGGCTGATCGGCAATGTCTTTTCATGGCTTGCGCTCGCCATCGTTCTGGTCTGTTTCTGGGTCGTCGTCGAACGCTACCTGTTCTCGACCACGCGGCTGTGGATGCAGGACCTGTATCCCTGGCTGAACGGGGTGATGTTCACCTCTGTCGCGGCCTATGCGCTTTACACCAACGATCACGTGCGGGTGGACATCTTCTACCGCCCCGCCACCAACCTGAAGAAGGCCTGGCTCGATCTGATCGGCGTGATCCTGTTCCTTTTGCCCTTCACCTGGGTCGTCTGGACCTATTGCTATGTCTTCGTCGCCCGATCGTGGCGCCTGCAGGAGGGGTCGGCGAACCCCGGCGGCGCGCCCGGCCTCTATCTGGTCAAGGGCTTCATCCTGGTCTTTGCCGTGACGCTGGCGTTGCAGGGCCTGTCGATGCTGATCCGGTCGATCCTTATCATCCGCGGGCGCGAGGATCTCGTGCCGAAATCCTACCGCTACGAAGCCGTCCCGGAGTAACCGCCCATGGATCTTGTACTTGTCGGAGAGATCCTCTCGGGGCTGATGTTCCTGGGCGTGATCGGCTTCCTGATGCTGGGCTTCCCGGTGGCCTTCACCCTGGCCGGGACCTCGATCCTGTTTGCGCTGATCGGCCTGTCGCTCGGTGTGTTCGACATGTCGAACCTCAGCGCCCTGGCCGGGCGCTACACGGGCTACATGACCAACGAGGTGCTGGTCGCGGTGCCCTTGTTCATCTTCATGGGGGTGATGCTGGAACGCTCCAACATCGCCGAGCAGCTTCTGTCCACCATGGGCAAGCTCTTCGGTTCGATGCGCGGCGGGCTGGGGATTTCCGTCGTGGTGGTGGGGGCGCTGCTAGCGGCCTCGACCGGCGTGGTCGGCGCCACCGTGGTGACGATGGGCCTGATCTCGCTGCCGGCGATGCTGCGCGCGGGCTACGACCCGAAACTCGCCACCGGCACGATCTGCGCTTCGGGCACGCTGGGGCAGATCATCCCGCCCTCGACCGTGCTGATCTTCATGGGCGACATGATCGCCGGCATGCATGCGCAGGCGCAGATGAGCCTGGGCAATTTCGCGCCGAGCGCGGTCTCGGTCGGTGACCTCTTTGCCGGGGCCTTCATCCCCGGGATGCTGCTGGTCGCCGTCTACATCGCCTATATCCTGTTCAAGGCCGTGACCGACCCGTCCAGCTGCCCGGCAATGCCGATGAGCGCCGAAGAGCGCCGCGGCCTGCCGCGCGAGATCGTCGTGGCGCTGGTGCCGCCGCTGATGCTGATCATCGCCGTGCTGGGCTCGATCCTGGGCGGCATCGCCACCCCGACCGAAGCCGCCTCCGTGGGGGCCGTGGGGGCCACGCTGCTGGCGGCGCTGCGCGGGCGGCTGCGGGCCTCGATCGTTCTCGATACAGTGCGCTCGACCGCCAAGATCACCGCCATGGTGTTCATCATCCTGTTCGGCGCCTCGGTCTTTTCGGTGGTGTTCCGCCAGATGGGCGGCGACGATCTGGTGCATGAGTTCCTGACCGGGATCCCGGGCGGGGCCATGGGGGCGATGATCGCCGTCATGGTGGTGATGTTCGTGCTGGGCTTCATCCTGGACACGTTCGAGATCATCTTCATCGTGCTGCCGATTACCGCGCCGACCCTGCTGCTGTTGGGCGTCGATCCGATCTGGCTGGGGGTGATGGTCGGCGTGAACCTGCAGACCTCGTTCCTGACGCCGCCCTTCGGCTTTGCGCTTTTCTACCTGCGGGGGGTGGCGCCGGGCTCGGTCTCGACCGGGACGATCTATCGCGGGGCGATCCCCTTCGTGCTGCTGCAGATCGTCGCCATCGTCATCCTGTTCCTCTTCCCCGGATTGGTGACCTGGTTGCCAAGCGTGGTTTACTGACCCCTCTTCGGCCCGCCCCGATGTGGCGGGCCGTTTCATTTCCGACAGGCCCGATGCTCACCGTCTTCCTCCAGACCCTGCCGTTCTTCGCCGTCATCGTCCTGGGCTATGGCGCGGGAAAGACCGGGTTCTTCCCGCCCGAGGCGACGGCCTGGCTGACCCGCTTCGTCTTCTATTTCGCGCTCTCGGCCATGCTGTTCGGCTTCTCGGCCAGCATGTCGCTGGGCGACATCTTCGAGCCGCGGGCGGCCGCCGCCTATCTCCTCGGCTGCGCCGTCGTCTATCTGGTCGCGCTGGCCGTGGCCTTTGCCCGCCGCCGCCCGCTGCCCGAGGCGGTGATGGAGGCGCATACGGCGATCATCGGCAACACCGGCTTTCTGGGCGTGCCGATGCTGGTGCTGCTGCTGGGGCCGCAGGCGGCGGGGACCGTGCTCCTGGTGCTGGCCATCGACCTGATCGTCTTTTCCAGCCTCCTGACCATCATCATCACCCTGGCGCGCGAGGGGCGGATCTCGCCCGATCTGCCGCGGGTGATCGCCATTGGCCTCGCGAAGAACCCGATGGTGGTGGCGATGGCGGCGGGGCTGCTTTGGTCCGCGACCGGCCTGCCGCTGCCGGGCTTCGTTGCCGCGACGACAACCCTGCTGGGTGCCGCCGCCACGCCCGGCGCGCTTTTCGCCATCGGCGCCAGCCTGTCGGGCAACCGGGCCGAGCGGCTGACCGTTGCGGGCTGGCTGAGCGCCGCGAAACTGGTGCTCCATCCGCTGGCCGTCGGCGCCGCCGCCTTCTGGATCTTCGACGTCGACCCCTTCGCCGCGGGGGTGCTGATCTGCGCCGCGGCGCTGCCGGTGGCGGGCAATGTCTATATCCTCGCCCAGCATTACGGGGTCTGCGTCGCCCGCGTCTCGGCCGCGATCCTGCTTTCCACGGCGGCCAGCGTGCTGACACTGCCGGTCATCATCGCCCGCTTTGCCGGGTGATGTGACATTCTTGCCATTTTGGCCCTGTCCAGCCGCTTGCAGCCCCTCTGACCCCTCCCTATATAGCCCTCGAAGCCGGGAGAGCGCCCTGAGGGGGATCCCGGTTCTGGGATCGGGGAGGCGAAGCCTGACGGGATCGCCGCCTCACAACATCGCCGAAGGAAAGAGGATTTCATCATGGCCAAAGTCATCGGGATCGACCTCGGTACGACCAACAGCTGCGTCGCGATCATGGAAGGCTCGCAGCCCCGGGTGATCGAGAACGCCGAAGGGGCGCGTACCACGCCCTCGATCGTCGGTTTCACCGAGTCCGAACGTCTCGTCGGTCAGCCCGCCAAGCGGCAGGCCGTCACCAACCCCACCAACACCGTCTTCGCGGTGAAGCGCCTGATCGGCCGCCGTCTGGGCGATGCCGAGGTGGAGAAGGACAAGAAGCTCGTCCCCTACAAGATTGCCGACGGCGGCAATGGCGACGCCTGGGTCGAAGTGCGCGGCGAGAAATACAGCCCCAGCCAGATCTCGGCCTTCATCCTGCAGAAGATGAAGGAAACCGCGGAATCGTATCTGGGTGAGACGGTCACGCAGGCGGTCATCACCGTCCCCGCCTATTTCAACGACGCCCAGCGTCAGGCGACCAAGGACGCGGGCAAGATCGCCGGCCTTGAGGTGCTGCGCATCATCAACGAGCCGACCGCGGCCGCGCTGGCTTATGGCCTCGACAAGAAAGAGACCAAGACCATCGCCGTCTATGACCTCGGCGGCGGCACCTTCGACATCACCATTCTTGAGATCGACGACGGCCTCTTCGAAGTGAAATCGACCAACGGGGACACGTTCCTCGGCGGCGAGGACTTCGACATGCGCATCGTCACCTACCTGGTGGACGAGTTCAAGAAAGAGCACGGCGTCGACCTGAGCCTCGACAAGATGGCCCTTCAGCGTCTGAAGGAAGCCTCCGAAAAGGCCAAGATCGAGCTGTCGTCGAGCCAGCAGACCGAGATCAACCAGCCGTTCATCTCGATGGACAAGAACACCGGGCAGCCGCTGCACCTGGTGATGAAGCTGACCCGCGCCAAGCTGGAAAGCCTGGTGGGCGATCTGATCGTGAAATCCATGAAGCCCTGCGCGCAGGCGCTGAAGGATGCCGGTCTCTCGAAAGGCGACATCGACGAGGTCGTGCTGGTCGGCGGGATGACCCGCATGCCGCGCGTCGTCGAAGAGGTGACCAAGTTCTTCGGGAAAGAGCCCCACAAGGGCGTGAACCCCGATGAAGTCGTGGCGCTGGGCGCGGCCATTCAGGCCGGCGTGCTGCAAGGCGACGTCAAGGACGTGGTGCTGCTGGACGTGACCCCGCTGTCCTTGGGCATCGAGACGCTGGGCGGTGTCTTCACCCGCCTGATCGACCGCAACACGACGATCCCGACCAAGAAGAGCCAGGTCTTTTCGACCGCCGAGGACAACCAGAACGCGGTGACCATCCGCGTGTTCCAGGGCGAGCGCGAGATGGCGCAGGACAACAAGATGCTGGGCCAGTTCAACCTGGAAGGCATCCCGCCCGCGCCGCGCGGCATGCCGCAGATCGAGGTGACCTTCGACATCGACGCCAACGGCATCGTCAATGTCTCGGCCCGCGACAAGGCCACCAACAAGGAGCAGCGGATCACCATCCAGGCTTCGGGCGGTCTGTCGGACGCGGATATCGAGAAGATGGTCAAGGACGCCGAGGCGAATGCCGACGCCGACAAGGCCCGTCGCGAGCTGGTCGAGGCGAAGAACCAGGCCGAAAGCCTGATCCATTCGACCGAGAAGTCGCTCGTCGAGTACAAGGACAAGGTCGACCCGACCACCGTCGAGGCCATCGAGCTGGCGATCGCCGCGCTCAAGGACAACCTCGATGGCGACAATGTCGAGAAGATCAAGTCGGGCATCAACAATGTCCGCGATGCCTCGATGAAGCTGGGCGAGGCCATCTACAAGGCGCAGCAGGAGGCCGGTGAAACGGCCGAGAGCGAAGACGAACCGCGCTCGGTGGATGACGACATCGTCGATGCCGATTTCGAGGATCTCGACAACAACAAGCGTCGCGGCTGACGTGTGATCTAACGCGGGGCCCCGGCCGGAGAGATACCGAGCCGGGGCCTTGTCTATGAAAGTGAGGTCCACGAAATGGCCAAGCGCGATTATTACGACGTTCTGGGTGTTGCGCGGGGCGCCTCGGCCGAGGAGCTGAAGAAAGCCTATCGCGGCAAGGCCAAGGAGCTGCACCCCGACCGCAACAAGGACAACCCCGAGGCCGAGTCCCAGTTCAAGGAAGTGAACGAGGCCTACGAGGTCCTGAAGGATGCCGACAAGAAGGCCGCCTATGACCGCTTCGGCCATGCGGCCTTTGACGGCGGCATGGGTGGCGGTCCGCGGCCGGGCGGCGGCCGTCCGGGCGGGGCCGATTTCGGCGCCTCCTTCTCGGATGTGTTCGAGGATCTGTTCGGCGATTTCATGGGCGGGCGCGGTGGCGGTGCCGGTGGCGCGCGGGCCCGCGCCAGCCGGGGCAGCGATCTGCGCTACAACCTGCGGGTCACGCTGGAAGAGGCCTACAAGGGCGTCCAGAAGTCGATCCGCGTGCCGACGCTCGCCGCCTGTGACGCCTGCAACGGCTCGGGCGCCGAGGGCGGCGCCGAGCCCGTGACCTGTCCGACCTGTTCGGGCATGGGCAAGGTGCGGGCGCAGCAGGGCTTCTTCACCGTCGAGCGCACCTGTCCGACCTGTGGCGGGCTGGGGCAGATCGTCAAGAACCCCTGCACCAGCTGCAAGGGCGCCGGCCGCGTCGAGAAGGAGCGCCAGCTGTCGGTCAACATCCCGGCCGGGGTCGAGACGGGCACCCGCATCCGTCTGTCCGGCGAGGGCGAGGCGGGGCTCAGGGGCGGTCCGGCGGGCGACCTCTATATCTTCATCGAGGTGCGCGAGCATCCGATCTTCCAGCGTGACGGGCTGGATCTGCATTGTCTGGTGCCGGTCAGCTTCACCACCGCCGCTTTGGGCGGCGAGGTGGAAGTGCCGACCATCGACGGCGGCCGCAGCCGGGTGAAGGTCCCGGCGGGCGCGCAATCGGGCAAGCAGATGCGGCTGCGCGGCAAGGGGATGCCGGCGCTGCGCGGTGGCGGCTTTGGTGACATGCTGATCGAGCTGGGCGTCGAGACGCCGGTGAACCTGACCACGCGGCAGAAGGAATTGCTGCGCGAATTCGAGGGGTTGTCGGCGGATAACCACCCGGAGGGGAATTCCTTCTTCTCCAAGGTCAAAAGCTTCTGGGATGGGATGAAGGGTTAGCGGCGGCTTCGGCTGCTCCGCAGCCGAGGCGAAAAGGGTCCAGTGGACCCTTTTCAGCCGCGTACGACCGAGCCGACCGGCGAGGGCGGCCGCAACCTCAGGTCCTCCCCCTTCCAACGGCGCCCCATGGGGCGCCGTTCCGCATTAACGCTTCCTTCACCAATCACGGCCGAAGCTGGGGAATGCCCCGTCCCGCCCCCCGCCCTGAGTCGCTTGCCGAACGGCCGCTGCCGCTCTTCGCCGCTGATGAGGCGAGCGCGGTGGCGGTGATCCCCCCCGGCACGCTGCCCTCCTACCTCAGGGACCACAGAAAGGTAAGCATTCGCGGAGGGCCGTCTGGCTGTTGAGCGGGCAGAACGTTTATCGAGTGTCCTTATGGACGCACACGAAGACACTCGCCGTATTCAAGTTTTGTCGGTCTCTGATACCGGCCGTCGTCGG
>NZ_QDDR01000010.1 GCF_003075525.1 Pararhodobacter aggregans | reverse complement strand
CGGCGCCGTTGTTCTTGATGATCGAGGACTGTCTGCAAGCGCCACACTTGAAGGTTTTTTCGTCGCCAGAACCGATGACCTCCCCACGCGGGTAGTTCGGTTTGACATTTCCCTTCGGACGGCCTTGTTTCTTGAAAGGATCAGGAGGTTCCGCGAACAGATCACATTGCGGATTCCGGCAGAAGTTTATGTCGATCCCGTGCTTAGGGAAAGGCAGCCTGCGTTCGGACGCTGGCGGAGAAATAATCGCGGGTGCGAGCACGAATACTCCCTCGGAAAATACCACATGTGGTTGCTATCGAGGGAAAGGTTGGCCAAAATCTGGCCAACCAAAATTTTTCCGAATTTTCTGCACCATTTACTGCAAAGGGCTGGACCCATCGGGTGCCCCTTCGCCATGTCGGGCTCAGCGCCTGGCGAGGTCTTCCATCGCGGCGGCGGTGCGACGGGTGTTCTGATAGATGCCGAGGCCGAGATACATGAAGCCGGCCATCAGCACGACATAGAGGACGCCGATGACCAGCACGCCGAGGGCGACGACGCCGCCGGGCACGCCGTTTTGCGGGGCCATCGAAGCGGCTATCGCCCCGCCCACCACGCCGATCAGGGCAATGATGACGAAGACGTTGATGAGCTTCTCAAGCAGGTTGATGAAAAAGTCGCGCATGGAAATCTCCTGAAGAACAAGGTCTGAAAAGGGCCCGGACCCGCAGGAAAGCAGAAAGCCCGTGGCCGGACAAGCCACGGGCTTCGCGATTCACGCGCTTGGCAGCGGCGGAAGGATCAGTCGCCGTTGTCAGGGGCCAGCAACCCGTCGGCCGGGGTCATTCCGGCCTCGAGCCTGTCTTTCCGGGCGTTGAGACCATGCGTCTCGTCGGGCACGGGCCCGCCAACGCCGGGCCGCGCGCGGGGCCTGGGCCGGGGTTGTCCCGGCTCAATAGCTGTAATCGGCGTAGATCCGGTTAAGGTCACCCTGCCAGTCGCCCCGGTAATGGGCCAGCAGTTCGTCGGCCGGCGCCATCCCCGTCTCGACGCTTTCCTTCAGCGCGTTGAGGAAATGCGTCTCGTCCGGGATCAGCCCGCCCGCACCGGGGCGCGCGCGCGCCTTGAGCCCGGCCTCGGCGATACCCACCAGGTCCCGCGCGAGCGTCAGCATGCTGACGCCATGCGTCTCGGCCTGCAGCCCGTCGATGCTGGCGGCTTTCCTCAGCGCCTCGCGGGTTTCCGCGTCCCAGGTCTTGCACAGGTCCCAGGCGGCATCGAGCGAGGATTGGTCGTAGAGCAGCCCGACCCAGAAGGCAGGCAGCGCGCAGAGGCGGCGCCACTGGCCGCCATCGGCGCCGCGCATCTCCAGGTATTTCTTCAGCCGTGCCTCGGGGAAGATGGTCGTCAGGTGGTCGGCCCAGTCGGAAAGGGTCGGCACCTCGCCCGGCAGCGCCGGCAGCTGGCCCTTCAGGAAATCGCGGAAGGACTGGCCCAGGGCGTTGATATACTTGCCATCGCGATAGACGAAATACATCGGCACATCGAGCGCGTAATCGACATAGCGCTCGAACCCCATCCCGTCCTCGAAGGCGAAGGGCAGGGTGCCGGTGCGGGTGGGGTCGAGGTCGCGCCAGATGCGCGAGCGCCAGGATTTGTGGCCGTTCTCCTTGCCCTCGAAGAAGGGGGAATTGGCGAACAGCGCCGTGGCCACCGATTGCAGCGCCAGCGACACGCGCAGCTTCTGCACCATGTCGGCCTCGGACGAGAAATCGAGGTTGACCTGCACGGTGCAGGTGCGCCGCATCATCTGCGTGCCATGGGTGCCGACTGTCTGCATGTAGCCGTCCATCAGCCGGTAGCGGCCCTTGGGCATCAGCGGCATCTCGTCATGCGTCCAGACCGGCGCGGCGCCGAGACCGATGAAGCCCACGCCGACCGCATCGGCGATGGATTTCACCTCGCGCAGGTGTTCGTTCACCTCGTCGCAGGTCTGGTGGATCGAATCGAGCGGCGCGCCCGAGAGTTCCAGCTGCCCGCCGGGTTCAAGGCTGACATTGGCCCCGTTCAGCGTCAGGCCGATCAGCTTGTCGCCTTCCAGCACCGGCTGCCAGCCGTAGCGGTCGCGCAGCCCCTCCAGCACCATGCGGATCGACCGCTCGCCGTCATAGGGCAGGGGCTTCAGGCTGTCCTTGCAATAGCCGAATTTCTCGTGCTCGGTGCCGATGCGCCAGTCGCTTTCGGGCTTGCAGCCCGAGGCGAGATATTCGGCCAATTGGTCGCGATGCTCGATCGGCCCGCCGCCGGACTGGGGGATGGACATGGGAAAGGGCGCTCCGGCTGGGTCTGTGTGGACCCCAGACCTGTCTCGCGACAGGGCTCAAGTCAAGAGGCGCCGATCGGGATGTCGCCAGACCAGCCGCGCCCGGGGCGCCGGACCCTGCGCCACCATGCGCAGAAGCCGGGTCATGTCGAAGCCGGGCAGCGCGGCGAAGGCATCAAACAGCGCCTCGTGCCCCGAGGCGGCGCGGGGGATGACCAGCACGGTGCCGTCCTTGCCCTCGACCAGCCAATAGGCGGCATCGGCGCTGAGCGAAAGCGCGACCATCAGATCGAGCGCCAGCACCCCGCCGCCGCGCGGGCCGAAATAGCGCACCTCGCCCTCGATGACCTCGATCAGGCCCGAGCCGAGGCCCGCGGCGGTGAACTGCGCCCGCTGCACCGCGCCCAGCGTCAGGCCCGCCCCCAGCGCCGCCAGCACCCAGCCCAGCCAATGCACCGGCCCCGGGCCGGAAAAGGCCCACCAGAGCCCGGCCAGGGTCACCGCCAGCGCGGCGCCGGTCTCGGCCCAGCGGCGCAGCGCGGCGCGGGCGGCGGGGCGGATGAAGCGGCTCATGGCGCGGCCCCCGCCGGGGCATGCAGCAGCGCCAGCGTCATCTGGCCGATGCGGCGAAAGCCCAGGGCCTCGTAGCTGCGGCAGGCCGAGGGCGAGGCGGCGGCCAGCACCGCCTGCCGCACGCCATGGCGCCGCGCCTCGGCCAGATGCAGGCCGACGGCGCTGCGGGCGGCGCGGCGGTTGCGGCCCTCGGGCGGGGTATAGACGCCGCCGACCTGCACGATCCCGGGCAGTTCGGCGTTGAAGGCAGTCATGGCGAGGGGGAGGTCGTCGTGCTCGAACAGCCGCACATGATCGCCGTCGATGGCCAGATCCGCCCGGTCGCCGCCCCGTTCGGCGGCAAGGGCGGGGGGCGTGTTCAGCGCGCTGGCCTCGAAATCTCTGTACCAGGCGGTGAGCAGATCGCGGTCGCGCTCGCGCGGGCGGCGGATCGTGCCCGGGGCCAGGGTCGAGAGATCGAGCGCCGCGAGGTCGAGGTGATAGAGCGGCTCGGTCGCGCAATGGATGAAGGCTTGGGGCGCGAGGCGGAGTGCCGCGATCAGTGCTTCGGCCTGCGTGCTCTCGCCGGTCAGACCGGCAAGGCGCCGCCCGCCCAGCCAGCGGGCGAGGTCCTGCCAGTCGTTTGCGCTGGCCCCGGGCGCCTGGAGCATGGCGAATCCGGCGTTGGTGATGCCCATCAGGCCGGTGATCGCCCCGCCCTCGCGCAGCAGGACCAGCGAGACCGCCCGGGGCGCGCGCCGGTCGCCCAGCCCGTAGCGGCGCAGATTGGCGCGCAGCAGCATCGAGGTCGGGGCATGCCCGGCGAGGAAGGCCTCGACCTCGGGCAGGTCGGCATCGCGGGCCGGGTTCATGTCGGTCATCGGGCGGGCCTCGGAGCGGGTCTGCGAGGGATGGCGGGTTTCTGGGCCTGTGTAAAGGGAGGCGGCTGTGTCAAGGGAGGCGGCTGGGCAAAGGCCGGGCTGCGGCGGGCCGCGCGCTCCCGCCCGCCCCCCCCGCGCGCGGCCCGCCGCAGCCCGGCGACGGGCGCGTGGGTTGTGCCGTCGCTGGCGTATTTTGGGCAGAATGAAGGGTCAGGTCTGGTGCGGCCAGTCGCCATGCCGGGCCTGCCAGAGGGTGAGCGCCGCCACAGCTGCGGTATCGGCGCGCAGGATCCGGGGGCCGAGCGAGAGGCGGCGGATCTGCGGCAGCGCCTTGAGGCGCGCGCGTTCGGCGGGGGAAAAGCCGCCCTCGGGACCGATCAGGATGGCGGCAGGCGCGGGAGCGGGTTCGGCGAGAGTGGCGCCCGCAAGGCTTTCATCGGCCCACCAGAGGCTGCGTCCCTCGGGCCAGTCGGCCAGCAGCCGGTCGAGGCGCTGCAGCTCGGCCACCTCGGGGACGAAGGTGCCGGCGGATTGTTCGGCGGCCTCGATGGCATGGGCCTGCAGGCGGTCGCGGCGGATGCGTTCGGCATTGGTGAACTCGGTCTGCACCGGCAGGATCCGCGACGCGCCCATCTCGACCGCCTTCTCGACGATGAAATCGGTGCGCGCCTTCTTGATCGGCGCGAACAGGAGCCACAGGTCGGGCGGATCAAGCTGCGGCGCGACCGGGGCCTCGCAGGTCAGCGTGCCGCCGCGCTTGGACAGTCCCGCGATCCGTGCCCGCCATTCCCCCGCCTTGCCATTGAAAACGGCAACCTCGGCCCCCTCGGGCATCCGCATGACATTGCCCAGGTAATGGGCCTGGTCCTGCGTCACCGCGATGTGTTGCCCTTGGCCCAGCGCTTGCTCTACATAGAGGCGCACCTTGGGGCGGGGATCGTTCCGGGACAAGTCGCTAGGCATGGACGGGAGTGTATGACCGGGTCAGGGCAAACACCAGAGGGCGGCGCGCCCGACCCGCAGGACAGATCCGCCGAGGATCGCGCGATCCAGGACCGGGTCGTGGGCAGCTGGGTCGATACCAAGGCGCCCGACGATCTGAAACCCTATCTGCGGCTCAGCCGCGCCGACCGGCCGATCGGCACCTGGCTTTTGCTGCTGCCCTGCTGGTGGGGCGTGCTGCTGGCCGCGCTCGCCTATCCCGAGACGCGGGGGGCGACGACGCTGTGGCTGATGATCGCCTCGGCGCTGGGGGCGTTCCTGATGCGGGGTGCGGGCTGCACCTGGAACGACATCACCGACCGCGACATCGACGACAAGGTCGAGCGCACGCGCAACCGGCCGCTGGCCTCGGGCGCGGTGACCGTGCGCGAGGCGCTGATCTGGATGGGCATCCAGATGGTGGCCTCGTTCCTCTTGCTGCTGACCTTCAACGGCGCGGCGATCTTCCTTGGCGTGCTGGCCCTGCTGCCGGTGGCGATCTATCCGTTTGCCAAGCGCTTCACCTGGTGGCCGCAGGCCTTCCTGGGGCTGGCCTTCAACTGGGGCGCGCTGCTGGGCTGGACGGCACAGGCCGGGCATCTCGACTGGCCGGCGGTGGTGCTGTACATCGCGGGCATCGCCTGGACGCTGTTTTACGACACGATCTATGCCCATCAGGACCGCGAGGATGACGCGCTGATCGGCGTGCGGTCGACGGCGCGGCTTTTCGGCGACAATACCGAGAACTGGCTGCGGGGGTTTCTGGTCGCCTCGGTCGTGCTGATGTCGCTGGCGATCATCTACGCGCTGGCGCCGCTCGCGCAGCCGCTGGTCCTGTCGCTGACGCTGGCCGGGGCCTGGGCCTTTGGCGCGCATCTCAACTGGCAGTTGCGCCGCCTCAATATCCATGATTCCGCGGTACTGCTGAGCCTCTTCCGCTCGAACCGGGACGCCGGGCTGATCGTTGTGCTGATTCTTGCCGCAGCCCTTCTGGTATGATTGCATCGCCCCCGCGATGCGGCTAGGTCAGGCCTGACTGGCCCGGCCGGGCCGCCGATACGGATGCTCCATGTCACGAAAAACCCTGCTCGTTTCGATCGCGGCCTTCGTGGCGGCGGCGGTGCTGGCCCTGGGGACGGCGCTCTTGCTGGTCGCCCTGCTGGAACGTCGGACCGCCGAAGCGCTGCAGCAGGCCTTTGCCCGGGCGCAAATCGGCTGGGTGCAGGTGACGCTGGACGGGCTCGATGTGACGCTGGCGGGCACCGCGCCCGATGAAAGCGCCCGGATCAGCGCGCTGCAGGTCGCGGGCGAGGTGGTGGACGCGACGCGGATCTCGGAAACCATCGCCGTGACCCAGCGCAACGCCATCGTCGCCCCGGTGTTCCGGGTCGAGATGATGCGCAACCGCGACGACCTGTCGGTCATCGGCCTGGTGCCGGCGCGGCCGGGGCGCGCGCCCATCGCCGAACGCCTGCGCGACGCGCTGCCGGATCTGGCGATCGAGGATCTGCTGCAGACCACGGATTATGCCGTGCCGGGCGGATGGGTCGCGGCCACCGATTTCGCCGTCGCCGCGCTGGAGAAATTCGAGGTCGGGCGCATCTCGGTCACCGCCGGGCGGATCGAGGTCGAGGCACTGGTCGACGGGCCCGAGGAACGCCGCAGCCTGGAAGAGGAATTGCGCGGCATGGCACCGCGCGGCCAGGTGCTGACGCTCGACCTGATCGCGCCCCGTCCGGTCGCCGCACCCTTCCTGCTGCGGGTCGATGCCGAGGCGGGTGTCTTGCATGTCGGCGCCTGCAACGCCGATACCGAAGAGGCGCAGCAGGCCATCGCCACTGCCCTGACC
Source organism: Pararhodobacter aggregans (assembly GCF_003075525.1). Classification (GTDB taxonomy): domain Bacteria; phylum Pseudomonadota; class Alphaproteobacteria; order Rhodobacterales; family Rhodobacteraceae; genus Pararhodobacter; species Pararhodobacter aggregans. The sequence continues at coordinate 202,245 of NZ_QDDR01000010.1, read as the reverse complement.
CGCGCGGGCTATGCAAGGCGTCTGGTCTGCCCGCTGGCGCTGGGCGCGCCCACCCCGCGCTGGGGCGAGGGGGCGGCGCTGGGCATCGCCACGCTGGCCTCGCTGGGCGAGGGCAATCTGACCATGTCGGACGGCACGGTGATCCTGGCCATCCCCCATACCGTCGCGGGCAGCGATTTCGACCGCGCGGTCGGCTCGCTGGAAACCGCGCTGCCCGAGGCGTTCAGCCTTTCGGCCCGTCACCTCGACCCGCCGCCCGAGGTCGAACCCGATGCCGATGCCGCGCCCGAGGTGCAGCTCAGGCTCACCGAGGAGGGGCGCCTGTCGCTGGCGGGCCGCCTGCCGGACGAACGCATCCGCGCCGCGGTCGGCGCCTTTGCCGGGGCCCGTTTCGGCCGCGAGGCGGTCGAGATCGGCGCGCGGCTCGACCCCGAGCTGCCCTCGGGCTGGGCGATCCGGGTGCTGACCGTCATCGAGGCGCTGGCCGAACTGCACCACGGCGAGGCGCTGGTGCGCGCCGACCGGGTGCGGATCAGCGGCGTCTCGGGCAACCCCGATGCCCGCAGCCAGGTCACCCAGGCGCTGCTGCAGGGGCTGGGCAGCGAGGCGCGGATCGACGTGCAGGTCCGCTATGACGAGGCGCTGGACCCGGTGGCCAATGCGCCCACGCCCGACAATTGCGAGGCGCGGATCCACGACATCCTGCGCGAGACGAAGATCACCTTCGATCCCGGCGCGACCGAGATCAACGCCGCTTCGGCGCCGGTCATCGACCGCATCGCCGAGGTGCTGCGCGAATGCGGCGAACTGCCCTTCGAAGTGGCGGGCTATACCGACAGCCAGGGGCGCGAGGAGACCAACCTCAACCTCAGCCAGGCCCGGGCCGAGGCGGTGATCAACGCGCTGCTCGCGCGGCGGGTGCTGGTCGCCTCGCTGGTGGCGCAGGGCTATGGCGCGGCCGATCCCATCGCCGACAACGGCACCGAAGCCGGGCGCGAGGCCAACCGCCGCATCGAATTCCGCCTGATCCGCCCCGAGGCGCCGCCGGAACCGATTGATCCGGCACTGGAAGCCCAGCTCACCTTCGAGGTACAATCCCCGGGTGCCGACACGATCCGCCCGCGTCCGCGCCCCGGCAGCCAGGTTGCCGATGCGCCGACCATCGGCTCGGGCGACGAAGAGGCGACCGACGAGACCCCTGCCGAATCCCAATAGCCTGCCGCCCGGAGACGCCCCTCATGAACCGAACCGAATTCGTCATCGTGACCGTGATCGTTCTGACCGCGGCCTTCGCGCTGGGATGGTTCGTGAACTGGCTGATCCACCGCTTCACCCGTGTCACCCAGGCCGATCTGGGCGAGCTGGAGCGCATGGCGCAATCGCTGCACGAGGCCGAGGAAACCCGCGACCAGGCCATCGCCTATATCCATCAGCGCGACGAGGAAGTCGGCCGCGAGATGGCGCAGCTGCAGGCCGAACTGCGCGCGGCGATGGACGGGCTGCGCAGCGCGCGCCACGAATCGGACATGCTGCGCCATCAGCTCGAGGCCCGCGGCAGCTGAGCGGCGCGCCGTGGCTTCCCCGATGCCGCCCTCCTGCCGTCGCTACAAAAGCGCGCGAGCGGGACTTGCCCGGTGTCGCGCCCCCGGGCAGAGTGGGGCCCATGTTCACGCCGCACAGGACTTCACGATGAGCAACCGATCCCGGTCACGGGTCCGGCTTCGGACCCTTCCGGCGCTTGCGCTCGCGGCGGTGATGGCCCTGCCGGGGACCGCCCCCGCCCAGGACCTGACCGACGCCGCCTCCGCCATCGAGCAGCTTCTCGCCACCGGCCGCGGCCCCGAGGCCGTGGCTGCCGCCCGGATGTTCCTGCGCCATGTCACGGGCGAGGCGGGCTTTGGCGTCACCAACGCGCGCCTCACCCTGCTGCCGGCCGAAGGCTATGGCATGTTCGAGCCGCGCCCGAGCAATGTCTATGCCCTGGGCGAGCCGGTCTATGCCTATGTCGAGGTCTACGGCTTCTCGATGACGCCGCTGGCCAATGGGGCCAACCGGCTGCTGTTCGACGTGTCCTTCACGCTCGACAGCCCCGAAGGGCGGCAGATGACCGATGCCATGATCCCGATGGGCGAGGTGCAGCTGGACAGTTTCAGCCAGCCGGTCGACGGGTTCTTCCACCTGACCTATCGGGTGACCGGCGCCGAGGGGCCCTTCACCCTGCGCACCCATGTCGTGGACCGCGCCAGCGGCCAGACGGCGGAATTCTCGCTGCCGGTGGTATTCGGGGCATCGCCGGCCAGCGCCGAGCGCAAGTAGAGGGGGCGGGCAAGCCCGTGTGAGTGGTCACTCACCAACGCTTGAGCTGATCCTCATCCGCGTCCCGCGCCGCCACCCAGGCCTCGCCTCCGGCGCCGAATTCCTTCTTCCAGAAGGGGGCGCGGGATTTCAGGTAATCCATCAGGAATTCGGCGGCGGCAAAGGCCTCGCCCCGATGGCGCGAGGCGGTGGCGACCATCATGATCGCCTCGCCCGGCTGCATCGGCCCGTGGCGGTGCAGGATCAGCGCCTCGGTCAGCGACCAGCGGGCGCGGGCCTCGGCCTCGATCGCGGCCAGCGCGCGTTCGGTCATGCCGGGGTAATGCTCGATCTCCATGCCGCTGAGGCGCCCGTCCTCGTCGCGCACCAGCCCGCAGAACGTGACCACCGCCCCGGCCCCGCCGCAGGCCGCCGCGAAGGCGTTGCATTCGGCGCCATAATCGAAAGGCTCGGCCTGGACGCGGATCGCCATGGCTCAGCCCCCGGTCATCGGCGGGAAGAAGGCGATTTCGCGCACCCCGGTCAGCGGCGCGTCGAAATCCGACAGCTCCTGATCCAGCGCCACCCGCACCGCCTTCAGGTCGGCGAAGGCCAGCGCGTAGCGCTCCTCGCGGCCGCGCAGTTCCTCGACCAGCTCGGCCACGGTGGCGGCCCCGGTCTCGACCGTCTCGCGCGGCAGGCCGATGCGTTCGCGCAGCCAGGCAAAGTACAGGATCGTCACGCTCATTCGCCGCTGTCCTTGAGGAAGGGCAGGGCCTTGCGCAGATAGTCCCAGCCGGTGATGGCGGTCAGCGCCGCGGCGATCCAGATCAGCACCAGGCCGAAGTTCCATACCGCTTCGCCGCCCATATTGGCGATGGAGAGCAGATTGAGTTCGGCGTCGATGCCGGTATCGGTCATCTGGGCGATGATCTGGCGGTTGCGGGCCAGCGCCTGCTCGCGGACGTATTCCAGCCCCAGCGCGGCAAAGAGCGTCGAGATCGCCACCATCTGCGCCGTGGTCTTCCATTTCGCCAGCTTGGTGACGGCCAGCAGGCGCGAGGTATTGCCCAGATATTCCCTGAGCCCCGAGACAAAGACCTCGCGGAACAGGATCACCGTGGCGGGCAGGATCAGATAGGGGTCCATCCCCGAATAGCCGGTCAGCACCAGCAGGGCGATGACCACCATCGCCTTGTCGGCGATCGGGTCCAGCATGGCGCCCATGCGGCTTTCCTGCCGCCAGAGCCGCGCCAGATAGCCGTCGAAGTAATCGGTGATCGCGGCGACCAGGAACAGGACCAGCGCGAACCAGTCGGCCCAGGGCCGGGCGAAATACAGGAACATGATCGCCACCCCGGGGGCTGCGATCAGGCGCAGGAAGGTCAGCGTGTTGGGTATCGTCCATCGCATGGCCTGTTCGTAGCCCAAGCGCATCGCCGGGAAAAGAGGCCAGTTCCCCTCGGCCCTGCGCTGGGCGGCGTGTCGCAGGGCGCGGGGGCGGGAGGTCTCGGGTTTGCCGGCCGCGCGGCCCCGCAGGGCGGCGCCCGGTGGTGCGAGGCCGTTGCCCCTGCCGCGCGGTGCCTGTCGGGGTTTCCGGCGGGCGTCCGGACGGGGATACCTGATGGCCGGCCCGGGGCTGAGTTCGGTGCGCGCGGTTTCGGGGGGCCGCCCTGCGCTTTGGTCCGGACCGGCGGTCCGGTCATCCGGAACCGGCCGGATGCGGCGCGAGGGGATACCTATGCCCAGCCTGCCTGGCCCCCGGGGCCGGCCCGTCGGGAATTCACCACGATGGCGGTTGCAAGGCCTGACGGCCTGGAAGGCGCCGCTCCCCGGCCGCCGTCGCTTCCGGCCAATGTGTCATGTCCTCCGGCACAGCCGGGCGCTGCCCTCAGTGCCCGAGGGCAGCGCCCGCGACCACTGCCGTCACGCCTCCGGCCAAACCGGAGCCTACCCCGGTGCGGGCGTCAGCACGCCGCGTTCGGCCCGGGAAGGAGGCACCCGCCGCGGCTCTCGTGGCGTCCGGGGCAGGCCGTCCTGTGCCAAGGTGCAGCCATGAGTCTGGGCTTCGCCGCCCTGGGTGCCCGTGCCCCGAGGGACGGTCCTCGTGACCTTCGGGACCGGCTGCCTCGCGCTCCATCGAAGATATGCGTGAGCGGACAGGCGTGAGCGGATGGCAGCAGCCCGCCGGTTGATCCACCTCCCGCCCTTCCCGCCCCCGGCGCGGGTATGAACGCCGGTAATGAGGGCCAGGATGGCGGAGATGCCGAGCGCCGTCTCCGTGACGTCTTGCAAAGTTGCCTCGCGCCCCGGCACGGGGTCAGATGCAGGGTGGTCGGGTCTTGGGGGCGCGCCCCGAGGGGCAGTCTCCCCGGTTTCAGCAGGACCCTCGTCGTGCCTTGGCGCGCATGAGCACAGGGCAGGCGGGCCCGGATGGCAGCGCCCCGTCCGTCGCACTCGTGACTTCCGGCTGGCCCGTCTAATCTGGGGCACGAAGGTGAGTGCTGGGCGTGCGGGCAGGGATGGCGGAGCCGCCGAGCGCCGTCTCCGTGACGTCTTGCAAAGTTGCCTCGCGCCCCGGTACGGGGACAGATGCAGCGTGGTCGGGTCTTGGGGAGCCGCGCCCCGAGAGGTATTCCCCACGGTTTCAGCAATACCCTCGTCGTGCTTTGGTGCGCATCAGCACAGGGCAGGCGGGCCAGTATGGCGGCAGTCCCGTCCGCCGTCGTGGTGCCTTCCGGCTGGCCCGCCTAAACTGGGGCACGAAGGTGGGCGCAAGGAGTCCGGGTAGGGATGGCGGAGGCGCCGACCGCCGTCCCCGTGACGTCTTGCAAGGTTGTTTCGCGCCCCGGCACGGAGACAGATGCAGGGTGGTCGGGTCCTGGGGGCGCGCGTGCCCCGAGGGGTAGTCCCCACGGTTTCAGCAGGACCCTCGTCGTGCCTTGGCGCGCATGAGCACAAGGCAGGCGGGCCCGGATGGCAGCGCCCCGTCCGTCGCACTCGTGACTTCCGGCTGGCCCGTCTAATCTGGGGCACGAAGGTGAGTGCTGGGCGTGCGGGCAGGGATGGCGGAGCCGCCGAGCGCCGTCCCCGTGACGTCTTGCAAAGTTGCCTCGCGCCCCGGTACGGGGACAGATGCAGGGTGGTCGGGTCTTGGGGAGCGCGCGCCCCGAGAGGTATTCCCCACGGTTTCAGCAATACCCTCGTCGTGCCTTGGTGCGCATCAGCACAGGGCAGGCGGGCCAGTATGGCGGCAGTCCCGTCCGCCGTCGTGGTGCCTTCCGGCTGACCCGCCTCGTCAGCGACACGAAGGTGAGTGCAGGGCGTGCGGGCGGGGATGGTGGAGATGCCGGTCACCGTCTTTCCGACCGCCGGCCGTTCTGTCTGGTCCCCGGCCCAAGCGTGAGCGCAGGGTGTGTGGGTTCGGAGGGCCGCGGGACGTGACCGCTGCCCTCGCGACCTTCCGGGCAGGCCTTCTGGATTGGGGCGGGCTTGTGCGACGGCGGCGGGAGTGTGGCTGCGCTGTTTCTTGGGCCGCTTGTTCACCGGAAGGAGGCACCCGCTCCGGCCTTGGTTCGGGGGCCCAAGCCGGTGGCAGGGCAGGTGCCTCCCATCGCGAGCGTCCGAGGCTCCAGCAGCGGAGACCCGGGGGGATGGGCTGAGAGGCGGGTACAGGCGCAGAGGGCGCGGGCAACCCTATTCCGCGGCGATACGGTCGTCGGGGCGGGCGCCTGGGGGCCTGGTGGCGGCCGGGGCGTTGGGCGCTCGTGTGGCCTTGCCTGTCGCGGTGCCGGTTGCCGCTGCGCGATGCGCCATCGCCTCGCTCTCCGGTCGGCGGGAGACGTTGATCAGCGAGAGGCCGGTCTGGATCGCCACTGCCAGGTTCGACAGGCTTTGCAGGCTTTCGGAAATCTCGGCCTGAACGGCATCGATCTGGTCCAGCGTGGCCGAACAGGCGGCCTCGGACACGTGGTCGCGGCGGCTTTCGACCCGGCCCAGGATGCGGATCGTATCGAGCCCCAGCACCAGGCGCCGGATCTCGAAGGCCGAGGCGATCAGCGCCGCCGCCAGACGCAGCGCCTCGTTCAGAGAGATCTGCACCCTTGCATGACTGCTCTGGCCGAGCGTCTCGACGATCTGGTACTCCTCGCGGCGTTCAACCTCGGGCGGGGTGCGTTCGGGCTTGCGGATATGGCGGGCCATTTCCAGATGCAGCCGGGCGCAATTGGTCAGGATCAGGCTTCGGCGCACGGCGATGTCCATCTGGCCGCAGATATTCCCCTCGCCGGTGACGAAATTCGACAGCTTTTCGGAGATATTGTCGAAGGATGTCTTGTAGTTCATCGAGATCTGGCTGATCGGCCCGCCCTGCGGTTCCAGCCGGGCGGCGATCAGGCGCATGTTCACCGGCAGCAGCTTCAGACTGTCGAACAGGCTGACCAGCCGCGTCTGTTCCTTCAGCGCGTCGTTGAGCGCCGTCACCAGGCCCGAGAGATGCGTCGCCACCTTGTCCGGAGGCTTGCCCAAAGCCGCGTCGCGGGCGAGCGATTCCTCATGCAGCGCCTGGCTCATGAATTCGGGATAGGAATGGTAGCCAAGCTCGGTCAGCCGGGCGAGCAGGATCGCTGCGGAGGCCTCGGCCGAAAGCTTCTCCGTCTCCTCCCGCCGGCGCAGGCGCGCGTATTCGGCGCGCATCGCGTGGAAGATCGGCGAGGAGGGCCGCATCCGCACCGAGAAATAGCCGCCGTCGTAGGGGATGGCCGCGGCCAGCACCCAGTAATAGCGCCCGTCCTTCGAGCGGTTCTTGACATAGCCGACCGACGGTTCCCCGGCCTTCAGATATTGCCAGAAGATGTGGAAGAAGGCCTTCGGCATGTCGGGATGGCGCACGATCTTGTGCGGCGAGCCGATCAATTCGCGCCAGTCGTAGCCACCGAGGCGTTCGAAGACATCGTTGGCCGCCAGCAGGATGCCGCGTTCGTCGGTCCTGGAATAGACCAGTTCGCCCATTTCGAACGGGACTTCCTGCCCCGCATCGCGGGGGGCGCCGGAGTGGCTGGTGGTCGGCGTGGCCTGCATCATGATCGCGGTCCCGGGGCTGGAGGAGCCGCCAGAATGCCGCGGGAGTCTTTCCGCAAGGTTACCCGCGGCGCCGTCTCAACTGCCGGTATGGAAGAAATTGTAGACAGTTTCGGCCATGGCCTGGCTGATCCCCGGCACCGCCATCAGATCGGTCAGCCCGGCCCGCGTCACCGCCTTGGCCGAGCCGAAATGCTGCAGGAGCGCGCGTTTGCGGGCGGCGCCGATGCCGGGGACCTCGTCCAGCGGCGTGCTGGTCGTGGCCTTGGCGCGCGCCGCACGGTGGGTGCCGATGGCGAAACGGTGGGCCTCGTCGCGCAGGCGCTGGACGAAATAGAGCACCGGGTCGTTGTGGCGCAGCGCAAAGGGCCGGGCACCGGGGCGGTGGAATTCCTCGCGCCCCAGATCGCGGTCGACGCCCTTGGCGACGCCGACGAAGGGCACGTCATCGACGCCCAGCTCGGCCAGAACCTCGGCCACGGCGCTGATCTGCCCGGCGCCGCCGTCGATCAGCAGGAGGTCCGGCCAGGCCTCGGTCACGCGGCCGGGGTCCTCTTTCAGCAGACGCTCGAAGCGGCGGGTCAGCACCTCTTTCATCATGCCGAAATCGTCGCCGGGTGCGGTCTTGATGGTGAATTTGCGGTACTGGTTCTTCTGCCAGCCGTCCGGTCCGGCCACCACCATGGCGCCGACGGCATGGGCGCCCTGGATATGCGAGTTGTCGTAGATCTCGACCCGCTTCGGGGCCTCGTCCAGATCGAAGGCTTCGGCCAGCCCGTCCAGCAGCCGCGATTGCGCGGCGCTTTCCGACATCTTGCGGCCAAGCGATTCCTTGGCGTTTCTCAGCGCGTTTTCAACCAGTTCCGCCTTCTCGCCCCGCTGCGGCACGCGCAGCTCGACATTGCGGCCGGCGCGGGCGCTGAGCAACTCATGGATCAGATCCTCGTTGTCGATCGGATGCGACAGCAGGATCTGCCGGGGCGGCGGCTTGTCGTCGTAGAATTGCGCGAGGAAGGCCTCCAGGATCTCGCCCTCCTCGGCGCCCGAGCCGGTGCGGGGGTAGAAATCCTTGTTGCCCCAGGATTGGTTGGCGCGGATGAAGAAGACCTGCACGCAGGCCTGCCCCTTTTCCAGATGCAGCGCGATGACATCCGCCTCCTCGACGCCGCGGGGGTTGATGCCCTGGCCCTGCTGCACGGCGGTCAGCGCCCGGATCCGGTCGCGCAGCGCCGCCGCGCGCTCGAATTCCATGGCCTCGGAGGCCTCCTGCATCTGCTTGGCCAGATCGGCCTGGATATGCGAGGTCTTGCCGGACAGGAAGCGTTCGGCGTCCGAGACGAGGCCCGCGTAATCCTCGGGCGAGATCAGGTCGACGCAGGGACCGGAACAGCGTTTGATCTGATAGAGCAGGCAGGGCCGGGTCCGGTTGTTGAAGGACGAATCGGCGCAGGAGCGCAGCAGGAACACCTTCTGCAACTGGTTCAGCGTCCGGTTCACCGCGCCCGCGCTGGCGAAGGGGCCGAAATAGCTGCCGCGCCCGGTCCGCTTGCCGCGATGCTTGCGGATCTGCGGGAAGGGGTGGTCCTTGGAGATCAGGATGTTGGGGAAGCTTTTGTCGTCCCTGAGCAGCACGTTGTAGACGGGCTTCAACTGCTTGATCAGGTTCTGTTCCAGAAGCAGCGCCTCGGTCTCGGTGCGCGTGGTCAGGAACATCATCGAGCGCGTCTCGTGGATCATCCGGGCGATGCGGCCCGAATGCCCCGAGGGACGCGCATAATTCGACACCCGCGCCTTCAGATTGCGCGCCTTGCCGACGTAAAGCACCCGCGCCTCGGCATCCAGCATCCGGTAGACACCGGGCGAGCCGTCGAGGGTACGGACATAGCTGGCGATCAGCGCGTGACCGGTCAGTTCAGGGGTCTCGGTCATGGGTCGGTCTGAGTGATTCTGCTCGCTCGTTGCACTCTAGCGCCCCTGAGTTCAAGGGCAAAGGTTTCCACGGAATCTGTGGATAAGCCTGTGGAGGCCTGGCCGTGATCTGCGAAAAATCCTTGTTTCCGGCCCGATTCCGTGAACTGCCTAATAAATAGGCGATTTATCAAGTCATTGAAATTGCTTGATAAAAATATGACGCGGATGCAAGGCCCTGAAATCTCTAGGGTTTTCTTAACGAGAATGTGACAGTCATTTTTGCGGTGGACAAGGTGACGCGGGGTCGGGCCGTGGCGGGCTACTCGACCCCGATGATGTCAGGGGTCCGCCAGCCCAGATGCTGGCCGCCATCGACGCAGATCAGCTGCCCGGTGACGGCCTTGGCGTCCAGAAGATAGGCCAGGGCGGCGGTGATATCCTCGGGGTCCGAGCCCCGGCCCAGCACGGTATTGGCGCGCTGGCGGGTGAAATGCGTCTCGGTCTGGCGGGCGCCTTTCAGCGTCGGTCCGGGGCCGATGGCATTGACGCGGATCGCGGGCGCCAGCGCCTGGGCCGAGGTCCGGGTCAGCGCCCAGAGGCCCATCTTGGCCAGCGTATAGGTCATGAATTCGGGCGTCGGTTTCAGCACCCGCTGGTCGATCATGTTGATGACGAGTCCGGTCGCCACCGGCTCGCCCCGCGCATCGGTTGCGGCATCGGGGGCCTGGGCGGCGAAGGCCTGGGTCAGCACGAAAGGCGCCCTCAGGTTCGACTCCATATGCCGGTCCCAGCCGCGCCGGGTGGCGGTGCCGAGCGTGTCATACTCGAAAATCGAGGCGTTGTTGATGAGAAGGGTCAGCGTCCCGCCCAGCGCCTCGGCCGCGGCAGGCAGCAGGGCCTGGGTCGCGGCCTCGTCCAGAAGGTCGGCCTGCAGCGTCACCGCCTTGACGCCCAGCGCCCGGCATTCGGCCGCCACCGCCTCGGCCCCCTCGCGCGAGCTGGCGTAGTGCAGCGCCACGTCCCAGCCGCGCCCGGCCAGTTCCCGCGCCATGGCCGCGCCCAGCCGATGCCCCGCGCCGGTGATCAGTGCCTTGCCCGCCATGTCCGCCTCAGAAAAGGGAAACCAGATAGGCGCCATAGAGCGCGATCAGCACCACGCCCGCAAGCTTGCCGATGCTGCGCCCGGTCAGCACGAAGAGGCCCAGCAGCGCCGAGACGGCCAGCATGACCCAGAGGTCGACGTTCAGCATCTGCTCGGGCACCGGCAGCGGCCCGACCAGCGAGGCGATGCCGATGATCCCCAGCAGGTTGAAGATGTTGGAGCCGATGACATTGCCCATGGCCACGCCCGCTTCCTTGCGGAAGGCGGCGGCGATGGTGGTGGCAAGTTCGGGCAGCGAGGTGCCGACCGCGACCAGCGTCAGGCCGATCACCGCCTCGCTGACCCCCAGCGCGGTGGCGATGGAGGTGGCGCCGCTGACCAGCAGGTTGGCGCCGACCGGCAGGCCGATCAGGCCGCCGATCAGGAAGAGCGCGATCTTCAGCCCCGAGATGCTGGCGTCGGCACCTTCAAGGTCCGGCTCGGCGCTGGCGCGATGGGCCTGCGCCCGGCGGTAGCTGTTCCACAGCATCGCCGCCAGACCCGCCAGCAGCGCCAGCCCGTGCATCCAGCCGAAGGGGCCGACCCAGGCCAGCGCGATGAACAGAAGCGCCGCCCCCATCATCACCAGGAAATCATGGGTCAATTCGCGCGAAACCGGCACGACCGAGATCAGCGCCGGGATGCCCAGCACCAGCAGGATATTGGCGATGTTGGAGCCGATCACATTGCCCAGCGCCAGCGCCGGGGCGTTGTTCAGCACCGCATCGACCGAAACCAGCAGTTCCGGCGCCGAGGTGCCGAAGGCCACCACGGTCAGGCCCACGATCAGGGCGGGCACGCCCAGCCTGAGGCTCAGGTTCACCGCGCCCTTGACCAGCGCATCGCCGGCCACAACCAGCAGCACCAGGCCACCGGCCACCATCAGAAGGTCGATCATCATGTCTTGTACCGGCAGTCAGGGCGCGCGCAGGGCCCGGGTTCTTGGGAAAGGTTGATCCGCTTGCAGGTCGGGCAGCGCAGACGGTCGAGCGTGGCCGTGGGGCCGCTGCCGCCGATGCGGCGGCCCGGGCGCAGGGCCTTCTGGATCATCGCCATGACGAGCATGAAGATCAGGAAAAGGATGACGACGCGCAGCAGCATCAGAGGCCCAGCCGCGACCAGAGCGCCGCCTCCTCGACCCCGGCCAGCGCGTCCTGCGCCAGACTCAGGCCGAAACGCGACAGCAGGCGGCGGCGCGGGCCGAAGACCCGGAAGCGGATCGTCTCGCCGTAACGCTCTTTCAGGACCGGCACGGCATGGCCGATCCCGTCGGCCAGCCCCAGCCGCACCGCCTCGCGCCCCAGCCAGTAGCGGCCGTCGAAGAGGTCGGTCTCGGTGCTGAGCCTGTTGCCGCGCATGGTGCGCACATGCTCGGTGAAGACGCCGTGCAGGTCTTCCAGCAGGGCGTCAAGGCGCGCCACATCCTCGGGGTTTTCCGGGCGGAACGGGTCGAGCTGGCTCTTCGAGCGCCCGGCGGTATGCACCCGCCGCTCGATCCCCAGCTTGCCGATCGCCTCCTGCAGGCCGAAGCCCGACGAGATCACGCCGATCGAGCCCAGGATCGAGGCCGCGTCGCAATGGATCGTATCGGCGGCCGAGGCGATCCAGTAGCCGCCCGAGGCCGCCGCATCCTCGACAAAGGCATGGACCGGGGTCCCGGTCTCATCTGCCAGCCGCCGGATCCGGGCGCCGATCAGCGCCGATTGCACGGGCGAGCCGCCGGGCGAGTTGATCAGCAGCCCCACGGCCAACGGCTTGCCCGAGCGGAAGGCGCGTTCCAGAAGCGGCGCGGTGGATTCGTCCGACAGCCGCCCGCGGCCACCCGCGGCGATCATCCCCTGCAAACGGACGATGGTCACCCTCTTGGGGCGGCGGAATAGCCGGGCGGGCAGGGACAGGGGCGCGTTCATCGCCCCGATGTAGGGTGGTCCCCCCGCCGCAACAACCCCTCGGGCGCGGAGTTTCCAAGGCGCTGGTGCGCGCGCGACCGATTACCCCTGCGCCGCCTGCGCCCGGGCAGGCTCCCGCCGCGCGGCGATCATCCGGTAGACGGCGCGGGCATCCTCGATCCGCTCGAAACCGGTGTTGGTGGTCGTGGTCTGGGTCCGCCTGCTGCGCCTGCCGTTGCGGCTGCGCCGGGTGTATTGGCTGACACTGACCTCGCGCTTGAAGGTCACGCTGCCGGGGGAGCCATCCTCGAGTTCGAGGATGTTCATCTCGGCATAGGGCACGGACTTGAGCCGCCGCCTGCCGAAGACTTCGGTCGCGACATAGGCCCTGCGGTCGCTCAGCGTGTACCAGCTGCGCTTGCGGAGGTAATCCCTGACGAAGGGCAGGCCGAAGCTGACATAGAGGCCGACCAGCAGGAAGGGCAGGCCGAAGAGCGGGAAGACCGAGAACGCCTCGCCCCGGGTCATCATCCGGGCCATGGCGATCCAGACCAGCGAAAAGCCGGTGAAGAACAGGCCGAAGATCAGGGGAAGGCCCAGGAAATCCCCCAGCCGCACGCCGGTGACCGGCCGTCCCTGCCACAGGATCGTCTCCCCCTCCTCCAGAATGCCCTCCCAGCCGTCGGGTATGCTCATGCCCGGAACCCCCTGCGACGGGGCGCCCTCTGGTCCGGGGCCCGGCACGGGGCGTCCTGCCGCAGAGGCAAATGGCCGGGGATCGGGAACCCGTCCCCGCGGGGCGTTGTCCGCATCGGTGCAATCCTTGGATCAATTGGCGCGTCATCAATGCCCGCAGGATGCCGCGCCCCGGTGGGCACGACAACCCCGGAATTCGCTCGCGGCTGCGGGCAGGCAAAGCGGCGGGAGGCACGCTCCCACCCGCCCACCCCGCGCGCCTCCCGCCACGGAGAGGTCGGTGCCTGTGGCGGCCCCGGGGGCCGTCTGCCCCCGGACCCCCGAGGATATTTGGAGAACAAAGATGGAGGCTAAGAGGTTGCTAACCTGCCAACTTTGTTCTCCAAATATCCTCGGGGGGTGAATGCCCGCAGGGCAGAGGGGGGCAGAAAGCCCCCCTTCTTCGGCGCGGCGACGCCGCGCCGCTGGTCGCCCGAGGCGCCCGCGACAGCGGGCAACGAGGGCGAAACCCCTCTCAGGCCGCGCGGGCCGTTTTCAGGTTCCGCGCCAGCAGGTCCATCGCCGCCATCCGCACCGCCACGCCCATCTCCACCTGCTCCTGGATCACCGAGCGGTTGATGTCGTCGGCGATGGTGCCGTCGATCTCCACCCCGCGGTTCATCGGCCCCGGGTGCATGACGATCGCATCGGGCTTGGCATAGGCCAGCTTCTCGGCATCGAGCCCGTAGCGGTGGTAATATTCGCGCTCGGAGGGGATGAAGCCGCCGTCCATCCGCTCTTTCTGCAGCCGCAGCATCATCACCACATCGGCGCCTTCCAGCCCCTCGCGCATGTCGTCGAAGACCTCGCAGCCGAACTCCGCCACGCCCGCGGGCATCAGCGTCGGCGGGCCGATCAGCCGCACCCGGTTCTCCATCTTGCCCAGCAGGATCAGGTTCGACCGCGCCACCCGGCTATGGGCGATATCGCCGCAGATCGCCACGCTCAGCCGGTGCAGTCGGCCCTTCTTGCGCCGGATGGTCAGCGCGTCGAGCAGCGCTTGCGTCGGGTGCTCGTGCTTGCCGTCGCCCGCGTTCAGCACCGCGCAATTGACCTTCTGTGCCAGCAGGTCCACCGCGCCCGACGAGGGGTGGCGCACCACCAGCAGGTCGGGGTGCATGGCGTTCAGGGTCAGCGCCGTGTCGACCAGCGTCTCGCCCTTCTTCACGCTCGAACTCTGCATCGCCATGTTCATCACATCGGCGCCGAGTCGCTTGCCGGCCAATTCGAACGAGGCCTGGGTCCGGGTCGAATTCTCGAAGAACATGTTGATCTGGGTCAGCCCCTTCAACGCGTCCGAATGCTTGTCGCCCGAGCGGTTCAGCGCCACGTAATCGTCGGCGAGGTCGAGGATCGCGGTGATCTCGGCCGGGTGCAGCGGCTCGATCCCGAGGAGATGGCGGTGGGTGAAGGTCATGGGCGGCCTCTCGCGCGCGGCTTTGGGCGGGTATAGAAAGCCCGACCCGCCGCGGCAAGCCCCCGGTGGCCCGCCTCGGGCCTAGGCCATTGCGCCGGGCGCCGCCTCCGGCCTAGTCTCGCGCCGTCACAACCCTGGAGCGACGATGGCCGACACCCCCCTCTGGCAATTGACCGCCACCGAACTCTCGGCCCTGACCCGGGCGGGCGAGGTTTCGGCCGAAGACGCGGTCGCCGCTGCCGTCGGGCGGATGCAGGCGACCAATCCCGCGCTGAATGCCGTGGTCGAGGATCTGTCCGCCGCCGCCCTGACCCGGGCCCGGGCGCTCGACGCTGCCGAGGGGCCCAGGGGCCCGCTCCATGGCGTGCCGGTGACGATCAAGATCAACATCGACCAGAAGGGGCATGCCACCTCGAACGGTCTGCCCGGGCTGAAGGACTACCTCGCGCCCGAGGATGCGCCCTTGGTGCGCAATCTGCTCGAGGCCGGCGCGGTGGTGATCGGGCGCACCAACGCCCCGGAATTCTCGTTCCGCGTCGATACCGACAACCCGCTCTTTGGCCGGACCTGGAACCCCTGGGGGCGGCATGTCTCGGCCGGGGGCTCGTCAGGTGGGGCCGGGTCCGCAGTGATGGCGGGGATGGGGGCGCTGGCGCAGGGCAACGACATCGCCGGATCCCTGCGCTATCCGGCCTCGGCCAACGGGGCGGTGACGGTGAAGCCGGGGCTGGGGCGGGTGCCGGCCTGGAACCCCTCGCAAAAGGCCGAGCGCGGGATGCTGGCGCAGGCGATGTCGGTGCAGGGGTTGATCACGCGCTCCGCGCGCGACCTGGCGCTGGCCATGCCGGTGATGATCCGCCCCGATCCGCGCGACCCGTTTCACGTGCCTCTGCCCTGGAAAGGGGCGGCGATCGAGGGGCCGGTCAAGGTTGGTTTCACCCGCGAGACGCTGGATTTCCCGCTGCATCCCGAGGTCTCGGCGGCACTCGACCAGGCCCGCGCCGCGCTCGAGGAAGCGGGCTATGCGGTCGAGGAGATCACCCCGCCCGACCTGCGGGCGCTGGCCGGGACGGCGCTGCGCGCGCTGATGACCGAGACGCAGGCGATGATGGGCGCGGATATCCAGCGGCTGGGGTCCGAGACGATCAAGGGCATCTTCGCCGAATATTTCGCGGCCTTCCCGCCCTATGAGCCGGACGACTACCTGCGCGCCATCGCCGCGCGCACCGGCTTTGCCCGGCAATGGTCGCTGCTGCTCGAGGACTATCCGCTGGTCCTGACGCCGTTCCTGCCGCAACCCTTCTTCGCCGCCGGCCGCGATGCGGAGGGGCCCGAAGGCGTGGCCGAGGTGATGGGATCGGCGATCTGGTCGACCTCGATGAACTTCCTCGGTCTGCCGGCGGGGAATGTGCCGGCCGGGCTGGCGGCGCTGGAGGCGGGGACGCAGCCGATCGGGGTGCAGATCGTCGGGCGCCGCTGGCGCGAGGATCTGGTGGTCGAGGCGATGGTGGCGATCGAGGCCGCGGTCGGCCCGATGGCGCCCCGGCTTTGGACACGGATGGAGCGGGACTGAGCGGAGGAGGGGTTTCGCCCTCGTTGCCCGCTGCCGCGGGCGCCTCGGGCGACCAGCGGCGCGGCGTGCCGCCGCGCCGCAGGGAGGGGGGCTTTCTGCCCCCCTCTTGGCCCAAGGGCCAATTCACCCCCCGAGGATATTTGGAGCGCAAAGAAGGCGGCTTAACGCCCTCTTAACTTTCATCTTTGTTCTCTAAATATCCTCGGGGGTTTCCAAAGGGGGCCCGAGGGTCCCCTTTGGCGGGGGGCGCGGGGGGCTGGCCCCCCGCATCCTTGCCACCTCGCTGCCCGCGCCCCTGCTGCGGGAGACGAGGGGCGATCATGCGTTCGGACGGACCCGGGCGGCGGTCTTGTCGGCGAAGGCGGCGAGGCGGGCGCGGCTGGCGGGTTGGGTGTTGACGATCCCCGCCACCACCGATTCGGCATAGGCGGCGTCGAGGGCCGACATGTTCTGCATATGGCTGATGGCCGAGCAGATGGCGAAATTCGACAGGGGCGGGTTCGAGGCGGCGGCGCGGGCCAGGGCATAGGCCTTGGCCTCGCTGTCCTCGACCAGATATTGCGCGAGGCCCACGGAAATCGCCTCGTCGCCCTGATAGACCCGGCCGGTCAGCATCATGTCGATCATCCGCGCCTTGCCGACCAGATCGGCCACCCGGATCGTCGCCCCGCCGCCGGTGAAGAGGCCGCGCTGGCCTTCGGGCAGGGCGAAATAGGTCGTGGCATCGGCCACCCGGACATGGGCGGAGGAGGCCAGTTCCAGCCCGCCGCCGACCACCGCGCCCTTCAGCGCGGCGATGACCGGCACGCCGCCGTATTCCATCTTGTTGAAGGCCTCGTGCCAGCGCAGGCAGACATGCATGAAATCCTCGGGCCGGCGGTCTTCCTGATGGTGTTCCACCAGATCGAGCCCGGCGCAGAAATGCGTGCCCTCGGCGCGCAGCACCACGGCGCGGACCCCGGCGCGGGGGATGACGGTGAAGATGTCGATCAGCTCGTCCACGGTGGCCTCGTTCAGCGCGTTGCGCTTGTCGGGGCGGTTGAGGCTGAGCGTGGCGATGCCGTCCCCGTCGACCGAGAGCGTGGTGAAGGTGAGGTCGAGCGCGTCGAGAGATTTCATGATGTCCTCCGGTTTGGCGGGCAAGGTGGGCCGGGGCTGAGGCGAAGTCCAGACGAGACGCTGCGTCTTGCCGGTGGGGCGGGGGCCGGGCATGCTGCGGGCCGAACAACCGGAGTGTCCCATGAGCGCGCTGATCTTCCGCATGGCCAAGGACGGGGTCGCCGCCGTCGAAAGCCGCCCCGATCCCGAGACGCTGGTGAGGGGCGACCCCGTGCATACCAGCTGGGATTTCGAGGAACGGGACGGGCTTTACGCCGGGCTCTGGCAATCGACGCCCGGGGCCTGGCGGTTCCATTACGAGGAATGGGAATACATCCGCGTGCACGAGGGGCGGGCGGTGCTGACCTGCGACGACGGGACGGTGATGGAGCTGAAGGCGGGGGACAGCGTGGTGATCCGGCCGGGGCTCTCGGGCGTCTGGGAGGTCTTCGAGACGATGCTCAAGGATTACGTGATCCGGCTGTGACGGCGCGAGGAGGCGGGGGGCCAGCCCCCCGCGCCCCCCGGCCGGGAGGGGCGAGCCCCTCCCGGCGCCCACCCCCTCCCTGCGCCCACCCCTGCGTATTTGTGGCAGAATGAACGGGCAGGGGGTGCTTTTCCTTGGCGGTGAGCCTGCTATGTAGCTCGGGTGCAGAGGATTGACCCGCGATGACCCAGACCTTCCGCCTGACCCTGGCCCAGCTGAACCCCGTCGTGGGGGCGCTTGCCGCCAATGCCGCGCAGGCCCGCGATGCCTGGGCCGAGGCCAAAGCCGCGGGGGCGGACATGATCGCCTTCCCCGAGATGTTCGTGACCGGCTACCAGACCCAGGATCTGGTGATGAAACCGGCCTTCGCCCGCGCCGCCATGGCCGAGGTCGAGGCGCTGGCGGCAGCCTGCGCCGAGGGCCCGGCGATGGGCATCGGGGGCCCGCTGATCGAGGGCGGGCGGCTTTACAACGTCTATTACATTCTGGCGGGCGGGCGCATCGCGGCGGTGGTGAAGAAGCATCATCTGCCGAATGATCTGGTCTTCGACGAGAAGCGGCTTTTCACCCCTGCCGACATTTCCGGCCCCTACCGGGTCGGCCCGCTGCGGATCGGCACGCCGATCTGCGAGGATGCCTGGCACGAGGATGTGGCCGAGGCGCAGGCGGAATCCGGCGCCGAGATCCTGCTGGTCCCCAATGGCTCGCCCTATTCGCGGGGCCGTTTCGACACCCGCATGGGGCTGATGGTCAGCCGGGTCATCGAGACCGGTCTGCCGATGGTCTATCTGAACATGGTGGGCGGGCAGGACGATCAGGTCTTTGACGGGACCTCCTTCGTGCTGAACCCGGGCGGGCATCTGACCCATCTCATGCCCGGCTTCACCGAGGCGCTGGTGCATGTCGATTTCGAGGAGACGGCCGAGGGCTGGCGGGCGCTGTCGGGCGAGAAGGCCCCGCTGCCCGACGACTGGGAGCGGGATTATCACGCCATGGTGGTGGGCACCCGCGATTACCTGCACAAATCGGGCTTCAGGCGGGTGCTGCTGGGTCTCTCGGGCGGGATCGATTCGGCGCTGGTGGCGGCGATCGCCGCCGATGCGCTGGGGCCCGAGAATGTGCATTGCCTGATGCTGCCCTCGGAATACACCTCGGCCCATTCGCTGGAGGATGCCGAGGCGGTGGCGCGGGCGTTGGGCACAAAGCTCGATACCGTGCCGATCAGCGGGCCCCGGGCCGCGGTGACCGAGGCC
Organism: Pararhodobacter aggregans; assembly: GCF_003075525.1. Taxonomy (GTDB): domain Bacteria; phylum Pseudomonadota; class Alphaproteobacteria; order Rhodobacterales; family Rhodobacteraceae; genus Pararhodobacter; species Pararhodobacter aggregans. The sequence goes on along the minus strand of NZ_QDDR01000010.1, from coordinate 183,367 downwards.
TTGGGGCCGCTCTTTGCCGGTCTCGCCCCCGATGTGACGGAGGAGAATATCCAGTCGCGTCTGCGCGGCCTCTTGTTGATGGCGATCTCGAACAAGACCGGTGCCATGCTCTTGACCACCGGCAACAAATCCGAGGTCGCGGTGGGCTATGCCACGATCTATGGCGACATGAACGGCGGCTACAACCCGATCAAGGACCTCTACAAGACCCGCGTCTTCGAGACCTGCCGCTGGCGCAACCTGAACCACCGGCCGTGGATGCTGGCGCCTGCGGGCGAGGTGATCCCGCCGCGGGTCATTGACAAGCCGCCCTCGGCCGAGCTGCGCGAGGATCAGAAGGACGAGGACAGCCTGCCGCCCTATCCGGTGCTGGACGCGATCCTCGACGGGCTGGTCGAGCGCGAGTTGTCGGTCGAGGAGCTGGTGGCCGAGGGCTTCGCGCGCGAGACGGTGAAGAAGGTCGAGCACCTCCTTTACATCAGCGAATGGAAACGCTTCCAGTCGGCGCCGGGCACAAGGTTGACCACGCGGGCCTTCTGGCTGGACCGGCGCTATCCGATGGTGAACCGCTGGCGCGACCCGAGCTGAGCCAGCGCTTCCTGGCCCGGAATCAAGCGCGCAGCGCGCCGGGCCGGCGCCCGTCCGCCCCCTCGGGCGGGCGCCCTTGCACCGCTGGTCTGCAAGAACAAAGTCATCCGGAGTTGACGCCATTAAGCGCGCAGGTCAATCGTCCCTGCGCCCACCCGGTGGACGGGCTGCGCGCGGCGGCGCTACCCCAGCAGCGTCATCCAGCCCCAGGCGGTCAGGATGCACAGCGCGGTCGCGATCAGCACGCTGGAGGCGGCGATGCGTTTGGCGCGTCCGTACATGTCGGCGAAGAGATAGGCGTTGACCCCGGGCGCCATCCCCGCGGTCAGCACCGCCGAGCGGAACGGCCCGTGGTCCAGCGCGAGGAACCGGCCCAGCCCCCAGGTGATGGTCGGATGCAGCGCCAGCGAGATCACCACGACATAGGCGATGAGGCGCAGATCGCCCTCGGGCCGGTAGCGGAAGAGCACGCCGCCCAGCCCGAACAGCGCCGCGGGCAGCCCCGCGCGCGAGATCAGCTCGACCGCATCGACGACGACGACGGGCAGGGTCAGCCCGCTCAGGTTCACCGCCGCCCCCAGCGCGATGCCGATAACCAGCGGATTGTGCCAGAGCCCGTTCAGCGCCTTCATCGCCGTCCGCCCCAGACCGGCGCCCCGGGCCTTCACCCCCTCCATCGCCGTGATGCCGATCAGGTAGCAAAGCGGCGCGTGGAAGGCGACGATGATGTAATTGGGGGCCAGCGCCGCGGCGCCATAGGCGCGTTCGGTGATCGGCACGCCCAGCAGCATCGAGTTCGAGAAGAGGCAGATGAAGCCCACCGCCACCGCATCCTCCCACTCGCGCCCGAACAGGAACCGTGCGCCCAGCAGACCCGCGACGAAGCCCGAGATGGCGCCGCCGTAGAAGCTGACCAGCAGCCGCCAGTCGAAGACATGCGCCAGATCGAGCCGCATCATCGCCAGGAACAGCAGCATCGGGATGGCGATCCCTTGCGCGAATTTCATCAGCCCGTCGACGCCGCCGGGCGTCATCCAGCCGCGCCAGGCGGCCAGATAGCCCGCGCCCACCACAAGGAAGACGGGAAGAATGACCTGGACAAGCGCCTGCATGGCCGCCTTTCTGCGGGCCTACAGCGCCAGCTCGATGGTCATGCCGTCATAGGCGGCAGAGATGTGGTCCGGGGTTTCGGCCTCGATCACGCTGTGGTCGATGTCGACATGCATGTTGGTCAGGACCGCCCGGCGCGGTGCGGCGCGCGCGATCCATTCCAGCGCCAGCGCCACATGGGCATGGGTCGGATGCGGCTTGTAGCGCAGCGCGTCGAGGATCCAGCAGTCGAGGCCGTCGAGCACCGGCCAGACCGGATCGGGGATGCGCACCACATCGGGCAGATAGGCCAGCCCGCCGATGCGGAAGCCCAGGGCGTCGATGCTGCCGTGGTCCACCTCGAAGGGCGTGAGCGTCAGGGGGCCGCCCGCGCCCTCGATGGTCACGTCGCCGCGGATCGTGTGCAGGTCGCAAATCGGCGGATAGGGCGAGCCCTCTGGCTGGACGAAAGCATAGCCGAAGCGGCTGAGCAGCGCGTCCTGGGTCGAGGGATCGGCCCAGACCGGCAGGCGGCGGCGGGTGTTGAAGACGATCATCCTGAGGTCGTCGATCCCGTGCACATGATCGGCATGGGCATGGGTGAATACCACCGCATCCAGCGTGCCGACGCCCGCGTCCAGCAGTTGCTGGCGCATGTCGGGCGAGGTGTCGACCAGCACCCGCGTGGTGCCGTTCCGGCCGATGCGTTCGAGCAGCAGCGAGCAGCGGCTGCGGCGGTTGCGCGGGTTGGTGGGATCGCAGGCGCCCCAATCGCCGCCCAGCCGCGGCACCCCGCCCGACGAGCCGCAACCGAGGATCGTGGCGCGGAGGATGTCGCTCATGCCGGGCGTGCCTTGGTGAAGAGACGGTCGAAATTCTCGGTCGTCTGGCGGGCGAAATCCTCGAAGGAAAGGCCCCAGACCTCGGCCATCTTGCGGGCGGTATGGGCGGTATAGGCGGGCTCGTTGCGCTTGCCGCGATAGGGGGGCGGGGCCAGATAGGGCGCGTCCGTCTCGACCAGGATCCGGTCCACCGGCGCGCTGGCGAAGATCTCGCGCAGGGCGGTCGATTTCGGGAAGGCGGCGATGCCCGAGGCGGAGAGGTAAAACCCCAGATCCAGCGCCGCCGCCGCCAGTTCCGGCCCCGACGAGAAGCAATGCATGACGCAAGTATAGGCGCCGGCGCGGTGTTCCTCGGTCAGGATGCGGGCCATATCCTCGTCTGCGTCGCGGGCGTGGATGATGAGCGGCAGGCCGGTCTGGCGCGCGGCCTCGATATGCACGCGCAGGCTCTCCTGCTGGATCGGGGCGCTTTCGGGGGTGTAATGGTAATCGAGCCCGGTCTCGCCGATGCCGACGAATTTGGCATGCGCGGCCAGAGCCGTCAGATCCTCCAGCGCGACCAGCGGCTCTTCGCCCGCCCGCATCGGGTGGATGCCGGCGGCGTAATAGACTTCCGGGTATTTTTCCGCCAGCGCCCGCACGATCGGCTCACGGTCCAGCCGCGTGCAGATACTGACCATGCGCGTGACCCCGGCGGCGCGGGCGCGCTCCAGGATCGCGTCATGCTCGCCGTCGAAATCGGGGAAGTCGAGATGGGTGTGGCTGTCAACAAGAAGGGGCGTCATCGGGGGTCCGGCATTTATCCACTCGCCGTGCGCGCCGCGGATTCCAGTCGCAGGAACATATCCAGCACCAGCGCGCCGGGGTCAAGGTTGACCGCCCGTCCGCCGCGCGCCCGTGCCCCCAGATCGGCGGCCATTTCCGCCCAGTGCCGGGCGGCGCGGGCATCCGGGGCGAGCCGGTCATGCAGGCGGGATTCGCCGGGTGCGGCCTCGGGCAGGGGCTGGCCGGTGGCGCCCGCACGGGCCAGCCGGGCCAGCGCCAGATCCAGCAGCCGCACGGTCAGATCGAAGCGCGGCTCGGCCTCGCGACCGCCCAGCGAGTTGCACAATTTCAATATTCTGGCGCGGTCCATCAGGGGGTATTCGGCCAGAATTGCCACTATTTCTGCATAGAGCTCCAATCCGCCGCCCGAGGCGACGCGGATCGCCTCGCCGACCGAGCCGCCCGACAGCGCGGTCAGCGCCTCGGATTCCTCGGCCAGGCCCATCGCCTGTTCCAGCGCCCGTGCCATGTCCTCGGGACCCAGCGGCTGCAAGCGCAGCTCCCGGCAGCGCGAGCGGATCGTCGGCAACAGGCGCGAGGGCTGGTGCGAGACCAAGAGCAGCATCGCCCCGGCGGGCGGTTCCTCCAGCAGTTTCAGCAGCGCGTTGGCGGCGCTCGGGTTCATCTCGTCGGCGCTGTCGACGATCACCACGCGCCGCCCGCCCTCGGCCGAGGACATGCCGAAGAAATCGCGCAGCTTGCGGACCTCATCCACCGTGATCTGGCTTTTCAGCCGCCCGGTCTTGTCGTCCGCGGCGCGGCGGATCGGCAGCAGCCCGGGTTCAGACCCCGCGGCAATGCGGTGGGACACCGGGTGGACGGGGTCCACGTCCAGCGTCTCGGGCGGACCGAACAGGCCGCCGCCCGGCTCTTCGGCCAGCAGGAACCGGGCCAGCCGCCAGGCCAGCGTCGCCTTGCCGATGCCGCGCGGGCCGGTGATCAGCCAGCCGTGGTGCAGCCGTCCCTGGGCGAGGGAATCGAGGAACCGCCGCTCCGCCGCCGCCTGTCCATAGAGACGGCGCGTGTCGCGGGGATGCGGCGCCCCGGCGATGCGGTCGGCCTCGGGCGCCTCGCTCATAGCGCGGCCCGGACGGTCGCCAGCACATCGGCCGCCACCGCCTCGACCGGGCGGGCGCCGTCGATCACCCGGAAACGGGCCGGGAATTCCCCGGCCAGCGCCAGGAACCCGGCGCGCATCCGGCGTTGCAAGTCGGGCCCGAAATCCTCGAACCGTTCCTCGGTGCCGCGGCGGCCCTTGGCGCGGGCGAGCCCGACCTCGGGGTCCATGTCGATCAGCACGGTCAGATCCGGCTCGCGGCCGATCATCAGCGCATGCAACTGGTCGACCAGCGCCCTGAGATCGCCGCGCGACAGGCCCTGATACATCCGCGTCGAATCGGCGAATCGGTCGCAGATCACGGTGCGGCCCGCGGCCAGCGCGGGCTCGATGGTGCGTTCCAGATGGTCGCGGCGGGCGGCGGTGAAGAGCAGGATCTCGGTTTCGGCCGACCAACGCTCGGGGTCGCCCTCGAGCACCAGACGGCGGATCTCCTCGGCCCCGGGCGAGCCGCCGGGCTCGCGGGTCAGCACGACCTCGCGGCCCGAACCGCGCAGCGCCTCGGCCAGGAGCCGCGCCTGGGTTGACTTGCCCGATCCGTCGATCCCCTCGAAGGTGACGAAGGCGCCCCTTCCGGCGGTCACGGTGCGGTCAGGCCCAATTGGTTGCCCAGCACCATGGCGGCGGTCCGCATGCGCGGCACGATCCCGCCCTCGGGCACCGAGGCCCCGGCCACCAGCGGCATCGTATAGGCGTCGGGCAGGCCCGGCACCTCGACGATCAGCCGCGCCACTTCGGCACCCTCTTGCACCGGCGCGGCGAGGGGGCCGTCATATTCGACCCTCGCGCTGACCGGGCCCTGTTCGATGGCGGGCATCAGCACCGTCAGGCTTTGCGAGGCGACCAGCGGCACGGTGGGCGCGGTGCCGAGCCAGACCTCGGCCTCGGCAATCGACTGGCCGCTTTCCAGCACCTCACGCTCGACGAACTGGCGGAAGGCCCAGTTGACGATGCGCTCGGCCTCTTCGGCGCGTTCGCCCGTCGAGTTCAGGCCGGAAAACACGAAGATGATCCGCCGGTTGCCCTGATGGGCCGAGCCCACCATGGAATACCCGGCCTCTTCGGTATGGCCGGTCTTCAACCCGTCCATGCCGATCCCCGCCGACAGCAGCGGCAGCCGGTTCGGCTGGGTGATGTCGTTCCAGGTGAATTCGGTCTCGGCCAGGTAATGGTAGTATTCGGCGTGATCGACCATCAGATAGCGCCCCAGCATGCCCAGATCGTGCAGGCTCATGCGGTGGCGCGGGTCGGGCCAGCCCGAGGAATTGGCGATCGTGGTCTGGGTCATGCCGATCTGCGCGGCGCGGGCCTGGGCCATCTGCGCGAAGGAATCCTCGGTCCCGCCCAGCCCCTCGGCGATGACCACGGCGGCGTCATTGCCCGACACCACCGCCAGGCCGCGAATCAGGTCCTCGGTCGTCGGCCGGTCGCGGGTTTCGAGGAACATCGACGAGCCGCCCATGGCATGGGCGCGTTCCGACACGCTCCAGGTCGTTTCCAGCGTGATCCGGCCTTGGTCCAGCGCGTCCAGCAGCATGGCCAGCGTCATCAGCTTCGACATCGAGGCGGGCGGCAGCGGGATATCGGCATTCTGCTGCGCCAGAATCTGACCCGAGGCCACGTCGAGGATGAAGTAATTCGGCGCGCGGCCGCCATAGGGCGACTGGGCGAAGCCGGCGACGGTGCCGGCCAGCAGCAGGGCCGTGGCGATCAGCAGGCGCATCAAGGGCATCGTGTTCTCCTTCGGGCAAGCGTGCCGCATCCCGGCACGCGTGGCGCGGCCGGGCGCGGGCTGCGCCACCTTAGCCGCATTCGGCAAGGGGTTTCAAATCACCTCAGCGCTGGACCGCATAGGCATCGGCAAAACCCAGCCCCCGGACGCGCTGCAGGAACTGGCCGCGCTCGGCGGTCGAGGTGGCGGGGCCGACGACCACGCGCCAGAAGTCGTTCTCGCCGACGCGGCCGCGCCGGATCTCGGCGCCGAGGCCCGCGGCGATCATCTGGGCGCGGGCGTTCGCGGCGTTCTGTTCGACGCTGAAGATGCCGATCTGCACGAAGGGCCGGTCGATGCGCGGGGTCGGCGCGGCGGGCGCGGTCGCCGTGGCGGGCAGCGGCTGCGTGCCGGTCGCCTGCAGCGGCTGCGTCGCGGCGGCGGGGCCGGACGAGGCATCGGGCAGCGGGATCAGCGTGGTATCGGGCGCGGGCTGGCGACGGCGGAAGAGGTCGCGCAGCGTGCGGCGCGGCGGTTCGGTCGGGATGATCGCCGGCGCGCTCGCGGGTGGCACCGCGGCCGCCACGGCCGCCGGGGCGGCGGTTGCGGCGCCTGCCGCGGGGGCCAGCGCCGTCTGGGCGATGGGGGTCGTCGCGGGCGGAGTGTCGTCGCTGCGGAAGAGGTCGCGCAGGCGGCGGCGCGGCTGGGGTTCGTCGATGATGGCCACCTGACCTTGTGGCGGGGCCATCGGCGCGGCAACGGTTGCCGTCGCCGTGGGGGCCTCGACCGGGGCGAGGGCCAGCGTTTCCGTGGCGGCGGTGGCGGGTTCGGGGTCGATCTCCATCTCGACGCGCTGCAGGCGCAGGGCCGTCACCTGGATCTCGGTGGGCGCGCCCGCCAGAATCCCCAGCGCATTCGCCGCCTCGGACGAGACCTGGAACCGCGGCCCCGGATTCTCGCGTTCACGCCGGAACAGGGCGCCGATGACGGTGGCGCCGGTGCGGGTGTTGCGGATCATCACCCGTTCGGGGTCGCGGGCGGTCGGATGCGCCACCCAGACCCCGCCGAGCGAGGGCCGCCCGTCCCACAGGCCCGGTTCCTGCATTTCGAAGACCTCGGGCGCTTCGACATCGCGTTCGATCACCCGCTGGCCGGGCCCCGAGGCGGCGGGGGCCGACGCGGTCACCGGCGCGCCCTCGGCCGTGGTCTGCGACATCTGGCAGGCGCCCAGCGCCAGCACGAGCGACAGCGCCACGACCGAGGTCGCCGCCGGCCGCGGGATAGCTTTGGTGAAGTCTCGACCCATTCTGCCCTCGTGCCCCGGTGCGTGACCGGGGTTCAGCCCCGTGCCCGCGCCTCCTTGCCGCCCGACCGGCGGGCGTGGATTTTTCCCGGCAGGATAGCGCCAAGCGGCGGCCATGGAAAGCCTGATGGCGCGGGCTTCCGGGGGGGCGGGGCATCAACTTGCCGAAAGGCCGCGGGTTTTTCGGACCCTGCGCCGGGCCGAGGCCGGGCAGGGGGGCCGTTTGCCCCCCTTGCGGATAAGTGCGGTGTGACGCGGGTTAGCGGCGCAGCGCCGGCAGGCCGACGCCGGTGCTGTCGAACCCGCCGTCGGCGGCGACCACCTGGCCGGTGACATAGCTCGCCTTTTCCGAGCAGAGGAAGACGATAACCTCGGCGATCTCGCGTTCCGAGCCGTAGCGGTTCAGCGGGATGGCGTCGTGATAGGCGTCGATGATCTCCTGCGTGTGGACGGCCATCGCCAGCTTGGTACGCACCGGGCCGGGGCAGACGCAATTGGCGCGGATGCCATATTCGCCCAGCTCCGCCGCCTGCTGCTTGGTCAGCTGGATGACGGCGGCTTTCGAGGTGCCATAGGCGACCCGCAGGGTCGAGGCCCGGAGCCCGCTGATCGAGGCGATGTTGACGATGGCGCCCTTGGTGGCCCTGAGCGCGGGCGTGCAGGCCTGGGTGACCAGGAACGGGCCGTCGAGATTGGTCGCCATCACCGTCCGCCAGCGCTGGAAATCGGTCTCTTCGATCGGGCCGAAATCGGCGACGCCCGCGTTGTTGACCAGCGCGTCGATCCGGCCGAAATGCGCCGTGACCTGGGCGACCATCTGGGCGACCTCGCCCGGGTCCGAGACGTCGCAATAAAAGGCGTGTGCGCCCTCCAGCGGGGCCGCGGCGCTGTCGAGCGCCGGGACATCGCGGTCGATCATGGCGACCTGCCAGCCCGCGGCGAGAAACAGCTCGGTCGTGGCCAGGCCGATGCCGCGGGCGGCGCCGGTGACGAGGGCGACTTTGTTCATGGGTTCTCCTGGGCTTGCCCGGCCACGATGGCGCAGAGCATCTCGAACATGAGCGACGCGCCGAGGAAGGCGGTGCCGCCCGAGGGGTCGAAGGGGGGCGAGACCTCGACCAGATCGGCGCCGACGATGCGGACCCCGCTCAGGCCGCGGGCGCATTCCAGCGCCTGCCAGCTGGTCGGGCCGCCGACCTCGGGCGTGCCGGTGCCGGGCGCGAAGGCGGGGTCGACGAAATCGATGTCGTAGCTGACATAGGTCTCGCCATCCCCGGCGATGGCGCGGGCCTCGGCCATGACATCCTCGACGCTGCGGCGGTGGAATTCCTCGATCGGGATGACGCGGATCCCCTCGGCCCTGGCGAAATCGCGGTCCTCGCTGTCATAGGCGGTGCCGCGGATGCCGATCATGCAGACGCGATGCGGGTCCAGCAGCCCCTCTTCCACGGCGCGGCGGAAGGGGGTGCCATGCGTGTACATCTGGCCGCCGAAATAGGAATGGAAAAGGTCGGTGTGACTGTCGAAATGGATCATGCCGAGCGGGCGGTCATGGGACAGCGCCCGCAGGATCGGCAGGGTGCAGAGGTGATCGCCCCCCGCGGTCAGCGGAATGATCCCGGCGGCGCGGACCCGGGCGTAGAACTGGGTCATGCGGCGCAGACTGTCCTGGACATCGGCGGGGTTCGGCGCCACGTCGCCCAGATCGGCGCAGCGCGCGGCCTCGAAGGGGCGGATGCCGCTGATGCCGTGCTGGGCGCGGATCATGGTCGAGGCGTCGCGCAGCTGGCGCGGGCCGTGGCGGGGGCCGGGCCGGTTGGTGGTGCCGCCATCCCAGGGCGCGCCGATCAGGCCGATCTGCACCTCGGAAAGGCGCGGATCGTCAAGCGGCACATGCGGCAGGCGCATGAAGGTGGCAATGCCGGCAAAGCGCGGCAGGACGAAGCCCGAGACGGGCTGAAAGTCGGTCATTCTGGACCCCAAACTGCCGCCAGAGACGTCTGCCGCCAGAGAAGCAGATGGGGGCGGGCTTGTCACCCCTGCCGTGAAGCCCGGCCCGGGGTGTTCCGCCCCTGCCCGGGCCGGATCGGACCGACATGGCAAGGCCAGATCCGTCGCCAGCGACACAGACCCGTCAGCCGTCGCGCGAACCCCGGGCCGACCGGGGAGGCGGTGTGTCGTGTCAGGCGGCGGCTGCCTCACGGACCGGAGGCCCGGGCCCTCGGAGCGAGCGTCATCCCTACCCGGGGCTACAGCGCGCTGCCCTCGGGGGGCATGCAGGGCCGGGGCGCGGTCAGGGGCAGGGGGCCGAGACCCTCGGCGGCGATGGCCTGCACCATCGAGGGGCGGGCCTCGACCCGGGCGGCCAGCGCCTCGAGCGCCGGAAAATCCGCCAGCCGGAACCAGGCGCCGCCCGGCGCGTAAAGCGCGGCCCACCGCAGCGTCGTTGCGACATAGAGGTCGAGCACCGACAGCGTGCTGCCCCCGAACCAGGGCACGCTGCCGCACAGCGCATCCAGCAGCCCGTAATGCCGCCGCATCCGCGCCGTGACGCCCGCATGCAGCGCGTCCTCCGCTCCGGGGGCGTATTGGCCGGGATAGAACACCATCCTGAGATCGGCATGCAGCGTGTTCGAGGCAAAGAACAGCCATTTCAGGAACGCCGCGCGCTCGTGCTCTCCGACCCCCGGCCCCAGCGCGCCGTGCCGGTCCACCAGCCAGAGCAGCACCGCCGCCGTCTCGCTGACCGGGCCGTCGGGCGTCTCCAGCACCGGGATCAGCCCGGCGGGGTTCAGCCGCCGATAGGCGGCGCTGTCCTGCTGGCGGGCGCGGCGGTCGACCAGCAGCGTGCGAAACGGCTGGCCCAGTTCCAGAAGCGCCAGCCGCACGATCAGCGAGGCATTGTCGGGGGCGTAATGCAGCACATAGGTCATCGGCGGCCCTCCCTCGGCCGCGGCGAGTGAAACGCGCCTGCGCGCCGGGGGCAAGACCCCGAAGCCCGGGCGACAACGGGCAAACCGCGGCAGAGGCGCCACGGACGCGCGCAAGATGCACGAGGGCCTTGATTTCTCGTCGCCTCCATGCGGCAGGCATAGTACCGTCCGCGACATCAAATTTCAGCCCTGAACGGGCGACCGGAAAATCCAGAGAGGCAGTTCCCTGATGCACATGCCGAACCGCAGCCGCCCGCTCCCCCTTTTGCGGGCAAGGAAGGAAGCGGCCCGCCGCCTTCTGCGCGGTGCCGCCCTGACGCTCTGCGGCTTGGGGCTGTCGATGGCGCCCGGGGCCGCACAGGGCCAGGACGCGCCCGGGGGGCGGCCCGCCTTCCATGATGTCGGCGGCCGCATCATGATCGATTACAGCGCCTTCACGCTGACCAGCGGCGGCGATTTCGATCTGCTGGGCGTGCATTACCTGCAGAACATCAACGATTGGCTCGCCTTCGGCGTCGGCGCCAGCGCCCCCATTGCCGGGGGCAATTACGGCGGCTTCTTCGCCGCCGACGTGACGCTGCACGCGCAGCGCGACATCGGCCGGAACTTCTTTGTCAACGCGGGCCTCGCGGTGGGCGCCGGGGCGGGCGGGGCCAGCGTCAACGGCATCCGCCGCCTGTCGGGCGAGGGTTTCTATACCCGGGCCTATGCCGGGATCGGCTATCACTTCCGGCGCTTCAGCGCTGGCGTGAACTATGCGCGCGTGGCCATCGCCGGGTCCGAGCTGAACGATTCCACGCTGAATTTCTTCGTCCAGGTGCCGTTCTCCTTCGCGGTGGGCCGCTTCGGGGACGCGGGACAGGTGCTGACCTCCGACGAATTCCGCGCACCGCAGCACCAGAACATCATCTCGCTGCAATTCAACCATGTGCAGCAGATCAACCCGACCGGGCTCTACCAGGGCACCATCGGCTTTGCCTCGACCCAGTTCACGCATTTCCACACGCCGAACGTCTATTCCTATTTCGGCGTCGACATCGGCGCGACCGGCCTTCTGTGGTATAATCAGGCCCATGGCGGGATCGGCGGACGGGTGGCGCTGGGCCGCAACGTCAACCTCTATGCGCAGCTTGGCATCGGCAGCGGCGGCTGGGTGACGGATACCATCGACACCGGCCCCGGCTTCATCATCTATCCCAAGGTGACGCTGGAATACCTCTGGGGCAACGGGGTGGGGACCACCCTGTCGGCGGGCTATTTCTACGCGCCCTTCGGCACCTCGCGGAACTGGACGGTGGGCGTCGGCCTCAATTACCACCTGTCGCATCCCGAACGCCGGGGCGGCGGGGTGCTGGCGGGGGCCGAATACACGCTGCGCGGCATCCGGCTGCATACGTTCGGCCGCGTCACCTCGCCCATCTTCTACAACGGGCGCGAATCCGAGGGGCTGACCATGGTCGCGCTCCAGGCGGATTACATGCTGAACGACCGCTGGTATCTGGCCGGGCAGATCGCCGCCGCCACCAATGCCTTCCGCGGCTTCGCGGGCTATGCCGAGGGCTTCTTCGGCGCCGGCTGGCAGACCCGTCCCTTCGCCGGCGGCCGCCTTCAGGGCTATGCGCAGGTGCTCTACGGCCTCAATGACGTGGGCGTCGATCCGGCCCGCGAAGTGGGCGCGCTGCTCTATCCCTCCATCGGCGTGAACTACTATCTGAACGAGCGCGTCTCGATCTACGGCCAGCTTGGCGCGACGATCTCGCTGGGGCGCTACATGAATGCCTCGATGACCAATTCCTGGCGCAACACCTCGATCGGCCTGGGCATGACCTACCGCTTCTCGCTGCCGACGCGCTCCTGAGCAGGGGCGACGCAGGCACCGGACGGGGCAGGGGCGGCTTTCCCCCTGTGCCCCGGCCGAGGGGATGCTATAACGCGGCCATCCAGCCCAGGAGCCCGCCATGCCCGTGCAACTCACCCCCATCGACCGCGCCAAATACGCCGCCGCCCGCCGTGCCGTCGATCTTGTCGAGGACGGCATGAAAGTGGGCCTCGGCACCGGATCGACCGCCGCCTGGATGGTCCGCGCGCTGGCCGAACGGGTCCGGGACGAGGGGCTCAGGCTGACCTGCGTGCCGACCTCGGTCAGGACCGGCGATCTGGGGCGGGAACTCGGGCTGAAGATCGTCTCGCTGGAAGAGGCGGGCTGGCTGGACCTGACCATCGACGGCACCGATGAATTCGACGCCGATCTCACACTGATCAAGGGCGGCGGCGGCGCGCATCTGATGGAAAAGATCGTGGCCACGGCCAGCGACAGGATGGTGGTCATCACCGATGCCTCGAAAGAGGTGAAGACGCTGGGCCATTTCCCGCTGCCGGTCGAGGTGATCCCCTTCGGCTGGCAGGCCAGCCGCATGCTGATCGAGGAATTGCTCAACGCCATGGACGTGATGGGCACCTCGGCCCGGCTCAGGATGAACGGCGAGCGGCCCTTCGTCACCGATCAGGGCAACCATATCCTCGATCTGGCGCTGGGCCGGATCGGCAACCCGCGGCAATTGTCGCTGGCGCTGAACCAGGTGCCGGGCGTGGTCGAGAACGGGCTCTTCATCGACATCTGCGACGCGGTGGTGATCGGTTACGGCGACGGACGGGTCGAGATGCGCGACATCGCCTCGGGCACGGTCGAGCATGAGCGGATCGTCTTCGAGGAGCCGGACAACATCTTCAAGGACCTCTGAGCCGGCTGCGGCCTTGCCCCAGAAGGGCGTATTTGGGGCAGAATGAAGCAGGCAGGCGGCGCTTGTCCTCGGCCGGGTGGCCGATTACCTAGACGGGACACGGCCGCCTGGAGAGAATGATGCCCGATTTCGACTACGACCTCTTTGTCATCGGTGGCGGCTCGGGCGGGGTGCGCGCGGCGCGGATCGCCTCCAGCGACTACGGCGCCAAGGTCGCCATGGCCGAGGAATACCGCATGGGCGGCACCTGCGTGATCCGCGGCTGCGTGCCGAAGAAGCTGATGGTCTTTGCCGCCGGCCACGGTGCCGCGATGGACGAGGGCGCGGCCTATGGCTGGCAGGTCGAGAAGGGGCGTTTCGACTGGATGGCCTTCCGCCACCGGCTGGATGCGGAACTGAACCGGCTCGAATCCATCTATACCCGCAACGCCGAAAGCGCCGGGGTGACGATCTTCCACCAGCGCGCCACGGTGTCGGGCGCGCATGAGGTGACGCTGGCCGATGGCCGCACACTGGCGGTGAAGCATATTCTCATTGCCACCGGCGGCACGCCCTTCGTGCCCGAGGCCTTCCGCGACGCGGGCGCCTGGACCTCGAACGAGGTGTTCCTGTCGGACCGGCTGCCCGCCTCCATCCTGGTGCTGGGCGGCGGCTTCATCGCCTGCGAGATGGCGGGGATCTTCCAGGGGCTGGGATCGCAGGTCACGCTGATGTACCGCGGCCGCCAGGTGCTGCGCGGCTTCGACGAGGATCTGCAGGAGCATGTGGCGGCGGCTCTGGTCGGGCAGGGCATCGGGCTGGAGGTCAACACCGACCTCACCGCGCTGGAGCGGCTGGAGGACGGCCGGTTCCGCGCCACCGACACCCAGGGCCGGACCCGCGAGTTCGAGGCGGTGCTCTTCGCCACCGGCCGCACGCCCAACACCGCCGGGCTGGGGCTGGAGACGGCGGGCGTGGCGCTGGGCGAGGGCGGCGAGGTGATCGTCGATGATTACAGCCAGACCAATGTCCCCTCGATCTTTGCCGTGGGCGATGTCACGAACCGTATCCAGCTGACCCCGGTGGCGATCCGCGAGGGGCATGCCTTTGCCGATACCGTCTTCGGCGGCAAGCCGGTCAAGGTCGATCACAGCAACGTCCCCTCGGCGGTCTTCACCCGGCCCGAGGCCGGCAGCGTCGGCCTGACCGAGGCAGAGGCGCGCAAGGATCACGCGGTCGAGGTCTATATCGCCAGCTTCCGCCCGATGCAGACCTCGTTCATCGGCGCCGAGACCAAGGCGCTGTTCAAGCTGGTCGTGGACCGTGACAGCCGTCGCGTGCTGGGCTGTCATATCGTCGCACCCGGGGCGGGCGAATTGATCCAGATCGCCGGGGTCGCGGTGAAGATGGGCGCCACCAAGGACGATTTCGACGCCACGATCGCGGTGCATCCGACGATGAGCGAGGAACTGGTGCTGATGAAGAAGCCCACCCGCTGAGGGCGCGCTTCGGTTAAAATGCCCGTCAGACGGGCAGGGCGGCGGCGGATTTGGCTTGAATCCCCGCCGAACGTGCCCAATTGAGGGCATGATACGCGAGAGATGACAGACCTGAACCAAGGAGAGGCCATGTCAGGCAACAGTGGAGGCCCGTGGGGCGGCGGTGGTAACCGCGGCAACTCGGGTGGGGGCGGCAATCGCCCCGGCGGCAACGGCGGCGGCAACAACAACGGTCCCGAGCGGCCCCCGCTCCCTGAAATCGAGGATATCGTCAAGAAGGGCCAGCAGCAGCTGAAGGTGATCTTCGGCGGCCGCGGCAATGGCGGTGGCACCGGCGGATCGGGCCGTGGCGGTTCGGGTCCGGGAATCACCGGGCGGGGCGTCATCTTCGGCCTGCTGGCGCTGGGGGCGCTCTGGGTCTATGCCTCGGTCTATCAGGTGCGGCCGGAAGAACGCTCGGTCGAGCTGCTCTTCGGGCAGGAATCCAGCACCGGCAGCCCCGGTCTGAACTTCGCCCCCTGGCCGATCATCCAGGCCGAGATCGTGCAGACCACGACCGAACGCATCACCGAGGTCGGCACCGGCCGCTCGGCGCTGGATTCGGGCCTGATGCTGACCCGCGACGAGGCGGTGGTGGACATCGAATTCCAGGTCGTCTGGAACGTGACCAATCCGTCCGATTTCCTGTTCAACCTGGCCGATCCCACCAACACGGTGCGGGCGGCGGCGGAATCGGCGATGCGCGACATCATCGCGCGCTCGGAACTCTCGCCCATCCTCAACCGCGACCGCGAGGCGATCGCCGCCGAACTGAGGACCGCGGTGCAGGAGATCCTCGACGATTACGCCTCGGGGATCCAGGTCATCCGGATCAACTTCGACCGCGCCGACCCCCCGCGCGAGGTGATCGACAGCTTCCGCGAAGTGCAGGCCGCGCGGCAGGAACGGGATCGTCTGGAACGCCAGGCCGATGCCTATGCCAACCGCGTTCTCGCCGGGGCCCGCGGTGAAGCCGCGCAGGTGCTGGAAGAGGCCGAGGCCTACCGCGCCGAGGTGGTGAATAACGCCGAGGGTGAGGCCAGCCGCTTCCTCGCCGTCTGGAACGAATACCGCAACGCCCCCGAGGTCACCCGCGAGCGCATGTATCTCGAAACCATGGAACGCGTGCTGGGCGGGATGGATCTGACCATCCTCGACAACGTGACGGGCGAGGGCGGCTCGGGCGTCGTGCCCTATCTGCCGCTTGACAGCCTGCGGCGCGAACCTGCCGGAAGCACGCCGCGCAGCGGCCAGACCAGCCAGGGGAGCAACTGATGAAACGGCTCACGCTTCTGATCCCCGCCGCGATCATCGCCGCCGCCATCGCGCTGTCGGCCATGTTCATCGTTGATGAGCGCGAAAACGTGCTGGTCCTGCGCTTCGGCCAGGTCGAGCAGATCCGCACCGATCCGGGTCTCTATTTCCGGCTGCCCTTCTTCGACCAGGTGGTGCGCTACGATTCGCGCATCCTCGGCCTGCAGTCGCAGCCTCTGGAAGTCACCCCGGCCGATGACCGCCGTCTGGTGGTCGATGCCTTCCTGCGCTGGCGCATCTCGGATGTGCAGCAGTTCCGGCAGGCCGTCGGCACCGAAGGCGTCCGCGCCGCCCAGGTCCGCATCGAGCGGATCCTGAACGCCGCCATCCGTCAGGTGCTGGGTTCGGTGCCCTCGAACGCCGTGCTCTCCGAGGACCGGACCGGGCTGATGAACCAGATCCGCGACGTGTCGCGGCGCGAGGCGCTTTCGCTGGGCGTCGACGTCATCGACGTGCGGCTGACCCGCACCGACCTGCCCGAGCAGAACCTCGCCGCCACCTATGCGCGGATGCGCGCGGAACGGGAACGCGAGGCCGCGGACGAGATCGCCCGCGGGAACGAGGCCGCGCAGCGGGTTCGTGCCCAGGCCGACCGGACGGTGGTGGAACTCGTCTCCTCGGCCCGCCGCGACAGCGAGATCGTCCGCGGTGAAGCCGATGCGCAGCGCAACCGGATCTATGCCGAAGCCTTCGGTCAGGATCCCGAGTTCTTCGCCTTCTCGCGCTCGCTCACCTCCTACGAACGGGCGCTGACCGGGGCGAACACCAGCATGGTGCTGAGCCCGGACAGCGACTTCTTCCGCTTCCTGCGGCAGATCGACCCGTCGGGCACCGCCGCCGCCGACCAGGCGGCCGAGGATCAGGCCCGCGCCGATGCCGCCGCTGCGGCCCCGGCCGAGCCGGAACCGGCCCCGGCCCCGGCGGAAGCACCGGCCGAGGCACCCGCCGAAGAACCGGCGCCCGCCGCCGGCAACTGACCTTCCCGCGCCCCCCTCACCGGGGGCGCGGCCTTTTCGGGACCCTGCCATGACCGCCACCGCCGACCATCCCCTGCTTGAGCCGGGCGAAAAGATCCTGGCCGAGATCCGCCCCGACCGCGGCCGCTACTGGCGCGACCATGGGGTGATGGCCGTGGGGCTGATGGCGCTGGCCGGGCTGGTCCTCTGGGCCACCGGCACGCCCTATCCGGCCATCGGCTCGCTGGGCGCGATCCTCGCCGTGGGGGTGCGCGCCCTCTATCTCTCGTCGGAAACGCTGGGGCTGCGCTGGGTGCTGACCGACCGGCGGGTGATCCTGCCGGGTCAGCGCAGCGTGCCGCTTCTGGAGCTGGAAACCGTCCGCACGCTGCTGGGCGATGTGCAGCTCATCACCCGCTCGGGCGACAAGCATCTGCTCAAGCATGTGGCAGACGGCGCCGGGCTGGTGGCGAAAATCCTGCAGGCGCGCGAGCGGCGGGCGAAACGCCGCGCAGATTAGGCCGCGCACGAACGGTTTACTGGCCGCTAACGGGAGTCGGGCCACCCTTTGCGCTGACGCAAAGGGTTTGTCCGATGAACGCCTCTGTCTCCGCCGAGATCCTGATCCTTGTCCCGCTGGCGCTGGCGCTGCTGTGGCGCCTGCCCGGCCTCGCGCCGGTGCGGCAGGCCTTCCTCATCCGACGACCGGCGCTGAGCCTCGCCCCCGGGGAGCGGATCCTCACCGAGATCCGCCCCGATCCCCGGGTGCTGGGCATTCTGGCCCTGTTTCTTCTGGCCGTGACCATGGCCGCGGCGCTGGCCGAACAGCTGGTCTTCGGCGCCGGGCCCGCGGTGGCCTATCTGTTCCTCGCGCCGTTCCTGCTGGCTTGGCTGGCCCATCTGGCGCAGGCAGCGGGCAGCCGCTGGATCGTCACCGACCGCCGCGTCGTCACCGATCTGGGCGCCAGCCTGCCGCTGGCCGAGATCGGGCGCATCGCCGTCGCCCCGGCCCGGCTGCGGCTTGACGGGCAGGGCATGCAGTCGCTGCGGCTGACCGGGCTGGCGGATGCCCATGGCGCGGCGCGGATGATCCGGGGCCTTGTCGCCCGGCGCACCGGGCAGGGGGCCGGTCCGCCAAGCCCCTGAGGCCGCACAACCCCGGTAGCGCCGCCCGCCGTCCGGCGCTATAAGCCGCCCGGGCCCCGTGCCGGGGCGGAACCGAGGCGGGGCGCATGATCCTTCACTTTGACAACGCACGGCTGATCGACCCCGAGGCCGGGACCGATGCCCAGGGCAGTCTCACCGTCATCGACGGCAAGATCGCCGCCCTGAACCAGCCCGCCCCCGCAGGCGCGACCCGCCTGGATGCGCGCGGCAAATGCCTCGCCCCGGGGATCGTCGACTGGGGCGTCCATGTCGGCGAACCCGGCGCGCGGCACAAGGAAAGCTACCGCTCGGCGGGGCTGGCCGCGGCCGCGGGCGGCGTCACCACCTTCATCACCCGCCCCGACACCACACCCGTCACCGACACGCCCGAGGCGTTGGATTTCCTTGCCCGCCGCGCCGGGGTCGAGGCGCTGGTCAACGTCCGCCACATGGCCGCCCTGACCCGCGGCCGCGAGGGGCGCGAGATGGCCGAGATCGGCTTTCTGCTGGACGCGGGCGCCGTGGCCTTCACCGATGGCGAAAAGGTGACGCGCGATACCAAGGTGCTGTCGCGCTGCCTGACCTATGCAAGGTCGCTGAATGCGCTGGTCGTGGGCCACCCGCAGGACCCGGGATTGTCCGCCGGGGCCGCCGTCACCTCGGGCAAATTCGCCTCGCTCAGGGGCCTGCCCGGCGTCTCGCCCATGGCCGAACGGATGGGCTTTGACCGCGACATGGCGCTGATCGAGATGACCGGCGCGCGCTATCACGCCGACCAGATCACCTGCGCCCGCACCCTGCCGGCGCTGGAGCGGGCCAAGAAGAACGGGCTCGACGTGACGGCGGGCGTGTCGATCCACCACCTGACGCTGAACGATTTCGACGTCGGCGATTACCGCACCTTCTTCAAGCTGACCCCGCCGCTCAGGTCCGAGGACGACCGGCTGGCGGTGATCGAGGCCGTGGCCTCGGGCCTGATCGACGTGATCGGCTCCATGCACACGCCGCAGGACGAGGAATCGAAACGCCTGCCCTATGAAGAGGCCGCGCCCGGCGCCGTCGGGCTGGAAACGCTGCTGCCCGCGGCGCTGCGGCTTTACCACAACGGCCACCTGACGCTGCCGCAGCTCTGGCGCGCGCTCAGCCTCAACCCGGCGAAACGGCTGGGCCTGCCCGCCGGGCGGCTGGGGGCGGGCGCCCCCGCCGACCTCGTGCTCTTCGACGCGGATGCGCCCTTCGTGCTGGACCGTTTCACGCTGCGCTCGAAATCCAAGAACTCGCCCTTTGACGGCGCGAGGCTGCAGGGTAAGGTCCTTGCCACCTATGTCGCCGGTGCGCCGGTCTATCAGCGCGAGGCCGCCTGATGCTGCCAGAGATCACCACCGCGCCCCTGGCGCTGGCCCTGATCGGCATCGGCGCCTATCTCTTGGGCTCCATCCCCTTCGGCGTGGTCATCACAAGGGCGCTGGGGCTGGGCGATGTGCGCAAGATCGGCTCGGGCAATATCGGCGCGACCAATGTGCTGCGGACCGGCAACAAGGGCGCGGCGGCGGCAACGCTGCTGCTGGACGCGGGCAAGGGGGGCGTGGCGGTGCTGATCGCCCGCGCCGTCGCCGGGGCCGATGCGGCGCAGCTGGCGGCGCTGGCCTCGTTCCTGGGGCATTTGTTCCCGGTCTGGCTGGGCTTCAGGGGCGGCAAGGGGGTGGCGACGTTCCTCGGCACAATGCTGGCGCTGGCCTGGCCGGTGGGCCTGGCCTGCTGCGCCACCTGGGCCGCGGCTTTCGCGCTGCTGCGCATCTCCTCGGCTTCGGCGCTGATCGCCACGGCATCGGCGGCGGTCTGGCTGTGGGTTCTGGGACCGGCCAGCATGATCGTGCTGGCGCTGCTGCTGGCGGCGCTGGTCTGGTTCCGCCACGCCGCCAATATCGGCCGGCTGATGGCCGGCACCGAACCCCGCGTCGGCAAGCGCTGAGGGGTCGCAGGGCGCGGCGCGTTCCGCGGCCGCGCAGGGGGGAGGGGCCTCCCCCCTCGGCGCTGACGCGCCTCACCCCCCGCCCGCAGCGCCCGGGTTGCGACAACGGCGCGCGCGCGACCCGTTGCCGCAGTGCGGCATCGCGCCCGATGGCCCGAACGCCCGGCAAAAGCCATATCCCGGTAAATCCTTTATCCCGGAGTTACCAATGGCCAGCGCCGACATCGCCGTCCCCAATGCCCGCCGCTCGTTTGCCTATCGCCTGCCGATCCTTGGCGCGATGGCCCGCGAATGGACCGATGGCGACCCGGATTTCCCGCTCTATGTCATTCTGGCGCTGGTCTCGATCTGGGGCATCGCCATCACCCTCTTCGGCCTGCCCGCCCTCTACCTGCCGGCGGTGGTCGCCGCGCCCCTGATGGTGGTCATGCTGGTGCTGATCACCCGCGGCTGAGGCGCGCTGTCGCCTCGCCCCCGCCGCCGGAACGCGCTATGGAAGGCGCAACGATGGAGGCAGCGATGCAGAAGACAGCGGTGGATGTGCTGATTTCGGGCGGCGGTGTCGCGGGACTCGCGGCAGCCGCCGCTTTCGGGGCGGCGGGCTATTCGGTGATCTGCGTCGATCCGGCGCCGCCGGTGACCTCGGGCGATGCGCCCGGCGCCGATCTCAGGACCACGGCCTTCCTGCAACCCTCGATCCCGGTCCTGCAGGCGGCGGGACTCTGGGCACGGCTCGAACCCCATGCGATGCCCTTGCAGGTCATGCGCATCGTCGATGCGGGCGGGGCCGAGCCGGTGGCACGGGTGGTCCATGATTTCGACGCCTCGGATGTCTCGGCCCAGCCCTTCGGCTGGAACCTGCCCAACTGGCTGCTGCGGCGCGAGTTCGTGGCCCGGCTGGACGAGCTGCCGGCGGTCGATTTCCGCCCCGGTGTCGCCACCCAACGCCTGCTGACCCGCGACCGCGAGGCGCTGGTCTGGCTTTCGGACGGCAGCAGCGTGACCGCAAGGCTGGTGGTCGCCGCTGACGGGCGCCACTCGCCGGTGCGCAAGGCGCTGGGGATCGGCGTGAAGACCACCCGCTACGGGCAGAAGGCGCTGGCCTTCGCCGTCACCCACCCCGATCCGCACAACAATGTCTCGACCGAGGTCCACCGCTCGGGCGGCCCCTTCACCCTGGTGCCGCTGCCCGATCATGATGGCAAACCCTGCTCGGCCGTGGTCTGGATGGAGACGGGGCCCGAGGTCGACCGGCTGAAATCCCTGAGCCGCGAGGATTTCGCGCACGCCATGAACATCCGCAGCGGCGGGCTTTTCGGCTGGCTGGAACAGGCCTCGGCGCTCACCGTCTGGCCGATCATCACCCAGCAGGCGGAACGTTTCATCGGCCAGCGCACGGCACTGATGGCCGAGGCCGCCCATGTCGTGCCGCCGATCGGCGCGCAGGGGCTGAACATGAGCTTGGGCGACCTCACCGCGCTGATCGACCTCGCTCGCCCCGACACGCTGGGCGAGCCCGCACCGCTCGAAGCCTACCAGCGCCGCCGCTGGCCCGAGGTGGCGCTTCGGCTGGCCGGGGTGGACGCGCTGAACCGCGCCTCGATGATCGAAGCGCGCCCCCTGCGCGACGCCCGTGCCGCGGCGCTGAACGCGCTCTATTCGCTGGCCCCGGTCCGCAAGGGGCTGATGCAGTTGGGGATCGGCATGCGCTGAGCCGGGGCCGGGCGCCCGTGGCGGGCCCCGGGGGTTTCACACCCCCGGACCCCCGTGGGATATTTGCAGCACGAAGATGGCGGTTAAGGTTTTGTTAACCTTGATCTTTGTTCCTCAAATATCCCGGGGGTCCGGGGGCTGGCCCCCGGCGCGTGCCCCCTGCGCCTCGCTCAGATCTCGGCCGCCGCCAGCGCCTCGGCGATGACCGTCTCGTCGCCGATATGGTTCATCAGGATCAGGATCAGCCGCGCGTTGAAGGCGTCGCTTTCGGCCTTGGTCTTGCCCTCATGGGCGTCGATCAGCCGCTGGTAGACGTCGTCGGCATGGGGGGTGTTGCGGGTCAGGATCAGGGACATCTCAGGCCTCCTTGCCGAGGGCGCGGGCGAGGGCGGTCTCGACCTGCGCGCGGTCGAAGCCGGGCCAGCGAGCGGCGACATGCTGGTCGGGGCGGATCAGGTAGAGCGCCGTCTGGGCCTCGCCCAGATAGCGTTCCGTCAGCGCCGGAGTGGCGTCGGGGGCGAGCGCGATCACCTCGAGGTCGAGGCCCGGGACGGCGAGGTCGGCGGGAACATCCACGCCGATGGCCAGCAGCTGGAAGCGCGGCGCCGTCCGGCCGCCCAGCCGTTCCAGCAGGAATCCGTCCGCCAGCGGCAGATCGGGGCAGGGGGCGCCGGGGCGGGCGCGGGCGGGTCCTTCGGGCAGCGCGTCAGGCGTGTTCAGCGGCGAGCCGTCGTAGATGCAGGGCACCGACAGCCGCCCGGAATTGACGAAGGGCCGGGCGAAATCGTGGCGTTCCGACAGGTCCAGCACCGCGTCGCGGAAGATCCGGCTGGTTTCCGACTTCGGCGTGATGAAATCGGTCGAGCGGGTGGAGTTGAGGATGTTCTCCTTCGCGCCATGGATGCGCTCGGCATCGTAGCTGTCGAGGAGGCTCTCGGGCGCGGTCCCGTCCTGAATGAGCTTCAGCTTCCACGCCAGATTGTCGGTATCCTGCAGCCCGGAATTCGCGCCGCGCGCGCCGAAGGGCGAGACCTGATGCGCCGAATCCCCGGCGAAGATCACCCGTCCGTCGTGGAATTTCTCCATCCGCCGGCACTGGAAGGTGTAGATCGAGGACCATTCCAGCTCGTATTGGATGTCCTCGCCCAGCATCGCCTTCAGCCGCTTGTCGATATTGGCGGGGTCCAGCTCCTTCTCGCGGTCGATGTCCCAGCCGATCTGGAAGTCGATCCGCCAGACGTTGTCGGGCTGCTTGTGCAGAAGCGCCGATTGGCCGCGGTTGAAGGGCGGGTCGAACCAGAACCAGCGTTCGGTCGGGAAATCTGCCTCCATCACCACATCGGCGATCAGGAAGTTGTCCTGGAACACTTCGCCGACGAAGTCGAGGCCCAGCATCCGCCGCACGGGCGAGCCGGCTCCGTCGCAGGCGATCAGCCAGTCGGCGCGCAGCCGGTACGGCCCTTCGGGCGTGTCGATCTCCAGCATCACATGGTCGGATTGCTGGTCGATGGCGGTCAGCTTGTTCTTGCCGCGCAGGGAAATGGGCGCGCCTTCGGCCTGCAGCTCGCGGGCGCGGGCGACGAGGTAATCTTCGAAATAATACTGTTGCAGGTTGATGAAGGCCGGGAATTTATGGCCTTTTTCCGGGAGAAGGTTGAATTCGTACACTTGGCGGTCGTCGAAGAAGACCTTGCCGAGGTTCCAGACCACGCCCTTGTCGACCATCTCCACGCCGCAGCCCAGCCGGTCGAGGATCTCCAAGGGGCGCTTGGCGAAGCAGATGGCGCGCGAGCCGAAACTCACCTTGTCGTTGTCGTCGATGACCAGCACCTCGACGCCCATCTGCGCGAGGTCGATGGCCAGCGCCAGCCCCACCGGCCCCGCGCCGACCACCACCGCCGTGTGGCGCGCGGGTGTTGTCGCGTCCTGATCGGGGTGGCGGGCATAGGGGTAGAGCGGGGTCTCGAAAATCTTGGTCTGGGCGGTCATGGCCCCTCCTCCGTCAGGCGAAATAGGCCTGTGCGCTGGGCACGCGGCCGAATTCCAGGTGGAAATCGTCGAGTTGCGGCGGCGCGATCCCGGCGTCGCCGATCATGGTATGCGCCTGTCCGCGGTGGTGGATCTGGTGCTGGAAGAGGTGCAGCAGCAGCGGCCCCACCTGTTCCGTCACCGGCCCGTCACGGCGCTGGGTGATGCGCGGCGCGTCCAGCAGATCGGGCGTGAGCCGCTGGCAGAACCTGGCCAGCCGCATGTCCGCGGCGGCCTGTCTGGCGGCGAGGCCTGCGACCGAGGTCTGTTCCGGGGTCTCGTCGAAGATCCGGTAGCCCTGGCCGCCTTCCTCCAGCGCGTCGAGGTAATAGAGGTCGACCAGCCAGATATGGTTGAGCGTCGCCTTGAGCGAGGGGAAGAACCCCGGCCGCGGCGCCGTGAAAGCCGCCTCCGAAAGCCCGGTTATGGCCCCGAACAGCGTGGCATTCGCCCAGGCGTTGTTCAGGGCCATGGTCAGGAACGGATCGCGCATCGGCTCAGCCCTGCAGATCGGCCCACATCTGCTGATCGCGCTCGGCGGTCCAGATGCGGGGGGTGTCGAGGCCGCGGGCTTCGTCATAGGCCCGCGCCACGTTGAAGGGCAGGCAATGTTCGTAGATCGCATACTCCTTGAACTTGGGGTCGCATTCGGCGCGCACCGCGTCCCAGGCTTCCTTCAGCGAGCCGCCCCGGGCCGCCACTTTCTGCACCGGGCGATAGGTCGAGCGGACGAAATCGGCGGTGTTTTCCAGGGCCTTGGCCACCATCTCTTCACCGACCAGCGCGTCGCCACGGCCCGGCGCGATCGCCTTCGGCTCGTAGGCCGCGATGTTCATCAGCGTGTCTTCCCAGTCGCTGAAATGCCCGTCGCCGCAATAGCAGGCCGAGTGGTATTCGACGATGTCGCCGGTGAACATCACCTCCTGATCCGGGACCCAGACCACGGCGTCACCGGCCGTATGGGCGCGGCCGAGGTGCAGAATGTCGACCCGGCGGTTGCCGAGATAGACGGTCATGGAATCCGAGAAGGTGGTGGTCGGCCAGGTCAGGCCGGGGATTTCCTCGTGTCCCTGGAAGAGGCGCGGGAAGCGGCCGAATTCCGAATCCCAGTCCTCCTGGCCGCGCTCGACCACCATCGACCGGGCGACGTCCGACATGATGATTTCCCGGGCGCCATAGGCGCTGGCGCCCAGCACGCGAACCGCGTGGTAATGGGTCAGGACGAGGTGGCTGATCGGTTTGTCGGTCACGGAACGCACGCATTCCATCACCTTGCGCGCCAGCCGCGGGGTCGCCTGCGCCTCGACGATCATCACGCTGTCGTCGCCGATGATGACGCCGGTGTTGGGATCGCCCTCGGCGGTGAAGGCGTAAAGGCCCTCGCCAACTTCGGTAAACGAAATCTTCTTTTCCGCCATGTCGCCGGCCGAGGCAAAGCTCTTGGTCATCCGCCACACTCCCGTTTCTTGTCTATGCGAATCATCTTTGCACAGGGTATTAGTTGAGAATGTAACTATCAACGGGAACGACTATCCGCATGTTTCTGAAGGGGTATCTTCCCTATCGGCTGAACCTTCTGGCCGAATTGACCTCGGAAAACACCCAAGCCATCTATCGCCGCCGCCACGATCTGACGCGGCCGGAATGGCGGGTGCTGGTCAATCTGGCGGAAGCGGAGAGCCTGACCGCCTCGGAGTTGTGTGAGCGGGTGCCGGCGCACAAGACCAAGGTCAGCCGGGCGCTCGCCTCGCTCGAGGCCAAGGGCTGGCTGACCCGGCGCACCGACGCCGCCGACCGCCGCGTGGCCCATGCCAGTCTCACGCTGAAGGGCAGGCGCGCCTTCAACCGCATCCGCCCCGAGATGGAGCAGGCGACCGAGGCGCTGCTGGCCCCCCTGACGCCGGAAGACCGGCAAAAGCTGGACGAGGGGCTGAAAGTGCTGGAACGTCTCTTCGGACAGGCATGAGGAGCAGACCATGGCGAAACCGGTGATCGGGCTGGCGCTGGGCTCGGGCGGGGCGCGCGGCTGGTGCCATATCGGCGTGTTGCGCGAACTGGAGGCGATGGGCCTCAAAGCCGAGGTCGTCGCCGGTTCCTCGATGGGGGCGCTGGTCGGCGCGGCCTATGCGGCGGGGCGGCTCGACGCGCTGGAGGATTGGGCGCGCGGGCTGACCATGCGTTCCATGCTGCCGCTGATCGACATCGGCCTTCCCGGGGCCGGGCTGGTCGGCGGGCAGGGGATCCTGACCATGCTGCGCGGCCTCGGCCTGCCCGAGACGATCGAGGAATTGGCCCGCCCCTTCGTCGCCATCGCCACCGACCTGCGCCACGGGCGCGAGATCTGGCTCAGGCAGGGGCCGCTGATCCCGGCGATCCGCGCCTCGGTCTCGATCCCCGGCGTGTTGAAGCCCGAGCTTCTGGACGGGCGCTGGCTGATCGACGGCGGCGTGGTGAACCCGGTGCCGGTCTCGGCCGCGCGGGCCTTGGGCGCGGAATCGGTGATCGCGGTCAATCCCAATGCCGCCGTCAGCGCCGGATTCTATGACGAGCCCGAGCCGAAGCCCGACCTCGCCGCGCTGTTGCCCGAGGGGTTGCGCGCGTTTCTGGGCAGCGAGGCACCGGGCGAACCCGCCCCCGCCGCGCCCTCCTACATGGCGCTGGTCAACGCCACGATCGACATCATGTCCGACCAGATCCGCCGTTCGCGGCTGGCGGGCGATCCGCCGCAGGTGCTGCTGGGCGCGCGGCTGCCCGGGGTCACGGTGATCGAATTCCACCGCGCCGCCGAATGCATCGACGAGGGCCACCGCATCGTCAAGGCGCAGGCCGACCATCTGGCGGCGAGCCTGGGCCTTTAGGTCAGAAGCGTTTCCAGGGGTTGATCCCCTGCCGCTTCAACGCCCGGTAGATCAGTTGCATGTAATACACGTCGCAGACGAAGACGCAGGCGATGAAGGTGATGACGAAGGCCCCGTCCGAGCCGCGGTCGAGAATATAGATGATCCCCCCGGTCATCGAGGTGCCGATCCATTTCGTCCAGGCGATGGTGAAGCTCTGCCCGTCGGTGTTGCCGCGCAGGTAATACATGGCGATGAACGAGATCGACATCAGCGCGTTCTGGCCGAAGGCGATGAGCTTGGCGCCCTCGATCTGGTCGTTGTTGAAATAGAGGGTGAACTGGCGGAAGAAATCGCCCCCCGTCAGCATCAGCGCGAAGGAAAACACCATAAGCCCGGCGGTGAAGGCCAGCCATGTCGCCTTGCTGATGCCATAGCTCTTCTGGAAATAGGGATAGCCGTAGCGGAAATAGGTATAGAGGATCACCAGATCCAGCGTTGCCCAGATCAGGAAGATGATCTGCGCCTTGAGCCCGCCATGGGGGATGAGGCCGGCATCGGCCGATCCATAGGGCGGGATGAAGAGGGCAAAGACCAGTTCCCACGACAGATTCAGGGACAGCGCCACAATCGGCATGCCGTAGGATTTGTCCTTGAACCCCCGGTAGATCAGCGCGATGTAGCACAGCGCCCAGCTATAGGTTGCCAGATGATAGGCGGCGATCGTGTAACCCTGCATTCGCGTCTTCCAACATTACCGTAACAGATTGAACGGATTGCACTCTGCCGTCTGGCGCCGCCTCCCGCAAGCTGTTCGGGTCCGCACCGTTTCCCCTGCCGGTTGACGCGGCGTCCCCGTTTCGTCTGTCGCGCGGGGCAGGGACCGCTGCGTCATCGCGCGTTTGCAGGGCCGCCTCCCCCTTTCACAGGGGCATTCGTTGGGTTATCTGCACCCCTGAAGCCAAGGAGCGCGCGATGGACTACGAAAAGCCCGGCCCCGTCGAGGAAAACTGGCGCGACGCCATCTCGTCGATCGAAGAGATCATCGACGAGGCGCGCAACGGCCGCATGTTCATCCTCGTCGACCACGAGGACCGCGAGAACGAGGGCGATCTGGTGATCCCGGCGCAGATGGCCACGCCCGAGGCGATCAATTTCATGGCCACCCATGGCCGCGGCCTGATCTGCCTGTCGATGCCGGGCCACCGGATCGACGCGCTGGGCCTGCCGCTCATGTCCACCAACAACGCCTCGCGGCACGAGACCGCCTTCACCGTCTCGATCGAGGCGCGCGAGGGCGTGACAACCGGCATCTCGGCCTATGACCGCGCCCGCACCGTGGCCGTGGCCATCGACCCGTCGAAAACCGGCGCCGATATCGCCACGCCCGGCCACATCTTCCCGCTGCGCGCGCGGGACGGCGGGGTGCTGGTCCGCGCCGGGCATACCGAGGCGGCGGTCGATATCTCGCGGCTGGCGGGGCTGAACCCCTCGGGCGTGATCTGCGAGATCATGAAGGACGACGGCGACATGGCCCGTTTGCCGGACCTGATCGCCTTCGCGCAGAAGCACAACCTGAAGATCGGCACGATCAGCGACCTGATCGCCTATCGCCGCCGCCACGACAACCTGGTGCGCGAGACGGCGCAGCGGGCGGTGAGCTCGGTGCATGGCGGCGACTGGCTGATGCGGGTCTTCACCGACCAGACGCAGGGCGCCGAGCATGTCGTGCTGTCGATGGGCGACCTGACCACGGCCGATCCGGTGCTGGTGCGGATGCATGCCATGAACCCGCTGGAGGACGTGCTGGGCATCGGCGACGGCCATGCGGGCGATCTGCGCGGCGCCATGCGGCTCATCGCGGCCGAGGGGCGGGGCGTCGTGGTCCTGCTGCGCGACACCGCCATGAAACTGGCGCTGGACGAGGGCACCTCGCCGCAGATCCTGCGCCAATACGGGCTCGGCGCGCAGATCCTCGCCGCGCTGGGCCTGCACGAACTGACGCTGGTCACCAATTCGCCGACCCCGCGCGTGGTCGGGCTCGAGGCTTACGGCCTTCATATCGCGGGCACCCGCCCCATCCCCAAGGAGTGAGCCATGGCCGGAGCCAGCCACTACACCCTGCCGCTGCCGCGCTTCGACAAGCCGGTGAAACTGCTGATCGTCGTCGCGCCCTATTACCGCGACATCGCCGATGACCTGATCGCCGGGGCCAAGGCGACCATCGAGGAGGCCGGCGGCAGCTGGGACCTGATCGAGGTCCCCGGCGCGCTGGAGGTTCCGGCGGCCATCAGCCAGGCCTGGCGGATGGCCAATTTCGACGGCTTCGTCGCGCTGGGCTGCGTCATCCGCGGCGAGACCACGCATTACGACACCGTCTGCAACGACAGCTCGCGCGGGCTGACGCTGCTGTCGCTGCAGGGCTGCTGCCTCGGCAACGGCATCCTGACCGTGGAGAACCACGAACAGGCTGCGGTTCGCGCCGGTGAGCAGGACAAGGGCGGCGGCGCTGCGGCCGCCGCGCTGCATCTCATCGCGCTGCAACAGCGCTGGGGCAAACCGAAAGGCGCGGTCGGCTTCCGTCCGCTGGGCGAGACGATCCAGCTGGCCGACGGGGGAGCCAAGGCATGACCACCGCCAAGGACCAACGCGCGCAGGAAAAACGCGCGCTGCGCTCGGCGGCGCGTTTCTACGCCGTGCAGGCGCTTTTCCAGATGGAAAGCTCGGGCCAGACCGTCGACAAGATCCGCGCCGAATTCGAGAATTACCGCATCGGCGCCGAAGGCGAGGACGAGACCTGGGTCGAGGCCGATGTGTCCTTGTTCCGCACGCTGGTGGACAAGGCCGTTGACCAGCAGGGCACCATCGACCAGCTGACCGACCGGGCGCTGGTCGCCAAATGGCCGATTGCCCGTATCGACCCGACGCTGCGCGCCCTCTTTCGCGCCGCCGGGGCCGAACTGGTCGAGACCGAGACGCCGCCGCGCGTCATCATCACCGAATTCGTGCAGATCGCCCAGGCCTTCTTCCCGGAAGGCAAGGAATCGAAATTCGTCAACGCCGTCCTTGACCATATGGCGCGCGAGGTCCGGCCCGAGGCCTTCTGACCCGCGCTCAAGCCGCAATCGGCGGGCGAGGGGTCGCTGGCGGGCGTCCGGTTCCGGGCGCGATGGCTAGGCTTCGCGAAACCCTCGCGGAGCCTTTCCCCATGTTCCTCTCCGTCTTCGACATCTTCAAGATCGGCGTCGGCCCCTCGTCCTCGCATACGATGGGGCCGATGGTCGCGGCGGGCCGGTTCCTCGACCGGCTGCGCGGCTCGCCGTTCCAGGCGGCGGGGCTGCGCGCCTCGCTGCACGGCTCGCTCGCCTTCACCGGCGTGGGCCATGCCACCGACCGGGCGGTGATCCTCGGCCTGGCCGGGTTTTTGCCCGAAAGCTACGACGGCGAGCGGGCCGAGGCGGTGCTGGCCGAGATCCGGGCGACGAAAACCGTCAGCCCCCCCGACCTGCCGCCCCTGCGCTTCGACCCCGAGGCCGATCTGATCTTCGATTACGGCCCGGCGCTGCCCGGCCATGCCAATGGCATGATCCTGATGGCCACCGACGGCCAGGGCGACGTGATCCTGAAAGAGACCTATTTCTCCATCGGCGGCGGCTTCGTGGTGACCGAGGCCGAGATGAACGGCGCGGCCAGCGGCCCCAAGGGCCCGCCCATCCGCTTCCCCTTCGAGAGCGCCGAGGCGATGCTGGCCATGGCCCGCGACTCGGGCCTGTCCATCGCCACGATGAAACGCGCCAACGAGCTGACCCGGCGCGACCCGGCGGCGCTGTCGGCGGGGATCGCCCGGATCTGGGCGGTGATGGACGCCTGTATCGAGCGCGGGCTGGTCACCGATGGCATCCTGCCGGGCGGGCTGAAGGTGCGCCGCCGCGCCAAGGGGATCCATGACGCGCTGATCGCCGAGCGCGGCCTCAACCTGACCGCGCCGCATGTGATCAACGACTGGATGTCGGTCTATGCCATGGCGGTGAACGAGGAGAACGCGGCCGGCGGCCAGGTGGTGACGGCGCCGACCAATGGCGCGGCGGGCGTGGTGCCGGCGGTGATCCGCTATTACCTCGACCACGTGCCGGGCGCGTCGCGCGAGAAGATCGAGGATTTCCTGCTGACCGCGGCGGCCATCGGCGGGCTGATAAAGCACAACGCCAGCATCAGCGGCGCCGAATGCGGCTGCCAGGCCGAGGTCGGCTCGGCCGCGGCGATGGCGGCGGCGGGGCTCTGCGCGGTGATGGGCGGCACGCCCGAGCAGGTCGAGAATGCGGCCGAGATCGCGCTGGAGCATCATCTGGGCATGACCTGCGACCCGGTGAAGGGGCTGGTGCAGGTGCCCTGCATCGAGCGCAACGGGCTGGGGGCGATCAAGGCGGTCTCGGCGGCCTCGCTGGCGCTGCGCGGCGATGGGGTGCATTTCATGCCGCTCGACAATTGCATCGAGGCGATGCGCCAGACCGGCGCCGACATGAGCGAGAAATACAAGGAAACCGCGCTGGGCGGGCTGGCGGTCAACGTGCCGAACTGCTGAGGGATTTCGCCCTCGTTCCCCGCTGA
Source organism: Pararhodobacter aggregans (assembly GCF_003075525.1). Taxonomy (GTDB): domain Bacteria; phylum Pseudomonadota; class Alphaproteobacteria; order Rhodobacterales; family Rhodobacteraceae; genus Pararhodobacter; species Pararhodobacter aggregans. Next base: position 152,127 of record NZ_QDDR01000010.1, on the reverse strand, counting down.
CGCGGGCGCCTCGGGCGCCGGAAGCCGGGGGGCATTCTGCCCCCCGGACCCCCCTGAGGATATTTGACGAACAAAGAAGGCGGAAGGTCAGACGTTTTTCGGGGCAGGGACGTTTGTTCGATTTGTGGAAGGATGAGGCGGGCGGACGGGAAAGTCGGCCGAGGTGAGGTTGGAAAAGGTGAAGCCCGGCAGGCGGCCAGAGGCAGGGAGCGGCCGCCCTGCGCGGCCATCCTGCCCCGGCAGTCACTCGCCGATCCCGCCCGGGGTCAAGAACCTGCCCGGCATGTCGCAAACGGAGTGGACGGCATTGCGGCCAGCGCGTAGCCCCGTGGCATGAGCAGCCTGACCCCGACCCTGTCTTCCGATCGCGTGCCCCTCGGCATCGTCATGATGCTGGCCTTCTGCGCCATCGCTCCCCTGATCGACGTCTCGTCGAAGATCGCCTCGCAGGAGGTGTCGATCGCCCAGGTCACCTTCTTCCGCATGGTCTTTCAGGCCGTGCTGATGGCGCCCGTCGTGCTGGTGCTGGGCCAGTCGCTCAGGCTGAGCCGACGGCTGGTCTGGCTCAACATCTGGCGCTCGCTGATGCTGATCGGCTCGACCGCGGCTTTCGTCGGCGCGGTGCGCGAGATGCCTTTGGCCGATGCGCTGGCCATCGTCTTCATCGAGCCGTTCATCCTGCTGGCATTGGGGGCGCTTCTGTTCGGCGATCAGGTCGGCCCGCGGCGGATCGCGGCCTCGGTCGTGGGGTTTCTGGGGGCGCTGCTGGTCATTCAGCCGAATTTCGCGGCTTTCGGGGTGGTGGCGCTCTATCCCCTGGCGACGGCGCTGTTCTTCGCCTTCTACATGCTGCTGACCCGCCGCGTCGCGCAGGAGGTCCCGCCCGAGGCGATGCAATTCCATACCGCCTGGATGGGCACGCTGCTGATGCTGCCGGCGCTGGCGCTGGGCCACGGGCTGGGGCTGGAAGGGCTGATGCTGACCAATCCCGCGCCGCAGATCTGGTTCTGGCTGATGGGCGTGGGGCTCGCCGCCAGCGTCTCGCATATGGCGATGACCTATGCGCTGCGCTGGGCGCCCTCGGCCACGCTGGCGCCGCTGCATTATCTGGAGATCGTCAATGCCGTGCTCTTCGGCTGGCTGTTCTTCGGCGATTGGCCGAACCGGCTCAGCTGGGCCGGGATCGCGATCATCGTCGCCTCGGGCCTCTATATCATTGCCCGCGAGCAGGTGCTGGCCAGGTCGGCGCGGCGCGCAGCGCGGCGCTGAGGGGCGCCAGCGTCCCGGGCGGCAAGAGCAGCAGCATCCGGGGCGCCGAGGGGGTCAGCGTCACTGGCCCGCCCGTTGCCGCGTTCGAGGTGCCGATCCGGCCCAGCGGGTCGAAAGAGAGCGGATCGGTCGGCCATTGCAGCCCCCTCGATCCGCAGCGGACCGGCGCCAGCGGGTAGAGCGAGACGCGCGTCCCCGCCGCCAGATCCAGCACCAGATGCGGCGGGCAGAGCAGCACCAGATCATGCCCGGTATCCAGGATCACCCGCCGGTCCGGGTTCTGCGCCAGCGTCGACATCGCCGCCAGCGTATGGTCGAGCCGCCCGCCGGTGAAGCCCACGCCCAGGATCAGTGGCGCCCGGGTCAGCGCCAGCGCCTTGTCGAAATCGGTCGTCTCCTGATCGGGATCGTGGCGCAGTCGGTCGGGGCCCAGCGTCGCCCGCGCCGCCTCGGAGATCGAATCGAAATCGCCCAGGGCCAGCTCCGGCGTGAAGCCCAGGGCCAGCGCCGCATCCGTGCCGCCATCGACGCCCACCAGCGAGGGGGCGATGCTCAGGGCCCGCGACAGGCTTGCGGCATCGGTGCCGCCGCCTCCCACAAGCGTGATCCCCAGGGGTTTTGCAAATGCGCGCGCCATGCGTTGTTCTTGTCAATTGGGGCAGCCAAGCGCAAGCATGGCCATAATCCGATCAAGAAATTACCTTCTGGGCTCCTTACTGAGGTACCGTCGACGCAGGCATGGTGAACCGGAGTATGAACAAGGGACGAATTCCTATGGTCGGTCCGAGCAAAATTCTGACGGTGTCCTATGGCACCTTCTCGTGCACGCTGGAGGGTTTTGACGAGCCTTTCGACACGATGAAGGCGATTGCCGAGTATTTCCGTGACCTTGCCGCCGAGGATCGCTATTTCGGCGCCGAGCCGCCGACGCCTGACGCCGAGATGCTGCACAAGATCGCCGAGCGCGAGATCAAGCGCCGGGTCGAGGCCAAGATCCAGGACAATGGCGTGATTCTCCGTCCGCAGATCGAGGCGGCCGAGGAAGCCCCGATGCCGCGGGCGACGATGCACCAGCGCCCCGCTGCCGCAGCGCCGGTGGCCGCCGCCGCGTCGATGGTCTCGGCGCCGATGGCCGCCGCGGGTCTGGCCGAGCGCGACGAGGCGGGATCGATTTCCGGCATCTCGGCCAAGCTGCAGCGCATCCGCGCCGCCGTGGCCCGGGTCCGCGACTACGAGGACGGGACCGAGGAAGAGGCAGCGCCCGCGCCGCTCGCCCTGACCCCCGAGGCGCCGCTCTTCGACGAGGAGGAGGACGAGGCGCCGACGGCGCAGGCCGAGGCGGATGCGGAAGAGGCCCGTCTGGTCGCCGAGGACGCGGCCCGTCTGGAGGCCGAGCGTCTGGCTTTCGACGAAGCGGCCCGTCTGGAAGCGGAGCGTCTGGCGGCTGAGGAAGAGGCCCGTCTGGAAGCGGAGCGGCTGGCGGCTGAGGAAGCGGCGCGGCTGGAGGCTGAGCGTCTGGCGGCTGAGGAAGAGGCACGTCTGGAGGCCGAACGTCTGGCGGCCGAGGAAGAGGCTCGTCTGGAGGCTGAGCGTCTGGCGGCTGAGGAAGAGGCCCGTCTGGAAGCGGAGCGTCTGGCGGCTGAGGAAGAGGCCCGTCTGGAGGCTAAGCGTTTCGCTGCGGAGGAAGAGGCTCGTCTGGAAGCGGAACGGCTGGCGGCTGAAGAAGCGGCTCGGCTGGAGGCTGAGCGTCTGGCGGCTGAGGAAGCGGCTCGGCTGGAAGCGGAGCGTCTGGCGGCCGAGGAAGCGGCTCGTCTGGAGGCTGAGCGTCTCGCGGCTGAGGAAGCGGCTCGTCTGGAAGCGGAGCGTCTGGCGGCCGAGGAAGCGGCTCGTCTGGAGGCTGAGCGTCTGGCGGGTGAGGAAGAGGCACGTCTGGAGGCTGAACGTCTGGCGGCTGAAGAAGCGGCTCGTCTGGAAGCCGACCGCCTCACCGCCGAGCAGGAATCGCGGGCGACAGCGGAGCTTGCGGCGATCGAGGCGGCGGCTCTGGCTTCGCTGGAGCGCCGCACGGCGGAGACCCAGACCCCCGAGGCCGAGGCAACTGCCCCCGAAGCCGCTGATGCCGAGCGCGAGCGCCTGGCCGCCGAGCGCCGCAAGCTGGAGGACGAGATCCGCGCCGAGATCGCCAAGCGCGACGGTGCGGCGCCGGCCGAGCGTCCGGTTCGCCGGGTCGTCGTGGTGCGCAGCACCCCGGTCCAGCCCGCGCCCCAGCCCGCGCCGCAATCGGAAACCGCCGCGGCGCCGCAAGGCTCCGGCAGCGATGTCTCGGCCGCCGTCCGCGCGGCGCTGGCCGCGCAGGCGGTGACCAGCGAACCCACCCCGGCGCCTGCGGCCCCCCCGGCACCCGTGCAATCGACGGCTTCGGCCTTCGCCACCGAGGGTTTCGCCGACGAGGATGACGAGGAAGACGACACCCCCGCGCCCGCTCAGGCCGCGGATCGGGCCGAGGCCGACGCCGAGGTCATCGACGACGACGAACCGCTGACCGACGACGACGCCCTGCAACGCCGTGTGGCGGAAGCGCTGGGCGAGACCGGCCTCACCGCCGAAGAGGAAGCCGCGCTGGTCGCCGAACTCGCCGCCGTCGAGCGCGAGGCCGAAACCGCCCGCCGGGCCGAGAACGAACGCCGCGCCTTGCTGCGCGGCGAGGCGGCCGACGCCTCGGTCGACCGGCTGATCAGTCAGGCCGACAGCGCGCTGTCGGGCGCCGAGGCGCAGCGCCGCCAGTCGACGTTGAGCCATCTCAAGGCCGCCGTCGTCGCCACCCGCGCCGAGGAAGAAGCGGGTGCCCCCCGTGACGCCGAACAGGAGGAACGCGACGAGATCGCCCGCTACCGCGCCGATCTGGAGCGCTCGGTCCGCCGTGGCGCCGACGAGCCCGCCGACGAGGGCGCGCCGCGCCGTCCGGCCCGCCCGCAGGTGCATCGCACCGAACGTCCGCGCAACGCCCAGCCGCCGCTGGTCCTGGTCAGCGAGCAGCGCATCGACAAACCGGCCGAGACCGAGCTGGTGCGCCCGCGCCGCATCAACACCGGCGCGCTGGCGATGGAGGAATTGTTCGACGAGGAGGCGGTGGTGACCCCCGCGCCCCGCGGCAAGGCCTTCGGCGATTTCGTCGGGCCGATGCATCTGACCACGCTGGCCGAGCTGACCGAGGCCGCCGCGGCCTATGTCACCCATGTCGAGGGGCTGGAGGAATTCAGCCGCCCGCAGGTCATGCGCCATGTCGTCTCGACCGGCCAGCCGATGACCCGCTCGCGCGAGAATCTGCTGCGGACCTTTGGCCTCCTGATGCGGCAGGGCACCATGCAGCGCTCGCGTCGTGGCCAGTTCGAGCTGGCGCCGGGGTCCGAGTTCGCCGAACAGGCCAAGCGCTTCGCCCAGGCCTGAGACGCCGCCAAGACCATGAAAAAGGCGCCGGGAAACCGGCGCCTTTTCTCATTCCAGGACTCGTGTCACTCTTCCGGGGCGTCGGGATCGGGCTGGCCGACCCCCTTGAAGATCGCCTTCAGGGGGAAGGCCCAGATCACCCCCAGCCCGACATAAATCGCCAGTTCCAGCAGGAACGGCGGCCGGTCGAACAGGCCCACCAGCGTGATGGCCACGACAATATAGGCCGGCAGCGCGACCAGAAGGATCAGCACCGAGAGGCGCTTGCGGGTGCGATAGGACAGCGCCATCAGTCTTCGAACGGATCGGTGACGAGGATGGTGTCGTCGCGCTCGGGCGAGGTCGAGAGCAGCGCCACCGGGCAGCCGATCAACTCCTCGACCCGGCGGACGTATTTGATCGCGGCGCCCGGCAGATCGGCCCAGGAGCGCGCGCCCTCGGTCGATTCCGACCAGCCCTCGATTTCCTCGTAGATCGGCGTGCAGCGGGCCTGCTGATCGGCGGCCGTCGGCAGGTAATCCAGCGTCTGGCCGTCGAGCTCATAGCCCACGCAGATCTTCAGCGTCTCGAACCCGTCCAGAACGTCCAGCTTGGTCAGGGCGATGCCGTTGATGCCGGAAATGGCGCAGGTCTGGCGCACCAGCGCCGCATCGAACCAGCCGCAGCGGCGCTTGCGCCCGGTCACGGTGCCGAATTCATGGCCGCGCGTGCCCAGACGCTCGCCGTCATCGTCCATCAGCTCGGTCGGGAAGGGGCCTTCGCCGACGCGGGTGGTATAGGCCTTGACGATCCCCAGCACGAAATCAATCGCGTTCGGGCCCATGCCGACGCCGGTCGCGGCTTGACCCGCGATGACATTGGACGAGGTGACATAGGGATAGGTGCCGAAGTCGATGTCCAGAAGCGAGCCCTGCGCGCCCTCGAAGAGGATGCGTTTGCCGGCCCGGCGCAGGTCGTTCATCACCTTCCACACGGGGGCCGCATATTCCAGGATCTGCGGCGCGATGGCATTGAGCGACGCGATCAGCGCGTCGCGGTCGATGGGCTCCAGCCCCAGACCGGCCCGCAAGGGGTTGTGGTGCAAGAGCGCCCGGTCGACCCGCAGTTCCAGCGTCGCCGGATCGGCGAGGTCGGCGACCCGGATCACCCGGCGCCCGACCTTGTCCTCGTAGCACGGACCGATGCCGCGCCCGGTGGTGCCGATCTTGGCCTTCGAGCCCGCGGCCGAAGCCTCGCGCGCGCGGTCGAGTTCCCCGTGATAGGGCATGATGAGCGGCGTGTTCTCGGCCACCATCAGCGTCTCGGGGCTGATTTCCACCCCCTGCTCGCGGATCTTGGCGATCTCGCCCACCAGATGCCAGGGATCCAGCACCACGCCATTTCCGATGACAGACAGCTTGCCGCCCCGCACCACGCCCGAGGGCAGCGCGTTCAGCTTGTAGACCTTGCCGTCGATGACCAGGGTATGACCGGCGTTATGGCCCCCTTGGAACCGCGCGATCACATCCGCGCGCTCGCTGAGCCAGTCGACGATCTTGCCCTTGCCCTCGTCGCCCCATTGGGCGCCTACGACAACCACGTTGGCCATGCCGGAATCCTTCCTCGGTTCGCTGAAGCCGTGCGTTCTATAGCGACACGGGCGCCCGGGCGAAACACCCTTTTGATCGGGGGGGCGGGCAGGGGCACTGGACAGGGCGTCGCAGGTTGGGCACCAATCGAGGATCGGACACCAAGGATTTTCATCATGGCCTTTCTTCTGCGCTGGCTCATCGCCTTCATTCTGCTCGCCGCCACCTGGAACCCGACCCAGTGGAACTTCATCAACTGGGTCCGGGCGAACGGCACCGACAACCTGCCCGTCACCGTGCTGGGCGGGCTGGTGCTGCTGGTGGGCTATGTCGTCTATCTGCGCGCGACCTTCCGCTCGATCGGGCCTTTGGGCGTGGGGCTGGTGCTGGCGCTCTGTGCCGCGGTGATCTGGGTGCTGGTCTATTACGGCCTGCTCGGCACCGGCAACGCGGCGCTGAACCAGTGGCTGGCGGTGTTCATCGGCTCGCTGGTGCTGGGCATCGGCATGAGCTGGTCGATCATCCGGCGCCGAATCAGCGGCCAGGCGGATGTCGACGATGTGGATCAGGAATGATCCGCTACGTCGACGTGGGCTCGAACGACCTGACGCGCGCGGCCCGCTTCTATGACGCGGTGCTGGGCGCGCTGGGCTACCTGCGCCTCTCGACCGGACCGCAGAGCCTTGGCTACGGCGCGCCGGGGATGGAACAGGCGGTCTTCTGGGTGATGCGCCCCTGGGACGGGCGCGCGGCCAGCGCCGGCAACGGCTCGATGCCCGCCTTCATCGCCCCGAGCCGCGCCGCGGTCGATGCCTGCCATGCCGCGGGCCTGAGCCACGGCGGCACGGACGAGGGGGCGCCGGGCCTGCGCGACTATGGCCCCGATTTCTACGCCTGCTACTTGCGCGACCCCGACGGCAACAAGCTCTCGGCGGTCTGCGACCGGCCCGGCTGAGCCCGGCAGAGGGGCAAAGGGCTTGCACGCCCCGAACACGCGGCATAGATAGGCCCGAACCGGAGACAAGGGCCCGTCCATGCAGACTGTCGTTCTCATCATCCATCTCCTCCTCGCGCTGGCGCTGATGGGGGTGGTGCTGCTTCAGCGTTCCGAGAATGGCGGGCTGGGCATGGGGGGCGCGTCGCTCGGGCCGCAGGCCGGTCGTCCGCCGCTGACGGGGCTGGCCAAGCTGACCTGGCTGTTCGCCGGGGCTTTCATCATGACCTCGCTGGCGCTGACTGTCATCGCCGCCTCGAACTCGGCCGATACCTCGGTGTTGGAACGCTTCGGCGTCGATGCGCCGACGGCTCCGGCCCCCGCGGCACCCGCCACGCCGGGCGTGCAACTGCCCGATATCCAGTTGCCGCCGGCCGGTGACGCACCCGTCCTGCCGCCGCGGCAGGACTGATCTCTCAAGATTTTGGGGCCTGCACCCAATTAACGCAGGATGTTGGGTCCGTATTGCGGAAGCCGGGGGTTTGAGGTATAGCTCGACTCCCGTGATCCGATCATTTTGGCTGCGACGAACACGGGGGTTTCCAGCATGGCGCGCTACGTCTTCATCACCGGTGGTGTGGTGTCGAGCCTTGGCAAAGGGCTGGCCTCTGCGGCGCTGGGTGCGCTGTTGCAGGCCAGGGGCTTCACGGTCCGCCTGCGCAAGCTCGATCCCTATCTCAACGTCGATCCGGGCACGATGTCGCCCTTTGAGCATGGCGAAGTCTTCGTCACCGACGACGGGGCCGAAACCGACCTCGACCTGGGCCACTACGAGCGCTTCACCGGCGTTCCGGCCCGCAAGACCGATTCCATCTCGTCCGGGCGGATCTATTCCAACGTGCTGGAGAAGGAACGCCGCGGCGATTACCTGGGCAAGACCATCCAGGTCGTTCCGCATGTCACCAACGAGATCAAGGATTTCCTCCGCATCGGCGACGATGAGGTCGATTTCATGCTCTGCGAGATCGGCGGCACGGTCGGCGATATCGAGGGGCTGCCGTTCTTCGAGGCGATCCGCCAGTTCATCCACGAACGCCCGCGCGGCCAGTGCATCCTGATGCACCTGACGCTGCTGCCCTATCTGGCGGCCTCGGGCGAGTTGAAGACCAAGCCGACCCAGCATTCGGTGAAGGAACTGCAATCCATCGGCCTTGCGCCCGATGTGCTGGTCTGCCGTTCGGAACACCCGATCCCGGCCAAGGAACGCGCCAAGATCGCGCTGTTCTGCAACGTCCGGCCCGATGCGGTGATCCCGGCCTATGACCTGAAGACGATCTACGAGGCGCCCTTGGCCTATCACCGCGAGGGGCTGGATCAGGCGGTGCTGGACGCCTTCGGGATCACCCCGGCGCCGCGCCCGAACCTCAGCCGCTGGGAAGACGTGATGGACCGCCTGACCCATGCCGAAGGGCAGGTCCGCGTCGCCATCGTCGGCAAATACACCCAGCTGGAAGACGCCTATAAATCCATCGCCGAGGCGCTGACCCATGGCGGGATGGCCAACCGGGTGCGGGTCAAGGCCGAATGGATCGACGCCGAACTCTTCGAGAAGGGCGATCCGACCGAGGTGCTCGAAGGCTTCCACGCCATTCTGGTGCCCGGCGGCTTCGGTGAACGCGGCACCGAGGGCAAGATCCGCGCCGCCGCCTGGGCGCGCGAGCGCAAGATCCCCTATCTGGGCATCTGCCTCGGGATGCAGATGGCCGTCATCGAGGCGGCGCGCAACCTGGCGGGCATCCAGAACGCGGGGTCCGAGGAATTCGACCACGAGCGCGGCAACAAGAAATTCGAGCCGGTGGTCTATCACCTCAAGGAATGGGTGCAGGGCAACCATGTGGTCGAGCGCAAGCTCGGCGACGACAAGGGCGGCACCATGCGGCTGGGCGCCTATAACGCGGCGCTCGACCCCGAATCGCTGGTGGCGCGGGTCTATGGCGCGACGCAGATCGAGGAACGCCACCGCCACCGCTACGAGGTCGACATCCGCTACCGCGACAAGCTGGAAGCCTGCGGGATGCATTTCTCGGGCATGTCGCCCGATGGCCGCCTGCCCGAGATCATCGAGCACAAGGGCCATCCCTGGTTCATCGGCGTGCAATTCCACCCCGAGCTGAAATCCAAACCCTTCAAGCCGCATCCGCTGTTCGCCGATTTCGTCCGCGCCGCGGTCGAGGTTTCGCGGCTGGTCTGAGGCCGTAAGGCGGGGGCCGCAGGCTCCCGCCCGCCCACCCCGCCTGCGGCCCCCGCCTTCCGGCTACAGGTGCGCGGCATGAGAAAAGGGGCGCAAGCAGCCAGCTTGCGCCCCTTTTGCGTCGGGGAAGGGGGCGTCAGTATTCCGGCCCGCTGTCCTGCTGCCAGCTCTGCACCAGATTGCCGAAGCGGGTGAAGCGCCCCTCGAAGCTCAGCTCGACCGTGCCGATCGGCCCGTGCCGCTGCTTGCCGATGATCACCTCGGCCTTGCCATGGGCGCGCTCCATGATCTCCTGCCACTTGGCCATGGCGTCGAGATCGTGGTCCGAGGGCTTCTCGCGCTCGCGGTAATATTCCTCGCGGAACACGAACATCACCACGTCGGCGTCCTGCTCGATCGAGCCCGATTCGCGCAGGTCCGACAGCTGCGGCCGCTTGTCGTCGCGGCTTTCCACGGCGCGGCTGAGCTGCGAGAGGGCGATAACAGGGATGTTCAGCTCCTTGGCGATGGCCTTGAGGCCCTGGGTGATCTCGGACACCTCCTGCACCCGGCTTTCCTTGGACGAGCCCCGCAGCAGTTGCAGATAGTCGACCATCAGCACGTCCAGCCCATGCGTCCGCTTGAGCCGCCGCGCCCGCGCCGCCACCTGCGAAATCGGCAGGGCGGGGGTGTCGTCGATGTAGAGCGGGCAATTCTCCAGCGTTTTCGCCACCTCGACGAAGCGGCGGAATTCCTCCTCGGACATGTCGCCGCGGCGGATCTGTTCCGAGGGGACCTCGGCCGCCTCGGACAGGATCCGCGCCGCCAGCTGGTCGGCCGACATCTCGAGGCTGAAGAACCCCACCGCGCCGCCGTTCACCGCGCCCTCCTGCCCGTCATGGCGGATGCCGCGCTTGTAGGCCTTGGCGATGTTGAAGGCGATGTTGGTGGCGAGCGAGGTCTTGCCCATCGAGGGCCGTCCGGCAAGGATGATGAGGTCCGAAGGGTGCAGACCGCCCAGTTTCTTGTCCAGATCGACCAGGCCCGTCGAGATGCCCGCCAGCCCGCCGTCCCGCTGATAGGCGGCGGCGGCGACATTCACCGCCTCGGTCACCGCGCGCAGGAAGGATTGGAAACCCTTCTCCGCCACGCCCTGCTCGCCCAGCTTGTAGAGCGCCTGCTCGGCGGCGACGATCTGCTCCTTGGGTTCGTCCTTGACCTCGACGGTGGCGGCGCGGGCGGCGATGTCGCGGCCCAGCTGGATCAGCTCGCGCCGGACGGCCAGGTCGTAGATCATCTGCGCGTAATCGCGCGCGGCATAGGAGGCGACGGCGGCGCCCGCGATCCGCGCGAGGTAGGCCGCGCCCCCCAGCTCCTTCAGCCCGGCATCGTCGTCCATGAAGGCCTTGAGCGTCACCGGCGAGGCCAGCGCGTTCTTCTGGATCCGCGCCGCGGCGATTTCAAAGATGCGCCGGTGCACGGGCTCGAAGAAATGGTCGGGCTTCACCAGCGAGGAGATGCGGTCATAGACATCATTGTTGGTCAGGATCGCGCCCAGAAGCTGCTGCTCGGCCTCGACGTTATGCGGCAGGACCTCGGCGGCCGCCGTCGTGTCGGAGCCTTGCGGGGCGGCGGGGCGAAGGGCGGCGATCTCGGTCATGGGCGGGTCCGGGGCAGGGGGCGGCAAACGCGGTGGGGCGCGGGCACGGAACAGGGCGACGGCGCCCGGCGGTCCGGGGCCCGGAAGGGGCGGAGGTCCGGCGGCACCGTGCCCCCTTATCGCAAATGCGACCCTCCGCGACAATCGGCCAGGGCAAATAAGCGGGGGACGGTGCTGTGGATAAGTCCGGTCGCGCCCGGCCGGTGGTCAGGGAAGGGGGGCCTTCTGCCCCCCTCTTGGCCCGAGGGCCAATTCACCCCCCGAGGATATTTGCAGAACGAAGATGCGGGTTAATCAGGCGTTAACGCAGGGCAGCGCCCGCGCGCCTCTGAGAAAGGGAGCCTCGCGACCCGGAGGTGTGTCGCGCCTCGAGCTCTTCCGGCGCGCGTCCCTATCGTCGCCCCGCCGTGTACGCCCGCGCCGCCCCGTCCCTCTTCGTTCTGCAAATATCCCGGGGGGTGAGGCCGCAGGCCGAGGGGGGCAGCGCCCCCCTGTCGGCGCGGCTCTGCCGCGCCGTTGGTCGCCCGCAGGCGCAGCCGAGGGCGAAACCGCTCAGGCGGGCGGCGTCCAGCTCTTCGGCGCGCGCAGATAGGCCTCGACCGAATCCAGCGTCTCGGTGTCGAAATCGCCGCGGGCGCGGGCTTCGGCCAGCACGTCCCACCAGGTGCAGAGGTAATGCAGCGACACGCCGTGATCGCCCAGCCGGGTCACTGTCTCGGGGTAGATGTCGTAATAGAAGATCACCGCCGTATGCGCGCAGCTCGCCCCGGTGTCGCGGATCGCATCGACGAAGGAGAGTTTCGAGCCGCCGTCGGTGGTCATGTCCTCGACCAGCAGCACCCGCTGGCCCTCGGTCATCACCCCCTCGATCCGGGCGTTGCGCCCGTAGCCCTTGGGCTTCTTGCGCACATAGGTCATCGGCAGCGCCATGCGGTCAGCCACCAGCGCGGCGAAGGGAATGCCCGCCGTCTCGCCGCCGGCGATGTTGTCGAAAGCCTCGAACCCGGCCGCGCCCATCACCTTCGCCACCAGGAAATCCATCAGCGTCGCGCGGATCCGCGGGTACGAGATCAGTTTGCGGCAATCGACATAGGTCGGCGCCTTGTTGCCCGAGGCATGGGTGAAAGGGTCGCGCGCGTTGAAATGCACGGCGCCGATGTCCAGGAGCATCCGCGCCGCAAGGCGCGCCATGACGGCCGGTTCGATATGCGAGGTCGGGATCATCGGGTCACTCCTGCGGCAGTTTGGGGATTCCCGGCGTCCTAGCGGCAAACGCCATCGCTGACAATCGCGCGCGCTGCTATCACGGCCCGAACAGGAGGCCCCATGCCGCGACTCACCCCTTCCCTGACCTTCGCCGCGCTTCTCGGCGCCGCGACCCCTGCCTTTGCCGCCTCCGAGGGCGCCCGGATCGAGGGCACCTGGATGGCCATCGGCGACATGCTGGGCGTGCTGCCCGGCCATATCGAGGTGCTGACCATCGCCGGTGACCGCGCGACCTCGGTCACCTGGCGGGCGCCGGCCGGCGATTGCGGGGCGCAGCCCGCGGCGCCGGGCTGCGTGCTGCCGATCCCCACCGCCTCGGGCGCCTTCCGCGGCAACAGTTTCGAGATCGGGATCGAGCCCGACGGCGCCAATGCCTCGCCCTTCGCCGGGGAGGAGGTGGCGCCGCTCTGGCCGCTGCTGGCGCTCGACGGCGCGCCCTGGACCCTGTTCCGCCAGGACGGGCGGCTGATGACCACGCGCGAGGCGACCATTGCCGAGACCACGATCCCGATGATCCGTCTGTGGCTGCAGGTCGATCCGGCCCTGCCCGGGGCGCTGTACGATTACCTCGTGACCTTCGATCTGGACATCGCCCGCGCCCTTTGCCCGGTCAGCACGCTGCACGCCGATCCCCAGGCCTGGGAGGCGCTGTCCGCCACCCTCATCGCCGCCGCGCCGGTGCTGGAGGGCCAGCGCATTGCCGTCAGCGGCCTCGCCCCTCCGCCCGCCGCGGCCGAGAGCGAGGCGGCCGAGGCCTTCGCGCTGCTGGCCGACCTCGCGGCCGAGGATGCCGAGCCGCCCGAGGGCGTCACCCTGCTGCCGGGCCTGCCCTGGCCCGCCTCGCAGGCCATGGCCGATGCGGCGCAGGATTGCCTCGACCGGGCCTTCGGCGGCTGAGGGCGGAGGGGGCGGAACCCTGCGGCCCCGCGCCGCGTTCCACTGGGTGGAAGACTTGACAGGGACCGGGGCAAGGCGTTCCGTCAGGCGATCACAGGAGGTTTCCATGACCCGGCACTTCACCCTTTCCGTCCCCGACATGAGCTGCGGCCATTGCCGCGCCTCGATCGATTCGGCGGTGACGCCGCTTGGCGCCAAGGCCGATTTCGACATGAGCCAGCGTCGCGTCACCGTGAGCGGCGAGGCCACGCCCGAGGCGGTGATCGCCGCGCTCGACCGGATCGGCTTCCCGGCCGAGCCGGTCTGACGCCGGAATGTTCAGACTCTTCGTCTGGCTGAGGCGCCTTGCCCATGCGCTCTGGCTGAGGGTCGCGCTTTTCGCGGTCCTCGCTTTCCTCGCGGTCATCGCCGCCCATCTCGCGGCGCCGCTGGTGCCCGATTGGCTGGAAGAACGGATCGACGCCGAGGCCGTGCTGCCGGTGCTGGAGATCCTCGCCTCCTCGATGCTGGCGGTCTCGACCTTCTCGCTGGGGATCATGGTGCAGACCCACCGGTCGGCGCTGCAGAACGCGACGCCCCGGGTGCTGGACCTGATGCTCGAGGACGGGCTGACCCATAACGTGCTGGGCATCTTCATCGGTGCCTTCGTCTATGCGCTGACCGCGCTGATCCTGTTCCAGGCGGGCTTCGATTCGGGCGCGGCGCTGGTCCTGGGCGTCACCCTGGCGGTGACCGGCGCGGTGGTGCTGGCGCTGTTGCGCTGGATCGCCCATCTGACCACGCTCGGCACGCTGCGCGACGCGCTGGCCCGGGCCGAGGATCAGGCCCGCAGCGCCCTGAAACGCCACCGCCACAAACCGGCGCTGGGCGCCAGCCCGATCGGTCCCGACACCGTGCTGCCAGACGATGCCCGCACCATCGCCGCGCCCCGCTCGGGGGTGTTGCAGGTGATCGACGTGCAGGGCCTCGCTCGCTGCGCGCCGGGGCCGGTCTGGGTGCTCAGACGGCCCGGCCAGCAGATCCTGCGCGGGGCACCGTTCCTGCAGGTGCCGGCAGGGCAGGGGGATACGGCCAGCGACGAGGCGATGCTCGATTGCTTCGTCATCGGCGACACCCGGACCTTCGAACAGGACCCGGCCTTCGCGCTGACCGTGCTGTCCGAGATCGCCTCACGCGCGCTGTCGCCCGCGGTCAACGACCCGGGGACCGCCATCGAAGTCGTCTCGCGCCTGGAACGGCTGCTCTGGGACTGGGCGCAGGCCTCGAAAAGCGACGCGGTCGAGGGGCCGGGGGTCTTCGTCCACCCCTGGACCCCGCCGGAACTGATCGAGGCCGCCTTCGCTGCCATCGCCCGCGACGGCGCGCCGATGCTGGAGGTCGCGGGCCATCTGCTCGAGGCGCTGACGGCGCTGGGCCAGGCGCCCGAGGGCCGCCTGGCCGAGGCGGCGCGCGCCATGCAGACCCGCGCCCGCGCCCATGCCGAGGCCGCGCTCAGGCTCGAGGCCGACACCGCCCGCCTGCCGCCCGAGGCCTGAGCGCCGCCCCCCGTAGGATGGGCAATATTGCCCATCCTACCGGCCGCCCGCGCTCGACAAGCGCCGCGGAACCCCCTAACCCGGCGAGGAAGATCCCTTGCCCCGAGGCCCCCGTGACCGCCGCCCCTCCTGCCGCCCGCCTCCTGCTGGGCATCGGCCTTGCGGTTTCGGCCGTGTTCCTCTTCGCCGCCGGCGACACGCTGACCAAGGTCCTGACCGAACGCCACCCGGTCGAGCGCATCGCCGCCGTGCGCTATGGCGTCGGCCTCCTGATCCTGCTGATCTTCGTCGCACCAAGGGCCGGGCGCCTGCTCTGGACCGTGAAGCGGCCGGTGCTGGTGGGGATCCGGGCGCTGATCCTGACGCTTGCCACGCTGGTCATCGGCTACACGCTGAGGCTGCTGCCGGTGGGCGAGACCATCGCCATCATGTATCTCGCGCCCTTCGCGGTGATGGCGCTGGCCGTGCCGCTGCTGGGCGAGACGGTCACCCGCACCGGCTGGGTGCTGGCAGCGCTGGGCTTTGCCGGAGTGCTCCTGATCGTGCGGCCGGGATCGGCGCTGAACCCGGCGGGCGTGGGGCTGGCGCTGCTGCTGGCCGCCAGCAACACGGTCTTTCACCTGATGACCCGGGTGCTGACCCGGACCGAGACGCCGCTGGCGCTGCTCTTCTGGGTCAATGCGATCGGCGCCAGCTTCTTCCTCGTCGCGGCGCTGCCGACCCTGGACGCGCCCCTGCCGGATCTCACCGACGCGCTGATGATGGCGGCGCTGGGGGCGATCTTCACGCTGGGGCATTTCCTCTTCGGCATGGCGTACCGCGAGGCGCCGACCTCGCTGATCGCGCCGGTCAATTACCTGCATTTCGTCTGGGCCACGCTGATGGGATGGAGCCTTTTCGGCCATATCCCCGATACGGTGACGCTGGCGGGCATGGGGCTGATCCTGGTTTCGGGCAGCGCCATCGCCGTCATGGCCCATGTCATGAGCCGTCCGCCCCGCTGAGGGCTGGCGCAGGATGGGCAGGATTGCCCATCCTACCCGCCGCTACAGCGCCCCCAGCAGCAGCGGCCGAAACTCGCGCTCCAGCTTGATCCGCATGGCCCGCGCGAAATCCTCGTAGCCCTGCGCCTCCAGCACGAAGGCGCCCGGCCCCTGCAGGACGTTCTCGGCGTACCAGCGCGCGAGCCCGTCCACCGCCCCGTCGTAATCGAGCGGCATGTTGCCGGCCACCGCCAGCGCGTTGACCGTCACCGCCTCGAAGCGCACCGTTTCCGGCCCGTCGTTGTTCTGCCCGTCACCCGCCAGGTCGATGACCTGCGCCTCGCAATCCGGCGCCCGCTCCAGCAGCCGCCCGCCCGCTGCCAGCGCCGCACCGACCCCGGTGCGCCCCGACCAGATGCCCAGCGGATCGCCCGAGGGCCGCGGAAACCCCGCCAGCCGGTCCGCCAGCTCCGCCAGATCCGTGGCGCTCTGGATCACCCGCCAATCCGCCGCGATCGCCTGTTCGCGCCGCCCGGCCCAGACATAGGCCGCCAGCGCCACCGGCGCCCCGCTGAGCGCCGCCGCCTGCACCTCGGGCGCCCTGAGCGCCGCCGCCGTGCCCTCCATCATCAGCCGGTATTCCCGCTGATCGACCGAGGCCGAGACGTCGAAGGCCAGCACCAGCGCCAGCCGACATTCCTGCGCCCCGGCCGGAGCCGCCGCCAGCACCCCCGCCAGCAAAAAGCGCGCGCCAGGCCCCAGGCCCCGCGCGCGCCGCTTCATTCTGCCCCAAATACGCCTTGCGCCCGGGGCCATCCCTCACCAATGCCCGGTATTGGGCATCGAGGCCCAGGGCTCGGCCGGGGCCAGCGCATCGCCCGCCTGCAGCAGCTCCACCGACACGTTGTCGGGGCTGCGCACGAAGGCCATATGCCCGTCCCGCGGCGGCCGGTTGATGGTGACGCCGTTGTCCATCAGGTGCTGGCACAGCGCATAGATGTCGTCCGTCCGGTAGGCCAGATGCCCGAAGTGGCGGCTGTCCGAGGGCAGCCCCTCGTCCCCGTCCCAGTTATAGGTCAGCTCGACCGGGCATTCCGGCTGGCCGGGCGGGGCCATGAAGACCAGCGAGAAGCGGCCCTTCTCGCTGTCCATCCGCCGCGTCTCCTCGAGACCCAGCAGCCGGTAGAAGGCCATCGAGGCCTCCAGATCCTTCACCCGGACCATTGTGTGCAGATAAGTCAGGCCCATGCGCCCCTCCGATGTTGCTTTCCCCCAACATAACCCGCCGCAAGCGTTTGTCAGGGGCTTTCCGCGACACCCATCATGTTG
Source organism: Pararhodobacter aggregans (assembly GCF_003075525.1). Lineage (GTDB taxonomy): Bacteria > Pseudomonadota > Alphaproteobacteria > Rhodobacterales > Rhodobacteraceae > Pararhodobacter > Pararhodobacter aggregans. Next base: position 135,009 of record NZ_QDDR01000010.1, on the reverse strand, counting down.
CGTGCCTCCCCCGCGCGGATGCTATAGAGGGACCAACCCGAATCCCCCAGGAGGCCCGCCATGACCATCACCCCCGAGCAAGAGGCCGAGATCGCCGCCGCCCGCGCCACGCCCCAGATGACGCTGCGCGCCGTCGCCCCGGGGATGGAGGCGCATCTCTACACCGCCCATCCGGTGCTGGACCACGGCTTCGTGCGCGCCATCGACTACATGGGCGACGATTCGGCCATCGTGCAGGCCGCCCGCGTCAGCTATGGCGCCGGCACCAAGCACGTGTCCAACGACGAGGGGCTGATCCGCTACCTCATGCGCCACTGGCACTCGACCCCCTTCGAGATGTGCGAGCTGAAACTCCACGTCAAACTGCCGGTGTTCGTCGCCCGCCAGTGGATCCGCCACCGCACCGCCAACGTCAACGAATACTCGGCCCGCTATTCGATTCTGGACCGCGAGTTCTATATCCCCGAACCCGCCCAACTGGCCGCCCAATCGACGGTCAACAACCAGGGCCGGGGCGCCGTGCTGGAGGGGGCCGAGGCCGCCCGGGTGCTGGCGCTGCTGAAATCCGACGCCGCCCAGATGTACGACCATTACGAGGAGATGCTCTCGCAGGACGGCCAACAGGGCCTCGCCCGTGAATTGGCGCGGATGAACCTGCCGATGAACATCTATACGCAATGGTATTGGAAGACGGATCTGCACAACCTCTTCCATTTCCTGCGCCTGCGCGCCGATGCCCACGCCCAATACGAGATCCGCGTCTATGCCGAGGCGATTGCCAAGATGGTCGCCGACTGGGTGCCCCTCGCGTTCGGGGCGTTCGAGGATTACCGGATGGGCGGCGTGAACCTTTCGGGCAAGGCCGTTGACGCGTTGAAGCGGATGCTGAAGGGTGAAGAGGTGACGCGCGAGTCCTCGGGGATGAGTGTGGGCGAGTGGCGAGAGTTTAAGGGGGTTTGGGAGTGAGCGACAAACCCCCTAAGGACTTCATTGCTATAATGAAGGCCATTGAAAGCCAGCGCGAGTCTGGTCTTGAGCAGGTGAAGGAAGATTTTTCGACGACTTGGAGGCGGGGCGGCAGCCTAAGTCGTGTCCAGTTAAATGATCTATGGCATTATGTCATGGATTTCGAGGAAATTGTTAGTGCGCATCCCTTTTGGCCGACTTGGAAGAAGATTGATTGTGTCGAGGTTGGATTTAGAATTCTCTCAGACTCCTTTGATAGAATTCTCCTTATTTACGGCGAGCTCCAAGCGTCGGCTGAGTTCTCAGATATTGTTAATCATGATAGAATAGAGAGGGAGGCACTAAATGCGATCTTTCAGTTCTCTTATGCCGCCTATTCTCTCGTCGATGCATATAGAGGATTGAGGGGTGAGCTCTCACGGGCTTCTCAGGATGCCTTTGATGCTTTCCGAACTGAGATGTTCTCTGATCAGGCGCTGGCTCAGTTTGTTCAGGGATTGAGGAATGGGATTAGTCATCAGTACATTCCGCGGGCTTCGTCGGCTTTCATGGTCAGGTTCGGCGTTCATAGGCGGGTCAGTTCGAAAATATACTTTGATTCGGCCGCGCTTCTACGCGAAATGAAATGGAACTCTGCGGCACGGGAATTCGTCAAAAGATCGGATTCCGTTGATATTGTCCCTGCGCTGAAGAATTACTATAGTGCTGCGGCAGCTCTGCATCGAGGCTACCTCTCCAGAAGTGGCTTGATATTCGATGGTGGGTTTCTCGAGATCTCTAGGTGCTACACTGCACGCAAGACATTTGAAGGCATTGCGAACCTGCGTTTGGTGCTACATCAGATAGAGAAGCAAATTGTTTTTCCGTATGATCACTTGCGCAGGTATTTTACTGAGGACGAAGTTGCAAGGATTTTATCTCTGCCGGCTTTTTCTCAAGAGCAGGTCGACTATATGATTGAGCTTAGGGATCCTTTGGGTTTGATGCCTGATCATGATAGAAAGAAGCTCTATAACCTATTTGCCAAGCCGGATTGAACCAACAATACTGGATGTGATTGTCCCAATCCTGTTCATCGCGGATGGGGTGTTCCCGGAGCCGCCGCTGCCACACCCCATGCTCGCGCCGCCGCCTGAGGCTTTCCCGCCGCGCGACCGGCGGAATCGCGCGCGCGAACCGGGCCTTGATCACGCGCCACCGGGTCGCAAAATCGGCGTCCCCCTCGGGCAGAGCCCAGACGCAATGCCTATGGTCCGGCAACACCACTCAGGCGTCGATGCCGACCGGGCGTTCGACCCGCCTGCGCAGCCGGCCGTAGGGTGCGTGCTGGCACGCACCGCACCGCCCCTCCGCCACGACATCCACCCATCGGGCCGTTCCCCCAATCGGTGCGTGCGAGCACGCACCCTACAGGGGGGGGCCCTCGAAACTGGCCCGCGACGGTGGGTTGAAAACCCACCCTACGGGGGCCGGACGCCCTCGCGGAACCGTGGGACGTCTTGCCAAATCCTTAAACGCTACCCCAACCCCTTGAAATCACACGCCCCGAAAACTGTCCCACGCGTGGGACACCCCTTGTCAGCCGCCCCGTCCGGGGCCATCCTCCCCCCATGGACCCCGACGCGCTCATCGCCCAGCTCGGCCTCAGCCCCCATCCCGAGGGCGGCCATTACCGCGAGACCTGGCGCGCCCCGGCCGAGCCTGGCGGGCGCCCCTCCGGCACCGCGATCCTGTTCCTCCTGAAGGCCGGCGAGACCTCGCATTGGCACCGGATCGACCAGACCGAGATCTGGCTCTACCACGCCGGCGCCCCCCTGATCCTGCGGCTGAGCGAGACCGGGGCCGGCCCCGCCCGCGCCCATGCCCTCGCCCCCCTGACGCCGCAGGTGATCGTCCCGCCCCATCACTGGCAGGCGGCGCGCACGACCGGGGATTTCACGCTGGTTTCCTGCCTCGTCTCGCCCGGTTTCGACTTCGCGGGCTTCACCCTCGCGCCGCCCGGCTTCGACATTCCCGGTGATGCCGAAACCCCCTTGCACCCGCCCACGAACCCCGCTAAATCCGCCCCACGTTGACCACCGAAGCGCGGAGAGGTGCCGGAGCGGTCGAACGGGGCGGTCTCGAAAACCGTTGTGGGTGAGAGCCCACCCAGGGTTCGAATCCCTGTCTCTCCGCCACCCTTCCCCCTGATTGATCCGTCGGAAGCGTCCTGAACGGGCCGCGGACGCCCGGTTTCAGCCGCAATCACAACCAGCCGTCGAGATGGGCCTTGGCCCCTGCGCAGGCCACAGCCAGATCGGCGCCGAGCGCCAGATGCCCGGCGATGGCGCTGGCCAGGGTGCAGCCGGTGCCGCGCGTCGTGCCGGGCTTGCGCGGCGAAGCGAGGCGCAGGGCGGGGGCATCCGGTCGGAAGAGCCAGTCGACCGCCTCCGCCCCCTGTCCATGACCGCCTTTCAGCAGGACCGCCCGCGCGCCCAGCGCGACGAGGGCCGCGGCCAGCCGGTCGGGGGCGGTCTCCTCGGGCAGGCCGGTCAGCCGCGCGGCCTCGGGCAGGTTGGGGGTTATCAGCGTGGCGAGGGGGAAGAGGCGGGCGAGCATCGCCGCCAGACCCGCCGCGTCGATCAGCGCCACACCGGCGCTGGTGGCGAGGACCGGGTCCAGCACGATGGGCACCGGGGGCAGCGATTCGGCCACCGCTGCCACGACCTCGGCATCGGCCAGCATCCCCAGTTTCGCCGCCCGGACCGGCCCGGCGGCGCGGATCTGGGCGGCGACCATCGCGCCCGGCACCGGATGCCGCAGGCAGCCGCCCGCCGCGTCCTGCGCGGTCACGGCGGTGGCGGCGATCCGCGCTTGCAGGCCCAGCTCGGCCATGACCGCGAGGTCCCGGGCCAGCCCGGCGCCGGTCGAGCTGTCGAGCCCGGCGACGATCAGCACGCTCATTGCCCGTCCGCCAGCAGCGCGAGCCGCGTCGCCCCGCGCGCGGCCAGCACCGAGGCGCCCCGCCAGGCGCGCAGGCCGCTCGAACAGCAGAGCACCACGCGCCCCGGGGGGATCGGCCAGCGGGCGAGGTCGTCGAGGCCGAGCGCCCGCGCGCCGGGCAGGGTCGCGACGCTGCCCGCCGGACGCAGGTCGATGAGGTGGTCCCCGGGTTCGATCTGCGCAGGCGCGAGGAAGCCGAAGCCCGGTGCCTCGGTCGCGTTGCGGAAGTCGAAACCGCCGAAATGCCAGCGCGCCATGTCGAGGGTCACGAGCCGTCCCAGCGGGCCGGGCGAGAGCCCGATCAGCAGGGTGAGCGCCATCTGCGCCTGCACTGCCCCCAGCGCGGCGACGGCGGGGCCGAGGACCCCGGCGCTGGCGCAGCTGGCGGCTTGCTCGGGCAGGTCGGGAAAGACCGCGCGGACGGAGGGGGCGGTGCCGCAGAAGGCACCGGCATAGCCCGCGCGTCCCAGAACCGAGGCGGAAACCAGCGGTTTCCCCGCCGCCTTGCAGAGGTCCGACAGCGTGTAGGTCACGGCGAAACTGTCGGCGGCGTCGATCACCAGATCGGCCTCGGCGATCAGGGCCGGGGCGTTGGCCGGGTCGAGCCTGAGCGGCAGGCCCCGCGTGCGGCAATCAGAGTTGATCTCCGCGGCCCGGGCGGCAGCGAGAGGGGCTTTGGGCTGGCCGATGTCGGCCGCGCGGTACAGCGTCTGGCGGTGCAGGTTGCTGAGCGACACCCGGTCCGGGTCGGCGATGGTGAGATGCCCCAGCCCCGCCGCCGCCAGTGCCGGGATCACGGCCGAGCCCAGGCCCCCGGCGCCGACCACCAGCACCTGCGCCGCGCCCAGCCGGGCCTGCCCTTCGGGTCCGACGCCGGGCACGGCGATCTGGCGGTCATAGCGGGTCATGCGCGGCCTCCGCCTCGGTCAGCCAGTGGCGGGTCCTTGCCTCGGGCTCGGGGGCGGTGACCAGATCGCTGACCACCGCGGCGACATCCGCTCCGGCGGCGAAGAGTGCCGGCAGCCGCTCGGCGGTGATCCCGCCGATGGCGACGAGCGGCAGGTCGCCGATCCGTGCCTTCCAGCGGCTGACCTTTTCCAGCCCCTGCGGCTGCCAGCGCATCTTTTTCAGCCGGGTCGGCCAGACCGGCCCCAGCGCGACATAGGCGGGGGCGAGCGCCAGAGCGCGGTCGAGTTCCGCCCGGTCATGGGTGGAGATCCCCAGCCGGGCCCCGGCGCGGGCGATGGCGGTGGTATCGGCGCTGTCCAGATCCTCCTGCCCGAGATGGATGAAATCGACGCCCTGATCGAGCGCCGCCTGCCAGTGATCGTTGACCACCAGCTGCGCGCCATGGCGGGCGCAGATCGCCCGGGCGGCGGCAATCTGGGCGGGCACGTCCTCGGCCGCGCCCTTGAAGCGCAGTTGCACCAGCCGCAGGCCCTGCGGCACCAGCCGGGCGATCATCGCCGCATCGGGCAGGACGGCATAAACGCGGGGCAACCTCATGGCAGCCCGCCGAGGCCGAGGTCGGCCAGCCCCAGCACCGGGGTCGAGGGCGCGGCCATGTCGCGGGGCGGCATCAGCCCGGCCTCATGGGCCAGCCGTCCGGCCGCGACCGCCAGGCCAAAGGCCCGCGCCATCGCCACCGGATCGCCCGCCCGGGCCACGGCGGTGTTGAGGAGTACGCCGTCAAAGCCCATCTCCATCGCCTGCGCCGCCTGACTGGGGGCGCCGAGGCCGGCATCGACAATGAGCGGCACGTCCTTGAAATGCTGGCGCATCGTCGCCAGCGCCTCGGCATGGCGCAACCCGCGGCCGGTGCCGATGGGGGCGCCCCAAGGCATCAGCACGCGGCACCCGGCCTCGAGCAGGCGCTCGCCGACGATCAGATCCTCGGTCGTGTAGGGCAGGACGGCGAAGCCCTCGGCGGTCAGGATGCGCGCGGCTTCGACCAGCGCGAAAGGGTCGGGTTGCAGCGTGTCGGCATGGCCGATCACCTCCAGCTTGATCCAGTCGGTGCCGAAGACCTCGCGCGCCATGCGGGCGGTGGTCACGGCCTCGGTGACCGAATGGCAACCGGCGGTGTTGGGCAGGATGCGGGCACCGGTCTGCCGGATCAGCGCCCAGAAGCCGTTCGCGCCGGGCGCCCCGGCGGCCTCGCGCCGCAGCGAGACGGTGACGACGGCGGCGCCCGAGGCGGCGATGGCCTCGGTCAGCACCGAGGGCGAGGGGTATTGCGCCGTGCCCAGCATCAGGCGCGAGGGGAGTTGGATGTCGTAAAGCCGCATCTCAGCCCCCCTGCATCGGCGCCAGAACCTCGATCCGGTCGCCCTCGCGCAGCGGGGTCGCGGCGCGCTCGGCCGCGGGAACGAAGCGGCCGTTCAGGGCGGTGGCGAGGGCGCCGGTCTGATAGCCGAGGTCGGTCAGCGCCTCGGCGAGCGTCGTGGCGGTGATTTCGGTGGGCGTGCCGTTCAGGTCAAGGCGCATGGGCGGGCTCCGGTCGGGTGAGGGTGTCGGCCAGCTGTTCGGCCAGCGCGGGCGCGGTGAGAAAGCCGTGGCGGTAGAGGCCGTTGAGGTGCAGCCGGTCGCTGGCGCGGGACAGGCGGGGCAGGTTGTCGGGCCAGGCCGGGCGCAACCCGCTGCCGGTCTCAAGGATCGCGGCCTCGGCCAGGGCGGGATGCAGCGCGAAGGCGGCGGCCATCAGCTCCATGCTGCTGCGCAGCGTGATCGGGCCGGTCGCGTCGCTTTCGATCATCGTCGCGCCCAGCATGTAGAGGCCCTGACCGCGGGGCACGAGGTAGACCGGGAAGCGCGGATGCAGCAGCCGCAGCGGGCGGGTCAGGGTCAGGTCGGGGCAATGCAGCAGCATCATCTCGCCCCGCACGGCGCGCAGACCGGGCAGGGCGTCGCGGGCGGCGATGCCGCGGCAGTCGATCACCTCCCCTTCGGGCGGGGGTGCATGGTGACGGATCTCCACCCCCCGGTTCCGCAAGCCTTGGGCCAGTGCCCGAAGCGCGGCGCGGGGGTCGAGATGCGCCTCATCCGGGTAGAACAGCGCGGCAGGGAAACGCCCGGCGAGGTCGGGCTCAAGTGCTGCGATGCCCTCCGGCCCCAGGCGCCGATGGCCCCGGGTGCGCAGCGCAAGGCGGTCCAGCTCCGCCCCGTCGCGCGGCGGCGCCACCACCAGTGTGCCGCGCCGCTGCACGCCCGGCACCCGGGCCGCCCACCAATCGGCGGCCATGGCGCCCAGCCGCGCCACCTCGGCCGGGGCGCCGTCGCTTTCCACATCGGGCGCCAGCATGCCACCGGCCAGCCAGCTTGCCCCGGCCCCCTCGGGCCCGGGGTCGAGGACACGCAGGGCGCGCCCCCGTTCGGCCAGCGCGGTCGCGGTGCAAAGCCCCGCCACGCCAGCCCCGAGGATGGTCATCATTCCGCCGCCCCGTCCTTGGGCAGATACACCTCGCCCTTCTCGCGGAACTTCTCGGCCATCGCCGCCATGCCCTCCTTCTGCGCTTCCGAGCGGATGTCGTGGCTGATCCGCATCGAGCAGAACTTCGGCCCGCACATGGAGCAGAAATGCGCGGTCTTGTGGGCCTCTTTCGGCAACGTCTCGTCGTGGAAGGCGCAGGCGGTCTCGGGGTCGAGCGAGAGGTTGAACTGGTCCTCCCAGCGGAATTCGAACCGCGCCCGGCTCAGCGCATCGTCGCGGGCCTGCGCGCCGGGCAGACCCTTGGCCAGATCGGCGGCATGGGCGGCGATCTTGTAGGTGATGACCCCGGTCTTCACATCGGCGCGGTCGGGCAGGCCCAGATGTTCCTTGGGCGTCACGTAGCAGAGCATGGCGGTGCCGAACCAGCCGATCATCGCCGCGCCGATGGCGCTGGTGATATGGTCATAGCCCGGCGCGATATCCGTGGTCAGCGGGCCGAGGGTATAGAACGGCGCCTCGCCGCAGGTGGCCAGCTGCTTGTCCATATTGGCCTTGATCTTGTGCATGGCGACATGGCCCGGCCCCTCGATCATCACCTGACAATCACGGGCCCAGGCGATCTGGGTCAGTTCCCCCAGCGTCTCCAGCTCGGCGAATTGCGCGGCATCGTTGGCGTCGGCGATGGAGCCGGGGCGCAGCCCGTCACCCAGCGAGAAGCTCACGTCATAGGCGCGCATGATCTCGCAGATCTCGGCGAAATGCTCGTAGAGGAAGCTCTCGCGGTGATGGTGCAGGCACCATTTCGCCATGATCGAGCCGCCCCGGCTGACGATCCCCGTAACCCGGTTCACGGTCAGCGGGATCATGTGCAGCCGCACGCCCGCGTGGATGGTGAAGTAATCCACCCCCTGCTCGGCCTGTTCGATCAGCGTGTCGCGGAACACCTCCCAGCTCAGGTCCTCGGCGATGCCGTTCACCTTCTCCAGCGCCTGATAGAGCGGCACCGTGCCGATCGGCACCGGCGCGTTGCGCAGGATCCATTCGCGGGTGTTGTGGATGTTGCGGCCGGTCGACAGGTCCATGACCGTATCGGCACCCCAGCGGATCGCCCAAACCATCTTGTCGACTTCCTCGGCCATGGAGGAGGTGACGGCGCTGGTCCCCATATTGGCGTTGATCTTCACCGCGAAATTGCGGCCGATAATCATCGGCTCCAGCTCGGGGTGGTTGATGTTGGCGGGGATGATCGCACGACCGGCGGCGATCTCCTGCCGGACGAATTCGGGCGTCACCAGATCGGGGATCGCGGCGCCGAAATCCTCGCCGTCGCGGGGACCGGCGGCGGCGGTGCGGCCCAGATTCTCGCGGATCGCCACGAATTCCATCTCAGGGGTGATGATCCCGGCCCGGGCATAGGCCAGCTGGGTGACCGCGGCGCCATTTCGGGCCCTGAGCGGGGCGCGGGTCAGGGCGAAGGTCGGCGTCAGCCGCTCGCCCGAGACGAAGCCGTTGTCGGCGGGTTGCAGGGCGCGGCCCTCATAGGCCTCGCAGTCACCCCGCGCGGCGATCCAGCCCTCGCGCAGCGGCGGCAGGCCGCGGGTGATGTCGGTCGTGACCGCCGGGTCGGTATAGGGGCCCGAGGCATCGTAGACCGTGACCGGCGGTTCGCCCGCCGAAGGGTGCAGCGCGATGTCGCGCATCGGCACGCGGATGCCGGGGTGCAGGTGGCCCGCGACATGGCGCTTGGTCGAGGCGGGCAGGGGCCCGGTGGTGACCTCGGGCAGGGCCGAGGCCCGCGCGGCGGGTTGCGGGTTCAGGTCGATCTGGTTCATCAAAGCCTCTTCGCATTGATGACCCGTCGAAAAGGGGAAGAAGCCGGGAATTCCCGTGGTCGCCCTGTGCCATGTCGGGATCCGGTCTGGACCGTTCCCGTGGGCGGACCGACCCTTTCGGGACCGGCAGCGCGACCGCTTGTGCTTCCTACGCCAGTATCAACTGGGTCAGGTTCAAAGGGTCGCGTCACCGCAGGGTTGCCCCTGCCATCAGCCTCTCAGTCCCTTGGGCGGGACTCCCCTGACAGTCCGGCTGTCATAGACCAAGGGTCGGGGGGGCGTCAACAGAGCGCTTCAACCAGTGCGTGCGTGCGGGGGGCGGAAGGGACCCGCCCCGGCGCGGGTCATTCCGGCAAGAGGAAGCAGGCGATGCCCGGCACGTGCAGGAGCGCGACGCAGCGCGCGACCGTCGCCGGGTCGAAATAATGGTCTGCGTCCAACAGGTTGAGCGTGCCGGTGAACTGGCCCTTGATCCGCACCGGGATATTCAGGACCGAGCCGCAGCCCAGCGATTTGATGAGTTCATGGTCGCCGAAGACCAGCGCGATCTCCTCGATCGTGTTGCGGATGAAGCAGCGGCCCTGGTCGATGACCTCCTCGTAGAAGGCGTCCCGCTCGACCGCCTTGTCACCCGAGACGGGATAGGCGTCCGGCATGTTGGTCCAGGCGCGGCGGGCGATCTTTTCCTCGAGCTTCATGGTCGAGACGGTGAAGAGCTTCACGCCGATCTCGGCCGCGACATAGGCGCCTAGCGCGTCGAAGGCCTCGGCCCGGGTGCGGGCGGTTTCGAGGGCGGTGGTGAAGGTGGCAAGCGGGGTGGTCATGGCTGTTCCTCGGCCGTTTCTTCGGGATTGCTGAGCCGGTAAAGCTCGCGCGCATAGGGGGTGGCCAGGGCGCCGGTCTTCAGCGCCTCGGCACTGGCGATTTCCTCGATCCGGCCGTGCCGCATCACCGCCAGCCGGTCGCACATGAAGGCGACGACGGGCAGGTTGTGGGTGACCATGAGATAGGTCAGCCCGCGTTCTTTCCTGAGCCGTTTCAAGAGGTTCAGGATTTCCGCCTGGATCGAGACATCCAGCGCCGAGGTGGGTTCGTCCAGCAGCAGGAACCGCGGCTCCAGCGCCAGCGCCCGAGCGATGGCGACCCGCTGGCGCTGCCCGCCGGACAGCTGATGCGGGAAGCGGAAGCGGAAGCGCGCGTCGAGGCCGACTTCGCCCAGCAGCTCCACCACCCGTGCGTCGCGGTTCTTCAGCCCGTGGATAAGCAAGGGCTCGGCCAAGGTGGCGTCGATGGTCTTGCGCGGATGGAGCGAGCCATAGGGGTCCTGAAACACCATCTGGCACTGGCGCGAAAAAGCCCGGTCCGGCCCGTGGCTGCGGGGCTTGCCGTCGACCTCGATGGCCCCGGTCCAGTCTGGCGCGAGGCCCATGATCGCCTTGAGGATCGTCGATTTCCCCGAGCCCGATTCGCCGACCAGCGCGAAGCTTTCCCCGGCTGCCACGTCGAGGGTGACGTCATGCACAACCTGCGTGTCACCGTAGAAGATGTTGAGGTCTTTCAGATGGATGGCGCTCATGTCGAAGCCCATTGCGAGCGGTCGAGCGTGGGCAGCTCGGCGCGCGTTTCGTTCATCCGGGGGACGGCGGCCAGCAGGCCCTTCGTATAGGGGTGCTGGGCCGCGTGCAGGTTCTTCGCGTCCAGCACCTCGACCACGCGGCCCGCGTTCATCACCATCACCCGGTCGCAATAGCGGCCGACCAGATGCAGGTCGTGACTGACCAGCATCAGGCCCATCCCGTTCTCGCGCACCAGCTCGTCGATCAGGTCCAGCACCTGCCCCTGCACGCTGACATCCAGGGCCGAGGTCGGCTCGTCGGCGATCAGGATCCGGGGGCGGGGGATCAGCATCATGGCGATCATGATGCGCTGGCCCATCCCGCCCGAGACCTCGTGCGGGTAAAGGTCCATCACCCGCTCGGGGTCATGGATGCGCACGGCCTCCAGCATCTCGGCCACGCGGGCCTTCAGCGCCCGGCGGGGCAGGCTTTCGTGGGTGCGCAGCGCCTCCTCGATCTGGCGGCCCACGGTCATCACCGGGTTGAGGCTGAACTTCGGATCCTGCATGACCATCGAGATCCGGGCACCCCGGATCTTGCGCATGGCGCGGTCCGAGAGGCCCTGCAATTCCTGCCCCTCGAACGCCATGCGGTCGGCTTTCACCACGCCCGGCGGGCGCACCAGCCCCAGGATCGCGCGCCCGGTCATCGACTTGCCCGAGCCCGATTCGCCGACGATGCCCAGCCGTTCCTGGCCCAGCGTCAGCGAGACGCCATCGACCACGTTGACCGGGCCCCGGGGCGTCGGGAAGGTGACGGTGAGGTTTTGGATGTCCAGCAGGCTCATGCCTTGTCCCCGCTCTTCGGATCCAGCACGTCGCGCAGCCCGTCGCCGAGGAAGCAAAAGCCCAGCGAGACGACGATGATGGCAAAGCCCGGCATGGTCGCGACCCACCATTGATCGAGGATGAAGGCCCGCCCGCGCGAGATCATCGCGCCCCATTCCGGCAGGGGCGGCTGCGCGCCGAGGCCGAGGAAGCCGAGCCCCGCGGCGGTCAGGATGATCCCGGCCATGTCGAGCGTCACCCGGATGATGGTGGAGGAGGTGCACAAGGGCAGGATATGCAGCCCGATGACCCGCGCATGGCTGCCCCCCGCCAGCCGCGCCGCCTGCACGAATTCGGCGGCGCGGAAGGTCAGCGTCTCGGCCCGGGCAAGGCGGGCATAGGGCGGCCAGGCGGTGATGGCGATGGCGATGATCGCGTTCTCGATCCCCGGACCCAGCGCGGCGACGAAGGCCAGCGCGAGGATCAGTTTGGGCAGCGACAGGAAGATATCGGTGATCCCCATCAGGATCCGGTCCACCCAGCCGCCGAAATACCCCGACACCGCGCCGAGGATCAGACCCACGGGGGCCGAGATCACCGCGACCAGCCCGACGATCAGCAGCGTCAGCCGCGCCCCATGCACCACGCGGGAAAAGATGTCGCGGCCCAGTTCGTCGGTGCCCATCCAATGCGCGGCGGACGGCGGTAGCAGCCGGTTCGGCAGGTCCTGACCGATCGGCGAATAGGGCGCGATCCAGGGGGCGAAGGCGGCGCAGATCACCAGCACCAGCAGGATCGCCATCCCCAGCGCCGCCAGCGGGTTGCGGCACAGGCGGCGGAAGATGTCATAGGCGCGGCCCAGATTGGCCTGCGCGCGCGAGGCGGGGGCGTCGTCGGTCAGCCAGGCAGACAGACCCGTGGTTTTGGGGCTCATGTACGGCTCCGGGGATCGAGGATGCGGTAAAGGACGTCGGACAGCTTGTTTATCAGGATGAAGACCGTCCCGATGACCAGCGTCGCGCCCAACACCGCGTTCATGTCGGCGTTGAACAGCGCGGTGGTCAGGTAATTGCCGATGCCGGGCCAGCTGAACACCGTCTCGATCATCACCGAGCCTTCCAGCAGGGCGGCGTAGGAAAGCCCGATCACGGTAATCAGCGGCACGCGGATGGTGCCGAAAGCATGGACCCAGATCACCTTCCATTCCGGCACGCCCTTGACCCGGGCGGTCGTCACATATTCCTGCCCCAGCTGGTCCAGCATGAAGGAGCGCGTCATCCGGGCGATATAGGCCAGCGAGAAGAAGCCGAGGATCGTGGCGGGCAGGATGATGTGATCGAGCGCCGAGAAGAAGACGTCCAGATCGCCCGCGATCAGGCTGTCGACCAGCAGAAGGCCCGTCACCGGATCGACCAGCCCGTCATAGAAGATATCGACCCGCCCCGGCCCGCCGACCCAGCCCAGCCCGGCGTAGAAGAGCGCGAGCCCAACGAGGCCCAGCCAGAAGGCGGGCACCGAATAGCCCAGCAGCGCGAAGATGCGGATCAGCTGGTCGATGAGCCTGCCCCGTTTCACCGCCGACAGCACGCCCAGCGGCACGCCCAGCAGGACGCCGATGACGATGCCGATCGTCGCCATCTCCAGCGTGGCCGGGAAGACTCGGGCGAGGTCATCGGCCACCGGCCGGTTGGTGGAAACCGAACGGCCCAGATCGCCCGAGAACACGTCGCCGACATAATGCACGAATTGCACCGGCAGCGGCTGGTCTAGGCCCATGGCGATCCGCGCGGCCTCGTATTGCGCGGTAGTGGCGCGGTCGCCCACGACCGAGAGCACCGGGTCGATGGGGATCACCCGGCCGATGAAAAAGGTGATGGCCAGAAGCCCGAGGAAGGTGAAGGCGAGAATCACCAGGAATTCGGCCAGCCTGCGCAGGCCCGCGAAGCGGCGCCCTCCGCGCCGGACGGGCGCCGGAGGGCCGGAAATCGCGCCGGATTCGACGTCTGTGCTCATGGGACTCCTGCAAGGAAAGCGCCCGCCGGACAGGCGCCCGGGCGGCAGGGAAAAGCGGCGTTCTGCTGCCGATCACGGCAACAATTTTCTTGGCTGTAACAAAAAAGTTTGGTTAGATCAAAAAAATTTTGACAAACCGGAGCGCGGCGCCCCCGCAGAGATGGCCAGACCGAAGCCCCAGACCGACCCCAATCTCGGCACCCGCATCCGGCGGCGGCGCAAGCAATTGGGCCTGACCTTGCAGCAGCTCTGCGACCGCGCCGGGCTCTCGCCGGGGTTCCTGAGCCAGGTGGAGCGCGGCCTTGCCTCGCCGTCCCTGGGCACCATGGCGCAGATCGCCGACGGGCTGGACCTGGGGCTCGAGCATTTCGTCGGCGGCTCGCGCCCTTCGGATGCGCTGACCCGGGCCGGGCAGCGGGCGCAATTCTCGGTCGATGGCTCGACCATGGGCTACGAGGCGCTGGCCACGCCCTTCCCGGGTTCGGAACTCTCGTCCTACCTGCTGCATGTGCCGCCCGGCTTCGTCTCGGAAACCGTGGCGCATGAGGGCGAGGAGATCCTCTTCGTGCTGGAGGGCGAGGTCGTCCAGACGCTGGGCGACGAGACCTTCATCCTGCGCGAGGGCGACAGCCTGCATTACAGCGGCTCGACGCCGCATGCCTGGGCCAACCGGACGGGACGGCCCGCGCGGCTGTTGTGGACCGGGACGCTTTCGGTCCTGGGCAGCCGGCCCAAGACCCACCTGCCGGACATCATCCCCGAGATGCTGCCGGCCAATCTCGAAACCTGACCCCCAACACGGAGAAAGACTGCCATGTCCATCCTTCGCCCTGCCATCCTGGCCGCCGTGCTGGCGATGCCGCTGAGCACGCTGCCCGTGCTTGCCGACACGCCCGCCGACGTGCTGGTCGTGGCCCAGAACATCGACGACATCGTCGCCATCGACCCGGCCCAGGCCTATGAATTCACCTCGGGCGAGCTGGTCACCAATGTCTACGACCGCCTCGTGCAATACGACGCCGCCGACACCAGTGTGCTGGCGCCGGGCCTGGCCGAAAGCTGGGAGATCGACGCCGAGGGCAAGACCATCACCTTCACCCTGCGGGATGGCGCGACCTTCCATTCCGGCAACCCGGTGCGGCCCGAGGATGTGGTCTTCTCGCTGTCCCGGGTGGTCAAGCTGAACCTCACGCCCGCCTTCATCCTGACCCAGCTCGGCTGGACGCCCGAGAACGTGGACCAGATGGTCACGGCGGGCGAGGGCAACAGTGTCACCATCCGCTACGCCGGCGATTTCTCGCCCGCCTTCGTGATGAACGTGCTGGCCGCGCGCCCGGCCTCGATCGTCGACGCGGAAACCGTCATGGCCAATGAGGTCGACGGCGACATGGGCAACGCCTGGCTGAACGCCAATTCGGCGGGCTCGGGCCCCTTCTCGCTGCGGATGTTCCGCCCGGCCGAGATGATCCGGCTTGAGGCCAACGAAAACTACTTCAACGGCGCCCCGGCGATTGATGGCGTCATCATCCGCCATGTCGCGGAATCGGCCACCCAGCAGCTGCTGCTGGAACAGGGCGACGTCGATCTGGCGCGCAACCTGACCGCCGACCAGATCGCCGGGCTGGATACCGACGCCCTCAGCGTCGAGACCTTCCCGCAGGCCGCCGTCCACTTCCTGTCCTTCAACCAGGCCGACGCGCAACTGACCAACCCCGCCGTCTGGGAAGCCGCGCGTTACCTCGTGAATTATCAAGGCATGGTGGACAGCTTCCTCGCCGGTCAGATGGAAGTCCATCAGGCCTTCTGGCCGAACGGCTTCCCGGGCGCGCTGAACGACACGCCCTTCACCTATGACCCGGCCCGGGCCGAGCAGATCCTGGCCGATGCGGGCGTGGAACTGCCGATCACCGTGACGCTCGACGTCATCAACGCAGCCCCCTTCACCGATATGGCGCAATCGCTGCAGGCGTCCTTCGCGCCTGCCGGGATCAATTTCGAGATCCTGCCCGGCACCGGCAGCCAGGTCATCACCCGCTACCGCGAGCGCAGCCATCAGGCGATGCTGCTCTATTGGGGCCCGGACTTCATGGACCCGCATTCCAACGCCAAGGCCTTCGCCTATAACTCGAACAACGCGCAGGATGCCTATGCCGCCACCACGACCTGGCGCAATTCCTGGGCGGTTCCGGCCGAGATGAACGCCGAGACGATGGCCGCCCTGACCGAGGCCGACCCGGCGCGGCGCGAGGAGATGTATCTGGACCTGCAGCGTCAGGTGCAGGCCGAAAGCCCCATCGTCATCATGTTCCAGGCGTCCTATCAGGTGGCGATGTCGAACCGGGTCTCGGGCTATGTGAACGGCGCGACCTCGGATTTCGTCTATTACCGTCTAGTCGAGAAGGCCGAGTGATCCAGGTTCAGGCCTGACCAAGAACGGGCCGTCCGCCAGATGCGGGCGGCCCTTTTCACACTTAGGACGGAGGTCCCGATGGGGATCCACGAAACCCGCCTTGCCGCCCTGCGCGCGGTGATGGCCGAAACCGCCACCGACCTCGTGGTCCTCGGCCCCTCGACCAGCATGGTCTATCTGACCGGCGTCGATCCGCATGGCGACGAGCGCCCGGTGCTGGTCATCGTCGCCAAGGATTACGCAGGCTTCCTGATGCCCGCGCTCAACGCCGACATGGCCCGCCAGCATACCGGTCTGCCGTTCCATGAATGGGCCGATGCCGAAGGGCCCGCCGCCGCGCTGGCCGCTCTGTTGGACAAATGCGACGCCGGGCGCCCGGGTCTGTCCATCGTGCTGGACGAGACGATGCGCGCCGATTTCGCGCTGATGGTGCTGGATGCGCTGGAGGCGCCGAAACGCCGTTATACCGCCGACACCATCGGCCGGCTGCGCGCCCGCAAGGACGCGGCCGAGACCGAGGCGCTGATCGCCTGCGCCCGGCTCAACGACGACGCGGTGCGCCATGCCATGACCCGGCTGCGCGCGGGCATGACCGAGCTGGAGCTGCAGGCGATCATCCGCGACTATTACAAGGCCCATGGCGCGGCGGCCGAATTCACCATCATCGGCTTCGGTGCCAACGGCGCCTTCCCGCACCACCACACCGGCGACACGGTGCTGCAGGACAACATGGCGGTGCTGATCGACACCGGCTGCCGGATCGGCGGCTATCCCTCGGACATGACGCGCAGTTTCTGGTTCGGCGAGGAGCCGGCCGAGTACAAGAAGGTCCGCGAGACGGTCGAGGCCGCGGTGCAGGCGGCGCTGGCGGCGGCCAAGCCGGGCGCCATCGCGCGTGAGGTCGACCGCGCCGCGCGCGGCGTGATCGAGGCCGCGGGCTACGGGCCGCGTTTCGTCCACCGCACCGGCCACGGGCTGGGCATGGATGTGCACGAGACGCCCTATATCACCGCCACCTCGGACAGCGTGCTGGAGGAGGGCAATGTCTTCTCCATCGAGCCCGGGATCTATCTGACCGGCGAGTTCGGCGTCCGGCTGGAGGATATCGTGGTGCTGCGCAAGGACGGGGCGGAGGTGCTGAGCGGCCTGCCGCGGATGCTGGACCTCTGACCCGGGGCGGCGGGGTGCGTGTCAAAACTGACACGTTTCCCCGCCGCGCTGCTTTCCTTGGCCTCCCCGCGGGCCTTTGCGCTATCCACGCCGGGTCGGGAAAGGACAAGATCCCGTGGCGGTGCGACGGGGGCAGAGGAGGCCCCTGCCGCGTCCCGGACGGGACCGCGCCGGTTGGGGCGCAGCAGGCAGGAGGGCAGGGAGGATGGCCCGCATCAACAGAGTGCAGCCGCGCCGGGCGTGGCCCCGGTTCCGGCTGCGCCTTGCGGGACTGGGCGCCGCGCTTCTGGCCCTCGCCGCCCCGCCCGCCGGGGCCGAGGTGCTGCGCATCCTCACCTCGCTGCCCCCCGCCACCACCGCGCCGCTGGTCGAGGCCTTCCGCGCCCATCACCCCGGGACCGAGGTGCTGGTCCTCAACAAGAACACCGTCGCCGCGGTCGAGGAGCTTTTGCGCGGCAATGCCCGGGCCTTCGACGTGTTTTTCGCCTCCTCGCCCGAGGCGTTCGAGATCCTGTCCCGCGACGGCCGTTTCGCGGGGGGCGGCACCTGCGCGGCGGCGGGGCAGGCGGGCTATGCGCCCTTCGCCATCTCCTCGATCGGCTGGACCCTGCGCCGCGACGGCGGCCAGCGGGTGCCGCGGACCTGGGAAGAGCTGCTTGACCGGCGCTACGAGGGGCAGATCGGCATGGCCCCGCCCTCGCGCTCGGGCACCTCGCATATGCTGGTCGAGCGGTTCCTGCAGGTGCGGGGCTGGAACGACGGCTGGGGTTTCCTGCTGCGGCTGGCGCGCAACCTCGCCACCGTCACCTCGCGCAGCTTCGCGGTGACCGACGGGGTGCGCAGCGGGCGGTTCGACATCGGGCTGACCATCGACTTCCTCGCCGGGTCCTCGCAACCCGAACTGATGTTCCACTACGGCACGCCCGCCGTGCTGTTCCCGGCGCAGATCGGCGTTCTGGCCGGGGCGGGGGACCCGGGCATGGGCTGCGATTTCCTGACGCTGGTGACGGGGGACGAGGGACAGCGGCTGATGCTGACCCCCGGCATCGGCCGAATCCCCGCCTCGGCCCCGGTGCGCGAGGCGGCGGGCGCGCTGATCCCGCCCGAGATCACCACCGCGCTGCGCTCGCGCTGGCTCGATTACAACGCGGGCCTCGCCTCGGACCGGTTCTGGGCGGTGAACGTGCTCTTCGATCTGGCGATCACCGACCGGCTGGAGACCCGCCGTCTGCTCTGGTCACGGCTCGAGGCCCTGCGCGGGCGGGGCGATGCGCATGCGCTGGACCTGCTGGCCCGGCAGCTCTCGCGCCTGCCGGTCAGCGAAAGCGAGGTGCTGAACCTCGACCGCGGCCCGGCGGTGAGCCGGGTGATGGAGCTGACCGACCTGCCCGCCGCCCAACGGGCCCTGATCCGCAACTGGGACGACCGCATCGCCGGGCAGCTGGCCGCGGTCGACGGCGCGCTGAGCGCGCTGGAAGGGCGGGCGCCATGAGCCGCCGCGCGTCCCGATCCGGCCGCAGCGTCTGGCGGCGGCTTCTGCTGCTGGTCGGGCTGATCGTCTTCATCCTCTGGGCCAATCTGGCGGCGGCGATCTATCTCCTCTGGGGGGCGCAGCAGAATTACCGGGCGCTGGTCGATACCGAGGTGCCGCGGCTGCTGCTGGTCGGCGAACTCTCGCGCCATTCGGCGGATCTGGCGGGGCTTGCCACCTCGGTTCTGTCCGGCCAGACCGGCGAGGACGCTTTCGTCGCCGAGACGCGCAGCATCGGCGACGCGATCCGCGCCAGCCTCGCCGCCGCCGGATCGGGGGCCGAGGCGGTCAATCCCATCGGCCAGGGCGGGCTGGGTGCGACGCTCGCCGAGGTGTTGCTGGCGGCCGAGGCGCAGCGCGACCTCGGCGCCCGCCTTGACGCGCAGGTCGAGGCCCTGCGCTGGCTCAACGTCGATATCCAGGATGAGGTGGAGCCGGTCCTGCGCGATTTCGACTACAACATCGCCGCGCGGATGCTGGAACTCTGGCAGGCCGGGGACCCGGCCGCCCGGGCCGCGCTCGCCGCCAGCATCGGCGCCGAGCGCGAGGAACGCGACATCTTCGCCGAGATCGGCTCGGATGCGGCGGTGGCGATGACGCTGGTCGTGCAGGGCGCGGTGGCCGAGGATGCCGAGCGGGTCACCCAGCTGGAGACGCTGCTGCACGATTTCCGCGCCCGGCTGAACGAGCGCCTCTCGGCCCTGCCCGAGGCGCCGGAACTGGTGACCTTGCGCCAGTCCATCGACCGGCTCTTCGCGCTCTTTGCCGGCGAGGGTTCGGTCATCGACCACCGCCGCCGCTGGATCGAGGCCCGCGACCGCGCCTATCAGGCGATCACCGCCACGCTGGCCGAGATCGACGCGATCCAGACCCGGCTGGGCGATCTGTCCAACACCGAGCGCGAGGCGGTGCTGGCCCGGATCGAGGCCTCGGCCGAGCAGATCAGGACCATGACCTTCTGGCTGGTGGGGGGCACGGCGCTGGTCGTGGGGCTGGGCGCGCTGGGCATCGACCGGCTGATCCGCACCCGGATCGTGGTGCCGCTCAGGTCGCTGACCGAGCGGCTGATGGCCACCGCCGAGGCCGAGGCCGGGCCCCGGGGCGGCGACGATCTGGAGCGGCTGTCCTTTGCGGTGGGCGAATTCCAGCGCGCCATCGCCGCCCGCGATGCGGCCATCGAGACCCTGCGCCGCACCCAGGACGAGCTGGTGCAGGCGGGCAAGATGGCGGCGCTGGGTGCGCTGTCGGCGGGCATCAGCCACGAGATCAACCAGCCCCTCGGCGCCATCAGCTACCGCATGAGCCTGCTCAGCGACGCGGCCGGGGCGGGCGATCTGCCCGAGGTGACGCGGCAGGCCGAGCTGGTGACGGCGCTGTCCGAGCGCATCCAGCGCATCGTCCAGCACCTGCGCCGCTTTGCCCGGCGCGGCCGGTTCGAGCCGACGGCGCTGGCGCTGGACGACCTTGTCGGCAACCCGGCGCGTCTGCTGGAGCCACGGCTGCGCGAGGCGGGGATCGCGCTGGACCTCGACCCCTCGCTCAAGGGCGCGCGGGTGATGGGCGATCCGATCCTGACCGAACAGGTGGTGCTGAACATCCTGACCAATGCCGTCGACGCGGTGGTCGATCTGGGCCCCGAGGCCCCCGCCACGCGCCGCCGCATCCGGGTGGCGGCCGAACCCGAGCCCGAGGCCTGGCGCCTTGCCGTCTGCGACACCGGGATCGGGCTGGGCGATCTGGAGCCGGAGGCGGCGATGATGCCCTTCGTCTCGACCAAGCAGGCGGGCCGCGGCATGGGGCTGGGCCTGTCCATTTCCTACAACATCGCCCGCGACATGGGCGGCGATCTGACCCTCGCCGCGCGTGCGGACGGGCCGGGCGCCGTGGCCACGCTGCGGCTGCCCCGGGCAGCGGAGGACGACACCCATGGCTAGACAGGTCTTCGTGGTCGATGACGACGCCGATTTCCTGGCCGCGATGCTGGAGATGCTGGTCAAGGCCGGGTTCGAGGCGCGCGGCTTCGACACGGGCAAGGCGCTGCTCAGGGGCCTCGATCCCGAATTCGAGGGCGTCGTCGTCTCGGACCTGCTGATGCCGGGGATGAGCGGCCTCGACCTGCTGGCCGAGCTGCGCAAATCCGCCCCCGACGTGCCGGTGGTCCTGATTACCGGCCATGGCGACATTCCCGCCGCCGTTGCCGCGACCCGTGGCGGGGCCTTCGATTTCCTCGAAAAACCGGCCCCGCCCGAATTGCTCAGGGCCACGGTCAAGCGCGCGCTCGACGCGCGGGCGCTGGTGCTGGAGAACCGGCGCCTGCGGGCCCGGATCGCGCGGGGCACCGATATCCGCGCCCGGATCCTCGGCCGGTCCGAGCCGGTAAAGGCCTTGCGGCGCGAGGTGGTGGCGGTGGCCGATACCGCCATCGACGTTCTGCTGGTCGGCGAGGCCGGGACCGAACGCGAGAGCATCGCCCGGGTGATCCACGACGTGGCCGGGACCAGGGGCGATTTCGTGACCATCAGCGGCCCGGCCCTGACCGAGGCCAATTTCGACGACACGATGCGCGGCGGTGGCGACCGGGCCGGGGTCATGGCGCTGGCAGCGAATGGCACGCTCTTCATCGACCGGCTGGCGGCGATCGGCGAGCCGATGCTGTCGCGCCTGCTGACGCTCCTGACCACCCGGCCGACCGAGGGGCGCTGCCGCATCATCGCCTCGGCCACGCCGGACGAGGCCGCCGACCAGCTGCGCGAGATCGTCCTGCGGCTGAACCTGGCCGAGATCGCCGTGCCGCCCCTGCGCGAACGGGGCGACGATTTCTATTTCCTCTTCGAGCATTTCGTCCGCGACGCCGTGGCGCGCCACAACCGCCCCTTCCCGGTGGTGCCCGCGGCCGAGTTGCGCCAGCTCCGGGCGCATGGCTGGCCCGGCAATCTGCGCGAGCTGAAAAGCGTGGTCGAACGGCTGGTGATCGGGCTCAGCGTCTCGCTCAAGGACCGGCCCCAGCCGCCGGACGAGGCGCAGGATTATGACAGCGCCATGCGGCTTTTCGAGACCGACCTCTTGCTGGCGGCGCTCAGGCGCGCGGGCGGGCGCAAGGCGGAAGCGGCCGAGTCGCTGGGCATCCCGCGCAAGCGGCTTTACCTCAGGATGCGGGCCTGCGGCCTGTCGTGACGGGTCGGAACTGACCCGTCCGGCGTGTCGATCCTGACCCAATAGCCCATATTTTTCCTTGCGTTTTTAATAGTTTGCGCAAATTTTCGTCATGGCCTACCGATGCTGACCATTCGTCAGACGCATAGGGAGGGAAATCATGCGCAAGATCCTGAAGGGAACGGCGGCGGCGCTCGTTCTGACCAGCACCGCATCCATGGCTTGGGCCGAGGGGAGCGTCGTCGTCGTGACGTCCTTCCCCGATGACATGACCTCGGTCATCGAGGCCGCGTTCGAGGCGGCGCATCCGGAATACGACTTGGAGATCCTGAACCGCAGCACCTCGTCGGGCGTGCGCTACGTGCAGGAGATCGCCGCCAACAACACCGCCGACATCTTCTGGGCCTCGGCGCCCGACGCCTTCGAGGTGCTGAAGTCGAACCATCTGCTGGCCCAGGCCGGGATCGCGACCGAGGGCATCCCGGACATGATCGGCGCCTATCCGATCAACGACCCGGACGGCTATTACTACGGCTTCGCCGCCTCGGGTTACGGGATCATGTGGAACACCCGCTACCTGTCCGCCAACGGGCTGGAACCGGCGCGGGAATGGTCGGATCTGGCGCGGCCCGAATATTACGGCCATGTCGGCATGTCCTCGCCCTCGCGCTCGGGCACCACCCATCTGACCGTCGAGACGGTGCTTCAGGGCGAAGGCTGGGAGGCGGGCTGGTCCGAATGGAAATGGATCGCGGGCAATTTCGCCAGTGTGACCGAACGCTCGTTCGGGGTTCCGGACGGGGTGAACACCGGGAATTTCGGGCTGGGGATCGTCATCGACTTCTTCGGCTTTTCCTCGCAGGCCTCGGGCTTCCCGGTCGAGTTCGCCTATCCGACCGTCACCGCGCTGGTCCCGGCCAACGTGGGCGTGATCGAGAATGCGCCGAACCCCGAGGGGGCGCGGGCCTTCGTCGAGTTCCTGCTGTCGCCCGCGGGCCAGCAGACCCTCTTCGATCCGGCGATCATGCGTCTGCCGGTCAACCCGGCCGCCTATGACGCCGCGCCCGAAGGGCTGCCGAACCCGTTCGAGGATACCTCGCTCGGTGCCGAGGTGCTGTTCGACGTCGATACCTCGGGCGCGCGTTACTACGTGGTCAGCTCGCTTTTCGATGTGCTGATTACCTATCGGCTCGACGATCTGCGCGCCGCGGTCCGCGCCGTGCAGCTGGCCGAGGAGCGTCACGCCGATGGCTCGAACGCCGAGGCCATGGCGCTGATCGCCGAGGCCCGGGCGCTGATCGACGCCATGCCGATCACCGAGGAGCAAAGCCTCGATCCGGCCTTCAGCGGGGCCTTCACCGCCACCCGCCGCGCCGCCTCGGACCAGGTGGAACAGCGCCAGGCCGAGCTTGAGCAGCAATGGGACGCCTTCGCGACCCAGAACTACGCCCGCGCCCGCGAACTGGCCGACCGCGCCGCCGCGATGTGAGGCGAAGGGGGGGGCGGGCCTGCCCGCCCCCTTGAGCCTATCCCGACCTTTCAGACAGGGCGCCCCCGCGGCCGGCCCTGTCCGCCGCCCAGATCCCAGCGGAGACGTTCATGACCCAAGGTCCCCAGCCCTCCGGCAGGCCGATGTCGCTTGCCGACCGGCTTCCTGCCTTCCTCTTCCCCCGGCTGAGCCCGATCGCGCTGGTGGGCCTGTTCATCGCCCTCATTCTGGTGGGCTTCCTGATCTATCCGGTGCTGCAGGTCATCGCCGTGGCCTTCCAGAACCCGGTGACCGGGGCCCTGACGCTGGAGAATTTCGGCGATTTCTTCAATTCGTCGCTGTTCCGGCAGAGCTTTTTCAACTCGTTCTACGTCTCGGCGCTGTCGGTGATCGTGGCGACGGTGATCGCGCTGCCGCTGGCCTATATCACCACGCGCTTCAACTTCTCGGGCTCGATCCTGATCCAGTCGCTGGGCTTCATCCCGCTCATCATGCCGCCCTTCGTCGGCGCCGTGGCCATGCAGCTGATCTTCGGCCGCAATGGCACGATCAACCTGCTGCTGCGCGACCATTTCGGGATCACCATTCCCTTCATGGAGGGGCTGAACGGGGTGATCCTGGTGCAGTCGATCCATTATTTCCCCTTCATCCTGATTAACCTCTCGGCCAGCCTCAGGAACATCGACCGCTCGATGGAGGAAGCCGCGCAGAACCTCGGCGCGCATGGGCTGAGGCTGTTCCGCCGCATCGTCTTTCCGCTGGCGACACCGGGCTATGTCGCGGGCGCGGCACTGGTCTTCATCAAGGTCTTCGACGACCTCGGCACGCCGCTGCTGCTGAACGTCAACAACATGCTGGCGCCGCAGGCTTATCTCAGGATCACTTCGGTCGGGCTGAACGACCCGATGGGCTATGTGATCTCGGTCATTCTCGTGGCCTTCTCGATCCTGTCGCTCTGGGCCTCGTTCCTGGTGATGCGGGGCAAGGATTACGCGACGGTGCAGAAGGGCGGCGGGGGTCTTGCCAAGCGCGACCTCGCGCTGCGCGAGAAGATCCTCGCCTATGGCGTCGTCCTCTTCATCCTGCTGATCGTGCTGTCGCCGCATATCGGCCTGCTGCTGCTGTCCTTCGGTACGATCTGGTCCTTCGCCCCGCTGCCCGATGGCTACACGCTGGCCAATTATGTCCGCATGTGGGAGGGCTCGCAGCAATACGTGATGAACACGCTGCTCTATGCCGGGATCGCCGCGACGCTTGACGTCATCATCGGCACGGCCATCGCCTATATCGTGCTCAGGACCGGCATCGCCGGGCGGAAATGGCTCGATTACATGGCCACCGCGGCGCTGGCGGTGCCGGGCGTGGTGCTGGGCATCGGTTATCTCAGGACCTTCCAGAACGTCGATGTGCCGCTGGTCGGCAAACCCCTTGCCAGCTGGTGGGTCATCATCGCCATCGCCCTGATGATCCGCCGTCTGCCCTATGCGCTCCGCGCCTGCATGGCGGCGCTGCAACAGGTGAGCCTGGCGCTGGAGGAAGCGGCCGAGAGCCTCGGCGCGGGCAAGTTCCGCACCATCCGCCGGATCGTCGTGCCGCTGATGGCGGGGGGGATCCTGGCGGGCTTCGTCACCAGCTTCGCCACCGCCGCGGTCGAGCTGTCGGCGACGATCATGCTGGTCTCGAACGACCGCGACAGCCCGCTGGCCTATGGCATCTACCTGTTCATGCAGACGCCCTCGGGGCGCGGGGCGGGGGCGGCGCTGGGCGTGCTGGCGGTGGTCATCGTCGCGCTGGGGACGGTGCTGTCGCAGATCATCATCGAACGGGACAAGAAATTGCGCACCGCGGGCCGCGCGTGACCGAAAGATCAGGAGAGACATCATGAAAACCGAAATGGCCGGCATCGAGATCCGCGACCTGCACCTGTCCTTCGGCGAGACCCGGGTGCTGACCGGCATCAACCTGTCGATCAAACCGGGCGAGTTCTTCGCCTTTCTCGGCCCCTCGGGTTCGGGCAAGTCGACGCTTCTGCGCGCTATCGCCGGGTTCGGCCCGCAGCCCAGGGGCGAGATCCTGATCGGCGGGCGCGACATCGCCACGCTGCCGCCCTGGAAGCGCGACGTGGGGATGGTGTTCCAGTCCTATGCCCTCTGGCCGCATATGTCGGTGCGCGACAACGTGGCCTTCGGCCTTGAGGAACGCAAAGTCCCGCGGGCCGAGATCCGCACGCGGGTCGATGAGGCGCTGGCGCTCGTGGGCCTCTCGCATCTGGCCGACCGGATGCCGAACCAGCTGTCGGGCGGCCAGCAGCAGCGGATCGCGCTGGCCCGGACCGTGGTGATCGAGCCGAAGGTGCTGTTGCTTGATGAGCCGCTGTCGAACCTCGATGCCTCGCTCAGGGTGCAGATGCGGCGGGAATTGCTGGCGTTGCAGCGCAAGCTCGGCCTGACCACGATCTTCGTGACGCACGATCAGGAAGAGGCGAACACCACCTCGGACCGGATGGCGGTGCTGGATGGCGGCGTGATCCAGCAGATCGGCACCCCGCAGGAGTTGTATGACCGGCCGGTCAACCTGTTCGTCGCCCGCTTCCTGGGCACCGCCAATATCCTGGAGGGCCGGGTCGAGGTCGAGGCAGGCGCCGCGCGGTTCCGCACCGCCACCGGCGACGTGCTGAGCCTGCCGGTTGAGGGGCGGGCGGGCCCCACCTCCATCGTGCTGCGCCCGCAGAACATCCGCATCGAGGAGCAGGCGGGCGCCGGAACCCTGCCGGGCGAGGTGCTGCACCGCGAATTCCTCGGCTCGCAGGTACGCTATCTGGTGCGCGCGGCGGGGACGGAGATCGTGGTGGACCAGAGCCACCGCGCGGGCGAGATCTGGCTCGACCCGGGCGCGCGGGTGCATCTGGCGGCCAATACCCGCGACGCGGTGCTGATCGCACAGGAAGGCTGAGGGAATGCCGCCGCTGCTGCTGCTTCGCCATGGCGAGACCGAATGGAACCACGCGGGCCGCATCCAGGGCAGTCTGGATTCGCCCCTGACCCCGCGCGGCCTTGAACAGGCGAGGGAACAGCGGGCGATCCTGGCGCGGCTGGAGACCCGGGACCTGCCGCTCTTCGTCAGCCCGTTGCTGCGCGCGCGGCTGACCGCCGGGATCGCGCTGCCGGACCATGCCCAGACCCTCGACCCGCGCCTGACCGAGATCGCCTGCGGCGCCTGGGAGGGGCTGACGCCCGCCGAGCGCGCGGCGGGCTGGCCCGCGCTTGCCGCCGACTGCGACAGCGACCTCGCGCTCTATGACAAGGCGCCGGGGGGCGAGGGGCTGGCCGGGGTCGAGGCCCGGGTCCGGGATTTCCTGAACGGCCTCGACGGCCCCGCTGTGGTCGTCGCCCACAAGGTGGTGCTGATCGTCATGCGGGGCCTGCTGCGCGGCCTCGACCGTGGCGCGCTGCACCGGCTTGAGGCGCCGCAGGGCGTGGTGATCCGGCTCGCAGACGGGCAGGAGACGATCCTGCGCTGAAGGGCTCAGCCCTTCGGCGCGTAGCGCGGCCGTTCCAGTTCGAACAGCGCGGGCCGGTGCGCATACCAGCCCGCCCCGTGCATCCGGGCGATCAGGTCCAGCGCGGGTGTATCGACATAGCCGCGCCCGGCGTCCAGCAGGCAGGCATCCTCGATATGGATCGCCTTGACCTCGCCGATCATCAGCATCTGCGCGGGCCCCGTCTCGACCCCCTGCAGCAGCTGGCATTCCAGCGCGACCGGCGCGCCCGCGATCCGGGGCGGGGCGATCTGGGCGCTGGGCAGCGTTTCCAGCCCGGCGAGGTCGATCTCGCTGACCTCGGGCGGGGCGTCGATGCAGGTGTGGTTCATCGCCTCGGCCTGCGCGCGGCTGACCAGGTTGACCACGAAGGCGCGGGTGGCGAGGATGTTGCGCGCGGTGTCCTTCAGCGTGCCGTCGGGTTTCGCCATGATCCCCAGTGCCACCACCGGCGGGTCATTCCCCATCACGTTGAAAAAGCTGTAGGGCGCGGCATTGACCAGCCCCCCGGGCGAGAGGCTGGTGACCCAGGCGATGGGCCGGGGCGTCACCGTCGCGGTGAGCAGCTTGTAGCCCAGCGCGCGGTTCTCGGGGGTCATGTCGTAGCGCATGACATCCCCTGTGCCGGTTCCCGGCCCGTCATCCTTCAGGCCTCCGCCGGGCTGTTGTCCACCACCGGATGGCGGATCGTGCCGATCCCCTCGACCGAGGCCACGACCACATCGCCCGGCCAGAGCCATTCCTGCGGCACGCGGCCGGCGCCCACGCCCTCGGGCGTGCCGGTGGCGATGATGTCGCCCGGTTCCAGCGTGATCCCGCGGCTGATGTCGGCGATCAGCTCATTGACCTTGAACAGCATTTTCGAGGTGTTCGAGCGCTGCTTCTCCACGCCGTTGACAGTGAGCCACAGGTCCAGCCCCTGCGGGTCGGGGATCTCGTCGGCGGTGACGATGCAGGGGCCGAAGGGGGCGTAGCTGTCCATCCCCTTGGAAAAGATCCATTGCCCGGCGCGGCGGTTGTCGCGGGCCGAGACGTCGATCATCACCGAATAGCCGAAGACATGCGCCAACGCTGCGTCCCGGCTCACGCGATGGGCGCGGGTGCCGATGATCGCGGCCAGCTCGACCTCCCAATCCAGCTGCTTGGTCATGCTGCGGTCGTGCAGGATCGGCTCGTTCGGGCCGATGACGGCGGTCGGCGGCTTCGAGAAGACCACCGGCTCGCGTGGCAGGTCGGGGTTGGTGTCCAGCGTCGCGGCGCTTTCGGCGACGTGTTCGGTGTAGTTCAGGCCGATGCCGAAGATGTTCTTGCGCGGCCGCGGGATCGGCGCCAGCAGGCGGACATTGGCGAGCGCGGTGGCGGTGCCGAGGGGGAAGCGGCCGTCGCATTCCTCAAGACAGTCGGCCAGCGTCTCCAGCCCCGGGCGTCCGGCGTCGATCAGGCCCAGCATGCTGTCGGGCAGATCCACCTCGAAGGCGGCGCCGAGTGCGGCCACATCGACGCAGAGGTCGCCTGCGATCACGCCCAGCCGGGCCTCGCCCTCGACCGAGGCGCGGTAGGTCACAAGTTTCATGAAGCTCTCCTTGAGGTCTTGTCTTGGCGGCCGGGGGCTTGCCCCGGTTCCGGCAGGTCCAGCCAGAGCGACCGGCCCCGATAGCCGCCGCGGATCAGGGGGCTGTCGCCCCGCAATTCGGGGAAGCTGTCGGCCCAGTCGCGGTAGCGGTCATTGGTCACGATCAGCGCCCCCAGATCGCGGGCGGCGGTGAGGATATAGGGATCGGCCGGCGTGCCCTTGGGCACCACCATCACCCGCTTCTGCGGGATCTTGAGCAGGGCGCTGAAATCGCTCTCGCGGCCGTAGCGGTTGAACAGCAGATAGCCCGCGTTGGCATCGAAGATGACGCAGGCGGCATAGCCCCGGGCGTCGAGCTGGCGCAGCACGTCGCGGACCGGGCCGAGGTCGGGCGTATTGTCCTTCCAATGCATGACGTTGGAGCCGTCCAGCACCACCCATGTGAGCCGGGACCGCGCCCGGGAGCGGCGCCAGAGGATCACCAGAAGGGCGGCGATCACCACCGGAACAGCCAGCAGCGCGATATCCGCCATCTCGGCGCTGGTCAGGGAAAAGGGCATGGGGAAGGGTCCTTCGGGTTACGGCATCACTGGTTGATGACCGCCATTCTCCCCGAAGGCCTGTTCGCGATAAAGCCCCATCGCCCGCATCACCGGCAGGTCGCTCAGGCAGAAAAGCACGGCGTCCTCGCTGGCCGAGGCATTGGCATGTTCGTGCCAGGCCCAGGAGGGCACGCAGAAGATGTCGTGTTCCGCCCAGTCGAAGCGCTTGCCGTTAATCACCGAATGGCCGCGGCCCTTGGCGACGTGGTAAAGGTAGCTGCCGGTGTGGCGGTGGGCTTGGGTCCGTTCGCCCGGGCGCAGCATCTGCATGCTGGCGCCCAACGTCTTCATCACCGGCCCGTTGGTCACCGGGTTCACGTAATCCATCAGGATTCCGTCGAAGGGCGATCCGTCCGAGCAACCGGCCAGCTTCGACAGCGCCTCATAGGTCGGGGCCCATTCGTATTTGAACATCGGGCTGTAGCCCTTGGACCAGTTGCCGTCCCGCGGGGTCAGCCCGGGATTGCCCCAGGTCTTGGTCATGTCGTCGACCGGATAGGCCACGGCCTGGGTCAGATCCGGGTGAACCTCGTAGAAATTCGCCTCCATCGCGTTGACGAAGGGGATGTCCAGCCCGTCCTGCCAGATGCAGGGCGTTCCGTCCGAGGCGACCGCATGCTCGTGCCAGGTGCCGTTCGGGGTCAGGACGAAATCGTTGTGGCCCAGCGTCATCTTGTGGCCGTCAACCACGGTATAGGCGCCCGTGCCCTCCATGATGAAGCGGATGGCGCTGGCCGAATGGCGGTGGGCGCTGGCCTGTTCGCCCGGGTGCATCACCTGCAGCCCGGCATAGATCCAGCCCACCGCCGCCGCCACGTCGCTGCGGCCGGGGTTGTT
Organism: Pararhodobacter aggregans; assembly: GCF_003075525.1. Lineage (GTDB taxonomy): Bacteria > Pseudomonadota > Alphaproteobacteria > Rhodobacterales > Rhodobacteraceae > Pararhodobacter > Pararhodobacter aggregans. Next base: position 105,100 of record NZ_QDDR01000010.1, on the reverse strand, counting down.
GAGGTAGATCACCCGCCGCCCGGCCTTTTCCGGCGTCACCAGATCGACCGAGCGCAGCACATGCGCGCGCAGGTCCTGATAGCGCCAGAGGACGGGGTGCGAGCTGCTGACCGGCTCCCAGGGTTCGATCTTGTTGGCCACGGTCCAGAGGGCGCCGGCGTCGAAACGCTCCAGCTCGTCGTAATAGGCCAGCAATTCCGGCGTGTCCTCGACATTGGCCCGCCCGGCCACGTCCTCGCGATACTGGTCCCGCGCTTTGGTCATCGGAATCCCTCCTGGCTGTCTGGCCCGATCCTACGGCGAGATTTTATGGAATCAACAGATTTTCGCAAATCTTGCATTCTTGATTTTTTTCTGGCGGCGGGCGAGAAGGGGAGGGGACGGGATCGACCGCCCGGCGGGCCGGGCGAGGGGGCTGCGAGGATGAGCAAGACCGCGAAGTCGATGGGCGAACAGGCCCATGCGATGCTCAGGCACCAGATCATCAGCGGCGCTTTCGCGCCCGAGCAGCCCTTGCGGCTGGCCCAGTTGCAGGAGCGGTTCGGCGTCGGCTTCTCGCCCCTGCGCGAGGCGCTGACCCGTCTCACCGCCGAGGGGCTGGTGACCTCGGAGCCGATGCGGGGGTTCCGCGTCGCGCCCCTGTCGCAGGAGGATCTGCGCGACACGATGGAAACCCGCGCCTTCGTCGAAACCGAGGCTTTGCGCCGCTCGATCCGGCGGGGCGATGACGATTGGGAGGCGCGGATCGTGTCCAGCCTGCACGCGCTGGGCCGCCAGTTCGAGCGCTCGGGCCCCGACCAGCCCGAGAGCCTGGCGGCGCTCGAGGAACGGCACCGCGATTTTCATTTCGCGCTGGTCTCGGCCTCGGGCTCGCGGCGGCTGGAGCAGATCATCGACAGCCTTTATGTCGGCTCGGTGCGCTACCGGATGCCGAGCCTCAGCAACCGGCAATCCACCCCGGCGCGCGACCTGATGGCCGAGCACGGGGCGATCGCCGATGCGGCGCTGGCCCGGGACGAGGCGCTGGCGACCTGCCTGCTGGACGAGCATTACCGCCTGACGGCGGAGATGCTGAGCATGGCGCCGGCGGCGCCTCTGGGCAGGACCGGTTGAGCGGCTGAACTTTCTGCGACGCAGCGCAATGAAATGTCCGGCGGCTTGCCCGCCCCTGCGTCACCCGCTATGTCTTGCGCCGCCGGATGGCGGGCAGCGGAGGGGCGCGATGCAGGTTTTCACCACCAAGGCGGCGGTGCGCGACAGCGTTCGCGACTGGCGCGCCGCGGGGCAGAGCGTGGCGCTGGTGCCGACCATGGGCTATCTGCACCGGGGCCATATGGCGCTGGTCGAACGGGCCAAGGCGCAGGCCGACCGCGTGGTCACCTCGATCTTCGTCAACCCCCTGCAATTCGGCCCGGGCGAGGATCTGGCGACCTATCCGCGCGATGCCGACCGCGATCTGGCGATGCTGCGGGACGCCGGGGTGGACGGGGTTTTCCTGCCCTCGGTCGAGGAGGTCTATCCGCCCGGCGCCCAGACCATTGTCGAGACGACCGACCTTGCGCGGATGCTGATCGGCAAGCTGCGCCCGGGGCATTTCCGGGGCGTGACAACGGTTGTCACCAAGCTTTTCAACATCGTGCAGCCCGATGTCGCCGTTTTCGGCGAGAAGGATTACCAGCAGCTCTGCATCATCCGGCAGATGGTGCGCGACCTCGACATGCCGCTGCGGATCGAGGGGGTCCCCACGGTGCGCGAAGCGGACGGCCTCGCGCTCTCCAGCCGCAACGTCCGCCTGACGCCCGAGGATCGGGCGGCGGCGGTCATTCTCAGCCAGTCGCTGTTCGCGGCCGAGGAGATGGCGAAGACCGGCATCACCGCCTCGCGCCTCAGGGCCTGGGTCGCGGCGAATATTCAGGCCAACCCGCGCGCCGATCTGCAATCGGCCGACATTCGCGACGCGGCGACGCTGGCCAGTATCTCGGGCCCCCTGCAACGCCCCGCCGTGATCCTGCTGGCGGTGCGCTTCGGCAAGGTCCTGCTGATCGACCAGCGCGTCGTCACCCCCTGAGGAAAGGAACACCCCATGTCCACCGAACCGCAGGCCCCCATCCGCCGCATCACCGCGCCGCAGATCCGCGCCAAGAAGGGTGGCGAGCCGATCGTCTCGCTGACCTCGTACCACGCGCATACCGCGGCCATCGTGGACCGCTACGCCGATTTCATTCTGGTGGGCGACAGCCTGGGCATGGTCATGCACGGGATGGACTCGACCGTGGGCGTGACGCTCGACATGATGATCGCGCACGGCAAGGCCGTGGTGCGGGGCACCAAGCGGGCGCTGGTCGTGGTGGACATGCCCTTCGGCAGCTACGAGGAATCGCCCGGCGTGGCCTTCCGCAATGCCGCGAAGGTCATGCAGGACACCCAGTGTCAGGCGGTGAAGCTGGAAGGCGGCGCCCGCATGGCCGAGACGATCCGCTTTCTGGTGGATCGCGGCGTGCCCGTAATGGCGCATATCGGCCTGACGCCGCAATCCACCAACGTCATGGGCGGCTTCAAGACCCAGGGGCGGGACGAGGCCACCTGGAAGCACCACATCGCCGACGCCATCGCCGTGGCCGAGGCGGGCGCCTTTGCCGTGGTGGTCGAGGGGGTCGTGGAGCCGCTGGCGCGCGAGATCACCCGGGCCGTGGACATCCCGACCATCGGCATCGGCGCCAGCGCCGATTGCGACGGGCAGATCCTCGTGCTGGAGGACATGCTGGGCCTGAACCCCAAGCCGCCGAAATTCGTCAAGGTTTACGGCGCGCTGGGCGGGATGATCGAACAGGCGGTCAAGGACTACGCCGATGAGGTCAAATCCCGCGCCTTCCCGGGCGAGGGACAGACCTATCGCTAAGCCTCACCACGCTTCGGGCTGGTGGGCGTAGCCGATATAGAGCGGGTGCTTGGGGTGCCCGTCCTTGCTGAGGCCGAGGTGGCTGAGCGGCTTGCCGGTGGCGCGCAAGACGGCCTCGACCGCGGCGCCCCGGTTCAGATGCGCGCCATGCGTGCCCCAGGCGCAGACCACGGCATCGGCCCAAAGCGCGCTGTCGGCAATCGCCGCGTCATTGCCCGGCCCGACCGGATCGGCCTGCGCCCGCATCACCTTGGGATCGGTGGCGCGATAGGCGAAGATATTGCACACCCGGAAGGCGCCGAAGCCCAAGGCCCGCGCCCGACGCTCGCAGCGCTCGACGGTGGGGTCGTTCTGCACCTCGGTCGCGGTCGAGGGGTTGAGCATGACGAACAGCACCTTGCGCCCCGCCGGATCCCAGGTGCGGGTCAGCGTGTAGCGGTAGGCCTCGCAGGGTGAATAGACGGCGGTCGAGGGCGCGTCGCCCTTGGTATGGGTGCGGGTTATCATGGCGCGGTGATAGCGCGCCCGGCGGCGCCATGGAAGCGCTGGACGGGGAAGGGGGCCTCTGGCAGGGTCTGCAAGGCCTTGGGCCGCGCTGTTTTTCGACGGAGGAGTTCCATGAAGCTCTTTGTTTTCCTGATGGGCCTGTGCTGGGCGGGCGCCCTGCAGGCGCAGGTGGCCGGGGTCAGCGTGACCGGCGATCTGGTGGCGGGCGGCCATGTCAGCGTGGCCTGGACCGGCCCCGATGGCCAGAACGACTGGGTGGGTTTCGCCGAGCCGGGCGCCGCGGGCAGCAGCTGGGTCAGCGGCGCCTGGGCCTATACCAATGCCGGCAACCCGCTCACCCTGACGCTGCCCCTGAGCGCCGGTGCCTACGAGCTGCGCTATGTCAGCGGCGGCAACGAGGTTCTGGCGGCGCAGGCCGTGACCCTCGCCGCGCCCCAGGGGGCGGGCGGGGTGGCGCCGGGCGAGGCAGCCCTGCAGCCGGTCGGCGCGCTGCTGGGCGGCGCGGTGCTGAGCGTCGGCTGGAACGGCCCGAACGGGCAGGGCGACTGGATCGGCCTGGCGCCGGTCGGGGGCGCGGCCAGCAGCTGGGTCGGCTCTTCCTACGCCTATACCAGCGCCGCCAATCCGGTGCAGATCGGCTTGCCCATCGACGGCGGCAGCTATGAATTGCGCTACGTGACCGGGGGCGGGCAGATCCTGCTCTCGATCCCGCTGACCGTCGCGCCCGGCACCCTGCCCAGCGTGGTCCTGCCCGCCATGACCGCGCCCGAAGGGGCGGCGCTGAGCGTGGCGCTGGGGCCGGACGCCCCCCGGGCGCAGGGCGATTACCTCTATATCGCGCGGCCGGGCGCGGGGCCGGGCGATTACAGCGGCGGCTATGTCGTGGTTCCCGCCGAGGGGTCGGCGCAGATCAACGCCCCCGCCACCGCCGGGGAATGGGAGCTGCGCTATGTCGTGACGCGGGGCACCGAATACATCGCCGTCGGCAGCGCGCCGCTCACCGTGACCGGGCCCGACTACAAGAGCCCGCGCAACCGGCCCTGAGGGGGGTTGGAACCGGGCGGTGGGGGGGCTAGTGTCGCCCTCCCCACCGACCCGAGAGGCCTGACCCGTGACCCTGTCCCCCGCCGCCCAGCTTCGCATCCCCCGCCAGATCGCCGCCGAGATCGGCGCCCGGCCCGAGCAGGTGACCGCCGCGGTGGCGCTGCTGGACGAGGGCGCGACGGTCCCCTTCGTCGCGCGCTACCGCAAGGAAGTGACGGGCGGGCTGGACGACACCCAGCTGCGCAACCTCGCCGAACGCCTGTCCTATCTGCGCGAGATGGAGGCGCGGCGGGCGGCGATTCTGGACTCGATCGCCGGGCAGGGGAAGCTGACCGACGATCTGGCCAAGGCAATCGGCGCGGCCGAGACCAAGGCGGTGCTGGAAGATCTGTACCTCCCCTATAAGCCCAAGCGCCGCACCAAGGCGATGATCGCGCGGGAGAACGGGCTGGAGCCGCTGGCGGAGGCGATTCTGGCCGACCGGACGGCGGATCCGGAGGCTTTGGCGGCGGGCTATCTGTCCGAGGCGGTGCCGGACGGGAAAGCCGCGCTGGAAGGCGCGCGCGAGATCGTGGCCGAGCGGCTGGTCGAGGATGCGGGGCTGAAGGCGGGGCTTCGCGCCCACATGGCCGCGGTCGGGCGGCTGACCGCCGAGGTGATGCCGGGCAAGGAAGCCGAGGGCGCCAAGTTCTCGGATTACTTCGCCCATTCCGAGGCGCTGTCGGGTGTGCCCAGCCACCGGGCGCTGGCCATGTTCCGGGGCCGCAACGAGGGCTTTCTGGCGCTGGACCTCGCCGTCGAGCCCGAGGCGGCGCCGGGCCAGTCGCGGGCCGAGGCCATGGTGCGGACGGCGCTGAACGTGGGGAACGCGGGCAAGGCCGATCAATGGCTCGGCACCGTCGCCGGTTGGGTCTGGCGCGTGAAGCTGAAACTCTCGCTGACCATCGACCTGATGACCGACCTGCGCGAAAAGGCCGAGGCCGAGGCGATCCGCGTTTTCGCCCGCAACCTCAAGGATTTGCTGCTGGCGGCCCCCGCCGGGGCCAAGGCGACGATGGGGCTGGACCCGGGGATCCGCACCGGCGTGAAGGTCGCCGTGGTCGATCCGACCGGGAAACTGCTGGAGACGGCGACGGTCTATCCCTTCCAGCCGCGCATGGATGTGCAGGGGACCCTGGCCGTGCTGGGCGCGCTGGTGCGCAAGCATGGCGTGGGGCTGATCGCCATCGGCAACGGCACCGCCAGCCGCGAGACGGATGCGCTGGTCGCGGAACTGCTGTCGAAACTGCCCAGCCCCCGCCCGGTCAAGGTGGTGGTCAGCGAAGCCGGGGCCTCGGTCTATTCCGCGTCCGAACTCGCCGCGCGGGAGTTTCCCGATCTGGACGTGTCGCTCAGGGGCGCGGTGTCGATTGCCCGGCGCCTGCAGGACCCGCTGGCCGAACTGGTCAAGATCGAGCCCAAGGCCATCGGCGTCGGCCAGTATCAGCATGACGTGAACCAATCGGCGCTGGGCCGGGCGCTCGATGGCGTCGTGGAGGACGCGGTGAACGCGGTCGGCGTGGAGCTGAACACGGCGTCCGCGCCCTTGCTCGCCCGTGTCTCGGGCCTCGGCCCGGGGCTGGCCGAGGCGGTGGTGGCGCATCGCGACGCCAACGGGCCCTTCGCCAAGCGCCGCGACCTGCTGAAAGTCGCGCGGCTGGGGCCGAAAGCCTTTGAGCAGGCGGCGGGTTTCCTGCGCATCCGGGGCGGGTCGGAACCGCTCGACGCCTCCTCCGTCCACCCGGAAGCCTATGATCTGGCGCGGAAAATCGTGAAGGCAGCCGGCAAGGACGTGGCCGCGCTGATGAAGGAGCCGGGCGCGCTGAAACGGCTGGAGCCGCGCGACTTCACCGACGAGACCTTCGGCCTGCCGACCGTCAAGGACATCATGGCGGAACTGGAGAAACCCGGCCGCGACCCGCGCCCCGAGTTCAAGACCGCCACCTTCGCCGAGGGCGTGAACGAGATCCGCGACCTGAAACCCGGGATGCGGCTGGAGGGCACGGTGACCAACGTCGCGGCCTTCGGCGCCTTTGTCGACATCGGCGTGCATCAGGACGGCCTCGTCCACGTCAGCCAGCTGGCTGACCGCTTCGTCAAGGACCCGCATGAGGTGGTGAAGGCGGGCGATGTGGTCAGCGTCCGGGTGGTCGAGGTCGATGTGGCCCGCAAGCGCATCGGCCTGACCATGCGCAAGGACAACGCCGACACCCGCCCGCAGGACAACATGCGCGACAAGGGGGCGCCGAAAGGCCGGGGGGCACCGCCGCCGCGCAGCGCCTCGGCCGGGCCGGCGAAGAAGGACGACACCGGGGCTTTCGGCGCCGCGCTGCTGGACGCGCTGAAAAAGCGCTGAGCCATCGGCGAATCCGCCACAGGTGAAAACCCTTGTAGATTCGTGACTTGCCCGAATCTGCGGCATCAGGTCTTGATCGGTCGATAGCCTGGGGGGGCAAGATATGACCGATTTCACGACCGCAGCCGCGGTCGATCCCGCGACGCTTGCCGCGGCTCGCAAACGCATCTGGGGCTGGTGGTGGTTCGACTGGGCCAGCCAGCCCTACAACACCTTGCTGATCACCTTCATCTTCGGCCCCTATGTGGTGGGCGTGGTGGGCGACGGCTCGCGCGCGCAGGCGATCTGGGGCTACGGCATCGGCTTTGCCGGGATCCTGCTGGCGATCTGCGCGCCCCTCCTCGGCGCGGTCGCCGACAAGAGCGGCAAGCGCATGGGCTTCATCTGGTTCTTCTCGGCGCTCTATGTGATCGGCGCCTGGGGGGTGTGGTATTCGGCGCCCGAGGATTTCAACATCTGGTTCGTGATGCTGATGTTCTGCATCGGCCTCGTGGGGATGGAATTCGCCACGATCTTCACCAATGCCATGCTGCCCGACCTCGCCCCGCGCGAGGAACTGGGCAAGGTCTCGGGCTCGGGCTCGGGCTGGGCCTGGGGCTATGTCGGCGGGCTGGTGGCGCTGATCCTGATGCTGACGCTTTTGGCCGAGGGCTCGACCGGCAAGACGCTGATCGGCATCGACCCGATCTTCGGCCTCGACCCCGCCACTCGCGAGGGCACGCGCTCGGTCGGGCCGCTGACGGCGATCTGGTATGTGGTCTTTATGATCCCCTTCTTCATCTGGGTGAAAGAGCCCCGCAAACCCGGCGCGGTCAGCATCGGCGCGGCGATTTCCGGCGCCTGGCCGGAACTGAAAGAGACGCTGAGGGGTTTGCCCCGCAACCGCAGCCTTTTCGCCTTCCTCGGATCCTCGATGTTCTACCGCGACGCGCTGAACGGCGTTTACACTTTCGGCGGCATCTATGCCGCGGGGGTGCTGGGCTGGAGCGTGGTGCAGGTCGGCATCTTCGGCATCCTCGCCGCCTTTACCGGCGCGATCTTTGCCTGGCTGGGCGGCAAGGCGGACAGCCGCTTCGGCCCCAAGCCCGTGATCGTCTTCAACGTGGTGGCGCTGGCGCTGACCGCGCTGGCCATCGTCTTTGTCTCGCGCAATTCGGTGTTCGGCATGCCGGTGGCGGCGGACTCGGGCCTGCCCGACATCCTGTTCTACATCCTCGGCGCCATCGTCGGCGCGGCGGGCGGCGCCATGCAATCGGCCAGTCGCACGATGATGGTGCGGCAGGGCGACCAGGACAAGATGACCGAGGGCTTCGGGCTTTATGCCCTGTCCGGCAAGGCCACGGCCTTCCTCGCGCCCCTCTCCATCGGCATCGTCACCGACCTGTCGGACAGCCAGCAGATCGGCATCCTGCCGGTGGTGGTGCTGTTCATCCTGGGCCTCATCCTTCTGGCCTTCGTCCATCCCGAAGGCTCGCAACCAAAGGCGCTTGCTTCATGAAAAAACTCGGTCTCGTCCTCGGCACCCTGATCCTGGCGGCCTGTGGCAGCGGGGCGGGGACCAATTCCGCCACCGCCCAGCAACTGGCCAACCAGCTGTTCGGGGCGGCGACGCGCGGGACCAGCGCCCCGGCCGAGGCCTATGGCAGCTATGCGCGGGGCTGCGCCGACGGGCTGGTGGAACTGCCCGAGACGGGACCGACCTGGCAGGCGATGCGCCTCAGCCGCAACCGCAACTGGGGCCATCCCGAGACGATCTCGTTCCTGCAGGACCTGAGCCGTCAGGCGGTGGCGATCGGCTGGAACGGTCTCTATGTCGGCGACATCAGCCAGCCGCGCGGCGGGCCGATGACATCGGGGCACGCCAGCCACCAGCTGGGCCTCGACGCCGATATCTGGATGCTGCCGCCGGGCAGCCTGACCCTCAGCCGGACCGAGCGCGAGAATATCTCGTCGATCAGCGTGCGGACCGAGGATCAGCGCGGCGTCACCTCGAACTGGACCGCGCAGCACGCGGCGCTTCTGCGCGCCGCGGCCAGCGATCCGCGGGTCGACCGGGTGTTCGTGGCGGCCGCCGTCAAGATCGAGATGTGCCGCACCGCCACGCCCGCCGATACCGCCTGGCTGCAGCGCATCCGCCCGATTGCGGGGCACAACTATCACTTCCACGTCCGGTTGCGCTGCCCCGCCGGATCGCGCCATTGCGAGACACAATCGCCCACCGTGGCGGAACTTTCCAACGGGGGTAACGGTTGTGATGATACGCTGACCTGGTGGGTGACGGATTATCTGAACCCGCCGCGCCGGACCACGCCGGTCGAACCCTCGCCCGAGCCGCCACAACCCCGCCGCCGGTCGGCCCGTGAGATGATCATGGCCGATCTACCCCGCCAATGTGCCCAGGTATTGGAAAGAGAATGAAAGCTGCCCGCGTCATTGCTTCCGCCCTGCTGGGATTGACCGCGCTTCTGCCCGCGGCGCTTCAGGCCCAGCCCGCCACCTATTACGCCGGGGTCGTCCAGCACGAGCCCGCCTCCATTCCCGCCACCCAGGTCGTGGCGCGCTACCGGCTGCCGCTGATGTCGGGGGGCATCAACGACTTTTCCGGTATCGCCACCTCGGATGGCAACACGGTCTACATGGTCTCGGACCACGGTTTCATCGTCAGTGCCCGCCTGCAACGCGGCTATGGCCAGCGGATCGACGGGGTGGAGATCCGGCAGGTCGCGCTTCTCAACGACGAGAACGGCCATCCGCTGACCGGCTCGATGCGTGACGCCGAGGGGGTGACGATCGGCCGCGACGGCGCGCTCTATGTCTCGTTCGAGCAGCACAACCGCGTCATGCGCTACCGCCAGCTGGGCGGGCGGGGCGAGGATCTGGGCGCGCATGTCGATTTCGCCCGGCTGCGCGCCGGGCGCGGGCTGGAGGCGGTCGCCGCCGCCCCCGACGGCCGGGTCTATGCCATCCCCGAACGCCCGGCCCGCGCCACCTATGGCTTTCCCAGCTATGTCTGGAACCCGCGCGGCGGCTGGGGGGACGGTTTCCGCCTGCCGATGGACCTGCAATTCCTGCCGGTCGGCGCCTCGTTCGGGCCGGACGGCCTGCTCTATGTCCTTGAGCGTGAACACGGTCCGCGCGGCTTCCGCAGCCAGGTCCGCCGCTTCACCGTCAACGGCGAGGGGATCAGCGCCGGGCAATGGGTGATGCGCTCGGACTACGGGCAATTCGGCAATCTCGAGGGGATCAGCGTGTTCCGCGACTGGAACGGCCGGATCCGCCTGCTGATGGTCTCGGATGACGACCTGCAGACGGGACCCAGCGAGCTGGTGGACGTGGTGGTCAATCGCTGAGCGATTGCATCCGCGCCCCATCGTTCCCATCTTTCGGGAGAGGAACGGCAAAGGGCTGACGGTGTGACGGACGAGCGCAAGCAACAGGTGGAACCGGCGGTGCCGGTGATCTGGCTCCTGGGCAAGACGGGGGCGGGCAAGACCTCGCTCGTCCGCGCCCTGACCGGCGAGGGCGAGATCGGCAACGGCTTTGCCCCCGGCACGCGCGGGGCCGCGACCCATGATTTCCCGGCCAACGCGCCCGCGGTGCGTTTTCTCGATACGCGGGGGCTGGGCGAGGATGGTTACGACCCCTCGGCGGATATCGCCGCGGCCCAGGTCAGCGCCCAGGCGATCCTGGCGGTGATGCGGCTTGACGATCCGGTGCAGGCCCCGGTGGCCGAAATCCTGCGCAAGACGAAATTGCCGGTGCTGCTGGTCCATACCGGCGCCGACCTCGTGCCGGATCCCGGGGCGCAGATCCGCGCCAAGGCGCATATGACCGAGCTGATCGGCCGCGACCTGCCCTCGGTCACGCTGTCGATGCCGCATGAGGGGCTGGTGACGGGGCTCGAGGCGCTGCTCGACGCGCTGGACAGTTTCCTGCCCCGCGCTGCCGCCGCGCTGCGCCGCGCCGACGAGGCCCGTGCCTTTCTGGCCGTGCGGGGTCTGGTCCTGCGGTACGCCGCGATGGCGGGGGCGACGGACATCGTGCCGCTGGCGGGGCTTGCGACGGTTCCCGCCGCACAGGGCGCGATGCTGCATGCGCTCGCGCGCAAGCACAAGGTCGACCTGACGCCCGCCCGGCTGGGGCTACTGGCCTCGGCCATGGGGATCGGCTCGCTGGTCCGCATGGGCACCGGGCTTCTGGTCCGGCAGGGGGTCAAGCTGGTGCCGGTGGCGGGCCAGACGCTGGGCGCGGCGGCGGCGGCGGGGACCTCGTTTGCCACGACCTATGCGCTGGGCCGCGCGGCCTCGGCCTGGCTCCATGGCACGGCGCAGGGCAAGGCGCCGGACGGGGCGACGCTGCGTGCGCTCTACGATCAGGCGCTGAAGGGCGCGCGGCATGCGTCTGGCTGACCGGCTCAGGCATACGCTGCTGCGCTGGGACCGGCTGGGGCTGGCGGCGGTGCTGGCGCTGCCGCTGACCGTCTCGACGCTGCTGGGTTTCCTGTGGCTGAACGAACACGGCTATCTGCTGTGGTTCGCGCTGGGCTCGGCGGTGTTCTACGCCGTGTTCCGGGGCGCCGTGCTGCTGGCCCGCTGGCGCACCCGCGTGGCGGGCGAGCGCGAGCCGCGCACCCTGGAGGGGCCGAAGCCCGACCCCGAATGGTCGGACACCGAGAAAGCCGCCTTCGCCCGCGCCCGCGCCCGCATCGACCGCCGCCTGCGCGAGCCGCTGCCCTGGGACAAGCTGCCCGAAGAGGCGCTGGCCGTGGTCGAGGAAGTGGCGGCGGACCTCTCGACCGGCAAACGTTCGGCGCTGGATTTCACCCTGCCCGAGGCGCTCTTGCTGATCGACCAGGTGGCGCTGCGCTATCGCGCCTTCCTGCTGGAGAACGTGCCCTATTCCGACCGGCTCTCGGTCCGGACGATGCATTGGCTCTGGCGCCAGCAGGATACCGCGTTGACCGCCTGGGAGACGGGTTTCCTGGCCTGGCGCGGGGTGCGGCTGGTGCTGAACCCGGCGGTGGGCCTGCTGCGCGAGGCCGAGAGGGTGCTGGCCACCGGCCTGCAGGACCGCCTGACCGAGAAATTCCGCCGCGACGCGCAGGCGATCCTGCTGGAGGAGGCGGCGCAGGCGGCGATCGACCTCTATTCCGGCCGGCTGAAAGTGTCGGAAGCCGACCTCAGCCGCCGCGGCGCCCGGGTCACGGTGCCCGACGCCCCGGCCGAAGGCGCGGTCGAGATCGTCATCGTCGGCCAGACCGCGGCGGGGAAATCGACGCTGGTCAACGCGCTTTTGGGGCGCGAGGCGGCCGAGACCGACGCCGCGCCGACCACCGACCGCGCGGCGGGGCATGCGCTGGACGAGGATCTGCGGATCATCGACACGCCGGGACTCGACGGGTCGGAACGCATGGCCCGGGCGGTGGCGGCGCAGATGGTGACGGCGGATCTGGTGCTCTGGCTGCATCGGGCGAACCGGCCGGGCAGGGCGGCCGATACCGCACTGGCCCGCGCCTTTGCCGAGGCCATGGCCCGCGACCCGGCCCGCCGCCAGCCGCCGGTGATCCATGTGGCGAATGCCGCGGACCTGTTGCTGCCGGGCTGGCCCCGGCCTGAAAACGCGCTGACGCCCGAGGATCGCCAGCGGCTGGAGGCGGCGACGGGGGCGATCGCCCGGGCGATGGGCGTGGCCGAGGTGCTGCCGATCCGGGCCGAGGCGCCCGACTGGAACATCGACGCGCTGCGCGAGGCCATCGACCGGGTGCTGCCCGAGGCCCGCATGACCCGCCGCAACCGGCTGCGGCTGGAGGCCGCGGCCGGCGAGGGGCTGCGCGGCAACCTGACCCGCGCGCGGAAGGGCCTCGGCGCCATGCGCCGCGCCATCCGCTGGAAGCGGTAGGGGCCAGATCCCGGGGTCTTCGCGACGTTGTGGCGCTTCGCCTCGTTTCCCGTTGCCTCCGCTCGGCCCGCATCGTTCTGTCGCTGTCGCTGTCGCTGTCGCTGTCGCTGTCGCTGTCGCTGTCGCTGTCGCTGTCGCTGTCGCTGTCGCTGTCGCTGTCGCTGTCGCTGTCGCTGTCGCTGTCGCTGTCGGTTCCGTCGCGTCGCGGCATGGCAAGGCAGGACGGGGCGCGCGCGAAGGCGGGCAATTTGGAACAACCCTTCGTCGCCCCGCTCTCCCCAGGCCCGGGACAAGCACAGCCCTTGGCCGCCATCTCCGCCCTGGCCCCTTCGGTTCGCTCGATTGCGCCCGGCTCCCGTGTGGGGTGATGGAAAGGGCGCTGCTCCGAGTACGATGCATGGGGGTATTTCGCCCCAATCTCCCCGGGCCCGGGACAGGCACAGCCCTTGGCTGCCAACTCCGCCCCGGCCCCTTTGGTTCGCTCGATTGCCCCCGGCTCCCGTGTGGGGTGATGGACAGGGCGCTGATCCGGGCACGATGCATTGGGGGGGTATGTTGCCCCGCTCCCCCCGGGCCCGGGACAGGTACTGCCCTTGGCCGCCGCCTCCGCCCCGGCCCCTCGGTTCGTTCGAGGGCGCCCGGCAACCGTGTGGGGTGATGGACAGGGCGCTGATCCGAGTACGATGCATGGAGGAAGGTAGGCCCGCTCTTGCCCCGGTCCGGCTCCGACCAACCCCGGGGGTAACCGGCAGCCAAACGGTATCGTCCGCGCGCCGGACCGGCGCCTCGGCGGCCTGTCAGCCTTGTGCCCCGGCCGCGATGGGCGTCTTGCGGCGAGCAACCGGGGAACCGGCCGAGTGTTCCGGGCCATCGGCGCAGATCATCGACATGTCCGTCCTCGGCGCCGGTCAGCCGCCTGGCGTGGCAAGGGAGGGGGGCTGACTGCGCGCTTGGCCGTCTTCGCGGCGGCGCGACGCGTGACATTCCGGTTGGGAGCGATCCGGGCGACCGTCGCAGAAGCGAGGGCATACACCCTTGACAGAGTGATGGGGCGACGGCTTCGGTGCCTCTCGGTGCCTCTCGGTGCCTCTCGGTGCCTCTCGGTGCCTCTCGGTGCCTCTCGGTGCCTCTCGGTGCCTCTCGGTGCCTCTCGGTGCCTCTCGGTGCCTCTCGGTGCCTCTCGGTGCCATCATGTCCGCACCGGTCGTCCCTCATTGCGGGCATGATGGCGCTGCGCTGCCGCGCTGTGCGCCCGCCGAGGCCGGACAGGGAGGTAGTTGCGGCCGGTGTGGCCCGAGGCGGCTCCGCGCGCCGCCGTCGGCCGGTCCTCTCGCCAGCTGAGGCGGTCCTCCGCAACGGTACCGATTTCGACGCCCCCTTCGCACCTTGCCTCGCGGCCCTTCCCCCGCTGACATCGGGTTCAGGGCCGGTGCCCTACGCCGCAGCCTATGGTCCCGCGACCAGTTCCACCCGGCGGTTGCGGGCGCGGCCGGCTTCGGAATCGTTGGGAAAGAGCGGCGACAGCGGCCCCAGCCCGAAGGCGCGCAGCGAATCGCGGGGGATGCCGTGACGCTCGATCAGGGCGGCGATCACCGCTTCGGCCTGGACCTGCGACAGGCGGGCGGCGTCGGCGAGGCTGCCCCGCTCCTCGGTATGGCCGACGAGGCGGAATTCCTGCCGCTGGTTGGCCCGCAGGTAATGGGCCAGCGCGGCGAGCACCGGCTCCGATTCAGGCGCAAGCCCCCCCGCCTCGTTGAAATGCAGCCCGTCGAGGACCACGCGGCCGCGCCGGGCGATGCCCTGGTCCAACGCCTGCAGGCCGAGGGGCGGGGCCGGGCCGCTGCGTTGGGTCTGCGTCAGATCCAAGAGGACGCCGATCTGCTGCGCGGCGGGCTGGGTCACCAGCATCACCACCCAGAGGATGCCCTCCGCCCCCTCACGCGAGGCGACGATGGCCCCCTGCGCGGGCTGGTCCGTGCCCTGCAGCACGGGCGCTTCGGCCGGCAGGGGATTGGCGCCCAGATAGAGGCCGATCCAGGCATTGCTGCCGACGCCCAGACCGGCGCGGTCGGCGGTGAAACCGGCGGTGCGGATCTCGAACCCGGCGCTTTCCAGCAGCTCGCGCTGGCGGCGATAGATCCCCTCCATCTGCCGCAGGGTGCCGCGGCGGGTGTACCAGGTCCGGCTGCCCGCGCCCGTCAGATGCACCCAATCGGCGATCCCGCCCAGCGCCGTTATCGGCCCCAGCGGCACCGAGGCGGGGCGCGGCCCCTCGGCCATCGCCTGCCAGTCGAGCGTCTGGCCGATGTCGCGCAATTCGGGCAGCGGATCGGCGGGGCCGCCATCCTGTGCCTGGGCCGTGACCATCCCCAGCGCCAGCAGGGCCGCCGCCAGCGCCATTCCGATCCGTCGAGTGAGCTGCCGCATCCGTCTCTCCGCCATAACCCTGGTCAGCATGGCGGCGCCGGGTAAAGAATCCCTTTCCACGGCAGGTGTTGACGGCCCCCGCGCCGCGCGCCACCTTTCGCGCCAAAGGGAGACTTGCATGCCGATCCTCGCCATCGACCAGGGCACGACCTCGAGCCGGGCCATCCTCTTTGACGCCGATCTCAAGGTGCTGGCCACGGCGCAGCAGGAATTTCCGCAGCATTTTCCGTCGTCTGGCTGGGTCGAGCACGATGCCGGGGACCTGTGGCAGACCACCCTCGCCACCTGCCGCGAGGTTCTGGAACAGGGCAGCGCCGAGGCGATCGGCATCACCAACCAGCGCGAGACGCTGGTGATCTGGGACCGCGAGACGGGCGAGCCGATCCACCGGGCCATCGTCTGGCAGGACCGGCGGACGGCGGATCTGTGCGAGGATCTGCGCGCGGGCGGGCACGAGGCCGAGGTGACCGAGCGCACCGGCCTGCTGCTTGATCCCTATTTCAGCGCGACCAAGGCGAAATGGCTGCTGGACCGGGTGCCGGGCGCGCGCGACAAGGCCGAGGCCGGGAAACTGGCGCTGGGCACGGTCGATTGCTTCCTGATCTGGCGCCTGACCGAGGGGCGGGTGCATGCGACCGACGCCACCAATGCCGCGCGGACCATGCTTTACAACATCGGCACGGGCGCGTGGGACGAAGAGCTCTGCCGTCTGTTCGAGGTGCCGATGGCGCTGCTGCCCGAGGTCCGCGACTGCAACGCCGAGTTCGGCGAGACGCGGCTCTTCGGTGCGCCGATCCCGATTCTGGGCGTGGCGGGCGACCAGCAGGCGGCGACCATCGGCCAGGCCTGTTTCAGGCCGGGGATGATGAAATCGACCTATGGCACCGGCTGTTTCGCACTGATGAACACGGGCGAGACGCGGGTGGCCTCGGAAAACCGCTTGCTGACGACCATCGCCTACCGGCTGGACGGGCAGGTGACCTATGCGCTGGAGGGCTCGATCTTCATCGCCGGGGCGGTGGTGCAATGGCTGCGCGACGGGCTGGGGATCATCGAGCGCGCCGACCAGACCCAGGCGCTGGCCGAAAAGGCCGATCCCGAACAGCGGGTAATCATCGTTCCGGCCTTCACCGGGCTCGGCGCGCCCTATTGGCGGCCCGAGGCGCGGGGCGCGGTCTTCGGCCTGACCCGCAACTCGGGCCCCGCCGAATTCGCCCGCGCGGCGCTGGAGAGCGTGGCCTTCCAGACCCGCGATCTGGCCGAGGCGATGCGGGGCGACTGGGCGGCCTCGGGCGTCGAGGCCGAGGTCGGCGTGCTCAGGGTCGATGGCGGCATGAGCGCCAGCGATTACACCATGCAGGCGCTGGCCGATATCCTGGGGGCGCCGGTCGACCGGCCGCCGGTGCTGGAGACGACGGCGCTGGGCGCGGCCTGGCTGGCGGGCCACAAGGCGGGGCTGCTGCCGGGGGTCGAGGGTTTCGCCGCGCGCTGGGCGCTGGAACGCCGCTTCGAGCCCGAGATGAACAATGCCGCGCGCGAGGCCCGTTATGACGCCTGGCGCCGCGCCGTGGCGGCAGCCATCGCGGCGGGCTGAGCCAGGCTCAGGGACGGCCGAGCGCCGCGATCAGCCGGGTCAGCCGGTCCTCGCCCCTGCCGCGCACCAGCCGCAGCGATTGCAGCGCCAGCCGCGCCAGCACGGTATGGGCGCTGATGTCGGCGGTCGCGGTGACGCGGCAGCCGCCCTCGGGCCGGTCCTGGAAGTCCAGGGTGATCGCCGCATCGGCAAGCTCCGAAGCCAGGGACAGCAGCAGGGTCTCGCCCGGCGCGGGCTCCTGCATCCGGGCGGTGAAGCGGCGTTCGGCCTCGTGCCAGTGAATCGCGCAATCCCAGCCCGGGCCGGGCGCCTCGGCGGTGCGGCGGGCGGCGACGTTCATGCCCTCCATCACCTCCTCGAACCGGGCAGGGCTGCGGAATTTCTCCAGCACCTGCGCCCGCTGCCGGACAAAATCCCGGGTCGCCTTAAACTGCATGGGCCGCGGCATCCGTCCCGCTGCGGGCAAAGCCGATACTGCCCTCCAGCCAGCGCACCATCAATTCCTGGGCGATGGCGCCACGGCGCGGGCGGCGGATGCGGGGATGTTCCCCTGCCAGCATCTGTGCCAGCTCCGCCCGGCTCAGCCAGACGGCGTCCTCCAGTTCGTGATCGAGGATGATCTCCTCGCTCAGCGCCTCGGCCACGCAGCCCAGCATCAGCGAGTTCGGAAAGGCCCAGGGCTGCGAGGCGACGTAGCCGACCCGACCCGCGCGCACGCTCGTCTCCTCGAAGACCTCGCGCCGGACCGCGGCCTCCAGCGACTCGCCGGGTTCGACGAAACCCGCCAGCGTCGAATACATCCCCTCGGGCCAGCCGGGCGAGCGGCCCAGCAGCACGTGGTCGCCCCGCTCGACGATCATGATGACCACCGGGTCGGTGCGCGGGAAATGCACGGCGCGGCAGGCGGGGCAGACGCGCTGCCACCCGGCCAGCGCCGCGACGCTGGGCTGGCCGCAGGCCGAACAGAAGCGGTGCGAGGCATGCCAGTTCATCAACCCCCGCGCGGTCGAGGCCATCGAGGCCTCGATCCCGCCCAGCCGCATCATCAGCCCGCGCAACTCGGCATAGCGGTGATCCTCGGGCAGGGCGGGGTGGTGGTATTCGGTCGCGTCGAAAAAGCCCGACATCGCCGCCTCGTCCATCCCGGCGGGAACCCAGGACGAGGTATCGGCGGCAAAGCGGGTGACGCCCTCATGCTGGCCGAGGAAGATCCAGTCGGGGCCCGCATCGGCCAGAACCGGATGGTCGGGCGCCAGCCACACGGCCTGCGCCGCATCCGCGCCCGCGATCAGCGGCCGACCGCGCCACAGAGGCAGCACGCGGCTGGACGAATCGGCCCGCATCGCCGCCATGGCCTCGGCATCGGCGCGGCGCTCGGCCAGTCGGTCATCCCATTCGGAAGCAAAGACAATCTCGCGCGGCACGGCTACCCCCTTTGGAATGACGGCTGTTTATGGCATTTTCAGACGACAGGAAACACCGCAGCGCGACAGGGGTCCGCGTTTCCCGGTTGAATTGCAACTCTAAGCTGTGAATACTTGCCCTGTGCGAGCCAGCGTTTCGCCTAACTTGTGCCATCGAGTATCCCCAAGACCAAAGGCGTGACCGATGCGCCTGCGTATCCTCCGACCAAAGGCTGCACCGGGACCGAAAACCGTGATCGTTCGAGGCAATGCGTTGCTCAACTCCCTTTCCTTCAGCGGTCTGACCACCGGCCAGCGCGGCGTGCATCTGCGCCTGATCGAAACGACGGATCTGCATCTGCATCTGCTGCCTTACGATTACTACGCCGACCGGCCCTCGGCCGGGATCGGTCTGGCCTCGGCGGCGCGGCTGATCGACGTGGCCCGGGCCGAGGCGCCCAACACGCTCCTGTTCGACAACGGGGATTTCCTGCAGGGCACGCCGATGGGCGATTACGTCGCCCATGAGCGGGGCCTGCGGCGTGGCGACCTGCATCCGGTGATGGCGGCGATGAACGCGCTCGATTATGACGCGATCACGCTGGGCAACCATGAATTCAACTACGGGCTCGACTTCCTGATGACCACGCTGGAGGGCGCCGCCTTCCCGGTCGTCTCGGCCAATCTGAGCACGCGGCTCGGCGCCGGGCCGCGCGCGGACCGGACGCTGGTCAAACCCTATGTGATCCTCGACCGGATGGTCACCGACGAGATGGGCTTCGCCCATCCGATCCGCATCGGCGTGATCGGCTTCGCCCCGCCGCAGGTGATCGACTGGGACAATCACGCGCTCGACGGCCGCCTTCAGGCCCGCGACATCGTGCAATCGGCCCGCGCCTGGGTCCCCGAAATGCGCGAGGCGGGGGCAGAGCTGATCGTGGCGCTGGCCCATACCGGCATCGGCAGCGCCCGCTATGCCGAGGGGATGGAGAATGCCGCCGTGCCGCTCGCCCGGACCCCGGGCATCGACGCGCTGCTCACCGGGCATACCCATCTGATCTTCCCCTCGCCGATGTTCTCCTCGATGCCCGATGTCGACATCGCCACCGGCACGATCGGCGGCAAACCGGCGGTGATGGGCGGCTGCTGGGGGGCGCATGTCGGGCTGATCGACATGCTGCTGATGCGCGAGGGCGGGGAATGGCAGGTGCTGGGCACCCGCTCCGAAGTCCGGGCCCTGCCGAGCGACGGGCTGAAATCCGACCGCCGCATCGCCGACGCCGTGGCGGGGCTGCATGCCGACACGCTGGCCGCGATCCGCCGCCCGGTCGGCCAGTCCCGCGAGGCGCTGCATTCCTATTTCTCGCATCTGGGCGTGACCGGCTCGCTGCAGGTGGTGGCCGAGGCGCAGCGCGATTACGTCCGCCAGCGCCTGGCCGATCCCGAGCTGGCCGAGCTGCCGATCCTTTCCGCGGTCGCGCCCTTCAAATCGGGCGGAAGGGGCGGGCCTGCGGGCTATACCGACGTGCTCGAGGGGCCGGTGGCCCTGCGCCACATCGCCGACCTCTATCCCTTTCCGAACGCCATCGCCGCGCTCTGCCTGACCGGGGCCGAGGTGGTGGAATGGCTGGAACGCTCGGCCGCGGCCTTCAACCGGGTGCGCCCGGGCTCGCAGGGGACGCCGCTCAGGAACCCCGAGGTTCCGGGCTATAATTTCGAGGTGATCGACCCGCTGGACGTGGTCTACGACCTGTCGCAGCCGTCCCGCTACGACCATGCCGGAGGGCTCGCGGATCCCCGGGCGCATCGCGTGGTCTCGGTGATGCTGGAGGGCCGCCCGCTGGATCCCGAGGGGCGCTACATCCTCTGCACCAACAGCTACCGGGCCGGCGGCGCCGGGCGCTTCGCCGGGGCGCAGGCCCGCAATCTGGTGCTGTCGGACGAGCGCGTGACCCGCGACATCCTGCGCCAATACGTGACCCGGCACGGGGCACTGGTGCGGGGCGGGCAGGGCTCGTTCCGGTTCAAGGCGATGCCGGGAACCACGGTGATTTTCGAGACGGGTCCGGGGGCCGGTGCCCATCTCGACGAGATCGCGGGTTTCCACCCCGAGGCGCGGGGCCTGACGCGCGCGGGGTTCCTGCGGCTGAAACTGGATCTGTCGGACGGGGCGTGAGGGGGCGCCGGAGGCGCGCGGCGGTGGGGTGAAACCCCACCCTACGGGGTGTCCCAAATGTGGGAGAGGCTTCCCGGCTTTACGATTCCAAAGGGTTAGGTGGTCGCGCTAAGGATTTGGCAGGATTGTCCCATGGGAGTCGGCGTCGGCTGGCGGCGTGTCGGCACCGGCCGCCGGACGAACCGTCGGACGAACCGGCGGGGGAGCCAAGGGGCGTGTTCCACGGCATTTCGGGAAGGTCGAACAGCCCAGAAAACCCGTGCCCCCACTGCGCGGCATACGCTGGACGAGCGGCGCGCCGCACTCGGGGCAACGCTGGACCGCCTCGGCCCGGTCCTTGAGCGTCGCCTTGACGCCCAGCACATGCGCCCGCTGCGTGGCGCGCGTGCTGGCCAGATCCGGGGCGCGCAGCCGGGCCTCGAACGCCGCCAGCTGCGCGTCGGTGAAGACCGGCTCGCGTCGGGCGCGGATCCGCTGGCCGAGCGCCCGCGCGCCCCAGGCGACCGCCGGGGGCATCGCAGTCTTGGGCCGGGCAGAGCCCATGAACACCACGAAGCTGTCCACATTGGCCGCGGGAATCCCGAGCAGCCTGCACAGCGCCCGGACGTGCAGGGCGTTCTGATGGAGCGGATTCTGCATCCGGTACTTGCGGCCGTAGATCACCTGCGTCCATCGTCCCTCGGTCCCGTCGCCGAAGATCCAGCCCGACATCGTCTTGGTCTCGATCACCGCGATGCCGAAGCGGGAGAGGACCACATGGTCGATCTGCGTCGTCCGGTCGCGGTGGGGCAGGATGAGATCGTTGACGATCCGGTATTCCTCGGGCGGGAGGTTCTTCGCCAACCACCGCGCGACAAGCCGCTCGCCGGCCGCGCCGATTCTGCTGGGGGAGTTGAGCAAGGCGCCGAGAAGCGCGGCGACGATGGCAAGGATCGGCAGGGCGATGACATAGGGGGACACGGGAACCTCGGGCAACCGCTGACGCCTTCGGTGTATGCGGGATTGGGGCGGGTGGCCAAGGGGGAGTGCCGAAGCGAACGCGCGGCGGTTTACTTGCCCAGGCGGCGTGGTTAGCCTCGCCATGGCGGCGGGCGCCTGTCCAGAGAGTATCCCATGGAAACACGACCCGACATCGGAACCCTCACCTCCGGGGCGGAAATCAGGCGGTGGTATTGGCGCAAGGATGAGCTGACCGCCCATGCCCGCTCGCTTGGCCTGACGGCGAGCGGCGGCAAATTCGCGATCCTCGACCGCATCGCCCATTTCCTCGATACGGGAGAACGGACGTTGCCCGTGGCCGAGGGGGCCAAGCCAAGGTCGAGGTTCGACTGGCATCGCGAGCCGCTGAGCCCCGAGACGACGATCACGGACAATTACAAGAATTCGCAGAACGTTCGCCGGTTCTTTCAGGCGCGGATCGGGCCCGATTTCCGGTTCAACATTGCTTTCATGGAATGGATGACCAGCAATGTCGGCCGCACCCTGGACGATGCCTGCGACGCCTACCGCAGCATCCAGGCTCTGGCCAACACGCCGGGCTTCAAGACCGACATCAAGAGCCACAACCAGTTCAATCAATACACGCGGGATTTTCTGGCCGACAATCCTGATCTGGGAATGGCCGATGTGCGCCGGATATGGGCGCTGAAGACGACGTTGCCGTCCCCGGACGGGCGGCACGTTTATGACCGGGCGGACCTGGGTTTGCGAAGCGACGGCTCGTAGGCACTTCAAGCCGCCCCAGCAGCCAGCCGCTTTGGCGCCGCGCGTCGAGGGCAAGAAAGGGCCGCGCGGGCGGCCCTTTCTTTGTTCCGGGATGGTGCGTGCGAGCACGCACCCTACGGGTGTCCGTGGGGGACGGGCGCCGGTCAGCCGTCCTTGCGGATCACGGCGTTCGAGGGGTCGTAGGGCGAGTCCTCGGTCACCACCGCGTCCCATTCCTGCAACTGGATCTTGACCTTCAGCTTCGTGCCGGGCTCGGCCAGGGCGGGTTCGACATAGCCCATGCCGATCTGCTTGCCGAAGGCGACCGAGTAGCCGCCCGATGTCAGGCGGCCGACTTTGCGGCCGTCGAGCAGCAGCGCTTCCTTGCCCCAGGGGTCGGTATCAGCCGGGCCGTCGATCAAGAGCGTCACGCATTTGGCGCGGATGCCGGTGTCGATCATCGCCTGCTTGCCGCGGAAATCCTTGGTCAGGTCGATGAAGCGGTCCAGCCCTGCCTCGGCGGGCGTCGCGTCGCGGCCGAGTTCGGTGCCGAAGGCGCGGTAGCTCTTCTCCTGCCGCAGCCAGTTCTGGGCGCGGGCGCCGACCGGCTTCAACCCGTGCTTGGCCCCCGCCTTCATCAGCAGATCCCAGAGGTAGCGGCCGAATTCGATCGGATAATGCAGTTCCCAGCCGAGTTCGCCCGTATAGGCCACGCGGATCGCGCGGACCGGGCACATGCCGAGTTCGATGTCGCGGTAGGAAAGCCAGGGGAAGCGCTTGTTCGACAGGGCGGTTTCCGGGGTCGCGTCCTTGACGATCTCGTTGAGGATGGCGCGGGCGTTGGGACCGGCCAGCGCGTAGACGCCCCATTGGGTGGTGATGTCCATCGCCTCGACATGCGCGCCGCCGGCGGCGTGGAAATCCTCGATGGCCTTATGCAGGAAATCGGCGTCATAGGCGGTCCAGGCGCCGGCCGAGATCAGGTAGTAGTCGTGCTCGGCCAAGCGGACGATGGTGTATTCGGTGCGCGTCGTGCCGTGGTCGGTCAGGGCGTAGGTCAGGTTGATTCGGCCGACCTTGGGCAGCTTGTTGCAAGTGAAATGGTCGAGGAAGGCGGTCGCGCCCGGGCCCCAGACGCGGTGCTTGGTGAAGGCCGAGGCGTCGATGATGCCGCAGGTCTCGCGCACGGCGCGGGCCTCGGCCTCGGCGTATTGCCACCAGGCGCCGCGGCGGAAGCTGCGGGAATTGTGGTCGAAATCCGCGGGGGCATCGACGGGGCCGTAATAGTTCGGGCGTTCCCAGCCGTTGACCTGGCCCATCTGCGCGCCAAGGGCGATCTGGCGGTCATAGGCGGGGGCGGTACGCAAGGGACGGCAGGCTTCGCGTTCCTCGTCCGGGTGGTGCAGGATGAAGACGTGCTCGTAGCATTCCTCGTTCTTGCGGGCGGCGTATTCGGTGGTCATCCAGGCGCCATAGCGCTTGGGATCGAGGCTGGCCATGTCGATCTCGGCCTCGCCCTCGGTCATCAGCTGGGCGAGGTAATGGCCGGTGCCACCCGCGGCGGTGATGCCGAACGAGAAGCCCTCGGCCAGCCACATGTTCCTGAGGCCGGGCGCGGGGCCGACCAGCGGGTTGCCGTCCGGCGTGTAGCAGATGGGCCCGTTGAAATCGTCCTTCAGACCGGCGGTTTCCGAGGTCGGAAGGCGGTGGATCATGGACATGTATTCTTCCTCGATCCGCTCCAGATCGAGCTGGAAGAGGTCGGCGCGGAAGCTTTCCGGCACGTCATAGAGGAAGCGGGCGGGGGCGTTCCGCTCATAGGGGCCGAGGATCCAGCCGCCGCGTTCCTCGCGCACATACCATTTGGCGTCGGCGTCGCGCAGGACCGGGTGTTCGGGGTTGCCGGCCGCGCGCCACTTTTGCAGCGCGGGGTCGGGTTCGGTGACGATGTACTGGTGTTCGACCGGAATCGCCGGGATCTTGATGCCCAGCAGGCGGGCGGTGCGCTGGGCGTGGTTGCCGGTGGCGGTCACCACATGCTCGGCGCGGATCTCGAATTTCTCGTCGGACGGGATCAGCATCCCGCCCTTGTCGACCATCCTTGTGCAGGAGACGATCCATTCGTCGCCGGTCCAGAAATAGCTGTCCACCTGCACCTTGCGCTCGATATGCGCGCCGTGCTGGCGGGCGCCCTTGGCCATGGCCTGCGTCACGTCGGCGGGGTTGATGTAGCCGTCCTGCGGGTGAAAAAGCGCGCCTTTCAGGTCGTCGGTGCGCACCAGCGGCCAGCGGTCCTTGATCTGCTGGGGCGTCAGGAATTCGTGGTAGACCCCGGCGGTTTCGGCCACGGACGAATAGAGCATGTATTCGTCCATGCGGTCAGAGGTCTGCGCCATGCGCAGGTTGCCGCAGACCGAGAAGCCGGCGTTGAGCCCGGTCTCGGCCTCGAGCGACTTGTAGAAATCCACCGAATACTTGTGGATATGGGTGGTGGCGTAGCTCATGTTGAAGAGGGGCAGCAGACCGGCCGCGTGCCAGGTCGAGCCCGAGGTCAGCTCGTCGCGTTCGACCAGCATCGTGTCCCAGCCGGCCTTGGCGAGGTGATAGGCAATGCCGGTGCCGACCGCACCGCCGCCGACGACAAGGGCTCTCACATGGGTTTTCATGGCGCAGGGCTCCGCTGACTATTTGGCCTTGGTTTCGCAGGTTATGCGGGGGCGCGATGAAAGGCACCCGACCGATGGCGGCGCGAAAGCGACAAGGCCCGGGATGCGGAATGGGTCGGCGGAGGGCCGGGCAGCAAAAGGCCCGGCAGCCTGCGCTGCCGGGCCGGTCTCTTCGCGACGCCCGGATCAGAACGGGCTGTCGGGGAAGTAGAAATCGGCCGCGTTGTCGGGGGTGACCAGCACCGAGCCGATGATGAACTCGCCCGCGACCGGCGCGTTCGAGGTCAGGCCGACCGCGGTCAGCTCGATGGCGGTGGCGATCATCGCCGGCGGGTAGGTGACGTTCGCCGGGATCATCGGGTCGCCGTCACGGGTGCGGGCGATCATCTCTTTCATGCCGGCGCCGCCCAGAACGAAGCGGATGTCCGTGCGGCCCGCGGCCTCGATGGCGGCCAGAACGCCCAGCGCCATGTCATCGTCCGAGGCCCAGACCGCGTCGATGTTGGGGAAGCGCGACAGGAAGTCCTGCATCACCTCGAAGCTGGTGTCGCGGTTCCAGTTGCCGTGTTCGGCGGCCAGAACGTTGATGTTCGAGCCCTCGATGGCGGCCATGAAATTGTCGACCCGCTCGTTGTCGATGGTCGAGGCGATGCCGCGGAAGACCACGATATCGCCGCCCTCGGGCATGGCCGAGACCATGTATTCGCCCGAGACGCGGCCGAAACCGGGGTTGTCGCCCGCGACATAGAGATCCTCGATCCCCTCGACCGAGAGGCCGCGGTCAACCACCGTGACCCAGATCCCGGCATCGGACACGGCCTGCACCGGGGCGGTCAGGGGCTCGGATTCGAAGGGCAGGACGACCAGCGCGCTGATGTTGCGGGTGGCGACCATATCCTCGATGTCATTGACCTGCCGCGCCGGGTCGGACGCCGTGGCGAGGACGAAATCGAGGTCGGGATAGACCTCTTCCAGCCGGTTGATGGCGTCCTGCGCGAAGAAGTTCATCCCCCCCGCCCAGCCATGGGTCGCCGCCGGGATCGACACGCCGATCACCTGCGTCTGTGCCATGGCCGAACCCGTCATCAGGGCCAGCGCCGTGGCGCTGAGGGTCATTTTCATGAAGGTCATTTCTTTCTCTCCTCCCTAGGGGGCGTCAGCTCGACGCCTTTCTTCCGCGCTGCAAGATCACAGCGAGAACGATGATGACCCCCTGGATCGCGCCGTTGAGATAGGGCGAGACCAGCGAGGTCAGATTCAGGATGTTGTCGATGAGGCTGAGGATCAGCACGCCGATCACCGTGCCCCAGACGCGGCCGAAACCGCCTTTCAGCACCGTGCCGCCGATGATGACGGCGGCGATCGCCTCCAGCTCCCACAGCACGCCGGTCGAGGACGAGGCCGAGCCGAGGCGGGGCACGTAGAGGATGGTGGCGATGCCGACCAGAAGGCCCAGCATGACATAGGTGACAAGCCGCACCCGGGCCACGCTGATGCCGGAGTAATGCGAGACATGCTCGTTGCTGCCGACCGCGGCGGCGTGGCGGCCAAAGGAGGTGCGGCTCATGACGATCTCGCCGATGATGACCACCAGGGCAAAGACGATGATCGGCCAGGTGACGCCGAAGAGCCCGTCAAAATAGATCGGCCGGATGAAGCGGCGGAGCTCGAAGTTCAGGGACAGCGTGCCGCCATCGGCCAGCCAGGTGACGAGGCTGCGGTAGATGCCCATCGAGCCCAGCGTGACGATGAAGGCCTCGATCCCCAGTTTGGTGATGAGAAGCCCGTTCAGAAGCCCGGCGCAAAGACCGGCCAGCAGTGCCACGCCCATGCCCAGCAGGACAAGCGGCAGGCCGATCCCCAGCGTCGGCAGGGCCGCGTTCATCACCAGGATCATCAGCCCGGCGACGAAGGCCGCCATCGAGCCCACCGACAGGTCGAGCCCGCCTGCGGTGATGACGAAGGTCATGCCGACGGCGATGATGCCGATGAAGGCCGAGCGCGCCAGCACGTTGGTCACATTGGCGGCGCTGAGGAAGTTCGAGTTCAGCGAGGCCCCCAGCACGATCAGCAGGACCAGCGCCAGGACCGGGCCGATCACGGTCATCGGCGGCAGGGTGAAGCCGCGGCGCGGCGGGGCGGTGGTGTCGCTCATGCTGGGACCTCTGGGGCCGTCTCGGCGGCCGACTTGGCGTCGCTCACGCCAAGCGCGAGGCGGACGATGGAATCTTCGGAAAGCGCCGCGCCCGACAGGATCCCCATCTGCCGCCCGGCCCGCATCACCAGGATGCGGTCGGCGAGGCCGATGAGTTCCTGCATCTCGGACGAGATGACGATGATCGCGTGGCCTTCGGCGGCAAGGCGGCGCAGGAAGGCGTAGATCTGCTGTTTGGTGCCGATGTCGATGCCGCGGGTCGGCTCATCCA
This sequence comes from Pararhodobacter aggregans, assembly GCF_003075525.1. GTDB lineage: Bacteria > Pseudomonadota > Alphaproteobacteria > Rhodobacterales > Rhodobacteraceae > Pararhodobacter > Pararhodobacter aggregans. Next base: position 77,961 of record NZ_QDDR01000010.1, on the reverse strand, counting down.
CCACCAGGATCTGCGGCTCGGACAGCATGATCTTGGCGAGCAACAGTTTCTGCTGGTTCCCGCCCGAGAGGTTGCCGACCCTGACGGTCCGGCTGCCCCGGATGTCAAAGTCCTGGATCGCCTGATCCAGCGCCTTGTCCTCGGCCTTGCGGTCGATCAGGAGGCCCGCGAAATCGGCCAGGGCCTGAAGCGTCAGGTTGGGCCGCATCGGCATGTCCAGCAGAAGCCCGCGCAGCTTGCGGTCCTCGGTCAGGTAGCACAGCCGATGGGCCAGCGCGTCGGCGGGTTTGCGGATGGTGACGGGGGTGCCCTTGATCTCGACAATGCCGCCGGTCTTGGGCCGGATGCCGCAGAGGCCTTCCATCGCCTCGGTCCGTCCCGCGCCAACGAGGCCGGCGAGACCCAGGATCTCGCCCTGATGCAGGTCGAAGCCGATGCCCTGCGCATAGCGCGCCACGCTCAGGTCGCGGACCTTCAGCACGACGGGGGCGCCCGGCGGAATGCCGGGTTTCGCGGGGTAGAGGTCCGACATCTCGCGCCCGACCATGGCGGTGGCCATGCCGTCCTCGGTGATCTGGTCGGCGGGGCCCGAATGGACGACCGCGCCGTCGCGCATGATCGTCACCCGGTCGGCGAGCCGCGCGACTTCATCCAGCTTGTGCGAGGTGAAGAGGATGGCGGTGCCGGCGGCGCGCAGGGCATCGACCTGGGCGAACAGGATCTCGACCTCGCGCGAGGTCAGGACAGCGGTCGGCTCGTCCATGATGAGCACGCGGGCGTTGCGCGACAGGGCCTTGGCGATCTCGACCATCTGCTTTTCGGAATTGGACAGCCGCGAGACGAGGGTGTCGGGATCGACCTGGCTGTTGACCCGGGCCAGATACTCGCGGCTGAGCTGCCGCATCCGGGCCTTGTCCAGCAGGAGGCCCTTCCTGAGTTCCCGGCCGAGGAAGATGTTCTGCTCGACCGTCAATTGCTCGGCCAGGGCGAATTCCTGGTGGATCATGATGATCCCGGCGCTTTCCCCGTCATGGGGCGAGTGGAACTGCGTCTCCGCCCCGTCCAGCAGGATGCGCCCGGCGCTGGCGGGCTGATAGCCCGCCAGGATCTTCATCGCCGTGGATTTTCCCGCGCCATTCTCGCCCAGAAGCGCGTGCACCTTGCCCGGGGCCAGGTCCAGGTCGATGCCGTGCAGCACCTCGACCGGGCCGAAGCTGCGGCGTATCCCCCGGAGCGAGAGGATCGGGTCCGCCATCAGAGCCTCACCCAGGCGGCATTCCCGCGCGATGACTCGACGCAGGCGCGGACGAAATTCATCCCCGCCATGCCGTCGGCGATCCCGGGCAGCAGGCCCATTGCATCCTCACGCGCGTTGCCGCCCTCGACGGCGCGGATGGCGTCGGCGGCGCTGGCGTAGAGGGTGGCGAAGGCCTCCAGATACCCTTCCGGGTGCCCGGACGGGATGCGGCTGACGGCGGCCGCCTCGGGCCAGATGCCCGCCCCGCCGCGCTGGATCTGCTGCTTGGGCTGGCCTTGGGGGGTGAACCACAGGACGTTGGGCTCTTCCTGCGACCACTCAAGCCCGCCTTTCTCGCCATAGACCCGCAGCCGGAGACCGTTCTCGTGCCCGGGCGCCACCTGCGAGCACCAGAGCATCCCGCGCGCCCCTTCGGCAAAGCGCAGCATGACATGGCCGTTGTCGTCGAGCTGGCGCCCGGGGCCGAAGGATTGCAGATCGGCGGCCAGTTCCTGCGCGGCAAGCCCGGTCACGAAACAGGCGAGGTTATAGGCATGCGTGCCGATGTCGCCCGTGGCCCCGCCCGCGCCCGAGCGGGCCGGATCGGTGCGCCAGACGGCCTGCTTGTTGGTGCCGTCGGCCTCGACACTCTCGGTCATCCAGCCTTGCGGATATTCGACCTGCACCACGCGGATCTTGCCGATCTGGCCGGCGGCGATCATGGCGCGGGCCTGCCGGACCATCGGGTAGCCGGTGTAATTATGCGTCAGGATGAAGAGCGCGCCCGAGGCCCTGACCGCGGCCTCCAGCGCCGCCGCATCCTCCATCGTCGCGGTCAGCGGCTTGTCGCAGATGACATGGATGCCGCGCTCAAGGAACGCCTTGGCGGCGGGGTAATGCATGTGGTTCGGCGTCACGATCGACACGGCGCGGATGCCGTCGGGGCGGGCGGCCTCGGCCGCGGCCATTTCGGCGAAGCTGCCGTAGGTGCGGGCGGGGTCGAGCCCCAGCGCGGCGCCCGAGGCGCGCGCTTTCTCGGGTGTCGAGGACAGGGCCCCCGCCACCAGCGAGAAGCGGTCGTCGATGCGGGCCGCGATGCGGTGCACCCCGCCGATGAAGGCATCGGCCCCGCCGCCCACCATGCCCAGCGGGATCCGGCCCGAGAGGGTTTCCTTGCGTCCTTCGATGGTCATGATCGCCCCCTCACAGACCCAGCATGCGGCGGTTGGCAGCGTCATCCGTGCCGCCATCGGCGAAATCGTCGAAGGCTTTCTCGGTCACGCGGATGATGTGGTTCTTCACGAATTCCACGCCCTCGCGCGCCCCGTCCTCGGGGTGTTTCAGGCAGCATTCCCATTCCACGACTGCCCAGCCGTCGAAATCATTGGCCGCCATCTTGGAGAACACCGCGCCGAAATCGACCTGCCCGTCGCCGAGCGAGCGGAAGCGCCCGGCGCGGTTGACCCAGGGCTGATAACCGCCGTAGACGCCTTGCCGCCCGGTCGGGTTGAACTCGGCATCCTTGACGTGGAACATGCGGATCCGGTCCTTGTAGATGTCGATATTGTCCAGATAATCAAGGCATTGCAGGACATAATGCGACGGATCGTAAAGCATGTTCGCCCGCGCGTGATTGCCGACGCGTTCGAGGAACATCTCGTAGGTGACGCCGTCGTGCAGATCCTCGCCGGGGTGGATCTCGTAGCAGATGTCGACCCCGCAATCCTCGGCATGGTCAAGGATCGGACGCCAGCGGCGGGCCAGTTCGTCGAAGGCCATCTCGACCAGACCGGCCGGGCGCTGCGGCCAGGGGTAGAGATAGGGCCAGGCCAGCGCGCCCGAGAAGGACGCCATGGCGGTGAGGCCGAGGTTCTTCGACGCCGACAGCGCCAGCGAGACCTGCTCCACCGCCCATTCCTGCCGCGCCTGCGCATTGCCGCGCACGGAGGGGTCGGCGAAACCGTCGAAGCCGATGTCATAGGCCGGATGGACCGCGACCAGCTGGCCCTGAAGATGAGTCGACAGCTCGGTGATCTGGACGCCGTTCGCCTCGGCCACGCCTTTCAGCTCGTCGCAGTAATCCTTGCTGCTGGCGGCCTTCCGCAGGTCGATGAAGCCCGAGACCCAGGACGGCACCTGCACCCCCTTGTAGCCGATGCTGCCCGCCCATTTTGTGATGTTGTCCCAGGTGTCGAAGGGCGCGGTATCGCCCGCGAATTGCGCCAGAAACAGCGCCGGTCCCTTGATGGTCTTCATGTCAATCCTCCTTGGCGCCCGGGGGGCGCGGTGGTGTGGTCGAGCCCGGCCGCCTCCGGCAGGGCGCTGTCCTCGGGTTCGGGCATGTTGTCCTGAAAGATGATGGCCGGGATGATCGGCCGGATCGGCGCTGCGGGCAGCCGGTCCGAGATCTGCCGCATCGTGGCGAGGGCAAGCGCGATCTCGGCCCCGGGGCGCTGGTCGATCACCACGTCGAAATTGCCCGAACCCAGCGCCTCGCGCGTGCGGGGGGTGAGTTCATGGACGATGACCACGGGGCGGCGGTCGGTGCCCTCGAACCGGGCCAGCGCCCGGGCAAGACCGCTGTTCCCCGCGCCGAGGCTGTAGATGCCCGAGATCGCCTCGCCCCGGTCGAAGAGGCGCTCGACCGCCTGTTCCACCAGCTCGGCGCGGTCGCGGCCCTCGAATTCGGGCAGCAGCGCGATCTGCGGGAAATCCTGCGCCAGGATGGCGCGGAAGCCCGCCAGACGCTCGCGGTGGTCGCGGGCGGAGAGCGAGCCGAGGACCGGCAGCACGCGGCCGGGGCCCCGCGCATGGGCCAGCCCCATCAGCCGCGCGGCGGTGCGCCCGGCCGAGCAATTGTCGATGCCGACATAGGCGTGGCGCGCGGAATCGGGCATGTCCGAGACCAGCGTCACCACCGCGACCCCGGCGGCGGTCAGATCGGCGACGGCGGCGGCCACCTCGGGACTGTCGATGCCGACCAGGGCGATGCCGTCGGGCGGCGACAGGGCGAGGGCGCGCAGCACCGCGACGAGCGAGGGCGCGTCGAAGGCCGCCACATCCTCGATCCTGAGTTCGGTCCTTTCCAGCCGCAGCCGGGGCGCGACGGCGCCGAGGATCATGCGCAGATGCAGGAAGAAGGCGTTGGTGCCGGTGGGGATGACGAAGACGAAGCGGTAGACGCGCCCCTGCGACAGGTTCGCGGCCGCGACATTGCGGACATAGCCCAGATCGGCAATCGCCTGGCGCACGCGGTCGGCGCGGGCATCGGCCACGCCGCCCCGCGCGTTCACCACGCGGTCGGCGGTGGCATAGCTCACGCCAGCCCGCCGCGCGACATCCGCCAGCGTCGGTGCTTTCATGGAATCCTCCCTCCGCTCAGGCTAGGGATGGAATTGATAGACGTCAATCATTTTGGCGGAGGGGTCGATGGTTTCCGGGAATATATCCTGAAATCAGAATATTACTGGCGGTCCGGGGCGGGCGTGTGCGGGGCAGGGGCGTCGCGTCCTGCGCGAGTCGCTGCTGGCGTAGGATGGGCAATATTGCCCATCCTACCGGGGTCGCGCCTCAGGCGGACTGCCGTTCGACCAGCGCGAAGCCCACGTCGATCACCTGCCGCTCGGGCGCCGTGCCACCGATCCGCGTCAGCAGCGCCTGCGCCGCGGCCCGGCCCAGCGCGTCCCGGTTGACCCGCACCGTGGTCAGCGTCGGCGAGAGCGCGGCCGCCATCTCCTGATCGCCGAAGCCCATCACTGCCACCCGGCCCGGCACCGCAAGCCCGCGCGCCGCCAGTTCGATCAGCGCGCCCTGGGCCAGCACGTCCGAGCTGGCGGCGATGAGCGCGCCGTCGCTCGCGGCGAAGCCCTCGTCCAGCAGCGCCGCGGTCAGGGCCCGGCCACCGGCGAGGCTGGCGGGGGCGTCGCCCCGGATCGGCACCGGCCCTTCGCCCCCCGCCTGGGCAAAGCGCCCGGCAAAGGCCGCGCCCCGCCGCAGCGCCCGTTCGTCGCCCGCGGTGATGAAGGCCGCCCGCCGGTAGCCCCGGGCGCGGGCGTAATCGGCCATCGCCCGCCCGGCCTCGGGGTGCGAGAAGCCGACGCAGAGGTCGATCGGCGTGTCGGTGATGTCCCAGACCTCGACCACCGGGACGCCCGCACCCAGCAGCATGCGGCGCGTGCGGTCGGCATGGTGGACGCCGGTCAGCAGCATGGCATCGGGGCGGCGCGAGAGATGCGCCTCGACCGTCGCCGCCTCGTCCTCGCGGTCGAAGCCGGTTTCGGACAGCAGGATCTGATAGCCCCGCGCCCGCAATTCGGCGCTGAAGGTGGCGAGCATGCCGGAATAGACGATGTTGGTGATCGAGGGGACTAGCGCCGAAATCAGCATGGATTTCTTCGACGCCAGCGCGCCCGCCAGCGCATTCGGCACGAAGCCGGTGGCGGCGATGGCCTCCTGGATGCGGCTCAGCGTCTCGGGCGAGACCTTGGAGGGGTCCGACAGCGCGCGCGAGACCGTCACCTGGCTGACGCCCGCCATGCGGCCCACGGTCTCCATGGTGATACGGCGGGCCGGGCTGCGGGCCTCGGTCAGGGAGGGGGGCTGGAGGGGCGACTTGCGCGTCATGCGGGCATATTCCTTGGATCGGCGGCCCGGCGCAAGGTCGGGCGGTGCCGGTGGTCAGTGCGCCTTTCCGATCAGGGCAGTGTATGCGCTTACAGGGCCGGGAAACAACGGTGGTATTGCCGTGTTCCAAGGTTTTGCGACGCATATGCCGTGGTCATGGCCACCGCAAAGGGCGTTGACAGGGATCAATGTTTGCGCATACATCGCCAATGAATGCGAATACATGAGGTGCCTGCCTTGTCTCCGACCCGGAAATCCCCCGACACGCTGCGGTCCGCGCGCTGGTTCGCGCCGGATGATCTGCGCAGCTTCGGGCATCGCTCGCGGATGATGCAGCTGGGCTATTCCGAGGCCGATTTCATGGGGAAGCCGCTGATCGGCATCCTCAACACCTGGTCGGAACTGAACTCGTGCCACGCGCATTTCCGCGAGCGGGCGCAGGACGTGAAGCGCGGCGTTCTGGCCGCCGGGGGGTTCCCGGTGGAACTGCCGTCGCTCAGCGTGGACGAGAGTTTCACCAAGCCCACCTCGATGCTTTACCGCAACATGCTGGCGATGGAGACCGAGGAGCAGATCCGCGCGCATCCCCTGGACGGCGTGGTGCTGATGGGCGGTTGCGACAAGACCACGCCGGGGCTGGTGATGGGGGCGATCACCGCCAATGTGCCGATGATCTACCTGCCCGCGGGCCCGATGCTGCGCGGCAATTATGCGGGCCAGAAACTGGGCTCGGGGTCGGATGCGTGGAAATACTGGGACGAACGCCGCGCCGGCAATATTTCCGAGGCTGAATGGCAGGGCCTGCAGGGCGGTATCGCGCGCTCGGCCGGGGTCTGCATGACGATGGGCACCGCCAGCACCATGACGGCGATTGCCGATGCCATGGGGCTGACGCTGCCCGGGGCCTCGTCGGTCCCCGCGGTGGACTCGGGCCACCAGCGCATGGCCGCCGATTGCGGGCGCCGGATCGTCGACATGGTGTGGGAGGATCTGACCCCCGACCGGATCGTCACCGGGGCCGCGGTCAGGAACGCCGCCATCGTCGCCATGGCCACCGGCTGTTCCACCAACGCCGTGGTCCATCTGATCGCCATGGCGCGGCGCGCGGGCGTGGACCTGACGCTGGACGATCTGGACGCCCTGGGGCGCGAGACGCCGCTGATCGCCAATGTCCGGCCCGCGGGCAAGGATTACCTGATGGAGGATTTCTTCTATGCCGGGGGCCTCAGGGCCCTGATGGCGCAGATCAGCGAACGGCTGGACCTGACGGCGATGACCGTGACCGGCCGGACGATGGGCGAGAACCTCGAAGGCGCCAGGGTCTTCAATGACGACGTGATCCGCCCGCTGTCGAACCCGGTCTACAAGGAGGGCTCGCTGGCCGTGCTGCGCGGCAACCTCTGCCCCGACGGCGCGGTCATCAAGCCCGCGGCCTGCGATCCGGCCTACCATGTGCACGAAGGCCCGGCGCTGGTCTTCGACAGCTATGCCGAGATGAAGAGCTTCGTCGATGACGAGAAGGCCGAAGTCAGCCCCGATCACGTCATGGTCCTGCGCAACGCGGGGCCGCTGGGGGGGCCGGGATTCCCCGAATGGGGGATGCTGCCGATCCCCAAGGCGCTGATCCGGCAGGGCCACCGGGACATGCTCAGGATCTCGGACGCGCGGATGTCCGGCACGTCCTATGGCGCCTGCGTCCTGCATGTCGCGCCCGAGGCCTATGTCGGCGGGCCGCTGGCGCTGTTGAAGACGGGCGACATCGTGCGGCTGGACCTGCCGAACCGGCGGCTCGACATGCTGGTGCCCGAGGATGAGCTGAAAGCCCGCGCCGCCGCCTGGCGCGCGCCGGAACCGCGGTTCGAACGCGGCTGGGGCTGGATGTTCTCCAAACACGTGACGCAGGCCGACAAGGGCTGCGACTTCGACTTCCTGGAACGCGGCTTCGGCAAACCCGCTGGCGAACCGGATATCTACTGATGACAGTGACCCTCGATCAGGCGCTGACCGGCATTTCCGGCATCCTCGTGACCCCCTTCGACGACAGGGGCGACGTGGCCCCCGCGCGACTTTCGCCGATTATCGACCGGGCGCTGGCGGCGGGGCTGCACATGCCGGTGGTCAACGGCAACACCGGCGAGTTCTACGCGCTGACCACCGACGAGGCCGTGACCATGGTGCAGGAGGTGGCCGCGCTGGTCGCCGGACGCGCGCCGCTGCTGGCGGGCGTGGGCCGGGGCCTCAGGGATGCGCAACGGCTGGCCCGGGCCTCGGCCGAGGCCGGGGCGGCGGCGCTGATGATCCACCAGCCGCCCGATCCCTTCGTCAGCCCGCGCGGGATCGTCGATTACCTGAACGCGGTCAGCGATGCCTCGGGCGGGTTGCCGATGATGCTGTACCTCAGGAACGACACGATCGGCACCGGGGCCATCGCCGCGCTCTGCGCCCTGCCGGGCGTCAAGGGCGTGAAATGGGCGACGCCCAACCCGATGAAACTGGCCGAGGCCAAGGCCGCCTGCGATCCCGGCATCGTCTGGGTCGGGGGCCTGGCCGAAGTCTGGGCGCCTTCGTTCTACGCGGTCGGCGCGCGGGGCTTCACCTCGGGGCTCATCAACGTCTGGCCGGAACGCTCGCTGGCGATCCATGCGGCGCTGGAGGCGGGGGATTACACCACGGCCAACGCGCTGATCGCCGACATGCGCGTCTTCGAGGACATCCGCGCCGAGGAGATGGGCGGCACCAACGTGACCGGCGTGAAATCCGCGCTGATCGCCCAGGGCCTCGATTGCGGCCCGACGCGCCCCCCCTCGGCCTGGCCGCTGACGCCGGACCAGACCGCCCGCATGACCCGTTTCCTGACCGACAACCGACTGATCCGAGGCCCGAAATGACCGATTACATCCTGTCTGACGCCACGCGCGAGAAACTGGGGAAGGTCTCCACCGCCTCGGTCGCGACGGCGCTTTACAAGCGTGGGCTGCGCCAGCAGTTCATCCAGGGCGTGCGTCCCGTGCAGCCCGGCAAGGGTACGATGGTCGGTCAGGCCTTCACCCTGCGCTACATCCCCGCGCGCGAGGACCGCAACCCGATCACCATCTTCCGCGACCCCGAGCACAAGCAGCGCGTCGCCATCGAGACCTGCCCGCCCGGCTGGGTGCTGGTGATGGACGCCCGCAAGGATGCCCGCGCCGCGACCGCCGGGTCGATCCTCGTCACCCGGCTGGCGTTGCGGGGGGCGGCGGGGCTGGTCAGCGACGGCGGCCTGCGCGACGTGACCGGCATCGGCGCGCTGGACATGCCGGCCTATTGCGCCGGCCCCTCGGCGCCGACCAACCTGACCCTGCACGAGGCCATCGAAATCGGCGGCCCCATCGCCTGCGGCGACGCGCCGGTGTTCCCGGGCGACGTGCTGCTCGGCGACAACGATGGGGTGATGGTGATCCCAGCGCATCTGGCCGACGAGATCGCCGAGGAATGCACCGGTATGGAATCCTTCGAGGATTTCGTGCTGGAGGAGGTGACTGGCGGGGCAGGCGTGATCGGCCTTTACCCGGCCACGAAGGACGAGAATCTCACCAAATATCAGGCCTGGCGCGAAAGGAACGGCCGATGAGCTATCAGCCCCACGGCCAGCACCTGATCGCCGGTGAGCGGATCGGGACCGAGGCGACCTGGCATTCGTCCCCGGCCTCGGGCCCGGCGCATGCCTTCTCGACCGGCACGCCCGCGTTGGTCGCGCAGGCCTGCGCGGCGGCCGAACGCGCCTTCTGGACCTTCGGCCATGCCACCCGCGCGGAACGGGCGGCGCTGCTGCATGCGATCGCCGACGCCATCGAGGCCCGGGGCGCCGAGATCACCGATATCGGCACGCGCGAATCCGGCCTGCCCGCGGCCCGGCTGGAGGGTGAGCGCGGGCGCACCACCGGCCAGCTTCGCCTGTTCGCCGAGCATATCCTGAAGGGCGATTACCTCGACCGCCGCTTCGACGCCGCGCTGCCCGACCGCCAGCCCCCGCGCCCCGAGCTGCGGATGATGCAGCGGCCCATCGGCCCGGTCGCGGTGTTCGGCGCGTCGAACTTCCCGCTGGCCTTCTCGGTCGCGGGCGGGGACACGGCGGCGGCGCTGGCGGCGGGGTGCCCGGTCGTGGTGAAGGGCCATTCGGCCCATCCCGGCACCGGCGAGATCGTCGCCGACGCCATCGCCGAGGCCGTGGCGGGGCAGGGGATGGACCCGGGTATCTTCAGCCTGGTGCAGGGCGGCCGGCGCGACGTGGGCGAGGCTCTGGTGCAGGACCCGCGTATCCGGGCGGTCGGCTTCACCGGTTCGCTGGCCGGGGGGCGCGCGCTCTTCGACCTCTGCGCGCGCAGGCCCGATCCGATCCCGTTCTTCGGCGAACTAGGCTCGGTCAACCCGATGTTACTGCTGCCCTCGGCCATGGCAGCGCGGGGCGAGGCGATTGCGCAGGGTTGGGCCGGCAGCCTCAGCATGGGCGCGGGCCAGTTCTGCACCAATCCCGGCATTGCCGTGGTGATCGACGGCCCCGAGGCCGAGGCCTTCTCCGCCACCGCCAGCGCCGCGCTGGGGGCTGTCGGACCGCAGGTCATGCTGACGGACGGCATAGCCGATGCTTATCGCAAGGGCCGCGACCGCGTGCGCGGTTCGGCGGGCGTGCGCGAGGTGCTGACCTCGGTCTGCGACCTGCGCAACGCGACGCCGTATCTCTACGAAGTCTCGGGCGACGACTGGCTGGCAAACCACGAACTGGGCGAGGAAGTCTTCGGCCCGCTCGGCATGATCGTCCGCGCCCGCGACGCCGATCAGATGCTGGAAATCGCCCGTGCGCTGGAGGGGCAGCTGACCTGCACCCTGCATCTCGATGAGGGCGACACCGCGCTGGCCCGTCAGCTGATGCCGGTGCTGGAGCGCAAGGCCGGACGGCTTCTGGCCAACGGCTTCCCCACCGGGGTCGAGGTCTGCGACGCCATGGTCCATGGCGGGCCCTATCCGGCCAGCACCAATTTCGGCGCCACCTCGGTCGGCACTCTGTCGATCCGCCGCTTCCTCAGGCCGGTCTGCTACCAGAACCTGCCCGAGGCTCTGCTGCCCGCGGATCTGCTGGGCTGAGCCGTCACGGCGCGTCGCGCAGGGCCAGCAGGCCTTGCGCGACGAGCCTCAGCGAGGGGGTCGCATCGGCGGGTTTCCAGTAGAATCCCATCGGCTCCAGCGGGGCCTCGACCGGGAAGGGAAGCTCGACCAGCGAGCCGTCGGCAAGGCGCGGCAGCGCCACGCTGCGCGGGGACAGGCAGACCGCCGTTCCCGGGCGCAGCATCGACCACATCACCTCGGGAATGCGGGAAATCATGTTGATTTCCTTAAGGTTGTCCCAGCCGTACTCCTCGCGCAGCGCGTCGAATGCGTGCCGCGCCAGCGTCGCCACATGGTTCTGCAGCCAGATGCATTGCCCCAGATCGGCGGCCGTCACCACGGCCTTGCCGGCCAGAGGATGGCGCCTGCCCGCGACGATGACCGGCGCGTCGTCATAACAGGGGGCAAAGGTCCAGCCCTCGGGCACGACGCGCTGGCGACGGCAGAGGACGAGGTCGTAATCCTCGCCGTTGAACGAGGCCGACAGGCTCAAGCCCATCACCGTCTCGACCATCAATTGCAGCGTCGGATGCCGCTGGCTGAAGTCCGGCAGCAGCCGGTCCAGCAGCGCACCCACCGCCGCCACCGTCACCGCCACGCGGATCGGTCCGCTGTCACGGCGGATGCGGGTGGCGATCGCCTCGGCCCCTTCCTCCATTGCCGCAAGGATCCGGCGGGCGACCGGTAGCAGGTCCTCGGCCACCGGCGTGGGATCGACCCCGCGCGAGTGGCGCAGGAAGAGCCGGGTCTCCAGCAGCTGCTCCATCTCGGCCACCAGCTGGGTCATGGCGGGCTGCGTCATACCCATGGCCTGCGCCGCCCTTGTCATCGACCGCAGGTCATCCAGCACCACCAGCGCCTGCATGTGCCGCAGCCGCGCGCGGGTCGTCAGCCGCAGAAGAAGGGTCTGGGCATTGAGCGCCATGCCAAAAGCATTCCTTATACCTTGCCCTCATATCCAATTTCCTGAACGCGCCCGATGTCAATAGGCTGAAGGCCAGAGGAGAGGTCTGGGAGGACATATCATGACTCAATTTCCCATCGCGCGCCGCAGCCTGCTGGCGCTGGCTGGCGCCGCGCTGATGCTGCCGCAGGCGGCGCTGGCGCAGAGCTGGCCTTCGGGCTCGGTGCAGCTGGTGGTTCCGGCCCGGGCGGGGGGCGGCACCGATGCCGTCTCGCGCATCATCGCGGGCGCGTTGCAGGAACAGACCGGCCAGCCCTTCGTGGTGGTCAACAACCCGGGCGGCGGCGGTGTGGTCGCGGCCGAGGAAGTGCGCAACGCGACCCCCGACGGTCAGACGCTGCTGTTTTTCCACACCGGCGTCCTGGCCATGCATCACACCGGCTCCTACGCGCCCGATCCGATGACCGCCTTCGCCGTCGCCGCCGAGATGGCGGTGGGCGGGACCTATGCCCTGGCCGTGGCCGCCGATTCGCCCTACCAGACGCTGCAGGATCTGGTGCAGGCCTCGATCGACAATCCCAACAGCGTGTCGATGGGCGTGCAGGTCCGCGGGTCCTCGCATTTCATGGCCGGGCTGCTGACCTCGGACAGCGGGGCGCGGTTCCGCATCGTCGATGCGGGCTCGGACGCCGACAAGATGGTGCAGCTGCAGGGCCACCAGATCGACGCGGCGATGGTCAACACCCCGGGAACGCTGCAATATGTCGAGAATGGCGACCTGCGCGTTCTGGCCACGATCGGCAGCGATGCCGCGCGTGATCCGGTGCTGCCCGACGTGCCTTCGATGGTCGAGGCGGGCTATCCCAACGCCCTCTACGGTCTCGATTTCCTGATCTTGGCGCCGGTCGGCACCGACCCGGCCGTGGTGCAGTCGATCCATGACGCCTTTGCCGCCGTGGTCGCGAACGAGGCGATCGACGCCCAGCTCACCGGCATGGGGTTCGCGCTGAGCATGGTGCCGCAGGAGGCGATGCAGGCGCGGCTCGAAGGGATCGACGCCCGGGTCGCCGCCACCGCCGAGCTGCTGGGCCTGAACTGAGCCTTTTCTCCCCCGAGACGGCGCGGGGCGGTTCGCCGCCCCGTGCCCCCCCCCGTGACTGCTGAATGGACGCTTCCGATGGCCCGCCGCCAACTGCCCCCGCTGCCCCTCGCCCCCCAAGACTGCCTGATCCAGGGCTGCGAACGTCCCTGGGAGGTGGCTGTGGATCCCTTCCCGGTCGCGCCCCGCACCTGGTATGTCGGCAACAACTGGGTCGGCGCCTATCTGCTGCAATCGACCGAGGGGCTGATCCTGATCGACACGACCATGCAGCCGCAGGTCTATCTGGTGTTCGAGGCGATCCGCAAACTGGGCTTCGACATTGCCGATCTGAAGCTGATTCTGGTCAGCCACATGCATTACGACCATCTGGGCGGCGTGCGCCCGCTGGTCGAGGCCTCGGGCGCCAAAGTGATGATGAGCCGCGAGGATTGGCACTTCCTCAACGAGCGGCCCGACCAATTGCTGAACGACGGCTATCCCTGGGGCCCGTTCGAGCCTGACGATTTCTATTCCGACAACCAGCCGGTGGTGTTCGGCGACCGCAGCATCCGCACGCTGCTGACCCCGGGCCACACGCCGGGCACCACCAGCTTCTTCTTCGAGGTCGAGGAGGGGGGCGAGACGCTGCTGGTGGGCATGCATGGCGGGATCGGGCTGATTACCGTGACCGACGAGTATCTGCGCGACAACAACCTGCCCTTCAGCCTGCAACAGGATTACCTCGATTCGCTGCTCAGGCTGCGGGACATGCCGGTGGCGATCACCCTCGGCTCGCATCCGGCGCAGGTGGCGATGATGGACCGGGTGGACGCCATCGCCGAGGGGCACAATCCCTTCGTCGACCGGGCGGTCTGGCCCCGGCTCATGGATCAGCGGATCGAGGGGATCCGCAAGATCCTGGAGAAGGCCGCGTGACCGGGCCGGTTCCAGATTTCTCGCTGACGCAGGCCGAGCGGCTGATCCTGGCCGGGCAATTGCGGTCGACCAATCTGGTTGCCACCCAATTGACCCCGGACCTGATGGCCGACCTCGACCTCTGCACGGCCGAGGAGCGGTTCATCCCGACCCGCGCGGGCGACACCCGGATCGTGATCGTCACGCCCAAGGCGCCCGCCGCCGGGCCGCGGCCGATCTTCGTCAACATCCATGGCGGCGGCTTCGTGCGCGGCTATCAGGAGCGGGACACGGTGTTCTGCGCGTATCTGGCCAGCCGTCTGGATGCCGTGGTCATCGACCTCGACTACCGGCTGGCGCCGGAACATCCGTTCCCGACGGCGCTGCATGAAGGCTATGACATCACCGCCTGGGCCTTTGCCAATGCCGCCGCGCTGGGGGGCGATCCGGCGCGGATCGCCCTTGGCGGCCATTCGGCGGGCGGCAACCTAACCGCTGCGATCTGCCTCATGGCGCAGGAGACGGGGGATTTCCGCGTGCTGGGGCAGCTGTTGTCCTATCCGTTCCTCGATGCCGTGACCGCGCCCGAGGACAAGCTGGAGCCGCAGTCGATCTTCCCGGCCGCGCGGCTGCACGCCTTCTCCGTCTGCTACGCGGGCGTCGAGGAGAATTTGCGCAACCCGCTTCTGTCGCCGGTGCTGGCCCCGGAGGCGGCGATCAAGGGCCTGCCGCCCGCGCTGATTATCACCGCCGGGCTGGACCCGCTGCGCTTCGAGGCGCGCGCCTATGCCGCGCGGCTGGTCGAGGCGGGCAATGACGTGGTGGTCAAGGAATACGCCGACGCCGACCACGGGTTTCTGATCGCCTGCCACTCGCGCTTTCGCGAGGCCCGGGGGCTGATCGTCGACTGGCTGCGCGCGCTTTACGCGCAGTGACACGAGCAACGCCAAGATCATTCGGGAGGACATGACATGAAACTGCAGACGTCCCTGGCCGCCGCCCTGGCGCTGGCGCTGACCGCCGGTGCCGCCGGTGCCCAGAGCTGGCCGAACGGCCCGGTCCAGCTGATTATCCCCTCGCGCCCCGGGGGCGGCACCGACGTCATGGGCCGCATCTTTGCCGATTTCCTGCAACGCCACACCGGCGCGGCGGTGGCGGTCATCAACCAGCCCGAAGGCGGCGGCGTCGTGGCGCAGGAGACGGTGCGCAACGCCGCGCCCGATGGCCAGACGCTGCTCTTCCAGCATACCGGGATGCTGGTGGGTATCCAGACCGGCCGCTACAGCCACGGGCTGGACGAATTCAGCGTGCTGGGCATCGCCCAGAGCTATCCGCCGCAGGTCTATGCGGTGGCGCCCGACGCCCCCTGGCAGACGATGCGCGAGTTCGTGGACGATGCCCGTGCCCATCCCGGGCAATACACGGTCGGCGTCTCGCTGGGGCAGGCCACGCATTTCATCGCCGGCACGATCATGATGAACGAAGGCGTCGACCTGCGGCTGGTCGAGGCCTCGGCCGAGGTCGACAAGGTCGCGGGCATTCAGGGCGGGCATATCACGCTGGGCAACCTCGGCGCGGGCTCGGCGCGGCAATACGTGACATCGGGCGACATGCGGGTGCTCTGCATGGTCGATCCGGTGGCCGATCCCGATTATCCCGAATTCCAGACCTGCCTCGATCAGGGCGTGAACGTGTCCTGGATCGCGCCGCTTCTGGTGCTGGGCCCGGCCGGGATCGACCCGGCGGTGGCCGAGACCATCAACGCCGCGATTCAGGCCATGGGGGATGACCCGCAGGTCGCCCAGTCGCTGGCGGCGGCCGACAGCAGCTTCGTTGCGCATTCGCTTGCCGAGGCCAATGCCATCGTCCAGCAGGAAGACCAGCATATCGCCGAGCTGGCGCGCCACCTCGGCCTTGCGGCGCAATGAACCCGGCAGGGCGCGCGGGCGGAGACCCCGCGCGCCCCGTCCCCGGCAGGAGAGAGACATGAACACCGATCGCCCCCTTGGTGCGGGTCTGCTGGCGCTGGGCGTGGCGGGCATCGCCGTCGCCTCGCAGATCACCGTGCGCACCTTCAACGACGACCCCGGCCCCAAGCTGTTCCCGATCTTCGCCTGCACCATTCTGGTGATCTGCGGGCTGGGTCTGATCCTGACCAAGCCCACCGATCAGGGCCGCAAGATGGACCCCGAGGCCATGATCCGCGGCCTCACCATGGCGGGGCTCTTGCTGTTCTACGCCCTGGCGCTGTGGCTCGTGGGTTTCTACCTCGCCAGCCTGAGCGCGGTCTTCGGCCTTTACTGGATCATTGCCGGGCCCCAGCGCCGCGTCTGGTGGCGGGGCCTGATCTATGCCGCCGCGGTGACGGGATCGGTGCATCTGCTGTTCCACACCGCGCTCAACGCCTTCCTGCCCCGCGGCATCCTGTTCTGAGGACCCGGCCATGTTCGACACTTTCCTGTCGCTTCTGCAGCCCACGACGCTGCTGATTATCCTGGCCGCAACCGCGCTGGGCATCATCCTGGGGGCCATTCCGGGCCTTTCGGGCGGTCTGGGCGTGGCGCTTTTGCTGCCCATCACCTTCGGCATGGACCCCCATATCGGGCTGGCCATGCTGGTCTCCATCTGGATCGGCGGCGTGTCGGGGGGGATGATCGGCTCGATCCTGCTGGGCATTCCCGGCTCTCCCTCGTCGATCGCCACGACCTTCGACGGCTATCCGATGACCCGCAACGGCGAGGCGGTCAAAGCGCTGGGCGCGGCCATCGTCGCCAGTTTCATCGGCACCGCCTTCTCGATCCTGATCGCCATGTTCCTGTCGCCCTTCATGGCCCGGATGGCGCTGAAACTGGGGCCGTGGGAGTATTTCTCGCTCGGGTTCTGCGCCATCGCGTTGGTCGCGGCGCTGGCCCGGGGCTCGATCTTTCACGGCATGGCGGCGGCGGCGCTGGGGCTCTTGCTGTCGACGGTGGGCTTCGCGCCGATCGACGGCTACGCGCGCTTCACCTTCGGTTCGATCTACCTGTCGGGCGGCATCGACCTGATCGCGCTGATGCTGGGCCTCTTCGCGCTGAAGCAGATCGTGCAGGACCACGCCCGGGGCGAACAGCAGATCCCCGAGGTCGATGTCTCGCAGATCAGGGGCTTCGGCGTGACGCTGAGGGAATACATCGACAACGCCTGGAACATCGTCCGGTCCTTCATGATCGGGCTCTGGATCGGCTTTTTGCCCGGCATGGGCTCGGCCCTGTCCAACATGGTGGCCTATGCGCAGGCCAAATCCGCGTCGAAACACCCCGAGAAATTCGGCAAGGGCTGCGTCGACGGCGTCTTCGCCTCGGAAACCTCGAACAACGCCTCGGTCGGCGGCGCGCTGATCCCGATGGTGGCGCTGGGCATCCCCGGGGACGGCACCACGGCGATCCTGCTGGGCGGGCTGATGATCCACGGGATTCAGGCGGGGCCGCTCCTTTTCGCCAACAACCCCGACATCGTCTATGCGCTGTTCCTGACGGCGATCCTGGCTGCGGTCATCACGCTGGTCCTGCAATACTTCGGGATGCGCCTGTTCCCGGCGATCCTGAAGATCCCGTACCACTACCTCTATCCGGCCATCGTCGTGCTGGGCTTCATCGGCGTTTTCGTCGGCTCCTCCACCGCGTTCAACTATGTGCTGCTCTTGGGCTTCGCCGCGCTGGGCCTGTTGATGGACAAGGTGAAACTGCCGGTCGGCCCCTTCATCCTGGCTTTCATCCTCGGCCCGATGCTGGAGCTGAACCTGCGCCGCGGCATCACCTATACGGACGAGGGGGTCTGGCCCTTTTTCACCCGCCCGATCTCGGCCCTGTTGCTGCTGGTCGCGGCCTTCTCCATCGTCTGGCCGTATCTCTCGCCCTGGATCAAGTCCCGCCGGGCCGCGGCGCCGGGCAAGGAATAAGGGCGCGACCCCTCGCCATGGCGCCGCCGCCCCACCCGGGCGGCGGCGTTTTCATGCAACGTTGACAAGGCCCGCGGCGCGCGGCACATAACCCCGACATAACCCGCAACCGGGCGTTCCGTGGGCGCCGAAACGACGAGGAGCTTGGCCGATGAGCCAGATTTCCCTGAAATTCCCCGATGGCAATGTGCGTGAATACTCCGCCGGCATCACGCCCGGCGAGGTCGCGAAATCCATCGCGCCGTCGCTGGCCAAGGCCGCGATCTCGGCCCAGGTGAACGGCCAGCACTGGGATCTGGCCTGGCCGATCCCGTCGGACGCCACCCTCTCGATCAACACGCTGAAGGATGACGGCCCGGCGCTGGAACTGATCCGCCACGACCTCGCGCATATCATGGCCCGCGCCGTGCAGGCGCTCTGGCCGGATACGAAGGTCACCATCGGCCCCGTGCGTGATTACGGCTGGTTCTATGACTTCGACCGCGCCGAGCCCTTCACGCCCGAGGATCTGGGCGCCATCGAGGCCGAGATGAAGAAGATCATCAACGCCCGCGAGCCGGTCCGGACCGAAGTCTGGTCGCGCGCCGATGCGATCGCCTATTACGAGCAGAACAACGAGCCCTACAAGGTCGAGCTGGTCAACCGCATCCCCGAGGATCAGGACCTGCGCATGTACTGGCACGGCGACTGGCAGGACCTCTGCCGCGGGCCGCATCTGCAGCACACGGGTCAGGTTCCGGCCGATGGCTTCAAGCTGACGCATGTGGCGGGCGCCTATTGGCTGGGCGATGCCTCGCGCCCCATGCTGCAGCGCATCTATGGCGTGGCCTTCAAGAACCGCGACGACCTGAAAGCGCATCTGCACATGCTCGAGGAGGCCGCCAAGCGCGACCACCGCAAGCTGGGCCGCGAGATGGATCTGTTCCACATGCAGGAAGAGGCCCCCGGCCAGATCTTCTGGCATCCGAACGGCTGGACGATCTATGCCACGTTGCAGGATTACATGCGCCGCAAGCAGCGGGCGGGCGGCTATGTCGAGGTGAACACGCCGCAGGTGGTGAACCGCAAGCTCTGGGAAGCCTCGGGGCATTGGGAGAATTACCGCGAGAACATGTTCATCGTCGAGGTGGACGAAGAGGGCGCCAAGGAAAAGACCATCAATGCCCTGAAGCCGATGAACTGCCCGTGTCACGTGCAGATCTTCAATCACGGGCTGAAGTCCTACCGCGACCTGCCGCTGCGCATGGCCGAATTCGGCTCCTGCGCGCGGTATGAGCCCTCGGGCGCGCTGCACGGGATCATGCGGGTGCGCGGCTTCACGCAGGATGACGCGCATATCTTCGCCACCGAAGAGCAGATCGAGGGCGAGGCCAAGCGCTTCATCGAATTCCTGGCCGATGTCTATGCCGAACTTGGCTTCGACAAATGGCGCATCAAGCTGTCGACGCGGCCGGATAAGCGCATCGGCACCGAGGAAAGCTGGGATTACGCCGAATCCGCGCTGGCCAATGCCGTGACCGCGGCGGGCTATGCCTATGAGCTGTTCCCGGGTGAGGGGGCCTTCTACGGGCCGAAGCTGGAATTCGTGCTGACCGATGCCATCGGCCGCGACTGGCAATGCGGCACGTTCCAGGTCGACCCGAACCTGCCCGAGCGGCTGGACGCGAGCTATGTCGGCGCGGACGGTGCCAAGCACCGGCCGCTGATGCTGCACCGGGCCTGTCTGGGATCGTTCGAGCGCTTCATCGGCATCCTGCTCGAGAACTATTCAGGCAAGCTGCCCTTGTGGCTGGCGCCGCAGCAGGTGGTGGTGGCCTCGATCGTCTCCGAGGCGGATGAATATGTCGCCGAGGTCGTGGATGCCCTGCGCAAGGCGGGTCTGCGGGTCGAGGCCGACATCCGCAACGAGAAGATCAACTACAAGGTCCGTGAGCATTCGCTGGCCAAGGTGCCGGTGATCCTGGCGCTGGGCGCGCGCGAGGTGGCCGAGCGCACGGTGTCGGTGCGGCGGCTGGGCGACAACCGGACCGAGACGATGGCGCTGGACGCCCTGGTCCCGGCGCTTGCCGCCGAGGCGACGCCGCCTGATATGGCCTGAGCAGGCTGATACTTTTTCAACATTGGGGGTCGGGGTTCTTAGGGGAATGCCGGCCCTATTTGCATTTTTTCAACAATGTGCCGGCGGAGTGGTAAGGTCTGACTTTTGAGCGGATGGTGCGTGCAAGCACGCACCCTGCAGGGAAAGGGAGAATCCGGGCCTTACTCGAAAACACCCGTAGGGTGCGTGCTCGCACGCACCTGACCCCCTAGGCACCCACCCCCGCCATCCGCCGCACATAACCCCGGATGCCCTCGGGCCAGCCGTCGACCCTTGCCGCGAAGCCCACCAGATCACCGGCGTAAAGCGCCCGGCTCGCCTCCTCGAAGCCCGGCAGATCCCCCGCCAGCGCGTTCATCGCCCGCCAGCAGGCGTCGCGCCGCTCGGCCGCGCCGCCCTCGTCGGCGCGCGCGGCCTCGACCAGCCGCCGGATCGTGGCCGAGGCCCCGCCCGGCTGCGATCCGAGCCAGTCCCAATGGCGTTTCAGCAGCGTGACTTCCCGCGCCACCACCCCCAGCTTCGGCCGTCCGCGCCGGGGCGGGGGCGGCACGACCCAATCGCGCGGGTCAAGGTCGACGACCCGCCCCGTCCGGTCATCGAAGACCAGCGCCCCCTTGGCCAGGGCCACCGGCGCCACCTGCGCCAGCGGCCCCTCGGCCACGATCTCGAGCCCCAGAAAGGCGGTGCATGTATCATTCTGTTCCATGGCGCCATGAACACCGGGCGGGATCGTTTGTCAATATTACCCGGGTAATATTGTGCGAGGCGCAGAGCTCTGCTATCAACCGCATCAAAGGAGTCGCGCCATGAACCGTCAGGACCGCAAAGCCGCCGCCTCGTCCTATCGCGAGGCCAGACCGCAGGCCGGGATCTACGCCATCCACGCGGGCGGGCATCTCTGGATCGCCGCCGCGCCCCGGCTCGACACGGTCGAGAACCGGCTGCGCTTCACGCTGGGGCAGGGTGCCCATCCCCATGCCGGCCTGCAGGCCGCGTCGACGGCAGGCTACCGGGTCGAGATCCTCGAACGCCTCGACCCCGAGACCGAGGCGCTGAGCCAGCCCCGGATCCTGAAGGAACGCCTGGCCTTCTGGCTGGAACAGACCGGCGGCCTGCGGCTCTAACGCCCGGCAGGATGGGCAATATTGCCCATCCTACGCCGCCATGGACGGCGGGGCAGGGCGCGGCTAGTCTGATGCGAAACAGCCGGGACCTGCCCATGCGCCTGATCCGCCTCGAGACTTTCCACGACGAATTCGTCTGCTTCGTCAAGGCGACGGCCGAGGATGGCGCCATCGGCTGGGGCCAGACCGCGACCTATAACGCCGATCTCACCGCCCGCGTCTTTCACCGCCAGATCACCCCCTGGGCCCTGGGCCAGGATTCGGCCGACATCGCCGCGCTGGTCGCCCGGATCGAGCGGGCCGAGCACAAATTCCCCGGCTCCTATCGCAACCGGGCGCTGGCCGGGCTCGACACGGCGCTGTGGGACATGGCGGGGCGGCGGGCCGGCAAGCCGGTGGCCGCACTTCTGGGCGGCAGCGCCGGGCCGGTGCGCGCCTATGCCAGCTCTATGCGCCGTGACCTGACCCCGGATGAGGAGGCCGAGCGCCTGAAGCGGATCTGCGGCGAGCAGGGTTTCACCGCCGCCAAGTTCCGCATCGGCGCCGAGATGGGCGAGGACCGCGACCAATGGGAGGGCCGGACCGAGGCGATCATCCCCGCCGTGACCGGGGCGCTGCGCGGCCTCGACACGCTGGTCGACGCCAATTCGGGTTTCTCCGTGCCGCGCGCCATCGCCGTGGGCCGGATGCTGGAGGATAATGGCGTCGGCCATTACGAGGAGCCGGTGCCCTGGTGGGACCTCGACGCCACCGCCGCCGTGGCCGAGGCACTGGACATCGACGTGACCGGCGGCGAGCAAGAGGTGGAGGTCACCACCTTCGCCCGCATGATCCGCGACCGGGCGGTCGATGTGGTGCAGCCCGATATCCTCTATCTGGGCGGGCTGGCGAAGACGCTGCATGTCGCCCGGCTGGCCTCGGCCGAGGGGTTGGCGGTCACGCCCCATGCCGCCAATCTGGGTCTGGTGACGCTGGCGACGATGCATCTGATGCGGGCCATCCCGAATGCCGGCAAATACCTCGAATTCTCGATCGAGGGCGAGGATTACTACCCCTGGCAGCGGGGCCTTTTCACCACCGACCCGTTCCGGGTCGAGGCGGGGCATCTCGGCGTCCCCGACCTGCCCGGCTGGGGGACCGAGCCGCATCCCGACTGGCTGTCCCGCGCCGATTGGCAAAGCTCGGATGCGGCCGAGGCCACGGCCTATGCCCGGCTTTACCACGCCACGCTCGACGCGCAGCTCTAGGGCCCAAAGCAAGCATTGACGGCTCGAAGAAACCTGCTCATATGCCCGCCATGACCGAGCTCGACAGAATCCGCAACTTCTCCATCGTGGCGCATATCGACCACGGCAAATCCACGCTCGCCGACCGGCTGATCCAGCTGACCGGCACCGTGGCGCAACGCGACATGAAGGAGCAGATCCTCGACTCGATGGATATCGAGCGCGAGCGCGGCATCACCATCAAGGCCAACACCGTCCGCATCGATTACCCGGCCAAGGACGGCAAGACCTATGTGCTGAACCTGATCGACACGCCCGGCCACGTCGACTTCGCCTATGAAGTGTCGCGCTCGATGCGTGCGGTCGAGGGCTCGCTGCTGGTCGTTGACGCCTCGCAGGGGGTGGAGGCGCAGACGCTCGCCAACGTCTATCAGGCGATCGACGCGGGGCACGAGATTGTGCCGGTCCTCAACAAGATCGACCTTCCGGCGGCCGAGCCCGAGCGGGTGAAGGAGCAGATCGAGGATGTGATCGGCCTCGACGCGCATGACGCGGTGCTGATCTCGGCCAAATCCGGCCTCGGCATCCCCGAGGTGCTGGAAGCCATCGTCACCCGCCTGCCCGCCCCCAAGGGCGACCGCAACGCGCCCTTGAAGGCCATGCTGGTCGACAGCTGGTACGACCCCTATCTGGGCGTCGTCGTCATGATCCGCGTCATGGATGGCGTGATCCGCAAGGGCGACCGGATCAAGATGATGCAAACGGGCGCGATCTACGGCGTCGACAAGCTGGCGGTGCTGAAGCCGCAGATGGTCGATATCGAGGAGCTCGGCCCGGGCGAGATCGGCATCTGGACCGGCTCGATCAAGCAGGTCCGTGACACCCGGGTCGGCGACACGATCACCACCGAGAAGAAGGGCTGCGAGACCCCGCTGCCGGGCTTCAAACCCGCCCAGCCGGTGGTGTTCTGCGGCCTCTTCCCGGTCGATGCCAATGATTTCGAGGATCTGCGCGACGCCATCGAGAAGCTGCAGCTGAACGACGCCAGCTTCAGCTCCGAGATGGAGACCTCGGCGGCGCTCGGCTTCGGCTTCCGCTGCGGCTTCCTCGGGCTCTTGCATCTCGAGGTGATCCGCGACCGGCTGGAACGCGAATACGACCTCGACCTGATCACCACCGCGCCCTCGGTGGTCTACAAGATCTTCCTGCGCGACGGGACCATGCAGGAATTGCACAACCCCGCCGACATGCCCGACCTGACCCATGTCGACCATATCGAGGAGCCGCGGATCAAGGCCACCATCATGGTGCCCGACGAATACCTCGGCGACGTGCTGAAGCTCTGCCAGGACCGCCGCGGCGTGCAGCTGAACCTGACCTATGCCGGCAACCGGGCGATGGTGGAATACGACCTGCCGCTGAACGAGGTGGTCTTCGACTTCTACGACCGGCTGAAATCGATCACCAAGGGCTATGCCAGCTTCGACTACCAGCTGACCGGCTATGCCGAGGATTACCTGGTCAAGATGTCGATCCTGGTCAATGACGAGCCGGTCGATGCCTTGTCGATGATGGTCCACCGCGACCGGGCCGAGATGCGCGGCCGGGCGATGGTGGAGAAGCTCAAGGACCTGATCCCGCGCCACATGTTCAAGATCCCGATCCAGGCGGCCATCGGCGGAAGGGTGATCGCCCGCGAAACGCTGTCGGCGATGCGCAAGGACGTGACGGCCAAGTGCTACGGCGGCGACGCGACCCGCAAGCGCAAGCTGCTGGACAAGCAGAAGGCCGGCAAGAAGAAGATGCGCCAGTTCGGCAAGGTCGAGATCCCACAGGCGGCGTTCATCTCGGCGTTGAAGATGGACAGCTGAGGCTGTCCATCCTCAAGGCAGGCGCGGGCAAGCGGGTTTCGTCAAAAACCTGCGGCCGCATCCGGTGAGGCACGGCGCCCCGTAGGGTGCGTGCTTGCACGCACCGTCCCCCGACCCGAATCCGCCCCGACGGTGCGTGCAAGCACGCACCCTACAGCAGGCCGAGGCGGCGGTCGCGGTGGACCGAGGAAAAGGGCCAATCCTCGGGCGATGTCGCGAGCCCGTGCTTGACCGGATTGGCCCGGCAATACGCGACATGCGCGCGGTAATCCTCCGCATCGCGGATATGGTGTTCCCAGAAGCGGCGTTGCCAGATCGCCCTCTCGTTCCGGGCAAGGTGGGAATGCCGCCGAGGGCCCGGTGGCAATCCCATCGAGAAGCGGGATTTGATCAACCGCCACCGCTCCGAATACTCGCAATCCCCCTCGGGCAGGGTCCAGACGCAATGCAGATGGTCCGGCAGCACCACGAAAGCGTCGATGGTAAACGGCCGCTCCCGTCGCGTGGCTGCCACGGCGTGGCGCAGGCGGTCGATCTCGTCGGTGAGCAGCGTGCCGCCGGCCGCGTCCAGACGGACGGTGAAGAAGATCGTGGCACCGGGAACGCGGGGGCGGAGATACGAGGACATGCCCCGATCAACGCGGAAACCGGTGAGAGAAGGCTTAACGCAGGGGGCGTGCTCGCACGCACCACCGGCGGGATCGGTGCGTGCAAGCACGCACCCTACGTCACTCTGCCGCGCGGCGGATCGGTTCGCCCTCGTCCGTGACGGTTCCCGCTTCCTCGATCTCCGGCAGCCCCTCGCGCGACAGCAGCACCGCCACCGGCCTTGCGGCGGGGATATGCGAGCAGACGATCATCGCCGCGACCATGATCGGCACCGCCAGGAACATCCCGGCGATCCCCCAGAGCGCCCCCCAGAAGGCGAGCGAGATGATGATGCCGAAGGACGACACCCTCAGCGCCCGGCCCATCAGCATCGGGTCGATGACCGAGCCCAGCACGAACTGGATCATCCCCGCCAGCACGAAGACCAGCAGCGCCGTCGCCGGTTCCGTCACCTGGATCAGCGCCACCAGCCCCAGCAGGATCGTGGCGATGATCGAGCCGACCGAGGGGATGTAGTTCAGCACGAAGGTCAGGATCGCCATGGGCCCGGCGAAATCGAGGCGGAACCCCTCCATCAGCAGATAGACCGCCAGCGCGGTCGCCAGCGAGACACCGGTCTTGACCAGAAGGTAATGGTTCACCCGCCGGACGATGGAATGGATGATGCGGCCCACGCGCTTGGCCTGCGCCTTGTCGTGCAGCAGGTTCTCCAGCTTGGTGTTGAACCACAGCCGCTCGGCAAAGAGGAAACCCACGAACAGGATGACCAGCGTCGTCGCGCTGAGCAGGTTCGAGGCCTGCCCGGCCAGCGTGCTGATATAGGTCGAGACCTGGATCGAGCGGATCGAGGTTTCGACCATCTGCTCGGCCTCGGGCGAGATCCAGGCGGCGAGCCGCGCCATGGCGGCAATCGCCTGGTCGGTATAGCCCAGCGTCGTCGTCACCACCGTGTTGATCTGGCTGATGATGATGCCGGTGAGGGTCAGCAGGATCACCGCGATCATGGCGAAGGCCCCGACCGAGGCCAGCCAGTTGGTGATCTTCCACGACCCGATCCTGAGCCGCGAGAAGGCGGTGATCGCATCCGCCGTCAGCGAGAAGAGGATGATGGCGATGACCAGCGAGATCAGGATGAACCGCGCCTGCACCAGCAGGAACAGGATCATCGAAAAGGCGATGATCCCCAGGAACCAGGTCTGCAGCCGGTAGCGATCGACCAGCGACAGGCGGTTGGCGGGTTGCGGCTCGGCGGCGGCGTGTTCGATCTCGTGCGGGGTCATCGGTGCCAGAAAAAGGGGGTTTCGTCGAGATTAGGCCGCGCCGCCCCCGGTTACAATGCCCGAGGCCGGCCGATCACCGCGCCGTGCGCCCGGCCAGCGCCGAGAGCGCCGGGACAAGGTCGCCATAGCCGGTCAGGCGGCGCTCATAGGCGAGGTTGAGGCGGGCGGCACATTCGGCGGCCTTGGCGTCGAGCGCCGGGTCGTCGACCTGCGCCAGATAGACCAGCTTTTCGTAATTGCCGAACATCATGGCGATCAGTTCGGGGTGGCGGTCAAAGCCCATCGGCCGCCAGACGAAGGCCTCGAATTGCCTGACCAGAAAATCGGTCAGGTAGAAGGCGGTGAATTCCGTCTCGGCCCTCGCGGCGAAATCGGCGTTGCCGGCAAAGAAGGAATAGCAGTGCGGGCCTTCGACCATCGGCACGCCCAGCGCCGCGCAGCGGGCCTGCAACAGGCCGCCGGTGCCGCAATCGGCATAGACCACCAGGATCTCGTCATAGGCCTCGCGGTATTTGGTCACCGCGGCCTCGACCGCGTCGGGGATCCGGTCGGGCCAGAGATGCAGGTTGGCGGGCAGGCAATGCAGGTCCAGATGGGTCCAGCCATTGGCCGCCTTGATCGCCAGGATCTCATGGGCGAGCGCGCCGCAGGCCAGGGCCAGCAGGCGGCCCTCGCGCGGCGCTTGCATCCCCTCGGTCGTCAGGCGCTGGTCCGAGGGGCGCTCCATCTCAGCTGGCCCGGCCCTGGGCGCGTTCGATCACCGGGCGCAGGCGCTGCTCCACCACCTCCTCGGTCAGGGGGCCGGCGTGGCGCATCAGGATATTGCCCTCGCCATCGACCACAAAGGTCTCGGGCAGGCCGACCACGCCCCAGTCGAGGCCCATGCGGGCCCGGGGATCGGCGCCGATCGCGGCATAGGGGTTGCCCAGTTCGTCAAGGAAATCCATCGCCCGGTCGGGCTCGTCGCGATAGTTCACGCCCAGCACGGTCAGCCCTTCATGGGCCAGCGCCTCGACCACCGGGGCCTCGGCCCGGCAGGGCGGGCACCACGAGGCCCAGAAATTGACCAGCGTCACCTCGCCGGTGCGCAGCATGTCGTCGGTGAAAAGCGGCAGCTCTTCCAGCGGCGCCAGGGCCACGGCGGGCGCCTGATGCCCGGCGCGGGCCGAGGGCAGGTCGTTGCGGTCCTCGCGGAAATTGCCGACGGCAACGAAGGCGACGAAACCGGCCAGCAGGACGGGCGGCAGCAGCAGGAGGGGGTTGATCTTCATCTCAGCCTCGGGGCGTTCGGGTTTCGAGGGCGGCCAGCTCGCGCCTGACACGGCGCGCGCGGGCCCAGCTCCACAGGATCAGCGCCGCGATCAGGCCCAGCGATACGGCATAGGCGAGCGTCACTTCGGTGGCATAGGGGCCAAGGTCGGGCATCAGGCACGGGCCCTTTCACGGGTCATGAGGGCGCGGGCGCGCCGCGCGCGGATCTCGGTCCGCGTGCCGGCCAGAACCAGCGCCAGGAAGAGCAGGGCAAAGCCCGCCATGCACAGATAGAGCGGCGCCTTGTAGGCCCAGTCCATCCGCGTCCCGGGCGCCACGCTGAGCGAGGCCCCCTGGTGCAGGCCCTGGTTCCAGAAGAGCGCGGCATAGCGCGAGAGCGCGGCAAAGACCGAGCCGACCAGACAGAGGATGGCGGTCAGGTCGGCGGCGGTATCGGTATCCTCGATGGCGGACCAGAGCGCGATATAGCCGAGGTAGAACAGGAACAGGATCAGGAACGAGGTCAGCCTCGGGTCCCATTCCCACCAGGTGCCCCACATCGGCTGGCCCCAGATCGCCCCGGTGATGAGCGCGATCAACGTCATGGTGGCGCCGATGGGGGCGGCGGCCTTGGCGGCCAGCGCGCTGACATGGTGGCGCCGGACCAGCCAGATCAGCGAGGCGATCAGCATCATGGCCCAGGCATTGATCGCCATCAGCGCCGAGGGGACATGCAGGAAGATGATCTTGACGCTGGCACCCTGGCGGTAATCGGCCTCGGTGAAGAAAAAGCCCCAGACCAGCCCGGTGACGATCAGCCCGGCCGCGAGCAGCGCGCTCACGGGCATCAGCCAGCCCGAGAGCCGCATGAACTTGACCGGATTGGCGTATTCCCAGAGCGATGCCATGCAGGTTTCCTAATGTGTCCGGGGGCGGGGCTCAAGCCACACGGGCGTGATCCTAGCGCAGATTGATGCGCAGCGCGAAGGCTGCGGCGAAGGGTAGCAGGGCGGCGGATCCGGCGGTGATCCCGGCGGTCAGCAGCAGTGCGGTCGAGCCGTCGAGCCCCTGCGCGGCGCGGCTTACCGCCTGAGCGCCGAAGACCAGCGTCGGGACATAGAGCGGCAGCACCAGCAGCGACATGAGCAGCCCGCCGCGTTTCAGCCCCACGGTCAGCGCCGCACCGAAAGCGCCGATCACGCTCAGGGCCGGGGTGCCCAGCAGCAGGGACAGCATCAGCGGGGCGAAGGCGGGCCCCGGCAGGTTCAGCAGGATGCCCAGCACCGGCGCAGCCAGCGCCAAGGGCAGCCCGGTGGTCAGCCAATGGGCCAGCGCCTTCACCGCGACCACGCCCTCCAGCGGGATGGGCGAGGTCGCCAGCAGGTCGAGCGAGCCGTCCTCATGGTCCAGCGCGAACAGCCGGTCCAGCGACAGGAGGCACGCGAGCAGCGCCCCGACCCAGAGGATCCCGGGCGCGATCAACGCCAGCGTGCCGGTATCGGGACCGACGCCCAGCGGCACCAGCACGGCGAGGATCAGGAAGAACCCCAGCCCCAGCCCGAAGCCGCCGCCCGCGCGCATTGCCAGCCTCAGGTCGCGGATCAGCAGCGCGGTCACAGGAAGGCCTCATCGAAGCCGAGGTCCGGCGGCAGCTCGGCCCGGTAGGGGGCGAGGTCCAAGACCCGCGCCTCGGGCAGGCCGAGGTCGATATGCGTGGCCAGCAGCGCCGCGCCGCCCGCAGCCAGATGATCCCGCACCACGCCCGCGAACAGCGCGACCGATGCCGCGTCCAGCGAGACCGTCGGCTCGTCCAGCACCCAGAGCCAGCGCCCGGTGACCAGAAGCCGCGCCAGCCCCAGACGCCGCTTCTGCCCGGCCGACAGATGCTGCGCCTGCCGCCCGGCGAGATCGGTCAGGTTCATCGCCTCAAGCGCCCCGGTGATGTCCCTCTGCCCATGGATCTCCGCCCAGAACGACAGGTTCTCGGCCACGGTCAGGGTGGATTTCAGCCCGTCGGCATGGGCGGCATAGGCCATCTCTTCGGGCGGGCAGGTGATCTCGCCCTTCAGCGCCGGCTGCAACCCGGCGAGCGTCCTGAGCAGCGTGGTCTTGCCCGACCCGTTCGGCCCGCGCAGCACCAGCGCCTCGCCGCTTGCGACGGCAAAGCTCAGCCCCTCGATCAAGGGCAGCCCGCCCCGGGCGCAGGCCAGATCCGTCACGCGCAATTCCATGAAACCCGCATAGCCGAAGCGCCGGACCCCGCCAAGCCAAACCACGCCCCTGCATCATCTTGTCCCAAATACGCACGGGGGGTGTCCAGAGGGGGGAGCGTGCTCCCCCCTCTGGCGAGGGGGTGCGGGGGGCGAGCAGCCCCCCGCTTTCGTCACACGTTCAAAAGCAGATGTTCGCGCTCCCAGGGCGAGATCACTTGCTGGAATTCCTTGTATTCGTCGCGCTTGACCGAGGCATAGAGCGCCACGAAATCCGGGCCCAGCACCTCGGTCATCGCCGTGTCCTCGACCAGCAGGTCGATGGCGTCGCCCAGGGTCAGCGGCAGCTCGTCCTCGCCCATATAGGCGTTGATCCGGCATTCGGGGCGCGGGTCCTTCTTCTCCTTCAGCCCCAGATAGCCGCAGGCGAGGGACGCCGCGATGCCGAGGTAAGGGTTGCAATCCATCCCCGCGAGCCGGTTCTCCACCCGCCGCGCCTCGGGGCCCGAGATCGGCACCCGCAGCCCCGTGGTGCGGTTGTCGCGGCCCCATTCCAGGTTGATCGGCGCGGCGAAATCCGGGACGTAGCGGCGGTAGCTGTTCACATAGGGCGCGAGCAGCGCCACCGCGGCGGGCAGGTGGTTCTGCATCCCGGCGATGAAATGCAGGAAGGCAGGCGTTTCCGACCCGTCCTCGGCCGAGAAGATGTTCTTGCCGGTATTCAGATCCACCACCGAGTGATGGATATGCATGGCCGAGCCCGGCTCGCCCTCGATCGGCTTGGCCATGAAGGTGGCAAAGCAATCGTGGCGCAGCGCCGCCTCGCGGATCATCCGCTTGAAGAAGAAGATGTGGTCGGCCAGATCGACCGGGTTGCCATGCGCGAGGTTGATCTCGACCTGACCGGCGCCGCCTTCCTGCAGGATGCCGTCGATCTCCAGCCCCATCGCCTCGGCGTAATCGTAGATGTCGTCGATGACCTTGCCGTATTCATCGACCGCCGACATGGAATAGGCCTGTTTCGCCGCGGCCTTGCGGCCGGAACGTCCCATGGGCGGGGAAATCGGCATGTTGGGGTCGGTGTTGCGCTCGACGAAATAGAATTCCATCTCGGGCGCCACGACCGGCTTCCAGCCCTCGGCGGCATAGAGGTCGAGGACGCGTTTCAGCACGTTGCGCGGCGCGGTCGGCACCGGGGCGCCGGTCTGGGTCATCGCGTCATGGATGATCTGCAGCGTGATGTCGGCGGTCCAGGGCGCGGCGGTGGCGGTCGAGAAATCCGGGACCAGCGTCATGTCCGGTTCCTTGTACTCGTCCTCGCCGCCCGGGGCATTGGCCCATTCGCCGGTGATGGTCTGCAGGAAGATCGAGGTCGGCAGATAGAAATGCGTCTGCTTGTCGAATTTGAAGGCGGGCATCGCCTTGCCCCGCGCCACGCCGGCGATATCGGGCAGGATGCATTCGATCTCGTCCAGGCGGCGCCCGGCGAGGAAATCACGGGCCGCCTCGGGGATCTTGGTGGTCCAGTTGGTCATGGGTCAGTCCTGTGGAAATCCGTCATTTGACGGTCTGTTGCCGCTCCGCATGGGCGGCCTTGAAAAAGTCGCTGAGTTGCCGGGCGATGACGGCGCTGTCGGGTCCCGCGCCCAGACGGGCCCGCGCCGCGTCAAGGAGCGGGTCGGGCACCACCCCGCGCCCGCGCGCATCGATCAGATCGCCGACGAAGCCATCGCCGAATTCGGGATGGGGCTGCACCGAATAGCCGGTCTTGCCATAGGCCAGCCCTGCGTATTGGCAAAAGGGCGAGGTCGCGGTGACCCGGGCGCCGGGCGGCAACTCGGTCACCTGGTCCTGATGCCAGGCGTTCAGCGTGACCGTCTCGCCGCCGAAATCGTACTCGGTCGGGCCCACGGCCCAGCCGCCCTGGTATTTCTCGACCTTGCCGCCCAGCGCCTGGGCCATGATCTGATGGCCGAAACAGATGCCGGCCACCGGGATGTCGCGGGCGATGGCGTCGCGGATGAACTGCTCCAGCGGCGCGATGAACGGGTGATCCTCGTAGACGCCATGGCGCGAGCCGGTGATGAGCCAGCCGTCGCACTCGGTGACCGAGGCCGGAAACGCCATCGCATTGACCCGCCAGCGGGCGAAGGTGAAGCCCTGACCCGCCAGCAGCGTCTCGAACATGTCGGGATAGGTGCCGTGGGATTCCAGCCCCTGGGGGGCGTCGCCGGTTTGCAGAATGCCGATCTTCATAGGGTCCTCAAACGGTGTCGAGATAGAGGTCAAGCACTTCCGTCGGCGTCATCTCCGCCATGTAGCGGAGTTCCTGGCGCTTGGTCCGGACAAGGTTCTCGATGAGTTGCGGCGCGAAGATGCGCTTCATCTCGGGGCTGCTTTCGAAGGTGTCGATCGCATCCTGCCACGTTGTCGGCATCTGCGGAAGATCGAGTTCATAGGCATTGCCGCTAATGGGCGCGGGCGGGGTGAGCCCGTCCTCGATGCCGATCAGCGCCGCGCCCAGGACGCCCGCCATCATCAGATAGGGGTTGATGTCGCCCCCCGCCACGCGATGCTCGATCCGCCGTGCCTTGAGGCTGCCCGAGGGGATGCGCACCGCGGCCGTGCGGTTTTCATAGGCCCAGGCGATGCCGGTGGGCGCATGGGCGCCGGGCTCGAAACGGTCGTAGCTGTTGTAATGGGGCGCCAGCAGCAGCGTCGTGCCGGGCATCGCCTTGAGGCACCCGGCGACCGCCTGATGCAGCAGATGCGAGCCGCCATGCGTGCCGTCATCGAACAGGTTCTTGCCCGCCCCGTCGGTGACCGAGAAATGCATGTGCATGCCGTTGCCCGGCCAATCCTCGTAGGGTTTGGCCATGAAACTGGCGGCAAAGCCGTGGCGGCGGGCGAGGCCGCGGACCAGCATCTTGAAGAACCAGGTATCGTCGGCGATCTTCAGCACATCGGCCGAGTGCAGCAGGTTGACCTCGAACTGGCCGGGCCCGGCCTCGGAAATCGCCGTGTCGGCGTCGATGTCCATCACCTCGCAGCAATCGTAAAGATCGGTGAAGAAACGGTCGAACGCGTCGAGCGCGCGCAGGGCCAGCGTATCGGCACCGGGCCTGCGTTTGCCGGAACGGGGCGAGGGCGGCACGCGCAGCTCGCGGCCCGAATCGTCGATCAGGTAGAATTCGAGCTCGGTGGCGCAGACCGGGAACATGCCGCGCTCGTGGAATTGCTCGACCACCCGGGCCAGCGCGTGGCGGGGATCGCCCGCGAAGGGGCTGCCGTCCTCGTGGAACATCCAGATCGGCAGCAGCGCGGTCGGCGCCTCGAGCCAGGGCATGGGCAGGAAGCCGCGTTCCGTGGGTTTCAGCACGCCATCGGCATCGCCCGAATCGAAGACCAGCGGGCTGTCCTCGATATCCTCGCCCCAGATATCGAGGTTCATGACCGAGAAGGGAAAGCGCGTGCCCTCCTCGACGATCTTGTCGGCAAAGCGGACCGGGATGCGCTTGCCCCGCGCCTGACCGTTGAGGTCGGCGGCGGCAACGCGGATGGTACGGACGTCGGGGTGATGGCGGAGCCAATCACGCATGATTCACCTGATATATTGCGGACGGAACCGGAAACGGGCCCGCGCCTCGCGCGGGAGATGCCGGTTGAGCCGCCGGTTGACCGCGCCGAAAAGGCCGATCACCGCCAGGGTCATCAGGATGAAATAGAGTCCGACGAGCGGGTAGGCGATGAACGGGTTGAAGGTCTGCGCGGCGAAGTAATTGGCATAATAGAGGGCGTCGCCCATCTGCTGCCAGGCGGGAAAGGCCGAGAAGAACACCAAGGTCGTGGCGTGCAACAGGAAGATGGCCTCGTTGGTGTAGCTGGGCCAGGCAAGGCGCAGCATCGTCGGCCAGACCACCCGCCGGAACTTGGCGAAGCCGGTCAGGCCGTAGGCGTCGGCGGCTTCCAGATCCCCCTTGGGGATGGCCTTCAGCGCGCCGTGGAAGATCTCGGCCGTATAGGCCGAGGTATTGAGGAAGAGGACGAAAAGCGCCCCGGCCCAGGCCCGGGTGGTCCATTGCGTGTCGAGGGTGATGCCGGCCAGCGTGATCCCCTCACGCGGGAGCAGGACCAGCGCCTCGTAGATGAAGAAGAATTGCACGAAGAGCGGCGAGCCGCGGAACAGGAAGACGAAGGCCTCGGCCGGTTTGCGGGCCCAGGCGCGGGGGCTGGCCTTGCCCAGCGCCACGGCGGTGGCGAGGAAGAAGCCGAAAAACAGCGCGAGGGTGGCGAAATAGACGTTCCACACCAGCCCCGAGGCGATCAGGAACACCTGATCGCAGGTGTCGATCTCCAGCCCCCGGGGCAGGAGCCGGTCGCCGAATTCCCGCCCCATCGAGCGCAGGATCAGGCCGCGGAAGCTCTCGGCGCAGCTCTCGAAGGTCATGCGCCGGCCCTCCGCAGCGCTTCGCCGCCCGCGGTCGCCTGGCCGTGGCTCATCCGCACCATCAGCCGGTCGAAGACCTTCTGGCTGGACCAGGTCAGCAGCAGGTAGAAGGCCAGCACGCCCATGAAATACCACACCCGCCAGTCGGGATGCGGATAGGCATAGACCCCGGTCTTCTGCCCGCCGAGCTCGCGCGCCCAATAGACCACATCCTGGATGCCGAGCAGGAACAGAAGCGGCGTGGCCTTGGTCAGGATCATCCACAGGTTCGACAGGCCCGGCAGGGCATAGACCCACATCTGCGGCAGCAGGATCCGGCGGAAGGCCTGGCCCGGGGTCATGCCATAGGCCTCGGCCGTTTCCAGCTGGCCGCGCGGCACGGCCGCCATGGCGCCCTGCAGCGTGTTGGCGGCGAAGGCGCCGAAGACCAGCGCGAAGGCGGCGAGCGCCAGCAGGAAGCCCCAGAGGTCATGCACCCAGGCCGGATCGGTCGCCAGCGGCATCTTGGCCGCGGCGCAGACGATGAAATCATTGCCTTGCCGCACCGGCTGGTCCCAGTCGGGGCACAGGATCCGGTGGCGGGCGTATTCGACGCCCTGGTCGATGGCGAAGGGCACGAAGAGGAAGAAGATGATGTCCGGCACGCCCCGGACCATCGAGACATAGAGCGTGCCGAGCGGCCGCAGCAGCGCGTTCCGCGAGCGCATGGCCAGCGCGCCCAGAAAGCCGATGCCCAGCGCCAGCGGCGCCGCCAGCGCCAGCAGGACCAGCACGACCAGCACCGAGCGATAGAGCGCCAGATGCGAGGCCGTGGTCAGGTAACAGGCCATCCACGGCCAGTCCGACAGGGTCGAGGGGTCAGCGCAGAACGAAAACATCGGGCACCGAGGCTTGACCCCGGTCGCGGCGATGCCGGGCCGGGGCCGTCTCTGGGGATCAGTCGAAGAGCAGCGTTTCTTCGCCGAACCATTGGACGAGGAGCGCGTTCAGCGACCCGTCGGCCTTCATCGCGTCAAGTGCCGCGTCGAAGGTTGCGCGGAGTTCGGTGTCGGATTGGCGCAGGCCGATCGACACGCCATCCCCCGGCGAGGGGACGGTGGCCAGCAGTTCGAACTCGCCGTTCGAATCGGTGACATAGGTCATCAGGAATTCGCGGTCGGCCAGCACCGCATCGGCGGTGCCGTTGCGCACCGCGGCGATGGTCTCGTCGGGGCTGGCGAATTCGACCAGCGTGGCGCTGGTTTCGGCGACCATGTCGGCCTGGAAGGTGTTCGACTGGGCCGCGATCACGCCCTCGGTCATCACCGAGGCATCGGTGCCGGCCAGCGCCATATAGGCCGAGGGATCGGGCAGCTTGTAGGCCTGCGAGAAGGAGATGACTTCGGCGCGGGCCTCGGTCGCGCTCATCCCGGCGACGATGGCGTCGTAATTGCCGCTGACCAGGTTGGGGATGATCGAATCCCAATCGTTCTGCACCCATTCGCAGGTGAGCCCGGCCCGTTCGCAGACCGCATTGCCGACATCAATGTCGAAACCTTCCAGCTGGTTGGATTCGTTGACGAAGTTATAGGGAGGGTAGGCGCCCTCGGTGGCAAGCCGGATGACGGATTGGGCCAGCGCGCCGCTCGTGCCCAGCGCGAGGATCGCGGCCGAAAGAAGCAGTTTCTTCATGAGTGTGTTTCCTCTGTTGGACGGTTTGTTGTTCTTGTTGCCTCAGGCCGGTTGGCTGGCGCTGAGGAATTGCTGCAGGCGCTGCGATTTCGGCGCGCCGAACAGGGTGCCGGGCGGGCCTTCCTCCTCGATCAGGCCCTGATGAAGGAAGATGACGTGATCCGAGACGTCGGCGGCGAGCCGCATGTCATGGGTGACGATCAGCATCGTCCGCCCCTCGTCGGCCAGCGCCTTGATGACGCGCACGACCTCCTGTTCCAGCTCAGGGTCCAGGGCCGAGGTCGGCTCGTCGAAGAGCAGCGCGCGCGGCTCCATGCAGAGCGCGCGGGCGATGGCCGCGCGCTGCTGCTGGCCGCCCGACATCTGCGCCGGATAGACATCGGCCTTGTCGCCGATGCCGACCTTGGCCAGCAGGGCGCGGGCCCGGGCCTCGACCGTGGCGCGGTCCTGTTTCAGCACCGTCACCGGCGCTTCCATGACATTCTGCAGCACGGTCATGTGCGACCAGAGGTTGAAGTTCTGGAACACCATCGACAGGTTGGTGCGGATCCGCGCGACCTGGGCGCGGTCTGCGGGGTGACGCTCCAGCCCGGCGCCGCGCCAGCGCACCGCCTCGCCCTCGAACAGGATCTCGCCCTGCTGGCTGTCCTCCAGCAGGTTGCAGCAGCGCAGCAGCGTGGATTTGCCCGAGCCCGAAGAGCCGATCAGCGAAATGACCTGCCCGGGCATCGCCTTGACATCGACGCCCTTGAGCACCTCGAGCGTCCCATAGGCCTTGTGCAGCCCTTGTATCGCGATCACCGGAACGGCGGTCGGGGCGGGGGCAGGGGCGGCGTTGGGCGCGGTGGTCAAGGGGACTCCGACATTATTTGATCATATTCTGATACTAGGGCGCATTTCACCGACGATTGCAACGGTGGAATGCCGGTTTGTCAATTGCCGCGACGGCCGCTCCGGTGCCGGTGGTTCAGCGTCGGCGTGACCAGCGCGGCCAGCACCACCCCGGTGACAAAACCGCCCAGATGCGCCTGCCAGGCCAGCATTCCCGAGACCAGCGCCCAGAGCAGCACGTTCATGACGACCAGCCCGATGACCAGCCGGACCGGCTGATCCAGCGACAGCCCGCGCGCGCGGCGGATCTGCACGTCCCAATAGACCTGCATGCCGAAAAAGCCGAAGACCGCGCCCGAGGCACCCAGCATCGGCGTACCGGTGCTGTCGAGAAGGTAATAGGTCCCCGCCGCGCCGATGGCGGTGATGAGGAAGGCCAGCAGGAACCCGCCCTGACCGAGCCGGGCCACCGCCTCGCGTCCCAGGGCGATCATCACCAGCATGTTGAACAGCATGTGCAGGAAGCCGCCGTGCAGGAAGGCGTAGCTGATGAACATGGTGACGGGCTGGCCGGGAAAGACCGGCTCCCAATCCTGCAACAGGCCCGGCCAGAAGGCACCATAGACCAGCGCCGCGCGGCGCAGCCCCTCGTATCCGACCATCGGCAGGTCGGCGAGGGTGAAGGCCAGTTCGAAAAGCGCGCAAAGCCCGGCGATCGCCAGAACGATCGGGGCCGGGCGGGGTGCGGCGGGAAGGACGGGGCGGTCGGTCATGGCACAGGCATGGCAGGCGCGGCGGGCGACGGCAAGGGCCGCGGCCCGCGGCGCGCGATCAATAGCCCGTGGCCCGCCACACCGCCTTGACCGTGGCGGCGATGATCCTGGCGTCGGTCCAGAACGAGAGCCGCTGGGCATAGCGCAGGTCGATGATGGCGCGCAGCTCGAAGCTTTCCTCGTTGCGGGCGGACACCTGCCACAGGCCGGTGATCCCCGGGCGCAGGCCCAGATAGGCGGGCGGGTTCAGGTAGAGCGGCATCTGTTCGGGCAGCATCGGCCGCGGACCGACCAGGCTCATGTCGCCCAGCAGCACATTGACCAGTTGCGGCAGCTCATCCATCGAGGTCTTGCGCAGCAGTCGACCCACCGGGGTGATGCGGGGGTCTTTCTTCAGCTTCTGCGTCAGCTCCCATTCGGCCCTGAGCGCCGGGTCGCGGTCCAGATATTCCTGCAACCGGGCCTCGGCGCCGGGCACCATGGTGCGCAGCTTGTACATGCGGAAGAGCCGCCCGTCCTTGCCCAGCCGCAGCTGCGAATAGACGGGGTTGCCGCTTTCGGCCCAGAGCGCCAGCGCCAGCAGCACCAGGACGGGCGCGGCCAGAACCAGCGCCACCGAAGCCAGCGCGATGTCGAGCAGGCGTTTGACGACCAGCGCGTAATCGCCCTTCAGCGCCGGCAGCAGGGCGGCCGGTTGCGGCAGATGCCGGTGGGAATGGGTCGAAGCTCCGTCGCCCCAGACCGGAAAGACCGAGGACGCAGGCAGGGGACCGAGATCGACCCCGGTGAGGTCGGGCAAGGCCCGGTAATGAAGGGTCATGGCAGCACCCAAAGAGGTTTCGGGATCGGCCGGACACCCCCCCAGGCGCCTTCCGACAGTCTCGCCCCCCTTTTAGCCGCAGACGTGCCACGAAAAAAACAAATTGAGGCGAGATTGTCTAAATTGCATAGAAAACGGTTTGTTTCCAGATGGGAACCAGCGGGCGGCGCTGCAGACTGCGCCTCACTCTGCAAAGATCTGTCTGTATTGCAGGGATCGTTCGGAGGGCCGCGACAATGCCGTTGCGTCAAGCCCGAGGGCCGGCGCGGAGCCCCGTCGAAGCGGATACCCGTGCAACGGGAAAATATGAAAAATTTACATCTAATGCGGGAGCGCGCGAATCACTCCCGCTGGAGCCCTGCCCTGAAAGCGCCTTGAGAATTTGGTATTGGTGACAAACTTGCCCTATATCCCCGGATCAAGACGTCCGCTTCCTGGCCCCCCTCGGGGGTGGGGTCGGCGGGGGCAACGATAACCGGCAACACCACCGGAATGGGCATGGCACAGGCGCTGAATTACTATCTGGAGCATTTCGGGTTGCGCGAACGTCCCTTCGCGCTGGCCCCCGATCCCGAGTTCCTGTTCTGGTCGCCCGAACATCGCGGCGCCTATGCGATGCTGGATTACGGCCTGTCCACGCGCGCGCCCATCACCTTGCTGACCGGCGAGATCGGCGCGGGCAAGACCACGCTTTTGCATCATTTCATCGACAGCCTGGGCGAGGGCGTGACGATCGGCATGATCTCGAACGCGCGGCCGGGGGTGAACGACGTGCTGCGCCGGGTCTGCGCGGCGCTGGGGCTGACGGTGCCCCCGGGCGGCGACAGCGCCGATGTCTTCGCCGTGGTGCAGGAATTCCTGCTGGGCGAACATCGGCGCGGCAACCGGGTGCTGCTGGTCATCGACGAGGCGCAGAACCTCAACCGCGACGCGCTGGAAGACCTGCGCATGCTGACCAACATCAACGCCGGGCGCGACGAGGTGCTGCAACTGTTGCTGGTCGGCCAGCCGGAACTCCGTGCCGTGGTCCGCCGCCCCGACCTCGTGCAATTCGCGCAGCGGGTTTCGGCCAGCTACCACCTGCCGCGGCTCGATGCGGCCTCGACCGCGGGCTACATCGCCTCGCGCATCCGGCAGGCGGGGGGCAATCCCAACATCTTCAGCCGTCAGGCGGCGGAACTGATCCACGAGGCGACGGGCGGCGTGCCGCGGCTCATCAACCAGCTCTGCGATCTGGCGCTGACCTATGCCTATGCCGCCAAGGCCGGCATGGTGAAGCGCGACACGGTGGCGCAGGTTCTCAGCGACGGCGTCTTCTTCGGCGCAGGCGATACCGCATCGGAATAAGGCCTGCGAACGGGGGCCGGGCTTGACTTCCGGGGCCTGACGGAGTGTATCCGGGCAGTCTGTTTCCAGCCCCCGGAGCCCGCGATGAACCCCTACCGCAGCCATACCTGTGCCGATCTGAACAAGGCGCATGTCGGCGATACCGTCCGGCTGGCGGGCTGGGTCCACCGGGTCCGCGACCACGGGGGCGTGTTGTTCATCGACCTGCGCGACCATTACGGCATCACCCAGGTGCTGGCCGACAGCGACAGCCCGGCCTTCAAGGATCTGGAGAAGGTCCGCGCCGAATGGGTCATCTCGATCGACGGGCGGGTGAAGGCGCGCGATGCCGCGCTGGTCAACGCCAAGATCCCGACCGGCGAGATCGAGGTCTATGCCCAGGGCCTGCGCGTGCTGGGCGAGGCGGGCGAGCTGCCGCTGCCCGTCTTCGGCGAGCCCGACTACCCCGAGGAGACGCGCCTCACCTACCGCTTCCTCGACCTGCGCCGCGACAGGCTGCACAAGAACATGATGCTGCGCTCGAATGTCGTCCGCTCGATCCGCAACCGGATGTGGAACGCGGGTTTCAACGAATTCCAGACGCCGATCATCACCGCCTCCTCGCCCGAAGGGGCGCGCGACTTCCTGGTGCCGTCGCGCCTGCATCCCGGCAAGTTCTACGCCCTGCCGCAGGCGCCGCAGCAGTTCAAACAGCTCATCATGGTGGCGGGCTTCGACCGCTATTTCCAGATCGCGCCCTGTTTCCGCGATGAAGACCCGCGCGCCGACCGTTCGCCGACCGATTTCTACCAGCTCGACGTCGAGATGTCGTTTGTCGAGCAGGAAGATGTCTTTGCCGCCGTGCAGCCGGTCATTCAGGGCCTCTTCGAGGAGTTCGGCGAGGGCAAGACGGTCGATGCCGACTGGCCGCGCATCGCCTACAAGGATTCGATGCTGTGGTATGGCTCGGACAAGCCCGACCTGCGCAACCCGATCAAGATGCAGGTGGTTTCCGAACATTTCCGCGGCTCGGGCTTCGCCATCTTCGCCAAACTGCTGGAGAATGAGGGCACCGAAATCCGCGCCATCCCGGCGCCCACCGGCGGCAGCCGCAAGTTCTGCGACCGGATGAACGCCTTTGCGCAACAGCAGGGGCTGCCCGGCATGGGCTATATCTTCTGGCGCAAGGGCGATGACGGGGCGATGGAAGCCGCGGGGCCGCTGGCCAAGAACATCGGCCCCGAGCGGACCGAGGCGATCCGCCAACAACTGGGTCTGGGCGAGGGCGATGCGGCCTTCTTCCTCGGCGGCAAGCCCGAGCAGTTCGAATCCGTCGCCGGCCGGGCCCGCAACGAGATCGGCCGCGAACTGGGTCTGGCGGACGAGAACAGCTTCCGCTTCGCCTGGATCGTCGATTTCCCGATGTACGAGAAGGACCCGGAAACCGGCAAGATCGACTTCTCGCACAACCCCTTCTCGATGCCGCAGGGAGGCATGGAGGCGCTGATGGGCGACCCGCTCAAGGTCCATGCCTATCAATACGACCTCGCTTGCAACGGCTACGAGCTGATCTCGGGCGGGATCCGCAACCACAAGCCGGAGATCATGTTCAAGGCCTTTGAACTGGCGGGCTATCCCGCCTCCGAGGTCGAGAAACGCTTCGGCGGCATGGTCAAGGCGTTCAAATACGGCGCCCCTCCGCACGGCGGTTGCGCGGCGGGCATCGACCGGATCGTCATGCTGCTGGCCGATACCGCGAACATCCGCGAGGTCATCATGTTCCCGATGAACCAGCGGGCCGAGGATCTGATGATGAACGCGCCGTCCGATCCCACCAACGAGCAGCTGCGTGAGCTGCGCCTCCGGGTGGTGCCCAAGGATTGAGCCCGGCCGACCGCCTGTTCCTCGACGCCGTGCGCAGCCTCGACGAGGCCTTGATGCGGCTCGACGGGATGCTGGGGCGGGTGGCGGATTGGCCCGAGGACAGGCTGGCGGCGCTGCTGTCCAGCCGCCTCGCGCCCGACATGTTCACCTTCGCCCAGCAGGTGCGCACGGCGGTGCAATTCGCCCTGCGCATCGCGCTGCCCTTGGCCGACCAGCCGCTGCCCGAGCCGCCCGCGGCCACGCCCGACCTCGACGATTTGCGCCGCCGGATCGCTGCGGCACGGGGGGCGCTGGACCTGCCGGACGTGGCCTTCGAGGGCGCGGCGACCCGGCGCTACCGCGAACGCGCGGGCTTTGCCGATCTGGACCTGAGCGCCGGTGACTTTCTGGTGCGCTTCGGCCTGCCGAATTTCTGGTTCCACCTGACCACGGCCTATGCGCTCTTGCGCGCCGCCGGGGCCGAGGTCGGCAAGGCCGACATCGACGGGCTGCACGATTACCCGCCGGGTTTCAGCTTCTGAATTTCACTCGCTGCGGATGTTCCAGCGGCGGCGGAAATCGCGGTTCTGGCGCAGCAGGAAATCCTCGAACACCTTGAGTTTGCGGGGCTTGTGCCGGTGGCGCGGGTGCAGCAGATGGGCCATGCCGCCCGCCGCGCGGAACTCGTCCAGCACGCTGACCAGGGTGCCGTTGCGGATCTGGCGATAGACGATGTAGCTGCCGATCTGCATCAGCCCGCCATGGCCGAAGATCGCCGCCCGGGCGGCATCGGCGGCCTCGAAGGTCAGGCGGCTGACGGGGACGAAGCTGATTTCCTGCCCGTTCACCATGAACCGCCAGCCCATCTGTTCGCCCGAGCGGGGCGAGCGGAAGCCGATGCATTGATGGGTTTTCAGATCCTCGACGCGGCGCGGCGTGCCGTGGCGGGCCAGGTATTCCGGCGTGGCGACGGTCAGCATCGGCAGGCGGCCGACGGGGCGGGCGACCACGCCCAGATCGGGCACCTCGCCGACATAGACCGCCGCATCCAGCCCCTGACCCACGAAATCCGGCAATTCGTTGCGCGACAGGATCTCCAGCGAGAGGCCCGGATGCTCGGCCATGAAGGCGGGCAGGTTGGGGGCGATCAGCCGGGCGATCCCGGCCGGCAGCTGCACCCGCAGCGTGCCCCGCACGGCGCGCTCGGCGCTGCCGATCTCGGCCTCCATATCCTCGACCTCGGCCAGGATGCGGCGGGCCCGTTCGAGGTAGAGCAGCCCGTCCTCGGTGATCCTCAGGCGCCGCGTCGTGCGCTCGACCAGTTGCACGCCGAGATAGCTTTCCAGCTCGGCCAGCACCGCCGAGCCCGCGCCCTTGGCATAGCCGAGGTCGGTCGAGGCGGCGGTCAGGGTGCCAAGCTCGGCGATCCGCAGGAAGAGGCGCATGGCGCGCAGATGGTCCATCGTGATTGTCCGATTCTACCGGAGACTGATTCCGGTTTGTCACCGTTTCCCGGAGGAGGAAAGCCCTGTACCTCCCCGGCATTCGCCCGGCAACGGGAAATCCTTAGGAGAAAACCATGAACGCCAAGACCGATTTCAAACCCGCTGAATCCGCGGTCCGCGATCTGTATTACGCGGTGCACAAGGGGCTCCGGCTGGCCAATGCGCGCATGCTGATCGCGCTGGGCCAGTCGGACGCTGCCGACGACGGCGAGGTCGGGGCGGTGCTGGGGCGGCTCTCGCAGCACCTCGACACCTGCCTCATCCACCTCAAGCACGAGAATGCCAAGATCCACGCCCTGGTCGACCGTCGCGTGCCCGGCGGCTCGGACCATGCCGACGAGGATCACGAGCATCACCTCGAGAGCTTCATCGAGCTGCGCCAGTTGGCGGCGGCGGTCTCGGCGGCCGCGCCCGCCGCCCGCGCCGGGGCCTTGCGCCGCCTCTATCAGCGCTTCGCCCTCTTCGTGGCCGAGGATTTCCAGCATATGCACGAAGAGGAAACCCGCCTCATGCCGCTGATCGCGCAGCATTTCTCGGCCGAGGAGATCGACGGGATCGAGCATTCCATCGTCTCGTCCATCGCGCCCGAGGTGATGGTGCCCTTCATGCGCGTCATGCTGGGCGCCGCGACCCGCAGCGAGCGGATCGCCACGGTGACCGGCATGAAGGCGGCGATGCCGACCGAGGTCTTCGGCCAGATGTTCGCGGCCATCGTCCACCCCCGCTGGCGCCACGACGACTGGGACGAGATGGAGCGCGTGCTGTGCTGAGCCGGACCCGCATCCGCCGCGCCGCGCCGCTGGCGCCGGAACGTCGCGTCATGCCCGAAGGCTGCCGCGAATGTGAAAACCGGCTGTTCGGGCTCTGCCCGAGCTGGCCGCAGGGACGCTGGTGAGGCCGCGCCCCTCGCGGCACCATGAAGCCACCAGCCGAGGGCCGCATCCCTGTCGGGGTGCGGCCTTTCCTTGTGACCGGGGTTGCGCTAACGCTGGGGGGCAACAGGGAATGACGCCATGACCGATCTCACCGCCTGGATCCCCCCGCAACTGCCGCCCCGCACGCCGATCAGGGGCCGCTACGTGACCCTCGAACCGCTGGGGCGCGAGCATGCGGCGGATCTGTTCGCGGCCTATGCCGAGGATGGGGGCGCGATGTGGGATTACCTGCCCGCCGGACCCCACAAGGATCTGGGGTCCTACATCGGCTGGCTCGATGCCGCGCGGCTGGGCTGGGACCCGTTGCATTACGCGGTGCGGATGGCCGACGGGCGGCTGGGCGGGACGCTCAGCCTGATGCGGATCGACCCGCGGGCGGGCTCGGCCGAGACCGGCTGGCTGACCTTCGCCCCCCGGCTGCAACGCACGCGCGAGGCGACCGAGGCGGTCTACCGGCTGATGGAATGGAGCTTTGACGCGGGCTACCGGCGGTTCGAGTGGAAATGCCACGCGGCGAACCTGCCCTCGCGCCGGGCGGCGCAGCGCTTCGGGATGAGTTTCGAGGGCGTGTTCCGGCAGGCGGGCGTGGTCAAGGGCGGCAACCGCGACACGGCCTGGTACGCGGCGATCGACCTCGAATGGCCCGCGCTGAAAGCGGCGTTCGAGACCTGGCTGGATCCGGCGAATTTCGACGGGGCAGGGCGGCAGAAACAGAGCCTCGCGGATCTGACGCGCCCGGTGCTGGCGGCGGTGGATCCTTTGGTCGGGTGAGGGGGATGGTGCGTGCGAGCACGCACCCTACGGGATAGGTGGAACGGTGCGTGCAAGCACGCACCCTACCGGCGGAACGGGAAACGGCCGCGCCCGAAAGCGCGGCCGTTCTCATCCGTAGGGTGCGTGCTTGCACGCACCGCCCGCCTCAGGCCCGGCGCATGGCGATGATCCAGACGCCGACCAGCACCGCCGAGAGGATCGCGTTCCAGCTGGCCATCGACAGGCCCAGCATCTCCCAGGCCACATCGGTGCAGCGGACCACGGGCGCGCCCATGATCGCCTCCAGCGCCTGCTGCGGGGTCAGCGTGGTCAGGTCCACCGTG
The DNA here is from genome assembly GCF_003075525.1 of Pararhodobacter aggregans. Classification (GTDB taxonomy): domain Bacteria; phylum Pseudomonadota; class Alphaproteobacteria; order Rhodobacterales; family Rhodobacteraceae; genus Pararhodobacter; species Pararhodobacter aggregans. The sequence continues at coordinate 33,185 of NZ_QDDR01000010.1, read as the reverse complement.
CCCGAACAGGCAGTCGGACCTTCCCACCAGCCGCGCTCGACCCCGGTGTGATAGATCCCGAGGCCGCTGGCGGTGGCCGCGGCCAGCGCGCCGAGGCCCATCAGCCAGCCGCGGGGGAAGAACCACACGATGACGCCGATGACGAAGGCCACCAGATGCGGCCAGCGCTGCAGGATGCAGAGCTCGCAGGGAGCAAGCCCCACAACGTATTGAAAGAACAGCGCGCCGCCCAGCAGCGCCGCCGATCCGAGCCCCGCAAGCGAAGCGAGCGACCAATCTCTCACAGGTACCTCACGGCAAAGAATCCGCCGAGGAGTAACACCACGAACAGCACGGTCATCAACCCCAGGCGACGCTCGATGAAGTCACGAATCGGTGCGCCGAAGTAATGCAGCAGCGTCGCGACCAGGAAGAAGCGCCCGGCCCGCGCCAGGATCGAGGTAACGACGAAGGTGGTCAGCGACAGCCCGGTCCAGCCCGACATGATGGTGATGACCTTGTAGGGGAAGGGCGTGAGCCCGGCGATCAGCACCGGCCAGAAGCTGAGGTCGTTGAAGCGCTCGTTGAATTCGAGCACCGCATCGCCCTTGCCCAGCGCCTGCAGGATCGGATAGCCGAGCTGGTCGAAGGCCAGCGCGCCGATGGCATAGCCCAAAAGCCCGCCCAGCACCGACGAGATCGTCGCGACCCCGGCGATCAGGAAGGCCCGGCGCGGGGTGGCGATGATCATCGGGATCATCAGCGCATCGGGCGGGATCGGAAAGACCGAACTCTCGATGAAGGCGACGAAGGCGAGCGCCCAGAGCGCCCGTGGATGCGCGGCAAGCGCGATGGTCCAGTCGTAAAGGCGGCGCAGCATGATGGCTCCGGTCAGCGGGTCGCCCACTCCGTGCCCCAGTCGCCGGGGTACGTCAAGGGCGGCGAGTGCGGTCCGACCCGGTTGCCCCGTTGACCGCGCCCTCGGGCCGCGCTAAGCCCCGCATCGGGCCCGAGTGGCGGAACGGTAGACGCAGGGGATTCAAAATCCTCCGCCCTAACGGGTGTGCGAGTTCGAATCTCGCCTCGGGCACCAATCACTTCGCTGGACGCCGATGCTTTCGGGGTCAGCGTTCTCTCTCCGCGGTTCAGCCTGTCTTTCTCGCCCGGCCTCTGCCCTGCGCTGGCGTTGGGCCCGGCCCGGTCTGTCGGCCGAGGGTTGGTCCTGGCTTCGGTGGTGCAGGAGACTGTCAGGTGCATGCGGATCAGGGTGGCAGAGGCCGCCGATGAGCGGAATTCCCTCCCTCCCGGCCGGTCCGCGTTCAAGAATCGTCCCGAACCTGCCAGTCTGCCCCCGCACAATCGTCCCAGGGACGCAGACGGAAAGGGTTACGTCATGAAATCAATCACAGTGCTGGTTGCGGGGGCTTTCGCGCTTCTGCCTCTGGGGGCCGGGGCCGAGGATGCGCCTCGGGAAGCGCCGGGCGTCGGCTGGGCCATTACCGCCGTCTCGGGCGCGGCGACGGTCGATGAGCCGGCGATCCTGTTCGAGGAGGGCGGGCGGGTCTCGGGGACCAGCGGCTGCAACCGCTTCGGCGGCGAGGCCACGCAGGAAGGCAGCGTGCTGACGCTGGGGCCGCTGGCCAGCACCCGCATGGCCTGCCCGGGCGCGCTGGGCGAGCAGGAACAGGCGATCTTCAGCCTGCTGGGGCAGCCCTTGGAGGTCGTTCTGGATCTGGCGACGGCCGGCGTCACCCTGATCGCCCCTGATGGCGGCAGCTTGTCCCTGCAACGCCAGCCCTGAGGGCGCTCAGCCCTTCGCGCCGAGGGGCGCGAAGGAATGGGCGCGGCAGAAATCGAGCAGGCGGGCGATCGGCGGGGCACCCTCGCGGATCGTCTCGCGGCTGGTGCCAATCAGGGTGATGACCGCCTGCGCCTGCCCCTGCCAGTCCAGAAGCGGCGCCGCCACCGCCGCCAGCCCGGGGATGTAATCGCCCGAGACCGTGGCATAGCCCTGCGCGCGGACCCTCTCGGCCAGCGCCTCGATCCCGGCGCGGCTGGGCTCGGCGTCGGACAGGATCTCGGGCGTCTTGCGGGCGCGGGCCAGCTCCAGGCCCAGCTGATGCTCCATCGGCGGGCGGGGGCCATAGGCCAGGAACACCCGCCCGGTCGAGGAATTGAGGAGCGGCAGGGTGGTGCCCAGCCCCATCGAGGTGACGACGGGAGAGGCCGCGCGCTCCCACCGGACCACGGTCGCGCCGCCCGCGCCCCAGACCGACAGCAGCACGGTAAGCCCGGTTTCCTCGCGCAGATCGCCCAGATGGGCCGAGGGGGCGTTGACGAAATCGTGCCGGTCCAGCGCGGCGAGGCCAAGGTCGATGGCGCCGCGCCCGAGGTCGTATTTGCCCGATCGCCCGCCCTGCGCCACCAATCCCGCCGCCAGGAAGGACGCGAGGTAACGGTGCACCTTGCTGGGCGGCATGTCGGTTTCCCGCGCCAGATCGGTCAGCGAGATCGGGCCACCGGCGCGGGCCATATGCGCCAGCACCTTGAGCGCCGCGTCCAGCGACTGGATGCCCCCGCCCGCGCCGCTGTCCTTCGACTCTTTCGTCATCCGCCCGGTCCCCGTTCTGGTCCGGCGTTGATACCAGTGGCGGCCCCGACAAACAACGCTCCGGCAGCCGGAAACCGTCGGCATAATTCCCCTATGCGGAATCGGTTGCATCCTGAGGAATTATTTCCTAACGTCCCGCCCGACACGTGTTCGGTCGGGAGGGGAAGACGATGGCGCAGCTCAAGCGCATGGCGATTGTGGGGGGCGGGCCCGCGGGCCTCTATGCGGCGATCCTGATGCGGCGGAAAATGCCGCAGGTTCAGGTCACCGTGTACGAGCAGAACCCGAAGGGGGCGACCTTCGGCTTCGGGGTGGTCTTCTCGGATCAGGCGCTCGATTTCCTGCGCGCCTCGGACCCCGAGATGCACGCGCTGATCGTGCCGCATATGGAACGCTGGCAGAACATGACGCTGAACCACCCCGAGGATCGGGTGATCCTGGACGGGGTGGGTTTCACGGCGCTGGGTCGGCTGGAGCTGATCGAGATCCTGCGCGCGCACGCCGAGGGGTTGGGCATCGACATCCGCTTCGACACCACGATCACGGACCTTTCGGCGCTGGAGGCGGATGTGGTGCTGGGCGCGGATGGGTTGAATTCGCTGGTGCGCCGCAGTTTCAAGGCCGATTTCGCGCCCGAGATCGAGCATTTCAACTGCCATTTCGCCTGGTTCGGGGCGACGCGGCCCTTCGACACCCTGACCCAGAGCTTCATCCGCACCCCCAAGGGGCCGATGAACGCGCATCACTACCGCTTTGCGCCCGACCGCTCGACCTTCATCGTCGAATGCGAACACGAGACCTTCGAGCGCTACGGCTTCGGGCAGATGGACGAAAAGGCCAGCGCGGCGCTGTGTCAGGAACTGTTCGCCGAGGTGCTGGACGGGGCCGAGCTGATTACCAACAAGTCGGTCTGGCGGCAGTTCCCGCGTCTCTGGTGCCGGCGCTGGGTGCATGACCGCTACGTCATCGTCGGCGACGCGGCGCATACCGCGCATTTCTCCATCGGCTCGGGCACGCGGCTGGCCTTCGAGGATGTGATCGCACTGGTCGAGGCGCTGGCCGGGACGGACGACTGGCGCGAGGGGCTGGCGCGGTTCGAGGCCACGCGCCTGCCGATTGCCCGCAAGATCGTCGATGCGGCGAATACCTCGGCCGGGTGGTACGAGGATTTCGGCGCCCGGATGGAAAAGGCGCCGCTTGATTTCGCCTTCGACTACATCACCCGCTCGGGCCGGGTGGACATGGACCGGCTGCGCAAGCTCGCCCCCGGCTTCGCCGCCCGCTACGAGGCCGAGAAGCGGGCGCATCCCGATGCGATCACCGACCCGGTGGGCGAGGGGACGCCGGGCGCTTTGGAGATCGGCTTCGACAAGGCCGCGCATCCGAATTGCTCGGACATCCTGTGGCAGAACCTGACCCGCAACCCCGACAAACCCGCCGTCACCGGCCCCGCCGGCACGCTGACCTACCGCGCGTTGATCGCCGAGGCCGCACGCTGGGGGAATGCCTTCACCAAGGCCGGGTTGCAGCGGGGCGCGCGGATTCCCTTCTTCCTCGATGACACGCCCGCCTATCCCGCCGCCTTCTTCGGCGCGGTGCGGGCGGGGTTCGTGCCGGTGCTCCTGAACACCCAGACCCCGGACGAGACGCTGAACTATTTCCTGAAGGACACCGGCGCCCGGATCGCGCTGTGTGAGGCCTCGCTGGCGGCGCATTTCGGGCCTGAGGTGCTGGCCGGGACCGACGTGGCCCGGGTCATCACGGTGAATGGCGCGGCCGAGGGGTTCGAGGGGGCCGAGGCGTTCCTGCAAGGTCAGCCGACCACGCTGGAGGCTGCCGATACCGCGCCCGATGACATGGCCTTCTGGATGTATTCCTCGGGCTCGACCGGGCGGCCCAAAGGGATTGTCCACCTGCATCACGACATGGCCTATTCGGACCTCTCGTTCGGGCGGCATGTGCTGCGGCTGACGCCCGATGACCTGTGCTTTTCCGTCCCGAAGATCTTCTTCGCCTATGGCTTCGGCAACGCCTTCACCTTCCCCTTCTCTGTCGGCGCGACCACCGTGCTGATGCCCGGCCAGCCCCGGGCCGAGGCGGTGATCGACACGATTGAACGCTTCCGGCCCACCGTCTTCTTCGGCCTGCCCACGCTCTTCACCGCCATCGCCCGCAGCCCCCGGGCCGAGGGCGCCGATTTCTCCTCGCTCAGGCAAAGCATGTCGGCGGCCGAGATCCTGTCCGAGGATGTCTACAAGAGCTGGGTGCGCCTCGCCGGGCATGGCCCGACCGAAGGCCTCGGCTCGACCGAGATGCTGCATGTCTACCTGTCCAACCGGCTGGACGATCACCGGCTGGGCGCGGCCGGTGCCCGGGTGCCGGGCTACGAAATCCGGTTGCTGACGCCCGAGGGCGAGCCCGCCAGACCGGGCGAGGAGGGGGTGATGCAGGTCCGCGGCCATTCCTCGGCGCCGAGCTACTGGAACCGGCCCGACAAGACCCGCGACACGATGCGCGGCGACTGGATCTATACCGGCGACCGCTTCGTCGAGCGGGACGGGTATTACTACTTCCAGGGCCGCGCCGATGAACTCATCAAGGTCTCGGGCCAATGGGTCTGGCCCGGCGAGGTCGAGAAATGCCTGGCCGAGCATCCCGATATCCATGAATGCGCCGTCCTCGCCCATGCGCTGGAGGACAAGCGCATGGCATTGCGCGCCTTCGTGCATTTGCGGAGCGGCGCCCGGCCCGGCCCGGCGATGGACGACTCGATACGCGCCTTCGTCAAGGAGCGGTTGCAGCCGTTCAAATACCCCCGCCTGATCGAATATTGCGACGGATTGCCGAAGACCGGCACCGGCAAGATCGACCGCCAGACGCTCGCCGCGCGCTGAGCCGCCGAAAGGAATGCCCATGGACTACGTTTTCGCCCCGATGCCGACGCCCAGCCTGCCCGTGGTGGGCGAGGCGGCGCGCTTCCCCGTGCGCCGGATCTTCTGCGTCGGCCGCAACTACGCCGCCCATGCCCGCGAGATGGGCAAGGACCCGGACCGCGACCCGCCCTTCTTCTTCACCAAGCCCGCCGATGCGGTGCTGGGCGATGGCGAGACCGTCGCCTATCCGCCCGAGACGGCGAATTTCCACTACGAGGCCGAGCTGGTCGTGGCCATCGGCAAGGACGGGGTGAACATCCCCGAGGGGCAGGCGCTGGATCACGTCTATGGCTATGCCGTGGGCAATGACCTGACCCGCCGCGACCTGCAGCTCGAGGCGCGCGACAAGGGGCGGCCCTGGGATTGGGGCAAGGCCTTTGACCGCTCGGCCCCCATCGCGGCGATCCGCAAGGCGGCCGAGGTCGGGCATCCGGCGACGGGCTCGATCCGGCTGACGGTCAACGGTAAGGTGATGCAGGACGCCGACCTCTCGGAACTGATCTGGACTGTGCCCGAGATCATCGCCATCCTCTCGCGCTCCATGGCGCTGAAGGCGGGCGATCTCATCATGACCGGCACGCCCGCGGGTGTGGGGGCGCTGGTGCCGGGCGATATCTGCGTGGTCAGCATCGAGGGGCTGGGCGATCTGACAACCACCATCGGGCCCCGCGCGGGCCTCAGCGAGGCTGCGCTATGACCAAGGATCTGACCCACGAAACCGTCGCCCATGGCATGCAGCCCGAGGATACACCGGAACTGCGCGCGCTCTATCAGGGCTTTGCCGATCATCACCTGATCCCGCTCTGGACCCAGACGGGCGATCTGATGCCGATGCATCCCAAACCCAGGGCGGTGCCGCATCTGTGGCGCTGGAAGGATCTGCTGCCGCTGGCCGAGGCCTCGGGCGCGCTGGTCCCGGTCGGGCGGGGCGGCGAGCGGCGGGCCATCGGGCTGGCGAACCCGGGCCTTGGCGGCGCGGCCTATGTCAGCCCGACGCTCTGGGCCGCGATCCAGTACCTCGGCCCGCGCGAGACCGCGCCCGAGCATCGCCACGCGCAGAACGCCTTCCGCTTCGTGGTCGAGGGCGAGGGCGTCTGGACCGTGGTCAACGGCGATCCGGTGCGCATGTCGCGGGGCGATCTGCTGCTGACGCCGGGCTGGAATTTCCACGGCCACCACAACGATACCGACGCGCCGATGGCCTGGATCGACGGGCTGGACATCCCGTTCAGCAAGCAAAACGACGTGGGCTTCTTCGAGTTCGGCGCCGACAGGGTGACGGATTACGCGACGCCGCGCTTCAGTCAGGGCGAAAGGCTCTGGGCGCATCCGGGGCTCAGGCCCTTGTCAAAGCTGGAGAATACCGTCTCCAGCCCGTTGGCCGCCTTCCGCTGGGAACACACCGACCGCGCCCTGACCGAACAGCTGCTGCTGGAGGACGAGGGCCAGCCCGCGACCTACAGTCTGGGCCATGCCGGCATCCGCTACGTCAATCCGACCACCGGCGGCGATGTGATGCCGACGATCCGCTGCCAGTTCCACCGCCTCAGGGCCGGGGCCGCCAGCCGGATGCGGCGGGATGTGGGGTCGTCGGTGTTTCAGGTGTTTTCCGGCCGGGGCTCGGTGGTGCTGGGGGGCGTCGAGCACGCGCTCGATATCGGCGACATGTTCGTCGTGCCGTCCTGGGTGCCGTGGAAACTGCAGGCCGAGACGCAGTTCGACCTTTTCCACTTCTCGGATGCGCCGATCATGGAGCGGCTGCATTTCGACCGCACCGCCTTTGTCGAGGACTGAGGCCGTGACCGACCCCGCGCGTCAGGCGCTGATCGAGCGGCAGGGGGCGGGCGCACGCTATGACGCGCCCGGCGCCCCGGCCGGGGACCTGTTGCAGGCCCGCCGCCTGACCGCGCAGGTCGCGCGGCTGCTGAACGACACGCCCGACGCGGCGCTCTATCGCCCGGACCAGCCCTCGCTCGGCTGGCGGATTGCGCTTCTGTCGCTGGAAGCGAGGCGGATGGGCGAGGCGATTGCCGCGCATCGGGCCGGGCAGGGGGTGCCCTCGCTGGTCCCCGACCCGGCCGAGGTCGATTTCGCCGCCCATCTGCCGCCCCGGGCGCTGCGGCACCTTTTCGACCACAGCCGCATTCATCTGAATGTGGAGTGGCGAGAGATGAGCGATGCCGATTGGGCGGCGTGGATGGTGCCGGGAGACGGCCCGCCCGTGGTGCTGGCCGACCTGCCGCGCCTCAGGGCCGAGGCGCTGGCCAAGGTCAGCGCGGCGTTTCTGGCGGCCTCACGCGGCTGAATCCGGCAGATTTCGCGTGCATCGCCGGGGGGCGGGCGCTAGAAAGTGTCTAGTTGTCTAGATAACCGGACCGAATCCCATGCGCCTTTCCCCCGCCCCGCTGCAAGGGTGTCGCCAATGACCGGCCTCGTCTTCGCCGTGGTGATCCTCGCCGCTGCCCTGCACGCGGCCTGGAACGCGCTGGTCAAGGGCGGCGCCGACAAGAGCGCGGCCATGGTCGCGGTGGTGGTGGGGCAGGGCCTGTTCGGCGCGGCGCTTCTGCCCTTCGTGCCCTTTCCGGCGGCGGAAAGCTGGCCGTACCTCGCGGGCAGCGTCGTCCTGCACATGCTCTATCAGGTCTTCCTGATGCAATCCTACCGCTTCGGCGACCTGACGCAGGTCTATCCCATCGCCCGGGGCGTGGCGCCCTTGCTGGTGGCGCTGACCTCGGCCTTCATCCTCGGCGTCACCTTCTCCAGCCTTGAAATCGCTGCGGTGGCGATGATCTCCATCGGCATCGCCTCGGTCAGCCTGGTCCGGCGGGGCGACGGGATCGTGCAGGGCAAGGCCGCGGTGCTGGCACTGATAACCGGCTGCTTCATCGCCGCCTATTCGGTGACGGACGGGTTGGGCGCGCGGCAGGCGGGAACGGCGCTCGGCTATTACGGCGTGCTGTCGGCGCTGGATGCGGTGATCTTCGCCGGGCTCGCCCGGGTCTGGCGGCCGGGTCTGCTGGGACGCTCGATCGCCCTCAAACGCACCCTGTTCCTGGGCGGCGGCGCTTCGTTCATCGCCTATGCGCTGGTGGTCTGGGCCTTCACCCAGGCGCCCATTGCGCTGGTCACGGCGTTGCGCGAAACCTCGATCATCTTCGCGCTGATGATCGGCGTTTTCCTGCTGGGCGAAAGGCTGAGCCTCGCCAAGGTGCTGTCGACCGCGCTGACGCTGGCGGGCGCGGTGCTGCTCAGGGTCGGCCGCGCCTGACCTCAGCCCAGCCGGGCGCGGTGGATCTCGGTAAACAGGCCCTCGGCATCCTCGGCGAAGACCGAGAGCGCACCCAGTACGAACGGCCGTGGCAGGACCGGGGTGAAATCGGCCTCGGCCAGCGGCTGAAGGCGGGCGCTCTGTTCGGACGTCAGCCGGTCGGTCAGGGTCATGTGGAAGCGGAATTCCTCCATCACCCAGGGGTAGCCATAGGTATCGAGGAGGGCGCGCTGGCGCACGCTGAGTTGCTCGGGGCGGCGGCGGGCGCGGTCCTCGGCGGCGAGCGGCGCGCGGAAGCGTTCGAACCGGACCACCACCTGCGCGGCAAAGGTGTCCAGCGCCGAGGCATCGCCCGCGGGCACCAGCGCCAGGAACCCGTCCAGGACCGCGACGCGCAGCCCCTCGACCGAGAAGGGCGCGATGCCCGCGGCGAAGACCTCTACCGCGGCCAGCAGGTCCTCCTCGCTTGACCCTTCGGCCAGACGGAACGGCGCCTTCAGCGTGGCGTGGAAGCCGTAACGCCGGGCGCTGGCGGTCAGGCCGGCCAGCGCGAGATGCGGTTGCATCCGCGCCTCGCCACTGACAGCATCGCGGCCGAGCCAGCGCGCGGCGGTTTCGGCCCAGGGACCGGGCGGCGGGGCGTAATACAGGGCGTAGCGTTTCATGCAGCAACCATGCGCAGCCGGGATCACAGCGCTGTGACAGGAGCGCCGACAGGATGACCGAGACGACGATCCTTGCCAATGCCCGGCTGGTCCTGCCGGGCGAGGTCCTGCCGGGCTGGCTGGAGATGGCGGGCGGCGTGATCCGGCGGATCGAGGCGGGGACGGACCTGCCGACGGGCGCCGTCGATTGCGAGGGCGATCTGGTCATGCCCGGTCTGGTCGAACTGCATACCGACAATCTGGAGCGCCACCTCAAGCCCCGCCCGGGCGTCAACTGGCCGCAGGCGGCGGCGCTGCTGGCCCATGATGCGGAACTGGCGGCGGTCGGCATCACCACGGTTTTCGACGCTTTGCGGGTGGGGGCACTGGTCAGCCGACCGTATGGTGCCGGGGAATACGCGCGGGGCGTGGCCGACCGGATCCTCGCCGCGCATCGGACGGGGGCGCTGCGGGTCAGCCACCGCCTGCACCTGAGGGCCGAGATCTGCTCCGAGACGCTGGAGCGCGAGCTTGACGGCTTCGGCCCCGCCGACCGGGTCGGCATCGTCAGCCTGATGGACCACACCCCCGGTCAGCGCCAGTTCGCCGATATCGCCATCTTCCGCCATTACGTGCGCGGCAAGCACGGGTTTTCCGAAGCGGAGTTTCAGGAGCATCTGCACGCCCAGCAGGCACTGGGCGCGGCGCGGCGCCTGCCGCACGAGGCCGCAGCCGTGGCGGCGGCCGGGCGGCTGGGGGCGGTGCTGGCCAGCCATGACGACACGACCGAAGCGCATGTCGCGGCCTCGGCCCGGCACGGCGCCACCATCGCCGAATTCCCGACGACCGAGGCGGCGGCGCTTGCCTGCCACCGGGCCGGGATCGCGGTGATGATGGGGGCGCCGAACCTGATCCGGGGCGGCTCGCATTCCGGCAATGTCGCGGCCGAGGCGCTGGCCCGGCAGGGGGTGCTGCAGGTGCTGTCCTCGGATTACGTGCCCTCGGCGCTGCTGAGCGGCGGGCTGATGCTGGGCGCGATCTGGGGCGATCTGGCTCGGGGGCTGGCCACGGTCACCGCGGCCCCGGCCCGCGCGGCGGGGCTGGCGGACCGCGGACGGCTGGTCGAGGGGCTGAGGGCCGATGTGATCCGCGTGCGGCGTTTCGGGGCCGAGGCGGCGGTCAGGGGCACCTGGGTGGCGGGGCGGCGGGTGGCGTGAGAGGCGTCACAGTGCCTTCGCCACCAGCATGTCCGAGGGCGGCGCCCGCATCAGGTCGCGCGCGTAATTGCCCAGCGTTCCCGGATCCTTGCCCGATTGCGCGCCAAGGCACAACAGATCCGCGCCCAGTTCCTCGTGCCGGAAGGCCAGCACCTGATGCACCCCGCCGGGCACGATCTCGGGCCGCTCGGCCAGGGTCGGCAGGCCGGGCGTGGCGAGGAAGGCGGCCCGCGCGGCCTCGGCCCGTTCCCGCGCCGCCTCGCGGTCGCCGACCAGCGGCAGTTCCAGCGCATGGATGGCGTGGAATTCGGCGCCCGGCGCGACCCGGGCCGCGGCTTTCAGCGCCTCGGCCGAGGCGGGCGAGAAATCGGTCGCCAGCAGCACCTGCCGATAGGGGCGTTCGGGCGGCAGCTGGGCGATCAGCACCGGGCAGGGCGCGGCCAGCACGATCTTCTCCATCGTCGTGAGGCGCAGGAGGTCCAGCACGCGCCGCTCCTGATGCAGCCCCAGCACGATCAGCCCGGCCGCCTGTTCGCGCGCCAGCGCCGCCATCTGCGGCCCAGCCTCGCCCGTGAGCAGGCGGAAGCCATCGGCGCCGCTTGCCTCGGCGATGTCGGCGAGTTCTGCCTCGACCTCGGCCGCCGGGGGTTTCTTGCGGTCCTCCGGCCGGACATGGACCAGCAGCACCCGCGAACCGGGGGCCTGCGCCAGGGTCCGGGCCCGGCCGGGCACCTGCGCGGAACGCGCGGTCAGGTCGGTGGCGGCGAGGATGGCGGCAAAGGGCATGGGTCAGATCCCGCTGGAGGCGCTGCCCGGCCGGTCGCGCAGGCGCGAGACCAGCTCGGGGCGCAGATCGGCGCCGGTATGGGCGTGCTGGGAAAGGCCCGGGAAGGCCTCGGCCAGGGGCAGGGCCAGATCCTCGGGCAGGCGGGTCACGACCGAGGGGCAGACCATCAGGCTCTCGCAGGGGACGCCCTCGGCATAGATCACCTCATGCGCGTCGAAGACCAGCGAGTGATAGGTGACGAAACCGCCCTCGCGCCGCAGGATCGACTGGCCGTCGACCAGATGGCGCGCCTGCACCAGCAATTCGGCGGCGCCCGCCAGGGCCCGCGCGTCGCGGCGATAGAGGAACAGCCGGTGATAGGGGCTGACGATCAGCGCGCCGGGGTTGCCCATGACGCCGGGCAGCACGGTGACCGGGGCGAAACCGCCCTCGGCCCTGAGCGTGACCTCGCCCTTCCAGCGCAACGCCTGGGCGCCGTGGTCGCGGGTGATGACCCGCTCGCCCGGTGCCAGATCCTCGACCGGGACCTGCCGCCCGTCCGCCAGCGCGATCCGCGTGCCCTGGGCGAAGGCGCCGGCCACCACATCGGCCAGCCGGATCGGCCCGGGCGTGGGATCGGTGGCGATCAGCGAATAGGTGAGCTTGGGGCGCAAGGGCGACAGGGGCAGGGCGACACGGGCGTCGGGCAGGGCCAGCACCAGCACCTCGACCAGATCGCCATCGGGCGCCATCAGCGAAAGCCGTCCCTCCAGCCGGACCGGATCACCGGGGCGCCCCGCCTCGCTGCCCGGGGCCAGACGGCCGCCCGCGCCGCCCTCCAGGTCGAGCATCAGGGTCAGCGGCGCCGCGGCCTCGTCCAGCCGGTAGTAGTCGCCGCAGACCGAGTCCCCCGGCGCGGGCAGCGCGTCGCCCGCATTGGCGCCCGAGACGACCGCGAGCGCGGCGGCCGGAAAGGCGGCCACGGCATGGGCGGCGGGCAGGGGCGGGCTGGGGGATTGGGCGACCATCGCGGTTCCGGGAGGGCAGAGCAGCGGCGATCTTAGGGCGGGGCGCGGGCGGAGGTCAATCGCGCCCGGGTTGTCGGCCGGACGAGGGCAGGTTACCTCTGCCCGGCAACAAGAGGAGATGCGTCATGGATCTGGGGATCAGGGGTAAACGCGCGCTGGTCTGCGCCTCGTCCAAGGGGCTGGGCCGGGGCTGCGCCGAGGCCCTGGCGGAAGCGGGCTGCACGCTGGTGATGAACGCCCGCGGCGCCGAGGCGCTGGAAGCGACGGCGGCGGCGATCCGCGAGCGCTATGGCGTCGAGGTGATCGCGGTCGCGGCCGATATCACCACCGAGGAGGGCCGGGCGCGGGTGCTGGAGGCCGCGGGCGAGGTCGATATCCTGGTGACCAACGCGGGCGGCCCGCCCCCCGGCACCTGGACCGACTGGGCGCGTGAGGATTTCATCAAGGCGCTGGACGGCAACATGCTGACGCCGATCGCGCTGATGCAGGCGCTGGTGCCGGGGATGATGGCGCGCGGCTGGGGCCGGGTGGTCAACATCACCAGCCAGGCGGTCAAGGCGCCGATCGGGGTGCTGGGGCTGTCGAATTCGGCGCGGACCGGGCTTACGGGCTTTGTCGCGGGAACCTCGCGCCAGGTGGCGAAGACCGGGGTCACGATCAACAACCTGCTGCCGGGGATCCACGACACCGACCGCGCCGTGGCGCTGGACACGGGCGCGGCCAAGGCCGCCGGCGGCTCGCTGGAGGACGCGCGCAAAGCGCGCGAGGCGTCGATCCCGGCCGGGCGCTATGGCACGGCGGCGGAATTCGGCGCGGCCTGTGCGTTCCTGTGCTCGCAGCACGCGGGCTTCATCGTCGGGCAGAACCTGCTGCTGGATGGCGGCGGGGTGAACACGACCCTGTGAGCGGGGAGGGGCGGGCCTCGGGGGCATCGAGCCCCCTCGGCCCGCCCGGGGGGCGCTGCCCCCCGCCGCGCGTGCCGCGCGCCCCCCGGGATATTTGCGGCGCAAAGAAGGTGGGATTTGTGGCGGAAATTTCGGGGTTTCGGCGGTGAACCTGGTGTTCGATGTAGGAAATGTGCTGATCCGCTGGCGGCCGGAGCTGGCCGTCGCGCATGTCTATCCCGAGCGGGAGGCGGCGCTGGCCTATCTGGAGCGGATGGGCTTTGCCGCCTGGAACCTGGCCAATGACGGCGGGCGGCCCTTTGCCGAGGCCATGGCCGAGCTGCGCGCCGCCCATGGCGCCGAGGCCGAGGCGCTGGCCGAGTATCCGGCGCGCTTCGGCGAGACGATCCGCGAGCCCATCGCCGGGACCTGGGCGCTGATCGACCGGCTGAAGGCCAAGGGTTTGCGCCTTTTCGCCATCACCAATTTCGCCGCCGAGACCTGGCCGGTGGCGCTGCGCGTCCACCCGCGGCTGGGGGAGGATTTCGAGGATGTCATCGTCTCGGGGCAAGTGGGTCTGTTGAAACCCGGGGCGGCGATCTATCGGCTGCTGCTGGAGCGCCACGGGCTGGCGGCCGAAGATTGCCTGTTCATCGACGACAGCGCGGGCAATGTCGCCGGCGCGCGGGCGGTGGGGATGCAGGTTCATCTTTTCACCACGCCCCCCGCGCTGGAGGCGGATCTGGCGGCGCGCGGGCTTCTGTGATCCTTGCCCGTCCCGGGCGCGCGTGATCTAGTGCAGGGCGACAATCACGGACCCCGCGCATGCCCCATTTCTCCGCCGCCGATGGCGCCCGGCTCTGGTTCACGGACGAAGGCCACGGCATTCCGCTGCTGTGCCTGGCGGGGCTGACCCGCAACGGCAGCGATTTCGACTATCTGGCGCCGCATCTGCCGCCCCTGCGGCTGATCCGCCTGGATTACCGCGGGCGCGGCAAGTCGGACTGGACCGGGGCCGAGACCTATACCATCGTGCAGGAGGGCGCCGATGCGCTGGCTCTGCTCGACCATCTGGGGATCGAGAGCGCGGCGATTCTTGGCACCTCGCGCGGGGGGCTGATCGGGATGTACCTGTCCGCCGTGGCGCCCGAGCGGGTGCGGGGCCTGATCCTGAACGACGTGGGGCCGGTGATCGAGCCCCTGGGGCTGGAGCGGATCCGCGATTACATCGGCCGCCGCCCGGCGGCGCGGACCCATGCCGCGGCGGCGGTGGCGCTGCAGCTGTCGATGGAGGGGTTCGACGCCCCCGCCAGCCGCTGGATGGACGAGGCGAAGCGCCATTATATCGAGACTGATCAGGGACTTGATATCAATTACGACCCGGCGCTCAGGACCGCTTTCCTGGAGGCGATGAAGCAGCCCCCGGCCGATGCCTGGCCATTGTTCGAGCTATGCGCCGCGAAGCCGCTGGCGCTGATCCGGGGCGCCAATTCCGACCTGCTGACCCAGGCCACCGCCGACGAGATGGCGGCGCGGGCCCCCGACATGATCCTGGCCGAGGTGCCCGACCGCGGCCATATCCCCTTCCTTGACGAGCCCGAGGCCGTCACCGCCATTCACCGTTTCCTGGGATTGCTGATATGACCTCCATTGCCCTGATCGAGGCCGCCGCCAAGCGGCTTTCCGGCCATGCCCGGCGCACGCCGCTGCTGTCCTCGCCCTTTCTGGACGAGATCGCCGGGCGGAGGGTCTTCGTGAAGGCCGAATGCCTGCAGCACACCGGGTCCTTCAAGTTCCGGGGCGGCTGGAACGCGGTCTCGGCTTTGGTCGAGGCCGGGCCGCTCAGCGGGGTCATCGCCTATTCCTCGGGCAATCACGCGCAGGGGGTGGCGCTGGCCGCGAAGATGCACGGCATCCCGGCGGTGATCGTGATGCCGGCGGACGCGCCCGCCATCAAGATCGCCAATACCCGCGCCCTGGGGGCCGAGGTCGTAACCTATGACCGCGCGGCCGAGGATCGCGACGCGCTGGGCGCGCGGCTCGCAGCGGAGCGGGGGCTGGCGCTGGTCAAGCCCTTCGATATGGCCGAGGTGATCGCGGGGCAGGGCACCACCGGGCTGGAGATCGCCGAACAGGCGGCCGAGGCGGGCGTGACCGAGGCGGTGGTGCTGGTGCCCTGCGGCGGCGGCGGCCTGACCTCGGGCATCGCGCTGGCCCTGCAGGCGCGGGCGCCCGGCATGGTGGTGCATCCGGTCGAGCCCGAGGGTTTCGACGATGTGGCGCGGTCGCAGGCGGCCGGGGAGCGGCTGAGGAACGAGCGGCTCTCGGGCTCGATCTGCGATGCGATCATCACGCCGGTGACGGGGGACCTGACCTGGCCCCTGCTGCGCGACCTCTGCGGGCCGGGGCTGGTGGTGACCGAGGACGAGGCGCTAAGGGCGATGGCGCTGGCCCATGACCGGCTGAAGATCGTGCTGGAGCCGGGCGGCGCGGTGGCGCTGGCGGCGGCGTTGTTCCGGCCGGGTGCGGGGGCGGTGATCGCGGTGGCCTCGGGCGGGAACGTGGACCGGGCGATGATGATCCGGGCCTTGCAGGGGTGAGCCTGCCCGACCTTTCGGCCCTGGCCGTGCCGGGGGCGAAGCTGGCGGTGCGCGCCACGCCCCGGGCCAAGCGCGAGGCGATCGAGGCGGGCGATCCTTTGCGGATCTGGGTGACGGCGCCGGCCGATCAGGGCCGGGCCAACGAGGCGGTGCGCAAGCTGCTGGCCAAGGCGATGGGCGTGGCGCCGACCCGGCTGACCCTGCTCAGGGGCCAGACGGCGCGCGACAAGCTGTTTCAGCTGGACTGATCGCCCGAGGGCCGTTTCAGCCGGTAGATCCCTTCCGGCAGGTCCAGCGCGGCGCGCAGTTCCTTCAGCTGGTGCATCGACAGGTTGACCACCATCACCTCGTCGGTGTCGGGGTCGACCTGGGTGAGGGTCACGCCCTCTTCATGGCTTTCGATCACCACATCCTCGTTGAGGGGGGCCTCCCCCTCGTCGATGAGGGTGATGACGGTGGCGTCGAAATCGTGCTCGATGGTGAACATGCGGCCAGCCTACCCCAGCCCCCGGCAGGCGCAATCGAAATCGCGCCGCCGGCAAGCGGGGTGGCAGGCCGCCGCCGGGCTCAGTCGGTCTCGGTGATGGCGGCGCTGGCCAGCGCGACCGTCGCCACCTCGGTCTCGCCGAAGACGAGCCTTGCCTCGGTCAGCCCCTCGGGCACCAGCCAGAGCATGGTCCGTTCCGCAGAATCGCCGATATCGACGCCGTTGAACTGGGAATCGAGCACCCGGCGGATGAAGCGTTCGCCGATCAGGGGCAGGGTCTGGCCCTGAGGATCGGTCAGGCGGAAATCCGAGGTGCTCCAGTTGAAGCGGTCGTCGCCATCGGCGTTGTTGCCCGCGACGCCCGTGACCTGCACCTCGATCTCGGCCAGCACGGTGCCGGGGAGCGCGGTGATGGTCGAGGGCACGGCGCCCGCGCCATTGCCGTCCTGCAATTCGGCCACCCGGAAGCGGCGGATGCCCTGCGGCTCGAACCGGGCGAAGCTGGCGGCGGTTTCGGGCGTCGAGGTCTTGGGCACGCTCACCACGCCGGAAAAGCGGATGTCGTCGCTGGCGATGGTCAGGGTCGCCTGGGTCACGCCCTCGGGCACCAGAAACAGGCCGTTCCAGTGGATATCGGCGTCGGCCTCGGGGAAGTCGCGGGGACGGCGGGCCGAGATGGTGCGGGGGATGAGGCCGAGTTGCCCCCAGTACTGATAGCCGCCCTCGGGCTCCAGTTCACGCCCGTCGGGCAGCACGAGGCGGATGTCACGCGACCCCGCCTGCGCCCGCTCGATGGTGTCGGACCAGGGGCCGTCCAGCACCGCGCGCACATCGAGGAGGATGTGACCCGGCACGCGCACCACTTCGCTCAGGCCGGCGGGGCGGAAGCCGCGTTCCTGCCAGCTTGTCACCTGCTCATAGGCGCGGGCGCTGAGGCTGATCGCGGTCAGATCGGTCTGGGCGATTGCGGACTGGGCCAGAAGGCACAGTGCCGCCGCGAGGGGGATGGAGAGCTTCATGCAAACGACCTTTGGAAAAATCCCGCCCCAAAATGACGGGCGGGATTCAGGGTCGTTCACGCTTGGTCGCCTGTCAACCTTTGGGGTGTCAGGCGGCCGGTCTCAGGTGCGGATCCCGGCGAAGCGGCTTTGCCAATCCTCGCGCGCCTCGTCGGTGATCTTGGCAAACAGCACTTCGGGCGTGGTGAAGGCATGGCCCGCGGGCAGCAGCGACAGCGCCGCGCCCACGTCCCCGGGCCAGGACCAGTCGCTGCAACCCATCGCGTCCATCATCGCCTGCGCCGCATCGGGGATGAAGGGCTGCGAGACGACGGCGTAAAGCCGGATCAGGTTGAGCGCGAGGCGCACCTGCGCGGCGGCCAGGTCCGGGTCGGTCTTGAAGGTCGACCAGGGCGCGGCCTCTTGCAGGTATTCGTTGCCCAGAACCCAGAGCGCGCGCAGCTCGGCCGAGGATTTGCGCACTTCCATGGCCTCCATCAGGCCCTCGTAGCTGCGCAGCTTCTCGGTCAGGTCGGCGACCAGCTTCTCCTCGCGCGGGCCGAGGCTGCCGCCTTCGGGCACCATTTCGCCGAATTTCGAGCGGCAGAATTTGGTGACGCGGCTGACGAGGTTGCCCAGCACGTCGGCCAGATCCTTGTTCACCGAGGCCTGGAAATTCTCCCAGGTGAATTCGCTGTCCGAGCTTTCTGGCGCGTGCGACAGCAGCCACCAGCGCCAGAAATCGGGCGGCAGGATGGAAAGCGCCTGATCCATGAACACGCCCCGGCCCTGCGAGGTGGAGAACTGGCCGCCGTCATAATTCAGGTAATTGAAGGACTTGATGTAATCGACCAGCTTCCACGGCTCGCCCGAACCCATCAGCGTGGCCGGGAAGCTGAGCGTGTGGAAGGGCACGTTGTCCTTGCCCATGAATTCGATATAGCGCACGTCCTCCGCGCCCTTGTCGGTGCGCCACCAGCGTTCCCAGGCGTCATCGCCCAGGCCCTGGGCCTCGGCCCATTCCGCTGTCGCGGCGATGTATTCGATGGGGGCGTCGAACCAGACATAGAAGACCTTGCCCTCCATGCCGGGCCATTCGGCCTGACCATCCTTGACCGGGATCCCCCAGTCGAGGTCGCGGGTGATGCCGCGGTCCTGCAACCCGTCGCCGTCATCGAGCCATTTCAGCGCGATCGAGGTGGTCAGGATCGGCCAGTCCTTCTTGGACTTGATCCAGTCGCGCAGCTGGTCGCGCATGTCGCGCTGGCGCAGGAACAGGTGCTTGGTCTCGCGCACCTCCAGATCGGTCGAGCCCGAGATGGCCGAGCGAGGGTTGATAAGGTCGGTCGGGTCCAGCTGCTTGGTGCAATTCTCGCATTGGTCGCCGCGGGCCCGGTCATAGCCGCAGTTCGGGCAGGTGCCCTCGATATAGCGGTCGGGCAGGAAACGGCCGTCGGCGTTGGAATAGACCTGTTTCTCGCTCACCTCGGAAATCAGGCCCGCCGCCTTCAGCCGACCGGCCATGTGCTGGGTCAGCTTGTGGTTCTGCGGGCTGGAGGAGCGGCCGAAGTGGTCGAACGACAGCCGGAACCCGGCGGCCAGATCCGCCTGAACCTCGTGCATCTCGGCGCAATACTCGGCGACCGGCTTCTTCGCCTTGGCGGCGGCGAGTTCCGCCGGGGTGCCGTGTTCGTCGGTGGCGCAGATGAACATCACCTCATGGCCCCGCGCGCGCATGTACCGGGCATAGAGGTCGGCGGGCAGTTGGCTGCCGACCAGATTGCCCAGATGCTTGATCCCGTTGATGTAGGGTAACGCCGAGGTGATGAGAATTCGCGCCATGTCGGGCTTCCTGTCGTGCGGGCTGTCGTGCGGATCGTCGTGCCGGGCGGGGGCCGGATTGCCCTGTCCTTACAGCATGGTCGTCGCCGCTGCCATCCCCAGATGGGGCGGCGCTGCACCAAGCCGTGAGCGGCCTGCAATGTGATTGACGCGCGCGGCGGGGGCGGGGCACTCTTGCCGCGCTGGCGCCCGGGGCCTGAAAGTCAATGGGCGCGTATCGACCGCAGGACCGAGGTCCGAGGACAAAGGATTGCAGAATGACCCGCATTGATCGACCGTTATTGACCGCTACCACCGCGCTGGCCACCCTGATGCTGCCGCTCGCCAGCGGCGCGGCGCTGGCGCAAGAGGCCGGGTTCGCCGTCGAGCTGAGCCCCGCCACCGATCCCTTCCTGCGCCAGCGCATCGGCCTGCGCGTCTATGGCCCGGTGACCGAGCCCGCCGCGTCCTTCGTGCGGGGCTGTCTGGGCGTGGTCCCGGCCGAAAGCGCGGGCGCGGCTTTCGAGGTCACGGCGCCGATGGACACGCTTTCCTTCACCGGGGCCGGGGCGGGGCTGCAAAGCCTGGTGCTGGGCACGCCTGACGGGCTCTATCGCTGCGCTCTGGCCGATGACCAGGGCTTCGTCAGCACCTCGCTGGGCCATGTCGCGCCCGGGCGCTACACGGTCTGGCTGGGTGCGGCCGAGGGCAGCAGCATCGACGCGCGGCTCTTCGCCTCGGAGACCCCGGTCTCGGCCATCGAGCTTTTCGGCCTCGACGTTGCCCGTCTGGGCGAGCCGCGCGCGGGCCGCTTCGCCTTTGCGCCCAGCCCCGACAGCGCGCGCCAGACGCTGGTCAGCGGCGCACCGCTTTACGCCGAAGAGGAACTGCGCCCGCTGGCCCAGGACAATTGCTGGGGCTACAGCCGCCTCGACGCGGCCGACGCGATCCTGACGCTGGATCAGGCGAGCGACCGTTTCAGCGTCTTCGCCCTCTCGGAACGCGATCTGGTGATGGCGGTGATCGACCCGGCGGGTCAGGTCCATTGCAACGACGACAGCTACAACCTGAACCCGGCCGTCACCTTCGACGCGGCCCAGCCGGGCGAGTATCAGGTCTTTGTCGGCGGCTACAGCCCGGGGCCGGGGTCGGTCTATGACCTCTATGCCTCGGCCGGGATGCCGGCCTTCTCGGATGCGGTCGTCAACCTCGACGCCGAGCCCCGCGCCGGCCATGTCGCCTTCGACGCCGATCAGGCGCTGCAGGGCCAGCTGCTGGCCAGCGCGCCGGTCTCGTCGCAAGATCCCGTCGAATCGCTGCCGATCGGCATGTATTGCGCCGGTTTCACCGATATTTCGGCCCCCGATCTGGTGCTGTCGCTCGATGGTGCGCAATCGATGATGTCGATCTATGCCCGGTCGGAAACCGATCTGGTGCTGGCCGTGCGGGCGCCCGATGGCAGCTGGTCGTGCAATGACGACGCCTTCCAGCTGAACCCGGGCATCAGCATCAACGCCGCCCAGCCGGGCGATTATCTGGTCTATGTCGGCAGCTACGCGCCGGGGGCGGGGGGGACCTACAACCTCTATGCCTCGATGGGAGAGCCCAACTGGAACGCCACCGCGCTGGCCGGTGGCCAGACCGCGCCCTCGACGCTCAATGTCACCGCCGAGCCCTCGGTCGCGCGGCTGAGCTTCGGCCCGGACACAAGGATCGACCCGCGGGTGATCTTCGACATCACCCCCAGCCAGACCGAGGCCTTCGGCATGGGCGACGGCTGCGCGGGCTACATCACCCCCGGCCAGCCGGATCTGGTGATCGACGCGGTCGAGGGTCTGCCGCAGCTCATGGTCTACATGGTCGCCGATACCGACGGCACGCTGACGGTCGTGGCGCCCGACGGGCGGATCTATTGCAACGACGATTTCGAGCAGCTGAACCCGGGCGTCATGATCCCGAACCCGCAGGCCGGGGCCTATGCGGTCTTCGCCGGCAGCTACGCGGGGGCGGGTGGCATGGCGACGCTGGGCGTGACCATCGCCTCGCCGCAATGGGTCATGGACCGCGAACACTGAGAGCGACCGCCGCCCCCCGGGTATTCGCCGGGGGGCGGCCCCTCATTCTTATGGCGGTGGGGCTTGCCATGTTCATGAAGACATTTCGGAATACCAGATTTCCCCTGATCCTGACGGCGCTGTTGCTGGCAGCCGTGCCGGGGGCGGTGCTTGCGCAGGCCAATACCTGCCGCTGGGCCAATGACAACGAATGCGACGAATCCCGCTTCGGCGGCACCGGCGCCTGCGAAAGCGGCACCGACGCCAATGATTGCCGGGCCGAGGCCGCCAGCTGGCAGCGCCTGATGGATGCGGTCCCGGCCGAGATCCGGGCCCAGCTGGGCAACGATACCTGCCGCTGGGCCAATGACCGCGAATGCGACGACATCCGCTTCGGCGGCACCGGCGCCTGCGAGAACGGCACCGATGCCTCGGATTGCCGGGCGCTGGCCATCGGCTCGGACGACAGCTGCCGCTGGGCCAATGACGGCGAATGCGACGACCCGGGCATCGGCACCGGCGCCTGCATCTCGGGCACCGACCGCACCGATTGCGCGCCGGTCGCCATGATGCGCAACCGCTCGAACAATTGCGAGACCTCGTTCAACGGCATCTGCGAGGAGCCGGGCAGCGCCCGCGCCACCTGCCGGGCCTTCACCGATACCGCCGATTGCATCGGCCGCGACCGGCCGGTGGTGCTGCGTGACCATTACTTCGGCCATGACGACCGGGTGCATCCCGATGTCACGCAGATGCCGTGGCGCGCCGTGGGCCTGCTCACGCTCGAGGACGGCTCCTGCACCGCGACGCTGATCGCACCGCGCCTGATCGCCACCGCCGCGCATTGCATGCAGGGCGAGAACGGGCAGCTGGCCAAGGTCATCAGCTTCCGCGCCGGGGCCTACGGCGATACCGAACAGGGCATCGCCCATGTCGTCAGCTCGGTCGTGGCGCCCGATTATTCACCGCAGAGCGCCGCGCCCAATGGCGGCAACGGCGACGATTGGGCGATCCTGACGCTGGACCGCGATCTGGGCGATGAGATCGGCTATGTCCGGCCCTATGTCTTCAACAAGGACGACCTGACCGAGATCCGCAACGGCACCTATCTGGTCAGCCAGATGGGCTATAGCTGGGATACCGGGCGCTTCCCCTCGGGGCATATGGATTGCCAGATCCTGACCGCCTATCGCGACGGCTCGATGATCCATACCTGCGACACGACCCAGGGCGATTCCGGCTCGCCGATCATGCACCTGCGGGACGGGGAATGGCGTCTGGTGGCGGTGGACAGCCAGTTCTTCGACGCCCAGCCGCCCTTCCCGCAGATGTCCTCGTCGCATCTGGCGGTGGATACCCGCGCCTTCGCCGAGGCGCTGCGGCGCGCCGGGGCGCTGGACTGAAACAGGCGGGGCAGGGGCACGCCCCTCCCGTCCCGAAACAAAAGGCGGGGGAGGGGCACGCCCCTCCCCCGGACCCCCTCCGTGCGTATTTTTGGCAGAATGAAGATCAGGCGGCTTCGAGGGCGGTGATGATCTGGCCGAAATCCGCGGCTTTCAGCGAGGCGCCGCCGACCAGCGCGCCATCGACATTGGGCAGGGCGAAGATCGCCGCCGCGTTCCCCGGATTGACCGAACCGCCGTAGAGCAGCCGGATGCCCGCATCGGGCGCGTTCTGGCGCAGGAAGGCGTGGACCTCGGCGATCTGCTCGGGCGTGGGGGTGCGGCCGGTGCCGATGGCCCAGACGGGTTCATAGGCGATGACGGTGTTTTCCGCGCTGGCGCCTTCGGGCAGGGAGCCCGCGAGCTGCGCGCCGATCACCGCCAGCGTCTCGCCCGCGTCGCGCTGCGCCTCGGTCTCGCCCAGACAGACGATGGCGGTGAGCCCCGCCGCCCAGGCGGCGCGCACCTTGGCCGCGACATCCGCCGAGCTTTCGCCATGATCGGCGCGGCGCTCGGAATGGCCGAGGATCACATGGGAGGCGCCCGCATCCACCAGCATCGCCGCCGCGATGTCGCCGGTATGCGCGCCCTTCTCGGCGGCGTGGCAATCCTGCCCGCCGAGTGCCACCGCCGTGCCGACCATCGCCTGCGCCATGGCGGCAAGCAGGGTGGCGGGCGGGCAGAGCAGCACATCGACCGTGGGGGAGGGATGGGCGGCGGCCAGCGCCATGGCCTCGGTCAGCTGGGCGGTGCGCCCGTTCATCTTCCAGTTTCCGGCGGCGAGTTTCTTCATCGGGTCCTCCCATTCTTGCCGCGCAACAGACCACGGATCGGCCCCGGGGCCAAGCGGGCAAGGCGCCGCAGATCTTCCCTCTGCCCGGCAAACACGCTATGGACGGCCAACAGCCAAGGGAGAGCCTGACCATGCCGCAATACCGTTCGAGGCGTTCCACCCATGGGCGCAACATGGCCGGGGCCCGGGGCCTCTGGCGCGCCACGGGGATGACCGACAGCGATTTCGGCAAGCCGATCATCGCCGTCGTCAACAGCTTCACGCAATTCGTGCCCGGTCACGTCCACCTCAAGGACCTCGGCCAGATGGTCGCGCGCGAGATCGAGGCGGCGGGCGGCGTGGCCAAGGAATTCAACACGATCGCCGTCGATGACGGTATCGCCATGGGCCATGACGGGATGCTCTATTCGCTGCCCTCGCGCGAGTTGATCGCCGACAGCGTGGAATACATGGTCAACGCCCATTGCGCCGATGCGATGGTCTGCATCTCGAACTGCGACAAGATCACCCCCGGCATGATGATGGCCGCCATGCGGCTGAACATCCCGACCATCTTCGTGTCCGGCGGCCCGATGGAGGCCGGCAAGGTGCAGATCGGTGACCTCGTGCGCAAGGTCGACCTGATCGACGCGATGATCGTGGCGGCGGATGACAATTACACCGACGCGCAGGTGCAGGAATTCGAGGAAAACGCCTGCCCGACCTGCGGCTCGTGTTCCGGCATGTTCACGGCGAACTCGATGAACTGCCTCGCCGAGGCGCTGGGTCTGGCGCTGCCCGGCAACGGCTCGATGCTGGCCACGCACGCCGACCGCAAGGAGATCTTCCTGCGCGCCGGTCGCCGGATCGTCGAGATCACCAAGGCCCATTACGAAGGGGACGAGCCCGGCTATCTGCCGCGCGAGGTGGCGACCTTCGAGGCGTTCGAGAACGCCATGTCGCTGGATATCGCCATGGGCGGGTCCACCAACACCGTGCTGCACCTTCTGGCCATCGCCTATGAGGGCAAGGTCGATTTCACCATGACCGATATCGACCGGCTGAGCCGCAAGGTGCCCTGCCTGTGCAAGGTCGCGCCCAACACGCAGAACGTCCATATGGAGGACGTGCACCGCGCCGGCGGCATCATGGGCATCCTGGGCGAGATGCATCGCGGGGGCCTCCTGCATGGCGCGGCGCGCACCGTGCATTCGGGCTCCATGGCCGAGGCGCTGGCGACCTGGGACATCAAGACGGCGAATGACCCGGCGGTGGATCAGTTCTACCGCGCAGCCCCCGGCGGGGTGCGGACCACGCAGGCCTTCTCGACCGACAACCGCTACAAGGCGCTGGATGCCGACCGCGACAAGGGCGTGATCCGCAATGTCGAGCATGCCTTTTCGAAGGACGGCGGGCTGGCGGTCCTCTTCGGGAACATCGCGCTCAACGGCTGCATCGTGAAGACGGCGGGCGTGGACGAGTCGATCCTGAAATTCACCGGCACGGCGCGGGTCTATGAAAGCCAGGACGACGCGGTGAGCGGCATCCTGACCGGCAAGGTCAAGGAAGGCGATGTGGTCGTCATCCGCTACGAGGGGCCGCAGGGCGGGCCGGGCATGCAGGAGATGCTCTATCCGACCAGCTACCTGAAGTCGAAAGGTCTGGGCAAAGCCTGCGCGCTGCTGACCGACGGGCGGTTCTCGGGAGGGACCTCGGGCCTGTCGATCGGCCATGCCTCGCCTGAGGCGGCCGAGGGCGGGCTGATCGGCCTCGTGGAAACCGGCGACCGGATCGAGATCGACATCCCCAACCGCTCGATCAACCTGGCGGTGGACGATGCCACGCTGGAGGCCCGCCGCGCCGCCAAGGGCCCGCTGCCCTGGAAACCCGCCGCCCCCCGCAAGCGCGCCGTGTCGACCGCGCTGAAGGCCTATGCGATGTTCGCCTCCTCGGCGGCCAAGGGCGGCGTGCGGATCCTGCCGGGCGAGGAATGATCCAGGCGGGTGTCCCGCGCGCGGGACACCCGGCCAGGCCCTGAGAGATCGAGGACTTGGCGCCTGCCGTTCACCATGTCTCAAGAAAGTCCCACGGGCCCGGCCATACGCCGCGCCCGTTCTTCATTCTGCCGGAAATACGCGCAGGGGGATTTTCAAGGGGGTTGCAGACCCCCTTGAAGCAGGGGGCGCGGGGGGCGGCCGCCCCCCGCCTTCACCCGAACATTCTCACCCGGCCTTGCTGGCCGCGTCGAGCTTGGCCTTCAGCGTCTCGACATCCTCGAACTTCACGCTCTCGCCGCAGCCGCAGGCCTCCGAGACATTGGGGTTGCGGAACTTGAAGCCCGATTCCAGCAGCCCGGTTTGGTAGTCGATCTCGGTGCCGAAAAGGAACATCTGCGCCATCGGCGCGATCAGCACCCGGGCCTCGCCCTGCTGCACGATCTCCTCATGCGGCTCGATCTCGTCGGCGAAATCCATCGTGTATTCCATCCCCGCGCAGCCGCCCTTCTTGACGCCGATCCGCAGGCCCATCTTGCCCTGCCTGGACATCAGCCGCGCGACGTGCCGCTCGGCGGCGGGCGTCAGGGTGACGGGGGATTTTCCGGGAATGCCGAACACTTACATGAACCCCAGTTCAAGACGGGCCTCATCCGACATCATCTCCATCCCCCATTGCGGGTCGAAGGTCATGTCGATGTCGACATCCTGCACGCCGGGGACCGAGCCCACGGCATCCTGCACCCAGCCGGGCATCTCGCCGGCCACCGGGCAGCCCGGGGCGGTCAGGGTCATGACGATCTTCACCTTGTTCTCGGGGTCGATGGCCACGGTATAGACCAGCCCCAGGTCATAGATATTGACCGGGATCTCGGGGTCGAAGACCGTGCGACAGGCATCGACCACCGGCTCGTAAAGCGGGTGTTCGGTGGTCGAGGGCGCGATCAGCGGGGTGCCTTCGGCGGGCTCTTGGTTCTGCGAGGCGTCCATGCCTTCCTCGGGGCTCAGGTATTCCTGAGCGAAGATATAAGTTTTCCCCGGGGGTGCGTAAAGGGGGCCCCTGTCATTCCGCCGCCGCCGCATTCTTCCGCGGCAGGATCGGGTCCGGCAGGGCGGGGTCCATGAAATGGCCGATCATCGCCTCGGTCGCCAGCGCATAGGCCTGATCGAGCGGCAGTTCCAGCTGCCGCCTCGTCGCGGCCAGCCCGTCCTCCGAGATGGGCGAGAAGCGCCCGGCGAGCGTTTCCGCCACCTCGGCCACGCGCCCGGCCAGTTCCGCCTCGGGCAGGACCTCGGTCGCAAGCCCGGCCCGCAGCGCCCAATCGGCCGGTTTCTCGGCGCCGGTCAGCACCAGCTCCATCAGCGCCGCGCGCGAGGCCTTGCGGCCGACGCCGACCGCCGGCGTGGTGCAGAAGCCGCCGCGCTTGACGCCCGGCAGGCAGACGCGGGCATTCTCGGACAGGAAGGCCAGATCGCAGGACGCGATCAGTTGCAGGCCCGCGGCGGTGGCCAGCCCCTCGACCCGGGCGAGGGTCGGTTTGCGCGAGGTGGCGAGCGCCTGCATCATCGCCGCGCATTCCTCGAAAAGCGCGCGGATATAGGCCGCGCCCCGGTTGGGATCGGCGCGATGGGCGGCGATCTCCTTCAGATCGTGCCCGGCGCTGAAGATGCGCCCCGGCCCATGGACCAGGATCACCCGGGTCTCGGGGTCGGTCTGCGCGCCCGTGATGGCCCGGTGCAGGGCGCGGATCATGCCCAGCGACAAGGGATGCGCGACGCCGTTTTCCAGCGTCAGGGTCAGGATGCCGCCCGCGCGGCTTTCGGTCAGGGTGCTCATGGGCGCGAGTGTGCCGCTCCCGGCCCGGGCTGGCAAGAGCAGCCGCGAGCGGCTAAAAGCGCGGCCAAAGCGAGGTGACGGATGGTCGAGCGGTTTTCCTTTGAGCTGAGTGCGGTGGACGGGGCGGCGCGCACCGGGGTGATCCACACCCCCCGGGGCGAGATCCGCACGCCGGCCTTCATGCCGGTCGGCACGGCGGGCACGGTCAAGGCGATGATGCCGGAAAGCGTGCGCGCGACCGGCGCCGACATCCTGCTGGGCAATACCTATCACCTGATGCTGCGCCCGACGGCCGAGCGGATCGCGGCGCTGGGGGGGCTGCACAGGTTCATGAACTGGGAACGGCCGATCCTGACCGATTCCGGCGGGTTCCAGGTCATGTCCCTGGCATCGTTGCGCAAACTGACCGAGGAGGGGGTGCGTTTCGCCTCGCATATCGACGGCTCCAAGCATATGCTGACGCCCGAGCGCTCGATGGAGATCCAGCGGCTTCTGGGCTCCGACATCGTCATGGCCTTCGACGAATGCCCGGCGCTGCCGGCCGAGGACAAGGTGGTGGCCGAGTCGATGCGCATGTCGATGCGCTGGGCCCGCCGCTCGCGCGAGGCCTTCGGCGACCGGCCGGGCCATGCGCTGTTCGGGATCATGCAGGGCGGCGTCACCCGCGACCTGCGCGAGGAATCGGCAGCGGCGCTGCGCGAGATCGGCTTCGAGGGCTACGCCATCGGCGGGCTGGCGGTGGGCGAGGGGCAGGCGGCGATGTTCGGCGTCCTCGATTACGCGCCCGGCTTCCTGCCCGAGGACAAGCCGCGCTACCTGATGGGCGTGGGCAAGCCCGACGACATCGTGGGCGCGGTCGAACGCGGCGTCGACATGATGGATTGCGTGCTGCCCTCGCGTTCGGGGCGGACGGGGCAGGCCTGGACGCGCCGCGGCTCGGTCAATCTGCGCAACGCCCGCCACCGCGACGATCCCCGCCCCCTGGACGAGGCCTGCACCTGCCCGGCCTGCCGGTCCTATTCGAGGGCCTATCTGCACCATGTGGTGAAGGCCGACGAGATCATCGGCTCCATGCTGCTGACCTGGCACAATCTGCAGTATTATCAGGACCTGATGGCAGGCCTGCGCGCCGCCATCGCAGGCGGTCGGCTTGCGGCCTTCGTGGCTGAATTCCATGCGACCCGTGCCGAGGGCGATATCGAGCCTCTGTGACTGGCGCGGGCCGGGAGGAGGCGGGGGGCCAGCCCCCCGCGCCCCCCGCCAAAGGGGACCCTCGGGCCCCCTTTGGAAACCCCCGAGGATATTTAGAGAACAAAGATGAAGGTTAAGAGGGCGTTATGCCGCCTTCTTTGCGCCCTAAATATCCTCGGGGGGTGAATTGGCCCTTGGGCCAAGAGGGGGGCAGAAAGCCCCCCTTCTTCGGCGCGGCGAAGCCGCGCCGCTGGTCGCCCGAGGCGCTCGCGGCAGCGGGCAACGAGGGCGAAACCCCTCGCCCCTTTCAGGTGCCCGCCAGTTCCACGACGATGGCGCGGGCGGCGGCGGCCGGGTCCTGGGCGTTCCAGACCGGGCGGCCCACGACGATGTGGTCGGCGCCGGCGCGCACCGCCTCGGCCGGGGTGGCGATGCGTTTCTGGTCGTTGGCGGCCGAGCCGGCGGGCCGAACCCCCGGGGTCACGATCAGCCGGCCCGCCGCGCCGGGCAGGGCGCGGATCCGGGCGGCTTCGTGCGGGCTGGCGATCACGCCATCGGCGCCCGCGGCGAAGGCGCGCTCGGCGCGTTCGGTGACGATATCGGCCATCTCGCCCGGCACGATCATCGCGGCGTCGAGGTCGGCGCGGTCCATCGCCGTCAGCACCGTCACCGCCAGGATCTTCAGCCCGCTGCCCGCCGCGCCCTCGCGCGCGGCGCGGACCACAGTCGGGTCCCCGTGCACGGTCAGGAAATCGAGGTCGAAGCGGGCGATGCCGCGCACCGCCGCTTCGACCGTGGCCGGGATGTCGAAGAATTTCATGTCGAGGAAGATGCGTTTGCCCATCTCCTGCTTCATCTCGTTGGCCAGCGCCAGCCCGCCGCCGGTCAGCATGCCGAGGCCGATCTTGTAGAAGCTGACCTGATCGCCGAGGCGCCGGGCGATTTCGAGCCCCTGCACCACATTGGGTACATCAAGGGCGACGATCAGGCGGTCGTCGGCGGGAAGGGGGGCGGGCTGGGACATCGGGCGGGACTCCGTCTTGGGCGCTGGCCCGCTGATACGCGGATTGACCGGGCCGGGCAACCTTGCGCAGGCCGGGATCGGGATGCAGTCTTCGCGCCATGAGCCAGCACAACCGCGTCGACGCCACCCGCCCCGATTCCCCGCCTCTGGCCGGTCCCGGTCCCCTGCCGGTGGGCGTGCGGACCCTCACCGTCACCGATCCCGACCGCGTGGATGTCGCGGCCTCGACCGAGGCGGTGGTGCGCAGGCCCCGGGCGCTGGTGACGGAGCTCTGGTATCCGGCGCTGACCAACACGCGGGCGGGCGGCACCTATCGCACGCTTTTGCGCGACGGCGAGACGCCGATCACCCTGCAGGGCCGGGCCGCGCGCAATGCCAATCCGGCGCCGGGCCGGTTTCCGCTGGTGCTGATCTCGCATGGCTATCCGGGCAACCGCTACCTGCTGGCGCATCTGGCCGAGGCTCTGGCCTCGCGCGGGTATCTGGTGGCGGCCGCCGACCATCCCGACAGCACCTACGAGGATCAGGGCCCGTTCGGCGCGACGCTGCACCACCGGCCGCTCGACCAGCGCTTCCTGCTGGGCGCGCTGGCGGAGTTACCGAACGCCGGGGCCGAGGCGGCGATCATCGGCTATTCCATGGGCGGCTACGGGGCGCTGGTGACGGCGGGGGCGGGGCTTGCCCCCGCCGTCCGCGATCATGAGCATGCGCCGCCCCATGACCTGCTGGCCGGCCATCTGGAAGGTGCCGCACCGCCGCCGCCCGAGGCGCTGAAAGCGGTCATCGCCATCGGTCCCTTCGGTAACAGCCACGGGCTCTGGTCGCCCGCGGGTCTTGGCGCGCTGGCGGGGTTGCCGGTGCTGGTGATGGCCGGGGACCGGGACGAGACCTCGGGCTATGACGGGATGCGCGGCATTGCCGAGTCGGCGCGGGGTCTGCTGCTGACCTTCCTCAACGCGGGCCACAATGCCGCGGCGCCGATCCCCGCGCCCGTGGAAAGCCACGCGCTGAGCGCCAAGCTGGGCTGGGCGCCCTTCCTGCATTACGCCGATGCGGTCTGGGACTCGGTGCGGATGAACGCCATCGCCCAGCATTTCGCCGCGGCGTTCCTGGACCGGCATCTGAAGGCCGAGGCCGAGGCCGAGCGCTTCCTCGACCCCGCCACCGGCCTCGGCCCCGAGGCGGGGTTCGGCGAGGGGCGGGATGCGGGTCTCAGGCTGGAGCGCTGGCGCTGATCAGGCGATCTTTTCCATCCGGGCCTTGTCCATGGTGCCGGGCACGATGGTGATCGGCACCGGCAGCGAGCCCGAGTTGCGGCTCAGCTGCGTGACCAGCGGGCCGGGGCCCGCCCGGTCCGAACCCGCGCCGAGGACCAGGATCCCGATCTCGGGGTCTTCCTCGATCAGGCCCAGGATCTCGTCCACGGGCTTGCCCTCGCGGATCACCAGGTCGGGCTGGATCCCGTGTTTGTCGCGCATCCATTTGGCGAAGACCTCGAAATGAGCCTCGATGCGCTCGCGCGCTTCCTCGCGCATCAGGTCGGCCACGCCGATCCAGTGCTGGAATTCCTCGGGCGGGATGACCGACAGGATGGTGACGCCGCCGCCGGTATGGGCAGCCCGGAGTGCGGCGAAGCGGATCGCGTTCAGGCATTCGCGGCTGTCGTCCAGCACGACGAGGAACTTGCGCATTCAGTGTCTCCGGTTGGTCGGGCCATATTGGCGGATGCTCCGCGGGCTGTCCAGAAGCGGCGGGCGTCGGGCGGGGTGGGCGGTCAGTCGCGATAGCCGGATGTCGTGATCTTCAGCTGTTCGCCGCAATGCTTGCAATGAACGGCGTCGGGATCGTGGCGGTTGAGGCCGCAGGTCGGGCATTCGTAGCGCACCTTGGGCGGCTGGAAGAGGGCGCGGGCGAATTGCACGAAGAGCGCCACGCCCACCACCATGACCGCCACAGAGAAGAGTTTCCCGCCGGTCGTGTGCAGGGTGATGTCGCCAAAGCCCGTGGTCGTGAGCGTGGCGACGGTGAAATAGAGCGCGTCGACATAGGCGGCAAAGCCGGTATGGGCCGGAAAGAACAGGGCGAAGGCCAGCGAGGTCGTCACGAACAGGAAAACGAACAGATGCAGGCCCGCGACGAAGGTCTCCTCGTGCCGGCGGAACAGTTTCCAGTCGCGCCTGAGGTCGGTGATCAGGTGATAGGAATGCAGGAGCCGCAAGCCCCGCAGGATCCTGAGGAAGGTGATGTCATGGCTGAGGAAGGGCGCGACGAGCAGCGACAGCAGCACCACGATATCGGCGATGGTGTAGATCCTGAGCAGCATGCGCCGCCGGTTGTCGTCGACCCAGAGCCGGGCCAGGAAATCGAGCAGGATCACCAGCCCGAGCCCGAGGTTGATCGCCGTCACCCAGCCCGAATAGGGCAGGGCGGCGGCGATGATGAAATAGAGGATCGAGGCGACGTCGAAGACGATCAGCCCGTAGCGGAAGCGCTTGGCGTATTCGGTCCGCCCCCGGTAGAGGATCCGCACCCGTCGGAAGAGGCGCGAGCGTTCCCTCACCGGGCCGAGGCCGCCCAATCCCAGTAGAGCTGCCGCGTGCGGCGGGTGACGGGGCCGATGGCATAGGTCACGTCGTCGAAGGCGCTGACCGGGGTGACCTTGGACATGTTGCCCGACAGGAACACCTCGTCCGCGCCGCGGAAATCGTCGAGGGTGAGCACCGCCTCATGCACCGTGACGCCATCGGCGCGCAGGTTCTTGATGTGGCGGGCGCGGGTGATGCCGCTGAGGAAGGTGCCGTTGGCGATGGGGGTGAAGACCTCGCCATCCTTGACCATGAACACATTCGCCGTGGCCGATTCCGCGACATTGCCGTTGCTGTCTTGCACCAGCGCGTTGCCGAAGCCCTTGGCATTGGCCTCGGCCAGCATCCTTGCGTTGTTGGGATAGAGGCAGCCGGCCTTGGCATTGGTGACCGCCACGTCGAGCGTCGGGCGGCGGAAGCGGGTGGTGGTCAGCGTGGTCGTCGCCTCCTCGGGCGCCATGGGGATGGCTTCGAGGCAGAGCGCGAAGCCGGTGTCGCCATAAGTCGCCAGCACGCCCGAGGGGCCGCCGTGGACCGACCAGTACATCGGCCGGATATAGACGGCAGGCGCGAAACCTTCGAGCCCCTCACGGGTGATGTCCAGCATCTGCTCGACGCTCATCGAGGGCTGGATCATCAGCGCCTCGGCCGAGCGGTTGACGCGGGCCAGATGCAGGTCGAGGTCGGGGGTCAGCCCGTCCACGTAGCGGGCGCCGTCGAAAACCGTGCTGCCCAGCCAGGCGCCGTGATCGGCGGCCTTCATCACCGGGACATCGCCCTCGTGCCAGCTTCCCTCGAACCAGGTGCGGATGCGCGAACCGACGGCCATCATGCCTCTCCCTCTGTCATGCTGCGCGAGTTAAACACCCCGGCGCGGCGAAGGTCCAGAGGAGGAGGGGTTTCGCCCTCGGCCCCGACGCCCTGGGCGTCTGGGCGTCGGGCGACCGGAGGCGGGGGGCTGCCGCCCCCCGCACCCCCCGCCCAAAGGGGGGCACGCCCCCCTTTGGAAACCCCGAGGATATTTCTGGAACAAAGACGAAGGGCGGGCGG
>NZ_QDDR01000009.1 GCF_003075525.1 Pararhodobacter aggregans | reverse complement strand
GCGATCTCGTCGAAGGGGTTCATCGACATCTTCACGTTCGCAAGGTCAACACCAGACCCGTCCGCCTTCACGCGAACCTTCACGTTGTAGTCGATAACCCGCTTCACGGGCACCAGGATTTTCATGGGCGTCCTCTCCCTTTCTCGTGGTCCGTCCGGCCGGGGCCGACGGGCGCATGGCTGCTGCCCCGTTTCCTAGCCTCTCTGCGGCGCGGAAAACAGGGGAAAAACGACCCTCGACCGCCGAGGGACGCCGCGTCGGCCTGCTGTTAGCGGCATCGTGAGCGGGCGCGGTTGAACCGGGTGCGGGGCCGGGGCGACCCATGGCAACGCAAGCCGAAAGGGACTTCCGATGGCGACCCTGACCGAAAGCGACCTCGACCACGCCCTGCGGGTGCTGCAGGGCTTCGCCCCCGACCGCCTCGGTCCGCTGGCGCTGATCTGCACCTGTGACCAATGCCTGCCGCCCGAGGTTCTGCTCTGCCTGGAGACACGGCCGCTTGCCGCCATCCCGCCCGAGGCGGTGAGCCACTGGTTCGCCGCGGCGGCCGCGCATCACGCCGACGGGCGGCCGATCGGTCCTCTGTCCACGGATCGCGCCCAGGATCACGCGGCCGAGGGATTTGCCATGCTGGTCAAGGTGCTTGAGGCGCTGGCGGCCGAGATGCTGCAGGCGGGGCCGGGCCTGTCGGCGCTGCGCCGCGACTGGTGGTTCGTCGAGCCCGCCGCCTGGACCCGGCGGTTGCTGGCCTGCGGCCTGCCGGGGGCGCTGCCGGAACCGGCGCGCCGGGCGCTCGACCGCGCCTTGATGGCGCTGGTGGACGAGGCGCTGGCGACGGGGTCGGCCCGGCTGCTCGACACGCTCGAATACCTCGGCACTTTCGGCCGGGGCCTGCCGGCGCTGATGGCCTGGGTCGAGGATCAGCCGCTCAGGGCGCAGCTGTCGTTCTGGGCGCAGGTTCTGGCCGGGCGCGCCTGCGCCCCCGACGCCCGCGCCGGTCGCAGTTGGGAGGATTTCCGCACCGCCACGCGGATCATGCCCCGAGCGATGGCCGAGCGGATGAACCTGGCGGTGATGAACCCGCGGCTGGGGGATCTGATGTTCCGCGCGGCGCTGCGGCTCAGGGATCCGATGAGCCGCGAGATGGCCGAATGCGGCTATGTGCTGTGGGAGAATTCGGTGGCGGCGATGCGTCTGCCCGCCGGGCCCCGCGGTTAGCGGTTCTTGCCCGGCACCCAGAGCACATCGCCCGCGCCGTTGCCGTTGGCCGCGCGCGAGGCGACGAAGAACCAGTCGGACAGCCGGTTGAGGTATTTCACCGCCGCGGGGTTGGTGTCGCCTTCGCGCGCCAGCGCCACGGCCAGCCGCTCGGCCCGGCGGCTCACGGTCCGGCACAGGTGCAGATGCGCGGCCAGCGCCGAGCCGCCCGGCAGGACGAAGCTGCGCAGCGGCGCAAGCGCCGCGTTCATCGCGTCGATCTCGGCTTCCAGCCGGTCGACCTGCGCGTCGATGATCCTGAGCGGGGGGTATTCGGCCGTCGCATCGCCCGCCAGATCGGGGCGGCACAGGTCCGCGCCCAAATCGAAGAGGTCGTTCTGGATGCGCATCAGGGCCGCATCCATCTCGCCCCCGGCATGGAGCCGGGCCATGCCGACGGTGGCATTCGTCTCGTCCACGGTGCCGTAAGCCTCGACCCGCAGGTCGTCTTTCGGCACGCGAAAGCCGTTACCCAGCGCGGTATCGCCCTTGTCGCCGGTGCGGGTGTAGATCTTGTTCAGCACAACCATCTGTCAGCCCCTCGACCGCAGCCAGGCATAGGTGACGATCAGCACCACGGCGACGAATTGCGCGCCGAGCCGCCAGCGCATGATCTTGTTGGCGTTGCGCTTGTTGAACTCGCCGCCCTTGGCGAAGCTCCCGATGCCGAACATCAGGATGGCCAGCACGATCAGCGAGGCGATCGCGGCGGTGATGAACAGGGGGTCGGTCAGCAGCATGGGGCCCTCCGGGGTCTGGGTGCCGTCAGCCTTTCGTTTAGCGCAGCGCGCGGACAAAGGCAGCAGGCAAAGCGCCGCGCCCTATTGCCGCGCAAGAAAGCGCGCGACCCAGCGTTCAGGGAACAGACGCATGACGACGCCCATCACCCTGGTGGGCGTCGTCACCTTGTAGCTGGGGCGGGGCGAGGGATGGTCAAGGGCGGTGATGAGCGCCTTGGCCACCGCCTCGGGGCCCAGTTCCCAGCGGTCCTTGGGGCCGGGCTGGTAGAGGCGGCGCAGAAGGTCGCCTTCGTATTGCGCGCGGCGCGGGCTGGCGCGCCAGTCGACCCAGCGCTCGAAATGCGGGATCGAATTGACCCGGATCTTCGAGGTGACGGGGCCGGGCTGGATCAGCACCACCTTGATCGGCGTGTCCGACATCTCCAGCGCCAGAATGCGCGTCAGCCCCTCCAGCGCGAATTTGCTGGCGCCGTAAGCGCCGCGCCAGCGGTAGGGGACGAAGCCCAGCACGCTGGAACAATTGACGATCCGCCCGTGGCCCTGCGCCCGCATCACCGGGATCACCCGGCGCGTGAGTTCATGCCAGCCGAAGACATTGACCTCGAAAATCTCGCGCAGGGCCTCGGTCGGCAGATCCTCGACCGCGCCGGGGCAGGCGTGCGCCCCATTGTTGTAAAGCGCGTCCAGCGTGCCGCCGGTGGCAGTCAGAACCTCGGCCAGCCCGGACTCGATACTGGCGGGATCGGCGTAATCGAGGCGCGGGCTCTCGAACCCTTCAGCGCGGAGGCGGGCGCAATCCTCTTCCGACCGGCACGAGGCAAAGACCCGCCAGCCGCGCGCGCGCAGCGCCTGCGCGCAATGATAGCCGATCCCGGACGAGGCACCGGTAATCAGGATCGAACGGCTGGCAGGGGTCATTTCTTGCGGTCGGCCTTTTCCCACGCTTCCCGCTTGCGATAGAGGGTCGAGGCCGAGACGTCCAGTTCGCGCGCCGCCTTCGGCACCGAATCGCCATGGCGGGCCAGCGCATCCTCGATGACGATCCGCTCGATCTGGGCCAGCGTGCGGCCGCTCAGATCCAACATCGTCACCTGAGGCCGTTCCTCGGGTGCCGGGGCCGGGGTCGGTCGGTCGGCCAGCAGATCGGGCGGCAGCATCTCGACCGTGACCTGTGGCCCCTCGTTCAGCACGACAACGTTGCGCAGGACGTTGATCAGCTGGCGCACGTTGCCCGGCCAGGGCAGCGAGCGGAACAGGTCCTTCACCCGCGGCGCCAGCGAGGTGAAGACATGCCCCTCCTCGCGCGCCATCTGCACGATCAGCCGCTCGGAAATCTCGATCACATCCTCGCCGCGGTCGCGCAGCGGTGGCAGATGGACCGGCACGACGTGCAGGCGGTAATAGAGATCCTCGCGGAAGCGGCCGCGGCGGACCTCTTCCAGCGGGTTGCGGTTGGTGGCGCAGATGATCCGCACATTGACCTTGCGGGGCTTGGTCGCGCCGACCGGCGTGATGGTCGAGGTCTGCAGGAACCGCAGGAGCTTGGTCTGCAGGTTCAGGTCCATCTCGCAGATTTCATCGAGGAACAGCGTGCCCCCGTCCGCTGCCGCCGCCGCGCCGATCTTGTCGTTGATGGCGCCGGTGAAGCTGCCGCGCAGATGGCCGAAGACCTCGGATTCCAGCAGGTCCACCGGGATCGCGCCGCAGTTCAGCGCCACGAAGGGACCGCCCGCCCGGGCCGAGGTCTGGTGCACCGCCTCGGCGCAGAGTTCCTTGCCGGTGCCGCTTTCGCCGGTGATGAACACCGTCGCCATCGAGCGCGCGACGGAGCGGATCTTGTCGTACACCTCCAGCATGGTCGGCGAATGGCCGATGAAGGGCGCCAGCACCGGCACCGCCGAGACATCGCGCGGCGCCTGCGGCCGGTGGCGCAGCGCCTTGCGCGCGTTCTCGATCGCGGCCAGCAGGCGCTGGTCGTCGAAGGGTTTGACCAGGAATTCATGCGCGCCCGCGCGCATCATCTCGACCGCCTTGTTGATCGAGCCATTGGCGGTGATGACGATGACGCAGGTCTGCGGCGCCTCGCGCAGGATGTCTTCCATCACCTCGAGCCCGGTGCGGTCGGGCAGCATCAGGTCCAGCAGCACGATCTGCGAATTGAGCCGGTGGAAGGCGGCCATGCCCTCGGCCGCGGTGCCGCAGCATTCGACGGCATAGCCCGCCCGCATCAGCGCCGCCCGGTAGATCATTTGCAGCGAGGGCGTATCCTCGACCAGGAGGATCGTTTCGGAATCTGGTTTCAAGGTCATGGGCGAGGCGTGTCCGCGACAACCTCAGCCAGAGAGATCAGCACCGCCGAGATTTCGGCCTTGAGCGGCGCTGTCACCGCGGCCAGCGCGACGGTGGAAAGACCCTGGGCCACCGCATCGACGCTGCGCGCCATATCTGCCAGGCGCGCGGCACCGACGGTCGCGGCCAGGCCCTTGAGTTCGTGCGCGGCACGGCCGACCTCGTAAGGCGTGCCGTCCTCCAAGACGGCCCGCAACCGCGCGAAATCCGCCTCGAGCTGCGCGCCGAGGGCGGCACGCAACGTTTCATCACCCATGGCGAAGAGGGCTTCTAACACAGCCCTGTCAAGGGCCGGCGGCATGGTGTCTGGCGAGCCCATGAGAAAGCAGTCTTCCATAGTCGTTTGTTATTACTCTTTTTACCGATACACGCCTTAGATTGCGGCGGAACGGGGACACAATCAAGGGATGAAATCCACCAACGGATGCAAGACGCCCCGTCGGCGGTGCGGCGGGGCGTCGTGAACACGTGAAATTTTGCTTCAGCTACGGGCATATCCCAGTGTTTGGAGTGCCGTGCGAATTTCCTCCAGAATGGCCGGATCGTCGATCGTCGCCGGCATCTTGAAGGCCTCGCCATCGGCAATCTTGACCATCGTGGCCCGCAGAATCTTTCCCGAGCGGGTTTTGGGCAGCCGGTCGACGACGCAGGCCAGCTTGAAGGCCGCCACCGGACCGATCTGGTCGCGCACCAGCCCGACGCATTCCTTGACGACCTCGGCATGGGGGCGGTTGATACCCTTGTTGAGGCACAGGAAGCCCATCGGCAGCTGGCCCTTCAGCTCGTCCGCGACGCCGATCACCGCGCATTCGCCGACATCGGGATGCGAGGCCAGCACCTCTTCCATGGCGCCGGTCGACAGCCGGTGCCCGGCGACGTTGATGACGTCATCGGTGCGGGCCATGATGTAGACATAGCCGTTGTCGTCGATATAGCCCGCGTCGCCCGTTTCGTAATATCCCGGAAAGGTGTTGAGATAGGATTTGCGGAACCGCTCTTCGGCGTTCCACAGGGTCGGCAGCGTGCCGGGGGGCAGGGGCAGCTTGATGGCGATGGCGCCCAGCTGACCGGCGGGCAGCGGGTGACCGCCCTCGTCCAGCACCTGCACGTCATAGCCCGGCATGGCGACGGTGGGCGAGCCCACCTTGACCGGCAGCAGCTCGATCCCCATGGGGTTGCCGGCGATGGCCCAGCCGGTCTCGGTCTGCCACCAATGGTCGATGACCGGCACGCCCAGATGCTGCTGCGCCCATTCGATGGTGGCGGGATCGGCCCGTTCGCCGGCGAGGAACAGCGCCTGCAGGTTCTTCAGGTTGTATTCCTTGATGAAACTGCCCGAGGGATCCTCGCGCTTGATCGCGCGCAGCGCGGTCGGCGCGGTGAAGAAGCTCTTCACCTTGTGGTTCTGGATCACCCGCCAGAAGGTCCCGGCATCGGGGGTGCCGACGGGTTTGCCCTCGAAGACGATGGTGGTGGCCCCGGCAATCAGCGGCCCGTAGCAGATATAGGAATGCCCCACGACCCAGCCCACGTCCGAGGCGGCCCAGAACACGTCGCCCGCCTCGATCTTGTAGAGGTTGGTCATGGTCCAGTTCAGCGCCACCAGATGCCCGGCGGTCGGCCGGATCACGCCCTTGGGCTGGCCGGTGGTGCCCGAGGTATAGAGCACATAGGCCGGGTGATCGCCCGAGACCGGGACGCATTCGGCGGGCTCGACCCCATACTGGAAGGTGTGCCAGGCGACGTCCCGGCCCTCGATCAGCTTGGCCACTTCCTGTTCGCGCTGGAAGATCACCGTGAAGGC
This sequence comes from Pararhodobacter aggregans, assembly GCF_003075525.1. Lineage (GTDB taxonomy): Bacteria > Pseudomonadota > Alphaproteobacteria > Rhodobacterales > Rhodobacteraceae > Pararhodobacter > Pararhodobacter aggregans. Next base: position 260,012 of record NZ_QDDR01000009.1, on the reverse strand, counting down.
GGGTTTGTGCTTTGCGCCGTCGATGGCGGCATCCAGCAGCGGCTTGTAATGCACCACGCGGCCGGGTTCGAGGCCGCAGGAGGCGGCGATGATCGCCTTGGGCTTGGCGTCGTCGATGCGCACCGCCAGCTCATGCGCGGCAAAGCCGCCGAACACGACCGAATGGATGGCGCCGAGACGGGCGCAGGCCAGCATCGCCTCCAGCGCCTCGGGGATCATCGGCATGTAGATGATGACGCGGTCCCCCTTTTCCACGCCCTTGGCCCGGAGCGCCCCGGCGAGGCTGGCCACCCGGTCGCGCAGCTCGCGATAGGTGATGCCCTTGGTGGAATGGGTGATCGGGCTGTCGTGGATGATCGCCAGCTGTTCGCCGCGCCCGGCCTCGACATGGCGGTCGACCGCGTTCCAGCAGGTGTTGACCTGCGCGTCCTTGTACCATTCGTAGAGGGGGGCATTCTCGGCGAAGAGCGCGCGCGACGGGGCCGACACCCAGTCGATCGCCTGCGCCTGTTCCATCCAGAACCCTTCCGGGTCGGTGATCGAGCGGCGATACACGTCTGCGTAGCTCATGAAAACATCCTCCTCATCCTGCGCCTGAATTACGCCTCTCGCAGCGCGTCACGCAACTCTGTTACCGAATGTCAGCAAGGATGCAGGTGCAGAAATTTGCAGAACAGGACCGAATGTCGCAGCAAACCTTTGCAAATCTGGCCGAGATCGGCCCTGAAAGCCAAGAGGAGAGGCAGGTTTGCAAACCGGCCTCTCCTCTGTCTTTGCAGCTGTCGCGGCCTCGACTCAGCCGTAATGCGACACCGGGGTCCCGGCGATGGCCGCCACGTTCAACAGGCCGCGGGCGGTGATCGAGGGGGTGACGATATGCGCCCGGTTGCCCATGCCCATCAGGATCGGCCCGACCTCCAGCCCCTGCGCGCGGGTCTTGAGGATGTTGCGCACGGCGCTTGCCGCGTCGGTATTGGCGAAGACCAGCACGTTGGCCGCCCCCTCCATCCGCGATTGCGGCATGATCCGCTCGCGCACCGCCGGGTCCAGCGCCGAATCCACATGCATCTCGCCCTCGTATTCGAAGTCGAGGCCCATCTGGTCGAGGATCTCCAGCGCGTCCCGCATCCTGCGGCCCGAGGTGGTGTCCATCGTGCCGAATTGCGAATGCGAACACAGCGCCACTTTCGGCACCACGCCAAAGCGCCGCGCATGGCGGGCGGCGCCGATCACGTTGTCGGCGACCTGCTGCGGGGTCGGTTCGGGGTTCACCTGGGTGTCGGCGATGAACAGCGGCCCGGCCTCGGGCAGGATCATCAGGCTCAGCGCGCCGACCGGGCGCAGCCCGTCACGGGCCAGCACCTGCCGGACGTAGTTCAGATGCCACGAGAATTGCCCGAAGGCGCCGCAGATCAGGCTGTCGGCCTCGCCCCGGTGCACCATGATCGCGCCGATGGCGGTGGTATTGGTGCGCAGGATGGCGCGTGCCGTATCCGGGGTGACGCCGCGCCGGGCCATCAGCCCGTGGTACGTCTCCCAGTAATCGCGGTAGCGGGGGTCGTTTTCCGGGTTCACCACCTCGAAATCGCGGCCCGGCTTGATCGGCAACCCGTAACGCTCCAGCCGCCGCTCGATCACCTCGGGGCGGCCGATCAGGATCGGCACCTCGGTGGTTTCCTGCAACACGGCCTGGGCCGCGCGCAGCACGCGCTCATCCTCGCCCTCGGCAAAGACCAGCCGGCGCGAGGCGGCGCGGGCGGCCTGGAACACCGGCCGCATCAGCAGCGCCGAGCGGAACACCGAATGGTCGAGGCTGTTCTTGTAGGCCGCGAGATCCTCGATCGGCCGGGTGGCGACGCCCGTCTCCATCGCCGCCTTCGCCACGGAGGAGGCGACGACGCCGATCAGCCGCGGGTCAAAGGGCTTGGGGATCAGGTAGTCGCGCCCGAAGGTCAGCGTCTCGCCCTGATAGGCCGCCGCCGTCTCGGCCGAGGTCGTGGCGCGGGCGAGTTTCGCGATCCCCTCGACGCAGGCCACTTCCATCTCGTCGTTGATGGTCGTGGCGCCGACATCCAGCGCGCCGCGGAAGATGAAGGGGAAGCACAGGACGTTGTTGACCTGGTTGGGGAAATCCGACCGTCCGGTGGCCATGATCGCGCCCGGGGCCACGGCGTGCACCTCGTCCGGCATGATCTCGGGCGTGGGGTTGGCCAGCGCGAAGATGATCGGATCGGCGGCCATCTGCGCCACCATCTCGGGGTTCAGGACCCCCGGGCCGCTGAGGCCCAGGAACAGGTCGGCGCCCTCGATCACCTCGGCCAGGGTCCGCTTGTCGCTGGACTGGGCGAAGGCGGCCTTTTCCGGGTTCATGTCCTCGGTCCGGCCCTCGTAGACCAGCCCGTGGATGTCGCACAGCCAGACATTCTCGCGCTTGACGCCGAGTTTCAGCAGCATGTTGAGGCAGGCGATCCCCGCCGCCCCGCCGCCGGTCGAGACGACCTTGATATCGGCGAATTCGCGGTTCGAGAGTTTCAGCGCATTGACCGCCGCGGCGCCCACGACGATGGCGGTGCCGTGCTGGTCGTCGTGGAACACCGGGATCCCCATCCGCTCGCGGCAGATCCGTTCAACGATGAAGCAATCGGGCGCCTTGATGTCCTCAAGGTTGATGGCGCCGAAGGTCGGTTCCAGCGCGCAGACGATATCGGCCAGCTTGTAGGGGTCGGGCTCGTTCAGCTCGATGTCGAAACAGTCGATATTGGCGAATTTCTTGAAGAGGACCGCCTTGCCCTCCATCACCGGTTTTGACGCCAGCGCGCCGATATTGCCCAGCCCCAGCACGGCGGTCCCGTTCGAGACGACGGCGACCAGATTGCCGCGGCTGGTATAGCGCGCGGCGGTCGAGGGGTCGGCCTTGATCTCGAGGCAGGCCTCGGCCACGCCCGGCGAATAGGCCAGGCTCAGGTCGCGGCCGTTGGCGAGCGGCTTGGTCGCCCGGATCTCCAGTTTCCCGGGCTTGGGGAATTCGTGGTAGAACAGCGCCGCGGCCCGCAGCGCCTGCCTCGCCTGTTCCTTCTGAGACTCGCTCATCGGCACCTCCTCAAATTTGGTTCAGCCTTAAACCATTTCCGGAAAAACGCCAGTGTCCGCTTGCGGCTGGTGGCGTAAACACGCTCTGGACTTCGGCCCCGGCGCTGCGCAGACTGCCCGCGACAAGGGGGTGAGCCATGACCGAAACCCGGGCCGAGATCCGCCTGCCGACGCAGGAATTGCGCAACGACCTGCCGTTCTATACCCGCGAGCTGGGCTTCCGGCTGGACATGATCTATCCGGCCGACGACCCGTCGGTCGCCGTGCTGTCGGGCCATGGGCTGCGGCTGAGGATCGAGAAGGGCGCGCCCGAGGCCCCCGGCACGCTGCGGCTCTTGACCGACGATGCCGCCCGGCTGGCCGGGCCGCGCGTGCTGACCGCGCCGAATGGCACGCGGGTCGAGATCGACGATCTGAACCCGCCGCTCGTGCTGCCCGAAACCGACCATGCCTTCGTCGTCCGCCGCCTGGCGGATCAGGCGCCCTGGGTGGTGGGGCGCGCGGGGATGCAGTACCGCGACCTGGTGCCCTCGCGGCTGGGGGGCGCGATGATCGCCAGCCATATCCGCATTCCGGACGGCGGGCCGGTGCCGGACATGGTGCATTTCCACCGCGTCGGCTTTCAGCTGATCTTCTGCGTCAAGGGCTGGGTCGATGTCCTTTACGAGGATCAGGGCGGCATGCGCCGCCTCAAGGCCGGCGATTGCTTCATCCAGCCGCCCGAGATCCGCCACCGGGTCTGCGAGGCCTCGGACGGGATCGAGGTGATCGAGATTGGCGTCCCGGCCGACCATATCACCGAAATCGACCACGTGATGACCCTGCCCACGCCGCAGCAGCGCCCCGACCGCGAGTGGCAGGGCCAGCGTTTCGTCCATAACATCGGCGCCGAGGGCCGTTATCATCCCTTCCGCCTCCCCGGGTTTCAGGCCCGTGATACCACGATTGACCAGAATACGCGCGGGGTTGCATCGGTCATGGTTGCACGCCCCGATGGCGGCCCGACCGTCTGGACGCGGCACCGGGGCGACATCCTGTTCACCTATGTCATGGCGGGCGGCCTGACGCTGGAGGGCGAGGGCAAGGAGCCCTTCCGCCTGGCCGAGGGCGATGCCTTCGTGATTCCCCCGGGCCTCGCCACCCGCTACGCCGATCCGACCCCGGATCTGGAACTGCTGGAGGTCACGCTGCCCGGCAAGCCGGACACCGAAATCCTGCCGGAGTGACTCTTTCCCGGCGCCCGCCCTTTCATTCTGCCCCAAATACGCCCTTGCCCGCGTGACACGGGCGCCTCGGCCAAGGGTCCGCGCCTGCCCGGCCCCCCCCCTCGCCCGCCTCTCCGCCGAGGCCGCGGCGGGGGCGCGAGCGAGGGGTTGCATCGCCCGGCGGGCTGGGCAAAGCTGGATCAAACGGTCAAACTTAGCCGGGAATCCCCATGAATCCTCCCCAGGACCTGCTCGAAGCCGCTCTCGCCGTCCGTGAGAGGGCCTATGTCCCCTATTCCCGCTTCAAGGTCGGCGCCGCGATCCGGGCCGGGTCGGGGGTGATCTATCCCGGCTGCAACGTCGAGAACGTGGCCTATCCCGAGGGCACCTGCGCCGAGGCCGGGGCCATCGCGGCGATGATCGCGGGTGGTGACACGCGCATCGCCGAGATCGTCGTTGTCGCCGATTCCGAGACGCCCACCACGCCCTGCGGGGGGTGCCGCCAGAAGATCCGCGAATTCGCCGGGCCCGAGGCGCGGATCACCATGGCCACGCTCGACGGGTCGGCCATGACCATGACCATGACCGACCTGCTGCCCGGCGCCTTCGGTCCCGAACACATGGACCGGGCCTGATGGATTCCCGCGCGGTCATCGAATCGGTACGCGACGGGCGGGCCTCGCCCGAGGGGATGGCCTGGTTCGCGCGCGGGCTGGCCAGCGGCAAGGTCACCGATGCCCAGGCCGGGGCCTTTGCCATGGCGGTCCTGCTCAAGGGCGTGCCCGAGGATTGCCGCGTCGCCCTGACCCGCGCCATGCGCGATTCGGGCGATGTGCTGACCTGGGATCTGCCCGGACCGGTGGTCGACAAGCATTCGACGGGCGGGGTGGGGGATTCGATCAGCCTGCTGCTGGCCCCGGCGCTGGCCTGCTGCGGCGCCTATGTGCCGATGGTCTCGGGCAGGGGGCTGGGGCATACCGGCGGTACGCTCGACAAGCTGGAAGCGATCCCGGGGTACAATGTCGACGTCTCCGAGCCCCGGCTGCGGGCCCTGATGCGCGAGACGCGCTGCGCCATCGTCAGCGCCTCCAACCGCATCGCCCCCGCCGACAAGCGGCTTTACGCCATCCGCGATGTGACCGGCACGGTGGAAAGCCTCGACCTGATCACCGCCTCGATCCTGTCCAAGAAGCTGGCGGCGGGCTTGCAGGTGCTGGTCCTCGACGTGAAACAGGGCTCGGGCGCGTTCCTGCCCGGGGTCGATCAGGCCCGGGCGCTGGCCCGCTCGCTGGTCGATACGGCGAACGGGGCGGGCTGCCGGACTTCGGCGCTTATCACCGACATGGACCGCCCGCTGGCCCTGACCGCCGGCAATGCGCTGGAGGTGGCCGAGGTGATGGACACGCTGACCCTGCGGGCGCCTTCCGCCCGGCTGCTGGACCTGACCTGCGCGCTCTCGGGCGAGGTGCTGTTCCTCGCCAAACTGGCCCCCAGCGCCGAGGCGGGCGCGGCGAAGATCCGCGCCGCCATCGAGGACGGCAGCGCCGCCGAGCGGTTCGGCCAGATGGTCGCGGCGCAGGGCGGCCCCGCCGATTTCGTCGAGCGTTACGCGAACCTTCTGCCCGAGGCGCCGGTGATCCGCGAGGTTCCGGCGCCCGGCCCCGGCATCGTCGCCGCCATCGACACCCGCGCCGTCGGCACGGCGGTGGTGCATCTGGGCGGCGGGCGGCTGGCGGGGGGCGACGCGGTCGATCCGCGCGTCGGCTTCTCGGCGCTGGCCGAGCCCGGCGCCTCGGTCGGCCCGGGCGCGCCGCTGGCCATGGTCCATGCGGCCAGCGAAGCGGCGGCCGAAGCGGCCATCGCCACGCTGCAACAGGCCTATCGTCTGGGCGAGGCGCCCGCGCCGGTGGCTCTGGTGCAGGAGCGGGTGGCATGACGCGCGCGTTCCTCGTGGTCCTCGATTCCGTTGGCTGTGGCGGGGCGCCGGATGCGGCGGCCTTCTTCAACAACGGCCATCCCGATACCGGCGCCAATACGTTGGGCCATATCGCCGAAGCCTGCGCTGCGGGCCGGGCCGAGGAGGGGCGCAGCGGCCCCTTGCGCCTGCCGGTGCTGGACGGGCTGGGGCTGGGCCGGGCGATTGCCGCGGCCTCGGGCCTGCAGGCGCCGGGGCTGGGGGCTAAGCCGCAGGGGCGCTGGGGTGCCGCGACCGAAGTGTCGAAGGGCAAGGACACGCCGTCCGGCCATTGGGAACTGGCGGGCGTGCCGGTGCCCTGGGACTGGACCTATTTCCCCAAGACCGAACCGGCCTTCGACGACGCGCTGGTGGCCGAGGTCTGCCGGCTGGCGGGGACCGGGGGGATCCTGGGCAATTGCCACGCCGCGGGGCTGGCGATCATGGAGCAGCTCGGCGCCGAGCATCTGAGGACCGGCTGGCCGATCTGCTACACCTCGGCCGACAGCGTGTTCCAGATCGCCGCGCATGAGGAGGCTTTCGGTCTGGAGCGGCTGATCCGGCTCTGTCAGGACCTCGCGCCCCTCCTGCACGCGCGCCGCGTCGGCCGGGTCATCGCCCGGCCCTTCGTCGGCGAGCCGGGCGCCTTCAAACGCACCGGCAACCGCCGCGATTTCGCCATCGAGCCGCCCTCGCCCACGCTGATGGACTGGGCGCAGGCCGACGGGCGGGTGGTCCATGCCGTGGGCAAGATCGGCGATATCTTCAGCCACCGCGGCATCACCCATCTGCACAAGGGCAAGTCGGACGCCGATCTGGTGGCGCATATGCTGCGGCTGGCGGATCAGGCCGAGGAGGGCTCGCTCACCTTCGTCAATCTCGTGGAATTCGACAGCCTCTATGGCCATCCCCGCGATGTCTCGGGCTATGCCCGGGCGCTGGAGAGCTTCGATGCCAGGGCGGCGGAGTTCCTGGCCCGGCTGCGTCCCGGCGATATCGCCCTCTTCACCGCCGACCACGGCAACGACCCGACCTGGACCGGCACCGACCACACCCGCGAACGGGTGCCGGTGCTGGTGCATGGCGCGGGCGCGGGCGAGATCGGGCTTTGCGCCTTTACTGATGTTGCGGCTTCGGTCGCCACCCACCTTGGGCTTCGGGAAACCGGGCCCGGAAGGAGCTTCCTGTGAGCGAAAAGATCGACCCCGCCCTGCCCAAGGTGGAACTGCACCTGCATTTCGAAGGCGCGGCGCCGCCCGCCTTCATCCGTGGGCTGGCCAAGGAGAAGAACCTCGATATCTCGAAGATCTTCACCGAGGACGGCGGCTATGCCTATCGCGACTTCTGGCATTTCCTGGAGGTCTACGAGGCCGCGACCTCGACCCTGCAGACGCCCGAGGATTTCCACCGCCTGTGTCTGGCGGTGCTGGAGGACCGGGCGCGGGACGGGGTGGTCTATGCCGAGACCTTCCTGTCGCCCGATTTCTGCGGCGGCGGCGATGTGTCGGCCTGGCGCGAATACCTGCACGCGATCGAGGAGGCCGCGGCCATCGGCCAGCGCGATTTCGGCATCACGCTGAAGGGCATCGTCACCGCCATCCGCCATTTCGGGCCCGAGAAATCCCGCCCCGCGGCGATCTGCGCGGTCGAGACGAAGGGCGATTTCCTGACCGGCTTCGGCATCGCCGGGGATGAAAAGATGCACCATCCGAAGGATTTCACCTGGGCCTTCGACTGCGCGCGCGAAGCGGGGCTCCGCCTGACCGCGCATGCCGGCGAATGGGGCGGGGCGAAATCCGTCCGGGATGCGCTCGATTACCTCAAGCCCGAACGCATCGGCCATGGCGTGCAGGCCATCGACGATCTGGCGCTGGTCGACCGGCTGGCCGAGGATCGCGTGGTGCTGGAGGTCTGCCCGGGCTCAAACGTGTTCCTCGGCGTCTATCCGAGCTTTCCGGCGCATCCCGTCGACAAGCTGCGCGAGCGCGAGGTGATCGTCACGCTGTCGACCGACGATCCGCCCTTCTTCCGCACCACGCTGGTTCAGGAATACGAGGCGCTGGCCAAGGCCTTTAGCTGGACAGAGGCGGATTTCCGCGCCATCAACGCCGATGCCGCCCGTGCCGCTTTCTGCGATGCGGCGACCAAGGACCGCATTCTCCAGATCATCGAGGGCCGCGCATGACCGAAATGTTGACCGTCGTCACCCATCCGCTGGTGCAGCACAAGCTCAGCATCATGCGCGACAAGGACACGTCCACCTCCAAGTTCCGGCAGCTCTTGCGTGAGATCTCCATGCTGCTGGCCTATGAGGTGACGCGCGACCTGCCGATGACCACGGTCACCATCGACACGCCGCTCTGCCCGATGGACGCGCCGATGCTGGAGGGGCGCAAGCTGGCGCTGGTGTCGATCCTGCGGGCGGGCAATGGCTTGCTGGACGGGATCCTGGAGCTGATCCCGGCGGCGCGGGTCGGGTTCGTCGGCCTCTACCGCGACCCCGAGACGCTGCAACCCGTTGAATATTACTGCAAGCTGCCGCCGGATCTGGACCAGCGCTGGACCATCGTCGTGGACCCGATGCTGGCCACCGGCAATTCCTCGGCCGCGGCGGTGGATCTGCTGAAAAAGGCGGGGGCGAAGAACATCCTCTTCATGTGCCTGCTGGCCGCGCCCGAGGGCGTCCAGCGCATGCACGAGGCGCATCCCGATGTGCGCATCGTCACCGCGGCACTGGACAGCCATCTCAACGATCACGGCTATATCGTCCCCGGACTAGGGGATGCGGGCGACCGGATGTTCGGGACTAAATAAGGGGCGTTTACCCTTTACTCTGCCGAATCGGCGTAGCATCCTTCCGGCGGGCAACAGGGGGTTCGCCATGGGTATCAGGATGCTTTCGGCTGCGGCGCTGGCCGCCCTGGTCTGCGCCACCGCCGCCGGGGCGCAGAGCGCGCGCATTCCGGCCGAGGTTCCGCCTGCGGGCTATTCCGACTCGCAATATGTCGATTCGAACGGCTGCGTCTTCGTGCGCGCCGGGTTCAACGGCACGGTGACCTGGGTCCCGCGCTATGGCAACGACCGCCAGCCGATGTGCGGCTTCATGCCGACCAATGGCGCAGGCGCCACGCAGGTGGCCGAGACCGCGGTGCAGCCCCCCGCCGCGCCGCCGCCGGTGACCGTGTCCGCGCCGCCCGCGCAGGTCGGCAGCGGCATCCGCGTGCGGACCTCGGGCGGGGTCGAGGCCGAAGTGCTGGCGCCGCCTCGCAGCCGCAGCCGGGCACCCGCCACCGCTTATGCCGCGCCGCGCGCGCCGGTCCTGCCGGAGCCCGCCGCGCCACAGGTCACCTTGTCGGACAGCCAGGGATACGCCACCGGGCGTCGGCGCGACGGGCTGGGCCGGGCCTTCTGCGGCCTCAACCCCTGCGTCACCGCCGGCATGCCGGGCTTCATGCATGGCGCCAATGCGACCGAGCCGCGGGCGCGAAGCCCGCAGCCGACCGTCTCGACCATGGGCACCTCCGCCGCGGTTGACAGCCGCCCGCAGGCTGGCGGCGGGCTGCAGACCGGCGGCGGGCGGATGACCAACGGCCAATATGTACAGGTGGGCGTCTATGGCTCGGCCTCGAACGCCAGCGCGGCGGCGGCCAATCTGCAGGCCAACGGCATGCCGGTGGCGATGGCCCGCGCGGTGGCGGGCGGCAGCGAATACCGGGTGATCCTGGCCGGGCCCTTCGCCGATGCGGGGCAGGTCAGCGCCGCCCTGCGCCATGCCCGCGCGCTGGGCTACAGCGACGCGTTCATCCGCTGATCAGGCCTCGGCCTTCCGCTGCCATTCGGGCAGCGGAAAGAGCCGGTCATAGCCCCAGTTGAAGCCGAAGGCATAGACCAGGTAGAACAGCGCGAAGGACAGGTCCATCACCAGCGCCTGCCAGAGCGTGACGCCCAGATACCACGCTATGAAGGGCAGCAGCACCAGCAGCAGCCCGCCCTCGAACAGCAGCGCATGCAGGATCCTGAGCGGCAGGGTCTTCAGGGTGGTGCCCCGCGTCCGGCTGAGCGTCAGGTCGAAGACCCAGTTGTAGAGCAGGTTCCACAGCGTCGCCAGCGTGGCGCTGACCACGCCCACGACGCCGATATCGTGCATCGGCATGCCGAAGGCGGCGGCCCCCAGCGGCACGACGAGCAAGAGCGCGATCAGCTCGAAACTGACGGCGTGGCGGAAACGATCGAGGGGGGAACGCATGGCAACCTCCGATGCGGCTGCCGGGTCGTCCCGGCCAGAAGCCCGTCAGGGGGAGGTCGTCCTCGCCTTGCCGATATAGGCAGGGCGGGGCCGGCGTCAAGTCCGGGGCGGCTTGGGCGGGATCAATGGGCGCAGATCGCCTGAACCGTCAGCCATTCGCCGTCGCTCAGCAGGCGCTCGGCGGCACGGGGCTGGGCGGGCCGGTCGGCCAGTGCCTGGGACAGGGCCTGACGGCCCTCGGGCAGGGACATGGCATAGGGCAGGGGCGAGACGCCGATCTGGTCCAGCGCCTCGCCCAGGGCGGTGGCGCGGGGCAGGGCGGCGGGGCGCTGCAGCCGCTGGATGGCGTAGCCACGCAGCGAGTCCTCGGGCAGGGTGCCGGTGGTCAGCAGGGTCAGCGTGGCCCGCGTGCCCGCCGCCGACAGCAGATCCAGCAGCGGATCGGTGGCGGCGCGGGCCTGCGCCTCGGCCAGCAGGTAGCCCGCCAGCGCCTCGGGACTGTCCAGCCGCGAGACCAGCGCATCGCCCAGCACGATCAGCTGGCCCGGCAGATGCGCCGCCTCCAGCCCGGGGATCCCGGTCATCACCACCACCCGCCAATCGCTGCCCAGCACGCGGTTGCGCAGCGTGGCCAGCGATTGCCGCCCGTCGGGATCGGCGCAGACCCGTTCGCTGGAGGCGCTTTCGAAGATCATGTCCAGCGCCTCGCGGCCGATCTGCACGCGCGCGGCCTCGGGGACGATGGCGGCGGTGCGGGCGACCAGCACGCCCGGCAGCCAGAGGAACCCGGCCAGCGCCAGCGCCACCACGCCCGCGCCCAGACCCAGCCTGAGCCAGCGCATCGGCGGCTTGGGGCTCAGCGCGGCGCGGATCGTTTCCAGCGCCTCGATCAGCAGGGCGTCGTCCAGTTCCAGCGTCTCGCTGTCGCCGTCGCTGAGGGGGGTATAGACCGCGGGCCGCGTGCCCTTGTTCATCCGCACCACGGCGGGCAGCGACCAATGGCTCAGCGCCTGGCCGGATTTGGTATCGGCGATAATCAGGCTGGAATCGCCCAGCGACACGACAACATCGCGCCGCTGTTCGTCAGGGCCCGCCCGCCAGACGCCCGACCCTTCCAGCCGCGCGTATTTATCAAGCGCCGTCATGCCTCAACTGCCGCCCGGTTTTTGTTCTTTGGCTTTGGTGCCCATGCTACCCGAGGAGGCCCCGCCGCGCCAGTGCCGGGCGCTCATTCGGCGCCCGGCCCGCCCGGATCACAGGGTTTTGGCCAGCGCGCGCAGTTCGAACTTCTGGATCTTGCCGGTCGAGGTTTTGGGAAGCTCGTGAAAGATCACCCGCTTCGGCGTCTTGAACCCGGCCAGACGCTCGCGGCAGAAGGCGATCAGCTCGGCCTCGGTCGTGGCCATCCCCTCCTTCAGCTCGACGAAGGCGCAGGGCACTTCGCCCCATTTGTCGTCCGGTTTCGCCACCACCGCGCAGAGCGAGACCGCCGGATGGTGGGCCAGCGCGCCCTCCACCTCGACGGAACTGACGTTCTCGCCGCCCGAGATGATGATGTCCTTCGAGCGGTCGGCGATCTTGATGTAGCCATCCTCGTGCATGAAGGCGATGTCGCCCGAGTGGAAATAGCCGCCCTTGAAGGCTTCCTGCGTGGCCTCGGGGTTGCGGAAATAGCCTTTCATCACCCCGTTGCCCCGGTGCATGATCTCGCCCAGCGCGGCGCCGTCGCGGGCCACCGGCTGCATGGCCCCGTCCAGCACGGTGATCTCCTCCATGAAGGGCATTTTCACCCCGGTCCGTGCCTTGACCGCCGCGCGCTGGTCGGCGGGCAGCGCCTCGAACCCCTCGTGCCAGGTGCATTCGGTGGCCGGGCCATAGGTCTCGGTCAAGCCGTAGACCTGGGTCACGTTGAAGCCCAGCGGCTCGATGGCGGCCAGCGTCGCGGCGGGGGGCGGGGCGCCGGCGGTGAAGACCTCGACCACATGGTCGAAGGGCAGGCGGTCTTCGGGTTTGGCGGCGACGATTGTGTTCAGCACGATCGGCGCGCCGCCGAAATGGGTGGCGCCCTCGACCGCGATGGCCTGATAGACGCCTTTCGCGGTGATGTCGCGCAGGCAGATGATGGCACCGCCCAGCGCCGGGATCATCCAGGGATGGCACCAGGCGTTGCAGTGGAACATCGGCACGATGGTCAGGTAGCGCGGGTAAAGCGTCATGCGCCAGCTGATCGGTTGGGACAAGGTGGCGAGATAGGCGCCCCGGTGGTGATAGACCACGCCCTTGGGCCGCCCGGTGGTGCCACTGGTATAGTTCAGCGCCAGCGATTCCCATTCGTCCTCGGGCATGATCCAGGCGAAATCGGCGTCACCCGAGGCGACCAGATCCTCATAAACCATGTGCCGCCCGCTGGGGGCGACGCCCGCCTGCGGGTCCGGGACTTCAACGATCTTCGGCCCGCCGCCGATGATGATGCAGGCGCGCTCGGCCAGTTCGACCAGCGCGCTGTCGACCAGCGCCACCTTGGCCCCGCCGTGTTCGAAGATATAGGCGACCGTATCCAGATCGAGCCTTGTGTTGATCGCGTTCAGCACCGCCCCCGCCGCCGGGACGGCGAAATGCGCCTCGGCATGGCTGGGCACGTTGGGCAACAGCGTCGCCACCACATTGCCGGGCTTCACCCCCAGTTTCGCCAGCGCCGAGGCCAGTTTCGTCACCCGCGCATGGTAGTCCGCATAGGTCCAGCGCTGGTTGCCATAGACCAGCGCCTCGCGCCCGGCGAAAAGGTCGGCGGCGCGCGCCAGATGCGAGAGCGGCGTGAGCGGGACATAATTCGCCCGGCATTTCCCAAGCCCCGATTCGTCTGCCAGCCATCCCATGGAGTTCCCCCTTGCCAAGGTGTTGCGCTTCTGCTTCGCCATTGTGGCGGCAGTTCGCGCCGTCGGAAAGGGGCCACGGCATGTCTGCCACCACGCTCAATCGAACGCGCGCGGCGCTGCTGGCGGTGCTGGGCTATGCCCTGCTGATCGGCTTTACCGACAATTTCGTGCGCCTCGTGGCCGAGGAGGTCGGGCTTTGGCAATTCCACGCCCTGCGCACCGCCATGGCCGTGGTGCTGTTCGCGCTGGGCGCCCGGCTGTTCGGGCTGCAACTGGCGCCAAAGCGCTGGGGGCCGATGATCGCCCGCTCGGCGATCCACGCGGCCGCGATGCTGGTCTATTTCGGTTGCCTCGCCTTCCTGACCGTGGCCCAGACCGCGGCCGGGCTTTTCACCGCGCCGATCTTCGTGCTGCTCTTTTCGCGCTTCCTGTTTGGCCATGCTCTGGGGCCGGTCCGCATCGCCGCCGTGGCGCTGGGCTTTGTCGGCGTGGTGCTGGTGCTGCAACCCGGCTCGCAATCGCCGCTGGGCTGGGCCAGCCTGTTCCCGGTGGTGGCAGGCGCGCTCTATGCGCTGGGCAACCTCGCCACCCGCGAATGGTGCGAGGGCGAAAGCGCGGCCTCGCTGACGCTGGGGTTCTTCGTGGCGCTGGGGCTGGCGGGGCTGGCGGGGATGGGGATCCTCGCCCTCTGGCAACCCGCGGTGCCCGAGGGGGCGGCGGGATTCATCCTGCGCGGCTGGGTCATGCCCTCGGGCATGGTGCTGTTCTGGACCTTCGTGCAGGCCTTGGGTTCGACCCTGGCGGTCAGCCTGATGGTGCGGGCCTATCAGCTGGCCGATGCAAGCCGCGTTTCGGTCTTCGAATATGTGATCCTGCCGATCTCGGCGCTATGGAGCTGGATCCTCTGGGGGCAGACCATCACCCTGATCGCGGTGCTGGGCATGGGGCTGATCGTCGGCGCCGGGGCGATGATCGCGCTGCGCAACCGCTGAGGCTTCGGCCAATTGTGGCGGGATGCGTCGGGGGTGAATAGCAATTACCTCAATTTTTCCCTTTTTGGTCCCCGTCTTCGCCACGGGCGCCCCGCCATATGGTCCCATCGAAACGCAAAACGCGTCCGATGGAGGGACCGACAATGTTGCATTCTCTGATTGGTGGTTCGGTAGGTGTTGGGAAGTGTGTCCCGTTTTCGTTCGCGGATCGCGGCAATCTCTGGCCGTCGACCCCGGTTGACGGGTTTGCCCCGGCGCAGGCCCAGCACGATGCCGCGGGTATCGCCCAGGGGCTGATCGCGGGCACGCTGGTCGCCACCGAAACCGGCTGGCAGCCGGTCGAGGATCTGCAACCCGGCGACCGCATCGTGACCTTCGATCACGGGATGCGCCCGCTGCGCGCCGTGCGGATCAGCACGCTCTATACCGCCGCCGAGGCTGCGCCGCAGCGCCTCTGGCCGCTGGCGATCCCGGCCGGGGTGATGGGCAACCGCTCGGACCTGCGGGTGCTGCCCGACCAGCCGGTGCTGATCGAATCGGACGCGGCCGAGGCGCTTTACGGCGACGCTTTCCTCATGCTGCCGGTCGGGGTGCTGGACGGCTATCGCGGCATCACCCGGGTTCCCCCGGCGCGGGAAATGACCGTGGTGGCGCTGGAATTCGACAATGACGAAGTGGTCTATGTGAACGGCACGCTGCTGGCACAATGCCCGGCGCCCGAGGTGGCGACGACCGAGGGCCAAATCGCGCGCCTGCGCGGCGCCACGCCGCTGCGCTATCAGCGGCTGACCGAACAGCAGGGCCGCCGCCTGATCGAGGCCATGCATCTGGGGGCCTGAGGCCGCCCTGCGTTTCCTCCCTCCATGGAACGCCAAACGCGCGGCATCCTGCGATGCCGCGCGTTTTTCGTGGGGCGGGGATGCCCCGCCGTCCGAGGCTCGTAGGGTGGGATTTCATCCCACCCCGTGCCGACCCCGGCCTTACGCCGCGACCGTCACCGCTTTCGGCCCGTAGAAGGTCTCGCCCGTCTCGGCCATCTTGCGCAGCAGCGCCGGGGCCTTGAACCGCGCGCCGAACTTCGCTTCCAGCCCGTCGCAGATCGCTACGGCCTGTTTCGCGCCGATGATGTCGAGCCAGCCGAAGGGACCGCCCGACCACGGCGCGAAGCCCCAGCCGAGGATGGCGCCGACGTCGCCCTCGCGGATGTCCTCCAGCACGCCCTCTTCCAGCGCCCGGACCGCTTCCAGCACCTGCGCCATCATCAGCCGGTTCTGGACTTCCTCCAGCTCGGCGCCTTCCAGCGCCGGATACTTGTCGTTGAAGCCCTGCCAATAGCCCTGACGCTTGCCGGTCTCATCGTAGTTGAAGAACCCGGCCTTCGACTTGCGACCCAGACGGCCCTCGTCGACCATCCAGAACACCACCTCGTCCACCGCGCCATCGGGGTAATCGTTGCCCATCGCCGCCTTGGTCGCCTTGGCGATCTTGGCGCCCAGATCCAGCGAGGTCTCGTCGACCAGCGTGATCGGCCCCACCGGGAAGCCCAGCAGCTGCGCCGCGCGGTCCACCATCGGCAGCGGCACGCCCTCGGCCGCCAGCCGCATCCCCTCGTTGATGTACGGAATGATGCAGCGGTTGGCGTAGAAGAAGCGCGCGTCGTTCACCACGATCGGGGTCTTGCGGATCTGGCGGACGTAATCCAGCGCCTTGGCCACGGCGCGCGGGCCGGTCTTGGCGCCCTTGATGATCTCGACCAGCAGCATCTTGTCCACCGGCGAGAAGAAGTGGATGCCGATGAACTGCTCGGGCCGGCTGGAGGCCGCGGCGAGCGAGGTGATCGGCAGGGTCGAGGTGTTGGAGGCATAGATCGCCGTCTCCGGGATCACGGCTTCGGCCTTGGCGGTGACTTCCGCCTTGACCTTCGGGTCCTCGAACACCGCTTCGACGATCAGGTCGCAGCCCGCAAGATCCGCGTAATCGGTGGTGGTCGTGATCTGGCCCAGCACCTTGGTCTTCTTCTCCTCGGTGACCTTGCCGCGCTTCATCCCCTTGTCGAGGATGCCGGTGGAATAGGCCTTGCCCTTCTCGGCCGCCTCGAGGGTCGAATCCAGCAGCACCACCTCGATCCCGGCCACGGCGCTGACATAGGCGATCCCCGCCCCCATCATGCCCGCGCCCAGCACGCCCACTTTCTTCACCTTCTCATCCGGCACGTCGGGCCGGTTCGCGCCCTTCTCCAGCGCGCCCTTGTTGACAAAGAGCGAGCGGATCATCGCGCTGGACGAGGGGTTCATCAGCACGCTGACGAAATGCCGCGCCTCGATCTTCAGGGCGGTGTCGAAGGGCACCTGCAGCCCCTCATAGACCGCGCTCAGCAGCGCCTTGGCCGCCGGATAGGCGCCCCAGGTCTGGGCATGGACCATGACCGAGGCCCCGACGAAGGTCGGGAAGCCCGCCGCCGAATAGGGCGTGCCACCCGGCACCTTGTAGCCCTTGGTGTCCCAGGGCTTCACCAGATCCGCGTCCTTGGCGCCCAGCACCCAGGCCTTCGCCTTGGCGAGCAGTTCGTCGGCCGGAACCACCTCGTCGATGACACCGGCGGCCTTGGCCTTCTTCGGATCGTTGGCCTTGCCTTCCAGCAGCAGGGGCGCCGCCATCATCGCGCCCAGCTTCCAGCTGAGCCGCGTGGTGCCACCGGCGCCGGGGAAGATGCCGACCTTGATCTCGGGCAGGCCGATCTGCGCCTTGGGATTGTCGGCGGCAAAGATGCGGTGGGTGGAGAGCGGCAGTTCCAGCCCGATCCCCATGGCGGTGCCGGGCAGCGCGGCGGCGGTGGGCTTGCCGCCCTTCTGGGTCTTGCGGTCCATGCCGGCCAGCTCGATTTTCCGCAACAGCGCATGCATCGACATGATCCCGTCGAACAGCCCCTGCGCCGGGTTGTCGCCCGCATTGCTGCGCATGTCGGCCAGCACGTTCAGGTCCATGCCGCCAGCGAAATCCGCCTTGCCCGAGGTGATGACGATGCCCTTCACCGCCGGGTCCGCATGGGCCTTGTCGATGGCCTGATCCAGCTCGCCCAGGCCCTCGAAGGACATGACGTTCATCGTCTTGCCCGGCACGTCCCAGGTGATGACGGCCACGCCGTCCGCGTCCACGTCGTAATGGAATTCGGTCATTTCTGGTCTCCCTTCGGCAGGTCGCGGGGCCCAGCCCAGGCGCTGCCGTCGTGATAGGTGAAGCGGGCGTTGCCGCCCTCCATGTGAATCTGCATGTCGACCTCGGTATAGGTCGCGATCTCGCGTTCGGCTTTCGAGCCGACGACGAGGAACGAGGCCTCGCCGCCCGAGCGGTTGACGAAATGGTGCCCCTCGGCCACGCCCGCCTTCCAGGCGGCGCAATCGCCGGGACGCATCAGTGTCTCGCCGCTGTCTTCGCAGAGGATCAACTCGCCCGTCAGCACGATGGCGAATTCGTCTTCCCGCAGGTGCCAGTGACGCAGCGAGGCCACCGCGCCGGGTTGCAGATAGACGATGTTCACCCCGAACTGCGTCAGCCCCGCCGCCTGCCCCAGACGGTGCGACGAGCGCCCCGCCATCTGGGCATTATAGGGCTCGGGATAGACCGAGCCGGTGCGATAGGGCGTCTGGGCGATGTCGATCTTCGGCATCAGACGCGCTCGATGATCGTGGCGGCCCCCATGCCCGACCCGATGCAGAGCGTGGCAAGGCCGGTGCCCTTGCCGGTACGCTCCAGCTCGTCGAGCAGCGTGCCGAGGATGATCGCCCCGGTCGCGCCCAGCGGGTGGCCCATGGCGATGGAGCCGCCGTTCACGTTGACCTTGGCATGGTCCACGTCGAAGGCCTGCTCGAACCGCAAGACGACCGACGCGAAAGCCTCGTTCACCTCGAAGAGGTCGAGGTCGCTGATCGACATGCCCGATTCCCGCAGGATCTTCTCGGTCACCGGCACGGGGCCGGTCAGCATGATCGTCGGATCGGTGCCGATCTTGGCCGTGGCGCGGATCCGGGCGCGCGGCTTCAGCCCGTATTTCTCGCCGAATTCCTTGTTGCCGATCAGGATCGCGGCCGCGCCATCGACGATGCCCGAGGAATTCCCGGCATGGTGGATATGGTTCACATATTCCAGCTCCGGGTATTTCATCAGCGCGATCTTGTCGAAACCGGGCATCACCTCGCCCATGTCCTTGAACGAGGGCTTCAAGGCGCCGAGGCTCTGCATGTCGGTCTCGGGCCGCATGAATTCGTCGCGGTCGAGGATGGTCAAGCCGTTCATGTCCCGGACGGTGATGACGGATTTGTCGAACCGCCCCGCCGCCCAGGCCGCCGCCGCCCGCTTCTGGCTTTCCACCGCCATGGCATCGGCCATGTCGCGGGTGAAGCCGTATTTGGTGGCGATGATGTCGGCGCTGATCCCTTGGGGTACGAAGTAATTGTCGATGGCGATCTGCGGATCGACGGCGATGGCGCCGCCGTCGGTGCCCATCGGCACCCGGCTCATGCACTCGACCCCGCCCGCGACATAGGCCATGCCGGCCCCGCCGCGGATCTGGTTGGCGGCCATGTTCACCGCCTCCAGCCCCGAGGCGCAGAACCGGTTGATCGAGACGCCGGGCACTTGCTCGTCGAAATCGGAGGCCAGCACGGCAGTCCGCGCCAGACACGCCCCCTGCTCGCCGATCTGGGTCACGTTGCCCCAGATCACGTCCTCGATGGCGCGGGTGTCCAGATCGTTGCGCTCTTTCAGCGCGTTCAGGGCGATGGCCGAGAGGCGCGCGGCCGTGACCTCGTGCAGGCTGCCATCCTTGCGGCCCTTGCCGCGCACCGTGCGGGCGGCGTCATAGATATAGGCGTCGGTCATGGGTGTCTCCTCAAGCCTTGGCCCGGTCGGCAGGCGATCCGGGCATCATGTCATAGGGATGTTTCCAGCCGGGCAGCGCCGAGAGGCGGTCCAGCCAGCGGTCGATGTGGGGCCAGTCCGCGCGGGAAAAGCCGTAGGGTTCCGGGTAATAGAGATAGCCACAGCAGGCGGTGTCGGCGATGGTGACGTCACGGCCGACGATCCAGTCACGTCCCGTCAGATGCGCATCGAGCGTGGCATAGGCGGCTTTCAGGCGTCCCTGCATGAAGGGGATGACCTCCTTCGGGCGCTTCTCCTCGGGCAGGAAGTTCATCAGGAAGCGGGTCATCCCTGCTTGGCTGCTTAGCTTGTGGTTGTCCCACAGGATCCAGCGCATGACCTCCTCCTCCTCGCCCGGCGCGCCGCCCAGCCTGCCGGTCGCCTTGACGACATGGTACTGGATCGCGCCCGACTGGCTGAGGACCAGATCCCCGTCCACGAGCAACGGCGCCTCGCCCATCACGTTGAGCGCCCGGTACTCCGGCGTCCGCGTCTCGCCACCGAAGAAATCGACATAGCGCGGCGTCCAGTCATAGCCCGAAAGCGCCATGGTCAGCGCCGCCTTGTAGGAATTCCCGGATTCGCCGAAGCAATAAAGCTGTGCGGTCATGCGCGCGTCCTTTCGGGCGTTGTGAAGGGGGAGAGGTCAAAAAGGGCGTATTTGAAGCAGAATGAAGGGGCGCGGTCAGGCTTTGTTAACCATGCGCCGGTTATCCTTTGCCCACGGTACAGGCTGGCGAGCCGATGACCGTGCAGAGTGAAGCCACCCCGACTCGCTGGAGAGCTTATGGCACAGGCGGGGAGGGGTGTGCTGCTTTGCGCGGATTCCGTTTCATTCTGCTTGAAATACGCACGGGGTTTCCAAAGGGGGGCGTGCCCCCCTTTGGGCAGGGGGTGCGGGGGGCGGCAGCCCCCCGCTCTTTCCCTGACCGGCGTGCCGCTCACAGCGACCTCCCGATCAATTCCTTCATGATCTCGTTGGTGCCGCCATAGATCCGCTGCACGCGGGCATCGGTCCACATCTCGGCCACCGCGTATTCCTGCATGAAGCCGTAGCCGCCATGCAGCTGGACGCATTCGTCCAGCACCTGGCATTGCAGGTCACTGAGCCAGTACTTGCTCATCGCCGCCATCTCGACCGTCAGTTCCCCCTTCAGATGCGCCACCATGCAGGTGTCGAGGAAGCTGCGCGCGACCAGGGCATTCGTCTTGCATTCGGCCAGCTTGAAGCGGGTGTTCTGGAACTCGATGATCGGCTTGCCGAAGGCTTCGCGTTCCTTGCAATAGGCGATGGTGCGGTCCACCGCGCCCTCGATCGCCCCCACGGCGCCGAGGGCGATGATCAGCCGCTCCTGCGGCAGCTGCTGCATCATCTGGTAGAAGCCCTGCCCCTCGGTCCCGCCCAGCAGGTTCTCGGGCGGCACCGGCACCTCGTCGAAGAAGAGTTCCGAGGTATCGGCGGCCTTCAGCCCCACCTTCTCCAGGTTGCGGCCGCGGCGGAAGCCCTCGGCGCCCTCCGTTTCGACCACCATCAGCGACATGCCCTTGGCCTTGGCGCCGGGGTCGGTCTTGGCCGCGACCACGATCAGGTTGGCGTGCTGGCCGTTGGTGATGAAGGTCTTCGATCCGGTCAGCCGGTAGCCATTGCCATCCTTCACCGCCCGCGTCTTCAGGTTCTGCACATCCGAGCCGCCCGAGGGTTCGGTCATCGCCAGCGCCGCCACCAGCTCGCCCGTCGCCATCTTCGGCAGCCAGCGGCGTTTCTGTTCCTCGGTGCCATAGGCGTGGATGTAATGGGCGACGATGCCGGAATGGATGCCGGCGCCCCAGCTGGCCAGATTGGCGCGCGCGGCCTCCATCAGGATCACCGCCTCGTGCCCGAAATCGCCGCCGGCGCCGCCGTATTCCTCGGGGATCGAGGCGCAGAGCAGCCCCATCTCGCCGGCCTGCCGCCAGGTGTCGCGGTCCATCTCGCCCTGCTTGCGCCAGCGGTCGAACTGCGGCGCCCATTCGCGGGTGATGAAGTCGCGCGTCATCTCGGCGAGCATCTGGTGCTCGTCATTCATCCACGGCGAGGGCAGCATCGGAAATGTCATCGGCAGGCCCCTCCCAAGGCCGGGCAATCGTTATTTCTTGCGCGCTTCCAGCTCGGCGTTGAACAGCCGCAGCCGGTGCGCGAGGTTCTCGTGATGCGTCACGCTCTCGAAATTCTCGAACAGGAACGAGAGCGCCTCGCCCTCGTCCAGCCCCGCCTCGGCAGCGAAGCGTTTCAGCTTGCGATAGCCGTCCTCGCTCATGGCGACGGGGAAGCGGCGGGTCAGGCGCAGGCGTTTGGGCATTACTCCTCCGGGGCCTGATAGCTGCGGACCCCGGCGACCAGCGCCGGGTCGGTGATCGTCGACGGCCCGTGGGTCAGCGTCCCGAGCCAGCCCACGCGCGATTCCACGCTCGTATTGCAGACCGGATCGAAGGGCGTGCCGGGCGCGAGCGTACCGGCCATGAATTCGATCGTCTCGCCCGAGCGGTAATAGAGGGGCGTTCCGCAGGTCGCACAGAACCCCCGCCAGGCGACGGTGGAGGAGGCCCATTCGGCGGGCGTCCCTTGCCAGGTCACGCGGTCGGCCTGAACCTCGACAAGAGGGGCGAAGGCATTGCCGGTGGCGCGCTGGCACATCCGGCAATGGCAGACGCAATCCTTGGCCGGGCCCGCCGTCACCCGATAGCGCACGGCGCCGCATTGGCAGCCGCCCGTAAAGGCCGGGTGATCGGTAAAGCCCCTGTCCATCGCATCCCCTCCCCGGGTTGTCAGAACGCCTCGGCTTCCAGCGCCATGACCGGCTCGGCACCCGACAGGATCCGGGCCAGATGCATGCCCGTGGCGGGCAGGCGCCGGGCCATATAGTAGCGGCCGGTCTTGATCTTCGTCTCGTGGAACGTGGCGTCAGCGCTGCCCGCCGCCAAGGCCTCGGACGAGGCTTTCGCCATCAGCGCCCACATATAGCCCAGGCAGACATGCCCGAAGAGGTGCATGAAGTCCGACGACCCCGCCAGCGCCGCGTTCGGGTTCTTCATGCCCTGCTGCATGAAGAACATCATCGCCGCCTGCAGGTCCTTCGAGGCGGCTTTCAGCGGCTCCAGGAACGGGGCTTTCAGCGCCTCGTTGCCCTCGTTCTCCTTGATGAAGCTCTTCACCATCTCGAAGAAGGCCATGGCGGGCTTGCCTCCCTCTGCCGCGAGCTTGCGGCCCACCAGATCCAGCGCCTGCACGCCGTTCGCACCCTCGTAGATCATGGCGATGCGGGCGTCGCGGGCGAACTGGGACATGCCCTGTTCCTCGATATAGCCGTGCCCGCCATAGACCTGCTGCGCCTCGACCGTCATGGCAAAGCCGATGTCGGTCTGGAAGCCCTTGATGACCGGGGTCAGAAGGGAGATCAGTCCTTCGGCCTCCTTGTCGCCCAGCCGGTGGCCGCGGTCGATCAGATGCGCACCCCAGAAGGTGAAGGCGCGGGCGCCCTCGACGAAGCTCTTCTGGTCCATCAGCATCCGGCGGATGTCGGGATGCACGATCAGCGGATCGGCGTTGCCGCCCGGGTTCTCGGCCCCGGTGACGGCGCGGCCCTGCAGGCGGTCGCGGGCGTAATCGAGGGCGTTCTGATAGGCGGCCTCGGCCTGGGCATAGCCCTGCAGGCCGACGCCCAGACGGGCCTCGTTCATCATGACGAACATGGCCTTCATGCCCTTGTGCAGCTCGCCGATCAGATAGCCGGTCGCGCCGTCATAGTTCATGACGCAGGTGGCATTGCCGTGAATGCCCATCTTCTCTTCGATCTTGCCGACCGAGACGGCGTTGCGGGCGCCGATCTTGCCTTCGTCATCGACCATGAATTTCGGCACGATGAACAGGCTGATGCCCTTGGTGCCCTCGCCGCCGCCCGGGGCCTTGGCCAGCACCAGATGGATGACGTTTTCCGACATGTCGTGATCGCCGGCCGAGATGAAGATCTTCTGCCCGGTGATCTTGTAGCTGCCGTCGTCCTGCGGCTCGGCCTTGGTGCGGATCAGGCCCAGATCGGTGCCGCAATGCGGCTCGGTCAGGTTCATCGTGCCGGTCCAGTCGAGGCTGACCATCTTCGGCAGCCACTTGGCCTTCTGCTCCTCGGTGCCCGCGGCGAGGATCGCGTTGATCGCGCCATGGGTAAGGCCCTGGTACATGTTGAAGGCCATGTTCGAGGACACGAACACCTCGCCCACCGCGGTGCCGATGACATAGGGCAGGTTCTGGCCGCCGTATTCCTCGGGCAGGTCGAGGCCGTTCCAGCCGCCGTCCTTGATCTGCTCGAAGGCCTCCTTGAAGCCGGTCGGCGTGTAGACGATACCGTTTTCCAGCCGGCACCCCTCGGTGTCACCGACCGAGTTCAGGGGGGCGAGGACGCTTTCGGCCAGCTTGCCCGCCTCGTCGAGGATCGCGGCGGTGAAGTCGCGCTCCAGCTCGGCATAGCCGGGAATGCCGGTCTCGGTGGCCTTGAGCACGTCATGCAGCAGGAATTGCATGTCCTTCACGGGGGCGGTGTAGCGGGGCATCGGGTCTCTCCCTGAAACGGATAGGATAACGGTTATTCGGCGGCGGGCCGGAAGGCCGCGAGCATCTCGGCCCCGGCCTCGAGCTGGCTGCGCAGCTCGTCGATCGCCTCGGTCAGTTCGTCGCGCTGCTGCTCCATCTGCGCCAGACGCTCGCGCGCGGCGGCGACGGTGCGCTTCAATTGCTCGCCCTTCTGGTCGCCGCGGTCGTAGAGGTTGAGAAGCTGCCGCATTTCCTCCAGCGCGAAGCCGAAACGCTTGCCGCGCAGGATCAGCGTCAGCCGGCCCCGGTCGCGGCGCGTGTAAAGGCGCTTCTGCCCGTCGCGGATCGGGCTGATCAGCTCTTTCGATTCGTAGAACCGCAGGGTGCGCGGGGTCACGTCAAAGGCCTCGCACATCTCGCGGATCGTCAGAAGTTCCTGGTCCATACCATACCTCGCAGTGCCGGGTTGACGTACCGGCAAGGCAACACATAGCGCGATTTGGCGCAGATTGAAGGAAGCTTTACGTTAACGTAAGTCGAGACGCTGCGTCACGAGGTGACCTTTACGTCAGGTCGCGGGGGCGAGGCTCAGGCAGGGGCCGGGCGCGAGGTGTCTTGACCCGACTCACCGCGGGGGACATTAGCGGGATCAGGGCATCCGGGGGCTGGAACATGGCCGGGGACCTGGGCAGGACGACGAGCAGGCGCCCGTTCCCGAGGATGGTGATTTTCCCTGTTAAGACGGTCGCTTACCCGACGCTGATCCCGGAGGCCCAAGCGCTGCCCGGACCGGCGACGGCCTGGATGGGGATCGACGTGGCGCTGCCGATCGGCATCGGCGTGTCGGGCACCGGACGACACCTGGCCCGAGATTCGCAGCCGACCGAGAGCCGCCGCCTGCAGGTCACCCTGTTCACGGCGGTGGCGCTGCTGCACCACAATGGCTCACGCCCCCCGGCATCCATCACGGTCAGGTGATGAAGGTCCCGCCGCCGCCTTGTCGAGAGGGGGAGGGGTTTCGCCCTCGTTGCCCGCTGTCGCGGGCGCCTCGGGCGACCAGCGGCGCGGCGTGCCGCCGCGCCGAAGCAGGGGGGCTTTCTGCCCCCCTCTTGGCCCAAGGGCCAATTCACCCCCCGAGGATATTTGAGGAACAAAGAAGGCGGCTTAACGCGCCCTTAACTTTCATCTTTGTTCTGAAAATATCCTCGGGGGCTTCTCAAGGGGGTGGAAAACCCCCTTGAGCGGGGGGTGCGGGGGGCTGGCCCCCCGCATGGCCCCGGCACGGCGCAGGCGTGGGGCGCGTTGAAACCGGGTGCGGGCAGGTGCATATCTGGGGAAATGTTCTGACAGGAAGCCCCGATGACCAATCCGCTGCTCTCCGACTGGCACGGCCCCTTCGGCCTGCCGCCCTTCGATGCGATCAAGGACGCGGATTTCGCGCCCGCTTTCGAGGCGGGGCTGGCCCGGGGCCGGGCTTCCGTCGCGGCGATTGCCGAAAATTCCGAGGCGCCGAGTTTCGCCAACACGATCGAGGCGCTGGAGCAGGCCGATGCGCTTCTGGACAAGGTGGGAGGCGTGTTCTTCAACCTTTCGGGGTCGGATTCCAACCCGGCGCGGGAGGCCTTGCAGCGCGATCTGGCGCCGAAGCTCTCGGCCTATTCCAGCGAGATCACCTCGAACGCGGCGCTCTGGGCGCGGATCGACGACCTCTGGCAGCGGCGCGAGGCGCTGGGCCTCGACCCCGAACAGGCGCGGGTGTTGATGCTCTATCACCGGATGTTCGTCCGGGCCGGGGCGGCGCTGGACAAGGCGGGGTCCGACCGGATGGCGGCGGTGAAATCGCGGCTGGCCAGCCTGGGGACCGAGTTCACCCAGAACCTGCTGGCCGATGAGCGCGACTGGTTCATGGTGCTGGAAGATCTGGCCGGCCTGCCCGATTTCGTCGTCGATTCCGCCCGGGCTGCGGCGACGGAGCGGGGGCTCGGGGGCCATGTCATCACCCTGAATCGCTCGCTGATCGTGCCTTTCCTGCAATATTCCACCCGCCGCGACCTGCGCGAAAAGGCCTACGAGGCCTGGGGCAAGCGCGGCGCCAACGGCGGCGCCACCGACAACCGGGCGATTGCCGCCGAGACGCTGGCGCTCAGGCACGAGCGCGCCGCGCTGCTGGGCTATGCCAATTTCGCCGCCTTCAAGCTGGAGCCCGAGATGGCGCGCAGCCCCGACAAGGTGCGCGACCTGTTGATGCGGGTCTGGGAGCCCGCCGTGGCCAAGGCGGGCGAGGATGCGGCGGCGATGGAGGCACTGCTCCATGCCGATGGCTTCGCCGGGCCGCTGGAGCCCTGGGACTGGCGCTTCTACGCCGAGAAGCGGCGCAAGGCGCTGCATGATTTCGACGAGGCGGCCTTGAAGCCCTATCTCTCGCTCGACGCGATGATCGAGGCGGCGTTCGACGTGGCGCATCGGCTGTTCGGCCTGACTTTCACGCCCCTGGACGTGCCGCTCTATCATCCCGACGCCCGCGCCTGGGACGTGACCCGCGACGGGCGGCACATGGCGGTGTTCATCGGCGATTACTTCGCCCGGCCCTCGAAACGCTCGGGCGCCTGGATGTCGACGTTCCGCGATCAATCGGCGATGGCGGGCGAGGTGCGACCCATTGTTGTGAACGTCTGCAACTTCGCCAAGGGGGACCCGGCGCTTCTGTCCTGGGACGATGCGCGGACGCTGTTCCACGAATTCGGCCATGCCCTGCACGGGATGCTGACCGATGTGCGCTACAAGTTCATCTCCGGCACCTCGGTGGCGCGGGACTTCGTGGAACTGCCCAGCCAGCTTTACGAACACTGGCTGGAGGTGCCGGAAGTCATCGAGACCCACGCGAAGCACTGGCAGACGGGCGAGCCCATGCCGCTCGACCTGCGCGAGAAGCTGAAGGGCGCGGCGACCTGGGATCAGGGATTCGCGACGGTGGAATTCCTCGCCTCGGCGATTGTCGATCTGGAGTTCCACGACGGCCCGCCGCCCGCCGATCCGATGCAGAAACAGGCCGAGATCCTGGAATCCATCGGCCTGCCGCACGCCATCCGCATGCGCCACGCGACGCCGCATTTCGCCCATGTCTTTGCCGGCGACGGCTATTCCTCGGGCTATTACAGCTACATGTGGTCCGAGGTGATGGACGCGGACGCCTTCGCCGCCTTCGAGGAAGCGGGCAGCGCCTTCGACCCCGAGACGGCGAAGAAGCTGGAAAGCTTCATCCTGTCCAAGGGCGGGTCGGAGGAGGCCGAGGCGCTCTACCTCAAGTTCCGCGGCGCCATGCCGGGGGTCGAGGCGCTGCTCAAGGGGCGGGGTCTGATCGCCGCCTGACCTCGGCCATGTAGCGGGCCTGACGCAGGGCCCGGTAGTCGCGCAGCATCGACACCCGGCGGGGGCGGAAACTCTCGCCGCCGGGTTCGGCGTGCTCGATCCGGCTGACGTGGAACACGCGGAAATCCTGCCGCAAGCGGCAGAAGGCCAGCAGCATCAGCGAGCGTTCGGAATAGGACAGCGACAGCGGCCAGACCGGCCGCTCGCTGACCCGCTCCTGCAGGTCGCGGTAGCGGATCACCAGCGAGGTTTCGTCCCAGCAAGCCTGCCGCAGCAGCCCCAGATCGACGGTGACGGGCGGTCGCTCGCCCGGCGGATACCAGGCGTGCAGCACCGGATGCATCGCCTGCCGCGCCTGTCGGTCGGGCAGCGTGGCGGCGATGCGGGCGACGGCGTTGCGCCCGGCCTTGGCCAGCGCCGGGTCGCCCATCTGGTCGAGCGCGCCGAGCGCCAGCACCAGCGCCTCGATCTCCAGCCGCGAGAAGCTTTGCGGCGGCAGGGCCGGGTCCTCGGTCAGCGTGTAGCCCAGGCCCGAGGCGCCGTCGATCAGCGCACCGCCCGCCCGCAAGGTGGCGATGTCGCGGTAGAGCTGACGCTCGGACACGCCGGTTTCCTCGGCCAGACGCGCGGCGGTGACCGGCGGTTTCAGGCGGCGCAGCGCCTCCATCAGGCGCATCAGGCGGTCGGTTCGGGCCATGCAACTTCCTGCCGCAATCTGTCAGGGGGGCCAGCCTATACCCCGGGCATCGCAATGCCAAAGGAGGTTCTCATGGCCACGCTGTATCACTCGTACAATTCCCGCTCCTCGGCGCTGGTGACGCTGATCGACGAACTGGGTGCAGAGGTTGAGATCCGCGAGGTGACGATCCCGCGGATCGACGGCTCGGGCGGGCGCGACCCCGCCAATCCGCACCCCGAGGGCAAGGTGCCCTATCTGGTCGACGGCGACGAACAGGTGCGCGAACGGGGCGCGATCATGATCTATCTTACCGACAAATTCCCCGATGCCGGGATGGGACCGCTGGCCGGGCAGAAGGGGCGCGGCGCCTATCTGTCCTGGCTTGCCTATTACCAGGGGGTCATCGAGACGGTGCTGCTGCTCGATTACGCGCAGATCGACCACCCGGCGCTGCACGCGGCGATCCGCGACAAGGCGGTGATGTTCGCGCAGCTGGAAGCGGCGCTGGCCAAGGGACCCTGGCTGCTGGGCGAGCGCTTCTCGGCGGCGGATCTGCTCTGCGTCAGCCCGTTCCTGTGGTTCCCCGATTTCATCCCCGACATGCCCCTGATCCGCGACTGGGTGGCACGCTGCGGCGCGCGCCCCTCGATCCAGCGGACGCTGGCACGGGATGCGGCGGTGGCGGCGGCCTGAGCGGGGCACGGCCGGGGCTTGACGGAGAGGGGCGGCGGGTGATCTCTGGCATCAGACGCGCGCAGGAGGATTCATGTACGCCGCTTCCATCCCCGTTTTCACCCGCTTCCTGACCGCGCTTTCGGGCGTGCTGGCCAAGGCCGAAAGCCATGTCGAGGCCCAGGGCATCAAGCCCGAGGCCCTGCTGGGCTTCCGGCTCTATCCCGACATGCTGCCCTTCACCCGGCAGGTGCAGCTGACCACCGATTTCGCGACCCGCGGGGCCGACCGGCTGTGCGGGCGCGAGGTGCGCAGCTTCCCCGATACCGAGACGAGCTTCGCCGAGCTGCGCGCCCGTCTGGCCGCGGCGGAGGATTACCTCGGCGGTTTCTCCCCCGCGGATTTCGAGGGGGCGGAGACGCGCGAGGTGGTGCTGACGCTGAGGATCGGCGAGATGCGGATGCCGGGCGCGCACTTCCTGGAAGCCTATGCCAAGCCGCAGTTCTTCTTCCACATGACCACCGCCTACGACATCCTGCGCCACAATGGCGTGGCGCTGGGCAAGCGGGATTTCATGGGGGCGTGACCTGTCAAGGGCACGGGGGAGGGGTTTCACCCTCGTTGCCCGCGCCTTCGGCACGAGCGCCTCGGGCGACCAGCGGCGCCGCGTTCCGCGGCGCCGAAGCAGGGGGGCCTTCTGCCCCCCTCTTGGCCTGAAGGCCAATTCACCCCCCGAGGATATTTCCAGAACGAAGATGAGGGTTAAGAAACCCCTAATGCCCCTCTTTGTTCTCTAAATATCCCGGGGGGTCCGGGGGGCTGGCCCCCCGGGGTTTCCACGCGCGCTGACCTCTCCGCGGCGGGAGGCGCGCGGGGTGGGCGGGTGGGAGCGTGCCTCCCGCCGCCTTGCGCCACCAGAAAAGCTGACGCGAAGGCGGGTTCAACCGCTGCTGGACGCGCCGTCGATCGGCACGGGTTCATGGCCGCGGGCGATGCGGCCCGAGCCGGGGCCGACCGGGTCAAGGTGGATGATCACCTCGGCGCCGGGGATCGCCTGTTCCAGCGCGTGTTCCAGCGCATCGGCCACCGCATGGGCGGCGTTCAGCGTCTGGCGGCCGTCCAGTTCCACATGCATCGAGATGAAGGTCCGGCTGCCGGCCATGCGGGTCTTGACCTCGTGATGGCCGGCAAGGCCCGGCCAGTCGTTGACGATGACCTCGATCCGGCGCAGCACCTCGGGGGGCGCGGCATGGTCCATCAGCGCGTCCCAGGCGCCGCGGCCGATGGCGAGGCCGCTGCGCGCCAGCCAGGCCGCCGCCAGCAGCGCGATCAGCGAATCGATCCGGGCCAGCCCCCAGAGCGCCGAGCTGCCGAGCGCGATCAGCACCCCGCCGGTGGGCAGCAGGTCGCCGAGATAATGCAGCGAATCGGCAGCGACGACGCGGTTGCCGGTGACCCGGGCCACATGGCGCTGCCAGAGGACGAGCCCGCCGGTCAGCACCATGGCCACGACCATCACGGCGATGCCCGCGCCCTCGGCCTGAACCGGCGAGGCATCGCTGGCGAAGAGGCGGCGCAGCGCCACCACGGCGATCATCGTCGAGGACAGCAGCACCAGTGCCGATTGCAGGAGCGCGGCCAGATCCTCGGCCGAGCTATGGCCGAAGGTGTGATCGTCGTCGGCGGGCCTTGCGGCATAGGCGATGGCGGCCAGCGCGCCGACCGAGGTCATGACATCGAGCGCGTTGTCGGCGAGCGAAGCGGCGATCGACAGCGCCCCGGTCGCGATCATCGCCCAGAGCTTCAGCGCCACCAGCGTCACCGCCACCGTCACCGAGGCGATCCCCGCGGAGAGGTTGAGCCGCTGGTTGCGGCGGGAATCGGCGGCGTCGGGGGGCGTCATGGGCAGGATCATGCGACGGGGTTAGGCCCAGGTCCAGTCCGCTGCAACGCAGAATCTGGGGATAAGCCGGGGCGGGGATCCGGGTGCGGCAAGGGCTTGCCCAGCCATGTCCCCCGCCGCAGGATGGCCCGGACCGAACGGAGGCCGCCATGTCCGACCTGCCCTATCTGCCGACCTGCCCGGCCGCCCTGCCGCCGGGCGTGCCGGGTCTGGCGTGCGTGGCCTTGGCGACGCCGAGTCTGGCGCCAACTGCGGGGCGGCTCGCGCCGAGGGGGGCCGCCCACCGGCGTAACAACCGGCGTAACAATTCGTAAGGATTGCGACAAACTGCGGCAATACTCGCCCGCCACCAATCGGGCGTCGCGCAGGACCGGCGGGGAGGCCGGGACCAGCGCCAGGGGAGGAGAACGACAGGTGACCACGACCGCACCCGAGGCCGCGCTGCATTCCGTGCCCGCGCTGCTGGCCCGCAATGCCAGTCAATACGCCCGCCTGACCGCCTATCGCGAGAAGGAATTCGGCATCTGGCAGGCCTGGACCTGGGCGCAGGTGGCCGATGAAGTCCGGGCCATGGCGCTGGGCTTTCTGGCCCTGGGCATGGCGCGGGGCGATCACGTCGCGATCATCGGCCGCAACCGTCCGGCGCTTTACTGGTCGATGGTGGCCGCGCAATCGGTGGGGGCGATCCCGGTTCCGCTCTATCAGGACGCGGTGACCGAGGAGATGGCCTATGTCCTCGACCATTGCGGCGCGCGCTTTGCCATCTGCGGCGATCAGGAGCAGGTCGACAAGGTGATCGAGGTGCAGGAAAGCGTCTCGGGGATCGAGCAGATCCTCTACCTCGACCGCCGCGGCATGCGCAAATACGACCACGCGCAGATGAACTGGCTGATGGATGTCCAGTCCGAGGGGCGCGCGGCCGAGACGCGGCTGGCGCCGGAACTGGCGCGGCGTCTGGCCGAGCAGGATTACGACACGACCTGCGTGATGCTCTATACCTCGGGCACCACCGGCAAGCCCAAGGGCGTGGTGCTGTCCAACCGCAACATCATCGAGACGGCCAAGGCGTCCTGCAGCTTCGACAAGCTGGGGTTCAAGGACGAGATCCTGGCCTATCTGCCGATGGCCTGGGTTGGCGATTTCATCTTTTCGATGGGGCAGGCCTATTGGGCCGGGTTCTGCGTCAACTGCCCGGAAAATGCGACGACCATGATGTCGGACCTGCGCGAGATCGGGCCGACCTATTTCTTCGCGCCCCCTCGCGTGTTCGAGACGATGCTGACGCAGGTCATGATCCGCATGGAGGATGCGAGCCCGGCGAAAAAGCGCCTCTTTGACCGTTACATGGCCCATGCCCGCAAGGTCGGCGGCGCCATTCTGGACGGAAAGCCCGTGTCGGGCGGCGACCGGCTGAAATACCGCATGGGCGAGATGCTGGTTTACGGCCCGCTGAAGAACACGCTCGGGCTGTCGAACATCCGCGTGGCCTATACCGCGGGAGAGGCGATCGGGCCCGAGATCTTCGATTTCTACCGCTCGCTGGGGATCAACCTGAAGCAGCTTTACGGCCAGACCGAAGCCTCGGTCTTCATCACCCAGCAGCCCGATGGCGAGGTGCGCTCGGATACCGTGGGCGTCCCGAGCCCCGGGGTGGAGGTGCGGATCGCCGAGTCGGGCGAGGTCTTCTACCGCTCGCCGGGGACTTTCGTGGAATATTACAAGAACGCCGAAAGCACGGCCTCCACCAAGGATGCCGAGGGCTGGGTGGCCACCGGGGATGCCGGGTTCTTCGAGGAAGGCACCGGGCACCTCAGGATCATCGACCGGGCCAAGGACGTGGGCAAGATGGCCGACGGGCGGCTCTTTGCGCCGAAGTATGTCGAGAACAAGCTGAAGTTCTATCCCAACATCCTGGAGGCGGTGGTCTTCGGCTCGGGCCGCGACCGCTGCACGGCCTTCATCAACATCGACCTGACGGCGGTGGGCAACTGGGCCGAGCGCAACAACATCGGCTATTCCAGCTATCAGGAACTGGCCGGGCACCCGCAAGTTCTGGCCCAGATCCAGAGCCATGTCGAAGAGGTCAACGCCTCGGTCGCGCAGGACCCGATGCTGTCCGGCTGCCAGATCCACCGCTTCCTGGTGCTGCACAAGGAACTCGACGCCGATGACGGCGAGATGACCCGCACCCGCAAGGTCAAGCGCCGCTTCATCGAGGAGAAATTCGCCGACCTGATCGCCGCGCTCTATTCCGATGCGACCAGTGTCTACACCGAGACGGAAGTCACCTACGAGGACGGCCGCAAAGGCGCGCTGAAAGCCACGCTGGAACTGCGCGATGCGGCGGTCGTGGCGCTCGCCGGGCAGCGGATGGCGGCGGAATAAGGGACAGGGACATGCTGGATCAACCCGCAGAGGGCTACGTCACCGCGGACGGCCGCCAGATCGGCCCGGTGGTGCTGGAACTGAAGAACATCACCCTGCGCTTTGGCGGGGTGGAGGCGATCAAGAACATCTCGTTCGATATCCGCGAGGGCGAGATCCGGGCGATCATTGGGCCGAACGGGGCGGGCAAGTCGTCGATGATGAACGTCATCTCGGGCTTCTATGTCCCGCAGGAGGGCGAGATCCTCTACAAGGGCTACAAGCGCCGCAAGATGCCGCCCTATCAGGTGGCCCGCACCGGCATCGCCCGCACCTTCCAGAACATCGCGCTGTTCGAAGGCATGTCGGTGCTGGACAACATCATGACCGGCCGCATCAACCTGATGAAATCGGGGTTCCTGAAACAGGCGCTCTGGTGGGGTCCGGCGTCGCGCGAGGAAGACGAGCACCGCGCGAAGGTCGAGAAGGTCATCGACTTCCTGGAGATCCAGCATATCCGCAAGACCCCGGTCGCGCGCCTGCCCTACGGGCTGAAAAAGCGGGTCGAACTGGCGCGGGCGCTGGCGGCGGAACCGCAGATCCTGCTGCTGGACGAGCCCATGGCCGGGATGAACGTCGAAGAGAAAGAGGACATGTCCCGCTTCATCCTCGACGTGAACGACGAATTCGGCACGACCATCGTGCTGATCGAACACGACATGGGCGTGGTCATGGACCTGTCCGACCGGGTGGTGGTGATGGATTACGGCAAGAAGATCGGCGACGGCACGCCTGATGAGGTGCGGGGCAACCAAGACGTGATCGACGCCTATCTGGGGGTGGCCCATGAGTGACAACGTTCTCTTCGCCATGGAGGCGGCGCTCAACGGCGTCACCGTGGGCATCATGTATTCGCTGGTGGCGCTGGGGTTCGTGCTGATCTTCAAAGCGTCCGGCATCTTCAACTTCGCGCAGGGCGTCATGGCGCTGTTCGCGGCACTGACGCTGGTTGGCCTGCAGAACGGCCAGATCCCCTTCGCGCCGATCATCAACGCGGCCTTCGGCACCTCGATCCACAATTTCGGCTGGAACCTGCCCTCGGTGGTGGCGATCCCGCTGACCGTGCTGGTGATGATCGGCATGGCCTGGCTGATCGAGCGGATCGTGCTGAAGCATCTGGTCAATCAGGAGCCGATCATCCTGTTCATGGCCACCATCGGGCTGGCCTTCTTTCTGGAGGGGCTGGGCGACATCATGTGGGGGGCCGAGGTCAAGCGCCTCGATGTCGGCATCCCGCAGGGCATGTCGTCGTGGGTGGACGAGACGACCTACAACCTCTTCGGCTATGGCTTCTTCATCGACACGCTGAGCCTTTACGCGCTGGGCATCGCCGCGGTGCTGGTGACGGGGCTGGTGCTGTTCTCGCAATACACCAAGCAGGGCCGGGCACTGCGCGCGGTGGCCGATGACCACCAGGCCGCGCTGTCGGTCGGCATCTCGCTGCGCTTCATCTGGGTGCTGACCTGGTCCATCGCCGGGATCGTCGCGCTGGTCGCGGGGATCATGTGGGGCTCGAAGTCGGGGGTGCAGTTCTCGCTGTCGCTGATCGCGCTCAAGGCCCTGCCGGTGCTGATCCTGGGCGGCTTCACCTCGATCCCCGGGGCCATCGTCGGCGGGCTTCTGATCGGCGTGGGCGAGAAGCTCTTCGATTTCCTGATGCAGCCGGTGATCGGCGGCGCCACCGAGAACTGGTTCGCCTACATGCTCGCCCTCGTCTTCCTGCTGTTCCGTCCGCAGGGTCTGTTCGGCGAACGCATCATCGAGAGGGTCTGAGACTATGCTTTACCGTGAAGCGGGCGATTTCAAGACGTCCTACGCCAGCGACAACCAGACCTTCCCGATCCGGTTCGACCGCTATGCCTATTGGGTGGTGATGGCGGTGGCCTTTCTGGTCCTGCCGATGGTCATGAACGATTACTGGGCCAATTCCATCGTCGTGCCCTTCATGATCTACGTGATCGCGGCCTTGGGGCTGAACATCCTGATCGGCTATACCGGCCTGCTGTCGCTGGGCACCGCCGCCTTCATGGCCGTGGGCGCCTATGCCACCTTCAAGCTGACCACCGCCTTTCCGGCGATGCCGATCTATCTGGTCTTCCTCCTGTCGGGGCTGGTGACCTCGGCGGTGGGCGTGCTGTTCGGCCTGCCCTCCCTCAAGATCAAGGGCTTCTACCTGGCGGTGGCGACGCTGGCGGCGCAGTTCTTCCTGATCTGGCTTTTCACCCGCTATGGCTGGTTCTTCAACTATTCCTCGACCGGCCAGATCTCGATGCCCGAACGCTCGATGTTCGGCGTCACCATCACCGGGGCCACGGCCAGTTCGACGGCGGTCTATTTCACCTGCCTGATCTTCACCGTGGCCATGGCCTGGCTGGCGCGCAACCTGACGCGCGGGCAGATGGGCCGGACCTGGATGGCGATCCGCGACATGGACATCGCCGCCGAGATCATCGGCGTGAACCCCCTGATCGCCAAGCTCAGCTCCTTCGCCGTCTCGTCCTTCTTCGTGGGCGTGGCCGGGGCGCTGATGTTCGGGGTCTATCTGGGCGCGGTCGAGGCGGGCGAGGCTTTCGGCATCAACAAGAGCTTCCTTGTCCTCTTTATGGTCATCATCGGCGGGCTGGGCTCGATCCTGGGGTCCTTCCTGGGCGCCGCCTTCCTGGTGGTGCTGCCGGTCCTGCTGAAGATCCTGCTGGTCGACAACCTCGGCTGGCCTGCCGACCTCGCGCGGCATCTGGAGATCATGATCATCGGCGCGCTCATCATCGTCGTGCTGATCGCCGAGCCGCATGGCATGGCGGCGCTGTGGCGGACGATCAAGGACAAACTGCGGCTTTGGCCCTTCCCGCACTAGGCGGGGCCCGAGAGTTCGAAGACCAACGAAACCGTCATCGACTGGGAGGAGAAACCAATGAAGATGACCACGTTCGCGGCATTGCTTGCCGCCACGACCGGCCTCGCGGCGCCCGCCGTCGCGCAGGATCTGCACTTCCCGATGCTGAACTATCGCACCGGGCCCTTCGCCCCCGGCGGCATTCCCTTTGCCGACGGGTATCAGGACTACCTGACGCTCATCAACCAGCGTGACGGCGGCATCGGAGGGCTGCCGATCCGCATGAGCGAATGCGAAACCGCCTATAACACCGAGCGCGGCGTCGAATGCTACGAATCGATCCGCGGCGACAACCCGCTGATCCTGCAGCCGCTGTCGACCGGCATCACCTATCAGCTGATCCCGCGCGTC
The DNA here is from genome assembly GCF_003075525.1 of Pararhodobacter aggregans. GTDB lineage: Bacteria > Pseudomonadota > Alphaproteobacteria > Rhodobacterales > Rhodobacteraceae > Pararhodobacter > Pararhodobacter aggregans. The sequence continues at coordinate 223,877 of NZ_QDDR01000009.1, read as the reverse complement.
ACCGCCGATGGCGTGCCGCTGCACACGATGGGCTACGGCCGGACCTCGGCCATGGAAGGCGAGACCTTCCCCTGGGTCTTCAACTATCCCGCCAACTACTGGGACGGTGCCTCGGTCGCGATCAACTACCTGCTCAGCCAGAACGGGGATTCGCTGGACGGCAAGAAGATCGTCCTTCTTTACCACAACTCGGCCTATGGCCGCGAACCGATCCCGACGCTGGAATCGCTCGCCGCCAGCAACGGGTTCGAACTGGTGCTGATCCCCGTCGACTCGCCCGGTCAGGAGCAGTCCAGCCAGTGGCTGCAGATCCGCCGCGAGCGCCCGGATTACGTGATCATGTGGGGCTGGGGCGTGATGAACGCGGTCGCCATCCAGGAGGCCGCCAACATCCGCTTCCCGATGGACCATTTCATCGGCATCTGGTGGTCGGGCTCGGAGAACGACGTGGTGCCGGTGGGCGCGGGCGCCGACGGCTATACCGCGCTGACCTTCCACGGCGTCGGCCGCGACTATCCGCTCTATGACGACATCCAGACCTATGTCGTGGACCGCGGGATGGCCGCCGGCAACGGTGACCAGATCGGTTCGGCGGTCTATTCCCGCGGGCTCTATGCCGCGATGCTGGCGGTCGAGGCCGCCCGTACCGCGCAGGAACTGGCGGGCCATGCCCAGATCAACGCCGCCGAAATGCGGGCGGGCATGGAAGCGCTGAGCATCACCGAAGAGCGTCTGGCCGAGCTGGGCCTGCCGAACTTCTCGGCGCCCTTCGACGTCAACTGCCAGAACCATGGCGGCGGCGGCGCGGCGATGATGCAGCAATGGGACGCCGACACCCAGACCTGGAGCCTGATTACCGACTGGATCCAGTCCGACCGGACCCTGATCGGCGAACTGGCGACGGCTGACGCCGCGGCCTACGCGACCGAGAACAACATCACCCCGGGCTGCCTCTGAGCCCGGAACGGCGGGCGCCTCCGGGCGCCCGCCACCCCCAACCCGATTGATGACGGATCCCGCCATGTTCGATGCCAAGCCCCAGGCCGAGACGCTGCTCGATGTCAAGAACATCGAGGTGATCTACAACCATGTGATCCTGGTGCTGAAAGGGGTCAGCCTGGCGGTGCCCAAGGGTGGCATCACCGCGCTTCTGGGCGGCAACGGCGCGGGCAAGTCCACCACGCTCAAGTCGATCTCGGGCCTCCTCAAATCCGAACGCGGCGAGATCACCAAGGGCTCGATCAGCTACAAGGGCAAGGATCTGGCGGGCCGCGACCCGGCCGATCTGGTCAAGTCCGGCGTCATCCAGGTCATGGAGGGGCGCCATTGCTTCGAACACCTGACGGTCGAGGAGAACCTGCTGACCGGCAGCTACACAAGGACCGACGGACGCGGCGCCACCGCCGCCGATCTGGAGATGGTCTATGAATATTTCCCCCGCCTGAAGACCCGCCGCAAGTCGCAGGCCGGCTACACCTCGGGCGGTGAACAGCAGATGGTGGCCATCGGCCGGGCGATGATGGCCCGGCCCGAGATGATCCTCCTGGACGAGCCCTCGATGGGCCTTGCGCCGCAGCTGGTCGAGCAGATCTTCGAGATCGTGCGCCGCCTCAACGAGGAACAGGGCGTGACGATCCTCTTGGCCGAGCAGAACACCAACGTGGCGCTGAAATACGCCCATACCGGCTATATCCTTGAAAACGGCCGCGTCGTCATGGACGGCACCGCGCAGGCCCTGCGCGAGAACCCGGATGTGGCCGAATTCTACCTCGGCATGTCGGACAAGGGGCGCAAGTCGTTCCGCGACGTGCGCAGCTACCGCCGCCGCAAGCGCTGGCTGGCCTGAGACCGCAGACGCAAACGACCTGCCCGCGACGGGCACAAGACGGGAGGCCCCAGTGGGAGCCATGGGAAAGCACTTCGACACGCTCGAGACCCGCTCGGCCGACCAGCGCGCCGCCGACCTTGCGCGGGATCTGCCGCGGCTGATCGCCCGGGCGCAGGGCACCGCCGGGCTGGGCGCGGTCCTGGCGGGCGTCGATGCCGCGGCCATCACCGATGCCGCGGCGCTGGCCGCCCTGCCGGTGCTGCGCAAATCGGCGCTGGTCGCGGCGCAGGCGGCCTCGGCCCCGTTCGGCGGCTATGCCGCGCTGAAGACCGCCGAGTTCGACCATGTCTTCCAGTCGCCGGGCCCGATCTATGAACCGGGTCGTGCCAGCGCCGATTGGTGGCGGCTGGGGCGGTTCCTGACCGCCTCGGGCATCGGGCGCGGCGATATCGTGCAGAACTGCTTTTCCTACCACCTGGTCCCGGCCGGGATGATGTTCGAGAGTGGCGCCCGCGCGGTGGGCGCCGCCGTCCTGCCCGCGGGCACCGGCCAGACCGAATTGCAGCTGCGCGCGGCCGTGGACATCGGCACCACCGCCTATGCCGGGACGCCCGATTACCTGAAGATCATCCTCGACAAGGCCGAGGAGATGGGCGAGCGGCTGGCCATCACCAAGGCGGTGGTGGGCGGCGGCGCCCTCTTCCCGTCGCTGCGTGCCTTCTATGCCGAGCGCGGGATCACCTGCCGCCAATGCTATGCCACCGCCGATCTGGGCAACGTGGCCTACGAGACGGACGCGATGGAGGGCATGGTCATCGACGAGGGGGTGATCGTCGAAATCGTCCGCCCCGGCACCGGCGATCCCGTGCCGCATGGCGAGGTGGGCGAGGTCGTGGTGACCACGCTGAACATGGATTACCCGCTGGTGCGCTTCGCCACCGGGGACCTGTCGGCGATCATGGAGGGCGTCAGCCCCTGCGGCCGCACCAACTTGCGCATCAAGGGCTGGATGGGCCGCGCCGACCAGACGACCAAGATCAAGGGCATGTTCGTGCGCCCCGAACAGGTCGCGGCCTTCGTCGCCCGGCACGAGGAGGTGGGCCGCGCCCGCGTCATCGCCACCCGGGAGGGGGAAATGGACATGATGACGGTCCGCATCGAAACCCGGGCGTCCAATCCGGCGTTGTATGAAACCACGCTGCTCGATACGCTGAAATTGCGGGGCAAGGTTGAACTCGTGCCGCCCGGCACCCTGCCCAATGACGGCAAGGTGATCGAGGATCTGCGCAGCTACGAGTAACCTTCAGGCCTCCGCAGGAAGGGAGGCCTTGATGAAGTTCCGTCTGACCGCCGCGATGCTGCTGACCGCCGTCGCCTTGCCCGCGATGGCCGATACCGGCGCCGTGCTGATCGTCGCCAACGAGGATTACCAGTCGATCCGCGATGCCCGCGGCGCCCGGGCCATGGTGCAGGCCGAAGGGGTCCTGCAACAGGCGGGCTTCGATGTGGATATCGCCACCGATGTCTCGGCCAACGCGCTGCGCGCCGCGCTCTCGGGCCTGTCCGAGACGCTCCGGACCGGCGACGACGAGCGGGTGATCTTCGTCTATGCGGGCTATACGGTCAGCGCCGATCACGGCATCTGGCTGATGGGGACCGAGGCCCGCAGCCCCGATTTCGCCACCGTCGAAAGCTACGGCGTGCGGCTTGAAACGGTGCTGGCGCTGGCCGGTCAGCGGCAGGGCGGGGCCATCGTCGCGCTGGCCGATTTCGGCTTTCCAGAGAATGCGGCAGGCGGGTTCCGCGGCGGGTTGCCGCCGCAGATCACCGTGCCGCAGGGCGTGACGCTGGTGCGCGGCCCCGCCGCCGGGATCGCTGTCTTCCTGCGCGACATCGCCCGCCCCGGCGTCAATGTGGCGCAGGCCGTCGCCCGCCGTTCGGACCTGCGGATCGAGGGGTTCACGCCGCCCCATCTGACCTTCCTGCCCGAGGGGCACCAGCCCCCGCCCTCCGCCGACCGCAACGCCGAGGATCGCCTCGCCTGGCAGGTCGCGGCCAATGCCGACACGCTGGCGGCCTATGAATCCTACCTTGCGAACTGGCCCAACGGCATCTTCGCCGAGCAGGCCCGCAACGCCCGCCAGCGGCTGATGAACACGCCCGAGAGAATCGAGCAGGCGCTGAACCTGACCCGCGACGAGCGCCGGGCGATCCAGCGCGACCTGACCATCCTTGGCTTCGATCCGCGCGGCATCGACGGCATCTTCGGCGGCGGCACCCGCGCCGCCGTGGGCGCCTGGCAGGGAGCGAACCGGCTGACCCAGACCGGGTTCCTCAACCGCGACCAGATCTTCGAACTGGCCCAGCAGGGCGCCCGCCGCGCCGCCCAGCTGGAAGAAGAGGCCCGCGCCCGCGCCGCCGAGCAGGAGCGCGCCGACCGCCAGTTCTGGCGCGATACCGGCGCCGGGCAGGACGAGGCCGGGATGCGCGCCTATCTGCAGCGCTTCCCCGACGGGATCTTCTCGGCCGTGGCCCAGCAACGCCTCGACCAGATCGAGGCCGACCGCCGCGCCGCCGCCCAGGCCCGCGACCGCGCCGCCTGGGACCAGGCCGCCCAGACCGACACGATCGCCGCTTATGACGGCTATATCCGCGCCTTCCCGCAGGGCGCCTTCGCCGATCAGGCCCGCACCCGCATCCAGCAGCTTTCCCGCCCGCAGGAGCCCGAGGTCGATGAGGGCGCCGCCCGGGCCGAGGAAGACCTCATGCAACTTCCGCAATTCACCCGGGTCATCATCGAGCAGCGGCTGGCCATGCTGGGGCTGGAGCCGGGCACTCCGGACGGCACCTTCGACCGCGACACCCGCCGCGCCATCCGCCGGTATCAGCGCCGCGCCGACCTGCCGGTGACCGGCTACCTGACCCAACCCATCGTCGCGCGGCTTTTGACCGAGGGGGTGCTGAACCTGCTGCGCTGAGGCGGGTTCCAGGCGTGGGGCATCGGCCGGGGTGAGCGATTCCAGGGGCTTGTCAGCGCGCGTTCCCTTCTGGCTGGCGTGTCCCGGGGCGCCCGAGGCCCGGATGGGGGCTGGTCACGAACAATTTGACTCGAACCTTCAGTTTACGGGTTGAAACCTTCGGTCAGGCTTTCCGGTTGGTGAAAATGAGGGTCGCGGATGTGACGCACCCTCGTCACCACACGGGAGAAGAACGATGAAGATCACCAAACCCATGGTCGTCGCGTTGACCCTCGTCGGCGCGGGCCTCCCCCTTCCGGCTCTCAGCCAGAGCGGCGCAGGTATCTGCGACCAACCCGCCAGCAATCTGACGCCGTCCGAATTGCGACAGGTGCTCGCGGGGCATTGCCAGCAAGTGGTATCCCGCGATCAGGCCGGCACTGAACCCGGCCAACCGGGGACCGGCACCAATCCGAACCCCGGCACCAATCCCGGCGGCGGCAGCAACGGCGGCGGCGTTGCCGTGGAGATCGGCGGCGGCGGTGTCGGGATCGGCGTCGGTGACAACGCCGCCTCCGGCAACACCGGCGGCATCAACGCGGGCGTCGGAACCAGTGCCGCCTCGGGCAATGCCGGCGGCGCCAATGTCGGTCTCGGCGACACCGCCGCCTCCGGCAACGATGGCGGTCTGAATGTCGGGATCGGCGACAATGCGGCGTCGAGCAATCAGGGCGGTATCAACGTCGATATCGGCGGCGGCGGTACGGGGGCTGGCAGCAACAACGCCGGCGGCATCAACGCCGGCATCGGCGGCGAGCACGGTCTGGGTGTCTCCTTGGACGGCAACGGCCTCGGGGTTTCCCTCGGGCGCTGACAGACCGGGTGGGGCTCCGGCCCCGCCTATCCCGACGCCTCGCGTGACGAAGCCTCGCGTGACGGTGCGCGGTTCGGGTGACCACCGGGCCGCCACAGGCGAGGGGCGCCTCCGAAGACAAGGGGATCGCCGATCCCGCCGGGGCGACAGCCGAGGTGCCGGGCGCATGCCCCGGAATCGCCCCGGCGGCCTTCGCGACGGCGCGAGGCCCCGGTCGCAGACCTCGCTGCATCGTCCGCAGGCCCGCCACCCGAGGGACCAGCCCAGAGGGCTGGCGCGGGCCCACCGTCTTTCGCACGACTCCGAGGTCAGCCCCTCGGCGATCCTCGCAACCCGCCCTGCGCTCTCAGGCGTTCGGCGGGGCAGCTCCGCCCGATGGGTCGCCCCACCCCAACCCCTTCCGGTTGACGACGATCATGCCCGTCAATGCGCGCCGGCTGCGGGCCCTCGGGACGGTTTTCTCACCATGCCGCCTCAGGCCGGAACATGACCGGACGGAAGGCGGTCGCGCCGGCTCGATCAAGGGGCAACCGCAGATCCCCGCTCCCGAATCGCCCCATCTTTGTTCCCCAAATATCCACGGGGTTTCCAAAGGGGGGCGTGCCCCCCTTTGGGCAGGGGGTGCGGGGGGCGGCAGCCCCCCGCCCTGGTCGCCCGAAACGCCCGCGACAGCGGGGGCCGAGGGCGAAACCCCTCCCGCCCCGGTCACATGCGACGGGTCACATGCGAAAGGCCGCACCCGGGGGTGCGGCCTTCACTGTCCCTCGAATTCGAGGCTCAGCCCTGGCGGGCCTTGTATTTCTTTTGGGTCTTGTTGATCACATAGATCCGGCCCTTGCGGCGCACGATCTGGCAATCGCGATGGCGCTGCTTCAGCGAGCGCAGCGAATTCCTGACCTTCATCGGTCTTCTCCTCTTCGCGGCGCCGTGCGCCTTGAAACTGTTACGCCCCGTGGGCCAAAGCCCGTGGGACGCGATGATCACCTGCCTCCCGACAGAGGCAATGGTGGGCACGACAAGGTTCGAACTTGTGACCCCTACGATGTCAACGTAGTGCTCTACCACTGAGCTACGCGCCCGTACAGCCGGCCCATCCGCGAGGGGGGCCGCGTCCGTGGAGGGGTCTATAAAAGGACTCGCCGGGACGCGCAAGGGCTTTCCGCAGCCCGATTTCGGCCTTTATACTCCGCCGAAAGGAGGCCCGGGATGCCGCGTGCCGTCACCATCCATGCGCCCGACCGGATCACCTCGGCGGTGATCTTCGCCTCGCCCCATTCCGGGCGGGTCTATCCGCCCGATTTGCTGGCCCGCGCGCAGGTGTCCGAGACGGTTCTGCGCTCGTCCGAGGACGCCTATGTCGATCTCCTGCTGACCGATGCGCCGCGCTTCGGGGCGCCGGTCATCACCACCGAGGTGCCGCGCGCCTATGTCGATTTCAACCGGGCCGCCGATGAATTCGACCCGGCGCTGATCGAGGGGGCATCGCGCGGCGGGCTCAATCCGCGGGTGGCGTCCGGTCTTGGCGTGCTGGCGCGGGTGGTGGCGAACGGGCGGGCGATCTATCGCGGCAAGCTGCCGATGGCCGAGGCCGAGCGGCGAATCGGCCGTTACTGGGCGCCCTATCACCGCGCGCTGGAAGAGCTGATCGCCACGCAGCACGCCCGATTCGGCTCGGTGCTGCTGTGCGACATGCATTCCATGCCGCATGAGGCCCTGGCCGGGCATCCCGGCCGCGGCCCGACCCGGCCCGATGTGATTCTCGGGGACCGCTGGGGCGCCTCGGCGGCGCCGGGCGTGGTCGCGGCGGTCGAGAAGGCCTTCACCGACCACGGCTTCGTGGTCGCCCGCAACGCGCCCTTCGCCGGGGCCTATGTGGCGCAGCGCTACGGCCAGCCCTCGCGCGGGATCCACGCGGTGCAGGTCGAGATCGACCGCGCGCTTTACCTCGATGAGAAGAGTATCGAGCCCCTGCCGCGATTCGACGCCTTCCGGGCGTTGATGCGGTCGGTGGTGGAGCGGCTGGCGGCGATCGACCCCGGACATGCCGCCGCGGGGGGCGGCCCGCTGGATCTGGCGGCCGAGTGACCGGCTATTCTTTCGATTCCGCGACAAGTGTTTCAGGCATGAACGGAAACCCGCGCGCGGGAAGTGGTGTAGGTTTGTGCAGTCTATGCGTTTTTTCGCCCGTTTCTTGGGCGCCTTGGGCCGTGACGGCACCGGCATTGCGGCGGATCGTTCCAACCGCGCCGGGTCCGCTAGAATGAGCCAGTCTTTGCAACAGGAGCCAGATCCCGTGACCCGTCCGCTTTTCCTTGCCAGCCTTCTCGGTGCGGTGCTTGCCACCCCCGTCTTCGCGCAGACCTCGGTCCCCTTCACGCTGGACTGGCGGTTCGAGGGTCCGGCCGCGCCCTATTTCCTGGCCATCGACAATGGCCATTTCGAGGCCGAGGGCCTCTCGGTCGAAATCTCGCCCGGCCAGGGCTCGCTCGATGCCATTCCGAAAGTGGCGACCGGCGCCTTCCCGATGGGCTTTGCCGATATGGCCAGCCTGATCAAGTTCCTCGACCAGAACCCGGACGCGCCGGTGACGGCGATCATGATGATGTACGACGTCCCGGCCTTCGCCGTGGTCGGCCGCCGCTCGCTGGGGGTGGAGACGCCGCAGGATCTGCTGGGCCGCCGTCTGGGCGCCCCGCCGCCCGATGGCGCCTGGGCGCAATTCCCGGTCTTCGCCGCCGAGCAGGGCCTCGACATGAGCCAGATCACCGTGGAGCCCGTCGGCTTCCCGACCCGCGAGCCGATGCTGGCGGCGGGCGAGGTCGATGCGGTGACGGGCTTCTCCTTCACCTCGTCGCTGTCGACCATGCGGCTGGGCGTTCCGGCCGAGGATATCGTCATCATGCTGATGGCCGATTACGGTGTTGAACTCTACGGCAACGCGATCATCGTCAACACCGACTGGGCCGAGGCCAATCCCGAGCTGGTGACCGGCTTCCTGCGCGCCGTTGCCGCCGGGGTCCGCGATGCCGCCGCCGATCCGGCCGCCGGTGTCGCCGCCATCGCCGCGCGCAACCCCGCGCTCGACAGCGAGCTGGAGGTGGAGCGTCTGAACATGGCGCTGCGCGACAACATCCTGACCCCCTGGGTCATGGAGCATGGTCTGGGCGGCATCGACGCCGAGCGTTTCGCCACCTCGCTGGAGCAGATCGGCATGGGCTATACCTTCACCAACCCGGTCGATGCTTCGCGCTATTTCACCGACGCCTATCTGCCGACCGACGGCAGCCTGATGATGCAATGAGCCATCGGGCGGCATGAGACCGAAAGGCCCGGCCCCCAGCGGCCGGGCCTTTTGCTGAAAAAGAACGGGGGACAGCGGTGGACAATCTGATCGACATCAAGGGCGTGACCCACGCCTACAAGACCAAGGCGGGGCCGTTTCCGGTTCTGAGGGATCTCAACATCTCGATCCCGCAGCATTCCTTCTGCGCGGTGGTCGGCCCCTCGGGCTGCGGGAAATCGACGCTGACGCGGCTCATCGCCGGGTTGATGTTCCCGGACCAAGGCGAGGTCTGGCTGCATGGCGAGCTTGTCAAAAGCCCGCGCAAGACCGTGGGCATGGCCTTTCAGAACCCGGTGCTGCTGGAATGGCGCACCATCCTGCAGAACGTGATCCTGCCCTTGGAGATCGTCGCGCCGATGATGCCCAAGGCGCAGAAGGAAGCCCGCGCGCGGGAATTGCTGGCCATGGTCGGGCTGGAGGGGTTCGAGGGCAAGCGCCCCTCCGAACTGTCCGGCGGGATGCGCCAGCGGGCGAGCCTGTGCCGGGCGCTGGTCCACAAGCCCGACATCATCATCCTCGACGAGCCCTTCGGCGCGCTCGATGCCTTCACGCGCGAGGATCTGTGGCAGACCATGCACCAGCTGCGCGCCAACGAGCCCTTCACCGCGCTGTTGATTACCCATGACCTGCGCGAAAGCGTCTATCTGGGCGATCAGGTGGTCGTGCTGTCCGGCCGCCCCGCCACCACGCAATACGTGATGAGCGTCGATATTCCCGGGCCGCGCCCCCTGGAGATGCTCTACGAGCCCGACACGGTCGAGCGGCTGGCGGTGTTGCGCCGGGAGATCCAGATCGCGCAGGGGAGGGCCGTGGCATGATCGACTGGAAAAAGATCCTCGTCCCCGTCGCTGCGGTGGTGGTCCTGCTGCTGCTCTGGGAATTGCTGGTCTGGGCCATGGGCTGGCCGGATTACAAGATGGCCTCGCCCAGCGACCTCTGGCCCGCTTTCCTGCGCTATCAGCACCTGTTCTGGCAATACGGCTGGCAGACCCTGTGGCGCACGGTGGTGGGCCTCGGCGTGGCGGTGGTGTTCGGCACGCTGCTGGGCATGGTCATGGGCCTGTCCAAGACCATGAACGACGCGCTTTACCCGCTGCTGGTGGGCTTCAACGCCATCCCCAAGGCGACGGTGGTGCCGGTCATCGCCCTGATGTTCGTGGGCCAGCACGATTTCAACACGATCCTGATGGCCTTCATGATCTCGTTCTTCCCGATCGCCGTGTCCGTGGCCATCGGCCTGTCGACGCTGGAGCCGGAATACCGCGACATCCTGCGGTCGCTTGGCGCCAGCCGGATGACGGTGTTCTGGAAGATCGCGTTGCCCAAGACCCTTCCCGAGTTCTTCGGTGCGCTGAAAGTGGCGGTGACGCTGGCCTTCATCGGCACCAACCTCGTGGAGATCATCACCCCGCATGGCCGGGGTCTGGGGCATCTGTTCCAGAGCGCCCAGACCAACAGCGACTTCCCGCTGATGTTCGCGGTGCTGATCGCCTTGGCCGCCTTGGGGATCATGCTCTATTACGCCATCGTCGCGCTGGAGCGGATCTTTGCCGGCTGGGCGGTGCGGCCCGGGCATTGACGGATCGGGTCCCCGCCTCTCGGGGCGGGGACCTGTCGTTCAGCGCGCGTCGTAAAGGCCGCGCAGCCGCGTGTAATGGCGCCAGAGCGAGGGCGGCTCGACCCCCTCGGCCAGCGCCCGCAGGATGTCGAGATGGCTGTGCCATCCGGCCGAGACGCTGAGCCGCATCGCGTCGGTGATCCCGGTATGGGTCAGGGTCAGCAGCACGCGACCCTCACGTTCCGTCAGCTCGATCCGCACCTCGCCCGCGCCCCAGCTGAAGGCGAGCAGGTGCATCGGTTCGACAGCGGTGACCTGCGACGCCATCGAATGCTCCTCGCCGAAATCGGCAGGGCGGGGGTCATCCCTGGCGCTGAGGTCGTCGTTGCGCCAGGTGAGCGTCAGGGGCGCACCGGGGCGCAGATCCATGTCGCCCGCCGCCAGCCATTTGGCGCGTTTGTCGCTGTCGGTGAGGAAGGCCCATAGCCGGGGCAGGGGGCCGGGCAGCCAGCGCTGGATCACCAGCGTATCGCCCGCAGGGTTCAGGGCGGCGAAGTCTTCGGTCGGGGTCTGGTCGTTCATTCCGTGTCTCCGGTGTTGGGTTTGGCGTCATCCTCGCGCAGCAGGCGTTCCAGCGTGTCGAGGCGGTCGGTCCAGAAGCGTTCGTAGAAGGCGAGTTCCTGCTGCGCGGCAGCGAGGGGTGCTGCGTTCAGCCGGCAGGTATGGGTGCGCCACTGGACCTGTCGGTCGATGAGCCCCGCCTTTTCCAGCACCTTGATGTGCTTGGAGGCGGCGGCGAGGGTCATGGCATGGGGTGCTGCCAATTCACCGATGGTGCGTTCACCCCCGGCAAGATCGCGCAGCATGGCGCGGCGGGTGGCGTCGCTGAGGGCGTGGAAGATCTGGTCCATGGGGGGTGATTCTCGTTCAACCATGTGGTAAATCTATGCTTGGCGTGGCTATCATTCAACCTATTAGTTGATCGACGGCCGCGCCCCCGTCCGGCCCCTTGCCAGCAAGGCTTGACCGCTGATCCGGCAGCCCCTATACCGCGCCCGTCCGGGGGCGGAATCGCCCGCCGGGCCGTTTTCGTTTGGGCCCCGCCTGCGCCGGTGGAGTCAGGCCCGCACGGAAGGTACAGAACGACGCGCGCATCTCTGGCGGACGGCCCTGTCGGGCGGGATCCGGTGGACGACCAGAGCAATGAGCCGGCACAGACCTTCACGGAGCAACCGTGAGCATCATAGGAGAGATCAGATGAACCTGATCGCGGAACTCGAAGCCGAGCAGATCGCTGCGCTCGGCAAGGAAATCCCGGATTTCAAGGCCGGCGACACCGTTCGCATCGGCTATAAAGTGACCGAAGGCACCCGGTCGCGCGTGCAGGCCTTCGAAGGCGTCTGCATCGGCCGCTCGGGCGGCAAGGGCATCGGCGCCTCGTTCACCGTGCGCAAGATCTCGTTCGGCGAAGGCGTCGAGCGGATGTTCCCGCTCTATTCGACCAACATCGACTCGATCACCGTGGTCCGCCGCGGCAAGGTCCGTCGCGCCAAGCTGTACTACCTGCGCGATCGCCGCGGCAAGTCGGCCCGTATCGCCGAGAAAACCAACTACCGCCCGATGGGCAGCGACGCGTAAGGAACCGGACGATGAAAGCCTCGATCCACCCCGATTACCACCTGATCAACGTCAAGCTTGTCGACGGCACCATCGTGCAGATGATGTCGACCTGGGGCAAGGAAGGCGACACCATGGCGCTGGACATCGACCCCTCGGTGCACCCGGCCTGGACCGGCGGCACCTCGCGCCTGATGGACACCGGCGGCCGCGTGTCGAAGTTCAAGAACAAGTACGCGGGCCTCGGCTTCTGAGCCGACCCTCGCCAAGATCCCGGAACGCCGCTACATCCGTAGCGGCGTTTCGCATTTCGGGGGGGCGATGATCCTGAACCTCGCCATTCTGGCCACCATTGCCGTCGTCCTGGCCCTGCTGTGGCTGCCGCGCCTGCGCCGGGCCGAGGTCTGGCGGGCCATGGTGACGCCCTTGGCCTCGATCATCGGCTCGGGCTTTCTGGTGCTGGGGCCGCTCTTGAACCACGCCTATGGCGGCTGGGCGCCGCTGGCGATGGCGCTGCTGTGCCTGGTGGCCTGGGCCTTCGGCAGGGCGATCCGCGACAACATCCGCGCCATCGAGACGCAGGGCGCCGCCGGTCCCGCCTGGGCCGAAAGCACGGCCTCGGCGCTGCTGGGCTTCGCCTATATGATCTCGGTCGCCTATTACCTGAACCTCCTGGGCAGTTTCGCCGTCTCGCTCACGCCCTTCGAGTCGCCGCTGGCGGCGCGGGCGGTGACCACCGCGGTCTATGCGGTGATCCTGATTGTCGGCTGGACCCGCGGCTTTGCCGTGCTGGAGCGGATGGAATACGCGAGCGTTGCGCTGAAACTCGCCATCATCGCCGGGCTGGTGCTGGCGCTGGCCGTCTTTACCGCTGGCAAGGCGGCCGGGGGCGGCCTGATCTTCGCCCCGGCCAGCGAGACGGGGCTGGCGGCGCTGACCCTCGGCTTCGGCATGATCGTCACCGTGCAGGGGTTCGAGACCTCGCGCTATCTGGGCCGCGACTACGGGGCCGAGGTGCGGATCCGCTCCATGCGCTGGGCGCAGATCGCCTCGACCCTGATCTATCTGGTCTATATCGCCCTGGTCACCTATGCCTTCGACCCCGCCGGCATCGCGCTGAGCGAGACGGCCATCGTGGACATGATGGGCGCCGTCGCCCCGGTCCTGCCCTTCGTGCTGGTCGCCGCGGCGCTGGCGGCGCAATTCTCGGCGGCGGTGGCGGATACCGGCGGCTCGGGCGGGCTGATCGAGGAACTGAGCCGCAAGCGCATCAGCACGCGGCAGGCCTATGCCTTGACCGCGGCGGTGGGGCTGGGGCTGACCTGGGCCGCGGATGTGTTCCAGATCATCGCCTATGCCTCGCGCGCCTTTGCCGCCTATTACGCGGCGCAATCGGCCATCGCAGCGGCGCGGTTCTGGCCGGAAAACAAGGCCAAGGCGGGGCTTTACGGGGCGCTGGCGCTGCTTGGCGCCGCCATCGCCCTCTTCGGTCAGTCCATCGAATAGGCGGGTTTCCGCTTTCCCCGCGCGGAGCCTCGGCATATGGTCCGCCGACGCCGCGAAGGGCGGGAAAAAGGCAGGAAGACACCGTGGCGCATATCATCGTCACCGGCAACGAGAAGGGCGGGTCGGGCAAGTCCACGACCGCCATGCATATTGCAACGGCTCTGGCGCGGATGGGGCACCGGGTGGGGGCGCTGGACCTCGATGTCCGGCAGCGGACCTTCGGCCGCTATGTCGAGAACCGCAACGCCTTCTGCGCGCGCGAGGGGATCACCCTGCCCAGCCCGGTCTACCGCGAGCTGCCCGCCATCGACCCGGCCAGCCTGCCCGCGGGCGAGAACATCAACGACCACCGCCTGTCCGAGGCGATGGCGGGCCTCGACGAGGCCAGCGATTTCATCGTCATCGACTGCCCCGGCAGCCATACACGGCTGAGCCAGGTGGCGCATTCGCTGGCCGATACGCTCATCACGCCGATGAACGACAGTTTCGTCGATTTCGACCTGCTGGCGCGGATCGACCCGAACACCAACGCGGTGCTGGGCCCCTCGATCTATGCCGAGATGGTCTGGCAGGCGCGGCAGCTGCGCGCCAAGGCCGGGCTGAAGCCGATTGACTGGATCGTGCTGCGCAACCGTCTGGGCGCGCAGCAGATGCACAACAAGCGCAAGGTCGGCGAGGCGCTGGACGCCCTGTCCAAGCGCATCGGCTTCCGCGTGGCGCCCGGGTTTTCCGAGCGCGTGATCTTCCGCGAACTGTTCCCGCGCGGGCTAACGCTGCTCGATCTGAAGGATACCGGCGTCGAGCAGATGAACATCTCGAACGTCGCCGCACGGCAGGAATTGCGCGATCTCTTGACCGCGCTGCGCCTGCCGGGCCTTCAGGTCAGCGTCTGACCCTCAATGCTTGAAGAACCGCTTTTCCGGCAGCGTGTCCGGCAGGTGGCGGTGCAGGTCGTCGAGGCGTTCGAAGACCCGCTGCTCGTCCTCGGCAAAGAGGTTGAGCGGCAGTTTCACGGCCTGGCCGAGGAAGTCGAGGGCGGCTTGCGAGAAGGTCATGGGCGGGGTCTCCGTGCGGTTTTGCTTCGTGGTTAATTGAGCGGTGCTTTCGGGCGAGATTGCGGCCCTCCGAGGGTGGTTTGCGGTTTCTTCCGGGGCGGTGATGCGGCGGGGTTGCAGAGCGGGGCGCGCAGGGGGTAAACCATGAACATCTGCTTCGCTGTTCGGTCCCCGCATGCTGTCTCTCGTCTGGTTCCGGCGCGACCTGAGGGTCGATGACCACCCCGCGCTGACCCGGGCCGCGGCCGAGGGGCCGGTGTTGCCGGTCTATGTGGCCGAGCCCGATCTCTGGGCGGGGGCAGATGCGTCCGGCCGACATTTCGCGTTTCTGGAGGAATCGCTGCGCTCGCTGCGCGAGGATCTGGCGCGGGCCGGCCAGCCGCTGATCCTGCGGGCGGGCGAGGCGGTCGAGGTTCTGGCGCGCCTGCAGGCCAAGCATCGCTTCACCCGCATCGTGACCCATCCCGAGACCGGCAACGCCCTTGCGCGGGCGCGATTCGCCCGGGTGCGCGACTGGGCCCGGGGCCGGGGGCTGGACTGGCTGGAACTGGCCGAGGGTCAGGGCGCCGTCCTGCCCGCGCCGGTCCTGCCGCCGGTGGCCGAGGGGACCGGCGCCTTGCCCGGCATGCGGGCGCTGGGGCTGGCCGAGGATCCCTGCCGCTTCCGCCAGCCGGGCGGGCGGGCGGCGGGGCTCGCGTTGTTGCAGGGCTGGCTGGAGGCGCGGGGCGAGGGTTATGCGCCGTCGCAGGCCACCGCGCTGATGGCGGAACGGACCGGATCACGGCTGTCGCCCTATCTGGCCTTCGGCCTGGTGTCGGCGCGTGAGGTGCGGGCGGCGGTGGCGGGCTCGGCCCGGGGCCGGGCGCTGGGCCTGCAACTGGGCAGGCGGGCAGCGGCGCTGGCGGCGGTGCCGGACGAACCCGAGGGGCTGGCGGATCGTGGACCCTGGGCGCGGGGCGAGACGGGCCTGCCCTATATCGACGCGGCGATGCGGGCGCTGGCGGCGGGCGGCTGGCTCGACGGGCCGTCGCGGGGGCTGCTGGCCGCGGTCGGGCTGCACCATCTGGGGCTGGACCCGGCCGCGGTCGGCCTGCATCTGGCGCGGCTCTCCACCGATCACGACCCGGCGATCCTGTGGCGCGAGATCGCCCGCGCGGGCGAGGGGCGGGTGCCCGATCCGGTGGCGCTGGGGCGCCGGCTCGACCCGGAGGGCGCCTTCCTCCGTCGCTGGTTGCCGGAACTCCAGCGGGTGCCCGCCGCGCATCTGCACGCCCCCTGGCTCTGGCCCCCGGCGCGGCGCCTGCTGGCCGGGCGCTATCCCGAGCCGGTGGTCGATCCCGCGAATGCCACGCGCGAGGCGCGGCTGATGCGGGCGCGACTGGCGCCGCCCCGGTCGCGCCCCGGCCTCGACCCGCTGATCGAGGGGCCGCAGCGCCCCGCGCGGCGGCGGGGGGACGGGACGCAGATGGCGCTGGACCTGTAGTCAGACGCCGAGGTGGCGGGCGAGTTTGTCGAGCGTCTGCAAGCCCAGCTCATAGGCGCCGAAGCCCTTGGCCTGATCGTGCTCGTCCTGCGTGCTGAAGGTCATGCAGAGCGAAACTTTGGTCTTGCCGCCCAGATCCTGAAACAGGGCCGAGGCATCGGCGTGTTTCGGCCCATCCTCGCCCCAATGCAGGGTATAGTCGATGCGTTCCAGCGCGTCGTGGCGGCTGATCTTGTGGTGGTTGGGAAACACCGTCCCGTCCGGCCCGATCATGTCGAAGACCCACTCGCCCCCGGCCCGCAGGTCGATGCGCTGCGTCCGGCAGGAAAACCCCTCGGGGCCCCACCAGAGCGGCAGCGCCTTGGGATCGGTCCAGGCCTCCCAGACCAGCGCGGGCGGCGCGGCGATGACGCGCTCCAGCACCATCGTCCGGTGGGCGACGGCGACGAGGTTGTCGAGCCCCGCGCCGAAGCCCTGCTGATAGCCCTGCTCCATATCCTCGGCCAGCGAACTCAGCTGCACGGTCAGCTTCAGCGCCGCGCCCTCGCCCTGGGACAGCAGGTCGGCGGTGACCAGCGCCGCCGACAGCATCACCCCGTCGCAGCCGATCACCTCGGTATTGACGCTGCGCCGGTTCGGTTCCAGCGCCAGCCAGCGGATGGCGCAGGCGATGTCGGGTTGCCCCTCGACCTTGCAGAGCGACAGCTCCTCGCCGCCGATACGGGGATCGGCCGAGAGGTATTCGACCGTCACCGCCTCATTCGGCGCCGACCACAGGGCGCGGGCCGCGGGGCTGATCCAGGCGTGCCACAGCGCCGAGGGCGGGGCCGCGACATGACGCTCGAAGACGAGGGTGGCGAAGCGGCTGGTCATTTCGCGGCCAGCCCCTGCGCGTATTCCTCAAGCTGCGTGGCGACTGTGCCCCAGCCGTCATAAAAGCCCATGTCGGCGTGCTGCTTGGCACTCTCGGGATTCCGGTGGCGGGCGATGGCGGTGTAGGTGGTCCTGCCCTCGCCCGCATCCTCGAAGGTGATGATGGCGGTCATGAAGGGCTCGGGGCTGGGTTTCCAGCCTTCGGTATAGGTGTCGGTGAAGACCAGCTTCTCGCCCGGGATCACCTCCAGATAGACGCCGTTGTTGGGCATTTCGGTGCCGTCCA
This sequence comes from Pararhodobacter aggregans, assembly GCF_003075525.1. GTDB lineage: Bacteria > Pseudomonadota > Alphaproteobacteria > Rhodobacterales > Rhodobacteraceae > Pararhodobacter > Pararhodobacter aggregans. The sequence goes on along the minus strand of NZ_QDDR01000009.1, from coordinate 206,497 downwards.
CTTCGAAAGTGGTGTTGCACTTGCCGCCGGGCCGGACATCCAGCTCGCAGGCCGTGACCTTGTGCGGCCGCGGGACGAACCAATGCACCAGATGCTCGGGCTTGGTCCAGCAATCCCAGAGCAGGGCGCGGGGGGCGTTGAGCGTGCGGGTGAGTTTCAGGTCGGTTTCAGGATCCAGAATCATCGCGTCTCTCCTTCATCAATTGCAGGACGTAGTCTTCCAGCCGGTCCAGCCGCCCCTCCCACAGGGCGCGTTGCTCATCCAGCCAGCCACGCACCGGGGCGAAGGCCTCGGGCACGATGGCGCAGGTGCGGACGCGGCCGTCCTTTTTCGTGTCGATCAGCCCCGCGTCCTCCAGCTTGCGCAGGTGGCCCATCAGCGAGGGCAGCGCCATGTCGAAGGGCTGCGCCAGATCGCTGACGCTGGCGGGGCCGAGCGCCAGTTGCGACAGGATGGCCCGCCGCGTCGGATCGGCAAGGGCCTGGAACAGGGCGTCGAGGCGCGGCTCGGCGCTCATCCGCGCATCAGGGTCAGGTGGGTGGCGTGCTCGGTGGGCAGGGTTTCCGTGACCTGGTAGCCCAGTGCGGGGAGGTCGAGGTCCTGCCACAGCGATTCCCCCCCGCCCAGCAGGACCGGCGAGACCGCGATATGGGCGCGGTCGATCAGGCCCCGGGTGAAGCCCTCGCGCAGCGTGGCGACCCCGCCGCCGAGGCGCACGTCCTGCCCCCGCGCCGCCGCTTTCGCCCGGGTCAGCGCGGTTTCCAGCCCCCCGGTCACGAAATGGAAGGTGGTATCGGCGACGCGCAGGTCGGGCCGGGCGTGGTGGGTCAGCACGAAGACCGGGCAATGGTAGGGTGGGGTTTCCCCCCACCATCCGCGCCAGTCCGAGTCCGACCAGGGCCCGCGTTCGTGGGTGAACATGTGCCGCCCCATGACCCAGGCGCCGATAGTCTCGAACCCCCGGCGGGCGATGCGGTCATCCGCGCCCTCCGAGCCGCCCTCCTGTCCGAACATCGCCCGGAAGGTGCGGGTCTGGAAGGCCCAGCCGTGCAACCCCTGCGCGTTCACGCCCATCGGTGCCTCAAGCGACTGGTCGCGCCCGGCGCCGTAACCATCGGCCGAGACGGTGAAACTTTCCACGCGGATCAGGGACATGTCAGGCGGCCGGGAAATAGGTCAGTTCCCAAACGTGGCCGTCCGGGTCGGTGAAGGGGCGGTAATACATGAAACCGTGGTCCATCGCCTCGCCATGCGCGGCGCCGCCATGGGCCAAGGCGGCCTCGACGATGCGGTCCACGTCGTCGCGGCTGTCCAGCGACAGGGCGATCAGCGCCTCGCGGTGGGTGGCGGTGTCGGCCGGTTCGCGCCGGGCAAAGCCGCGGAACTTGTCGTGGGTCAGCAGCATGGCGAAGATCGTGTCCGACAGCACCAGGCAGGCCGCCGTCTCGTCCGTGTAGTCGAGGTTGAAATCGAAGCCCAGCGCGCGCCAGAAAGACATGGATTTCGGCAGGTCGGCGACGGGCAGGTTGACGAAGATCATGCGGGGCATCGGGCTCTCCCATGTTGGTTAGTTATTTGACTAACTATTCGCCCCGAGTCGCGCAAGCAAAAAGTTAGGTCAGAGACTAACTAATTTTTCCGAAAACTCCTGTGGGGATTTCGCTGCTGCGGGGCAGCAATCGCGTGTTGCCTATCGGAAACCTTTGTTCGTATTGTCTACAACAGCATACAATCAGGCCGTGGGGCCGGTGGGACGGGAGTGGGCGATGGTGCGGCGCATCGACAAGGCGGGTCTTCAGGTGGATGCCCGCGTGGTGGCCTTCATCGAGGGAGAGGCGCTGCCGGGCACCGGCATCGGGGCCGATGCCTTCTGGGCGGGGCTGGCGGGGCTGGTGAACGGGCTGGGTCCGAAGAACCGCGCGCTCTTGGCGAAGCGCGAGGCGATGCAGGCGCAGATCGACGCCTGGCATGTCGCGCGCAAGGGGCAGGCGTTCGATGCCGCCGCCTATCGGGCGTTCCTGGCCGAGATCGGCTATCTGGTGCCGGAAGGGCCGGATTTCCGCATCGAGACCTCGGGCATCGACCCCGAGATCGCCACCACCCCCGGCCCGCAGCTGGTCGTGCCGGTGATGAACGCGCGCTATGCGCTGAACGCGGCGAATGCGCGCTGGGGCAGCCTCTATGACGCGCTCTATGGCACCGATGCGCTGGGCGACCTGCCTTCCGGCAAGGGTTACGACCCGGCGCGCGGCGCGCGGGTGGTGGCCTGGGCCAAGGCGCATCTGGACAAGGCGGCGCCCCTGAACGGCGCAAGCTGGGCCGAGGTGACGGGGCTTGCCGTCAAGGACAATGCGCTGGTCCTGACCACGGCGAAGGGCGAGACGGGGCTGGCCGATCCCGGGCAATTCCTCGCCTGGCTGGAGAACGACCTCTGCCCGCTGCAGGTCATCCTGCGGCGCAACGGGCTGATGATCGAAATCCTGGTCGATCCCTCGACCCCGGTGGGCAGCACCGATCCCGCCGGGATCTCGGATGTCTATCTGGAGAGCGCGATCAGCGCGATCATGGATTGCGAGGATTCGGTCGCGGCGGTCGATGGCGAGGACAAGGTTCTGGCCTGGGGCAACTGGCTGGGCCTGATGAAGGGCGACCTTTCGGAAGAGGTCTCGAAGGGCGGCAAGACCTTCACCCGCCGCCTGAACCCGGATTTCGCCTATCGCACGCCCTCGGGCGCCCCGCTGACGGTCAAATGCCGGGCGCTGATGCTGGTCCGCAACGTGGGCCATCTGATGACCAACCCCGCCGTGCTCGATGCCGAGGGGCGCGAGGCGGGTGAGGGGCTTCTGGACGCGATGGTCACGGTGCTTTGTGCGATGCATGACCTGCGGAAGACCGAAGGCCCGCGCAATTCGCTGCATGGCTCGGTCTATGTGGTGAAGCCCAAGATGCATGGCCCCGAGGAAGTGGCCTTCGCCGACGAGATCTTCACCGAGGTCGAAAAGGCGCTGGGCCTGCCACGCTACACCGTCAAGCTGGGGATCATGGATGAGGAGCGCCGCACCTCGGCCAACCTCAAGGAATGCATCCGGGCGGCGAAGCACCGGGTGGCCTTCATCAACACCGGCTTCCTCGACCGGACGGGGGACGAGATCCACACCTCGATGGAAGCGGGGCCGATGGTGAAGAAGGGCGACATGAAGTCCCAGCCCTGGATCGCCAGCTATGAAGACCGCAACGTCGATATCGGGCTGGCCTGCGGGCTGAAGGGGCACGCGCAGATCGGCAAGGGGATGTGGGCGGCGCCCGATCTGATGGCCGAGATGCTGAAGCAGAAGATCGGCCATCCGAAGGCGGGCGCGACCTGCGCCTGGGTGCCCTCGCCCACCGCCGCCACGCTGCACGCCACGCATTACCATCAGGTCGACGTGATGGCCCGGCAGGACGAGATCGCGGCGGGCGGGGCGCGCGGCACGCTGGACGACCTGCTGACCATCCCGGTGGCGCAGGGCGTGAACTGGTCGGAGGACGAGATCACCGCCGAGATCGAGAACAACGCGCAGGGCATCCTGGGCTATGTCGTGCGCTGGGTGGATCAGGGCGTCGGCTGTTCCAAGGTGCCGGATATTCACGATGTCGGGCTGATGGAGGATCGGGCGACCTGCCGCATCTCCTCGCAGGCCTTGGCCAACTGGCTGCATCACGGGGTGATTTCCGAGGCGCAGGTCATGGCCGGGATGAAGAAGATGGCCGCCGTGGTCGACCGGCAGAACGCGGGAGACCCGCTCTATGTGGCCATGGCGCCGGGCTTTGACGGCATCGCCTTTCAGGCGGCCTGTGATCTGGTGTTCAAGGGGCGCGAGCAGCCGTCCGGCTATACCGAGCCGGTGCTGCATGCCCGCAGGCTGGAGCTGAAGGCCGCAAGGGCGTGAGCCACCTGCGGGGCTTTCCCGACCTGCCGCCGGTCTGGGCGCTGGGCTTTTGCCTGCTGCAGGGGTTGCTTGCGTGGCTCCTGCCGCTGCTCCGTTTCGGCGGCTGGGCCTGGCCTTTGGGCTGGGTCCTGCTGGCGGCGGGTGTCGGGCTGGCCGGCTGGGCCGCGCTCTGGTTCTGGCGCAAGCGCACGGCGATCGAGCCGCGGCGGGTGCCGAAGGCCCTGATCGTCGAGGGGCCCTACCGGCTGAACCGCAACCCGATCTATACCGGGATGGCGCTGGCGCTGCTGGGCACCGGCCTGCTGTGGGGGACGCTCAGCGCGCTGCTGCTGGTCGCAGTCTTCCCGCCGCTGATCACGCATCGTTTTATCCGGGCCGAGGAACAGGCCCTTCTCGACACTTTCGGCGCCGAGGCAGAACGCTATAGTGCCGCCACACGCCGCTGGTAGGAGACCCCCATGCTGACCCTCGATCAAGCCCGCACCATCATCGCCACCGCCCGCGCCACGGGGCGCGAGAAGGGGATGAAACCACTCTCGGTCGTGGTGCTGGACGCGGGCGGGCATGTGCTGGCCTTCGAGCGCGAGGATGGCGCGCCGGTCGGCCGGTTCGGGATCGCGCAGGGCAAGGCCTATGGCGCGGTGATGATCGGCGTGCCCAGCCGCAAGCTGGGCGAGATGTACGCCGAGCGGCCGCATTTCATCGGCGCGCTGGGTGGGGTCTATGACGGCAAGGTGGTGCCGGTGGCGGGCGGCGTGCTGCTGCGCGACAAGGCCACCGGCGCCATCGTCGGCGCGGTGGGGATCACCGGCGACACCTCGGACAACGACGCGCTGGCGGGCGTCGCCGGGGCCGAGGCCGCGGGGCTGGTGGGCGAGGGCTGAGGCCCGGTTAACCAAAGGCGGCGCCATGTTTCCGTCCATGGACCAGATCCTGCCGTCCATCGAGGCGATGGGCGCGCTTGGCTATTGGGTCGTCGGGCTGGCGGCGATGCTGGAGGCCTGGTTCGTCACCGGCGTCGTGGTGCCCGGGGCGCTGGTCGTCGACGCGGGCGGGATGCTGATCCAGCAGGGGGTTCTGGATCCGATCGACCTGGCGTGGTTCGTGGCCATCGGCTCGGTCCTGGGAACGGAACTCGGCTACTGGACCGGGCGGCTGGCGCAGCGCGGGCTGAAAGGGCGGCTCGAAGGGTCACGCACCTTCGCCCGCGCGGTGACCTTGTTCGAGCGCTACGGCGGGCTGGCGCTGGTCATCGGGCGCTTTCTGGGGCCGGTCTCGGGCCTCGTGCCCATCGCCGCGGCGCTGTCGGGGATGGCGCACCGGCGCTTCCTGCTGTGGTCCGTCGTCGCCGCGGTGCCCTATACGCTGTTCCATCTGTCGCTGGGCTATCTGCTGGGCGGGGCGCTCAGCCAGATCGGGCCGCTGGTCACCCGGGTCGGCCTGCCGGCGCTGGCGGTGCTGCTGCTCATCCTCTTGCTGATCTGGCTGGTGGCGCGGGCGCTCAGGCTCTGGCCCTTCGTGCAGCGCGTGACCGGCATGGCCGCCGGGGCCCTGGTCGCCCTGCCCTGGGTGCAGCGACTGGCGGTGCGCTACCCGCGGCTGGCGGCCTTCATCGTCCGGCGGGTCGAACAGGGGCGCTTCGGCGGCCTGCCTGCCACCATGCTGGCGCTGGTCTTCGTCTATCTGCTGGGCGTCTGGGTGGCCTCGGTCCTCGACTGGCTGACGGCGGCGCCGATCGTCGCCATTGACGAGCGCGTGGCCAATCTGATGCATGCCTTCCGCAACCCGGCGGCGCTGAGGGTCACCACCCATGTCACGGCGCTGGGCGACACGCGGGTCGTCGCCGCCATCTCGATCGCGCTGGCCTTGTGGCTGCTGGCGCGCGGGCGGCGCGATCTGGCGCTGGGTCTGGCGGTGGCGGTGATCGGCAACGCGCTGAGCGTGACGGTGCTGAAACTGATCTTCCAGCGCGACCGGCCGCCCTTTGCCTTCTTCGTCGAGGCGACGAACAGCTTCCCCTCGGGGCATGCGGCGATCTCGGCCGCGTTCTGGGGCAGCGTGTTCTATGTCGCCTGGCGGATGCGCTGGCTGCGGCTGCCGGTGGTGCTGGTGCTGGCGCCGCTGATGGCGCTGCTGGTGGGGGGCAGCCGGATCTATCTGGCGCAGCATTACCTCAGCGACGTGCTGAACGGCTGGCTGGTCGGCACGCTGTGGCTGGTCGTGGGCATCGCCATGGCCGAATGGTGGGACGACACCCGGCCCCGGCCCGCGCCGATGCCCCGGGGGCGCTGGATGGCGCTGCCGGTGGCGCTGCTGCTGGCGGGCGCGGTCTGGGTCACGGTCTTTTACGACAAGGCGCAGACCCTGCCCTGGACCGGTCCCGCCGATGTGGTCCTGCCCGAGGTCGCCGCGGTGGTCGGGGCCCGGGGCTTTGCCGGGCAGACGGAATCGCTGCTGGGCACGCCGCTGGAGCCGATCAACCTGATCCTCGCCGCCCGCGACGAGGCAGCGGTCAGCGCGGCGATGCGGGGTCTGGGCTGGGTTCTGGCCGACCCGCCCGGCCTGCAGGCCGTGACCCGCGCCGCCTGGAGCGCCTGGCGCAATCTGGAGGATCCGACCGCGCCGGTGGTCCCCTATTTCTGGGAGGGCACGCCCAATGACAGCGCCTGGGAAGAGGCCACGCCGGACCACAGCGAACGCCGCCGCCATCACCTGCGGCTCTGGCGCTCGCGCTATGTCACGGCCGAGGGGCTGAGGCTCTGGGTCGGGGCGGCCAGCTTCGATGACGGGATCGACCGCACGCTGTTGCACCACATCGCCCCCGATCCGGATGCCGAGCGGGACCGGCTGGCCGCGGCGCTGGTGGCGGCAGGCGCGGTCGAGCTGGGGCGCGTCGCCACCGGATCGGCGCTGTCCGGCACGTCGATTGCGGGCGATCCGTGGTCAAGCGATGGGCAGGCGGTGATCCTGCGCCTGCCCTGACCGCCCGCCCCCTTTTCTTCGCCCGCCGCCGGGACTAGGTTTGGTCAGCAAAGCGATCCGCAGGAACAGATGATGTCGCGAAAGCGTCCGGTTGTCGGGGTTATCGGTAACGCCGCTCTACTGAACGAAACCTATCACGTGCATGCCGGGGCCTCGATGATCTCGGCGGCGGTGGCCGATGTCTCGGGCGCCATGCCGCTGCTGATTCCGGCCGATCCGCGCTTTGTCTCGGTCGAGGAATTGATGGCGGTCTGCGACGGCTTCCTGCTGACCGGCGGGCGGCCCAACGTGCACGCCGAGGAATACGGCGAGGAACATACCGAGGCGCATGGCGCCCATGACCGGGCCCGCGATGCCATCACCCTGCCGCTGGTGCGCGCCTGCGTGGAGCGGGGGCAGCCCTTCCTGGGCGTCTGCCGCGGGTTCCAGGAGGTCAACGTGGCGCTGGGCGGCTCGCTCTATCCCGAGATCCGCGATCTGCCGGGGCGGATGAACCACCGCATGCCCCCCGATGGCACGCTGGAGGAGAAATTCGCCCTGCGCCACATGGTGACCTTCACCGAGGGCGGGCCGTTCCACCGGCTGATGGGCGCGCAGCAGGTGATGACCAACACGCTGCACGGGCAGGGGATCAAGACCCCCGGCAGGCGCATCGTCATCGACGGCCACGCGCCCGACGGCACGCCCGAGGCGATCTATGTCAAGGACGCGCCGGGCTTCACGCTGGCCGTGCAATGGCACCCCGAATACAACGCCGCCAACGATCCCGTCTCGCGCCCGCTGTTCGCAGCCTTTGGCGAGGCGGTGCGCGACTGGGCGTCGGTGAACGCCTGATTGAACCCTTTGCCGGGCGTGTCCGACTGACCTCTGAAAGGCCCGCTGGGGGCCGTAGCGGAGGCTCACATGGACAAGCTGCTCGTTCTTCTCGCTGGCATCATCGGCGCCTTCATCGCCATCGTTCCCGCCACCTCGCCCGCGCTGGGTCTCTGATCCGATGCTGCGCTCCTTCTGCCGCGCGCTGGCGCTTGTCCTCTGCCTGACCGCCCCCGCCTTCGCCGAGGTCGTCACCTTGCAATCCCTGGCCACCGGTCAGCCGGTCGGCCGCGACAGCGCGGGACTTCTGCGGCTGGGCGCCGGGGCGGCGGTGCCGATGGAGATGATCCGCCTCGATGGTCGGCGCGTGGCGTTCCGCGATCCGGCGAGCGGGCTGTTCCTGCGTGCGGGGATCGGGGCCGCGACCGAAATGGCCCTCGTCTCGCCGCATATCCGCGGCTGGGAGACGTTCGAACTGTGGGATCAGGGCGGCAGCGTGAGCCTGCGCTCGGTCCAGAGCGGGCAGTTCGTCGGCGCGGATGGCCGCGGCCAGCGGCTGAACGCCACCTGGGGCAGCGCCGGGCGGGCCCAGCAATTCCAGCTGATCCCGACGGGTGCGGCGCCCCGTCCGCTGCCGCCGCGCCCCCCGGCGGCCGTCTTCGTCGGCCAGTGGCGGGTGCAGGACCTCTATGTCAACGGCCAGTCGCAGCCGCTGTCGATGGCCACCCGGGCCGCGGTCCAGCTGGGCATCGACCGGCAGGGCGGGGCACAGGGCAACACCGGCTGCAACGCCTTCGACGGCCGCGTCACGGCCGAAGGTGGCGGGCATCGCATCGGCGGGATCATGATGACCCGGCGCGGCTGCGGCGGCGAGGCCGGGCAGGTGGAGCGTCTGTTGCTTGAGGCTTTCGGCGCCACGCGGCTGCTGGAGATCCAGGGCGGCCGGCTGATCCTGCGCGGCGAAGGAGGCCGCTTGCTGGCCCGCTTCGCCCCGCATTGAGACCGGAAGGGCCCGCGCCCCGCGCGGGCCCTCGGCCTGTCAGATGGCCGAGGAATGGCCGGTCTTGGCCATGGCATAGGCGTCGAATTGCGCGGCGATCATCCGGGTCAGCGGCCGCCCCTCGGCCGGGATCGACAGGCCCCGCGCATCATGGCGGACGAAGGCACCGAACCGCTCGGCCACCGGCGCGAAGAGCGCGTTCATCGCCGCACGCGTCACGCCGAAATCCCGCACCAATTCATCGGTCTGCACGGCGAAATCGCACATCAGCGCCTCGATGATCCGGGCCCGCAGCCGGTCCTCGCCCTGGAACTCGTGCCCCCTTGCGGTGGCGAAGGTCCCCTCGCGGACCGCCTTGGTCCAGCCCGAGGTCGCGGCGTTCATCTGCGCATAGCCCTGCGGGAACATCGAGATGGAGGAGGCGCCCAGCCCGATCAGCGCACTCGCGGTGTCGTCGGTATAGCCCTGGAAGTTGCGCCTCAGCCTGCCATTCCGCGCCGCCACCGCCAGCCCGTCCTCGGGCCGGGCGAAATGGTCGATGCCGATGTCGACATAACCGTCCCAGTTGAAGAGCTTCTGTGCGGTTTCGAACAGCGCGAGCCGTTCCTCGGGGCGGGGCAGGGTGTCCGACGGGATCATCTGCTGGCGCCGCGCCATCCACGGCACATGGGCATAGCCGTAAAGCGCCACCCGGTCGGGGGACAGCGACAGCAGTTTCTGCACCGAATCGCTGAGCCGGGCGCTGGTCTGATGCGGCAGGCCATAGAGGATGTCGGCGTTGAGGCTGGTCACGCCCCGGGCGCGGATCATCTCGACCGCGCGGCGGGTGACCTCATAGCTCTGGTCGCGGCCGATGACTTTCTGGATCTCGGGGTCGAAATCCTGCACCCCGATGGAGGCGCGGTTCATCCCCGCCGCGGCCAGCGCATCAAGGCGGGCCTCGTCAATCTCGTTCGGGTCGATCTCGACCGAGAATTCGGCGCCCTCGCCCAGCGGCACCGTGTCGGAAATCGCGCGGGCCAGCTCCGTCATCTGCGGCGCCGGGATCATGGTCGGCGTGCCACCGCCCCAATGCAGCCGCGAGAGGGTCACGCCCTCGGGCAGGATGCGCTTGAGCAGGCCCAGCTCGGTTTTCAGCGTCTCGACATAGGCGATCACCGGATCGTCGTGCGAGGTGCCCTGCGTCCGGCAGGCGCAGAACCAGCACAGGCGCCGGCAAAACGGCACGTGCAGATAGAGCGAGACCGGGCTGCCCGGCGGGATCGCCTTGACCCAGCGGGCAAAATGATCGCCACCGATCGCGGCCGAGAATTGCGGCGCTGTCGGATAGCTCGTATAGCGCGGCACGCGCGCGTCAAAGAGACCCAGTCGGGCGAGTTGCGATTCCGTATCCATTCGCCTAGTTTGGCGATACGCAGCCCGCGAGCCTTGACCTAAATCAACCCGATGCAGAAAACCTCAGCCGCCCCCGTGAAGTTCACCCATGTGCAATGTGGGGATTGTCCGATCCGGCATCGGGCGGTTTGTGCGCGCTGCGAGACCGACGAATTGGTCCGGCTGGAAGAAACCAAGTATTACCGCAGCTTCGAGGCCGGGCAGACCATTGTCTGGTCAGGCGACCGCATGGATTTCGTGGGTTCGGTCGTCACCGGCATCGCCACGCTGACCCAGACCATGGAAGACGGGCGCCGGCAGATGGTCGGTCTGCTGCTGCCCTCGGATTTCGTCGGCCGTCCGGGGCGCGAGACCGCCGCTTATGACGTGGTGGCGACGACCGATCTGGTGATGTGCTGCTTCCGCAAGAAGCCCTTCGAGGAGCTGATGGTCCAGACGCCGCATGTCGGCCAGCGCCTCTTGGAGATGACGCTGGACGAACTGGACGCGGCGCGGGAATGGATGCTGCTTCTGGGCCGCAAGACGGCGCGGGAAAAGATCGCGAGCCTCATCGCCATCATCGCCCGGCGCGATGCCTCGCTGAAGATGCAAAAGAGCGAGGGGCGGGTGATCGTTGACCTGCCGCTGACGCGCGAGGCGATGTCCGAGTATTTGGGCCTCACTTTGGAAACAGTGAGCCGCCAGATCAGCGCCCTGCGCAAGGACGGCATCATCGAGATCGAAGGCAAGCGCCACATCACCATTCCCGACTTCGACCGCCTGATCGAAGAGGCAGGCGACGACAGCGACGGCGGCTTTCTGGTCTGATCCCTGGCGGTCGCCGCGAGAATGCCCCGGGGCGGCCCCAATCTTGCCCCGGTTCGCGCAGAGATTGTTTCCTGAACGGAGACACGATCGGGACGCGGCAGATGTTCGATTGGGACAAACATTACGACGATGTGGTGGCCACGGTCGAGGTGGCGCCGGTGGCGCAGCAGCCCGAGCCGGGCTCCCGGCTGACGCGCTGGACGGGCGGGGTGAAGGCCCTCGCCAGGCGCTGGGCGATGGCGGGCGCGGTGGCGCTGTGCCTCGGCGCTGCGGGGTTCGGCGCGCTGATGGTCCCGCCCGAGGCACCGGGCCGCTGGTATTCGGCCGCGATGGGCTGGTCCGCGGCGCGGCTGGGCCTCGACGATCCGACGATGCCGGCCGAATTGCTGGCCTACGATCAGGCGCAATACGACAATTTCCGCCGGGGGATCACCCGGTTCAGTGATGCCGAATTGCTGGATTTCCTGCGCGTCACCCAGCGGGAGCTGAACGGGCGCAACGTGATGGCGGCCTATACCCAGGACGCGCTGTTCCTGACCGAGCGCGAAATCGAGCGGCGGGGGCTGACCCGGCCCGTTTCGTCTCTCGGGGATCGTACAAGACGCTCGTGATAGCGTTAACGCGCTGATCTGCCACAATCTTTCCCTTTTGACCCCGCAGCTTTGACACGCTTGCGGGGTTTCCTGTTGGCAGGATCCGGTGTCCGGCCCCTGGCCCCACCGATCAGGAGGAGGAGAGTATCATGCGTCAGACCAGCACCCATCAGGCCGAAGCAACCCGCCAGCAGCCCGCCCATCCGTGGAGCGGCGGCTATCTGTACGGTTCGGATCGCGCGGGCAGCCACGGGCCCGGCAGCTTTTCCGGCGGGGCGGCGGGCGGCGTCGTGCGCTGATCAAGGGGGCGGCAGGCTGGCCACGAAGGCCAGTGCCTGCGCCAGAAGCGCCCGGCGCGGCCCGGTCCCGGCCGCCGCATCGAGCGCGACGAAGCCCTTCATCACCCGCGCGCCCATTACCGCCGGTTCCACGCCGGGCAGCGCCAGCGCCGCGGCGATCCCCTCGGGACCGACCCGGAACAACGCCTGACCCCGGGCCGAGACGCCTGCCAGCAGGTGCCCGTCCTTCATCAGCATGAGCGCACCGAACATCCGCCGCTCGCTGATCCCGGCCTCGGCGCCCAGGTCGTCCCTCAGCGCGGCCATGAGGGCCGGATCCGCCGCCGTGTTCACTTGGGCGGCAGGGCGGCGGCATGGCGCCGGGCCATGGCCACCAGCGCCGCGCGGATGTCGTCATCGCCCAGCTCGTCGTAGTCGATCTCGACAAAGCCGGTCATCGGGCGGCCGGTGAAATCCATGGGCCGGGTGCCGGGGACGGCCAGCGCCGCCTCGACCTGCGCGGCGCCAACGCGGAACATGCCGCCGCGCCGGTGCACGCCGCAGACCATGTTGCCCGACAGCATGAAACACAGCCCGCCGAACATCTTGCGCTCGCCGATGTCCGGCGCCTCGGCCAGCGCCTCGCGCAGCAGCTGGGCCATCCCCTCGTCATAGGCCATTGCCGGAGAACCCTCCCCTCGGACGCACAATCCTTGGTTGTGCCGAACCTTCGCCCCATTCAGGCCATCATCGGCGCAGATTAACATTAACAAGAAATGTCGCACCGGAGCCAATCATGAAGTTCCCCTTCCTATCGCGCTGGATGACGGAAGATACCGGCGCCGTCACGGTGGATTGGACGGTCCTTGCCGCGGCGGTGGTCGGGCTGGGCCTTGCCAGCGCCGCGGCGATCCGTTCGGGCAGCAACGCGCTGGGGGCGGAGATCAACGCCTCGCTGGTCGGTGCCTCGGTGGTGATGCTGGGCGGGGGCGGCGCGACCGAGCGCCAGCGTCTGGAGGCCACGGACGAGATCTGGGCGGCCTGGATGGAAGAGCTGGCGGGCTATGACGAAGACCAGCTGCAGGAGATCTATGCCAACTGGTCGGCCATGGCGACGCAGCAGCTGGACCGGGGGGATGCCGCCTCGGTGGCGATGACCCTCGATGCCGTATCGGCCATCGCGACCGAGATCGAATCGCGCGGCAACACGATCCCGACCGGCACGCCCAGCAGTGCCGAACTCGACGCGCGCTATGCCACGCTGATCTGACGCTTCCGGGCAGGTGGGGCCTGGTTCGGGTGGGAAAGGAAGAAGGGGCCGCGGGTTACGCGGCCCCTTCGTCATTCCGGGCGGGCTCAGAGAGCGATGCGGTAGAGGGCGAAGCCGTTCTCGCCCGGGCCCGCGGCCTCCATCAGCACGCCGCGCGCGCGGACCTCGCCCAGGTATTGCTCGGCCGCCGGTCCCGTCTCGAACAGGACCGTGGTGCCCGGCGCGGGCGCGAAGCCCCAGTTGCCGTCCGCGGCGGGCGAGATCGTGCCGTTCTGCACGATGTAGCGCACGATGATGTCGCGGTTGGTATCGGGGGCGCGGAAGATGATGGTCGAGCCATCGGCGCCCGGGAAATGCCCGCCGCCACCGGCGCGGTAATTGTTGGTGGCAACGATGAATTCCGCGGCCTCGTCGATCGGCGCGCCGTTGAACTGCAGATCGACGATGCGGTGGGCATCGGGGGCGACCACATTGCCGTCGTTGTCATAGCGCGACGGCTGGGTCAGGTCGATCTGATAGGTCACGCCGTCGATCACGTCGAAATTGTAGGACGGGAAATCGGGGTTCAGCAGCACCTGATCGGTCTGACCGGCGGTGATCTGGTTGAACATCCCGGCCGAGCGTTCCAGCCATTCGCGGACCTGCGCGCCGGTGATCCGCACCGCCATCAGCGTGTTGGGATAGAGGTAGAGGTCGGCCACGTTCTTGATCGCCACCGGACCGGCGGGAACATCGGTGTAATATTCCGCACCGCCCCGGCCACCGGCCTTGAAGGGCGCCGCGGCCGAGAGGACCGGCAGCCCCTCGTGTTCGGTGCCGCGCAGGATGTCGGTGACGTACCATTTCTGCGCGTCGGACACGATCTGGACCGAGGGGTCATCGGCCACCAGCGCGAAATAGCTGTAAAGCGGGACTTCGGTCTGGCCGACCTCGGCCCGGACATATTCCAGGGTCGAGGCATGGGCCTCGGCGGTGGCATCGACCACCGGCGCGTAATCGCCGACCAGCGCGCTGATCGAGCGGTCCTCGTTGCGCTGCGAGATCGGGCGCACCGAGCTTTCGGCATTGGCCACGGTCCAGCCATCGCCGTCGCGGGCCAGCATCAGGTCGATGATCCCCAGATGCGACCCCCAGAACCCGGCCATGACCGCGGGCTTGCCCATCAGCGTGCCGGCGGTGGCGTCGATCCCCTCGCCCTCGTGGTTCGAACCCGGGAAGACCAGATGCTGGTGGCCGGTGACCACGGCGTCGATGCCGTCCACGCCCGCAAGGTAGAGCGAGGCGTTCTCCATCATCGGCTCATACTCCGACGCCGAGATGCCGGAATGCGACAGCGCGACGATGATGTCGGCGCCTTCCTCCTTCATGCGGGGCACCCAGGCCTCGGCCGCCTCGACGATGCCGCGAACATTGTAGGCGCCTTCCAGATGGGCGCGGTCCCATTGCAGGATCTGCGGCGGCAGGAAGCCGATGATGCCGACCCGGATCGGCATTTCGGTGCCGTCGCCGTCGCGGACCATGCGGTCGAGGATGACATAGGGCGGCAGGTGCAGGCTGTCCTCGGTCGGCGTGGCGCCCAGCGAGGCGCCGAAATTGGCGCTGACGACGGGGAAGTTGGCGCCGGCGTTCACCCGGTCCATGAACTCCACGCCATAGTTGAATTCATGGTTGCCCAAAGTGCCGCAATCATAGCCCAGCGTGTTCATGGCGGCGATGATCGGGTGGATATCGCCCTCGTTCATGCCATGTTCATAGGCCATCCAGTCGCCCATCGGGTTGCCCTGGAAATAATCGCCGTTGTCGACCAGCAGGGTATTCGTCGCCTCGGCCCGGATCTCCTCGATGATCGAGGCGGTGCGCGACAGGCCGAGCGTGTCGTTGGGGCGGTCGCCGTAGTAATCATAGGCCTGCGCGTGGCAATGCAGGTCGGTCGTGGTCAGGATGCGCAGATGCGCCTGGCCGGTCTGGGCGCGGGCAGAGAACGGGTGCAGCAGCACGAAGCCGGTGGCGGCGGTCGAGGACGCGAGGAAGGCGCGGCGCGTCAGGCGGCGGGTCATGGAAGGATCTCCCTGGGTGAGTCGCTCTGGTGGCGAATGGGTCATGGTGAACCCGGGGCGGGAAGGCGGCAAGGAATTTGACCATGGGGTCCAATTGTGACCGGCTGCTTCCCGCCCCGGTGCCGCGCGATTCATCGTCGGCGGAGGTGACAGGCGCATGACAAGGCGCCGACCGGGGCGGATGAGGGGACACGGACAGGGGAGGCATGCATGCCGACATTGATCGCACTGGCCGGTTTGCCGGGGGTGGGAAAGACCAGCATCGCCCGGGCGCTGGCCTTGCGGACCGGCGCGGTCTTCCTGCGCATCGACGCCATCGAGGCGGCGATGCAGCGCAGCCGCCCCGGCGCCGAGATCAGCGGCGAAAGCTATGCCATCGCCTGCGCGCTGGCGGTGACCAATCTGGCGGTGGGCAGCGACGTGATCTGCGATTGCGTCAACCCCTGGGCGCTGACCCGGGCGTTGTTCCGCGCCGCCGCCGACGAGGCGGGCGCGCGGTTCCTGGGGGTCGAGGTGCTCTGCGCCGACCGGGCCCTGCACCGCCAGCGGCTGGAGGCGCGCCACGACGACCTGCCGGGCTTCGTGGCGGCCGATTGGGCGGCGGTCGAGGCGCGGGATTACCACCCCTGGCCGGAGGCGGAGCTCAGGCTCGACACCGCCGCCCTCTCGGCCGAGCAGGCGGCGGTGCGGATCGCCGCCCGGCTCGCGCCCGGCCTCAGCGGCTGAGGCGGGCGATGAGCGCGCGGGCCTCGGGCGGGGGCCGGCGTTCGACCCGCTGGTAATCGCGCCCGTCGTCGCCGCGTCTGAGCAGGTCCAGCCCCACCATGTCCCGCCGGATCAGGGCACGGTCGCCGAAGGCATGGAGCGCATCGAGCAACCGGTTGATCTGCGGCTCGTCAAGGCGCGGCCCCGCAGGCAGCCGCGCCCAGAGCGCCCAGAGGCAGAGGATCTGCAACTGGCGCCGGGCGGGCCACCGGATCAGCACGCCCCCTGCGTCAAAACAGCCCAGAGCCCGCTCGACCTGCCGGAAATCGACGGCTTCGGGGGCGGGCAGGGGGCTGTCCAGCCGGGCGCGGGCGGCCTCGGCGGCGCGCAGGTGCTGGTGATTGCGGAAGCCCGCGGCACGGGCCAGCATGTTCAGGAGTTCCAGATGCGAGGGCGGGGCCTCGCGCCCGGTCAGCTGCTTGGACAGCGAGCGGGCGAAGCCGGAGACATCCGGCGTGGTCAGGGGGATCAGGTCGCGCGACATGGATTCCTCGGGGCTGCGCCGCGGGCGGGGTCGGGGTCGCTGACTTACGACATGCGGCGCCGAGGGGCCTGTCGTGGAAGGGTGTGAGGCAGGTTTAGCTTCCCGTGCGGGACAGCGACGCCTTGGGAACTGCCGACCGGGTCCGAGGATAGACCGGCCCTTCAGGCGCGGCAAGCGGTAGGATGGGCAATATTGCCCATCCTACGGGGAGATCCTGTGGCGACGCCCGGGCCGTCAATGGGCGAGGAACACCGCCCGGCGGGCATTTTCCAGCACGTTGCGCGTGGCGCCGCCCAGGATCGCCTCGCGCAGCCGCGAGTGACCATAGGCGCCCATCACCAGCACCGAGGCGTCGATATCCTCCATGTGCCGCATCAGCACGTCCGAGACCCGCGGCAGGGTCTTGGCCAGCACCGAGACCTCGGCCCGCACCCCGTGGCGCGCCAGCATCTGCGTCAGCATGCCGCCGGGGTCCGAGCGTTCGGGGCTGTGCACCGGCGGATCGACCACCACCACCTGCACCGACTCGGCCGCCTGCAGCAGCGGCAGCGCCCGGCGCACGGCCGAAAGCGCCTCGTTCGACTGGTTCCAGGCGATCATCACCGAGCGGCCGAAATCCTTGACCAGCTTGCCCTGCGGCAGCACCAGCACCGGCGCCTGCCCCTCGAAGAGCGCGGCCTCGATCACCGCCTCCTGCGTGGCGCCGGCGCCCTCGGCATAGGGGCCGGTCTGCACCACCAGATCGCAGAACCGCGCCCTGAGGCCGACCAGCGAGGGCAGGCCGCCGAATTGCGCCACGGCCGAATCGACGCCCCAGCGCAGCACATTCCCGTCCAGAATCCGCCGCGCCTGCCCCTCCAGCGCCTCGGCGTCCTGCTGGGCGCGTTCCAGCGTCTCCTGCAGCATGATCGGCGAGGCGCCCATGTAGAAACCGCCCGCCGGGGTCATGTCGACGCCCATCAGCGTGGCGGTGAGATGCGCATCGTTCTTCGCGGCGATTTCCATCGCCGCGGGCAGCGTGGCGGAAAGCTCGGACTCGCTTGCGACAAAGGTAAGAATTGACTTGTAGGCCATAGAGAGATCTCCTTAGGCGTGTGTGTCTTGGGACATATGCCTGACACAGCGATAGTGAGCCGAGGACGTAGTCATTACCTTGATATGCGTCAATTTACCCCGGGGGCCAGGACTTGACCTGAATCAAGGTTTCGCAGCCCTAGGCGCTGGATAAGGACGGTGGCGAAACAGGCCCCGAGTCCCCCCGGACCCTCGGGGGAAACGCCAACGACAAAACGAAGGGACGCAAACAAATGTGGGATTACGTCAAGCTGATCTTGCTTGCCGCCGTCGCGGTTCTCGCCGCGTACGCCGCAAGTCAGGCGCGTGACCTCGCCTACCTGGTCCACATGATGATTTTCATGGGGGCCGCGGCGATCGCCTTCCTCTGGCAGATTCGCCATATGGGGGAAGCGGTTCACAATCAAAACGAATATTTCGATGGCGTGGTGCGCTACGGCGTGATCGCCACCGCTTTCTGGGGCGTCGTCGGCTTTCTGGTCGGCGTGGTCATTGCCTTTCAGCTGGCCTTTCCGACGCTGAACTTCGAGTTCCTGCAAGGCTATGGCAACTTCGGCCGCCTGCGCCCGCTGCACACCTCGGCGGTGATCTTCGCCTTTGGCGGCAACGCGCTGATCGCCTCGGCCTTCTACGTCGTGCAGCGCACGACGGCGGCGCGGCTCTTTGGCGGCGGCCTCGGCTGGTTCGTCTTCTGGGGCTATCAGGTGTTCATCCTGCTGGCCGCGACGGGCTATGTGCTGGGCTCGACCCAGAGCCAGGAATACGCCGAACCCGAATGGCTGGCCGACCTGTGGCTGACCATCGTCTGGGTCGTCTTCCTGCTGATCTACATGGGCACGCTCATCAAGCGCCGGGAGCCCCATATCTATGTGGCGAACTGGTTCTACCTGTCCTTCATCGTCACCATCGCCATGCTGCACGTCGTCAACAACCTCGCCGTGCCGGTGTCGCTGTTCGGATCGACCTCGATCCCGGTCTGGGCGGGCGTGCAATCGGCCATGGTGCAATGGTGGTACGGCCATAACGCCGTGGGCTTCTTCCTGACCGCTGGCTTCCTGGGCATGATGTATTACTTCATCCCGAAACAGGCCGAACGTCCGGTCTACAGCTACAAGCTGTCGATCATCCACTTCTGGGCGCTGATCTTCCTCTATATCTGGGCTGGTCCGCACCACCTGCACTACACCGCGCTGCCCGACTGGGCGCAGACGCTGGGCATGACCTTCTCGATCATGCTGTGGATGCCCAGCTGGGGCGGGATGATCAACGGTCTGATGACGCTCTCGGGCGCCTGGGACAAGCTGCGCACCGACCCGGTGATCCGGATGATGGTCGTCGCCGTGGGCTTTTACGGCATGGCCACCTTCGAGGGGCCGATGATGTCGATCCGCGCCGTCAACTCGCTCTCGCACTACACGGACTGGACCATCGGTCACGTCCATTCGGGCGCGCTGGGCTGGAACGGGATGATCACCTTCGGGATGCTCTATTACCTGGTCCCGCGGCTGTGGAAGCGTGAGCGCCTCTATTCGCTGTCGCTGGTCAGCTGGCACTTCTGGCTCGCCACGATCGGCATCGTGCTCTACGCCGCCTCGATGTGGGTGACGGGGATCATGGAGGGTCTGATGTGGCGTCAGGTCGACGCGCAGGGCTTCCTGGTGAACTCGTTCGCCGACACCGTTGCCGCCAAGTTCCCGATGTACGTGGTGCGCGGCGTGGGGGGCCTCATGTTCCTCGTCGGTGCCCTGATCATGTGCTACAACCTGTGGATGACCGTGCGGAAGGTGGGCGAAGCGAAGCCTGCCGCCTCCGCCGCGGTCGCCGCTGAATAAGCGGAGGGTGTGACGATGGGTATTCTCGATCACCACAAGAAAATCGAAACGCATGCCACCCTGCTGCTGGTCCTCAGCTTCCTGGTGGTGACCATTGGCGGCCTCGTGCAGATCGTGCCCCTGTTCTATCTGGAGAACACGATCGAGGAAGTGGAGGGCATGCGCCCCTACTCGCCGCTGGAGCTGACCGGGCGCGAGATCTACATCCGCGAGGGCTGCTACGTCTGCCACAGCCAGATGGTCCGCCCGATGCGCGACGAGATCGAACGCTACGGCCATTACTCGCTGGCGGCGGAGTCGATGTACGACCACCCGTTCCAGTGGGGCTCGAAGCGCACGGGGCCTGACCTCGCGCGGCTGGGCGGCCGCTATTCGGACGAATGGCACGTGGCGCACCTGGTGAACCCGCGTGACGTGGTGCCGGAATCGGTGATGCCGCCCTACGCCTTCCTGCTGGATCGGCCGATCACGCCCGAACACGTGCAGGATCTGATGCGGGCCTACCGTCTGGTCGGCGTGCCCTATACCGACGAGATGATCGAAACCGCGCCGGAAGATTTCCGCGCCCAGGTCGATCCTTTCGGCGATAGCGGGGCGCTGCTGGAGCGGTATCACTCGGCCCAGGTCCGCAACTTCGACGGCCAGGAACAGCTGACCGAAATGGACGCGCTGATCGCCTATATGCAGATGATCGGCACGCTCGTGGACTTCAGCACCTTCACCGCCGAAACCAGCCGCTGAGGGAGGGGAAAACATGGAAACCTATTCCCTTCTCCGCAGCTTCGCGGACAGCTGGTATCTGTTGTTCATGACGCTCTTCTTCGTCGGCATCATCGCCTGGGCCTGGCGCCCGGGCAGCCGCGGGGTGCAGCAGGACGCTGCCACCAGCATCTTCCGCAACGACGACAGACCGGCAGCGGGCGGGGCCTATGATGACGCCCCCCGCAGCCAGAGCCAGGGGGCACGCTGATGGCCACGCCGAACAAGAAGAACCATGATCGCCCGACCACCGGGCATTCCTGGGACGGGATCGAGGAATTCGACAACCCGATGCCGCGCTGGTGGCTGTGGACCTTCTACGCCACGATCATCTGGGCGGTGGTCTACTGGATCCTGTTCCCGGCCTGGCCGCTGGTCCGGGGCGCCACCGCGGGCGTGCTGGGCTATTCCTCGCGCGCCGATGTCGCGGCCGAGATCGCCGCGGCCGACCAGGCCAACCAGGTCTGGTACGACCAGCTGATGGCCACCGATCTGAACGCGATCACCGCCAACCCCGAGCTGGAGCGCTTCGCGGTCAACGCCGGGGCCGCGGTGTTCCGCGCCCAGTGTTCGCAATGCCACGGCGCCGGTGCCAACGGCCTGCGTCCGGGGTCGGGCTTCCCGAATCTGCTGGACGACGAATGGATGTGGGGCGGCACCATGGAGGACATCGTGCAGACGGTGACCTACGGGATCCGCAACACCGATTTCCCCGATGCCCGCTATTCGGAAATGCCCTCGTTCGGGCGTGACGGGTTGCTGACCCCGGAAGAGATCGACCAGGTCGTGAACCATGTCCTCGCCATCTCGGGGCAGGCGCATGACAACGCGCTGGCCGCGGCGGGCGAGCAGGTGTTCCTCGACAATTGCGCCTCGTGCCACATGGATGACGGCTCGGGCGATGCCTTCGTCGGCGCGCCTGCGCTGAACAATGCGATCTGGCTCTATGGCGGCAGCGCCGACGAGATCCGCGCCTCGGTCAACAATGCCCGTTTCGGCATCATGCCGGGCTTCACCGGCCGTCTGCCCGATGCGCAGATCCGCGCCGTCGCCGCCTATGTCCACCAATTGGGCGGTGGGCAGTAACATCTTGATAACCCGGGCCCTTCGTGGGCCCGGTGGCTGCACCGGACCGGTCCTGTTCGCGCGTTTCCCGGGGCCGGTGCAGCCTTTTCCATGGTCAAGGCGCGCCCGGCTGTCCCTCCGGTGCGCGCCTTTGCCACATTTAACCCGTCTCAGGAATTCGGGTTTTTGATGCAGGTCAAGGTTACCTCAGCGACGCCGTGCGATTGACCATCGCAAGCAAGCAAAGGAAGCGATTCCGTGAGTTCCTCAGAAAACTACGAACCGCAGCTCTACGCCAAGCGTGAGCCGGTGTTCCCCCGCCGCGTGAAAGGGAGCTTCCGCACCCTGAAATGGTGGCTGATGGCGCTGATGCTGGGTATCTACTACATCACCCCCTGGATCCGCTGGGATCGCGGGCCGGACCTGTCCGATCAGGCGGTGCTGGTCGATCTGGCGAACCGCCGCTTCTTCTTCTTCATGGTCGAGATCTGGCCGCACGAATTCTACTTCGTCGCGGGCCTTCTCATCATGGCCGGGATCGGGCTGTTCCTGTTCACCTCGGCTTTGGGCCGGGTCTGGTGCGGCTATGCCTGCCCGCAGACGGTCTGGACCGACCTCTATATCCTGGTGGAACGCTGGGTCGAGGGCGACCGCAACGCCCGCCTGCGGCTCTACCGCCAGCCCTGGGGGGCCGAGAAGATCCGCAAATACGGCACCAAATGGCTGCTGTGGCTGCTGATCGGTCTCGCCACCGGCGGCGCCTGGGTGTTCTATTTCACCGATGCGCCGACGCTGTTGCGCGACCTCGTGACCTTCAACGCGCATCCCGTGGCCTATGGCACCATCGCCTTCCTGACCGCGACCACCTTCCTGTTCGGCGGCTTCTTCCGCGAGCAGGTCTGCATCTACGGCTGTCCCTGGCCGCGGATCCAGGCGGCGATGATGGACGAGGACACGATCACCATCAGCTACCGCGAATGGCGGGGCGAGCCGCGCGGCAAGCAGCGCAAGGGCGAGGCCGAGGACGCGCACGGCGATTGCATCGACTGCATGGCCTGCGTCAACGTCTGCCCGATGGGCATCGACATCCGCGACGGCCAGCAACTGGCCTGCATCACCTGCGGGTTGTGCATCGACGCCTGCAACGACGTGATGGACAGGATCGGCAAGCCGCGCGAGCTGATCGGCTACATGGCGCTGACCGACGAGACCCGCGAACGCGCCGGGAACCCGCCGAAATCCATCTGGAAACACGTCTTCCGCCCGCGGACCATCGTTTACACGACGCTCTGGGCCGGGATCGGTCTGGGCCTTCTGGTGGCGCTGTTCCTGCGCACCGATATCGACATGTCGATCTCGCCGATCCGCAACCCGACCTTTGTCACGCTGTCCAACGGCTCGATCCGCAACGCCTATGACATCCGGTTGCGGAACATGAACGAGAACGCGCGGCAGTTCTACGTGACGGTTGCCGACAACCCTTCGATCACCTTGACGATGGAGGGGGTGCAGGGCCAACTGGTCACCGTGGGCCCGGACGAGCAGCTGATCCAGCGCGTCTATCTCACGGCCTCGGCCGGAACGCCTGCGGCGGCGGCCGCGACGACCCCGGTGCGCCTGTGGGTCTCGGTCAGTGGCGAGACCGACCGCATCTATGGCGAAACCGTCTTCAACGGGAGTGGACAGCGATGAGCGAAACCCAGGGACGCCCCCTTACCGGCCGCATGGTCCTGGCGATCACGGTGTCGGCCTTCAGCGTCATCATCGCCGTCAATCTGGTGATGGCCTGGTTCGCGATCGACACGTTCCCGGGGCTGGAGGTGCGCAATTCCTATGTCGCGAGCCAGGGCTTCAACGACCGGCTGCGTGAACAGCGGGCGCTGGGCTGGACGACCGAGGCGGACATGACCGGCGGGCGGCTGACGGTGCGGATCCTCGACGCCGACGGGCGCCCGGCCCCGGTCGCCGATATCTCGGCGATCCTCGGCCGGCCGACCACCGAGCGCGAGGATACCGTGCCCGAGTTCCGCTTCGAGGGCGGGGCCTTCGTCGCCGATGTCGATGCCGATTACGGCAATTGGGACCTGAGGATCGACGCGCATGCCGCCGACGGGTCCGAATTCGCCTATCGCGTCGGCCTGATCCATCACCGCTGAGACCGCCGCCATGACCGACACCCTGACCAACGCCCCGCCCGAGCCCGAATACCCGTCGCTCGCGGCCTGCCCGGCCTGCATCGCCACGCCCGCGGCGGTGGATCGTGCCCGGGCGGCGGCGGCGGAAAAGGCGGCGCGGATCATGCTGTCGGTGCCGGACGCCCATTGCGCGCTCTGCATCCAGACGGTGGAGAGCGATCTTGAGAAGATGCCGGGCGTGAAAAGCGCCCGGCTGAACCTGACCCTGCGCCGCGTCTCGGTCGAGGCCGAGCCGGGCGTCAGCGCCGAGACCATCGCCCGGCGGCTGGAGAAGATCGGCTATCCGGCCTACGAACTCGACCCCGGGCAGCTGTCGATGACCGAGACCGACAAGCAGGGCCGCGATCTGCTGATGCGGCTGGGCGTCGCCGGGTTCAGCATGATGAACATCATGCTGCTGTCGGTCGCGGTCTGGTCGGGCGCCACCGATGCCACGCGCGACCTGTTCCACATGATTTCGGCGATGATCGCCGTGCCGACCGTCGCCTTCTCGGGCCAGCCCTTCTTCCGCAAGGCCTGGGCCGGGGTGCGCAACGGGCGGCTCGACATGGATTTCCCGATCTCGCTGGCCATCGTGCTGGCGACCGGCATGTCGCTTTACGAGACGTTCAACAGCGGCCATCACGCCTATTTCGACGCCGCGGTGATGCTGACCTTCTTCCTGCTGGCCGGGCGCTATCTCGATTTCCGCACCCGGGCCGTGGCGCGCTCTGCCGCGCAGGAGCTGGCAGCGCTGGAAGTGCCCCGGGCCATCCGCCTGACCGGCGAGGCCGAGGAACAGGTGCCCGTGGCCGATCTGCGCCCGGGCGAGCTGGTGCTGGTGCGGCCGGGCGGCCGGATCCCGGTTGACGGGATCGTGGTCTCGGGCCAGTCGGAACTGGACCGCTCGCTGCTGACGGGTGAGACGTTGCCGGTCTTTGCCGGGCCCGATCTGGTGGTGACGGCGGGGGCGGTGAACCTGACCGGGCCGCTGACCCTCCGCGTCACGGCGGCGGGCAAGGACAGCTCGCTGCACCGGATGGCCGATCTGGTCGCCGTGGCCGAGAATGCGCGCAACAAATACACCACGCTCGCCGAAAAGGCGGCGCGGATGTATTCGCCCTCGGTCCACCTGCTGTCCTTCGCCGCCTTCGCGGTCTGGATGTGGCTCACCGGCGGCGATGTGCGGTTCGCGCTGAACATTTCGGCCGCGACGCTCATCATCACCTGCCCCTGCGCCCTGGGTCTGGCGGTTCCGGCCGTGGTCACCGCGGCATCGGGGCGGCTGTTCCGGGCGGGGCTTCTCATCAAGGACGGCTCGGCGCTGGAGCGTCTGGCCGAGGTCGATACGGTCGTTTTCGACAAGACCGGCACGCTGACCCGCGGCACGCCCGAGCCGGTGACGCTGGACGGCCTCTCGCCCGAGGCACTGGCCATCGCCGCGGCGCTGGGCGGGGCCTCGTCGCACCCGCTGGCGCAATCGCTGGCGCAGGCGGCCCGCGCGGCGGGTGCGATCCCGGCGGTGCTGACCGAGGTGGCCGAGGTCCCGGGCTACGGCGTGCAGGCGCTCTGGCAGGGGCAAAGGGTCCGGCTGGGCCGCGCGCATTGGGTCGGCGCCGAGGCGCTGGACGTGACCGCCGCCTATCTGGGGATCGAGGGGCAGGCGCCGCATTCCGTGGCCTTCGCCGACCGGCTGCGCGACGGCGCCGAGGAAGCCGTCGCCGCCTTCAAGGCGCAGGGCAAGCGGGTGATCCTGATTTCCGGCGACGTGCCGGGCGCGGTCGGTGACCTGGCCGCGCGGCTGGGCATCGAAGATTGGCGGGCCGAGGCGCTGCCCGAGGACAAATCGGCGGCCATCAACGCGCTGCAGGCGCAGGGACACAGGGTGCTGATGGTCGGCGACGGGCTGAACGACACCGTGGCGCTGAGTGCCGCGCATGTCTCGATCTCGCCCGCCTCGGCCCTCGATGCGGCGCGGGTGGCCTCCGATATCGTGCTGCTCGGCGCCTCGCTGGCGCCGCTGCCCGAGGCGCAGCGCGTCTCGGTCCGGGCGGTGAAGCGGATCCGCGAGAATTTCGCCATCTCGTTCGGCTACAACATCATCGCCGTGCCGATCGCGCTGGTGGGTCTGGCCTCGCCGCTGATCGCAGCACTGGCCATGTCGGTCTCCTCGATCACTGTGGCGCTGAACGCGCTTCGGCTGAAATAATCCTTAATACCGGGGGTCCCGATGGACATTCTTGCCGTGTTGATACCGGTGTCGCTGTTTCTGGGGCTGGCGGGGCTGGTGGGCTTCTGGTGGACGCTGAAACGCGGCCAGTACGACGACCCCGAGGGCGACAGCCAGCGCATCCTGCGCGGCGATTATGACGACCATCCGAAGCCTTAAGGCGGCCGCGCGGCCTTGACCTTTGGCGGTGGCGAGCCCTTATTACCCCCGACAGACCGCCAATCAATGAGGTAACCCGATGGCCTTCACCCTTCCCGATCTTCCCTATGCCCATGACGCTCTTGCCGATCTGGGCATGTCGAAGGAAACGCTGGAATACCACCACGACCTGCACCACAAGGCCTATGTCGACAACGGCAACAAGCTGATCGCCGGGACCGAATGGGAAGGCAAGTCGCTGGAAGAGATCATCAAGGGCACCTACCAGAAGGGCGCCGTGGCCCAGAACGGCATCTTCAACAACGCCTCGCAGCACTGGAACCACAACCAGTTCTGGGAAATGATGGGCCCCTCGGGCAAGAAAATGCCGTCGGAACTGGAAGCCGCGATCAAGGACAGCTTCGGCTCGGTCGACAAGTTCAAGGAAGATTTCGCCGCCGCGGGCGCCGGGCAGTTCGGCTCGGGCTGGTGCTGGCTGGTGAAGGACACCGACGGCGGCCTGAAGGTGACCAAGACCGAGAACGGCGTGAACCCGCTCTGCTTCGGCCAGACCGCGCTGCTGGGCTGCGACGTGTGGGAACATTCGTACTACATCGACTTCCGCAACAAGCGCCCGGCCTATCTGTCGAACTTCCTCGACAAGCTGGTGAACTGGGACAACGTGGCCTCGCGCCTCTGAGCCCTGTCTGACGCGGCCCCTTCCGGGGCCTGACGCACCCCGCGCCCGACCCGGCGCGGGGTGTTTTTCGTTGCGCGGGGCACCGCCGGGACGAAGGGGCGGGGCGGAACCCTGGCCGCCGCGGGACGTTTCCTTTCCAGCAAGAGAAAGGAGGCCACGATGGCTGAACGAGTGCGCTCGCGCGACGGATCGCGCGACACCGACGCCATTCTCGAGGGCGATGCCGGGACCGGGCCGACCGGCCAGCAAGGCAGCGCCGGCGGCAATCTGCAACGCAAGGTCGGCACGCGCGACGAGAAGAAGCGCGTCGACGAGACCTCGGACGGGATCACCCGCGCCTTGGCCGGAGATCGCAACGAGAGCGGCGACAAGGAGAAGATGTGATGGGCGGATTGACCAAAGGGACCTGGGTGCTGGTCGCGGACGGGCAGAAGGCCCTGTTCCTGCGCAATGACATGGATGCGCAGGACCCGCATCTGGTGGTGATCCGGATCGAGGAGCAGGACAACCCCGCCGACCGCGGCCAGGCCACCGACCGGCCGGGGCGGATGTATGACGGCGGGCCGGGGCAGCGCTCGGCGCTGGCCGAGACGGATTTCCACCAGCTGGCCAAGGAGCGGTTCGCCGACGATCTGGCCGAGATCCTCTACAAGCAGGCGCATCGCGGCGCGTTCGACAGGCTGGTGATCGTGGCGCCGCCCCCGGTTCTGGGCGATCTGCGCGGCAAGCTGCACAAGGAGGTGGCGAGCCGGGTGGTGGCGGAACTGGACAAGACGCTGACCAACCATCCGCTCGACAAGATCGAGGCGATGCTCAAGGACGAGCTGGAAAAGGCGTAAGGACGGTCCCGTTGAGGGGGCACGCGGCGGCGGGGGCATCGAGCCCCCGCCGCCGCGGCGCGCAGTTCCGCGCGCCGTTGCGCCCGGGGGCTGGTGTCAGTCCGGCATCAGGAGGTCGGCCCAGAGGATGGCGTGGGTCGCCTCGGGTCCGGGCCAGACGAGGCCCGATTGCAGCACGGTCAGGCGGCGGTCAGGCAGCAGGTAATCGACCCGCAACGCGCCGGGCCCGTCCGGCCAATGGGCGGTCGCGGTCGGGGGCGTGTCGGTGCCGGGCGGCGTTGCTTGCGGGGCGAGGTCCTGCAGCAGCGGGTGGGCCAGCAGGGCGGCGATTTCGGCGCGGTTGCCTGCGCCTGCACCGGGGTCGAGGTTTGCATCACCGATCAGCACGAAGGGCGTCTCTGGCGGTGCGGTGTCGAGGCGCCAGCGCCAGAAGGCGGTTTCGGCGGCGTTCCTCAGGGCGTTGCGGTCATGCGGGCCGCCGAAAAGAGGCGGTCCCGCGTGCCAGGCCAGCAGGGTCAGCGGGCCTTGCGGGGTGTTGAGCCTGACCTGCCAATGGCCGGTGCTGGAGAGGCGTTGCCGCGCGAGGATCCCGGGTGAGGGAAAGAGTTGGCCGTCACGCATCGGCAGCTGCGTGCCGGGCAGATCCTGCCAGAGGAAGTCAGTGAAATCATGGTCTTCGCGGATCGGCCAGCGCGAGAGCAGGGCCATGCCCCCCGCCCCGGCGAAGCGGCCCCAGCCCTGGGCATCATCCGCCTCGCCCCGCCGCCCGTTGCCGTCGAGGTCAAGCCCGGTGGCGAGGCCGCTGTTGGGACGGGGGGCATAGGTATGGGGCAGGGCGAGCCCGGCCTCGGCCAGGAGCGCGGCGAAGGCGGAGAGCGCGAGGGCGTCGCGGTCATGGTCGATGTCAAGGAGCAGCACGGCATCCGGGGCGAGCCCGAGCAGCGCATCGCGGGCGGCCAGCACATCCGCCGCGCCGCGGCGGATGTCGCGCAGGAGGAGGCCGGGGCCGTCACGGCCGAGCCCGGTGTGCCAGAGCGCCAGCCGCAGGGGCTCGGCGGCGCAGGGCAGGGCGGTGGCAAGGAGGAGCAGGCAGAGGAGGAGGCCGGGGCGCCGGATGGGGCGCGCGGAAAGGCGCCTTGGTGGAACCGGGCGGTGCGCTCGGGCTGAGAGGAAGGGGGCGGTGGCGAGCCGGAGCAGGCAGAGGAGGAGGCTGGTGGGCTGAGCGGGCCGGGAAGACGGGTGCGTTCCCGCTGGACCCGGGCGGAACGCTCGGGCTGGAGAGAGCGGGTCGGTGGCGGGGCGTGGCAGGCGGGGCAAGGGGCCCGTGAGCCGGGGCTTGAGCCGGGGAGGGCGCGAGGTGGGGCGGCTCGGCGGTTGGTTTGCCTGAGGTGGGCTTGGCTGAGGCGCACGGGCCCGGGCGAGCGGGGCGGTGAGGACGGCCAGCAGGTGGCGCAAGGGCCCGGCGGGGACGGCAGGCCGTGGGCTGGAGCCGCCGTCAGGCGAGCGAAGGGGTGGCGAGGCGGCGTGCGCTGTTGAAAGGCAGGCGCGCGCTGGTTGCCGGGCCGGGGCACAAGGTTGCGAATGCGCCAGGCGGGACCATGCGGCCCGTGCGCCCTCGGCAAAGCCCCGCAGCAGGCGGCTGCGGAACGCGCTCAGGCCGTGGCGAAGGCGTTGCCCTCGGAATCGGCGAAGCGGCGGCGGCTGGCACGGATCATCCGCGCCACGCGGGCCATGGCCACCCCGCGCATCACCAGACTGGCCGGGACATAGGCCCACAGCACGATCCCCCAGACGAAGCCCATCGGCGACAGCAGCGTCAGCGGCTTCACCAGAACCTCGGACACGATCACCGCGCCCGGCAGCAAGAATGGCAGGATAAGCCCTAACGCAATGTTAATGCGGGCATGGCGTTGCAGGCGCAGGACCACGTCATTGCCGGCCGTGGGGTCGAAGGTCGGCAGGTTGATCCAGACGTTGAACGGGCCGTTGCCCATTGGCCAGGCGTTGAGGCGGATGGCGGTGACGAAGCCCGCGACGGTGGTCGCCGCCAGCACCAGCGCCAGCGCGGCGCCGTCGCGGACCAGGGCCAGATGCTCGGCCGGGACGCTGGCGGGCAGGGCGTTGACCAGCAGCCGCACCGGGCTGAGGCCGAAATCGAGGATCTGGCCGCAGAGTGCCCCGGCCGCGGTGGCAAAGCCGCCGAGGATCCCGGGTTCGACCAGGTTGCGCTGCATCAGCGCCAGCAGCACGGTCATCAAGGCGATCAGCGCGAAGCGGGTGCGGTTGAAGGGCGCGGCGAAGCGGAATTCGATCAGGCCGGGATATTCCGAGGCGTATTCGGCAAAGACGATGCCGCCGGCGAAGACGGCCAGCAGGATCATGCTTTGAGCGGTGTCAGGCGCGGTCGAGGGCACGACCAGCGCCGGGAACAGCGCCAGGACAACGACGAGCAGGGCGCGTGCGGCGGCGCCCGGGACGTGCGACTTCGATTTCGCGTCACCCATGCTCGATCCCCTGGCCGGCCGGTGAAAGCCGGTGGAGTGTTTGCGGCGACCGGCGAATGCCAGTGCCTGCCTCAATTTTGCCACAATTGTGCCCATTTTCCCGCGACCCCGCAAGAGACCTGCCAAGGGTGGCGCATCAAGATGGGGATTCCGAGGCAGAAATGCCGCAGCTTTGCATCAAACTGGAGGCAAAAAAGAGGCGCCCCCTGGGGGACGCCCTAACATTTTGCAATCGCTGGGAAATCAGAGCCAGGGGAATTGCGTTTTCTGCCGGTCTTCATAGGCGTCGATTGACGACACTTTTTCCAAACTCAGGCCGATGTCATCGAGGCCGTTCAGCAGGCAATGCTTCTTGAACGGGTCAATGTCGAAGGCAAAGCTCTTGCCGTCCGAGGCGGTGACAGACTGGTTTTCCAGATCCACCGTGATCCGCGCATTGGCGCCGTTGGCCGCATCGTCCATCAGGTAATTGACGGCCTCGGGCGGCAGCACGACCGGCAGGATGCCGTTCTTGAAGCAGTTGTTGTAGAAGATGTCGGCGAAGCTGGTCGAGATGACGCAGCGGATGCCGAAATCGAGAAGCGCCCAGGGGGCGTGTTCGCGCGAGGAACCGCAGCCGAAATTGTCACCGGCGATGATGATCTCGGCCTGGCGGTACTGCGGCTTGTTCAGGACGAAATCGGCGATTTCGTTGCCCTGGCGGTCGTAGCGCATCTCGTCGAACAGGTTCTTGCCGAGACCCGAGCGCTGGATCGTCTTCAGGAACAGCTTCGGGATGATCATGTCGGTGTCGATATTGACCAGCGGCATGGGGGCCGCGATGCCGGTCAGGGTGTTGAATTTGTCCATTTCAATCTCCGAAAGGGTCAGGACCGGCGGGCGATGAGGCCCAGCGCGATCAGGCCGATACCATCGGCCAGCAGCTGGATGCCCAGCAGCAGGCCCAGAAGCGAGGTGGCGGCGGCGCCGATATCCGTGACGACCAGAAAGCCGATCAGGACCGAGGCCGCGCCGCTGAGGAGCAGGAACCAGAAGAGCGGCGTCTCGCGCAGGCGCCAGGCCATGCCCAGCCGCACCGCCCCGGTGAGGAGGAAGACGATCCCCACCAGCAGCGTGAGCGAGACGACCCCGGCCAGCGGGTTCGCGATCAGCGAGATCCCGGCCAGCAGGCCGAGAAGCCCGACGAATCCGGTCCAGATCCGGTGTGGGACCCCGGCCCCGGTGATGGCGACCCAGCTTTGCAGGACGCCCGCGACGATCAGCACCATGCCCACCAGCGTGGTCACCGCCAGCGAGGCGGCGAAGGGGTTGGCCAGCGCCAGCACCCCGCCGATGACCAGCAGGACGCCGACGATCAGCAGCACCGAGGCCGGGCGCATCACACCGTCTCCGTGGTCAGCTCACGCACATCGGTCAGATGCCCGGTTACCGCCGCCGCCGCCGCCATGGCGGGCGACATCAGATGCGTGCGGCCCTTGTAGCCCTGCCGCCCCTCGAAATTGCGGTTCGAGGTCGAGGCGCAGCGCTCTTCGGGCGCCAGCTGGTCGGGGTTCATGGCCAGGCACATGGAGCAGCCGGCCATGCGCCATTCGGCGCCGGCATCGAGGAAGATCTGGGCCAGGCCCTCTTCCTCGGCCTGGGCCCGGACGAGGCCCGAGCCCGGCACGACCATGCAGCGCACGCCGTCGGCGATCTTGCGGCCCTTGAGCACCGCGGCGGCGGCGCGCAGATCCTCGATCCGGCCGTTGGTGCAGGAGCCGATGAACACCGCGTCGATCTTGATGTCGGTCAGCTTCATGCCCGGGGTCAGGCCCATGTAATCGAGCGAGCGCTGGGCCGCGCCGACCTTGCCGCCGGTGAAATCCCCGGCCGCGGGAACCGTGGCCGAGATCGGCAGCACGTCCTCGGGCGAGGTGCCCCAGGTGACGACCGGCTCGATATCCTCGCCGCGGATGGTGACGACCTTGTCGAAATGCGCGCCCTCATCGGTGTAGAGGGTCTTCCACCAGGCCATCGCGGCCTCCCAGGCGGCGCCTTTGGGCGCGTGGGGGCGGCCTTTGACATAGGCGAAGGTGGTCTCGTCCGGGGCGATCAGACCGGCGCGGGCGCCGCCCTCGATCGCCATGTTGCAGACGGTCATCCGGCCTTCCATGCTGAGGGCCCGGATCGCCTCGCCGCAATACTCGATGACATGGCCGGTGCCGCCGGCGGTGCCGGTCTTGCCGATGACCGCGAGGGTGATGTCCTTGGCGGTGACGCCGGGCTTCAGCCTGCCGGTGATCTCGACCTTCATGTTCTTCGATTTGGTCTGGATCAGCGTCTGGGTGGCCAGCACATGCTCGACCTCCGAGGTGCCGATGCCATGCGCGAGCGCCCCGAAGGCGCCATGCGTCGCGGTGTGGCTGTCGCCGCAGACCACGGTCATGCCCGGCAGGGTCCAGCCCTGTTCCGGGCCGACGATATGGACGATGCCCTGACGGATGTCCGAGACCGGGTAATAGACGATGCCGAAATCCTTGGCGTTCTTGTCGAGCGCGTCGACCTGGATGCGGGATTCCTCGTTCTCGATCCCGTTCACGCGGTCGGCGGTGGTGGGGACGTTGTGGTCCGGCACGGCGATGGTGCGGCCGGGGGCGCGGACCGGGCGGTTGGCCATGCGCAGGCCTTCGAAGGCCTGCGGGCTGGTCACTTCATGGACCAGATGGCGGTCGATGTAGAGCAGGCAGGTGCCGTCGTCGGAACGGTCGACGACATGCGCGTCCCAGATCTTGTCATAGAGGGTTTTCGGAGCGGTCATGGCTCATCTCTCACGGATTTGGCTTGGATAGGCGGGGTGCCCGCGGGCAGGCACCGGCGGCGGACGCAGGGGTCAGCCGCGAAGTCGCGCGAGGACAGACCGGTTTTCCCGGGCGAAACGCTGCGGCAGGCGCGCGTGATCGGTCATGTCGAAGAAGCGGATCATGCGCGGTTCATACGCCCGAATCCGGGTTCAGGCAACAGGATTGGGCAGGCGCGGGATCTGGGGCGCTGGTCTGGTAGGATGGGCGATATCGCCCATCCTACGGGCGGGCCGCGACTGGCCGCCCGCCGGCGCCCGTCTCAATGATGGACATCTGCGTCCGGTGGCCTAGACTCGGCCCATGGACGGTGAACTCGCCACCTGGCTCGTCGACCTGCGCGACAGTGTTGCCGCGTTCCTCGCGGCGCTGAGCGCCTTCGGCCAGACCATGCTGCTGCCCTCGCGCCTGCAGCAGATCGGGGTCGCCCTGGGCCTCGCGGCCCTGGCCTGGCTGCTGGGACGGGCCCTGGGGCCGAGGCTCGAGGCCTGGATGCGCGGGCTGCAGGGGCGGCCGAAATGGCAGTTGCGCCTGCTGATCGTCCTGCGCCGGGCCCTGCCGCTGCTGCTGTTCGTGCTGCTGATCTGGCTGGCGGTCGCGGTCTTCGCCGGGATCTATACCTTCCCCTCGCGCCGCTATGTGCTGGTGCTGGTCGCGGCCATCGCCAGCGCCTGGCTGGCCATCAGCCTGGCCGCGCAGCTGATCCGTAACCGGCTGGTCCGGTCGCTGGCGGTCTGGGGCCTGTCGATCTGGGCCACGCTCTATTACCTGGGCCTGCTGGACGAGACGAGCGAGGCTCTGGACGGCATCGCCGTGCGATTCGGCAATTTCGAGCTCTCGGCGCTGGCGGTAATCAAGGCGGTGGTCCTGACCGCCGCGCTTTTCACCGCCGCCCGGGCCGTGACCATCGGTTCCTCGCGCCGGATCCGTGGCCTGGCCGATATCTCGCCCTCGATGCAGGAGCTGCTGGTCAAGCTTCTGCGCATCGGCCTTTACGGCGCGGCCTTTTTCATCGGGCTGAAGGCGGTGGGCTTCGACCTGACCGGGCTCGCAGTCCTCTCGGGCGCCATCGGCGTCGGGCTCGGGTTCGGGCTGCAGAAGGTGGTCTCGAACCTCGTCTCGGGCGTCATCATCCTGCTCGACAAATCGGTCAAGCCCGGGGATGTCATCTCGATCGGCGACACCTTCGGCTGGATCGAGGAACTGGGCGCGCGCTATGTCTCGGTCGTGACCCGCGACGGCAAGGAATATCTGATTCCGAATGAGGATCTGATCACCGGCCAGGTGGTCAACTGGTCGCATACCAACGAATTTGTCCGCCTCGACATCTTTTTCGGCACGTCCTACGCCGACGATCCGCATGCGGTGCGCCGCATCGCCATCGAGGCCGCGCTGACCTGTTCGCGGGTCCTGCAACACCGCGCGCCGGTCTGCCACATCACCGGTTTCGGCGAGTCCTCGGTCGATTACATCCTGCGCTTCTGGATCACCGATCCGACCGGCGGGCTGACCAATATCCGCGGCAATGTCTATCTGGCGCTGTGGGATGCGTTCAAGGAACACGGCATCTCCATCCCCTTCCCGCAGCGCGAGGTCAGGCTCCTGGGCGAGGCCCCGGCCGGGCCCGCGCCCGCCGCCCCGGAACCGCCGCCGAGGGGGGCGCCGGGGGCCTCGGCAAAGTGACGCCTGAGATCGCGCGGCGCGCTACCGGCCTCCATTGAGATTTCACCCTGCGCGCGTTACATTGAGGGGTAATCGCCCCTGCAGGAGGACAGTTCTCTGTCTTACATCGACCCGGCCGCCGTCGCGGCCCCCGCCGCCAACCCTTCGGCCCCCGACTTCTCGGCCGCCGACGTTCTGGCATTGGTCCTGCAATCTCTTGACGACGACAAGGCCGAGGAGATCGTGACGATCGACCTGCGCGGCCGGTCGTCCGTGGCCGATTACATGGTGATCTGCTCGGGCCGTTCGTCCCGCCAGGTCGCCGCCATCGCCGAGAAGCTGCTGGAGCGGCTCAAGGCGGCCTACCGCATCACCGCCCGGTCCGAGGGCAAGGAAACCGGCGACTGGGTGCTGCTCGATACCGGCGACGTGGTGGTGCATGTCTTCCGCCCGGAAGTGCGCGAGTTCTACCAGCTCGAACGCATGTGGCAGGTGCCTGCCGGCAAGGCCTGATGCGGCTGCACATCGTCGCGGTGGGACGGCTGCGCGCCGGCCCCGAGCGGGCGCTGATCGACGATTACGTGAAACGCCTCGACCGCACCGGCCGCCCGCTGGGGCTGGGCCCCTGCGCGGAACACGAGGTCGAGGACCGCAAAGGCGGCGGGATGGAGGCGGAAGCCGCCCTCCTGGCGCGCACCTGCCCGGCGGGCGCGGTGCGGGTGATGCTGGACGAGCGCGGGACGGTGATGCCCTCGCCCGATTTCGCGCAACGGCTGGCGAAATGGCGCGACGAGGGACGGCAGGACGTTGCTTTCTTCATCGGTGGCGCCGATGGCCTGGCACCGTCCCTCAGGGCCGAGGCGGATGCCGCGCTCAGCTTCGGGGCGATGGTCTGGCCGCATGCGCTGGTCCGGGTGATGCTGGCCGAACAGCTCTACCGCGCGGCGACGATTCTGGCGGGATCGCCCTATCACCGGGAATAGCGGGCGTTCCGCCCGCGGCGAGGCGGGGGGCCAGCCCCCCGCACCCCCCGCCAAAGGGGACCCTCGGGCCCCCTTTGGAAACCCCCGAGGATATTTGTAGAACAAAGATGAAGGTTAAGAGGTCGCTAACCTGCAATCTTTGTTCTCCAAATATCCTCGGGGGGTGAATTGGCCGCAGGCCAAGAGGGGGGCAGAAGGCCCCCCTTCTTCGGCGCCGCGGAACGCGGCGCCGCCGGTCGCCCGAGGCGCCCGTGCCGAAGGCGCGGGCAACGAGGGCGAAACCCCTCCCCCGGCCGGACCTCGCGCAGCCGGGGAGCAAGGGCATTGCCCCCGCCGACCCTCGCGCTTAGACAGGCACCACGAAGACCGGAGCGCCAGTCATGACCCATCCCAAACCCGTCGTCCTGTGCATTCTCGATGGCTGGGGCATCAATCCCCGGACCGAGGGCAATGCCGTGGCGCTGGCCCGGAAGCCCCATTTCGACCGGTTGATGGCGACCTGTCCGCATGCGACGCTGGTCACCTTCGGCCGCGATGTCGGCCTGCCTGGCGGGCAGATGGGCAATTCCGAGGTCGGCCATACCAACATCGGCGCCGGCCGGGTCGTCGCCATGGACCTCGGCCAGATCGACCTCGCGGTCGAGGATGGTTCCTTCGCCGCCAATGCCGCGCTGCAGGCCTTCATCGCCCGGCTCAAGGCCACCGGCGGCACGGCGCATCTGATGGGCGTCGTCTCGGACGGGGGCGTGCATGGTCATCTCACCCATCTGAAGGCCGCGGTCGCCGCCATCGCCGGCGAGGGGATCCCGGTCGCCATCCATGCCATCACCGATGGCCGCGACGTGGCGCCGAAATCCGCCGACCGTTTCGTCGCCGATCTGGCCGCCAGCCTGCCCGAGAATGCCTGCATCGCCACCGTGATCGGCCGCTACTGGGCCATGGACCGCGATTCGCGCTGGGAGCGGGTCGAGCGCGCCTATGACGCCATGGTCCGGGCCGAGGGCCGCGCCGCGCCCGATGCGGTCACTGCCGTGGCCCAGGCCTATGCCGAGGGTGTCACTGACGAATTCGTCGACCCGACCGTGATCGACGCCTACAAGGGCGCGCGCAACGGCGACGGGTTCTTCTGCCTCAATTTCCGCGCCGACCGCGCGCGCGAGATCCTGGCGGCGCTGGGCGCTCCGGCCTTTCGCGGTTTCGAGGCCAAGGGCCGTGTCGAATGGGCCAGCATGCTGGGCATGGTCGATTATTCCGAGGCGCATAACGCCTTCATGCACACCGCCTTCCCCAAGCGGGTGATCCGCAACACCCTGGGCGAATGGGTGGCGAAGCAGGGTCTGCGGCAGTTCCGGCTGGCCGAGACCGAGAAATATCCCCATGTCACCTTCTTCCTGAACGGCGGCAAGGAAACGCCCGAGGAAGGCGAGGACCGCTTCATGCCCTCCTCGCCCAAGGTCGCGACCTATGATCTGGCGCCCGAGATGTCCTCGGGCGATGTGACCGACCGTTTCGTCGCCGCCATCGAGGCGGGTTATGACCTGATCGTCACCAATTACGCCAATCCCGACATGGTGGGCCATACCGGCATCGTCGAGGCCGGCGTGAAGGCGGTCGAGGCGGTGGACCGGGGCCTCGGCCGGGTGCTGGCGGCGCTGGAGAAGGCCGGGGGCGCGATGATCGTGACCGCCGACCACGGCAATTGCGAGCAGATGATCGATTACGCCACCGGCGGGCCGCATACCGCGCATACCACCAATCTGGTGCCGGTCATTCTGGTCGGCGGCCCGGCGGGGGTGACGCTGGCCGACGGGCGGCTGGCGGATCTGGCGCCGACCCTTCTTGAGCTGATGGATCTGCCGCAGCCCGAGGAGATGACCGGCCAGTCGCTGATCCGGCGGGGCTGAGGGATGCGGATCGCCCGGATCCTGGCGCTGCTGGCCTGCCTTGCCGCCCCCGCTCCGGCGGTGGCGGATACGGCCGGGAACGCGCAGGCGGCGGCGATCGCGCTGCTCAATGCCATCGACTCGCTGGCCGAGGCGCGGCGCGCGCCCGATCAGGTGGCGGCGCTGACCCAGGCCATTCAGGCGCATGAGGCCGGGCTTTCGGCGCTGCGCGAGGGGCTGCGCGAGGCGGCGCTGCGCGAGGCCTCGATCAACCGGGTGCTGGAGCAGCAGCAGGCGCAGGTCAGCCGCATCCTGGGCGCGATGATGGCGGTCGAGCGGATCGAGGGGCCGGTGATGCTGGTCCATCCGCAGGGGCCGCTGGCCACGGCGCGGGCGGGCATGATGATCGCCGATGTCGCGGCCGGCATGCAGGCCGAGGCCGACCGGATCGGCGCTCTGGCGCGCGAACTCGCCGCGCTCAGGGAATTGCGCGAGACGGCGGTGGACACGCTGGCGGCGGGGCTGGCCAGCCTGCAGGGCGCGCGGGCGGAACTGAGCCAGGCGATGGCCGACCGCCGCGATCTGCCGCCCCGGGTCGGCGATGACGAGACGCGGATGCTGGCCTTGCTGGAATCGGTGCGGACCCTGCAGGATCTGGCGACGGGGCTGGCGACGCGGCCCTCGGGCGCCTCGGCCGAGCTGCCGATCTTCGATACCGCCCGGGGCCGTCTGCCGATGCCGGTGATCGGCACCCAGCTGCGCGCCTTCGGCGAGGCCGATGCGGCGGGGATCACCCGGCCGGGACTGGTGGTAGCCACCGAGCCCGGCGCTCTGGTCACCGCACCCTGGTACGGGACCGTGCGCTACCGCGGGCCCTTGCTCGATTACGGCAATGTCGTGCTTCTGGAACCGGGCGAGGGCTGGCTGATCGTGCTGGCCGGGCTTGACCTCGTCTATCCGCGGCAGGGCGAGGTGGTGGCGCAGGGCGACGCGCTGGGGCTGATGCCGGGCGGGGCAACCGGCGCTGACGAATTCGTGCAGGCGGATCAGGTGGCGGGACGCAGCGAAACGCTGTATCTGGAACTCAGGCAGGACGGGCAAGCCATTGACCCGGCCGACTGGTTCGACTTGAGTGGTGAACAACGGCCGTAGAACGGCCGGCGCGGGAGGGGCCTGCGGAAGAGCCGCAGTCACACCCAAACCGAACGACGGGATGGAAGCATGAACAGATATCTGGTGGCGGCGGCGGCGGGCATCCTGGGGGGTGTCGTGCTGTCGACGCAGGTGGCGGCGCCCCTGCTGGCGCAGGAGCAGGACGCCAACCAGTCGGTCTATGAGCAGCTGGACCTCTTCGGCGACGTGTTCGAGCGGATCCGCTCGCAATACGTGACCGAGGTCGAGCCGCGCCAGCTGATCGAGGCGGCCATCAACGGCATGCTCAACTCGCTCGACCCGCATTCCAGCTATCTGCCGCCCGACGATTACGAGGACATGCGCGTGCAGACGCGCGGCGCCTTCGGCGGTCTGGGGATCGAGATCACCCAGCAGGACGGCTATGTCCGGGTCATCACGCCCATCGACGACACGCCCGCCGCCGCCGCCGGCGTGCAGCCGGGCGATGTGCTGACCCATGTCGACGGGGTGTCGCTTTTGGGCCTGACGCTGCCCGAGGCGGTCGACCTGATGCGCGGTCCGGTCGGCTCCGAGATCGTGGTGACGATCCTGCGCGAGGGCGTGGCCGAGCCCTTCGACCTGTCGATCATCCGCGACACGATCCGCATCCAGGCGGTGCGCGGCCGGGTCGAGGGCAATATCGTGGTGCTGCGCGTCTCGACCTTCAACGAACAGACCTACGACAACCTCGAAAGCGAATTGCGCGAGGGGATCGACCAGATCGGCGGCATCGACAACCTGCAGGGCGTGGTGCTGGATCTGCGCAACAACCCGGGCGGGCTGCTGGTGCAGGCGATCCGCGTCTCGGATGCCTTCCTCGAAACCGGCGAGATCGTCTCGACCCGTGGCCGCGACGGCTCGGATGGCGAGCGTCACAACGCGACGCCGGGCGATCTGATCGACGGGCGGCCGATGGTGGTGCTCATCAACGGCGGTTCGGCCTCGGCGTCGGAAATCGTCGCGGGCGCGCTGCAGGATCACCGCCGGGCGGTGGTGGTGGGCGAGCGCAGCTTCGGCAAGGGCTCGGTCCAGTCGCTGATCCCGCTGCGCGGTGACGGCGCCATGCGGCTGACCACGGCGCTCTATTACACGCCCTCGGGCCGCTCGATCCAGGCGCTGGGCGTGGCGCCCGATATCGTCGCCCACCAGCCGCCGGTCGCCGATACCGCTGCCGCCGCGCCCGAGGATGACACCCCGCGGCCCCCGCGCAGCGAATCGAGCCTGCGCGGCGCCTTCCAGAACGGCACCATCACCGACGACGAACGCCGGCAGATGGAGGAAGAGGAACGCGCCGCCGAAGAGGTCTCGCGCCTGCGCAGCGAGGATTACCAGCTGGCCTATGCGCTGGACATCCTGCGCGGCCTGTCGGTGATGAACGGCCAGTGATGAGCGCTCCGCTCACCCCGGCCGAGATCGAGGCGCTGCCCTACCGGCCGAATGTCGGCGTCATGCTGATTGACGACCGGGGGCTGATCTTCGCCGCCCGGCGGCTCGACAGCCCGGTCCCGGCCTGGCAGATGCCGCAGGGCGGGATCGACGAGGGCGAGGACCCCCGCGCCGCCGCCCTGCGCGAGCTGCAGGAAGAGACCGGCGTGCCCCCGGCGCTGGTGCAGGTGCTGGCCGAGACGCCGGACTGGCTGGCCTATGACCTGCCGCCGGACCTGCTGGGCAAGATGTGGAAGGGGCGCTACCGCGGGCAGAAGCAGAAATGGTATCTGCTGCGCTTCCTGGGGCGCGACGACCAGATCGACCTGGAGCAGGAACACCCCGAGTTCAGCGAATGGCGCTGGGTGACGGCCGAGGAGATGATCGAGGCGATCGTGCCCTTCAAGCGCGAGATATACCGTCAGGTGGTGGCAGCGTTCCGCTCGCATCTGGCCTGAGCGCAGTGGTGCGTGCGAGCACGCACCCTACGGGTCCCATCGTGTAGGGTGCGTGGTTCCACGCACCATTTCGCCCTCTGGACCTTGTCCGATATTTCGGCAATCGTGCACAGCCTTTCACCTGTTCACGGATTTGCGCGCATGAAGCTCGGCATCTTCTTTCTGGTTCTCGCCTATGTGCTGAGCCAGTTCTACCGGGCCTTCCTGGCCGTGCTCTCGCCGGTTCTCGGCGTCGAGGTCGGTGCCCAGCCGCAGGATCTGGCGCTGTCCTCGGGCCTGTGGTTCCTGACCTTCGCGCTGATGCAGATCCCGGTCGGCGCCGCGCTCGACAGCATCGGGCCCCGGCGCACGGCGGCCTGGCTGCTGGGCCTTGCCGGTGGCGGCGGGGCGCTGGTCTTCGCCCTGGCGCAGCAGGCCTGGCACATCCATGCGGCGATGATCCTGATCGGCATCGGCTGCTCGCCGGTGCTGATGGCCGCCTATTACATCTTCGGCCGGGTCTATCCGGTGCGGGTCTTCGCCACGCTCGCCGGGGCGATCATCGGCTTCGGCACGCTGGGCAACCTGGCCGGCGCCTGGCCGCTGGCCTGGGCGGCCGAGACCTTCGGCTGGCGGCAGAGCGTGCTGGGCCTCGCCGTGGCGACGGTCGCCGTGGCGCTGGCGCTCGGCGTCTTCGTCAAGGATCCGCCGCCCGTCGACCAGCCCGCCGGGGGGCGCGGCTCGTTGCTCGACGTGCTGAAGCTGCGGGCGCTCTGGCTGATCCTGCCCCTGATGGCGGTGAACTATGTCCCGGCGGCGGCGATCCGCGGCCTCTGGGCCGGGCCCTTTTTCCGCGATGTCTATCAGGCCGATGCTCTGGTCATCGGCTCGGCCACGCTGGTGATGGCGCTGGCCATGGTCGCGGGCAGCTTCGCCTATGGTGCCGCGGACCGGGTCTTCGGCTCGCTCAAGGCGGTGGTGCTGGTCGGCAACCTGCTCAGCGCCGCCTGCGTGCTGGCCCTGTGGTTTCTGCCCACTGCGGGTTTCTGGGCCGTCGCCGCGCTGATGGCCGGGATCGGTTTCTTCGGCTCGTCCTTCCCGGCGATGGTGGCGCATGGGCGCTCGTTCTTCCCGCCGCATCTGCTGGGCCGGGGCGTCACGCTGATGAACCTGTTCGGCATCGGCGGGGTGGGCGTGTTCCAGACGCTGTCGGGCAGCCTGCACCGCGCCGTCGCCCCGGTCCCGCCCGAGGCGCCCTTTCAGGCGATCTTCCTGATGTTCGGCCTGCTGTTGCTGGCCGGCGCCGCGCTCTATGCCTTTTCGCAGGACCGCTCCGACTGAGACTGAGCCCGCGCCGGGCCCCGGCCTGCCGATAAATCGCCGCAGCCGGGGCCCGGGGGCTTTCCAGTCAACGCGCAATCCTTTATGCGCGCCCCTGACCGCTGGGTTCTGGAGGGATACATGGGCTACAAAGTCGTTGTTGTCGGCGCCACGGGGAATGTCGGGCGCGAGATGCTGAACATCCTCGCCGAGCGCGAATTCCCGGTGGACGAAATCGCCGCGCTGGCCTCGCGCCGCTCGCTGGGCACGGAATGCTCGTTCGGCGACCGGACGCTGAAATGCCAGGACCTCGACACGTTCGATTTCAAGGGCTGGGACATCGCGCTTTTCGCCATCGGCTCGGACGCGACCAAGACCTATGCGCCCAAGGCCGCCGCCGCGGGCTGCGTGGTGATCGACAATTCGTCGCTCTACCGCTACGACCCCGACGTGCCGCTGATCGTGCCCGAGGTGAACGCCGACGCGATCACCGGCTACACGAAGAAGAACATCATCGCCAACCCCAACTGCTCGACCGCGCAGATGGTCGTGGCGCTGAAGCCCCTGCATGACCGCGCCCGGATCAAGCGGGTCGTCGTCTCGACCTATCAATCGGTGTCCGGCACCGGCAAGGAGGCGATGGACGAGCTGTGGAACCAGACCAAGGGCGTCTTCGTCCCGGGTCAGGAGGTCGCGCCCTCGGTCTATCCCAAGCAGATTGCCTTCAACGTGATCCCGCATATCGACGTCTTCCTCGACAGTGGCGACACCAAGGAAGAATGGAAGATGGTCACCGAGACCAAGAAGATCCTCGATCCCAAGATCAAGGTGACGGCGACCTGCGTGCGGGTGCCGGTCTTCGTCGGCCATTCGGAATCGATCAACATCGAGACCGAGGATTTCCTCGACTGGGAAGAAGCGACCGAGATCCTGCGCGAGGCGCCCGGCATCCTGGTCGTCGACAAGCGCGAGCCGGGTGGCTACATCACGCCCGTCGAATGCGTCGGCGAATACGCCACCTACATCAGCCGCATCCGCCAGGATTCGACCATCGACAACGGTCTGAAC
The DNA here is from genome assembly GCF_003075525.1 of Pararhodobacter aggregans. Classification (GTDB taxonomy): domain Bacteria; phylum Pseudomonadota; class Alphaproteobacteria; order Rhodobacterales; family Rhodobacteraceae; genus Pararhodobacter; species Pararhodobacter aggregans. The sequence goes on along the minus strand of NZ_QDDR01000009.1, from coordinate 164,020 downwards.
CTGTGGTGCGTCAGTGACAACCTGCGCAAGGGCGCGGCGCTGAACGCGGTGCAGATCGCCGAGGTCCTGGGCCAGCGCTGCCTGAAAAAGGGCTGAGGCCTGCCGGCCGACCTGTCGAAAGGCGCCCCCCCGGGGCGCCTTTTCGCGTTCAGGGCAGGGCGGCGGCCATCACCCGGGCCAGATCGCCGGGGTTCAGCTGGCCCAGCAGCCAGTCGCGGACCGCCTGGCGCTGCTCGGCCTCGGGCGGGAGCGGGGCGTCGCTGGCCGGGGCTTCCATGGGGCGCGTCCGGTCAAAGGCGTGCTGGTTGAGGAAGGCGATATCCTCCCGGTTGGCGCGGCGGATCCAGTCGCGGATGCCGGGCGGCGGATCGGCCAGCTTGGGCAGATCCTTCAGGTCCGGCGCGTGGCGCAACCGCTCCAGCAGGGCATGGCGGTGCTGGATCTGGCGGGCGTCGCCGGTGTTGCCGAGCCGCTCGAACCCCTCGTTCAGGGTCAGGATCCAGAGCGTCGCGGCGGCGCTGAAACTCTCGTTGGTGCTGCGCACGGGATGGGCGGGGGCAACTGGCTGGCCGTGGATCTGACCGATCTGCCGGTAAAGGTCGGTGAGCAGATCCCCCCCTTCCAGACAGGCGCGGTCGAACCGGCGCAGGATCACGTTTTCCGCGCCCAGCTGCTGGCGGTAGCGGCGCAGCGTGTCGGCCGAGCCCAGCGTCACCTGCGCGGGCAGGGGCAGCTCGGCCAGCCGCGCGCCGTCGCGGATCAGCTGGTCCAGCGCCGAGCGGTAAAGCGGCACCGGATCGCGGACATACATCAGCACCACGATCTCGGAAAATGTCCGGCGCAGTTCTTCCAGCACCGCGCCCGGGCGCAGGTAATAGAGCGACTCGCTGGACAGGATGGTCAGCGCGGGGCGTTCGGCGCCGATCTCGGCCGCCATCCGGTCCCATTCCCGGCGGCTCCAGTCGCGGGCCTCCTCCCGCGTGGCGAAATGCAGCCGTTCCTTCGGCAGGAGCGGCTTTCGCGCGGGCTCGAACAGGTTCGACAGGACCCGGGGCGGCGGCACGGTCGCGTCGTCGGGCTGCCAATAGGCGATCCCCTGCTGCGCCAGCGCCGCGCGGTTCAGGAACAACGAGTCCTGAATGGTGGTCGATCCCGCCTTGGCGGCACCGATATGCAGCAGCAGCTTCATCGTCGTCCTCGGCCCGGGGGGCGTTTTGTGGCCGCCCTTTCCGCTATCCTGCCATCCCCGGACGGACAAGTCACCGCCCGCCGGCGCGCCATTGCCGCCGCCGGGGCGATGGCCTAGGGTCGGCCAAGTCCCGCGCGGAGGCGGACGTCCCGGGGCCGAGGTCCCCCCGACGAGGAAACACGATGACCGTCATGCTCAAGAAGTACGGCCTTGCCTATCTGTCGGTGCCCAAGGTCGCCTGTACCTCGATCAAGGCGATGATGTTCGAAGTCGAGAACGGCTTTCCGTTCCGTCCCTTCTCGGCCAACGGCCAGATGCGCTGGATCCACAATTTCTATCCCTCCGTCCCGTTCCGCGAGCTGAAACGCGGCCGTCTGCGCGATCTGCACCGGGTCACCGTGGTACGCGATCCGATCCGGCGGGCGCTGTCGTGTCACAGCAACCGCGTCGTGCAGCACCGCGAACTCTCGCGCGAGATCGCCGGTGATCGGCTCGAGGGGTCGGGCCTGCCCTTCGACCCGGACCTGTCGACCTTCGTGCTCAACATCGGCGAATACTCGCGCCGCGTGGCCGAGATCGGCCATCACACGGCGCCGCTGACCGTCTTTCTGGGCGAGGATCCCGGCTATTTTCATCGCATCTACCGCTTCGAGGAATTGCCCGAGATGGTTGCGGACGTGGGCCGCATCACCGGCAAGGACGTGGCGCTGGAGGTCATGCAGCGATCGAGCGGCAGCGCCAGGGTCGAGCAGCTCTCGCCCGACGAGATCGCCCTTCTGAAAGACTACTACGCCGAGGATTACGCGATCTTCGGCGCCTATTTCTGAGCCGATGACCGGGCGGCCCGCCGATCCCGCCGCGCCCCTGATCTCGGTGATCGTCGCCGTTCACCAGGTGGCGCCGCAGATCGCCGAGGCCATCGCCAGCCTGCGCGCGCAATCGCTGCCGGATTTCGAGGCGCTGGTCGTGGATGACGGCTCGACCGACGGCTCGGGCCGGATCGCGGCCGAGGCCTTTGCCGGGGATGCGCGGTTTCGCCTGCTGGTGCAGCCGAACCGGGGGCTCTCGGCCGCGCGCAACGCCGGGCTCGATCAGGCGCGGGGGGCGTTCGTGGCCTTCCTCGACGGCGACGACGCGCTGGCGCCCGACTTCCTGCGCGACCTGCATGCGGCGATCCGTGAGGAAGGGACCGAGTGGGCCGCCTGCGGCGTGACGCTGGTCCATCCGGGCGGCGAGGAACGCCCGCATCCCGCGCTTCATGCCTGCGACAGGCCGCCCGAAGCCGGGCACCTGCCCCTGACCGACGCCTGCGAGGTGGCGCGGATCTTCCCCTCGGCCTGGAACAAGCTCTATCGCCGGTCGCTGTTCGAGGGGCTCCGTTTCCCCGAGGGCAGCTGGTTCGAGGATCACGAGGTATTCTGGGCCCTCGCCCGCCGTGCGCCGCGGCTGGCCTATCGTTCCGCCCCCCTCTACCGCCACCGCCGCGACCGGCCCGGGCAGATCACCGGCACCGACAGCGACCGGGTCTTCGACGTGCTCAGGGTGCTGGACCGGCTGGGTCCGGTGATCCTGGGCAGCGGCATGACCCGCACGGCCGAGGGCTATGCCCGCCTCGCCGCCCGGCTGATCCACGAACGGGCGCTGGTGATCCGTGATCCGGCCCGCCGGGCGCGGTTCCTGACCGCGGCGCATGCCCTGTTGCAGCACCGCGGGATGGGATGGCAGGCCGCCTGGGACCCCGAAATCAGCCGCGGACTGGGCCTGGCGCTGGAGGGTGTGCTGCCGCTCTCGGTGGTGGTTCTGGGCGATCCCGGCCCGGCGCTGGCCGCGCTCGACGCGCAGGGCATGGCGGATTTCGAGCTGGTGGTGCTGGGAGGCAGGGCGCCGGGACTGCTGCCCTCGGGCCGGGCGGTGCGGCGGCTCGATCCCGAGGGGATGACGCCTGCGCGTCTTGCCTCGGTGCTGGAAGGGCGCTGGGTCCTGCTGCTGGCCCCGGGCGAGGTGCCTCTGCCCGAGGGGCTGATGCGGCTGGTCAATCTGGGCGAGCGGCTGGACCTGCCGCTGGTCCTCGGCGCGCTGGAGCGGCGGGGGTTGGGCTATCACGACGGCTGGACCGACAACCGCGTGGTTCCGGGACTGGCGGCGATGCCGCTCTGGGGGGGCGAGGTCGCGCTGGGCGGGGCGCAGGCGCTCTGCCTCTATCCCGCGCTGGGCAACCGGCTGATGCGGCGCGATCTGCTGGCGGCGCTGCCCGGGGCGCTGGGGCTGGGGCAGGACGGGGCCTCGGCGCAGATGATCGCGCTTGAGAGCGCGTTGCAGGCGGGCAGGGCGGGCACCACCCGGCTCGCGGTTCTGTCGGTGCCGGACCGGCCCGCGACGATCCCCGGCACCGGCGCCGCCCGCCGCCTGCTGGCCGCCTGCCCGGCCCCGCCCGCGCTGCCGAGGGGCTGGCAGGCGGTGGTCCTGCTGCGGCTGGCGCAGCTGCGGGGCGGGGGGCTGCGCCTGCCGGGGGCGCTGCTGACCGCGCTGCGGGAGGGCTGGCTTGCGGGGGACGCGGCGCCCGACCCCGGCCTGCCGCGCTGGGTCCGGGCGCTGATGCGTTTGCGGTGAGGTTTTGTTGAAACGACACCCCGGGCTTGCGATAAGCACGGGGTTGCCGAAAGGGTCTGGGTCCGGTCATGTTCTCGTTCAAAACCGCCGGAGGTGCCCGGTTCCGCTGTCAGGCCGATTTCGTCTGGGGATCGGTCCTCAACGTCAATTTCCACGCAGAGGACTGGCGCTCGATTCCCTTTCACCTCTCGGTCCGGCGCGACGAGGCGCTGGTCGTGGTCAACCGGCAGGATCCGAAGGGCTGGCGGCGCGAGATCCGCACACCGATGCGGTTCGGCAGGGAAACGGTGCCGGTCGAGGTGGTCTTTGCCGCGGGCCGCGTGTCGGTCAGTGTCAACGGGGTTTCCATCGGCAGTTTCGACGGCTTTCCCCGCGTCGATCCGACCGGCCGCTATGGCCTCAGGCGCGGCTTTCCCGGCCTCGGCCGCATCGCCCATGTCGATGTGCAGGGCGATATGGTCTGGAACAGCGTCCTCGTCGACCGCGCCCAGCACGGCGCCCCCCCGGTGGACGAGATCGCGCTGAGCGATGCGTTGGAGGTGATCCGCCGGGGCGTGGGGGCCGGGACCTCGGCCACCGGCGTGCTGCGCGTCGCCGGGCAGGAGGCAGAGGTTCCCGCGGCGCTGATGGCATTGCCCTATCTGCTGCCGGATGGCGCGCATGAGCACGCGATGGTGGCGGTGCTGCCCGGCTGGCTCTGGGCGGGCGGCGTTACGGCGCTGGAGATGACGCTGGCCGACGACGGGGGCCGCGCGCTGGGCAGCTTGCGGCTGGAGCGTGCCGGGCTGGTGGCGCGGATCGAGCGGTTGGCGCTGTCTGGGGTGCTGGAAGGCGACGACAAGGTGGCCATTCAGGCCATCGAACACGCCCGCCACGCCGGGCTCGCGGCGGATCTGACGCCCGAGGCCTATCACCATCTGGCCCATGCCGCGGGCCGCTTCGGGCTGGGCGATTTCCTGGCCGGGGGAGGCGAGCCCCCGCGGGCCTTCACGCCCCCGCCGCCTGCGCTGCCGCTTCGCCCCGCCGAAGAGGCCGCCGACCGCTTCACCGCGGCGATGCGGGCGGATCCTGCGGGCGATCCGCTGGCCCTCGTCGCGCGGGAGCTGGCGGCGCTGGGTCGGCCGGGCGAGCGGACCGCGCTTTTCGAGCGGCTGATCGAATGGTTCACGCTGGCCGACCGGCTGGAGGACCTGCTGCGCCTGCGCCGCGACCGGGCGATCCCGCCGCCCGAGGTGCCGGATCCGGGCAATCACTACATGCGGGGGCTGCTGCTGAGCCTCGATTATGCCGAGGCGCGGTTCGATTCCATCGCCCGGACGCTCTGGGATCTGGCGCCGGAACGGGCGGTCTGGCTGCCGACCCCGGTGCTGGGCTGGGTGCTGGAACAGGCGGCGCTGGCGGCGCCGGGGCTGGACGGCGCGCGCCCCCTCGACTGGCAGCGGACGGACATGCTGAAGGCGGGGCTCGATCTGGTGGCGGCCCGGGCGCAGACCTATTGGGGGCGGGGCGCCTGCCGCCGTCTGATCCGCGCGGTGCTGGTCATCCTGCGGCAGGCCGAGACGCTGCCCGGGGATGTCCGCCAGAAAGCCATCTGGACGGCGATGCAGGCCTATGGGCTGACCCCCGGCTTCTGGGATCTGGTCGAGGGTGAGATCGCCCAAGGCTGGGTCCCGCCCCGCCAGCTGCTGCCGGTGCGCGCGGCCTTCGCCCGGATCCGTGCCGCGCTGGAGGCCGAGACGCGCGACGAGGCATCGCTGGCGCAGGATCTGGACCTGTTCCGGCAGCTTGGCTGCCCCGACCTGCCCCGTTTCCGGCGCGAGCTGTTCGGGCCCTTGGGCCTGCCTGCCGGGGACCGCACCCGCCCCCTTGCGCCGCTGGTCGCGGGTTTCGATCCCGACGAGGCGCTGCTGCGCCATCTCAGCTTCCCGGGCAATGCCGAGACGCTCGACGCCGCCGGGCTGGAGGGGGTCGCCGAGGCGATTGCCGCCAGTTTCACCGCGATGCCGCGCAATCCCTTCGCCGGCACGCTGGGGCAGATGCTGGGCGAGGCGACGGCGTTGCTGGAAGGGGCGGATGCGGCGGCGATGGCGCGGTTCCTCAGGGGCGCGCATGCCATGGGCTCGGCCTATAGCCGCTTCATGGGGATCGCCCTGCCGCTGGCCCTGCTGCGCGGGCTCTGCGACCGGGGGCGGGCGGCAGAGGGCGCGCCGCTGGTCGCGCAACTCGTGGCCAGGCTGCCGGCGCTGGCAAACGACCCCGCCACCGCCGCCGCGCTTTTCACCGCCCCCGCGCCGCGGCTCGCGCTTGATGCGCTGACCCGCGCCCATGGCGCCCTGCCCGAGGTGGCGGCGCTGGCCCGGGCGCTGGAGCCGCTGCTGGCCCCCGGCCCGCGCCCCCCGCATGAGGATCGCGCGGCCGACCTGAGCGCCCGGGCGCATCCCTTGCAGGACACGCTTCTGGGTCTTTACACCTGCCAGCCCTATCTGGAGACGCGGGTCCGCGCGATCCGCGAGACCTGGCTGCCGCTGCTGGCCCGGATGGGCGTGCCCTGCCTGATCTTCGTCGGCGGCGGCGACGGGCGGCGCGAGGGGGATGTCGTCTATCTCGACGCGCCCGACGATTACGAATCCCTGCCGCAAAAGACCCTGGCCATGGCGCGCTGGGTTCTGGACCACACCGATTTCGCCCATCTGGTGAAGGTGGACGACGATTGCTTCCTGGACCCGGAAGCCTGGTTCGGCGATCTGGCGCACCGGTCGACGCATTACTACGGCCGCAGCCTGACCCGGCGGCGCGGGCAGATGGACCGGGCCTGGCATCAGCCCAAGGCGCGCAGCCGCCGCGCCCGGATGGAGCTGGACAAATCCCCCGAGCCCTCGACCTATGCCGATGGCGGCTCGGGCTATGCGCTGTCGCGCATCGCGCTTCAGGCACTGGTCGAGGCCAGCGAGCGGCCCGAGGGGCGGGCGTTGATGAACGTCTCCTTCATGGAGGACAAGCTGGTCGGCGACCTGCTGGCGACCGCCCGGATCGCCGTCGACAACACCGACTACCGCGTGGCGCTGCTGCGCCGGACGCGGCCGGGCGGGCCGCTGGTCTCGCTTTGGGACAACGGGTTCTTGCCGTTCAGGGGATCGGGCATGAAGCTGGCCCATCTCGACGGGCCCGAGAAGATGGCCGAGGTTCTGGCGGGCCTCGCGCAGCCCCGGCCGGTGCAGGCCAAGATCTGGCCCAGCTATCAGCCGGTGCGGCAGGGCTGGGCGTCGAACACGCTGGACCTGATCTCGGCCCCGGAAAAGCTGGCGCGGGTCAATGCGGCGCCGGTGGCGGTGGTGTCCTGCCTGAGGAACGAGCTGTTCATGCTGCCCCGGTTTCTGGAGCATTACCGCGCACTGGGGGTGCAGGGCTTCCTGATGGTCGACAACGGCTCGGACGACGGCAGTTTCGACTATCTGGTCGAACAGCCCGATGTGGCGCTGTTCTCGGTCGATACACCCTATGCGGAATCGCAATACGGGGTGGCCTGGCAACAGGCGCTGCTGGCCAATCTGCGGGTGAACCGCTGGTCGCTGGTCGCCGATCTGGACGAGCTTCTGGTGCTGAATGCGGATCTGACCGGCGATCTGCCCGGGCTGGTCGGATCGCCGGCCTTCCGGGGCGCCGATGCCGCGCGGCTTTTCATGCTGGACATGTATCCCGAGGGCCCGCTCTCGAAGGCTGATTTCGTGGCGGCGCCGCCCTTCGCCCAGGCGGGTTTCGTCGACCGCGAGCCCTTTCTGGCGGTGACCGGCGGGCAGGGGCCCTATTCCGACGCGCCGGTCTGGACCAGCGCGCTCAGGCACCGGCTGATCCCGGGCTCGCGCTCGGACCTGTTCGTGGCGCAGAAGATCGCGCTGTTGAAGTACCGGCCGTGGATGCGGCTCTCGGCCGGGCTGCATTTCGTGGCGGATGCGCGGCTGGCCCCGCGCGACCTGCTCTTCGCCCATTTCAAGTACAACGCCGCCTTCCACGCCAAGGCCCTGACCGAGGTCGCCCGGCGCCAGCATTTCAACAATGCCGAGGAATACCGGAAGTATCTGGCGGTGGTGAGCGAGGGGCGCGACGTGATCCACGATCCGGCGGTCTCGGTCCCCTGGGATCAGGCGCCGTTCGTGCGGCGGCTTCTGACGCGGGCTCAACCCCCGGCGTAGATCCCCAGCAGCGCGTCCAGATGCTCGGCCATGCCGGTCGGCGGCCGGGCGCGGGCCCAGTACTCGGCGGGCTGGAGCGCGCCCTCCAGCACCCGGCGCAGGACGCGGTGCAGGTCCTGCACATCCTCGGCGCGGAAGACGAAGGCGGGGGCGCGGCCCAGTTCCTGCGCGCCGCCCCGGTCCGAGGTGATGAGCGGGATATGGCGGGCGTGCATCTCCAGCGCGACCTGCGGCAGGTTGTCTTCCCATTGCACCGGCACGATCCCCAGCGCGACATCGGCCAGAAGCGCGGGCAGGTCGTCATGGGCGTAGCCGTCGACATGACGGACCTCGGCCAGATGCGGGCGCAGCGCCTTCAGCGCCGCCATCGCCTCGCCATCGCCCGCCCGCGCGGCGACGGTCAGGCGGATCCGCCTTGCCTGCGCCTCGGGCAGCGCTGCGAGAGCGCGCATCAGGAAATGGAAGCCCTTGTCGCGCCGCATATAGCCCAGATAGGCCAGATGCAGCGTGCCGTCCGGGGCCAGAAACCCGGGCCTTGGCAGGCTGGTCCGCCACTGGTCGGCCGCGGCGGTGCCGATATAGCGGGTTTGCAGCCGCTCGGCATGGATGCCATGGCTCAAGGCGATCTGCCGCACCCGGTCCGAGACGCAGAGCACCGCGTCGCAATGCGCATTTATCAGCGCCACCATCCGCGCCCGGCGCCGGGCAAAGGGCTCGCCCGACTGGCCCTGCGGCTGGTGGGCGATGGCCGGGGGCGGGGCGGTCTTTTCGAGGCCGCGACGCCGCCTCGACACCCTGCGGGCCAGCCGCCAGGCGTGGCTCATGCCGGGGCGGAACAGCCGGTCGTAGAACGCGGTGCCGGGGCCGAGGCCGCGACGCGACAGGCTCCAGGCAAAGGCATAGGCCAGCCGCACCGGGCGCGGCTGCGGCGGTGCCGGCAGGCAGCGGGCGCATTTCGCCCCGGCGTGGAAATCGGCGCAGGTCTCGCGCTCGGCGAACCACAGGTTCACCTGCGGACAGAACGGATAGTAATTGTGCAGGGACAGCACGAAGCGCGTCTGCGGCCAGCGCGGGTGCAGGGCGAGGATATTGGCCGGCAGCCCTTCGAGGTTGTTGAAATGGATCACGTCCCAGGGGCCGGTCCGGTCGACGAAATCGGCGAAGGCGCCTTCGGTCTCGGCATGGTCCAGCTGCGCCGCGCCCGCGAAATCGGCATGCGAGGGGGCAATGAGGCCCGAATTCACCAGCGCGTAGCGCGGGCTTTTCCCGGCGTCGAGCGTTACCACATGCGGCGTCCGTCGGGTCAGGTCATGGGCGATCCCGGAGCAGAGGAACGCGGTTTCGACCCCGGGGCGGGCGCCGAGCGCGGCGATCAGGTTGCGCTGATAAACGCTGACGCCGCCACCGCGCCCTTCGGCATCGTGGTAATCGACCCAGTTGACGTAGAGGATCCTCACGCGGCGGGGTCCTGCGGGGGCGGATCCGGCGTTTCGTCGCGGCGCGCGGCTTCCTCCAGCACGCCGATCCGGCCCGACAGCGAGACGACATGCGCCCTGAGCCGCCCGATCTCGCCCGCCATCAGGGCGATCAGCGCATCGAGGTCCTGCGCCGGACCCTCGGGCAGGGCGGGCAGGGCGGCCAGCATCGCCTCGAGGTCCAGCGCCGCGCCGGGCAGGGCGGCGACCGCCTCGATCCCCTGCCGCGCCTCGTCACGGATCGTGGTCAGCGCCCGGCGCGGCCCTTCGCCATCGTCGCTGTCCAGGCTGGCCTGGGCATGGGCGTTCATCAGCTCGCGCACGTGGCGCGGCAGGTCGACCCGGTTCAGGCCGCGGTGATAGGCCAGCCGCCGCGGGTCGATCCGCCGGTTGGGATCGCCGGGCATCGGTTCGGCCTCTGCCGGAAGCGGGAAGCCGAGGGCGCCGAGGAAATCGGCGTAAAGCGCATCGCCCTCGCGCAGGGCGGGGCCATAGGTGCGCAGGATCACCGCCTCGGCGCCGAAGATCTCGACCCATGGTTTCAGCGCCAGCGCGTAATCCCAGTGTACCGCCTCGATCTGCGAACAGAGGGCGGTGGTGAAGCTGCCGACCGGGATGCCCATTTTCACCAGCTGGTTGTACCAGCTTTGCAGATGCGCCTGCGGCGGCCTGAGATAGGCGATCACCCGGAACCGCAGGTCGGAGGCCTGGTTGATCTGCTTGCGCAGGAGGGCTGCGGCGTCGGGATGGGCGCCGAGGCGGATGAATTCCTCGCTGCTGACCAGCATCGACTGGCCGTCGGGCAAAGCGCGGACCTCGTCGAAAAGCGCCTGCCAGATCCTGGCGGGCGGGTGCGGGCTGGAGTATCCGTGCATCAGTTCGCTCACCCCCGCCCGGCGCAGAAGCGAGAAGGCCAGCGCCGAATGCTTGGCGTGTTTGCGGGTCTGGGTGGCGTAATGCAGCCCCGCCTCGGCCAGCAGGTCGCGGTTGTAATCGAGGTACATCTGCAAGGCCGTGGTGCCGGTCTTGAAATGCCCGATGTGCAGGATCAGTTCACGCGCCATTCTCGTCTCACTCCCCCGGCGCGCTCAGCGCATGTTCCATTGGTGGCGGCTCACGGCCTCGTCCAGATCGGAAAAGAACGTGAGCTGCCCCTCGTGCAGGACGATGGCCGCGTCGCAATATTCTCGCAACTCGTTGAGGTTGTGGTTCACCAGAATGGCGCTCGAATTGAGGATCCGCTCGCGGAACACGGCCGCGCTCTTGCGGCGGAAGCGGGCGTCGCCGACGGCGGTCACCTCGTCCACCAGATAGGTGTCGAAGGGGATGCCCATCGAGATGCCGAAGGTCAGCCGCGAGCGCATGCCCGAGGAATAGGTGCGGATCGGCATGTGGAAATGCTTGCCGATCTCGGCGAAATCCTGGACGAAATCCATCAGCTCGTCGGTATCGGCGCCGTAGACGCGCGCCAGGAAGCGGGTGTTCTGCGCCCCGGTCAGGTCGCGGTGGAACGACCCCGCAAAGCCCACCGGCCACGAGATCGAGCCGTCAGACCAGACCCGTCCGGTATCGGGCGGCAACGTCCCCGCGATCAGTTGCAGCAGCGTCGATTTCCCCGCCCCGTTACCGCCCAGAAGCGCCAGCGAGCGCCCGGTCGGCAGCGTCAGGTTCAGGCGCTGGATCACCGGGAAATATTCGTTGTGCAGCCAGAACCCCTTGGACAGATCGTCGAACTGGATCACCGGTCAACCCCGGTCTCGCAGGCTGTAATAGACCAGCGCCAGCGCCGACCAGGCCAGCGTCAGGAACATCAGCGTCAGCAGCACGACCTGCAGCCGCCGGGGATAGACCGCCTGTTCGGCCAGCGTCGGGCGGACATAGGTGGCCAGATACAGGCTCTTGCGCTGGGCGTTCGAACGCGCGGCATCGAGAGCGGCCAGCGCCGCGGTATAGGTCCGCTCGGCGAATTCCTGGTTGACCATCAGGCTTTCGAACTGGGCGATGAGCCGCGGATAATCGGTGTCGAAGACGGTCACGTCCTGGGTGGCGAAATTGCGCCGTTCCTCGCCGATACGCTCGCGGATCACCTCGATCCGGCGCTCGGCCTGGCGGACGCGGGGGTCGCTGTCGGCGGTCGTCTGCAACAGCAGGTCGTAATCGACCAGCGCCTGCGCCAGCTGTTGCTGCAAGCCGTTGATGACGCCCATGCGACCCTCGATATCGGCCTGGGGATCGACGATCTGGGTGCGGGCGCGGAAGCTCGCCAGATCCTCGCGCGCGCTGCGCAGACGGGTCAGGGCCTCTTCGAGGTCGCGCTCGGCATTGGCCATGCTGTCGCGGCGGGCCTGCTCGTTCAGCGCGTTTATCATCGCCTCGCTCTCGGCGACGACGACCTGGGCGATGCGGCGCGCCGTCTCGGCGTCGCCGGCGCGGACCTGCACGTCCATCAGGCCCGAGTTCTTGTCGTAGGAAACGGTGACGACCCGGTTCCAGAACCAGACCAGATCCTCGATCGAGGCGCTGGGCCAGATCGAGAAGACCGGGTCGGTGTCCCAATGGGCCGAGTAATGCCCCCGGAAGTCCAGTTCGGCCTGCACGCGTTCGACCAGCTGCTGGCTGTGGATGAAGGCAAAGAGCACATCCGTGTTCGACGAGGTGCCGCCGCCGACGAAAGCGCTGAGCCCGCCCATCAGATCCGATGCCGATGCCGATTCCTCGCTGCGGACGGTGAAGCCGGTGGTCGAGGCGTATTGGTCCCGGGCCAGCAGATAGAGGTAGATCGTCGCCAGCGCCGTCGGCAGCATCACCAGCAGCACGAAGGACAGAAAAAGCCCGTGATGGCGCCGCCTGAACCGGGCCGGGGCGACCAGCGGGCGGACCTCTGGCGAGGGGCCCTGCGGCAGCTCGGCCTCGGGGACGGCCTGGGGCGCGCGGGCGGTGCGGGTCTGGGGGGGCGCCTCGCTCACGGCCGCCGCGGCCTCGGCCTTGCGCCGTGCTTCCTGCCGTTGCCGAGGCCTGAGGTTGTCCACCCGGAACTCCAAGTGCTGTTTGCGTTGGCCGGTCGATTTCTACATAGTCGCGGCCGAAATGGCCAGCAGTAGGAGAGGCCGTGGCCTCGGACTCCCCCTTCATTGTCGGCGATAACCGCAACGGCGGGCTGCGGGCGCTGCCGCAGGCCCGCCTGAACCGTCGCCAGCGGGCGCTGCGCACCATCGCCGCCCTGATCCTGCGCGAGGTCTCGACCCGCTTCGGCCGCACGCCCGGGGGCTTCGCCTGGGCGGTCCTGCAACCTCTGGCCACGATCATCGTGCTGGGCCTGGCCTTCTCGCTCATCGCCCGCACGCCCGCGCTGGGCACCAGCTTTCTTCTGTTCAAGGCGACCGGGCTTCTGGCCTATCAGACCTTTCAGTCCAATTCGATGATGGTGGGCAAGAGTCTGGCCTTCTCGGCCCCGCTGCTGACCTATCCGGGCGTGACCTGGGCCGATGCGATCCTGGCGCGGCTCATCCTCAACACGCTGGTCTCGGTGGTGGTGGCGGTGCTGATCCTGACCGGGATCATCGTGGCGCTGGATCTGTCGCTGATCCTCGACTGGGGCGATATCGTGCTGGCGATGGCGCTGGCGGCGCTGCTGGGTCTGGGGATCGGCACGCTCAATTGCTACCTGTTCGAGCGGATCGCCATCTGGGCGAACCTCTGGGGCATCCTGAATGCGCCGCTGATGATCATGTCGGGGGTTATCATCCTCTATGACGACCTGCCGCGGCGGGCGCAGGAATGGCTGTGGTACAATCCCGCCATCCATATCACCGGGATGATGCGGGCCGGGTTCTATTCCACCTATCAGCCGACCTATGTCTCGGTCGCCTATGTGCTGGCCTGGGCGCTGATCCCGCTGGTGCTGGGCCTCTTGCTGCTCAGGCGCTATCACCGCGACCTGCTCACTCGTTGAGCGCACGGGCCCGGTCCAGAACCTCGGCATGCGGGCGGCCGGTCTGCCCGCGCAGCCCGTCCTTCAGCGCCAGCCCGAACAGCGTCAGGAACTGCCGCCGTTCGCCGCCGTGATGGCGCAGCCGGTAGAGCCAGCGCGGGATATAGAGGCAGAGCACGGGGTAGAAGAAGATCCCGGTGGCGATCCGGTAGAGGATCAGCAGGTTGCGGTGGTAGTAATAGGACTTCCACAGCGGGCGCAGCCGGGGATCGGCGGGGGAATAGGTCGTGCTGGCATGGACGAAGCGAACCTCGGGCGCAAAGCCCAGCCGGTAGCCGGCCCGCGTCAGCCCCATCGTGTAGATCGCGTCATCGCCGTAAAGAAAGAGCGCGGGATCGGGATAGCCCGCCTCGGCCACCACCCGAGCGCGCACGAAGAAACCGACGAACGAGGCGCCGTCGATGGGCCGCAGCCCCGTGCGGGCGAAGTCCCTTTCGCCCAGATGAAACGCCCCGCGTCCGCCGCCCAGCAGGGTGCGCGCCAGAATTCTCTTGTGCCAGAAGGGGTTGAAGGTGGGACGGTTCATGTCGGCCAGCGTACCGTCGGGGCAGCGGACGGCGGCGGCGATCCCGTCATAGCCGCCCAGGTCGAGGCGCTGGAAGGTGGCCAGCGCGCCGGGCTCGGGGCGGGAATCATCGTCCATCACCAGAAGCCAGTCGGGCGACAGCGCCGCCATCGCCTGCCGCATCCCGGCCTCGAACCCGCCGGCGCCGCCCCGGTTTTCGGGCAGGGTCAGAACATGGAGCCGGGGGTCGCGCTGCGCTGCCAGCCAGTCTGCGGTCCCGTCGTCCGAGGCATTGTCCACGACCAGCACCGCCGCCAGATCCCGCGCGGGCGCCGCCAGCAGCGCGGCAAGGGTCCGGCGCAGATCGGCGAGGCGCCGGTGGGTCGCGACCACAGCCACCAGCCGCCCGTTCTCGCCTGTCTCTTCGTGCATCACGCGCCGTCTCACCATTACTGTTCACAGCTAGGCGATTCACCGGAGGGATGTCAAACCGCCCGCGGCCACAACCGCCGGAGATAGGTTCAATACCGGTCAAATCCGCTGCGAACGCCACATTTTCGCCACGTTTTGGCGCCGTGCCAGCAAGGCTTCGTCTGTTAGGCTGAAGCGCTTATCGGGTAAAGGTGTCTCCATGCGACTCCAGTTGCAGGGCGTGGTCAATACAGGGGTGGCGTTGCTTGACTCCGGCATCACGGATCTTGAGATCGGTGTCGTCAACGGTGTCGTGCATCTCTATGCCTCGACCGGCCGCAACGGCGGGATCGCGGAATACATCGTCGGCGCCGAGGGCCAGGTCACCCTGCACACCACGGTCATCTTCCCGGCCAGCATCACCGGCGGTGTCAGCGACCGGCTGGTGATCGCCGAAACCGGGTCCGGCGGCATGCTGATGATCGGCGAAAGGGCCAGCGGGCTCGTTGCCTATGCGCTGCGGGCGGATGGCGGGATCGGCGGTCAGGCGACGATCGACTGGCAGGCTGTCGACACTGCCATCGGCCAGGGCTCGGATGCGCATCTGAGCGCGCGCGTCACCCTCAGTGACGGAACGCTCGCCCTGTTCCCGGCGGGCACCGATACCAGTCAGGTGATCGAACTGCGCTGCGCCACGGTCAACGGGCGCGATTTCGTGCTGACCGCCGACCAGACCGGCAACAGCGTCACCGCCTATCGTGTCGACGGCACCGGCGCGCTCAGCGCCGCGGGCACGATGGGCGCCGAGCAAGGGCTGGGCATCGACGCGCCCACGGCGATGGAGGTGGTGACGATCGGCGACCGGACCTATGTCGTCCTCGCCGCCGCCAATACCAGCTCGCTCTCGGTGATGGAGCTGACCGCCGATGGCCAGCTGGCGCCGACCGATCATCTGGTCGATACCGGCAACACCCGCTTCGAGGGGGTGCAGGCCATGGATGTGATCCAGGCGGGCGGGCATACCTTCGTCGTGGCGGGCGGTGCCGACAACGGGATCACCGTCTTCGAACTGCTGCCCGACGGCACGATGGTGGCGATCGCCACGCTGGCCGACGACAACACCACCTCGATGCACCGGGTCACGGCCATCACCCTCGCGGTCGAGGGCGACACGATGCATGTCTTCGTCGGCTCGCAGAACGACAGCGGCATCACCGAATTCCGGGTCAGCCTGTCCTCGCTGGGCGAGACGTTGCAGGGCACCGCCGCGGCCGAGCGTCTGACGGGCACCGGGCGGGACGATGTGCTGCTGGCCTCGGGCACCAATGACACGCTGGTGGGCGGCGGCGGCGACGACATCCTGGTGACCGGCGGCACCGGCACGGTGATGAGCGGCGGCATCGGCGCCGATGTCTTCGTGGTGCGTGCGGGCAGCGGCGGCGCGGTCATCACCGATTTCGACCGCGGCCTCGACCGGCTGGACCTGAGCGACCTGCCGATGCTGCGCGATGTCTCGCAGCTGAATTTCACCGCCACCTCGACCGGCTGCGTCATCGAATACCGCGGCCATACCATGGTCATCACCTCGTCGAACGGCCAGCCGCTGCGCCAGGCGGATGTCTTCCCCAACGGCTTCGACTGGGCCGACCGCTACGCCTATGTCCCGCCCGAGCCCGAGACGCCCGCCAGCACCGGCGTCGCCCGCGAAGGCAGCGCTTTCGGCGATCTGATGAACGGCACCGCCCGCGACGACACGCTCAGCGGCGGCTTCGGCAAGGACACGCTGAACGGCGGCGACGGCAACGACCTGCTCGACGGCGGCGACGGGCGGGACCTGATCGGCGCCACCTCCGGCAACAACACGCTGCTGGGCGGCTATGGCCAGGACACGATCAACGGCGGCACCGGCGACGACTGGATCGAGGGCGGGGGCGGCAAGGACATCCTCTACGGCGACGCCGGCAGCGACACGATCCATGGCGGCGACGGGCGCGATATCATCCGCTCGGGCGGCGGCAACGATCTGGTCTATGCCGGATCGGGCGGCGGCGGGATCTTCCTCGCCAGCGGCGATGACACCGCCTATGGCGGCGACGGGCGCGACGTGATCCAGGGCCAGGCCGGGGCCGATCTGATCTATGGCGGCGGGGGCAACGACAACATCCGCGGCGGCGGCGAGAATGACACGCTGCACGGAGAAGACGGCAACGACATGCTGGACGGCGGCGGCGGCGAGGATCTGCTGAACGGCGGTTCGGGCGACGACACGCTGCGCGGCGCGGCGGGCAACGACACGCTGCTGGGCGACAACGGCGCCGACCGGCTGGAAGGGGGGGCGGGCAACGATGTGCTCGACGGCGGAGCCGACGACGACCGGCTTTACGGCGGCGAGGGGCATGACAGCCTGATCGGCGGCTCGGGCAATGACTCGCTTTTTGGCGAGGATGGCAACGACACGCTGATCGGTGCCTGGGGCGACGATTGGCTGAACGGCGGGGCGGGCAATGACGCGCTGGCGGGCGGCGGCGGCAATGACACGCTGCGCGGCGGGCCGGGCTATGACACGCTCTGGGGCGGGGCCGGTGCCGATGTGTTCGAGTTCTTCCGCGACCACGACACCGGCCAGGTGATGGATTTCAACCCCGACGACGGCGATCTGATCCGGCTCGACGACTGGATCTGGTTCAGCCTCGGCGATCTCACCGCCGAGGAGGTGGTGGACCGCTTCGGTTCGCTCGACGAGGCGGGCAATGTGGTGCTCGACTTCTCGGACGTGGGCGGCAATGTCGTGGTGCTGAACGGCTTCAACGACCTCGACGCGCTGCCCGCGCATATCGAGATCATGTGACGCCCCCCTACAGCGGCGGGCGCAGGAACGGCGCGGGTTTCAACCCCGCCGCCCGGGCGGCGAGGAAGGCGCGGGCCGTGTCCAGCGCCTCGCGGATCGCCACATCCATGTCCAGATAGCGGTAGCTGCCCAGCCGCCCGGCGAAACTCACCCCTGTCTCGGCCTCGGCCCGGGCGGCATAGTCGCGCAAGAGCGCCTTCTCGGCCACCAGCCGCACCGGGTAATAGGGGATGTCCCCCGGCCCGGCCGCCCGCGAATATTCGCGGTAAAGCACGGAAGAGTCGTGGTTTTCCCAAGGGGCGAAATGCTTGTGCTCGGTGATCCGCGTCCAGGGAACCCCGGCATCGCAGTAATTCATCACCGCGCAGCCCTGCCAGTCGCCCCGATGGGTGAAACGCTCGAAATCGAGCGTCCGGTAGGCCAGCCGCCCCCGGTCATGCCCGAACCAGGCGTCGAGCGGCCCCGACCAGAAGACATGCGCCGCGCCCGCCCGCATCGAGGGATCGTAGGGCGTGTTCAGCTCGACCCGGATCCCGGGATGGTCGAGGATGCTGGCCACCATCGCCGTATAGCCGCCCTCGGGCAGACCCTGGAACGGATGAGAGAAATAGGCGTCGTTGTAATCGAAGCGCACCGGCAGCCGCGTCAGGATCGAGGCGGGCAGATCCGCAGGCTCGCAGCCCCATTGCTTCTGGGTATAGCCCTTGAAGAAGGCCTCGTAGAGCGGCCGCCCCAGCATCCCCAGCGCGCATTCCTCGAAGCTGACGGGCGGGCCGTCGCCCGGTTCGGCCTGCGCCGCCAGAAAGGCCCGCGCCTCGTCCGGGCGCAGCGTTTCGCCGAAGAACTGGTTGATGGTCAGCAGGTTGATCGGCAGGGCATGCACCCGCCCGGCCGCCACGGCCCGGACCCGATGGGCATAGGGCCGAAAGCGCTGATGGGCGTTCACATAGGCCCAGACTTCGGGATCGCCGGTGTGGAAGATATGCGGGCCATAGACATGGACCATGACCCCGGTTTCAGGGTCGCGCTCGGTGTGGCAATTGCCGGCGACATGGGGTCGGGCCTCGACAATGCGGACCTTCTGCCCGGCCTCGGCCAGCTCGCGCCCGATGACCGCGCCCGTGAGCCCCGCGCCGACGATCAGCACCTCGCTGCCCAAGCCCCGCCCTTTCATTCTGCCAAAAATACGCCGGGGGTGAATTGGCCGTCAGGCCAAGAGGGGGCAGGGCCCCCTCACTCCATCCCCATCCGCTTGAGATAGCCCTCGATCAGCGGCACGTCCGATGGGTTGTTCAATTCCCAGAAGGCCGCGCCGGGGGCCGAGACCTCAACCGCGGCGATCTTGTGCCCGTGTTCGAGGAAGCGCAGCTGCTCCAGCCCTTCCAGCTGCTCCAGCTGCCCGGGCGCGAGGCCCGCATAGAGGTCCAGCGCCGCGGGCGTATAGGCGTAGAGCCCGACATGGTGAAAGACCGGGATCGCGTCGTGGCGTTTCAGGCTGCCGGTGAAGGGGATGACTTCCTTCGAGAAATAGATCGCGTTGCCCTTCAGGTCGCGCACCACGGTCGTGGCGCCGACGCGCCCGTGCTTGCGGTCGTTGAGGAAATTGTCCAGCGCCTCGCGGTCGCAGCGCAGCACGGGGGTGGCGACCTGCCGCCCCTCATCCTCGCGCATGGCGGCGATCAGGGCGCTGACGAAATGCGGGGGCGTCAGCGGCGCGTCGCCTTGCAGGTTCACCACGATGGGCTGGGTGAGCCCTGCGTTCTTCACCGCCTCGGCCACGCGTTCGGTGCCATTGACGCATTCGGGCGCGGTCATGATGACATCGGCGCCGATGCGGCGGGCTTCCTCGGCGATGCGCTCATCGTCGGTGGCAACATAGAGCCCGGTCACGCCACGCGTCGACACCGCCGCCGCCCGCCCGGCCATGACCGAGCGTTCCAGCAGGCTGCGTTCGACGCCCGAGGCGCCTTTCAGCGTGGCGAGCGGCTTTGCCGGATAGCGGGTCGAGGCGTAGCGCGCCGGGATGATGATGACGGCATCACGCATCGGCGCTCTCCTTGGCCAGCCGGTCAAAGGCCGAGAGGCGGCTAATCAGCGCCTTCATCTGGTCCAGGGGCACCATGTTGGGCCCGTCCGAGGGGGCGTTGTCGGGGTCCTGATGCGTCTCGATGAACAGCGCCGAGACACCGACCGCGCAGGCCGCCCGCGCCAGCACCGGCACGAATTCCCGCTGCCCGCCCGAGGTGGTGCCCTGACCGCCCGGCTGCTGCACCGAATGGGTGGCGTCGAAGACCACCGGATAGCCGGTCTGGGCCATCACCGGCAGGCCGCGGAAATCGGTGACGAGCGTGTTGTAGCCAAAGGACGTGCCGCGGTCGCAGAGTAGGATGTTGCGGTTGCCCGTGCTCTCGATCTTGGTGGCGACATGCTTCATGTCCCAGGGCGCGAGGAACTGGCCCTTCTTGACGTTGACCGCCTTGCCCGTCTCGCCCGCGGCGATCAGCAGGTCGGTCTGACGGCACAGGAAGGCCGGGATCTGCAGCACATCGACCGCCTGCGCCGCCTTGGCGCAATGCCAGGGCTCGTGTACATCGGTCAGCACCGGCACGCCGAATTCCTCGCGGATCGCGGCCAGGATCTCCAGCCCCTTCTCCATCCCCAGCCCGCGCTGGGTGCTGACCGACGAGCGGTTCGCCTTGTCGTAGCTGCCTTTGAAGATCAGCTTCGTGCCCGAGGGCGCGCAGGCCTCCAGAATGCCGGCGCACATGGCCCGGGCGTGGTCCAGACTTTCCAGCTGGCAGGGGCCGGCGATCAGGCCGAAGGGGCGGTTTCCGCCCAGGGTGACGTCGCCGATGGTGACAAGCTGGGCCATGATGCTCCCCCGGAAATACTGTCAGCAGGGTGCATAGGCTGCGGGCCCTCTCAGGTCAACTGACGGGCGCCGCGCTGGCCCCGGGCAGCGGGGCCTCGCGCCCCAGCAGCGCCCGGGCCCGGGCCACGCCCTGTTGCAGGCTGCCCTCGATCTCGACCTCGGGCGGACGCAGGTCATGCGCCCGGAACTGCGCCCTGAGGTCGGCCGAGGCGCCGGTCAGCACCACCAGGACCCCCTTGCGCCGGGCGCTGCGGACCAGCCCCTCGACGGTATGGATCGCCGTGCTGTCGACCAGCGCCGCATCGGCGAAATCGACCACCAGCGCGCGGTGGGTATCGGCGATCCGCTCCAGCACCGCGCCGACCGAGGCCGCCGCGCCGAAGAAGAAGGCACCGCGGATGCGGTAGACCATGATCTCGTCGCTGCGGCTGAGGCCCGGGACCGGCGCGTCGTCGAGCCCGTCGGCCTCGACCATCGAGACTTCGGCCGCCTTCGACATCCGGTGGATGAACAGGACCGAGCCCAGCGCGAAGCCGACGACGATGGCCTCGGTCAGGTCGCGGAACACGGTCAGCAGCAGGGTGACCATGAGGACGGCGGCATCGGCGCGGGACGAGCGGAACAGCGTGGCGATGGCGTGGCGCTCGATCATGTTCCAGGCGACCGTGGCCAGCACGCCCGCCAGCGCCGCCAGCGGCACCATGCCCACCAGGGGCGCGGCCAGCATCATGAAGACCAGAATGAAGACGGCGTGCAGCATCCCGGCGACGGGCGAATGGGCGTTGGCGCGGACGTTGGTGGCGGTCCGGGCGATGGTGCCGGTGGCGACCATGCCGCCCATCAGGCCCGACATGATATTGGCCACGCCCTGCGCCAGAAGCTCCATGTTCGAGGAATGGCGCCGCCCGCTCATCCCGTCGGCCACGACCGCGGAAAGAAGCGCCTCGATCGACCCCAGCAGCGCGAAACCCACGGCGTTGGGCAGCACCGCAACCATCAGGTCCCAGTCGAGCGGCGGCAGGCTGGGCGCGGGCAGCATCGCCGGCACCGCGCCGAAGGTCGAGACGATGGTCGGCGTGTCCAGATCGAACAGGTTGACCGCGAGCGTCGTCACCGCCACCGCGATCAAGAGGTTCGGCAGCCGTGGCGCCCAGTGCTTGACGCCGAGGATCAGCGCGATGGTCCCCGCGGCCAGCGCCACGGTCACCGGGTTCACCGTCGGCAGCGCCTGCCAGATGACCGGCAGTTTCTCCAAGATCGGGCCGGGTTCGGGGCCGTTCAGCGTGAGGCCCAGCAGGTCCTTGATCTGGCTGGCGAAAATGATCGTCCCGATCCCGGCGGTGAAGCCCACGGTCACCGGATAGGGGATGAACTTGATGTAGGACCCCAGCCGCAGCAGACCGATGGCCCCCATGATGACACCCGCCAGCATCGTCGCAATGACCATCCCGGCGATACCGTACTCCTGCACCGTCGCCGCCACCAGCACGATGAAGGCCCCGGCCGGGCCGCCGATCTGGAACCGGCTGCCGCCGAGGGCCGAGATGAAGAAACCGCCGATGATCGCGGTGTAAAGCCCCATCGCGGGCGTCCCGCCCGAGGCGATGGCAATCGCCATTGACAGGGGCACGGCGACGATGGCCACCGTGAGCCCGGCGATCGCGTCACGTTTCAGATGATCGACGCCATAGCCTTCGCGCAGGACGGCATAGAGCGCCGGCACAAGCCGGTCGGAATAGGGCATGGCCCCCTCGCATGAAGTCGGAACGGGCCGAGCCTAGCGCGCCGCCCGTCCGGTATGCAAGGGTATCCCGATGCCGGGAGCGCAGTCTCAGAGAACCGAGGCGAAGCTGTCCGTTTCGGGGTCGTAAGCCTCGAGCCCGCCTTCGCCGATGTCGTGCCACAGGCCGTGCAGGGTCAGCGTCTCGTTCTCGACCGCGTCCTTGACGAAGGGGAAGGTCATCAAGTTGTTGATCGAGATGCGCACCGCCTGCTTTTCCATGGCCGCGATCCGGGCCTCGGGGTCGGTGAATTCGGCCGTGGCCTCGTAGCCGGGGCGCAGGATTTCCATCCAGTTGCCGACGAAGCTGGAGCCCGAGGCCAGTTCCGGCGCCTTGCCCGCGCACATGTCGTGACAGCCGCGCACGCCGCCGCAGTTCGAATGCCCGACCACCAGCAGATGCGCAACTTTCAGCGCCGTCACCGCGTATTCGACCGCAGCCGAGGTGCCGTGGTGGTCGCCGTCGGGCGTGTAGGGAGGCACCAGATTGGCGATGTTGCGGTGGATGAAGAACTCGCCCTGGTCGGCGCCGAAGATCGCCGTGACATGCACGCGGGAATCGCAACAGGCGATCAGCATCGAGCGCGGATGCTGTCCTTCCTGGGCGAGATGGCGGAACCAGCTCTTGTTCTCGGCATAATGTGTGGCACGCCAGCCACGAAACCTGTTGACCAGGTATCCGGGCAGTTTGCGGGCGTAAGACATGTGCATTTCCCTATACTTCCAGGCCGGAGACAGTGCTATGCTCAATTTGCAGGAAAATCGAGCGACAATTCCGCACCCGAGGCAACGATTTGTTAGCCTGGATCTAAGATCCTCCACGGGCGCAAGGGAGAGTCGGAGAGGCAGAAAGGGTGCAATCGTGACATTCGTCATCGAGATGCGTCCAAGCGAGCGGGTGGTCATCGACTCCGCTGTCTTGGATGACGTGTTCAATCGGTATGGCCATCGTGGGGCCGAAGACTACGTGATGGAAGCGGTCGAGGCCATTTCGGATACCCTGGCCGAGGTCGACGCGCTGGGACGCGAGGACCGTCTGGCCGAGATCGCGCCGCGTGCTCAGACCGTGTCGCGGCGCAGCGCCGATATCGGGCTGACCTCCCTGGCCAAGGTGGCGCGCGACATGGGCATCGCCGCCCGTCGGGGCGACGTGATCGCCTATCGCGCGGTCTGGGAACGTCTGGTGCGCATCGGCGACCGCTCGCTGGCGACGGTCTGGATGGAACCGCGCCTCTCGCTCTGATCCTTCTCGTTGCAGGACCGCCGCGCCGCCCGGTTCGACGGGCGGCAACGGCTCGCGCGGCCCAAGGCCCGGGCGTGGAAAGGCCCTTTCCCTTCCTCCCCGGCGCGCTTTAGGGTGGGGCCGTTCTGCATCAGAGAGGGCCCATGCGACAGAGCCTTGCCACCTTCGCCCCCGCCGACGCGCCGTCGGTTCCGTTGCACGCGATCAGCGCCGACGGGCTGGCGACCTGGCTGGACCAGCAGCCCGAGCGGGTCCGCACCTGGCTGAACGCGACCGGCTTTTCCGCCGCCGCCGGTGAGACGCTCTGCGTACCGGATGTGGCGGGCGAGGTGTCGATGGCGGTCTTTGGCCTGGGCGGCGCCAAGGCGCGCGCCCGGCGGCGGATGGCGCTGGGTGCCGCCCGCAAGAAACTGCCGCGCGGCAGCTACCACCTGGCTGGCGGTTTCGATGTGGAAGAACTTCCCGAACAGGCGCTGGGCTGGCTGCTGGCCGGCTACAGCTTCGACCGCTTCCGGCACCGTTCCGCCGACGAACTGCCGCTGGCCATGCTGAAGGCCCCCGCCGGGATCGACGCCGGGCGCGTCTCGATCCTCGCCGCCGCCGAATGGCTGACGCGCGACCTTATCAACACCCCGGCCTCGCAGATGGGACCCGAAGAGCTGGAAACCACGCTCCTCGCGCTGGCCGAGGAATTCGGCGCCCATGTCTCGGTCACCTATGGCGACGACCTGTTGCAGGAGAATTTTCCGCTGATCCATGCGGTCGGCCGGGCCTCGGACCGGATCCCGCGGCTTCTGGACCTGCGCTGGGGTGACAGCGGGCCGCGCATCACGCTGGTCGGCAAGGGGGTCTGTTTCGACACCGGGGGGCTCGACATCAAACCCGCCGCCTCGATGGGGCTGATGAAGAAGGACATGGGCGGCGCGGCCACGGTGATGGGGCTGGCGATGATGATCATGGCGCTGGGCTGGAAGGTGCGGCTGCGCCTGCTGATCCCGGCGGTCGAGAACGCGATTTCCGGCAGCGCCATGCGCCCGGGCGACGTGCTGACCGCGCGCAACGGCCTGACGGTCGAGGTGAACAACACCGATGCCGAGGGCCGGCTGGTGCTGGCCGATGCGCTGGCGCTGGCCTGCGAGGAGAGCCCCGATGCGCTGATCTGCATGGCGACGCTGACCGGCGCGGCGCGGGTGGCGCTGGGCCCGGACCTGCCGCCCTTCTACACCGATGACGAGGATCTGGCGCTGGCGCTGTCCGACGGCGCCGCGGTCGAGGCGGATCCGCTGTGGCGCATGCCCTTCCACGCCCCCTATGAATCGCTGATCGAGCCCGGCATCGCCGACCTCGACAACGCGCCGGGGGGCGGCATGGCGGGATCGATCACCGCCGCGCTGTTCCTGCGCCGCTTCGTCACGCCCGGCACGCGGTTCGCGCATTTCGACATCTACGGCTGGCAGCCCAAGGACGAGCCCGGCCGCCCCAAGGGCGGGCAGGGGCAGGCGGCGCGGGCGGTGCTCTGGGCGCTGCCCGAGGTTCTGGGGCCCGGGATCGAGGGCGGCGCATGACCGACCGGCGCTATTTCCGCGCCGCGGGCGGGGTGGCGCATGACAGCCTGAAAGGCGCGCTGGAGGGCGTGCTCTTCGTGCCCGGCCGCTGGCTGCGCGTCGTGGCGCCGCTGGCCGATCTCTGCGCCACGCCGGGCGGGGCGCGGGACCGGCAGATGCTGCTGGGCACCCGGATCTGCGTCATCACCGAATGCGACGGCCATGCTTTCGGCTTCGACGGCGACGAGGGCTATTGCGGCTGGATCGCCGAGGAGGCGCTGGGCGACGACCTGTCGGTCAGCCATTGGGTCGCGGCCCCGGCCACGCATGTCTACGGCGCCCCCGACATCAAGCAGCGCGAGCGGATGGCGCTGAGCATGGGCGCGCGGCTGCAGGTGACGGGCGAGGTCGGGCGTTTCGCGGTGACGCCGGGCGGCTATGTGCCTGCCCGGCATCTGCGCAAGATCGGCGACTGGCGGGCGGATGCGGTGGCGGTGGCGCGCGACTTTCTGGGGACGCCCTATCTCTGGGGCGGCAATTCGCGCGACGGGATTGATTGCTCGGGTCTGGTGCAGGCGGCGTTCCGGGCGCTGGGGCGCGACTGTCCGGGTGACAGCGACCTGCAAAGCCTGATGGAGGGGGCCGAGGTTCTGGACGGCGCCGAGGAAGCGGGCGATCTGATCTTCTGGGCCGGGCATGTGGCGATGGTCAGCGAACCCGGCCGCCTGATCCATGCCAACGCCCACCACATGGCGGTGACCGAAGAGCCGATGGCCGATGTGCTGGCCCGGGCGGAGGAGCCGGTGATCCGGCGGCTGCGGGTCGGCTGAGCGGGGGCGGCTGGGCGCCCGCGTCGACGATGCCAGGGACGGTGCGTGAAATCACGCACCCTACGGTGGGGCAGCGCCAGGCGGACGGCCCGGCCCGTTCGGAAAGCGGGTCCGTAGGGTGCGTGATTTCACGCACCTATCGTGCCCCGGACCCATCGGCGGCCGCCTCATCAGGGCAGCTCACCCGACGGAATCACCCCGAAGAACGCCCCGCCCGACCAGAGCCCGAACCACGACTCACCCCCGACCGGGTGATGCGCGCCGATCTCGACCAGCCGGTAAAAGCTCTTGCGGTCGATCAGCGCCTCCAGCCCGGCGCGGACCATGACATAGGGCGCGGGCTCGCCCGTTTCGGGGTCGCGCTCAACGCGGATCGGATGCTCGGGCCCGGCCTCGACGGTATCGCCGACATTGGTCTCGAACCGCAGCACCTGCGCCTCACCCTTGCCCGAGACCGTGTAATCCACCGCGACGAAGGGCGCATCCTCGACCGTGATCCCGACCTTCTCGACCGGGGTCACCAGAAAATACCTGCCGTCCTCCCGCTTCAGGATCGTGGAGAAGAGCCGCACCAGGGCCGGCCGCCCGATCGGCGTGCCCAGATAGAACCACGTCCCGTCCCGCGCGATCCGCATGTCCAGATCGCCGCAGAACGGCGGATTCCACAGATGGACCGGCGGCAAACCGCCCTTTTTCGCGGCCTTCGAGGCCGAGGCGGCGAGCGACTCGGCATCCGGCGCTTGCGGCGGTGTCACATTGTCTTGTGGCGCGGTCATTTTATCCAACTTGGTCTGGGCGAGCGGGTAACCCCTGACATATAACCCATGGGGAACAGAGGTCACGTCCCGGAGGTATGCGCCCATGAGCGACACGCTGGTCCCCGCCATCGAGGCGCTCGGCGCCCGCCTGCAACAGGCGAGGGGTGCCATCGCCCCCCGTTTCATCGGGCAGGAAAAGGTCGTGGACCTGTCGCTGACCGCGCTTCTGTCCGGTGGCCACGCGCTGCTGGTGGGCCTGCCGGGACTGGGCAAGACGCGGCTGGTGGACACGCTCGCCACCGTCATGGGGCTGCAATCGAACCGCATCCAGTTCACGCCTGACCTGATGCCCGCGGATATCCTCGGCTCCGAGGTGCTGGACAGTGGCGAGGACGGCCGCCGCCAGTTCCGATTCATCGAAGGCCCGGTCTTCTGCCAGCTGCTGATGGCCGATGAGATCAACCGCGCCAGCCCCCGCACGCAATCGGCCCTCTTGCAGGCCATGCAGGAGCGCGAGGTGACCATCGCCGGCCGCCACCGCCCCTTGGGCGCGCCGTTCCACGTGCTGGCCACCCAGAACCCGATCGAGCAGGAGGGCACCTATCCGCTGCCCGAGGCCCAGCTCGACCGCTTTCTGGTGCAGATTGACGTGGAATACCCGGACCTTGCCACCGAACGCGCGATCCTGATGGCCACCACCGGCACCGAAGAGGCGCAATCGCACGAGGTCTTCACCGCCGCCGATCTTCTGGCCGCGCAGACCCTGATCCGCCGCATGCCGGTGGGTGAAAGCGTGGTCAACACGATCCTGCATCTGGTGCGCGCCTGCCGTCCGGGCTCGGCCGAGGCTGACGCCTCGCTGGGTGACAGCCTGGCCTGGGGCCCGGGCCCGCGCGCCGCGCAGGCGCTGATGCTGGCGGTCCGCGCCCGGGCGCTGCTGCAGGGCCGCCTTGCGCCGTCGGCCGAGGATGTCGCGGCGCTGGCCCGGCCGGTCCTGTCGCACCGCATGGCGCTGAGCTTTGCCGCGCGGGCCCGGGGCGAGACGCTGGGCGGGGTGATCGACCGCGTGGCGGGCCGCGTGACCGGCACGATGGAGGCGGCTGCGTGAGCCCAGCCGCGCCCTATGGCGCCGACCTTCGCCGCGAGGGTGAAGCGCTTTCGGGTGCCCTGCCGCCCCTGCTGGTTGCCGCCGAGCATCTGGCACAATCGGTGCTGCCTGGCGCCCATGGCCGCCGCCGTGCCGGGCCGGGGGCCGAGTTCTGGCAGTTCCGGCCGCTGGGCCCGGGCGAGGGCGTGGCGCGGATCGACTGGCGCCGCTCGGGCCGTGGCGATGAGCTTTACCTGCGCGAGACGGAATGGCAGGCCGCCCGGGCGGTGACGCTCTGGGTCGATGGCGGTGCGGCGATGTCCTTCACCTCGGCCAGCGGGCGCGAGACCAAGGCGGCGCGCGCCCGGCTGCTGGCCATGGCGCTGGCGCTGGTGCTGCTCAGGGGCGGCGAGCGGGTGGGTCTGGCCGAGGCGAGCCTCGCCCCCCGCGCCGGACGGGCCCAGGCGGGACTCTTGGCCGCCGCGCTGGCCGAGGAGGCCGAACAAGGCGCCGAACATGGCGCCATCGACCTGCATGCCTCGCCCAGCGGCGGGCATGTGGTGATCTTCTCTGATTTTCTGGGCGATCTGGCCCAGATCGAGGGCGCGCTGGCGCTGGCCGCCGCACGCTCGATGCGCGGCATCCTGGTGCAGATCCTCGATCCGGCGGAGGAGGCCTTTCCCTTTGACGGCCGCACGAGATTCGAGAGCATGTCGGGCCATCTGAGCTATGAGACGCTGCACGCGGGCGATCTGCGCGACGCCTATCTGGCAAGGCTCGCCGCCCGCAAGGACCATGTGCAGGCCCTGGCCCGGCAATCGGGCTGGCACGCGACGACGCTGCACACCGACCGGCCCGCGGCCGAGGGGCTGCTCTGGCTCTATCAGGCGCTGGGCGAGGCGCGGCGGCGATGAACATGCTGGGTTTCACCACGCCGGTGCTGCTTTGGGCGCTGCTGGCGCTGCCGATCCTGTGGTGGCTGTTGCGCGCCGTGCCGCCCGCGCCGGTGCGCCGCCGCTTCCCCGGTATCGCCCTGCTGCTGGGGCTGCGCGACCGCGACCCCGAGAGCCAGCGCACGCCCTGGTGGCTGCTGCTCTTGCGCGTGGTGGCGCTGGCGGCGCTGATCCTGGCGCTGGCCGGGCCGGTGCTGAACCCGTCCCGCGCGTTGCCGGGGCAGGGCAATCTGCTGATCGTGATGGACGCAAGCTGGGCCAGCGCCCGCGACTGGCCGCGGCGGCTGGAACGGGTCAGCCAGGCGCTTGACGGGGCGCAGCGGGCCGGGCGGCCGGTCGCGGTGGTCGCCCTGACCGATCCGCCGCAGGGCGCCATCGAATTCCGCGCCGCCGAGCATTGGCGCGAGCGGCTGACCGGCCTGACCCCGCGCCCCTGGTCGCCCGAGACCGCGCTGCCCGATTGGGCCGGGACGATCCCCGAGGGGACCGAGACGCTGTGGCTCAGCGATGGGCTGGCGCGGGACGGGCGGAACGCGCTGCTGTCGGCGCTGTCTGAGCTTGGCCCGGTGCAGGTCTATCAGCCGGAAACCCCAGTCATCGCGCTGGCCCCGCCCTCGTTCGACGGGCAGGACGTGACGGTCGGCGCGCGCCGAACCCCCGGCCCGCCGCTGGCCCTGACGCTGCTGGCCATCGGCCGCGATCCGGCGGGGGCCGAGCGTGACCTTGCCCGTGCCGCGCTGATCTTCGACCCGGGCGCGCAGAGTGCCGAGGCGCTGTTCGACCTGCCGCCGGAACTGCGCAACCGCATCACCCGCTTCCAGATCGAGGGCGCGCGCGGGGCGGGGGCCGTCACGCTGACCGACGACAGCCTGCGTCGCCGCAAGGTGGCGCTGCTGACCGTGCGCGAGGGCAATGAATCCCTCGCGTTGCTCAGCCCGCTGCATTACCTGCGGCAGGCGCTGGAACCCTCGGCCGATCTGGTCGAATCCTCGTCGCTGGACGACCTTCTGCTGACCGGCCCCGATGTTCTGGTGCTGGCCGACATGCCGGCGATGACCGAGGCCGAGACGCAGGAACTGACCGATTGGGTCGAGGCGGGCGGCTTGCTGTTGCGCTTCGCCGGGCCGCGGATGGCGGGGGCGGGGGCCAGCGCCTCGGGCTTCGGCGCGCCGCAGGACGACCCGCTGCTGCCGGTGCCGCTGCGCGCCGGGGGGCGCACCGTGGGCGGTGCGATGAGCTGGGGCGATCCGCGCTCGCTGGCCCCGTTCCCCGAGGATTCGCCCTTCGCCGGTCTGCCGGTGCCCGGGGATGTCGGCATCCGCGCCCAGGTCCTGGCCCAGCCCGGCCCCGATCTGGCCAGCCACACCATTGCCGCGCTCGCCGATGGCACGCCGCTGGTCACGCGGGCTGCGCGCGGTTCGGGCCAGGTGGTGCTGTTCCACGTCACCGCCAATGCCGAATGGTCGACCCTGCCGATTTCCGGCCTTTTCGTCAGCATGCTGGAGCGGCTGGCGATCTCGACCCGCGGCGCGGTGCCCGAGGCCGGAGAGCTGGAAGGCACCCACTGGCAGCCCGAGGAAGAGCTGGACGGTTTCGGCCTCTTGCAAAGCACCGCCAACCGTCCCGCCGTGACGGGCGAGGATCTGGCCC
This sequence comes from Pararhodobacter aggregans, assembly GCF_003075525.1. Lineage (GTDB taxonomy): Bacteria > Pseudomonadota > Alphaproteobacteria > Rhodobacterales > Rhodobacteraceae > Pararhodobacter > Pararhodobacter aggregans. The sequence goes on along the minus strand of NZ_QDDR01000009.1, from coordinate 134,084 downwards.
CGGTTCTGGCCGGGGAACGCGCCCCGGGGCCGGACCTGCCGCCCGGCCTCTATGCCGGTACGGCGCTCAGGCTCGCTGTCAACGCCACGGACGCGCAGACCCCGCTGACGCCTGCGCAATGGCCGCTGGGCACTAATGTGGAGACCGGGGTCGAACGGCCCGAGGTGCCGCTGGGCGGGTATCTGTTTGCCGCCGCCGCCGCCGTGCTGATGCTCGATGCCCTGGCCACGCTGGCTTTGGGCGGGCGGCTCCTGAGGGCGGCGATCCTGTTGCTGGCGCTTGGCCTTTCGGTCCCGCGGGCCGAGGCGCAACCGGTCGATACCCGCATTCTGGAAGCCACGGAATCGGTGGTGCTGGCCGCGGTCAGCACCGGCGATGCGCAGATCGACGATGTGGCGCTGGCCGGGCTCAGGGGCCTGTCGCTGGCGCTGTACCAGCGGTCCTCGGTCGAGCCTGCGCTGCCGATGGCAGTGAATGTCGAGACGGATGAGCTGTCGATCTACCCCTTCCTCTATTGGCCCGTGACCGCGGACAGCCCGCTGCCCACGGCCGAGGCCAATGACCGGCTGAACCGCTACCTGCGTTCGGGCGGGATGATCCTGTTCGACACCCGCGACGCCGATCAGGCGCGGCTGACCGGCGGCATGACCTCGGCCGGGCGGCGGCTGCAACAGATCGCCGCGGGGCTCGACATCCCGCCGCTGGAACCGCTGCCCGAGGATCACGTCCTGACCCGCACCTTCTATCTGCTGGCCGATTACCCCGGCCGCTGGCAGGGCGGCACCGTCTGGGTCGAGGCCGCGCCGCCTGATGCGCAACGCGCCGAGGGGATGCCGTTTCGCAACCTCAACGACGGGGTGACGCCAGTGGTGATCGGCTCGAACGACTGGGCCTCGGCCTGGGCGGTCGATGAACAGGGCACGCCCCTGTTGCAGGTCGGGCGGGGGTCGACCGGCGAGCGGCAGCGCGAGATGGCGCTGCGGTTCGGGGTCAACCTGATCATGCATGTGCTGTCGGGCAATTACAAATCCGACCAGGTGCATGTGCCGGCGCTCTTGGAAAGGCTGGGGCAATGAACGGAACCGCGCTGGTCTTCGATCCGCTGCTGTCCTGGCCGGTGATCGCCGGGCTGGGCGCGCTGGCGCTGGCCGTGACTTTGCTGTCGGTCTGGCGCGGTCTGGCAGGCTGGCCGTTCCGCACGCTGGGTCTGGCGCTGATCCTGGCGGCGCTGGCCAATCCCGCCCTGCAATCCGAGGAACGCCAGCCGCTGGGCGACATCGCTCTGGTGCTGCGGGATGAGACCGGCTCCAACCGGCTGGCCGGAAGGGCCGAGCAGACCGACGAGGCCGCGGCGCAGATCGGCGCCGAACTGGCCCGGCTGGGGATCGAGCAGCGGGTGGTCTCGGTCCCCGATGGCGCCGACAACACCGGCTCGACCCTCAACACCGCGCTGGCCGCGGCGCTGGCCGATCTGCCGCATGACCGGCTGGCGGGCGTCTTCGTGATCTCGGACGGGATCGCCCATGACGCGGTGAGCGCCGCACCGCAAGCCCCGGTCCATCTGATCGAGACCGGCACCCCCGACGATTGGGACCGCCGCCTCATCATCCGCAACGCCCCGGCCTATGCGATCCTTGGTGAGACGCTGAGCCTGACGATTCGCATCGAGGACGAAGGCGCGGTGCCCGAGGCCCTGCGCGACCGCCCGGTGCAGGTGGGCTTCGCGCTGAACGGTGACGATCTGCGCTATGCCACGGCGCCGATCGGGCAGGACCTGACACTGGACCTGACGCTGGACCGCGGCGGGCTCAACGTGCTGCGCTTCCAGCTGCCGGCCGAGGAAGGGGAACTGACCGACCGCAACAACGCGGGCGTGGTGCAGATCAACGGCATCCGCGACCGGCTGCGGGTGCTGCTCGTCTCGGGCGAGCCGCATACCGGGCAGCGCACCTGGCGCAACCTCTTGAAATCCGACCCTTCCGTCGATCTGGTGCATTTCACCATCCTGCGCCCGCCGGATCGTCAGGACGGGGTGCCGGTCAACGAACTCTCGCTGATCGCCTTCCCGACGCGCGAATTGTTCGTCGAGAAGATCAACGAATTCGACCTTATCATCTTCGACCGCTACCGCCGCCGGGGCATCCTGCCGCCGTCCTATTTCGACAATATCCGAAGATATGTGATTGAGGGCGGTGCCCTCCTGGTCGCGGGCGGGCCGGAACTGGCCAGCGCCGAGAGCATCTATCATTCCGCCCTGGGCCGGATCCTGCCTGCGGAACCGACCGCGCGGGTCTTCGACCAGCCTTTCACGCCGCATCTGTCCGAGATCGGCCAGCGCCATCCGGTGACCGCCGGGCTCGACGCCGATTTCCCGCCCCGTGATGGCAGCGCGCTGCCCGGCTGGGGCAGGTGGCTCAGGCAGATCGAGCTGACGCCCGGCGCGGGCGAGGTGGTGATGCAGGGCATCGGCGACCGGCCGCTGCTGGTGCTGGACCACGCGGGCGAGGGGCGGGTGGCGATGCTGGCCTCGGACCAGGCCTGGCTCTGGGACCGCGGGTTCGAGGGTGGCGGGCCACAGGCGGAATTGCTGCGGCGGCTGGCGCATTGGATGATGCGCGAGCCGGATCTGGAGGAAGAGGCGCTGATCGCCACCGGCGACGGGCTGACGCTGTCGATCACCCGCCGCTCGCTGTCGGATGGCCCGCATGCGGTGACCATCACCGGGCCCGACGACAGCAGCGTCGAGGTGCCGCTGACCGAGACGGAACCGGGCCGCTTCACCGCCGCATGGCAGGGGGCCGAGCCCGGGCTCTACCGCCTGCGCTCGGACGATCTGGACACGGTTGCGGTGCTGGGCACGGCCAATCCCCGCGAATACGAGCGGGTGGTGGCGGATGCCGCGCCGCTGGCGCCCTTGATGGGGGCGACCCGCGGCGGGGTGGCGGCGATGGCGGGCGGCGTGCCCGCGCTGCGGCTGGTCGAGTCCGGGCGTCAGGCCTGGGGCCGCGGCTGGCTGGGCGTGACCCCGCGCGGCGCCTATGTGACGACCGACCTTCGGCTCTCGCCCTTGCTGCCCGCCTGGCTGTGGCTGGTGCTGGGCCTCGGGTTCGTGCTGGTCGGGTGGCTGCGTGAAGGGCGGCGGTAGGGGCGGCGGGGACGTCGCCGGTGACGGTGCGTGCGAGCACGCACCCTACGGCCGGAACCAGCGCCCGTCGGGTGGGATTGCATCGCGCTGGGCCTCGGGTTCGTGCTGGTCGGGTGGCTGCGTGAAGGGCGGCGGTGATGCTCTGCGTCCCGGTCGGCGGTGGGGTGGGGTGAAATCCCACCCTACGGTGCGCCGCCGATAGGACGTGTTCGCCCTGCGGCTGTGTGGACGGTGCGTGCAAGCACGCACCCTACGGGGCCCTTGCAGGGTGGGATTTCATCCCACCGCACCAGCGGCGGCGAAGAAAGCACCTCTCCCACTCGTAGGGTGCGTGCCCGCACGCACCGCTCCCCTCACGGCACCGCGATCTGACCCTTCGACACCGGCACCGCCGATCCCGCCACCCGGACCGAGGCCAGCGCGCCGTCCTTCACCACCACCGTGAGCGCGATCTCCGACGGACGCCCCATCTCCACCCCCTGGGTGATCGCGACCGGCGTCTCGCCCTCGCCCACCAGACCCCGCGCGAAGAGTTCGGCGGCGAAGATGGCGCTGGCGGAGCCCGTCGCCGGATCCTCGGGGATGCCCGCCGTGGGCGAGAACATCCGCGCCCGGTAGCCGCCCTCGACGGGCACGTAGCACCAGGCGGAATCGACCCCGGCCCCGGCCATCAGCCGCGACCAGGCCGGTTCGCGGGGGCCCGCGGCGGCGAGCGCCCCGAGATCCGGCAGCGGCACATACAGGAACCCGGGACCCCCCTGCCAGAGCCCTGGCCCGGGATGGCCCGGTGCGCCGACCGCCGCCACCCCCAGCGCCTGGGCGCAGAGGTCGGGATCGGCCTGGCCGGGTTTGGCGAAGGGCGTGACCGGCGCGGTGAACTCGGCCCGCACGCGGCCCGCCTGCCGGGTCACGGTGACGGGGACGAGGCCCGCCTCCTCTTCCAGCACCAGCGGCTGCACGGAGTCAGGGCCCTCGCCCGCCAGCCCCGAGAGGCAGATCGCGCAGCCGATGGTCGGATGCCCGGCGAAGGGGATTTCGGCGGTGGGAAAGAAGATGCGGACCCGGGCGGTATGGGCCTTGTCGCGGGGCGGCAAGACGAAGATCGTTTCGGACAGGTTGAATTCGCGGGCGAGCGTCAGCATCTGCGCCTCGCTCAGGCCCTCGGCCCCATGGACGATGGCCAGCGGATTGCCGCGGAACCGCGTCTCGGTGAAAACGTCCCAGGTTTCGAAAGTCAGCATGCCGGGCTCCTCCTGCTCAGGGCGGCAGGCTAACCCGGCAGCGGGCTATGGAAAAGGGCGCGCCCGTTGCCGGGCACGCCCTCCTTCACGCATCGGCGGGGAGACCTCAGGCCGCCGAGGCGTCAACCAGTTGCGCGCTGGACGTGGTGCTGGCGATCTCGATCCGGCGCGGTTTCAGCGCCTCGGGGATCTCGCGCACCAGGTCGATATGCAGCATGCCATCGGCATGGGTCGCGCCCGAGACGCGGACGTGATCGGCCAGATGGAAGCGGCGCTCGAAGGCGCGGGTGGCGATGCCGCGGTGCAGATAGGTGCGCTCGGCGCTGTCCTCGGCCTTGCGGCCGGAAATGGTGAGCCCGTTCTCTTTCAGCTCCACCGAGAGTTCATCGGCGGCAAAACCGGCGACCGCGACCGAGATGCGGAAGGCGTTCTCGTCGGTCTTCTCGATGTTGTAGGGCGGGTAGGTCGGCTGCACGGGTTCAGCCGCCAGGACGCGATCCATGAGATCCGCCATCCGGTCGAAACCCACGGAGGCGCGGAACAGGGGGGTCGGGTCGAAAGCACGCATCGGTGTCATCCTTTGATAAGCGATGTCAATGTGTTGCCCGCCGGACGGCCCGGCCGGGCGATGTCCCGGACCCCATCATGGGCGCCCGGTCATCCCGATGTGGGAAGCGCTGTTGCGGGTTTCAAGAGGGCGCCGGGTCAGGGCCGGACGAAGCGCGCGCTGCTGCGGGCGCCCTGCGGACCCGGGGCATTCAGCCCCGAAACGCCCTGGTCGAGCGCGGCCTCCAGCGCCTGCACCCGGCCCGCCAGCCGCATCCCCAGCGAGAGCGGCCTTTCGCCGTTTTCGGCCCGGGCCGAGATCAGCGAGACGATCCGCACCTCGCCCCCCTCGACCGCGAAGACCGGCGAGCCCGAGGAGCCGAAGTCGATCTGGCAGGAGAAGACCGAGACCCCGTCGCGGCGCTGGTCGAGGACGTGGCAGGTCTCCTGGATCGAGGGGGCCTCGGCCCGGCCGCGGCCGTAGCTGACCACGGCGACCGCCGCGCCGCTGCCGGCGGGAAGCTCGCCGACCCGGAAGGGCTGGATGGCAGTGGTGCGGACCGGGCGGTCGAGTTCGAGAACGGCGATATCCTCGGAGACGTTGCTCAGGTCGGCCCCGGCAGCGAAGTCGAAGGCGGGCCAGATGGCGGCGCGGGTGACGCCGCGGATCGCCTCGGCCCTGCCGGTGCGGAAGCCCGCGAGGAATTCGAGGCGGTTCTCGGGCAGGCGGGCGCCGGTGGTGCGGTCAAAGAGGCAATGGGCGGCGGTCAGCACCCGGTCGGGGGCGATGAGCGTGGCGGTGCAAAAGCCCACGCCCTGCATGTCGAGGCGGCCGACCGCCTCCCATCCGCGCGAGGCGTCGCCGGTTTGCAGCGCATGCAGGCGGCTGTCCTGCTGGGCAGGCGCAGGCAAGGGCAGCAGGGCGAGGATCAGGGCAAGGTGGCGCATGGATTCGGCGATGGGCGAGGCGGAGGGACGGTGTACCGCGAAGGTGGCGTAATTGGGGCGGAGGACAGCGGCGCGCGGCGCGGCGGGGCGCAGGCTCCCGCCCACCCACCCCGCCTGCGCCCCGCCGCGGGAGGCCTGGGTGCCCGTGGCGGGGAAGGGCGTATTTGGGGCAGAATGAAGGGGCGAGGAAGGGGGGCGGTGCGTGCGCGCACGCAGCCTACGGGAGGGGGGTAGGGTGCGTGCTTGCACGCACCGCTTCCAGCCCCTGCGGCCTCGGGCCGCCGGTCGCCCAGTCGACCAGTTCGACCGTATGCACCACCGGCACCCCGGTGCCCGAGCCGATCTGCATCATGCAGCCGATGTTGCCGGCGGCGATCACATCGGGTTTCTTCGCTTCCAGCGTCGCCACCTTGCGGCGCTTCAACTCGCCGGAAATCTCGGGTTGCAGCAGGTTGTAGGTCCCGGCCGAGCCGCAGCAGAGATGGGGATCGGCGGGTTCCACAACCGTGAAGCCCAGCCGTTTCAGCAGCGCCTTCGGCGCGTCCTTGATCTGCTGGCCGTGTTGCAGCGAGCAGGCGGCGTGATAGGCGACGCGCAGGGGTTCGGGGGCCGCGCCCTCGGGTTTCAGCCGCGTCAGGACCTCGGACACGTCCTTGGCCAGCGCGGCGATTTGCGCGGCATCCTGCGCCAGCGGGTCGGTGCGGAACATATGGCCGTAATCCTTCACCGTCGTGCCGCAGCCCGAGGTGTTGATGACCACGGCGTCGAGCCCCTCGCCCCGCAGCTCGGCCATCCAGGCCTTGATGTTCCGCGCGGCCGAGGCGTGGCTCAGATCGGTCTGGCCCATGTGATGGGTCAGCGCGCCGCAGCAGCCCGCGCCCCGGGCCACCACCACCTCGCAGCCGAGCCGGGTCAGCACGCGGATCGTCGCGTCGTTGATGTCGGTGTTCAGCGCCTTCTGCGCGCAGCCGGTCATCAGGGCGACCCGCATCCGGCGTTCTCCCCGGGCCGGGAAGACCTGCGGCGCGTCGTTGCGGCTGACCGGGGGGATACGCTTCGGGGCCATGGCCAGCATCGCCTTCAGCCGCGCGTCGGGCATCAGGAAGGCGAAGGGTCGGCCGATCTTGGCCCCCAGCAGGGCCAGCCGGAAGCGGGTCGGATAGGGGATCACCCGGGCCAGCATCCAGCGCAGGAAACGGTCCATCGGCGGGCGCTTGTAGGTCTTCTCGATATGGTCGCGGGCGATGTCGACCAGATGCATGTAATGCACGCCCGAGGGGCAGGTGGTCATGCACGACAGGCAGGACAGGCAGCGGTCGATATGCTTGACGGTCTTCTCATCCGCCGGGCGGCCCTGCTCCAGCATGTCCTTGATGAGGTAGATCCGGCCGCGCGGGCTGTCCAACTCGTCGCCCAGCACCTGATAGGTCGGGCAGGTGGCGGTGCAGAAGCCGCAATGGACGCAGGTCCTGAGCACCTCGTTGGCGCGCTGGATCGCGGGGGCTTTCAACTGCTCGGGCGTGAAACTGGTCTGCATGGCGGGGCCCCTAGAGGAAGATGACGGCGGCCAGCGCGGCCAGCGCCAGCGGCGTGAGGATCATCGCCAAGAGGCGCGGGCCGATCCCGGCCTCGCGTCCGGCGGCAAGGCGCCAGGCGATGGCCGCGAGCGCGGCCGAAAGCAGGACGAAGACCCCCAGCATGAGGATCAGCGCCTCGAACCCGCGTGCCATGCCGCAACCGGCGGGGTCGCTGTTGCAGGGCTGCCCCATGGTGCCGAGCGCCAGCGCGGTCATCAGCCCCGCACCCAGGATCACGCCCGCCACCGGCACCCAGAGCGGGCGGGCGAGGGAGATCACCGCGAAACCGGGCAGCAGGATCAGGGCAAAGGGGATCAGGGCTTCGACAAAGGACATGTCAGGCGTCCATCAGTCCGGGGTTCAGCACCCCGCGCGGATCGAACCTTGCGCGCAGGCCGCGGGTCAGGGCGGCGATGGCGGGGGGCTCGGGCGGGAAGGGGGCGATATGGCGCCGCGTCTCGGCGCTGGCGCGGATCAGCGTGGCGTGGCCGGGGAAGTCGCCGAGACGCGCGCGCAGGTCGACGCCCTCGCCCAGCCGCAGCCAGATCAGGCCGCCGCCCCAGTCGTAAAGCGCCTCGCCCCCGGCCTTCGCCACCAGCGCCGCGGATTCCGAGGGTTTGACGGCGATGCGCCAGACATCGCCGTCCTGATCGTGGAACGGCGCCACGTCGCGGACCTGCGCCCAGAGGCTGGCGGTTTCGGCGGCGCCCAGCGTTACCGAGCGGCCGAAGGGGGCCAGCGCCTTGGCCAGTTCGTCGGCGCGGTAGGCGACGGAACGGGCGAAGCCCTCGACCCGCAGCAGGGTGCGCTGGTCGGGCAGATGGGCGGCGGCGTTCACCTCCCACGGGGTTTTCAGCGCCTCGGCCATCAGCCGCAGCGCCGAGGCGGAATCGAGCCCCTGCCAGAGGATCGTGGCGGCGCTTTCCGGCGCGGGCAGCAGCTTGAAGGCGACTTCGGTCAGGACGCCCAGCGTGCCCCAGCTGCCCGCCATCAGCTTGACCAGATCATAGCCGGTCACGTTCTTCATCACCCGGCCGCCGTTCTTGACCACGGTCCCGGTGCCGTCGACGAAGCGCACGCCGATCAGGCTGTCGCGGCAGGCCCCCGCCTGCACCCGCCGGGGGCCCGAGGCATTGGCGGCGACCATGCCGCCCAGCGTCGGCTCGCCCGTGGTGCGCAAGAGGCCCCGGTGATCCATCGGCTCGAAGGGCAGGCGCTGGCCTTCGGCGGCGAGCGCGGCCTCGACCTCGGCCAGTGGCGTGCCGGCCTTTGCCACCAGCGTCAGGGCGCCGGGTTCATAGAGCGTGATGCCGGAAAGCGCGCCGGTCTCCAGCAGCGCGCCGGTTTGCGGGCGGCCCACCGGGCGGGTGCCGCCGCCGCGGATCGCCAAGGGGGCCGAGGCGAGACGGATCGCCTCGGCCAGCTCGGCCTCGGTTTCGGGGCGCAGCACGGCGATCGTGTCGGGGTTCATGGTGTCACCTCCGGGGAGCGGGACAGGCGGAACCCTCCGGCGGGCGCGGGGCCTGCCGTAGGGGATCCCGCGCAGGGCGCGGGACGGGTCAGTTGCCGAAGGCGGAGCAGGCCGCGCCCGCGGGCCAGCCGCCGGGCAGGGCATGCGAGACGAAGTAAGGCTCGCCCGCCGCCAGCGCGGGCAGCACCACCGAGCCCTGCATCGCGGTGCCGGTCACGTTCCAATGGGCCACGGTTCCGGCCGCGACCGGGAAATCCGCCCAGATATGCAGGTCGTCGGGGAATTCCACCGGCGTGCCCGAAACGACGCAATGGAGCCGCAGCCGCAGATGCGGGATCACCGGGCCGAGCTGGTAGGTCGGCCTGAGCGTCGGAATCCGCATGTACTCGCTGCGGTAGAGCCGGGCGGAGGGAGCCTCCATCAAGGCCGAGATCATCGGCATGACCCGGGCGATGGCCGGGTCGGGGGCATGCGCCGAGGCGGCCATGGGCAGCATCAGCGCGGCGAGCGAGGCAGTCAGAAGGGATTTGAGCGAAAGCATGGCGATATCCTGTGTTGCAAAACGCCGCCCGGGGGCTTCCGGGAGGCATGAACACAGGGTGCTGGCTTTGGCGGGTGACAGACAAAATCGGGACCAGGTTATCGGGTTGCGTGAACCCCCGGCGGGGGAAGGGCGACCTATCGGATGGCCCCGGGCTCACGAGGCCCGGCGCGTTTCGCTGGCGCCAAGGGGGAAGACCTTGGCGGGGTTCAGCAGCCAGTCGGGGTCGAAGACATCCTTGACCCGCATCTGCGCCTCCAGATCCTCGGGCGCGAATTGCACCACCATCAGGTCGCGCTTCTCGATGCCCACGCCATGCTCGCCGGTCAGGCAGCCGCCGACCTCGACGCAGAGCTTCAGGATCTCGGCCCCCAGCGCCTCGCAGGTTTGCAGATCGCCGGGCTTGTTGGCGTCGAACAGGATCAGCGGATGCATGTTGCCGTCGCCCGCGTGGAACACATTCGCCACGTCGAGCCCGTATTCCCGGCTCAGCTCGCCGATCCGCCGCAACACGCGGGGCAGTTCGCTGACCGGGATGGTGCCGTCGAGACACATGTAATCGTTGATCTGACCCATGGCGCCGAAGGCGGATTTGCGGCCCAGCCAGATCTTTTTCGATTCCTCCTCGGACTGACTTTCGCGGAATTCCACGGGGTCGTGACGCGCCGCGATCTGGCGGATCAGGCCCAGTTGCTCGTCGATCTCGGCGTCCGAGCCCTCGACCTCGACGATCAGTAGCGCCTCGCAATCGGGGTATCCGGCATGGGCGAAGGCCTCGGTGGCGCGGATGCAGGGGCGGTCCATGAATTCGATGGCGACGGGCAGGACACCGGCCTTGATGATGTCGCTGACGCAGGCCCCGGCGATCTCGTTGGCCGAAAAGCCGATCAGCACCGGCCGCGCGCCCTCGGGCTTGGGCAGGATGCGCAGCGTCGCCTCGGTCACCACGCCCAGCTGCCCCTCGGACCCGCAGATCAGGCCCAGCAGGTCCAGACCGCCCGCGTCCATCCAAGGGCCGCCGATCTGGACCACGGTGCCGTCCATCTGCACCAGCGTCACGCCCAGCAGGTTGTTGGTCGTCACGCCGTACTTGAGGCAATGCGCCCCGCCCGAGTTCATGGCGATGTTCCCGGCAATGGCGCAGGCCAGCTGCGACGAGGGGTCGGGGGCATAGAAGAACCCGTCCGCTTCGACGGCGCCGGTGACCGACAGGTTGGTGCGCCCGGTCTGCACGCGGATGAAGCGGTTGTCGTAATCGGTTTCCAGCACCGCGTTCATCCGCGCCACGCCCAGGATGACCGAATCGGCGGTCGGCAGCGCGCCGCCCGCCAGGCTGGTGCCCGCGCCGCGCGGCACCACCGGCACGCCTTCGGCATGACAGAGGCCGAGGATTGCCGCGACTTCCTCGGTGGTGCGGGGCAGGACGGCGGCGAGGGGCGGGCAGCGATAGGCGGTCAGCCCGTCGCATTCATAGGCCCGCGTCTCGTGCGGGTCGTCGATGACCGCATCGGCGGGCAGCAGCGCCCGCAGGCGCGCGACGATGCTGGCGCGGCGGCCGAGGATGTCGGCGCTGGGACGGGGCATCTGCATGGCGTTCCTCCTCGGAGCCTCGTGACGGCCGCTTTGGTAAGAAAATATAACCAGTTTCGCGGGCGCGTCCAGCGCGATTGCCGGATGCGGTGGTTGACAGCGGGGCGGGGCGCGTCCGATGTGACGATGTAGCGCGAAACCAGCCCGGAAACAGCGATGCCGGAAACGACGACGATTGCCCAGACGATCCTTGCCCTGCTGTCGCCCGCCGATCTGGCGGCGCTGGGGCTGGTGGCGCTTGCCTGGTACGGGCTGGGCTGGCGCATCGAGCTGACGAAGACCGCCAAGCCCTCGGTCACCGTGCTGATGGCGCAATACCGGCGCGAATGGCTGAAGCAATTCGTCACGCGGATGCCGCGGATGTACGATGCCTCGGTCCTGGCGAGCCTCAGGCAGAGCACCAACTGGCTGGCCTCGACCACGCTGCTGGCGCTGGGCGGGTTGCTGGCGCTGATCGGCAATCCCGAGCAATTGCGGGGCGTGGCGCAGGACCTGTCGCTGGAGGCGGGATCGGCGCGGTCCTTCGAGACGCGGCTCTTGCTGGCGGGCCTCTTCCTGTCGCACGGTTTTCTGAAGTTCCTGTGGTCGAACCGGCTGTTCGGCTATTCCTCGATCATGATGTCGACGGTGCCGAACGAGGCCACGGACCCGCTGGCCTATCCCCGCGCGCGCCAGGCGGCCGAGATCAACATCCGCGCCGCCTATAATTTCAACCGCGGCCTCAGGGCGACCTATTTCGCCCTGGCCTCGCTGGCCTGGCTGCTGGGACCCTGGGCGCTGATGGCGGCGGCGCTGGTGGTGAGCTGGCTGATCTGGTCGCGCGAATTCGCCTCGCATTCGCGGGGCGTGCTGCTGGACCCGCCGCCGGAAGGGTGAGGCGTTTCGCCCTCGTTCCTCGGGCGACCGATCGGGGGGCTGCTCGCCCCCCGAACCCCCTCGCCAAAGGGGGGCACGCCCCCCTTTGGAAACCCCGTGGATATTTAAGGCGCAAAGAAGGGGCGGGTCAGGCCCCTTGCGCCCGTTCGCCCTGGGCGCGGGCGGCGGAGAGGTCCTGGCCGGGGGAAAGCGCCTCGGGGTCGAGGATCAGCTCGATCACCGCGACCTTTCCCGAGGCCCGGGCCCGGGCGAAGGCCTCGGCGAAATCCTCGGTCCGGCGCACGGTTTCGCCATGGCCGCCGTAAGACCGGACCAGCGCCGCGTAATCGGGGTTGAAGAGCTCGGTCCCCGAGACCCGCGCCGGATAGGTGCGTTCCTGATGCGCCCGGATCGTGCCATAGCGGCCGTTGTTGGCCAGGATGACGATCGGCGTCGCGCCGTGCTGGCGGGCGGTGGACAGCTCGTTCAGCGTCATCTGGAAACAGCCGTCGCCGGCGAAGCAGAGCACGGTCTTTTCCGGGTGTTCGAGGCTGGCAGCGATGGCGGCGGGGAAGCCGTAGCCCATGCTGCCCGAGGTCGGCGCAAGCTGGCCCGGCCAGGCGCGGGGGCGGAAATAGCGGTGCATCCAGGCGGCGTAATTGCCCGCGCCGTTGGTGGCGATGGCATCCTCGGGCACATGGTCCGAGAGCCAGCGCATCACCTGCTCCAGCTTCACCGCGCCGGGGGTTTCGCGGGGCGTGGTGAAGGCCTCGTAATCGGCGCGGGCGGCTTGGGTCCAGGCCGACCAGTCGGGCAGGTCCTGCGGCACGCTGGCCTTCAGTGCCGCAATCATCGCCGGGGCTTTCGCCACCATCGCCAGATCAGGGCGCCAGACATGGCCCAGTTCGTCGGGGTCGCTGTGAATATGGAGGATCACCTTGCCGGGCGCCGCGGGGTCGACAAGGTCATAGCCATTGGTCGCCGTGTCACCGAGCCGCGCGCCGACGATCAGCAGGAGATCGGCCTCTTTCAGCCGCGCCCCCAGTTTCGGGTTCATGCCGACGCCGAGGTCGCCGGCGTAATTCGGGTGGCGGTTGTCGATCCGGTCCTGGCGGCGGAAGGTGACGGCGACGGGGAGGCCGCTGGCCTCGGCCAGCGCGGCGAGATCGCGCGCGGCCTCGGCCGACCAATGCGGGCCGCCCACGACGAGGAGCGGCTTGTCGGCGCTTTTCAGCGCCTGCCAGACGGCCCCGGTCTGCGGCGGGGCGGAAAGGGGCGCCGCGCGGGGCGGCAGGTCCGGCACGTCGGAAAGCGCCGACAGCATGTCCTCGGGCAGCGCCAGCACCACCGGGCCGGGGCGACCCGATTGCGCCAGATGGAAGGCACGGCTCAGGTATTCGGGCAGGCGGCGGATGTCGTCCACTTCCGTGGCCCATTTGGCGAGCCCGCCGAAGACCCGGCGGTAATCGACCTCCTGAAACGCCTCGCGGTCGCGGTGGGCGGTGTCGATCTGGCCGACGAACAGGATCATCGGCGTCGAATCCTGCTGCGCCACATGGATCCCGGACGAGGCATTGGTGGCGCCGGGGCCACGGGTGACGAAGGCGATGCCCACCTCGCCGGTGAGCTTGGCGTGGGCCTCGGCCATCATCGAGGCGCCGCCCTCGTGGCGGCAGACGACGTTCTGGATGCCGCTGTCATAGAGCCCGTCCAGGGCGGCGAGGAAGCTCTCGCCGGGGACCGAGAAGACGCGCCGCACGCCCTCGGCCTTGAGGTGATCGACCAGAATCTGTCCGCCGTGCCGCATGTCATGTCCTTCCGCTGCGCGGCGGGACGGTGGCGCAAATGGCGGCGGCATGCAAGATTGGCCGGGACAGGGTAGCGGAGAGGCGATGAGCGGGCCGAGATTGCTGGGGTTGTGCGGATCCCTGAGGGCGGAGAGCCTGAACCGCAAGCTGATGCTGGAGGCGGCGCGCGCCTTTGATGGCGAATTCGCCGAGGCAAGCCTCAGGCTGCCGCTGTTCGACGAGGATCTGGAAGCGCAGGGGATCCCGGCCGAGGTGGCGGCCCTGGCTGCGGCGGTGGCCGGGGCGGAGGCGGTGCTCTTCGCCTGCCCCGAATACAACAAGGCGCCGCCCGGGGCGGTGAAGAACGCGCTCGACTGGCTGAGCCGGCTGAAACCCAACCCGCTCAGGGGCAAGCCGGTGGCGATCGTCACCGCGGCGGACGGGCGGGCCGGGGGCGAGCGGTCGCAGATGATCCTGCGCTGGATGCTGGTGCCGCACAGGGTGGAGCCGCTGGCCTGGCCCGAGGTGCTGGTGGCCCGGGCCGGGACGGAGTTCGACGCCGAGGGGCGGCTGAAATCCGAGCGCTACCGGGCGCAGCTGGCCGAGCTGATGGGGCGCCTTAGGGACGCCTGCCGCTGAGCGGCGGGAGGCACGCTCCCGCCCGCCCACCCCGCGCGCCTCCCGCCGCGGAGAGGGCGGCGCTTGGGGCGACCCCGGGGGGCCAGCCCCCCGGACCCCCCGGGATATTTCAAGAACAAAGATGAGGGTCAAGCGCCCTCTGTTCTCCATCTTTGTTCTGCAAATATCCTCGGGAGGATTTTCAAGGAGGGTGGAAAACCCTCCTTGAAGCAGGGGGTGCGGGGGGCGGCAGCCCCCCGCTGCCGGTCGCCCGAGGCGCCCGCGACAGCGGGGACCGCGGGCGAAACCCCTCAGTCCTGGTTCAGCCGCCCCTCGCGTCCGCCGCGGCGCTTTTTCAGCAGGGTCGAGCGGTCCGGCAGCTGCGCCAGGATCTCGGCGCGGTTCTCGGGGCTCATCGCCGACCAGCCGGCGATCTCGTCCAGCGTGCGGAAGCAGCCGGCGCAGATCCCTGCCTTTGGATGGATCACGCAGATCTTGACGCAGGGACTGTCCAGTTCCTTGCGCATCCAGAGCGTATCGAGCGAGAGGTCGTTCATGGGTGAACCTTCGGGGTCGTCCGGGCCAAGATAGGCCTCTGACGGGGTGTTTCCAGCCTGTCAGCGACGCATGACGGCCAATCTGTCCAGGAAGCCCTGCAGGATGAACCCGGCTGCCACATGGTCGATCACCTCGGCCCGTTTCGCCCGCGAGGTGTCGAAATCAAGGAGCGCCCGCTCTGCCGCCACCGTCGACAGCCGTTCGTCCCAGAAGCCGATCGGCAGTTCGGTCAGGGCCGAGAGGTTGCGGGCGAAGGCGCGGGTGGACTGGCAGCGCGGCCCTTCCGACCCGTCCATGTTGAGGGGCAGGCCCAGCACGAAACCGGCAAGCCCCCGGGCCTTGGCGATTTCCAGCAGGCGCGCCGCATCCAGGGTGAATTTCTTGCGTTTCACCGTCTCGAGCGGTGTCGCGACCAGGCGGCGCAGGTCCGAGACCGCGACGCCGATGGTCTTTTCGCCGAGGTCCAGTCCGGCCAGTGCGCCCGAGGGCGCCAAGGCGGCGAGGAAGGCGTCGGTTTCGGTGAAGACGGCCATTATTCGGTGAACCCGGCCTGGCGGGCGGCGGCGTCGATGGTGGCCAGTGCCGCGGGCTGGTCGGCGAAGACCAGCCTTGCCTCGGACCAGATCGCCCGGGCGCGTTCGGACTGGCCCAGCACCCCCAGCGCGTTGATCAGCCGGGCCCAGTCCTCGGCCGGGCCGCCTTGGTTCGAGAGCCTGGAGGCCAGCCCCTCGACCATGCCGCCGATCATCTGCTGGCGGTCCTCGTTGCTCATTTCCGATGCGGCCTCGACATCCGCCGCCGAAGGGCCGCGCCCGCCCGCAGTCACCGGCGGCAGCGTGTAGCGCACGCCGGCGGCGGCGGCGAGTTCCTCGATCGAGGCGCGGATCGCCGGCACCCAGGGGTCATCGGGTTCGCTGTCTTCCAGCAGTCCGCGCCACAGGCGGAAGGTCAGGTCGGGCCGCCCGGTCTGGGCGAACATCAGCCCGAGGTAATAGCGCGCCGTGCCGTTCTGCGGATCCCTTTGCAGGATGCGTTCCAGCACCGCCTCGGCCTCGGGCGAGATCAGCCCGCCAGTGGCCAGCGCCATCGTCTCGGCCAGCGAGACCAGATCCTCGACCGGGGCGGCATCGCCCTGCAGCTCGATCAGGTGGATCCAGGCGGCGGCCGAGGCGCTGTAATTGCCGATATTGCCCTCGTTCACGGCCAGCAGCCGCAGGCCGCGGGGATCGTCCGGGCGGTTGGTCAGCGCCTCGCGCAGCTGGCCCATGAGGGTGGCGTATTGCGGGTCGATCTCGGGCGCGGGCGGGCGCTGGGGATCGTCCTGCCAGGCGGCCTCCATCGCCGTTTGTCCGGGGCGGGCCTCGCGCAGGACCTGGGCCTGGGCGTAGCGGTCGACCAGCGGCATGTCCTCGTAGCCCGGCGCCCCCTCGCGCCAGTAGAGGGCGACGGCCAGGATCGGCGCCAGTGCCACCAGCACCAGCGCCAGGGTCTTCATCGAGGCGGGCGATTCGCCCAGCGCCGTGGCGCCGCGCTTGTCGGCGTCCAGCAGCCGCCGCGCGGTTTCGGTGCGCAGGCGCTCGGCCTCTTCGGCGGCGATCAGGCCGCGGGCCTGGTCGCGCTCGATTTCCTTGAGCTGGTCGCGGTAGATGCGCATCTCGCGCCGCTGGCCGGGCTCGGCGACCTCGACCCGCGCGCCGCGCCGCAATCCCAGCACCGCCAGCACGACGATCACCGCCGTCAGGGCCACCGCCGGGCCCAGGAACCACCAGATCGCCATGCCACCTCCTGTTCGCAGCCTCTCCCATAGCCGGAAGACGCCGGGGAAAAAAGCCAAACCGCCGTCAACTGCCCGCGACAAAGGGCCCAAAGCGGCCCCGGGGATGCGGCGCGGGGACGCAGCTTTCGGCCTATGTCGGTTTTGGCCTCATTGTGCCGCTTGCAGCCAAGGCTTATCCCCCGGCGCAATCCATCACCGGGGCAAAACCCGGCGCTGAAAGGGAGTACGCCCATGACCCGCTATTCGGCCTTCGCCATCGCCCGTGAAGCCCTGCGCCAGCACACGGGCTGGACGCGGGCCTGGGCCTCGCCCGAGCCCGCCTCGCACTATGACGTGGTGATCGTCGGTGCGGGCGGCCACGGCCTGGCGACGGCCTATTACCTCGGCAAGAATTTCGGCATCCGCAATGTCGCGATCATCGAGAAAGGCTGGCTCGGCGGCGGCAACACCGGCCGCAACACCACGATCATCCGCTCGAACTATCTGCAGGACCCGTCCGCCGCGATCTACGAGAAGGCGCGCAGCCTCTACGAGGGGCTCAGCCAGGACCTGAACTACAACGTCATGTTCAGCCCGCGCGGCGTGATGATGCTGGCCCAGACCGAGCACGAGATCCGCGGCTACAAGCGCACCGAGATGGCCAACAAGCTGCAGGGCGTCGATACCCGCTTCATCGGCCCGGCCGAGGTGAAGCGTCTGGTGCCGATCATGAACATCGAGGGGCCGCGCTATCCGGTCCTCGGCGCGCTCTGGCAGCCGCGTGGCGGCACCGCGCGCCATGATGCGGTGGCATGGGGCTATGCCCGGGCCTGTTCTGCGATGGGCATGCATGTCATCCAGAATTGCGAGGTCACCGGCGTCGAAAGCGCGGGCGGCGAGGTGACGGCGGTCAACACCACCAAGGGCACCATCGGTTGCAAGAAGCTGGGCATCGTCGTCGCGGGTCATTCCGGGCATCTGGCGGCGATGGCGGGCTTCCGGCTGCCCATCGAATCGGTGGCGCTGCAGGCCATGGTGTCCGAGCCGATCAAGCCCTGCATGGATGTGGTCGTGATGGCCAACACCGTGCATGGCTACATGAGCCAGTCGGACAAGGGCGAGATGGTGATCGGCGGCGGCGCCGACCATTTCAACAATTACACCCAGCGGGGTTCCTGGCAGCACATCGAGGAAACCGTCCGCTCGCTGATCGAGACCTTCCCGATGCTCTCGCGGCTGAAGATGCTGCGGCAATGGGGCGGGATCGTCGACATGACCGGCGACCGCTCGCCGATCATCTCGAAGACGCCCCTGGGCAATACCTTCATCAACTGCGGCTGGGGGACGGGCGGCTTCAAGGCGATCCCGGGTTCGGGCTGGGCCATGGCCGACCTGATCGCCAAGGGCGAGCCGGGCCCGCTGGCGCGCGACTTCTCCATGTTCCGCTTCCGCGAGGGCCGCTTCATCGACGAAAGCGTCGCCGCCGGGGTGGCCCACTGATGAGCGTATCGGCCGGTTCCTGCCAACGGGCTCTGCGCCCCGGGAACCCGGGGCACGCCCCGGTTGTTTTTTCCGCAAGTGCCATCGCACAGGAGGAGAAGACATGGCCTATCCCAACGAACCGCATAATCCCTATGCCCGGGTCGAACCGCGCGGGGATCTGGACTATCGGCGCCCGGGCAGTCGCTCGGGGGGCGTCGGCATCGCCATCGGCGCTGTCGTCGTCGCGCTGCTCATCGGTCTCATGCTGTTCAGCGGCGCCAGCGAAGAGCCCCTGCTCGACCCCGCGGCGCCCAATGCCGCAGGCGAGGTCGCCCCGGCTCCGGCCCCGGCGCCCAGTCTGGTGCCGGCCGATCCGGCCGCTGGCGAGCCTGTCGCCCCGGCCCCTGCCGAGTAAGGCAGCCTGCCGTTTCGTGACCTGCGGCACCGGGGCCATTGCGCGCCCCGGTGCCGTTCTGTTGCCGATGTGCGATCCGGGGTACGATCCGGGGCTGGGGGACACGCGGGCCATCGCGCTGTCCCCCCTTGCCCCTGAAGGGCATTCCGGCCGCGGGCCATCCTGCGCTTTGTCCGTCCCCCGCCTGTCCCGTCGTGGCATCCGCACCGGGAGCGGGAGCATGCGCGCTGCGGCCGCCGGTCGCGCATCGGCGGATGACCGCTCGCCCGGACTGGCTGGCGAAACCGGGCGGAACCAGAGCCGGAGGGCGGGCGTTTTCTGTGCAAATGGACTTCGCACAGGAGACATCCCATGTCGTATACCACTGAAAACACCGGCACCCCGCCGAACCACACCACCAACAACTACACCACCAACACCACCGTCCCGCCGCAGCGTTCGGGCGGCTCGGGTGTGGCTCTGGCCATCGGTGCGCTCGTCGCGCTGGCGGCGATCATCGCCTATTTCGTCATCGCCAACCCCGGCCCGGCCGATGACACCGTCAACATCTCGGTCGACGCCCCGGCGGCTGTCGAGAATTCGGCCGAACGTGTCGGCGAAGCGGCTGGCGCTGCTGCCGATGCCGTGGGCGATGCCGCGACCGGCGCCGCGCAGGCCGTCGAAGGCGCTGCCGAACGCGCCGCGTCGGACACCAACTAACCCGCTTTTCGCGAATGATCACACCGACCGGGCTGGTCGCGGCTTTGCCGTGGCCAGCCCTTTCGCATGGCCAACGGAGGTTTCATGCTGCTGCTGAGCTGCCCCTGCTGCGGGGTCACCGCCGAGGAAACCGAATTCGCCAATGGCGGCGAGGCGCATCTCAAGCGCTTCGGCCCCGGCTCCACGGATGCCGAATACGAGGCCTATATGTTCGCCCGCAAGAACCCGCGTGGCGTGCATTTCGAGCGCTGGCGCCATGCCTATGGCTGCGGCAAGTGGTTCCTGATGGCGCGGGACACGATGACGCTGGAGGTCTATGGCACCTACAAGGCCCAGACTTCGGCCCCGCCCGAGGAGCTGCAGGCGCATATCAAGGCCCGCCGGCCGGAATGGGAGGGTTTCTGATGAGCCATCGTCTGGGCACCGGGGGGCGCCTCATCGACCGCGCCCGCCCGATGGATTTCACCTTCAACGGCAAGACCATGCGCGGTTATGCCGGTGACACGCTGGCGGCGGCGCTGCTGGGCGCCGGGCAGACGCTGGTCGGCCGGTCCTTCAAGTACCACCGCCCGCGCGGCATCATGGCGTCCGGCGCCGAAGAGCCGAACGCGCTGGTGGGTCTGGGCGAGGGGCAGCGCTATGAACCCAATCAGCGCGTCACCACGACCGAGCTGTTCCCCGGCCTGAAGGCCACCAGCCAGAACCACTGGCCGAGCCTTGAATTCGACGTTGGCGCGATCAATGCCAAGCTGTGGCGCTTTTTCCCGGCCGGCTTCTATTACAAGACCTTCATCGCCCCGCGCCCCTTCTGGAAACACCTCTACGAACCGATCATCCGCCGCTCGGCGGGTCTGGGCCGGGCGCCCGACGCCGAGACGCATGACGCCGACCGCTATGAGCAGATCTATGCCTTCTGCGACGTGCTGGTCGCTGGCGGTGGCATCGCCGGGCTGAAGGCCGCGCGTGAGGCAGCCGAGGCGGGCAAGCGGGTCATCCTGACCGAGCAGAATGCCCATTTCGGCGGCCGCGCGGTCGTGGACGGCATCGAGGTCGACGGGCAGGCCGCCGGGGCCTGGGTATCGGCGCAGGTCGCGGCGCTGTCGGCCATGGCGAATGTCACCGTGCTGGCCCGGACCATGGTCTCGGGCGTCTATGACCACGGTTATGCGCTGGCCTATCAGCGGATCGCCGACCACACGCCGGGCGCCGAAAAGCCCCGCCACCGCCTGTGGCGCATCCGCGCGGGGCAGATCGTCGCCGCCACCGGCGCCATCGAGCGGCCGCTCAGCTTTGCCGGTAACGATCTGCCGGGGGTCATGCTGGCCTCGGCGGTGCGCGATTATGTGGTGAACTGGGCGGTCAGCCCGGGCAAGGCGGTCGCCGTCGTCACCAACAACGACGACGCCTATCGCACGGCGCTGGCGCTGCATTCCGTGGGCGTCAAGGTTCCCGCCGTCATCGACGCGCGGCGCGAGGCGACGGGCGACCTGCCGGCGCGGGCCCGCGCCGCGGGCATCCGCGTGATCGAGGACGCGGCCGTGCGCCATGTCGAGGGCGGCAAGGCGGTGACCGGCGTGGCAATCTGCCGCTTCAACTCGGACGGCGGCGCGGTGATCGAGACGCTGGCCTGCGACGCGCTGGCCATGTCCGGCGGCTGGTCGCCGGTCGTGCATCTGTGGTCCCATTGCGGCGGCAAACTGCTGTGGAACGAGGCCGGGGCCTTCTTCCGCCCCGATCCCCAGCGCCCGCCGCTGGGCGCGGACGGCAAGGGCTTCGTCACCTGCGTCGGTGCCGCCAACGGCGATCTGGGCACCGAGGGCGAGGCGCCGATGCTGCCGGTCTGGCTGATGCCCGCGCAGGCCAGCTACGACCTGCGCGCCAAGGCCTGGCTCGATCCGCAGAACGACGTGAAGGTCTCGGACGTGCAGCTGGCCGCGCAGGAGGGCTATGCCTCGGTCGAACACACCAAGCGCTATACCACGCTGGGGATGGCGACCGATCAGGGGAAACTCTCGAACATCAACGGCTTGGCGATCCTGTCCGACGCGCTGGGCCAGCCGATCCCGCAGACCGGCACCACCACCTTCCGCCCGCCCTATACGCCGATCTCGCTGGGCGCCATCGCCGGCGAGGCGCGCGGCGGCATCTTCCAGCCGCTGCGCAAGACGCCGATGTATGACTGGCATCTGGCCCGCGGCGCGCATTGGGAGCCGGTCGGCCATTGGCGGCGGCCCTATTGCTACCCGCAAGCGGGCGAAAGCCACGCGCAGGCGGTGAATCGCGAGATCACCCAGACCCGCAAGGCGGTCGGCATCCTCGACGCCTCGACGCTGGGCAAGCTGGTGGTGAAGGGGCCCGATGCGGGCCGCTTCCTCGACATGCTCTACACCAATGTCATGAGTAGCCTGAAGGTCGGCAAATGCCGCTACGGGTTGATGTGCAACGAGAACGGGTTCCTGTCGGATGACGGCGTGGTCGCGCGCCTGAGCGAGGATACCTGGCTCTGCCACACCACCTCGGGCGGGGCGGACCGGATCCACGGCTGGATGGAAGACTGGCTGCAATGCGAATGGTGGGACTGGAAGGTTCATGTCGTGAACCTGACCGAGCAATTCGCCCAGATCGCCGTGGTCGGCCCCAAGGCCCGGACGGTGCTGGAGAAGCTGGGCGGCGACATGGACCTCTCGGCCGAAGCCTTCCCCTTCATGGACTGGAAGGAAGGCCATCTCGGCGGCATCCCGGCGCGGATCTTCCGCATCTCGTTCTCGGGTGAACTCAGCTACGAGGTCGCGGTCCCGGCGGGGCAGGGGCTGGCTTTGTGGGAGCGGCTGATGGAGGCCGGCGCCGAATTCGGCGTGGCCCCCTATGGCACCGAAGCGCTGCACGTCATGCGGGCCGAAAAGGGCTTCATCATGATCGGCGACGAGACGGACGGCACGGTGATCCCGCAGGATCTGGGCCTGTCCTGGGCGATCTCGAAGAAGAAGTCCGACTTCCTCGGCAAACGCGGGATGGAGCGCGAGGCGATGGTCTCGGCCGACCGCTGGCAGCTGGTCGGTCTGGAAACGCTGGACGGCTCGGTCCTGCCGGACGGGGCGCTGGCGCCCCTGCCGGGCAAGAACGACAATGGCCAGCAGGAAACGCAGGGCCGCGTGACCTCGACCTATTACTCGCCGACGCTGGGCAAGGGCATCGCCATGGCCCTCCTGCACAAGGGGCCCGAGCGGATGGGCGAGACCGTCGAGTTCCAGAACGCAAGCGGCGGCACGGTGGCGGCGCGGGTCGTTGATCCGTGCTTCTACGACAAGGCCGGGGAGAAGCAGAATGTCTGAGGCGGTGAGCGCATTGGCCGGGGCGCGCGCCTCGGGTCTGGTCGAACTGGCGGATGCCGGGGCCACGGGGATGATCACGCTGCGCGGCGAGCTGTCCCTGCTGGGCGGGGCGCTGCAATCGGTGCTGGGCCTCGGCCTGCCGGGCCTGCGGCAGGTGGTGACGGGCGAGAAGGGGCAGGTCCTCTGGATGTCGCCCGACGAGTTGCTGGTCATCCTGCCCTATGCCGAGGCCACGGCTGCCGCCGCGGCGCTGACCGCGGCGTTGGGCGATGCCTTCGCCACGGTGGCCGTGGTGTCCGACGCGCGGGCGATGATCCGCGTCTCGGGCGCGCAGGCGCGGGACGTGCTGGCCAAGCTGATGCCGGTCGATTTCGCCGATTTCCCGGTGGGTTCGGTCCGCCGCTCGCGCGCGGCGCAGGTGGCGGCGGCGCTCTGGCGGGTCTCGGACAGCGACTGGTCGCTGATCTGCTTCCGCTCGGTCGCGGGCTATGTCTGGGAAGGGCTGGCCACCGTGGCGCAGCCCGGTGGCGAGGTCGGGCTCTACCGCTGACCGGAAGGTGGGCGAACCCGCGCCGAAAGGCGCGGAACCGCCCACCCTACGGCGCCCTGCCTCTGGCCGGTGGGCGACGTCAGGCATGGTTCGGGGGGCGAACCCGGTGGTCGCCTAACCGTCCAGGCTCTGCAGAACCTGTTGATAGACCGCACCTGGTGCCGTCTCGGCAGCGGGTCCCTCGACCCATTCCCGATCCGGCGCCAGCTTGCTCGCCGGGACCAGATGCCGCGCGATCTCGGCCGGGGTGGTGTCGTCGGGTGTCCCCGTCTCCCAGTCGTGAAAGGCTGTCGAGTAGCGCACGACCGCCCCGCTGGATGGCAGCTCGAGCAGCCCGCCCTCGGCAAAGAACACCAGACCGTCGCCCATCTCCTCGCCGATGAGGATCAGCCTGCGGCCCAGGCGATGCCTGAGGATGGCGACAAACACGATCGCCGCGGAAAAGGTGAACTTGTCGACCAGCACCGCCACGCGGCCGCGGCCGCTGTCACAGATGGCGTCGATCAGGGGCAGCGATCTGGAGAAGTTGCCGCCGGTGTTTCCGCGCAGGTCGAGCACGAGATTCCGGTCCGGGCAGCTCCGCAGATGCGCCGCGGCGCCAGCGATGGCGTCCGACAGCGCCCTTTCGCCGGGGTCGAAGAAACTGGGCAGGGCGAGTGACAGCCCGAGCCCCGGCCAATCCCCGACCGCTACGAAAGCCTCCGGTTTCCAGGCCGGGTCCGCCTTGCCATGCTCGTTTCTGGGATAGAGCAGCGAGGCCGGAACAATCCGTTCGTTCTCCAATGCCAGATCGGTTATTTGCCCGTTCGCGTCTTTCACGCGATACACGGTCCTGTCCGGGTCTGACGAAAACCCGAGGTGAGCCAAGGCATGGGGCCAGACGAGGAGAAGTGAGCCGATGACCCGTTTCCTCTGGCGCGTCCCCGCCAGGTACTTATCGGCGGCGGCGTCAATCCGGGCCAGGGGCGTGCCGTTGACGGCGATCAGCTCGCCTTTGGGCGCGGGTGTTGCCAGCGCCGAGGCCGTTACCTGCACCGTCGCCCCGATACTCACCAATCTCAACGGGAGGACCGAGATGGAATCGTTCGGGATCAGCCGTGTGTGGCCGTTGCCGGGAAGCGCGAGCAGGCGCATCGCGGAGAGCAGAAACGCGTCCTTCGAGCCCTCCAGCGCGGCGTGTCGCGCCTCTCGAAGGCAGCGGTCGATCATGGCCGGGTCGATCCGCCGGAAGCTGGGATCGATGGGCAGGATTCTTTCCAGAATTCGATCGAGGTCTTGGGTCAGGGACATGAGCCATGATGCGCAGGGAGGCGCGTCGAAGTCCAGATCGGGGGTCTTGTCCCGCGTCTGGTCTGGCGTCCGTCCGGCAAACCCCGTCGTGGCCTTCGGCCTCTGCCTGCTGTTCCTGCTGCCCGCGCCCGCCCGGGCCGAGCTGATCTGCCTGCTGGTCGCGGATGCGGAAACCGGCACGATCCTGCTGGAGGAGGGCGATTGCGACCGCCGTGTCACCCCTGCCTCGACCTTCAAGCTGGCGCTGGCGGTGATCGGCCATGACGCGGGCCTGCTGGAGGATGCCGAGCATCCGGTGATGATGTGGCAGCCGGGCGATCCCGATTGGGGGGGCGACAGCTGGCGCGGTGCCGTCTCGCCGCATGACTGGATGCGCGATTCCGTGGTCTGGTATTCCCAGCGGCTGACCCGGGCGCTGGGGGCGGAGCGCTTCGCCAATGCGGTGCGGGCGCTGGGCTATGGCAATGCCGATGTCACGGGCGATCCGGGGTTCGGCAACGGGCTGGAACGGTCCTGGATCGCCTCGTCCCTGACGATCAGCGGGCGGGAACAGGCCGAGTTCCTGCACCGGCTGCTGACCCGGACCCTGCCGGTGTCGCCCGCCTCCATGGCCTTTGCCGAAGGCCTCGCCACCGGGCACGAGGTCTCGGGCTGGCGTTTTCACGGCAAGACCGGCGGCGCCTATCCCCGCCGCACCGACCGCAGTTTCAACTATGCGCGGGGCTGGGGCTGGTACGCGGGCTGGGCGGAACGGGACGGACGGCGGGTGATCGTCGTGCGGCTGGCGCAGGATGAGGAACGCCACCCGGGTTCGCCCGGGCTGCGCAGCCGCGACCAGCTTTTCGCCGACTGGCCGGGGATCACCGCCCGGGCGGGGCTCTGACCCCGTAGGGTGCGTGCTCGCACGCACCATCCGGCCCCCTTCCCCCCGGTCGCGCCCGGGCCTAGGTTCGGTCCATGACCCGTCCCCTGCACCCCACCGCACTCGTCACCGGCGCCAATCGCGGCATCGGCCATGCCATCGCCGCCGGGCTCATCGCCCGCGGCTGCCGCGTCACCCTCGGCGCCCGTGACCCCGAAGAGGGTCAGCGCGCCGCCGCGGCGCTGGGCGCCCGCTTCGCCCGCATCGACCTGCAGGATCCCGAAAGCTATTTCGCGGCCGTCACCGCCGCGGGGGGCTTCGACATCCTGGTCAACAATGCCGGGATCCTCGGCCACCATTCCCTGCTGTCGCCTGACTCGGAGTTCGACACGGCGATGGAGGTGATGGTTCAGGCACCCCTGGACCTGATCCGCCTCAACGCGCCGCATTGGCGGGAAACCGGCTGGGGGCGGATCGTCAACCTGTCCTCGGGCTGGGGCGCGCATGCCGAGGGGCTGGAGGGCCCGGGCGCTTACGGCGTGGCCAAGGCGGCGCTGAACGCGCTGACCCGGGCGCTGCCCCGCGATCTGCCCGAGGGCGTCAAGATCAACGCCTGCTGCCCGGGCTGGGTGGCGACGGCGATGGGCGGGCCCGAGGCCCCGCTCAGCCCCGAGGAGGGCGCCGATACCCCGGTCTGGCTGGCGCTTCTGCCCGATGACGGGCCGACCGGCGGCTTTTTCCGCAGCCGCCAGCCGATCCCCTGGTGAGTCCCTGATCTCGCCGACACCGACCCGCGCCCCGGCGCGGGTTTTTTCTTGCCCGAAAGGGCTTTCCCGATACATTTCGCTTGCAAGGCTTAGTTATATTAGGCTAAGAAAAACTTAGGCAAGAAAATATCAAGCAAATGGCCGCCCAGCCCCCGCGCCCGAAACTGCCGCCGCTCACAGCGTTGCGCGCCTTCGAAGCCGCCGGGAGGCTGGGCGGTTTTACTCCTGCCGCCCGCGAGCTGGGGGTCACCCCTGCCGCTGTCACCGCCCATCTGAAAACCCTGGAACAATCGCTGGGCGCCGCTTTGTTCGAGCGTCATCCGCGGGGCGTCGCGCTGACCGATCTCGGCGCCCGGGTGCTGCCCGATTTCACCCGCGCCTTCCGCCAGCTGGATGCGGCCGTGCAGCGGCTGGAAGGCGAGGCCGCGCCGGGTCTGGTGCGGATCGCGACGACCGCCGATCTGGCGCAGCTCTGGCTCTCGCCCCGCCTGCCCCGGCTGCGCCGCGCGGGCTTTCAGGTGGTGCCGGTCCCGGTCGAGACTCCCGAGGCGGCGCGAGGGCTGGCCGATCTGGGTCTTTTCCTGCTGCCGGGCGCGGGACCAGAGGCGCCGCTGATCGCCGTTTCCGCCCCCGACGCCGCGCCCCCGCTCGCCAGGTTGGACCCGGTCCTGACCCTCAGACTGGCCGGACCCGCGGGTGACTGGACGCTCTGGGCCGAGGCGGCGGGCATTCCCGCCTTCCGCCCGCGCGGGCCGGTGCATGGCTCGGCGGCGCTGGCGCTGGAGGAGGCGGCGAATGGCGCCGGGCTGCTAGTCATCGCCCGCCCCCTGGCCGAGGCGGCGCTGGCACAGGGGCGGCTCAGCGATCCCTATGGCATCGCCGCGCCCAGTGGTCTGTCGCTGATGCTGTGGCCGCTCAGGGATCTGGCGCCGGACTCGGCCCCCGCGCAGGTGCTGGCGGCGCTGGGCTAGGCGATCAGCCGCGGCCAGAGCACCGCGTTGCGGCTGTGGAAGGCCTGGATATGGCCGATGGCGGCAAGGCCCGCGTCGCCCGGCCGGATCAGCCGATAGTCGATCTCGGCCCCCGGGTGCCAGGCCCGCATCCGCTCGACCGAGGCGGGCGGCAGCATCGTGTCATCTGACAACGCGATCATGGTCAGCGGGCCGGTGATCCCGGGCCGCCTGAGGCCGCCCAGCGACGGGTCGGCGGGCGGCCCGCCCCGGTCCAGCAGCCAGCGCCGCCATTGCCAGAAGACGCCCTTCGGCAGGTCCAGCCCCAGCCCCAGCCAGCGCGCGGGCAGATAGCCCAGCGCGGCGGTGCTCACCGGCCCCAGCAGATACCACAGCAGCGAGGCCCGGATGCGCATCGCGGGCGGGTGGTCGCTGATATGGCCATGCCCGGCGGCGACGGTGATGACCCGGGCCAGATCGCCGATGTCGTCCTGAAACCCCGCCGCGATGCCGCCCAGCGAATGACCGATCAGCCAGAGCGGCAGGCCCGGAAACCGCGCCCTGAGCGCCTCGCGCATTGTCACCGGGTCGTGCAGCACCCAATCCGTCATGCAGGCGGTCGAGCGGTAGGGCGCACCCGAGCCGCCGAAGTCCCGGTAATCCCAGGTCAGGACGGCGGCGTTGCGTTCCGCCGCCAGCCAGCGGGCGAAGGGCTGGTAGAAGCGCGCGGGCACCCCGGTCGCGCCGTTGATCGTGACCACCAGCGCGGGCTCGGGCGGCAGGGCCAGAAGCCCGCGCAACAAGGCCCCGGGCGGGCCCGGGGCGAAAGGTTCCTCACGGATCGCGGCCGGGCTCACCGCGCCCTGTCTCAGGAAAAGGCCGCGCCGAGCGCGATCTCGATCATCTCGCCGAACGAGCTTTGCCGGTCCGAGGCGGGCAGCGCCTCATGCGTGATCAGATGGTCCGAGATGGTCAGCACCGCCAGCCCCCGCACCCCGTGCCGGGCGCAGAGGTTGTAAAGCTCGGCCGCTTCCATCTCGACGCAGAGCACGCCGTGGCGCGCCATGATCTCGTTGAGGTCGGGGCGTTCGTCATAGAACACGTCCGAGGAATAGATATTGCCGACATGCGTGGCGATGCCCTTGGCCGTCGCCACCCGATGCGCCGCCGCCAACAGGCCGAAATCGGCCGAGGGGGCGAAGTTGATCTCGCGGAAGATCCCGCGCGAGGGGGTCGACAGCGTGGTCGCCGTCTGCGCCAGCACCACGTCGCGGATCTTGACCCGCTCCTGCATCGCCCCGGCCGAACCCACGCGGATCAGCGTCTGCGCGCCATAGTCGCGGATCAGCTCGTTGGCGTAGATCGAGATCGACGGCATCCCCATGCCCGAGCCATGGATCGTCACCGGATGGCCCTGCCAGGTGCCGGTATAGCCCAGCATGCCGCGCACCTCGTTCACCAGCCGCGGGTTCTCCAGGAACGTCTCGGCCGCCCAGCGCGCGCGATAGGGATCGCCCGGCAGCAGAACGGTCGGGGCGATGTCTCCGGCTTTGGCGCCGATATGCACGGTCATGGGCAACTCCTGTCCTTGATGAACGCCGACGCTAGCAGCAACGCCGGGCCGGCAAAAGCGTCCCGTCGCGTCGCGCGCCCGCCCTGACAGGAGGCGCTTTTCCTTTCCCGCCCCAGCCCCTAGGCTCGGGCCGACCAAGGAGGCACCATGCAGGTTTTCGACGGACATAACGATGTGCTCAGCCGCCTGTGGTGCGCGGGCGGCGACCCGGTGCAGCGATTCGCGCGGGACGAGGGGCATATCTCGGCCCCCGCCGCGAGGGCAGGGGGCTTCGCGGGCGGGCTTTTCGCGCTCTATTCGCCGCAGGCGCGCCGGGCCTTCGATTTCCGGGGCTTCCGGGGCGGCACCATGCCGCTGTCGAACCCCATGGAGCAGAACGCCGCGCTGCAATCGGTGATGGCCGAGGTCGGGATCGCCCGCCGCCTGCAGGCGGCGGGGCTGATCCGGCTCTGCACCGATGTGGCCGGGATCGAGGCGGCGATGGCAACGGGCGACATCGCCGCGGTCCTGCATCTGGAAGGTGCCGAATGCATCGACCCGGAACTGCTGGTGCTGGACGCGCTGCACGGGATGGGGTTGCGCTCGCTGGGCCCCGTCTGGTCGCGGCCGACGATCTGGGGCGAGGGCGTGCCCTTCGGCTATGACCGCGACGGCGACACCGGCCCGGGCCTGACCGCGGACGGCCGCCGCCTGATCGCCCGCTGCGCCGAGCTTGGGATCGTGGTCGACACCAGCCACCTGACGATGAAGGGCTTCTGGGAGATCGGCGACATGGGCCTGCCGCTGGTCGCCACCCATTCCAACGCCTGGGATCTCTGCCCCGCGACCCGCAACCTGACCGCGCCGCAGCTGCGCGCGATCGGCGCGACGGGCGGCATGGCGGGGCTCAACTACGCCACCGTGTTCCTGTCGCCCGAGGGCTGGAAGACCGGCCGCGCCCGGCTCGACGATTGCCTGCGCCAGCTGGAGGCGATGATCGAGGGGGCGGGCGAGGATCACGTGGGCCTCGGCTCGGATTTCGACGGCGCCCCCTTGCCCGAGGGGATGGCCAGCTGCGCCGACCTGCCCGCCCTGATCGCCGCGATGGAGCGCGCGGGCTTCGGCGCCGCGCTGATCGAGAAGCTCTGCCACGGCAACTGGCTGGCCTTCCTGCGCCGTGTCTGGGGCGCCTGACGCCCTCTTGCACCCATGGGGCGAAGCGGCTAAAGCAGGGGGGCCTCGGGCAACGGCGGGTTGGCGGAGAGGTTACGCAGCGGATTGCAAATCCGTGAAGACCGGTTCGATTCCGGTACCCGCCTCCAGGCTCTCCCTCTTTTCCTGTCCGATCCGTGCCTTACCCGCCACGCGCCCGCTGCAAGTCGGCCAGCAGGGCCTCGCCTGACCAGCGGTCGGGCGTGGTTGTGGCGTCTTCCACCAGTCGGCTCAGGCGGGCGTTGACCGGGGCCGTTCGGTTCAGGCGTGCGGCCAGCCTTGCCACCTCGCCGTTGAGGGCGTCCAGTTCCGGCGGGCGAGCTGACGCGAGGTCGTCGGCCATCGAGGACCGCGCCAGCGGGTCGATCTTCAGCATGTTGCCGGCGATCAGGCGGAACAGGGGATCGGGCAGGCGCAGCACCTTCGGCAGGAAGGCCGCAGGCAGGGGCGTCAGGCGGGCGAGCGGCTGCCCGGCCTCGGCGCAGAGCGCCAGCAATTCCTCCTGCGCCAGAGCCAGGCAGCGGCGGAAATCGCGGGTCGCCAGCTCCTCACGCAGCGGCAGACCGGACAGCGCATTGACCGCATTGTTGAGGTTCATCAAGAGCTTGGACCAGAGGACCGGCGCCATGTCCGCATGCAGGGTCAGGGGCAGCCCGGCCCGGGCGAACAGATCCAGCGGCAGGCGCGGATCCACACCCATATGCAACCCGCCCTGCGAGCCCTGATGGAAATGCCCCGGCCCCTGGTCGGCGACGTTGAAGCCGACCATGCCGGGCAGGACCGGGCGGCCCAGCCCCTCGGCCAGCACGGCGGCATTGCCAATGCCGTTCTGCAGGCTGACCACCAGCGCGCCCGGGGCCAGATGCGGGCCAAGCTCGCGGGCGACCGCGGCGCTGGCCCGCGACTTCACGCAGATGAGCACCAGACCCGCGCCCGCCGCGCCCTCCGACCCCTCGGCAAAGGGCAGGGGGAGGGTGGTGATCCGCGCGCCCGTGTAATCGGTCAGCGTGAGCCCGCCCGCCAGCGCCGCGCGGCTCCGGGCCCGGCCGATCAGCACCACATCGCCCCCCGCCGCCGCCAGTCGCCCGCCGACATAGGCCCCGATCAGCCCCGCCCCGTAGATCGCGATCCGCATTCCCGTGCTCCCACTGGAAGGGGCAGAGGTTTTCGCCTATATGCCCGCGCATGACACCCTCGGCCGAACCCCTCACCTTCCGCAAGATGCACGGAGCCGGAAACGACTTCGTGGTCATCGATTCGCGCGGCCGGTCCCGGGTGACGACACCGGCGCTGGCCAAGGG
Source organism: Pararhodobacter aggregans (assembly GCF_003075525.1). Classification (GTDB taxonomy): domain Bacteria; phylum Pseudomonadota; class Alphaproteobacteria; order Rhodobacterales; family Rhodobacteraceae; genus Pararhodobacter; species Pararhodobacter aggregans. The sequence goes on along the minus strand of NZ_QDDR01000009.1, from coordinate 103,039 downwards.
GCTGGGCGACCGGCACCGGGGCGTCGGCTTCGACCAGCTGGCCGAGCTGCACGACGATCCCGAGGCCGATTTCGCGCTGGACTTCTGGAACGCGGACGGCACGACCGCCGGCGCCTGCGGCAATGCCACGCGCTGCGTCGCCTGGCTGGTGATGCGCGAGACCGGGCGCGACCGGCTGACCCTCCGTACCGAGCGCGGGCTTCTGGAAGCGGTGCTGCGCAACGGCCGGGTCTGGGTCAACATGGGCGCACCGCTGACCGACTGGCGGGAGATCCCGCTGTCGGGGCCGCAGGACACGCTGCATCTGCCGCTGCCGGGCGATCCCGTGGGCGTCGGCATGGGCAACCCGCATTGCGTCTTCCTGACCCATGACGCCGAGGGCGTGGCGCTGGAGGAGCAGGGGCGCGCGGTCGAACATGACCCGCTGTTCCCCGAACGCACCAATGTCGAATTCATCAGCCTGCTGGGCAAGGATCACCTGCGCATGCGGGTCTGGGAACGCGGCGCGGGCGTGACGCTGGCCTGCGGCTCGGGCGCCTGCGCGGCGGCGGTGGCCGCGGCGCTCAGGGGGCTGACCGGGCGGCAGGTGGTGCTGGATCTGGACGGCGGGCGGCTCGAGGTCGATTGGCAGGACAACGGCGTCTGGCTGACCGGCCCGGTGGCCGAGGTCTTCACCGCCACAATCACCGCCGATTTCCTGGCCACGCTGTGAGCGCGCCCGTTTTCACCACGCTCGGCTGCCGCCTCAACGCCTATGAGACGGAGGCGATGAAGGATCTGGCGCAGCAGGCCGGGGTGGCGAATGCGCATGTGGTCAACACCTGCGCCGTGACGGCGGAAGCCGTGCGCAAGGCCCGGCAGGAGATCCGCCGCATCGCCCGTGAAAACCCGGGCGCCACGATCATCGTCACCGGCTGCGCCGCCCAGACCGAGCCCGAGACCTTCGCCGAGATGCCCGAAGTCACCCGCGTCATCGGCAATCACGAGAAGATGCAGGCCGAGACCTGGAAGGGCCTCGCCCCGGATCTGATCGGCGAGACCGAGCGGGTGCAGGTCGACGACATCCTGTCGGTGAAGGAAACCGCGGGTCATCTGATCGACGGTTTCGGCACCCGCGCGCGGGCCTATGTGCAGGTCCAGAACGGCTGCGACCACCGCTGCACCTTCTGCATCATCCCTTACGGGCGCGGCAATTCCCGCTCCGTCCCCGCCGGTGTGGTGGTCGAGCAGATCAAGCGGCTGGTCGGCGCCGGGTATAACGAGGTGGTGCTGACCGGGGTTGATCTGACCTCGTGGGGTGCCGACCTGCCGGCCGAGCCGAAGCTGGGCGATCTGGTGCGCCGGATCCTCAAGCTGGTGCCGGACCTGCCGCGGCTGCGCATCTCCTCCATCGATTCGGTCGAGGCTGATCCGGCGTTGATCGAGGCGATTGCCGCCGAACCCCGGCTGATGCCCCACCTGCATCTGAGCCTTCAGGCGGGCGACGACATGATCCTGAAACGGATGAAGCGCCGGCACCTGAGGGACGACGCGATCCGCTTCTGCGAGGACATGCGCAGGGCGCGCCCCGACCTGATCTACGGCGCCGACATCATCGCCGGTTTCCCGACCGAGACCGAGGAGATGTTCGCCAACACGCTGGCCATGGTGAAGGAATGCGGCCTGACCTGGCTGCATGTCTTCCCCTATTCCCCCCGCAAGGGCACCCCCGCCGCCCGCATGCCGCAGGTGGCGAAACCCCTGATCAAGGAACGCGCCGCAAGGCTGCGGTCCCTGGGCGAGGAACTGGCGGTGGCGCATCTGGCGGCGCAGATCGGCCGCCAGCATCAGGTGCTGATGGAAAACCCCCGCATGGGCCGGACCGAGCAATTCACCGAGGTGAATTTCCCGCAGGACCAGACCGTGGGCGCCATCGTTCCCGCCCGGATTTCCGGGCATGACGGGGCACAGCTGACCGCCGCCTGAGGGGCGGCCAGCGTCAGGCCTGGCTCAGATCTTGTCCCACTGCACGGCGAATTCGCCCAGCACTTCGGTCAGCTTCGCCTGATCGACGCCCTCACCGGTGCGGATCTTGGCCACCAGCCCGCGCTTCTTGTCCTCGATCACCTCGGCGACCGAGGCGTCGAGCTTGGCCTCGGCCAGCGTCTCGTCGAAGACCCGGGTGATGGCCATGCGGCGCAGGTCGGGCTTGAACACCTTGCCGACCGCGGTCTTCGGCAGCTCGGCCAGGATCTCCACATGTTTCGGCACGGCGGCGCGCTCGGGGATGCGGTTCGCGGCATGCTCGGCCAGTTCGCGCGGGGTGACGGTCTTGCCCGCCACCAGCTCGACATAGGCGCAGGGCAGTTCGCCCGCCTTGGCATCGGGCTGGCCGATGGCCCCGGCGAAGCCGACCGCCGGATGGCTGAGCAGCGCCTCCTCGATCATCGCCGGGTCGATGTTGTGCCCGCCGCGGATGATGAGGTCCTTGGCCCGGCCGGTGATCCACAGATAGCCGTCCGCATCGATCCGCCCCAGATCGCCGGTCCGCAACCATTTCCCGTCGGCGTAGAGGCCGTTGTTCTTGGCCGTCTCGGTATAGGTCGAACCGGGGATGACGCCGGGGTTCGAGATGCAGATCTCCCCCACCTCATCCGTCGCGCATTCCTTGGAGACGGTGCCATCGGCGCCGTGATGCAGGATGCGGCAGTTCGTGTAGGGGAAGGGGATCCCGACCGAACCCACCTTCTTCTGCCCGTCGACCGGGTTGCAGGACACGAGGCAGGTGGCCTCGGTCAGGCCGTATCCCTCGACGATGGCGACGCCGGTCGCTTCCTCGAAACGGCGATAAAGTTCTATCGGCAGCGGGGCCGAGCCGGAAAAACCGCTCTTCAAGGTGGAAATATTGGCATTGACCGGCCGCTGCATCAGCGCCGAAAGCGCGGTCGGCACGGTGATGATGAAGGTCACCTGCCAGCGCTCGACCAGCTTCCAGAAATTGTCGAAAACGCCGTCGCCGCGATAACCGGCCGGGGTCGGCATGACCATATGGGCGCCGGCCGTCACCACCGACATCAGGATCGGATAGGCGGCGAAGACGTGGAAAAGCGGCAGCGGGCAGAGCACGACGTCCTCTTCCGACATCAACAGACTCGCGCCCAGCCAGCCGTTGTAGATCACGCCCGAATGGCGGTGCTGCGCCACCTTGGGCAGACCCGTCGTGCCGCCGGTGTGGAAATAGGCGCAGACCGCATCGCCGGTGGCCTGCGGAAAGGTCAGCCGGTCGGCGGGCTGCTTCTGCATCTCGCGGTAGAAGCTGAGGACCCGGGCGTTGTGATGCACCGGGTTCTTCGGCCGCACCAGCGGCACGATCAGCTTCTTCACCCCGCTGAGGTAATGCAGCAGATCGACCTCCAGCACGGTCTTGACGTTGGGCGCGTGGCGCAGGGCCTCGGCCACTTTCTGGGCCACGTCGGATTTGGGAAAGGCGCGCAGGGTGACAACGATCTTGGCATTGGTCTCGCGCAGGATGCCCGCGATCTTCTCGGCCTCGAGCAGCGGGTTGATCGGGTTGACGATCCCCGCAGTCATCGCGCCCAGCAGCGTGACCGCGGTCTCGTTCACCGTCGGCAGGATATAGGCGATGGTCTCGCCCTCCTTGACGCCGAGACTGCGGAACAGGTTGGCGGCGCGCGTCACCTGGGCGTGGAACTCGTTCCAGGTCAGGGTCTCGGCCTTGGCGCCGTCTTCCGAGAACATCTGGAAGCTGATCGCCTTGCGCGTGCCATGGGCGCGGGCGGTGCGGGTCAGCTGGTCGTAGACGGTCGCCGGGACGTCACGCGCCTCCCAGGGCTGTTCAGCTTCGATGGCGTCGCGGTCCGCGGCGTTGGCGAATTGACGGGTCATTGGTGTCCTCCCTGCGCGTTTCGGCGCGATTTGTCGAGGAGTGTGACGCCTTTGCGGTTTCTATGCAATCGGGGGCAGAGGGGTGTCGTCGCGTCGCGCCCCGCGGCGGGAGGCACGCTCCCACCCGCCCACCCCGCGCGCCTCCCGCCGCGGAGAGGGCAGCGATTGTGGCAGCCCCGGGGGCCTTCTGCCCCCGGACCCCCGAGGATATTTAAGGAACGAAGATGGCGGATTAGCGCCTTCTTAACTCACATCTTCGTTCTTCAAATATCCTCGGGGGGTGAATTGGCCGCAGGCCAAGAGGGGGGCAGACGGCCCCCCTTCTTCGGCGCCGCGGAACGCGGCGCCGCTGGTCGCCCGAGGCGCCCGCGACAGCGGGCAACGAGGGCGAAACACCTCTCTGCCTGGTGCATCTCCGCCAGTGCATTCCCGGAGGCCGGACGTCCGGTCACTCCGGCACCACCTCGCCGTTGCTCAGGCGCTCGGTGCCGGTCAGGCCCAGCGGCAGGCTGTCGATATAGGCGTTGGGGGTGCGGCCGTCGTAGGGGATGCCGTCCAGCAGGGTGACCGGGTCGCGGTAGCCGTCGCTGCCGAAGGGGAAGTCCGTGGCCGCGGCGAGCCCCTCGTCGATCAGGCTTTGTGCGGCGTCGAGGTAGATGTCGGGCCGGTACACGCGCGCGGCGACCTCGTGGTACCAGGTGTCGTCGCGCTCTTCGGCGATCTGGCCCCAGCGACGCATCTGGGTCAGGTACCAGATGGCGTCCGAGTAATAGGGATAGGTCGCGTTGTACCGGAAGAAGACGTTGAAATCGGGCACTGCGCGCACATCGCCCGGCTCGTATTCGAAGGTCCCGGTCATCGAGGCGGATATGATCGCGGCATCGGCGCCGACATAGGCCGGGCGGCTGAGGATCTCGGCCGCTTCGGTGCGGTTGGCGTTGTCGTCGGCGTCCAGCCACATGGCGGCGCGGATCAGGGCGCGGACGATGGCGCGGGTGGTGTTGGGATAGGCTTCGACGAAATCGGCGCGCAGGGCGAAGACCTTTTCGGGATTGTTCGGCCAGATCTCGTAATCGGTGATGACCGCGACGCCGATGCCGCGTTGCACCGCCGCCTGGTTCCAGGGCTCGCCGACGCAATAGCCGTGGATCGCGCCTGCGGCCATTGTCGCGGGCATCTGCGGCGGCGGGGTGACCGAGAGGAACACATCGGCGCCGATCTGCCCGCTGGGATCCTCGGGCGCATAGAGGCCCGGGTGCAGCCCGCCCGCCGCCAGCCAGTAGCGCAGTTCGTAATTATGGGTCGAGAAGGGATAGACCATGCCCATCTCGAAGCGGCGGCCCTGGGCGCGGAATGCCTGCACCACCGGGGCCAGCGCCCGGGCGCTGATCGGGTGTTGCGGCCGGCCATCGGGCAGGGAGGGGACATGCGGGCGCATCCGTTCCCAGACCTCGGTCGAGACGGTGATGCCATTGCCGTTGAGGTCCATGGAAAAGGGCGTGACGATCGGCGCATCGCTGTCATAGCCGAGCGCCGCGGCGAGCGGCTGGCCGGCCAGCATCTGCGCGCCCTGCAGCGTGCCCGAGAGCACGCCGTCGCCCAGCACGCGCCAATTCGCTTGCGCCTCGAGCGTGACCTCCAGTCCTTCCTCGGCGAAATAGCCGCGTTCCAGCGCGATGGCGAGCGGGGCCATGTCGGTGAGTTTGATGAAGCCGAAGGTCAGCTCGGCCAGTTCGGGTTCCTGGGCAGCGGCCGGAGCGCTCAGCACCAGGGCGAGGAGGGCGGCGAATCGGCGGGGCATGGCGGGTCCTTTCCGGGCATCGGGCCAGGAGAGACTCGCGCGAAACGGTGGAGAAAGGAAAAACAGCCGCTGACGGGTCCTGCGGGAGGAGCTGACCTGTCAGCGGCTGTGCAAGGTTTCCCAAACGGCGGGAAGAGGTTCGTTCGAAGGTGTTCTCACCTCCACAAGCCCAGTGTCGCGCCTCGGGGCGGCGGCGGCAATCCCGGGCTTGCCGCAACTGCATCCTGATCGCTGCAATGCAGCGAGGGGCGGGGCGGATGCGCGATTTTCGGGCAATCGCAGAAAGGGCGATCAAGAAAGCAGCCCCCGGCAAAGAATGTCCGGGCTCCCCCGCGATTCGCCCCCGCGCCGGTCTGCCGTGGCCCGGTGCTTGCCAGGAACCGGCGCGGCTGGCATGCAGGGGTATGCCTGCAGATCCCCTCCCCACCCGTTTGCGCCTGCGTCTGCTCTTCGGCACCGATGCCATGCTGGGCCCGGGCAAGGCCGATCTTCTGCAGCAGATCCGCGAAACCGGCTCGATCTCGGCCGCCGGGCGGGCCATGGGCATGAGCTACAAGCGCGCCTGGTCGCTGGTCGAGGAGATGAACGCGGCCTTCCGCGAGCCTCTGGTCCAGTCGGCGCGGGGCGGGGCCAGCGGCGGCGGGGCGCAGCTGACGGCGATGGGCGAGGCGGTGCTGGTGGGGTATCGCCGGATCGAGGAGATCGCCGCCGAGGCCGCCGGGGCCGAGATCGCGGCACTGGCCGGTTTTCTACGCGATATGCCTGGCGGGAAATAACGCTTGCGGCGGCGGGCCCTGCTTGCGATATGTTTCGCCGAACATATTGCTTGAGGGAACCCCGATGATTCGCCACCTCTCCGTCCTGATTCTGGGCGCCGTTCTGGCCACGCCCGCCGTTGCCACCGATTTCAACGTCTTCGCGGCGGCCAGCCTGTCGGACGCGCTGGGCGAGGCGGCGCAGGTCTACGAGGGCGCGACTGGCGACCGCGCGGTGCTGGTCTTCGCCGGATCCTCGGCGCTGGCCCGGCAGATCCAGGCGGGGGCGCCGGCGGATCTGTTCATCTCGGCCTCGACCGACTGGATGGAGACACTGGCGGGTGAGGATCTGATCGACGGCGCGACGCGGGTCGACCTGCTGGGCAACAGTCTGGTGCTGGTCGCGCATGGTGCGGCCGCGCCTGTGGAGGGTACGCCCGACATCGCCGCGCTGCTGGGCGAGGGGCGGCTGGCCATGGCGCTGGTCGATGCGGTGCCGGCGGGCGTCTATGGCAAGGCGGCGCTCGGCTTCCTCGGCCAATGGGCGGCGGTCGAGCCGCAGGTGGCGCAGGCCGACAACGTGCGCGCGGCGCTGGCGTTGGTGGCCACGGGCGAGGCGCCCTATGGCATCGTCTATGCCACCGACGCCGCGGCCGAGGAGGGGGCGAGCGTGGTCTATACCTTCCCGGCCGAAAGCCATGCGCCGATCCTGTATCCCGCGGCGGTGACCGCCGCTGCGGCCGAGGCGCCGACCGCCGCCGCCTTCCTCGACTGGTTGCAAAGTGACGAGGCGCAGGCGATCTTCGCGCGGCATGGTTTCACCACCCCGTAAGAACGATCGGACCCTGACGGCATGGACTGGCTCGGCCCCGCGGAATGGCAGGCGATCATCCTGTCGCTGAAAGTCGCCTTCTGGGCCACGCTGGTCTCTCTGCCCTTCGGCATCGCCGTGGCGCATCTGCTGGCGCGGCGGGCCTTTCCCGGCAAGGCGCTGGTCAACGGGCTGGTGCATCTGCCGCTGATCCTGCCGCCGGTGGTCACGGGCTATCTGCTGCTTATCACCTTCGGCGTGCGGGGGCCGGTGGGGGGGCTGTTGCAGCCCCTTGGCATCGTCTTTGCCTTCCGCTGGACCGGGGCGGCACTGGCGGCGGCGGTGATGGGGTTCCCGCTGATGGTGCGGGCGATCCGCCTCTCGTTCGAGGCGGTCGATCCGAAGCTGGAAGAGGCCGCCTCAACCCTCGGCGCCTCGCGGGTCTGGGTCTTCTTGACGGTGACGCTGCCGCTGATCCTGCCCGGGGTGCTGGCGGGGGCGGTGCTGGCCTTCGCCAAGGCGCTGGGCGAGTTCGGGGCCACGATCACCTTCGTCTCCAACATCCCCGGCCAGACGCAGACCCTGGCCTCGGCCATCTACACCTTCCTGCAGGTGCCGGGGGGCGAGGGACCGGCCCTGCGGCTGGTGGCGGTCTCGGTCGTGCTGGCCATGGGGGCGCTGCTGGCCTCGGAACTGCTGGCGCGGCGGGTGCAGAAACGGGTGGGCGGGGCATGAGCGTTTCGGTCCGCGTGAGCCATCGGCAGGGGGATTTCCTGCTGGACGCCGCCTTCGAGGCGCCGCCGGGGATCACGGTCCTTTTCGGGCGCTCGGGCAGCGGCAAGACCACGCTGGTCAACGCCGTGGCCGGGCTGCTGCGGCCGCAGGCGGGGCGGATCGCGGTGGGCGATCAGGTGCTGTTCGACAGCGCGGCGGGGGTCTTCCTGCCGACCCATCGCCGCCGGCTGGGCTATGTGTTTCAGGAGGGGCGGCTCTTTCCGCACCTCTCCGTCCGCCAGAACCTGCTCTATGGCCGCTGGTTCGCGCCGAAGGGCGCGCGGCGCGAGGATCTGGGCCGGGTGGCCGAGATGCTGGGGATCGGCCCGCTGCTGGAGCGGCGGCCGGGGGATTTGTCGGGGGGGGAAAAGCAGCGCGTGGCCATCGGCCGGGCGCTGCTGGCCTCGCCGGGGCTGATCCTGGCGGATGAGCCGCTGGCGGCGCTGGACGAGGCGCGCAAGGCCGAAATCCTGCCCTATTTCGAGCGGCTCAGGGCCGAGGTGCCGATCCTCTATGTCAGCCATTCCGCCGCCGAGGTGGCGCGGCTTGCCACCACGGTCGTGGTGCTGGAGAAGGGGCGCGTGGTGCGGCAGGGCCCGGCGGCCGAGGTTCTGGCCGATCCCGCGGTGACGCCGGTCGGCGCCCGGGCGGCGGGCGCGATCCTTGAGGCGGTGGTGGTGCGCCACCACGCGGACGGGTTGAGCGAGTTGCAGGCCGGGGGGCATCCCCTTTTCCTGCCGCAGGTCGGGCAGGCCCCGGGCAGCCGCCTGCGGGTCCGCATCGCCGCGCATGACGTGATCCTGTCGCGGGGCCGGCCCGACGGCCTGTCGGCGCTGAACATCCTGCCGGGCGTGGTGCACGAGGTCCGGGGCGGCGAGGGGCCGGGCGCCATCGTCTCGGTCGATACCGGGGCGGGGCGGCTTCTGGCCCGGGTCACCCGCCGCTCGGCCGAGGCGCTGGGGCTGGGGCCGGGGGTCGCCTGCCATGCCGTCATCAAATCGGTGGCCGTCGCGCCCGAGGATGTCGGCGGGCGCTAGGCTGGGGCCGTCCCTCAGAAGAGTTGCGTAGCCACGAACAGCCCGCCCATCAGCACCGGCTGATGCAATAGATAGATCACCAGCGAATGCCGCCCGGCCCAGGCCAGCGCCCGGCCCAGCGGTCCGCCGTCACCACCCGGCCGCCGCCCGACCAGCGCCAGTTTCGCAAAGGCCATGCCCAGCAGGAAGGGCCCGAACCAGGGGAAGATCGGCTCCAGATCCATGCTGACCGGCTGCAGCTCGGCAAAGCCGATCCAGGCCAGCCAGCGGCTGTCGAAGGCCGGGAATTGCACCAGATAGGGCAGCGCCCAGACCAGCGCCCCCAGCACCGCCAGCGCCCGGACCGGCAGGCGCAGCGCCGGCAGGCCCAGCACCCGGCTGACGGCGATGACATGCAGGATGCCGAAAAAGACCCAGGCCTCGCCCAAAGCGAAATAGGTCACCACGCTGACCAGCACCGCCGCCGCCGCCACCTTGCCGGTATCGCGCCAGAAGGCCGGCCAGCGCATCCCGCCCCGTGCCGCCAGCACCAGGCTGACCCCCGCCAGAAAGACGAAACTGCCGGCCACCAGCCGGGCGAAGGTCCGCCAGGGCAGCGAAACGATGGTCCCCGGCTCGATCAGGCCGAAGAATTCCAGATCGAAGGTGAAATGGAACACCGCCATGCCGATCAGCGCCACGCCGCGGGCGATGTCGATCAGCGGCAGGCGGGAGGGGCGGGTCGGATCGGTCATGCAAAGCCTCGGCCGGAACGGACACCGAGAAGGCGCGGAGCGCGCGGCGAAGTCAACCCCGGGCCGGGGGCGGGGTCTCAGGGCCGCGGCTTAAGCGCGGCCTCCTGCGCCGCGAATTCCGCGCGGCCCTCGCCGCCGCCGCCGGTGAAGGCTGCCACCGTCACCGGCGCCGGAAGCTCGGGGAAATGATAGACCGCCGCCAAGCTGAACGGTCCGCCGCCGCTGTGGCCCAGAACCCGCCCGGCCGCTCCGAACCGGCCGCACATCAGCCCCAGCCCATAGCCGCATTCCGTCCACGGCCGGCCCGGCAGCGCGCCGCCCAGCGGGCGGGCGGCTATCATCTGGGTCCGTGACTCGGGCTTCAGGATCTTGCCCGTGAACAGCGCGTGCATCAGCCTCGCGGCATCCTCAGCGCTGCCGATCAGGCAGCCGTGATAGACCCAGCCCGGGTGATAGCGCTGCGTACCCGGGAAGGGCAGGTCGCGGAAATCCCGCCGCCCCGTCGCCAGCCGGAGGCTGCGCAGACCGAGGGGCGCGCAGATCTGCTCCTGCACCACCGCGTCCAGCGGCAGGCCCGCCGCCTCCTCGATCACGCGTCGGGCCAGCAGATAGCCGACGTTGGAATAGGCCCAGCCCTCGCCCGGCGCGAAAAGCCGCCCCTGCGCCAGCGCTGCCCGCAGCAGATCGTCCGCCGGCCAGGGCTCGTCATCGCGGGCGACGGAATCGCGATAGGCGGGCAGGGTGACGTAATCCGGCAGGCCCGCGGTATGGTCCAGCAGCTGGCGCAGGGTGGCGCCGATATCCGCCAGCGGCGCATCCAGATCGAGCCGTTGCGCCTCGGCCAGCCGCAGGGCGCAGAGGGCGATCACCGTCTTGGTGACGCTCCAATAGGGCACGAGCGGGGCATCGGGCGCGGGCTCTGGCCCGGGGATGCGGTGCAGGAAAAGGGGCGCGTCGGGCGTCATCGGGCGAGCCTACAACAATCCCGCGCGCCCGCCAGACGGATCGCTCACCCGCGCAGGCCCCGGCCCAGCCCGCGCCATCCGGCCAGCGTCACGATCATCACGCCCGCCGAGGCCACCCAGAAGGGCGCGGTCAGCGCCTGCTCGCGGTCGAGGACCAGCTCGGCCGCCCGCACCACCAGTCCCGACAGCAGCAGGCCCAGCGGCATCATCCCCCAGGCCAGCAGGCGGTAGAGGCTGTTGACCCGGCCCAGCAGCGCGTCGGGGATCATCCGCTGGCGGGTCGAGACCGAGACCGTGTTCCAGACCAGCCCGCAGAATTCGAAAAGCGCGAGGACCAGCGCCAGCGTCATGAGGTTGGGCGCCAGGGCGATGGCGGCGAAGGCGGGGACCGAGGCCAGCAGCGTCCATTGCGCCGCCGCACCCTTGCCGATCCGCCGCACGATCCGCTCGCCGCAAAGGCCGCCCAGGATGCCGCCGACCGCCCCCGCCGCCAGCACCAGCCCGTAGCCGGTCGAGGTGAGGCCCAGATTCTCCTGCACATGCAGGACCAGCGCGATCATCACCATCTGGAAGAACAGGTTCCAAAAGCCGGTCAGCCAGGCGAGGAGCCGCAGGAGGGGCGCGCCCTGCAGGAAGGCAAAGCCCTCGGCCAGTTCGCCGCGCCAGTCCCGGCGTTGCGCCCCCCGGGGGCGGAATTGTCCGGCGATGCTGGCCACGATCAGCCCGGCGAGCGCGTAGAAAAGCGCGTTGGCGGCGAAGGCCAGCGGCAGGAACAGCGCGATCAGGAAGGCGCCCAGCGGCGGGCCGACCAGCGCATTGCCGGTCAGCTCCAGGCTCCAGAGCCGCCCGTTGGCGGCCTCGAGCCGGTCATGGGGCACCAGCGCGGGCAGCATGGTCTGGGCGGCGTTGTCGCGAAACACCTCGGCCCCGCCGACCACCAGCGCGGCCAGAAGCAGCGTGATGAAGACCGGGATCGACGAGACCCCGCTCTCGGACGGCGGATCAAGCGGCAGGGCGAGCCAAAGCGCGACGGCGGCCGCGCCGAAGGCCAGCGCCCGTACCAGATCCATGGCGAGGATCAGGCGGCGGCGGTCGACCCGGTCGGTGACGATGCCCGCGGGCAGGGCCAGCAGGGCCCAGGGCAGGCGCAGCGCCACCGCCACCACGGCGACAAGCAGCGGGTCGCGGGTGATGAGCGAGGCGACCCAGGCCCAGGCGATGGTGGCAATCCCGTCGCCGAGATTGGCCAGCCCGCTGGCACCGATGAAGCGCAGGACCAGGGCGCCGCCTGGTCGGGCCTTGGGTGGCAAGCTGTTGTCGCGCATCGTGAGTCCGGCCCCCCGTTTTCCCGCAGGCTAATTCCTCAAGCATACTTGAGGTCAAGCACGATGTTTCGGGACGGGGCCGTCCGCCCGGAGGGAGCCGCGCAGGCAAAAGCCATCGCTTTCCCCCCAAAGGGGAGTGCGCTTCGTCGGTGATGGGGGGAAATGGCGGACCCGGAGCGATTCGAACGCCCGACCCCCAGATTCGTAGTCTGGTGCTCTATCCAGCTGAGCTACGGGTCCGCTGTGGGGCGTCATGTATCGCCCGCTGTCGGGCAGCGCAAGAGGGTTTCGGCGCTTTTCTGATCGGGCGGCAAAAGACTTTCCGCGGGCCCGGCGCAGGTGCCTGTCAGGCCCCGTGCGGCAGCCAGATGCGGAACTCGGTGCCTTCCTCATCGCTGCGCACCAGCTCCAGCTTGCCGCCATGGCCGCGGATCAGCTCGGCGGCGATGACCAGCCCCAGCCCGGTGCCGCCCTTGCGCGCGCCGCCCTGGAAGGCCGCGAAAAGATTGTCTTTCGCGCGCTGCGGCAGGCCCGGCCCGGTGTCGATGACCCGAATCGCCGTGCCGTCCTCCTTGTCGCGGGCCGTCACCTCGATCGAGCCCTGCTGGCCGGTCGCCTCGATCGCCTGGCGGGCATTGCGCACCAGATTGGTGATGACGCGGAACAGCTGCTCAGGATCGGCGCGCAGCATCATCGTGGCCGGCACGTCGATCAGGAATTCGACGGCGCAACTGGCCTCGCCCGCCGCCATCTTTTCGCCGTCGACCAGATCCTCGACCATCGGCCGCAGCGCGAATTGCGTGAGCCGCGGCGGCGGTTCCTCGGCCTTGCCGAAGGCCAGCGTGCTCTCGCACAGGCTGATGGCGCGCGAGAGCGCGTTCAGCAGTTTCGGCGCCGACCGCACCACGGCCGGGTCGGTCGAGCCCTCGATCCGGTCGGCCAGCAGCGAGGCGGTGGACAGGATGTTGCGCAGATCGTGGCTGATCCGGGCCACGGCGCCGCCCAGCTGCGCCAGCCGTTCCTTCTGCCTCAGCGCCGCGGTCAGATCCTCCTGCAGATGCTGCAGGGCCTCTTCGGCCGCGCGCAGTTCGGTCACCCGCGAATCGGGCTCGATGATCGAGCGCGCATCCTCGGGCGCCTTGGCATAGGTCGCCATCGAGGCGATGACCCGCTGGATCGGCGTCACGATCAGCGTCTGCACCGAGAGGAACAGCAGCGCCGCGGTGGCCAGCGTGATGACCAGCGACAGGAACAGGATCCGCAGCGCGTAATCCCTGAGCGTCTCGCGCAGGGGATCGGCGTTCATGGTGACCTCGATCAGCAGCCCCGCCTCCTGCACCGGGTCGCCGATCAGCCGGATCACGGTATTCTCGGGCGTGAACATCGCCGCCAGCCCGTCGCGCATCAACAGCCAGATCGAGCTTTCGCGCAGGTCATAGGTCGCCCGCACCGGCCCCGGCACCGGCGAGGACAGCACCAGTTCGCGCACCGCGTCGCGCCTCAGGACGACGTTGTAGACCCCGGCGGTGGCCAGCAATTCCTCGGCCAGCTTGTCCGAGATCTGCCCGTCCGAGGCCAGCAGCGCCAGCGAGGCGATCTGCGCCCGTTCGACGCGCGTCAGCAGATAGTCTTCGCGGAACCGGGCGACGTAGGGCACGAAGATCAGCACCTCGGCCAGAAGGACGAAGAGCAGGGTCAACAGCAGGAATCGGCCCGAGAGCGAACGAAAGAACATCAGTATCCCGCGTACCGGGCGGTCAGGGCACCCAACGCTGGACAGCCCGAACAACCCGCTTGATCAAGGCATTATCAAACAGCTTGGGGCTAAAATAGGTGCCAGCGGCGCGTTTGGAAAGTTCCGCCATGGTCGGATAGGGCAGAACCGTCGCGGCAAGGGCGTTCAGTTTCATCCGATTGGCCAGAATGAGCGACCAGAGGGCGATCTGTTCCCCGGCCCCGGTGCCGCAGATCGTGGCGCCGACCGGACGGGCGCCAACGCTCATGACCTTGAGGAAGCCCAGCGTCTCGGCCTCGGCCTGGGCGCGGTCGGCGGCGGCGAAATCGTGGCGCAGCACGGTCAGCCGGGCGCCGTATTGACCGCGCGCCTCGGCCTCGGTCAGGCCGACCTGGGCCAGTTCGGGGGCGGTATAGGTCACGCGGGGGATATGGTCGGTCCGCACCTTCGCCCTGAGGCCCAGGACGGCGGAGCGCACGACGAGCCCGGCATGATAGCCCGCCAGATGGGTGAACTGCCCGCGCCCGGCGGCGTCGCCGATGGCATAGACCCGCCGGTTCGAGCTGCGCAGCCCCTCGTCGGTGGCGATGCCCCGCGCGTCGTGGCGGATCCCGGCCGCGTCGAGGTTTAACCGCTCCAGCGCCGGGGCGCGCCCGGTGGCGACCAGCAGATGCGTGCCGACCAGGATCGTGCCGCCCGCGACCTCGATCTCGATGGCGCCCGCGCGGCCGCCGACGCGGCGGACCGTGACGCCCTCCAGGATCTCGACCCCCTCGGATTTCAGCCGGGCGATGACCAGCGCCGCCGCTTCGGGGTCTTCATGCCCCAGCGCCCGCGCGCCCTCGATCACCGTGACCATGGCGCCGAGGCGGCGGTGGGCCTGCGCCATCTCCAGCCCGATGGGGCCGCCGCCGATGATAAGCAGATGCCCGGGCGGCTTCTTCTGGGCGAAGATCGTCTCGTTGGTCAGGTAGGGCGTCTCGGCGAGGCCCGGGATCGGCGGAATCAGCGGGCGCGAGCCGGTGGCGATGACGAAGCGGCGGGCGCGGATGCGCTGGCCCCCGGCCTCGACCTCGTTCGGTCCGGTGAACCGTGCCCAGTCGCGGATCACCTGCACGCCGAACCCCTCGAACCGCTCCTGCGAATCGTGGGGGGCAATGGCGGCGATGACCCGCGCCACGTGGTCCTTGGCGGCGGAGAAATCCACCTCGGGCTGGTCGGCGGCGACGCCCGGGAAGGGGCGGCGATGCGCGGCGGCGGCCTTGGCGGCGGCCAGCAGCGCCTTCGAGGGCACGCAGCCGTAGTTCAGGCAATCGCCGCCCATCTCGTGGCCTTCGATCAGCACGGTGCGCGCGCCCATCTGCGCCGCGCCCGCTGCCACCGACAGCCCGCCCGAGCCCGCGCCGATCACGCAGATATCCGTCTCGATCATGCGCCACTCCTCCGGCGTATCAGAAGGGGCAGCAGCGACAGCGCCGCCAGCCCCAGGATCGGGCCCAGGATATAGGGCTGGAAGATGACAGTCAGGTCGGGCCTTTCGCCGCGGGCAAAGACCTCGCCCAGCCCGGCGCCGACCCAGGTGTAGACCAGCGCGCCGGGGATGATGCCCAGGAACGTGGTCCAGGTGAAGCGGGCGGCGCGGACGCCCAGGAAGGCGGGGATCAGATTGGCGACGAAGAAGGGCACGGCCGGGATCAGGCGCATGGACAGCAGGACCGGCACCTCATTGGCGCGGATCCCCTCGCTGAGCCGCCGCACCGCCCCGTCCGAGGCGTCGATCCGGGCGCGCAGGCTCTCGCCCAGCCCGGCGCGGACGGCGAGGAAGAGCGCGAGCGCGCCCAGCGTGGCGCCCGTCACGTTGTAAAGGACGCCGGGGAAGAGGCCGAACAGGAACCCGCCGGTCAGCGTCGCCCAGATCGCCCCGGGGATCGAGAAGGCGACGATCAGCGCATAGGCGGCAACGAAGAGGGCGGGCGTCAGCAGCGGATGGGCGTCGCGGTAAGCCAGCAGGGCCTCGCGGTGGCGGGCGAGCGCCTCGAAACTCAGCTGGTCACGCAGGAAGACGGCGCCGAGGATCGCGCCGGTCAGGACCAGAAGCAGGGGCAACCAGCGCCGCATCAGCCGAGCACGCTCAGCCGCAGCCGCCGCCAGCCATAGAGCGCCAGCGCCGCGGTGCCGAGCGCGGCGGCGACATAGGGCAGGCGCAGGGCCATGTCGCGGCCGAAGGGCTCTTCGGCCAGCGAAACGACCCAGCCGCCCGCCAGCGCGCCCACCGGCATCATCCCCCAGCCGAAGAAGCGGTAGAGGCTGTTCACCCGGCCCAGCAGCGCATCGGGAATGAGCCGCTGGCGATAGCTCACCGTCACCAGGTTCCAGACCACCCCCGCCCCCATGCCGACGAACAGCGCGATCCCGACCATGGCGGGCTGATCGCTGACGGCGATCACCAGCCAGGGCAGGGGGAAGAGGGCCAGCGCCAGCCGCACGCTGCGGTCCGGCCCGAGCCGCGCCACCAGCGCCGGACCCAAGAGGCCGCCGGTGACGGCCCCCGCAGCCTCGACCGTCAGCAGGATGCCGTAAGCGGCGGGGCCGAGGCCCAGCCGGTCCTGCGACACCAGAACCAGCACGGTCAGCGCCATCAGGGTGAAGGCGTTGAGGATCCCCAGCATGATCGCCAGCCGCAGCACCACCGGATGGGCCCGCATCCAGCGCCAGGCCTCGGCCGCCTCGGTCAGCGGGTGGCGGCGGGCGGGCCGGGCGCGGGGCGGCAGGGCGATGGCCCAGACGAACCAGGCGGCGAGGGCAAAGCCGATGGCTTCGGCGCCGAAGGGCACGGGCAGGGCCAGCGCGATCAGCAGGCCCGCCAGCGGCGGGCCGATGAAGGAGCCCGCGATATTCTCGACGCTCCAGATCTGGCCATTGGCGCGTTCCAGATCGGCGGGGGCGACGATGGACGGCAGCACGGTCTGCGCGGCGTTGTCGCGCACCACCTCGGCGCAGCCCAGGAGGAAGGCCAGGGCCGACAGCGAGAGAATCGCCGCCAGCTCGCCCCCCGGCGCCGTGCCGTCCTTCAGCCCGATGGCCAGCGCCACGGCCCCCACCGCCAGCAGCGCGCGGAAGGCGTCGGCCCTGAGCATCAATTGCCGCCGGTCGTGGCGGTCGGTCAGCACGCCCGCCGGGATCGCCAGCAGGAACCACGGCAGCCGCGTGGCAAAGGCCACCAGCGCGATCAGCAGCGGCTCGCGGGTGATGAGCGTCGCCAGCCAGGGAAAGGCCAGCGCGCCGATCCCGTCGCCGAGATTGGCCAGCGCGGCCGAGGACAGAAGCAGCCGGAATGGCCGGTTTCGAGCGATCAGGGTCATGGCCCCATGGGGCGGTGCCGCCGGGGGCGTGTCAAGCGCGCCTTTTTCTGCGAAAACCCGCTGCGGCTTTGTTGACTTGCGCGGCTGGCCCGGCTATTGCCCGGCCCTCGGAACATGACGCCCTCGAATCCCTTTCCCGGATTCGGGCATGACAGAAGGACCGTTGCGATGAAACGCACCTACCAGCCGTCGAACCTGGTTCGCAAGAAGCGCCACGGCTTCCGCTCGCGCATGGCGACCAAAAGCGGCCAGAAGATCCTGAACGCGCGCCGCGCCCGCGGCCGCAAGAAGCTGTCGGCCTGAGGCCTTCCGCTTCGGCACGGATATGACGCCGCCGGACGCGCCCCAAGGCAGCCCCGACACGGGGATGCAGGCGGCCCCGGCGGTTTCCTCATGCCTGATCGTCCTGAAGAAACGGGCCGAGTTCCTGCTCGCTGCCCGCGCCCGCCGCGCTCCCGTGGCGGGTTTCCTGTTGCAGGCGCGCGAGCGTGCCGCGACCGAGGCCGCGCAGGGCATCCGCGTGGGCTTCACCTGTTCCAAGAAGGTCGGCAACGCGGTGGCCCGCAACCGCGCCAAGCGGCGGCTGCGGGCGCTCGCGCGTGAGATCCTGCCCGAAATGGGCCGCCCCGGCTGGGATTATGTGCTGGTCGGCAAGCCCGAGGCGACCATCGGCCGTGACTTTGCGGATCTGCAGGCCGATCTCAGGCGGGCGATGGAGCGGGTCCACGGCTGAGACGCCAAGGATGCCTTGATCCGGGGGCGGTGCTGGGGCATGACCGACGGGTCACTCCTGAAAGACCGACGCATGAGCCGCATCTGCCACATCGACATCGACGATTCCGGCCTTCCCGCCCCCACGCCCGAGATGGAGCAGGAGCGCAAGGTGGCAGTCTTCGACCTGCTCGAGGATAATTCCTTCCTGCTGCCCGACCGCGACGACCGCCCGGTGCCCCCCGGCCCCTACCGGCTGGGTCTGGCGATCCGCGAGCGGCGGCTGGTGGTGGAGATCGCGCAGGAAGACGGCGCAAGGGTGGGCGAGCTGCATCTGGCGCTGGGTCCGTTCCGGCAGGTGGTGAAGGATTACGACCAGATCTGCGCCTCCTATTTCGACGCGGTGAAGCGCCTGCCGCCCAGCCAGATCGAAGCCATCGACATGGCCCGCCGCGGCATCCACAACGAGGGGGCGCGGGTCCTGCAGGAGCGGCTTGAGGGCAAGGCCGAGATCGACCTCGATACGGCGCGGCGCCTGTTCACCCTCATCAGCGTCCTGAACCGCGGGGCGTGATCTTGGGTTCAGGCTTTCCCAGTTCCGTCCTGTTCTGCTGCGATCATAACGCAGTCCGGTCGCCGATGGCCGAAGGCTTCATGAAACAGCTCTATGGCCAGCGCGCCTATGTGCAGTCGGCCGGGGTACACAACGACCTCGACATCGACGGTTTCGCCATCGCCGTCAGCGCCGAGAAGGGGGTGGAACTGTCGCGCCACCGCTCGCGCAGTTTCGAGGAAATGATGGATTGGGGGGACGACCTGTCCGGCTTCGACCTGATCGTCGCCCTCTCGCCCGCCAGTCAGCGCGCGGCGCTGGAACTCACCCGCTACGCCCATACCGATGTCGAATACTGGCCGATCATGGACCCGACCGGCCTGGGCGAAACCCGCGAGACCAAGCTGCAGGCTTACCGCCAGACCCGCGACCAGATCCTCAAGCGGATGCAGGAACGCTTCGGTCCGCCGGAGCGCTGAGAGCGGCCTGCGCCTCGGCGATGGCGGGGAAATTGGCCTCGATCCAGCTGGCCAGCGCCACCAGATGCACCGCCGCGCCCTCGCCCAGCGGCGTCAGCGAGTAATCGACCCGGGGCGGCACCTCGCCATAATCGCGCCGCAGGACGAAGCCGTCGCCCTCCAGCTGTTGCAGGGTCTGGGCCAGCATCCGCTCGCTGACCCCGCCGATGCGGCGCCGCAATTCCGAGAAACGATGCGTGCCGGTCGCCAGCGCCGCCATCACCAGCACGCCCCAGCGGCTGGTCAGGTGTTGCAAGACGGGACGCGACGGGCAGTCGGCCGCCATCACATCGGCCCGGGCATAGGCATCGAGCATTTCCTTGGCGCGGTCGGCCGTCGGGTCGAAAATCTCCATGTTCGGCTCCTCGGTATACTAACATTTATGTAGGTACTTACATTTCGTAAGTAAAGGTCTAGATGGGACATCACCAACCCGGAATGCCCTGAAAGGACCACCCCATGACCCAGACCATCGCCATCACCGGCGCCACCGGCCACCTCGGCCGTCTGGCCGTTGCCGCCCTGAAACGTCGCGCGCCCGGCGCCCATCTGGTTGCGCTGGTGCGCGATCCCGCCAAGGCCGCCGATCTGGGGGTCGAGGCGCGCGCCTTCGACTATGCCGCCCCCGCCACGCTGGAGGCGCCGCTCAAGGGCGTCGATGTGCTGGTCCTGATCTCCTCCAGCGATTTCAACGACCGCGCCGGCCAGCACCGCAACGTCATCGCCGCCGCCAAGGCCGCGGGGGTCGGGCGGGTGATCTATACCTCGATCCTGAAAGGCACCGACTCGCCGATGATCCTGGCCGAGGACCACAAGGCGACCGAGATCGCGCTCGCCGCCTCGGGCCTGCCGACGACGGTGCTCAGGAACGGCTGGTACACCGAGAATTACACCGGCAACCTGGCAGGGTCGCTGGCGGCGGGCGCCATCGTCGGCGTCAATGCCTCGGGCAAGGTCTCGCCCGCCACCCGCGCCGATTTCGCCGAGGCGATCGCCGTGGTGGCCAGCGAGGACGGGCATACCGGCACTGTCTATGAACTGGCTGGCGACGAGTCCTTCACCATGACCGACTTCGCCGCCGAGGTCTCGCGCCAGGCGGGCAAAGAGGTGCCCTATGCGCCGATGCCGCAGGCCGCCTATGCCGATCTGCTGAAAAGCTTCGGCCTGCCCGAGGGTTTCGCCCAGATCCTCGCCGACAGCGACGCGCGCTCGGCCGAGGGGGCGCTTCAGGACGACAGCCGCACGCTGTCGCGGCTGATCGGGCGCCCGACGACCCCGCTGTCGGTGGCGGTCGCCGCCGCGCTGGCCTGACACTCTCGGGGCGGGTCGCATCACGGCCCGCCCCTGACGTTTTTCGGTCTTCAATCTGCGCCCGGTGGCGTTATGTTTCCTGAAAAGAAACAGGAGACCAGTGTGAATCCAGCAGACACCGCCCGCGCCACGATCCAGACCTATTACGATTCCTTCAACCGGGGCGACATTCCCGGGATGCTGGACTGCCTGCACGCGGATTTCGCCCATCACGTCAACGAAGGCACGGCCCGTCTGGGCAAACAGGCTTTCGCCGAGTTCTGCGCCCATATGAGCGAGACCTACCGCGAGACCCTGACCGAGATGGTGGTCTATGGCTCGGAGGACGGCACGCGCGGCGCGGCCGAGTTCATCGTGAACGGCACGTACCTCAAGACCGATCCGGGCCTGCCCGAGGCGCATGGCCAGACCTATGTCCTGCCCGCGGGCGGGTTCTTCAGCCTCAAGGATGGCAAGATTACCCGCGTCACCACCTATTACAATCTGCAGGAATGGTTGCGGCAGGTCGGCGGATGAGGGTCGAGGCGCTTTCCGGCCCGGCGCTGGACGCGGCGCTGGACGGCGTGGCGCGGCTCCGCATCGCGGTGTTTCGCGACTGGCCCTATCTCTATGACGGCTCGCTGGACTACGAGCGCGAATACCTTGCGCCCTACCGCGACAACCCGCGGGCGGTGGTGGCGGGGGCCTTTGACGGCGAGGCGCTGGTCGGCGCCGCCACCGGCACGCCGATGGAAGACCACGCCGAGGATTTCGCCCAGGCCTTCGCCTCCTCGGGGCTGGCGCTGTCTGACATTTTCTATTGTGCCGAATCGGTGCTGCTGCCGGAATACCGCGGCCGGGGCGTCGGACATCGGTTCTTTGACATCCGCGAGGCGAAAGCGGCCACGTTGGGCCGTCGCCATGTCGCATTCTGCCGGGTCGAGCGGCCTGCGGATCACCCGGCGCATCCCGCCGGTTACCGTCCCTTGGACGGGTTCTGGCGGGCGCGGGGCTATGCGCCCCTGCCCGGCGCCATCGCCACCTTCCGCTGGAAGGATCTGGGCGATAGCCTCGAAACACCGAAACCCCTGCAATTCTGGATCCGTGAGCTGCCATGACCGACGCCCAGACCGAGGTCACCATCGCTGTCGCCGCCTATCCGCTGGACTGGTTTGACAGTTTCGCCGAATACGAGGCCAAGATCGCGGGCTGGGTCGGCAATGCCGCTGGGGCCCGGGCGGAACTGCTGGTCTTTCCCGAATACGGGGCGATGGAACTGGCCAGCCTCGGCGGGGCCGAGGTCGCGGCGGATCTGGAACGCGCGCTGCACGAGGTCGCCCGCCACCGCCCGGCCATGGACGCGCTGTTCTGCGCGCTGGCGGCGCGGCACGGGGTGCATATCCTCGGCCCCTCCGGCCCCGTCTTCACCGGTGAGCGGCCGGTGAACCGCGCCACGCTCTATGGGCCGGGCGGGGTGATTGGCCATCAGGACAAGCAGATCATGACCCGCTTCGAGCGCGAGGAATGGAACGTCGTGCCGGGGACGGAGGGGCTGACCGTCTTCGACACGGCCTTGGGCCGGATCGGCGTGGCGATCTGCTATGACAGCGAATTCCCCCTGCTGGCCCGCAAGCTGGCCGAGGAGGGGGTGGACATCCTGCTGGTCCCGTCCTGCACCGAAACGCGCGCGGGCTATTGGCGGGTCCGCATCGGCGCGCAGGCGAGGGCGTTGGAAAACCAGTGCGTCGCCGCGCATTCCTGCCTGGTCGGCAAGGCGCCCTGGTGCGCGGGCGTCGAGGAGAATACCGGCGCCTCGGCCCTCTATGGCCCGCCGGATCAGGGCTGGCCCGAGGACGGACTTTTGGTGATGAGCGGCATGGACGAGGCCTGCTGGATGATGGACCGCGTGTCGCGCGATCTGATCGCCTGGACGCGCGCCAATGGCGGGGTGCTCAATTTCCGGCACTGGGAAGAACAGGAGGCGCGGCTGGCCAAGGGAACCCTGCGGCGCGGTGCAAGTTAATCCTTGAAAACCCGCCCTTGAAGGCGCATATGGCTGGCGCCTGCTTCATGCGGGCGGATACCCATTTGGAGAGACCATGGCCAAGGAAGAACTGCTCGAATTTCCCGGCGTCGTGAAGGAACTCCTGCCGAACGCGACGTTCAAGGTCGAGCTGGACAACGGCCATGTGATCATCGCGCATACGGCAGGCAAGATGCGGAAGAACCGCATCCGTGTCCTCGCAGGCGACCGGGTTCAGGTCGAGATGACGCCCTACGATCTGACCAAGGGCCGGATCAACTATCGCTTCAAGTGATGAAGCTTGTTCTGGGTTCGGCCAGCCCCCGGCGGCTGGACCTGCTGGCGACCATCGGCATCGTCCCGGATGCCGTGCGCCCCGCCGATATCGACGAAACGCCCCGTCCCCGCGAATTGCCGCGCCCCTATTGCGCGCGCATGGCGGCTGAAAAGGCGGCGGCCGTTCAGGCCGCCGGGGATGAGATCGTGCTCTGCGCCGATACCACCGTGGCCCTGGGCCGCCGCATTCTGGGCAAGCCCGAAAGCGCGGCCGAGGCGGCGAAGTTCCTGACCGACATGGCCGGGCGGCGGCATACCGTGATTACCGCCGTGGCGGTGAAGCGCGGCGCGCAGGTCTGGGAGAGGGTGGTGGAAACCGCGGTGAAGATGAAGCGCCTGTCCGACGATGAGCTGAATTCCTACCTCGCCAGCGGCGAATGGCAGGGCAAGGCCGGCGGCTACGGCATTCAGGGCCGGGCCGGGGCCTTCATCCCGTGGATTCAGGGCTCGTTCAGCGCGGTTGTCGGCCTGCCGCTGGCCGAGACCGCCACGCTCCTCAACGCCGCGGGGTATCAGGCATGAAGGGCAGCGTGATCGCCCTAGGCCATATCGGCGCGCGCGAAGTTGCGGCGCTGATGGTGGACGGACAACTGACCGACCTCGCACTCGACGAGGACGGGATCGCCCCGGGCGCCATCCTGCGCGGCGTTGTCGGGCGGCCGGTCAAGGGGCTGGGCGGGGTCTTCGTCGATCTGCCCGATGGCCTGTCCGGCTTTTTGCGCGCGCCCAAGGGGCTGGCGCCGGGGCAGAAGATTCTGGTGCAGGTTGCCGGTGCCTCCGAGCCGGGCAAGGCCCTGCCGCTGACGCAACGCCTGCTCTTCAAGTCCCGCTATGCCATCGTCACGCCCGAGGCGCCGGGCCTCAACATCTCGCGCGCCATCCGGGACGAGGGGCTCCGGGCCGACCTCGCCGCGCTGGCCACCGAGGGGATGCAGGGCGCGGACGAGAGTCTGGGCCTGATCCTGCGCTCGGCCTGCGAGGCGGCTTCGGACGAGGAAATCACCACCGATATCGCCCAGATGCGGGTCCTGGCCGAAGCGGTTCTGGCGGACCTCACGGGCGGGCCGGAACTGTTGGTCGACGCGCCCGGGCCGCATGAACTGGCGTGGCGCGACTGGGGCGATGTCGATGAGGTCGATGACGGCCCCGACGCGCTGGAACATTCCGGCGCGCTCGATCAGATCGCCGCGCTGCTCACGCCCGAGGTGCGGCTGGAAGGCGGCGCCTCGATGCATATCCAGGCGACGCGGGCTTTCGTCGCGGTCGATGTGAACACCGGCGCCGATACCTCGCCCGCGGCGGGGCTGAAGGCCTCGATCGCCGCGGCGCGCGACCTGCCGCGGCAACTCAGGCTGCGCGGGCTTGGCGGGATGGTGATCGTCGATTTCGCCCCCTGTCCCAAGCGTGACCGGCATGTGCTGGAACAGGTGATCAGCAAGGCGTTGCGCGCGGACGCTGGCGAGGCCTCGGTCGCGGGCTGGACGCCCTTGGGCAATTTCGAACTGACGCGGCGCCGGGATCGTGCGCCCCTGCCGGACTGGCTGACATGAGCGGCAAATGCCCGCAATGCGGCAAGCCGATGGTCGAAGCCTACCGGCCCTTCTGCTCGAAACGCTGCGCCGATGTCGATCTGGCCCGCTGGTTCCGCGAGGATTACCGGATCCCCACCGCCGAACCGCCGGTCCCGGACGACGAGGAAGACTGAACCGCCGCGCCCCCGCAAGGGCGCGGCGTTTCCGGTCTCAGAGGCAGGCCTCGAACAGGGCGCGGGTATTTGCGGCATTCATCTCGATGGGGTTGCCGCCGCAGGAGGGGTCCTCCAGCGCCATCTCGGTCAGGGTGGCGAGGTCGGGGTTGGTCACGCCCAGCGCGGTCAGGGTCTCGGGGATCGAGAGGGTCTTGCGCAGGTCCATGACGGCGGCGCGGAACCCCTCGAACCCGCCCGCGATGCCGATATAGGCGGCGGCGCGGGTCAGGCGGTCCTCGATGGCCGGGCGGTTGAAATCCAGCACCATCGGCATGACCACGGCGTTCGTCGTGCCGTGGTGGGTGTTGTAGACCGCGCCGATCGGATGGCTCAGCGAATGGATGGCGCCGAGGCCCTTCTGGAAGGCGACGGCCCCCATGGCCGCGGCCGACATCATATGCGCGCGGGCCTCCAGATCGCCGGGATTGGCGTAGACCTTGGGCAGGTTCTCGAACACCAGCCGCATGCCTTCCAACGCGATGCCCTGCGACATCGGGTGGTAGAAGGGGCTGCAATAGGCCTCGAGGCAATGCGCGAGCGCATCCATGCCGGTGCCGGCCGTGATGAAACGCGGCATCCCCACGGTCAGCGCCGGATCGCAGATCGTCACCTTCGGCATCAGCGCCGGGTGGAAGATGATCTTCTTCTTGTGGGTCGTGGCGTTGGTCAGCACCCCCGCGCGGCCCACTTCCGAGCCGGTGCCGGCGGTCGTGGGCACGGCGATGATCGGTGCGATCTTCGACGCATCCGCGCGGGTCCACCAGTCGCCGATATCCTCCAGATCCCAGACGCTGAGCGTGGCCGGCTGCCCGGCCATCAGCGCGATCATCTTGCCCAGATCCAGGGCCGAGCCGCCGCCGAAGCAGATCACCCCGTCATGCCCGCCCGCCTTGTAGACGGCGATGCCCGCGGCCATGTTCGCCTCGGTCGGGTTGGCGTCGACCTCGGAGAAGAGGGCCTTGCCGAGCCCGCCCGCCTCCAGCACCGAAAGCGCCTCGGCGGTGATCGGCAGGGCGGCCAGCGCCTTGTCGGTGACCAGCAGCGGCGCCTTCATGCCGACCGCCTTGGCGTGATCGGCCAGTTCCTTGATGCGCCCCACGCCGAATTTCACGGCCGTAGGGTAGGACCAGTTCATGGTGGGGACGTTCATTTCGTGACCTTCTTCAGATGGTAGGATTTCGGCCGCGTGACCGATTGATAACCCAGCGCCGACAGCGCGGCGCCCCGGCCGGTATCCTTGCAGCCGGTCCAGCACAAGGCCGGGTCGAGATAGTCGCAGCGGTTCATGAACACGGTCCCCGTCTCGATCCGCGCGCCGATTGCGGCCGCGGCCTCGGTGTCGGCGGTCCAGATCGAGGCGGTGAGCCCGTAGTGGCAGTCGTTCATCAGGGCGATGGCTTCCTCGTCACCCGAGACCTTCATGATGCCGACCACCGGGCCGAAGCTTTCCTCGGTCATGACCCGCATGGAATGATCCACGTTGACCAGAATCTGCGGCGCCAGATAGGCGCCGCCGTCATCGGCCGGAAACAGCGCGGGGTCGATCAGGGGCGTGGCACCGGCGGCCACGGCCTCGGCCACCTGCTCGCGGACGATGCGGGCGAAACGGGCATGGGCCATCGGGCCGAGGGTGGTTTCCGGCTCGAACGGGTTGCCGAGTTTCAGGGCCTTCACCCAGGCCACGGATTTCTCGACGAAGGCGTCATAGAGCGATTCGTGGACATAGATCCGCTCGATCCCGCAGCAGCACTGACCGGCGTTGAACATGGCGCCGTCCATCAGGCTGTCCACCGCCGCGTCAAGGTCTGCATCGGCCCGGACATAGCCCGGGTCCTTGCCGCCCAGTTCCAGCCCGACGCCGGTGAAAGTGCCCGCCGCCGCCTTCTCGATGGCGACACCGCCGCCCACCGAGCCGGTGAAATTCACGAAGCCAAAGGCCCGGGCACCGATCAGCGCCTCGGTCGTGGCGTGGTCCAGCACGACGTTCTGGAAGACATCCGCGGGCACCCCCGCCTCGGCCATCGCCATCGCGATCCGCTCGCCCACCAGCAGGGTCTGCGAGGCGTGTTTCAGCATGACGCTGTTCCCGGCGATCAGCGCGGGAACAATCGTGTTCATCGCCGTCATGTAGGGATAGTTCCAGGGCGCGATGACCAGCACCACGCCCACCGCCTCCCGCGCGATATAGCGGCGGAAGGTGGTGCCATCCTCGACCATCGTCGGGGCCAGCGCCGTCTCGGCGATGCTGGCCATGTAGCGCGAACGTTCGTTCATGCCGCCGAATTCGCCGCCATAGCGGGTGGGGCGGCCCATCTGCCAGGCCAGTTCCTCGACCACCGGCGCTTTCATCGCGTTCAGCGCCTCGACCCCGGCCATCACCAGCGCGATGCGCTCGGCCAGCGGGCGCGCGGCCCAGGCCTTTTGCGCTACCTTGGCGCGGGCAGCGGCGGCCTGGGCCTCGGCCAAGGGCAGGGCGGGCCGCTCGGCATAGATCCGCCCGTCGACGGGCGAGAGGCATTTGATGGTGGTCATTCTGGCTCCTTGGTCAGCGCGGGGGCAGGGCGCTTCGGCCCGCCCCCGCCGGTGTTCGTCTAGGGATTGGTCCGCCGGATCGGCCCGCAGAGGCCCCGGGCCCGCTGCGCGCCGCAATCAATGCGGAAATTGGCGTCCAGGTCGCCCTGATCGACGGTGCGGAACCGCCCGTCGACCTGACCGGCGCAGCCGTTGTCGCCGTCGATCCCGTAGCGCACCAGCACATGCACCACGTCGAAGCGGTCGGTCGGGCAGCAGGCCTCGACCCGCACCCGGTCCAGAAGGCTGTTCTGGCCATGCGGCAGATGCGGATAGATGCCCACCCAGCGCGTCCAGTTCATGCGGTTGTTGCCCCCGACCGAGGCCAGGCAGGCCGCCGGGATGGCATGGCTGCGCCGCTCGTTCCACAGCGCCCCGATACAGGCCCTCAGCGCGCCATGGGCATTGACCCGGCACTGGTTCGGCCGCCCGTTCGAACAGGTGCCCGAGGCGTCCATCTCGATCAGCGGCTGGAGATTGTTGTAAATGTTCGGCCCCATGACGGCGATGCTGGCGCTGCACCCGCGCGAGATGGTGGCAGCGGCGGGGGCGGCAAGAAGCAGGGCAATCCCGGCCACGGCCAGGGCGGAAAAACGTCTTTTCATGTCAAACCTCATGGCAGGCCGCCACGGCCCGGACCGGACCGGGGCGGGTTTCAATGAGGCGAAGACTATCATTTTTCGCCGCTCCGGCCCAGACACGGGGCCGCGACCGCGCCTGCCCGGGACGCGCGGGGCGGCGCGCCGCGCGCCGCAGGGCGGGGGCGGGGCTGTCCGTTCAAGGGGGTGCCGGGGCTGCGCCATGCTGCATCGGGTCCCGGGGCTCAGGCCTGTTCCAGGCCCCGCTTCAGCTCCCAGTCGGTGACGACCCGGTCGGCCTCGGCGATTTCCCAGCGGGCGGCGTGAACGTAATGCTCGACCACCGCCGCGCCCAATGCGCCGCGCAGCCAGGACGAACCCTCGGCCAGATCTGCCGCCTCGCGCAGGGTCTTGGGGATCTCGCGCGCGCCTTCGGCCGCGTACATGTCGCCCTTCAGTTCCGGCTCCAGTGCCAGCTTCTGCTCGATCCCGTCCAGCCCCGCCGCGAGCAGCGCCGCGCAGGCGGTATAGGGGTTGAGGTCGGCGCCGCCGATCCGGCATTCGACCCGCACCGCCTTGGTCCCGGCGCCGCAGACCCGGAAGCCCGCGGTGCGGTTGTCGGCGGACCAGACCGCCTTGGTCGGCGCGAAGAGCCCGACGCAGAAGCGCTTGTAGCTGTTCACATAGGGCGCGAGGAACAGGGTGATCTCGCGCGCATGGGCCAGCTGACCGGCCAGAAAATGCTTCATCAGCGCGGACATGCCATTCTCGTCCGCCTTGTCGGCGAAGGCGGCGCTGCCATCCGTCCCCCACAGCGACTGGTGGACATGCGAGGACGAGCCCGCCTTGTCATGATGATACTTGGCCATGAAGGTCACGGACTTGCCCATCGCATGGGCGATCTCGCGCGTTGCCGCCTTGGTGATCGTGTGATGGTCGGCCGTGGTCAGGGCATCGGCATAGCGGATGTTGACCTCCGCCTGGCCCGCCTCGGCCTCGCCCTTGGTATTCTCGACCGGGATGCCCGCGCCATAAAGCCCGTTGCGCAGGGCCCGCATCAGGGGCTCTTCCTTGGTGGTCTGGAAGATGTGGTAATCCTCGTTATAGCCCGAGATCGGCACCAGATTCTGGAATCCCGTGTCGCGGAACTGCTCATAGCTGTTCTCGAAGACGAAGAATTCCAGCTCCGTCGCCATCATCGCGTCATAGCCCAGCGCCTTGGCCCGGGCGATCTGCCGCTTGAGGATCGCGCGCGGGCTGACGGCGATTTCCTCATGCGTGTGATGGTCGAGCAGATCGCAGAGCACCAGCGCCGTGCCCTCGAGCCAGGGCACCCGGCGCAGCGTCGCCAGATCGGGCTTCATCAGGTAATCGCCATAGCCCTGCGCCCAGCTCGCCGCCTCGTAACCCGGGACCGGGTTCATCGCCATGTCGACGGTCAGCAGGTAATTGCAGCAATGCGTCTCTTCCCAGCCGTGGCTGAGGAAATGCGCCGCATGAAAGCGCTTGCCCATCAGCCGCCCCTGCATGTCGACACCCGCCACCACCACGGTGTCGATCTCGCCCGCCTCGAAGGCCGCGCCCAGGGTCTCCAGCGTCAGATATCCGCTCATCTCGTCCTCACCGGGCGCACCCTGCGCCCCATCATCTTGTCTGAAATACGCACGGGGTTCCCCAAGGGGCCCGTGGGCCCCTTGGGCGAGGGGGCGCGGGGGGCGAGCAGCCCCCCGCACTTTTTCGTTTCATGGGGGGCGAGCAGCCCCCCGCGTCCCGGTCACGAATAGCGGTAGGGCCGCCCGGCGCGGTCCATGGCCGAATTGTAATCCTTGAAGATCTGCACGACCCGCGCCTTGGTCTCGCTTTCGGCGCCGATCTCGTCCCAGAAGGTCCGTGCCGCGGTCTCGACGGTGGCCCATTCGGCATCGGGGATCGCCGTCAGTTCCAGCTTGGTGCCTTCCGTCCGGTAGCGCGCCTCGCCCGCCCAGTACCAGTGCTGGCGGTAGTAATGCGACTGCTCGAAGCAGGTCGCGACCAGATTCTGCAGCTTCGGCGACAGCTCGTTCCAGCGGTCCATGTTCGAGAAGAAATGCCCGATCCAGGCGCCCGAGATGTTGTTGGTCAGGAAATGGCTGGTGACATCGGCCCAGCCGACCGTATAGGCCTCGGTCGCGCCGCACCAGGCCACGCCGTCGATCTCGCGCGTCTGCAGCGCGATCTCCACATCCTCCCACGGCACGGTGACCGGGACGACGCCGAACTGCGACAGGAAGCGCCCGGCGGTGGGGAAGGTGAAGACCCGCTTGCCCTGCAGATCGGCCAGCGAGGTGATCGGCGAGGAGGTGATGAAATGGCACGGATCCCACGACCCGGCCGAGATGTGCTTCACGCCCACGGCGGCATAGGCCTCGCCCCAGATCTCGTTCAGGCCCCAGTCGTTGAACAGCGCGGGCACATCCAGCGAATAGCGGCTGGCCAGCGGGAAATAGCCGCCGAACACCGTCACTTCGGTGGGCGAGGCCATGGAATCGTCATCCGATTGCACGCAGTCGATGGTCCCGCGCTGCAGGGCCTGGAACAATTCGCCCGTCGGTACGATCTGGTCGGCGTAATAGAGGTCGATCTGCATCTCGTCGCCGGCGATGGCGTTGAACATGTCGACCGCCGGTTTCACCACGAATTCGCCCAGCGCGGCGCCCGCATAGGTCTGCATCCGCCAGCGGATCGTCGATTGCGCGTGAACCGCCGGAGCCGCCAGGGCCGCTGCGCCGCCGAGGGCGCTGGTGGTCAGGAACTTCCGTCTCGTCGTCGTCATTTCCGTATCTCCTTCTGTTGGACTTGGGGCGGGCCTTCGGGCCTTCTGGGGTTCAGGGATTATACAGCGTCTGCGGCAGCCAGAGCGCGATCTGCGGGAAGATCATGATGAGCGCGAGGCCCAGAATCATCACCCCCACGAAAGGCACGATGGAGCGGTAGATATCGGCCAGCGACACGCTCGACGGTGCCATGGCGCGCATCAGGAACAGGTTATAGCCGAAGGGCGGCGTCATATAGGCGATCTGGCAGGTGATCGTGTAGAGGACACCATACCACACCAGATCGAATTCCAGCGCCCGGACGATCGGCACATAGAGCGGCGCCACGATCACCAGCATGGCGGTGTCGTCCAGGAACGTCCCCATCAGGATGAAGCTGAGCTGCATCAGGATCAGGATCTGCCAGCGGTTGAGGCCCAGATCGGTGATGAAGAACTCGCGGACGAATTCAACCGCGCGCAGCCCGTCGAAGATCGCCCCGAAGGCCAGCGCCGCCAGGATGATCCACAGGAACATGCAGCTGACCGAGAGGGTCTGCACCAGGCACGTCTCCCAGACCTGCCGCGTCATGCGCTTCTTGTAGACCGAGGCGGCGACGGCGGCGAGCGCACCGATGACCGAGCTTTCAACCAGCCGCGTATAGCCCAGGATGAAGGGCACCATCATCACCAGGAAGATGCCCAGCGGCAGGACGCCCGCCAGCAGCAGCCGGTATTTCTCGGATGTCGAGATCGCCGCGCGTTCCTCGGCCGACAGCACCGGGCCCAGCGCCGGGTTGATGCGGCAGCGCAGCCAGATATAGGCGATGAAGAGCGAGGCCATCAGCAGCCCCGGCAGGATCCCCGCCAGCCACAGCTGCGCCACCGGCTGCCGGGCGATCATCGCGTAAAGCACCATGACGACCGAGGGCGGGATCAGGATGCCCAGCGATGACCCGGCCTGAATGACCCCTGTGACCATCCGCTTGTCGTAGTTTCGTTTCAGGAGTTCCGGCAGCGCGATGGTCGAGCCGATGGCCATCCCCGCCACCGACAGCCCGTTCATCGCCGAAATCAGCACCATCAGCACGATGGTCCCGATGGCGAGGCCCCCGGGCACCGGCCCGAACCAGACGTGGAACATGCGGTAAAGGTCATCGGCCAGCCGCGATTCCGACAGCACATAGCCCATGAAGATGAACATCGGCAGCGTGATGAGCGGGAACCAGTTCATCAGCTTGAAGGCCTGCGAGAAGGCGATGTCATGCCCGCCCCGGTCGCCCCAGAGGAACAGCGCGGCCACCACGGCGACAAAGCCGATCACGCCGAACATGCGCTGTCCGGTCAGCATCAGCAGCAGAAGGCTGCCGAACATCAGCGCGGCGATCATCTCGGTGGGCATCAGATCTCCTCGCCTTTCAGGCGCGCGATGTCGCGGATGGTGAAGGCCAGGACCTGCAGGATCATCATCAGGATGCCCAGCACCATGATCGCCTTGACCGGCGCCATGTAGGGCCGCCAGGTGCCGCGGCGCCGTTCGCCGTATTCCAGCGCGTATTGCAGGCTCTCCCACCCGCCCCAGAGCAGGACGCAGAGGTAGAAGAGCAGCGAGCCCACGGTCAGGATGTCGACCAGCGCCCGCGTCTTGTCGGACCAGCGGGAATAGAGCAGGTCCATCCGCACGGCCGAGCCCAGTTGCAGCGCATAGGCGCCGCCGATCATGAAATAGCCCATCAGCAGGAACTGGGCCATCTCGTCGGTCCAGATCGGCGGGTTGCCGACGGCCCGGGCCAGCGCGCCGTAGAGCATGACGCCCATCAGGGCCAAGAGCGCATACATGGCGATCCGGCCGAAGAGCCAGTTGAACCTTTCGACCCAGCGGACATAGGTGACCAGGACGCGGGGCATCAGACGGCCCCCGTCGCGGTCAGCGCCGCGGCCAGCACCGGGGCCAGCCGGTCGGCCATGGCCTCCTGCGCCGGGGCGTCGGCGATCAGGTCGTTGCGGATCTCCAGCATGGTGTTCGGCAGCCTGAGCGGCACGGCATGCAGGCGGATCGTATGGGTCACGTCGCCCGCCGCCGAATAGGGCTCGTTCAGGCGGGTATCGAGGCCGCAGCCCTTGGCCGCCTCGATCACCGCATGGGTGAGGGTCTGGTCGTCGTCATGGATCACCCCGAATTCGACGGCGCGTTTCATGCCGAAATAGACCGGGGTGAAGGAATGGACAGCGATCAGCGCCGGGCGGCGGCCGCGGGCGACCAGACGCGCAATCTCGGTCGCGAGGGTGGCGTGGAAGGGCAGGCAGATCGCCTCGGTCCGGGCCAGCCGGTCGGCGGCGGTCAGGTCGCGGTTGCCGGGGACTTCGTGGACCTCGGACATCGGCGGCATGGCGGCGGGATGGTCAGGCGCGCGGTTGAGGTCATAGGCCAGCCGCGACAATGGCGCCGAGACCAGCACCGTGCCCCCCGTGACCGGTGCCAGCCGGGCCGCCAGCCCCCGCGCCAAACCCAGCGCGCCGATGTCCCAGGCCGCGTGCGAGACCTGCGCCTCGGCCGACAATCCCAGATCGCCGCCCAGCGCCGGCCAGTCCAGCGGCAGCACGTTCGAGGCATGGTCGCAGATCAGCACCAGCCCCGCCGGCCCCTCGCCCGGACCGGGCGCGCCCGCGGCATCCCAGTGCTCCACCAGCCCCTCGAAATGCGGCAGAAGGGCGTCGGCGGCACGCGCGGCGGAGAGGGGCATGGGCAGGGACTCCGGGTATCGGTGGGTGAAGCCTCGGCCATCGCGGGCAATTCTGTCAAGTTCTTTTCGGAAGGGAAATTTCTGTTACAAATCGCACAAACGGCGCTAGGCTGTTTTCTGAGCACCAGGCCGGGACCCCGATGAACGACACGCCAGCGGATACTCCAGAGGCGCGCCTGCGCGCCGCCATGCCGGACCTGACCCGGGCCGAACGGCAGCTGGCCGCCCATATGCTGGGCAATTACCCGGTGGCGGTGCTGGGCTCGGTCGCCTCGGTCGCGCGGGGGGCGGGGGTCAGCGGGCCGACGGTGGTGCGGCTGGTGCAGAAGCTGGGCTATTCCGGCTATCCCGAGTTTCAGGCCCAGCTGCGCGAGGAGGTGGGCGAAAAGCTGGCCTCCCCCATCGCCAAGCGCGAGAAATGGGCGGGGGCGGGCGCGCGCGACCATGTGCTCGACGCTTTCGCGGCCAAGGTGGTGGAGAATGTGACCGCCACGCTGGGCCAGATCGACCACGCAGGCTTCGATGCGGTGACAGCGCTGCTGGCGGATCGCGAGCGGCGGATCGCCATGCTGGGCGGGCGCCTGACGCATCCGGTGGCGGAATATTTCGCAACCACCCTGCGCGTGACGCGGGGCGAGGTGAGCCTCTGGTCCAACCTGCCCAATTCCTGGCCGCCCGCGCTGCTGGACATGCGGCCGGGCGATGTGCTGGTGGCCTTCGACATCCGCCGCTACGAGGCCTCGGTCCTGCATATCGTCGAGATGGCACGCGCGCAGGGGGCGGAGGTGGTGCTGATAACCGACCGCTGGGTCTCGCCCGCCGCGGCCCATGCCCAGCATATCCTGCCCTGCCATATCGAAGCGCCTTCTGCCTGGGATTCGATCACCGCGCTGGTCATGCTGGTCGAGGCGCTGCTCGCGGGCGTGCAGAACCGCAGTTGGGACGAGACGGCGGACCGGTTGCGGCGTATGGAAGCGCTTTATGCCCGGGCGCAGCTTTTCCGCCGGGCGCGATAGGGGCGCGCGATGCATCCGATCCTGATCCTCATCAACCTGGCGGCGGCGGTGATGCTGCTGCTCTATGCCGTGCGCATGGTCCGCACCGGGATCGAGCGCGCGCATGGCGCGGCCTTGCGCGACCGCTTGCAGGGCGCCTCGGGCAACCGGGTGACGGCGGCGCTGGGCGGGATGGTGCTGGCGATGCTGTTGCAGAGCGCGACGGCGGTGGGCGTGCTGGCGGCGGGTTTCGCCGCCTCGGGCATCGTCACCGTGGCGACGGGGCTGGCGGCGCTGCTGGGGGCGGATCTGGGCTCGGCGCTGGTGGTGCGGCTGCTGGCGCTCGACCTTTCCGAACTGGTGCCGATCCTGATCCTGACCGGCTGCGTGCTGTTCCTGAAGGTCGAGGCGCGGCGCGCCAAGCAATACGGCCGCATCGTGCTGGGCGTGGGCTTCGTGCTGCTGTCCTTGCAGATGATCGGCGCGGCGACCCTGCCGATGCGGGAATCGGCGGCGCTGCCGGTCATCATGGATTACCTCGGCCGCGACGCGCTCATGTCCTTCCTGGTGGCGGCGCTGCTGGCCTGGCTGGTGCATTCCTCGGTCGCCACGGTGCTGCTGCTGGCGGCGCTGGCGCAGGGCGGCGGGCTGCCGATGACCGCGGCGCTGCCGATGCTGCTGGGCGCCAATGTCGGCGGGGCGGTGATCGCCGTCTGGCTGACGCGGGGCATGGACCCGGTCTCGCGCCGCATCCCTCTGGGCAACCTGATCCTGCGCGGCGCGGCGGCGCTGGTCCTGCTGTGGCTGGGCTGGATGAGTGGCGCAGGCCTGCCCGCCTGGCTGGGCGAGGGGGCCTCGGTCCGCATCGTCAACGCGCATGTGGTCTTCAACGCGGTGATCGCCGTCTGCGCCCTGCCGCTGATCCGGCCCGCCCTCTGGCTGGCCGAACGGCTGGCGCCCGAGCAGCCGCAGCCGGTCATCGCCGGGCAGCGGCGCAAGACGGCGCTGGATCGGGCGACACTGGCCCTGCCGCAGCTGGCGCTGGCCTCGGCCAAGCGGGAACTGCTGCTGATGGGCGCCGCGCTGGAGGAAATGCTGCGCCCGGCGCCGCAGCTACTGGACGGGGCGCCGCCTGACCTGCTGGCCGCGACCAGCGCGCTGGACGAGGAGATGAACCGCCGCCACGCCGATGTGAAACTGTTCCTCGCCGCGCTGAACGAGGGGGGCCTCACCCCCGACGAGGCGCGGGAATCCCTGCATCTGACGGGGGTTGCGATCAACCTCGAATATGCGGGCGATATCGTCGCCAAATCGCTGCTGCCGGTGGCGCAGAAGAAGACGGCGAGCGGGCGCAGCTTCTCGGCCAAGGGGCGGGACGAACTCAGGGCGATGCATGCGCGGGTGCTGACCAACCTGCAACTGGCGATGAACGTGCTGATCTCGGGCGACCCGGACGCCGCCCGGCAATTGATGCGCGAGAAAGAGGTCATGCGGGCGCTGGAGAGGGACAGCCATCAGGCCCATCTGGGGCGGCTGAGCGCCGGCAATGCCGAAAGCCTCGCCACCAGCCATTGGCATCTGGAGGCGCTGAGGGCCTACAAGGAGATCAACTCGCTCTTGGTCTCGGTGGCGCTGCCCATTCTGGAGGAACGCGGCGAGGTGCTGCGCTCGCGTTTGGCGCCGGGTCAGTAGGCCTCAGTAGGGCACGAAGACCGCGACCAGCGCCGCCGCCAGCGCCAGCGCCGCGCCGAAGGGCACGCGGCCCAGCCGCCGGAGGCTGCGGCCCTTCACCAGCGCCCGGATCACCGCCAGCGACAGCGCCGCCAGCGCGGCCAGCAGCACCACCGTGGGCAGGCGCGGGATGCCCAGCGCGAGGCCCAGCGCGGCGGCCAGCAGCACGTCGCCCAGCCCCATGCCCGCCCGACCCGCGAACCGGGCATAGGCCGCGCGGATCAGCCAGAAGGCGCCGCCCCCCGCCGCCGCCCCGGCAAGGGCGATGGTCAGCCGGTCCCCGGGCAGGGGCCAGCCCAGCCCGTCGCCCGCCATCGCCATCCCGAAGCCCAGCGCCGCGTTGAGCGCCAACAGCGGCAAGGGCAGGCGGAACCAGCGCAGATCGGCCACGGCCAGCGCCAAGAGGCTCCACATCCAGCCCGCCATCAAGAGGCCCCGCCATGGATCCCAGGCCAGCGCCCCCGCCGCCACGCCCATCAGCATGCCGGTGATCTCGGCCTGCCACAGCACCGGCGGGATCGGCGCCCGACAATGGCGACAGCGCCCCCCGAGCAGCGGATAGGACAGCAGCGGCACCAGCTCGGCCGCGCCCAGCGCCGTGCCGCAGGACCGGCAACGCGACCGCGCGGCCACGAAGCCCTCGCCCCGCACCAGCCTCTCGGCCAGGAGCGCCGCGAACGAGCCCATCGCCGCGCCCAGAAGCCCGAGGAGGAGCGCAAGGGTCACAGCGCAGCCTCTGCGCCCGGTTGTGGGGGAGGGGAAGCGGCGCTAGGGTCGGAAACGAGCATCTCGAACGGATCTGGTTGAACGATGGCAGGCTACAGTAAAGCGGATTTCCCCGGGACGCGCGCGCAGAAAAAGCGCGCCCTGAGACGGGATGCGGGGCTCACGCTGATCGAACTCATGGTGGTGGTGGTGATCCTGGCCCTGCTGGCGGTGGTCATCGTGCCGCGGGTGATCGACCGGCCCGATCAGGCGCGCGCCGCCCGGGCGCAGGCCGATATCGCGGCGATCACCGCGGCGCTGAACCTCTACCGGCTGGATACCGGCAGCCTGCCGACCACGGATCAGGGGCTGGCAGCGCTGGCGACCCGGCCCACCGCCGCGCCGGTGCCGCAGAACTGGGCGCAGGGCGGCTATCTGGAACGGGTGCCGGACGATCCCTGGGGGCGGCCCTATCTCTATCTCTCGCCCGGCGTGCACGGGGATTTCGACATCGTGAGCTACGGGGCTGACGGGCGCAGCGGGGGCAGCGGCGCGGATGCCGATATCACCAGTTGGCAAGGGCGATAGCCGCCTCCCCGCGCGGGGCTTCACGCTGATCGAATTGCTGGTGGTGGTGGCGATCATCGCCATCCTGTCGCTGGGCGTCGGCCTCTCGGCCGGGGGTATTTTTGCGCGACCCGGGGCGGTGTCGGCGGCCGAGAGGCTGGTGCAGGCCGACCAGCGGGCGCGCGACCGGGCCCTGTTGGGCCGCGGGACGCTGGGCCTTGTTCCGGGCGACGGCGGCTGGGCCGTCGCGCGCCGCACCGGCACGGCATGGCAGGCCGAGGGTCCGGCGCTGACCCTCGGCGCCTCGCGTCTGACATGGGAGGTCGCCGGCCGCCCCTATCTGCCCGGCCTCAACGGCCCAAGGGAAGAGGTGCCGCCGGTCCAGATCGCCCCCGATGGCGGCAGCACGCCCTATGCGGTGACGATCCTCACCGGCAGCCAGCGGCGGATCTGCCGGGCCCCGGCCGGGGGGCCGCTGGCATGCGAGTGAGGGGCTTCACCCTGATCGAACTGGCGGTGGCGGTGGCGATCCTGGCCATCGGCTCGGTCGCGGCCTATCGCAGCCTCGATCAGGCGCAACGCGGCGTCGGTGGGCAGGTCGACCGGGCGCTGGCCGCCGAAGTGGCGCTGAACCGGGCGGCCGAACTCAGGCTTGGCGGCATGCAGGCCGGGCGCCGCCTGCCCGATCGGGTCACCCAGGGCCCTGTCGACTGGCGCGTCACGGTCGAGGAGGCGGCGACCGCCTCGGGGATGATCGAGGCGACGATCCTCGTGTCCGCGCCGGGCCGCCCCGGTGCGCGCTTCGTCACCATCGTCCCGCGAGAGCGGCGCTGATGCGGCGCGGCTTCACCCTGATCGAGCTGTTGGCAGCCATGGCGATCCTGGCCGTCGTCTCGATCATGGGCGTTCAGGCGCTGGGGGGCGTATTCCAGCAGCGTGCGGTCCTGAGCCGGGTCGATGACCGTTCGGCCGCGCTGATCCGCACGCTGTCAGCGTTGCGGCAGGATCTGGAGGCCGCGCTGCCCGTGGCCACGACCGGCACGCTCGGCGACACCGTGACCGCCGGGATCGAGGTCGAGCCGGGCCGGCTGCGCTGGCTGCGGGCCGGGCTGGCCGATCTGCCGGGCGATCCCGCGCGCGGCGCGGGCCGCGTCCTGTGGTCGGTCACCGAGGGGCGGCTCAGCCGTCAGGCGGCCCGGGCGCTGCCGGGCACCGGCGGCCCCGCCCGGGTGATGCTGGAGGGCGTGACCGCCCTGACCCTCGTGCCGCTGGGCCTGCCCGAGGGCGACGCGCCCGACCCGCGCCTGCTGGCGCCGGGCTATGAGGTGACGCTGGAAACGGCGGCCTGGGGGCGCCTCAGGCTGGTGGTGGCGCGATGAGCCGCAGCCGGGGCATGGCGCTGATCCAGGCATTGCTGATCGTCGCCGCCATTGCCGCGGTGGCCGCGGCTCTGCTGTTGCGGGCCGAGACGGCGCGCGCCCGGCTGGAATGGCGGTTCGCCGGGGACCAGGCGGCACTCTACCTCGATGCCGGGGTCGAGGAGGTGCGCCGCCTGCTGCCCGTGCGGGGCGAGGTCAACCGGCGTCAGGATTGGGCACGGCCGCGCGACGGCGTGCCGCTCGACCGTGGCAGCCTGTCCTGGCGGGTCTCCGACCTTCAGGGGCGGTTCAACCTGAACCTGCTGCGCGGCGATCCCGACCAGAGCTATCAGGCCGCGTTCCGGCGCCTTGCCGCGGCGCAGGGCCTGTCAGAGGCGGCGCAGACCCGGGTCCTGACCGAGATCGCCGCCGCCACCGAGGACCTGCTGCCCAGCGCGCCGCTGATGCTGGGGGCGCTGGCCGACGAGCCCGAGAGCTGGCAGGCACTGGCGCAGCTGATCGCCGCCTGGCCGGGCGGCGAGGCGATGAACGTCAACACCCTTCCGCCGCCGGTGCTGGCCGCGCTGCTGCCCGATCTGGGGGGCTCGAGCCTTGACCTGCTGGTCCGGCGGCTGGAGAGCGAGCCGGTCCCGAGCCCCGAGGTTCTGGCGGTCTGGCTGCGCCAGCGGCTGGGAGAGCCCGCCGCCACGGCATTGGAGGCGCTGCGCCTGGGCGCTGCGTCGCGGCGCTTCGTGCTGGAGGTCGAGGCGCGACTTGACACCTTGGTGCTGCGCCGGTCTGTTGTGGTGGACACGGGCGGGGCCGAGGGCCGCAGCGCCGTGATAATGTCTGTGCCAAGGCCTTGAGAATGCGTGACTCCGTCTCTGCCCGCCGACGCGCGCCCGCGCCTGCGACCTGGCGGATCGGCGACGGGTCGCCGCCCGCCGGTCCCTTCGTCGCGCTGGTCCCGGGGGCCGAGGCGCCGCTTATCGCGCTGAGCCTGCCCGCAGCGCTGAAAGGCGTCGCGCGCGAGGATGTGGCGCGGCGGCAAGCTCTGGACCGGATGGGGCCGGGACTGGACGTGCGCCCCGCGCGGCTGGACGGGGCCGAGGATTGGTTCCGCGTCGCCGTCGCCGAGAGGATGCAGGTGCTGCGCTGGCGCGGTGCGCTGGGCCCGGCGGCGGCGCGCTGCCGGGGGCTGGTGCCGGATTACCTGGCCCTGCCCACGGCACCCGGCCTCTGGGTGATCGAGGCGGATCGCGACGGGGTGGTGGCGCGGCTGGGACCGGCCGATGGCTTCGCCGCCGAACACGCGCTGGCGGTGCGGATGCTGACGCTTGCGCTGGCCGAGGCCCGGGCCGGCAGCGCGCCGCCCCGCGCGGTCCTGCTGACCGGCGAGACGGCCTCGGCCTTTGCCGGGCTTTTCGAGGGGGTGAGTCTGGTCTCGCAGGCCGGGGACCTGCCGGCTGCGCTGACCCCCGGTGTCATGGCGCTGGGCGAGGCTGCGGTCGATTTCGCCCGCGATCCCCGCGCCGATGCCGAGGGGGTCGAGGCCCGGATCCGGCGGCTGGTCTGGCCGGTGCTGCTGATCGTGCTGGGGGCGCTGGGCTGGGCCGGGGCGCAGGGTCTGGGGATCGCCCGCGACCGGACGCAGGCGGCCTCGGTGCAGGCAGAGACGCTGGCGGCGGTGCGTCGGGACCTGCTGCCTTCGGGCCCCATTCTGGACCTCGAGGTGCAGGTCATGCGCGAGATCGAGCGCCGCCGCGCCGCCGCCCAGCCTGAGGTCGCCGCCCTGGGACCGCTGGACCTGTTGCGGCAGGCCTCGCCGCTGCTGAGCGGGGCTGACGTGCAGGCGGTCACGCTGGGTGCCGACGGGCTTTCGGTCGAGGTGAAGCTCGCCGATTTCCAGGCGCTCGACGCGTTGGTGGCGTCGCTGGGCGCGGTGGGTCTGGCCGCGCGCACCAGCCGTTCGGCCATCGACCCCGACGGCGGCGTCGGCGCCACGCTGACGCTGGAGGCGCAGCCATGATCGCAACGCTTGCCCGCCAGCTCGCCCGCCGCAGCCCGCGCGAAAGGCTGCTGCTGGCGCTGCTGCTCCTTGGGGCGCTGCCGCTTGCCTTCGTGGTGCTGCTGGCGCTGCCGCTGCTCGAGTCGCGCGCCGCCGCCGGTGCCGATCTGGCTGCGGCGCGGGCCACGCAGGCCTGGTACAGCGCCCGTCAGGCCGAGATCGCGGCGCTGCCCGACCCCCGCGCGGCCCCGTCCGACGCCGGGCGCGTCGTCCCTGTGGGGCTGGGCGGGATCGAGGCGCGGCTCATCGCGGCGGGGTTGCGGCCTGCGGTGACGCTGCTCGCCAATGCCCCGAACGGGCGGGTGGCACTGAGCCTGCAATCGGTCGCCTTCGCCGATCTGATGCCCTGGATCGACGGCATCGGCGCTGCGGGCTACGGGGTGGCGGCCCTGATGATCGAGCGCAGCGCGCCGGGTGTTGTGGACGCCGAGTTGCAACTGGAGCCGCTGCGATGATCCGCGCTTTCGCCGTCTTTCTCGGTCTCTGGCTGGGTCTCTGTCTGGCGCTGGTGTTCGGGGGCACGCTGGGTCATCTGCGGATGGTCAGCGAGCGGACCGGCTGGGCGCTGCCCGGCTGGGTCGCGGGGCTGGAGGATGACAGCGGCTTCACGCAGGGGCAGGGGGATCTGGCGGGCGCGGCCTTCGACTGGCGGCTGGCGGGCTGGGACGGGTTCGACCTCAGCCTGAGCGGCCCTGACTGGCAGGCGACCGCCCGGGCCGAGCCCGAGGGCGCGGCAGTCAGGATCGGCGCGCTGAGCGGCAGCCTGGCGCTCGACTGGCTGGGGGCAGGGCCGGGCCTGCTGGCGCTGGAGGGGGGCGATCTGCTGGTCGGCCTCGACGGGCAGCTTCGCGAGGGCCGGATTGACGCTCAGGCGGAGGGCGGCCCGGTAACGCTGCTGTGGGAGGGGGGCGGCTGGCGGATCGCTAGCCGCTGACCAGCGCCTGCATGTCGAAGATCGGCAGCA
The DNA here is from genome assembly GCF_003075525.1 of Pararhodobacter aggregans. Classification (GTDB taxonomy): domain Bacteria; phylum Pseudomonadota; class Alphaproteobacteria; order Rhodobacterales; family Rhodobacteraceae; genus Pararhodobacter; species Pararhodobacter aggregans. The sequence goes on along the minus strand of NZ_QDDR01000009.1, from coordinate 61,605 downwards.
GGATGGCCAGCACGATGGTCAGCACCATGCCGCCGACGATCACCATGCTGGCCGGTTCGATGATGACCGAGACGCGCTTGCGTTCGGTCCTGAGCCAGCTTTCCGCCAGCACCGCCGCCCGTTCCGTCATCGGCCCCAGCCGGGCCGAAGCCTCGCCCGCCTGCACCAATTGCCGGGCGACCGGGTGCAGGAACGGGAGCCGCGCCAGTGCCTGGCTCAGGCTCTCGCCGCGTTTCAGCGCCTCGCCCGCCTCCTCGGCCGTGGCGCGGTAACGGGCGATATCGAGGACACCGGCCGAAAAGCGCAGCGCCTCGGTCAGCGGCAGGCGCGAGTTGATGACCACGGCCAGCGTGCGCAGATACTGCGCGGCAGCGGCCATCCTGAGGAACCGCCCGATCAGCGGCAGGCGCAGGAACACGCCGTCCCGCCGGTCCCTGAGCGTGGGTGTGCGGGCGATCAGGACCCACAGGAAGACCAGCGCCGCCGCGCCCAGCAACAGCATGGGCCACTGGCCCCGCACCCAGTCGACCAGCCCCATGACCGCGATGGTCAGGGGCGGCAGCGGGCGGCCGGAATCCTCGAACATCGCCACGATCTCGGGCGCGACGGTGGTCATCAGGATGGCGCAGACGACGACCGCCACCACGGTGACGAAGGCCGGATAGACCAGCGCCGAGGTGATCGCCGCGCGGTCCCCGGCCGAGGTTTCCAGATGCTCGGCCAGAGTGTTGAAGACCGCGCCCAGATCGCCCGACCGCTCCCCGGCCCGCACCGCCGCCGCGTACCATGGCGGCAGCGCACCGCCCGCGCGGCTGAGGGCATCGGCCATGGATTCGCCCTCCAGAAGCCCCGCCCGGGCCTCGGCCGCCAGCCGCTCGATCCGTGCCGCCCCGGCCGACCCCTGCACCGCCTCCAATGCCGCATCGGCCGCCAGCCCCGCGCCCAGCAGCACCGCCATCTGCCGGGTGAAGACGCTGAGCAGATCGCGGTCGATCCGCCGCTCGCGACGCCGGGTGCGGGTGACGGCCTTGCCCTGCGCCTCGAGCGTCGAGGGCATGAGCCCCAGCGCCGCCACCCGTTGCGAGGCGTCGCCCTCGTCCTCGGCCACCACCATGCCGCGCTTGCGTTTGCCGTCGGGCGTATAGGCGGTGTAGGCGAAGGTCTTCACGGGGTTTCACCCAGCACGCGGCGCACTTCGGCGAGGGATGTCTTGCCCTCGGCCACCAGCGCCAGCGCCGATTGCATCAGCGTCGGGCGGGGACCTGCGGCCTCGCGAAGGCGGACCTCGGAGGCGTCGCTGTCGATGGCCGCGCGCAGGTCCTCGGTGATGTCGAGGATGTCGAAGACGCCGACCCGGCCGGAAAAGCCCGTCTCGTCGCAGGAGTCACAGCCCCGGGCATGGGGCAGGGTGTCGGGGACCGCGACGCCCTGGGCGCGGAACTGGGCGGCCTCGGCCTCGGTCGGGGGGGCGTGCCGGGCGCAGGCGGGGCACAGGCGCCGGACCAGCCGCTGCGCCATCACGCCCCGCAGCGTGGCGGCGATCAGATAGCCCTCGACGCCCAGCTCCCGCAGCCGGACCACGGCCGAGAGGGCGGAATTGGCGTGCAGCGAGGAAAAGACCAGATGCCCGGTCAGCGCCGCCTCGCAGGCCACCTGCGCCGTCTCGCCGTCGCGGATCTCGCCCACCAGGATCACATCGGGATCCTGCCTGAGGATCGAGCGCAGGCCGCGGGCGAAGGTCAGCCCGATCTCGGGGTTGACCGGCGTCTGGCTGATGCCGGGCAGGTCGTATTCGACCGGATCCTCGACCGTGAGGATCGTGCGCTCCCGCCGGTCGGCGAGCCTGAGCAGCGAATAGAGCGTGGTGGTCTTGCCGGACCCGGTCGGACCGGTCGCCAGGATGATCCCGTTGGGCAGCGCCGCCAGCCGGTTCAGCCGCGCCGCGTTTTCCTCGGACAGGCCCAGCCGGTCCAGCCCCATCAACCCGCCGGATCGGTCGAGAAGCCGCATCACCACCCGTTCGCCATGATGGCCGGGCAGGGTGGAGAGGCGCACGTCGATGGCCCGCCCGCCCAGCCGGAGGGCGATCCGCCCGTCCTGCGGCAGCCGCGTCTCGGCGATGTCGAGCCCGGCCATGACCTTCAGCCGTGACACGACGCGCCTGGCGGGCACGTCGCGGCGGTCGAAGACGTTCTGCATGGTGCCGTCGATCCGCATCCGGGCCCGCAACCCGTCCTCGTGCGGCTCCAGATGCAGGTCCGAGGCCGCGCCCCTGACCGCCTGCCTGAGCAGCTGGTTGACCAGCCGGATGACCGGCGCATCCTCGGGATCCTCAAGAATATCGCGGGCGGCGCGCTGGGGATTGTCCTCCAGATCGAAGGCGACCTCGCCGCCCTCTTCCTTGCCGGTGTCGTAAAGCCGCGACAGGCGGGCCTGGAACGCGTCGAGGTCCAGCGCCTCGGGATCGACCGGGCGCCCGGCGGCACGGCGCGCCGCGCGCAACCCGTTCATCGTCGCCTCAGGCCCGGTCAGCAGCGTCGTTTCGTCCAGCGCCACCTGATTGTCGCGGGCGAAGGCAAAGGGCAGCCGTGTGCCGCTCATGGCCCGCTCATTGGCCGGAGCCGACGTTCAGGCGCGGCGGCAGCGGCGGGAACAGCCGCTCGCGCACCGCCTGGTCGACATAGGTCTCGTCGAAGGGCTGGTTCAGGTCCACGCCGTCGAAGGGAAAGCCGGTGCGGCGGACCTGGGGATAGAGGCTGTCATTGTTGCGCGGCGCGATCTGGCGGCTGAGCGTCTCGCTCTGGCGGGCGATCTCCCGCGTGATGCGGGTGGCGTCGCGCTCGCTGCTGACGATGCGGGGACGCAGCATCACGAGGAGCACGCGCTGCCCCTCCTGTACCGAGCGGCCGCGGAACAGGTTGCCCAGCAGCGGGATGTTGCTCAGGCCCGGGACGCGCTGGTTCTGCGCGGTCGAGCTGTCCTCGATCAGGCCGCCGAGGATGATGACCTCACCGTCGCCCACCAGCGCATTGGTCGACAGCCGACGCCGGGCGGTGATCTCGCCCCCCGCCGCCGCGGTCGAGCCGGTCAGGTTCGAGACCTCCTGCGCGATGGCCATCCGGACGGTGCCGTCATCGGTGATCTGTGGCGTCACGGTCAGGGTCAGGCCCACATCCTGCCGCTCGATGGTCTGGAACGGGTCCTGCGCCGAGCCGCCCTGGGTCGAGGAATAGGAGCCGGTGACGAAGGGCACGTTCTGCGCCACGACGATTTCGGCCTCCTGATTGTTCAGCGTCAGCACCGCGGGCGTGCTCAGCAGCCGGGTGGTGCGTTCGCGGGCGATGGCGGTGATGAGCGCCGCGAAGTTCCCGTCCGAGGCGCCGATGAACCCGCCGTTGCCGGGGTTGGGCGTGGTCGTGCCGCCCGCCATGGCCTGCGAGATCAGCGTGATGAGCGACGAGCGCCCGTCCATGGCAAACGAGGTGCCGCCGCCGATGGCCTCGTTCAGAAGGCCCCCGAACTGCACCGAGAGATCCGAGAAATTCTCGGCCGAAATCTCGAAGATCACCGCCTCGATCAGCACCTGTGCCGGGCGGATGTCCAGCGAATGGACGGCCTGGGCGATGGCGTCGACCCGGTCGCGGGGGGCGGTCACCAGAATGGAATTGGTCTGCGGCTCGGCGACGATGGTGATCGCGGCCTCGCCCTCGCCGCCCGCGCCGATCGACTGGCGCAGCACCTCGGCGAGGTCGGTCGCCTGGGCATAGCTCAGCCGCACCACGCGCGAGGTCGGGCGTTGCTGCGGCTGGTCCAGCTGGTTGACCACGTTGCGCACCCGGTTGCGGAATTCGGCCGGGCCGGCCACCACGATGGCATTGGCGCCGGTATCGGCGGCGATGGTGCCCGCGCCGCCGGTGGCGGGCAGGGCCGCCTGCAGGACCGCGATCATCTCGCCCGCGCGGGCATAGTTCAGCGGGATCGTCTCGACCGAGCGGGTGCTGGCCTGACCCAGCCGGGCGACCAGCGCCTCGATCCGGCCGATGTTCTCGCTGCGGTCGGACAGGATCAGCAGCCCGGCCGAGGGCACCGGGGTCAGCACCGCCTCGGGCGCGATCAGGGGCTCCACCACGTCATAGACTTCGGTCAGATCGCCGCCCGGCACCGGGATCACGCGCGTCTCATAGGCGCCCGGCCGCGGCACCCGGCCCGCCCCCGAGGCAAGGCTTGCGGCCGCGTTCATCGGCACGATGCGGTCGACGCCCTCGCCCTCGACAATGGTCAGGTTGTTGATCTCCAGCACGTTGAGGAAGATCTCGTACATCGCGGCGGGCGTCACCGGCACCGGCGCGAAGACCGACACGGTCCCCTGCACATCGGGATCGACCAGAAAGTTGCGCCCGGTCTGTTCGCCCACCAGCTGGATGTAATTGCGCAGATCGACGTCGCGCAGATCCAGCCTGAGCTGGGCTGCGGCAGGATGCCCGACGCCAAGAGCGAGGTACAGGCACAGAAGGAACAGGGCAATCAGGCGGCTCATGGGGCAATTGTTTCCGAAAAGGAGGCAGCGTCAACGGGCATCGACACGCGGGGTGCCATGACCGGCGCTGCCGACAGGGGGCGGCGGTTCATCGGCTCAGGCCGAACATGTCGCGTCCGAAGCTGCCCGAAGGGCCGGAGGCGGGAAAGCCGGGGCGGCGCGAGCCGCTGCCGGGCGGCAGGTCGAAGCTGTCGAGCGGTGAGGCCTCGAAGGTGCCTTCACGCTCGGGCGGGAGGCCGTCGGCGCGGTCCGCGGGCGCTTCGCTGCGGCCGCGCAGATCGGCGTCATGGAACGCGCCATCGACCGATTGCCGGTCTTCCTGAAAGCCGATCACCACGTCCTCGCCGAAGACGTCGATGACGATGCCTTCGGCCGTGATCTCGAGGATTTCGTGGCCCTCGGGTAGAACCGAGCCCCGGCGGAGCACCAGGGCGCCATCGGGCGTCTCGATCAGGGCGAAACCCTCGGAGGCGTCGGTGGCGACGGCAAGGCCGCGCAGGACATAGAGGTCGGGGTCGAAATCGTCGGCCGGGTCATAGGCGGGCTCTGGCGGGGGTGCGGGCGGGGCCTGTGGCAGGGCGGGGGGCACGGCGGCGGGCGGGCGGCCGAAAAGCGCGGCCCAGTCGCGCCCGGCCTCGGGCACCGCCGGCGCCGAGCCGGCCTCGATCCCGCGGGCAGTGACCGGGGGCAGGGGGGACACGCGCGGGACAGGGGCAAGGGCGGCGAGGGCGGCCAGTCCCAGGCCCAGGCCGCAGACCGCCGCCGCCGGAAACAGCCACAGCGCCGGGGCCCGCCCCGCCGCTTGCGCGTGCGAGGGCGCGGTCGTCACGCGGGCGGGCGTGGCAAGGGTCATGCGCGATCAGCCTCTGGGTGTTTTTCTGGACATTATCCGCCTCTCGGCCTAGGATGAAAAGAAAAATCAGGGTGAGAGCAGTGATCGAGTTTCGCGGGTTCCGGGGCGGTGTTGCTGCGTTGTGCGTGGCGACGGCGCTGGCCTCGTGCGAGAACGCCGGAACCCTGCCCGGTGGCGGCGCGGAATCCGAGTATCTGGTCGCCCGGCAAGCGCTTGAGACCGGCAATTACGACATCGCGATCCGCACCTATGCCCGGCTGATGGGCAGGGTCGATGCCAGCGCCGCCTCCCGGTTGCAGCTGGAATATGCCCATGCGCTGCTGCGCGGCAACCGCTTCGACGAGGCGGTCGCCGCCACCGATCCGCTGATCGCGCGGCACGACGGGGCGATCCGCCTCTCGGCGCTGGCGGTGCGCGGCACCGCGCGGCACGAGGAAGCCCGCCGCCAGATCGACGCGGGCCGGGGCACGGCCGCCACGCGGACGCTGCTGATGGCGGCGCAGGCGGATCTCACCGCCACGCTGCAGGCCCCCGAACCGCTGGATGCCACGGGTTCGATGCGGGCGCGGCTGGACCTGATCGCCGCCGATCTGGCCCGGCTGCGCTGAGTCGGGATCGCGACCCGTCCTGCGACGGGCGCGCGCGTTTTCCGGGTGTTTTCTCAATGAAATCAACCCAAGGTAGAAATCGCGCAAAAACACCCGCGAAAATCCCTACCAAATCGTTAACGACAATAAATCAGACCTGAAATGCCCCATTCCCGCCCGGTTCCGCCAGCAGCGTCTGCGCATCGTAGTGCTGGTAAGGAGACGGGACATGACCGGAGCGATTGCTCGAACCTGGGGGAAGAGCCGGGCCAGGATGGCCGCATTGACCCTGTTGGCGCTGGGCGCGACGTCCCCGGCGGCCGGAGCAGAGACCGAGTTTCTGGGGGGCGGGTTTCTGGTGGTCAGGAACGACAGCTGCGCCGAATACGGCTGGACGGGGACGCATCAGGTTCTGGCGCGGCTGGCACCGCAGGGAGCACCCGGCAATCCCGATGACCAGACGCAGGTCGCGCTGCTGCTGTCGACCGGGACCATCGCCTTCCGCTTCAACAGCGTGCGCAACTATCGCTACACGCAGGTCATCGACCAGGCGACCTATGTCTGGAACGGCCCCTGGTCGCCCGAGGAGCCGACGATGAATTTCTATTATCATTACGTCGGCAACATCCCTTCGCCGACGGATACCGCGCTCGATAATCTGGTGCTTGTCTTCAACAATTTCAACGAGCACCCCGGGTGCCGGGTCGACGCCTATCTGGCGTTGCGCCGCAATTGAGAGGGGCTGTCATGACCATTTTCCACAAATGCCTGACGGCGCTGCGGCCGCTGGCCCTGTCCCTGCCGCTGGCGCTGATGGCGGCGCTGCCGGCCAAGGCCGAATACATGGGCGGCGGCTATCTGAGCGATGCCTATGGCTGCGAGGCCTCCGGCTGGCCGGTCGGCACCGAAATGGTGCGGGCGCGGCTCAATGCGCGCCAGCTTGGCGGCTGGACCAGCGAACTGGTGCTGAATTTCGCCGTCGGCGGGTCGAACACCTACCGGTTCCGCGGCGATGTCGCCCGGGCGCCGCGCTGGCACCGGGTCGAGGGCGCGGTGGTCTGGGGGCGGCTCTACGATCTGGGCAGCAGGACGCAGATCCGCATCCTCAGCGTCGATCTGGCGCCCTACATGGGCGGCACGATCTCGGAACATTCGCCGACAATCCGCCTGCGCGCCCGGATCCGCAATTTCAACGGCATCCAGGGCTGCGCGGTGACCGCGACCCTGATGCTGAACGCCTGGGATCAGCCGGGCAGCTGAGCCCAGGCCGTCCCAGCGTGCGCGCCCGCGGCCGTCAGGCCGCGGCGGCGGGGCGCCGGATCAGCGGCGCGGCTTCCAGGACCAGCGGCGCGAAACCGTCGCCGCCCGCGTCGAGCAGGTCGAAGAACTGGCGACGCATCCGCGGCTCCCAGAAATCGTTGATATGCGCGGCAAGACCCGCGACGCCCTCGTCATGCGGCTTCGAGGTCATGAAGGCGGCGATCTGGTTCGCCATGCGGGTGATCTTGTCAGCGGACATGGGATTGCTCCGTCTCGATGCGGTCGGTGTGGGTAAAGGCCTCGAACCTCTCGGGGCGGGCCTGGGCGATGAGGGTAAGGCCGAGCTGGTCGGCAAGATCCACGGCATCGGCGGTGGGGGACGAAACGGCGATCAGCACCGGCGCCCCCAGCGCCGCCACCTTCTGCACGAGGTCGATGGACACGCGCGAGGTCAGCACCACGGCGCCCTTCGCAGGATGGGCAATATTGCCCATCCTACCCGAGACCAGCGCCCCGACCAGCTTGTCCAGCGCGTTGTGCCGCCCGACATCCTCGCGCGCGGCAACCATCCGCGTCCCGTCCCAGAACCCCGCGCAATGCGCCGAGCGGGTCAGGTCATGCAGCGCCTGCTGTCCGGGCAGGGCGGCGACGGCGGCCATGATCTGCGTCGGCGTCAGCCGGTAGCCGCCATGGGGCAGCGGTGCCATCTCGCGCATCGCCTGTTCCAGGCTGTCGATCCCGCACAGCCCGCAGCCCACCGGCCCGGCCATGACCCGGCGGCGTTCCTTGAGCCGGGCCTCGGCGGCCTCGGCCACCCAGAGCTGCACGTCGAGGCCCTTCGGGGTCTCGACCACCTCCAGGCTCTCGATCTCGTCGGGCCGCGCCAGCCCTTCGGTCAGCGCGAAGCCATAGGCGAAATCCTCGAGGTCATCGGGTGTCGCCATCATCACCGCCTGGGTCGAGCCGTTGAAGGTCAGCGCGACGGCGACCTCCTCGGGCAGGACGCGCTCGCCCGGCACGATCCCCCCCTGGGGGGAGGTGCCGAACGCCAGGCGTGGACGGGGGCGGGCACCCAGCATGGCCTTACTCGGCGGCCGGCAGGATGCGGCGGGCCATTTCGGCCTGGGCCGCGTAGTCTTCCTGCCATTGCGAGGGCCCGTTCGAGGGCGAGACCTGCACCGCCGTCACCTTGTATTCCGGGCAGTTGGTGGCCCAGTCCGAGAAATCGGTGGTGACGACGTTGGCCTGCGTGTCCGGGTGGTGGAAGGTGGTGTAGACCACCCCGGGCGAGACCTTGTCGGTGATCGTCGCGCGCAGCGTGGTTTCCCCCGAGCGCGAGGCGAGCCGCACGTAATCCCCGTCCCGGATGCCGCGGTTCTCGGCGTCGTGGGGGTGGATCTCCAGCACGTCCTGATCGTGCCAGACGACGTTCGCGGTGCGCCTTGTCTGGGCGCCGACGTTGTACTGGCTGAGGATCCGGCCGGTGGTCAGCAACAGCGGGAAGCGCGGGCCGGTCTTCTCATCCGTCGCCACGTATTCGGTGCGGATGAACTTGCCCTTGCCGCGCACGAAGCCGTCGACGTGCATGGTCGGCGTGCCCTCGGGCGCCTTCTCGTTGCAGGGCCATTGCACCGAGTTCTTGGCCTCGAGCATGTCGTAATTCACCCCGGCGAACGAGGGGGTGAGCAGCGCGATCTCGTCCATGATCTGGCTGGGATGGGCGTAGTTCCAGTTGGCGCCCATCGCGTTGGCCAGCATCTGGGTGACTTCCCAATCCTCGTAGCCGTTCTTCGGCGCCATCACCTTGCGCACCAGGTTGATGCGGCGCTCGGCGTTGGTGAAGGTCCCGTTCTTTTCGAGGAAGGTCGAGCCCGGCAGGAAGACATGCGCGTAATTCGCCGTCTCGTTCAGGAAGAGGTCATGCACGATGACGCAATCCATCGCCGCGAGGCCCGCCGCGACATGCTTGGTGTCGGGATCGGATTGCAGGATGTCCTCGCCCTGGCAATAGAGGCCCTTGAAGCTGCCCTCGACCGCCGCGTCCAGCATGTTGGGGATGCGCAGGCCCGGCTCGTTGTCGATGTCGACGCCCCAGGCCCCTTTGAACAGCGCGCGCACGTCGTCGTTCTTGACGTGACGATAGCCCGGCAGTTCATGCGGGAACGACCCCATGTCGCACGAGCCCTGCACGTTGTTCTGGCCTCGCAGCGGGTTCACGCCGACGCCCGGACGGCCGATGTTGCCGGTCAGCATGGCGAGGTTGGCGATGCCGATGACGGTGGTCGAGCCCTGGCTGTGCTCGGTCACGCCCAGCCCGTAATAGATCGCGCCGTTGCCGCCGGTGGCATAGAGCCGCGCCGCCTCGCGCACCGTCTCGGCCGGGACGCCGGTCAGCGATTCGACCGCTTCGGGCGCATGATGCGGCTGGCTGACGAATTCGGCGTAGTCCTGGAATTCGTCCCAGTCGCAGCGCTCGCGGATGAAGGCCTCGTTCATCAGGCCCTCGGTCACGATCACATGCGCCAGCGCCGTGACCACGGCCACGTTGGTGCCCGGGCGCAGCGGCAGGTGATGGGTCGCATTGGCATGCGCCGCCTCGACCGTTTCGGTGCGGCGCGGATCGACCACGATCAGCTTGGCGCCCTGGCGGATGCGTTTCTTCATCCGGCTGGCGAAGACCGGGTGCGCGGCGCTGGGGTTGGCGCCGATCACCATGATGACGTCGGAATGCTCGACACTGTCGAAGTTCTGCGTCCCGGCCGAGGTGCCATAGGTCTGGCCCAGGCCGTAGCCGGTCGGCGAGTGGCAGACGCGGGCGCAGGTATCGGTGTTGTTGTTCAGGAACACCGCGCGGGTCAGCTTCTGCACGAGGTAGGTTTCCTCGTTGGTGCAGCGGCTCGAGGTGATGACACCGACCGACTGCCGACCGTGTTCGGCGATGATGCCCTTCATGCGGTTGGCGGCGAAGCCCAGCGCCTCGTCCCAGCTGACTTCGCGCCAGGGATCAGTGATCTTGTCGCGGATCATCGGGTTGAGGATGCGTTCCTTGTGGGTGGCATAGCCCCAGGCGAAGCGGCCCTTGACGCAGCTGTGGCCGCGGTTGGCCTTGCCGTCCTTGTGGGGGACCATGCGCACCAGCTCATCGCCGCGCAGTTCCGCCTTGAACGAGCAGCCGACGCCGCAATAGGCGCAAGTGGTGATGACCGAGCGTTCGGGCGTGCCGATTTCCACGACCGACTTTTCCACCAGCGTGGCGGTGGGGCAGGCCTGCACGCAGGCGCCGCAGGACACGCAGTCCGACGACAGGAAGGTGTCGCCCGACATGCCCGCCGAGACGCGGCTGTCAAAGCCCCGGCCCTGGATGGTCAGCGCGAAGGTGCCCTGCACCTCTTCGCAGGCCCGCACGCAGCGCGAGCAGACGATGCATTTGGACGGGTCATAGTCGAAATAGGGGTTCGACGTGTCCTTGGCCATGTATTGCGGGTTGGCATGGCCGTTATGGCGCGGGCGGAAATGGGTGTCGACCGCGTCATAGCGCACGTCGCGCAGGCCCACGGCCCCGGCCATGTCCTGCAATTCGCAATCGCCGTTGGCGGCGCAGGTCAGGCAGTCCAGCGGGTGGTCCGAGATGTAGAGCTCCATCACCCCCTTGCGCAGCCGCTTCAGCGTCTCGTTCTGGGTGTGGACGGTCAGCCCCTCGGCCACCGGCGTGGTGCAGGAGGCGGGGGTGCCGTTGCGGCCGTCGATCTGCACCAGACACAGGCGGCACGAGCCGAAAGCCTCGACGCTGTCGGTGGCGCAGAGCTTGGGGATCTGGATCCCGGCCAGCGAGGCGGCGCGCATGATCGAGGTGCCTTCGGGCACCGTCACCTCGAAGCCATCAATGGTCAGCGTGACCTGCTTTTCAGACCGCGAGGCAGGGGTGCCGTAGTCGCGATCGTCCCAGGGAATGATGAAATCCTTCATGGCGTGGTCTCCCCTTGGGGTTTGGCTTTTGGCTTGGGGCAGCGGGCGATCAGCTCGCCACGCAGGAGGGTCAGAAGGTCTTTGGGGTCGGGAGGGGTCATTGGCTGCCCTCCTTTTGCGCCTTGGCATGGGCGACGATGGCATTGGCATGGCCGTGGCCCAGCCCGTGCTTGGCCTTGAGCGCACCGACCACCGCCATATGCGGCTGGTCCTTCAACCCCTCGCGGGCGATGGCCAGCCAATGGTCGACGGGCTTGCCATAGGTCTTTTCGATCGAGGGGAAATAGGACGCGGGGCCCTTGACCGTGTCGCTCATGACCAGCCCTCCGACGCGCCTTGCCGGACGGGTTTCATTCCGCGGCCGCCTTGGCGGTGGCGAAATCGTCGGGGAAATGCGTCAGCGCCGACATCACCGGATAGGGGGTGAAGCCGCCCAGCGCGCAGAGCGAGCCCGATTTCATCGTGTTGCACAGATCCGCCACCAGCGGCAGGGCCGAGGGATCGCCCGCCGCCACCCGGTCCAGCGTCTCGACCCCGCGCACCGCGCCGATCCGGCAGGGGGTGCATTTGCCGCAGCTCTCGATGGCGCAGAATTCCATGGCGAAACGGGCCATCTTCAGCATGTCGGTGCTGTCGTCGGCGATGGTCAGACCGGCGTGGCCGATGAGACCGTCCTTGGCCGCGAAATCCTCGTAGGTGAAGGGCGTGTCAAACAGCGAGGTCGGGAACCAGGCGCCCAAGGGCCCGCCCACCTGCACCGCCTTGACCGGACGGCCCGAGGCGGTGCCGCCAGCAATCTCGTTGACGATCTCGCCCAGCGAGAGGCCGAAAGCGGTTTCGAACAGGCCGCCGAATTTCACGTTCCCGGCGATCTGCAGCGCCATGGTGCCATGCGAGCGGCCCATGCCGAAATTCTTGTAGAAGGCGGCGCCGCGATCCATGATGACCGGCACCGAGGCCAGCGAGATGACGTTGTTCACCACGGTGGGCTTGCCCATGAAGCCCTGCAGCGCGGGCAGCGGGGGCTTCGCGCGCACCACGCCGCGCTTGCCTTCCAGGGAGTTCAGCAGCGAAGTCTCCTCGCCGCAGACATAGGCGCCCGCGCCGACGCGGACCTCCATGTCGAAAGCGTGATCCGAGCCCAGCACGCGGGGGCCGAGGATCCCGGCCGCGCGGGCGACCTCGATGGCCTTCTGCATCTGGGTGATGGCAATCGGATATTCCGAGCGGGTGTAGATATAGCCCTTGGTCGCGCCGACCGCGATCCCGGCGATGGCCATGCCCTCGATCAGGGTGAAGGGGTCGCCTTCCATCAGCATCCGGTCGGCGAAAGTGGCGCTGTCGCCCTCGTCGGCGTTGCAGACGATGTATTTCTGGCTGGCCCTGGCGTCGTGGACGGTCTTCCACTTGATGCCGGTCGGGAAGCCCGCGCCGCCCCGGCCGCGCAGGCCGGAATCGGTCACTTCCTGCACGATGGCGGCGGGCGTCATGCCCAGCGCGCGCTTCAGGCCCTTGAGGCCGTGGTGCAGTTCGTAATCATGCAGGCTGGTCGGATCGACGACGCCGCAACGGGCGAAGGTCAGGCGGGTCTGGCGCTTCATCCAGTCCAGCTCTTCCGTCAGGCCCAGCGCCTTGGGATGGGCGGCCAGATCGTCGAACAGCGCCGGCACGTCCTCAGGCGTCATCGGCCCGAAGGCCAGGCGCCCGTCCTCGGTCGCGACCTCGGCCATCGGCTCAAGCCAGACCATCCCGCGCGAACCGTTGCGAATGAGCGTGATCGCCACGCCGCGCTTTTGCGCTTCGGCGGTGATCGCCTCGGCGATGTCGTCGGCGCCCAGTGCCACGGCGGCCGAATCGAGGGGGAGGTAGATCTTCATCAGCGCGCCCCTTCCAGAATGCGGTCCAGTTTCGCCACGTCGGCCCGACCGACCAGCTTGCCGTTGACCATCGCCGCCGGGCCGCAGGCACAAAGCCCGAGGCAGAAGATCGGCTCCAGCGTCACGGCGCCGTCGGCGGTGGTCTCGTGCCAGTCGATGCCCAGCTTGCCGCGGGCGTGATCGGCCAGCGCATCGGCGCCGACCGATTGGCAGGCCTCGGCCCGGCAGAGCTTCAGCACGGTGCGACCGGCCGGATTCTCGCGGAAATCATGGTAGAAGCTCATCACGCCATGCGCTTCGGCGCGGGTGATGTTCAGGTCCTTGGCGATGACCGGCAGCGCCTCTTGCGGGACATGGCCAAAGGCCTCCTGCACCGCGTGAAGGATCGGCAGCAACGCGCCTTCCATGCCGCGGTGGGCGTTCAGGATCTCGTGCAGGGTCTCAAGACCCGCATCGCCGAATTCTGGTGTGGCTGACATTGGCTTCTCCGGTCGGTTCATCACGGGATACCGGCGAGTCGATTGCCAATCAAATTGTAAATTCCGTGGTTTGATAGAGTGTATCTATCAAACCTCCTGAGCGATGCTCTCGATGAAGGCATCCAGCAGCAGCGTGCGCCGGCCCAATGGCGGCAGCAGCAGCGCCACATCGGCGATGCCCGAGACGCCGCCGGTCAGCGGGATGCAGACCAGATCGCGGCCCGTGGCATAGAAGACAGCGGTGCGCGAGGGCAGGATCGTGGCGCTGTGATGTTCGGTGACGTGGCTGACCAGCCCGATGATCGAATTCGATTCAAGCCGCGGCGTGACCGCGACGCCCGCGCGCTTGAGGTTGCGGTCGATGATCCGGCGGTTCTGCATGTCGGGGGTCAAAAGCCCCAGCTCGTAGCCCGCGACATCGGCCCAGGCCATGCTGGCGGGCAGGTCGGGATGCTTGCGGGTGACCAGCGCGTAGCTTTCCTCGTACAGCGGCATGGTGGTGTAGCCGGGCAGCCGGTCGGCGGGCTGGTCGGCGCTGGCATAGCTGAGGCCTGCGTCGATCTCGAACTCGGTCAGCTTTTCCACGATCAGATGGCTGTTGAGCGACAGGATCCTCAGCCGCACCCCCGGGTGACTGTCCAGAAAGGGGCGCGTCAGGTCATGGACCGAGGCCAGCGCGGTCGGGATCACCCCCAGCCGCAGCGTGCCCGACAGACCCTCGCGCGCCACCGCCACGTCGGATTTCAGCGCCCGCGCCTCGGCCACGATGGATTTGGCCCGGGCCAGCACCCGCTCGCCCTCGGGCGTGAGGCCGATGAACCGCGCGCCGCGCTGGACCAGCTGCACGCCCAGCTGGTCCTCCAGCGACTTGATCGCCGAGGACAGCGTCGGCTGCGTCACATGGCAGGTCTCGGCCGCGCGGCCGAAGTGACGTTCACGCGCCAGCGCGATCAGCATTTCGAGTTTGTCGATCATCCGGGCATCCTGCGCCAAAGCGGCGTCGGCGGAAAGGTGTCGATAGCGCCGGTTTGGGCTTCCCGAGCGGATATGTCGTATTACACTCACTTCCCGGAAGGATCGGAGGGCAGAATGCGGATCGAACCGTTCGGGGTCGAAATCTGGATGAATGAATGGGAGACGCGCTGCGAGTGGAACCTCGCCGAAACCTGCGTCGAAAGCCTGACCATCCGCGAGCTGCTGCGCCTCGCCGGTCGCAATGACGAGGATCTCTCGGCGCTGCTGCCGATGCAGATGACCTATGGCGCCATCGAAGGGTCGGACCGGCTGCGGCAGGCGATTGCCGCGCTCTACCGCCGTCAGACGCCCGGGAACATCATCGTCACCCATGGCACGATCGGCGCCAATATGCTGGTTCACAAGGCCCTGGTGGAGCGGGGCGACCGTGTGGTCGCGGTGGTGCCGACCTATCAGCAGCATTACTCGATCCCCGCCAGCATCGGCGCCGATGTCCAGCCGCTGCATTTGCGGGCCGAGGATGGCTGGCTGCCGGACCTCGACCGGTTGCGGGCGCTGGCGGTGCCGGGCACCAGGCTGATCGCGCTGACCAATCCCAACAATCCGACCGGCGCCCTGATCCCCGAAGCGATGCTGCGCGAGATCGCGGGCATTGCCCGGGCGGTGGGGGCCTGGGTCCTCTGCGACGAGGTCTACCGCGGCACCGATCAGGAGGGGAGCGGGCGCACCGCCTCGATGGCCGACCTCTATGAAAAGGGGATCTCCACCGCGGGCATGTCCAAGGCGTTTTCGCTGGCGGGGCTCAGGCTGGGCTGGATCGCCGGGCCCGAGGCGCTGCTGCGCGCCGTCTCGATCCACCGCGACTATGACACGATCAGCGTCGGCCGGATCGACGATCATTTCGCCACGCTGGCGCTGGAGGCGGCCGAGGCGGTGCTGGAGCGTTCGCGCGCCATCACCCGGGGCAATCTGGCGATCCTGTCGGACTGGATCGACAGCCAGCCGCTGCTGAGCTGGGTGCGCCCGGGCTCGGGCACCACGGCCTTCGTGCGCTATGACGCGCCGATGACCTCGCGCGAGTTCTGCGTGGATCTCCTGCAGGCGACCGGGGTGCTGTTCACCCCCGGCTCGGCGCTGGGGGTCGAGGGGCATCTGCGCATCGGCTATGCCAATGCGCCCGGGATCCTGCGGGAAGGCCTCAGGCGGACGGGCGATTTCCTCGCCCGCCTGCCCGCGCCCGGGGTGCTTTACACCCTGTGACGGATCACGAGGCCAGCGCCTCGCGCCGCGGCACCGACAGCACCGCGGCCAGCCAGGCCAGCACCCCGCAAAGCGCGATCGCAGCGGTCATGCTGGCGGCGGAATTGTCCAGCAGCAGGCCGGTCACGACGATCATCACCCCGCCGGTCAGCATCTGGATCGTGCCGCCCAGCGACGAGGCGAGCCCGGCGATATCGGGGTGGGGGTCCATGGCCATGACCATCGCCGTGGGGATCACGAGGCCGAGGAAGGCGTTGGCGATCAGCAGCCCCGCCACCACCACCACCAGCGAGGCCAGCCCCGCCCAGCCAAGGATCGCCAGCAGCACCGTCGAAGCGCCGAAACCGGCGACCGCCACGGCGATCACCCGCTGCATCCCGTACCGCGCCGACAGCCGCCCCGCCAGTTGCGAGGCGCCGAAGAAGCCCACCGCATTGATCGCGAAGGCGATGGAGAAGCCGGTCGGCGACAGGCCGAATTCGCGCGTATAGACGAAAGCCCCGGTGGCGAGGAAGACGAAGAACGACGCCATGCCGAAGCCGCCGATCATGGTCAGCCCCATGAAGCGCCGGTCACCCAGCAGCCGCTTCGCCCCGGCCAGCAGCGCGCTGACGCGGACCGGGCGGCGGTCCTCGGGTTGCAGGGTCTCGGGCAGGACCAGCGTGATCAGCAGCAGGCTGACGACCGAAGCCGCGGCAAGCACGCCGAAGATCTCGCGCCAGGTGCCGAAGGCCAGCACCAGCGAGCCGGTGATCGGCGCCAGCATCGGCGAGACCGAGATGACGATCATGATCGCCGCCATCATGCGCGCGGCCTCGGGCCCCGAGGCCATGTCGCGGATCACCGCGCGCGGCACCGCCATCAGCGTCGCGGCGCCCAGCGCCTGCAGGGCGCGGGCGGCGATCAGCGTGCCGAGGTCGGGCGCCAGCGCCGCCAGCACCGAGGCAGCGAGGAAGATCGCCACGCCGATCAGCAGCGGTTTGCGGCGGCCGATGGCATCGGCCATCGGGCCCCAGATCATCTGCGCCACGCCGAAGGTCAGGAAATAGGCGGTCAGCGTCAGGCCGGCCCCGGCCTCGGTCGTGCCGAGGTCCTGGGCGACCTGCGGCAGCGCCGGCAGGTACATGTCGATGGCGAAGGGCCCGACAGCGGAGAGAAGGCCCAGAACGAGGGCCATGCGGAACAGGGGATCGCGCATCGGGAAACCTATGAAGCGAATTGGGAATTGTGCCGCAGGCCCCGGGCGGGGCGGCGACAGCCGAAGGGAAATCGCCTTTTCCGGGCCGGGGTCAAGGGGCGCCGGCGGAAAAACGCCCCGCAGGTGGGCGGCGGCGGTGCTTCGTCGCCTCTGCCGCTGGGCGGACAGCCGCGCATTTCCCCCTTGCACCCCGCCGCCCGGGCGGGTCACTTGGGGCCGCGCGAAACGGTGGCCGGGAGGAGCCTGCATGCGACCCATGCCGAGAACGGCGGCCCCCGGTGCCGCACCGACCCTGCGGGTCCCGGGCCGCGCTGAGCCATTCCCATACGACGAGGCAGTAGCATGACGACCGACGGTGACATTCTGTGGCAGGCCGGGGCGGACCGGCTTGAGGGGGCGATTGCGACGCGGTTCCTGCGGTTTCTGGCCGCGCGGGGATTGTCGTTCGACGGCTATCCCGCGCTGCACGCCTGGTCGGTCGAGGATCCCGCCGCCTTCTGGCTGGCGCTGCGCGATTTCTTCGGGATCGAGATGGACGGCACGCTCGATCAGGTGATGACCGATGCGCCGATGCCCCGGACGCGCTGGTTCACCGGCACGCGGCTGAACTACGCCGAGCAGGTGCTGCGCCATGAGGGCACCGGCGATCCGTCTCGCCCGATGCTGCACCATTGCTCGGAAACCCGGCCCGAGATCGCCTCGATGTCCTGGGCCGAGGTCGGCGGCGCGGTGCGCAAGCTCGCCACCAAGCTGCGGGCGCTGGGCGTGACGAAGGGCGACCGCATCGTCGCCTATATGCCGAACATCCCGGAAACCGTGATCGCCATGCTGGCCTCGACCGCCATCGGCGCCACCTGGGCCACCGCGGCGCCCGAGTTCGGGCCGCAGACGGTGATCGACCGGTTCAGCCAGATCGAGCCCACGCTGGTCTTCGCCGTCAACGGCTACCGCTATGGCGGCAAGGATTTTGACCGCACCGGCGATCTGGCCAAGATCCTGCCGAACCTGCCCAGCGCCAAAACGCTGGTGATGCTCGACTACCTGCCAGGCGCGGCCAAGGCCCCGGCCTTCCACGGCGAGACGCTGAACTGGGACGACCTCTTTACCGGCGCCGATGTCCCGCGCGAGGCCTTTGCCTACGAGCGCGTGGCCTCGGATCACCCGCTCTGGACGCTCTTCTCCTCGGGCACCACGGGGCTGCCGAAGCCCATCGTGCAGGGCCATCATGGCATCGTGCTGGAGCATCTGAAGAACGGCGGCTTCGCCATCGACATGGGCGAGGGCGATACGTATTTCTGCTATTCCACCACCGGCTGGATGGTCTGGAACACGCTGATGACCGGGCCGCTGCTGAACGGCAAGGTCACGCTCTATGACGGGCACCCGACCTGGCCGGATGCGGGCGCGCTGTGGCGGATCATCGAGGCGACCAAGGTCAGCCATTTCGGCGTCTCGCCCACCTTCATGACCATGGTCCGGCAGGAGGGCATCGTCCCGGGCCGCGATTACGATCTGTCGGCGATGCGCTCGATGCTGCTGACCGGCTCGCCCGCCACGCCGGAAATCCTGGCCTGGGTGCATGAGGCGGTGAAGGAAGACCTCTTCTCGACCACGCAATCGGGCGGGACGGAGTTGTGCTCGGGGATCCTCGTGGGGTCGGTGCTGATGCCGGTCCGGGCGGGCGAGATCCAGGCGCCCGCGCTGGGCTGCGACGCGGCGGCCTTCGACGAGGACGGCAAGCCGGTGATCGGCGAGGTGGGCGAGCTGGTGATCCGCAAGCCGATGCCCTCGATGCCGCTCTTCTTCTGGGGCGACAGTGATTACGCGCGCTACCTCGACAGCTATTTCGACATGTATCCGGGGATCTGGCGCCACGGCGACCGGGTCCAGTTCAACGACCACGGCGGCAGCGTGGTGCTGGGCCGCTCGGACGCGACGCTCAACCGCTTCGGCGTGCGCATCGGCTCGGCCGAGATCTACCGCACCATGGAGGGGATCGAGGGCATCGCCGACAGCCTGATCGTCTGTATCGAGGACGGCAAGGGCGGCTATTACATGCCGCTCTTCGTGCAGATGCAGGCGGGCGCGACCTTTGACGAGGCCAAGCGGGCCGAGATCGTCAAGCGCCTGCGCACCGAACGCAGCCCGCGCCATGTCCCTGACGAGATCGTGCCGGTGCCCGAGATCCCGACCACGCTGACCGGCAAGAAGATGGAAGTGCCGATCCGCAAGCTGCTCTTGGGTGCGCCGCTGGAAAAGGTCGCCAGCCGCGACGCGACCAAGAACCCGGCGGCGCTGGACTGGTTCGCGGATTTCGCCCGCCAGCGGGGCTGAATGTCGGAAATGTGAAAGGCGGGGCGCCCCGCCTTTCGCTCATCAGCGGGGCAGAGAGGGCCGGTGCGGCCCTGCTTCCCCGCTTTGCACGTCGTGCAGGCAGTCACGATTTTTCTGCCCGCTTTTCAGTCGCCTGACCGGCGCGCTGCCGGTTCCCCGGGCCGAAGGCGATATTCCGCTGCGCGGGTTTCTGCCGTGCAGCATCCCCCTTGCCTTTTCTTTCGCAAAAGCAAAAGCATCATCGCCCTGAGAGGCCCGATTCTCTCTTGGAGCTGCCATTTGAAGACCCTGTCGCGCCCTGCGCCCCGCGTTCCTGTTTCGTCGTCCCTGACCCGTCGCCGCCTGTTTGCCGCTTTGGCAGGCAGCGTTGCGGCGGCTGCGCTGTTGCCTGCCTCGCGCCTGAGGGCCGAGGAGGCGGTCGAGCAGCCTGCCGAACCGGCGGCCGAGGCCTTTTCCTTCGATCTGCTGACCGAGCGGATGCGCCAGGCCGCAGCCAGCGCCGCCCCCGATCCCGAACAGGTCGAGGGTTTTCTGGCCGCGCTGGATTACGATGGCTATCAGCGGATCCAGTTCCGCACCGACCGCACCCGCTGGCAGGACCCGGGGATGCAGCTGCGTCTTCAGGCCTTCCATCTGGGCTGGCTGTTCGGCGAGCCGGTGCATGTCTACGAGGTCGTGGACGGCAACGCCCGGCCGATGACCTTCTCGACCGCGGATTTCGAATACCGCGGCGGGCTGGCCGATCAGGTCCCGGCCGATGCGCCGATGCCGGGGGTCGCGGGCTTCCGGCTGCTGACGCCGCTGAACCGTGCCGATCTTTTCGACGAACTGGTCGCCTTCCTCGGCGCCAGCTATTTCCGGGCGCTGGGGCGTGGCACGCTCTATGGCCTCAGCGCGCGGGGGCTGGCGGTCAATACCGCGCTCTCGGGTGACGAGGAATTCCCGCGCTTCACCGCCTTCTGGCTGGAACGTCCCGCGCCGGGCGAACAGAGCGTCACGCTCTGCGCGGCGCTGGAAAGCCGGTCGGTGGCGGGGGCCTACCGCTTTGTCATCCATCCGGGCGAGAACACCGAGATGGAGGTGACCGCGCGGCTGTTCCTCAGGCGCGATGTCGAGCAGCTGGGCATCGCGCCCCTGACCTCGATGTTCATGTTCGGCGGCGCCGATCCCGATGCGACGGGCGATTTCCGCGTCTCGGTGCATGACAGCGAATATCTGGTGGTCAACACCCGCGGCGGCGAGACCCTGCTCAGGGCGCTGAACAACCCGCCGCGGCTGGCCTCGTCCTACCTGACGATGACCGCGCCGCAATCCTTCGGCCTGATCCAGCGCAGCCGCCGTTTCGACGATTACCTCGATGCCGAGGCGCATTACGAGCGCCGCCCCTCGCTGATGGTCGAACCGCTGGGCGATTGGGGGCAGGGCGTCGTCCGGCTGATCGAGATCCCCTCGACCTTCGAGGGCAACGACAACATCGTCGCCTATTGGGTGCCCTCGGCCCCGACCCGGGCTGGGGATGCGCTGGAAGTCGCCTACCGGTTGAGCTGGGGCTTGGAGCCCCGGGGCAGCGGGGGTACGGACGTGGCGCGCGTCGTGCGGACCCGGTCCGGCGTCGCCGGCGTGGCCGGGGCCGAGGTGGCGCCGGACAAGCGGAAATTCGTCATCGACTTCGCCGGTGGACTTTTGGGGGAACTGATCGACCCCGAAGAGGTTGACCCTGATGTCAGCGCGGTGAACGGGCAGGTGACCGAGATGGTCCTCAGCCGGGTCGGCGACAGCGAGACTTGGCGTCTGGTGATCGAGGTACAGGCCCCCGCGGGGGCGGTGGTGGAATTGCGGGCGCGGCTGTCCGGCTTTGGCCGGGCGCTGACGGAAACGTGGCTATACCAATGGGTTCGGCAATGAGCGCGCATGAAAACGTAACCGGTCAAGCAGGCATCGACGCGGTCGAGGCTCCGTTCTGGGCACCGCCCGAGGCGCCCCTCGACATGCCGCATCAGGTGCTGGAACGGGCACGCCCGGTGCCGTTCCTCGACCGGCTTCTGTCGCTCGTGATCCCCCGGGCCCGGGCCTGAGACCCTTGCCATGGCAAAGCCCCTTCCCCCTGACTGGCGCACTGTCGCCACCCGTACCCTTGCGCTGACGCTGTCGCTGGTCGCGGCGCTGGCGGCGACGGTCCTGTTGATCGAGGCGGCGGTTCAGGACGGGCGCGATCTGTGGGATGTGGTGCGGTCGAGCCTGATCTTCGTCTCGACCGCCTGGCTGGCCTGGGGCGCGGCGCTGGCCTTCACCGGCCTCGCCCCGGCGCGTCCGGTCGCGGCCCCCGACCTCGCCGCCGGGCCTGCGCCCCGCACCGTGGTTCTGGTGCCGATCTGCAACGAGGATCCCGTCACCACCTTCGCCCGCATCGCCGCCATGGATCAGTCGATCCGTGCGGCCGGGGTCGAGGCCGATATCGCCATCCTGTCGGACACCCGCGATGCGGGCGGCGCCTTGCGCGAGCGGCACGCCTATGTCCGGCTCCTGCAGATCACCGGCGGGACCGGCCGCATCTTCTACCGGCGGCGCAACGACAACCGCGGCCGCAAGGCGGGCAATGTCGAGGATTTCATCCGCCGCTCGGGCGGGGCCTACGACTATGCCGTGATCCTCGATGCCGACAGCCTGATGGAGGGCGGCGCCATCCGCACCATGATCGCGCGGATGCAGGCCGACCCGAAACTGGGCCTGTTGCAGACCCTGCCGCGGATCATCGGCGCGCAATCGCTCTTCGGTCGCGCGGTGCAATTCGCGGCGGCGTTCCATGGTCCGGTCTTCACCCGGGGGCTGGCGCGGATGCAGGGGCAGACCGGGCCCTTCTGGGGCCACAACGCCATCGTCCGCCTGCGTGCCTTCGCCGAAAGCTGCGCGCTGCCGGAACTCTCGGGCAAGCCGCCCTTCGGCGGGCATATCCTCAGCCACGATTACGTCGAGGCGGCGCTGCTGGCCCGGGCGGGCTGGGCGGTGCGGGTCGATCCCGCCATCGAGGGCTCGTTCGAGGAAGGGCCCGAGAACATCCTCGCCTTCGCCCGCCGCGACCGCCGCTGGGCCCAGGGCAACCTGCAGCATATCCGCCTGCTGCTGGCCCCCGGCCTGCCGATGTGGAGCCGCTTCGTCTTTCTGCAAGGCATCTTCGCCTATCTGGTCTCGGTCCTCTGGGGGGCGTTCATGATCGCCTCCATCGTCGCCACCATCAAGGCGCCGCCCCCCGATTACTTCCCCGAACCGCATCTGCTGTTCCCGGTCTTCCCCTCGGACCGCACCAAGGAAATCACCACGCTGGTCTTCGGCATCGCCGGTCTGCTGGTGCTGCCCAAGGTCGCGATCCTGACCGGCGCGATCCTGTCGGGCCGGGCGCGGGGCTTCGGCGGCGGGCTGAAGGCCGGGCTTTCGGTGCTGGTCGAGATCGCGCTGACCTCGATCATCGCGCCCCTGATGCTGATGTATCAAAGCCGCGCCGTGATGCAGGTCTTTGCCGGGCGCGACGGCGGCTGGCCCGCCAACCAGCGCGGCGAGGGTTCGCTGACGCTGGGGCAGGGGGTGCAGGCGGGGCTCTGGATCTCGGCCGTCGGCGTGGCGGCGCTGGTGCTGGTGGCGCAGGTCGCGCCGGAGCTGACGCTCTGGTTGACGCCGGTCTGCCTGCCGATGGTGGTGGCGCCGCTGATCATCGCCCTGACCTCGCGCGCCATCGGCCGCAGCGTCTTTGCCGTCCCCGACGAGGCCGCGCCCGCGCCGGTCGTGCGCCGCTATCACGCGATCCTCGCCGACTGGGGCGGGACCGCGCCCGCCACGCCCGAGCCGCCGATCCGCGAGGCTGGTCATGCCCCGGTCTGACGCCCCCCGCCTGCCGCGGGCCCGCGATCCCCGCCTCGACGCCTTTCGCGGCGCAGCGCTTGTCATGATCTTCATCGACCATGTGCCCGGCAATCCCTACGAGCGCTTCACCCTGCGCAACTGGGGCTTTTCCGACGCGGCCGAGGCGTTCTTCGTCATCTCGGGCGTGGCGGTGGGGCTGGCCTATGCCGGGCGCTTTTCCGGCGAGGAACGGGCCGAGCACGGTCTCTGGCCGGCGGTGCAGCCGGTCTGGCGGCGGGCCTGGACCCTCTATCAGGCGCAGATCCTGCTGACCTTCTGGGCCATCGCCATCTTCGCCGGGGGCTCGCTGATCTTCAACCTGCCGGAGTTGCTGACCACGATCAACCTGCGGCAGGTGTTCGAGAATACCGAGGCCGCGCTTCTGGGCATCCCGCTGCTGACGCACCAGCTGGGCTACGTGAACATCCTGCCCGCCTATGCGGTGCTGATGCTGGCGGCGCCCTTCGCCATCCTGATCGGCCTGCGCAGCCCGCGGCTGCTGCTGGCGCTGTCGCTGGCTTTGTGGCTGGCGGCGGGGATCTGGTATCTGAACCTGCCCAATTACCCCAATCCGGGCGGCTGGTTCTTCAACCCCCTGTCCTGGCAGCTGATCTTCATGGTCGGCCTCGCCACCGGGCTTGCCATGCGCAAGGGCGAGCGGCTGGTGCCGCGTCACCCGGCGCTGATCGCGCTGGCGGCGGGGTTCCTGCTTCTCGTGCTGGCCTGGCGCTATCTGCCGGGGCTGGGCGAGGTGCTGAACCACCAGATGGCCCGCGCGCAGCGGCTGGGGGCGCCGCCCCTCTTCACCGCGCATGACAAGACCTATGTCTCGCTGCCCCGGCTGCTGCATATCCTGGCGCTGGTCTATGTGATGGCGAGCCTCGCCTCGGTGCGGGTGCTCTGCGGGCAGGCCTGGGCTGCGCCCCTGCGGCTGATGGGGCGCCACGGGCTTCTGGTCTTCGCCGCGGGGACGGTGCTGTCGCTGGTCTTTCAGGTGCTGATGGCGGGCTATGACAATCCCGCCTGGATGGCCTGGCTGCTGCCACCCCTCGGCATCGCGCTGAGCATCGCCATCGCCGCGCTGGCCGAGCGGCAGAAGGCGCAAAAGCGCCGTCCGACCGCGCCCGCGCCGGTTGCCGCCCCGGTTACTGCGCCTGCGCCCCTCCTCGCCAAGGCGCCGGTCCCGGCCAATGGCCCGGGCTGGTCGCCGCTGCCGCATCCGGCCGAATAGGCGCCGAACGGCCAGCGTTTGTCGCCCCCGGCTTGCACCCCGATCCGCGCATGCCTAGCGTGGCGCGATGTCGCAGCGCGGGGGGCATGATGGGCAAACTGACACGGCGGGGACTGCTGCTGGGCGGCGGGGCGGTGGCGGGCTATTGGGCCGGTCGCGGCTGGGCGCCGGGACTGGCACCCCGCAACGGGATCGCCACCCTGGGCGGCGAGGCGGCCGGACCGACGCTGCTGAACGACGCGAGCCTGCTCTCGGCCACGCCGATCCATTCCCACATCCGCCCCGCCGCCCGGGGCGAGGCGCTGGTCGGGGTCTTCCGCGCCGAACTGGCCGCCGCCCGCGCCGCCGGGCGCCCGGTCAACGTGGGCGCCGCCCGGCATTCCATGGGCGGGCAGGCGATCCCGCGGGACGGGCACGCCATCACCGTGGATGACGCCTGGATCGACCCCGACCCTGTCACGCAGACCTACCGTGTCAACGGCGGCGCGCGCTGGTCGCAGGTCATCGCGGCGCTGGACGCCATCGGCTTTTCCCCCGCCGTCATGCAGTCGAACCACGATTTCGGCGTCGCCGCGACGTTTTCGGTGAATGCCCATGGCTGGCCGGTGCCTTACGGGCCGATGGGCGCGACCGTGCGCTCGCTGCGGATGGTGCTGCCCGATGGCAGCCTCGTCACCGCGTCCCGGACCGAGAATGCCGACTTATTCCGGCTGGCGATGGGCGGCTACGGGCTGATCGGGCTCATTGTCGACATGGAGCTGGACATGGTGCCGAACCAGCGCCTGGCTCCCTCCTTTGCGGTGATGCCCGCCGCGGATTTCCCGGCCGCCTTCCTGCAGGCGGTGAACGATCCCGGTATCCCCATGGCCTATGGCCGCCTCAATGTCGCGCGCGGCTCGCTGTTTCAGGAGGCGATGCTGGTGACCTACAGCCCCACCGCCGACCAGTCCGACCTGCCGGCCGCCACCGGATCGGGGCTGACGGCGCATCTGGCCTCGTATATCTACCGCGCGCAGGTCGGGCGCGAGGCGCTGAAGGACCTGCGCTGGTGGGTGGAAAGCGGGCTCTATCCGAGGCTGGCGGGCGAGAGCACGCGCAACTCGCTGATGAACGAGCCGGTGGTGACGCTGGATGACCGCAACCCGTCCCGGGTCGACATCCTGCACGAATATTTCGTCCCGCCCGCGGCCTTCGACGGCTTCCTAGAGGTCTGCCGCGAGGTGATCCCCGACGCCTTTGTCGAATTCCTGAACGTGACCCTGCGCTATGTCGGCGCCGATCCCGACAGCGTGCTGGCCCATTCGCCGAGCCCCCGCATCGCCGCCGTCATGTCCTTCACGCAAGAGATGACCCGGCGGGCCGAGGCCGATCATCGCCGCATGACGCAGGCCTTGATTGAACGGATCGTGGCGCTGGGCGGGACATACTATCTGCCCTACCGCCCGCATGCGACCGAGGCGCAATTCCGCGCCGCCTATCCGCGGGCCGGGGAATTCGCTGCGGCCAAGCGGGCGCTGGACCCGGCGCTGACGCTGCGCAACAACCTTTGGGACACGTATCTGGAGCGCTCATGACCCCCGCCCGCCTTCTTTGCCTTGTCTATGCGGTGATCCTGCTGGGCGCCGCCGCGATCAACTACATTCCCGGGCTGACCGACGATCAGGGGCTGGCCTTCGGCATCTTCGCGCTGGACCCGTTCGATGACGCGCTGCACCTCGTCTCGGCGCTTTGGGCGCTGTTCGCCGGGCTCAGGTCGCAGCGGGCGGCGCAGACCTTCCTCATCCTCTTCGGGGCGGCCTATCTGGGCGATGGCGTCGCGGGGCTGCTGACCGGCTGGGGTTACCTCGATTTCGGCATCTTCACCAACGACAGCCTCGGCCCCGATTTCGGCTGGCTGAGGATCGCTGCCAACCTGCCGCATATCGGGCTGGGCGCGGTGGCGCTGGTCGCCGGTCTGGTCTCGGTCCGCAAATGAGGCTGATCCTGAAGATCGTCGCCTGGCTGGCCGGGGCGCTGGCGCTGGTGATCGTCGCGCTGGCCGCGCCGGTCCTCTGGGTCGAGACGATGTGCCGGGGCGAGGCCGCGCCGGTCGCGCACACCCCGCTGTCCTCGGAAACCCGGCCCGCGATCCGCACGCTCTTGACCTATCCCGAATGGCACATCGTCCATGCCTATGACGATTACGCCGAGGTGATCCGCACCGGCGATCCCCATGACTACGGCTTCCTGCGCGGGATCGCCGGGTTCTGGTCCTCGGCCTGCACCCTGACCCGCGAAAGCGCCGCGCTGGGCGAGATCGACGGCGAGACCAAGACCACGATCTATGTCATCGGCGTGTCCTTCACGCTGGAGATGGCGATGAAGGCCGCTTACGAGGAGACGCTGGGCCGGATCGCCACCCTGATCCGCGGCCCGGAACCGGCGCCGCTGGACCGGCTCTCGGCCGAGCAGGCGGCGGGTTATGCGCGCTTCCTGCAGCAGGTGCCGTGGTATCGCTATGATTTCCGCGCCGATGCCGCGGCGCTGGATGCGGCGAATACAGGGGTCTTCCGCGACCGCGAGCGGGCTTTCGCGCTGGGCCTCGAACACCGGACCCGGGCGCTTTATGCCGGGGCCATCGCCGGGGCGGTGGCGGCGACGGGGCAGGACGATCTGACCTTGCAGATGGTAGTCGGGGGGCTGACGCCCGAACAACTGGCCGCAACGCCCGGCGTCACGGTGCTGCGCCCGGTCGGCGAGGGGTATGAGGTCGAGACGCCGCGCTACCGCGAACTGACCGGCATTCTGGCCGATTGGGCGGGGCAGGGGGCGCGCTTCGTCGATATGGCGGGCAATGACCGGATCCTTTTTACCGCGCTCTCGGACCGGGAGCAGGAGGAGGGCGCGATGCTCGACCTGCCGCGGCAGGGCTACGGCGACACGCGGCATCTGTTCCTCGTGCCGGTGGCGGATCTGGCCGAGACGCTGCGGGGCCTCGACGCAAGGGGGCTGCGGCTGGAGCATATCCATGATTACTGAGGCGGGCCGATGATCCGGCGCCTGCTGCTGGCGCTGCCGATCCTGTTTCTGGGCTGGATCGCCACGCTGGCGCTGGTCATGCGGCTGGGGGGCGAAGCGCCCGCCGCCTTCGTGCCCTTCCCGCCCGCCAGCCTGCTGGCCGCCCTGCCCGGCGATGTCGCGGTCACCGGGCGCTCGCCCGTATCCCTGACCCTGCGGTCCGAGGGGCCGGACCTGACCGCGCGGCTTTATGCCGCCGGGGCCTGGCTGGTGCTGCCCGCGGGGCTCGAAGCCTGCATTCCCGGCTTCCTGCGCCAGCCGGTCCCGCAGGGCTGAGCCCCTACCGGCCCCCGGTCCATTGATCGTAAAGCCAGGGACAATCCACCAGAGGCGGCGCCCGGACCCCGCGCCGTGCGGCCTCCATCCGCATTTCGCGCATCTTTCCCCGCGGCCCCTCGGGCAGGTAGAGCCGTTCGTGCCCCCAGAAGCTGGGCCCGTCATGGGTCTCAAGCGGCTCCCATGTCGCGGGGTCGATCTGCCGCCCGCCCCAGCCGCTTTCGACAAAGAACCCGGACGGGGTCTTGGCGTAGAAGGAGGTCATGTAATCATTGGTGTGCCGCCCCAGCGTATAGGCGATGCGCCCGGGGTCGAGCCCTGCGATGTCATAGCCCTGACCCACATCGTCAAGGTTCCGATATTCCACCATGAAATGGTGAAACCCCGCCCCGCCTGACCCGACCATGGCGAAGCTGTGGTGCCGGGGGTTGAGGTGGAAGAAATAGAGCGGATAGGGCGTGAGCCCGTAATCCGAGACGTGAAAGCCCAGCAGGTCGCGGTAAAACGGCAGCATCACCACGACGTCCTTCACATGCAGGACGGCATGGCCCATGCCGAGGGGGCCGGTCTTGAAGCCCTCGATCGGGCGGCCGGGGGTGAAGGGCTCGGGCGTCTGGCGCGGCGCATGGACCAGCTCGATCCGGTTGCCCATCGGGTCGAAGAACCACACGAGCGCGCCGACCTGCCGTCGGTCGGCCAGCGCTGCATCGCCCGGATGGACCGGGGTGCCCGCCGCATCGAGCCGCGCGGCAAGGAGGTCGAGGTCGGCCTTCGCCGCGACCTCGAAGCCGATGAAGGCCAGCGTGTCACCGGCCTCGTCGCTGACCAGAAGGCGTTGCTGCTGGCTGTCCATGCGGAAGGCGAGGGTCCGGCCGCCCCGGTCGATCCGCTGCATGCCCAGAAGCCCGCTGGCGAAATCGCCCCAATCCTCCAGCCGTTCCGAGCGGATGCCCAGATAGGCCAATGCCGTCAGTGCCATGCGCCGCCCTCCCGCTGCCCAAGGCAGGATAGAGGGATTCGGGCGCCTGTCCATGCGGGCGGTGTCAGAGGCCCAGATAGGCCTCGCGGATCCGCGGGTTCTCGATCAGCCCGGCGGCGGGGCCGGAAAGCGCCACATGCCCCGTCTCCAGCACATAGCCCCGGTCGGCGATGCGGAGCGCGCCATAGGCGTTCTGCTCGACCAGCAGGACGGTGACGCCCAGCGCCTTCATCTGCCGTACCACGTCGAAAATCTGGTCCACCAGAATCGGCGCCAGCCCCATCGAGGGCTCGTCCAGCAGCAGGCAGGACGGTCGCCCCATCAGCGCCCGGGCAATCGCCAGCATCTGCTGCTGCCCGCCCGACAGGCCCCCCGCCGCCTGCGCCCGCTTCTGCTTCAGCACCGGGAACAGGGTGAAGGCGTGATCCATGTCCGTCTGCACCCGGTCATCGGCATGCAGCCATGCGCCGAGGCGCAGGTTCTCCTCGACCGTAAGATTGGTGAAGATCTGCCGCCCCTCGGGGCTTTGCGCCAGACCCCGGGCCAGACGGCGATGGGCGGGCAGGGGGCGCAGATCCTCGCCGCGGAAGGTGATTTTCCCCGCCGCGATGGGCTGCACGCCCGACAGGCAGCGCAGAAGCGTGGTCTTGCCCGCCCCGTTCGCGCCCAGCACGCAGACGATCTCGCCCGAGGCGATCTCCAGGTCGATGCCGTGCAGCACCTCGATCCGCCCGTAGCGGGCGCGCAGCCCCTCAACCTTCAGCATGAAGCACCTGTTCCTGTCCGTGCTGGCCCAGATAGGCGGCGATCACCTGCGGGTCGCGGGCGACCTCGGCGGGCGCGCCCTCGGCGATCTTGCGGCCGTGGTCGAGGACCACGAGATGGGCGGAAATCTTCATCACCAGCTTCATGTCATGCTCGACCAGCAGGATCGCCACGCCCGCGCGGGCGATCTCGGCGATCAGGCGGTCGATTTCCTCGGTCTCGACGGCGTTGCAACCGGCGGCGGGTTCATCCAGCAGCAGGATCTTCGGCGCCAAAGCCAGCGCCCGGGCGATCTCCAGCCGTTTGAGCGCGCCATAGGACATGGTGCGCGCGGCGCGGTAGGCGGCTTTCTCCAGCCCGACGCGGGCCAACAAAGCCAGCGCGCTCTCGGCCGAGGCGCGGGTCTTCTGGCGCGAGGCGGGCAGGCCGAGGAGGTCGGACAACACCCCGGCCTTTTCACGCAGGTGATGGCCGACCATGACGTTTTCCAAGAGCGTCATCTCGCCGAAGACCTGCAGGTTCTGAAAGGTCCGCGACAGCCCGCGCCGGGCCAGCAGATGCGGCTCCATGGCGGTGATCTCGGCGCCCTCCAGCCGGACCTTGCCCTGCGACGGCCGGTAAAGGCCCGAAATCATGTTGAACAGCGTGGTCTTGCCCGCGCCATTCGGCCCGATGACCGAGACGATCTCGCCCGCGCGCACGGCGAAGGACACGTCATCCACCGCCGTGATCCCGCCAAAGGCGATGCCCAGCCCGTCGATTTCCAGAAGTGCGCTCATTCGCCATCCCTCCCGCGCAGGCGTTTCATCAGGCTGGGCAGCAGGCCGTCGGGCAGGAAGATCATCACCAGGATCATCACCAGCCCCAGCACCATGTGCTCGTATTGGTGAAAGACGGTCAGCAGCTGCGGCAGCGCGGTCAGGATCGTGGCGCCGAAGATTGCCCCCAGCACCGAGCCGACGCCGCCCAGAACCGCCATGGTCACCATCTGCACCGAATGCATGAAGCCCGCGACATCGGGGGTGATAAGCCGGTTCATCAGCGCCAGCAGCGAGCCCGAGACCGAGGCATAGACGGCCGAGACGACGAAGGCGTGCAGCTTGTGGCGGGCCACGTCGATGCCCATGGTCCGCGCCGCCACCTCGGAGCCATGCAGCGCCCTGAGCGCGCGGCCGGTCGGGCTGTCGAAGAGGTTGAGCGCGAGCCAGGCGCCGAGGATCATCACCGTCCCCGCCAGCCCGTACCACAACTCCCCCGCGCCGATGCGCCAGCCGAGGTCGCGCAACAGCCCCCGGAGCCCGAGGTCCGGCACGGCGATACCATCGGGGCCGCCGGTCCATTGCGCCTCGTTCGACAGAACCATGGAGATGAGGATGCCGAGCCCCAGCGTGGCAACGCCGAGGTAATAGCCGTGCAGCCGGAGGATCGGCTTCCCGACCAGCCAGGCCAGCGCGGCGGACAGGGCCGTGCCTAGGAGGATCGCGGCGACCGGGGGCAGGCCCAGATGCTCGGGCGCCAGCGCGCAGGCATAGGCGCCGATTCCGGCGAAACCGGCGTGGCCGAGGCTGATCTGCCCGGCGTAACCGATGAGGATGACCAGCCCGGTCACGGCGATGGCGTTGATGAAGATCAGCGCCCCGATCCGGTAGTAAAAGCCCGAGGGGAAGAAGAAGGGCGCCGCGACGACCAGCAGGGTCAGGACCAGCAGCGACAGGTGTTTGGGTTTCATCCGCATTTCCCTAGACCCGATCCGTCGTCTTGCGGCCCAGCAGGCCCTGCGGCATCAGCGCCAGTACCAGGATGATGAGGATGAAGGACACCGCATCCTTGTATTGCGAGCTGACATAGCCCGCGGTCAGCGCCTCCAGCACGCCCAGCAGCAGGCCGCCCGCCAGCGCGCCCAAGGGGTTGCCCAGACCCCCCAGCATGGCGGCCGCGAAGCCCGAGAGGGCCAGCGCCACGCCGGTGTTGTAGGCGGTCATGGTGATCGGCGTGACCAGCACGCCCGCCACCGCGCCGATGGCCGCCGACAGGCCGAAGGACAGCGCCATGATCGCCTTGGTGTTGATCCCGACCAGCGAGGCGGCCAGCGGGTTGTTGGCCGTGGCCAGCACCGCCTTGCCGGTCAGCGTACGGGTGAAGAAGAGCCAGAGCGCGGCAAAGGTCAGCGCGGCGCCCGCCATGACCCACAGGCTCTGCGGCAGCAGCGTCGCGCCCGCCAGCCGCAGCGGCGCCTCGCCGGAAAAGCCCGGGTAGCGGTGGATCTGTTTGTCGAACAGCAGCCCCGCCGCGCCTTGCAGGAAGATCGCCGCGCCGATGGTGATGATGATGAGCGAGACGACCGGCGCGCCGCGGGCGGGGGCGATGGCCAGCCGGTTCAGCGCCACCCCCACCGCCGCGGTGCCCAGGATCGCCAGCAGCGCCGCCAGCGGCACCGGCAGGCCCGCGGCGATGGCAAAGGCGGTGCCCATGCCGCCCAGCATGACGAATTCGCCCTGGGCGAAGTTCACCACGCCCGAGGCGTTGAAGATGATGGTGAATCCGAGCGCCAGCAGCGCGTAGACCGCGCCGACCGTGAGCCCGGACATCAGGAATTGCAGAAGATCGGCCATGGGGTTCCGCGCTGGTTGGGGGAGGGGCCGGGCGGCGGCCCGCTTGCAAGGGCGCCGCCCGGTCTGGCGTTACTGGACCGGTGTCCAGCCGCCGTTGCGGATCTCCAGCAGCCGGAAGGCCGAGAGGTCGAGGCCGAGGTGATCCTCGGCCGAGAAGCTGTAGATCCCGGTGGTGCCGACGAGGCCCGAGGTCGCCTCGATCGCCTCGCGCAGGTCCACTGGGTCGGGATCGGCCTCGCCATTGCGGGTGAGGGCGTCGACCAGGATCGCCAGCGCGTCATGGGCATAGCCGCCGAAGGTCGAGACCGGCTCGTTGTAGCGCCCGACATAGGCGTCGCGGTAGGCCACGACCGCCTCGCGCTGGGCGTCATCCCCGGCCAGCTGGTCGGCGATCAACAGCGCGGTGCCCGGCAGGCGCACGCCCTCGGCATTCTCGGCGCCCGAGAGGTCGATAAAGGCCTGACCCGCCACGCCATGCGACTGATAGAGCGGCAGGTCGATCCCCAACTGGCGGTAGTTGCGGGTGACGATGGCCGGACCCGCGCCGAAGCCCGGGTTCAGGACCGCCTGCAACCCTTCGGTGTTGCGGATGTTGGTCAGCTGCGGGACCATGTCGGCGTCGCCCGGCGCATAGCTTTCATCCGCCGCCACGGTGATCCCGTAGGCTTCGGCGACCGAGAGGCATTGGGTGCGCATCGAGGCCCCGAACCCGTCGGTGCCCGAGATCATGCCGATCCGGGCGATCCCCTGCGCCTGCATGTCCTCGAAGATCTTCTCGCAGGCCATGCGGTCGGTATGCGGGGTCTTGAAGGTGAAGGGCTGCACCGGGTCGATGATCTCGATCCCGCCGGCGAGCGAGATGAAGGGGATTTCCTCTTCCTCGGCGACCGAGCGGATGGCGAGCGAGGTGCCGGTGGTGGTCCCGCCGATGATCGCGACGACCTCGTCATGCTCGACAAGCCGGGTGGCGAAGGTGCGGGCGTTGTTCGGGTCGCCGCCATCGTCATAGAGCACCAGTTCCAGCGGCTCGCCCAGCACGCCGCCCGCGGCGTTGATCTGCTCGACCAGCAGGCGGAGCGTCCTGGCCTCCGGGTCGCCCAGCGCGCCGGCGGGGCCGGTCTCGGCCAGCGTGGCGCCGATGCGGATCTGCGCCAGCGCCGCCGGGGCGCCAAGCGCCGCCAGCAGTGCCGCGAGGGCAAGGGTCTTGTGCGTGTTCATCGGGTCCTCCCTGACCGTGTGTTCGGGCGATCTGGCGGGCGTTTCGCCGAATAATCGTCAGATCGTTCGGTCAATTTATACGAAGGGTGGCCAGCAATCAATCCGACATTTCGGATGGCGGTTTTTGCCGGGAAGCGGCGGATGTTTCAGGAAAAAGAGCGTATTTGTGGCAGAATGAAGTGGGTGGGGCGGCGCCTCGCCGGATGGCGGGCGGCGCGGAATCCTCTTGACACCGGGCGCCCGATTCTCAAAAACAGAACGAACGTTCGGATAATTGATCCGGCGATTCCCGACGAGCGAGAGAGCCCGCCATGACCGAGACATCAACCCTTCCGCGGATCGATTCCCTGATCGAACCCGCGCGCGTTCACAGCCGGCTCTATACCGACCGGGAGATCTTCGAGGAGGAGATGCGCCGGATCTGGCACCGCACCTGGGTCTATATCGGCCATGAGAGCGAGGTGCCGAACGCCAACGATTACGTCACCAAGTCGATCGGCCCGACCCCGGTGCTGATGGTGCGCGACCGGCAGGGCGAGATCCGGCTGCTGCTGAACAAATGCCCGCATCGGGGCAACCAGCTTTGCGCCTACAAGCAGGGCAACCGCGCGACCTTCACCTGCCCCTACCATTCCTGGACCTTCGCCAATACCGGCGAGCTGATGGGCTACGCCCTGCCCGACGGCTATGAGGGGGTGTCGAAGGCCGGCGTGGGTCTGGGCAAGGTGGCGCGGATCGGCATCTATCGCGGCTTCGTCTTCGGCTCGATGGCGGCGGAGGGGCCAACGCTGATGGAGCATCTGGGGGGCGCGAAAGCGGCGCTCGATCAGCTGTGCGACAATTCCCCGACCGGCGAGCTGGAGCTGACCGCGGGTTTCCTGCAGCATCGCACCCGGGCCAACTGGAAGTTCATGCTGGAGAACGAGACCGACGGCTATCACCCCGGTTTCGTCCATGCCTCGATCTTTCAGGTGACGAAGAGCGGGATCGCCAATCTCTATGGCAAGGATTCCACCGCGCTGACCCGCGACTATGGCAACGGGCACACGGAATTCGACCTGCGGCCGGAGTGGCGCCGCCTCGATACGCCGCTGAAATGGTTCGGCACCTCGGAGGAGCGGCTGCCCGAGTACACGGCGGCGATGAAAGCGGCCTATGGCGACGACCGGGCGCGGCAGATCATGATCGACGGCTCGCCGCATACCATGATCTTCCCGAACCTGTTCATCGCCGAGATCCAGCTTTTCGTCCTGCAGCCGATGGCGGTGGACGAGACGATCCAGCATGTCACCGCCGTCCAGTTCAAGGGCGCGCCGGACATCAACCGGCGGCTGCGGCAGCAGACCATGGGCTCGGTGGGCCCCGCCGGGCTGCTGCTGGCCGACGATACCGAGATGTACGAGCGCAACCACCGCGGGGCGCTGATCCATGACCCCGAGTGGCTGGTCCTGTCGCGCGGCCTGCACCGCGAACGCCGCGACGAGAACGGTTTCCGCGTCGCCCATTCGACCGACGAAGTGCCCCAGCGCGGGATCTGGCGGCATTACCTCAGCCTGATGCAGGAGTGACTGCGATGGACCCGATGCTTGCCGAAAAACCCGTGGATCTGGCGGCGCTGAGCCCCGTCGATCTGCACCACCGCGTGGCGCAATTCCTCTATCTGGAGGCCCGGTTGCAGGACACCCATGCCTATGACGCCTGGGAACAGCTTTGGGAGGACGACGCGATCTATTGGGTCCCCGCCAATGGCCATGACACCGACCCCGAGCGGCAGATGTCGATCCTGTACGACAACCGCTCGCGCATCAAGGTGCGGGTCGAGCAGCTGAAGACCGGCCGCCGACACACCCAGACCCCGCGCTCGGAACTGGCGCGGCTCATCTCGAATATCGAGGTGGTCGCGGTCGAGGGGGCCGAAGTCTCGGTTCGTGCCAATGTCCTGATCTACGAGGACAATCTGCGCGGCGAAACCCTCTGGG
The DNA here is from genome assembly GCF_003075525.1 of Pararhodobacter aggregans. Classification (GTDB taxonomy): domain Bacteria; phylum Pseudomonadota; class Alphaproteobacteria; order Rhodobacterales; family Rhodobacteraceae; genus Pararhodobacter; species Pararhodobacter aggregans. Next base: position 26,268 of record NZ_QDDR01000009.1, on the reverse strand, counting down.
CGGCGCGCAACGAGTACCGGCTGCGGCTGGTCGATGGCGCCTTCCGGCTGGTGCGCAAGAAAATCGGGCTGGTGAACAACGCCCGCCCCGTCTTTACCCTTTCCTTCCTGGTGTGAGCATGACCGACTGGATTGCCGAAGGCCCCGTGCTGCTGTCCTGTGACGCAGGCGTGGCCACGATCACCCTGAATCGGCCCGAGGCCGCCAATGGCATGAACATCGCCCTGATGCAGGCGCTGCATGCTGCCGTGATGCGCTGTCATCGCGAGCCGGGGGTGCGGGTCGTGCATCTGCGCGGCGCCGGGCGGAATTTCTGCGCGGGCGGCGATGTCCGCGAATTCGCCGCGATGGGCGAGGGGCTGGGCGATTTCCTGCGCGAGGTCACGGCCTGGCTGCAGATGGCCATCGGCGCGCTGATCCGGCTGGATGCGGTGGTGGTGACCGAGGTGCAGGGCTTCGCGGCGGGCGGGGGCGGGCTGGGCCTCGTCTGCGCCTCGGATATCGTCATCGCGGGCGCTGGGGCGAAGTTCATGGCGGGCGCCACCCGGGTCGGCATGGCGCCCGATGGCGGCGCCTCGGTGATCCTGCCGCATCTGGTGGGCTTCCGCCGGGCGGCCGAGATCGTGCTGTCCAATCGCGTGGTCGAGGCGGCGGAGGCCGAGCGCATCGGCCTCATCACCCGGATGGTCGCGGACGCGGATCTGGCGGCCGACGCCCGGGCCACCGCCGCGCTTTACGCCCAGGGTGCGCCGTTGGCGCAATCGGCAGCCAAGCGGCTGTTGTGGAACGCGCTGGATGTGGAGCGCTGCCTGCCGGAGGAGGCGCGGACCGTCGCCGGGCTCTCCGCCACCGCCGACAGCCGAGAAGGCCTGGCCGCGGTGATCGAAAAGCGCACGCCGCGCTTCACGGGCCATTGATGCGCCGCGCGCTGGTGACCGGCGGGGCGGCGGGGATCGGGGCCGCGGCGGTGCGGCGGCTGGTCCGCGACGGCTGCGCGGTGGCTTTCGTCGACCGCGACGCGGTGGCGGGCGAGGCTCTGGCGGCCGAGACCGGCGCGCGCTTCGTGGCGCTGGACGGGACCGACACAGCGGCGGTCGCCGGGTTTCTGGCGGGCGAGGGTTTCGACATCCTCGTCAACAACATAGGCGCCGATCAGCACGCCTTCTTCACCGCGACCGGCCCCGCCGACTGGCAGCGTCTGCTGGCCGTGAACCTGGAGAGCGCCTTCGCCTTCTGCCACGGGGTCCTGCCCGGCATGCAGGCCCGGGGCTGGGGGCGGATCGTGCTGGTTTCCTCCGAAGCCGGGCGGTTGGGCTCCAGGGGCGGCGCGGTCTATGCGGCCGCGAAGGCCGGGCTTCTGGGCTTCGGCCGGTCGCTGGCCCGGGAAAACGCGCGCTATGCTATCACGGTGAATGCGGTCCTTCCCGGCCCGGTCGAGACGCCGATGGTCGACCGCGCGGTGGCCGAGGTCGGCCCCCGGATCCGCGAGGACATGGCCCGGCTGACCCTGCTGCGGCGCCTCGGCCAGCCCGGGGAAATCGCCGCCGCCATCGCCTTTTTCTGTTCCGAGGACGCGGGCTTCATCACCGGCGAGGCGCTGGGCGTCTCGGGCGGGATGGGCTGCGGCGCCTGATCCATCGCGGAGTTTCCCATGATCGAGATCCATTTCGTCGCCCCGGGCGGCGCCACGCAGGTTGTCGCGGCCGAGCCCGGCCTCAGCGTGATGGAGGCCGCGCGGCGGGCCGATGTGGCGGGCATCCTCGCCGAATGCGGCGGGGCATGCTCGTGCGCGACCTGCCATGTGCATGTGGCCCCGGACTGGCTGGCGCGGGTCGGCGGCCCCGGAACCCTCGAACAGGACATGCTGGATTTCGCCGAGAACGTGGGCGGGGCCTCGCGCCTCGCGTGCCAGATCCCGGTGACCGAAGCGCTGGACGGTCTGGTCCTGCATCTGCCGGGCTGAGGCCGGGCCCCTGCGAGTCGCGCCCGCCGGATCGCCCCGCGCCACCAGGCCTAGGGCGATCTGCCGTTCCCGCGGGGAATATCGCAGGAAATCAGCGGTCTGGCTCGATATGCGGTCTGTCCCGTCCCGCCCCGAGAATCCGGCCAGAAAGCCCTTGTTCTCCGGCATCCGGGCCAATATACGGGGCGGTGGAGACGTGGCCGAGTGGTCGAAGGCACACCCCTGCTAAGGGTGCAGACGGGAAACCGTCTCGAGGGTTCGAATCCCTTCGTCTCCGCCACTTGCCCCTCGCGTGATCGCCCATCAAGAACGTTGCCGATACCTGCGGCGGCGGTGCTTGCAGTCGTCATGACCCTGTTGTGGCCCGATTTTTCGCCCCATTGAGCCGCTCAAACGCATGGACGGCGGGGGCTCTGCCCATTACCTCTGGCGCCGGGGCCCCATCAGGTGCGGTGGTCCCGGTGATGCAAGGGTGAATGACAGTGACGCTTCCTCAATCCGGCGCCAGCCTGTCCATCGGTCGCGTGAAATGGTTCGGCGGCGAGAACCACAAGACCGGCCGGGAGAATGATTTCGGCTTCATCACGAGTATCGACGGCGACGATATCTTCGTTCACCGCAGCCAGATTGCCGGGCCCGCACCCGACGAAGGCGATTTCGCGGTCTTCGCCGTGCAGGTGGAAAACGGCAAGAAACGCGCGCAGGGCGTCAGCCTCTGCCGCGATATCGAGACATTCGAGACGGCGGCTCTGGCGACATACCTGCGCGGGCCGCAGGCGCTGGAGCGGATGCTGGCCGATTTTACCTATCGCGACCTGCTCCTCTCGCTGATCAATCGGCGCGACAACGATTGGGTGATGCCTCTTCTGACTGCCCTCCTGCCAGGGTCCGCGGCGGCGAGACGCGTGGTCGGCATGCTCAGGGATCAGGCCCGGCAGATACGGTTGCTCGATGGTATCGGACTGGCCGGGCTGGCGGCCCTGGATGACGGCTTTCGTCATGTGCCCGCCTCGTATTTCGACGCAAGACATGGCGAATGGATCGCCTGGCTCAAGGCCGGATCGACGGCCGACCGCACGCGGTTCTTCGCCAGCAAGATCGGTGAGTTGCCGTTCAGCTTCGTGCTGGCCTGCGTGTTCGAGGGGGTGATCGATCGCCCCGAGACACTCGGTCCGCAGCGGGAGCGTCTCGCGCTTTTCGCCAAACAGGCGGTTCAGAAACGGCTGGAAGGTCGGGCCCCGGCCGAGGCCGGGGACGAGCCCCTGGACTACGTTCGCGCCATCTATCGCCGCCGGTTCCGCGGGTTTGACGATTTCACCGCCAACCCGGCGCTGGCGCCCTTTTTCGAGAAGCTGAGGGTCAAGCAGAAGATCGCGAACAGGGACCGCAGCTTCGTCGACGACGTGGCGCAGTCGGCCTGGCTGCGCCATGATCCGGAGTGCTTTGTCCTCAGCAGATTTCTGCCGCTGGTCTGGGATGGCAACAGCGACCCCAGTCTCGAAGCGGTCTTCTTTCACCAGCTGTGGGAGGCCCTGCTGGCGGGGTCGCTGTCGCTGGACGACCCGGGCTTCAAGGCGGTCTTTCCCAGTTGCCGCACGCTGGGGCCCGCGCTTTCCTGCGAGGCGAGATATTGGGAGAAGGGGGGCAAGCATTATTGCCGGGGCCGCGAGTGCAAGGATCCGCAGAATATCCCCGATCTGGAGAAATCACCGTTCGACTACACGCTCTATGATTGGCTGAGCTATTTCGGCCGCGATTATGCGCAGGCGCCGCAGCCGGAACGGCGGGACTTCCCGGTCAAGCTTGCAGGGTATCTCAATCGGCTGATCGAAGTGAGTGCCCGACTGGCCTGCCGCTGCTGCGGCAAGATCATGAAGCCGGATTTCCGATATTCCCGCGTCGAGGTGAGGGTTCATGACCCTGAGACGGACAGGATCGTGACGCGCCCATTCAGTGCCGCCTATCGCTGCACGGTCTTCTATTGCGCGATGCCCGGCTGTGCCGAGGTCGGCAGGAAACACTATCTGAACCATTGCCTGGGCAAGGATTGCGGCGCGATCGTCGACAGCCGCGACCTGAGCCAATGCAGCAACGGATATTACCGATGCACCTGCGGCAGTTGTTGCCCCGAGCACGCAGTCGAAGCCGAGCAGCGGCGGGCGGCCATGGTGCAGAAAGCCGGAGCCCGGTCGCAACGGCGGCGCTGACGCATCGGCCCGCGTGCAGGCCCTTGGCTGTCACCCCTCGCCGCGCAGGAGGGCGGTCAGGCGGATCGGGGTGCTTTGGCCGGACAGCAGCGCGCGGTAGATGATGACCGATTCGGTGACGCGCATCACGTAGTTGCGGGTCTCGCTGAAGGGGATCATCTCGACCCAGTCGACCGGGTCCACGTCCGGGTCGCGCGGGTCGCCGTACTCCTGGGCCCAGCGGCGGGGGCGGCCGGGGCCGGCGTTGTAGGCGGCGCTGACCATCGACAGGGTGCCGCCGAACAGCTCGGACATTTCCTGCAGATAGCCCGCGCCCAGCCTTGCGTTATAGGCCGGGTCCGAGGTCAGCCACCCTTCTTCGAAAGGCAGTCCCAGCCGCCGCGCCGTATGCCGTCCGGTCGCGGGCATGACCTGCATCAGGCCCCGCGCATCGGCATGGCTGGTGACACGCGGGTCGAATTCGCTTTCCCGCCGGGCGATGGCCAGCGTCAGATCGGCGGGCACCAGCAGGTCGGCCTGCGCCAGCTCGGTCACCGGGAAATAGGCGTTGGGCAGCAGAATGCCGCGGCCGATGGCCTCCTTGGCGATGCGCAGGGCGAAGTTCGGCTCGCCCCGGTCGAGCCAGAGCTGCGCCAGCGCGCCGAGCTGGGCCTCGTCGGTCAGGGTCGAGGCCAGCTGCAGGGTGAAGCGCCGCGCCTCATGCCATTGACCCGCGTCATGCAGGAGGAGCGCGGCCTGCAGCAGGTCCGAGGAGGCCAGCGGCGTGTCGTGCCAGTCGGGATAGCCGGGCGCCGCGATCAGGGCCGGATCAAGGTCCATCCCCAGCCGTTCCGCCGCCAGCTGGCCGTAGAACGCCGTCTGATATTGCGCGCCGAAGGCGAAGGCCTCGCGCGCCGCCTCGGCATTGCCCAGAGCCTCCTGCGCGCGTCCCTCCCAATAGCCGGCGCGGCCCAGCGTGATCGGGCTGACCGAGCGGTTCCTCAGCGTCTGGAAATGCGCCAGCGCCTCGGCGGGCCGGTCGAGAAAGCGCAGCGCCACGTAACCCGCCAGCCATTCGAGGTCGGCCATGCTGGTGCCGTTGTCGGTAAGACCATGCCGCGCGGCGAGGGCCAAGGCGGTTTCGTATTCGCCCGCCTCCATCGCCCGCCGGGCGAGGCGCGCGCGCTGGGCGGCCCATTTCTCGGGCCGGCCAAGGTTGTCGGGCGAGACGGAGAGCATCAGCTCGGCCGCCTCGTCCTGAAGCCCCCGGTTCAGGCGCCAGTAGAACCGGTCATAGGCCAGCCCCGGGTCATTGGCACGCGCCGCGGGCACCGCGTCGATCAGCGCGTTGACCCCGTCGGCCCGGGCCTGCAATGCCAGCCGCGCGCGGGCCAGTGCCGCATCGGCGGCCCCGACGAGGGGGATCATCCGCTCGGAGGCCGCGCGCTCGCCCTCCCAGAGCATCGCATCCAGCCTCTCGGCGGCGAGCGGGCGCAGCTGGTCGCCGAAGCGGGTCAGCAGATCCGTCTCGATCGCCTCGGTCAGCGGATAGCCCAGCCAGAGCGCGCGCAGCGTCCCGGCCGGGTCGCGCCCCAGCGCCACCTCGGCCCTGAGCCGGGCGAGATAGCCCTCCGAGGTGCGGGGCGGATGCAGGCTGAGCCAGCTCAGCACCGCCTCGGGCGGCTCGCCGGCCAGCCGGGCCTCGGCCCGGGTATAGAGCAGGTCCATCCCCGGCCAGTCCTGGTGATGGGTGGCGAAGGCGGCATAGGTCGAAAGATCCCCGGCGATCCCCTCGCGCAGGATCCGCCAGGTGGCGATGCGCACGCCGATCGGCCCCGCCGCCTCGCGCAGGATCTGGAAGCGGTCGACGTCGCCCAGCCGCACGGCGCTGACCAGCGCGCCGATGGCGCCCGCGGCACGGGGCGGCGGCGCGCCCTCCCAGGCCAGGGTGGGCCGGGCAAGGGGGACTTGGGCCGCGACGAGGGTTGCGGCGGTCATCAGGGTCTTCAGCAGGCGCATGGATGCTCTTGAAAAGGGGCGTTCAAGAGTCTAGTCGCACAGGATGCCTGCGCAACACACAAAGGGGTCAGGAGACTGGCACCGGCGGCAGGCTGCCAAGAGGAGCAAGACATGATCCGGGGTTCGCTTCCCGCGCTGGTCACGCCGTTCAGGAACGGTGCGGTCGATTACGAGGCGCTCGAATCGTTGGTCGAATGGCAGATCGCCGAGGGTTCGCACGGGCTGGTTCCCGTGGGCACCACCGGCGAAAGCCCGACGCTGACGCATGACGAGCATGAAGAGGTCGTGGCCTTCGTCGTCAAGGTTGCCAAGGGCCGCGTGCCCGTGGTGGCCGGTGCCGGCTCGAACAACACGGCCGAGGCGATCCGTCTGCTCAAACACGCCGAAGCGGTCGGCGCCGATGCGGCTCTGGTCGTGACGCCCTATTACAACCGGCCGACCCAGGCCGGGCTGATCGCGCATTTCACCGCGCTCGCCCAGGCCTCGGCGCTGCCGATCATCATCTACAACATCCCCGGGCGGTCGGTCGTCGACATGCTGCCCGAGACGATGGGCGAGCTGGCCAAGCTGCCCTCGATCATCGGCGTCAAGGACGCGACCGGCAAGATCGAGCGCGTCTCGATGCAGCGTGCCAGCTGCGGGGCGGATTTCGTCCAGGTCTCGGGCGAGGATGCGACGGCGCTGGGCTTCAACGCCCATGGCGGCGTCGGCTGCATTTCCGTGACCGCGAATGTCGCGCCGAAGCTCTGCGCCGAATTCCAGGAAGCGACGCTGGCCGGCGATTACGCCCGCGCGCTTGAGTATCAGGACCGGCTGATGCCGCTGCACACGGCGATCTTTCTGGAGCCGGGGCTGGCGGGGGCGAAATACGGCCTGTCGCGGCTGGGCCGCTGCTCGACCGAGGTGCGGCTGCCGCTTCTGGGCGTGACCGAGAAGACCGCCGAGGCGATCGACGCGGCGATGCGCCACGCGGGCATCCTGAACTGAGTTTCCCCGTCGCGGGTCGGGCAGGGGCGGCTTCGGCCGCCCTTTTCTGTTGTGCCCCATCCGGGGCTTCGGTGCCCGTGGCACCCCCGGGAGGGTTTTCCACCCTCCCGGACCCACCCGGAGGATATTTGCAGAACAAAGAAGGGCGCGGTAACAGGGCATTAAGGTTAATTCGGAGTTCCGGGCCTGCGGGCGGCGGCCTGCCGGGCCTCCTGATGCAGCAGTGGCACGCGGCGTCGCGGCGATGCCCTGATGGCGGGGGCAGGGCCGCGGCCTGACGGTCGGGAGAAGCCGTGCTGAGGCAAAAGCCGCGCGCGTGGAGACTGTTGGGGTCTGAGGCGCCGCGCCCCCGCAATGGGACCCTGCCGGAGCGGTGGTTGGCGCATCAGACTGGTGCGAACAGATCCCGGGCAGGGGCGCGCGGCACATGTCCGCGAAGCCTCCGATCGGCGCCCCGCCAGTCTCTCCCTCTCGGGCGGCTGGCTCGGCGGGCCAGAGGAACGTCGCGTGTCTGCGCCCCATGGCGAGCTTGCCTGCCGAGCCGTCCCCAATCCCCATCAGTCAACGCGGCGCGTTTTCGGTATCCAGACCGCCTGCCATCTTTGTTCTGCAAATATCCTCGGGGGATCCAAGGGGGTGGAAAACCCCCTTGGCCCCGGCTGCCTCGGGGGCAGGGCCGCACAGGGGGCGACCCGATCCCCGCCTGCAGGTCCGGGATCGCCCGCGCCTCGTCAAGCGTGGCGATGTCGTGCCCTGGATCCCCGATGATCCGCCGGACCTTGACGACCTGCTGTGCGTTTGAACCCGCCAGCCCCCGCGCAAGACGAAGAGACTGTCTTCCAGCCCGGTCCGAACAGGGCCGCCCCTCTGCCGGGCCGTCACCGTCCGCGGGATCCGTGGCGCCCCGCCGCCAGCACCGGCCAGCGGTACCGATTGCCGAGCAGCTGGCGCCGGGGCGCCTGAGGCGCGCGAAATTCTCGCCATCCGCGCCGATCCCGCCCGGAATCACCCGCTTGCGGGCCATGGCGGGTGCCTCCGGTCGGGCGAATCACAGGGAGTTGACGTCGGGCGCGGGTCGGCAGGCAGGGCGCTTGCGCGCGCCCGCGGGAAAGCTGTCCCTGCGGGCCAATTCGCCCCTTGATTTCCCCCGCCCGGTGCCGTAACCCCCGGCGCAGGATAGGGGTATAGCTCAGCCGGTAGAGCGACGGTCTCCAAAACCGTAGGTCGCGGGTTCGAACCCTGCTGCCCCTGCCACCTCCCTCCCGCCATCGCTGTGTTGCAGAAACGTCAACATCGGCGGCTTCGTGCCCGCGGAATGGGCGCCAGCGGCCCCGGTGGGTTGAAAGGCGCGCCCCTCCGGCGTATCTCGGCGCCAACCGCCGCGTCGCTGCCCCGCGCGGCCCTTCGATCCCGCAAAGGTGTGACCATGGCCCGGACCAATCCGTTGACCTTCCTCCAGCAGGTGCGTTCGGAAACCGCCAAGGTCTCGTGGCCGACCCGCCGCGAAGTCGGCGTGAGCACCGTCATGGTGCTGGCGCTGACCGGCCTGACGGCGGTGTTCTTCTTCCTCGTCGACCTCCTGATCCGCACCGGTCTCGGCGCGCTTCTGGGGCTGGTGAGCTGAGGCCGCGCAGGACGCGAAATCCGGCCCGGGCCCTTGAAACTTGCGGCCGGGAACGATAAAGGCACCAGCAATACCCGGCACGATGGCGCGCACCGATTCGGTGCGCACATTTTTTGTCTGCCGGAGTTTTGCGATCTGGTCGGGCGCAAGCCTTTGACATGAAACGGAAATACGCGCCGGCTGAAGGCTGGGGCAGACGGGGAAATGGCATGGCCAAGCGGTGGTATTCGGTGAGCGTCCTCTCGAACTTCGAGAAGAAGGTCGCCGAAGCAATTCGCCAGGCTGCCGCCGAGGCGGGGCTTGAGGACGAGGTCGAAGAGGTGCTCGTGCCGACCGAGGAGGTCATCGAGGTCCGTCGCGGCAAAAAGGTGACGTCCGAGCGGCGCTTCATGCCCGGCTATGTGCTGGTGCGCATGGAGATGTCGAACCGGACCTATCACCTGGTCACCTCGATCAACCGGGTCACCGGCTTTCTGGGTCAGCCCGGCAAGCCCAGCCCGATGCGCGACGATGAGGTCAACCTGATTCTCAACCGCGTCGAGGAAGGCCAGGAAGCGCCGCGCAACCTGATCCGCTTCGAGATCGGCGAGCAGGTGAAAGTGTCCGACGGGCCCTTCGACGGCTTCTCGGGCATGGTCGAGGAAGTGGACGACGACAATGGCCGCCTGAAGGTCATGGTCTCGATCTTCGGCCGGCCAACGCCGGTCGAACTGGAATTCACTCAGGTCACCAAAGGGGCCTGAGTGTTCGCGTGGGAGGCGGGGCCAAGGTCCCAGCCGAACCACTAAGCAGGTCCCGGTCCGGGGCCGTGTGAGAGAAGGAGCGGCCAGATGGCCAAGAAGATTATCGGGCAGCTGAAGCTGCAAGTGAAGGCGGGTCAAGCCAACCCGTCCCCGCCCGTCGGCCCGGCCCTGGGTCAGCGCGGCATCAACATCATGCAGTTCTGCAAGGACTTCAACGCGCGGACTGCGGACATGGAGCCCGGCTCGCCGGTTCCGGTCGTGATCACCTATTACCAGGACAAGTCGTTCAGCCTGGAGCTGAAGACCCCGCCTGCGTCGTGGTTCCTGAAGAAGGCCGCCGGCCTGAAGCCCGTCGGCAAGCGCAACCGCGCCAAGGGCTCGACGAAGCCCGGCCGCGAGGTCGCCGGCTCCGTGACCGTCAAGCAGGTCCGCGAGATCGCCGAAGCGAAGATGAAGGATCTCAACGCCACCGACATCGAAGGCGCGATGCAGATCATCCTCGGCTCGGCCAAGAGCTGCGGTATCGAGGTGAAGGGGTAAGTCATGGCCAAGATCGGTAAACGGACGGCCAAGGCTCGCGAAGCCTTCGGGACCCAGACCAGCCTCTCGGTCGAAGATGCGGTGACCCTGGTCAAGGGCGCGGCCTCGGCCAAATTCGACGAGACCGTCGAAGTGGCGATCAACCTCGGCGTCGACCCGCGCCACGCCGACCAGATGGTCCGCGGCGTCGTGTCGCTGCCCAACGGCACCGGCAAGACGGTGCGCGTGGCGGTTTTCGCCCGGGGCGCCAAGGCTGAAGAAGCCCAGGCCGCCGGTGCGGATATCGTCGGCGCCGAAGAGCTGATGCAGTCCATCCAGGGCGGCACCATCGACTTCGACCGCTGCATCGCCACCCCGGACATGATGCCGCTGGTCGGCCGTCTGGGCAAGATCCTCGGCCCGCGCAACCTGATGCCGAACCCGAAAGTGGGCACGGTGACCATGGATGTCGCGCAGGCGGTCAAGGACGCCAAGGGCGGTCAGGTCCAGTTCAAGGTCGAGAAGGCGGGGATCATCCACGCCGGCGTCGGCAAGGTGTCGTTCGCGCCCGAGAAGCTGGCCGAGAACGTCCGCGCCATCGTCGACGCGGTGTCGAAGGCGAAGCCTTCGGGCGCCAAGGGTGCCTACCTGAAGAAAGTGTCGCTCAGCTCGACCATGGGCCCGGGCGTCAGCGTCGACCTGGCTTCGGCCACGGCGCAGTGAGTGCCTGTAGGATGGGCAATATTGCCCATCCTACGATGAATTCCCCGGGTTTCGGCCCGTGGGATGGCGGGGCGGTGACGCCCTGTCCTGTCCGAGACGGTGGGTGCCTTGCATCGGACCCGAAAGGGTTTAGGTAAGGCTTAATCTCCTGCCTGAGATGGGAACGAGACGCATTTCTACCGGGGGTCCCTTCGGGCATTCCTCGGGCGGTTTTGGCCTCGGTTCCTTTCGGACCCGACGCCCGGCCTTAGGGAGCGATCCCGCCGGTCCGGGCAGACTTGAGCCGGGGGGCAACCCCCAAACTTGGAGCATACCTGTGGATAGAGCCCAAAAAGAAGCGTTGGTCGAGGAACTCGGCCAGATCTTCGAAAGCTCTGGCGTGGTCGTGGTTGCACACTACGCGGGTCTGACGGTTGCCGAGATGCAGGATCTGCGGGCGCGCATGCGTGCCGCCGGCGGTTCCGTGCGCGTTGCCAAGAACAAGCTCGCCAAGATCGCCCTTGAAGGAAAGCCCTGCGCAAGCATCGGTGACCTTCTGACGGGCATGACCGTGCTTTCCTATTCCGAAGACCCCGTCGCTGCGGCGAAGGTGGCGATCGGCTACGCCAAGGATAACAAGAAATTCGAGATCCTTGGCGGCTCGATGGGTGGCACGGCGCTCAATCCGGATGGTGTCAAGGCCGTCTCCGAACTGCCGTCGCGCGAGGAGCTCATCGCTTCCGTCGTGGCGTGCATCGGGGCCCCGGCTTCCAGCATCGCCGGTGCGATTGGCGCGCCTGCTTCGAACATCGCGGGCATCCTCTCCACCCTGGAGGAGCGGGAAGCCGCTTGAGCAATCCTTGGCCCGCGTGGCGGTTAACCCCCTCATGTCGGCAAACCCCTGTTAGAATGGAACCTGAAAATGGCTGATCTGAAAGCTCTCGCCGAGCAAATCGTGAACCTGACCCTGCTGCAGGCTCAGGAACTGAAGCAAATCCTGAAGGACGAGTACGGCATCGAGCCCGCCGCTGGCGGCGCTGTGATGATGGCTGCCGGTCCGGCCGCGGCTGCTGAAGCCGTGGAAGAAAAGACCGAGTTCGACGTGATCCTCGTCGACGCCGGCGCCAACAAGATCAACGTGATCAAGGAAGTGCGCGGCATCACCGGTCTGGGCCTGAAAGAAGCCAAAGACCTGGTCGAAGCCGGCGGCAAAGCCGTGAAAGAGCAAGCTTCGAAGTCGGAAGCCGAAGAGCTGAAGAAGAAGCTCGAAGCGGCTGGCGCCAAGGTCGAGCTGAAGTAATCCGGTGGGGTGCCCCGCACCCTGACGGCACGAACAGGCTGGGTCCGGCATCGTCCGGGCCCGGCCCAAGCTGTTTCTGAGGCAGCTTCCGGCAGCGGGTTTCGCGAAACCCCCTTCCCGAAGCAGCCGAGGCTCGGGAGCGGTCCTTTGGGACGGACCGCAGGAATGGAGCCTCCGCTTCTGATTCGCATGGGGTGCAGCCCGGCCGAGGCCCGACGGCAGGCGCATCCGCGAACGAATGAAAGGTGATACCGAGCATGGCTCAGTCCTACGTTGGCCAGAAGCGCATCCGCCGGATGTTCGGCAAGATCCGTGAAGTCCTGGAGATGCCGAACCTGATCGAGGTGCAGAAGTCGTCCTACGACCTGTTCCTGCGCTCGGGTGACAGCGACAAGCCGCTGGATGGCGAAGGCCTGATGGGCACGTTCCAGTCCGTCTTCCCGATCAAGGACTTCAACGAGACCGCGGTTCTGGAATTCGTCAAGTACGAGCTGGAAAAGCCGAAGTACGACATCGACGAATGCCAGCAGCGCGACATGACCTATTCGGCGCCGCTGAAGGTCACGCTGCGCCTGATCGTGTTCGATGTGGATCCCGATACCGGCGCGCGTTCGGTCAAGGACATCAAGGAACAGGAAGTCTTCATGGGCGACATGCCCCTGATGACGCCGGTCGGCACCTTCATCGTCAACGGCACCGAGCGCGTGGTCGTGTCGCAGATGCACCGTAGCCCGGGCGTCTTCTTCGACCACGACAAGGGCAAGACCCACAGCTCGGGCAAGCTGCTGTTCCAGTGCCGCATCATTCCCTACCGCGGTTCGTGGCTGGACTTCGAATTCGACCCCAAGGATCTGGTCTTCGCCCGGATCGACCGTCGCCGCAAACTGCCGGTGACGACGCTGCTCTATGCGCTGGGGCTCGATCAGGACGGCATCATGGATGCCTATTACGACAAGGTCTCGTACCGTCTGGAAAAGAACCGCGGCTGGGTCACCCGCTTCTTCCCCGAGCGCGTGCGCGGCACCCGTCCGACCATGGATCTGGTGGACGCCGCCACCGGCGAGGTGATCCTCAAGGCCGGTGACAAGGCGACCCCGCGTCTGGTCAAGAAGTGGATCGACGAGGGCAAGATCACCGAGCTGCTGGTGCCCTTCGAGCATATCCTCGGCCGTTTCGCGGCGCAGGACGTGGTCGATGACGAGACCGGCGCGATCTGGATCGAGGCCGGCGACGAGCTGACCTGGGAAACCGACAAGGACGGCGACGTCAAGGGCGGCTCGCTGAAGACGCTGCTGGATCAGGGCATCACCGAGATCTCGGTGCTCGACATCGACAACGTCAACGTGGGTGCCTACATCCGCAACACGATGGCCGCGGACAAGAACATGAACCGCGATCAGGCGCTCATGGACATCTACCGGGTCATGCGCCCGGGCGAGCCGCCGACCGTCGATGCCGCCGTGACGCTGTTCGACACGCTGTTCTTCGATAGCGAGCGCTACGATCTTTCGGCCGTGGGCCGGGTGAAGATGAACATGCGCCTCGATCTGGACGCGCCGGACACCCAGCGCACGCTGCGCCGCGAAGACATCATCGCCTGCATCAAGGCGCTGGTGGAACTGCGCGACGGCAAAGGCGAGATCGACGACATCGACCACCTCGGCAACCGCCGGGTGCGCTCGGTCGGCGAGCTGATGGAGAACCAGTACCGTCTGGGCCTGCTGCGCATGGAACGCGCGATCCGCGAGCGCATGTCCTCCGTGGACATCGACACGGTGATGCCGCAGGACCTCATCAACGCCAAGCCTGCCGCGGCCGCGGTGCGCGAGTTCTTCGGCTCGTCGCAGCTGTCGCAGTTCATGGACCAGACCAACCCGCTGTCGGAAGTCACCCACAAGCGCCGTCTCTCGGCGCTTGGCCCGGGCGGTCTGACCCGCGAACGCGCGGGCTTCGAGGTCCGCGACGTTCACCCGACCCATTACGGCCGGATGTGCCCGATCGAGACGCCGGAAGGTCAGAACATCGGTCTGATCAACTCGCTGGCCACCTATGCCCGCGTGAACAAATACGGCTTCATCGAGACCCCGTACCGCAAGGTCATCGACGGCAAGGTGACGGACGAGGTCCAGTACCTCTCGGCCACCGAGGAGCAGCGCCACGTCATCGCCCAGGCGAACGCGACGCTGACCGAGGACGGCGAATTCGTGAACGACCTGGTGTCCACCCGCAAGGGCGGCGACTTCATGCTGAACCCGCGCGACGTGATCGACATGATCGACGTGTCGCCGAAACAGCTGGTGTCGGTCGCGGCCTCGCTCATTCCGTTCCTGGAAAATGACGACGCCAACCGCGCGCTGATGGGCTCGAACATGATGCGGCAGGCCGTGCCGCTGCTGCAATCGGACGCGCCGCTGGTCGGCACCGGGATCGAGGGCATCGTTGCCCGCGACTCGGGTGCTGCGATCATGGCGCGCCGGGCGGGCGTGGTGGACCAGGTCGACGCGCAGCGGATCGTTATCCGCGCGACCGAGATGCTGGAAGCCGGTGAGCCGGGCGTGGACATCTACCGTCTGCGCAAGTTCAAGCGTTCGAACCAATCGTCCTGCATCAATCAGCGTCCGCTGGTGAAGGTGGGCGACGTGGTGGACCGCAACGCGGTCGTGGCCGACGGTCCCTGCACCGACATGGGCGAACTGGCCGTGGGCCGGAACGTCGTCGTCGCGTTCATGCCGTGGAACGGGTACAACTACGAGGACTCGATCCTGATCTCCGAGCGCATCCTGAAGGATGACGTCTATACCTCGATCCACATCGAGGAATACGAGGTCGCCGCGCGGGACACCAAGCTCGGCCCGGAAGAGATCACCCGCGACATCCCGAACGTCGGCGAGGAAGCCCTGCGCAACCTCGACGAAGCCGGTATCGTCTATATCGGGGCCGAAGTTCAGGCCGGCGACATCCTGGTCGGCAAGATCACCCCGAAAGGCGAAAGCCCGATGACGCCCGAGGAGAAACTCCTCCGCGCCATCTTCGGCGAGAAAGCCTCGGACGTGCGCGACACCTCGCTGCGTCTGCCCCCGGGTGCTTACGGCACGGTGGTGGAAGTCCGCGTCTTCAACCGTCACGGTGTCGACAAGGACGAGCGCGCGCTGCAGATCGAGCGCGAAGAGATCGAACGCCTGTCGCGCGACCGCGACGACGAGCAGGCGATCCTGGAGCGCAACATCTACTCGCGTCTGAAGCAGCTGATCCTCGGCAAGGTCGCGGTGAAGGGGCCCAAAGGCGTGCGCCCGAACTCGGAGATCACCGAGGAGCTGCTGGACTCGCTGTCGCGTGGCCAGTGGTGGCAGCTGGCGCTGGCGGAAGAGGCCGAGGCTCAGGAAGTCGAGGCGCTCAACGCCCTCTTCGACCAGCAGAAGCGCCAGCTCACGCACCGCTTCGACGACAAGGTCGAGAAGGTGCGCCGCGGCGACGACCTGCCTCCGGGCGTGATGAAGATGGTCAAGGTCTTCCTGGCGGTGAAGCGCAAGCTGCAGCCCGGGGACAAGATGGCCGGTCGTCACGGCAACAAGGGCGTGGTGTCCAAGGTGGTGCCCGAGGAGGATATGCCCTTCCTCGCCGATGGCACGACCGTGGACCTGGTGCTGAACCCGCTGGGCGTGCCCTCGCGGATGAACGTCGGTCAGATCCTGGAGACGCATATGGGCTGGGCCCTGCGCGGCCTGGGGATCCAGATCGACGAGGCGCTGCAGGAATACCGCCGGTCGGGCGACCTGACCCCGGTGCGCGAGGCGCTGGTGCATGGCTATGGCCAGCAGGTCTATGACGACGCCTTCTCCGGCATGGAGGAAGAGGCGCTGGTCGAGGCCGCGGGCTCGGTGACCAAGGGCGTGCCGATCGGCACCCCGGTGTTCAACGGCGCCAAGGAAGCGGATGTGAACGACGCGCTGATGCGGGCGGGCTTCGACAAGTCCGGCCAGTCGGTGGTCTATGACGGGCGGTCGGGCGAGAAATTCGCGCGTCCCGTCACGGTCGGCGTCAAGTACATGCTGAAGCTGCACCACCTGGTCGACGACAAGCTGCACGCGCGTTCCACGGGTCCGTACTCGCTGGTCACGCAGCAGCCGCTGGGCGGCAAGGCCCAGTTCGGCGGTCAGCGTCTGGGGGAGATGGAGGTCTGGGCCCTCGAGGCTTACGGCGCCGCCTATACCCTGCAGGAGATGCTGACGGTGAAGTCGGACGACGTCGCGGGCCGGACCAAGGTCTACGAGAGCATCGTCAAGGGCGAGGACAATTTCGAGGCCGGTGTGCCCGAATCCTTCAACGTTCTGGTGAAGGAAGTCCGCGGCCTCGGCCTGAACATGGAACTCCTGGATTCGGAGGAGGAGGAGTGAGGCAGCTCGCTCCGTAGGATGGGCAATATTGCCCATCCTACCCTTCCCGTACCCCCTTCAAGGACGTTGAGATGAACCAGGAACTCACCACCAATCCGTTCAACCCGCTGACCCCGGCCAAGCAGTTCGACGAGATCAAGATCTCGCTGGCCTCGCCCGAGCGGATCCTCTCGTGGTCCTACGGCGAGATCAAGAAGCCCGAGACGATCAACTACCGGACGTTCAAGCCCGAGCGCGACGGCCTGTTCTGCGCCCGCATCTTCGGGCCGATCAAGGATTACGAATGCCTGTGCGGCAAGTACAAGCGGATGAAGTATCGCGGCGTCGTCTGCGAGAAATGCGGCGTGGAAGTCACGCTGCAGAAGGTCCGTCGCGAGCGCATGGGCCATATCGAGCTGGCCTCGCCCGTCGCCCATATCTGGTTCCTGAAGTCGCTGCCCTCGCGCATCGGCCTCATGCTGGACGTGACGCTGCGTGACCTCGAGCGCATCCTCTATTTCGAAAACTACGTCGTCATCGAGCCCGGCCTGACCGAGCTGTCCTACGGCCAGCTGCTGACCGAGGAAGAATACCTCGACGCGCAGGACAATTTCGGCTCGGACAGCTTCACCGCCGGCATCGGCGCCGAGGCGATCCGCGAGATGCTGTCGAACATCGACCTGCAGGCCGAGGCCGACAAGCTGCGCGAGGAGCTGAAGGAAGCCACCGGCGAGCTGAAGCCGAAGAAGATCATCAAGCGGCTGAAGGTCGTGGAATCCTTCCTCGAGTCGGGCAACCGGCCCGAGTGGATGATCCTGACCGTCCTGCCGGTGATCCCGCCGGAACTGCGCCCGCTGGTGCCGCTGGACGGTGGCCGCTTCGCGACCTCGGACCTCAACGACCTCTATCGCCGGGTCATCAACCGCAACAACCGCCTGAAGCGCCTGATCGAGCTTCGTGCGCCCGATATCATCGTGCGCAACGAAAAGCGGATGCTGCAGGAATCGGTCGATGCGCTCTTTGACAACGGCCGTCGCGGCCGGGTCATCACCGGCAACAACAAGCGCCCGCTGAAATCGCTCTCGGACATGCTGAAGGGCAAGCAGGGCCGCTTCCGCCAGAACCTTCTGGGCAAGCGGGTCGACTTCTCGGGCCGTTCGGTCATCGTGACCGGGCCCGAGCTGAAGCTGCACCAGTGCGGTCTGCCGAAGAAGATGGCGCTCGAACTCTTCAAGCCCTTCATCTACTCGCGCCTTGAAGCCAAGGGTCTGTCGAGCACGGTGAAACAGGCGAAGAAGCTGGTCGAGAAAGAGCGTCCCGAGGTCTGGGATATCCTCGACGAGGTGATCCGCGAGCATCCGGTGCTGCTGAACCGCGCGCCGACGCTGCACCGTCTGGGCATCCAGGCCTTCGAGCCGATGCTGATCGAGGGCAAGGCGATCCAGCTGCACCCGCTGGTCTGCTCGGCCTTCAACGCCGACTTCGACGGCGACCAGATGGCCGTGCACGTCCCCCTCTCGCTGGAAGCCCAGCTTGAGGCCCGCGTGCTGATGATGTCGACCAACAACGTGCTGTCGCCCGCCAACGGCGCGCCGATCATCGTGCCGTCGCAGGACATGGTGCTGGGTCTCTACTACACGACCATGGCGCGCGACGGGATGAAGGGCGAGGGCATGGTCTTCGCCGATATCGAGGAAGTCGAGCATGCGCTCGCCTCGGGCGAGGTGCATCTGCACGCCAAGGTGCAGGGCCGCATCCTGCAGATCGACGAGAACGGCAACGAGGTCGTCAAGCGCTACGAGACCACCCCGGGCCGTCTGCGTCTGGGTGGCCTGCTGCCGCTCAACGCCAAGGCGCCGTTCGAGCTGGTCAACCGCCTGCTGCGCAAGAAGGACGTGCAGAACGTCATCGACACCGTCTACCGCTATTGCGGCCAGAAGGAATCGGTCATCTTCTGCGACCAGATCATGGGTCTGGGCTTCCGCGAAGCCTTCAAGGCCGGGATCTCGTTCGGCAAGGACGACATGCTGATCCCCGAGACCAAGTGGGAGCTGGTCAACCAGACCCGCGATCAGGTCAAGGAATTCGAGCAGCAGTACCTCGACGGCCTGATTACCCAGGGCGAGAAGTACAACAAGGTCGTCGACGCCTGGTCGAAGGCCTCGGACGCGGTGGCGGCGGCCATGATGGCGGAAATCTCGGCCGTGCGCCGGGACGATGCCGGCCGCGAGCTGGAGCCGAACTCGGTCTACATGATGTCCCACTCGGGCGCCCGGGGTTCGCCCGCGCAGATGAAGCAGCTCGGCGGGATGCGCGGCCTCATGGCCAAGCCGTCGGGCGAGATCATCGAGACGCCGATCATCTCGAACTTCAAGGAAGGTCTGACCGTTCTTGAATACTTCAACTCGACCCACGGCGCCCGGAAGGGTCTGGCCGATACCGCGCTGAAGACGGCGAACTCGGGCTATCTGACCCGCCGTCTGGTCGACGTGGCGCAGGATTGCATCGTGCGCTCGGACGATTGCGGCACCGAACGCTTCATCACCGCCTCGGCGGCGATCAACGACGGTGAGATCGTGGCCTCGCTGGCCGAGCGCGTGCTGGGCCGTGTCGCGGCCGAGGACGTGGTGCATCCGGCGACGGGCGAGGTTCTGGTGGTCAAGAACCACCTGATCGACGAACGCGACGCCGACCTGATCGAGACCGGCGGTCTTGCCACCGTCAAGATCCGCTCGCCGCTGACCTGCGACGCGGAAGAGGGCGTCTGCTCGAAGTGCTACGGGCGCGACCTTGCGCGCGGTACGCTGGTCAACAAGGGCGAAGCGGTGGGCATCATCGCCGCCCAGTCGATCGGTGAGCCGGGCACGCAGCTGACGATGCGGACCTTCCACATCGGCGGCATCGCGCAGGGCGGTTCGCAATCGTTCCAGGAATCGGGCTCGGCCGGTAAGGTCGAATTCCGCAACACCAACGTGCTCGAGAATGCCTCGGCCGAACTGGTGGTCCTGGGCCGGAACATGCAGATCGCCATCATCGACGAGAACGGCATCGAACGGGCGGCGCACAAGCTGACCTATGGTGCGAAACTCTTCGTGCGCGACGGTCAGGATGTGAAGCGGGGCGACAAGCTCTACGAATGGGACCCCTACACGCTGCCGATCATCGCCGAGCGTGCGGGTACCGCGAAGTTCGTGGACCTGGTCGCCGGTCTCTCGGTGCGCGAGGACACGGACGATGCGACGGGCATGTCGCAGAAGATCGTGACCGACTGGCGTTCGGTTCCGCGCGGTGGCGATCTCAAGCCCGAGATCATCATCATGAACAAGGAAACCGGCGAGCCGATGCGCAACGACGCGGGCAATCCGATCACCTATCAGATGTCGGTGGATGCCATTCTGTCGATCGAAGATGGGCAGGATGTGCGGCAGGGTGACGTCGTCGCCCGGATCCCGCGCGAGGGTGCCAAGACCAAGGACATCACCGGGGGTCTGCCCCGCGTGGCGGAATTGTTCGAGGCCCGTCGTCCGAAGGATCACGCGATCATCTGCGAGATCGACGGCTATGTGCGCTTCGCCAAGGACTACAAGAACAAGCGCCGCATCACCATCGAGCCCGTGGACGAGAATGTCGACGCGGTGGAATATCTGGTGCCGAAGGGCAAGCACATCCCCGTGCAGGAGGGCGATTTCGTCCAGCGCGGCGACTACATCATGGATGGCAACCCCGCGCCGCATGACATCCTGCGGATCCTCGGCATCGAGGCGCTGGCGAACTACCTGATCGACGAAGTGCAGGACGTCTACCGCCTGCAGGGCGTGAAGATCAACGACAAGCACATCGAGGTCATCGTCCGTCAGATGCTGCAGAAGCTGGAGATCCTCGACAGCGGGGATACCACGCTGCTGAAGGGCGAGACGGTCGACAAGTTCGAGTTCGACGAGGCCAACGACAAGGTTACCGCCATGGGCCTGCGCCCGGCGCGGGGCGAGCCGATCCTTCTGGGGATCACCAAGGCCTCGCTGCAGACCCGGTCGTTCATCTCGGCCGCCTCGTTCCAGGAGACCACGCGCGTGCTGACCGAAGCCTCGGTCATCGGCAAGCGCGACAAGCTGGTCGGCCTGAAGGAGAATGTCATCGTCGGCCGGCTGATCCCGGCCGGTACCGGCGGCGTGGCCACAGCGACCCGCAAGATCGCCACGGATCGCGACGATGTGGTCATCGAACAGCGCCGCGCCGAGGCCGAAGCGGTCCTGGTGGCGCCGGAAATGGAACCGGTGTTCCGCGACATGCCGGCGGACGACGACGACCGCTGAGGCCTGTGGCCTGACAGACATGACCCCCCGCAACCCCGGTTGCGGGGGTTTTTTCGTTGCCCTGTTCGTTGTCCTGTTCGTTGCCGGGGCGGGGGAGGGGTTTCGCCCTCGTTGCCCGCTGTCGCGGGCGCCTCGGGCGACGGAAGCGGGGGGCCAGCCCCCCGCACCCCCCGGGATATTTGCAGAACGAAGAGGCGGGGGCGGTGCCCTCCGGCAGGGCCTTCCCCGTTCACCTGTTAAATGATACCGGCGGAGGGGGCGGGTGCCGGAGGAGGGTCCGGTCCCGGGGCGGAGGGGTGAGATGCTGACCGACAATGCGCGCGGCGCGCTTCTGATGGTGGCGGGCATGGCCTCGTTCACCCTGTCCGATGCGATCATGAAGCTGCTGTCGTCGCAGCTGCCGATGTTCCAGACGCTGGTCTGGCGCGGGCTGGGGGTGAGTCTGGTGCTGGTGGTGCTGGCCTGGCGGAAGGGGGCGTTCCGCGTCGCCATCGCCCGGGGCGATCGCTGGCTGGTGCTGGTGCGCACCCTGGCCGACACCGGCGCCACCTGGTTCTTCCTGCAGGCGCTCTATCACACGCCGATCGCCAACCTGACCGCCATCATGCAGGCGCTGCCGCTGACCGTGACGCTGGGGGCCGCGCTGTTTCTGGGCGAGACGGTCGGCTGGCGGCGGATGACGGCGATCGCGGTGGGCTTCCTGGGCGTGCTGCTGATCGTGCGGCCCGAGGCGGGGGGCTTTGACCGCTATGCCGTCTATGCGCTGGTCTGCATCGGCTTCGTCACCACGCGGGATCTGCTGACCCGGCGCATGTCGCGCTCGGTCCCCTCGCTGACCATCGCGCTGGCCAATGCGGTGGGGGTGATGCTGTTCGGCCTGGCGGGCAGCGCGACCGAGAGTTTCGTCCTGCCCTCGGGCACCGCGGCGCTGCTGCTGCTGGGGACCTCGGCCTTCATCGTCGGCGGCTATGTCCTGACGGTCAGCGCGGTCCGCACCGGGGAACTGGGCTTCGTCACGCCCTTCCGCTATACCGGGCTGATCTGGGCGCTGGTGCTGGGCTTCGCGCTTTTCGCCGAATGGCCGGATACGCTGACCCAGCTGGGCGCGGGGCTGGTGGTGGGGACCGGGCTTTTCACCTTCTACCGCGAGCGGGCTAGCGCCCGGCGCGCGCGCGCACCCATTCCGCATTGACGCCGAAGGCGCGCTGGAACCGATCCTCCTGCTCGCGGGTCAGGAGCTTCATGTTCTCGCCCAGCCGGTCGCCGGAATCGTTGAAGCTGTTCACCCCGCGGATGAACATGTCGTTGTCGACGCGGCTGATGGTCGGCATGTGCTGCCAGACCTGGTGATGGGCGAAGTTCATCACCGTCAGGTCGACATCGGGGCGGAAGACGATGGCCAGCGCGGCGGTCGGGTAATGGGCCTTGGCGGGTTCGGCCAGGATCCCGTCGGGCGTGCCGGTCGCGTGCCAGCCGCGGGTGAAGCTCAGCGCCACATGGCGCGAGCCCTCGAACAGCGGGAAATGCTGGAACAGCATATTGCGCAGCTTGTGGATATAGCCCACGCCCATGGCGTCGTCGTCGTCCAGCCGGAACTGGATCGAATACTTGCCCTTCTCGCGCACCGAATTGATGGCCCGGGCCATCACCTCGCGGTGGGGGCCGGGGGCATGGGCCTGGATGACGATCTGCGGAATGTCGGCGGTCAGGGCGCGCAGCTGTTCCTCGCGCTCGGGCGGGAAATCCTCGCCGATGACGATGACGAAGGTGAAATCGTCGTTGGTCTGGCTGCGGATCGAGGGCAGGGTGAAGATCTCGAACAGGCGAAACCGCTCGTCCAGACGCTCGGGCGCATAGAGGAAGCGGGCGCGTTCCCCGGGGCTGTCGTGCTCGGTCTTGAAGCCACCGATGGCCGGGTAGGAAAAGCGGCATAGGCCGATCACCTGGGCATTCTGCGCCACCCGGCGCCGGGAAAAATAGCCTGGGAGACGCATGCCTCTGCCCCTTCATTTTTGCGCCAGCCTAGCAGCGCGGGGCAGGGCGGGCAACGCGGCGCGACGCCGGGGTAAGGGCCCGGCGAGCCATGTTGACAAGGCCCGCGACTCCCCCTATACGGCGGCCACCCGGGGTCGGCATGCGCTGCTTCTGGGGCTTAGAACACAGTTGTGGTCATGATCCGGGCGGTGCAAGCCCCGATCCTCTGAAATTCCACCGCGATGCCAACCCTCGGAATGGGCGCATCGGCGGTTTTGTGCTTTGCGGACGCGCAGGGTGCGAGACGAAGAACTGCCCCCGGATACCTCGCTGACGAGCGGTGGTTGAACGGGCCGCAAGATAAGGCGATGTGAATGCCTACGATCCAACAGCTGATCCGCAAGCCGCGGCAGCCGAAAGTCCAGAAGTCCAAGTCCCAGCACCTGGAGCAATGCCCGCAGAAGCGTGGCGTCTGCACCCGCGTCTACACCACGACCCCGAAGAAGCCGAACTCGGCGATGCGGAAGGTGGCCAAGGTCCGCCTGACCAACGGTTTCGAGGTGATCAGCTACATCCCCGGCGAAAAGCACAACCTGCAAGAGCACTCGGTGGTGCTGATCCGCGGCGGCCGGGTGAAGGACCTTCCGGGCGTCCGTTACCACATCCTGCGCGGCGTGCTCGATACGCAAGGCGTCAAAGACCGTCGTCAGCGCCGCTCGAAATACGGCGCGAAGCGTCCGAAGTAAGGAGAGACCCCCATGTCGCGTCGTCACGCTGCTGAAAAGCGCGCTGTCCTGCCGGACGCCAAGTTTGGCGATACCGTGCTGACGAAATTCATGAACAACCTGATGGTCGACGGCAAGAAGTCGGTGGCCGAATCGATCGTCTACAACGCGCTCGACCGCGTTGAGAAGCGCCTCAAGCGCGCCCCGATCGAGGTGTTCCACGAAGCCCTCGACAACATCAAGCCGTCGGTCGAAGTGCGCTCGCGCCGCGTCGGCGGTGCGACCTATCAGGTCCCCGTCGAAGTCCGCACCGAGCGTCGTGAGGCCCTGGCGATCCGCTGGCTGATCACCGCCGCCCGCAAGCGCAACGAGAACACCATGGAAGAGCGCCTCGCCGGCGAGCTTTCGGACGCGGTCAACAACCGCGGCACCGCGGTGAAGAAGCGCGAAGACACCCACAAAATGGCCGACGCGAACAAAGCGTTCAGCCATTATCGCTGGTAAGGAATTCCGATCATGGCCCGCGTATATCCGCTCAAGCGATACCGCAACTTCGGCATCATGGCCCACATCGATGCCGGCAAGACCACCACGACCGAGCGTATCCTCTACTACACCGGCAAGTCCCACAAACTCGGCGAAGTCCACGACGGCGCCGCGACCATGGACTGGATGGAGCAGGAACAGGAACGCGGGATCACCATCACCTCGGCCGCGACGACCACTTTCTGGCAGCGCCAGGAAGATCCGACCGCTGATGGCACCTCGGATACCAAATACCGCTTCAACATCATCGACACCCCCGGCCACGTCGACTTCACCATCGAAGTCGAGCGTTCGCTGGCCGTGCTCGACGGGGCTGTCTGCCTGCTCGACGCCAACGCCGGTGTCGAACCGCAGACCGAAACCGTCTGGCGTCAGGCTGACCGCTACAAGGTTCCGCGGATCGTGTTCGTCAACAAGATGGACAAGATCGGCGCCGACTATTTCAAGTGCGTCGAGATGATCAAGGACCGTACCGGCGGGACCCCCTGCCCGGTCTGCCTGCCGATCGGTGCCGAAGACAAGCTCGAAGGCCAGATCGACCTGATCAAGATGGAAGAATGGGTCTGGAAGGGCGAAGACCTCGGCGCGAGCTGGGTCCGTCAACCGATCCGTGACGAGCTCAAGGAGCTGGCCGACGAATGGCGCGCCAAGCTGATCGAGCTTGCCGTCGAGCAGGACGACGACGCGATGATGGCCTACCTCGAGGGTGAAGAGCCCGACGAGGAAACCCTGCGCAAGCTGGTCCGCAAGGGCACGCTGGCCATGGCCTTCTTCCCGGTCTTCGCCGGTTCGGCCTTCAAGAACAAGGGCGTGCAGCCGCTGCTGAACGCGGTGATCGACTTCCTGCCGGGTCCGCTGGACGTTCCGGCCTATGTCGGCTTCGCCCCGGGCGACGATACGGAAACCCGTAACATCGAGCGTCATGCCAATGACGACGAGCCCTTCTCGGCTCTGGCGTTCAAGATCATGAACGACCCCTTCGTGGGTTCGCTGACCTTCACCCGGATCTATTCGGGCGTCCTGAAAAAGGGCGACTCGATGCTGAACTCGACGAAGGGCAAGCGCGAGCGCGTCGGCCGGATGATGATGATGCACGCCATCAACCGCGAAGAGATCGACGAAGCCTATGCGGGCGACATCATCGCGCTGGCGGGTCTGAAGGAAACCACCACCGGGGACACGCTCTGCGATCCGTCCAAACCGGTCGTGCTGGAAACCATGACCTTCCCCGAGCCGGTGATCGAGATCGCCGTGGAACCGAAGTCGAAAGCCGACCAGGAGAAGATGGGCCTCGCCCTCGCTCGCCTCGCGGCCGAAGACCCCTCGTTCCGCGTCGAGACGAACTTCGAATCGGGCCAGACGATCATGAAGGGGATGGGCGAACTCCACCTCGACATCCTCGTCGACCGCATGAAGCGCGAGTTCAAGGTCGAGGCCAACATCGGTGCCCCGCAGGTGGCGTATCGTGAGACCATCAGCCACAAGGCCGAGGTCGACTATACCCACAAGAAGCAGACCGGCGGCACCGGCCAGTTCGCCCGCATCAAGCTGGTGATCGAACCGACCCAACCGGGCGAGGGCTATTCGTTCTCGAACCAGATCGTCGGCGGCGTGGTTCCGAAGGAATACGTGCCGGGCGTCGAGAAGGGCATCAAGTCGGTGATGGATTCGGGTCCGCTCGCGGGCTTCCCGGTGATCGACTTCAAGGTGTCGCTGATCGACGGTGCTTACCATGACGTCGACTCCTCGGTTCTCGCGTTCGAGATCGCGGCCCGTGCCGGCATGCGCGAAGGCCTGAAGAAGGCCGGCGCCAAGCTGCTCGAGCCGATCATGAAGGTCGAGGTCGTCACGCCGGAAGAATACACCGGTTCGATCATCGGGGACCTGACCAGCCGTCGTGGCATGGTTCAGGGCCAGGACAGCCGCGGCAACGCGAACGTCATCAACGCGATGGTCCCGCTGGCGAACATGTTCGGCTACATCAACAACCTGCGCTCGATGTCCTCGGGCCGCGCGGTGTTCACGATGCAGTTCGACCATTACGACGCCGTGCCGCAGAACATCTCGGACGAGATCCAGAAGAAATACGCTTGACGGTGTGGCGGGGATAACCCCGCCCTACCACCCCCGTAGGGCGGGGCCATCCCCGCCGCCCGTAACACCGACTTAGGAGAAGCCATCATGGCGAAGGCAAAGTTTGAACGGACGAAACCGCACGTTAACATCGGCACGATCGGCCACGTTGACCACGGCAAGACCACGCTGACCGCGGCGATCACGAAATACTTCGGCGAT
>NZ_QDDR01000008.1 GCF_003075525.1 Pararhodobacter aggregans | reverse complement strand
CATACCGGCACCGTCAGCCAGACCGGCGGCAACAACGCCTATGGCCTCTTCCAGTTCGGCCAGAACACCAACGCCGCCGTCAGCCAAAACGGCGGACAGACCGGACTCACCCTCCTGTTCGGGTGGTGAGCCGCCCCCAAGACCGCCAGCCCAAGACCAAGACCCCTCCTGCAACCCCTGTTGAAAGGAATTTCCCCATGACCCGCTTTGCTTCGATCTCCGCCCTTGCCGCCGCCGCCGCCCTGAGCGCCGGGGCGGTGGGCGCCACGACCATCATCTCGACCCAGGGCAGCAACACGCTGCGCATCCAGCAATCGCCGATGGGCACCGTGATCCGTGACGGGATCGGCACGCATTACGTGGCGCCCTCGACCATCAGCCATGAGCCGCTGGTCCTGCGCCATCCGGCCCGCGACCGCATCGAGGAGCCGAGCGGCCTGGCCCGGCTCTTCATGTGGCTGAACCCGTTCGACGGTTTCTTCCGCGACCGCAGCCGCAACCGCGTGATCGAGGATCTGCCGCCCGAGGTCACCACCCGCGGCCGGGCTCGGGCGATGTTCGACGATGTCCCGGGCGAGAACCGGGCGGTCGACATGATGCGCTCGATCATGATCCGCATGGATCGCTGAGCCTGATACACCGGTGGAAGCGGGCCCCCTGACCGGGGCCCGTTTTCATTGTATCAGCAACGATCTTGACAGGGCGGGGCGATTCGTGGTTCCTCACACCATATTGTTGCACTTGCAATGAATGGAGGAAGCCATGCCCGAACTGAAGATCCAGCAGATCCATCACGTCGCCTATCGCTGCAAGGACGCGAAGGAGACGGTCGAGTGGTACAAGAAGAACCTCAACATGGATTACACGCTGGCTTTCGCCGAGAACCACGTGCCCTCGACCCATGAGCCCGATCCCTACATGCACATCTTCCTCGATGCGGGCATGGGCAATGTGCTGGCCTTTTTCGAACTGCCGACCAAGCCCGAGATGGGCCGCGACGAGAACACGCCGAAATGGGTGCAGCATCTGGCGCTGAAAGTGGCCGACCGCGACACGCTGGTGGCCTACAAGGAGCATCTGGAGGCCAACGGGGTCGAGGTGCTGGGCGTCACCGACCATTCGGTGTTCCACTCGATCTATTTCTTCGACCCGAACGGCCACCGGATCGAGCTGGCCTATGACGACCCCGGCGCGGCCGAGATGGCGGCCAAGGCGGCGGCGGTCAAGGATGAGATGCTGGAGGAATGGAGCCGCACCAAGCGCGCGCCGCGTCAGGCCGCCTGGCTGCACGAAAAGGAAATGGACAAGGTCTGAGCGTCACGCGATTGTCACGGCCCTGGGGCAGGGTGACGGCGTTTCGAGCACCTAGTGATCGCCTTTCAGGGCGCGGGGCCTTCGGGCCTCGCGTCTTTTTTCAATCCACCCGCCAGCGCTGTTCCAGGGCTTCAATGGCGGCCACGCGATCCTCGGTCCGGGGATGCGAGGCCAGCCAGACCGGCGGGCCGCCCCGGGCGCCGGTGAGCGACGACAGGCGCGACAGCAGCGATTTCTGCGGCGCCGTGCCGATCCCGGCCTTGGTCAGCAGCGCCGCGGCGTATTCATCGGCGGCGTATTCGTCCTTGCGGCTGAGGCCCGCGGCCAGCATCGACACCAGCACATTGGCGATCATCACGCCCAGACCCGGGATCAGCCGCCCCAGCACCGCCGCCAGCGCCATCCGTACCGCGTTCTGTCCCGAAAAGTCGATCATCCGCCGCCGCGTATGCCCCAGCGCCACATGGCCCAGCTCATGGGCGATGACCGAGGCCAGTTCCTCGGCGCTGACCTCGCCCGCGCGGTAGCGGTCCAGGAAGCCGCGCGTCAGGAAGATCCGTCCGTCCGGCGCCGCCAGCCCGTTGATGACCGGGGTTTCATGGACATGGACGGTGATGACCGGCAGGTCCAGCACCGCCGCCATCTGGTCGGTCAGCCCCTGCAGCGTGTCGTCCTTCAGCGGCGTCGAGCTTTGATCCAGCTCGCGCTTGGTGCGCCAGGCCGAGAAATGCCAATATGCCAGCCCGTAGAGGGCGGCGAGGATGAAGGGGAGGAGGCGCAGCAGCATGCCTCCGATATGGCGGCTCGGGCCCGCCCTGGCAAGGTCAGTGCGGCCGGCCGGCCAGATGCGCGGCGCAGCCCAGGAGGGCCGCGTAATCGTCCTCGACCATGGCGACCGGGAATTCGGCCATCATCGGGCTGAACCGGCCCATGTCACGGAAGGCCTCGCCCATGCCGAGCGCCACCAGATGCGGGGCCATGGCCCGGGCCACGCTGCCGATCAGGAAGATCCCGCCATAGGGCAGGTGCACCAGCGCCAGCGTCGCCAGCGACCGGCCCATGATCCGGGCGTAAAGTTGCCCGGTCTTGCGCGCGGCGGGCTCGCCCGCGGCGATGGCGGCGGTCAGCGCGTCGCCCGCCAGTTCCTGCCCGCTGAGCCAGCGGTGCAGCGCCACCAGACCCCGGCCGCAGAGCACCTCCTCGATGGTGGCGATGCCGTGCAGTTCGGCCAGATGGCGGGCCAGCGCCGCCTCCTGCTCGCCCTTGC
The DNA here is from genome assembly GCF_003075525.1 of Pararhodobacter aggregans. GTDB lineage: Bacteria > Pseudomonadota > Alphaproteobacteria > Rhodobacterales > Rhodobacteraceae > Pararhodobacter > Pararhodobacter aggregans. The sequence goes on along the minus strand of NZ_QDDR01000008.1, from coordinate 268,561 downwards.
GGGGCAGGTGGATATGCCCGCATTCCGAGGGCGCCACATGGGTGCCGCCCGGCAGGTGATGGACCGGCGCCGCGTTGAAGCCGGTGCCGGCGCCGACGACCAATTGCGTGGCGCCTGCGGGGGCGGGCTGGCCGGGCAGCAGCACCCGCAGATGCCGTGGGTCGAGCGAGGCCAGCGCGTGCCCCTGCGCCTGCAGATCGTTCAGAATCGCCACGCGGTCGGTCCGGCCGACGCGGGCCAGATCCCCGGCGGTGATCTCCCAGTCGAGGTTGGTCATCCGCGCCACCCCGTCGCGCACCGGCCCCGCCGCCGCGACGCAGACCCCGGCGCAATCGCCGGTCGCGGTTTCCGCCAGATATTGCTGCAGGATCTCGGCCAGCGAGGCCCGGCCGTGGTTGGGATATTTGCGGATCGAGCCCTGCCTCAGCACCCCGGCATCGGCCAGCGCCACGCGGGTGTTGGTGCCGCCGATATCGGCGACAAGCTGGGGCGCGGGCGTGAAGGGCCAGGAATGCAGGGGTCTGTCGGACATATTTCCCTCGGGTCTTTGCCCCTTCATAGCGGGAACCCGGGCCGCGCTCCACGGGCTTTGTGGGCGGGCAGGGCACCGGCGCGACGCAAAGTCCTCTTGCGCGCCCGGGGTGCAGCGGGTTCAGTGGCGCCGATCCCTGCCGGAGAGCCGCCATGACAGACAGCCCGCGACCCGTTCCCTCGATCAAGCCGCGGCATTTCCCGCCACCGCCGCCGCTGGTGCAGAAGACACCGGGCCTGTGGCGGCGCACGCCACCGGCGATCTTCTCGCCGGTGATGGGGATGTTCGGACTGGGGCTGAGCTGGCGCAACCTCGCGCTGCAGCCGGGCATGGCCCCGCTGCAGCCGGTGGGCGAGGCGATCCTGGGCGCGGTGCTGCTGCTCTATGCCTTCGCGCTGGTCGCCTGGCTTTCGAAACCGCTGCGCCGCCCCGGCGTGGTGATGGAGGAGCTGGCGGTGCTGCCCGGTCGCGCGGGTACCGTGGCTATGGTATTGTCCTTCATCCTCGCCGGTGCCGCACTCAGGCCCTATGCGCCGGATCTGGCCTTCTGGATGGCGGTCGGCGGCATGGGCGCGCTGGCATTGGTCGGCAGCCTGATCACCTGGCGGGTCGGCACCGGACCGAAGGAGGGACGCGGCGTCACGCCGGTCTTTCACCTCACCTATGTCGGCTACATTCTGGCGCCGCTGACGCTGATCCCGCTGGGCTATGTCGAGGCGTCGACCTGGATCCTCTGGCTGACCATGCCAGCCGCGGCGCTGATCTGGCTGGCGAGCCTGCGGCAGCTGATCCGCACCATCCCGCCCGCGCCGCTCCGGCCCTTCATGGCGATCCACGCGGCGCCTGCCTCGCTTTTCGCCACGGTCTCGGCGCTGCTGGGCTATCAGAGCGTGGCGCTGGTCTTCGCGATCGTCGCGCTGGCGCTGATGGCGGTGATGATCGTCAAGGCCAACTGGCTGCTGCACTCGGGCTTCTCGCCGCTCTGGGCGTCGCTGACCTTCCCGATGGCGGCGGTGGCTTCGGCGGCGATCTGGGCGCTGGGGGCACCCGGGCTCTGGATCGGCGCGGCGATTCTGGCCTTTGCCACCGGCTTCATCCCCTGGATCACCTTCCGGGTCTATACGATGTGGGCCAAGGGCGAGCTGGGCCCCAAGACCAACGCCGCCACGGCATGACGGAAAAGGGGCCCGCGAGGGCCCCGTTTCATTTGAAGTGCTTGGCGAGTTTCAGGCCCTGGCCCTGATAATTCGACGCGATCCCCGCACCATAGAGCCGGTCAGGCACCGCGCTCATCCGCTCGTAGACCAGACGGCCGACGATCTGCCCGTCCTCCAGCGCGAAGGGCGCCTCGTGGCAGCGGACCTCCAGCACGCCCCGTGCGCCGACGCCATCCGCCGCGGCATGGCCGAAGCCCGGGTCGAAGAAGCCCGCGTAATGCACCCGGAACTCGCCGACCATGGCCAGGTAGGGCGCCATCTCGGCGGCATAGCCCGGCGGGATGCAGACCGACTCGCGGCTCACCAGGATGTAGAAGGCGCCGGGATCGAGGATCAGCTGCCCGTTCGAGCTGTGCAGCTCCTCCCAGAAATCGGCGCGGTCGTAATGGCCGATACGGTCGAGGTCGATGACCCCGGCATGGGGCTTGGCGCGGTAGCCGACCAGCGTCGTCCCCTCGGGCCGCAGATCGACGGAAAAGCCGAGGCCCTCGGAAATAACCGCCTCGCCGGAGACCAGCGGCACCTCGGCGTTGAGCGCCTTCAGCTCGGTATCCGACAGCACCGCCTGACCCTGCCGCAGCCGGATCTGATTGAGCCGCATCCCCGGCCGCACCAGCACCGAGAACGAGCGGGGGCAGATCTCGGCATAGAGCTTGCCCTTGTAACCCGCGGGAATCCGGTCGAATTCGACGCCGTGGTCGGTGATGACCCGGACCAGCAGATCGAGGCGGCCGGTCGAGCTTTTGGCATTGGTCACCGCGCTCATCCCCTCGGGCAGCGCCAGTGTCTCGGCCAGTTCGACGACATAGACGCAGCCTTTTTCCAGCACCATGCCGGCGCCGAGGGGGAATCGGTGCATCTCGAATTCCGGGAGGCGCTCGGCCACCGTCCGGCCCTTGCCCGGCAGGAACGAGGCGCGCAGCCGGTGGGCCGTGCCGCCCAGCCGCAGGTCCAGGCTGGCGGGCTGCACCTGATCGGGCAAGATGGCGGGACTTGCGCCCAGCACGCCGCGGTCGATCAACAGCCGCAGCGCCTGCGAGGGCAGGACACCCGGGTTCGCCACTGGGTTCTGGGTCATCTCAAGCCTCCCGAAAAGCAAACCGCCCGCAGCCAGAAGGCCACGGGCGGATTGTGATGGTCGGGCTGGCGAGATTCGAACTCACGACCTTCCGCCCCCCAGACGGACGCGCTAACCAGACTGCGCCACAGCCCGACGAGGCGCTTTCTACCCGTTTTCGCGGCGGGGGCAAGCGCCAAAATGCCGGGTCGGACGGGAAATTTTCACGGCCCGCCAAGGCCCCTGCCAGAGCGGCCGGAATCACCAGCGCCCGGCGCCCGAAGCCTCGGACATCCGTTCCAGAAGCGCGTCGATGCGCCGCGCCAGCATTTCGGCCCGGTCGCGCCGGGGGCCGAGACCACCGCGCGCCATGCCCCGCAGCCGCCGCGCCAGCATGGCCCGCTCCGAAGGCTCCATCGCCTCGATCCCGGGGGCGGGCTGGGCCGCAGGGGCAGGGGGCGTCTCCGGGACGGGCTCGGCGTTCGCGGCCACCGGCTCGGGCGCGGGCGCCACGGCGGGCGATTCCGGGGCCTCCTCCAGCCCCTCGGGCAGGATATCGGCCGCGGATTCGGGCGCGAGGTCCAGCGCCTCGGCGGGTTCGATCTCGTCCTCGGTCAGCGTCCCCAGCGGGGGCTCCTCGGGCAATCCGGCTTCGGCCGGACGCGCGCGCGCTTCTGCGAGGACAGGCTCGGGCGTCAGCGCCACGGGCTCATCCTCAACCGGGGCGAGGGTCGCGGTCACCGGCCGGGTGGCGGGCGCGGGGATTCGGTCGGACAGCGGCGGATCGCTGACGATCTCGGCCTCGTCGATGGCAGGATCCTCAAGGTCCTCCGACAGGTCGAAATCCTCGTCTTCGCCAGCGGTTACGGGCTCAAGCTCACGCAGCGGGCCGCCCAGACCCGCGACATGCTTCACGCCCTGTTCCTGCAAGACCCGCTGCACGCCACGGATGGTCATGCCCTGGCTTTGCAGCAGGGCCTTGATGCCGTTTATCAGCGCCACGTCGTCGGGCCGGTAATACCGACGCCCGCCCGCCCGCTTCACGGGCCTGATCTGATAGAATTTGCTTTCCCAAAACCGCAGCACATGCGCCGGGGTATCCAGGATATCGGCCACTTCGCTGATCGTGCGAAAGGCCTCTGGCGCCTTTTTCATGCCTTAGGCCTTGTTGCGCAGGTTCCCGCTGGAGACGCGATCCTTCATCAGATGCGACGGCCGGAAGGAGAGAACACGACGCGGGCTGATCGGCACTTCTTCACCGGTCTTGGGATTGCGCCCCAGCCGTTCGGCCTTGGAGCGGACACTGAAGGTGCCGAAGGACGAGATCTTGACCTGCTCGCCCTCGACCAGTGCATCCGACATGTACTGGATCACCGCCTCGACAAGAGCGGCGGATTCGTTGCGAGAGAGTCCCACTTCGCGGAACACTGCTTCGCTCAGATCCATCCGTGTCAGAGTTTTTTCGCTCATCTCAATCTCCCCGGTGATTGACTGGCTGCACCGCAAGGATGCTGCAAGGAATTTTGACTGTCAACACCGGGGTTTGCGGTGCGTTGTTTGCACAAGGTCTCAAGCGCGGGGCCTTGCCTACCAGCGCAGCACCACGGCGCCCCAGGCCAGACCGCCACCGATGGCCTCGGTCACGATCAGGTCGCCCTGCTTCAGTTTGCCCTGCGCCGCCCCCACCGACAGCGCCAGCGGAATCGAGGCGGCCGAGGTGTTGCCGTGATCCTGCACGGTGACGATCACATGATCCATCGACACGCCCATCTTCTTGGCCGTGCCCTGGATGATGCGGATATTGGCCTGATGCGGCACGATCCAGTCGACATCGCCGGGCGCGACCCCGGCCTTGCCGAGCGCGGTTTCGGCGGTCTCGGTCAGTTTCTCGACCGCGTGGCGGAACACCTGGTTGCCCTGCATGCGAAGCTGCCCGGCGGTCCCGGTCGAGGACACGCCGCCATCCACGTAAAGAAGGTCGCGGAAGCGCCCGTCGGAATTGAGATCCGTGGACAGGACGCCCCGGTCCGAGGGCAGGCCCTGACCCGGCTGCGCCTCGAGGATCACGGCGCCCGCACCGTCGCCGAAGAGGACGCAGGTGCCACGGTCGGTCCAGTCCATGATCCGGCTGAAGGTCTCGGCCCCGATCACCAGGATCCGCTTGGCCTGGCCCGAGACGATCAGCGCATTGGCATTGGCCAGCGCAAAGACGAAGCCCGCGCAGACCGCCTGCACGTCGAAGGCATAGGCCTTCTGCGCGCCGATCTCGGCCTGAACCATGGTGGCGACCGAGGGGAAGGTGAAATCGGGGGTCGAGGTGGCGACGACGATGGCGTCGATCGTCTCGGCGCCGATACCGGCCTGTTCCAGCGCGGCGCGGGCGGCCTTGGCCGCCAGATGCGAGGTCATCTCGCCCTCGGCCGCGAAATGCCGCCGTTCGATGCCGGAACGCGACACGATCCAGTCGTGCGAGGTATCGAGCGTCTTCTCGAATTCCGCGTTTTCGACAACGCGCTCAGGCAGATAGTGGCCGTGACCGATGACCACGGCCCGCGTGACGTTGTTCTCTATCATGCCGACTCACCATTCCCGGGGCCCGCATCCTGAGCCGTCTTGGAAGCGATCACAAGGCGTTCGGCCATGCGACCGCGGTATCCCGATTGCGCCAGCTTGGCGGCCAGGCCGATGGCCGCCGCCACGCCGGTCGAATCGGCGGAACCGTGCGATTTCACCACCGTGCCGTTGAGGCCCAGGAAGACGCCGCCATTGACCCGGCGCGGATCGACCCGGCCGGAAAGGCGCTTCAACGCCCCCCGCGCCAGGATCGCGCCCAGGATGGCCAGCGGGCCCGAGGTCAGGCTCTGACGGGTGAAATCGGAAATGAGTTTGGCCGTGCCCTCGCCGGTCTTCAGCGCGACATTGCCGGTAAAGCCGTCGGTGACGATCACGTCCACGCGGTCGGAAGGGATGTCCGAGCCCTCGACGAAGCCCACGTATTCGTAGCGCCCCGTCTCCTCGTGCCGCGCGATCAGATCATGGGCGGCCTTGATCTCGGCCCGGCCCTTGTGTTCCTCGGTGCCGACATTCAGCAGACCGACCCGGGGCCGGGGCTCGCCGAAGCCGTTGCGGAAATAGGTCACGCCCATGATGGCGTAGGCCAGCAGATCCTCGGCCTCGGCTTTCACATCGGCGCCGACATCGAGCATGGTGTTGAACCCGTGCCGCCCGCGCGAGGGCCAGAGGCAGGCGATGGCGGGGCGGTTCACCCCCTCCATCCGCCGCAATTGCAGCATGGAGACCGCCATCAGCGCGCCGGTATTGCCGCAGCTGACCGCGGCCATGCCGGTGCCGTCCTTCAGCGCGGTGATGGCGGACCACATCGAGGTGTCCTTGCCGTGGCGCATCACATGGCTGGGTTTGTCATGCATGGTCACGATGCCCTCGGCATGGACCAGCGTAAGCCGTCCGGCCAGCGCGGTTTCCCGCGCGACCAGCGGCTCCAGCACGGCCTTGTCGCCATGCAGCAGGATATCGACGCGGGGATTGTCCCGCACCGATTGCGCGCAGCCGGAAACGACGGCCGAGGGTCCCCGGTCGCCGCCCATCGCATCGACGGATATGATGATCCGACCCGAAGCCGAACCAGGCACCGGCTCACCGGCGTGCGGATGTTCCGTCTCGGACGTCATCGTTGCACCGCCGGTCGAGACCGTCAGGCCGCGTCGTCGTCCAGGTCGACGCTGGCTTGCGCGATCACTTCGCGGCTGTCGTAGTGACCGCAGGACGGGCACACGTGGTGCGGGCGCTTCAGCTCGCCGCAGGACGGGCATTCATTCGGATTGCCCGCAACCAGCGCATCATGAGCGCGGCGCATGTTGCGACGGGAGCGGGTCACGCGGTTCTGTTGAACGGCCATGTCAACCTCTGAGTTTAGGCGGGCGCGACCGGGCGGCCCGTGACTGTGGAAACTTGCTGCGACGGGGCATTACACCGCCAGGGCGGCCATTGAAAGACCCATCGTGCATGAGGCGCGGAACATAGAAGCTTTTCCCGTCCGCGCAAGGGCAAATCGGGGCTATTCCCCGTCCTCGCCCAGGTCTTTCTTCAACTTCGCCAGCGCGGCAAAGGGGTTGGGGCGTTCCTCGGGCGGCAGTTCGGTGACCGAGTCGGGCAGTTCGGCCCCCGGCACGCGCGGGTAATCGGGCAGCGCCAGCGCCAGCGCCTCGGCCATCACCGCGCCGGGGTCGATCACTGGGCCCAGCGGCTCCAGCGTGTCATCCTCGGGGATCTCGACCTCGGGTTCGCTGGAGACCGGCATGTCGCGGACGAAACGGCGGGTGACAGGCTCGTCGATGCGGGTGGTGACCGGCTCGGCGGTAATCACGCATTCCTGGACCACGGTCGCGCCCAGCTTGCCCTCAAGCCGCCAGTCGCTGCGACCCTCGGCGACGATCTGGCCGGTGAAATCCAGCTTGCGGATCTTCAGCGCGCCGAGGTCGGCGGCCAGATCGGCCCGGGCCTCGGCCGTGGGGGTCAGGCGAAAGCGCAGGCTGCCCCGCGCGGCAAGGTCGCTCACGCGCAGGGGCAGCGTCAGGGCGTCCGTCTCGCGCAGGGTGGGATCCGGGTGTGCCGGGTGCTCGCTCATGACGTCTTCCTTCCTTGCTGGCCCTCACATGCGCGTGCGGGCGGGTCGGCGCGGGGTTCCATTCTTGAACAGCGCCCGCTCCTCTAGTAATCCAGTTGCCACACGGGGTTCCAGCCCCGAGGCGCCGGGAAGCCGGGGCCGCCGGGGCCTGACCCCGCCAGACAACAGCCGGGAGTGGGGCATGAGCGATCGCGCAGCGAAAGAAAAGACGTCTGCGGCCATGGGGTCGGGACGGCTGACCAAGGGCCGGGGCCTGATCGCCGGACTGGCGCTGGGGGTGCTGCTGGCGGCCTGCTCGCCGATCATGCGCTATCATGGCTATGCCCCCTCGGACGAGGATCTGGCCCAGATCCAGGTCGGCCGCGACACCCGCGAGACGGTGGCGCAGGCCATCGGCCAGCCCGGCATGGGCGGGGTGATGGAGGGCTCGGGCTGGTATTACGTCCAGTCCGACTGGCGCGAACGCGGCTGGCGCGCCCCCGAGGAGGTCGACCGCCAGGTGGTCGCCATCTCGTTCGACCAAGGCGACCGGGTCAGCAATATCGAACGCTTCGGCCTTGCCGATGGCCAGGTCGTGGCGCTGTCGCGGCGGGTGACCGATTCCGGTCCGCGTCCGAGCGTGATGAGCCAGGTGTTGAGCGCGCTGGGGCAGTTCACCTCGCTCGGCGGCTGACGGCCACGGGGGCAGACCGCCCTGAGAGGGAGCGACGGGCATGGCCCAGGCGGATGGCGACAGGCTTTTCGGCGCCCCCATCGTGGCGGGAACGCGCGTGGCGCGTCTGGCGGGGCCCGAGGACATGGCCGGGGTGCTGGCCTTGCGCGGCCGGGCCTTCCGCGCCGGGGCCGAGGACCGCGACGATTACGACGACCTGAGCCTGCATCTGTGGATCGGCCGCCCCGGCGGCCCGGCCGAAGCCACGCTGCGCTTTCGCCGCCATGGCGACGGCGCGGCGCTGCTGGCGGGCTATGCCGCGCGCCATTACGGGCTGGAAGCGATGGCCGCGGCCGGGGGCGAGACGCTGGAACTGGGGCGGCTGTGCACCGAACCCGGGGCAGGGGACGCGGATCTGATGCGCCTTCTCTGGGCCGGGGTGTCGCGGGTGGCGCTGGTCACCGGCGCCGCGCGGATGATCGGCTGCACCTCGTTCCACACCCGCGCGCCCGAGGCGCTGGACCCGGCCTGGGCGCTGCTCATGGCGCGCCATCAGGGCCCGGCCGCCCTGACCCCCACGCGCAAGGCGCCCGAGGTCCGCGCCTTCGAGGCGGTGACCGCCGCGCCGACGCCCGAGGCCGCGCAGCTGCTGCCCGGGCTCCTCAGGGCCTATCTGTCGATGGGGGGCTGGGTGTCGGACCATGCGGTGATCGACCGCGACCTCGGCACCTGCCATGTCTTCACCTGTGTCGAGATCGACCGCATGCCGCCTGCAAGACGCCGCGCCATGGCGCAACTGGCGGCGATAGCGCCCGAGTGACCATCCGCCCCTTGCGCCGCGCCCAAGGGTGCGGTAATGGGCGCGCACTTCACAGGCGGGGCCGGGCCCTGCGGGGAGACATCCCGCAGCGGTCCACCGGTTGGGCGAATGCCCGAAAGCCCCGTCCTAGGCGCAAACCGGAAAGGACATGGACATGGCGCTTCCCGAATTCTCCATGCGTCAGCTCTTGGAAGCTGGCGTTCACTACGGCCACCAGACCCAGCGCTGGAACCCGCGCATGGGTCAGTACATCTATGGCGACCGCAACGGCATCCACATCGTCGACCTGACGCAGACGGTCCCGATGCTGGACCAGGCGCTCAAGGTGATCCGCGACACCGTCGCCAAGGGCGGCCGCGTGCTGTTCGTCGGCACCAAGCGCCAGGCTTCCAAGCAGGTCGCCGAAGCCGCTGAAAAATGCGCCCAGTACTACATGAACCACCGCTGGCTGGGCGGCACGCTGACCAACTGGAAAACCGTTTCCCAGTCGATCCAGCGTCTGAAGAACATCGACGAGGTCATGGAACGCGGCGCTGCCGGCCTGACCAAGAAAGAACGCCTCCAGATGGAGCGCGAGCAGACCAAACTGCAGGCCTCGCTCGGCGGGATCCGCGAAATGGGCGGTCTGCCGGACCTGCTGTTCGTGATCGACGTGAACAAGGAAGACCTCGCCATCCTCGAAGCCCGCAAGCTGGGCATTCCGGTTGTCGCCGTGGTCGATACCAACTGCTCGCCCGACGGCGTGGATTACGTGATCCCCGGCAACGATGACGCCGCGCGCGCCATCGCCCTCTATTGCGACCTCGTGGCCCGCGCCGCGCTCGACGGCATGTCGGCGCAGCTGGGTGCCGCCGGTGTCGACATCGGTGCGATGGACGAAGCTCCGGCCGAGGAAGCGGTTTCGGAAGAAACCGAAGCCTGAGGCCTTTCGGGCCGCCCCGGGCGCCATCGGGCGCCGGGGCTGTCACGCGATTGACACCGGGCGGGGGCAACCCTGCCCGCATCCCCATTCAAGGAGAGAGATCATGGCGATTACCGCTGCGATGGTGAAGGAACTGCGCGATTCGACCGGCGCGGGCATGATGGACGCCAAGAAGGCGCTGACCGAGACCGACGGCGACATGGAAGCCGCCGTTGACTGGCTGCGCACCAAGGGCCTGGCGAAAGCCGCGAAGAAAGCCGACCGCGTTGCGGCCGAGGGTCTGGTGGGCGTTGCCGTCGACAACGGCCGGGGCGTCGCCATCGAAATCAACTCGGAAACCGACTTCGTTGCCAAGAACGAGGACTTCCAGTCGCTGGTGCGCGAAGTGGCGAAAGTCGCGCTGCAGACCGGCGAGTCGGTCGAGGTGGTGAAAGCCGCCGACCTGAACGGCGACACCGTCGAGAACGTCATCAACGGCGCCATCGCCCGCATCGGCGAGAACATGACCTTCCGCCGCATGCATGTGCTGGAAGGCGACACCGTGGTCTCCTACGTGCACAACGCCGCGACCGAAGGCATGGGCAAGATCGGCGTGCTGGTCGCGCTGAAGGGCCCGGCCGAGGCCGCGCAGGCGATCGGCAAGCAATTCGCGATGCACATCGCCGCCACCTCGCCGCTGTCGCTGTCGGAAGCCACCATGGACCCGGCCGTCGTCGAGCGTGAGCTTCAGGTGCAGACCGCCAAGGCGCTGGAAGAGAACGCCGCCGCCGCCAAGCCGAAGCCCGAGCAGGTGATCCACAACAACATCATCCCGGGCCGGATGAAGAAGTTCCTCGCCGAGAACACGCTTCTGGGCCAGGCCTTCGTCATCAACCCCGACCTGACCGTCGAACAGGCGGCCAAAGAGGCCGGCGTCGAGATCACCGGCTATGCCCGCGTCGCCGTTGGCGAAGGCGTGGAGAAGAAGCAGGAAGATTTCGCCGCCGAGGTTGCCAAGACCCTCGCCGGCTGAGCCGCCGCGCCCCGGGGGAGGATCCCGGCGCGACGACGAGAGGGGGCAGAGCCGCGGGCTCTGCCCCTTTTTCTTGTGAGGCCCGTGATTCGGCCCCAAAGGACCATGCTGGCAAAAGGGGTTTCTGCCGCAAAATCTGCGGCCTCCCCGGGCATTTTCGGGTGTGTTTTTATTGAATCAAGGCAAGCCCTTGAATTATTTTGGTAAAACTTGACTAATTGGAAAAATAACGCCCCCGTTCGACGCGGGTTTCAGAAAGGCGGTGTCCGGGTGCCTCGACAAAGGAACAAAATTGGTCCAGCACTCTTATGATATCGAATGGAATATCCCGGGCGCCAAACATGGAGCACCAGAGTTTTCGTCACGTTCCAAGTGACAAGGCCGTTCCCAGCAGGCCGGGGTCGTCTCAGTCGTTTCCGCCGGGAACGGCAAGGCTGCTGGCGCGGATCCTGTCCTGCGGCGATGCCGAACTGATCTGGCGCGACATCTGCGACTTCTTTTCCGGGTTCGGTTTCGAGCACGTGCTCTACGGCTATTCGCCGGATTCGCGTGGCGCCATCCTCGGTGCGCCCGAGGATTATCTGGTCCACAGCACCCTGCCGCAACCCGTGGTCCATGAAATGGTGACCGAAGGCTATTTCCGCATGAGCGTCACCTTCAACTGGGCACTGCGGAATGTGGGCGTGGCCAGCTGGGCGTTGACCGCCAGGGAAGCCGGGCTCGACGAGGATATCCCGGTTTCGGCCGCCGGGGCCGATTTTTTCATCCGCCACGGCCTGCTGACCGGCTGCACCATTGGCTTCATGCCCGAACGGACGCGGGGCAGGGCGGCGATGGCGCTCATCGCCCCGCCGGATGTGCCCCAGCACCATGTCGACGCCATCCTGGCCGAAATGCAGGACCTGATCTTCGCCGTCGCCGCCGTGGCGCATCGCTGCCTGTCGGCCTTGCCTTATCACGCCCCCGGCCGCAGGCTGACCCGGCGTCAGCGCGAGGTGCTGGAATGGGTGGCCGAAGGCAAGACCTCGGCCGATATCGCGGTCATCATGGGCATCACCACGCCGACGGTCGAGAAACACCTGCGTCTGGCCCGCGAAACGCTGGGGGTCGAGACGACGCCGCATGCGCTGGTCAAGGCAACTTTCCTGAACCAGATGTTCGTGACCTCACCGCTTGACACCGGCGTGCGGCGCACCCTGGTCCCCTGGGGCATGTAACCGCGGCAACTTTTCGCAGTTTGCTAAGTTTATGACCTTCCAAGGGTATGGATTCTCATACTGACGCGCTGGAAGCGAAGACTTTACTCTGAAAAAGTTAACGAGTGGCCGGAAGTGCCGCGTCCGATCCCCCAACCTGGACCGGGCGTTTTTTGGCACGACTGGAATGCGTTCTCTTGCCGTGTCCTTTCCCAACCCGATGCAGCAAGACAATCCGGTGCAGCACGCTGCACCGGAATGTCTGCATCAGGTGTTTCCGGGGGAAGGGGCTCAGGCGAGCCGGGCGTTCGTGGCCAGAGCCGCCGCGTCACGGATGGCGCGGATATTGGCGCCATAGGGCGCGGGATTGGCGACCGAGCCACCCTTGAACACGGCAGAGCCCGCGACCAGCACATCGGCTCCGGCCCGGGCCACCAGCGGCGCGGTTTCGGTCGTGACGCCGCCGTCGATCTCGATATGCACCGGCCGGTCGCCGATCATGCTGCGCAGCGTGCGGATCTTGGCGGTCATGTCGATGAACTTCTGGCCGCCGAAGCCCGGGTTCACCGTCATCACGCAGATCAGATCGGTCAGGTCCAGCACATGGGCCACGGCCTCGGCCGGGGTCCCGGGATTGAGCGCAACACCCGCCTTTTTCCCTGTCGCGCGAATGGCTTGCAGGGTCCGGTGAATGTGGGGGCCAGCCTCGACATGGGCGGTGATGATATCGGCCCCGGCCTCGGCGAAGGCCTCGATATAGGGGTCGACCGGCGCGATCATCAGATGCACGTCCATCACCGTCTTCACATGTTTGCGGAAGGCCGCGACGGCGGGCGGGCCAAAGGTCAGGTTCGGCACGAAATGGCCGTCCATCACGTCGACATGCACCCAATCGGCGCCCTGGGCCTCGATGGCCTGGATCTCGCGTCCGAAATCGGCGAAATCGGCGGAGAGAATTGAGGGGGCGATCTTGATCGCGCGCGAGAACACCATGACTTTCTCCATGGGGTTGTGGCAAGGTCCGAGGTCTCCGCCCTATGCCAACGCATCCCGGGCGTCCACTGAAAAAGCGAGGGCGCCATGCTCGAGATTCTGTCCCTGTCGGTCGCCGTCATCGCCCTGATCGTGGCGCAACGCGCGCATGGGCGGATCGCCTGGCTGACCCGCCGGATCGCCGCGCTGGAGGCCGGGCAGGGCGCTCCGGTTGCGGAAACGGGCGCCGTCGCCACGGCCCCCGTTAAGGATGTTCCCCCAGCCCCCGAACCCCGCCCGGTGGTGGCGCGGAAACCGGCGCGTCCCTCGATCGTCGCCCGGTTCCTGCCTTGGCTCAGGGCCAACTGGATCTATCCGGTGGCGGGGCTGTCGCTGGTCATGGCGGCCGTCTTTCTGGTGCAATATTCCATCGAGAAGGGCCTTCTGTCGCCCGCCATGCGCATCGCGCTGGCGCTGGCCCTGGGCCTGTCGCTGGTGGCTGGCGGCGAAGCGCTTCGCCGCCGCTGGGGCGCGGGGCAGGCCGGGCTGGTGCCCGCGACGCTGGCCGGGGCGGGGGTCTTCACGCTCTTTGCCGCGGTGCTGGCGGCCTATCACCTCTATGCCATGCTGGGCGCCGAGGCAGCGCTTCTGGTGCTGGCGCTTGTCGCTCTGGGCGCCATGGCGCTTGGCTGGGTGCATGGGCCGATGCTGGCGGCGATGGGTGTCATCGGCGGCTCGGCGGCGCCGTTCCTGCTGGGCGGCGGCGGCCCGCCACCGGTCCTGCTGTTCGGCTATTTCGGCGCCGTGGCGACGCTGGGGCTGGGCATCGACGGGCTGAGGCGCTGGGGCTGGGTCTCGATCCTGGCCGTGGCGCTGCCGCTGGTCGCGGGGGTGCTGATCGCCGGGGGCGGCGCGCCGTCCTGGGGTCTGGCGCTGCTGGCGCTCTGGATCGCGCTTCTGGGCACGGCCTTGCCCGGCGGCCGTCTGGTCCCGGGGGCCGAGGGCGTCCCGCTGCACCGCTGGCGTGCCCGCCCGGGCCTTGAGGTGATCGTCGCGGGCCTGTCCGTCCTCGGCGCGACGCTCGCCATCCTCACCCAGGTCAAGGCCCCGGAGAGCCTGCTGGCGATGGGCGCGCTGGCGGTGCTGCTGCCGCTCTGGACCGCACGGGCCCCGGCGCTGGCCGATCTGTCGCTGATCCCGGCGCTGGGCCTGCCGCTGGCGGTGCCGGTCGCCGGGATCACCACGCCCTTGCTGCTGTCCATGATCCTCAACCTGCAAAGCTGGTTGCCGCAGGGCAGCGTGGCGCTGGCGGTGCTGGCGGGCCTCGCGATGCTCTGGCGCAGCGAGCGGGCCGGGGGGCTGGCGCGCGACCTCTGGGCGATCCTCGCCGTCGCCACGCCCGGCGCCACGCTGGTCGCGGTCGAGGTCTTCTGGAAACCGATGTCGCTGCTGGGCGCCGCCTGGCCGTTCACGGTGATGGCGCTGGCCGCGGGCTATACCGCGCTGGCGCTCTGGGCGGCGCGGCGCGACGGCGGGCAGGGCGCCCGTCTGGGGGCGGCCGCGGCCGCCGCCATCGCCACCATCGCGCTGGCCCTGATGCTGATCCTCTCGGCCGGGGCGCTGACCGTGGCACTGGCCGTGCTGCTGGCGGCGACGGCGGCGATGGACCGGCGTTTCGACATTCCCTATCTGGGCTGGATCATCGGCCTCGGCACCATGGCGATGGGCTGGCGGCTGCTGTTCGACCCCGGGCTCGACCCGATCCTGCTGGGCGAGATGTCGGCCCTCGATACCGGGCTCACGCTGCTGGCAGTGCTGGCGGGACCGCTGGCGGCGCTGGCGCTGATCCGGGGCCTGCCGGCGCATCCGGCCCGCGACTGGGGCCGGATCATCGCCGAGACCGGGCTCTCGGGCCTGATCCCGGTGGTGCTGGCCGTGGCCATCGCGCGCTTCGTCGACGGGCTGAGCCCCCATGCCTCGCTGGGCCTGCAGGCGAGCGTGCTGATCGCGCTGGCCGCGGTGCAGATGGCGAGGGCCAGGGCGCTGCCGGGCAGCCGGGCGATGCTCTGGCTCCGGCGGGGGTTGGCGGGCCTGCTGGGTTTCGCCGCCGGGCTTTGCCTGCTGGCGAACCTGACCCTGTTCTCACCGCTGGCCGGTCCCGGTTTCCTGGCCTCGCCGGTGCGCGGCTGGCCGGTGCTGAACGATCTGGTGCTGGCCTATCTGGCCCCGGCGCTGATGCTGGCCTGGACGCTGCGCCACCGCCCGCGCGCGCGATTCCTGGCAGCGATCCCGGGCATCTATTGGCTGGCGCTGGTCATCCGCCACCTGTGGCACGGGGGCGCGCGCATGGGCCTCGATACCGGTTTCGCGCAGGGCGAGCTCTACGCCTATACCGTCGCGCTGCTGGTGGCCGGTGCGCTGGCGCTGGCGCTGGCCCTGCGGCTGGGCGTGACCGGCTACCGCATCGCCGGGCTGGCGCTGATCGGGCTCGCGGCGGCCAAGGCCTTCCTGATCGACGCGTCGGGGCTGACCGGCCTGATGCGGGTGGGGGCGTTCCTGGCGCTGGGGCTCTCGCTGGTGGGGCTGGCCTGGCTCAATGCCTGGGTCACCGGGCGCATGGCGGGCAGTCCGGCGGAGCCCCCGGAGGGGGTCATCCGATAGTCCTATAATAGGTATTATGTAATTTATATGGTTAGCCAGAACACCGATCTATGGCTGCGTTTTGCAGTGTTCTTGCCATGAAAACCCCAAATCTTGTTGCAAAACGAGAATGCTGGTTGCCAAAATGCAACAAATCGAACAAACCCGCGCCCGGACCAGGCATCGCCGCTTGTCCTGCCGCCAAATGCAGCGAATTGTTTACCTGTTCTTAAATGTTGCAACGGCATAAGGGCCTGAACAAAGATCGGCGCAATCCAGAATGGATGTCCCGCCAGGAGATTACGGTCGGAATGATACAGGGCAAGCTTCCTCAGGAGGACTGCACCAAGCTGGTTCCGGCTCCGCGGTCAATCAAAGACGCGGGCACGGTCCTGCTCATCTACGCGGCTGAGGCCCTGTCCCTGGTGACGCCACGGCGCGACCGGCAGTCCATCATCTTGACGCAGATGCGCATGCTTAACAGCGGCATGCTGCAGAACATCGCCCCCGAGGCGATCGTGGCCCCCTTGATAACCGCCGATTACGACATCGTCGATCTCGGCATCCTGCTCGAGGATCTGGGCTATGCCGGCGATCTCTACGCGCTGACCAGACCGCTGCCGCGGGCCGAGCTGGTGATCCGCGAAGTCGGCGCTGCCTGCCCGCGTCTCACCGTCCGCCTGCTGGAAATCGGCTGATTATTCCCCGCGCGGAAAGCGCTGGGATTCCTCCAGAATGTTCAGATCCATGTGGTTGCGCATGTAGCGCTGGCTGGCGTCGCGGTGCGGCTGGAAATCCCAATCGGCATAGCACCCGGCTCTGAGCGCCTCGTAAACCACCCAGCGCCGCGCCTGGCTGGCGCGAACTTCGCCGTCGAAGTCCTTGAGACTCCAGCGTGCTTTCGCCATGACGCGGAAGCGGTCCAGCACCGGCGCGAACCCCGGATCGCCCGCCAGATTGACCCGCTCGTCCGGGTCGCTGTCGAGGTTGTAGAGCGTCTCGGGATCGGCGGCGCAGGCAATGTATTTCCAGGGCCCGTCGATCAGCGCCACCATCGGCGCCACCGTCCCCTCGGCCGCGTATTCCATCGGCACCGGCCCCCGGCCGCCGGTGCCATGCATCAGGGGCAGCAGGCTTTCGCCATCGGTCCAGGGCGCGATCCGCCCCATGTCGAGTCCTGCCAGATCGCACAGCGTCGGCAGCAGATCCAGCGTCGAGACCGGCTGATCCACCCGCTGCGCCTTGATCCCGGGGCCCTTGATGAACAGCGGCACCCGGGCCGAGCCCTCCCAGAAATTCATCTTGAACCACAGCCCGCGCTCGCCCAGCATCTCGCCATGATCCGACAGGAAGACGATCACCGCCTCCTGCCGGGTGCGTTCCAGCACATCGAGGATCTCGCCGATCTTGTCGTCGATATAAGAGATATTCGCGTAATATCCTTGCCTTGCACGACGAACTTCATGCTCCGTCGCTTCGAAGTTCCGGTAGTCGAAACTCTCCAGCAGCCGCTTGCCATGGGCGTCCTGATCGGCAAAGGCGATGGCCTCGGGCGGCGTCAGCTCCGGGCAATCCTCGTAAAGATCCCAGTATTTCCGCCGCGCCACGAATGGATCGTGCGGATGGGTGAAGCTGACCGTCAGGCACCAGGGCCGCGCGTCATGCCCCCGCGCCAGATCATAGAGTTTCTGCCCGGCCAGATGCGCCACGTCATCGTCGTATTCCAGCTGGTTGGTGATCTCGGCCACACCCGCCCCGGTCACCGAGCCGAGGTTGTGATACCACCAGTCGATCCGTTCGCCCGGCTTGCGGTAATCGGGGGTCCAGCCGAAATCGGCCGGGTAGATATCCGTCGTCAGCCGTTCCTCGAAGCCGTGCAGCTGATCGGGACCGACGAAATGCATCTTGCCCGCCAGCGCCGTCTGATATCCCGCGCTGCGCAGGTGATGGGTGAAACACGGCGTATCGGATCTGAACTCGGCCGCATTGTCATAGACCCCGGTGCGGCGCGGCAATTGCCCGGCCATGACGCTGGCGCGGGCGGGCGCACAGAGCGGACTCGGGCAATAGGCGCGCGAGAACCGGGCCGATCCCGCCGCCAGCTTCCGCAGATTCGGCGCATGCAGGAAATCGGCCGGGCCATCGCCCATCAGCGTGCCGGTCAGCTGGTCCACCATCAGGATCAGGATGTTCGGGCGGGTCATGGCGGGCCTTTCGTCAATCGGATGCCGGGCGATCCTGACCTACGCCCGACACCCCTGCCCCGTCAAATGCGACCCCGCCGCGCCCGGTTTGCGACGGCGCCCGCGAGCGGCTAGTCTCGGCCCGACTCGCATCGCCAGAGAGGCCCCGCAATGGACACCAAACTCCTGCTCATCATCCTCGACGGCGTGCCCTACGCCAATTGGCGGCGCTATTTCGGGTGTCTCGAGGGCTGGGTCGCCTCGGGCGAGGCGCGGGTCTGGAAGATGCGCTCGGTCCTGCCCTCGATGTCCGGCCCCTGCTATGCCTCGATCCATTCGGGCGTGGCGCCGCAGGTGCATGGGGTGCTGTCGAACGGCCATATCCAGCGGGTCGAACTGCCCGACGTCTTCAGCGAGACACGCAAGGCGGGCGGCGTCACCGGCGCCGTGACCCATAGCTGGTGGTCCGAATTCTTCAACCGCGCGCCCTTCCAGTATGTGCGCGACATCGAATACGACGAGCCCGAGAGCCCCAGCATCAACCACGGCCGGTTCCACACTATGACCGGCTACGACCACCTGAACCAGACGACCCCCTCAGATGTCGATCTCTTCGCCACGCTGACCTCGCTCTGCCTGCGCTTCGGGCTCGATTACGGCATCCTGCACACCTGCACGCTGGATTCGATGGGCCACCGCTTCGGCCATGATTGCCCCGAGATGGACCATGCCTGCGCGCTGCTCGACGCGATGCTGGCCAAGTTCCTGCCCGACTGGCTGGCCATGGGCTATGAGGTGATCGTGACCGCCGACCACGGCCAGTCGCTGCGCGGCCATCACGGCGGCACGGGCGAGGATCAGCAGGATTTCGCGCTCTATTACTTCGGCAAGGGCGAAGGCCCGTCGAAGGACACGCTTCTGGACCAGCGTCAGCTCGCGCCCACGATCCTGACCCGCCTCGGCGCCCCTGTCCCCGAGACGATGAAGCACCCCAGCTTTCTCAGCTGAGCCGCAAAGCCTTATCTTTGTTCTCTAAATATCCTCGGGGGTTTCCAAAGGGGGTGGAAAACCCCCTTTGGCGGGGGGTGCGGGGGGCGGCGCCCCCCGCTTCCTAGACCCCGAACTCGCGCAGCCGCGCCACCAGCGCCGCCGTCGACCCGTCACGGCCCTCCGTCGTGGCCTTGCCCTCGATCATCGGCAGCAGTTGCGAGGCCAGTTCCTTACCCAGTTCGACGCCCCATTGGTCGAAGGAATTGATCCCCAGCACCACGCCCTCGACGAACACCCGGTGTTCATAAAGCGCGATGATCGCGCCCAGCATGGCGGGCGTCAGCTTGGGATAGAGCAGCAGGGTCGAGGGCCGGTTACCCGGAAAGACCCGGTGCCGCGCCTGCCGCTCCAGCTCCTCGCCCGAAAGCCCCTTGGCCGCCATCAGCGCCCGGGCTTCCTCCAGCGTCCGGCCCTGCATCAGCGCCTCGGCCTGGGCCAGGCAATTGGCGGCGAGCAGGCGGTGCTGATGGGCGAGTGCAGGCTCATGCCCCTGCCCCGCCAGCAGGAATTCGCAGGGCACGACATCGGTGCCCTGATGGATCAGCTGATAGAAGGCATGCTGGCCATTGGTCCCGGGCTCGCCAAAGACCACGGGGCCCGAGGGCACCGTCAGATCCTCGCCATCCATCGACACCCGCTTGCCGTTCGATTCCATCTCCAGCTGCTGCAGATAGGCGGGCAGCCGGGCCAGCCGCTGGTCATAGGGCAGCACGGCGCGCGCGGCATGGCCGCAGACCTGCCGGTGCCAGACGCCGACCATGGCCAGCGCCACAGGCATGTTCTCGTCCAAGGGCGCGCTCAGGAAATGCTGGTCCATCGCCGCGGCACCGGCGAGGAAGGCGCGGAAATCCTCGGGCCCGATGGCGATCATCAGGCTCAGGCCGATGGGCCCCCACATCGAATAGCGCCCGCCGACCCAATCGGCGAAACCGAAGACCCGCGCCGGGTCGATGCCGAAGGCCGAGGTCTTGTCCAGCGCCGTCGACAGCGCCACGAATTGCCGGGTGGGCTCGGCCACCGCGCGCGACATCCAGGCCTTGGCCGTCTGGGCATTGGTCATCGTCTCGATGGTGGTGAAGGTCTTCGAGGCGACGATCACCAGCGTCGTCTCCGGGTTCAGCGCCTCCAGCACGTCATGGATATGCGCCCCGTCCACGTTCGAGACGAAATGGCAGCGCGGCCCGTCGGCATAGGGCGAAAGCGCCTGCACCGCCATCGCCGGGCCCAGATCCGAGCCGCCGATGCCGATATTCACCACATCGGTGACCCGGCCGCCCGCGGCGCGGATCCGGCCGTCGCGCAGGTCGCGGGCGAAGCTCTCCATCCGGGCCAGCGTGGCGCGGACCTCGGGCATGACGTCCTGACCGTCGACCATCACGCTGCCTTGCAGGTTGCGAAGGGCCGTGTGCAGGACCGCGCGGTCCTCGGTCTCGTTGATCCGGGCGCCCTGGAACATGGCGTCGCGACGGGCCTCGACACTCCGGGCCCGGGCCAGATCCAGCAATGCGGCACGGGTCGCCTCGTCGATATTCGTCTTTGAATAATCGAACAGAATCGGCCCGGTCGCCGGAGTTTCCAGAATCGCCGAAAAGTTTTGCGCCCGGTTCGGATCGGAAAACAGCGCGCGGATCGGCCGGTCGGCGGTCTCGCGCAGGCGGTCGCTCAATGCGGCCCAGTCGTTCATCAAAACACTTCCAAGAGGTTGCTTCGCTCCTTTCTGCCAAGATGCGCCCGGGTTTCCCAGCGCAAAAGCGCCGGGCGTCTTTTCCCCGCGCCGGTGCTGTCTTCCAGCAACAGGCCGGACGCCCGGTTTCCGGGCCTTGTGGCGGGCGCGACCCCGTGCAGAATGGCGCGCATGACTCCGCGTATCCTGCACAGCGAGGCCTGCATGGCCGAGGGCGCCGAATGGCTTGCCGCCGCCCATCCGCCCTTTGCCCGGGCGCTGGCGCTCTGCGGCCCGCCGCCCTTGCGTCGTCGCGGCGACGGGTTCGAGGCGCTGGTCGGCGCCATCGTCAGCCAGCAGGTTTCGGTCGCCTCGGCCCGCGCCATCGCCGCCAAGCTGCAGGCCGCCGGTCTGGTCAGCGCCGCGCAGTATGCCGCGGCCAGCGAGGAACATCTGCGCGCGAACGGCCTGTCCCGCCAGAAAGCCCGCTATATCAAGGCGCTGGCCGAGGCCGAGATCGACTTCGACGCCCTGCGCGAGGCGCCCGAGGACGCGATCGTCGCCACCCTCACCGCCGTGCCCGGCATCGGCCGCTGGACGGCCGAGATCTATGTCATGTTCAGCCTCGGCCGCGCCGACACCTTCGCGCCGAACGACCTTGCCCTGCAGGAGGCCGCGCGGCTCCTGTTCGATCTGCCCGAGCGGCCGAAGGAGAAGCCGATGCGCGCCATGGCCGAGGCCTGGTCGCCCTGGCGGACGGTTGCCGCGGGGATGCTCTGGCACTACTACCACCATGCCAAAAGCCGTGAAGGCGTTACCTGAAAGGACGATCCATGCCCCCTCGCCCGCTGAAATCCGCCCGCAAGGGGGCGCCGAAGGGCTCCGCGACCTCGGTGGTGATCTTCCTGCATGGCTATGGGGCGAATGGCGCCGATCTGCTGGGCCTCGCCGACCCGCTGGCACCGCATCTGAAGGGCACCGCCTTCTACGCCCCCGATGCGCCCGAGAATTGCCAGGGCAATCCCTTCGGCTTCCAGTGGTTCCCGATCCCCTGGCTGGACGGCTCGTCGGAAGAGGCCGCGAGGGCCGGGGCCGAACAGGCGCGCGCCGATATCGACGCTTTCATCGATCAGGTGCTGGCGGATGAAGGCCTGCCGCCCTCGGCCCTGGCGCTGGTCGGCTTCTCGCAGGGGACGATGATGAGCCTCGCCACCGCGCCCCGCCGGGCCCAGCCCATCGCCGCCGTGGTCGGCTTTTCGGGCCGGCTGCTGGAAAAGGACGGGAGCGACTGGATCGTCACCAAGCCGCCGGTGCTGCTGATCCATGGCGACTCCGACCCGATGGTGCCGGTGCAATCCCTGCCCGAGGCGGCGGACGCCCTGACCAAGGCGGGCGTCGAGACCTATGCCCATGTCTGCAAGGGCCTTGGCCATTCCATCGACAACGAGGGGCTGTCGCTGGCTCTGGGCTTTCTGCACGATAAATTGCCGCGCTGAAGCGCAACTGTCGCCTCTTTGTGATGCAGGACCGGCATCCTGCGCCCGGCACCCGATCTCGCGGGCTTGTCAGAGGCGCAACACCGGATATAGTCGGGGCAACTTCCGCTTCGGCCGGTCCTGCCAGGAGAGACGAGGAATGGACGGCGACTTCAGGCAAAGTTTCGTGCACGAACCCGCGGCGCTGCGGCAATATCCGGCGCTGGTCCTGAACGCCGATTACCGGCCGCTCAGCTATTATCCGCTGTCGCTCTGGCCCTGGCAGGAGGCGGTGAAAGCGGTCTGGATGGACCGGGTCACCATCGCTGCCGAATACGAGCAGACGGTGCGCAGCCAGCGGATGGAAATGCGAATACCCTCCGTCGTGGTGCTGAAAGACTACGTCAAACCCCGAAAGCGCGTGGCCTTCACGCGCTTTAATCTTTTTCTGCGCGACGAATTCGCCTGCCAGTATTGCGGCTCGCGCCATGACCTGACCTTCGACCACGTGGTCCCCCGGGCCATGGGCGGCGTCACCAGCTGGGAAAATGTCGTCGCCGCCTGCGCGCCCTGCAACCTGCGCAAAGGCTCGAAAAGCCTGCGCCATTCCGGCCTGTCGCTGCAGCGCCTGCCGCACCGGCCCTCCTCGGCCGAGCTGATCGACAAGGGCCGCCGTTTTCCGCCGAACCACCTGCATGAAAGCTGGGCGGATTACCTCTATTGGGATACAGAACTGGACGCCTGAGCCGGTTCGTCAAACCCGCCTTAACCTGATACGGCGAGGCTGGACTTTCCCGCCCGCGCGCCCTATTCAAGCGCCGAGTTACCGCTAACAATTCGCAGGAGCCCGGCATGGTCGCCCGCGTCATTCCCGTCGATCCCTTCGATCTGGTGGTGTTCGGCGCCACCGGCGACCTGGCCCGTCGCAAGATCCTGCCCGCCCTCTGGCAGCGCTTTGCCGAGGGGCAGATGCCGCCCGAAGCCCGCATCATCGGCGCCGCACGGACCGAGCAATCGGCCGCGGACTTCCGCCAGATGGTGTCCGAGGCCTTTGACGAATTCATGGGCGACAAGGCGCCCGAGCCCGCCGCGCGCGCCGATTTCCTGGACCGGCTCGATTACGTCGCGGTCGAGGCCACCGGCGATGAGGGCTGGGCGGAACTGGCCGCAAAACTCCGCGACGGCGTGGTGCGGGCCTTCTATTTCTCGGTCGGACCCTCGCTGTTCGGCCCGCTGGCGGCGGGCCTTGGCAAATATGGCATGGTCACGCCCGAGACGCGGATCGTGGTGGAAAAGCCCTTCGGCAACGATCTGGAGACGGCGCGCGCGCTGAACCAGACGCTCGCCGCGCATTTCACCGAGACGCAGATCTACCGGATCGACCATTATCTGGGCAAGGAGACCGTCCAGAACCTGATGGCGGTCCGCTTCGGCAATATCCTGTTCGAGCCGCTGTGGAACGCGCGGTTCGTCGACCATGTGCAGATCACTGTGGCGGAAACCGTGGGCGTCGGCGGCCGCGGCCCCTATTACGACAAATCGGGCGCCATGCGGGACATGGTGCAGAACCACCTGATGCAGCTTCTGTGCCTGATCGCCATGGAGCCGCCGCACAAGTTCGAACCCGACGCGGTGCGGGACGAAAAGCTGAAGGTCATTCACGCGCTGGACCCGGTCGAGCCGCAGCATGTGGTGCGCGGCCAATACGGCGGCGGGGCGGCGACCCCCTCGTATCGGGACGAGGTGGAGAACCCCGCCTCGACCACCGAAAGCTATGTCGCGCTCAAGGTCGGCATCTCCAGCTGGCGCTGGAAGGGCACGCCTTTCTACCTGCGCACCGGCAAGCGGCTGCGGTCCCGCGCCTCGGAAATCGCCGTGATCTTCCGCGACCCGCCGCATTCGATCTTCGGCGAGGATGCGCCCTGGAAGGCCAACATGCTGGTCATCCGCCTGCAACCGGACGAGGGCATGACGCTGAAGGTGATGATCAAGGAACCCGGCCCCGGCGGCATGCGTCTGAAGGACGTGGCACTCGACATGTCCTTTGCCGAGGCTCTGGGCGACGACATGCATATTCCCGATGCCTATGAGCGGCTCATCATGGACGTGATCCGCGGCAACCAGACGCTGTTCATGCGCGGCGACGAGGTCGAGGCCGCCTGGGCCTGGACCGATCCGATCATCGCCCACTGGCAAAAATTCGCTGACCGGCCCTTTGCTTACGACCCGGGCTCGTCGGGACCGGATGAAGCGCTTAAGTTGATCCATCTGGACCAACGAAGCTGGCGCGAGATCCGTTGATGGACTTTATCGAATATTCCGACGCCGACATGATGATGCTGTCCCTGGCCCGCATCCTGTCGCGCGACCTGCGCGAGGCGCTGCTCAGGCGCGACCGGGCGCTGTTTGCGGTGCCGGGCGGCACCACGCCGGGGCCGGTCTTCGACATGCTCTCGGCGGTGGACATCGACTGGGACCGGGTGGATGTGGTGCCCGGCGACGAGCGCTGGCTGCCCGAGGATCACCCCCGCTCGAACGCCGGGCAACTCCGCGCCCGGCTTCTGCGCGGCAAGGCCTCGGCGGCGCATCTGCTGCCCCTCTGGCGCGACCTGCCGCCGGCAGAGGGCGCGGCGCTGACCGCCGCCGATCTTGAGCCGCTCTTGCCCATCGACGTGGCGCTGGTCGGCATGGGCGCCGACATGCACACCGCCTCCATGTTCCCGGGCGCGCCGGAACTGGCCCTGGCGCTTGCCAATGACGCGCCGGTCATCGTGCCGATCACCGCCCCCGATGCGCCCGAACCCCGGGTGACGATGAGCGCGCGGGTGCTGAAAGGCGCCTTCGCCCTGCATGTTCTGATCGTCGGCGCCGAGAAGCGCGAGGCGCTGGAACGCGCGCAGAAACTCTCGCCGACCGAAGCGCCGATCAACGCGCTCCTGTCCAAGGCCAGCGTTCACTGGGCGCCCTGAGACCTAATCCCTGAGGCTGCCCTCGGGCAGTCCCGCGATCAGCCCCGCTTTCACCGCCGCCTCGCACCGGCTGGCCATGGCCTTGCGGCTGGGCGTTTCGGCCACCGGGATCGGCGGGTGATAGACCACCTCGACCTGGCCCTGACGGATCTGCGCCAGCACCCGCACCAGATGCCCGCCGAAGCCCAGCGTCCCCCACCAGGCGTAAAAGCGCGGGTCGCGCCCCGGCGGGCCGGTATAGACCAGCGTCACCGGCTGAATGGACAGGAGCCCCGCCAGATCGGGATCGAAGAAGGCGGCAAAGAGCGTGGGCTTGAAGGGCAGGATCCTGAGCCCGTCGGAACTGGTGCCCTCGGGAAAGAAGCACAGGTGATGCCCGGCCCTGAGCCGCGCCTCGAACACCAGCTTCTGCGCCTTCGCCTCGCGCGGGTCGCGGCGGATGAAGACGGTGCCGGTGGCCTTGGCCAGCCAGCCGATCCCGGGCCAGCCCGCCACCTCGTTCTTGGCCACGAAGTAGATCCGCTGCGGCGCGTTCATGGCGAAGATATCGAGCCAGCTCACATGGTTGGCGACCACCGCGCCGCGGCCCTGCATCGGCCGGCCCCGGGTGCGAAAGCCGATCCCCAGCACCAGAAATGCCGCCCGGCAGACCGCCTGCGTGACGAAGGGCGTGACCGGCCGCTTGAGCCCGAACAGCGGGCGCTCCAGCAGCCGGAGCGTCAGATGCAGCGCCAGCCCGCCGAAGACCACCAGCCCCAGAACCGGCAGCCGCAGCGCCAGCACCAGCCAGCCCAGCGGCCCGATCCTGACCGGCGGCGGATCGCCATCGGGCGAGACCCAGGTGGGATCGCGGGGAGCGGGCGTTTCAGCCGCGAGGGGTTTTGCGGGTGTAGAAGTCAACGGCTCGCTCGGACATGGTGGAGGTGTCCATGATCAGGCACACATCCGTGGTGTTGAAATCATGGTCGATGAAGGCGCCCTGCCCCACGAACCCGCCCAGCCGCAGATAGGCGCGGATCAGGGGCGGAATGGCGGCCAGCGCCCGGGCCCGGTCCAGTGCCGCGGGGTCGATCAGATCCATCCGTTGCACCTGAGGGCCGGGACGGACGGTGACACGCAGGGCCTCGGGCGCCAGATGATGGGCGTTGAGCCAGCTCAGCGCCTCGGCATGGGGCGCGGGATCGGCGCCGTGGAACGAGGCCACACCGAACATGATCTCGATCCCGCGGGCGATCACGTATTCGGCCAGCCCGTTCCACATGAGCAGCATCGAAGCGCCGCGTCGATGGGCGGGATGCACGCAGCTGCGCCCCAGCTCGACCAGCTTGCGACCCGAAGCCCTGAGGGGCGCGAGGTCGTATTCGGCATCGGAATAGAACCGCCCCAGCGCCGCGGCCCGGTCCTGCGGCAACAGGCGATAGACGCCGACCACATGGTCCAGCGTCTCGGGATCGGCGTTGCGGTCAATGAGCAGCAGATGGTCGAAATGCGGGTCCAGCGCGTCCCGCTCCAGCCGGGCGGTGTGATCGGCCCCTTCGCAGCGCGCGCCCAACTCCTCGACAAAGACCGCGTAGCGCAGCCGCTGCGCCGCCTTGAGGTCGCGCTCGTCCTGCGCCAGACGCACCTCATAGGCGATCTCGCGCGGGGCGGCGGCGGGGCGTTGTACATCATTCATCGCTGTTCCTCCCCTCCCGGGGTGCCGTTGACTTGGGGCGGGCTTCGGTCCTAGGCTCGGCCGGATTTCCCGGCTAAAGCCCCGGCACCCAATCGAGATTGATGACCCGTGTATCCACCACGACCTTCCCTGCTTCTTCGAAATTCACCGTCACGCGGTCGCCCACCACGGATTGAACCTGCCCAAGGCCCCAATCGGGCTGGGTCGGGTGGCGGACAAACATGCCGGGCTCCAGCAGCTGGGCCATGGGATCGCTCCTGTGCAGGGGCCGGCCAGACCGTCGAGGCGGGCGCATGAGCGCGCCCGATCTCGCCGCGCTGGTCGGCTCGCGGCTTTGCCATGATCTGGTAAGCCCTCTTGGCGCGATCGGCAACGGGGTCGAGCTGCTGAAAATGCTGCACGAGGGCTCGGACGAGCTGGCCCTGATCGAACAGGCGGTGGCGGCGGCGCAGGCCCGGGTCCGGCTTTACCGGCTGGCCTTCGGCGCGGCGCATCCGGGGCAGGAGGCGAAGGCCGAGGATCTGGCCGAGGCCTTGCAGGCGCTGTCGCTGAACGGCCGCCTGACGGTCGAATGCGGGCTGCGCGGACCCCTGCCCCGCGTGCAGGCGAAACGGCTGGCCCTGGCCGCGCTCTGCCTGGAAACGGCGCTGCCCTGGGGCGGCACGGCGCAGGTCACCGGTCAGCGCGTCAGCGCCCGGGCCGCGCGGATGAAGCTGGACCCCGACCTGTGGGAGGCGCTGGCCACCGGCACCCCGCCCGAGGCCCCGGCGGCCGCCACGGTGCATTTCGCGCTGCTGGCCGAAGGCGGCGCCGTCGAGGTCACCCGGGACGACGGCGGGATCGCGATCAGCCTCTGATCGTGCCCTCGCCGGTCACCAGATATTTGAAGCTGGTCAGCTGCTCGGCGCCCACCGGGCCGCGGGCATGCATCTTGCCGGTGGCGATGCCGATTTCGGCGCCCATGCCGAACTCCCCGCCATCGGCGAATTGCGTGGACGCGTTGTGCATCAGGATCGCGCTGTCCAGCCGCTGGAAGAAACGGTCCGCAGTCGCTTGATTTTCCGTCAGAATCGACTCGGTGTGCTGGCTGCCGTAGCGGCGGATATGGGCGATCGCCCCGTCCACCCCATCGACCAGCCTGGCGGCGATAATCATGTCCAGGAACTCGCGGCCGAAATCGTCAGCTTTGGCCTCTATCGTACCGGGAATGCTGAGCAATTCGCCTTCGGTCCGCACCTCGACACCCGCCTTCAGCAGATCCTCGATCAGCACCCCGCCATGCCTGGCATAGAAGGCCCGGTCAATCAGCAGGCATTCGGCCGAGCCGCAGATGCCGGTGCGCCGGGTCTTGGCGTTCAGGACCACGCGGCGGGCTTTATCCAGATCGGCCTCGCCATCGGCGTAGATGTGGCAGATCCCCTCCAGATGGGCGAAGACCGGCACCCGGGCCTCGGCCTGCACGAGGCCGACCAGCCCCTTGCCACCCCGGGGCACGATCACGTCGATGTACTTGACCATGCGCAGCATCTCGGACACCGCCGCCCGGTCGCGGGTCGGCACCATCTGGATCGCGCCTTCGGGCAGGCCCGCGGCTTTCAACCCCGCGACCATGCAGGCCAGCAGCGCCTGCGAGGAATGATAGCTCTCGGACCCGCCGCGCAGGATCACTGCATTGCCGGATTTGAGGCACAGCGCGGCAGCATCCGCTGTCACATTGGGGCGGCTTTCATAGATCACGCCGATCACGCCCAAAGGCGTGCGGACCCGGCGGATATGCAGCCCGCTCGGCATGTCCCATTCGGCGACGACCGCGCCCACCGGATCCTCCTGCGCCGCCACCGCGCGCAGCCCCGCGACGATGCCCGCGACGCGCGAGGCATCGAGCTTCAGCCGGTCGAGCATGGCGTCGCTGAGGCCCTTGTCGCGGCCGAAGGCCATGTCCCTGGCATTGGCCTCGAGGATCTGCGGCAGCGAGGCCTCGACCGCCTCGGCCGCAGCCAGCAGCGCCGCTTCCTTGGCTTGCGGCGGGGCGAAGGCCAGCTCGGCCGAAGCCTCGCGGGCGCGCGCGCCGAGACCTTCCATCAGCGTGGCGATATCCATGCCGTCCATCTGCCCCTCCTAGAGAACCATATCGTCGCGGTGAATGAGCGCGGCGCGCCCGGCGTAGCCCAGCACCGCCGCAATCGCATCCGACCGCTTGCCCTTGATCTTGCGCGCTTCCTCGGCGGTATAGCGGACAAGGCCGATCCCCAGCGCCCCCTCGGGCCCCTGGATCGCCACCGGCTCGCCCCGGCCGAACGCGCCCTCGACCGTCGTGACGCCCGCGGGAAGCAGCGACTTGCCCTGCCCCAGAGCCTGCGCCGCGCCCGCGTCGATCCGCAGCACGCCCTTGGGCTTCATCGCCGCGATCCAGCGCTTGCGGGCGGCCTGCGGGTCGCCGAGCGCCCCGAACCAGGTGCAATTCGCGCCCTGCTCGATGGCCGTCAGCGGCCGCAAGGGTGCCCCCGCGGCGATGACCATGGCGCAGCCACCATGCGTCGCGGTGCGCGCGGCCATGACCTTGGTCTTCATCCCGCCCTTCGACAGGCCGGAGACCGGATCACCGGCCATCGCCTCGATCTCGGGCGTGACATCGGCCACGTAGTCGAGGCGCCGGGCCGTCGGGTCGACATGCGGGTTGCCGGTATAGAGCCCGTCCACATCGGACAGCAGCGCCAGTTGGTCGGCGCCGATGGTGATCGCCACCTGCGCCGCCAGCCGGTCGTTGTCGCCGTAGCGGATCTCGTCCGTGGCGACGGTGTCATTCTCGTTGACGATGGGCACGACGCCGAGGGACAGAAGCGTCTCCATCGTCGCGCGGGTGTTCAGATAGCGGCGGCGGTCCTCGGTATCCTCCAGCGTCACCAGCACCTGCGCGGTGGTGATGCCATGCGGCTGCAAGGCTTCCTCATAGGCCCGCGCCAGACGGATCTGGCCGACGGCGGCGGCCGCCTGCGATTGCTCCAGCGCCAGCTCGCCCTTGGGCAGGCCCAGCACCCGCCGCCCCAGAGCGATCGAGCCCGAGGAGACCAGCACCACATCGGCGCCCCGCGCCTTGGCCTCGGCCACATCCTCGGCCAGAGCGCGCAGCCAGTCGGATTTCAGCTGACCGCTGGCCGCATCGACCAGCAGCGCCGAGCCGATCTTGATGACCAGCCGCCGCGCCTGGGTCAGCGACAGCCGGGTCTCGGTCAGGGTTGCCACGATTCGTCGTCTCCCTCGGCCGCAGCCTCGGCCCGTTGCGCGGAAATCTCGGCCCAGAGGGCGCGCAGCACCTCGGTCACGCCCTTGCCCGTCGCCCCCGAGAGCAGATAGACCCGCCCGCCCGAGGCCTCTTCCAGCGCGGCGCGCTTCTCGGCGATCTCCTCGTCCATCAGCGCGTCGATCTTGTTCAGCCCGACGATGCGCGGCTTGTCGTAGACCACCTCGGAATAAAGCTCCAACTCGTGGTCGATGATGCGGAAATCCTCGGCCACATCCTCGGACGTGCCGTCAACCAGATGCAACAGCACGGCGCAGCGTTCGATATGGCCAAGGAACTGGTCGCCCAGACCCCGGCCCTCGCTCGCGCCCTCGATCAGGCCGGGAATGTCGGCCAGCACGAATTCGCGCTGGTCGATGCCGACGACACCAAGGTTCGGGTGCAGCGTGGTGAACGGGTAATCGGCGATCTTCGGCCGGGCGTTCGAGGTGGCGGCGAGGAAGGTGGATTTGCCGGCGTTCGGCAGGCCCGCCAGCCCGGCATCGGCGATCAGTTTCAGCCGCAGCCAGATCTCGCGCTCGACGCCTTCCTGCCCGGGATTGCCCTTGCGCGGCGACTGGTTGGTCGAGGTCTTGAAGCGCAGATTGCCCCAGCCGCCGTTGCCGCCCTTGGCCAGCAGCACCTTCTCGCCGATCGTGGTCAGGTCGGCGATCACCGTCTCGCCGTCCACGTCGAGGATCTCGGTCCCCTGCGGCACCTTCAGCACGATGTCGTCGCCGTCCTTGCCGGTGCGCTGGCTGCCCATGCCGGGACGGCCGTTGCCGGCGAAGAAATGCTGCTGGTAGCGGAAGTCGATCAGCGTGTTCAGCGCGGGCACCACTTCGGCCCAGACATCGCCGCCCGAGCCGCCGTCACCGCCGTCCGGGCCGCCGTATTCGACGAATTTCTCGCGCCG
This sequence comes from Pararhodobacter aggregans, assembly GCF_003075525.1. GTDB lineage: Bacteria > Pseudomonadota > Alphaproteobacteria > Rhodobacterales > Rhodobacteraceae > Pararhodobacter > Pararhodobacter aggregans. The sequence continues at coordinate 237,685 of NZ_QDDR01000008.1, read as the reverse complement.
GAAACTGACGCAGCCGTTGCCGCCGGAACCCGAACGGATGGTAACCTTGGCGAGATCGAGGAATTTCATGAGACGGTCCAGTTTGGCGCAAGACTTGGCGATAGCCCCATGCGCGCGGCGGATCAAGGCCCGCGCGACGGCGCGGGCCCCGGAGGAAAGGCGCGGCTGGCCCTCTCAGGCCATCTTGCGCAGATAGGTCCAGGTTGGCACGGCGCCAGCCCGGGCGACCGACCAGGCCTCGGCATCGCCGATATATTCGAACCCGGCATTGGTCAGGATCCGCGCCGAGACGGGATTGTCCTGAAACACCTCGGCGAAGACCGTGCAATTGGCATGCGGATTGGCATCGAGCAGCGCCCGCACCGCCGCCGAAGCGATGCCGGTGTGCCAGAAGGCCGGCGCCACCCAATAGCCGATCTGGCTCTGCTTGCGGTCGAGCGCCTTGAGCGAGACGACCCCCACCAGCGGATCGCTGCCGCCGGGGGTGCCGTCGATGGCCCAGACATCCTCGTCCCGGCCGGGCGCGAGGGCCGTGGCGACAAAGGCCTCGGCCGCCCCCTCGGGCAAGGGATGCGGGATCGAGCGCGTGCCCTGCGCCACCCGGACATCGCCGACGTGACGCGCCAGCGCCGGCACGTCGGCCGGGGTCAGCGGGCGCAGCAGCAGGCTGCCGGCCTCGATGGTGGTTTGGGGTGCGCGCGGCAGCGCGGCGAGACTCGGACGGGCGTTCATGACGCGACTCGGACAGGGGAAGAACAAAAGCGAGGGGGCCGGCAGTTTCCTGTCGGCCCCCGGAGTATCAGTCGATTGTATCTACTGAGTTACTCGGCGGCCTCGGCCACCGGAACGATCGACACGAAGCTGCGGCCCTTGAGGCCCTTGGTGAAGGTCACGCGGCCATCCTGCAGCGCAAACAGCGTGTGATCCTTGCCCATGCCGACACCGGCGCCGGCCCAATGCTTGGTGCCGCGCTGGCGCACGATGATGTTGCCGGCGATGCAGACCTGACCGCCATAGATCTTCACGCCGAGACGGCGACCGGCCGAGTCGCGGCCGTTGCGGGACGAACCGCCTGCTTTTTTGTGAGCCATGGGGTCTTACTCCTGCGCTTCGGCCGCCGCTTTTTTGCGGGGCGCCCGTTTCGGTTTCTCGGCAGCGGCTTCCGCGGCCGGGGCGGGCTCGGCCTCGACCGGGGCTTTGGTGCCCGAGCCGATGGCGGCCTTCACGCCCGACGTGTCCGCGCCTTCGGCGAGGATGTCGGTCACGCGGACCAGCGTCAGCAGCTGACGGTGACCCTTGGTGCGCTGCGAGCTGTGCTTGCGGCGACGCTTGACGTAGTGGATGACCTTCTCGCCCTTGATCTGGTCGATGACTTCGGCCTGCACCGCCGCACCCGCGATGAGCGGCGCGCCGATGACGGTCGAATCGCCGCCCAGCATCAGGATCTCGTTGAACTGGATCTTCTCGCCGGCATCAGCGGCGAGACGTTCGACGCGCAGCACGTCGCCCGATTGGACGCGGTATTGCTTGCCGCCGGTCTTGAGGACTGCGAACATGTCCTGTCTTCCTTTTCGTTTCCGCGTTCTGTGGCCCCCGTTGCCGGGCGTTATGGGCTTGCGCCGCCTCGAACTGCGCCCCTTCAAGGGGTGATAAACAACGCGCCCCGCATCGGCGACAACGCGACGAGAGCGGGGCGTGGCGGTCCTCTACCCTCAAGTGGTGGCACAAGTCAAGCCGTCGCCCGGGGAAACCACCCGGCGGAAGGGCGGCAGACGCGACCCTGCGCGCGGCCTGTCCGGGGTCGGCGGGCGGGGCCGATCTGGCACGGAATGCCCCCGCCCCGCAACCGCATGCGCTGTGGCTTTTCGGGATGGACCGGGACTTGGCGCTTCGCATACTCTACGCCCGAGGCGGGTTCAGGGGCCCGCGATCCTTGCGCAGTCAATCGGTTGTCCCAGAACATGACTTCTTCCGCTCCGCGTGTCGGCATCGTCATCCGCACCAAGGACAGGCCGCTCTTCGTGACCCGCGCGCTGCACAGTGTGCTGGCGCAGACGACGGACAGCTGGCGGGTGGTGCTGGTCAACGACGGCGGCGATCCCGCGCTTCTGGAGGCCGCGCTGCAGGCCGCGGGCCTGCTGCCTGCCTTCGACGGCGGCGCCATGCAGCTGCTGTCGCTGCCCCGCTCCATCGGACGCTCGCTCGCCTTCAACCTCGGGGCCGAGGCGCTGGCGACCGAGTTCGTCTGCTGCCTTGACGACGACGACACCTGGGACCCTGAGTTTCTGCAAGCGCTGCTGGGGCTCTACGACCAGACGCGGGAGATGGCGCCCGATCTGGGCGGCGTGGCCTCGCTGGTGACGGCGATCCGCGAGGATCTGCTGGTCGAGGACGGCGCTGAAACGCTGGTGCCGCAGGGCGAGGACGAGCTTCCGGCCTCGTTCCGGCGGCGGGATTTCTTCCTCGACCCGGTGGCCTATGCCACCTATCGGCACGACCTCTATCCGGTGCAATGGATGCTGCGAAGGGCCGAGGCGCTGGAGGTCGGCGGTTTCCCCGCCGCCTTCAACGTCATGGAGGACCGGGCCTTCATGACGCGTTTCCTGCAACGCTGGCGGGTGGCGATCCTCGACCGCAAACTGGCCTTCCACCACCGCCGCACCCGGCGGCAGGACGACACGGCGCAGAATGTCGCGCTGAACACGCTCGACAATCCCTCCTATGACTGGCGGCTCTATTCCGATCTGGCGAAAATGCCGCTCAACTCGGCTCCGGGCGAGGCGGATGCCGGCGTCCTGATCCGCGCCACCGCCGCCACCGTCATCAAGGAGCTGAACGACGAGACCAGCGCGCTCTGGCACAAGATCAACGGCGAGGCGGCGACGCTCAGGGCCAAGATCGACGCGCTCGAGGCCCGGGTCAGTGCCGTCAGCCTCCATGACGAGGTGACCGCCCCGCTCGAGTCCCGGGCATGGTCGCTCTGGCCCACGGTGGGCGAGCTGAACCTCGGCTACCGGCTGGGGGCGGGCACGCCCTTCCTCGACCGGTTCGAACTGTCGCTGGCCGAAACCCGTCCGGGCCTGCTGATGCATGCCTCGCCGGTGGAACGGCGGATGGTGGTGCAGATCCCGCAGACGCTGGATTGGGCGGCCGTGGAACTGTCGCTCGCGGGGCTGGCCCGGCGCGGCGAGGGGCTGCGCTGCGAGGTGATCGTCAGCCATCCGCAAGGTTTCCTCTTCGAGACCGCGCTGTCGGTCTGGCACAAGGATCTGATCGGCCGCCGCAGCCATGCGTTCGAGGAGAACCACGTCCATTCCTGCCCGCCCGGCGGCGCGCTCAAGATCACCCGCGAGTTCAGTGCCAGGCAGCTGGCCAAGGCCGAGACGCCGAAACTGTCGATCGCCCTGCCCCGTCAGGCTCAGGACTTCCGCTTCACCTGCCACGACCTCGTGGTCAGCCGGATCTGAGGGGGGCGCATGTTCGACGACGAATTGCCCGAATTTGCCGTCCGGGGCGAGGCGGGGATCGACCTCTTCGAACGGCGGCCCATGGACAGCCAGCGCCGCTCGAGATTCCGCTGCCTGGCCACGCTGACCCCGGACGGACGGCTTCAGGACCACAGCGGCACCGCCACGCCGCAGGCCGAGCGGCTTGCCACGCTGGCGCGCGCGCTTGCGGAGGATCCGCTGCTGGCGCCGATGTCGCTGGGCGATGCCGGTGCCTGGCCGCGCGCGGCGGCGGCGTACGACCCGCTGCGCCTGTTCCTCTATCTCGATTTCTTCCGCGCCTGGCAGGTGGCCGATCTGGCGGGCGCCCGGTTCGAGGCGCAGCTGGCCCGCGAACCGGGGGCGTTGCCGGTCGATCCCGGGCAGCTGGCGGGTGCCATCACCCCGGTCTTCGACTTCAATCGCCTGTCGCGCGGCCTGGCGCTGGCCCGGGCGCTGGTGCCGCTTCTGCGCCCGGTTCTCGCGCAGCCGGGTGGCGAAGAGCGCCATGAAGGCATCGGCTTTGCCCTGCGCATGCTGGGGGATCTGTGCCTCAGGGCCGGGGCCCCGATCGAGGCGCTGGCCTGTTTCGACACCGCCGTCGCCGCCGGAGACAACCCTTTCCGCCGCCGCAAGGCCATCGAGGCCGCGCGCGCGGCGGGCGATGCCGAGGCGCTGCGCCACCACCGCGCGGGCTATGCCGCCCGCTGGAAACTTCCGGCCGATCTGGCCGAAACCGGAGACACCGAATGAGCCGTGAGAATGCCGCCGATATCCTCGGGATCGGGGCGCAACGAGCCATGACCTCGTGGCTGCATCAGGCGCTGTCGGCCCATCCCGGCACCTGGGCCTTCCCCGATTTCCACCCGGTCACCTCGTCGACCAAGGAGGCGCATTACTGGGACTGGAACCACAAGCGCGGCCCCGATTGGTACAAGGTGCTGATGCGGCCGCTGGATGAGCGGCTGAAAAGCCTGGACGTCACGCCGGAATACGCCTTTCTCTCCGACCGCCAGATCGAGGAATGCAAGGCGCTGAACCCCGGCGCGCGGGTCATCTACATCCTGCGCGATCCGCTGGCCCGCGCCGTCTCGGGGATCCGCATGCACACGCTCTGGGCCAGCAAGAACGCGCCAGCCGAGGAGGTCTCGCTCGAGATGGACCAGGCCTTCCTCGACCGCTGCGAACGGGCGCGGATCTGGGACCATGGCGCCTGCGCCGCGAACCTCAAGCGCTGGCGGCGGCGCTACCCTGACCTTCTGGTCCTGAATTATGAGGAATTGCGCGCCGATCCCCTGGCCGGGTTCCGCAAGATCCTGACCCATTGCGGGCTCGACTGGCAGGGGCTGGACCAGGCCGTGCGCGACAGCCTGACCGAACGCGCCCGCCGCCATGTCTGGGCCACGCCGCGCTACGCGCTCTCGCCCGATTGCCTGCATTTCCTGGCCGGGGCCATGTGGCCCCTGCGCGAGGCTCTGACCAAGGAGACGGGCATCACCTTCGAGGAAGGCGACGCGCTGCTGGAGGGCCTGGCATGACGCGCGAGAACATCACCGACATCCTCTGCATCGGTTGCCAGAAGGGCTCGACCTCGTGGCTGCATTCGGTGCTGAGCACCCATCCCGGCACCCATGTCTTTCCGAACATCGACCCGGTCACCTCGACCAACAAGGAAGCGCATTTCTGGGACTGGAACCACAAGCGCGGCGTGGACTGGTATCGCACCCTGATGGCGCCCGAGGATCCGGCGTTGAAATCCATGGATTTCACCCCCGAATACGCCTTCCTGAACGACGTGCAGATCGCCGAATGCAAGGCGCTCAACCCCGGCGCCAGGGTCATCTACATCCTGCGCGATCCGCTGGCCCGCGCGGTCTCGGCGATCCGCATGCACATGCTGTGGCGCTTCGGCAAGGACCACGCCGAGCCGCTGCACATGGACGACACCTTCCGCTTCTTCCTCACCGCCGCGCGGTTGACCCAGCACGGCGATTACCTGCGCAACCTGACGGCCTGGCGGCGCCATTACCCCGATCTGACGGTCCTGAATTACGAGGATTTCCACACCGACCGCGAGGGCAGCGTGCGCCGCATCTTCGCCGATCTGGACCTCGACATCGAGGCCGCCAACCAGCAGCGGCTGAAAAAGCTGATGGGATCGCGGGTCTGGGAATCCGCCAAGTTTCCCATCGACCGCCCGGTCCTGATGTTCCTGCAAGGCCTCACCTGGCGCTTCCGGCAGGAAACGCAGGCCGAACTCGGCATGCGCTTCGCCGAGGGCGAGCGCCTGCTGGCCGACTGAGCATGGAGGATCTGGCGCGCCAGCTCTGGACCGGGCCGCTGCCGGACCCGTCCGCGCCGGGGCGCGATCTGGCCGGGGTTGCGGATTACCAGACCGCGTTGACCCGGGCCCGGGCGCTGGTCGGCTGGGGCCTGCCGGTCGATCTGGCCGCGCTCAGGGCGCGCTGGCCCTGGTCCATCGACCTCGCCCGGCTGGCGGTCGAGGCCGAGGGCGATCTGGCCCCGCTCCGCGCTGCGGTCACCACTGCCGGCCGCCGCCATGGCGTGCTGGCGCGCGCGCTCTGGGCACGGGGCCAGACGGACGAGGCGCTGACCTGCCTCGACGCACTCGATCCCGCATCCGAGACCTTCGCCGAGGATCACGCCACCCGCGCCGAACTCCGGATCCTCGGCGATCTGCCCGCCGATCCCGTCCCCGGCCCCCGCGGGGTGCACCTGTCGCTGCTGGCCCTCTGGCGGGCCGAGGGGGCCGGGGCCCTTGCCCGCCGCCTGACGAACGAGGCCGCCGACCTGCCCGCCCATCCGCCGCTCTGGTCCTGGCTGATCGACACCTTTCTGGCCGAGCGTGACATCGCCCATGCCCGCGATGCCCTCGACGGTTTCGCCGCCCGCCTGCCCGCCCATCCCGACCTCGCCGCCGCCCGCATCCGCTTGGCGCTGGAGGCAGAGGATCGCACACGCGCCCTCGCCCTGCTCGACGCGCAGGGCGCGGCGGACGCCCCCTGGCGCTGGAATGCGCGGCGCCATGTCCAGCACCTGCGCTGGCTGACGGATGACATCTCGGCCGCCGACCAGCCGGATTTCACCCCTTTGCGCCAGCAGGCCGAGGCCGCGCTGCGCCTCTATCCCCGGAACGCCATCCTGCAGGGCCTCTGGCTCATGGCGCGCGAGCTGACCGAGGAGGGGGACGCCCTCGCCCGCGACCTGACCGACTGGCCCGACGCCCGCGCCGCCGCCGCGCTGCTTCTGCGGCTTGGCCTGCCCGATGCGGCGCTCACGGCCCTCGACCGCGCGGCGCCAGCCCCCCCGGACGAGGCCTTCCGCACCCGTCTGCGCCGCGCCGAGGCGCTGCTGCGCAAGGGCGCGCTGGTCGAGGCGAGGGCGGCCCTTGGCCCCTGCCCCAAGGCCGCGCCGCTTGCCGCCGATCACGCCTATTGGTCGGCCGAGATCGCCGCCGCCGCCCGCGACCTGCCCGCCGCCCGCGCTGCGCTCGCCCCGGCGCTGGCGCAGAGCCCCGGCCGCATGGGCCTGTGGCTGAGTGCCGCCCGCGTGGCCTTCCTGTCAGGCGACGATGCCGGCGCCGCCGAGGCGCTGACCCGCTTCCGGGCGCTGAAAACCGAGCAGCTCGGCGCCCCGCCGCCCGATGATCTGCGCGACCTGATCGCCCGGGACGCCGCGACAGGCCAACCCGGCCCCGGCCTCGCCGCCCGCGCCTTCGCCCGGGCGCTTCCCGTCTTCCGGCCGCTGGACGGCCCGCCGATCCCGCCCCGCATCGCCCATTACTGGGAAGGCCCTCGCTCCGCCCCGCTTGAGCGCGGCCTCCGCGCCTGGGCCGGGCTTTATCCCCAGAGGCTTTACGACGCGGTCAGCGCCCGGGCGTGGCTGGCCGCAAACACCGACCTCGCGCGGCTCTTCGACCGGCTGACCCAGCCCGCCACCCGCGCCGACCTGTTCCGCGTGGCGCTGATGGCGCGGGAAGGCGGGCTTTTCGCCGATCTCGACGAATATCCGCGCGCGCCGCTGGATGATTGGCTGGAGGGCGCGGCGGCCGTGCTGGTGGTCGAGGAAGGCCATGCCACCATCGCCAACAATTTCCTCGCCGCCCGCCCCGGCCTGCCCCTGTTCACCCGGCTTCAGGACCGGATCGCCGCGACACTCGGCGCCACCGACCAGCCCTATCCCTGGTGGCATTCCGGCCCCGCCCCCCTGACGGTCGAGGCCAATGAGGCCCGCGACACCCCGGGCCTCAGGTTCCTGCCGCAGCCCGCCTATGAGGCGCGGATCGCCACCAACCTGCCCTTCCCGCACAAGCGCGGCCCCGGCCATTGGCGCTGAAGGCGGGGGCTGGACAAACCGCCGCCCAGAAGGTCCAATCGCCCTATGGAAAAGCCAGACCTTTCCAACGCCTATGCGCTGAGCGGCGCCGAGGATATCCGCCGCCTCTATGCCGGTTGGGCCGACAGCTATGACGCGGATTTCGCCCAGGGCATGGATTACCGCCTGCCCGCCGAAGTCGCCGCCGCCTTCCTGCGCCATGCGCCGCCAGCGGGGCCGGTGCTGGACGTGGGCGCGGGCACCGGGCTGCTGACGCAGGCGCTGCGGGCGCTGGGGCACGCGGGCCCGGTCGATGCGCTCGATCTTTCGGCCGAGATGCTGGCTCGGGCCGGGACCAAGGGCCTTTACCGCGCCCTGATCGCCGCCGATGTGACGAAACCCCTGCCCTGCAAAGGATATGCCGGGATCGTCAGCTCCGGCACCTTCACCCATGGCCATGTCGGGACCGAGGCCTTCGGTCCCCTGCTGGACGCCGCCCTCCCCGGAGCGCTTTTCGCGCTGTCGGTCAATCAGGGGGTCTGGGACAGCCTCGGCTTCGGCCCGGCGCTGGCCGCGCTGCCCGTCACCGGGCTTGACCGCGCCGAGGTGGCGATCTACGGGCAGCGGGCGGCCCGCAAAGACCCGTTGCATGCCGCCGACCGCGCCCTGATCGTCACCTTCCGCAAAGCCTGAGCCCCCGCGTGACCCGCCCCGACATCCTCTGCATCGGCTCCGTCCTGTGGGACATCATCGGCCGCACCGATACCTCGCTGCGCGCGCGCGGCGATGTCGCGGGCCATATCACCCGGCTGCCCGGCGGCGTCGCCCTCAACATCGCCATGACCCTGGCCCGCTTCGGGCTGCGCCCCGCCGTCCTCAGCGCCATCGGCGCCGATACCGAGGGGACGGAGCTGCTGGCCGCCTGCGAGGCGCTGGGCGTCGAGACCCGCTTTGCGCTCAGGACCGACCTGCCCACCGACCGCTACATGGCCATCGAGGATACGACCGGCCTCGTCGCCGCCATCGCCGACGCCCATTCGCTGGAGGCCGCCGGGGCCTCGATCCTCGAACCGCTCTCGGACGGGCGCCTCGGCACCGCTTCGGCGCCCTGGACCGGCCCGATCGCCGTGGACGGCAACCTGACCGAGGCGCTGCTGGCCGAGATTGCCGCCTCGCCCCTGTTCCGCGCCGCGGATCTCCGCATCGCGCCCGCCAGCCCCGGCAAGGCCGAACGGCTGATCCCGGTCATGCGCCACCCCGGCGCCACGCTCTATGTCAACCGGCAGGAGGCGGGCCTCATCGCCGGCTGCACCCCTACCACCGCCGCCGAGGCCGCGCAGGCGCTGATCGCCGCCGGGGCCGCCCGGGCGCTGGTCACCGACGGGGCCCATCCCGCCGCCGATGCCGCCCGCGGCCAGCCGCTCCTCACCTGCGCCGCCCGCCCCGTGCAGGCCCGTCGCATCACCGGCGCGGGCGACACGTTCATGGCCACCCATCTCTTCGCCGAAACCCGCGGCCACGACCGGACCGAGGCGCTGACCCGCGCCCAGGCCGCCGCCGCCGCCTATGTCGCCTTCGAGGACTTTGCCCCATGATCCATTATTCGCCCGAAGTTGCCGAGGCCCGCGCCAAGGGCCTGCCGCTGGTCGCGCTGGAATCGACCATCATCACCCATGGCATGCCCTTCCCGCAGAATGTCGAGGCCGCGCGCGCGGTCGAGGCCGCGGTGCGCGCGGCGGGTGCGGTGCCCGCCACCATCGCCGTTCTGGACGGGCAGATCTTCGTCGGCCTGACCGACGCGCAGCTTGACCATCTGGGTCAGGCGCAGGACGTGATGAAGCTGTCGCGCGCCGATCTTGCGGTCTGCGTCGCCACCGGCCGCACCGGCGCCACCACCGTCGCCGCGACGATGATCTGCGCCGAACTGGCCGGGATCAAGGTCTTCGCCACCGGCGGCATCGGCGGCGTGCATCGCGGCGCCGAACTCAGCTTCGACATCTCGGCCGATCTGCAGGAGCTGGGCCAGACCGCCGTCACCGTGGTCGCAGCGGGCGCCAAGGCGATCCTCGATCTGCCGAAGACGCTGGAAGTGCTGGAAACCCTGGGCGTGCCGGTCATCGCCGTGGGTCAGGACGAGCTGCCCGCCTTCTGGTCGCGCGCCTCGGGGCTGAAAGCGCCGCTACGGCTGGATACCGCGGCCGAGATCGCCGCCGCCCACCGTACCCGCGCCGCGTTGGGCCTGAAGGGCGGGCAGCTGGTCACCAACCCGATCCCGGCGGCCGACGAGATCCCGCGCGCCGAGATCATGCCGGTGGTCGAGGCCGCGCTGGCCGAGGCCGAGGCGCAGGGCATCAGCGCCAAGGCGGTGACGCCCTTCCTGCTGGACCGGATCTTTGCCGCGACCGAGGGCCGCTCGCTGACCGCCAATATCGCGCTGGTGCTGAACAACGCCCGGCTGGCGGCGCAGATCGCCCGCGAATTGGTCTGACATTCAACGCGCTTTCCGCCCGAATTATGTCTGACATTCGTGACGCCCCGAGCGGCCCTTGCGCCGCCTCGGGGCGCTGCCTATTTAGGGGTTAACGCCCCTCGCCCCAGTGACGAACCGCCTGACATGTCCACGCCCCCCCGCCCGCATCGCCGCGGGTTCTTCGCCGGACTTCGGGCCTCGTTCCTGACCGGTCTTGTCGTGGTCGCGCCCGCGGTGCTGACCATCTGGCTCATCACCGCGGTGGTGGAATTCGTCGACAGCCGGGTCATTCCGCTGATCCCGCGCGAGACGTTGCGCCGCTTCCTGCCGGAAAACCTGGCGCATATGGACCTCATCAGCCTGCCCGGAATCGGGCTGGTGATCGCGCTTCTGTTTACCTTGATTGTCGGCTTCTTCGCCAAGGGCTTCATCGGCCGCAGCCTGATCCAATGGGGCGAGGATCTGGTCTCGCGCATGCCGGTCGTGCGCTCGATCTACAATGCGCTGAAGCAGATCGCCGAGACGGTCTTCGCGCAAAGCTCGACCTCGTTCAACCGGGCCTGTCTGGTGCAATATCCCCGCCCCGGTCTCTGGGCCGTGGCCTTCGTCTCGACCGACACCAAGGGTGAGATCGCCCAGAAGATCGGCGGCGAGAAGCTGATTTCGGTCTTCCTGCCGACCACGCCGAACCCGACCTCGGGCTTCCTGCTCTTCGTGCCGGAAAAGGACGTGATCGCGCTGGACATGTCGATCGAGGATGCGGCGAAGCTGATCATCTCGGCGGGCCTCGTCGCCCCCGACCCGGCGAAACCGGGTCAGGTGGTGCGCAAGAAGCGCGACGAGATCAGCTGAACATCGCCGCCAGATCGACGGTCGCGGTTTTGTTCAGGTCCTGACCATGGGCCCTCAGGAACCGTCCCGCCGCCCGCCGTCCAGACCGGAACAGCCGCTCGATCAGGTCGGGCGTGGGCGAGACCTTGGTGCGCACCGAAAGCTCCCGCATCAGCCGGTCGTCGGCGATGAAATGCACCAGCACATCCTTCATCGCCCCCTTGGTCACATGCCCCTCGGCGATCAGCCGCTTGACGAAGGCAATGGCGCGCAGATCGCGCAACAGCGCCGCGTTGAAGCTTACCTCGTTGATCCGGTTCATGATTTCCTGAGAGGTCTGGGGCACCTCCGGGCGGTATTGCGGGTTCAGCGAGACGATCACCACGTCATCGGGCAGCGCCGGATCATAGAGCGGATGCAGCGCCGGATTGGCCGAATAGCCGCCGTCCCAATAGAATTCGCCCGCGACCTCGACCGCGCGGAAGAAGGTCGGCAGGCAGGCCGAAGCCAGGAGCGCCTGATGCGTCACCTGCGCGCCGGAAAACACCCGGACCTTGCCCGTATGCACATTGGTCGCCGCCACGAACAGCTGCGGCCCCGCGTCCGCGCAGACATTGTCGATATCGAGCGCCAGCACCGCAGGCTCCAGCGGGTTCTTCCACAAGGGGCCCCAATCGTAGGGGCTGAAGACCTGCGCGGCGATATCGGCGGGGGTCACCGGCATCACCGTCTCGGCCAGCCGCGCGGCATAATCGAAGGGATAGAAGAAGGCCCGCATCCACTCGGCGGTGGGCGGCAGGCCGGGGACATCTGGCAAGCCGTCATAGGCGCCGCGTCCGACCCGCTCCCAGAGCGCGCGCATCGTCGCCCGCGCCCCCTCGCGCCCGCCCTGGGCCATGCCGGACTTGAAGGCCGCGCCGTTCAGCGCCCCAGCCGAGGTGCCGGAAATCGCCGCGATCTCCAGATCCTCCTCGTCCAGCAGCCGGTCCAGCACGCCCCAGGTGAAAGCCCCGTGCGCCCCGCCGCCTTGCAGCGCGAGGTTGATGCGTCGCATTCGGGTCATGCCCTGATTCCTTGAAAGACGGATAAGAACGGGGCCGGCATCGCGCCGGCCCCGGGGCGTCACATGGCGGTCCAGCCGCCGTCGACGCTGATCGTCGTACCGGTGATCTGCGCCGCGGCGTCCGAGCACAGGAAGGCCGTCGTGCCGCCGATCTCCTCGGTGGTGGCGAATTGGCGCGAGGGCTGGCGGTCCAGCATGACCTCGCGGATCACCGTCTCGCGGTCCATGTTGTGGGTCTTCATCTGGTCGGGGATCTGCGCCTCGACCAAGGGGGTCAGCACATAGCCCGGGCAGATCGCATTGGCGGTGACGCCCTTGCCCGCCGCCTCGAGCGCGGTGACCTTGGTGAAGCCGACCACCCCATGCTTGGCCGCCACATAGGCGCCCTTGAAGGGCGAGGCGCGCAGCCCGTGCGCCGAGGCGATGTTGACGATCCGGCCCCAGCCCTTGTCGTACATCCCGGGCAGCGCCGCCGCGGTGGTGTGGAAGGCCGAGGACATGTTGATCGCGATGATCGCGTTCCACTTCTCGATCGGGAAATCCTCGATCTTGGCGACGTGCTGGATACCGGCGTTGTTAACCAGGATATCGCAGCCACCGGCCTTTTCGACTAGGGCGCGGCATTCCTCGGGCTTGGACATGTCGGCCTTGATGTAGGTCACGGTGACGCCGAACTTGGCGGCCATGTCGCTGGCCTGCTGGTGGTCGGCCTCGGTATCGGAGAACGAGTTCAGCACGACATCGGCGCCCGCGGCGGCCAGCGCCTCGGCCACCCCGTGTCCGATGCCCGAGGTCGAGCCGGTGACGATGGCGCGGCGGCCTTTGAGAAATTTGTCGGTCATGATTGCCTCATGGAATCTGATGCTGCATGTGCAACATAGACCTCATATAGGGGGGCGCGGCACAAAAAAAAACGCCCGCGCAAGGCGGGCGTCAGTCGTTGAGGCAGGTTTCATACAGGCAAGAAACCTATCGAGCAGTGAGATACTTATAGCGCTTTGTTCAGACTGGGCCAAGCTTAAAGTTTACAGGCACCTAGCCGGGGGAGTACCCAGAGAAACCCCCTCCGCGACGCCAGGATTGTTTCGCCCATGACCTTCTTTTTCCCCTTGCGAGCCTCGGGATTCGCGCTTGCAGCACTGCTGTCGGCGCTGGCCGGCGCGCCGCAGGTTCTGGCGCAGGACGGCCAGAGTCACGGTATCGCTATGTACGGAACCCCTGCGCTACCACAAGATTTCGTGTCCCTGCCCTATGCCAATCCGGAGGCCCCGCAGGGTGGCCGATTCGTTTTCGCCGAAATCGGCAGTTTCGATTCGCTCAACCCGTTCATCCTGCGCGGGTCCGCCCCCTGGGGAGTCAACCTGTTGACGGTTCAGAGTCTTCTGGGCCGTTCTTATGACGAGCCCTTCGGCCTCTACCCGGTTCTGGCAGAATCACTGCGGACCGATTCGTCCCGCTCCTTCGTCGAATTCACCCTGCGCGAGGGCGCGCGCTTCTCGGATGGCTCACCGGTCACTCTCGACGATGTGATCTGGTCCTTCGAGACGATGGGCACCGAAGGCCACCCGCGCTACCGCAATGCCTGGACCAAGATCGCCTCGATGGAACGGGTGGGCGAGCGCACGCTGCGCTTCACCTTCACCGAACCCGACCGCGAATTGCCCCTCATTCTGGGCCTGCGGCCCATCGTGCAGCGGGCTCAATTCGACGTGAGCGCCGGTGGGCGGAGTTTCGCCGAAAGCTCGCTCACCCCGGTCATCGCCTCGGGGCCCTACGAGGTTTCGGCGGTCGATCCCGGCCGTTCGGTCACCTTCCGCCGGGTCGCCGATTGGTGGGCCGCCGACCTGCCCTTCTACCGCGGCCAGATGAACGCGGACGAGATCCGCTACGAATACTACAGCGACCTCTCGGTGGCGTTCGAGGCTTTCAAGGCCGGGCTGATCTCGGTCTGGCGCGAGGTCAACGCCGCCCGCTGGGCCGACAGCTATGACATTCCCGCCGTCCATGACGGGCGCATCCGGCTGGTCGAGGTGCCGCATCAGCGCCCCTCGGGCATGTCGGGGCTGTTCATCAACACCCGCCGCGCGCTCTTCGCCGATTGGCGGGTGCGCGAGGCGCTGCTGCTGGCCTTCGACTTCGAACGCATCAACCAGGTGGTGACCGGCGGCGCCGAGCCGCGCATCGCCTCGTATTTCGGCAATTCCGTGCTGGGCATGCGCCCGGGCCCGGCCGAGGGGCGCGTGTCCGAGCTGCTGGCGCCCTTCGCCGAAGAGCTGCCGCCCGGCGCGCTGGAGGGCTACGCGCTGCCGGTCAGCGACGGGCGCTCCAACCGGCGCAACCGGCGCGAGGCGATGCGCCTTCTGGCCGAGGCCGGGTGGGAACCCGACGCGCAGGGCATCCTCAGGAACGCCGAGGGTCAGGCCTTCACCTTCGAGATCCTGCTCCTGCAGGGCCAGGCCGAGATCCAGTCAACCGCCGCCGCCTTCGCCGAGGATCTGCAGGCGCTGGGGATCCGGGCCCGCGTGGCGCTGATCGATTCCGCTCAATATGTCGAGCGGACCAATCGCTATGACTTCGACATGACCTATTCGCTCAGGCTGATGACCCTGTCCCCCGGCAACGAGCAGGTGCTCTATTGGGGCGCCGAGGGCGTCGACAGCCCCGGCAGCCGCAATTTCGCGGGCGTCCATGACCCGGCGGTCGAGGCGATGATCAACGCCATGCTCACGTCGACCACGGATGAGGATTTCACCGCCGCCGTCCGGGCGCTCGACCGGGTGCTGATGGCGGGGCGCTACGCGATCCCCTTCTGGTTTTCGCCGGTCAGCCGGATGGCGGTGCAGAGCAACTTGCACTTTCCCGACATTTTGCCGATGTATGGGGACTGGACGGGCTTTCTGCCCGAAGTCTGGTGGTATCAGGAATGAAAACGGCTTTCGCGATTGCCTTTGCCCTTCTGACGCTCACGGCCTGCAACACGGTCGAGGGCGTCGGTCAGGACATCTCGGGCGGCGCCAATGTGGTGCGGGGCTGGATGGGGCGCTGACGCCCCCGGCCTCGGCCCTATTCCAGCGAGGTCACCCAGAGGATGGTCGCATCCTCGGGGCTGAGGCTGATGACGTTGTGACCCATCGAAGCATCGTAATAGGCGCTGTCGCCGCGTTTCATGTCGATGGGGGCGTAGAACTCGGTGTAAAGCCGGATCTGCCCGGTCAGCACATAGAGGAATTCCTCGCCGTCATGGCGCACCCAGCCGTCGAAATCCTCGAACCGGCGGGCATGGATCGTGGCGCGGTAGGGCAGCATCGCCTTGCGGGTCAGCGCCCCCGCCAGCAGCTCGTGCTCATAGGTCGTGGTGACATGCGCCTCGCCCTCGCCCGCCTTGGTGAGGGTCATGCGCCCGCCCGGCGAGCCGTGGCGAGGCGGGGTGAACAGCTGCGGCACGCTGATGCCCAGCCCCTCGGCCAGTTTCTTCAGCCCGTCATAGGTGGGCGACATCTGGCCGTTCTCGATCTTCGACAGCGTGGAGCGCGCCAGCCCCGCCGCCTGCGCCGCCTGTTCCAGCGTCCAGCCACGGTCCTTGCGCAGGGTCCGCACCCGTTCGGCAAGGTCGATCGGCGCGGCCAGCGCCTCGCCGCCGTCGGAACGGGCGATACGGATGATGGCGGGGTTGGTCAGATCGCTCATGAACGTGGCCTTGCTCAGGGTAAGGCGTTTTGCGCTATTGTCTCGGCGTTGTCGAGAGGACCCGCCGCCGCGCCGGGCACTCTGGCCTTGCCCTTGCGGCCCCACCGGATTAGCTGGATTTCATGCACGCGTTAATCGATTCAAGCCCCTTTGACCCCTGCCCCGCGCCTTTCAACCTGGCCGCCTATGTGCTGGCCCAGGCCGAGGTCACGCCCGAGAAGATCGCCTTGCAGATCGTCAGCCTGACCGGCGCCGAACGCTGGTCCTATGGCGCGCTGGCACAGGCCGTGCGCGGCATCGGCACCGGGCTTCTCCGGGCCGGGCTGGAACCCGGCGAGCGCGTGCTGCTCAGGCTGGGCAATACCGTCGATTTCCCGCTCGCCTTCCTCGGCGCCATCGCCGTGGGGCTGGTGCCGGTGCCCACCTCGTCGCAACTGACGGCCGAGGAGATCACCGCCATGGCCGCGCAGATCACCCCCGCCGCGGTGATCGCCGCCCCGGGCATCGCGCTGCCCGATGCCGCGCTGCCGGGCGGCACGCTGCCGGTCATCACCACCGAGACGCTGCACCGCTGGCGCGACAATCCGCCCTGCGACTGGGCGATGGGCAGCCCCGATAGGCTCGCCTATCTGATCTTCACCTCGGGCACCTCGGGCAATCCGCGCGCGGTGATGCATGCCCATCGCGCCGTCTGGGCGCGGCGGATGATGTGGGACGGCTGGTACGGGCTCACCCCCGGCACCCGGCTGCTGCATGCGGGCGCCTTCAACTGGACCTATACGCTGGGGACCGGGCTCATGGATCCCTGGGCCAGCGGCAATACCGCGCTGATCCCCGGCGCCGGGGTCACGCCCGCGCAGCTGCCGCTCTTGCTCAAACGCTTCGACGTGTCGATTTTCGCTGCCGCCCCGGGGGTTTACCGGCAGATGTTGCGCGCGCCCCTGGCGCCGATGCTGCATCTCAGACACGGGCTTTCGGCCGGCGAGAAACTGCCCGAGCAGACGCGCGAGGCCTGGACCCAGGCCACCGGCACCCCGATCTATGAGGCGCTGGGCATGTCCGAAGTCTCGACCTATATCTCCGCCTCGCCCGGGCACCCGGCCAGTGCCGGGGCCTCGGGCTATCCGCAAAGGGGCCGCAAGGTCGCGGTTCTGGGCGAGGACGGTCAGCCCGTCCCGCGCGGCGAGGCCGGGGTCATGGCCGTGGGGCGTGACGATCCGGGCCTCTTCCTGGGCTACTGGGGCCAGGAGGCCGAGACCGCCGCCAAGTTCCGGGGCGCATGGTTCCTGACCGGCGACACGGTCAGCATGGACGAGGACGGCGCCATCCGCTACCTGGGCCGCGACGACGACATGATGAACGCGGGCGGCTTCCGCGTCTCGCCGCTGGAAGTCGAGAAAGCGATGAACGCCCATCCCGGCATCGTCGAGTCCGCCGCCATCGAGGCACGGGTCAGCGACACCACCAGCATCCTCGCCCTTTACTATGTCCCCGGCGCCGATGCCCCCGGCAGCGCCTCGCTCGCCGCCCATGCCGAGGCGCATCTCGCCCGCTACAAGCAGCCCCGCCAGTTCATCGCGGTCGAGGCGCTGCCCAAGGGCGCCAACAACAAGATCAACCGCCGCGCCCTGCGCCAAGGATACGAAGCCCCATGAGCACCAAACTCGACATCTTCTCCGACCCCGTCTGCCCTTGGTGCTATATCGGCAAGGCCCGTCTGGAACGCGCGCTGGAACAGCGGCCCGACCATCCGTTCATCATCGAATGGCATCCCTTCATGCTGGCCCCCGACATGCCGCCCGAAGGCATGGACCGGCGCGAGTACCTGCAAGCCAAGTTCGGCCCGCCCGAACAGGTGGCCAAGCTGCATGTGCCGATCCTTGAAGCCTGCGAGGAGATCGGCCTGCCGCTGGCGTTGGAAAAGATGGAGCGCAACCCCTCGACGCTGAACGCCCACCGCCTGATCCATTGGGCGGGGCTGGAGGGGCGGCAGCACGCCGTGGTCAGCGCCCTTTTCCGTGCCAACTTCGCCGAAGGCCGCGACATCGGCGACCGCGAGGTGCTGCTGGACATCGCCGAGGCTGCGGGCCTCGACCGGGCCATGACCGCGCGGTTGCTGGACAGCGACGCCGACGTGGCCGAGATCCGCGCCCGCGACGCCGATATCCGCGCCCGCGGGTTGCGCGGGGTGCCGGGCTTCCTGCTGGGACGGCAATACGTCTTGTCGGGCGCCCAGCCGGTCGAGACCTGGCTCGACGTCATCGACCAGATCACGGCGGCCAGCCAATGACCGGCCCGACAAGGCCGCTTCCGTTCGGCGAATTCATCGCGCTCTTGGCGCTGCTGATGGCGACCGTCGCCTATTCGGTCGATGCCATGCTGCCGCTTCTGGACCCGATCGGCCGGGAACTCGCCCCCGCCACGCCGGAAAACGCCCAGCTGGTCATCACCGTCTTCATGTTCGGCCTCGGCCTCGGCACTTTCGTCATGGGGCCGCTCAGCGATGCGCTGGGGCGGAAATCGGTGATCCTGGGCGGCATCACCCTCTATATGGTCGCGGCCGGTGTGGCCGCCGTCTCGAACGACCTGACCATGCTGCTGGTCGCCCGCTTCGTGCATGGCGTCGGCTGCGCCGCGCCGCGCGTCGTGGCCCAGGCCCTGGTGCGCGACCTCTATTCCGGGCGGCAGATGGCGCGCGTCATCTCCTTCGGGATGACCATCTTCACCCTGTTTCCCGCCGTCGCCCCCTATATGGGCGCGGAACTGGGCGCCCTCTTCGGCTGGCGCGCGATCTTCTGGAGCTTCATCGCCTTCGGCATCGTCTCGTTCCTGTGGATGGCCCTGCGCCAGCCCGAGACGCTGGCCCCCGAGAACCGCCGCCCGCTGGCGCTGGGCCCGCTTTGGCGGGCGCTGGTGACGGTGCTGTCGCATGCCCGCGTGCGGCTTTACCTGATGGCGCTGACCTTCGTCTTCGCCACCATGCTGACCTGGCTCAGCGCTGTCGCCGCGATCTTCGACCAGAGCTTCGGCCGCCTCGACCAATTCCCCGCCTGGTTCGCGCTGGTGGCGCTGCTTTCGGGCACCACCAGCCTTATCAACGCCAAACTGGTCGTGCGGCTGGGCATGCGGCGGCTGATCGGTATCGCGCTCAGCGTGCAGATCGCCATGGTCGCCGTGACGCTGCTGGGCTTCGCGCTGGATCTGCCGCTGGCCGGTTTCGGGCTTTTCATCACCTTCATGGCCCTGCAATTCCTGTCGCTGGGCTTCCTGATCGGCAACATGAACGCGCTGGCGCTGGAGCCGATGGGCCATGTCGCGGGCATGGCCGCTTCGGTGATCGGCGGCGTCTCCACCGTCGTGGCGGCGGTGCTGGCGGCCGGGCTCACGCTCTTGGCCAATGGCACGCCGGTGCCGCTGGCGGCCAGCGTGCTGGGCTGTCTGCTGGCTTCGGGCGCCGCGATGCTGGCCGCGCGGCGCTACGCCGACTGAGCGCCGCGCAGCCGCGCCCGGTTCAGCGCCAGCCATTGCAGCGAGATCACCAGCGGCCCGTTGGCGATCTCGCCCGTCTCCAGCATCGCCATCGCCTCGGCGAAGGGGATGAGGTGGGTGCGGATATCCTCGTGCTCGGATGGCAGGCCATGGATGCCCTCCGCCCCCTCGGGCAGGTCGACCAGCGCCAGATAGCTGTAGAGGAACTCGGCCACCGCGCCGGGGCTTGAGTAATAACGCGCCACGCGATGCAGCGCGCGGATCTCCAGCCCGGCTTCCTCGGCCGCCTCGCGCCGCGCGGCGGCTTCCGGCGTCTCGCCCGCGTCGATCCGCCCGGCGATGGCCTCCAGCGTCCAGGGGTTCGCGTCGTCGCGCACGAAAGGCGCGAAGCGGAATTGTTCGACCAGCAGCACGAGGTCGCGCGTCGGGTCATAGGGCAGCAGCGTCACCGCATCGGTCAGCACAAACGCCGCCCGCTCGACCGGGGCGCTGTCGGTGCCGTCGTGATGGCGAAACCGCACGCGGTTCTCCTCGACCGCGAAGACCATGGCATAGGGCGTCCGGCGCTCCTCGACCGTGACATCCCCGGGCCGGGCAGCGCGGCGCCGCGTCGCGGGCGCGGCGTCGTTTCGGGCCCGGCGACGGCTGGCCACATGCCCGGCCAGCAAGGGGTAGCGCCGCCGCAACACCGCAGCCGGATGCTCGCGCGACAGCGCCATGACCTCGGCCGCGACCTCGGCCGCCAGCCCGCCATGCGCGGCTGCCCAGGCGTCGAGCGACCAGTCCGGTCCGGGCAGCCAATGCTCATCCGCGGTCTGATAGAGCAAGGCCTCGACCGGTCCCCCGGCTGTCTGCGCGATCACCTGCACCGGATGATACTCGAAGATCCGCTCATAGAGGTCGAGCGCCGCCCGCGCCGCCGCCCCCGGCCGGATCAGCGCGCCCGGCGCTTCGGCCCCCGGCCGCGCCACCAGCAGCGGGAAATGCAGCGTGCCGCCGCCCGGCGCCTGCGCTTCGGTCACGGCATGGTCGGAAAGCGTGGCGGGTTCATAGTCAAGCCGGACGCCCGCGACCGCTTCCAGAACCGGCGGATAGCGCAGGGTTCCGAACAGAAACAGCGGCTTATCGGTCATTCCTGCGACGCTCCATGCCGCGGTTAATGACATGCAGGACCAGCCCCAGCGCCAGACCGCCCCCGCCCAGCAGGAGCAGGTATTCCTGCACCATCGCCTTGCCGAACCAGCCGACGAGGATGTCGAAATAGCCGGTCAGCGCGTCCATCACCTCCGGGTAACGGCGGCGATAGCCCAGGATGAACACCTCGCGCACGCCCATGAGCATCGCCGTGAACAGCGCCGTCAGCACCACCGCCTGCACACCCACGTAAAGCGAGAACCACAGCCTGCGGTCCAGCCTGCCGCCCAGGAACACCCAGCCGGTGACGCCGCCCACCCCGGCGGTCCAGAGCGCGAAATTCCCCATCACCGCCTGCGGATCATAGAGCGGCTCATAGGCTTTCGCCGCGTAAAAGGCGAAGATTGCCAACAGGATGGCGGCCACGGGCCGGATCAGCGTGAACATCGCCGCTCCTCGGCAAAGGCCGCCGGGATCAGGCCGGCCGGCGCAGGGTTATCTGGGTCACGTCACAGATACCCGTGTGGAACGCCCCGGCGCAAGAGGTCAGGTAGAAGTCCCACATCCGCCGGAAGCGTTCGTCATAGCCCAGGGTCTGGATACGGTCCCATGCCCCGGTAAAGGAATCGTGCCAGCGCCGCAGGGTCAGCGAATAGCTCTCGCCGAATTCGAGCGAGTCGAGCCAGCCCAACCCCGCCTTCTGCGCCTCGGCGGCAAAGCGCGCGGGCGAGATCAGCATGCCGCCCGGAAAGATGTACTTCTGGATGAAATCCACGTTTTTCCGGTAGGTTGGAAAGCGTTCATTGGGCACGGTGATGACCTGGATCGTCGCCTTGGCACCCGCTTTCAGCCGCTCGCGCAATGTTTCGAAATAGGCGGGCCAGTATTTCTCGCCCACCGCCTCGAACATCTCGATCGAGGCGATGCCGTCGTAGCGGCCCCGCTCGTCGCGGTAATCCTGCAGCTTGATCTCCACCCGGTCGGCCAGCCCCGCGCGCGCCATCCGCTCCACCGCGAAATCGTGCTGCGCCTGGCTGATGGTCAGGCCCGTCACCTTCAGCCCCCGCTGACCGGCGGCATATTCAGCGAACCCGCCCCAGCCGCAGCCGATTTCCAGCACGTGATCGCCCGGTTTCACCCCCAGCGAATCCACCAGCGCGGCGTATTTCTGCTCCTGCGCGCGTTCCAGGCTCTCTTGCCCGCTGCGGAACAGGGCCGAGGAATAGGTCATGCTGTCATCGAGCCACAGACGGTAGAATTCATTCCCTAAATCATAGTGATAGGCGATGTTCTTCTTGGCCTGGGCCCGCGAATTTCCGCGCAGCCAATGCCGCGCCCGTTCATAGGCGCGCACCAGCGCCATGCCGGTGAATTCATCCAGCAGCGCCGGGTTGTCGTGGAAGATGACATCCATCAGTGCCTGCAGATCGGGTGTGGACCACCAGCCCTCGAGATAGGCATCGGCAAAGCCCAGCTCGCCCTCGCGGATCAGCCGGGCGAAGGCATCGGCGTTGTGCACGGTGATCTCGGCGGCGAGGCCCGGCTTCTGGCCCTGGGCGCGAAAGCGGCGGCCATCGGGCAGGATCACGTCCAGCCGGCCCCGCCCCATGCGGCCCAGCTGGGCGAAGACCGGTTTGAAATAGCGCGGCAGCCCGCCCTGTCCCTCGGTCGAAATCAGATGATCCATGCGCGTCCCCGTCGGCTCTTTTGCCTTTTACGACAGACTAATCCGCTTGGATCTTCGTGCAAAAAGAAATTTACGTCTTCTTCAGCGCGGCATAGGCCGCGAGCGCCCTCTCGCGACCCCGGGCCAGATCGACCATCCGCTCGGGATAGGCCCTGGCGGGGTCGAGGCCCCAGGACCGCGGCACCGCCTCGAAATAGGCCAGCGCCTCGGGCCCCGGATTGCGGCTGAGTTCGGCGATGAAGGTCTTACGGTAAACCCCCTTCTGGTCGAACTTTTCCGCCTGCGTCGCCGGGTTGAACACCCGGAAATAGGGCGCCGCATCCGGCCCCGATCCCGCCACCCATTGCCAGCCCATCGCGTTCGAGGCCGGGTCCCAGTCCGTCAGGCAGTCCGCGAACCAGTCGAGGCCGACTTTCCAGTGCGTCATCAGATGCTTGGTCAGATAGCTGGCGACGATCATCCGCACCCGATTATGCATGGTGCCGGTCACGAACATCTGCCGGAGCCCGGCATCGACGATCGGCTCGCCGGTCAGGCCGCGGCGCCAGCGCTCGGCATCGGCGTTGTCGATTTTCCAAGAAAAATCATTCCATTCCGGGCGCCAGTTCGCGTCCAGAAGATGCGGGAAATGGTACATCAGATGATGGGCGAAGTCGCGCCAGACCAGTTCCTTGCGGAAATGCGTGGCGCCGTCGCCCGCCAGCGGCAGGGCGGCATGCCAGATGCGGCGCGGGCCGATCTCGCCATAGGTCAGGTTCTCTGACAGACCCGAAACCGCGTCAAGAGCCGGGAAGTCGCGGTCCTCCCGGTAGCCCTCGACTTTGGATTTCAGAAACGAGTCCAACCGCTTGCGGGCCGCTTCCTCGCCTATCACCGCGTAGCGCGCCAGCACCGGCGCCCCCCGGTTCATCGCCGCGCCCAGCGTCCACCCGGCCAGATCCTCGCTGCCGGGCCATGTCTCGGGCGCCCTGAGCGCCTTGGGTGCGGGCAGCGCCTCGGCCACGTCACGGGCAGACAGGGCCTTCCAGAAGGGCGTGTAGACCTTGTAGGGATCGCCTTGGCCGGTGGCGATTTCCCAAGGCTCGACCAGGGTGTGGCCGTGGAAGGAACGCGCCTCAAACCCTTTGGATTTCAGGGTTTCCTTGATGTCGGCATCCCGCTCGCGCGAGAAGGGATCGTAGAGCCGTGTCCACCAGACACCCCCGGCGCCGATCTCCTCGGCCAGCGACAGCAGCACCGGCAGCGCCGCGCCGCGCCGCAGGATCAGCCGCGAGCCCTGCCCCGTCAGCCGCCCGGCAAAACTCGCCACCGCCTCGCCCCAGCGCCAGCGGGCGGCGGCGCCGATTTCGGTGACCGAGCGGTCGGCAATGAAGACCGGCAGCAGCGGCCGCCCGGTGGCGGCTGCGGCGGACAGCATGGGATGGTCGTCCAGCCGCAGGTCGCGGCGGAACCACAGGATCAGGGGCGTCTGGGACATGGAACCTCGGAGGGGCGTTACAGCTCCCGATCTAGCGCCCCGATCAGTTGGTCAACCTCGGCCCGGGAGGTGTAATGCACGAAACTCAGCCGCAGGACGCCCTGCGCGGGGTCAATCCCCTGCGCCTTCAAGGCGCGCAGCGCGTAGAAATCCCCGGCCCCGGCCATGATCCCGTGCCGCGACAGCCGCGCCGCCAGATCGCCGGCCGGCGCCTCGACCTGCACCGCCACGGTGGGGGCGCGCCCCTCGGCCCGGCGCGGCCCCAGAAGCCGTACCTCGTTGCGGCTGCTCAGATAATCGAGGAGCGGCTGCAGCAGCGCGGTTTCCTGCGCGCGCATCAGGTCATGGGCCAGCGCCGCCTTGCCGCGCGGGTCGAGCCCGGCGCCACCATGGTGATCCGCCAGCCCCTCGATGTAATCGGCCAGCCCGGCGCAGGCCGCGACCTGGGCATGGTCGGGCCCGGCCGGGGTGAAGCGCTTGTAGAGAACCTCGCCGTTGAAGACATGCCCCTGATTGGGCAGCGCCATCCCCGGCGCGCGGCGGATCGCCATGATCCCCTGATGCGGGCCATAGGTCTTGTAGGCGGAAAAGAGGTAGATATCCGCCCCCAGCGCCGCCACATCCGGCAGGCCGTGCGGCGCGTAGCTGACGCCATCGACGCAGACCATTGCGCCCGCTTCATGGGCCATGGCGGTGATCTCGGCCACCGGATTGACCTCGCCCACCACGTTGGAACAATGCGGGAAACACAGAAGCCGCGCGCCGGCCAGCAGCTTCGGCAGCCGGTCCAGCGGCAGATGGCCGGTCACCGGGTCGATCTGCCATTCGCGCACCTCGATCCCGCTGTCCGCGAGCCGCCGCCAGGGGCCGGTATTGGCCTCGTGGTCCTGATTGGTGACCACGATCGCCTCGCCCGGTTTCAGGTGCTGGCGAAAGGCCTGGGCCAGCACATAGGTATTGGCGGTGGTCGAGGGGCCGAAGCTGAGTTCGTCCGTGGCGATCCCCATCATCGCGGCGAGCCGGGTGCGCGCCTCGTCCATCTCCGCGCCGCCCAGGCGCGATGCCTCGAACGGGTGATAGGGCTGGACCTTGCGCTGGTGATAAAAGCGCGTGAGGCGGTCGATCACCGGCTTGCAGGCGTAAGAGCCGCCCGCATTCTCGAAAAACGCCTGCCCCTGAAGCGAGGGTTCGGCGAAAGCCGGAAACTGCGCGCGCACGAAATCAAGGTCCAGCTGCATCCGAATCCCCCCTCACTGTGGTTTCCGCGACCCTAGACCGCCGGCTCGCCCCCCGCCAGACCGGCCCGCGATTGACACGACTCGCCGGACCTGCCATCCTGATTGACAGACATTAAAAAGAACACAAAGACAGTGGGTTGAGGCGATGAGCAGCACATCGGCCCCTGAAGGACGGGCGCCCGACCGGGCCAGTGCGATTGCCACGCTTCTTCAGGAGAACATTCTTTCGGGACATTATGGGCCGGGCGACCGCCTGCCGTCCGAGGCCGACCTCTGCGCGCATTTCAAGGTCTCGCGCCCGACCCTGCGCGAGGCTCTGGGCCGGTTGACCGCGCGGGGCCTGATCGCGGCGCGGCGCGGTGCGGGGGGTGGCGCTTTCGTCACCCAACCCAGCGCCGCCGTGGCGGGCGAACAGATCGCCACGCTGATCGCCCTGTCGACCCGGGCCGAGGACAATGCCCATCGCCCCCTGCTGACCGAGGCGCGGATCCAGCTGCAGCTGGGCTGTGCTGAACTCGCCGTTTTGCGCAAGGCCGATATCGCCGACCTCAGGGCCGAGATCGACCTGCAATCCGATTTCTCCATCCCCGACAGCGATTTCGTCGCCTCCATGCGGCGGATGAATCTGGCGCTGGCAGTGGCCTCGGGCAATCCGGCGATGGCGATGGTGGCCCAGGGGCTGATCGAGGCCGAATTCGCCGTGACGCCGCAGACCGGCTATGCCACGCGGATCCGGGCGCGCTTTCTCTCCTATCACGTGCGCATCGCCAATGGCATCGCCGGGGGGCGCGCCGATGACACGAGGGCCGCCTTGATGGAGCTGTGGAGCTTCGAATCCGACCGCGCCGGGGCCGGCGAGGGCGAGGCCCAGCCGGTCGAGCGCCCGCCGAGGATGCGCGACCTCCGCCTGCCGCCCGTGCAACGACTGAACCCGCTCTCCGAGTAGCCATGGACCTCGCGTCGCTGCGTCATCGCGTATCGGCTGCCATCGACCCCGAGATGAGGGTGCAACCGGGCTTGTCGCCCTTCAACCGGCTGGTCGTGACCGGGATCATCGGCTTGATCGTCATCGCCGTGCTGGAGACCGAGATCCATGTGATCCGCCATTACGGCTGGCTGATGGAGGCGCTGAAGATCGGCCTCTTCCTGTTCTTCGCCGCCGAATACGCGCTCAGGCTCTGGGTCGCGCCGCTGAACCCGAAATACACCAGCCTCTGGCGCTTCGTCCGCACCCCGGCGGCCTTGCTGGACCTGGTGGTGCTGGTGACCTTCGTCACGCCCTTTCTGGGGCTCGAGGCCTCGGTGTTCCGGCTGTTGCAGCTGACCCGGATCCTGCGGCTGGCCCGGCTCGGGCGCTATTCGCGGGCGCTGAACCTGCTGTTCGACGCCTTCCGCTCGCGCGGGACGGAGCTGTTGCTCAGCGCCATGCTGGCCCTCGGCCTGATGCTGGGCGCGGCCACCCTGCTCTATCTGGTCGAGCGCGAGGCCCAGCCCGAAGGCTTCGGCTCCATCCCCCGCGCCATGTGGTGGGCGGTCGAGACGCTGACCACCGTGGGCTATGGCGATGTGGTGCCGATCACGCCGCTGGGGCGGTTCCTCTCGGCCATCACGGCGCTCTGCGGCATCGGCATCATCGCCCTGCCCACCGGCGTTCTGGCCGGGGCCTTTTCCGACGCGATCCGCCGCGCGCGCGAGGACCGGCTGCACGAGCATCCCCACGGACGCGAGTGACCCCGCAGAGCCCCCCTTGAGGCCCGCCCTTCGGCACCCTATATTGACCCTGTTCCGGGCAACCGGGACTATGGACATAAACGCGCTCGTAATAATCGGATCGGACCCGGGGGCGGTACCCGGCGGCTCCACCAAAACGTCCTTCATTGGGGGCGAATGGGGCCGAAACAGGATCGACGAACGTCTAAAGGGGTTTGCTTTGTCCCGGTGAGCTACCACCGATATCGGTGCAAAACGTACAGTTGCCAATGACAACCGTGCTCCGGTGGCCGTCGCTGCGTAAGCAGTTGACCTAAACCGATCTTAAGTCCCTGCGGTTAGCCCCGTAGGGCGGGGTTCGGAGGTACCTGGCAACAGAAACCTCCACTTCCCCCCTCCTTTCACCGACCCGATCACGGCTTCGTGAATGCGCCTGCACGCCCTGCATGGCACCCTACCCCATGCCTGCCGGTCCCGACCCACGCCGACCGACTCTGCGCCGCCTGCTCGGCGCCCTTGCGCTGGCGCTGCCGCTGGCCGCCGCCCCGCAGGCCCGGGCCTGCGATATCGCGCTGATGCTGGCGGTCGATGTCTCGGGCTCGGTCGACAGCTATGAATACGCGCTCCAGCTTCAGGGCATCGCCAATGCGCTCAGGGACGAAGATGTCCGCGCCGCGCTCCTGCAGGGACAGGTCGCGCTCGGGGTCATGCAATGGTCGGGCGCCATGGAACAGACAGTCTCGGTTCCCTTCACCCGCCTCACGGAACCCGCCGAGGTGGCGCAGCTTGCCGCCCGCATCGGCACGCTGCCCCGGGCCCATTCCGGGGGCAACACCGCCGTGGGCGAAGCCATCGCCGTGGCGGTCGAGCAATTCGGCCAGGTCCGCGACTGCGCCCATTGGGTGATCGACATCTCGGGCGACGGGGACGAGAACGAGGGCTATACGCTGGGCACCGAACGCCGCACGGCCTATGCCCGGGGGATCACCATCAATGGCCTCGCGATCGAGGCGGCAGGCACCGGCCAGCCGATCACCAATTTCTACCGCCGCAATGTCGTCACCCCGGGCGGTTTCGTCATCACCGCCCATCAGCACAGCGATTTCGCCCGTGCCATGCGCCAGAAAATGCTGCGCGAACTGATCCCGCCGATGGCCCTCGCCCCGGCCCCGCGCGACACGCAACTGGCCAGCCTGTCGGGTTTTCTGCACCTGCACCCCCGCTGAAGGCTTTTCTTCGGTCGCGAAACGCCTATGCTCAGGGGCAGACGACCCCGACCATCCGGGGGTTCGAAGGGGATGACGATGACGCGCGGAATCGACTACGGAAACCTGATGCACCAGGCCATGCGCGGCCTGATCCGCGAGGTGATGATCCGCACCGCCGAGCACGGCCTGCCGGGGGCGCATCACTTCTTCATCACGCTGAACACCCAGTATCCGGGCGTCGAGATGGCCGATTGGCTGAAGGCGCGCTACCCGGACGAGATCACCATCGTCATCCAGCACTGGTTCGAGAACCTCGCCGTCGATGACCAGGGTTTCGCGGTGACGCTGAATTTCGGCAACCAGCCCGAGCCGCTGTACATCCCCTTCGACGCGATCTCGACCTTCGTCGACCCCTCGGTCGAGTTCGGCCTCAAGTTCGAGACCCATGTCGATGACGACGACGAGGATGAGGACGACGACGAGGAAGCGCCGATGCTGCATTCGGTGCCCGAGGCCCCCAAAGCGGGCGAAGTCGTGAGCCTCGACAAGTTCCGCAAGTAGGCTGCCCTCCGACGTTCATCCCCCCGACGTTCAGCCCACCGTCTTGCAGCCCGGCACCTTGATGCCCATGTTGACCGCAAGACGGAGACAGACATGAGCAAATCGCTGGCGCGCGTCGCCAAGGCCATCGAGGACATCGGACTTCGGGCGGAAATCCTGAACCCCGGCCCCAGCCGCACCGCCGAAGCCGCCGCTGTGGCCTGCGGCTGCGAGCTGGACCAGATCGTCAAATCGCTGATCTTTCAGGGCGAAAGCGGGCAGATCTATCTGTTCCTGACCGCTGGCGGCAACCGGCTGGACCCCGATCGTGCTGCCCTGCTTGCGGGCGAGGCGCTGAGCCGCGCCGACGCCGCCACGGTGCGGGCAGTCACCGGGTTCGCCATCGGCGGCGTGGCCCCGGTCGGGCATCTGACCCCGCCCGCGATCTTCGCCGATCCCCGCCTGCGCGACTTCGCTCTTGTCTATGCCGCGGCCGGAACGCCTGACCATGTGTTCTCGGTCGAGCCCGGCGCATTGATTGCAGCCTGCGGCGCGCGCGAAGGAGCTTTCACCGCATGACCGCCCTGCCCGATCCCTATGACGATCCCGCCTTCTACGACGATCTGATCCCCAAGCGCTTCCTCGCCTGGGTGGTGGATCTGGCGATCACGCTGATCCTGGTGGTGCTGGCCCTGGCGCTGACCGGCTTCATCGCCATCTTCATCCTGCCTCTGGTCTGGATGGGCGTCGCCATCACCTACCGCACGCTGATGCTCGACCGGTTCGGCGCCACCGCCGGGATGATGCTGGTGGCGCTGGAATGGCGCAGGCTGGACGGGCGGCAGCCGGACACGGCGCTGGCGCTCTGGCATTCGGCGATCTACGCGCTGTCGATGAGCTTCATCCTCGGCCAGCTGGTCTCGGTGCTGCTGATGGTCATGACGCCCTACAAACAGGGGCTCAACGACAAGATCCTCGGCACCGTGATCGTCAACCGGAGCCTGGTCTCCTGAAGCCGCGCTCCTGTCGCGCAAGCGTCAAACAATCCCTTGGCGAGGACAATTCGCCTTGCTACGGTAGCTCGGAAACCCGCCTGACCCCGGTCAGACCGGGGCCTCGCCAGTGACAACCACAGCCTCGACCAGGAAGGACGGGCGCCCATCATGCGCCATTCGCTGCCTATCGCGCCGCAGTTCTATGTCACGGCGCCGCAGCCCTGCCCCTATCTGCCGGGGCAGAGCGAGAGGAAATTGTTCACCGCCCTGACCGGCGAAGGCGCGCGCGCGCTCAACGACACGCTGTCGAAACAGGGCTTCCGGCGCTCGCAGAACGTGCTCTATCGCCCGGCCTGTTCGGAATGCGCGGCCTGCCTGTCGGCCCGGATCCGGGTCGCGGATTTCGAACCCTCGCGCAGCCAGCGCAAGAACCTGCGCCGCAACGAGCATCTGAACCGCGAAGCGACCAGCCCCTGGGCCACGGATGAGCAATTCACCCTCTTCCGCCGCTATCTGGACAGCCGGCACGCCGATGGCGGCATGGCTGACATGGATATCTTCGAATTCGCGGCGATGATCGAGGAGACGCCGGTCCGTTCGCGCGTCATCGAATACACCGAAAAGCCCGAGGTCGCCCCCAAGGGCCAGCGCGGTTCCGGCCGCAAGCTGGCGGCTGTCTGCCTGACCGATGTGCTCGATGACGGGCTGAGCCTGGTCTATTCCTTCTATGATCCCGACCGGATCAAGGACGGGCTTGGCACCTACATGATCCTCGACCATGTGGCGCTGGCCCGGCAGGTGGGCCTGCCCTACGTCTATCTCGGCTATTGGGTGCCGGGCAGCGTCAAGATGGCCTACAAGGCCAGTTTCGGCGCGCTCGAGGTCTATCGTGACGGCCAGTGGCGCGATCTGGGCAATCCGGCGGATTACACCGAGCAGCCGCATCCCTTGGCGGTACGGCCGATTACCGAACAAGTGGCGGCGATCACCCTGCCGCCGACCGAATCAGGGCTGAAGCCGGGGCGCTGAACCGCCCCGATTTCCATTTCCTGCGCCGGAAAGCGGCCTTGCGCAACTTTCGCAAAGATTTACCGCCGAATTCGCATCAAACACCCCGCTTTGACGGTTGACGCTGCTTTGCGGCAGACGTAAATTCCGCCCGAACCAAGAGGTGACGAATGCGCTTCGTACTTATCAGTTCCGGGGGCCTGAACGGATCGGTGTAACACCGAAACCGAACGTCCCCCGCATGCCCCCCCTGACCCGGGGGTTTTTTATTGCCCGCGTTGCCGGCCTGAGGCACAGACCGGACCCAGACCAGAGGTGGAGAAGACCATGTCCCAGCAGAAGACCACGTCGCAGATGACCGGCGCGAAGATGGTCGTTCAGGCGCTCAAGGACCAGGGGGTCGAGGTGGTCTTCGGCTACCCGGGCGGCGCGGTGCTTCCGATTTACGACGAGCTGTTCCAGCAAAACGAGATCCGCCACGTGCTGGTGCGCCACGAACAGGGCGCGACCCACATGGCCGAGGGCTACGCGCGCTCGACCGGTAAGCCGGGCGTCGTGCTGGTGACCTCGGGTCCGGGGGCGACCAACGCCGTGACCGGCATCACCGATGCGCTGATGGATTCGATCCCGATGATCGTGCTGTCGGGTCAGGTGCCGACCTTCCTGATCGGCACCGACGGCTTCCAGGAGGCCGATACCGTCGGCATCACCCGTCCCTGCACCAAGAACAACTGGCTGGTGAAGGATCCCGACCGTCTGGCCGAGACGATCCATCAGGCGTTCCACGTCGCGACCTCGGGCCGCCCGGGTCCGGTGCTGGTCGACATCCCCAAGGACGTGCAATTCGCCGAGGGCACCTATACGCCCCCGCAAAAGGCCAAGGTCGACCATTACCAGCCCCGCGTGAAGGGCGATATCGACGCGATCACCGCGCTGGTCGAGATGCTGGAACAGGCCGAGCGCCCGATCTTCTATACCGGCGGCGGCGTCATCAACTCGGGCCCCGCCGCCTGCCAGCTGCTGGTCGAACTGGCCGATGCCACCGGCATCCCGGTCACCTCGACCCTGATGGGTCTGGGCGCCTATCCGGCGTCCGGCAAGCAGTGGATCGGCATGCTGGGCATGCATGGCCTCTACGAGGCCAATATGGCGATGCATGATTGCGATCTGATGGTCAACATCGGCGCCCGCTTCGACGACCGCATCACCGGCCGGGTCAATGCCTTCAGCCCGAATTCGCGCAAGGTCCATATCGACATCGACCCCTCGTCGATCAACAAGGTGATCCGCGTCGATCTGCCGATCCTGGGCGATGTCGGCCATGTGCTGGAGGACCTGCTGCGGATCTGGAAATCGCGCGGTCGCAAGACCAACCGCGAGGGGCTGGCCCAGTGGTGGAAGCAGATCGACGCCTGGAAAGCCGTCAACTGCCTCGCCTACAAGGGGTCGGAATCGATCATCAAGCCGCAGCTGGCGCTGCAGCGGCTGGAGGCGCTGACCAAGGGCCGCGACCGCTACATCACCACCGAGGTCGGCCAGCACCAGATGTGGGCGGCGCAATACCTCAATTTCGACGGCCCGAACCGCTGGATGACCTCGGGCGGTCTGGGGACCATGGGTTACGGCCTGCCCGCCTCGATCGGCGTGCAGATCGCCCATCCCGACGCGCTGGTCATCAACGTGGCGGGTGAGGCCTCGTGGCTGATGAACATGCAGGAGATGGGGACCGCGGTGCAGTTCCGCACGCCCGTCAAGCAGTTCATCCTCAACAACGAGCGTCTGGGCATGGTCCGCCAGTGGCAGCAATTGCTGCATGGCGAGCGCTATTCGCATTCCTGGTCGGAATCGCTGCCCGATTTCGTCAAACTGGCCGAGGCTTTCGGCTGCAAGGGCATCCGGGCCGAGCATCCCGATGAACTGGACGACGCGATCATGGCGATGCTGGACTACGACGGGCCGGTGATCTTCGACTGCCTGGTCGAGCGGCACGAGAACTGCCTGCCGATGATCCCTTCGGGCAATGCGCATAACGACATGCTGCTGCCCTCGGACGATGTGCGCGGCGCCATCACGGGCATCGGCCTGACGCTGGTCTGATCCTGACGGACCCGGCGGCCCCCCAGCGGGTCGCCGGACCCCGGCCCCTGTCCTTCCCGCTTACCGAACGGAACCCCCATGTCCCCGCTACACATCCAGCAAGGTTCGTCCAAGCACTCCGCCTATGACCTTCGCGACCCGCATTCGGACATTATCGAATCCCACACCCTGGCGGTGATCGTCGCCAACGAACCCGGTGTCCTGGCCCGTGTCATCGGCCTCTTCTCCGGGCGCGGCTACAACATCGAAAGCCTGACGGTCGCCGAAACCGACCACAAGGGCCACCTGTCGCGCATCACCATCGTGACCAAGGGCACCCCCGCCGTCATCGAGCAGATCAAGGCCCAGCTCGGCCGCATCGTGCCGGTGCACGAGGTGCATGATCTGACGGTCGAGGGCGCGTCGGTCGAGCGGGAACTGGCGCTTCTGAAGGTCGAGGGCAAGGGCGACGCCCGCATCGAGGCCCTGCGCCTGGCCGAGATCTTCCGCGCCAATGTCGTCGATTCAACGCTGGGCAGCTTCGTGTTCGAAATCACCGGCGCGCCGTCGAAAATCGACGCCTTCGCCGATCTGATGCGCCCGCTCGGCCTGACCGAACTGGCCCGCACCGGCGTCGCAGCCCTGCCCCGCGGCGGGGCCATGGGGTGATCCGCCGGGCGCTGCCCCTGGTCACGGGGGCGGCGCTGACCGCGGCGCTGGTGCTCTGCCTCGTCGCCATAGTTCAAAGCTTGCAGCTGCACCGGCTACGCCCGCCCGGCCACCGGACCGAGGCCGTGGTGCTGATTACCGATCTGCGCGAACCCAGCCGCGAGACGCCCTGGCCCCGCGGCGAGGTCCGGCTTTTCGTCTCGGACAGCGAGGCCGGGACCTTCACCGCCAGCCTCGACCATCCGCCCGCCTCGCTGACCACGCTCTGGGCCGGCGGCACGGTCGCGGTCGCCGTCCTGCCGGGCGATCCGCCGCAGGTCGCCTTCTGGCCGGTGATCCCCGAGGCCCGGCGCCGCGTCACGCTGATCGCCCTTGCCCTGGCGCTGGGCCTTGCGGCAGTCTCGGGCCTGGCCGACCGTCTGATGAGAAGCCGATGATGTTGACCCGCCTCTCCGACCATGACGTGCTGTTCGTCATGGCCGCCCGCGCCGAATTCGGCCCGCATCTGCGGGCCCGGATCACGCCCCTGATAACCGGCGTCGGACCTGTTGAAGCCGCCATCGGCACCGCCACGGCGCTGGCGCGGCTCTCGGCCGCCGGGACGCCGCCGGATCTGGTGGTCTCGCTCGGTTCAGCCGGATCGGCGCGGCTGGCCCATTGCGGGCTCTATCAGGCCAGCGCCGTCGCCTGGCGCGACATCGACGCCTCGCCCCTGGGGTTCGAGAAAGGCTTGGTGCCGTTCCTGGACCTGCCGAAGGTGCTGCCGCTGCCCCTGCGCCTGCCGGGGATCGAGGAAGCGACGCTCTCCACCGGCGGCAACATCGTCACCGGCCTCGCCTATGACGGCATCGCCGAGGATATGGTGGATATGGAGACCTACGCCGTGCAGCGCGCCTGCATGCAGGCCGGGCTGCCGCTGATCGCGCTGCGGGGGATTTCGGACGGGCAATCGGA
Source organism: Pararhodobacter aggregans (assembly GCF_003075525.1). Taxonomy (GTDB): domain Bacteria; phylum Pseudomonadota; class Alphaproteobacteria; order Rhodobacterales; family Rhodobacteraceae; genus Pararhodobacter; species Pararhodobacter aggregans. The sequence continues at coordinate 203,629 of NZ_QDDR01000008.1, read as the reverse complement.
CCTGACCGGCCTGCACGACTGGACCGACTACCTGCACATCATCGACGAGAAACTGGCTGGCGCGGTCGACATCCTGTCCACCGCGCTGGCCGAGGGCTTGCTCAGAAGTTGATGACGCGGCCGTAGGCGTCCAGAACGCTCTCGTGCATCATCTCGCTCAGCGTCGGATGCGGGAAGACGGCGTGCATCAGGTCTTCCTCGGTCGTTTCCAGCGTCTTGCCGACGACATAGCCCTGGATCATCTCGGTCACTTCCGCGCCGATCATGTGCGCGCCCAGCAATTCGCCGGTCTTGGCGTCGAAGATGGTTTTCACCAGCCCCTCGGGCTCGCCCAGAGCAATCGCCTTGCCGTTGCCGATGAAGGGGAAGCGGCCGACCTTCACGTCATAGCCCTGTTCCTTGGCCTTGGCCTCGGTCAGGCCGACGCTCGCCACCTGCGGATGGCAATAGGTGCAGCCGGGGATCGAGGTCGCCTTGACCGGATGGGCGTGCAGCCCGCCGATCAGCTCGGCCACCATCACGCCCTCATGGCTCGCCTTGTGAGCCAGCCACGGCCCGCCGGCGATATCGCCGATGGCCCAGAGGCCCGGAACCCCGGTGCGGCAATATTCGTCCGTCACCACATGGGTGCGGTCGATCTTGACGCCCAGGTCCTCGAGCCCGAGGTCTTCGACATTGCCGACGATGCCCACGGCGGAAATCACCGTGTCGAACTCGGCCGTCTCGGTCTTGCCGCCGGCCTCGAAATGGGCCACGACCTTGCCGTTGCCGCGGTCCAGTTTCTTGACCGTGGTCTTTTCCTTGATGACCATGCCCTGCTTGACGAAGGATTTCTTCGCCAGCGCCGAGATTTCCGCGTCTTCCACCGGCAGCACGCGATCCATCACCTCGACAACCGTGGTCTTGGCGCCCAGCGTGTTGAAGAAGCTGGCGAATTCGATGCCGATGGCGCCCGAGCCGATGACCAGCAGGTTCTTCGGCATGCGCTTGGCGACCAGCGCGTGGCGGTAGGTCCAGACCAGATCGCCATCCGCCTCCAGCCCCGGCAGTTCGCGCGCCCGGGCACCTGTCGCCAGGATGATGTCCTTGGCCTTCAGGCTTTCCGAGCCCTTGTCGGTCTTGACCGAGACCACGCCGCCCTTGCCCAGCGTCGCGGTGCCCATGACGACGGTGATCTTGTTCTTCTTCATCAGATGGCCGATGCCACCCGACAGCTGCTTGGCCACCCCGCGCGAGCGCTTGACCACGGCATCCAGATCGAACCCGACCGAGCCCGCGCTCAGCCCGAATTCCTTGGCCCGGTGCATCAGGTGGAACACCTCGGCCGAGCGCAGCAGCGCCTTGGTCGGGATGCAGCCCCAGTTGAGGCAGATGCCGCCCAGGTTCTCGCGCTCGACGATGCAGACCTTCTTGCCCAGCTGCGCGGCGCGGATCGCCGCGACATAGCCGCCCGGCCCAGACCCGATCACGACGACATCAAAGCTCTGCTCGGCCATGGATCCCTCCCGCATGGAATATAGTTCAGCACTAAACTACTTTTGCCGCCGGCGCAACCGCGACCTGCTGCCGGGCGCGTTTCGGCAGGCTGCCCTGCGCCCTTGGCAAGGCTCGCCACGGCCCTCAGCCCTGCAATTCCCGCACGATGGCCATATAGCCGCCCGCCTCCAGGAAGGCCCGCTCCTCGGGCGTGGTCTCGCGGCCCAGGGCCTCGTTGCGGAACGGGAAGCGGCGGAAGCGGCGGATGATCTCGCGATGCGCGCGGGCGTGCAGCAGCGTCTCCGCCCCCGTCTCGGGCATCCGGGCCTTGATGAGCGCCACGGCGCGGTCCTGATCGAACGGGCTCTCGGAATGCTCCAGCGGCAGATAGAAGAACTGCCGCATCGGCTCGTCGATCCTCAGGTCCAGCTGATTCTGCCAGGCGTAATGCGCCGCCCGCCGCGCCAGCGGATCGGTGGCAAAGGCCTTGCCCTGCCCGCGGAACATGTTGCGCGGGAACTGGTCGGTCAGCAGCAGGAAGGCCAGGATCCCCTCGGGGCAATGCATCCAGCTGCGATGCCCGCCGGAGAGGGCGGTGTTCCAATCCTCTTCGAACCGGGTGCGGATCTCGGCGTCCAGTGACTCGCCGCCCGCGTACCAACCGGCGGGGCCAAGATCACGCCAATAGCCAAGCACGGCCTTGGCGCGGGGGCTGATGGGCATGGGAACCTCCGTTTTGCCTCAGCCTGCGACGGCGGCGCGAGGGGGTCAACCCCTCGCCCCCCTCAGCTGTCGGACTCTGCGCGTTCCATCGCCGCCTCGACCGTGACCACCGAGGCCGTGGGCGAGAGCGCGGTATAGCTGCCCTGCTGCTCGGGCGTGCGGCGGCGGCGGGTCATGCGGAACATCGCATAGGCGGTCAGCAGCGCGAAGATCACCGCCATGAACAGGAAGAAGCCCGAGGGCCCGATCACCCCCATCATCCAGCCGGTGATGATCGGACCCGAAATGGCGCCCAGCCCGTTGATGAAGATCAGCCCGGCCGAGGCCGCCGCCATGTCCGACTTCTCAAGGTAATCGTTCACATAGGCCAGCAGCAACGAATAGAGCGGGTTGGAGATCCCGCCCATCAGCGCCCCCACCCCGATCAGCAGGATGAAGGGCAGATCGAAGATCACCGGCAGCATCAGCACCGCAGCCCCCACCGCCGCCAGCCCCAGGATCAGCATCCGCCGGTCCATCCGGTCGCTGACCCAGCCGATCGGGAATTGCAGCACCAGCCCGCCGACATAGATCGAAGCCACGAAGATCGACAGGTCGCGGATGCTGAGCCCCGCCTGCGTCCCCCAGACCGAGGCCATGCCGAACTGCGCCGAGAAGATGCCGCCCAGCAGGAACATGCCGACGCAGCCCAGCGGCGAGGCCTGATAGAGGCGGCGGAAGCTGAGCGGCCGGGTCGATTCGAAGGCCGGCGCCGGCGAGACCGACAGCAGGATCGGCGTGAAGGCCAGGGACACCAGCACCGAGGGGATCACGAACAGGATGAAGCCCGAGGGATCGGCGAAATTCAGCAGGACCTGCGCCGCGATGATGCCGATCATCTGCACGATCAGATAGAGCGACAGCGCCTGTCCCCGCGTCTCGTTGGTCGAGGCGTTGTTGAGCCAGCTTTCGGCGGTGATGTAGACGCCCGAGAACGAGAAGCCGATCAGCACCCGCATTGCTGCCCAGGCCATCCAGTTGGGCCAGGCGGCATAGAGGATCAGCACGGCCGAGATCATCGTCCCCAGCGCGGCGAAGACGCGGACATGGCCCACGCGGCGGATCATCTCGGGCGCGAGGCGGCTGCCGAACAGGAAGCCGATGAAATAGCACGACATCACGATGGACATCTGCGTGGTCGAGAAATGCTCGATGGCGCCGCGGATGCCCAGCAGCGTGCCCTGCATCCCGTTGCCCAGCATCAGCAGCATCAGGCCGAACAGAAGCGCCCAGGTCGAGGAAAGAACTTTGAGCATGGGGTCTCCGGGCAGGCAGGCGCAGGGGGCAGGCACGACGAGGCGGGCCAGAGTGACCCACCCGCCTAGACCTAGCACAGATCGGGCGCAAGACCGGAGAGAAAGCGGCACTTGGCCACCCGGTTGGTCACTTTCCCGCCGGGTGGCCTTATGTGCCCCTGCCCCTCAGCGCTGGACCGCGCCGCCGCCCCGGGCCCAGGCGTTGAGCGTGCCCAGATTATGGACCTCGGCGAAGCCATGGTTGCGCAGGATGCCCGCCGCCCGCCCCGACCGCGCGCCCGAGGCGCAGTAAAGATAGACCGGCAGCCCGTCCTTGCGCGCCGCCGCCAGACGCTTGTCGAAATGGCCGGAATTCGGGTCGGCGGTCAGATTCAACCGGCTCAGCGGCAGGTTCAGCGCGCCTTTCGCCCGGCCCGAGGCCTGAACCTCGGCCTCTTCGCGCACGTCGATGACCAGCGCGCGTTTCTCGGCCACGGCCTGCACGGCCTCGGCAGCGTTGACGGCAGGAGCGCTGCCCATCAGGGAATTGAACAGGTTGAACATTCTGCGTCTCCGGGGGTGTGGGAGGAGGTCAGGATCCGTTGAGCCTCAGATAGCATGGCCCCCATACACATTCAAGTCATCGCATGTGTATTTTCGCGGCGTTGCAGCATCGTGATGCCGCCGCTGCGGAAGTTTCCTTTTTGTTCACGAATACGCATTGGAGACTCGCGACAAACGCACTATGTTCCCCGCGCAGAGGGATTGCGCCGGGTATGGGACATGGCTGAACAGAAGTTCATCGAGATCAGGGGCGCGCGCGAGCACAACCTCAAGGGCGTGGATGTCGACATTCCGCGCGATCAGCTTGTCGTGATGACCGGGCTTTCCGGCTCGGGCAAGTCGTCGCTGGCCTTCGACACGATCTATGCCGAGGGGCAGCGCCGCTATGTCGAATCGCTGTCGGCCTATGCGCGGCAATTCCTCGACATGATGCAAAAGCCCGATGTGGACCATATCGCGGGCCTTTCCCCGGCGATTTCCATTGAGCAGAAGACCACCTCGAAGAACCCGCGCTCGACCGTCGGCACGGTGACCGAGATCCACGATTACCTGCGGCTGCTCTTTGCCCGCGCCGGCACCCCCTATTCACCCGCCACCGGCCTGCCCATCGAGGCGCAGCAGGTGCAGGACATGGTGGACCGCGTGTTGCAGATGGAGGAAGGCACCCGCGCCTTCCTGCTGGCCCCCATCGTCCGCGACCGCAAGGGCGAGTACAAGAAAGAGATGCTGGAGCTGCGCAAGCAAGGCTTCCAGCGGGTCAAGGTCGACGGCGTGTTCCACGAGCTGGAAACGCCGCCGGAGCTGGACAAAAAGTTCCGCCATGACATCGACGTGGTGGTCGACCGGATCGTGGTTCGCCCGGGGATGGAGACGCGTCTGGCGGATTCCTTCCGCACCGCGCTGGATCTGGCCAGCGGGATTGCCGTGCTGGAAATGGCCTCGGCGCCCGAGGGCGAGACGCCCGAACGCATCACCTTCTCCGAGAATTTCGCCTGTCCGGTCAGTGGCTTCACCATCCCCGAGATCGAGCCGCGGCTGTTCAGTTTCAACGCGCCCTATGGCGCCTGCCCGGTCTGCGACGGGCTCGGCGTGGAGCTCTTCTTCGACGAACGGCTGGTCGTGCCGGATGCGATGCTGCGGCTGGAGGACGGCGCCATCGCCCCCTGGCGCAAGGGCAAGACGCCCTATTTCCTGCAAACCATCGAGGCGCTGGCCAAGCATTACAAATTCAGCGCCAAGAAGCCGTGGCGCGATCTTCCGGACAACGTCAAGGACGTGCTGCTGCACGGCTCGAAGGGCGAGGAAATCCCCTTCCGCTATGACGATTCCGGCCGGGTCTATCAGGTGACCCGGGTGTTCGAGGGCGTGATCCCGAACATGGAGCGCCGCTGGAAGGAAACCGATTCTGCCTGGGTGCGCGAGGAATTCGAGCGCTACCAGAACAACCGCCCCTGCTCGACCTGCGGCGGCGCCCGGCTGAAGCCCGAGGCGCTGGCGGTCAAGATCGGCGGGATGCACATTTCGCAAGTTTCCGAAATGTCGATCAAGGAGGCGCTGGCCTGGATCGAGGACGCGCCCAACCATCTGACCAAGCAGAAGAACCAGATCGCCACCGCCATCCTGAAAGAGATCCGCGAGCGGCTGGGCTTCCTGGTCAACGTGGGCCTCGATTACCTGACGCTCAGCCGCGCGGCGGGCACGCTCTCGGGCGGGGAAAGCCAGCGGATCCGTCTCGCCTCGCAGATCGGCTCGGGGCTGACCGGCGTGCTCTATGTGCTGGACGAGCCCTCGATCGGGCTGCATCAGCGCGACAACGACCGGCTGCTGACCACGCTCAGGAACCTGCGCGATCAGGGCAATACCGTGCTGGTGGTCGAACATGACGAGGATGCGATCCGCACCGCCGACTATGTGCTGGACATCGGCCCCGGCGCCGGGGTCCATGGCGGGCGCATCGTCAGCCAGGGCACGCCCGAGGAGATCGCCGCCGACCCGGCCAGCCTGACCGGGCAATATCTGTCCGGCCAGCGCCGGATCGAGGTCCCCGCCCACCGGCGCGCGGGCAACGGCAAGGCGATCCGGGTGGTCAAGGCCTCGGGCAACAACCTGCATGACGTGACGGTCGATTTCCCGCTGGGCAAATTCGTCTGCGTGACGGGCGTGTCCGGCGGCGGCAAGTCGACGCTGACCATCGAGACGCTGTTCAAGACCGCCTCCATGCGGCTGAACGGCGCCCGCCAAACGCCCGCCCCCTGCGAGACGGTGCAGGGGTTGCAGCATCTGGACAAGGTGATCGACATCGACCAGCGGCCCATCGGCCGCACGCCGCGCTCGAACCCCGCCACCTATACCGGGGCGTTTGGGCCGATCCGCGACTGGTTCGCGGGTCTGCCGGAATCGAAGGCGCGGGGCTACAAGCCGGGGCGGTTCAGCTTCAACGTCAAGGGCGGGCGCTGCGAGGCCTGTCAGGGCGACGGCGTGTTGAAGATCGAGATGAACTTCCTGCCCGATGTCTATGTCACCTGCGAGACCTGCAAGGGCAAGCGCTACAACCGCGAGACCCTGGAGGTATTGTTCAAGGGTAAATCAATTTCCGACGTGCTCGACATGACCGTCGAGGAAGCGCAGGATTTCTTCACCGCCGTCCCCTCAATCCGCGAGAAGATGGACGCGCTGATGCAGGTGGGGTTGGGCTATATCAAGGTCGGCCAGCAGGCGACGACGCTGTCCGGCGGCGAGGCGCAGCGGGTGAAACTGTCCAAGGAACTGGCGCGGCGCTCGACCGGCAAGACGCTCTATATCCTGGATGAACCGACCACCGGCCTGCATTTCGAGGATGTGAGGAAGCTGCTGGAAGTGCTGCACGAACTGGTCGAGCAGGGCAATACCGTGGTGGTCATCGAGCACAATCTCGACGTGGTGAAGACCGCCGACTGGATCATCGACATCGGCCCCGAGGGCGGCGACGGCGGCGGCCGGGTGGTGGCCGAAGGCACGCCCGAAGAGGTCGCCAAGGTCAAGGCCAGCCATACCGGCCATTACCTGGAGCCCTTGCTGAAGCAGCGGCGGCGGGCGGCGGAGTAATCCGGGGCTCGCAGGGGCGGCCCTCGGGGGCATCGAGCCCCCTCGGGGCCGCTCAGGGGGCGCTGCCCCCTGCGGCCTGCGGCCTACCCCCGGGATATTTGCAGAACGAAGATTTACAGGGTCCGGGCGATCTTGCGGCCGTCGTGGAAGGCGAAGGGGGCGAGGCGCGGGGCGGCGGCGTCGCCGATCAGCTGCGGATTGAGGTCGGCGAGGTCCTCGCTGAACGGGTCGAAGGCGCGGTTGGTGGTCGCCATGACCAGGGCCGAGGCGGGGATCGTCTGTTCCTCGCCGGTCAGGAGCGAGGCGACGCGCGCCCCAGCCCCGTTGCCCAGCCATTCGGCGATCACATGCTCGGTCAGGAAGCGCACCCCGCGCCGGGCCAGCGCCGCGCGGGCCGGGCCATCGGCGGCGGTGCGGGCGAGGTCGCGGGCCACCATCGCGTCGGGCGTGACCAGCGTGACATGGTGTCCGGCCTCGGCCAGGTGCCAGGCGGTGCCGATGCCCTTCCAGTGCCCGCCCTCGTCGTAGAGCACCACCTCCGCCCCCAGCCGCGCCTCGCGCCGCATCACCGCCTCGGCGCTGTGGACGGCGCCGCGGTGGAGCCCGGGAAGCTGGTCGTGCTGCGGCAGCCAGCGCTGGAAGCCCTCGTCATCAGGCAGGGAGCCGGTGGCGAGGACCAGCCGGTCCGGGCCGAGGGCGCGGATCGCGTCCACGTCGAGGAAGCTGTTGAGGCGCAGGTCGACGCCGAGGCGGGTCAGTTCCCGTTCGTACCAATCCAGCAGGTCGAGGATCTGCGCCCGGCGCGGCTGCTGCCCGGCCAGCCGGAACTGGCCGCCGATCTGCGGCTGGGCCTCGGCCAGCACCACCCTGTGGCCGCGGATCGCGGCGACACGGGCGGCCTCGAGCCCCGCGGGGCCGGCGCCGACCACCAGCACGTCGAGCGGCGTCTCGGCGGGCGTGAAGCGGTCGCCGCCCCATTCCCATTCCCGGCCGCTCGAGGGGTTCACCACGCAGGAAATCCAGTAATCGCGGGACCGCCGCCCCCAGCACATCTGGTTGCAGCTGAGGCAGGGGCGCACCCGATCCGCCTGCCCCGCCGCGGTCTTGGCCGCCAGATGCGGGTCGGCGATCTGGCCGCGGACGATGCTGACCAGATCGGCGGCGCCCGAGGCGATGACCTGCTCGCCGGTATCCGGCGTTCGAATCCCGGCCTCGGCGGTGATCTTCGCGTGTTGCACCACCCCTTTCAGGAGCTGGGTTACGGGGACGGTCAGCGTGTCGGGTTCGGTGAAGGGCGGGATGATCCGGGCGAAATCGAGGTAGGAGCCCGCGCCGCAGGTGACGTAATCGACATGCCCCGTGGCGTCGTGCAGCGCCACGATCTCGCACAAGGCCTCGGCCTGCAGCGACACCGAATATTGCGCGTCATGGCTGATGGCGAGGCCGAGGATGAAATCCTCGCCGCAGGCACGGCGCACGCCCTCGATCAACTCGCGCGAAAACCGGGTGCGGTTTTCCAAGGAGCCGCCCCAGCGATCCTCGCGCCGGTTGGACCAGGGCAGCCAGAACTGGTCGATCAGGGAATTGTAGGCGGCCCAGATCTCGACCCCCTGAAAGCCCGCCTGCTGCGCGCGGCGGGCGGCGGCGACATGGGCGGCGAGCAATTCCTCGATCTCGACCTCCGACATCGCGTGGGAACCGTCCGCGTCATGATACGAGGGCCGGCCGGAGGGCGACCAATGCGGCTGGAAGCTGAGGTCGGAATCGCCGTGCCCGCCGACGTGATAGATCTGCTGGATGATGACCGCGCCCTCGGCCCGGACCGCCTCGGTCACCTTGCGGAAAGCGGGGATGATGCTGTCGTCTTCATGCCGGTAATTGCCGCGGGTGAGGACGCCGGTGCGATGCGCGGGAACCGGCTCGCAGACCACCATCCCGGCGCCCCCCAGCGCACGCTCGCGCAGATAGGCCAGCGTCCGGGCGCCGGGCAGGCCGTCTTCCGCCATGTTGTTGGTATGGGCGCCGAACACGATGCGGTTGCGCAGCGTCTCGCCTCTGAGGGTGAGGGGCGACATCAGGCGGGGATGGCGGGTCATCGGAACCTCCGGGCTGGGGTCAGGATGCGGGGCGTGGCCCCGGGTTTCGCGACCGGGGCCGTCGCCCGGAGGGTGAAAAGCGACCTTGACGCGGCTGGCGGGCCTGCCAAGTTGCGGCACAACCATAGGGAGGAACAGCATGATCCAGCGCGAGACGCTCGAATGGACCGATGGCACGACGCCGATGCGGGGCATCCTGCTCAGCGACGACGACCTGCCGGGTCCCGCCCCCGGCATCCTGATCGCCCCCGCCTATGCCGGGACCGGCCCGGTCGAGGAGGAGCGCGCCGAAGTCCTGGCGCGGGCGGGCTATGTCGTGCTTCTGGGCGATTACTATGGCGAGGGGAAACGCGCCGCGGATGCCGAGGAGGCGACAGCGCTGATGTTCGGGGTCGAGGCGCAGCGCCCGGTTCTGGCCCGGCGCATGGCGGCGGCGCTGGCCGCGCTCGCCGCGCAGGAGAGCGTGGACGCGACGCGGCTCGGCGCCATGGGCTATTGCTATGGCGGCAAGGCGGTGCTGGATCTGGCCCGCAGCGGGGCGGATCTGGCGGTGGCGGGGTCACTGCACGGGGTGCTCGACCGGCCGCCGCAGCCGACGCAAGCCATCAAGGCCTCCGTGCTGGTCATGCATGGCTGGGACGATCCGCTGGCCAAGCCCGAGGCGGTGGTGGCGCTGGCGCAGGAGCTGACCGCGGCCGGGGCCGAATGGCAGCTCATGGGCTTCGGGCAGACCGGGCATTCCTTCACCAACCCGCGCGCCAACAGCCCCGAAAACGGCATGGCCTATAGCGCGGCGGCGACGCAGCGGGCCTATGCCGCGCTCGACCGGCTGTTTGCCGAGAAGCTGGGGCGCTGAGGCTCAGGCCTGTTCCAGTTCCAGAAGGTTCCCTTCTGGGTCGCGCAGATAGACGGCGAGGATCGGCGCGGCCTCGGACCCGAGGTTGGTGATCGCGCCCTGCGCGCTGCCGCCCGCCGCCAGAACCCGCTCGCGCGTCGCGGCCAGATCGGTCACGCGAAACGCGAGATGCCGCAGGCCGGGCGCGTCAGGGCCTTGGGGTGTGGTCCAGACCGGGGCATCGAAGTCAAAGATTTCGAGGAAGGGCCCGCCCTCGGGAAAGCCCAGCCATGTGCTGTGGAAAGCCCGCGCCAACCCCATGCCCCGGAAGAAAACGGGCCCGTCGACCAAGCGACGGGCCCGCAGAACCTGCAAGCCGAAGGCGGCGACGTAGAAGGCCGTCAGGCCCTCACCGTCGCGCGCCACCAGATTGACATGCGAAAGGCGCATCGCCTCAGAAGAAGGCCTGCAGCCCGGTCTGCGCCCGGCCCAGGATCAGCGCATGAACGTCATGCGTGCCCTCGTAGGTGTTGACCGTCTCCAGGTTCACCATGTGGCGAATGACCTGGAATTCCTCGGAAATCCCGTTGCCGCCGTGCATGTCGCGGGCCACGCGGGCGATATCCAGCGCCTTGCCGCAATTGTTGCGCTTGATGAGCGAGATCATCTCGGGCGCGCCCTGCGCCTCGTCCATCAGGCGGCCCACTTGCAGCGCCGCCTGCAGGCCCAGCGTGATCTCGGTCTGCATGTCGGCGAGCTTCTTCTGGAACAGCTGCGTACCAGCCAGCGGCTTGTCGAACTGCTTGCGGTCGAGGCCATATTGCCGCGCGGCGTGCCAGCAGAACTCGGCGGCGCCCATCACGCCCCAGGCGATGCCATAGCGCGCGCGGTTGAGGCAGCCGAACGGACCCTTCAGCCCCTCGACATAGGGCAGCAGCGCGTCTTCGCCGACTTCCACGTTGTCCATGACGATCTCGCCGGTGGTCGAGGCACGAAGCGACAGCTTGCCCTCGATCTTCGGCGCGCTCAGGCCCTTCATGCCCTTCTCCAGCACGAAGCCGCGGATGCGCCCGCCATGCGCCTCGGACTTGGCCCAGACGACGAAGACATCGGCGAAGGGCGCGTTCGAAATCCACATCTTGGTGCCGGTCAGCTTGTAGCCGGTGGCGGTCTTCTCGGCGCGGGTCTTCATCCCGGCGGGGTCCGAGCCCGCATCGGGCTCGGTCAGGCCGAAGCAGCCGATCAGATCGCCCGAGGCCAGACCCGGCAGGTATTTCTGGCGCTGTTCCTCGGAGCCGTAGGCATAGATCGGGTACATCACCAGCGAGGATTGCACCGACATCATCGAGCGATAGCCGGAATCCACCCGCTCGATTTCCCGCGCCACCAGACCATAGGTCACGTAGCCCGCGCCAAGGCCGCCGTATTCCTCGGGGATCGTGGTGCCCAGAAGCCCGGCCTCGCCCATCAGCTTGAAGACGCCCGGGTCCGAGGTCTCGTCGCGGAAGGCCTGGATCACGCGCGGTTGCAGCACCGATTGCGCGAATTCCTTGGCCGCGTCGCGCAGCATGCGCTCGTCCTCGGTCAGCTGGCTGTCCAGCCGCAGCGCGTCATCCCATTGGAAACGGCTGAGGTCCGGGGCGTCCTTGGGTTTCAGTTTGGGGCGGTCGGTCATGAGGGATCCTCCGTTGCTGGCGGTGAAATACCATGAGACAGCGGGCGTGAAACCGGATAAATCGGCATGGAACCATGAGGGATTGTAATGATACCGCGCCGCCTTCTGCCCAACACCCCCGCGCTGCTGGCCTTCGACGCCGTGGCGCGGACCGGCAGCTTCACCGCTGCCGCAAGGGATCTGGGCCAGACGCAGGGGGCGATCTCGCGGCAGGTGGCGCAGTTGGAGGGGCAGCTGGGCGTGGTGCTGGTCGACCGCGGCGCGCGGGCCGCGCGGCTGACGCAGGCGGGTACGGCCTATGCCCGCGCTGCCAAGGCCGCCCTCGATGCCTTGGGCCGCGGCGCGATGGAGGCGCTGGGCCAGACGCAGGAGCGCGGGCTGCAACTGGCGATCCTGCCCACCTTCGGCACCCGCTGGCTGATGCCGCGCATCCCCCGTTTCGTCCGCCGCCACCCCGAGATCACGCTGCATTTCACCACCCGTATCGGCCGCTTCGATCTGGGCGCCGAGGGGATCGACGCCGCCATCCACTCGGGCCGCGGCGACTGGCCGGGCGCGCGGCTGACGCTCTTGATGGAGGAGCGCGTGATGCCGGTCGCCGCGCCCGGTACGCCGGGCGTCGCGGGCCAGCCGCTCTTGGCGCTGGCGACCCGGCCGCAGGCCTGGGCCGATTGGTGGGCGATCAGCGCCATGGCCGGGCCCCTGCCCGCACCCGCGATGCGGCTGGAACAGGTCTCGACCCTGGCGCAGGCCGCCGCCGCCGGGATGGGCGTGGCGCTGATGCCCGCCTTCCTGATCCGGCCGGAACTCGACGCGGGCGCGCTGGTGCCCTTGGGCCCCGAGACCGCCACCGGCTTCGGCTATTGGTTCGCCGAGCCGGACCTCGCCCCCGGGGAGCGCGCCAAGCCCTCGGTCGCGCGGTTCAAGGACTGGCTGATTACCGAGATCGACCGCGAGACCGTGGTCTAGCTCACGCCCGCCTGAGCAGCGCCCGTGCCACCAGCATGGCCAGCGCCAGCACCCCCGCCACCAGCGCGAAGGAGGCGCGCAACCCCGCGACCTCGGCCATCAGACCCAGCATCGGCGGGCCGAGGAAATAGCCCAGATAGCCCAGCACCGTGGCCCGGGCGATGGCGCGGCCGCGCAGCGCGGGATCGGCCAGCCGCCCGGTCAGCGCCATGGCGGTCGGCACCACCACCGAGCCCCCCAGCCCCATGACCACGAACCCCGCATAGGCCATCAGCGGCCCCGTCGCCCCGACCACCACCAAGAGCCCCGCGACCGACACCGCCATGCCGCCCATCAGCAACCGGCGTTCCGGCAGGCGCCGGGACAGTCCCTGCCCCATCAACCGCCCGAAGCCCATGGTCAGCCCCATCAGCGCCGGCGCCAGCGACCCCGAACCGGTCGCGCCGCCCAGATCGCGCTCGACATAAAGCGCCGACCAGGCCTCGACTGCGTTCTCGCTCATCAGCCCGGCCAGGATCAGCGCCCCGCCCAGCCAGGGCACCAGCCCCAGCGCCCCGCTGCCCGCGCCTCGGCCCCCGCCCATCCCCTCGATCCGCCCGTCACGCTCGATGGACACGAGCGCCATCGCCACGCAGACCCCCGCCGCCACGCCCAGGATCTGCGGCGCGCCCCACCCCCCGGCGCGGGCCAGCCCGGTCAGCGCCGCCGCCGCCGCGAAGGCCAGCGAATAGAGCCCGTGGCTGAGGTTCATCAAGGGCTCGCCCCGCGCCGCCTCGATGGCCGAGAGCCGCGCGTTCATGTAGACGTCGAGCGCGCCCGAGGTCAGCCCCATCCCCATCAGCGCCAGAAGGAACGCGAGCGGCGCGCCGACCTGCCCCATCAGTGCCAGCGACAGCCCCATGCCGGCCACGAAGACCGGCAGCGCCCAGCGTCCCAGCAGGGGCGCCACCCGGGGCGCCACGCTCATCGCCGCGATGGCCGCAACCGAGCCCCAGATCAGCAAGAGGCCGAAAGGCCCGTCCTCGACCCCCAGTGCTGCCTTGAGATCCGGCATCGCGGCCATGAAGGCGCCCCAGACCACGCCCATGCCGACGAAACACGCCGCAGGCCCGCGCGAGGCCGCAAGTTGCAGACGAAAGGACACGCGGCTAACCTCCGACCCGGGAACGGCCGCATCCGATCACGCGCGCGGGGCAAGGTCCAGCGCCCCCGCAGCGGCGCGCGGCCGACGATTTCCCCTTTCCTTCCTGGCGCCCTTGGGCTATGGCCAGCCGCGCTGCGCATCCACCCTTGGAGGGGCGTGGCCGATAGCAACCAATTCTAGGAGAACCGATATGGCTGGTGAGATCCAGGATCTGATCGCCGAGGTCCGGACGGGGTCGGGCAAGGGGGCCGCTCGTCAATCTCGTCGTGCGGGCAAGGTGCCGGGCGTTCTGTACGGCGGTGGCGCCGATCCCGTGAACCTCGACTTCGACTTCAACTATCTGCTCAAGAAGCTGCGTCAGGGCCGCTTCAAGTCGCAGCTGTGGAACCTCAAGGTCGAAGGCCAGGAAGACGTTCGCGTCATCTGCCGCGACGTGCAGCGCGATGTCGTCAAGGACATGCCGACCCACGTCGACCTGATGCGCCTGCTCCGCACCTCGCGCATCAACCTCTTCGTGCACGTGGAATTCATCAACCACGCCGCCGCGCCGGGCCTGAAAAAGGGCGGCACGCTGACCGTCGTGCGTCCCGACGTCGAGCTGAACGTGCTGGCCGGTGACATCCCCGAAAAGCTGGTGGTCGATCTGACCGGCCACAACATCGGCGACGTCATCCACATCAGCGACATCAAGCTGCCCGAAGGCGTGCAGCCGGTGATCCACCGCAACTTCGTCGTCGCCAACCTTGCCGCGCCCTCGGGCCTGCGCTCGGCCGGTGCCGATGAGGCCGAGGAAGCCGAAGAGGCCTGATCGCCCCTTCGATGCATCCCCCTCTTGCATCACGGAAAACCCCGCCCCCTCAGGGCGGGGTTTTTCCTTGCCCGGCTCACGCTGTCCGGCGGAGGGCCCGTCACTCGCGCAACAGGGCCGAGATCAGCTCCTCGCGCGTCATCATCGAGCGCCCCTCGATCCCCAGATCCTCGGCCAGCGCCACCAGATCCGCCCGCGTCCACCCCGCATAGGGCTCGCGCGGCGGCATCGGGGCCGGAATGCCGGGATAAAGCGGCATGACGCGCCTCCTTTCAGCCAGCCAACGCATGGGCGACCCGGTGAGTTCCGGGGCGCCGCCTCAATGGTTGCGCAGCGCCGCGATCAACGCGGCCTTGTTCATCGTCGAACGGCCGTCGATCCCGATCTCCCGCGCGCGTTGGTAAAGCGCGTCCCGGGTCCAGTCCTCATAGGGGCTGGCCCTGCCGCCCTTCTCGGACGGGTGCTGGTCGGGATTGGCCCGCGCGTTCGAGATGCGGGCGGCCTTTTCCTTCGACATCCCCTCGTCGCGCAGCGTCCGGTAGAAGTTTTCGTCCTTGAGGCTCGGGTCGGGCATGGGCTCTCTCCTTTCCCGAACCAACCGCCGGGGCCCGGGCCAGGTTCCCCAAGCCGCGGTTCGCGGCGCGCGCCAGATGGACAGGCCCCCGCCCAGGCGCTAGAACCCGGGCCATGAAACTCTTCGTCGGCCTCGGCAATCCCGGCGCGCAATACGCGCAGAACCGTCACAACATCGGCTTCATGGCGCTGGACCGCATCGCCGGGGATCACGGATTCGGGCCGTGGAAGGCGCGGTTCCAGGCGCAGGTGAGCGAGGGACGATTGGGCGGCGACAAGCTGGTGCTGTTCAAGCCCCAGACCTTCATGAACCTCTCGGGCCAGGCGGTCGGCGAGGCGATGCGCTACCTGAAACTGAGCCCCGCCGATGTCGTCGTGTTCCATGACGAGCTGGACCTCGCCCCCGGCAAGCTGCGCCTGAAAGAGGGCGGCGGGCACGCCGGTCACAACGGCCTGCGCTCGATCCACCAGCATATCGGCGAGGCCTATGGCCGCGTGCGCCTCGGCATCGGCCATCCCGGACACAAGGACCGCGTGGCAGGCTATGTGCTGCATGATTTCGCCAAGGCGGACGAGGCATGGCTGGACGATCTGCTGCGCGGCATCTCGGACGGGGCCGATGCGCTCGCCGCCGGTGACGGCCCGCGGTTCCAGAACGCGGTCGCCGCCCGCACCGCCCCCGCCCGCAACGCCGGCCGCGATAAACCGGCCGTGCCCGCGCCAGCCCCGGAACAGACGCCTCCGCCCCCGGCGACCGAGGACACCCGCTCCCCCCTCCAGCGCCTCGCGGACAGGTTCCGATGACCGCGCTCGCTGACGCCTTCCGCGCCCAGGCCCAGGCCTGCGACAGCCTCGGCTCGCCCTTCATGGCCCGGCTCTGCACCCTGCTGGCCGAGCGGCTGGCGCCCGACAGCCCCCTCACCCGCCGCCTCTTCGCCTGGCAGGGCGACCTGACGCCGCGCGGCGACTCCGTGCCCTTGCGCCTCGCAGGCGCGCTGCATGCGCTGGTCCTGCAGGGCGATCCTCTGGCCGAGGCCTATCCGCCGCAGCAGGTCGATGACCCGACGCTCTGGACGGCGGTGGCCGGGGCGATGGACCGCCAGCAGGGCTTCATCGACCGTTTCCTCGACAGCCCGCCGCAGACCAACGAGGTCCGCCGCTCCGCCGCCCTCATCGCCACCGGCCAATGGCTGGCCGCGCGCCACGGGCTGCCCCTCACCTTCTCCGAACTCGGCGCCAGCGCCGGGCTGAACCTGAACTGGGACCGTTTCGCCCTGGCGCTGGGCGAGCAACGCTTCGGCCCGGGCGACGCACGCCTCACCCTGCGCCCCGACTGGCAGGGCGCCCCCCCGCCCGCGGCCCGGATCACGGTGGCCGAACGGGCGGGCGTCGACCTCAACCCGATCGACGCAAGGGATCCCGCGCAACGGCTCCGGCTCCTCGCCTATCTCTGGGCCGACCAGCCCGAACGCCTCGCCCTGACCGAAGCCGCGCTTGCCGCAGGCCCGCCCCTGCCCGAGCAGGCCGACGCCATCGACTGGCTGCAAACCCGCCTCGCGACCCCGCGCGAGGGCCAACTGCATCTGATCTGGTCGACAATCGCCTGGCAATACATCCCCGAAGCAGGCCAGAAACGCGGCACCGCCCTGATCGAGGCCGCGGGCCAGCACGCGACCGCGACCGCCCCCCTCGCCTGGTTCCGCTACGAAAACGACGGCCAGAGCCCCGGCGCCGCGCTCACGCTGCGGCTCTGGCCCGGCGATCTGACCATTGAACTCGGCCGGGCCGATTTCCACGGCCGCTGGATCGACTGGCGCGCGCTCTGATTTCATTCTGCTGAAAATACGCCCTTCTTCCGACGCCAGACCCGAGGACCGCCGATGGACCAGACCGAAGCCCGCAAGACCCAGGCCGCCGAATGGTTCCGCAGCCTGCGCGACACCATCACCCAGGCTTTCGAGGCCCTCGAGGACACGACCGACAGCGACTTGCCCCCCGGCCGGTTCGAGGTGACGCCGACCACCCGCGACGAAGGCCGCGGCGGCGACGGCATCATGTCGGTGATGCGCGGCGGCCGGCTGTTCGAGAAGGTCGGCGTGAACTGGTCGGCGGTACATGGCACTTTGGGCGAGCGCGCGCAGAAAGCCATGGCCGCCCGCGGCGTGCCCGGCATGGCCGAGGATCCCCGCTTCTGGGCCTCGGGCATCAGCCTCGTCGCCCATATGCGCAACCCGCATTGCCCGGCGGTGCACATGAACACGCGGATGTTCTGGACCCCCGGCGCCTGGTGGTTCGGTGGCGGCGCCGACCTCAACCCCTGCCTCGAATACGCTGAGGACACGGCGCATTTCCACGGCCGGATGCAGGCAGCCTGCGACGCCCATGACCCGGAGTACTACCCGCGCTTCAAGGCCTGGGCGGACGAGTATTTCTTCATCCCCCACCGCGGCCGCGCCCGGGGCGTCGGCGGGATCTTCTACGACGACCTCAACACCGGCGACTGGGAGAAGGATTTCGCCTTCACCCGTGCCGTTGGGGAAGCCTTCCTGCCCGCCTTCGCGCCGCTGTGCGAAAAGCGCCGGGGCGCGGCATGGTCCGAGGCCGACCGCGACGCGCAACTGGTCCACCGTGGCCTCTATGCCGAATACAACCTCGTCTACGACCGCGGCACCAAGTTCGGCCTGGAGACCGGCCATGACGCGAATGCGGTGCTGATGAGCCTGCCGCCGCTGGCCAAATGGATCTGAGGGTTTTCGCCCTCGCCCCCCGCTGACGCGGGCGCCTCGGGCGACCAGCGGCGCGGCGTGCCGCCGCGCCGAAGAAGGGGGGCTTTCTGCCCCCCTCTTGGCCTGACGGCCAATTCACCCCCCGAGGATATTTGAAGAACAAAGATGGGGCCTAGTACCCTCTTAACCTTCATCTTTGTTCTTCAAATATCCTCGGGGGTTTCCAAAGGGGGCCCGAGGGTCCCCTTTGGCGGGGGGTGAGCGGCGTCTCGGAAACGCGCCAGTGGCGCGTTTCGGCCGCGAACGCCGCGCCCTTGGCGCGGCCGGGAGTCGAGGGGGCTGGCCCCCCGCCCCCTCCCCACCCGTCCGACCCTATTCAGCAGCCCGCGCCCGGGCCTCCAGCCGCGCCGGGAAGCTCACGCGGAAGGCGGCGCCCCCCTGGCCCGGCAGATAGGCGATGTCGCCGCCCAGATTGTGCATGATCTCCCGGCAGATGGCGAGGCCGAGGCCCGCGCCGCCGGCCTGATGGGTATCGGTCAGCCGGGCGAATTTCTCGAAGATCAGCATCTGGCTCTTCTTGGGGATCCCCGAACCGTTGTCGATGAAATCGACCACCACCTTGCCGCCCCGCTGGCGCACGGCGATGCGCAGCTCCGGCGCCGTCGCATCGCAATATTTCCGGGCGTTCGACACCACATTGATGAACACCTGCGTCAGCCGGCCGATATCGGTGCTGAGCGCGATCTCTTCATCCGCGCTCTGGCGGCGCAGGGTGAAGTGGCGGTGCGGCAGAACCGAATTCGAGGCCATCAGCGCCCGGTCGATCAGATCGCCCAGCAGGGCCCGCTGTATGTCGAGATTGACCTGCCCGTTCTCCAGCACGCTCAGGTCCAGCAGGTCATCAAGCAGCCGGGTCAGCCGGATCGATTCGTCGTGGATGATGCGGGCGTAGCGGGTGATCTCGTCGCCGGTCACCTCGTCGTCCATCAGGATCTCGGAAAAGGCCCGGATCGAGGTCATCGGCGTCCGGAGTTCATGGCTGATCTGGCTGAGGAAACTGTCCTTCTGCACCGAGAGCTTTTGCAAAAGCTCATTGGCTTCGCGCAGCTGGCGGGCGGTGCGGGCCAGTTCCTCGGACTTCGCCTCCAGCTGGGCCGAATGCTCCATGATCATCGCGGTTTCCGAGGCCACGGCCATCAGGTCATCGACCGTCACCAGCCGCCCGCCGACGATCTGGGCGATCATCGCATGCGCCGTGGCCGCGCCGACCGAGCCCGCCAGCTCGCGCTCCAGCTTGTCGAGGAAATCGGGCGTCGGGTCGGGCAGGAACCCCGCCTTGCCCTGGCCGCGGGTCTGGGCCTCGAAAAAGCTCTGCGCCTCGGCCGCGCCCAGGATGCGCTGGGACATGGCCAGCAGATCCTCGGCCTCGTTCTCGGCCGCCTCGCGCGACCAGCCGCGGGCGCCGGGGCTCTCGTCGCCCTGGCCGATGTCGTAGACATTGACGAATTGCGCCGATTGCACGCGTTCCACCGGGCTGGGGAAACTCAGCAGCGAGCCGGTGATGAAGGCGGTGGCGTTGAGCGCCAGCGACCAGAAGAGCGCGTGCAGCAGCGGGTCCAGCCCCTCGACCCCGAAAAGCGCGTGCGGCCTCAGCCAGCCGATGCCCAAGGGCCCCTCGGCCATCAGCTCGGCGCCGAGGATCACGCCCGGACCGAAGGACGGCAGGAACAGCGTGTAGAGCCAGGCAAGCCCGCCCACCACCAGCCCCGCCGCGGCGCCGATGCGGCTCGCGCCCCGCCAATAGAGCGCGCCGATCAGCGCGGGCAGCACCTGCGCCATGCCGGCGAACGAGATGAGGCCGATGGCGGCGAGCGCCCGTGACCCGCCCGAGATGGCGAAATAGAGGTAACCCAGCCCCAGGATCACACCGATGGACAGACGGCGCGCGTTCAGCACAAGCCCCCGCATGTCGCTGGCATCGCGCGCGGGCGCCAGCCCCCGGTCGGCGGCGCGCTGGCGGGACGCCAGCCACATCGGCACGACGATATGGTTCGACACCATCGTCGCCAGCGCAATCGCGGCGATGATGACCATCGAGGTGGCGGCGGAAAATCCCCCCAGGAAGGCCAGCATCGCCAGACCGTTCTGTCCCAGCGCATGCGGCAGGGTCAGCACGAAGAGGTCGGGGTTCGATCCTTCCGGCAGCAGCATCAGCCCCGCCGCGGCAATGGGCAGCACGAAGAGGCTCATCGCCATCAGATAGAGCGGAAAGGCCCAGGAGGCGACGGCGAGATGGCTCTCGTCGGCGTTCTCGACCACCATGACCTGGAACATGCGCGGCAGGGTCAGGATCGCCACGCCCGCCAGAAAGGTCAGCCCCATCCAGCGTCCGGGTTCGATGGCCCATTCCGGCCGCTCGGCCTGCGCGATGCGGGCCAGCATGTCGGTGGGCCCCTCGGCCAGGCCCCAGACCACCCAGATCCCCACCGCCAAGAGCGCCACCAGCTTGACCACCGCCTCGACCGCGATGGCGGTGACGACACCGTGGTGCTGCTCGTTGGAATCGAGGTTCCGGGTGCCGAAAAGGATGGTGAACAGCGCCAGACCCACCGCCACCCACATCGCAAGTTGCTGCGGCGCCAGCGTCTCGCCCGCGGTGAAGGCGCCGAAGCTGAGGGCGATGGATTGCAGCTGCAGGGCGATATAGGGCGTGGTGGCGATGACCGCGATCACCGTGACGATGACGCCGACCGCGTTCGACTTGCCATAGCGCGACGAGATCAGGTCGGCGATGGAGGTCACGCGCTGCGCCTTGCCGATCCTGACCAGCTTCCGCAGAAGCCACCACCAGCCGACGAAGACCAGCGTCGGGCCCAGGTAGATGGTCATGAATTCGAGGCCCGAGCGCGCCGCATAGCCCACCGCACCGTAGAACGTCCAGGCCGTGCAATAGACCGACAGCGACAGCGTATAGACCAGGGGCGAGCGCAGGAACCGGGCCTGCCGCCCGCTGGCGCGCAGCGCCTCGGCCCGGCGTTCGGCCAGCGAGGCGATGGTGAACAGGAAGATCACATAGGCCAGCGCCGCCGGGACCAGGATGTTGAGGGTCATGGCGCGCCCTCATCGGGGGCGGGGCTGGCCCGCCGCTCGGCCGCCTCGGCATCGCGCTTCAGCGCCGCGCGCAGGGGCCGCGACAGCGCCGCCGCCGCCAGTACCAGCACCAGCCAGAGCACGAACAGATAGACCGCCTCTGCCGCCGTGCTCAGCGCCCGCCCCCGGGTCCAGAGCACCGGCAGCAGGATCAGCACGAAGCCCACCACCGGCAGGATCCGCGCGGCATCCATGATGCGACGGCGGCGATAGGTCTCGCGTTGGAGGAACAGGGGGGCGCGGGGCGGCTTCATGCGCCGATCATACACCGACCAGCTGGCGCACCGCAGCCAGCAATTCGGCATTGGCAAAGGGTTTGGCGATGAACATCGAGGCGCCCGCCGCCATCGCCTGTTCGCGCACCTGGGCCGAGCCCTTGGCGGTCAGCAGGATCACCGGCAGGGGAGCGGTGCCCGGCTGGCCGCGCAAGGCGCGCAGGATGTCGAAGCCGCTGGCGCCGGGCAGCATCACGTCCAGGATCACCAGATCGGGCACCTCGGCCCGGATGCGGGCCAGCGCGCCGGTGCCGGTGGCCTCGATCGCCACCTCCCAGCCGTCGCGGCGCAGGATGAAACGGATCGCTTCCGAGATGTTGGGCTCGTCCTCGACCACCAGCACGCGGCGTCCGACGCCGCGCCTGCCCGGCAGCGGCGCCATCGACGCCGTGCCGCCGCCCCCCGAGGCTTCGGCCCCGTCGTGGCTCATGCGATGGTCCTCCCCGGTGGTCCACCCGGGCGGCGCGTCCCTCCCGGCCGGCCTGCCCCGGAAACTATCGCGGCAATTCACAAAGCTGTCAAAGGCTGCGTGAGGCGGCGCGCCCTGCCCCTCAGCCCGAGACGATCGAGGGTTCGCGCCGCCCCGGGCAGAACTCGCGCGGGCAGACCCGGCAGCTCGATCCCAGCGCCCGCACCGCCTCGCCCTCGGCCGCGCCGCCTGCGACCGAGGCGGGCGTGACCAGCATGCTGGCCTCCCAGACGAAGGGCGGCTCGAACCGCAGCGGGTCGCGGGCGCCTGCCACGGCATGGGCGATGAACCGCCCCGGCGGGCGACCGGCGAATTCCACCGGGGCGCGCACCGGACGGTCGGGCCGCAACAGCGCCTCGTAAAGCGGCCAGAGCGGGCAGGCACCGCCGAAGCGCGGCAGCTGGAAGCCCTCGATCGGGCGGCGGAAGGTCAGCGTGCCCGACCCGTCGCAGATCGCCAGCCCGAAGCGCGGGATCCCCGGTTCGGGCGGCAGCGTCGCCAGCCGCCGGAACAGCTGCGCCAAGCCGACGCCGAAATGCCGCGCCAGTTCCTCGGGCGCGAAACCGGCCCCGGCGGTGAAGACCCGCACCAGCACCGGCATCAGCCGCCCCAGCGGCAGGGCGCGGGCATCCTCATGGGCGCGGGCCAGCCAATCCTCGGCCAGACTGCGCGCCGCGGCCGAGGCGAGTTCCGCCTGCCCGGCGATCAGCGCCGCCCAATCGCCGCCCGCTTCGACCGCGGCGACGTGGAAGCCCTGCCGCTCGAGCCAGCTTTCCAGCTCCTCCTGCGGGGCGGCGAGGCCGGTTTCCTCGCTCGACGTGTCGAGGAAGGCGACAAGCGCCTCGGCGGCATTGGCCAGCCGCACGGAATCATCGTGAACGTTGCGGTGGAAGAGCGCCCGCCACTCGGGCTCAAGATCCTCGGATTCGGCCAGAATCGCGGCGGTGGATTGAACCGAGGTCACCGCCGAGACGATCTCGTGCAGCGAGGCCGAGAGATTCGGGTCATGCGCCATCCGGTCGGAGAGCCGCTCGATGATCCGCTCCTGCGCCTCGGCCAGGGTCTGCAATTGCGCCAGCAGTGCCGCCCAGCCGGGGAAACGGCCGACCAGTTCATCGGCGCGGTCGACCTCGGGCTCGGTGCCGGGCTGGGCCCGGGCGGCGGCGGTGCGCAGGGCCTGGATCTGCGCGTCGCCCGCCCGTTCGTCCAGCGCCTCGGCCGGGATCTGCAGGGCCCTGGCGATGGCCTCCAGCACCGGGGCCGACGCCCGGCGGCGGTTGTGTTCTATGAGGTTGAGGTAGGAAGGCGAGACCCCGGCCATCCGCGCCAGATCCGCCTGCCCCAGCCGCCGCGCGGTGCGCAGGGCGCGGATGCGCGTGCCGGACAAGGCGGGTCTGGGTGCGGGTCTGGGCATGGCCCTTGCCTCCTCGATCCCGCTGTTACACCATGCGGCCGACCGGCACGCAAGCGCCGCCGCCCGACCCCGCGCGCGCCGATGGAATCCCCGACCGGGAGAATGGCACTTTTCACGCGACGGGGCCTGACGTATAACCCCGCGGCACAACGCGGGACGCGTCAGACAACATCGCAGGCCGGGACAGCACCCGCCGCAACGAGGATGTCCATGAGCAAAGATCACATCACCTCCGACGTCGCCTTCATCAAGGCATTGGCGGAACTTCTGAACCAGAACGAGCTGACCGAGATCTCGGTCAAGCGCGAATACGGCGAGAATGACACGCTGAACGTCAAGGTTGCCAAGCAATCGCAGATCGTCCAGGCGGCGCCGGTCAGCTACGCGGCCCCGGCCGCGGCGCCCTCGGCCGCGCCCTCGGCCCCGGCAGCAGCAGCCGCCGCTCCGGCCTCGGCCGATCCGGCCGACCATCCCGGCGCCGTCTCCTCGCCGATGGTGGGCACGGCCTATCTCGCGGCCGAACCGGGCGCCGATCCCTTCGTCGCCGTCGGCCAGCAGGTCAGCGCCGGGCAGACCGTGCTGATCATCGAGGCGATGAAGACCATGAACCACATTCCGGCCCCGGCCTCGGGCGTGGTCAAGCGCATCCTGGTGACCGATGGCACGCCCGTTGAATACGGCGCGCCCCTGATGATCATCGAATAAGGCCCTGGCAATGTTCGACAAAATCCTCATCGCGAACCGGGGCGAGATCGCGCTGCGCGTCATCCGCGCCTGCCGCGAGATGGGCATCCAGTCGGTCGCCGTGCATTCGACCGCCGATGCCGACGCCATGCATGTCCGCATGGCCGACGAGGCGATCTGCATCGGCCCCGCCCCCTCGGTCGACAGCTATCTGCATATGGCGGCGATCATCTCGGCCTGCGAGATCACCGGCGCCCAGGCGATCCACCCGGGCTATGGCTTCCTGTCGGAAAACGCCAATTTCGTGCAGATGGTCGAGGATCACGACCTGACCTTCATCGGCCCCCGGGCCGAGCACATCCGCCAGATGGGCGACAAGATCACCGCCAAGGACACCGCCAAGGCGCTGGGGATCCCGGTTGTGCCGGGCTCGCCCGGCGGCGTGCCGGACATGGAAACCGCCAAGAAGACGGCGGGCGAGATGGGCTATCCGGTCATCATCAAGGCCACGGCGGGTGGCGGCGGGCGCGGCATGAAGGTCGCCAAGTCCGAGGCCGAGCTGGAAATCGCCTTCCGCACCGCGCGCTCCGAGGCGAAGGCCGCCTTCGGCAACGACGAGGTCTATATCGAGAAATACCTGCAGAAGCCGCGCCATATCGAGATCCAGGTCTTCGGTGACGGCAAGGGCGGCGCGGTGCATCTGGGCGAACGCGACTGCTCGCTGCAGCGCCGCCACCAGAAGGTGCTGGAAGAGGCACCCGGCCCGGTCATCACCGAGGAACAGCGCGCCCGCATCGGCGCGATCTGCGCCAATGCCATCGGCAAGATGCAGTATTCGGGCGCCGGCACCGTCGAATTCCTGTTCGAGGACGGCGAGTTCTATTTCATCGAGATGAACACCCGGCTGCAGGTCGAGCATCCGGTGACCGAAGCGATCTTCGGCGTCGATCTGGTGCGCGAACAGATCATGGTCGCCGCCGGCAACCGCCTGTCGTTCCGGCAGGAGGATCTGACGATCCGCGGCCATGCCATCGAGGTGCGGCTGAACGCCGAGAAGCTGCCGAACTTCACCCCCAGCCCCGGCCGGGTGAACACTTTCCACGCGCCCGGCGGCCTGGGCGTGCGGATGGATTCGGCGCTCTATTCCGGCTACCGGATCCCGCCCTATTACGACAGCCTGATCGGCAAGCTGATCGTCCACGGCCGCGACCGGCCCGAGGCGCTGGCCCGGCTGAAACGCGCCCTGGGCGAGCTGATCATCGACGGGATCGACACCACGGTGCCCTTGTTCGATGCGCTCCTCGACAACCCGGATGTGCTGGCCGGGCGCTATGACATCCATTGGCTGGAGAAGTTCCTGGCCAACGAGCTGGGGTGAGACGGGTCGAGTGCAAGCGGGGGGCTGCCGCCCCAAGTTCATACAATGGGCGGGGGGCTGCCGCCCCCCGCACCCCCTGCTTCAAGGAGGGTTTTCCACCCTCCTTGAAAATCCTCCCGAGGATATTTTCAGAACGAAGATGAGGCGGAATGCGGCTGACGCCTGAGGTGATCGTCAGGGCCTATGCGGGCGGGGTCTTCCCCATGGCCGAGACCGCCACCGATTCCGACATCCACTGGTTCGAACCCAAGCGCCGCGGCATCCTGCCGATCGAGGGGTTCCATGCCTCGCGCTCGCTGGCGCGCAGCCGCAGGCGGGGGCATTTCCGCTTCTCCTGCGACGGCGATTTCACGGGCGTGGTCCGGGCCTGCGCCGACCGTCCCGTCACCTGGATCAACGCCGAGATCTTCGGCGTCTTCGAGGCGCTGCACGGGCTGGGTCTTGCCCATTCCATCGAGGTGCGCAGCCCCGACGGAACGCTGGCGGGCGGGGTCTACGGGCTGGCCCTGGGCGGCGCCTTTTTTGCCGAGAGCATGGTCAGCCGGGTCACCGACGGCTCGAAACTGGCGCTGGCCGAGCTGATGGCCCGGCTTCGCCGCGGCGGGTTCCGGCTGGTCGATACGCAATACCTGACCCCGCATCTGGCGAGCCTGGGCGGGATCGAGATCCCCCGCCACGCGTACCGCACCCTGCTGGCCGAGGCGCTGGAGGCCGAGGCGCGGCCGGATCTGGCCTTCGTCCCGGTCAATCCCGACCGCGAGGACGGGGCCTTCTGGTCATAGGAAGCCGTGGATCGGCAGATGGCCGATGCAGAAGGTCAGCGCCCGTTTCCACCAATTGGTGCCGGGTTCCTGATGGGTGCGTTCCTCGCCCCGGGTCCAGAGCAACAGATGTCGGTCGCGGCTGACCCGCCAGCCCTGCCCCGGCGCGCAGGCCTCGTCGATGATGGCGTCGAGGCGGCGGATCTGGTCGGGATCGTCAAACAGGATGCCCAGTTCGGTGTTCAGGAAGGCCGAGCGCAGGTCGAAATTGAATGAGCCGACGAAGGCGCGCTCATCATCGACGATGAAGCTTTTCGCGTGCAGCATCGTGTCCGGCTGGTCGGGCCGCGCGTATTCGATCAGCCGGATCCCGGCCTTCAGCAGCCGCGGGCGATACCAGCGATAGGCGCCATAGACCAGCACGCTGTCCGAACGGCCAAGGCCGTTGGTCACGATCTCGATCTCGACCCCGGACCCGGCCAGTTCGATCAGCGCCGCCATGCCGCGTTTGCCGGGCACCAGATAGGGCGTCATGATGCGCAGCTTGCGCTTGGCCGAGCGGACCACCGGCATGATCGAGCCCGGCATCCAGCCCTCGCGCCGCCGTTGCAGCGCCTTTTCCGGCGGGTCGCCGATGAACTCGATCCCCTCGATCCAGTCGAGCCGCTCGATGCCCAGGCTCTCGATCGCCGTCTCGGCCGGGGGCAGGCGCAGGCGCTCGATCAGGCTGCTGTTGCGCGGCTCGCTGAGGAAGCGCTGCAGGTAGAGGCGGAAGCGGCGCAGCCGGGTCGCCCGGCCGATGCGCAGAGAGCGCACCGGCAGCGCCACATTCGAGTTCCAGAAGGCGTCGAAGAGATCACCCATCGAGCGCAGCACCGGCCCGGCCAGGATCACGTCGAGGTCGTCGAAGGTGATCCCTGCCC
This sequence comes from Pararhodobacter aggregans, assembly GCF_003075525.1. GTDB lineage: Bacteria > Pseudomonadota > Alphaproteobacteria > Rhodobacterales > Rhodobacteraceae > Pararhodobacter > Pararhodobacter aggregans. Next base: position 176,628 of record NZ_QDDR01000008.1, on the reverse strand, counting down.
CGCGCTGCGCCCCGAAATAGGGATCGCCCACATTGCGCCCGCCGGTGATGGCCAGCCGGTTGTCGGCCAGGAACATCTTGTTGTGCATCCGCCGGTTGTAGGGCAGCAGGTTGACCACCATCTCCAGCCCGCGCAACAGGCTGCGGTCACGGTTGCGGATCGGGTTGAAGAGCCGCACCTCGATCGAGGGGTGACGGTCAAGCGCCCGGTAGGCCGGCACCCGGCGGATCAGGTTCACGTCGTCGATCAACATGCGCACCCGCACGCCGCGGTCGGCGGCGGCCAGAACCTCGCCCGCCAGCAGCCGGCCGGTCACGTCGTCTTCCCAGATGTAATACATCAGATCGAGGCTGCGCTCGGCGCCGCGGGCCAGCGACAGGCGCAGGGCCAGCGCCTCGCGTTCATCGGGCACCAGCCGCATCCCAGAGCGGCCGAGATGCCCGCGCTCCAGCGGCTCCAGCAGGCGGTCGTATTCGGTATCCGAGCCCTGCGGCAGCACGCTCGAGGCCTTGCCATGCCGCGTCTTGGCAAAGCGCCCGGCCAGCCAGAGCCCCGCCAACGTCAGCACGACGAGGATGCCGAGCGCCCAGAGCGCCCCTTCGAGCCATGGGTTCATGCAGCGACCCTCAGCCGGGCGCGGATCGGCAGATGGTCGGAGGCCAGCCGCGCCAACGGCGAGACATGCGGCGAGAGGTCCAGCACCTCGGCCCTTGTGCAGCCGATGATCCGGTCGAGGGCCAGCATCGGCCGCCCGGCCGGGAAGCTCGCCACGGTGGCGGCGCGGTCCACGGCGTCGAGCCCGGTCTTCAGCGGCATCAGCGAGCAGCCGGGCCCCTGCCGCCATTCGTTCAGATCGCCCATCATCAGCGTGGGCCGGTCGGGGCTGATCTCATCGGCCAGGCGCCGGGCCTGTTGCAGGCGGGAGTTCTTCAGCAATCCCAGATGCGCGGCGATCACCCGGATCGGCAGGGTGCCGAAGCGCAGGTCGGCGACAATGGCGCCGCGCGGCTCCAGCCCCGGCAGGTCGATGACCCGCGCCTCTTCCAGCTCGGCGCCGCGAAACAGCAGGAGGTTGCCGTGCCAGCCATGGGCCAGCGCGCCCTTGCGGCTGGTCAGCGGCACCGGCACCAGCCCGGTCGTGCGCTCCAGCTCGGCCAGATCCAGGATGCCACGCCGGTCGCCAAAGCGGCGGTCCACCTCCTGCAACGCCACCAGATCGGCCCCCAGCTCGCGGATCACCGCGATGGTGCGATGCGGATCGCGCCGCCGGTCGGTGCCGACGGCCTTGTGCACGTTGTACGAGCCGATAATCAGGTCATTGCTGGAGGGCATCAGGGTTTTCCCGGGTTGCCCTGACTATATGGGGTGCCCTGCCGATCCGGCAATGGCGCCCGGGCTCAGGGCGTCGCCAGGCAGCGGCGCGCGAAATCCGCGACCTCGGCCAGCACCGGGCCGGGCTTGGCGTAGAGCAAGAGCTGCCCCTCGCCCTCGATCTCGATGACATGGGCGCGGGCCCGGGCCTGGGCGAATTCCCGCACGCTGCGCAGGCTGACCACCGGGTCCAGCTCGCCATGGATCAGATGCAGCGGGCAATCCGAACCCGCCACCAGCGCCGACCAGTCGCGGGTCACGTGCCAGGCGTCGATCTGGAAGGCCTTCTGGCCCTGGGCCACGGTATAGCGATAGCCTTCGATGATGCGCTCGGCGATGGCCGGGCGGCTGACCACCTCGCGGTCGCGCGAGCCGGTCGGATAGAGCGGCGTCATGAATTTCTCGGCGCTGCTGGAATCGATCTGGGCGATGCCCGCGCGCAGCACCGCAGGCAGCAGCGCCGGGGCGAAACGCGCGGTATAGGCCACGGCCCGCTGGCGCGGCGTCATGGCGGCGAATTGCTCGATCGAAGTGATCGGCACGCACCCCGCCACCCCCACCATCCCCGCCACCGCGCGCCCCAGCCGCCCCGCCGCCGCATAGGCATAGATCGCCCCGGCCATATGTCCCAGCAGCACCACCCGCGGCAGGTTCAGCGATTGCAGCACGATGCCGAGGTCGCGGGCGAAAAGGCCCGGCGCCTCGCGGATCCGCGGATCGACGAAGGAGGCGCCGAAATTGGCCCGCATCGGCGCGTAAAGCCGGATCCCGGCCGCCTGCAACGCCGGCCCGAGCTGCGAGAGCGAGGCCAGCCCCTCCAGCATGCCATGCACGAAGATCACCGGCAGGCCGTCCGCGGGACCGGTGGTCAGCACCGGCATCAGCCGCCCGTCGCCGACATCGACGACGATCTCCTGCTCGCTGGCGGCGGGGGCGGCGTCGGGGCGGCTGTCACCGTCAGGGCCATGCAGCACCAGCGCCGCGACCAGCCGCATCAGCTCGGATTGCGCGCCGGTGCGGGTCTTGGCGAAGACCGATTTCAGCTGCGCCCTCAGCGTGTTGAGCGAGCGCCCGCTGCGCAGCGAGACGGCGGGCAGATCGCCGCCCCGGGTCAGTTCGCGCACCAGCTCGACCTCGCGCGGGGTCAGGCGGAAACTCTCGACCAGAATGCCCGACAGCGCCGGGCTCCAGCCGACGCTCAGCGCTTTCAGTTCGGTGACGAAACCCTCGCCCTCGGGCGCGCGGACCGTCACCGCCGCCACCAGCCCGCCGCCAGGCAGCGCCGCCTGGGCCGGCGCCTCGGCCAGCGACAGGACGGTGAACCGTCCCGAGGCCGGGGCACGGTCGGCAGCGGTGAGATAGGCCGCAAGCCGGGCGACGCTGTCGGGCTCGAGCGCGGCGCGGATCCCCTCGGCGGTGACCGGGCTGCCGAACAGCGTCTCGGCCTCGGCCCCGGCCGACAGCACCACACCGCCCCGCCCCAGCCGGACCAGCGGCCCCCGGCCGTCGCCCGCCCCGGGCAGCACCGTCTCGCCGCGCCCCATCCGTTCGAACAGCGCGAAGGCCCGGCGGAAATGCGCCTCGATCACCGGATCCTCGAGCGTGCGGGCCGAGGGTTCGTCGGTCACCTGCATCTCGCCCAGCCGCCGGGCCAGCTGATCGACGAAATCCGACCAATCGGCCATGAAACTGTCGAAATGCTCGGGGTTCAGCACCACCTCGTAGATGCTGCCGATAAGGCGCGCGCGGCCGGGGTCCAGCGCCTCGGCCGCGTCGGGGGATGCGACGCTGTAGGCGGGAACGGAATGCTCGGCGGTCACGAAACCCTCATGGTCAAACGGCACGGCCCTGAACAGGCGGGGGTCAAGAATGCCCCAGTTTTCCTGCTCTGGCGAGCGTTTTAACCCGAATGGGTGAAGCCGATAACGACGAATCCGGTCATCGTCGGACTCGTTTCAGCACCCAGGATTTTTTACTCAATCCTTTTTCCGTCGGGTCGCGTCAGGAAGGCCAGCGAACTGTCGCTGTCGGGTGTGGTCCCCAGGATCACGGATCGGTGGCGGGAGTGATTTCATCAGCGGCCGCGCCTTCTTGCGTCACTCGCCCGTCGGACCTTCAGGCTGGCGCCGTTTGCGGCGTCGGCGGTCGCTGCCCAAGCGATTCTCTGGCCGGCCCGGTTCCTGCTGACCGGGCCGGTCAACATGCTTTCCGCCATCCGGGACTTTTCAATCCCGGCCCCGCACCGCATCCTGCCGGTCCAAGCCTCAGGAGGATTCGATGCGCGATTTCCAGACACCCGGGCGGTCGGCCGTCTATGCCGACAACGGCATGGTCGCCGCCTCGCATCCGCTGGCCTCGCAGCTGGCGATCCGGCTCCTGCAGGAGGGTGGCAATGCCGTCGATGCCGCCATCGGCGCAGCCATCCTGCAAGGGTTGCTCGAACCGCAGATGACCGGCCTTGGCGGCGATCTGTTTGCGCTGGTCAAACCGGCGGGCGAGGAGAGCGTCCATGCCCTGAACGGCTCGGGCCGCGCGCCCGCCGGTCTGTCGGCCGCGGCGATGCGCGCGCGGGGGCTGGCCACGGTCCCGGTCCACGGGATTGACTCGGTGACCCTGCCCGGCGCGGTCGATGGTTTCTGCCGGATGCACGAGACCTGGGGCAGGCTGGAACTGGCGCAGATCCTGGCCCCGGTGATCGCCTATTTCGAGGCCGGTGTGCCGGTCGCGCCCCGCGTCGCCCAGGACTGGGCCCAGGCCCGCCCGCTGCACGGCGCTGCCGGGATGCACTACCTTCCGGGTGGCAGGGCGCCGGTCACCGGCCAGCGCTTCGCCCTGCCCGGACAGGCCGAGGTCCTGCGCCGCATCGCCCGCGAGGGGCGCAAGGGGTTCTACGAGGGCGAGGTGGCCGAGGACATGCTCGCCGCGCTCCGCGCCCAGGGCGGCAGCCACACGGCCGAGGATTTCGCCGCCGTCGCGGGCCATCTCGGCCAGCCGGTCAGCGGGAGCTACAGGGGCGTCGAGCTGATCGAACACGCGCCGAACGGCCAGGGCGCCACGGCGATCCTGCTGCTGAACATCCTGTCGCATTTCGACCTGTCGCGGCTGGATCCGTCCGGTGTCGAGCGCACCCATATCGAGGCCGAGGCGACGCGGCTGGCCTATGACGCCCGCAACCGGTTTCTGGCCGATGCCGATCACGTCACGCGGCTGGAGCACATGCTGGCGCCCGAGACGGCGGCCGGGCTGGCGGCGCTGATCGACCCCGGGCGCGCCATGGCCGAACCCGCGCCCCTGACCGAAGCGGTGCACAAGGAGACGATCACCCTGTCGGTGGTGGATCGCGACCGGATGGCGGTATCGCTGATCTATTCGATCTTTCATGATTTCGGCGCCGGCATCGCCTCGGACCGGTTCGGGATCCTGTTCCAGAACCGGGGCGCCGGTTTCACGCTGGAGGCGGGCCACGCCAACGAGGCCGCCGGCGGCAAGCGGCCGATGCACACGATCATCCCGGGGATGCTGCGCAAAGGTGGCAAGGTGGTGATGCCCTTCGGCGTGATGGGCGGGGCCTATCAGCCCTGCGGGCACGCGCGGGTCGTGTCGAACCTCCTGGATTTCGACATGGAGCTGCAGGCGGCGCTGGACGCGCCCCGGGCCTTCGCCGGGCTCTTCTCGGGCGTCGACGGGCTGGCGCTGGAGCAGGGTCATACCCCGGCCGTGGCCGAGGCGCTGGCGGCGATGGGCCACAAGACCCGCTGGTCGCCCGAACCGCTGGGCGGCGCCCAGGCCATCGAGATCCGGGAGGATGGGGTTCTGGTCGGCGCCTCGGACCCGCGCAAGGATGGCTGCGCGTTGGGATACTGACAGGGAGGGCGGGCGCCGGGGGGCATCGAGCCCCCCGGCGCCCGGCGGGTTGCCACCCGCCCCCGCCCGGGGAGGGTTTTCCACCCTCCCCGGACCCCTTCCGGAGGATATTTTCAGAACAAAGATGGAAAAAGGGCGTGGCGCGGCCGCGTTCAGAACAGGATCGAGGCGCCTTCGGTGGCGTCGCTGGCCCCGAGGCGCAGCCGGGCGAAGAGTTCGCGGCCGACGCCCACATCATTGGCGCTGAGATCGGCGGTGACCGCCGGGCGGTCGGCGAAGCCCTCGGCCAGCACCTCGAGCCGTCCCGTCACCGCGTCGAGCCGCACCAGATCGCCGTCCCGCACCCGGGCGATGGGCCCGCCCGCCGCGGCCTCGGGCGCGACATGGATCGCGGCGGGCACCTTGCCCGAGGCGCCCGACATCCGCCCGTCCGTGACCAGCGCCACCTTCTGCCCGCGGTCGAGCAGCACCGACAGCACCGGGGTCAGCGAATGCAGTTCCGGCATGCCATTGGCCCGCGGTCCCTGGAAGCGAACCACCACCACCACATCGCCGGTGAATTCCCCGGCCTTGAAGGCGGCTTTCACCGCCTCCTGATCGTGGAACACCCGGGCCGGGGCCTCGATCACATGGTTCTCGGGCTTGACGGCCGAGACCTTTATCACCCCCTGCCCGAGGGTGCCGTTGAGCTGTTTCAGCCCGCCGGTGGGCGCGAAAGGATCGCGGGCCGGGCGCAGGATCCGGTCGTTGAGGCTTTCGCCCGTCCCCTCGACCCAGGACAGAGTGCCGTCGATCAGCCTCGGTTCCTGCGCGTAGCGGGCAATGCCGGTTCCGGCGACGGTCTCCACATCCTCGTGCAACAGGCCCGCGTCGAGCAGTTGCCCCACCAGATAGGCCAGCCCCCCGGCGGCGTGGAAATGGTTCACATCGGCCAGGCCGTTGGGATAGACCTTGGCGAGCAAGGGCACGGCCCGGGCCACGGCATCGAAATCCTCGAGCGTGAGGGTGATCCCGGCGGCCTTGGCCATGGCGGGCAGGTGCAGGATCAGGTTGGTCGAGCCCCCCGTCGCCATCAGCCCGACCATGCCGTTGACGAAGGCGCGCTCGTCAAGGATCCGCCCGGCCGGACGCCAGTCGTTGCCCAGAAGGGTGATCGCCGCGGCGCGGGACACCGCCGCCCGCGTCAGCGCCTCGCGCAGGCCGGTGCCCGGGTTGACGAAGGCCGCGCCCGGCAGCATCAGGCCCATGATCTCCATCAGCATCTGGTTGGTATTGGCCGTGCCGTAGAAGGTGCAGGTTCCCGGACCGTGGTAGCTGGCCATTTCGGACGCCATCAGATCGGCACGGCTGGCCTTGCCCTCGGCGAAGGCCACGCGGACCTTGGCTTTCTCATCGTTGGGCAGGCCCGAGGTCATCGGCCCCGCCGGAACGAAGACCGCCGGAACATGGCCGAAGGTCGCCGCCGCCATCACCAGCCCCGGCACGATCTTGTCGCAAACCCCGAGCCAGAGCGCCGCGTCGAAGCAATCGTGCGACATGGCCACGGCCGAGGCCAGCGCGATCGTGTCGCGCGACATCAGCGACAACTCCATCCCCGCCCTGCCCTGCGTGACCCCGTCGCACATCGCCGGAACCCCGCCCGCCACCTGCGCCGTGGCCCCCGCCGCCCGCGCCGCCTCGCGGATCAGGGCGGGATAGGTCTCGAACGGCTGATGGGCCGAGAGCATGTCGTTATAGGCGGTGACGATGCCCAGATTGGGCTGCCGGTCGGCGGCCAGCGCCGCCTTGTCCTCGCCCATCGCCGCGTAGGCATGGGCGGCGTTGGAGCAGGACAGATGCGCCCGCGCCGGGCCCTGCGCCGCCGCCCGGTCGAGCCGGGCGAGATAGGCCTCGCGCGCGGGACGCGAACGCTCAATGATCCGGTCGGTGACGTCACGGATACGGGCATCGAGGGGCATGGCGGGCCTCGTCGGTTCAGAACGGGAGGGGTTTGCGCCCCCTATACGCCGTTATCGCTAACGCCGCAAGGGCGGCAGGCGCCCGTCCCGGCACCCGGCGGCGAGCCTTGCACGGCGTGCAATACGGCTTTGCCGCATCGGCACTGGCGGATTGCTGCATCGCGGCGTAACTTGGGTTCAGACAAAGACTAACGACGCCCCCGAGCAAAGGATGTCAGACATGACCGCTTATCCCTATGAACTCAGCAAGATGGAAGACCTGGACCTGATCGCGCTGGAGCGCCAGGCGCGCGCCATGCAGGCCCAGGCGCTGGTCGAATCCTTCGCAGCGCTGCGCCGCGGCATCGCCGGCCTCTTCGGCCGCGGCACCGCTGCCCGCACCGCCTGATACCGATCACAGGAAAGCCGGGGTCCCTCGCCCCGCGCCGAGCAGCCGCCCCGCCCCGGAGTTCCCGGGCGGGGCGGTGTCGCTTTGGCCTTCCGCCCCGGGCGCCGGGCCGCTATGGGTGGGGCAGCCCTCTCAGGATTGACCGATGACCTCGCTCCCCTCCAGCCGCCCCGTTGTCCGCCTGCGCCCCAAGGCCGAAGCCCGCGCCATCCGCCACGGTTTCCCCTGGGTCTATGCCGATGAGCTGGTCCTCGACCGGCGCACCAATGCGCTGGAACCGGGCGCGCTGGCCGTGCTGGAGGATGGCGAGCGGCGGCCGATGGGGCTGGTGACCGTCAACCCGAAGTCGAAGATCGTCGCCCGGATGCTGGACCGCGACACCGGGGCGGCGCTGGACCGCGCCTGGTTCGAGGCGCGGCTCGCCCATGCGCTGGCGCTGCGCGAACGGCTCTACAGCGAACCCTTCTACCGGCTGGTCCATGCCGAGGCCGATGGCTTCCCGGGCGTGGTCATCGACCGCTTCGGCGATGCGGCGGTGATCCAGCCCAATGCCGCCTGGGCCGAGGCGCATCTCGACATGCTGGTGGCGGCGCTGCAAGCGGTGACCGGGGTCGGCATCGTGGTCAAGAACGGCACCGGGCGAGCCCGCAGCCTCGAAGGCCTGACCGAAGAGACGCTGGTCCTGAAAGGCGCGCTCGACGGGCCGGTGCCGGTGCGGATGAACGGCGCCAGCTATATGGCCGACCTGACCGGCGGGCAGAAGACCGGGATCTTCTACGACCAGCGCGACAACCACGCCTTCGCCGCGCGGCTGGCCAAGGGCGGGCGCGTCCTCGATGTCTTCAGCCATGTCGGCGGCTTCGGCCTCGCGGCGCTGGCGGCGGGGGCGGAGAGCGCGCTGGCCGTCGATGGCTCGGAACCGGCGCTGGTGCTGGCCGAAAGGGGCGCCGCCGCCATGGGCCTGGCGGAGCGCTTCGCCCGCCGCCAGGGCGACGCCTTCGAGACGCTGGAAGCGCTGCAAGCCGAGGGCGAGCGCTTCGAGCTGGTGGTCTGCGACCCGCCCGCCTTCGCACCGCACCGCCAGGCGCTGGACGCGGGGCTGCGGGCCTATGAACGCGTGGCGCGGCTTGCGGCGCCGCTGGTGGCGCCGGGCGGCTATCTGGTGCTCTGCTCCTGCTCGCATGCCGCGGATCTGTCGCAGTTCCGCGCCGCCTCGACCCGGGGCATCGGCAAGGGCGGCCGGCGCGGGCAGCTGATCCATACGGGCTTCGCCGGTCCCGACCACCCGATGCTGCCGCAGCTGGCCGAAAGCGGCTACCTGAAGTCACTCGCCTTCCGCCTTGACTAAGGCCTTCCTCGACACCTGCGTCCTCTACCCGCCGATCCTGCGCGACCTGCTGCTGGGCCTCGCCGACCGCGGGCTCTACCAGCCGCTCTGGTCGGAAAGCGTGGCGGCCGAATGGCTGCACACCACGGCGCGCAAGGGCGAACCCGGCGCCGCCGAGGCGCTGGCGCGGATGCGCGCCCGCTGGCCCGGGGCGGAAGTCGCGGCGGCAGAGGCCGAGTGGCTCGACCTCCCCGACCCCGGTGACCGGCACGTGCTGGCCGGCGCCATCGAAGGCGGCGCGGCGCTGCTGGTCACGCTGAACCTGCGCGATTTCCCCCGCCGCAGCCTCGCCCCGCACGGGCTGCGCGCGGTCCCGCCCGACGATCTCTGCATGGAACTCTGGCTCGCCGGGCGCGAGGCGGTCGAGGCCGAGGTCGCCCGCGTCTGGCCCGGCCTCGAGGGCCGCCCGCTGCGCAACGCATTGAAGAAGGCGGAACTGCCCCGGCTGGGCCGCGCGCTGGAGAGCTGAAGGGAGGGGTTTCGCCCTCGTTGCCCGCTGCCGCGGGCGCCTCGGGCGACCAGCGGCGCGGCGTTGCCGCGCCGAAGAAGGGGGGCCGTCTGCCCCCCTCTGCCCTGCGGGCATTCACCCCCCGAGGATATTTGAAGCGCAAAGAAGACGGCTTAACGCCCTCTTAACTTACATCTTTGTTCTCTAAATATCCTCGGGGGTTTCCAAAGGGGGCCCGAGGGTCCCCTTTGGCGGGGGGCGCGGGGGGCTGGCCCCCCGCATGACCCGGCCCGTCTCAGACCGCGCTCTTGAGAACCCCGGCGAGGTCGATCTTCTCCCAGGAGAAGCCGCCGTCTGCCTCGGGCGCGCGGCCGAAATGACCATAGGCCGAGGTCCGGGCGAAGATCGGCCGGTTCAGCCCCAGATGCGTGCGAATGCCGCGCGGGGTCAGGTCCATGCTGCGGGCCACGGCCGTCTCGATGGCGGCGTCGTCCACCGACCCCGTGCCATGCGTATCGACATAGATCGACAGCGGCTTGGCCACGCCGATGGCGTAGCTCAGCTGCAGCGTGCAGCGCTTGGCCAGCCCCGCCGCCACCACGTTCTTCGCCAGATAGCGCGCGGCATAGGCGGCCGAGCGGTCGACCTTGGTCGGATCCTTGCCCGAAAACGCCCCGCCGCCATGGGGCGCGGCGCCGCCGTAGGTGTCGACGATGATCTTGCGCCCGGTGAGCCCGGCGTCCCCGTCCGGTCCGCCGATCACGAACTTGCCGGTCGGGTTGACGTGCCATTCGGTGGCGGCGTCGATCCAGCCGTCCGGCAGGGTGGCGCGGATATAGGGTTCGACAATGGCCCGCACATCGGCCGAGCTCAGCGACGGGTCCAGATGCTGGCTCGAGAGCACGATCGAGGTCACGCCCATCGGCTTGCCGTCGACATAGCGGATCGACAATTGCGACTTGGCGTCCGGCCCCAGCTTCGGCTCGGTGCCGTTCTTGCGCACCTCGGCCAGGCGCTTGAGGATCGCATGGGCGTAGAGGATCGGCGCCGGCATCAGTTCGGGCGTCTCGTCGGTCGCATAGCCGAACATGATGCCCTGGTCGCCCGCGCCCTCGTCCTTGTTGCCGGCCGCATCCACCCCCTGGGCGATATCGGCGGATTGGGCATGCAGGTAGCTGTCAACCTTGAGGTTGGCCCAGTGGAACCCGTCCTGTTCGTAGCCGATGTCGCGCACGCAGTCGCGGGCGATCTCCTCGACCCGGGCGATGACCGAGGCCGGGCCGCGCACTTCGCCGCCGATCACCACGCGGTCGGTGGTGGCGAAGGTCTCGCAGGCCACGCGCGAATAGGGATCCTCGGCCATGAACGCATCGAGGATGGCGTCCGAGATCCGGTCGCAGACCTTGTCCGGATGCCCCTCGGCGACGGATTCCGAGGTGAAAACGTAGTTCTGTCGGCTCATGGGGATGTGCTCCATTGCATGTCGCCCGTCACGCCAGGAAGCCGTTGTGACAGGAGTATGATGGGGCTATCCCTCCTTGCAGGCAGCGTCAACCGCTTTGTCCGGGGCCTTTTCCCGACTGCCTGCGGCGCAGCGCCGCCAGCGCCAGACCCAGCATTCCAAGGGCCAGAAGCGCGTGCCAGGGCCCGTCGCCCCAGCGCGCATAAGGCGTGGGCGGCAGGGCGCCGGGCAGGTCCGCATCCAGCGCGCCGGTGACGTCGAGCGGCAGCGAGGCCAGCACCCGCCCCCGCGCATCGGTCACCGCCGAGATCCCGGTATTGGCGGCGCGCACCAGCGGCAGACCGGTCTCGACCGCCCGGAGCCGCGCCTGCGCCAGATGCTGGTAGGGGCCGATCAGGTTGCCGAACCAGGCGTCGTTCGTCGCCTGCAGCAGCCAGTCGGGGCGTTCGGTGCCGCGCAGGTCGCGGGGAAAGACCGCCTCGTAGCAGATGAGCGGCAGCGCCCGCCCTGCCCCGCCCAGATCCATCAGTTCCGGCCCCGGACCGGGCGTGTAGCCGTCGAGCAGTTGCTGGGCCAGCCCGCCCCAGCCCTGTTCGCGGGCCCATTCGCCGATCAGGGGGATGTATTCGCCGAAGGGCACCAGATGGTGCTTGTCATAGATTGCGCCGACCGAGCCGCCCTGCCCGATCACCGCCAGCGAATTGAAATACCGGCTGATCCCGGCCGCGTCGCGCTCGCGCCGCTGGATGCCCATGACCAGGGGGGCGCCCGCGGCCTCGGCCGCCATCTCCAGCCCGGCGCCGGGGTTGTCGAGAAGGAAGGGCGCCGCGGTTTCCGGCCAGATGACCAGATCGACGGGCGCCTCGCCGGTCGAGAGGTCGAGATGACGCTCGAAGAACATCCCGATCAGGTCGCGCTGCCATTTCTGGTCCTGCGGCACATTGGCCTGCACCAGCCGCAGCCGGATCCCCGGCCCCTCGGGCAAGGGCTGCGCCAGACGCAGGCTGCCCCAGCCCCAGGCGCCCGCCAGCGCCAGCCCGCCAAGCCCCAGCGCGAGCCCGGCCAGACCGCGCCGCCCGCCCTGCCAGCGCAGAGCGGCCACCGCCAGCGCCGCCGCCAGCGACAGCGTCAGCGCGCTGAGCAGCAACGCGCCGCCGAGGGCGGCCAGCTGGTCAGGGGGCGTGCCGATCCAGACATGCCCGCTCAGGGCCCAGGGGAAGCCGGTGAACAGCATCCCGCGCAGGTCCTCGAAGGCCAGAAACGCCAGCGCGAACCGCCAGACGCGGGCCGTGGGCCGCGGGGTGCCGAGGGACGCCAGCCAGGCGGGAAAGGCCCAGAACAGCGCCATGCCCGCCGCCATCAGCCCCAGCGCGAAAGGGGCCATCCAGCCCGTCACCTCGGGGTCGACGAAGAACGGATCGACGATCCAGGCCATGACCGGCAGGAAATGCCCGAGCCCGGCCAGCAGAGCCCGGCCGAAGGCGCCCCGCGCCGAGGGCGCGCGGGCCACCAGCCAGAAGGCCCAGGCCAGCCCCAGGATCGTCAGCGGCCAGAGCCCCCAAGGCGCCTGCCCCGGGGCGGCCAGCGCCCCGGCGGCCAGGGCCTGCAGGATCACCGGCCAGCGGCGTTCAGCCGGCATCCGTCACCGCGGCCGGGGCTTCATCGGCCGAACCGGCCTTGCGCAGGCGCACGCGCTTGACGCGGCGGGGATCGGCGTCGATCACCTCGATCTCGTGGCCGACGGGATGCTCGATCACCTCGCCCCGCGCCGGCACCCGGCCAAGCAGCAGATAGACGAGGCCGCCCATCGTATCGACGTCCTCGTCTTCCAGACCCTGGCGCAGGTCGAACCCCAGCGCATTCTTCAGGTCGTCCAGCATGGCGCGGGCCTGGATCAGCCAGACCCCCTCGCCATCCTCGGCCCAGAGGTGTTCATCCTCGGTGTCGTGCTCGTCGTCGATCTGACCCACGACCTGCTCCAGCAGATCCTCGATCGTCACCAGACCGTCCACGCCGCCGTATTCGTCGATCACCAGCGCCATATGGGTCCGCTCGGTCTGCATCTTCTGCAACAGCACCACCAGCGGCATCGACGGCGGTACATAGAGCAAGGGCCGCAGCAGGGACGAGACGTCAATCTCGCCGCCCAGATCGAACCCCTGCTTCAGCACCAGATCCTTGAGCAAGAGCAGACCGATCGGCTTGTCCAGCGTCTCGTTATAGACCGGCAAGCGCGAGAAACCCGATTCGCGGAACACCGCGATCAGACCGTCACGGTCGATATCCTTGGGAATGGCGACGATCTCGGCCTTGGGGATCGAGACATCGGCGACCCGCAGGCGCCTCAGATTGGCAAGCCCCGGCAGAACCCGCCGCATCGAGGCGTTGAGCGCGCTTTCGGCCTCACCCGCTTCATGCGGGGCGATGGCGTCGAATAATCGTCCCAGCAGGCCCCGTTCTCGGGTACTGCCGTCCGGACTCTGGTCCGCGCTGCCATCGGCCTCTGCCGAGGGCACCGAACCGGAAGTGAGGTCAGTCATGGGTCCTTTCCGGAATCATCTCAAAAATCAATCCGCCCCGGTCGCGGGTGCGACCGGCTCCGACTCGTCCCCTGCATATGGATCTGCGATCCCCATGGTTGCAAGGATGGCGACCTCGGTTTTCTCCATCAAAGCGGCATCTTCGTCGGTTTCGTGATCGTAACCCAGAAGATGCAACACCGAATGAACGATCAGATGCGTCACATGCTCGGCGAAGGGCTTGCCCTGTTCGCCCGCCTCGCGCAGGCAGGTCTCATAGGCCAGCGCGATGTCTCCCAGCGCCTCGGGCTCCTCGGGCGTGCCGGTTTCGGGCGCCTCTGGCAGGTCGCCGGGCGTCTCGGCCGAGAGGTCCCAGGCGGGCCAGGACAGCACATTCGTCGCCTTGTCCTTGTCGCGAAAGCCCGCGTTCAGCCCCTTGATCCGGGCATCGTCGCAGGCGAGCAGGCTCACCTCGAAACAGGCCGGGTCATGGCCCAGATGGGCCAGCGTGGCGTCAATGGCTGAGCGCGCCAGATGGTCGAGGTCCCCCCAGCGCGGCTCTTCCGCGTTGATGTCGAGTGTCACAGACATGGTTCAGGCGCCCCGCGCCCCTCAGACTTGGGCCCCTCAGACCTGCGAGGGGGACTGGCGATCATAGGCCTCGACGATGCGCGCCACCAGCGGGTGCCGCACCACATCGACCGAGGTGAAATAGGAAAACCCGATGCCCTTGATCCCCTGCAGGATGCGCTCGGCCGAGGCCAGCCCCGAGGTCACGCCGCGCGGCAGGTCGACCTGGCTGCGGTCACCGGTGATCGCCATGCGCGAGCCCTCGCCCAGACGGGTCAGGAACATCTTCATCTGCAATTCGGTCGCGTTCTGCGCCTCGTCCAGCACGACGAAGGCACTGGCCAGCGTCCGCCCCCGCATGAAGGCCAAGGGCGCAATCTCGATGCGCTTTTCCTCCATGTATTTCTGCAAGGACTTGGCCGGCAGGAAATCGTTCAGCGCGTCATAGAGCGGCTGCATGTAGGGATCGACCTTTTCCTTCATGTCGCCCGGCAGATACCCCAGCTTCTCGCCCGCCTCGACGGCGGGGCGCGACAGGATGATCCGGTCCACATGCCCCTCGGTCAGGAAATGCACCGCCGCGGCCACGGCGATATAGGTCTTGCCGGTGCCCGCCGGGCCGATGCCGAAATTCATCTCGTTCTCGAAGAGCGAGCGGGCGTAATCCTGCTGCGCCTTGGTGCGGGGCGCCACGTTCTTCTTGCGGGTGCGGATCTCGACCTGACCGGTGCGGAACATCTCCAGCTGCCGCTCACCGGCCTCGCCCGCCGACAGACGCACCGCGCCATCGACATCGCCGGGCTCCATCCCCTTGCCGTCCTTCAGCCGCGCATAGAGCGATTTCAGCGTCTCGGCGGCCCGGGCGCGGACATGCTCCTGACCCATGATGTGCAGCTGGTTCCCCCGGTGGATGATCTGGACGCCCAGTTCCTCTTCCAGCTTGACCAGATTGCGGTCGTATTCGCCGCACAGGTCTACCAGCAATCTGTTGTCGGCGAACTCAAGCAGGGTCTGCATGCTGTCGCCGGCGGCGGGCGGGGGGGTCAGCGCACTTATGCCCAAGCGGGTCTCCTCTCTGGCGGTCTCTGCGGACGGGTCCGGCTGAGATATGTCCATGCTGCCCCTCAATTGCACCTGTCGCAAGCAACGTTCGCATGACAATTAGGCATGGAACGCGCCAAAGCTGAATCTTGTTCCGCAGCGGTGCAGAAATGCGACATGTGGTGCACATGCCGCTTTCGACCGCTATCCGTGCTGCCCGGCCTTGACCGAATCCCGGCCCGGGTGTTCAATTCCGCCGGCGTCAGAGGGCCCGCCCCGCCAGCGAATTGGCCGCCGAGCCGGTGATCCGCACCCGGATCAGATCGCCCGGTTTCGCCTCGCAGTCAGCGACATGGACCGCGTGCAGGTGGTCCGACTTGCCCACCATCTGCCCCGCCATGCGCCCGGGCTTCTCGATCAGCACCCCCACCTCGCGCCCGACCATCGCCTCCTGCGCCGCGCGCTGCTGCCCGGCGATCAGCGCCTGCAGGCGGTGCAGGCGGTCGTCCAGCACCGAGTCCGGCAGGACCGGGCGTTCGGCGGCGGGCGTGCCCGGGCGCGCGCTGTATTTGAAAGTGAAGGCCGAATGGTAGCCCACCGCCCGGACCAGCCCCAGCGTCTCCTCGAAGTCGGCCTCCGTCTCGCCCGGGAAGCCGACGATGAAGTCGCCGGACAGCGCCAGATCCGGCCGCACCGCGCGCAGCCGCTCGATCAGCCGCAGGTAATCCTCGGCCCGGTGCTTGCGGTTCATCGCCTTCAGCACCTTGTCCGAGCCCGATTGCACCGGCAGATGCAGATAGGGCATCAGCTTGTCGATCTCGCCATGCGCGGCGATCAGGTCGTCCGACATGTCGTTCGGGTGGCTGGTGGTATAGCGGATGCGCCAGAGGCCCTCGATCCCCGCCAGTTCCTGCACCAGCCGAGCCAGCGACCAGACCGCGCCATCCGGCCCCAGCCCATGGTAGCCGTTGACGTTCTGCCCCAGAAGCGTCAGCTCCCGCACCCCGCGCTCGACCAGATCCCGCGCCTCACGCAGCAGCCGCTCGACCGGGCGGCTGACCTCGGCGCCGCGAGTGTAGGGCACGACGCAGAAGGCGCAGAACTTGTCGCAGCCCTCCTGCACGGTCAGAAACGCCGTCGGCCCCCGGCTCGCACGGGGCCCCTTCGGCAACCGCTCGAACTTGTCTTCCTCGGGGAAATCGGTGTCCACGGGACGAGCCCCGGCCCGCGCCGCCGCCTCCATCTCGGGCAGGCGGTGATAGGTCTGCGGC
The DNA here is from genome assembly GCF_003075525.1 of Pararhodobacter aggregans. Classification (GTDB taxonomy): domain Bacteria; phylum Pseudomonadota; class Alphaproteobacteria; order Rhodobacterales; family Rhodobacteraceae; genus Pararhodobacter; species Pararhodobacter aggregans. The sequence goes on along the minus strand of NZ_QDDR01000008.1, from coordinate 160,349 downwards.
CCGACCACCAGATCGACCACCGGCGCCCGGCGCAGGATCTCCGCCCCCTCGGCCTGCGCCACGCAACCGGCGATGCCGATCTTCAACTCGGGATTGGCGTCCTTCAGCGGCCGCAGCCGGCCCAGCTCGGAATAGACCTTCTCGGCCGCCTTCTCGCGGATATGGCAGGTGTTCAGAAGGATCATGTCGGCGTCTTCCGCCCGATCCGTGGTGACGTAACCGTTGGCGCCCATGGCTTCGGCCATGCGCTCGCTGTCATAGACATTCATCTGACAGCCATAGGTCTTGATGAACAGCTTCTTCGGCGCGGAAACGGGGGCGGTCATGCGGGCGATCCTGTCAAGCAACCCCGCCCCATACCGCATCCCGCGCCCCGCATCAACGCCGCCCCCCGCCCCATCTTTGTTCCCCAAATATCCACGGGGATTTTCAAGGGGGGCGTGCCCCCCTTGAAGCAGGGGGTGCGGGGGGCGGCAGCCCCCCGCCTCGGTCGCCCGAGGGCACCGAGGGCGAAACCCCTCAGCTCTCGCTCAAGGCCACTTTCATGTCCTTGACCTGATAGATCACCTCGCCATCGGCCTCGACGATGCCATCGGCCACGCCCATGGTCAGCCGCCTTGTCTGGATCGCCTTGGTGAAATCGACCTTGTAGGTCAGCATCCTGCGGTCGGGCCGCACCATGCCGGTCAGCTTCACCTCGCCCACACCCAGGGCATAGCCCCGGCCCAGCCAGCCGCGCCAGCCGAGGTTGAAGCCGGTCAGCTGCCAGAGCCCGTCCAGCCCCAGACAACCGGGCATGATCGGATTGCCCGGGAAATGGCAGTCAAAGAACCACAGATCGGGGGTGATGTCGAATTCCGCCACCACATGCCCCTTGCCATGCAGCCCGCCGTCGCCCGAGATCTCGGTGATGCGGTCCATCATCAGCATCGGCGGCGCCGGCAATTGCGCATTGCCGGGACCGAAGAGCTCACCCCGGGCGCAGGCCAGCAGGGCTTCCTTGTCAAAGGACGACGGATAGGACGACATGGCGGCAGGCTCCCTGGATACTTTCTTATGGCGTTTTTCCTCCTCTAGCATCCCGCTTTCCGCCCTGACAAGCCGCAGGCTCTAGGGCCCCTCGCCACCGTGCCCGGGCCAAACCACGGTCAGGGCATTGAATCCCGCCGCGGCTCGGCTTAAAATGACCGCATGATCCGCGAATTCGCTCCCCAGACCCAGGTAGCCCGCGCGCGCGCCTCAGACTGGCTGGTCCAGGCCGGGCTGCGGCCGACCCGCCAGCGTCTGGCGCTGGCCGCGCTGGTCATGGGCGATGGCGAGAACCGGCATGTGACGGCCGAAAGCCTGTTCGCCGCCGCCGCCGACCGGGGCGAGAAGGTCTCACTCGCGACGGTCTACAACACGCTGCGCGCCTTCTGCGAGGCGGGGCTGCTGAACGAGATCACGGTGGACGCCTCGCGCTCCTATTTCGACACGCGCACCGACGATCACCCGCATTACTTCTGGGAAGACAGCCAGAAGCTGACCGACGCCCCCTCGGACCAGCTGGAAATCCTGCGCCTGCCCGATGTCCCCGAAGGCTGCGAGATCGCCCGGGTGGATGTCGTGATCCGCCTGCGCCGCCGCGATTGACGCAGCCCTACCCTCCCCGACATCCTCAGCGAAGGGGCAGCCCCACATGCTCTCGTACCAGCACCTCTATCACGCCGGGAATCTGGCGGATGTGCACAAACACGCGCTTCTCGCCTGGATGCTCGACTACCTGACGCAGAAGGACAAGCCCCTCACCTATCTCGAAAGCCACGCCGGCCGGGGGCTTTACGATCTGGCGGCGCCCGAGGCGCTGAAGACCGGCGAGGCGGCGCAGGGCATCGCCCGCCTCGAAACCCGCCTGCCCCCGGACCACCCTTATCGCCGGGTGCTGGACGCGGTGCGGGCCGATCACGGCCAGGACGCCTATCCCGGCTCGCCCCTGATCGCGGCGCGGCTCCTGCGGGCCACGGACAGCGTGCATCTGGCCGAGAAACACCCCCAGGAACACGCGGCGCTGGCCGAGGCGATGATGCCCTACCCGGTGCGGGTGCATAAGGCCGACGGGCTGACCAAGGTGCTGGAACTGACCCCGCCCAATCCCCGCCGCGGCATGCTGCTGGTCGATCCTTCGTTCGAAAGCCCGGCGGAATACGAGGCGATCCCCCGCTTCCTGGGCCAGGTGGCGCGGAAATGGAACGTCGGCGTGCTGGCGCTCTGGTATCCGCTGCTGCGCGAGCCGCGCCACGGGGGGATGCTGGCCGCGCTGGAGGCCGCGCACCCCGAAGCCCTGCGCCACGAAATCCGCTTTCCCCCCGCGCGCGAGGGCCACCGAATGACCGGCTCGGGCCTTTTCGTCATCAACCCGCCCTGGGGCCTGAGTGGCGAAGCCGCCCGCGTCTCGGCGATCTTCGCGTGAGTGGAGGGGATTCGCCCTCGTTGCCCGCGCCTTCGGCACGAGCGCCTCGGGCGACCAGCGGCGCCGCGTTCCGCGGCGCCGAGGAAGGGGGGCCGTCTGCCCCCCTCTGCCCTGCGGGCATTCACCCCCCGAGGATACTTGGAGAACAAAGATGGCAGGTTGGCGCCCTCTTAACTTACATCTTTGTTCTCTAAATATCCTCGGGGGTTTCCAAAGGGGGCCCGAGGGTCCCCTTTGGCGGGGGGTGCGGGGGGCTGGCCCCCCGCATGACCCGGCCCGCCGCGGCGACAACCGCCACCCTTGCAAATAATCGGTAGCAATTTCGCCTCAGGATAGCTACATACCCACCGCCAGCGAAACCGGCTCCAAAAACAGGGAGATCTCATGCGCCGCGTCGTCATCACCGGGATCGGCATCATCTCGCCCATCGGGAATTCCGCCGCCGAGGTGGAGGCCAGCCTGCGCGCCGGCCGGTCGGGGATCGTCTTTGCCCCGGAATACGCCGAGCGGGGGTTCCGCAGCCAGATCCACGGCATGCCGCAGATCGACCTGGCCGCCCATATCGACAAGCGCGACCTGCGCTTCATGGGGCCCGGAGCCGCCTACAACTTCCTCGCCATGCAGCAGGCCATCGCCGATGCCGGGCTGACCGAGGCCGAGGTCTCGAACGAACGCTCGGGCCTCATCATGGGCTCGGGTGGCCCGTCCACCTCGAATTTCTTCGTCGCCCACAACACGGTCGTCGAAAAGGGCAGCCCCAAACGCATGGGCCCCTTCATGGTCACGCGCTGCATGTCGTCGACCAATTCGGCCTGCCTCGCCACGCCCTTCAAGATCAAGGGCGTCAATTATTCGATCACCTCGGCCTGTTCGACCAGCGCCCATTGCATCGGCAACGGCACCGAGCTGATCCAGATGGGCAAGCAGGACATCGTCTTCGCCGGTGGTGGCGAGGAGCTGGACTGGACCCTGTCGTGCCTCTTCGACGCGATGGGGGCCATGTCGTCCAAGTACAATGACACGCCCGAGCTAGCCTCGCGCACCTTCGACGCCAGCCGGGACGGCTTCGTCATCGCCGGCGGCGGCGGGGTCGTGGTGCTGGAGGAGCTGGAGCACGCCCGCGCCCGGGGTGCGAAGATCTATGCCGAAGTCACAGGCTACGGCGCCACCTCGGACGGGCACGACATGGTGGCGCCTTCGGGCGAGGGTGGCGAGCGGTCGATGCGGCTGGCCATGGCCACCCTGCCGAAGGACCGCAAGATCACCTATATCAACGCCCATGGCACCTCGACCCCGGCGGGCGACGTGACCGAGGTGAAGGCCGTGCGCCGGGTTTTCGGCGAGGACAACGTGCCGCCCATCGCCTCGACCAAGTCGATGACGGGCCACAGCCTCGGCGCGACCGGCGTGCATGAGGCGATCTATTCGCTGCTGATGATGCAGGGGAATTTCATCGCCCCCTCGATCAACGTCACCGCGCTCGACCCCGAGATCAAGCCCGCGGAAATCTGCACCGAATTGCGCGAGGGCGTCGAGCATGACTCGGTGCTGTCGAACTCGTTTGGTTTCGGTGGCACCAATGCCACCCTCGTCATGTCGAAATTCGCGGAGTAACGCCGATGGCCGATCTGATGACGGGCAAGCGCGGGCTGGTGATGGGCGTCGCCAACGAACGCTCCATCGCCTGGGGCATCGCCTCGGCGCTGGCGGCCGAGGGCGCGGAACTGGCGTTCTCCTATCAGGGCGAGGCGTTCGGCAAGCGGGTCGAACCGCTCGCCGCCTCGGTCGGGTCGGATTTCCTGGTCGATGTCGATGTCACCAGCGACGAGAGCCTCGACGCGGCCTTCGCCCGGATCAAGGAGCGCTGGGGCAGCATCGACTTCCTGGTCCATGCCATCGCCTATTCCGACAAGTCGGAACTGGCCGGGCGCTTCATCAACACCTCGCGCGGCAACTTCAAGCATTCGCTGGACATTTCCTGCTTCTCGCTGATCGACGTGTCGCGCCGGGCGTCCGAGTTGATGCCCGAGGGCGGCTCGATCGTCACCCTGACCTATGGCGGCTCGAACCGGGTCACGCCCTTCTACAACGTCATGGGCGTGGCCAAGGCGGCGCTGGAAGCCAGCGTGCGCTACCTTGCCAACGACCTCGGCCCGCAGGCGATCCGCGTCAACGCCATCTCGCCCGGTCCGATGAAGACGCTGGCGGGCGCGGCCATCGGCGGCGCGCGCAAGACCTTCCGCCATACCGAGGCCAACGCCCCCCTGCGCCACAACGCCACGCTGGAATCGGTGGGCGGCGCGGCGGTGTTCCTGTGCTCGGATTACGGCAAATGCACCACCGGCGACGTCATCATGGTCGATTCGGGCTACCACGTGCTGGGCATGCCCCAGCCCGAGAATATCTGATCGTCATGCCGCCGAGCCTGCTGATCCGCCGACTGGCGGCACTGGCGCTCGACCTCCTGATCGCCGGGCTGGTCCTGGTGGTGCTGATCGCTGCCACACCGCTGGGGCGCGTCGCCTCGCTGCCGCTGTCCCCGCGGCTGCTGGGGCCCGGCACCTGCGGGCCCGTCACCGCGGAGACCTTCGCGGACAATCCGTATACGCGCCTGTGGATCGAGATCCGGGAGAACGGCCAACGTGATCCCAGCCTGGGGCGGCTTTCGCCGGAGACTTCGCTTTGTGAGGTACGGATCTTCGGCATCCTGCACTATGCCTATTTCCGCCTCGCCTACCCGTCGCTTCTCAGGGTTTTCCCCTTTGGATACATCGAGATTGTTCCCGTCGATGCCACCGGAACCATCCAGCCTGCGCGCGATCATACCTTGGCGCTGGTTGCTGGCCTGATGCTGCTCGCCGCCTTGCTGCGCCTCGACACACCCGGCAAGCGGCTGCTCGGCCTGCGCATCGCCGGTGCGCGCCCCCGACTGCGCGAGGCGCTGCGCTCGGGGCCCTTCCTGATCTACGGTCTGATCTGCGCCCTCGATCCGTGGATCGTCGACTGGCTCCGTCCCTCAAGGCCGCCGTCGGAAGACCGGGCCTTGATCGAGGCCTATCTCAACACGAGCTGGTTCATCGGCACGTCTTGGCAAAGAGCCATCTCCTGGGCGCTGGCAGGCTATGCCCTGCTGGCCCTGCTGCTGGTTGCCCTGCGCCGCCCTGCGCCCTGGGATCGGCTCGCCCAGACCACGGTCGTCCGCCGATGATCCCGCCCCGCCACCTCGTACGTCGCTTGCTGGCTCTGGCGGTGGATTCGCTGTTGGCCTGGGCCCTGGTCGTGGTGCTGCTCTTGTCCTTCACCGAGCGGGGACTGCGCCTGCCCGTGCCGGTGATCGCCATCCGTGGCTACGATTGCACCGAGGTCGAGCAGGCGCCCGACTGGCTGGAGCAGGCGCTGGGGCAGATCGGCGCCTATTCGCTGCGCCATTGTGCCACCACCCTCTTCGGCCTGCCCAACGGGCATGAGCTGCGCGTGATCCTGTCTGACACCCGCCAGGGGGCACTGCGCACCAGCCGACGGTTCGTCGTGCCGGTCGATGCGGCGCTGCGGGTGGTCCCGGCGCGTCCCTGGATCGACCTTCTGCCGCTGGCGCTGCTGGGCCTGGCCTCGGCGCTTTTCACGGCGTTCGGCTGGTCCACGCCGGGCAAGCGGCTTCTGGGCCTCAGGCTGCAACCGGTGGGGACCCCGCGCCCGATCCGGCGCGAAATCCTGCGCCTTGGCCCGCTGCTGATCCTCGGCAGCGCGCCGCTGTGGCCCGGCCTGGGCGCCATCGTCACCTGGGGGCCGGGCGCGGTGCTGGCCGCAATGGCGGCAATCGCCCTGGCACTGACCTGGTACTACCTCTGGCCCTTCGCCCACTGGACCGGGCAAAGCCGCCACGACCGCCTGTCGGGCACAAGGGTCATCGCTGCCAAAGCCGCGCCGGTCCCGCCCCCAGCTGGGCCGTGATGATCGTGCGACCGTCCGGGGTGAAGAGCACCTCGGTGTTCGGCTCGGGAAATTCCTGCACCACGGCCCCGTCGCCGATCTGGAGCGCGAAGGCCCGACCCAGCCCGGTGCGCAGGAACAGCAGTTTCGAGCCGGGGATGAACCGCGCCTCGGCGTACCAATCCCCGGGCGGATGCCGCATTGCCAGCCGCTGCCCGCCGCTCGCCACATCCCAGAGCGTCACCTCGCCCCCCGTCGTCACCGCCAGCAACAGCGCCCCCCCGGCCGAGAATTCGACCCGCACCGGCGCCTCGCCCAGCGGCAATTCCGCCAGCGGCAGATCGGCGGGCGCCCAGTCCTCCACCCCCAGCCAGATCCGCAGCGAGGGCATGGCGACCGGCCGGAACACCCCGTCCTGCTGCCCGGCCCGGGCCGGATCGACCGGCGGCAGCGTGGCGAAACGCCCGCTCTGGGGATCGACGGCGGCCAGCTCCTCATAGGGGCCATAGGCGCCCGGCAGCGCCGCATAGGCCGCCTCGCAGGCCGGATCGGCGCAGCCCTGCGGCAGGCCCTCCATCCGCGCGGTCAGGGTGAAGGCCTCGGAATCGACCACCAGCCGCGTTCCGCCCTCCACCAGCCAGATCTGCCGGTGCGGGCGCATGGCATCGGTCTCGATCCGGCCCCCGACCCGCCCGTCGCGGTCCAGCACCAGCAGCGGCCCCAGATCCTGCGCCACCAGCAAGGTGCCGCGGTCGGGATCGTGGATCACGTCATTGACCCTGAGGTCGGCGTCAAACCGCAGATCGGCGACCGGCGGCCCCCCGGGCAGATCCCAGAGCCTGAGCCCCTCGCGGTCGAAGGAGAAGACCCGCGATCCTTCCAGGAAACGAAAGAGCGCATAGAGGGGAAAGCCCCCCTCCAGCCGCGCCTCCCGCTTGCCATCGGCCAGCCGCCAGACCCCGCCGGTGAAGGCGCCGCCGCCCATGACCGTCCCCGCCACACGGTCGCCCCCGGGCGACAGGCTCAGCGCGCCGATCTCCTCGCCCGGGGCCAGCTGCAGGTGACCCAGCAGCCGCCAGGGCCCCTGTTGCGCCGCCCCCGGCCCCGCCAGCGCCAGCAGCGCCAGACCCGCGATCCCTGCCCGTCTCCACGCCCGACCCATGCAAGCCTCCGCCACTGCCTGACCTCAGGGAAACACCGCCCCCGAGTCGCGTCAACGCCCGCGCCGGAGCCCTGCGCAGGGAACAATCCTGCCAACCGGTCAACGCACCCGCCCAAGCCCTTGTTTTCCCGGCGATCTCAGGGCTTCCCCACGCGTGGGACACCCTGTCCCCTTGCCCCGCATCCGGCCCCTGCCTAGACTCGCGTCGCAGACCTCAGCCCGAAGGCCCCCCATGCTGCCCAATTACGGCTCCCGCCGCCGCTTCCGCGATCTTTCGGAACAGGAAGTCCTCGCGCTGGCGATCTCCTCGGAGGAGGACGACGCCCGCATCTACCGGACCTATGCCGAACGGCTGCGCGCCGATTACCCGGCCTCGGCCGCGGTCTTCGACGGCATGGCCGAGGAAGAGGACCGCCACCGCCAGCGCCTGATCGCCCTGCACCGGATCCGCTTCGGCGAGGTGATCCCCCTGATCCGGCGTGAGCATGTCGCGGGCTTTTACGCCAGAAAGCCGGTCTGGCTGATGGACACGATGACGCTGGAGCAGATCCGCGGCGAGGCCGAGGCGATGGAACGCCAGGCCGAGCAATTCTACGTCGTCGCGGCGCAGCGCACCTCGGACGCGGAAACGCGGCGCCTCTTGGGCGACCTCGCCGCCGCCGAGGCCTCGCATGAACACAACGCCCACCGGCTGGAACAGAAGAACCTCGGCGATGACGAACGCTCGTCCGAGGACGAAACCGCGCGCCGCCAGTTCCTGCTGACCTGGGTGCAGCCGGGGCTCGCCGGGCTGATGGACGGCTCGGTCTCGACGCTGGCGCCGATCTTCGCCACCGCCTTCGCCACCCAGAACACCCACACGACCTTCCTGGTGGGCCTCGCGGCTTCCGTGGGCGCCGGTATCTCCATGGGCTTCACCGAGGCGGCGTCCGACGACGGCCAGCTCTCGGGCCGCGGCTCTCCCTTGAAACGCGGCATCGCGGCGGGGGTGATGACCGCCCTCGGCGGCCTCGGCCACGCGCTGCCCTATCTGATCCCGCATTTCTGGACCGCGACGGCGATCGCCATGGTGGTGGTCTTCGTCGAACTCTGGGCCATCGTCTGGATCCAGAACCGCTTCATGCAGACCCCGTTCCTGCGCGCCACCTTCCAGGTGGTGCTCGGCGGCGCGCTGGTCTTCGCCGCCGGCGCCCTGATCGGCGGCGGCTGACCCCATCTTTGTTCTCTAAATATCCACGGGGGGTTTCCAAAGGGGGGAGCGTGCTCCCCCCTTTGGCGAGGGGGTGCGGGGGGCGAGCAGCCCCCCGCCTTTACCCGGTCTTCTTCGACTGCCGCATCAGCAGCAGCCCGGCGATGGTCACCGCCACCGCGACGATGACGATGATGATGGTGGCCAGCGCGTTCACATCCGGGCTCACCCCCAGCCGCACCTTCGAGAAGATGACCATCGGCAGGGTCGAGGCGCCGGGCCCCGAGACGAAGCTGGCGATCACCAGATCATCGAGCGACAGCGTGAAGGCCAGCAGCCAGCCCGAGACCAGTGCCGGGGCGATCACCGGCAGGGTGATGTCGAAGAACACCCGCACCGGCCCCGCACCAAGGTCGCGCGCCGCTTCCTCGAGGCTTTCGTCCATGTCACGCAGCCGCGACTGGGCGATGACCGCGACATAGGCCGAGGTGAAGGTCGCGTGCGCGATCACCACGGTCGTGAGCCCCCGCCCGGCCGGCCAGCCCAGCACCAGTTCCATGGCCACGAAGAGCAACAGCAGCGACAGGCCGATGATGACTTCCGGCATGACCAGCGGCGCGGTGACCATTCCGGTCAGCAGCAGTTTGCCCCGGAACTTGCCGAAGCGGGTCAGCACAAAGGCCGCCAGCGTGCCGATCACCGTGGCGATGCTGGCCGCCAGCACGCCGACCTTGAGGCTGATCCAGGCCGCGGCCAGCATCTGCCCGTCGGCCAGCAACTCGCCATACCAGCGGGTCGAGAACCCGCCCCAGACCGTCACCAGACGGCTCTCGTTGAACGAGAAGATGACCAGCGACACGATCGGCGCGTAGAGGAAGCAGAAACCGAAGGTGGCGACGATGGGCAGGAACCAGCCGCGTCTCATTGCCCCTCCTCCTGCCGGTTCTGCACCGCTTGCAGCCACATCATCGGGATCACCACCAGGATCAGCATGATGATCGCCACCGCCGAGGCCACCGGCCAGTCGCGGGCCGAGAAGAACTCGTCCCAGAGCGTGCGGCCGATCATCAGCGTATCGGGCCCGCCCAGAAGCGCCGGGATCACGTATTCGCCGATGGCCGGGATGAAGACCAGCATCGACCCGGCGATGACCCCGGGCAAGGACAGCGGCAGCGTCACGGTGAAGAAGGTCACCATGGGCGTGGCGCCGAGGTCGGACGCCGCCTCCAGCAGCGCGCCGTCCAGCTTCACGAGGTTGGCGTAGAGCGGCAGGATCATGAAGGGCAGATAGGTATAGACGATGCCGATATAGACCGCGAAATCGGTCTGCATCATCACCAGCGGCTCGTCGATCACCCCCAGCCAGATCAGGGTGTTGTTAATAACCCCGTCGCGCCTGAGGAAGCCGATCCAGGCGTAGACCCTGAGCAGGAACGAGGTCCAGAAGGGCAGCACCACCAGCAGCAGCAGGAACGAGCGGCGCGGCTCGGGCGAGCGGGCGATGAAATAGGCGATCGGATAGCCCAGCAGCAGCGCGAAGACGGTCGAGATGGCGGCGATCTTGATCGACGACAGATAGGCGTTGCGATAGAGCGCGTCGCCCAGGATGAACCAGTAATTCTGCAGGCTGGCGATGATCTCGACATTGCCCTGCGCGTCGGTTTCCCACAGCGGCGAATAGGGCGGCCGGGCGATCATCGTCTCGGACAGCGAGATGCGGCCCAGCACGAAGAACGGCACCAGGAAGAAGATCCCCAGCCACAGCAGCGGCACGGCGATCACCATCCAGCGGTCCGACCAGCCCATGAACCGGCTGAGAAGGAAATAAAGCAGACCGGCCCCGAACAGGGCCGAAAGCAGCAGGGCGCTGGTCGGGTTGAGCGTCAGGAAACTGACCGCCACCGCCCCGCCCAGTCCCGCCAGCCCCACGGCCAGCATCCGCAGCGGCAGGCCTGCGCGGCGCGGTACCTCGGCCCCGCTCATTCGGTCAGCACCCGGAAATCCGCCGGCTCGAAGCTGACGTGGACCTGTTCGTCCCATGAGATCGGGTTGTCACGGCGCCCCTCGTTGGCCTGGGTCACCCGGACCAGCCGGCCATTGGCCAGCTTCACCATGTAGGAGGACATATGCCCGACATAGCCCATGTCCTGCACCACGCCCGGCACGCAATTGACCGATTCCGCCGGCCGCTCGCGGGTCAGCCAGGCGCGTTCGGGCCGCATCGCCAGCCAGATCGTCTGGCCCTGGGTCAGTCCCGCCACCGGCGGGGCGACGACCGGGCCCAGATCCTCGGTTTCGACGCGCATCAGGTCTGGCGCGGCGGGGCCGACGCGGCCCTCGAACAGGTTCACCGAGCCGATGAAATCGGCGACGAAGCGGGATTTCGGCGTCTCGTAGATCTCGCGCGGCTCGCCCACCTGCTCGATCACCCCCTCGGTCATGACGCCGATGCGGGTGGCGAGCGTCATCGCCTCGTCCTGGTCATGGGTCACGACGATGAAGGTCACACCCAAAGTCTCCTGGATGCGGATCAGCTCGAACTGGGTTTCCTCGCGCAGTTTCTTGTCGAGCGCGCCCAGCGGCTCGTCCAGCAGCAGGACCTTGGGCTGCTTGGCCAGCGCCCGGGCCAGCGCCACCCGCTGCCGCTGCCCGCCCGACAGCTGGTGCGGCTTGCGTCTGGCGAATTTCTCCAGCTTCACCAGCTTGAGCATCTCGGCCGCGTGGGACATCGCCTCGGCCTTGGATTTCCCTTCGCGCAGAAGCCCGTAGGCCACGTTCTTCTCGACCGACATATGCGGGAAAAGGGCGTAGGACTGGAACATCATGTTGGTGGGGCGGCGGTCGGGCGGGGTGCCCGCCAGATCCACGCCGTCGATCAGGATCTTGCCCTCGGTCGGCGTCTCGAACCCGGCCAGCATCCGCAGCAGCGTGGACTTGCCACAGCCCGATCCGCCCAGCAGGCAGAACAATTCGCCCCGGAAGATATCCAGCGAGACATCGTTCACCGCGGTGAAATCGCCGAAGCGCTTGGTGACATGCTGGATCGAGATGAAGGGCTTGGCGTCGGGGTCGCGCCAGGGCCGGGTGTTCGCGGCAATCGCCGGGTTGCTGGTCATCGAAACACCTTCTCAAAAAGGCCTCGGCAGAAAGGGAAGCCCCGCCCGCAGGGGATGCGGGCGGGGCAAGGGGCTTACTGACCGGTCCGCACGCGGGTCCAGAGCCGCGTGATCATCCGGTCGGTCCGGCTGTCATGCGGGCGCAGGGTCCAGAAATTGGCCTGCGTCTCGGCCGGGGGATAGATGGTCGGATCGCTCAGCACCGCCTCGTCGATGAACTCGTTCGAGGCCGCGACCGCGTTCGGATACTGGATGTAGTTGGTGTTCGCCGCCGCCACATGGGCGTCGATCATGAAGTTGATGAAGGCATGCGCGGCCTCGGGGTTCGGCGCATCCGAGGGGATGGCCATCATGTCGAACCACAGGTTCGCGCCCTCTTTCGGGATGGCATAGGCGACTTCGATGCCGTTGCCGGCCTCTTCGGCGCGGGCCGCGGCCTGCAGGATGTCACCCGACCAGCCCACCGCCACGCAGATCTCGCCATTGGCGAGGTCCGAGATGTATTGCGACGAGTGGAAATAGCGCAGCGAGGGCCGGATGGTTTCCAGCATCGCCACCGCCTGCTCCAGATCCGCCTCGGCGGTCGAGAGCGGGTCGAGGCCGAGGTAACGCAGCGCGGGCGGCAGGATCTCGGTGTGGTCATCGAGGAAGGCGATGCCGCAATCGGCGAATTTCGCCGCGATCTCGGGATCGAAGACCAGCGCCCAGCTGTCGACCGCGTAATCCTCGCCCATCCGCTCGCGCACCGCCTCGACATTGTAGCCGATGCCGGTGGTGCCCCACATGTAGACGACGGCGTGTTCGTTGCCCTCGTCGAAGGCCGAGGCCAGTTCCATCAGGCGCGGGTCGAGGTTCGACCAGTTCGGGATCAGGTCGCGGTTCAGCGGCTGATAGACGCCGGCAGAAATCTGACGTTGCAGGTAATTGCCGGTCGGCACCACCACGTCGAAGCCCGAGGACCCGGCCAGCATCCGCGCTTCGAGCGTGTCGTTCGAATCGTAGACGTCATAGTTGACGGTGATGCCGGTCTGTTCGGTGAACGCGGCGAGGTTTTCCTCGGCGATGTAATCCGACCAGTTGTAGACATTGACCACGTTCTGGGCCTGGGCAAGGCCGCCGGTCGCGGCCGTGGCGACCAGCAGGGTCGTGCTCAGCAGTTTGCGCATGCGCTTTCACTCTCCGTTGGGCCCCTTTCGGGGGTACTTTGGCTGGACTCTGAAGGTCCTTGACCAAAACTGTGCGAAAATATGATCAAAACCTCAAGCAAGGATTGTGCGTCGTGCGGGGGTATCGGGCCTTTCCTTGCCCCCGCCGAGAGCGAAAGTGCCCAAAGTCTAGCCAGCGCCCAAGGATGCGGCAAGCATCTCTCTGCGCAGCCGGACGCCGGTGTGCGATTCGGTGAGTTCCACATCCGTCATGCCCAGAATTTCGCCTTTCCGCCGGGCGCAGCGCATCCGCACCCTGTGGGCAAGTCCGATGGGCAGCAGCGCCTTCGCCGCCGAGACCGAGGCCGGGCAGGCCCTGCCCCAGACGGTATAGCCGCCCTCGCCATCCAGCATCTCGCCCGCTTTCAGGTCGCGCTTGGCCACCGCCACCGCATCGCCCCGCCAAGCCCTGCTCTGGCCCGTGGCCTCGCCCCTCAGTGCGGCGGACAGCACGCTCACCGACAGCTCCATGCCGATCAGGTGGAAGGGTTTGTACATCGAGGCGTATTGCCCGGTCGAATCGGTCGGCAGCCCGTATTGCCGGAAACAGCCCGCCGCGTAATCGTTCTGCGCCTTCAGCACGACAAAGACGCCCCAGCGCAGATCGCGGAACACCGGCCGCCCGTCGCGTTCGAGGGACGAGACCACCTCGACCATCCCGTCCCGCTCCAGCTGCCCGCCCAGCGACCGGGGCCTCAGCACCTGCGCCAGATCGTCGACGCCGCAGGGCGGGAAGGCCAGCCCGTCCTCGGGCACGTCGAGGCCGCAGGCATTGGCGATTGCCGACATCTCGATGGCCGATTTGGTGCCGTCGAGGAAGGAGTTGAACATCTGCGGGTTCATCCCCGCCTCGGCCGCCTGTTCCGCCGTCAGCCCGTAATGCGGCCAGACGCCATCAGGCGTGACCGAATGATAGAGCGGCAGGAACTTGGTCCCCTTGCCCGCCGCCGCGACCTCGAAGCCGGTCGCGCGGGCCCAATCGACCATCTCGGCCACCAGCGCGGGCTGATCGCCATAGGCCATGGAATAGACCAGCCCCGCCGCCCGCGCCTGCGCCGCCAGCACCGGACCCGCCAGCACATCGGCCTCCACATTCACCATGACCACATGCTTGCCGGCGTCGAGCGCGGCGCGGGCATGGTTGAGCCCGGCCTCGGGGGCGCCGGTGGCCTCGATCACCACCTCGGCCGGGGTCCGCGCCACCTCCAGCCCGTCCTCAAGGAAGGTCGTGGCGGCGATGCGTTCCGCGCTCCAGCCCACCGCGCGACAGGCGGCGCGGGCGCGGTCGGGGTTCAGATCGGCGATATGGGTGACGGAAAGCCCGGCGATATGCGGCACCTGCGCCAGGAACATCGAGCCGAATTTCCCCGCGCCGATCAGGGCGACGCTGACGGGGCGGCCCGCCTCGGCGCGGGCACGGGCCAGGGCGGCAAGGTTCATGCGGGACTCCTTTCGGTCTGGGGTCGCAACAGGATCAGGGCGATCAGGCTCAGGAGCGCGGGCAGGGCAAAGACCATGCCCGGCAGCTCGATGATCGCCCCGGCCCCGGTGAAGGCGGCGAAGACCTGGGTATAGACGAAGGGCGCGACGATCATCCCCAGGGCGTGCAACGAGGCCAGCGCGCCCTGCAATTCGCCCTGCTGGCTGGCCTCGACCCGATCCGACATCTCGGCCCTGAGCGCGGGGTTGATGAGCCCCGACAGGGACGAGATCGGGATCAGCACCAGCGCCAGCACGCCGCTCTCCACCACCGTGAGGAAGGAGAAGGACACCAGCGCCGCCGCCGCCCCCAGCGCCATGGCGCCGCCCCGGCCCAGCCAGCGGATCGCCCCGCGCATCAGCACGCCCTGCACCAGCACCATGCCCAGCCCGTAATAGGCCAGCGACAGCCCGACCTGCCCCGCGCTCCAGCCAAAGCGCGCGGTCGAGAAATAGGCCCAGATGACCGGATAGACGGTGAAGGCGAATTCAAAGGCGAAATAGACGGTCAGGAACCGGCCCAGACCCGGCAGGCGGCCGATGTTCTTGAAGGCGCCGAACGGGTTGGCCCGGCGCCAGTCGAACGGGCGGCGGTTCTCGGGTTTGAGCGATTCGCGCATGACAAAGGCGCCGAAGACGAGGTTCAGCGCCGCCACCGCCGCCGCGGCCAGAAAGGGCGCACGGGTGCCGAACTCGCCCAACATGCCGCCCACCGCCGGGCCGAGGATGAACCCCGCCCCGAAGGCCGCGCCGATCAGGCCGAAGCGCTGCGCCTTCTGCTGCGGGGTGGAGATATCGGCGATATAGGCGCTGGCCGTGCCATAGGTGGCCGAGGTCACGCCATTGACCAGCCGCGCCAGAAAGATCAGCCAGATGCTGCCCGCCAGCGCCAGCACCAGGTAATCCGCGGCCAGCATGCCCAGGGACAGCAGCAGCACCAGCTTCCTCCCGTAGCGGTCCGACAGGTTGCCGATCACCGGGCCGAACAGGAATTGCATGACCGCGAAACCGCCGGTCAGCAACCCGCCCCAGAGCGCGGCATGCGACAGATCCTCGCCCGTCACCTCGCGGATCAGGTCGGGCATGACGGGCATGATAAGCCCGTAGCCGATGGCATCGAGCATCAGCGTGACGAGAATGAAGACGACGGGCAGCGATTGGCGCATGTTTCAGCCGGTCTGGGGGTGTCGGGGCGGGGTCACGCCGCCAGATGCCCGGTTTCGTGGATGAAGGCGGTCAGCGCCTCGGCATAGTCGGCCGGTTTGTCGACGCAGGGCAGATGGCCCGCGCCCCGGATCAGGTGAAAGCGCGAACCCGGCACCAGCTCGGCGGTTTCGCGCACCAGATCGGGCGGGGTCGAACCATCCTCGCTGCCCGCGATGGCCAGCACCGGCAGCCTGAGCCCGCTGGTCGGCGTGTAGAAATCGGTCCCGGCGATGGCATGGGCGCAGCCGACATAGCCGTGACGCGGCGTGCGGGTGACCATGTGACGCCAGGCAAGGGCCTCGTCCGTCTGGCGGAAGGGCTTGGGAAACCAGCGTTCCAGCGTGGCGTCGGCGATGGCCTCCAGCCCCTTGTCCTCGATCAGGGCGATGCGCTGACGCCAGATCTCGGCGGTGCCGATCTTGGCGGCGGTGTTGGACAGGACCAGCGCGCGCACCAGATCCAGCCGCTTGACCGCCAGCCCCTGCGCCACCAGCCCGCCGATGGACAGCCCCACGACCAGCGCGTCGCGCATCCCCACATGCTCCATCAGGCGCTCAGCATCGCGCACCAGCGTGCCCATCGGATAGGGCGGGTTCGGCGCATCCGAGAGACCATGCCCGCGCAGCGAATAGCGCAGCACCCGCAGCCCCCGGGGCAGAAGCGGCAGGATCTTGTCCCAGAGCCTCAGGTCCGTCCCCAGCGCATGGATCAGCACCAGCGGCGGCCCCTCGGGATCGCCATGCAGCTGGTAGTTCAGGCGTATGTCGCCCAGATCGGCCATCAGCATGAGCCACCCTCCCTGTTCCGGGCTCAATGTCGCACTTTTGGCGCCCGCGGCAAGCGGCCTTGAATCTCCGGTGCAGAGTTGCGATCTGAGACGCCGGAGGTACCCGATGACCCAAGCCAATCCGGTGATGGATTTTCTCCTCACCCGCCGCTCGAAACCCGCCGCCGCCCTGACCGCCCCCGCCCCCGAGGGCGCGGCGCTGGAGCAACTGCTGACCGCCGCCGCCCGGGTGCCCGACCACGGCGCGCTGGCGCCCTGGCGCTTCCTGGTGCTCGAAGCCCCCGCCCGCCAGCGCCTCGCCGGGCTGGTGCGCGAGCGCGGTCCGCTGCTTGGCGTCGATCCCGTCAAGGTCGAGAAATCGGCCAGCCTGTGGGAGAAATCGCCGCTGGTCGTGGCGGTGATCGCCGCGCCCGTGCCCTCGGAAAAGGCCCCCGAGCTGGAGCAGATCCTCTCGGCCGGCGCGGTCTGCGCCGCGCTGGTCAATGCGGCGCTGGCCTCGGGCTGGGGCGCGGCCTGGATCACCGGCTGGGCGGCTTTCGACCGCGAGTTCATGAGCCGTGGCCTGGACCTTGCCCCGCAGGAACAGGTGGCGGGCTTCGTCCATCTCGGCAGTTGCGCGACGGCGGTGGGCGACCGGCCCCGGCCTGACCTCGCCGCCATCGTCACCCGGGTTTCAGCATGATCCTCGGTGCGATCTTCGCGGCCCTTGGCCAATTCGGCGACCCGCGGTTCCGCCGCGTGGTCTGGCTGGGGCTCGCCCTGTCGGTGGCGCTGCTTTTCGCGCTTTACTGGCTCCTGGTGCTGGCGATCCAGCTGCTGGTGCCCGACAGCGTGGGCCTGCCCTGGGTCGGCCCGGTCGGCGGGCTCGACACGGCGCTGACGCTGGCCTCGATCCCGGTCATGCTGGTGCTCAGCATCTTCCTGATGGTGCCCGTCGCCTCGGCCTTCAGCGGGTTCTTCCTCGATGAGGTCGCCGATGCCGTCGAGGCCGAGCATTACCCCCAGCTGCCCCCCGCCGACAGGGCGGGCTTCTGGGACTCGCTCAAGGACGCGCTGCGCTACACCGGGCTTTTCATCCTGCTCAACCTGATCGGACTGATCATCGTCGTCTTCACCGCCGGGCTCGGTTTCGTGGTGTTCTGGGCGATCAACGGCTTCCTGCTGGCGCGGGAATATTTCACCACCGTGGCGCTGCGCCGCATGGGCCCGGTCGAGGCTGCGCGGATGCGCCAGGCCAATATGGGCACGCTCTGGATCGCCGGGGTGCTGTTTGCCATCCCGCTCAGCGTGCCGGTGCTGAACCTGTTCGTGCCGGTGTTCGGGGTGGCGGCCTTCACCCACCTGTTCCACCGCATCGCGATGCGCTGAAAAAGGGGCGCCCTTTACGGGGCGCCCATGTAGCGGTGCAGGATGTCCACATCCTCGATCGAGATCCAGCCCGAGACGATGATCGCCACCACCACGGCCCAGATCAGCGTCCCGGCGATGGTGGTCACCAGCATCTTGCGGCCGATCCTGGGATCATGCGGCGCCGATTCCGGGGTGCCGGCGACGATCTGACCCGCCTCGCCCTGGGTGGTCAGCCGCAGGGGCAGGACGACCAGCAGCGTCAGGAACCAGATGAAGGCGTAAAGGACGAAGGCGGAAAAAAGCGGGATCATCAGACCTGTTCCAGTTCGATCAGGCAGCCGTTGAAATCCTTGGGATGCAGGAAGAGCACGGGCTTGCCATGGGCGCCGATCTTGGGCTCGCCGGTTCCCAGCACCCGCGCGCCTTCGGCCTTCAGCCGGTCGCGCGCGGCGAGGATGTCGTCGACCTCGAAACACATGTGGTGGATCCCGCCCGAGGGGTTCTTGTCCAGAAAGCCCTGGATCGGGCTGCTCTCGCCCAGGGGATAGAGCAGTTCCACCTTGGTGTTCGGCAGGGTGATGAAAACCACGGTCACCCCATGGTCGGGCTCGTCCTGCGGCGGGCCGACCTCGGCCCCCAGCGTCATGCGGTACTGGGCCGCGGCGGCCTCGAGGTCCGGCACGGCGATGGCGACATGGTTCAGGCGTCCGATCATGGTCTCTTCCTCTGCGGTGTCGCTGCCTGAATATAGGCCGCGGCGCGGAAAGCAAGCGACGCGAGGCCGCAGTTTAACCGGGCGTGAACCATTGGCTGCCAGGATCGGGGTCAGAATCGGAGGTGCCCATGCCCATCGCGCCCTGTGCGGCAGAACAGCCGCGTCCCCTGCCCGCCCGTGCCGCGGCCGCGGCCTTCGCCATGCCGCCCCGCACGCTGCTGCTGGTCGAGGACAGCCGCCTTGCCGCCGAAGCGGTGCGGCTGATCTGCCGCAACGCCGGGATCCGGCTGCGCCGCGCCGAATCGCTGGCCTCGGCCACGCTGCATCTGCGGGTCTACCGGCCGGATATCGTGCTGGTGGATCTGGGCCTGCCGGACGGATCGGGGCTCGACCTGATCGCCGCCCTCGCCCCCACGTCCCTGCGGCCGCAGCGTCTGGTGGCGATCAGCGGCGACGCGGGGCTTGAGGGGGAAGCGATGGCCGCGGGCGCCGACGCCTTCCTCGCCAAACCCGTGAGCCTCGCGCGCCATCTGGCGCTGCTGATCGGCGAGCCCCTGGGCGACGGCCTGGCGGATTGGCCGCCCCGGGCCGAGGTCCTGCGCGAGCGCTACGCGGGCGGCGACCCGATGGCGCTGCGCGACGATCTGCGCCGCGCGACCGAGCTTCTGAACGGGTCCGCGGACAGGGGTCAGCAGCGCTATGCGGCGCAATTCCTCGCTTCGGTCGGCCAGACCCTGCGCGACCCCTCGCTCACCGACCTCGCCGAACGCGCCGTGCGGCTGGGCGATTACGGCAGCCTCGCGGCGCTGGTCCGCGCCCGCTCGGCGGTGATCCCGACCATCTGACGCCCCGATCGCAGGCGCAAGATCGCCGCCGGTGCCCCGTGTGACGTGTCGCCGCCGCTGGCAGCCTGCCCGATTTCAAGACCCGCGCAGGAGTGACAGGCCATGCGCGGGGCAAGTGCCACGGCCATGTCGGTACGGGCAACCTGCGCACCAACCGCTTTCCTGCGACAGGGCGGAACCGGGCGGCATGACGACGACCTGCTGACGCGGGTGACCAAGCCGGTGCGCGACGTGGTGGACAGCCTTGGCGGCTCGGTCAGCACCGGGCCCAGTTGCGGGCGGCCGTGAGGAAGGGGCTTCCTGCAACAGTCGATCCGGTTGACGGTGATGCACGCAGTCAGGACGGCGCTGGCCCCGCCGAGGATCCCGATCCCGCGGGGATGCTGCAAGGCCGAGGGGTTTCGCCCTCGTTGCCCGCTGTCGCGGGCGCCGCGGGCGACCAGCGGCGCGGCTTCGCCGCGCCGAAACAGAAAGGGGGGCCGTCTGCCCCCCTCTGCCCTGCGGGCATTCACCCCCCGAGGATATTTGAAGAACAAAGATGGGGCTTAGTACCCTCTTAACCTCCATCTTTGTTCGAAAAAATATCCTCGGGGGTTTCCAAAGGGGCCCGAGGGTCCCCTTTGGCGGGGGGGATCGGCGCACCGGAAACGGACCAGTGGCGCGGCCGGGAGCCGAGGGGGCTGGCCCACCGGTCTCTGGCGCCGGCACCCTCGCTTCCCGCGCCCCCCGTCCGCCACCAGGCTCTGAACCCATGAAGAGGATTTCCGGCGGCGCCCGTCCGTAATTCACGTCCAACGACGGAGGTGACCATGGCACGTTTCGATCTGACCGATGTCGAGAGGGGGCTGATCCAGCCCCTCCTGCCCAATAAGCCGCGCGGGGTGGCTCGGGTGGATGACCCCGGGTGCTGAACGGGATTTTCCGGGTGCTCCGAACCGGCTCGCCCCGGCGCGACCTGCGCGGACGCTATGGCCCCCACACCACCGTCTATGACCGCTTCAACCGCTGGGCCAAGGCAAGCGTCTGGATGCAGGTCTTTGAAACCCTTGCGGAAAAATCCCCTGATAGCCTACAGTTCATCGACAGCTCGATCGTCCGCGCCCACCAGCATGCGGCCGCGGGCAAAGAGGGGTGAAGATGACACCATTGGCCGTTTTCGTGGCGGATTGAGCACCGAGATCAACGCGATGGTCGATCATCGTGGCCTGCCGGTGGCGGTCACGCTCTCGCCTGGGCAGGCCTCCGACAAGGCTGCCGGTGGCGATCTCCTCGCGGCCCATTGCGCGCCCGGCGATGTCATCGCCGATGGCGGGTATGACGCCCGCGCCCTCCTCGATCTGATGGCGGGCGGGGCCATATTCCCACGCAGCGCGACCGCAAGGTTCAGCGTTCCGTCGATGCCGAGCTCTATCGACGGCGCAGTCTCGTCGAGCGGTTCTTCAACAAGCTCAAGCACTTCCGAAAGGTCGCACCACGACACGACAAGACGGCCCGCAATCACCTCGCAGCTGTCCTCCTCGCATCATCACGCCTCTGGCTCAGGTTCCATGAGGCCGCGGCCTAATCCGCCAGCGCCCTGCGACGGTCGTTGCGGCGGACTTCGGCGCGGGCCAGCGCCCGGCCTGCCTCGGTGAGCGACAGCCGCTCGCCCTCGCGCCGGATCACCCCGCGGTCGAGGGCGGCGGCGACCACCGTCTGCGCCTGGGCCGCGCGCCAGCCCAGATGCTCGACCAGCGCGGCGGGGCCGGATTCCTCGGCTTCCTCGGCCGTCCCCTCATGCGCGGCGAGATGGGCGATCAGCACCGCGACCAGCCCCTCTTCGCGCAGCGCCCGCCGCCGGACCCAGGCCGCCACCACGCCCGAACGCGGCGAGGCCACCAGCGCCAGCACCAGCCCCAGCCCCGTGGCCAGCGCCATGCCGCCGCCCAGCGACACGTCCGCCCGGAACGCCGCCGCATAGCCGATCCCGACCGCCGCCAGCCCCGACACCAGCGCCACCGCCAGCATGCCGCCGACCGAGGCCGCGACCAGCCGCCCGGTCACCGCCGGCACGATCAGGAAGGCCAGGAACAGCACCACGCCCACCGCGTCGAAGGCCGCCACCGCCGTGGCCGCGGTCAGGGCCAGCAGCAGGAAGCCCATCGCCCCGGGCCGCAGCCCCAGGGCCGAGGCCAGCCCCGGATCGAAGGCGGCGATCTTCCATTCCTTCCAGAACAGCGCCACGACCGCCACGTTCAGCGCCCCCACCGCCGCCAGCGTCACCCCCGCCACCGGCCAGTCGATCCCGAAAATCACCACCGTGTTCAGCCAGACGAAGCCGATCTCGCCCAGCAGAACGGTGTCGATATCGAGATGCAGGTTGCGGGCGTTGAGGTTGATCAG
The DNA here is from genome assembly GCF_003075525.1 of Pararhodobacter aggregans. Taxonomy (GTDB): domain Bacteria; phylum Pseudomonadota; class Alphaproteobacteria; order Rhodobacterales; family Rhodobacteraceae; genus Pararhodobacter; species Pararhodobacter aggregans. Next base: position 138,534 of record NZ_QDDR01000008.1, on the reverse strand, counting down.
CAGCACCCCCAGCGCGAACATCGCCGGAAAGACGATGCCCGTCGCCGCGTCCTGGCCCAGGAGCTTGCTGCGCGCCAGCGCCTGCGCGCCGAAGACCGCGCCGACGCCCGCCAGAACCGCCCCCGCCACCGGCACCAGCCCGGCCCGGGCCCCGGTCAGCATCCAGGCCAGCACGATCCCCAGCACGATGGCATGGCTGATCGCGTCGCCCGACATCGACTCGCCCCTGAGCACCAGGAAGGTGCCGAGCAGCGCGCCCGAGATGGCCACCAGCGCGCCGGTGCCCAGGATCATCAGCGCCACGGCGTCAAGCATCGGGGGCCTCCAGCCGCTGGCGTCCGGCCTCGGTCAGCTCCCAGCGCCGCGCGCCGGGTTCGGGGGCCAGCGCGACCGGGCGCACATAGCCCTCGCGCTGCAACCGGGCCAAAACCGGGCCCGCATCGGCGCCGAGATAGGCGTCCAGCATCGCCTGATCGCCCGCATAGCCCGGGTTCGCGTGATCGGCCCCCAGCCCCCCCAGCGCTGCCAGAACCTGCCGACCGCGCAGGGATTTCCGCGCCTGCGCCTGCCGGTTGCGGCGGGCGAGAATCCCGCGTTCGGGCGCCAGCAGCAGGGACAGCGCGGCCAGAGCCACGGCGGCCAGCACCATGACCGGCCCGGTCGCCACCCCCTGCCCGATGGCCGAGATCACCGCGCCCCCGGTCCCGGCCAGCGCGCCGAAAAGCGCGGCCAGCCAGACCATCGGCGCCAGCCCCCGCACCCATTGCCGGGCGGCGACGGCGGGGGCGATCAGCAGCGCCACCATCAGAACCACGCCGGCCAGCGTCAGCCCCAACACGATGGTCACGGCGATAAGGAGCGTGAGCAGCACCTCCAGCCGCGCCACCGGCAAGCCCTGGGCGCGGGCGCCCTCGGGGTCGAAGGCCAGGAACTGGAATTCCTTCCACAACAGCGCCAGCACGACCAGCACCCCGCCGCCGACCAGTGCCATCGGCACCAGATCCGCCCGCAGGACCGAGGCCGCCTGCCCGAACAGGAAGACGGTCAGGCCCGCCGAGCCGCCCCGCGTCTGCGCCAGGGTCAGCAACACGACGCCCGCCGCGAAAAAGAGGCTCAGCACCACCCCCAGCGCCGCGTCGGGCTTGACCCCCGCCCCGCGCCGCAGCGCCTGAACCGAAAGCCCTGCCAGCGCGCCCGCGATCAGCGCCCCCGCGAGGATGGCAAAGAACCCGCGCCCGCCGGAGATCAGGAAAGCCGCCACCACGCCCGGCAGCGAGGCATGGGCGATCACATCGCCCAGAAGGCTTTGGCCGCGCAGCACCAGGAACGAGCCCAGCACCCCGGCCAGCGCGCCGATCATTGCCGCCGCCAGCGCCACGGTGATGAGTGTCGGACTAAGCATCGTCTGCCAGCCTCAGCGTGCCGATCAGCGCCAGTTGTCCGCCATAGGCGGCGCGCAGGTTGTCTTCGGTATAGACCTCGGCCACCGGGCCCTGCGCGATGATCCGCTGGTTCAGCATCACCAGCCAGTCGAAATAGCGCGCCACGGTCTGCAGATCGTGATGGACCACGACCACCGTGCGCCCGGCGTCGCGCTGCGCCTTCAGCAACGAGACGATGGCGGCCTCGGTCACCGCGTCGACGCCCGCCATCGGCTCGTCCAGAAACAGCAGATCCGCCTCCTGCACCAGCGCCCGGGCGATGAAGACCCGCTGCTGCTGCCCGCCAGAAAGCTGGCTGATCGGCCGCGCGGCGTAATCCTGCATGCCGACCTGTTCCAGCGCGGCCTGGGCCTTGGCCTTTTCGGCCCGGCCCGGGCGGCGCAGCCAGCCCAGCGTGCCGTAAAGCCCCATCAGCACCACGTCGCGCACGGTCGCCGGAAAGTCCCAATCGACGGACTGGCGCTGCGGCACATAGGCGATGCGGCGGCGCGCCTCGGCCACCGGCTGGCCGAAGACGCGGACATGGCCCGCGACCGGCGGCACCAGCCCGAGGATCGCCTTGATGAGCGTGGATTTCCCGGCGCCATTGGGCCCGACCACCGCGGCCATCACCCCGGGTGGGATATCGAGGTCGATATCCCACAGCACCGGCCGCTCGCGATAGCTGACGGTCAGATCCTCGACGTGGCAGGCGATATGCGGTTCATGGAGATTCTTCATGATTCGTAGCCTAGGCTACACTTTGTAGAAAGGGAAGGGTTCTCTTAGCCCGCCATCTGTTTCAGCACCTGCCCCGCCAGCTGCACATCCGCCTCGGTGCAGGCGAAGCTGCCGACCGAGAAGCGGACCACGATCCGGCCCCCGGTGCGCCCCTGGGTGACGTAGATGCGCCCGTCCTCGTTCACCCGGTTCACGTACTCGATCATCGCCGCGTCATCCGCGCCCCTCAGCGCCACGGTGAAGAGCGACAGAACCGGCTCGGTGACGATCTCGAAGCGGGGATCGGCGCGCAGTTCCTCGGCCAGGGCCTGCGACCAGCGGACGTGATCGCGGATCACCGCGCGCAGCCCCTCCAGCCCATAGGCGCGCAGCACGAACCACAGTTTCAGCGCCCGGAAGCGGCGGCCCAGCGGCACCGACCATTCGGAATAATTGATGAACCCGTCCTTGCCATGGGTCTTCAGATATTCGGGCTGGATGGCGAGGGTCTTCACCAGCGGTTCCGGGTCCTTCAGGTAATGGGCCGAGAAATCGAACTGCACGCCCATCCATTTATGCGGGTTCAGGACCAGCGAATCCGCCGCCTCGATCCCCTGCCACAGGTCGCGGAACTCGGGACAGATCATCGCCGCCCCGGCCCAGGCGGCATCGACATGGGAATAGAGCCCCTCGGCCCGGGCGACAGCCAGCACCGCCCGCAGATCGTCGCAGGCGCCGGTCCCGGTGCCGCCGGTGCAGGCCACCACACCCGCGGGCAGGTAGCCCGCCGCCCGGTCGTTGGCGATCTGTGCCTTCAGCGCCACCGGGTCCATGGCCCTCAGCGGCCCCTGCGTCGGGATCCGCACCAGATTGTCGGCCCCGATCCCCGCCACCCAGATCGCCCGGTCGACCGAGGTGTGAACCTCGTCCGAGGCATAGATCCTGAGCCGCTGCTGCCCCGGCAGGCCCTGCTGGTTCCCCGCCCAGTTCAGCGCGCGTTCGCGCATCACCAGCACCGCGGCCAGCGTCGCGGACGAGGCGCTGTCCTGGATGACGCCGTGGAACCCCTCGGGCAGGCCCAGCCCCTGCCGCAGCCAGTCCAGCATCAAGGTCTCGACCTCGGTCCCGGCGGGCGAGGTCTGCCAGAGCATGCATTGCTGCGCCAGGATCGAGGCGGCGAAATCCGCCAGCATCGAGGCGGGCGTGGCATTGGCCGGGAAATAGGCGAAGAACCGCGGGTGCTGCCAATGGGTCAGGCCGGGCACGACCTTGTCGTCCAGCTCGGCCAGCACGCCGTCGAGCCCCTGCCCCTGTTCCGGCGGCGCCTTGGGAAAGCGCGCGGCGACGGCGCCCGGGGTCAGCGGCGCGCGCACCGGCCGGTCGGGCAAGGAGCGGTGATAGGCCGCGCCCCATTCGGCGATCTCGGCGCCGAGGCGGGTGAATTCGTCCCAATCGAGGCGGGGCGTTTCGGTCATGGTCATTCCTCCCGGATCACGGCCGGACCAAATCAGATAGTAGTGAACAAAGCAATCATTCCGCGCTGCGGTGCCGCTGTACCTCCAGCCCGCGCCACATCAGTTCGGCGACCGGCTCGGGCGTGACGAGCCGCAGGCCGGGGCCGGGACCCGCTGCCGGCGCATAGCCCTGGAACGACCAGCGCCACCAGCCTTCAATGCCGCGCAGCAGGATCTCGCCGCCCGCCTGCACCATCGCCCCGGGCGGCACGTCCCCGGCGCGCACCGGCACCAGCCGCCGCGCGCCCTCCTGCCAGCGCGCGGCCTGCAGCCGCCGGTCGATGGCGGCGACGCCCGTCTCGCCGAAGTGCTTTTGCCACAAGGCCTCGAAGGCCCTGAACGCCGGGCGGCGGCATTCGGCGCAGGGTCGGTGGCCCGCGGCATAGGCGGTGGCCTCGTCCAGAAAGAACAGCTCGGTGTAGCGCCCGGGCACCAGAAGCGTCCGTCTGCGTGGCGGGAACTCGGTCAGACAGCAGAGCCAGCGCGTGCCCTGATGATGGCGCCGGATCGTACCCCCGTCATCGTGCAGGCAGCCCCGGTTGCCGAACCAGGCGCCGCGCTCGGGGGTCGCGTGCAGGTCTCCCAGCGGGTCGACGCGGTTCTGATGCGGCATCGGCTCAGGGCTCCGTGATCGGCACAAGTGACCCCTTGCGGAAGGTGCGGAAATGTCGCTGGGTGGCAGCGTTCGACTCGCGCGGGGTTTCCCGATGATGGCGCAGATCCTGCGTCTTGTCCCCCTTCTGCTTCTGGTGCTGATGCTCTCGGCGCCGGGCCGGAGCCCTCTGGCGCCGGTCGACGGGGCGATCTTGCCGCCGGTCACCGCCTTCGCGCCAACGCCCGAGCCCCAGCACCCCCAGCCGCTGCCGCCGTTGCTTGCCGCCCTTGCCCCGCCGCCGCTGCGGCTGCAGGGGCCGCAGAAGGCACGCCGCCGCGGCCCCTCGCCGCATCCCAGGGCCCCCGGGCCGCGGCCGCTTCACCGGCCCGCCCAGCCCCGCGCGCCCCCGCATTCCGTCCCGCAAACCCGTGATCCCATCACCCTTGCGAGGACATCATGTTCAAATACCCGACTCTCATGGTCTTCATCATCCTGATGCTGGCCTTCATGGTCTATGCCGTGGCCACGATGATCGTGCACCCGGGCTGACGCGCGGCCGGGGCCGCATGCCCCTGCCCGCCAGCCCTCCCTCACCCGGCCTGCTCCGCTCCGCGCCCCAGGGCGCCGGATGGGCGTCTCCGCGCACGCCGGGGCAGCGCCAGATCCCCTTTCCACGAGGTTTCCATGTTCAAGACAACCAGCCGGGCGATCTTTGCGATCCTGCTCGCCGTCTCGCTCCTCAATTCCGTCGCGGCCATGTTCACCGCGCATTTCTGAGGCGCCGGGGCCCCGTAAGGTGGGGTTTCACCCCACCCTTCAGCCCCAGACCCGCTGCCGCAAGCCCGGCAGCCGGTCCCGCACCACCGCGATCCGCGCCGCCACCTCGGCGCGGATCGGCCCTTCGCGCGGGGGATCGGCCAGCGTCCGCGACCAGGCCGCAGGCGGGTTGCGCCCCGCCGATCGCCCCGGCCAGACCAGCCCCTCCAGCACCGCCCGCGCCGCACCCTCCAGCCGCTCCGGCGCCTGCTGTCCGGTCAGCGCGCCCCAGACCCGGGTCCAGCAACGCGCCACCGACCAGGGATTGTAGCCGCCGCCGCCCGTCACGATCAGCCGGTCGGTCTGCGCCCCGATCGCCAGCACTGCCGCCACATGCGCATTGTTGGACAGCGCCAGCCGCGACAGCGGATCTTCCTCGACCGCATCGGCGCCGCATTGCACGATCACCGCTTCGGGCTGGAAGGCCTCCAGCCCGGGCAGGATCACCCCGTCGCGCACCGCCGCCATTTCGGTATCGTTGAAGCCGCGCGGCACCGGCAGGTTCAGATGGGTGCCGCCGCCCTCGTCCCCAAGGGCGCCGGTCCGGGGCCAGCGGTCCTCCTCATGGACCGAGATCAGCAAGAGATCGCGGTCCCCCTCGAAGGCCGCTGCCACGCCGTCGCAATGATGCGCGTCGATATCGACATAGGCCAGCCGCCGCAGCCCCAGCCGCCTGAGGTGCAAAAGCGCCAGCACCGGATCGTTGAGATAGCAAAACCCGCCCGCCCGGTCGGCGAAGGCGTGATGGGTGCCCGCCCCCGGCACCATGACCACGCCCCCCGCCCGCACCATCTCGGCCGCCAGCAGCGCGCCCCCGGCGCTGGTCGCGGGACGGCGGAACATCAACCCGTGCACGGGGTTCGAAAGCGTCCCCAGCCCGTGGCGGACCCGCACGGCCTCGGTGACCGCGCCCTCGGCCTCGGCGGCCAGCAGCGCCGCGACATACTCGGGGGTGTGGAAGCTGGTCAACGCCGCGGGCCTTGCCCGGGGCGAGGTGACATAGGCCCCGCCCGGCAGCCATCCCAGCGCCCGCGCCAGATCCGTCACGGTCGAGACCCGCGGGATCGCCAGCGGGTGCCGGGGGCCGAAGGGGCTGGCCCGATAGATCTCGGAGCCGATGAAACGCGGGGCGCTCAGCGGGGCAGCAGGGGTTCGATCAGATCGGTGATCCGGGCGCTGGTCGGCCGGGTGGTCGAACCCCAGAAGCCCAGAAACTCGCCCTCGGGCCCGATCAGCGCCTTGTTGAAATTCCACGTCGGTTCGACCCCGTGTTGCTGGGCCAGCCAGCGGTAGAAGGGATGCGCGTCCGGGCCGCGGACCGGGGTGATGCGGGTCAGCGGCACCTCGACGCCCAGCTCGACGCGGCAATATTGCGCGACGGCGGCGTCATCGTCCAGTTCCTGCCGGAAATCGTCCGACGGCACGGCCAGCACCACCAGCCCGCGCGCCGCATAGCGGTCATGGAGCGCCTGCAGATCGGCGTATTGCGGGGTGAAGCCGCACAGCGAGGCGGTGTTGACCACCAGCACCGGCCGACCGCGCCAATCGTCGAGGTCATAGGTCGCGCCGTCGATGGCGGTGAAGGTGAAAGCCCGTGCCGGCAAGGCCAGCATCAGCAGCAAAGCGACAACCCAAAAGCGCATCCGACCCTCCAGCGGACGCCTTGCGCGCCCTGCGCCCGAGGGTAGAGCCGCGCCGCCGTTCGGCAAGGGCGCCGGGCGATGTCTTGCGCCCCGGCCGCCGCCATCGACCCGGGGGCCTAGATCGGCGCCAGATCGCGCCGGAACGCCGCTTCGCCGGCGGGCGAGAAACGCACGATCCGGGACTCGCCCTGCCGCGTCGCCCAGCCCAGCTCTTCGATCCGGGTCAGCAGCGCCCGGCCCAGCGAGCCCGCCAGATGCGTGCGCCGTTCCGACCAGTCGAGGCAGGCGCGGCACAGCGGCGCCCGGCCGCGCGACAATCCCGCCACATCAATGCCGAAAGCCGCCATCGCCGCCGCGCCCTCGGGCGTCAGGCTGACGCTCTCGCCCTCGGCCCGGATCAGGGCGCGGGCGGCGAGGCTGTCGTAAAGCCTTGTGCCCAGATCGCCCGCCAGATGGTTGTAGCAGACCCGGGCCTTCCGCAGCGCCGCATCGCGCGGCCCCGGGCGGGTGCGCAGATGGCCGGTGCCGGCGGCCAGCCCCATCAGCCCCTCCAGCACCCGCGCCACCTCGTCGCCCGCCAGCGTCACGTATTTGTGCCGCCCCTGACGGCGCTGGCGGACCAGTCCCCCCGCCTCCAGCCGGGCCAGATGCGAACTGGCGGTGGGCGCGGCGATCCCGGCCTCGGCGGCCAGCTCGCTCGCCGTCAGCGCCTTGCCCGCCATCAGCGCGCTCAGCATGTTGGCGCGGGCGGGGTCGCCGATCAGCGCGGCGAGGCGGGCGATGTCAGGTCCGTCTTTCATACTTCGATGCTAACCGAAGCATTCGCGGTCAACAAGCGGCTATGAAGCCCGGGTCACGAAAGGAAATCCCATGCTGACCTGTATCATCCGCTACCAGATCAACCCGACCCGCAAAGCCGCCTTCGAGGAATATGCCCGCAACTGGAACGAGGCGATCCCGCGGGCGGGCGCCGATCTCATCGGCTATTTCGCCCCGCATGAAGGATCGTCGACCCTGGCCTATGGCATCTACACCATCGCGAGCCTCGCCGCGTACGAGGCCTATCGCGCCCGCCTGTCCGAGGATCCGCTGGGCCGCGAGACCTACCTCTTCGCGCAACGCGAAGGCTTCATCCTGCGCGAGGACCGGACCTTTCTGAAGCGCGTGACCGGCGGCCCCGGCGTCTGATCGCCGCCCCTGTCGCCGTCGCACCGGGCAAGGCGCCGCTGACGTAGGATGGGCAATATTGCCCATCCTACCCCGACCCGTCAGCCCGCCACCGCGCTGCCGCCGTCGTGGAACAGGTCGGCATGGCGCATGCCGCCCAGCCCGATGGTCTCGAAAGCGTCCCGGCCCGCGTCCGGCAGCACCCCGATCCGCTCCAGCGCGTCGTTGATCGCCGCCATCCCCTCGCGCGCGGGCATGGTCCGTTCCAGCCCGTGATAGACCGTCGCCCGTTGCGTTCCCGGCCCGCCTGACTCCGAGCTCTGGATCAGCGCGAAGCGGTCGAAGCCCAGCTCGGCCGCGACCCGCAGGGTCAGGGGGCGATCGGCCAGCAGGTCGGAGAGGCGGCGGTAATCCGGACCTTGCGCCCCCTCCTCGTCCGCCCCCAGCGGCACGATGACGAAGGCGCCCGCCTCGACCAGCGCCAGCCCCAGCCGCCGCGCGGCCGCCACCTTGCCCGGCCCGCGCGCGACGATGGCGGAGAGTTCATGGCCCATGGCGGGGCTCCCATCCGTTGCTGCTGACGCAATGCTGCGACGCAGCACGGGCCCGGTCAAGCCGTCCTGTCGTGGACGCTCCCGAAACGGCCCCGGAATCCGCGCCCTTGCTGCGGAATTGCCCATCGTGCGGGCGCTGCTCAGCCCCCGGTTGCGGGCTCGGCGGTATATTCGGCCTCGGACACCGGCGCCATCCAGGTCACGGCCGAGCCGTTCACCACTTCATGCACGGCGATATGGGTCATGCCGTTCCCCGGCGCCGCGCCGTGCCAGTGCTTTTCGTCCGGGGCGAACCAGACCACATCGCCCGGGCGGATCACCTCGACCGGACCGCCCTCGCGCTGCACCCGGCCTACGCCCTGCGTCACGATCAGCATCTGCCCGGCGGGATGGGTATGCCAGGCGGTGCGCGCGCCCGGCTCGAAGGTCACCGCGGCCGAGCTGATCCGCCCGGTCAGTTCGGAGGCGATCAGCGGGTCGAGCCGCACGCGGCCGGTGAAATAGGCGGCATTGCCCTCGGCCGAGGGGGCGGTTGCGGCGCGAATGATCTGCATGGCGGGCTCCTGTGCTGGTCCCGGGGCAAGCTAACCCGCCCCCCGCCGCATTCAAGCGCCGGGACCGGTCCGGCCCGGGGGCAGATCGCGCCCCGCCCGCACCGGCTGGTCGAACGCGCCCCGGAACGGCAGCAGTAGCAGCACACCCAGACCCAGGAACGCGGCATTCTCCAGATCGACGCGATCGGCCAGCGCGATCCCCGCCCCGGCCAGCATTAGGAGAAGCGTGGCGACGAAGGCGCTGCGCAGGCGCCGCACCAGCCCGAAGGACAGCGCCACCAGCCCGGCACCGGCCAGCGCCGAGGCCAGCGTGCCGCCCTGGGTCAGGATCATCGCCGCCAGATCGCCCCCGGCCAGCGCGTCGCTGCGCATCCCCGGCACCAGCGAGATCAGGCCCAGATAGAGGCCATAGCCACAGGCCACCGCCGCCACCAGCGACGGCGCCAGCCCGTGCAGCGCCGCCAGCACCGGCTGCATCGGCTCGGGCGCGCGGGGCAGCAGGCGGCGGGCGAAGCGGCTGATGGCCCGGGCCTCGGTCAGCGCCACGACCAGGAACCCCAGCGCGAAGGGCACGAGGTAATAGATCAGCCGGAACAGGAGCAGCGCCGCCGCCGCCTCGCTCACCGGCACCGCGGCAGGCATGACGCCCAGCACCACGGTCTCGAATACGCCGACGCCGCCCGGCACATGGCTGAGCACGCCGATCATGATGGCGGCGGAATAGACCGCGAGGAAGGTGGCGAAATCGGGCTTGCCCGCGGGCAGCAGGATCCAGAGCGCGAAGGAGGCCGCGGCGATGTCGATCAGCGTGACCACCGCCTGCCCCAGCAGGTCGCGCGGCGGCGGCATGTGCATGGTGACGCGGAACAGGTGCAGGTTGCTCTGCCGGATCGAGACGGTCAGGATCACCGCCAGCGTGCCGACCAGCGCCGCCGCGGCGATCAGCCGGATGGTCCCCGTCCCATAGGGCAGATAGCCAGCGATGGCATGGGGATGGATGGCCAGCGCCCCCAGTCCCACCAGCGTCAGTCCGGTGCCAAGCGCCATGGCGACATAGGCCGAGACCGCCGCCACCTCCATCGCGCTCAGCCCCACCGCCGAATAGAGCCGGTAGCGCACCGCGCCGCCCGAAATGGCACTGACCCCGATGGTGTTGCCGAAGGCGAAGGCCAGAAAGCCCCCCAGCGCCACCACCCCGCCCGGCAGCTCGCGCCGGATGAAGCGCAGCCCGAACCAATCGTAGCAGACCAGCGCCGCATAGGCGGCGGCCGTCGCCCCGAAGGCCAGCGCCAGCGACGCGGCGGGCATCGCCCGCACCTGCGCCATGATGTCCCCGGGATGGACCGGGCGCAGCAGATGCACCAGCGCATAGATCCCCATCGCGAAGAGGGCGCCGGCCAGCAGGATCGGGCCATAGCGCTTCAGCGCGAAAAGGATCTTTCGTGACACGGGGCGCTGGCTCCTTGCTGCCGCCAGAAGGGCGGTCCGGCTCGGCTGGGGGTTCGATACGCCAAGTCGGCGGGGCGGCAAATCGCTTTCTGCCTGCCACGGGGCCCCCCGGGCGAAATTGTCGCGATCCGCTCGGCTCCTGACCGGCACGAATCGCTGGTCCCGGCCCGCCGCACCCGCCCTGACCGCGCCCTGATCGGCCAGCGAAATCACGCCGCAGCGCGAGTTTTCGCCGTTGCCCGAGGCGTCGGGGCCGTGCCAAGGTCCGGGCAATTCACGGTGACGGCACGAGGTGCGAGTATGGACGATTTCCTCACTGCGGGCGATGCCTCGGTCTATGCCGGGCCCGGCGGCGTGGCTGACAAGCTGGATCGCGCGCGCACCGAGCTTCTGGACCTCTCGGCCCGCAACCGGCTGCTCAACATGCCCAAATCGGGCAAGGCCGCCAAGACGATCGAGGTGGTGGACGAGATCAGCGCCGAGATCTTCCGCCTGCTGGTCACCGAATCGAAGGCCTTCACCTTCCTGCCCGGCACGCCGTCGCGCAAGGCGGCCTCGCCCGACGATCCGCCCGTCGAGGGCGACGATCCCGAGGAAGAGAGCGACATCATCCAGGAACTGGCCCTGCCCGAGGATGACGCGCTGGACGAGCGCGGCATCGCCGGGCGCCATTCGGACACCAAGTTCCAGACCCGTTTCACCCCCGAAGGCCTGCAAAAGCGGCTGCTCGACCTCTATTACGACGCGAAGACGCTGGAGGACGAACAGGGCGTCAACGTGCTTTACCTCACGCTCGGCGCGCTGCGCTGGGTCGATCCGGCCGACAAGAAGAACATCCGCCGCGCGCCCCTGTTGCTGCTGCCCGTCTCGCTTGAGCGCGGCTCGGCCGGCGAACGCTTCCGCCTGCGGGCCCGCCCCGAGGATTTCGCGACCAACCTCTCGCTTGAGACCTTTCTCGACCGGCTGCACGGCATCCGCCTGCCCGAGATCGACACCGAAGGCTTCGACCCCACCGCCTATTTCGACATCGTGGCCCGGTCCATCGAGGGCAAGGAAGGCTGGGCGGTGGAGCCCGATGTCATCCTGCTCGGCTTTTTCTCCTTCGCGAAATTCATGATGTATCGCGACCTTGACCCGGCCAATTGGCCGGACGGGGCCTCGATCACCGACAAGCCGCTGCTGAAGAGCCTCCTTGCCGACGGGTTCGAGGCGGGCGAGGCGCTTTATCCCGACAATATCTCCATCGACCCGATCATCGCCCCCGCCGACCTGCACCACATCCTCGACAGCGACAGTTCGCAGAGCCTGGCGGTGCACGAGGTCCGGCGCGGGCGCAATCTGGTGATCCAGGGCCCGCCCGGCACCGGCAAGAGCCAGACCATCGCCAATCTGATCGCCGCCGCCATCGCCGATGGCAGGACCGTGCTGTTCGTGGCCGAGAAGATGGCGGCGCTGGAGGTGGTGAAGCGCCGCCTCGACGCCAGCGGCGTCGGCGCCGCCTGTCTGGAACTCCACAGCCACAAGGCCAACAAGAAGGCGGTGCTCGAGGAAATCCGCCGCACCTGGGAGAATGGCGCGCCGCGCACCGGCGATATCGGCTCGCTCAACGCCCGTCTGGGCGATCTGCGCGACGAGCTGAACGGCCATGCCGCGCGCCTGCATGCCTTGCACCAGCCCTCGGGGCTCACGCCCTATCAGGTGCAGGGCCAGCTGGTGCGCCTGCGCGCCGAGGGCGAGGAGCCCAACGACATCGCCCTCGACGCGCCCGAGAGCTGGACCGCCGAGGCCTTTGCCGAGCGCCATGCCGTGCTGCGGGAACTGGCCGAGCGGGTCGAGGAGATCGGCACCCCCGCCGCGCATCTGTGGCACGGGGTGCGGATCACCGGCATCACGCCGATGGAGGGCGAGCGCCTCGCCAAACGGCTGGCCGCCGCCGCCGCCGACAGCGCCGCGCTGGACGAGGCCGCGGCGGGGCTCGCCGCGCTCCTCGGCACCGCCCCGCCCGAAACCCGCGCCGCCGCCGACCCGCTGATCGCGACCGCGCGGCGCATCACCGCTGCCCCCTTGTCCCCCGCGGCGCTGGCGACCCCCGCCTGGCACGACGATCCCGCGCAGCTGCTGGAGATCGTCGCGGCGGGCGAAAGGCTCGCCGCGGCGCGGGAAGACCTTGCGGGCCGCGTCACCGCCGAGGCCTGGCAGGTCGCGACCGGGCCGGATCACCAGACCCTTTCCGCCCTGCCCGCCGCCACCAATGCCGCCGATTTCGCCGCCATCGCCGACCTGGCCGACGCCCTGCCCGAGGCGCTCGACGCCGCGCTGAGCCTCGCCGCGCTGCTGGGCGAAGGCGCGCCCCGGACCGTGGACGCGCTCGCGACGCTGACCGAGGCCGCCACGGCCGTCGTCGCCGCCCCGCCCCTTGCGCCGCAGGCCCTCGCCGCCCCGGTCTGGGACGACCTGCCGGGCGCGCCCGCCGATCTGGTCGCCGCCCTCGACCGGCTGCAAACCGCGAAAGCGGCGCTTGACGGCAAACTCACCGAATCCGCCTGGGAGGCCGATCTCGGCGCCTGCCGCGCGACGCTGGCCTCGCATGGCTCCGGCCTGTTGCGCTTTCTCAGCGGCGAGTGGCGGCGGGCCAACCGGCTGGTGCGCACCTATCTCTGCCAGCCCGATCAGCCGCTGACCCAGACGCTGGCCCAGCTCGACCAGCTGCAGAAGGGCCGCGCCGCCCGGGCCGAGGTGCAGCGCGACGAGTCGCTGGGGCGCGAGGCTTTCGGCGCCCCCTGGCGCGGCGAACGCTCGGACCTTGCCACGCTGTCGGCGGCCGTCACCTGGGCGCAGGGCCTCGGCCAGAACGGGCGCCTCGTGCGCCGGATCGTCGCCCGCGAGACCGATTCCGCGGCGCTTGCCCGCCTGCTGCCGCGCCTCGCCGCGGCGCCCCGCCTGCGCGAGCTTGACCGCCGCCTCGGCGCGCTGCTGGGCCCCGCCGCGGCCGACATGACCGCGCCCGATTGCGCCCGCCTCGCCGCCGCCCTGACCGCCAGCGAGGCCGCGACCCGGGCGCTGCTGACCCCGCCGCCACCGACCCTGGGCGAGCGGCTGGAGCGGCTGGCGACGCTCGACGAAGGCCGGATCGCCGCGCAGCAGATCGCCGGGGCCGATGCCCTCGCCGCCGCCGGTTTCGGCGCCCTCTGGCAGGGCGAGGGCTCGGACTGGCCCCGCCTGCGCGCGGCGGGCAACTGGGTGCGGACCAATGCCGATATCCTGCCCCTCGCCGCGGCCATCACCGACCGCGACCGGCTGGGGACGCTGGCCGACAGCATCGAAAGCCGCTGGCCCGGCCTCGTCTCGGACACAGGGGCGATTGCCGCCGACCTCGACCTCGATCTCGCCGCCCGCTTCGGCGCCCCGCTGGAAAACCTGCCCTCGCATCGCCTGACCGGCACCCTGCGGGACTGGAGCATGGGCGGCGAAAGCCTGTTCCGCTGGACCGCCTATCGCGACCGGGCCGAACGGGGCCGCGCGCTGGGTTGCGCCGAACTGGTCGACCGCCTGTCCGACGGCAGGCTCACGCCCGCCCGCGTCATCCCTGCCTTCGAGATGGCCTATTACGAGGCGCTGCACGGTGCGCTGATCCGCCGCGAGCCCGAACTCGGGCGCTTCGACGGCTCGCTCCATTCCCGCAAGGTCGCGGAATTCGCCGACCTCGACCAGCGCCGTATCCGCGTCTCGGCCGACGAGACGGTCAAGGCCCATTACAGCCGCGTCCCCCCGCGTGAGGGCGGTGCCATCGGCCCCCTCGGCACGCTGCGCAACGAGCTGCAGAAAAAGCGCGGCCACATGCCGATCCGCAAGCTGATCGAACGCGCCGCCCCCGCGCTGCAGGCGCTGAAGCCGGTGTTCATGATGAGCCCCCTGTCGGTCGCGCAATTCCTGCCCGCCGGGCTGATCGACTTCGACCTCCTGGTGATGGACGAGGCCAGCCAGATCCAGCCGGTCGACGCGCTGGGCGCCGTGGCCCGCGCCCGGCAGGTGGTGGTGGTGGGCGACCCGCGCCAGCTGCCGCCCACCGCCTTCTTCGCCCGCCTGACCAGCGGCGGCGGCGATGACGAGGATGACGGCACCAGCGTCAGCGATATCGAAAGCATCCTTGGCCTGTTCACCGCGCGGGGCCTGCCGATGGCCATGCTGCGCTGGCACTACCGGTCCCGCCACCAGTCGCTGATCGCCGTCAGCAACCGGCAATTCTATGAAAACAAGCTCTTCGTCGTGCCCAGCCCCTATACCGCCGAAGCCGGGATGGGCCTGCGTTTCCACCATATCCCGAACGGACTCTTCGACACCGGCGGCAAACGCTGCAACATGGTCGAGGCCAAGATCGTCGCCCGGGCCATCATCGCCCATGCGCTGGACACGCCCGAGCTGTCGCTGGGCGTCGCCACCTTCTCGGTCGCGCAGCGCCGGGCGATCCTGGACGAGCTGGAACTCCTGCGCCGCGCCCGGCCCGAGACCGAAGGCTTCTTCCACGCCCATGCCGCAGAGCCGTTCTTCGTCAAGAACCTGGAAAACGTGCAGGGCGACGAGCGCGACGTGATCTTCATTTCCGTGGGCTACGGTCCCAGCGTCCCGGGCGGCCGGGTGCCGATGCGCTTCGGTCCCCTTGGCTCGGACGGGGGCGAGCGGCGGCTCAACGTGCTCATCAGCCGCGCCAAGCAGCGGTGCGAGGTCTTCGCCTCGATGACTGACGAGGATATCGAGCCCGATTTCGCCCAGACCCGCAAGGGTGTCTTCGCCTTCCGCCTGTTCCTGCAATTCGCCCGCACCGGCCATCTGACCATGGCCGAGGCCACGGGCCGCGACCATGACAGCGTGTTCGAGGAACAGGTCGCCAATGCCGTGCAGTCCCGCGGCTACCGGGTTCACCGGCAGGTCGGACTGGCCGGGTTCTTCATCGACCTTGCGGTGTCCGACCCGGAACGGCCGGGGAAATACCTGCTGGGCATCGAATGCGACGGCGTGGCCTATCACGATTCCCTCTCGGCCCGGGACCGCGACCGCCTGCGCCAATCGGTGCTGGAAAGCCACGGCTGGCACATCCACCGATTGTGGAGCGCCGACTGGTTCCAGCGGCCGCAGCAGGAACTGGACCGCATCGTCGCCGCCATCGAGGCCGCCCGTCTCGAGGACGAGGCCCGCCCGGCCGGCACCGGCAGCGCCGGGCTGCGCATCACCACGCAGGACGTCGGCGACTGGACGCTCTATGACATCGAGCCCGCGACCGGCGAGGAAACCGCCGGGCCCGAGGGCGCCGTCAGCCCCTATGTCGAGGCCAGCGTCCTGCGCCCCGCCCATGTGCAGGGCGAGTTGCACGAGGCGCCGCGCGGCATTCTGGCCGATCTGGCGGAACAGATCGTCACCGTCGAGGGGCCCGTGCACCTCGATGAGGTGGTGATCCGCATCCGCCAGGCCTGGGGGCTGGCCCGGGCCGGCGGGCGCATCCGCGATGCCATCGCCGCCGGGGTCGATCTGGCGCTGCGCAAGGGCAACCTCCGGCGCGACGGCGATTTCCTGAGTGTCGAGGGGCGCCTGCCCGTTCTGCGCGACCGCGCCGCCGTGCAATCGACCAGCCTGCGCAAGCCCGAGATGCTGCCGCTGGACGAGATCGCCGCCGGGGCCGTGCTGCTGGTCCGCCAGAACTTCGGCGCCGAGCGCGACCAGCTGGTCACCGAACTGGCCCGCACGCTGGGCTTCAAGGCGACCGGCGAGGCGCTGCGCCTGAGGCTTCTTGCCGGGATCGACCTCGCGCGCGGCGACGGACGGCTGGTCGAGCAGAACGGCCTCCTGCAGGCCGCTCCCTGACGGCGGCCTCAGCCCCCGGCCAGCGAGGGCCGCTCGACGATCACCGGCCGGTGGCTGCTGGAGGTCTCGGCGCTGTCGGTCACCCCCGGCAGCGCCACGAAAGCCGCCCGCGACCGGGCGAAGACCTCGCGCCGGATGTCGTACCAGAAGCTCGGCGGGTCAAAGGTGCCCCCGGCGACGCCGGTCAGGCCCGGGAAGACCTCGGGCGTCCAGAAAACCGTGGTGCCGCAGGCCGGGCAGAAGCGCTGGCAGAAGCCCCGGTCGGATTCGGTGCGGAAGACGTAGTCGGTCAGCCGGCCTGACAGCAGGTCAACCGCGTCGTCCCGGAAATAGACCGAGACGCCGAAGGCCGAGCCGGTGCGCAGCTGGCAATAGCGGCAATGGCAGATCGCCGCCTTTTCCGGCATCCCCCGCGTCCGGTAGCGCACCGCGCCGCAGGCGCAGCCGCCCTCGTGAAGCTCGTCCATCCACCCCTCCCTGTTGGCCGCAGGCTGCCTCGCCGCCGCGCCCGGGGCAAGCCCTTGCCTGCGCCCGGCCGCCCGCTTAGCCTCGCCGCGCAGGACAAAGGGACCGCATGTCGGAATCCGTCAAATCCATCCGCGCGCTGGCCCGCGGGCTCGAGGTGCTGCAGCTCTTGCAGGCACGGGGTTCGGCCACGCTGCAGGCCCTGCACCGCGAGACCGGGCTGCCCAAGGCCACGCTTTTGCGCATCCTCAGGACGCTGCGCGAGGGGGGCATGGTCTGGCAGCGGATGGCGGACGACGCCTATCTGCCCAGCTATTCGCTGGTGGAACTGGCCGGGCGGATGAACCGCGACGTCGCCCTGGTCGAGGTTGCTTCGCCGATCCTCGAACACTTGTCGGCGCGGATCAAATGGCCCTCGGTGCTGGCCGTGCCGCGCCTCACGCATATGGAGGTGATCGAAACCAACGCCTCGCGGGCCTATTTCGACCAGATCCCGCTGGGGCCGGTGGGGTTTCGCGTCAGCATGCTGCGCTCGGCCTCGGGGCGGGCGTTCCTGACCTTCTGCGAGGCCCCGGTGCGCGAGGCGATCCTCGACAGCCTGCGCCGCTCGGATCACCCGGGCGACCGGGGCGCCCGTGATCCGGCCTATCTGGCGCGGCTGATGGCCGAGACGGGGCAGCAGGGCTACGGCCTGCGCGACCCCGATTTCGGCGGCGATTTCGACCGTGGCAGGGCCGAGATCGACGACGGGCGGGAATCGCTCGCCGTGCCGATCCGCGCGGGCGAGCATGTGCTGGGCACGCTGAACATCACCTGGGCCCGCAGGGTCCATGGCCGCGACAGGGGCGCGGCACTCTTCTCCGGTCCGGTGGCCGAGGCCGCGGCGGAGGTCGGCGCGACGCTGGTGGCGCGGGTATAGGTTTCACCTGGTGAAATCTTGCACGGTGCCGGATTGCCCGGGCAGGGCCGGCGGCGGCACTGTCGCCCCAACTCGGGAGGACATCATGGCAGAGCTGACGCGCGCCGATATCGACGAGATCCTGAAGCTGGTGGACGGCTCGGATTTCGATGAACTGAAACTGGAAATGGGCGATCTGAAGCTGGAATTGCGCCGCCGCGGGGCCTCGTCCCCGGCAGCGGCTCCTGCCTCCGCTCCCACGCCGGTGGCCAGACCCGCCGAAGCCGTCGCCGCCCCGGTCGTGGCCTCGGGCGGCGGGTCCGAGATCCCGGCGCCGCTGTTGGGCACCTTCTGGCACGCCCCCCGCCCCGGCGCCGCCCCCTTCGTGCAACCCGGCGACGCGGTGCAGGCCGACACGATCATCGGCATCATCGAGGTGATGAAGCTGATGAATTCGGTCCCTGCGGGGCTTGCCGGCACGGTGCTGGAAATCACCGCGCCGAATGGCGAACTGGTCGAACATGGCCAGACGCTGATCCGCATCCAGCCGGATTGAGCCCATGCCGACCATCAAGCGCCTGTTCATCGCCAACCGCGGCGAGATCGCCGTGCGCATCATCCGCACCGCCCGCGCGCTGGGCATCGAGACGGTGCTGGGCGTGTCGCAGGCCGACCGCGACTCGCTGGGCGCGCGCCTCGCCACCCGCGCCGTGGTGCTGGGCCCGGCACCGTCGAGGGAAAGCTACCTGCGCGTCGGGACCGTCATCGAGGCGGCGAAGGGCACCGGCTGCGACGCGATCCATCCGGGCTATGGCTTCCTGTCGGAGAACCGCGAACTGGCGCAGGCCTGCGCCGAGGAAGGGCTGATTTTCATCGGCCCCAGCCCCGACAACCTGTCCGCCGTGGGCGACAAGCTGACCGCCCGCACCCATGCGCTGGCGGCGGGCGTGCCGGTCGTCCCGGGCGGCACGGTGAAAACGGCCGAGGACGCGAGCGCGCTGGCCGAAACCATCGGCTTCCCCCTGCTCATCAAGGCGGTGGCGGGTGGCGGCGGCAAGGGCATGAAGCGGGTCGACGACGCGGCCGCCCTGCCCGCCCAGCTGGATCTGGCCATGGCCGAGGCCGAGGCCGCCTTCGCCGATGCCCGCGTCTATCTCGAACGCTTCGTCACCGTCGGCCGCCATGTCGAGGTGCAGATCCTTGCGGACGGCACCACGATTCTGCACGCGGGCGAGCGCGATTGTTCGGTCCAGCGCCGCTATCAGAAAGTGGTCGAGGAAGCCCCCGCCCCCGACCTGCCCGACGCCCTGCGCCAGGGCCTGCTGGAGGCCGCCGTCCGCTATGCCCGCCACATCGGTTACCGCTCGCTGGGCACGGTGGAATTTCTGGTCGATGTCCCCCGCGGCGAATTCTATTTCCTCGAGATGAACGCCCGCGTGCAGGTGGAACATCCGGTGACCGAGGCGATCACCGGCCTTGACCTGATCGCGCTGCAGATCGCCATCGCCGAGGGAAAGCCCCTGCCCCTGACGCAGGACGACATCCGCCTGAGCGGCCACGCGCTGGAATGCCGCCTGAACGCCGAAGACCCCGCGCGCGACTTCATGCCCTCGCCCGGGCGGGTGACGCAGGCGTGGTTCCCGCCGGTACCGGGGCTCAGGGTCGATACCCATATGCAGCCCGGGGCGATGATCCCGCCCTATTACGATTCCATGGTGGCCAAGCTCATCACCTGGGGCGCGACGCGCGACGAGGCCATCGCCCGCATGCTGACCGCCCTCGATGTCTGCGTGCTGGAGGGGGTCACCACCAACGCTCCCTTGCACCGCGCGATCCTGTCGGACCCTGCTTTCCGCGCGGGCGGCGTCGACACCAATTTCCTCGGCGCACTGCTGCCGACACTGGGAGGCCGTTCATGACCATCGAGATCGTCGATACCACGCTTCGCGACGGCAACCAGTCGAACTGGGGCGCGACCGGGCTCGACACCGGGATGATGCTGCAGATCGCCCCGGTGATGGAGCGGGTGGGCTTTCACGCCATCGACTTCCTCGCCTCGACCCATATGGGCGTGGCGGTGCGCTTCAAGAAAGAGGACCCCTGGGAGCGCCTGCGCCTGATGCGCGCGGCCTGCCCGACCACGCCCCTGCAATTCCTGACCACCGGGATGCGCTTCATCTCGTGGGAGATCGCCTCGGACGAGATGATGGAATTCGCCTTCCGGCTGCTGGTGACGAACGGCATCGACCGTTTCGCCATCATGGACCCGATGAACAACACCGGGGCCATGCTGCGGATGGCGGCGCTCACCCGCCGCGCCGGGGGCTCCGCCATTGTCGCGGCACTGACCTTCACCCTCTCGCCGCTGCACGACGACGCCCATTTCGCCGAGGCCGCGCAGGCGCTGACCGCCTCGGGCCAGTTCGACCGGCTCTATCTGAAGGACCCGGGCGGGCTGGTCACACCCGAGCGCGCGAAAACCCTGATCCCGGCGCTGAAGGCGGTGATGGGCGCCGTGCCGCTCGAATTCCATTCGCACACCACGATCGGCCTTGCGCCTTTCAGCTATCTGGAGGCCGCGCCGCTGGGGGCCACGACGCTGCATACCTCGGCCCGGGGCGCCGCGAACGGCACCGGCCAGCCCTGGACCGGCGCGGTGGTGGCGAACCTGCGCGACCTCGGCCTGTCGGTCGATGTGGATGATGCGGCGCTCGCTGAATACGACGCCTATATCGCGGCGCTCACCCAGGCCGAGGGGCTGGTCCACGGCCAGCCCGGCGAATTCGACCGCGCCTATTTCCGCCACCAGATGCCGGGCGGCATGATGGGCACTATGAAGCGCCAGCTGGCCGAGATCCGGCGCCTCGACCTGCTGCCCAGGGTGCTGGAAGAGGTGGAACAGGTCCGCGCGGAACTGGGCTATCCGATCATGGTCACGCCCTTTTCGCAGGTGGTCGGAACCATGGCCCTGATGAATGTCATGCAGGGCGAGCGCTACAAGACCATCCCCGACGAGGTGACGCGCTATGTTCTGGGCCGCTTCGGCCAGCCCACCATGCCGATGGACGCGGCTGTCGAGGCCCGGATCCGCGACACCAAACGCGCGCGGGAGCTGGAGGACGAGGCGCATATGGCCTCGCTCGATGAATTGCGCGCCCGCATCGGCCGGGGCTATAGCGACGAGGAATTCCTGCTGCGCGCGGTGATGCCGGCCGATCAGGTCGATGCGATGAAAGCCGCCGGGCCCGCCCGGCGCGGCTATGACGCAAAGACTCGGCCGGTCATGGCGTTGATGCGGGAACTGACCGCCCGCAAGGGGCTCAGCTCGATCCGGATCGAGAAGCCGGGCCTGAAACTGGAACTGAACGGAGGACGGTGATGCATCCGCATATTATCAAGGCCGTGGTCTTCGACATCGACGGCACGCTGGCGATGCTGGACAAGGAAACCGGCCGCTACACCGCGCTCCCCGGCGCGGTCGAGGCGCTGGCCGAATGCCGGGCGCGCGGCCTGCCGGTCGTGGCCTATACCAACGGCACCTTCTTTCCGCCCGCGCATTACTACCCGATCCTGGCCGAGGCGGGGCTCAGGCTGGAGCCCGGCCACATCCTGACCCCCGCCGCCGTCGCCGCCCGCGCGCTGAAGGCCATGGGCTACAGCCGGATCATGGTCATGGGGGCCGAGGGCACCACGGTTCCGGTCGCAGAGGCAGGCATCGAGGTCATCGCCCCCACGAAACACGCGCCCAAGGTCGACGCGGTGCTGCTGGGCTGGTGCAAGGATTTCAACGCCGAACAGGTCGAGGCCGTGGTGCAGGCCGTCTGGGACGGCGCCCGGCCCTTCGCGGGCTCGGTCGCGCCCTATTTCGCCGGGGCGGGCGGAAAGCGGCTGCTGGGTATCTCGGGCGCCATCGCCGCGGCGCTGACCAATGCCACGGGCGTGCCGGTCACCGTCTTCGGCAAGCCCGAACCGGCGGGGCTGGAGATCGTCAGCGCCCTGACCGGCGCCCGGCCCGAGGAAATGGTGATCGTCGGCGACGACCCCAAGCTTGAGATCCGCATGGGCCGCAGGGCCGGCGCGCTCTGCGTCGGCGTGACCACCGGCGTGGTCGATGCCGCGGGCTTCGCCAGCCAGCCCGAGGAAATCCGCGCCCAGATCGTCCTGCCCTCGCTCGACGGTTTCGCCGCGCGGATCCTGACGGCGGAGGCCCGGGGATGAACCCGGGGAGCGCCGCCGCCATCTTCTCGGTCGCGGGCAAGACCGCCCTCGTCACCGGCGCCGCCGCGGGCCTCGGCCGCGCCATGGCCGAGGCGCTGGCCGAGAACGGCGCCCGCGTCGTCCTCTTCGACCGCGAGGCCGGGGATCTGGCCGCCACCGCCGCGGACATGACCGAGGCCGGACTGCAGGTCCTGGCCATCCCCGGCGACGTCACCGACCGCGCTCAGGTCGAGGACGCCGTGGCGCAGGCCATCGCCCGTTTCGGCGGGCTCGACATCTGCGTGGCCAATGCCGGGATCTCGGACCCGGACGGCGCGCGGCTGCACGAGATGCAGGAAGACCACTGGCGCCGGACGCTGGAGGTGAACCTGACCGGGCTTTTCCACACCAACCGCGCGGCGCTGTCCGCCATGGTGCCGCAGGGGCGCGGCAAGATCGTCAACGTCGCCTCGATGTGGGGCCATGTGGCGCCCGCGGGCCTCTTCCCCCGCCCGGCCTATGCCGCGAGCAAGGGCGCAGTGGTCAACCTGACCCGCGAACTGGCGCTGGAATACGCCACCTCCGGTATCCAGGTGAACGCGCTCTGCCCCGGCTTCTTCCGCACCAAGGGCCGCCCCCGGTCGGACGCGGACGCCCGCCGCATGGCCGAATACACGCCGATGAAACGCCTGGCCGAGGCGGCGGAGATCAAGGGCAGCCTGCTCTACCTCGCCTCCTCGGCCTCGGATTTCGTGACCGGGGCCAGCCTGATCATCGACGGCGGCGTGACGGCGGGCTGAATGCCTGCCGCCAATGCTTGCCCCAAGGGCAACGGCCAAGGCTTGCACGGCCCGGCCCCGGGGTCTATCAGGCGCCAACCCCGCCAGATCCGAAGGATTGCCGATGATCCCCCGCTATTCCCGCCCCGAGATGGTCGCCCTCTGGTCGCCCGAGACCAAGTTCAAGATCTGGTACGAGATCGAGGCCCATGCCTGCGACGCGCAGGCCGCGCTGGGGGTGATCCCCAAGGAAAACGCCGAGGCCGTCTGGAAAGCCAAGGATGTCGATTTCGACGTGGCCCGCATCGACGAGATCGAGGCCGTCACCAAACATGACGTGATCGCCTTCCTGACCCATCTGGCCGAGCATGTCGGCTCGGACGAGGCGCGTTTCGTGCATCAGGGCATGACCTCGTCCGATGTGCTGGACACCTGCCTCAACGTGCAGCTGGTGCGCGCGGCGGATCTTCTGGAAGCCGGGATCCAGCGGGTACTGGCCGCCCTGAAAACCCGCGCCGAAGAGCATAAATACACCGTGCGCGTCGGCCGCTCGCACGGGATCCACGCCGAGCCCACCACCATGGGCCTGACCTTCGCCCGCTTCTACGCCGAATTCGACCGCAACCTGGCCCGCCTGCGCGCGGCGCGGGACGAAGTGGCGACCGGCGCCATCTCGGGCGCGGTCGGGACCTTTGCCAATATCGACCCGGCGGTCGAAGAACATGTCTGCACGATGATGGGCCTGAAGCCGGAGCCGATCTCGACCCAGGTCATTCCGCGCGACCGTCACGCGATGTTCTTCGCCACGCTGGGGGTGATTGCCTCCTCGATCGAGAACGTCGCCATCGAGATCCGCCACATGCAGCGGACCGAAGTGCTGGAGGGGGCCGAGTTCTTCTCGATGGGCCAGAAGGGCTCGTCGGCCATGCCGCACAAGAAGAACCCGGTGCTGACCGAGAACCTGACAGGCCTTGCGCGCCTGGTGCGGATGACGGTGGTGCCGGCGATGGAGAATGTGGCGCTCTGGCACGAGCGCGACATCTCGCATTCCTCGGTCGAGCGCGGCATCGGTCCCGATGCCACCGTGACGCTGGATTTCGCGCTGCACCGGCTGGCGGGCGTCGTGGAGAAGATGCTGGTCTTCCCGCAGAACATGCTCGACAACATGAATAAATTCCCCGGGCTGGTGATGTCGCAGCGCGTGTTGCTGGCGCTGACCCAAGCTGGCGTCTCGCGCGAGGACGCCTATGTCATGGTCCAGCGCAACGCGCTGAAGGTCTGGGAAGAGCGGGTGGACTTCCAGGAACAGCTGCTCGCCGACCCCGATGTGGTCGCCGCGCTGGGTGTCGACGGGATCAAGTCCAAGTTCGACATGGAGTACCACACCAAGCACGTCGACACGATCTTCCGCCGGGTGTTCGGGTAAGCCGCGTATCGGAAACGCTCCGGAGGAGCGTTTCAGCGGTGAACGCCGCGCCCGGGGCGCGGCCGGCAGATGAGGCGGGGGGCCAGCCCCCCGCACCCCCCGCTCAAGGGGGTTTTCCACCCCCTTGAGAAACCCCCGAGGATATTTTCAGCGCAAAGAAGGCGGGTTAACGGAAGGTTAGCGCGCTTTTCCAAGCCGTTGATTTTGCTGCGGGTGATCGGCTCACGCCCAGTCGGGTTTGCGTTTCTCGATGAAGGCGGTGATGCCCTCATCGGTGTCCCGCAAGAGCATGTTTTCCACCATCACGTCGCGGGTGTAGTCATAAGCCCGGTCGAGCGGCATGCCGGCCTGTTCGTAGAACGCCCGCTTGCCGATCCGGACCGCGGCACCCAGTTTGCCCGCCACGGTCTGGGCCAGGGTCATCGTCTCTGCCTCCAGCCCATCGGGCGGGGCGATGCGGTTGATGAGACCCAGATCGCGGGCGCGCTCGGCCGGGATGAACTCGCCCGTGGTCAGCATCTCGAAGGCCTGCTTGCGGGGGATGTTGCGGCTGAGCGCCACCATCGGGGTCGAGCAGAAGAGCCCGATATTCACGCCGTTCACGCCGAACCGCGTATCCTCGGCCGCCACCGCCATGTCGCAGCTCGCCACCAGTTGGCAGCCCGCCGCCGTGGCGATGCCCTGGACCTGGGCGATGACCGGCTGCGGCATCGCCGGAATGAGCTGCATGAGGGCGCCGCAGCGGGTGAAGAGATCGGCGAAATAGGCGGCGCCCCCGTCCGGCGCCGCGCGGCCCGCCTGCATCTCCTTCAGGTCGTGACCGGCGCAGAAGGCCTTGCCCGCCCCCTTCAGCACCACCACCCGCACCGCCGGATCGGCGGCCAGCGCCGTCAGCGTCCCGGTCAGCGCCGCCAGCAGCCCGTCCGACAGCGCATTCAGCGCCGAGGGGCGGTTCATCTCCACCACCGCCACCCGTTCCGCAACGTCACAGCGCACCAAGGCCTCGGTCATCTTGCCCTCCCCGTTCCTTTGGCCTGAGTCTATGCGGGTCAGCAGCGGGAGGAAAGCATGCAGACCCAGACGGACGCCCAGATGGACGCGACGTCCCTCAACGCCTTCATGCAGCGCGAGTTTCCGCAGGTCGCCAGCCAGTTCCGCATCGAGCGGGTGGCGCCGATGCAGGCCGATGTGCGGCTGCTGGTCGGCGAGCAGCATCTCAGACCGGGCGGCACGGTCAGCGGGCCCAGCATGTTCGCCCTGGCCGATCTGGCGATGTATGCCGTGCTGCTGGCGATGATCGGGCCGGTGGCGCTGGCGGTGACCACCAATGCCTCGATCGATTTCATGAGGAAGCCCGAGGCCGGGCGCGACCTGATCGGCCGGGCGCGGCTGCACAAGCTCGGCCGGACGCTGGCGGTGGGCGATGTGCTGATCGTGAACGAAGGGTCCGAGGCGGTGCTGGCGCGGTCGGGCATGACCTATGCGATCCCTCCCCGGCGGTAAACGCAAAGGACCGCAGCCTGTCGGCTACGGTCCTGAATGGGGATGGTGGGCGATAACGGATTTGAACCGCTGACATCTTCGATGTGAACGAAGCGCTCTACCGCTGAGCTAATCGCCCGCCGTGCGCGGGTCTATAGCGGCTCATGCGGGTGGGCTCAAGGGGGAAGTGTGCGATCTTGTGCAGCTTTTTTCCGCTGCGAAACCGAGATCCCGGATCCTGCTTTTCCCACTCACGAAACCGTGAACCATGCTAGGTTTCGCGCCGGGGGCGCGGCCCCTGGCTCTGGGTGGGAGGACCCGATGAACCTTTCCAAAAGCTTCCTGATCCTTGGTGCGTTGTATCTGCTGGTCGGCCTGAGTTTCGGCATCTACATGGGCGCGGCCCAGGAATTCGACCTGGCGCCGGTCCATGCGCATATCAACCTTCTGGGCTTCACGCTGATGACGCTGTTCGGCATCGTTTACCGGATCATTCCGGGGCTGGCCGACACGATGCTGGCGAAGGTGCATTTCTGGCTGTTCCAGATCGGCGCCTTCCTGCTTCTGGTGCTGCTCTTCGCGCTCTTGTCCCATATGGGACCCGAGGCGACGCTGGGCCCGCTCATGGGCGTGGTCGAGGTGGTGGTGCTGCTGTCGATCGTGGCCTTCCTCATCAACCTCTGGCAACGCGCCTGATCCCTGCATGAAAAGACCCGCCCCCGGTTGTCCGGGGGCGGGTCATGTCGGCAGGAACGGACCTCAGTGCGCCGTGGCCGACGAAGGGGCGTCGGAGCGGCCCAGGCGGGCGGCGATGGCGGCGGCCTCCTCGGCGGCGGCGTCCCAGTCGATCGGATCAGGCTGGCGCACCAGCGCGTGTTGCAGAACCTCACGCACATGGCTGACCGGCACGATTTCCAGCCCCGATTTCACGTTGTCGGGGATCTCGGGCAGATCCTTGGCGTTCTCGACCGGGATCAGCACCTTGGTTATGCCCCCGCGCAAGGCCGCCAGCAGCTTCTCCTTCAACCCGCCGATGGCGCTGGCATTGCCGCGCAGCGTGACCTCGCCGGTCATGGCGATGTCCTTGCGGACCGGGATGCCGGTCAGGACCGAGACGATGGCCGTGACCATGGCCAGACCCGCCGAAGGGCCGTCCTTGGGCGTGGCGCCGTCCGGGACGTGGACGTGGATGTCCATCGTCTCGAACACCGGGGGCTTGACGCCGATCTGGGGGCTGATCGAGCGCACATAGCTCGACGCCGCGTCGATCGATTCCTTCATCACGTCGCCCAGTTTCCCGGTCGTCTTCATCCGGCCCTTGCCCGGCAGCTTCAGCGCCTCGATCTGCAACAGATCGCCGCCCACCTGCGTCCAGGCCAGCCCGGTGACCACGCCGACCTGATCCTCCTTCTCGGCCAGGCCGAAACGGTGGCGCGGCACGCCGAGGAAATCGTCCAGATTGTCGGCCGTCACATCGACATGCGTGGCCTCCTTGCGGACGATCTGGGTGACCGCCTTCCGCGCGATCTTCGACAGCTCACGCTCGAAGTTCCGCACGCCGGCCTCGCGGGTGTAGTGGCGCAGCACCGCCGTCAGCGCATCGTCCGAGACGGAGAGTTCCGACTTCTTCAGCCCGTGGTTCTTGATCGCCTTGGGCAAGAGGTGCCGGCGGGCGATCTCGGCCTTCTCGTCCTCGGTATAGCCCGAGAGCGGGATGATCTCCATCCGGTCCAACAGCGGCCCCGGCATGTTGTAGGAGTTGGCCGTGGTGATGAACATCACGTCCGAGAGGTCGTATTCCACCTCCAGATAATGGTCGACGAAGGTCGCGTTCTGTTCGGGGTCCAGAACCTCCAGCATCGCCGAGGCCGGGTCGCCCCGGAAATCCTGCCCCATCTTGTCGATTTCATCGAGCAGGATCAGCGGGTTGGTGGTCTTGGCCTTTTTCAGCGCCTGGATGATCTTGCCGGGCATCGAGCCGATATAGGTCCGGCGGTGGCCGCGGATCTCGCTTTCATCGCGCACGCCGCCAAGGCTGATGCGGATGAATTCGCGCCCCGTGGCCTTGGCGACCGAGCGCCCCAGCGAGGTCTTGCCGACGCCCGGAGGGCCGACGAGGCACAGGATCGGCCCCTTCAGCTTTGCCGACCGCGATTGCACGGCGAGATATTCGACGATGCGCTCTTTCACCTTGTCGAGGCTGTAGTGATCCTCGTCGAGGACTTTCTGCGCCCGGTTCAGGTCCTTCTTGACGCGCGATTTCACGCCCCAGGGCAGGGCCAGCAGCCAGTCGAGATAGTTGCGCACGACCGTGGCTTCGGCCGACATCGGGCTCATCGACTTCAGCTTCTTCAGCTCGGCCTCCGCCTTGTCGCGGGCCTCCTTGGAGAATTTGGTCGATTTGATGCGGTTTTCCAGCTCGGTCAGCTCGTTCTGGCCGTCCTCGCCTTCGCCCAGCTCCTTCTGAATGGCCTTCATCTGCTCATTCAGATAATATTCGCGCTGGGTCCGCTCCATCTGGCTTTTCACGCGCGACTTGATCTTGCGCTCGACCTGCAGGACGCTGATCTCGCCCTCCATCAGGCCATAGATCTTCTCCAGCCGCTCGGCCACGTCGAGCGTCTCCAGCAGTTCCTGCTTGCGCGCCACCTCGACGCCCAGATGCCCGGCGGCAAGATCCGCCAGCCGCGCCGGTTCACCGGCATCGGCGATGGCCGAGAGCGCCTCCTCGGGGATGTTGCGCTTGATCTTGGCGTAACGCTCGAAATCGTCGCTCACGGCCCGGGTCAGCGCCTCGACCGCCTCGGGATCGCCCGCGGTCTCGTCGAGGATCACCGCCTCGGCCTCGAAATGCTTGTCGTTCTCCAGGAAGCGCGTCACGCGCACCCGGCTCTTGCCCTCGACCAGCACCTTGACCGTGCCGTCGGGCAGTTTCAGGAGTTGCAGCACATTGGCCAGCACGCCCACGCCGAACATGCCATCGGCATCGGGATCCTCGGCCGCGTGGTCGATCTGGGTGACCAGCAGGATCTGCTTGTCATCGCGCATCACCGTTTCCAGCGCGCGCACCGATTTGTCGCGGCCCACGAACAGCGGCACGATCATATGCGGAAAAACGACCATATCGCGCAGCGGCAGCACTGCATAGGCGTTGGTTTGGTTCGTCATACCTGACCTCAACTCGTTTGTGTCGTGCTCCCCCGCCCTCCCGGGATCACCCAGGTCTTGGGGGGATACGAGCCCTTTCGACGACATATCTGGTACCAGCCGCCCGGGAATTCAACTCCACCCGGGCAGGGTCTGCCCCCAGTGTGGCACAAGTATGCACCGATGGGGGCTCTTTTGCGAACTGGTCAACAAACCGTCACCGGACTGTCTTGCTGCCCAAAGCCGCGTCACCCGTCCCGGCGGCGGCGCCAGCGATGCATCAGATCGGCGCCCATCGCCTCGCAGCCGACCAGTTCCCAATCGGGCGCGTCGATCTCGGTCACCCCCAGCGCCGCCAGCCCGGCCGTGCCGTCCGAACCAAAGAGCCGCCCGGCGGTGAAGACCACCAGCTCATCCGCCAGCCCGGCCTGCACCAGCGAGGCCGCAAGCCCGCCGCCCCCCTCGCAGAAGATCCGCGTCAGCCCCCGCTCACCCAACCGCCGCAGCGCATCGGCGATGTCGATCCGCCCCAGCGCATCGGTCTCGCAGGCGATGAGCTCGGCGCCCCGCGCCGCCCAGGCCATGCGCGCGGGGACCGAGGCCTGGGGCCCGTGCAGCATCCAGACCGGCGCCTCCAGCGCGCTGCGACCCAGCCGCGACTCCGCCGCCACCCCCAGCCGCGAATCGGCGACGATCCGCACCGGCTGGCGCGCGATCCCCAGATCCCGCACCCGCAGGTCCGGGTCATCGGCCCGCGCCGTGCCCGACCCGACCAGCACCGCATCATGGCTGGCGCGCATCAGATGCACCCGGCGCCGCGCCTCGGGCCCGGTGATCCAGCGCGAAGCGCCGGTCACCGTGGCGATCCGCGCATCAAGCGTCAGCGCCAGTTTCAGGGTGACCAGCGGCCGCCCCTCGGTCAGCCGCATCAGGAATCCCAGATTGGCCCGCCGCGCCGCCGCCGCCTCGACCCCCTCGGTGACCGCGATCCCGGCCGCGCGCAGCATGGCATGGCCGCGCCCGGCGACCCGCGGGTCGGGATCGGTCAGCGCCGTCACCACCCGCGCCACACCCGCCGCGATCAGCGCCTCGGCGCAGGGCGGGGTCTTGCCGTGATGGGCGCAGGGTTCGAGCGTGACATAGGCCGTGGCGCCCCGCGCCGCCGCCCCCGCCTGGGCCAGCGCCCGCACCTCGGCATGGGGCCGCCCGCCGGGCTGGGTCCAGCCGCGCCCCAGCACCACGCCGTCGCGGACGATGACGCAGCCCACCGCCGGGTTGGGCCAGGTATTGCCCAGCCCCCGCGCCGCCAGCCCCAGCGCCAGACGCATGAACCGCCGATCGGTGTCGCTCGCGCCCTGTGCCATCTTCGTTCTTCAAATATCCTCGGGGGGTGAATTGGCCGTCAGGCCAAGAGGGGGGCAGACGGCCCCCCTGCCCCGGTCACTCCTCGCTCGCCGTCGCGGGCCTGAGCTCGGACACGAATTTGTCGAAATCGCCCGCCGCCTGGAAGTTCTTGTAGACCGAGGCGAAGCGCACATAGGCCACGGTATCGATCCGGGCCAGTGTCTCCATGACGATCTCGCCGATCACCCGGCTGGCGATATCCGTCTCGCCCATCGATTCCAGCCGCCGCACGATGCCCGAGATCATCTGCTCGATGCGCTCAGGCTCGACGGGCCGTTTCTGCATGGCAATGCGGATCGAGCGTTCCAGCTTGTCGCGGTCGAAGGGCTCGCGCTTGCCCGAGGATTTCACCACCACCAGGTCGCGCAGCTGGACGCGTTCATAGGTGGTGAAGCGCCCCCCGCAGGCGGGACAGAAGCGGCGTCTGCGGATCGAGACGTGATCCTCGGCAGGGCGGGAATCCTTGACCTGGGTATCGACGTTTCCGCAGAACGGGCAGCGCATGTCCTCTCCCTCGGGGTGGGTTCTTGCAAATCCACAGGGACTATAGGCGAGCCTCCATCCCTTGGGTAGGTGAAAAAGCCCGCCCCCAGATCGGGGGGCGGGCCTGTGGCTTCCGGGGCTCAGGGGAGCGGCCGGTCAGTCGGTGACGACGACGCGCATGTTCTCCATCCCCTGCTCCTGCACCATGGCGAAGAGGAGCGAGGCGTTCTCCTCGTCCAGCCGCACGCAACCGGCCGAGGCCGGGCGACCCAGGCGGCTGACCGCATCGGTGGCGTGGATCGCGTAATCGCCGTCATAGAAGATGGCGAAATACATCGGTGCGTTGTTGTAGCGGCTGGACCGGTGCCAGCGTGACAGCCATTGCGGCTGCCATTCGCCGCGCGGCGTGATCTTGCCCGCCCGCGCGGTCGAGACCGGCCATTCATAGCGCAGCATGCCGTCGACATAGAGGTAGAGCGTCTGCTCCGACACGCTGACCCGGGCAACGATCGCCTCGGCGCTGGCCGAGACGGGTGCAAGGAACAGGGCAGCCGCAAGCGCGGCCCCGATCATGGACTTCATTCCAACCCCCCGGTGGAAAAGGACTTTTACTAACGGGCGTGGCAGCGCCCATCCGGTCCAGTTCCCTAAAGCGGGGGTGGAGAGTCAAGAAATCCGGCTGGAATCCGCCGATTCCGCCTCAACCTGTTGCGATTCTGCCCGCATCGAGGCGCAGAACCCGGTCCATCCGCGCCGCCAGATCCAGATTATGCGTGGCGATCAGCGCCGAGAGCCCGGTGGCGCGCACCAGATCCATCAGCACGCCGAACACCTGATCCGAGGTCCCGGGGTCGAGGTTGCCGGTCGGCTCGTCGGCAAGCAGGATCTGCGGCTGGTTGGCCATGGCCCGGCAGAAGGCCACCCGCTGCTGCTCGCCCCCCGACAATTGCGCCGGCCGGTGGCCGCCGCGGGGCGAGAGCCCGACCTTGTCCAGCAGCGCCTGCGCCCGGGCCTGCGCCTCGGCCCGCGGCACGCCATTGGCGAGCTGCGGCAGGACGATGTTCTCGGCCGCGGTGAATTCGGGCAGCAGGTGGTGGAACTGATAGATGAAGCCGACCTGCTGGCGCCGCGCCGCGGTGCGGGCGGCATCGCCCATTCGCGTCATGTCAAGCCCGTCGATCACCACCTGCCCCTGATCGGCCGTGTCCAGCAGCCCGGCGATATGCAGAAGCGTCGATTTCCCGGCGCCCGAGGGGGCGACCAGCGCCACCACCTCGCCCCGCGCCAGCTCCAGCGAGGCGCCGCGCAGCACCTCGACCGGCCCGGCGATGCCGCCGCGATAGGTCTTGACGATGCCGTCCAGGATCAGGGCGGGGTCACTCATAGCGCAGGGCCTCGACCGGGTTCATCCGCGCCGCGCGGCGGGCGGGAAAGATGGTGACGATGAAGGACAGGCCCAGGGACAGCGACACGGCCTTCAGCACGTCCCAGAGCCTGAGCTCGGCGGGTAGCGCATAGATGCCGCGGATCGAGGCATCCCAGACCCCGCCCCCGGCGACATAATTCACGAAGGCAAAGATCGGGTCGATATAGAGCGCGAAAAGACAGCCCGCCAACACGCCGATGGCCGTCCCCACCACGCCGATGAGCGAACCGCAGAGGAAGAAGATCCGCAGCACCGAGCCCTCGCTCAGCCCCATGGTGCGCAGGATGCCGATGTCGCGGCCCTTGTTCTTCACCAGCATGATAAGGCCCGAAATGATGTTCATCGCCGCGATCAGCACCAGGATCGACAGGATGATGAACATCACGTTGTCCTCGATATCGAGGGCCCGCAGGAAGCTGCCCGCGCTGTCGCGCCAGCTCCAGATCATCGCCCGCTCACCGGCGGCGCGCAGCAGCGGATAGGTCATGTCCTCGACATGCTCGGGATCGGTGAGCATCACCTCGATCTCGTCCGCCACCCCGTCGCGGTTGAAAAAGCTCTGCGCCTCGGTGAAGGGCAGATAGACCCGCGTGCGGTCGATGTCGTAGCGCCCGGCGCTGAAGATATAGACCACCTCATAGGCGTTGACCCGGGGGCTGGTGCCAAAGGCGGTCTGCACGCCCTCCGGCGAGATGATGCGGATCCGGTCGCCGACCTGCACCTGCAAGTCGCGCGCCACGCCCTCGCCGATGGCGATCCCCTCCTCGAAGCGGTCGATATCGCCGCGGGCACGGGACGAATGGGCGATGCGGGGGATGGCCAGCAGGTCCTCGGTGCGGATGCCGAAGACCTCGACGCCCGCGTTGCGCCCGCCGTTCGAGGCCATGACCTGGCCCTTGATCAGGGGCGCGGCGCTGATGACGCCCGGGACCGCGGCCAGCCGCTCGGCCACGCCGTCGTAATCCTCGATCGTGTTCGACATCTGGCCCGTGGGGCTGACGGACGAGGTGTAATAGATCGTCGCATGGGCATTGGCGCCGAGGATGGTGTCGACGAATTCCGACCGGAAGCCCGACCGCACGGCCAAGGTCGCGATCAGCGCGAAGACCGCCAGCGCCACGCCGATCAGCGAAATCAGCGTCATCACGCTGACACCGCCCTCGGTGCGCCGGGCCCTGAGATAGCGCCAGGCGATCTGCCATTCAAAGGCGGCGAAGGGCGGGGTCTTGGCGGGCATGTCGGGGGCTGTCCGGCGAGGGGAGCGCGGCGGGGCCGCGCAAGGCGTGCGCAAGGTCGGGCGAAAGGCTGATGCGGTCAAGGGGGGTCTTGGTCACGCTGTCGTAGTGTATAGTATTCTTTACATCACGTCCTCTTTGCCTTACCCCATGTCCAATCGAGTCGACCTTTGAGAGCCCGCCATGTCCTTTACCGAGCGCAGCACGATTGCCGAGCTGGTCACCTCCCTCGCGGTGATCGCGCTTTTCACCTGGGTGATCGTCACCCGTCAGGCCGAGGGCGCCTTTGCCGGGCCCGAAGGGCTGCAGATCTGGGCGCGGCAGATCCTGTGGATGATCCCGGTCGGGATCGGCGTCGGCATCGGCGTGAGCGTGCTTCTGGCGCTGGCCTATCACGTCACCTTGCGTGAGGCCTTCGACGGGCTGGTCGATGAACGCGACCGGATCATCGTGCTCTTCGGCTGGAAGGTCACGGCGATCACCATTTCAACCGGGTTTGTCGCGGCCCTGGCGGCGCTGGCCTGGGGCGTGACGCCGCTGCTGGCGCTGAACCTGATGCTTGCCTCCTTCGCGGCCGGGGACCTTGCCGGGAACGCGGCGCGGCTCTGGCGCTACCGGCGGGGGTACTGAGCCCTTGGCGCAGATCACCAACACGATCCGCCGCCTGCGCTTTGACGCTGGCGAGATGACGCAGAAGGATCTGGCGGCGCGGGCGGGCGTCACCCGGCAGACCATCAACGCGCTCGAAGCGGGCAAGTATTCCCCCACCCTGGACCTCGCGTTCCGCATCGCCCGGGTCTTCGGCAAACCCCTGGAGGAGGTATTCCGCTATGACGACTGACACCATGCAAGCCGCCACCGCCCGCCGCTATGGCGGACCCGGGGTCATGGCCATCGAGACCCTGCCCCGCCCGGTCCCCGGCCCCGGTCAGGTGCTGGTCAAGGTCGCGGCCTTCGGCGTGACCCGGGGTGACGCGCGGATCCGGGGCCTCGACGTGCCGCGCGGCATGGGGCCGATGGTGCGGGCCTTCTTCGGCTGGACCCGCCCGAAACGCCCGGTGCCGGGGCGCGAATTCTCGGGCGTGATCTCGGCGCTGGGTCCGGGCGTCAGCGGCTGGAGCGAGGGGGAGCCGGTTCTGGGCATCACCGACGGCATGACGATGGGCGCGGGCGCCGAATATTGCGTGGTCACCACCGACAAGATGCTCGCCCGCCGCCCCGACAGTCTGACCGAGGCCGAGGCAGCCGCCCTGCCCTTCGGCCTGATGACCGCGGCCGATTTCCTGATCGACCAGATGGGCCTGCGCGCGGGCGAGCGGCTTCTGGTCAACGGCGGCAGCGGCGCCGTGGGCATGGCCGCGACTTGGCTGGGCGCGCATCTGGGGGCGCGGGTCACGGGCGTCGCCTCGGCCACGAACCACGCGGCGATGACGGCGGCGGGGGCCGAGCAGGTCGCCGATTACGCCCGACCGCTGCCCCAAGGCCCCTATGACGCGATCCTCGACGTGGCGGGGACGCTGCCCTATGCCAAGGCCGCGCCGCTGCTGGCGCCGGGCGGTCGCCTCGGCCTCGTCACCGCCGATTTCGCGGGTCAGATCGGCGCCGGGCTGCGGCCCCGGCGCGGGTCGCACCGGCTGTGCAGCGGGGTGGTCAAGGAAAGCCCCGAGAAACTGGCCCGGGTGCTGGATCTGCACGCGCAGGGATACCGGCCCGAGGTCACGCTCCTGCCCTTCGCGCAGATCGAGGAGGCGCATCGCCTCGCCTCCTCGGGCCACAAGCGCGGCAATGTGGTGGTGACGCTATAGGATGCCGGGTAGCACCAGTTGGTGCTCGCGCGCGCAATCCTTCGCGATCTCATAGCCCGCGTCCGCGTGGCGCATCACGCCCGTCGCCGGGTCGTTCCACAGCACCCGGCCCAGCCGGCGGTCGGCCTCGGCCGTGCCGTCGCAGACGATGACCATGCCGGAATGCTGGCTGAAGCCCATGCCGACGCCGCCGCCGTGATGCAGGCTGACCCAGGTCGCACCCGAGGCGGTGTTGAGCAGCGCATTCAGCAGCGGCCAGTCGCTGACCGCGTCCGAGCCGTCCATCATCGCCTCGGTCTCGCGGTTGGGGCTGGCGACCGAGCCTGAATCGAGGTGATCGCGCCCGATCACCACCGGCGCCTTCAGCTCGCCCGTCCGCACCATCTCGTTGAAAGCGAGGCCCGCCCGGTGCCGGTCGCCAAGGCCGATCCAGCAGATCCGCGCCGGCAGGCCCTGAAAGGCGATCCGCTCGGCCGCCATGTCCAGCCAGCGATGCAGATGCGCGTTCTCGGGGAACAGCTCCTTCATCTTGGCGTCGGTCTTGGCGATATCCTCGGGGTCGCCCGACAGGGCGCACCAGCGGAAGGGCCCGATCCCCTTGCAGAACAGCGGCCGGATGTAGGCCGGCACGAAACCCGGGAAAGCGAAGGCGTTTTCAAGGCCTTCGTCCAGCGCCACCTGACGGATGTTGTTGCCGTAATCCAGCGTCGGAACACCGGCATTCCAGAAATCGACCATTGCGGCGACATGCGCCTTCATGCTGGCCCGCGCCGCCTTTTCCACCGCTTTCGGGTCGCTCTCCTGCCTGGCGCGCCATTCGGCGACCGACCAGCCGAGCGGAAGGTATCCATGGACAGGATCATGTGCGCTGGTCTGGTCTGTGACAATATCGGGCCGCACCTCGCCCGCCTTCATCCGGCGCACGAGTTCCGGAAAGACCTCGGCCGCGTTGCCGATCAGCGCCACCGATTTGGCCTCGCCCCTGGCGGTCCAGTCGGCGATCAGCGCCAGCGCCTCGTCGAGGCTATGCGCCTTGGCGTCGCAATAGCGGGTGCGGATGCGGAAATCGGCCCGCGTCTCGTCGCATTCCACCGCCAGACAGCACGCCCCGGCCATCACCGCCGCCAAAGGCTGCGCGCCGCCCATGCCGCCCAGACCTGCGGTCAGGATCCACTTGCCGCGCAGGCTGCCGGCGTAATGCTGGCGCCCGGCTTCGGCGAAGGTCTCGTAGGTTCCCTGCACAATGCCTTGAGTTCCAATGTAAATCCATGACCCGGCGGTCATCTGGCCGTACATCATCAACCCGGCCTTATCGAGCTTGTTGAAGTGATCCCAATTGGCCCAATGCGGCACCAGATTGGAATTGGCGATCAGCACCCGCGGCGCGTCGGCATGGGTCTGGAACACGCCCACCGGCTTGCCCGACTGCACCAGCAGCGTCTGGTCGCTTTCCAGCGTTTTCAACGTGCTGACGATCAGATCGAAGTCCTTCCAGGTCCGCGCCGCCCGGCCGATCCCGCCATAGACCACCAGCTCATGCGGGTTCTCGGCCACATCGGGATGCAGGTTGTTCATCAGCATCCGCATCGCCGCCTCGGTCTGCCAGGACTTGGCGGTCCGCTCGGGGCCGGTCGGGGGGAAGATGTCGCGCGTGTTGTGGCGGGGGTTGTTCATGGGAAACCTCGTGTAATCAGCGCGTTCAGGCGCGAAGTTGCGGTGCCAGGGCAACGAGCCCCTGCAAGATCCCGCGCAGGATGGCGCGCAGGCTTTCGGCTTTGGCTGGGTCATAAGCGAAGGGCGGCGCCTCAGTGGCCAGATGGGTGATCTGCGCCAGTTCCATCTGGATGGCATGGACGCCCTGTTCGGGCCGCCCGTAGTGGCGCGTGGTCCAGCCGCCCTTGAACCGCCCGTTCAGGACCGTCCGGTAACCCGTTGCCTTGGCGCAGGTTTCCGCGACCAGCCTCTCGATCCGGGCGTCGCAGGACGCAGTGTTCACCGTACCGATGTTGAAATCCGGCAGCGTGCCGTCGAACAGAAAGGGAATCCGCGACCGGATCGAGTGGCAATCGTAGAGCACCGCCACCCCGTGCCGCGCCTTCACCCGCGCCACCTGCGCCGCCAGCGCCGCGTGATAGGGGGCGTGAAAACGCATCCGGCGATCCTCGACCTCGGCGGCATCGGGCGGTGTCTGCCAGATCGGCATGCCGTCGAAATCCGTCTGGGGCACCAGCCCGGTCGTGTTCTGCCCGGGATAGAGGCTTTCGCCGTCCGGCGGGCGGTTCGCGTCGATCACATAGCGGTGGAAGGTTGCCCTGACCACCGTCACATCCGGTAGCAAGTCCTTGTAAAGCTGATCAATATGCCAATCGGTATCGGCCAGGATCCGGCCCTGCGTGTTCAGCGCCTCCAGCACCTCAGCTGGCAGATGGGTGCCGGTGTGCGGCATCCCCAGGATCAGCGGCCCCGCGCCTTCGGTGACCTCGACCGGATTCATAGCGCGAACTCCAGACCTGCCGCGGAGGCCAGCGCATCGCCCCGCAGCAGCGCTGCCGCCCGCTCGATCTCGGGCGCGAGATAGCGATCCTCGGCCAGCGGCGGCACTTCGGCCCGGAGCGCTGCCACCGCATCGGCCAACCGGGGCGCTGTCGCCAGGGGCGCGCGGTAGAAGATCCCCTGCGCCGCACAAAGCGCCTCGACCCCCAGGATCACCGACAGGTTGGCGTTCATCCGCTGCAACCGCCGCGCGGCATGGGCGGCCATGCTGACATGGTCCTCCTGATTGGCCGAGGTGGGCGTGGAATCGGTCGAACAGGGATGCGCAAGGTGCTTGTTTTCGCTCATCAAGGCGGCGGTCGTCACCTCGGCGATCATGTAGCCGGAATTGAGCCCCGGATCGGGCGTCAGGAACGGCGGCAGGTCGTGACTGAGCGTCGGATCGACCATCAACGCCACCCGCCGCTGGGCGATCGCGCCGATCTCGGCCAGGGCCAAAGCGGTAATATCGGCCGCAAAAGCAACGGGTTCCGCGTGGAAGTTCCCACCCGAGAAGATGCCGTCCTCGGTCACCAGCGGGTTGTCGGTCACCGCATTCGCCTCGATTTCCAGCGTGCCGGCGACCTGCCGCAGCAGATCCACGGCAGCGCCCAGAACCTGCGGCTGGCAGCGGATGCAATAGGGGTCCTGCACGCGGCTGTCGCCGTCGCGGTGGCTCTCGCGGATCTCGGAACCGGCCATCAAGTCTCGCATCGCCGCCGCCACGTCGATCTGCCCGCGATGACCGCGCAGCGCATGGATCGCCAGTTGCAGGGGCGCGGTCGAGCCCATGATCGCGTCGGTCGAGAGGCAGCCGGTGACCAGCGCGGCCCGGGCCAGACGCCAGCCGTCGAAGAGCCCGGTCAGCGCCAGGGCGGTAGAAAACTGCGTGCCGTTGATCAGCGCGAGCCCCTCTTTCGGCCCCAGGGTGATCGGAGCAATTCCAGCTCTTTCAAGCGCTTGCAAGCCGTTCATGCGCTGACCCGCGAAGAACGCCTCGCCATGGCCCAACATGACCGCCGTCATATGCGCGAGTGGCGCGAGGTCACCCGAGGCCCCGACCGAGCCCTGCGCGGGCACCAACGGCGTGACGCCTGCGGCGATCAGCGCCTCGATCTGGGCGATGACCTCCCACCGCACGCCCGAAGCGCCGCGGCCGAGGCTGAGGAGCTTCAGCGCCATCATCAGCCTGGTGGTGCCCACGTCCAGCGCCTCGCCCACGCCGCAGCAATGGCTGAGGATCAGGTTGCGCTGCAGGGTCGCGGTATCCTCGGCCGCGATCTTGACCGAGGCCAGCTTGCCGAAGCCGGTGTTGACGCCATAGACCGCCGCGCCCCCCTCGGCAGCCTGCCGAACACGGGCGGCGGCGGCCTCGACCGCGGCGCGCGCGGCGGAGTCGAGGCGGAAAGCCGCGCCCTCGCGCCAGAGCGTTTCAAGCTGCGCGAGCGGGGCGGCGCCGGGGGTGAGGATCAGCATTCCTGGCCTTCGAAATAGCGGGTGTGGAGCGGGTTGAAACCGATGCGATAGGCGAGTTCGGCCGGGTCCCCGACGTCCCAGACGGCCAGATCGGCGCGCATCCCCGGGGCAAGGCGCCCGCAATCGGTGACGCCGAGCGCCCGGGCCGCGTGTTCGGTCACGCCGCGCAGGGCCTCGTCAGGCGTCAGGCGGAAGAGCGTGCAGGCCATGTTCATTGCCAGTAGCAGCGAGGTCAGCGGCGAGGTGCCGGGGTTGGCGTCCGTCGCCACCGCCATCGGCACCTTGTGGGCGCGGAAGGCGGCGACGGGCGGCCCCTGGGTTTCGCGCAGCGCGTAGAAGGCGCCGGGCAGCAGGACGGCGACGGTGCCGGAGGCGGCCATCAGCCGCGCGTCGGCCTCGGTCGCGTATTCGACATGGTCGGCGCTGAGCGCGCCATAGCGGGCCGCGAGCGCCGTCCCGCCCAGATGCGAGAGCTGTTCCGCGTGCAGTTTGACCGGCAGGTTCAGGGCCTTGGCTGCGTCAAAGACCCGGGCGATCTGCTCGGGAGAGAAGGCGATGCCCTCGCAGAACCCGTCGACCGCATCGACCAGCCCCTCGGCCGCGGCGGCCTGCAAAGCGGGGATACAAATATCGGACAAATAAACGTCAGGCATTTCTTTGTGACTGAGAGGCAGGCTGTGGGCGCCCAGGAAAGTCGTCACCACCCGGACCCCCTGCCCCATACCCAACCGTCTGGCAACACGCAGCATTTTCAGCTCGGTCTCAATGTCCAGCCCGTAGCCCGACTTGATCTCGACCAGTGCAACGCCCTCGGCCCGCAGGGCTTTCAGCCGCGGCAGGGCCTGTTGATAAAGCTGCTCCTCGCTGGCCTCACGCGTGGCGCGGACGGTCGAGACGATGCCGCCCCCGGCCCGGGCAATCTGCTCGTAACTCGCGCCCTCGAGCCGCAGCGCGAATTCGGCGGCGCGGTGGCCGCCATGCACCAGATGCGTGTGGCAATCGATGAGCGCGGGCGTGACCACCCGACCGCCCAGATCCCGGCGCGAGCCGTCATGGGTGAGCCCGGCCTCGGGTCCCGCATAGAGGATACGCCCCCCGCCGATGGCCAAGGCCCCGCGATCCGGGCCGAAACCCGGCGCCAGGCGGGTATTGGTCAGGATCAGATCAGCCGTTTCCATCTTGTGCGCCTCCGTTCTTGGGCTAATATGTATATACTTATTTGACCCGTCAATGCGGAGAATCCGATGACCCGCCTCTGGGCCGAACAGGCGCTTCTCGACACCGGCTGGGCGGCGGATGTGCGCGTCACGCTCGACGGCGCGCATATCGCCCGCGTGGAAACCGGGGTTCCCGCCGCGCCCGGCGACCAGCGGCTGGACGCCCTGCTGCCCGCGCCCGCGAACCTGCATTCGCACGCCTTCCAGCGGGCAATGGCCGGGATGACGGAACGGCGCG
Organism: Pararhodobacter aggregans; assembly: GCF_003075525.1. Lineage (GTDB taxonomy): Bacteria > Pseudomonadota > Alphaproteobacteria > Rhodobacterales > Rhodobacteraceae > Pararhodobacter > Pararhodobacter aggregans. The sequence goes on along the minus strand of NZ_QDDR01000008.1, from coordinate 98,035 downwards.
GCCCTTCCGCCAGCGACTCGTTCTGGACCTGGCGGCAGCTGATGTTCCGCTTCCTCGACCAGCTCACGCCCGGGGATGTGGAGGCGATCGCCGCCTATGTGCAGATGGAGATGCTGGAGGCGGGCTATGGCGCCTCGGTCGAGTTCCACTACCTGCACCATGCGCCGGGCGGGCAGCCCTATGCCGACCCGGCCGAGATGTCGGCGCGGATCGTGGCCGGGGCGGCGCGGTCGGGGATCGGGCTGACGCTCTTGCCGGTGCTCTACATGCAGGGCGGCTGCGACGGCCGGGCGCTGGGGCCGGGTCAGGTACGCTTCGGCAATGATGTCAAGGGGTTCGCGCGGATTGTTGAGGGCGCGGAAGCGGCGATCAAGGCCCTGCCCGGCGACGCCCGCCTCGGCCTCGCCCCCCATTCCCTGCGCGCGGTGACGCCCGAGGCGCTGGCCGAGGCCATCGCATTGCGCCCCGGCACGCCCCTGCACATGCATCTCGCCGAACAGGTGGCCGAGGTGGAGGAGGTACAGGCTTTCCACGGCGCCCGGCCCGTCGAGTGGCTGCTGGACCATGCCGCGGTCGACCCACGCTGGTGCCTCATCCATTGCACGCAGATGCAGCGGGCCGAGACGCTGGCCCTGGCCGCGACCGGCGCCGTGGCGGGCCTCTGCCCGATCACCGAAAGCTCGCTGGGCGACGGGATCTTCGACGGCGTGGCCTGGAGGCAGGCGGGCGGGCGCTTCGGGCTTGGGTCGGACAGCAACATCCGCATCGCCTTGACCGAGGAATTGCGCGTGCTGGAACATTCCCAGCGCCTGCGCGACCGGGGCCGGGCGATGCTGGCGACGGCGGAACATTCCACCGGCCGGGTGATCTTCGAGGGCGCGGCAAAGGGCGGCGCGCAGGCGGCCGGACGGCAGGCCGGGGTGATCGCGCCGGGGATGCTGGCCGATCTGGTGGCGCTGGACACCGGCTCGGTCGATCTGGAGGGCCGGCAGGGCGACGCGCTCCTTGACAGCTGGATCTTCGCGGGCGACGACCGGGCGGTGCGCGAGGTCTGGTCGGCCGGGCGGCATCTGGTCACGGGCGGGCAACACCGCGACCATGCCGCGATCGAGGCCGCCTATCGCGCGGTGGTGCGGCGATTGAAGGCGGCGTGATGGCAATGGGCTGGCAGGAGGTGCGCGACGAGGCGCTGCGGCGCATCCGCGCCCGCGACTGGCCGCCCGGCGCGCGGATCCCCGACGAGGCGGCGCTGGCGGGCGAACTCGGCTGCACGCGGGTCACGGTGAACCGGGCCCTGCGGGATCTGGCCGAGGCCGGTCTGTTGGAACGCCGGAGGCGGGGCGGCACGCGGGTGCCGCTGACCCCGGTGCGCCGCGCCACGCTCAGCATCCCGATCATCCGTCAGGACATCGCCGAACGCGGGCAGGAACCGGGCTACCGGCTGCTCATCGACCGGCTGGAGCCGGGCAGCGCCGAGGCGCGGGCAGCGCTGGGGGACGGCCCGCTCCGCCATGTCGTGGCGCTGCACACCGCCGGTGGCGCGCCCTATTGCCTGGAGGATCGCTGGCTCTCGCCCGCCGTGGTCGAGGGCGTGGATTTCGCCGAGGTCAGCGCCAATGAATGGCTGGTGAGCCACGTCACCTATGCCGAGGCCCGGCTCTCCTTCGGCGCGATGACGGCGGATGCCGCGCTGGCCGAGGCGCTGGGCTGCCCCCCCGGCGCTGCGCTCCTTCTGCTGGACCGCAGCACAAGGGCGGAAACGCCGATCACTTGGGTGCGGCTGATCTACGCGCCCGGCCACCGGGTCGACGCAGGGCTCTGAGCCGGAAAAGAAGGAAGAGAGGGGGGCCGTCTGCCCCCCTCTGCCCTGCGGGCATTCACCCCCCGAGGATATTTGGAGCGCAAAGATGGGGCTTAACGCCCTCTTAACCTTCATCTTTGTTCTTCAAATATCCTCGGGGGTTTCTCAAGGGGGTGGAAAACCCCCTTGAGCGGGGGGTGCGGGGGGCTGGCCCCCCGCTTCCTCCGGCCCGGACGATCAGCCCGGCGGATAGACCGACGCCTCGTAGAGCGCGCGCAGGCGGGCGGTCAGGGGGCCGGGGATGCCGCTGCCGATCACCCGCCCGTCGATCTTCGTGACCGGGGTCACCCCGCCCAGCGTGCCGGTGACAAAACTTTCGTCCGCCGAATAGACCTGCGCGAGCGTCATGTCGGTTTCGCGCACGGTGATCCCGGCGGCGCGGGCGGCGGCGATCACCGCGGCCTGGGTGATGCCCTTGAAGGAATAGTTGGAGGTCGAGGTCCAGACCTCGCCCTTCCGCACCACGAAGAAATTCGTCGAATTGCAGGATGCGACGAACCCGCGCGGGTCCAGCATCAGCGCCTCGTCGGCACCCGCGTTGATCGCCTGGATCAGCGCCTGGATCAGGTTCAGCCGGGAATGAGAGTTGAGGTGAAGGTCGAAGACATCGGGCCCCGAGGTGCGGAAGGTCGAGGTGAAGAGCGTGAGGCCCTTCGCCCGCGCCTCGGGCCGCGGGGTCTTGTATTCGGCGGTGATGACCACGGTCGGGCCGGACAGTATGAAGCGCGGGTCCTGGTTGGCCGTGGCCTTCACCCCCCGCGTCACCATCAGCCGCAGATGCGCGCCGTCCTCCATCCCGTTCGCCGCCAGCACGCCGTCGATGGCGGCGTTGATGCCGTCGCGGCCCTGCGGGATCTCCAGCGCGATGGAGCGTGCGCCCTCGAACAGCCGGTCGAGATGCGCCTCGCGCTGCAGGATCCGGCCGCGGACCAGCCTGAGCCCCTCCCACACGCCGTCGCCGAAGCCGAAGCCCGCGTCGAAGACGCTGACCACGGCCTGCGCCCTGGGCACCAGCTCGCCGTTGACCCAGACCAGGACATTTTCGTTACGGGGATCAGGGACATAGCCCTGGGCGGCGGTGGCGGTGTTCATCGGGGGACCCTTTGTCAGAGGCCCCGATCCGACCGCCCGCCGCCCGGAATGTCAATCCAGCGAATAGCCCGCGCCGCGCACCGTGCGGATCGGATCGTCGCCGCCCTTGGCCATCAGCGCCTTGCGCAACCGGCCGATATGCACGTCGACCGTGCGGGTATCGACATAGATGTCGCGGCCCCAGACCCGGTCCAGCAGCGCCTCGCGCGTCCAGACCCGGCCGGATTTCTCCATCAGCGCCGACAGGAGCCGGAACTCGGTCGGCCCCAGATGCAGCTCCTGCCCGTTGCGGTGCACGCGGTGCGCCTCGGGGTCGAGCGTCAGGTCCTTGACCTCCAGCACCTGCCCCGCGCGGGCCGGGCGCACGCGGCGCAGGTTGGCGCGGACCCGGGCCAGCAGCTCGTTCACCGAATAGGGCTTGGTGATGTAATCGTCGGCGCCCGTCTCCAGCCCCCGCACCCGGTCGCTTTCGTCCGACCGGGCCGAGACCATGATGATCGCCGCATCCGCCCCGCCCTTCTGGGCCTTGAGCTGGCGGCAGACCTCGATGCCCGAGACGCGCGGCAGCATCCAGTCCAGCAGGATCACATCCGGCGCCTCTTCGGCCGAGACCAGCAGGGCCTCCTCGCCGTCCGAGGCCGTGGCCACCCGAAAGCCCGCGGCCTCGAGGTTATAGGTGAGGAGCGCGCGCTGGGCCGGTTCGTCGTCGACGACCAGGACCAGCGGCGTGTCGCTGCGGCTCATGAACATTCCTTAGTCCGGTTGCACGTCGATGGTGGCGGTCGACTCGCCCTTGGGCCGGTCGCCGAACCGCTCGCCCGTGGCGAGGAAGATCACCTGTTCGGCCCCGCCCGTCACCAGATCGCCCATCCGTTCGACGTTCTTGGCGATGAAAGTGTAGTGCAGGCAGGCCGAGATGTTGCGCGGATCTTCCATCATATGGGTGATGAATTCGCGGAAGAGGGCGTTGGTCATGTGATCGACCTCGATATCGCGGTGGATCACATCCTCGGCCAGCGCGGTGTCGAGCCGGGCGAAAGCGTCCAGCATGTCCTTGAGCATCTGGCCCACCTGCCGCGCCTGGCGGCGGATCGCGGCGCCCGCACCCTCGATCTGCGGGGCCGAGGACAGGACCGGCACCCGCTTGGCCATGTTCTTGGCGTAATCGCCCAGCCGCTCGATATCGGCCGCCATCTTCATCACCGCGATCACCGCCCGCAGATCGCCAGCCTGCGGCTGGCGCAGCGCCAGAAGGCGGACGACATGCTGGTCGATCTCTTCCTCCAGCGCGTCGATGGCGTGATCGCCCTCGACCACCTGCTGGGCGAGATCCTCGTCGCGTTCCTCCAGCGCCCGGGCGCCGAGGGTGATGGCTTCCTCGACGCGGCCGCCCATGCCCAGCATCAGGTCACGGATACGCTCCAGGTCGTCGTCGAAGGCGGAATCGATATGCAGGCGGGTCATGCGCAATCTCTGTTGTTTGGACGCACCTTAGAGGTGCAATGTGACACTTCGGTGAAACCCCGGCCGCGATCAGGCCACGGGCAGCACCACGGCAAAGGTCGAGCCCTCGCCGCGGGTGGAGCGGATGGACAGCCGCCCCCGATGGCGGTTGATGATATGCTTGACGATGGCAAGGCCCAAGCCCGTGCCGCCCATGGTGCGCGAACGGTGGCCGTCGACGCGGTAGAAGCGTTCGGTCAGCCGCGGCAGGTGCAGCGCGTCGATCCCGTCGCCGAAATCGCGGATCCGCACCTTCATCACCGGGCCGGGGAAGCCGGGCGATTGTTCCTGCCGCTCGATCTCGATCTCGATGCGCCCGCCCGAGGCGCCGTATTTCATCGCGTTCTCGACGAGGTTGTGGAACACCTGCACCAGCTGGTCGCGATCGCCGGGGATCGCCGGGGCGTCGGGCAGGTCGCGGAAATCGACGGTAATCCCGGCGTCCTCGATCTGCGGGCGCAACGCCGCCAGCGTCGCCCGCACCACTTCGCTGAGCGAGACCTGGGCACGGGGGCGCACCCGTTCCTCGGCCTCGACCCGGCTCAGCGACAGAAGATCGCTCACCAGCCGCGACATGCGCTGCGCCTCGCGCTCCATGATGTCGAGGAAATTGGCCGTGGCCACCGGGTCGCCCTTGGCGGGGCCCTTCAGCGTTTCGATGAAACCCGCCAGCACGGTCAGGGGCGAGCGCATCTCATGGCTCACATTGGCCACGAAATCGCGGCGCTGTTCCTCGGCATGTTCGACCTGGCTGATGTCGCGCAGCGTCACCAGCACCGCGGCAAGGCCGCCGGTCGCCACCACCGGCGCCACGGTCACCCGCAGGATCGTCTCGCGCGTGGGGGTGGTCTGGATCATCCGCGCCTCGACCATGCAGGGGGCGCCCGGCGGATCGGTCAGGGTCGCCAGCCCCTTTTCCAGCGCCGCGGCGGGTTCGGGCTGGCGGATGTAGCTCAGCGCCGACGAGCCGACCAGGGGTGCCGAGAACAGCTCGCGCGCGGGCGGGTTCGCCAGCAGGATGCGGCGGTCGGGGCCGACCAGCAGTGCGGGGTCAGGCAGCGCGTCAAGCAGCGAGCCGCAATGGGTCAGGTCGGCGGTCATGGCAAGGCGCATTCTGGCTGGTCCGGGGTCGCAGGTCTTGTCGCAGCCCCTTGTAACAGAACCATGACGCCCGGGCACCCGGTCACAGCCCGGGCAGATCCAGCAAAAGCGCCGCGTGATCGCTGGCATGGGGCCGGTCGTCGCCCACGTCCGGCAGGCGCGGCTGATCGCCCCCGGCACTGCGGGCAAGCCCTGCGCGGATCGCCCGCGGCACGGCGTGCGGGACGCGCGCGGCCAGCGCGGGCGAGGCGATCATCGCATCCGGGCAGCCCCGCCTTTCGCCCTCGGCCCAGGTCCAGCGTTCGCCCTCGGGCATGCGTCGCGTCAGATCGACGCCGAAGGGCGCCAGCAGCGGCGCCACGGCCCGGGCGCCCTCGGGCGGGTCGTTGACATCGCCGAGCACCAGCCAGAGCGCGGCGGCCGGATCGGCAAACCGCCGCTCGATCACCCGGCGCACCGCCCAGGCCTCCAGATGGCGGCGGGTCCAGGCGGCCTCGGGATCGGGCCAGGGCGCCTTGAAATGCACGACGAACAGCGTGAGCGGCCCGAAATCCGCCGCCAGCAGGTCGCGGCTGAAGACCGGCAGATCCGCGCGCCCGTCGAGCCCCAGATCGCCTGCCCTCAGCCGGGCATGGCTTTGCGCGGCGAACGGCCTGCGCGCCATCAATGCGAGGTCGCGCCCTGCCCCGTCATTGCCCTGAAGACAGGCCCGCCAGGGCCAGGGCGCCGCCCCGGCCCCGCGCAACAGGTGGTCGTGGAAATAATCGAGCGAGTCGCGGTCGAAGACCTCCTGCAAGGCGCAGACATCGGCCTCGGCCCGGGCCAGCACCGCCGCCGTCAGCCGCCGGTCGGCGAAATCGAGCGCCCGGTCGAGGGCGCTGTCCCCATCCGAGCCATCGCGCGCACCGTCCAGCCGCTCGCGCCCCTCGGGCCGCCGGAGCCGCAGGTTCTGAACGTTGAAGGTCAGAACCCGCATGGCGTTCAGCGGAACTTGGCCGCCAGCGCCCTCAGCGCATTGGCCAGCACGGTGACGTCGATGCCCACGGCGCAGAAATTGGCGCCCGCAGCGATCCATTCCTTCGCCTGCGCCTCGTCCGTGGACAGGATCCCCGCCGCCTTGCCCGCCGCGCGGATGCGCCGGATCGCGTCCTGGATCGCCTGTTTCACCTCGGGCGTGTCGGGCTTGCCGCGAAAGCCCATATCCGCCGACAGATCCGCCGGGCCGATGAACACGCCATCCACCCCCTCGACCGCCAGAATATCGTCCAGCGCCGCCATCCCGGCCCGGTTTTCGACCTGCACCAGCAGGCAGACCTCGGCATCGGCGCGGTGGATGTAATCGGGGATGCCGGAAAAGCGCGAGGCCCGGGCCAGCGCCGCCCCCACACCGCGAATCCCCTCGGGCGGGTAACGCATGGCGCGGGCCAGTTCCGCCGCCTGCGCGCCCGATTCGACCATGGGAATGAGCAGGGTCTGCGCGCCGATATCCAGCGCCTGCTTGACCATCCAGACCTCGCCGATCGGCAGGCGGATCACCGGATGGGACGCCGAGCGCCCCAGCGCCGACAGCTGCCGCCGCATGGAGCGGATGTCATTGGGCGCGTGTTCGCCGTCGATCAGCAGCCAGTCGAAACCCGCCTCGCCCGCGATCTCGGCCGCGTAGTCATCGGCCAGACCGACCCAGCAGCCGATCTGCGTGCGTCCCTCGGCCAGCGCTGCCTTGAACCCGTTGTGTTGCATCGCAATTCCCCCCTTGCCAGCGGCGCCACCCTAGCGCGTGCCGCGCCGCTCCACCAGACGGGCGAAGATGCTGGCGCCGACCGGCAGGATACGGTCATCAAAGGTGAAATGCGGGTTGTGGACCGGCACGCCCGAGCCATGGCCGAGGTTGAAGAAGGCGCCCGGCACCATGGCTAGCAGATCGGCCATGTCCTCGGACCCCATGATGACCTCGGCATCCGCCGCAGCCCTGTCGCCGACCACGTCGCGGGCGGCCTCGACCAGATGGTCGACGCTCTGAGGATCGTTGCGCAAGGGGCTGAAAACGCCGCGAATATCGACCTCGATGGTGACATTGTGCGCCAGCGCCATCCCGGCGCAGATCTGCCGCATCCTTGTGTCGATCAGGTCGCGATCCTCGGGCCGGAGGAAGCGGAACGTGCCGCGCAGATCGGCGTGATCGGGGATCACGTTATAGGCCTCGCCAGCCAGAAACGCGGTCACCGACAGGACCACGGGATGCAGCGGATCGGCGTTGCGGGCGGTGATCTCCTGCAGCTCCTTGACCAGCCCGGCGCCGATGGTCACCGGGTCCTTGGCGAAATGCGGATAGGCGCCATGCGCGCCCTGCCCCTGCACGCGGATGTCGAAGAACGAGGCCCCGGCCTGCGCCAGCCCCGGGCGCAGCGTCACCTGCCCCATCGGGTGATAGGGCGAATTGTGCAGGCCATAAAGTTCGTCGCAGGGAAACCGCTCGAAAAGCCCGTCGGCGATCATGGCGCGGGCGCCGCCCAGCCCCTCCTCGGCCGGCTGGAAGATGAACACCGCCGTGCCGTCGAAATCCCGCGTCTCGGCCAGATAGCGGGCGGCGCCCAGCAGCATGGTGATATGCCCGTCATGGCCGCAGCCGTGGAAAACGCCCGCGTTTTTCGAGGCATAGGGCAGGTTCGTCAGTTCCTCCATCGGCAGCGCGTCCATATCCGCCCTGAGCCCGATCCGCCGCCCCGGCCCCCGCCCTTCCAGCACGCCGACCAGCCCGGTCCCGCCGATCCCGCGCGTCACCGCGATCCCCCAGCTTTCCAGCAATTCGGCGATGCGGGCCGAGGTCCGATGCTCCTCAAACCCCAGTTCGGGATGGGCGTGGAAGTCGTGGCGCAGCGCGGTCAGATCCGCGGCGAAGGCATCGATTCGGGGCAGAGTTTGCATGGGATTTCCGGGGGTTGAAGCGTCTCACGCGAGCGTGGCACCGCCCGGAGGCTTCGGCAAGTGCCCACACGAGGCCGAAAAAGCGGCAGGACTGCCCCTCTCGGCAGCAGTCAAAAAAACCGGGCTTCGCACATTGCAAAGACCGTTGACACGAATCACTCGCCGTCAAATAGTTGCATTCATCGGAACCGCAGTTCCATTTTTTGCAACTTTCTGGTCGCCATGTCCATCCTCAATTCCGCTGCCGCCGTCCTGCGTTGTTTCGGAGCCGAGTGCACCGAGCTCACCGTCATGGACACGGTCGAGAAGCTCGGCATCCCCAAGAGCAACGCCTCGCGGCTGCTCAGGGCGATGCGCGACGCGGGCCTGCTGGAGACCATCGGCCAGACCAAGCGCTTCCGCCCCGGGGTGCTGGTGCTGGATGCGGCGATCAGCTACCGGCGGTCCTCGAGCCTTGTCGAACGCGCGGCCGAAGCGGTGGCCAAGATCAGCACCGCCACCGGGCACACCGGCTATGTCAGCAAGCTGATCGACACCGAGGTGGCGGCGGTGACCGACCATCCCGGCACCCATTCGTTGCGCGTCGTGTCGAACATCGGCCGCCGCCTGACCGCGCATGGCAGCGGCACCGGGCGCGCGCTGCTGGCGCTACTCAGCGATGACGAGGTGCGGGCGCTTTTCGCGGATGGCATCGTGCCGCCCTCGGACCTGTCGCCGCAGAGCATCGACGAAGTGCTGGAACGGCTGGCCGAGGTCCGGCGCACCGGCGTCTCGTTCTCGGCGCAGGAATCGACGCGGGGCGTCGACGCGCTTTCGGTCGCGGTGCGCGACCCCGAAACGGGCGAAGCGGTCGCCCTGTGCATCGTCTGGCCGGCGGCGCTGGCCACCGAGGAAGACCGCAAAACCATCGAAACCATGTTGCTCGACGGCGCGGCCGAGGTCTCGGCCGCCCTGGGCGACAGGACACTCAGGAAAAGGTAAGGAAGACATGAGCGGAGCAAGCGGCACCGGGCGCTGGAGGGTCGGGTTCGACATCGGCGGCACCTTCACCGACTTCATCCTCTATGATGGCGCCCAGGGCAGCGTGACGCTGCACAAGCGCCTGACCACCCCCCACGACCCGGCCGAGGCCGCGTTGAAAGGGCTGGAAGAGCTGGTCGCGCTGCGCGGCATCGCGCTGTCGGACGTGTCCGAGATGGTGCATGGCACCACGCTGGTGACCAACGCGGTGATCGAGCGCAAGGGCGCGAAGCTGGGCCTCATCACCACGCAGGGCTTCCGCGACATCCTGGAGATGGGCACGGAACAACGCTATGACATCTATGACCTTTTCGTCGAATTCCCCGAGCCTTTGGCAACCCGCGACCGCCGGATCGAGGTCGCCGAGCGCCTGAACGCCGCGGGCGAGGTTCTGACACCCCTGGACGAGGCCGGCGTCACCCGCGCTGCCAAGGCCTTGGTCGCGCAGGGCTGCGAGGCGATCGCGGTTTCCTTCCTGCATGCCTATCTCAACCCCGCGCATGAGCGCCGCGCGGCCGAGCTGATCCGCGCCGCGGCGCCCGGGATCGCCGTGTCGATCTCGTCCGACGTGGTGGCCGAGATGGGCGAGTACCAGCGCACCGTCACCACCTGCGCCAATGCCTATGTGCAGCCGCTGATGGACCGCTATCTCAAGCGGCTGGAGGCGGAGCTGCGCAAGCGCGGGTTCCTCGGCTCGCTCAGGCTGATGCATTCGGCGGGCGGCCTCGTGTCGCTGGCCACCGCCCGCGAGCTACCGATCCGGCTGCTGGAATCGGGGCCTGCGGGCGGCGGTCTGGCGACCGCGCTCTTTGGCGAACTGGCGGGCCGGGCCGATGTCATCTCCTTCGACATGGGCGGCACCACGGCCAAGGCCTGCATGATCGAGGACAACCGCGCCGAAATCGCCCCGATGATGGAAGCCGCGCGGGTCCATCGCTTCACCAAGGGTTCCGGCCTGCCGATCAAGGCGCCGGTGATCGACATGATCGAGATCGGCGCGGGCGGCGGGTCCATCGCCGCGCTCGATGAGGTGGGTTTGCTGAAGGTCGGGCCCCACTCGGCGGCCTCGGACCCCGGCCCGGCCTGCTATGGCCTGGGCGGCCTGCAGCCGACCGTCACCGACGCGAACCTGGTGCTGGGGTACTACGACCCCGGCTTCTTCCTCGGCGGTCGCATGACGCTGGATCTGGAGGCCGCGCGGCGCGCGGTCGGCGCCGTCGCCGCGCCCTTGGGCTTGGGGATCGAGGAAGCGGCGCTCGGCATCCACAAGGTGGTGGCCGAGAACATGGCCGCCTCGGCCCGGGTCCATCTGATCGAAAAGGGCAAGGATCCCCGCAATTACGCCATGGTCGCCTTCGGCGGCGCCGGTCCCGCGCATGCGGTGAACGTGGCGCGCGCCATGGGTGTGGGCGAGGTCATCATTCCCCCGGCCTCGGGCGCGGCCTCGGCATTGGGCTTTCTGGTGGCGCCCCTCAGCTTTGAAGGCGTCCGCTCGCACCGCGTTGAACTGACGGGGGATTTCGACGCGGAGCCGCTCAACGCGCTGTTGCAGGCGATGGAGGAGGAGGGCCGCGGCCACCTGACCGCCGCCGGGGTGAAGGCGGCCGACATCAAGGTCGAGGTCCACGCCGACATGCGCCTCGTCGGCCAGATGCACGACATTTCCGTGGCCCTGCCGCCGGGTCCCATCGGCGCCGACAGCCTGCCCGCGATCCGCGAGGCTTTCGCCAAGGCCTATGAGGGGCGCTACACCAAGGTCTTCGACGGCGCGCGGATAGAGGCGGTGAACTTCCGCCTGCGCTGCGTCGGGCCGCAGCCCGCGATTTCCGTCACCGGCGCCGCCGGCGGTGCGGGCAGCGAGGGGCGCGTCAAGGGCACCCGCCGCGCCTGGTTCGCGGATGGCGATTTCGAGGCCAAGGTCTATGACCGCTATGCGCTGGTCCCGGGCGATACCTTCGACGGCCCCGCCATCGTCGAGGAGCGCGAGGCGACCACGATCATCGGCCCGCGCGACAGCGTGAAGGTCGACAATGCGCTGAACCTCTGCATCCGCGTCGCCGCGACCCAGCAGGCCGAAACCCGGATCCCGGCGGGCATGAGTCGCGAGGATGCGGTCACGCTGATCCAGGCCGACCCCATCGGGCTGGAGATCATGTGGAGCCGTCTGGTGAACGTGGCCGAGGAGATGTGGCAGACGGTCTGCCGCACCGCCTTTTCGCTGGTCATCTCGGAAGCGCAGGATTTCGCCTGCGAATTGCTGGATCCATTGGGCGAGACGCTGGCCCACAGCCCGCGCGCCATGCCGGTCTTCAACCTGACCCTGCCCCGCGCGGTCAAGGCTCTGCTGGAACGCTACCCGGCCGAGACGCTGCAGCCGGGCGACGTGCTCATCACCAACGACCCCTGGCTCTGCGCCGGGCACCTCTTCGATCTGGCCATCGTCACGCCCGCCTTCCGCAACGGGCGGCTGGTGGGGCTGCTGGGGACCGTCGGCCATGTCTCGGACATCGGCGGCACCAAGGATTCGCTGAAAGCGCGCGAGATCTACGAGGAAGGCCTGCAGATCCCGCCGATGAAGCTGTTCGAGGCGGGCAAGCCCAACGAGACGCTGTTCCGCATGATCGGCCAGAACGTCCGCAACGGCGAGCAGGTGATCGGCGACATCCAGTCCTTCGTCACGGCGAACGTGATCGGGGCCGAGCGGCTGGAAGCCTTCATGGCCGAATACGGGATGGAGGATCTGGGCGCGCTGGCGCAGGTGGTGCAGGACCTGTCGGAGGGCGCGATGCGCGACGCGGTGCGGGCCATTCCCGATGGCACCTATACCGGCACCATCACCAACAACCCGCTGGGCGAGGTGATGACCTATCCGGTCGCCATCAAGGTCGAGGGTGACGCCATGGTCATCGACTTCGACGGCGCCCCGCCGCAGCTGGCGCAGGGGGGGCTGAACTCGACGCTGAACTACACCGCCGCGCATGCGACCTATCCGCTGAAATGCATGCTGACGCCGAAGGTTCGCGGCAATGCGGGCTGCTACCGGCCCTTCACCGTCAAGGCGCCCGAGGGCTCGATCCTGAACTGCACCTATCCGGCCTCGGTCAATATCCGCACCCGGACCGGCTGGTATCTGGCGCCCAACATCTTCCAGGCGCTGGCCGGCGCCCGGCCCGAGGATGTGCAGGCCTTCACCGGGCTCGCCGTGGCCTCGACCGTCTACGGGCAGGATGCCACCGGCGCCTTCTACTCCGACATGCTGTTCTGCGGCGGCGGACAGGGGGGATCGGACCGGGGCGACGGGCATTCGGCGCTGCTGTGGCCGACCTCGGCCGCCAATACCTCGATCGAGCTGATGGAAAGCCGCGCGCCGATCCTGATCGAGGAAAAGGCCTTCGTCCCCGACACCGGCGGCGCCGGACGGCATCGCGGCGGTCTGGGCCAGCGGGTCGTGTTCCGCAAGCTGACCACCGACGGGCGCACCACCCTCGCCTCGGTCTTCCCCGAGGGCGTCAACAACCCGATCCCGGGCCTCTTCGGCGGCCAGCCGGGGGGGATGGCGCGCGGGCGGGTGATCGGCCCCGATGACGGGCTGATCGAGGATTGCGGCACCGGCAAGCTGGTGGAACTGCGCACGCCCGGCGAACGGGTGGAGCTGATGCTGGGCGGAGGCGCCGGGTTCGGCGATCCGGCCGACCGCGACCCCGCGCTTGTCGAGCACGACCTGAGGCTGGGCTACGTCACCCTCGACTATGTCCGCCGCTATCACCCTTCGGCCCTGACGGCGCGCGCAGAACTCGCCGCAACGGCCTGAGATCCGACCATCCCAACCGGCCGGTGCCGACCCGGCCGGACCCCAACACGGAGACCCGAATGTCCACCATCGACCTCAAGACCCTCTCGCGGCGCAGCTTTCTGGCCCTCAGCGGCGCCGGACTTGCTGCCGCCAGCTTCCCGCAGCAGATCTTCGCCCAGTCGGGCCGGAACATCCTGATTATCGCCTCGACCCAGGATATCCCGAACTACGACCCGCATACGGCGACCGGCTATTCGGCCAGCTTCTTCCTGCGCAACACCTACGAGCCCCTGGTCCGCGTCGCGGGCAACCCGCCGGAACCGGTGCCTGCCCTGGCCGACAGCTGGGAGGTCAGCGCGGACGGCAAGACCTATACCTTCATGCTGAACCCGGCGGCGGTCTTCCACGACGGCAGCCCGGTCACCGCCGAGGATGTGGTCTTTTCCTACCAGCGCGCGCTCAGGCTCGCCCGCGGCAACAGCTGGATGATCCGCGGCATCGTCGAGCCCGAGGGCGTGACCGCCGTCGACGCCCATACCGTGCGCTTTGACCTGGCGACGCCCTTCGCCGCCTTCCTGCAGGTGATCCCGTGGATCTTCATCGCCTCGAAAGCGATTGCCGAGGCCAATGAGGGCGGGGACGACAGCACCACCTATCTGCAGGCCAATGTCGCGGGCTCGGGCCCCTTCAAGCTGCGCCGCGCCGAAGCGGGCGCGCTCTATCAGCTGCAGCGCGCCGACACCGCCTGGCAGACCGGCGGCGGCAACCTCGACGGGGTGATCTGGCAGATCGTGCGCGAAAGCTCGACACAGCGGCTGATGCTGCAACGGGGCGAGGTGCATATCTCGGTCGACCTGACCTCGGAAGACATGGACGCGCTCGACGGCGCGCCGGGCGTGGTGCGGGTGATCGAGCCGGAATACCGCACCTTCTCGATCAAGATGAACACCGAACAGGGCCCGATGGCCGACATCAACATGCGCAAGGCCGTGGCCTATGCCATGAATTACCAGGCGATGCTCGATGCCTCGGGCTATGCCGAGCTGATGACCGGTCCGCTGCCCAACGGCATCCTCGGCCACAACCCCGAGCTGGAGGTCTACCGCACCAACCTCGATCTGGCGCGCGAGCATCTGGCGATGACCGACACGCCCGAGGGCGGGATCACCCTGCGCATGGTGCATGTGAACGGGCTGGAACAGCAACGCCGCTGGGCGCTCATCATGCTCGACAGCCTGCAGGCGCTGAACATCCAGCTGGACATCACGCCGATGAACTGGCCGGACATGGTGGCGGCCTGCCAATCGCCCGAGACCTTCCCCGACCTCTTCCCGGTCTATCAGACGGCCAATTACGGCGATCCCGACAACATCGCCTATGCCGCCTATCATTCCTCGCGCAATGGCGGCTGGCAGAACGCGGTCTACCACAACCCCGAGGCCGACGCGCTGATCGAGGCCGGCCGGACCGAGATCGACCCCGCCCGCCGGGTGGAGATCTACGGCCAGTTGCAGGAATTGCTGGTCGCGGATTGCCCCGACATCTTCGGCGTCCTCGAAAAGCGCCGTCTGGGGATGCGCGACGCGGTGCAGGGCTTTGCCTTCACCCCCGTCGCCTCGAACGCGATCGAGGCCTGGCCGCTGTCGCTGTAACCCTTCCGGGCGCGGGTTCAGACCCGCGCCCGCCCCTTCCCAACGCGAGGCCCCGAGGCAATGCTGCGGTTCATCCTGAGGCGGATCCTGCTGATCCTGCCGGTGCTGATCGGCATGACGATCATCATGTTCGTCATCGCCCGCGTCCTGCCGGGCGACCCGGTCGGCCTGGCCGCCGGTCCCAACGCCACCCGCGCCGAGATCGAGGCGCTGGCGCGCGAATTCGGCCTCGATCAGCCGCTGTGGGTCCAGTACTGGACCTATCTCTCGGGGCTGGTGCAGGGCGATTTCGGCACCTCGCTCTTCTCCCGCCGTCCCGTGGCAACCGACCTTGCCGCCTATCTGCCCGCGACGCTGGAGCTGGTCTTCTCGGCCCTGTTGCTGGCCATCGTCGTCGGCATCCCGGCCGGGCTGATGGCCGCCGTCTGGCGCAACAAATGGCCGGATTATCTGTCCAACATCCTGTCCGTCGCCGCCATCTCCATGCCGCGCTTCTTCCTCGGGCTGCTGTTGCAGCTCTGCTTCGCCATGTGGCTGATGTGGCTGCCGCTGGGCGGACGCTTCCCGATCATCTTCGACCCGCCGCCGGGCGTGACCGGCTTTTACACCATCGACTCGATCCTCGCCGGTGACTGGGAGTCCTTCTGGACCGCCATGCGCTACCTGGCCCTGCCCGCCATCGCCATGTCGCTGTCGCCGCTGGCCACGATCCTGCGGATGATGCGGGCCTCGACCATCGAGGTGATGCACCAGGATTACGTCACCACCGCCCGGGCGCTGGGCCTCTCACCCCGCCTCATCGTCTTCAAATACGTGCTGCGGAACGCGATCTCGGCCTCGCTCACCGTCATCGGCCTCTATTTCGGCTGGTTGCTGGGGGGCACGGTGCTGGTCGAGACTGTCTTCGACTGGCCGGGCATCGGGCTTTACGCCACCTCCGCCATCGTGTCCCAGGATTTCATGCCGGTGGTCAGCGTGGCGCTGGTGATCGGGGTCCTCTTCGTCACCGCCAATATCGTCATCGACGTGCTTTACGGCCTCATCAATCCCAAGGTCCGCTACCAATGACCGACGTGTCCCAGGACAGCCGCCGCAGCGCCCGGGCCGAGGCCTCGCGCCGCGCCTTCTACCGCTTCCGCCAGAGCCGCCTGTCGATGGTGGGCGCGACCATGGTCGCCGTGGTGCTGTTCTTCACCCTGTTCGGCAACCTGCTCGCCCCCTACCCCGAGCACGTGCGGGGCGGCCTGAACACCGCCGAGCGGTTCCAGGCCCCGTCCCTCGCCCATCCGTTCGGCACCAACGAACTGGGCCAGGACGTGCTGTCGCTGGTCATGGCCGGCACCCCGGTCTCGGTCGCGGCGGGCTTTGCCGTGGTGCTGATCGGCACCGTGCTGGGCGTGGTGGTCGGCGCCCTGGCCGGGTTCAACGGCGGCTGGATCGACGATGTGCTGATGCGGTTTTCCGACCTCATGCTGACCATCCCCAGCCTGATCCTGGCCATGGCGGTGGCCGCCGCCCTCGGCCCCGGCTTCGTCAACATGATCATCGCCATCGCCCTGTCATGGTGGCCGGGCTATGCGCGGCTGGTCCGGGGCGAGGTGTTGCAGGCCCGCGAAGAGGTCTATGTCGCCGCCGCCCGCGCCATCGGCGCCAGCCCGGCCCGGGTCCTCTTCCGCCACATCCTGCCCAACATCGTCTCGCCGATCATCGTCAAGATGTCGCTCGACATGGGTTTCGCCATCCTGACCGTCGCGGCGCTGGGCTTCATCGGCATCGGCGTGCGGCCGCCGACCCCGGAATGGGGGACGCTCTTGTCCATCGCCCGCAACTACATGCCGGATTTCTGGTGGACCGCGGTCTTCCCGGGCCTTGCCATGTTCCTTGCCGTCTTCGGCTTCAACCTTCTGGGCGACGGGCTGCGCGATGTCCTCGACCCGCGTGCGAGGCGCTGAGATGACCGCCCTTCTCGACATCCGCGACCTGCATCTGTCGATGCATTCCTTCGAGGGCGCCGCCAAGGTGCTGTCGGGCGTCAGCCTCAGCGTCGAAAAGCGTCAGATCTGGGGACTGGTGGGCGAGACCGGCTGCGGCAAGTCCTTGACCGGGCTGTCGGTGTCCCGCCTGGTCCGCACGCCCCCCGCCGAATACACCGGCGGCCAGATCCTGATGGACGGAACCGATGTGCTGGGGCTGAGCGAGCCGCAGATGCGGGCGCTGCGCGGGCGGCGGGTCGGCATGATCTTTCAGGACCCGACCACCAACCTGAACCCCGCCTTCCGCATCGGCACCCAACTCATTGACGTGGCACTCGCCGCCGCAAAGCACGATCCCGCCATTCTGGGGCTGGAGCCCGGCGCCGGACGGCGGGCGCGCAAGGCCGCCGCCCGCAAGCTCGCCATCGCCATGCTGACCGAGGTCGGCATCCCGGCGGCGGAATCGCGGCTGGACGATTACCCGCACCAGTTTTCCGGCGGGATGCGGCAACGGGTGCTGATCGCCATGGCGCTGATCGGCCGCCCGGGCCTGTTGATCGCCGACGAGCCGACGACGGCGCTGGATGTCTCGGTTCAGGCGCAGATCCTGACGCTCTTGAAGCAGATGGTGGCGACGCATGACATGGGCGTCGTTCTCATCACGCACAACCTCGGCGTGGTGGCGCAGACCTGCACCCATGTAGCGGTGATGTACGCCGGAACCATCGTGGAAAAGGGCCCGATCGAGGCGGTTCTGGCCGATCCCGCCCATCCCTACACGCAGGCCCTGCTGCGCGCGATCCCCGACCGCAGCGTCAAGCGCGGGCAATTGCAGGGGCTGGCGGGCGCGGTGCCGAACCTGATCCACCCGCCCCCCGGCTGCCGTTTCGCGCCCCGTTGCGCGCTGGCCCGGCCGTCCTGTCTGGAGGGGCCGCCGCCGGTCCATACCCGCGCCCCGGGCCATGCCGTGGCCTGCCCGGTGGTTGAGGAGGTGCAGCATGCTTGAGATCGAGAATGTCTCGCGCGTTTTCGCGGCCCGCAAGGGCATGTTCGGCTCCACCCCCGGCGTCCGGGCGCTGCACGAGGTGAGCCTGTCGGTCAGGAAGGGCGAAAGCTTCGGGCTGGTGGGCGAAAGCGGTTCGGGCAAGACGACGCTGACCCGGCAGATCCTCAGGCTGGATACGCCGACCTCGGGCCGGATCCTGTTCGAGGGCGAGGATATGGCCCGCCTCAGCCCTGCCGCGCTGCGCGCGCTCCGGGCCAAGGTGCAGATCGTGTTTCAGGACCCCTATGCCTCGCTCAATCCCCGCATGTCGGTGCATGACATCGTGACCGAGCCGATGCTCATCCACCGCGCCACGCTGGGGCTGAACCGGCAGCAGCGCACCGACCGGGCGGCGGAATTGCTGGAGCTGGTGGGGCTGGGTCCGCAGCACCTCTACCGCCATCCGCATGAATTCTCGGGCGGGCAGCGGCAGCGGATCTGCATCGCCCGGGCGCTGGCGCCGGGGCCGTCGCTGGTCCTGCTGGACGAGCCGACCTCGGCGCTGGACGTCTCGGTGCAGGCGCAGGTCCTGAACCTGCTGATCGAGCTGCAACAGCGGCTGGGGCTGACCTATTTCTTCATCAGCCACGATCTGGGGGTGATCCGGTATATCTGCGACCGGGTGGCGCTGATCTATCGCGGCGAGATCAAGGAACAGGGCGAGACCCAGCGCCTGTTCGACGCGCCCGAGAGCGATTACACCCGGTCGCTGCTGGCGGCGATGCCGCCGGATGTGGGGCGGGTCGCGGGGCGGTAGCCGCCGCCCGACTGGCGCCCGTAGGGTGCGTGCTCGCACGCACCTTTCCCCCTCCTCGCCCGATATGTCTCGCGCCAAGGGCCACGCCCCGGGGGGCGGCGCGGGCGCTGCCCCCCGGGCCGCCGGGCAGGAGGCTACCGCCCCGCCGCCCGCATCCCCTCGTCATAGACGCTGTAGGCCCGCTGAATCCCGATCTGGTCGGCGATGAAGCGCGCGTCGTGCCAGACGCCCCAGATAAAGGCCGAGCCGCGCCGGGTCTGCCAGGGCAGGCCCACGAAATAGACCCCCGGCACGCGCGAGACGCCCCGCGCATGCAGCGGGCGCCCCTCCGCGTCGAAAGTATCGACCTGCAACCAGCTGAAATCGTAGCCATATCCCGTGGCCCAGAGGATCGTGGTGATCCCCTCGGCCGCCAGATCCAGCGACAGGATCGGATCGCTCACGCAGGCCGGATCGGGCGGCAGCACCCGCGCCTGGGGCTCCTCGGGCAGCGCAAGGCCGTGGCGCAGAGCCCAGGCATCGGCCTCGTCCAGGACCGAGAGGTAATTCTCGTCGCCCTTGCGGATATTCTCGCGCAGGTCCGGCGCGAAGCGCATCACGCCCCCCTCGAACCCCTCGGCCCGGCCCAGCAACGTCATG
The DNA here is from genome assembly GCF_003075525.1 of Pararhodobacter aggregans. Taxonomy (GTDB): domain Bacteria; phylum Pseudomonadota; class Alphaproteobacteria; order Rhodobacterales; family Rhodobacteraceae; genus Pararhodobacter; species Pararhodobacter aggregans. The sequence goes on along the minus strand of NZ_QDDR01000008.1, from coordinate 78,674 downwards.
CCCTGATGCGCCAGCGCCCGGAATTCGATGGTCTTGCCGCCCTGCGCGCCACTGACCGCGATGGTCACATGCTCGGTCCCCGGCGCGGGCGTGTCGATGTCCCACTTGCCCAGGACGCCCAGCCACCAGCAGTAATCCCGCCCGCGATAGGCCCGGGGCGGCCGCCCGTGCGGGCCCACGGACAGGAACACCCGGCGCCCGGCCTGCATCAACTCGTCCGCGATCTGCACGCCCGAGGATCCGCCCCCCACCACCAGCACCGCCCCCGGCGCCAGCTGCCCCGGATTGCGGTAATCCGCGGAATGAAGCTGGGAAAACCCGGCATCCTGCGGCACCAGGGGCGGAATCAGCGGCCGCTGGAAGGGGCCGGTGGCCGCGACGATGTTGCGGGCATCGAACACCCCGGCCGAGGTCTCGACCCGGAAGCGCCGTGTCCCCTCGATCCGCGTGGCGCGGGTCACGGTCACGCCCTCGCGCACCGGGGCGGCGATCTGGGCGGCATAATCGGCGAAATATTGCGCCACGGATTCCTTGTCGGGGAAGGCCTCGCCATCGCCCGCGAAAGTCCGGTGCGGGAAGCGGTCGTGCCAGGCGGGACCATTGGCGACCAGCGAATCCCAGCGTCCGGTGCGCCAGCGCTCGGCGATGCGGCCGCGCTCCAGCACCAGATGACCGACGCCCTGATCGCGCAGATGCTCGCTCATGGCGATGCCCGCCTGCCCGCCACCCACGACGATTGTATCGACCTTTTCCATGACATTCCCTCGCGCGCCTGATCCCCCCAGCCTAGGCGCCCTGCCCCTGCCCCGAAACACGGCATTGGCGAAGCCTTGCTTGGGCAAAGCCTAAGCCTTGTTAGGCGGATCCTCAGCAATGCTAAGCAACATCGTTGTGTTCGCCCCGCGCCCGCGCGATCATTCTGCCGAAAACCCTTCAAGGAGCCCGCCATGGCCCATAGGCGCCTTCGCCCCTTCAACACCCGCGACACCTATCCCGAACAGAGGCTCGACAACGACCTGTGCCAGGCGGTGGTGACCCGGGGCGGCAGCACAATCTGGATGCGCGGCCAATGCCCGCAGAACCTGGACGACGCGAAAAGCATCGACAGCCACGACCCGGTCGAGCAGACCCACAAGGTGATGCAGAACATCCGCCAGTTGATCGAAGAGGCGGGCGGCAGCATGGAGCATCTGGTCAAGGTGGTGGTCTATATCACCGATGTCCGCCACCGCGAGGCCGTCTACCGCACCATGGGCGAGTACATCAAAGGCGTCTTCCCCGTCTCGACCGGGCTGGTGGTCACCGCGCTGGCCCGGCCCGAATGGCTGGTCGAGATCGACGCCACCGCCGTGATCCCGGATTGAGGCGATGACCTTCTCGCTGGTGGCCCGCTGCGCTGAAACGGGGATGTTCGGGATGGTGATCTCGTCCTCCTCCCCCGCGGTTGCCGCGCGCTGCGCCCATGCCCGCGCGGGCGTCGGCGCCGTCGCCTCGCAGAACGTGACGGACCCGGCGCTGGGGCCGCAGGTGCTGGACCTGATGGCGGGCGGCATGTCTGCGGCCGAGGCGGTGGCCGAGGTCACCCACCGCGCGCCCTTCATCGACTACCGGCAGATCCTGGCGGTCGATGCGCAGGGCGGGACGGCGGTGCATTCGGGGGCCCGCGCGCTGGGGATCTGGACCTCGGCGCAGGGGGTCGATTGCGCCTCGGGCGGCAATCTGCTGGCCAATGACGGCGTGCCCGCGGCGATGGTTGCGGGGTTCGAAGGCAGCGACGGCCCCTTGGGCGACCGGCTGATCGCGGCGCTGCGGGCGGGGCTGGCCGCGGGGGGCGAGGCGGGGCCGGTGCATTCCGCGGGCCTGCTGATGGTCGACCGGATGCCCTGGCCGGTCGCCGATCTGCGCTGCGACTGGACCGAGGATTGCCCCATCGAGGCCGTTGCAAAGGCTTGGGAAATCTACGCCCCGCAGATGGCGGCCTATGTGCAGCGGGCGCTCGATCCCCGCGCCGCCCCCTCCTACGGCGTCCCGGGGGACGCATGAGCCGGGGCGCGCCGCCCCTGCGCTACACGCTGCGCCAGCTTGAGTATTTCGTGGCCGTGGGCGAGGCGGGCAGCATCGCCCGGGCGGCGCAGCGGATCAATGTCTCTTCGCCCTCGATCTCGACCGCGATTGCCCAGCTGGAGCAGGAATTCGGCCTGCCGCTTTTCGTGCGCCAGCACGCGCAGGGCCTCTCGCTGACCCAGGCCGGGCGCGAGATGCTGGAACAGGCCCGGGTCGTGTTGCGCGAGGCCGGGGCGCTGCGCGACATCGCCGGCGACATCTCGGGCAAGGTGCGGGGGCCCCTGTCCGTGGGCTGCCTGCTGACCTTCGCGCAACTGGTCCTGCCCGCCATGCGCCGCGGCTTCGAAGAGCGTTTCCCCGAGGTCCGCGTCCGTCAGCAGGAGCTGAACCAGGTCGAACTCTTCAGCGCGCTGCGGCGGTCCGAGATCGACGTGGCGCTGACCTATGATCTGGACCTGCCCGCCGATCTGCAATTCACCCCCCTCCTGCATCTGCCGCCCATCGCGCTGATGGGCGCGGGCCATCCGCTGGCCGATTGCGAGAGCGTCAGCATCGACCAGTTGAAGGATCACCCGATGGTGCTGCTGGATCTGCCGCTCAGCGCCGATTATTTCCTGTCCTTCTTCGAGGCGATCCATGCCCGGCCGCTGATCGCCGAACGAACCCGCGACATGGCGGTGATGCGCTCGATGGTGGCCAATGACTTCGGCTATTCCATCGTCAATGTCCGGCCGCTGAGCGATATCTCGCCCGATGGTAACCCGGTGCGCGCCGTGCCGATCGAGGGGCCGATCCGGGCCATGCGCATGGGTTTCCTGACGGCGCAGGACGCCGACCGCTCCAGCGCGGTGCGCGCCTTCATCGAGAACGGGGTCGGTCTGGTGCGCTCGGGCAGGCTGCGGCGGATCGGCGGGCTTCCGTTGGTCTGAAGCAGGCTTAGGGTCCGGCTAATCCCGCTCAGGCCGCGCCCGATTTCTCCAGAACCGGGATCATGTCGACCGCGTGCCGGGTCTCCTGCCCGCCCGCGGTGCGCATCGCGCCCATTACCGGCGCCACATCGCCGTAATCGCGCCCGCGCGCCACGACCACGTAATCCTCGCCCGCGTGCTGGTTGTTGGTCGGATCGAACTCGATCCAGCCCATGACCGGCCCGGCCCAGGCCCGGACCCAGGCATGCATCGCATCGGCGCCCTCCAGCCGCGGCTGGCCGGGCGGCGGCAAGGTGCGCAGGAAGCCCGAGACATAGCCCGCCGGGATGCCCACCGCGCGCAGCCCCGCGATCATCACATGGGCGAAATCCTGACAGACGCCGGATTTCTGCGCGAAAGCCTCCTCCGGCCCCGTCTCGACCGAGGTGGCGGCGCTGTCGAAGCGCATCGCCTTGTGCAGCGCCCGTCCCAGCACCTCGATCGCCTGACGGGCGGTCATGCCGGGGCTCACCACCTTGCGGGCGAAGGCGGCGATGGCGGGCACCGCGGGCACCCGGGCCGAGGCGCCGGTGAAATGATGCGGCGAGGCGGGGCCGAGGTCGGCGAGATCGGCCACCGCCCCGGGCAGCTCGGCCAGCAAGGGCGAGAGATCCGCCCCCTCGATCCGCGCCAGCCGCTCGACCCGCAGCGCCAGGGTCAGCCGCAGGTTGGAAATCGGCTGGTGCCAGACCGCCGCCGTCGTCGCATTGCCGAAGAAATCCTCGCCCTCGCGCCGTTCATCGGGGCGCGGCAGAATGCCGAGCCGCCGGGCGATCACCCGCTGCTCACCGGGCAGGTCGCAGGGCAGAAGGCGCATCAGCGTCCGCGAGCGGTCCGAGGTCGCCGCGTAATCGTAATCGATGGCAAGGGTGATGTCGTAGAGCATGCGCGCCCCTTACCGCAGGTAGGCGGCGGTGATCAGGTCGGAAATGCCGGAAAGCTGCGCCCTGAGCCTGAGCAGATGGGCCGGGCGGATCCTCTCGGGCGCGGTGACGCTGAGGAGCGCGTCGATCGGCACGATGGCGCGCGAGAGCGGCGCGAGGCGGCCGTTCTCCATCGCGCCCGGCAGGGCCGCGGCCTGTTCGCGCAGCGCCCGGATCTGGAACAGGACCGAGCGCGGGTTGTCCGCATCGAGCGCCAGCAGATCCACGACCGTGTTGCGCGAGGTCTCGACCGAATAGCGGCGGCGATGGGTGATGACGCTGTCGGCGACCTCGACCGCGAGGTCCAGCGCCCCCTCGGGCGCCTCGGCATCGGTCAGACCGTGCAGCAGCGCAGTCAGCGCATCGGCCCGTTCCAGCGCCCGGCCCATCGACAGGAAGCGCCAGCCCTGGAAGCGGTACATGTTGTCCTGCACCAGCCCCGAAAAGCCGGTGATCTTGCGCACCAGGATACCCATGGCGCGGGCCGCGTCGTCGCCGGGCTCGATCTTGCTGAAGGTGCTGCGCGCCGTGCGGTCGAGGTCGGTGATCGCCGCCCAGCCATCGACGGAAAAGCGGTCGCGCACCTTGGCCGCGCAGAGCCGCGCCGCGCCGATCCGGTGCAGCAGCGCCTCGGGCATCGGCTGGGCGACGTCGATGCCATAACCGCTGAGAAAGGCCCTGAGCCGTCGCAGCAGCGGATCGGCCGGGTTGTCGGTCGCCGCCAGCCGCAGGTGATAGGCGCGGATCAGGCGGATCGCGTCCTCGGTCCGCTCGACATAGCGGCCCAGCCAATAGAGGTTGTCGGCAGCCCGCGCGGGCACCACGCCGGGGCTGGCGCGGCGGAAGGGCTCGTCGGCGCGCGGCGACATGGAGATCTGCGGCACCGGCCGGTCCGAGACGATCCAGACATCGGCGACCGAGCCGCCCTTCTGCATCGCCAGCGCCGAGGCATCGCCCGAATGCCCGATCCGCGCATAGCCGCCCTTCATGAAGCGCCAGCCCTGCGGCGTGCGGGCGGCGAAGACCCGGATGGTCATGGGGCGCGGCAGGATCCGCCCCTCGGCCAGCGTCTCGCCCGGGGCGGTGACCCAGGCGGGGGTGGTGGACAGCGCCACCGCCTCCTGCCCGACCAGCGCGGGCCCCTCGGCCTCGATCCAGGCGCGGGGGTCGCGGGCGGGCTTGGCGCCGGGGGCGGCCTGCGCCGCCACGTCGAAGGGCAGGTCCGAGGACAGCGCGGGCCCGATCAGCATGCGCGCCGCATTCTGGCGCACATAGGCGCGTTCGGCCGCGCCGCCGCACCACCAGGTGGCGATATTGGGCAGGGTCAGCGGCTTGCCGGTCAGCACCTCGCTGATGCGCGGCAGGAAGGCCATCATCGCCCGCATTTCCAGCACTCCCGAGCCCAGCGCGTTGACCAGCGCAAGATTGCCCGCCCGCACCGCCTCGACCAGTCCCGGGGTGCCGATCCGGCTGTCGGCGTTCAGCTCCAGCGGGTCGGCAAAGGCCGCGTCGATCCGCCGCCAGAGCACGCCCAGCGGCTGCGGCCCCTCGATGGTGCGGACCTTGGCCTCGCCATTCTCGACCAGCAGATCCTCGCCTTCCAGCAGCATCAGGCCGAGGTAGCGCGCGATATAGGTCTGTTCGTAATAGGTGTCGTTCGAGGGGCCCGGCGTCAGGATCGCCGCCCGCGCCGCCGGATCGCCGCCCGCCTGCGCGAGACCGGCCATCGCCGCCTTGAACTCGCCGAAAAAGCCCGCCAGCCGGTGGATATAGGCCCGCGGGAAACGCTCGGGGAAGATCCGCCCGGTCGCCATGCGGTTCTCCAGCGCGAACCCTGCGCCCGAGGGCGCCTGCATCCGGTCGCCCAGCACCAGCCAGGAGCCGTCGGGCGAGCGGCCGATCTCGAAGGCCAGCAGGTGCAGGTAATGGCCGCCCGGCGGCTCGACCCCCACCATCGGCCGCAGCCATTGCGGCGAGGCGGCGATCAGCGAGGCGGGCAGATGCCCCTCGCTGACCAGCTTTCCCGGACCGTAGAGGTCGGCCACCACCGCCTCCAGCAGATCCGCGCGCTGGGCCAGCCCGGCGCAGATCTGCGCCCATTCGCTGTCATGCAGGATCACCGGCAGATGCGAGAGCGGCCAGTCGCGTTCCGCCATCGGGTCGCCGGAATACTGGCGGAAATAGACGCCCGCGTCGCGCAGATACTGGTTGCCGCGCTCGAACCGCGCCGCGATTTCGGCCGGTGTCAGCCGGGCGAAACGCTGGACGAAGCGCTGCCAGACCGGCCGCATCCGGCCGTCGCCGTCGAACACCTCGTCGGCCACGCCCGGCAGGCGGGCATAGTCGGCGAAAAGATCCGGCTCGGTATCTGGCAGGGCGGGCGGCATGGGGGTCTCCTGCCGCTCACATCAGCCCCGGCGGGCGCCGAAGGTCAAGCGTCAAAGGAAACTCGGGGTGCGGGGTCTCGGGCGCCGGGCGATAGGACCCGGCACTGTGGCCATGGGGTTCGAACCGCGCGAGCCTGCGGGCCTCGGCCTCGTAGGCATTGACCGGGAAGGTGTCGTAATTGCGCCCGCCGGGATGCGCCACGTGATAGGTACAGCCCGCAATCGCCCGGCCCGTCCAGTCGTCGTAGACATCGAAGACCAGCGGCGTGTTGACCGGCAGCACCGGATGCAGGCTTTCCGCCGGTTGCCAGGCCTTGAACCGCACCCCGCCGACGCTGACGCCCGAGGTGCCGGTGCGCGCCATCGGCACCGGACGGCGGTTGACCATGACGCGGTAGCGGTCCTGATGCAGCGTGGTCAGTTTCACCTGCAGGCGTTCGACCGAGCTGTCGGTGTAGCGCACGGTGCCGCCGATGGCCCCCGTCTCGCCCAGCACATGCCAGGGCTCCAGCGCCTGTTTCAGCTCCAGATGCACGCCTTCCGCCTCGATCTGGCCGCAGAAGGGGAACCGGAACTCGGCCTGGGCCTCGAACCAGACCGGGTCCATGTCGTAGCCATGCAGCCGCAGGTCGGCGAGCAGGCTGAGCAGATCCTCCCACAGGTAATGCGGCAGCATGAAGCGGTCGTGCAGCACCGTGCCCCAGCGCACCGGACGGCCCTGCACCGGCGCCTTCCAGCAGCGCGCGATGATGGCGCGCAGCAGCAATTGCTGGGCGAGGCTCATGCGCGGATGGGGCGGCATTTCGAAGCCGCGGAACTCGACCAGCCCCAGCCGCCCGGTCGGGCCATCGGGGGAATAGAGCTTGTCGATGCAGATTTCCGAGCGGTGGGTGTTGCCGGTCACATCGGTCAGCATGTTCCTGAGCAGCCGGTCCACCAGCCAGGGCGGCGGCAGGGCCCCGCCGTTCACCGGATCGCCGATCTGGCCCAGCGCGATTTCCAGCTCATAAAGCGTGTCATGCCGCGCCTCGTCGATGCGGGGCGCCTGGCTGGTCGGCCCGATGAAGAGGCCCGAGAAGAGGTAACTCAGCGCGGGATGGCGCTGCCAGATCAGGATCAGCGATTTCAGCAGGTCCGGGCGGCGCAGGAAGGGGCTGTCGAGCGTGGTGGCGCCCCCCACCACCACATGGTTCCCGCCGCCGGTCCCGGTGTGGCGACCGTCGATCATGAACTTGTCGGCGCCAAGCCGCGATTGCCGCGCTTCGTCATAGATCGCCTCGGTGGTGGCGACGCAATCCTCCCAGCTATGGGCGGGGTGGATGTTCACCTCGATCACCCCCGGATCGGGGGCCACGCGGATCACGTTGAGGCGGGGATCATGCGGGGGCGAATAGCCCTCGATATGCGGGGGCAAGTTCAGCTCGGCCGCCGTCACCTCGGCATTGGCGATGAGTTCGAGGTATTCCTCGAGCGTTTCGCAGGGCGGCATGAAGAGGCAGAGTCGCCCGTCCCGGGGCTCCATGGCGATGGCGGTCCGCACCCAGCCGCCCGCCGGATCCACCCCGTCGCCCAGATGCGCATCCTGCGGCTGGTAGCGCTGGCGCTCGGCCTCGGCCGCGCCGGGGCGGAAGCCTTGCGCATGGCCGGGCGTGACCGGCGGCACCATCATCGCCTGCTCGGCCTCTTCCTGGGCGATGCGGCGCGCTTCCTCGGCGATGGCGCGGCGGCGGGCCTCCAGCCGGTCGTGGAAATCGGGCAGCGGCAGGACCGGCACCGTGGGATCGGCGGGATAGGAATAGGGATATTGCGCGGGCGGGATATAGGGCAGCGAGCCCAGCGGCAGGCGGAAGCCGACCGGACTGTCGCCGGGAATGAGGAAGATCTTGCCGCGCCGCGGCTTCCACAGTTCCGAGCGCCATTTGGCGGGCTTGTCCGCCGCCTGCCACCAGCGCTGGATCGGCAGGATATAGCCCGCGGGCTCGGTCAGGCCCTGGTTGAACACCTTGGCATAGCGCGCCCGGTCCTCGGGGTTCTTCAGCTTGGAATTCTCGGGCGAGACATTCGGCGGCAGGTTGGCTTCCTTGAGGATCCATTCCGCCGGATCCTCATAGGCGGGCTGGGCAAAGCCCTGGTCGAGGCCCAGGTTCTTCGCGAAAGCCGCCATGAAGCGCCCGGCATCGTCGGCGGTGGCCGGCGAGGCAACCGGCGCCTCGCGCGCCACGAGATCGGGGTTCTTCCACACCGGCTGACCGTCGCGGCGCCAGTAGAGCGAGAAGGTCCAGCGCGGCAGGCTTTCGCCCGGATACCATTTACCCTGCCCGTAATGCAGGAAACCGCCCGGCGCGAAACGCTGGCGCAGGCGGCGGATCAGGTCATCGGCGAGCGCCCGCTTCTGCGGCCCGACGGCGGCGGTGTTCCACTCGGCGCTTTCGAAATCGTCGATGGAGACGAAGGTCGGCTCGCCGCCCATGGTCAGGCGCACATCGCCCGCGGTCAGGTCGGCATCGACCTTGCGGCCCAGCGCGTTGAGCCGGTCCCAGGCCTCGTCCGAGAAGGGCTTGGTGATGCGCGGATGCTCGGCCACCCGGCGGATCTGCATGTCGAAGGCGAAATCGGTCTTCAAGCCGGGGTCCGCCGTGAACCCGCCCGAGATCGGCGCCGCGTTGCGGTAATGCGGCGTCGCGGCCAGCGGGATATGGCTTTCGCCCGTGAACAGCCCCGAAGTCGGGTCAAGCCCGATCCAGCCCGCGCCGGGCAGGAACACCTCGACCCAGGCATGCAGGTCGGTGAAATCGTGGTCGGTGCCGGACGGGCCATCCAGCGATTTCACATCGGGCGTCAACTGGATCAGATAGCCCGAGACGAAGCGCGCAGCGAATCCCAGATGCCTGAGCACCTGCACCAGCAGCCAGGAACTGTCGCGGCAGGACCCCGAGCCGATGCCCAGCGTCTCCTCGGGCGTCTGCACCCCGGGCTCCATGCGGATCGTGTAATTCACCACCTGCGCGATGCGGGCATTCAGCCCGACCAGCATGTCCACCGTGCGCTGGCGGCTGAAATCGAGCCCGCCGATCAGCTGCGCCAGAAGCGGGCCCTCGGCCTCGGGCGTGCGGTAGATCGAAAGATCCTCTTTCAGCTCCTCGGGATACTCGAAGGGCCAGTGTTCGGCGCTTTCCTCGACGAAGAAATCGAAGGGGTTGTAGACCGTCATGTCGGCCACAAGATCGACCTCGATCTTGAACTCGCGCACCGGGTCGGGGAAGACGAAGCGCGCCAGCCAGTTCCCGTAAGGGTCCTGCTGGTGGTTCACGAAATGCCCGCCGGGGCTGACCTTCAAGGAATGCGAGATGACCCGCGTCCGGCTGTGCGGCGCCGGTCGCAGGCGGATGATCTGCGGTCCCAGCGTCACCGGCCGGTCATAGGTGTAATGCGTCAGATGGTGGATCGAGGCGTAGATTGCCATTCGCAGGGGCCTTGTCGCACGGATCGTTTTCAGCCCCACCTTAGGCCGAGACGCGCCGCATGCCAGCGTGAAACGCTTGCCCTGCCCTGTCGCAGCCGCTTTTCGCGGCAGGCGCCGAAAAAACCGGCACCGGGACGGGAGGGTCCGGCAGGCAGCGCCCGCCGGGCCCGTATCGTCAGGGGATCAGCCGGGCGATGATCAGATCGGCGGCCTCGTCCACGCTGGTTGCCGTGGTGTCGATGCGCAGTTCGGGCGTCTGGGGCGCCTCATAGGGGCTGTCGATGCCGGTGAAGTTCTTCAGCTGCCCCGAGCGCGCCTTGGCATAAAGGCCCTTCACGTCGCGCCCCTCGGCCACGCTGAGCGGCGTATCCACGAAAACCTCGACGAATTCGCCGGGCTGCATCATGCCGCGCACCATGTCGCGCTCGGACCGGAAGGGCGAGATGAAGGCGGTGATGACGATCAGCCCCGCATCGGTCATCAGCTTCGCCACCTCGCCCACCCGGCGGATGTTCTCCACCCGGTCGGCCTCGGTAAAGCCCAGATCCTTGTTCAGCCCGTGCCGCACGTTGTCGCCGTCCAGCAGGAACGTATGCCGGTTCATCCGCGCCAGCTTTTTCTCCAGCGCGTTGGCGATGGTCGACTTGCCCGAGCCGGACAGCCCGGTCAGCCAGACCACCGCCGGCTTCTGGTGCTTCATCGAGGCGTGGTGGTCGCGCGTGATGTCGGTCGCCTGCCAGTGGATGTTCGACGCCCGGCGCAGCGAGAAATGCAGGATCCCGGCGCCCACGGTCCGGTTGGTCAGCTTGTCGATCAGGATGAACCCGCCCAGATCGCGGCTCTCGGCATAGGGTGCGAAGGGGATCTCGCGGTCCGTCGTCACCGTCGCCACGCCAATCGCGTTCAGATCCAGCGTCTTGGCCGCCAGATGTTCCTGCGTGTTGACGTTGATCTCGTATTTCGGCTGGCTGATCGTGGCGCTGACAATCTGGGTGCCGATCTTCAGCCAATAGGCGCGGCCCGGCACCATCTCGACCTCGTCCATCCAGACGACCGCCGCCTCGAACTGGTCGGCGACCTCGAGGGGTGATTTGGCGGCGACGATCACCTGCCCGCGCGAGCAATCGATCTCGTCCGTCAGGGTGATGGTCACGGATTCGCCCGCGACGGCCAGATCTCGGTCGCCCTCCAGCGCCACGATCCGCGCCACTTTCGAGGTCTTGCCCGAGGGCAGCACCCGCACCTCGTCCCCCGGCCGCACCACGCCCGAGGCGATCATCCCGGCAAAGCCCCGGAAATCGAGGTTCGGCCGGTTCACCCATTGCACCGGCAGGCGGAAAGGCTTCGCCTGATCGGCGCTGGCATCGACCTCGACGCTTTCCAGATAGGGCAGCAGGGCCGGACCCTGATACCAGGGAGTATTGGCCGAGGGGGCGGTGATGTTGTCGCCCTTGAAGCCGGAAATCGGGATCGCGGTGAAATCCGTGATGCCGATGGAGGAGGCGAAGGCCCGGTAATCGGCGACGATCCGGTCGAAGACCGCCTGATCGTAGCCGACCAGATCCATCTTGTTGACCGCCAGCACGATGTTCTTGATGCCCAACAGGTTCACCAGATAGGAATGCCGCCGCGTCTGGGTCAGCACGCCCTTGCGCGCGTCGATCAGGATCACGGCCAGATCGGCGGTCGAGGCGCCGGTGACCATATTGCGGGTGTATTGCTCGTGGCCCGGCGTGTCGGCGACGATGAACTTGCGCTTTTCAGTCGCGAAAAAGCGATAGGCCACGTCGATGGTGATGCCCTGCTCGCGCTCGGCGGCGAGGCCGTCGACCAGAAGGGCGAAGTCGATCTCGCCGCCTTGGGTGCCGACGCGCTTGCTGTCGGCTTCCAGCGCCGCCAGCTGATCCTCGAAGATCATCTTCGAATCGTAAAGCAGCCGCCCGATCAGCGTCGACTTGCCGTCATCCACCGACCCGCAGGTGATGAAGCGCAGCATGGTCTTGTGCTGGTGGGTTTCCAGATAGGCGTCGATGTCCTGGGCGATCAGCGCGTCGGTCTTGTAAACGGGATCGCTCATCAGAAGTACCCTTCCTGCTTCTTCTTCTCCATCGAGGCGGCCTGATCGTGGTCAATGGCCCGCCCCTGCCGCTCGCTGGTGGTGGTCAGCAGCATTTCCTGAATGACCTCGGGCAGCGTCTGCGCGGTACTCTCGACCGCGCCGGTCAGGGGGTAGCAGCCCAGCGTCCGGAAGCGGACCGAGCGCATCACCGGCTCTTCGCCCTCGCGAAGCGGGAAGCGGTCATCGTCCACCATCAGGATCAGCCCGTCGCGCGTCACCGTCGGGCGCGGGGCGCTGAAGTAGAGCGGCACGATTTCAATGCCTTCGAGGTGGATGTACTGCCAGATATCCAGCTCGGTCCAGTTCGAGATCGGGAAGACCCGCATCGACTCGCCCTTGGCCTTGCGGGCGTTGTAGAGCCGCCAGAGTTCCGGGCGCTGGTTCTTCGGATCCCAGCGGTGGTTGGCCGAGCGGAAGGAAAACACCCGCTCCTTGGCGCGGGATTTCTCCTCGTCCCGCCGGGCGCCGCCGAAGGCCGCGTCAAAGCCGTAGAGGTCCAGCGCCTGTTTCAGCCCCTCGGTCTTCCACATGTCGGTGTGCAGGGACCCGTGGTCGAAGGGGTTGATGCCGCGCTCCTTGGCCTCGGGGTTCTGGTAGACCAGCAGCTCCATCCCCGCATCCCGCGCGGCCTTGTCGCGCAGCTGGTACATGGCCTGGAATTTCCAGGTCGTATCGACATGCAGCAGCGGGAAAGGCGGCGGCGCGGGGTAGAAGGCCTTCTTCGCCAGATGCAGCATGACGGCGCTGTCCTTGCCGACGGAATAGAGCATGACGGGCTTTTCAGCCTCGGCCACCACCTCGCGCAGGATGTGGATGCTCTCGGCCTCCAGCCGCTGCAGGTGGGTCAGGGTCTTCACGGACATTCCCGTATCCTTGTCTTTGTCGTTGACGGGCAGATAGCAGCGCGCCTATCTGTCATCACCCCCCAAATGGGGGGTCTCATGCGGATACCAGCGGAGGACAGCCCCGACATGCTGGGAGGCAGCCCCGAAACCGAGGTCCTGCGCCTGCTCCACGCCTCGGCCGCCGGGGCGGGGGTGGAGGCCTGGCAGCCCTTTCTCTCGGCGCTGGCCGAGTTGACGCGGGCCCGGGGGGCGCTGCTCAGGATCGAGGCCGCGGGCCTGCATGAAGCCCATGTCGGCACCCCCGCGCCCCTGCCCCCGCCCGAGGTTCTGCGCCCGCTCCGCCGGGACCGGGTCTATGCGCAGGACGAACTGGCCACCCCCGCGCCGATGCGGCTGATCCGCCTGTCGCCGCGCCCGGAGGCCCAGGCATGGCTTGTGCTTACCCATCCCCTGCGCGATTTCCGCGCGGTGGATGCGGCGCTGCTGGACCGGTTGTCGGTTCATCTGGCGCAGGGGGTGAAGACCTGGCTGACGCTGACCCGCGACCGTGCCGCTGCGCAGGAAAGCGCGCGGCTGGCCCGGGCGCTGGGGGCCGGCTGGCTCTGGCTCGAAGCCAGCGGCCGGGTGATCGAGGCCGATGCCACCGCCCGCGCCCTGCTCGGTCCCCGGCTGGCGGCGAACGGACGGCTCGACCTCGGCGACCCGCTCCTGACCCGCGCCTTCCGCCGGGCTCTGGATCAGGCCGTTACCGGGACCGAAACCCCCGGGATGGTGACCCTCTCGCGCAATCCCCTGACCCAGCTCGCCCTCCATCCCGGCCTTGCCGCCCCTGCCCCCGGCCTCGACCCGCTGGTCCGGGCGGGGGTCCGGCAGGCCCCCGCCGCCGCCACGCTGGACGCCACCGCCCTCGCGCGCTCGCTCGACCTCAACCGCAGCGAGACGGCGCTGGCGGTGCTGCTCTGCGACGGGCTGACGCTGGCCGAGGCCGCGGAACGGCTTGGCTGGACGCTGGAAACCGCCCGCAGCGCCTCGAAACGGATCTACGCGCGATCCGGCAGCAGCGGCCAAAGCGCGCTCATCCGCCGCATGCTGACCGGCGCCGACTGGCTCGCGCAGAGGTGATTGGCTCCGTCCCCGCCTGACCGCCATGGTGCCGTCATGCTGACCGCACATCTCCCTTCGGGCTATGTCCTCGCCCGCCATGCCCCGCCCGGCCGCTGGGTGATCCCCGCCGCGCTGATCGGAGCGGTCCTGCCCGACATCGACATGCTGTGGTTTCACCTCATCGACCAGGGCCAGGTGAACCATCACCGCTACTGGACCCATGTGCCGCTGTTCTGGGCGGCGATCGCCCTGCTGGTCCTGCCGCTGGTCTGGCGCAGCGCGGCCCGCGCCCCGGCGCTGGCGTTTTTTGCCGGCCTCTTGCTGCACCTGATCCTGGACAGCATCAACGGCGGGATCCTGTGGGGCGCCCCGTTCAGCCCGCAGCTTTTCCACCTGGTCACGGTGCCGCCGACCTATGACCATTGGGTAATCAGCTTCCTGCTGCATTGGACCTTCGCGCTGGAACTGGCGATCTGGCTCTGGGCCGCATGGCTTTATCGCCGGTCCCGGCCGCTTTCCGCCCATCGCCCCCCGGTTTGATCCCGATCAAGGCGCAGGCCTCCCCGCCCCCCCACAACCGGCGCATCACTCACCGACGCCGGAGCGCCCCCATGATCAACCTTTTCATCGGCTACGACCCGCGCGAGGCGGTGGCCTATCACGTCTGCGCCAACAGCGTGATCCGCCATGCCTCGGTCCCCGTGGCCTTCACGCCCTTGGCGCTGAAGGGCCTTCAGGGCTACGCCGAAACCCATACCGACGGCTCGAACCAGTTCATCTACAGCCGGTTCCTGCTGCCGCATCTGATGGGCTACAAGGGCTGGGCGCTGTTCGTCGACGGCGACATGCTGTTTCGCGACGACATCGCCAGGCTCTGGGCGCTGAGGGATGACAGCAAGGCGGTGATGTGCGTGCATCACGACTACAAGACGAAGATGGAAACAAAGTATCTGGGCGCGAAGAACCAGAATTACCCGCGCAAGAACTGGTCCTCGGTCGTGCTGTGGAATTGCGGGCATCCGGCCAATGCCGTGGTCACGCCCGAGTTCGTGATGAATGCGACGGGCGCGCAATTGCACCGTTTCACCTGGTTGACGGACGATCTGATCGGCGAGATCCCGAAGGTCTGGAACTGGCTGCCCGACGAATTCGGCCCGAACCCGCAGGCGAAACTCCTGCACTGGACGCTGGGCACCCCCTGTTTCCACGAATTCGCCCATGCGCCGATGGCCGAGGAATGGCACCGCGAGAAGCTGCTGACCGATTACTCGCTGCAACGGGTGATCGACGGGCCCTTCGAGGGAGAAGCGGGGTATGACGCGGCGCAGCTCGCGGCGGAATAGGCGTCAGAGACCGGCCAGCAGCGCCCGCGTCTCGGGCATCCGGGCGAGCGAGGCCTCCAGCCGTTCGCGCCAGCGCGGCCCGATCCCGCGCGCGATCTCCAGCGCGCGGGACAGGTCGTCCGGCCGGTCCTCGGCCATGGCCTCGATCAGGAACGCCGCCTGTTCGCGGTCCTTGACCGCGCGCAGGCTGCCAGCCCCGTCGCGGCGCCGGTCGGCGACGATCAGCTTGTGGATCGCGTAGCGCTCGGGCCGCGGGACCTGCACCAGCACGCCCGCGCGGTAGAGCGCGGCCGCCGGGATCGGCTCGGCGATCAGGAAATTCAGATAGTTGAGCCCCTGCGCACTGACCCCCAGCGCCGGCAGGTCGCGCAAGCTCTCCTCGCCGAAGGCGGGCGTCAGGAATTCGACCAATTGCCCGCTGCCGCCCTGCGCCCAGCGCCAGGTCCGGCGCGCATCAAGCGCGGGCAAGGGATCGAATTTCAGCGCCGAAAAGGTCTCGGCCAGCCCGGGATCCACCTGATCCTCCAGCGCGATGCTGAGCTTCTCGAACTGGGCGATGTCGATGTCGCCGGTATTGGCCATGCCCCCCAGCGGCAGGCGGATGCCCAGTTCCCCCTCATAGAGGCGAAAGGCATTGGTGCCGACGATGGTGCCGCCCAGCCGGAAGACCCCCGCCGCGGCCATCGCCGACAGGATCGCGCCCGTCGCGCGATCCGTGGGCGTCATCCCCTCGGCCCGGAGCAGGCGCACGAGGCGCGCGCGTTCGGCCTGCCGGGTCTGGGCCGTGGCGCGCAATTCCTCGATCCGGTCGATCCGGGTGCGGGTCTCGGCGCTGTCCTCGCCGATATAGACGAAGCGCGTCTCGGTCCCGACCCGGCGGGCCGCGTACCAATAGCCCTTGTCGCCGCGCGTCTTCAGCGTCGGCTTGCCCTCGACGCCCGACAGCGCGTCATCCTTCAGAAGCCGCACGAGGTCGGTATAGGCGCTGGTCGCGATGCTGCTCAAGGGCGTCATGCCTAGCACTTTCATCTTTTGCTTGGCACATCATGCCAAACAAAATCATAAATTGCTAGGCACAAGCGCCACCCCTCAGGCCAGCCCCGCCTTCAGCAGCACATGCAGCCTGAGCAGGCCCACCGGCCGCCCCTCGCCATCCACCACCACCAGCGCCGTCACCTTGCGGTCGTTCATCACCGCCAGCGCCTCGGCCGCCAGCATGTCGGGCGGTACGGTCTTGGGCGTGCGGGTGGCCACGTCGCCGGCGGTCCTGGCCATCAGCCCGTCGATGTTGCGCCGGATGTCGCCGTCCGAGATGACGCCGGTCAGCCGCCCCTCGCCATCCACCACGCAGGCGAGGCCGAAGCCCTTGCCGGTCATGGCCAGCAGGACCTCCTGCATCGGCGTCGTCGCCCCGACCAACGGCAATTCGTCCGCCTCATGCATCAACTGATGCACCTGCGCCAGTCGCGCGCCCAGCTTGCCGCCGGGGTGGAAGACGCGGAAATGCTCGTGCAGGAAACCGCGCTGCTCCATCAGCGCCACCGACAGCGCGTCGCCCAGCGCCAGCGTCAGCGTGGTCGAGGTGGTGGGCGCCATGCCGATCGTGCAGGCCTCGGGCTCGTTGGGCAGCGTCAGCCGCAGATTGGCCGCGCGCATCAGGGTGCTGTCGGGGTTCTTGGAGATGCCGATCAAGGGGATCGAGAAGCGCCGCGCGTGCTGGATCATGTCGCCCAGTTCCGCCGTCTCGCCGGAATTGGAGATCAGGATGCAGACATCGGCATTGGTCACCATGCCCAGATCGCCATGGCTCGCCTCGGCGGGATGGACGAATTGCGCGGGCGTGCCGGTCGAGGCCAGCGTCGCCGCGATCTTGCGCGCGACATGGCCCGATTTGCCGATGCCCGACAGGATCACCCGCCCGCGGCAGGCCAGCATCGCCTCCACCGCGGCGAAGAAATCCCCGGGCAGCGCGTCGGCCATCTTCAGGACGGCCTCGCCTTCGGTCCTGAGGACCCGTTGTCCGGCGGCCAGTACCGCCTCTCGTTTGAGTCGTGTCTCTTGCATGCGGTCTGAATACGCCGTTTGCGGCGCGTGTAAACAGGGCAGCGCGGTAATCGGCCACCCGCCGCCCTGCCCCCTCGAAAGATGCATCCCCAGCCGCTATAAGACGGCAAGCGACCCGCAGGACGCGGGCAAGCCAGTCCCCTGACGGTTGAAGAGAGACCGATGACCCAGACCCTGAAGATCTATGTCGGCTACGATTCGCGCGAGGATATCGCCTGGCAGGTGGCGCGCCATTCGACGCTGCGCCACGCCACCCGGCCGGTCGAGATCCATCCGCTGAAGCAACCCGCGCTGCGCGAGCTCGGCCTCTATACCCGCGGCGCCGATACCGCGACGACCGAGTTTTCGCTCACCCGGTTCCTGACGCCCTATCTCGCCGCGCATGACGGCTGGTCGATCTTCATGGATTGCGATTTCCTGGTGACCCGCGACATCACCGAGATCCTGTCCTTGCTGGACCCGGCTAAGGCGCTCTACTGCGTGCAGCACGATTACACCCCGGCCAATATGGTGAAGATGGACGGCAAGCAGCAGACCATCTATCCGCGCAAGAACTGGTCCTCGTTCATGGCCTTCAACGGTGCCCATCCGGGCGTGAAGGCGCTGACGCCCGGCGTCGTCAACAAGGAGACGCCGCAATACCTGCACCGCTTCTCGTGGCTGGACGATGCCGATATCGGCGAACTGGACCGCGAGTGGAACTTCCTCGAAGGCGAATACGCCAAGCCCGAGGCCCTGCCGATGTGCGTGCATTACACCAATGGCGGGCCCTGGTTCGACGATTGGCAGAAGGTCGATTTCGG
Organism: Pararhodobacter aggregans; assembly: GCF_003075525.1. Lineage (GTDB taxonomy): Bacteria > Pseudomonadota > Alphaproteobacteria > Rhodobacterales > Rhodobacteraceae > Pararhodobacter > Pararhodobacter aggregans. The sequence continues at coordinate 60,591 of NZ_QDDR01000008.1, read as the reverse complement.
CGATGAATGGCGGGCCGAGCGCGACCTCTATCTGGCGCAGGCCGCCGAATAGACCCAAGGGACAGGCAATGCTCTATTGCGGCGTGGACATGGGCGGCACGGCCAGCCGCTGGGCCTTGGTCGACGCCGGGGGCGCGCTGGTCGCCCGGGGTGAGAGCCCCGGCGCCACCGGCCTGATCTTCACGCCCGAGGCACGGGGGGCTTTCACGGCCGCCCTTGCCCCGGCCCGGTCCAAGGGCGCGCTCGCCGGGGCCTATATCGGCGCGACCGGCGCCGGGTTCGACGCGGACCCCTCGCTGCAGGCGGCGGCGGCCGAGGCTCTGGGCCTTCCCCCGGAAAAGACAACCGTCGTCAACGACATGGTGCTGGCATGGCGGGCAGTCTGGCCCGAGGGCGGCGGCCATGTGGTGACCGCCGGCACCGGCTCGGTCGGCTTCTCGCTCAAGGGCGGCGCGGTGACGCTGGTCGGTGGGCGCGGGCTGATGCTGGACGATGCCGGATCGGGCGGCTGGATCGGCCTGCAGGCGGTCCGCGCGCTCTGGCGGCATATCGAGGAGACGGGCGGCACCCGCGGCGCCGAAGCCCTGGCCGAGGCGCTGTTCACCGCCATGGGCGGCAGCGACTGGGACGCGACGCGGCGCTACGTCTATGGCGCCGACCGCGGCGGGCTGGCGGCGCTGGCCCGCCCGGTGGCCGACGCGGCGGCCCTCGGCGACCCGCTGGCGCTGGCCCTGATGGCCGGGGCCGGGGCCGAGATCGCCCGCCTCTGCCGCCTGATCCACGCCCGTGCGGGTCCCGGCCCGGTCGCGGTCTTCGGCGGCGCGCTGGGACTGCATCCCTCGATCAGGGCGGGGATCCTTCAGGGAACCGCGGACCTGACCCTGACCTTCCCCAATCCCGACGCGGCCCTCGCCGCCGCGCATATCGCCCTGACGGAGGCCCGATGAGCTCTACCGAAGAGGCCCCCGCCCGCTTTGCCGGGATCGAGACCTGGCCCACCCGCGATCTCGCCGCCGCGCTGCTGGAGACGCAACTCGCCGCCGTTGCCGCCGCGGCCGGGACGTTGCCGATGCTGGCCCGGGCCATCGACGCCTGCGCCCTGCGGCTGGAGCGCGGCGGGCGGCTGATCTATCTGGGCGCGGGAACCTCGGGGCGGCTGGCGGTGCTGGACGCGGCCGAGCTGCCGCCGACCTTCGACTGGCCCTCGGACCGGGCGGTGGCGCTGATGGCGGGCGGCCCCGGCGCCTTGCTGAAAGCGGTGGAAGGGGCCGAGGACAGCCTGACCGAAGCCCCGGCGGCGCTGGCCGCGCTGGGCCTGTCCGAAGCGGATGTGGTGATCGGCGTCGCGGCCTCGGGGCGAACGCCCTTCGTGCGGGCAGGCCTCAGGGCGGCGCGGGAGGTCGGCGCGCTGACGCTGGCGATAATCAACGCGCCCGAGGCGCCGCTGGCGCGCGAGGCCGAGATTGCCCTGGTCGCCGATACCGGGGCCGAGATCATCGCCGGCTCCACCCGGATGAAAGCGGGGACGGCGCAGAAGGTGCTGCTGAACTGCCTGTCGACCGGGGTGATGATCCGCCTGGGCTACGTCCACCGCGGCCGGATGGTCGAGATGCGCCCGACCAATGCCAAGCTGAAGGCAAGGGCGGTGGCGATGGTGGCGGACCTGACCGACGCCCCGGTCGAGGCGGCGGAGGCGGCGCTGGCCGAGGGCGGGACGATCAAGGTGGCGGTGGTGATGCTGTCGCTGGGGCTGTCGCGGGACGCGGCCGAGGCGCGGCTCGCGGCCACGGGCGGCAAGCTGGCGGCGGCGTTGCAGGGGTGAGGCGGGGCGGTTTCGCCCGGGTCGGTCGCGGAAGGTGCGTGCAAGCACGCACCCTACGGGGGGTGTGGCGGCGAGTTGCCCCCTCCCGGCGCCCGCGGGATTGGCCGCCCGGTAGGGTGCGTGCTTGCACGCACCTTCCGCGACCGACCCCACAAGGTGGGACGAAATCCCACCCTACAGGGCTCTAGCCGACTTGACGTGAGCCCTCTCGTGCCTGCCGCGTTGGGTGGGATTTCACCCCACCAACGCAAAGGCACCCATGGACCGGCCAACCACAACGGGATCCGCTTGGGTGGGATGAAACCCCACCCTACAGGGGCACCGTCCGACCTGAGGCGAGGCCTCTCAGGCGCAACCGCGTAGGGTGGGATTTCATCCCACCTCCGCCCATGATCGCGACAAACCCGTAGGGTGCGTGCTCCGCACGCACCATCCGAACCACGCCTGGGCTCCCTGCGGCAGCCTCAGACCAGCGCGCCCTCGGCCGAAATCCGGGTCTTGCCGCCAAGCCAGGGATGCAGCGCCGCGGGCAGCGTCACCGACCCGTCCGCCTGCTGCCCGTTCTCCAGCACCGCGATCAGGCAGCGCCCCACCGCCAGACCGGACCCGTTGAGCGAGGCCAGATACTCGGGCTTGCCGCCACCCTCGGGCCGGAAACGGCCGTTCATGCGGCGGGTCTGGAAGGTGCCGCAGGTGGAACAGGAGGAAATCTCGCGGTATTTCCCCTGCCCCGGCAGCCAGACCTCGATGTCATGCGTCTTCTGCGACCCGAAGCCCATGTCGCCGGTGCAGAGCACCACCGTGCGGTAGGGCAGCTCCAGCTTTTCCAGGATCGCCTGAGCGCAGGCCGTCATCCGTTCGTGCTCGGCCAGCGCCTCGTCGGGGTGACAGAGGGTCACCATCTCGACCTTCTCGAACTGGTGCTGGCGCAGGATGCCGGTCGTGTCCTTGCCGGCCGAGCCTGCCTCGGACCGGAAGCAATGCGTATGCGCCGTCATCCGCACCGGCAGGCTGGCGCCGTCCAGAATCTCACCGGCGGCGAAGTTCGTCATGGTGACTTCCGAGGTCGGGATCAGCCACCAGCCGTTCGTCGTCTCGTAGCTGTCCTCGGCGAATTTCGGCAGGTTGCCGGTGCCATACATCGCCTCGGGCTTGACCAGCACCGGGGTCCAGCATTCTTCCAGCCCGTGCTCGGTCGTGTGCGTGTCGATCATGAATTGCGCCAGCGCCCGGTGGACGCGGGCCACGGCGCCCTTCAGCACCATGAAGCGGCTGCCCGAGAGTTTCGCGGCCAACCCCAGATCGAGACCGGGCTTCACCGCCGGAATGTCGAAATGCTCGACCGGGGTGAAATCGAGCGCCCGGGGCTCGCCCCAACGGCGGATCTCCACGTTGTCGTTCTCGTCAGCGCCATCCGGAACCTCGGCCAGCGGCAGGTTCGGGATCACCTCCAAGGCTGCGGTCAGGGCCGCATCCTCGGCCGCGGCCTCGGCGGTCAGCGCGGCGATCTCGGCCTTCTTCTCGGCCACCAGCGCGCGCAGGCGCTCGAACTCGGCGTCATCGCCCCGGCCCTTGGCGGCGCCGACTTCCTTGGAGGCGCGGTTCTGCTCGGCCTGCGCCGTCTCGGCGGCGAGGATCTTGGCCCGGCGCCCCTCGTCCAGCGCCAGCAAAGCGGCCGATTGCGGCGCCAGACCCCGGCGGGCCAGGGCGGCGTCGAAAGCGGCGGGATTCTCGCGGATGGCGCGGATGTCGTGCATGATGTCCTCGAATTCGGTTTGGCGCAGGTATGCACCAAAGCGGGACGCGGGAAAAGACGGTGTTGATTTCACCGCCGCGATGAACCGAAGGCCCCCGGATCGGCACCTTGAGGCAAAGGGCAAGGACAAGGTCATGGCCGAGACAGCGAAACTCAGGGCGCTCATTGCCTATCACGCCGCGGGCGCCCGGCTGGGACGCGAGAGGGATCTCGCGGCGCTGGTGCAGCTGTGCTCGCCGCGGCTCCTGGCTCATGCAAGGCGCCTGACGGATGACACGGAGACGGCGCGCGACGTGGTGCAGGAAAGCTGGATCGCCATCGCCCGCGCCCTGCCCGGCCTCAGGGACGAAACCGCGTTCCTGGCCTTCGCGCTCCGCATCGTCACCCGGGCCGCGGCGCGCGATCTCGGGCGCAGGCAGCGGCGGCGGGTGGCCGACAAGGGCTTCGGCGACAGCCAGCCCGACCATGTCGCCGCCCCCGACACCGCGCCCAGCGCCCCCGATCTTCAGGCGGCCATCGCCGCCCTGCCCCCGCCGCAGCGCGCGGCGCTGGCGCTGTTCTACCTCGAGGGGCTGTCGGTGGCCGAGGTGGCCCATGCCCTCGATATCCCGCCGGGCACCGTCAAGACCCGGCTCATGCATGCCCGTGCCCGGCTCAGGGCGCATCTGGAAGGAGAAACCGATGGACAATCTTGACCGCCTGATCGCCGAGGCCCTGGCCGAGGATGACAAGGCAATGCCCGACCCCGGCTATTTCCCGTTGGCCCTCAGCATCTTCCACGGCCGCAGCAGCTGGACCAACTGGGTGGTGATGGCGGTGCAGATCGTGCTGTTCCTCGCCGCTGTCTGGGCGGGCTGGCATTTCTACACCGCGACCGAGGCGCTGGCGGCCACCAAATGGGGGATCAGCGCCGCAACGCTGGCCATCGTCGCCACCCAGCTCAAGATGGCGCTGATGCCGGTGATGCAGGCCAACCGCGTGCTGCTGGCGATCCGGCGGCTGGAATTGCGGCTGGCCGGGGGGCGGTAGGCCCGCGTCAATTCTGCTGTTGCAGCAACAGCTCGAACGAGACCCGGCACCCCGGGGTGCCGGCGAAATTGCGGATATCGCCCCAGATGCGCACCGTTTCGGCCGTCTCGGCCCCGATCAGGGCCGGATACATCGAGCGGAAGCGCACCTGCGTCGGCCGCCGCTCCCGCGCCGAGGAGAAATAGGCGTCGTCGAGGATCTGGTACAGCTCGACCGGCTGGAAGGCGGTGGTGAAATTGCCGTCGATCTGCACGGCAAAGGCCCGGTCCATGGCGAAGAAGGCCAGCAGGCTGCGGTCGGGGTTGTAGCCGATATTGGCGGGCTCGAAGCGGACCATGAAGGCGGCCGAATTCTCGATCCAGCCCGCGTTCACGCATTCTTCGGAAAAGAAATTGATCGTGCCGCCGCCCTGAAACCTGCCGTTGAAGGCTTGGGCCGGGGATCCCGGTGTCAGGGTCGCAGCGACAAGGGCGAGGAACAGGGCAAGACGCAGCATGGCAAGGCTCCAAAGCCGGAAAGCGGTTGCGCCCTTCTAGCTGGCCTCCGTGTCAGGATTGAGGCGATTCCCGTATAAGTTGTGGATCCTCGCCGGCCCTGGGGCGGGCCCGCGCCAGCCCCAGATCGTCAAGGATCGCGTAAAGCGCGGGCAGCACCACCAGCACCAGCAGCGTCGAGGCCAGCATGCCGAAGACCACGCTCACCACCAAGGGCTTCAACACCTGCGCCTGAAGCGAGGTTTCGGCCAAGAGCGGCACCATGCCGATGATGGTGGTGCCGACGGTGATGACGATGGGCCGGAACCTGGCCCGGACCGCCGCCCCCGCGCCTGCCGCCAGCGTCAGCCCGTCGGCCACCCGCGCCTTGGTGACCTCGACCAGCAGGATGGCGTTGTTCACCACGATCCCCGCCAGCGAGGCCGCGCCCATCATCGACGGCATGGAAATGTCATAGCCCGTCGCCCAATGCCCCCAGACCACACCCAGAAAGGCCAGCGGAATGGTCAGCATGACGATCACCGGCTCGGCATAGCTGCGGAACTGGAAGGACAGCACCAGATAGATGCCCATGAGCCCGATGACGAAGCCCCGCACGATGGAGCCCGACGTCTCGGCCAGATTCGCGGCCTGCCCCTCGACATGGACCCCGAGGCCCGGCACCTCGGCCTCGATCTGCGGCAGCAGGGTCGCACGCAGCGCGGCGGTGATGGCATCGGCATTGCCGAGCCGCTGGTCGACATCGGCCTGAACCGTGACCCCGCGCAGGCCGTCGACCTGGGTGATCGTGCCCCAGCCGCGCGCCTCCTCGACCCGGACCACGGTCTCGAACGGGACGCTGCGGCCATCGGCCAGCAGGAAGCGGAAATCCTCCAGATCGGCCAGCGCATCGCGGTCGGTTTCGGTGAGGATCAGCTCGACCTCATGGGCGATGGTGCCGCGGCGCACGTCTTCCAGCGGGGCGCCCAGGAAGGCTGCGCGCAACTGGTTCGCCACCTCGGCCGCGGTCAGGCCCAGCGCCGGGGCGCCCTCGGTCAGGGTGAGCCTCAGTTCGGGCTTGCCGGGCCTGAGGTCGATCATGGCGTTGCGGATGCCCGCGTAGCCTTGCAGTTCGGCCAGCACCCGGGCGGCTTGGCTGTGCAACATGTCAAGGTCGGGATGGGTGAGCCGGATCTCGATGGCCACGCCCTGCGGACCGATCCCCGGTTCGGCGATAATCAGGGACGAGGCGCCGGGCAAGGGTCCGATCTCGGCCCGCCAGGCCTCGGCAATGGTGTCGAGGGGGGTGGCGCGGATCTCGGCGCTGAGCAGATCGGCGCCCACCGTCGCCACATGCGCCCCGGCCTCGCCGGCCGAGACGTTGCGGTTCATCCGGGTGATCCGCCGCACCACCAGCGGCTGACCCCCGGGCTGGTCGGGCGAGAGCCTGTCACTGACCCGGGCCAGCGCCGCCTCGACCTGCGCGACGGCCTCGGCGGTGCGGGCCAGCGGCGTGCCCTGCGGCATCAGGATCCGCGCCTCCAGCACATCGCCGTCGATGTCGGGCAGCGCCTCGCGCTTGACCAGACCCGAGCCGACCGCACCCAGTGTCAGGATCAGCCCGGCAATCGCCAGACCGACGGTCAGATACCGCCCCCGGATCGCCAGATCGGCCAGACGGCCCATCCCCTCGCGCAGATGGTCGAAACCGCGGTCGAAGCCCCGGCGGAACCGCCCCGCGGGCTTGCCCGCGCGGTCGCCCTCGTGGCGCAGGTGGTGGGGAAGGATCAGAAAGGCCTCGATCAGGCTGGCCGCCAGCGCCGCGATCAGCACCACCGGCAGGACCTGCAAGACCTTGCCCAATTGCCCGGCCAGGAAAGACAACGGCCCGAACACCGCGATGGTGGTCAGGAACGAGGCCATGACCCCCGGCGCCACCGCCATGACGCCGCGCACCACCCCCGCCAGACCGTCGCCCCGCGCCGATTCCACGGCGATGGAATCCGACAGCACGATGGAATCGTCCATGACGATGCCGATGGCCATGAGCAGCGCCACCAGCGTTATCATGTTCAGCGTCAGCCCCATCAGCGCCATCATCGCCAGCGCGCCCGCCATCGCCACCGGCAACCCCATCGCGGCCCAAAGCGCAAGGCCCGGGCGGAAGAACAGGCTCATGACGATGACCACCAGCACCAGCCCCGCCGCGCCGTTGCGGATCAGCATGGCCAGACGGTCGCGCACGATCGAGGTCGTGTCCTGCACCACCTCGACCCGCAGCGTGGGCGGCAGCTGCGCCGTCTCGGCGCCGATCTGCCCGCGCAGGGCCTCCAGCGCGCGCAGCGCGTCGGTGCCCCGGGGCTTGTGGATCTCCAGCAGGATCGCGGGCACGCCGTCGACATAGGCGCGATCCTCGAAGGGCGCGTGGATCTCGCTCACCCGCGCCACATCCCCCAGCACCAGCCGGGCGCCGTTATCCTCGACCAGCACGGGCAGCGCTTCCAGTTCCTCGATGCTGCGCCGCTCCTCGGTCAGCCTGAGCCGCAGGTCGCCGCCCGGGGTCTCCAGCGTGCCCGCGGGCTGGTCGAGGCTCTGCGACCCCAGCACATTGGCCAACCCCGCCGGCGTCAGCCCGTGCTGGGCCAGCACCGCGCGGTCAGCCTCGATCCGGAACTGCCGGGTGCCAAGGCCCGAACGGTTGACCAGCGCGATCTCGGGCAGCGCCGCCAGCCGGTCGGCCAGCCCCTCGGCATAGAGGTCGAGGTCGCGCAGCGGCAGCGCCCCCGACACGGCGACCGAGGCCACCACATCGGTGCGGTGCAATTCGCGCACCAAGGGCGCCTCGGCCCGGGACGGCAGCGTATCCAGCGCGCCCACCTCGGTCCTGAGCGCGTTGACGAAGCGGATGGCGTCGCCTCCCTCGGCCATGGTGGCGACGGCGCGGGCGCGGTTGTCCTGCGCCGTGCAGCGCAGCTCTTTCAGCGCCTCCACCCCCTGCACCGCATCCCAGAGCGGACGGCAGATCGCCTCCTCGACCTCGGCGGCGGTGGCGCCACGATAGGTCACGGCGATCTCGACCTCGGTATCGCGGAAATCCGGGAAGGTCTCGCGCACCAGCGTGGGCAGCGACAGCGCGCCCACCGCGAGGAACAGGATCAGCAGCAGATTGGCCGCCGTCGGATGGCCCGCGAACCAGCGGATCACGGCGAAACCGCCGTCAGCGCCATGCCCGGGATGGCGGGCGCGATGTCATCGAGCACCAGCCGCTCCCCGGCCGAAAGCCCCTCGGCGATCACCGCAAGGTCGCCCTGCCGGAACGCCACCGTCACCGCACGCAATTCCAGCCGCCCGTCCGCGTCCATCAGATAGACCGTGCCGCCATGCACCGCCCCGGCCGGAATGGCGATCACCTCGGGCAACTCGGGGCCGGTCATCGTCACCTGCACCTGCAGGTTGCCGACCAGCGGGATGCGCTCGGGCGGATCGGCGCCGTCATAGGGATCGGCGACCTCGATCACCGCCTGCACGGTCCGCGCCCTTGGATCCAGCGCCGGCTCCACCCGGGTGAGGCGCCCCTGCCAGATCTGGCCGGGGTTGCTGACCGGCTCGACCGCGACCTGCACCAGCCCTTCGCGTTCCTGATCGACGATATCGAGGATGCTGCCGTCGATCACCACGCCGCTGAGCATGCGCTGAAAGGCGGCGATGGGCACCTGCGCCAGAACCTCGGCCCGCGACAATCCCTCGCCCGAGACCAGCATCTGCCCCACCGACACGACCTGATAGAGTTCCGCCGGGGCCGAGGTGATGCGCAGATCGAAGGGCGCGGCGATCTCGGTATGGGACAGATCCCGCCGCGCCCGGGCCAGCGAGGCCTCGGTCCGGGCCACCTGCGCCGCGTTGCGGTCCTGCCGGGACGGGATCAGCGCCAGGGCATTCTGCAGTTCCACCACCGTGCGCCGGGCCGCCAGCAAGGCCCGCTCGGCCTCGTCCCGGCGCGCGGCGGCGGCGGTGCCCTGCGCCACCAGCTCGCGCGTCCGCGCCGCATCGGCTTCGCTCAGCGCCAGGCGCGCCTCCTCCAGCTCCAGCACCCGGCGGGTATTCTCGGCCTCGGCCGCGATCTGCGCGGCTTCTGCGGTGAGCGAGGCCAGATCCGCCTCGGCCTGGGCGATGGCCAGCTGATAATCCGCCGGATCTATCCTGAGGAGTGCCGCCCCCTCGTGCACCACCCGGCCGCTGGCCAGATCCGGGTCGCGCCACAGGACCGAGCCGCGAACCTCGCTCATCGCTGTCCAGCTGTCGGCCGCGCGCACATTGCCCCAGCCCTGCGCCACCGGCACGAAGGGGGCCGCCGTCACCGCCGCCACCCGGACCGCAAGCCCGGTCTCGGCGCCAGCGACCCGCCCCGGCCCCGGCGCCTCGGCCACCAGCCGCGCCGCGCCCGCTGCCGCCAGCGCGATCGGCGCCACTACCATCAACAAGGCCATAAGCCGCCGCATACCCTACCCCCGATCTTGAGCCTTCCACGCTAGACCCGGCCCGTTCCGTCGGCAACCCGCGCCGCCGCGCTTGCACCCATCCGCCCCTGCGGCTAAACCGCTCGCCATCTCAGTGGAGAATGCCATGTCCACCATCGACATCGAAACCGCGCGCCGCGTGGCCAAGCTCGCCCGCATCCGCGTCCCCGACGAGAACCTGCCGCAGCTGGCCGAGCAACTCTCGGGCATCCTGAGCTTCATGGAGCAATTGAACGAGGTCGATGTCACCGGCATCGAGCCGATGACCTCGGTCACGCCCATGCGCCTCAAGCGTCGCCCGGATGGCGTGACCGATGGCAATATCCAGGACCGGATCCTGAAGAATGCCCCCGATGCCCGCGAGGGCTTCTTTGCCGTGCCGAAGGTGGTGGAATGAGCCTGAACACCCTGACCATCGCCGCCGCCCGCGACGCGCTGAAGAAACGCGAGGTGACCTCGGTCGAGCTGACCGAAGCCTGCCTCACGGCCATCGACGCGGCCGACGCGCTGAACGCCTTCGTCCACAAGACACCCGAGATCGCGCTCGAACGCGCCCGGGCCGCCGACGCGCGCCTGCAGGCGGGCGAGGCCCCGGCGATGTGCGGCATCCCCGTGGGCATCAAGGACCTGTTCTGCACCGAGGGCGTCCCCTCGCAGGCCGCGTCCAACATCCTCAAGGGCTTCCGCCCCGAGTATGAATCGACCGTTTCGGCGCAGTTGCGCGACGCGGGCGCGGTCATGCTGGGCAAGCTCAACATGGACGAATTCGCCATGGGTTCGTCCAACGAATCCTCGTGCTACGGCAATGCCGTGAACCCCTGGCGGCGCGGCAACGACGCAACGCCGCTGACCCCGGGCGGCTCGTCCGGTGGCTCGGCCTCGGCGGTGGCGGCGGACCTCTGCCTCGGCGCCACCGGCACCGATACCGGCGGCTCGATCCGCCAGCCCGCCGCCTTCACCGGCACCGTGGGGATCAAGCCGACCTACGGGCGCTGCTCGCGCTGGGGGATCGTCGCCTTCGCCTCGTCGCTGGATCAGGCCGGGCCGATGACCAAGACCGTGCGCGACGCGGCGATCATGCTGGGCGCCATGGTCGGCCATGACCCGAAGGATTCGACCTCGGCCGACATCCCGGTCCCGGATTTCGAGGCGGCGCTGACCGGCGACATCCGCGGCAAGACCATCGGCATCCCCCGCGAATACCGCATGGACGGCATGCCCGAGGAGATCGAGAAACTCTGGTCCGACGGCACCGCCATGCTGAAGGACGCGGGCGCCAGGATCACCGACATCTCGCTGCCGCACACCAAATACGCGCTGCCCGCCTATTACGTCATCGCCCCGGCCGAAGCCTCGTCCAACCTCGCCCGCTATGACGGCGTCCGCTACGGCCACCGCGCCAAGCTGGCGCCCGGCGACGGCATCACCGAGATGTACGAAAAGACCCGGGCCGAGGGTTTCGGCCCCGAGGTGCAGCGCCGCGTCATGGTCGGGACCTATGTGCTGTCCGCGGGCTTCTACGACGCCTATTACAACCGCGCCCGCCGGGTCCGCGCCCTCATAAAGCGCGACTTCGACGAGGCCTTCGCGGCCGGCGTCGATGCCATCCTGACCCCCGCCACGCCCTCCTCGGCCTTCGGCCTGGGCGAGATGGCGGATGCGGATCCGGTGGCGATGTACCTCAACGACGTGTTCACCGTGACCGTGAACCTCGCTGGCCTGCCGGGCATCTCGGTGCCGACCGGGCTCGACAGCCGCGGCCTGCCGCTGGGCCTGCAGCTGATCGGCAAGCCCTGGGGCGAGGCGGATCTGCTGAACACGGCGCAGGTGCTGGAGACCGCGGCCGGTTTTGTTTCCAAACCGCAAAAATGGTGGTAATCTGCTCGAAAAATATAATCGAGCAGAGGCAGACATGCGCATCTTGGCACTGGCGGCACCGCTGGCCCTTCTGGGCATGGCGGGCTGCGCCCCGGGACCGGACAATCTGGCGACCATGACCAACAGCGGGGTCGGCTTCGGCGACTACCAGCGCTACCTGCGCGACCGCAGCACGACACCCGCCTCTGCCCGCTCGTCCATTCCCTATTCGGTCCCGCCCGAAAGCCGCACGGCCGCAATCGTGCCGCCCGCCTCGATGCCCGCCAGCGCCCCGACCACGCTGGACGCGATCCCCCAGCGCGAGCGCCCGCCCTTGAGCGCCATGGCCAGCACGCTGCCCCCGCCGCAGCCGCAGGCCCCGATCGCCACCCAGACCCTCGCCCCGGCCGCCGCCGCCCCGGCACCCGCTCCCGCCCCGGTGGCCGCCGCCAGCGCCACCGCGCCCCGCGGCGGGGTGCAGGACCAGCAGGTCTATCACGCGGGCGAGGCCCAGCGGATCACGCCGCAGGGCGCCGCGCCGCAACAGGCGCCGATCGTCACCGCCTCGATCCCGGCCCCGTCCGACCATGGCGGGCCGAACCTCATGGCCTATGCCCTGAGCCAGACCCAGACCGTGGGCACCGAGACCTATCGCCGCATCAACCCGCTGCGCTGGTCGCGCTGGGAAAACGCCTGCCTGCAATACCGCAACCAGGACGCCGCCCAGCAGGCGTTTCTGGAGGATGGCGGGCCGGAACGCGACCGCGGCAACCTCGATCCCGACGGCGACGGCTTCGCCTGCTGGTGGGACCCGACGCCGCTGCGCCAGGCCCTCGCCCGCCGCTGAGATGCCGATCCCCGGCGCCCTCTGGCATCCCTCGCCCAACCACGGCCCCCGCCGCGGCGGGCTCCGGCCCGAGCTGGTGGTGATTCATTACACCGAGATGGTCTCGGCCGAAGCCGCGCTCGCCCGGCTGTCGGATCCGGCGGCCGAGGTCTCGGCCCATTACCTGATCGGCCGCGACGGCAGGCTCTGGCAGCTGGTCGAGGAAGAGGCCCGCGCCTGGCACGCCGGCGCCGGGGAATGGCAGGGGCGCGGCGACGTCAATTCCCGCTCCATCGGCATCGAGCTGGACAATGACGGCAAAAGCCCCTTTGCCGCGCCGCTGATGGACCGGCTGGACGCGCTGCTGCCCGGGATCCTCGCCCGCTGGACGATCCCGGCCAAGGGCGTCATCGCCCATTCCGACATGGCCCCCGCCCGCAAGATCGACCCCGGCCCCCGCTTCGACTGGCAGCGCCTCGCGCGGAGAGGCCTCGCCCTCTGGCCCGAGGCCCCGGGCGACGCCGAGACCCCGCTCCAAGCCTCGCTCGACGCCCTGGGCTATCCCGACGTCGCCCCCGACCTCCGCCTCGCCGCCTTCCGACTCCGGTTCCGCCCAAGGCACGAAGGCCCCGAAGACGCGACCGACCGGGCACTGGCGAAGGCTCTCGCCCGGCAAGGGTGACGCGGGGGGCCAGCCCCCCGCACCCCCCGCCAAAGGGGGTTTTCCACCCCCTTTGGAAACCCCCGAGGATATTTAGAGAACAAAGATGAAGATTAAGAGTGCCTTAAGCCGCCTTCTTTGCGCTTCAAATATCCTCGGGGGGTGAATTGGCCGCAGGCCAAGAGGGGGGCAGACGGCCCCCCTTTCTTCGGCGCGGCGGCACGCCGCGCCGCTGGTCGCCCGAGGCGCCCGCGGCAGCGGGCAACGAGGGCGAAACCCCTCCCCCCTCAGTGCAGCCGCGCCCGGATCCGCCTCAGCGCCAGCCAGACCCCCAGCACCACCAGCGGCGTCAACACCGCCGCCACCCCGGTCTTGCCCATCCCGAAAGGCTCCACCAGCGGCGCCGCCACGTTCGACGCCAGCCCCACCGCATAGTAACTGATCGCCACGACCGACAGCCCCTCGACCGTGTGCTGCAACCGCAGCGCCAGATCGGCGCGGCGATCCATCGAGCGCAGCACCTCCTGGTTCTGCGCCGAGCGCGCCACCTCGACCTGCGTCGACAAGAGCCGCCCGGCCCGCATCGCCCGTTCCGACAGCAGCGCCAGCCGCGCCTCGGCCGCCTTCACCGTCCGCATCGCCGGGTCCCAGCGCCGGCGCATGAACTCGGCCAGCGTCTGGCGCCCCTCGAACCGGGCCTCGCGCAGGACCGCGATCCGGTCATGCACGATGGCCTCATAGGCCCGGGTCGCGCCGAAGCGGAAGGACGAGGCCATGTCGAGCCGCTCCAGCTCGGCCGAGACGGTCATCAGCGCGCCCAGCACCTGTTCGGCCTGGCTCGCGCCGCCCGCCATCTGCGCCTGCAACGCGGCCAGCCGGCGGTCCAGCGCCCCCATCTCGGCCGAGACGGCGCGCGCCCGCGCCAGCCCCAGCATCGACATGGCGCGGTACATCTCGATCTCGCAGAGCCGCTGCACCACGCGGCCGATCCGCCTTGCGCCGGTCTCAGGCCGCACGAAGACCGCCATGCGCACATGCCCCGCCGGGTCGATGCGGAAGTCCGAGGCCACCACCGCCGCCCCGTCCAGCACCGCCACCGCCGCCAGGCTCTCGGCCACGAACCATTCGTCCAGCTTGCGCCCCAGCGCCTGCCCGTCGCAGGCCCCGCCCGAAAGCGGCATCTCCTCGATGCGGAACAGGATCGAGGTCACGCGGACCCCCGGCGCCGCCTCCAGCCAGTCGGCCGGGAAGACATCGAAGGCGGCGGGGTCGAAGGGGCGGTCGGTCAGCCCCTCGGCATGGGCCATCCAGGTGGTGAATTCGGTGTGGTTCTCCCATTTCAGCCCGTGCCGCCCGGCCTCGGCCGCGTGATGCGTGGCCTCGGGCGCGGGGTGCGGCGCGCCGTGCCGGTCGAGCAGGTCCACCAGATGCGCCCGGTCACTGCCCCGGTCCCGCGCCACCGCGTCCTGCGCCGGTTTCAGCGCCAGGAACACGGCGGTCGAGGGCACGGCGATCACCGGCGAGGGCCGGGCGTGCAATTCGTTGGTCAGCGCATAGCGCAGCGGGTGGTCCTGAAGGGGCGGCATGGGAAGGGGCCTGCGCGGAAGGGGATTTCAGCCCCGCATAGCCGCTCGCTGCCTATGGGGAAACCGCGCCGTGCGGGCCGTGGCAGTATGCGAAGGTGTCCTTGCATCGCTGCAACAATTCCGGCCTCAGCCGCGGTCGAAAAGCCCTTTCAGCGCCGTTGCGGTGACGGCGCTGACCCCCGGCTTGCGCCCCATGCGGAAGGGCAGCGGGCGGCAGAGCTCCATCGCCGCCAGCCCCACCCGTGCGGTCAGCGCGCCGTTCACCACCCCCTCGCCGAAGCGGCGCGAGAGTTTCGACAGAAGGCCCCCGCCCGCCACCGAATGGATCACGTCATCGGTCACGGCGACCAGCCCCGTCGCCATCAGATGCACCGCGACCGAGCGCGCCAGCCGCCAGTTGCCGAAGGCCCCGGGCCGTCCGCCATAGATCTCGGCAATCCGCCGGATCATCCGCAGATTGGCGCTGAGCGCGGCGGCCACATCGGCGAAGGCCAGCGGGATGATCGCCGTGGCCAGCGCCACCGCCCGCGCGGCGGTCTGGATCTCGATCTCCACCCGCGCGTCGAGGCCGATCAAGAGATGCGCCTCCGCCCCCTCGATCACCGCTTCGGCGTCCAGCGCCTCCAGCGTCCGGTCCTCGGCGCCATAGAGCCCGGCGACCCGGGCCGCCACCGCCCGCGCCTCGGTCAGATCGCCCGACACCAGCGCCGCCGAGGCCCGCGCCCGCAGCCGGTCCAGCCGGCTGACCCTCGCATAGCCCAGCGCCTCCTTCCCGGCCCAGAGGACCAGCGCCAGCGCCAGGACCCCGGCCAGTACGGCGGCCAGCCAGCCCAGCACAGGCGCCCGCTCGATCAGCCTTGCGGCGAAATCCCAGGCGGCGACGCTGACCGCCAGCGAGACCAGCGCGCCCCCCGCCGCCAGCGCCCAGCTGCCGGGCCCCGCGCCGCGTTTGCGCGCCATGCTGCCCAGCGCCGCCTGCATCGCCGCCCCCTCGGGCGCGTCGACCTCGGGCGCGGCGGCGACATCGGCCGGGGCCTCGGTCGCGTCGAGTTCAATCAGGATCGGTCCGCGGTTGTCCATCTCATACCAGCCTGTCGCCAATCAGGAATTCCGCCGCCGCGTCGAGCCTTATGTGCGGCAGCCCCTGCCCCGGCACCCGGCTGAGGACCGGCGGCGCAAAGGACATCACGCCGTAATCGCCCTGCAACCAACGCTCGGCCCCTTCGCGGGCGGGCAGCAGCAGGCGCGAGGGGTCCTCGGGCAGATCGCCCGCGTTGACCGCCACCTGCCGCCCGTCCGCCAGCCGCCCCCGCACCAGATCGACCTCGCGCCCGCCGTGGCTGCGCTGCTCCTCAACCGTCGAGCGCAGCGCCGCGATCGACATCGCCGCCGTCTCGGCGCCGGAAAAGCGCGCCCGGTCCCGCGCCTCGCGCAAGAGCGCCTCGGCCAGCGCGGTCAGGCGGGGGTGCTGGCTGTGGTGCAGATGGTCCGCCTTGGTCGCGGCAAAGAGGATCTTCTCCACCCGCCGCCCCCGCAACATCGAGGTGAAGAACCCGTTCGCCCCGGGGCGGAAGGCGGCCAGAACCTCGGCCATCGCCCGGCGCTGATCCTCCAGCGCGGCGGGGCCGCGATGCACCGCTTCCAGCACGTCGATCAGCACCACCTGCCGGTCCAGCCGGGCGAAATGCGTCTCGAAGAACGGGCGGATCACCTGCGACTTGTAGGCGTCGAACCGCCGCTCCATCTCGCGCCAGAGCGAGCCGCGCTTGCCCTCGCTGCCGGGCAAGGGCGCGAAGGTCAGAACCGGCGAGCCCGCCATTTCGCCGGGCAGCAGGAAGCGGCCCGGGGTGCAATCGGACCAGCCCGCCTCGCGCGCGGCGACCAGATAGGCGGTGAACTCGCGGGCCAGCGCCTGAGCCACGCTTTCCTCGTGCCGGGCCTGCGGGTCGATGTTCAGCAACACCTCGCGGAACACCTCGGCCTGCGGGCGCTTGGGCAGGCGCGCCAGCACCTCGGCCGACCAGCTGGCATAGCTCTTGCCCATCAGCCCCAGATCCAGCAGCCATTCGCCCGGATAATCGACGATGTCGAGGTGCAGCTTCCTCGGCCCGGTCAGCCCGCCAAAGAGCCCGGTCGGCGCCAGCCGGAACGACAGGCGCAGCTCGCTCACCGCCCGCGTCCCCTCGGGCCAGCGGGGTTCGGTCCCGGTCAGCGAGGCCAGATGCGCCTCGTAATCGAAACGCGGCAGGGTCATGTCGGGCTGCGGCTGCAACCAGGCGCCGCGAATGAGCCCCTGCTGCACCGCCCGCATCCGCTGCATCCGCCCCGGTTCCATCAGGTTATGCACCAGCGCGGTGATGAACACCGTCTTGCCCGCGCGGCTGAGGCCGGTGACGCCCAGCCGCACGACCGGCTCGAAAAACGCCTCCGACACCGTGTCGCTGACGGCGTCGATCGAATTGGTGATGAGGCCGGTCAGCGAGGATATCACGGGCGCACTCCGTCTTGCCCCCCAAGAATAGGCATTGGCGACAAGGTTTTGAAGCCCACCCCCTTGCCCCGGCCCCGCCCCCGGCCTTAGCTGCGCCTCATGAAGACGCTCCTCTCCCTCGGCCACGGGTTCTCCGGTCAGGCCACCGAAGCCGCCCTCGGCCCCGATTGGCGGGTGCTCGGCACCTCGCGCAGGCCGGGCACCGCCGTCCTCTGGCCCGGTCAGGCGGCCGAGGCGCTGGCCCAGGCCACCCATCTCATCGCCTGGGCGCCCCCGGGGCCCGAGGGCGACCCGATGCTGCCCCATCTCGCCGAGCTGCCCGCGCCGAAGCTGCGCTGGATCGGCTATGCCTCGGCCAGCAGCCTTTATGGCGACCATGGCGGCGCCTGGATCGACGAGGGCACGGCCGACGCCCCCGCCACCGGCCGCGGCCTTGCCCGGGCGCAGGCCGAACACGATTGGCAGGCCTTCGCCGAGGCCCGGCGCCTGCCGCTGGCCCTGTTGCGCATCGCCGGGATCTATGGGCCCGGCCGCTCGGCTCTCGATGCCTTGCGCCAGGGCCGCGCCCATCGCGTCTGGAAGGAGGGGCAGGTCTTCAACCGCATCCATGTCGCGGATCTGGGCCGCATCGCCGCCGCCGCGGCCGAGGCCGAACTGGCGGGCCCCCTGATCTGCGCCGATGGCGAACCGGCACCGATGGCCGATGTCACCCTCTTCGCGGCGCAGCTCCTCGGGATCGAGCCGCCGCCGCTGATCCCCTATGAGGACGCCGATCTCTCGCCCATGGCCCGCAGCTTCTACGAGGACAACAAGCGCCTGCGCTCGCGCCGTCTGGGCCCGGAACTGAAGCTCAGCCTGACCTATCCCGATTACCGCGCGGGCCTCACCGCGATCTTTGAAGCGGGTTTCTGACCCCTTCTTTGCGCCTCAAATATCCCGGGGGGTCCGGGGGGCTGGCCCCCCGGTTCCCCGCCCGCCACCGGAGCCCGCGATGCCCCGCTACGCCTTTCGCCTCGACTATCTCGGCGCCCCGTTCAACGGCTGGCAGCGCCAGGACGGCCAGCCCTCGGTCCAGCAATCGGTCGAGGAGGCGCTGGCCCGCCTCGAACCCGCCGAACCCCGCCTCGCCGCCGCCGGGCGCACCGATACCGGGGTCCATGCCACGGGTCAGGTCGCCCATGCGGATCTGGCCCGCGACTGGGCGCCCGAGCGGCTGATGGAGGCGGTGAACCATCACCTCAAACCCCTGCCGGTCGCGATCACCGCCTGCGCGCGGGTGCCCGAGGATTTCCACGCCCGCTTCTCGGCCATCGAACGGCGCTATACCTTCCGGCTGGTGGCCCGCCGGGCGCCGGTGGTTCAGGACCGCGGCCTTGTCTGGCAGGTGCGCCACCGGCTCGACCTCGGCGCCATGCAGGAGGCGTCGCGGGCGCTGATCGGCACCCATGATTTCACCACCTTCCGCGCCAGCCTCTGTCAGGCGAAATCGCCGGTGAAGTCGCTGGACGAGATCCGGATCGAGGAACACCCCTATCCCGCCGGCCAGGAATTCCGCATCCACCTGCGCGCCCGCAGCTTCCTGCACAACCAGGTCCGCTCCATCGTCGGCACGCTGGAGCGGATCGGCGCCGGGGCCTGGCCGCCCGGCCGGATGGCCGAGGCGCTGGAGGCCCGCGACCGCGCCGCCTGCGGCCCGGTCTGCCCGCCGCAGGGCCTGACCCTGACCGGCGTCGGCTACCCCGAAGACCCTTTCGCCGCCTGACCCTCAGAACGAGCGCGGCAGGCCGAGGACATGCTCGGCGACATAGGACAGGATCAGGTTGGTCGAGATCGGCGCCACCTGATAGAGCCGCGTCTCGCGGAACTTGCGCTCGATATCGTATTCGCTGGCGAAGCCGAAGCCGCCGTGGAATTGCAGGCAGGCATTGGCCGCCTCCCAGCTGGCCTTGGCGGCAAGGTATTTCGCCATGTTCGCCTCGGTCCCGCAGGGCTGGCCCGCGTCATAGAGCGCGCAGGCCCGGTAGCGCATCAGGTTCGCCGCCTCGATCTCGATGAAGGCCTCGGCGATGGGGAATTGCACGCCTTGGTTCTGGCCGATCGGCCGGCCGAAGACCGTCCGCTCCGTGACATAGCGCGTCACCCGGTCGGTGAACCAATAGCCGTCCCCGATGCATTCCGCCGCGATCAGTGCCCGCTCGGCGTTGAGCCCGGTCAGGATATAGCGGAACCCCTGCCCCTCGTCGCCGATCAGGTTCTCGGCCGGAATTTCCAGATTGTCGAAGAACAGTTCGTTGGTCTCGTGGTTGACCATGTTGGGGATCGGCCGCACCTCCATCCCCGCGCCCATCGCCGCCTTGATGTCCACAAGGAAGATCGACAGCCCCTCGGATTTCTTCGCCACCTCGGCCAAAGGCGTGGTGCGCGCCAGCAGGATCATCAGATCGGAATGCTGCACCCGGCTGATCCAGACCTTCTGCCCGTTGATGACATAACGGTCGCCCTTTCGCACCGCCGTGGTCTTCAGCTGCGTCGTGTCGGTGCCGGTCGTGGGCTCGGTCACGCCCATGCTTTGCAGGCGCAGCGCGCCCGAGGCGATCTTCGGCAAATAGCGGCGGCGCTGCTCCTCGGACCCGTGGCGGATCAGGGTGTTCATGTTGTACATCTGCCCGTGGCAGGCACCGGAATTGCCGCCCGAGCGGTTGATTTCCTCCATGATGACCGAGGCTTCGGTCAGCCCCAGCCCCGAGCCGCCGTACGCCTCGGGGATCAGCGCCGCCATCCAGCCCGCGCGGGTCAGCGCCTCGACAAACGCCTCGGGATAGGCGCGCTCGGAATCGATCCGGCGGTGGTATTCATCGGGAAATTGCGAACAAAGCGCCCGCACCGCGTCGCGGATTTCCTGATGGTCGGTTGATCGGGACAGGGTCATCGCGGGCTCCGGTTCGGGGGACGGACCAGATGTGCCAGACCGATCCCCTCAGGACAATCATCAAGGGCGCCGGACAGGCAGGAAACGCCGCCGGATCACCCGCCCGCGAACTCCTGGCGCAGGGCCTCGGTCGCCTGCCCCAGCGCTGGCACCGGGCCGGACGCGAAATCCGCGCCGCGCCCGGCCGGGCGCGGCATCGAGACCTCGCGCCCGTCGGCCAGCGTCACCGGCATCAGCCGCAACGCCGGGTGCACCTCCAGATCCGCCAGCGTGCTGTAGCGGCTCCAGGCGATGCCCGCGGCGTCGAGCCGCGCGATGGCCTCGGCCGTGGTCAGCGCGGCGAAACCGGGCTCGACCTCGGCATCGAGCCGGGCGCGGTTTTCGACCCGCAGCGCGTTCGTGGCATAGGCCGGGGCCTCGGCCAGATCGGGCCGCCCCAGCACCCCCTCGCAGAGCCGCGCCCATTCGGCATTGGTCTGCGTCGCCACGATCAGGCTGCCATCGGCGCAGGCGAAGGGCCGGTAGGGATAGATCGAGGCATGCGAAAGCCCGTGCCGCCCGGTGTCGTGCCCGCCATAGGTCCGATGCAGCAGGGGCACGCTCATCCACTCGGCCATGCCGTCGAACATGGCGATCTCGATCTGCGTGCCGCGGCCGGTCTGCCCGCGGGCGATCAGCGCCTCCAGGATCGCGGCATGGGCGTTCATGCCGGTGGCGATATCCGCCGCCGAGACCCCGATCTTCGACGGCGTCTCGGGCGTGCCGGTCACCGCGCAGATCCCGCTTTCGGCCTGCACCAGCATGTCATAGGCCCGCATCGCGGCATAAGGCGTATCCTGCCCGTAGCCATTGATCGAGACGGCGATGAGGCGCGGATAGTCACGGGCGATGACCTCGGGCGACAGGCCCATCCGGGCCAGCGCCCCGGGGACGAGGTTCTGGACCAGCACATCGGCCCTGGCCAGAACCGCGCGCAGCAGCGCCAGATCGGCCTCGGCCTTCAGATCCAGCACCGCGCTTTCCTTGCCCCGGTTGAGCCAGGCGAAATAGGCCGAAGTACCCAGCACCGCCGCATCGTAATGCCGCGCCGTCTCGCCGCCCGCGCGTTCGATCTTGATGACCCGGGCGCCCGCATCGGCCAGCCGCAGGGTGCAAAGCGGTGCCGCCACCGCCTGTTCGAGGGCGACGACCAGAAGGCCCGACAGCGGCTTACCGGACATCGCGCGGCCCCGCGCGGCGGATCGGGTCGATCTGGTCAGGCATGCAGGCGCTCCTCCGTTCGGCGGGCCGGCCGGTGGCGATGCCCGCCCGGCGCTGTCGCTGCCCGGTTGTGCGGCAGGCGCGCGCCGGCGGCAAGGAAAAGGCGGCTCCGCGAACGCGGACCCGGCTTTCAGGCGGGCACGGGCCACCAGCCTGCTGGCTGGGCCATCAATGAGGCGACCCCGCCACCTGCGGCCGGTGCCCGGCCAGGGCGAGGAACACCACCAAAGCCAGCGCCGTGATGATCCCGGCCGAGGTGCTCAGCAGCACGGCATGGGTCTGGGTGAAGGCGGCTTTCCCGGCCTCGATCAGCGCCGCGCCCTCGGCGCCGCCCAGCCGCCCCGCCACGATATAGGCGTCGCCGATGGTGCGGCTGGCCTCGGCCGCGAGGGTCGCGGGGATCGAGGCGGGCAGCTCCATGGCGCGGCTGAAGACGCCCGACATGAAGACCCCGAAAAAGGTGATGCCCAGCCCGGTGCCCAGTTCATAGCCCGTGGCCTCCAGCGACCCGGCAGCGCCGCCCTTGCTGGCCTCCACCGCGCCCATGATGGCGATGGACGAGGCGGTCAGGCCGATGCTCAGCGTCAGCCCCAGCACGGCCAGCGCCAGCGGCACCGCGAGGCCCGGCGCGTGGAAATCGCTCTGCGCCAGCATCTGCAGCGAGGCCGCGGCGATCAGCAGCGACAGGCTCGCCACAAGGCGCAGGCCGAAGCGGTTGGACAGGAACCCCGCGACCGGCCCGCCGATGGCCGCCGCCGCCATGATCGGCACCATGAAGAGGCCCGCCTGCAGCGGCGTCTTGCCCAGCACGTATTGCAGCTCTTGCGCCAGCGTCAGTTCGACCCCCGCCAGCGCGCCCGCGGCAACCATCGCCATCAGCAATCCCGCCAGGATCGCCGGATGCGACAGCAGCGACAGGTCCAGCATCGGCTCGGCCGAGCGCAGCTGCTGGCGCGCGAAAAGGGTCAGGGTGGCGATGCCGAAGACCAGCACCAGCCCGGCGACGGACCAGGGCTGCTTGCCGCCGAAACCGGCCTTGACGGCATAGACCACAGCGATCATGCCAAGGATGAGCAGCAGCGCCTGCCCGATGCGCCACTGGCCCGGTGTCGTCGCCTCGACGCGCGGCAGGAGGAACCAGCAGGCCGGAGCCACGACCAGCATGACCGGCACGTTGATCAGGAACACCGATCCCCACCAGAAATGTTCGAGCATCGCGCCGCCGACCAGCGGCCCGACCGCCGCGCCCGCCGAGCCGACCGTGCCCCAAAGGCCCAGCGCGATGGCGCGTTCGCCCGGATCCTCGAAGGTCTTGCGGATCAGGCCCAGCACGCAGGGCATGATCATCGAGCCGCCCAGCGCCAGGAACACCCGGGCCGCGATCAGCGCGCCCGCGCTTTGCGCGAAGGCCGCCCAGACCGAGGCCGCGGCAAAGATCATCAGGCCGGTCAACAGGATGCGGCGGTTGCCGACCCGGTCGGACAGCGTGCCCATCGGCACCAGCAGCCCCGCCATCAGCAAGGGATAGATGTCGATGATCCACAACACCTCGGTGCCCGAGGCATTCAGCGCCTGCGTCAGCCGCGGCACCGCGACATGCAGGATGGTCATGTCCAGCACCACCGGCAGGAAGGCCAGCATCACCGCCAGCAGCACCAGCCAGCGTTTCGGATCGGGGGTCGGAGAGGACATGGGTCACCTGACAACATCATTGCAGGCGCCGATATAAATACATACGTATGGAATTCAATCACAATGTGAGGCGCCATGGGACGGACACCGACAATCAGCCGTGAAGCCCTGCTGGATCTGGCCGACGAGATCGTGCGCCAGGGCGGCGGCGGTGCGCTGACCATCGGCGCACTGGCGCAGGCGGCCGGGATCTCGAAGGGGGGCGTGCAGTATTCCTTCGCCAGCAAGGATGCCCTCGTGCGGGCGCTGATCGACCGCTGGACCGACAGGTTCGACGCCCTGCTCGGCGATCCGGCGCCTGCGGACCCGGTCGACTTCGCGCTGCGCTACATCGAGGCGACGCGCGTCTCGCAACAGGCGATGAACGCCAAGATGGCGGCGCTTCTGGTCAGCTATCTGGAGGATCCGGCCAATCTGCAGGCCACCCGCGACTGGTATCACGCGACCTTCGCCCGCCTCGCCGGCGACAGTCCCGAGGCCCAGGCCGCCCGCGTGGCCTTTCTGGCGGTCGAGGGCCTGTTCCTGATGCGGATCAACGGCATAGACGCAGAGGGCGGCTGGACCCGGCTTCTGGACGATGTGGAAGCGGTCCTGCGGCGGCTGGGCAGGCCCTGAGGGATCTGGCCAGCCGCCGCCTGTCGGGTTCAGCCGATGGCAAGATCGGCGATCCGCCCGTCCCTGAGCCCGAAGGCGAAGGTCAGCACTGCCGGGCTTCCCGGGAAATCGCCGGTGACCCGGGCGCGGACCCTTGTCTTGCCGTCCTGCTCGGAGACTTCCAGCGGCACGGCCTCGTGGCGGTACCTGGCCTTGGCGGCCAGCCACCAGTCGCGGATCGCCGGGCCGCCCTGATGGCGCTGCCCTTCGTCATGGACGATGGCCTCGGGGGCGAAGGCGGCGGCGAAGGCCGCGCCATCTTCGGGCGCGCGGGCGGTGAAATAGGTGCTGACGGCGGCGGGAAGATTCATGGGATGTCCTTTCAGATCTGTCTCTCCCGCAAGATAGTTCTGGATCTCCATGCCGATAATCGGGATAAATCGGCATGCTTTGATGCCATGAACGGGATGATGATGGAGACCGGGCTGAAAGGGCTTGAGGCGGTGCTGGCCATCGCCCGGCGCGGTTCCTTCCGGGCGGCGGCGTTGGACCTCGGCATGTCGACCACGGCGCTGTCGCATGCCATCGGGCGGCTCGAGGCCAGCCTCGGCGTGCGGCTGTTCAACCGGACGACGCGCAGCGTGTCGCTGAGCGACGCCGGGCTGGCCTTTGTCGACCGTATCGGCCCGGCGCTGGCCGAGATCCGCGGCGCGATGGAGAGCGCGCAATCGCTGCGCAGCACCCCCTCGGGCCTGTTGCGGATCAACGCCTCGGTCCAGGCCGGGCGCGAGATCGCGCCGCTGGTGGTGGATTTCCTGCGCCGCTACCCGGAGATGCAGGTCGAGCTGGTGACCGAAGGCCGACTGGTCGATATCGTCGCCGAGGGCTTCGATCTGGGCATCCGCCCCGCCGATCTGGTGCCGCGCGACATGATCGCCCTGCCGCTGGGGAGGCCGCAACGCTATGCGGTCGTGGCCTCGCCCAACTGGGTCGCCAGCCATCCCCTGCCCCGGACCCCCGCCGATCTGCGCCCCGACGACTGCCTGCGCGTGCGCCTGCCGAACCGCGCCCTCTTCCCCTGGCAGTTCCAGCGCCAGGGCGAGTCGGTGCAGGTCGAGGCCAGGGGACGCCTGACACTGGACGAACCCGCCATCGCCCGTACCGCGGTGCTGGAGGGCGCCGGGATCGGCTTTTTCATCGAACAGGACGTGGCCGCGGATATCGCCGCCGGCCGTCTGATCCGCCTGCTTGAGGAATGGACGCCGCCCCGCCCCGGCTTCAGCCTCTACTACCCCGGCAGGCGGCACCCGACGGCCGGTTTCTCCGCCTTCCTGACGCTGGTGCGCGAGGCGGCGACGCGGGGCGGCGCTCAACGCGGATAATGCATCGTGTTGTGAAAACGCGAGGGCGTGGCCCGCGGGTTGCGATAACCATGCGGCTGGTCGGCGTTGAAGCGCAGCGCCTGACCGCACTCGACCCGCAGCCATTCCCCCTCGAGCAGGATCTCCACCGAGCCCTCGACGACGAAGACATCCTCGATCACCCCGGCGCCATGCGCCGCCGACAGATGCTGCCAATGCGGGGCGAGGTCATGCAGGAAGACCTCGCATCCGGTCCGGGGATCGAAGGGAAAGAGCGTGCGGAAGGAGGGGCCCTCCCTGACCGGCGCCTGCCCCTCGGACGGACCGCGGGTCGAGGGCGTCGCCGCCGGGCCGATCAGTGCCGTCAGCGGCAGTTGCAGCCCCTTGCAGAGCTTCCACAGCACCGCCAGCGTCGGGCTGCTTTCGCCGCGCTCGATCTGACCCAGCATCGCCTTGCTGACCCCGGTCAGCTCGGCCGCCTGCGACAGGCTCAGCCCCGCCTGCCCCCGCGCCTTGCGCAGATTGGCCCCGACCAGATCGCCGCCGCGTGTTTCTGTCATCTCTCGGCGGCCTCCGCTGCTTTCCATCTTGTGCGCTATAGCGCACGGGCGTAAAGGGGATCGACCGCAATAACGCACGATTCCTGCTTAGAGGCCGCCTTGCTCCCGTTCAAGCTTTCGCATGTCGCGGCCGGATTCATCGCCGTCCTGGTGGGCTATACCAGTTCGGTCGCCATCATCTTTCAGGCCATCGACCGGCTGGGCGCGACCGATGCCCAGGCCAACAGCTGGATGCTGGTGCTGGGGCTGGGCATGGGGCTGTCGACCCTGGTCCTGTCGCTGGGCAACCGGATGCCGGTGCTGACCGCCTGGTCGACCCCGGGCGCGGCGCTGATCGCGCTGAGCAGCGGCCTCAGCCTGCCGCAGGCCACCGGCGCCTTCATCCTCTGCGCGCTGCTCCTGATCGCCACCGGCCTGAGCGGCTGGTTCGACAAGCTCACGCGGCTCATCCCCGACAGCCTGGCCAATGCGATGCTGGCGGGGATCCTGTTTTCTTTCGGCATGAAGATCTTCGACGCGCTCGGCAGCGACAGGACATTGGTGCTGCTGATGGGCGCCGCCTATCTCGCGCTCAAGCGCCTCGCGCCGCGCTATGCGATTGCCGGGGTCTTCTTTGCGGGCCTTGCCTACGTTGCGGCGACGGGCGGGTTCGAGGGCGTCAGCCTGCCGGTCGCCCTGGCCCGGCCGGAATTCGTCATGCCCGAATTCTCGCTGCCCGCGCTGATCGGGCTGGGGCTGCCGATGTTTCTGGTGACCATGAGTTCGCAGAACATGCCGGGCGTGGTGACGCTGCGCGCCGATGGCTACAGGCCCGACATCGGCCGGGCCATCACCGTGACCGGGCTCTTCAGCCTGCTGCTGGCCCCCTTCGGCGGCTACGCCTTCAACCTCGCGGCCATCACCGCGGCGATCTGCACCGGGCCGGACGCCGACGACAATCCCCGCACCCGCTACAAGGCCGCGCTGTTCGCCGGCAGCTTCTATGTCGTCATCGGGCTGATGGGGGCCACGGTGATCGGCCTCTTCCTCATCCTCCCCAGGGCGCTGGTCCTGACCATCGCCGCGCTGGCGCTGCTGGGCTCCATCGGCAACAGCCTGTCGGCGGCGATGGCCCCGAAGGACGAGCGCGAGGCGGCACTCCTCACCTTCATGGCAACGGCGAGCGGCTTCAGCCTTTACGGGATCGGCGCGCCGTTCTGGGCGCTGCTGCTGGGGCTGGTGGTCCGGTTCAGCCTGCGCCGGGCGCGCTGACCGCCGCGCGCCGGGGCCCGGCGTTCATCATCCAGACCCCGGCGATCGCCGCGCAGAGGCCCAGCACCACCGGCAGCGACAGCCGCTCGCCCAGCACCGCCACCCCCAGCAACACCCCGATCCCCGCCCGCAGATAGCTCTGGCTGGCGACGCCCAGCGGCCCCAATGTCCGCACCAGCCGGAAATAGACCAGCAGCGCCAACCCGGTGCAGGAGACCGCCAGGATCAGCGTGGCCGCGAGCGCGGTGAGGCTTGGCCTGAGGCTCAGCGGAGCCTCGACCACGAAGGCCAGCGGCACCAGCACCAAGGTCGCCCAGATCATCGTCCCCAACGCCGTCTGCAGGGCCCCGACCCGGGCGAAGTTGCGCCCATGAAGCGCCGCCCCCGCGTAGAGCATCGCACCCGAGAGGCAGGCCAGCTGTCCGGCCAGCGACTCGCCCAGCCCCGCCAGCGCCTCGACCCCCACGATCAGCACCACGCCGCCCAGCCCCAGCAGCGCCCCCAGCAGCTTGCGCGCGTCAGGCGCCTCCCGCGTGAAGAACACGGTAAACAGGAAGACGAAGATCGGCGAGGTCGAATTCAGCACGCTCGCCAGACCGGCCTCGACATGTTGCTGGCCCCAGGCCAGCACCGTCCAGGCGCCGATACTGTTGAAGAAGGCCTGCAGCCCCAGCCTGCCCCAAAGCCGCCAGCCGCGCGGCAGGCGCTCGCCGCGGATCCTCAGGACCAGTCCGAGAAACAGCGCCGCCCCCGCGACCCGCAGCGCGATCAGCGTGACCGGCGGGATCTCGGCCACCGCCACCTTGGTAAAGATATAGGACGAGCCCCAGAGCAGCGCCAGAAGCCCCAGCAGGGCGTAATCGAGGGTCTTGTCCTGGCTCTGCATCGGGGGCTCCCTGTGATACCGGCCCGGTGTTACCCCGCCCGCATCCCCCGTTGCTTTCATCCAGGCCGAAGTATCGGCGCAGGGCGCCCCCCCGCGCAGCAAAAAAAGGCGCCCCCGACAGGGCGCCCTCGCATCAGCCTCGACCCGGATCCCGGGGGACCTGCCCCCTCCGGCCTAGCCGCTCAATGCGTCCAGACTTGCCTGCGGTTCGTGGCGAAATTCTCGCCGTAGCCCTGCACGCGGATGTTCGCCGCGCGCTCTTTCGGGGCCTGCACCACATAGTCGATGCCATTCGCGCGGGCATAGGCCTCGGCCTCGGCCTGGGTGGCGAAGCGCAGCCGCACCTGCGACTGGGTGTCACCCGAGCCGGTCCAACCCATCAACGGGTCCTTTTCGCGCGCTTCGGCCGGCGCGAAATCGAGGATCCACTGCTTGGTGCGGGCCATGCCCGATTGCATGGCGTTGCGGGCGGGACGATAGATACGGGCGCGCATGGAAGACTCCGTCTGACTTGCCGCCTTATCCGAAATTCGGCCCCCCCTGACAAGGCTTTCCGGCAAGGCTTTGCGCCGCTTTCCGCACCAGCAGGGCAGCAGCGGCCCTGCCGCCCCTTGCAGAAGAACAAAATAGGCACAATTCTAGGAGCGAAGCCAAAGGTCCGCCCGATGCACAACAACCGCCCCGATGTCCTGAACGACATGCCGATGATGGCCGCCCCCCGGCGAGAAAAGCTGGAGGGGGGCAAGCAATTCGTGCTGAAGACGCCCTTCCAGCCCGCAGGCGACCAGCCCACGGCCATCGCCGAGCTGTCGGGCGGGCTCAGGGACGGCGAGCGCAACCAGGTGCTGCTGGGCGCGACCGGCACCGGCAAGACCTTCACCATGGCCAAGATCATCGAGGAGACGCAGCGCCCGGCGATCATCCTGGCGCCGAACAAGACCCTTGCCGCGCAATTGTACGGCGAATTCAAGGGCTTCTTCCCCGACAACGCGGTCGAGTATTTCGTCAGCTACTATGATTACTACCAGCCCGAAGCCTATGTCGCCCGCACCGACACCTATATCGAGAAGGAATCGCAGATCAACGAGGCCATCGACCGGATGCGCCACTCGGCGACCCGGGCGCTTCTGGAACGCGACGATGTAATCATCGTCGCCTCGGTCAGCTGCATCTATGGCATCGGCTCGGTCGAGACCTATTCGGCCATGACCCAGGATCTGACGGTCGGCCAGCTCTACGACCCGCGCGGCTTCATCGGCGAACTGGTGGCGCAGCAATACCGGCGCAATGACGCGGGTTTCCAGCGCGGCTCGTTCCGGGTGCGCGGCGACGTGGTCGAGGTCTGGCCCGCCCACCTCGACGACCGGGCCTGGCGCTTCAGCTTCTTCGGCGAAGAGCTTGAAGCGATTACCGAATTCGATCCCTTGACCGGCAAGAAGACCGACAGTTTCGAGCAGATCCGCATCTATGCCAACAGCCATTACGTGACGCCCCGGCCGACGCTGCAGCAGGCGATCAAGGGCATCAAGGAAGAGCTGTTCCACCGGCTGAAGCAGCTGAACGCCGAGGGGAAACTGCTGGAAGCCCAGCGGCTGGAGCAGCGCACGAATTTCGATCTGGAGATGCTGGAGGCCACCGGCGTCTGCAACGGGATCGAAAACTATTCCCGCTATCTGACGGGGCGCGCGCCCGGCGAGCCGCCGCCCACCCTGTTTGAGTTCATCCCCGATCAGGCCATTGTTTTCGCGGACGAATCCCATGTCACGGTGCCGCAGATCGGCGGCATGTACCGGGGCGACTTCCGGCGCAAATCGGTGCTGGCCGACCACGGGTTCCGGCTGCCCTCCTGCATGGACAACCGGCCCCTGAAGTTCGAGGAATGGGACGCGATGCGCCCGCAATCGGTCTTCGTCTCGGCCACCCCCGCCGCCTGGGAGATGGATCAGGCCGGCGGCGTCTTTGCCGAACAGGTGATCCGGCCGACCGGCCTGCTGGACCCGATGGTCGAAATTCGCCCTGTTTCCATGCAGGTGGACGATCTTCTTGACGAAATCCGCAAGGTCGCGGCCGAAGGGCTGCGGGTGCTGGTCACCACGCTCACCAAGCGCATGGCCGAGGATCTCACGGAATATCTGCACGAACAGGGCATCCGGGTGCGCTACATGCATTCCGACATCGACACGATTGAAAGGATTGAGATTCTCCGCGATCTGCGGCTCGGCGCCTTCGACGTGCTGATCGGCATCAACCTGCTGCGCGAGGGGCTCGACATCCCCGAATGCGGGCTGGTGGCCATTCTGGACGCCGACAAGGAGGGTTTCCTGCGCTCGGAAACCTCGCTGATCCAGACCATCGGCCGCGCCGCGCGCAACGCCGATGGCCGGGTCATCATGTATGCGGACAAGATCACCGGCTCCATGCAGCGCGCCATGGACGAGACCAACCGCCGCCGCGCCAAACAGATCGCCTACAACGAAGAACACGGCATAACCCCCCAGACTGTCAGGAAAAACGTCGATGACGTGCTGAGCGGTCTGTGGCAGGGCGACACCGATCAGTCGCGCGTCACCACCAAGGTGTCGAAGCCCATGGTCGGCGCCAACCTCGCCGCCCATCTCGACGCGATGCGCACCGAGATGCGCAAGGCGGCCGAGAATCTGGAATTCGAGGAAGCCGCGCGGCTGCGCGACGAGATCAAGCGGCTGGAAGCGGTCGAACTCGCCATCGCCGACGACCCGCTGGCCCGCCAGACCGCCGTCGACGAGGCGGTCGAGGAAGCCGTCAAGACCCGCGGCCGCTCGACCGCGGGCAAGGCCGGGTCGAATGCCAAGCAGGCGGCGAAGAGCAAGGGGCGGCGGCGGTAGGGCCTGTTGTCTGACATCGACAAACCCACCGCCCTCATCCTCGGCGCCGCGGTCTGGCCCGGGGGTGAGCCCTCGCCGACGCTGGCGCGGCGGACGGCGCATGCCATCGGTCTTTACCATGCGGGGCATGTCGGCCGGATCATGGGGTGCGGCGGGCTGGGCACTCATCCCCCGACGGAGGCGGCGCTCATTGCCCGGCTTTGCGGTGAGGCCGGTATCCCCGAGGACCGGATCCTGGTCGAGGACCGCTCTACCTCCACCCGCGAAAATCTGAGGAACGCCAAGGCCTTGCTGCCCGAAGCTGCGCGGGTGGTGATCGTCACCGACCCCTATCATGCGCCACGCGCCCGGCTCATTGCCTGGCAGATCGGCCTCAGGGCCACCACCTCGAGCCCCGGCTGGGACCAGATCGGACCGAAGCAACGCCGCCGCCATGTCCCGCGCGAGGCGCTGGCGCTGGCGGCGGTGCTGCTCAGGCTGCGTTAACGGATCAGATGCACCGCGCAGGTCGCGTGGCGGGCGATGCGCGTCGCGGTCGAGCCGATCAGCGTGGTGTCGCTGCGGTGCGAGGCGAGCACGATGCAATCCGCCCCCTCGGCCTGGGCGAAATCGAGGATGGCCCGGCCCGGGTCCCCTTCCAGCACCGCGACGCCCGCCTGCGTCAGCCCCGAGGCCTGCTTGGCCAGATCGGCGCGGATCGCCTCGCGCAGCTCGTCCTGCCAGCCGGCGGGCATGTAGTCGATGGCGTAAAACGGCGCCTTTTCCATCACATGCACCAGCATGACCAGCGCGCCATGCGCCGAGAGCGCCCGGGCGATCTGCAACTCGCGGCCGATATCGACCCCCGGCTCATAGGCGACGGGAACGAGGATTCTGGCGTACATGGCAATTCCTTTCGCAAGGCCCGGTCGGGGCCGACCCCCCAGATGTAGGGGGCGCCGGCCCCGAGCCCAAGGTCAGTTCTGCGGCACCAGCACCGAGAGGCCCAGCATCCGCCAGACCTGCATGCCGCCGCGGTAATAATGGATGTGATCGGCCGGGAAGCCCGCCTCGATCATGCGGCGGATGGCGGTGGGCGACTGGCCGCACCAGGGGCCGTTGCAGAACAGCAGCACCTGCTTCGGATCCTCGCAGGTGAAACCGTCGATATCGACCTCGCAGCCCACCTCGCCCAACCGGTCGGCCATTTCCGTATAGGGAATGTGGATCGCGCCGGGGATGGTGCCGCCGCGGTAATCGGCCTGCACGCGGCTGTCGATGACCAGCACATCCGGATCCTGAAGCGCCGCGATCACCTCCAACTCGCCCACCGTGGTCACACCCTCGGCCGGGCTCATCGGCTGGATGCAGAAATTGGGGCACGGGCGCGAGGTCATGGCCCATTCGCCGGTCACGACATTGTCGTTGTCCTGAATGCGCGAGATCTCGGCCGGGCCTGCATCGGTCTCGACGGTGACCGAAGCCATGTCGGGGGTGATGTTCACCGGCTCGGCCAGGACGGGCGTGGCGGCCAGCGCCAGCATCACCAGAGGGGTCAGAAGTTTCATCGGGTCCTCCCAGACAGGTTTGCACACAGGTTTCCACCGGAAAGGTAGCACGTTGGGCCGGTTTGTCTCCCCCCGGCATTGCACCCGCGGGTGGCGGTGGGCTATAAGACCGACAACAAAATCTAGCGCCCTGACGCAGACGAGGCCCCGGTGAGCGACGACACGGAAATCCCTGACGAAGCCGAGAAAAAACCCGCCCAGCCGGGTGTCTCGATCGTGCAGGAAATGCGGACCGCCTATCTCGATTACGCGATGAGCGTCATCGTGTCGCGGGCGATTCCGGACCTTCGGGACGGGTTGAAGCCGGTGCACCGGCGGATTCTCTATGCCATGCACGAGGTCGGCAACACTTTCGACAAGCCCTACCGGAAATCCTCGCGCCCCGTGGCGGATGCGATGGGCAAGTACCACCCGCATGGCGACAGCGCGATCTATGACGCGCTGGTGCGGATGGCGCAGGGCTTTTCCATGTCGCTGCCGCTGCTGGACGGTCAGGGCAACTTCGGCTCGATGGACGGGGACAAGGCCGCGGCCTTCCGCTACACCGAGGTGCGGATGGCCAAATCCGCCAATTACATGCTGGCCGATATCGACAAGGACACGGTCGATTTTCAGGACAATTACGACGGCAAGGACCAGGAACCGACCGTCCTGCCGGCGCGGTTCCCCAACATGCTGGTCAATGGCGCGGGCGGCATCGCCGTCGGCATGGCCACCAACATCCCGCCCCATAACCTGGGCGAGGTGATCGACGCGACCAAGGCCCTGATCGAGAACCCGGATCTGACCTCCGAGGATCTGATGACCTATGTGCCCGGTCCCGACTTCCCGACCGGGGCCCAGATGATGGGCCGCTCGGGCGCGCGCAAGGCCTATCTGGAGGGCCGCGGCTCGGTCATCGTGCGGGCCAAGACCCATGTCGAGGAGATCCGCAAGGACCGCTACGCCATCGTCGTCGACGAGATCCCCTATCAGGTGAACAAGGCCCTGATGGTCGAGAAGATCGCCGAGGCGGTGCGCGACAAGCGGATCGAGGGGATCGCCCATGTCGCCGACGAATCCGACCGGATCGGCGTGCGGGTGGTGATCGAACTGAAGCGCGACGCGACGCCGGATGTGGTGCTGAACCAGCTGTTCCGCTTCACCACCATGCAGATCAGCTTCGGCTGCAACATGCTGGCCCTGAACGGTGGCCGGCCCGAGCAACTGACGCTTCGCGATTTCCTCCATCATTTCATCACCTTCCGCGAGGAAGTTGTCACGCGCCGCACGGCCTATGAGCTGAACAAGGCCCGCGAGCGCAGCCATATCCTCTGCGGTCTGGCGGTTGCGGTGTCGAACGTGGACGAGGTGGTGGCGACGATCCGCGCCTCGGCCGATCCGGCCGATGCCCGCGAAAAGCTGATGACCCGCCGCTGGCCCGCGCATGAGATCGCCGGCTACATCCGGCTGATTGACGATCCGAGCCACACGATCAACGAGGACGGGACCTATAACCTGTCCGAGGTTCAGGCCCGCGCCATCCTGGAACTGCGGCTGCAGCGTCTGACCGCGCTCGGTGTCAAGGAAGTCACCGACGAGCTGGAAGAACTGGCCGGCAAGATCAAGGATTACCTCGATATCCTGCGCTCGCGGGCGCGGATCCTGTCGATCATCACCGCCGAACTCGACGAGGTGCGCGAGCTCTTCGCCGTGCCCCGCCGGACCGAGATCATCGACTGGGCGGGCGATCTGGAGGACGAGGACCTGATCGAGCGCGAGGACATGGTGGTGACCGTGACCTCGGGCGGCTATATCAAGCGCACCTCGCTGGCCGAATTCCGCGCCCAGAACCGGGGCGGCAAGGGTCTGGCCTCGATGCAGACCAAGGAAGACGATGTGGTGACCACGCTGTTCGTGGCCAACACGCATACGCATCTTCTGTTCTTCACCACCGACGGCATGGTCTATCAGCTGAAATGCTGGCGCCTGCCGCTGGCCGGGCGGTCCGCGCGCGGCAAGGCGATCATCAACATCCTGCCCATTCCGCAGGGTGTCTCGATCGCCGCGCTGATGCCCATCGACGAGCCCGAGGACGAATGGGAAAACCTGCAGGTGGTCTTCGCCACCTCCGAGGGAGATGTGCGCCGTAACGCCTTGTCGGACTTCACCAATATCCTGCGCAACGGCAAGATCGCCATGAAGCTGCCGGACGGCGTCAGCCTGGTCAGCGCCCGCGTCGCCGACGAGGATGACGATGTCATGCTGGTCACCGCCCAGGGCCGCGCCATCCGCTTCCCGACCACCGATGTCCGGGTCTTCAAGGGCCGCGATTCGACCGGCGTGCGCGGCATCCGCCTGGCCGAGGGCGACAGCGTCGTCTCGATGTCGGTCATCCGCCATTTCGAGGCCGATCCGCAGGAACGCGCCGCCTATCTCAAGCAGCGCCGCCTGATGGCCGGGGCCCCCGACGAGGCCGAGGCCGATGACGAGGAAGCCGTCGAAGCGGGCCAGCTCAGCACCGAGCGTTATGCCGAGATGTCGGCGCTGGAGGATCTGATCCTCACCGTCACCTCGGGCGGCGCCGGCAAGCTCTCGTCCTCGCACGATTATCCGGTGCGCGGTCGCGGCGGCCAGGGCGTCATGGCCATGGACAAGGCCATGCGCGGCGGGGCGCTGGTCGCCTCCTTCCCGGTGGAGCCCGGCGATCAGATCATGCTCGCCACCTCGACCGGGCAGTCGATCCGCGTGCCGGTCGACCAGATCAGCTTCCGGTCGCGCTCGGCTGGCGGGGTGCGGGTCTTCAACACCGCCAAGGGTGAAGAGGTCGTCTCGGTCGCCCGCGTCGTCGAACAGGGCGAGGAAGAGTAACCGATTCTTCAGCCCTGCATGGTTGGATGGCCGGGTCTCCTGAGGGGCCCGGCCATGAACGTTTACCACTGCATGATCGACCTGAAACCGACCGCCAAGGCGCTGGTCTTCGCCCATGCGCTGGATGTCTGGCTCTCGCTCCTGCAGCGGGAGGGGCGGATCGAAGGCTGGCGGCTGATGCGGCTGAAGCTGAAATTCGGCGGCGACGAATGTTCGGATTTCCTGGTCGAGATCGACGTGAAGGATCTGTCGCAGCTGGACCACGCCTTCCATTACCTCGGCCAGGGGGATGAGGAGGCGGCGGAACTCCACGACCAGATGCGCCAGCATATCCAGCACGTCAATGTCGGCCTCTACCGCCCCTTCCCCGATCCTGAGCGTGTCGAACGCATGACTCTGATCTGAGGCCGCCGATTTCGGAACCTCCCGCCCCTCAAGGCGTTGGTTCTGAAAGGAGGTTTCCGATGACCGCACCCCATACCAATGTCGAGCGTGACGCGAAACGCCACAGCCCCGCCCTGACCGGCATCACCATCGCCCTGGTCGCGGCGGCACTGGCCTTCGTCGTCTTCACCCTCTGGCCCAACCCCGAGGATGCGACGCCGAGCCCCGCCGCCGTGCAGGACTCCGGCGCGCAGGTCGAGGGCACGACGCCTGCCCCGGCGCCTGCGCCGGGCCAGTAACCATCCCGATATCGTCCCGGATCGGGGGCGCCCGGGCGGCGCCCCCTTTTCTTTGCAGTCCGGCGCGGCTATTTCCGCCCCATGACACAGGAACTCCACATCGTCGGCGGCGGCATGGCCGGATCCGAGGCCGCCTGGCAGGCCGCGCAAGCGGGCGTGCCCGTCGTGCTTCACGAAATGCGCCCCCAGGTCGGCACCTTCGCCCACCAGACCGGCAATTTCGCCGAGATGGTCTGTTCCAATTCCTTCCGCTCGGACGATGACGAGCAAAATGCCGTGGGCCTCCTGCATTGGGAGATGCGCGCGGCCGGTGGCCTGTTGATGGAAATGGCCGACCGCCATTCCCTGCCCGCGGGCGGCGCCCTCGCCGTCGACCGCGAAGCCTTTTCCCAGGCGGTGACCGAGCGGCTGCTGGCCCATCCCCTGATCCGCAGCGAACCAGGTGAAATCAGGGACTTGCCAGGCGCCGGTCACTGGATTTTCGCCACCGGCCCCTTGACCTCGGACGCGCTGGCGCAGGCGATCCGGGCGGCGACTGACACGCAATCCCTGGCCTTCTTCGACGCCATCGCCCCGATCGTGCATTTCGACACCATCGACCTGTCGAAGGCCTGGTTCCAGTCGCGCTATGACAAGGGCGAGACCGAGGAGGAGCGCAAGGCCTACCTCAACTGCCCGATGACCAAGCCGCAATACGAGGCCTTCATCGACGCGATCCTCGCCGCCCCCAAGGCCGAGTTCCACGAGGGCGAGACCGCGGGCTATTTCGACGGCTGCCTGCCGATCGAGGTGATGGCCGAACGCGGCCGCGAGACCCTGCGCCATGGGCCTATGAAGCCGGTGGGCCTGACCAACGCCAACGATCCCGCGAACAAACCCTATGCCGTCGTCCAGCTGCGGCGCGATAACGCCTTGGGCACGCTCTATAATATCGTGGGCTTCCAGACCAAGATGAAGCACGGCGCCCAGGTCGAGGTGTTCCGGATGATCCCGGGCCTGGAAGAGGCCGGTTTCGCCCGTCTGGGCGGCATTCACCGCAACACCTTCCTCAATTCGCCGACGCTGCTGGACGAGCAGATGCGGCTGCGCGTCCGGCCGCATCTGCGCTTTGCCGGTCAGATCACCGGCGTCGAGGGCTATGTCGAATCCGCCGCCATGGGCCTCGTCGCCGGCCGCCTCGCCGCCGCCGAGATCCAAGGCCGCGCTCTGCCGCCGCCGCCCCGCGAGACGGCGATGGGCGCGCTGATCGCCCATATCACCGGCGATGCGGACGCCAAGACCTTCCAGCCGATGAACGTCAATTTCGGGCTCTTCCCGCCGATCGACGCCAAGGGCGGCCGTCGCGGCCGCAAGGACCGCTACAAGGCCTATACCGACCGCGCGAAAGAGGCGTTCCAGGCGTGGTTGGGTTGACGTGGCCGGGCTGATCACCCGCTTCGCTCCCTCTCCCACCGGGCCCCTCCATCTGGGGCACGCCTTCTCCGCCCTGACCGCCTGGGACCTTGCCAAGGCCGCCCGGGGTCAATTCCTGCTGCGGATCGAAGATATCGACACCGCGCGCAGCAAGCCCGCTTTCGACGCGCAGATCCACGACGACCTGCATTGGCTGAGCCTGTCCTGGCCCGAGCCGGTCATGCGCCAGTCCGAACGACGCACCGCCTATGACGCCGCCCTTGCGCAGCTGGAAGCGCTCGGCGTCACCTACCGTTGCACCTGCACCCGCGGCGATATCCGCACCGCGCTCGCCGCTCCGCAGGAGGGCGCGCCCCTGATCGGCCCCGACGGTCCCATCTATCCCGGCACCTGCCGCCATGCCGGCCATGACAATCCCGCCGCCACCATCCGCCTCGACATGGCCCGCGCCACCGCCCTGACCGGATCCGTCGGCTTCACCGAGACCGGGCCGCTGCGCCCCGGACCCCACCAGTTTGCCCCTGATTTCTTAACGACTCATGTCGGCGACATCGTGCTGGCCCGACGCGATATCGGCACCTCTTACCACCTTGCGGTGACCGTCGATGATGCCGCGCAGGGTGTCACGCTGGTGACCCGCGGCGCCGACCTGTTCGACGCCACGGCCGTGCATGCCCTGCTGCAGCGCCTGCTGGCGCTGCCGACGCCCGCCTATCACCACCATCGCCTGATCCGCGACGAAACCGGCAAACGTCTGGCAAAGCGCGACGATTCCCGCGCGCTGTCGCTCTACCGGGCCGAAGGTGCCAGCCCCACCGACATCCGCCGGATGGTGGGGCTTTAGCCCCTCCCGCCAGACGACCCTCAGCCCTCGGGCTGCATCAACTCGACCTCGGCCCCGTCCCGCACCGCAGTATAGAAACAGCTGCGCCGGTTGGTGTGGCAGGCCGGGCCCGTCTGATCCACCACCACCAGCAGGCAATCGCGGTCGCAATCCACGCGAAAATCCACCAGCTTCTGCGCATGGCCAGACGTCTCGCCCTTGACCCAGAAGGCCTGCCGCGAGCGCGACCAATAGGTCACCTTGCCGGTCTCAAGCGTTCGCACGACCGATTGCGCGTTCATCCAGGCCATCATCAGCACCTCGCCCGTGCGATGATCCTGCGCGATCGCCGGAATGAGACCTTGGTCGTCATAGCGCAGGGATTGCGGATCGAACGGCATGGCTTATATCCTCTCGCGACTGGGAGCGCCTGAAGTGTCCGAAACCTCCGATCTGATCAAGCTCTATTCGACGCGCATCCTCGCGCTGGCGGCCGAAATCCCGCATCTCGGCCGGTTGGGTGCACCGCAGGCCAGCGTCAAGAAGCGCTCGCCGCTCTGCGGGTCGACCGTGACCGTCGATCTTTCGCTGAAGGACGGCCGCGTCGTCGACTTCGCGCAGGAGGTCAAGGCCTGCGCTCTGGGCCAGGCCTCGGCCGCGGTGCTGGGCGAGGTGGTGATCGGCCGCACGCCCGAGGAACTCGAGGCCGCGGCAAGCGCCCTCGAATCAATGTTGAAGCAGGACGGCCCGGTGCCGCCTGCGCCGTTCGACGGATACGAGGCCCTGCTGCCCGCGCGCGAGTTCAAGAATCGCCACGCCTCGATCCTGTTGTCGGTCCAGGCCGCTGCCGAAGCCGCCCGTCAGGCCGCAGCCTGACACCCAGCCCTTAAGACCGCGTAAAAAAAAAACCGCCGCGACAAGGCGCGGCGGTGAGTGGCGTGTCTGGTGGGTCAAGGGCGACGGGACAGTCGGCGCCTCTCCAGACCGCAGGCAGGAAGCAGGTCAGGCCATCAGCGGCGCGTAAAGCGCAGCCGTGAAAAGAATAAACAAGGCGAGCACACCCACCGCATCGCCCAGCATCGCCAGGCGTTCATTACGAGGGTCGTTGATCTGACGAAGGATGCGGCGCATGGCGAACTCCCGTGTTGTTAGCACTTTGTTCTCATATTTGCGCGATCATTGCAAGAACATTTGCGAACAAAAGGAGATCTAACCGATTCGCATCAGCCGTATCGCCTTGTCCTGCTCCATCAGCCACAGCAGCACGCGCGCCGCCTGCCCGCGGGGTGATTGCAGTGTGGGGTCGTCGTGGAGCAGCTTGCGCGCATCCGACTGGGCAATCTGCATCAGCGAGGTCTGTCGCTCCACATCTGCCAGCCGGAACTTCGGCAGGCCGGATTGCGCCGTTCCGATCACATCCCCCGCCCCGCGGATCGCCAGATCCTCGTCGCTGATGCGGAACCCGTCTTCGGTGTCACGCATGAGTTTCAGCCGCCGCGCCGCGGTCTCCCCCAGCGGCGGATCATAGAGCATCAGGCAGGTCGAGGCGCCGCTGCCGCGCCCGACTCGGCCGCGCAGCTGGTGCAATTGCGCCAGACCGAAGGATTCGGCGCGCTCGATCACCATGATCGTGGCGTTCGGCACGTTGACGCCCACCTCGATGACCGTGGTGGCAACCAGGATGCGCGTCTCGCCGGCAACGAAGCGGGCCATCGCCGCATCCTTGTCGGCGGGCAGAAGCTGGCCATGGACCAGCCCCACCGCCTCGCCCAGTCGGGCGCGGAGGTATTCGAACCGCGCCTGGGCGGCGGTCAGGCTGACGGTCTCGCTCTCCTCGACCAGGGGGCAGACCCAATAGGCCTGTCGCCCCTCGGTCACGGCACGCCGCAGATGCTCGACCACCTCATCGAGCCGCTCGGTCGAGGCCAGCGACGTCACCACGGGTTGCCGCCCCGGCGGCTTCTCGTCCAGAAGGGAGACATCCATGTCGCCATATTGCGCCAGAGCCAGCGACCGCGGGATCGGGGTCGCCGTCATCACCAGCACGTCGACCGCGGCGCCCTTCTCCCCCAGCGCCATTCGCTGGGCGACACCGAACCGGTGCTGTTCGTCGATCACCGCCAGCCGCAGATCGCGGAATTCGACCTCACGCTGGAACAGCGCATGCGTCCCGATCAGGATGTCGATCATCCCGCCCGCCAGATCGCCAAGCTTGCGCGCCCGTTCCCGTCCCTTGTCGCGGCCGGTCAGCAACGCGACCCGAACTCCGGCGCTGGCGGCAAGCGGGGCAAGTGCGTCCAGATGCTGCAGGGCCAGAATCTCGGTCGGGGCCATCAGCGCGCCCTGCCCGCCTGCCTCGACCGCGGTCAGCAAGGCGGCCATCGCGACCAGGGTCTTGCCAGATCCCACGTCACCCTGGAGCAGACGGTTCATCCGCGTCTCGGCGCCCATATCGGCGGTAATCTCGGCGATCGAGCGGGTCTGCGCACCCGTCGGCGCATAGGGCAGCGAGTCGAGTATCTTGCGCAGCAGATGCCCGTCACCGCGCGTGATCACGCCAGGCGCCTTGCGCGCCGTGGCCCGGGCGATGGCCAGCGTCAGTTGATGGGCGAATAGTTCGTCATAGGCCAGCCGCTGACGGGGCGAAGCGCTCGGGGCCAGATCGGCCCCCGAGGTCGGGGCATGCGCCGCGCGCAAGGCGTCCGCCCAATCGGACCACCCCATCCGCGCCTTCTGCGCCGGGTCAATCCATTCCGCCAGCGCCGGAGCCCGGACCAGGGCATCCGCCATCGCCCGCTGAACCATCCGCTGCGTGACCCCGGCCGTCAGCGGATAGACCGGCTCCCAACTCGGCAGGGTTGCGGCCTCGTCGGGGCGCAGAACGTGATCGGGATGCGCCATCTGATAGACGCCGTCGAACATTTCGACCCGACCCGAAACCAGCCGCCGCTGTCCGCCGGGCAGCAATTTCTGCAGGTAATCACCCCGCGCATGAAAAAAGACCAGCTGGAATTCCTGCGATGCGTCGCGAACCAGCACCCGATAGGGCCGCCCCTTCTGACGGGGTGGCAGGTGGTTGCCGACCTCTACCTCGACGGTCGCGACCTCGGGCGGAACCACCTCGCGGACGCTGGAACGCAGGCGGCGGTCGATCCCGGAATGGGGCAGGACGAAGAGGAGGTCGCGCGGCGTTTCGACGTCCAAGCCCTTGAACAGTTTCGCAGTTTTTGGTCCGATCCCGTCGAGCCCTTCAAGCGAGCCAAAGAGTGGGAACAGGACCTCAGGCCGCCCCGTCATCCGCCGATCATCGCCAGCCAGGCGTCTTCGTCGATCACCGTGACGCCCAGAGCCTCGGCCTTGGCGGCCTTCGACCCGGCCGCTTCACCCGCGATCAGGATGTCGGTTTTGGGCGAGACCGACCCCGCGACCTTGGCCCCCAGCGCCTCGGCCCGGGCTTTGGCCTCGGCCCGTGTCATGCGGGTCAGCGTGCCGGTGAAGACCAGGGTCTTGCCGGCGATGACGCTGTCGGTGGCGCGGGCCTCTGGCGGGATGATCTCCCGCAATTCGGCGATCAGTCGCTCGATCGAGGCCCGTTCGCGCGGCTGCGTCAACGTGGTGACCAGCGAAACCGCCAGAACCGCGCCGACCCCTTCGATACCGATCAGATCCTCCCAGGCGGCGCGCGCACCGTCGGGCAAAGGCGGGACGTCCCAGACCGCGTCGCGGCTCTTCTTCACCTCGGCCCGGCGGCCTTCGTCGGCCGCCCGCGCGCGTTCGGCGTGCTCGGCCTCATCGGCGGCAAGCGCCCGGGCCGCGGCCGGGGCGGCGCGATCAACGGCCTCGATCAGCGCGGACCAGCTGCCGAAATGACGGGCCAAGTCGGCCGCGGCGACCTCGCCCAGGTGGCGGATCCCGAGGCCGAACAGGAGCCGCGCCAGAGGAATTCGTCGCCGCTCCTCGATCGCCTCGAAAAGCTTGCTGGCCGAGCGCTCACCAAAGCCGTCGCGGTTCTTCAGCTTGGCCAGATTGGCCGCATCCCGGGTCCGGAGGGTGAAGATATCGGCCGGTTCGCGGATCGGCAGCAGGTCGTCGGCGAAGAACATCTCGATCTGCCTGGCACCCAGCCCCTCGATGTCGAACGCGCCGCGACTGACGAAATGCTTCAGCTTTTCAACGGCCTGGGCGGGACAGATCAGGCCGCCGGAACAGCGATGCGTGGAATCGCCGGGCTCACGCACCGCAGCCGAGCCGCATTCGGGGCAGGTCTGCGGGAAATGATAGGGCCCCTGGTCATCGGTTCGGTGCGACACGTCCACATCCGCCACCTTGGGGATCACATCCCCCGCACGGTAGACTTGGACCCAGTCGCCGACGCGAATGTCGCGCCCACCGCGGATCGGCTCGCCTTTGCTGTCGCGGCCGGCGATGTAATCCTCGTTGTGAAGCGTCGCGTTGGACACCAGGACGCCGCCGACAGTAACAGGCGCGAGGCGCGCGACCGGACTCAGCGCCCCGGTGCGGCCGACCTGGATGTCGATGGCTTCGAGCCGGGTCCAAGCGGTTTCGGCCGGGAATTTATGCGCGATGGCCCAACGCGGCGTCGTGGCGCGGAAGCCGAGGCGGGCCTGCAGCGCGAGATCATTAACCTTGTAGACCACGCCGTCGATATCATAACCAAGGTCCGGGCGCAGCGTCTCGATCTTGAGGTAATGCTGCAGCAACTCGGCCGGCCCCGCGCAGAGGCGGGTCAGCGGATTGATGGTAAATCCCAGCGTTTCCAATCGCTTGATCGCGTCCCACTGCGTCTCGGCCAGGGGGGCGGACAGTGCGCCCCAGGCATAGGCGAAAAAGCTCAGCGGCCGGGATCGGGTGATCTCGGGGTCGAGCTGGCGGAGGGAACCGGCGGCGGCGTTGCGCGGATTGGCGAAGGTGCGGCCGCCCTGGGCATTCAGCGTGGTGAAATCGGCCTGCGACATATAGACCTCGCCCCGCACCTCCAGCAGGTCGGGCGCGCCGGTCAGAACTTGCGGGATCTGGGCGATGGTGCGGGCATTGGCCGTCACATCCTCGCCCGTCTCACCGTCGCCCCGGGTCGCGGCGTAGACCAGCAACCCGCCCTCGTAACGCAGGGAGAGCGACAACCCGTCGATTTTCGGCTCGGCGGTATAGGAAAGCGGCGCAACGGGGCCGAGGTTCAGATACCGGCGGATCCGGGCATCGAAATCCTCGACATCGCCCGCATCGAAGGCATTGGCCAGCGACAGCATGCGAACCGCGTGGCGGATCTT
This sequence comes from Pararhodobacter aggregans, assembly GCF_003075525.1. Classification (GTDB taxonomy): domain Bacteria; phylum Pseudomonadota; class Alphaproteobacteria; order Rhodobacterales; family Rhodobacteraceae; genus Pararhodobacter; species Pararhodobacter aggregans. The sequence continues at coordinate 17,572 of NZ_QDDR01000008.1, read as the reverse complement.
GCCGAAGCCCTCCGCAGGCGCCGCGCCGACGGTATCGCTGGGGCTGTCATCGCGCTTCAAGGCCGGGAAACGCGCTTCGATCGCGCGGTTGCGCCGTTTCAGCGCGTCATAGTCGGCGTCGCTGATCTCGGGCGCATCGTTCTGGTGATAGGCACGATCCGCCTGCAGGATAGCCTCGGCGAGACGTGCCAGTTCAGCGGCCGCCTCGGCCTCGGTCAGAGCATCAACCGCGCGCGCGTCGGACATGGGTCCCTCCTACCTTGTTCCCCCGTGATAGGGGCCCGGCGGAGGATTTTCCAGATCTTACGCGCTCGCCGCCCGCGGTGAGCGCGCGACGCCCCGGGACGGATCGCGCAGCACATACCCCCGGCCCCAGACGGTCTCGATGTAATTGTCGCCGCCCGTGGCCTCGGCCAGCTTCTTGCGCAATTTGCAGATGAACACATCGATGATCTTCAGTTCGGGTTCGTCCATCCCGCCGTAGAGGTGGTTCAGGAACATCTCCTTGGTCAGGGTCGTCCCTTTCCGCAGGCTGAGGAGTTCCAGCATCTGGTATTCCTTGCCCGTCAGATGCACCGAGGAGCCGTCGACATCGACCGTCTTGGCGTCAAGGTTAACCGAGATCCGCCCGGTGTGGATGATCGCCTGCGCATGGCCCTGGCTGCGGCGGATGATGGCATGGATCCGCGCCACCAGCTCGTCGCGGTGGAAGGGCTTGGTCATGTAATCATCCGCACCCTGGCCGAATCCCTTCAGCTTGATGTCGGTGCTGTCCTCTCCCGTCAGAATCAGGATCGGCGTGTTCACCCGCGCCAGACGAATCTGGCGCAGGACCTCCAGCCCTGCCATGTCGGGAAGGTTAAGATCCAGGAGGATCAGGTCGTAGTCATAGAGCTTGCCCAGCTCGACCGCTTCCTCACCCAGGTCAGTGCAGTAGACATTGAAATTGGCGTGCGTGAGCATCAATTCGATGCTCCGCGAGGTCGCCGGATCGTCTTCAACCAAAAGCACGCGCATGTTGCTGTCCCTGCATTAACTAAACTGAACTCACCTTGACAAATAATCGTTAACGGCCGGTTACCGGCAGAGACAGTCAATCACACTCTACCTAAAGTTGTCTATACTTTTGAAGCGCCGTGATCTTCAAAGCGTCGATTCCGTGCGTCTCGACCGCGTTATGCCACGAATCGAACTCCTCATCCGACAGGGCATAGCGATCCAGCGCCTCCTCCCGGTCGATCAGCCCGTGGGCAACGGCCTTCACCACGATGGCCTTTCGGCTGGCCACCCAGCGCCGTGTGCTGGCTGGCGGCAGGTCCGCGCGGCTGATGATACTCCCGTCGGGCAGCGTCACTGCCCGTGGTCCGTCGATCTTTTTCAAGAACATGGGTCACACCCTTTCCTTCATCCCGAGGCGAAGCCTGACGAAAGAAGCTTAAGGAGAAATAAAGGACACCGACCCGCAGGGCTTGAGAGTACCGCGAATTTTACTATATCTCGCCGAAACCGCCTCAACCTCCGCAGACTGACGGGATGATCATGGCACGCGACATCGGCGTGAACTCGCTGGGCTTTGCAAAACCGCCGTCGGAAACGCGGGTCGTGGTCGCCATGTCGGGCGGCGTGGACAGCTCGGTCGTGGCCGCCGAGCTCAAGGCGCAGGGCTATGACGTGATCGGCGTCACCTTGCAGCTTTACGACCATGGCGCCGCGCTGGCCAAGGCGGGCGCCTGCTGCGCCGGGCGGGACATCCACGATGCGCGGCGGGTGGCGGAAACCCTGGGCTTCCCGCATTACGTGCTGGATTACGAGAACACCTTCCGCGAATCGGTGATCGAGGAATTCGCCGAAAGCTACCTCGCCGGTGCCACGCCCGTGCCCTGCATCCGCTGCAACGAACGGGTCAAGTTCCGCGACCTGCTGGAAACCGCCCGCGACCTCGACGCCGATTGCATGGCCACCGGCCATTACATCCAGCGTGCCGAGGGCCCCGCCAAGGCCGAGCTGCACATGGCCGCCGATCCGGCGCGCGACCAATCCTATTTCCTGTTCTCGACCACGCAGGAACAGCTCGATTACCTGCGCTTCCCGCTGGGCCATCTGCCGTCGAAGGCCGAAACCCGGGCGCTGGCCGCCAAGCATGGCCTCGCCGTCGCCGACAAGCCCGACAGCCAGGACATCTGCTTCGTGCCGAACGGCAATTACGCGGCGGTGATCGAGAAACTGCGCCCCGGTGCGGCCGATCCGGGCGATATCGTCGATACCGAAGGCAGGGTGCTGGGCCAGCACCGCGGGGTGATCCATTACACGATCGGCCAGCGCAAGGGCCTCGGCATCGGCGGTCTCGGCGCGCCGCTCTATGTGATCCGCCTCGATCCCGACCAGCGCCATGTCGTGGTCGGCCCCAAGGAGGCGCTGGCAACGAAGACCGTTCCGGTGCGCGAGATCAACTGGCTGGGCGACGAGGCCTTCGACTCGCGGCCTGAATGGCCGATGCGGGTGCGCATCCGCTCGACCAAACCGCCGGCCGAGGCGATCCTACGCCCGACCGGCCCGACCACCGCCTTTGTCGAGCTGCTGACGCCCGAAGACGGCGTCTCGCCCGGCCAGGCCTGCGTCTTCTACGCCCCCGAGGGCAACCGCGTCTTCGGCGGCGGCTGGATCTGGCGCGGCTACTGACCCCGGCTACGGGCGCCGTCCGGCCAGGGCGTCAAAGGCCCGGGCCAGGATCAGCGCCCCGCCGCCGATCAGCAGCGACCGGCCGAGGGAATCGGTGACATTCGTCGGTGCGAAGACCGACACCCCGTCCCGCGCCGCCGCTGCCAGCCGCCGCAGGCCGCGCGGCTCGTCGCCCGCCTGCACCGGCTCCGGCACCGCGCCGATCCGGGGCTTGGCCAAGAGCAGGACCGCCCCCAAGGCCAGCATCCCCGCGCCATAGGTGACGGGCGAAACCCCGGAACGCGGGGCGGGCAGATCTTTGGGAACGGGTCTGGACATGGAAAGCTCCTTTCCGGACCAACCCCTCGCCCCGCCCCGCGGTTCCGGGCAAAGGCGCGCCCTGCCCCTCTTCGTTCGGCAAATATCCTGGGGGTCCGGGGGTAAAACCCCCGGGGCAGCCACCAGCGCCCGGTCCGGCGCCGCGCGCAACCGCGCCACCGGCCGGGGGCGGCACGCCCCCCGGGCGCGAGGGGGGTCAATCCCCCCGAGCGCCCGCCCCCCTGAGATAGCCCAGCACCGAGCGCGCCGCGCGCAAGCCCGGCGCCTCGCCGCCGCGGCCAAGCCGGGCCATGGTCTCCGCCATCGCCGCCTCCTGCGCCGCCCGGCCGGGTCCGCCCGCCAGCAGGGACGACAGCGCGGGCGCGATGTCCTCGGCCTTGCAGGCCGGGCCGATGAATTCCGGCACCGCCCGCGTCTCGCTCACCAGATTGACCAGCGTCACCGTGTCGATCCTCAGCATCCGGCCGATGATCGCCTGGCTGAGCGCCGCCATCCGGTAGGCGATGACCATCGGTGTGCCCGCCGCCGCCAACTCCAGGGACACCGTGCCCGAGGCCGCCAGCGCCGCATCCGCCGCGCCGAAGGCCGCGCGTTTCACCGCGACGGGCACCTCGGCCGCGTCCAGCACCACCGGCGCGCCCGGCCAATCCGCCACCAGCGCCCGCACCTGGGCGGCGCGTGAGGCCACCGTCGGCACCACCAGCCGCAGCCCCGGCACGGAAAGGCCCCGCAGGACCGCGCCGAACACCGGCCCCAGCCGCTCGATCTCGCCCCGGCGCGAGCCCGGCAGGACCAGCAGCAGCGGCGCGCCGTCCAGCCCGTGGGCGGCGCGAAACGCCGCAACCTCGGCCCCGGACGCCACGGGTTCGGCCGCCACCGGATGGCCGACGAAATCGCAGCTCATCCCGGCCGCCTGCATATAGGGCGGCTCGAAGGGCAGCAGCGCCAGCACATGGTCGACCCAGCGCGCCATCTTCGCCGCCCGCCCCGGCCGCCAGGCCCAGACCGAGGGCGCGACGTAATGCACCGTCTTCAGCCCCGGGTTCGCCGCCCGGACCAGAGCCAGCACCCGCAGGCAGAAATCCGGGCTGTCGATGGTCACCACCGCCGCCGGCTGCGCGTGGGCAATCGCCTCGGCCGTCTCGCGGATCCGCCGCTTGAGGGGGAAGTATTTCGGCAAGATCTCGGCCAGCCCCATGATGGAGAGTTCCTCCATCGGAAACAGGCTCGCCATCCCCTCGGCCTGCATCAGGGGTCCACCGACCCCCTCGAAGACCACGCCCGGCACCAGCGCCTTCAGCCCGGCCATCAGCGCCGCGCCCAAAGCGTCGCCCGAGGGCTCGCCCGCGATCAGGAACAGCCTCACGGCTCGGCCCAGAGCGCGATGCGCGCGGCATCGGCCGCCGCCAGAACGCCCTTGCGGTCCAGCACGACGACGCGGCCCGCCTGCAAGGCGATGCCGGTCAGACCCGCGGTTGCCGCGGCCAGCACCGTTCCCGGGCCGATGGTCGGCAGATCGGCCCGCAGATCCTGCCCGGCCTTGGCCCGCTTGACGAAGACGCCCCCCGCCTGCGGCTCGCGTTCGGCCCGGTGGCGGGCCACGTCCTCCAGCATCGCATCGGTACCATAGAGCGTCTCGACCCCGAGGCAGAGGCCCGAAGCCACGACGCAGCCCTGCCCCACATCCACCGCATCCAGCGCCGCCAGCACCGAGCGGCCCCGCTCGGCATCGGCGCGCTCGGCCTCGGTCGGGGAGCGTGCGCCCAGCACGCCCTCCCCGGCCAGCAGGTCCGGCGCCAGCTCGCCCAGCCCGGCGACGCGCAGGTCGTATTCCTCGATCAGGCCGATGATCCAGCGCAGCGCCGCATCGTCGCCGCCGCGCATCGCTGCCAGCAGATCGGGCACCAGCGCCGCCGTCTCGCGGTCGAAAAGCGCCGGATCCAGCCGCGGCCGATGGATCGCGCCGACCAGCGCCACCGTCTCGACCCCGCGGTCGCCGAGCGCGCGCAGGAAAGGTGACAGCCGCTCGAAATGAAACACCTGATCGACCGTCAGCCCCGCCGGCTGCACCCCTGCGGGCGCGCAGATCAGCGGCGCCTCCAGCCGGGCGGCCAGTTCCGCGGGCAGGCTTCCGGCCCCGGCAATAAGCGCGATGCGGCTCATTTCGGCGTCAGGAAGGAACGGTCCGAGGCCGAGAGGATGAAATCCGTGATCTCGCGCACATGGCGGCTCTCGGTTTCCTCGGCCAGCCGCCGGGCCCGGTCGAGGAAAGTCCCCTCGCCCTGCGCCAGCATCTGATAGGCGGCGCGCAGCGCGGTGATCTCGGCCCGCTCCACCCCGCGACGCTTCAGCCCGACCAGGTTGAGCCCGTCCAGTTCGCCCCGCGGCGCCTGCACCAGCCCGTAGGGCATCACGTCATTGGTGACCATGGTCACCGCGCCGATGATCGCGCCCTTGCCGATGCGGACGAATTGATGCACGCCCGACAGCCCGCCGACGATCACGTCGTCGCCGATCACGCAATGCCCGGCGATGGCCACGTTGTTGACCAGCACCACCCGGTCGCCGATCTGCGCGTCATGGCCGACATGGGCGCCGGTCATGATGAGGCAATCGTCGCCGACCCGGGTGACGCCGCCGCCGCCCTCGGTCCCGGTGTTCAGCGTCGCGCCCTCGCGGATGCGGGTGCGCTTGCCGACCACCAGCCGGGTGCGCTCGCCCTTGAATTTCAGGTCCTGCGGGATCTCGCCGACGCTGGCGAAGGGAAAGATCGTGCTGTCGTCGCCGATCTCGGTCCAGCCGGTCAGCACCGCGTGCGACTTGACCACCACGCCACGGCCCAGCGTCACCTCCGGCCCGATCACCGCGAAGGGGCCGATCTCGCAATCCGGGCCGATCACCGCCCCCGCCTCGATTACCGCCGAGGCATGGACCCGCGCCGAAGGATCGACCGCCACGGCTCAGCCCCGCCCTTGCAGGTCGATCATCGCCATGAATTCGGCCTCGGCCGCCATCTCGCCATCGACCGTCGCCGTGCCCTGGAATTTCCAGATCTTGGTCGAGCCGCGCAGCACGTCGACCTTCAGCTCCAGCACGTCGCCCGGCACCACCTTGCGGCGGAACTTGGCCTTGTCGATCGACATGAAATAGACCAGCGGGTTCTTGTCCACGAGGTCCAGCGTCAGCCCGACCAGCACCGCCGAGGTCTGGGCCAGCGCCTCGATGATCGTCACGCCCGGCATGATCGGCGCGCCCGGGAAATGGCCCTGGAAATGCGGTTCGTTGAAGGTGACGTTCTTGACGCCGGTCGCGACCTTGCCGACCTCGATCCCCTTGACCTTGTCGATCAGCAGGAACGGGTAGCGGTGCGGAATGATGCGCATGATGAGCGACAGATCCGCCTCGGAGGTGGTGGACCAGTCACGGGTCTGAAGGGGTTCGGACATCTGTGCACTCCGCTGGAATTCGCCTCAAGGCCCGGGGCCTTGTCCGCAGCACTAACAACTTAGCCCCCCGCCGACAAGGCAGAGCGCCGGGTCAGGGCTGCGCGGGGGCGGGCGCCGGCTCAGCGGGGGCGGCATCGGGGGTCGCGGGATCGAGGGCCGCGGGCGGGACTGGATCGGGCGGCGGGGTCACGCCTTGTTCGACCAGATTGCCCGAGGCAATGGCCGCATCGAGCCGGGCAATGGCGGTATCGGTCACATCCAGCCAGTCCGAGCCCAGGATCATCACATCGGGCTTCAACAGCGCCAGCAGCCCCTCGTCGTTCATCATCTGCACCAGAACCGGCAGCGCCGTGTCGAAGAATTGCTGCGCCTGCTGCTCGGACCAGAGGGTCAGCGCCTGGCTGGCATCGGCCCGCTCGGCGCGGATCGCCTCGACCCTGGTGTCGAAGGCATCGGCGCGGCGGCGGAATTCCTCGGCGCCGAGACCGGCGCGGGCATCGGTCAGGGCCTGCTCCTCCTCGGCCAGCTGGTCGAAAAGCCGCTGGTTTTCCGCGGCGAGCTGGCTTTCGGCCTCGCGGATCCGGGCGAGGATCTGCTGGCCCAGCACCGAGCCGCGCAGCAGCCGGTCCTGATCGAGGATGCGGAACGGCACGCTCGAGACGCCCTCGGGCGGCGGGGCCAGCACCTGGGGCGAGACCGGCGGCGCCGTCTGCGCCGCCACGAAAACGGGGGCGCCCGAGAGCGCCCCCGCCAGAAGGATCACGGCCAGGCGGGTCATCAGAACCGGGTGGCCATCGACAGGTCGAAGCGGCGGGGCTGGTCGTAATCCTCGCTCATGATCGGCGTCGAGAAGTTGAAGCGCAGCGGCCCCATCGGCGAGTCCCAGAACAGCGAGACACCGGCAGTGGCCCGGAGCGTGCGGTCGTCGATGACGCAATTGCTGTAGGGCGCGGGCCCGACGCAGGTCGTCCCCGGGTTGTCGATGCCCCAGACCGAACCCACATCCATGAACAGACCGCCATGCATGTTGTACTCGGCGGGCAGGCCGATCGGGAATTCGGCTTCCAGACGGGCGACGGCGAAGAAGTTGCCACCCAGACCGTTGCGCGTGCCATTGGGAGAATAGGCCACCGGCCCCATGCCATAGGCCGAGAAGCCGCGGAACTGGTCCGAGGTCAGCACGAAGCGCTCGTTGATCCGGCTGTCGCCCGATTGATGGGCGATGGCCCCGGCTTCGAACTCGGCCCGCAGGGTCACGTCGCCGTTGAAGACGCGGCGCTCGTAGCCCGCCATCACCGTGCTGCGCAGCCAGCGGCGGTCACCGCCCAGCCCGGCCAGATCCTGGCCGAAGCGGAACACGAAGCCGCGGTCGGGATCGCGCCCATTGCGGCGGGTGTCGAAGCTGTAGGTATAACCCACCGACGAGGTCATGGTGGTTCCCGCGTCCTGACGGATACGCGCGGCAACCGTATCAGTTCCCGTTGGAGCAGGAGTTGCGTCGTAAGGCACAGTAACCGTCAGTTCGTCGCGCGAGATCGAGGCGCGCACCGACAGTCGGCCGAATTCGCTGACCGGGAAAGTCAGCGAGGGCGAGAACTGCAACCGCTGGGTGCCGAACTGCGCCGACTCGCTCGAGGTGGTCGAGGACAGACCCACGGCGATACCGAAGGCCAGATCGCGGCCCAGAAGCGCCGGTTCGGTGAAGTTGAACGACAGGCTCCGCGCGCTCGACACCGTCGAGACCTGGACGCTCAACCGCTGACCGCGGCCCAGGAAGTTGGTCTCGTTATAGGTGATGCTGCCGCCGATGCCGTCATCCGCGCCATAGCTCAGACCGAAGCCCAGCGAGCCGGTCGGCTGTTCCTCGACCTGGACATCGACCACCGCCTGCTCGGGCGAGGACCCGGCGACCGGGTTGACCTGCACGTCCGAGAAATAGCCGAGCGCCTGGATGCGCGCCGCCGCTTCGCGGATCTCGCGCGGGTTCAGCGGGTCGCCCTCGGCCACGTCGAACTGGCGACGGATCACGTTGTCCTGGGTGGCGACGTTGCCCTGAATGTCGATCCGCTCGATGAAGACGCGCTCGCCGCGCACCAGCGCCAGCTCGACGTCGATGGTGCCGTCCCGCTCGTTGCGCACCAGACGCGGCTCGGCGCGGACGAAGCGCTGGCCGGCTTCGTAGCCCACGCGCTCGGCCTGCTGGATCAGCGATTCGACCATGGTCGGCGTGAACAGCATGCCGGTGCGGTCGGTCAGCGCCGCCTGATAGGGCGCGGCGTCGATGCCGCCGATCTCGGACACGACGGAAACCCGGCCGATTCGGTATTGTTGCCCCTCACGGATGGTGAAGGTCACATAGGCGCCGTCACGCTCGCGCGTCAGCTCCGTCACGCCGGACAGGACCTGCACATCGACAAAGCCGCGCGACAGGTAGAAATCCTGCAGCGCCTGACGGTCGCGGGCGACGCGCGCCTCGTTGTAGTTGTCGGCGCGGAACAGCGTCGACAGGCGCCCGGCCTGAACCGTGGCCAGCGCCCCGCGCAGGCGGCGCTCGCTGAACGTGCGGTTGCCCACGAACGAGATGCGCTCGACCTCGACGACCGCGCCTTCCTCGATCTCGAAGGCCAGATCGACGCGGCCGTTGGCGCGTTCGATCAGGCGCGGCGTGACCCGGGCCGACAGGCGCCCGGCCTCGGCATAGGCGGCGGCGATGGCATTGGCGTCGGCCTCGGCGGTGGCGGGCGAATAGACCCCGCCCGAGCGCGAGGTGACGACGCCGCCCAGACGTTCATCGTTCAGCCGGCGGTTGCCCTCGAAGGCGACGCGGCTGATGAGGGGATATTCCTGAACCGTGATGACCAGCGTGTTGCCGCGCGGGGTGAAATCCACCTGCCGGAAAAAGCCGGTCCCGGCCACGCGCTGATAGGCCGCGTTCAGATCCGCCCCGCTCATGCTGCGGTTGCGAACGATTCTCGCGAAGGCGACCACCTGATCGTCGTCGATCAGCGCGTTGCCCTGCACGTCGATGTTGGAAAAACGATAGGCCTGCGCTGCAGCCCCACCTGCCGCCGCGATTGAAATCGCAGAGGAAACGAGAAGAACTGCCGCCAAGCCTCGCACCGGGCGCATCGCCCCCGCGAGGGCACGCGCATGCAGGTTCACATCTGTGCCGCGCATCCAAAAGCCCCGTTATTACCGCCGTTTGTTTTGAGTCTTGCTATCGAGGCGGGGCAGGATTGTCAAAGAGTTGCGTACACCCGGAGTCGATTTCGCAGCATGTGGGGATTCACGGCATCGCCCCAAGGAAAATCCCGCCGCGCCGGGGTCGGCGGGCGGGACGATTCGCGAAAGCCCTCAGGGGGCTCGGGGGTCAGAGGCCGAAAAGCTCCATCGACGGGACTTCATGCGTCAGCAAGATCTCGACCAGTTCGCCTGCCACCACCAGCCCGGCAACCGTGGCCAGAAGGAACCACAGACGGTCCGAGGACAGGGCATAGAGATTGCGCAGGCTGCGCGTGGCGGGAAGGACCAGATGCATGGCAAGGCTCCGAGATCAGGCGGGACGCCGAGGGAATTCCCCTTCGGTATCCCGCCCAATCATGGCACAAATGCGGCCGAGCCATGACTGCCTGAGGACAGGGTTAACCGGACCTTAGCAGAACAGGTCGTTCCCCAGCGCAAAGAGCATCATCGCCCCCAGCAGCACCAGCCCCGTGGTCATCAGCGCGCCCATCACCCGGTCGCTCGGCGGCTTGCCGCGAACGGCCTCGTAGGCGTGGAACACCAGATGCCCGCCGTCGAGAATCGGGATCGGGAACAGGTTCAGCAGCCCCACCGCCGTCGAGAGCACGGCGATGAACCAGATGAAGCTCGCCAGCCCGTCCTTGGCCATCTCGCCCGAGGTTTCGGCGATGCCCACCGGCCCCGACAGGTTGCAGGTGCTGATCGCGCCGGTAATCATGTGATAAAGGCCCGAGATCGAATTCGACACGATGGTGCCGATCTGGCCGACCGCCAGCGGCAGCGCCTCGGTCAGCCCCACATTCCGCACCGGATGCTCGAAGAAAGTGCCCGATTGCAGGCCGATCAGCCAGCGCGTCTCGAACCCGCCATCGGCCAGCGGCAGATCGGTCCGGCGCGGGGTCAGCGACAGGTCGATGACCTCCCCGCCCCGCCAGATCTCCAGCGCCACCGGCTCTCCGCCCGCCGCGCCGACCAGCGGCGGCAGTTGCGAGAAGGCCAGGACCGGGGCGCCGTCCACCGACAGCACCACATCGCCGGTCAGCATCCCCGCATCCCGCGCCGCCGAGGCCAGCGCGATCCCCGCCGCCCGGGCCGGAATCGGATGCGGCCCCTCGACCGTCAGGACGGCGCCGTCCCGCTCGACCGTGTAGGGAACCGTGGCGACCGGCTCGATCTCGTTGGCGACGGTGTAGAAATCGCTCAGTTCCGGCGTCGGGCGGCCGTCGACGGCGGTAATCAGATCGCCCTCTTCCAGCGCCACGGCTTGCGGCAAGGGAAAGATCTGGCCGACGCGCGGCTGGTCGGCGGGCAGGCCCTGAACGGCGATGAACCCGGCGAAGACGGCGATGGAGAAGAGGAAGTTGAAGGCAGGCCCGGCAAAGATCGTCGCCGCCCGCGCCCAGAGCGGGGCGCCATGCATCGTGTGCCGTCGCTGGCCCGCGTCGAGATGCGACATCACCGCCTCATCCGCCCCGGCCGAGGCGGCGTTGGCGTCGCCCAGGAACTTGACGTAGCCGCCGAAGGGCAAGGCGGCGATCTGCCATTGCGTGCCGCGCTTGTCGGTGCGCTTGAACAGCACCGGCCCGAAGCCGACCGAGAAGACCTCGGCATGGATGCCGGACCAGCGGCCGACGATGTAATGGCCGTATTCATGCACCGTCACGATGATCGACAGCGCGACGATGAAGGCCCCCACGGTAAAGAGCAGATTGCCGAAATCGGGCAGAAGACCCATGCGTTTTCCTTTTCTCAGACCGCCGCCGCGCGGCGGGCCTGGGCCGCGGTCCCCGCCAATGCGCGGGCCTCGGCATCAATGGCCAGAACCTCGGCCAAGGTCTCGGGCCGACGGTTGATCGGGGCGCGGGCGGCATAGGCGGCCAGCGTCGCCTCCACCACCGGCGCCATGTCGAGAAACCCGATGCGTCGGGCGATGAAATGGTCGAGCGCGACCTCCTTGGCGGCGTTGAACACCGCGCCCGAGGCGCCCCCGGTCTCCATCACCTGCCGCGCCAGGTCCAGCGCCGGATAGCGCCGGTAATCGGGTTCGGCGAAATCGAGCCGCCCGGCGCGCGCCAGATCCAGCCGCGCCACCGGCAGCTCGGCCCGCACGGGCCAGTTCAGCGCATAGCCGATCGCGTGGCGCATGTCGGGCGCGCCCAGATGCGCCATCACCGCCCCGTCGCGGAAGGACACCATGGCATGGACCAGCGATTGCGGGTGAATGAGGACCTGCACCTGCTCGGGGGCGAGGCCGAAGAATTCATGCGCCTCGATGACTTCCATCGCCTTGTTGAACATCGAGGCCGAATCGATGGTGATCCGCTGCCCCATGTCCCAGTTGGGATGCTTGCCTGCCTCGTCGGGCGTGGCCTGGGCCAGCCGCTCCAGCGGCCAGTCGCGCAGACCCCCGCCCGAGGCGGTCAGCGTCACGGTTTCGACCGCGCCGATCTCCTCGCCGGTCAGGGCCTGGAAGACCGCCGAATGCTCGCTGTCCACCGGCAGGATGGTGGCGCCATGGGCCCGGGCCTCGGCCAGCAGCAGGGGCCCGGCGGTCACCAGCGATTCCTTGTTGGCCAGCGCCAGGATCTTGCCCTGCGAGAGGGCGGCGAAGCCCGGCGCCAAACCCGCCGCGCCGACGATGGCCGACATGACCCAATCGGCCGGGCGATAGCCCGCCTCGACCACCGCGCCGGGGCCGCCCGCGACCTCGATCCCGGTGCCCGCCAGCGCCTCTTTCAAGGGTTTGTAGCATTCCTCATGCGCCGTGACGGCGAGCCGGGCCTTGTGCACGACCGCCTGCCGCGCCAGCAGATCGACGTTGCGCCCGCCGGTCAGCACCTCGACCGCCACATCCGCGCGCCGGGCCAGCAGGTCCAGCGTGCTGACCCCGACGGAGCCCGTCGCGCCGAAGACCGAAACCCGCCGCATCAGGCCGTGAGCCCGGCGAAGGCACCAAACAGCGCCAGCACCAGCGCCAGCGCCGCCACGGCGATGATCGCATCGAACCGGTCCAGAACGCCGCCATGCCCCGGGATCAGATTGGAGGAATCCTTGACCCCCATCCGCCGCTTGATGGCGCTTTCGGCGATGTCGCCCAGCTGCCCGGCGAAGGCCAGCACGGCCGAGATCGGCACCAAGGCCCAGGGCATCCCCGCCCAGAGGACGAAGGCCACGCCCACCAGCGCCGCCAGGATCCAGCCCGCCACGGTGCCCGACCAGGTCTTCTTGGGGCTGAAGCGCGGCCAGAATTTCGGCCCGCCCAGAATGCGACCGGCGAAATAGCCTGCCACATCCGAGGCAATGACGATCAGCAGCAGCCAGAGCACGAAGGTAAAGCCCATGCCGTCCCGCAGCAGGATCAGCCCCTGCGCCGCCCAGAGGATCAGCCCGTAATAAAGCCCATAGATCACCCGGTCCTTCGGCATCCGCCAGGCCATGACCGCCGCCCCCAGCGCCAGCCCCGCCAGACCGATCCAGCCCGGCTGATACCAGGTAAAGACGGCGACCAGCAGCGCCGCGACCAGACCCGCGGCCTCGGCCCGGCCATCGGGCCCGGCAGGCGCCATCATCCGGGTCAGCTCCCACCCCATCAGCGCCGCCAGCACCAGACCCAGCAGGCCGAAGGCCCAGCCGCCCAGCCAGAGCGCGCCCAGCCCCACCACGGCCATCGCCAGACCCGAGATCACCCGCGCCCTGAGATCCGAGAAATCGCTCACGGCTTCACCCCGCCGAACCGCCGGTCCCGCCCCGAGACGCGGCGCAGGATCTCGCCCAGAACCTCGGGCGTGAAATCGGGCCAGAGGACGGGCGTGAATTCGTATTCCGCGTAAGCCGCCTGCCAGAGCAGGAAATTCGACACCCGCGTCTCGCCCGAGGTGCGGATCACCAGATCGGGCTCGGGCAGGAAAGCGGTGTCCAGCTCGGCCTCGAGCAGCGTGTCGGTGATCGCCGCGGGGTCCAGATCACCCGCCGCCACCTGCCGCGCCAGCCGCCGCGCCGCGCGCACCAGCTCGTCCCGGCCGCCGTAATTGATGGCGATGGTGAAGGTCAGCTTGGTATTGGCCTCGGTGCGCTTCTCGATCCAGGCCATCAGCTCCTGCAGCTTCGGATCCAGCCGCCGCCGGTCGCCGATGAAGCACATGCGCACATTCTCGCGCGACAGCGCCTCGGCCTCGCGCTGGATGTAGCGGGCGAACAGCTTCATCAGCCCCAGCACTTCCTCGGTCGAGCGTTTCCAGTTCTCGGTCGAGAAGGCATAGACGGTCAGATGCGTGATGCCGAGATCGGGCGCAGCGCGCACGATCTCCTTGACGCGCTCGGCCCCCTTGCGGTGGCCAACCAGCCGGGGCCAGCCCTTCTGCGTTGCCCAGCGGCCATTGCCATCCATGATGATGGCAACATGACAGGGCGTGCCGGACGGATCGGGCATGGGAACTCCGGGTCAATAAGAACAAAGGCGCGGCCCCGAAAATACGGGAGGGGCCGTTACACCTGCATGATTTCTTCCTGCTTCGACTCGAGAGTCTTGTCGATCAGGCCAATATGCTTGTTGGTCAGCTCCTGAACCTCGGATTCCCAGAATTTCTGGTCGTCCTCGGACATGCCGTCGCCCTTGGCCTTCTTGATCTGGTCCATGCCGTCGCGGCGCACGTTGCGCACGGCGACGCGCGCATGTTCGGCGTATTGCCCGGCCACCTTGGTCAGCTCGCGGCGGCGTTCCTCGTTCAGCTCGGGGATCGGCAGCATGATGATCGTGCCGTTCAGCTGCGGGTTGATCCCCAGCCCCGATTCACGGATCGCCTTTTCCACCTTGTTGACCATCGCCTTGTCCCAGACGTTGATCGTCACCATCCGCGGTTCCGGCACGTTGACGGTGCCCAGCTGGTTGATCGGCGTCATCTGGCCATAGGCGTCGACCTGAATCGGCTCCAGCATGGACCCCGAGGCGCGGCCGGTGCGCAGCGAGGCGAATTCCGTCCTCAGCGAGGCGATCGCCCCCTCCATCCGACGCCCGAGGTCGTCAATATCAATCTCGATGTCGTCGGCCATGGCGCACGCGTCTCCGTCAGGCAATCAATCATGTCGAGGCGTTTTAGGGCCTCCTCGGGACTTTGTATAGCGCGCTGACCGGGAAGTGAAGCAAACCCGCCGCTTAGGCGCCCCCTCCCGGCCTTGCGCGGGGCTCAGCCCGAGACGCGGGTATAGGTCCCCTCGCCCGCCAGAATCGAGCGGAAGCCGCCCGGCGCATCCAGCGAGAAGACGATGATCGGCAGCTGGTTGTCCCGGGCCAGCGCGATCGCCGTGGCATCCATCACGCCGAGATTCTTCTCCAGCGCCTCGTCGTAGCTGACCACGTCGTAACGCACGGCATCGGCGTGTTTCTTGGGGTCCTTGTCATAGACGCCATCGACCTTGGTGCCCTTGAACACCCCCTCGCAGCCCATCTCGCTGGCGCGCAAGGTCGCCGCGGTATCGGTGGTGAAATAGGGGTTGCCGGTGCCCGCGGCGAAGATGCAGACGCGCTTTTTCTCCAGGTGGCGGACGGCGCGGCGGCGGATGTAGGGCTCGCAGACCTGATCCATCGGAATGGCGCTGATGACGCGGGTGTGGATCCCCAGCGCCTCGAGCTGCGATTGCATGCCGAGCGCGTTCATCACCGTCGCCAGCATCCCCATGTAATCGGCCGTGGTCCGCTCCATCCCCTGGGCCGAGCCGGCGAGGCCGCGGAAGATGTTGCCGCCGCCGATCACCATGCAGATCTCCACGCCGAGGTCGTGGACCGCCTTCACCTCCTGGGCGATGCGGGCCACGGTCGGCGGGTGCAGCCCGTAACCCTGATCGCCCATCAGGGCTTCGCCCGAAATCTTCAGCATCACGCGGCGATAGGCGGTGGGAGTGCGATCCATGGCGGGGCCTTTCCTGGCAGCACGCGGCCCCTGCCGGAAGGCAGGGCCTGGGGCGTTTGAGGGGGGTGGTTACATTCGCGCGCAAAATGTCGGAAAACCCCGGCAGGATCAACGCCTCAATCCAGCCCCGGACCATCCCCTCACGCATGTTCGCCGACCTGCCCCTGCCCGACCCCGCGCGCCCCGTGCTGATCGCCGGCCCCACCGCCAGCGGCAAGTCGGCGCTGGCCCTGCGCATCGCCCGGGCGCAGCGGCGCAGCATCGTCAACGCCGACGCGCTGCAGGTGCATGACAGCTGGCGCGTGCTGACCGCCCGCCCCTCGGCCGCGGACGAGGCCGAGGCGCCGCATCATCTTTACGGCCATGTCGGCCGCGACGATCCCTATTCCGTCGGCCATTGGCTGCGCGAGGTCACGCCGCATCTGCCGGAAAACCCGGTGATTGTCGGCGGCACCGGCCTCTATTTTCTGGCCCTGACCGAGGGTCTGGCCGAGATCCCGCCGACCCCGCCCGAGATCCGGGCCGAAGCCGACCGGCGCCTTGCCGGGCAGGGCCTCGGGGCGCTTCTTGACGACCTCGACCCCGAAAGCCGCGCGCGTCTGGACCCGCAGAACCCCGCCCGGGTGCAACGCGCCTGGGAAGTGCTGCGCGCCACCGGCCGCGGCATCGCCGCCTGGCAGGCCGAGACCGGCGCGCCCTTGCTGCCGCTCGCGGCGGCCACCGGGCTGGTGCTGATGCCGCGAATCGACTGGCTGAACGCGCGAATCGATGCCCGTTTCGAGACAATGCTGGCCCAGGGCGCGCTGGACGAGGCGCGCGCCGCCCTGCCCCGCTGGCCCGCGGATCAGGGCCTGCCCACCGCCCCCCTGTGGACAAAAGCCATCGGCGCGCCGGAACTCATCGCCCATCTCAGGGGCCAGATCTCGTTGGCCGAGGCCCGGGACGCCGCTACATTGGCCACGCGGCAATACGCCAAGCGCCAGCGCAGCTGGTTCAGGAAGCGCATGGCCGACTGGTATCCCGTACTTATCCCCTGACTTGTCCAGAGTCACATTCCTGCAACGGAATGATTCGGAATCGGGCTTTGCTCACGCTCGCGTGTGATTCCCCTTCCTCTGTGTCGTCGCGGTTTCCTAGGCTGGAAATCCGCTGCCACGGAACAACCATGACGATCATTCCCGATACCCCCTCGCGCCTGCGCCTGACGCCGATCTCGCGTCTGGCCGCCGGTGGCCGCTGGCGGGTCGAGGCGATGCGCTCGCTGCGTGAGCCGGTTCTGCTGTTCTTCACGCAAGGACAGGGCCGCATCACCATCGCCGGCTCGACCCGCGCCTATGGGCCGAACAACACCATCTTCATTCCGCCGGGCGTCATGCACGGCTTCGATTTCGCGCCTCGCGTGCAGGGTTCGGTTGTGTTCTTCGGCCGCAACCACGGGCTCGACCTGCCGTCGACGCCGCAGATGCTGCGCCCGCGCGATCCGGTCAGCCAGAAGGAACTGATCGCCATCCTCGAGGCGATCCAGCGCGAGCTGGAAAGCCACCGCTCGGGCTCGCAGAAGGCGGCGCAGCACCATCTGGGGCTGTTGGGCGTCTGGATCGACCGGCAGCTGGAACGCGACCGGGCGCTCGAGACGATGCCGCAGCGCCCCGGCGCCGCGCAACGGCTGGCGGCGCGCTATGCAGCGCTGCTGGAACGCGATTTCCGCTCGAACCGGGCGGTGGCGGATTACGCCGAGGCGCTCGGCGTGACGCCGACCCACCTGACCCGCGTCTGCCGCGCCACCGCGGGCAAAGGCGCGCATCAGATCCTGGAGGACCGGATCCTGTTCGAGGCCCGGCGCCTCTTCGAATCCGGCATCTCCTCGGCCCCGACGCCGCAGGGCCTGCTCAACCAGCTGGGCGTCGGGGCCGAGGAGATGCCGGATTCGGCAACGTTAGAGACGGAAATCGCCCGGTTGCGCCGGGCCCGCGACGCGCT
>NZ_QDDR01000007.1 GCF_003075525.1 Pararhodobacter aggregans | reverse complement strand
CTTCTTCGACGGGGCGACGCTTCTCGGAACCGGGACGCTCACGGGCGGGGTGGCGACGCTGACCACCGGCGCGCTGAGCACCGGCACGCATGAGATCACCGCGCATTACGCCGGGGATGCGAACCACGCGGCGGCGACCTCGCCGGTCCTGAGCCAGGTGATCGCGCCGCTGAGCCCCGGGCTGAGCCTCGTCTCCTCGGTGAACCCGGCGGTGCTGGGCAGCGGCGTCACCTTCACGGCGACGCTGGCCGGGGGCGACGGGCCGACCGGAGAGGTGAGCTTCTTCGACGGGGCGACGCTTCTGGGGACCGGGACGCTCACGGGCGGGGCGGCGACGCTGACCACCGGCGCGCTGAGCACCGGCACGCATGAGATCACCGCGCATTACGCCGGGGATGCGAACCACGCGGCGGCGACCTCGCCGGTCCTGAGCCAGGTGATCGCGCCACCGCCGGACACCACCCCGCCGACAGTGCTGCTTTCGCCGATCACCGGGCCGGCTGGCGGGGTCTATACCGCCACGGCGACCTTCTCGGAACCCGTCACCGGCCTTGCCGCCGGCAATCTGGCGCTGACCAACGCCACGGCCACCATCGCGGGCGGGGATGAGGTCTTTACCCTGACCCTGACGCCGCTGGCCGACGGGCCCTTCAGCGTCGCCGTCCCGGCCGGTGCGACCCAGGATCTGGCGGGCAACGACAACACCGCCTCGACCCCGGTGACGGCGCTGCATGATTCGACGCCGCCCGGCATCGTCTCCTCGCAGCTGACCGGGCCGGTCGGTGGCGTCTATACGCTGCGGCTGACCTTCTCGGAGCCGGTCAACGGGCTCACCGCCTCGGAGATCGTGGCGACCAATGCCACGGTCACGGTCAGCGGCTCGGGCACCGATTACGTGATCGAGATCACCCCGGTCCAGGATGGCCCGGTCTCGGTCATGCTGCCGGCCGACCGGGTGCAGGACGCGGCCGGCAACGGCAATGCCGCCGCCTCGCTGGCCAGCCTGACGCATATCACCGTCTATCCCTCGGTGACGCTCAGCACGGCGGCGACCGCTATCACCAGCCGGGCGCCGATCACGGTCAGCGCCGCCTTTTCGGAAGCGGTGACCGGGCTCATGCTGGGCGAGATCACCGTGACCGGCGGCAGCGCCACGGCGCTGAGCGGCCTGGGGCAGAGCTATGACATCACCATCATCCCGACCGGGGTCGGCGATGTCACGGTGCAGATCCCGGCCGGTGTCGCGCACTCGAGCCTGGGGGCGGCCAATCTGGTCTCGAACCTGCTGCGGGTGGAGGGCCAGATCGTGGCCCTGACCGAAGAGCGGGTGACCACCTTCATGCTGCACCGCGCCGATGCGCTGCTGGCCAGCCAGCCCGACCTGATCGCGCGGCTGCGCGGCAGCGCGCCGGGCGGGTTGGACATCGCCAGCCGCGGCATCGACGGCAGATTCGCCTTCCGCAATTCCTGGCAGAGCGGCATCTGGGCCGATATCCATGGCCGCTGGAACAACGACGGCGGCCTGCAGTCGGATTATCTGTTCGGGGTGATCGGGGCGGAATTCGTCAGCGGGCCGCGGCTGATCTTCGGCGCCATGCTGCAATTCGACCGCATGACCAGCACCGATGCCACCGGCTTCGTGCGCGGGCAGGGCTGGCTGGCCGGTCCCTATGTGGCGGGCCAGATCGGCGACAACCCGCTGTTCTACGAGGCGCGGCTGCTCTATGGCCAGACCCGCAACCGGCTGTCGATCGACAACGGCCTGACCATCTCGGGCTTCGAGACTGAGCGCTGGCTGGGCTCGGTGCGGCTGGCGGGCGAGATGACCCGCGGGGCGCTGATCTTCACGCCCAGCCTTGCCATCAGCCAGACCACCGACAGCCACGACGGCTTCATCGACGGTTACGGCAACCCGATCGCCGCGCAGAGCGTCTCGCTGCTGCAGGGCGAGCTGGGGCTCGATGTGCGCAGGGTCTATGCGCTGGAGCGCGGGGTGCTGACGGTCAACGGCGGCGGCTCGCTGGTCTTCTCAAACGGCGGTCTGGAAAACCTGACCTCGACCGCGCCGATTGCCGACACGCGCGGCCGGGCCTGGCTGGGCTTCGGCTATGACTCGGGCCGCGGGCTGAACTGGACCGGCGAGGTCCGGCTGGACGGGCTGGGCACCGGCTCCATCACGCCGCAGATCGGCCTCACCTGGCGGCTGGACTTCTGATCGGGCCGCCGCCCTGCTCCCTGCCTTTCCGGGCTGGGGGCGGGGCGGCGGAAAGCCCTCGGTCGGCGGTTGACGGATCCTTTTGGAAACCTTCGCACGGCAAGGAATTACCCGCCGCGGGCCAAAGACCGCACAACGGGCCGGGAATTCCGACGCTGCATTCGCAGCAAACAGCGCCGTATCCCGAGACGGGAAAGAAAACGCAATCCTGTCAAAGGCTTCCGGCACAAGAAGCCATCCGCGGTCGGACAGTTTATTCAGCGGTTTCCGATCTGCTCTGCTGCCGTTACGGCATTTGGCGATAAAAGCGGCACCGGGGCGATGCGGCAGAATTGACTCGTTGATAAAATCTGTGTCTCTTCCTCTGATTGTCTGAAAGAAGCAGGCAAATCACCATCAAGGAGACGACCATGACCAAGCTCGCTCGCGCACTGAGCCTTTCGGCTTCGGTTGCCGCGCTGGCCCTGGCCGCCGGGGCCGCACAGGCCGAAACCGTCCGCTGGGCCCGCGTCGCCGATGCGCTGACCCTCGATCCGCACAGCCAGAACGAAGGCCCGACCCTGGCGCTGCTGCGCCATGTCTACGGCACCCTGGTGTCGCGCGCCGTCGATGGCTCGCTGACGCCCGATCTGGCCACCAGCTGGGAAATTCACCCCGAAGACCCGACGATCTGGGTGCTGCACCTGCGCGAAGGCGTGACCTTCCATGACGGCTCGGCCTTCACCGCCGAAGACGTCGTGTTCTCGTATGAGCGCGTGCTGCACGAAAGCTCGGGCTTCCGCGCCATCCACGCCGATGTGGTCGGCGCCGAGGCGGTGGACGAGTACACCGTGCATGTGCAGATGAGCGGTCCGTCGCCCCTCTATCCGAACAACCTCACCAACTTCTTCATCGTCGACAAGACCTGGGCCGAGGCGAATGACGTCGTGGCGCCGCAGAACTACGCCGCCGGCGAGGAGAATTTCGCGGTTCGCAACACCAACGGCACCGGCCCCTATCAGCTGGTCTCGCGCGATCCCGAAGTGCGCACCGTGCTCTCGGTCTTCGACGGCTATTACGGTGACGCGCCGCAGGTGACCGAGGTGATCTACCAGCCGATCGCCGAGGCCGCGACCCGCATCGCCGCGCTGCTGTCGGGCGAGGTCGATTTCGTCCAGGACGTGCCGGTGCAGGACATCGCCCGTCTGGAACAGACCGACGGCATCGCCATCACCACCGGGCCCGAGAACCGCAACATCTTCTTCGCCTATAACGCGACCTCGCCGACCCTGCGGTCGACCAACGTGGCGGACAACCCCTTCTCGCATCCCGAGATCCGCGAAGCGATGGCGCTGGCGCTTGACCGCGACGCGATCCGTCAGGTGGTGATGCGCGGCCAGTCGCAGCCCTCGGCTGCGCCGCTGCCGCCCTTCGTCAACGGCTGGACCGAAGAGATGAACGCCTATGGCGCGCCGGATTACGAGCGGGCCGCGGAACTGGTGCGCTCGGTCTATCCGGACGGTTTCTCGGTGCAGCTGGACTGCCCGAACGACCGCTACCTGAACGACGAGGCGATCTGCCAGGCCACCGTCGGCATGCTGGGCCGCATCGGCATCAACGTGTCGCTGAACTCGCAGACCCGCTCGCTGCACTTCCCGCTGATCGAGAATCTGGAAACGGATTTCTATCTGCTGGGCTGGGGCGTGCCGACCTTCGATTCGGCCTATGTCTTCAACTTCC
This sequence comes from Pararhodobacter aggregans, assembly GCF_003075525.1. Taxonomy (GTDB): domain Bacteria; phylum Pseudomonadota; class Alphaproteobacteria; order Rhodobacterales; family Rhodobacteraceae; genus Pararhodobacter; species Pararhodobacter aggregans. The sequence goes on along the minus strand of NZ_QDDR01000007.1, from coordinate 281,857 downwards.
TGGTTCACACCCGCGAAGGGTCGTATGGCGCCTATAACGGCGGCCAGTATTCGAACCCCGAGGTTGACGCGATGATCGAAGAGATCGCCACGATGACCGATCTGGACGAGCGCAACGCCACCATCGCCCGCATCTGGGACCGGGTGATGGAAGACCGCGTGTTCCTGAACGTGCACAACCAGCTGCTGGCCTATGCGGTCCGCGAGGGGATCAACATCGACGTTCATCCCGAGAACTCGCCGACCCTGTGGACTGTCACCATCGACTGATCCGCCTGGTCAAGGCGCCCGGGCTTCTCCGGCCCGGGCGCCGCTTCGGCCCCAGACATCAGCGCCGCTGATTTCCCTGCGCTCGCCCCATTCCGGGACCCGCCCATGATCGCCTTCATCATCCGTCGCCTGCTGCAATCGGTCATCGTCATGATCGCCGTCGCCGCGGTATCCTTCACGCTGTTCCGCTTCGTCGGCGACCCGATCAATTCGATGGTCGGGCAAGAGACCTCGATCGCCGACCGCCAGGCCCTGCGCGACAGCCTGGGTCTGAACGACCCCATCGTCCTGCAATTCGGCCGCTTCCTGGGCAATGCCCTGCAAGGCGAATTCGGCATCTCCTACCGGCTGCAGATGCCGGTCACCGAGCTGATCCTGCAACGCCTGCCCGCCACGGTCGAGCTGGCGCTGGTCTCGGGGCTTCTGGCCTTCGTGCTGGGGCTGTCGCTCGGCGTCTATACCGCGCTCAGACGCCGGGGCGTCTTGTCCAACATCATCATGACTGCCTCGCTGATCGGCGTGTCGCTGCCCACCTTCCTGATCGGCGTGCTGCTGATCTGGGTCTTCGCCGTGGAACTGCGCTGGCTGCCCTCGAACGGGCGGGGCGAGGTCGTGGCGCTGGGGGATTGTTGGTCCACGGGCCTGCTGACCCATTCCGGGCGCCTGGCGCTGATCCTGCCCGCCATCACGCTGGGCCTTTACCAGATGACGCTTATCATGCGGCTGGTCCGGGCCGAGATGCTGGAAGTCCTGCGCGCCGATTACATCAAATTCGCCCGGGCCCGCGGCCTGTCGGCCCGCGCGGTGAACTTCGGCCATGCGCTGAAAAACACGCTGGTGCCGGTCATCACCATCACCGGGTTGCAACTGGGCTCGATCATCGCCTTCGCCATCATCACCGAGACGGTGTTCAACTGGCCCGGCGTCGGCGCGCTGTTCATCAACTCGGTCCGCTTCGTCGATGTGCCGGTGATGGCCGCCTATCTGATGATGATCGCGCTGATCTTCGTGGTCATCAACCTGATCGTCGACCTTCTCTATTACGCCGTCGACCCCCGCCTGCGCGTGGACCGCGCCGGCAAGGCCCATTGACGGGAGCCCCGCCATGACCCCGAACACCCCCGGCAAGACCCCCGGCCGCCTCTATCGCCTGTGGGACAGCGACCTGTTCTATGCCTTCCGCACGGCGCCGGTCGCCATCGTCGCCACGCTGGTTGCGCTGACCATCATCGCCTGCGCGGTCCTTGCGCCCTGGCTGGCGCCGATGAACCCCTACAACCCCGGCGGCCTCAACCTGATGAACGGCTTCACCCCGCCGATGGAGCCGAACGCCTTCACCGGCGAGACCTTCCTCATGGGCGCCGACAATCAGGGCCGGGACATGCTGTCCACCATCATGTACGGCACCCGCACCTCGCTTTTCGTCGGCGCCATGGCGGTCCTGTTTGCCATGACGCTGGGCATCTCCATCGGGCTTTACGCCGGATGGCGCGGCGGCTGGGTCGATGGCGCGCTGATGCGGGTCGCGGATGTGCAGCTGGCCTTCCCGGCGATCCTGATCGCGCTGTTGATCTTCGGCATCGCCCGGGGCTTCATCCCCGACAACATGCGCGACCAGCTGGCGATCTGGGTGCTGATCGTCGCCATCGGCCTCAGCGACTGGGTGCAATTCGCCCGGGTCGTGCGCGGGGCGACGATGGTCGAGAAGAACAAGGAATACGTGCAGGCCGCCCGGGTCATCGGCGCCCATCCGGCCAAGATCATGTTCCGCCACATCCTGCCCAACGTGATGGGCCCGGTGCTGGTCATCGCCACGATCAGCCTGGCGCTGGCCATCATCGCCGAGGCGACGCTCTCGTTCCTCGGCGTCGGCGTGCCGCCGACCCAGCCCAGCCTCGGGACGCTGATCCGCATCGGCCAGGGCTTCCTGATCTCGGGCGAGTGGTGGATCCTGCTCTTCCCGTCCCTCACCCTTCTGGCGCTGGCGCTGTCGGTCAACCTGCTTGGTGACTGGCTGCGCGACGCGCTGAACCCCCGTCTTCGTTAAGGGAGCCCGCCATGGCTGACCCCCTTCTGTCCGTCCGCGATCTGGTGGTGGAATTCCCCACCCGCCGCGGAACCCTGCGCGCGCTGGACCGCGTGAGTTTCGACATCATGCCGGGCGAGGTGCTGGGCATGGTCGGCGAATCCGGTGCGGGGAAATCCATCACCGGCGCCGCCATCATCGGCCTGATCGAGCCGCCCGGCCGCATCGCGGGCGGCGAGATCCGGCTCAAGGGCGAGCGGATCGACACCCTCCGTCCCGAGGCCCTGCGCAGGATCCGCGGCAAGCGGATCGGCATGGTGTTCCAGGACCCGCTGACCTCGCTCAACCCGCTCTATACCGTGGCGCAGCAGCTGATCGAGACGATCCGCACCCATATCGACTGTTCGGAAGCCGAGGCCCGCAAGCGCGCCGTGGCCCTGCTGGACCGCGTGGGCATCCCCGCCGCCGCCCGCCGGATCGACGATTACCCGCATCATTTCTCTGGGGGCATGCGGCAGCGGGTGGTGATCGCGCTGGCGCTCTGCGCCGAGCCCGAGCTGGTCATCGCCGACGAGCCGACGACGGCGCTGGATGTGTCCGTGCAATCGCAGATCATCGAGGTGCTGAAGGACATCTGCGCCGAACGCGGCGCTGCCGTCATGCTCATCACCCATGACATGGGCGTCATCGCCGAGACCGCCGACCGCGTGGCCGTGCTCTATGCCGGGCGCGTGGCCGAGATCGGGCCGGTGCGCGAGGTCATCACCGAGGCGCTGCATCCCTATACCCGCGGCCTGATGGGCTCCATCCCGACGCTGACCCAGGAAAGCGACCGGCTGGTGCAGATCCCCGGCGCCATGCCGCGGCTCAATGCCATCCCGCAGGGCTGCGCCTTCAACCCGCGCTGCGACCGGGCCTTCGCCCCCTGTTTCACCGACCGCCCCGAGCTGCTGGCGCTGGCGGGCGGGCGTCAGGTGGCCTGCTGGCTGCACGACACCGCCAAAGCGCAGGAGGTGCCCCATGGCTGAACCCTTGCTGAAGATCGAGGGCCTGACCCGCCGTTTCGACGTCTCGAAACCCTGGCTCAACCGGGTGATCGAGCGGGACGAGAAGCAATTCCTCACCGCCAACGCCGATGTAAGTTTCGAGATCGCCAAAGGCGAGACCTTCGCGCTGGTCGGCGAAAGCGGGTCCGGCAAATCGACCATCGCCAAGATGGTCGTGGGCCTGCTGCCGCCGTCCGCGGGCACCATCACTTTTGCCGGGCAGAAGATCGACACGGGCGCGGGCATCCCCCGCAGCCTGCGCCGCCGCTTCCAGATGATCTTTCAGGATCCCTTCGCCAGCCTCAATCCGCGCTGGCGGGTGGGCGAGATCATCGCCGAGCCGATCCGCACCTTCGGCCTGATGAACCCGACCGACGCCCGCAACGAGGCCGCACGGCTGCTCGAGGTCGTGGGCCTGTCCGCGGGTGACGTGAACAAGTTCCCGCACGAGTTCTCGGGCGGCCAGCGCCAGCGGATCGCCATCGCCCGCGCCCTGTCCTCGAAACCCGAGTTCATCGTCTGCGACGAGCCGACCTCGGCGCTGGACGTGTCGGTGCAGGCGCAGATCCTGAACCTGATGCGCGATCTGCAGGACGAATTCGGCCTGACCTACCTGCTCATCAGCCATGACCTGTCGGTCGTGCGGCATATGTCCACCCGGATCGGCGTCCTCTACCTCGGCCGTCTGGTCGAGGTGGCGCAGGGCAAGCGCCTGTTTTCCGAGCCGCAGCATCCCTATACCCGGATGCTGCTGGATGCGGTGCCGGATCTGGCGCTGTCCGGCCGCCGGCGCCACGCGGTCGAGGGCGAGATCCCGAACCCGATCTCCCCGCCCCCCGGCTGCGCCTTCCACCCGCGCTGCCCGCTGGTCCATGACCGCTGCAAACGCGAGGTGCCGCAGCCCCGGCCGACCCCCATCGGTCAGGCGGCCTGCCACGCGCTGGACCGGCTCGCGCCCGCCGCCTGACCCCGCTGACCGAAAGGGGCCGACGCCTCAGCGTGTCGGCCTGCGGAAGATGACGAAGGCCGCGTCTGGCTGTCCGCCGTGGCGCTGGTCGGCGATGGGATGGATTTCCAGCGACAGGGGGCCGGAGTCGGTCATGCCCTGACCCGAGAAGACGGCGCCGTCCTCGATGGCCCGCGTCACTTCGGCGGGCAGGTCGACGAAGGACAGCTTCGGCCCCGCCACGCTCAGGCTGCGCCCGACATCGGGTTTTTCCAGCAGGAACCAGCGGGCCACATGGTTGCTGAACCGACGGATGTTCAGCCTTGCGTCGACCACCAGCAGCCCGATGTCCAGGATCGTCAGCAGCGATTCCGTCTCGGTGTGCAGGCGGGACAGTTCGGCGGGCTGCTCTTCGTGCCCGGCGCTGACCGTGACCCGCGCCTCATCGACCGCGTGCGCTTCCTCGCCACCGGCCTCCAGCCGGACGCGGATCAGCAACAGCAGCGGTTCCCGGTGCCGGTCCAGCGGCTCGAAATGCAGGGTCACGCCCTGTTGGCGCCCCTCGTTCAGATCGACCGTCACCCGGCGCGAGAACGGAACCATCGCCCCGCCGCGCAGCTTCTCCAGCGCCCGGTTGATGAGGAAATGCAGGTCGCGGTGCAGGATGTGTTCCACCGACCATTCGGTCAGGTCGTTGGGGGTGTCGACCAAGGCACCTGCCGCGCCGAACCAGGCCAGAACCTCGCCATCCGACGAGACGATGATCGACGAGGGCGCATAGGTTTCGAGCAGGTGCTCAGTGGTCCTGATCAACGCCTCGCGCCCGCGGTGCTCGGCATAGTCGCCCGGCCCGGCCGAGGCCCGCCGCGACAGGGTCGGCGCCGCCTGCCCCCGGGGGACGCCGGGCGCCTCGTCCCCGGGGACGCGCCGGGTCAGACGTCTGGGCAGACCCTCGCGCGCCAGAACCCGTGGCCCCGAGGTCTTGCGGAACAGCCGCCAGCGACCGTCCAGGGTTTCGAAGTCATCGGCGAATTGGCCCGGCGTCTCGGACGGGCCCAGCAGCAGCACGCCATGCTTGCGCAGCCCGAACAGGAACATGGAGATGACCCGCGCCTGCGCCTTTTCCCGCAGATAGATCAGGAAGGTGCGGCAGGACACCAGATCGAGGTCCAGAAACGGCGGATCGGTGAGCGTGTCATGGACCGAAAAGATCATCCGCTGCCTGAGCGAGGCGCCGATCGTGTAGTCTTCGCCCCGCCGTTCGAAATAGCGCTGGCGCAGCGGCTTGGGGATCTTGCGCAGCGCCGCCGCCGGATAGGTCCCGTTCGAGGCCCGCTCGATGGAGGGCTGGTGCCCATCGGTGGCGATGATGCGAAAGCCCCGCGGGTTGCCCGTGGCGCGCAGGGCCTCGGCCAGTTCGATGGCGATGGTATAGGCCTCCTCGCCGCCGGCGCATCCGGCGACCCAGACCCGTACCGGGGTCTCGGTGCCGAGGTCGGCGGCGAAAGGGGCGAGCGCGGTCTCCCGCAGCCGGGCGATGGCCTCGGGATCGCGGTAGAACCCGGTCACGCCGACAAGCAGGTCGTGGTACAGCTCGTTCACCGCCTCGGGCGAGGATCGCAGCAGCGCCAGATACCCGGCCGGATCCTCGATCCCGCGCAGATGCTGCCGCCGGATGATCCGGTGCTGCAGGTCGGTTTCCTTGCAGGCGCTGACATCGAGGTGGCGCTGGCGTTCCAGCAGGCGAAGGATCGCCAGGAAGATGTCCTCGGTCCCGGGGCGGGCCTCGGGCGCCGGTTTCGGGATGGCGCCAAAGATCTCGTGGATCGCCTGCGGGATCTCGGCGGCGCCTGCGACCCGGTCATGGATGCCCAGCGTCAGGATCGCCTGCGGCATCGAGGGGAAATCCGCCTCGGCCGGGTCCTGCACCACCAGCACCCCGCCCGCGGCGTGAAAGACCTGCGCCCCCTGCGCCCCGTCGCGGCCCGCGCCCGACAGGATCACCGCCGCGGTCTTGCCCCCGGCGCGCGGCGCCAGCGAGGCGACCATCGTGTCGATGGGCCGATACGGCACCGGGTCTTCGGGGGCATGGGGCGCGGTGCGAAACACGTCGCCCTGCAAGTCCGCGCGGGTGTCCGGCCGGTTCAGGAAGATCGTATCGGGCGCGATCTCGGCCCCGTCCTCGATATGGCGGATGGCCAGCCGGGTTTTCCGCGCCAGCCATGCATCCGTGATCGGGCGGTGATCGGGCGACGGGTGCTGAATGACGACAAAGCACCAGCCCGCGGAATCCGGCGCATGGGCGAAGAAGCGTTCCAGCGGCACCAGCCCCCCGGCCGAGGCCCCGATCACCACCAGCGGGATCGCCCTGTCCCCGGGGGCCTTTTCTTCGGAGTCGGTCATGACCTGTTCCTCCGCTTTCCGGTGCCACCTGCCTGGCACCGCCCCACCCGACGCCAGCGGCGCGCAGCGACGGCGGAGGCGGGCGCGGGGCGACAAAAGCGTCTCACGCCGTGCGATAGGCCCGCTCGGGCGCCGGGCGGCCGAAGTGATAGCCCTGGGCAAGGATGCAGCCCATGCCGAGCAGCATCTCGGCGGTCGGCGCGTCCTCGACCCCTTCGGCGACCAGCGACAGGTTGAAGGCCCGGGCGATCTCGATCAGGGATTTGGCGATCACCCGCTGCGAGGGGCCCTGCCGCATCTCGGCCACGTAACTGCGGTCGATCTTTATCATGTCCACCGGCCAGAGCCGCAGATGACCCAGCCCGCCATAGCCGGTGCCGAAATCGTCCAGCGCCACCCGCGCCCCGCGACGGCGCAATTCGGTGAGGTTCTGGAACACCGGCCCGGTGGTCGCCCCCAGCATGGTGTTCTCGGTCACCTCGACCACGATCTGTTCCCAGCGCAGGCTGTGGCGGGTCAGCAGCGTCTGAACCTCGAACACGAATTCCGGCTTGACCAGATCGGCCATGCCCAGATTGACCGACAGGGTCTGCCCCGGTGCCTCGGCAAAGCCGGCAAAGGCGGCCAGCGCCTTGTCCAGCAGCGCCTCGGTCAGCTTCTCGGCCAGTTCCGGGGCCGAGAACACCGCCGAGAATTGCTGCGGCACCAGCAGGCCCCGGGGCGGATCGTTCCAGCGCGCCAGCATCTCGTAGCCCGCGCGCCGCCCGGTGGTCAGGTCGATGATCGGCTGGAAATAGGGCTCCAGCTCGCCCCGCCGGATGGCCCGCAGGAACCGCGGCCGGATCAGCGTGGCGCTGAAATTGGCGTGGACCGACGCGTCATAGATCTCGCCCGGACGGCACCGGGACTGCTTGGAGGCGTAGAGCGCGGCATCGGCCTGTTCGATCAGGACATCGAGCGGGATCTGCGGGCTGGTCTGCGCCGCGGCGCCGATGCTGACATGCCCGAGGTTGGGCTTGCCCAGCCGCGCCGCGACCCGCTGCACATCGCTGCCGCAGCGGTTCATCTGCGCCTCGAGCTGGTCCTTCACATCGGCATGCAGGGTCACGAGGGCCGCGAATTCGTCGCCGCCGATCCGGCCGATCACCGCGTCGCCGGGCAGGCTGCGCTGCAGCGCCGCGGCGATCTCGGACAGATAGACATCGCCGAACGGATGGCCGTAGACGTCGTTCACCTGCTTCATCCGGTCGACATCGACCATCATCAGCGCATGCCGTCCTGCGCCGTCGCCCAGCCGCTCGTTGCAGCGCGCGCGGAAGGCCTGATGGGTCAGCAGCCCCGACAGCCCGTCCCTCTCGGCCAGCGCCGCCAGCCGCTGCGCGCGCCGCTTCTCGATGCTGTAGGCCAGAAGCAGCTGGTGGGCGCTGCCGCTGCCCTTCACCAGGCTGCGCAGCAGCGCCAGGGCCGAGGCGACGCAGGGCTGTTCCAGCGGCGCCGTCCCCGCCTCGCGGGTGGCGATGACGAAGAGGCCCAGCGCCTCGCCGTCCGGACCATGGATCGGTACGCCGCGCATCACCCCCTCGCCAAGGGGCCATGCCAGCGGCCATTCCGGCGCTCCGCCCGCCTCCGGCGTGGCCAGCGCGCGCGGCCGGTGCCGCAGTGTCCGGGCCAGCGCGCCAATGGCGTCCTGCAGCGGCGCGGCGGGCCCGGCCGGGTCGCAGACGATCACCGTGTCAAAGGCGGGGAAAAACGCGGCGAGCGGGATGAAGGCCGCACCCAGACACGCCGGTGTCAGGCTGAGCCGAAGGACCAGGACGATCTGCTCCCGCAACTCCGAGGTCTCGACGAAACGCTCGTCATCCAATTCCTTACCTCCGCAGGGACTGGGCAATCACACGCAACTACGACGCGAATCTCGCGGTCGAAGGGTTATTAGGACGCTAATCTCCTGTCTTTCTCAAGCCTTGTGATGCGTCAGGCCGAATTGGCCTGCGAATGCCGACACGGTCGACACAGGGTCTGTGCTCTGGCCGCGCCGGTCAGGCCCGATCGGCGAAGATGCGCGGATCGGGGACCCGGCAGGCACTTTCGTCTCGAACGGAGCGCCGCGCTGCGCTATCGGGGGGACGAGCGGCCGGGGCGGCGCCCCCGGCCCGGAGAGTGTGGCGCAACCGTCACACTTGGTGAGCAATATCGGTTGAGTTCGTGATTCACCGTGCTAGGTGACGTGAGGATTTGCGCGGTATGGATGGCTGTGACATTGATACGGAAACATCGCGCGCACATTGGAATTGTGAGAAGATGATGACGACGCACGAGATGGGGCCAGTGGACCGGGGTACAAGTATGCTGAACATGGTCCGTCGGACCCTTTCAAAGGGCGTTGGCGCCTTGGCGCTCGCTCTGGCGGTGGGGGCCTGTTCAGATGGCTACGTCCGCTTTCCGGTGACCGAGCAGGCGCAGCGCTCGCTGGGCCCCGATATCGAGGTCGTCGTGCTGGATGCGACGAACATCGACGGCTTCACCCGCCCTGCGCGCGGCTTCGCGGGCACCGACCTGCCGACCGGGCGCAACTGGACCTATATGGTCGGCGCGGGCGACATCCTGTCGGTGATCGTCTTCAACCACCCCGAGCTGACGCTCCCGGCCGGTGAATCGCGCAGCGCCGCGGAGAGCGGCTTTCAGGTCGGCGCCGACGGCACCTTCAACTATCCCTATATCGGCCAGGTGCAGGCTGCCGGGCGCCCGGTCGACCAGATCCGCAGCGATATCACCCAGCGCCTGCGCGAATTCATCCCCGACCCGCAGGTCGATGTCCGCATCGCCGATTACAACGCCCAGGCCATTGTCGTCTCGGGCGAGGTGCGCGAACCCAACCGCCAGCCCCTCACCGCCGTGCCCCTGACGCTGATCGAGGCCGTGAACGCCGCGGGCGGTTTCACCGACGCGGCCGATCTGCGCGCGGTTTCGGTGCAGCGCTCGGGCCGGGTGCATACCGTCGATGTTCAGGGCTTCCTCAGCGCCGGCATGCGGCAGAACAACCCGGTCCTGCGCAACGGCGACATCGTCAGCGTGCCGCGCCGCCGGGCCGAGGAGGCCTATCTGCTGGGCGAGATCGCGCGGCCGGACGTCATGGACCTTTCGGTCGAGCCGATCACCCTGACCCAGGCCGTGACCCGGCGTGGCGGTCTGCAGCAGGGCCGGGCCGATGCCCGCGGCGTGCTGGTGTTCCGCCGTCAGCAGCTGCTGGAAGGCGGCGTGACGCGGGTCTGGACCCGGGTGTTCCAGCTGGATGTCTCGGATCCCGCGGGCCTGCTGCTCGGCACCCGATTCGTGCTGGAGCCGGGCGATGTGGTCTATGTCCTGCGCTCGCCGCTGCAACGCTGGAACGACACGATCAGCCGCCTGCTGCCCAGCGCCCAGGCCCTGAACCTGGCGCAGGATCTGCAGCCGGAATAAGCCCCGGGGCCAGGCGCCCGGGCCGGGAACGGCGCCCCCCGGGCGCCGTTTTTCGTGGCGGTCCAAAGGCCTGGGTCAGGGGGTCGGCGGATCGGCGCGCAGCCCGGCCCGAAGCCCCGCAAAGTTGTTCACAACTTTCGCGATAGGATTGAGGGAATCCGTGAATTCGACTATGATTTTAACCGTTCAAGTGGCGTTCAGTTCGGTTTTGCTTGACCTTCGGGCACCTGGCGCCGCGTCGATGATGACGTTCCCGAGCGTGACAGGGGCATCACTGCGAGACTGTTGACCCAGACCAAGGACCCCTTCTGACCGATGACGGAACGCAGGCCCTCGCTTTGCGAGCTCTTACTGCTTCACACGGATATTCTTTGAGGTTTTTTCAGATGTTTAGTGCTTTTGTCGACAGCGAGGAGCTGGCCGCCCTTCTGGTGGCCGCGACGGTCTGCGGCGTCCTTGTTATCAAGACCCGCAGCAGCTGGTCGCGGCTGATGCGCGTGGGTGACCTCGGCGCCATCCAGGCCGCCCATTCGACCCCGACACCGCGCCTTGGCGGCATCGCCGTCTTCGTGGCGGTCGTCACGGCGGCGCTGCTGGGCCTGCCCGGCTGGGATTCGCTCTGGGTCCTGCTGCTGGTCGCCTCGGTGCCGCTCTTCCTGTCCGGCGCGGCCGAGGATCTGGGCTTTCCCGTCGCGCCGGTCGGCCGGCTGGCTGCGGCGCTGGCTTCGTCGGTGCTGGTGGTCTGGTTCGGCGAGACCTGGATCACGCACACCGGCGTGCCGTGGCTGGATCTGTTCCTGGCCTGGTCGCCGCTCGCCATCGTCGTTTCGGTGGTTGCCGCGGCCACCGTGGCGCATGCCTTCAACCTGATCGACGGGCTGAACGGCCTCGCGGGATCGGCTGCCTTCATCTGCGCGCTGAGCCTGCTGGGCACGGCGCTGTCGGTCAACGACATGGAGATCGCCGTCATCGCCTCGGTGCTGGCGGCGGCGGTGCTGGGCTTCCTGCTGTTCAACTTCCCCTTCGGCTCGATCTTTTTTGGCGATGCCGGGGCCTATACCGTGGGTTTCCTGCTGGCCTGGATGGGCATCCTGCTGGCGGGGCGCCACGCGGATGTCACGCCCTTCGCGATGGTGTTGGCAATGTTCTGGCCGCTGGCTGACCTGACGCTGGCAATCTTCCGCCGCTATCAGCGTCACTCGCCCCTCGCCGCGCCGGACCGGCTGCATTTCCACCATCTCGTGCTGCGCAGCCTGGAGATCGCCTTTTTCGGCCGGGCGCGCCGCAACATCGCCAATCCCGTCGCCACGGCGGTGATGCTGCCGCTGATCGCCGCGCCTGCCGTGGCGGGTTTCCTGCTGCATGACCAGCCGGGCGAGGCGGCGGTGACGCTGGCCTGCTTCTTCGCGCTCTATTTTACCGTCTATCTGATCGGCATGCGCCTTGCGATGCACCGGCTGCGCAACGGCTCCGTCAAGGGCCGGCGCGAGGGGCCCAGGGGCCTGCACGCGGCCCAGTGACCCTGTGTGACCGCGGGGCGCGCGCGGCCGGGGCGCCGGTCAGGCCGTCGGCTTGCGGGCGACGATCTTCTGATAGGTGATCGGACCGCGCCTGACCTCGGGCGCGACGCGGTCGCCGAAGCAGACGTGATAGCCGACCAGCCCCGCCACCGCGTTGCGGGCGAAATAGCGCGGGATCACCCGCAGCGCCATGCGCCACTTGCGCTCGGTGAAGGCCTTCGTGGCCCGGCTGTGCAGCCGCACGAGCCCCGCCCGCGTCTGCTCGGTCACATCCTCGGCTGCCGTCACCTCCAGCTCCGCCGCGGCGAAGGCCTCCTGCCAACGCCCTTCGTCATGAAAGCCACGGGCTACGGCGGTGGTGATCTCGTAAAGCTTGGTCGCCGTGACCAGATCCTCGGGGAAATTGGCGAAACCCGGCTTGCGATGGGCGTCGAACAGGACCACATGGCCGCCCGGACGCAGATGCCGGGCAATCAGCCGGGCGACAGGCCCGGGGTCGTTGGCATAGCACAGCGTCTCGATGCCGAAGATGGCGTCGAACTGGCCCAGATCCTCGGGCAGATCCTCGAAACTGGCCTGACGGAAGCCGAGGTTCGGCAGCTTGCGGGCCTTGGCCTCGGCACGCTCGACATGCTGTGCCATCAGGTCGGTCCCGAGGAACGAGACATGCGGCAGGCGTTCGGCCAGATGCAACGAATTGGCCCCCAGCCCGCAGCCCAGTTCCAGCACCCGCTGGCCCGGCCGGTCGTCCAGATGCCGTGCCACCTCGGCCGCCTGGGCGAAAAAGGCCTCGCCCTCGCTCAGCGTGCCGTCGTGCAGCGGCAGATGCATGCATTGCCACGGGTTGTAGAGCCGCGAATAGCCCGGCAGCGATTGCCGGTAGTAGGAATCGACGAATTCATCCCCGCTATCGGCGATGATCCGGTCGATCCCGAACGAGCGGTCGATCAGCGCCAGCGAATGGCTCAGGGAAAAAATCAGCGGCGCCTCGCTGATGACCTGCGGGACAGGCGTCGCATCGTCGGCCGCAGCCTTCATGTCAAGATTCGTCACGGAAAGAACTTTCGAGGATCAAGAAGGGAAGGTCGCGTCGCAATTTCGCGGCGTCTGTAGCAAACTCGGTACAACAAGGTCCAGATCGGGTTTGCCCTTGCCCGACGGGGTCGGAATGTCCCGTGCCCGTCAAAGCGCCGTATCCCGTCCTGCGTGCCGTCGCGGACCCGGGCTGGCGATAGAGCAGGGCGCACCCGGTGACGACAGCGAATCGCGGGCCCAACGCCCCCCGGACGACTGAACGGGCGCGCCGCGCCCGCGTTTTCAATCGGTCCGCTGCTTGTATTCGTAGCGATAGCCATAGGCATAGCCATAGCGGCTGCTGTTGCGCGCCTTGCGTGGATCGAAGCCGTTCAGCACGGCACCATTGTAGCGCAGCCCGGCCGAGGCATAGATCTTCATCGAGGCGTCAATCTCTTTCGGATGGGTCAGGTCGTGGCGGGCGATGAACAGCGTGGCCCCGGCCTCGCGCGAGACGATGACCGGATCGGTCACCGCCAGCGTCGGCGGGCAGTCGAGGATCGTCAGGTCGAAATTCTCGCCGCACCAGTCCAGCAGCTCGCGCATCTGCGCCCGCAGCAGCAGTTCGGAGGGGTTGGGCGGGTATTTGCCGGTTGGGATGACGTAGAAATCGGGGACCGGCCCCATCAGGATGACGTCCTCGACCGCGCGTTCGCCCGACAGGATGTCGGCCAGGCCCGGCTGCGAGCGGGGCAGGTTGAAGAAGCGGCGCAGCTGGCCACGGCGCATGTCGGCGTCGATCAGGCAGACGCGCTGCCCGGCCTGCGCGGCCACCACGGCCAGGTTGGTCGACACGAAGCTCTTGCCCGCCGAAGGATGCGCCGAGGTGACGGCCAGCGTCGGGGATTTGGCATCGAGCATGCCGAAATGCAGGCTGGTGCGCAGCGAACGGAAGGCCTCGATCGCCATATCGTCTGGACGCTCCAGCGCCAGGATCGGCTGCTGGTCCTTGCGCTTGCCCATCGTGTCGGAATGCGGGCTGTAGTTGATGGTGGCGAACATCGGCAGACCCAGCTGCTCGATCTCCGAGGCATCCTGGACACCCTTGTGCAACGCATTGCGCACCAGAACCAGCGCGATCCCCGCGATCATGCCCAGTATCAGGCCGATCATCAGCACCTGCGCGCGGCGGGGGGCGATCGGGTTGAGCGTGGCGGCGGCGGTATCGACGATGCGCACGTTGCCGATGGTGCTGGCGCGCAGGACCTCGACCTGTTGCGCGCGGGTCAGCAACTCGGTGTAGAGCTGCTGGGCCAGTTCCATGTCGCGGGTCAGGTTGACGATCTGGCGCTGGGTCTCGGGCAGCTCGCCCACCTGGGCACGAAGCTCGGCCAGCCGGGCCTCCAGCCGGGTGCGCTCTTCGATCAGCAGCCGGTAGGTGGGATGCGACGGCGTGTAGCGCTGCGACAGCTCGTCCTCGCGCAGGCGCAACTCGGCGATCTGTCCCTCGATATTGGTGACCGAGGTGAGCAGCGTCTGCGTCTCCAGCGTCAGATCGACCGAGACCTGCTGCTGGCGGAAAGCGTTCAGCGCAGCCTCGGCATCGCGCAGCGTCTGCTCGGCCTGCGGGATCTGCTGGCGGATGAAATCGAGGCTGCCTTCGGCCTGCGCCGCGCTGCGCGACACGTTCTGGCCGCGATAGGCGTTGAGCACCGCGTTCAGCGCGCGGACGTTCTCGCTGGAATCGGCGCCGGTGATCCTCAGGTCCAGGATCCCGGAACTGCGGCCGCGCTCGCTGACGCTGAGGCGGTCGCGCAACGAGGTGATCGCTGCGCTCTCGTTGACCTGCATGAGCGTGTAGACCCGGCCCTCGGGCGCCTCGATGCGGCCCACGGTCAGGTAAAAGCCGATATCGGGCAGGGCGAGCGGTTCGCCGACGCGACCCTCGCGGGATTCGCCATCCGGTGTGGCCAGCGTGAAGGTGCCTGCCTCGCCCACTGTCAGCTCCAGCGGCGTGTCCAGCCACGACGGCGGGACCGTCAGCTGCTGCAGCACCAGGCTCTCGCCTGGGCGGGCAAAACGCACGGGCAGGAAGGCGCCGATCACGGGCAGGTTGTAGCGGGCCACCATCGTGCCGAACCCCGGCGCCAGTGCCGGCTCGACGCGCCAGTCCAGGTTGAGGCTGGCCACCGCCTGACCGACCACCAGCCGCGAGCGGATGATCTCGATCTCGGTGACGCTGCGCGGGTCGTTGGCGCCGAGCAGGTCGCTCATCTCGCTGGGCAGCGCCAGGGCGTTGCTGTTCTCTTCCAGCTGCAGGAGAGCGTCGGCCTGATAGGTCGGCTCGGTGTTCAGCAACATCACGAAGGCCAGCACCAGGGCGATGCCCATCGCCAGCATCACCTGGATCTTGCCCTTCCAGATCTTGAACACGATCTCCAGGACGTCGATCTCGCCGTCGTTGCGGGAGGCCTTGTTGTCCTGGGGCGGCGGCGCGGCAGCCTGGCTGCGGCGCGCGCTGGCGTTCTGGTCTTCCAGCATTCTACCGACCCTTTCCCGGCACCAGTTTGCTCGCCCACCCGTCGGCGGCCTTGGCAATGAGATCATACACAGTTTCGTGGAAAGCGCGCGGGTGACGATAGGGGTCGGGAATGCCCTTGCCGCCCACCCAATGGTCGAACAGCATGACCCGGCCCGACAGGTCGGGGGCACGGCGGGCGATCTCGTGCCGGTGGCCGGGTTCCATGACCAGGATCAGATCCGCCTGCTGGCCCAGCTCGCGGGTGAACTGGCGCGCCGAATGGCCGTCCAGGCTGAGGCCGTGCTCGGCGGCGACCTCGGTTGCGGTCTCGTCGGCGGCATGGCCGACCAGCGCGCCGATCCCGGCCGACGTCACGACGGTGGCGGCGCCGCTCTCGGCCAGGCTCTTGGCCAGCAGTCGTTCGCCGACCGGCGAGCGACAGATATTGCCGACGCAGACCACCAGAATGTGATTGACCTTCATGTCAGGATCTCAGCTTTTCGGAAGGGGGGGCTGCCCGGGATGCGCGCCCATAAACGGAGCGCGGCCCACTTGGCAAGCCGGAAACACCCGTGTCCCCGAGCAGTTCCCGATACCCGCGCTTTCAGCGCATGGGGAAGGATCGGGCCCGCACAGAAGATTTCGTACAAGACGCTGTATATCAATGAAAACGGGCCAAAATCGATGGAAGACGCCCGTTTCTAGCACAAACCAGGCCTCAAGAGAAAGGCTTGTCTTGCAGTTGCAGCATGGCGTGGGCAATCGCCTGCCGTCCGCGCAGGCCGTTCAGAACACGGGAAAAATCCGTATCGCAGCCGCCGGTTTGGGGGCCGCTGACTGACACGTGAACGGGGCCGGTCCGTGCCCGGGCGGGCTGGACCGGCCCGACGGGTCACAGGCTGGTGCGCAGCGCCCAGAGCTCGGGGAAGAGCTGCACCTCCAGCATGCGCCGCAGATAGGTCACCCCGCCGGTCCCGCCGGTGCCGCGCTTGAAGCCGATCACCCGCTCGACCGTGGTCACGTGGTTGAAGCGCCAGCGGCGGAAATAATCCTCGAAATCCACCAGCTTCTCGGCCAGTTCGTAGAGTTCCCAATAGCGGTGCGGGTCGGCATAGACCTGGCGCCAGGCTTCCTGCACCGGCTCGGACAGCTGCCAGGGGCGACGCAGGTCGCGCTCCAGCACCTCGGCCGGGATCTCGAACCCTGCCTGGGCCAGCGCCCGCACCGCCACATCATAGAGCGAGGGCTTGGCCAGTTCCGCCTCCAGCGCTTCGGTCAGGTCGGGGCGATGGGCGTGGGGTTTCAGCAGCGCGGTGTTGCGGTTGCCGACGCTGTATTCGATCAGCCGGTATTGCCAGGACTGAAAGCCCGAGCTTTCGCCCAAAGCGCCGCGAAAGGTGGTGTACTCGCTGGGGGTCATGGTCCTGAGCACATCCCAGGCGCTGTTCAGCTGCTCGAAGATCCGCGCCACGCGGCTCAGCATCTTGAAGGCGGGACGCGTCTGCCCCGCTGCCAGCACGGCCCGCGCCGCGCCGATCTCGTGCAGGGCCAGCCGCATCCACAGCTCGCTGGTCTGGTGCTGGATGATGAACAGCATTTCGTCATGCGCGTCCGAGCGCGGGTGCTGCGCGCTCAGGATCGCGTCGAGGCCGAGGTAATCGGTATAGGACATGCGGCCGTCAAAGGCCATTTGCGCGCCCTCGCGCGCGGGATCATAGGCGTCGGTCATTTCGGACTCCGGGTCGGGAAAGGGCAGGGAAGGGCGGTTTCAGCCCGCCCGCCCCGCATCCCGCGCCCCGACCATGGCCAGCCGCCGCCAGATGGCGATCCAGCCCGCCGCGCGGCAGACCGGCGGCAGATCGGCCCGCGCCCTCATGCCGCCGCCCCCTGGGTCAGGTCCAGCGCCATGTGGAACCGCTCGAACGGCGCGCCATTGGGCAGGGCCATCGGCTCCACCCGCTCGACCTGCCAGCCGCGACGGCCGAGGAACCGGCTGGAATACTCGTTGGCATGGACCGTCAGCCGGGATAGCCCCAGCGCCCGGGCCCGCAGCAACAGCCGTTCGTACAGCGCCGCGGCATGGCCCTGGCCCATCGCCTCGGGCAGCACGAAGGCGGTGTCCAGATGCCCGTCCGGCATCAGCGACATATAGCCGGTCAGCTGGCCGTCAACCTCGCTGACCCAGCAGTCCTGATCCAGCAGCTTGTCGCGGGTGGTCAGGTCAGGCGTCGCGCGCGGCGCCCAGCCGTCGCGCATCTGCTGGTCATAGCGCACCGCCCCCTCATGCACGGCGCGGCGGAAGACGTGGAAACACGCCTCGCGGTCGCTGGGCCGGTAGGAGCGGATGCGGATCATGTCACCTTCGCGCGGGTCTTGAATTCGGGCCGGTCCCAGGCGTTCGTCGCCAGGATCTCGGCCAGGATCCTCACCGCACCTTCGACCTCGGCAAGGCCGATGTAAAGCGGCGTGAAGCCGAAGCGCAGGATATCGGGCGCCCGGAAATCGCCGATCACGCCCTGCGCGATCAGCGCCTGCATCACCGCGTAACCCTCGGGGTGGCGGAAACTGACCTGACTGCCGCGCATCGCCGGATCGCGCGGCGTGGCCAGTTCCAGACCGGGGCAGGCGGCCTCGACCCCCTGGATGAAGGCCTCGCAGAGTTCGATGGATCGGGCGCGCAGATCGGCGATCTCGACCCCGTCCCACACGTCCAGCGCGGCGTCCAGCGCGGCCAGTTGCAGCACCGGCGGTGTGCCCACGCGCATCCGCTCGATCCCGGCGCCGGGGCGATAGTTCAGGTCGAAGGCGAAGGGCGCCTCGTGCCCCAGCCAGCCGGACAGGGCCGGGCGCGCGACCTCGGCATGGCGGGGCGCGACATAGATGAAGGCCGGGCCGCCGGGGCCGGAATTGAGGTACTTATAGGTGCAGCCGACCGCGAAATCCGCCTTGCCCTCGGCCACTTTCACATCCGTGGCCCCGGCCGAATGCGCCAGATCCCAGACCGCCAGCGCGCCCACCGCATGGGCCTTGGCGGTCAGCGCCGCCATGTCGTGCCGCCGCCCGGTGCGGTAATCGACCTCGGTGATCATCAGGACCGCGACCGTTTCGTCGATGGCGTCGAGCACCTTGTCCGGCGCGACCGTCTTCAGCGAGTAGTCCGGCCCCAGCGTCCGGCACAGCCCCTCGGCCATATACAGGTCCGAGGGGAAGTTGCCGGTATCCGACAGGATCACCCGGCGCTTGGGGTTCATCTCCAGCGACGAGGCCAGCGCCTGATAGACCTTGATCGACAGCGTGTCGCCCAGCACCACATGCCCGGCCTCGGCCCCGATCAGCCGGGCGATCCGGTCGCCCAGCCGGGTCGGCAGATCCATCCATCCGGCCTTGTTCCAGCCGGTGATCAGCATCTGGCCCCATTCATCGACCGCGGCCTGTTGCAGGCGGGCGGGCACCGCGCGGGGCAGCGGCCCCAGCGAATTGCCATCCAGATAGATCACCCCTTCGGGCAGGTCGAACAGGGCGCGGGTGGCGGAGAAATCGGTCGGCACGGGACAATCCTCTGGCGCGTTTCCCGGGAAGGCTAGACCCTGCCCGGTATAGTTTCAAGTTTAAAATAATGGCGGTGCAGGGTGGATCGGCGATTGACAGGCGGGGGTCGGGTCTGGCATCCCTGACGCAGTAATGAATAATGAGTAATGAGTAACACGCAAGACCCACCCGCAGAGGAACGGCAAGAATGAGCGAGATTCGCATCGGCATCGACGTTGGCGGCACCTTCACCGATTTCGCGCTGGCCACGCCCGGGGGGCTGCGCACGCTGAAACTGCCGACCACGCCCCGCGCCCCGGAACGCGCCATCCTCGACGGCGTGCAGCAGATCCTGCGCGAGGCTGCAATCGCGCCCGAGGCCGTCACCGGCATCGTCCACGGCACAACGCTTGCCACCAACGCCATCATCTCCCGGCACGGCGCCCGCACCGCTTTGGTCACGACCGAGGGTTTCCGCGACGTGCTGGCCATGGGCGACGAGGGGCGTTTCGACCAATACGACATCACCATCGTCAAGCCCGAGCCGCTGATCCCCCGCTGGTGGCGCTATGGCGTGCCCGAACGCCTTGCCGCCGATGGCGCGGTGCTGCTGCCGCTTGATGAACAGGCGCTCCATGCCCTCGCCCGGACCCTGCGCGACGAGCGGATCGAAAGCGTCGCGCTGTGCTTTCTGCATGCCCATGTAAACCCGGCCCATGAACGCCGCGCGCTGGAGGTGCTGCAACCGCTGCTGCCCGGCGTGCTTTTCAGCCTCTCGTCCGAGGTCTCGCCCGAGATCGGCGAATACGCGCGCTTCTCCACCACCGCCGCCAATGCCTTCGTGCAGCCGCAGGTGGCGACCTATCTCGACCGGCTGGAGACGGGGCTGGCGGCGCTGGGCCTGACCGCGCCGGTGTTCATGTTCCTGTCGAACGGCGGGCTCTGCCATCTGGATCTCGCCCGCCGCTTCCCGATCCGGCTGGTCGAATCCGGCCCGGCGGGCGGCGCGGTCTTTGCCGCCCAACTGGCCCGCGATCTGGGCGAGGAGGCGATCCTCGCCTTCGACATGGGTGGCACCACGGCCAAGATCTGCCTGATCGACAAGGGCGTGCCCCGCCGCAGCCCCTCGTTCGAGATGGCGCGCGAACATATGCACCGGCAGGGCAGCGGCCTGCCCGCCCGCATCCCGGTCATCGATCTGGTCGAGATCGGGGCGGGTGGCGGCTCGCTGGCCCGGGTCGATGCTCAGCGCCGGTTGCAGGTCGGTCCCGAAAGCGCCGGTTCGGACCCCGGCCCGGCCTGTTACGCCCGGGGTGGCACGCAACCCGCCGTGACCGACGCCAACCTGCAGCTTGGCCGCCTTGCGCCGGAGGATTTCGACGGCTCCGGCATCCTCATTGACCCCGGCCTCGCCACGCAGGCGCTGGAGGCGGGGGTGGGCGCCCCCCTCGCCCTCGACCCGCTGGCCGCCGCTGCCGCGCTGGCCGAGGTGGTTGAGGAGCAGATGGCCGGTGCCGCCCGCGAACATGCGCGCGAGAAGGGCGTCGACTTGCGCCCCCGGCCGATCATCGCCTTCGGTGGCGGCGGCGGCGTCCACGCCGCCCGCATCGCCCGCAAGCTGGGCGCCACACGGGTGATCGTGCCGCAGGGGGCGGGCATCGGCTCGGCCATCGGGTTCCTTCAGGCGCAGGCGGTCTATGAACTCTCGCGCAGCGTGGCCATGCCGCTCTCGGCCTTCGACGCCGGGCGCTACAACCGCCTCTATGCCGAGATGGCGGCCGAGGCTGGCGCCTTCGTCACCGCCGCCGCCCCGGGCGCGCAGCAGGTCGCGCAGCGCACGTTGTTCCTGCGCTACAAGGGGCAGGGCCAGACCCTGCAAATCCCGGTGGAGGATGCCGACCTCACCGATCAGGACGCCCCCCGCCTGCACGCGCTGTTCCAAAGCCATTACGCCGCGCTCTACAAACGCGCGCTGGAGCGTATCCCGGTCGAGATTGTCGCGCTCAGCCTGCGCGTTGCCGCCGAAGGCACCGCCCCCACGCCCGCCGTCACCGACCGGCTGGACCGCCCGCTGCCGGAGACCGCGATGCTCTATGACCTGACGACCGGCGCCATGGTCCCCGCCCGCCAGATCCTGCGCGCCGACCTCGGGCCCCGGCCGCTGCAAGGCCCCGCGCTCATCAAGGACAAGGGCACCACCATCCACGTCCCGCGCGGCTTCGACGCGCGGACCATCGAGGGCGGCCATGTGCTGCTGACCTACACCGGGCAGGAGGGCTGACATGAACCCCGCACAGGACGAAATCCGCTTTCAGGTGATCTGGTCCAACCTCATCGCCATTGTCGAGGAACAGGCCCGCACCCTGATGCGCACCGCCTTCAGCCCGGTCGTGCGCGATTCGGGCGACCTCAGCGCCGCGCTCTTCGACCGGGCTGGCAACATGCTGGCGCAGGCCCAGACCGGCACCCCCGGCCACGTCAATTCGACCGTCGCCGCCGTGCCGCAGATGCTGGCCGTCCATCCCGCCGAGACGCTGGAAGAGGGCGATCACCTTATCACCAACGATCCCTGGATCGCCTCGGGGCATGTCCACGACATCACCGTCACCTCGCCCGTGTTCAAGGACGGGCAGGTCATCGGCTTTTTCGCCTGTACCTGCCACCAGCTCGACATCGGCGGGCGGGGGCAGGGGCCGGACGGCGCCTCGGTCTTTGAGGAGGGGCTGGCGATCCCGGTGATGAAGCTGATGAGGAAGGGCGTCGTGAATGACGACCTGATGGCGATGATCCGCGCCAATGTCCGCACCCCGGACGAGGTGGAGGCCGATATCCTCTCCTACGTCGCCGCCAACGAGGCCAGCGCGCAGGTGCTGGTCGAGGCCGTGGCGCAGCTGGGCCTGACGGATCTGGAGGCGGTGGGCGCCGAGATCCTCGCCCGCTCCCGCGCGGCGATGATCGCCGAGATCCGCAAGCTGCCCAAGACCTCGGCCAGCAACACCATCACCCTCGACGCCTTCGGCACGCCGATCACCATCACCTGCACCCTGACCATCGGCGAGGATGAGGTGCTGCTGGATTTCGCGGGCACCAGCCCCTCGCACCCCAAGGGGATTAATCTGGTCTACAATTACACCAACGCCTACGCGTCCTTCGGGGCGCGCTGCATCATCGGCGCGTCGGTCCCCAACAACTCGGGCTCGCTGTCGACCGTCCGTGTCGTGGCGCCCGTGGGCTCGATCCTCAACGTCACCCGCCCCAACCCGGTCAGCGCGCGGCACATCATCGGCCAGTTCCTGCCCGAGGCCGTGCTGGGCTGTCTGGCGCAGATTCTGCCCGACAAGGTCCCGGCCGAGGGCTCGGCCGGCCTCTGGGGTATCCAGCTGAGGGGCGGGCCCGAGGTCGCGCGGCATTTCCCCGGCGACTGGCAGGGCCCGGCCTGGGAGACGCTCTTCTTCAACGCGGGCGGCGGCGGGGCGCGGCCGATGGCGGACGGGCTGTCCACCACCGCCTTCCCCTCGGGCGTGCGGGCCATGCCGGTCGAGGTGGTCGAAAGCCACGCCCCCATCGTGCTGTGGAAAAAGGAATTGCGCCCGGGGTCGGCGGGCGACGGCACCTTCCGCGGCGGCTATGGGCAAAGCATCGAACTGGCGACCCGCGACGGTAGCCCCGTGGCGCTGTTCGCCATGTTCGACCGCACCACCGTGCAGGCGCAGGGCCGTCAGGGCGGCACCGCCGGGGCGATGGGGGCGCTGGGCCTCGCCTCGGGCCAGCCGTTGCAGCCCAAGGGCGTCCAGATCGTCGGCCCCGGCGAAAGGCTCCGGTTCGAGGTCCCGGGCGGCGCGGGTTTCGGTGATCCGGCCTTGCGTGACCCGCAGGCGCGCGCGCGCGACCGCCACTCGGGGCTGGAACCGGGCTGAGGGGCGTTGTCGCGCCTCCGCCCGACCCGTAAGATCGCCCGGCCCTTGACCGCAGGACGCCGCATGAACGCCAGCCCCCCGACCGACCGACCCCGCGTCCTGCGCCGCGAGCGGCTCAGCGATCAGGTCTTCGACTGGGTGCTCGAGTCCATCCGCTCCGGTGATTACGGCCCTGACGATCTGATAACCGAACCCGCCCTCGCCACGGCGCTGGAAACCTCGCGCACCCCGATCCGCGAGGCGCTGTTCCGCCTCGTCGGCAACGGCATCCTGACCGAACGCGGCCGTGGCTATTGCCTGCCGCTGCTCAGCCCCGCCGAGGTCGCGCATATGTTCCACACGCGGCTGCTGGTCGAGGCCGACATCCTGCGCCAGATCCCGGACCGGCCCGATGTGACCGCGCTGAACGCCGCCTCCGAGGCCGAGAAAGCCGCGATCCGGGCCGACCAGCCCCGCGATTTCATCGCCGCCAACACCGCCTTCCGACGCGCGCTGTTCGACCTCTGTCCGAACCGCTTCCTCACCGAGATCGCCGATCATTGCAACGACCGGCTGCAAGCCTATCGCAGCGTGACCATGGCCGAGGCCGCCACGCGCCAGGCCGTGGCCCGGGACCACGCCGCCGTTGTCGCCGCGCTGTCCAAGGGCGACCGCGAGGGGGCGGCCGCGCGCTATCTCGACACGCTGGGCCGGGCGCAGGCGGCCTATGCGGCGGTTGCCGGGGCCGCCTGACCCTCTGGCCCTGCGCGCGGAAGGGCGATAGACCGCCGCCTCCGCGACAAGGAGGCCCGCAGATGACCGACGACGCAAACGGCTGGGAAGCATCGGCCGCCGCCTGGATCGCCGATATGGGCGAGACGGGCGATTATTCGCGCCAGCATATCCTCGACGCGCCGATGCTGGCCCGCGCCCGGCTCAGCGGCGCCCGGACCGCGCTGGACGTGGGCTGCGGCGAGGGGCGTTTCTGCCGGATGCTGCGGGCCGAGGGGATCGAGGCCGCCGGCATCGACCCCACGGCCGGCCTGCTGGCCCAGGCCCGCGCCCGCGACCCGCAAGGCCGCTACGAACTGGCCAAGGCCGAGGCGCTGCCCTTCGCCGATGCCAGTTTCGGTCTGGTGGTCAGCTACCTGACCCTGATCGACATCGCCGATATCGACAGCGCCATTGCCGAGATGGCCCGCGTCCTGACCCCCGGCGGCAGGCTGCTGGTGGCGAACCTCAACCCCTTCACCACGGCGGGCGGCTGGGTCGAGGACGCGCAGGGCAACCGGCAGATGCAGGTCCGCGACTACCTTTCGACCCGCGCCGACCGCGTGGGCTGGCGCGGGATCCAGATCGTGAACTGGCACCGGCCGATGCACCGTTACATGCAGGCCTTCCTCGCGCAGGGCCTGCGGCTGGTGCATTTCGACGAACCCGCGCCCCATGGCGGCGACCCCGACCGCGCCCGGCGCTATCACGATTGTCCCTATTTCCACCTCATGGAATGGGTCCGGGACTGAGGCCCCTCACCCCGGCCTGCGGATTTCCGGCGAATGTTTTTCGATATCGGAAGGATCGGCCCCGGCCGTCTTTCCGCCGCTCCCGGCTGCCCTCATGCTGCGGCTAACGCGCTGAAAACCCATGACGGAGAGCTGCCCCGATGAGCCGTGCAATCGACGTGACGAACCCAAGGACCGGGCTCGTCGACACCAGGATCGAGGCCCTGGACCTGCCCGCCCTCGAGGCCAAGGCCGCCCGTCTGCGCGCCGGTCAACGCCGATGGCAGGAGATCGGGCTTGAGGGGCGCAAGGCCGCCATGCTGGCGCTGTGCGACGCCGTGGACCGCCATTACGACGCCATCGTCGACGCGCTGTCGGTGGATACCGGCCGCTACGGCATGTCGGTGGCCGAGGTCGAGGGGCTGAAAGGCATCACCCGCATGCGCGTCGCCACCGCCGAGGCCGCGCTTGCCGCCGCGACCGGTGCCTCGGGCGACGGCGCGCTCAGCTTCCGCCAGCAATACGTGCCCCAGCAACTGGTCGGCATCATCTCGCCGTGGAACTACCCGCTGATCCTGTCGATGATCGACGCGATCACGGCGCTGCTGGCGGGTTCGGCCGTGCTGGCGAAACCCTCCGAAGTCACGCCCCGCTTCATCGCCCCCTTCATGGCGGCCGTGGCCGAGGTCGAGCATCTGCGCGATGTCCTCGATTACGTCGCGGGCGATGGCGAGACCGGCGGCGCGGTGATCGACGTGACCGACATGGTGGTCTTCACCGGCTCCGTCCCCACCGGCCGCAAGGTGCATGAACGCGCCGCCTCGCAGTTCAAGACCGCGTTTCTGGAACTGGGCGGCAACGACCCGGCGGTGGTGCTGGACAGCGCCGATGCCGACGAGGCCGCCGAGATCGTGGTGCGCGGCGCGATGGAGAATTCGGGCCAGCTGTGCTGCTCGATCGAACGGGTCTATGCCGGGCGCGACATCTATCCCACCTTCGTGGATCGCGTGGTGGCCCGGACCCGGGCGCTGACGCTCAACACCGAAGGGCTGCAATCGGGCGAACTGGGTCCGGTCATCTTCCGCCGTCAGGCGCAGATCCTGCAGGCGCAGCTGGACGATGCCGTGGCCAAGGGCGCCCGCGTCCTGACCGGCGGCAAGCTGATCGAGAAGGACGGCGGCATCTGGTGCGAGCCGACGGTGCTGGTCGACGTGACGCAGGACATGGAGATCATGCAGGCCGAGACCTTCGGCCCGATCATCCCCATCGCCCGCTTCGATGAACCCGAGGAAGCGATCCGCCTCGCCAATGACACCATTTTCGGCCTCTCCGCCACCGTGATCGGCGACGAGGACGAGGCGGTCGCGGTGGGCGAGCGGATCAACGCGGGCGGCGTCTGGATCAACGATTTCGACACCATGGGCGGCGTCGGCGACCGGGCCGAGAAGACCGCTTTCGGCGCCTCCGGCCTCGGCGGCACCCGCTATGGCCACGGCGGCTTCCACCGTTTCCTGCGCAAGAAGGCGCTCATCATCCGCAAGTCCGAGGAGGCCTGAGCCATGAAGGACCGCATCTTTTCCGGCTCTCCGGCCGAGGATTTCGCCGGTTTCGCCAAGGCGGTGATCGACGGCCCGGTGATCCATGTCTCGGGCAGCCTCGGCCCCGATGCCGACGGGACCTTCCCCGACAGCGTCGAGGCGCAGCTGGAGAACGCGCTGGCATCGGTCGCCAAGGCGCTGGGGCAGGCCGAAGCCAGCCTCGCCGATGTGAAGACCGTCCGCGTCTACATCACCGAGCCCGGTTTCGCGAAGGGCGTGGCCATGGTGCTGAAGAAACACTTCGACGCCGTGCGCCCGACCAACACGCTGCTGGTCTGCCAGCTTCCCGCCCCGGGGGCCAAGGTCGAGATTGAGGTCTCGGCCTCGCGCCGGTAATCTGGGACGGATCGCCAGCACGGGAGGAAGCGGCCCGCCATGACCGGCCAGCGCGACAGTCAATCCGCCGCGAAAAGCCTGTGGCGGCGCGAATTCGGGGACGACAGCGGCACGCTGGCGGGGGTGTTCCGCAGCCTCGCCGCGCAGCCCGACCGCTATGACACGCTGGCCGACCCCGCGCAGAGGCTCTTCTCGGCCCGGGTCGATCTGGCGCCCGGGGCGGGCAGCGGTTTCTACCGCTTCCTTTCCGTCCGCGATCAGATCTTCTGCGGCATCACTGAATGCACCACCCTCGATGAACGCCACGAGGAGGTCCGCGACGAGGGCCTGATCGAGCTGCATTTCCAGATCGAAGGTCCGGTGCGTCTGAGCTGGGACGTCGAGGAGGGCAGCCCGCCCCCGGCGCAGGGCAACGACCATCCGGTGCATGAGGCGACGATGGTGGCGCTGCGCTGCCCACCCGACCTCAGCTACACCGTCCGCTTCCCGGCGGGCAGTTACCGGCTGCTGGGGATCTACGTCGCCCCCGACCTCTTGCGCGACAGTTTCGGGCTCGATTCGAACGCCGTGGAACGCCTTTTCGCGCCCTTGCCCGGGGAAATCCCGCTGGTCGAGCGCAAGATCAACAGCGCCTTCGTCCGTGCGTTGCAGGCGCTGTGGGACATTCCCTTCGACGGCCCGCGCGACCTGATGCTGGCCTCGGCCAAACTGACCGAGATCATCTGTCTGGTCGCCGACGCGCTGGACGATGGCTCGGACGAGGGCACGCAGAGCTTTTCCCAGCGCGACCTCGCCATGTTCGAGCGCGCGCGCGAGATGCTGGCGACCGATTTCTCCAAGAACTATTCGGCCACCAACCTCGCCAAGGAACTGGGCACCAACGCCACCAAGCTGAAGGCCGGGTTCAAGTTCTTCTACGGCACGACGATCTTCGAGTACCGCAAGAAATACCGCATGGATTACGCCCTGACCCTGCTGGAACAGGGCGATCTGTCCATCGCCGAGATCGCCCAGACCGCCGGCTACAAGCGGCAGGCCAGCTTCACCTCGGCCTTCAAGCTGCATTTCGGCGTGTTGCCATCCAGCGCCAAACACGCCGCGGCCCCGGCCAAGGGCCGCGACGCCTCAGACTGACGCAAGGATCTGCGCCGCCGCCCGCTCGCCGCTCGCCGCGGCGCCGGTGAGCAGCGATTGCGCCAGATAATCGCCGCAGAACGCCAGCCCCCCGGTCTGCCGCGCCCGGAAATCGGCCACATTGCGCGCATAGCCGGGGTAGAAGGTCGGGAGTTTCCGCTCGATCCATTGCTCCACCCGATCCTCGCAATCCGCGTTGAGCGAGGGGTAGAGCTGCACCAGCCGCTCCTCGATGATCGCATGCAGATCGCCGGTGCGCCCCTCGGCCTTTGCCCGGGCATTCGCCTCGGGCGAGAGTTGCGCGTAAAGCTGCGCCGCCTGCCCCTTGGCCGGATTGGCGGCGCTTTGCTGATAGGTGGCAATGGTCCCGGCAGCCTCGCGCGTGAAGAAATTCATCTTCGGCGCCACATTGCCCTTCAGCCGGTAATGCACGATCCCCAGCGAATTGTAGCGCACGCCGTTGAAGAACGCTCGATCCTCGGCCCCCAGATCCGGCATCAGACCGGCGACCAGCGAGCCCTCGACCGCCATCACCACCCGGTCGGCCCGCAGCGTCTCGCTTTCGGTCGCGACCGCGTAACCCGCCCCCGCCTTGGTCACCGCGCGCACCCGCGTGTTGCAGCGCAGATCGAGCCCCCGGGCCAGCGCATCGGGCAAGGTCGCCATGCCCTGCTTGAAGACGTAAACCGTGTCCTGCCCGATCAGATGCGGCGTGGTCGAGGCGAAGAAGGCGCCGGAAATCTCTTCCGAATTCCAGGACCGCGTGCCCCGGAACACCGGATCGACCATCCGCGCCAGTACATTGGCGCCGGTCTTCTGCCGCGTGTAATCGGCCAAAGTCATCCCGTCCGCCGCCAGGGCGCTCGCCGCGTCGTCGGGATCGGTGCGCGCCTTCGCCAGCAGCATCCCCGCCCCGAAGGCGATGAAGCGCAGCCGCTCGGCCAGGGTCAGGCCCGGGGTCAGCAGGCTGGCCGGTCCCGGCATCAGCTCGATCCGCCATTCCTCGCCCGCGCCCAGACATTGGGCCGAGAGGTTGCGCACCGGCACCAGTTCCCCGGTCAGGCCCAATTCATCCAGCAGCGCGTTGAAGGGTCTGGAGAACGGATAGACCAGCCGCGCCCCCGCGTTGTACCGAATCCCCCGCGTCTCGCGGTCGCCGACGCGCCCGCCAGGCACTGCGCCGGCCTCCAGCACGGTCACGGCATGGCCCGCCCGATGCAGGCGATAGGCGGCGGTCAGCCCGGCGATCCCGGCGCCGATGACGATGATATCGCTCATGGTTTCAAGGCCTCCTCGCCGGTCATCAGTTCAATCAGCGTCGGCCCGTCCTCGGCCAGCGCCGCCGTCAGGGCCGGGCCGAAGTCGGCGGTCGTCCGCACCTTCCAGCCCTTCACCCCCATCGCCCCCGCCAGCGCGGTGAAGTCGACCGGCGCCAGCGCGGTGCCGCTGCGCCGCCCGAACATCCGGCTTTGCGAGGCGGCGATGGCCCCGTAAAGGCTGTTGTTCACCACGATGGTCAGGACCCGCAGGCCATAGAGCGCCGCCGTCGCCAGCTCCTCGCCCTGCATCAGGAAGCAGCCGTCGCCCGCCACCGCGACCACCCGCCGCCCGGGCTGCGCCGACTGCACGCCGATGGCGGCGGGCAGGCCATAGCCCATGGCGCCGCTTTTCGGCCCCAGCTGCGTGCCGAAGACCTCATGCCCGAAATATCGCTGCGGCCAATGGGCATAGGCCCCGGCGCCGACGGTCAGCATCGCGTCGGCGGGCAGCGCCGCCCGCAGCGCCCGGAACACCGCGTTCAGGTCCAGAGGGCCGGGGCAGGGCCTGCCGGTGGTGAACACCTCCCGCGCCGCGCGCAGGTCGCGTTGCCAATCGCCCGTCTCGCGCCGCTTTGGCCCCCGGGCGCGCAGGGCGGCCAGCACGTCGCCCGGATGCGCCAGCAGGGCCGAGGTGGTGCGATAGACCGCGTTCAACTCGGCCGGGTCGGGGTGGACATGGTGAACGGCCTGCGCGGGAACCGGCGCCTCGATCAGCCGGTAGCCTTCAAAGACATTGGCGCCGAAGGTGTTGATCTCGCCCAGCCGCATCCCCAGCACCAGCAGGCAATCGGCCTCGGCCACCTTGCCCGCCAGCGCCGGATCGGCGCCGATGCCGAGTTCGCCCACCATCAGCGGATGGCTGGCCGGCATCAGGTCGCGGCGGCGATAGGCGGTGGCGACCGGGATGCCGCTTTCCTCGGCGAAGAGCGACAGGCAGCGGGTTTCCTCGGCCCGCCAGCCGGTGCCACCGACGATCATCAAGGGGCGCTGGGCGGCGGCGAGGGCATCGGCCAGCCGGTCCAGATCCTCGCCCGGGGCCTGCGGACGCGGCGGCGCCGGGGGCGTGGCGGGGAGCGAGGCGGCGGGGATCTCCTCGTGCCAGACCTCCTCATGCAGGGCCAGCACGACCGGCCCGTGACGGCCGGTCAAGGCCTCGACCCAGGCGCGCGAGAGCATCTCGACCAGCCGCGACGCGCTGTCGCAGGATCCCACCCATTTGGCCGAGGGCGCGAAGGCCTGCACGAAATCGGCATTGGCCAGATAGGGCTCGCGCCCCGCAATCGCGCCCGAGGGCTGGCCCAGGATCAGGATCATCGGCGCCCCGTCGGTCCGCGCCGTGTGCAGGGCCAGCGCCGCGTTCAGCGCGCCGGGCGCCCGGCCGACCAGACAGATCCCCGGCCGCCCGGTCACCTGCCCCGCCGCCTGCGCCGCCACCGCCGCGCCCGCCTCGTGCCGACAGGAAACCAGCGGCACGCAAGCGCCTTCCAGCGCGTCGACCAGCTCCAGTATCCCCTCGCCCGGGACATGAAAGGCCGGACCCTCCGCCCAGTCGCGGATCAGAAGGGCCAGCGCCCCGGCGCCCGTCAGGTGATCCATCTCGCGTTTCCCGTTTGTTGATTTCGCACAGGTTTTCACCCGGGCCGGGGCAGTTGCAACGGGCTTCACCCCCTGATTGCGGGCCAATCCGGTGAAATGACCGATAACAGAAAAATCAGAACTGGAATCTGAAACCCCCCTACTGGCGAGAACGGGGGCACGCCGGAATACTCCAGGAACCGCAACAAAGACGCCGGAGACAGAGCGAATGCTCGCCCGGTGTCCTGCCGGGGCAACCGGGCCATTCGACCCGCGCAACAGGGAAATGACATGACCAAGACACCGACCTCCCCGACCTTCGCCATGAGCCGCCGCGCCCTGCTGCTGGCCTCGGGTGCGGGCCTCGCCGCCGGAATCCTGCCCTTCGGCCCGCTGAAAGCCCAGCAATCGGGCACCCTGGCCATGTGCGTGACCCCCGAACCCAACGCCATGTGCGCCGCCTTCAACACCGCCTCGCCGGTCACCGTCGTCTCGGGCAAGATGCTCGAAGGCCTGCTGAACTACGATTTCAACGTCTCGCCCACCCCGGCGCTGGCGACCGCTTGGGAGGTCGCGGCGGACGGCCTGTCCATCACCTTCTCGCTGCGCGAAGGCGTGATGTGGCACGACGGCCAGCCCTTCACCTCGGCCGATGTGCAATACACGATCATGGAGATCCTGAAGCAGCACCACCCGCGCGGCCGCTCGACGCTGGCCAGCGTCACGGCGGTGGAGACGCCCGACGACCACACCGCCATCCTGCGCCTCAGCCAGCCTGCGCCCGCGTTGATGTACGCGCTGGCCGGCTGGGAATCGCCCATGCTGCCGAAGCATGTCTATGAGGGGACCGATGTCCTCCAGAACCCGGCCAACAACGCGCCCGTGGGCACTGGCCCCTTCGTCTTCCAGACCTGGGAGCGCGGTTCGCATATCATCATGACCGCCAACCAGAATTACTGGGGCGAGGGCGAGCCGAAGCTGGAACGGCTGGTCGTGCGCATCATCACCGACCCCTCGGCCCGTGCCGCCGCGCTGGACGCGGGCGAGCTGCATCTGGCCGGTGACGGCCCGATCCCGGTCAACCAGGTCCAGCGCTTCATGGACAGCGCCGACTTCCAGGTCGACACCCGCGGGACCGAGATGAACAACTCGCTCGACATGATCCACACCAACCTGCGCAACGAGCATCTCGCCAAGCTGGAGGTCCGTCAGGCCCTGATGCACGCCATGAACCGCGAGGCGATGCTGGGCGTGGTCTATTACGGTCTGGCCGAGATGCTGACTGGCCCGATCCCGGAAACCCTGCCCAACTTCTACACCGCCGATGTGCCGAGCTACGACTACGACCCGGCCCGCGCCAACGCGCTGCTCGATGCCGCCGGTTACGCCCGGGGCGCCGACGGCATGCGCTTCAGCCTGCGGCTGATCGCGCCGACGGTGGGCGACACCTATGAACGGATGGGCCAGTTCCTGAAGCAGAACTTCCGCGACGTGGGCGTCGATCTGGAGCTGATCTCGGCCGATATCCCGACCTTCATCCGCTCGGTCTTTGGCGAATACGACTACGATCTGACGCTCTATCCGGGCTCGGTCACCGCCGACCCGACCATCGGCTCGCAGCGCTTCTGGTGGTCGAAGGCCGCCTCGCAGGGGACGCCCTTCGTCAACTCGACCGGCTATGAAAGCGCCGAGATGGATCAGATCCTCGAGGACGCCTCGGTCGAACCCGACCCCGAGGCCCGCCGCGCCCTCTTCGTGCGCTTCCAGCAGCTTGCCATGACCGATCTGCCGATCCTGCCGGTGGCGCGGCCGATCTATGTCACCATCGCCGCCGCCAATGTCGTGAATTTCGTTCCCGGCCCTGACGGCATCCGCGCCCCCTATGGCTCGCTCGCCTTCACCGGATGAGCGATCCGCAGCCAACCCTGCCGCCTGTCGGCGTCCTGTTGCTGGACACCCGCTTCGCGCGGCCACCCGGTGACATCGGCAATGCAAGCACCTTCGGCGGCAGGGTCCTTTACGAAACCGTGGGCGGGGCCAGCATGACCCGGATCCTGCAGGGCGATCCTGAGGATCCGGCGCTGGCCGAGGGGTTCCGTGCCGCGCGCGACCGGCTGGTGGCGCGGGGGGCGGAACTCCTCACCACCTCGTGCGGGCTGCTGGTCTTCCAGCAGGCGCGGCTTTCGCAGGGTTGCCCGGTGCCCTTCACCGCCTCGTCGCTGTTCCAGATCCCGCTCCGGCAGGCGCAGCACGGCAAGGTGGCGGTGATGGGGCTGCTTCAGGGCTCGATCACCCCGGCGCATCTGGCCGCGGCCGGGGTCGCGCCCGACCTGCCGGTCGGCGCGCTGCCCGAGGATGCGCATCTGCTGAACGTCCTGCGCGCCAACGACCCCGACCGCCCCATCGACGCCGCCCGGGCCACGGCCGAGCTGATCGCCGCCGCCCGCGCCCTTCTGGACCGCGCGCCCGACACAGGGGCGCTGGTCCTCGAATGCACCAACCTGCCGCCCTATCAGGCGGCGCTGGCCGAGGCGCTGGACCTGCCGGTCTATGGCTTCTACGACTGGCTTGTGGCCATCCATCAGGGGCAGGCCCTGCCTGATGGCCGCCTGCCACCTGCATGCCCTACGGAAATCCCCGCATGAAACCGATCCGACGCCGCTTCCCCTGGGCCTTTCTGGCCAAGCGGGTGGCCTATGGTGCGCTGGCGATGCTGGCCATTGCCATCATCAACTTCTTCCTGCTGAAACTCGCCCCCGGCGACGCGGCCGAGGCCCTGGCCGGGCAGGCAGGCACCGCCGACCCCGCCTATATCGCCCAGCTTCGCGCGCAATTCGGACTGGACCAGCCGCTGCTCAGCCAGCTCTGGGCTTTCCTGGTGCGGCTGGCGACGCTGGATCTGGGCTATTCCTATGTCTTCAACGAGCGGGTCTCGGTGCTGATCTTCAGCCGGATGCCCGCCACGCTGATGCTGATGGGTGCGGCGATCGTCATCGCGGTCATCGGCGGCATCGTCTTCGGTGTCACCGCCGCGCGCTATGCCAACCGCTGGCCGGACCGGGTGATCTCCTTCGTGGCGCTGCTGCTTTACGGCACGCCGCCCTATTGGATCGGCCTGATGATGATCCTGATCTTCGCCGTGACGCTGGGTTGGACGCCCACCTCCGGCATGGAAAACGTGCTGGCCTTCAACACCGGCTGGGACCGGGTGGCGGATATCGCCCATCACCTGATCCTGCCCGCGCTGGCGCAATCCATCTTCTACCTCGCCATCTACATCCGGCTGGTCCGGGCGGGCATGCTGGAGGTCCTGTCCCTCGATTTCATCCGCGTGGCCCGGGCCAAGGGGATTTCCGAGCGCCGCCTCTCCTATCGCCACGCGCTCAGGAACGCGGTCCTGCCGCTGGTCACCGTGGTCGGCACCAACGTTGGCAACTTCCTCGGCGGCGCGGTGCTGACCGAGACGGTGTTTTCCTGGCCCGGGGTCGGGCGGCTGATGTTCGACGCCATGTTCCAGCGCGACCTGAACCTGCTGCTCAGTATCCTCGTGCTCAGCTCGTTCTTCGTGATCCTCGCCAATCTGATCGTGGACCTGCTCTATGCCGTCATCAACCCGACCGTGGAGCTGAAGTGATGGACCGCCTGAAATCCCTTCTCACCGCCATCCTGCGCGACTGGATGATGCTGCTCGGCCTCCTGCTGCTGGCGACGGTGTTCTTCATGGCCGCCACGGCGCCCCTGTTCTTCCCGCAGCCCCCCGACACGATGATGGGCCCGCCGCTGCAATGGCCCGGTCAATACGCCGGCGCGCCCCTGGGCACCGACGGGTTGGGCCGCAACATCCTGGCGGGGCTGTTCTACGGCGCGCAGATCTCGCTTCTGGTCGGCTTCGCCTCGGTCACCGTCGCCATGGTCTTCGGCATCCTCGTCGGCGCCTTCGCCGGCTATTACGGCGGCTGGATCGACAACCTGCTGATGCGGGTGACCGAGCTCTTCCAGACCATCCCGCAGTTCATGCTGGCCATCGTCGTCGTCGCCGTCCTCGGCCCGTCCATTCAGGTCATCATCTTCTCGCTCGCCGTGGTCAGCTGGCCCGCCATCGCCCGTCTGGTGCGCGGCGAGTTCATGGTCCTGCGCGAGAAAGCCTATGTGCAGGGCTGCATCGTCGTCGGGATGAGCGACATGCGCATCATCTTCACCCAGATCCTGCCCAACGCCATGTCCGGCGTCACCGTCATGTCGACCATCATGATCGCCACCGCCATCCTGATGGAAAGCGCGCTCAGCTTCCTCGGCTTCGGCGATCCCAATGTCACCACCTGGGGCACGATGATCGGCATGGGCAAGAACAACCTGCGCGATGCTTGGTACATCATGACCATCCCCGGCATCGCCCTGCTGCTGACCGCGCTGGCGCTGAACCTGGTGGGCGACGGGCTGAAC
This sequence comes from Pararhodobacter aggregans, assembly GCF_003075525.1. Lineage (GTDB taxonomy): Bacteria > Pseudomonadota > Alphaproteobacteria > Rhodobacterales > Rhodobacteraceae > Pararhodobacter > Pararhodobacter aggregans. The sequence continues at coordinate 247,322 of NZ_QDDR01000007.1, read as the reverse complement.
GATTACCTCAACCCGCGGCTTCGCAGCCAGAGGGGGCAGTGATGAGCAACCCCATCCTCCAGGTCGAGAACCTGCAGATCTGCGTGCGCAAGAAACCCGGCGTCCTGATCCTGCGCGGCGTCTCGTTCCACGTGAACGCGGGCGAGACGCTGGCCATCGTCGGCGAATCCGGCTGTGGCAAGTCGATGACCTCGCTCGCCATCATGGGCCTTCTGCCCGATGCGGTGGAAAAGCTCTCGGGCACCATCCGCTTCAAGGGCCGCGAGCTGCCGATCACCGACAACCGCGCCATGCGCAAGGTCCGCGCGGCCGAGATCGGCATGGTCTTTCAGGAACCGATGGCCGCGCTCGATCCGCTCTATCCGGTCGGCAAACAGGTGCTCGAGGTGATCGAGGAGCACGAGAAACTCCCCCGCGCCATGGCCTGGGCCCGGGTCATCGACCTGCTGACCAAGGTCGATCTGCCGAACCCCGAGACCCTCGCCTGGTCCTATCCGCACAAGCTGTCCGGCGGGCAATTGCAGCGCGTGGTCATCGCCATGGCGCTGGCCTGCAACCCCGATGTGCTGATCGCGGACGAGCCCACCACCGCGCTGGACGTCACCGTTCAGGCGCAGATCATGCGGCTTCTGAAACGGCTGCAACGCGATACCGGCGTGGCGATCGTGCTCATCACCCACAACCTCGGGCTGGTGGCGCATACCGCCGACCGGGTGATGGTCATGTACGCCGGCAACAAGGCCGAGGAAGCGCCGACCCGCGACCTGTTCCTCAACCCCCGCCACCCCTATACCCGCGGTCTGCTGGACGCGACGCCGAACCCTGAGCGCGCCTCGGCCCAGGGCGGTGTCCTGCGCGAGATCCCCGGCACCGTCCCCTCCATCGCCGACCCGATGCCCGGCTGCCGGTTCGCTCCGCGCTGCCCCAATGCCAGCGACCTCTGCCATGCGCGCTTCCCCGATCCGACCTATGAGGGCGCGCATGGTTACGCCTGCCACCACCCCGTCACCGACGCGAGGGTCTGACATGACCAACCCCCTCCTGCGCATCGACGACCTGCACGTCAGCTTCCGCGTCGGCAAAGAGATGATCCACCCGGTGCGCGGCATCTCGCTGCATCTGAACCGGGGCGAGACGCTGGCGCTGGTCGGCGAATCCGGCTGCGGCAAGACCACGCTCGCCCGCACCATCCTCGGCCTGCAAGCGCCGTCCTCGGGCGTGATCGAATACGACGGCAACGATATCGCCGGTCTCGACCGCTTCCAGCTCAAACGCTTCCGGCCGCATATCCAATGCGTGTTTCAGGACCCGTTTTCCTCGCTGAACCCCCGCAAACGGGTTGAGCAACTGATCCGCGAGCCCTTGGACATCCACCAGATCGGCGACAAATCCACTCGCCTGAAACGCGCGCATCAGATGATGGAGCGGGTGGGCCTGCCCATCGACTGGGGCCGCCGCTTCCCGCATGAATTCTCGGGCGGGCAGCGCCAGCGGATCGGCATCGCCCGGGCGCTGGTCATGCAGCCGGACCTGCTGATCTGCGATGAACCGGTTTCCGCGCTGGACGTGTCGATTCAGGCGCAGATCATCAACCTGCTGTGGGAACTCAAGCGCGACATGGGCCTGAGCTATCTGTTCATCAGCCATGACCTGATGCTGGTGGAAACCTTCGCCGACCGCGTGGCGATGATGTACAAGGGCGAGATTGTCGAGACCGGCCCCGCGCGGCAGGTCTGGTCCAACCCCCAGCACGAGTTCACCCGCCGCATGATCGACGCCATCCCGGTCCCCGATGTGACCCGCCCCACGCCCCCCGCCTTCCGCATCGACGCGGAATGAACGGCGAAGACGCGCTATGGGCGGCGATCACCGCCGCCTATGCCCGCCCGGGCATCGCCCCCCTCTGCCTGCGTCTGCAGGATCAGGGCGGCATCGACGTGATGGTCCTCTTGGGCCTGTGCTATGCCGCCCGGGAGCTGGGCGCGCCCCTGTCCCCGGCCGAGGTTCAGGCGTTGCGCAGCCGGTCCGAGCCCTGGCGCGCCGCCGCCGTGCGCCCGGCAAGGGCGCTGCGCATCGCTCTGCGGGCGCCGGTGGCCGGGGTCGGGGACGATCAGCGCGAAGGGTTCCGCGACCGGCTGAAAGCGGTGGAACTGGCGGCCGAGCGGGTGCAGGCCGGGATCATCGCCGAGTGGCTGGCGGCGCGGGGTGCCGGCGCCGCTGATCCGCTGCCGGGCCTGCGGTCCTTCCTCGGCGGGACGCCGGTGACCGAGGGCGAGATCGGGCAGTTGCTCGATGCCTTCGGCCCGGATCAGGGGGCGTCCAGATAGATCCGCACCGCGTCCTGCACATGCCGGAAGCGGTCGCCGCCCAGATGCTTGCCGCCGTACCAGCGCGTCACCACCACCAGATGATCCGTCACCCCCGCGCGCTCCAGCATCCGCAGGATGACCATCCCGGCGCCCGCCTCGCCATCGTCGTTCTTCAAGGCGCCGTCCGCGGTCAGCAGGCCCCAGGAATGATGCGTCGCCTTGGCGAATTTCTTCTTGCGGCACAGCTCCTTGATGAAGGCCTTCGCCTCGTCCTCGCTCTGGCAGGGCCCGCCCGAGACGGCGTATTTCGACCCGCGGTCGCTGATTACGTTCTCAAGGATGCGCATGGGGCAGGGGATAGACAGATCGCGCTGGCCGGGCAAGGGTCGCGGCATGGGACACTCCTGCCAAAGGCGTAACGGCCCCGGCCAAACCCTTGGAATTCCTGACTCCGCCATCTTGCCCCACGCATGGGACACCCCTAGTCTTTCCAGCGCCGGACCAGATCCGTCTCGATCCCGAACAGGTCCAGCACCCGGCCCAGGCTGTGGTCGACGATATCATCGAGGCTTTCGGGACGGTTGTAGAAGGCGGGCACCGGCGGGGCGATGATCGCCCCCATCTCGGCCAGCTGGGTCAGGGTCCTCAGGTGCCCCAGATGCAGCGGCGTCTCGCGGACCATCAGGACCAGCTTGCGCCGCTCCTTCAGCACCACATCCGCCGCCCGGGTCAGCAGCCCCGAGGTGACGCCGGTCGCGATTTCGGACATCGAGCGCACCGAACAGGGCGCGACCACCATCCCCAGCGTGCGGAACGACCCGCTGGAGATGCCGGCCGCGATATCCTTCGCCGCGTGAACCCGGTCGGCCAGATCGTGGACCTGCGCGACTTTCAGATCCGTCTCATGCGCCAGCGTGATCTCGGCCGCCGGGGTCATCACCAGATGCGTCTCAATGGGCGTGTCGCGCAGGATCTCCAGCAGCCGCACGCCGTAGCGCACCCCCGACGCACCGGAAATCCCGACGATCAGCCGATCCGGCGCGCGGCTCATGCCAGCCAATCCTTCAGGTCGATCCCGTCCTGCCCGGGGATCGACTTGCGCGCGAATTCCGCCTCGCGCCCCCAGGGCATCGTCGCGTCGATGCACAGCCGCCCCCAATGGTCCTTTTTCGGATCGCGGTAAAAGCCCGGAATGTCGTTCAGGATCATCGCCCGCGTATCGGCCCGGCCCCGCGTCAGATAGGCCCACATCACGTCGTCGAGGTCGTGGATATCCACATCCTCGTCCACCACGATCACCACCTTGTTGTAATCGAGATGCGAGGCCAGCGCCGCCAGGAACACATGCTGCGCGTGCCCCTCATAGGCCTTTTTGATCTTGATGATCGAGATCATCACGTTGGGCCGACAGCTCACGTCGATCACCCCGGGCACCGCCGCGTTGACCGCGCGGTAAACCCGCGCCGCCGTCACCGCCTCCAGCGGGCGCAGATCCTCGGGCGAGCCGCAGAGGAGCCCGTGCAGCACCGCGTCCGGCCGGTAGCTGACATGCGTGACCTCGAAGACATGGTTGGGGCCGATTTCCACATAATTGCCCATGAATTCGCCAAAGGGACCTTCCGGGCGGCGTTCATGCGGCAGGAAGCGGCCTTCGACCACGATATCGGCGCTGGCGGGCACCTCCAGATCGAGGGTCACGCATTTGCGCATCGCCAGCGGCTCGCCCCGGATCTGCGCTGCCATCGCCAGTTCCGACGCCTCATAGGGCAGCGAGGCGCAGGCCGAGAGGAAGATCTCGGGCGGGGCCGAGAGGATCAGCGCCGCCTCCAGCGCCTCGCCCTTCTCCTCGGCGGCGCGCTGATAGCGGGCGAGGTCATGCGTGCCGCCCAGCCGCACCCGCAACTCCTGATCGGAAATCTGCTGCGAGCGGTGGAACGACAGGTTCGCCACCCCCGTCTCGGGGTCACTGGCCAGGAAGATCGCGCTGGTGAAATAGGGGCCGCCGTCGCGCCCGTGCCAGGTGATCGCGGGCAGGTCGGACAGTTTGCCGGAGATGAACCCGCCCGCCTCGGCCCCGGTCGCGGGGCGGGTGAAGCTGCCGGGCGGCGCGGCGATGCAGGCCTCGGTCAGGGCGATCCAGCGCTGGCAGAAGGTCTGCTCGCCGGTGCCGATCATGTCACAAAGGCGCTGGTGGCTGCCGAAGATGTTGGACACCACCGGCAGGCTGCTGCCCTGCACGGTCTCGAACAGCACCGCCTCGCCCCCCGCGCGCTGCACGGCCCTTGTCACGGCGGCAAGCTGATGCTGCGGGTCCACGGGCTTGGCGACGCGGCGCAGATCGCCCCGGGCTTCGAGCGTTTTCAGCAGGCTGTGCATGGATCGGGTGCTCCGGTTCGGGATCTCTCTGCCCCCGATTAGACGCGAAACCGGCCGGGTGGGGCCAGCGGCAGGGCTTCACCGATCGGACATTTCCTTTTCGATAGCGGGCAAATCTGCCGCGTTTCACCCCTGGGCGCTGGCTTTCTGCAAGATCGTGCGCAGCGCCTCCAGATCGGCGGCGTCGAGCCCGGCGAAAAGGCCGTTCACCTCGCGCTCATGTGCGGCTGCCATCGCCTCGAAGACGCGCATCCCCTCATCGGTCAGCGTGGCCCGCACCGTGCGGCGGTCATTGGCCACCGGCGTGCGGATCACCAGCCCGTCGCGTTCCAGCCGGTCGACCACCGCCGTGGCGTTCCCGTTCGAGACCAGCAGCGCCCGGCTCAGGTCCGACATGCTCAGCCCGTCCCGCCGTCGCCAGAGGGCGGCCATCACGTCGAAGCGGGGCAGCGTGGTGTCGTGGTTGACGCGCAGATATTCGCGCAGCTGGTTCTCGGCCTGCCGGGTCACGTTCAGCAGCCGTATCCAGGCCTTGAGGCGGCGTTTGCTCAGCGGGTCCTGGGCCGGTTCGGGGGCGGCGTCCAGCAGAGGGCTCTCGGTCATGCGGCAGCTCCGGTCATGGGTCGCGGGGCGGGTGAGAGGGCTTCCGCGCGGTTATTTCAAGTCTGAAAGTTTAAGCGCCCGCGCGCGCGGATCAAGCCTTGTCATGGTCGCAGAGGGTGGCCGGGGGAAAAGTTTCAAGTTTAAAACTTTAATGTTGAAACGTGCCCCGAATGGTGCTTTCCTGAGTCCCGAAGCGGAGGGTCGATCCGGTCCTCTGCCGGGGCCCGGCCCCGCCATGTCCGCGTTGAGCGAGGGACGATCCATGCGTGTAGCCTGTCTTGGCGGCGGTCCCGCCGGCCTGTATTTCGCCATTTCGATGAAGCTGCGCGATCCCGCGCACGAAGTGGTGGTGATCGAGCGCAACCGCGCCAATGACACCTTCGGCTGGGGGGTGGTGCTGTCCGACGACGCGCTGTCCAATCTGGCGCAGAACGACCCGACCAGCGCCGAGGCGATCCGCTCGCATTTCGCCTATTGGGACGATATCGCGGTGATCCATGACGGGGTGCGCACCGTTTCCGGCGGGCATGGCTTTGCCGGCATCGGCCGCAAGCAGATGCTGATCCTGCTGCAACAACGCGCCCGCGAGCTGGGGGTGGAGCTGCGTTTCGAGACCGAGTTCAAGACGGCCGAGGAATACCGCAAGGATTACGATCTGGTGGTCGGCGCCGACGGCATCAACTCCCGCGTGCGTCAGGAATATGCCGAGGTTTTCAAGCCGGACGTGGAGCTGCGGGCCTGCAAGTTCATCTGGCTGGGCACGCATCAGAAATTCGACGACGCCTTCACCTTCATCTTCGAGAAGACGGATCACGGCTGGATCTGGGCCCACGTTTACCAATTCGACGCCGATACCGCGACCTTCATCGTCGAATGTGCCCAGGACACCTGGGAGAAATTCGGCTTCGAAGGCATGTCGAAGGAAGAGATCGTCGAGAAATGCCGCGAGGTTTTCGCGTCGCATCTGGGCGGGCATGAGCTGATGTCGAACGCCAACCATCTGCGGGGCTCGGCCGTGTGGATGAACTTCCCCCGCGTGTTGTGCGAGAAATGGCACCATGAGAATGTCGTGCTCTTGGGCGATGCCTCGGCCACGGCGCATTTCTCGATCGGCTCGGGCTCTCGGCTGGCTTTCGACAGCGCCATCGCGCTGGCCGATTACCTGCATTCCGAACCGACCATGGAAGCGGCGTTCGAGCGCTACCAGGCCGAGCGTCGTCTGGAAGTGCTGCGCCTGCAGTCGGCGGCGCGCAACTCCTTGGAATGGTTCGAGGAAGTCGAGCGTTACCTCGATCTCGACCCGGTGCAGTTCAACTATTCGCTGCTGACCCGCTCGCAGCGGATCAGCCATGAGAACCTGCGCCTGCGCGACCCCGAATGGCTGCAAAGCGCCGAACGCTGGTTCCAGAACACCGCCGGCGCCGCGCCCGATGCGCCGCTGCGCGCGCCGATGTTCGCGCCGTTCCAGCTGCGCGACATGGCGCTGAAGAACCGCATCGTCGTCTCGCCCATGGCGCAATACAAGGCCGTCGACGGCTGCCCGACCGATTGGCACCTGATCCATTACGGCGAACGGGCCAAGGGCGGCGCGGGCCTCGTCTATACCGAGATGACCTGCGTCTCGCCCGAGGGCCGGATCACCCCCGGCTGCCCCGGCCTCTATGCGCCGGAACACGAAGCCGCGTGGAAGCGCCTGACCGCTTTCGTCCATGCCGAGACGGATGCCAGGATCTGCTGCCAGATCGGCCATTCGGGGCGCAAGGGCTCGACCAACCTTGGCTGGGAGGGCATCGACCTGCCGCTCGACAGCGGGAACTGGGATCTGGTCAGCGCCTCGGCCCTGCCCTGGTCCAAGCGCAACGCCATGCCGCGCGAGATCACGCGGGCCGAGATGGATCAGGTGAAGGCCGAATTCGTGGCCTCCACCGAAATGGCGGTTCGCGCGGGCTTCGACATGATCGAGCTGCACGCGGCGCATGGATACCTCGTGTCGTCCTTCATCTCGCCCACGTCGAACCAGCGCAGGGACGACTACGGCGGCTCGCTGGAAAACCGCATGCGCTGGCCGCTGGAGGTCTTCGCGGCGATGCGCGCCGTGGTGCCGGAAGGCACGCCGATGTCGGTCCGTATCTCGGCCAACGACTGGGTGGGCGACGCGGGTGTGACCCCCTCGGAAGCCGTTGAAATCGCGCGGATGTTCACCGAAGCGGGCGCCGATCTGATCGACGTCTCGGCCGGCCAGACCACCATCGAGGCTCGCCCGGTCTATGGCCGCATGTTCCAGACGCCGTTCAGCGACCGGATCCGCAACGAGGCCGGGATCCGCACCATGGCGGTCGGCAATATCTCCGAGGCCGACCACGCCAACTCGATCCTGATGGCGGGCCGCGCCGATCTGGTGGCGGTGGGCCGCCCGCATCTGAACGACCCCTACTGGACCCTGCACGAGGCGACCCGCATCGGCGACCGCACCGCGCCCGACTGGCCGATGCCCTATCTCAACGGGCGCGATCAGGCCTGGCGGCTGGCCGACCGCGAAGCCGAGACGATCCGGGCATGAGGCGCGTTCTGGTCACCGGCGGCGGGTCGGGCATCGGCCGCGCCATCGCCCGGGCCTTCGCGGAAGCGGGCGATGCCGTGACGATCTGCGGGCGGCGTCTGGATGCGTTGCAGGAAACGGCGGAAGGCTTCGCCATGACCCTGCGGCAGGCCGACGTGACGGACGAGGCGCAGGTCGCGGCGCTGTTCGACCAGCCCTTCGACGTAGTGATCGCCAATGCGGGCGGCGGCCCCGCCGCCAAGCTGCGCGACACCACGCTGGCGCAATGGAACGACACGCTGGCGGTAACGCTGACCGGCACCTTCCTGACCTTCCGCGCGGCGCTGAACGGCATGCAGCCGGGCGGACGGCTCATTGCCATCGCCTCGACCGCCAGCCTGAAGGGGGGCGCGGCGATTGCCGCCTATGCCTCGGCCAAGCACGGGGTGCTGGGGCTGGTGCGCTCGGTCGCGCAGGAGGTGGCGAAACAGGGCATCACCTGCAACGCGATCTGCCCGGGCTTCGTCGATACGCCTCTGGCCCAGACCGCCATCGAGGGTCTGATGGCGAAGAAGGGCCTCGACCGCGCCAAGGCCGAGGCCATGGTCGCCAGCGGCAACCCCATCGGCGGGCTGATCCGCCCCGACGAGGTGGCCAGCGCCGCCCTCTACCTCGCCTCGCCCGAGGCGCGCATGATCAACGGACACGCGCTGAGCCTTTCGGGCGGCGAAATCTGACAGGAGCACCCATGCCCCAGCACTTCCTTCTCAGCATCGAAAACGGCATCGCCACCGTCTCGCTCGACCGGCCCGAACGCAAGAACCCGCTGACCTTCGACAGCTACGCGGAACTGCGCGACTGGTTCCGGGGGCTGGTCTATGATGATACGGTCAAGGCGGTGATCTTCGCCCCGAACGGCGGGAATTTCAGCTCGGGCGGTGATGTGCATGACATCATCGGGCCGCTGACCCGGATGAGCATGAAGGAGCTTCTGGCCTTCACCCGCATGACCGGCGATCTGGTCAAAGCCATGATCGGCTGCGGCAAGCCGATCATCGCCGCGGTGGACGGGGTCTGCGCGGGCGCGGGCGCAATCATCGCCATGGCGTCCGACCTGCGGGTGGCGACGCCCTCGGCGAAGACCGCGTTCCTGTTCAACCGCGTGGGGCTTGCGGGCTGCGACATGGGCGCCTGCGCGATCCTGCCGCGCATCATCGGTCAGGGCCGGGCGGCGGAACTGCTGTATCTGGGCCGCGCGATGACGGCCGAAGAGGGCTACAACTGGGGCTTCTTCAACCGCGTGGTCGAACCCGATCAGCTGATGGCCACCGCGGGCGAGTTCGCCCGGCGCATCGCCGAGGGACCGAATTTCGCCAACATGATGACCAAGACCATGCTGGCGCAGGAATGGTCGATGGGGCTGGAACAGGCCATCGAGGCCGAGGCCCAGGCCCAGGCGATCTGCATGCAGGGACAGGATTTCACCCGGGCCTACGAGGCCTTCGTGAAGAAGGAAAAGCCGGTGTTTCAGGGCGATTGAAAGGCGGGGGGCCAGCCCCCCGCACCCCCCGCTCAGGGGGAGCACGCTCCCCCTGAGAACCCCCGTGCGTATTTGGAGCAAAGTGATATGGCGGATCGGAGCTTTCTGGACTGGCCGTTCTTCGAGGAAAGGCATCGGGCGCTGGCGGCGGAGGTCGAGGATTTCGCCGCCGGGCTGGACATCGACCACGCGGATACCGATGCGGCCTGCCGGGCGCTGGTGACGGCGATGGGCGCGGCCGGGATCGCCGCGCATTCGGGGGCGCCGGACGGGCGGCTCGATGTGCGAAGCCTCTGTCTGATCCGCGAGACGCTGGCGCGCCACGATGGGCTGGCGGATTTCGCCTTTGCCATGCAGGGGCTGGGGACCGGGGCGATCTCGCTCTTCGGGACCGAGGAACAGCGCGCCGACTGGCTGCCGCTGACCCGGGGCGGCGAGGCGATCTCGGCCTTCGCGCTGACCGAGCCGCAATCGGGCTCGGACGTGGCCAATTCCACCATGACCGCCACGCGGGACGGCAATGATTATGTCCTGAACGGCGAGAAGACCTGGATCTCGAACGGTGGCATCGCCGATGTCTACACGCTGTTTGCCCGCACCGGCGAGGCGCCGGGCGCCAAGGGGCTGTCGTGCTTCATCGTCACCCCCGACCTGCCCGGCTTCGAGGTGGTCGAGCGGCTGGAAACGATCGCCCCCCATCCCCTCGCCCGGCTGCGCTTCACCGATTGCCGGGTGCCGGCCAGCGCCATGATCGGCGGGCCGGGGCAGGGGTTCCGCATCGCCATGTCGGTGCTGGATGTGTTCCGCTCGTCCGTCGCCGCCGCCGCGCTGGGCTTTGCCCGCCGGGCGCTGGATGAGGCTTTGGACCGGGTGACGAGCCGGCAGGTGCAGGGCGCGCCGCTGTTCGAGTTGCAGATGGTGCAGGGGCATATCGCCGACATGGCGGTCGATGTCGACGCCTCGGCGCTGCTGGTCTACCGCGCCGCCTGGACCAAGGATTCGGGCGCCCCCCGGGTCACGCGCGAGGCGGCGATGGCCAAGCTTTTCGCCACCGATCAGGCGCAGCAGGTCATCGACCGGGCGCTGCAATTGCACGGCGGCGATGGCGTGCGCCATGGCCAGATGGTCGAGAGCCTTTACCGCGAGATCCGCGCGCTGAGGATCTACGAGGGCGCGTCGGACGTGCAGCGGGTGGTGATCGCCCGCCAGACGCTCGCCGCCCATCAGAAATGACCGCATGACCGGGAAAACCCGGCGTGATCCAACAGGAGACCCGAGATGCTGAGACCCTCCGCCCATGTCGACAGCTTCACGCGCGACAACCTGCCGCCCCTGGAGGCCTGGCCCGAGCTGCGGCTCGAGGGGTTCGACTATCCCGACCGGCTGAACGCAGGCGTCGAGATGACCGATACCATGGTTGCCAAGGGCTTTGGCGACCGCACGGCGCTGATCGGCAACGGGCGGCGGCGGACCTACAAGGAACTGGCCGACTGGACCAACCGTCTGGCCCGCGCCATGGTCGAGGATCTGGGCGTGAAGCCCGGCAACCGGGTGCTGATCCGCTCGGCCAACAACCCGGCGATGGTGGCTTGCTGGCTGGCGGCGACCAAGGCGGGGGCGGTGGTCATCAACACCATGCCGATGCTGCGGTCCGGCGAGCTGGCGAAATATGTCGAGGCGGCGCAGATCACCCATGCGCTGTGCGACACGCGGCTGATGGATGAACTCACCGCCTGCGCCAAGGACAGCCCCTGGTTGAAGACGGTGGTGGGGTTCGACGGCACCTCGAACCATGACGCGGAACTGGACCGGCTGGCGCTGGAAAAGCCGGTGACTTTCGAGGCGGTGCAGACCGCGCAGGACGATGTGGCGCTCATTGGCTTCACCTCGGGCTCGACCGGGAAACCCAAGGCCACGATGCATTTCCACCGCGATCTCCTGATCGTCGCCGATGGCTATGCCCGCGAAGTGCTGGGCGTGGTGCCCGAGGATATCTTCGTGGGCTCGCCGCCCCTGGCCTTCACCTTCGGCCTCGGGGGCCTCGCCATCTTCCCGCTGCGCTTCGGCGCTGCCGCGACGCTCCTGGAGAACGCCACCCCGCCCAACATGATCGAGATCATCCAGAAATACCGGGCGACGGTCTGTTTCACCGCGCCCACCGCCTATCGCGCCATGATGCGGGCGATGGACGAGGGGGCGGACCTGTCCTCGCTGCGCGCCGCCGTCTCGGCCGGTGAGACGCTGCCGGGCCCGGTCTATGACGAATGGATGGCCAAGACCGGCAAGCCGATGCTCGACGGGATCGGCGCCACCGAGATGCTGCATATTTTCGTCACCAACCGCTTCACCGACCACCGCCCGGCCTGCACCGGCAAGCCGGTCACCGGGTACGAGGCCCGCGTGATCGGCCCCGATGGCGCGGAACTGCCGCCCGGCGAGCCGGGGCGGCTGGCGGTCAAGGGGCCGACCGGCTGCCGCTACCTCTATGGTGACCGGCAGGGCGAATACGTGCAGAACGGCTGGAACATCACCGGCGACACCTTCGTGATGGATCACGATGGCTATTTCCACTTCGCCGCGCGCAACGACGACATGATCGTCTCGGCCGGCTACAACATCGCCGGGCCCGAGGTGGAGGCGGCGCTCCTTGCCCACCCGGCGGTGGCGGAATGCGCGGTGATCGGCGTGCCGGATGAGGCGCGCGGTACCATCGTCGAGGCGCATATCGTGCTGGGCGCGGGCGAGACACCGTCCGACGCGCTGGCCAAGCTTCTGCAAGAGCACGTCAAGGCGACCATCGCGCCCTATAAATATCCCCGTTCCATCATCTTCACACGCGCCTTGCCCAAGACCGAAACGGGCAAGATCCAGCGTTTCCGCCTGCGTCAGTCGGGCTGAGCCAGTCAACCGGAGTACCACCATGAAACCGACCGTCATTCACCCCGAGGGCTGGGCCCCGGCGCTGGGCTATGCCAATGGCATGCTGATGGCCGACGGCACGCTGCATGTCGGCGGCCAGATCGGCTGGAACGCCGACAAGGTCTTCGTCGCCAAGGATTTCATCGGCCAGATGGAACAGGTGCTGGCGAATATCCTGGCCGTGGTCCAGGCCGCGGGCGGCGAGGCCGGCGACATCGGCCGCCTGACCTGGTTCGTCAAGGACAAGGCCACCTACCTCGCCCATCAGCGCGAGATCGGGGCGGCCTATCGCCGGGTGCTGGGCAAGCATTTCCCGGCCATGTCGCTGGTCGTGGTCAAGGATCTGGTCGAGGACGAGGCGCTTCTGGAGATCGAGGCCACGGCCTACATCGCCCCGAAAGCCTAACCCGCGGTCAGGCCCCGGCGAAAGCGCTGGCGGAAGGCGCTGGGCGTTTCGCCGGTCCGGGCCACCAGGAAGCGGGTGAAATAGGACGGGCTGGAGAACCCCAGCTCATAGGCGATGGCGCTGATCGGCTCGGGGCTGAAGGCCAGGCTGCGGCGGGCCCGCAGCACCCGCTGTTCGGCCAGGATCTCGCTGGCGGTGCGGCCGGTGACCTCGCGGATCGCCCGGGTCAGATGCGTGCGCGTGACCGACAGGCTGCGGGCCAGCGCGGCGGCGTCGGGCAGGGGGGCGGTTTCGTCCACCAGCCGCTGGAAGCGCGCGACCAGCTGCTGCTTGCGCCCGGCGATGCCGGTGGCGGCCGCGCCCTCGGCCGCCAGCCCGCGCCCCATCTCGATCAGCAGAAGCCGGAACAGCGCCTCAAGCGCCATGCTGCGGTCGGCGCTGGTGCCGGTGCTCTCGCCTTCGATCCGGGCGACGAGGGGCAGCAGCGTTTCGGTCAGGCCCGGTCCTGACAGCACCTGCGGACGGGCGATCCAGCTGTCCAGCCACGGCGCCTCGGCGGCGATGCGGGCGGTGTCGCTGGCGGGCAGCGTGATCGACCAGCCCTGCATGCCCACGGGATAGCGGAAGGCATGGCTGCACAGCGCCGGCAGCCAGAGCACGGCGGGCCCCTCGATCCGGGCCGGGCTGTGGTCGACCAGCGCCTCGACAACGCCACCCGCAAAGACCAGCACCTGCGACAGGCCCTCGTGGAAATGCGCCTCGACCGACCAGTCATGGATATGGCTGCGCGCCGCCAGCCGCTCGCAATGCAGGAAGCCCAGATGCGCCGAGGCATCGCCGAGGACGAAGCGGTGACGGTCGAGATAGGGGCGCGTCATGGCAATCCCGAGGTTGCGAATTGAAAAGTCTTTATCACCTGCGTGGCTTGTCCGCACAGGCCCCGCGGGGTGAGATGAGGGCAGGACAGGCACAGAAGTTCTGCGCCACGGGGAGGGGAAGACCATGGTCAAGATCATCATTGCCGGGGGCGGGATCGGCGGGCTGACGGCGGGGCTCTGCCTGCATGAGGCGGGTTTCGAGGTGAAGGTCCTCGAATCCGTGGCCGAGATCCGGCCGCTGGGTGTCGGCATCAACGTCATGTCCTCGGCCTCAGGGATCCTGCGCGGTCTGGGCCTGACCGAGGCGCTGGATGCCATGGCCATCCAGACCCGCTGCATCGAGTACCGCACGCGCTTCGGCCATCTGATCCAGTCCGATCCGCGCAACATGGCGGCGGGTTTCCCGGCGCCGCAATACTCGATCCACCGGGGCGAGCTGCAGTTCCTGCTGCTCGATGCGCTGCGGGCGCGGGCCGGGGCGGGCGCGGTCGAGACCGGGCGCCCGGTCACCGGCTACCGGCAGGATGCGGCGGGCGCCGAGGTGCTGTTCGCCGATGGCAGCAGCCTGCGGGGCGATCTGGTGGTGGGGGCCGAGGGGCTGCGCTCGCCGATCCGGGCACAGATGCATCCGGGTGACGGGCCGCTCAATTACGAGGGCACGATGATGTTCCGTGGCGCGGTCGAGATGCCGATGATCGGCGACGGCCGCACGATGGTCATCGCCGGGGATCACGATTGCAAGTTCGTGACCTATCCGATCAGCGAACAGGCCCGCCGGAAGGGTCGCGCGCTGACCAATTGGGTGGCCGAGATCCGCCATTCCGCCCCGCGCCACATCGACGACGCCGATTGGCGGCGGGGGGCGACGATGGATTACATCACCCCGTTCCGCGCCTTCCAGATGCCCGACATGGATATCGCCGCGATTCTGGAAGCCACGGAGATCGTGACGGAATTCCCGATGATCGACCGTGACCCGCTGCCCTTCTGGACCGAGGGGCGCGTGACGCTGCTGGGCGATGCCGCGCATCCGATGTACCCGATCGGCGCCAATGGCGCGAGCCAGGCGGTGCTGGACGCCCGCGCGCTGGCCGATGCGCTGACGGCGGCGCCCGGTCCCCTGGGGCTGCGCGCCTACGAGGAGGCGCGCCTGCCCATCGCTGCCAATGTGGTGCGCGCCAACCGGCTGGGCGGGCCCGAGCAGGTGCTGGATATCGCTGCCGCGCGGGTCACCGGGCCGCAGGACCGGATCGAGGATCTGATTACCCAGGCCGAGCTGGACGAGGTGGCCGCCAATTACCGCCGCATCGCCGGGTTCACCAAGGCGGGCGGCTGAGGTCAGAGACCCTCGGCCGCGGCGATCTCCAGGATCCGGGTGCGGACATGGCGCAGGAGCGGGTCGCCATCGGCCAGCTGGTGCCATTGCAGGGCGATCCTCAGCTCGGGCAGGGGCATCGGCGGCGGGTACATCCGCAGCGGCATCATCGCGCAGACGATCTGCGCCAGCCGCTGGTGGACGATGGCCGCCCGCTGCGTGCCCAGCACGAAGAACGGCACGCTGGAGAAATTCGTCGCCAGCACGTCGATCACCCGGCTGTTGCCGAAGCGGTCGGCCAGCGCCGTCTCGTAGCTGGGCGGCCCGTCGATCAGCTGGACCGAGACCTGCGGCAGGGCCATGAAGGTCTCCAGATCCAGCGCCTCGCCCACCCGGGCGTTCTGCGCGTCGACAATCACCGCATAGCCATCGGCGAAGAGCAGGTGCGAGGGATGGTCGGGCGCCAGGAACCGTTCCGGCATCACCGCAAGGTCGACCTGCCCCCGGGCGATCTGGCGCGTCGCGTCGGACGAGGGGGTCACGAAAGTGAAACTGATCCCCGGGGCCTCGGCCTGGATCGACTGCACGACGCGGGCGAAAAAGGCGATCCCCACGTAATCCGAGGTGATGACCCGCAGGCTGCGCCGGGCGGTCGACAGGTCCAGCCGCGGCTGTTCGATGATCGTCGTCTCGATCTGCATCAGCGCCGCGCGGATCGCCACGGCCAGTTCCTGCGCCCGGGGCGTCAGGGTCATCTTGCGGCCGACCGGCACCAAGAGATCGTCGCCGAAGAATTCGCGCAGCCGGGCCAGCGCGCCCGAGGTGGCGGATTGGCTGAGGAACAGCTTGTCCGCCGCGCGCGAGACATTGCGCTCGGTCAGCAGATGGTCCAGCGCCACCATCAGATTGAGGTCGAGCCCCTTGAACCGCATGCAGTCTCTCCGCGCGCCCGGGCTCCAAGGGGGCAAAGGCCGGGCGCGCTGTCAATGGGTCACGGCAGATGCGCCACCGCCCGCACCCAGCCGGCCGAGGCCCCCTCGACCTTGACCGGGAAGGCGCTGACCCGAAAGCCGGTGGCGGGCAGCAGGGGCAGATTGGTCAGCTTCTCCATATGGCAATAGCCGCGCTCCATCCCGGCCTTGTGCCCCTCCCAGATGATCGAGGGATCGCCGGAAGCGGCGAAGCGCTCGCGGGTGTGGCGGAAGGGGGCGTCCCAGCTCCAGGCGTCGGTGCCGGTCACGCGCACGCCCTGTTCCAGCAGCCACAGCGTCGCCTCGCGCCCCAGCCCGCAGCCCCGGTCCAGGAAATCCGGCTGGCCATAGGCCGCGCCCGCCGCGGTGTTGACCAGCACGATGTCGAACGGCGCGAGCCGGTGCCCGATCCGCGCCAGTTCCGCCTGCACCTCGGCGGCCGAGCAGACATGCCCGTCCGGCCGGTCGCGGAAATCGAGCTTCACCCCCGCCCCGTAGCACCAGTCGAGCGGGATCTGGTCGATGGTCAGCGCCGGGGCGCCGCCGTCCATCGTCGGGTGGAAATGCCAGGGCGCGTCCATATGCGTCCCGTTATGGGTGGTCATCGTCACCCATTCGATGGCCGCCCCGGCGCCCCCCGGCAGGTCCGCCGGGGCAAGGCCGGGGAACAGCATGGCGAATTCCTCGGCCCCCTTGGCATGGTCGAGATAGTCGATCTTCGGCAGCATATGCGGCGGGTCCGAGGCGATCCCGGCTTTCAGCGCGACGGACAGGTCGATCAGGCGGCTCATGGTCACCCTTCGGTAAAGAAACAGGCGGTGAAATCGGCGGGCAGCTTTGCGGCCTTGATGGCGCCCGGCTTCTCGGGATGGGGCACCGCCCAGACGCGGGTATCGGTCAGTTCGGCAATCGGGCTGCCGTCCCGATGCTCGATCCGGTGCGAGAGCTCGATGGACGAGCCCCCGAACCGCAGCACCCGGCTGCTGACCCGCACCACGTCGCCATAGGTCGCGGGCTTCAGATAGCGCTGGCCGGACGAGACCATCGGCCAGCCGACAATTCCGTAGCGCGCCTGCGTCTCGCGCTTGCCCAGACCCGTGGCCTGGGCAAAGAGCGCGTTGGTGTTGGCGTCGCACATCTCGGCGTAGCGGGGGTAATAGACGATCCCGGCGGGGTCGCATTCGCTCCACGCCACCAGCCGTTCGGTCGTGCAGACCAGCGCCGTCCCGCTCATGGCGCTTTCAGCCCCAGCATGGCGCGGGCCTCGGCCGGGGTGGCGATGTCGAGCTGCAACTCGCTGGCGATGCGGACGGTGCGGGCGACCAGTTGCTCGTTCGTCGCCTTCTCGCCCTTGGCGTAATAGAGGTTGTCCTCCAGCCCGACCCGCACATGCCCGCCCCAGAGCATCGCCTGCGTGGTCCCCGCCAGCTGCGCCGTGCCGATGGCCGAGATGTTCCAGATCGACCCGGGCGGCAGCAGCTTGATCATCGATTCGAGGATGTCGTGCGAATAGGGCATGGCGCCCTGGAAATTGCGGTTCGCGCCGAGCACGAAGTTGAAGAAATAGGGCGGCTTGTCATAGCCCTTCTGGATCAGGCGCACGGCGTCGTTGATGATATGGGCGGGGCTGAAGACCTCCCATTCCGGCTTGATGCCTTTGGCCTGCATCGCTTGCGCCAGAACCTCGCAGCGGGCGGGCGTGGTCAGGACCAGCAATTCCTTGCCCGGGACCACGGTATCGACAGCGGTGAAGGCGTCCATGGTGCACATCTCGGCGCCCGCCATCGTGCCCTTCAGGCGTTCGTCGAAATTGTTCTCGCAGATGCCGTCGGGGCGTTCGATCACCATGTCGCCGGTCGAGCCGCCGCCGGTCGAGTTGTTGATGATGATGTCCGAGCCCGCGCGCACCCTGTCGTTGATGGCGCGGTAGATGTCCGGGTTGCAGGTCGCCAGATGGTCGGGGCGGCGCGCGTGCAGCGCGGCGATGGCGGCGCCCGCCCTGGCCGAGGCGGTGACCGAGGCGGCGATCTCGTCCGGCTGGGTGGGCAGATGCGGCGAGGCCTCTTTCGGGGCCATGCCCCCGGTCGGCGCCACGGTGATGATCAGTTTCGAGCTCAAGCGAACCTCCCTTGGATGGACCGGCGGCCGCCTGGGCGGCCCGGTTGGCCGGACCCTAGCCGCCTTCCCGGCAAAGCGTTTCGCCGTATTTTCGACGCGAGCTATCGGTCGGGCCGATAGTTGGTTGCCGGATCGGGGCGGTGCGCAGATGGGTTTCGTATCGGTCTGGCCGATAGTTCGCATCGGAAATTGCCAGTAATCCGATACGTGGCGCTGCGCTAAGGTCCAGCCGGCGCCGAGGATCGGACCCGGCGCGGCATCAGTCGGGGAGTGAGAGATGCACATCGAATCCAAGGGTTTCGCCGCCGCCTTGGCGCTGGCGCTGGGCCTTTCCGCCGCCGGACAGGCGCTGGCGCAAGAGGTCACGCTGACCGTTCACCATTTCCTGGGGCCGAATTCCACCGCCCAGCGGGTGCTGCTGGAACCCTGGGCCCAGCGCGTGCAGGAGCAATCGGGCGGCCGCATCGCGGTCGAGATCTATCCGGCCATGTCGATGGGGGGCGCCGCGCCCGAGCTGTACCGCCAGGTCCGCGACGGCGTGGCCGATATCGTCTGGACGCTGCCCAGCTACACGCCCGGCCTCTTCAAGCGGCTCGAGGTGTTCGAACTGCCGGGCGTGCACCAGAACTCGGCCGAGGCGACGACGCTGGCCATTCAGGACCTGATGCCCGACCTGGCCGAGGATCTACAGGACGTGCATCCGCTGCTGGTCCATGTCCATTCCGGCTATGTGCTGCACATGCGGGGCGGGGCGATCGGGGGCGTCGGCGATCTGCAGGGAATGCGGCTCAGGACCCCCTCGCGCATCGGTGGCTGGCTGATCGAGGCCTGGGGCGCGGAACCCGTCAACATGCCGGTGCCCGACCTGCCGCAGGCACTGTCGCGGGGCGCGGTCGAGGGCGCGCTTCTGCCTTTCGAGGCCGCGGGCCCGATGGGTCTGGCCGAGATCACCGGCGCCTCGGTCGAGGGGCCGGAGGGCGCGCGGGCCGGAACCATGGTCTTCCTCTTTGCCATGAACCGCGAGCGCTACGAGAGCCTGCCCGAGGATCTGCGCGCGGTGATCGACGCCAATTCCGGCCTGACCATCGCTGCCGAGGTCGGGGCGGGTTTCGATGCGTTCGAGGCCGAGATGGCGGCGCGGATGGCCCGGACGCGGCCCGTGGTGCAGCTGAGCCCCGAAGCCTGGGAGAGTTTCCGCGCCCCGGACGAGGCGGTGGCGCAGCGCTGGATCGCCGATGTGGCGGGGCAGGGCATCGACGGGGCGGGGCTGATCGCCCGGGCCCGCGCCGCCATCGCCGTCCACGGCGAGTAACCGGCCGTGATGACCGCGCTGGTCAATTTCTGGGCGATGATCGGCGGGCTGTGCCTGGCCCTGATCGTCGCGCTGACCGCGGTGAATGTCGGCGCGCTCGCCGCCGACATGGTGCTGCGCGGCTGGGACATCCGGGTGCCGGGGATCTACGGCTACGAGGATGTGGTGAAACTGCTGGCCAGCGTCGCGGCGCTGGCCTTCTTCCCGCTCTGCCAATGGCGGGGCGGGCATGTGGCGGTCGGCCTGCTGATCGACCCGGCGCCGCGCTGGATCGGCCGCGTCAACCGCGTCATCGCCCAGGCGCTGACCACCGGCGTCGCGCTGTTCCTGGCCTGGTGGATGGCCATCGGCGCGCTGGAGGTGCGGCGCGACGGGCTGACCACCGGCATCCTCGAATGGCCGCAATGGCCGTTCTACTGGCCGGGCGTGGTGTCGATGCTGCTCTGGGCGCTGGTCGCGGCGGTGATGACCCTGAACGCGCTGAAAGGCGAGGAGGCCGTGCATGGACCCGCGTGAAATTACCGGGCTGGCGGGGCTGGGCGTCCTGCTGTTGCTGATCCTGCTGCGTATTCCGGTGGTGGTGGCGATGATCGCCGTCGGCCTCGGCGGCAGTTACGCGCTGAGCATCGTCGCCCCCTTCCTGCGGTTCGAGCCCTATCTGCGGCAGTTCAAGTCGATGCTGTGGGAAAGCATGGCGAGCTATGACCTGACCATCATCCCGCTTTTCGTGCTGATGGGCTATGTGGCGGGGTTCTCGGGCCTCAGCCGCGACCTGTTCGACGGCATCCAGGCGATGATCGGCCGGATGCGCGGCGGGCTGGCCATCTCGGCCATCGTCGCCTGCGCGGGCTTCGGGGCGGTCTGCGGATCCTCGGCCGCAACGGCCTCGGCCATGGGGCGGATCGCCCTGCCCGAACTGAAGAAGGGCGGCTACGCGCCCGGGTTCAGCGCCGGGGTGCTGGCGGCGGGCGGGACGCTGGGCATCCTCATCCCGCCCTCGGTGGCGCTGGTCATCTATGGGGTGATCGTCGAGGCCTCGATCCTGGACCTGTTCCGCGCGGCGATCCTGCCGGGGCTGATCGCCGTGGTCTTCTTCGTCGCGGTCATCGCCCTCTACACCCGCCTGCGCCCCGAGGCCGCGCCGGTCATCCCGCCGATGCCCCGGGCCGACCGTCTGCGCGCCCTGCTGCGCTTCCTGCCGGTCGCCGGGATCTTCGGCGCGCTGATCTTCGGCCTGGCCTTCGGTCTGTTCACGCCCACCCCGGCGGCGGCCATCGGTGCCTTGGCGGTGATCCTCTACGGCGCCGCACGGCGGCTCATCACCGGCGACGGGCTGACCTGGAGCGGCCTGCGCGAGGCGGTGCTCAGCACCGCCGTCACCTCGGGGATGATCTATGCCATCCTCTTCGGCGCGGCGGTGCTGACCAGCTTCTTCACCCGCTCGGGCCTGCCGATGGGGCTGGCCGATTGGGCGGCAACGGCCGCGATCGACCCCTATCTCATGCTGGTCATCTGCCTTGGCTGCCTGATCGTCATGGGCTGCTTCCTGGAATCGCTGTCGATGATCCTGGTCATCGTGCCGTTCCTGTGGCCGGTGATGCTGGCGGTGAACGGCGGGCCCTATGTCAGCGCCGATCAGGCGGCCTTTGGCCTCGGGCCGGACGAGTTGAAGATCTGGTTCGGCATCCTGATGCTGATCGTCATCGAACTGGGGCTGATTACCCCGCCGGTGGGGATGAATGTCTTCATCATCGGCGCGATCACCCCCTCGACCCCGATGGGCCGCATCTTTGCCGGGGCCTCGATGTTCTTCGCGGCCGAGGTGGTGCGGGTCGGTCTGCTGATCCTGTTTCCGGCCATCCTGTTCGTGCTGATCTGATCACCTCTGTGTCATCGGGGCGAAGGGGCGGCCAGCCTTAAGGTTGGTGTAAGGCGGGCGGGGGAAGTCGGCGGCATGAAAGCCGTTGTCTTCCTTTGCCCGCCTGTCGCCGTCCTGCCCTGTCCCACCGGGCGGAGGTGGTCATGAGCGCCGTCCAGATCGGGCCGCTGGTCTTCGACATCGCCCGGTTCGCCGCCATCGTCGCGGCGGGCGTGCTGGTCGCCTTGGGCGGTCTGGTCGAATGGCTGGCCCGCCGGCAGGGCCGTCCGCTGCCCCTGCCGGTCGGCGGGGCGATGCTGGCCTGGGTGCTGGGCGCGCGGATCCTGCATGTCTATGAAAACCGCGCCGTCTTTGCCGGGGAACCGCTCAGTGCCCTTGCCCTGTGGCAGGGGGGCTTCTCGGTCCTGGGGGGTTTTGCCGGGCTGGGGGTGCTGGTGCTGGCGCTGCTGATCCGGCGGCCCGCCTCGGGCATGGCGCTGGCGGGGGTTCTGACGCTGGCGGCGGGGGCGGGCCTGTCGGTCCTCGCCTTCGCCGGGGCGCCCGCCGTGACGCTTCCGGCCCGTGCCTTCGCGGCGCTGGAGGGGCCGCCGGTGCTGCTGACCCGGCGTGAGGGGCGGCCGTTGGTCGTGAACCTCTGGGCCAGCTGGTGCCCGCCCTGCCGACGCGAAATGCCGATGATGATGGCGCTGGCCGCGGCCCATCCCGGGATCGACGTGGTCTTTGCCAATCAGGGCGAGGACCGCGGCACGATCGAGGATTTCCTCGATCTTCAGGGGTTGGACGGGACGGGTATCGTCCTCGACCCCGACAGCGCCCTGATGCGCGAGCTTGGCGCCGTCGGCCTGCCGACGACGCTGTTTTTTGACGCCGAAGGCCGGGTGAGCGCCCGGGCGACCGGCGAAGTATCCCGCGCCGCCATGCTGTCAGGCATGCGCGCCGCCGGAGGAGACGTGGAATGATCCGACCCATCTTGACCCTGACCCTCGCCCTGCTGATGGGCGCCTGCGCCGCCGTGCCCTATGCCGAGCCGCCGGTGGCCGAGGCCCCGGCCGAGCCGCCGCTGCCGCCCGACATTCTGGCCCGTTACCGTGCGCTGCAGGACGGGGACGAGATCATCCCCGCCGTACCGCTGGAGAACCTGAGCGCCCGCAACGTCCGGCAGGAGGTCGATTACTGGACCGATCACCCGCCGGGGACGATCATCGTCGATCCGCATGACCGCTTCCTCTATCTGGTCGAGCCGGGCAACCGGGCGCTGCGCTATGGCGTGGCGGTGGGCGAGGCCGGGTTCCAGTTCACCGGCGAGGCGCGGATCCCCTATCAGCGCGACTGGCCGCGCTGGACGCCGACGCCGAACATGATCGCCAACCGGCCCGATTACGCCGAATACGCGGGGGGCGTGCCCGGGGGCATCGACAACCCGCTCGGCGCCCGCGCGCTTTATCTGCACCGGGACGGGCGCGACACGCTCTATCGCATCCACGGCACGCCCCAGCCCTGGACGGTGGGGACGGCGGTGTCCTCGGGTTGCATCCGGCTTTACAATCAGGACATCATCGACCTCGCCGCCCGCGTGCGCAGCGGCACCCGTGTGGTCGTGCTCGGCCCCGACGAACGCGGGCTGGGCACCGTCCCGCCCGAGGCGACCCGCAACACCGGAGTGCTCGACTGATGCTGACCCGCCGCATTCTTCTGCTGACCGCCGGTGCCTCGGTGATCCTGCCCGGGACGCTCGCCGCGCAAGAGGCGCCGAGCCTTGACGAGGTCCATTTCGACCCCGATGCGCCGGTGCTGGGCAACCCCGAGGGCGATGTCACGCTGGTTGAGTATTTCGACTACCAATGCCCCTATTGCAAAGCCCTGCACCCGGTGCTGACCGATGTGGTGGCGCGGGACGGCAATGTCCGGCTGATCCTGAAGGACTGGCCGGTGTTCGGCGCGCCCTCGGTCTTTGCCGCGCAGCTGGCCTTGGGCTCGGTGGCGCTGGGCGCCTACGAGGCGGTGAGCCACGCCCTGATGGAAACCCGCGGTTCGCTGGATTTCGAGGCGGTGATGGCGGTCGTCGGCGAGGTGGTGAACCCCGAGGAGGCGCTCGCTTCCTACGATGCAGAGGGGGCGAAATGGGACGCGCTTCTGCGCCGGACCCATGCCCAGGCCGAAGGGTTCGGCTTCATCGGCACCCCGTCCTTCGTGATCGGCACGCAGATCTTTCCCGGCGTGCTGGAGCGTCAGGGGCTGGAGCAGGCGATCCGCGAGGCCCGCGCCTAGACTAGCCCGGGCGCGGCAGCACCAGCCGCACCACCTGCCCGCCCTCGGCGCCCGGCGCGGGGAAATCCAGCGTGGCGCCCAGCCGATCGGCGGCGGCGGCGGCGATGGCCAGCCCCAACCCGCTGCCCCCCACCGGCGCCCCCGGGCCGCGGAAGAAGCGTTCGGTGATGCGGGCGCGGATCGCCTCGGGGATGCCGGGGCCCTGATCCGCGACCGCGATCACGCAGCGCCCGGGCGCACAGCGGGCCGACAGCTGCACGGCGCTGCCCGCGGGGCTGGCGAGGATCGCGTTCTCGGCCACGTTGCGCAACAGCGTGTAGAGCAGGACGCGCGGCAGGAGCAGCCTTGCCGCCTCGCCCCCGGTCACGGCCAGCGTTACGCCCTGTTTCGCGGCCAGCGGCGCCAGATCGCGCTGCACCTCGTCCAGGATCGCCCCCAGCGCGACGGCCTGCGGTGCGGCCTCGCCCGCCTCCAGCGCGCTCAGGTCCAGCAATTGCCGCACCAGCCGGTCCGAGCGCGCGACCGAGGCCTCGATCTCGGCCAGCGCCGCCTGCCGCGTCGCCTCGTCCGGGGCGCGGCGGGCGATCTGTGCCTGGGTCTTCAGCCCGGCCAGCGGCGTCTTCAATTCATGCGCGGCGAAGGCGGTGAAATCGCGCTCATGGGCGCGGGCCTGCCGGACCCGGGCGAAGAGCCCGTCCAGCGCCTGATGCACCGGCCTCAGTTCCGGCGGGGCCGGGGCCAGCGGCAGCGGCGACAGGTCTTGCGGAGAGCGCTGGCGCAGCGCCTCGGTCAGCCGGTCGAGCGGGCGCAGCCCCCGCGACACGCCGATCCAGAGCGCCATGGCCAAGAGCGGCAGGATCACCGCGGCGGGCAACAGCAAGCCGCCGATCACGTCGAAGATCAGCCGCTCGCGCACGGCGATGCTGTCGCCCACCATGATGCTGAGGCCGAGCTCGGCGTTCAGGACGGTGAACACGCGCCAATCCTCGCCCTCGATCACCGAGGTGGAATAGCCCTCGGCCCGGGCCTCGGTCAGCGGGCCGTCGGGGGCGCCGCTGGACTGGCCGACCAGCGCGCCGGTCTCGGACCAGATCTGGCAGGACAATTGCCGGAGGTAGCCGGGCGCCGCGTCGCTGGTGAAGATCTCGCCGGTTTCCGCCAGCGCGATGCGCCGGTCCGACAGCAGCGAAGAGACCATGCGCGCCGCCTCGGCCAGCCGGGTGTCCAGCACCCGTTCGACCTGCGCGCGGGTCGAATGCTCGATCCAGACCACGGCCGAAAGCCAGACGGCGAGCGTCGCCAGCGTCAGCGTCAGGATCAGCCGCAGCCGGATCGACATCAGCCCCCGCTCTCGGCGGCCAGCCGATAGCCCATGCCGCGCACCGTCTCGATGAAGCCCGCCCCCAGCTTGGCGCGCAGCTTGTGGACATGGACCTCGACCGTGTTGCTTTCGACCTCTTCGTTCCAGCCATACAGCCGTTCTTCCAGCTCGGCCTTCGAGCGGATCGCGCCGGGGCGCTCCATCAGGTGATGCAGCAGCACGAATTCGCGGGGCGAGAATTTCACCGGCGCGCCGCGGAAATCCCCGGTCATCGTGTCGAGCCGGGCGATCAGCCCGTTCCATTCAAGGACCGGCCGCGCCCGCCCCTCGTTGCGGCGCAGAAGGGCGCGCAGGCGGGCGGCCAGTTCGTCCAGATCGAAGGGTTTGCCCATGTAATCATCGGCGCCCTGATCGAGCCCGGCGATGCGGTCCGCCACCCGGTCACGCGCGCTCAGCAGCAGAACCGGCCGTCGGTCGCCCGCCGCGCGCATCTGTGCCAGCAGGTCGGTCCCCTCGCCATCGGGCAGGCCGATGTCCAGCACCACGGCGCCGAAGGCCCCGCCGTCGCCCGCCAGCGCCGCACGGGCATCGCCGAGGCAGCCGACCGCCTCGGGCGAGAACCCCGCGAGCCTGAGCCCGACGCCGAGGCCATTGGCCAGGACCGGGTCGTCTTCGATGACCAGAATGCGCATGCGCGACCTCCGGCGCCGGTCTGGACCCGGCACCACAGGCCCGTCTTAAGGCGCCCCACCCGGCAAGGGGAGGGGCCATCCCTGACGATGCCGTGAGGGGCTTATTCCTCGGCCACGCAATCGGCGTAGTGATGCATGGTCCCGTCCGGGCCGATTTCCTGCACCAGCCCGTGGATATCCGTCTCGAACCCCGGGCATTCGCGGGCGAAATCGCGATTGAACCGCAGGTAATCGACGATCTTGGCGTTGAACACCTCGCCCGGGATCAAGAGCGGGATGCCCGGCGGATAAGGGGTCACCAGGCTGGTGGTGATCCGCCCTTCCAGCTGGTCGATCGGTACGCGCTGGGTCTTGCGCCGGGCGATGCAGGAAAACGCCTCGGTCGGCGTCATCGCCGGGTGGTGGTCGGTCAGGTAGATCTCGGTCGACAGCCGCGCCACGTCGTATTTGGCGTAAAGCGTATGGACGTGCTGGCTGAGGTCGCGCAGGCCCATCTGTTCATAGCGCGGCTGCTTGGCGCTGAACTCGGGCATGACCCGCCACAGCGGCTGGTTGCGGTCGTAATCGTCCTTGAACTGCTGCAGCGCCGCCAGCAGCGTGTTCCAGCGGCCCTTGGTGATGCCGATGGTGAACATGATGAAGAAGGAATAGAGCCCGGTCTTTTCCACCACCACGCCGTGCTCGGCGAGGTATTTGGAGACGATGGAGGCCGGGATCCCCGTCTCCTCGAACCGGCCGTCGATGCCCAGACCGGGGGTGATGATCGTCGCCTTGATCGGGTCCAGCATGTTGAAGCCGGGCGCCATGGCGCCGAAGCCGTGCCAGCTGTCCTCGCCATCCGCCAGTTGCACGCCATCCTCGTCGGTGCGGCGCAGCACCCAGTCCTTGTTGCGGCCGATCCCTTCCTCTTCCAGCGCGTCGGGGCCCCAGACCTGGAACCACCAGTCGTTGCCGAACTCGCCGTCGACCTTGCGCATCGCCCGGCGAAAGTCGAGCGATTCCAGGATCGATTCCTCAACGAGGGCTGTGCCGCCCGGGGGCTCCATCATCGCCGCCGCCACGTCGCACGACGCGATGATCGAATATTGCGGGCTGGTCGAGGTGTGCATCAGGTAGGATTCGTTGAACAGGTGACGGTCCAGCTTCACCTCCTGGCTGTCCTGCACCAGAACGTGGCTGGCCTGCGAAATCCCTGCCAGCAACTTGTGGATCGACTGCGTGGAATAGGTCACCGAATGCTTGGTGCGTTCCCGCTTGCGGCCCATGGCGTGATAGGTGCCATAGAACGGGTGGAAGGCGGCATGCGGCAGCCAGGCCTCGTCGAAATGCAGGTTGTCGACATAGCCGTCGAGCGCCTGCTTGATGATCTCGGTATTGTAGAGGACGCCGTCATAGGTCGATTGCGTCAGGGTCATGATGCGCGGCTTGACGGCATCGGCATCGACGCCCTGCAACAGCGGGTTGGCGCGGATCTTGGCCTTGATCGCCTCGGGGTCGAATTCCGAGCGCGGGATCGGGCCGATGATGCCGTAATGGTTGCGGGTCGGGCGCAGGAAGACCGGAATGGCGCCGGTCATGATGATCGAATGCAGGATCGACTTGTGGCAATTGCGGTCCACCACCACCACATCGCCCGGCGCGACGGTATGGTGCCAGACCATCTTGTTCGAAGTCGAGGTGCCGTTCGTCACAAAGAAGCAATGGTCGGAATTGAAGATCCGCGCCGCGTTCCTTTCGGACGCGCCGATGGCGCCGTTATGGTCCAGCAATTGGCCCAGTTCCTCGACCGCGTTGCAGACATCGGCGCGCAGCATGTTTTCACCATAGAACTGGTGATACATCTGCCCGATGGGCGATTTCAGAAACGCCACGCCGCCGGAATGGCCCGGGCAATGCCAGGAATAGGAGCCATCCTCGGCATAATCCAGCAGCGCCTTGAAGAAGGGCGGCTGGATCCCTTCCAGATAGGATTTCGCCTCGCGGATGATGTGCTTGGCGACGAAATCCGGCGTATCCTCGAACATGTGGATGAAGCCGTGCAGCTCGCGCAGGATGTCGTTGGGCAGGTGGCGCGAGGTCTTGGTCTCGCCATGCAGGAAGATCGGCACATCGGCGTTCTTCCAGCGCACCTCCTCGATGAAATCGCGCAGTTTCTGCACCACCGGGTCCAGCTCGGGGCCCGGGGTGAATTCCTCGTCGTCGATGGACAGCACGAAGGCCGAGGCGCGGCTCTGCTGCTGGGCGAACTGGCTCAGATCGCCGTAGCTGGTGACGCCCAGCACTTCGAAACCCTCGGCCTCTATGGCGTGGGCCAGGGCGCGGATGCCCAGCCCCGAGGTGTTCTCCGAGCGGAAATCCTCGTCGATGATGATGATGGGGAACCGGAACTTCATCGATCTTCCTTTCGATCGGAATCGCCTTTGCCGCACTAGTCTAGTGCAGGGGCCTCCCCGTCAAGGCCGCGCTTGGAAAGCCCTCCTCCGCTCCGGCGGCCGCCATGGCAAAACGGCCGGGTTTCCCCGGCCGTCGCCAATCGCCCAGAGGCGCGCCGCTCAGCGGCGGGTCAACGCCAGAACGACCGTAGCCTCGCAATAGGGCATCCAGTTGAAGCCGCGCACCCGCAGGCGGATCAGCAGATCCTCGGCCGTGGCGGGCGTGGCGCCGCCGATCACAAAGACGTTGCGGATCCGCACGCGGGGCCGGGGATCCCAGCCGCCGGGCTCGTCCCAGACCGCGCCGCCCCAGATCCGCCGCCAGGTTCCCCCGGGCGCCAGCGGGTCGGGGATGGTCAGCGTGACCGTGCCGTCGGTCAGAAACAGCGACAGCGCGTTCATGCCGTTGGTGGCGGTCGCGGCCAGCCGCATCCGGGCGCGGATCATCTGCGGGTTGCTCCAGCCCTGCTCCTCGCAGCCCGAGAATTCGGCGATGGTGCCGCCGCCGAGGAAGTCCTGGGCCATCGCGGCGGGAGAGAGCGACAGGGTTGCCGCGGCGACGAGGCCGGCCAGCGTCAGCCGGGTTCTGGAGAACAGCGTCATGATGGTTCCTCCGATCCGGGTCATTGTACGGCCAGCGCGACACGACCGCGGGCGTTGCACCCTGGCGTACCGTCGAAATTCTGCAGTTCGAAAGCGACGAAAACTGTCGTGGCGCCATCGGTGACCTGATCGATGGGCGAGGTTTCCAGAACGCGCAGCTGCACGTCGCTGGCGGTCCCCGCGGAGCCGAAGATCAATGCTGTGTTCACCGGGAACCATTCGCCGAGCTCGGGATAGTCGCCGGGCTGAAAGTCGAACGAGTAATTGATGACGCCGCTGTTCAGGAGAATGGTAATGCGGCTGAGCGTGGCGTGATTTTCCGGCAGGCCGGCCAGGCGCCAGCGCGAGGTGATCGTCGCGGTGCCAGCCCATCCCGCGCTTTCGCAGCCGACAAAATCCGTGAGGAACCCGCCACCGCGCAAATCGGTGGCTGCAAGGGCGGGTGAAACGAGGGCTGGAGAAACAAGGCCCAGCGACAGGCCAAAGGCGGACAGTAATCTTCTGGTTTGCATAAAATAGGACTCCCTTGAACAGACGGCGAAAGCCTAGGGAGCGTCGATCCTCATCACAATAATTTAACGTCCACCGCACCGGATTTCCGATCCGAAGGGTCCGGATTGATTGAAGGTGTCGATCCTTGGCCCTTGTGCCATCGGGATTCGCTATAGGGGCGCCTCAGGAAATCGCCGGGGACCAAGCCCTCGGCCATGGCACAACACCAGACAATCGCCGCGATGATTCGAGAGGGGGAAGCAGGTCGCGGAGATCGCCCCGCGGCCTGCTTTCATCCTCATCATCGGATGGGTTCACTCCGCCTGGTCGAGATACGCGCCGTAGCCTTCGGCCTCCATCCGGTCCTTGGGGATGAACCGCAGCGAGGCGGAGTTGATGCAATAGCGCAGGCCCCCCTGATCGCGCGGGCCGTCGGGGAAGACATGGCCCAGATGGCTGTCGCCATGGGCCGAGCGGACCTCGACGCGGATCATGCCATGGGTGAGGTCGCGTTTCTCGATGACATGGGCGGGGACGATGGGCTTGGTGAAGGCGGGCCAGCCGCAGCCCGAATTATACTTGGCGGACGAGCCGAAGAGCGGCTCGCCGGAGACGACATCGACATAGATCCCCGGCTCGAAATGCTCGTCGAATTCGTTGGTATAGGGGCGCTCGGTGCCGTTCTGCTGCGTGACGCGGAATTGCTCGGGCGTCAGGCGGTCGAGGGCGTCTTGGGTCTTGGAATAAGTCATGGGCTCCTCAGTTCGGGGATGACTGGTCAGATATGGGATGCGGCGCGGCGCTTTCCAGCGCTCAGGGCTGATCGAGGGCGGCGGTCCATTCGGCCAGGAAGCGGTCGCGGGTCATGGTGTCGAGGGTCGACAACAGGCCGGGATCCAGCCGGATCGGCATCAGCCAGGGCTGGCTGGTGAAGCTCTCGGGGCGCATGACGCTGCCGCCGGTGACCTGCGCCTGGATGTCCTGCCCGACATCCGAGAGGATGAAGCGCAACAGCGCCGCGCCCCCGTCGGGATCGGCGGCATTGACCGGAATCAGGGCGGTGCGCTGCAGGGTGATGGTGAAATCCTCCATCGGCACGACCAGCACGCCCGAACCCTCGGGCAGATTGGCGGCGGCATAGCTGCCCAGCACGTTGTAGCCGACCACCAGATCGCCCGCGATCAGCCCCTCGATCACCTCGCCCGAGCAGCAATAGAGCCGCGCGTCGAGGCGGCCCATCACCTCGGCCAGACGCCAGATGGAATCGGACATCCGCGCGTCCTGCGTCAGGAACAGATAACCCGCGCCCGAGATCCGCGGATCATAGGTGCCGATGCGCCCGGCGAAGGTCTCGGGATGGTCCCTGAGCAGCGCGATCAGGTCGCGGCGGGATCGCGGCGGCGGCTGGCCGTTCAGCGCCGATTGGGCGATCAGCAGCACCACGGGTTCCAGCGCGATCGACACCAGCCGGTCGCGCCAGCGCGCCCAGCCCGGCAGACGCTGCACGATATCGGGCGGCAGGGCCCGGGCAAAGCCGTCATTGGCCAGCTTCATCTGCAGATCCATCGCGGTGGAGATCACCAGATCGAAGGGCGCGCCCTCGGCGTCGACGGCCAGGCTGACCGATTGGCTGGAGGCCTGCAGGTACTCGATGCCAAGGCCCGGGTTTTCGGCCAGAAACGCCTCGGCCACCGGCGAGAAGAACGCGAGGTCGGTGGTCCCCAATACGCGGATACGGGGCGCGTTCTCGGGGCCGAAATGGCGCTCGGCCTCGGTCTCGAACCCCCAGGCCAGCGTGACCGACAGGATCAGCGCGAGCGTGGAAACCAGAGCGTGGCGCATGTGCCGCCCTCCTCTCTTTCGGCCAGCGCGAAGCGGCCTCCCATGGCGGTTGCCGTTTCGCTGACGATGGTCAGGCCCAGACCCGAGCCCACCACACCGCCCACATTCGCCCCCCGGCGGAAGCGCTGGGCCAGCGCCGCCTGCGTCTCGCCGCCCAGTCCCCGGCCGCGGTCGGTCACCTCGATCCGGGCGTATCCCAGATCGTCGACAAGGCTGATATCCACCGTCGAATCGGCAGGCGAATATTTCACCGCATTGTCGATCAGGTTGCGCAAGGCCGCCTCGATCAGCACCGCATCGCCCGAGGTTTCCAGCGTCTCCTCGGGCAGCGACAGGCAGATCTCCATGTCCTTGAGGTCGGCCGTCGGCTGGAAGCGTTCGGCCAGCGCCCGAGCCATGGCGCCCAGATCCACGCGGTCCTGCGCCTTCTGGTCGGCGCGAAACAGGACCGTGGCATGGTCCAGCAACTGATTGGCCGAGCGCGCGGATTCCTCGGTCGCCCGGATCATGCCGCGCAGCCGGGCGCGCGTCGGCTCGTCGCCCGCCTGCCTGAGCGCCATCTCGGCCTCGGACCTCAGCGTGGCCAGCGGGGTGCGGATGTGATGCGCGGCTTCGGCGATGAAGGTTTCGGTCTGGGCCAGCGTCTGGCGCAGCCTTGCGATGAAGGCGTTGAGCTGTTCGACCAGTGGCGCGAGTTCCGCCGGCGCGGGGTGGCGCACCGGGCGCAGGTCATGGCCACCGCGACGGCCCACGGCCTCGGCCAGCCGACCGATGGGGCGCAAGAGGGTGCGCGCCGACAGCAGGCTGAACGGGATCGCGAAGAGGAACACCACCAGCCCCAGCGCCGCCGCCCGGTTCGCCAGCCCCAGCGCGATGGCCCGCTGCCCCTCGCGCGTCTGGCCGACGATCACCAGCACCGGCGCGGCGCGGTTCTCGATCATCAGGCTGCGGGCGACGGCCACCAGCCGCAGATCGGCATCGCGGTATTCGGCGTCGTAGAACACGGGTTGCAGCGCGGTCGGGGCCTGGGGCGGCAGGGGCAGGTCGGCGTAGCCGGTGACCGGCAACCCGTTGATGTCGATGCGGTGAAAGATCCGCTCCTCGCCCATCGCCGCCAGCATGGAGAAAGTCCCGGGCGAGAGGTCCAGCTCGGCCCCGCCCTCGACGCTGCGCAGTTCCTCGGCAATGGTCGACGTGGCGGCGCCAAGGATCCCGTCCAGCGTCGCCTCCGACGCCCGCTCGGCCCCCAGCCGCACGGCGACGTAGAGCGCCACCGCCAGCCCGGCCGAGAGCACGATCAGCTGCACCACCAGCCGACGGCGCAGCGAGGGCGCGCGCGCCCTCATCCCCCGGTCAGCCGGTAGCCGAGGCCGCGCACCGTCTCGATCCGGGCGGTCGAGCCCTCCAGCTTCTTGCGCAGCCGGGCGATATAGACCTCGATCGCGTTGTCGGAGACGGGTTCGGAGAGGGAAAACAGCCGGTCGCAGAGCTGATCCTTGGACAGGATGCGCCCGGGCGCCGACAGCAGCACCTCCAGCAGCCGCAATTCCCGGTTACGAAGGTCGCGGTTCTCGCCCGCGACCGAGACGAAACCGCCCATCGGATCGAACAC
This sequence comes from Pararhodobacter aggregans, assembly GCF_003075525.1. GTDB lineage: Bacteria > Pseudomonadota > Alphaproteobacteria > Rhodobacterales > Rhodobacteraceae > Pararhodobacter > Pararhodobacter aggregans. Next base: position 214,895 of record NZ_QDDR01000007.1, on the reverse strand, counting down.
CAGATCGGCGTAGCTTTGCAGATTGGTCACCGTGCCGCCCCGCCGCCGCAGCACGGCGCGGCAGCGGGCCTCCAGTTCCGCGAAATCGAAGGGTTTGGTCAGATAATCGTCGGCGCCCAGATCCAGCGTATCCACCCGGTCCGACACCGCCGAGCGCGCGGTCAGCACGATCACCGGCGTATCGGCCTTGCGCGCGCGCTGGCGTTGCAGGAAGCCGCGGCCGTCGCCGTCGGGCAGGGTGATGTCCAGCAGGATCAGGTCGTAGGGCGCGACGGCCAGATGGTCCTCGGCCTCGGACAGCGAGGCGGCGTGATCGACGGCGTGACCGTCCATCTCCAGCCGCTCGCGGACCGAGCGGGCAAGATCTGCATTGTCTTCGATCAGAAGAAACCGCATGGCGCCTCTTTTTCTTGCGACCTGACAAGTTCGTGACAGGTCTGTGCAAGGTTCCCAGCGAATCCTGCCCGGCGCAAGGGGGAGGACGCGGCCCGCCCGTTCCCGCCCCCGGCACCAACTGGGAGGAACTCCATGACCCGTCTTTCGCTGCCCGCGCTGTCGCTGGGCGCTCTGCTGGCCGTCGGCACCCCGGCGCTGGCCACCGAATGCATCGCCCCCGCCAACCCCGGCGGCGGCTGGGATTTCACCTGCCGCCAGATCGGCCGCATCCTCTATGAGATCGGCGCCGTGCCCTCGCCGGTGCAGGTGACGAACATGGCCGGGGCCGGTGGCGGCGTCGCCTATACCGCCGTGGTCAGCGACCGGGGCGATGACGGCGACCTGATCGTCGCGGCCTCGTCGGCGACCACGACCCGTCTGGCGCAGAACGCCTTCGCCGGGATGACCGCGGATCAGGTCCGCTGGCTGGGCACCATTGCCGGCGATCCGGGCGTCATCGTCGTGGCGGCGGACAGCCCCTATCAGACGCTGGGCGATCTGGTCGCGGCCGTCACCGCCGACCCCTCGTCGGTGGCTTTCGCCGGCGGTTCGGCCGTGGGCGGCTATGACCACCTGAAAGTGCTGATGCTGATGTCGCGTACCGGGTTCGAGGACGCCCGCGCCATCCGCTACATCGGCCTCGACGGCGGCGCCGACGCGATCACCCAGACAGTCGGCGGCTTCACCCAGGCGATGACCGGCGACATCTCGGAAATCGGCGGCTTCATCTCGTCGGGCGAAGTGCGCGCGCTGGCGGTTCTTTCGCCCGAGCGGATCGACGGCTACGACATCCCCACCGCGCGCGAGCAGGGCGTCGACCTGGTGGCGATGAACTGGCGCGGTCTCTACGTGCCCCATGACATCACCGACGAGCAGTTCGAGGCCTGGACCGCGCGCCTGCAGCAGGTCGCCGACAGCGAGCAATGGCAGCAGGTGATGCACGACAACGGCCTGGCCCCCTACACGCTGGTGGGTGACGAGTTCGAGGCCTTCGTCAACGCCAATATCGCCGAAATCCAGGAGATCTCGCGCGAGATCGGGATCCTGCAATGATCAAGGCTGACCGGATCTTCGGTCTGGTCATGATGCTGGTGGCGCTGGGGTATCTCTTCAGCGCCACCCACATTCAGACCAGCTTTCTCTCCGACCCGGTGGGCCCGCGCGTCTTCCCCTACATGATCGGGGGCGCGGTGATCCTGTGCTCGCTGGTGCTGGTGATCCGCCCGGATGCCAATGCCGACTGGCCGGGGCTGGGCACGATCCTGCAGCTGGCCATCGCGCTGGCGGTGCTCATCGGCTATGCCTCGGCGGTGCGGCCGCTGGGCTTCATCATCCCGACGGCGGTCGCCGCGGGGGTGCTGAGCTACCAGATCAACCCCAAACCCGTCAGCGCGCTGCTGACCGGGATCGGGCTGTCGGTCGGGCTCTTCGTTCTTTTCAAGATGATCCTCGGCCTCGGGCTGGTGGGATTTCCGCGCCACTGGTTCTGAGCGCGTCGTGACACGGGTCGCCTGAACCGGCGCGCCCTGGGGGAAAACCATGGATATCCTGTCTAACCTGGCGATGGGCTTTGGCGTCGCGCTGTCGCCCTGGACGCTGATGCTGGCGGTGATCGGCTGCTTCATCGGCACCATCGTCGGCGCCCTGCCGGGGCTTGGCCCGTCGAACGGCGTGGCGCTGCTGATCCCGATCTCGTTCTCGATGGGGCTTGATGCCATCTCGGCGCTGGTCCTGCTGACCTCGGTCTATTATGGGGCGATGTATGGCGGGCGCATCAGCTCGATCCTGCTGAACATCCCGGGTGACGAGCCGGCGATGATGACCACGCTCGACGGCTACCCGATGGCCCGGCAGGGCCGCGCGGGCGATGCGCTGGTCGTCTCGGGCGTGGCGTCTTTCGTCGGCGCCTTCCTCGCCACCATCGGCCTGATGCTGCTGGCGCCGATGCTGAGCCGCGTGGCCTATCAATTCGGCCCGGCCGAGTATTTCGCCCTCTATCTGCTGGCCTTCTGCACGCTGGGCGGCGTGGGCTCGAACAATCAGGCGAAATCGGCGCTGGCGGCGCTGATCGGTCTGGGCATCGCCATGATCGGGCTGGACAAGACCACCGGCATGCCGCGCTTCACCTTCGGCGAGCTGCACCTGATGGACGGGATCGACTTCCTGGTCGCCATCGTCGGCCTCTTCGCGGTGTCGGAAGTGTTCTTCTTCATCGAGAGCCACGGCAAGAATTCGGCCATCGGCGTGGTGCTGGACAAGGTCCGCATCCCGTGGAACGACCTCAAACGCTCGACCGGCGCCATGCTGCGCGGCACGGGCGTGGGCTTCGTGGCGGGGATCCTGCCCGGCGCCGGGGCCTCGCTGGGCTCGTTCCTGGCCTATATCCTGGAAAAGGGCGTGGCCCGGAACCCGCAGGATTTCGGCAAGGGCGAGGTCCGGGGCGTCGCCGCGCCCGAGGCCGGCAACAACGCCGCCGCCGGGGGTGCGCTGATCCCGATGCTGACGCTGGGCGTGCCCGGCTCGGGCACCACCGCCGTGCTGCTGGCGCTGCTGCTGACGCTCAACATCACCCCCGGCCCGCTGCTGTTCACCGAACGGCCCGAGGTCGTCTGGGGCCTCATCGCCTCGCTTCTGATCGCCAACGTCGTGCTGCTCATCATGAACGTGCCGATGGTGAAGATCTTCGTGAAGGTGCTGACCGTGCCCTCGCATATCCTGCTGCCGGGCGTGACGATGGTGGCCTTCGTGGGCATCTATTCGCTGACCGGCTCCAGCTATGACATGCAACTCATGGTCGCCTTCGGGGTCCTGGGTTACCTCTGCCGCAAGCTGGATATCCCGACCGTGCCGATCATCCTGGGCATCCTTCTGGGCAATGCCATGGAGGACAACCTGCGCCGCGCCATGGTGCTGTCGGATGGCGACTGGACCTATCTCTTCTCGTCCGGCGTCTCCATCGGGCTCTGGGTTGCGGCGATCATCGGCTTCATGGCTCCGCTGTTCCTGCGGCGCTTCCTGAAACGGCCCTCCCTGCCGGAGGCCAACGAGGACTGACATGACCACACGCGTTCTGGTGCCTTCGGGCGTGCTGGGACTGGGCTTCGACCGCGCGGCTTTGTCGCGCGGCGTTGCCATGAAACCAGACATCATCGCCATCGACGGCGGCTCCACCGACAGCGGCCCCTGGTCGCTGGGGGCGGGGCAGTCGAAATACTCCCGCGCCGCGACCAAGGCCGAATGGCGCCACCTGATGCAGGCCCGGGCCGAAGCCGGCGTGCCGCTGGTCATCGGCACCTCGGGCACCTGCGGGGCCGATGCCACGGTCGACTGGATGTACGCCATCACCGCCGAGCTGGCCGCCGAACTGGGCCAGAAGCTGACCGTCGCGCGGCTCTATTCCCAGCAGCCCGCCCGCCGAATCGTCCAGGCGCTGGAGGAAGGCCGCGTGACGCCCCTGACCCCCGCGCCCGAGATCGACGCCGACGGCCTGCGCGCCATGGCCAATATCGTGGCGCTGGGCGGGGTCGAGCAGGTGCAGGCGGCCCTCGCCACCGGCGCCGACATCATCCTCTGCGGCCGGGTGACCGATACCGCGACCATCGCCGCCCTGCCCTTGGCGCGGGGCGAGGCCGCGGGCGGCGCCTGGCACGGCGCCAAGATCGCCGAATGCGGGGCGCTGTGTTCGACCAACCCGACCTCGGGCGTGATCCTGGTCGATTTCGACGAAACCGGCTTCACGGTCGAGGCGATGGCCGAAACCGCGCTCTGCACCCCGCATTCCGTCTCGGCGCACATGCTCTACGAGAATTCGGACCCGTTCCAGCTTTATGAGCCGGGCGGCTATCTCGACGTGCGCGGCGCGCATTATACCGCGCTCGACGCCCGCCGGGTGCGGGTCGAGGGCTCGGAATGGGTGCCCGGCCCCTATACCGTGAAGCTGGAGGGCGCCCGCGCCGCGGGTTACCAGACGACGATCATGGCGGTCCTGCGCCAGCAGCATTACGTCACCCATGCCCAGGAATGGGCCGACAAGCTGCACGCTTTCCTCACCGCCCAGATCACCGAGCGGATGGGCCTGACGCCCCCCGATTACACGCTGGAATTCCGCATGATCGGGGTGAACGGCGCGCTCGGCGCGCTGGAGAACCGGCAGGGCCAGCCGGCCGAAGTGGGCGTGCTGGGCATCGTCACCGCCGCGACGCAGGAGATCGCGTCCGAGATCGGCAAGCTCATCAACCCCTGGGTCCTGCATTACCCGCTGACCGAGGATGAGGAATTGCCGACCTTCGCCTTCCCCTATTCCCCGGCAACCACCGACCGCGGCCCGCTTTACGAGTTCGCGCTCAATCACGTCATGGCGCTGGAGGATCCGATGTCGGCCTTCCGCCTCACCGTTTCGGAGGTCGGCTGATGCGTCTGGGCGACAAGGTTCTGAAAGTGCGGTCCAAGAACGCGGGGCCGTTCTGGATCACCATCGACATCTTCTGCGGCACGCCCGAGGCTTTCGCGGAGGTTTCGGGAAAGCTCGAAACACAGCGCGTGGCGGATCTGACCGGCACGCCGCTGCAACTGGTGAAGCGCTTCGATATCGCGGATCTGCGGGTGGTGAAGCTGTCGATCCCGCGCCCCGTGGTGCAGGGCAGCCGCGACGACCGCGACATGCACGGCGCCGCGCTGGCGGTGTTGATCGACGAGATGAGCCTGTAGGGTGCAGGGCCTCGGACGGTGCGTGCAAGCACGCACCCTACGCCACCCTGGGCCCGGTGGTGGGATGAAATCCCACCCTACCCGGCGCCCGTAGGGTGGGGCGCCACCCCTCCGTCGCCAAGGATCGCGTAGGGTGGGGTTTCACCCCACCAAGCGCAGAGGGTCGTCTGTCGGGTGGGGTTCACCCCACCCGTCCCCCTCACACCCCGAGCCGCGCCCTCAGCGGCGCCAGATCTCCGGCGGAAATCCCCGTCCCGGCGGGGATGAACAGCCCGCGCGTCTCGGTCCCGGTGGCGGTGACCGCGCCGTCCAGCGTGACCGTGTACTCCAGCACCAGCGCCTTGCGGCCCCAGTCGCGGGCGGTCACCGCGATTTCGATCCGGTCATTGGGCCGCATCGGGCGGCGGAAGGCGGCTTCCGAGCCCATCAGCCCCATCCCCACCGCGCCCAACTCCCGGCACAGCGCCTGATGCCCGCCGAAGCCCGCCAGCCAGTCGTGGAAGCAGCGGTCGAACCAGCCATAGATATTGGGATAGAAGACGATCCCCGCCGGGTCGCATTCGCCGAAGGTCACCCGATGCTGAATGCTGTGCAGCGCGCTCATGCCTGATCCTGTCCTTGAGGTGTTTCAGGCTTCAAACACCGCGCGCGGCACGGATGCAACCCCGGTCAGAGCGAGCGCATCAGCCCGCCGTCGACCCGGATCTTCTGCCCGGTGATATAAGCCGCGCCCTCGGACAGCAGGAACGCCACCGTCTCGGCGATCTCCTCGGCCGTGCCGTAGCGCTGCATCGGCACCGACTGGCGCCGCACCTCCTGTTCCGGCAGGCTGTCGATCCAGCCGGGCAGCACGCTGTTGATGCGGATCCCCTTGGCCGCATAGGTATCGGCGTAGAGCTTGGTGAAGGCCTGCAACCCCGCCCGCGCCGCGGCCGAGGTGGGGAACATCGGCGAGGGTTCGTCGATCCAGGCGGTGGTGATATTGACGATTGCGCCGCCGCCCTGGGCCTCGAAGATCGGGGTGACCAGCCGCGCCATGCGCACCATGGGCAGGAAATAGACCTCCATCCCCTCCATCCATTGCGCGTCGGTGATTTCCAGCAACGGGCCCTTCGGCCCGTGCCCGGCCGAATTCACCACCGCGTCGATGCGCCCCCATTGGTCCATCGCCGCCTCGACCAGCGCTTGCAGCACCCCCGCGTCCTGGTTCGAGCCGGTGACGCCGATGCCGCCCAGTTCCTCGGCCAGCGCCGCGCCCTTGCCCGAGGCCGAGTTGATGGCGACCTTCCAGCCCTCGGCGGCCAGACGCCGGGCGCAGGCCGCCCCCATGCCGGAACCGGCGGCGGTAATCAGGGCGACTTTCTCGGTCATGCGGGTCTCCATTCGCTGAATGCCTGCTCGACGCGGCCCCAGTCGGCGCCGTCGGGCAGGCCCAGTCTGAGCCAGGTTCGCGAATAGGGGAAGCGCCGCGTCCAGATCGCCCGGCGGGCCAGATGGATCTGCGCCGCCTCGGCATCCGGCGTGGCGTAGGTGCGGAACAGGGGCGTGCCGCCGACCAGCGCCCAGCCGGCGCGCAGGGCCAGCCGGTCGAGCCTGTCGGCATCTGCCGCCAGCCGTTCGGTGGTCTCCTGCTGCCAGTCCCGGTCGCGGAGCGCCCGGGCGCCGATCTCCAGCGCCGGGCCGCTGACCGACCATGGGCCCGCCATCTCGCGCAGCCTGTCCAGCAGCGGGGGGGCGCCCAGCACGAAGCCCAGCCGCGCCCCCGCCAGCCCGTAGAACTTGCCGAAGGATCGCAGGACGATCAGCCGCTCGCTGACCGAGGCGGCGACCGACAGCTCGGGCTGCGGGTCGGCGAAGCTTTCGTCCACCACCAGCAGGCCGACCTTCCTGGCCAGCCCTTCCAGCGCCTCGGGCGTCCAGCAGCGACCGTCGGGATTGTTGGGGTTCACGACCACGGCCAGATCGGCGCCGCCCAGCCCGCGCAGGCCCTCGACCGGCTCGACCTGCCAGCCCTGCGCGGTGAGCGAGGCGGCATGTTCGTTATAGGTGGGGCACAGGACCCGGGCGACGCCGGGCACCCCAAGCCGCGGGTAAAGCTGAATCGCCGCCTGCGCCCCGGCCAGCGGCAGGATGCTGTCAGACGCCACGCCATAGGCCGCCGACGCCGCCTCGACCAGCGCGCGCCGGGCGCCCTCGGTCGGCAGGGCGGTCCAGGCCTCGGCCGGGATCGCGGGCACCGGCCAGGGGCGGCGGTTGATGCCGGTCGACAGGTCGATCCAGTCCGACCCGCCGTATTCCGCGCGCGCGGCATCCAGATTGCCGCCGTGGTCCCGTTTCACCATCCGAACACCGCCAAGATTGCAAGCGGCAGCGCCAGCACCAGCATCGAGCGCCGATAAAGCCCCAGACCCCGCGCCAGATCCTGCGGCTCGGGGTCGGGGGCACCGGCATTGACCCATGGTTCCTGCGCCACCCTGTCCCCGTAAACGCGCGGACCCGACAAACGGATCCCCAGCGCCCCCGCCATCGCCGCCTCGGGCCAGCCGGCATTGGGCGAGCGGTGGTGGCGCGCGTCCTTCGCCATGGTGCGGAAGGCGGCGCCGGGGCGGGGGGAGCAGAGCGCGAAGAGGGCGCCGGTCAGCCGGGCGGGGGCGAGGTTCACCAGATCGTCGATCCGGGCCGAGGCCCAGCCGAACAACTCATAGCGTTCGTTGCGGTGGCCGATCATCGAATCCAGCGTATTGATCGCCTTGTAGGCGGCGATCCCCGGCAGCCCCGCGACGGCGCCCCAGAAGAGGGGCGCGACGATCCCGTCCGAGGTATTCTCGGCCAGGCTTTCGACGGCGGCGCGGGCCACCCCCGCCTCGTCCAGCGTCGAGGGGTCGCGGCCGACGATCATCGAGACAGCATACCGCGCGCCCTCCAGATCGCCCGCCGCCAGCGGCCGGACCACCGCCGCGACATGCTGATGCATCGAGCGGATGGCGACCAGCGGCCAGGCCAGCACCCCGGCGATCAGCGTGCCGACCCAGCCGCCCGGCAGCAGCGCCAGCACCAGCGCGGCCAGCCCACCGGTCAGGCCGATCACCACCAGCGCCGTCAACACGCCCTTGGCGCGGCGGGCGCCGCCTTGGTTGAGCCGTGCCTCCAGCCCGGAGATCAGCGCCCCTATCCAGGTGACGGGATGGCCGATCCGGCGATAGAGCGCGTCGGGCCAGCCGATCACCGCGTCAATCGCCATGGCGATCAGCATGGAGGCCGCGAAACTCATGCCCCACCCCCGGCAAAGCGCAGGAGCTGGGTGAAACCCGCCGCGCGCAGGCTGTGCTCGGCCCCGGGCGGCACCCGGCCGGGCGCGAAGATCAGCCCCCGGGCGCTGCCGGTATGGGCGATCAGCCAGCCCTCGGCGCCCAGCCGTCCGGCCAGCGCCGCCGTCGGATCGCCCGCCGGTCCGCGCAGGGCCAGCGTCCGCGCTGCGCTTTCGCTGGTCAGCGCGGCCATCCCCGGCAGGTCGGGGCCGAGGCGCCAGCGGGCCACCAGATCGGCGATGTCGGGGAAATCCTGATCCTCGGCCCGCGTGCGCTGTCCCTCGCCGAGGAAGCCGCCCAGAACCTCGAACCGGGGCAGGGGCGGCAGCGCCTCGATCACCCGGCCCTCACGCGGCGCAAACAGCAGCCGCTCGGATCGGGGCAGCATCAACGGGTCGCTTGCGCCCTCGGCCAGGACGCAGGCGCGGGCCAGAACCTCGGGCGGGCCGTCAAAACCCAGCCAGCGGGCCAGGGCCACCAGCGCCGCGGTCGAGGACCCCGCCCCGCCGCCCGGCGGCATCGTCGCCGACAGCGCGGGCAGCGCCCCGGGCACCGCCAGCCCCAGCGCGGCGCAGAGCGCCTGCACCCGGCGCGGCCCCAGCAGCGCGGCGTCCTGCCCGCCCACCGTCACCGACAGCGCGGGACAGGGCAGCGAGATCAGCGCCAGCGGCCCCCCGGGACCCAGCCGCCCCTGCATCAGCTCGCCGAAATGCCCGTCCACCCGCTGCGCGGCGGTCGGGGCGGGCGAGAGGGGGGGCAGGGCGACCTCGGACATCACGCTGACTTACTGCGGTCTTTCAGGGCCCGGGGCAAGGGTCGCACAAGGGGGTCAGTTGCCCAGCGAATCGACGGTCTGCGACCCGGCCCGCAGCATCGCCATGGCCTGGGCGAACATCGGCAGCGCCGATTCCGTCGCCAGCACCACATCGCCGGATTCGATCTGGAAGCCTTCGGCGGCGAAAAGTCCGTCGGCGGTGGTCAGATCGAAGGTGAAGATCACCTCCCGCTGGCGCGGATAGGGGCCGTCGCTCCGCACGGCACCGGCCGGATATTGCCGCAAGATCATCACCCCTTCGAGGTTGGCCCGGTTCGAGACCAGCCCGCCCATGCTGGAAATCCCGTCCAGAACGCTGATCCGCTCGCGCTCGAAATAGACGACCTCCTGCCGACCGGCGGCACCGAGGGCCACGAAATTGCGGTGATCCTCTTCGACCATGACCCGGTCGCCGCCGCGCATCTGGATGTCGTTGGCGGGGTTCGAGAAAAGTTCACGCGCCGGGATCGCCATGGCGGACCCTGCCCGGTTCACCCGCACAAGGGGGTTGCGCAGGTTCGGCGCGATGCCGCCCGCCTCGGCCAGAACGCTCAGGATCGTCGGGCTGATCTCCGGCAATTGCACGCGGCCGGGGCGGGCAACGCCGGTCACCACGTCGATCGTGTTCCCGGCCCCGGGCGCCACGGACAGCTGCACCTGCCCGTCGGGCACGATGGGGGCGATGCGGTCCTGGATCTCGCGCCGGGCCTGTTCCGTGGTCATCCCGGCGATCCGCACCTCGCCCACATAGGGCACGAAGACCCGCCCCGAGGCCGAGACGGCGACGTCGTTCATCGTCACCACGCGCTGCTCGGTCGTGGTCAGCAGCGAATCCGGCTGGCTGTCCCAGACCGAGATGCTCATGAGATCGCCCGCGCGGATGGTCCGTGCGGCGGGCGAGGCACCGGTCGAGCGCCAGTTGTGGCGCAGTTCGGGATGGGCGGCGGGCCAGTGCAGCAGCTCCCCCAGCGAGGCGCGGGTGACGGGCACGACCTGCACGCCGTTCAGCGGGTCTTCGGTGCCGCGCAGGATCTCGGATTGCAGGGCGGCGCTGCGCGGCATGGCGCAACCGGCGGCAAGCAGCGGCAGCGAAAGCGCGACGGCCAGCCCGCGCAGCAGGGCCGCCGGGCGGCGCATGCCCGCGCGGGCGATCATCGCTTGTGTCATCGTTCCGGCCACTGTCACTCACTCGTTCCGTTGCGCGCTGCACGCGGGTCTTCGCCGCATGTCAGTGCCACCCCGCAGCGAGGCTTGGGCGCGAGGCTACTGTGCTTCGCCCGGTGCGACAAGCGGGGCGCGACGAATGTTGCCCAAACGGCGCGATGGCGCAACAGCCCGGAGCCGCGCGATGCCCCCAGCGCGAGAGGCTGGCCAGTCGTGGGCGCGCGCCCTAGTCTGGGAGCGCAAGCGAGGGGGGGGGACAGCATGGCAGAGGCATTGCGCTATCAGGCCGATGTGGCCGTGGTCGGCGGCGGTCTGGCCGGACTGGTGGCGGCCTGCGAGGCGGCGGCGCGCGGCAAGCGGGTCCTGCTGCTGGATCAGGAGGGCGAGCAGAACCTCGGCGGTCAGGCCTTCTGGTCGCTGGGCGGGCTGTTCATGGTCGACACGCCCGAACAGCGCCGGATGCGGATCCGCGACAGCGAAGCGCTGGCGCTCTCCGACTGGCTGGGCTCGGCCGGGTTCGACGGGCCGCAGGACCATTGGCCGCGCCGGGTGGCCGAGGCCTATGTCGCCTTCGCCGCGGGTGGCATGCGCGACTGGCTGGCCGGGATCGGCATGCGCTGGTTCCCGGTGGTCGGCTGGGCCGAGCGGGGCGGGGCGCAGGCCCAGGGCCACGGCAATTCCGTGCCGCGCTTTCACGTCACCTGGGGCACCGGGCCCGGCGTGCTGGCGCCCTTCGAGCGGATGGCGCGGGATCATGCCGCCGCCGGGCGCCTGCGCTTCGCCTTCCGCCACCGCGTGACGGCGATCACCCGCGCGGGCGGCCGCATCGCCGGGTTGGCGGGCGAGGTGCTGGAACCCACCAGCGTGGCACGCGGACAGAAATCCTCGCGTGTCGTGGTTGGGGCGTTCGAGGTCGAGGCGGGCGCGGTCATCGTCACCTCGGGCGGCATCGGCGGCAATTTCGACCGGGTGCGCGCCGCCTGGCCGGTCGAGCGGCTGGGCCCGCCGCCCGCGCGGATGGTGGCGGGGGTGCCCGCGCATGTGGATGGGGACATGATCGACGTGGCGGCGACGGCGGGCGCCGGGCTCATCAACACCGGCCGGATGTGGCATTACTGCGAAGGGATCCGCAACTGGGATCCGATCTGGCCCGAGCACGGCATCCGCATCCTGCCCGGCCCCTCGTCTCTGTGGTTCGACGCGCTGGGCCAGCGGATGGAGCCGCCCTTCCTGCCGGGCTTCGACACGCTGGGAACGCTCAGGCGCATCCTGTCGACCGGGCACGCGCATAGCTGGTTCATCCTGACGCAGGGGATCATCAAGAAGGAATTCGCGCTTTCCGGCAGCGAGCAGAACCCGGACCTGAGTTCCGGCCGCTGGGCCGAGGTGCTGAAGGCCCGGCTGGGCTCGGGCGGCAAGGCCCCGGCGCCGGTCGAGGCCTTCAAGGACAAGGGCGCCGATTTCACCGTGGCCGCGACGCTGGAGGAGCTGGTCGCCGGCATGAACCGGATCGGCGCCACGATGGGCGACCCGCCGCTGGATGCCGGGCAGCTGCGCGTGCAGATCGAGGCGCGGGACGCGCAACTCGCCAATCCCTTCGCCAAGGACGCCCAGATCAACGCCATCCGCGAGGCGCGGCATTACCTGGGCGACAAGCTGATCCGCACGGCGAAACCGCATGCGATCCTCGACCCCGCGCAGGGGCCCCTGATCGGCGTGCGCCTGTCGGTGCTGACCCGCAAGACCCTGGGCGGCATCCATACGGATCTGGAGGGTGCGGTGCTGGACGGGGCGGGGGAACGGATCGAAGGGCTGTTCGCGGCAGGCGAATGCGCGGGCTTCGGCGGTGGCGGCTATCACGGCTACAACGCGCTGGAGGGGACGTTCCTCGGCGGGTGCCTCTTCTCGGGCCGCGCCGCGGGGCGGGCGGCGGGGTAGGGGGGCTTTCTGCCCCCCTCTTGGCCCAAGGGCCAATTCACCCCCCGAGGATATTTGCAGAACAAAGATGATGGTTAACGCTTCCTGAGCGCCGGCTCTCCCGGTGACGGGTGAGCGCGTCTGGAGACCCGGAAACGGGGCGCGCAGGGGGCGCCATTAGGACTTTCTTAACCCTCATCTTTGTTCTGAAAATATCCTCCGGGGGTCCGGGGGTGGAAAACCCCCGGGTCTCGCCACGGGCGGGCGGTCAGAGGCTTGCCCCTGCCGGACTCGCGGGCGTTCAACCCTCGCTCAGCCGCCCGGCCACCGCCTTCGCCAGCGCCTCATGGCCCTCGGGCGTCAGATGCACGCCGTCCACCGGGCTGACCGTCGCGTGCTGGCCGGCATCGAGGAACCGCAGGCCGCGGTGGCGGGCGAGCCCGGCCAGCAGCGGCGCCAGCGCCCGGGATTTCGCCGGGGCGCCGAAGAACTCGCCGGCCAGAACGCCCCGCTCCTCGACCGGCACCGGCGCGATCAGCAGCACCCGGAAACCGCCGTGGCGCGTCTGCATCTCATCCCCCAGCGCCAGGTCCAGCAGCCCGGCGATGCCGGCGGCGAGCTGCGGCGCCTCGGCCCCGAAGCGGGTCTTGCTGTCATTCGTGCCCAGCATGATCGTCAGCCAGTCGATCGGCCCGTGGCTCTGCAGCGCCTGCCTCAGCGCCGGCCAGCCGTTCATGATCCCGTCCATCACCGGATCGTCGAACTGCGCGGTGCGGCCGGGCAGCGCCTCCTCGACCAGATCCCAGCCCAGCGTGGCGGCGGCCAAGGTCGGCCAGCGGATGCCGGGCGGATAGCGGCGATAGAGGCCGCGGGTCTCGATCGGCGGGGTGCCGTGGGTGTTGGAATCGCCGAAGGTCAGAAGCGTGGTCATGCGCGCGACGGTGGTGCTTTCGGCCCCGCTTGTCCAGAACTTGCCCCTTGGAACGCGCGCCCGCTGGTCGCATATAGGGGGCAACGCCGGATGTGAGGGGATGCCATGCTGGGCAATATCGACGCCGCGCCCGCCAAGGGGCAATGGATCAAGGACACGAGCGAGGCCAGTTTCATGGCCGATGTGGTGGACGCCAGCCAGGAGGTCCCCGTCATCGTCGATTTCTGGGCGCCCTGGTGCGGTCCCTGCAAGACGCTGGGCCCGGCGCTGGAGGCTGCCGTCACCGCCGCCAAGGGCAAGGTGCGGATGGTCAAGATCAACGTCGACGAGAACCAGCAGATCGCCGCCCAGCTGCGCATCCAGTCGATCCCCACGGTCTATGCCTTCTTCCAGGGCCGCCCTGTTGATGCCTTCCAGGGCGCGCTGCCGGCCTCGGATCTGAAGAAATTCATCGACAACCTGGTGGCGCTGGTCGGCGAGGACGAGGGGCTCACCGCCGCGCTGGACGAGGCCGAGGCGATGCTGGCCGAGGGTGCGGCAACCGATGCTGCCGAGGTATTCGCCGCCGTTCTGGCCGAGGAGCCCGAGAATGCCCGCGCGCTGGGCGGTCTGGCCCGGGCGCAGATCGCGGCGGGTGCGCTGGATCAGGCCGAGGCGCTTTTGACCAATGCCCCGGCCGGGATCGCCAAGGCGCAGGAAATCGAAGCCGCGCGCGCCCAGCTGGCGCTGGCGCGGCAGGCCCAGAACGCGGGCCCGGTCGACGAGCTGCGCGCCGTGCTGGCCGCCAATCCCGCCGATCATCAGGCGCGGTTCGATCTGGCGCAGGCGCTGCATGCCAAGGGCGACGTGGCCGGTGCCATCGATGAATTGCTGGAACTCTTCCGCCGTGACCGCGAGTGGAACGAGGGCGCCGCCAAGGCCCAGCTCTTCACCATTTTCGAGGCGCTGAAACCCACCGACCCGCTGGCCGTGAAGGGCCGTCGCCGCCTGTCGTCGATGATCTTTGCCTGAGGGGCTTCGCGCACTATGTCAGGACCATGCTGAAAGCGACCGATCTTCCTGACGCCATCGCGCTGTTTCCCCTGCCGGGGGCGCTGCTGCTGCCCCGGGCCAAGCTGCCGCTGCATATCTTCGAGCCGCGCTATCTGTCGATGCTCGAGGATTGCATGGCGAGCCGGTTGCGGCTGATCGGCATGATCCAGCCGCGGCCCACCCCGGCCGGGGGCGGTGACCGCCTGCATGCCATCGGCTGCGCCGGCCGCCTGACCGCCTTTTCCGAGACCGAGGACGGGCGCTACATGATCACGCTGACCGGGGTCAGCCGCTTCCGGCTGGGCGAGGAAGTGTTGCCGGGCACCTTCCCCTACCGCCGGGCGAAGGTGCAATGGGACGGCTTCCAGCGCGATCTGGGACCGGCGGAAAGCGATCCGCTCCTGGACCGCGAGGCCTTCATGGACCTGCTGGGGCGCTATTTCGCCGCCGTCTCGCTGTCGACCGAATGGTCGAGCCTGAAGGGCGCGGATGACGAGCTGCTGGTCAATGCGCTGTCGATGCTCTGCCCCTTCCAGCCCGAGGAACGGCAGGCCCTGCTGGAAGCGCCGTCGCTGGCCACGCGGCGCGAGACGCTGGTCACGCTGATGGAATTCGCGCTGCGCGCCAGCGGTGAAAACGGGGAGCTGATGCAATGAGCGACGAGGAACGCGCCGAGCGGCACATGCTGGAGGCGCTGGTCTGCCCGGTGACCCAGGGGCGGCTCACCTATGATCCCGCGGCGCAGGAGCTGATCTCGCAGACCGCGCATCTGGCCTTTCCGATCCGCAACGGCATTCCGATCATGCTGGCGGGCGAGGCGCGGGAAGTGGAATAAACGATCGGTCACCAGGAGGACGGGATGCACAGATTTTTCCTGATCGCGGGCACGATGGCCGTGCTGGCCGGATGTTCGCCCCTGCAGAACTGCCTGATCGAGGCCGATCAGGACCAGCGCGCCATCACCCGCGAGCTTGAGACCCGGCGCCTCAACCTGCAGCGGGGTTTCGCGGTCGAGATGGTCGCGGCGCCCGAGTTCGGGCCGGGCTTCTGCCCCGGGCCCGCCGGTCCCCGGCCCTGCATGCGCTGGGACGACGGCCCGCAGGAAGTCCGCCACCGCATCAACCCGGCGTTCGAGCGTGAGCGGATCGCCCTGCTGGAGCGGCAGCTGGCGCAGGCCGAGGCGCAGGCGCAGGGCGCCCGGGCGCAGTGCCAGGCGACCTATCCCGAGTGATGGCCTCTGCCATGGGGCGCGGGGCCGCAAGGCGCTAGGCAGGCGGCGGGGGATCGGCTATGCGTGGATTTGATCAGATTATCCCGGTCCCCATGGCATCGAGCGACATTCCCGGCGATCCTGTCTCCGCCCCGGCCCAGGGTTCGGCGCCAGGCAAGATGCCTGAACACGAGGCGACCTACCGGCGGCTGCGCGACATGGTGATGTTCGGCCGGCTGGAGCCGGGGCAGAAGGTGACGATCCAGGGCATTACCGCGGCGCTGGGCGCGGGCATGACCCCGGTGCGCGAGGCGATCCGCCGCCTGACCGCCGAGGGCGCGCTGACGCTGCACGAAAACCGCCGCGTCTCGGTCCCGCGACTGGGCGCCTCGCAGGCGGATGAACTGGCCTTCGCCCGGCTGGCGCTGGAACCGCGCCTCGCCGTGCTGGCCCTGCCGCGGCTGGGACCGGACAGCATCGACCGGCTCGAGGCGCTGGACCGGGTGATCGACCGCGCCATCGCCGCGGGCGATGTGCCGGGCTATCTGGCCGGCAATTACCGCTTCCATTTCGCGCTTTACGAGGCGGCCGAGGCGCCGATCCTGACCGCGCTCACCCAATCGCTCTGGCTGCGCTTCGCGCCCTCGCTCCGGGTGGTGATGAATGCCGAGGGCGAGATCGGCCCCGACCGCCACAAGGAGGCGGTGGCAGCGATGCGGGCGGGCGATGCGCCGGCGCTGGCGGCGGCGATCGAGGCCGATATCCGGCAGGGGATCGAGCGGGTTCAGGCGGATCTCCTCGGGTCCTGACGCGGCGCCCGTGGCGGCCCCGGGGGGCCAGCCCCCCGGACCCCCCGGGATATTTTCAGCGCAAAGAAGGCGATTAGCGATTCGTTAACCATCATCTTCGTTCTGCAAATATCCTCCGGGGGTCCGGGGGTGGAAAACCCCCGGCGGCGCGGCGGTCGGGCGGCTGCTTCAGGGGATCAATAATTTGATCAAATCGCGTTGCGGCCCGCGGCCCGCTTGCGTATCCTGCGGCGAATCCCCGGGTTGACCGGGCCGAAGGAGGTTCCCGCCATGCGTCCGATCACCAACCATCTGCCCACCGCCGAGCTGCAGGCGCTGGACGCCGCGCATCACATGCATCCCTTCACCACCAACGACAAGCTGGCCAAGAAGGGCGCGCGGATCATCACCCAGGCCAAGGGCGTCTGGCTGAAGGACAGCGAGGGCGAGGAGATCATCGACGGCATGGCCGGGCTCTGGTGCGTCAACATCGGCTATGCCCGCGAGGAGATCGCCGAGGCCGCCGCCCGCCAGATCCGGGAACTGCCCTATTACAACACCTTCTTCCAGACCTCGCATGTCCCGGCCATCGCGCTGGCCGCCCGCATTGCGGAACTCGCGCCGGGCGATCTGAACCATGTGTTCTTCGCCGGTTCGGGGTCCGAGGCGAATGACACCAACATCCGTCTGGCCCGCCATTACTGGACCCTGAAGGAACAGCCCCAGCGGCAGGTCATCATCGCCCGCAAGAACGGCTACCATGGCTCGACCATGGGTGGCGCGAGCCTCGGCGGCATGGTCTCGATGCACGAGCAGGGGATGCTGCCCATCCCGGGCATCGTGCATATCGACCAGCCCTATTGGTATCTGGAGGGCGGCGAGATGACGCCCGAGGACTTCGGCCTCGCCCGGGCCCGGGCGCTGGAGGACAAGATCCTCGAGATCGGGCCGGAGAAGGTCGCGGCCTTCATCGCCGAGCCCATTCAGGGCGCCGGCGGGGTGATCGTGCCGCCCGCGAGTTATTGGCCGGAAATCCAGCGCATCGTCGACAAATACGGCATCCTCCTGATCGCCGATGAGGTCATCACCGGCTTTGGCCGCACCGGCAACTGGTTCGGCAGCCAGACCTTCGGCATCAGGCCGCATATCATGACCATCGCCAAGGGACTCAGCTCGGGCTATGCGCCGATCGGCGGCTCCATCGTCTGCGACGAGGTCGCCGCCACCATCGCCTCTGACGAATTCAACCACGGCTACACCTATTCCGGCCATCCGGTCGCCGCCGCCATCGCGCTGGAAAACCTGCGCATCATGGAGGAGGAGGGCGTCGTCGAGCATGTCCGCGACGTGGCGCATCCCTATCTGGCCGAGCGCTGGCACGCGCTGGGCGATCATCCGCTGGTCGGCGAGACCAGCCTTGTCGGCCTGATGGGCTCCTTGGCGCTGACGCCGGTCAAGGGCGAGCGGGTGCGCTTTGCGTCCGAGGCCGGCACCGCCGGGTTCATCACCCGCGAGCGCTGTTTTGCCAACAATGTCATCATGCGCCATGTCTATGACCGGATGATTATCGCCCCGCCGCTGGTCATCACTCCGGCCGAGATCGATATCCTGATGGACCGCGCCACCAAGGCGCTGGACGAGGCCTATGTCCAGCTGAAGGCCGAGGGGCTGTTGCAAAAGGCCGTCTGATGGACCTGCTGACCGCCAACGACCGGCCCGGGACCTATCCCGCCAGCTGGTACGCCCAGACCGCGACGCCCCTGCCGCCCTTCCCGGCGGCGGAGGGGGCGCTGTCCTGCGATGTCTGCGTGGTGGGGGGCGGGTTCACCGGCCTCTCCACCGCGCTGCATCTGGCGGAACGCGGCTATGACGTCGTGCTGCTTGAGGCGCAGCGGGTGGGCTTCGGCGCCTCGGGGCGGAACGGCGGGCAGGTCGGCACCGGGCAGCGGCTGGATCAGGGCGCGCTGGAGGGGATGGTCGGCAAGGGGCCGGCACGGGCGCTCTGGGATCTGTCGCTGGAATCGGTGGCGCTGAGCCGGGCGCTGGCTGAGAAGCACGCGCCCGAGGCGGGCTATGCGCCGGGCATCATCCATGCCGCGCATCGCGCCCGCTACGTCGCCGAGTTCCACGCCTATGCCGAGAAGCTGGCGCGCGATTACGATTACCACCAGATCCGGCCGCTGGACCGGGCGCAGATGCAGGGGCTGGTGGCCTCGCCCGTCTATCATGGCGGCGATATCGACATGGGCGGCGGGCATCTGCACCCCTTGCGCTATGCCCTGGGGCTGGCGCGGGCCTGCGCGGCGGCGGGGGTGCGCATCCATGAGGGCTCGCGCGTCACGGCACTGACCAAGGGCGATCCGGCCCGGGTTACGACCGACAAGGCCACGATCACCGCGCGCTATGTTGCGCTGGGGCTCAACGGCTATGCCGGGCGGCTGGAGCCCGAGATTTCCGCCCGCGTGATGCCGATCAACAATTTCATCGCCGCCACAAGGCTGATGACGGATGCCGAGCGCGCCGCGGTGATGAGCGCCGATCACGCGGTGGCGGATTCGAAATTCGTCATCAATTACTTCCGCTTCTCCGACGACAACCGGCTGCTGTTCGGCGGCGGCGAGAGCTATGGCTACCGCTTCCCGGCCGATATCGCCGCCAAGGTCAGGAAGCCGATGGAAGAGATCTTCCCCCAGCTCAAGGGGATCGAGATCACCCATGCCTGGGGCGGGACGCTGGGCATCGCCTTCAACCGCATGCCCAGCTTCGCCCGGCTCTCGGGCAATGTGCTCAGTGCGGCGGGTTTCTCGGGCCACGGGGTGGCGATGGCGACGCTGGCCGGCAAGCTGATGGCCGAGGCGCTGGCCGGGCAGGCCGAGCGCTTCGACGTCATGGCCGCCGTGCCCAGCCCGCAATTCCCCGGCGGCGCCAGCCTGCGCTGGCCGCTGATGGTGGCGGCGATGCTGTGGTTTTCCCTGCGCGACAAGATTTGAACCAGGGGTGATTCGCCCCGTGGCGGGCCGGATCACTCTCGCCGGGGGCGAGTCCGCCCCATCGGCAAAGGCCCGCCGATCGTTTGCCAGTGGCCTTGCCGCAACAGGACTCAGGGCGCCTGTGCTCCGAATCCCCATAACTTGTGGTTTTCCTGCCTCATTCCACAAGAGACGGGCGAAGCCGGGCCGGATTCGACTTTTCCACATGCTGTTGAAAGACATAGGAGTCGAGTCAGCTGCCAACACAACTGTCGGGGGACAGTGTGACCAAAATCAACCGCCGGACGCTGATGTCCGGGGCCGGTGCGCTGACCCTTGCCGGGGTCGCGCAAGCCGGTTTCGCTTCGCATGCCGTCGCGCAAAGCGTGCCGGCCGTTCCGACCAGGCCGATGCCGGCGCTGGCGCGGACCCATGATACGGTGTCATTGACCGCCGTGCAGACCAACCGTCCGCGGGTGGCGCTGACTTTCGACGACGGGCCGCATCCGCAGAACACGCCCTGGCTGCTGGACATCCTGGCGCAATACCGCGCCAAGGCGACCTTCTACGTCATCGGCCAGAACGCCCGGCGTTACCCCGAGATCATGCGCCGCATCGTCGCCGAGGGGCACGAGATCGGCAACCACACCTTCACCCATCCGGTGCTGTCGCAACTGGGCGACGGCAATGTCCTGCGCGAGGTCGACCGGACCCAGCAGATCGTCTGGGACACGGTCGGCGCGGTGCCGGTGACCATGCGCCCGCCCTATGGCTCGTTCAGCCACCGGCAGATGCGCATGCTCTTCGACCAGCGCAACCTGACCTCGGTGGTCTGGTCGGTCGATCCGCAGGATTGGCGGCGGCCCGGCGTTTCGGTCGTGGCCGACCGTATGGTGCGCGGCGCGCGGCCCGGGGCGGTGATCCTGGCGCATGACATCCATGGGCCGACGATTCGCGCCGTGCCTGCGGCGCTGGACGGGATCCTGGCGCAGGGGCTGCAGCCGGTCACCATGTCCGACCTTCTGGCCTGGCCGCATTGGGGGCCGCGCGGCCTGCGCTACGTCGCCGGGCCCGCGGGGCATTATCAGGGCTGAAGGCCCCGGAATTCCTGACAAAGGCGCGGCCCCCCGGGGGCCGCGCCTTTTGTTTTGGCGGCGAGGGGTTCCTCGGCCCCGCCCCGCCGGAGCCGCGAAAATTTTTCGCGTTCTGACATGAACTCTTCACAAACGAATAATATCGCAGCAAAGTGCAGAAATTCGCGCCCGCGGAGCCGTGGGGAGCAGTTTCGCAGCCTTGCGCGTAACCAGACCAATCAATGGGGGGATCCCTGATGTTCAAACATAGCCTGATGGCCGCGACGGCCCTGGCCCTCGTGGCGCCTGCCGCCGCTTCGGCCCAGACGGAAATCCAGTGGTGGCACGCCATGAGCGGCCGCCTGGGCGAGCTGGTCGGCGAGACCGCGGCGACCTTCAACGCCTCGCAATCCGATTACGTTGTCGTGCCCAGCTACCGCGGCACCTATTCCGAGGCGATGAACGCCGCGATCGCCGCCTTCCGCGCCGGTGAGCAGCCGCATATCCTGCAGGTCTTCGAAGTGGGCACCGGCACGATGATGGCCGCCGAAGGCGCCATCGTGCCGATCTATGAACTCATGGCCGCCCATGACGTCCATTTCGACCCGCAGGAATACATCCCCACCGTGGTCGGCTATTACACCGACCCCGATGGCAACATGCTGTCCTTCCCGTTCAACTCCTCGACCCCGATCCTGTATTACAACAAGGACGTGTTCGCGGCGGCCGGTCTCGACCCCGAGGTCGCGCCGACCACCTGGGCCGAGGTCGAGCAATTCTCGCAGCAGATCATCGATTCGGGCGCCGCGCCCTGCGGTTTCACCACCCGCTGGCCGTCCTGGATCCAGATGGAGAACTTCCTGGCGCTGCATAACCTGCCGCTGGGCACCGAGCAGAACGGCTTCGCCGGCTTCGACGCGGAACTGGTGCTGAACCAGCAGGCGCCGCTGATCCGCCACTGGGAGAACCTCGCCCGCTGGCAGGCCAACGGCATCTTCAAATGGGCGGGCGGCAATGACGGCCCCGACGCGGGCCCGACCTTCTATTCGGCCGAATGCGCGATGCTGATGGAAAGCTCGGCCGGGCGCGCGGGCGTGATGGCCAATGCCAACTTCCAGGTCGGCTATGCGATGCTGCCCTATTACGACGATGTGGAGGGTGCGCCGCAGAACTCGATCATCGGTGGCGCCACGCTCTGGACGCTGTCGGGCCATGACGAGGCCGATTACGAAGGCGTCGCGCAGTTCTTCGCCTTCCTCTCGACCCCGGAACAGCAGGCCTGGTGGCACCAGTCGACCGGCTACCTGCCGATCACCCAGGCCGCCTATGAGCTGTCCCAGGAGCAGGGCTATTACGAGGCCAACCCGGGCGCGGACGTGTCGATCCGGCAGATGAACCTGAACCCGCCGACCGAGAATTCGCGCGGCCTGCGCTTCGGCAATTACCTGCAGGTGCGCGATGTCGTCTCGGAAGAGATGGAAGCCATGCTGATGGGCACGATCACCGCCCAGCAAGCGGCTGACAACGTGGTCCGCCGTGGCAACGAGCTGCTGCGCGACTTCGAATCCTCGCTGCAGTGATCTGACCCAGAACGACCGGTAGGATGGGCAATATTGCCCATCCTACGCCTTTCGGAGGCCAGCGGTGCAAACCAAACGCATGACCTTTTCCAGCCGCTGGCTGCCCTATGCGCTGCTTGCGCCGCAGGTGCTGATCACGGTGGTTTTCTTCATCTGGCCGGCCAGCCAGGCGCTGTGGCAATCCATGCTGCGCCAGGACGCTTTCGGCCTGCGCACCACCTTCGTGTGGTTTCGCAATTTCGAGCGACTCTTCGACAATCCGCTCTACCTCGCCTCGATGAAGACCACGGCGATCTTCGCCATTTCCACGACGCTGTTGGCGATGTCGCTGTCCCTGCTCTTCGCCGTCATGGTGAACCGCATGCTGCGCTCGCGCGAGTGGTACACGACCTTCCTCGTCTGGCCCTATGCCGTGGCGCCCGCCATCGCCGGTGTGCTCTGGTGGTTCATGTTCAACACCTCGGTCGGCATCGTGCCCTATATGCTCGAGGGTTTCGGCTATGACTGGAATCACCGGCTCGATGGCAACGACGCCATGATCCTGGTGGTCCTCGCCGCCGCCTGGAAGCAGATCAGCTACAATTTCCTGTTCTTTCTGGCCGGGCTGCAATCGATCCCGCAAAGCCTGCTCGAGGCCGCGGCCATCGACGGTGCCGGCCGCACCAAGCGGTTCTGGACCATCGTCTTCCCGCTGCTGTCGCCCACCACCTTCTTCCTGATGGTGGTGAACGTGGTCTATGCCATGTTCGACACGTTCGGCGTGATCCATGCCACGACCGAGGGCGGACCGGCGCAGGCCACCAACATCCTTGTCTACAACGTTTTCCGCGACGGCTTCGTCAACGGCAACCTCGGCGCCTCGGCGGCGCAATCGGTGGTGCTGATGGGCATCGTCGTGGTGCTGACCGTGGTCCAGTTCCGCTTCATCGAGCGGCGCGTGAATTATTGAGGGGCATGCCATGGTAGAGAACGACCGTTTCGGCAGCCTGCTTGCCCATCTCATCCTGATCCTCGGCGTCGCCGCCGTGGTCTTCCCGGTCTATGTCGCGGTGATCGCCTCGACCCATGCGCCGGGGACCTTCCTGCAGGGCGTCATGCCGCTGCTGCCCGGCAGCCACGCGATCGAGAATTACCGCACGGTGATCTTCGAGGGCCGCGCCCAGGCCGGGGCCCCGCCCATCGGGCTCATGCTGTGGAACAGCTTCGTCATGGCGATGATGATCGCGGTCGGCAAGATCGCCATCTCGCTGCTCTCGGCCTTCGCCATCGTCTATTTCCGCTTCCGGTTCCGCATCTTCTTCTTCTGGGTCATCTTCCTGACCCTGATGCTGCCGGTCGAGGTTCGGATCGTGCCGACCTATGCCGTGGTGGCCAATCTGGGGCTGCTGAACAGCTACGCCGGGCTTTCCATCCCGCTGATCGCCTCGGCCACCGCGACCTTCCTCTTCCGGCAGTTCTTCATGACCGTGCCCGAGGAGATGCTGGAAGCGGCGCGGGTCGACGGCGCCGGGCCGATGAAGTTCTTCAAGGACATCCTGCTGCCGCTCAGCATCACCAATATCGCGGCGATGTTCGTCATCATGTTCATCTATGGCTGGAACCAGTACCTCTGGCCGCTGCTGGTGACCAATGACGAGCGGTATTACACCGTGGTCATGGGCATCCAGCGCATGGTCACCGGCGGCGACAGCGAGCCCCTTTGGCATCTGGTGATGGCGACCGTGGTGATGGCCGCGCTGCCGCCGATCCTGGTCATTCTTTTCATGCAACGGCTCTTCGTGAAGGGCCTGGTCGAGACGGAGAAATAACGATGGCCCGCATCGTGATGGACGACCTGCACAAGGTCTATCCCGGCGGCGTCAAGGCCGTCACCGGCATCAGCCTGGACATCGCCGATGGCGAGATGATCGTGCTCGTCGGCCCCTCGGGCTGCGGCAAGTCCACGCTCTTGCGCATGGTGGCGGGGCTGGAGACGATCACCGGCGGCACGCTGACCATCGGCGAGCGGGTGGTGAACCAGCTTGAACCCGCCGACCGCGACATCGCCATGGTGTTCCAGAACTACGCGCTTTACCCGCATATGACGGTCTACAACAATCTGGCCTATGGGCTCAGGAACAAGGGCGTGCCGAAGCCCGAGATCGACCGGAGGGTGCAGGAAGCCGCGGGCATGCTGCAGATCGCCGATTACCTCGACCGCAAGCCGCGCGCCCTGTCGGGCGGGCAGCGGCAGCGGGTGGCCATGGGGCGGGCGCTGGTGCGTGAACCGGCGGCGTTCCTGTTCGACGAGCCGCTCTCGAACCTCGACGCCAAGCTGCGCGTGCAGATGCGGGTCGAGATCCGGCAGTTGCAGAAGCGGCTGGGCACGACGTCCCTTTACGTCACCCACGACCAGCTGGAGGCGCTGACGCTGGCCGACCGGCTGGTGGTGCTGAATGGCGGGCAGATCGAACAGGTCGGCACGCCGATGGAGCTGTACCGGCGGCCGGGGACGGTCTTTGTCGCGGGCTTCATCGGTTCGCCCGCCATGAACATGATCGACATGGCCTATCTGCGCGACCGGGGCGCCGCGCCGCCCGCGCTGCCCGCCGGCACCGATCTGGTGGGGGTGCGGCCGGACGATCTGTCGCTGACCCCCGGCGAGAGTCCGGCGATGGCGCTGCGGGGCACGGTGGCGCTGCTGGAGCCCGCCGGGGCCGAAAGCCATATCTACGTGACCCTCGACGGCAATGCACAGCCGATCACCGTCCGCGTGCCGGGCCTGCCCGAGGTGGCCGAAGGCGCGGCGGTGGTGCTGCACGCACCGCTGGAGGCGCTGCACCCGTTCAACAGCGCCAGCGGCAAGCGGACCGGCTGAGGCTCACCCCTTGACCGGGCGCGGGGGCTGCCCGGGCCCGGCCTCGGCCGTGAAGCCCGCGTAGAAGGTGTCAAGGCTGCGGCCATAGACCTGGGCGAAAGCATCGGGGAAGGGTTGCCCCTCGCCCATCAGCGAAAACAGCCGCCCGGCGCCGGAAAAGCCCGCCCGCTCGATCAGCATCGAGGCGGCCCACATCCCGGCCTGATAGACATCGTCCTGCCGCGACAGCAGGTCCGAACGGGTCTGCA
Organism: Pararhodobacter aggregans; assembly: GCF_003075525.1. GTDB lineage: Bacteria > Pseudomonadota > Alphaproteobacteria > Rhodobacterales > Rhodobacteraceae > Pararhodobacter > Pararhodobacter aggregans. Next base: position 189,862 of record NZ_QDDR01000007.1, on the reverse strand, counting down.
GGCGCGTCAGGCTGGGCACGCTGCGCCCGGCATAGCGCCGCGCACCCAGTTCGCGGATCTCCAGCGGGTCCAGCCGGTCACCCAGCGCATGGCCCACCACATCGGCCAGCCCTTCGAGCAGCCACATCGGCCCCTCGAAACGCACCCGCCCGTCGGCCGCGGTGCCCGAGCCCGGCAGGCCGGTCAGCTGGAACTGCACCAGATGCGTCGCCTCATGGGTCAGCACGAAAACCAGGGTGCTATAGGCCAGATCGGTCAGCAGCCGGGTGTTCGGACGCAGGCAGATCACCATCACCCCGGGCGTGGCAAAGGCGCCGATGCGGCCGCTGGGGTTGCAGTGATCCTCGAGCACGGCGTCCAGATTGGCGATCGGCCGGTGCTGCCTGTCGCCGGTGATCATCTGCCGCAATTCGTCGATCCCGGCGCCGACGAAGACCCGGTCGGTGCCCGAAAGTTCGACGCCCAGCAGCGCCGCGACCTCCTGGTGCAGTTCGGGAAGGCGCACGCGAATCAGCCGCGCCAGCACCGGATCGACCCCGGCCCCGGTCTGCACCACCACCGCATTGGTCGCCGAGGGCCAGTAGGCCCGGAGCGCCGGATCCGCCTGACCCAGCCTGCGGCACCAGGTTGTCGCCGTGTCCGAGGTCAGCGCATGGCCGCTTGTCACCCCCTCCTGCGCCGCGACCGTTCGCAGCGCGGCCAGGGTGCGCGGCCCGACCACGCCATCGACGGGGCCGGGGTCCTGCCCCGCCTGGACCAGCTGCTCTTGCACGCAGCGCACGTCATCGGTCCAGGCCGCGGCAGGCGCGGCGGCGAGAAGGGTCAGGAGGAGGATCAGACGCGCCAGCATGAGGGCATTTTTCAACGCGCGGGGCGGGCTGTCTACAGGCTCGGTGCCTGCTCACCGATTATTGCGTGAGATGCCTGAGCCCTTGCGTGACATCGGTACGGATCGCCAGCCTCAGCCCGGGCTCGTCCCCCGCCTTCAGCGCGGCGATAATCATCCGGTGATGCGGCGGCGGCGTGTTGCGGCGCAGGCGGCCGTAAAGCGCCCGCATCGTCGGGCCCAGCTGCAGCCAGATCGTCTCGACCATGGCCAGCATCGCCGGGGATTGGGCCCGCAGATAGAGCGTGCGGTGGAATTCCAGATTGGTGCGCACATAGGTCACCGCATCCTGCCGGACCACCGCATCGGTATTGGCGGCGTTGATCGCCTCCATCCGGTCGATCAGCGCCGAATGGGCGCGGGGCAGGGCGCGCGACCCCAGCTCGGGCTCCAGCAGCGCCCGGATCGAGGCCAGCTCCTCGATCCGCTCGTTGCCCAGTTCCGGCGTCTGCACCCGGCCCGAGGCGGACATGGTCAGCGCCCCCTCGGCCACCAGCCGCTGGATCGATTCGCGCGCGGGCGTCATCGAGACGCCGAATTCCCGGGCGATGCCGCGCAGGGTCAGGGCATGGCCGGGCGGCAGCTCGCCGTGCATGACCTGCGTGCGCAGGGTCCGGTAGACGCGATCATGCGCCGACAGGGTCGAAGGGTCCGGCAGGGGGCGCGTGGTAGACATGGCGCAGCGTGATCACAAAAGCGGCGGCGACTCAAGCCGGGGCGAAGCGATAGCGGTGCAGCGCCGCGCCTTCGGCCTTCAGCCAGCGCCGCGCCTCGCGATGGGCGGGGAAAAGCCGCGCCACCTCGGCCCAGAAGGCGGGCGAATGGTTCATCTGCGCCAGATGCGCCACCTCATGCGCCGCGACGTAATCGAGGATCGGCGGCGGCGCCAGAATCAGGCGCCAGTTGAACATCAGATCGCCCGAGGCGGTGCAGGATCCCCAGCGCGAGCGCGTGTCGCGCAACGTGAGCTTGCCCGCCGGGCGCCCCAGTGCCGCGCTGTGCCGCGCCACCTGCTGCGCCAGCCGGTCCCGCGCGCGGAGCTTGAGGAAGGCCAGCGCCGCCGCCGCGGGCCGCCCGGCGGGCACCAGCAGCGCGTCGCCCTCGATCCGGGCCGCGCGGACCGGGGCGGTGGTCAGGGTCAGGCCCTGCCCCTCGACCGGCAGCACGAGGCCCGGCGCCACCGCCAGCGGCCCCTCCAGCCCCGCCACCGCCGCCGAAAGCCAGTCGCGCCGCTCCTCCAGAAAGGCGAGCGCGCCGCGCAGGGGGGCGCGGGCGGGCAGGGTCAGCGTCACCGCCCCGTCCAGCCGCGACACCTTGAGCGAGACGCGCCGCGCCCGGGCCGAGCGGCGGAGCCGGACGGCAAGGGGCGGATCGCCGGGCATGGGGCCGGGCAGGGAGATCGTCTCGGGGTCTTTTGTCATCGGCGGGCCTCGGCGGGGTCGGCGACACCAAACAGGAAAGGCTTTGACAAGGCAATCCAACTATGGCAACGGGCGTCGATCCAAGCATGGGAAGGACCGTCTATGCCCAAGGAAGAATGGGGTGTGAAGCGCCTGTGCCCGACGACCGGCAAGCGTTTCTACGACCTGAACAAGACCCCGGTGATCAGCCCCTACACCGGCGAGGTCGTGCCGATCGACCTGCCCGGCCGCAAGGGTTCGGTCTCCATGGCTGCCGAAACGGCCAAGGCGAAGGTCAAGGCTACCGCCGATCTGGACACGGATGACGTGCTTCTGGACGATGACGATGATGTCGCGGTGGATGCGGATGACGAACTGCTCGAGGACGAGGACGACGATACCGTGTCGTTCGACGAACTCGGCGACGTCGCCGGCGAAGGCGACGACGAAAGCTGAGATTCGCGGCCCCGCAACGGGCTGGTCGGGGGCGGGCGCCATGGGTGTCCGCCCCTTTTCCATGGCCACGGGGGGTGCCGGGCGGCGGTGTTTTCAGGCTTTCGCGAGCGCATGTATTTTTCCCCTTGATCTCTCTCTCGGCAGGCCCTAAACCCCGCCTCGCAGCCGGGAACGGCGGCACCTCGGTGGGGCCATAGCTCAGTTGGGAGAGCGCTTGAATGGCATTCAAGAGGTCAGGGGTTCGACTCCCCTTGGCTCCACCAAAAGAATTCAAGGGCTTGGCGAGTGATCGTCGAGCCCGTTTTCTTTTCTGCCTCCGACATGCGCACCGGCTGTCGCTTCCCGCGACAAGCCCGCCCACTGCCTCGGCCTGACCACTCCCCCCTCCCGCAAGGTGTTTTAGGCTTAAAATAATGCTTGCGGAATGCGGTCTGACCGGTAGTCTCGCTCTATCAGGCCGCGCAGAACGGCCGCCAACACACAGGGAGTTGTCGATATGAAGTTTCGCAAGAATGCGCTGGCCTGCGCGTCGGTGCTGGCGCTGGGCGCGGGCGTGGCCCAGGCCGACCCGGTCACCGTGGGCCTGATTACCACGCTCTCGGGGGGCGGTGCCGGGCTGGGCGTCGATGTGCGCGACGCTTTCGAGCTGGCGCTGCAGATGGCCGGGTCGGACGCGATCCATCTGGTGGTCGAGGATGACGGCCAGCGCCCCGAGAACGCGGTGCAGATCGCCGACCGGATGATCCAGTCCGAAGGCGCGCAGATCCTGACCGGGATCATCTGGTCGAACCTCGCCATGGCCGTGGTGCCCGCCGTCACGGCGCAGGACGTGATCTATGTCTCGCCCAACGCCGGGCCTTCGGCGCTGGCCGGCGCGGGCTGCACGCCGAATTATTTCAACGCCGCCTACCAGAACGACACGATGCACGAGGCGGCCGGTCAATACGCCAACACGCTGGGCTATCAGAACGCCTTCATCATGGCGCCGAACTACCCGGCCGGGGTCGATGCGCTGACCGGCTTCAAGCGCTATTTCCAGGGCACGCTGGCCGGCGAGGTCTATACCCAGCTGGGCCAGACCGATTTCGCCGCCGAGATCGCCCAGATCCGCGCCTCGGGTGCCGATTCGATCTTCATCTTCGAGCCGGGTGGCATGGGCATCAGCTTCATGCGCCAATACGCGCAATCGGGTGTCGATCTGCCGATCATCTCGGCCGCCTTCACCTTCAGCCAGGACGTTCTCCCGGCGGTGGGCGATGCGGCGCTGGGCGTCATCAACACCGCCGAATGGTCGCCCGACATGGATAACGAGGCGAACGTGGCCTTCGTCGCCGCCTTCCAGGAGGCCTATGGCCGCCTGCCGTCGGTCTACGCGGCGCAGAGCTTCGACACGGCCAACCTGATCCTCTCGGCGCTGGCGGCGGCCGATATCTCGGATCTGGAGGCCTTCCGCACCGCCATGCGCGCCGCCGATTTCGACTCGGTGCGCGGCAGCTTCCGCTTCGGCAACAACCAGCATCCGATCCAGAACTACTACGCCCGTGAGGTCGTCTCGGTCGATGGCGTGCTGACCAACCGCATCGTCGGCACCGCCTTCGAGGATCATCAGGACGTCTACGCCGCCGATTGCGCGATGGAATGACCCCCGCGAGGGGCGCGCGGCCCAGGCCCGCGCCCCTCCCATCCATTCGGCCGGTCCGGGGGGTAACGTGACAGCCGCTCTTCTTTTCGAACAATTCCTGAACGGCCTGCAATTCGGGCTGATGCTGTTCCTCATGTCCGCGGGCCTGACGCTGGTCTTCGGGGTGATGGGGCTCATCAATCTGGCGCATGGCTCGCTCTTCATGATCGGCGCCTTCTTCTGCGCCGCCGCCGCCGGGCTGACCGGCAATTTCTGGCTGGGCCTTGCCGCCGGGATGGCCGCCGCCGCCGCCGCGGGCGCGCTGATCGAGGTGACGGTGATGCGCCGCCTCTATACGCGCGATCACCTCGATCAGGTGCTGGCGACCTTCGCGCTGATCCTGATCCTGTCCGAGGGGACCAAGATCCTGTTCGGGCCCTTCCCGCTCTATCTGGACGTGCCGCCGCTTCTGACCGGCACCGTGGATCTGGGCCTGACGCCCTATCCGCTTTACCGGCTGGCGCTGATCGTGGCCGGGATCGGTGTGGCGCTGGGGCTGTGGCTGCTGATCGGGCGCACGAGGCTCGGCATCCGCATCCGCGCGGGCGAGAATGACCGCGAGATGATCGCCGCCCTCGGCGTCAACATCCGCGCCCTCTATACCGTGGTCTTCGCGCTGGGCGCGGCGCTGGCGGGGCTGGCCGGGGCGCTGGTCGGCGCGGTGCAATCGGTGCAGGTCGGCATGGGCGAGCCCGTGCTGATCCTGGCCTTCGTGGTCATCGTCATCGGCGGGATCGGGTCGATCCGGGGCGCCATGGTCGGCGCGCTTCTGGTGGGGGTCATCGACACGATGGGCCGCTTCCTGCTGCCGCAGGTCTTCGCGCTGTTCCTCGACCCCAGCAAGGCCTCGGGCGCCGGTGCCGCGCTGGCCTCGATCCTCGTCTATCTGCTGATGGCCCTCATTCTGGTCATCCGGCCCAAGGGATTGTTCCCCGTCCATGCCTGACAAACGCCGAGAATATGCGCTCAATGCCGTGCTGGCGCTCGGGCTGCTGCTGGTGCCGCTCTGGGCCTATTGGGCGGGCTCGCCCTTCACCATCACCGTCTTCACCCGGATCGCCATCTTCGCCCTGGCCGCGGTCGGGCTGAACATCGCCCTGGGGCTGGGTGGCATGGTCTCGTTCGGGCATGCGGTCTATTTCGGCGTCGGCGGCTATGTCGCCGGGATCGCCGCGCAGCATGCCTTCAATGGCGAGACCTTTCTGGGCATCGCCGGGGCCAACCAGATGCTCATCATCTGGCCCGTCGCCATGATCGCGGCGGGGTTGCTGGCGGCGGTGATCGGCGCCTTCAGCCTGCGCACCTCGGGCATTTTCTTCATCATGATTACGCTCGCCTTCGCGCAGATGGTCTATTACTTCGCCATCTCCTGGCCGACCTATGGCGGCGAGGACGGCCTGCCGATCTATGTGCGCAACACCTTCCCCGGGCTGAACACGATGCGGCCCTGGAACCTGTTCATCCTCTGCTGGTGCCTCTTGATGCTGGCGATCGGTGCTTTCGCGCTGATCCGGGCCTCGCGCTTCGGGGCGGCGCTGATGGCGATCCGGCAGAACCCGGACCGGGTGGCGGCGGTCGGCATCTCGCCCTTCGGGATCAAGCTGGCGGCCTTCGTCATCTCGGCGATGATTACCGGGCTTGCGGGGGCGCTGATGGCGGATCTGTCGCGCTTCGCCAGCCCGGCGGCGATGGCCTGGACCATGTCCGGCGAGTTGATCGTCATCATCATCCTCGGCGGCACCGGGCGGCTGTTCGGGCCGGTCGCGGGGGCGGCGGTGCTGGTCGGCTTCGAGGTGATCTTCGGCGGCATGACCGAGCATTGGCGGCTCTGGCTGGGCCTTGTGCTGCTGCTGACCGTGCTCTTTGCGCGCGGCGGCATCGTCACCCTGATCGCGGGGAGGGAGCGCCTTGGTTGACCCGGTTCTGAGCCTTTCCCACCTGTCCAAGAGCTTCGGCGCGCTGAAAGCCACCGACGACGTGTCGCTGACCCTGATGCCCGGCGAGATCCACGCGCTGATCGGGCCGAACGGGGCTGGGAAATCCACGCTGATCGGCCAGATCTCGGGCCGGATCGCGCCCGATGCCGGGACCATCACCTTCAAGGGCCGCGACATCACCGGCCTCAGCGTGGCGCAGCGGGCGCGGCTGGGGCTGGGGCGCAGCTTCCAGATCTCCTCGCTGATCCCGGAATATTCGGCGCGGCGCAACGTCATGCTGGGTTTGCAGGCGCGGCAGGGTCATTCCTTCCGCTTCCTCAAGCCGGTGATGCACGACCGCCGCCTGCGGGACGAGGCCGAGGCGATTCTGGCCAAGGTCGGCCTTGCCGGGCGCGCCAGCGTGCCCTCGGCCGAACTCAGCCATGGCGAGCGGCGGCTTCTGGAGATCGCCGTGGCGCTGGCGCTGGAACCCGCCTGCTTCCTGCTCGATGAGCCGATGGCGGGCATGGGGGCCGAGGGCGTGGGCGCGCTGGTCGACTTCCTGCGCGGGCTCAAGGCGCAGGCGCCGATCCTGCTGATCGAACACGACATGGACGCGGTTTTCGCGCTGGCCGACCGGCTGAGCGTGCTGGTCTATGGCCGCATCATCGCCTCCGGCTCGGTCGAGGAGATCCGCAACGATCCCGCCGTGCGCGAGGCCTATCTGGGGGATTCCGAATGACCGCGCTGGCCGAGGTCGAGGGGATCGAGGTGTTCTATGGCGCCTCGCAGGCCCTCTTTGGCATGGATCTGACGATCCAGCCGGGCGAGGCCGTGGCCCTGATGGGCCGCAACGGCATGGGCAAATCGACGACGATCCGCGCGCTGTGCCGGATGCAGCCGGTCGCCAAGGGGAGCGTGCGGTTCGACGGCCGCGACATCACCGCGCTGCCGTCCTTTCAGGCGGCACGGCTGGGCATTGGCCTGGTGCCCGAGGGGCGGCGCTGTTTCGCCACGCTCACCGTGACCGAGAACCTGATCGCCGCCGCCCGTCCGGGCCAATGGACGCTGGAGACGGTGCGCGCCTTCTTCCCGCGGCTGGCCGAACGCTCGGCGCAGCAGGCCTCGACCCTTTCGGGCGGTGAGCAGCAGATGCTGGCCATCGGCCGGGCGCTGATGACCAACCCGCGGCTGCTGATCCTTGATGAGGCGACCGAGGGGCTGGCGCCGGTGATCCGGGCCGAGATCTGGGCCGCCATCGCCCGGCTGAAGGCACAGGGCCAGTCGATCCTGATCGTCGACAAGACGGTGAAAGAGCTGAAGCCCATCGCCGACCGCTGCGTGGTGCTGGAACGGGGCCGCGCCGTCTGGACCGGCGCCACCACGGCGATCACCCCCGAGATCGAGCAGCGCTATCTGGGGATCTGACCCCGCACCGGGGCGGCTTGCGGTTGCGGGCGCCCCGGGCCGGGGGGTAGGGTGCGGCTGACCCCAAGGCCCGTTTTCCATGACCCGCCCGCCGATCCTGCTGATAACCCGCCCGCTGCCGCAGGCCCGCCGCTTCGCCGCCGAGGCCGCGGCCGCCTGCCCGCCGCATGAGGCGCTGATCGCGCCCCTGTCCGAGGTGGTGGGCCTGCCCTTCGACCCCGCCGTGTTCGAGGGCGCATCGGGGCTGGTGCTGACCTCGGCCAATGCCGTGCCCTTCCTGCCGCCGCTTCCGCCCTTGCCCGCCTGGTGCGTCGGACCCGCCACGGCGCGGTCGGCGGCCCGGGCCGGGTTCCTGCCGCACGAGGCCGGGGGCGATGCGGTGTCGCTGCTGGCGCTTCTGAACGCCGACCGCCCGGCGGGGCGGCTGGTCCATGCCCATGGGCGGCATCTGGCGCGCCAGATCGCCGGGGCGGTGCCCGGTCTCGATATCGACGGCGTGGCGCTGTACGAGGCCCGGGCGCTGCCCCTGCCTGCGGATCTGCTGCCCCGGGGCCGGCGGATCGTGGCGCCGCTCTTCTCGCCCCGGGCGGCGGCGGCCTTGGGGCGCCAGTCGGGGGTTCTGGCGCTGCCGGACCTGCTGCCGGTGGTCATCAGCCCGGCGGCGCGGGCGGCTTTACCCGATCCGCTCGCCGCCCGCGCAATCGTCGCCGGGGCCCCGGATGGCTCCGCCATGCTGCGCGCCGTGACGGAAGCGTTGTCGCAGAATGCCCCGGCGGGTTGAGACCGGGCAGGGGGCGAGCTAAGTAACAGGGAAGCGCCCGAATTTCCGGGCGGCTCTGACGTTTGAACCGGTGACGGGGAGGTTCCGATGGCCCGCAAGACCAGCAACCGCACCAGGACGCCCAAGGAGGGCGGCAAATCCACGCCGATCGACGAGGCCGAGATCGCCGCAGGAAGCCCCGCGCAGGCGGAGGGCGAAAGCCCGGACCTCTCGCCCCAATACCCGGACCCCGCCGATTCCGCCGCGGTCAGCGATCCCGAACCGCCGACGCCCGATCCCGTGCCGGAAGCCCCGCCTGCCGAGGGCACGGATCCCGAGGTCGCGGACCCCGCGCCGGTTACGCTGGACCCGGCCGTCTCGGACCCCGAACCCCCGGCCCCGGTGGTCGAGGATCCCCGGCCCGCCCCGGCCGAGCCCGAAGCCGCCCTGCCCGCCACGGAGCCCGTGACCCCCGCCGAGCCGGAACCGACACCTGCACCCCTGCCGCCCCCGCCCCCGCCGCCCGCGCCTGCGGGCAGCAGCGCCATGCCCCTCATCTTCGGCGGGTTCGCCGCGGCGGTGCTGGGCGCGCTGGTGGTGTTGATCTTCCTGCCCAACGGCTGGCAGGGCGGCGCGGCTGACCCTGACCTGCTGCGCCGCGTGCAGGCGCTCGAATCCGCCAACGGCGGCAGCGACAGCGAGGCCGTCTCGCGGCTCGAGGCGCGCATCGCCGCGCTCGAGGATCAGGGCGACGGCGGGCTGGACGACCGGGTCACCGCGCTCGAGGCCCGGCCCCCCGCCACCACCGACCTCGCGCCGCTGGAGGCCCGCATCGCCGCGCTGGAAAGCGCGACCCCGGCCGAGGCCCCGGTCGAGGCGCTGGCTGCCCGGATCGAGACGCTGGAATCGGGGATCGACACCCGCATCATGGGCTCGGTCGCCGCCGCCATGGCCGAGGCCCGCGCCGCCATCGACGCCCGGGCCGATTCGCTCGACGCCCGCGAGGAAGATGTCGCCGCCGCCCAGCAGCGCATCGCCCGCCGTGCGGCGCTGGCCGAACTGGTCGCCGCCGCCGAATCGGGGGCGCCTTCACCCGGCGCGCTGGCAACGCTGGGTGACGTGCCCGCCGACCTCAGGCCGATGGGCGAGGGGCTGCCGACGCTGGCCGAGATCCAGGCGGGTTTCGCGGGCAATGCCCGCCGCGCGCTGGCCGCCGATCCGGTGGCGCCCGGCGCCTCGCTGGGCGAGCGGGTCACGGATTTCCTGCGCGCGCAGACCGGCGCCCGGTCGCTGGCCCCGCGTGAGGGCAACGATACCGACGCCATCCTGTCGCGCGCCGAGGCGCGTGTGCGGGCGGGCGACCTGCCGGGCGCGCTGACCGAGCTGGATGCGCTGAGCGCGGGCCCGGCGGCGGAAATGGCAGCATGGCGCGGCTCGGTCGATGCGCGGCTGGCGGCGCTGGCGGCTTTGGCCGAGCTTCAGGCGCAGATGGAAAACGGGGAGTAAGCGGCGATGTTCTGGACCGTTCTGAAGATCGTCCTGTTCCTGGCGGTGGTGGCGGGCCTCGTCTGGGGCGCCGAGGCGCTGATGACGCAGGAGGCGGGGCTCAGGCTGGCCGTCGGCAATACCGAGTTCACCCTCGGCCCGGTGCAGATGGCCATCGCCGCGCTGCTGCTGCTGGCCGGGCTGTGGCTGCTGATGCGGCTGGTGGGGCTGACCGTCGCCGTCCTGCGCTTCATCAACGGCGACGAGACGGCGATCAGCCGCCATTTCGAACGCAACCGCCGCCGCCGCGGGCTGGAGGCGCTGACTGACGGCTTCATGGCGTTGGCCGCGGGCGAGGGGGAAAAGGCCCTGACCAAGGGCCGCAAGGCCGAGAAGCTGCTGGAAGATCAGGCGCTGACCACGCTGCTGATCGCGCAGGCGGCGCAGGTCAAGGGCAATACCGCCCTGGCCGAGGATTATTACAAGCGCCTGCTGGAGGATGATCGCTCGCGCTTCGTCGGCGTGCAGGGGCTGCTGGCCCAGCAGGTCGAGGCCGGCAATGCCACCAAGGCCCGCAAGCTGGCCGAAACCGCGCTGACCCTGCGCCCCGGCCATGCGCCGACCCAGGACCGGCTTCTGATGCTGCAGAACCAGGCGGGCGACTGGTCCGGCGCGCGCCGCACGCTATTGGAAACCACGCGCTCGGGCCGCCTGCCGAAGCCGGTGTTCAAGCGCCGCGACGCGGTCCTGACCCTGCAACAGGCCGAGGCCGAGGAAGCCGCGGGCAATACCGCGCTGGCGCAGGATCTGGCGATCGAGGCCAACCGCGAATCGCCCGAACTGGTGCCTGCCGCGGTGATGGCCGCGAGGGCGCTCGCTGCGCGCGGCAAGGGACAGGCCGCCGCCAAGCTCATCAAGCGGGCGTGGAAGGCCCAACCGCATCCCGAACTGGCCCAGGCCTTCGCCGCCATCGCCCCTGACGAGGCCCCCTCCACCCGGCTGAAGCGCTTCGAGCCGCTGCTCGCCCTGACCCCGGGGCCCGAGGCGCAGATGACCCGCGCCGAACTGCTGATCGCGGCCGAGGATTTCCCCGCCGCGCGCCGCGCCATGGCCGATCTGCACGAAACCCACCCGACGCAGCGCGTGATGACCATCATGGCCGCCATCGAGCGCGGCGAGGGCTCGCCCGATCAGGTGGTGCGCGGCTGGCTGGCCCGGGCGCTGATCGCGCCGAAGGGCCCGCAATGGGTCTGCGAGAATTGCCACCACGTCCATGCGGGCTGGCACGCGCTCTGCGCCCATTGCGGCGCTTTCGACACGCTGGGCTGGACCGAGACGCCCGACAGCTCCGGCCCCAGCGCCACCGGGACCGAGATGCTGCCGCTGATCGTCGGCGCCCTGCCCGCGGCGGATCTGCCCGAGACGGTCGAGCCCGAACCCGCCCCGGAGCCCGAGGTCGCCGATGTCATCCCGCCCGAACCCGAAAAGGACGATGCCGCCGCCGAGGCCGAGGTGATCGACCTGAACCAGACACGGCGCATGGGCCTGTGATCCCGCAATGCTGCGGGCGAAAAAAGGGGCTGGATACGGCCCCGGCCCGATGCTAAGACCCAGCCACCAGAACGGGGCCCTTCGGCGCCCCGTGCGTGGCACCGGGCCGGTGTAGCTCAGCTGGTAGAGCAACGCATTCGTAATGCGTGGGTCGGGGGTTCGAGTCCCTTCACCGGCACCATCCTTCCCGTCGGTTTCATGATCCTTCCCGCCTCGGCGGCGGCTTTCGCATGCGTTCCGTTCGGGACCGGCCGCGGCGGCCCCCCTGAGGGCACCGGGCGAGGGGGCATTGGTTGCGATCCGGCCGCCCCGCGTCGCACCCCTGTCACAGGTGCCGGGCCAGAGTTTTCGCTGCCATGTACCCCGGGACCGCCGGTCTGCCGCCGGGCCGCGCAGCTGTCATGAAAACTTCACTGGCACCGGATAAATAATTCCACTAATCAGGAATCATGGAAACGACAGATGCCTCCCTCGCCTTCTCGACCCTCGGCCATCCCGACCGGCTGGCGGTGTTCCGCCTGCTCATGCGCTTCGCCCCCCGCGGCGTGCGCCCGACCGAAATGGCCCAGGCGCTGGAGCTGAAGGCCAACACGCTTTCGCATCACCTGGCCGATCTGACCGCGGCCGGGCTGGTCGCGGCCGAACGGCAGGGGCGCAGCCTGTACTACTCGGTCGCGATGGACAGGGCCGAAGCCTTGATCGGCTACCTCGCCCTCGACGTCGGGCGGGGGCGGCCACAGTTCACCGCCCCGATACGGGGTCCGCAGGAGGACCGGATCATGCCGGACAAGACCTTTAACGTGCTCTTCATCTGCTCGGGGAATTCGGCGCGCTCGATCTTCGCCGAGGCGCTGCTGCGCGATCTGGGCGGTCCCCGGTTCCACGCCTATTCGGCCGGCACCAACCCCAACAGCAGCCTGAATCCGGTGGCGTTGCAGGTGCTGGCGCGCAATGACCATGCGGTCGATGGCCTGCGCTCGAAACACATCTCGGAATTCCAGCAGCACGGCGCGCCGGTGATGGATTTCGTCTTCACCGTCTGCGATACGGCCGCGGCCGAGGAATGCCCGCCCTGGCCCGGCCAGCCGATCACCGGCCATTGGGGCGTGCCCGATCCCGCCCGCGCCACCGGCACCGAGGCCGAGAAGGGCATCGTCTTTGCCCGCACCTATGGCGCGCTCCGCCGCCGCATCGCGACCTTCGTCGAGCTGCCGGTCGAGACGCTTGACCGCATGGCGCTGCAGGCCAGCGTCGACGCCCTGTCCCTGACCCAACCGCAGGACTGACCCATGCCCCGCATCGCCCTGAACGGCCTCGGCCGGATCGGCAAACTCGTGCTGCGCGACCTGATCGAGCAGGGAATTGCCGGTGACATCGTGCTGCTGAACGACCCGGCGGGCGATCCCGACCAGCACGCGCTGCTTCTGGAATTCGACAGCGTGCACGGCCGCTGGCCTGCCCGGATCGCCGCCCAACCGGGCGCGCTGACGATCAACGATCACAAGATCCGCCTGACGCAGGAAAAGACGCTCGAGGCGCTGCCGCTCGGCGGCGTGGACATGGTCATCGACTGCACCGGCGTCTTCAAGACGCAGGCGAAACTCGCCCCCTATTTCGCCGCCGGGGTGAAGAAGGTCGTGGTCTCGGCCCCGGTCAAGGAGTCGGGCGCGCTGAACCTCGTCTATGGCATTAACCACGATGGCTACGATCCCGCGCGCCATGACCTCATCACCGCCGCCTCCTGCACGACGAATTGCCTGGCGCCGGTGGTCAAGGTGATCCACGAGGGCCTCGGTATCCGCCACGGCTCGATCACCACGATCCATGACGTGACCAACACCCAGACCATCGTCGACCGCCCCGCCAAGGACATGCGCCGCGCCCGTTCGGCCCTGACCAACCTGATCCCCACGACGACCGGCTCCGCCACAGCGATCACCGTCATCTACCCCGAACTGAAAGGCCGCCTGAACGGCCACGCCGTGCGCGTGCCGCTGCTCAACGCCTCGCTCACCGATTGCGTCTTCGAGGTGGAGCGCGCGACCAGTGCCGACGAGGTCAACGCGCTCTTCCAGATCGCCGCCGACGGGCCGCTCAAGGGCATCCTCGGCTTCGAATCGCGCCCGCTGGTGTCGTCGGATTTCACCAACGACCCGCGTTCGGCGATCATCGACGGGCCCTCGACCATGGTCATCAACGGCACGCAGGTGAAGATCTACGCCTGGTACGACAATGAATGGGGCTATGCCTGCCGTCTGGCAGATATCGCCCGGATGATCGCCGCCAGCCTCTGACCCCTTCTTTGCGCTGCAAATATCCCGGGGGGTCCGGGGGGCTGGCCCCCCGGTTCCCCGGCCCGGACGTGAGAGCCCGCATGAATCCGCTTCGCGCCTATGCCGCCGTCACCGCCGCCTATTGGGCCTTCATGCTCTCGGACGGGGCGCTGAGGATGCTGGTCCTCCTCCAGTTCAACGGGCTGGGCTTCAGCCCGATTCAACTGGCCTGGCTGTTCCTGCTCTACGAACTCGCCGGGATCGTCACCAACCTCTACGCGGGTTTCCTCGCCCAGCGCTTTGGCCTCGCCGCCACGCTCTATGCCGGACTCGCGCTGCAGATCGCCGCGCTGCTGGCGCTGACGCAGCTGGGGCCGGAATGGTCCGTCGCCGCCTCGGTCGGTTTCGTCATGGCGGTGCAGGGGGTTTCCGGCGTGGCCAAGGATCTGGCCAAGATGTCGTCCAAATCCGCCGTCAAGCTTTTGGCGCCCGAGGGCGGCCTCTTTCGCTGGGTGGCGCTGCTCACCGGCTCGAAGAACGCGGTCAAGGGCGCCGGTTTCTTCCTCGGCGCGGCGCTGCTGGCCCTGGCCGGGTTCCAGCCCGCGCTCCATGCCATGGCCGGGGTTCTGGCGCTGATCCTGATCGCCGTCGCGCTCTTCCTGCCCAGGGGCCTGCCCGCCCCCGACAAGGGCGCCAAATTCGCCGGCTGGCGCTCGCCCGATCCGCGGGTGAACCGGCTGTCGCTGGCGCGGCTCTTCCTGTTCGGCGCGCGGGATGTCTGGTTCGTGGTCGGCGTGCCGGTCTATTTCCAGTCGGTCCTGTCGGATGGCACGGACGAGGGCCGCCGCTGGGCCTTCTTCGCCATCGGCGGTTTCCTCGCGCTCTGGATCATCGCCTATGGCGCGGTGCAGGCGCTGGCGCCGCGGCTTCTGCAAGGGGGCGAGCCGCAGGCCAAGGCCCGAAGCTGGGCCGCGCTGCTGGTGCCGATCCCCTTCGCGCTGGCGCTGGCGGCGTGGCTTTCGGGCGGGCCGCAGGATTGGCTGACGGCGGTGCTGGTCCTCGGGCTGCTGGCCTTCGGCTTCGTCTTCGCCGTCAATTCCTCGGTCCATTCCTACCTGATCCTGGCCTTCGGGCAGGCCAGCCGGATCACCCGGGACGTCGGCTTCTACTACATGGCCAACGCCGCCGGGCGGCTCTTGGGGACGCTGCTGTCGGGCGTCAGCTATCAGCTGGGAGGCTTGCCGCTGTGCCTGGCCACGGCGGGGCTGCTGGCCGCCGCGGCCTGGATCGTCACGCGCCGCCTTTGACCACCCGCTGGTCGATGGCGCCGAACAGCGGCGTGCCGTCGGGCAAGGCCGCCTCCATCCGAACCCGGTCGCCGAAGGCCATGAAGGGCGTCCGCGGCGCGCCGTGATCGACGATCTCCATCCCGCGCCGCTCGGCGATGCAGGAGGAGCCGACCTCGCGGTAATTCTGGTTGGCCACGGTGCCCGAGCCGATCACCGTCCCCGCTACCAGCTTGCGGGAATAGGCGGCATGCGCCACCAGATCGTCAAAACCGCAGCCCATGTCGACGCCATTGGCCGCGCCGAACCGCGCGCCGTTCCAGTCGATCAGCAGGTCCAGCGCGATCCGCGCCTCGGCCCAGGCCGGTCCCAGCTCATCCGGCGTGACCGCGACCGGCGCCATGGAGGAGGCGGGCTTTGCATGGATCCAGCCGAAGCCGGTCCGCATCTCGACCGGCGCGATGCGGCGCAGCGACCAGTCGTTGATCTGCACCAGCAGCCGGATGTGGCGCCGCGCTTCGGCCGGGTTCACCCCCATCGGCACGGCGTCGGTGATGATGCCGAACTCGCCCTCGAAATCGATCCAGTCGTCTTCGGAAGGCAGCGGCACATCCTCGGCCCCCGCCAGGAATTCATGCGACATGCCCTGATACATCAGGGGCTTGCCCTGACTGTCGATGGGAGCGGCCTTGAAGGCCTGCATCATCAGCTCGGCATGCGCGGCAAAGGCCGAGCCGTCCAGCCATTGCCAGGCCCGGGGCAGGGGGGCGAGCGCCGCGGCCGGGTCGAAGGCCACGCCGCCGCCCGCGTTCAGCGCGCCATATTCGGCCTCCAGCGCCGGGGCGAGGGCTTCCCATCCCTCCAGCGCCGCTTGCAGCGTGGTGCAGGCCTTGGCCGGAGCGCAGCGGCTCAGGTCGCGGCTGACCAGATGCAGGCGGCCGTCCTTGCTGCCGTCCGGCAGGGTGGCGAATTTCATGATGGTTCCTCCCAATCGTCCCGGGCGGCACTGTCGCGGGCTTTCGCTGCCTCGGCAAGGGGTGAGGCGCAGACGATCGGACAATCGGGCAGACGATCAGGCGCGCTGGATCATTTGCCGCACCGCCTCCATCTTGGCGACGACCGGCGGTGTCAGGACGAAGGGATAGAAGGTCTCGTGCCCCATCGCCTGATTGACGGCGTTGAGCGCGACCGACAGCGCCGCCCAGGCCTCGGCCAGCCGTGCCATCGGCAGGGCGGCCAGATCCGCCAGGTCGAGCGGCAGATCCCCCGGCACCAGCCGGAAGGCCCGCGCCGTTTCCAGCCCGTCGAGCAGATGCATCACATGCGCCCAGGTCTCGGCGAAATCCTCCCAAGGGTGGGACGAGGCATAGGCCGAGATAAAGTGCTGCGACCAGTCCGGGGGCGGCCCGTCGCGGTAATGCGCCTCGAGCGCGGCGGCGTAATCCTGCCGCTCGTCGCCGAAGACCGCGCGCAGGGCGTCGAGGCGCGCGGGCTCGCCCCCGGTCAGCACCTGCCAGTAATGATGCGCGACCTCGTGGCGGAAATGGCCGGTCAGGGTGCGGTAGGGCTCGCCCAGCGACTGGCGGATCGCGGCGCGTTCGGCATCGTCGGCCTCGGCGATGTTGAGGGTGATGGTGCCGTTGTCATGGCCGGTCATCACCTTGGGCGCATCGGAGGCCAGCGGATCGCCCTTCAGCTCGAAGACCGGGGCGGGTTGGCCCTGCGCATCGGTCAGCGGCAGTCGCAGGTGATGCAGCGCGCGGATCACCGGGCGCTTGGCGGCCTCCAGCCGGGCCCAGCGCTCGGCATTGCCGGCGACGGTCAGGTCGGGCACGATCAGCGTATGCTGGCAGGACAGGCACAGCCCGTCCGGGCTTTCGCCAGCCCAGTTGCAGCCGATCGCCTCGCGGTTGGCGCAGAACCCGTCGCCATCGGTCGAGGGCAGGAACCCCCGCCCCGGGGCATAGACCAGCGCCGTGCCGCAGCTCAGGCAGGCGGTATTGGCGAAAAAGACCTCGTGGCCACACGAGGGACAATCGAAACGACGCATGACAAGCCCTTGAGAGATCGGGTTAGGGTGCCAGTTAACCCGTGAAGGGGCGAGAGGTTTCATCTGCCCCTGAGGACGTGATGCCGATGCCAGCCGATGCCACCCGCCTTCTGACCCTGCGGCCCGAGGGCCTCTATTGTCCAGAGGGCGATTTCCATATCGACCCGACGCGCCCGGTCGCCCGCGCGCTGATCACCCACGGCCATGCCGACCATGCCCGGGCCGGGCATGGCGCGGTGCTGGCCTCGGCCCAGACGCTGGACATCATGGCGATCCGCTATGGCGAGGGCTTCGCGGGCACCCGGCAAGTGGCCGAGGGGACGGTCACGCTGGGGGGCGTCGAGGTGCGGTTTCATCCGGCGGGCCATGTGCTGGGCTCGTGCCAGATCGAGGTCCGGGCGGGCGGCGTCAACGCGGTCGTCTCGGGCGATTATTCCCGGGTGCCGAACCCGGCCTGCGCCCCCTTCGAGCCGGTGCCCTGCGACCTTTTCGTGACCGAGGCCACCTTCGCCCTGCCGGTCTTTCACCACCCTCCGCCGGGCGAGGAAATCGCCCGGCTGCTGGCCTCGGTTCAGGCCTTCCCCGAGCGCGCGCATCTGATCGGCGCCTATGCGCTGGGCAAGGCGCAGCGGGTCATCATGCTGCTGCGGCAGGCGGGCCATGACGCGCCGATCTATATCCACGGCGCCCTGCAGCGGCTCTGCGACTACCATCTGGAGCAGGGGATCCCGCTGGGCGACCTGCGCCCCGCGACCATGGACAAGGCCGAGGCGAAGGCGCTGCGCGGTGCCGTGGTCATCGCGCCCCCCTCGGCCTTCGCCAGCCCCTGGGTGCAGCGTTTCGCCGATCCGGTGATCGCCTTCGCCTCGGGCTGGATGCAGATCCGCGCCCGGGCCCGCCAGCGCGGGGTGGAGCTGCCGCTGGTCATCTCGGACCATGTGGATTGGCCGGACCTGACCCGCACCCTGCGCGAGCTGAACCCCGGGGAGTTCTGGATCACCCACGGCCGCGACGACGCGCTGATGCGCTGGGCCGACCTGGAACAGCGCCGCGCCAAGCCGCTGCATCTGGTGGGCTACGAGGACGAGGTCGAATGAAAGCCTTCGCCGATCTCCTCGAACGCCTCGCCTTCACCCCCGGGCGCAACGCCAAGCTGGCGTTGTTGGAGCGGTTTTTCCACGAGGTGCCGGACCCCGACCGCGGCTATGCCCTTGCCGTGCTGACCGGCGGGCTGGAGACAGGGCAGGCGAAACCGGCGCTGTTGCGGGCGCTGGTGGCGGAGCGGGTCGATGCCGAGTTGTTCGCGATGTCCTACGATTTCGTCGGCGATCTGGCCGAGACCATCGCGCTGATCTGGCCTGCCCGGGGCCCCGAGCGCGACGTACCCCTGACCGAGGTGGTCGAAGGGCTGGCGCGGGCGGGCAAGGCCGAGGTTCCGGGTCTGATGGCCCGCTGGCTCGATGCGCTGGGCCCGTCCGAGCGGTTGGCGCTGATAAAACTGGTGACGGGTGGCCTGCGCGTCGGCATCTCGGCCCGGCTGGCGCTGACCGGCCTCGCCCGCATCGGCACCGTCCCGGTCGAAGAGATCGGCGAGCTTTGGGCCGGGTTCACGCCGCCCTACGCGCCCCTCTTCGCCTGGCTTGAGGGCGGCCCCCGCCCCGAAATCACCGCCCGCGCCCCCTTCCGGCCCGTCATGCTGTCGACGCCGCTCACCGAGCCCGACCTCGCCACCCTCGACCCCGCCGATTTCGCCGCCGAATGGAAATGGGACGGGATCCGCGTGCAGGCGGTGGCCGAGGGCGGCACCGCCCGGCTCTATACCCGCACGGGCGAGGATATCTCGGCCGCCTTCCCCGAGATCACCGCCGGGCTGCGGTTCGACGGTGCGCTCGACGGCGAATTGCTGGTCCGGCGGGGCGAGGAGGTGGCGCCCTTCGCCGATCTGCAAAAACGCCTCGGCCGCAAGGCGCCCGGCAAGGCGATGCTCGCCTCGCATCCCGCCGCGCTCAGGCTCTACGATATCCTGATCTGGCAGGGCGAGGATCTGCGCCCGCTGCCCTGGTCCCAGCGCCGCCCCCGGTTGGAGGCCGCCGTCGCCACCCTCGACCCCGCCCGTTTCGACGCCTCGCCCCGGCTTGCCTTTGCCGATTGGGAGGCTCTGGCGGCGCTCAGGGCCGATCCGCCCGCCGCGGTGATCGAAGGGGTGATGCTGAAACGGCTCGAGTCTGCCTATGTTGCCGGGCGGCCCCGGGGCCCCTGGTTCAAATGGAAGCGCGAGCCGATGGTGGTGGATGCGGTGATCCTTTACGCCCAGCGGGGCCATGGCAAACGCTCGGGCTTCTATTCCGATTTCACCTTCGGCCTGTGGGACGGGGACCGGCTGGTGCCCGTGGGCAAGGCTTATTCCGGCTTCACGGATGAGGAGTTGGGCAAGCTCGACCGTTTCGTCCGCGCCCATACCATCGACCGTTTCGGCCCGGTCCGGTCCCTGAAACCGGCGCTGGTGGTCGAGGTGGCGTTCGAGGGGCTGAACCGCTCCCCCCGCCACAAGTCGGGCGTCGCCATGCGCTTTCCCCGGATCAGCCGCATCCGCTGGGACAAGCCGGCCGAGGAGGCCGACCGCCTGACCGCGCTGACCGATATTCTGGACGGGGCCGGCGCATGATCCTGCCCGACAGGTTCCGCGACTGGTTCGCCGCGCGCGGCTGGGCGCCCCATGCGCATCAACTGGCGCTGCTGGAGGCCCGGGGCGACACCCTGCTCATCGCCCCCACCGGCGGCGGCAAGACGCTCGCCGGGTTCCTGCCCTCGCTGGTCGATCTGGCGGGCGGCGGCACCGGGCTGCACACGCTCTACCTGTCGCCCCTTAAGGCGCTGACCGCCGACATCGCCCGCAACCTCGCCGCGCCGGTGGGCGAGATGGGCCTGCCCATCCGTATCGAGGACCGGACCGGCGACACCTCCAGCACCAAGCGGGCGCGCCAGCGGGTCGATCCGCCGAACATCCTGCTGACCACGCCGGAATCGCTGGCCCTGCTGACCTCCTACCCCGAGGCGCCGAAGATCTTCAAAGACCTCAAGCGCGTGGTGGTGGACGAGATCCACGCCCTGGCGGAATCGAAACGCGGCGACCAGACCATGCTGGGCATCGCCCGGCTGCGGACCCTGTCCCCGGGGCTGACCGTGACCGGCCTTTCCGCCACCGTCGCCGACCCTGAGGGCCTCGCCGCCTTCATGGGCGGCGCCACGGTGCTGCGCGCCGATCCCGGGCCCGCCGCGGACATCGCCCTGCTGCCGACCAGCGCCCCGGCGCCCTGGGCCGGGGGCAACGCCCATTACGCGGTGCCCGATGTGATGGCCGCCGTCGAAAAGGCGCGGATGACGCTGATCTTCGTCAACACCCGCGCGCAGGCGGAACTCTTCTTCCAGCAGCTCTGGGAGCATAACCCGCAGAACCTGCCCATCGGCCTGCACCACGGATCCTTGGCGCGCGAGGCCCGGCAGCGGGTGGAGCAGGCGATGGCGGCGGGGGCCCTGCGTGCGGTGGTCTGCACCGGCTCGCTCGATCTGGGCATCGACTGGGGCGATGTGGATCTGGTGTTGCAGGTCGGCGCACCGAAGCTGGTCACGCGGCTGGTGCAGCGGATCGGCCGGTCGAACCACCGCTACGACGCGCCCTCCCGCGCGCGCCTCGTGCCCGCCAACCGCTTCGAGGTGATCGAAAGCGTCGTCGCGCTGGAGGCGGTGAATACGGGCGATCTGGACGGCGAAAGGCGCGGGCCGGGGCCCTTGGACGTGCTCTGCCAGCACATCCTGCTCACCGCCTGCGCCGGTCCCTTCGAAGCCGACGCGCTCTATCACGAGTTCCGCAGCGCCGGCCCCTACCGCACCCTGACCCGCGCCGATTTCGACGCCTGCCTCGATTTCTGCGCCACCGGCGGCTATGCGCTGAAGGCCTATGACCGCTGGCAACGGCTGATGCTGCGGGGCGGCCTCTGGTATCTGCGCGACCCCCGCGTCGCGAAGCTGATCCGCCTCAACATCGGCACCATCACCGACCCCGAGCATCTGAACGTCCGCATGGCCCGCTCGCGCGGCGGTGCCCCCCTCGGCACGGTCGAGGAGAGTTTCGCCGCGTCCCTCGAACCCGGCGACACCTTCCTGATCGGCGGCAAGGTCGTCGCCTTCGAGCGCCTGCGCGAGATGGTGGTGGAGGTCGGCCACGCCGCCCGCAAACAGCCGCGCATCGCCGTCTTCAGCGGGGTGAAGATGGCGAGTTCGCTGCAGGTCTCGCACCGCATTCAGGCGCTGATCGGCGACCCCGGGCGCTGGGACGTGCTGCCCCCCGACCTGCGCGATTGGCTGGAGACGCAGCGCCGCCTCTCGGTCCTGCCGCGCCCCGGGGTGCTGGCTTGCGAGACGTTCCCGCGCGGCGACCGCTGGCATTTCACGCTCTACGGTTTCGCGGGGCGGAACGCGCACCAGACCCTCGGCCTGCTGCTGACCCGGCAGATGGAGGCGCTGGGCCTCGGCCCGCTGGGCTTTGTCCCGACTGACCATGCGCTGATGATCTGGTCGGTCGACCCCCTGACCGACCCCGCCCGCTTGCTGAACGCCGGGGCGCTGCGCGAGGGGCTGGACGGCTGGCTGTCCGGCAATTCGCTCATCAAGCGGAGCTTCCGCAATGTGGCGACCATCGCCGGGCTGATGCAGCGCAATCTGCCGGGGCAGCGGCGGTCCGGCAAGCAGGCGACCTTTTCCTCGGACATCATCCATGACACCCTGCGGCGGCACGACCCCGACCATCTTCTGCTGCGGATCACCCGTGACGAGGCGCGGCGGGGGCTGGTGGATTTCGACCGGATCGAGGATATGCTGCGCTCCAACCCCTTGATAGATCACGCGCTTGCGCCGCATGTGACGCCCTTGTCCGCGCCCCTGATCCTGGAGATCGGCAAGGTCTCGGTCGAGGGCGAGGGCCGCGAGCGGCTGATGGCGCGCGAGGCCGAGCGGCTGATGCAGGAGGCGGGGCTGGCATGACCCATCCGCTGTCTTTCGCGGGGCAGGGGTTCGAGGCCCGGCCGGCCGGCACCCTCTGGTGGCCCGCAAGGCGGACGCTGATCGTCGCCGACCTGCATCTGGGCAAATCCGCGACCATGGCGGCGCGCGGCGGCGCGCTGCTGCCCCCGCACGAGGACGAGGATACGCTGTCGCGGCTGGAGGCGGAGCTGGCGGCGCTGCCGGTCGTCCGCGTCCTGTCGCTGGGCGACGCTTTCGAGGATGACCGCGCGCCCGAGGCGCTGAGCGCCCCGAACCGGGCGCGGCTGGCGGCGATGGCGCGGGGCCGGGTCTGGGTCTGGATCACCGGCAACCACGATGGCGGGGCGCTGCCGGGGCTGGGCGAGACTGTTTCGGAAATCCACGAAGAAGGCATCGCCTTTCGCCATATCGCGGGCGAGGGGCCGGACATCAGCGGCCATTACCACCCCAAGGCGCGGCTGGCCGGGCGCAGCCGGCCCGCGTTCCTCTGGGGGCGGGCGCATCTGATCCTGCCCGCCTTCGGCACCTATACCGGCGGCCTCGATTGCGAGGCGCCGCCGCTGGCCGATCTGGTCGGTCCGGGGCTGGCGCTGCTGACCGGCACGCGGGTCATGGCCCGGCCGCTCACCCCCGGCACGAGGCGGCGGGCATGAGCGGCGGCTGGCTCAACGCCCTGCCGCGGCTGGCGATGCGGGTCGCGGTGCGCATGTATCAGGAGGTCATCAGCGACCAGATCGGCCTGCTGGCCGCCGGCATCGCCTTTTACGCGCTGCTGGCGATCTTTCCCGCCATGGCCTCGGTGCTGGCGATCCTCGGCATCTTCTTTTCCGCGGCCGAGATCACCGGCCCGGTCGAAACCGCGACCGCCGCCATCCCGCCCAGCGCCGCAAGCCTGATCCGCGAGCAGGCCTCCAGCATCGTCGCCGCCGACCACAGCGCGCTGGGCGTCACCGCCGCCGTGGGCCTGATCGCGGCGCTCTATGCCACGGCGCGCGGCATGCGGCACCTGATCCAGGGCCTGAACGTGGCTTTCAACCAGACCGAGACGCGCGGCATCGTCAGGCGCTGGCTGGCGATCATCCTGCTGGCGGTCTTCGTCATCGGCGGGGCGCTGCTGGGCATGGCCGCCATCGCGGTGATCCCGGTGCTGCTGGCGCTCTTTCCCGAAGCGGTGCAGGCGCAGAGCATCGTCTCGGTGATCCGCTGGGTTGCGCTCTTCTCGATCAGCACGGCGGGGATCGCGGTGATCTACCGCTTCGGTCCGAACCGGCAGCGGCGCAGCTGGCATTGGACGCTGCCGGGGGCGGTGGTGGCCTGCCTGCTGTGGGTCATCGCTTCGGCCGGGTTCTCGCTCTATGCCGAGAATTTCGCCAGCTACCAGCGCAGTTTCGGCGCGCTGACCGGGGTGATCGTGTTGCTGACCTGGCTCTGGCTCTCGGTCTATGTGCTGCTGCTCGGCGCCGAACTGAACGCGGCGCTGGAGGCGGTGTTTCACGGCGAGCGCAAACGCAGGGCGGGCGCGCCCGAAGGTGCGCCCGCCGAGTCAGTGCCCCGGGATTGAGGCTCAGAAGGTCAGGACGCGGTGGACGCCCAGATCCGGCGTCTCGTCCTTCGACAGGTTGGCCTTCAGCACCTCGAAGCCGAATTTCACCGGATTGCCGGTGCTGCCCCAGAGCGCGGCATCGGCCAGATCGAGGCGCAGCATGGTCAGCATCGGGTCCTCCTTGCCGCCCTTGAACCAGGCGGCGGCGACGGGGGACCAGTACTCGTCCAGCCTGGCGCGGTCCAGATCCTCGGTCAGGTGCCCGGCGAGGCAGGCGTCGAACCCGTGCTTTTCGTCCATGACGCAGAAATGCGCCCGGGCGCCCGGGGACAGGCTGCGCACGAGGTCGGTGTCCTTCGAAGTCAGGAACCACAGCCGGTTCTGCGGCCAGTCGGCGAAATGGGTCATCGGCTGCATGTGCTGGGCAGAGCCCTGCACCCCCAGCATTCCGGCACGGACCTTTTCCAGCCCTTTCTCCAGAGCGTGGCGCGGGTCTTCGGTGATGGCGGCATAGGCGTTCATCGCATCGTCCTTTCGGTTGGCGTTTCGCTGTTGTCAGGAAAACGCGCCACCCTGCCGCCTGTTCCCCTCAGGCCCCGTCGCGCGCCGCCTCGATCCGCTGGCGGTCGGTTTCGGTGTCCTGGGGCGAGGGCGGGGTCCAGCCGCGCTCGTGCCGCTCGCGGAAGGCACCCAGCGCGGCGCCGGGCTCCATCACCTCGTTCATCTCGCGCACCTTCTGCACATAGGCGGGGTTCTGGGTCTCGGGGATCTCCGGATCCCAGACCTGCGCCAGTTCATAAAGCGCGTGGCGGTCGGCCTTGACGAAGGCCCGCGCCAGCCGCTCGGCCTCGAACGGATGCATGCCCAGCGCCTCGTAGGACGAACGCCCGGCCCGTACCGAGGAATCGAAGGTCTCGCGGATCACGTCCCGGCAGCCGGCGTTGTACAGCTCGTAGACATGGTGCCGGTCGCGGGCCCGGGCGATGATGTGGACATGCGGGTGGTTCTGGGAGACGTGATGCACGATCGCCACCGCCTGCGCCGGGTCGTCGATGGCGATGACGAGGAGCGTCGCCTCCTCGATCCCCGCCGCATGCAAGAGGTCCGGGCGCGAGGCATCGCCGTAATAGACGTTGAAGCCGAAGACCCTGAGCATGTCGAGCTGCGCCGCCGAATGGTCCAGCACCGTCGTCTTGTAGCCCGCCGCCAGCAGCATCCGGTTGACGATGCCGCCGAAGCGCCCGTGCCCGGCGATGATCGCGGTGCCCTTTTCGGTGATCTCGTCATCCTCGCGGACGACCGGGCGGTCGAAGGCGGGCCGGATCACCCGTTCGTACAGGATGAACAGCCCCGGGGTCAGCATCATCGACAAGGTGATGATGAGGTTGAGCCTTGGCGCCATCGTCTCGGGCAGGACCAGGTTGGACACCGCGAACGAGCTCAGCACGAAGCCGAATTCCCCCGCCTGCGCCAGCCCCAGACCGAAGAGGAACTTCTCGGACCCCCTGAGCGCGAAGATCCGGGCGAGGATCAGCAGCACCAGCGCCTTGGCCGCAATGACAGCGAATGTCAGGCCCAGGATCGGGAACAGGTCGTCCCACAGCATCTGGAAATTGATCGCCGCGCCGACGGTCATGAAGAACAGACCCAGCAGCAGCCCGCGGAACGGGTCGATGTCCGATTCCAGCTCGTGCCGGTATTCGCTGTTGGCCAGCACCACACCCGCGAGGAACGTGCCCAGCGCGGGCGAGAGGCCCACCAGCGTCATCAGAAGCGCGATGCCGACCACGAACATCAGCGCGGTGGCCACGAAGATCTCGCGCAGCCGGGCCTTGGCGATGTAGCGAAACAGCGGACGGGTCAGGAACATGCCGCCGGCGATGACCAGCGCAATCGCCCCGGCCGTGACCAGCGCCGCCTGCCAGCCCGCCAGATCCGCGACCAGCGACATTCCCGCGCCGTGCCCGTCCTCGGCCCCGGCGTGATGCGCCCCGGGCATCGCCAGCAGCGGCACCAGCGCCAGAATCGGGATCACGGCGATGTCCTGAAACAGCAGGACCGAGAAACTCGCCTGCCCGCCGTCGCCCCTGAGGAGCCCCTTCTCGGCCAGCGTCTGCAACACGATGGCGGTCGAGGACATGGCCAGGATCAGCCCGACCGCCACGGCGATCCGCCAATCCATCTGAAAGGCGATCAGCACGCCCGCGATCAGCGCGGCCGTCAGCCCCACCTGCAATCCGCCCAGCCCCAGCAGGCGGTTGCGCATTTCCCACAGGCGTTTCGGCTCCAGTTCCAGCCCGACGAGGAACAGCATCATCACCACGCCGAATTCGGCGAAATGCTGGATCGAGACGACATCCACCTCCAGCAGCAGCAGGATCGGGCTCAGCGCGATCCCGGCGATCAGGTAGCCCAGGACCGAGCCCAGCCCCAGCGCGGTGGCGATGGGGACCGCGGCGACCCCGGCGATCAGGAACAGGAAGGCGAGCAGCAGGAAATCCGACATCAGTTGATCCCCATCAGCGGCAGCGTGTCATGGGTGAGAATATCGGCGCTCTCCGCCGCGCGCAGGTCCAGCCGTTCGTCCCTGAGCGCCGTCATCAGCCTGAGGAAGCCCAGCGCATGCGCCTCGGGCTCGGTCTTGAGGGCGCCGTGCAGGACATAGGGTGCCAGAAAGCGCATCTGCGCCAGCCGCGCCGCCTGTTCGAAGGGCGTCAGGAAGGTCCGCAGTTCGTAATGCTGGTAACCCTCGGCGCCGTAGGCCTCCTGCGGGCCGCCGGTGGTCACCGCCAGCATCAGCAGCTTGCCCTTCAGCCGGTCGCCGCCCCGCCCATAGGCGAAGCCATGCTCCCAGACCAGATCCAGCCATTCCTTGACCAGCGCCGGGCAGGAATACCAGAACAGCGGGAATTGCAGGACGATCACGTCATGGGCTAGCAGCCGCTGCTGTTCGTCCTCGATGTCGATATCGTAGCGGGGATATTCCGCATAGAGGTCCAGCGAGGTGATCCCTTCCAGCCCGCGGACCCGCTTCAGCATGGCGCTGTTGGCGCTCGAGGTTCCGGGGCTGGGATGGGCGGCGTAATGCAGCAGACGGGCCATGGCGGCTCCTTGCGGGGAATGCCCTAATCTGAGGCGGATTGCCGGCGGCGGCAATGGCGTCCTTGTGGGGCGCTTGTGCAGGAAAGTGCATCAGCAGAACAAACAACTTGCACATCAGGCGCATATTTGCACTATATCGCACAGCGGCGGCGCGAGTCTGCGCCCCGGCCCGGGAGGGGGCCGTGCCCGCGCGGGAGGATTTTGATGAACGAGAACGCAGCCGTCTATTTCGTAGACCGCCACGTGACCGAAGGACGCGCCGCCAGGACCGCCTTTCGCGAGGCCGATGGCGCGAAGCGCAGCCTGAGCTATGGCGATCTGGCCGCGCAATCGGCGGTCTTCGCCGGGGCGCTGGGCCGCCACGGCGTGCGGCGCGAGGAACGGATCGCGATGATCGTCCGCGACCAGATCGAATTTCCGGTGGTCTTCTGGGGCGCGCTGAAGGCGGGCGCCATCCCGGTGCCGCTGAACACGCTCCTTTCGGCCTCGGTCTACGAGGCGATCCTGAACGACAGCCGCGCCTCGATCCTCGTGGTATCCGAACAGCTGTGGGAAACGGTGAAACCCGCCGTGGACGGCAACCGCTTCCTGCGGGCCGTGGTGGTGATCGGCGCCAAGCAGGAATGCGGCACCGAATGCGTCAGCTACACCGATTTCGTCGCCGGGGCCGAGCCGGTCGAAACGGTCGAGACCCATGGCGATGAGCTGGCCTTCTGGCTCTATTCCTCGGGCTCGACCGGCGTGCCGAAGGGCGTGCGCCACATCCATTCCAGCCTGAAGGCCACGGTCGATACCTTCGGCAATCAGGTGCTGGGCATCCGCGAGGATGATACGGTGTTCAGCGCGGCGAAGATGTTCTTCGCCTATGGGCTGGGCAATGCCATGTCCTTCCCGATGTCGGCGGGCGCGACCACGGTGATCTTCGCCGGACGCCCCACCCCGGACGCGGTGTTCGAGATCCTCGCACAGGAAAAGCCGACGATCTTCTGCGGCGTGCCGACCCTCTATGCCGCGCTGGTGGCCGAGCAGGAGAAGATGGGCACGCCGCCCGTCCATTCCCTGCGGCTCTGCACCTCGGCCGGCGAGGCCCTGCCGCGCGACATCGGCGAGCGCTGGGAAAAGCTCTGGGCGGCCGAGATCGTCGATGGCGTGGGCTCGACCGAGATGCTGCACATCTTCCTGTCGAACCGCCCGGGCGACATCGTCTATGGCACCTCGGGCGTGGCGGTGCCGGGCTATGAGGTGCGGCTGGTCGACGAACACGATCAGGACGTGCCCGAGGGCGAGGTCGGCGAGCTGCTGGTCCGCGGTCCGTCCAGTGCCGAGGGCTACTGGAACCGGCGATCGAAGAGCATGAGCACCTTTCAGGGGCACTGGACCCGCACCGGCGACAAATACGAGCGCACCCGGGACGGCCGCTTCGTCTATTGCGGGCGCACGGATGACATGTTCAAGGTCTCGGGCATCTGGGTCGGCCCGTTCGAGGTCGAACAGGCGCTGGTCGAATATCCCGGCATTCTGGAGGCCGCCGTCGTCGCCCGCGCCGATGACAAGGACCTCGTCAAGCCCGCCGCTTTCGTCGTGCTGAAAGAGGGCGCCACGCTCGATCCCGAGGCGCTCAAGGACCACATCAAGGGAAAGATCGGCATGTGGAAATATCCCCGTTGGGTCACCGTGGTGGACGAATTGCCCAAGACCGCGACCGGCAAGATCCAGCGCTTCAAGCTGCGGGATGCGGAGGTTGTGGCATGATCGACTGGAACGCGGGCAAAGGCTGGCTGACGGCAGGCGGCAAGCGGCTGGAATGGGCCTGCTGGGGTCAGCGCGACGCGGGCCCGGTGATCGTTCTGCTGCACGAGGGGCTGGGGTGTCTGGCGCTCTGGCGGGACTTTCCTGAAGCGCTGGCACGGGCCACCGGCCTCGGCGTCTTTGCCTTCTCCCGCGCCAATTACGGCCAGTCCGATGCGGGCGATCTGCCTTTCCCCATCGACTACATGACCCGGCAGGCCAGGGACGTCCTGCCCGAGGTTCTGGACCAGATCGGCGCGGCCCATTACCTGCTGATGGGCCATTCCGACGGCGCCACCATCGCCGCCGAATACGCCGGCCGGGTCGAGGATTTCCGCGTCCGCGGCATCGTCCTGATGGCGCCGCATGTCTTCACGGAACCCATGGGTCTGGCGGAGATCGCCCGCGCCGGTGCGGCCTTCGGGCCCGAGATGGCGGCCAGGATGGGCAAGTACCATCGCGACCCGGAAGCCACCTTCCGCGGCTGGAACGACGCCTGGCTGAACCCCGATTTCGCCGCCTGGGACGTGAGCGAGGTCATCGACTACCTGCGCGTGCCGGCGTTGGTCATTCAGGGTGTGGACGACCAATACGGCACCATGAAGCAGGTGGCGGAATTCGAGACGCGCTCTTACGCGCCGGTCGACGTGCTGGCGCTGGAGGATTGCCGCCACTCGCCGCAATTCGACCAGCCCGGGGCGGTGCTGGACGCGGTGCGCTTCTTCACCGCCCGCCTGATGGCGCATGAGGCCGCGCAGCCCGAGGGCGTGTGACCCCGCTGCCCCCCGCGCCGCATCTGCCGGGCCGCAACCCGCGCCCGGATCCGGCAATCTTTGCCCATGCCCTCGCGGGTCTTGAGGCGCTCTCGCCCGAGGCTCTGGCCCTCAGCCCCGCCTTTCAGGGCGGGCTTTCGGCCTTTCGCGCTGGCTATTACTGGGAAGCGCATGAATTCTGGGAAGGGATCTGGTCCGCCCTGCCGCAGGCTTCCGCCGAGCGGGAACTCATGCGGGGCCTGATCCAGCTGGCCAACGCCGGGTTGAAGCGCCGCATGGGTCGCGAGGCAGCCGCTGTCCGCATCCTGCCGCTGGCCGAGGCTGCCCTGCGCGAAGGGTTCCGGCGCGGCGGTGAGTCGGTCATGGGGCTGGATCGGCGGCAGGTTGCCGAGCTTGAGGCTCGCATTCGGGCGGAAAATGCACTATAGTGCAAAAATACGGCTGATGGCGGTGGAAATATTTTGCACTTCGGCCGCCGAATCGGCAAAATAGGTATTTACCGCTTACCATGTCGGCATTATTGTGCATCGCAACCAAGGCTGCCGACGGACCCCAGGGAGGATTCCAGTGACCAAGCGCATCAACTTCCAGACCGAGCCGTCCCAGTACCGCCATTGGCGCGTGGACTATGACGGCGCCGTGGCCAACCTGACCATGGACGTGGACGAGAACGGCGGGCTCTTCGACGGCTACCAGCTGAAGCTGAACAGCTACGATCTGGGCGTCGACATCGAACTGGCCGACGTGGTGCAGCGGATGCGCTTCGAACACCCCGAGGTGAAGGTGGTGGTCATGCGCTCGGGCAAGGACAAGGTGTTCTGCGCCGGGGCCAACATCCGCATGCTGGGCGGCGCGACCCATGCGCACAAGGTCAACTTCTGCAAATTCACCAACGAGACCCGCAACACCTTCGAGGCGGCCGAGGCCGACTCGGGCCAGAAATACGTCGCCGCCGTGAAGGGCGCCTGCGCGGGCGGCGGCTATGAGCTGGCGCTGGCCTGCAACCACATCATGCTGGTCGATGACAGCGCCTCGTCCGTGTCGCTGCCGGAGGTGCCGCTGCTGGCGGTGCTGCCCGGCACCGGCGGCCTGACCCGCGTCACCGACAAGCGCAAGGTGCGCCGCGATCTCGCCGATATCTTCTGCTCGCTGGAAGAAGGCATCAAGGGCAAGCGCGCCAAGGACTGGCGGCTGGTGGACGAGGTGGTCGCCACCTCGAAATTCGACGAAACCGTCGCCCAGCGCGCGCAGGAATTCGCCGCGGCCTCGGACAAGGCGACGGGTCAGGGCATCGCGCTGACCCCGCTGAAAAAGACCGTCGATGAGAATGGCTCGATCCATTATTCGCTGGTCGAGGTCGAAGTGGACCGCGAGGGCCGCAAGGCGACGATCACCCTGAACGGCCCCGACCGCGACGTGCCCGCCTCGGTCGAGGCGCTGGTGGCCGAGGGCGACCAGTCGTGGATGCTGCGCCTCGCCCGGGAATTCGACGACGCGATCCTGGAGCTGCGCCTCAACGAGATGGAGCTGGGTCTGGTCGTGTTCCGCACGCAAGGCGACGCCGAGGCCGTGCTGGCGCATGAAGCCTTCCTGCTGGAACACAAGGACCACTGGCTGGGCCGCGAGATCCTGCAATACTGGAAGCGCGTGCTGAAGCGGGTCGACGTGACCTCGCGCTCGCTGGTCGCGCTGGTCGAGAACGGCTCTTGCTATGCCGGTTTCCTGGCGGAACTGCTCTGGGCCTCGGACCGCAGCTACATGATGGAAGGCGAGTTCGAGGGCGACAACCGCCCGGTCGCCACCGTCACCCTGTCCGAAGGCAACTTCGGCCCCTTCCCGATGGGCAATGACCTGACCCGCCTGCAAACCCGCTTCCTGGGCGAGCCCGAGGCGGTCGGCGCGCTGCAGGCCCGGATCGGCGAGGCGATGGAATCGGACGACGCGATGGAGGCGGGCCTTGTCACCGAAGCCTTCGACGACATCGACTGGGACGACGAGATCCGCATCTTCATGGAAGAGCGCGCCTCGTTCAGCCCGGATGCGATGACCGGCATGGAAGCCAACCTGCGCTTCGCCGGCCCCGAGACGATGGAGACCCGGATCTTCGGTCGCCTGACCGCCTGGCAGAACTGGATCTTCAACCGCCCCAACGCCACCGGCAAGGACGGTGCGCTGCAGCGCTACGGCACCGGCGTGCGCGGCGATTACAACATGCAGCGCGTGTGACCGGCATGGTGCGTGCGAGCACGCACCCTACAGACGCAACATCGTAGGGTGCGTGCTTGCACGCACCACCCCCTCGGAGGAGAACCCATGATCGACCTCATCAACGTCAGCTACGACACCCAGATCCCCAACAACGTGGGTCTCTCGAACGACAAGCGCGTGCTCAAGGCGCTGGAGAAATGGCACCCCGGGTACATCAACTGGTGGAATGACCTGATCCCGCAGAACTTCCAGAAGTCGATGGTCTACCTGCGCACCGCCGTGTCGGTCGACCCCAAGGGCTGGGCCAAGTTCGACTATGTGAAGATGCCGGAATACCGCTGGGGCATCCTGCTGGCCCCGCAGGTCGAGGGGCGCGTGATCCCCTGTGGCGAACACGCGGGCCAGCCCGCCTGGCAGGAAGTCCCCGGCGAATACCGCAACATGCTCAAGCGCCTCATCGTCATCCAGGGCGATACCGAGCCCGGCTCGGTCGAGCAGCAGCGCTTCCTCGGCCTGACCGCGCCGTCCCTCTATGACATGCGCAACCTGTTCCAGGTGAACGTCGAGGAGGGCCGCCACCTCTGGGCCATGGTCTATCTGCTGCAGAAATACTTCGGCAAGGACGGCCGGGAAGAGGCTGATGACCTGCTGGTCCGCTCCTCGGGCTCGGAAGAAGCGCCGCGCATGCTGGGCGCCTTCAACGAAGAAACGCCGGACTGGCTGTCCTTCTTCATGTTCACCTATTTCACCGACCGCGACGGCA
This sequence comes from Pararhodobacter aggregans, assembly GCF_003075525.1. GTDB lineage: Bacteria > Pseudomonadota > Alphaproteobacteria > Rhodobacterales > Rhodobacteraceae > Pararhodobacter > Pararhodobacter aggregans. The sequence goes on along the minus strand of NZ_QDDR01000007.1, from coordinate 157,473 downwards.
AGATGCAGCTGGAATCGCTCGCACAATCGGGCTTCGACCCGCTGTCGCGCACCTGCCGCTTCATGCTGACCGAGGAAGCGCACCACATGTTCGTGGGCGAGACCGGGGTCGGCCGGGTGATCGAACGCACTTGTCAGGTGATGGCCGAGAACGGCATCGACGACCCCTTCGAGATCGACCGCATCCGGGCCCTCGGCGTGATCGACCTGCCGACGATCCAGAAGAAGCTGAACCTGCACTATACGCTGTCCCTGGATCTGTTCGGCCAGGAAGTCTCGACCAACGCCGCCAACGCGTTCAACGCCGGGGTCAAGGGCCGCTACATGGAGCACCGCCTGACCGACGACCACCAGCTGAAGGGCGACACCTATCCGGTCTGGGATTTCGTCGACGGCAAGCTGATCCGCCACGAGGTTCCGGCCCTGACTGCGATCAACATGCGCCTGCGCGACGATTACACCCGCGACGCGGCGGGCGGGGTCGGCCGCTGGAACAAGATCATCGAGAAATCGGGGATCCAGTTCGAGCTGAAGCTGCCGCACGAGAGCTTCCACCGCCAGATCGGTGTCTTCAAGGGCAAGGCCTTCGACCCGGACGGGAACCTGCTGTCGGGCGCCGAGTACGACGCGCAGCGCGACAACTGGCTGCCGACCCGCGCCGATGGCGATTTCATCCAGTCGCTGATGAAGCCCTGCTACGAGCCCGGCAAATTCGCCGGCTGGATCGCGCCGCCGAAAGTGGGGATCGACAACAAGCCCGGCGACTTCGAATATGTGAAGCTGCACATGGCGTGAGCCGCGGCGCGGGCGATGGTGGGGTGAAACTCCACCCTACGCCTGCCGCGCTGCTCGCCCGCGACGACGAAGGGCGGGGGCCCTCGGCCCCTGCCTGCCAGCCCGGCAAACGGAAGGGAGGTCCCGATGCCCGTTGAACGTTCCGCCCTGCAAGCCCCGCGCCCACCCCGCAGCGATGCCGCCTGCCTCGGCTGCGCCGATTGCGCCGGCCTGTGCTGGAGCCTTCTCGAACTGAGCCGTCTGCCCGAGACGGTGCTGCATCCCCGGACACACCGCGCATGAACAAGCCCCTGAAACAGCATCTGATCGACCCGGAAATCTGCATCCGCTGCTACACCTGCGAGATGACCTGCCCGGTCGAGGCGATCACCCATGACGACAACAACGTCGTGGTCGATGCCGAAAAATGCGATTTCTGCATGGATTGCATTCCGGTCTGCCCAACGGGGTCCATCGACGAATGGCGCGTGGTCGAAACCCCCTATTCGCTGGACGAGCAATTCGGCTGGCAGGAATTGCCCGCGCAGGCGGAGATCGGCAGCTCGTCGGGCGTCGAGGCGCTGGACGACGCGATGGAGGCCTTGCTGGCCGAGGCCCACAAGGGCGCGGGCGGCAAGTCGAAGGCTCCGGCGACGGCCACCAAGCCCACCGTGAACCTCTATAACCTCGGCAAGCCCGCCACCGCCAAGGTCACCGGCAATTTCCGCCTGACCAGCGGCGAATCCGGCTCGGACGTGCGCCATATCATCCTCGATTTCGGCGCCCAGCCGATGCCGGTGCTCGAAGGCCAGTCCATCGGCATCATCCCGCCCGGCACGGATGCCGAGGGCAAGCCGCACCTGCCGCGGCTCTATTCCGTCAGCTCGCCGCGCGATGGCGAGCGGCCGAATTTCAACAACCTCTCGCTCACCGTGAAGCGCGAGGTGCAGGGGCTTTGTTCCAACTATGTCTGCGATCTGAAGATCGGCGACGAGGTGAAGGTCACCGGCCCCTTTGGCGCCACCTTCCTCATGCCCGAGGACAGCGCGGCGCGGATGCTGATGATCTGCACCGGCACCGGATCGGCCCCGTTCCGCGCCTTCACCATGCGCCGCCAGCGGGCGCAAGCGGGCGGCAGCGGCGACATGATCATGTTCTTCGGCGCCCGCACCCCCGATTCGCTGCCCTATTTCGGCCCGCTCAACAAAGTGCCCGAGCGGCTGCTGAAGAAGCATCTGGTCTTCAGCCGGATCCCGGGGGTCGACAAGGAATACGTGCAGGACCGCATGATGGTCGAACAGGAGGCCGTCGCCAACCTGCTGGCCGATCCGCAGACGCATATCTACATCTGCGGGCTGCGCGGGATGGAGCAGGGCGTCGAGCTGGCCTTCAAGAACATCGCCGAATCCACGGGCCTGGCCTGGGAAGCCACCCGCGACGCGATGCGCGATGAAGGCCGCTACCACGTCGAGACCTATTGATGCCCTACCGGCACGAGATCCGCATCGCCTGGGGCGATTGCGACCCGGCAAAGATCGTCTACACCGCGCGCATTCCGGGTTTCGCGCTCGATGCGATCAACGGCTGGTGGGAGCATCACCTGGGCGGCGGCTGGTTCCAGATGGATCTGGACCGCGACCTGGGCACGCCCTTCGTGCATATGGCGCTCGATTTCCTGGCCCCGATGACGCCGCGCCACCGGCTGATCTGCGAGGTGGCGCCGACAAGGCTGGGCGAGACCTCGATCGACTGGCGCGTCGGCGGGTATCAGGACGGGGTGCATTGCTTCGAGGGGCGCTTCACCTGCGTCTTCGTCAAGGCCAGCGTCTTTGCCAAGGAACCGCCCCCGGCCGAGATCCGCGCGCTGATCCTCGGCCAGATCGAAGCCCCGGCAGGATAATGCACTGACCGGCCGCGATCATCGGATGCCTATTGTTCGGGCTTCCGGCATCGCCTAGGGTTATGCACTATTGTTCCGAAATGATCGCCGATCCCGAGATGTCCGAGATCACCAACTTCCGCGGCGAGACGCTCGCCCCCGATCCCGACAGCCGCGGCGAAGCGGCGGTGCGGGCGCTGATCCTGCGCGTCGGCGAACGGGTGCGCAAGGCGCGCGAGCTGAAGGGCATTCCCCGCCGCGTCCTGTCCGAGGTCTCGGGCGTCTCGCCGCGCTATCTGGCGCTGCTGGAGGCGGGCGAAGGCAATATTTCCATCGGCCTGTTGCAGCGGGTGGCGGATGCGCTGGACCACCGCATCGAATGGCTGGTGGGCGAGGATGACCCCTGGACCTCGGAAGCGCTCAGGGTCGCCGAACTCTACCGCGCCGCCCCGGCCGAGGTCCGGGCGCAGGTCCTCGACCACCTGCTGCCGCAGCCCGAAGCCACCGCGCGGCGCCACCGGATCGCGCTGATCGGCCTGCGCGGGGCGGGGAAATCCACGCTGGGCGCCCGGGCCGGCGCGGCGCTGGGCCTGCCCTTTGTCGAGCTCAACCGCGAGATCGAGGATCAGGCCGGCATGCCGGTGAACGAGGTCATGGCCTTCTACGGGCAGGAAGGCTACCGCCGGCTGGAGGCGCAGGCGCTGGGCCGCGTCATCGCCACGCATGAGGCGATGATCCTGGCCGTGGCGGGCGGCATCGTGTCCGAGCCCGAGACCTTCAAGACGCTTCTGGGGAACTTCCACACCATCTGGGTCAAGGCCGCGCCCGCCGAGCATATGAACCGGGTCCGCGCGCAGGGCGACATGCGGCCGATGGCCGGCAACCCCGAGGCGATGGACCAGCTCAAGTTCATCCTCACCAGCCGCGAGACGCTTTACGATCAGGCCCGCGCCAAGCTCGACACCACCGGCCGCAGCGTCGAGGATTCGCTCGCCGATCTGCTGGCCCTGATCCGCGAGCGCGGTTTTCTTTCGTGACGCCAGAGGCGCATCTGGCAAAGCTGCGCGCCCGCCTGTCGCAGGGCGCCCCCCTTGCCGTGACCCGCGCCGCCGTGGCCGGGGGCAGCCCGCAGGCGCTGGGGCTGGCGGTGGCGCTGATCGACACCGGCGCCGCCGTGACCCTGATCGAGGCTGACGACTGGGACGCGGCCCGCGCCCGCGATGCGCTGAAGCGCAGCGGCCGGGGCGCCGGGATCCGGCTGGCGACCACTATGGCCGAGGCGGAGGGCGCCGATCTGCTGGTCGAGGCCTCGGGCGGGGCGGCGGCGGAGCGGATCGGCTTGTTGAGGGCGCTCCTGGCCGCGGCACCGGGGGCACTGGCTGTCAGCCTCGGCCCCGGGGTGACGCTGGGCGCGCTGCGCGAGAGCCTCGGCGCGCCGGTCGCGCTGATCGACACCGACGCGCCGCCGCCCGCCATCGGCCTGATGGAGATCGTCAAGGGTTCTGACATCCGCGCGCTGGGGCTGGCCTGGCGGCTGGGGGCGCTGCCGGTGGTGGTGCCCGGCTTCAAGGGCGCGCGGCTGGTGGCGGCGCTGGAGGACGAGGCCGAGGCGCTGGTCTTCCAGGGCTCCACCCCCTGGGAGGTCGATGCCGCGGCCGAAGGCTTCGGCTTCACCCTCGGCCCCTGCGCGGCGCAGGATCTGCGCGGGCTGGATCGCGCCTTTGCCCGCCATCGGGCACAGGGTCACCCGCTGCCCCTGATCGACCGGATGGTGCCCGAGGGGCGGCTCGGGCGGAAGGGCGGCGTCGGCTGGTATCGCTATCCGGGCGGCGGCGGGCGGGTCATCGACCCGCTGATCGAGGATCTGGCCCGCGAGGAAGCCCATTTCGCCGGGGTCTCCACCCGGCCGATTGCCGAGGCCGAGATCGTCGAACGGTTGCTGAGGGCGCTGGTCCGGTCGGCGCTGTCGCTGAGGATCGAGGCGGGGATCGTCGACCTGATATCGGTCATGGCCTGCGGTTTTCCCGAGGCAAAGGGCGGCGTCCTCTTCCATCACTACCACCCGTAGGGTGCGTGCTCGCACGCACCTTGGGCGGGATGGTGCGTGCGAGCACGCACCCTACGGCATGGCACGAGCCAACGCGCCGCGCAGGGTGGGATTTCATCCCGCCCCCGGCCCATCGCCCCGGCATAACCCGAACAACGCCCCGCGCGAGGCGATGCCCAGCTTGTGATAGGCCCGCCGCCGATAGGTGATGACCGTCCCGGGGGACAGCCCCAACCCGCCCGCGATGGCCTCGGTCTTCTGCCCGGCCAGAATGCCCAGACAGACCGCCCGCTCCCGCTCGCTCAGCGCCGACAGCGCCGGGGGATAGGGCGCCTCGCCCGCTGCTTCGGCCTGCATCAGGATCAGCTGGCCCACCAGCTCGGCCAGCGCCGCATCGACCGGCGCCCCGGCCTCGTAGAGGTTCACCACCAGCCGCCGCCGCGGCCCGGCCAGCAGGACCGAGGTCTTGCCGCTGAGCCCGGGCCGGGTGAAGAAAAGCTCGCGGTAAGCGTCCTCCATCCCCTCGGCCGTGACCCGCAGCAGTCGCCGCTGCCCGGGCTGCAGCCGCCGCAAGGCCGGGCGCAGCGGGTCGTGCAGATGCCAGCCGTCGAGGTAATCGCCCGCCAGCGCCTCGCCCAACCCCTGCCGCGCGTAGTTCCGCGACAGCAGGCAGCGCGCGCTGTCCGGCCCCAGCTCGAAGACCATCACCTGCCGTGCCCCGGTCCGCTCGGCCAGTTCCAGCAGCCTGAGCGGGAAACCGGGCTGACCGATGGCGTCGAGGCAGGCGCCGATCTGGCGGAAGGCCTCTGTCATGCCGTGCCCTCCCATCCTTGCGTCCCCTGAAAAAGGGGACATATCGAAAGCCGGGACCCGGGTAAACGAGGGCCGGACCCCGGACGGAGCATCGCATGAGACCCCAAGGCCGCGGCGAGCATGACTCGCTCTATTTCACCTATCCCCATTTCGACGCCCCGCCGCCCGGCCTGGACCGGACCAGCCCGGTCCCCGTGGCCATCGTCGGCGCCGGTCCCGTGGGCATGGTCGCGGCGCTGGAACTGGCACGGCACGGCCAGCGCTCGGTCCTGATCGAGGCCCGTGACACCTTCAACGACGGCAGCCGCGCCATTTGCCTGTCGCGCTCCAGCTTCCAGATCCTCGACCGGATCGGCGCCCTGCCGCCCTTCCTGGCCAAGGCGCTGCCCTGGACCACCGGGCGCAGCTTCTTCCGCGGCCGGCAGATCCTCGAATTCACCATGCCCGACAGCGCGGACGAGCGCTTTCGGCCGATGTACAACCTGCAACAGCAATATATCGAGCAATTCCTCTGGCAGGCCATCGAAGCCCAGCCGCTGATCGAGACCCGCTGGCAGACCCGCCTCACCGGGATCGAAACCGGCAGGGAGGGCGCGGTGCTGCACCTGACCGACCCCTCCGGCGCCTATGATCTGCCCGCGCGCTGGGTGCTGGCCGCCGATGGCGCGCGCTCCACCGTGCGGCAGGCGCTGGGCCTGCGCCTCAAGGGCGAGAATTTCGAGGGGCGCTACGTCATCGCCGACATCCGCATGCCGCATGATTATCCGACCATCCGCCGCGCCCTGTTCGATCCCGCCTGCCGCCCCGGCGGGACGGTGCTGATCCACCGCCAGCCCGACGACATCTGGCGCATCGACTACCAGCTGGCCGAGGGCGAAAGCGCCGAGGAGGCGACGCGGGAGGAGAATGTCCGCGCCGGCGTGCAGGGCGTGCTGGACGAGATCGGCGAGGCGGGCGCGTGGGATCTGGAATGGTGGTCGGTCTATTCCGCCAACACCCTGGCGCTGGACGAGTACCGCCACGGCCCCGTGGTCTTCATCGGTGACAGCGCCCATATCGTGCCGATCTTCGGGGTGCGGGGGCTGAACAACGGTCTGGCCGACGCCCAGAACATCGGCTGGAAACTGGCGCTGGTGCTGAACGGGCAGGCGGGCGAGGGGCTCCTTGACAGCTACACGCCCGAACGGCGCGGCGCCACGCTCGACGTCTTCGCCAATGCCTCGAAAAGCGCGCGCTTCATGACGCCGCCCAGCTTCGGCACAAGGCTGATGCGCGACGCCGCCCTGTCGCTGGCGCTGCGCTTTCCCTGGGCGGGCGAGCTGGCCAACCCCCGTCAGATGGCGCCCTATACCTATGCCGAAAGCCCGCTGACCCGGCCCGGCGACCCCGGCCCCGGCCCGGCCCCCGGCGCGCTGATCCCGGATGCCAATCTTGGCGACGGGTTCCTGTCGCAACGGATGGGACCGGGCTTCACCCTCGTGACCCTCGGCCCCGCGCCCGAGGTCACGCATCCCCTGCTCACCACCCTCTCCCTGCCCGCCCTCTGGGGCGCCCCCGAAGGCAGCGCCTTCCTGATCCGCCCCGACCTGCATCTCGCCGCCCGCTGGACCTCGGCCGATGCGCAGGTCATCCTGTCCACCCTGACCGCGATGCTGGAGCGCCCATGAACCCCGCCGAACCCCTTTACGAGGCCCTCGCCGCCCATCTCGACCAATTGGGCGAGGCTCAGGCGCCGCTCTTCCTGGCCAAGGCGGCGCTGGCCCTGGCCGAGGCGCTGGGCGATGGCGAGCGCGCGCTGGGCATATTTCGGGATTGTGCGAAGGATCTGTGATGCGCCTGACCAACACCGATATCGTCGAACTCACCGCCTTCCGTCAGGCGCTGCACCGCCAGCCCGAGGTTTCGGGGCAGGAACGCGAAACCGCCGCCGCCATCGCCCGGGCACTACCCGCCCCGGATGCGCTGGTGACGGGGCTCGGCGGTCATGGGGTGGCGGCGGTCTATGACAGCGGCCGGCCGGGGCCGACGGTGATGATCCGCAGCGAACTGGACGCGCTGCCGATTCTGGAACTGACCGGCCTGCCGCATGCCAGCCAGAGCCCCGGCAAAGGCCATCTTTGCGGCCATGACGGGCATTCGACGATCCTGCTGGGGCTGGCCCGGCTGCTGGCCCGGCGGCGTCCCGCAAGCGGTCGCGCCGTGCTGCTGTTCCAACCGGCGGAAGAGGACGGATCGGGCGCCGCCGCGGTGCTGGCCGATCCCCGTTTCGCCGATTTGCAGCCCGATTGGGCGCTCTCCCTGCACAACATGCCGGGCGTGCCGCTGGGCCGCGCCTGGCTGGCGCCCGGTCCCGCCAATTGCGCTTCGCTGGGGCTGAAGGTCACGCTGACCGGCAGCACCGCCCATGCCGCAACCCCGGAAACCGGCCGCGCGCCCACCGCCGCGCTGGCCCGGCTGATCGACGGGTTGCGCGCCCTCGGCCCGGGCGGCGCCCTGGCGCCGGGCTTCCGGCTGGCCACGATCACCCATATCAGGATGGGCGAACCCGCGTTCGGGATCGCCCCCGGCGCGGCCGAGCTCTGGGTGACGCTTCGGGGCCTGACCGACGAGGATCTGGCGACGCTGCTGACCCGCGCCGAGGCCCTGGTCGAGACCGAAGCCGCCGCCGCCGGGCTGGCCGCAAGGTGCGAGATCCACGACGCCTTCGCCGCCTGCCGCAATGACCCCGACGCCACGGCAATCCTGGCCCGCGCGCTGGACGCCCAGGGCATCGGCCATGACCCCGGCGACCTGCCGATGCGCGCCTCCGAGGATTTCGGCCGCTTCGGGACAGGGGCAAAAAGCGCCATGCTGTTCCTCGGCGCCGGATCCGACCACCCGGCGCTGCATGACCAGTATTACGACTTCCCCGACGCGCTGATCGGCCCCGGTGTCGGCCTCTTTGCCCATGCCCTGGGGGAGCTGCTGGGGTAGGCGACGGAAGCCCGGGGGGCCAGCCCCCTCGACTCCCGGCCGCGCCACGGGCGCGGCGTTCGCGGCTGAAACACGCCACTGGCGCGTTTCCGAGACGCCGCTCACCCCCCGCCAAAGGGGACCCTCGGCCCCCTTTGGAAACCCCCGAGGATATTTTCAGAACAAAGATGAAGGTTAAGAGGTCGCTAACCTGCCATCTTTGTTCTCCAAATATCCTCGGGGGTGAATTGGCCGTCAGGCCAAGAGGGGGCAGAAGGCCCCCTGCCTTCCTTGCCAGCCCGCGCCGCCGATGCTACCCCGCAAGGGACGCCCGCTGCCTTCTGGACCCCATGACCCTCACCGTTCTCGGCATCGAATCGAGCTGTGACGACACCGGCGCCGCGCTGGTCAGGGCGGGCGAGGGCGCGCCCGAGGTGCTGGCCCCCGAGATTCTGGCAAATGTCGTCGCGGGCCAGACCGAGCTGCACGCGGCCTTCGGCGGAGTCGTGCCGGAGATCGCCGCCCGCGCCCATGCCGAGAGGCTGGATCTGGTGGTCGAGCAGGCGCTGGCCCGGGCCGGTCTGACGCTCGGCGACCTCGACGCCATCGCCGTGACCGCCGGGCCGGGGCTGATCGGCGGGGTGCTGTCGGGGGTGATGATGGCCAAGGGGCTCAGCGCCGCGACCGGCCTGCCGCTGGTGGGCGTCAACCATCTGGCAGGCCATGCGCTGACCCCGCGGCTGACGGACGGGATCGAATTCCCCTATCTCATGCTGCTCGTCTCGGGCGGGCATTGCCAGTTCCTGCGCGTCGAGGGGCCCGAGAGTTTCACCCGTCTCGGCGGCACCATCGACGATGCGCCGGGCGAGGCCTTCGACAAATGCGCCAAGCTTCTGGGCTTGCCGCAGCCCGGAGGCCCGGCGGTCGAGGCCGAGGCCAGGCAGGGCGACCCGAAGCGGTTCGCCTTTCCCCGACCGCTGCTGGACCGGCCCGGCTGCGACCTCAGCTTTTCCGGCCTCAAGACTGCGCTGATGCGGGCGCGGGATGCGCTGGTCGCCGAACAGGGCGGGCTGACCCGGCAGGACCGCGCCGACCTCTGCGCCGGGTTCCAAGCCGCCATCGCCGACACGCTGGCCGAGAAATCGCGCCGGGCGCTGACCGCCAGCCCCGGCGTCACCGCCTTTGCGGTGGCCGGGGGCGTCGCCGCCAATGCCACGCTGCGCGCCCGGCTGACCGAGGTGGCGGGCGATCTGCCCTTCGTGGCGCCGCCCCTGTCGCTGTGCACCGACAATGCGGCGATGATCGCCTGGGCCGGGATCGAGCGACTGCGCCTTGGCCATGCCGACGACCTGACCCTCGGCGCCCGGCCTCGCTGGCCGCTCGATCCCTCGGCCGTGCCCCTGATCGGATCGGGCAAGCGCGGCGCCAAAGCCTGACCCCAGACAGCCCGTAACCCCGGAGGAACCATGCCCCTTTTCGCCCTCATCTGCACCGACAAGGCCGAATGCGAACCGCTGCGCAAGGCCAACCGCGAGGCGCATCTGGCCTATCTCAACACCTCGGGCGTCACGCTGATGGCCGGGCCCTTCCTGGACGGCGGCGCCATGACCGGCTCGCTGGTGGTGATCGACGTGGCCGACCGCGCCGCGGCCGAGGCCTGGGCCAAGGATGACCCCTATGCCAAGGCCGGGCTCTTCGCCAAGGTCCGCGTCGAGGAATGGAAGAAGGTGATCGGCTGATGGCCTTCTGGCTGATGAAATCCGAGCCCGATGTCTTTTCCTGGGACGATCTGGTCGCCGTGGGCGAGACGGGCGAGGAATGGAACGGGGTCCGCAACTACCTCGCGCGCAACAACATGCGGGCGATGCAATTGGGCGAGAAGGTGTTCTTCTACCATTCCAACATCGGGCTGGAGATCGTCGGCATCGCCGAGGTCTGCGCGTTGTCGCATCCCGACAGCACCACCGAGGATCCCCGCTGGGATTGCGTCGATATCCGTGCGGTTCAGAAACTGCCGCGGCCGGTGACGCTGAAAGAGGTCAAGGCGACGCCCGAACTGACCGAGATGTCGCTGGTGACCTCGATGCGGCTGTCGGTGCAGCCGGTGACCGAGGCGGAATGGGACCTCGTCTGCCGCATGGGCGGGCTCTGAGCCATGGCCGGTCCCCGGGGCGCGGTCAAATCCGCCCCGGACTTACCGCTTCCCAGCGGCAGAATGTCGCGCTAGCCTGCCGGAAAATGCGGCAAGGGAGCGCAACCTATGGATTTTCTGGCGGTCTTCGTGACGGCGGCGGTGGGTTTTGGCATCGGCGCGCTGTGGTATGGCGTGTTCTCGCGCCGCTGGGTCGCGGCCTCGGGCGTGCCGACGGATGACAAGGGCGCGCCGCGCGACGGCGGCAATCCGGTGACCTATGCCCTCGCCTATCTCTGCATCCTGCTGGTGGCGGGGATGATGCGGCATGTCTTTGCCATGTCGGCCATCACCACGGTCAATCTGGGGGTGATGGGGGGGCTCGGGATCGGCCTCTTCCTGATCGCGCCCTGGATTGCGCTGAACATCCTCTTTTCCCAGCGGCCGAAGATCTTGATCCTGATCGACGGCGGCTATGCCGCCATCGCCTGCGCCATCATGGGGGGCGTGCTGCTGCTGTTCTGACGGCTAGCGGGCCGCCCTCCGGGGGGAGGGGGACGGCCCGGTTCCCTCAGGCGCCCTTGCGGCGCTGCCGCCGGCCGAGGGCCAGCATGACGACGAAGGCCACAACGCCCAGCAGCGCCAGACCCAGCACCGGCATGTTCAGCGGGCTGGAATTGTTCACCGCGACACCGATCAGGGCCCAGATCAGCGCGAGACCCAGACCCGGGGCGCGCAGCACTTTCCATTGCACCGTCAGGCCCAGCACCAGCGCCAGCGCCAGCGCCACCAGCGCGGCGGGTGTGGCCTCCATCACGCCCCATCCCGCGAGGATCAGCCCGACCGAGACCGAGGAGGCAGCCAGCAGCCAGCCGGCATAGGTGGCGACGGGAGCCTGGAACCACCAGCGGTCATGGCGCCGGGTGCGGAAGAGCGCGACCAGCGCCAGTGCCAGCATCGCCCAGATCAGCACCGTGGCAGCGATCACGCTGCGTTCGGCCACCGGCAGCCAGAAGATGCCGAGGCCGAGGCTGGCCAGCAGCCAGGGCCGGGCCGGTTGCCAGGCCGGATCCCCGGCCCGTTTCCACAGGCCGAAAGCCGAGGAGACGATCAGCCAGGTATAGAGCAGGCCCCAGATGGCGAAGGTATAGGGCGCGGGCTGCACCGGGGGATTGTCCTGCGGCACCGGGAACAGCGCCGGGTCGAAGCCCGCGAAACTGGTGACGAAGAGGGGCGAAGCGGCGAAGAGGATCGCGGCGAGCAGCAGCAGGGCGGGTATCAGTCGGGTCATCGGGGTTCTCCCTGGGGTCGCAAGGGGCGGGTGCCCCGGCGTGAGATCATGGTGGCGATGGGCCAACCCGCGCGTGCCGCGCGGAACGGCCCATCCTACGGGGTGCCCGGGCGCTCGGGCGCGACGGCGATGGTGCCCTGCGCGGCGGCGACCAGCTTTTCGACGCCCCCGTCCACGGCGACGATATCGCAGCGGCACACGGCTTGCGAGCGTCCTGCACCGATCGCCTCGGCCCGGGCGATCAGGCGCTCGCCCAGACCCGGGCGCAGGTAATTGATCTTCATCTCCAGCGTCACGATCCGCCCGTCCAGCATGGTGCCCCCGGCGAAAGTCAGCGCGTTATCCGCCAGATAGGCCAGCACGCCGCCATGGGCGAAACCGTATTGCTGGCGCAGATCCTCGCGCAGGGGCAGCGACAGCTCGGCCCGCCCCGGGGACAGCGAGACCAGCTCGGTCCCCAGCAAGCGGCTGAAAGGCTGCGCCTCGAGAATGCGGCGGCCCCGGTCCAGGTGTTCGCTCATCGCCCCCTCCTTCGGCTACCGGAGATACTGCCCGGCGGCGCCCGTGGATCAACCCTGCCGTAGCGGCAGAAGCCTAACCAGAGCTTAACGCCCGTCGAGCCCCAGCGCCGCCATGGTCTGCTCCAGCGCCACGCCGCCGGGTTCGATCCCCTCGCGCAGCATCCGCGTTGCCAGATCCATCATCGCGTCGTTCAGCGGCGTCGGCACGCCATGCAGACGCCCCAGCAGGCAGATCTCGCCGTTCAGGTAATCCGTCTCGATCCCGCCGCCGCGCTTCAGGCTTTGCAGCGTCGAATTGCTCATCGGCAGCTGGCCCGGCACCGGCTTGATGTTGACATAGAGCGCGCGGCGCGGGTCGGCCTGGCTCACATCGGCGAAGGGGATGCCCGCGGCGTGCAGCACCGCCTCGGCCTCGGCCTGCAGGGCCTGGCGCAGCGCCTTGTCGTCGGTCGCGACACCATGCGCGGCGCCCGAGATATTGCCGAGGTTCAGCAAGAGCTTGCCGTGTTTCGACCGCATCACCTCGCGGTCGGCGAAGGCCGCGAAACCCGCCGTGGTCAGCAAGGCCGCCAGATCCTCGTCCGCCTGATCGGCGCCCTCGGGATAGCGCCCGATGTCGAACATGCCGAATTTCGGCGAGCAATAGGAGATGACCTCGCCCGGCGTCAGATAGGTCGCGGGCAGCATCACCGTGATGCCATGGACATTGGGCAGGACCCGCAGCGCCAACCGTTCGTTGGCAACCGAGTTCTGCATGCAGAAGACCGGCTGGTCGCGCACCCCGGCCAGCCGCAGCGCCTCGAGCGCGGGGAGCGTGTCCTGAGTCTTCATGCACAGGAGGATCGCGTCATCCGGGCGAAAGGCGATGTCCCCGGGCGCGGCCACCACCGGCACCGGGACCGTCACATCGACATCGGGGCTTATCAGGCGGAGGCCCTTGCCCCGCACCGCCTCCAGCATCCGGCCGCGGGCGATGCCGATCACTTCGGCGCCCGAACGCGCCAGTGCCGCGGCGACGATCCCGCCGATGGCCCCCATCCCGTAGACGATCACCCGCATGCCAGACTCCCTTTCCCGTTGCGCGGATCAGACCCGATCACGCGCCGGGATTCAACCGCCGTTTCAAACGCATACGGGGGCCCGAAGGCCCCCGTGTCCGATCCCGATGCAGGCGGGGTCAGTAGCGGTAGTGATCGGACTTGAAAGGCCCCTCGACCGTCACGCCGATATACTCGGCCTGTTCCGGCTTCAGCTCGGTCAGTTTCACGCCGATCCGGGCGAGGTGCAGGCGCGCGACCTTCTCGTCCAGATGCTTGGGCAGGATATAGACGCCGGGCGCGTACTCACCCTGCTTGGTGTAAAGCTCGATCTGCGCCAGCACCTGGTTGGTGAAGGACGCCGACATCACGAAGCTGGGGTGCCCGGTCGCGTTGCCGAGGTTCAGCAGCCGCCCCTCGGACAGCAGGATGATCCGGCTGCCCGAGGGCATCTCGATCATGTCCACCTGGTCCTTGATGTTGGTCCATTTGTGGTTCTTCAGCTGGGCGACCTGAATCTCGTTGTCGAAGTGGCCGATGTTGCCGACGATCGCCATGTCCTTCATCGCGCGCATATGCTCGATGCGGATCACGTCCTTGTTGCCGGTGGTGGTGATGAAGATATCGGCCGAGCCGGCCACATCCTCCAGCGTCACCACCTCGTAGCCGTCCATGGCGGCCTGCAGGGCGCAGATCGGGTCGATCTCGGTCACTTTCACCCGGGCACCGGCGCCGCGCAGCGAGGCGGCCGAGCCCTTGCCCACGTCGCCATAGCCGCAGACCACGGCGACCTTGCCGGCCATCATCGTGTCGGTGGCGCGGCGGATGCCGTCGACCAGCGATTCCTTGCAGCCGTATTTGTTGTCGAATTTCGACTTGGTGACGCTGTCGTTGACGTTGATCGCCGGGAAGGGCAGCTGGCCCTTCTTGTGCAGGTCATAGAGGCGGTGAACGCCGGTGGTGGTTTCCTCGGAGACGCCCTTGATTTCGGCGCGCTGCTTGGTGAACCAGCCGGGGCTGGCGGCGAGGCGCTTCTTGATCTGCGCGAACAGCGCCTCTTCCTCTTCCGAAGTGGGCACGTCGATCAGGCCGGTTTCACCGGCTTCGACGCGGGCACCCAGCAGGATGTAGAGTGTCGCGTCCCCGCCATCGTCGAGGATCATGTTGCAGGTGCCGCCCTCGCCGCCGAACTGGAAGATGCGGTCGGTGTATTCCCAGTATTCCACCAGCGTCTCGCCCTTGATGGCGAAGACCGGCGTGCCGCTTGCCGCGATGGCCGCGGCGGCGTGGTCCTGGGTCGAGAAGATGTTGCACGACGCCCAGCGCACATCGGCGCCCAGCGCTTTCAGCGTCTCGATCAGCACGGCGGTCTGGATCGTCATGTGCAGGGAGCCGGCGATCTTGGCGCCCTTCAGCGGCTGCGACGCGCCGAATTCCTCACGGCAGGCCATCAGGCCCGGCATTTCGGTTTCGGCGATATCCAGCTCTTTGCGGCCGAAATCGGCGAGCTTGATGTCCTTGACGATGTAATCCGCGGCCATGCCCGGCTCCTGTTCATACCCTGAATTTGCTGCCGAGATAACACTCGGGCCATTCCGCGGCAATGCCAGCCCGGAGTCAGGGTTTGCAGGGGGAAAACGCGGCGCCGGGCAGGGTTTTGGCACCCGGATCAGAACCTGTCAGTCCAGCTTTCACCCGGCCTGAGCCCGGTGCGCGGGTTGCACGGGGTCTCGTCGAACCAGGGCAGCAGCGGGCGGCTCGCGCGCTTGACCGGCGGCTTCTCCGCATCCGGCCAGGAATCAGAGCGGGTGGCGACGCGGAGGGTGGCGTTGAGGATGCCGAACATGGGAAACTCCTTTCGGTTTCTGGCCTCCACTCTGCCAGAAACGCCGCCCCGACCGAAGTTCGGATGGTTTTTTGCCTGTTACCTGTGCTAACATCCGGGGATGGATTGGAAGGAGATCCCCTCGCTGGCCTCGCTCCGCGCGTTCGAGGCGCTGGCGCGTCACGGCAGCCTTTCGGCCGCGGCGCGGGAGCTGAATGTCACCCATGCCGCCGTCTCGCAGCACCTGCGCCAGCTGGAAGCGGATTTCGCCGAACCGCTGGCGCTGCGCGAGGGGCAGGGGATGGCGCTGACCGAGGCCGGGCACGAACTGGCCGCCGCGCTGGGCGAGGGGTTCGCGATGATCGCCGAGGGTGTGGCGCGGATGCGGGCGAGGCGCGAACAGCGCCCCGTCGTGGTGGCGCTGACCCCCTCGTTTGCCGAAAGTTGGCTGATGCCCCGCATGGGCGGCTTCTGGGCCGCGCATCCCGAGGTGGAGGTGCGGCTGGTGCCCGGCATCGCGCTCTCGGACCTGCGCCGTGACGGTATCGACCTGGCGATCCGTTTCGGCGGCGGCACCTGGCCCGGGGTGGAGGCCGAGATGCTGACCGCCAACCGCTTCGCCGTGGTGGCGGCGCCCGGCTATACCAAGGCGCGCTCGCTCGAGGATCTGGGCAAGCTCACCGCGCATGACTGGTTCTTCTCTACCGGCGCCAGCGAGCAGCGGCTCTGGGGCGCGGTGGTCGGCGTCGATTTCCAGACGGTCGGCGCGCGCGAGATGGCCAGCAACGGCATGGTGGTGAGCGCGGTGCGCGCGGGCCTCGGCCTGTCGATCCAGGCCCTGGCGCTGATCGAGCCCGATCTGCAATCGGGCCAGTTGATCGCCCTGCACGAAGGCGACGCGGCGGGGCTGGGATACTACATCGTCACCCGGCCCGAACCGCTGTCACCCGGCGCGCAGATCTTCCGCCGCTGGCTGCGGCGCGCCGCGGGTTAGGCCGGATCCTGCCCCAGCCGGGGCAGGAAGGCGGCCAGGATCCCCAGCGCCGGCAGGAAGGCGCAGAGGTGATAGACGAACTCGATGCTGGTCGCATCGGCCACCAGACCCAGCGCCGCCGCCGCGATCCCGCCGATCCCGAAGGAAAGGCCGAAGAACACGCCCGCGATCAGGCCGACCCGGCCCGGCACCAGCTCTTGCGCGAAGACCACGATGGCCGGGAAGGCCGAGGACAGGATCAGCCCGATGAAGACGGTCAGCACCCCGGTCCAGAAGAGGTTGGCATAGGGCAGCGCCAGCGTGAAGGGCAGCACGCCCAGGATCGACACCCAGATCACCGCCCGCGTGCCGATCTTGTCGCCGATCGGCCCGCCGAAGATCACCCCCGCGGCCGAGGCGGCGAGGAAGATGAACAGCATCATCTGCGCTTCCTGCGTGCTCAGCTCGAACCGCTCGATCAGGAAGAAGGTGTAATACGAGCTGATCGAGGCGATATAGGCGTTCTTGGTGAAGACGAGGAAGGCCAGCAGGGTGATGGTGATGACCACCGTCCGCTTCGGCAGCCCATGGGCGCGGGCAGGGGCCACGGCCTTTTTCGTCCGCCGATGGTTGGCGTGCCAGCGCCCGACCTGGCTGAGGATCGCCATGCCGACCAGCGCCAGCAGCGCGAACCAGGCGACCGAGGCCCGGCCCGAGGGCACGACGATGAACGCGGCCAGCAAGGGCCCCGCGGCATGGCCCGCGTTGCCGCCGACCTGGAAGAAGCTCTGCGCGGTGCCGAACTTGCGTCCCGCGGCGGCGCGGGCGACGCGGCTGGCCTCAGGATGGAAGACGGCCGAGCCGATGCCGATCAGCGAGGCGCCCATCAGCAGGAAGCCGTAGCTCGGCGCATTGGCCAGCAGCAGAAGGCCCAGCATGGTCGAGCCCATGCCCAGCGTCAGCGATTGCGCGAAGGGGTAGCGGTCGGTGATCGTGCCGACCAGCGGCTGCAGGACCGAGGCCGTGCCCATGAAAGCCAGCGACATCAGGCCGATTTGTGTGAAGCTCAACGAGAATTCGTCATGAAGCAGCGGATAGCTTGCCGAAAGCACCGACTGCATCACATCGTTGATAAAATGGCACACAGCAATCGACAGGATCACCAGATACTGGGTCTGAACCACCGCCTGCGCCGATTGCGGGGACGGGGTGCCGATGGTGGGCTGAGGGACGGTCGAGTCGGCCATCGCAGCTTCCTTCACATGTTCACGGGTGAACTGAACCTCGGCGCCCTTTCTGTCAAGCGTCTGGCAGGCGAATCCGGCAAGGCGCCTTTCCGCCACGGCAGGCGCCGGGCCGCCAAACCGGGGCAATCGGGTGTTGTCCGCTGGGGGGCTTTGTGCGACATCTTGAAAAAAGGCGGTACGACAAGAGGACAGCGCGTGGGCAACGCGACGGCAGGACGGCGGGGAAACCCGGGCGCCGCCGGGGTGGCAGGGACTCCGGGATTCCGGGTCGGTGGCTCCCGGTTGTCTTGGTTTTTTGCCGTCGGACTGATCGCTTTGCTGCCGCTGAGCACGCCTGCCAAAGCCTTGGAATCCCTTGATCTCAACGTCCCGGGCGCCTCGGACGCGCTGCGCGAGACGCTGGAAGCCAGCTCGCTGCTGATGACCGCGCAGGCGGCCGAGCGGACCGCGCCGCTGGACCTGATGGCGGCGGCACGGGCGGAATACGGGCGGCTCATCAACCTGCTCTACGAGGAAGCCTATTACGCCCCGGTGATCCATGTGCTGGTCGACGGGCGCGAGGCGGCGGATATCTCGCCCCTCTCGAACCCGTCGCGGATCGACCGGATCGTCATCAACATCGAGCTCGGGCCCGAATTCACCTTCGGCACGGTCTCCATCGCGCCGCTGGCCCCGGGCACCGACTTGCCCGAAGAATTCGCCGCCGGCCAGCCGGCGCGTTCGACCGTCGTGCGCGCGGCGCTGGGCGCGGCGATGGATGCCTGGCGCGATCAGGGCTACGCGCTGATCGAGCCGACCGGCCAGCAGGTGGTGGCCAACCACGCCGCGCAGCGCCTCGATGTGCGGTTGTCGCTGGCGCCGGGGCCGCAGCTGCATGTCGGCAGCGTCATCCCGGCCGGGAACGAGCGCACGCGGGGCGAGCGGGTCGTCGATATCGCCGGGCTTGACCGCGGCGAGCTGCACACGCCCGAGGCCATCTCCGAGGCCGAGACGCGGCTGCGCCAGACCGGCACCTTCTCCTCGGTGGTGCTGGAAACCGCCGAACGCGCCAATCCCGACGGCACCATCGACGTGACCGCCCGGGTGGACGAGGCCCTGCCGCGCCGCATCGGCTTCGGGGTCGAGGTGGACAGCGAATCCGGCGTGCGGCTCAGCGGTTTCTGGCTGCACCGCAACCTGTTGCGCGGGGCCGAGCGGCTGCGGCTTGAGGCGGCGATCGACGGGATCGGCGCCCGGGTCGGCGGCATCGGCTTCACGCTGGACGCGCGCTATACCCGGCCCGCGACCTTCAACCGCGACACCGATCTGGAACTCGGCCTCAACGCCGTGCGGCTGAACGAGCGCGACTACGAGGCCGACGCCTACGAGGCCTCGGCCCAGCTGGTGCGCCGTTTCGGCGAGGCGTTCAGGATCAGCGGCGGAGCGGTGCTGCGCTTCGAGAACGCGGCATTTTCCGGCGTGGACCGCAATTTCGGCACTTTCGGCCTGCCGGTCGCCGTGACCCGGGACACCCGCGACGAGGCGCTCGACGCCACGCGCGGCCATTACCTCTGGGCCGAGGCGATGCCCTATTTCGGTTTCGCCGGTGCGGACAGCGGATTGCGGCTGCGCTTTGACGGCCGGGTCTATCTGGGGCTGGGCAGCGAGAACCGGATCGTGCTGGCCGGGCGCGGGCAATTGGGCGCGGTGATCGGCCCCGATATCGACGCCACGCCCCGCGGCTTCCTGTTCTATTCCGGCGGCGGCGGCAGCGTGCGCGGCCTGCCCTATCAATCGCTGGGCGTGGCCGGGCCGCCGCCCTCGGGCGGGCGGGGTTTCGCCGCGCTCTCGGGCGAGGTGCGGGTGCGGGTCAACGAAAGCTGGCAGGTGGTGGGTTTCGCCGATGCCGGCGCGGTTTCGTCCGAGGTCTTCTCCGGCGCCACCGGCTGGCACGCGGGCGCGGGCTTCGGCATCCGCTACGCCACGCCGATCGGCCCCCTGCGGCTGGATCTGGCCGTGCCGGTGCGCCGCAACGCGGGGGTCACCGGCAACAATCTGCAGATCTATCTCGGCATCGGCCAGGCGTTCTGATGCGGGAACGGCGCGCTTTCTCCCGGGCTGCGGAGCGCCCCCTCCGCCGTCATCGCTGGCTGCTTGCCGGGCTTGTGGCGCTGCTGATGCTGATCGCCGCCCCCCTGCCGATGGCCGCGCAGGACACCAGCGAGGATGTCGGCATCCTGGCCGGCACGCTGCAGGACCTGTTGTCCGATGCCGGGCGCGACGTGCGGATCCGCGGCTTCGAGGGGGCGCTGTCCTCGCGCGCCACGGTGCGCGAGATTTCCATCGCCGACGATCAGGGCATCTGGATCACGCTCACCGATGTGGTGATCGACTGGAACCGCTCGGCGCTGCTCAACCGCCGGGTCGAGATCAACGAACTCAGCGCCGGGCGCATCGACATCGCCCGCCTGCCCAATACCGCGCCCGCCGACAACAACCTGCCCAGCCCCACCGCGCGCGAGGATTTCTCGCTGCCGGAACTGCCGGTGGCGCTGCTGATCGGCGAGGTGCGCGCGGGGCTTGTGCATCTGGAACCGCCGGTGATCGGGCAGGTGGCCGAGTTCACGCTGACCGGATCGGCGCAATTGCAGGGCGGGCAGGGCGTGGCCCGGTTCGACGCCCACCGCACCGACGGGCAGGAGGGCGCCTTCCGCTTCGCCGGGGATTTCGACAACGAAAGCCGCAACCTGACGCTGGATCTGGAACTGACCGAGGGCGGCGGCGGCATCGTCGCCACGCTGCTCAACATCCCCGAGCGTCCGGCGCTGGGCATGCGGGTGCAGGGCGCGGGACCGATCAGCACCTTCGGCGCCGACATCACCCTCTCGACCGATGGCGAGGAGCGCGTGACCGGCCGTTTCGCCGTGGTCGACGATTCGCCGGAAACCGGCGTGCTGTCGGGCGGTGGCTTCTCGCTGGATATCGAGGGCGATTTGCGGCCGCTGCTGGTTGCCGACCTGCATCCGTTTTTCGGCGCAAGCTCCCGCCTGCGCGCCACCGGCACCCGCTCGGACGAGGGCGAGATCGACCTGCCGGAACTGACCATCTCGACCCGGGCGATGCGGGTGAACGGCAGCGCCGCCTTCAGCGCCCAGGGCGTGCCGCGCATGGTGCAGCTGACCGCCGGCATCTCGCGCGAGGATGGCGAGCCGGTGCTCTTGCCCGGCACCTCGGGCGCGGGGCATCTGCGCAGCGCCAACCTGACCATTGCCTATGACGAAAGCCAGTCGCGCGACTGGCAGGTCCGGGCCGAGATGGACCGGCTGGACCTGACCGACCTGACCATCGCCACCGCCACGCTCAACGGGCGCGGGCGGCTCAACGCCACCGAACAGGCGCCCCTGCCCGGTGACGCGCAGGTGCCGCTGTTCGAGGGCGTCTTCGAATTCCAGGCGCAGGGCGTCGATGCCGCCGATCCTGCTTTGCAACAGGCCATCGGCAGCAGCTTTTTCGGCCTTGCCAGCCTCAACTGGCCCGGCGCCGACAGCCCCATCGAACTGACCGGCCTTGCCTTCGAGGGGCAGACCGTCTCGCTCACCGCCTATGGCCAGCTGACCGGGCTGAATTTCGACGGCTATGTCGAATTCGAGGCGCCGGATCTGTCGGCCTTCAGCGCGCTGGCCGGGCGGCCCTTGGGCGGGCATGCGCTGGCCAACATGCAGGGCAGCGTCAACCCGCTGACCGGCGCGCTGGACCTGACGTCCAACCTGACCACGCGCGACCTTTCGGTCGGTATTGCCGAGGCAGACGCGCTGCTGGCCGGTCAGGCCGGGATCGAGCTGTCGATCCGCCGCGATACCGAGGGCACGACGCTGCGCTCGCTCAGCCTGACGGCGGGCACGCTGCAGCTTTCGGCCGAGGGCTCGCTGGAACCCGGCGCCGCCGATGTCAGCGCGCGGCTTGTCGCCTCGGATCTCTCGCGGCTGGGCGCGGGCTATGGCGGGCAGGCGGCGCTCGATGCACGGCTCTCGACCACCGCCAGCGCCACGCGGGTCCAGCTGGACGGCACCGTCTCGGATCTGGCACTGGCCGATCTGCCCGCGGCCGGGATCCTGGGCGGGATCTTCACCGGCACCAACCGGCTGCTGGCCGATCTGGTCATCGCCGATGGTGTCACGCAGGTGGTCCAGGCCTCGCTTCAGGGCCCGCGGCTGGAGATGGAGGCCGAGGGCGCCTATTCCGCCACCGCCCCCGACCTGACGCTGAGGATGCTCAGGCTCGATCTGGCGGCACTGACCCCGGGCGGGCGGGGCGCGATCAGCGGCCGGGCCGAGATGAACGGCGCCGCAGGCACCACCCGCTACGCGCTGGCGGTCGAGGGTGAGGGGCCGCTCGCCACCGGCATCGCCCAGGTCGATGCGCTGATCGGCAGCGGCCTGTCGCTGATGGCCCGGGCCACGGCGACCGATAGCGGCGCCATCGCCATCGACAGCGTGCAGCTGACCGCCGACGGGCTGCGCGCCAGCGTGAGCGGCGTGCAGCAGGCCACCGGCGCCGCCCGCTTCACCATCGACGCGGCGATCGAGAACATCGGCCGTCTGGTGCCCGGCATCGGCGGGCGGGTGACGCTGGGCGGCGACGTGACGCGCGGCGCGGGGGCCACGGCCTATGGCGTCGATCTGCGGCTGGCGGGGCCCTCGGGGCTGAACGCCACCACCACCGGGCGGATCAACGACGATTTCACCGTGGCGCTGGCTTTCAACGGTCAGGCCGACAGCGTGCTCCTGAACCCGATGCTGGAACCTGCCAGCGTCTCGGGCGTGGTGCGGTTCGACGGGTCGATGAACGGTCGCCCGGGGCTCGAGGCGCTGCGGCTCACCGCCAGCCTGGGCGGCGGGCGCTATTCGCTGCCCGCGGTCGGCGTCGCCTTCCAGGATATCGAGGCCAGCGCCCGGCTGAACGGTGCCAGCGCGCAGATCGAGCTGTCGGGCAATTCGCTGTCGGGCGGGCGGGCGACGATCTCGGGCGGGATCCGGCTGGACCGGGGCAGCAGCGCCGACCTCAGCATCCGGGTCGACGATCTGATGGTGCAGCAGCCGCGGCTCTTCGATGCGCGGGTGTCCGGCACCTTCCGGCTGAACGGCCCGCTCAGTGCCGGGGCGCTGGTCTCGGGCGATGTCACGGTGAACGAGGCCGAGATCCGCATCCCCAATTCGCCCCTCGGCCGGGCCGGGATCGGCCTGCAGGGCCTGACCCATGTCGCCGAGGACGCCGCCAGCCGCCAGACCCGCATCAACGCGGGCATCGCCACGGGCACCCGGGTCGGCGCGGCGCCGGTGCCGCTCAGGCTGGACCTGCGGCTCAATGCGCCGGGGCGGGTCTTCGTGCGGGGCCGGGGGCTGGACGCGGAACTGGGCGGCACGCTGACCCTGGGCGGCAACACCCGGACCGTGGTGCCCGCGGGCAATTTCACCCTGATCCGTGGCCGTCTGGACCTCTTGGGCAACCGTTTCACCCTGACCGACGGCTCGGCCAGCATGGTCGGCAGCTTCATGCCCTTCATCCGCCTGACCGCCACCACCGAAAGCGACGGCGTGCTGACCTCGGTCACGCTGTCGGGGCAGGCGGACAGTCCTGAGATCAGCTTCTCCTCGGTCCCCGAACTGCCCGAGGACGAGGTGATGGCGCGGCTGATCTTCCGCCGCTCGCTGACCTCGCTCAGCCCGTTCCAGGCGGCGCAGCTGGCCATGTCGGTGGCCACCCTGACCGGGCGCGCGGACAATTCCATCCTGTCCCGCACGCGTGAGGCGATGGGCCTCGACGACCTCGATTTCACGGTGAATGACGCGGGCAATACCCAGCTCAGGGCCGGGCGGCATATCGGCGACCGGCTCTATACCGATGTCAGCGTCGATTCGACCGGGCAGGGCCAGGTGACGATCAACCTGGACCTGATGCCCAATGTCACGCTCCGGGGCCGCGCCGATACCTCGGGCGGCTCCGGCGTCGGCCTGTTCTACGAACGCGACTATTGAGGCGGGCTCAGCCCTTCATGAACACCCGCCGGAAGGCCGGACGCTCGGCAATGCGCCTGGCATAGTCCTGCAGCGCCGGTTCGGTGATCTCGAATTTCGCCGCCCGCGCCCAGATCAGGCAATGCGCCAGCACGATATCGGCCACGGTGAAATCGTCGCCCGTGACATAGGGCCGCTCACCCATCCGCCGCACCAGCGAGGCCTGGTTGACCGAGAATTCCCAACGCAGCGAATCCTTCACCTCGGGCACCCGGCGCTCGGCGGGCAGGATGAAGCTGTGCCGGGCCGAGGTCCAGAGCACCGCGTCGAATTCGTCCAGCAGCAGGTGCAGCATCGCATCCTGCCGCGCCCGGTCCAGCGTTCCGGCGGCGGCGGTGAAGCGGCCATGCGCATCGGCCAGATACTGGATGATCGCCGTCGAATCGGTCAGCGGCTCGCCATCGACCAGCAGGACCGGAACCTTGCCGCGCGGGTAGTGGCGGGTGACTTCCTCGGCATGCGGCTTCACGCCGACATGCTCATAGGGCACGCCCAGTTCTTCCAGCATCCACAGCGCGCGGCCGGCGCGGGTGCTGGCGGCACCGATCAGCGTGTATTGGGTCATCTTGCGTCCTCCCTTGGCGTTGCCGCATCAAGACACGCGCCCCGGGTGCCCGCAAGCCTATGGCCAGGGAATCACCGTCAGTTCCGGCCAGTGACGTTGCTGTCGCTCGGCCTTGGCCGCATGCGTGGCGCGGTTGTCGAGCCGCGTGTTCGGCTCCAGCCGGAAGGCGAAGATCGGCTCCAGCCCGTAGGGCGCGTACAGGGTCAGGCTGTCGTCCGCTTCCAGCCTGAGCCCCACGCAATGGGTGGTGCAGGCGAAAAGGTCGATGGCCCCGGCCGAGGTCCGGATCGCCGGATAGGTCCTGCCGAAATGCGCCGGATACCAGAGCGGCACGCGCGCCTGATTGCGCAGCTCCACCGGCGGGGCGGGCGGGAAGAGGGCGGCGGCGCGGCGGATCTGCCGGTCCTCGGCCGCGTAGCTGGTGTCGGGGTCGAAATAGAAGAGGTCGATGTCCTTGACCCCGTGCATTTCGGGTCGATCCGTCAGGGCGTTCCAGACCTGCCCGTAGATCGCCCCCGAGACCAGCCACCAATCGGGCAGCGCCATGTCCCGGGCCAGATGCAGGGTCCGCATCAAGACCGGGCTGTCGCCCACGATCCCGAGGAGCGCGGCGCGCTGGACCTCGGGGTCCGCGCCCTTCAGCCGCAGATGGCTCACCGCCGCGCCGCCATCCGCGCCAGCCTGAGAAGCGCGCGTTCGGCCACCGCCTGCAACGGCGCCCGCGTGGTGGAGCGCAGCGTCAGGTCGGTGGTGGTCAGATCCTTCAGCGCCTCTTCGACCCGGGGCAGGGTCCAGCGCTGCGCCTGCCTGAGCAGCTTGTCGCGGCGGGGGCCGAAGACCGGCGGCTTCAGCGTGCCGATCCCCTGCGACGGCCCCCCCGGCGCGCTGAGCAGCGCGTGCAGAAGCCGCATGTGGCGGGTGGCGGCGATGCAGATCGTGACCGGCGTCACCCCCTGCGCCGCCAGCCGCGACAGGATCGGCGCGAGGTCGGCAACGCGTCCCTCGGCCAGCGCCTCGATGATGTCGTCAACGTCCGCCTCGCTGCTTTGCGGGGCCAGCAGGGCGACCTCGGCCGGGGTCAGCGGCTGCGGATCGTTCAGCTTGTAAAGCGCGATGCGGGTCAGGGTCTGGCGGAAATCGCCGGGCTCCAGCAGCTGCCCCAGCGCCACCAGATCTCCCAGCGTCTGCGGCGGCACATCGCCCAGCCCCTCGGCGCGGAGCATCCCTTCGATCTCGGCCCTTCCCGGGGGATCGTCGTAAACGGCAAGGCAGAGCGCCCGCTTGTCCCCCTCGAAGAGCTTGCGCAGTTTCGAGCCCGGCGTCAGCGCCCCCGCCGTCACCACCAGCAGCGCGTCGCCCTCGGCCCATTCGGCCAGCGCCGCCTTCAGCGCCTCGGCCGCGGTATCGGTCGCGTCATCCACCACCACGGCGCGCGGCCCGGGGAAGAAGCCCTGCGCTTTCAGCGCATCGACTGCGGCGGCGGCGTCGCGGCGCAGATCGCTGCCGGGCATCCGCGTCAGCCGCATCTCGGTGTCCGCGTTCGGGCCGACATGGGCGCTGACCACCGTCACCCGCCGTTCGCTGACCCGCATCGCATCGGCGCCGTAGATCAGCAGTCCCGGGACCCTGGGATCGGGGCGGTTCAGAAAACCCGCCGCATCGCGGGGCGAGAGTTTCATGCCGCGGGAAGGCCCGGCTCGGTGTAAAGCCGCGTCACCAGCGAGTCGGCCAGCATCCGCATCAGCCGCAATTCGGCATCCTCGGCGGCGGTGGAGCTGGCGAATTGCGTGCCGGTGGTGGAATAGGCGGTGTTGCCCTCGACCTGGCCCTCGGCCAGCGTGGCGCCGGTGGCGATCTCGGTCAGGGTGAAATGCAGCGTGCCGAAGACCTGGATCCGGGTGTCGCCGAAGTCCTTCACCGCGCCGCCGCCGTCCTCGCGCGTCTCGATCCGGTAGGACAGCGCGAATCGCGGGGCGGCGGGACGGCCCAGCCGTTCCTCGAAGGCGTGCAGGAACTGGAAATCGGCACGGGTGACGGGATCGTCGGCGCGCACCGCGTTCTGCAGCACCCGGCCCGCGCCGCCTTCGCCATAGACCGGGCGGAAGCCGCAACCGGCCAGCGCCATGAGGCCCCCTGCCATCAGGAAGCCCCGCCGGTTCAAGCCCTTGGTCTCAGACCACCACATTCACGATCCGCCCCGGCACCACGATCACCTTCTTGGGCGTGGCACCTGCCAGACCCCGGATGACAGCTTCGTCGGCCAGCGCGGCTTTTTCAACCTCTTCCTTGCTGGCGTCCTTGGGCACGGTGATCTCGGTCCGGCGCTTGCCGTTGAACTGGACGGCCAGCGTGACCATGTCGTCGACCAGCAGCGCCGGGTCCGCCTTGGGCCAGGGAGCCAGCATCACCAGCCCCGCGCCGCCGAGGCGATGCCACAGATCCTCGGCCAGATGCGGCGTCATCGGCGACATCAGCTGCGCCAGCACCCGCGCCGCCTGTTTCTGCACCGCGCCCGAGGCCTTGGAGCGGCTCAGGATATTGGTGAATTCATAGAGCTTGGCGATGGCCTTGTTGAAGGCGAAGCCCTCGATCATCCGCGTCACGTCGTCGATGGCCCGATGCGTGGCCCGCAGCAGGTCGTCGTCGCCCTCGCCCGGCGCCGCCGCGTCCATCGCCCCGATCCGCTCGCCCAGCGACCAGACCCGGCCGAGGTGCTTGTGCGTGGCCTCGGCCCCGGCAGCGGTCCATTCCACGTCCCGCTCGGGCGGGCTGTCCGACATCACGAACCAGCGCGCGGTATCGGCGCCGAATTGTTCGATGATGGCGATGGGATCGACCACGTTGCGCTTCGACTTCGACATCTTGGCCGAGGGGATGATCTCGACCTCGCGCCCGTCTTTCAGGAAGCCCTTGCCGTCCCGCAAGTCGACTTCCTCGGGGAAGTGATAGACCGGGCGGCCCTTCGCGTCGCGGGTCTGGAAAATGGCATGGGTGACCATGCCTTGCGTGAACAGCGCGTTGAACGGCTCGATCGACTTGACCGGCAGGTGGCCGGTCTTGTTCATCGCCCGGGCGAAGAAGCGCGAATACAGAAGGTGCAGGATCGCGTGTTCGATGCCGCCGATATACTGGTCGACGTTCATCCAGTACTCGGCCTCGGCCATGTCGGTGGGCGTCGAGGCATGGGGCGCGGTGAAGCGCGCGAAATACCACGACGAATCGACGAAGGTGTCCATCGTGTCGGTTTCGCGTTTGGCGGGCGCGCCACAGGTCGGGCAGGTGCAATCGCGCCAGGTCGGGTGACGGTCCAGCGGGTTGCCGGGCTTGTCGAAGGTCACGTCATCGGGCAGGCGGACCGGCAGGTTTTCCTTTTTCTCCGGCACCACGCCGCAGGCGTCGCAATGGATCACCGGAATCGGGCAACCCCAATAGCGCTGGCGGCTGAGGCCCCAGTCGCGCAGGCGGAACTTGGTCACGCCCTGGCCGATGCCCTTTTCCTCGCAGAGCGCGATGGCGGCATCGACCGCCGCCTCGCCGGTCTGCACCGCGTCCCCGGCCAGCAGGCGGACATAGCGCACGGGCTCGGTCTTGGCGGGCACGAAGGCCTCGGTCAGCGGGGCTTCCCCCGCGTCCTTTTCCACAAAGACCGGCGGGATCGGCAGCGCGTATTTGGTGGCGAACTCGAAATCCCGCTGGTCATGCGCCGGGCAACCGAAGATGGCGCCGGTGCCGTAATCCATCAGGATGAAGTTGGCGACCCAGACCGGCAGCTGCCAATCGGGATCGAAGGGATGGGTCACCGTGAGGCCGGTGTCGAAGCCCTTCTTCTCGGCGGTTTCCAGTTCTTCCGCCGTGGTGCCGCCCTTGGCGCATTCCTCGCGGAAGGCCTGCAGGGCGGGATTGCCCGCCGCCAGCTCCTTGGCCAGCGGGTGGTCGGGCGAGATGCCGACAAAGCTCGCGCCCATCAGCGTGTCGGGGCGGGTGGTATAGACCTCGATCTGGCCCTTGCCATCGGTGCGGTCGAAGGCGAATTGCAGCCCGCGCGACTTGCCGATCCAGTTGGCCTGCATCAGGCGCACCTTTTCCGGCCAGTCCTTCAGCCCGTCGATGGCATCGAGCAATTCCTCGGAATAATCCGAGATCTTGAAGAACCATTGCGTGAGTTCGCGCCGCTCGACCTCGGCGCCAGAACGCCAGCCCTTGCCGTCGATGACCTGCTCGTTGGCCAGAACCGTCATGTCCACCGGGTCCCAGTTGACCACCGCATTCTTGCGATAGACGAGGCCCGCCTTCAGCATGTCGAGGAACAGCGCCTGCTGCTGGCCGTAATATTCGGGGTCACAGGTGGCGAATTCGCGCGACCAGTCGATCGACAGGCCGAGGGGCTTCATCTGCCCCTTCATCACCGTGATGTTGTTGTAGGTCCAGGTGCCCGGATGCCCGCCCTCGGCCATCGCCGCATTCTCGGCCGGCATCCCGAAGGCGTCCCAGCCCATCGGATGCAGCACGCTGAAGCCCTGCGCCTTCTTGTAGCGCGCCACCACATCGCCCATCGTGTAGTTGCGCACATGCCCGATATGGATGCGCCCCGAGGGATAGGGGAACATCTCCAGCACGTAATATTTCGGGCGCGCCGGGTCGGCCTTGGCGGCGAAGCAGCCCTCGGCATCCCAGGCGGCTTGCCAACGGGGCTCGATCTCTTGCGGCGAATAGCGGGCGTCAGCGGACATGCGCGTTTCCTGAAATGAAAAGGCCGGGCTTTCGGGGCCCGGCCGTGTCTTACTCTGCTGCGGGCGGGGATTCCAGCCCGCCGAATCGGTCCGGGCCTAGGGGATCAGAGCCCAAGCTCGCGGATGCGGATCTGCCGGGCGCGGGTCAGGATGGCGTTTTCCACCGCGCGCACCGTCTCGGCGCTGGCCGGGCCGTTGCGGGTCATCAGCGCCACGTTGAGCGAGCGCGCGTCGAGCGCGGCATCGGTCACGGCGATGGTGGCGCGGTAAGGGCGCCCGCCGCCGGGGGGCGTGCCGAAGCCGGTGGTAATCACGCCCGAGAAGGGATCAACCTGCTCGACCGGCAGGAAATCCAGCGTCTCCAGCGCGGCGGTCCAGATATAGCGGTTCACCGTCAGGACGGTCGAGGGGTCCTCGCGATTCGAAAAGAGGTTCCAGATCGAATCCGTGGTGCCGGTCTCGGTCTGGCGCTGCCGGAGGGATTCGCGCTCTGCCGCTGCGCGGTCGCCCGAGTTGTCGCCGCCGAACAGCCCGCCGCCGCCGCAGCCAGCCAGCGCGCCCGCCATGCCCAGCGCCAGCAGCGACCGTCGTGTCACCCGTGTTTCCACCATCCGTCGCTCCTGATCCTCGCGCGGTCTTTCTGAACGGCGGGCCCCTTGTTGCCCGGCGTCCGGTCGGGCCGTGTCTAGCCGAGCGGCGCGATCCGAACAAGCGCTTTGCTCCCCGCGCACCGGGCCGTGACCTCCGTTCGGCGTGCCTGCGCCCGCGCGCGCGAGAAGGAGGGGAGTTTTGGGCCGGTCCCGGGGGCGTCCCGGGGTGTCGTGGCAAATCTGCACCACAAAACGGCAGAGTTTGGACGGGCTTGGCGGTGAACTTGCATTGAGCCAACGAAAAAACGAAACAGAGCAAGACCCAGCTTGTTGGCAAGGTGGGCAAGATTTTACGTCAACGAGGGAAACCATGAAAAAGCTTCTTCTTGCTACGACCGCCCTGGCCCTGTCGGCTGGTCTGGCCCACGCTCAAGGCGTGACCATCAACGGTAACGGCCGTATGGGTCTCGTCTACACCCGTACCGCTGCTGGCGTTTCGACCACCGTGATGGAAAACCGTCTGCGTCTGCAGTTCAACGTCGCGATCGAAGCTGACCACGGCCTGACCTTCGGCGCCTTCGTTCGTACCCAGTCGGGCATGAACAACGGCCTGGCCTACGCTGGTGCGCTGGCTTCGTCGCGCGTCTGGGTCGAATCGAACGGCCTGCGCCTGACCTTCGGCAACCAGGACGGTGCGATCCAGACCCGCCTCGTCGGCGCCCAGACCGTTGGCTACACCGGCGGCACCTTCGTCGGCAGCTCGGCTGGCATGTTCGCGATCCCGCAAGGCCAGACCTCGAACGGTCTGCCCGGGCCGGCCGGTCCGAACCAGCGCGTTGCGGTCCAGTACCAGGCCAACGGCTACTACGTGCACGTGTCGCATGACCGCGCTTGGCTCGGTGCCAACGCCGGTACCGAAATCGCCGTCGGCGGCACCTTCGGTCAGTTCAGCGTCATGGCTGGCTACGCCAACGCCTCGGGCGCCGGCTACGCCGCTGGCACCTCGATCAGCACCATCGCCGGCGCCTACAATGGCGGCAGCTGGGGCGTGAGCGCCATCGTCGCCCGTGTTGAAAACACCGGCACCAACTGGATCATCGGCGGTAACGTCGCTCTGGGCGGTGGCACTCTGAACGGCTACGTCGGCCGCTATGTCGACGGCGTTGTTGCGACCAACGACAACACCTACGGCCTCGGCTACTCGTACGGCCTGGGTGGTGGTGCTCGCGTTGCCGCCGGCATCGAGCGCACCAACGACGCGACCCGCGCCGAAGTCGGTGTTGCGTTCAACTTCTGATACGGTTCCTACCGGATCGGCAAAGAGCGGGCTCAGGCCCGCTCTTTGTTTTTTGGCCAAGCCTCCCAGGTTTCCGGGGTAGGGCCACAGCGTGCGGTTGTCACCGGATCGGCAAGACTCCGCCCATCACGGCCGCGTGCCTTCCCGGCCGGGTGCCCGCGTGATAGCGTTTTCAAAACAAACGCGATTTCACTGATGAAACCCTCTTTCTCCGGCCTCCTGTCCGCGCTTTTGCCTCTGGCCCTTTCAGGGCCTGCGCTGGCTGATGTCTCGCATTCGATCCAGGGGCGCTTCGGCGTCGCCTATACGCAGGGTCCGGGGGCGAGCCGGGGTCAGGCCGAGCCGCTGTTCGAGGGGCGGTATACGACGACGATCGACCACCAGGCCGACAACGGGATGCGCTTTCGCTTCGAACTGGGCGTGATGTTCGGCAATCTCGATCCCGACCGTCGCCCCCTCTCGCCCTTCGAATCGCGCGCCAGCGCTGCCGACCGGCGGAACTGACTTTCCTTTTCCGGCCTGCTGTGGCTCTTTCGGCCCGAACCGCCCGTTGATCCTGGCGCGGAGGAGGTAAGGCCATGTCCCTGCAATCCATCACCGAACGGCTGCACGCCGCCGAAGCCCGCGCCGGGCGCGCGCCGGGTTCGGTCACGCTGATCGCCGTGTCCAAGGTGCAGCCGCCCGAGCGGGTCGAGGCCGTGCTGGCGGCGGGTCAGCGGATCTTCGGCGAAAACCGGGTGCAGGAGGCGCAGGGCCGCTGGCCGGATTTCCAGGCGCGCTACGAGGGGATTTCGCTGCACCTGATCGGGCCGTTGCAATCCAACAAGGCCCGGGCGGCGATGGGCATGGTCGACGCGATCCATTCCGTGGACCGGGTGAAACTGGCCGAGACGCTGGCGCGCCTTGCCGACGAGATCGGCCGCTGCCCCGAGCTTTTCCTGCAGGTCAACACCGGCGAGGAGCCGCAGAAAGCGGGCGTCCTGCCCGGCGAGGCCGATGCGCTGGTCGCCCGGTGCCGCGCCCTGTCACTGCCGGTGGCGGGGCTGATGTGCATCCCCCCGGCGGACGAGGACCCGGCCCCGCATTTCCGCCTGCTGGGCGAGATCGCGGCGCGGAACGGGCTGAGCGGCCTGTCGATGGGCATGTCCGAGGATTTCGAGACGGCGGTGGCGCTGGGGGCCACGCATGTGCGCGTGGGCTCGGCGATCTTCGGGACCCGGGTGGCGCCGGTCTGAGGGCCGCAGGGGGCGCGGCTCGGGGGCATCGAGCCCCCTCGCCGCGCCGGGGGGCCGTCGGCCCCCCGCCGGCCCTCCGCTTTCGCTCCGGGCGTTCGGGCCTGACGACGCGCCACAGGCGCCTCGTCCGGGCGGCCCTCACGCCCGCGGATATTTCCAGCGCAAAGAAGAGCTCAGGGGCGGATCAGGATCCGGGCGCCCGGCGTCACGCGCTGCGCGATCCAGAGAAGATCCGACCGTGCGAAGGCGAGGCAGCCCGCCGTCGGGTAGCCGGGGCGGCGCCAGCTATGGAGGAAGATGGCCGAGCCCCTGCCGGGGATGGCCTCGGGGAAGTTCCAGTCGGTGGTCAGGATCAGGTCATAGAGCGGATCGGCCCGGCGCAGGCTTTCATGGCTGGGTTTGAACGGGGCGCGGACCGGCAGGTTGTAGGCCGGATGCGCCGGGTCGTCGCACCACAGGTCCCGCAGGCCGATCGGCTGTGCCCAGCCGGGCAGGGCGCGGGCGTTCAGCCGGTCGGGGCGGTAGAGCATCCCCGTCACATGCAGGATCCCGGCGGGCGTGGCGCCGTCGCCCTCATGCTTGTCACGGGTGATGCCGCCGCGGCCCAGCGTGCAGGGGATCAGGCGGCGCCGGAAGCGCAGGCCGAGGCGGGTGAGAAGCAGGTCGTCGGGGCTCAGCGCAGGATCTCCTTCGCCAGGGACAGCCAGGTCGTGTCGAGCGCGTCGAGTTCGGTCAGGTCGACGCGCCGGGCCACGTGATCGTAGCGCCCGGTCGGGGTGTCGTAGCCGAGCCGCGCCTCGGTGGCCAGAGGGGCGGCGAGGTCGGGCGGGGCGAGGGGTCTTTCGTTGGCGAGCGCGGCCAGCGTGCTGCGGGGAAAGACCAGACGGCTTTCCCCCGCCGAGAGGTTCACGCAGGCGCAGCCCCGGGCGGCGGCCAGCAGCAGCAGGCGGGCGGATTTCGCCTCGAGATTGCGCAATGAGAGATCGGCGCGCAGCGGGTCGGGCTGGCCGGTGCCATAGAAATGCGTGGGGCCGGTGGCGGGATAGACCAGATCGCAGCCGAACCAGGCCAGAACCCGGGGCTCCAGCGCCCCCAGCGCCCAGTAACCGGCGGTAAAGGCCATGGTCGCCCCGGCAAGGAGGAAGCCGCCGTAGCGGTTCTGCACCGGCACATACTCGGCGGCGGTGACGATGCGCTGGCCGGGATCCAGCCTGCCGGGCAGACGGTCCGGCGGCAGGTCCTCGGGGTGGATCAGCACCTGCCAGTCGGGGCAGATCCGCCAGGCGTTGTTGATCGCCAGCAGCGTTCCGGGCAGGGGGCGGGGCCAGTCGACAGCCTGCACCGCGGCGGGTGCGCTGCCGAGGATGACCACCACCCCGCCGGTCACAAGAGGTGCCCCGACTTGGCGGCCTTGGTCGCCAGATAGGCGGCGTTCTCGTCCGTGAGGCCGACCTGCAGCGGCACCCGCGCGACCACCTCGATGCCGCCTTTTTGCAGCATCGCCACCTTGCGGGGATTGTTGGTCAGCAGCCGCACCTGTGAAAAGCCCATCTTGCGCAGGAGTTCGGCGCCGAGGCGGAAATCGCGCTCGTCATCCTCGAAACCGAGGCGATGGTTGGCCTCGACCGTATCAAAGCCCTGATCCTGCAGCGAATAGGCGCGCATCTTGTTGGCAAGGCCGATGCCGCGCCCCTCCTGGTTGAGGTAGAGCAGCACGCCCGATCCGGCCTCGTGCATCGCCGAAAGGGCCGCGTGCAACTGCGGGCCGCAATCGCATTTCAGGGAGCCCAGCACGTCGCCGGTGAAACAGGCCGAATGCAGCCGCGCCAGCACCGGGGTGTCGCGCATCGGGCGGCCGACCTCGACCGCGTAATGCTCGATCCCGCCATCCTCGGGGCGGAAGACATGCAGCCGCCCGGCGCCGGCCAGCCGCATCGGCAGCCGGGCGGCGATCACCGGGGTGAGGCGGGTCTCGGGCGTCGCCGTCTCGGCGGCGGAAAGCTGCGTCAGCCCCTCGGGCGCCGTCACACCGGTCACCACCAGCGCCGCGGGCAGAAGCTGCGCCGATTTCACCAGCCGGAGCGCGGCGCGGTGCAGGTCGGCGCGGCCCTCACGCTGGCTGAGGAGCGGGCCCTTCATCGGATGGGTCAGGTCGTCGGCCGGATCGGCGAGGGCCTCTATCCAGGCGACGCCCTCGCCCTTGGGCAGCAGGATCCGCGCCAGATCGCCGTCATAGGCCCGCGCCTTCAGCGTCGCCGCCCGATGCGCGGTCAGCGCCACCACCGGCTGGCCCAGCGCCCGGATCGCGGCCAGCCGGTCGGCATCCAGCGTCTCGGCCGCGGCGACCAGCGCCACCTCGGCGCCATCGGTCAGGACCACGGGCAGGCCCACGCGTAGGTCGGCGCGGGCACGGTTCAGGCGTTCGAGAGGGCCGGGAGTGAGCGACATATCCGCCTGCGGTCTGAAACAATTCACCCGAGGATGTAAGACACCCGGGGGGAAATTGAAACATAACCCGGTATGGCGACACGTCCGCGTGAGAAAACCCGCCCTTGCTTGAACCTTTCGCTGCGCTGCAACACCTTATCCGTGAAGACCCCGTGAACGACGAGGACCCGAGTGATGGGAAAACTGAACAAGATCCTGCTGGTGGACGATGACGAGGACCTGCGCGAGGCGCTGGCCGAGCAGCTGGTCGCGACCGAGGATTTCGACACGTTCGAGGCCGGCGATGGCGCCTCGGGCATGGAGCGCGTGCGCGAGGAACAATACGACCTGGTGATCCTGGACGTGGGCCTGCCCGCTACCGACGGGCGCGAGCTGTGCAAGCGGATGCGCAAGGCGGGCGTGAAATGCCCGATCATCATGCTGACCGGGCAGGATTCGGACGCGGACATGATCCTGGGCCTCGATTCGGGCGCCAATGATTACGTGACCAAGCCCTTCAAATTCCCGGTGCTGCTGGCCCGCATCCGGGCGCAGCTGCGTCAGCACGAGCAATCGGAAAACGCCGTCTTCCAGCTGGGCGAGTACCAGTTCAAGCCGGCGCAGAAGATGCTGGTCGATCCGAAAGAGCGCAAGATCCGCCTGACGGAGAAGGAGACCAACATCCTGAAGTTTCTCTACCGGGCGCCGGATGGGCTGGCCCCGCGCGAGGTGCTGCTGCACGAGGTCTGGGGCTACAACGCAGGGGTGACCACCCACACGCTGGAGACGCATATCTACCGCCTGCGGCAGAAGATCGAATCGGACCCCTCGAACGCCCGGCTGCTGGTGACGGAACCGGGGGGCTACCGGCTGGTCCCGTGACTGTTTCCCGGCCGGGGTCGGATTGTTGCCGGATTTACCCGGTATAAAGATTCTTCTGGCAGGCTGTGACTGTCAGAGGTTTTCCCTCCCCTGCGTGTCGGGGTCATGACACGCTCCTCCCTGTTGGACTGGCCCGGGCTTTGCCCGGGCCTTTTTTCGCCCGCCGCGCATGACCCTGCCGCCCGGGCTTGATCTGCATCAAAGCCACATCCGGCAGGCAGGTTTATCTGATGATCTCTCCCTGTTGGACTTGGGCCCCGACGCAGATCCTGCGCGGGGCCTCTCTTTTCCCGGGGGCGGGCCTCAGTCCAGCGGGCCGGTCGAGGGCGCGGGCGTGGGGGCGAAGTTCAGGGGCGCCAGCGTCACGTCGAAATCGACGCGGATCCCGGCCTCGGCGCTTTCCGCCACGCCCCTCAGCCGCAGGTTCGACCCCCTGAGCAGCAGCCGCGACAGCCGCAGCGTCACGCCCGGCGCATTGCCCAGCCCCGGCAGCCCCGGCGCGAAGAGAAAGCCGTCCCCGGCCTGCCCGTCCTCGACCGTGCCCGAGACGCTGTAGGTGCCGTCCGGCCCCTCGGCGTCGATGTTGAAGCGATAGCTCCCGTCGCCGCCGTCCCAGCTGGTGCGGAAGCCGCGGGTGGCGGGGTCGATGGTCAGCTCGTGCCTCTCACCGTTGCGGGTCAGCGTGACGCTTTCCGAGGCGGCGGGCGCGGCGAGGGGCGCAAGCCCCAGAGCCAGGCCGCCCAGAAGGCCAGAACCTCCCAGAAGAAGACCTCCCATAAGGATCGTGCGGCGGGTCGGACGGTCGGTCACGGGTTTCTCCGAAACGAGGGGCGGTGTAGAGGGAAGGGGAAAGGAAACCCCATGAGCTTCACCCTCGCTACCTGGAACATCAATTCTGTCCGTTTGCGGAGCCCTCTGGTTCAAAAGTTCCTCATCGACCACGCGCCGGACGTGCTGTGCCTGCAGGAATGCAAGAGCCCGGTCGACAAGATCCCGCTCGCCGATTTCGCGGCGCTGGGCTACGGCCACATGGTTGCCCGCGGGCAGAAGGGCTACAACGGCGTGGCGATCCTGTCGCGCCTGCCGATCGAGGATGCGGGCCATATCGACTGGTGCCAGAAGGGCGATGCGCGCCATGTCGCGGCAAAGCTGTCGAACGGCGTGACGGTCCACAATTGCTATGTCCCCGCCGGCGGCGACATCCCCGACCGCACGCTCAACGACAAATTCGGCCACAAGCTGGATTACGTCGAAGAGATGCGCACCCTCTTCCGCGATTCCCGCCCCGAGAAGGCGATCCTGGTGGGCGATCTGAACATCGCCCCGCGCGAGGATGACGTCTGGAACCACAAGGCGCTGCTGAAAGTCGTCAGCCACACGCCGGTCGAGGTCGAGGCCTTCGAGGCCGCGCGCGAGGCCGGTGGCTGGGTCGACGTGACCCGCCAGGACATTCCGCAAGGCCAGCTCTATTCCTGGTGGTCCTATCGCTCGCCCGACTGGGACGCGGCCGACAAGGGGCGCAGGCTGGACCACATCTGGGCCTCGGCCGATATCGGCAATGCCGGGCATTCCTCGACCGTGCTGCGCCATGTGCGGGGCTGGGAGCAGCCCAGCGACCACGCCCCGGTGCTGGCGAGCTTCGACCTCTGAGCCCCCGCCGGGCCTGCCGGGCAGCGCCTTGGCAGGCCCGGCCCCGGCGCCTATAACCGGGAAACCCCACCCCAACAGCGGCGCGCGGCATTCCATGGCAGGGACGGACAGGGCCCTCTGGCAGCAGATCGAAGGGCGGCTCCGGCAGGAGATCGCCGAAGGGCACCGCCCCGGCGATCGCCTGCCGACCGAGGCCCAGCTTGCCGCCCGCTTCGGCGTGAACCGCCACACCGTGCGCCGGGCGCTGGCCGCGCTGGCCGAGGAAGGCCTTCTGCATTCGCGTCGCGGCGCCGGGGTCTTCGTCGCCGCCCGTCCCACCGAATACCCGCTCACCCGCCGGATGCGGTTCCATAACGCCCTCTCGGCCACCGGACGGGTGCCGGGGCGCCGCGTGCTCAGCATCGACCGCGCCGCCGCCAGCCCGGCCGAGGCCGAGGCGCTGGCCCTTGCCCCCGGCGCGCCGGTGCTGCGGGTCGAGGGGCTGACGCTGTCCGACGGGACGGTGATCGGCCATTTCCGCTCGGCCTTTCCGGGCGAGCGGCTGGCGGGGCTGGAGGCGCCCCTGCGCGCCGGCGAGGGCGTCACCGCCTCGCTTGCGCTCTGCGGCGTGCCGGACCACCTCAGGGCCTGGACGCGGCTGACCGCGGCGGCGGCGGATGCGCTGCTGGCCGGGCATCTGCAGATCCGTCAGGGTGCCCCGGTGATGCGGGCGGAATCGGTCAACACCGACCCCGAGGGCGTGCCGGTCGAATACGGCATCATCCATTTCGCGGGCGAGCGCGTGACGCTCAGCGTGATCCCCGAATGATCCTGTTCTGACGAAAGGACGGCTGATGCTGCTTTACACCACCCTCGGCACCAACGACCTGCCCCGCGCGGCCCGCTTCTATGACGCGATCATGGGGGTGCTGGGGCAACCCCGCCTCGATACCGGCAGCGAGGATTGGGTGGCCTGGGGCCGGGATTACGATCAGGGCTTCGGCCTGTGGCTGACAGCGCCCTTCGATGGGGCGCCCGCCACGCCCGGCAACGGCGCCATGCAGGCCTTCAAGGCCGAGAGCGCGGCGCAGGTCCGCGACTGGCACGCCGCGGGCCTGACGGCAGGCGGGCGGGACGAGGGTGCGCCGGGCACCCGCCCCGCCTATGGCCCGGGCTTCTATGTCGCCTATCTGCGCGACCCGGACGGCAACAAGCTGGCCTGCGTCTTTCACCGCCACGACCCGGCCGTCGCCGCCTGAGGCCCTATTCGGCGGCGTTGCGCCGGGGCAGGACCCAGTTCGGGCGCGGGAAATGGCAGGTATAGCCGTTCGGGATCCGCTCCAGATAATCCTGATGCTCGGGCTCGGCTTCCCAGAAATCGCCCACCGGCTCGACCTCGGTCACCACCTTGCCGGGCCAGAGGCCCGAGGCCTCGACATCGGCGATGGTGTCCCGCGCCACCTGCGCCTGCTCCGCCGAGGTATAATAGATCGCCGAACGATAGCTCATGCCGCGGTCGTTGCCCTGCCGGTTCGGGGTGGTCGGGTCATGGATCTGGAAGAAGAATTCCAGAAGCCGCCGGTAGCTGATGACCGAGGGATCGAACAGGATCTCGATCCCTTCGGCATGGGTGCCGTGGTTGCGGTAGGTGGCGTTCTTCACATCGCCCCCGGTATAGCCCACGCGGGTGGCGGTGACGCCGGGCAGCTTGCGGATCAGATCCTGCATGCCCCAGAAACAGCCCCCCGCCAGTACGGCGCGTTCGCTCATCGCTGATCCTCCTGTTGATCGCGGCGGCCCGGTATCCGGGCCGCGATGCCCCTCAATGTGGGGTCTCGCAGGGCGCTTGGCCAGAGGGGCGATGACGGGAGGATGACCGGACGTCCGGGCTTCATTGTCCCCGGGGACGGGTCTATAGCTCGGTCAATCCCGCCGAACGCGAGCCCTCCGATGCCCGATATCGCCCTCGATTTTCCCTTCGCCGACCCGCCCGCGCCCGGCGCCGTGATCGAGGTCGCGCCCGGCATCCTCTGGGCCCGGCTGCCGCTGCCCTACCGGCTGGATCATGTGAACGTCTATTTCATCGAGGACGGCGGCGCCTGGGCCATCGTCGACACCGGCATCGGCGACGAGGATTGCCGCGCCGCCTGGGAGGCGCTGCTGGCGGGCCCGCTGGCAGGTGCGCGCTTCAGCCGCCTGATCGTCACCCACCACCATCCCGACCATATCGGGCTGGCCGGATGGCTCTGCGACCGGCTGGGCGTGCCCTTGCAGACCAGCCTCAGCTCGTATCTGGGCTGCGTCAACATCTCGCTCAGCCCCGGCGCGATGGAGGCGCAGACCTATCGCGATTTCTACCGCAGCCATGGCATGAGCCGCGATGTGGCCGATGCCGTGCTGACCCTGGGCCACGGCTATCTGCGCATGGTGACGCCGCTGCCCGCCAGTTTCCGGCGGCTGGTGCAGGGCGACAGGCTGACCATGGGCGGGCGCGATTTCGAGGTGATGACCTCGGAAGGCCATGCGCAGGAACAGGTCATGCTGCATTGCCGGGCCGCCAACATCTTCCTGCCCGCGGACGAGGTTCTGGCCCGCATCACCCCCAATGTCAGCGTCTGGGCCGTGGATCCCGATGGCGACCCGCTGGGCCTGTTCCTGCGCTCGCTGGCGATGATCGAGCGCGAGGTCGACGCGGAGGCGCTGGTCCTGCCCGGGCATCACCTGCCGTTCCGCGGCCTGCACAAACGCACCCGCGAACTGGCCGCGCATCATGTCGAGCGCTGCGCCCGGATCGCCGAGGCCTGCACGGCAAAGCCGCAAAGCGTGGCCGATCTGGTGCCGCTCCTGTTCCCCAAGGTGCAGGACGTGCACCAGCTGGGTTTCACCTTCAACGAGGTCCACGCCCACGTCAATTACATGATCTACCGTGGCGACCTGCATCAGCGCAGCCACAACGGCATCGAACGGGTCGAGGCGGCGCGCTGACCCCGCCCCTCAGCCGAGGAACAGCAGGCTCTCGGGCCGTTCGCGCAGCACCTCGGGCAGGCGCTTGACCAGAAGGTCGAGGAAATTGCGCGTCGCCGCGGTCAGCGAGCCGCTGCTGGGATAGATCGCATAGAATTTCACCGGCGTCGGTTTCCACTCGGGCAGGACCGGCGCCAGCCGTCCGGCCCGCAGTTCCGCGGCACAGAGGTAGACCGGCAGCGAGGCCACGCCGAATCCCCGCTGCACCGCCTGCAGCAGCCCGGTCGGCAGGGTGCTGGAAAACACCGGATCGAAGCGATGGGTGACCTGCTCGCGCCCCCGTTTCAGCACCCAGCGCCATTCCGACCCGCGCCCGCCCAGCCCCAGGCAACGGACGGATTTCAGATCCTCGGGCGTCTCGATGGGCCGGGCGCGCAGGAGGTCGGGATGCGCCACAAGCTGATAGGGCGAGGTGAAGAGCTTGCGCGCCACCAAGGAGGAATCGGGCAGGTCGCCGAAAGCCGGGTAGATCACCAGATCGGCCCGCACCGTGCGCGGGTCGTAGATCGAGGCGGTTTCCTCCAGATGCAGCCGCACCTCGGGCGAGGCTTCGGCGAACTCGACCGCGATCCCGTCGAGCAGCATCGCCGCCAGCACCGGCGGGCAGACCACATGCAGCGTGCCCACCGGGGTCTTCCGCGCCCGCTCGGCCATGGCCAGCACCCGGTCGGCCTGCACCGCCATCCGGGCGCAATGCGTGTAGCACTCGGCGCCGAAATTGGTCAGCGTGAACTCCCGCGCATTGCGCAGGAAAAGCTGCGCGCCCAGTCGCTTCTCCAGATCGGCGATGCGCCGCGAGACGGTCGAGCGCGGGATCGACAGCTGCCGCGCGGCGCCGCTCAGCCCGTTGCAATCGACGATGCTGCGAAACAGGTACATGTCGTCCAGACCCAGCATTTGACCGTCCATATTCGGGCATCTCGTTGCCCGATCATAACCGGTATCCGCGGGAAATGAATCGCTATCGTCAGGGGATCGACCACAGACCGGACGCCAGCGATGCCAGACCAGATTCTCCGCCAGACCCCTTTCGGCAGCCTCGGCGGCGTCGCCGCCGAGGGCGTCACAAGCTTTCACCGGGTCCCCTATTCGGAGCCGCGTCTGGGCGTCGAGCGTTTCGCGCGCCCGACCGAGCCTCCGGTCTGGCCCGGCATCCGCGACGCAACCCGGCCCGGCCCGGTGCCGCCCCAACTGCCCTCGCGGCTGGACGGCGTCATGGGGGTCTACGACTGCGCGCAGGACGAGGATTGCCTGCATCTCGACATCTGGCAGCCCGAGGGGCTGAGCGCCCCCGCCCCGGTGCTCGCCTTCATCCACGGCGGCGCCTTCATGACCGGCGGCGGCTCGATGCCCTGTTACGACGGCGCGGCGCTGGCCCGGGCGACCGGCTGTGTCGTGGTGACGATCAGCTACCGGCTGGGCATCTTCGGCTTCCTGCCGGTCGAGGAAGAGGGCGCGCTCAATCCCGGCCTGCACGACCAGATCGCCGCGCTGCGCTGGATCCGGCGGGCGATCGGCGCCTTCGGGGGGGACGCGGGCAATGTCACGGCGATCGGTCAATCGGCCGGGGCCTTTTCCATCGCCGCCTTCATGGCCCTGCCGCTGGGGCCGTCGCTGTTCGACAAGGCGGTGCTGATGAGCGCGCCGCTGGGCATCCGCCTCAGGATCCCGGCCGAGGCCGCCGGGATCCGTCACGCCCTGCTGCGGGAACTGGGCGGCGCGCCCGGGGATCTGGCGCCGCTGCGCCGGGCGCCGGTCGGCGATCTGCTGGCGGCGCTCGAGGCGCTGGGCCGCAAGGCCCCGCCGCCCGCCGAGCCCGGCACTATCACGCCGCCCTTCATGCCGGTGCTGGACCCCGAGCTGATCCCCCGCGACCCGCTCGAGGCGCTGGCCGAGGGCGCCGGTGCCTGGTGTCCGGTGGTGATCGGCGTCACGCGGGAGGAACACGCGTCCTTCCACATGGCGGGCAGCCCGCTCGACACGCTGACCGAGGCCGATCTTGTCGCCCTCTTCACCCGCGAATACGGAGCCGAGGCGCCGCAGCGGCTGGCACGGGCCCGCGCCCGTCGCAGCCCGGCCACGCCGCGCACGCTGGTCATCGACCTGCGCGGCGAGCTGGATTTCGGCGCCGCCGCCTGGACAGTCGCCGCCGCGCAGGTGCGGCACGGGCAGGGCGCCAGCCACGCCTATCGCTTCGACTGGCAATCGCCGATGCCGGGGCTGGGGGCGGGGCATTGTCTGGACCTGCCCTTCCTCTTCGGCACCCCGGCGCTCTGGCAGGCCATGCCGATGGTCCGCGGCGCCGACAGGGCCGAAGTCGAGGGCCTCTCGACCCTTTTTCAGGGCGCCATCGCCGCCTTTGCCCGCAGCGGCAGCCCCTGCGGTCCGGCCCTGCCGCCCTGGCCCGCCTTCGGGCCGGACCGCACCATCCTGCAGATCGACCGGCTGACCACGGCCACCCGCCTCTGCGACTGACGCCGCCCGCCTGCGGGGGGCCAAGACGAGACCGCGCCCGAACGCGGCACCCACATCAACCAGCAACGGGGAACCCATGACCGACATCGCCTCGCCACCCGGCAGCGCCAGCGCGCGCCTTGCCATCATCGTCACCTGCTTCATCCTCGTCGTGCTCGACGGGCTGGACACGATTTCCATCACCTTCGTGGCGCCCCGTCTGGCCGCGCTCTGGGGGCTGCATCCCTCGGCCATGGCGCCCGCCTTCCTCGCCACCAGCCTCGGCGCGGTGGTCGGCTACCTGATCGCCGGCCGCGTCTCGGCCCAGCTGGGCGAGCGGATGGCCATGATCCTCGCCGCCGCCCTCTTCGGCCTCGGCACGCTGGCGACGGCGTGGTCGGGCGGGATCGTCATGCTGTCGGTGCTGCGCTTCGTCACCTCCATCGGGCTGGGGGCGGCGCTGCCGGTGGCGGTGGCGGTCGCCTCGTCGGTGGTGGCGCAACGCCACCGCACCGGCATCGCCATGCTGGTCGCGCTGGGCCTGTCGACGGGCGGTGTGCTGGCGGGCATCCTGGGCGGGCCGCTGATCGCCGCCTATGGCTGGGAGGCGGTGTTCCATGTCGGCGGAGTGCTGCCGCTGCTGATGATCCCGGTGATCCTGGCCCTGATCCCGGGCCGCATCGCCGCCGCGGCGCCCGGTGCCGGGACCAGCCTGGTGAAGGCGCTGTTCGGTCCGGGTCTGGCGTTGCCGACGGTTCTGCTCTGGACCTTCGCCTTCGTGATCTTCGTCAATGCCTATGCGCTGCTGTTCTGGATCCCGACGCTGCTGCAAGGCATCGGCCTGCCGCCCGAACAGGTCCCGGCCAGCGCCGCCGCCTTTGCGATGGGCGGCCTTGTCGGCGGGATCGTCATGATCTTCTTCGTGGCGAAATGGGGCATCGCCCGCACGCTGATCGGCTACGCGCTGTTCACCATCGCCGCCGTGCTGGTCTTCTCGCTGGGTCATTTCGCGCCCGCGCAATTGCTGCCGCTGGTCTTCGGACTGGGGCTGGGGCTGCTGCCCTGCCTCAGCGGGCAATCGGGGATCTCGGTGGCGATCTACCCGCCGGCCCTGCGCACCACCGGCATCGGCTATGCCGCCGCGGCCGGGCGTATCGGCTCCATCGCCGGACCGGCGGTCGGGGGGATCATGGTAGGGCTCGGCTGGACGCCGCAGAGCTTCGTCCTGATGACCGCGCTGCCGACGGCGCTGTCGCTGGTGCTGTTGTTGGTGATCTACCGCGTCTCGGCCACCACCCGCAGCGGAGCAACCGCCACGGCCTGAACCGACCCCGCGAGGGTGGTGAAAGGCCCGCATCGCTGTCAGGCGCGAACGGCCGGAAAACCAACGCAGGGCCGCAGGGAAAAGGGGGGCGAGACAGCCCCCCTTTGTCGGTTCGTCCGATCCTCAGATGCTGAGGCAGACGTATTTCAGCTCCAGGAAATCCTCGATCCCGTGGTGCGAGCCCTCACGGCCAAGGCCCGATTGCTTGACCCCGCCGAAAGGCGCCACCTCGGTCGAGATGATCCCGGTGTTCACGCCGACGATGCCGTATTCCAGCGCCTCCTGCACCCGGGTCACGCGGCCGACGTTTTGCGCGTAGAAATAGCAGGCCAGACCGAAGATCGTG
Source organism: Pararhodobacter aggregans (assembly GCF_003075525.1). Lineage (GTDB taxonomy): Bacteria > Pseudomonadota > Alphaproteobacteria > Rhodobacterales > Rhodobacteraceae > Pararhodobacter > Pararhodobacter aggregans. The sequence continues at coordinate 113,428 of NZ_QDDR01000007.1, read as the reverse complement.
TCGTTGGCATACTGGATCGCCTCCTCTTCCGTCTCGAACCGGAAGAGCGGCGCGAGGGGCCCGAAGGTCTCTTCCTGCGCGACCTTCATGTCCTGGGTGACGCCGGTCACCACGGTCGGCTGGAAGAAGGTCCCGCCCAGCGCGTGCCGCTTGCCGCCGGTCATCAGCGCGCCGCCGTGGTCGAGCACGTCCTTGATATGCTCCTCGACCTTCTCGACCGCCTTGGCGTTGATGAGGGGGCCGGTGGTCACGCCATTCTCCAGCCCGTCGCCGACGTTCAGCTTCTCGACCGCCGCGCGCAGCTTTTCGGCAAAGGCATCATAGACCCCGGCCTGCACATAGATCCGGTTGGCGCAGACGCAGGTCTGGCCGTTGTTGCGGAACTTCGACATCATCGCGCCCTCGACCGCCGCATCCAGATCGGCGTCGTCGAAGACGATGAAGGGCGCGTTGCCGCCCAGTTCCATCGAGCATTTCATCACCTGATCGGCGGCCTGTTTCAGCAGGATGCGCCCCACTTCCGTGCTGCCGGTAAAGGTCAGTTTCCGCACCGCCGGATTCTCGCAGAATTCCTTGCCCACCTCCGAGGACCGCGACGAGGTCACCACCGACAGCAGCCCCTTCGGCACGCCCGCGCGTTCGGCCAGCACCGCCATCGACAGCGCCGAGAGCGGCGTTTCCGCCGCAGGACGCGCCACGAACCCGCAGCCCGCGGCCAGCGCCGGGGCGACCTTGCGGGCGATCATCGCATTGGGGAAGTTCCAGGGCGTGATCGAGCCCACCACGCCGACCGGCTGCTTCAGCACGGTGATGCGCTTGTCGCGCAGATGGCCGGGGATCGTTTCGCCATAGATGCGTTTGGCCTCTTCGCCGAACCATTCGACGAAGGCCGCGCCATAGAGGATCTCACCCTTGGCCTCGGCCAGCGGCTTGCCCATCTCGGCGGTCAGGATCGTGGCCAGATCGTCGGCATTCTCGACCATCAGATCGTACCATTTGCGCAGCACCGCCGCGCGTTCCTTGCCGGTGCGCTTCGCCCAGTCCTTCATCGCCGCCTCGGCCGCGGCGATGGCGCGGGCGACTTCGCCGCGGCTCAGGTCCGTCACCTCGGCGATGACGTCGCCGCGGGCGGGGTTGGTCACCGCGAAGGTCTTGCCGTCATCGGCCGCGACCCATTCGCCCGCCACGAAGGCGCGGGTTTCCAATAGCGATGGGTCCTTGAGAAGGCTGCGCAGGTCGGTAGTCTGGTCCAGCATGGTCTTGTCCTCCTTCGGCCGGTCCGGGGGCGGAGCGACCTGAGCATGAATTACTTAACAACGCAAGGAATGAGGCAAAGTGCACGACGACCTGAGCTTGGCCTATGCTAACGCCGATTTCATTCCCGACGCCGGGTCGTTCCCGCCGCGCTGGGCGGCCGAGGCCGGGGCCTTCCGCGCCGCGCTGGGGGACCGCGCAAGGCTGGGTGTAGCCTATGGGCCCGCGCCGCGCCAGACTTTCGACCTGTTCCTGCCCGAGGGTGCGGTGGCCGGGCTCATGGTTTTCGTCCACGGCGGCTATTGGATGGCCTTTGACCCGTCGGTGTGGTCGCATCTGGCGGCAGGCGCGCTCGCCCGCGACTGGGCGGTGGCGATGCCGGGCTACACGCTGGCGCCCGAGGGGCGGATCCACCAGATGACCGATGAGGTCGAGGCGGCGATCGGTGCCGCAGCGGCCATCGTCGACGGGCCGATCGTGGTGACCGGCCATTCGGCGGGCGGGCATCTGTCGGCGCGGATGGCCTGCACCGACCGCCGGGCAGACTGGGGCGACCGGCTGGCCCGGGTGGTGCCGATCTCGCCGCTGGCGGATCTGAACCCGCTCAGGCAGACCGGGATGAACGCCAAGCTTGCCCTCGACGCGGCCGAAGCGGAACGCGAAAGCCCCGCGCTTCTGGCGAAACGCGGGGATGTCGATTGCACGGTGTGGGTCGGCGGGCAGGAGCGGCCCAGCTTCCTGTGGCAGGCCCGGACGCTCAGCGAGGCATGGGCCTGCCCCTGGCATGTCGCACCGGGGCGGCACCATTTCGACGTGATCGACGAACTGGCCGATCCCGAAAGCCTGCTGATCCAGACCCTGCTGGATTAGACCAGCGTCAGGGTCACGTCGATATTGCCCTTGGTCGCGTGCGAATAGGGGCAGACGAAATGCCCGGCATCGACCATCTTCTGCGCCAGCTCGGGCTCGACCCCCGGCAGGGCGATCTTCAGCTCGACCGCGATGCCGAAGCCGCCATCGCCGCGCGGGCCGATGCCGACATCGGCGGTCACGGTCGCATTGTCCGGGACCGTGCCCAGCTTCTGCATGCTGGCCGCGGCGCGCATGGCGCCGAGGAAACAGGCGGCATAGCCCAGGGCGAACAGCTCTTCCGGGTTGTGGCCCTTGCCGGAACCGCCCAGCTCTTTCGGGGTTGCCATGGTCATGGTCAGCATGCCGCTGGCGAGGCTGGCGCTGCCGTTGCGGCCGCCGCCGGTGGCCGTGGCTTCGGTGCGGTATTTGACGTCGACGCTCATCATGCTCTCCTATCGTTTCCGATTATGTCGTGTGCGATATAACTACCGCGAGTCGGGCCGGCTGTCAATCGCTTGCGTTTCTATCGTGCGCGACTTATCTCTGAGGCATGCCCATCGCCCCCGTCGACATGCTCTGCTTCTCGCTCTACTCCGCCCAGCACGCGATGCAGGCGGCCTACAAGCCGCTGCTGGATCCGCTGGGGCTGACCTATCCGCAATACCTCGTGCTCTCGGCTCTCTGGGTGCAGGACGACCAGACCGTCGGCGCCCTCGGCCTGCAGCTGGCGCTGGAGACCAATACGCTGACACCGCTGCTCAAGCGGATGGAGGCGGCCGGGCTGATCGCCCGCCGCCGCGACAGGGCCGACGAGCGGCAGGTGCGCATCACGCTGGCGCCCGGGGGCGAGGCGCTGCGCCAGAAGGCGGCGCATGTCCCGGCCTGTTTCCTTGAGGCGACCGGCATGAGCCTGCCCGAGGTCGTGGCGCTGCGCGATCAGGTGAAGGGGCTCAGGGACCGGCTGAAGCTCAGAGCTTCGAGCTGATGACCCCGGTGTTGAACCCGCCCATGCGCAACTCGCCGAACAGGCGCTGATACTCGATCTTGGGGCAACGGTTCTGCACGAAGGCCACGCCGCGCTCGGCGCACATCGCCCGCGCCTCGTCGCTGGTGACGCCGATCTGCAGCCAGACCAGTTTCAGCCCCGGCAGATGGTCCAGCGCCTCGCGCACGATGGGCGCGACATGCTCGGACCGGCGGAAGACATCGAGCGTATCCACCTCGGCCGGCAGGTCGCGCACACCGGCCACCACCGTGGCGCCCAGCAAGGGCTCGCCGGCATGGCCCGGGTTGACCGGGATCACCCGCATGCCACGCAGCCCCAGATAGCGGGCCACGAAATAGCTGGGCCGCACCGGGTTGGGCGAGACGCCGACAACGCCGACGACACGCATCCCCTGCAGCAGGCGGCGCAACTCGGTATCGTCGGGGGCATCGGCAGGCGTCATGCGGGTCTCCTTCGCTCCGGCAAGACTTAGCGTCGTGCAAAATGCAAACAAGGGAAAAGAAAAGGCGCCCGGCACGGGGCCGGGCGCAGAGGGACGAGGGGGACAGTATCGGCCGCGGGTCTCCGGGACAGGCGCGGCCCCGGCCATCCTGCCAGCGCGAGGCGACGATTCGGTGTCAGCCCCCATCTGGCCGTTCTTCAACCCGGCAGCGTCAGCACCAAGGGCCCGCGATCCGTCGCCACCACGGTATGTTCGTATTGCACCACCGCCGCGCGCGGCTCGCTGTAAAGCGTCCAGCCGTCCCGCCCCTCACTGGCCCAGAGGCCGCCGCGCGACAGGAAGGGTTCCACCGTCAGCACCAGCCCGCGGTTGATCCGCCGCCGCTCGTTGCTGACCGGCCAGGTCGGGATCTCGCCCGGTTCCTCGTGCAACGACCGACCGACGCCATGGCTGGCAAGGTTGCGGATCAGCGTGTAGCCGTTGCGCTCGGCGAAGCGGCCGATGGCCTGACCGATCCCGGCCAGCGGCCGCCCGCTCGCCACCTGCGCCACGCCGATCTGCATCGCCTTGCGCCCGTCACGGCACAGCTTCTCCAGCGAGGGCGCGACCCGCCCGACCCGGAAACTGGCGCCGGTATCGGCGAAATACCCGTCCTTCGAGGCCGAGACGTCGATATTCACCAGATCCCCGGCCCGGATCACCCGCGCGCCCGGGATGCCATGGGCGATTTCCTCATTGACGCTGATGCAGGTGGCGCCGGGGAAATCATAGACCGCCTCGGGCGCGGGCAGGGCGCCCTCGCGCTCCAGCAGCGCGCGGCCGATGGCGTCCAGTTCGGCGGTGGTCATGCCGGGCTCCAGCGCCCGGCCCATAGCCTGGAGGGTATCGGCAACGATCCGGCCGATGATCCTCAGCGCCTCCAGTTCCTCGTCCCGCGTGATGGTCATGGCGTCTCCGTCCGGCTGGTCCCGTGGCGCGCCGACGCTATCTGCGGGGCAGCGCGCGGCGGGGACCATAGGCGAAAAGGGCTTGAAGAAAAAGCGCCCGGTCGTCTGGACCGGGCGCAAGGTGGGAACGAGGGACAGTGGAGGAAACGCGAGAGTTCCGGCTCAACGCTTCATGTGACAATATGAGCGCATTTCCGGGAAAAAAAAGACCTGTCGCGATTTCGTGATAATGGAACGGTTAACGCGCGAAGCGTCCCGTGGTCGCGGCATAGAGCGACACCGCCGCCGCGTTCGACACGTTCAGCGAGCCGAACCCGCCGCCGAAGGGGATCCGCACCAGCGCGTCGCATGTCTCGCGCGTTTTCTCGCGCAGGCCCGGGCCCTCGGCCCCCAGTACCAGCGCGACCGGCCGCGTCCCGGCCTGTTCAAGCCCGGCCTCCAGCGTCAGTTCCGCGTCGCCGTCCAGGCCAAGGATATGGAATCCCATGCGTTTGAGGCTGTCCATCGCCTCGGCCAGATTGGTCACCCGCAGATAGGGCTGCCGCTCCAGCGCGCCCGAGGCGGTCTTGGCCAGCGCCCCGGTTTCCGGCGCCGAATGGTGGCGCGGCGCGATCACCGCGCGGGCGCCGAACACCTCGGCCGAGCGCAGGATGGCCCCCACGTTGTGCGGATCGGTCACCCGGTCCAGCAGCACGACCACCGGCGCCCCGGCCCCGGCGGCGCAGACATCCTCGAACCGGCCCCAGTCCAGCGCCTTGACTTCCAGCGCCGCGCCCTGGTGCACCGAATCGCTGGCGATGGGCGCCGAGAACTTGCGCGCATCCTCGATCTCGGGCGTCATGCCGCTTTCGGCGATCGCCTCGGCCAGCTTGTCGGCGGCGTTCCGGGTCACCAGAAGCCGCAGCTTGACCCGCGCCGGGTTCACCAGCGCATCGCGCACCGCGTGCAGGCCGAACAGCCACACGGTTTCCGCCGCCGACGCCCGCTTGGCGCGTTCCTTGTCGATCACCCAGGTCGGTTTCTTCATGGCCAGCCCCTCGTTTTCCCCTCTCTGCGCTGGCGCGGCGCCTGACGCAACCCGCCCCCCTTCATTCTGCCCAAAATACGCCCTTGCGACATTGCCCCCAAGCGGGCGATTTCCTGTTGCGACAGCCCTTGACGCCCCCCCGCCCCTTCGATATTCCCCGCCCAGCGTCGGGCGACGAGCTGCAAGGTGCGGCAGCGGACTGTAACTCCGCCGGGGAGACCCACGCCTGGTTCGATTCCAGGGTCGCCCACCATCCCCCTCTCTCCTCCGGGAAGACACGGTGATGGTGTCCCGCCTCCGACGCAGCGGTCTTATCTCACGGTCAACAGGGCAGTGCGACGGGCATCAGTGCTCAGCGCGGGCGCGTCGCCGAAAACCCGCCGGTCGGTGACCGGATCGTCCTGCCCGGCTGGTTGCCGGGTCCCGGCTGGGGTATCGCTGGGGCGACCTCTGACAACCGCCTTCCCTCCATGACCTCTGACCTTCCCACCCGGACACTCACCACGCGCCGCTTCCTTCTGCGGGCCTTGCGGCGCCCGGATGCCGCGGCGCTTTACGGCACGCTGTCGGACGAGGGCCAGTGCCGCTATCTGTCCCGCCCACATTTTACCTCGGTCGAGGAACTGGCGGACTGGCTGACCGATCCTGACTGGCCGGGCCGGACCTGGGTTGCCATCGACAGGTCGGACGGCACCCTGGCGGGGCGCTATGTCGCCTATCCCGGGCGGGATGAGGGGGTGCTGGAACTGGGCTACATCACCGTTGCCGGGTATCAGGGGCAGGGGGTTGCGGCGGAATGCATGAAGGCGCTGATCGATCACCTCGTCGCGGAAGGCGCCCATCGCCGCCTTTACGTCGAGATCGACGCCGAAAACCTCGCCTCCGTGCGGCTGGCCGAGCGTCTGGGCTTCACCCGCGAAGGGTGCCTGCGGCAGCATGAGACGACCCACAAGGGCCTGTGCGATCTGCTGGTCTATGGCCTGCTGCGCGGCGAATGGCCGGGGGCGGCGGGCTAGACCCGGGGCCGGCTGGGCCCGGCGCGCACCGGGCCCTCGCCGGGTCCGCGCCCGGGACCGCCGCGCCCGGCCTCACGCCCTTTCGTCCCAAAGCCGCGCGGCCTCGGTCTGATGCGTGGCGAAGGGCTGGTCCGGGCGCAGCGCCAGCAGGCCCAGCGCGGCCGAGTCGCGGATGATCGTGGTGATCGCCGGATCGCGCTCGCGCCCCTGCCAGAGGGCGGTCAGCATGGCGTCCGGGCCATAACCCGGCGGCAGGCCCTCGGGCGCGCTGGTCAGGCTGGGGGGCACATGGGTCAGCGTCTCGCCCTCGGGACCCGACAGGGCCAGCGTCATCCAGCGATGCGGCGTCGCCTGGGCCACGTCGCGCTGGCTGAGCACGCTGAGCAGATGCCCGTCCCTCAGATGCGTGAGCGCCGAGGTCATCAGCCCGCCGCCGCCGCTGAACGGCACCCCGCCCAGCGTCAGCCCGAAGCGCAGCGGATCGAGCAGCCGCAGGCCGATCTGGGCCACGGTCCGCATGCCCAGCACGGCATAGAGGCTGCAAAGCGCGGCCATCTGCGGTGCGACCGCCTCGATGCGCAGATAGGCGATGCGGCCCCGGTTCAGCGCTGTCAGCGCCTCGGGCAGCGATTCGACCTGCGGGATCTGCAGCGCGTTCAGCAGCATGGCCACCGGGCCGGGCTGCGGGGTGAAGCCGTGCAGCAGGATCGGCGTCCCGGCATCGGCCAGCAGCTTGGCCCCGGCCAGGAACCAGGCCGGGCGGCGTTGCCGGGGCGAGGGATAGACCGGCCAGTCGAGCCCCGGCGCATTGCCCTGCCAGCCCTGACCCGGCCGCAGGGCCCGCGCCGCCGCCACCAGCCCGGCCAGTTCGGGACCGGCGATGCCGCGTTGCTGGATCCCGGCCAGCAGGGCGCCGATCTGCACCGCATCGGCCTCGCCCCGCAGCACGATGTCGAAAGCGTCCCGCGCCTGGCTGGCGCTGAGCGAGGCCGAGGGACCGCCCCCTCCCGAGAGCCGGGCGATATGCGCCGCCAGCCGGTGCCGCGGGCGGTCGCTGTCGCCCGCCCCGTCCAGCCGCAGCAACAGGGTATCGGCGCCGGGCTCGCCCTCGGCCCGCTCTGGATCGCTGACGCGCAGCGGCAGTCGCGGCGCCTCGGGGAAGGGCAGCAGCGCGGAGGGCGCCTCGGGCAGGGGGGCGGCCTCCTGCGCCGAAAGCAGCAGCCGTGCCTCGCGGCTCAGTGCCGCGACACGGCGCCGCAGGGTGGCAGCAAGGGGCGAGGGCACCATGCGCCGCCCCTCGCGGATCAGGATCGGATCGTCGTAATGCGCGCGCAGCTGTGCCAGCAGGCGGCTGGCGGCCGGGACCGACATTTCCAGCTCGGCCGCGGCACCGGAAACCGAGCCCGCCCTGAGCAGCGCGTCCAGCGCGATCAGCAGGCGCAGTTGCGACAGCGTGACGGCGGCGCTGTCCGGGCGGCTTTTCGGTTCCTCTTCAGCGGCTTGCGGGGCGCCCTGGCCCAGGCTTCGGTCCAGGTTCCGGTCCAGGCGGGTCATCGCTTCTGCCCCCGTCGGCCCGCCGCAACCACCGGGCTTTTCACTTTCCTGAATTTGGAATCGTTCTCAATCATCGCGGTTGTCCCTGTCCGCCCCTCGTATAGCTGATCGAAATAGTCAGAATTACCTGAGGGACAAGGAAATGTCGCAGCTTCGTCGCACAACGCCGGATCACGGGCCCCGCATGTCGCGCCGGGCCGGGCGCCCGGGCCTTTCGGCGGGCTGCGCCGTTGCGGCGCTGGCTGTGGCCTTTCCGGCGGCTCTGGGGGCGCAGACCCCGGCGGGCACCACCGGGTCGGTCGTCGATCTGGGCCGCATCGTGGTCACCGCCGCGGGGGTCGAGCAGAACATCGCCGACGCGCCCGCCTCGATCACCGTGATCTCGCGCGAGGAGCTGGAATCGGGCGCCTATCGCGACCTGTCCGATGCCCTGCGCGAGGTTCAGGGGCTGGTCACCACCGGCGTCGCCAACGAGCAGGACATCCAGATCCGCGGCCTTCCCGGCGAATACACGCTGATGCTGATCGACGGCCGCCGCGTCTCGACCCGCGAATCGCGGCCCAACGGCAGTTCGGGTTTCGAGCAGCGCCATTTCCCGCCGCTCAACATGATCGAGCGGATCGAGGTGGTGCGCGGGCCGATGTCCTCGCTCTATGGCGCCGATGCGATGGGGGGCGTCATCAACGTCATCACCCGCCCGGTCGCCGCCACCTGGTCGGGCAGCGTGACGACCGAGGGCACGGTGCAGCAGCACAGCGACTACGGCAATTCCGCCGCGCTGTCGTTCGAGGCGAGCGGGCCGATCATCGCCGACCGGCTGGGCGTACAGCTCTGGGGGCGCCTCTACCGGCGGACCGAGGACAGCCTTCTGGGCGGGATCCAGGGGGCCGAGGACAGCAATCTGGGCGTCCGTTTCAGCTTCACGCCGAGCGACGACCATGAATTCACCGTCGAGGCCGGGCGCTCGCGCCTGAGTTCCCGCGGGACCGCCGACCGCACGCTGGCCCCGGGCAGCGACGGCAGCGAGCGCGAGAATGACCGCGATTACGTGGCGCTGGGCCATACCGGGCAATTCGGCGAGATCGAGACGCAGCTGACCCTCCAGCACGAGGAAGCGGCGCGCTTCACCTATGGCGAGCCCTTCGGCACCGGCACCCGGGTGCTGAACGACCGGGTGCCGCGGCTGGCCAATACCACGCTCGACGGGCAGATCACCGTGCCCTGGGAACTGGGTGGCGCCCATCGCACCGTGGCCGGGTTCCAGTTCAGCCAGGCCCGGCTGACCGACCGCGGCCATACCACCACCGACCAGACCATGGAGATCCGGCAATGGGCCCTCTTTGCCGAGGATGAATGGCGCATCACCGACAGTTTCGCGCTGACCGGCGGGCTGCGCTTTGACCGGCATTCGATCTATGGCGGCCATTTCAGCCCGCGGCTCTATGGCGTCTGGCATGTGAGCGAGGCGCTGACGCTGAAGGGGGGCGTCTCGACCGGGTTCACCGCACCGACCATCCGGCTGGTCGCGCCGGGCTATTACTACCCGACGCAGCGCGGCGCCGGGCTGATCGCGCCGAACCCCGCCCTCAGGCCCGAGACCAGCACCAGCTTCGAGCTGGGCGCGGTCTGGGAACAGGGGCCGCTCAGCTTCAGCGCCACCGCCTTCCGCACCGAGTTCGAGGACAAGATCTCGAACATGAACACCGGGATGCTGGTGAACCCCGATACCGGCAGCATCATCGACCCCTTGGGCGGCGCGGCCTGTAACGCCGCGGCGATCGGCGCCTATCCGGGCTATTCCTGCCTGTGGCAGGCCTTCAACATCGACGATGCGGTGATCCAGGGGCTGGAACTGGCCGGGTCCTGGCAGATCGACGACACCTGGTCGATGCGCGGCACCTATGCCTTCACCGACAGCGAGCAGCGCACCGGCGATTACGCGGGCTTCCCGCTCCAGCGCACGCCGCGCCACCGCGCCACGCTGCGCCTCGACTGGGAGTCGGTGGACAGTTCGCTCGCGCTCTGGGCCGCGGCCACCTATCATGGCGAGGAGATCGCCGCCGGGCCGCGGATCGGCACCAACGGGCGGCCGGTCCTCATCAACGGTGTCGAGGGGCGCGCCTATGACCCCTACACCACCGTGGATATCGGCGGCTCCTACGCCATCAACCGCACCGTCAGCCTGAACGCCGCGGTCTACAACCTCTTCGACCAGATCGTGGATTCCACCGACAACAACGCCGCTGGCGAGGGCCGCAGGCTCTGGCTCGGCCTGACCGCGACTTTCTGATCCTTCCCGTTTCCCTGTCTGAAAGGACGATATGATGGCGATCCGCCTTCTTTGCACCGCCGCCGCGCTGGCGCTGACCCTGGCCCCCGCGCCCGCCATGGCCGAGACCGTGACCCATGCCCAGGGCCAGACCGAGGTTACCGGCACGCCCGGGACCGTGCTGGTCTACGACATCGCCACGCTCGACAACCTCGACGCGCTGGGCGTGCCGGTGGCGGGTGCCCCGGGCCAGGCGCTGCCGCCGCATCTGGCGCAATACGCCGCCCCGATCGGAACGCTCTTCGAGCCGGATTTCGAGGCGGTCAATGCCGCGGCGCCCGACCTCGTGCTGGTCGGCGGCCGTTCGGCCGCGCAATACGCCGCGCTGTCCGCCATGGTGCCGACGCTGGACCTGACCGTGGCGCGTGAGGGCTATATCGACAACGTGGCCGCCAATCTGCGGCTTCTGGGCGGCCTCTTCGACCGCGAGGCCGAGGCCGAGGCGCTGGTCGACGCCCTGCGCGCCGATGTCGCCGCGCTGCACGAGGAGGCCGCCGGAGCGGGCCGGGTGCTGGTCGTGCTGACCACCGGCGGACGGATGAGCGCGCATGGTCCGGGCTCGCGCTTTGCCGTGGTCTATGACGATTACGGTTTCACCCCGGCGGTCGAGGGGCTGGATACCGGCACCCATGGCCAGGCGATCTCGTTCGAATTCATCCGCGAGACCAACCCCGACTGGCTGTTCGTCGTCGACCGTGACGCGGCCATCGGGCGCGAGGGGCAGGCGGCGGCCGAATACCTCGACAACCCGCTGGTGCAATCCACCACCGCCTGGCAGCAGGGGCAGGTCGTCTATCTGGACGCGCAGGCCTGGTATCTGACCGGCGCCGGTGTGCAGGCCCTGCGGTCCAGCATCGCCCAGCTGCGCGACGCCCTCGCCGCGGCGCGGAACTGACGGATCGCACCCTTGCCTGAGCCGCAGACGCCAAGGCCATCCTCCCGGCAGCCGGGCCCCGCCGCCCGGCTGCTGTTTCCGCTTGCGCTGGGACTGACGCTGGCGATGGGGCTGGCCAGCCTTTTCGTCGGGGTCAGCAGCGTCAGCCCCGGGCTTCTCTGGGCCGAGGGCGGCACGGGTCCGGCAACCGAGGTGCTGCTCACCTCGCGCCTGCCGCGGACGCTGGCGCTGGCGCTGGCGGGCACGGGGCTGGCGCTGGCCGGGCTGGTCTTGCAGGTGCTGGTCCGCAACCGCTTTGTCGAGCCCTCGACCGTGGGGACGACTGAGTCCGCCTCGCTCGGTATCCTGCTGGTCATGCTGCTGGCGCCCGGCCTGCCGGTGCCGGCGCGGATGGCGGTGGCGGCGGGGTTCGGGCTGGCCGGGACCGGGCTGTTCCTTCTGGTCCTGCGCCGGGTGCCCCAACGCTCGCCCTTGATGGTGCCGCTGATCGGGCTGCTCTTGTCGGGCGTGATCGGTGCCGTCACCACCTTCATCGCCTATCGCACCGACATGCTGCAAAGCCTCGGCGCCTGGAGCACCGGCGATTTCTCGATTGTCCTTCAGGGCCGTTACGAGCTGCTGTGGATCGTCGCCGGTCTGACCCTGGTCACCGCCGTCTTCGCCGATCAGATCACGCTGGCGGGGCTCGGCCGTGACATGGCCATCGGGCTTGGCGTCAATCACGGGGCGATCCGGGCGCTGGGGCTGGTGCTGGTGGCGCTGCTCAGCGCGGCGGTGATCGTCACCGTCGGGATCGTGCCCTTCCTCGGCCTCGTGGTGCCGAATGTCGTGAGCCTCATCATGGGCGACAACCTGCGCCGCACCCTGCCGGTGGTCTGCCTGTCGGGCGCTGCGCTGGTCATGGCCTGCGACATCGTCGGGCGGCTGGTCGTGCGCCCCTACGAGATGCCGATCGGCCTGACCATGGGCATCGTCGGCAGCGCCGCCTTCCTGTGGCTGCTGACCCGGAGGCGCGGCCATGGCGCCTGAGATCCGCAAGCGGCAGATCGCCCGGCGCCTGGCGCTGCTGACGCTTCTGGCCGTGCTGGCCGCCGCTGCCTTCCTGCTGCTGAACGCGCGGGGCAGCTGGGACTTCCTGCTGCCCTTCCGCGGCCGGAAACTGGCGGCGCTGGCGGTGGTGGCGGTGGCCATCGCCCTGTCCACGGTGGTCTTCCAGACCGTCACGCAGAACCGCATCCTGACCCCCGCCATCATGGGCTTCGACGCGCTCTATGTGCTGATCCAGACCGGGCTGGTCTTCGGCCTCGGCGCCGGGCGGGTCTCGGCGCTCGATGCGCGGCTGGTCTTCGGGCTGGAACTGGGGGCGATGGTGCTTTTCGCGCTGCTGCTGTTTCGCTGGATGTTCGGCCCCGCTGCCCGCAACCTGCACCTGCTGATGCTGGTGGGGATCGTGCTGGGGACGCTGTTCCGCTCGATCTCGGGCTTTTTGCAGCGGATCATCGACCCCGACAGCTTCACCGTGCTGCAAGACCGGCTCTTCGCCAGCTTCAACGCGGTCGATCCCGGTTTGCTGACCCTCTCGGCGCTGATCGTCGCGGGGCTGGCGCTGGTTCTGTGGCGGCTGGTGCCCGAACTCGACGTGCTGGCCCTGGGGCGCGAGGCGGCCATCGGCCTTGGCGTCCCGCAAGAGCGGCTGGTGCTGGGTCTGCTGGTCATCGTCACCATGCTGGTCGCGCTGTCGACGGCGCTGGTCGGGCCGGTCACCTTCCTGGGGCTGCTGGTCGCCAACCTCGCCTATCTGCTGATGCCGACCGCGCGGCATGCCGTGCTTCTGCCCGCCGCGGCGCTGATCGCGCTGATTACCCTGATCGGCGGGCAGACGCTGCTGGAGCGCGTCCTGCATTACGACACGGCGCTGGCCGTGGTGGTCGAATTCGCCGGGGGGCTGGTCTTCATCCTTCTGGTCATCAGAGGAGTTGCGCGATGATCGAGGTCGAAGGCGTCGAGCGGCGCTATGACGGGCTTGCCGTCCTGTCCGAGGTCACGCTGAGCCTGCCCCGGGGCGGTCTTACCGCGATCATCGGGCCGAATGGTGCGGGCAAGTCGACGCTGCTGTCGGTGATGGGACGCTTGCAGAAACCCGACGCCGGGCGCGTGACGCTGGAGGGGATGGACCTGGCCCAGGCCTCGGGGCGGCTGGTGGCGAGGAAGCTGGCGCTTCTGCGGCAGGACAACCACACGGCGGCGCGGCTGACGGTGCGCGACCTCGTGGCCTTTGGCCGCTACCCGCATTCGCGCGGCAATCCGGGCCCCGAGGATCACGCCCAGGTCGCCAGGGCGCTGGCCATTCTGGGGCTGGAGCCGCTGGCCGACCGTTTCCTCGACCAGCTCTCGGGCGGGCAACGGCAGCGGGCGCATATCGCCATGGTGCTGGCCCAGGATACCGAGTGCATCCTGCTGGACGAGCCGCTCAACAACCTCGACATCAGCCATGCGGTGCGGATCATCACCCTGGTGCGCGAGGCAGCGCAGGCGCTGGGCAAGACGGTGGTCGTGGTGCTGCATGACATCAACATGGCCGCCGCGCATTGCGACCGGATCGTGGTGATGAAGGGCGGTCGCATCCTGCGCCACGGCCCCCCGGCCGAGCTGATGCAGGCCGAGTTCCTGTCCGCGGTCTACGAGACCCCGATCAGCGTGCACGAACTCGCCGGGCGGCTGGTCGCGGTCTACTGACCGGCCGGGCCACGGATCGCATTGCGACGCCGCGCGGAATCGGTCACCTTGCGCGCGACTGCCCCCTCGGCCCGCCCCAGCATCCGGAAGACCTCATGAAAGCCGTCCTGTTCGAGAAATTTCAGGAAACCCCGAAATTGGTCACCCTGCCCGATCCGACGCCCGCCCCGCATGGCGTGGTGCTGAGGGTCGCCGCGACCGGCGTCTGCCGCAGCGACTGGCATGGCTGGATGGGCCATGACAGCGATATCGAGCTGCCGCATGTGCCGGGGCACGAACTGGCCGGCGTGGTCGAGGCCGTGGGCCGCGACGTCACCCGCTGGAAGGTCGGCGACAAGGTGACCGTGCCCTTCATCTGCGGCTGCGGCGCCTGCCCGGAATGCCATGCGGGCCATCAGCAGGTCTGCCTGCATCAGGAGCAGCCGGGCTTCACGCATTGGGGCTCGTTCGCCGAATATGTCGCGCTGCATCAGGCGGACCTCAACCTCGTGGCGCTGCCCGAGGGGATGGATTTCGCCACCGCCGCCAGCCTCGGCTGCCGCTTCGCCACCTCGTTCCGGGCGGTGATTGACCAGGGGCAGGTGCGCGCCGGGCAATGGGTGGCGGTGCATGGCTGTGGCGGCGTGGGGTTGTCGGCGGTGATGATCGCCGCGGCCGCCGGGGCCAATGTGATCGGCGTCGACCTCGACCCGGCCAAGCTGCAACTCGCCCGGGATCTCGGCGCCAGCGCGGTTATCAACGGGCGCGAGGCCGATGTGCCGGGCGCGATCCGCGAGATCACGCGGGGCGGGGCGCATGTCTCGCTCGATGCGCTTGGCCATCCGGTGACGATGACCAATTCCATCCTCTGCCTGCGGCCGCGCGGCAAGCATGTCCAGGTCGGCCTGATGCTGGGCGAGCACGCCGCCCCCGCCATTCCGATGCCCAAGATCGTGGGCCAGGAGATCGAGATCCTCGGTTCGCACGGGATGCAGGCGCATCGCTACGGTGCGATGCTGGACATGGTGGCCAGCGGCAAGGTCGATCCCTCGCGGCTGGTCGGCCAGCAGATCAGCCTGGCCGAGGCGCCCGAGGCGCTGATGGCCATGGACCGCTTCCAGTCGGTCGGCGCCACCGTCATCACCCGGTTCTGAGCCATGTTCGAGCGTGTCGAGGACTATCCCGTCGACCCGATCATGATCGGCGCCGAATATTTCGCCCGTGACCCGCGTCAGGACAAGCTGAACCTGACCGTGGGCATCTATCAGGACGCCCAGGGCCGGACCCCGGTTCTGGAGGCTGTGAAGCGGGCCGAGGCGCGGCTGGTCGAGACGCAGGCGACGAAATCCTACCTCGCGCTGACCGGCGACGCGGATTATGGCCGGCTGCTGGGGGCCGAGATCCTGGGCCCCGCGCACGGGCCGGGCTGGGTCACGGCCCAGACCTCGGGCGGGGCGGTGGCGCTGAGGGTCATGGCCGAGCTGCTGGCCCAGATGCCGGAGCCGCCGACGATCTGGTTGCAGACCCCGACCTACGGCAATTACGTGCCGATCCTGACCGCCGCCCGCGCCCGCTTTGCCACGGTGCCCTATTACGACCCGCTCAGGCGCGAGATCACGTTCGAGCGGATGCTCGACGGGCTGAAGGCGGCGCGGCGGGGCGATGTCTTTCTGTTCCAGGGCGTCTGCCACAACCCGACCGGCGCCGACCTGAGCCCGGACCAGCTGGCGGCGCTGCTCGACGTGCTGGAAGAGCGCGGCATCGTGCCCTGGCTCGACCTCGCCTATCTGGGCTTCGCCGAGGGGTTCGAGGCCGATTGCGCCGTCGCCCGGCAGATCGCCGAGCGGTTCGACGAAGCCGTGGTCTGCGTCACGCTGTCCAAGTCCTTCGGCATCTACCGCGACCGGGCCGGGGCGCTGTTCGTCAAGGCCCGCGCGGCGGATCGCGAGCGGATGCACCGCGCCGTCTCGGCCATCGTCCGGGCGGGGTCGTCCCATGCGCCGGACCATGGCGCCTCGGTGGTGCGGGTGATCCTGGGCGATCCCGCGCTGAAGGCGCTGTGGCTCGCGGAACTGGAGGCGATGCGGGCCCGAGTCGCCGGGGTCCGCGCCCGGATCGTGGCGGTCGAGGAGGCGGAATTCGGCACCGGCAGCCTCGGCTATCTGGCGGGCCAGCGGGGCATGTTCTCGCTGCTGCCGCTGACGGAAGCGCAGGAGGATGCGCTGACGCGCGACCACGGCATCCATGTGGTGAAGGGCGGGCGGGTCAATGTGGCGCGGCTGGGCGACGGGGATATCCCCTGGCTGATCCGGGCGGTGCGGGATGTGACCCGCGCCCCCTGATCGACGCCCCGCCCGGATCGCCTCCGGGCGGGGTTGTCGTGTGGCTCAGCCCAGCTTGAACAGCTTCTGCGCGTTGGTGCGGCCGATCTTGCGGCGGTCGGCCTCGGCGATGCTGGTGGCGTTGAACCAGTCGCTGGCGTGATCCACGTTCTCGAACGGCCAGTCGGTCGAGAACAGGATCCGGTCCGCGCCCAGTTCCAGGATCGCGTCGATCAGCGTCTGGGTGCGGAAATTCCCCGAGGTGGTGATGTGGAAATTCTCGGTGAAATACTCCGCGAATTTGCGCTTGGCCGGGTATTTCGGCGGGGTCTTGACCCAGGCGTTGCGATGGTCGAGCCGCCACAGCATGTAGGGAATGCCCTCGCCCATATGGCCCAGCACGATCTGCAGCGAGGGGTGGTCGTCGAACAGCCCCGAGGCCATCAGCCGCAGCGCGTGGACGGCGGTTTCCTGCGCGAAGGCCCAGGTCGGGCCCAAGAGCCAGGGGTGTCCGTCATAGATCCGCGCATCACGGGGCAGCGGGTTGCGGGGGTGCAGGTAGAAGGGCACGTCCAGCTTGGCGACCTCGGCCCAGAACGGGCGGTATTGCGGCAGGTCGTAATAGAGCAATTCCTCGCCGCCGCCCTGTTCGGCATCCTGCGAGAAGCCGTTGATAAGCGCGCCGACGAAACCGAGGTCCGTGACGCAGCGGTTCAGTTCCGCCGCCGCCGCCTCGGGGTCCTGCAACGGCAGGGCGGCGAAGGCGCGGAAGCGGTCGGGCCGCTTGGCGCATTCCTCGGCCAGCACGTCATTGGCGCGGCGCGCGATCTCGATGGCGCGCTTGCGGTCGGTGATCGCCTGCACCGCCGGGGCGTTCAGCGACAGGATCATCGTCTCGATCCCGTGCTTGTCCATTTCCTTCAGCCGGGTGTCCTGGATGTCCAGCAGCCGGTGTTCCAGCTCCTTCCAATAGGAGGGCGGCACGAAACCCGCCGAATCCATCAGGGTTTCGGGGATGGCGAAATGCTCTTCGAGCGCGATCTTGCCTTGCATGGTCTCTCTCCGGTCTCGGTCTGTGGGGTCAGGCGGTGGGGGCGAGCGCGCCGAGGGCGGCGAGCACTTGGGTGAGCAGCGCGGGCAACTCCCCGGCCGTGGCGGCCAGGCCGTAGACATGGCTGTCGGGGCGGACGATGGCGGCCTGGGCGCCGGTCGCGTCGAACCAGCGCTTGTAGACGCCGTTGGTGTCCGAAACGGGCGCGCCGCCGACCATCTGGCCGATGGCGAAATGCAGGCAGCGGCCGCCCAGCGCCTCGAAGGCGCGGCGCTCGGCCTCGCCCAATGCCGCCAGCGCCGCCTCGTTGCGGGCCACGATCAGCCAGCCGGTGCCGGCGATCTCGTCAAAGAGCGCGGTGCGCTCGGCGGTCGACACCAGGCCCTGCGGCAGCAGCGCGCCGTGATTGGCGATCAGCCCGCCGGTCAGCGCCGGATAGACCAGCTTGTCGGGCTTCTGGTTGGCCTTGCGCGCGGCGATCATCGCCGCGTCGCGTTCGCGCGCCATCTCGGGGTCGCGCATGGTCTGGGCGCGGCCCAGTTCGATGGCGCGGCCGGTGATGAAGCGCACATGCGGCTCGCGCTCGGGCTGGTAGCTGTCCAGCAGCGAGTCCGGCGCGCCGTCCAGTACCATGCCCAGCTTCCACGCCAGATTGCGCGCGTCGCGGATGCCCGAGACCATGCCCTGCGCCAGGAACGGCGGCATCTCATGCGCGGCATCGCCCGCCAGCAACACCCGGCCCTTGCGCCATTCACCGACGATGCGCGAGCGGAAGGTGTAATTGGCGACGCGGATCAGATCGGCATCCTCGGGGGTGAGGAAGGCCGCGACCCGGCGCCAGACGGTTTCCGCCGCGGTGACGGAATCGCGGGTGTCGCCCGCCTCCAGCCGGAACGAGAAGCGGTGGTGATGCGGCCCGATATTGACGATGGAGACCGGCTGCTCCGGCCGGCAGACCTGCCGGAACGAGGGCAGGGTCGGCACCTCGCGCTTCATCTCGAAATCGCAGACCAGCCAGTTCTCGTGGAAGCCGAGGTCTTCTAGCGTGCCCCCCAGATGGCCGCGCACGAAGCCGTTGCCGCCGTCGCAGCCGATGACATAGCGCGCCTTGACCTCGACCGGGGCGCCGCCCTCGGTTTCATGGCCTGTGACGGTCACGCCGTCGCCGCTGTCGTCAATGCCGGTGACGGTGACGCCGTGGCGCAGCTCAACCCCCGGCGTGCGGCGGACCAGCGCGTCCAGCGTATCCTCCAGATGCGGCTGGTACATCATGTATTGCGCGGGCCAGCCGCAGGGGCCGGGGTTGTCGTATTCGATGTCGAGCAGCACCTCGTCCTGGCCGTTCACCCAGACATAGCCCGCCTGGATGTTGGTCCCGGGCAGCACCGTCTCGGCGATGCCCAGCTTCTGGAAGGTGCGCATCGTCTCATCGTCGAAAGCGGCGGCGCGCGGCAGGTTGTAGAGCCCGGCGTAGCGCTCCAGCACCACGACCTTGCGCCCGGCCTGCCCCAGCAGCGCCGCCAGCACCATCCCCGTGGGGCCATAGCCCACGATGGCTGCATCGAATGTCATGAGGTCCTCCTCCGTCCCGGTTATCTTGCGTTGGCAAGTTTTGAAAATGCAAATGTTGGTTCGTGCGCGGGCCCTGAGCGGGCCCGTGCGGTGGCCCCTCAGGGGCCGATGAGCAGGCGCACGCCCGAGAGCGAAATCGCCGGAATATAGGTGATGAGCAGCAGCGCGATCAGATAGATCGCCAGGAACGGCACGATCCCGCGGTAGATCTGCTTCAGCGGGATCCCCGACATGGTCTGCATGACGAAGAGGTTGATGCCGAAGGGCGGGGTGAACAGCCCGATGGCCAGATTGACCGTGACGATGATGCCGAAATGCACCGGATCGACGCCGATCGCGCCCGCCAGCGGCACCAGCAGCGGGGTCAGCAGCAGGATGGCCGACAGCGGGTCGATCAGGCAGCCGACCAGCAGCAACAGCAGGTTGATCGCCAGCAACAGCAGCCAGCCGGGCAGGGCCATCGCCTCGATCAGCGCGACCAGCTGGACCGAGACCTGGTTGACCGTGATGAGCCACGAGAAGACGCCGGCGCAGGCCATCACCACCAGGATCTGCGCGGTGAAGGACACGGTGCTGCCGGCAGCGGCCATGAGGTCGCGCAAGGTCATCTCGCGCATCACCGCCCAGGAGACGATGAAGGCGTAAAGGCAGGCGACGGCCGCGGCCTCGGTCGGCGAGAAGACGCCGCCATAGATCCCGCCCAGGATCAGCACCGGCACGCCCGCCGCCCAGACGCCCCGGCGGAAGGCCGTGCCGAAGCCGCGCAGGGTGAAGCGGTCGGCCTCGGACCCGCGGTTGCCGCGCCCGACCCAGAGCGCGTGCAGCGCCATCATGCCGACGATCAGCAGCCCCGGCACGATCCCGGCCGCGTAAAGGCGCGGGATCGATTCGTCGGCCGCCGCGGCATAGACGATCATCGGGATCGACGGCGGCAGGATCACCCCCACCGCGCCGACCGAGACCATGAGCCCGCCGGAATAGCGGTCGGCAAAGCCCTCGTCGCGCATGGCGGGCAGCATGACCTTGCTGATCGTCGCGACCGAGGCCGCGCCGACGCCGGTGATCGCGCCGAAGACCGCGCCCGCGCCGATGGCGGTCAGCGGCACCTTGCCCGGCACGCGGCCCATGCTGGCCCGCATCAGCCCGACCAGCCGCCCGGCCACGCCACCCCGGTCCATGATCTCGCCCGCGAAGATGAAGAAGGGCAGCGCCAGCAGGGCATAGGCGTTGATCGAGGAGAACAGGTACTGGTGCAGCGCCATCAGCGGCACCTGCATGGTCAGCGCCATGGTCGCGGCCGCGGCGGCGAGCAGGATCAGATAGATCGGGAACCCGGCCAGCATCAGCAGCAGCGGCAGGCCCACAAGGGTCAGGATCATCATGTTACTTGCGTCCCTGCATCAGATGTCCGGCCAGCTGCGCCAGCGCGACCAGCGCCATGCCGGTCAGCCCGACCAGCACCGCGCCGTTGATCAGCCACAGCGGCACCTCGGCCATGTTGCTCAGCGTGCCCCGGGTCCAGAGCCGCTGCGTGACGGCCAGCGAATACCAGGCGGTGAAGCCCAGCACGCCCGCGGTCAGCGCCAGCTCGATCAGCCGCAGCGCCCAGGCCGAGCGGCCCGACAGCGCGCGGGTCAGCAATTCCATGCGCAGGTGGCGGTTCTGGATCGAGACGGTGATCGTGCCCAGAAAGGCCAGCACGATCATGCCGAAGACAAGCGTCTCATCGGCCCAGAGGAGCGAGACCTGCCAGATGTAGCGCAGCGCGACATTGACGCAGGCCAGCAGCACCATGGCGATCAGCGCCAGCGACAGCAGCAGCGTGAACCCCGCGGCGAGGCGCGAGACGAGGGGGGAGGCTTTGGCGGTGTTCATGGGTCAAGGGGGGCGGGGCAGGGGCCCGGGGGCCGCCTGTCCCGCCCCGTCTCCGTCACTCGGCGGCGTGGCGCTGGGCGACGCCGCGCAGGAAGGCGAGTTCCCCGGCCAGCGCGGGGTTCTGCGCCTCGGCCTCGGGCAGGACGGCGGCGACGGCGTCGAGATAGGCCTGCGCATCGGCTTCGGGCAGGGTGACGAGGCGCCCGCCGTTTTCTTCCCAGATACCCTGCACCGCCTCGACCGCGCCGAGGTTCCAGCTGTTGGTATCCTCAAGCGCGCCGCGCGCGGCGGTGCGGACGGCCTCGGCCAGATCCGCGCCGATCGTGTCGAGGAAGGCGCTGGAGGCCACGGCGGTGACGATCAGATAGCTTTCCGGCACCACGGTCAGATCCAGCGCCACGTCATAATAGCGCCCGGTGGTGAAGACCGGCAGACCGGCGATCAGCCCGTCGACGACGCCGTTCTGCATGGCCGGCAGCACTTCGCCCAACGGCAGCGAGATGGGCGAGGCCCCCAGCGCCGAGAGCGGCCCGGTGGCCAGCACGGTCGGCCCGGCCACGCGGATCCGCTGGCCCTGCAACGCGGTGGCGCTGTCGAAGGCCCGGACGCTAACGATGCCGAGGGGGCCATGCGGGAAGGCGGCGATGGTCTCCAGCCCCTGATCCTGGGCATAGCTGGCCAGACGGTCCAGCACCTCGGGGTCGGCCAGCGTCGCCTGGGCATGGGCCAGGTTCTGGAACAGGCCCGGCACGTCCAGCACCTCGAACCGGCGGTCGTATTGCACGAAGAAGCTCGACGCGGGCGCCGTCACCTCGATGGTGCCCATCGCCGCGCCTTCGATGGTGGCGGGGATCTGGCCCAGCTGGTTGGCGGGGAAAAGCTGCACGTCGATGGCGCCGTCGGTCGCGGCCTCGAGCCGGGTCTCGAAGCCCTGCATCCAGCGCAGGATCGCGTCGTTGTTGGTGGGCGACGACACTTTGAGCGTGAAATCGGCAGCCAGCAGCGGCGTGGCAACGGCACAGGGCAGCGCAAGGCACAGGGCCGCGAAAGTCGGTCTGAACATCCAATCCTCCCAGATGATGTGGCGCGGGGCAGCGCGACTCGGACCGTATCAGACGACTTTTGCAAATACAAATGTTTCGTAAACATCTTTTGTGAGAGAAAAGTTTGGCCTGGAAAACATCGCGATCTGCTGCCCCGACCGGCCGCCGGCCCTTGCGCCCCGCGCCTCATCCGCCGTAGATACTTGCAACTGAAACATTTGCGCGCCGACAAATCCCGCCGTCGCGCAAGGCGCCATCCCTGGGGACGCATGGACTATTGGTTCACCGATTCGCTGCCCTATCTGCTCAACCGGGCGGGTGTCGCCCTGGGCGAGACCTTTTCCAGGCGCATCGCGCGCTATGACGTGACGCTGCCGATGTACCGGGTGCTGGCCATCCTGCGCCAGACCGGGCCCAAGTCGCTGGGCGAGCTGTCCTCGCTGGTCTCGGTCGAGATGTCCACCCTGTCGCGGATGATCGGCACGATGGCCAAGGCCGGGCAGGTCACGCGCATCCGCCCGCCGGAGAACGGCCGCGTCGTCTCGATCGAGATCACGGCCAAGGGCGCGGCGCTGGCCGATGAGCTGATGCAGATCGCCATGCAGTTCGAGCGCGGGATTCTGGGGGACATGGACGCCGCCGCGGCCGAGGAGCTGAAGACCCTGCTGCGGCAGATCAGCCAGCGGATCGACAGGCTCTAGCGTCCGGTCAGTCCCGCGCGCGCTGGCGCGCGGGATGCCGTTTCTTCGGTCATTCAGTGGCTGTGGCCGCTCGCTGCCACCACGGCGATGGTGTAGGGCGCGCCGCCAACCGTGACATTGCCGCGATCCTCCAACGTGGCGGCGTCGATCCGGCGCACCAGCCCCTCGCGCGGGTCGGTAATCAGCACCTCGTCCCCCGCCATGGCCAGCCGGGGCCGCGGATCGTTCCAATGACCGTCCATCGAATAGGGCTGCGTCACCGGGGCGCTGCCATCAAGGCTGGCGGCCAGCAGGTCGATCCGGTGCAGCGTACCGTCCTCGGTCAGCACGAAGCCGCGGGCCGGTTGCATCAGGTCCAGCACGAAATCGACACGGCGGAAGGGCAGGGCGATCAGGCGGAAATGCGGCGCCTCGGCCGGATCGACCACCACCAGCCCGTCGCGGCCGTAATTGCCGAGGAAGACCTGCATTCCGGTCGCGCCCAGAAGCGTCCCGGTGGTGTTCCCGGCGGGCAGATCGGCCGGATAGGGGAGCATGGCATAGACGATACCCTCGTCACCGCTGCGGGCGGTCAGCACCCCCTCGGCGCAGCCCGCGGCGAGATAGAGGCCCGAGAAAGCCTCGCCGTGGATGCCGGTGCAGGTGGCAAGATCACTGGCCGGGGTGCCCTCGGCGGTGAAGGCCTGCAGGCCCAGCCGGGGCTGCGGCTCGGCCCCCTCGGCGGGGGGCGGCGGCGCGACACTGCTCAGCCAGAGCGATCCCATCGGCGTGACGAAGCCATGATGCGGGACCGATTGCGGGAAGCGGCTGGTCTCCAGCGCCCCCCGGGCCAGCGCCGCGCCGTCGATGATCTCGGCATAGCCGCCCTGATCGAGGTTGATGGCGATCCGCTGCCCGTGGTCGATCAGATGGAAGGGGCGGGGGCCGTCCAGCCGGTGCGGCAGGGCCGAGGGCTCGGTGACCTCGATATCCTGATGATCGCCGTGATCCTCCAGCCGGATGCCGCTGGACAGGAACTGCACCGTGTTGGCATCGGATTGCACGGCCACGACCGCGCTGCCCTCGGCCACCGCATAGAGCCTGGCCTGGCCGATGGTGTCGAAAAGCCAGGGGCGATCCGGCGCGGAGAGGTCGAACGCGGTGATCCGCGGCGCGGCATGGTCGCCGACGAAGACGCGGAACACCGTCTCGCCGCCGGAAGTGTCCGCCTGCGCCAGCGCGGCGGGTGCCAGAAGCAGGGCCAGCGCGGTGGCGCCGGTGAGGGGTTTCAGCATGACAGGGTCTCCTTGATGGGAAGCGTTTCTGCATCCGGGCCAAAGGTTTGCGCGGCGAACCGCTGGCGCCGGCGGTCCGGGCTTGCAGATTGTTATGATATTACATATCAAGATTGGCAGGGCAACCGCGCCCCCGCAAAAACCGCGGCGCTCGCCCCCACCTTGCGCGGAACACCATGATGTGATTGGATTTAATCCCCGTCCTGACCCAAGCGAAGACCATGTCTCGCGCGCTTTCCCTTGTGATGGCTCTGGCCCTGCTGGTGCTACTGCCGCTTCGCGCGGGGGCGCATCCGCATGAATTCGTCGATGCCGGCCTCACCTTCGAGATGGACGCCGAAGGGCGGCTCGCCATGGTCCATGTCGTCTGGCACTGGGACGAGCTGATGTCGCTGCTGACGCTCGAGGATCTGGGCCTCGACCCCGACCGTGACGGCGCGCTCTCGGCCGGGGAACGCGCCACCCTGTCGCAGCGCTTCAGCGCCTGGCCCGAGGATTTCGCCGGGGACATGCAGTTGCAACACGCGGGGCGGGATGTGGCCCTGAGCCGCCCTCAGGGCATGGATGTCGATCTGCGCGAGGGGCGCTTCGTGCTGGATTTCCGCCGGGCGCTGACCGAGCCGATCCCGATGGCGGGGGCTTCGGTCCGGGCGCAGGCCTTCGACCCGACCTATTTCATCTATTACGAGGTGCCGGATCAGCCGGGCATCACCGGCGCCGACACGTGCGAGGTGACGCGGATCGAGGCCGATCTCGGCGCCGCGCGCAGCCTCTACGAGCGGCTTCTGGGCGATCTGACCGAGGAACAACTCATGGAGCCGGGGCAGGAGCCGCTGGTTGGCAGCGCCTTCGCCGATACGTTCGTGCTGTCATGCCCCGGATAGTCCGCTGGGTGCTGCTCCTGCTGGCGCTGATCGCTCTGGGGCTGGCGCTGGCCGGCCTGCAGGGCTGGATGGCCGAGGCGGCGCTCGGCTTCCAGCGGCAGGCGCAGGACGCGCTGGCCGGGGCGCTGCGCGCCCTGCGCAATGGCGAGCCGGGGGCGGTGGCGGGGTTCCTGACGATCTGCTTCCTGCACGGCTTCCTGCATGCGCTGGGTCCGGGCCACGGCAAGGGGGTGATCGCCGCCTATGCCGTGGCGGCCCCGGTCGCGCCCTCGCGCCTTGTCGTCATCGCCGGGCTGTCGAGCCTGGCGCAGGCGGTGACCGCGATCCTCGTGGTCTATGCCGGGGTCTGGCTGCTGGAGGGCGCCCGCGAGGGCGTCGAGGGGCTGGCCGCGGCGATCGAGCCCCTGTCCTTCGGTTTCGTGGCGCTTCTGGGCCTGATGCTCTGCATCCGGGCCTGGCGCCATTTCCCGCGTGAGGGGGCGGGGCACGGGCATCACCACGACCACGACCACGACCACAACCATGACCACGGGCCGGAATGCGGCTGCGGCCACAGCCACGCCCCGGACCCCGAGGCGCTTGCCAAGGCGGGCTCGGCGCGCGAGGTCGCGGCGCTGGTCGCGGGCGTGGCGCTGCGGCCCTGCACCAGCGCGCTGTTCCTCCTGATCCTGACCTGGCGGCTGGGACTGGATGCGCTGGGCATCCTCGGCGCGCTGGTCATGGGGGTGGGGACGATGGCGGTGACGCTCTCGTCCGGCCTGGTGGCCGGGATGGCGCGGCGCGGGCTGATCGGTATCGCCCGGGAGGGCGGAGCGCTGGCCCGGGGGCTGGTTGCGGCCGAATTCCTGCTGGGCGCCGCGATCCTGATCTTTGCCGGATCGGCGGCGCTGCGGCTGCTCTGACCGGGGCTCACTCGCGCAGGGTCAGGGTCTCCCGCAGTGTCACGCTGTCGAAATCGCTGACCAGCACCCGCAGGCTCAGCGCCCAATCGCCGCCGAAGGGCAGGACCGCCGGTTCGGTGCGCCAGATGCCGTCCTCCCCGGCCCGGGCCCGCAGGCGCAGGGGTTCCAGCCGTCCGTCGGCGGGGGCCAGCGCCAGCGTCACCTCGCGTGGTTCCAGCGGTGAGAAATCGCCGGTCTGAAAGGCCAGTTCCAGCACCACCGGCCCCGCGGCGCCGGGGCTGAGGCGCAGGTCGGCCATCACGCGGTCGCTATGCAGATGCGCCAGGATCGGCGGGGCGGTGTCGATCATCGCCCGGGGCGGCGGTGTCAGGCGGAAGAGCGCGGCGATCAGCAGGACACCCAGACCCAGCAGGATCTCGGCCCGGATCGACACCGCAAGCGGTGCCACCCGTCCCCGGGCCAGAGCGGGCGTCAGCCGCAGGCGGTTCAGCCCCGCCAGCGCCAGCAGCCCGGCAACCAGCGCCAGTTTCACCAGCAGCAGCTGGCCCCAGCCGGTTTCGGTCAGGCGCGACAGCACGCCGCCGCTCTGCGCCCAGGTCAGCCAGGCGCCGCTCAGCACCAGCAGGGCGACCAGACCCAGGGCGGGCGTCGAGAACCGCTGCAGCCGCAGCATGGCCTCGGGATGGCGCAGATCCGCCAGAAGGGGCGGCAACAGACCCATCCACCAGACCAGCGCCACGCCGTGAACCGCGACGGCGAAGGTGGAAAGCGCGGCGGGCGGGGCGGTGACCGCATGGCCAGACCCCGCGAAGGAGAGCCCGGCGCAAAGCCAGGCGAGAAGGGCGAGGCCGCGCGGCGGACGCGGTTGCCGCAATGCCAGCGCCGCCAGCAGCAGCGCCAGACCGCTCAGCGCGATGGTCCGCGCCAGCGGCGCCATCAGCGCCGCGCGGAACGGGGCGGCGCTCAGCCCTTCGCCCGGGGCAAGGCCCAGAAGGTCGAGGCCGTGGCTCCAAAGAAAGACCCCGGCGAGGCCCAGACCGGCGAGCGCGGCGCCAAGCCCGAGGCGCCGCCGCCCCAAGGGCGCGGCGGTCCGGGCAATGAAGGCCGCATGCAGGGCGAGGCCGAGGGCGCCCAGCATCGCCAGCGTCAGGCCAAAGCGCGCGGCGGCGGCAAGCCGGGCACCGGTGGCCGCAGGCGGGGCCGCGCTGTGCATCGACGGGGCGCCCAGATGCAGCGTCAGCACCCCGCCAACCGGGTGACCGTCGCCGGACATGACCCGCCAGGACAACAGATAACTCCCCCGTGCCCGGCCTTGGGGGGCCGGAACCGCGAGGCCGGTGTCGCGCGCCTCGCCCTGCACCTCTTCGGCGCTGCCGTCCGGGGCGACCCAGCGCAGCACCAGCGGCGCCACGGCCTCGCTGAAGGTCAGGGTGACCGACGGCGGGAAAGCCTCGACGATGCTGCCGTCGTCCGGGGTCGCGGCCACCAGCTGCGCATGGCCGAAAGCGGCCAGAGGCGACAGGATCAGAAGCAGGGACAGGCACAGCGCGTGAAGACGGGGCATCCGGGTTCTCTCGAAGTCAGGGCAGGCACCCGGGTGGTCCGGGTGCGGCATCAGAGGGTGAGGATCAGGCGCCGTGCCCGGCAACGGCTCTGCCTCTCCTCGTGCAGAGCGACGCCGCCGGGCAGGCGGTCCGGTCTGTCAATGGCCAGCCGGGGCGTGGTGCCCCTCGCCGGGACCGATCAGGACCACGCCCTCGAAAGCATCGAGGCGGGCGATCAGCGCGGCGCCCAGGCCGGTTTCCGCCCCGCGCGCGGCCTCGGTCAGGCTTTGAGCGGCCGGGCCGTCGACACCGTGATGCGCCAGGAATTGCGGATCGAGCACTTCCTCCCCGGCGCAGAGAACGATCACCCAGCCCTCGGGCCCCTGCCGCAGCAGCGCGCGGCCCGCCATGTCGCCCTGCCGCCATCCGGCGATCGCGCTGTCGCCGCTGATGGTGATGGGCTCGACGGTCAGGGGGGCCTCGGGACGGTCGAACTGGGCCATCATCAGATGGGTGATCGCGCCGGTTTCGGCGCTGGACATCGGGCCATGGGCCAGAACGGGCGTGGCAAGGCTCAGCGCGGCAACCAGCGCGAGGCGGGACAGGAAGGGCATGGGCTTTCTCCGAGGCAAAAGGGAAGGCGCCACCGCCGCAAGGGGCGGTGGCGCGGAAGGATCAGTGGCCGTGGCCGGCCGAGGGCGCGACGACCATCACGCCCGGCGCCGGGCCTTCCAGATCATGGGCATCCTGCCCCTCGGCCGGGATCTCGATCCAGCGTTCGGCGCCGTTCGCGCATTCCTGCACCACGGGGATGTACAGCATCTGGTCCAGCGGCACGGTGTCGGTGACGCGGGCGCGGAACACGAATTCGTCGTAATGGGCGTTGGGCAGCTCGCCCGACCAGACGATCTCGCGCACGCCTTCGGTCAGGGTCCGGCCGTAATACTCGTAGGGCTGGGCATAGGCGCCCGTCACCGTTTCGAGCTCCCATCCGGCGTGGACCATGGGCTGGGCCGCGATCAGGCCTTCGGGGACCTGCACGCGGACGCGCTGGGTCGCCTCGCCTTCGCAGCCATGGCCGATGCGGATGGTCAGGCGGGCGGTCTCGCCCTGGACGACCTGGGTTTCGGCGAAGGTCGCGTGGGCCGCGGCCTGGGTGGCGAGCGACAGGGTCAGGGCGGCGGCGGCGGTCATCAGGAGTTTCATTCGTTGGTCCTTGTTGCTGTGCGGAAGCGGGCGCCCGGGATCGGGCCACGCCGTTGAGGTGGGAAAGGGCCCGCCCGACGCTGCGGCGCAGCCGTGCCCGGGCGGGCGAGTGACAGCGGATCGAAGGGAACGCAGAAAGATCCGCCGTGACGGCACGGTCCCCGCAACGCGGGAAGGCGCCGGCATGCCACTGCTGCCGAAGGATGTCGGCAGCGTCTCCGCCACCGGAAAACCGGTGGGGAGGGATAGACGGGATCAGACGGAGGGTGGCCCGCGCGAGGGGGGCGGTGCGGCCTCGGTCGAGGCCAGAAGATGGCGCGCCGCGACCGGGGGCCGCACGCGCAAGGTCAGATTGGCCGGGGCGACGGCGCCCTCGATTGCCGCTGCCAGATAGAGCCCGGCGACCAGATGGCAGACCGGGCACGAGGTGGCGGCCCGAGGCGCGCCCTCGTCATCGGTGACGCAGAATTCGGCGCCATAGAGCTGGGCGAATTGCGCCCGCTCAAGGTCGCTGGCCGAGGCGAAGCGATGCCCGAACCCCGCCATGGCCAAGGCCATCGCGAAGACAAGAACCAGCCCACGGGCCAGAAGGGGGGCACCACGCTTCATCCCTTCTTGTTATCCGCTTCACGAAGCCGTGCAAGTCGGGAAATGCCGCCTGCGCGCTGTTGTCGCCCCGGGGTCGCCGCGCCGGCCCGGAGGCCCGGCAGCCAAGGTCTTGCCAAGTCCGCCCCTGACCGCTACGCAGGCCCGGTCGGTTCCCGCAAGGGATCAAAAGGGAATTCGCCGCCGGTCCGCCGGCGAACCGAAACTGCCCCCGCAACTGTAGGCGGTGAGCGCGCAGCAACCAGCCACTGTGATCCGGTCCGCCGGGACATGGGAAGGCGCTGCAGGCCACGACCCGCCAGTCAGGAGACCTGCCGACATCGTCAGCAACGCGGCCCGGGCGGGGTGTCCGGGGAGGTGTCTCATGGTGTTTTCCCCAGCGCGCGCAGCCCTGCGCGCCATCGCCAGCCCCCGATCCGTTGCCCCTGCGGCCGGGGCCGGGGTCAGCCATGGGGCGGGCCAGGTGCTCTGCCCTTCCCGTCCCCCTCCGGCCCTTTTCCCAACCGGAGACCTTCGATGCCGAACCTTCCCCTGATCCCCCGCCGCGGCCTGCGCGCGGCCCTGATCGCGGCGCCCCTCGTTGCGGCGATGCCCGCTTTGGCGCAGACATCCTATCCGCTGCACCTGTCGAATTGCGGCGTCGACCTGACCTTCGAGGCGGCGCCCCAGAGCGTGGTGAGCGTGGGCCAGGCCGCGACCGAGATCCTCTATGCGCTCGATCTGGGCGACAGGGTGCTGGGGACCTCGGTCTGGTTCTCGTCCGTGCTGCCGCAGTTCGAGGCGGTGAATGCCGGGGTGCCGCGCCTGGCGGACAACGATCCCAGCTTCGAAAGCGTGGTCGCGCTGCGTCCGGGGCTGGTGGCGGTGCAATACGAATGGCACATCGGCCCGCAAGGCATCGTCGCCACCCGTGAGCAATTCGCCGATCTCGGCATCCCGACCTATACCCTGCCCTCGGATTGCGTCGGCAAGGACAATTCCACGGGATCCGACGGGACGCGGCTGGACATGTACACCATGGACAGCCTCTATCAGGGGGTCGAGGAACTGGCGCAGATCTTCGACGTGCCCGAGCGCGGCACGGCCATGGTCGCCGCCCTGCGCGAGCGCGAGGCGGCGGCCATCGCCACGGCCGGGGCGCTGGCGCTCGACGACGCGTCGGCGGTTTTCTGGTTCTCCTCGGCCGAGATGGATATCGACCCCTATGTCGCCGGGCAGGGTGGCGCGCCCGCCTACATGATGCAGGCGCTGGGCCTGCGCAATGTGGTGGAAAGCAACGAGGAATGGCCGGTGGTCGCCTGGGAGACCATCGCCCGCGCCAACCCCTCGGTCATCGTGCTGGCCCGCATGGACCGCCGCCGGTTCGAGGCCGATGACATCGAGCGCAAGCTCGAGTTCCTGCGCACCGACCCGGTGGTGAGCCAGATGGAGGCCGTGCGCGAAGGCCGCATCGTCATCCTCGATGCGCATGGCATGGACCCCTCGATCCGCAACATCGACGCGCTGGAAACCCTCTCTGCCGCGCTGGCCGGGTTCGACCTGCAATGACCCGGCGGGCCGCCCTCTCGGCGCTGGCTGTCCCCGTGCTGTCGCGCGCGGGGCTGGGGGCGGTCCTGCTGGCGCTAGCGGTGCTCGCCGGCGTCACCATCGGCGAGGTGGCACTGCCCCTGGGGCTGGTCGGCGACCTGCTGGCCGTCAAGCTGCTGGGGATCGAGCGCGCGCTCGATCCCATCGAGGCGGGCATCCTGTGGAGCTACCGCCTGCCCCGCACGCTGGTCGCCGCCGCCTGCGGCGCCGGGCTGGCACTGTCGGGCGTGGTGCTGCAGGCGCTGGTCCGCAACGCGCTGGCCGATCCCTATCTGCTGGGTGTCTCGGCCGGGGCCGGCGCGGGGGCGGTGGCGGTCACGCTGCTGGGCCTCGGCGGCGGGGCCATCGGCCTGTCCGCCGGGGCCTTCGGCGGCGCGGCTTCGGCCTTCCTGATCGTGGCGCTGCTGGCAAAGGCGGCGGGCGGCGGACCGGCGCAGCTGGTGCTGGCCGGGATCGCCGGATCGCAGCTTTTCAACGCGCTGACCTCGTTCTTCATCGCCAAATCGGCCAATGCCGAACAGGCCCGGGGGTTGATGTTCTGGCTGCTGGGCAACCTCTCGGGCGTGCGCTGGCCCGATGTGTCGCTGGCGCTGCCAGTGGTGGGGCTGGGGTTCCTCGTCTGCCTCGCCCATGTCCGGCCGCTCGATGCCTTTTCCTTCGGGTCGGGCGCCGCGGCCTCGCTGGGGATCGCCGTGCGCCGGGTGCAACTGGTGCTGATCGCCGCGGTCACGTTGATGACGGCGACGCTGGTCAGTCTGGTCGGCTCCATCGGCTTCGTCGGGCTGGTGATCCCGCATGCGATGCGCTTTCTCGTCGGCCCGCGGCATGCGCGGCTGATCCCGGCCTCGGCGCTGGCGGGGGCCGTCTTTCTGATCGCCGCCGACATCGCCGCGCGCGTGCTGATCCCGGGGCAGGTCGTGCCCATCGGCGTGGTCACCGCGCTGGTCGGTGCGCCGGGCTTCGCGCTGATCCTGATCCGCAACCGGAGGCGATCATGAGGATCGAGGCCCGCAACCTCGGCTGGCGCGAGATCGTGCGCGGCGTTTCGGTCGAGATCCGCAAGGGCGAGACCTTCGGTCTGGTCGGCCCCAACGGCTCGGGCAAGTCGACGCTGCTGAGGCTGCTGGCCGGGCTGATGCCGCGCGCGGCGGGCGAGGTGTGGCTCGATGGCGCGCCGCTGGCGCAGCTGAGCCGCCGCCAGATCGCCCAGCGCCTCGCTTTGGTCGAGCAATTCGCCGACACGGGCGAGGCGCTCAGCGTCCGCGACGCGGTGGACCTGGGCCGCACGCCCTGGCTGTCGCCGCTCTCGCCCTTCGGCCCCGAGGACAGGCAGATCGTTGACCGGGCGCTGGCGGCCGTGGGCATGGAGGGGATGGCGGCGCGCGCCTGGGCCACGCTGTCTGGCGGCGAGCGGCAGCGGGTGCATATCGCCCGGGCGCTGGCGCAGGAGCCGCGGGTGCTGATCCTCGACGAGCCGACCAATCACCTCGACATCCACCACCAGCTGGCGCTGCTGGGGCTGGTGGCGGCGCTGCCGGTGACGGTGGTGATGGCGCTGCATGACCTCAATCAGGCGATGATGTGCGACCGGCTGGGCGTCATGTCGGACGGGCGGATGGTCGCCTGCGGCAAGCCCGCCGAGGTACTGACACCCGACAACCTCGCCCGGATCTTCCGCGTCCGGGCCCAGCCGATGATCGACCCGAGCGATGGCTCGACCCTGTTCCGCTTTCTGCCGATGGAGACCTCGACATGATCCGCCTTGCCCTGCTGCTGTCCGCCCTCGCCACGCCCCTGCTGGCCGAGACGCATGAGGTGCGGATGTATTCCCGTTCGGACTCCGGGCCGATGGTCTATGAACCCTCGTTCCTGCGCATCGAACCGGGCGACAGCGTGCGCTTCCTGCCCACCCAGCCCGGTCACAACGCGGCGACCATCGACGGCATGCTGCCCGAGGGGGCCGAGCCCTTCCGCAGCCAGATCAACGAGGATGTCACCGTCACCCTGTCGGTGCCGGGGCTCTATGGCATCAAGTGCAGCCCGCATTACGCCATGGGCATGGTCATGGTGATCGAGGTCGGCGAGGGCGCCGCGCGCGACCTGCCGGACGACCTGCCGCCCCGCGCCCGCCAGCGGTTCGAGGCGATCCTGGAAGCGGCGGCGCCGTGAGCGCGAACCACGATCTGGTCGAGGATATCCGCGCCTATTGGTCGGAACGCTCGCGCAGTTTCGACGCGGATTTCGGCCATGGCATCGCCCCGGGGGCCGAGGCCCGGGCCTGGGCCGCGCCGATGCGCGCCCATCTGCCCCCGGCCCCGGCCGAGGTTCTGGAACTGGCCTGCGGCACGGGCGAGGTGACGCGGCTGGTGCATGACCTCGGCCATCATGTGACCGCGCTCGACTTCTCCGAGGCGATGCTGCGGGTCGCGCGGGCCAAGCACGCGGGCAAGCCGCGGCTCAGGTTCCTGATGGCCGATGCCGGGCGGACGATGGAGCCCGACGCGCGCTATGACGCGATCCTCTGCCGGCATCTGGTCTGGACCCTGACCGAGCCCGAGGCGGCCTTTGCCGATTGGCACCGGATCCTGAAACCGGGCGGGCGGCTGCTGATCTATGACGGCAACTGGGCGGCGCCGAGGCCCGGCGGGCGCTGGGCGGCGGCGGCTCTCAGGCTGTGGGAGCGGCTGGCCGGGGGCTCGCTGGTCGATCCGCAGATGGCGGCGGCGCATGAGGATATCATGCGCCGCCTGCCCTTCGGCGCGGGGCTGACCTATGACCGGCTCGCCCCGATGCTGGAGGCCGCCGGGTTCCGCGACCTGCAACGCCTGTCGCACGACCCGATCGCCCGCGCCCAACGCCGGGGCTGCGGGCTGCGCAACAGCCTGAAGACCCGGGTCTATGACCGTTTCATCCTGCTGGCGCGCAAGTAATCACGCCTTCACGGGCTCGGGCGCCGCGGTGTTGAACGTGCCGCGCCCCAGCGCGTAGGCCGTGCCCTCGGCGTCGCGGATTGTGACATCGGCCACGCCCAGCGTGCGGCCGATGCGCCGCGCCTCGGCCTCGGCATAGAGGTCGCAGCGCGCGGGGGATTTCAGGTAATCCACCCGCAGATTGGCGGTCGGCGTCGGCTGACCCTTGACCACCGAACAGGCCATGGTCCCGGCCACGTCGATCAGGCTGGCGATGATCCCGCCATGATAGGTGCCCGCCTTGGCGAAGATCGTATAGGCCTCGCGATACGGCAGTTTCAGGGTGAGGCGGCCGTCCGGCTCGACGCTCACCACCTCCATCTCCAGGAATTTGTGGAATTCGGCCCGGGCCAGCAGCGCCCGCAATTGATCGGCGTTCATGGGATCTCTCTTTCGGTTTTCAGTTGGACAGGGTTTGCGGCAGCCACAGCACCACGCCGGGGAACAGGATCAGCACCGCCATCACCCCGACCTCGGCCAGCAGGAACCAGCTGACGCCCCGGAAGATGGTGGTCAGGGCGATACCCGGCGGCGCCACCGATTTGGCGGCAAAGACATTGAGGCCCACGGGCGGGGTCAGCAGCCCGATCTCGATCAGCTTGACGATGATGATGCCCAGCCAGATCAGGTCGAAGCCCTGCTGCTCGAAGGTGGGCAGCAGCACCGCGACCGACAGCAGCATCACCCCGAACGGATCCAGCACCATCCCCATGACGACGAAGAGCAGGGTCGAGCCCAGGATCAGCGTCAGCGGCGAGACGGACCAGCTGTCGACCAGAACCGCCAGCGCGTCGGGCATCCCGGTCAGCGCCATGGTTCTTGTCAGCAGGAAGGCGGCCATGGCGACGGTGATGATCGCCGCGGTCTGCCGCGTGGCCTCGGCCAGCGCGTCGACAAGGCCGCGCCAGCCGAAGCCCTTCTGCGGCAGGGCGAGCACCAGCGCGCAGAGCATGCCGACCGCCCCCGCCTCGTTCGGCGAGAAGAGGCCGCGGTAGATCCCCAGCAGGATCACCAGCGCCAGCAGCGGCAGGGCCAGCACCCGCCAGCTCAGCGGCGGGCGTGGCTGGTCGCGCGGCGGGGGCGGCGCGAGGCTGGGGTTCAGATGGCAGCGGATCATGATCATCGCCGCATAGGCGAAGGCAGTCAGCAGCCCCGGCACGATCCCGGCGAAAAAGAGCTTCGCCACCGAGGTCTCCGACAGGATCCCGTAGACGATCAGCGGGATCGAGGGCGGGATCAGCGCCGCCAGCGTCCCGGCCGAGGCGACGGTCGCCGTGGCCAGCCCCGGGTCGTAGCCGCTGCGCAGCATCTGCGGCACGGCCATCCGGCCCAGGGCCACGGTCGAGGCCATGCTCGACCCCGAAACCGCGCCGAAGCCCGCGCCGGTGAGGTTCGTGGCCACCGCCAGCCCGCCCGGCGCCCGGCGCAGCCAATGCTCGGCCAGCGCCATGATCTCCTCGGCCAGTCCCGAGCGGGTGATGACCGCGCCCATGGCCAGGAAGAGGGGCACGGCGGCGAATTCCCAGCTGGCGGCGAATTCGAAGGGCAGCCGCGCGGTGAGCGACAGCGCCGCGGGCAGGGGCAGGATCGACGCCGCGCCGGCGAAAGCGGCCAGTCCCAGCGCCAGCGCGACGGGCAGGCGCAGCAGCGTCAGCGCCACGGCGCCCAGCAGGACGGCGACACCGATTTCAACGGGGGACATGGCGGCCTCCGCGGAAAAGCCGGATCAGCGCGGCCAGCGCCAGCAGGGCGAAACCCGCCGTCACCGCCATCTTGCCGGGCCAGCCGGGGACCGCCAGCGTGCCGATCTCGATCCGCTCGCCAATGCGCAGGGCACGGGCGGCGAGGCCCGCGGTCTTCCAGGCCTGCGCCCCGGCGGTCAGCGCCAGAACCAGCTCGATCAGCCGGTCGAGCAGCCGCAGCGCCCCGGGCGGCAGCCAATGCGCGATCAGATCGACGCGGATCTCGGCGCCCGCGTGGTAATGGCCCGCCAGCGCGCCGAAGACGATCAGCGGCATGTAGAGCTTGGCCACCATCTCGGCCGCGCCGCTGATGCCGATCCCGGCCAGTTCGCGCAGCACGATCGTGGCGCCGACCTGCAGGATCATCGCCGTCAGCGCCAGGATCGCCACCCCGTCGGCGGCGCGGATCAGCCCGTCCCCCAGCTTATGCATCGGTGCCCTCCGAATAGAGCAGGAAGCACCCGGCCGCCTGCGGGGCGGGGATCAGCGTGCCGCCGGGCGTCTCGACGGGCGTGAACCCCGCCGCCCGGGCGATTGCCACCGCGCGCTGCGCCTGCGCGACACGGATCGTCATGCCCTTGATCCCCGGCGCCGCGCTGCTGTCGCTGCCGGGCAGCGCCGCCTCCAGCACCTCGGGCGTCAGCAGGCGCAGGGCGGGGCCGTGGCCCAGCCGGATGTCGCTGCCATCCCAGTCCGCGCCCCAATAGTCGACGTAATGGCGGGCGGCGGC
Organism: Pararhodobacter aggregans; assembly: GCF_003075525.1. Lineage (GTDB taxonomy): Bacteria > Pseudomonadota > Alphaproteobacteria > Rhodobacterales > Rhodobacteraceae > Pararhodobacter > Pararhodobacter aggregans. The sequence goes on along the minus strand of NZ_QDDR01000007.1, from coordinate 77,384 downwards.
TTCGGGGTCGGGGTCGGTGGCCCAGACCCGGGTGATGGCCAGTGCCCCGTTCGCATGGGCGGTGAATTCGGGCCGCACGTAAAGCTCGGGCGTCTTGTGCTGGCAGAAGTTCCAATAGACCGGCGCCTGGCCGATCTCGGGGATGGCGACGCGAAAGCTGGGGGTGATCGTGGTGCCATCGGGCAGGTGCCAGTCGCGCGCCAGATCCAGCGCCGGGCCCAGCCGCAGGCCCTGCCCGCGCAGCCGATCGACCATCGCCGCGGCGTCGGTGACGCTGAGCACGGTCGAAACGGCGCCCATCGCGACCAGCAGCTGCGGCATCGGCGGCGGGGCGCGCAGCGGATCTTCCAGCTGCATCAGCTCGACGTAATTGCACACGCCCGCGCCGGTGTCGGTCCGGGGGAAGCAGAGCAGGCGGTTCGACAGGCCCGGCATGCCGCTTTTCGGCGTGGCGACGAAGCCCAGCCGTTCGAAAAGGGCGCCTGCGGCCTCGGCATCGGGAACATGGACCATCACATGGTCGAGGGCGAGCATTCGGTCGGTCATTCTGTGGCTTTCGTGTCAGCAAGAAGATCAAGGCCGAGGCCGGCCAGCACCAGCGCGGCCTCGGGCGGAAGCGGAGAGAGGGCGACGGCGATACGCCCGCCCGCGCGGGTCTCGGCCCGCATCTGATGGCCGGGATAGACCTCGCGCAGGACGCCGAGCGCGGCGTCCCGGCGCAGCGCCAGCTTGTCGACCTTGCCCACCGCGGTGAGGGGCATCCGCGCCAGCACCCTGACCACCCGCGGCCGGGCGGCGCGTTCGGCGATGGCGGGCAGGGCGCGGGCCGCCAGAGCCTCGGGCGTGGCCCGGGCGCCGGGGACCAGCGCGACATAACAGACCGGCAGTTCGCCCAGCCTTGCGTCGGGGGCGCCGACGGCAGCGGCGACCTGAACCTCGGGCAGGGCCATGAAGGCCTCTTCGATCACCGCCGGGTCGATGTTGTGACCGCCGCGCAGGATCAGGTCCTTGGCCCGTCCGGTGAGGAACAGATAGCCGTCGGCGTCGATCTGCCCGACATCCCCGGTGTCCAGCCAGCGGCCCGGCCCCAGATGCGGCGCCTCGCACAGCCCGTCGCCCGGCTGGCCGAGGTAGCCCGCGAACAGCCCCGGCGATTGCGCCAGCACCAGACCGGGCTCGCCCGGGGCGGCGGCGCGGGCAGGGTCGCCCAGCGATTGCAGTGCCAGCCGGCACCAGGGCAGCGCCAGCCCGACCGAGCCGGGGCGGCTTTCGCCCCCGGGCGGGGTGAAGGTCAGCACCAGCGAGGCTTCGGTCAGGCCCCAGGCCTCCTTGATGGGCAGGCCGGTGATGTCGGTGAAGCGGCGATGCGCGGCGGCGGGCAGCGGCGCGGCCGAGGAGACCCAGTGCCTGAGCCGGGGCGGCGCGGGGGCGGTGAAACCCTCCAGCGCGGCCATGGCGATGGTCGGCGGGGCAAAGAGGATATCGGCCCCCTCGCGCGCCGCGATCCGCCAGAGCGCCCCGGTCATCGCCGGGTCGCGATAGCCCGCGCGGCCCAATTGCACGACGCTGGCCCCGGCCCAGAGCGGCGCGAGGCCGCCGAAGATCAGCCCGCCGACGTGGAACAGCGGCATGCCGCAGGGGATCGTGCTGTCCGCGCGGATGCCGCCGCCAAAGGCGGTGAGAAAGGCCATATAGGCAAGGTTCGCATGGGTCAGGCGGGCGATCTTCGGCAGACCGGTGGTGCCGCCGGTGTGGAAACAGGCGGCGATATCCCCGGGGCCGGGCAGGGGCGCGGGCGGGGCGTCCTTGCGGGACGCCAGCCAATCCTCGACGCGGTCCGCTTGGCCCTCGGGCTCGCCGCAGATCAGGATCCTCAGCTCCGGCAGCGCGGCCCGGATTGCGGGCAGCTTGTCCCAGACGCCCTGCGCGCCCGAGGGCCCTTCGGCCAGCAGGAAGCGGGCGCCGGTGCGGGTCAGCATGTGCAGGATCGCGTCCGGCTCCAGGAAGGGATTGACCGGCAGGCAGGCCCCGGCGGACATCGCCCCCAGCAAGAGCGGCAGGGTCAGCGGCATCCCCGGCAACAGGCTGGCGACGACCGGGCGCGGCGCCTCGGCGGCGAAGGCGGCGGCGATGCGGTCGGTGCGTGCCGCAACCGCCGCAAAGCTCTGGTCCACCGGCGCCGCATCCGGCGCCTCAAGGAAGCGATGCGCGCGCCGGGTGCCGTAGCGCTGTGCCGCGCCGCGCACCAGCTCGGGGATGGTCCGTCCCCGCAGCCAATGCGCCAGCGGCTGAGCCTCGATGACGCGCACCGTTGCGGCCCCGTCGAAAAGGGGCAGGTCGCTCATGCATCCCCCCCAAGATTGTCCGGCACGACGATGATCTTGCCGAAGACCTTGCGGTCACGCAGCATCGCCACACCCTCGGCCGCGCGGCTCAGGGGCAGGGTCAGGTCGATCACCGGATCGAGCCGCCCTTCGGCGACCAGCCCCAGACAGGCGGCGATATCCTCGGTGGTGAAGCCGGTCGAGCCGCGCACATCCATCTCGGCGGTGAAGATGAAGCGCAGGTCGGTCTTGGGGTCATAGCCCGCCGTCGCGCCGCAGGTCAGCAGCCGCCCGCCCCGCTTCACCGCCCTGAGCGAGGGCGCCCAGGTCTCGCCGCCGGTGAAATTCACCACCACGTCGAACCCGCCCCCCCGGAACAACGAGCCGGTGGTGCGCCGGGAATAGGCGTCGACAGGCTCCTGCGAGTAATCATAGCCGTGGTCCGCCCCCAGCGCGATCAGCCGCTCGCCCTTGGCGGCCGACCCCGCGCCCGCCGTGACCGTCAGGCCGAAGAGCTTGGCCAGCAGCACGCAGGCCGTGCCGACCCCGCCGCTGGCGCCGAGGATCAGGATCGACTCGCCCGCCGCGATCCGGCCGCGCGTCACCAGCATTCGGTAGGCGGTGCCATAGGCGACGGGGAGGGCCGCGGCCTGGGCGTCGGTCACAGGGTCGGGGATCGGGATCAGCTGGCTGACCCTTGCCACGACATATTCGGCCAGCGCCCCGGGGCGGGTTTCGCCCAGCATCTCGAAATGGCCGGACCGGTCGTCGATATGCGCGGGGTTCACCAGCACCCGCTGGCCGGGGGCGAAGCCCTGACCCTCGCCGTTGATCTCGACGATCTCGGCCGCGCAATCGCCGCCGGTGACCATCGGGAAGGGCACCTTGATCCCGGGCATCCCGCGCAGGGTGAAGACGTCGAGGTAATTGAGCGCCGCGGCGCGGACCTTGAGCAGCGCCCAGCCGGGCGGGGGCGCGGGGCGCTCCATCTCGCCGTGAACAAGCGCGTCGGCATCGCCATGCGCGGTGAAATAGAGGGCTTTCATCGTGTCGTCTCCGTCAGGGATAGCGCCAGATCGAGGTGGGATTCGACCCCGTCGATCAGGGGAATCGGCGCGTTGGGCCGCGGCAGCAGCAGCGGCAGTTCGGTACAGGCGAGGGCGGCGGCATCCGCCCCGGCCCGGGCAAGCGCCGCGACCGCCCGGTCGAGCGCCGCCCCTGCCTCGGGGGTCGCGCCCCTCAGCGTCAGGTCCTCGGCAATGGCGCGGTCGAGCGCCCCGGCTTCGGCGGCGGGCGGGGCGAGAACCTCGATCCCCGCGCGCCTGAGGCTGGCGGCGATATGCCCCGCCCCGGTCATCCGCGCCGTGCCCAACAGCCCCACGCGGCGGAAACCCCGCGCGCGGCAGGTGCGGGCCAGCGCCTCGCCCGCATCGATGAAGGGCACGTGCAGCTCGGCCCGCAGCCTGTCGGCGGCGAAATGGGCGGTGAAGGCGGCCAGCATCACCGACCCCGCCCCGGCCCGTTCAAGCCCCAGCGCCGCCTCGGCGATCACCGCGCTGGCGGCGTCGGTGCCCTCGGCCTCGACCCGCGCCAGAAGCGGGCCGAAGGACAGGGACGCAATCAGGCACTCGGCGTTCATGTGAACTCCGTTCCGGGCTTCGCTGAGCAGGTTGAGGGTGCGGTAGTAATGGACGGTCGAGTGCCAGCTCATCCCGCCCACGATGCCGAGGGGCCGGGAAACCCCGCCCGTCACAGGTCGATACGGTCGAAGATGCGTTCGTTGGCGATGCGGATGAACGCCTCGCGGTCACCGGCGAATTGCGGCAGCAGGTCTTCGTGCCAGACGCGGAAGGTCTCCATGATCCGGTCGATCAGCGCGTCGCTGTCCGCGATCCCGCGTTCGGCCGCCAAGGCGCGCAGCGCCGCAGCCTCCCCGGCGGAAAAGGCCTGCCAGGCCTCGGCCAGCGCCGTGTCGCCCGGGACAAAGGCGATCCGGTCGGTGAGCGCCGCGCGGGTTTCGCCGTCGGGCGTGACATAGGCGTTGCTGACGTAATCCCAGAGCGTCGCCGCCATCAGCCCGCGGATCGCTGCCCGGTCGGCATCGTCCACCGCCGCCCAGCTATCGGCGTTGAACGCCAGCGGCACCGCCCCGGCGATGATCCCCTGCGGCATCTCGATCACGCCCTTGATCGTGTCCTCCAGCCCATAGCTGCGGATCCACGAGGTGCCGATGATCGCGCAATCGGTCATGCCCAGTTGCAGCGCCGACAGCAGGTCCGAGATCGCCGTCTGCACCGGCACCATGCCCAGTGCCGTGGCCCAGCGCATCTCGGGCCGGCCGATGGTGGCGACGCGCAGCCCGGCCAGATCGGCGGCGCTGGCCACGGGCTGGGTGCATTGCATGGTCAGGGGCGCTGCCGATTGCAGCAGGGCAGGCACCACGCCCAGCGCCGCGAAATCGTCGCGGCAGGCGGCGCAGTCGACGAAATAGGCCTCGTTCAGGGCGCCCATCGTGGCGAAGGGATCGGTGCCGAGCCCGGTCAGTTCCGACATCAGCGCCGCGGCGGGCAGGTCGGAGGGGTAGAACTGGGTGATGAGGAAACCGCTGTCGACCACGCCGTCGGCAATCGCCTCCAGCGCGCCGGGGATCGAGACCAGCTGCCCGCCGAGGATCGGCGTGAACGACACCCGGCCTTCGGTCGCGGCGGTGATCGCCTCCAGCAGCGGCAGCACGCCCTCGCGGTTCGCGGCCGAGCGTTCGGGCACGCCCGAGCCATAAGTCAGCTCCTGCGCCGGGGCGCTGCCCGCCGACAGCGCGCCAGCCAGCAGCAGCGACAGCGGCAGGGCCGCGCGGCGTCCCTGGGCCGCCTTGGTGATGGATTTCCCGGTCATGTCGTCCTCCTGTTCCCAGCGCTTTCTGCGCCTTGATGAGGGGACTGTGGCCGAGTTCCGGCAATCCGTCAACTATATTGACGACTTTGGGCGCGACGACGTCTCCAGACGCCCGATTGCTCGGCGGGACGGTCGGTTTTGCGCAAGGCACGGGCAAGAAGATCGCGCAGGGTCTCGCGTTCTTCCGCGGAAAGGCCGGTGAAATAATCCTCCTCGGCCCGTTTCAGCGCGCCCAGGCCCACCGCCAGCAGCTTGCGCCCTTCCGCCGTGGCGTGGACCAGTTTCGTCCCGGTCCCCTCGACCGGGCGCCATTCCAGAAAGCCCTGTGATTCGAAATAGCCGACCAGCTTGCTCATCGCCTGTTTCGAGATCCCGGCCCGTTCGGACATGGCGGTCAGGCTTTCGCCCTCGACCTGCATGGTGCGCAGCACATGGGTATGGGCGGCCGACATGCCGGGATAGCCCGCCTCGTGCAGATAGCTCAGCGCCAGCCGGTCGAAGCCGACATGAACCTCGTCCAGCAGTCGCCCGAGGTTGCGCAGGCGCAATTCGGCCAGTGTCGCGTCGTCCCAGTTTTCGGGCTCGTCCTGCGCGGGATCGGGGGCAGGGTCACTCATGGTCTTTCCTTCGCCATGTCTGGGGCCGTCTCGGGCGTCAGCAGGGCATCGAAGACCCTGAGCGCCAGCGGAATCAGCCGGTCGTTGAAATCGTATCCCGGATTGTGGACCATTTCACGGTGCTCTCCGTCCTGCTGGCCCAGGAGGACATAGGCCCCCGCACAGGCGTCCAGCATATAGGCGAAATCCTCGGCGGCGAGGAGCGGCGGGAAATCGTCGCGCAGCGCCTGCGCCCCCAGGGCTTTCTGCACCGCGCCGCGCAGCAGATCCGCCGCCGCCGGGTCGTTGACCAGAACCGGGAAGCCGTGGTGCACCTCGATCTCGCAGGTGACATTGCGGGCCGTGGCGATCCCCTCGCAGACCCGGCGCAACCCGGTTTCCAGGCTCACCCGGGCCTCGCGGTCCAGCGTCCGGATCGTGCCCGAGAGCCAGCTGTCCGCGGGGATCACATTCTCGGTCGTGCCGGCGTGGATCTGCGTGACGCTGAGGGCGGCGGCGATATGCGGCCCGACCTCGCGCGCGATCAGCCCTTGCAGCGACACGGTCGCCTCGGCCACGGCCAGCACCGGATCGCGCGACAGATGCGGCATCGCCGCATGGCCGCCCTTGCCCCGGAACCGCACGCGGAAATCGTCCTGCGAGGCCATCGAGGGCCCGCCCCGCACCGCCGCCGTGCCCAGGGGAAGCAGCGGCATGTTGTGGAACCCATAGACCCGCTCGCAGGGGAAACGGTCGAAGAGCCCTTCCTCGACCATCACCCGGCCGCCGCCCAGCCCCTCTTCGGCGGGTTGGAAAATCAGCACGATCCGTCCGGCGAAGCGGCGGGTGCGGGCCAGATGCGCGGCCAGTGCCAGCAGGATCGTCGTATGGCCGTCATGCCCGCAGCCGTGAAACACACCCGGGGTGCGCGAGGCCCAGTCGCGCCCGCTGGCCTCGGTCATCGGCAGCGCATCCATGTCGGCGCGAACACCGATCACCGGTCCCGGCCCGTTGTCGAGCGTGCCGACGATGCCGGTTCCGGCCAGCCCGGACGTCACCGCCCAGCCCAGCGCCTGCAGCCGCTCGGCGACGATGGCGGCGGTGCGTTTTTCGGCGAAACCCAGTTCGGGATGGGCGTGCAGATCGCGGCGCAGAGCCTCGAACGCGGCCAGATCGGGGGCGGAGAGCATGGCGGATCCTATGTCAACTTTATTGACATAGGCGTAGCCCCACCCCCTGCGGAGGTCAACCGCATGCATCGCCCCCCGGATCCGCCCCGCCTAGAGATCCGTCAGCGTCCCCAGATGCGCCTCGGCCGCGAAGGCGACGGTTTCGGACAGCGTCGGATGGGGGTGGATGGTCAGGGCGATGTCATGGGCATCGGCGCGCATCTCGATGGCCAGCGCCACCTCGGCAATCAGATCGCCCGCATTGGCGCCGGTGATGGCGCCGCCCAGCACCCGCCCGCTGTCGGGGTCGAACAGCAGCTTGGTCAGCCCCTCGCCGCGCCCCATCGACAGCGCCCGGCCGGACGCCATCCACGGGAAACTCGCCTTGCCGACCCTGATGCCGTCCTGCTTCGCCTGCGCCTCGGTCAGGCCGACCCAGGCGATTTCCGGGTCGGTATAGGCGACCGAGGGGATGCAGGCGGCCTCGAACGCGACCGTCTCGCCGCAGGCCGCTTCGGCCGCGACCTTGGCCTCATGCGTGGCCTTGTGGGCGAGCATCGGCTGGCCCACGACATCGCCGATGGCGAAGATATGCGGCTGGCTGGTGCGCATCTGGGTGTCGACCGCCAGGAACCCCTGCGGGGAAACCGCGATCCCCGCCTGCTCGGCGCCGATCCGGTCGCCGTTGGGCCGCCGCCCGACAGCCACCAGAATCCGGTCGTAGCTGTCGCTGAAATCGCCCTTGGGCCCGGTGAAACGCGCCTCCAGCCGCGCACCCGCCGTGACCGCGGTCACCCTGGTATCGGTGTGGATCACGATCCCCTTCTCGCGCAGACGCCTGGTCAGGGGCGCCACGACATCCTTGTCGGCGCCGGGGATGATCTGGCCCGTGGCCTCGACAATCTCGATCCCCGCGCCCAGCGCGTGATAGATCTGCGCCATCTCCAGCCCGATGATCCCGCCGCCGATGACCAGCATCCGCGTCGGCACCTCGGCCAGCGCCAGCGACCCGGTGCTGTCGATGATCCGCGGATCCTCGGGCAGGAAGGGCAGGCGGACGGGTTCCGAGCCCACGGCGATGATCGCCTGATCGAAGCCGAGGCTCTGCGGCCCGGCCTCGGTGTCGATGCTCAGCCGGTTCGGCCCGGTGAAACGCGCGGTGCCGCGGATCACCCGCACCTTGCGCCGCCTGGCCAGCCCTTCGAGCCCCGAGGTCAGCCGACCGACCACCCCGTCCTTGAAGGCCCGGATCTTGCCCAGGTCGATCTCGGGCGCGGCGAAACCCAGCCCGTGGTCGCGCGCGGCCTCGGCCTCGTCAATGACCTTGGCGATGTGCAAAAGCGACTTGGAGGGGATGCAGCCGACGTTCAGGCAGACCCCGCCCAGCGTGGCGCGCGGGTCGATCAGCGTGACCTCCCGCCCCAGATCGGCGGCGCGGAAGGCGGCGGTATAGCCACCCGGCCCGGCGCCGATCACCACCAGCGGGCTGTGATCCGCGTCCGCGGCGGGGGGCGGCGCGGCAACGGTCTCCGTTTCGATCCGCAGGATGATAGCACCCGCGCTGACCTTGGCGCCGAGCGACACCAGCACCTCGCGGACAATGCCGCTGACCGGGCTGGGCACGTCGAGCGTCGCCTTGTCGCTTTCCAGCACCAGGATCGAGTCGTTCTCGGCGATGGTATCGCCGGGCGCGACGAGGATCTCGACCACCGGCACATCGGTGAAATCGCCGATGGCGGGCAGGGGAATGTCCTTTATCATGGCGGCCCTCAGATCGAAACGCGCCGGAAATCGCTGAGGATCCGGCAGACATGTTGCAGGAAGCGCGCCGCGGCGACGCCATCGACCACGCGGTGATCCCAGCTGAGGCTGAGCGGCTGGATCAGGCGCGGCTGCACGCTGTCCTCACGCCAGACCGGCTGGATTTCGGCGCGCGTCATGCCGAGGATCGCCACCTGCGGCGCGTTGATGATCGGCGTGAAGCCCGTCCCGCCGATCCCGCCGAGCGACGAGATGGTGAAGCTGGCCCCCGACATGGCGGCGGGCGAGAGTTTCCCGGCCCGTGCCTGCGCCGCGAGGTCTGCCATCTCGGCGGCGATCTCGGCGATGCCCTTCTGGTCGGCGGCCTTGATGACCGGGACGACCAGCCCCTCGGGCGTGTCGGCGGCCACGCCGATGTTCCAGTAGCGTTTCAGCACCAGCGCGTCGCCGTCGAGCGAGCTGTTGAACTTGGGGTAGGCCTGCAGGGCCGCGACCACCGCCTTCACGGTGAAGGCCAGGAGGGTGATCTTCGCCGCGTCCGGCCTGGCCTCGGCGTTGATTTCCTTGCGGAAGGCTTCCAGCTCGGTCACGTCCGCCTTGTCGAAATTGCACACATGCGGGATGACCATGGCGTTGCGGGCCAGCGCCGGGCCGGAGATCCTGACGATCCGGCTGAGCGGCTGGCGGTCGACGGGGCCATGCTTGGCGAAATCCTCGGTCGGCCAGTCGGGCAGGCCCGCGACGGGCGAAGCGGCGGGCGCCGGTGGGGCAGTAAGCTGCGCCTTGACGAAGCCCTCCACATCCTCGCGCAGGATGCGGCCTTTCGGGCCGGTGCCTGCCACCTTGGCCAGCGCCACGCCCAGCGTCCTTGCATAGCGGCGGATCGAGGGCGAGGCATGGACCGAGGCGTCGGCGGGCGTGATCGCGGTCGGGGCAGGGGCCGCCGACGGTGCCGGTGCCGCGACCGGGGCAGGAGCCGCCGCAGGGGCCGCCTGCTCAGCCGCCGGGGGTGTCGCGCCTGCGCTTTCGGCAATCTCCAGCCGTGCCACCAGCGTGCCCGCGCTGACCCGGCTGCCGTCGCTGACCAGCAATTCCACGATCCGCCCGGCCTCGGTCGCGGGCACGTCCAGCGTCGCCTTGTCCGATTCCAGCACCAGCAGCGTGTCGTCGACCTGCACCAGATCGCCCACGCCGACCGGCATCTCCACAATGGGCACGTCCTTGAAATCGCCGATATCGGGGACGTGGATGTCGATGATCCTGCTCATGTCCGTCCCCCGCTCACAGCGTCCAGGGCGCGTCGGCGCCCGTGTCGATGCCCAGATCCGCAATCGCCCTGGTCAGCACGGATTCCTCGCACGCGCCCCGCCCGACCAGCGCCTTGATCGCGGCCAGCGCGATATGCTGGCGGTCGACCTCGAAGAACCGGCGCAGCGATTGGCGGTTGGCCGAGCGGCCGAAGCCGTCCGTCCCCAGCAGGGTCAGCGGCGCCGCCACGAAGGGCGCGATCTGGCCCGGGAAGGCGCGCACGTAATCGCTGGCGGCGATCACCGGCAGGTCACCCGGCAGCATCCGCGCCAGATGGCTTTCCTCGGCGTTCTTCACCACGAAACGGTTGCGCCGCTCCACCGCCATCGCGTCCCGCGCCAGTTCGGTGAACGAGGTGGCCGAGAAGACATCGGCGCCGATCCCGTACTCCGCGGCCAGGATCTCGGCCGCGGCCATCACCTCGCGCAGGATGGTGCCCGAGCCGATCAGCCGCACCCGGGTCTCGACCCCGGGCAGCGTGGCGCTGAGCCGGTAGAGGCCGCGGACGATATCGCCCTCGACCCCCTCGGGGATCGACGGCTGGGCGTAATTCTCGTTCATCACGGTGATGTAGAAGAATTCGTCCCGCTTCTCGTCCAGCATCCGTTCCATGCCGTGTTCCATGATGACGGCCAGCTCATAGGCGAAGGCCGGGTCATAGGCGCGGCAATTAGGGATGGCGGCGGCGGCCAGATGGCTGGAGCCGTCCTGATGCTGCAACCCCTCGCCCGAGAGCGTGGTGCGCCCGGCGGTGGCGCCCAGCAGGAAGCCCCGCGTGCGCTGGTCGGCGGCGGCCCAGATCAGGTCGCCGACCCGCTGGAAGCCGAACATCGAGTAATAGATATAGACCGGCAGCAATTCGGTATCATGCACCGAATAGGCGGTCCCGGCCGCGGTCCAGGAGCTGAGCGCGCCCGCTTCGGTGATGCCTTCCTCCAGAAGCTGGCCGTTGGCCGCCTCCTTGTAGAACATCATCGAGCCCTTGTCCTCGGGGTCATAAAGCTGGCCCTGCGGTGCATAGATGCCGATCTGGCGGAACAGGTTGTCCATGCCGAAGGTCCGCGCCTCGTCGGCGACAATCGGCACGATCCGGGGTCCGAAAGCCTTGTCCTTCAAGAGGTTGCCGAGGATCCGCACCGCCGCCATGGTGGTCGACATCTCCTTGCCGTCCGCCGCGAGCGCGAAGCCCGCGTAGCTGTCCGGCTGCGGACGCGCCGGGATCGGGGTGCTGGCCGCCTCGCTTCGGCGGGGCAGATAGCCGCCCAGCGTGGCGCGGCGGTCCTTCAGGTAGCGGATCTCGGCGCTGTCCTCGGCGGGTTTGTAGAACGACAGGCTCTCGACCGCCTGATCGCTCAGCGGCAGGTCGAAACGGTCGCGGAAGGCGAGCAGCGCCTCCACATCCAGCTTCTTGGCCTGATGCGCGGTCATGCGCGATTCGCCCGCGCCGCCCATGCCGTAACCCTTCTTGGTCTTGGCCAGGATCACCGTGGGCCGCCCCTTGTGGGCCCTGGCCGCGGCGAAGGCGGCGTAGAGCTTCTTCAGATCGTGCCCGCCGCGCTTCAGCTTGTGGATGTCGTCATCGCTCATGTGCCGCACCAGCGCGGCGGCTTCGGGGTCGAGGTCGAAGAACTTCGCGCGGTTGTAATCGCCCGCCTTCGAGCCCAGATCCTGATAGGCCCCGTCCACGGTTTCCGCGAAACGGCGCAGCAGGACGTGGTTGGTGTCGGCCGCGAACAGCGGGTCCCATTCCGAACCCCAGAGCACCTTGATGACGTTCCATCCCGCGCCGATGAACAGCGATTCCAGTTCCTGAATGATCTGGCCATTGCCGCGCACCGGCCCGTCCAGCCGCTGCAGGTTGCAGTTCACGATGAAGGTCAGGTTGTCGAGGGTCTCGCGCGCGGCCAGCGTCAGCCCGGCGATGGATTCGGGCTCATCCATCTCGCCATCGCCGAACACGCCCCAGACATGACGCCCCTCGGTCGGCGCCAGCCCGCGCGCGTCCAGATAGCGCATGAACCGCGCCTGATAGACCGCGCTGAGCGGACCGATCCCCATGGAACCGGTGGGCACCTGCCAGAAATCCTTCATCAGCCAGGGATGCGGATAGGAGCACAGGCCCTTGCCCGCGACCTCCTGCCGGTAATTGGCGATATCGGCCTCGTCCAGCCGCCCCTCCAGAAAGGCGCGGGCATAGATGCCGGGCGCGGAATGCGGCTGGAAATAGACCAGATCGCCGGCGAAATCCGCCGTGCGGGCGCGGAAGAAATGGTTGAAGCCGACTTCGAAGATCTCGGCCGCCGAGGCATACGAGGCGATATGCCCGCCCAACTCGCCATAGGCCCGGTTCGCCCGCACCACCATCGCCAGCGCGTTCCATCGGATGATCGAGGTGATCCGCTCCTCCATCGCCAGATCGCCCGGATAGGCCGGTTGCTGCGCGACGGGGATCGAGTTGCGATAGGCCGAATAGGGCAGGCCGCTGGTGGTGACGCCGATCCGCCGGGCATGGTCCAGCACCCGGTTCAGCACGAAATTGGCGCGTTGCGGGCTGGCCTGACGGGTCAGGCTTTCAATCGCGTCGATCCATTCGGCGGTTTCGGTCGGGTCCGAATCGTCGGTTCTGCGGGGCTGGGCGGGCGGTGTCAGGGTCATCGGCATCTCCTTTGCGCGGAGATTAGGCGAAGACCCACGCCGGATGTTGCCAAATTGGCCAAGATTGATAGTTTATTTGGCTGACAACTGTCAGTCTTGCGAAGTTCTTGGCGGAAACCATCATGAATTCACCGCTTATTGATGCAATCGACCGCAGGATCCTGAGCGAGCTGCAACGCGACGCGCGGATCTCGATGCAGGATCTCAGCGCCCGCGTCGGCCTCTCGCCCAGCCCCTGCGCGCGGCGGGTGCGGATCCTCGAGCAGGCCGGTGTCGTCCGGGGCTACACGCTGGTTCTGGACGAGGCGAAGATGGGGTTCCCGATCAGCGTCTTCGTTTCGGTGAAGCTGGACCACCAGATCGACGACCGGCTGCGCAGTTTCGAGGACGCGATCCGCAAATTCCCCGAGGTGACGGATTGCTGGCTGATGACCGGCGACCGGGATTATCTGGTGCGGGTGGCGGTGGCCGACCTGCATGAATTCGAGCATTTCCTGACCGGCAAGCTGACCAAGGTGCAGGGCGTGGCCTCGCTCGAATCCTCGCTGCCGATCCGGCGGGTGAAGGAGACTTCGGCGCGGCTGGTCTGACGCGGCTATTTCAGCTGGCTGTCCTTGCTGCCGCGCCGGTTGATGCCGGGCCGGTGGCGGAAGGCGCGGTCGCGGTCCTCCTGACACTCGCGGCAGAGGGTGACGCCGGGGATCGCCTCGCGCCGGGCTTCGGGGATCGGCTCGTCGCACTCGACGCAATGGCTGCGGCTTTCGCCCCCCGCCCGGTTGCGCAGCCTGAGGCGGGCCAGTTCCTCGCCGATCGAAGCCTCGATCTGCTCATTGACCGCGCCGTCCTTCGCCCAGCCGCCTGCCATGTTGTCCTCCTGCCCCGACGGGCCTAGCCTGCCCCGAATGTAGGGAGACAGGACATGGCCTTGCAAGACTTCGGTCCGGGGCTCTGGCTGGCCGAGGGCGCGCCGGTGACCGGGGCGGCGGGGTTCCGCTTCCCGATCCGCATGGCGGTGCTCAGGCTGGGGGATGGCGGGCTGGTGCTGTGGTCGCCGGTTCAGGCCGCGCCCGGGCTGGTGGCGGCGGTGGGGGCGCTGGGGCCGGTGCGGGCGCTGGTCGCGCCGAACCGGCTGCATCACAGCTTCCTCGGCGACTGGGCGGCGGCCTTTCCGCAGGCCGCGGTCCTTGCCGCGCCGGGCTTGGCGGCGAAACGGCCGGATCTGAGCATCACGGCCGAGATCGGCGAGGGGTTGCCGGACGCGTGGGCCGGGCAGATCGAGGGGGTGCTGGTCGACAATTCCATTGCCCCCGAAGTGGTCCTCTTCCACCGGGAAAGCCGCACGGTGCTGATCTGCGACCTGTTGCAGAACATGGCGATGGACTGGTTTCACGGCTGGCGCGGGCTGGTCGCCCGGCTCGACCGGATGGTCGGCCCGGAACCAGCCATGCCGCGGAAGTTCCGGCTGGCCAGCCGGGGGGCGGGACCGGCCCTGCAGCGGGTGCGGGACTGGCCGGCCGAGCGGGTCGTGGTGGCCCATGGGACGCCGGTGTCGACGGGCGGTCAGGCGTTCCTGCGGCGGGCCCTGGGCGGGATCGGCTGACCTGTCCCACGCGTGGGACAGCCCGTCGACCCCGGAGAGTCCAAGGGGTTGAGACCTCCCGTTCATCTTGCGTCAACATTGCCCCCTGGGTTGCCCGGGCCGATAAAACAGGCCGATAAAACAGGGCTGGGAAAGCACGCTCCCGCCCGCCCACCCCGCGTGCGTTCCCAGCCCTTTCATTCTGCCGGAAATACGCCCTTTTGGAGCCGGCATCCCCACCGGCCGGACGGCGTCATCCGAGCGGTACGCGGGAGGCAGCCGTGCCCCGAAGGGCGTATTTCCGGCAGAGTGATGAGGCGGGCGTCCTGGCCCGGCATGAGGTCGCGGGTCTTGCGTAGGATGGGCGATTCGCCCATCCCCGGCGCCTGTCCTTGCCCAACGGCGACGGGGGTGCCACATAGAGGCCATGTTCCAGCGCGTCGAACTGCCTCTGTGGCTTCTGATCCTCATCGTGCTCTTCGCGGCAGTGGCTTTCCTGTCGCATTTCCTGTTCCCCTCGGTCCGCTGGTTCCTGCGCCGCCGGATGGAGCGCGCGGTCGAGGAGCTGAACAAGCGTCTGGAGCGCCCGATCCAGCCCTTCAAGCTGATGCGCCGCCACGACCAGATCATCCGGCTGGTCTATGACCCCGAGGTCATGCAGGCGGTTGCCGATTACGCCCGGGACGAGAAGATCCCCCGCTCTGTCGCCTTTGAACGCGCCCGCGCCTATGCGCGCGAGATCGTGCCGAGTTTCTCGACCGCCACCTATTTCGGCTTTGCCATCAAGGTGGCGCGGGGACTGAGCCGCCTGTTCTACGAGGTGCGGCTGGGTCCGGCCGAGGCCCGCACCCTGCGCGGCATCGACCCGAAATCGGCGGTGGTCTTCGTCATGAACCACCGTTCGAACATGGATTATGTGCTGGTCACCTGGCTGGCTGCCGACCGCTCGGCGTTGAGCTATGCGGTGGGGGAATGGGCGCGGGTCTGGCCGCTCAGGGCGCTGATCCGGGCGATGGGGGCCTATTTCATCCGGCGGCGGTACTCCAGCGCGCTCTATCGGGCGGTGCTGGCGCGCTATGTGCAGATGTCGATCGCCGAGGGCGTGACGCAGGCCATCTTCCCCGAGGGCGGGCTCAGCCTGAACGGGGCGGTGGGGCCGGCCAAGAAGGGCCTTCTGCATTACATCGTCCGCGATTTCGAGGTGGCGGGCGAGCAGGACGTGGTCTTCGTCCCCGTGGCGCTGAACTACGACCGGGTGCTGGAGGACGAGGTGCTGGTCAAGGCGGGCCAGACCGGCGACCGGCGCTTCCGGCTGAAACTGACCGAGGCGGCGGGCTGGTTCTTCTGGATCATCGGCCAGAAGCTGATGCGGCGGCGCTCGACCTATGGCCATGCTGCGGTCTGCTACGGCGAGCCCCTGTCGCTGCGCCAGTATGTCACCGGCCAGCCCGGCGCCTCGACCGAGACGCTGGCTGCGGATCTGATGGGCCGGATCCGGGCGGCGGTGCCGATCCTGCCGGTGCCTCTGGTCGCGGCGGCGCTGGTTCGGGCGGGCGGCGCGTTGCCCGCGCCCGATCTTGAGGCAGGGGTGGCGGCGCTGGTGGCCGAGGCGCGCGCCAAGGGGGCAAATCTGCATCTGCCGGGGGCCAGCGCCGAGGGATCGGTGCGATTCGCGACCGAGGCGCTGGTCCGCCATGGTATCGTGCTGCGCGAGGGCGACGGGTTCCGCATCGCCCCCGGACAGGAGGCGATGCTGGGCTATTACGCGGCCTCGGTCCTGCAAAGGCTGGGAGAATCGGGCGAAACACCCGTCACAGGGACGGTCAGCCTGACGCTGCCTGAAGTGACCGAGACATAAAATTACAATTTCAGAACTCAGGGGATTGCATTGTTGCGTGGCCGATTCTATTGATGCTGCAACTGCCGCATTCTTTCTGCGTTGCGGCGGCATGATCAGGAGAGACAGATGGCCCTCGATGTGAACGCCGGAATCGTGAAATACGACGCCCCCGAGAAAGACCTCTACGAGATCGGCGAGATGCCGCCCCTGGGCTATGTGCCGCCGAAAATGTACGCTTGGGCGATCCGCCGCGAGCGTCACGGCGAGCCGGACAAGTCCTTCGAGGTCGAGGTCGTCGATACCTGGGAGATCGACAGCAACGAGGTGCTGGTCCTGGTGATGGCGGCGGGCGTAAATTACAACGGCGTCTGGGCCGGTCTCGGCGTGCCGATCAGCCCCTTCGACGGCCACAAGCAGCCCTATCACATCGCCGGCTCCGATGCCTCGGGGATCGTCTGGAAGGTCGGCGACAAGGTGAAGACCTGGAAGGTCGGCGACGAGGTCGTGATCCATTGCAACCAGGACGACGGCAACGACGAGGAATGCAACGGCGGCGATCCGATGTTCTCGCCCTCGCAGCGGATCTGGGGCTACGAGACGCCGGACGGCTCCTTCGCCCAGTTCACCCGGGTGCAGGCGCAGCAATTGATGCCGCGGCCGAAGCATCTGACCTGGGAGGAATCGGCCTGCTACACGCTGACGCTGGCCACCGCCTACCGCATGCTTTTCGGCCATCATCCGCATGAGCTGAAGCCCGGGCAGAACGTGCTGGTCTGGGGCGCCTCGGGCGGGCTGGGGTCCTTTGCCATCCAGCTCATCAACGCGGCGGGGGCCAATGCGGTCGGCGTCATCTCGGACGAATCGAAGCGCGACTTCGTCATGGCGCTGGGCGCCAAGGGCGTCATCAACCGCAACGATTTCAAGTGCTGGGGCCAGCTGCCGACGGTCAACAGCCCGGAATACAACGACTGGCTGAAGGAAGCGCGCAAGTTCGGCAAGGCGATCTGGGACATCACCGGCAAGGGTGTCAGCGTCGACATGGTGTTCGAGCATCCGGGCGAATCGACCTTCCCGGTCTCGGCGCTGGTCTGCAAGAAGGGCGGCATGGTGGTGATCTGCGCCGGCACCTCGGGCTTCAACTGCACTTTCGACGTGCGCTACATGTGGATGCACCAGAAGCGTCTGCAGGGCTCGCATTTCGCGCATCTCAAGCAGGCTTCGGCCGCCAACCGCCTGATGATCGAGCGCCGGATCGACCCCGCCATGTCCGAGGTCTTTCCCTGGGCCGAGATCCCGCAGGCGCATGTGAAGATGCGCAAGAACCAGCACAAGCCGGGCAACATGGCGGTGCTGGTGCAGGCGCCGCACACGGGGCTCAGGACCTTCGAGGATACGCTGGAAGCCAGCCGCCGCTGATCCCTCGCAGCGCGCGCGGGAGACGGGGCTGCCCTGAAAGGGGCGGCCCCGTTGCCCGTTTCCGCGGGGGGACGGGTGTGGTGCAACGATTTCTCAACCATGTCTGCCCAACCTGCTCCGGACGCGGAAAGGAGCGCCGGGGTGACGCACGAACGGATGATTCGGGATCTTGAGGTCCTGCGGCTCTATGCCCGCGAGAACGGGCTGCCGGCGCTGGCCGAGCATCTGGATCAGGCGGTGCTGCTGGCGATGACCGAAATCGCCAACCGGCGGGAGGAGGCCGGGGCGCAGGGCCCCCGGCATTGAGGGCGGCGCGGTCGGGGTGGCGGCGGATTGCGGCGGCGCCGGGCTGGGCATAGCCTGCGGGCGCAACCGACCCGAGGGCCTGACGTGCTGCGCTATCCCGATACCTATTATTTCCGCACCCTGGCCGAGCGTCGCGAGCGTCCGGCGCTGAAAGGGCGGCTCGCCGTCGATTGCGCGGTGGTGGGCGGGGGTTTTGCCGGGCTCTTCACCGCCCGGGCGCTGGCCCGGGGTGGGATGCGGGTGGCGGTGCTGGAGGCGGAAGCGGTCGGTTTCGGCGCCTCGGGCCGCAACGGCGGCTTTGTCAGCGACGGCTTCGCGGCGGGCGATGCCTCGATCCGCCGCCGGGTCGGAGCGGCCCATGCGGCGGCGCTGCAGGACCTCTCGGCCGAGGGGGTGGAGATCATGCGCGCGCTGGTCGCGGGCGGGCAGGTCCCGGGCGCGGCCAAGGTCGACGGGCTGCTGCGGCTGCGCCGATTCGACCGGGGCGCGGATCTGGCGGCGCAGGCCGGGCCGGATCTGGCCTATCTGGACCGCGCCGCCATCGAAAAGCGTCTGGTTTCAAGCCGCTACCGCCACGGGCTGGAGGAGCGGCTGGCCTTTCACCTCCATCCGCTGAACGTGCTGCGGGGCCTTGCCGCCGAGGTCGAACGCGCGGGCGGCGTGATCCATGAGGCGAGCCGTGTGACCGGCTGCGACCTCGGCGGCCCGGTGAAGCACCTGACCACCGCCGAAGGCCGGATCGAGGCGCGCGCGGTGGTGATCGCCACCGGCGGCTATAGCGGGGGGCTGGTCCCGGCGCTGCGGCGGGCGATGCTGCCGATTGCCACCTATGTCATGGCCTCGGAACCGGCGCCTGCGCTGCTGGCCAGCGCCATCCGCACGCCGATGGGCATCGGCGACGACCGGCGGGCGGGGGATTATTACCGGCTGGTGGAGGGTGGCGCACGGCTCTTGTGGGGCGGGCGGATCACCACGCGGGCGGCGGATGTGCCGGGGATCGTCCGGCAACTGAGGGCCGAGATGACCGGCGCCTATCCGCAGCTGGCGGGGCTGAAGACCGAGGTCGCGTGGTCCGGCCTCATGTCCTATGCCCGCCACCGGATGCCGATGGTCGGGCGGCTGGGACCCGGGCTCTGGCATTGCTACGGTTTCGGCGGGCACGGGCTGAACACCACGGCGATCGGCGGCACGGTGCTGGCCGAGGCGATGCTGGGGCAAAGCGACCGGCTGGCGCTGTTCGCGCCCTTCGGGCTGGACTGGGCCGGGGGGGCCGCCGGGCTGATGGCGGCGCAGGGCACCTATTGGGCGCTGCAGGTTCAGGATTGGTGGCGCGAGCGGCGCTGAGGATGGGCGAATCGCCCATCCTACGACATGTTCCCTTTATGTTCCGTTCGGTCTAGGCTGGCCCGATCAACGGGAGGGAACCATGGACCAACGCGCGAAATTCGAGACGTTCAAGGCGCTGCACGCGCGCGAGGGCGCCTTCGTCCTGGGCAATCCCTGGGATGCGGGATCGGCCCGGGTGCTGGCCCATCTGGGGTTCGAGGCGCTGGCGACGACCAGCGCGGGTTACGCCTTTTCGGTCGGGCGGCGCGATTCCTTCGCCGGGCTCAGCCGCGACGAATTGCTGGAAAACGCCCGGCAGATCGTCGATTCCTGCGACTTGCCGGTCAGCGCCGATCTGGAGGACGGCTTCGGCCCCGCGCCCGACACCTGCGCCGAGACGATCCGGCTGGCGGCAGGCATCGGGCTGGTCGGCGGCTCGATCGAGGATGCGACGGGCGATCCCGAGGTGCCGATCTTCGACCTCGGCCTCGCCGTGGCGCGGGTGCAGGCGGCGGCCGAAGCGGCGCGGGGCCTGCCCTTCCTGCTGACCGCGCGGGCCGAGAATTTCCTCTGGGGCCGGGCGGATCTGGGCGACACCATCGCCCGGTTGCAGGCCTTTTCCGAGGCCGGGGCGGATGTGCTCTATGCCCCGGGCCTGCCGGATCTGGCGGCGATCAGGACGGTCTGCGCCGAGGTGGACAGGCCGGTCAATGTGGTGATGGGCCTCTCCGGCCCGCGCTATTCGGTGGCGGAACTGGCCGGGGCCGGGGTGCGGCGGATCAGCGTTGGCGGCTCCTTTGCCCGGGCGGCCTTTGGCGGGTTGCGCCGCGCCGCCGAAGAGGTGCTGGGCGCGGGCACGTTCGGCTATGCCGACGAGGCCATGTCGGGCCGGGAACTGACCGCGCTGATGTCGGACACCCGCCCGCCACGCCGGGTTTCCGGGCCGTCCTAGGCACAGGCAGGGGGGGGGCGGGGATCTGCCGGGGCCGGGCGGAAGTTGACGGGCGATTGAACCATGCAGCGGGCCGGGGCGACCCAAGAGCACCCACGTTGTGGGTTTCATTTCAAACCAAGGATACTTTGCATGATTCGTTACATTGCCATCGCCACCACCCTCACCCTCGGCATTTCCACCGGTGTCAGCGCTGCCCATGCCGCGCCGATTACCACGCTGGAACAATGCTATACCGCCGTCATCAACTGGTGCAACGAGACCTTCCCCGACCATGCCGATCAATGCGGCAGTTCCTCGGGGCTGGACGATTGCGACGAGGAATTCGGCAACCAGACGGCCTCGACCCCCGCGCGCGCCTATCTGCGCAATGGTCCCGTCGTGCCGCCGCGCACCTTCGAGCGCCTGCTGGCCGGGGCGCGGACCATGCGCGTGACGCGCTGATCGCAGGGAAGTCTCGCGCCGCCGGATCCCGGGTGTCCGAGCCCGGATCCGGCGGCTTTACTTTGCCGCGTGGCCGGTGTCCAAAAGCGGCATGATGACGCCCTTCGTCGCCGGGTTCCTGACCGGCCTGTCCCTGATCGCGGCCATCGGTGCGCAGAATGCCTTCGTGCTGCGGCAGGGCCTCAGGCGCGAGCATGTCGGCGTGGTGGTGGCGCTGTGCGCGCTGTCCGACGCGCTGCTGATCGTCGCCGGGGTGGCGGGGTTCAACAGCATGGCCGAGCGGTTGCCCTGGCTGGAACCGGTGATGCTGTGGGGCGGGGTGGTGTTCCTCATGGTCTACGGCGCGCTGCGGTTTCGCGCCGCGCTGCGCGGGGGCGAGGGGCTGTCGGTCGCCGGGGGCGGGGCGGTGCCGCTCAGGCGGGTGGTGCTGACCTGTCTGGCACTGACCTGGCTGAACCCGCATGTCTACCTCGATACGCTGGCGCTGCTGGGGGCGCTGTCCTCGCACTACGCGCCGTTCGAGGGTTGGTTCGGGGCGGGGGCCGTGCTGGCCTCGGTCAGTTTCTTCGCCGCGCTGGGCTATGGCGCGCGGCTGCTGGCGCCGGTGCTGGCGCGGCCGGGCGCCTGGGTGGCGGTCGAGGCGCTGATCGGGGCGGTGATGTGGATGATTGCGGCGAGCCTGCTGGTGCAGGCTCTGTAGGAGGACGGAATGGGTGACCACAGCTACACCAGCGCAATCCGCTGGACCGGCAACACCGGCGAGGGCACGGCGCATTACCGCGCCTATGCCCGCGACTGGGAAGTGGCGGTGCCGGGCAAGCCGGTGATCCCCTGTTCCAACGATCCCTTGCTGGGCGGCAACAAGGGGTTGATGAACCCCGAGGATTTGCTGCTCAGCGCTTTGGCCGGGTGTCACATGCTGTGGTATCTGCATCTGGCCTCGGAGGCGGGGATCGTGGTGACGGCCTATGAGGACAGCCCCGAGGGGATCGGCGAGGTCGGGCACGGCGGCGCCGGGCGCTTCGTCAGGGCGGTGCTGCGGCCGCGGATCGTGGTGCAGCCGGGGGCGGATCTGGCCGAGGCCGAGGCGATCCATCACCGCATCCACGAGGTCTGTTTCATCGCCCGCTCGGTGGCCTTCCCGGTCGAGATCGAGGCGGAATTCGTCATCGAGGGGTAGGGGGCGGTGCGTGCGAGCACGCACCCTACGGGCGGCGGAGAAGAGCGTATTTTTGGCAGAATGAAGGGGCGGGCGCCGGGCCTGAGGGCGGGGCGTCTTTGCGGCACGGTGCGGGCGCGGCCGGTGAGCGGTCAGGCGTCCTGCACGGGATCGACGGCGAGGGCCTTGCGGGCGAGGGACAGGAAGGCGGCGCGTTCCCCGGGCGAGAGGGGGCCGAGGATCTCGTCCTGAAGGGCGCGGACCAAAGGCAGGAGGGCGGCGAAGACCGCCTCGCCCCCGGGGGTCAGGCGGACCTCGCGGGCGCGGCGGTCGCGGGCGCTGATGCTGCGGGCCACCCAGCCCTTGCCGATCAGCCGGTCGATCACCCCGCCGATCGTCGCCCGGTCATAGGCAATGAGCGCCGCGACCCCCGCCTGGTCGATGCCGGGATGGCTGCGGATGGCGTCCATCGCCGCGAATTGCACCGAGGTCACGTCGAAACCCGCCTCGCGCGCGTGCTGGCCGAAGACCTGAGTCGATTGCTGATGCAGGCGCCGGATCAGGTGCCCGGCCATGGCATAGGCTTCCATCCCGCGTGCTTTCCTCCCGGTTTGCCTGTCCGAACAGTAGTTTGCGGCAAATAGAATGTACACATATCTTTTTCCTTGCCGGAAATGATATGTATAGCTATTAATTCCTTCATCGCCGTTCGGGCGCCGAGGGAGAGAGACATGCAGTACCACCGCAACGGATTCCGCGCCGGCGATCCCGACATTCTGGCCCCGGGGCCGCGGGTGCATGACCGCAGCGCCGGTCTGCCGCGCGCGGTGGATGTGCTGATCGCCGGTTGCGGTCCGGCTGGCCTGTGTCTGGCGGCGCAACTGGCGCTGGAGCCCGGCATCCACACGATGATCGTCGAGCCGAAGCCGGGGCCGATCGAGAAGGGGCAGGCGGACGGGATCTCGGTCCGCTCGATGGAGATGTTCGGCGCTTTCGGCTTTGCCGAGAAGATCAGCCGGGAAGCGGTCTGGATCAACGAGACGACCTTCTGGACGCCGGGCGGCGCGGGGATCCAGCGGGTGGCGCGGGTGCAGGACGTGCCGGATGGCATGTCCGAAATGCCGCATGTCCTGATCAATCAGGCGCGGATCCACGACATGTATCTGGATATCATGAAGAACTCGCCGACCCGGCTGGTGCCGGATTACGGGCTGAGGGTCGCGGATCTGGTGGTCGGCACCGAGGGCGAGTACCCGGTCACGGTGACGCTGGAACACACCGCGCCCGGCCGCGAGGGCGAGACGGAGGTGGTGCGCGCCAAATATGTGGTGGGCTGTGACGGGGCGCGCTCCTCGGTCCGCCGGGCGATCGGCGGGGCGCTGCACGGGGACGCGGCGCATCATGCCTGGGGGGTCATCGACCTGCTGGCGGTCACCGATTTCCCCGATTGGCGGATGAAGGCCTTCGTGCGCTCGGAGGCCGAGGGCACGCTGATGGTCCTGCCGCGCGAGGGCGGGCATCTGGTGCGGCTTTACGTGGAACTCGACCGGCTGGGCGAGGATGAGCGCGCCGCCGACCGGGGGATGGACGACAGCCATATCATCGCCAAGGCGCAGCGCATCTTCGCGCCCTATCGGCTGGACGTGAAAGAGGTCGTCTGGTGGTCGATCTATGAGGTGGGCCACCGGCTGACCGACAAGTTCGACGACGTGCCGCAGGGTGAGGTCGCGACGCGTGCGCCCCGGGTGATGCTGGCCGGCGACGCCTGCCACACGCACAGCCCCAAGGCCGGGCAGGGGATGAACGTGTCGATGGGCGACACGTTCAACATGGGCTGGAAGCTGCGCCATGTGCTGACCGGGCGGGCGGCGCCCTCGCTCCTGCATTCCTATACCGAGGAGCGGCGGGCGGCGGCCAAGGGGCTGGTGGATTTCGACCATGAATGGGCGCGGATCGTCGGGGCGAAGACGCATGATGACAAGGCGGGCGAATTGCCGGTGGTGGCGCAGGCCTTCGTCCACAACCTGCCTTTCACCTGCGGCTTGACCATTCAATACGCGCCCTCGGCCCTGACCGGCGGCGCGGCGCATCAGGCGCTGGCGCCGGGCTTCGATCTGGGCAAGCGGTTCCACTCGGCGCCGGTGATCCGGCTGGCGGATGCCAAGCCCATGGAGCTGGGCCATTGCATCGAGGCGGACGCGCGCTGGCGGCTCTTCGTCTTCGCGCCCGAGGGGGATGTCGGGCAGCCGGGCGGGCCGGTCGCCTCGCTCTGCGACTGGCTGGAGCAGGATCCGGCCTCGCCCGTGCTGCGCCACCGGCGGGAGGGTGACGATATCGATGCGGTGATCGACGTCCGGGCGGTGTTCCAGCCGGGGTTCCGCGAGCTGGACTACGGGGCAATGCCCGCGCTGCTCAGGCCGCAGGGCGGGGCGCTGGGGCTCAGGGATTACGAGAAGGTGTTCTGCGTCGACCACAAGCGGGGCGTCAATATCTATGACGCGCGGGGCATCGACAAGGCGCGGGGCTGTCTGGTGGTGGTGCGGCCCGATCAATACGTGGCGCAGGTCTTGCCGCTCTCGGCGCGGGAGGAGCTGACCGCGTTCTTCGGCGGGTTCCTGGTGTGAGGCGCAAGGTGGGATGAAATCCCACCCTACGGGGCGGGGGACGGTGCGTGCGAGCACGCACCCTACGGGGCGGCGCCGGGTTGGATGAAATCCCATCCTACGGGGGATGGAGCGTGCGGGCACGCGCCCCACGGGAGGTGGGGAGGACGTGAGATTGGCGCGTCCGCGGCGGCGATGGTGCGTGCAAGCACGCAGCCTCCGGGGTGGCGCACAGAGGGGTCGGTTGACCTTGGCCGCCCCGGGTGGCTTGCTGGCGGGGTCCAGAAGCGAGGCCTCATGTCCGACGATCCCTATCGCCACCACCCCGGCCTCAGGGGCAAGATCCGCCCCGCCGCGGAGAGTGTGTTCCGCACCCTGGACGTGGCGGATTTCGACGCGCGGGCGGTGGCGGCGGGGATGCCCGCCGACTGGCGCACGCCGGACGACCAGCGCGAGGCGGCGCGGGCGGCCTTTCTGCAGGAACGGCGCGGGCGGGATCTGTGGGTTTTCGCCTATGGTTCGCTGATGTGGGACCCGGGCGTCGACTTTACCGAGGTGCGCCGTGCCTTCACCCCGGTCTATGCCCGCAGCTTCTGCCTGGTCGATCAGGGCGGCCGGGGCTCGGCGGCGCAGCCGGGGCTGCAACTGGCGCTGGACGAGGGGGCGGGCTGCGAGGGGCTGGCCTTTCGCATCGACGCCGCGGTGCTGGACGGCGAGACCTTCGTGCTCTGGCGGCGCGAGATGATCGCGCCGGCCTATCGCCCGGTGATGCTGCCGCTGGAGACCGGACCGGGGCCGATCGAGGCTCTGGGCTTCGTCGCCGACCACGGGACCGAACATATCGTCACCGGCATCCCGATGGCGGAAAAGGCGCGGATGATCGCCTCGGCCTCGGGCTTTCTGGGCAGCAATTTCGATTATCTGGCGGGTACGCGGGCACAGCTGGCGGGGCTGGGCGTCAGCGATCCCTATGTCGATGACCTCTATGCACGGGTGATGGCGCTGCGGGGCTGACCCCGCCGACGCCCGCCCGATTCCCCTTCGAGACCCGTGCGCGGCCTCAGGGCGCGCGGCGCTTCGGCGTCCGGTGCCAGCTGCGGCGGGAATGGCAGTTTTTAGCACTTTTTTGTCCGCGTTGGCATAATCCAATGCCGCATCTTCGATGTTACATTTTCACGACAAGCCCAAGGGAAGCGCCCGCCAGCCCCTCGCCGGGGCCGAATGACAGGGGCGCAAGGGTCCACCATCATCGGGGAATGACGCCATGACAGCCGTGCCATTGGATGCCACCAACATCCGTATCCTGAACCAGCTTCAGCAAGACGCATCGCTGACCAATGTCGAACTGGCCTCGCGCATTCACCTGTCGCCCTCGCCCTGCCTGTCGCGGGTGAAATTCCTGGAACAGAACGGCGTGATCGAGCGGCGCGTGGCGCTGCTGAACCCGCAGGCGCTGGGGCTGAGCGTCAATGCCTTCGTCCGGGTGCGGCTGTCGCGGCACAGCACCGATGTGGTGGAGCGCTTCGCCGCCGCGATCAGCGACATGGACGAGGTGATGGAGCTCTATCTCATGTCCGATTTCGATTATGTGCTGCGGGTCATGATGCGCGATATCGACGCGCTGGAGCGTTTCGCCACCGCCCGCGTCTCGCGGATCGAGGGGGTGGAGCAGGTGAAGACCGATATCGTCCTGCGCAAGCAGCGTCACAAGACCGCGCTGCCGATCCATCGCACCGCGGCCGATCTGACCATGGTATCGGACAGCTACCCGCGCGCGGCCTATTGATCCGCCATGAATGCCCAGCACCCCTCCCTGCGGGTCGAGGACCTGTCGCCCCGGCTGACCGCGCTGACCCTCGACCGTCCGCCCGCCAATGCCCTGACCAGCGACCTGATCGCGGCGATCACCGCCACCTTCCGTGACCTCGCCCAGCGGTCCGAGCCGCCTGTCGTCCTGCTGTCCGCCGAGGGCGAGCGCTTCTTCTGCGCGGGCGGCGACATCAGGGAGCTGGACGGGACCGAGCCTGACCACGCCCTCGCCCGGATGGAGAAATTCCACCACATGCTGCTGGCGCTGGGCGCCTATCCCTCGGCCATCGTCGTCGCAATCCGGGGCTATGCCGCCGGGGGCGGGCTGGAACTGGCACTGATGGGCGATGTGGTGATCGCGGGCGAGGGGGCGAGGTTCGGCTTTCCCGAGATCAACAACGGCCTGATGCCCGCCATCACCGGGATCCGCCGCGCGGTGGCGATCCTCGGGCGGCAGGCGGCCTTCGACCTGTTGTCGAGCGGGCGTTTCCTGACCGCGCCCGAGGCGCGGGCGCTGGGGCTGGCGCAAAGCGTGGTTCCCGATGCCTTGGTCCTGGCCCGCGCCACCGAGGCGGCGACGGGGCTGGCGGCGAAGGATCCGCTGATCCTGGGGATCATGAAACGCGCGGTGCAGGGCGCAGATCCCGCCGAGGCCGAGGCGATGCGCCGCCGGACGCTGACCGAGTTCCGCAAGATCCTCAACCGGCCGGCGGCGGTCGAGGCGCGGGCGCGGTTCCTCGCCAGGGACAGGGTCTGAGCCATGGAGGCGCCGGTCCATTTTCTCGAACGCCTGACCTCGCCCGAGATTGCCGCGGCGATCGCTGCCGGTTGCACCCGGGCGCTGGTGCCCTGCGGCGCCATCGAGCAGCACGGCCCGCATATGGCGCTGCGCATGGATACCGACCATGCCGAGGCGCTGGCGCCGCTGATCGCCAAGGGGCTGGGCGGTGCCTTCATCGCGCCGAGCATCGCCGTGGGCTGTTCCAGCCATCACCTTGCGTTCAGCGGCACGATCTCCTTGTCCGAGGCCACGTTCACCGCGATCTGCCGCGACTATTGCACCAGCCTGCTGCGGCACGGCATCACGGAAATCTTCTTCTATTCCGGGCATGTCGGCAATTTCCCGGTGCTGGAAAACGCCCTGCCGGGGTTGCGGCAGGCGGTGCCCGGGGCGCGGGTCGAGGCCTTTACCGACGCGACCGCCTGGCTCACCTGCTGGGCCGAGGCGGTCGCCGCCGCCGGGGGATCCGCTGCCAGCGTCGGCGGGCACGCCGATATCGCCGAAACCTCGCTCATGCTGCATATCAGGCCCGAAGCGGTGCGCCCCTCGCGGATCGAGGCCGGGCGCCCGGGCCTGATGACCCGGGCCGAGCTGGAGGTCATGTGGCGCGACGGTCTGCCCGCGGTCAGCCCCAACGGCATTCTGGGCGACGCCCGCGGTGCCAGCGCCGGGATCGGCGCCGCCTGTCTGACGGCCATTGCCGGGCTGATCCTGGCGGATTTCACGGCGAGGGCCTGATCGGGCGAGGCCGCGCGCGGCGGATGATCGACCGACCGGGCCTGCCTGTGCTACAAGGAGGGGCGCAGCGGCAGAGGACGCGTCCCCTAGGCCAACCTTCGGAGGTCGCCCGATGGACAGCTACCAGCAACAGGAGATCGAGCATGAGAATCATGTCTGGTCCCTGCGAGAGCGCAACCCGGCGCTCACCCTCAGCTATCCCAATGTCGACCCCGACCGCATCGACACCCCGGTTTTCGCCATCCGTCTGGGGCGCGGTCCGGCCGATGACGAATTGCCGCTGCACAGCCATCGCAAGGGCCAGCTGGTCATCGCCGAAAACGGCTCGGTCACCTGCCGGGTCGAGAACGGGATCTGGATGGTGCCGACCTTCGGCGCCTTCTGGGTGCCGGGTGGCATCGCCCATTCCAATTCCGTCTCGCCCAATGGCAGTGTGATCTGCGTCTTTGTCGATGGCGAGGTCTCGGGCCTGCCGCGGAAATGCTGCACGCTGGGTGTGACGCCCCTGATGCGGGTCATCACCGAGGCGCTGACCCAGCGCTCGGTCCGCTACACGCCGGACAGCCCTTCGGGCCGTCTGGCGCAGGTATTGATGGATGAATTCGCCAAGGCGCCGACCAGCGACCAGCATCTGCCGATCTCGTCCGATCCGCGGCTGCTGGCGGTGGCCGAGCATCTGCTCGCCGATCCCGCCGACCGGCGGACGGTGGCGGAATGGGCGGCCGAACTGGCGATGAGCGAGCGCAGCTTCGCCCGCTGGGTGGTGCGCGAGACCGGGCTGACCTTCGGCCAGTGGCGGCGCCAGCTGCACGGGCTGGTCGCGCTGGAGCGGTTGTCGGCGGGCAGCAGCGTGCAGATCATCGCCCAGGATCTGGGCTACGAATCGACCAGCGCCTTCATCACCATGTTCAAGAAGGTGTTCGGCGATTCCCCGCGTCGCTACCTGCGGCGCATCGAGGCGACCGGCGAACTGGGCGGCAGCACGCCTTTCGCCTGAGGCACGGCGCCCCCGACTGACCCCTGTTCTTTCCGTCACGAGCCGCGGTCCCGACCGGCCGATTCGCCCTGCCGCAGGCCCTGCCGCAGGCCTGTTCCGGGGCCCCGGTACAATCCACTCGACCCCCCGCGCCCGGCCCTTTTTTGTGCTGCGGCCCGTCCGGTCCGGCGGGCAGTTCGGCAGCACCTGCGGCGCGCTCGGGCGTAGCATCTTTCCAAGGGAATAACGCTTGGAAGGTGTGCCATGACGCTAAAATTCGGTTTCTGGTCAGAGCAGGAGACGCAGGTCGGCCATAGCTACGCGCGGCGGCTGCATGAACTGGTCGACGAGGCGGTCTTCGCCGAGAAGATGGGCTTCGACTTCGTCTCGCTCTCGGAACAGCATGTGGCGCTGGGCGGCATTTCCAGCTCGGCGCCCGAGGTGGTCTATGGCTATCTGGCGGCGAAGACCTCGCGCATCCGGTTGCGCCCGGCGGTCACGCTGATGCCCAAGAACTTCAACCACGCCCTGCGCTCGGCCGAGCGGCTGGCGGTCACCGACATCCTGTCGAACGGACGGATGGAATTCTTCGCCGGTCGCTCGAACACCACCATCGCCATGCGGGCCTTCAACGTCGAGGCGGCCGAGACCCTCTCGCAGATGGAAGAGGGGCTGGCGCTGATGAAGGAGGCGATGTCGAAGGACATCTTCAAGTTCAGCGGCAAGCATTACAACGTCCCGCCGCGCATGCTGGTGCCGAAGCCGCTGCAAAAGCCCTATCCGATCATGGGCATCGCCGCGACCAGCCCCCGCAGCCACGTCTATGCCGCCGAACAGGGCATGGCCTGCCTGTCGAACAATTTCTATTCGGGCTGGGAGAAGCAGGCGGAATACATCGCCCTCTACAAGGACAATTGGAAGCGCGACGAAAACGGGCCGCTGACCCGTCCCAGCCTTGGCATTCCGCTGTTTCTGGGCATCGGCAAGACCGATCAGGAGGCAAAGGACAATTACGCCGAACCGCTGATGAACTACGCCAGGATCTCGACCGACGCCTATCCGCGGCTGGCCAAGATCGCCGACGATTACAATTACTTCTCCGAGGGGCTGGAAGGGCTGCAGCGTGCGGCGACCGACTGGGATTATCTGGTCAACGACTCCGGGACCACGCTCTGCGGCAGCCCCGATACGGTGATCCGGCAGCTGGAGCGGATCGTCGACATGGGCGTGGACGAGGTGCTGTTCCACCTCGATTCCGTCCCGCATGAGATGATCATGGACGCCATCGACATGGTGGGCAAATACATCATCCCGCATTTCAACGACCGCAACAACGTGGTGCGGCCGACCGACGAGATCCTCAACACCATCCGGGGGATGCGCGATGCGTAAGGAACCCGAATTCATCACCATCGAGCACCGCAGCGACGGCGTGGCGGTGCTGACCCTGAACCGTCCCGAGATCCTCAATGCCATCAACTGGCAGATGCACGAGGAGATCGAGCTGGCGCTTTACGACCTCGACCTGGACCCTTCGGTCAAGGCGGTGGTGCTGACTGGCGCCGGGCGCGGCTTTTGCTCGGGCGGGGACCAGAAGGCGGTCGATACCGGCATGCCCTCGGTCACCCGGGGCGGGCGGCATATCGTGCGCAACATTCTTGAGCTGGAAGTGCCGATCATCGCGGCGGTCAATGGCGTGGCCGTGGGTCTGGGGGCGACGCTGGCGCTTTATTGCGATGCGGTCTTCGCCCAGCCCAGCGCGCGCTTCGCCGATACCCATGTGAATGCGGGCGTGGTGGCGGGCGATGGCGGGCAGGTCATCTGGCCGATGCTGATGGGGCCGATCCGGGCCAAGCATTACCTGATGACCGGCGCGTTCCTCTCGGCCGAGGAGGCCCTGCAATTCGGCATGGTCACCAAGCTGGTTCCCGAGGGCACGGTGCTGGACGAGGCGATCCGCTACGCCGAACTCCTGGCCTCGGGCCCGCCGGAAGCGATCAAATGGACCAAATACGCGGTCAACAAGCTGATCAAGGATCAGGTCCAGCTGGGCCTCGACATCGGGCTGGCGCTTGAGGCGCTGACCTTCGATCTGCCCGGACGGCGCGAGGCCGCTGCCGCCTTCGCCGCCAAGAAGAAGCGCTACGCCGAATAACCCCGGCACCCGTCGGCCTTCGCGGATCCCGCGAAGGCCGCAGAGGATCCCATCATGACTTTGGTACGACCCCTTCAGGGCCGCTCCGAGCCTGTCTCGGCCGAGGCCTTCCGCGCGGCGATGCGCAATCTCGCCGGTGGCGTCTCGATCATCGCCACCGGCAGGGGCGAGGATCGCCGCGGGCTCACCGTCACGGCGGTGACCGCCGTCACCTCGACCCCGCCGATGCTGGCCGTCTTCGTCAACCAATCGGCCGAGGCGCATGACGTCATCAAGGGGACCGGCGCCTTCTGCGTCAGTGTCCTGGCCGCCGGACATGTGCCCGAGGCGGCGCTCTTTTCCGGCCAGAACGGGCTGAAGGGTGCGATCCGCTTCGCACCGCAGGACTGGGACAGCCTGGTCACCGGCTCGCCCGCGCTGACCTCGGCCGTGGCCAACATTGATTGCGAGCTGATCGAATGCATCGGGCTGGGGTCGCACACGATGTTCCTGGGTCAGGTCATCGGCACGCGCTGCGACGACGGGGCGCCGCCGCTGATCTACCTGCGCGCGGCCTATCACACGCCTGACCCGCTCTCGCGCCCAAGCGAATGACCAAGCTCCCGAATGACAAGGCCAGGAGACACCATGAAACACGGCACTGAATCGCCGCCTGCCGCTCTGGGCGCAGAGATCCTGAACCAGACGATCCCCGGCCTTCTGGCGCGCAAATGCCGCGCCCGGCCCGAGGCGGTCGCCTACCGCAGGCTGGGCCCGGAAGGCTGGCGCGACGTGAGCTTCGCCGATTACGTGCAGAAGGTCGTCCGCCTTGGCGCCTCGATGCAGGCAGGCGGCGTCAGCCGGGGCGACCGGGTCTGCATCATGGGCGATGTTTCGCCGGAATGGATGATCGCCGACATTGCCACCATCTCGATGGGGGCGATCACGGTGGGGGTGTATTTCACCTCGTCCGCCGAGGAGCTGGATTATTACATCGAGGATTCGGGCGCCTGTCTGCTGTTTGTCGGCAGCGCCACGGAATTGGCCATCGCCGCCCGGGCGCGCAAGGCGCTGGCGCTCAATCAGATCGTCGTGCTGGACCCCGGCTGGCAGGCCTCGGCCGGGGATCCCGCCAATGCGCTGTCCATCGGCGATTTCCTGGGCGCGCCCTTCTCGGCGCCGCTGGAGATGCTGGCAGAATGGGCCGACCGGGCGGCGCCCTCGGATATCGTCAGCCTGGGCTATACGTCCGGGACGACGGGCAAGCCCAAGGGCGTCATCAACACCCATGTCAACCTGCTGGGCGGAGCGCTGGCCAACCTGCTGTCCGCCCCGGACGCCTATCAGCACGAAACCCGCGTGGCAGTGCATCTGCCGCTGTCGCATATCGTGGCGCGGGTGCAATCGGGCTGCTTCCCGCTGGTCTCGGAATGCGTGCCGCATTTCGGCGCCTCCTCGGCCAGCTACGAGGAGACGGTGCGCCGGGCGCGGCCGCAGTATTTCGTCGCGCCGCCGCGCTTCTTCCAGCGCTTCGCCGCGACCATCGTCAGCCATGTCAATCAGGGCACCACGGCGGAACGGGCCAATTACCGGCTGGCGCTGACCATTTCACGCCGGGTGCTGAAGGAGCGCCAGACGCGCCCGGAGCGGCCCGATCCCTTCCTCGCCGCGCTCTATCAGGCCTGTCAGGAGCAGGTCTTCACCCCGCTCCTGCGGCTGGTCGGTTTCGATCAGCTCCGCACCGCCATCACCGCCTCGGCGCCGATGCCGGCCGATGTGATGACGCTGTGGCAGCTGTGGGGGGTGAACCTGAAAGAGGCCTATGGCCAGACCGAGACCGTGGGCTCGAACATCGCGCAAGCCGAGGATTGGCAGCCTGCGGGCACCATCGGCGCGCCGATCCCCGACCCCGCCTGGGAAACCCGGGTGGACGAGAATGGCGAGATGCTCGTGCGCGGCCCGGGCGTGACGCAGGGCTATTGGAACAACCCCGAGGCCACGGCCGAGGCGCTGCGCGACGGCTGGCTGCATACCGGCGATATCGTCGAGGTGCAGAAGAACGGCCAGTACAAGCTGATCGACCGCAGCAAGGAAATCATCAAGACCATCAACGGCAAGACGATCAGCCCGACGCAGATCGAGAACGAGCTGCGCGGCAGCCCCTATATCGCCGAGGCCGCGGTGATCGGCGAGGGCCGGAAATACCTGACCGCCCTGATCGAGGTCGACCCGACCGTCGGTTTCAACTGGGCGCAGGAGGCCGATCCGGCGATCGCCAGCTACGCCGATCTGAGCGCCTCGGCGCGGGTGAAGGACCTGCTCTGGGCCGAGGTGCACAAGGCCAACCGCCGCCTCGCCCGGGCCGAGCAGATCAAGGATTTCACCATCCTGCCCGAGGAGCTGACACCCGAAATCGGCGTCGTCACCCCCACCCGCAAGAAGAAGCGCCGGGCCATCGCCCTGCGCTACGCCCCGCTGATCGCCGCGATGTACGACGACAGCGAAACCGAGCTTCTGGAACGGGCGCTCGGCAAGAAGATCCTGAAAAGCAAGTGAAATAACCACCACCAACCGGGAGAATGACCATGGAAAAACCGTCGAGAAGAGCTTTCATCCAGACCGCCGCCCTGGGATCGGCCGCCGCCGCCTTCGCGGGCACCACGGCGCAGGCCCAGGGGCGCAGCCGGATCCGTGCCGCGCATATCGTGCCGGAATCCTCGAAGATGTATCAATTGTCGGTCGGCCCGTTCCAGCGGGTGCTGGACATCGTCACCGACGGGTCGTTCTCGTTCCAGGTCTTCGCCGGGGGCACCATCGCGCCGCCGTTGCAGACCTATCAGGCGGTGCAGGACGGGCTGGCCGAGGCCGGCATGGTGCCGCCGCTCTGGGCGGTGAACCTCGACCCGGTGAACAGCCTCTTCGGCGGGCATCCCGGCGGCATGGCGGCCGAGGAATTGCTGAACTGGTACTTCGTCGGCGGCGGCTCGGAGCTGCTGGCGGAACACCGCCGCGAGACGATGGGCCTGCATTCGATGCTGCTGAGCATCAACCCGTCCGAGGTCTGGCATTCGCACAAGATCATCCGCGTCCCCGAGGATCTGCAGGGCGTGCGCTTCCGCACCGCCGGGGCCTGGGCCACGATCCTCAACGAATATTTCGGCGGCGCCGCCACCACCGTGGGCCCGTCCGAAGTCTTCACCATGCTGGAGCGTCGCGGGGTCGATGCCGCGGAATGGTCGACACCCTCCGAGAACCTCATCATGGGGCTGGAGGACGCCGCGCCCTACATGATCGTGCCGGGGATCCATGCGCCTGCCGCCTGCCTCGAACTGGCGATCCGGGCCGAGGTCTGGGACGAGCTCGACGCCTCCATCCAGCGCAAGATCGAGATCGCGGCGCGGGAAGCGGTTGTCGAATGCCTGACCGAATGGTCGGCGGCGGACCTCACGGCGATGGAGACGATGCGCGAGCGCGGCATCGAGATCATCGAGATGGACCAATCCCTGATCGACGCGATCCGCGCCGCCGGTCGCGACTGGGCCGAGGCCCAGGCGACCGAGCGCGCGGCTGCGGGCGACGACTGGATGCGCCGGGTGACCGAGTCCTACTACGGCTTCCATGATCGCTGGCAGGCGAACAGCATCTGATCCCGTCCCGACCGAAACACGAGAGCGGTGGCTGGCCGGACGCATCCGGTCGGCCACCCGTCGCCACAGAACAGGCAGGGCCGCCCGTTGTCACACGCTCTTCGACTCATCGACTGGCTTACCCGGATCACCGGATATGTCGCCGCCTTCGGCATCCTGCTGATGATCGGTGTCATCCTCTACGAGGTCACCTCGCGCTATTTCTTCAACGCGCCGACCGTCTGGGCCTACGACATTTCCTACATGCTGAACGGCACCGTCATCATGCTGGCCGGAGCGCTGGCGATGAAGGTGGATCAGCATGTCGTCATCGACATCGTGTCGCAGGTCTTCCGCGAGCGGACCAAGCGGATCATCGAGGTCACGGTCTTCGCCCTGCTCTTGCTGCCCGCGCTGGGCTTCATCAGCCTGATCGCCTGGAGCCAGTTCTGGACCGCCTATGTCCACGGCACGGTCGAGACGGTCAGCCCCTGGCGTCCGGTGCTCTGGCCGTTCCGGCTGATGATCGCCGTGGGCCTCTCGATCCTGTGGTTGCAGATCCTGAGCAAGACGCTGGCCTCAGCCCTGCGCCTGATCGCCACCCCGACCACCCCGGCCGAGGGGCACTGACATGGACGCCGATCTCGCCATCTGGATGTTCCCGGCCGCCTTCGCGCTGATCTTCGCCGGCATCCCCGTCGCCTTTTCGCTGATCATCGTCGCGGTGATCTTTGCCTTTCCGGTCTTCGGCAGCCTGACCGGGCTGCAGCTTTACCAGTTCGTCGGTAGCGTCTCGTCCAATTACTCGCTGGCCGCGGTGCCGCTGTTCATCTTCATGGGCGCGGTGCTGGAGAGTTCGGGCATCGGCAAGCGGGCCTTTGAATCGCTCTCGATGTGGATGGGCCGCCTGCCCGGGGGCCTGGCCATCGCCACGCTGTCGATGTGCACGCTGTTCGCCGCCGGAACCGGCGTGGTCGGAGCGGTCGAGGTGATGACCGGCCTGCTGGTCATGGGGCCGATGCGGGCGGCGGGCTACAGCAAGTCGATCATTTCGGGCACGATCTGCGCCGGGGGCTCGCTGGGGACGATGATCCCGCCCTCGATCGTCGTGGTGATCTATGCCTCGGTCGCGCAGATCCCGATCGGTACGCTGTTCGGTGCGGTGCTGGTGCCGGGCTTCCTGATGGTCGGCTTCTTCCTGATCTGGATCATCGTCTATGCGCTGATCTGGCCCGCGTCGGCGCCCCGGGTCCATTTCGGCCAGGACATGCCGCTGGGCCGGAAGCTCGGCTTCACCGCCTATGCGCTTTTCCCGCCGCTGGTGCTGGTCACCTCGGTCATCGGCTCGATCCTCCTGGGCATCGCCGCCGTGACCGAAGCCGCGGCCATCGGGGCGGTGGGGGCGGTGCTGCTGAACATCCTCTACCGCGATTTCAGCTGGCGCGAGACCTGGAACGCCACGGTGAAGACCGCGACGGTCTCGTCGATGATCATCTTCATCGCGCTGGGCGGCACCATGTTCACCAGCATCTTCAAGATCCAGGGCGGGGCCGAGCTGGTCGATGCGGCGGTGTCCTCGCTGGATGTCGGGCCTGCCGGCTTGGTCATCGTGCTGCTCTTTGCCTATTTCATCGCCGGGATGATCCTTGACTGGATCTCGGCGGTGCTGATCTGCACGCCGATCTTCCTGCCCTTCCTGCATGCGGCGGGGGTGGATCCGATGTGGTTCGGCGTGCTGGCGGTCATCATGTTGCAGACCTCGTATCTGACGCCGCCGATGGCGCCTGCGGTCTTTTACCTCAAGGGCATAGCGCCGCGCGATTTCTCGACCCTTGCGATGTATCGCGGCGTGTTCCCCTTCATCCTCTGTCAGTTCCTGACAGCCGCCGCGGTCTTCGCCTTCCCCGAGATCGCCACGATCATCCCGGAGTTGATGCGCCCATGACCCGACACTGCACCTTCGACCCGCCGGTCGAGCCCCTGGCCCTGTCGCCCGTCGACTGCGCGCGTGAGGCCCGGATGATGATCCTCTGCGATCCCGAGGGCGGGGCGCTGCCCTGCCTGATGATCCCGGCCGATTTCGCCGATGCCGGGGCGATCAACCGGATGGCGACCCATGCGCGGGGGCTGGTCTGTCTGGCGCTGGACAGCCGGATCGTGGACCGGCTGCAGCTGGCGCTGCAACCGCAGAGCAACCGGCGCCGCTTCGCCACGCCCTTCACCCTGTCGATCGAGGCGACGCATGCCGTCTCGACCGGCATTTCGGCGCCGGACCGGGCGCGGACGGTGGCGGCGGCGATCCGTCCGGGGGCGGTGCCGGGGGATCTGGCGACGCCGGGCCATGTCTTCCCGATCCGGGTAGAGCGGGACGGGCCGCGCGCCGGGGGCTGCATCCCCGGCGCCGCGGTCGAGATCTGCGACCGCGCGGGCCTGCGCCCGGCGGCGGTGATCTGCGAGATCCTCGACCCGTCGGGGGCGGCGCCGGGGCGGGAATGGCTGCAAAGCCTTGCCGCGGCGCTGGATCTGCCGGTCTTTGCCTGCAACGACCTTCTGGGCTGAGCGTAGGGTGGGCGGTTCCGCGCCGTCACGGCGCGGGTTCGCCCACCTTTGGCCTCAGCCCGCGGTGACGCAATCGGCGATGCTCTGCGCCAGCGCCCGCAGCAGCCTTGCATAAAGGTCCGGTCCCGGCGCCAGCTCCATCCCGGCGGGGTCGAGCGGCGCGCCGATCCTGAGCGTGGTCCCCTCGGCCACCACCCGGGCGAAATCATCGGGATGGTTCGCCTCGGGGAAGAGGCACACGGCCCGATCGTGCTGCAACTCGGCCCTGAGCGCCGCGATCCGCGCCGCCCCCGGGGCCGAGGCATCGCCGCCGCTGATCGTCGCCACCACGTTCAGCCCGAAAGCATGGGCGAAATAGCCATAGGCGTCGTGGAACATCACCAGCCCGGCATCGCCGACCGGGGCGAGGATCGCCTCGATCTCGGCCCTCAGCGCCTCGGTTCCGGCGGCGGCGGCCTCGGCCCGGGCGATGTAGTCGGCGGCGTGTTCGGGGTCTCCGGCCGCCAGTTCCGCCCCCAGCGCCCGCTGCCAGATCGCCACATTGCCCGGCTCGAGCCAGAGATGGGGGTCCATGCCGCTGTGGTCGTGCCCGTGGTCGTCATGGTCGTCGTGCGCGTGGTCATGGTCATGGTCATGACCGTGGTCGTCGTGCTCGTCCTCGGCGAAGTCCTGGGTATAGAGGCCCGGCACCGCGCTCAGATCCAGCACCCGGCCGCCTGCCAGACTGTCCAGCGGCCCCGCCAGCCAGGGGCTGAGGCCCGGCCCGATCCAGACCACCAGATCAGCGCCCGACAGCGCCCGCGCCTGCGAGGGGCGCAGCTGCGCGTGATGCGGGTCGGCGCCGCGGTCCAGCAGCGCCGTCACCCCCGCGTCATCGCCCAGCACCCCGGCCACCAGCGACTGGGTGAGCGGCAGATCGGTCACCACCCGCGGGGCCTCGGCCAGGGCAGGGGTGGCGCTGAGGAGAAGCGCGAAAAGAAGTCTCGACATGGGCTTGGCTCGGCTGTCAGGAATGTTATACTGTTACTTGTTATAACATAACATATGCACCCGCAAGGCCCCTCATGACCGCCTCCAGCCCCCCGACCGGCCCCGAACCGGCCTTCGAGCCGCACGACCACCACCATTGCGTCGAAAGCGCACTGGCCGGGGCCGAGGATCTGGTGCGTGCCAAGGGCCTGCGCATGACCCCGGTGCGGCGCCGCGCGCTGGAGATCCTGCTGGAGCGGCATGGCGCCATGGGTGCCTATGACGTCCTGCAACGGCTGGCCGAGGACGGGTTCGGCCACCAGCCGCCGGTCGCCTACCGGGCGCTCGATTTCCTGGTCGAACACGGGCTGGCGCACCGCATCCAGCGGCTCAACGCCTTTGCCGCCTGCCTGCATCCGGGCGAAGCGCACCACGCCGCTTTCCTGATCTGCCGCGGCTGTCACACCGTGGCCGAGGTCTCGGCCGACCCGCTGCGGGTATCGCTGGACGAGGGCGCGGCCGCGCTGGGTTTCAGCGTCGAGCGGGCGACGATCGAGGCCCTGGGCCTCTGCTCTGCCTGCCGTGAGGCGGCGGCATGAACGCCCCGGTTCTGGTCGAGGCGCGCGGCCTCTCGGTCGCCTATGGCCCGGCGGCGCCGGTGCTGAGCCATGTGGATTTCACCCTGCGCCCGGGCGAGATCGTCACCATTGTCGGCCCCAACGGATCGGGCAAATCCACGCTGCTCAGGGCGCTTCTGGGCATGGTGCCGGGTTCCGCGGGCAGCGTGACCCGGGCGCCGGGGCTCAGGGTCGGCTATGTGCCGCAGAAGCTGCATCTGGACCCGAACCTGCCCCTCTCGGTCGCCCGCTTCCTGCGGCTGAACCGCAGGCTGAGCGGCGACGAGATCGCGCATCTGCTGTCGCGGGTCGGCGCCCCGGGGCTGGAGGATCGGGCGCTGGCCACGCTGTCGGGCGGGCAATTGCAGCGGGTGATGCTGGCCCGGGCGCTGGCCGGGAACCCGCAGCTGCTGGTGCTGGACGAGCCGACGCAGGGGCTGGACCAGCCCGGCACGGCGGCCTTCTACCGGCTGATCGAGGATGTCCGGCGCGAGATCGGCTGCGCCGTCCTCAGCGTCAGCCACGACCTGCATGTGGTGATGAGCGCCTCGGACCGCGTGGTCTGCCTGAACGGGCATGTCTGCTGCGAGGGCACGCCCTCGGTCGTGTCGAACGCGCCGGAATACCGGGCGCTGTTCGGCCTCGGCACCGGGGGGGCGCTGGCGCTCTATCAGCACCACCACGACCACGGCGCCGACCATCCCGACCATCCCCACGACCACGAGACCTGCGATCATGATCACTGACGCGTTCGTCCTGCGCGCCTTGGGCGCCGGGCTGCTGGCGGCGCTGGCGACGGGGCCCCTGGGCTGTTTCGTGGTCTGGCGGCGCATGGCCTATTTCGGCGATGCCACGGCGCATGCGGCGATTCTGGGCGTGGCGCTGGCGCTGGGCTTCAACATTTCGATCTTCGCCGGCACGCTGGTCACCGCCTTCGCCATGGCCCTTCTGGTCAGCGCGCTGGCCGGGCGGGGCTGGGCGATGGACACCACGCTGGGGGTTCTGGCGCATTCGGCGCTGGCGCTGGGTCTGGTCGCGGCCTCGTTCCTGCAGGGCGTCCGGGTCGATCTGGAGGCGTTCCTCTTCGGCGACATCCTGACCGTGCAGGCCTCGGACCTGATCGCCATGGCGCTGGGAACGGCGGCGGTGACGGGGCTGATGCTCTGGCGGTGGGAGGCCTTGCTGACCGCGACGATCAGCGAGGATCTGGCGCGCTCGCTGGGCCTGAA
Organism: Pararhodobacter aggregans; assembly: GCF_003075525.1. Taxonomy (GTDB): domain Bacteria; phylum Pseudomonadota; class Alphaproteobacteria; order Rhodobacterales; family Rhodobacteraceae; genus Pararhodobacter; species Pararhodobacter aggregans. The sequence goes on along the minus strand of NZ_QDDR01000007.1, from coordinate 37,616 downwards.
GCCGGAACGCGAGGGGCTGATCCTGACGCTCGCCCTGGCGCTGGTGGTGGCGGTGGCGCTGAAAGTGGTGGGCGCGCTGCTGATCGGCGCGCTCTTGGTCATCCCGCCCGCCACGGCCCGGGTCATGGCCCGCACGCCCGAGCGGATGGCGCTGGGCGCGGTCGCCGTGGCGGGGTTGAGCGTGGTGCTGGGGCTGATGGCCTCGCTCTGGTTCGACACGCCCGCCGGGCCGAGCATCGTCGCGGCGGCGGCGGGGCTGTTCGTCCTGTCCCTGAGCCTGGGGCGCGTGGTCAGGACCTGAGGCGGGGGGAGGCACGCTCCCACCCGCCCGCCCCGCGCGCCTCCCCCCGCCTCAGGCGGCGGCGCTCAGCGCACGGAGGCCAGCAATTCCTCGACCCGGGCGCGGCCCAGGGTGATGCGGCAGGCGGTGATGGCGATCCCGGTGCCCGAGCCGCCGCCGAAACCCTCGCCCACCGCATGGCATTGCGCCTCGCGATAGGCCGACCAGGCCTCCTGCGCGGCATCGAGGGCGGGCACGGCGGTGCCGCGGCCGGTGGCATTGTCCAGTTCCTCGGCGCTGGAGCGGGCAAAGCCCAGCGCCGAGTCGAGCGAGCGGTCGACCGAGGCCAGCGTCGCGGTCACGCAGGCGCCGATCTCGATCTGGCTGCCGCCGTCGCATTCGAGGGTCGGATCGGCCAACGCCAGCGACGGCAGGGCAAGGACGAGGCAGGCGGCGAGCGGCAGGCGGGTCATGGCGGGCATCCTTCGAGGCTGAGAACCGGCCCCAGCATGATCCCTGCGTCCGGCCCTGACCAGCCCCGCCGCGGGCACATCTGCGTCAGGCGGCGAGGCCCAGCAGGATCCCGGCCAGCGCCTTGGGCCGGGTCAGCATCGGCACATGCCCGCAGTCCAGCGTAAATGCCGCCTCGCAGGGGGTCGCCGCGACCATGGCCCGTTGCAGGGGATGGGTGACGACCCGGTCTTCGGTGCAGAAGACATAGGCCTTGGGCACCGCCGCGAACCCGGGGCCGACGACCGCCTTGTCGGTCTGCCCGCGGTTGGGCTGCGGGCTCAGCACCGCCATGGCGGCGGCAGCGGCCTGCGGCGTGGCATCGGGGAACAGCACCCCCGCCGCGCCCGGATCCAGCAGCGTCGTGCCCCTGACCGGGCCGGGGCGGACGAAATCGCGCACGCCCGGCGCGTCCTGCCGCTGCACCAGATCCAGCAGGCTCTCGCCATCCCGGGGCAGCAGCGCGGCGACGAAGACCGCGGCGCTGACCTGCGCCGGCTGCCGCGCCGCCACCTGCGCCACGACCATGCCGCCCATGGAATGCCCGACCAGCAGCGCGGGCGGCCCGGCCAGAAGCCGCGCCTCGACAGCCGCCACATACTCGGGCTGGCCGATGTCCCCTGAGGGCGTGTCGTTGCGCCCGTGCCCGGGCAGCGAAAAGGCCTCGACCTGATGGCCCTGTGCGGCCAGCAGGGGAACCACGCCGGTCCAGCTGCTGCCATTGCCCCAGGCGCCGTGAATGAGAAGGATGCGTGCCATGGGTCCCCCGCGCTGCACCGCCATCCTGCCCCGCAGCCGGTGCCGCCGCAAGCCGGGGCGCGGGTGACGTGACGCCCGCCGCCAAGCCGAGGCTATGCCCCGGCCCGGACGCGGGCTAGCATGGGCCAAACGGGAGGATGACCATGACCACGCCGACCACGACCCGCGCCCTTGCCCTGCGCGAGGGCGGTTTCGCCACGACGCCCATGCCGCAGGTGCCCGACAGCCTCGCCCCGTTCCTGGAGCTGCGCGAGGTGCCGCTGCCGGCGCTGAAACCGGGGCAGGTGCTGATCGAGGTGGGGCTGAGCCCGGTGAACCCTTCGGATCTGTTCTTCGTGCAGGGCAGCTACGGCCAGCCCCGGGTCCAGGGCCAGGCGGCGGGGTTCGAAGGGGTGGGCGTGGTGATCGCTGCCGGGGGGCCTCAGGGCGAGAAACTGATCGGGCAGCGCGTCTCGTTTCTGGGCACCGGGACCGGGGCCTGGGCCGCGCATGCGGTCTCGGACGCCGCGCTCTGCATTCCCCTGCACCCGGCGGTGCCCGAGGCCGATGCGGCGGCGCTGATCGTCAACCCGCTGACCGCCGTGGCGCTGGTCGAACGCGCGCGGCAGACCGGGGGCGCCTTCATCGTCAACGCCGCGGGCTCGCAGCTGGGGCGCCTGATCCTGGGTCTGGCGAAGGACGAGGGTCTGAGCGCCATCGCCGTGATCCGCCGCCCGGACGATGCCGAGGCGCTGAAGGCGCTGGGCGCGGCCGAGGTTCTGGTCTCCTCGGCGCCGGATTTCGACGGGCAGGCGCGGGCGACGATCAAGGCGCTGAAACCCCGGGCGCTGCTGGATGCGGTGGGCGATCAGGCGACGGCCGATCTGTTCTTCGCCATGCCCGCGGGGGCGCGCTGGGTCAGCTATGGCAAGATGTCGGACGAGGCGCCCGCGCTTACCGCCATGGGCCAGTTCATCTTCATGGACAAGGCGATCGAGGGCTTCTGGCTGAGCCGCTGGCTGCCCGCCGCGCCCCCCGACCGCGCCGCGGCGGTGATCCGGCAGGTACAGGAGCGCTTCGCCACCGGCCGCTGGCAGACGCGGGTCGGGGCCGAGCTGCCGCTCGACCGGGCGATCGAGGGGGTGATCCCGGCCTATCGCAGGAGCAACGGCAAGGTGATGATCCGGCCCTGAGCGGGGCCGGATCTGTCGGCGGCCTCAGCCCGAGACCTTCAGGACGATCTTGCCGATATGGGCCGAGGTCTCCAGCCGGGCATGGGCGGCGGCGGCCTCGTCCAGCGGGAATTCGCTGTCGATCACCGGCGCGACGCGGCCCGTGGCCAGCAGCGGCCAGACCTCGGCCTCCAGCGCCCGGGCGATGGCGGCCTTGGCGGCGACCGAACGCGGCCGCAGGGTCGAGCCGGTGATGGTCAGGCGGCGCACCATGACCTGGGCGAAGTTCAGCTCGACACTGGGACCGGAGAGGAAGGCGATCTGCACCAGCCGCCCGTCATCGGCCAGCGCCTTGACGTTGCGCGGCAGGTAATCGCCGCCGACCATGTCGAGGATCAGGTCGGCCCCGCCCTCGGCCCGCATCGCGGCCACGAAATCCTCGTTGCGGTAGTTGATCGCCCGCTCGGCGCCGAGGTCGAGACAGGCCTGACACTTGTCGTCGGACCCCGCGGTGGCGAAGACCCGCGCGCCACGGGCGGCGGCCAGCTGGATGGCGGTGGTGCCGATGCCGGAGGTGCCGCCATGGATCAGGAAGCGCTCGCCCGCCTGCAGGCGCCCGCGGTCGAAAACATTGGTCCAGACGGTGAAGAAGGTCTCGGGCAGGCAGGCCGCCGCCCTGAGGCCCAGACCCGCGGGCACCGGCAGGGCATGCGCGGCGGGGGTGGCGACGTATTCGGCATAGCCGCCGCCGGGCAGCAGCGCGCAGACCTCGTCGCCGATCCGCCAGCGGGTGACGCCCGCCCCCAGCGCCACGACAACACCCGAGGCTTCGAGCCCCGGCAGGTCCGAGGCGCCGGGCGGCGGCGCATAGCTGCCCGCGCGCTGCAGGGCATCGGGGCGGTTGACCCCGGCATAGGCGACGCGGATCACGATCTCGCCCGCCCCGGGGACCGGCACGGCGCGCTCGGCGGGCACCAGCACCTCGGGCCCGCCGGGTTTCGAGATCTCGATCACGCGCATGGTATGGGATTGGGTCATCGGTCGTCCTGTCTTGAGTCGGGCGCAGCTTAGCCGCAGAAGAGGATGGGCGAAATCGCCCATCCTACGGGCGTTCCCCGGGGCCTCGGCGCGGGTGGCGGGGGGCATCCCGGACCTTTCCCGAGACACTCTGCCCCCCCGGAGGAGATGTGTCGAACGACGAGAGGGCTTAAGCCTTTCTTAACCCGCCTTCTTTGCGCTTCAAATATCCCGGGGGGACCGGGGGGCTGGCCCCCCGGCGCTGCCACGGGCGCCCGGGCGGCTGTTCAGCGCCAGCTGCCGGGCATCGGGCCGGGCGCTTGCGGCTTTTTCAGCGATTCGAGCAGCCGGAAGGGCAGGCCCAGCACCGGGTTCAGCACCGGCGAGGCCTTGATCCGGGCCTTGGTCTGCTCGAATTGCATCACATTCTCGATGCGGCGGTCGAGGAAGGCCCAGGTCTCGGCGCTGCCCTCGCTGGTGTCGCCCAGCCAGAAGAGCACCGTCGCCGAATGCACCGCCGAGAGGATCGCGCGTTTGGAATACCAATTGCCGTCCTCCGAGGTGTCACCCAGCGTGTTCCACACCGTATCGGCGGTGTTCCAGACGGCGCGGGCGGCTTCGGGGGCGTTCTGCGGCAGCGCGAGCAGCGTGGCGGCGCGGCGCACCGCCTCGCGGTCGGCCTGTTCCAGCCTGAGGCGCAGGGCCAGGGCCACTTTCTCGCGGAATTTCAGGGTGCTGAGGTCGCGGGTGGCCAGCGCCTCCTGCATCTTGCGGTCGCCCTGGCGGTGATAGGCCAGCGCCAGATCGAGCCCGGCGCGGGGATAAAGCGCCTTGGCCAGTGCCGGGTCGATGCCGGTCTCGGCGGCGGCGGCGGCGAGCGTCGCCCCGGACCAGCCGTCGAAGGGGACATGGGCGAGCGCGGCCTCCAGCAGGCGGTCGGCGGCGGAGGTTTGGCTGTCGGTCATCGCGGGGCCTCGCGGTTCAGGGCGCACCCTGCATGTAGGACGCAGGACGCCGGTGGCCAAGCCCGAAGCGACAGAGCGGCGGCCCGGGGCGCGCAAACGCCGCAGCGGAACGGGTCGAATCCACGGTTTCCGGCCGCAAAACACCCCGCCGGGGCGTGGACAAGCCGCCCGGGCTTTGCTATGGGGGCGCTTCCTGCACTTATGTCACTTTAGCTTAGAAAGGTGGTGAAAACCACATGCAGGTATCGGTTCGCGACAACAACGTCGAACAGGCACTTCGGGCGCTGAAGAAAAAACTCCAGCGCGAGGGCGTGTTTCGCGAAATGAAGCTCAAGCAGCATTTCGAGAAACCCTCCGTCAAGAAGGCCCGTGAACAGGCCGAGGCGATCCGCCGTGCGCGCAAACTCGCGCGCAAGAAGGCGCAGCGTGAAGGTCTGGTCTGAACCTTTCGCCCTTTCGGGGGCGTGACGGAAAAGACCCCCGGTCCCCCGCGGTCCGGGGGTTTCTTTTTGCGCGGCGGAGGCGGCATGCGGGTTCTGGTCATCGGCGCGCATCACGGTCTGGGGGCGGTGATCCTGCGCCGGGCAGGCGCGGCGGGTCATGATGCCGCGCCCTTCGAGGGCGATCTGTTCGCGGGCGAGGCATTGGCCCGATCCGTGGCGCGGCAGGAGGCGGTGATCTCGACCCTCGGGCCGCGGCGCGATTCGCCGGCGGATCTGTGCGCGCAGGGCGCGTCGCGGATCATCGCGGCGATGCAGCGGGCCGGGGCGCGGCGGCTGATAAGTGTCAGCGGGGCGATGGTCGGCGAGGATGCTCGGCTGGGGCTGGTCTACCGGCTGATCCGGGCCCAGGTGCCCGGCGCCATCCTGGCCGACATGCGGCGGGCCGAGGCTCTGGTCAGGGGCTCGGGCCTCGACTGGACACTGGTGCGGCCGGTGCGGCTGACCGACGGGAAGGGGCGCGGTCGCTGGCGGGCCGATCCGGGCGCGCGGGTCGGCGGGCTGGCGCGGATCGCGCGGGAGGATGTGGCGCAGGCGATGCTCGCCGCGCTGGAGGACCCCGCGACCCACGGCCAAGCATTGCTCCTGCAGGGCTAGAGGTCGAGCGCGGTGGTCTTGACCACGGTCCGCAGCGAGAACGAACTCTGCATCTTTGCCACCCCCGGCAGCCGGGCCAGGTATTGGCGGTGGATGCGGGCGAAATCCTCGGTATCCTCGGCCACCAGCTTCAGCAGATAATCGGCGCTGCCCGCCATCAGGTGGCATTCCAGCACGTCGGGGATGCGGGCGACGGCCTTTTCGAACCCGTCCAGCACCTCGTCCGACTGGCCGTTGAGGGTGATCTCGACGAAGACGGTGGTCGGCTTGCCGATCCGCCTTGGGTCGACCAGCGCCACATAGCCGGCGATGAAGCCCTCGGTTTCCAGCCGCTGCACGCGGCGGTGGCAGGCCGAGGGCGAGAGGGCGACGCGCTCGGACAGGTCGGCGTTCGAGATCCGGCCCTCGTGCTGCAGGACCTTCAGGATGCGGCGGTCGGTGGGGTCTAGCTGCATCGCAGCGCAACTTTCATCGGGGTCAGGGGCGGGGCTTTCGAAGAATCTTGCGTCTTATCGCGCGGCTTGTCTGTCGAAATCAAGCAATCGCGGCGGAATCTGGGTAATTCTTCCAAGGACAGAGCGCAGGAGGGTATCATGCTGATCGGTTGTCCCCGGGAGATCAAGCCACAGGAATTCCGCGTCGGGATCACCCCCGCCGCCGCGCACGAGGCCGTCGCCGCGGGCCATCAGGTCATCATCGAGACCGGTGCCGGGCTGGGCGCGGGCTTCACCGATGCCGATTACCGCGCGGCCGGGGCGGCGATCGTCGAGACCGCGGCCGAGATCTTCGCCACGGCCGAGCTGGTGGTCAAGGTGAAGGAACCGCAGGCGGTCGAGCGCAGGCAGCTGCGCGCGGGGCAGGTGCTGTTCACCTATCTGCATCTGGCGCCCGATCCCGAGCAGACGGCGGATCTGCTGGCCTCGGGCGTCACCGCCATCGCCTATGAGACGGTGACCGACCGCTGGGGCGGGCTGCCGCTGCTGGCGCCGATGTCCGAGGTGGCGGGGAAGCTCGCGCCGCAGGTCGGCGCCTGGTCCTTGCAGAAGGCCAATGGCGGGCGGGGCGTGCTGATCGGCGGCGTGCCGGGGGTGCTGCCGGCCAAGGTGGTGGTGATCGGCGGCGGCGTGGTCGGCACCCATGCGGCGCGGGTCGCGGCCGGGATGGGGGCGGATGTGACGGTGCTGGACCGCTCGCTGCCGCGGATGCGGGCGCTGGATGACATGTTCGGCGGCCAGTTCAAGACCGGCTATGCCAGCGCCGAGCTGACCGCCCGGCTGGTGGCCGAGGCCGATATGGTGATCGGCGCGGTGCTGATCCCGGGCGCGGCGGCGCCGAAGCTGGTGACGCGGGCGCAACTGGCGACGATGAAGCCGGGCGCGGTGCTGGTCGATGTGGCGATTGACCAGGGCGGCTGTTTCGAGACCTCGCGCCCCACCACCCATGCCGACCCGATCTACGAGGTGGACGGCATCCTGCATTATTGCGTGGCCAATATGCCGGGGGCGGTGGCGCGAACCTCGACCCAGGCTCTGGGCAACGCCACGCTGCCCTTCATGCTGGCGCTGGCCAACAAGGGCTGGCGGCTGGCCTGCGCCGAGGACGAGCATCTGCTGAACGGGCTGAACACCCATGCCGGGCATCTGACCTATGACGCGGTGGGCAAGGCGCTGGGCCTGCCGGTGATGGCCGCGCGCGAGGCGCTGAGGGTCTAGGCGCCGATCAGGCCAAGGGCGAGTTCCAGCGCGATCAGCACCAGACCCAGCGCCGCGACGAAAAGCCAATAGGCCGAGGCCAGCGCCTGCACCTCGTCCAGATCGGCGATCCCGGGATGGCCGAGGCGCCCCAGCAGGCGCCGCGCGCGGGCGTCCTGCCCTTCGCGGTCGCGGGCCATGGCGGCGCTGTCGCCCCGGTGGACCAGCGACCAGACGAAGAGTTGCAGCGCATAGAGCGTCAGCGCCAGCGGCAGGAAGCGCGGGCGGCCCCAGACGGGCGGCATCGGGCGCAGCCCGGCCCCGGCCAGCCCCGCCAGCAGCGCCGCCATGCCCAGAGCGTAACCGATGATGCCGAGCATCCGCCCCTCCCCGTTCCTGCGCTGCAGCATGGCGGCAGGCAACGCGAAAGGCCACCCCGGTTCGAACCCGCGGCAGCGCGCCGATCACGTCGCCCGGAGGCGCCCCCACATCGCTTGACACGCGGGCAGGCGCGGGCCAGAAACCCCTCGCAGCAGAGCGAGGAACGAGCATGGCCGCCACCGCCGAAAAAAAGGACGGGATCTGGGAAACGGTCAAGACCGTTTTCTGGGCGCTGGTCATCGCCGGGGTCTTCCGCACCCTGTTTTTCCAGCCGTTCTGGATCCCCTCGGGCTCGATGAAAGAGACGCTGCTGATCGGCGATTTCCTCTTCGTCAACAAATGGGCCTATGGCTATTCGCGCTATTCCTGCCCCTTCGCTTTGTGCCCGATCACCGGCCGGATCTTCGCCTCGGACCCCGAGCGCGGCGATATCGTCGTCTTCCGCCATCCGGTTTCGGGCGATGACCTGATCAAGCGGCTGATCGGCCTGCCCGGCGACCGCATCCAGGTGCGCGAGGGCGTGCTCTACATCAACGACGAGGCCGTCCAGCTGGAAGACGCCGGCGATTTCGCCGAGACCTACGAGCGTCAGGGCTCGGCCGGGCAATACCCGCGCTGCGAGAATGCGCCGGTGGGGCAGGGCGGCGATTGCCTGAAGGGCCGCCAGATCGAGACGCTGCCCAATGGCGTGAGCCATTACATCCTCAACATCGAAGACAACGGTTTCGCCGACAACACCCCGGTCTTCACCGTGCCGGAGGGGCATTTCTTCTTCATGGGCGACAACCGCGACAATTCGGTCGACAGCCGCTTCCCGCAGGCGACCGGCGGCGTCGGTTTCGTGCCCTTCGAGAACCTGATCGGCCGGGCGGACCGGGTGATGTTCTCCTCGGCCGGGACCTCGATGCTGGCCTTCTGGACCTGGCGCCCCGACCGCTTCTTCCACGCGCTGCGCCTGGACTGAGGGCGCGGCGCCAGCCCCCGCTCCCGGCCGGGCCGGGGGGTGGGCACGGCTTGACTTGGCCTGTACCCAGGCCCAGAAAGCGGCCGTTGCCAAGGGGCTTGGCGAGGAACAGGCGGGGACAGGCAGCGCGGTGGCCAGCACCAAGACGCATCGCAGGCACGATTGGGGCGAGAGCCTGCGCACCTTCTCGGTGGCGCTGCTGATGGCGGTGGCGGTGCGGACCTTCCTGATCCAGCCGTTCTGGATCCCCTCCGGCTCGATGAAAGAGACGCTGCTGGTCGGCGATTTCCTCTTCGTCAACAAATTCGCCTATGGCTGGTCGCGCTGGTCCTGCCCCTGGGGTCTCTGCCCGATCGAGGGCAGGCTCTGGGGCGCGCTGCCGGAACGGGGCGATATCGTGGTTTTCCGCCATCCCGTCACCGGCGAGGATTACGTCAAGCGCCTGATCGGCCTGCCGGGCGACCGGGTGCGGATGCGGGCCGGCCATCTGCAGCTGAACGGCCAGCCGGTCGACCAGCGCCCCGCGGGCCAGTTCTCCGAGCCCTTCCTGCCCCAGGGCAGCACCGGCGCCGTGCCGCGCTGCGCGAACCGGCCGCGCCCGGGCGGGGAATGCCGCGTCGACCGCTCGGTCGAGACGCTGCCCAACGGCGTCTCCTACGCGATCCTCAACCTGACCGACTGGGCGCGCGGGGATACGACCGACGACATCGTGGTCCCCCCCGGCCATGTCTTCGTCCTGGGCGACAACCGTGACAACTCGCTCGACTCACGCTTTGCGCAGGCGCAGGGTGGGGTCGGCTTCGTGCCGCTCGAAAACCTGATCGGCCGCGCCGACCGGGTCCTGTTTTCCTCGGCGGGATCGTCGCTCTGGGCCTTCTGGACCTGGCGCGGCGACCGCTTCTTGCATGCAGTACACTGATGGCCAAGGGACTTTCGCTTTCCGCCGAGATGATCGCCTTCGCCGGGCGGCTGGGACACGACTTCCAGCGGCCCGAGCTTCTGATCCGGGCGCTCACCCATGCCTCGGCCGGCTCTCCGGTCCGGCCGCACAACCAGCGGCTGGAGTTTCTGGGCGACCGCGTGCTGGGCCTCGTCATGGCCGAGGCGCTGTTCTCGGCCGACCGCAAGGCGACCGAGGGGCAGCTGGCGCCCCGCTTCAACGCGCTGGTGCGCAAGGAGACCTGCGCCGATGTCGCGCGGACCATCGACCTGGGCGCCGTGCTGCGGCTCGGCCGGTCCGAGATGATCTCGGGCGGGCGGCGGAAAGAGGCGCTTCTGGGCGACGCGATGGAGGCGGTTCTGGCCGCGGTCTATCTGGACGCGGGGCTGGAGGCCGCGCGCGCCGTGATCCTGCGCCATTGGGCGCAGCGCATCGACCAGGTCGACGCCGACGCCCGCGACGCCAAGACCGCGCTGCAGGAATGGGCGCAGGGCCGGGGCGAGGCGCCCCCCGCCTATGTCGAGATCGCCCGCGAGGGCCCGCCGCATGCGCCGGTCTTCACGATCGAGGTCCGCACCGAGGGCGGGCTCAGCGCCCGGGCCGAGGCCGGGTCGAAACGCGCCGCCGAACAGGCGGCGGCCAAGATGCTGCTCGATCAGGTCAGCGCCGCGTGAGCCTGGCCGACAATCGCAAGGGCGCGCTGTTTATGACGCTGGCCATGGCGGCCTTCGCCGTCGAGGACAGTTTCCTCAAGGCGGCGACCGCGCTGGTTCCGCCTGCCACCGCCATGATGGGCTTCGGCGCGCTAGGCATGCTGGTCTTTGCCGTGATCGCCCGGTTCCGGGGCGAGGCGGCACTGCCCCGGATCACCCGGGGCCTGGCGATCCGCTCGGGCTTCGAGATCGGCGGGCGGCTCTTCTATTCGCTGGCGCTGGCCTTCGCCGGGCTCGGCGCCACCTCGGCCATCCTGCAGGCGACGCCGCTGGTGGTGATTGCCGGGGCGGTCTGGGTCTTCGGCGAAAAGGTCGGCTGGCGGCGCTGGACGGCGATCGGGGTGGGCTTCCTCGGCGTGCTGCTGGTGTTGCGGCCCTCGGGCGAGGCGCTGCAACCCGCCGCGCTCTTTGCGCTCCTCGGCATGGCGGGCTTTGCCGGCCGCGATCTGGCGACCCGCGCCGCGCCGCTGACCGTGACCAACGCGCAGCTGGGGGTGCTGGGGCTGGGCATGCTGTTCCTGGCGGGGCTGGTGGTGCAGCTGGTGACGCTGAGCCCGCTCGCGCTGCCGCCCCCCGCGGCCGTGGGCGCGATCCTCGGCGCCACGGTTTTCGGCTGCATCGCCTATGCCGCGCTGACGGTGGCGATGCGCACGGGCGAGGTCTCGGTCGTGACGCCCTTCCGCTACACCCGGCTGGTCTTCGCCCTGATCCTCGCCGTGGCGGTGTTCGGCGAACGCCCGGACCTGCCGATGCTGCTGGGCTCGGCGCTGATCGTCGGATCGGGCCTGTTCACACTCGCCCGGTCGCGGCGGGTCAAGGCCGGGACCTAGCGGGCGGGTTCGGGCGGCATGCGACCCTTTTGGCGCGCATCGGCCCGCCAGAGCTTGCGCCGCACCCCCTCGGGTTCGAGGTGCCGGTAGCACCCGCCCGAGAACTTCGGCCAGTCCAGGGCCAGGCCCTGGCTGACCAGTTCCGCGCCGATGTCGCGCCCGTCGGGCAGATAACAGCGCGCCACGCAGCGGTCGTAGCTGACATCTTCCAGCAATTCGGCCCGGACCCGGTGGCCGCGTGTCATCTCGACCACCGCCCATTTCGCGCGCTTGCCCCAAGGGTGGTTCATCTCCGGCGCGTCGATGCCGTAAAGCCTGAGCCGCACGCCGTCGATGATGATCGGGTCGCCGTCGATGACGAAACAGGGCCCGGTCAGAACCCGCTTCTGCGTCAGGATCGCGCCGCCGCTTTGTGCCGGGGGCACGCCCGGGGGCTGGATCGGCGGGCGGCGCGGATGGCGGGGATCGGAGGTCGGGGCGGAACGTCTGGGGGCGGAAGACCCGCGGAACAACCGGCGCAACAGGGCTATCAGCCTCACGCAACACTCCTTCACTCGTGAACGATGGCCAGATTGCCTTGCCCGCCTCGAAGAATCCAGCATTTGGTGGCAGTGGCGCCGCGCATGGTATAAGGGGCGGCATGGCGGATGAGACAGGACCCAAAATGACCACACGCGCGGGCTTCGTCGCCCTGATCGGAGAGCCGAACGCCGGCAAATCGACGCTCCTGAACCGGATGGTGGGGGCCAAGGTCTCGATCGTCACGCATAAGGTGCAGACGACCCGCGCCCGGATCCGCGGCATCGCCCTGGAAGGTGAGGCGCAGATCGTCTTCGTCGACACGCCCGGGCTCTTCCGTCCCCGCCGCAGGCTGGACCGGGCCATGGTCGCGGCCGCCTGGGGCGGCGCGGCGGATGCCGATATCGTGGTCCTGCTGATCGAGGCGCATCGCGGCCTGACCGAGGGGGTCGAGGCGATCCTCGCCTCGCTCAGGGAACGGGCCGAGGGCCGCCGCATCGCGCTCGCCATCAACAAGATCGACAAGGTCAAGGCCGAGGCGCTGCTGAAGCTGACCCAGAGCCTGAACGAGGCCTTCCCCTTCGAGAAGACCTTCCTGATTTCGGCCGAACGCGGGCATGGCACGCAGGACCTGAAGGAATGGCTGGCGGGCGCGCTGCCCGAAGGGCCCTGGCTTTATCCTGAGGACCAGATCGCCGACCTGCCGATGCGGATGATCGCCGCCGAGATGACGCGCGAGAAATGCACCCTCCGGCTGCACCAGGAACTGCCCTACGAGCTGACCGTGGAAACCGAGGCCTGGGAGGACCGCGAGGACGGCTCGACCCGCATCGACCAGGTGATCTTCGTCGCGCGCGACGGCCACAAGGGCATCGTGCTGGGCCACAAGGGCGAGACGGTCAAGGCGATCGGCCAGCAGGCCCGCGCCGAGATCGCCGAATTCCTCGGCCGCAAGGTGCACCTGTTCCTGACCGTCCGGGTGCGGGAGAACTGGCTGAACGAGGCCGAACGCTACGGCGAGATGGGCCTCAATTTCCGCGACGGCGATGGCTGACTTCATTCTGCCGGAAATACGCACGGGGTTTCCAAAGGGGCCGGTGGGCCCCTTTGGCGAGGGGAGCGCGAGGGGGCGAGCAGCCCCCTCGCTCCGCCCGTGACCCCCAGGCTCACGGCCGATTTCTGGGTCCAGGCCTATCTGACCCGCCTGCGCCTGGCCGATATTCCCGCTTTCGTGGTGAAGAAGGGCGATGCGACGGCCGGCTCGGTGCTCATCAAGCAAAGCTCGCTCGACGGTTCCGCCAGCCTGCACCGCCGCCAGTTCGACCTGATGGAAGACATGACCCGCTGGGCCGAGGTGGCCCGCGGTGCCGAGGCCGAGATCGACGCCCAGATCGCGCGCGAGCGGGGGCGGGACCCGGATCTGTGGGTGATCGAGGTCGAGGATCGGGCGGGGCGCACGCTTCTGGACGAGCCGGGGTTCGAGGGGTGACGGAGGAGCCGGGTGGCTGCTCGCCCCCCGGACCCCCTCGCCCAAGGGGCCCACGGGCCCCTTGGGGAACCCCGTGCGTATTTGAGACAAAGTGATGGGCGCCTTGCCTTGCGTGGCCGGACGCGCTAGGCCCGCGATGCAACCCCGGAGGCCCCATGCCGACCTTTACCGCCCTCACCACGCTGTCCGACGAATCCCGCGCCCAGGCCCTGGGCGAGGCTCTGGAAGAGCTGGATCCGGCGCCGGTGGGCGTGGGCGTCTTCGAGCTGGAGGACGGCTCGGGCCTGTGGGAGGTCGGCGCCTATTTCACCGACGTTCCCGACGACATCGCGCTGACGCTGATGGCCGCGGCCTTCGGCTCGGCTGAATTCGCGATCTCCGAGTTGCCGGAAATCGACTGGGTCGCCCATGTCCGCCGCGAGCTGAAGCCGGTCGAGGCCGGGCGCTTCTTCGTCTATGGCAGTCATGATGCCGAGAAGCTGCCCGCCGACCGCATCGGCCTGTTGATCGAGGCCGCCATGGCCTTCGGCACCGGCCATCACGGCACCACGCTGGGCTGCCTCAGGGCGCTGGACCGGCTGGCCACCAGCGGTTTCCACGGCAAGAACGTCATCGACGTCGGCTGCGGCACGGCGGTGCTGGCCATGGGCGCGGCCAAGATCTGGCCCGAGACGGTGCTCGCCACCGATATCGACCAGGTCGCGGTCGACGTGGCCGAGGCCAATGTCGTCGCCAATGGCCTCGACGGTCGCGTCGAATGCCTGGAGGCCATGGGTTTCGATCATGACCTGATCCATGCCCGCGCGCCCTATGATCTGGTTTTCGCCAATATCCTCAAGGGTCCGCTGATCCAGATCGCCCCCGATATGGCCCGGCACACCGAGGCCGGGAGCCTCGCCATCCTCTCGGGCCTGCTCACCACCCAGGCGGCGGATGTGCTGGCGGCCTATCAGGCGGCGGGTTTCACCGAAGTGGAGCGCGAGGAAATCGGCGACTGGACCACGCTGGTGCTGCGCCGCGCCTGAATTTCGCCAAACTCGGTCCTTAGCCTCGGCGCCTGTGGTCAAGATACCGAGTGTGCCCGATGCAAAGTCCCGATTTCCGCCGCCGCATGGCCCATGTCCTCGCCGCCCGTGTCGAGGCGGTGAAGGCGCGCGAGCAAAAGCCCCGCCGCGCCGCCGCGATCCTGTCGGCTTTCGCCGCGACGCTGGTCTGCTTCTTCGTGCTGAAAGCCGCGGCCGTGGCCCATAACGGCCATGCCTTCGCCGAGCCGCCCGGGGAGGGGGCCGGGATCGCCGCGCAGCTCCATCACTGGCTCGCCGGGGCCGATCCGATCAGCGCCACGCTGGCCGCGGCCCTGCGCCAGGCGCCGCTGCCGGGGGCACGGGACACGCTCTGACCCATGTCCCCAAAGCAAAGCGCCGCGCCGGTTGCCCGGGCGGCGCTGCTGTCGTTGTGGCGGGACGGGGTCAGCGCAGGGCGCCGACCACATCCTCGATGTCGCCACGGCACAGACCGATATCATCGAGCTCGCGGTCGGAGAGCTTCGCCAGCTCGCGGCGGGTGACACGCTTGTCATTCCACGCGGCGACGCGGGCAAAGGTATCGGCGAACGAGAACCCGAGGCTGCGGCCGAACACGCCGTCGGCGACGGGGCGGGCGGAGGTAAAGAAGGCCATCGGAGGCTCCTGTCGTTTCAAAACTGCCAAAGCATTGTGCTTGCGAGCCGTAGATAGCTCTTTGCAGGTGCAGCGAGAAGACAGGGAACGCGCAATCCCGCCATGCAAGCCAAGCATGGCAAGTGGCATGGGGACCCACCCCGTGCGCGACGGATTGAGGGTGAATGCGACCAATTTAGGGTCCTTTGCGAAGGATGCAACAGGATTGTGACCCCTCGCGCCGGCGAATCGCCTTTGCGCTGGTCAATGTTCACTTTTCGTGCTAGTCAGCGGGCAAGGCCGGGGCAACCGTGCCAGCAGGAACAGGCAGGGCTTTGCGATGCGTGTGATGGGAATCGACCCCGGTTTGCGCAACCTCGGCTGGGGGGTGATCGACGTGGACGGCAGCCGCCTGAAACATGTCGCCAACGGGGTCCTGCATTCGGACGGCACGGCGGATCTGGCAACGCGGCTGCTGGGCCTGCACCGGCAGCTCACCGCGGTGGTGGCGGCGCAGCGCCCCGATTGCGCCGCGGTCGAACAGACCTTCGTCAACAAGGACGCCGTGGCCACGCTGAAACTGGGCCACGCCAGGGCCGTGGCGCTGCTGGTGCCGGCGCAGGCGGGGCTCGTGGTCGGCGAATACGCCCCCAATGCGGTGAAGAAGGCCGTGGTCGGGGTCGGCAAGGCGGCCAAGGTGCAGGTGGACCATATGGTGCGGATGCAATTGCCGGGCGTGCAGATCGACGGGCCCGATGCCGCCGATGCGCTGGCCGTGGCGATCTGCCATGCCTTCCACATGCAAAGCGCCGGGCGGCTGCAGGCGGCGCTGAGGGCGGCGGGATGATCGGCAAACTCTCGGGGCGGATCGATTACAAGGGAACCGATCACGTGCTGCTCGACGTGCGGGGCGTGGGCTATATCGTCCATGTCTCGGACCGCACGCGGATGGCGCTGCCCGGCCCGGGTGGCATGGCCGCGCTCTATACCGAATTGCTGGTGCGCGAGGATCTGCTGCAGCTCTTCGGCTTCCAGACCCTGGCCGAGAAGGAATGGCACCGCCTGTTGATGTCGGTGCAGGGCGTGGGCGCCAAGGCGGCGATGGCCATTCTGGGCACGCTGGGGCCCGAGGGCGTGGCGCGGGCGCTGGCCATCGGCGACGCGGGCGCCATCCGCAAGGCGCCGGGCGTCGGGCCGAAGCTCGCCAGCCGCGTGGTGATGGAGCTGAAGGACAAGGCGCCCGCCGTCATGGCCATGGGCAGCGCCGCCCCGGATCTGGACGAGGACGCGCCGCTGGTCGAGCCGGTGGAGGAGGCCCCCGCCGCCACCCCGGCCCCGAAACCCGCCAAACCCTCGGCCCGCCGCCAGGCGCAGCAGGCCCAGGCCGACGCGCTTTCGGCGCTGACCAACCTCGGCTATGCGCCCTCGGAGGCCGCCCAGGCCGTCGCCACCGCCGCCGAAGAAGAAAGCGAAACCCCCGCCCTGATCCGCGCCGCCCTGAAACTGCTGGCGCCGAAGTGACCTCGCGTATTCATTCTGCCGAAAATACGCATGGACGCCGCCCGCCGTTCCGCGCGACATGACTGACATGAGCAATCCCGACCCCACCCTCCGCCCGGACCGTCAGCCCGAGGATACCGACCGCGCGCTGCGGCCGCAGATGCTGGACGAATTCATCGGCCAGCACGAGGCGCGGGCCAATCTCAAGGTCTTCATCCAGTCGGCCAGGATGCGCGGCGAGGCGATGGACCACACGCTGTTCTACGGGCCGCCCGGTCTGGGCAAGACCACGCTGGCGCAGATCATGGCGCGCGAATTGGGCGTGGGGTTCCGCATGACCTCGGGCCCGGTGCTGGCCAAGGCGGGGGATCTGGCGGCGATCCTGACCAATCTGGAGGCGCGCGATGTCCTCTTCATCGACGAGATCCACCGCCTGAACCCGGCGGTGGAGGAGGTGCTCTATCCGGCGATGGAGGATTTCCAGCTGGATCTGGTGATCGGCGAGGGGCCGGCGGCGCGAACGGTGCGGATCGAGTTGCAGCCCTTCACGCTGGTCGGGGCGACGACCCGGCTGGGGCTGCTGACCACGCCTTTGCGCGACCGTTTCGGGATCCCGACCCGGCTGCAATTCTATACCGAGCCCGAGCTGTGCGAGATCGTCGCCCGGGGGGCGCGGCTGCTCGGCGTCGCCGCCGATGCCGAGGGCGTGCGCGAGATCGCGCGGCGGGCGCGGGGCACGCCGCGGATCGCCGGGCGGCTGCTGCGCCGGGTGGTCGATTTCGCGCTGGTCGAGGGCGATGGCACGCTGCACCGCGGGCTCGCCGACGATGCGCTGACCCGGCTGGGGGTGGATCATCTGGGTCTCGATGGCGCGGACCGGCGCTATCTGCGGCTGCTGGCCGACAGCTATGGCGGCGGTCCGGTCGGGGTGGAGACGATCGCCGCCGCGCTGAGCGAGAGCCGCGATGCCATCGAGGAGGTGATCGAGCCTTACCTCTTGCAGCAGGGGCTGATCGCCCGGACCCCGCGCGGCCGGATGCTGACGCAGGCGAGCTGGCGGCATCTGGGCCTGCCGCCGCCGCGTCCGGCGGGGCAGGCGGAGCTGTTCGATCCCGAGTGACGGGAGATCACGTTTCCGTGAGGCGCCGGACCGTTGTTCCCTGCATTCCGCCCGGGTTGCTGCGGGCTTCGGCGGCCGGGACGGCCGCCCGCGCCGGGCCCGATGGCCAGCCAGGCCATGCTTGACGTCTTGCAGGCCGCGTGACCCGAGGGCGTGGTGCCAGGGTGGCCCCGATGCGGCGGCGGGCGGGTCCGAACGGCGGAAACCCCTGATCCGCATGGCACTTTTCGGCCAGCAAACGGCGGTGTACGGTGGGCGAAACTTCGGCGCTCCGGGGGGCTCATGATTCTCGCAGATGCGCAGATTGCGCCCAGCACCCTGTCGGTCATCGTCGGCTATCTGGCCCAATACACCCGCGTCTGCGCGATGCTGATCGACGCCGAGGGGCGGATCGCCGCGGTCAACCGCGCGGGTCTGGCGCTGATCGAGCAGGACGCGAGCGAGGTCTGCGGCAGGGACTGGCTGACCCTGTGCGAGGGCGAGGACCGCGCCCGCGCCGCCGCTGCGGTGGCCACCTGTTTCGAAGGCCACGCCACCCGCTTTGCCGCCAATCTGATCGCCACCGGCAGGCAGGGCCCGTGGCAGGTCGAGGCGGTGCCCTGCGATTGGGTCGGCGGCAATGTCGCGCGCATCCTGCTGCTGTCGACGCCCGCGACCGGCCCGGCCGATGACGCCGACGCGGCGTTGAAAAGCCGCGACGCCGCCGCCGCGCTGGCCCAGACGCTGCACACGATCGCCAATCTCTCGACCGCGGCGATTTCGGCCGCGAACATCCTGCGGCGCGGCGTCACGCCCGAACGGGCCGAGGTCGTCGCCCAGTCGCTGGAAGAGACCGGGCAGGCCGCCGCCCGCGCCATGGGCGACCTCAAGGCGCTGGTCGGGGCAGAGCCTCCGGCGGCCTGATCAGCCGCCTTCGCGCAGCCGGATCAGGGCCTTGGACAGCGTTTCGGCGGTATAGGGCTTTTGCACCACCGGCGCGGGCGGGAACTGCGCCAGCGCGTCCGACTGGCTGCCATAGCCGCTGGCCAGCACGAAGGGGATCTCGCGCGCGGCCAGGTATTTGGCGACCGGCAGGCTGGTTTCCGAGCCGAGGTTGATGTCCAGGATCGCCAGCGACAGGGTGCTGGCATCGGCGACGCGGAACGCCTCGGCCACGGAGGAGGCGATATGCACCACCTCGGCCCCGAAATCGCTGAGGATGTCCGAGGCATCCATGGCGATGATCAGATTGTCCTCGACCACCAGCGCCACGCCGGACAGCGCCAGTTTCTCGGCCGTCTCGATCCGGGCGGGCTTGCTGCCGGCCGTCGGCCGCGCCGCGCCCTCTCGGACGAAGCGTTCGGGCAGCAGGAAGTCGGCGTGCAGGCCGGTCAGGCGGAAATCGACCTCGGCCGCGCCGTCCAGCTCGAAGGGGATCGACTTTTCGATGATCGTCGTGCCAAATCCGCGGCGGCTGGGGGGCTGCACGGCCGGTCCGCCGCTTTCGGTCCAGGTGATCCGCACGAAACCGTCGCCGAGGAAGGTGGTCTGCACCTCGACCCGACCCGCCGCGGTCGAGAGGGCCCCGTATTTGACCGAATTGGTGACCAGTTCGTGAAAGACCAGCGCCATGGTGGCGAAGGCCTCGGGCGAGAGGTCGATCTCGGGGCCGGACAGGATCAGGCGCCGTTCGTCGCCGTCCAGATAGGCGCGCAGCTCGGTCCTGAGCAGTTCGCGGAAGGCGACGGGCTTCCATTCCATCTCGGTCAGCTGGTCATGGGCCTGTGCCAGGGCGTGGATGCGCCCGTCGATGGCGGCGGTGAATTCCTCGATCGAGCCGGTGGTCTTGCGCGATTGCTTCACCAGCGAGCGGATCAGGCCCAGGATGTTGCGCACCCGGTGGTTCAGCTCGGCGATCAGCAATTCCTGCTGGTCCTGGGCGCGCTTGCGCTCGCTGTTGACCTCATCGGCCAGTTTCAGCACCACCTCCAGCAGGGTGACGCGGATCGCCTCGGCGGCGCGGAGCGCGGTGGGCGACCATTGCTCGGACCGGCTGCCGATCTCTTCCTTCCAGATCTCGAAGCTCTTGCGGGGCGTCAGCCGCGCGCCATAAGCGCCGACCTCGACCGGCTTGTGCGGATTGCCGGCCCAGGCGACCTGCCGCACGGCCTCGGTCCGGAACAGGACGATGTAATCGCGCGGCTTGCGGGAAATCGGGATGGCCAGGATCCCGGCGCAGCAGTCGATCACATGCTCCATCGAGGGCAGGCGGGCGACCAGATGGTCGGTCGCATAGACCCGCGACACGGTCGAGGTGTTGAGAAACCGGGCGATGGTCTGGAAGTCCTGAAAGCCCGGCGTCTTGCCATGGGTGACGTATTTGCCGTCGGAATAGAGCGCGATGCCGTCGAAGCGGATCACCTTGGCGATCTCGCGCACGATGCCCTGAAAGCCGTGCTCCAGATCCTCGTTCGAGCTGAGCTGCATCATCAGCCGGTCGTGCAGCTTCTGCGCCCGTCCCGCCGTCTCGCTGACCGCCCGGGCCTCGCGCCGCTCCAGCTCGTAGGCGTAGAATTGCGCCAGCAGCTCGATGGCGGTGCGGCGTTCGTAATCGACATAGAGCGGTTCGCGGTGGTGGCAGGCGAAAAGCCCCCAAAGCTCGCCCCGGATGACGATGGAGACCGACATCGAGGCCCGCACCCGCATGTTGCGCAGGTATTCCAGATGGATGGGCGAAACGGCGCGGGTCACGGCCAGCGACAGGTCCAGCGGCTGCCCCTCGGGGCTGTATTGCGGCACGATCGGCGAAACGGGATCGTCCACATCCGAAATCAGCCGCAACAGGCTGCGCTTGTAGAGGTCGCGCGCCTGGCGGGGAATGTCCGAGGCGGGAAAATGCATACCGAGATAGGTCTCGGCATCCTGGCTGTCCTTGGCCTCGGCAATGACGCTGCCGTCGCCTTCGGGGCCGAACTGATAGACCAGCACCCGGTCGAAACCGGCGAGGCTGCGCAGTTGCTCGGCCGCGGTCTGCGACACGCCGAGGATGTCCTTCTCGACCGAGATGCGGCGCATCATCGGCGTGACGATGGCCAGCTCGTCATGGTCGGTGCCGCGCGACTTGGCCTCGAATTCGAAGACGAAGCTCAGGTTCGACTGATGGGCGCTGATATCGAAGAGCCGCCCGTCGCCGAAGACGTCGAACCCGAACAGCCGCGCCACGGCATTCTCGTTGCTGGCGCCGCCCAGCCGTTCGCGCAGCTTGGCGACGCTGGCGGCGGGCAGGAAGTCACCCAGCGGGCAGCCGACCAGCGCATCGGCGGCAAGGCCCAGCACATGCTCGCAGTTTTCCGAGGCGTGCTGCACGATCCAGTCGGCCGAAATGGCGATCAGCGCGCCGAAGCTCTGCACATTGCCCAGAATGTGGATCGGCTCGCGGTCGCAATTCGTCAGATCGACGGGCGTGTCGGTCGAGATGAAAGGGTCGTTCATGGGGTCCGTTCCGCGGCGGGCGTGAGAAGGGTCGCGGCCTCTGCCTGAAAGATGCCAAAGACGCGGCGGGCATCGTCGACGATGCGCCGGGCGGCTTCGGTCCCGGTGGCGCTGCGG
This sequence comes from Pararhodobacter aggregans, assembly GCF_003075525.1. Taxonomy (GTDB): domain Bacteria; phylum Pseudomonadota; class Alphaproteobacteria; order Rhodobacterales; family Rhodobacteraceae; genus Pararhodobacter; species Pararhodobacter aggregans. The sequence goes on along the minus strand of NZ_QDDR01000007.1, from coordinate 16,444 downwards.
GCGATGCGCTGGGAAAAGGCGGTCCAGGCGGCGGTATCGGGCGTCATGGCCAGTGCGCCGGTGCGCTGCGCGGGCGCCAGCCCCTGCCTGAGCAGCGAGAGGCCCATCTGCGAGCCGAGCAGCACATAGGCGGCGGCATCGGCTTCGATGGGGACATCGTAGTGCGACGGATTGTCGTCGGGGAAGTCGGGACCCAGCGCCTCGACCATCCGCGCCATGAGCGCCGTGGCCTCGGCCGCCTGCCATTGGCAGGCATGCCCGACCCTGAGCGTCCCGCGGTAGAGGATCCGGGAATAGACCGCGCGCGGGCCCGGCTCGCGCAGGTCGAGTTGCGAGATATGCGCATCCAGTCGCGCATGGTCCTCGCTGGTCGCGGTTCGCAGCAGCACCCGCAAGGAAGTTCGCCCGGCGGTCGGGTCGTCAGTCGGTGGGTGCAACGATGGGGCCTATCTCTGTCGAATGCCCTCCCCCTTGGAGAGCATCCTGCGACAACGCCGCGGCGTTCCGAAAGTTCCCGCAATTCTCAAAGATTCTGCAGACTTCCGCGGCGCCGGTCGCCGATGGCGCGGCGGTTCCCCCGGCCGGTCGCGAGCCTCAGCCCGCCGCCCGCTTGAAGGTTCCCACGGCATGGGCGACCGGGGTTCCATCCCCGGCCCGGGCGGTGGCCTCGACAAACACGGTCTTGTGCCCGCCGCCGGTGATGCGCCCGGTGGCGCTGACCCGGCCCCGGGGCGCAGGGGCCAGAAAATTGACCGTCAGGCTGAGCGTCAGGAAGGGCACGCGCCCGTCATCGCCCCGCAGATGGCTGGCGGTGGCCCCCATCGCCGTGTCCAGCAGCGTCGCGATCAGCCCGCCGTGCAGGTTGCCCTGCCGGTTGGTGTGATCCTCGGTCACGGCCATGCTGACCGTCGCCCCCTCGGGGGCGAGGTCGATGGTATAGCCCAGCAGACGCGCGGTGCCGGTGACACCATGGGCGCGGGCGTCATTCATGCCGAAAGCTTCATGAACCGGGCCAGATGCCAATCCTCGTCGCCGAAACGGTGATCGACGGCGACCAGACGGCGGGCCACGTCCGAAAGCGCGTATTCCTCGGTCATGGCGATGCCGCCATGCATCTGGATCGCCTCTTCCGCCACCAGTCTGGCCACGCGGCCGATCAGGTTCTTCGCGGCGCTCACATGCCGGTCGCGGGTCGGCGCCGGGGCGCTCAGGTGCCCGGCAAGGTTGATGAGCGCCGAGCGCGCCATCTCGATCTCGATGGCGACATCGGCCATGCGGTGTTGCAGCGCCTGGAACTTGCCGATCGGCACGCCGAATTGCTTGCGGGTGCGCAGGTAGTCCAGCGTCATCGCCTTGGCCGTCTCCATCGCCCCCAGCGCATCGGCGCAGACCGCGAGCGTGGCGGCGGCGACACGGGCCTCCAGCGTTCCGGCATCGCCCAGAGGCTCGGCCGGGGCGCGGTCGAAGGTGATCTCGCTGATCGTGCCGCCCATCAACGCGGGCGTGGTGTGTAGCGTCACGCCCTGCGCTTTCGGATCGACGAGGAAGAGCGCGGTCTTGCCCTGCGCGACGGCCGAGACGACCAGCAGATCGGCGCCCTCGGCATTGGTGGCGAAGCTCTTGCGCCCGGACAGATGCCCGTCATGGACCGAGGCCGAGACCGGCCCGAGGTCATAGCGCATCCCCGGCTCGGCATGGGCCAGCGCGACCTTGAGGTCGCCGCCGATGATCCGTTCCACCAGATCGGCACGGCCCGCGTCGGCGATCAGCCCGCCCGCCAGCCCCGCCTCCAGCACCGGGGCGTCCGATCCGGCGCGGCCCAGTTCCTCGAAGATCACGGCGATGTCGAAGCCCTGGCCGCCGAAGCCGCCCTCGTCCTCGGTAAAGAGCGCGCCCAGCACCCCCAGCTCGGCCAGCGCCGCCCAATCCGCCCCGCGCTCCAAGGAGCGGCGCAGCGAATCGGCCAGCATCCGGCGTTCTTCGGTATGGTTGAAATCCATGGTTCCGCCCCCCCCTCAGAGCCCCAGAATGGCCTTGGTAATGATCCCGCGCTGCACCTCGTTCGACCCGCCATAGATCGAGATCTTGCGGTTGTTGAGGTACACGTTCGACGCCTTGGCCGAATAGTCCGGCCCCGGGTGGTAGAGGTTCCCCTCCATCTGTTCGGACACGAAGGGCATGGCCCAGGGGCCCACCGCGCGCCGGGCCAGATCGTTGATCTGCTGGCGCATGATCGAGCCCTTGATCTTCAGCATCGAACTTTCCGCCCCGGGCGCCTTGCCCGCATCGGCGCCCGCCACGGTGCGCAGGTTGAAGGTGGCCATGGCCATCAGCTCGATCTCGAACCGGGCCAGCCGCGCGGCGAAGAGCGGATCCTCGATCAGCGGACGGCCGTGCTGCATCTCGCTATGCGCCAGCCGCTTCAGCGCCTGCAGCCCGGCATTGGTGCCGCCCACGCCCGCAATGCCGGTCCGTTCATGGGTCAGCAGGTATTTGGCATAGGTCCAGCCCTCGTTCTCCTTGCCGACCAGGTTCTCGACCGGGACCTTCACATCGGTGAACCAGACCTCGTTCACCTCATGCTCGCCGTCGATCAGGATGATCGGCCGGACCTCGATCCCGGGGGTCTCCATGTCGATCAGCAGGAAGCTGATGCCTTCCTGCGGCTTGCCCTCGGTCCCGGTGCGCACGAGGCAGAAGATCTTGTTGGCGTATTGACCCAGCGTGGTCCAGGTCTTCTGCCCGTTGACGATGTAATGATCTCCCTCCCGCACCGCGCGGGTCTTGAGCGAGGCCAGATCCGAGCCCGCGCCGGGTTCGGAATAGCCCTGGCACCACCAATCCTCGCCCGACAGGATACGGGGCAGGTAGTAATCCTGCTGCTCCTTCGAGCCGAAGGCCTGCAGCACCGGGGCCAGCATCGCCACGCCGAAGGGGACGATGCGCGGCGCATGGGCCAGTGCGCATTCCTCCTCGAAGATGTGTTTCTGCACGGCCGACCATTCCTGACCGCCGAATTTCTTCGGCCAGGGACCGGAGAGATAGCCCTGCTCGGCCAGCGCCAGATGCCAGAGGTCGTAATCGGCCTTGCTCAGCTGGGTGGCCGAGGCGACCTTGGCGGCGATCTCGGGCGGGAGCTTGGCCTTGAGGAAGGCGCGGACTTCCTCGCGGAAGGCCATTTCCTCGGCGGTATAGTTCAGGTCCATGACTTCCTCCCTCAGAAGATCTCGAACAGGCCCGCGGCCCCGGCGCCGCCGCCGATGCACATGGTGACGACGCCCCATTTCGCCTTGCGGCGGCGGCCTTCCAGCAGGATATGCCCCGCCATCCGCGCCCCCGACATGCCGTAGGGGTGGCCGATGGCGATCGAGCCGCCATTGACGTTGTATTTCTCGGGGTCGATGCCCAGCTGGTCGCGGCAGTAAAGGCACTGGCTGGCGAAGGCCTCGTTCAATTCCCACAGGTCGATGTCGTCGACGATCAGCCCCGCCCGGTCCAGCAGCCGCGGCACGGCATAGATCGGCCCCACGCCCATCTCGTCAGGCTCGCAGCCCGCGACGGCGAAACCGCGGAAGGCGCCGAGGGGTTCGAGGCCCAGTTGCTCGGCCTCCCTGGCTTCCATCAGCACCAGCGAGGCGGCGCCGTCCGAAAGCTGGCTGGCGTTGCCCGCCGTGACGAAATTGCCGGGGCCGCGCACGGGGTCGAGCGAGGCCAGCCCGTCGAGCGTGGTCGACGGCCGGTTGCATTCGTCCTGGGTCAGCGTCACCGCTTTCTCGCTGATCTCCTTCGTCACCTTGTCCTGAACGCCCATCATCACGTCCATCGGCACGATTTCATCGGCGAAGATCCCGCCCGCCTGCGCCGCCGCGATCCGCTGCTGCGAGCGCAGCGCGTATTCGTCCTGCGCCTCGCGGCTGACGCCATAGCGCTGGGCGACGATATCGGCGGTGTCGATCATCGGCAGATAGAGTTCCGGCTTGTGTTCGAGGATCCACGGCTCGGGTGCGTTCCGGGGGCTCGGCTGGTTGAGGCTGATGCTTTCGACGCCCCCCACCAGCATGGCACGCGCGCTTTCCTGGGTTATCATGTGGGCGCCCATGGCGATGGCCTGCAACCCGCTGGCGCAGAAGCGGTTCACCGTGGTGCCCGCCACGCTGACCGGCAGGCCGGCGCGGATCACCACCTGGCGGGCCATGTTGCCGCCGGTGACGTTTTCGGGCAGCGCGCAGCCCCAGATCGAATCCTCGATCAGCGCCGGGTCGATCCCCGCGCGGTCCACGGCATGGCGCGCGGCATGGGCGGCGATGGTCACGCCATGGGTCTTGTTGAAGGCGCCGCGATAGGCCTTGCCGATGGCGGTGCGGGCGGTGGAAACGATGACGGCTTCACGCATGGTTCTTGCTCCTCCCCGGGGGAAAGGCGCGCCGCGCGGGGCGCGCCCCGTTGGTCAGTTCAGATCGGCGAAGGTCTTGCCCTCGGCCACCAGTTTCGTCAGCAGCGGCGCGGGTTCGAAGATCGCGTCGCCCGCCTGATAGGCCGCCTCGACGCTGGCCAGCACCTTGTCCAGCCCCACGGCATCGGCGTAATGCATCGGCCCGCCCCGGAAACGCGGGAAACCGTAGCCGAAGAGCTTGGTCACATCCACGTCGAGCGGGCGCAGCGCGATCCCCTCGCCCACCACCTTGGCGCCCTCGTTTATCATCGCCGCCATGTAGCGCTCGACGATCTCCGCGTCGGTGAAGCTGCGCGGCGTGATCCCCTTGGCGTTGCGCTCGCGGGCGATGATCTCCTCGACCTCGGGGTCGGGGCGGCCCTTGGGGCTGGCTTCGTCGTAAACATAATGTCCGTGGCCGGTCTTGCGACCCAGCCGGCCCATTTCGTACAGCACATCGCCCCATTCGCCCCAACGCTCGCCCGGCTTGCGGGTCGGCGCCAGACGCTTGCGGGTCAGGTAGCCGATGTCGATGCCCGCAAGGTCGGCCACCGCATAGGGCCCCATGGCGAAGCCGAAATCCTCCAGCGCCTTGTCCACCTGGAAGGGCGAGGCGCCTTCCAGCACCATGATATCGGCCGCCGTGCGATAGGTCTTGAGGATGCGGTTGCCGATGAACCCGTCGCAGACACCGGCGCGGACCGGGACCTTCTTCAGCGCCTTGGCCAGCGCGAAGCCGGTGGCCACGACATCCTTGGCGGTCTTGGCGGCGACCACGATTTCCAAAAGCCGCATGACATGCGCCGGGCTGAAGAAATGCAGGCCGATCACATCCTCGGGGCGTTTGGTCATGGCGGCGATCTCGTCCACGTCCAGATACGAGGTGTTCGTGGCCAGCACCGCGCCCGGCTTGCAGACGGCATCGAGCTTGGTGAAGACATCCTTCTTCACCTCCATCGACTCGAAGACCGCCTCGATCACCAGATCGGCGTTGGACAATCTGGCGTAATCGTCGGTCACCAAGAGCTTGTCGGCCAGCAGCATGTCGCGCGCATCCGCCCCCAGCTTGCCGCGCTTCACGCTGTCCGCGAGCGTGCGGGCGATGCCGTTATGCGCCTTCTCGACCGCTTCGGCGTCGCGTTCGATCAGCACCACCGAGAGCCCGTTCAGCAGGCAGGAGACGGCGATGCCGCCGCCCATCGTGCCGCCGCCGATCACGCCGATCTGCGCCAGCTTGCGCGGCTCCACGCCCTTCAACTCGGGCAGCGAGGCCACCTTCCGCTCGCTGAAGAAGGCGTGGATCATGGCGGCGCGCTGGGGGGTCTGCATCATGTCCCAGAAGGCCGCGCGTTCCAGCTTCATCCCCTCGGCGAAGGGCAGTCTGGTGCCCTCGACCGCCGTGTCGATGGCGCGCAGGTGGCAGACATGGCCGGGGTTGGCCTTCGCCACCTTCTTCTTCAGCGCCGCCAGCGCCTCGGCATCGGTCGGCGGCACCGACATCTCGCTGACCCGGCGCACCTGCAGGCCCTCGGCCAGAACCTTGCGAGCGAAGGTCATCCCGGCCTCGAAGGGGTCGGCGGTCGAGAGTTCGTCGACGATCCCCAGCGCCAGACAATCCTCGGCCTTGACCTGCGCGGCCGAGGTGAAGATCTCGGACGCGGGCACGATGCCGATCAGCCGCGGCAGGCGCTGCGTACCGCCGGCGCCGGGCAGCAGGCCCAGATTGACCTCGGGCAGGCCGATCCGCGCGCCTTTCAGCATCACCCGGTAATGACAGCCCAGCGCCACCTCGAACCCGCCACCCAGCGCCGTGCCGTGGATCACGCAGACCACCGGCTTTTCGCTGGCCTCGATCCGGTGGATCACATCGGGCAGATGCGGCTCCTTCGGGGTCTTGCCGAATTCGGTGATATCGGCCCCGGCGATGAAGGTGCGCCCCTCGGCCACCAGCACCGCGACCTTCTCGGGCGAGGCGGCGAAGTGCGCGGCGGCAGCGACAAGCCCTTCACGCACCGCGTGGCTGGTGGCGTTCACCGGCGGGTTGTCGATGCGGATCACGGCGATATCGCCGTGGGATTCATAGCGGACGGGACCTTCCATCACGGACTCCTCTCAGGTCGAAACGGGAAACGCGCCATCTGGCGCGGCGAATAGCGCATGGCCGATGCGGCGGCAGGTCTGGACCAGATCCTCGCCGATGGCGCGGCGGGCGTCATCATCCATCTGCCCGGCCAACGAGATGCTGGACATACCATAGCGCGCCTGACCCGCGGCATCCACGATCAGCGCGCCGACCACATCGACACCGACATAGAGCTGGCCCAGATCCTCGGCATAGCCGTCGCGGCCCGCGGCCTCGATACTGGCGCGGTAGGCGGCGAAATCGGGCGGCGGGCTTTCCCAGCGCAGCGCGTCGTAATGGCGGCGGATCTCGGCCTCGGGCAGGCCGCGCTGGGCGGCCAGCACCCGGCCGACGCCGCCGGTATAGGCGGGCAGGCGCTTGCCCAGCGGCAGGTCCACGCGGGTCGCGGCGGGCTCGAAAGCGCGTTCGATCAGGACGATGCGGTCGTCGCCGGTGATGTGCCACAGGCACATCAGCACGCGGTACTGACGGGCGAGGCGTTCCAGTTCCGGGCGGATCAGGTCGCCGGGGTTGGTGCCCAGCACGCCCACCGCCAGTTCGACCAGCCCCAGACCGGGGCGATAGGTCTTGTCGCCCGCGTCGAAGGTCACCAGCCCCTCGGCCGCCAAGGTCCGCAGGAGGTTGAAACAGGTGGAGGGGCTGACGCCGGTGGCGCGGGAAATGGCGTTGACGCCCGCAGGCCGACCCAGGGCCGAGAGGTGCCGCAGGATGCGCAGCGCATGCACCAGCGCCCCCACCGGACGCTGCAAGGCGGCCTCGTCGCTCAAGCGGCATTCCCCCCTTGGAATGGCATTCTCTATCTGGAATTTGGTACTCGCCACTCTTCCCGCTGTCCAGCGGCAAATCCTCTGGACGTAACGTCGCCGGGCTCTAGCTTTGAGCCGGGCCATGCCCGGAACAAGGCGCCCGAGCCGAGGCCGCCAGAACGGAGGAAATGTGACGGTCGACCAGATCAGCCTTTTGCTGCAACGCGTCGCCGGGGGGGACCGTTCCGCCTTCGAGGCGCTCTATGCCGCCACCGCCGCGAAACTATCCGGCGTGCTGACCCGTATCCTCGGCAACAGAGCCGAGGTGGATGACGCCATGCAGGAAGTTTTCATAAGGGTCTGGCAACGATCCGCCCAGTACCGCCCCGAACGGGGGGCGGGCATGAGCTGGCTCATTGCCGTGGCCCGCAATCACGCGCTGGACCGGCTGCGGGCCCGGCCCGAACGCGCCGGGTTCCGTCAGGAGGTCGCGCGCGACGAGGACGGGCAGGACCCGCTGGACCGTATCGCCGACACGGCGGTCGGGGCCGAAGCCGGCCTCATCGCCCAGGGCGAGGCGCGGCGCGTTGTCGATTGCTTCGACGAGCTGGAAAATGACCGCGCCCTTGCGATCAAGGGTGCCTATCTGCAAGGGCTCTCATATGTAGACCTCGCCGAACGCCACGGCGTGCCGCTGAACACGATGCGGACGTGGTTGCGCCGGGGCCTGCTGCGCCTGAGGGAGTGCCTGGACAGATGAGCGACACCTTTCAATCCGACGCCTGGCCGCCCGAGGACCGCGACGACCTTCTGGCCGCGGAATACGTGCTGGGCGTGCTGCCCGCGCCCGAGCGGCAGGCGGTGGCCAAGCGCGCCGAGCTTGAAGGCGCGTTGCAGGAACGCATCGCCGCCTGGGAGAACCGGCTGGCGCTGCTGAACGCGGCCTACGAGGATGGCCCCGTCTCGCCCGAGGTCTTCCCCCGGGTCGAGGCGGCGCTCTTCGGGGGGGACGAGGCCCCGGCCCCGGCCGGACGCCGCCGCTTCGGCTGGCTGTGGCTGAGCGGGACGCTGGTGGCGGCGGTGCTGGCGCTGGCCGTGGTGATCTGGCCGCAATTCCCGCCGCAACCGGCCGAGCTGGTCGCCCGGCTGGATGGCGGCGCGCTGGTGTTCGAGGCCCGCTTCGACGGCGCGATGTTGCAGATCGACCGCAGCGGCCCGGGTGCGGGCGCGGGGCAGGACTATCAGCTCTGGGCGATCGGCGAGGACGGCGTGCCGCGCTCGCTGGGCCTGCTCAGGGGCGATCACGAGGCGCTGGCCACCGATGCCGTCGGCCCGGGCGTGACGCTGGCCGTCTCGCTGGAGCCCGAGGGCGGATCGCCCGGCGATCTGCCGACCGGGCCGGTTCTGGCCGCGGCGCCGCTCACCAGCCTCTGACCCAAGCGGCTCTGCTCACGAGCCTGTGACAAAGAAAAAGGGCGCGGCAGGAAACTGCCGCGCCTTTCGCTTCGTAACTGGGTCATGGGCAAAGGAAACGCCCCTGATCTGGTTCCAAGGGAGAAACCACATGAAAACGCTTTTTGCTGCTGCCGCCATCACCGCCTTCAGCTCGACCTTCGCGCTGGCCAATCCGACCGTCGGCGGTGCGCCGATGATGGAATCGATGAACATCATCGAGAACGCGGTGAACTCGCCGATCCACACCACGCTGGTTGCCGCCGTTCAGGCCGCGGGCCTGGTGGACACGCTGCAGGGCGAGGGCCCCTTCACCGTGCTGGCGCCGACCGATGAAGCCTTCGCCATGCTGCCCGCGGGCACCGTCGAGGACCTGCTGAAGCCGGAAAACCTGCAGACCCTGCAGACCATCCTGACCTGCCACGTGATCCCGGCCCGCGCGCTTTGGGGTGACATCAACGGCATGATCTCGGCCGATGGCGGCTCGCATACCTTCACCACCGTGGGCGGCTGCGAATTCACCGCCACCAACGTGGATGGCGTCATCACCATCGAAGACGGTCAGGGCAACATGGCCCATGTCACCACCGCCGACGTGATCCAGTCGAACGGCGTGATCCATGTGATCGACCACGTCCTGCTGCCGGCGATGTAAGATCCGGCCCATCGGTTGCAGAAGGCCCCGGTCCCTTGCGGATCGGGGCTTTTTTCATGGCTGGTGGTCGGGGAATGGTGGGTGATGACGGACTCGAACCGCCGACATTCTCGGTGTAAACGAGACGCTCTACCAACTGAGCTAATCACCCGCGCCGCCCTGATAGCGCAAGCGGGCCCCCGCTCGCAAGGGTGGCTCGCGTTAAGCCTGCGTTAACCAAGGGGCGCGACACTCGCGGGATGCGCCCGCTCCTTGCCCTTCTGCTGCTTGCCGCCTGTGCCTCGCCCGACCGTGCCTTCTGGGGGGCCGAGGAAGGGCGCGTCACGCTCGACGGCCGCGACTATGCGGTCTACGTGGACCGTGACCGGGCGCGGCCCCGGGTGCAGGTGATCCGCCTTGGCTATGCCCGCCGCGGCCAGCACCAGGCGATCCTGGCCGCCATGCCCCGCGCCGCCGAGGCCGTCAGCGGCTGCGCGCTGGTCGCGGGCAGCGCGCAGGGCGACAGCGGGGTGATGAATGCGCGGCTCGACTGCGGCGGCTGAGGTCGGCCGGGCACAACTTGAGCAAGATCAAGGACACCGCCGCCACCGCCGCTATGCTTGGCGAAACCAGTACGAGAGGGATGACCATGTTTCGCCTGACGAGCCTGCTGTACGCCATCGTCGGAACCACGCTGGCCGGGATCGGCGTCGTGGTTGCGGTGTCGCTGAACCTGTACGACTTCCAGTCGATCATCGTGGCGGCGGTCATCGGCGCGTTGCTGGCGCTGCCGGTCAGCTGGCTGGTGGCGCGCAAGCTGCAATCGCTCTGACGGATCAGTCGAAGAACACCCGCAGCGTCGCCTCGAAATCGCGCGGCTTTTCGGCATGCAGCCAATGGCCCGCGCCGGGCAGTTTGGCGAAACGCGCCTGCGGGAACAGGGCGCGGATCGCCGGGCGGGCCTCGGGCGTGACGTAATCGGACAGCGCGCCGGACAGGAACAGCGTGGGACCGGTATAGGGCGTCAGGCCGCTCGTGTCCGGCCAGCCGGTGATAAGGTCCATTTGCCGCTCCAGCGCGTCGAGGTTGAGCCGCCAGCAGGGCGGCTCGGCCTTCAGATCCAGCGATTGCAGCAGGAAGGCGCGCACGCCGGGGTCGCTGACCGTCTCGGCCAGCCGCGCATCGGCCTCGCGCCGGTTGTCGAGCCCGCTCAGGTCGAGGCCGCGCATGGCGGCGATCAGGTGATTCTGGCTGTGGCCATAAGCGACGGGCGCGATATCGGCCACCACCAGCCGGTTGACCAGCTCGGGCCGGGTCAGGGCCAGCCACATCGAGGTCTTGCCACCCATCGAATGCCCCATCACGTCCATGGGCCGGCCCTCGGCCTCGATCACCGCGGCGAGGTCGGCGGCCATGGCGGGATAGGTATGCTCCTCGTCCCAGAAACTGCCCGCATGGTTGCGCATGTCCACCGCCACCACGGCGCGGCTGTCGGAGATGCGCTTGGCGATGGCCCCCCAGTTGCGGGCCGAGCCGAAAAGCCCGTGCACGATCAGCAAGGGCGGCAGATCGGTCGGCGTGCCGTGGCGGAGGGTGGTCAGCAGGGGCATGTCAGACCTCAATCTTCGACGGGCGTGAGCGGGGCGCGGGCTGTGGCCTCCGGCAGGACCGCCAGGGCCACCATGAGCGCGACATAAAGGAACAGCACCCACGAGCCAAGGGTCGCGAGGCTGACCCATTCATGCACCGCCTGCCCGTCATAGAGCCAGGTGCCGGTGACGGTGCCCAGATTCTCGGCCAGCCAGACCCCCAGCGCCGACAGCACGAGCGACAGCAGCATCGGCATCCACCAGCGCCGTCCCGGGCAGGGCGTGAACCAGATTCGCGTCCGCCAGAAAGTCAGCAGGATCAGCGCGAAAAGGCCGATCCGCAGGTCGATCCACAGATGCTGGGTGAAGAAATTCGCATAGATCGCCGCGGCCAGGGCAAAGGCCACGGGGCGCGGCGGATAGGGGGCGAAGGTCATGTCGAAAATGCGGATCATGCGGATCACGCAGACGCCGACCGCCGCATACATGGCGCCGACGAAGAGCGGCACATGGGCCACGGCGAAGGCGCCTTCCTCGGGATAGGACCAGTGACCGCTGGCGGTGTTGTAGCCCTCGATCCCCAGCCCCAGCACGGAAAAGGCGACCAGGGCCGCCACTTCCTCGCGCGATTCCAGCCGGTAATGCAGGAAAAGCGCCTGGGTCAGCAGCGCGACGAGGAAAAGCGCGTCATAGCGGGCAACCGGCCAGGCCGGGTCCCACAGCAGGTTCGACAGCAAGATGGCGACAAGCAGCACGCCGCCGAAGAGCCCGGCCCAGAGATGCTTGAGCACGAACATCGCCGGCTCCTCGATCGGAGCCGGCAGGCGCGCGCGGACCGTGTCGCCCAACGCGCGTTCGAGCCGCCGTGTCGCCCGTCCGCCCAGCGCTCAGAGCCCGGGGTAGAGCGGGAAGCGGTCACAAAGGGCCTGCACCTTGGCGCGGACGGCGGCCTCGACCTCGGCATTGCCACCCTCGCCATGGGCGGCGAGCCCGTCCACCACCTCGACGATCCAGTCGGCGATCTGGCGGAACTCGGCCTCGCTGAAGCCGCGGGTGGTGCCGGCGGGGGTGCCCAGCCGGATGCCCGAGGTGACGAAGGGCTTTTCCGGGTCAAACGGAATGCCGTTCTTGTTGCAGGTGATATGGGCGCGGCCCAGCGCCGCCTCGGCCGCCTTGCCGGTCACCTTCTTCGGCCGCAGGTCGGCCAGCATCAGGTGGTTGTCGGTCCCGCCCGAGACGATGTTGATCCCGCCCTTGAGCAGCTGATCGGCCATCGCCTGCGCGTTCTTCACCACCTGCGCCGCGTAATCCTTGAAGCCGGGCTCCAGCGCCTCGCCGAAGGCCACGGCCTTGGCGGCGATCACATGCATCAGCGGCCCGCCCTGCAGACCCGGGAACACGGCCGAGTTGATCTTCTTGGCGATGTCCGGGTCGTTGCACAGGATCATCCCGCCCCGCGGGCCGCGCAGCGACTTGTGGGTCGTCGTGGTGCAGACATGCGCGTGCTCCAGCGGCGAGGGATGGACGCCCCCCGCCACGAGACCCGCGATATGCGCCATGTCGACGTGCAGATAGGCCCCGACCTCGTCGGCGATCTCGCGGAAGGCGGCCCAGTCCCAGACGCGGGAATAGGCAGTGCCACCGGCCAGGATCAGCTTCGGCTTGTGCTCGCGCGCCTTGGCCCGGACCTCGTCCATATCGAGGATCTGGTCCTGCGCCCGCACCCCGTAGGAGACGACGTTGAACCACTTGCCCGACATGTTGACCGGGCTGCCATGCGTCAGGTGCCCGCCCGAATTGAGGTCGAGGCCCATGAAGGTGTCGCCGGGCTGCAAGAGCGCCAGGAACACCGCCTGGTTCATCTGGCTGCCCGAGTTCGGCTGCACGTTGGCGAAGTTGCAGCCGAAGAGCTGCTTGGCGCGCTCGATCGCCAGTTCCTCGGCGATGTCGACATACTGGCAGCCGCCGTAATAGCGCTTGCCCGGATAGCCCTCGGCATACTTGTTCGTCATGACCGAGCCCTGGGCCTGCATCACCGCCTTGGACACGATGTTTTCCGAGGCGATCAGCTCGATCTCGTCGCGCTGACGGCCCAGTTCGAGGCCGATGGCCCGGGCGATCTCGGGGTCGCGGGTGGCGAGGTCTTCGGTGAAGAAGCCGGTCGAGGGGGTCATGCGCATCTCCGGGGCAAGGCAAGGGGGCTGTCGTGGCGCTGTTTATCGCAGCCCCGCCTGTGCGGAAAGCGCTGAAAACGCCGCAATGCGCGCCGGATGCGAATTGCCCTTTCCGATTGCGGGCCCGCGCCGCATTTGCGAAACCTGACGGGCCGGGACGAGCGGGAGAGAAACGTGACCACAGGGCAGGGCCGCCGACGCCCCATCGTCTTTCTGGCCAGCCATGCCGAGGCGGCGCAGGCCGCCCGCGCGGAACTGGTGGGGCTCTATGGCGAGGCGCCGCTGGCGCAGGCCGGGGTGATCGTGGCGCTGGGCGGCGACGGTTTCATGCTGGAGACGCTGCACGCCACCCAGCACCGCGATGTGCCGGTCTACGGGATGAACCGGGGCACGGTCGGCTTTCTGATGAACAATTACGCGACCGAGGATCTGCCCGCCCGGCTGGAGGCGGCGCAGGAGACGGTGCTGAACCCGCTGGCGATGAAAGCGACCGACCGCAAGGGCGTGGTGCACGAGGCGCTGGCGATCAACGAGGTCTCGCTCCTGCGCGCCGGGCCGCAGGCGGCGCGGCTTCGGATTTCCGTCGACGGGCTGGTGCGGATGGAGGAACTGGTCTGCGACGGCGCGCTCTTGGCCACGCCGGCCGGGTCCACCGCGTACAACTACTCGGCCCATGGCCCGATCCTGCCGATCGGCGCCGATGTGCTGGCCCTGACGGCAGTCGCCGCCTTCCGCCCCCGCCGCTGGCGCGGCGCGCTGCTGCCCAAGGCGGCCTCGGTCCGCTTCGACGTGCTGGACCCGGGCAAGCGGCCGGTGATGGCGGAAGGGGACGGACAATCGGTGCGCGACGTGGTCTCGGTCGAGGTCCGCTCGGAACCCCGGATCCGCCACCGGCTGCTCTTCGACCCCGGCCACGGGCTGGAGGAACGCCTGATCCGCGAGCAGTTCTTCTGAAAAGGGGGGAGGGGTTTCGCCCTCGTCGGGAGCGGCTTCGCCGCGCCCTCCTCGGGCGACCAGCGGCGCCGCGTGCCGCGGCGCCGAAGGGAGGGGGCCTTCTGCCCCCTCTTGGCTTTCAGCCAATTCACCCCCGAGGATATTTGCGGCGCAAAGAAGGGCCTTAACCCTTCCTTAACCTCGTATCTTCGTTCTGAAAATATCCCGGGGGGTGAGGCGCGCCTCGCGCGCCGAGGGGGGCTGGCCCCCCTCCTTTTGTCTCACCGCGTCGGGACAGGGACTTCGCCCCGGTAATCGTAGAAACCGCGCTGGGTCTTGCGGCCCAGCCAGCCGGCCTCGACATATTTGGTCAGCAGCGGGCAAGGGCGGTACTTGGTATCCGCCAGCCCGTCATGCAGCACGTTCATGATCGCGAGGCAGGTGTCGAGCCCGATGAAATCCGCCAGTTCCAGCGGGCCCATCGGGTGGTTGGCCCCCAGTTTCAGCGATTCGTCGATCGATTTGACCGAGCCCACGCCCTCGTAAAGCGTGTAGACCGCCTCGTTGATCATCGGCATCAGGATGCGGTTGACGATGAAGGCCGGGAAATCCTCGGCCGAGGCGGCGGTCTTGCCCAGCTTCTCGACCACCGCATGCATGGTCTTGTAGGTCGCGTCATCCGTGGCGATGCCGCGGATCAGCTCCACCAGTTGCATCACCGGCACCGGGTTCATGAAATGGAAACCCATGAAGCGTTCGGGCCGGTCGGTGCGGCTGGCCAGCCGGGTGATCGAGATGGACGAGGTGTTCGAGGTCAGGATCGTATGCGGTTTCAGATGCGGCAGCAGATCCTCGAAGATCGCCTGCTTGACCATCTCGCGCTCGGTCGCGGCCTCGATCACCAGATCGGTCGGGCCGACATCGGCCAGCCGGGTCGTGGTGCGGATCCGGGCGAGGGCGGCGGCCTTGACCTCCGGCTCGATCTTGCCGCGCTGCACCTGGCGTTCGAGGTTCTTGTCGATCAGCGCCAGCGCCCGGCTCAGCGCGTCCTCCGAGATGTCGTTGAGCACCACATCGAAGCCGGCCATGGCGAAGACATGGGCGATCCCGTTGCCCATCTGCCCCGCGCCGACGATCCCCACGCTCTGAATGTCCATGACCTGTCCCCGGTTGATTGCGGCGACCTTATGCATCCGGCGCCGGGGGGCGCAAGTCTTACCCCGCGGCGAAACCGGGCGGGGTTAGGGGATTGTAAGCATTCGGGGATAGAATTCCTGGCGGGCGATGAAAGGGGACGGGCCATGCAACACTTTCCGCAACCGCTGGACCGCGGGCGCGCGGGCGTGCCGCCTCTGGGGCAGAGCCCGGCCTGCGCCGCGCTGCGCCACCGGGCGCTGATGCTGATCGGGCCGCGGGGGCCGGACCGGATGGCGGGGCCGCTGGGGACGCGGGTGCTGGACCGGCTGCTGGTGCCCGCCGCGCAGGTCGAAGGCGTGGACCTGCATCTGGCTGACCCGGCGCTGGCGGGGCGGGCGCGCTGGGCGGTCGCCTTCGCGCTGGTGCTGCCGCCGCTGGGCAATCTGTCCAATGTTTTCTACCGCGTGCATCCGCGCCGCAACGACCGGTTTCTGGCCGCGCGGGCGCCGCTCAAGGCCCTGTTTCCGGAGGTGGATTTCGCGGCCTTCGCCTTCACCGGCCATGCGCTGGGCAGTCTCGCTGCCGTCTGTCCCGAGCGTTTCACGCTGGTGCGCCGGGGGCTGGTCGAAGCCTGGGTGCCGCGGATGCGGCTGCTGGTGGAGGTTCTGCCGCCGCGGGGGGTGCTGATCGACTTGCCCGCGCCCGACTGGCTGCGCCGTCCGGTGACGGCGCGGGAAGGGCTGCGCCAGATCGCCCTTGATCCCGAAGATCGTGCGGAGGGCCTGGCACGGCTGCGCGCGGCACTGCTGCAGGGGGCGCTGTGAGGGGCGGCAAGGGCAAACGGCCCGCCATCTCTGGCGGGCCGCTGTCTCGGCTGCGTAGGGTGCGTGCTTGCACGCACCACCCCCTCACAGTTTCGCGGTCAGTTCCGGGACGAGGGTGAACAGGTCACCGACCAGACCGTAATCGGCGACCTGGAAGATCGGCGCCTCCTCGTCCTTGTTGATCGCCACGATCACCTTGGAATCCTTCATCCCCGCCAGATGCTGGATCGCGCCCGAGATGCCCACCGCCACGTAGAGCGCCGGGGCCACCACCTTGCCGGTCTGGCCGACCTGCCAGTCGTTCGGCGCATAGCCCGAATCCACCGCCGCGCGCGACGCGCCCACCGCCGCGCCCAGCTTGTCGGCCAGCGCCTCGATGA
>NZ_QDDR01000006.1 GCF_003075525.1 Pararhodobacter aggregans | reverse complement strand
CGCCCCGAGAGACTCGAAGGGCGGGGGGCTGCCGCCCCCCGCGCCCCCCGCTTCAAGGGGGGCACGCCCCCCTTGAAAATCCCCGTGGATATTTGAAGAACAAAGATAGAGCGGGTCAGCCGGAGCCCAGGATGACCTGCACGTAATTCGTGGTCTCGGCATAGGGGGGCACGCCGTTGTGCTGCTCGACCGCGCCGGGACCCGCGTTATAGGCGGCGAGCGCCAGGCGCCAGCTGCCGAACCGGTCGTACATCATCCTGAGGAAGCGCGCGCCTCCCTCGAGGTTCTGATGCGGATCGTTGATATCGACCCCCAGCAGCGTCGCCGTATCGGGCATCAACTGCGCCAGGCCCCGGGCCCCCGCGGGCGAGACGGCGCCGGGATTCCAGCGGCTCTCCTGATTGACGAGGCGCAGGAACAGCTCCTCGGGCACGCCATGGCGGCTGGCGGCGGCGCGGGCGATGCCGATGAATTCGCCGCGATAGCTGCCTTGATAGGTCACGGCGGGCACCGCCGCACCCTGCGGCGCCGAGGCGGAATATTGCCGCGACAGCCGCGTGTCCATCAGCCGGGTCTGGGTGCGGAACGTATCGGCCCGCGACACCGGCGCCGTTCCCGCGCCCGCCAGCCGCAGCCCGCTGGCGTCCGCTCCGGTCGCAGCGACCACAAGCCCCGCCGTCAGCAGCAGTTTGAGCATCTCATGCCCCTTCACGATCCCCTAGTGCGCGCGATCATAGCCGCGAATCGATCTGTCGCCAAGCGGGCGCCGGGCCGGGCGCCCCGGGGCCGGCGGATTGGCGTTATCATGTTTCTAACCCAGATCATGTGGTGTACCCATGCACGACACAGATTCGGCAAGACGCGGGGCGACACAACATGGCAGGTTCGGTCAACAAGGTGATCCTGATCGGCAATCTCGGCCGCGATCCCGAGGTCCGCAGCTTCCAGAATGGCGGCAAGGTGGTGAACCTGCGCATCGCCACCTCGGAGACCTGGCGCGACCGCAATTCGGGCGAGCGGCGGGAGAAGACCGAATGGCATTCGGTGGCGATCTTCAACGAGGGGCTGGCGCGGATCGCCGAGCAATATCTGCGCAAGGGCTCGAAGGTCTATATTGAGGGTGCGCTGGAAACCCGCAAATGGCAGGACCAGTCGGGCCAGGACCGCTATTCCACCGAGGTGGTGCTGCGCAACTTCAACAGCACGCTGACGCTGCTGGACGGGCGTGGTGAGGGCGGCGGTTCCGGCCCCTCCTACGACGATTCCATGGGTGGCGGCAGCTATGGCGGCTCGGCGCCCTCGGGCGGCGGCCGGGGTGGTTCCTCGGGCTTCGGCGGCGGCAGCGGCGGCAGCGCGGGCGGCAGCAGCCGCGGCGGGTCGGGCTTCGGCGGTGGCGGCGGCTCGGACATGGATGACGAGATCCCGTTCTGATCCATGAAAGGCCCGGCGCATGCCGGGCTTTTTTCTTGCCCCGCGGGGCGGGCCGCTGCCGGGACCCGGCTCTGGCACCCGCGCCCCGGTTCGGGTCGGCCCCGCCCCCCGCCCGTCCCCGTCGGGGCCTTGGTCGGTGCCTTGTCCCGGACACCCTGCCTCGCGTCTTTCCGCCCCTTGACGCTGCCGCGCCCGCCCGGTAGATCCCCCTCTGCGCGGGTATGATGTAATGGTAGCCTGTCAGCTTCCCAAGCTGAACGCGCGGGTTCGATTCCCGCTACCCGCTCCAGCCGATTTCCCAGAATACAGTTTGGTCTCAAAGACTTAGCGGCACCCGCCGCGAGCCCTGAGCGCAATCCGAAAAGGGAACATTCGGACAACATCGGTCGCTTTCGGCCGGAATTTCCCGAAGAGTCCCGAAGAATCTCCCAAAGCCTGTTCCCGTTATGTTCCCGTTCCCCGGTGACGCGCCTCTCTCCTTCGCGCTGGCCAGCAGCGGCCGGGCAGCAGGCATCGAGCGCTGCCTCAGGCAGGGGGTGCAGCGAGGAGGACGTTTCGCAGGAATCAATCGGGATCGCGGGACGGCCTCAGATCTGTTCATCCTTCCAGATCCACTTGGTGATCTTGCGGACCGGCCGGCGCACCGTCACACCCTGGGCCAGTTCGGAGGCAGCCGGAATCCGCCAGCGCATGACCATGTACTCCTCGGTGCCGCATCGGGCGCAACCCCATGGGGGGACATGAGCTGCGTGGAACGGATCCTCGATCACCTCGGCGAGATCGGATGCCCAGTAATTGACCTCCCTGCGGCAGCCGTTGCAGCGCATGACGATCAGCATGCCGTCGCGGGCACAGTCTCGGATCCGTCGGACGTTGAAGCGGTTAGAGGAACGGACTGCGGGCATGGGCGATTCTCCATCGCCCTACGAGAACACATAGAGAACAAATATTCAAACAGGGCCCGCGACCTCGACGAGGCTGCAGGGGGTGGTGCTGGTGGCGGTGCAGGCCAGCGTGGCGGCGGCGAAAGACAAAAGGGGCGAGCAGAACGCTTTCAGCGGTTCAGCCCAGGAAGAGAATAATCAAGACCACGATGATACCAAATGGTATCATCCAGAACGCGTACCGATTTGCCATTTGCGAAGGCATGCCGCAAAAGCCGCAGCGTCCCGCACCAAATCGCATCCTGTGCCCACAGTTTCTACACCGGAAGACACGCAGATTTTCAACCATATGAAGTTCCTATCATTTCTTAATAGGACGGATGCAGCCCTGTAACCACTAGTCAGCTGCCAAGGCAAGTCACTAGGGTGATTAGAATTTTAAAAAGGAGCGGCGCTATTCTCGTATCGCCTCGGTGACGAGATGATGACGAGGGCCTCCGTCCGGTCACGATGATCCGTTAATTTCGCGCCCGCGCGCGTATACCTCCGGGGGGGGTACTCCTGCCCTTGTGTGCCCTGGGCAGCGCGGGGTGCCGCCCAGGGAAGGCCAGCACCTCGCTCAGCCCCCTACCGCCCCCGCCAGCCCGTCATAGCCCTGCACCGCCAGGCCGCGCCGGCCCTCGCAGGTAATCAGCGCATCGCCCATGCGGCCGACGATCAGGCGCCAGTCCCGGCCGCCCAGCAGCTCGGCCGGGTCGGTGCAGGGCAGCCGCGCCTCAATCGGCAGGGGTGCGGGTTGCACCCCACCGGGCGCGGAGCCGAGACAGGTCGTCAGGGTCAGGGACAAGGCAAGCGCGGGGATCGGCGAGGATGGCATAGTCGTGCTCCAGGGCTCGGGCGGCCAGCGCCTCGTGGCGCAGGCGCAGGTCGTATTCCGTGCGGGACAGGGCCTCGGCCGCGTTGAAGATCTCCCGCTGCAGGCGGTCGCGGTGCTCGGCCAGCGCCGCCGCCTCCCGGTCGCCGCGCCAGGACCAGGCCGTCCGGAACGCGGCGCCGTGCGAGGCCACCAGCGCGAGGATCGCGAGGGGCCAGATCCAGGCGCCGAGGCGATCAAGAAGCCGGGCGATCACGCCCTGCCCTGCCGATACCACCGGGCGACATGGAACCCCGGGCAGGCCTTGGGCGCATACTCGTTGTGCCCGCTAACCTTCAGCGCGCCACCCGCGCGGCCCTCGATCTCGGCGATCAGCCGACGCAGCGCGGAATCCTGCGCCGGGGTGAAGTGGTCGGCGAAACGGTCGTCAGCCGCCGCGCCATGGCCGCCGATCAGGCTGATCCCGATGGTGCCGGCGTTGTGCCCGGCGACGTGGGCCCCGATCTCGGTCTCGGCCCGGCCGGGGGCAACCGCACCGTCGCGGTCGATAATCCAGTGATAGCCGATGTCGCGCCAGCCGCGGTCCTGGACGTGCCAGCGGCGGATCTCGGCGACCTTGTCGGCAAGCGGGCGGTTGTGCATCCAGTTCGACCGGGTGGCGGCGCAATGCACGATGACTTCGCGCACGGGATACCCGGCGCGTCCTTGGCGGATCATGGTGGTTTCCTTTCGGGGAGGGTGCGGCGGCTACTTGCGCCGCCAGGGGATGAGGCAGCGGCTGGCGGGGTGGGCCCAGGCGGTCCACCAGCGCCAATGGCTGCGCTCGGGTTCGGGGATGGTCAGCAGGCGGCCACGCAGGAACAGATAGGCGGCCAGCACGATCAGCAGGTTGAAGGCCGCGTTGACGGCCGGGCCGCTGGGCAGATGCGCCCAGTCCCAGGCGGCCGAGCGCAGCAGATAGGCCAGCGCCAGCACCGTCGCCGCCGCGGCCAGGATCCGGCCCAGCGGGTCGCGCAGGCGCCAGGCCAGCGGCAGATAGGCCCAGAGGACCAGGAGCATGCTGCCGGCCGCCGCGGCCGAGCTGAGTTGCACGATCAGGGAGTTCATTTGCTGGTCCTTTGAGCCTCGGAGAGCGCGGCGCGCAGCTCGCCAACCAGCGACGCCAGCGCATCGGTGGCGATCGCCAGCTCGGCCTCTGCCTGTTTACGTTGCGCCTCCTTTTGGGACTCGGCGCGTTTGGGGAAGCGGGGCAGCAGGCGCATCACGGCCTCCCGCGGTTAATATGGATCAGCGCCTCGCGGATGGTGCTGATCGCCTCATAGGTCTGCTTCTGACCCTCGACCGCGGCGGTCAGCAGCTTGTCGTTCAGCGCATCCTCGCGCGCCCGGGCGTCCCGCGCATGCTGCCACCAGCCCGCGAGCGCGCCCAGCAGCAGCACCCAGGCGGGGCCCTGCGCGGTCGCCCAGGTCAGGAGCGCGGGGATCAACGATTCCATAGCCCCTACCCTTCCAGCCCGGCCGCGAAGTCCAGGACCGGCTGCGGGGTGGCGTCGATCACGGCCTGGGCGGCGGCGCGTTCGGTGTCGTCGGTGAGGATCGCGGGGTTGGGGATGGGCTCGACGCCCACCGGGGCACCAGTCTCGTCATAGGCCGTCGCCTCGATCTCGGCGGGCAGCGGGGGGATGGCCGGGGCGAGGACGATGGTTTCGGTGATCGGCTGGCCCTCGGCGTCGAGTTCGCCGGTTGCCTGCTCCTCGAGGATCTCGGCCCGGCCCTCTGCCAGCCGATAGCGCGCCAGGCGGGCGCTGGCCTCGCGGTAGGCGGCCAGTTGCCAGTTGAAGGCGAAGTTGGCCTCGGCCTCGGCGACGGTGGGCAGCATGGAGGCGCGCCAGGTCTCGAAGCCCGCGGGGTCGATCTCGCGCATCAGCGGATGCCATTCCCGGCGCAAATAGGCCTCGACCCGCTTGCGGAACTGCCCGCCGGTCATCGGGGGCTGCCCCTTGGCGAAGCCCAGCTCGTCGAGCACGGCCTGATTGATGGTCATGGTCACGCCTCCACCGGCCAGATGGTCACGTCGTCGCCGCTGGCCGGGGCGACCGCGAAGACCACGCGATGCACGAACCCGTCGAAGGTGGTGGTGTAATCATCGGCCGCGCCCTCGCGCAGCAGGGCACCGGCTGCGAAGACGGCGTAGGGGGCCTGGCCCTGCGGAAGGGCGAAGCTCGTGGCGGTTGCATTGCCGGTGAACCTCAGCTGCGGCAGGAGCCTTGCCCGCTCAGTGGACGGTCGCGCCAGCTTCGCGCGCAGGATCTGGGCGGGTTTGGCGATACGGACATTCATGTCATTGCTCCGCGATGAGGCCGCCCATCGCGCTGATCGCGGTGGTAACGGCGGTGGTGGTGTTGGCGATGCGGCGCAGGCCCCGGAAATCGCTGCGGCCCGCGCTGGTGCCGACATGCAGAAGGCCGGTCACCGGATCCTCGGCCAGCGCCGTCACGGCATCCGAGGCGCCGTAGAGCGTGCATTGCGCGCCGGGCTGGAACAGGGCCTTCTCGTCGGCGTGGATCTTGCGGATCTGCTCGGCCGAAGGCGCGGTCGCGCCGATCCGCCACAGCGCCAGCGCGCCCGCCGTCAACGGAAACGCCCCGTTCACATTGGCCCCCAGCCGCGTCACCGCGCTGGTGTTGCTGACGCTCGCCGCATCCGCCGCCGACAGATGCAGCCGCCCGTTGAGATAGAGCTGCGCGACGCCGTCCTTCCGCAGATAGACCACATGCCCCCAGGCCCCGACCGTCATCGCCAGCGTCCCGGTCAGGGTGGCGCCGCTCGAACTCGCGGTGATCGAGCCGCCGCCGGTGTAGATCCGCAGCCGCGGGCCGGATTGGGCAGCGTCCTGCCGGGCGAAGAGATATTGCGCCCCCCCGGCGGGGTAATTGACCCAGCCCATGACGCAGAAATCCCCGGTCCCCAAGTCCAGCGCCGGGTTGTAGGCCTGCTCGAGGTAATTCGCCGCCGACCAGCCGCTGTAGCCCATCAGCTCCGCCCCGGCCGCCACCGCCGCCCGGGTCAGCGTGCCCTGCGCGATCACGCCCCTGGCGCCAGCCGAGCGGTCGGGCTCCGCGAGCCTGACCGAAACGTTGTCGTATTCGCTGTAGAAGACGCCGAGCGCCCCGCTGCTGTAGAGGGTGATATGGGTCGTGGCCGAAATGGCGACGAAGGTGATGGGTCCCGCACTGGGCGCGACGGCGGCATAGTTCGATGCCCCCGCGCTCGAGCCGAGGTAGACATAGGGCGAGCCGGTCCCGGCAAAGCCCTCAAGCTGCAGGACATAGGTTTTGCCGATCACGGTCGGGATGGTCGCCGCCGCCTTGCCGTACGCGCCTGCGGCAGTGCCTGCGACCCGGATGCGGCCCGCGTTATGGGTCAGCACCGTTTCCGGTGTCGCAGCCGTCCACCCGCTCAGATCCGTGTCGAAGGTGCCATTGGTCACCAGCTCACCCGACCCGACCAGCGGGGCGCTGTCGGTCGAGGACAGAAAGGCGCCCTTGGTCGCGCCGACCAGCCAGCCGCTGGTATGGCTGGCCGAGATGGCGGCGAGCATACCTTTCGACGGGGCGGAGGGGTTGGAGGCCAGCCGGATCAGGCCCTGCGCGCTACCCCATGCCTCCGGGGCAAGTCGGTTGACGCCATTGCTCGTCGCCTCCACGCCCGTCCACAACCCCGGCCACTGCAGGTCCAGATTGTAGGCTGCGTTGTAGAGCGCGGCGTAATGCTCGTCCGACGCGCCCTTGGTGTAGCCATTGGTCTCCAGGATGTCGGCGGCGGGGATGCGGCGGAACACATGGACCCATCGCTGATTGGATGGCAGGGAATCGACGGAGAAGACCAGGGCGCCATCAGCGCGGAAGGCCACGCGGATGCTGCGCGAATAGGCCGCATAGGCGATATCGACGACACTGCCGTCGTCCTTGATGACCGAGACTCCGCCGTCGGTCGCCACGGCGATGGTCGGCACCGGCAGGCCGGTGACCGGATCGGCAGGGGCGCCGGGCAGGACGGTCATCGCGACATCGTTGGCGACCGCATTGACCA
The DNA here is from genome assembly GCF_003075525.1 of Pararhodobacter aggregans. Taxonomy (GTDB): domain Bacteria; phylum Pseudomonadota; class Alphaproteobacteria; order Rhodobacterales; family Rhodobacteraceae; genus Pararhodobacter; species Pararhodobacter aggregans. Next base: position 291,838 of record NZ_QDDR01000006.1, on the reverse strand, counting down.
GAGCGTTCGAGTCACCCGCCCGATACGTCCTCCCCGAATTCCTGTCGGCGATAGCCCCGTTGTAATCCCGGTAGGAACTGGACAGACCCATGTTGTCGGCTTGATCGGAGACAAAGCAGATCGTGCGAACCCCGCCGCGCCCGCCGCCGGTGTTGTTGCTCGAGACCACCAGGGTGCCGTTCAGCATGGCGATGGAGGTGATCGGGTCCCCCGGCAGAATATTGGCATCGAGGGCCATGCCGCCCGCGGCGTTGAACACCATCCACATCGGCAGCGCCGGGTCGTCACCATCGTAGATCGTGATCTTCCCCGCCTCCGCGACGATCACCGCCACCGCCGGGAACTCCCGCCGCGCGCCGCGGGTGGCGGTGTTCAGGGTCTCGTTCCACCAGCTCGTGTGCTGGCAGCGCTTGCGCCAGGCCCCGCCGTCGCTGTCGCGGCCGGTGTCATAGACCAGGACATCGACAGCCGTGACCCCCTTGGTCCCGGCCAGGGCCGCGAGCGTCAGGCCGCCCTCGATCCGCTCGACATCCTCGGCCGTGGCGTAGTCTTCCGGCGTGCCGACGCCCAGGACATCGCGCATGGCCGCGACCGAGGCCCCCGCCAGCAGGGTCCGGGCGGCGGCCGAGAGCGGCGTGGTGGCCATGACCCCCGCGCCGGTCCAATAGGGCATGAGGTTGGCCCCGCTGGTCAGCGCCGCCAGCGAGGTCAGCGTGCCCGAGCCGAGCGACTGGCGCATGATATTGGCCGCGGTCAGGGCGCGGGCGCCGTCGTCGATCTGCCGGATATCGTAATTCCCGGCGGCGATCGCCGCCCCGGGCCAGGGCCGGGCCAGGGTGATCTGGGTGGCGCTGTCGATCGAGGCGATCGGCACGGTCAGGCCCAGAGCGCGGAAATCGTCGCCCGGCCGCGTGTTCGAGGTGATCCAGGCGGTGCCCGCGCCGGTGACGGTGGTGCTGCCCGCCCCGACGCTGACGGTGCCAAGGGAGTAAAGGGTATCGAGAGCCAAAGGAGCCTCCGGAGTTCAGGGGATGTTGCGGGCGACGTAGACCACCACGTCGTGGGTGAAGATCGGCGTCTTGTCGGGGGTCAGGCGCGTGACCTCGGTCACCGAGCAGAACAGGTTGAGGCGGGTATCATCCCACTGGGTGAGGCTCAGGATCCGGCGCTCGTAGACGTAGCGGGGGTTTCCGCCCTCGACGTGGTAGCGCACGAAGACGTGCGCCCAGCAGCAGAAGAACGGCAGCGAGATCCACAGGTCCGGCATCGCCTCGGGCAGGTCGATCAGCCGGGACTCGCCGGTCAGAAGCACATGGTCGGCCAGGGCCTGCGGGATGACGAAGGCATAGCGAACCGCCAGAACCTCATCCCGGCTGTCGAAGACAGGCGCACCGTCCGGGTCGAAGACCTGAAGGCCCCAATCGTCGGAATGCGGACCGCCGATCAGGGGCGCGGTCAGCTTGAAGGGGCGGCCGCTCCCGCTGACCTGGCAGAAGGTGCCCTTCGGCACCCGCGGGTCGGCCAGATCGAACTCGGTCTCCAGACTGAAGGCGATCGGCTGGCCCGCGAACTGGTAGAAGGCGCTGAACCCACCACCCGTGCCCGGTTCGAAGACGGGGAAGATGCCGTATCTGCCGTTCCCGAAGCTCAGCCATTCGCAGTCATGGCACAGGCTGATGTCGACAAAATCCGGCATTCCGAGCGCGGTCGCATGCACCACATAATCGGACGGCGTTGCAGCTTGAAGCGCGCTGGACATCGCGGCCGAGGAATAGGTCGTGCCCGATGCGTAGACCCGCAAGACCTGGTGCAGGTCGTCGATGATCTCGGCGCCGTCGTCGTTGAGGATCGAGAGGGTGTCGCCCATCACGTCACCTCCACGCGGCGATGTACGTGCAAGAAAGTGATGAAATAATCCGGTCGGTAGGTGTTGTTGCCGACGAAGGGGAAGCGAAAGTTCCCCTCGAAATACTGCGGCCAATCCGGGGGCAGGTCCGAGGGGGCGACCGTCATGGTCCTGGTCGGCTCGTCCCAGTTCATGCTGGGCAACGCGAAGACGTTGCCGAGGACCGGGTAGTGTACACCGAAGCCGGGGGACATGGCCGAGAAGTCGAAGGTGTCCGGCTCGCGTGCCAAGGGTCTTGAGGCGCCGGAGATCCAGCTCCGGGTGATGACCGGCACCGGGGAGTAGTAGAAAAGCCCCTGGGCGAGATCAAATTCCGGCACCGAGAAGCTCCCGGCGAAATCGGCCGGGAAGCGCTGGGTGTGAACGATCCGGGGCAAGGCCTCGGCCATCGAGAGGACCCGCACGCCGGTGGCGTCGAAGATGTCGAATACTGCCGTCATAGTCCCAGCCCCAGCCACCCGAGCCTGATGCGCAGGACACCGGCCGCGTCGTAAACGCTGATGCCCTGTTGCGAGATTTCGACCCGCCCGCCGCTGGTGCCGGAGCGGATCACGAAGCTGCCATCGACCTCGGTGTCCCCGGTCAGGCGGATCGCCGAGCCGGTCAGATAGATCCGGTCGCCGTCGATGATGAACGGCACGACCGCGCCGTCCGGGCCGATGATGGTGAACTGGTCGGCGGCGATGGCCACGCGCGAGGGTTCGGCGGGGTTCACCGGCGTGTCGATGTAAAGCCCCGCCTCGCGGTACGCCTCGGCCGTGCTGGTGCGGCCGACCAGACGGAGGCGGCTGTAGCCCGAAGGCCCCGCCGCCGCTTCCATCCGAAACAGCCCCGAGGCGGTGATGTCCGACAGGCCCAGCCCGTCGCGCTCGACCTTCAGCCCCGTGACCCAGCCATTGCCCGCGCCGCCCCCGGCCCGGGTCAGGCGCAGCGTCACCGCGACGGTCCCGGCCGGGACCGTCACCCCGTCGCCCGTGGCCCGCGCCCAGGCCGTTGCGGTGACCAGCGTGGTCAGCAGCGTCTGGGGCGCGCCGACCGCGGCGCCCGAGGCATCGAGCCAGATCGCCGACAGGCTCAGCGTCACGTTGCGCGTGCCGCCGCTCGCCGCCCTGAGCAGCGAGGCGCGCAGCATCTCGCCCGGCGTCACCGGCACGGCGACCGCGACATCCGCCGTCTGGGCGCTGGCCGATTGGTAGATCCGCAGGACATGCGGCGTCGGCGCCAGGGCCTCGGCCGGGGTCACCGACCCGGGATCGCGGGCGATCACCATCATCCCCGGCGCGACCGCGGCCCAGCCGGTGAGCGTTCCCCCCGCGAAACTGCCGTTGGCGATCAGGTTCGCGCCCTGAACCGCCGCCTGCACGATGGTCGTGGCGCCCGAGAGCGCCGTCACTTCGCCGTCGATCTCGGTGACCTGGGCGGTCAGCCCGGCCACGACCGAGGCATCCGCCTTGCCCGCCAGATCAGCGGTCAGCGCCGTCTGAGCCACGACCAGGCTGGCGATCTCGCCCTCGGCCGCGGTGGTGCGGACCTCGACCGCCTCGATGGCAGCGCCGTTGGCCGCCTGGCCGGTCTCCAGATCCAAGACGCCCGTCTCGACACTCGACAGCCGCGTGCCCTGCGAGGCGATCTCGCCCTCGGCCGCGGTGGTGCGGACCTCGACCGCCTCGATCGCCGCGCCATTGGCGGCCTGGCCGGTCTCCAGATCCGAGACGCCGGTCTCCACGCTCGACAGGCGGGTGCCCTGCGAGGAGATCTCGCCCTCGGCGGCCGTCGCGCGGACCTCAACCGCCTCGATGGCAGCGCCGTTGGCCGCCTGGCCAGTCTCCAGATCCGAGACGCCCGTCTCGACACTCGACAGCCGCGTGCCCTGCGCTGCGATCTCGCCCTCGGCCGCCGTGGTGCGCAGCTCTACTGCCTCGATCGCAGCGCCGTTCGCGGCCTGTCCGGTCTCCAGATCCGAGACACCAGTCTCGACGCTCGACAACCGCGTGCCCTGGGAGGCGATCTCACCCTCGGCCGCGGTCGTGCGAAGCTCTACCGCCTCAATCGCCGCACCGTTGGCGGCCTGCCCGGTCTCCAGGTCAGAAACGCCCGTCTCGACGCTCGACAGCCGCGAACCCTGCGAGGCCAGCTCGCCCTCGGCGGCCGTGGTGCGCAGCTCGACCGCCTCGATCGCCGCGCCGTTCGCGGCCTGTCCGGTCTCCAGGTCAGAGACCCCGGTCTCGACGCTTGACAGCCGCGTGCCCTGCGAAGCGATCTCGCCCTCGGCCGCTGTGGTGCGCAGTTCGACCGCTTCGATGGCAGCACCATTGGCGGCCTGGCCAGTCTCCAGATCCGAGACGCCCGTCTCGACGCTGGATAGCCGCGTGCCCTGCGAAGCGATCTCACCCTCGGCCGCGGTGGTGCGGACCTCCACCGCCTCGATGGCCGCGCCGTTGGCGGCCTGCCCGGTCTCCAGATCCGACACACCGGTCTCGACGCTGGATAGCCGCGTGCCCTGCGAGGCGATCTCGCCCTCGGCCGCCGTCGTGCGGACCTCCACCGCGTCGATGGCAGCGCCGTTGGCGGCGAGGCCGGTCGTCAGATCCTCGACCGAGACCGTCAGGCTGTTCTGCGCCGCGACCACCGCCTCCAGGAGCCCGCCCTGATCGGTGACGCTGGCGCTGAGCGCGGCCAGGGCCTCGGCCGTGGCGAGGCCGGGGATCGCCGCCTGCAGCAGGGTGACCGCCTCGGCCAGGACTTCGACCGCGCCGTCGATCGTGTCGATCCGCGTGGTCAGGATCTGCGAGGCTTCGGCGATGTACTCCCGGACGGCCTGCGTCTGGAGCGCCGACTGCGCCCCTGCCTCAAGACTTTCCAGCGCGGCCTGGCGGAGCGAGCTGCGCAAATTGCGAATCGCCTCGGCCAGCAGGACCTGCGAGCCATCGTCCAGCGCCTCGACCCGCGACACCAGCGTCTCCAGCGCGGCAGCCGTCGCCGCGAGGCCCGAGGTCGGATCATCGACCGTCGCCTCCAGCGTGGCGGTCCGGCCGGACAGCGCCTCGATCCCGCCCTCGGCGGCAGTGGTGCGGACCTCGACCGCCTCGATGGCAGCGCCATTGGCGGCCTGGCCAGTCTCCAGGTCCGAAACGCCGGTCTCGACACTCGACAGCCGCGATCCCTGCGAGGCGAGCTCGCCCTCGGCCGCGGTGGTTCGGATCTCTACCGCTTCGATGGCAGCGCCATTGGCGGTCTGGCCAGTCTCCAGATCCGAGACGCCGGTCTCCACGCTCGACAGCCGCGTGCCCTGCGAGGCCAGCTCACCCTCGGCCGCGGTCGTGCGCAGTTCGACCGCCTCGATGGCGGCGCCGTTGGCGGTCTGGCCGGTTGTCAGGCCGGAAACCGCCACCGTCAGGCTGTTCTGCGCCGCGACCACCGCCTCCAGGATCCCGCCCTGATCGGTGACGCTGGCGCTGAGCGCGGCCAGGGCCTCGGCCGTGGCGAGCCCCGGGATCGCGGCCTGCAGCAGGGTGACCGCTTCGGCCAGGACCTCGACCGTGCCGTCGGTCGCGTCGATCCGCGTGGTCAGGCTCTGCGAGGCCTCGGCGATATACTCCCGCACCGCCTGCGTCTCCAGCGCGGCCTGTGCGTCGGCCTCCAGACTTTCCAGCGCGACCTGGCGAAGAGAAGACCGGAGATTACGGATCGCCTCGGCCAGCAGGACCTGCGACCCATCATCCAGCGCCTCCACCCGGGACACCAGTGTTTCGAGCGCGGCGGCTGTGGCGGCGAGGCCCGAGGTCGGGTCATCGACCGTCGCTTCCAGCGCGGCTGTCCGACCAGACAGTGCCTCGATACCATCCTCGGTCTCGGTGACTCGGATGCCCAGCTCCTCGGCGGCCTCGGCGGCCCCTTCAGCCACACCCTCTACGCCGGTGAGCCGGGCAGCCAGGAGGAGGCGCTCAGCGGCCTCGGCCTCGTCGGCCGCGATGCGCGCGACCTGCTCGGCCAGCAACTCGGCAGACGACGCCCCCGGCGCCGGGCGGCCGATTGCCAGCCAGTCGAGCTCGAAATAATTGGAGGCATCCGCCCCATCGGCGAGATCGATGCGGATCCGGTCGATCGCGCCAGTCCATTGTGGCGCCCAAGTCAGCAGACCGATGTTATCGTCGTAATCGGGCGCCTCCAGCACCACGCGACGGGCCTCGTCCCAGGTCTCGCCCTCGCCGGCCCACCACAGCGCACCCGCCCAGACCGGGGCGCCGACGCGGCGAATCCGCGCCCGGACCTGGCGATAGGCACCTCCGGCAATAGTAAGGCCAGTGGGGGACAGCACCGAGGAGGCCGCCCCGGGGCGCAGCCACCCGGAGGCAGTGACCGAGGGCGCGACCGGATCGCCGGTCCAGCCCTCGGGCGCCTCGTCCCAGTACCAGATCCGGGTGTGGTCAAATTGCGTGGCCGTGCCGACGCTGACCGCGGTAATCAGCTGTCCCAGGGCCTCATCCCCGGCGATGCGGGCCTGATCCACCTGGGCGATCTGCACCGCCAGATCATCCGAACTCACCTCCAGCGTCACCAGCCGCGCGGCCAGGGCCGAGGCCTCGTCGGCCAGCGTGAGGATCTGCGCGTCATACGTCGCGCGGATGTCGCCAACCTGGGCGCTGATCGACTGCCGCAGCTCCTCGCGCGCCAGATGGGCCTGGCTGCCCAGCTCCACGACCTCCAGCGCGACCGCACGGATCCGGTCACGTTGGTCCCGGAGGGTCGCGGCGGTCTCTTGCGCCAGCGCCACCCGGGCGGCGGTCTCGGCCGAGAGCTCGGCGCCGACCGCGGCCAGATCCGCCGCCCGGGCCTGAGCCTCTTCTGTCAAGGCGGCTGCGCGCGCTGCCGCCTCCGCTTCCACGGCCTCCGATACCTCGAGCAGCCCCGCGGCGCGGGCTTCAGCTTCGGCCGCCAGGGCGGCAGCGCGGGCCATGGTCTCGGTCGCGATCGCTTCGGCCCGGGCCTGAGCCTCGGCCGCAAGGGCATTGGCGGCGGCAAGGAGACCATCGGCCCGGGCCTGCGCTTCGGTCGCCAGGGCGGTGGCGCGCGCCTCGGCCTCGGCGCTCAGCGCCGCGCCCAGCGAGGCCAGCTCACCCGGCAGGTCAATCACCCCGCCGTCGATCCACTCCTGCAGCGCGCCCAGCCAGCCGGTGATCTCGGTCGAAAGCTCGACCAGCCCCAGGCGCACATCGGCGACGGTGACCGGCAGCCAGGCGGTCCAGCTGGTCGGCCGGTCCACCCTGAGCCGCGCGCGCACCTCATAATCGCCCGCGACCAAGCCTTCGGTGATGACGGCCATTCCGGCGGGCACCAGATAGGGCGGCCGCTCGTCGCCGTCGCCACCCTGCCCCGCGCGGCGAATGGTGATCCGGAGGCCGCGGGCATCATCCGCGCCCTCGGGATCCCAAAGCGCCAGGATGCCGGCGCGGCGCGCCTCGCCCTCCACATCGAGGACATAGGGGCTGACCGCGAAGCCCGGCACCGATTGGACGGCCGGACGCACCGGGGCGGGCACCGGCACGTTGGGCCGCACCAGCCCGGACGGCGGGTCGTAATCGCCGGGGTCGACCTCGCGCAGCGAGGCGCGGACCTGCTGCGTGAACAGGTCGCGGCTCAGCTCGGTCACCTCGAAGAGCTTGCCGTCATAGCCATTCGCGACACTGGACCAGGCAATCGTATCGCCCGCCTCGAGCACCGCGCCCGGCGTATCGAGGGTCATGACATGGCGCCGCATGCGCCGGTGATCGGCGATCAGCGCGGCGAGCACGCGGTCGACCTGGACCGGATAGGGCACGGTCGGCAAGGACAGCGAGGTCGGCAGGCGGCGGCCGCCATCTTCGGCCTCCCAGGCCGGGTTGGCGCGCAGCTCGGATTCCCGGCTTTCCCAGAGGCTCGCCGGGTCCGGATGCGTGGCCGAGATCGCGTTGAAGATCTGGTCGATCGGCGGAAACGGCGCGAAATCCTCCGCCTCGTCGGCGATGATGCCATCATCCTCGAGGAACAGCACCGGCAGGCCGGGCCCGCCGAGGCGCAGCGACCAGACGCCCCCGGTCTCGGTCATCGCGCCGTTGCAGCCCTTGAGCAGTTCCTCGATGACCGAGAAGGGCTCGTCGGCGACCTGCACCTCAATTCCCGAGCGGAAAGCGGGTTCCGTGCCGGCCGCGCCATCATCGGCCGGGGTATCGGCGATGTTCATGGCGGCGATCCAGACCGCGAGCGGCAGATCCTCGGCCGGGATCTCGCCACCCCACACGTCGCCTGAGGGCAACGCGATCCCCCGCGCGGCGTTGTAGATCTGCACCGCCGTGTTGTTCGACGGCTCATAGGTCGCAGGTTGCCCCCAGCGGTGCGCGCCCTCCCCGCCGACCGAGCTGTCCCGGCGCGGATCGTAGAGCGGCACGCCGCTCAGCTCGAAGCGGCATTGCGGCCAGCCCTGGAACACCTCCCGGTCATAGCGGAAGGTCAGGACGGCATAGCAGATCCCTGCCCCGACCATGTCGGCCGACCAGGGGCGGACGAAGGGCGCGGGGTATTTCGCCAGCAGCATGGCGTCGGCGGTGGTCTGGCTGCCGTCATGATACCGGATCCAGGCGCGCCCCTCATAGGCGCCGCCAAGGCGCTGGCCGTAATCCGGGTGCGGCGCGTCGGCCAGGATGGCGACCCGCTCGCCGTTCAGGATCAGCCCGTCCAGCTGGTGCCCCGGGATCCCCGCCAGCTCGATTACATAGGTGAGAAAGGCGTTCGGCGTCTTGCCCGCGCTGCCGTGCGACATCGGCGGACAGACGAAGGTGCCGCCGGTCGCCGTGGCGCCCAGCATGAAGGCCTCGGGCGTGGTGCCGCCGGACAGCGTGTTCTCGGTGCGCAGGCCCGAGGGCTTGGGCTTCGGCGCCAGCGCCTGGGAGAGCGCCGACAATGCCACGGAGCCCAGCAGGCGCAGGGCGATCGAGCCGATCGCGCTGGAGCTGACCGCAGCGAAGACCCCGCTGATCGCGCTGACGACGGCTGGCATCACGGCACCTCGAAGATGATGGAGGCCCGGCTCACGGGCAGCAGACCCAGCCCCGCGGGGCTGCGCAAATAGAGCGACGCCCCCTGCACCACGGCGAGCGCGGGCCCCTCTTCGGTCTCGACCACGGCGAGGTCTCCCGGCTGGGGCGCCTCGCCCGGCTCGCGCCGGCGCAGATGCGCTGCGGCGAGGGCGATATGATCGGCGTAGCCGTCGCGCCGCAGATGCCGCAGCCCGCCGCGCAGGGTGCGGTAGCGGCCGCGATAGGGCGCCGCCAGATCAACGCCGGTCATCGCCGCCAGAGCCGAGGCGCCGTGCAGGGCGCAATCGAGCTGTCCGAAGCCGAAGTCGGCCCGCGCCGAGGCAGAAAGACAGGCCGCCAGACGCGCCTGCCAGCCGGGGGTCTTGCGGATCATCGCTCCCCCCCGGTCCAGGCCGGAGCGGCGGCCGCGCTGAAGAGGTCGCCGGCCGCCGCCGAATGCTCGCCCCAGGCGACCGAGACGCCGGTCAAGTTGCCGTAGCGCCGGAAGCTGTCGGCCCCGGCCGTGCGCGCCTGCAGCGCCTCATGCGAGCGCATCAGCGGCAGGCCGCGCGTCAGGCGCCAGGCGTCGGTCACGATCCGCACGATGGCCTCGGTCTGCTGCCCCACGGGCGGCGTCGGCACCGCCAGATCCATGACTGTGCCGCGGATCACCCGCACCGGCTCGGCCAGCGGCAGATTGGCCTCGGGATCCCAGTGCCATTCGTGGACCTCGACCGGCGCGAGGCGGGCGTCATAGGTGCGTATCGCTTCCGCGACCACCGGGTCGAGCTGCGAGACCTTGAACTGCCAGCTGCGCGACAGCTGCGCCGTGGAGGAGGTCACGGGATCCACCTCCAAAAGCGCGCCCGCCCCGTAGTAGGTGCGGCCCTCGCCCGCGACGGTGATCACCTGATGATCGGCGCCGGTCCAGAAACCGAAGGGCTCGGGCGCGCCCGTCGCCCTGTCCCGCGCCACCAGCCAGACCAGCATCTGCACGGCCATGCCACCGCCCGCCGCGAGATGCGCGGCGACGGCCGAAGGAAGGTTTCTCATGGATCAGCTCAGTGTCTGGATGAAATCGAGGGTGAGGCCGTCAACGAATTTCGGGCCCGCCCGGCCGGGATCGCCGGGGATCAGCACGGCCTTCATGAAGGGCCGGACCAACACCACTGCCGCGCCCGTGGCCGCCCCGTCGCGGACGGGCGGCGTGACCTCGACCAGCGGCGTGATGCCCGCCCCCGCGGCAATGGAGGGCGTGACGACCTGATGCAGCGCATAGCGGGTCGGGTTGCTGCCATAGGTGAAGGACAGGAAATCGCCGACGCTGAGGACATAGCCCGGGGGCAGGCCCGCCAGGCGCAACTCGCGGCCGCCGGGCGCCAGTGTGTGGATCGTCGGCGTGTGCCCGGCCAGCGCAGTGCCGTGCGGGTCGCGCCGCGGAGCGCTCAGCGGGACTGGATGCGCGAAGAAGCTCCGGCCCGCCTCGGTCAGCACTGAGACCAGCGCAGCGGTTGCGGCCGCGGCGGCGCGCCCTTCTGTCCGCAAGGTGACGCGCGCCGTCCAAAGCCGTTCGCCGCGGGCCGCAGTGCGGATAGCCCCGCCCCGCGTCCGGCTGACACTCATATTGGCGGGCAGGTGGAAAGTGCTTTCAGCCGGACGCAACCCGGCGAAGAAGTCGGATGCCGCCAAGGGGAAGGTCAGGGCCATCAGCGGCTCCTCGGATTGCGTTGGATCTGCGACACACGATCCGGCAGGACGCGGTCATATTGTTCGAGGCCTTGCCTGACGCCTTGACGCACCAGCTCGACCACATGCTGGTCGCCGTTGGCGCCGTCGATCTTGATGTTGATGTTCGCAATGCTTGACCCACCGGCGGCCGCCGAGCCCGCAGAAGCCGGAACGCTGCCGACATAGCCCCCCGAGCGGTAGCCGCGCGTCGCCGCCTGGTGCATCTGCTCCAGCGCACCGACCCCAAGCCGCCGGACCGCTGCCGCCGAGAAGACATACTCGCCCCCGTGCACCACCCCGGCCACGGCAGAGGTCGGCTGGTCGCCAGTGTAGCCGCCCTGGTCAAAGCCCAGAAACCGGACGACACTGCCGAGGATCCCGCCCCCGCCCGATTTGGCCAGGCCGGACAGCTCCTCGATCGCCCGCATGCGCAGCAACTCGGCGATCAGGTCGATCACCGCCCGGCGCGCATCATCGCCGCCCTTGCTCATGCGCCCGAAGAAATCGACGAAGCGCTCAGCGCCGCGCTCGGCCTGTTCCTCGACCTCGCGCAGCTGATCGGCCGAACGTTCGGCGGCGGCGCCCGCCTCGGCATAGGCACGGGCCAGCCCGTCGATCTCTGCTTGAAGCGCGGGAGTGATGGAGATCCCGGCCTGCTGCGCGGCATTCATCAGCGTGGCGCGCTCGCGCGCATAGTCGATCGCCTGGGCGTAGTCGGACCCGGCCACCGCAGAGGCGGCCAGCGCCGCGGCCTCCATTTCAAGCGCTCTGGTCTCCTCCCGGATGGCAGCGGTTGCCCGGGCATAGTCGTTCCGATCGCGACCGCTGCGCCCGCCACGGCCGCCGCGGTTGCCGATGCTGTCCAGCACGGGTGCCGGGGGCGGGCGGGGAGAGGTGGCCGGTGCGAGGCGGTTGAGGCTGAAGCGGCTCTCTTCCGTGTCCCAGAAGCTCTCGGACTGCGTGACCGTGGCACCGGGAAGATCCGTGCGCAGCCCCTGCGCCTGCCTGCGGGCCGCGACCAGTTGCTCGATCATCCTGCCCAGGGCCGTGGTCACCCGGGTAAACCGGGAGGAATCGACGTCGTCGAGGTCCGATACCAGATCCACCGCCTCCTGCGAGATCTCGACCAGGCGGGCCGAGAACTGATCTGCACCGATCGACCCGTCGTTGAGACCAGCGATCAGGGTGACAAGTTCTTCGTAAAGCGTGCGGATCTGCTCGGCGGGCCCGGTCTGACCGAGCTCATTCAGGCTGAACACCATTCCGGCGAGCTCGCCCTCGGCCCAGCGGGCAGACCGCCCCATTTCCTCGGCCGAAAAGCCGAGGCCTTCGAGGCGCTCGATCACCCCGTCCATCTGGGCGAGTTCGCCGGTCTCGGCGATCAGCGTGTCAAAGAGCCCGTCGCCCAAGACGGACCGCGCACGCTCGAGGGTGCCGAACATCCGCTCCAGCGTGTCCTGCGCGGTTTCTGCCCCGCCAGCCAAGGCCCCGACCGCCAGCGCCTGAAAGAACGTCCCCACCCGCCGGGTCAGCGCGTCGAACTTGTCGTCGAGGATCTCGGCCCGATGGATCAGGTTGCGGTCGATGACGTCGCCCGCTTCGCGCGCCTGGGACACCATCTCGTCGAGCACCCCTGCCCCGCTTGCCAGCGCCGAGGCCATCAGCCGCCCGGGCTCGCCAAAGGCCGCCTGTGCGATCACCAGCCGCTCCTGTTCGGTGCGGGCGGTGCGGATCGCCCGGGACACCTCGCGCAGCAGGTCGGACTGGCTGCGGACCTGACCGTTGGCGCCGCGCAGGGCGATGCCATAGCGTTCCGCCACCGCCGCCAGTTCGCCCTGGCCGGTGATCGCCTGCCCGACCCGGCCGTTGAAATCGACCAGCGCCGTTCCCAGCTGCTCGCTGTTGACCCGGGTGTTGCGTTCGAAGCCGCGCATCAGGCCTTGCAGCTCCTCGACATCGAGGCCGGTATCGCGCGCCTGCTTGCCCAGGGCAGACAGGTCGCTGACCGTGCCGCGCAACCAGCGGGCCATCGCGCCGGCGCTCACGCTGACACCGACCAGCCCCAGCATGTTGCGCACTGAGGCGAAGCTGGCGCCCGCACTGCGGGCGAAGGTGCTGACTTCGCTCTTGGCGCCCTTCAGATCATCCTTGAACTGCTTCCAGTTCAACGAAAGCTTGGCTTCCATCCTGCCGGTGGTCGGCGCCATCAGCGGGCTCCCTTCATGCGTCGATACTCGTCGAGGGTCATCACCGGCAGGCCGGCGGCGGTATGGGTGAGCATCCGGTCGACGGCTTCGGGCGTCATCGGCCCGGCCGCCTCGCGATTGGCCGAGGCGATCCAGGCGTCCAGACCCTTCCCGTCCAGATGCGTGCCCAGCCAGCTGGTGACGGCGGCTGTGATGCGTGCCGCCTCGCGCCGGTCGTGCGCCCCGCGCATCAGCACCAGCCATTCGCGCGGGGTCAGGGTCCAGAAATGGCGCGGATCGAGCCCGGCCTCGACATGGGCCTGCAGCATGGTCTCGACATCGAAACGTCGGGCAGCGCCGTCTAGCGGCGCATCAGCTTTCCCAGCGGGTCGCCCTCCGCGGGCTCGGGCATTGCCAGTTGCACCGCCTGCCGGATGGCCGGCATCACCTCGCCGGGATGATCGCTCATCACCTCACCGGCGATGCGGGCTGTCACTCCAGGCCAGCGATTGCGCAAGAACGCGGCCAGGATCGCCCGCTGGTCGATGATCGACAGATCGCCAGAGGCAAGCCGCTCGAAGAACTCGTCGAGCGGGGCGTCCGAACGGGGATCGCCGCCCAGATGAGCGCGGATCTCGCACAGGGCGTTGATGTCGCAGACCAGCACGATGCCATCGCTGCCGATCTGCGACTCACCCCGAAACGGGTTGCCCATGGGCTCAGGCCGCGATCACGGCGGCGGTCTGAACCGCGTTGGCCGCCGTGGCGCCCAGGCTGTTGGTCTGGGTCACCACGACCCGCAGCGGGTTTCCGAGCTGGCCGACCACCGGCGTATAGGTCTGGGCGGTGGCACCGGCGATGTCGGTCCAGCCGCCATCGTCTTCCTGCCACTGGTAGGACAGCGCACCATGCGGCTGCCAGTTGCCCGGCCAGGCCGTCAGCACCTGCCCAACCTGAGCCAGGCCCGAGATCGCGGGCAAGGTGGTGTTGACCGGCGCCGACGCCGGGACGGTGGCCGCCTTCGCCTGCACTTTGAACACCACCTCGGCCATCTGCTTGTCACGCGCGGTCAGCGACGTTGCGCGATAGCTGTTCACATAGGCGAACCACTGATGCGAGGCGCCGCCGTTGGGGGTGATCTCCAGCACGATCAGCTCGTCGCTCCCCGCTTCCTCCAGCTCAGTCAACAGGAGGTCGGTGGCGCTGCCCGGCACATATTGCAGGGGCAGCGGCAGGGTTGCCACCTTCTTCATGCCGCGGATCGATTCCTCGGTATCGTTGGGCGACCCTTGCCAGGTGGTGTCCTGATCGTCCGGGGTCTGGTCGGGGAACGGCGAATCCTCGGTCCCGACCAGAAGGGTCCAGTCGGGGTTCGGACCCCGGCCAATGCGGACGGTGGTTCCGGCGCCGCGCTTCACGCCGCTGCTGCTTGCACTCATGTCAGGTCTCCTGGGGTGAAAGGGGCTCGTCGGTCTGCACGAAAGCCCGGAAGGTCTGGGTCAGGGTGCCGACGCGCCGGTCGGCCGCCCCTTCGATGGTCACGTCGGTTCGGTCGAGCTGGGCCTCGATCCCGGCACCGCGCAGGGCCGACAGTACCAGCGCCTCGACCGCATCGCTGTCGTCGTCGAGCAGGTCTTCCAGCTCATCGAGGCCGCGCCGCTTGATCGCCACGATCACCGTGATGACCCGCTCGGCGCTGTTCTGGGCGTCGTGATCCTTGGTCTCGCTGGGGGTCGCGACGCCGTAGATGGGCAGCGTCCCGGCATCGACCTTGGCCTGCCAGAGGGTGACCTCCTTGAAGGAGGCGAAGCGAGGTGCCGCCGCCAGCGCGGCACGCATCACGGCGCGGATGCCTGCGCGTCGATGGCTCACGTTGCTTCCTCGAGCGCGCAATGCAAGAAGCGGTCCTCGGCCGGTGAGCCCGAGGATTGCACCCACGTCAGCCGGTAGATCCGGCCGTCCGGCAGCTGGATCCGATCGCCCCGTTGCGGGTTGCGGGCCCAGTCCTTATTGCGCGGAACCCGCCAGACCGGCGCCAGGCCCAGAACCGGCTCGCCGGTTTCATCGGCCATCTCGACCGGCACCATGCGGAAGATCGAGGGCACGGTGAGAGGGGCCAGCCCCTCGGGCAGCCAGAGGATGTCGGGCGCGCCGAACACGCCCGCCAGTCTTGTTGCCATACCGTCGAAGACGGAGGTCATTGCGCCGTCTCGGCCTGCGCCGCCGGGCCCGCGGGCTCGGCATGGCCTTCGGCGATCAGACGCACCGCCTCGGCCGCCGGCAGGTTGACGGGATGCCCCGGAAGCACCGGCGGCTGGGCCGGGTCGAGGACCAGCGCGGTGCGGGCGATGACGCGCATCGTTTTCGCGGCCGCCATCAACGCACCTGCACATACATGGAGGCGTTGACGCGGGCCGGAACCGGCAGCGGCGCCGCGGCGGCCTCGATGAAGACGCGCGACGGGTTATGCACGCGGTACATCTTCGACCAGAACTGCGCGGCGACCAGCGCCTCGTCGTCCTCGATCGCGCCATAGGTGACGACCCCATGAAGCTGGTGACGGCCGCCCAGGATGACGCCGTAATCGTGCATCATGTTCTTCGCCACCCCGCCCTCGGTGTAGGGCTGGGAATAGGTGAAGTAATCGACGTTGCCGACGGTGCCCTGGTAGCTGCCCCAGGCGTCGGTGCCCTTCGGCGACTGGAACAGGTTGATGTCGCCATCGTTCTGGCGGCGGTTGTCCAGCCGGTCGCGGAACGATTCCTCGGCCACCAGCAGCTCGAAGGCAGCGCCCCCCATGACGCAGGTATCGACCACCGCGCCGGAATTGGTGGCAACCGTCTGCGACCAGTTCCGAATGTTGGCCGTGGGCGAGACGCCATCCTCCCCCCAGCGCGCGGAGGTGGTCAGGGCCAGCGTCTGGCTGGCGTCACGACCGAAGTTGACGGTGGCGGTGGGGTATTCATCCGACACGACGGTGATCGCGCCGGTGGCGAGGATGGTCGAGGCCATCTGCTCGATCCGGCGCAAAACCTGCGCCTCGTGATCGAGAACCGTCTGCGCGATGCGCTCGGCCCGCCGCTCCAGCGGGCTCATGTCGCCGCCGACACGTTCGCCCGGGCGGATGTCCAGCATGTTGCTGGGCTTCAGGGGCGTCAGCGGCTTGAGGTAGGCGGGCTCGAAGCTGTCGATCTTGAAGCCGCGCTCGGCCTGCGGCGAGGCCACGCTGTCGGGGTGGACGTATTTCGCCACCTCGCGCGCCATGTTGAGGACATGGAAATCCACGCGGCGGCTCTCGAACAGCCGCACATTCGGGAAAAAGAGGTTGACCAGGAACTGCTGCGGGCGGTCGAGCGGGCGCACCAGCTCGGCCAGCTGGCGCGAGGTGTAAAGGGGGGCGGTATCGGACATGGGATCCTCCTCAGGCCGGATTGACGTTGCGCAGGAAGAGCGGCCGCCCGGCAGCGCGGAAGGCCGCCTCGACGGTGGCGGCGGTGTGCCCGGTGCCGAAGTTCAGCCTGGCCGCATCGACCTCGCCGCTGAGCAGGATCAGCCCCTCGGCATCGGCCGAGGCAGCGGCGGCATTGGTCAGCAGGATGGCGGCCGGGATCTGCGATCCGTCATTCGCAGCCGAGAGGCTGAGGATGTACTTGCCGCTGGCGGTGATCCGCCCCAGCACCGCCCCCCGGGTCAGATCGGCGGCGGTGCCGATCACCGCCCCCGAGGTCATCACCGGATAGGCGCCGACGATCAGCTCGTCCGGGACGTAGCTCGTGGATTCCTTGAGGGGCATGTCAGCGATCCTTGTTCATGCGGCGGGCCTGCGCGGCCTGCAGTTCGGGGGGCAGAATGCTGGCCGACTTGTTGCCAGCTGCAGGCGCCAGCGGAGCGGACCCGCGGCCCCGCATTGCCGCCGACAACCCGCCCGAGGCCTTCGGCGCCACGGCCAGGGCCTTGCGGGCCTGGGCGGGCGTCATGTCGGTCTGCGTCGCGAAATAGGCCGCCTGGGCGACGGTCGCGGGCGTTGCCGCCGAAAGGATGGTGGCCACCCGGGTGCGTTCGGCCAGCACAATGCGCCGCGCCTCGTCGGGCTTTTCGTCCTCGGCCTGGTCCTGATCCTCGTCCTCGGCCTGATCCTCGTCGGTATCCGCCTCGGCGCCCTCTTCCTGGTCTTCGGCCTTGTCCTGCTCGTCGTCTTCGGCCGCGGCACGCGACCGCTGCCCCCCGCCAAGCAAGTTGGCGAAGCTGAATTTCGTCATGGTCTTCTCCTTTGTCAGCCGGACGCGCCGGCCAGGTGGGTGGCGAACAGGCCGATGGCCTCTTGCGCCGGCAAAATCGCGTCGATCAGCCCCGCGCTCAGCGCGGCGGCGATGCCCTCGGGTCCATCGAAAGCGCGGGCCTCGGTCGCCAGAACCGCCTCGGCGCTGATCGCACCGCGGCGGCCCTCGGCAACGCTCTCGGCAAACACCGTGCGCAGGGCCTGCAGCCGCGCCTCGATCTCCTGGCGGGCCGTGTCCGAGAGGGGCAGATACGGGTGGCCATCGGCCTTCAGGGCGCCGGCCTGCATCACGGTCGCCGTGATCCCCTGTTTCTTCAGAGCCTCGGAAAGGTCGAAATGCGTGGCGAGTGTGCCGACATGGCCGACCCCGCCCAGGCGCGGCGCGCTGATCTGATCCGCCGCGCTGGCCAGCCAGTAGCCCGCCGAATAGGCCATGTCCTGCACGGCCGCGATCACGGGCTTGGACCCACGGGCGGAAAGGATCGCCCCATGCGCCTCGTCCACGCCCGAGATGTAGCCGCCCGGGCTGTTGACCAGGAGCGCGATGCCGCTGACCTGGGCGTTGTCCGCGGCATGCTCGACCTGCCAGCACAATTCGGCGCAGCCCGTCGCCCAGGACCAGTTGATGATCTCGAGCTCGGGAACGATCAGGCCCTTGATGCCGATCAGCGCCAGCCCATCGACCAGCGCATAGGGCGGGATACCCTTCTCGGCATCGGCCACCGCGTCATCGGTCCAGCGCGGCCCGGCCGGCCGGGCGCCGCATGCGGCCAGGACCTTGGCCGCGCGCGCTTCGGCCCAGGCCAGAAAATCCCCCTGCGCCGCGGGCAGATGGCCCAACAGCGCACCGGGCGCCAGCCGCACCAGGGCGGGCGTGGGGTAGATGTCCATGGTTCTGTCCTCTGGTCAGTCTTCGGAAGGGGGACGCATGTCCGGTCCCTGCACGCCCATGATCGTCGCGAACTTTTCCTGGGCGGGATGCATGACGCCCGCTGGCATCTGCTCGATCTCGCGCTCGATCTGGCCGAGGTTGTCGCTGTAGTCCGCGCCCGAGAGTTCGGCCGCCTCGTCTTCCATCGTCGAAAGACCCAGCGCCACGCGGATCGCGGCGGCCTGGGCTTCCTTGACCGGATCCACGAAACCGCGACCGGGCCCGATCCACTTGGCGCGCATCCAGGCGCCGGGGGCCTCGTAGAGCCCGGGCGCGCCCGGGGGCAGCCGCACCAGGCCGAGGTCGATCGCATCCTCGATCACCGCCAGCCGGATCGGCTGGCAGAAGCGCGAGGCGAACTCGCGGCGACGGGCCATGAACCCGCGCCAGATCTCGACCAGCGCCGCGCGGGCCGAGGAGTAATTGACCTGGCTCCAGTCCATGGCCAACTGCTCGTAGGACATGCCGAGGCCCGTCGCGATGCGCCGCAGCACGGCGGTCTCGAACATCTGATACTGCCCGGCCGGGCGCTGGACATTGACGCTCTCGATGCTGTCACCGGGGGCCAGGACCGGCAGGCGGACACCGCCGAAGATGAGGCCCCGCTCCTTGCCCAGGGCCTGCCGCGCCTCGTCGAGCGCGGTGAACTTCCCGTCGTCGATGAGGTCGGACACCGCCTCGGGCGACAAGGGCGACGAAATGAAGAGGCCGAGGATCGCCCCCAGCACGGCCGCCTGCAGCTCGACCCGCGAATGCTTGTCCTGCATCTTCATCGCGTCCAGCACCGGCGCCAGGCGGCTGATGCCGCGCGTCTGGCCGTCCCGGTGGCGCTCGAAGAAATGGGCCACCTGCGGCCGGAACCAGGGCAGCTCGCGTTCCCAGCGGTCCCAGATATGGCTCTGGCCCCAGCCAAACATCGACAGCTCATGCTCGCGGCGGAAATGGTAGGCGACGGGCGCGCCCCAGCCGTCCAGCTCGACCCCGCCGCGCATGGTCGGCGAGTCGGGCCGGTTCTGCGGATTGGACAGCAGGTCCGGATCCACGATCCGCAGGCAGGTGCGGAACGGGCCCGGCCCATCCTCGCGCCAATGGATCACGCACAGCGCGTCGCCGTCGATCAGCCCGGTACGATAGGCCATGCCGCAGAGCCCGCCCCACCCTTGCGTGCGGGTGACATCGGCGCCGTGCAACGGATCGTCGGCCCAAAGACGAAAGGCCGTGTCCATCTGCTCGCCGATCTCGCTGGCTTCCTCGCGGGTGATCCCCAGCGCGCGCCAGTCCGGCTTGGCGGCCGGGCGGAACTGCGCGCCGATCACCGCGTCGGTTTCCCGCTGGACGGCGCCCGCCGCGAAACCGTTGTTGCGGACCAGGTCCCGGGCGCGGGAGGTGATCGGGTCGCGGGCGGCGGCCAGTTCGGAATCCGGATGCTCGCGATGCGGCATCCAGGCGCCGAGCTCCTGGCTCATCACGTCGGCGGCGTCATAGGCCTCGCTGCCGACCAGACCCGCCGTCGCCCGCACCCGCGCCTGATGCCCCGCACTGCGCCGAGAGCGGAACTCGGGGAGTGTATTCACCGGAAGGACACCCCGATGGCCCGGCGGCGCCTGTGCCCGGCCCGGGCCTTCAGGTCCTCGATATGCCGGTCAAGGGCGGCCAGGTCGGCCGGCTGGAATTTCAGCGACTCGTCGCCCTGGCGCATTTCCGTCGCAGCCTGGCCGGTGATCAGATCCAGCCGCGCCTTCTCGGCCGCGGCGATCTGCTCTTGCAATGTCGGCATGTTACCTCCTCATCAGGCGCGCAAAGGCGTCCTTGGAACTTGTCGGCGCGGCGGCGTTTTTCACCGCCGGGCTTGTGGGTGGCGCTTCGGGCATGGCCTGCTCGGACAGCGGGACGTACGGGGCCGGGATCGAGGCGTCGAAGAGATCGCCCTGCGCCTCGGCCGGGGCGGCGCCCCGCTCTTGCTCCAAGGCTGCCCATTGTTCTTCGGTCATGGCCGCCCAGCCCTTCTTGCGGGCTGCGGCCTCGGCATAGTTCATCGCATCCAGGCACTCGTTGCGACGCGTTGACTCGACGAGATCCCACTTCGACACCATCACCCCCGAGGGCGCGCGCTTCAGGACCCGCACCTCCGAGGTGATCTGCCGGTAATACTCGTCGCCCAGACCCTGGGCGAAGCTGACATAGCCCCTGCCCTCAGGATCTTCCTTCGCCAGCCAGCCATAGAAATCCGCCTTCAACTGGCTGACGTTGACCAACCAGCGGCGTTTCTGGCGCTTGACGATCCGGCCGTTCTCCTTGCGCGCTGTCTGCGGCGCGAGAACCGGGCCGTTGGCGGTGCTGGCGCCCTTGACCGTGATTACCCGGGTGAAGGGATGTGCCTTCGCCCAGTCCAGCACGTCGGCGGTGAAAGTCCCCTCGTCGACCGCCATCATGTCGAGCGTCAGTTCCAGCCCCAGCGTGGTGCGCCAGGTCGTGCGCAGCAGAGCGTTGAGCGCGGCGCGCCCCTCCTCGTCGCCGATGTAATGCGGGATCACCCGGTGCTCGACGACCCAGCGGCGCAGGTTGCGACCGAAGGCCACGATCGAGACCTCGATGCGGTCCCCCTGAAAATCGACGCCCGCGGTCAGCAGCACGCCCGAGGCCGGAACCCGCGCCAGCGGCAGAATGGTCTCGGGCTCGGCGTTCTCGACCCGGTCGCGCAGCTTCTCCCAGTCGGGGCCCTTGCTGGCCTGTTCGAAAGGCAGACCGGCAATGTCGTTGAAGAAGGTCTGCTCGGTCGCCTCTTCGTCTTCGTCCTTCTCGCCGGGCCCGGCCGCGGTTTCGATGCGGGCTTGCGGGCCCGTCCAGCCCATGACCCGCGCATAGGACACGGCGATCGAGGCCCAGTCGCGTTGCGGCACATAGGCCCGCCACAGGTGGAACCCGGGATGATCGCCCCCGGGATTGTGCCGGACCCAGTTTCCCGCCGCAACCATCGCCCGTTTGTGCGAATGGTCGATCAGCGCCCCGCAGACGTCGCAGCTGAAACAGGCAGCGCCCAGCCGCTCGGGATCCAGGTTGCGCAGGAAGTTCTCCCAGGTCAGCGGCGCCCTGTTGCCGCAATGCGGGCAGGGCACATGGTAAAGCCGCTGATCGGACCGCTTGTAGGCTCTGGTGATCCGGCAGGTTCCGGCGATCTGCGGGGTCGAGATCCGCACGATCTTGGCTTCCTCGAACCCCTCGGCCCGGCTCTCTGCCAGGCCCTCGGGGTCGCCCTTCTTGGTGATCTCGAATTTCGAGACGTCGTCCATCAACACCAGCCGACGCGTGGTGCCGGCAAGGTCGTCGGGCGATCCGGCGCTGACCACCTTCAGGCTGCCGTTGCGGCTCAGGGTCTCCTGATTGTGCAGCGTGTCGGTATGATCGCCCCCGCCCCGGCCGAAGCTCGCGATCAGGCTTGGCGCGGTGCGGCGGAGCGGCATCCACTTGGTGCGCACCCATTCGGTCGCGGCCGAGGTCGTCGGATGCACCACCAGGCTATCCAGCGGCCCGTATTCGTGCCAGGCGCCGAGCGTCGGGATCAGCACCGAGACCGTCTTGCCCCATTGCGCCGAGCCGCGAAGCGTCACCTCGCGCGACGGATGCTCGGGGCTCAGAACCTCGTGGATCTCCCTGAGGAAGGGAAACCGCGCGATGTCGAACCACCCCGGGAACGGCGAACGCTCGTCGAACTTGATGTTCTCGGTGCACCACCGGGTGATGTCGGGCGGCGGTGGCGGCGTCATCGCCGTGGCCATGCCCCGCTGAACCGCCGCTTCCGCCGACGACAGAAAGCCCAACTCAGACCTGTTCCTGGTGCTCGATGTCGGACATCGACGCATCCTCGGCCTCGGCGGCCAATTGCTTCGCCCGGGCGCCACGGTGATCGCGCCAGGTCTCCATCAGCACGGCACGGGCCGTCCGATAGTCGATGCCCATCCGATCCGCCAAGGCCCGGGCGCCGTCCCGCAGCGCCAGCTCGAAGCGCGCGATCTCCTGCTGCAAGGCGCGGGAGGTGTGGCGCTCGACCTCCTCGGCCAGGACCCAGAGCCCCTCGTCGCGCGCGTTGTCGCGGCGGCGGCGGCGCGCCTCTTCCTCCTTGATCTGGATAGTCGCCAGCTCCAGGCGATCCGGATCGCGGGGATCCATCGCCCCGTCCGAGACGCGCGGACGGATCGGCGCGGGGTCAGCGGCGCCCTGATCCTCGCTCGACCGGGCGTCATCCGACAGCGCCATCAGGGCACGGCGGGTGCCGCGGCCATTGCCCGACATCTGCCCCAGATCCAGCCGCTTGCCGAGAACCTCGGCCACCCTGCCCTGGTCAAAACGCCGGGCACGGCCCGCGCCGACATAGCAGCCTTCCAGCTTCCCCTCGCTCACCAGCTGGCTGATCCGGGCGGTCGAGAGACCGAGCTTGCTCGCCAGCTGGGTTGCGTTAAGGTCCGCCATCTTCCTTTCCTGCTTAAGTTAAGGCTTGATCTTTGGTTAAGCGCGCCGCGCCCACCGGGGCGCGAATTACCCCCGGAGGGGTTTTGGCCCGGAAGGACCCTTTCGGGTCACCGCGCGGTCGCGAGGGCCTTATCGATGGCTTGGGTCAGCCTCGGACCGATCACTTCGTCGAATCTCGCCTGCGCCCCGTCGAAAAAGCCAAGCCGCGGCTGGTAGACCGGCACCTTGTCGCTGAAGATCGCCAAGATCTCGATAGCACCTCGAGCCGCACGCGGCTTCCGCCTATAGATGCCCGGCGGGAGACCATGCTTCGGAACGAAATAGGACGCGCGACCTTTCGCGCGCTTCTTGGACCGCGCAGTCTCGTTCGCCAGTGGGTCACGCTGAGCTTGGAGTACTGACAACGCCTTATTGCGTTCCCCGTAATAGGGCCAGTTTCCGAACTCATCCAACTTCGCATTGTCGCCCGGAATCACCGTCCTCAGGATCCCGGCATAAGCCAGTCGCGACCCCAGCAACTTCTCGAAGCCGGTCTGGGGGCGCGGCCCCCCTCTCTCCTGAACCTTCAGATAGTGGTTCTTGCCGACCGAGGGCCGCTCGATGACCGAGGCAACCAGATTGCTGGGCTTCGCGCGCCAGACCATGAAGGCGTTTTTGGTGAACTTCACTGGGCGGTCGAAGACCACTTCCATGTTGCCGTGAACATGTTCGAGAACGTCCTTGGCCGCATTGGTCAGCGCCTCGGCGATGGCTTGCGGCATCTGCCTTTGCTCCAGGCGGCGCAGATCGGCCTCGAAGCGGCGGGTGTCGAGTGTGAACTCCAAAACCAACCCTCCGAAACGCAATGCGCCCGGCAGGGGATGATCCCTCCGGGCGCAGCTGTAGATGATGACAAAGAGATACGATCCGGCGGAGGTAAGCGTCAAGACCCTTTCTTCACCGGCCGGGAGCCGCTGCCCGCATGCGGTCGAGGGCGTCACCCACGGCCGCGTAGGCCTGCGCCCGGATATCGCCATAGACCGACCAGCCATGCGCTTTCAGGGCGGCGGTGACCGACTTGCCTTCGAGGCAAACCATATCGACGAGGCGACGGACCGGAATATCGCGCCGCGCGCCGGTCTCGCGCAGGACCTCCAGCGCCATCCCCGTCCCGATCGCCGCTTGCATCCGCCGGATCACCTCGCCCTCGGCCAGCACCGCGTCCATGAAGGCGCCACCGGCCGAGCCGCTGCCCCGCTGGGACTCGACCGATATGCAGCGCAGGCCGACCGAGGAATGCCGCTCGACCAGCATGGCATAGGTGCGGCCCGCCTCGATCTGGCCGGGCGTGAACGGAGCCTCGCCACCCCGCCGCGCCACCTGATGAAGCATGACGTCGAACACGTCAGCAGCCCGAGCCGCATCCCGCCCCCGGAACCCGTCATGCTGGACCTCATAGCCGGTTGCCGTGGGCCGCACGGCCTGAGGGGCGAAGGAAAGAACGCGACCGCGGGCCGGGGCGACCGGGATCTCGGGCCCGCAGCTTTCCGGCGCCCGCGCCGCGTCGAGCATGAACTGCAGGCGCTGGTCCTCGTCGTCGCCAGGACGGGCGATCCCGAGATTGCCGGCCAGTCGGCGCACCATAGCGCGCTTGATGCTGGCAATCTGCGCCACCGCCGCTGCCATCGTCGGGTCTTCCACACAGATTGAAACCATATCTTGTGCCCTTTCTCTTTCGCTCAACAGCTTCTTGAATTGCCACGGGAGGATAGGGAGGATGGGGTCACGAAACGGGAGGATGTTTCGCGCTTCGGGACGTTCATTTCCCTACTTGTTTTCAAAGCCTTACCTCCACCACCGGGAGGATGGGGAGGATAGGGAGGATAAATCCGGCCTTTGCGTGGAACACTTGGCCGCCCCTCTCGTCGCCAGACAAGACACGCGCACGCGCGCAGGCGCGAAACA
Organism: Pararhodobacter aggregans; assembly: GCF_003075525.1. GTDB lineage: Bacteria > Pseudomonadota > Alphaproteobacteria > Rhodobacterales > Rhodobacteraceae > Pararhodobacter > Pararhodobacter aggregans. The sequence goes on along the minus strand of NZ_QDDR01000006.1, from coordinate 267,345 downwards.
TCCTCCCTATCCTCCCCATCTTCCCAAGAGCCCAGCAACCCGTTGAAACCATGCGGAACTTCCCCCCGCACCCCTGTTTTCCATCCTCCCGCCCCTTGGGCGTCATCCTCCCCATCCTCCCGTCGAGGCCGAGACAAGGGGCTACGGGGCGGCGCCTCATTCGTCGGCCTCACTGCCGGAGGCGACGGTGAGGGCACGGCCCGAGCTGTCCTTGGGGGCGTATTCCCAGGCGCGCTTGAACGTGTCGGTGAAGCGGATCCCGTCGTAGCGCATGGTCGAGGCCTTGCGCTCGGTGAAGCGCTTGCCGGTCTTCTTCGAGACCCATCGTCGGGAGCGGTCTTTCAGGGCCAGGCTGACGGTGCGGTCCTTGAAGGCGCCCTCGGCCCGCTGCATCAGCCAGAAATGGAAGGCCAGCACCAGCTCGCGCGCCGGAACGCTGTCGGCCTCGTCGCCGGTGACAACGCAGGCATCCTCGAGGAAGGCGCCATAGGGATCGCTTTCGTCGCGGAACTCGCGGGTGGCGGCCAGCACGCTTTCGGGTGGCGCGAGACCGATCTCCAGATATTCCAGCAGCGCCGGCACCAGGTGGCGCGAAAAGATCGCGTCGCGCTCGGCGAAGAGGATCGCGTCCAGCTCGACCTTGGGGATCTGTTCCTCTTTCGGGATCTGCTCGGAGAAATCCACCAGCAACAGGCGCCGCCAGATGCCGTCGTCGGTGCCGCGGATGTCAGGCCGGTGGTTGCCGCTGAGCGTCAGCGAGAACCGCGGCAGGACTTCGAAGAAGTCCTTCTGGAACCCGCGGGCCAGAAATGGCTCCCCGCCGGTCAGCTCCTTGATCAGCCCCTCCTGCCAGCGCACCCCCTCATCCGGCTCGGACGCCCGCACCATCCGGGCGCCGACCAGCGGCAGCAGGTCGGGCGTCGCGTCACCGCCGCCGCGGCGATTGGTGCCGGTCAGGGATTCGATCTTGGCCATCGCGGCGTAGTCACCGGCGATCTTGGCCATCAGGTCGACCAGGACAGATTTCCCGTTGGCCCCCATGCCGTAATAGAAGCACAGGCATTGCTCCAAGAGCCCGGTCAGCCCCAGCGCCGACCAGCGCAGCAGGAACCGCCGCTTTTCCTCCGTCGGTTGAATCCGCTCGAAGAAGGCGTCGAACCTGGGGCATTCGGGATCCTCGATCAGCTTGACCGGCATGATCTTGGTCATGAGGAAGGATCGGTCATGCGCCAGTTCCTCGAAGGAGGAATAGCGCCGCCCGTCCTCGACATGCACGGAGAACCGCAGCACGCCGGATTCGGTGTTCAGGTCCAGGTGGCCCGCGTCCAATTCCTCGACGCGCCGGGCCAGCAGCACGCCGGCGGCGCGCGTCGCCGCCTCCATGCGCCCCACATTGCCCGAGGTATTGGCGAAACGGCGATGCGAGGCCCGCATTTCCGAAAGGCGCTTTTTCAGCTTGGAGATCGAGGCCAGCTGCGCCTCGATCGCCTTGATCCCGGCCGGATCCTCGGGCTTGCCGTCGTCGCCCGTCGTGCGCATCAGCAGCCCGAGGCGATCGAGCAGGCCCTCCTCGCTGTCGAGGACTTCGGTCTGCGCCGGGCTCAGCGACAGATGCCAGAGCTCGCGCTCGATCATCGAGCTGAGCTGCATCGCCCGCCGGGTAACAGTGATTTCGTCGCTGTCCTTGGACCAGACCCTGCCCGTCCAGGTGAACCAGCCGACCCGCGGCACGAACATCAGATCCTCGCCGAAATAGAGGACCAACCGTCGCCCGTTCCCGGTGTCGTTGAGCCGCTCTCGCGCGCCCTCGATCAGCAAGGCGCGCGTCGCGTCGTCGTCCCCCGGGGCTACGGGGTCGCAGCCGTCACCGACGGGCTCGAGCCCGTCGAATGCATCGTCTTCTTCTGCCATCAGCCTCGTCCTTGAAAGATCCCTCGCGGATCGACCCGGGCAAGGAATGCCCGGCGATCCTTGTCCGGCAGCGACGAAAACAGCGCGGCCAGAAGTCGTTTGCGCAGCGGCAGGCCCAGCGGCGCCCGGTCGAGCCGACGCAGCGCAGCGGCCGCGAATTCGCCCAGCTCGGCCTCGGAGGCGATGTCGGCCCAGAAGGCGGCATCCTCCCGCAGCCGGGTCAAAGGGTGCTGCCCCCCGGGCAGACCGGCGCCCAGATCCTCGAGCGCCGCCGACATCAGCGCCCGCGCGTCCTCGGGATGGGCACAGGCAATCGCCGCGGTCAGGCGCAGCGCGGCACCGCGCCGCCGCAGCTGCTGAGCGCCCGCCTCGGCCCGCGCGTCGGCCGCGATCTCTGCCGCGTCGGCTTCATCCCCGCGCGCCAGGGCCTCGGCCACCAGCGCCTCGGCCGAGGCAGCGAGACGGTGCCAGCTTGAGCCAAGGGACGTCACGGCCTCGGCTCGCCTGGGCTGGCCGACGGCGGGAAGGCCTTGGCAACGGCGATGCGCAACCGCGCGAGATCTGCGTAAGCGGAGGCAGGAAGCAACTCGGCATCGGCGGCGTGAAACAAGGTCGCCAAGGCGGCCAGGATTTCGCCTTCGGAAGGCGTGCAGATCCTGTCAGCCATGACCGACCCCCCATAGAATGACCATCCCGACGACGAGGAAGGCAGTGATCGCCCAAGGCAGCGAGTCGAGAGCCGGGCAAAGGCCCCTCAGCGCGGCCGAGAAGAAGACGACGAAGAAAGCGGCGGCGCCGAGGCCACCCGCCAGAACAACGGCACCAATCGCGGCCAGCATCATTCCAGCCCCCCGTAGACATGCACCGGCAGGTTGTAGGTCAGAGCGAACCGCAGATCCCGCCAGACCAGGGCGCAGCTGTCCCAGCCCGGAATCGCTGGCACCGCGATCAGACGCGCGGCGCTGAGCAACGGGTGGCTCCAGGCCCTCCAATAGGCGGCGTCCAGCGGATCGGGGGCTTCATCCTCCCGGTGCAGCGCCTCACGGGCATGGGCCATTTCGGCCATATCCACCGCCGGACAGACGGTCGTGACGCCGCAGGCCGCCAGCCGCAGCCGTTCGCGGGAGGCTTCGGTCGAGCACCCCACTGACCGCTCGAACCGCCAGGCGCCGCGGATCTGGACTTTCTCCAGGTACGGCGCCGAGACATAGACCAGCCCGGCCGCGTGTTTCGCGACGCGCTCAGGCCCCGACCCGGCGGTGACCAGGGCCGACCAGGGACCCCGAGGATTGAGGACCGGCTTCCAGTCGATCCGCGCTTCTTGAGGCACCCGCAGGGGCGCGGTTCCAGCCTTGCGCGACGTGCTCATGCCAGCCCCCAATGACCCGGATCACCGGCCGACAAAAAGCCCCCGGCGGCAGCAGCGCCGCCGGGGCAGTCCAACAGGGATGCGCGGAGACCCCGCCGCGCTCGGGTTCCCGGCTCCCAACCCGAGGAAAGCAAAACGGCGTTCATCACCGGGCCGAACCGCGGATCGGGACAGCGGCGACCGCGCCACCCTGCCCTTCCGCCCTGGCCATCAGCTGCGCCCGAAACAGCATCGCCGCAGTGACCATTTCGTCGATCTCGCGGATCTGCTGGCGGGCCTCGTGCGGCGTGTAGTCGCCGGGATCCCGTGAGCGGGCGGAATGAGCGTCAGCGTGCAGCGCCAGCACGTCCGAGAACTCGCGCGTCAGCTGGTGGACATCGGCCGCCAGGGCCCCGTCGACCGCGACCGGCTGGAACACCCCGCCCGCCAGCGCCGCAAAATGGCGCGCGATGGGCACGGCAGAGGCCGCTTTCATGCGCGCCAGCCGGTCGAGGTAATTCACCCCCAGCCCGCCCGGCCGGATCTCCTGCACCTCGGTCCCGTAGGACACGGACGACCCGGCGATGCCCAGATCCAGAGCGATGTCCTTCTGGTCGCCATAGGCGTCGTAGCAGGCCTGCACAGCCTCTTGGATGGTTCCGGGAATCGTGGCGCGGGTCATAGGCGGGTCCTGTGAAAAGCGGGCGAAGGGTTTCGCGTGACGGTCGGCGAGGAAAGGCGCACGGTCAGGGAAAGGAGTCGGTGATGAGGGGATTAGGAACTGGGGCGGAGAGCTGGGTAGAAATCAGCCAGTTCGACGCCAAACCCGAGTTCGTCGGACTTGGCGATGATTTCCGCCTTGGCATCGTCGGGCACCGACCCGCGAACCGACCAGCTGTGGACCGTGGACTTCGGCTTGCCGAGTGCTGCCGCCATGGGGCGAACGCCCCCGAACTTCTCTATGATCTGCGAAATATGTCCCATGTGCGCATTTAGCGCACACTTTCGAGCAATTCTCAAGCGCGAAATGCGGACGGACGCGGACGGCCGGGATGTGCAATATGCGGACATGAATGACGCAGACGACATCACCGCGCAGGTAAAGGCGCTCAGGGAGCGGGCCGGACTCTCGGTCCGCAAGCTGGCCACACGGATGGGCAAGTCTTCATCCGGCTATTCTCATTACGAGAGCCCGGATCGCTTCAAAGGCGGCCCATTGCCAGTGGCATTCGCAAGAGAGCTTGCAGCAGCGCTTGCACCGGAGGGCATCCCAGCTGGAGATGTGTTTCGGCTCACCGGCCTGCCGATTCCCGTCGCAGAGCAGACAGTGGCGGATCTAGTTAATGTCTACGACGTGCAGGCCAGCGCAGGGAATGGCGTCGTGGTTCACGACGAGCAAGCGGTGGCGCAGCTGGCCTTCCCGCCCGGATACCTCGCGCGCCTCACCAGCGCCAATCCTCGCGACCTGAAGATCATCTCGGTGAAGGGCGACTCGATGCTGCCCACGCTGGCCGACGATGACGTGGTGATGCTCGACATCAGTAAGCGCGACTTGTCCTATGACGGGCTTTTCGTCATCCGTGACGGCGGCGATGCGCTCCTGGTGAAGCGGATCGGCCGGGCGTCGCAGCGCGGTTTTGTAACGATCATCTCGGACAACCGGAACGTTTATCCGTCGGTCGAGAAGTCGCTGCAGGACATCGAGGTCGTTGGTCGAGTGATTTGGAGGGGAGGGAAGGTTTGATCCTCTCCGTCGTTGTTGCAGCGATCCTGATAGAGCAGTTTTCGCTACCCAGATGGTACTATGCCCTACTGGGGGCGGGATTCGCTTTGGACTATGCAGCAAGGGCCTTCCGAGATCGCCGCATCCTTGCAGCCATCCAGGAACTGCAGCAGAAATTGAGCAAGACGGAAGGCGAGATTGAGCGAGCGAACCTGACGCTGCAGGTGCTTAACGAGGAGAGCATCGAGACCAGCGCCGCGGTTCGCAGTGTCGAGGGCCGGATTCGGGCAGGTGAGCTTTGACCGCCCGCGCCGAGCGGAGGTAAGGGGTAACAGTGTGAAGTCGCAGACGGAACTGGATTGGATCGCCAAACACAACGAGCGCGTGAAGCTGCGAACCAGCTTCTTCAACACGGTGGGGATTGGTCTGATCGGCTTCGGATTCTTGAGACCGCTGGCAGAAGGCACCATATCTTTCTGGAACGAGCCGTTAACGGAAGATCCACGTCAGTATGCAGATATTATTCAGCAGACCGCAGATCTGATCAGGGCTTGGGAGGCCGCTGGAATGAGGGTAGTCCCCGATGATCCTGACCAAGGCTTTCTCGGCATGTTGGTGCCGGACTGGCTCCAGTTCATGCCGTCTTGGGTCTACTGGATTGCAGCGGGACTGGCCTTTCATGCCGTTGCGGTCTATAATCTGGGCAACCTTCGGAAGGAGAAGAAGTCATGACTTGGTTTGAATTCCTCGTCCCGCTCGTGCTTCTGATCTTCGCCATCCTCTCTGTCTTCCAGTCTCGCTGGGAGGCCGGGCGTCTTGAGAAGAAGCTGCAAGAGCTTGCTCGGGATAAAGCTGCCGCGACCCCGGCAGAGTGATCCGCACCGTTGAACGACGAAAGCCCCGCCCTGCGCGGGGCTTTTTCATGCGCGCCACCACGACGCTGACCCAGGCAGGGCAGCAGACGATTCGCGATGCGAACAGATCTGATGTCCGCAATTGAACGCAAATTGCGTTGACATAACGTCCGCACTATGCGCACATTTCCTTCATCGAGCCCCGCCGCCGAAGACGCCCACCCCGGGCAGATCGCGGCCCAACGATGGAGCCCCGCCATGCCCAACCCCCTCCCCGCCATCGTCGCCGATCCCGTCGCCCGCCGCCGCTGGATCGCCTGGCGCGCCCGCCTGCGTGAGCGCCGTCAGCGGAACTTCCCCTTCCGCACCTGCCGGGGGGTCGCGTGATGAATGCCGATCTTGCCCACGCGTCCGACCTGATCGCCGAAGTGTTTCCCCGCCTGGAGGGGTGCTTCCTGGCCGCCGATACGATGCTGATCGACCTGCAGATCGACAGCCAGGACAAATGGCGGCTGGTGCTCGCGATCGAGGAAGACCTCGGCTGCGACATCGACGACGCGACGGCCGAGGGGATCTTCACCATCGGCAACCTCGCCCAGGTGATCGCCGCGCGCACCGCCCTTCCCCGGGGGCCCGTCGACAACCCGGCCCTCTACCGCGACGCCGAGGCCGACGGCGCGGCCCTGCTGCCGGGGCATGCCGCATGAACGCCACCGCGCATGGCGCCCTCGCCCTCATGCCCCGCGCGGGCCAGCTAGTCGCCGCCCGTCAGCAGTTCGAGGACCATTCGGCCGGTGCCGACACCCGGGCCGACGCCGCCCGCATCATGATCGAACTCGGCACCGCCTTCGACCAGGGCCGCGCCCGCCGCTTCCTGCGCGACCTCGGCCGCCCCGTCTGATCCCGCCCGCGCCGTTGACGCCTCTCCGGCGCGCACCTGCCCCGGCGGCCACCGTCCCGCCGCCGGGGCCCTTTCATCCGCAGAGGTTCCCATGTCCCAGTCGCCGCCTTCGGGCAAAGACCACCCCATTGCTCGGGCCACAGTCCTGGATAACCGACCATGACCACACGCACAGCACCCGAGCTGCTGACACCCGACGAGGCCGCCGGCATTCTCCGCGTCTCAACCAAGACGCTGCGCCGGATGCGCAACCGCGGCCTTTCCTTCGTCATGCTGACCAGCGGCACGATCCGCTATAGGCTCGACGACCTCACTCGGTTCATCGAGGGGCAAACATGCCATACCGCCCGAAAGGCACGCGCAACTGGCACTACGACTTCCAAATCCGGGGTCGTCGATTTCACGGCAGCTGCGGCACAGATGACTTCGAAGAAGCGAAAGCGGTAGAGGCCGCCGCGCGGGTCAAAGCGCGCTCGGCGCCAGCCGTCACCGGGCGCTTCACCCTGTCCGAGGCCCTCGGCACCTACGCGGCCGACGTCACAAACGGCCAGCCCTCGGCCGGGACCACCCTGAGCCAGTTTCGGGCCATCCTGGCGGTGCTGGACGGGTCGCGGCCGATGGCCGACCTGACCAACGCAGACCTGATGCGCTTCGTCGCGGTGCGCCGGGCCGAGGTCTCGGACTCGACGGTCAACCGCCAGCTGCAGGCCCTGGGCAGAGCCCTGCGGCACATGGAGAAGATCCACGGCGCCACGATGCCGGCCATCGACATCAAAGCCCTGCAGCGCGCCGAGCCCGAGGAGCGGGTGCGCGAGCTGCAGCTGGCAGAGCAGGAACGCCTGCTGCAACACCTGCGTCTGGATCTTCATCCCCTGGTGAAATTCGCCCTGATGACGGGCGCCCGGCTGTCGACGATCATCGAGCTGCGCTGGTCGGATATTGACCTAGACACCGGCCGCATGGTGTTCCGGTTAAAGGGCGCCCGCACTATGCGCTTCCCGATAAGCCCCGAGATCCGCGCCCTGCTCACCACCCTGCCTCGCTCGGACCAGGCCGCCGATCGACCCTTCGTCTTCACCTATCTCGACCATTCGTCGAAGAAGAAGCCACGCCGACGCATCCGCCAGAACAGCCATGTGTTCAACGATTTCAGGGCGGCCCTGGCAGCTGCAGGGATCGACGACTTCCGTTTTCACGACCTGCGGCACACCTTCGCGACCCGGCTTCTGAGGCAGACCGGGAATATCAAGCTGGTGTCCCGCTTGCTCGGGCATACCACCGTCGAGACGACGAGCCGGTACGCGCATGTCCTGGACGATGATCTCGCCGCCGCGCTGGACGGGTTCAGCGTGCTCACAAATAGCGAGCGGCGCTCGCGGAAGGCGCGACATCAACGAAAGTGAACGTCACACTTGGAGCACACAGGAAAAACGATCTAACTTTGCTGGCTATTACGTTAAACGCTTGATGCGACCGCCAATTGGACCCTTGTTCAAGACAACATAAAACAGACACCGATGCCAATCTAGCCCCCAGCTACTCCCAACTTCCTGCCGCGGAGACGAAGCAAACTTGGATGAAGAATTAAAGTCGTCTCTTCTTTCAGCCATGATCTGCAGTAAATTGACTGATCGGACCCGACATTATCAAGTGCATCGCAAACATCAGAAATAGTAGCGATAAACCTCTCACGCAGGGGAGCGTCCAGAAAATCCATATGCGTCTCCGCACATAAGATTAGCGAAAATGCATAAACTTCCAGCGCACTACGGTCCTCGCGCCATGCCGATCGGTCGGCGCTAAAACTGATATCTAAGGAACTAGCCTCAAGAAGATCGCGCCCAACGTGATAAGTATCTAGATGAAGACCTCCTTCAAGCCTCATTAGTCCAGAAGCGATCGCGCGCGCTAATTTATAGCTCTTTCCAGATTTCGCATCCGAACCGATGATAAATCGAGAGGCATCCCTAAGCATTTCCCGGCTATCGGACAGAATTCGTACCGATTGACCAAAACCTGCCAATTTGTTCCCCCAAAGCCGCAAACCAAATCTCTCCACTGCAGACCAGTTTACGCGGCAATCCAAGTCAAAAGCCAACTTACATACGTAAGGCGAAGTGGCCTGCTTAGAATAGAGCCTTTCAAGCGTCCGATGGACTACGTCGACAACCTCTCCATTTGCGGAAATCATTTCGAAGGTCGAATCCCGGCGCATCTTTCTAAATGCCACCTCAAGAACGGCCAACTGAGATACAGTCTCGACTTGGTCCAATTGCTCTGTACAAATATTAAGGATATTATTCCGCAACGGGCTTGAGGTACACAACAAGCGCAAAGGCCCAGAAGGATCGCTGGAAAAAATCGCGGGCTTGGCCAACACGGAAACAAACTCAGAGAGTTGATCCCCGTTCGGCAAGAGATAGCCAAGACTATCAAGACAAAAATCAACTAGCTCTGTACATGACGGGCGGTCTCTTAGGCTTTCAGTCAGAGCCTCTGCTACTTTTGTCGATGCAGCACGCTTGTTGTTTGTCCTAATTTGAAGAGCCAAATGGGTTGGCAGAGATCGTTGCCCCTCAACGACGTGCATCAGACAATTTCGCACCAAGGCACCAGTTTCCTCAAACTCTGTATCTAGATACTTCGCGTAGAAGTATTCCAGAAATGTGCGGTGTGTGAACTCGAAGATATTCTCACCAACCTCATGCAAGATCCAAGCACGACCAGTCAAGTGCCCAACCATATGCTCGGCGGCGGCAGCAGCTCTACCCTCGCGATTGTCTACGTAATCGGACCTAAAGAAATCTCGAGCCTCCCTCTGCAGATCATCCCGTCCGATAGTTCCGCCGTATTCTTCATTTTCATACAGAAGAGCGGATAGATGCTTGAACAAATCAAACAGCCGATAGCGTTCAGGAAGATCTGGAGTAATATCTCTATACTTGTCCCATTGATCAAAAAGCAAGTCGGCACAAAATGCGTAGAGACTCGCTCTGTTGTCAGGAATCTCGCTCTTCTTATCATAAATGATCACGATTAAAGTGAGAAGAAGGGGACTCCTAATTAGTTCGCTTGCCTTCTTTCGAGCATCGAGCAAGAACCCCTGAAGCCTAGAGTTTACTTCACCATCGGGTCTCTTCAGAACCGTTCTGGAGACATTTCGATAGATTTTCTCGATTGCACTGTCAGACAGATAGTCAACACCCAAGTGGGTGAAGCCATCTAAAGGCTGAGTTTCATATCCTACGTAGCGCGATGTGACAAGAATCTGACAAAGCGGAAACTCCTTCCTGAAGGAAGCGATCTCTTGAACGACCCGCGCTCGATTGGATGGCGTCAAGACTTCATCCAACCCATCAGCAACGAAAAATACAGCTCCGATACGTAGATGATAAAGAACAGAAGAGGTCAGGTCCCGCTGATCTGCATCAATCACAGTCGACGTCACACTATCAACAATATAGTTCCGCAATGAAAGTCGATCATCTTCTACGGCGTTTGATATGTAAGTTCGCAGCTGAATGTAGATAGGTAGCTTTGTCTGCCCCTTGAGGTATCGATCACAGCATTCCAGACAGAGCTTCTTTGATAGAGTGCTCTTCCCGCCTCCTGGGTCCCCAAGCAGTACAGTATTGCCAATTAGCTCTAAAGTTCCACTCCAATCGTCAGAAACTCGGTGTCGGGATATATTTTTCCTAAGATCCTGATAAGGATTAAAATTTCGCTTACGATCAATGTAGCTAACAGGCATATCGACGTAGATATCATCCAGAGAGACCTGAACGACGTCACCTGAAGAACCATGTACGTCAACAGAGTCTACCGTTCGCTTAAGAGCACGAACAAAATTCTTGAGCGGATCGCTGTCTTCTTTGATTCTTCTTGCGATGAACGCAGCACTTACGTCGCTGTTGTCAATCCAATCTCCATCTTTCGTTTGTAATTTTTGAACTACGGAGTTCAAGGTCCCATCTGCGCGCCGGGCTTCATCGTCTCGTCTTTTCCGAAATTCAGCTCTTATGCTTGCAGGAGCGTCCTTAGACTCCTGCTCGACGGACATATCGTGTGCGGTTTTCAAGCAGGTTCCGAGGACCTCTGCAAAATCCGAAGACTCTTTTACGTTCGAAGCCCCACGCGACTGATGAACATATTCAACTATCGCAAGAGCATTTCTTTTATCCAGCTCTGACCCGAATATGGGAACCAAGTACTCAATCAATTTAGAATTAGCAATGTCTATTAGAGCTGCGTTTGTCGCTGGCGTCAGGGAGCTAAAATTTCCAATTGCTCTCGTTAAGGCATCCAGAAGGACGTCGTTCTGGGTATTCGATTCTCTATTGTTGAGGCTTTGCCTCATCCTGAATGGAAGAAGAAATTTCTTGGCGAACAGCTTTGATACCTGTGCCGCGACGGCCGATAGGCCGTTAACGATAAGACCTTCTGAGACAGGCAAGGTGAGTTCCTTTAGGCGGTTTCACGTATCCTGCACTTCTACGTTGCGCCACTCAACTACTTTCGTCACTTCAATTGATCCAGATCTTCCCGCGGGCGTAGTTCGTTGGCGTTTCAGTGGCGCATTCCTCCTTAGGCGAGGTTGCTGTGATAGCAAGAGACCAGCCAATCGCCAAGACGGTGCGCCCATAACCTGGGCAGCGATCTGACTGACGCACCAATTGGATTCAGCGTACTCACGATCAGCGAGCCTCGCAGGCTGAGGGCGCGTCCCGGTTGAAAGTGTCTAGGAGCGGCGTTCGACTATATGGGGCGGAGAGCGGACCTACGCCGGCGCGGCAGCGGCAGCAAACCGTTGGAGCCTCCACTCGCGAAAACCGCAACGAGACGGCGGTCAGTCGCGCCGAGGGGCAGAAAGCGGCCTTAGCGCGAGACAGTGTAGTCGTTGCAGGATCCCGGCAAGACAGCCCTTCGATTACGGCGCGAGAGCGTTCCACGCACTCAGTCGCCGCAGAGGGCTAGATGCGCTCCCGGGTATTGCGAGCGTTCAACCGCTCAGTTCTCGTCTTCCTGCGGCCAATCCTCTGGGACCAACGCGGGGGGTTTAGTCCATGGTATTTCGATGAGTGCGTCCTGAAACCACTGATCACGGAGGTTCGCATGCTCTGTGACAATCAGTTGGAAGCCTGGAACATCGTCTTGGGTGAACTTCAACAACAACTCGAACAGCCGGCGTACCGCATTGAGGTCGGCGTCTGATTCTGTTTTCTGCACTGAACCATCAGCGTCCTTATAGACCTGTTCGGAGGGGAAGTAGACTTGGGTTGGTTGGTCGATCAACAGGAAGCGCGGAATTGGACGGTTGTTCTGCGCCGCGAATAGGTGCAGGGCGAGGAGTGCTGACAGATGGTAAGCCAAGTGGTTCTCGCCACCGCCAGTCCTTTCCATCGGCACGGGCCGTTCGGGCCGATCAAAAACGATTGTCAACCGCGCCAGATTGAGCCGTGCAGGGTAAAGAGCGAACTCTGCATTGAACTTCTGGATGTATCGCGACACCTGTGCGGAAATGTTGTTGAGGATCGAGGTCAGGCGTTCATTGCTGTCGTCAGCGCCGATCTTCTCCTCAAGCTGCCTAACTTTATTTTTGAGCCGGCGATTCTCCGATTCCAGTTTGGCGAGATCCTCATTCGGGAGAAGCGTCTCTAGGAACAGGCTGATACGGCCGACCACGCGCGCGGCCGCATTGTTGCGGGTGCCCATCTGGGCGATGACTTCGTTGGCCGAGATTGCAGCGGATAGCTCCGCTTCCCTCTGCTTGATCTCGCCCGCGATCCCATCCGCTTTGCCGGTCAGTTCGGCAAGGTAGGCTTCGAGCTTGGGACGCTGGCCGGTAGCGATGCGCAACTCTTTGTCGAGCGATTGCAATTCATTGAGCAGAACTACCGCCACCGGGGATTCCAATGCCAAGTTTTGCTCGCTAAACGGCCATTGCCATTCGCCACTGTCTGGGTTCTTCGGCAGTGCCTTGATTGAGGCCAGCCGATCTATCTGTTCGGCGGCCTCGCTTTCATAGCCGCCCGCCCGCTTGGCGAACTGTCGCGCCGCGTCAATCCGGGCCTGCGTATCACGGCGATCCTGACGCAGTTGGGCCAGATCATCTTCCAGAAGCGAAACGCGACTGCCGTCGTCGTCCGGCAATGTTTCGGGCTTCCACGAAAGCGCCAATCTCAATGCTTCGACGATCCCGTCTGCCTTTGGATTCTCGTCGGTGTTGCCGATGACCCCGACCGCCTTGGCTTCCGAGTGGAGGCCGATAGCTTGTTCATGTGACGTGTCGACGGCGTCGCGCGCCAGCTCCAGCTTCTTGTTGCTGACCCTCAGATCGCTCTGCGCTAAGCGCAGCTTGCCTTCCAGTTCGAAGCGATCTTGGGAGGAAACGCCAAGTAAGATTGGCAACGTGTCGCGGATTGCCTGCGGTTGGAACGGCTCGTTTTGGCGATAGAAGAGTTGATCTTTGTTGGCGACCAGCCCCTGCTTCTGGAAGAGGTAATAGAACGTGTGCTTGACGTTCGCGTCGTAGCTAACTCGGCTATGCTCAAGCGCGACTTCCGTGCGGTTCTCGGGAATTCCAAGAAAGCGCGACAGCAGTTCGACGATGCTGTCATCATCAGTGTTGACAGCCATATCCTCGAACTCGGGGACCTGCAATTGGGAACCCCTTCGCAACATCGCCGTGCTGCAGCTGGCGCCACCGCTAGGCGGGGTCGGCTTGGCAACAAGCACCTGTTCACTCTCGAACTGGTAGATCACGGCGAACCAAGACACTTTGTCCCGAATGATCCCTTCTGGGACGGTGAACGAGGAACGTCCCATGCAGTATTCGATAATCTCAGAGAGCGCAGATTTGCCGGTGGATGAGCGACCGGTAATGACGTTGAGTCCGTCGACCTTGAACCGGAGGTCACGGCGCTGGCCGTCATGGCTGTAGATGTGGATGGATCTTATCTTCATGGACGAATCCCGAAAGTTGTATAAACGGTCGCCCGATCGGCGATGCGCGCAAATTCCCTTCCGACGATCCTCGCTACCTTCTGGCAAGTAACGGTTTCGGCGGTTCCATCGACGGTCTTACGTACCTTCTTGGGTACGGTCCGAATACGACCTTCCTCCTCGACGACAACACAACCTCGTTCCATCAGCAGTCCAAACCCCTCGAAGGCATACGGCAACATCTGTGTAATCCGGTCGGCAAAGCCCACCACGATGTGCTGATTCTTCTCTGCGGTCTTGAGCAGGTAGCTGCGTGGACTGCGGGCGATCACCTCGCGCGAATCCTTATGTAAGCACAGCGGCAGCACAAGCAGCGACAGCGAAAATGGCATACCGCGATCGTCTTCTTCCTCGTAGCCGTGCAGGGCACGGAACAGGACCAAACCGCAGAATGCCGGATTGAAAAGGTTCCGAATTTCAAAGGGGCGCTGGTCCCATCGTTTCAAGAGGCCACCTCCAGGACATTGCCAAGGCGCTCGAGGAATCTCGGATGCCAATAGACCTTGGGTGCGGGGGTGGAATCTGCCAAAATGTGGAAACTGCCGCGAAGGACATACGGCTCCGTCACCCGTGCGCGAATGCGAAGAGATTCGATCTTGCCAGTCTCAAATTCCGCCCAGTTGTAGAGAGTCGCGCCCGCTTCGCGCAACGCATCCTCCAAGCTGTCGTCTTTCAGTTTCTCGAAAACGACGTCCTTATAGCGATCCCATTCATCGGTGAGGCGATCTTCGTAGTCCTCAACCTCTCCCAACACGAGCAGATTCTCGCGCGCCCAGGCCGATCGTTGTTCAAACGCCCTATAATAATCCAGAATCGCGCGCCTGATCCGATCGGAGGAAATGCCAATCTCGCGCAGCTGCGCCACGAACAAGCGAGGATCTGTACCAGTGTCAATCTCGTCGGCAGGCCGCTTTCCTCGGAAGGTGATAGGAAGGTTGTCTTCCCTGTACTCCTCAGCGAAGCTAGAGAGTTTGTCCGACACTTCGTAGCCGAAGATCCCTTCAGGCCTGGCGCCGGTCAAATGTTTGATCACTGCATCGGTCCACCAGCCCTCCAGCCTCTCGAAGACGAACTCGCGGTGGTCACGCCGGATGGGCCGCATGTACTTGTCCCTGATTAGCGCCGGGATGTCGCCTATGCGTGGGCTGCCATCGAGGATCAGGATGCGCTCGAGAAAATCCTGCTTCTCGAAGTCACTTAGTTCGTTGAACGCCATGGCGATCGGCGCGATGAGCTTTGAATTCGATTCAGCAAGCGTGGCATCGGCCAATTCGGTCAGTGTGGTTGCGTCGCCGGAAGCGACGGTCTGATCTGGGAGAAGCCGAGCAAGGAACGAGCCGGATGACACCGTGGCGGTGGTGAACAGGAAGAACCTTAAGTTCGAAGCAGCGCGGCCGTCCCGCTTGTACCGAGCCAGCCAGACGTTGATGGACTTCCAGAAATCCGTCGACAGGTCAGTCAACCTATCTCCAATGGCCTTGTGTTTGAGTGAAGCCAAGGATTTGGCCCCGTCGCCATCGACGAAATCGAGGTCATCGTCCTTTTCGAGGCAAACAGCCGTGTCCTCTGGCAACTGCAGTAAGTGCAGCAGGGCAAGACGCGCCTGATAGATGTACCCTAGACCTTGCTCGCCAGCAGAAAACTTGTCGGGACGCGCATCGGCCATAAACAGTTCCTCTGGTTTATTCCCGGCACGCTGAGTCTAACGATGAACACGCGGCTCTAATCTTTCGCCTGCCTGACGTCACCGTTACCGAATGTGTAATCCAAATCAATGGGACAGTTTCCCTCAGAAGTCGTCAAATGGAGGAACCTGGCGATGTTCACAACCTTAATCGCGTACCACCGTGACCGAGCGGCAGCTTCAGGAGCCGATGCCTCACAGCGCCAAGCGTGATCGAGCGGCGGCTCTGAGCCGTACAGCTGACCTTTGGTAGGCACGACAAACGACCGGTTCAGGATCAAGCTGCACGCAGTCAACTCCCGGAGAAATCCCCACAGTACATTTTTTTATGTTTCTATTTCAATATACTAATAGAGTTCCCGCAGGCTTCCCAAGCTGAACGCGCAGGTTCGATTCCCGCTACCCGCTCCAATCCTCTCCTGGAGAATTGCGTTCCTTGCCAGGCCCTTCGTTGAAGGCCTAACCGGCCACGGCGACGCCAGGACCGGGACATTGCACCAGCCTCCCCCCGAACCTAACCCACCACAGCCCCTATTCCTCGTCGATCTCCTCGATCAACGCGTCGGGCAGCGGGCGCTGCAGGGCCTTGGCTTCGCGCCAGGGGGCGTCGAGCCAGAGGGACATCTCGGCGGGTTCGACCAGGATCACCGGCATCGCCTTGGGATGGACCCGGGCGACCACCGCATTGGGCGGGCAGGTCAGGAAGCCGAAGAGATCGTCGACCGTCTCACCCTCCTTCAGCTTCCGCATCGAGCGCCATTCGGGCACCCAGAGGCCCGCGAAGAAGGCCGGCGCCGCGACCGTCACCCGGTACCAGGCATTGCCCGCGCCCCTGCCCGGCCGCGGCTCGGCGAAGCGCTCGACCGGAACGAGGCAGCGATGCGCCGTCCCCAGCCAGGGCCGCCAATGGGGCGAGGCCATGTTGCGCAGATTGGTCACGCCCCGGTCGATCCCCGAGGGGCTGTGGTATTGCGGCGGCGAGGGCAGGCCCCAGCGCGCCAGTCGCAGCACCGCCCCGTCGGCGCCGCGCGTCACGATCGGCGCCATCCGGTCGGGATAGACATCGCCGGGCTCGACATTGCCGGCCCGGTTCCCGAGATCGGCGAAGAGCTTGCGGATGGCCTCGACGGCGGTGGTCTGGCGATAGAGATTGCACATGAACGCCTCCCTCTGGCCCCAGGATAGCACGCGGCGGGGCTGGCCGATCAGCCCCCCTCAGGCGAAAAGCGGCGCCATCGAGCGGGCGAAAGCGTCGGATTTCAGCCAATCGTGCAACAGCCCGAAGGCATTGCGCGCGATCCGCTGGCGCAGCACGGCATCGGCGCAGACCCGGCGCACGACCTCTTCGAAATCCGACAGGTCCCAGGCGAGCGGCACATAGGTCTCCCAGGGGTGGAAGATGTCGGGTGCGGTCTCGATATGGCTCATGTCGGGCTTCAGCAGGACCGCCCCCGCCATCACCGATTCGTAGTCGCGCCAGCAGACCTCGCCATAGCCGAAGGGCGAGAATCCCAGTTTCGAGCGCGCCATCTCGACCATGAAACGCGGCAGGGGCACGCCCTCGCCCTTGACCACCGCCAGATCCGCCACGGTGTCCAGGGCCGCCTCGGCCTCGCCGCGCATGCCCTGATACCAGGGCGTGCCGCCGACCGCGAAACGGGCGTGCAGGTCGATGGGCCGGGCACCGCCCGGCATCCGGCCCAGCAGCGCGGGCAGGATGTTCGGCGCGGTGGCGAAGGACGGCCCCAGCACCAGCTTGTCCCAGAACCCGGGCGGGACCTCGAACACCTGTTCGGGCTCGGCGATGCCATAGCGGCGGTTGTAGAAATCGGTGAGGTTGGTGTCGCCCAGTGTCGGACGGCCATAGGCCGCGCGGTCCCTGAGCAGGTGTTTCTTCACGTAGAGGTCGACCAGCGGATCCATCCGCGCTGCGTTGCGCAGATCGGTCGGCGCGAACCAGTCGAGGCAGACGATCCGCGCCCCGGGGTTCTGCGCGCGCAAAAGGCCCACCAGCCTGTGCAGATCGTCATCGGCGATGTCGAAGGGCGTCTGGAAGGCCACGACCGTCGCCCCGCTCGCCACCGGCTTCTCACCGCGCAGAATGGCCCAGGTATCGGCCTCGCGCACCTCGGCGCCATAGAGGCGTTTCAGGTCGCCCGCGTAATGGTGGAAGGGATAGACCTGCGATTGCGGGATCCGCTCGGGCTGGGTGACCAGCAACAGCCGCTCGCCCGCGCGCCCGGAAAAGCCCGAGGCCATCGCCGCGGCCCGCGCCTTTTCTGCCCGCCGCCGCCGCGCATAGAGCCGCAGCCGGTTCGCCAATACCTCACCCGCCATGGATCTCGCTCACCACATCCTTGCCCTTGGGCGCCGCCTGCCGGAGCCGCGCTTCCAGCGCCATCAGCCGCCGCGCCTCGGCCGCATCCATGCCGCTCACCATGTCGCGGTGCATCCGCAACACATCCGAGGGCGCCCGTTTCAAGGGCGTCCGCGCCAGCGCCGCCTGCATGCCGGCCAGCGCCCCGCCCTGCCCGGCCAGTGCCGCGATCCTCAGCGAATCCAGCGTGTTGGTCAGCCGGTGCACCCGCAGCCGCGGCAGAGGCTGATTGCGGAAGCCCGAGGCGAAGGGAATGTCCTTGAACGCTGGATAAGCGCGGAAGATGGCGTCGTCGTGCAGCTTCTGGTCGCAGGTCACCGACCAGGGCAGCGACAGGCCGAATTCGACGAAATCGGGGTCCAGATAGGGGCAGAAGACCATCGCCGCCCCGCCCATCACCGCCGTCGAGACGAAGGAAATCTCGCGCCGCGTGCGGTGGTAGAACCAAAAGGCCTGATAGGGGTCGGGCGCTGCGTCATAGGCGCGGACCTCCTCGGCGATGCGGGCGATGGCCGCGTCGTCCAGATCGGGCGAGAGCCAGGAACCGGCCCCGCCGCGATGCCCTTCGCGGCTGATGACGCCGCCGTGGCCCTCGGCCATGCCGCGGGCGATGCCCTCGTAATCGCCGCGCCGGGCGCGCTCCATGAACCCTGCCGCCCAGTCGTCAGGATTGGTCAGGATATCGCCGCCGATCCCGTCCACGGCGGCGTAATCCGACCCGCTGAGGAAATCGTGCATCGGCATCATCTGCGCGTGTTCGTCGGCACAAAGCTGGGTCATCAAGAGCGCCCGCACGGCGTCGCGCATCCGGTAGCGCGGATGGCCCAGGATCGAATGCCTGACGCCGACCCGCTCGGCCACCGCGCGGGCCGCCTGAACCTCGGCATTCAGCACCCGCCCGCCGTGATGGAAGGTGACGCAGGTGTCGGGCAGCCGGCCCTGATGCGCCATTTCCAGCAGGATATGCCGCGAATCCCGCCCGCCCGAGAGGGGCAGCGCGATGGGCCCGTCCCAATCCTGCAGGAAGCGGCGGATGACGGCGCGGGGCAGTTCGATGAACCCCTCGACCGCCTGTTCGCGGCTCACCTCCAGCGACTTCGGCGCCGCCGGGCCGCCGCTGATGGCGCCGCGACCGGCCTGCCAGTCCAGCCGCCCGTCGGGGGGCAAGACCTTGATATGCTTGAAGGGCGTGTCGCCGCCGACAAAAAAGCCGACGCGGTGGAAAACGGCCAGCGCCACAGGATCGACCTCGGCATCCGCGCCCGCCGCGAGCAACTGGAAGATCGAGGGCGAGACGCCGACCTGCCCGCCCTTCTGATAGACGAAAAGCGTGAAATACCCCAAAGGATCGACCCGCGCCGTCAGCCGGTCGCCATCCCAGGTCCATTCGCCCCAAAGCCCCCGAGGCCGCGCATCGCCCGGCACCCGCATCCGGTGCCCGACCAGCGCCGAGGACGTGCCCGCAACCCGCGTCTCGCCGCGCTGGTGGTCCAGGAACAGATAGGGCGCCGCCGCCCCGGCATCGATCCAGGGGTTCGACTCGACCAGCGTCGAGCCGGGCACAGAAGCGTCACGTGTCATACTGTCTTTCACTGCCCGATCCCGGATCTGGAGCGCCCCTCGCGCCGCCCGGGTGCCGTGCAAGGCTAGGCCCCGCGCCGCCTCCGGGCAAGCGGCCTCAGGCGCCGAAACCGCCGTAATTGCCACGATGGAAAACCAGCGGCACGCCGCGCCGGTGCCGCGCCGCCAGCACGCGGCCGACGACGATGGCGTGATCGCCGCCGTCATGCACCGCTTCCCTCGCGCATTCGAACACCGCCAGGCAACCCGGCAGCACCGGCACGCCCTGCGCGTTGACCGCCACGCCCGGCAGGTCGAAATCATGCCCCTGCCGGGCGAAATGGCGGCCCAGCTCGAATTGCTCGGCCCCCAGCACATGGATGGCGAAATGCCCGGCCTCGACGAAAGCGTCGAAGCGGCGCGAGAAACGGCCCGGAGACCACAGCACCAGCGGCGGCGCCATCGACAGCGAGGCGAAGGAATTCGCGGTGATCCCCAAGGGGCCGATCGCCGATTGCGCGGTTATCACCGTCACGCCGGTCGCGAATGCGCCCAACGCATCGCGGAAGTCGCGTTCGGTACCCGGGCCGGGGACGAAACTGGGGGGCTCGGTCGGGTCGCTCATCCGCTCCGCGCGTGCAAAACTCATCGGGGTGTTCCTAGCCTGTCCTGCCCCCTGTTTACCAGTCAAAGAGGGCCAATTTACGGCAAGATAATCCGCCCGGCGCCGGGGTCGAGGCTCGACGGTAGCAGCCGGGGCCCGGTCCTCGACAAGACCTGACCATTTGGTTAAGAAAGGGGCTTCCTTCGCGGCGGGGGCATTTTGTGCAACCGCCGCGTGCCCATTTCCTTCCCTCACTCGCCACCACCGGACCCAACCCATGCCCCGCAAGATCATCATCGACACCGACCCCGGACAGGACGACGCCGTGGCGATCCTGCTGGCTCTGGCCTCGCCGGAGCTGGAGGTGCTGGGCCTGACCTGCGTCGCGGGCAACGTGCCGCTCTCGCGCACCCAGCGCAACGCGCGGGTGGTCTGCGAACTGGCCGGGCGGAGCGGGGTGAAGGTCTTTGCGGGCTGCGACCGGCCGCTGGCGCGCCCGCTGGTCACGGCCGAACATGTGCATGGCAAGACCGGCCTCGACGGCGCCGACCTGCCCGAGCAGGTGATGCCCCTGCAAGAGGGCCACGCGGTCGATTTCATCATCGAGACGGCGCGCGCCCGGGACGGGATCACGCTGGTGGCCATCGGCCCGCTGACCAATATCGCCGCCGCCCTGCGCAAGGCCCCCGACATCGCCGCCCGGATCGACGAGATCGTCATCATGGGCGGCGCCTATTTCGAAGTGGGCAACATCACCCCCGCGGCCGAGTTCAACATCTTCGTCGACCCCGAGGCCGCGGCCATCGTTTTCGCCTCGGGCGTCCGGCTGACGGTGATGCCGCTCGACGTGACGCACAAGGTGCTGACCACGCGGCCCCGGATCGAGGCGCTGCGCGCGCTGGGCCCGGTGGGCGAGGTGGTCGCCGCCTGGACCGATTTCTTCGAGCGCTTCGACCGGGAGAAATACGGCTCGGACGGCGCGCCGCTGCACGACCCCTGCACCATCGCCTGGCTGATCCGGCCCGAGCTGTTCTCGGGCCGCCAGATCAATGTCGAGATCGAGACGCAATCGCCCCTGACGCTGGGCATGACCGTGGCCGATTGGTGGGGCGTCACCGACCGGCCGAAGAATGCCTTCTTCGTCGGCTCCTGCGACGCGGACGGGTTCTATGCGCTGTTGACCGAGCGGTTGGGACGGCTCTGAGGCGGGCGGTGCGTGCAAGCACGCACCCTACGAGGCGGTTCGCGAGATCGGCGCCGGTCAGGCGCCCGTAGGGTGGGATTTCATCCCACCAACGCCCAGCCCGGCGACCATCCCCCGTAGGGTGCGTGCTTGCACGCACCACCCGGCCCGACCTCACCGCCGGTTTATCAGCACCAGCCCCGCCACCAGCAGCACCAGCGCCACCGGCGTGACCCAGGTCACCGCCTCGCCCAGCACCAGCCAGCCCAGAAGCGCGCTCAGCACCGGGGTCAGGAAGCTGAAACTCGCCACCGTCGAGGCATAATATTTCCCGATCAGCCAGAACCAGGTGACGAAGCCCAGGCAGACCACGCCCACCGCCTGCACCACCAGCATCACCGCCTGCGTCAGGTCGAAGTCCCGCACCAGCGGCAGCCCGAAAAGCGGCGCTGTCGCCGTCAACAGCACCGCCGAGACCAGCACCTGCCAGAAGATCTGCGCCTCGGCCGAAGCCGTGCCGAACCGCGTCTTGCGCGACACGACCACCACGCCCGCCCAGCACATGCCCGCGACGATGGCCGCCAGATCGCCCAGGATCCCGCCCTCGCCCGCGCCGCCGCGCCCGGCCACGGTCAGCACCACGCCCGAGAACCCCAGCACGAAGCCGAGCGCCCGTTTCGGGGTCAGCCGCTCGCCCGGGAACAGGAAATGCGCGGCCAGCGCCAGCCAGATCGGCATGGCATAGAACAGGGACGAGGCCCGCACCACGCTGGTATGATCCAGCGCCAGGAACAGGAACAGGAACTCGCCCGAGAACAGGAGCCCCGCCAGCACCCCCACGCCCCAAAGCTCCAGCCGCGGCGACAGCCCCCTGAGCCGCATCCAGAGCACCAGGAACACCAGCGCCACGATCGACCGCACCCCGGCGAAAAACGCTGGCTGCAACCCCTCGTTTCCCAGCTTGATCAGCAGGTTGTTGGCGCCAAACAACAGGGCGAGCCCCAGCATGAGCCAGAAGCCCTGCGTATCGAGCGGTCGGCGAGTGGGGATTGTCATGATTTCCTGCACAGGTTAAGGGCGCACAGGTAAGCCCCCGTGCCCGATGGGGTCAAGCCCCCCAAGCCCCGGCAGGAGAACGCCATGTCCACCCTTCGCGGCCCGCTGCTGATGGTCGCCGCCATGGCCGGTTTCGCCATGCAGGACGCGATCATGAAGGATCTCGTGACCCGCATCCCGCCGGGCATGGTGGCGCTCTGGCTCGGCATCGGCGGGGCGCTGGCCTTTTCGGTGGCGCTCTGGCGCAAGGGCGAGCCGCTCTTTGACCGCCGGGCGCTGAAGGGGGCGGCCCTGCTGCGCAACGCCTGCGAGACGGGGGCGGTCATCACCATCCTGCTCTCCGTGGCGCTGGTGCCGCTGTCGGTCATGTCCTCGATCCTGCAGGCGATGCCGCTGGCGGTCACGCTGGGCGCTGCGCTGTTTCTGGGCGAGAAAGCCGGCTGGCGGCGCTGGACGGCGATTCTGGTGGGGTTTTTCGGCGTCATGCTGATCCTGCGCCCGGGGACCACGGGGTTTGACGCCGCCGCCCTCGTGCCCCTCGCCGCGGTCTTCTTCCTCTCGACCCGTGACCTTGCCACCAAGCGCCTCGATTCCGGGATCTCGTCGCTGCAGGTCTCGGCCTGGGGCTTTGCCGCGGTCATCCCCGGCGGGCTCTTGCTGTTGGCGATGCGGGGCGAAAGCCTCGTGGTGCCCTCGGCGGGTGATGCGGCGCTGCTCACGCTCAACGTGGTGGTCGGCATGACCGCCTATGTCATGCTGGTCCTCTCGACCCGGACCGGCAATATCGCCACCACCACGCCCTTCCGCTATGCGCGGCTGGTCTTTTCCATGGGCCTTGGCGTGGTCCTGTTCGGCGAGCGCCCCGATATCTGGACCCTGACCGGGTCGGTGGTGATCGTGGTTGCCGGGCTCTACACCCTGGTGCGCGAGATACAGCTCGGCCGCCGTCCGGTGCCGACCGCCGAGACCCCGACCTTACCCTGAGCGGTAACGGCAGCGGTAACGGCCGGACGGCGCCCTTTCAACGTCCCCGGCCCTGCCGTATAGAGGCCCCAAGCAATCACCAAGGGGCCCGCCATGACCACCATTCTCGACATCATCGGCCGCGAGATCCTCGACAGCCGGGGCAACCCGACGGTCGAGGTCGACGTGATCCTCGAAGACGGCTCGATGGGCCGCGCGGCGGTGCCCTCGGGCGCCTCGACCGGGGCGCATGAGGCCAACGAGCGCCGCGACGGCGACAAGGCCCGCTACATGGGCAAGGGCGTGCTGCACGCCGTCGCCGCCGTGAATGGCGAGATCGCCGAGATGCTGGTCGGCACCGATGTGACCGAACAGGTCGGCATCGACCGCGCCATGATCGAACTCGACGGCACGCCGAACAAGGCCCGCCTCGGCGCCAACGCCATCCTCGGCGTCTCGCTCGCCTGCGCCCGCGCCGCGGCCGAGGCCTGCGCCCAGCCGCTTTACCGCTATGTCGGCGGCACCTCGGCCCGGCTCCTGCCGGTGCCGATGATGAACATCATCAACGGCGGCGAACACGCCGACAACCCGATCGACATCCAGGAATTCATGATCATGCCGGTCAGCGCGGACAACATCCGCGACGCCGTGCGCATGGGCTCGGAAGTCTTCCACACGCTGAAAAAGGAACTGACCGCGGCGGGCCTCTCGACCGGCCTCGGCGACGAGGGCGGGTTTGCCCCGAACCTGTCTTCGACCACCGCCGCGCTGGACCTGATCCTGAAATCCATCGAGAAAGCGGGCTACAAGCCCGGCGAGGACATGTATCTGGCCCTCGACTGCGCCTCGACCGAGTATTTCAAGGGCGGCAAATACGAGATGGTCGGCGAAGGCCTGTCGCTCAGCTCGGAAGAAAACGCCGAGTATCTGGCCAAGCTCTGCGCCCAGTATCCGATCATCTCGATCGAGGACGGCATGGCCGAGGATGACTGGGACGGCTGGAAGATCCTCACCGACAAGCTGGGCGGCAAGGTGCAGCTGGTGGGCGACGACCTCTTCGTCACCAACCCGCGCCGTCTGGCCGATGGCATCAAGGCCGGCGTCGCCAACTCGATGCTGGTCAAGGTCAACCAGATCGGCACCCTGACCGAGACGCTGCAAGCCGTCGAGATGGCGCATCGCGCGCGTTATACCAATGTCATGTCGCACCGCTCGGGCGAGACGGAGGATTCGACCATCGCCGACCTGGCCGTCGCCACCAATTGCGGGCAGATCAAGACCGGCTCGCTGGCCCGCTCGGACCGGCTGGCCAAGTACAACCAGCTGATCCGCATCGAGGAAATGCTGGGCGACGTGGCCGAATACGCCGGCCGCTCGGTCCTCAAGGCCTGAGACCCCAAGCGGTTTGCAGTGGCGGCGCGGTCCCCTGGGGGCCGCGCCGTCTGCATTCAGGGGAGCGGGCCAAGACCGGGAAGGGTGAGGAAATCCTTTCCGGACCGAGAGATTTTTCCTGACAATTTGAGGGGTTAAGCGGGAATTAACGCCGCCATGCCTAGGCTTGAGGGGCAACCAGACTCGAGGTTCTCTTCCGCCAGAGGTATATCCAGAGGTTCATCATGACCAGCGTCCTGTCTCCCGTCGCCCCTCCCGGGTCCTTCGCGCGTGACGCTCTGACCACCCTGCTCAGCGCCGTGCCCCGCACCGCCGCCCCCGTCGCCAAGGTGGAAAGCGCCCGCGCGGTGAAGCCCGTCGATGTGGCCCCCCGCCCGGAACTGCCGCGCAACCCGGCCGAGCGTGAACGCCCCGTCGGCCCGCCCCCCTCGTTCGAGATCAATGTGTTGCAGGACATCCGCACCCGGCTGGCCGAACATCCACCGCTGCCCGGTCCCGAAAGCGACGATCCCGCCCCGGCCGAGGCCACGACCGACAGCGAGCCGGCCGAAGCGCCGCCAGTCCCGGATCCCGCGATCCGCCCCACCGGAACCGAGGCCGAGCCGGTGCATCTCCTCGACCGGAAGGTCTGACCGGGCGGGCACCCCCCGTAGGATGGGCAATATTGCCCATCCTACCCGAGGCCCCGCACAAAAGGACCGGCGCGTCGGGAGGGAACGCGCCGGTCGCAGGTGGGAGCGGCCCCCCAAGGGCCACCCGGTTTATGCCGCCGCGCGTCCTATTCCGCCGCTCTTGCCATCGGATTGTTCGGATGCGCCGTCCAGTCACCGTGCTCGGCCGGGACGACCTTGCCGGTCCGCTCGTCCAAAGCCCCCGGCGCCACTTTCTCCATGGTGATGCAATCCTCGACCGGGCAGACATTGACGCAGAGGTTGCAGGCCACGCATTCCGCGTCGTTCACCTCGAACACCCGCCCCGGTTTCATCCAGATCGCCTGATGCGAGGTATCCTCGCAGGCCGCATAGCAGCGCCCGCAGGAAATGCACTTGTCCTGGTCGATCTTCGCCTTGGTCACATAGTTCAGGTTCAGGTACTGCCAGTCGGTCACATTCGGCACCGCCCGGCCCACCACCGCCTCGACCGAGGACAGACCCTTGCGGTCCATCCACAGGGACAGGCCCGCCGTCATCTCCTTGATGATCCCGAAGCCATAGGTCATCGCCGCCGTGCAGACCTGCACATTCCCCGCGCCGAGCGACAGGAATTCCGCCGCGTCGCGCCAGGTGGTCACCCCGCCGATGCCGCTGATCGGCAGGCCGCGGGTCTCGGCGTCGCGGGCAATCTCGGCCACCATGTTCAGCGCGATGGGCTTGACCGCCGGGCCGCAATAGCCGCCATGCGTGCCCTTGCCGTCGATCGAGGGTTCGGGCGCGAAATCATCGAGATCCACCGAGGTGATCGAATTGATCGTGTTGATCAGGCTCACCGCATCGGCCCCGCCCCTCAGCGCCGCGCGCGCCGGCAGGCGGACATCGGTGATGTTGGGCGTGAGCTTCACGATCACCGGCATCCGGGTGTATTGCTTGCACCAGCGGGTGATCTGCTCGATCAGATCGGGGTTCTGGCCCACCGCCGCGCCCATCCCGCGCTCGGACATGCCATGCGGGCAGCCGCAGTTCAGCTCGATCCCGTCGGCGCCGGTCTCCTCCACGAGGGGCAGGATCGTCTTCCACGCCTCCTCGACGCAGGGCACCATCAGCGAGGCGATCAGCGCCCGGTCGGGGTAGTCGCGCTTCACCGCCTTCATCTCGCGCAGGTTCACCTCGAGCGGGCGGTCGGTAATCAGTTCGATGTTGTTCAGCCCCAGAAGCCGCCGGTCGGCGCCCCAGATCGCGCCATAGCGGGGCCCGTTCACGTTGACCACCGGGGGCCCCGCCTCGCCCAGGGTCTTCCACACCACCCCGCCCCAGCCGGCCTCGAAGGCGCGGCGGACGTTGTATTCCTTGTCGGTCGGCGGCGCCGAGGCCAGCCAGAACGGGTTCGGCGATTTGATGCCGACGAAAGTCGAAGTCAGGTTGGCCATCTCAGCTCTCCTGTGACGCGATCAGCGTTGCGTATTCCGCCAGCAGCGGGCCAAAGGCCTCGTTCGGCGGGAAACTCTCGTATTTGTGGGGCGCCGGGGTCTCGGCCCAGGGCAGACGCTCGGCGGTGCAGGTCTCGACGAAGGGCACGAAGCGCGAGGGATCGTCCAGCATCACCGCCCGCACATTGAGGAAGGGCGCGCCCTCGATCCGGGTGAAGACCCAGCTCAGGCATTCGGGGCAATGGCTGTGCTGCAGCGCCGGGTTCTTCATGCCGCCGAGGACCGGCTCGCCCGCCACAACCTCGAACCCCTCGACCGGGACCATGAGCGTGGTGGAAAAGGCGCTGCCCGACATGCGCTGACAGCCCCGGCAATGGCAGGCGGCGGTGGCGATGGGCTGCGCCGTCACCCGAAACCGCAGCGCGCCGCAGCGGCAGCCCCCTTCGGCGGGCAGGACATAGGGGCGAAAGACCGGCCCGCTCATGGGCAAAGCGCCCGGTGGATATCCAGCGCCGCATCGCGCCCCTGCGCCACGGCGGTGACGGTCAGATCCTCGCCCCCCGTCGCGCAATCGCCCCCGGCCCAGACCCCGGTGACCGAGGTGCGCCCGGCGGCGTCGATGACGATCTTGCCGCCCTGGGTCTTCAGTGCGTCTGGCTGGCCCTTCAGCGTCTGGCCGATGGCCTTGAACACCTGATCGGCCTTCAGGGTGAAGGTTTCGCCGGTCTTTTCCAGCCCGTTCGGGCCGCTGCGAGTATAGGCGAAGGTCACGCCCGCGGCACTGATCGCGACCGGCATGGCGTTGGTGAGGATGCTCACCCCCTCGGTCGCCGCATGGTCGAGTTCGTAATCCGAGGCCGACATGGCGCCCCGGTCGCGGCGATAGACGATGGAGACATGCTCGGCCCCCAACAGGCGCGATTGCACGGCGGCATCGACCGCCGTCATGCCGCCGCCGATCACCACCACATGGCGGCCGATGGGCAGCGAAGCCTTGTCCCCGGTCTGGCGCAGGGTCTCGATGAAATCGACCGCATCCTGCACAGCCGGCAGATCCTCGCCCGGGACGTTCAGCGCGTTGACCCCTGCCAGGCCGATCCCCAGGAACACCGCGTCATGCGTCGCCTTGAGCCCGTCGAGCGTCAGCCCCGCGCCCAGTGCCTGGCCGGTCTTCACCGTGATACCGCCGATCCGCAGCAGCCAGTCGACCTCGGCCTGGGCGATGCCATTGGCGGCCTTGTAGGCGGCGATGCCGTATTCGTTGAGACCCCCGGCCTTGGTCCGCGTGTCATAGAGCGTCACCGCATGACCCAGCATCGCCAGCCGATGCGCGGCGGACAGCCCGGCGGGACCGGCGCCGATCACGGCCACGGTCTTGCCGGTTTCGGGCGCACGGGCGAAGGGGTGCTCGTTGGCCAGCAGCAACCCGTCGGTGGCATAGCGTTGCAGGCGCCCGATCTCGACCGGGTTGCCCTCGGCCTCGTTCCTGACGCAGGCCCCCTCGCAGAGCGTTTCGGTCGGACAGACCCGGGCGCACATGGCGCCGAGGATGTTCTGCGACAGGATGGTGCGCGCGGCGCCGTCCGGCTGGCCGGTCTGGATCTGCCGGATGAAGAGCGGAATGTCGATCGCCGTCGGGCAGGCCGTGATGCAGGGCGCGTCATGGCAGAAGTAACAGCGGTCGGCGGCCACGCGGGCCTCGTGATCGTCCAGAATCGGATAGAGATCGTCGAAATGCGCGGCGAGCGTCGCATCGTCCAGACGCCCGGCCACAATGCCGTCGGTCTGCGGGGAATTCGTCACGGGCTACCTCCCGGGTTGGCTGTGCGAAGGCCCCCAGCTTGCCACGGTTCGAAATTTTATCAACGGGTAAAATTTTGAAAAACGACGGGCGGGCGGCGAGTGCCCAATCCTTGGGCATCGGGCGCCGCATCCGCCGCTGGCGTAGGATGGGCAATATTGCCCATCCTACCCCGCCCTCAGGCCAAAGCCTCGTCCAGAAGCCGCTCCAGCGCCGCGCGCGGCACCTCGCCGGTCACGAAAGCCTCGCCGATGCCGCGGGCCAGGATGAAGCGCATCGCCCCGTCCTGCACCTTCTTGTCCTGCGCCATCAGCGCGATCAGCCCGTCGCGCCCCGGCAGATCGCCCGGAATATCCGCGAACCGCCGCTTCATCCCCATCCGCGCCAGATGCTCGGCCACCCGCTCGGGCGCTTCCTGCGCGCAAAGCCCCAGCCGGGCCGACAGGTCGAAGGCCAGCAGACAGCCGATCGCCACCCCTTCCCCATGCAGCAGCCGGTCGGAATAGCCCGTCGCCGCCTCCAGCGCATGGCCGAAGGTATGGCCCAGGTTCAGAAGCGCCCGGTCCCCCTGCTCGGTCTCGTCGCGCTCGACCAGATCGGCCTTCATGCGCACCGCATGGCGCACCGCCTCCTGCCGCAGGTCCTTGTCGCCCGCCGCCATGGCCGGCGCATTCGCGTCGAGCCAGTCGAAGAACGCCGCATCCCCCAGCAGCCCGTATTTCACCACCTCGCCATAGCCCGCCAGGAAATCCCTCCCCGGCAGCGTGTCCAGCGCGTCGATGTCGCACAAGACCAGCGAGGGCTGGTGGAACGCCCCCACCAGGTTCTTGCCGAGCGGCGAGTTGATCCCCGTCTTGCCGCCGACCGAACTGTCGACCTGCGCCAGAAGCGAGGTCGGCACCTGCACGAAGCGCACGCCCCGGCGCAGCACAGAAGCCGCAAAGCCCACCAGATCGCCGATCACCCCGCCGCCCAGCGCCACCACCATGTCGCCGCGCTCGACCTTCTGGGCGATCAGCCATTCGACCACCTGCTCCAGATGGCGCCAGCTCTTGGTCGCCTCGCCCGGCGGCAGGATCAGCGCCTCCATGGCAACGCCGCCCCCCTCCAGCCCGGCGCGGAACCGCGCGAGTTGTGCGGCGGCGACCGTCTCTTCGCTCACCACGGCGACCCGGGGACGGCGCAGCAAGGGCGCGATCTCGGCCCCGGCGCGGTCGATCAGGCCACGCCCCACCCGCACCGTGTAGGACCGTTCGCCCAGGTTCACCCGCACGTCGTCAATCTTGCTCATGGCTTTCCCGGCAGCTCTGGGACCGACAGGACATCGGGGCGCAAGGCCAACGCCTCGACCACCTTTTCGGCCGTTGTTTCAATGGCATAATCGGCGGTCGTCGCCACGATCAGATCGGCCTCGGCATAGGCGGGTTCGCGCGCCGCCATCAGCTCGGCCAGCGTCCGGTAGGGATTTGCGGTCTTCAGCAGCGGCCGCGTGTCCTTGCGCCGCACCCGGGCCCAGAGCGTGTCGAGATCGGCCTTCAGCCAGACCGAGACCCCGAACGCGCTGACCCGCCGCCGCGTCTCGGCGCGCAGGAACGCGCCGCCCCCGACCGACAGCACGCAGGGCTCGCCATCCAGCAGACGGGCGATGACCTGCGCCTCCTTGTCGCGAAAGAAGGCCTCGCCGTCGCGGGCGAAGATCTCGGCGATGGTGGCATTGGCCGCGCGCTCGATCTCGGCATCGGAATCGAGGAAGGGCACGCCCAGCACCGCCGCCAGCTCCTTGCCGACAGCGGATTTGCCGGCGCCCATCATGCCGACCATCACGACGGTCTTCTTCAACCTCGGCTTCATCGGCAATTCCCTGCCGCCCTCCCCCAGGCGGATCACAAGCTGGCGATTTTTCGCTGCGCGCCCCTGAATGGCGTGAACTCGCGCCGAGTTCCAGTTATAAATCACCGCGAACGGTCGCAGCACGTCAGCGCGACCGACGAAACAAAGAGACGAGGACCGAGCCCCCATGCCCCGATACGACGACGGCCCTGGATTTTTTGGTTACCTGTTCCGCCTGGTGGTGGTTCTGGTGCTGGTCGGCGGTATCGGCTTTGTCGCCTTCGCCTATTTCGGTGACCTGAGCCACCCGCCGGAACCGCGCAGCCTGCCCGTCGATCTGCGGCTGGGCTGAGCCATCATGCACAGGCGTCCCCTTTCCAGACCCGAATCACCCCGCCGGACGGCCGGGGGAACCGGGCCGTGGCTGGCACTGGCCCTGATGGTGGCCACGCCGCTCGCCGCGCAGGAGGTGACGCCGCTTTCCGCCATCGACTGGCTGCGCCGCGGCCAGAACGCGGGCGAGCCCGGGGCCTATCCGGTGACGCCGCCGCTGACCGCGCGGGATGTGGCGATCTCGGTCCGCGCGCTCGACGCGCTCAGGCCCGAGGCCGTGGGCCTTTTCCCCGCCGCGCGCGTGGGGCTGCCCGCCACGCTCTGGGGGCCGACGCCCGCCCGCACGCTGGCGGGGCAGATCAACGACCTGCCGGCCGACATGCTGCCGGCGCTGAGGGACCTGTCGCACCGGCTGCTCCTGGCCGAGTTCAACGCCCCCCTGCCCGACACGACCCCGGCCGCGGCGCCCGATTTCCTGCTGGCCCGGATCGACAAGCTGGTCGAATTCGGCGCCCTCGATCAGGCGGCGGCGCTGCTCGACACGCTCGATTCGCCGGTCCCGGTGCTGCGGCTCCGGCGCTTCGACATCGCGCTGCTTCTGGGCGACGAGGACCGCGCCTGCACCACGATCACCGGCAACGAGCCGCCGATCGAGGATGACGCGGCGCTGATCTTCTGTCTGGCCCGCGCCGGCGATTGGGAGGGGGCGGTGGCCCGGCTCGACGCGACCCTGGCCGAGCATCGCATGGCCCCCTATCTGGCCGAGCTACTCACGCAATTCCTGCATGACGAGGAAACGCTCGAAGGCTCGCCCACGCTGCTACCACCGCCCTCCGGCACACCCGATCCCCTGACCTGGCGCCTGCGCGAGGCGGTGGGCGATGCCCAGCCCTCGCTGGGGATGCCGGTGGCCTATGCCCATGCCGATCTGCGCGGATTGCAGGGCTGGCGCAGCCAGATCGAGGCGGCCGAGCGGCTGACCCGGGTCGGCGCCCTCTCGCCCAACCGGCTGCTGGGGCTTTATACCGAGCGCCGCGCGGCGGCGTCGGGCGGGATCTGGGAGCGGGTCAGCGCCATCCAGCGCCTCGACACCGCGCTGCGCGACGGCGACGCCGAGGCCGCGGGCCCCGCCCTGCTGGCCGCCTGGCCGCTGGTGCAGGCGGGCGAGCTGGAGGTGGCGATGGCCGCGCTCTTTGCCCAGCCGCTCAGCCAGCTGACCCTGACCGGCGAGGCGCAGGCGCTGGCCTTCCGCATCGGTCTGCTGTCCCCCGATTACGAAACCGTGGCGCTGGGCCTCGACACGGCGACGGCCGATCCGGCCAGCCGCTTCCTCGCCGCCATCGCCCGCGGCCTCGACCCGGCCGAGAGCCGCGGCGCGCTGCCCGGCGAACTCGCGGGCGCCGTGGCGCTTGCTTTCGGCGCCGAACCGCCGCTGCCGCCCGAGATGGCCGAGCGTCTGGCCCAGGGCCGTCTGGGCGAGGAAATCCTGCGCATCCTCAACGCGCTGGGCGGCCCCGGCGACCCGCGTCTGCTGGCCGAGGGCCTGAGCGCCCTGCGTGCCCTTGGGCTCGAGGATATCGCCCGGCGCACGGCGCTGGAAAGCCTGCTCCTCGAACGGAACGGCTGATGGCCTGCCCGCCCGACCCGCGCGCGATCTCGACCTTTCTCGAGGCCATCGCCGCCGAGAACGGCGCCGCGCGCAACACGCTGCTGGCCTATGGCCGGGACCTGATGCACGCCAGCGACTGGTTCGCCAGCCAGTCCAGCGCCCTGTCCGAGGCCGACCGCGACCGGGTCGAGGCCTATCTCGTCGCGCTGGACGCCGAAGGCCTGTCGCGCGCCACCCGCGCCCGGCGGCTGTCCGCCCTCAAGCAATTCTACCGCTTCGCCTATGACGAGGGCTGGCGCGCCGACAATCCGACCCTGCGCATCGACGGCCCCGGCCGCAGCCAGCGCCTGCCCGGCACCCTGAGCGAGGCCGAGGTCACCCGCCTTCTGGACACCGCCCGCGATCATGGCGCCGATACCGCGACCCGGGCCCGCAACGCCTGCCTGTTCGAACTGCTCTACGCCACCGGCCTGCGGGTCAGCGAACTGGTCAGCCTGCCCGATGCCGCGCTGCGCGGCGCGCCCGAGATGGTCATGGTCCGCGGCAAGGGCGGCAAGGACCGGCTGGTGCCGCTGTCCGATCCCGCCCGCACCGCGACCGCCATCTGGCTCGACCACCGCGACCGGGCCGAGGCTGCGGCCCGCAAACGCGGCCAGCCGCCCTCGCGCTTCCTGTTCCCGGCCAAGGGGGCCGAGGGCCATCTCAGCCGCATCCGCTTTCACGGGCTGGTCAAGGAGATCGCGCTCAAGGCCGGGCTCGACCCCGCCCGCGTCAGCCCGCATGTGCTGCGCCACGCCTTCGCCACGCATTTGCTGGCGGGCGGCGCCGACCTCCGGGTGATCCAGACGCTGCTGGGCCATGCCGACCTCGGCACGACCGAGATCTACACCCATGTCCTGGACGAACGCCTGCGCCAGCTGGTCATGGACCACCACCCGCTGGCCAAGGAGTAACGGACCGGGGGGATGGGTACGGTCACGGTGCGTGCAAGCACACACCCTACCCCACCCGTCGCGCCCGTAGGCTGCTCGCACGCACCGCGACTACCAACGCCCCCCGTTGGGCGGGATCGCATCCCACCCCACGCGCGCCCGAGGGGACCATGCCCGCCCATGGTGAGGCCTCCATCCCCCCTTCGTAGGGTGCGTGCTCGCACGCACCGCGACCGCCCCCCGTGGGGTGGGATTTCATCCCGCCCCGCGCCCGATCCTCACGGCAGGAACACCAACTCCCGCATCATCACCGCCCGATAGATCGCGTCGAACCCGCGGTTCACCGCCAGCCCCGCCACGCTCTGCGCAACCGGCCCTGTCACCACCAGCCGCAACAGCACCATCCCGCCGGGGCCCCGCCGCGCCTCGACCTCGACATCCTCGCCCAGCATCGAGGCGAAACTCGCGCCGCTGCGCGTCACCCCCTCCTGCCAGAGCCGCTCCACCGGCTGGACCAGACCCTCCAGCGCCTCGCTCTCGGGCCAGTTCAGGCTCAGGACCAGCGCCGCCGTCGCCTCGGCCCCGGTCGAGAAATCCGCCAGCAGAAGCGAATGCCAGACCAGGACCGAGCCGCCCGCCCCGCCCCCGGTCACCGCCGCCACCGGGTCGCCCGTCGACAGCGCCATGGCATCGGGCACCAGATAGGCCCTGAGCAAGACCCCGCGATCCAGCCCCTCCAGCATGCCGACCATCGCCGCCATCAACGGCTCATCGCGCGCCGAGGCCGCCCCGGCCCCCTGCAAGGCGCCGAGCATCGGCCAGGTGCTGCCGTGGCGCAGCAGATCCCCCTCGACCTGCACCCGTGATGACCGGCCGAGCGGACCGCGGAACGGATCGGCCGGGGCGCGCGCCGCCAGATCCATCCGCCCGTCGGCGCCGACCGCCAGCGCCGCGACCCCGCTCTCGGTGGCGGGGGCATAGCCCTGCGCCTCCAGCGCCGCGGGCACCCCGGCCGCGATCCCCGGCGCCAGCCGGTAGACCCCGCCCAGCAGGGGCGGCGCCCCGTAAAGGATCACCTGCTCGATATCGGCCGGGGCAAAGCCCACCCGGGCCCGCCACTCACCGGCGGGAAAGCCCAGCGCCTCGACCAGCGAGCCGGGCGGCATGGCCCGCGCCGCGCTGAGTGTCTCGGCCGGCAATCTGCCACGTGGCACCGGCCCGGGCAGGCCCCTTGCCGCGGCCAGATCGCCGAAGCCGATCTCGGCCCCGGTCACGCCGGGGCTGACCATCAGCGCCGGGATCCGGTGCAACATGGCGCGAAACGCCGCCGTATCGGACGCCACATCCGGACGACCGAAGATGCCCGAGGGGGTATCCTCGGCGCGGGCCGCGTGGGGCAATATCAGGCTCAGGGCCAGAACGAGGGAAAACCGGCGCATGAAAGACCTCTGGGGGCAAAGAAAGCCCCAGCCTGCCAAACCCCGCGCGACCGGGCAAGCGCCTCAGGCCCGGCGCAGCGCCGCCGTCATCACGCCCATGCCGACCAGCGCCACACCCCCCGCCCGCGACAACCCGGCGATGACCCCGGGCCGCCCGATCTTGGCCCGCATGCGGTCGGCCAGCAGCGCATAGGCCAGGGTGTTGAGCCCGGCGAGCCCCACGAAGGTGGCGATCAGGATGGCGAATTGCGGCAGCAGCGGCGCCGCCGGATCGACGAATTGCGGCACGAAGGCCACGAAGAAGGCGATGCTTTTCGGGTTCAGCGCCGTGACCAGCGCCGCATGGCCGAAGACCGCGCGGGCGGGCAAGGCGGCGGTCTCGTCCAGAGCGCCCAGCGCCGCACCGCGACCCGCGCTGCGCCAGAGCTGCACGCCCAGATAGACCAGATAGACCGCGCCCACCCATTTCAGCACCGTGAACAGCGTGGCCGAGGCCAGGACCAGCGCCCCCAGCCCCATCAGCGAGGCGCTCATCGCCAGAAAATCCCCCAGCGTGACCCCGGCAACCGTGGCCAGTGCCACCCGCCGTCCCTGGCTCAGGGCGTAGCTCAGGATCAGCAGAACCGTCGGCCCCGGGATGAGCAGAAGGACTATTGAAGCGGCGACAAAGGCAAACCAGAGATGCAGATCCATGAGGGGGCTCCTGTACAGGCCCCCAGCAAAGACAGAACCGCAGGCCTCCCGCAAGGGCCAACACGCCGCGCCCGCCCGCAAGGACAGGCGCCGGGCCGGGTGGCTGGAAGGCGCTGCACGGGGGCCTTTCCTGCGATTTCCCGAACGCCTGCCATCAAGCCCTTGAAATCGCTGAACTGGAAGCCAAGTCCCACGCGTAAGACAGCGGGGCAGCAGCCGCAAGAATCGGGTTCCCACCCCGCCCGACCCGCGCTATCACCCGGCCATGGCCAAGCTCTATTTCCACTATTCGACCATGAACGCCGGCAAGTCGACGATCCTCTTGCAGGCCGCCCATAACTACCGCGAGCGGGGGATGGAGCCCTATCTCGTCACCGCCCGCTTCGACAACCGGGCGGGCGAGGGCAAGATCGGCTCAAGGATCGGCATCGCCTCGCCCGCCGACACGTTCGAGCCGGGCGAGGACCTCTTCGCCAAGATCGCGACCCGCCTGCAGACCGGCCCCTGCGCCTGCATCTTCATCGACGAGGCGCAGTTCCTGTCGAAAGCACAGGTCTGGGACCTGGCCCGGGTCGTCGACGACCTGGGCGTGCCGGTGATGTGTTACGGGCTGAGGGTCGATTTCCAGGGCCAGCTCTTCCCCGGCTCCGCCGCCCTGCTGGCGCTCGCCGACGAGATGCGCGAAGTCCGGACCATCTGCCATTGCGGCCGCAAAGCGACGATGGTGATCCGCCAGGATTCCGAAGGCCGCGCCATCAGGGAAGGCGCCCAGGTCCAGATCGGCGGCAACGAGACCTACGTCTCCCTCTGCCGCAAGCACTGGCGCGAGGCGATGGGCGCCTGATCCGGCGCCCGGCGCCCGTGGCGGCCCCGGGGGTTTCACACCCCCGGACCCCCGTGGGATATTTGCAGAACAAAGATGCGGGTTAACGAAACGCTAATCCCCTCTTCGTTCCTCAAATATCCACGGGGATTTTCAAGGGGAGCGTGCTCCCCTTGAAGCGGGGGGTCCGGGGGGCGGCAGCCCCCCGGTTCCGGTCGCCCGAGGGAACCGAGGGCGAAACCGCTCCCGTCAGGCGTTGAACAGGAAATGCAGGACGTCGCCGTCCTTGACCTCATAGGTCTTGCCTTCGACGCGGAACTTGCCGGCTTCCTTGGCCCCGCTCTCGCCCTTGCCCGCCACATAATCGGCATAGGCGATGGTTTCGGCGCGGATGAAGCCCTTCTCGAAATCGCCGTGGATCACCCCAGCCGCAGCCGGTGCCAGCGTCCCCTTGTGGATGGTCCAGGCGCGCGCCTCCTTGGGGCCGACGGTGAAATAGGTCTGCAGGCCCAAGAGG
This sequence comes from Pararhodobacter aggregans, assembly GCF_003075525.1. GTDB lineage: Bacteria > Pseudomonadota > Alphaproteobacteria > Rhodobacterales > Rhodobacteraceae > Pararhodobacter > Pararhodobacter aggregans. Next base: position 230,727 of record NZ_QDDR01000006.1, on the reverse strand, counting down.
TCGTAGCCCGCGCGGATCAGCCGGTCGAGGCCCGCCTCCTCCAGCCCCATCTCCGAGAGGAACATCTCGGCCTCTTCGGCGTCGAGCTGGCTGATCTCTTCCTCGATCCGGGCCGAGATCACCACCACGCCCGCGCCCTGCCCTTTGGCCATCGCCTCGACCCGCGCGGTCTGGGCGTTGCCCGACGCGGCCGAGCTTTCCTCGACGTTGCAGACATAAAGCACCGGCTTCGAGGTCAGCAATTGCAGCATCCGCCAGGCTTTCTGGTCGTCCTCGGACACGGTGACCGAGCGCGCAGGCTTGCCGTCTTCCAGCGCCTTCTGCGCCACGGCCAGCAGGCGGTCCTGATCGGCCGCTTCCTTGTCGTTGCCCTTGAGCTTGCGCGCCAGGTTCGCCCGGCGCCGCTCGATGCTCTCCAGATCGGCCAGCATCAGCTCGGTTTCGATGGTCTCGGCATCGGCCACCGGGTCGATGCGCCCCTCGACATGGGTGATGTCGCCGTCTTCAAAGCAGCGCAGCACATGGGCGATGGCGTCGCATTCGCGGATATTGGCCAGGAACTGGTTGCCCAGCCCCTCGCCCTTGGACGCGCCGCGCACCAGCCCCGCGATATCGACGAAGGTCATCCGCGTGGGAATGATCTGCTTCGAGCCCGCAATCGCCGCCAGCGTGTCGAGCCGCGCGTCCGGCACCGCCACCTCGCCCACATTGGGCTCGATGGTGCAGAAGGGGAAGTTCGCGGCCTGCGCCGCCGCCGTCCTGGTCAGCGCGTTGAAGAGGGTCGACTTGCCGACATTCGGCAGACCCACGATGCCCATCTTGAAGCCCATCATTCCCTCCGGCGCCACATTCGCGCCGCTTCTAGGGCGAAGGCGCCCGGCGGGCAAGCCTCAGAAGGGTTTCACCACCACGACCCAGAGGATGGCGATCACGCCGATCACGCTGACCTCGTTGAAGATGCGCAGGAAGCGGTCGCTTTCGCGGAATTCGCCACGGCGCGCGCGGGCCAGCATCCGGCCGGTCCAGACGTAATGCAGGGCCAGCAGCAGGACGAGGGTGATCTTCAGATGCGTCCAGGGCGCGAAGCTCCAGACCGACCAGGCCAGCCACAGCCCGGTCAGCGCGGCGATGACGCCCAGACCCGAGGAAAAGCGGTACAGCCGGAAGGTCAGCTCGCCGATCTGGCCGGGTGCCCCCTCGGCCGCGGCCCGCTTCCAGTAGATCAGCGCGCGCGGCACGGCGAAGATGGAGGTCATCCAGCCCATGACGCAGAGAATGTGGATGATCTTGACCCAGTCCATGCGCCCCTGATGCCCCGTCGCGCGGCGGCGTGCAAGGGGTCAACGCGCGGTGAAGACCGACCAGCCGGTGCGCTCGGCCAGCCGCTCCAGCGCGCGCGAGGCCAGCAGCGAATTGCCGACCGCGTTCAGCCCCGGCGACCAGCAGCCGATCGAGGCCTGCCCCGGCGCCACGGCCAGAATCCCGCCGCCCACCCCGCTTTTCCCCGGCAGACCCACGCGGAAGGCGAATTCGCCCGAGCCGTCGTAATGCCCGCAGGTCAGCATCAGGGCGTTGATCTGCCGCGCCATGCGCGAGGAGACGGCGCGCGGCCCATGGGGCGAGAGCCGCCCGTCGAAGGCCAGGAATCGCCCGGCCCGGGCCAGTTGCCGCACCGACATGGCGATGGCGCAATGGTGGAAATAGACGCCCAGCACCTTGGCCGGCTCGCCGCTGAGAACGCCGTAGCCGCGCATGAAATTGGCCAGTGCCACGTTGCGAAAGCCGGTCTCCTGTTCGGAGCGCGCCACCGCCGGGTCGATGGCGATATCGTCGTCGCCCGCCAGATATTGCAGGAAGCGCAGGATCTCGCCCAGAGCCTCGCGCGGGGCATAGGACGAGAGCAGCGCATCGGTCACGGCGATGGCGCCGGCGTTGATGAAGGGGTTGCGGGGGCGCCCCTTCTCGTATTCCAGCTGGACGATCGAGTTGAAGGGATCGCCCGAGGGCTCGCGCCCGACCCGCTCCCACACCCGGTCGCCATGCCGCCCCAGCGCCAGCGCCAGGGTAAAGACCTTGGACACGCTCTGGATCGAGAACGGCACCTCGGTATCGCCCGCGGCGATCACCCGTCCGTCGGGCAGGGCCAGCGCCAGGCCGAACTGGCCGGGGTTCACGCGGGCCAGTTCGGGGATGTAATCGGCGACCTGGCCGCGCTCGGTCTCGGCCGCCAGTTCGGCGGCGATTTCGGTAACGATCATCGGCAGGTCAAGCTCGGTCATCGGGCGGTGATACGCCAGTGGCAGGCCGCTGGCCACGGGTTTCCCTTGCCAGCTGCCCTGCCCCGCCGCAGGCTGGCCGAAAAGCCGGAGGAACCCATGCCCCTACATCCCTATATCCATTTCCAGGGCACCTGCGCCGAGGCGCTGGCCTACTATGCCGAGGTGTTCGGCGCCCCGCCCGCCAAGGCGATGCGCTACAACGAAGTCCCCGGCGCCGGGTTCGACAGCACCCGCATCATCCATGCCCAGCTCGATATCGCGGGCGGCACCCTGATGGCCTCGGACTTCCCGGAGGGGGTCGAGGGCGATCCGCAGAAGGCGGTGACCATCACCGCCACCCTGCCCAGCGTCGAGGACGCCCGCGCGCGGTATGACGCGCTGTTGCAGGGCGGCGATGTGATCCATGCATTTGGGCCGAGTTTCTTCTCCGAAGGGTTCGGGATGCTGCGCGACCGCTTCGGCACCCATTGGATCGTGATGAAGGAGAGCGCGGGCCTGCGCTGAGGCCTTGATTTCCCCCTCGGCTCCGTGCGAGGCCTGTCTCGCAATTCACGGGGGGCCCCATGACCAGGATCGACGACACTTTCGCCCGTCTCAAGGCCGAGGGGAAAAAGGCTTTCGTGGCCTATATGATGGGGGGTGACCCCGACGAGGCGACCTCGCTGGCGGTGATGCAGGGCCTGCCGGGCGCGGGCGTCGATGTCATCGAGCTGGGCATGCCCTTCACCGATCCGATGGCGGACGGGCCGACCATCCAGCGCGCCGGTCAACGGGCGCTCGACGGCGGGATGACCATGGACAAGGTGCTGGCCATGGTCCGCGCCTTCCGGTCGGCCGACAACACCACCCCCATCGTGCTGATGGGCTATTACAACCCGATCTATGCCCGGGGCGTCGAGCGCTTCCTGACCGAGGCGGTCGAGGCCGGGATCGACGGGCTGATCGTCGTCGACCTGCCGCCCGAGGAAGACAGCGAGCTCTGCCTGCCGGCGCAGGCGGCGGGGATGAACTTCATCCGCCTTGCGACGCCCACCACCGATGGCAAGCGCCTGCCCAAGGTGCTGCAGAACACTTCGGGCTTCGTCTATTACGTCTCGATCACCGGGATCACCGGGGCGGCGGCGGCACAGGCGGGCGATGTCGGCCCTGAGGTGGCGCGGATCAAGGCGGCGACGGACCTGCCGGTCATCGTCGGCTTCGGCATCACCACGCCCGAACAGGCCCAGGCCATCGCCAGCGTCGCCGATGGCTGCGTCGTCGGCTCGGCCATCGTCAAGGAAATCGGCGAGGGCAAGCCCGTGGCCGAGATCCTGTCCTTCGTTGCCTCGCTCGCCGCAGGGGCGCACCGGGGCTGACCCCGGGGCCGTTTCGACAGGGTCCGCTGCAGGGACAAAAGGGCCGGGCAGACGCCGTTTTCGGCGCCGCCCGGGGTCACGTTTTGCCGGGCCGGGGATCGCGCGCTTGCTTTCTGGGCGAAATGCTGTATTGTCGGGGGGCTAGTTACGCCGACCCGCACCCTGTCTCCTTCACCGGCTTCAGTCTGCTATTCGTACTGACCAAGCCGGGCTGCCGCATGTCGTGGGCAGCAATCCAATTGAAGGAGTCTCACGATGGCCAAAGGCACCGTGAAATGGTTCAACGCCACCAAAGGTTTCGGTTTCATTCAGCCGGAAACCGGGTCGAAGGACGTGTTCGTCCACATCTCGGCGGTCGAGCGCGCGGGTCTGACCCAGCTCGCCGACGGTCAGAAAGTGACCTTCGAGATCGAGACCAGCCGTGACGGCCGCGAGTCGGCCCGCGATCTCGCTCTTGCCTAAATCGCGCCGCGCGGGGACGCCCGGAAAGGGCCCCGGCGCGACGGGAAAGACCGGATCCGGGGTGCCAGCATCCCGGGTCTCGGCCGACTTTCTGCGTGGGCTCAGCCAGCCGGTTCTGGCGCCGCACGACAAGACGGCTGCCGCAGCGCGCGAGATCGTCTCGGCCGATGCGCGCAAGCGCGTCGAGCGCAGCGCCTCGCTGAAAGCGGCCCGTCTGGCCCGCGACGCAGGCCTTCCGCCCCCCGGGGACGACGATTAGCGCCTGAACGATCCAGAGTTTCCGCCGCCCGCCCCGGTGCTTCGCGCATCGGCAAGGGTCGGTCCGGAGGGAGAAGCGGCGGGGCCAACCCCGCCGCTTTTCCATGCCCTCCCCCCGGCCTCCGCCGCGTCACCAAACCGTCACCGGCCTGTCGCCTGCCCGTTTCATCCCGCCGCCATGGTCCGCGCGAGCATTGACTCGCAACCCAAGGACTCAAGGTAGCCCGATGACCGACAAAACCCGCCTTTCCGCCGACGAATGGGATGAAGCCAACTTCCCGCGTCCCGCCGAGACCGAGTTCGACCGCGTGGTCGAGCGCGCGCTGAGCCGCCGGGGCTTCCTCGGCGGTGTCGTGGCGCTGGGCTCGGGCGCGGCGGCGATGGGGCTTGGCGTGCTCAGCCCGCGCGCGGCGCTGGCCTCGACCACCTCGCGCTTCCCCTTCACGCCGATCGACGCGCAGACCGACGAACAGATCCACGTGCCGCAGGGCTACCGCGCCCGGGTGCTGGCCCGCTGGGGCGATGCGCTCTTCACCGACGCCGAGGGTTATGACCTGGCCGAAGGCGGCCCGGCCGCCGCGTCGGACCGCATCTTCGGCGAGAACACCGACGGGATGGAAAGCTTCCCCTTCCGCGGCCACGAGCTGATCGCGGTGAACCACGAATACACCAACAACGACATCAACCTGCCCGCCGCGCAGGACGGCGTTCCGGCCAATGCCGATGACGTGCTGAAGCTGCAGAACCTGCAGGGCGTCACGGTGATGGAGATCGCCGAGGACGAGAACGGCTGGTCGGTGGTCAAGGACAGCCCCTTCAACCGCCGCATCCATCACAACACGCCGATGGTTCTGGCCGGTCCGGCCGCGGGCCATGCGCTGGTGCAGACCTCGGCCGATCCCGAAGGCCTCAACCCGCTGGGCACGCTGAACAATTGCGGCTCGGGCAAGACGCCCTGGGGCACCTATCTGACCTGCGAAGAGAACTTCAACGGCTATTTCGGCGCCAATGGCGAGCTGCCGACGGACGAGCTGCTGGCCGTGGGCTATACCCGCTACGGCATCAGCGCCGAAGGCTGGGGCTACGATTACCACAAATGGGACGCGCGCTTCGACGTCGCCGCCAACCCCAACGAGCCGCACCGCCACGGCTGGGTGGTCGAGATCGACCCGACCGACCCGCAATCGACCCCGGTCAAGCACACCGGCCTCGGCCGCTTCAAGCATGAGAACGCCGAAGTCGTGCTGGCCCGCGACGGCCGCGTCGTGGTCTATATGGGCGACGACGAGCGGGGCGAATTCCTCTACCGCTTCGTCTCGAACGGGATCTACACCCCCGGCGGCTCGACCGAGGGGCTGCTGGACGACGGCCAGCTGTCGGTCGCGAAGTTCAACGATGACGGCACCGGCGAATGGCTGGACCTGACGCCCGAATCGACCGGGATGGACATGGCCGAGATCCTGATCTTCTCGCGCAGCGCCGGGTCGCGGGTCGGCGCCACCACCATGGACCGCCCCGAGTGGATCTCGGTCAATCCCTACGCGGTCGAGGCCTATTGCTGCCTGACCAACAACACCCGCCGCGGCACCCGCCCCAATGCGGGCGGCGACGAGACCCCGGTCGGCGGCCCGAACCCGCGCGCCGAGAACCAGTACGGTCAGATCGTCCGCTGGTTCCCGCATGACGACGACCATGCCGCCGCCAGCTTCGACTGGGACCTCTATGTCATGGCCGGCAACCCGGCGGTGCATTCGGACGCCTATGCCGGCTCGGCCAACGTGACCGCCGGCAACATGTTCAACGCGCCGGACGGCATGGCCTTCGATTCGACCGGGCTCCTGTGGATCCAGACCGATGGCGAGGATTCGAACGAGGGCGATTTCGCCGGTCAGGGCAACAACCAGATGCTGGCGGGCGATCCGGTCTCGGGCGAGATCGCGCGCTTCCTCACCGGGCCGAAGGGCTCCGAGGTGACGGGCCTCTGCTGGTCGACCGACCGCCGCACCATGTTCGTCGGCATCCAGCACCCGGGCGGCAGCTGGCCGGACGGTTCGGGCCTGCCGCGCTCGGCCATCGTGGCGGTGACCCGCGAGGATGGCGGGCTGGTCGGCTAAGCCGCCGCCAGAGCAAGAAAAAGCCGGGCTCCCGCAAGGGGGCCCGGTTTCTTTGCAGTCAGGGGGTGCGTGCAAGCACACACCCTACGGGCCGCTGTAGGGTGCGTGCTTGCACGCACCGCCCCACGTAAGGTGGGATTTCATCCCACCCGGCGATCCCTCAGAGCCCCGCGCCCTCATCGACGCCCAGCATCAGGTTCAGGTTCTGCACCGCCGCGCCCGAGGCCCCCTTGCCGAGGTTGTCGAGCACCGCGACCAGCACCGCCTCGCCGGTCTTCGGGTTGCCATGCACCGACAGCTCCAGCCGGTTGGTGCCGTTCAGACGTTCGGGCCAGACCCGCGGCTCATCGACCGAGGCCTCGACCACCGCCACGAACCGCGCCCCGGCATAGGCCGCGCGCAGGGCGTCCTCGGCCGCCTTCATCCCCGCCGCGCCCAGACCCGGCAGATGCACCGCCACCGCCATCCCCTGCGCGTATTGCCCGACCGAGGGCACGAAGACCGGCACGCGGGACAGAAGCCCATGCGCCATGATCTCGGGCAGGTGCTTGTGGCCCTGCGCCGCGGCATAGAGGAACGAGCCCTGGACCTCGCCCGACTCGTATTCGGCGATCATCGCCTTGCCGCCGCCGGTATAGCCCGAGACGCCCGAGATCGAGGGCGGCGCGGCCGGGTCGATCAGCCCCGCCTGAACCAGGGGCCGGATCAGGGCGATGGCGCAGGTCGACCAGCAGCCGGGGTTCGAAACCCGCGTGGCCCCCGCGACCAGCGCCCGCTGGCCCTCGGCCATCTCGGGGAAGCCGAAGACCCAGTCGGGCGCCACGCGATGCGCGGTCGAGGCGTCGATCAGCCGCGTGCCATAGGGCTCGGCCAGCGCCGCGGCTTCCTTGGCCGCCTCGTCGGGCAGGCAGAGGATCGCCACATCGGCCTCGGCCAGCGCCTCGCGCCGGGCGCCCGCGTCCTTGCGTCGTTCGGCCGCAACCTGCACCAGCGTGATGTCGTCCCGATTCTGCAGCCGTTCGCGGATCTGCAGCCCCGTGGTGCCGACTTCCCCATCGATGAAGACCTTGTGCGCCATGGCGGATTCCTTTGTTCAGGCACTGTGAGATAGGGCAAACTGGGCAACGGGGCAAGCATCGCGCAGCGCCGCCCCCAGCCTTGCGAGCCGCCTGTAACAACGGTAAGAAAACTTGACCAATCCGAGGGGGAACCATGAGCGCCATCACCACCATCGAGGACCTGCACCAGATCTACCGACGCCGCGCCCCGAAGATGTTCTACGATTATTGCGAATCCGGCAGCTGGACCGAACAGACCTTCCGTGAGAACAAATCGGACTTCCAGAAGATCCACCTGCGCCAGCGGGTCGCGGTGGACATGTCGAACCGCACGACCGAGAGCACGATGATCGGGCAGAAGGTAGCGATGCCGGTGGCGCTGGCGCCCGTGGGGCTGACCGGCATGCAGCATGCGGATGGCGAGATCCTGGCGGCCAAGGCGGCCGAGGCTTTCGGGGTCCCCTTCACCCTGTCGACCATGTCGATCTGCTCGATCGAGGATGTGGCCGCGCACACGACCAAACCCTTCTGGTTCCAGCTCTATGTGATGAAGGACGAGGATTTCGTCCGCCGCATCCTGCAACGCGCCAAGGACGCGGGCTGCTCGGCGCTGGTGCTGACGCTGGACCTGCAACTGCTGGGCCAACGGCACAAGGATCTGAAGAACGGCCTCTCGGCGCCGCCGAAACTGACCCTGCCGACGATGGTGAACCTGGCGACCAAATGGCGCTGGGGAATGGGAATGCTCGGGACCAAGCGGCGCTTCTTCGGCAATATCGTCGGCCATGCCCAGGGCGTGGGCGACCCCGCCTCGCTCGGCGCCTGGACGGCCGAGCAATTCGACCCGCAGCTCGACTGGGGCAAGATCGAGAAACTGCGCGACCTGTGGGGCGGCAAGCTGATCCTCAAGGGAATCAACGACCCCGAGGATGCGGTGATGGCGGCCAAGATCGGCGCCGATGCGATCACGGTGTCGAACCACGGCGGACGGCAACTCGACGGCGCGGTGTCCTCGATCCGCATGCTGCCCTCGATCCTCGACGCGCTGCAGGGCGACACGGAAGTGCATCTCGACAGCGGGATCCGCACTGGCCAGGACGTGCTGAAGGCGCTGGCGCTGGGGGCAAAAGGCACGATGATCGGCCGCGCCTTCATCTACGGGCTGGGAGCGATGGGGCAGGACGGCGTGAGCAAGGCGCTGGAGATCCTGCACACCGAACTCGACAAGACCATGGCGCTCTGCGGCGAACGCGACGTGAAGGCGCTGGGCCGCCACAACCTGATCCTGCCGCAAGGCTTCGCCGATCCGACCGCCGTGATTTGAGCAAACCAAGAGGTTTCGCCCTCGTTACCCGCTGCCGCGGGCGCCTCAGGCGACCAGCGGCGCGGCGTGCCGCCGCGCCGAAGGGAGGGGGGCCTTCTGCCCCCCTCTTGGCCTGACGGCCTGGTCCGGCCCTCCGCTTCCGCTCCGGGCGTTCGGGCCTGACGACGCGCCACTGGCGCCTCGTCCGGGCGGCCCTCACCCCCGAGGATATTTAGGGAACAAAGAAGGCGGCTTAACGCCCTCTTAATCTTCATCTTTGTTCTAGAAATATCCTCGGGGGTTTCTCAAGGGGGTGGAAAACCCCCTTGAGCGGGGGGCGCGGGGGGCTGGCCCCCCGCCGCCGCGCAACGGCACAACCCGCTTCCGGCTACCGGCCACCGCGCTGCAGCACCAGCCGGGCGAGCAGCCCGCCATAGCCCGGGCTCGTGCTCTCACCCAGCTCCAGCCGTCCGCCGTGGCTGCGCATCGCATCGGCGACGATCGCCAGGCCCAGCCCGGCGCCGCTCCCGCGTGAGGCGCCGCGGGCCAGATCCAGCCGGACAAACGGCCGCATCGCCGGTTCCCGATGCTCGGGCGCGATCCCCTGCCCGTCATCGGCGACGCAGACCGTGACCGTCTCCGACCCCTCCTCGATCCAGAGCAGCGCCTTCTCGCCATAGCGCAGCGCGTTGCCGATCAGGTTGTCGATGGCGCGCGCCATCATCTGCGGGCGCAGCGTCAGCACCGGCCCGGCCCCCTCGCCCACGAAGCTCACCGGCCGCCCGCCCCGCGCCGCCTCGGCCGCGCGGCGGGCCACCAGCGCGCCGAGGTCGCATTCGACCTCGGTTTCCACCGCCTCGGTCCGGGCGAATTCCAGGAAGCGGTCGATCAGCGCCTCCATCTCGGCCACATCGGCCAGCAGCGCCTTGGCCTCGGGCTCGTCCTCCAGCATCGACAGGGCCAGCCGCATCCGGGTCAGCGGCGTGCGCAGGTCATGGCTGACCCCCGACAGCATCAGCGTCCGCTGCTCGATATGCCGTTCGATCCGCGCCCGCATCTCCAGGAAGGCCTTGCCGGCGGCCCGTACCTCGGTCGCGCCGGCCACCCGGTAGGGCAGTGTCTGGCCATGGCCGAAGGCCTCGGCCACATGCGCGAGGCGCAGCATCGGCCGCATCTGGTTCTTCAGATAGATGAACGAGATCATGCCCATGACCACGCCGATCACCAGCGTCAGGACCAGCATCTGATGCGGGTTGCGGGCCGAGATCCGGCTCAGCTGGAACGCCAGTTCCAGATGTCCGTGCCGCCCCGACAACCAGAGCGTCACCCCCCCGTCATAGAGAGCGACCGATTCCATCTCGGGCAGGCCGCGGGCCAGTTCCCGCACCGCCAACCGGCCCGAGAGGTCGTAGAACGGCAGGTCCTCGGCGCGGGCGCTGGGCGGCGCCTCGGGCACGATCGCCGCCTCCAGCCCGAAGGCCCGCGCCAGCCGCTCCACCGCCTGTTCGGCCGCCGCCGCATCGGGCGCGGCATCGGCCTCGGCCAGCAGGTGATGGGCGACCAGCACGAAATTGCCGGTCATCTGCCGGGTCACCCCGTCGTAATGGCGCTGGATGAAGGCCAGCGAAACGACCAGCAGGATCGTCGTCACCGGCACGAAAACGATCAGCGCGGCCCGCCAATAGAGGCCGCGCGGAAAAATCGGTTTGAGCAGGCGGCCGAGCATGGCGATACTCTAGGCCCGGCCGAGGCCCTTGGCCAGCGGCCGCCGTTCCCATCCCTGCGAGGCCCCCTCTTGTCCGATCCCGATTTCGCCCCCCTGCCCGGCCAGGCCCTGACCCTGGAACCCGGCCTGCGTCTGGTGCTGGCGCCCAATGCCTCGCCGATGACCGAGCGCGGGACCAATACCTATCTGCTGGGCGACGGCGCGGTCAGCGTGATCGATCCCGGCCCGGCCGATCCCCGCCACCTGCGCGCGATCCTTGCCGCCCTCGCCCCCGGCGAGCGAATCGCGCAGATCCTGGTCACCCATGCCCACAAGGACCATTCGCCGCTGGCCCGCCCGCTGGCCGAGGCGACCGGCGCGCCGGTGCTCGGTTTCGGCGGGGCCGAGGCCGGGCGCTCGGCCCGGATGGCGGCGCTGGCGGGCGGGGTCGGCGGCGGCGAAGGCGTCGACGAGGGTTTCGCCCCCGACATCCTCCTGCCCGACGGCGCGCGGATCGAGGCGGGCGGCCGCCCCCTCGACGCCCTGCACACGCCGGGCCATTTCGGCAATCACCTTTGTTTCCGCTGGGGCGAGGCGCTGTTTTCCGGCGACCATGTGATGGGCTGGGCGCCGAGTCTGGTCTCGCCGCCCGACGGCGACCTCACCGATTTCATGGCCAGCCTCGACCGGGTCGAGGCGCTGGGACCCCTGCGTTACTACCCCGGCCATGGCGCGCCGGTGGCCGAGGGGCAGGCCCGCGTCCAGGCCCTGCGCGCGCATCGGCTGGGGCGCGAGCAGGCGATCCGGGCGGCGGTCGCGGCCGGAGCCGCCTCGCTCGCCGCGATCACCGAGGCCGTCTACCACGACGTCGCCCCCGCCCTCCTGCCCGCCGCAGCCCGCAACGTGCTGGCCCATCTCATCGACCTCGACGCCCGCGGATTGCTGCGCTTCGACGGCCTTCCCGGCCCGGAAACCCCTGTTTTCATGGCGTAAATGGCGGATTGGCGGGGCGGTGTCATTTTCGTCGAAAAAAACGCACCCAGCCTCTGGACGCCGCTCTGGGGCCTTGCTATACGGCCCCCATGTTCCGGCGTAGCTCAGCGGTAGAGCAGTTGACTGTTAATCAATTGGTCGTAGGTTCGATCCCTACCGCCGGAGCCAATAAAATCAAGACGATACGAGGCGTCCGATAGGACGCCTTCTTCGTTTTTGCAACGCTTTTGCAACGCATGGGCAGATTTCCCGTCCCCCGCGATGAGCGGACCGCATGAACCCGGCAACTTCCGTTGCGAACAATCGAACGAGACTGTAGCAATGGACAACAAAACGAAACAGGGAGGGCACGCGATGAACGCAGAACCCGGCGATCTCGATGTCAGCCAGTTGGCGGGGCAGATTGATCCTCGCAACAAACTGAACGATCTCACAGCCAGTGAATGGATCACCAGAACCGTATCCGTGATGGTTCAAAAAGGCCTTGGGAAAGGGTCTAAGGAAGCACAAATAGAGCGCCAGCACCCTGCACCGTTCTCCTATCAAGATGTGGCACGTTTCATCGAGTTCTTTACAAAGCGCGGAGAAACCGTTCTCGACCCGTTTAGCGGTGTCGGCTCAACATCGAAGGCCGCAGCCAGCGTCGGGCGAAACTCGACAGGCTTTGAACTGAACCCAACCTTTTTTGACCTCACAAAGAAGCGGCTTCAGACGGAAGTCTCTTCAGAGCTTTTGGCGGCGACTAGACATGATATCATGCTAGGAGATGCGCGGTCTTTGGCAAGAGAGATTCCTGAAAAGTCAGTGGATTTCATTGTCACTAGCCCGCCCTATTGGGGCATCCTTAACAAGATTGATCACAAAGCCAAGCAAGAGCGCCTGCAAAACGGACTTTCCCACAACTATGGGGAAACAGAAGCTGACTTGGCCCACATCGAGGACTACGACGATTTTCTGAGTGAGATAGGTCAACTCTTCTTTGACCTCTCTAGGGCGCTAAAACCAAAGAAGTATGCGGTTGTTATAGTCGGGGACTTTCGAAATAAGGACCGCTACTATTTGTTCCACTCTGACCTGTCGCGCAGGATTGAAGAGCTTGGGCCTTACACGCTGAAAGGCGTGACAATCATTTACCAGAAGTTTAAAAGGGTTTTCCCCTACGGTTATCCTTTTGCGTTTGTTCCCAACATCCACCATCAATACGCAATGATTCTTCAGCGACACGATGACTGAGAAAACCAATAGCCGTATCATTCATGGGGACGTGATCGAACTACTCAGGACGATACCGAGTAGGTCAGCAGACCTTGTCATTGCCGACCCGCCCTATGGGATCGACAAAGACTTTGGAAAGCCAGACAGTTGGAAGAGTATTGCTGAGTGGAAGGAGTGGTGCTGGTCCTGGCTTTCGGAGTGTAAGCGCATCCTCAAGGATGATGGCAGTATACTTCTATATGGGATTAGCCACTACATCTGCTATAATCAGGTCCAGCTCTACGATCTTGGCATGCAGTACCGGCGTCAAATAATCTGGCACTATGAAAACGGCTTTTGCGGGAACAGAAACATCAGGGCGACATATGAGCCGCTACTTTGGTTTTCCATGTCAGAGAAACATTTTTTCAAGGAAATCCGAGAGCCATACAAGAGTGCAGACCGCCTAAAATACAACGTTAACAAGAATGGCAAGGTTTGGAAACCGAACCCAGATGGCCGTCTAGCCGGCGACGTGTGGAACATTCCCACGTTAGCAGGAAGAAGGTTCAAAGACGAGAAGGTTGGGCATCCTACGCAAAAGCCGCTCGCAATTAGTGAGAGACTTGTAGAACACTTTTGCCCCCCGAATGGAAATGTATTGATCCCCTTTGCAGGTTCAGGGTCAGAATGCGTAGCAGCCTTCCGCGCTGGAAGAACGTTCACTGGCATCGAACTGAACGAACGCTACTGCGAAATCGCAGAGGGCAGGCTAAGGGCTGAAGGATGGGAAGAGACTGACTCAAAGGCCGTTCAGCAACTCGACTAATCCGCGCATGTTTCCAGCACCGTCATAAGCGATGAACTCTGCATCGGCGCCGAGCCAAACAGGGATAACACCGCTTTTGTTCAGGAACTGCAGCATGGCTTCGCTCGGCTTCTGAGAGAATACAATGCTGAGATTAACTGACTTGTCCCCGACTTCCGCTGGCAGATCAAAATGACGGTAGCCCATAACCTGACCAAGCGCCTTTTCACCTTGTCGGCGTTCGTCTGACGGGCTTCCGTCAAGCGTTTTTATTTCAAACAAGATGATCTTTCCCGCCTTCGTGGCAAGACAGTCAAATGGGTCCTCAAACAAATCAAACGCGTTGACTTCAAGTGCGCTTGCCAATGCCCTTACCACTGACTGGTGCTGCTTGGTCCGCCGCTTACGCAACTCGATTGCGCCTGAGAGGTCAAAAGTGTTGCTCGCACCGTCCCCGTTTGAAAAGTCTGGACTGGAAGCAATGCTTCCAGCCGACACTCTTTTTGTGACCTTTTTTCCCGAAGAAGGGGCCGATTTTTTCTTAGCTGAGTTTTTAGCGGTATCTATGCCATCCTCTGCGATCTCTACTGTCGCCAAGGGATAACTTTTTCCAGAGTCCCGATGAATATCCCCAACCTGATCGGCAATGCTTGGGAGAATTTTCACCGCGTTTCGAGCTTTTGACTCTCCGACTCCAAGCGCTGAGATCATATCGTAAAAATCGTGTCCGAGTAACGCTAAAATGCGCCTATATTCGTTCTCCGAATCGTCTTTACATTCAAAAGCGAGCATTAGCTTAAACGTATCAATTCCAGGATTATCTGCCACTAAGCGTAGCAGAATCCGATACGGATGGCTTTTATTACCATCGGCATCTTCCAGCAACAACGCCAGCATGGCGTCCCGCCAAAGTGCTTTGACCACGGCGGGTATCTTCGCTGATAGTAGCTCAACTCCGCGCGGAGTAACACCGAACGTGCCTGACGCGTCGTCAAATTCCAAGAATCCAGAAAGGACAAGAAAGCGCCGCATTTCGCGCGCAGCAGTTTCAGTTCCCCTGCTGGCCCTCGGCTTGAGAGCCTCGGCCTTCAGATTTGCTTCAAGGTCGTCTCCTGCGCGAAATGTGTAGACGCCGCTCCTCGCGAGTTCTGGCCCGAATACATCATCACGTCCAAAGTCTTTTCCAGACGAAATAGTAGCCTGAGCAGTCCTGAGTGCTTCTGTCAGGCGTTCGATGTCTGCAAACTGATGTGGAAAATTCTTCATTTCGTCAGCCGTGTTGAACTCGCTACACAACTGGTACTCCGATCAAGTCGATCAGGCAATCTGCCCCGCGTCAAACGCGCGGGGTTCAGGACTCCCATGAATGGGGGGCGGCCAACTGGCCGCCCACACAACTTCTTCAAACCCGGTTCATCCAGTTCCCGTCAACACGGTCAAACTCCATGCCGTAGAGCCTGACCGTTGCGCCTGCGGGCAGGGTGTCGCCCAAGCCCCGCAGGATTTCCCGCGCATCGTCCAGAGCCTTTTCGCGCATACGCTTGAAAACAGCCGTTCCGCGAAGCGAGTCGAACAGACAAGGTGCCGCATAGTCGTCGTCAATGAGGAAGCCACCGCTCGCCGACAAGCGGCAGCTGCGTCCTTCAAGGTGCTTTTCGAGGATCGGCTTGAGGTTGTCGTCCAGCAGCGATTCCAAGGTGAGGTAGTTCATGCCCCGTCCCTTTCGATTTCCGAAGGCAAATGCGCGCGCACTTTCCAAATGGGTTCATAGTCGCGTTCGACGCCAGCCCAAGTCAGTTCGACCTTGTGGTCGGAACCTGTGGTTGTGAACGTCACTTTGCTGAAACCACCCGCTTCTTCAACAGCGCGAAGAATACGAATGTCGTGCTCGTCAAGGATGCCAGAAAGGTTCATCACGCTATCTCCCGACCTTCGCAACCCTGCTGGCGGCGTTCTTCGTAGAGGCCAGCGCAGTAGCGATAGACAAAGCCGTCGCCGTACTCATGATGGTATCCGAGCAGCCAGCCTTCATCGACCCGGTGGTCGATGATCGACTTCACCCACTTCATTTCCATCTCGGCTTTAGTGTCCTCGGGCATCGTGCTGTTCCAGCAAGCCATGCAGCAACCTCCCTCGAACCGGAGGAACATCTCGCGCCGGTCTTCGGTCTGAATACGGATTTCGCGGAGGTCAAACTCACGGGCGAGTTCGGTCAGTTTCTTCTGAATGCTTGTATTCATGGCATAACTCCTTTTCATTCTGCCAATCTGTCACCACGTTCCGAACGACCGTGGCTTGCAGAAAAACTGCCATGACGAGGAGGTCGACGGATATGGGACAGGAGGGGCGCGAACCTGCCAACTTGCCGCCCGAGTGGCTCGACGAACTGGCCAAGTACGGAGCGGCAGAAAGGCCGTTGTCATTGGACGACATGACGGGCGGCGTTCCGCCGGAACGTTTTCGGCGGCACCTCGCTATGAGCGCGTGGAAGTACATCGCAGATCACGGGTCCGCCAAGGAACCGCTGCCCGACTGGATCATCGGCTACCTTAAAGGCGTCGCCAATCACATCGCATCGAACCTTGGCCCAAAGGGCGCGCTGAGCCGCGAGGACGCTTCATCGGCGCTTGGGATCGACGGCAAGGCATGGCCCGAGCACTCGCCTATCGTCGTCTATCTCGCGATGCAGGAGTGGATAGATGGAAAAGCGTGGCCAGATGTCACTGGGCCTGCGGCTGCGGCCAAACGCTACATCGAAGAACGCATGGTAGGCGACCGCGATGCGCTCGCGGAGACGGTGATCCGGCTCTATAAGAAGGGCAAGCAACTCTGGCTTGCCGAGGAGTGAAATTCCTTTTGGGTAGTCGGCACAACTTCCGCAATAGCGCGTCAGAGAAGGCGGTCGCGGCTTGTGCCCTACCCTGATAGGGCGCAACCGCAAGACGCGCCTGCTACCCCGCCTTCGCTGCGGCTCTGTCAATAATACCCGCTCAGGTGCGCAACTTCCATGCGCTGCGGCTTGAGATGCTGCGATGCGAACCCGCCCACAATCAGCGCAATCCCGAGATCACCATGGCCAGAGCCTGTGCGCCCCTGCGTGATGATCTGATTGCCAGCCGCCGTTGTCTGCGTCGTGAAGGAGGCGAGATCGGCCTCGATCTCGGCGCGCAGCGGGCAGTCGTGGGCAAACTTGATCTCGCCTGCGGCGAACATCACGGCAAGGGTCTCAACCATGGCCGTTTTGCCCGCGTTGACGTAGCGGCCTTTCTTCGACCACTCCTGCCCGCCCGTCATTTGGATGGCGAAGTGCGGCACGTTCTGCTCGTGCAGCATGTCCGACACGACGCGTCCGATGGACGTGCCGTCAATCACGAGGTTCGACTTGCCCCCGAAGGGAGGTGCGTTCTTGAGGCGGATCAGATGGTCCACCACGTCAACATAGCTGACCCCACGGAAGCGGTCAGCGAACACGACCGTCCGTTCGCGCGGGCCGACGATCACGCGCCCCGCGTCCACGGTGGGCAAGGCTTGATCCTTGATCACACAGACAGCAGAAAAGTCGTGCGCTTGCCCGAGGTCAGCGGCAACCCAATAGTTCTGAAAACCCGTCACGCGCGGGATAGCAGGGTCATGGTTGGTATCATTCAGGACGCGCCCATCGGGCATGAAAACGAGGTCTATAGGCGAGGACATATGGCGCTCTCCGTGCTTGTGGCTTGTTCGATGATTGAGAGGTCGAAGTAGCTTGCGCCATCGGCCAGCATTTCGACTTCGATTTCTTGGCGAAACTTCGTCGCAGAGAGCGTGCGGCGCATCCGCTCGACCTTTTCGGCCAGTCGCGGAATGGCCGTTCCCCTCACAACGATACGGTGAATACCATCATCGGGTTTTGCGTCGAGGAACAGCTTCGCAAAGTAGTTCTGCTTGCCTGCGGGCGTGCTGCTGAAAAAGACCTGCCCCTGCGTCGTCAACATCGGCAAAACACCCGAAATCAACGTCTCGCCTCGCGTTTCCTCGTCGTCGTCGCCCTTCAAGAACGCGCACTCGTCTATGATCAAAAGCGACACGGATGGAAAGCCGCGAATGGTGTCGGACGTGGAGGGCAGCGCGACGACCCGCGCGCCGTTCGACATTTCGAGTTCCGTCAGTGTTGACCGCGTGATCACAAGGTCCGTGCGGCGAAGCTGGCGACCGATCTCGCGGGCGATGATCTTCGCCTGACGTTCGGCGGGCGCAATGCAGATCGTTAAGGACTCGGGGACGTGCAGTTCCTCGACGGCACGCGCGGCGAGAACGGAAGTCTTTCCGGCTTGCCGGCTCACCCTACACGCAACCTCAGATGCCTTTGTCGAGAACATCTCGACTTGCCACGGGTCAGGTTCATGGCCGATCCAGTGCGCGAGGCGAGCGGCTGGATCGAGTTGCCGTTCGAGGTCTTCAAACCACGGCAGGAGCGCGTCAAAAGGCATCGCCACCCTCGCGCGTGATGGACAGCGCCTCGCGGCGCATCTTGCGCAGGAACGGCTCGCGGGCGGCTGGCACTTCCTCGCACACCTCCTGAATGATACGCTTCAACGTGCACCATTCGGGGCTTTCCGAGAGCTTGACTTCGACGGTGAGCGCCGTCGCCATTTTTCCGTGCATTGTGGCAATGTCGCGCAAAATGCGGCGCAGACCTTCGGCGGCTGAGAGCGAGAACCCGTCGTCGTCGTTTTCCTCAGCCTTCGTCAGCAGCTTTTCTACTCGCCGCGCCAAGGACTCGTAGGTGCGGGCAACGTCCATGCGGCCCTCATTGAGAACCGCCGTGTCGCCTTCGATCTTCGACAGCCGCACATCGGCCATGACAGCGCGCACCATTTCCTCCGTGATATGCTCCTTGCGGAAGCGCACGATGGAATCAGGGTGCATCCCGAGACGCTTCGCGACCTGCACCTTTGACATGCCGCCAGCCAGACCCTGCTCGCCCAAGATGATCTGCTTGATGATCGTCTGGCGTTCGGGGTGCATCAGGATCGTGTTCTTGCGCCCGCCCTTGCCCGTGGATTCAGACCGCTGCTGCATATCCACCTCGCAACACGTCGGTCAGGTAAAGGGTGGTTGCGACCGTCTCGAACACCGTTTCGCCGTCCTCGCCCGCGAGCAGGGTTTCGTCCGCGTCAAAGCCAAGGATCGCGCGGACGCCTGCTTTCAGGCACAGTTCGCGGTTCGTCGGTTTCGACGGATTGCCGTTCACGAGGATCATCAGGAAGTCAGGATCGACCCACACATCCGTCAGGGGGATGCCGCGCACCTTCGCGACAGAGGCATGAAGGGCTGCTGCGGCTTCAATTTGCATCGTCGCCCCCAGCGTTCGCTGCCTTCTCCATCAAAGAGAACTTGCGTGCCGCGTGCTCAGGAAGGTCTTCAAGGGTCCGAAAAGTGCGGATCGTGAAGCCCTCGCGCTCAGCCGCAAGGCGACGCTGCACGATGCCCGCCCCGGTCTGCATGTCGGCACGAATGAAACGGGTCTTCGTGAAGTCGTCGTCGAAGGTGAAGACCGTGGATTTCATGATGTCCGGCTGACCCGTGTTCCGCCGGGTCGGGTCTTCGGCGGTATCCGACACGCGGAGCGGCAAGCCCTCAGCCTCGGCTTTGGCCTTCGCCTCGCGGTATTTCACAGGGTCACGGGCTTCCTCGCGGGTCAGGAACACGCCGCGTTCCGTCCGGCCACCGCCAAGCACCAGATTGCCCGCGGCATCACGCTCGAAGCCAGCCAGTTTCAGGGCCTTTTCGCGCTGCTGGGTTTCAAGCTGGGCGAGGATCTTGTCCACGGAGGAAAGGGCCGTGTCCTTTTCGCGCAGCGCGTCCTTCTTCTCGTCGAGAATGTGGGTCTTGAGCGCGTCCAGATGTTTCTGCTGCGTCTGCACGGTCTCGGTCAGCACCGTGACCTGTTGCAGCAGCGCCTGAATGGCTGCGGTGGTGTCGTCGGGCATGTCCTATCTCCTATCCGATGCCAAAAAACGGGCGCGGAGGAACCACCGCGCCCGTCTGATTTTGGACAGATAGGAAACGGCGCTCCTGCGCACGTCATGACGATATGCAACCCAAGGTGGCATTTCGACCGAAGAAGAAGGTGATGCTGGCCCGGAAAAAGGTAGCGTCAGGCCGAAGGCGCGATGCCATACCAGAAGTCATCCTCGGGCGAGCGCGGGGGGCATTTCCAAGGCTTGTCCGCACGCCGGGTCTCCTTGACGCGCGAGGACTTTGGGGCGGGTGGCATCGGCTTGGCTTGAGGGGGCGGCGCAGGTTTCGGCAATGCCCTGACGATGCGCGGCAGGCGGGTCGGTTTGCTTGCAACGACAGGCGCAGGTTTGGCGAGCGATTTCAGTTTCGCCTCGTGCTTCGCCCGATGGGCCTCAATCAGCGCGTTCTGAGACTTCTGCGCACGCCAGAGGGCGCGGGATTTCTCAATTTGCTGGCCGCGCACATGGCCGAGATTGGGCAGATCACCACCCTCAAGGGTTTCGATGATTGCTGCGCGCACCTCGTCCGGGTCACGGTCGATTGCCTCGCAGACTTCGGCGCGCATATCGGCCCACGGGCCAATGCTGTCCGTGAAGAAGGCAATCGCGTCTTTGCGGATCAGATCGGCCCTCCCCGGTTCATCCCGCGTGCCACCGATGAGGTCGGAAACGGCGAGACGCATCACGGCGAGGTAGAGGGCCTGTTCCGGCGTCACCAAGGGCACCCCTCGGGCCGTTCCCAGATGTCGAGGTGACGAATGGTCGGCGCAAAGATGAACCGTTCGGCGTCCGCACGCTCGGCTTCGGTCGTCGTTTTCTGCCAGCGGCAGAACACGATCCGACTTGGTGAAGTCAGATCGGGTTCAGTGGACCAGACCGCGACAACATCAAGGCCGCGTTCGCGGAGCAGGTTGGCCGTGAGATCAAGGGAGCGCCAAGCCATCAGAAACGGCGACCTCCCGTCACGCGATAGGCACCGGGTGCCCCGTCGTCACGATCACCCGGCCACGAATGGCCGATGCGCAGGCCGTTCGAGGGGTTGGCTTCTTCGGCCACCTTGCGCTGGTAGCCGGTGGGTTGGCCATCCCAGAAGAAGGTGACGGCTGCACCGGCGCGGCGCACCTCCAAGAGCGTTGCGTCAGGCATCGTGCAAAGCCCCCGGCAGGATCAGGTTGGCTTGCGCACGTTCGGCTTCGGTCGGCGGGCGCTGCCACTGGATCAGGGGCGTGCCGTCGCGGTCGCCGATGCCTGCCACGTCGAGACCTTGGGCGCGCAGGGTGACGAGGCGGTCGTCGGGCTTGGGGGCTGGCTTGGGCTTCCTCATGCCAGCACCAGCGGGAAGGCGTGGGGATAGGGGATGACGAAACGCCCGGCGCTGGTCGTCACGTCGATGCCTTCGGCGGTGCGCACGAGGGAGGCCGGTCCGCAGGCCAGTTCCTTGGTCGCCGGGGAGGCGAGGATGGCACGCAGGCCGTCGCGCAGGGCGGCGGCGGTGATGGTCAAGGGAAAGAGGGTGTTGGACGAAACGCTCGTCGCCACGATGGCGCAGCGGTCGCCGTGGTCTTGGATGATGATGTGCATGGGGTCTCCTGTGTTGGTCGCGCCTTGGGGGCGAAGGACAACGACGGGCCTCCCCAAGGCGCGCTGTCTTCGCCAGCCGACCCGTGGACATGTCGTATCAACCGACCAACGGGAGGTGTTGCCCGGTTTCAGGTGGAGCGGCGGCACTACCTCAATTCGTCGCTTTCAGCCCGTGCCGCCAAGGCCATTCGCATCGGCCATGTTTAAACGCACCGCGTGGCTTGGGGCGTGAGGCGGGTTCATGTTGGTTGACCACGGCGACAGGGGCACAGCCATGCTTGCCGCCTAGCGGACGCGCTTTGTGGGGTTGCTGGCCGTGTCCTGTGGCACCAACCAACCGCGTATCGCAGCAGCGCGCAGGGTTTTGCGGGATCGCGCCAAATATGCACAGATGCGTAGACTCATTCGAGGTCTTTGTGCGCACATGCGCAGACGGTTTTGCGCCGGGCAGTTAGCCGTTGCAAAAGTCGTTGCAACGACCGCCAAAAACTTCTGTATTTTGCTTAGAGCGCAAGTGGTTGGCGGCGATAGCCTACTTGATCATTGATCAATTGGTGGAATTTGCCACCAATCTTATCGCTCCCGGCCAATACGAAGAAGGTGGAGAACTCGGGAGCAGATAGGCCCGCAGGATCGACCCGCAGGATGCGGCAAGCGCACACTGACCACAGATGCCACAACCATGCCACAGCAGAAAAACGCTGCAAAAACAATGCCTCGTGACCATCTGTGCCATCTGTGGTCACTTTTTCATACATCGCGCGAAGCGATCTGATCACCGGCACCACCCTGCTACACAGTATAAGCACGGCGAGAACTGACCACACATGCCACACATGGCAACAACCATTTGCTACCAAAGACATTTTTGCCTGTGCCATGCCTGTGCCATCTGTGGTCACCACCCAACGAAAACGGGCGATGTCCGAAAACTCCGCCCGCATCGCCATCACAGGCACCGCCAATCAGAACGCAGGCTGAGCCGTTTTCTCTTTGATCTCTTCGACGACCTCGGCATCAACCGTCCAGCGCGTCGTGCCCTGATATGAGGACTTCGACAGCGCCAGCCGCGCCGTGCGCCCGCCCTCGGTCTCAAACTCGAAGATGCGCCCCTGAAACCGCCTCAGCAAGTCGCCCATCGCCCGCGCCGGGTCTTTCCAGCCGAAGTCGATATTCACATGCTGCGCCGTCACGAGATCAAGCACCGTCGATGCCTTTACAGGCTTGGTCCAGTCAATGCCGGGTTCGCTCGGGTTGATCTTGCGCTTCTTGGCGCGGTGCATCGCAAGAACCAATTCGCGGATTTGCTCTTCCTCGGGGTCATCAGGCCTCCGATCCACCGGCGTAGCCAGAAACCCGCGCACGTTGATGCACTCGAACAGCCCTGACATTTTCGCGGCCCAAGCCTCGAAAGAAGCCTTCGATCCTTTGCCCTCAGGCATCCCGGCGTTGACCCAATACTGAATGAGCGTCAGCGCCGCGCGCACCTGGTCTGCGTGATGATCGACAACCCACCGCTTCAAGTCCTTGATGCGGAATTGCGCGATGTCGCGATCCTCGGGGTTTGCCATCTTGGCATCCATCCGAATGTCCACTGTGCGGCGGTAAAGCTCGCCTGACAACTCGGTGTTGTTGCCTGAGCCAACCCACTGCACCCGAACCGGCACCCGCAACATCTTCGACACGCCAAGGATACGCGCGGCGTAGATTTCCGCCGTGATCGCTGAGGCGAATTCCGGCGAGTTCAGCACGTTGGCGTTGTCGAAATAGATGCACCGCAGACCATCGGCAAAACAAGCGGTCAGGGTCTTCTTCATTTCTTCGCCAGAGCGCGGCGGCGTCTGCGCCTCCGGCCAAGTGCCAAGCGTGGGATACAGCGAGGTCTCGACAAACAGCGAAGCCCCCGTGCCAGCCGCAGGCTTGTTGATGAAGTAGAGCGGCGTCGGCCCGAACATGTCGCGCATGTAGGGTTCAAGGATCATGGCGAGGGCATGAACCCTGTCTGACTTGTCCTCGAACGGGAACTGTGAGATCGGCAGCCACAGGCGACGAAGCGCCGCCCGCACCTCGGCAGCAGTCGGCTTGCTCGGCACCTCCACCGAAACCTTGAGGTCAAGGAAAATGCCCGATGCCTCGTCGAAGCCATTTTCATTGAGCAAGCGCCCGTCGCTGGTGAATGTCGGCACGATGGACACCTGTTTCAGCGTTGGCACGGTCACGTCGCGGCGACGCGCGCACAGCATGTCCTCCACCACGCTTGCCGGAGCCGAAACGGGCTTCCACTTGTCGTTTTCCTTGACCAGCCATGTCGTGCAGCGGTTCAACTCGAATTTCAGGCCTGACGAGTCGAGAAGCTGCATCCGGCCATCATCGACGCGCGCCATTGCCTCGCCGTAAGAATAGACGCCGGGATCGCCTTCAACCTGATACTCGGCCAGCGCATCCCATGCCTGCTTTGACACCTCGGCCACCTGCGCCGACAAAAAGACGGCACTGCCCTGACCCTTGGGATTGCGCTTCTTCCATCCCAGCCAGACCGCAATCTCCTGCATCCATTTGATGGGGATTCCCATGAGTTCCGCAGCTTTCGGAATTCCCGCGACCTTCCGGCCAGCTTCAAGCCGTTTCAAGGTGCGCTGCGCCTTTTCAGAGCGCATTTGCACTTCTTCATCGCCAGCGGCGCGGCAGAGATAGGTCATGAAATTCTTGATCTGCTGCTCCGCCCAGCCAGCCCGAACCATGCAGCCCGTCAGCGCCAGCGCGAAGTCGTCGCGCATCCCATGACCGGGATAGAACCGCGTCAAGACGGCCAGCGCCGAATAGGCCCCCCAGGTCTGCACGATGGCGTCTGCCGCAACCTCTTGCGGCACCACCTCGTGAAACCATTCGAGGTCGTCGCCATCGGGGTGCGTGCTGCCGGGGATCATCGCCTGATAGGCCTCGCCTGCCGCCGAGGTGCGCAGTTCACAGACGGTATAGGCATGATCACCTTGCAGAAGCGGCGCGCCCGTCACTTTGGGCAACTTGAACGTGATCGGCTCACGCAATTCGGCGCGATAGACAAGATGCGTGACCTTGCCCTGCCGCCCCCATGCAAGCGTGTCGTACTTGCCATCCGTCGCAAAGGCCCGCAATTCCGGCCAGTCGAGATCAACATCGACCATGCCGGTTTCGATCACGAGGCCCACTTGCCGCCCGAGGCCATCGAGCGAATAGGCGTTCTCATTCCAATTGTTATCGCGCGGGCGCTTCTGCTTCTCTTTCAGCGGGACAAGCCGGTATCCCGCTTCGTTCAGGAGGGTATGAATCTGATCCATCATGTTTTCAGGATGGACCTGTCTTGCCGGTTCAATGCTGTGTCGATCTCGCCTATAAGCGAGTTATCCTAATTCGACCCGACGCACTGATCCGGGGGCAGGTCTCAAGCCTGCCCCCCTACTTCTTTGCGCTTCGCCCATTCCATGACGGAGTAGAGGTCATAGCGCACCGAGCGTTCCGAGAAATGGATTGCCGGAGGCGCGTCGCCTTTGCGTTTCCACTCGTAAAGCAACGCCTCGGAAATGCCGAGGAAGTCGCAAAGCTCGCGCGGGTTCATCATGCGGGGAAATTTGAGCCGGGCTTCCAACTCTTCAATGCGCCCTTCAAGGGCGCGCAGTTCGGGCGTGGACATATCAACGGTTCCTTGTCTGTCCAATCTGACAGTCGGAAACCCTCCGTTGATATTCGCTGGTGCGGGTCCTCACTCGGGTCCGCTTCCAGCGCGGCGCTGCCCGAGATATGCTGGTGCCCCCACTATGGGCGCGACGGTCTCACGACGTTGCGTTGGCACATCTAGAACGTAGTGCACTCAACTTTCAGGTTCAAGGCTCAAAGCAGGTACTACCTTGATCCGGTCGAAATAGACCTTCTCAATGTCCTCGACGGCGCGGCGATTGCCCATCCGTTTCAGGTATTTCATGAGCATGTCGCTGCCTGCCCCAGCCTTTTTGTCGCCGCGCAGGAAGTGAGCAACATAGTCGGGCAAGAACGCCTCGGCTGACGCCTGCATGAAGTGCCGCCGTCCATCGTGCGGCAGAAACACCCGCTCGCGCTCGCCCTCTACTTCGGCAAAGGTGCCCTGCGGGTCCGTGATGTAGCCGGTGGCAGAATTGGCCGGGAACACCCATTCGCTGCCGTTCTGCCGGATCGCCTTGAGCAAGTCGATCACCGTGTCCATCACCGGCAGCGTGCGCGCCAGCCTGTTCTTCATCTTGGTCAGGTGGATCGTCTTGTTCTGCAA
Source organism: Pararhodobacter aggregans (assembly GCF_003075525.1). Taxonomy (GTDB): domain Bacteria; phylum Pseudomonadota; class Alphaproteobacteria; order Rhodobacterales; family Rhodobacteraceae; genus Pararhodobacter; species Pararhodobacter aggregans. The sequence continues at coordinate 205,336 of NZ_QDDR01000006.1, read as the reverse complement.
GTCCACCTGATCCCACGACAGCGACCGCACGTTTTCGGACCGGATGCCGGTCAGGAACATGACGGCAAGCGCCGTGCCAACGATGATATTCTGCTCTCGCCGCGTCATGATCGCCGCCCAGATCGTTGACCAATCGTCAGCTTCAAGACCGTGCTTGCGGGCGACAATTGCCCATTGGGCCTCGGTCTCGCCGCTCTTGGCGACCCGCGTTTTCTTCTGCCCGACCGGGTTCGTCACAGGGGCAAAGTTGAAGGCATTGCCGATGCCGATGCGCACGGCCCGCGCCGTCGCCTTCTTGCCATCAGACATCAGGCGGTTGAGAACGGCTTGCACGTCAGCCGATGTTACATCGGCCACGTTGCGGTCCAGAATGTCGCCCGCGTGCATTTCAAGCTGACGGGTCATCCGGGCGCGGTGATCGTCCGACATGCCGCCCTGCGCCTGCGACGTGTCGCACCAGAAGGTCCACCCCTCTCGCACGGTCTGGATATTGCTACTCGCAACCTCTGCCTTGGTGTCGCCCTTCGCCATGGCCTCGGGTGCTGACAGCGCCGGGAAGTCACCAACCTTGATCGACTTGGTCGTGCCATCGACCCGACGCTTCACATACCAAGTGCTCTTGGTCTTGCCGACGTTGAGGTAGAGGCCCGCGAACTTCGTGTCGATGTGCCGATACATGCCGGGGGCGGCTTTGAGCAGGCGAGCGGGTTTGGTGAAGTCGACTGTCAGGGTCATCGGGGCGCTCCGTTTTGCAACATTTTGCAACGCCCTCATTCACTAACATGCACCACCATGGCGTGTAAACCGATTGATTGGCGTTGCAAAATCGGTTTAACCACTTGTTTTTAATGCTAACGTGTAGCAACCTGCACCAACCCGATAAATCACTAAACTTGACTGTTAATCAATTGGTCGTAGGTTCGATCCCTACCGCCGGAGCCAAATCTTCCTGATTGTTCAGCGATTTGCGAGCAAGCCCCCGCTGGGGGCTTTTCTCGTTTTCACTTCTGGGGAACAGCGGGGGAACAATTCTCCGCCCCCTCCCTCCCTTTCCCAACCCACTCCAATGCAAACGGACTTGTGGCTGATCGCCCGACATGCGTCCAATTGAGCGGAACGATGGTCAGCCCCAACGACATCCCCGCGGATGTCCGGGCCCGCAACCAGGCCATGGCGCTTCGCGAGGTGTCCGCCCGGCGTCTATCGCGGTGTCCAGCGCCGCGCCGCTGCGCGACGGGTCGCCAGATGCTCTTGACCCACAACGGCAAGAACAGGACTATCTGCTGCACCGACATCAGCAAGACGGTGACGGAATTGCTGCCCTTCGGCGGATGCATCCGGCGGGGGGCGGATTTTTGCCCCGCTACCGCCTTTCCCGCAACACCAAGGCAGAGCCGCGATGACCGATAGGCCGGACTTTCCCTATTACGCGGGCCGTCCCGTTCTTCTGTCGGGGCGGGCATGGCTGATCCTGATGGCGTCGCTTGCCTTGGGCTTCGCCGCGCTGACCCTGCTGCCCCTGCCGGACTTCCCGCTGAATCTGATCCCGGCGCTGGTGTTCCTTGGCCTTCCGCTGCTGGCGCTGCGACTGGTTTCCGGGGCGCATTGGACGGCCTTGTTCCGACCCGTCGGGTTGCGCCAGATCGGGCTGATGCTGCTGTTCGGCCTGCTGACCTTCGCCGGGTCCATGGCCATGGCGCTGATCCTGTCGCCTGTGATCTCCTTCAGCGAGAATCCGGTGTCCCTTTCCGTGGGCGCGATGACCGCGCCAGAGCTTGTGGCCCGGCTGCTCCCCACCATCCCGCAGCTGGTCGGCGAGGAACTGCTCGGGATCCTGCCCTTCCTTGCGGTGCTGTGGCTTTGGGTCACCGTTCTGGGGCTGTCCCGCCGCGCGGGCATCGCGCTTGCGCTGATCCTCTCGGCCCTGATCTTCGGGGCGGCGCACCTGCCGACCTATGACTGGCATTGGGGGCAGGCACTGATCGGAATCGGATCGGCCCGGATCATGCTGACGTTGGCCTATGTCGCCACGCGCAATCTGTGGGTTTCAGCCGGGGCGCATATCCTGAATGACTGGTCAGGCTTCCTGCTTGTCTTTGCCTTCGGCGATGCGCCGATCACCCCCGAAGGCTGATTGTCGGCACGACCCGGATCACCGCCATCCTGCCGCCTGACGATGCGACGGGCCCGTTGCCCGTCACACCCGGACCCGCGTCAGTCCCCGAACGTAACAGGCCCGCTGAGCAGAGACAGCATCATCGTGGCCAGGAAGCAGAGGGTGCCCAGCAGCATGGCCAGGGCGGTCTGCGCGATGGCACGCCGCCCGCTGATATTGCGGTGGATCATGAAGCCGCGCATGAGTGCCACCGCATACCAGACCAGCCCCAGCAGAAACAGGGCAAGCGCCGCAATGCCGGATCCGGCCCAGGGCACGCTGACCAGCATGAGCGACAGATCCAGCACCAGCACGAAGGGCACGGTGACATAGCATTGCGCATAGAACATGGGCCGCAAGGTCTGACGGCTGAGCACCTGACCCGACAGCCGGACATGCTGGATCCCCAGAAGCAGCGGGAACAGGCTGAAGGCCACGGCCCGCAGGATCAGCAGATTGCGCTGATCGGACAGCACCCCCTGGAACACGGCCTCGTTATGGAAGACCCCGCCTTGAATCATATGCGCCATGACCAGGGTCAGGAACAGAAAGATCGGCGGGCTCAGCGCCTCGGCGAATTGCACCTCGGGGGGGCGGGTCAATTCCTGCTCGGCATAGGCGATCATGGCGGCCGGGCGCCTGATGCAGCGCCACAGGGTCAGCGGATAGAACACCAGCCAGGACACCACCTCATAGAGGAGAAGTTCCGCCGAGCGGAGGAGGTTCATGAAATCCATAAGGCGCCTGGGATCCGTTTGGCCCGATGGTAGACCAGCCTTCGGTGTCCTGTCATGTCGCAGTTGCTGCCCGACCCGCCCGGGTCAGCAGCATTGCGCAACGGAATGCGGTGAGGCCGCGCAATGGCAGGCCTTACCGCATTCGCCCGGCCGAGCCAGGCGAAGGACTGGCGGCGCGTCTGGCCCATCAGGGTCCGGCTCGACAGGCCCTGCAAGGCGCGCCACCTCGCGCTGTTCAACATGGCCATCGACAGCAAGTTGTGCGGTCGCGATCCGGCTCCGCGAAGCCTTCGCCGCCGAGCGGAAAACGGAGCGGCCCTCGATCATCCAAAGAAGGACCGGCAGGCCGGTCCGGTTCGCGGTCACCGAAACCGCCCGGCTATTGCCGGGGCGCTGGATCGGCGACCCCGAGATCTTCGGTCTTGACTTCCTCTGGCCCGGCCGGGTCCATGGAAGCCCGCCCCTGTCCGCGCCACAGGATGCGCGGATCGTCCGGGGCTGGGTTATGTCCCTGGTCCTCAGACCGAGCGCCAAGGGGACCCATTCCCCGCGATGGATAGCGAACGCACAGATCTACAAGAAAACCGGGACCCTGCGCGCGGTCCGGCTGTTGCCGGGTCTCGCGAAAAGGGACAGCACGGCAGGCTGGCTCAGCGTCGACATCGAAGATGCATTGTCCCTGTCCGAGGGCATCGACCTGTGGTCCTCTCGATGATCGGCCCCTTTTTGCACCGGTCGGCCCATTGCCGCCGGTGGAGCACGCGCTCGTGTCGCGGTGCAGCCTCTCCGAAGCGGCCGGTCGTGGCATTGCGCAGCAAAATCTGGAGCGAATGTCGCTGATGCGGGGCGGAGCTACCGGTCACTCCCACTCGAACTTGACGTTCAAAACATCTGTGATCGAAACGCTTCCATCAGTTGCTCGTTTCGGTTCTTTGTCATTCATGATGAAGAACACAGTTTTTGCTCTACTCCAGTTGATGGTGCGCAAGCCAACGGGTACTTCCTCAAATGGGAACCGGGCTAGGACGTGGTCCAAACCAAACAGGTTTTCGTTTTCCGGCGTCTTTTCATAGACTTCAAAAGAGCCTGGACCGTTTGGTGAAGCCCCAAAATCAAGCTCGAACAGACCGACGGGTTCGTCATCTTCCTCTTCAAGTGGTCCAAAATACGGATCGATGTACGTAATGATCAAATCTCGGAAGCCCAGACGTTCAGAATAGCCTACCCAAATTTTTGTCATACCGCATCAGCTCCAATCAGCGTCTGAATCATCAATATCGTTGGGATTTCGAATGTGCAATATGGGCTCGAAGCGGTCATGCGGCGGCGCGGCGAGCCTTTCTTGAGACCCGCGCGGCCGAATCGACGCCCCCGGCCTTTTGTGGACATTCACCAAGCCGGCACCGCGACGGCGCAGCTTCTTCGAACCGGTCATCCGCAGGCCCGTACAGCGCTGGCCGCAAGTATTGGCAGCAATGCGCAGAGACTTGAAGTTGTGAGCGCAAGGTGTCGACACTTAAATAAGAGGGTTTAAACCAAACGTAGCACCGTAGGATTGGACAGAATACAGACTCCCCTCATAGCGTATCACGCTAAACGGGAACGCGGCAGGGCCTATGTCAATATTGCTGATCAGGCCGCCAACGCTGCTGTTCCCTAGAGATGGCCTATGAGACATTGTCTGAAATTATTAGATCCGAGTTTCAAATAAGAATCAGACACACAAGAAAAACAACGACACTAACAAAAGTGAACCACAAGTTCTCGGTATGGAACCTAACGCCAAGCGGATCCTGAAACGTCATCCATCTAATCAATGATTCCCTGAAGTTCGGCCTACTCAATCCGACTAAAAAGCACGCGAGATATAAAAGGAGGACAATCAATATATAAGAACTGCTTGCCATAGATCTATCCCTTCGCACCGAAGCGGGCACTATGAAGTCCTGACAATATCATCCTAAAGCAATCTCTTCTTGGGTATTTTGACGTCCCCACGCACCTGTCAACGGAATATCGGGCCCGGGTCCTACGTAGGTTGGACGTTATCGACCTGAGCGGGCGTTGCAAAGATTCGTCGCGTTTCAGGGGGGGCAGGTCGCGCTCCAAAGCGGCCATTCAGCCCTGCAGCAGCGAACGTCCGCTTCCCGCCCCAAGCCGCCCTGCGGCATTCGACTGCACGTCATCCGAAGGCCGCGCCGCGGTCGGCGCGGATTGTCGACGGCGTGCTCCGCAAGTGTATCGTCGCGGGCTTCGGCGTCCGATCGGCTGAGAAACATCAGAAGCACAGATCTCAGGGCCGTTTCTCGGCGCACAGGGGCGCCGCGAGAAGACACCCGACAGGCTCAGTGCAACACGACCCCACTCAACTTGTCGGGGTTGCGGGTGATGTAGATGCGGGTGATGCGGCCGTCCTCGATTTCCAGCGCGGTGGTCTGCAGGGATCCGGCGATGCGGCAGATGAAGCCGGGCAATCCGTCGATTGTCGTGGTGCCCAACAGCTCCATTTCGCTGCCGAATTTGCGGGACAATGCCGCGAACATGCGCGTGATGGCGGCCGCGCCCTCGATGACATTCAGCACAGACTGCACCTTGCCCCCGCCGTCGGCATGCAGCGTGGCGCCTTGCGCCAGCATCGCGCCGAGCCTCGTCGCGTCGCCGGTCCGGCAGGCCTCGAAGAAGGCACGGGCCAAGGCATCCCCGGTGTCGCGCGGTACCCGATAGCGCGGGCGGTCGATCTGCACATGCGCCCGGGCCCGTGCCGCGAGTTGCCGGGTGGCGGCCGGGGCCCGGTCGATGGTCTGCGCCACCTCGTCCAGGGGCTGGCCGAAGACATCGTGCAGGAGGAACGCCGCCCGCTCCAGCGGCGACAGCCGCTCCAGCGCCACCATCAGCGACAGGGTCAGGTTGTCGGGGCGCAGCGCGTCGTCGTCTTCCTCGATCAACGGCTCGGGCAGCCAGGTGCCCGGATAGGTCTCGCGCCGGGCGCGGGCCGATTTCATCTGGTCAAGGCAGAGCCGCGAAACAACACGGGTCAGCCAGGCAGCGGGTTCCGCGATCCGGTCACGTTCGCTCTTCTGCCAGCGCAGCCAAGCCTCCTGCACCATATCCTCGGCCTCGGCATGACTGCCCAGCATCCGGTAGGCGAGGCGCAGCAGCCGCGGCCGCTGCGCCTGAAAGAGGTCGACCGGATCAGGCCGCATGCGGGCGTTCAGCAGGCAGGTCCAGCCCATGCGCCACAGCAAAGGCGATCTGCGTGCGGTTCCACAGGTTGATGCCGCCGATGGCAAAGGTCAGGAAGGCCAGTTCATCCGCAGTGAAGACGGCCGAGACGTCGTCCCAATCCGCGTCGGTCGGATGAGCGGCGGCGACGGTGGTCAAGGCCTCGGTCCAGGCCAGCGCCGCCCGTTCGCGCACGGTGAAGAGCGAACTGTCGCGCCAGGCGGCCACCATATGCAGCCGCAGATGGCTTTCGCCATCCTTCAGCGCCTCGGCGACGTGCATCTGGATGCAGAAGGCGCAGCCGTTGATCTGGCTGGCCCGGAGCTTGATAAGGTGCAAAAGCGCATGGTCCAGCGGGCCCTTGCGCAGCTCGGTCTCAAAGGTGACCAGGCCGTTGAAGGCGCTGCCGATACGTTTGAAATGGTCGGTCATCCGGGGTGTCATCGGGTATCTCCTTGGTGATCTGACAACGAGATGACGACGCGGCCCAGGCCTTTGTGACATGGCAGGGGCAAAAATTCCGGGAGAGGCGGTTGCGGGAGAAAGTTGACGCCTTGAGACTGTGCCAACTTGGCCTGGTCGCGCGATCCGTCGCCGGAATCGCTCTGCCTCCACCGTCGTGCTGGCATGACGCGACGGACCGCGCCCCGCCCGCACCACCTGCCGCTCAGGGATCGCAGTCCAGGTCCGTCGCCCGGACCGACCGAGTGCCACTGGCCGGCACCCGGATATCGACGGATGGCAAACCCCGGCGGGCATAGGCACCTACAATGGCCAGACGAACAGCAGCAGCGGGATGCTGACCGCCACGACCAACCCCTCGAGCGGCAGGCCGAGCTTCCAGTAATCGCCGAAGCCGAAGCCACCGGGGCCCAGGATCAGCGTGTTGTTCTGGTGCCCGATGGGGGTCAGGAAGGCACAGGATGACCCGATCGCCACCGCCATCAGGAAGCTGTCCGGATTGACGCCCAGTGTCGCCGCGATCCCGATGGCGATGGGGCACAGAACGGCGGCGGTGGCGGCGTTGTTCATGACGTCCGACAGGAACATCGTGACGATCAGGACCACCACCAAGGCGGCGATGGCGTTGCCCTGAGCGATGGTTCCCACGAGGAACCGTGCCAGCACATCGGCGGCCCCCGTGGCCTGCATCGCGCCTGCGACCGGGATCAGGGCCGCGAGCAGGACGATCACCGGCCAGTCGATGACGCTGTAGACCTGGCGGGGCGGAACCGTCCGCAAGATCATCGAGGCGATGAGGCCCAGCGTGAAGGCCGCCGCCGCCGGCAGGAGTCCGGCGGTGACGATGCCGACGGATCCCAGCATGATAACGCCCGCGATGATTGCCATGCGCTTGTCGGGGATGCGCAACTCGCGCTCGCCCAGCGGGACGCAGCCGGTGTCGTTGATGAAATCCGCCATGACCTCGGCAGGCCCCTGCATCAGCAGGAGGTCGCCCGATTTCAGGTTCAAGGTGCGCAACCGCGCCCTTGGCCGTTGCCCTTCGCGCGACACGGCCAACAGGTTCAGGCCGTAGCGGGTGCGCAACCGGAGATCGCTGGCCGACCGCCCGACGATGCTGGATCCGGGCAACACGGCCAGTTCGCGCAGCACGATGTCTTCGTCACGCTTGCTGTCGTCCTCTTCCGCCGCACCCTGCGCCGGGACGGCGACGGTGCTGTCTTCCGCTGGCTTCGCCGCCTGCTCCTCGTTCCCGTCCTTGTCCTTGTCCTTGTCCTTGGAGGAGCCCTGCCCTTCCAATTCGATCCCCAGCACCGCCAGCGCCTTCGCCAGGGTCTCGACATTGGCTTCCAGCACCAGAATGTCACCCTCGCGGATCTGTCGCCCGCCATGCGGCGCCGTCATCCGCACCTCGTTGCGCACGAGGCCGACGATCTGCGCCTCGCTGTCCTCGATCTCGCGCTCGAAGCCGCGCAGGGTCAGCCCCACCGCCTTGCTGTCCGCGGGAACCCGCACTTCGGTCAGATAGGCCCCGGTGGCGAAGTCGCCGTTCGAGGCGGCCTTGCGGGCCGGCACGAGGCGCCAGCCGACCAGCGCCACGAACGCCACCCCGACCAGCGCCACCGCCACGCCGACAGGGGCGAAATCGAACATGGCGAAAGGACCGAGACCCGCCTCGGCGCGAAAGCCCGAGACGATCAGGTTGGGCGGCGTGCCGATCAGCGTCGTCATCCCGCCAAGGATCGTCCCGAAGGCCAGCGGCATCAGCACCTGTCCCGGCGTCATGCCCAGCCGGTCGGAAAGCCGCACGGCGACCGGCATCAGCAACGCCATCGCCCCCACGTTGTTCATGAACCCCGACAACAGGGCGCCCAGCCCCATCAGCGCGACCATGCTGCTCACCCGCCCGGCATCGCGTGGCAAGACGGCGCGCGCCACCCAATCCACCGCGCCGGTGTTGTGCAGGCCTTTGCTGAGCACCAGGACACAGGCCACGGTGATGACAGCCGGATGGCCGAACCCTGCGAAAGCCTCGGCGCTCGGCACCAGCCCCGTCACCACGCAAGCCATCAGCGCCAGAAGCGCGACCACGTCATGGCGGAACTGCCCCCAGAGAAACAGCACCATCGTGGCGGCCAGAATGGCGAAGATCAGGAGTTGCGGAGTGGTCATCGGACGAAATCCTGCCATGCAGCCAGGCACCCTGCGTAACCGATGCAGCCCGTCGCAGAAAGGGGGCGCCCCGCGGCAGGGTGATCGCGGCCATCACGAATGGAAGCCGTCTCCCGTCTCGCGGCTGGCAGGCGACGCCCGCGCACCAAGTGGCTGATCCTGGCGTCGCGGCAAGTGCCGTGCCGCGCTGCCCGCAGAATGCCATCCGCCCTGTCGAGTCGGTCGACGCCAGTAACCTTGCCGGGGCCCTGTCTCCGAGACCTCCCTCAGCCTGTGGCTTTCGCGCCTGCGTTCCTTGGGTCAGCCGAGCGCGGCTGCGCCACCTCATGCCCTTGATAAGGTTGGTCTTTCCTTGGATTTGGGCGGGCTGAAACCCCCGGACGCGCGACTGCCCCGCGGAGGGGTTTGCCTGCGAAGGCTACGCTGGCATCGGCCGGTCGAGGCCGACCGCGCCCTCGACCGGCTGGCGCCGCTGGCGGGGTCCAGTCTGCGTCTTGACCAGCGCGGCCCTGAGCCGGGTGATTCCCCACTCCTTCCCCCGGGTTTCATGGTCCTTGGCGCCGGGATCAGCCCCGACAGCGCAGGATCTCCTGTCATGTCCGAGCCAGTTGCCGGCAGGTAGCTGCCGCCACCGCCAGACAAAAGTCGTTCGGCATGTCGGATGGTTACGAGCATACCCCCGCAAAGGCGCCGTTCTGGTTCGGTGCGTCAGCAATGCTGCGCAGGCCGGGAAGCGGGGGGCGAGGCGTCGGGACTGCCCCCGCCGGATTGCCGGTCCCGCGAAGACCGGCGGACCCTGGCCACCCCTCATGCGGCGCTCGGACCAATGTCCACAGCCAAGGCCGGAAGCCGACGAGGCAGGCTGGTCAGGCGCCCTTTCTGAGGCCCGGCCCGGCCACCGCGACCACCCGGCCCCCCTCCGCCGCTAGCCGCGCAGCCCCTTGGCATCCAGCGCGAAGATCGTCGGCTGGGGCTCGCTGCGCAGGATGCCCTTGCGGATCTTCTGCGACGGGGTGCGGGGGAAATCCTCGACAAAGGCGTAATAGCGGGGGCATTTGAAGGCCGCGAGGCGGGCGCGGAAATGGGCGTCGAGCGCCTCGACCAGGGCGCGGTCGGCCTGACAGCCCTCGGCCAGGCGGATGAAGATCTTCACCTCCTCGCCGCGCTCGGCATCGGGCTCGGGCACCACGGCGCATTCGGCGATGCAGGCAGCCTCGCGTCCGACCGTCTCGACCTCGAGGGCGGAAATGTTCTCGTTGCTGCGCCGGACGATATCCTTGATGCGGCCGATGAAGCGGATGTAGCCATCCTCGCCGCGCAGCACGCTGTCCCCGGTCCGCGCCCAGGGGCCACGGAAGACCTCGGCTGTGGCCTCGGGTCGGCCGTAATAGCCCTTGAACATCGCGGGACCGGCAACCCAGAGTTCGCCCGCCACGCCCGGCGGGCATTCGTTGCCCTCGGGATCACGGATCGTCACCGCCCGGCCCAGCATCTCGACCCCGAGCCGACCCGAGGCGAAGAACGCCGGATCGTCGGGATCGCCCGCCAGCACCGCGCCGACCTCGGTCATGCCGTAGAGTTCGAAGGCCTTCACGCCCGGAAAGCGCCGGGCGAATTCGCGGTGCACCGAGGGGGGCGAGGCGCTGAGCGAGACCTCCATCAGCGGCGTATCGGCCTCGTCCGGGCTTTCCGGCTGGGTCAGCGCGATCGAGGGGAAGAAGGTGAAATGGATGCCCAGATCACGGATCCAGCCCAGCAGCTTGCTGGTGCTGGGCCGCCGCCCCAGATAGAAGGTGCCGCCGCGCTCCATGATGGTCAGCAACAGGTTGCGGCCATTCATGTAATTGAACGAATGCGGCGACAGGATCGTGCGGATCGGGCTGCGGATATTGGCCCCCAGCGAGCGCCCCAGCAGCATCCAGTAATCCTGTGTGACGATGCAGCCCTTGGGACTGCCCGTGCTGCCCGAGGTGTATTGCAGCCCGTTGATGGCGTCGGGCCCGATCCCCGACAGATCCCGCGGGCTGTCGTCCCCGGCCATCAGGCCGGCCACATCGGGCAGCCCCGCGCCGCCGCGACGGATGACAAGGAGATCGGCGTATTTGCCCCCGGCCCGCAACCCCTCGAAGAGCGGCAGGAATTCGTCATCGACGATCAGCGCCACGGCCTCGGAATCGCCGAGGATGTAGTCCAGCTCGGCGGCGGTGTAGCTGGTCGGCACCGGCACGATGGCCGCCCCCAGCTTCGACAGACCGGCCCAGATCACCGGATAGGCGATGCTGTTGGCCATCATCGTCGCCACCTTGTCGCCCGGCCCCACCGACAGCGCCTCGAGCCCGTTGGCCACGCTGTTCGAGAGCCGGTCATAGGCCTGATAGGTGAGGCGCTCGTCATCCTCGAAGCAATCGATGACGATGGTATCGGCAAAGCGCCGGGCGCAATCGTGGATGAAGGCGCCGATATTCGGGAAGGGCGGCGCGATGCTGGCGCCCGAAACGGTCTTCAGCACGGGATCTGTCGGCAGGTCAGTCACTTGGTCACATCCTCGGATTTCAACGGCGGCGGCCCAGATAGAGGCCGCTCAACACGACAACGGTCAGGAACAGCAGGAACATGGTCGAGACCGCGGCCAGCAGCGGCGTGAAGCCGACAGTCGCCGATTCCCACATCAGCTTGGGCAGGGTCGAGGCGAGCCCGCCCGAGGTGAAGAGCGCGATGTTCAGCTCATCAAGCGAGACCACGAAGGCGAAGATCGCCGACGAGATCAGCCCGGTCGAGATCAGCGGCAGGGTGATATGGCGGCGCACCTTCCAGGGCGAGGCGCCAAGCGAGGCCGCGGCATCGTCGAGCCGCCAGTTATAGGATTTCAGCACCGCGACCAGCGAGATGAAGAAATAGGGCAGCGCCACCACGGTATGCCCCAGCACCAGGCCGATCTCGGTCCCGACAAGGCCGATCCGGGCGTAAAGATAGAAGAGCCCCACGGCGATGACGATCTTGGGCAGCACCATGGGCGAGACGATCAGCACCATCAGCGCGGCCGCCTTGCGCCCCGACAGGCGCAGCATGGCGAAGGCCGCGGGCACGCCGATCAGGAAGCACAGGAGCGAGGTGCCGAACGCCACCAGGAACGAGCGCGTGGTGCCCTGCAGCCAGATCGGCATGTCGAAGAATTGGGCGTACCATTGCAGGGTGAAGCCGCTGGGCGGCCAGGACACGAAGGCGCTTTCGGTGACCGAGACCGGCAGCAGGAACAGCACCGGCACGTTGAGGACCAGCAGCACGAAGACCGAGAAACCGGCCACCGCCCGCGCCCCGCCCCTGCCCTTGCCGCCCCGCAACGGCAGCAGACGGCCAAGGGCGGCGAACCCGTCGCCGAGGGTGTCAAAGACCCGCGTCGCCAGCCGCGCGCCGATGCCCCCGCGCCGGCGCTGACCGCCGCCCTGCTGCACCAGGCTCGAGATGCCGACCAGCCGGTCATAGAGCACGAAGACGGCGATGGTGATGACGAAGAGGATCACGCACATCGACGCGGCGAATGACCAGTTCCCCAGATCCAGCACCTGCTGGATGATGGGCTGGGCGATCATCGTCTCATAGCGCGAGCCCAGCAGCGCCGGTGTGATGAAGAAGCCGATCGAGGTGACGAAGACCAGCAGCGCCGCGGCGGTCACGCCGGGCATCGACAGCGGCAGGTAGATGCGGAAGAAGGCCTGCGAGGGCCGCGCGCCCAGCGTCTCGGCCGCGGGGGTCAGGACGCGGTCGATCCGCTCGAAGACGCCGATCATGGTCAGCACCGCGAAGGGCGTCATGACGCTGGTCATCCCGACCAGCACGGCGCCGCGGGAAAACAGCAGGCTCATCGGGCTGTCGACCAGACCGATGGCCATGGCCGCATCATTGAGCGGCCCGTTGCGCCCCAGGATCAGGACCAGCGCGAAGGTCCGCACCAAAAAGCTGGACCAGAAGGGCAGCAGGATGAAAAGCGCCCACCACGACTTGCTGCGTCTGGGGGCCCGGGCCAGCACATAGGCGACGGGATAGGCCACCAGAACCGTGGCCAGCGTCACCCAGGCCGAGATGATGAGCGTCTCGGCCAGCACCCGCCCATAGGCCGAGGCGGTGAAGAACCGCTCGAAATTCGCGTACCAGGGCTGACCCTCGGGCGTGTCGAACGCACGCAGCAGGAACGAGACGGTGGGATAGACGAAGAACGGCAGCAGCAGAAGGATGACGGGCGCGGCCAGCGCAAGAGTGCGCAGCGCCGGACGGCGGGCACCGGAGGCGCGGGGTTTCGGGGCGGGTTGGGCCCGGTCGCTCATGACGCCACCGCCTCGGGGCCCAGCACCACCACGTCGCTCGCATCGACCGCAAGCGCGATGCGTGACCCGGCCTCGGCCATGGCCTGCCGCTGACCCAGAAGCGTGACGCGCAGTTTCGTGCCACCCGCGAGCGAGGCGCGAAGCCGGTGCACGCCGCCCAGATCCAGCATCGCGGTGACCTCGGCCGGGATCGCCCCCGCCTCGCCAGCGCCTGCCAGACGCAGCCGTTCCGGCCGGATCATCGCCAGCACCTCGTCCCCTTCGGACAGGCCCGGCGCCGGGGCGGCGTTGATCGCGACGCCCTCGCCCGTCAGCCGCAGCACAAGACCCTCGGTCGAGGTGCTGACCACCTGCGCGTGCAACAGGTTGGATTCCCCCAGGAAATCCGCGGCAAAGCGCGATGTCGGAGCGTTGTAGAGCCGGGACGGCGGATCGACCTGCACCACCTGCGCCTTGTCCATCAGGCAGATGCGATCGGACAGCATCATCGCCTCGTCCTGGTCATGCGTGACATAGACGATGGTCGTGCCAAGCTGACGGTGCATGCGCCGGATCTCTTCCTTCAGATCGTCGCGCAGCCGCTTGTCCAGCGCGCCCAGCGGCTCGTCCATCAGCACCAGCGCCGGACGAAAGACGATGGCCCGCGCCAGCGCCACGCGCTGCTGCTGGCCGCCCGACAATTCGTCGGTGTAGCGGCCCGCCAGCTCGTTCAGCTGGGCGATGGCCAGCGCGTCCCTGACCGCGGCGGCGATCTCGTCGGCCGGGCGCCGGCGCATCTTCAGCGGGAAAGCCACGTTCTCGGCCACGGTCATATGCGGAAACAGCGCGTAATTCTGGAACACCACGCCGATGTTGCGCTCGCTGCTGGGGCGGTCGGTCACATCGACGCCATCAATCAGGATCCGCCCGCCGCTGGGCTCGGTCAGGCCCGCGATCATCATCAGAAGGGTGGTCTTGCCCGATCCCGAGGGGCCGAGAAGGGTGAGAAACTCACCCTTCTCGACGACCAGATCGGTCGATCCGAGCGCCAGAGTCTTGCCGTAGCTCTTGGTGATGCCACGGATCTCCAGCTTCGTTGTCTGCTCTTTGGTCACGATGCTTGTACCCTTGCCCGTCAGTCGAGAAGCCAGGCGTTCATCCGGTCGACGGCCTCGGCACGCGCCGCGGCCCAGTAGCGGTAGTCGACGGCGACATAATTGGTCGAATTGTCGGGATGCGTCGGCAGTTTCGGCGCCACCTCCTCGCTGACGAAGGCCAGCGCATCGGGGTTGGTGAAACCGTAGCCGGTGGCGTTGCTATAGGCGCCCTGCTGCTGCGCCTCGAGGCAGAAGGCAATGAACTGGCGGCAGAGATCGACCTTCGGCCCGCCCTTGAGCACGATGAAACCGCTGCCGCCCCAGAGCGATTCATTGAAGTTGATGGCGATGGGCAGGCCGCCGTCGATCAGGGGCTGCGCGCGGCCGTTCCAGGTGTTGAGGAAATCCACCTCGCCGTTCTGCAGCAGCTGCGCGGATTGCGCCCCGTTCGCCCACCAGACGTCGATATGGTCCTTGATCCGGTCGAGGCTGGCAAAGGCCCGGTCCAGGTCACAGGGATAGACATCCTGCGGCGCCACCCCGTCGGCGATCAGCGCGAATTCGATCGTGTCCAGCGGGAAGCCCCGCAGCGCCCGACGGCCCGGGAAGGCCTCGACATTCCAGAAATCCGCCCAGGAGCCGGGGCGCGAGGCCGCCTCGGTGTTCAGCGCCATGCACGAGGCCACGACCGCCGAGGCCGCGAAATGCTCGGTCTTGAACTGATCGGGCACCTTGGCCCAGACCGGCACCGCGCTCAGGTCCAGCGTCTCCAGATACTCGCCGTCGGTGACAAGCTGATAGGCGGCCGCATCGCTCATGCCGCTGGCCATGTCCCAGGTATAGGTCTGCGTCTCGACCATCTGCTTGATCATGCCGACGGGCTCGGTCTGGCTGACGACCCCCACCACCTCGATCCCGGTCGCCTCGTAGAACGGGCGGGCATAGATGTCCTGGAACGTGGTGCCGACACCGGCGTCGCGGCAGACCAGACGGTTCTCCTGCGCGTAGGAGGGCCGCACATAGGGCGCCATCAGAAGCGCGGTGCCGGCTGCCATGCCGCCGCGCAGGGCGGCGCGTCTGGTGAAGCGGGGATAGGTCGTCATCTCAAACTCCTGTTGTGCGGGTCGGTGGGTGGTTTACGTTGGGAATGCTTACCCGGTATTGACAGTTAGTCAATTATGTTTTCGCTTGGGGAGAGCGCGATTTCCCACCCCCGGGCCGCGGTCAGGGGGCGGAACGCGAAAGGCAGTCTGAGGATGTGACGACATGGCAGGTCAGCGGGACATGATGACAAAGGCGAGCACGGAAGCGGCCGGAGACGGCGGCGCGACGGGCGAGGATTTCTCCTCGTGGCTTCTGGAACAAGCCGGCTCGCAGGCGCTGCCAAAGCGCGAAAGAACCCGGTTTCAGCTGCTCGCCTCCCTCTCGGCGCTGCTGAAGGAACGGGGCGTGACGGGGGCGGCGATCGGCGACATCGCCGCGGCATCCGGTGTCTCCCGCCCGACTTTTTATACATACTTCAATGATTTAAGTGATATCCTCGTGCAATTGCTACGCGAATTCTCCGGCATGAAATGGCGCGAGTCCCGGCAACCGCGCCGCGCCGAATCGGTCCTGGCCGTCATCCGCGACGCGAACCTGCGCTATTGCCGCATGCACGAGACCAACGCCCATCTCTATGCCGCGCTCGAAAGCGTGGCACCGAACCTGCCCGAGTTCGCGGCCATGCGGCACGAGATGAACACCCGCCTCGCCCGACAGGTCGCCAAACGGCTGTCGGCAACCGGACTGGTGGAGCTGTCGCGAGCCAGTCAGGAACACATGGAGGCCCTGACCCTGATGCTGATCGCCATGACCGAGGCCGCTGCGCGCGAGCGTTTCACCTATGCCAGCGAGCGGCTCAACGCCACCCTTCCGCGCACGGAAGACTTTTCATCAGCTATTTCAGATATTTGGGAACGATCCCTGCTGGCCGAGATGCAGCTTCGGTCGCAACAAGATTATTGACATAGTGTCGAAAATTTAGAAAGAGTCACGGCGAAACCTTAGACGTAGGACCCCGCAGCCCATGCCCATCCTCACCTCCTCGTCCGGCGGCGTCACGCAGATCGTGCTGGACAACGGCCCGCTCAACCTGCTGACGCCGGAATTGCACCGCGACCTCTGCCGGGCGCTGCGCGCCTTCGAGGCCGATGATTCGGCGCGGGTGGCGGTGCTGAGGGGCGCGGGGGTCCGGGCCTTCTCGGCCGGAGATGACATCAAGCGCGAACGCGCGACGCTGACGCCCCCGCAGGAAGTGCGCCGCACGCTGGGCGCGCGCCGCGACGAATCGGTCGAGGATGACCAGCCCGGCTGGGACCGCGACGTGCTGGAACTGCGCCGCAACAAGCCGGTGGTCGCGGCGATCAACGGCTGGTGCCTGGGCCAGGGCTTCATCTATGCCTGTCGGCTGGCGGATATCCGCATCGCCTCGCGCCACGCGCAATTCGGCCTGCCGGAGATCTCCTATGGCATGGCGGGGGCGGCGGCGATGTCGGGCATCCTGCAGATGCTGCCGCGCGCCATCGCCATGCAGCTATCCCTGACCGGCGAGCCCCTCGACGCCGAGGAAGCGCGCCGCTGCTTTCTGGTGAACGAAGTCACGGATGGCGACGACGCGGGCCCCCGCGCCCTGGCGCTGGCCGAAAGGATCGCCAGCCACCCGCCGCTGGCCTTGCGCGCCGAGATGGAGACGCTGGCGCTGTCCGACCTTCAGGACAACGCCCGCAGCTATCGCCTGATCCGGGCCATCGACCGCTTTCAGCGGCTGTCGAACGGCTCGGACGCGATACCGGACAAGTTCCGCCCCGACGCATAGCCGGCGCCCGGTCCCGGACCGGCGTCACGGGATGGCGACCAGGACCAGGCAGGCGATCAGGTTCGCCACCACGAAATAGGGCGCGTTCAGCAGCCCGTAGAGGATCGGCCGCGGAAACAGCGGGTTGATGGCGATGGTGAAGGTCATGGGCAGCAGAAAGCCCAGACCCACCGCCAGCCCCAGCCCGGCCCCCTCGCCCAAGGTGGTGACGCCAAGCGCGGCGATCAGCCAGGCGTCGGCGATGACCATGACCAGCGAGCACAGGAGCGGGCCGAGGATGAAGATCGCGCCCGCGACCTGCTGTTCCTCTTTCGGCAGATGCTCGCGCCCGGTGACATAGAGGTACTGCCGCGGCACCAGCACCATGAAATAGAGCCCGCCGAGAACGGCGTAGACAAGGGTTCCCGCGATCACGGGAAGCCAGCGGATTTCGGCAAGATGGGCCAGCATGGTCGTTCCTTTTTCGGTGCTGTGCGACGGATCCTGCTTTAGACGGGGGTAACTGACAGTTTGCGGCAGTTGGACGATGGCACGGACAGACAGGCTTTTGCGGCTCCTGCAGGCGATGCGCAGCATGGCGCCCCCGATCACCGCCCGGCGTCTGGCCGAGGAAACCGGAGTCTCGCTGCGTTCGCTCTATCGTGACATCGACAGCCTCAGGGCGGCGGGGGCGCGGATCGAGGGCGAGCGCGGCTATGGCTACCGGCTGACCGAGGATTTCGCCCTGCCCCCGCAGAGCTTTTCGCGCGACGAGATCGAGGCCATCGCCCTCGGCATGGCCGAAGTGCGGCACATGGGCGAGCCGATGCTGGCAGCGGCGGCGGCATCCGTGCTGGCCAAGGTCGCGGCCTCCTTGCCCGACAGCGGCGAGCGGCATCTGGTCCACGCCATCTCGCAAGTCTACCGGCCCGAAATGCGCTATGGCGCGCTCGGCCCGCTGGACGTGATCCGCCAGGCCTCCTGGAAGGAGGAGGCGCTTGAGATCCGCTACCATGCCCTGACCGGCGCGCTCAGCAACCGCCGGATCCTGCCGCTGGCCATCGTGCACAGCGACAGGACCATGACGGTCCTCGCCTGGTGCTGCCTGCGTGCGGATTTCCGCATGTTCAGGGCTGACCGGATCCAGAGCGCCACCCCCACGGACCAGAGCTTCCGGCCCAGGCGCGTGACCTTGCTGCGCCAATATCTGGCGCAGCTGGCCGACGAAGACCGGACCGCCCCGGGGTGACGAGGCCTGGGGGGGCCCCGCCAGACCTCAGCCGCGCGCCTCCCGCGCGATCCCCTGCCCGGCCAGCACTTGGCGCAGGTCGTCATAGCGCAGCAGCTCGTCCAGATGCCGGACGCCGCGCGCAGACAGTTCCGGCAGCCTGAGCGCCACCTCGGCCGCGACCAGCGCCGTCACCTCGGCCTCCTGCCGACCCTCCAGCGTCAGGCGCAGGGCGGGGGCCGAACCGTCTGCCGCAAACGCCTCCACCACCAGCGCCGTCCGGTCGCTGCCGATCCGCAGGAAGGGCATGCTCGCCGCCAGCGCCTTGCGCAGCCCCTTGCGCCCCGCGATCCAGGCCAACAGCCGCAGCGACCAGGGAAAAATCAGCGGCGAGGCCAGCGCCAGCCGCGTTTCCACCCGGCGATATCCCCGGCGCATCAGGCTGTGCTGATCGGCGAAATCGAAGGGGATCGTCGGCTGCGCCCGCCGGTCCCGCCCGAAGCGCAGCGGCTGGATATCCCCGCGCCCCAGCGGCGCCAGGCTGGCCAGCGTCCAGTCGATCGCCGCCGGACCATGGCTGTCGCCCAGCCCCAGCAGCACGCCGATGCGGAATCGCGTCGCCTCGGGGCAGCGCTCGCGCGCCTCGCGGACCAGCAGGTTGGTGAGCCCCGGCGCCAGCCCGACCGACAGCACCGCCAGCGCGTCCTTGTCCCGTGCCAGACCATCCAGCGCCTCGATCCGCCGCAGCACCCGATCGGTGGCGGAAATGTCGAGATAGGCGAGCCCGCGCGACAGCACCGCGCCCGCGAAATCGGCGCTCTCGGTGTCGAGGCAGCAGATCACCACCTCGGCCCCGGCCAGCGGCCCCTCCCAGCTGTCGGGCCGCGACAGATCGAGCGTCCCCCCCTGGCAGCCAAGCCGCCCCGCCGCCGCAGCGGCCTTGCCCGCATCCCGTCCGGCAATCGTCACCGACTTCCCCGCGGCGATCAGACGCCGGGCGATCTTCTGGCCGACATGGCCATAGCCGCCGATGATGAGTATCCTGTTCATGCCGCATCCCTTGCGCTACCGGACCCGCAACAGGTCCCCGCGCGCTGAAATCACAGCGACTCAGGACTAACCAAATGGGAAGCCCGATGCCAGAAACGACCATCTGCCGCCCCGACGAATGCCTGGCCGAGGATTGGCTGGGCTTTCTGGGCCACCGCTGGAACGCCCTCCTGCTCTGGCACCTCTCGGGCGGGCCGAAGCGCTATTCGGAACTGCAGGCGCGGCTGCCGCGGATCTCGCCCAAGGTGCTGACCGAGCGGCTGGCGGGCATGACCCGCCGCGACCTGGTGCGGCGCGAGGAAACCAATGTCTACCCGCGCGAGGTCACCTACGCCCTCACCCCCCGCGGCGAAGGCCTGCGCGGGATCCTCTCGGACCTTTACGACTGGGCCGCCGTCGAGGACTTCGCCGACGCCGGGGCCGACACCGGGGCCGACACTGGGGCCGACGCCGGGAAGTGACGCGGAATGCCGGCGCCCGAGCCCGCCATGCAAAAACGCCGGAGCCTCGGCCCCGGCGGTGTGTCGATGAACGTTCCGGCCTGTCAGGACGTCTTTCAGCGCAACGCCGAAAGACCCGCCCTCACCCGCATTTCGAATGCCCGCAGGCGCGGCAGGTCATGCAGCCTTCGATCATCACCAGCTCATAAGCGCCACAGCTGGGGCAGGCCTTGGGCTTCGCCCCTCCGGCGACGGCGACCGCCGCCCCGGCCTTGGGATCGGATTTCAGCCCCAGCCCCGCGCCCTCGATGAAGCCGATGGCGACCAGATGTTCCTCGATCACGTCGCCGATCGCCGCCAGGATCGAGGGCACGTAGCGCCCGCCCATCCAGGCGCCGCCGCGCGGGTCGAAGACCGCTTTCAGTTCCTCGACCACGAAGGACACGTCGCCGCCGCGCCGGAACACCGCCGAGATCATCCGCGTCAGGGCCACGGTCCAGGCGTAATGCTCCATGTTCTTGGAATTGATGAACACCTCGAAGGGCCTGCGCCGCCCGCCGACGACGATATCGTTGACGGTGATGTAGATCGCGTGTTCGCTGACCGGCCATTTCAGCTTGTAGGTCTGGCCTTCCAGCGCCTCGGGCCGGTCGAGGGGCTCGGACAGGTAGATCACCTCGGCCCCCGTCTCGGCCTGCGGCACGGCCTCGGCCTTTTCGCTGACCGTGAGCACCGAGCCCGTCACCGCATTCGGCCGGTAGGTGGTGCAGCCCTTGCAGCCCAGGTCCCAGGCCGCCAGATAGACGTCCTTGAACGCCTCGAAGCCGATATCCTCTGGGCAGTTGATGGTCTTGGAAATGGAGCTGTCGATCCATTTCTGCGCCGCCGCCTGCATCTTCACATGGTCCATCGGCGCCAGGGTCTGGGCGCTGACGAAATGGTCGGGCAAGGGCGTCTCGCCGAATTTCTGTCGCCAGAGGCTGACGGCGTAATCCACGACCTCTTCCTCAGTGCGCGAGCCGTCGGGTTGCAGCACCTTGCGGCGATAGGCATAGGCGAAGACCGGCTCGATCCCCGAACTGACGTTGCCGGCGTAAAGGCTGATCGTGCCGGTCGGCGCGATGGAGGTCAGCAGCGCGTTGCGGATGCCATGTTCGCGCACCGCCTCGCGCACATCGGCATCCATCGCCTGCATGGTGCCGCTGGCGAGATATTTCTCGGCGTCAAACAGGGGGAACGCCCCCTTCTCGCGCGCCAGATCGACCGAAGCCAGATAGGCGGCGCGGGCAATCGCCCGCATCCAGGCCTCGGTCTGGGCCACCGCCTCGTCCGAGCCATAGCGCAGGCCCATCATCAGCAGCGCATCGGCCAGCCCGGTGACGCCCAGCCCGATGCGGCGCTTCGCCACGGCCTCGGCCGCCTGCTGCGGCAGCGGGAATTTCGAGGCATCGACCACGTTGTCCATCATCCGGACGGCGGTGCGGACCAGCTCGTCCAGCTCCGCCGCCTCGATCCCCGAGCCGGCCTCGAAAGGTGCCTTCACCAGCCGCGCCAGATTGATCGAGCCCAGGAGGCACGCGCCATAGGGCGGCAGCGGCTGCTCGCCGCAGGGGTTCGTCGCGGCGATGGTCTCGGCATAGCGCAGATTGTTGGCGGTGTTGATCCGGTCGATGAAGATCACGCCCGGCTCGGCGTAATCGTAGGTCGCCTTCATGATCCGGTTCCACAGATCGCGGGCCTCCAGCGTGCGATAGACCCGGCCGCCGAACACCAGATCCCAGCTGCCGCCCGCCTTCACCGCCTCCATGAACGGGTCCGTCACCAGCACCGACAGGTTGAACATCCGCAGCCGGGCCGAATCCTGCTTGGCGGCGATGAATTCCTCGATATCCGGGTGGTCGCAGCGCATGGTCGCCATCATCGCCCCCCGGCGCGAGCCCGCCGACATGATCGTGCGGCACATCGCGTCCCAGACATCCATGAAGCTCAGCGGCCCCGAGGCATCGGCCGCAACCCCGTGCACCACCGCACCCTTGGGCCGGATGGTGCTGAAATCATAGCCGATCCCGCCGCCCTGCTGCATGGTCAGCGCAGCCTCTTTCAGCATCTCGAAGATGCCGCCCATGCTGTCGGGGATGGTGCCCATGACGAAGCAGTTGAACAGCGTGACCTGCCGCCCGGTCCCGGCGCCGGCCAGGATCCGCCCCGCGGGCAGGAAGCGGAAATCCTCGAGCGCGGTATAGAATCGCTCTTCCCAGACCTCGGGCGTGGCCTCGACCGAGGCCAGATCCCGCGCCACCCGGCGCCACGAATCCTCGAGCGAGGCATCGAGCGGCCGGCCGGATCCGTCTTTCAGCCGGTATTTCATGTCCCAGATCTGCTCGGCGATGGGGGCGGAAAAACGGCTCATGAGAGGGTCCTGTCGGGCTCGGGAAGTATTGGAAAGCGGAGGGGCGCAGCATGAACAAAGCATGACCGCGCCCCCGGCAAACATAGTCCGGGACGTAGCCAGCGTCAACGCCGGGCGGGGCCTTGCGGCGGGCGGCAGGCGGGAGGATAAGGGGCCATGGCCCTGCACATCCTCAAGCTCTGTGTCGGCTGCGAGTCGGTCGAGGATCTCGCCCTCTGGCAGCAAGAACGCGCCGCCGAACTGCCCGGCGGCCTGCCCCGCCATGTCACCCGCATGTGGCCCAAACGCGCCGACGAGGTGCTGGACGGCGGCTCGATCTACTGGATCATCAAGGGGAATGTGCTGGTGCGCCAACGCATCCTGCGCCTCGATCCGGTCGAGGGCACGGACGGCATCAACCGCTGTGCGCTGGTCTTCGATCCGGCGCTGATCCGCACCGAACCGGCGCCGCGCCGCCCCTTTCAGGGCTGGCGCTATCTCAAGCCCGAGGACGCGCCGCGCGACCTGCCCGAAGCGCGCCCCGGCGAGGAGGTGCTGCCGCCGGAACTGGCCGAGGCCCTGGCGGAATTCGGCTGGCGCTGACCCCGGGGGCAGCACCAGCCAGGTGTCAGAGGGCCCTCAGCACCAGCCGGGGGAATCGCAGAGCGTGCCCAGGTTGTTCGAAGCGAACCGCGGACCGTTGAACACGGTGCCGAAATCGCCGGTGCAGCTGACGTTGTCATAGCCGCTCACCACCGAATTGACGTAGCTGCCGTTGCGATAATAGAGGATCCACGGCCCGCCGCTGGAGCCATAGGTCATCGAGCAGCCCATGTTCAGCACGTTGTTGCGCTCGCAGCCCTGCGGCGGACGGCTGCCGGTGGCGGTGCAGACCTGCTGGAACTGACCACCGCCCAGATTGCCCGGATAGCCCACGGCATGCATGTTCTGGTAATAGTCGAAGTTCTCCGCGGTCCCCAGCCAGCCGGTGTAGAAGCTGACCTGATTGCCCCCGGCGTCGGGGGCCAGACGGATCACGCACAGGTCGTTCGCCCGGCCGGGATTGTTGCGATAGGCGCCCAGCACCCGCGCCCGGATGCCCGCGAACGAGCCGACCGGCGCCGCCCCGTCGCGATAGGCCGGCACGAAGGTGAAGTTGGTGTTGTTCGCCTCGGCATCGTGGTCGTAGCAGCAATGCGCCGCCGTCACGATGGTGTTGCTGCCGATGACCGAGGCCGAGCAGCTGGCGCTGCCGCCGCTGGCGATGTCGAAAAAGAGCGCCCCGATCGCAATCTGCGGATAGTTCACATTCGCCGCGTCGCAATTCTCGCAATATTGGGTGAAGACGCCGGTGGTGCCGGCGAAATTGCTGCGGCTGGAGCCGGCCGAGGAACCGGCCAGGAAATCGACCCCGCCCTCGGGCGCGGCCGGATCGCCGGCGGAAGGACGGGCGCCCTCACGCGTCGGAGGCGCGGCCAGCAGGGCCCATTGGTCGGGATAAAGCGCCTGCGCCCGCTGGGCGGAGCCCGCCTCCGGCGGCCGGCCGGGGCTGACACTCGGCGCGCCGGTATCGCTGCGCATCCGGTTCGGACTGCTGCTGTCATAGGTTGCGAAGGGCAAGGGCTGCACCGCGCGCCGCCCCTCGACGGTCGAAAAATCACTGTGCGAGAAGGTGCGCGGCGTGACGTCGAATTCAACGACCCGCTGCGCCAGCGCTGGTCCCGCGGCAAGGGTCAAAGCGAGGCCAAGCATCGCCAGTCTGGAATGGTTCATCGGAATACCCCCTGGATAGGGCGACAGGCGCGCCCTTCTCTGGAAATGGATTGCAAGCAAGGTTAACGGCAGCGGCGCATGCTAAGGGAGCGACTTCCCGCCGGTCAAGAGCGGAAGGACTGGAAAATCCGTCCCGCCGCCCTATCGCTCCGCTTTCAGCAACAACGGCATCAGCGCCTGAACCAGCGCCATCGCCCCGCCCGCCTGATAATCCCAGCCCAGCCAGCCGCGTTTCTCGGCCGCCTCGACATTGCGGGGGGTGTCGTCGATCAGCAGAATCTCATGCGGCGCCATGTCGAGCGCCGTCTCGACCGCGGCAAAGGCCTCGGCCGCGGGTTTCATCACCCCGGTCTCGCCCGAGGCGAAGAGCGCATCGACCCGCTCGGCCCAGCCCGCATCCTGGGCGATCCAGCGGGCGCGTCGGGCTTCGTTGTTGGTCAGGATCACCTGGACGACCCCCGCCTCGGCCAGCAGGTCCAGCACGCGGTCCAACTCGGGATCGGGGTCGTGGTCGGCCTCGAACCAGATCTCCAGCACGTCGCCGGGGTCGAGATCGACGCCCGCCCCCTCGGCCCAGTGGGCGATCCGGTCCAGCACGTCGTCCTTGCCGGTGAACAGGGCCGCCTTGTCGCGGCCGAAGACCGCCTGCGCCATCGCGGCGGCGTCGATGCCCAATTCCTCGGCCACCTTGGCCTGCCATGGGAAGATCCCCGCCTTGTCCGGCCGTCCGGCGCGGTTCAGCACGCCGTCGAAATCCCAAACAATGGCCCGGACGCCCTCGATCCCCTCGATCGCGCCGCTCATGCCAGCCGCGCCTTCAACGCGGCCAGCGCCGCGGCCTCGGCCGCATCGCAGGGCGCCACGCGCGAGGCGAAAAGCGTCGCCTGCGAGCGCAGCACCGGCTCGCCATCCAGGATTTTCAAATGGTTGGCGCGCAGGGTTTCCCCGGTCGAGGTGATATCCGCCACCGCCTCGGCGGTGCCGTTGCGGATCGTGCCCTCGGTCGCGCCCTGGCTGTCGACCAGCTGGTAATCGGCCACGCCATGGGCGCGCAGGTAATCGCGCACCAGCCGGTGATACTTGGTCGCGATCCGCAGCCGGAAGCCGTGGTCCGCCCGGAACGCCGCCGCCGCCGCGTCCAGATCGTCCAGCGTCTCGACATCGACCCAGCAGTCGGGGACGGCGACGATCAGATCGGCATGGCCAAAACCCATCGGCGCAAGTTCGTCCACCAAGTCGTTGCCATTGCCCAATTTTTCACGAACGAGGTCAGTCCCGGTCACGCCCAGATGGATGCGCCCCGCGGCCAGTTCGCGCGGGATCTCCGAGGCGCTGAGCAGCACCAGATCCACGCCCTCGATCCCCTCCACCGCGCCGGAATATTCCCGCTCGGCCCCGGTCCGCTTCATGGCGATGCCGCGCGCGGCGAACCAGTCGAAGGTCTTTTCCATCAGCCGCCCCTTGGACGGCACGCCGATCTTCACGCTCACGCCCGGCCCTCCAGTTCCACGACCAGCGCCGGACGGATCACGCCGCCCACCGCCGGGATCGAGCGGCCCCCGTTCTGATCGGCGCCCAGCACCGCGGTCAGCGCGTCATAGCGCCCGCCGGTGGCGACGGGCGGCAGGTCCGGCCGCGCCTCGGCGTAGAAGCCGAAGACGAAACCGTCGTAATATTCCAGCGTCGTGCGGCCGTAGGAGGCCTCGAAATCGAGCGAGGCGACATCCACGCCATGCGCGGCCAGGACCGAGAGCCGTTCCTCGAACAGGTCCAGCGACGGGTCGATCCAGGGCAGGACCGACGCCAGTTTCCGCATATCCTCCAAGGCCTTGCGGGACTTTTCTGAGAGCTGGATCAAGGCTTCCAGCGCGTCGACCACATCGCCCGGAATGGGCGCCGTTGCCGCATCCTCGGCCAGTTTCGCCATCCGGACCTCGATCTCGGCCCGGCTTCTGAGGCCGATCTGCGGCGCCTCGCTGGCCACCGGATCGCCCTTCGCCAGCCGCGCCAGCAGCTCGGCCCGCCCCTTGGGCAGCGGCGCGCGACCCGCGAAACGCTCCAGCAGCGCCCGGAAGCGTTGCGGCCGCCAGAGGTGCCGCATCAGCGCCGCCTTGCGGGTGTCGCTGGTCGGAAGACCCTTCACCGCGGCGATGAGGATGCCGATATCGCCGGTCGCCGCACGCAGACCTTTCCCCGCCAACATGCGGGAAAACAACGCGAAAACCTCGGCATCAGCCCGCAGCGGCTGGTCGCGGTCGAAGACCTCGTAGCCGACCTGCAGGTACTCCGAGGCGCGCGCGCCGCCGTCCTCCTGCTTGCGGAACACCTCGCCCAGATAGCAATAGCGCGCAGGCTCGGCGCCGCCCGCCATATGCGCCTGCACCACCGGCACGGTGAAATCGGGGCGCAGCATCATCTCGCCCCGCACCGGGTCCTGCGTGACATAGGCGCGGGCGCGGATATCCTCGCCATAGAGGTCCAAGAGCGTCTCGGCCGGTTGCAGCACCGCCGCTTCGACCGGCACCGCGCCCCAGGTCTGGAAGGCGCCGAACAGCCGCTGCCCCTCGGCCCGGGCCGCAGGCGTGACGATCTTCATCCCAGCATGCCCCTGACCGTGGCGACCAGATCGGCCACCGGCACCTCGACCTGCGCCGGGCGGTCCTTCCATTCCTCGAGCGTCGCGCTCTCGGCGATCCTGGCGCCCAGCACCAGATCCTTGACCTGCACCACGCCCCGCGCCGCCTCGTCCGAGCCCTGGATGATGGCCACCGGTGATCCGCGTTTATCCGCGTATTTCAACTGGTTGCCGAAGTTCTTTGGATTGCCGAGATAGACCTCGGCCCGGATACCGGCCCGGCGCAACTCGCCAACCATATTCTGATAGTCAGACATTCGCGACCGGTCCATCACCGTGACGACGACCGGCCCCGAGGTATCGGCCACGACCCGACCCTTGGCCTGCAAGGCCGCCAGCAGCCGGTCCACGCCGATGGAAATCCCGGTCGCCGGCACCGCTTGCCCGGTGAAGCGCTTGACCAGATCGTCATAGCGCCCGCCCCCGGCCACCGAGCCGAATTGCCGCTTGCGGCCCTTTTCGTCGAGGATCTCGAACGTCAGCTCGGCCTCGAAGACTGGGCCGGTGTAGTAGCCAAGGCCCCGCACCACCGAGGGGTCGATGACCACCCGGTCCGAGCCATAGCCCTGATCGGCCAGCAGCGCGGCCATTTCTTCAAGTTCCTCAACGCCTTCCGCGCCGACCTTCGACTCTCCCACCAGCCGCCGGAGTTCGGCGCAGGTGGCGGCGCCGGTGTCGCGGCGGGCGGCGGTGAAGGCCAGAACCACATCGGCCGAGGACGCGAGCAACCCCGCCCCCTTGGTGAAATCGCCCGACTCGTCGCGGCGCCCCTCGCCCAGCAGCGCGCGGACCCCGTCCTCGCCCAGCCGGTCCAGCTTGTCGATGGCGCGCAGGACGATCCCGCGCTCGGCCTCGAACTTCGACGGATCGGAGGGGTCCAACACCCCCGCCGCCTCCATCACGCCGTTCAGCACCTTGCGGTTGTTGATGCGCACGACGAAATCGCCGCCCAGGCCCAGATCCTCGAAGACATCCGCCAGCATGGCACAGATCTCGGCATCGGCGGCCACGGTCGAGGCCCCGACCGTATCGGCATCGCATTGATAGAACTGGCGGAACCGCCCCGGTCCGGGCTTCTCGTTGCGCCAGACCGGCCCCATGGCATAGCGCCGGTAGGGGCTGGGCAGATCGTTGCGGTACTGCGCCGCGACCCGGGCCAGAGGCGCCGTCAGGTCATAGCGCAGCGCCAGCCAGTCGCCCGCCTTGCCCTCCGCGCCGCCGTCTTCCTGCCAGGCGAAAACCCCCTCGTTCGGGCGGTCCACATCGGGCAGGAACTTGCCCAGGGCCTCGACCGTCTCCACCGCCGAGGTCTCCAGCGGGTCGAAGCCATAGCGATGATAGACCCGGGCGATGCGGTCCAGCATCTCCTTGCGGGCCGTCACCTCGGCGCCGAAATAGTCGCGGAACCCCTTGGGCGTCTCGGCCTTGGGACGGCGTTGCTTGGTCTGGCTCATGGATACTACCCGGATCTGTCCGCGCGTGGTCTAGCCGAAGGGGGCCGCCGCGGCAAGAACCGGCGATCCCGCCGGTCAGGCACCCGGGGTCCTGCTTTCCCCCCGATCCCGCCCCATTGCTGCCGCAAACACCCCTATAGGCTTAGGGATCATTAACCATTCCCGCGCCGGCCGATCCCACGGCCCGCGCTCAGTAAGGAGTACCCCATGTCCCGGAGCCTTTCGCAAATCCCCGACGATCACCTGCTGTTCTGGCGCATGGTCGAGGCGCTGGACATCCCGCTGGCCGAGGCGATCCGCGACGACGAGGTCACGCCCGACCGGCTGTCGGGCATGCTGTCGAAATGCGCCCATTGCCGGGCGCCCGATTATTGCGCGCTCTATCTCGCCAGCCGCGACGGCAAGGCCCGGACACCGCCCAGCTTTTGCAAGAACCGGGCCCCGCTCGAGAAGCTGCAGGCGCGGCACCCGGCCGATTGACCCGGGCTGCGGCCCGGCGCATCATGGGCGCATGGCCCGGATCGAAGACCTCGAAGAACGCATCGCCCACCTCACCCGCGCGGTCGAGGACCTGTCGGATATCGTCCGCGCCCAGGGGCTGCAGCTCGACCGGCTGACCTATCGCACCGGCATGCTGATGGAACGCGAGGCCGAGCGCGAGGCCGAGGCGGGCACCCAGATCCCGCTCACCGACCAGCGCCCGCCGCATTGGTGACATGCTGACCCAGGTCACCCGCGAAGGCGCCTCGTCGCTGGTCCTGACCCGGCGGCTGGAGGCGACGCCCGCCCGGGTCTGGGACGCGCTGACCCGCGCGGGCCTCCTGACCCGCTGGATGCTGGGCCCGCCCGGCTGGCCCATGGTCCGCTGCCAGTTCGCGGCGAAGGCCGGCGGGCTGATGCATGTCGAATGGTCCGACCGGATGGGCCGCACGCTGACCCTGACCGGCGAGGTGATCGAGGCCGAACCGCCCTGGCGGATGCTGCATGTCGAGCGCCTGCACCTGCCCGATCCCTCGCCCGAGAATGTGGTCGAGACGCTTCTGGCCCCGGACGGAACCGGCACGCGGCTCATGCTGCACATGACCTTCCCCGATCCGGCGGCCCGCGACGAGATGCTGGCGGGGGGATTGGTGGAAGGGATGGAGGAAAGCTTCGTCCGGCTGGAGACAGTGCTGGCAGAGGACGGCTGAGCCGGCGCGCCCGGGCGGCCCGATAGCCGGGCCGCTTCCGCCCCAGGTGACTCGGAAGGCGGGGGGCTGCCGCCCCAGATAAACCAGAAGACCGGGGGGCTGCCGCCCCCCGGGCCCCCCGCTTCAAGGAGGGTTTTCCACCCTCCTTGAAAATCCTCCCGAGGATATTTTCAGAACAAAGATGGAGAACAGAGGGCGCTTGATCCTCATCTTCGTTCTGCAAATATCCTCGGGGGTCCGGGGGCAGAAGGCCCCCGGGGCCTCCCCGAGCGCTGCCCTCTCCGCGGCGGGAGGCGCGCGGGGTGGGCGGGTGGGAGCGTGCCTCCCGCCGCTCAGCGGGCGATTGACACCGCCCGCCGCGGCGGATCACTCTCCGCCCGACCAGCCCGGAGGATCCGCCCTGCGCCCGACACTCCCCGCCCGACCGCGCGCCCATGACTGACCTGCCCCGCCGCTGGCTGGCCGGGGCGACGGCGGGCGCGCTCTGCCTCCTTGGTGCGGCCCTGCTGCTGGTGCAGCCTCCGGCCTTGCTGCGCTGGCAGGAGCGGGCGCTCGACGCGTTGATCCTGCTCGCCCCGGCGCCCGCATCCGACCCCGACACCCGGATCCTCGTCATCGACATCCCCCGCACCGACGACCGCGGCGATCCCTGGTCGCGCGCCGCCTCCGCCCGGCTTGCCGCGCGCCTTGCCGCGCTTGAGCCCGGGCTGATCGGCTGGGACATGGTCTTCGCCGGGGGCTGCGGCCCCGAGACCGCCAATATCGCCCTCGCCGCCGCCCTGTCGCGCAGCCCCAGCGTTCTGGGCTTCCTGCTGGCCACGCGGCCCGAGCCCCTGCCCGGCCCCGCCCCGGCGCTGGCGCTGGCCGAGGTCGCGGCCCCCGCCCTCTGGGCCGCCCCCGGAGCCGAGGGGCCCTGCCCCGGCTTCCTCGCCCCCGGCGTCAGCCTCGCCTCGCTCTCCTTGCCCGGCGATGCCGAGGCGCGGGTGCGCCGCGTTCCCGCCGCCGTCACCGTGGCCGGGCTGGGCTATCCCTCGCTGCCCGTCGAACTGGTACGGCGCTTTCGCGACCTGCCCGCGCCACTGATCGCGGGCGACGGGGCCTCGAGCCTGCGGCTCGGCGCCGCCGGGGTGCCGCTCGACCGGGCGGGTACGCTGCGCCTCAGGCCCCGGCCCGCGCTGGCGCGGGACCTGCGCACGCTCGACGCACGGGTCCTTTTGCAGGAGGCCCTGTCGGCCGAGAGTCTGGCCCTCGCCTTCCGGGGCAGCCTGGTGATCGTCGGCTCCTCGGTGCCGCAGCGGGGCGGGCTCAGGCCTACCGCCGCCGATCCGCTCTATCCCTCGGTGCAGATCGCCGCCGATCTCACCACCGACCTCATGTCGGGCACGCTGCCCTGGCGTCCGGCCAAGGCGCCGCTGACCGAGGCGCTGGCGCTGGCGCTTGCCGGGCTCGCCCTGGCCCTGGCCCTGCCGCCTCTGGCGCCGCTCTGGGGTTTCGCCACCGCCTTGGGGTTGGCCCTTGCCCTGAGTAGCGCCTCGCTCGCGGCCTATCTGGCCGACAACCGGCTCCATGATCCGCTCCTGCCGGGGCTGGGCCTGTTGCTGGCCGCCAGCGTCGCCATCCTGATGCAGGCGGCGCTGACCGCCCGGGCCGAGCGGGCGCTGCGTCAGCGCATGGGGCAACTGCTGCCGCCGGTGGTGGTGGCGCGCCTAGCCTCGAACCCGCGGCTGCTGCGGCTCAGCGGCGAGCGGCGCGAGGTTACGGCGCTGTTCACCGATCTGGAGGGCTTCACCGCCGCCACCCAGCGGCTGGAGCCCGAGGTGCTGATCGCCACGCTCGACCGCTATTTCGCCGCTGTCTCGGCGGCGATCCTCCACCATGGCGGGATGATCGACAAGATCGTCGGCGACGCGGTGCATGCGCTGTTCAACG
Source organism: Pararhodobacter aggregans (assembly GCF_003075525.1). Classification (GTDB taxonomy): domain Bacteria; phylum Pseudomonadota; class Alphaproteobacteria; order Rhodobacterales; family Rhodobacteraceae; genus Pararhodobacter; species Pararhodobacter aggregans. Next base: position 174,266 of record NZ_QDDR01000006.1, on the reverse strand, counting down.
CGCCGCTCGACCAGCCGGGCCATGCCGATGCCGCGCTGAGGGCCGCGGCCGAAATCCTGCGCGAGACCGAGGCGCTGCGCACCGAGCTGGGCATCGGCCGCACCCGGATCGGCGTCGAGACGGGCGAGGCGATCCTAGGCGATGTCGGCTCGGGCGCGCGGATCGACTACACGGCGCATGGCGCCTGCGTGAACCTGGCGGCGCGGCTGGAACAGGCGGGCAAGAGCCTCGGCCCCGCGCTTATCATCGGTCCTGGCACCGCGGCGCAGACCAGCATCGCGCTGCGCCCGCTCGGTCCCCAGGACCTGCGCAGCTTCGGCAGCGTCGAGGTCTTCACCCTCGCCGACGACAGCCTGAGCCGGAGCGCCCCTGTTCCCCCGGGAACTGAGCGCCGCGCGCCCCGGCCCTAGGGTGGGTTCATCGGCAATGACGCCGCCAACCCGAAAGGACCGCCCCATGCTCCGCAACGCCCTGATCGCCGCTACCCTCGCCCTGATCCCCGCCGCCGCTTCGGCCGCCGATTCCTGGACCACCGCCGGGGTCAACTTCCGCTCCGGCCCCTCGGCCTATTACCCGGTCATCGCCACCCTGCCCCATTGCGCCGCCATCACCACCTATGAATGGCAGGACGGCTGGGTGCGGGCCGAATGGCAGGGCGGCTACGGCTGGCTCTCGGGCCGCTATGTCTCGGATTCGAACGCCCATTGCTCGTATGGCGGCGGCTACGGCCACCAGCCCGCCCCGGCGCCGAGCTATCCGCGCTACTGATCCTGCCCTGGCCGGACCAGCGAACGGGCCCCTTCGGGGGCCCGTTTCGCATGGGGCGGCACGGTCCCGGCCGCAGGAAAGGTCAGCCCGCCCGGAAAAATCGGTCGCCACCGCCCCCTGTTTCCCAGGGAACTGAGCCGCCGGGCGGAATCACCCATGATGGTCTCATCGAAACGCGGCACTGACCCGCAGACCCCCGAAAGGAAATCACCATGATCCGCCCCCTGATCCTCGCCTCGCTGATCCTCGCCCCCGTCGCCGCCGAGGCCCGCGCCGTCTTCCTGACCCGCGACACGGTGGTCTTCACCGAACCCTCGCAGGGTGCCCGCCGCCTGGGCGAGATCGCCGCCTGCACCCGCCTCAACGCCGCCGAGAGCGCCCCGGGCTGGCTGTCGGTCGCGACCAACCTCGGCACCGTCCATTTCCGCGCCATCGAGGCGCAGGCGACCGCCTCGCGCTGTGGCAACCTGGCCAGCGACGGCCCGGGCGACTGGACGGCGCCCACCCCGCCCGCCACCGAAGCGCCCACCACCGAAGGTCCGAACCCGGCCTGAGCCCTGTTCCCCGGGGAACCGCGCCGCGGTCGCCCCGGGGATAGACCAGACCCATCAGCCCAACAGGAGATCCGCCATGACCCGCATCCTCACCGCCGCCCTGCTCGCCGCCGCCGCCACGCTCGCCATCGGCACCGCCTCGGCCCAGCCGCTCGCCGCCCTCACCACCGCGCCGCATCTGAGCGCGCCCGCCTGCGCCCCGGTCACCGTGCTGGAGCGCCGCGGCGAGTGGTCCCGGGTCACGCTGGGCGAGACCCATGGCTGGGTCCGCGACGCCGACCTCGCCGCTGCCCGCTGCCGGGAAGACGCCGAGATCGCCCTCGACGCCCGCTATGTCCCGCGCGAGGAGGCGACGACCGCCTACGCCTGATCCCCCCATCCCGACCGGCCCGACAGGGGGCGCGCGAACCACGCGCGCCCCCTGTCCCGTGCCGTTTCACGCCTGCGTGAAGCCACATGATCTGGATCAAGGAATCACCCGGTCCCTTCGCTTAGGAAATCCGACATCGCGCCACAGGTTTGCGCGCGCGGCCCGAAAATGCCGTCCGCCCGACCCCGGCCCCAGAACCGCCCTTGCGAAGGATCGACCGATGCGCCTGACCCTGAGGACCAACCTGGCCATGCGAACCCTCATGCATTGCGCCAGCCGCGCCCCCGATACGCTGCGCACCCTCGATGTGGCCCAGGCCTGCAACGCCTCGTTTCATCACGTGGCGCAGGTGGTCAACCAGCTGGAAAGCAACGGCTATCTCAACACCACCCGCGGCCGGGGCGGTGGCATCGCCCTGGCCAGCGCCCCGCATGAGATCGGCGTGGGCCAGGTCGTGCGCCTGTTCGAGGCCGACCTGCCCTTCGCCGAATGCCTGGACAGCGCCCGCAACACCTGTCCGCTGACCGGCGCCTGCCGCCTCAAGGGCATGCTCTGCGAGGCGCTCGGAGCCTTCTACGCCACGCTTGACCGCTACACCGTCGCCGACCTGATCGACGGCAATGACGCGCTGACCCGGATCTTCCTTCCCGAGGAAACGATGGCGGAAAGCCCCGGCACCTGCTGAGACTGTCGCAGAAATTTCACACATTCAGGACCTCGGCGGCTTGCCGAAACCGGGGTGCTGGCCCTATGTGTGAGGGCGCTGACCCCGATTTCAGGGGCCTCCCCCCTTTCTTCAGACGAGATTTCGCATGACTTCCCCAGTTTCGGGCCCCCTTCCCGGCACCCCAGCGGATTCCGCGGCCCAGCGCCCCCCCGAACCGCCCGCCCATGAATACAACGTCGGCCTGGTGATCGGCTCGGTCGCCACGCTCTTGCTGCTGGCCGCGCTCGACCAGACCATCGTCTCGACGGCGCTGCCGACCATCGTCTCGGACCTTGGCGGGCTCGAACACCTCAGCTGGGTGGTGACCGCCTATATCCTCGCCTCAACCGTCGCGGCGCCACTTTATGGCAAGCTTGGCGACCTCTATGGCCGGCGGATGATGGTCTTCATCTCGGTCGGGCTGTTCCTGCTGGGCTCGCTTCTGTGCGGCATCTCGCAGGACATGGTGACGCTGATCGTCGCCCGCGCGGTGCAGGGCCTCGGCGGCGGCGGGCTGTTCGTGCTGGCCCTTTCGGTCGTCGGCGACGTCATCCCGCCCAAGGAACGCGGCAAGATCCAGGGCATGTTCGCCGCCGTCTTCTCGATCTCGTCGATGATCGGCCCGCTGCTGGGCGGCTGGATCGTCGAGCAGTTCAGCTGGCACTGGATCTTCCTCGTCAACGTGCCGCTCGGGATTCTGGCGGTCCTCGGCTTCGCCATGGGCTTCCCGGCCCATACCGCCACCCACAAGCACAAGATCGACTGGTCGGGCGCCGCCGCGCTGTCGGTCGCGCTGGCCTCGATCACGCTGTTCACCGCGCTGGGCGGGCACAGCTTCGCCTGGGTCTCGGTGCAAAGCGCCGCGCTGCTGGCGCTTTTCGCGGCCTCGGTCCTGGCCTTCATGGCCATCGAGCGCCGGGCGGCCGAGCCGATCCTGCCGCTGGACCTGTTCCGGGGCAACGTGTTCCGCAACACCTCGCTCCTGAGCTTCCTGACCGGGGCGGCGATGCTGGGCGCGATCACCTTCCTGCCGCTCTACCTGCAGGTGGCGCGGGGCGTCACGCCGATGATGTCGGGCCTGCTGCTGGCGCCGATGACCGTGGGCATCATCGCCGCCACCACCGTCGCCGGGCGCTACATGCGCAAGACCGGGCGCTACCGCATCCTGCCGATGAGCGGCATGGCCCTGCTGGTGGTCGCGGCGCTGCTGCTGACGCAGATCGCCGTCGACACCTCGACGCTGGTCTTTTCGGGCATGCTGGTGCTGTTCGGCTTCGGGCTGGGGCTGTGTTTCCCGGTGCTGACCACCGCCGCGCAGAACGCCGTGCCGCGCCGGGTGCTGGGCACCGCCACCGCCGCGGGCGTGATGTTCCGCCAGATCGGCGGCTCCATCGCCGTGGCGCTGTTCGGGGCGCTGATGACCGCGCGGCTGGCGTCCAGCTTCGGCGGCCTTTCGGTCAATCCCGAGATGGGGCCGCAGCAACTGGCGCATCTGCCGCCCGAGGCCCGGGCCGCCATCGCCGGCCATGTCGTCAACGCCATCGCGCCGATCTACTGGATCGTGGCCGGGCTGGCGCTGCTGGGTGTGCTCATCTCGCTGCTGCTGGCCGAGGTGCCGCTGGGCCGCAACGACGCGCCCCCGGCGCCCAGCGAGTAACCTCAGGCGTAAGGACAGCGCCCCGGCTTGATGTCGAGGAGCGGCGTGCCGTCCAGCGCCTCGAGCCCCGCGACCCTGAGGCGCGCGCCCTCCCGGGCGATCAGCCGCACATTCGTCACCGCAATCGGATTGGGCCGCACCGGGCTGCGCAGGGAAAACACCCCGCGCGGCCCGTCTGCATGATGGGGGGCGATCAGCAAGAGATCCCGCCGCGCCTTGTGGAACCACAGGTAGAGCTCGATCCAGTCGAACCCCTCCACCCCCTCCAGCGCCCGGTCCCAGGGCGCGTTCACCACCACCAGGCTTTCCGGCCCCTCGGGATCGGCGCGCTTGGGGCAGTCGGACAGCCGCTTCCACGGTGTCTCGACATGGCCGATGAAGCCGAGCGTAGCATCGGCGCCGAGCGGCGTGTCGGTCGCTTCCTCACCGGGTTTCAGGGGCTTGTGGCTCATGTCTCGTCCGCGATGTAATCGGGCAGGATGCCGGTCGCCTCGATGAAAGGGTCGGGATCGACGCCCTTGAAGAAGCCATGCCCGGTGACCAGCACCGTGCCGCAACCCGCCATCCGCCCGCCCAGCACATCGGTATGCAGCGTGTCGCCGACCATCGCCACCCGCTCGGGCGGCAGGTCCAGCGCCCTCAGCGCGGCCTCGAAGGCCCCGGGATAGGGCTTGCCGTGGAACTCGACCGGCACCGGCAGGGCATGGGCGTAATGCCCGGGCTCCCAGGTGAAGCCCTCCTCGCGCGGGGCGACCATGTCGGGATTGGCGCAGATCACCGGCCGGGGCCGGGCCTGCAGGGCCGCGACCAGCGCCGCCTGCCTGTCGTCGTCCCAGCCCTGCGAGCCGAGGAACAGGAAGCCGTCCGCCTCCCTCAGCAGCCGCGCGTCCAGCGGCCGCACGTCACCCGGCAGATCCTCGAACCCCGCCCCCTCGGGCGCGATCGCCGCCCAGACACCGCCCCGCCCCTCCAGCGCCGCACCGGCCAGGTCGCGGCTCGCGATCACCTCGGAATCGCTGAAATCGAACCCCCATTTGCGGTATTTGGCCAAAGCCTCGGCCCGGGGCGAGGCGGCGCCGTTGGTCAGCACCACCACCTTCTTGCCCAAGGCCCGCATCTGCGCCACCCGCTCCACCGCCTGCGGCAGAACCCCCTCGCCCACGTTCAGGATCCCGAACGCGTCGAGGATGAAGCCGTCGTAGCGCTTGAGCACATACTGCAGATCCAGCACCCGGTAGGTCCGCTTCGGCCAGTCCCTGGGCTGGGGCAGACGATGCGCCACGGCGCGGTAACGGGCAAAGGCCCAGCGGGCATTGGGGTGCATGGGGATTCCGGCATCAACTCGTGCGTCGGCGCCATGCTGACAAATCCCGGGCGCGGGCGAAAGCGGCATTTCGCCCCGGCGCTGCCACTCCGGCAGGCATCCCCGCGCCGCGCCGCTTCTCAATCCGCCCATAATTTCACCAATCAGCCCACCAGAAAGGCATTCACCATCCCGCACCCCCGGCCCGCCGCCGCCGATTCGCCCACCCGCTTGAACCCCGGCCCCCGCCCCGGTTTCGGTGGGGAGAACGGAGATTCCATGAACGCCCTCGCCCCGATCCCGCACCAACGCACGCGCGGCACCGCCGAGGTGACGCTCGCCGCCGGGCGGTTGCAGCGGCTCTATACCCAGGGTTCGGCCAAGGCGATCGTGCTGCAGGACCCCAGGCCCGAGGTCGTGTTCCTCAACACCTCGGGCGGGCTGACCGGCGGCGACCGGCTGTCCTTCGCGCTGACCACCGACGGCGACACCACCGCCACCACCCAGACCGCCGAACGCGCCTATCGCGCGGGCGGAGGGCAGGCGCGGCTCGATCTGGATCTGACGATCAGCCGGGGCCGCCTCGACTGGCTGCCGCAGGAGACGATCCTCTTCGACCGCTCGGCGCTCAACCGCCGCACCCGCATCGCGCTGGGGCCCGAGGCCGAATGCCTGCTGCTGGAAGCCGTGGTGCTGGGCCGCGCCGCGATGGGCGAGACGGTGCGCGACCTCACCTTCCATGACCGCCGGGACGTTTCGCGCGCGGGCCGCCCGGTGCTGGTCGAACCCGTCACGCTCACCACCGAAGCGCTGCAGGGCCCCGCCACGCTCGATGGCGCCCGCGCCTTCGCCTCGATGGCGCTGATCGCTCGCGGCGCGGGCGACGCGCTCGGCCCGGTCCGGGCGGCCCTCGGCGAACCGGGTGTCCGCGGCGCGGCTTCGGCCATGGACGGCAAGCTGACAATCCGATTGATGGCGGCGGATGGCTGGCCGCTCAGGCGGCAGATCGCCCGGCTGGTGGCAATCCTGCGCCCCGGCCCCCTGCCCCGCGTCTGGCAGATCTAGGAGAGAGCAATGAACCTCACCCCCCGCGAAAAGGACAAGCTGCTCATCAGCCTTGCCGCCATGGTCGCGCGCAACCGGCTGGCGCGCGGCGTCAAGCTCAACCACCCCGAGGCCGTGGCCCTTGTCACCGATTTCGTGGTCGAGGGCGCCCGCGACGGCCGCCCGGTGGCGGAGCTGATGGAATCGGGCGCCCATGTCGTCAGCGCCGCGCAATGCATGCCCGGCATTCCCGAAATGATCCCCTCCGTGCAGGTCGAGGCCACGTTCCCCGATGGCACGAAACTCGTCACCGTTCACCACCCCATCCGATAAGAGGCCCAAGCGATGCGCATCCTTCCCCTGACCCTGCTGATCCTGCTCGCCCCCTCGCTGGCGCTGGCCCATCCCGGCCATGACAGCGGGACCTTCCTGTCGGGCGCCGCCCATCCGCTGGGCGGGCTCGACCATGTGCTGGCCATGCTGGCGGTGGGGCTGATGGCGGCGCAGGCCGGGGGGCGCGCGCTCTGGGCGCTGCCCGTGACCTTCGTCGGCGCCATGCTGGCGGGCGGGCTGCTGGGCTTTGCCGGGGTCGCCCTGCCGGCAGTGGAACCCGCGATCCTCGCCTCGATCATCATCCTCGGCGCCCTCGTCGCGCTGGCGACCCGCCTGCCGCTTGCGGCGCTGGTGCCGATGGTGGCGCTCTTCGGGCTGGCCCATGGCTGGGCGCATGGTGCCGAAGGCCCGGCACAGGGCCTCGCCGTCTATGCCGCGGGCTTTGCCCTGGCCACCGCCGCGCTGCACGTCGCCGGCATCGCGATGGGCCGCACCCTGACCGCGCTTGCTGTCCGTGGCCTCGGCGGTGCGGCGGCCCTCGCCGGCCTCGCGCTGGCCTTCGCCTGAGGAGGGCGCCATGATCCCCGGAGAGATCTTCCCGGCCAAGGGCGACATCCTCCTCAACGAGGGGGCGCCGGTGACAATCCTGACCGTTGCCAACACCGGCGACCGCCCGGTGCAGGTCGGCTCGCATTACCATTTCGCCGAGACGAACCCGGGGCTCTCTTTCGACCGGGACGCCGCGCGGGGCCTGCGCCTCGACATTCCGGCGGGCACCGCGGTGCGGTTCGAGCCGGGCCAGACCCGCGAAGTGCGGCTGATCCCGTTCCAGGGCGCGCGAAAAGTCTTTGGTTTCAACGGCAAGGTCATGGGGGACCTGTGATGCCCGGGCGCGCATCCTCCCTGCCCGTGGCGGAAAAACCACGACCAAGGACGGTAGAGACCCGGCAGGACGAATCGTGTAAGGTCCCGCTTCTGGCCTCGCCTCCGGCCCGCCCCCCGGCGGCGCAGAGCGCAGAGGCCCGCCTTGCAAGGACGCGCTCCCATGGTCTTCCCCTTTCCCGCCGATCTCTTCCGCCTGTCGCTGGAGACGAGCCTCATGGCGCTGCAGGCGCAGCAGGTCGTCGCCATGCGCACGCTGGGGCTGATGGGTGCCTGGCGCACCCGCGACGGCGAGGCCGTGCGGATGATCGCCGAAAAGATGGACGCGCTGGGCGAGGCGACGCTGGGCATGGGCAAGGCGCTGGCGCAGGCGCAATCGCCGCTGCATGTCGCCGAAGCCGCGCTCGCCCCCTATGCCAAGCGCACCTCGGCCAATCACCGCAGCCTGTCGCGCCGGGGCCCCGGCCGCCCCTCCTGATCGCTGACCGCATGACGCCCCCCGGCCTGACCGAGGGGGCGATCCGATGACCCGGCGGCTTGACGGCTCGTGCCATTGCGGCGCCGTCCGCTTCACGGTGCAAAGCCAGGCGCCGGTGCCCTATCAGCGCTGCTATTGCTCGATCTGCCGCAAGACCGCCGGTGGCGGCGGCTATGCGATCAACCTTTCCGCCCGGGCCGACAGCCTGGTGGTCGAGGGGCGCGAGGCCCTGGCCCTGTACCGCGCCGAGATCACCGACGACGCGGGCCCCTGCCGCCTGTCCACGGCCGAACGCCATTTCTGCGCCCGCTGCGGCAGCCACCTGTGGCTTTTCGACCCGACCTGGCCCGACCTGATCCATCCGCTGGCCTCGGCCATCGACACGCCCCTGCCCCCGGCGCCCGACCACACCCATCTGATGCTCGACTTCAAACCCGGTTGGGTGCCCTTCGCCCCCGGCCCCGATGACCTGACCTTCCCCCGCTATCCCGAGGCCTCGATCGCGGAGTGGCACCAAGCCCGCGGCCTCTGGGACGCCTGAAAGGAACCGCCATGCCCTATGCCATCCCCCGCGCCCAATACGCCGACATGTTCGGGCCGACCACCGGCGACCGCCTGCGCCTGGGCGATACCGAGATCATCATCGAGGTGGAGAAAGACCTCACGATCTATGGCGACGAGGTGAAATTCGGCGGCGGCAAGGTGATCCGCGACGGCATGGGCCAGAGCCAGATCACCCGGGCGGGCGGCGCCATGGACACGGTAATTACCAATGCGCTGATCCTCGATTACACCGGCATCTACAAGGCCGACGTGGGGCTCAGGGACGGACGGATCGCCAAGATCGGCAAGGCGGGCAACCCCGACACCCAGCCCGGCGTCACCGTCATCATCGGCCCGGGGACCGAGATCATCGCTGGCGAGGGCAAGATCCTGACCGCGGGGGGCATGGACGCGCATATCCATTTCATCGCGCCCCAGCAGGTCGAGGATGCGCTGCATTCGGGCGTGACCTGCATGCTGGGTGGCGGCACCGGCCCCGCCCACGGCACGCTCGCCACCACCTGCACCCCCGGCCCCTGGCACATCGGGCGGATGCTGCAGGCCATCGACGGGCTGCCGATGAACATCGGGCTGGCGGGCAAGGGCAACGCCTCGCAACCCGAGGCGCTGGTCGAGATGATTGAGGCCGGCGCCTGCGCGATGAAGCTGCACGAGGATTGGGGCACGACGCCCGCCGCCATCGACTGCTGCCTGACGGTCGCCGACCAGATGGATGTGCAGGTGATGATCCACACCGACACGCTGAACGAATCGGGCTTCGTCGAGAACACGCTCGACGCCATCAAGGGCCGCACCATCCACGCCTTCCATACCGAGGGCGCGGGCGGCGGCCACGCCCCCGACATCATCAAGGTCGTCGGCTCGCAGAACGTGATCCCGTCGTCCACGAACCCGACGATGCCCTATACCGTCAACACGATCGAGGAACACCTCGACATGCTGATGGTCTGCCACCACCTCTCGCGCAAGGTGCCCGAGGACGTGGCCTTCGCCGAATCCCGCATCCGCCGCGAAACCATCGCCGCCGAGGATATCCTGCACGACATGGGCGCCTTCTCGATCATTTCGAGCGATTCCCAGGCCATGGGCCGGGTCGGCGAGGTCATCACCCGCACCTGGCAGACGGCGTCGAAAATGAAATCGCAACGCGGCCGGCTGGAGGGCGAGACGGGCGAGAACGACAATTTCCGCGCCCGCCGCTATGTAGCGAAATACACCATCAACCCGGCCATCGTGCACGGCATGGCCGAGGAAATCGGCTCCATCGAGGAAGGCAAGCGGGCGGATCTGGTGCTCTGGTCCCCCGCCTTCTTCGGCGCCAAGCCCGAGATGGTGCTGATCGGCGGCTCCATCGCGGTGGCGCAGATGGGCGACCCCAATGCCTCGATCCCGACGCCGCAGCCGGTCTACACAAGGCCGATGTTCGGCGCGCTGGGGCGGGCGGTGGAACGCTCGGCCGTGACCTTCGTCAGCCAGGCCGCGCTTGACGCAGGCGTCGGCGCCGCCCTCGGCCTCGCCAAATCGCTGGTGGCGGTGAGAAACTGCCGCGGCATCGGCAAGGCCGACATGAAGCTGAACGACGCCACCCCCCGCATCGAGGTCGATCCCGAAACCTACGAGGTGAAGGCCGACGGCGTGCTTCTCACCTGCGAACCGGCGCAGGAACTGCCACTGGGGCAACGCTATTTCCTGTTCTGACCCCGGACATCGCGAGCGCAGCCCCGGACGAGACGCAGGAAGGGGGGCCTTCTGCCCCCCTCTTGGCCCAAGGGCCAATTCACCCCCCGAGGATATTTGCAGAACAAAGATGATGGTTAACGAATCCCTAAGCCGCCTCTTCGTTCGGCAAATATCCTCGGGGGTGAATGCCCGAAGGGCAGAGGGGGCAGAAGGCCCCCTGACCCGGCCCCGGCCCGCGCCGCGCTCGGGGACAGGCGCGCCCCCAGCCATGCCGTCGCTGCAATGCAGCATTGCCGAGTTGGATCTGGTTCCGCCGCCTGGCATGACCTACTTTGGGCGCAGGGGGGAAACACTCATTCTTCGAGGTTTCCGACAATGGCCTTCATCACCACCACCGACTTCTCGCCGCGGATGCGCGCGCAGATCGACCGTTTCTTCGCCTCGCTCGGCCAGGGCTTCAACGCCTATCTCGAGGCCCGCACCCGGCGCGACCAGATCGAGCGGCTGCAGATGCTCACCGATGCGCAGCTGGCCGAGATGGGCATCAGCCGCGACCGCATCGTGCATCACGTCTTCCGCGACCGTCTGGCGCTCTGAGCCCCGGCCCGCGCGGCCCGGCTCAGAACCAGGCGGCGCCGCCGATCAGATTGGCATCCGCCGTCCCCATCAGCGGGGCGGCGATCTCGGCCCGGCGCATGGCGATCGGGACCCGCGCGCCGTCCCGCAACCGGCAGCGCACCTCGAGCCGCAGCCGCTCGACCCAGAAGACCGGATCTTGCTGCACCGCTTCGGGCAGGAGCCGGTGATCGAAGACCCGGATCCGCCGCTCGACCAGTTCGGCCTGGGTCCATTTGCCGGTGCGCCCCAGCAGATCCGCCTGTTCCAGTTCCGCGCAAAGCACCGCCTCGCGCGTTCTCAACGCCGTGATACGCGACCGAACCATGGCCAACTCGTCCGACAAACCAACCACTTGCATGCGTCCCTCCGTTGCTTGCGCCTGCCATGCTGCCCTGTGAGGGTAAAGACCGCGTTTACGAGGATTCCGCGATGAATGACCTGCCCCCCGCATCCCGCCTGCTGACCAATGCGCCCGCGTCGAGCCATGGCAGCGTCACCCTCGATTACGACGCGCGCCTCATGCGCCGCAAACGGCTGGTCACCGCGGCGGGCGAGGGTTTTCTGGTCGATCTGCCTGCGGTCACCAACCTCGACAGCTATTGGGGCTTCGAACTGGAGGACGGGCGCGCCATCCGCATCGTCCCGGCCGTGGAAAACGTGCTGCTGATTACCGGCGATCTGGCCCGGCTCGCCTGGCATATCGGCAACCGCCACACCCCCTGCGAGATGCACGAGACCTATCTCCTGATCCGGGAGGATCACGTGCTGGAGGGCATGCTCAGGGGCCTCGGCGCCCGGATCACCCGCGTCTCGCGCCCTTTCGCGCCGGAATCGGGCGCCTATGGCACCGGGCGGACCATGGGCCATGACCACGGTCACTCCCACAGCCATGCGCCCGGCACGCCCTTCCACAGCCACGACCATCACAGCCACGACGGTCATATCCACCACCACGGCGCCCATTTCCACGGCGGCGACGAGGCGGAGTAGCCCCCGGATGGCAGATCCCGCTGCGCTTCTGACGCTCACGCAATGGCTGTCCCCGGCCTTTCCGACCGGGGCCTTCGCCTATTCGCATGGGCTGGAGCGGGTGGTGGCCGAGGGCAAGATCACCGATGCCGCGACGCTGCAGACCTGGCTTGAGGGCATCCTCAGCCACGGCGCGGGCTGGCAGGATGCGGTGCTGCTGGCCGTCGGGCTGCGCGACGGCGCGGATCTGGCGGCGCTCGACGCGCTCGCCCGGGCGCTGGCCCCCTCGGCCGAGCGGCTGCGCGAGACTTTGGACCAGGGCCAGGCCTTTGCCCGCACCGTCGGCGCCTTGACCGGGCAGACACTCGCCCCGCGGCCCCTGCCCGTGGCGCTGGCCGAGGCGCTGGGCAACACCGCCCTCGCCCTGCCCCCCGCCCTGGTGATCGCGCTTTATCTTCAGGCCTTTACCGGCAACCTGACCACCATCGCCGTGCGCCATGTGCCGCTGGGCCAGACCGAGGGGCAGCGCGTCCTCGCCCGCCTCGCGCCCCTGCTGACGGCGCTGGCCGCGCGCGCCGCCGGTGCCACGCTTGACGATCTCGGCGGGGCGGCGCTGGCCGCGGAACTCGCCGCTTTCGAACACGAAACCCAGGATATCAGGATTTTCAGGACATGAGCGCGAACGGCCCCCTCAGGGTGGGAATCGGCGGCCCCGTCGGCTGCGGCAAGACCTCGCTGACCGAGCAACTGGCCCGGGCACTGGCCGGGCGCTGCTCGATGGCGGTAATCACCAACGACATCTACACGCGCGAGGATGCCGATTATCTGGTCCGCGCCCAGGTCCTGCCCGAGGCGCGGATCAAGGGGGTCGAGACCGGCGGCTGCCCGCATACCGCGATCCGTGAGGATGCCTCGATCAACCTCGCGGCCATCGACCAGCTGAACACCGAGATCCCCGGGCTGGACCTGATCCTGATCGAATCGGGCGGCGACAATCTGGCGGCGACCTTCTCGCCGGAACTGGCGGATCTGACGATCTATGTCATCGACACCGCCGCCGGGCAGGACATCCCGAGGAAGCGCGGGCCGGGGGTCACGAAATCCGACCTGCTGGTGGTCAACAAGACCGATCTCGCGCCCTATGTCGGCGTCGATGTGGCGTTGCTGGAGGCCGATACGCAGCGCGCCCGGGGCGCCCGGCCCTATGTGCTGGCGCAGGTCCGCAATGGGGTGGGCATCGCCGAGGTGGTGTCGTTCTTGCAGCGCGAGGGCGGGCTGGTGCTGGCCCCGCCGCCGATGGTCTGAGCGGCGCGAGGCACCCTGTCCACCGGGGCCGGGCGCCGGGAAACGGGCGCCTAGCGCGCGGGTGACAGACCACCGGTCGGTGCGTCGTCCTTCGCGGCGGGGGCCTCGGGGGTTGCGGACTCGGCCCTGGTTCCGTCAGGCGCCGGACCTCCGGGCGTCGGCGGCGCGACAACGGCGCGGCTCTGCGCCTCGGACCGTTGTGGATCGGGGCGGGGCGCGGCGGTGATCGGGATCTCGGCCCCGTCAGACGCTGGGGCCTCGGACTTCGGAGCCTTGGCAACGGCACCGCTTTGCGCCCCCGGCCCGGAGGGTCCGGGCATCGCGGGCCCGGCTTCCGGCACGTCGGAGCCGGGCGAGAGGTGCTGATCGCCCGCCGGGCGCGGCGCCTTGACGCGACGGCCCTTCTTGCCGCCGCGCCCCTGACGCGCCGCGGCCTCGGCATTGCGCAGGGCGGCGGCGTGGACCGCCTCACGGCGGGCGCGGCGCTCGGCCGGGGTCAGCGCTTTCGGCCCGCGCGGCGCGGGCGCAGGCTCGGCCGGGGACTCTGGGATCGCGCCCGGCGCGGTCGCGCCCGGCTGCAAACCCGGCTGGCGGCGGCTCACGAAGGTCCCGGCCGGGGCCGCCCGCGCCACCGGCACCCGCTTGCCGCGGCGGCGGAAGCCCCTGCCCCCGCGCCGCAACAGCCCCGGCACCCGCGCGGTCGAGGCCAGGATCACCAGCGCAAGGCCGACGAAGGCCAGCATCGGCAGCCGCTCGCCCCGGAACACCATGCCGAAAAGCACGCTGAATGCGGGCATCAGGAACATGGCCAGCGCCGCCTTGTTGGCCCCGGCCCGCTGCACCAGCGCGTAGTTCAGCAGGTTCGGGGCGATGGTCGCCAGCACCACCAGCGCCGCCAGCGTGCCGATCACCAAGAGCGACGGCTCGACCGTGACCCGCCCGTCGATCAAGAGAGCCATCGGCCAGACGGTCAGCGCCCCCACCGCGAACATGCCCGCCGACAGGACCAGCGGTGCCATCTTGCGGCGGCGGCGGAACCAGACATTGCCGGCGGCATAGCTCAGGGGCGAAATCAGCACCATCAGCGTGCCGAACCCCGCCTGCGCGAAGCCTCCCGCCTGGATGGCCGGGACCGAGATCATCGCCACACCGATCAGCCCGGTGCCGATGCGCAGGGCCTGCTCGGCGCTCGCCGGCTCATCGGCCAGAAACAGCGCCGCCAGCGCCAGGGTGAAGAGCGGCATGGTTGCGTAGAGCATGCCCCCCATCCCCGAGGGGATGTATTGCATCCCCGCCGCCATGCTGACGAAGGGGATCGTCACCACCAGCGTGCCACCGACCAGCGCGGTCAGCAGGTCATGGCGGCTGGGCCGGCGCTGCGGCCCCAGCGCCCCCGCCGCCAGCAACAGCAGCGGCAGTCCCAGCGCGGCCCGCAAAGCGGCCAGGGTCCAGGGCGGAAAATGGGCCACGGCCTCGGCGATCAGGAGCGGCGAGGCGCCAAATCCGGCGGCGGTGAGGATCAGCAGCAAGGATGTCGGCATCGGTTCCGGCGTCGGCCATGGGGGCACGGCCCATTCCCGTACCGCCCCCGCGCGAGCGCGTCAACCGCCGCCCCCCGTGCCCGGCAGGGTCGGGCGGCTTCTGGCCAAATCCCCATCCCGTCACGAAAATTTCGCTTTCTTACCGGGCAGGCCCGGCTCAGCGTGCCTTTTGCAGATGCACGTAGGTCTCGTCAAAGCGCCGCTGCAGGTGCTCAACCGCAAGGATTGTCCGGCCAGAGCCCAAAGGCGCGACATTTGTCCCCGGATCGGGGTTGAAAAACAGCGGCACCGAGATCCGCGCCTCGCCCGTCCCGACCACCCGATGCGGCGTGGCGCGAACCCGCCCGTTGGTCCAGATCTCGAGCATTTCACCAAAATTGATGACAAAAGATCCCGGCGGCGCCAGCACCGGCAGCCAGTCGCCGGCCCGGGTCAGCACCTCGAGCCCCGGCACGCCGTCGCTGGCCAGCAGGGTCAGGCAGCCGTAATCGGTATGCGCGGCGATGCCGAAATCCCTTTCCCCCGCCCAATCGGGCCGCGGCGGGTAGAAGTTTCCCCGCAAGAGCGCCATCGGCTGGGTGAACTTGTCGAGGAAGAAGCCCGGATCCTCGCCGATCGCCGCGGCCACGGCGCCCAGAAGCCGCAGGGCCAGCGCCCGCGCCTCGGCATAATAGCCCTCTAGCTCGGCCCGGAAACCCGCGGGTCGCGCGGGCCAGAGGTTCGGCGCATGCACCGGCAGGGTGGAGCCCGGCACCTCGAACCCGATGTCGAAGACCTCCTTGTAATCGGGGTTCGCCGCCGGATCGACCTGTTCGGACCGCGGCCCGCCCCAGCCCCGGTTCGACCCGGTGGCCGCCATGTCGACCGCGCGCTTCTCGGCCTCGGGCAGCGCGAAGAAGGCGCGATAGGCGGCGATGACCGACGCGACCCGATCCGGCGGGATCGGCCCGCCGCTCACCACCAGAAACCCCACCTCGCAAGCGCCGCGCCGCACTTCGGCCGCCTGCGCGGGATCGCCCGCGAACAGCGCGTCCAGATCGATGCGCGGAATGACCGGCTCATTCATTGGCGAAGGCCTCCCAAAGGGTGCGGTCCAGAGTGCTCAGCTGATCGTAGTCCGGGCAGCCATCCATCGCCACCGCCACCGTCCAGCCGTCCAGCATGACCAGTGAATAGGCGGTGGCCTCCAGCCGCCCCGGCATGCAGATAGCCCCGAGGTGCCACCAGATCCAGGCGTCGCCGCGCGGCCGCCCGTACATGCCCAGCCCATAGACCACATCGCCGCCCAGGTCGGCGACCGGCCCCTCGGGCGGGCGGTTGCCCCAGAGCAGCGACTGGAAGACCGCATAATCGCCGAGGCTCGCCTGCCAGCCGCCCATCGGAGCGAACGGCTCGACAGGGGGCGCCAGACGAGCCTGCGGCAGCACCCCGTCGCAAGCCACGGCATAGGTCTGCCCGGTCACCGCCTCGATGACACTGCCCAGAATCGCGTAATTCTCGTTGTTGTACCGAAAGCCCGGTTCGCCGGGAACGACACCCCAGCGCGCGACGGCGTGCCAGTTGCCCTGACCGTCGAACCACAGGGGCATCGCCTGCTGCGTGCGGTCGTCGCGCAGCCCCGCAGACTGGGTGATGAGCCCGGCCACGGTGATCTCGGCCCCCGGCCCGGTCCAGCCCAGCACCTGGCCCAGCGTTGTGTCCCAACGCAGGCGCCGGGCTTCGACCAGCCCCGCCACGCATTGCGCGGTCACCGATTTCCCCAGCGATCCCAGGACGCGCGGAGCCCCCGGCACGCCCTCGGCCGCGCGCGACAAAACCCGGTCGCCGTTGCGCGCCACGGCGATCTCGGCCCCCTCCACGCCCGCCGCCTCGGCCCAGGCAAGGAAGGCCGTGGCCATCCTCTCGGCGCGTTCCTGCGGGGTCTGGGCCTGCGGGGTCTGGGCCTGCGGGGACGCCGTCTGCTGGACCGCCGCCTGCTGGGCGCCGGTCTGCTGCGCAACAGTCTGCTGCGCGGCGATCAACAGGGGCGCGGCAAGGGTCAGGGCGGCGACAAGGGCGATGGTCCGGGCAGACATGCGGGGCGCTCACGGCAGGGGTTTCGCCCGATCTATAGCCGCCGCCCGTCAGCCTGTCACCGCGACGAGGCGGCGCAAACCACGCTCGGGGCCGTTCCTCGCGCATTCGTGCGCCGCCGTGAAGGGGTTCGGGGCCCTGCGTCAGGCGATGACCACCACGCCGAAAAGCAGGAGCAGGAACATGAGCAGCGCCACCACGATCAGGACCTTGGCCCCGGTCAGCGCCACGCCCGAGATCCGGCCGAAGCCCAGAAGACCGGCGATGGCGGCAACGGCGAGAAGGATGAGAATCCACTTCAGCATCGGAGTGACCTTTCGTTCCGGCAGACGCCTCCCGCCTGCTCCCGTGAAGCCCAACGCCTGCCGGGCGCTTCCGGTTCCGCCCTGCCCTGATGTCTGCGCCCGTGGCCACCCCGGGGGCCGTCTGCCCCCGGACCCCCGAGGATATTTGCAGAACAAAGATGGCGGGTTAACGAGAGCTTAACCCAAGAACATTGCGTTCAAGGGCATTGCGTTCAGGGGCATTGCGTTCGGGGGCATTGCGTTCGGGGGCGGGAGCGGTGCGGCGAGAGGCGGGACCGTGGCGAGGCCTCGGCAAGGGGCGAGGCTGGCCCACTGGCAGCGGCGCGCTGGGTTGGGGTGAGCTGCCTGCGGCGCGCCGGGGACTTTGCGGACGATGGTATCATGGTGCGATCCGCCGGCACCCGAGGTCCTCGAAGACGGCGCCCGGCACCGCCAAACCGCATGAACCGAGGCGATCCGACGGCGCCTTCCGGCAAGCCCCACCTCAAGAACGGCGCGCGCGCGCATCCCAAGCGCCCTGCCCTTCGGATCTGCCCGCGGCGGCCTCCCCGCCCCCCTCTGATCGCCGGGGCACTTCCTGCGCCTGACGCCCCCTCCCGGAATCCCGGTCCTTCGCATTAACCTTAATGCGCCCTTCCCCAACGCCCGCCATCGCAACCAGAACCCAAGGAAAAAGGGCGGGAATACCCGCCCATCTTTGTTCTGCAAATATCCTCCGGGGGTCCGGGGGAGGAAAACCCCCGGGGCTCGCCCGAAGCGCCTGCCTCAGCGATGGGCCGCGTAGATCTCCACCAGCCGCGCCACCGCCGCCTCGGGCGCCAGCTCCTCGCTCTCGCCGGTCCGGCGCGAGGTCAGCTCGACCACGCCCTTCTCCAGCCCGCGCGGCCCGACGGTGATCCGCCACGGCAACCCGATCAGGTCCATCGTCGCGAACTTGGCCCCGGCCCGCTCGTTGCGGTCGTCGTAGAGCGCCTCCAGCCCCGCTGCCGCCAGCGCCTTGTAGAGCGCCTCGCAGGCCGCATCCGCCGCGCCGTCGCCCTGTTTGAGATTGACGATCCCCGCGTGGAACGGCGTCACCCCCTCGGGCCAGATGATCCCCTTCTCGTCATGCGAGGCCTCGATGATCGCCCCCAGCAGACGCGACACGCCGATCCCGTGCGAGCCCATCTGCACCGGCACCCGCTCGCCCTTGTCGTTGACCACTACCGCGCCCATCGGCTCGGAATATTTGGTCCCGAAGAAGAAGATCTGCCCGACCTCGATGCCGCGGCCGACCTTGCGGTGTTCCTCGGGGATCTCGGCGAATTTCGCCGCGTCATGGGTCTCGTCGGTGCGGGCATAGAGCGTGGTGAATTCCTTGCAGACGCCCGCGACCTCATCCCAATTGTCGTAATCGACCTCGCGGTCGCCGAGCTTCAGCTGGGTCACGCGGTCGTCGTAGAACACTTCGGATTCGCCGGTCTGCGCCAGCACCAGGAATTCATGGGTGTCGTCGCCGCCAATGGGCCCGCTGTCGGCGCGCATCGGGATCGCCGTCAGACCCATCCGCTCGTAGGTGCGCAGGTAGCTCACCATATGCCGGTTATAGGCATGAAGCGCCGAGGGCTTGTCGATATCGAAGTTATAGCCGTCCTTCATCAGGAACTCGCGCCCGCGCATCACGCCGAAGCGCGGCCGGACCTCATCCCGGAACTTCCACTGGATGTGATAGAGGGTCAGCGGCAGGTCCTTGTAGCTGCCGACATGGCTGCGGAAGATGTCGGTGATCATCTCCTCGTTCGTCGGCCCATAGAGCATGTCGCGCTCGTGCCGGTCCTTGATGCGCAGCATCTCGGCGCCATAGGCATCATAGCGGCCGGATTCGCGCCACAGGTCCGCGGGCTGCAGGGTCGGCATCAGCAGCGGGATGTGGCCGGCGCGGATCTGCTCCTCGTGGACGATCTGTTCGATGCGTTTGAGCACCTTGTAGCCCAGCGGCAGCCAGGAATAGATCCCCGCCGCCTGCTGGCGGATCATCCCCGCGCGCAGCATCAGCCGGTGGCTGACGATCTGCGCCTCCGAGGGGTTTTCCTTGAGGACGGGCAGGAAATAGCGGCTGAGGCGCATGGCTCACCTTTGCGAGAAAACGTCGCGATGTGTCTAGGCCAATCCCGGCAGACGAGCAAGCCGCGCCCGCACCCGCCGGGAAGGCTGCCTGCGCGCCCGCACCATCCCCGTTTCCCGCCGCCCCGCCCGTCGTAGGGTGCGTGCTCGCACGCACCAAGCCCCTAACACCGCCCCGCCCCCGTAGGCTGGGTTTCCAACCCACCACGCCCCCGCCGCCCCCGGTAGGGTGCGTGCTCGCACGCACCGCTCCCCCTTCCCAACCGCCCCCCGAACCGCCATCCTGCCCCCGTCCCTTGCGCGTGAAAGATCCGATGTCCGACCAGCCCGAGAAGATCCCGCCGCAAGACCTGCTCGACTGGCTGGGCCTGAACGGCGCCCCGAACTGGGCGCTGGCGCGTCCCCTCGGCAAGCTCTTCGGCGCGCTCCTCGTCCTGATCTTCTTCGCCGCGGTCGCGGCCGCGGTGAGCGTCCTTTTCGGCACGATCCGCGATGTGTTCTGGAGCGACGACGGCGCCGGTCCCAATCTCGGCGCCGGAGCGCTGGTCACGGCGATCCTCGGCGCCCCCTTTCTGATCTGGGGCACCATCATCCGCCACCAGAGCCTGCGCTACCAGAAAGAGGGCCATATGACCGACCGGATCGCCAAAGCGGTCGAGCAACTGGGGGCGGAGAAAAAGGTGGACCGGATCGGGCGTCCGGTTGAATTGCATCGTGGCCACCCTGACCAGCTCAGCGCGGGGGAGCAGCTTGAAACCAGAACGGCCATTGAATGGCGCGACGTTGGGCTCGAAAAACAGGAGAACGAATGGGTCGGAGCGTCCGGGGAGTGGCAAGTCTTCTCCGAAACCGTCCCCAACCTCGAAGTCCGCATCGGCGCCATCCTCTCGCTGGAACGCATCGCGCAGGACAGCACCACCCACGACAAGGGCCGGGACCATGTCCGTGTCATGGAAATCCTCTGCGCGTATATCCGGAACAACGCCCCTGCTTCAGATCTAACGCCACGCACGCCCCCCTTTGACATCAAGTGGTCAAGAATTGACATTCAAACCGTTATAGATGTGCTGCGGCGCAGATCGCCCGCTCAGACCAAACTCGAGGAAATAGAGCGTTTCCGACTTAATCTTAGAGGCGCCGACCTGAGCGGCATTGATTTTTCTAAGGGTATATTTTCTGATGCTGATATGTCGCTGTGTCGAATCGAAGGCTCAGACTTCAGCGATTGCGACCTACGTGGCGCAAAGATGATTCACAGCATGTTGCACAGGCCGATCTTCTTCCGTACAGATCTGGCAGGTCTGCACTTGAACTATGCGAATGTTTCAGAGCTGGGACCTGTTGGATTTCTCGTATCCAAGAGATTTTTCGTATTTATTGCAGGCGCCAGAGTACAATCAATGATCTTCACATCAAAATTCTCAGAATGCTATTTTGGATCTAGCGATACCATCGTTGGTTCCTCTTATGCACGGAGCGCTCGATTGGGACCAGCGATTTCCCGAGCCAGAATAGAGTATGAAGGGCAGAACGATAAACTCGAAGGATGCATTCTCGCCCTCTGTAGAGGGCACAGTGCAGCAGAAGTGGAGGGCGCCAAGATGTTTGAACACTGGTTGCCCCACCATTCGAAGGATCTGATATCAAGTCCTTTCAGAAGCGACTTTCTTGAAAAACACGGCCTGAGAGGCTGGCCCTACGATGACAGCTGACCGACCCATACGCCTGAGCCACTCCTACCAAACCCTCAACGCCCCAGCATAACCCCCCGTGATCCCACACCCCCAGCAATGCCCCACACAGGGCCCCCCCCCGGCGCCGCCCCGGAAACCCGAGGTTCCCCCCGCCGCCGTTCCGCGCTATAGAGCCGCGAGCCCTTGCAAGACCGGCGCGCCATGTCCTCCTCCCCCGATCCGATCCCGCCCACGCCGCAGCGCAGCCGCGCGCATGACCGTGCCCTTGCCCGCTGGTTCTGGGCCAACCATGCCCGACGCTGGATGCCGCTCATGTCGGTCGCCATCGTCTGCATGACCATCGACGGCGCCATGGCGGGGGCGCTTTCGGCGCTTCTCAAGCCGATGTTCGACCAGGTGCTGGTCGCGGGCCGGGGCGATCTGGTGAAATGGGTGGCGCTCGGGTTCGGGGCCACCTTCATCCTCAGGGCCACCACCTCGCTCGTCTACCGAACGATCATGGCGCAGGTGGCCGAGAAGGTCGGCGCGGGGCTGCAGCGTCAGCTGACCCTGCATCTGATGGGCCTCGACCAATCCTTCCACCACACGCACCCGCCGGGCCATCTGATCGACCGGGTCAGGGGCGACACCGTGGAACTGAACGCGGTCTTCGAGCGCATCCTGCCCGGCGTCGCCCGTGATGCCGTGTCGATCGTGGCGCTCCTTGGCGTCGCGCTCTGGACCGACTGGGTCTGGACGCTGGTGGCGCTGGTCGGCGTGCCGCTTCTGGTGCTGCCCGCGGGCTTCCTGCAACGGGTGGTGCGCGACATGGGGGTCCGGGCGCGCGACGCCTCGGCCGCGGCCTCGACACGGCTGGACGAGATCTTCCACGGCGTGCAGACCATCCAGCGCACCGGCATCGAGACCAGCGAGGGCGACCGCCTGTCGCGCGTGCTCTCGCGCTTCGTCAAGGCCCGGGTGCGGGTGGCGGCGGGTCAGGCGGCGATGGGGTCGATGTCGGATCTGGTGGCGGCGCTGGGCTTCACGCTGGTGCTGACCTTCGCCGGGGCGCAGATCGTCGCCGGTGACCGCACGGTCGGCGAGTTCATGACCTTCGTCGCCGCCATCGCCCTTCTGTTCGAACCGCTGCGCCGCCTCGGCACGATGTCGGGCGCCTGGCAGAACGTGCTGGCCTCGCTGGAGCGGATCCACCGGCTGCTGGACGAAAAGCCCCGCATCTCGCAGCCCGAGGGCCCGCTCGCCCCCCTGCCCGCCAAGGGGGCCGAGACGATCCGTTTCGAGGGCGTGACCTTCGCTTATGACAGCGAGCCGGTGCTGCGCGCGCTCTCCTTCACCGCCGAGGCGGGCAAGACCACGGCGCTGGTCGGCCCCTCGGGCGCGGGGAAATCGACGGTCTTCACGCTGCTCACGCGCCTTGCCGATCCGCAATCGGGCCGGGTGACGATCGGCGGCGAGGATGTCTCGCGCATGGACCTGCGGGGGCTGCGGGACCTGTTCAGCGTGGTTGCGCAGGACAGCGCGCTCTTTGACGAGACGCTGCGCGACAACGTGCTGATGGGCGCGCCGGCGGGGGCCGAGGCCCGGCTGCCGCAGGCCATCGCCGCGGCGCATGTCGATGAATTCCTGCCCTCGCTGACCGAGGGGCTCGACACCCGGGTCGGCCCGCGCGGCTCGGCGCTGTCGGGCGGGCAGCGGCAGCGGGTGGCGATCGCCCGGGCGCTGCTGCGCGAGTCGCCGATCCTCTTGCTGGACGAAGCGACCTCGGCGCTGGACGCGCGCTCCGAGGCACTGGTGCAGGAGGCGCTGGACAAGCTCAGCGCCGGGCGCACCACGCTGGTCATCGCGCACCGGCTTTCCACCATCCGCCATGCCGACAAGATCGTGGTGATGGAGGCGGGCAAGGTCGTCGAGGAAGGCGATCACGAGACGCTGCTGGCCCGGGACGGCGCCTATGCGCGCCTGCATGCGCTGCAGTTCAGGGATTAAGGCTGTGGCCCTGCGGGGCCGCCCCTCTGTCTTTCATGATTATCCCCGGGGGCTCGGCCTCTCTGAAAGCGACCCCGGGGGCGCGACTATGGAGAAAGGCCCGCGCCACGCACCCGGAAAGCATCGCCCGCAGGATCAGCCGATCCGACCCAGCGCCGGGAAGACCTCGAGCAGCCAGAACGAGAAATCGGCCATCCAGCCGGTAATCAGCGCCACGCCGACCACCACCAGCAGCACGCCCATTGCCTTCTCGATCCAGCCCATCCAGGGTTTCAGCCGGTTCATCAACCGCATGGAGCGGGTGATGAAGATCGCCGCCAGCAGGAAGGGCAGGCCCAGGCCCACGGCATAGGCCGCCAGCAGCGCCGTGCCTTGCGCCACCGAATCCTCGGCCGCGGCGAGAGTGATGATCGTGCCGAGGATCGGGCCGATGCAGGGCGTCCAGCCGAAGGCGAAGGCCAGCCCCAGCACATAGGCGCCGAAAGCCGAGCCGCCCTTGCCGCCCTCGAACCGGGCCTCGCGCATCAGGAAACCCAGCCGGAAGAGGCCGAGGAAATGCAGGCCCATGACGATGACCACCACGCCCGCCGCCATGGCGAATTCCTGTCGGTAGGCCAGGAACAGCCGCCCAAGCGACGAGGCGGTGAAGCCCAGGAACAGGAAGACCGTGCTCAGCCCCATGACGAAGAACAGCGCCGGCACCGTGGCAGGGCTGAGGCCCCGGCTCTCGGTCAGTTCGCGCATCGAGATGCCGGACATATAGGCCAGATAGGGCGGCACGATGGGCAGCACGCAGGGGCTGAGGAACGACAACAGCCCCGCCAGCAGCGCCACGAACAGGGACGGCATCAGGGCAGCGTCGAAAAGGTCGATCCCGAACATCGGCAGGCTCCTTTGGTCGGTCCCTGATAGCGACGCGCCCCCCGTTCGTCACGGGGGGCGCGGCTCACGTTTCCATCACTGCGACACCGGGGCGCAGGGCCCCGGCATCCCGGGATCAGCTCTTGCGCGACCACCAGCCCGCGCGGCGCGGCCGCGAGGGATCGGTAGTGGTCTCGGCCGCCGGAGCGGGCGCCTCGGGTGCCGCGGCGGTCTGTTCGGCCGGAACCTCGACCGGGGTCTCGACCGGAGCCTCGGCGGGCGTCTCGACCGGGGCTTCCACCGGGGCCTCGACGGGCGCTTCGTCGGGGGTCTGCTGCGGCGCCTCGACGGGCGTTTCAACAGGCGTCTCGACAGGCGTTTCGACGGGCGCCTCGGCCGGAACCGCGGGCGCGGCGGCGGCTTCCGCCTCGGCGGCCAGCTCGGCCTTGGTCTTGCGGCGGGCGCGGGTCCGCTTGGGCTTGGCGGGCGCTTCCTCGGCCGGAGCCTCGGCAGCAGGCGCTTCGGCCGCGGGGGCTTCGGCCGGGGCCTCGGCGGGCGCTTCCGCACCTTCCTCACCGGCCTTCGGCTTGCGGCTGCGGCGCTTGCGGGCGGGCTTTTCCTCGGCGGCGGGCTCGGCCGCCTCCTCGGTCACCACCTCGGCCGCGGCTTCCGCTGGCGCCTCGGCCGGGGCCTCGACGGCCTCCGCCTCGGTCTCGGCCGCATCGGCCTCGCCTTCGTCACCCTCGTCACCCTCGGCATCCGAAGCATCGCCCCGGGCTTCGCCATCCTTGCCGCCCCGACGACGCCGACGCCGACGGCGCTTGCGCTTGCCGCCCTCGCCGTTTTCGCCGTTCTCGCCCTTGGGCTCGGCCGCCGCTTCGGGCGCCTCGGCCTCGGCTTCGGCCTCGACCTCGGTCTCGTCCTCGAACTCGTCGGCCAGATCGTCGTCCACGTCATGCATGGTCTGCGCGTCGAGCGAGATCACCGGCGTCGCCGGGATCTGCACGATCCGGGTCGCGGTCTTGAACTTCTCGATCACGTAATCGGGCGAGATCAGCGAGGGATCGGCTTCCAGCCGGATCGCCATGCCATAGCGCTGCTCGATCTGCGCCAGATGCTCGCGCTTCGAGTTGAAGAGGTAGTTGACGATCCCGATCGGCGCCTTGACCAGCACCTCTTTCGAGCGGTTGCGCGTGCCCTCTTCTTCCAGCGCCCGCAGGATCTGCAGGGCCAGCGAATTGTCGGACCGGATCAGACCCGTGCCGTGGCAATGCGGGCAGGGTTGCGTCGTCGCCTCGATCATGCCGGGGCGCAGGCGCTGGCGCGACATCTCCATCAGGCCGAAGCCCGAGATGCGGCCGACCTGGATCCGCGCGCGGTCGTTGCGCAGGGCCTCTTTCAGGCGCTTCTCGACCGAGGCGTTGTTCTTGCGCTCTTCCATGTCGATGAAGTCGATGACGATCAGACCGGCCAGGTCGCGCAGGCGCAGCTGGCGGGCGATCTCGTCGGCGGCTTCGAGGTTGGTCTTCAGCGCCGTGTCCTCGATGGAGCCTTCACGCGTCGACTTGCCCGAGTTCACGTCAATGGCAACCAGCGCCTCGGTCACGCCGATGACGATATAGCCGCCCGACTTCAGCTGCACGGTCGGGTTGAACATCGACCCCAGATAGCTTTCCACCTGGAAGCGCGCGAAGAGCGGCATCTGCTCGGTGTAGAGCTGCACATTCTTGGCGTGGGACGGCATGATCATCTTCATGAAGTCCTTGGCGGTGCGGTAACCGCCCTCGCCCTCGACCAGAACCTCGTCGATGTCCTTGTTGTAGAGATCGCGGATCGAGCGCTTGATGAGGTTGCCCTCTTCATAGATCGGCGCGGGTGCGATGCTCTTCAGCGTCAGGTCGCGGATCTGCTCCCACAGGCGGAACAGGTATTCATAATCGCGCTTGATCTCGGGCTTGGTGCGGTTGGCACCGGCCGTGCGGATGATGAGGCCCGCGCCATCGGGCACGTCGAATTCGGACGCGATGTCCTTGAGCTTCTTGCGGTCGGCGGCGTTGGTGATCTTGCGGCTGATGCCACCACCCCGCGCCGTGTTCGGCATCAGCACGCAATAGCGGCCGGCGAGCGACAGATAGGTGGTCAGCGCGGCGCCCTTGTTGCCACGCTCTTCCTTCACGACCTGGACCAGCATGATCTGCCGGACCTTGATGACTTCCTGGATCTTGTAGCGGCGGCCGCGGGTCCGGCGCGGCGGGCGCACCTCGTCCGAGACATCCTCGTCGGCGACCGATTCGATCTCGCTGTCGATGTCGGAGGCATGGTCGCGGGCGCTGTAGGGCTCTTCCTCGTCATCCGAGCGCGAAGTGGCGACTTCGGGACCGTCGGCGGTCTCGTCCTCGCCCAGCTCGACGATATCCATCGCGCCATAGGTGCGATGCTCCATCCCTTCAGCCTGGGCGGCCTGGGGCGCGGGCGCGTCAGTCGCGGTGGTTTCCGCGGCGCTGTCGTCCTCGGCAGCCTGGGCACGCTTGCGACGGCCGCGCGGTGCGTCCTCCGCCACGGCGGGCGCTTCGGCGGCGGGCGCTTCGGCAACGCCCTCGGCATCCATGCCGTTGACCGGCTCGATGCTGGCGGTGTCGGCGGCCTCGACCGCGGCACTGGCCTCGTCGGCGCCCTGCTCCTCGGTCGCCTGTTCCTCGGCGGCGGGGGCATGGTCACGGCGCTTGCGGGCGCGGCGGTTGCCTTCCTCTTCCTGATCGCGGGCCAGAGCGCGCTCTTCCTCGATCAGGGCGCGGCGGTCGGCGACGGGGATCTGGTAGTAATCGGGGTGGATCTCGGCGAAGGCGAGGAAACCGTGGCGGTTGCCGCCGTAATCGACGAAGGCCGCCTGCAGCGAGGGTTCGACGCGGGTTACCTTGGCGAGGTAGATGTTGCCGGCAAGCTGGCGCTTGTGGATGGTCTCGAAATCGAATTCCTCGACCTTGTTGCCGTCCAGGACCACGACGCGGGTTTCCTCCGCATGCGTGGCATCAATGAGTAGTTTCTTTCCCATGGTATCTTTCTCGCCCCCAGAGGCGGTGCGCCCGGTCCCGAAGGGCCGCGCGGCACGGAAGCTGGGGGGAATGTGTGGGCGAGCCCGGGCGCAGGCGGACGGCGGGAGACGCCTTCGCGCGTCCCGGTCTCGATCCTAACTGATGCGCCCCATGGCATCGCGGTTACAGGCTCCGACGCGCGCGCCGGAGCGCCGCGTCCATGACAGACCCGATCGGCTTGAACCAGACCAGGCGTTCCTACGGCTTTGAGGGCCGATCCCGCCCGCTTCTCACCGAACAGGGAGACCCGGGCCGTGAATGTCGTGCAACGGTACGCAAACACCGTGCCCGGTAAACATAGGGGCTGAGACCCCTCCTGTTCAATGGGAAAATGCGCGGGTGAAGCAATGGGGACGAAAGGAAAGCCCTGCGCCCTGCCCCTTCACCGCAAGAAATCCACGCTGCGGGCCGGCGGGCGACCTTCGGCGGGCAAAAGAAAACGGGGGGCGCCTGGCCCCCCGTTCCCTGTCTCTCAGTGCCGGTCAATCACTCGATCATCGGCAGAAGCTGGTCGATCGACTTCTTGGCGTCGCCGTAGAACATCCGCGTATTCTCTTTGTAGAACAGCGGGTTCTCGATCCCGGAATAGCCGGTGCCCTGGCCACGCTTCGACACGAAGACCTGTTTCGCCTTCCAGACCTCCAGCACCGGCATCCCGGCGATGGGCGAGTTCGGATCTTCCTGCGCCGCGGGGTTCACGATGTCATTGGAGCCGATGACGATGACCACATCCGTTTCCGGGAAGTCGTCGTTGATCTCGTCCATTTCCAGCACGATGTCATAGGGCACCTTGGCCTCGGCCAGCAGCACGTTCATGTGCCCCGGCAGACGGCCCGCCACCGGGTGGATGGCGAAGCGGACGTTCTTGCCCTTGGCGCGCAGCTTGCGGGTCAACTCGCTGACCGATTGCTGGGCCTGCGCCACCGCCATGCCGTAGCCCGGGACGATTACCACCGAGTCGGCCTCGTTCAGCGCCGCCGCCACGCCGTCGGCGTCGATGGCGATCTGCTCGCCGGTGATCTCCATCGCCGGGCCCGTGGTGCCGCCGAAGCCGCCCAGGATGACCGAGATGAAGCTGCGGTTCATGGCCTTGCACATGATGTAGGACAGGATCGCCCCGGACGAGCCGACCAGCGCCCCTACCACGATCAGCAGATCGTTCGACAGAGAGAAGCCGATCGCCGCCGCCGCCCAGCCGGAATAGCTGTTCAGCATCGACACCACGACCGGCATGTCGGCGCCGCCGATGCCCATGATGAGGTGATAGCCGATGAAGAAGGCGGCCAGCGTCATCAGAAGCAGCGCCCAGGTGCCCGCGCCCTGGAAATAGAGCACCAGCAGGATCAGCGAGATCAGCGCCGCGCCCGCGTTCAGCATGTGTCCGCCGGGCAGCTTGTTGGCCTTGCCGTCGACCTTGCCCGCCAGTTTGCCATAGGCGATGACCGAGCCGGTGAAGGTCACCGCCCCGATGAAGACGCCGAGGAAGACCTCGATCTTCAGGACCGCAATCTCGGCCGCGGTCTTGTGGGCCACCGTCGCGGCAAAGCCGGACAGCGCGGCCAGCGCGGCGGGATCGTCGTGCAGACCGGCCACGCGGACCATCTCGATATGGCCGTTGTAACCGATGAAGACGGCCGCGAGGCCGACCAGCGAGTGCATCGCCGCGACCAGCTGCGGCATCTCGGTCATCTGCACGCGCTGGGCGACGACCCAGCCACCGGCGCCGCCGATGGCGATCATGACCAGCGAGACCGCCCAGTTACCGGCGCCCGGCCCCATGAGAGTGGCGACGACGGCCAGGGCCATGCCGACAATGCCGTACCAGACGGCGCGCTTGGCGCTTTCCTGGCCCGAGAGCCCGCCCAGCGACTGGATGAAGAGAACGGCCGCGACGACGTAAGCGGCGGTCGTGAAACCATAAGCCATTGTGAACCGCTCCTTACGACTTCTGGAACATGGCGAGCATGCGCCGCGTGACCATGAAGCCACCGAAAATGTTGACGCCGGCCATCAGGACCGAAAGCGCCGCGAGGATCATCACCAGCCAGCTGCCCGAGCCGATCTGCATCAGCGCGCCGAGGATGATGATCGAGGAGATCGCGTTGGTGATCGCCATGAGCGGGGTGTGCAGCGAATGACTGACATTCCAGATGACCTGGAAGCCGACGTAAACCGCCAGCACGAAGACGATGAAATGCGCCATGAAGCTGGCGGGCGCAAAGGCCCCGGCCAGCAGCAAAAGCCCCCCGCCCACCGCCAGCAGCGTGACCTGCTGCTTGGTCTGCGCCTTGAAAGCGGCGACTTCCTGGGCGCGTTTCTCTTCCGGCGTCAGCTCCTTCGGCTTCTCGCGCTTGACGGCGGCGATGGCCTGGATCTTGGGCGGCGGCGGCGGGAAGGTGATGGCGCCGTCCTTGGCGACCGTCGCGCCGCGGATCACGTCATCCTCCATGTTGTGGTTGATGACGCCATCCTTGCCCGGCGTCAGATCGAAGATCATGTGCCGGATATTGTTGGCATAAAGCGTCGAGGCCTGGGTGCCCATCCGGCTGGGGAAGTCGGTGTAGCCGACGATGGTCACGCCGTTCGGCGTCACGATCTTCTGGTCCTTGACCGTCAGGTCGCAATTGCCGCCGCGCTCGGCCGCAAGGTCGACGATGACCGAGCCGCGCTTCATCATCGCCACCATGTCCTCGGTCCAGAGCTTGGGCGCCGGACGGCCGGGGATCAGGGCGGTGGTGATGACGATATCGACCTCGGGCGCCAGTTCGCGGAATTTCTTCAGCTGGGCCTCGCGGAATTCCGGGCTCGAGGGCGCGGCATAGCCGCCGGTGGCGGCGCCGTCCTGCTGGGCCTCGGCGAAATCGAGATAGACGAATTCGGCGCCCATCGATTCGATCTGCTCGGCCACTTCCGGCCGCACGTCGAACGCGAGCGTGATGGCACCGAGCGAGGTCGAGGTGCCGATGGCCGCCAGACCCGCGACACCGGCGCCGACCACCAGCACCTTGGCCGGCGGCACCTTGCCCGCGGCCGTCACCTGCCCGGTGAAGAAGCGGCCGAAGTTGTTGCCGGCCTCGATCACCGCGCGGTAGCCGGCGATGTTGGCCATCGACGACAGCGCGTCCATCTTCTGCGCACGGCTGATGCGCGGCACCATGTCCATGGCGACGACGGTGGCGCCCTTTTCCTTGGCCAGTTCCAGCATTTCCGCGTTCTGCGCGGGCCAGAAGAAGGCGATCAGCGTCTGGTCGGGGCGCAGACGGCCCATTTCCTCGGCCGTGGCCTCGCGCACTTTCACCACCACATCGGCAGCGGCGAAGAGGGCGTCGGCCGAGGGGACGATTTCCACGCCCGCGGCGGCATAGGCGGCATCCTCGAAGCCCGAGGCGGCACCCGCCCCGGTCTCGATCACGCAGCTATGGCCAAGCTTTTGCAGTTGCAGCGCCGAGTCCGGCGTCATGGCGACCCGGTTTTCACCCGGGAATATCTCTTTCGGTGCCCCGATCTTCACGTTGGTCCTCCGTTGCAAGGGCCGGGCGAGGCGCCGCCCGTCTGGTCGTCGGGCGCTGAATAACCCGCGCAAGATTATTTCACAAGAACGTGCGCGCGCTAACACCTTCGGCATGCGTGATGCCGGCAACGGTGGCAATCGTTCGGGCGCCTCGCCTGCCCGCCCGTCAGCGCACCAGCCAGGGGTTCGGCGAGGGGCAGGACAGGTCGAGGAGTTCCAGCTCGGCCCGCGCCAGATCGAGGCCCAGCAGGTCCAGCAGCACCTCTTCCCCCGCCTCCAGGAGCGAGGTCTGCTGACCCAGCAGCGAGCCCCCCAGCGGCAGACGCGGCAGATTGTGGCCATAGACCCCCAGCGTCAGGCTGTTCAGCACCGACAACAGGTTGGCAACCACGCCCTCGGAGGGCGAGAAGGTGACCCGCGGCTCGGTTTCATAGCGCGCGCGGGTGAAGCCAAAGCCGGTGCGCGTGACGTCGCGCATCCCGTCGGTGCTCAGTTCCAGCGGCACCAGCGCGCCCACAAGCCCCGTCAGCCGCATCGACAGGTCGATATCGACCAGCCGCGCGTCGATCGGCTGGAAATCGGCGACCACCGCCAGAGGATCAGTGGCGCAGGCGTCGCCCTGGTCGGTCAGCACCGCCTCGGCGCTGGCCACGCGCAGGCTGATATTGAGGTCAAGCAGGCCCAGCAGGCGGATCGTGTTCAGATCGACCCGGATCTGCGCCGTGCTGGCCCGGGCCTCGGGGCTGCCGGGGATCACGTTGATCACCATCTGGCGCGAATCGCCGACCCGCACCACGGCGCCGACCTGCTGCTCGCCCAGGTGCAGGCCCACATCGACCGAGGCCACGCGCTCGGCCATCAGTTCGGCGATGGCGAAGACCAGATCGGCCTGCTGGATCGAGGCCGCCCCGATCGGCGCGCCGACATGCAGCCGTCGCACCGAGTCGGGCAGCTGCAGCGCCTGCCCCAGCTGCACGCTGGGGCCAAGGCCCAGTTGCTGCGGGAGCCCGGTGATCGTGGACAGCAGCGCGCCCGCCGACAGGTCGGCATCCAGCACATCGCCATAGGTGAAGGGCTCGCCCGAGGGGGTGAGCAGCGCCGCACTGGCCTCCAGCACACCCGGCAGCGAAACCTGCGTATCGACCCCGCGCCCGCTGCACAGCACATCGGTCTGCACCCCGAGATAGGGCCGCAGCAGGGTTCCCAGAAGCGAGAGTTCGGCCAGGCAATTGCCCAGCGAGAAGCTGACGCGCGGCCGCTCGATCGCCGCGACGGCCTCGCGCCGGACGACCCTGTCCTCGAGCGGGAAGAACAGATCGAGCAGGTACATCTGCGCCGGGGCTTCGACCACGACGCGGACGGCATCGGCGCCCTGCGTGCTGGACTGATCGGCGGTCGGGATGAAATCGGCGCCGCTCAGCACGCCGAAGACGATATCGGAATCGGCAAGCGGCGAGGCCACGAACACCCGGTTGCCGGCCACCGTCTGCCGCGCGGCCTGGCGGGATTCAGCCGCGCCCGTCAGATGCCGGGCCGCCGCCAGCGCCGCCAGATCGGCCTGCGCCTGCACATAGCGGCGTTCGGCATTCAGGGCGGTGACGTCGATGGCCAGCCCCCCTGCCAGCAACAGCACCGGCAGCAGGATCATGAACAAGACGGACACCGCCCCCTTTTCCGAACGGGCGGCCGGGCTATCAGGCATTCCTTACCACCTGATGAAGGAACTGCGCCGGAACGAGTGGAACTCCATCCCGATCAGCCCTCCGAGGATCGCCGCCAGCGTGCCGCGTGTGTCGTAATTGACGGTCACCTGGAGGAGGTCGTTGGCGGGGTCC
Source organism: Pararhodobacter aggregans (assembly GCF_003075525.1). Lineage (GTDB taxonomy): Bacteria > Pseudomonadota > Alphaproteobacteria > Rhodobacterales > Rhodobacteraceae > Pararhodobacter > Pararhodobacter aggregans. The sequence continues at coordinate 142,034 of NZ_QDDR01000006.1, read as the reverse complement.
TGCTGGCAGGTCACGTCCAGCACCCGGTCGGCATCGAGCATCGGCAGGTTGGCGGCCAGCGTCGGCACCCATCGGGCGCCGAGGTCATCGCATTCCGCCTCGGTTTCGGTCGCCTGCGCCTCAGGGAGCGAGGCGCGGGCCAGTTCGTAGGAAAGTTGCTGCACATCGCTCGCAAGCGCCAGGTACAGGCTGGCCGCGGCGATCAGGCCCAGAAGGCCGATCATGAACGGCAAAAGGATCACGAATTCAACGGTGACCGCGCCGCTTTCTTCACGTCTCCAGGCGCGGAGCACCGGTTCGAGAGAGAGTGGATAACGCATGATCTTCACCATTTTGACTGTCACATGACACAAGGCTGCGCCCCGATCGCTCAACTGGCAAGAGAACTCTCGCCGCCAGGGTCGCCGCACAGGAGGCCGGACTTCTCTATGTCGCAGTTTAAATCAGAAAGTCTGAGCCGGTTTTTAGCGCAATGTCATGAATTTCAAATTTATCTTTGATTAACCGTCTCTTGGTGCCATTTTTTCGCCTTTTTCCAGCCAGGAATCTGCCACGGATCACATTTTCGTGAACACTCATCAAACGTCAGATCACCGCGCCTCTCTGACCGTGCATCCCGCCGAATCACCCCAGTGTGGGGGGTGCACAAGATCAAGGCGCCGGAAACCCGGGGATGGTATGATCCTCCCGAACCGCCTCACTCGGAGCCTCGCATGGACGATCAAGCCGCCCCGCCGCCCCTTCCCGTGACCCCGCAACCGGCACCCGCTGCCGCCCCGGCGTCCGCACCCCGGCCCGCGCCGCCGCTCACCGGCGCCGCGCTGCAGGCCGCGTTCGAGAGCACGCATTACCCCTATCCCCACCGTCTGGCCCGCCGCCCCTACGAGGTGGAGAAGGCCAGGCTTCAGGCGGAACTGCTGAAGGTCCAGCTCTGGGCGCAGGAGACCGGGCAGAAATTCGTCATCCTCTTCGAGGGGCGCGATGCCGCGGGCAAGGGCGGTACGATCAAGCGCTTCACCGAACATCTGAACCCGCGCTTCGCCCGGGTCGTGGCGCTGAACAAACCCTCCGAGGCCGAGCGCGGGCAATGGTATTTCCAGCGCTACATCGCCCATCTGCCGACCGCGGGCGAAATGGTCTTCTATGACCGGTCCTGGTACAATCGCGCCGGGGTCGAGCGGGTCATGGGCTTCTGCACGCCCGAGGAATACCTCGAATTCATGCGCCAGGCGCCGGATCTGGAACGGATGCTGGTCCGCTCGGGGATCCGGCTGTACAAATACTGGTTCTCGGTCACGCCCGACGAACAGCGCCGCCGGTTCCTGGAACGCGAGACCGATCCGCTGAAACGCTGGAAACTCTCGCCCATCGACAAGGCCTCGCTGGATCTGTGGGACGAATACACCGCCGCCAAGGAGGCGATGTTCTTCTACACCGACACCGCCGATGCGCCCTGGACCATTGTCAAATCCAAGGACAAGAAACGCGCGCGGCTCAATTGCATGAAGCATTTCCTGGCCTCGCTGGACTATCCCGGCAAGGATCCCGAGATCGTCGGCCAGCCCGATCCGCTGATCGTCGGCCACGCCCGGCATGTGATGAAACACACTGATCTCTAGGGCGACGGCGGGCGGCCCTCAGGCCGCCAGCTGGTCCCAGACCGCCAGCGCGCGGCCCGCGTTCATCACCACCGGGCCGCCGCCCATCTGCAGGCACATGCCCAGCACCTCGGCGAATTCCTCGCGGTTGGCGCCGAGTTTCTGCAACACCTCGATGTGGAAGGCCACGCAATCGTCGCAGCCCTGCACCACGGCGATGCCGATGGCCACGAACTCCTTTTCCTTGGTCGTCAGCGCGCCCGGCTCCTTCACCGCGGCGCTGAGCTGGCCAAAGCCCTTCATCGGCGCGTTGACCGCCTGGATCAGCGCCCGCGAGCGGTGCTTGATGGCGGCGAGATCGGCTTTGGAGTCCATGACATTCCCTTTCGTGCATGCGTCAGCACGGGATGCCATGTCCCGAAGCCCCCCTCCTTGATTCAGGTCAATCGGGCGGCCTAGGCCGCGACCGGCTCGGCCATCGCGTCGAGCACGTCCTGCACCCGGCCGGGCGGCGTCACCGCCAGGTCGAGCCGCGCCAGCGCCGCGATGCGCTGCGCCAGATCACCGTGCAGCGCCTCGAGGCTCTGCCCGGGGGCGAGCCGCCAGGCGGCCCGATGCGGTGCGCCGCTCCAGTCCGGGGCGCGCGAGGCGGCACGGTCGCCCAGCGTCACGACGATATCGAAGGGTGGCGCCCCCTCACCCAGCCAGGTGCCCAGCGGCTTGGCCCAGAGGGGACCGGTGTCATGCCCGCGCTCGGCCAGAAAGGCGATCAGCGCCGCGTCGACCTCGGCCGCGGGGCTCAGCCCGGCGGAAAACGCCTCGATCGCCTCGCCCGCCGCGGCGCGCAACAGGGCCTCGGCCATCAGCGAGGGTCCGGCATTGCCCTGCCCCAGGAACAGCACGTTGCGCACCCGCTTGCCCGGCGCCCCGGCGCCCGGCCAGCCGCGCCCGCCGCAAAGCGCGCCGATCCAGCCCTCGTTCAGCGCCGTCGCCCCCTCGACCGAGGCGGCATAGAGGAGCGAGGTCGCCCGACGCTCCTGCGTGATGAGCCCCGCCTCCTGCAACTGCGCCAGATAGCCCGAAAGGGTCGAGGGTTTCAGCCCCAGCACCGCCCCGATCTCTCCCGCCGCCACCCGGCGCGGGTAATGCCGCATCAAGAGCCGCACCACGGCCAGCCGCTGCGGATGCGCAAGCGCGGCGAAGGCGGCGACGAGATCGGGGTCATGTTCCATGATCTCCGAATTACTGCACCGCAGCATTTGCCACAAGCGGCGCCTGCGACGCCCGCCGAAACGGCCACGCGGCGGTTGCCCGTTTGCCACGCCATGCTAGCTTGGCCCCGAACAGAGGAGGACCCCATGAGCCGTATCGCAACCCGCACCATCGGCGAGGCCGACGTCACCATCCTGACCGATGGCAGCACCGATTTCGGCGCAGCCTTGTTCCCCGCCACCCGGCCCGAGCATATCACCGCGCTGCTGGAGCGGCAGGGCATCGACAAGATCGCCACCAATTTCAACGCGGTGCTGATCCGCAATGGCGGTCGGACGGTGCTGTGCGACGCGGGGCCGCGGAACCTGTTCGGGCCGACCTGCGGCTTCCTGCCCGAGGCGATGGCCGAGGCGGGTGTCGCGCCCGAGGATGTCGATGTGCTCTTCGCCACCCATCTGCACCCTGACCATATCGCCGGCATGATCTCGGCCGAAGGCGCGGCGGTCTTCCCCCGCGCCGAGCTGGTGGTGCGCCGCGATGAACATGGGTTCTGGTCGGACGAGAGCCAGACCGCCCCCCTGCCCGATCCGATCCCGGGCTGGGCGCAGCTGGCCCGGGCGGTGCTGGCGGCCTATGGCGACCGGCTGCGGCTGATCGGGCCCGAGGACGCGATCGCGCCCGGCCTGACCGCCCTGCCGCTGGACGGCCACACCCCGGGGCACGGCGGCTGGCGGCTGTCGAGCGGGCGGGCCCAGCTGATCCATGGCGGCGACATCATCCACGCGCCCGCGCTGCAGGCCATCGACCCCGAGATCGGCATCGCCTTCGACATGGACATGGACCGCGCCCGGGTGACCCGCAAGCGGCTGCTGGACGAGCTGGCCACCGATGGCGCGCTGTTCACCGGCGGGCATTATCTGCGCCCGGCCTTCCATGTCGCGGTGCGGGATGGCAGCGGTTATCGGCTGGAGCGGCCGTGAAGGAGGAAGCGGGGGGCCGGCCCCCCGCACCCCCCGCTCAGGGGGAGCAGGCTCCCCCTGAGAACCCCCCTGCGTATTTGCCGCAGAATGAAATCAGCCGCGGATCGCGTCGATCATCCGCTGCACGTTGTCGGGGTTGGCGTCGGGCGTGATGCCGTGGCCGAGGTTGAAGATATGCGGACCCTGCGAGAAGGTCTGGACGATGCGCTTCGTCTCGGCGGTCAGGGCCGGGCCGCCCTCGACCATGTGATGCGGCGCGAGGTTGCCCTGCACGCAGCCGTCCTTCTGCACATGCGCGGCCGCCCAATCGGCGCTGACCGAATTGTCGAGCGCCACGCAATCGGCCCCCGTCGCCCGGGCGAAGCCGATGTAGCGCTCGCCCGCCTCGCGCGGGAAGGCGATGACCGGCAGGCCGGGGTGGCGGGCCTTCAAGGCGGCAATGATGCGCCTGGTGGGCGCCAGGGCGAAATCGTCGAAATCCTGTCCCCTGAGGCTGCCGGCCCAGCTGTCGAAGAGCTTGACCACCTCGGCCCCGGCTTCGACCTGGGCCGAGAGATATTCGACCGTCGCCGCCTCGAGCACCGAGATAAGCGCCGCAAATCCGTCGCGGTCGCGGGCGATGAAGTCATGCGCCGGGCCCTGATCCTTGGTGCCGCGACCGGCCACCAGATAGGTGGCAACGGTCCAGGGGGCGCCAGCGAAGCCGATCAGCGTCGTCTCGCGCGGCAATGCGCCGGTCAGGATCTTCAGCGTCTCGTAGATCGGGGCCAGCGTCTCGTGCACTTCGGCCGCCGGGCGCAGGGCGGCGACGCCCGCGGCATCGGTCACCGTCTCCATCCGCGGGCCCTCGCCCTCGGCGAACCAGAGCTTCACCCCCAGCGCCTGGCCGATCAGCAGGATATCGGCAAAGAGGATCGCCGCATCGAACCCATAGCGGCGGATCGGCTGCAGGGTGACTTCGGCCGCAAGCTCGGGATTGTAGCACAAGGACAGGAAATCCCCCGCCTGCGCCCGGGTCGCGCGGTATTCCGGCAGATAGCGCCCGGCCTGGCGCATCATCCAGACGGGCGGGACGGCCTGGGTCTCGCCCTTCAGCGCGCGCAGGATCGTCTTGGTCGGGGCGGATGCGTCGGTCACGGGCGTTCCTCCTGAGTTTCGGCCGGGATGGGGCGCGGGCGGCGCGATGTCAAGGAGCGCGACGGTCGCAGCCGGGCCGCGCAAAGATCCGCGAGGCGGCGCGACGGGCGCCCGGGCTTTGTGGACCTCGCCGCCGGGCTCGGCTATGCTTCCCGGCACATCAAGACCGGTGATTGAGTGACGACTCCCCCCGCCTGGCGCCTTTCCGTCGCGCCCATGCTCGACTGGACCGATTCCGCCTGCCGCCAGTTCCACCGGCGGCTGTCGCGGCATGCCCTGCTTTACACGGAAATGGTGACCTCGGCGGCGCTGGTCCGGGGGGGCGCGCTGCACCTGCTGCGATTCGACCCCGCCGAGCAGCCGGTGGCGCTGCAACTGGGCGGCTCGGACCCCGCGGAACTGGCCGAGGCCACACGGCTAGGGGCAGACGCTGGTTACAGCGAGATCAACCTTAATGTCGGCTGCCCCTCGGACCGGGTGCAATCGGGCTGTTTCGGCGCCGTGCTGATGAATACGCCCGGGCTGGTCGGCGAGTGTCTGGCGGCGATGCGCGCGGCGAGCGCGGTCGAGGTCACCGTCAAATGCCGCATCGGCGTCGATGACCAGAACCCGGAAGAGGCGCTGCCCGCCCTCCTGCAGGCGGCGCGGGAGGCGGGCATCCGCCGCGTCACCGTGCATGCGCGGAAGGCCTGGCTGCAGGGCCTCTCGCCCAAGGAAAACCGCGAGGTGCCGCCGCTCGACTACGATCTGGTGGCGCGGATGATCCCGGAATTCCCCGACCTCACGATCTGCGTCAACGGCGGGATCGGCACGCTGGACGAGGCCCGGGCGCTGCTGGCGCGGGGCTTTGCCGGGGTGATGATCGGGCGCGCCGCCTATCACCGCCCGGCCGAGATCCTGGGCCCGGCGGATCGCCTGATCTACGGCGACACCGCGCCCGAGGCTGATCCGCTGGAGGTCGCGGCCGGGATGGAGGACGTGATCGCCGCCCATCTGCAACGCGGCGGGCGGCTGATCGGCGTGACGCGGCACCTGCTGGGGCTTTTCGCCGGGCAACCCGGCGCGCGGCACTGGCGGCGGGCGCTGAGCGAGATGCCGAACGGAACCCTCAGCGATTACCGGGCGTTGGTCGCCGGACTCATGGAAAGGCAAGCGGCATGAAGGCCCCGCTCATCGCCCTGGCAGGGATCGCCCTGACCGCTTGCGTGCCGACGACCGAAGTGGCGCGGCTGCAATCCAACGTCGGCGCCGCGCAGCCCATGGCGATCTATCGGCCGGGCGCGGTCGATCCGCTGGCGCCCGGCCGCTCGAACCAGGAGATGGTCGCCGATTTCCTCGAACTCGGTTTCGCCATGGAGAGCGGGCGGGCGATCCCGGCCTTTTCGCGCTTTGACGGGCCGGTCACCGTGGTCACCCGCGGCGCCCTGCCCGCGACGGCGGTGGCCGACCTCGACCGGCTGATCGGGCGCCTGAACGCCGAGGCCGCGATCGACATCGCCCGCGCGCCGACCGCGCCCGAAGGCGCGAACACCATCACCGTGGAATTCCTGCCGCGGCGGCAGATGCAGGCCGTGGTCCCGGCGGCCGCCTGTTTCGTGGTGCCCAACGTCACCACCTGGCAGGACTTCGTGGCCAACCGCCGCAGCCTGTCGATCGACTGGACCCACGTGGTGCAGCGCACCAGTGCCGCGGTCTTCATCCCCGACGACACCACCCCGCAAGAGATCCGCGACTGCCTGCACGAGGAGATCGGCCAGGCGCTGGGCCCGCTCAACGACCTGTTCCGGCTGGCGGATTCGATCTTCAACGACGACAATTTCCAGACCACGCTGACCGGCTTCGACATGCTGATCCTGCGGGTCTGGAACGCGCCCGAACTGACCCCCGGCATGACGCGCGAGCAGGTGGCGGCGCGGCTGCCCACGCTCTTCAACCGGCTGAACCCGGGCGGGCGCGGCCGGGGCGGCACGCCCGCGGGCGAGACGCCGCGCGCCTGGCAGCTGGCGATCGAACAGGCGCTGTCCTCGGACGGCGGGCTGATGCAGCGCCGCGAGGGGGCCGAGCAGGCGCTGGCCATGGCCCGGGCGCAGGGCTGGACCGACACGCGGCTGGCGCTGAGCCTGATGCTGAACGCCCGCCTCGCGCCGCGCGACCGGGGGGAATCGGCGCTGGACCAGCTGCTGACCGCGGCCGAGATCTATCGTCGCACCCCGGGCGGCGAGGTTCATGCCGCGCATATCGACATGCATCTGGCGGTGCAGGCGCTGGCCACCGGCCAGACGCAGATGGCGCTGGATCTGACCGAACAGGCCCGCCCCTATGCCGAGCGGACCGAGAACGCGGCCTTCCTCGCCTCGCTGGGTTTCATCCGCTCGGAGGCCGAGACGCAGCTGGGCAACACGGCCGAAGGCGACCGGCTGAGGCTCGACTCGATGCCCGCCGCGCGTTATGGCTTCGGTTCCGAGGCTGCAGCGCAGGCCCGATATGAAGAAATCGCCCGGATCGGCAATGCGGCCCAGCGTCTGGCCCGCTTGTAAGGGCGCCGGAACAGAGGCAATCATGGTCATTATCGCGGGTATCGTCATCGGCGCGCTCTGGGGCGGGCTCTCGGCCCGCCGTCACGGCGGCTCGGGCTTCGACATCGCGCAATACGCGGCGGTCTGGGGCATCATCGGCGCGCTGGTCGCCACCGCGCTTGCCGTGGGGATCGACTGGATCGCCTGATGTTTCGCCCCTTCCTCGATCAGCTCCGCCAGCATGCCGTCCCCGTCACCTTGCGGGAATATCTGGGCTTTCTGGAAGCGCTGAAGGCGGGGTTGGCGCAATTCGACCCTGAGGGGTTCTATTACCTCGCCCGCACCACGATGGTGAAGGACGAGAAGCACATCGACCGGTTCGACCGCGCCTTCGCCGCCGCCTTCAAGGGGCTGGAGGCGCTGACACCCGAGGCGGTGCTGGATGCCATCGACCTGCCCGACGACTGGCTGACCAAGATGGCCGAAAAGCACCTCACCGAGGAAGAGCGCGCGCAGATCGAGGCCTTGGGCGGTTTCGACAAGCTGATGGAGACGCTGCGCCAGCGGCTTGAGGAACAAAAGGGCCGCCATCAGGGTGGCAACAAGTGGATCGGCACCGCCGGAACCTCGCCCTTCGGCGCCTATGGCTACAACCCCGAGGGGGTGCGCGTGGGCCAGAAAGAGGGCCGCAACGGCCGCGCGGTCAAGGTCTGGGACAAGCGCGAGTTCCGCAACCTCGACGATTCCGTCGAACTCGGCACCCGCAACATCAAGGTGGCGCTGAAGCGGCTGCGCAACTGGGCGCGCGACGGCGCCGATCAGGAGCTGGATCTGGACGGCACGATCCGCGCCACGGCCGAACAGGGCTGGCTGGACGTGAAGACCCGGCCCGAACGCCGCAACGCGGTGAAAGTGCTGCTGTTTCTGGACGTGGGCGGCTCGATGGATCCCTATGTCAAGGTGGTCGAGGAACTGTTCAGCGCCGCCCGGGCCGAGTTCAAGCACCTCGAACATTTCTACTTCCACAATTGCCTTTACGAATTCGTCTGGAAGGACAACCACCGCCGCTGGGACGCCCGCACCCCGACCTGGGAGGTTCTGCGCACCTATGGCCCTGATTACAAATGCATCTTCGTCGGCGACGCCAATATGTCGCCCTATGAGGTGATGCACGCGGGTGGCGCCAACGAGCATTGGAACGACGAATCCGGCGCCGCCTGGCTGGCCCGGGCGCGCGAGCATTGGGCGCATCACCTCTGGATCAACCCGACGCCCCGGCAATACTGGACCCATTCGCATTCCATCCGCCTCATCAACGAGATCTTCGAAGAGCAGATGGTGCCGATGACGCTGGAAGGCCTGACCGAGGGCATGCGGATGCTGGGCCGCTAGGCAGGCCCGCCGCTTTTCCCGTCATCCCCGCCGAGGCCCGCGCCGCAACGCGGCATGCGACGATTTTGCGGTTGCACAATCGCGATGATTTGGCGAGACGGGGCACAAGGGCCATTGCGGTCCGATTCCCGTGAACCCTCAAGGAAAACAACATCATGAAAACCGGATACCGGCTTCCCGAGGTGACCTTCCACACCCGCGTCCGCGATGACAGCATCGGCGGCCCGAACCCGTTCCGCTGGCAGGACGTGACCACGGCGGATTACTTCGCCGGCAAGCGCGTCGTGCTGTTCTCGCTGCCCGGCGCCTTCACGCCGACCTGCTCGACCTACCAGCTGCCCGGCTTCGAGAACGGCTTCGCCGATTTCGCCGCGCAGGGGATCGACGCGATCTATTGCATGTCGGTTAACGACAGCTTCGTCATGAACCAATGGGCCAAGGCCCAGGGCCTGACGAATGTGCAGGTCATCCCCGATGGCTCGGGCGAATTCACCCGCCGCATGGGCATGCTGGTGCGCAAGGACAACCTGGGCTTCGGCCTGCGGTCCTGGCGCTATGCCGCCGTGGTCAATGACGGCGTGGTCGAGGCCTGGTTCGAAGAGCCGGGGCTCTGCGACAACCACGGCGAAGACCCTTACGGTGTCTCCTCGCCCGAGACCGTGCTGAACTGGCTGGTCGACGCCAACAAGGAACAGGCGGCCTGACCCTGACTGCATCTGCTGAAAGGGCCGGTCCGCGCGACCGGCCCTTTTGCGTTGCGCCATGCATCCCGCGCATGGCGCCACGGCAGCGGCTTGGTTGCTTTCCGGCGGGAATTTGCCTAGATATTCCCCAGCCATCCGCCAGGGGAGGACCCGATGCGCGACCTCAAGCTGCCCGACCAGCGTCACCCCGAAAAGGCGCATCGCCCGGACAACGCGCAGCCGAAGAAACCCGCCTGGATCCGCGTCAAGGCCCCGGGCGGCACGGGCTACAACAAGACGCGCGAGATCATCCGCGAAAACCGCCTCTCGACCGTCTGCGAAGAGGCCGGCTGCCCCAATGTCGGCGAATGCTGGTCGCAGGGCCACGCCACGATGATGATCATGGGCGAGATCTGCACCCGCGGCTGCACCTTCTGCAACGTGGCGACCGGCAAGCCGCAGGCGCTCGATGCCTTCGAGCCCGGGCGCGTGGCCCATGCCGTGGCGACGCTGGGGCTGAAGCATGTGGTCATCACTTCGGTCGACCGCGATGACGTGGCCGATGGCGGGGCCGAGCATTTCGCCCAGACCATCCGCGCCGTGCGCCACCGCGCGCCCGAGACGACGATCGAGATCCTGACCCCCGATTTCCTGCGCTGCGACGCTTCCGCGCTGGAAGTGGTGGTCGCCGCGCGCCCCGATGTCTTCAACCACAACCTCGAAACCGTGCCCGGCCTCTACCCCACCGTCCGCCCCGGCGCGCGCTATTTCCACTCGCTGCGCCTCTTGCAGCGGGTGAAGGAGCTGGACCCGTCGATCTTCACCAAGTCGGGGATCATGGTGGGTCTGGGCGAGGATCGTCAGGGCGTCTTGCAGGTCATGGATGACATGCGCTCGGCCGATGTCGACTTCCTGACCATCGGCCAATATCTGCAACCGACGCCCAAGCACCATTCGGTCGAGCGCTTCGTCACCCCCGAGGAATTCGCCAGCTACGAGAAATCGGCCTATGGCAAGGGGTTCCTGATGGTCTCGGCCACGCCCCTGACCCGCTCCAGCTACCACGCCGGCGACGATTTCGCCCGCCTGCGGGACGCGCGGATGGCGAAACTGGGGTGAGCCTCTGGCCCGCGACGCTGGCCGAATGGGAGGCCTGGCCCGAGGCGACCGAGGCCGAGCGGACGCTGATCGAGGCGGCGCGGGCCGATCAGCCGTGTTGCCTTGGGGACGGTAGCCGACCCGAGGCCTTTGCTCCCGACCGCCACATCCGCGCGCCCCTGATCCGCCTGATCGCCACCGGCGGAACGCCCGAGTGCGGTCTGCCGGGGACTGGGGTTTGGCTACGAGGAGCCTGGATCTCAGTAACTTTGGACCTGCGTCATGCCACAAGCCAAGGTGACTTGGTGTTGGACTTCTGCACGCTCGTCGAGGTACCGCGACTCGTGTATGCCCGGCTGACGCTGCTAAGACTCGACGACAGCGCGCTGCCCGGCCTCTTTGGACAAGGCGCAGAATGGCGCGGATCATTGTATCTGCGCCGCGCTGTGATCTCAGGCACTGTTGACCTCGACGGCGCGACGGTCCACGGGCAGCTATCCTTCGCTGACGCAACCTTAGACGGCAAGGGCGGGAAGGCACTAAACGCTCAAGGAGCAAGGCTGGGAAACTCGCTGTTCCTCGGCGCCGCAACGGTCAAGGGCACTGTCTGTGTCAATGGTGCGCATATCGTTGGACAGATGCACTGCAGTGGTTCGCAACTGTTTGGCAACGGGGACAAAGCGCTAAGCGCGCAAGGTCTATCGCTGACAGACTCCCTCTTCCTCAATGACGCCGTAGTCATGGGAAATGTCTATGTTACCCGCGCAATCATCAGTGGTAATCTCGTCTGCGAGAATGCCATTCTCAACGGCCTCGGCGGTGAGGCGCTGAGTGCACACGGGACGAACCTCTCGGCGTCCCTGTCCTTTAAGGACGCGACGGTCACGGGCAGCATTAACCTCAACGGCGCGACCATCGGCGGGCAGTTTATCTGTGACAATGCGGCCCTGCTTTGCAACGGACCGTTAGCGCTGAGCGCGGAGGGACTCCGGGTTGATCAAAGCTTCTTTTTTCGTCGGCTTCGCGCGGTCACTGGTGGTGTCTTGCTGGGTGCAGCACATGTCGGCAACCTAGTGGACGATCCCGCATCGTGGGCGGTGATCGCCGGCGAGGTCGATTTAGACGGCTTCACCTATGACCGAATTCACAGTGCCACCGACGCCCCGACCCGCCTAGCTTGGCTCGAAAAATGCGCGCAATGGCGCGGCGAGGTCTTTCCCCAGCCCTATACCCAACTCGCCAAGGTATTGGCTGGGACGGGCCATTCCCGATCAGCCCGGCAGGTCCTGCATCGGCGCGAGCAGCGCCTGTCGGAACACCGGCACAAGCTCGACCGCATGCGCCTCGGCCAGCTGGACCTCGAAGGCAAACAGAGCGACCCATTCGCCGCGCAACGGGCTCGTGCCGAAGCCGGACGCTTGCGCATCAGAATGACCGCCACCCGCCTCTGGGCCCTGTTCCTCGACCGGCTCATCGGCTTCGGCTTCCGCCCCGAATTCGCCCTTGCCTGGGCGGCGGGGACCTTTCTTCTGGCAACGCTGGTCTATTGGGTGGCCTACACGACCGGCGGCATGGTGCCGAATTCTGCCGTCGTCATGATCTCGGCGTCCTGGGCCGAGGCGATGGCGCAGGCCCCCGCGGCCCCGGCGCTGGTCTGGACCTCGATGGCCGAGGGCCGGCATTACGAGAGCTTCGCCGCCCTGCCCTATGCACTCGACGTCATCCTGCCGATCGTCGATCTCGGCCAGCAATCCGCCTGGGCGCCGACCACGCAGACCATCCCCGGCACCATCGCCTGGGTCGCGACCTGGATTTTCACCCTCTTCGGCTGGATGCTCTCGGCCCTGCTGGTCGCGGCGCTGACCGGGCTGATCCAGAAGAACCAGCCCGGCACCGATCAATAGATATAGCGGATCTGGTCGGTCCAGTACCGCTCCATCCGTTTGAGCGAATTGTTGATCCGGTCCAGTTCTTCCAGACCGACGATGCCCTTGCCCTCCATCCCTTCGGCATGGCGGGCGAAGAGATCGGCCACGACATCGCGCACCTCCTGCCCTTTCGGGGTCAGGCGAACCCGGACCGAGCGGCGGTCGATCTCGCACCGGGCGTGGTGCATGTAGCCGTTCTCGACCAGTTTCTTCAGGTTGTACGAGACATTCGAGCCCTGGTAATAGCCCCGCGATTTCAGCTCGCCCGCCGTCACCTCGTTGTCGCCCACGTTGAAGAGGAGCAGCGCCTGCACGGCGTTGATGTCGAGGATGCCCAGCCGCTCGAATTCATCCTTGATGACATCGAGCAGCAGCCGGTGGAGCCTTTCCACCAGCGACAGCGAATCGAGATAGCGCGGCAGCAGCTCGGCACTGCCCTCGGCACCGTCCTCGGACGGTCCCTTGACCTGGCGGTGAAAACTCATGCGCGTCTCCGGCCTTTTGACGTTCGTTCGGTTCGATTGACAGAGAATGCACCGCAAATTGCAAACAAGGTGTTAAGCCCGCGCATTTTTCTGACTCATGGCGCGACCGGCAGCGATTGACCCGTCCCGACCCCCATGATCTTGTGCCCGCAACCCAGTCAGGAGCCCTGCATGTCCTTCCCCCTCCGCCCCCTCGCCGTTGCGTTCTGCACCCTCGCCTTCCCGGCCGCGGCCCTTGCCTGCCCCAGCTACGAGACGCCCGGCGCGGCGCTCAGCTTCACGGCCGAGTCGGCCTATGTCCCGCAGGCGATCCCGGTCATCGCCGGGGGCACCATCGACCTTGCCACCTGCCCCGAGACGCAGGGCGTGGGCTATGTCATCGAACAGCCGGATTTCACCATGGCTTATGACGCGCTGAACCTCGGCCGGGCGCTGGAGATCCGGGTGCGGGCCGGCTGCGACGCAGTGCTGCTGGTCAACGCCAGCAACGGCCAATGGCTGTTCAACGACGATGCCGATGCCGCCGATCCCGCCCTCAGGATCGAAAGCGCGCCGAGCGGCCGCTACGACATCTGGGTCGGCACCTATGGCATGGAAAACTGCGAGGCCGAGCTGCAGATCGAGACCTTCTGACCGGCCCGGGGCCCCGTCCCGAGCGACGGGCCCTGCGGCGGGGCCAAGCCGCGGATTTCCTTTGAACCCGGCCGCCCCGCCGCCCGACTTACCCCCGAACTGCCGCGAATTGTTGCAGGATTCTCACCAAGTGCTGAAACCCGAGAGATCGGGATGTGCCTTGACTGAGTCCGAAATCGGTTCCACGCTTCGCCCCGCAACGCCTACTTTTTCAGGAGCAACCATGTCGATTTACACGCGTTTCAAACAAGGATTTCTGATCGCCGCTGCAGGCGGCGCGGCCAGCGTGATGCTGGCCGGTGCCGCGGCAGCGCAGCAATGCCCGGATTGGCAACTCGGCGGGATCCAGATCACCACCGACGCCGATACCGCCTGGACGCCCCAGCAATACCCGCTCTTCGCCGGCGGCGGTCTGAACCTGTCGAACTGCAACAGCGTGCAGGGCGTGGGCTATGTCACCCCGGCCCCGAACTTCACCGTCCAGTACGACGCCCGCAACATGGGCCGCGACCTGGAATTCCGCGTGCAGACCGATTGCGACACCACGCTGCTGGTCAACGATTTCTCGGGCCAGTGGCATTTCTCGGATGACGAGGACGGCACGCTGCAGCCGCGCCTGCGGCTGGCCAATGCCGCCTCGGGGCAATACGACATCTGGGTCGGCAGCTACGGCCCGCAGGCCTGCCAGGCGACGCTGATCGCCGAAACCTTCCCGCCGGGGGGCTCGACCGGCACCACCACCCCGCCCCAGCAGCCCGCGCAACCGACCTGCCCCGACTGGTCGCTGGGCGGCGCCGAAGTGCGCCTGACCACCGGCGCGGGCGGCGACAGCCGTCAGGTCGTGGCCGGCGGCGGTGTCGACCTCTTCGACAACCAATGCGGCATTCAGGCGCATGGCTATGTGGCCCAGGCGCCCGACTTCTCGCTCTACCTCGACACCCAGGGCCAGGTGACCACGCTCGACATCGCCGTGCAGGGCAGCTGCGACACGACGCTGCTGGTCAATGACCCGAACACCTCGTGGGTCTTCAACGACGATGCAACCGACCTGCAGCCGGCCATCCAGATCGGCGACGCGGTCGAGGGCCGCTACGACATCTGGGTCGGCACCTTCGGCCAGGCGACCTGCGATGCCTCGATCACCTTCTCGGCCAGCGGCCCCGCCGTGCAGCAGCCGCAGGCGCCCGCGGGCAAGTGATCGCCCCCTGACTGACGAAAAGGCCGGGTCGCAAGACCCGGCCTTTTTCATGCCCCGCGCGGCCTTCGCCCGGACCGCGCGCTACGCCTTCAGACGCCCGGCGGCATGCGAGGCGATCGCCCCCAGCAGCCCGTCATAGCCCTGCGGTCCCATCGGCTGCGCCCCGGGCTGGCCGATCCGCGCCGTCACCCATTGGTAAAGGTCGTGGTCGTTCTCGCCCAGCAACGCCTCGTAGGTATCGAGGGCGCCTGCGTCCAGGGTCGCGACCTGCTCATCCGCCCAGGGGCCGAGGATCAGGTCCATCTCCTTGATCCCGCGCCGCCAGGACCGCATCCTGAGCCGCTTCAGCCGGTTCTCGACGTCCGTTTCGCTCACCTGTTTTCCCCGTTGCCCGCCGCCTGCAAGCGCAGCGTCTTTTCCAGCCGTCCCATCCGCTCGCCCATGGCCAGAAGCTCGGCCCTGAGGCTGCGCAACTCGCCCAGCGCCACCTTCAGCGCCGGATCGGCCACGCGCGGCTCTTCCTCGGGCGGCGTGACATCGCCGCCCTCGCCCGTCAAGAGCCAGCGCAGCGAGACGCCGAGCAGCGCGGCCAGCATCTGCAGGCGGTTCGCCCGTGGTTCGGATACGTCGTTCTCCCAATCGCGCAGGGTCTTGGCCCTGACGCCCAGCCTCTGGGCCAGCTGCGCCTGGGTCATCTCGGCCGCCTCGCGCCCGGCCGCCAGCCGGTCGCCCAGCGTGGCCCGATCGTCGGTGTACCAGCTTTCCATTCATGTCTCCTCGGTTGCGGGCGCTGCGGCGCGGCATCGCCCCACCTTGGCCCTTGAACGGGATCGGTCCGCACCATAGAAGATGGCTCCGGAAAACACAAACCGGAGGCCCCGATGCCGTTCCTTTCCGACACCATCGCCCGGGTGAAACCCTCGCCCACCATCGCCGTGACGGTGATGGCGGCCGAGCTGAAAGCCGCCGGAAAGGACGTGATCGGCCTCGGTGCCGGCGAGCCCGATTTCGACACGCCGCAGCACATCAAGGACGCCGCCAAGGCGGCGATCGACGCGGGCAAGACGAAATACACCGCCGTCGACGGTATCCCCGAGCTGAAAAAGGCGATCTGCGCCAAGTTCGCGCGCGAGAACGGCCTGACCTACCAGCCGAACCAGGTGACGGTCGGCACCGGCGGCAAGCAGATCCTCTACAACGCCCTGATGGTCACGCTGAACCCGGGCGACGAGGTCATCATCCCCGCGCCCTATTGGGTCAGCTACCCCGACATGGTGCTGCTGGCGGGCGGCACGCCCGTCACCGTCGCCGCCGGGATCGAGACCAGTTTCAAGCTGACGCCCGAGGCGCTGGAAGCGGCGATCACGCCGAAAACCAAGTGGTTCATCTTCAACTCGCCCTCGAACCCGACCGGCGCGGGCTATACCCGCGACGAGCTGAAGGGCCTGACCGATGTGCTGATGCGCCATCCGCATGTCTGGGTGATGTCGGACGACATGTACGAACACCTCGTGTTCGACGATTTCGAGTTCACCAGCCCGGCGCAGATCGAACCCGGCCTCTACGACCGCACGCTGACCTGCAACGGCGTGTCCAAGGCCTATGCCATGACCGGCTGGCGCATCGGCTATGCCGCGGGCCCGGTGGCGCTGATCAAGGCGATGGCGACGATCCAGTCGCAATCGACCTCGAACCCCTGCTCGGTCTCGCAATACGCCGCCCTCGAGGCGCTGACCGGCCCGCAGGATTTCCTCGTCCCGTTCCTCGAGGCCTTCCAGCGCCGCCGCAACCTCGTGGTCGACGGGCTGAACGCCGCGCCCGGCATCACCTGCCCGAAACCCGAGGGCGCCTTCTACGTCTATCCCGACATCTCGGGCTGCATCGGCAAGACCTCGGCCGGCGGCACGCTGATCGAGAATGACGAGATCTTCGCCAAGGCGCTCCTGCAGGAAACCGGCGTCGCCGTGGTCTTCGGCGCGGCCTTCGGCCTCAGCCCCAACTTCCGCGTCAGCTACGCCACCTCGGATTCGGTGCTGGAAGAAGCCTGCACCCGCATCCAGCGCTTCTGCAACGGCCTGACGTAACGGCCTGACGCCAAGGGGGGCGCCCGCCGCCCCCTATCTCTTTGTTCCTCAAATATCCTCAGGGGGGTCCGGGGGGCAGAATGCCCCCCGGCTCGTCGCCCGAGAGCTCGGCGCCGGAGGCGTCGCGGTCGAGGGCGAAACCGCTCCCTTCCAGCCCCAGATAGCCCCGGACGAGCCGCATCGCGCGCCGGAAGAGCGCCTCGCGGTCCGTCTCGCCCGCCAGCCCGGCGGCGTCGATCATGCCCCTCAGCGCCGCCACCAGATCGCGGGCGCTCTCTTCGGGCCGCGCGATGCCGCCCCGTGCCAGAAACCCCGACACCCGCTCCAGGATCGCCGCCTTCAGGGCCTGGGTCTCGGCTTCCAGCGGCAACAGGCTGTCCAGATACTCGAGCGATCGCGCCAGCGTCGGTTGCCCGAGCTGATGGACAATCGCCGCCTCGATCAAACCCGAGAGCCGCGCCTCGAAACCCTGTCCCGTCCCCTCGGCGGTCGCGGCCCGGATATCCTCCAGAAGCTGCTGCCGCTTGGCCCGCAGGATCTCGGCCAGGATCGCCTCCTTGGACGGGAAGTATTGATAGAGCGTGCCGATGCTGATCCCCGCCACCTCAGCCACGCGGTTGGTGGTCAGCCGCTCCAGCCCTTCGGCCACCAGAATGCGAGCCGCCGCTTCCAGAATCGCCTCGACGGTGGCCCGCGCCCGGGCCTGCCGGGGCGTTTTTCTTGGCACAATCGGACCCGACATCGGCGCCTCCGGATGCGAGTTGAGAAACCTGAGCGATTGCTCATTCTTTGCCCATCGCACCCGCCAAGGCAACCCGAGGACACAAGACATGACCTGGACCATTTTCGTGCATCTGCGCGCCACCCCCGCCTGGCTAAGCCTGCCGCCCGCCCAGCGCGACACGATCGCCGCCGAGTGCCTGGCCCTGGCGCTGGTCGATGACCGCGTGACGATGCGTTTCTACGACGCCGAGGCCTTCAGCGGCGCGGCCTCGGATATCGCGGTGTTCGAAACCTCGGACATGCTGGCGTACTATTTCACCATGGAGCGGCTGCGGAACACGCCGCTGATCTCGGCCCCCTATTTCGAGGTGGTGTCGATCACGCCCGCGCTGGAAAACGGCTTTCGCCTGTTCCAGCAGGAGGAGGCGGCGGCATGAGCCCGGCGCTTCACGGCCGAACCGCGCTGGTCACCGGCGGCGCGCGCGGCATCGGGCTTGAGCTGACCCGTCAGCTTGTGGCGCGCGGTTGCCGGGTCATCGCCGTCGGGCAGAGCCAGAGCCATCTTGCAGCGCTGGAACAGGCCTTTCCCGGTGCGGTCGTCACCCGGCGCGCGGATCTGTCCTCGCGGGCCGAGGTCGATACCCTCGTCGCCGATCTGACCCGCGAGCATCCCGACATCGACCTGCTGATCAACAATGCCGGGGTGCAGGTGGAGATGGACCTCTTCGCCCTGCCCCCGGCGCAGGCCACCGAATTCGCCCGGCAGGAGATCGCCACCAACCTCGACGCGGTCGTCGCCCTGACGCTGGGCCTGCTGCCGGTCCTCGCCCGGCAGGAACGGGCGGCGATCGTCACCGTCACCTCGGGCCTCGCCATAGCGCCCAAGGCTGCCTCGCCGGTCTATGGCGCGACCAAGGCGGCGGCGCGCTCGTTCACCCGGGCGCTGCGCTATCAATGCCAGCGCGCCGCGCCGCATCTCCAGATCAGCGAGGCAATCATGTCGCTGGTCGCCACCGACATGACCGAGGGGCGCGGATCGGGCAAGATCACCCCGGCGCAGGCGGCCGCCGCGGTGCTGGCGGGGCTGGAGCGGGGACAGGCCGAGATCTGGGTCGGCAAGGCCAGGCTGCTGCGCCTCGTCAACCGCCTGTCCCCGGGGCTGGCCGCGCGGCTGCTGCGATAGTCCCGGCCGCCGAGCCATACTGGACAAGCGCCGGACCGCATCCTAGCCTCGGCCCGGCAACGGAGGATGCGATGGCCCCTGAGGTGATGCGCGTGGCCGAGACCCCGGCCGACGACCCGCAGGCGGCGGCGACGCTGGCGCGGTCGCTGGGTCCGGGCCCCTTCGCGCTGGTGGTGGTCTTCGTCTCGCCGCGCGCCCCGGAACGCGAGCGTCTGGTGCGCGCCCTTTCGCGCGACCTGGCCCCGGCGCCGGTGATCGGCTGCACCACCGCGGGCGAGATCGCGGCGCAGGGTTACGCCGAGGGGATGATCGTGGCCGCCGCCTTCCCCGCCGCCCATTTCGCCGCCGAACCGCTGCTGATCCCGGACCTGTCGTCGCTCGACGCGCAGGCGGTGATCGGCGACCTGATCCGGGCCCGCGGCGCGCTGGCCCGCAGCCACCCCGATTGGGAGCATGAATTCGTCTACCTGCTGGTCGACGGCCTCTCGGCCAAGGAGGACGAGCTGGCCTCGCTCCTCTCCCCCGGCCTCGGCGCCACGCCGCTGTTCGGCGGCTCGGCGGCGGACGGGACGCGGTTTCTGGAGACCTTCGTCTTCCATGGCGGCAAGGCCTTGCGCAACGCGGCCGTGGTGACGATCCTGCGCACCGCTTGTCCGGTCAAGGTCTTCAAATTCGACCATTTCCGCCCGACCGATACCCGCATGGTGGTGACCCGCGCCGATCCCGCCCGCCGCACGGTGCAGGCGATCAACGCCGAACCCGCCGCCCGCGAATATGCCCGGCTGCTGGGCAAGGACCCGGGCCAGCTGACCCCCTTCACCTTCGCCGCCCATCCGGTCGTGGTGCGCGTCGGCGGGCGCCACCATGTCCGCTCGATCCGGCAGGTGGACGAGAATGGCGATCTGATCTTCTATTCCGCCATTGACGAGGGGCTGGTGCTGACGCTGGCCGAACCCCTCGACATGGCCGATCATCTGGCGGGGGCGCTGGCCGGGCTGACCGGCGCCCAGCGCCCCGCGGCGATCCTGGCCTGCGATTGCGTGCTGCGCCGGATGGAGGCGCAGGAAAAGCAGCTGACCGGCCGCATCTCGACCCTCTTGCGTGACCATGGCGTGACCGGCTTTTCCACCTATGGCGAACAGCTGAACGCCATGCATGTGAACCAGACCCTGACCGGCGTCGCCCTCTATCCGCCCGGAGCGGCCCCGTGAGCCCGCGCAGCCTTCTGAACCCCGAGGACAGCCCGGCCCGGCAGACCGACAAGCTCCTGCAGATCGTCGAGGTGCTGATGCGCCGGGTCGAGCAGGGCACGGACCTGTCGGGTGCCGCCTATGCCCAGTTCGAGCGCGCGGCGATGCTGGAGGAACAGGTCCGCGCCCGCACCCGCGAGCTGGAGGCGGCGCTGGACCTTCTGAACCAGTCGAACGCCCGCCTCGCCGCCGCCAACCGCGAGACCGAGGCCGCGCGCCGCAACCTCGCCGATGCCATCGAGACGGTGCAGGAGGGCTTCGGCCTTTTTGGGCCCGACGACGTGCTGGTCATGTGCAATTCGCGCTTCGGCCTGCAGCTGAGCGACATCCAGCCGGCGCTGGTCCCGGGCCTCAGCTTCGCCCGCTATGTCGAGCTGGTCAGCGGCTCGGGCCAGCTGTCCCTGCCCGAGGGGGTCAGCGCCCAGGATTGGGCCGTGCTGCGCCTCAGGCGCCACCGCGACCGCTCGACCAACTTCACCGTGGCGCTGAGGGGCGACCGCTGGCTGCAGGTCAGCGAGCATCGCACCGGCGATGGCGGCACGGTGATCCTGCAGACCGATGTCACCGACATCATCCGCGCCGAACGCGAGGCCCGCGGGCGACTTCTGGACGATCAGGCGCGGATCGTGCGGGCGACGCTTGACCATATCAGCCAGGGCGTCTGCATCTTCGATGCCGAGGCGCGGATGATCGGCTGGAACGAACGCGCCGCCGAATTGCTGGCCGTGAACCGCACCCGTTTCCGCCCCGGCCTTGCCTTCGACGATCTGGCCGGGCGCCTCTCGCCCGGCTCGCTGCGCTTCGAGGGGTTGCGCGCCTGGGTCGCGGGGCCGACACCGCGCCAGCCGCTGCGCTTCGAGGTGACGCGCGAAGGGGGCGTGGTGCTCGATGCCTTCGCGCAGGAGATGCCGGACGGCGGTTTCGTCATCTCCTTCACCGATGTCACCGCCGAACGCCGGGCCATCGCCGGGCTGTCGCGCGCCAACGAGACGCTGGAAGCCCGCGTCGCCGCCCGCACGCTGGAACTGGGCGAGGCGCTGGCCCATGCCGAGCGCGCCAATGCCACCCGCTCGCGCTTCGTCGCCGCCGCCAGCCACGACCTGCTGCAACCGCTCTCGGCCGCCAAGCTGTTCCTCGCCTCGATGGAGGACGAGGATCTGAACCCCCGCGCGCTGGACGCGCTGGGCAAGACCCGCTCGGCCCTGCAATCGGTCGAGACGATCCTCGACGCGCTGCTCGACATCTCGCGGCTGGAAAGCGGGCGGCTCTCGGTACGCCCCCAGCCCGTGCCGCTGGGTCCGCTGCTGGCCCGTCTGGCCGAGGAATTCGCCCCGGTGGCGGCCGACAGGGGCCTCAGCCTGCGCCTGCGCCCGACCGGTGCCGTGGTCGTCTCGGACCCGACCTGGCTGCGGCGCATCCTGCAGAACCTGATCGGCAATGCGATCCGCTACACCGACCGGGGCGGGGTGCTGGTCGGCGTGCGCCATACCGCCGCCGGGATCCGGGCCGAGGTCACCGACACCGGCCCCGGCATCCCCGAGGCCGACCGCGAGGCGATCTTCCGCGAGTTCCACCGCCTCAACGCCCGCGCCTCGGCGTCCGAGGGGATGGGCCTCGGCCTCGCCATCGTCGAGCGCGCCTCGGCGCTGCTGGGCCACGCGGTGACGCTCGATTCCCGCCTGGGCCGCGGCTCGCGCTTCGTCCTGCATCTGGGCCCCCCGGCCGAGGCCCCCGCCGCCGCGCCGCCCGCGCCGCCCGTCCCCCGCCCCGACCTGCCGCGCGACCTGATCGGCCTGCTGGTCGCCGCCGACAGCGACATGCGCCGCGCGCTGACGCATCTGCTGGACGGCTGGGGCGTCAATATCCTCGACGTACCCGACCCGGCCGAGGCGCTGGCGCTGATCGAGGAAATCGGCCTGCCGCCCGATTTCGTGCTGATCGACGCCCGCGCCGGGGACGAGGAAGCGGGCCTTGCCCTGATGCAGGACCTTTCCCGCCGCCATGGCCCCCTGCCCGCGCGCCTGCTGACCGCGACCCGCGCCGAACCGCTGCGGCTGCGCGCGCTCCGCGCCGGGGTGCCGCTGCTCTACAAACCCCTCGACACCGGGCTCCTGCAACGCTTCGTCGCCTCTGCCGCGCGCCGCGACTGAGCGACCTGTCCATTGGTCGCAAGCCCCCGCTCGGCGCTTGTATCGCGCCCGGCCCGCCCCCAGTATGGCCCGACGATCAGGGAGGATCCGGCGTGAGCCATCGCGACATCGCCAGCATTGACGCCGTTCAGGACATGCTGGCCGGCCAGAACTACATCTGCGGGCGCTCGCTCGCCACCGTCACCTTCCTCGCCCTGAAACTCGGCCGGCCGCTGTTTCTGGAAGGCGAGGCCGGCACCGGCAAGACCGAGATCGCCAAGGCCATCGCCGCCGCGCTGGGCCGTCGCCTGATCCGCCTGCAATGCTACGAAGGGCTGGATGCGGCCTCGGCCGTCTATGAATGGAACTTCGCCGCGCAGATGGTGGCGATCCGCGCCGCCGAAGCCACCGGCACCGGCGCCGAGAGCCTGCGCACCGACCTCTTCGGCCCCGAGTATCTGATCGAGCGCCCGCTCCTGCAGGCCATGCGCCCGCAGGACGGCGGCGCGCCCGTCCTCCTGATCGACGAGATCGACCGCACGGACGAACCCTTCGAGGCCTTCCTGCTGGAAGCGCTCGGCGATTTCCAGGTGACGATCCCCGAACTCGGCACCATCAAGGCGCCCGAGCCGCCGATCGTCATCCTCACCTCGAACCGCACGCGCGAAGTGCATGACGCGCTCAAGCGCCGCTGCCTCTACCATTGGGTCGACTACCCGACTTTCGCCCGCGAGACCGAGATCCTGCAGGCCCGCGTCCCCGAGGCCGCCGCCGGGCTCAGCCGCGAGGTGGTGGCCTTCGTCCAGCGCCTGCGGGGCGAGGATCTGTTCAAGCGCCCGGGCGTGGCGGAAACCATCGACTGGGCCAAATGCCTCCTCGCCCTCGACGTGATTGCCCTCAGCCCCGAGGTGATCGCCGACACATTGGGCGCGATCCTCAAGTATCAGGACGACATCGCCCGCCTGCAGGGCTCCGAGGCCAAGCGCCTGCTGGACGACGCCAAGAAAGCCCTCGAAACCGCGTGATCTTTGCGCCCCAAATATCCCACGGGGGTCCGGGGGTGTGAAACCCCCGGGCGCCGCCAAAAGCGAGACGCAAGATTGGCCGAGCCCGCGCTGCCCCTGCCCGACGACCCCAAGCTCACGGCGAATCTGACGCATTTCGCCCGCGCGCTGCGGAAGGCCGGGCTGCCGGTCGGCCCCGGCCGGGTGCTGACCGCCATCGAGGCGGTGCGCGCCGCGGGCTTTTCCCGGCGCGAGGATTTCTACTGGACCCTGCACGCGGTCTTCGTCTCGCGGCCTGAGGAGAGGCAGGTCTTTCATCAGGTCTTTCGCCTCTTCTGGCGCGATCCGCGCTACATGGAGCATATGATGGCGCTGCTCCTGCCCGCCGTGCGCGGGGTGCAGGAGGAAGAGCGCGCGGCCTCCGCCGCCAAGCGCGCGGCCGAGGCGCTGCTTGACGGGGCCGAACCGCCCGCCCCGCCCGCCCGGGACGAGGACGAGGACGAGGACGCGCTGATCGAGATCGACGCGAGCTTCACCGCCTCGGCCGAGGAAAAGCTGCGCGCCCTCGATTTCGAGCAGATGAATGCCGAGGAGGCGGCAGCGGCCCGGCGGATGCTGGCCCGCCTCTCGCTGCCGGTGAAGCCCCTGAAAACCCGCCGCCTGACCGCCGATCCGCTCGGCTCCCGCCCTGACTGGCGCCGCACGCTCAGGGGCGCGATGCGCACCGGCGGCGAGGTGCTGACGCTGGCCCGCCGCAAGCCCGCGACGCGCTGGCCGGCGCTGGTCGTGCTCTGCGATATCTCGGGCTCCATGGCCTCCTATTCGCGGATGGTGCTGCATTTCGTCCATGCCGTCGCCAACCGGCAGGGCCAGGGTTGGGCCCGGGTCCATGCCTTCACCTTCGGCACAAGGCTGACCAACATCACCCGGCATCTGGCGACCCGCGACGTGGACGCCGCGCTCAACGCGGCCGGGCACGAGGCGCGGGACTGGCAGGGCGGCACCCGGATCGGCGCCTGCCTGCACGACTTCAACCGCGACTGGTCGCGCCGGGTGCTGGGTCAGGGGGCGGTGGTGCTGCTGATTACGGACGGGCTTGACCGCGACGATCCGGCGCTGCTGACCAAGGAGATGGAGCGCCTGCACCTTTCGGCCCGGCGGCTCATCTGGCTGAACCCGCTTCTGCGCTGGGACGGGTTCGCGCCGCGCGCGCAGGGCGTGCGGGCCATGCTGCCGCATGTCGACACGCTGAGGGCCGGGCATTCCATCGCCTCGCTTGAGGCTTTGGCCGAGGCGCTGTCGGATCCGCGCGACCGGGGCGAGAAGGCGCGGCTGATGGCGATGCTGAACGGCTGAGGGCTGCCGGGCGCCGCCGCCCTGGGGGAATTCCGGGTCGATCACAGAAATATCAACGCCTTGCCCGCCTTTGATTCATGGCTCCTGCACGATTGCGACCGAAGGTCGCGCCTGCGCCCCCTTGGCATTCCGGCCCGTCCACCCCATCTGGATTGCAACGGCCGCGCTCTCCCTCCCAGCGGCCAGGCGACCCCGTCAGCCCATGGGGTCACACCTGCCGCCGCGCCTTCCTCCCGGGCGCGGCGGTCTTGGTTTCAGGCCCCCCGACACGCCCTTCGCGCCCCCGTCGCAGCGTGTCTTCGGAACAAGCCGGGCCTCCGGGCGTTGATAGGCAACTGGAACGCTCAGAGGAGTTGCCATGCGACGCCCCCTTAAGACGACGACCGCGCTGGTCACCAGCTTCGCGCTGGCCGTGCCCGTGACCTTCCCGGCAATGGCCCAGGAGGGCCGCAGCCGGGCGGACATCCAGGCCGAGGTCTGCACCGACGCCATGACGCAGGACGAATGCAACGTCGCCGTGTCCGAGGCCAGCCAGGCTCAGGGCGGCAACGCCGAGGCCGAGGAAGACGCGCAGCCGCAAGCCGAAGCGGAAGCCGCGCCGGAGGCCGATGTGGGTGCGACTGTCGAAGGCAGCGCGCCCTCGCTCGAGACGCTGACCGAACAGCTGGGCGGCGCCGTCCAGGGCGAAGCGCCCGCCGATGCGCTGCAACCCGAAGCGCAAGCCGAGGCCCCGGTCGAGGCCCAGCCGGAAGCCCAGCCCGAGGTTCAGGCCGAAGCGCCGGCCGAAACCCCCGTCGAGGCACAACCCGAAGCACAGGCGGAAGCCCCCGCCGAGGTGCAGCCCGAAATTCCCGCCGAGGCTCAGGCCGAGGCGCCCGTAGAGGCCGTGCCCGAGACCGCGCCGCAGGCCGAGGCTCAGGCCCCCGCCGAAACGCCGGTCGCGCCGCAGGCCGAGGTCCAGGCCGAAACCCCGGTCGATCCGCGACCCCAGGCGGAAGCCACCACCGA
Source organism: Pararhodobacter aggregans (assembly GCF_003075525.1). GTDB lineage: Bacteria > Pseudomonadota > Alphaproteobacteria > Rhodobacterales > Rhodobacteraceae > Pararhodobacter > Pararhodobacter aggregans. The sequence continues at coordinate 116,437 of NZ_QDDR01000006.1, read as the reverse complement.
AGCCACCACCGAAGCCGCGCCTGACGCGACCGCCGAGGAAGAACCCTCGACCCTCGACCGCATCGTGAACGCGCTGGGCGGCGGCTCGGACGAGGAGGCGACGGCCGAGGGCGAGGCCCAGACCGAAGCGACCACCGAAGCGACCACCGAAGACGCCACGACCGAGGGTGAAACCGCGCCTGACGCGACCGCCGAGACCGCGACCGAGGAAGAGCCCTCGACGCTCGACCGGATCGTCAACGCGCTGGGCGGCGGCTCGGACGAGGCCGAGGCCACCGCCGAGACCGAACAGGACGTGATCCCGACCGAACCCTCGGACGCCGCGGCCGAAGCCGCGACCGGCGAAGCCGAGGCGCCGCTCGCCGCCACCGAAGCCGGTGACGTGGTCGAGGAAAGCACCGAGACGGTGACCGAGGACAACGCCCGCCTCTCGTCCGAGGATTACGCCCGCACCGACACCACCGCCGCCCCCGAGGGCGAGGCCGCGGCCCAGCAGGCCCAGGGCCAGCAGGAAGACGACAATTTCAACCGCTTCCTGCAAGGCGCGCTGGTCGGTGCCGCCGGGGCGCTGGTCGTCGGCGCGTTGCTCAATGACAACCGCGAGGTTGTCGGCACCTCGCCCGACCGCGTGGTGGTGCGCGACCGCAACGGCCATCTGCAGGTCCTGCGCGACGATGACGCGATCCTGCGCCAGCCGGGCAGCGAGGTCACGACCCGCCGCTATTCGGACGGCTCGTCGGAAACCGTGGTCCTGCAACGCGACGGCAGCCAGGTGGTGACGGTGCGCAACGCCGAGGCCCGCGTGGTCAAGCGCGTGGTGATCCACCCCGATGGCTCGCGTACCATCCTCTTCGACGACACCCAGACCTACGAGCCCGTGGTGATCGCCGATCTGCCCGAGCCCAACCGTCAGGCCCCGCGCCAGGTGGATCCGCAGGACGAACGGGCGCTGCGCGTGGCGCTGGAAAGCCAGGCGCCGGTTGGCCGCGCCTTCTCGCTCAACCAGATCCGTCAGATCGACCGGGTGCGCTATCTGGCCCCGGCGGCGCAGGTGCAGAACATCACCTTCGACACCGGCTCGGCGGCGATCTCTCCCGATGAGGCGCGCAACCTGCTGGCGCTGGGCGAGCTGATGACCAGCATGATCGCCGAGAACCCGAACGAGGTGTTCCTGATCGAGGGCCACACCGACGCCGTGGGCAGCGATGTGATGAACCTGACGCTGTCCGACCGCCGCGCGGAATCGGTGGCCCGGGCGCTGACCGAATATTTCGGGGTCTCGCCCGCGAACATGGTGCTGCAGGGCTATGGCGAAAGCGATCTGCGCATCCGCACCGAGGCCGCGGAACGCGAGAACCGCCGCGTGGTGGTCCGCCGCATCACGCCGCTGCTGCAGGTCGCCTCGAACTGATCTGCGGTCTTCGGACCCTCGCCCCCGGCGCCCTTCGGTGCCGGGGGTTTTCCGTTGCCCTGCCCGGCCCTGCCCCAAAGGTCGCGCTGGCCTTCGGCCGAAACCGACCGCATAGTATGGAGCAGGAGGATCCCGCCAATGCAGCCTGACGCCCCGCAGCACGACCGCATCCCCGAAATCGCCCTCGACTGGCACCGCTCCGGCAAGGGCGCGGCGCTGGCCACGGTGATCGAGACCTGGGGCTCGGCCCCCCGCCAGCCCGGCTCGCAACTGGCGATTTCCGGCGAGGGCGAGATCATGGGCTCGGTCTCGGGCGGTTGCGTCGAGGGCGCGGTGGTGGTCGAGGCGCTGGAAACCTTGGCCGACGGCACGCCCCGGGTCCTGACCTTCGGCGTGACGGACGAGACGGCGTTTTCGGTGGGGCTGGCCTGCGGCGGCACGATCCGGGTGCTGGTCGAACCCATCGGCAAGGGCATGCCCGAGGCGATGCTGGCCGCCGTGGTCGAGGCCCGCGCGGCCCGCAAGCCGCTGGCCTATGGCGTGACGGTCGAGGGCTGGGCGCGGCGGCTTCTGGGCCCCTCCGACCTGCCGGAGAGGTTCCGGGCCGACCGCTCGGGCATGGAGGAAACGGGCGAGTTCATCGCCCTTTTCAACCCGCCGCTCCGGATGCTGATCGTCGGCGCCGTGCATATCGCGCAGGCGCTGGTGCCGATGGCCAAGCTCGCGGGCTATGACCCGGTGCTGATCGACCCGCGCGACGCCTTCGCCAGCGAGGGGCGTTTTCCGGGCACGGTGATCCGCCACGACTGGCCGGATGAGGGGCTGCTGGCCGAGGGGCTGGATGCGCGCACGGCCGTTGTGACGCTGACCCATGACACCAAGCTGGACGATCCGGCGATCGTCGCGGCGCTGGGGTCCGAGGTGTTCTATCTGGGCTGCCTCGGCTCCACCCGCACCCATGCCAAGCGGCTGGAACGGCTGCGCGCGGCGGGGATCACCGAGGCGCAGATCGCCCGGATCCACGCCCCCGTGGGCCTCGACATCGGCGCCAAGACCCCGGCCGAGATCGCCGTCTCGGTGCTGGCGCAGGTGACGCAGGTGTTGAGACAGGCGTGATGGACTTCGGGCCCGTCGACCTTTCGGACGCGCTGGGGGCGGTGCTGGCGCATTCGGTGCCGCTGCCGGGCGGACGGCTGAAGAAGGGCAAGCTGCTGGACGCCGGCGACATCGCCGCCCTGCGCGACGCGGGCCGCGACCGGGTGATCGCCGCGCGGCTTGGGCCCGACGACATGGGCGAGGATGCGGCGGCGCTGGCGCTGGCCGAGGCGCTGGTGGCGGGCTCGCAGGGGCTGGACTTGCAGCCGGTCGGCACCGGACGGGTCAATGTCATGGCCAAGAGCGCCGGGATCGCCCGGATCGACCCGGCGAAGGTGGCGGCGGTCAACAACGCGGATCCGGCGATCACCCTCGCCACGGTGCCGGAATGGCACCGGATGGAGCCGCGCGGCATGGTCGCCACCGTGAAGATCATCGCCTATGGGCTTGAGAAGACGTCCGTTTCCGCCGCCTGCGAGGCCGGGCGCGGGGCGCTGGATCTGGCGCTGCCGGTGCTGACGGACGCGGTGATGATCGAGACCGTGGTCGGCGACGGGCTGGGCGACAAGGGCCACCGCGTCACCGGGGAGCGACTTCAGCGGCTGGGTGTGAAGCTCGGGCCGGAAGTGCTTGTTCCCCATGACGAAACCGCGCTGGCCGAGTCGCTGGCGCAGGCCCGGGGCGCGCTGATCCTGATCCTCACCGCCTCGGCCACCTCGGATATCCGCGACGTGGCGCCCTCGGCGCTCAGGCGCGCGGGCGGTGTGGTCGAGCATTTCGGCATGCCGGTCGATCCCGGCAACCTGTTGTTCATCGGATCGCTGGACGGCGTGCCGGTGGTGGGCCTGCCCGGCTGCGCCCGCTCGCCCGCGCTGAACGGCGCCGACTGGGTGCTGGAGCGGCTGATCTGCGGCGTGCCGGTGACGGGCGCCGATATCCGGGGCATGGGCGTGGGGGGCCTGCTCAAGGACATCCCGACCCGCCCCCGGCCACGCGACCGAAAAGGTTAAGGCAACAGCAGCGAGGCGTCGCCGTAGGAGAAGAAGCGGTAACGCTCAGTGACCGCGTGGTCATAGATCGCGCGGATCCGCTCTGCCCCCATCAGCGCCGAGACCAGCATCAGCAGCGTAGATTTCGGCAGGTGGAAATTTGTCAGCAGCCCGTTCGCCGCGTGGAAGGTGAAACCCGGGTAGATGAAGATATCCGTCTCGCCCCGCCAGGGCTCGACCCGGCCGGAACGCGCAGCACTCTCGATCAGCCTGAGCGCCGTGGTGCCGACCGGGATGACCCGCCCGCCCGCGGCTTTCGTCACGTTGATCTGCGCGGCCGCCTCGGGCGTGACCTCGCCCCATTCGGCGTGCATGCGGTGGGTGGTCACGTCTTCCACCTTGACCGGCAAGAAGGTGCCGGCGCCGACATGCAGCGTCACCTCGGTGAAATCGACACCCATCGCGCGCAGGGCATCGAGCAGCGGCTGGTCGAAATGCAGGCTGGCGGTGGGCGCCGCCACCGCGCCGCGCTCACGGGCGAAAACCGGCTGGTAATCCTCGCGGTCCTGGGCATCGGCCGGGCGGCGGCTTTCGATATAGGGCGGCAGCGGCATGCGGCCCGCTTCCTCCAGCGCGGCGTCGAAGGCGGGGCCGGTCAGGTCGAAGGCCAGCACCGCCTCGGTCTCGTCCTTGCCGGACACCACGGCCGTGAGCCCTGCCCCGAAGTCCAGACGGTCGCCCGGGGCCAGCTTGCGCAGGGGCCGCGCCAGCACCCGCCACCCGCCCGAGGGTTCGGGGTTCAGAAGCGTCACCTCGACCTTGGCCCGGCCCGAGCCGTCCTTCGTGTCGCGCAGGCGCTCGCCGAAGAGGCGCGCGGGAATGACGCGGGTGTTGTTCAGGACCAGCCGGTCGCCGGGGCGCAGGATGTCGACCAGATCGCGGACATGGCGGTCGGCGATCGCGTCCCCCTCGGCCAGCAGCAGCCGCGCGGCGGGGCGCGGCTTCATCGGCCGGGTGGCGATCAGATCCTCGGGCAGGTCAAAATCAAAATCGCTGAGCTTCACGCGGCCGATCCTTCACTTTTCCACCCCGCCCCCCTTTATCCCCGCGCCCGCCCGACTACAACTTAGGCAACCACAGGAGAGCACCATGGATATCGGCGACAAGGCCCCCGACTTCACCGCCCCCGATCAGGACGGCAACAGCGTCACGCTCAGCGGTCTGCGCGGCCAGCCCGTGGTCCTGTACTTCTACCCCAAGGACGACACCCCCGGCTGCACACAGGAAGCCAAGGATTTCACCGAACTGGGCCATGCCTTCGAGGCGGCCGGCGCGGTGGTGATCGGCGTCAGCAAGGACAGCGTGAAGAAGCACGAGAAGTTCAGGCTGAAGCACGATCTGGGCGTGATCCTGGTTTCCGATGAGGAAGGCGACATCTGCGAGCGTTATGGCGTCTGGGGCGAGAAATCCATGTATGGCAAGACCTTCATGGGCATCACCCGCGCCACCTTCCTGATCGACGGTCAGGGGCAGATCGCCCGGATCTGGCCCAAGGTCAGCGTCAAGGGCCATGCCGAAGAGGTGCTGGCCGCGGTCGAGGCGATGGTGCGCCCGGCCTGAGGGCCCTTTCCCGGCCTGCCCTTGCCTGAGGGGGCCGGACCTTATATCAGACCGACCAGACAGGGGGCCGCCGCGGCCCCCTCTCCCGATGCTGAACAGGTGATCCGATGCGCGCAGAAACCCAGAACACGGTCGAGGCGATCCAGAAGTCGCTGCACCTGCTTGCGCAACGGATGGATTGGGAAACCGCCAAGCACCGGCTCGAGGAATTCGACGCGATGATCGAGGACCCGAACCTGTGGAACGACCCGGCCCGCGCCCAGAAGCTGATGCGCGAGCGTCAGCAGCTGATGGAAGCGGTCTCGACCTACGAGACGATCAGCCGCGACCTGAACGACAATGTCGAGCTGATCGAACTCGGCGAGATGGAAGACGACAAGGATGTCGTGGCCGAGGCCGAAGCGGCGCTGAAGGCGCTGGGCGAGAAGGCGGCGGCGAAAGAGCTGGAGGCGCTGCTGGACGGCGAGGCCGACGGCAACGACACCTTCCTCGAGATCAACGCCGGCGCCGGCGGGACCGAGGCCTGCGACTGGGCCGAAATGTTGCAGCGCATGTATGTCCGCTGGGCGGAGAAGCGCGGCTACAAGGTGGAACTGCAATCCGAGGAAGCGGGCGCCGAGGCGGGGATCAAATCGGCCTCCTACCGGATCAGCGGGCCCAATGCCTATGGCTGGCTGAAGTCGGAATCGGGCGTGCATCGCCTCGTGCGCATTTCGCCCTTCGGCAAGGGCACGCGCGAGACGTCCTTCGCCTCGATCTGGGTCTATCCGGTGGTTGACGACAATATCGAGATCGAGGTTCCGGCCAACGAGATCCGCATCGACACCTACCGCTCGTCGGGCGCCGGTGGCCAGCACGTCAACACCACCGACTCGGCGGTGCGGATCACCCACATTCCGACCGGGATCGTGGTGACCAGCTCGATGAAATCCCAGCACCAGAACCGCGAGGCGGCGATGAACGCGCTGAAGGCGCGGCTCTATCAGATGGAGCTGGACAAGCGGAACGCGGCGATCACCGCGGCGCATGAGAACAAGGGCGATGCCGGTTGGGGCAACCAGATCCGCAGCTATGTGCTGCAGCCCTACCAGATGGTCAAGGATCTGCGGACCCAGCACGAGACCTCGGACACGCAGGGGGTGCTGGACGGCGATCTGGACGGCTTCATGGCCGCCACGCTGGCCCAGCAGGTCGCAGGCAAGAGCCGCGCCGACGCGCAGGGCGACTGAGCCCCGCGCGGGTCTGTGTCCTCAGACCTTCAGGCCGGGGACGAATTTCGCCAGCAGGCTGAAATCCTTGACCGCCGGGGCGTTGTGGCGGCGGCTGGCGCTGATGGTGGCATCGAGGCGCGAAATCGCCATCAGGTCGTCATAGAGGTCGAACGAGGCGCGCGGGGCAGGAATGCGGGTCATGGCAGGTACTCCGGTTTCTCGGGGCGCGCCATCAGGGCGCGGTCATAGATAAGACGCCCGAGACCGGCAAAAGGTTCAAAGTTACCCTACGTATTTTCGTGCCATCGCGCTCAGAGGCCCAGCAAGGCCCGGATCGAGGGCAACAGCGTCGCCGCGACCAGCCCCACAGCCACGCCCAGAACGATGCGCAGCGCTTTCGACCGGATGCCGCTCGCGCCGTAGCCCAGCGCGGCGCAGACGGCCGCGTAATAGCTCATCGTCACCGGATCCATGGCAGGTTCCTCCCTGCCCCCATGCTGCCACCGGGCGGGGCCTTTGCCTAGCGGGTGGCGGTGTGCAGGACGATTGAATGCCCGCCCGCCTGTGTTAGCCTTGCCGGGCGCCCGCGCGATCCGCGTCCGGGACGGCAAGGGAGGAGCCCGTGACCGACACACAACCCGAACCCGCCGGGCGGCTGGCGGCCGAGCCATCGACCATTCCGCCCCCCGCGGCGATCAACCCGGCCGCCCTGCGCGAGGTTCTGGCGCTGGGCTGGCGGGATTTCCGCCGCGCCCCCTTCTACGGCATCGTCTTCAGCGCCTTCTACGTGCTGGGCGGGCTTATCATGTACGCGATCTTCGCCGCCTCGGCCGCGGAATACTGGTTCATCCCGATCGCCGTGGGCTTCCCGATCCTCGCCCCCTTCGCCGCGACCGGCCTTTACGAGGTCAGCCGACGGCTGGAGGCGGGCCAGCCGCTGGGCCTGCGCTCGGTCTTCGCCATCGTCTTCGCGCAGAAGGACCGGCAGGTGCCGTCGATGGCGATGTTCGTCATGCTGGTCTTCATGTTCTGGGTCTTCATCGCCCATACGATCTTTGCGTTGTTCTTCGGCCTCGCGCCGATCACCGGCTCGACCTGGAGCATGCTGCTCAGCGGCAATGGCCTGATGATGCTGGTGGTGGGCTCGGTCATCGGCGGCGTGATGGCGACGCTCTTCTACGCGCTGACCGTGGTGAGCCTGCCGCTGATCCTGGACCGCGAGGTCGATTTCATCAGCGCGATGATCGCCAGTTTCGGCTGCGTCACGGCCAATCCGGTGACCATGGCGCTCTGGGCCGCGATCATCGCCGGGGCGTTGTTCCTGGGGATGCTGCCGCTGTTTCTGGGGCTTTTCGTGGTGCTGCCGGTCTTCGGCCATGCCAGCTGGCACCTTTACCGGCGCCTGTTGCCGCCCGAGGGCTGAGCCGAAACGCAAAACGGGGGGCCGCTGGCCCCCCGCTTCCTGTCTCTGGATCGGTCCGCGCTTATTGCGAGGCTTTGCTGTCCATCGGCGCCTTGGGGGCGGCGGGGCGGCTGGCTTCGGCCGGCATCGAGGGACGCGCGGCCGGCGCCGGCGCAGCGGCGGGCTGCGGCGCGGCGGCGGCCGGACGCGGGGCCGACGACGCGCTGGCGCTGGCGGCGGCCGACTGGCTCGACGAGGCCAGCGGGTCATCCTGACGCTGCACGGACCCCTCGAAATGGGCGCCCGATTCGATGGCGATGGTCTTGTGGATGATGTCGCCCTCGACTCGCGCGGTCGAGGTCAGGCGGACCTTGAGGCCGCGCACCCGACCGATGACCCGGCCGTTGATGACGATGTCATCGGCGATGATCTCGCCACGGATGGTGGCGCTTTCGCCCACGGTCAGCAGATGGGCGCGGATGTCGCCATCGACGACGCCCTCGATCACCACATCGCCCGAGGTGCGGATGTTGCCCGAGATCTGCAGATCGGCCGACAAGACCGAGGCCGCGGGCTTGGGCTTCGGCGCCGAACCGGCACCCACGTTGCCGCCCATGTCGAGCGAGGGCCGCGAGACCGGCGCCGAGACCGGCGCGGAGGCTGCCGATTCGGACGCGCGCGGGGCTTCCGCGCGGCCGGCGGTTTCGTTGATCCTGCTCTTAGAAAACATTCTGTGCTGCCCTTATGTAGGTCATGGGATTGATGGGGTTGCCACCGACACGGATCTCGTAGTGCAGATGCGTGCCCGTCGAGCGGCCAGTCGATCCCATACCACCGATACGGTCCCCGCGCGAGACCCTTTGGCCCTCTCTCACGCCGATGCTACTGAGATGGGCATAGCGGGTTTCGAAGCCGAAATCGTGCTGGATGATGATCAGATTGCCGTAACCGCTTTGCCGGCCGGCGAAACTCACGGTGCCATCGGCCGTGGCATGGATCGCGGTGCCGCGGGCGCCGCCGAAATCCTGACCGGCATGAAGCCGCCGACCGCCGGTGATCGGGTCGCGGCGATAGCCGAAGGGCGAGTTGACGCGCACGCTGGTGACCGGCAGCGCGAAGGGGGTGCGTTGCAGCGCGATGCGGTAGGCGTCGATTTCCTCGAGCGCGGCCAGCACGGAATTGGCCCGCACCTCGTCGGAATTGGGATCGATGGTGCCCGAGGTCGAGATCGAAATGGGTTGCAGCGAGGCCGAGCGCGTCTGATAGCCCGCCCGCACCTGCCGCAGCAGCGTTTCCGACGACAGGCCCGCGGCGCTGAACATCCGTTCCAGCGGCTGGATCGAATTCTCGACGGCTTGCTCGAGCTGGGTGAAGATGCGCGTGTTGCGGTCCTGGATCAGCCGGTATTCCAGTGCCAGATGCTCGGCCTGACGGGCGGCGCCATCGGCCACGGCGCGGATCTGTTCCCGCTCGTCGGCGGTACGGTCCAGCGCGGTCAGCACGAAATCGAGGGTCTGTTCGACCTCGTCGAGGTCCTCGGTCGTCTGGGCCAGTTGCGAATTGGCGTCCAGCGCTTCCAGTTCGGCCAGCTGGGCCTCGGCCTGGTCGCGGGCGGTGGTGGTGCTGTGCAGCGTCGCCTGCAGCGCGTCGATGCCGCGGGTCAGTTCGGCGTTGCGCTGCTCGCCTTCCATGAGCGCGGTCTGCATGTTGGCCACGCGGTCCATCGCCTCGCCGTAACGGCGGTACGAGGCCTGAACCTCGATCAGGGCGTTGTCACGCTGCGCGGCCATCTCGTTGAGACGGGTCTCGAAATAGCTCTGCTCGCGGCGGGCGCTTTCGCGCAGGTCGTTCGAGCCGATCACCTCGAAGAACAGGATCGAGGTGGCAACCAGGCTCCAGGCCATGTAGCCAGAGGCGATGGTCAGGATGGACGCTTGCGCGACGGGTCGCAGACGGACGAACCGGGTGCTGGTCTCGGAACGCAGGAACAGGCGTTTCTCGGGCAGAAAGCGCTCGAGCTTGGTATTCAGGTGGTCTATCCAGGCCCTCACAGGTCCCCCTTGCGATTGAACGGCGCAGGTTACCCTCCGCTGACCACGGCCGCGGAGGTTGGAGAAACTGTTAACGAGCGCTTTTCAGGCAGGCAACCGTTTTGGCCGGGCGGTTCCCCTTGCATCGGCAACGTTCCGCCGGATCGGCGAAAAACCGCCGAAATCGAATCGCTTACGGCCTTGTGTTGCGGCTGTGCCCTGCGGGTGACACCTCATCGGCCAGCGGCCAATAGAAATCAGGGGGAATCCCCGCCTCGGCGCGCTTTTCCTCGTTGAAAGGCGGCTTCAGCGCGCCGTGGAAATAGCGCCGCACCAGATCGTGGAACGCTTCCTTGGGGTCGATATCGGCCCGGCCGCACAGGAAGTGGAACCATTTGGAGCCATAGGCGACATGGCTGACCTCTTCGGCGTAGATTGTTTCCAATGCGGAAACGGCGCCCGGCAGATCGGCCTTCTGGAACAGCGCGATCATCGACGGCGTGACATCGAGGCCCCGCGCCTCCAGCACCATGGGCACCACGGCGAGCCGTCCCAGCAGGTCGTCGCGGGTATCCGCCGCCGCGCGCCACATGAAGGCATGGGCGGGCAAGGCGCCGTAATGCGAGCCCAGGCCCTCAAGCACGTCGCAGACCAGGTTGAAATGCTTGGATTCCTCGGCCGCGGCCTTCACCCAGTCGTCGTAGAAACCCATCGGCATCGTCGTGGCGGTGAAGCGGGCGATGATGTCCCAATGCAGATCGACGGCGTTCAGTTCGATATGCGCCACCGCATGCAGCAGCGCCAGCCGCCCCGCGGCGCTGCCCGGACGCCGCCGCGGCATGTCCCGCGGGTTCAGGAGTTCGGGCTTTTCCGGCCGGGCCGGGTTGTCGGGCGGGTTGCCGGTGCCGATGGGCATCGGTGTGCCCGCCTCCCGGCCTGCGAACCACGCCTCGGCGCAGCGCTTCGACAGCGCGGTCTTGGCGCGGCCGTCGGCGGTGGTCAGCACCGCATCGGCGCAGGCGGCAAGGGTGGCGGGCAGGTCGGTCATGCGTCTTCCACTATTCGTCCTCCAGCGCGATCAGGGCGGCGCCCGCCTCGACCTGCTGGCCCGCGCCCGCCAGCACCTCGGCAACGATGCCGTCGCGACCGGCGGTCAGCGTGTGTTCCATCTTCATCGCCTCCAGTACCGCAAGTCGGGCGCCCTTGACCACCGCCTCGCCCTTGCTGACGAAGACCGCCTTCACCAGCCCCGGCATGGGCGCCAGCACCACGCCCGCCGCAGCCCCGGCATCACCCTCGCGGGCCAGCGGATCGGGGAGGGTGAAATGCACGATGCACGCCCCGAAGACCGAGACCCTGCCCGGCGCGGTCAGCGCCGCCTCGGGCGCGCGGGTGCCGTCGATCCACCAGGTTCCGGCGCGGCGCTCGGCCTCAAGTTCCCGCGCGCCGATCCTGAGCGTCCAGTTGGGCGCGGTGCGGGTCAGGACGACATTCCACCGCTTCTCGCCCAGGTCCAGGGTCACGGTCTGTCGCAAGGGCGACCAGAGGGCGAAGCCCTCCAGCGTCCCGCCCTGCCCTGCGCCCGCCGCCGTCAGCGCCGCCAGCGCCACCATCGCATCCTCGACCGGAGGCTCGGCGGTGAGGCTGGCGATGTCGCGGCCGATCAGGCCGGTGTCCACCTCGCCCCGCGCGAAGCCCGCATGCCGGGTCAGTGCGCCGAGGAAGGCGAGGTTGGTCACCGACCCCGCCACCTGCGTCCCCTCCAGCGCCGCGCGCAGCCGGGCCAGAGCCACGGCGCGGGTCGGGCCATGGGTGATGACCTTGGCGATCATCGGGTCGTACCAGGGGCTGATCGTGTCGCCCGGCCGCACGCCCGAATCGATCCGCGCCCCCTCGGGGAAGGTCAGATGGGTCAGCGTACCGGTCGCGGGCAGAAAGCCCGCCGGCACGTCCTCGGCATAGAGGCGGGCCTCGAAGGCGTGACCGCGGATTGCCAGATCCTCCTGCCGGGCGGGCAGATCCTCGCCCGAGGCCACGCGCAGCTGCCATTCCACCAGATCGACGCCGGTAATCAGCTCGGTCACCGGGTGTTCCACCTGCAGGCGGGTGTTCATCTCCATGAACCAGAAACCGTCGGGCCTGAGACCCTTCGAGCCATCGACGATGAATTCGACGGTCCCCGCGCCCCTGTAGCCGATCGCCTCGGCCGCGCGCACGGCGGCCTGGCCCATGGCGGCGCGCATCGCCTCGGTCATGCCGGGGGCGGGCGCTTCCTCGATGACCTTCTGGTGGCGGCGTTGCAGCGAGCAGTCGCGTTCAAAGAGATGCACGGCGCGGGTGCCGTCGCCGAAGACCTGCACCTCGATATGGCGCGGCTGCTCGATGTATTTCTCGATCAGCACGGCGGCATTGCCGAAGGCGGTCGCCGCCTCGCCCCGGGCGCTTTCCAGCGCGTCGCGGAAATCCTGCGGCCGTTCGACCAGCCGCATGCCCTTGCCGCCGCCGCCCGCCACGGCCTTAATCAGCACGGGATAGCCCACGCCATCCGCCGCGCCCGCCAGATGCTCGGGGTCCTGATTGGCGCCCATGTAGCCCGGCACCACCGGCACGCCCGCCTCCTGCATCAGCGCCTTGGCCGCGTCCTTGAGGCCCATGGCGCGGATCGCGCTGGCCGAGGGGCCGATGAAGGTCAGGCCCGCGGCCTCGACCGCTTCGACGAAATCGGGGTTCTCCGACAGGAAGCCATAGCCCGGGTGGATGGCCTTGGCCCCGGTGGCGAGCGCCGCGGCGATGATCCGGTCGCCGCGCAGGTAGCTGTCGGCAGGCCGCGGCCCGCCGATATGCACCGCCTGATCGGCCAGCGCGACATGGGCGGCGCCCGCGTCGGCGTCGGAATAGACGGCGATGGTACGCACGCCCAGCGCCCGGGCAGAGCGGATCACACGGCAGGCGATCTCGCCACGGTTGGCGATCAGGATGCAGTCGAACATGGGCGGACCTCCGGTCGGACGGCGCCCGGCGCGGCACCTGGGGCACCGGCCGGGTCACGGGGGGAAAGGGGAAATGCCGAAAGCGCCGCGCGGAGGGAACCGGCGGCGGTACGGATCGGGTTATCGGGAGAAGAGGCGCAGCGCGCAGTTGCCCCGCGCGTCAGGCGCAGGGATCGGGCGGCGGCGTCGGAACCAGCCGGTGGATCGGGATACCATCGGCCAGCATCAGCACCAGATGCGCGCGCGGTTCCTCGACGAAGGCCAGCGTTTCGGCCTGCCAGACCTGCGCCCTGAGAGAGACATGCGCCCTGAGGCCCCACCAGGCCTCGGCCAGGCAGCGGGCGCCCAGGACCGGCGGCGAAGTCAGACCCATGACATGGTGATGCCGCACCTCGTCGCCCGGGCAGGACAGTTCGACCGTGTTGCCATCCACCACCGACAGCAACCGGCAGCCCGAGGTCGAGATCACCGACGCGCTGCCGCCACTGACCCCCGCGAGCGCCCCGGCAACCGGCGCCAGGATCAGCATGACCAGCGCGGCCACGATCATGCGCGGCGTGGTCCAGCGGCTGCGCCGCCGACGCCCTTCCCGGGCGATGCTGCGGCGCAGATTGCGCAGATCGCCGGGCGACGGGATGCGTCGCACGCAGGCAGGAGAGGAGAGGTTGGATACACGGGGCATGATCCCCAAAATCTCCCGCCAATACGGCGGAAATTGGGCGGTTTTCAGCGGTTTTCCGGGGAATCGACGTTAATGTTGGCGCCAACATGCCTTTAAGGGCGCGTGCATTGGCGCCGCTGCCCCCGTGCCGGGTGCCGCGGATTGTCGCGCAACCTGAGCGCGAATCATCTTTTGCCAGCCACAATCCTGCCGCGAACCCGCGCAAGGCATTCCCGCCCGACGGGCAAGCGGCGCCTGCGCGGCCCGAATCCCCTCCCCCGCTCACATGCGGAACACGCCGAAGCGCGTCTCCCCGATGGGGGCGTTCAGCGCCGCCGACAGCGACAGCGCCAGCACCTCGCGCGTGCGGCGAGGGTCGATGATCCCGTCGTCCCAGAGCCGCGCCGAGGCATAGAGCGGGTGCGACTGGCGCTCGAACATCTCGATGGTGGGGCGCTTGAATTCGGCCTCGTCCTCGGCCGACCATTGGCCGCCCTGCCGCTCGATCCCCTCGCGCCGGACGGTGGCCAGCACCCCCGCCGCCTGCTCGCCACCCATCACCGAGATCCGCGAATTGGGCCAGGTCCAGAGGAACCGCGGCTGATAGGCCCGCCCCGCCATGCCGTAATTGCCCGCCCCGAACGAGCCGCCCACCAGCATCGTGACCTTCGGCACCGAGGTCGTGGCCACCGCCGTCACCAGCTTGGCGCCATGCCGGGCGATGCCCTCGTTCTCGTATTTCCGGCCGACCATGAAGCCGGTGATGTTTTGAAGGAAGACCAGCGGGATCTTGCGCTGGCTGCAGAGTTCGACGAAATGCGCGCCCTTGACCGCCGCCTCGCTGAACAGCACCCCGTTATTGGCGACGATCCCCACCGGGCAGCCCTTGAGATGGGCGAAGCCCGTCACCAGCGTCTCGCCATAGCGCGGCTTGAACTCGTCGAAGCGCGAACCGTCGACGACCCGGGCGATCACCTCGCGGATGTCGTAGGGCGTGCGCAGATCGGCCGGCACGGCGCCCAGGATCTCGTCAGGGTCATAGGCCGGTTCCTCGGAGGCCTGCATCAGCACCGTCTCGGGCTTGCGGCGGTTGAGCTGCGCCACGGCCCGACGGGCCAGCGCCAGCGCATGCGCGTCATCCTCGGCCAGGTAATCGGCCACGCCCGAGAGGCGGGTATGCACATCGCCGCCGCCCAGATCCTCGGCGCTGACCACCTCGCCGGTCGCGGCCTTGACCAGCGGCGGACCGGCCAGAAAGATCGTGCCCTGATTGCGCACGATGATGGTCACATCCGACATGGCCGGGACATAGGCGCCCCCCGCCGTGCAAGAACCCATGACCACGGCGATCTGCGGGATGCCGCGGGCCGACATATTGGCCTGATTGTAGAAGATGCGGCCGAAATGGTCGCGGTCGGGGAAGACCTCGTCCTGGTTGGGCAGGTTGGCGCCGCCCGAATCGACCAGATAGACGCAGGGCAGCATGTTTTCGGCCGCGATCTCCTGCGCGCGCAGGTGTTTCTTCACCGTCATCGGGTAATAGGTGCCGCCCTTCACGGTGGCATCGTTGCAGACGACCATCACCTCCTGCCCGTGCACCAGACCGATCCCGGCGATGACGCCTGCGGCCGGGGCGGCGCCGTCATAAAGTCCGTGGGCGGCGGTGGCGCCGATCTCGAGGAAGGGCGAACCCGGGTCCAGCAGGTTGGCGACCCGCTCGCGCGGGGGCATCTTGCCCCGCTCGATATGCCGCGCCCGGGCCTTGGCCCCGCCCCCCTCGGCCGCCTGCGCCGCTGCCTCGGCGACGATCTCCAGCGCTTGCATATGGGCGGCGCGGTTGGCCTTGAAGGCGTCCGAGCCGGTGAGGATGTGGGATTGGAGTTTCATGGGGTCTCCTCCTGGGCCCTGCGTTTCAGGTCTTTGCGAATGATCTTGCCGGTCACGGTCATCGGCAGGTCCGCGGCGAAGCGCACTTCGCGCGGGACCAGATGGGCCGAGAGGCGGGTGCGGATGTGGGACTGGATCTCGGCTTCGGTCGCCTCGTTGCCGGGCTTGAGGACGACATAGGCGCGGATGCGTTCGGTGCGCTGGGCGTCGGGCAGGCCGATCACCGCGGCCAGCGCGACGGCGGGGTGGCGCAGCAGGCAATCCTCGATCTCGGACGGGCCGATCCGGTAACCGGCCGAGGTGATGACGTCATCCTCGCGCCCGACAAAGCGCAGATAGCCGTCCTCCCACAGGCCGCGGTCGCCGGTCAGCATCCAGTCGCCGCGGAATTTCTCGGCCGTCGCCTCGGGCCGCTGCCAATAGCCCAGCATCATCGAGGCCGAGCCGCGTTTCACCGCGATATCGCCCTCGACCCCCTCGCCCAGCGGCCCCTCCGGCCCCAGCACCGCCAGGTCATGGCCCGGGACCGGTTTGCCGATGCAGCCCGGGCGCGCCGGGAACAGCGACCCGGCCGAGGAGGCGATCATGTTGCCCTCGGTCTGGCCGTAGAATTCGTTGATCGCGAGGCCGAAGGCGCGGCGGCCCCAGTCCAGCATCTCGGCCCCCAGGGGCTCGCCGCCCGAGGCGACCGAGCGCAGGCCGGGGATCGCGAGGTCCGCCGCCTTCAGCATCTTCAGCGCGGTCGGCGGGAAAAAGACGTTGCGCACTCCGGCCTCGGCGATGACCCGCGCGGCGCCCTCGGGCGTGAATTTCGGCAGGCGGGCGGCGACCACCGGCAGGCCCAGCGCCAGCCCCGGCATCAGCACGTCGAAAAGCCCGCCGATCCAGGCCCAGTCGGCCGGAGTCCAGAGCACATCGCCGGGCTGGCCCAGACGGTCATGGCTCATCTCCACCCCCGGCAGATGGCCGGTCAGCACCCGGTGGGCATGCAGCGCCCCCTTCGGCGCGCCGGTGGTGCCGGAGGTGTAGATCAGGACCGCCGGGTCCTCGGACGCGGTGTCCAGCGGGTCGGGGCCAGCGGGCGGCAGGGCGAGGGTTTCGGGCACATGCGCCGTCACGCCCAACGCCGCGAGGCGGGCCGCGCCCTCGGCATCGGTGACAGCGTGGGTTGCCCCGGCGTCCGACAGGCGGGTGGCCAGCGCCTCGGGACCGAAGAGGGTGAATAGCGGCAGGCTGATCGCCCCCAGCGTCCAGATCGCCAGATGCGCGGCGGCGGTCCAGGGATCCTGGGCCCGCAGCACCGCCACCCGGTCGCCGGGCCGCACGCCCTGCCCCGCCAGATGCGCGGCCAGCCCCCGGGCCATGGCGGCGAGCTGGCCATAGGTCACGTCGCGCCGGGTGCCGGTGGAAAGATCGAGGATCGCCGGACGGTCCGGCTGGACCTCGGCCCGGTCGAAACAGGCCTGCCGCGCCATGTTCAGCCGCGCCGGGATCTGCCAGCGGAAGTCGTCGCAAAGCGCCTGATAAGAGCCGGCGGCGGGCAGCATCTCAGCGCTCCCCCCCGGCCAGACGTTCCAGATCATCGACCTGCGCCGCAGTCAGACGCACCAGACAAGAGCCCTCGGCCATGCCCGCCCCGCTGCCGCCCCACCAGCTCAGGGCGTCGTAATGGCAGCGAGCGTTGCGAAAATTCTCCCAGGCGCCCTGAACCGCGATCAGGCCCAGCACCCGCGAAGGCCCCTCTTCACGCTGTTCGGCGGCATCTCTCTGGCGTGCAACCGCTTCCGCCGCATCTAGCGCCCGCAGCATGGCGGCCTGCCAGTGCTCGTACTCGGCTTGCAGGCAGAGCGTCCCGCTGTAGGTCGTCGGGTTGTCGCCCTGACAGGCCCGTGTGGCGAGGCCGGCGCATTCCGCCGCCGTCAGCGTCATCCGGCAGGCGTCCAGCACCACCGGCACCAGGGCAAGAGTCTGCGCCTCGACAGGCGCAGCGAGCAGGAGAAGCAAGGGCCAGCGCCTAGTCATCGAGCATCCCTTCCAGCAGCAGCGCATGTCCGGCGGTCAGGCGCATCAGGCAATCCTGTTGCTCATGGCCCGCGTGGATCCCGTCCCAGGAGGCGGCGCGCCAGTCGCAGGCGGCGCGGCGATAGGCCTCGAACCCCTGCGACAGCGCGTCGAGCGTGGGGACGGGCTCGGGCCAGCCCAGACGGCGGGCGCGGGCCTGCACCTCGCTCTCGCCGTCGCGCAGGAGGCTGAGGGCGGCCTCGGCCCGGGCCTGCCAGAACGCGGTTTCGGCCCCGCGGCAGAGGCCCTCGCTGCCCGGCCCGGCCTCGGCCTCGCAGCCTCCGGCCATGGTGCCGACACAGGCCCCTCCTCCTGACGCTGCCAGACAGTCCAGCAGTGGCGCCGGGGAGGCGAGAGGCGCCTCCTCGGCCCGCAGCGGGCTGGCCAGCAGAAGCAGGAGGAAAAGCCGCATCCTCAGCCCCCCAGCTGCTGGCGGTAGGCGCGCAGTTCCAGCATCCGCCCGGCGGTCATGCGCAGCTGGCAATCCGCCCCGGCGATCTGGCGCATGCTCCCGGCGCCCCAGAGCCCGTATTCCATGGCGCAATTGGCGTCGCGATAGGCGATCCAGGCGCGCTGGGCGTCGCGCAATTGTTCAACCCGACGGGCGAATTCGGGGAAATCCGCGCGTTCGGCCTCGTCAGCGGCGCGGGCGGCGTCCCGGGCGAGGCCGTATTCCTCGTTCAGAAGCCGGTCCCAGACGTCGCGCTCGGCCAGCCCGCAGAACATCATGCCGGTGGTGGTCTGGCCATCCGGCGCCCCGTCGAAACAGGCAGCGGCCCCGGTGCCGATGCAGGCGCGCCCGGCCTCGATCCCGTCGGTGGCGGCGACGCAATCGGCGATGCCGGTCGAGAAGCTGTCATAGGGTTCCTCGGCCAGCGCAGGGGTGGCGATGAGGGCGAGAAGAGCAAGAAATCGGGTCATGAAGAAGCCTTGTTGACGGAAGAACCAATGGAGCGGGCCGGGCTATCGCCGCGCCCGGGGCTGCGACAGGCGGTCGGGGCGCGCGGCGGGCAAGGGCGGTTCATGCCTCGTATTCCTCGATCAGCCGCCTCAGCCGCTTGACGATGGTCTCGCGCCCCTTGGCGGTCAGGAAATGCGTGGGGATGCGGCGGGCCCAGGCGCGGGTCTCGTCGTCGGGCAGGCGGCGGCGGTCCGCGCCCTCGATGAAGTCGATCAGCGCCTGCGCATGGTCGCGATTCGCGGCCCAGAGGGTCTGTCCCCGGTACTCGACCTGAAAGAACCGGTCTTCGTCCCGCACCACCCGGGTCTCGACCGTGCCGCAGCGGTGGCAGGTCACGCGCAAGGGCTCGTCCTCGGGCCAGGTCCGCAGCAGGTCATAGCGGATCCGCTCATGCCAATCGGGGTGATCGGCCAGGATCGCCGCCTGTGCCTCGTCGCGGTTGTCGAAGAGGGCGATCTGCGCCGGGCCCCGGGGGTCGTGGTTCTGGCGGATCGTCAGGTGGCGCGAAGCCCGGACCCAGGCCTCGTTCTTTGGCGTGACGGCGATGCGGCCGGGGGTGGCATAGGTGGCCGGGCCGCGGCAATGGCGGCAGCGGATCACGGGCGCATGGTCCCACGGCAGGCTGAACACCGCCATCGCGTCACCCCATCGCGGACATCAGCTCGCGCCCGACCAGCATGCGGCGGATTTCCGAGGTGCCGGCGCCGATCTCCATCAGCTTGGCGTCACGGAACAGGCGGCTGGTGACGGAATCGGCCATGAACCCGGCCCCGCCCATCGCCTGCACCGCCTGATGCGCCTGCACCATGGCCTGTTCGCTGGCGTAAAGGCAGCAGGCGGCGGCATCGGCGCGGGTCACTTCGCCCCGGTCGCAGGCCTTGGCGACCTCGTAGACATAGGCGCGGGCCGAATTCAGCGCCGTGTACATGTCGGCGATCTTGCCCTGCATCAGCTGGAAGGACCCGATGGGCTGGCCGAATTGCTTGCGGTCGCGCATGTAGGGCATGACCTCGTCAAGGCAGGCGGCCATGATGCCGGGGCCGATGGCGGCCAGCACCACGCGCTCGTAATCGAGGCCCGACATCAGGACGCGGACGCCCTTGCCTTCCTCGCCGAGGATGTTCTCGTAGGGCACTTCGACATTCTCGAACACCAGTTCGGCGGTGTTCGACCCGCGCATCCCCAGCTTGTCGAAATGCGGGCTGGTCGAGAAACCGGCCATGGTCTTTTCGATCAGGAAGGCGGTGATGCCCTTGGACCCGGCCGAGGGATCGGTCTTGGCATAGACGACCAGCGTGTCGGCGTCCGGCCCGTTGGTGATCCAGTACTTGGTGCCGTTCAGGATGAAGCGGTCGTTCTTCTTCTCGGCGCGCAGGCTCATCGACACCACGTCGGACCCCGCCCCCGCCTCGGACATGGCCAGCGCGCCGATGTTGCGGCCGCTGACGAGGCCCGGAAGGTATTTCTCCTTCTGCTCGGGCGAGCCGTTCAGCTTGATCTGGTTGACGCAGAGGTTGGAATGCGCGCCGTAAGACAGGCTGATCGAGGCCGAGGCCCGCGCGATCTCCTCGACCGCGACGGCATGGGCCAGATACCCCATCCCGGCGCCGCCGTATTCCTCGGGCACGGTGATGCCCAGCAGGCCCAGATCGCCCATCTCGGGCCAGAGCGCGTTGGGGAAGGCGTTGGTCCTGTCGACCTCGGCCGCCAGCGGCTTGACGCGGTCCTGCGCCCAGCGATGCACCGTCTCGCGCAGCGCGTTGACGTCTTCGCCCAGGTCGAACTTCATGGATGCGGTGAACATGGCCCTTCCCTCCCCCGAATTGAACAGCTGTTCAATTCCTATGCATGGGGCCGGATTCGGTCAAACGAAATCCGGTCCCTGATCCTCGTGACGCCACGGCTTGAACTGGGCGCGGCCCCGGCCCGGCCGATCCCCGACCTGGTTGGCATCGAGCCAGGCGCGTTCGGCGTCCCGTTCGGCCCGGCGGTCGGCGGCGTTCTCGGTCCCCCAATGGCGGGGCCGGGTCTTCAACCCCTCGGGCTGTCCGGCCGCCTCCTCGGGTGCCGAGGACAGCGCCTGCTTGTCCAGCCGCCGGGTCTGGCGGTTGCCCATGGCCTTGATCCGCGGCGCATGCTTGCGCGCGGCCTTGTCCGAGGAATTGGCGGCGATCTTGCGCTGCCTCTGGCGGTCACGGGCCTTGTCGGCCGGGGGGTCACGGTCGGTCATGCGCCGCATTGGGCCATGCCCGTCCGGCCCGCGCAACGCAAACTTGTGTCAGCGGAAGATCAGGAGCGTGGTGAAGGCCAAGAGCACCGCCATGAACCGCAGGAAGATCTTCCACGCCAGCGGCGCCGACAGCAGCGCGGTCAGCAGCGAGCCCGCAGCGGTCCAGAACAGGCAGACCAGCAGGTTCAGCGACGAAAACGCCGTGGCGAGGCGCGCGGCCTCGATCCCTGCGGGCAGCCCGGCGGAGTACCCGGCGGAAGCCGCGAAGGCCACGGCCCAGACCTTGGGGTTGATCCACTGGAAAAGGACCGCACCGACAAAGCTGAGGGGCTTCTCGTCGGGGTCCGCCGCCTTGCGCGGCCTGGCAGAGGCTTTCCAGAGGCCCCAGGCCATCCACAGGATGAACCCGGCCGCGCCCAGCCGCAGCACCAGATTCAGCGTGGGCGAGGCCTGCACCGCCGCCCCCACGCCCAGCGCGGTAACGCCCGCGGTGATGCCCACGCCGACCACCACGCCGAAAAGATGCGGCAGCGTGCGCAGGAAACCGAAGCGCACGCCCGAGGCGGTCAGCATGATGACATTCGGCCCCGGGGTGAAAAGCCCGAGGAAGACGAAGGTGTAAAGCAGCGGATCGAAGAACATGGCGCCTCAGCGAAAACGGGCGGCGGATTGTCCGCCGCCCGGGTCCCCGTCTATCCGCCCAGCGCCCAGCTTGGAAGCCAGAGCACGATCCAGGGGAAAACCACACAGAGGAACAGCCCCAGCACCTGCAGCGCCACGAAGGGGATGATGCCCTTGTAGATCATCTGGATCTTGACCTCGGGCGGGGCCACGCCCTTGAGGTAGAAGAGCGCGAAGCCGAAGGGCGGGGTCAGGAAGCTGGTCTGCAGGTTCACCGCCACCAGGATCAGGAACCAGATGACGATCGGGTTGGAGATCCCCGCCCATTCGCCGACATGGCCGCCGAAATCCAGAAGCGCCACGATGGGCGCGAAGATCGGCAGCACGATCAGCGTGATCTCGATCCAGTCGAAGAAGAAGCCCAGCGCAAAGACCATGGCCATCAGGACGAACAGGATCGACCAGGGGCCGACGCTGGAATTCTGGATGAATTCGACGATCAGATGCTCGCCGCCGATGGATTTGAAGACGAAGCTGAAAGCCGTCGCGCCGACGAAGATGCCGAACAGCATCGCCCCGGTCAGGGCCGAGCGGTAGCAGACATCCTTGAACGTCTCCCAGGTGAGGCGCCGGTTGAACCAGGCCAGCAGCACCGAGCCCGCGGCCCCCACGCCCGAGGCCTCGGTCGGCGTGGCGAGGCCGGCGAAGATCGAGCCCAGCACGGCGAGGATCAGGAAGATCGGCGGCAGGAACGACCGGAAGATCATCCGCCAGAACTCGCCCCTTGTGGCCGGGCCGATCTCGTCCGGCATCGGCGGGGCGAGATGCGGCTTCCAGCGGCAGAGGAGGAAGATGTAGAGCGTATAGAGCAGCGCCAGCAGCAACCCCGGCACGATGGCGGCGATGAAGACGGTCCCCACCGGCACCGACAGCAGGTCGGACATGATGACCAGCATGATGGACGGCGGGATCAGGATGCCCAAAGTGCCCGAGGCGGCGATGGTGCCGGTGGCCAAGGGGATCGAGTAATTCGCCTTCATCATGACGGGCAGCGCCATCAGCGTCATCATCACGACCGAGGCGCCGATGATGCCGGTGGTCGCGGCCATGATCGTGCCCATCAGCGTGACCGACAGCGCCAGCCCCCCCGGCACCTTGCGCAAGAGCACCTGCAGCGCCTCCAGCAGGTCGGTGGCGACGCCGGATTTCTCCAGCATCGTGCCCATGAAGGTGAACATCGGGATGGCGACCAGCACGAGGCTCGCCATGGTCCCGCCGTAGATCCTCAGCGGCACCAGCTGGATCTGGTCCAGCCGGAACACCCCCGCCCAATCGCCCAGCACGGCGAAAAGCAGCGCGATCCCGCCGAGGATGAAGGCGACCGGGTAGCCGGTGAAGAGCACGATCGCCAGCACGCCGAACATGATCAGCGGCATGTAGTAGATGACATTTTCCATGCGGGGCGCTCCGGTCAGGCGTCGGCGGGTTGGGTGGGGGGATGATCGCCCGCGTATTGGCCCGAGGCCGCGCGCAGGCTGGAGGGCCCGAAGAGATAGACCAGGCATTTCAGCGCCGCCGACAGCCCCGCCAGCGCCACGAAGACAAAGCCCACCGGCAGCATGCCCTTGATGATGAAGCGATGCGGCAGGCCGGTCAGCGCGTCCGAACCCTCGCCGATGTTGAAGGCCCTGAGCGCGTTCTCGGTGCCGTATTCGATGACCACATAGCAATAGGGCACCAGAAACAGCAGCGCGCCGAACAGCTCGACCCAGGCCCGGGTCCGCGGCCGCAGCGTGTCGCGCACCAGCTCGATGCGGACATGGCTGTCCTTGACGTAGCCATAGCCCAGCGCCAGCAGGAAGAGGACGGAATGCAGATGCCATTCCATCTCTTGCAGGCGGGTCGAGGTGAACATCTTGTACCAGTCGGTGGTGGTGAAATCGGGGTTGTAGCCCAGATATTTGCGCTGGAAGACGTCGTAGAGGATAATCAGCATCATCGGCACGAAGAGGAAGGCCGCGGCCTTGCCCACCACGGTGCAGGCATGGGCCAGATGGTCCGAGGCTTGCAGCATGTAGGCCGAGGCGCCCTCACGCGCGCCCCGCAGCGCCAGCACCGCCATCACCACGAAATAGAGCGTCACCGCAAGCAGCAGGGGCGTCGCATAGGGCACCAGCGGCTCGAAGAAATCGAGCGTCGCCTGCGCCGCTTCCCAGCCCTCGCGCTGGCGGCGCACAAGGCGCGCGAGCCCGTTCAGCTGGGTCTGGGTCAGCGCCAAAGGCGTCGCGATCATGACCGAGGACCAGCCCAAGAGCGTCGCCGCCATGAACCAGCCCGGCGCGGCCCGCATCAGCCAGGCCAGCAGATGCGAGACCAGGATCACCCCCAGCGCGTAGAAAACCCACATCGACGTGGGATCGACCACGACGATGACGGCCGAAGCCGCGATGGTGAGGATCGACAATAGCGTGCCCATGGCCGGCCTGCCCCTTCGTTCGTCGAATATGCGTGCGAAAACGGGGCATCCCGGCGGGATGCCCCCATTTCAGGCCAGGGACGGGTCAGTCCAGATAGGCCAGGTCACGCCACCGGGCATAACGCTGCCGGAAGTTGGTGTAGCTCTCGTACACCCGGGCGAAGTCGGCGTCCTCGCCGGCCAGCTCGGCGGCCACCTCTTCCCAGGCGGCTTCCAGCCGGCCCAGGTCCTCGTCCGACCAGCGGTGGATCTGCACGCCGTGCTCGTTCTCCAGCGTCTCCAGCGCGTCGATCTGGATCGCCTCGCCCTCGGCCAGGCCAAAGGCGATGTTGGCGTCGCAGATCGTGTTGATCATCTGCTGCTGATGCTCGGACAGGCTTTCCCACAGGTCGAGGTTGATCATCAGGTCGAAGAAGGTCGATTGCTGGTGCCAGCCGGGGAAATAATAGTGCTGCGCCACCTGATAGAAGCCGAGGTTGAGGTCGATGGCCGGCATCGAGAACTCGGTCGCGTCGATGGTGCCCAGTTCCAGCGCCGGGAAGATGTCGCCGCCGGCCAGCAGCTGGGTCGAGACGCCCATCCGCTCCATCACCTTGGCGCCCAGACCGAAGAAGCGCATGGTCAGGCCGCGCAGCTCGTCGGTGTTGTGGATCTCGTTGCGGAACCAGCCCGAGGCCTCGGGCGCGATCACGGCGCAGATCACCGAATGGATGTTGTGGGGCTCGTAGAGTTCTTCCAGGAATTCCTGCCCGCCGCCGAATTTCATCCAGGCGAGGTATTCCGACGCCCGGGGCCCGAAGGGCACGGCCGCCAGCAATTGCAGCGCCGGAACCCGGCCCGCCCAATAGCCGGGCGTGGACCACCCCGCCTCGACCGCGCCGGAACCGACCGCGTCGAACACCTCGAGCGCGGGGACCACGCCACCGGGGTTCTGGAAGGTGACCTCGATCTCGCCGTTGCTGAGCTGGGTGATCATGTCGGCGATACGGATTCCGAGCGTGCCAAGCTGCGGCAGCGACCCGGCATAGGTCGATTGCAGGTTCCAATGCTGCTGAGCCTGAGCGGCACCCGCCGTCAGCCCGGCGACAAGCGCCGAGGTGGTAAGAATTTTTTTCATGTTTCTCTCCCTGGTGTGCGGCTCTTGTCCGGGACGGAGTCTCCCCTTTCCGTCGTCGGCGGCCGCGTGTTTAGCCGAACATGAAGAAAGCGTTGCGTCAAGCCTCGTGCTGAGCCCGATGTGGCCAATTCGACAGGCGCCTGCTCCATGCCTCAAGTGGTAAAATGAATTTACCAACCTGTCCAAGGAAAAATTGCCCCGCCCCGACGACACCGGCCCGCGGTCAGGACCGGGGGGTCAGGTGCAGCCAGATCCCCTCGGCCGCGCGCACCGTCAGCTGCGCCTGCGGCACCGGCACGCGGCCCTCGACCGGGGCCAGCCGCAGGTCGCGGGCGATCATCGCCAGAATGAGCGGTCCCTCGACCATGGCCAGCCCCGCCCCGGTGCAGACCCGCGGCCCGGCCGAGAAGGGAATGAACCCGTCCCGCGCCGATGCCCGCCCCTCGGGCGTCTGCCAGCGCGCCGGGCAGAAGGCATCGGGATCCTCCCAGATCGCCTGATGGCGGCCCAGATGCCAGGGGCTCACCACCACCTGCGCGCCGGTCTCGACCCGGCGTCCGCGGAATTCGGCGGGACAGGCGGCCTCGCGCACCATCATTGGCACCGGCGGGTAAAGCCGCAACGCCTCGCGGAACACGTCGCGCGCCAGTCTCAACCGGCTGACGGAACCGAAATCGGGGGTCAGCTCGCTCGCCGCTTCCTCGGCCAGCCGGTCCTGAAGATCGGGGTCCAGCGCCAGCAGGTAAAGCGCCCAGCCCAAAGCCGAGGCCGAGGTCTCGTGCCCGGCCAGAAAGAACACCGCCACCTGATCGACCATCTCGGCATCGTCGAAGGGCCGCCCGTCCAGCGGGTCGGCCATGGTCATGATCTTGGTCGCCAGATCATCGGGCGCGCGGCCCTCGGCGATGGCCCGGCGCCGCGCCGCCACCAGATCGCCGATCAGCCCCCGGATCCGCCGCGCCGCCCTGAGCGTCGCCCGGCGATGGAACCGCGGCATCCAGCGCGGCAGCGGCAGGAAGGCCGCCAGGTTTATCAACGGCTGCGTGCCCTGATAGGCGCGAAAGGCGCCGAAGACCGCGCTGGCGGTGCGGTCTTCGATCGGCACGGAAAACAGCGTGCGGAAGATGACATCGGCCGTCGAATGGCTCATCTCGGCCTCGACCTCGACCGGCGCGCCCCCCGCCCGGGCGCGCAGCCGCGCCACCGTCGCCTCCCCCGCCGCCCATATCGCCGGGAAGGTGTCGCGCAGCCGCCCGCCCTCGAAGGCCGGGTCAATGATCCGCCGCTGCCGCTGCCAGAGCGCGCCATTGGTCAGGAACACCCCCTGCCCCAGCAGCGGCTCCAGCCCCGCCGCCATCCGCGGCGACTTGGGGAAATCGCCCGGCGCTTCGGTCAGCACCCGCTTCCAGAGCACCGGTTCATTGACCAGAAAGGTGTGCAGAAACGGGATGCGGAACTCGGCCATCTTGGCGCGGTAGAGCCGCTCGGGATTGGCGCTGAGGATGTCGCGGCGGAAATTTCGCAGATACCGGAAGAAGGCGAAGCGCCCCTGCCGCGAGGGGGGCTTGGGCGGGACGATCACGGCAGGCTCCGGTGCGGCGAATAGACCCGCCGCTCGACCTGTGGCGAGGGGGCGCGGCCGCGGTAACGGTCGGCCAGCAGCATGGGCCCGGCGGTGATCTGGAAATAATCGTAATCACGGGGGCGCTCGAAGGCGGCCAGATACTGGATGTGCAGACGGAAGAACTGCCGCCGGATCCGGCGCCATGTCTCGGGCGCCAGCGTCTCCGAGAAAGCGGCGGAGAAGACCAGTGGCTGATGCTGATCGTCGGGCGCCACGCCGCAGACGGCGGGCGGGTCGGTCAGCCAGAAACAGACCCCGTCGCCCCGGGCGCTGACATCAACCCAGGTGACGGCCCGGCTGGCGGCCAGCTGGCGCAGGTCGGCGCGCAATTGCCGCGCCTCGGGCAGGAAGGCCTGCATCGGGATCGCCTGGCCGAGGGTGAGAAGCGCGAGCCGCGCGCCGGTCTCGGGCAGCCCCCGCCGCTCGACCGCCGCGACGATGGCCACCGCCAGCGCCGCGCCCGAGGAATGGCCGACCACCAGCACCTCGTCATGGCCCTCGGCCAGCGCCGCCGCCACCTCCTCGGCAAAGCCGTCAAGCCGCGCCTGCAGCGCCGCGCCAAAGGCGCCGCGATGCTGCGCCACCTGGGCGAAATCATAAAGCATGTAATAGGCGAAAAGCCGGGTATCGAGCTTGCGGAACCCCTGCATGACGCCCGCCAGCGCCAGCGCCCCCAGGCCCGCGCCCAGCAGTTGCCCGGCCAGCCCGCCGACCAGCGCCTGCGCCCCCCCCCAGACCAGCGCCAGCGCCAGAAGCCCGAGGATCAGCTGCCCGGTCAGCATCCCCACCGGCCAGGCGCCGGTCAGCATCGGCCCGGGCCGGAGCCGTATCATCGCCCCCAGCGCCCCGGTCGAGAAGAAGATCCAGAGCGTGCGCACCAGCAGCAGATAGGTGGCAACGACACCCCGGCGCATGGATTGCTGCACCAGATCGGCCCAGACCAGCACCTGCACCCGCGCCTCGGCCGGCTGGTCTCCAATCCGCGTCTCGACCCGCCAGACATAGGCGCCGCTGCCGGTCTCGGCCTTCATGGCGAATTCGTAGCCACTGATCCGGGCCTGGGCCGCGCCCTCCTTGCGGTAGAACTCGCGGTAGCGGCGGGGCGGGAAAGGATCGTAGCCCGGCACGTAGAAAACGCGCCGCTTGAACCCCGTCCCGCTCGCCCCGTCCATGCCTGCCTCACGCCGTTTTCCGAAGGCTACGCGAATCCCGGGGCGCTGGAAACCCGCTGCGGCAAAGGAGGGGGGCCGTCCGCCCTCCTCTTGGCCTGACGGCCTGGTCCGGCCCTCCGCTCGCGCTTCGGGCGTTCGGGCCTGACGACGCGCCACTGGCGCCTCGTCCGGGCGGCCCTCACCCCCGAGGATATTTGACGCGCAAAGAAGGCGGCTTAACGCCCTCTTGATCTTCATCTTTGTTCTCCAAATATCCTCGGGGGTTTCCAAAGGGGGCCCGAGGGTCCCCTTTGGCGGGGGGCGCGGGGGGCTGGCCCCCCGCCTCCTGCGGCATTGGCGCAGGCCCCCTTTCCGTCCCAGGGCGGCGGGCTATGTTGCCCCCGACAGCAGCGGAGGCGAGATGGTCAGGGTTCTGTGGATGGCGGCGGGCGGGCTGGCGCTGCTTCTGGGCGTGGTGGGGATCGTGCTGCCGCTGCTGCCGACCACGCCCTTCCTGCTGCTGGCGGCCTTCTGCTTCGCCCGCTCCTCGCCGCGGCTCGAGGCCTGGCTGCTCGGCCATCCCCGGCTCGGCCCGCCGATCCGCGACTGGCGGGTCGAGGGCGCGATCTCGCCCCGGGCCAAGACGCTGGCCATGATCGCTATCGCCGCCACCTTCGGCCTCAGCCTGGCGCTGCAGCTCCCGGCCCGCGTCCTGTGGATCCAGGCCGCGACGCTGGGCGCCGTCACGCTCTTCATCCTGACCCGGCCGAACCCGGGCCGCGGCGCCAAGCCGGGCTCCGGTCCTTGACACCGGCCCCGGGGCGGCGTTTCGTGGCACCCTGATTTCGGCGGGGGACCCTCTTGATCCAGCAATTCCTGAGACTTGCCCGGCTGCTCGACCGGCTGACGCTGGCGCTGGCCTGCCTTGCGGGGGCGACATTGGTGCTGATGGTGCTGGTCAATGTCGTGCTGCGCTACGGCTTCGGCACCGGCTCGATCAAGATGCAGGACCTCGCCTCCTATGCCTTCGCGGTCTTCCTGATTCTGGCCGTGCCGCTGTGCCATGCGCGGGGCGGCCATGTCCGGGTCGAGGTCCTGTCCGAGCGCCTGCCGCCCGGCTATCTGCGCCGCGCCGATGCGCTGGCCTGGGCGCTGTTCCTGACGCCGGTCTTCGGCCTGATCCTCTGGGCGGGCTGGGGCGACATCGCCTTTTCCTGGTCGATCGGCGAGGGCTCGACCACGCCCGGCGGCCTTGGCGGGCTCTATCTGGTCAAGACGGCGCTGCCGGTCGCGGCGGCGCTGATGATCGTCCAGGGCCTCGCCGCCCTTTTCGAGAAGCGCGGCGCATGAGCGGGCAGGAAATCATGCTGCTCGTGCTGTTCGCCGGGCTCTTTGCCGGGATCCTGTCGGGCATTCCGGCCATGCTGGCGATTGCCGGCGTGCCCTTCGTCCTGGCGGTGGGTGCGGCGCAATTCGGGCTCTTCAACCTTGATTTCCTGGCCAATTTCCCGTCCCGGGTGCAGGGGATCATGGCCAATACGCTGCTGATGGCGGTCCCCCTCTTCGTGCTGATGGGCGTCTTTCTGGAGCGCGCCAATCTCGCCGAGCGGATGCTGAGGGTGCTGGCGCGCCTGCTGGGAGGCTCGCCGCTGGGGATGGCGCTGTCGGTGCTGGCCTTCAGCACCATCATCGCCGCCTCGACCGGCATCATCGGCGCCACCATCGTCATGCTGGTGATGATCGCCCTGACGCCGATGCTGGACTCGGGCGTACCGAAGCGGCAGGCGGCGGGGTTGATCTGCGCCTCGGGCACGCTGGGGCAGATCATCCCGCCCTCGATCCTTCTGGTGCTGCTGGGCGACCAGATCGGCAACACCTATCTGGAGGCCCAGCAGCGGCGCGGCAATTTCGCGCCGGATCCGGTGTCCGTGGCCGACCTTTTCGCCGGTGCCCTGGTGCCGGGGCTGCTGCTGGTCGGGCTCTATGCGCTGTGGCTGCTGGTCACGCTGCGCCCGGGCCGGGCCAAACGGGTCGGCGAGCGCCAGCCGGTCGCCGCCACCGAGGTCGTATTCACCTTCCTGCCGCCGCTCTTGCTGATCCTCGCCGTTCTGGGCTCCATCCTCGGCGGCATCGCCACCGCGACCGAGGCCGCGGGGCTGGGCGCGGTCGGCGCCGGGCTGATGGCCGCCTTCGCCACCACCGCGCAGCGCTGGGAGCGGGCGGTGATCGGCATCGCCGGGCTTGCCGCCTTCGCACTGGTGGCGCTGAAAGTGGCGGGCGTCGGCCGCAGCGGGCTGGGCGAGGCGGCGTCGGTCGCCGCGGCGCTGCTGCTCGCCGCGGGCGTGCTGGTGGCGATCTGGCGGCTGACCCGGGGCCGGATGCTGGGCGGCGCGATGGTCGAGACGATCAAGATCTCGGGCATGGTCTTCGGCATCGTCATCGCCGCCTCCATGCTGTCGCTGGTGTTCCGCGGCTTTGGCGGCGAACGCGCCGTCGAGCATCTGACCCGCGAATTCCCGGGCGGCGAGATGGGGGCGCTGCTGGCCGTCATGGTCATCGTCTTCCTGCTGGGTTTCATCCTGGAAGCCATCGAGATCATCTATATCGTCGTGCCGCTGCTGGGCCCGGCGGTGCTGGCCGGTGACATCTCGCCCGTCTGGTTCGCGGTCCTGATGGCGATGAACCTGCAGACCTCGTTCCTGACCCCGCCCTTCGGCTTCGCGCTCTTCTATTTCCGGTCCGTGGCACCACCGCAGATCACGACACTGGACATCTATCGCGGCGTGGTGCCCTTTGTTCTCATTCAGATCCTGGCGCTGGCCATGGTCTACCTGTTCCCGGGGCTGGCCACCTGGCTACCCCACCAGATGTTCAACTGAGGAGGATTTCCATGGAACGCAGAACCTTCCTGAAGGGCGGCGCCGGTCTCGCTGCCGCGGGCGGCCTCGCCACCCCTGCGCTGGCGCAGGAGCGGATCGAATGGGCCATGCCCTCGTCCTTCCCGAAACCGGCGCCGGGCGTCGGCACCAATGCCACGCGCTTCGCCGAACTGGTCGAGACGCTGTCCGCCGGGCGGATCGTGATCGAGGTCTTCGGCGCGGGCGAACTGGTGCCGCCTTTCGCGGTCGAGGATGCGGTGCAGGCGGGCAACGCCCCCATCGGCCATGGCACGCCCTATTACGCCGCCTCGAAGACGGCGGCGGCGCATTGGTTCACCGGCGTGCCCTTCGGCCTGACGGCGAACGAGCATTACGCCTGGCTGAAATGGGGCGGCGGCCAGCAGATCTGGGACGAGATCTATGCCGAGCGCAACCTCAAGCCCTTCTATTCGGGCAATTCGGGCACCCAGGCAGGCGGCTGGTTCAAGACCCGCATCGAGTCGCTGGCGGACCTGCAGGGCCTCAACATGCGCATCGCCGGCCTCGGCGGCGAGATGATGCGCAAGCTGGGCGTCAACGCCATCCTGATGCCCGCGACCGAGATCTTCCAGTCGCTGCAATCGGGCGCCATCGACGCGGCCGAATGGGTCGGGCCGCTGCTGGATCAGGCCTTCGGCCTGCAGCGCATCACCAACCTGTGCTACACCCCCGCCTTCGCCGAACCGGGCGCGGCGCTGCAAGTGGTGGTCAATACTGAAGTCTGGGCCGGGCTCGCCGACGACCTGAAAGCCATCGTCGAGGCGGCGGCCATGCAGGCGTCGATGGAGACGCTGGGCCAGTTCGACTATTTCAACGTCGGCGCCATGCAGCAGCTGACCGAGGCGGGCGTCGAATTCCTCGCCTTCCCGGAGGACGTGGTCGCGGCGATGAAAACCGCCTGGGCCGAGGTCAAGGAAGAACAGCGCGCGGCCTCGGCCGATGCGGCGCGGGTGCTGGAAAGCTACGAGGCCTTCGAGGCGGGCGCGATCCCCTATGCCAACGCCTTCGTCGGCCGCTACCTGGCGGCGCGCTGAGCCGGAAAAAGAAGGAGGGGGGCCGTCTGCCCCCCTCTTGGCCTGACGGCCTGGTCCGGCCCTCCGCATCCGCTCCGGGCGTTCGGGCCTGACGACGCGCCACTGGCGCCTCGTCCGGGCGGCCCTCACCCCCGAGGATATTTGCAGCGCAAAGAAGGCGGCATAACGCCCTCTTAATCTTCATCTTTGTTCTCTAAATATCCTCGGGGGTTTCCAAAGGGGGCCCCGAGGGTCCCCTTTGGCGAGGGGGTGCGGGGGGCGAGCAGCCCCCCGCCTCTTGCGTCTCTGGGGGCTGGCCCCCCGCATGCTTCATTGCCCGGCGAGCTGGTCGATCATCCCGCGGAACTGCGCCAGCTGGTAGCCGTATTTGCCCGCCGCCGCGATCAGGTCATCCGTGGGCACCCGGCCCGCATTGGCCAGCGCCCAGACGATGGACGAGCGGTTGCCCGAGGCGCAATAGGCCAGGACCGGACCTTCGGCTTCGTCGATCGTGTCGCGCTGGATCTCGACATTCTCCATCGTCAGCTGGCCGGGAAAGACCGGGTTCACCACGAAGCGCAGGCCCGCCGCCTCGACCGCCGCGCGCATCGTCTCGGCGTGCAGATCCTCGGGGATCTCGGGGTCGGGGCGGTTGCAGATCACCGTCCGGTAGCCCGCCGCCTTGATCGCGGAAAGGTCCTCGGGGGTGATCTGCGGGGTGACGCCGTAGCTGTCGGTGAGCGGGCGGATATCCATGGCGGGCGCGTCCTGTCTGGGTCTGGGTCAGCCGAGGGCCTGGGCCATGGCGTTGAAGCGCAGGCGGAAGGCCGGGGCCACATACATACCGGCAAACATCGACACGAGGAAGACCGCGCCGCCGACGCCGCCCCAGCTGATCGAGGCCATGGCCGGGCCGGGGCAGAGCCCGACAAGCCCCCAGCCCGCGCCGAACATCAGCGAACCGATCATCAGGTTGCGGTCGATCTCGGCCTTGGGTTTGCCGGGCAGGTCGCTGCCCAGCAGCGAGCGGGCGCGGCGCGCGGCCACGGCCCAGGCCAGCATCATCGGCAGGATGGCCCCGCCCAGCACGAAGGCGAGCGTCGGATCCCAGTCGCCGAAGATGTCGAGCCAGCCCTGCACCTTGGTGGTGTCAGTCATGCCCGAGACAAGGAGGCCCGCGCCGAACAGGCTGCCGGCGATCAGAGAGGTGATGTTGCGCAGCATGTCAGATGGACCCGAAGAGATGGCGGAAGACGATGACGGCCAGGCCGCCGGCGACGAGGTAGAAGATGGTGGCGGCGATGCCGCGCAGCGAGAAGCGCGAGATGCCACAGACGCCGTGCCCCGAGGTGCAGCCATTGGCCAGCCGCGTCCCCACGCCGACCAGCAACCCCGCCAGCACCACGGCCGGCATGTTGTCGGTGATATGGGTCGCGACCGGGGCGGTGAAGAGCGGCTTCAGCAGCGCCGGCATCAGCGCCAGCCCCGCGACGAAGGACAGGCGCTCGGCCCAGGTGCTCCAGCCGGTGCGGTCCACAAGGCCGCCGACGATGCCCGAGGCGCCCATGATGCGGCCGTTCACCAGAAGGTAGAAGGCCGCCGCAGAGCCGATCATGAGACCTCCGGCGAGGCCCCAAATCCAGTCGATTTGCATGATGATTTCCCGTTTCCGTGCCCGTTTTGCGGGGGCATCTGGTGGTTTGGCATGGGGGTTTGCCGCGGGCGTGCCGCGCGGGTCGGGCCGGGGACGCTGCCGCCCCCTGCCCCGCCTGTCGTCAGATCCCGTTGACCGGCACCTTCAGATAGCTGATCCCGTTATCCTCGGCCGGCGGCATCTGGCCCGCGCGCATGTTGACCTGCAGCGAGGGGATGATGAGCCGCGGCATGGCCAGCGTCGAATCCCGCTGGGTCCGCATCGAGACGAATTCATCGGCCGGTTTGCCCGCGCCCACGTGGATGTTGAAGGCCTTCTGCTCGGCCACCGTGGTTTCCCATGCGTATTCGTCGCGCCCCGGGGCCTTGTAATCATGGCCGACGAAGATGCGGGTCGCCTCGGGCAGCGCCAGGATCTTCTGGATCGACTGGTAGAGCGTCTCGGCCGAGCCGCCGGGGAAGTCGCAGCGCGCGGTGCCGAAATCGGGCATGAAGAGCGTGTCGCCGACAAAGGCCGCATCGCCCACCACATAGGTCAGGCAGGCGGGCGTATGGCCGGGCGTGTGCAGAACATCGCCCCGCAGCTGGCCGATGTGGAAGCTGTCGCCCTCCTTGAACAGCCGGTCGAATTGCGAGCCGTCACGCTGGAACTCGGTCCCCTCGTTGAACACCTTGCCGAAGGTGTTCTGCACCACGGTGATGTTCTCGCCGATGCCGATCTTGCCGCCCAGCTGCTCCTGGATATAGGGCGCGGCCGAGAGGTGGTCGGCGTGGACATGGCTTTCCAGCAGCCACTCGACCTCGAACCCCCTCTCTTTCACGAAAGAGATCACCGCGTCGGCCGAACGGGTATCGGTCCGCCCCGAGGCATAGTCGAAATCCAGCACCGAATCGACGATGGCGCACTTGCTGCTGGACGGGTCACGCACAACATAGGTGATGGTGAAGGTCGCTTCGTCGAAGAAGCCATAGACTTCGGGTTGCATGGGGATCTCCACATTCCGTTTGCTGCATGTAATATACAGGTCGGGATTCACATTACAAGATTTGAATGTGAATATTTGACATGGATCATGCAGGATTCTGCGCGTCATGCCAGTCTAACGCCGCAAGCTCAGAGGAGAAGCCCGATGTCCGCGTTCACTGCCAAGGAATTGTCGCATCACAAGGGGCGTCTGGTGGCCCGTCTGGCCGAACTCGATTCGCGCCTGCACGGGATCGAGGACGAGCTGATGTCGCACCAGTCCCGCGACTGGGAGGACCTGGCGACCGAGCGCGAGAATGACGAGGTGCTGACCTCGCTGGGCGACGAGGGCAAGCAGGAGCTGCGCGCCATCCTCGCCGCGCTGAAACGGCTGGGCGAGGGCGAATACGGCTTTTGCGTCACCTGCGGCACGCGGATTTCCGACGAACGGCTGGAGGTCCTGCCCGCGACGCCCTTCTGTCGCGATTGCGCGCCCTGAAACCGGGCGGCGCGGGCGGAAAATACCCCCTGAAGTGTTGCGGTAGCCGCTGACGTTTCGTCTAATGGCGAAAAAGCCGTCAGGAGACGCCGTGAACCGCCAGAATGCCCCGCTCGCCGCCCCGGGCCTCGTGCAGCGCCGCGATCGCGAGGGGGTGGCGGTGCTGCGCCTGAACGGGCCGGACGGCAACCGGATGAGCCCGGCCCTGGTCGGTGATCTGGCGGCGGCGCTGGAGGCGGTTCTGACCGATCCCGTCATCACGGGCGTGGTGCTGACCGGCGGCGCGCAGGGGTTCTGCGCCGGAGCCTTCGCCGATCTGCCGCTGCCCGGCCCCGATCCGCAGACCCTGCCGCCGGTGATGGCGGCGCTGGCCGATCTTTGCGACCGGATCGAGGGCGCGGCGAAGCCCGTGGTCGCGGCGCTGAGCGGGCGCGTGGCGTCAGGCGGGCTGGCCCTGGCGCTGGCGGCCGAGGCGCGGATCGCCGCGCCGGGCACGGTGTTCCTCTGCCCCGAGGCGCGGCTCGGCCGACTGCCCCCGGGCGGGGCGGCGGTGCGGCTGGCCTGGCGGGTCGGCGCGGGACCGGCGCTCACGCTGATCGGCGGCCGGGCGATGGGCGCCCGGAACGCCCTGGCGGCGGGCCTGGTCGAGGCCGTCGTGGACGACCCGGTTGCCGCCGCCATCGCCCGGGTGCTCGACCTCGTCCCGGCGCCGCGCAGCCGCGCCCGCCCCGGGCTTGACGACCCCGCCGGTTTTGCCGGGGCGCTGGCCGAGGCCCGCGCCGCCCTCCCCGCCCCCCTGCCGTCGCACCGCCTGCCCGACCTCTGGCTGCTCGACGCGCTGGAGGCGGCGCAGCTTTTGCCGCCGGAACAGGCTTTGGCCTTCGACCGGGCCCGGGCCGAGGACGCCACCCTGCGCCCCGAGGCGCGGATGCTGGCCCATGTCGCCCTCGCCGCCCGCCGCGCGCAGGAACCCGAACCGCGCCCGGTCGATGGCGCCGTCTGCCTGGCGCTGGACGCGCCGACCGCCGCCCGGCTGGTGCCGATCCTCTTGCGGGAGGGGGTGAGCGTGCTGGTCATGGGCCGCGACCGCGAGACGCTGGCCGCGACGCTGGAACGGGTGGCCGAGGCGCAATTCGCCCAGGTCCGCGCCGGGCGCCTGACCCAGGCCGAGGCCGAGGAGGACTGGACCCGCGTCGCCGGGCGGCTGCGGCTCGACCCCGATCAACCGCCGGCTGTGGCGCTGGCCGATGCGGCGCATCTGGCCTGGCTGGAGGCGGCGCTGCCGGCCAATGTGCCGCTCGCCGCCTGGGAGCCGGCCTCGGAGTGGCTGGCGGGTCTCGCCCATCCCGAGCGGGCGCTGGCGCTGCTGCCCGCGCCGACCCGGCCGGTGCGGCTGTGCGAACTGGTCGAGCGGGGCCCGGAAACGGCGCCGGTGCGGGCGCCCCTCACGGCGCTGGCGCTGCAAGTGCGGATGACCGCGCTGCGGGTGCAGGAGGGGCCGGTGCTGACCCCCCTGATCCGCGCCGCCGCCCGTGCCGCCGCCCGGCTGCGGGCGCTCGGCGCCCGTCCCGAGGCGCTGGCCGCGGTCGAGATCCTGCCGCAGGGTCTGGCCGAGGGTCAGGCGGCCGAGGACCGCGCGGATCTGCCTCTGCCCCTCGACCGGCTGGTCCTGCTGGCGGTGGTGAACGAGGGGATGCGGCTGCTGGCGGCCGGGCGGGCGCTCAGGCCCTCGGATCTGGATCTGGCGCTGGTGATGGGCGCGGGCTGGCCGCACTGGCGCGGCGGGCCGATGGCCGAGGCCGATGCGCTGGGGCCGATGGTGCTGCGCCACGACTTGCGCATCGCCGCGGCGCTGGATCCCGACCTCTGGACGCCCGAGCCGATCCTTGACGAGATGATCCGCCGCGGCTGGCGTTTCGCCGATCTGAACGAGACGACTCCGGCGTGAGCGGGGGCACGACGGTGGGATGAAATCCCACCCTACGGGCCCCCTCCGGCACCGACGCGCCACATCGCGTGCTTCGCCCTGCTCCCTCACAGCGCGGGATCGGCGCTCCGACATCCGGCAGCCGTCAAGCTCGGGCCGGGAGACCTTGTCGTTCGGCATGCCATTGCCGGTTCCGGCGCCGGGGCCCGGTGCGTGCCAGCACGCACCCTACGGGTCGCCCCCATCCCGCCGTAGGGTGCGTGCTGGCACGCACCTTGGCTGCCCCCTCACTTCGGGTGCTTCGCCTTGCATTCCCAGCGCCCGGACTCGCGGCTCCAGTATTCCGCCGCCACCCCGGCCCCGGTCAGCGCCCGCCATTGATCCCGGGCCCGGGCCACGGCCGCCTCATCCATGCCGTCGAAAACGACGCAAAGCCGGTCGACCGCCTGCGCCTCCTCCGCGCCGACCTCGGCCCCGTCCAGCGTCACCAGACAGCCCGGCCGGTTCGGCAGCGCCGCCACCGTCTCGGCCGTCCAGACCAGCAGGCAGGGCTGGTCCCCGTCATGCGGCCCGCCCGCCATGCCATGCGGCAAGAAGCCCTCGCCCAGCCACAACAGCCGGTCCAGCGCCTCCATCCGTCCACGGTCCACGCCCCGCAGCGCCACCTTGAGCCCGATCTCCTGCGCCTTGCCGATCAGCTGCGGCAGCAGCGCCTCCACCGGGTCGCGCGTCAGGTGATAGAAGCGGGCGACGGCCATCCTCAGCCCTCGAACCTTGCCCGGACCAGCGCGTCGAGCGTCCTGACGCCCCAGCCCGAGGCCCCTTTCGGCGCGAAATCCGTCTCGGCCGCGGTATAGGCCACGCCTGCGATGTCGAGATGCACCCAGGGCTGACCCTTCTTGACGAAGCGTTGCAGGAACTGCGCCGCGGTGATGGCCCCGCCATAGCGCCCGCCGGTGTTCTTCATATCGGCCATGGTGCTCTTGATCAGCTTGTCATAGCCCGGCCCCAGCGGCAGGCGCCAGACGCCCTCGCCCTGATCGGCGCCCGCTTTCAGCAGCGCCTCGCAGAGCGGATCGTCGTTCGAGAAGACCCCGGCATTCTCGGCCCCCAGCGCCACCACACAGGCCCCGGTCAGCGTGGCAAGGTCGATCATCGCCGCGGGCTGGAACCGTTCCTGCGCGTACCAGAGGACATCGGCCAAGACGAGCCGCCCCTCGGCGTCGGTGTTGATGATCTCGATCGTGTCGCCCTTCATGGAGGTGACAACATCCCCCGGCCGTTGCGCCTTGCCGTCGGGCATGTTCTCGACGAGGCCCACAAGGCCCACGACATGCGCGCGTGCCTTGCGCGCGGCCAGCGCCCGCATGGTCCCCGCCACCACCGCGGCGCCCCCCATGTCGGCGATCATCTCCTCCATCCCGCCCGCGGGCTTGATCGAGATGCCGCCGGTGTCGAAAACCACGCCCTTGCCGACCAGAGCCAGCGGCGCCCCCTCGGCGCCCTTCCATTCCATGACCACGACCTTGGACGGGCTCTCGGACCCCTGCCCCACGCCCAAGAGCGCCCGCATGCCGAGTTCCTCGAGCTGCGGCTCGTCCAGCACCTCGACCGTGAGGCCGAGATCGCGCATCGCCTCCAGCCGGGCGGCGAATTCGGTGGTGGTCAGGATATTGGCCGGATCGTTGACCAGATCGCGGGTGAAATGCACGGCCTCGGCCAGGGTCAGGGCCGTGGCGCATTCCGCCTCGGCCGCCGCGGGATCGGCGACCTGGAACGCGATCGCCCCGGGGGCCTTCGGTGCCTCGGCCCGGCGGGCATAGCCATAGGCCCTGAGCGCCGCCCCCTCGACCAGCGGCGCGAGGCCGCGCAGCGCCCGTGCGAGGACCAGCGCCCCCGCCGGTTTCAGCGCCTTGCCGATGGTCGCGCCCGCCTTGCGCAGGATTGCGGCCTCGGCCTTTTTCGGCAGCTTGACCAGCAGGACCGCGGCGGCCTTGAGCCCCGCAGGAAAGGCCAGCGCCAGCCCTTCGCCCGGTGCCAGCCCCTCCCAGCCCTCGGCGGTGACCACCCGGGCGAGCGCCCCCCGCATCAGCCGGTCGAGGCGCCGGGCCTCGGCATCGAGGGCGAGATCGGCGAAGGCGACGATCAGCCCGTCATGCGCGGCGAGGGCGGCGGGATCGGGGGCGGAAAAGCGGATCGCGGGCGGGGCCATGGCTGTCTCCTCGGGCTCGGTCGGGCGAACCCTAGGCGCGCGGGCGGGGGAAGCCAAGGGGGCGGGCGCCACGGGGCGGCCGGGGAACCGGGGGCCAGCCCCCGGACCCCCGGGATATTTGAGGAACGAAGATGGGGGGCGGGGCGCGTCGCGGGAGAGCGGGGATCTGCCTCAGGGCGGGCCCGGGCGGTGGAGGTGGGCGGCAGGCATGCCGTTGTTCGTCTGGCTGGAACCGGGGCGCCGCGCCGCATTAACCTTATTGAAAGGCAAACGCGGTGGCGGGGGCACCTGTCGACCGCTCCGGCCCGCCGCGACGGTCTCGCCGTCCGGGACCGGCGTCACCTTTCTGGAGGGGCGCCGGATGCCCGGCTGGATCAGGGCAAGGCGGGGCGATCTGGCGGCGGACGGCTGGCC
This sequence comes from Pararhodobacter aggregans, assembly GCF_003075525.1. Classification (GTDB taxonomy): domain Bacteria; phylum Pseudomonadota; class Alphaproteobacteria; order Rhodobacterales; family Rhodobacteraceae; genus Pararhodobacter; species Pararhodobacter aggregans. The sequence continues at coordinate 77,300 of NZ_QDDR01000006.1, read as the reverse complement.
GGGGCGCTTTCCCCAATCCGCCGGTTGACCAGGTCACCGCAACGGGGCGCCAAGCCTCTGACACCCTCTGACACCCGGAATGCCGGCCCGCAGGTCAGGTATCCTGCGGCTGATGGTCCTTGCTCCCTGCCGCCTCGGACACCGCCTGCCGGATCGGCTTCGCCCGGGCGACGGCGCGGACATGCCAGCCCCGACGATCCCGCGCCCGACAGCCGTCTCGCCCGCTCGGCGCAATCCCCGGCGCGCAGGTCCCGCGCTGCGCCGGGCCCCGGACGGTCCACCGCTTGCCCCTTCTTTGTTCCCCCAATATCCCGGGGGGTCAGGGGGGCTGGCCCCCCGGTTCCGCCCCCTCCCACCGCGCCCCGCCCCGGGCCACGGAAATCGCGGTTCCCCCGGCAGGGGAAAGCGTCTAGATTGCCGCGACTTGGAGCTTTGGAAGGGGCGCGCGTGACGCGGCTGGATCGCTATATTCTGGCGCAACTCCTGTGGGTGTTCGGCTTTTTCTCGCTGGTGCTGGTCTCGGTCTACTGGGTGAACCGGGCTGTGCGGCTGTTCGATCAGCTGATCTCGGACGGCCAGCCGATGTCGGTGTTCCTCGAGTTCACCGCGCTCAGCCTGCCGATGCTGATCCGCACCGTGCTGCCGATCTCGGCCTTCGTCGCCGCGACCTATGTCACGCTGGGCCTGTTGCGCAACAGCGAGATGTCGGTCTTGCAGGCGGCCGGGATCTCGCCCTTCCGCATCGCCCGGCCGGTTGTCGTCTTCGGTCTGATCGTCACCGCCTTCCTGACGCTGCTCATGCATTTCCTGATCCCCGAGGCCCGGGCGGAACTGGCGCGCCGCCAGGTCGAGGTGGCGCAGAACCTGACCGCCAGCCTGTTGCAGGACGGCGTCTTCCAGCATCCGGCCGAGGGAATCACCTTTTTCATCAACGAGATCACCGAGGACGGCACGATGCGCGGCATCTATCTGTCCGACGCCCGCAGCCAGTTGCAGCGCATCGATTACACCGCCCGCACCGCCCTGATCGTCCCCGAGGCGACGGGGCCGAAGCTGGTGATGATCGACGGGCAGGCGCAGGTCCATGACCAGCGCAGCGGGCGGCTGTCGGTCACCGGGTTTGGCGATTTCACCTATGACCTCAGCTCGATGGCCGGGCCCGCCGGGCGCGGACGCTCGGTGCAGGAGCTGACTTCCTCCGAACTCATGTCCCCCACCCCCGCCCTGCTGGCCGAGACGCGGGCCAGCGAGGCGCAGTTCCGCTTCGAGCTGGTCTCGCGCTTCGTCGACGGGTTCGCGGCGGTGGCGGCGGCGCTGATCGGCTTTTCGGCGCTGATGGCGGGCGGGTTCAGCCGCCTCGGCTTCTGGAAGGAGATCGTGCTGGCGGTGGTCCTGATGGCGCTGGTGCAATCCTTGACCAATGCGCTGGCCGGTCCGGCCATGCGGCAGGCGAGCCTCGCCTGGCTGGGAGCGATCCCGCTGGCGCTGGCGGTGGCGGCATCCATGGGCCTGATCGGCTGGGCCACCCGGCGGCGGCGGGTGAAGCCATGACGCTGGGCCTGTACCTCGTCCGCCGTCTGGCGTTGAGCTTCGCGCTGATCGGCGCGGTCTTCTTCGGCATGCTGCTGCTTTTCGAAGTGGTCGAGATGATGCGCCGCTTCGGCGGCAGCGAGACGCCGATGCGCGAGATCGTCTGGCTCTCGATGCTGCGGGTGCCCGCGACCTTCTATCAGATCCTGCCGCTGCTGGTGATCCTGTCCTCGATGGCGCTGTTTCTGGGCCTTGCGCGGTCCTCGGAACTGGTGGTGATCCGCTCGGCGGGGCGCAGCGCCATGCGGATGCTGCGCGAGCCCTTTCTGGCCACGCTCCTGTTCGGGGCGCTGACGGTGGCGGCGCTGAACCCCCTGGCGGCGGCGGCGACGCGGGCCTATCAGGCGCGGCTTGCCGCCCTGCAGAGCCCCGACCAGCAGGCGCAGATCAGCCTCGAGGGCTCGGCCCTCTGGATGCGGCAGGGTGACGAGCGCGGCCAGACGGTGATCCGGGCGCAATCGGTCGAGCCTGACGGGCTGGGCTTTCGCAACGTTTCGTTCCTGCTGTTCGAGCGTGACACCGGCGTGCCCCTGATCCGCATCGAGGCCGAGAGCGCGCGGCTGGTGCCGGGGCGGTGGCTGTTGACCGAGGCCAAGCGCTGGGACCTTTCCGCCGGCAATCCCGAGCGCGACGCCCAGACCTATCTCTCGCTGGAGATGGAAAGCGACCTGACCGGCGAGCGGATCCGCGAGAGCTTCTCGCGCGCGGGCACGCTCAGCGTCTGGGACCTGCCGGGCTTCATCCGGGCGCTGGATCGGGCGGGACTGTCGTCGCGCCCGCACCGGGCGCAGTTCCAGGCGGAGCTGGCGCTGCCGATGCTGATGGCGGCAATGCTGATGGTGGGGGCGGTGTTGTGTTTCAGGCACACGCGCGCAGGCGGTGCGGGCATCCGCATCCTGCTCACGGTTCTGGCCGGTTTTGCCCTGTTCTTTCTGCGGAATTTCGCGCAGGTTCTGGGGGAGAATGGCCAAATACCGTTGTCCTTGGCGATTTGGACACCACCGATAGCTTCCATGCTGCTTGCGCTTGGGGTATTGCTTCATCTGGAGGACGGATAGGGACAGGCATGGCGCAGATCAGGCAAGCCCTGAGCAGGATCGCGGAGGCGACCCGGTCGCAACTGACCGCGGCCGGTCTCGGCCTGCTTGTCACTCTTCCCCTGCCTGCGCTGGCGCAGACGCAGCCGGCCACGCTGATGGCCGATCAGGTCTTCGTCGACAGCGCCGGGCGTCTGGTGGCCGAAGGCGCGGTCGAGGTCTGGCACGGCTCGATTCGCCTGACTGCCGGGCGCGTGGTCTTCGACCGGCGCCGCGACACGCTGGAGATTGCCGGTCCCATCACCCTCAGCAACGGCCCCGACCAGGTTGTGCTGGCGGATGCGGCCCAGCTTGCGCCCTCGCTCAGGGCCGGGATCGTCACCGGCGCGCGGGTGGTGCTGGACCAGCAGATGCAGATCTCGGCCGCCCGGATCGAGCGCGGCACCAACGGCATCAGCCAGATGGATGCGGTCATTGCCTCGAGCTGCCCGGTCTGCGCCTCGAACCCGACGCCGTTGTGGGAGATCCGCGCCCAGCGCGTGCGCCATGACGAGACCACGGGTCGGCTGGAATTCGAACGCGCGCAGTTCCGCTTTGCCGGGGTGCCGATCTTCTATGCGCCCCGCCTCAACCTGCCTGCGCCGGGCGTGACCCGGGCCCCGGGCCTGCTGCGTCCCGAGATCAGCCTCGACAGCCAGCTGGGCCTGTCGATCGGCCTGCCCTATTTCATGCCGCTGGGCGACAGCCAGGACCTGACCCTGACGCCTCGGGCCTCGACCAACGGCATGGTCTCGCTGGGGTTCCGCTGGCGCATGGCGCGGCAGAACGGCGGGATCGAACTGGGCGGCCAGATCTCGCATGACGGCATCGTCACCGACAACCTGCGGGGCTATGGCTATGTCCGGGCGCTTTTCGCACTTGGCAACCACTGGACGCTGACCGCCGACCTGCTGGCGGCCTCGGACCGGACCTATCTCGAGACCTACAACATCGCCGACAATGCGCGGCTGCACGGCCATGCGACGCTGGAGCGGATCACCCGCGACCAGGCGGCGCGGCTGCGGCTGCTGGGCTTCTATTCGCTGCGCGCGGCGGATGTAAACGACCGGCTGCCCAACGCGGTAACCGAGGCCACGCTGGAACAGCATCACGGCGTCGGCGGCGGCGATCTGACGGTCGATCTGGGCGCGCGCGCCTTCTGGCGGCAATCCTCGATGGACGGCATCGCCGGGCGCGACGTGGCGCGGGCGCATCTGGCGCTGGGCTGGCGGCGCAGCGTCATCATGGCGGGCGGCATCGTCGCCACCGGCGCGCTTCAGGGCCGGATCGACCATGTGCGGGTCTCGGATGATGCGACCTATCCCGACCCGGTGAACCGCCGCGTGCTGCAAGGCATGGTCGAGCTTCGCTGGCCCCTGGCCCGGGTCTCGGACAGCGGGGTGCGGCATGTGATCGAACCCGTCATGCAGGTGATCGGCGCCCAGCGCCGGGGCGGCGCCCTGCCCAACGACGACCATACGATGCCGGAACTGGACGCGGGCAACCTCTTTGCCCTGACCCGCTATTCGGGCGAGGACGCGCCCGACGACGGCAGCCGCATCAACGCGGGCCTGCGCTGGGCCCGCCACGACCCCAGTGGCTGGACCTCGGAGACGCTGATCGGCCATATCTGGCGCCGCGCGCCGCTTCCGGGCTTCGACCCGCTGCACGAACAGCCCCTGGGCGGCATCAGCTCGGACTGGCTGCTGGCCGGACGGCTCAGCAACAACGACGGGCTCAGCCTGACCGCGCGCCTCTTGCTCGACCCCGACAACACCGCGCTGCGCCGGGCCGAGACCAATCTTGCCTGGCACTGGGACCGGACCCGGCTGTCGACGACCTATCTGTACCTGCCCGCCAGCACCTTCGAGGACCGCGCCGTCGATCTGGCCGAATGGTCGGTCGACGTGACCCGCCGGTTTGACAGCGGCTGGGCCACCACGGTCGGCTGGGATTACGATTTCGGCCAGAACATCTTTGCCGCCGCGCGCACCGGCTTTACCTTCAGCAACGAATGCCTGTCCCTCGACATGACGCTTGCACGGCATTTCGTGACGGCGACGAACCCCTCGGCCTCGACCCGCTTCGACCTCAGGATCGAGCTTCTGGGTATCGGCGGACGCGCGCCCAGCACTGGCGGCCGCACCTGCCGGACCTGAGCCGCCCCCTTTTCATCCGCCTTCCGACCCGCTAGGCCGGAGGCACGGCACGACGAACAGAAAGACCTCTGCGATGCGAGCTTCGCTTTTCCGCCCTGCCCTCCTTGCCGCGGCCCTGGTGCTGGGCTCGGCCCTGACCGCGCCGCTGACGGCGACCCCGGCGCGGGCGCAATCGCCCTTCGCGGCGGCGCTCTATGTCAACGACGACGCGATCACCAATTACGACATCACCCAGAAGATGCGGTTTCTGGAGTTCATTGGCGCCCAGGGCGACAACCCGCGCGAGCGTGCCATCGAGCGCCTGATCGAGGACCGTCTGCAAATGCAGGAGGCCGCGCGGCTGGGCGGACGCCTGACGCCCGATCAGGTCACCGCCGGGATGAACGAATTCGCCGCCCGCGCCAACATCACCGCCGACGAGATGATCGAGCGGATGGCCCAGGCCGGGATCGACCGCGAGACCTTCGAAAGCTTCATCCGCTCGGGCGTCCTCTGGCGCGAACTGGTGGTGGCGGTCTATGGCCGGACCATCACCATTTCCGACGCCCAGATCGACCAGGCGCTGTCGGTCGAAGGCGTGCAGCCCTCGACCGAGGTGCTGATCTCGGAGATTTTCCTGCCCTCGGACCCGCAATTCGCCGAACAGGTGTCGCGGATCATCCCGCAGGTGCAGCGCATCCGCACCGAGACCGAATTCGCCAATGCCGCGCGTCAGGTCTCGGCCGCGCCCTCGGCCACCAGTGGCGGGCGCGTCGAGCGCTGGATCGACCTGGGCGGCCTGCCGCCGGAACTGGCCACTGCCTTTTCCAGCGCCGCGCCCGGTACGGTGATCGGTCCGATGGAGATGCCCGGCGCCTATGCCTTCTTCCAGCTGCGCGCGCGCCGCGATTCCCGCGCCGTCTCGGCCGAGGCGACGGAGCTCGATTACCGCATGGCGATGCTGCCCGGCGGCCGCAGCGAGACCAACCTCGCCCGCATCGCCCGGATCCGCGAGGGGACCGACAGCTGCGTCGATTTCGACGCCCGTGTCCTGCGCGAGGCGCCTGAACTGCCGACCGATGCCGTCCAGCACCTCACCCAGCCGCTGACCAGCCTTTCCAGCGCCGTGCGGACCGAGCTTGAGCGCCTCAACCCCGGCCAGATCAGCGCCAATCTGGTGCAGGACAACGCCCTGATGGTGCTGATGCTCTGCGCCCGGACCATTTCCGGCGAGAATATCCCTCCGCGGGCGCAGGTGCGCGAGGGCCTCATCAACCGGGCGCTCGAGGGGCAGGCGATGGTCTATCTGCAACGGCTCAGGGCCGAGGCCGACATCCGGTATCCGTGATGCCCGCGCCCCTCGCCGTCACCTCGGGCGATCCCTCGGGGATCGGGCCGGAACTGGCGGCCCGCATCGCCCGCGACGGGGCCCCGGCGCCGATGGTCTGGATCGGCGATCCGCGCCACCTTCCCGAGGGCACGCGCTGGCAGGCGGTCGATGACCCGGCCCAGCCGGTGCCCGGGGGCGTGCTGGCCGTGCTGCCCCTGACCTTCGCCGCGCCCGCCCGGCCCGGCCGGCCCGATCCGGCCAATGCCGCCGGCACCATCGCCGCGATCGAGCGGGCGGTGGCGCTGGTACAGGCGGGCGAGTGCTCCGCCGTGGTCACCGCGCCCATCAACAAGAAGGCCCTGAAGGACGGCGCCGGTTTCGCCTTCCCCGGCCATACCGAATTCCTCGCCCATCTGGCGGGCGGGGCCGAGGTGGTGATGATGCTCGCCTGTCCCGAGCTGCGGGTGGTGCCGGTCACCATCCACATCCCGCTGGCCGAGGTTCCCCGGGCGCTGACCCCCGACTTGCTGTCGCGCTCGATCGAGATCACCCATGCGGCGCTGCAACGCGACTTCGGACTGGCCGAGCCGCGGCTGGCGCTGGCCGGGCTGAACCCGCATGCGGGCGAAGGCGGCGCCATGGGGCGCGAGGAGCTGGATTTCATCGCCCCCCTGATCCGCCGCTATCAGCACGCCGGAATGCAGATCACCGGCCCCCTGCCCGCCGATACGATGTTCCATCCGGCGGCCCGGGCGCGCTATGACGCGGCGCTCTGCATGTATCACGATCAGGCGCTGATCCCGATCAAGACCATCGACTTCGCGGGCGGGGTCAATGTGACGCTGGGCCTGCCCTTCGTGCGCACCTCGCCCGATCACGGCACGGCCTATGACATCGCGGGCCGCGGGCTGGCCGATCCTGCCTCGATGCGGGCGGCCATGGTCATGGCCTGGGACATGGCGCTGGCCCGGACCTGAGGGGGCCGCACGGTGCGTGGAACCACGCACCCTACGGGCGGTAGGGTGCGTGCTCGCACGCACCGCCCCCATCCCCCTTGCCATGCGCCGCGTTTTGCCGCATCCGGTCGGCATGGCCCAGATCGACAATCTCCCCCCCCTGCGCGAGGTGATCGCGGCGCATGGCCTCGACGCCCGCAAGGCGCTGGGGCAGAACTTCCTGCTGGATCTGAACCTGACCTCGCGCATCGCCCGGGCGGCCGGTGACCTGAGCGGTTCGGACGTGCTGGAGGTCGGGCCCGGCCCCGGCGGACTGACCCGAGGCCTTCTGGCCGAGGGCGCGCGCCGGGTGCTGGCCATCGAGAAGGACGCCCGCTGCCTGCCCGCCCTGGCCGAGATCGCCGCCGCCTATCCCGGCCGGCTGGAAGTGATCGGCGGCGACGCGCTGCAGGTCGATCCCCTTCAGCACCTGACCCCGCCGATCAAGGTGGTAGCCAACCTTCCCTATAACGTCGGCACCGAATTGCTGGTGCGCTGGCTGACCCCGCCGTCCTGGCCGCCCGTCTGGACCACGCTCACGCTGATGTTCCAGAAGGAAGTGGCCGAGCGCATCGTCGCCCGCCCCGGCAGCAAGGCCTACGGCCGCCTCGCGCTTCTGGCGCAATGGCGGACCGAGGCGCGGATCGTGCTGACCCTGCCGCCCGGCGCCTTCACCCCGCCGCCCAAGATCGACTCGGCCGTGGTGCATCTGACCGCCCTGCCCGAGCCGCGCTTTCCCGCCTCCGCAAAGACCCTGGAACGGGTCGTCGCCGCCGCCTTCAACCAGCGGCGCAAGATGCTCAGGGCGGCGCTGAAGGGGCTCGATCCGCAGATCGAGGCGCGTCTCGAACGGCTGGGAATCGCGCCCACCGCCCGCGCCGAAGAGATCGACCTCGAGGCCTTCTGCGCGCTGGCCCGCGACTTCGGCTGATTATCCTAAAAATTTAAGCAATTTCAGGGCGTCACCCGGACAAGCCCTGCGATTGGCCCGGATACCGGGGACGGTTTGTTCTCGATCCGGCGCAAATTGCCCGCAGATCTGCCTTTCCACCGCCACATTCGGCCCCCCTTGCGCCGCATTTCAGCCATCGCCTCGCGCTACCACACCCTGTGTTTCAAGCCGCGCAAGCGCGGTGGTTACGGGGTAGAACGATGGACGCCATCACGGGACAGCCACGGCATTCGCCGGGATCGGGCAGGCAGGGCAAGGACCTGAAAGGCGATCTTGCGATCTTTGCCAGGGCCGAAGACGGCACGATGGCGGTCTTCAGCCTCTTTGTCTTCGTGGCGATGATCCTGTTCGGCGGGCTTGCCGTCGACATGATGCGCTATGAAAACGAACGCATCCGCCTGCAGGGCACGGCCGACCGCGCCGTGCTGGCGGCGACCATGCTGCGCGAGAATGTCTCGGGCGCGACGCCCGAACAGATCTTGCGGGCCTATTTCGCCGCCGATGGCTATTCCGAACTGCTGGGCAACAATTTCACCATCGTCGATGACCCGCAGGAGGGCCGCGTCGTCACCGCCTTCCCGCGGGCCCGGATCCCGTCGGCCTTCATGAGCCTGGCGGGCGTCGACAGCATCGACATGATAACCCCGTCGCGGGCGGCCGAGACCTTTCAGGGCGGGCCCGATGTGGAACTGGTCATGGTGCTGGACGTCTCGGGATCGATGAACGGTCAGGGCAAGATCGACGCGATGCGCGACGCCGCGGTCGAGCTGACCACCAGCCTGCTGAACGACGCCGAGGAAGTGGGCGATGTCGGCATCACGCTGGTGCCCTATGACACCTGGGTGCTGCCTCCCGCTGGTTTCCTCAACCATTTCTCGAACGCGGCGGGCAGCGGCGCCTGCAACGACTGGCTTTTGTGGTCGCAGATCGTCGGTTCGCTGAACCTGCTGACCAACCGGGCCAATTGCAACACCGCCAGCTGGCGCACGGTGCGCCCCTATGTCAGTGACCCCGATCTGGCCACCACCTATATCAATGATCTGCGTGCTTCGGGCACCACCTCGATCGACCTTGGCATCCGGTACGGCGCGCTGTTCTTCGACCCGACGATCCGCCCCGCCATCAGCGAACTGATCGCCAATCACGAGATCAACCCGGTCTTCGAGGGGCGCCCCTATGACTGGGACGCACCCAATGTGGTCCGCGCCCTGATCCTGCTGACCGACGGGCAGAACTGCTGCGGCGAGCGCTACCCGGAACTGGTGCAGAACCTCAATTCAGAACGCGTCTGCGACGCGCTCAAGGACCAGGGCGTGCTGATCTATGCCATCGCCTATCAGGCCCCGAGCAGCGGCGCCGCGCTGATGCAGGATTGCGCCTCGTCGCCCAGTCATTACTTCAACACCACCGCTGACGGCATCATCGACGTGTTCCGCGGCATCACCGCCTCGATCCAGACCCAGGCGCTGAGGTTGACGCTGTGAGCCCGCGTCGCCCCCTCCTGCGGCGCTTTGCGCGCAGCCAGACCGGCAGCGCCACGATCGAGTTCGTGCTCACCGTGCCGCTGGTGCTGATGTTCCTGTTCTCGGCCGTCGACTTCGGCACGGTCATGCTGCGCCAGGTCTTCCTGGACCGCTCGGTCGACATCGCCGTGCGTCAGGTCCGGCTGGGCAATATCACCGGCGCGCAGTTCAGCCGCTTCCGCGACATGATCTGCGAGAATTCCTTCATGATCCAGGATTGCCAGAACGCCATCGCCATCGAATTGCGCCCGGTCGACACACAGAACTGGTCGGGCCTCGCCGATCCCGCGCAATGCATCAACCGCGAACTCGAACTCTCGCCGGTCCTCAGCTTCGCGCCCTCGGCCGGGCTGCAGCAGCTGATGCTGATCCGGGTCTGCGCCGTGGTCGATCCGTTCCTCAGCCTGACCGGGCTGGTGCTGGGCATGCCGACCGACAGCTCGGGCGGCTACCACATTGTCTCGCATGCCGCTTTCGCCAATGAACCCGCGTGAGGTCCCCATGAGTGTCTCCGATGCCCTCTCCCGCGTTCTGGCGATGCCGCGCGCCCTGGCAGAGTCTCTGGTGGCCCGGACCCGTGCCTTCCGGGGGGCGAGCCAGGGCTCGGTCTCGGTCGAGCTGATCCTCACCTTGCCGCTGCTCCTGTGGGCGCTGGCGGCGACGGTGGTGTTCTATGACGGCTACAAGACCCGCTATCACGCCCAGATGGCCGCCCAGACGGTCGCCGACATCATGTCGCGCGAGACCGACCTCTTCACCGCGAATTACATCGAGGGCCTGAACGACGTCTTCGATTTCCTGATCGATTCGCGCTTCCCGACCCGGCTGCGCGTGTCCTCGGTGATCTGGGACAGCGCCAACGAGCGCAACCGCCTGCAATGGTCCTATGCCACGCGCGACCTCTCGGCGCTGCCGGAAGATACGTTCGAGCTGATGCAGGCGGGCGATCTGGAAACCCTGATGGCCGAGTTCGGCGAGGACGGCAGCTTCACCTTCGCTGGAGCCGGCGCGCAGATGCCGGTCTCGGACCTGCCCGACCGCATCCCGCCGGTCCTGCCGGGCGAGGCGCTGCTGCTGGTCGAGGCCTTCGCGCTCTGGGAACCCTTCGCGCAGGTCGGCGTCGGTCAGCTGCGCTTCACCCCGGTGGTCGTGGTCCGCCCCCGCTTTGCGCCCTGGATCAACTTCGAGGGGCAAGAGCCCGTCTACCCGGAAGCCGATTACGAAATCGCCTGGACCGGCAGCGGCAACGAGGGCCTGCCCGATCCGACCGATCCGACGCCCGAACCCACGAACCCGCCGGTGGCGAACCGGACCTATTCCTTCGACGATGGCGTCACCAGCGGCCTGTCGCGCAGCACCATCACCGCAGGTGGCCCCTCGGGCTCGTATCTGGGGCCCTTCGGGACCGAGACCTGGACCACGCCCGTCACCGTCGCCGTCGATCTTCAGGCGGACCATGCCACGGCCAATATCGCCTTCGACCTGCTGATCCTCGACACCTGGGACGGCTATGCCAACCAGTACATCCTGCCGCGCGGCGATACGTTCACCATCCTGATGAACGGGGTGCCGCTGTCGGTCGATCCCTTCATCAACTACTCGCAGGCCCCCTATGACAATGCCCGCGTCAGCACCGGATACATCGGCAATTCCACCTATCGGGTGTCGATGACGCGGACCCGGACCGGCAGCAGCTTTGCCGGCGGCGGCTCGAACGACCAGCTCTGGCGGGTCACGCTGACCATCGACAACGCGCCCCGGACCTTCTCGCTGGGACTCTCGGCCGGCGTGGACAGCGCGATCAGCGATGAAAGCTGGGGGCTCGACAACCTGACGATCACCGCCTCGAACGTGGGGACGGGCACGGCGGCGCCCTTCGTCGCCAATGCCGCGAACCTGCTCACGGCCGATCCGCACAATCGTTTCAACCGCTATTCGGGCTGCCCGGAATACCGCATCGCCGCCCCCTGGCTGACCATGACCCGGGCCGATCTGACCACCGGCATCACCATGCAGCGCCAGGCCAGCGGCGGCACCTCGCTGTCGTCCTGCCCGAATACCGGCGGCTGGGGCTATGCCAATGCCTCGCCCTCGCTGGTGCTGAACTACGACAACCAGAACGTCACCTCGACCTACAACGGCCTGCAGATCCGCCTGAACGACGGCAACAGCGGCTATACCTGCGACACGACGCTGATTATCCGCGACCCGAACGGGCAATGGTATTTCAACGATGATTACACCGGCTGGAACGCGGGCGTGCGGATGACCAACCCGCCCAGCGGCCAGTACGTGATCTTCATCGGCACCTATAACCGCGGCAGCTGCAACACCAACCTGACCATCGACCGCTGGACGCGCTGAGCGCCCCGCCCCCTCAGGGGGGCGGGCCCGCGGTGGCGCCCGCGGCCTTCAGCACCATGTCGACATAGATATCCTCGACCCGCGGCAGGCTGAGGCGCCCGCCCTCGCGGAACCAGGTGTTGACGCCGGTCAGCATGGCAATCAGCGCCATGGCCGCCAGCTTGGTATCGGGCAGCGCGAAACACCCCTCCGCCTGCCCGTCCCTGAGGATCTGCTCCAGCTCGGTCTCGTAGCGGCGGCGCAGCGCCTCGATCCGGGCGAAATTCCCGGGCGTGAGGTTGCGCAGCTCCATATAGGCGATGAAGACCGCATCGGCCCGGGCCGCGTGAAACCGGATGTGGAAGCGGGCGAAATGATCGAGCCGGGCGCGGGCGTCGCCCTCGGGCGCCTCCTCGGCCCAGGCGGCCAGCAGCGCCTCCAGGTGATCGGCCATCAGATCCGCGAGCAGGCTCTGCTTGTCGGCGGTGTAGAGATAGAGCGCGCCCGCCTGCACCCCCACCTCGGCCGCGATCTGGCGCATCGACACCGCCGCGTAGCCGTCGCGGGCGAACAGCCGCAACGCCGCCTCGCGCAGGCGCGGGCCGGTGATCTCGGAACGGGAGCCGGGTTTGCGGGCCATGCGCCATTGTCACTGAACGCCCGTTCAATTCAACCCCGGATCGCCCGGCCAGGGTTGCGGCCGCATTGCGCCTTCACAGCGACCGGCCCGCTTGCTAGGTTGGCGCACCCCAAGGCCGAGGCCCCGATGCTCCGTTTCGCCCCGCTTGCCCTTTCCGCGCTGCTGCTCGCCGGCTGCGGCACCGTCGCGCCCGAGGCGCCGGCGCTGCTGCCGCTCGACGAGATCGCCGCCCGGACCGCAGGCGCGGCCGATTCCACCCGCGGCGAGGCCGCCTCGCGTGAGCTGGCCTGGCGGGCCTCGGCGCTGCGGGCGCGGGCCGCGGCGCTGCGGCGCGGCGGGGTCGAGAGCCAGGAACGCGCCGATCTCCTGCGCCGGGCCGCGGCCATGTCGCGCGACGAGCGCTAGGCGCGCGCATCCGCGCATTGCGCCCGGCCCCCCGGCAGGCTAATCCAGCAGCGATACCGCCCGGCGCCGGGCGGAAGGATCATGTCGGAGCGCTGTATGTCCACCCCTCTTCGTCTTGGCATCGCCGGTCTCGGCACGGTTGGCATTGGCGTCGTCAAGATCGTCCAGACCCATGCCGCGCTGCTCGCCCGCCGCGCCGGTCGCCCGGTCGAGATCGTCGCCGTCAGCGCCAATTCGCGGTCGAAGAACCGGGGCGCCGATATCTCGGCCTATGGCTGGGAGGATGACCCGGTCCAGCTGGCGCGGCGCGAGGATGTCGATGTCGTGGTCGAACTGATCGGCGGCGAGAATGGCGTGGCCAAGGCGCTGGTCGAGACGGCGCTGAAGAGCGGCAAGGACGTGGTCACCGCCAACAAGGCGCTCTTGGCCAAGCACGGCACCGCCCTGGCGCGCCTGGCCGAGGAGAAGGGCCGTTCCCTGCGGTTCGAGGCGGCGGTGGCGGGCGGCATCCCGGTCATCAAGGCCCTGACCGAAGGGCTGGCGGGCAACCAGATCAAGCGCGTCATGGGCGTGATGAACGGCACCTGCAACTACATCCTCACCCGGATGGAATCGGCGGGCCTGCCCTATGACGCGGTGTTCGAGGAAGCCCGCAAGCTGGGCTATCTGGAAGCCGATCCCAATCTCGACGTGGGCGGCATCGACGCGGGCCACAAGCTGAGCCTGCTCAGCGCCATCGCCTTCGGCACCGAGGTGGATTTCGACAATGTGGTGCTGCAGGGCATCGGTTCGGTCTCGACCGCCGATATCCGGCTGGCGCGCGACATGGGCTATTCCATCAAGCTGCTGGGCGTGGCGCAGATGACCGGCCGCGGGCTGGAACAGCGCATGACGCCTTGCCTGGTGCCAGAAACGCATCCGCTGGGCCAGTTGCAGGGCGGCACCAACATGGTGGTGATCGAGGGCGACATGGTCGGCCAGATCGTGCTGCGTGGCGCGGGTGCGGGCGAAGGCCCGACCGCCAGCGCCGTGATGGGCGACGTGATCGACATCGCCCGCGGCTTCCGCCTGCCGGTCTTCGGCCAGCCGGCCGCGGATCTGGTCGCAGCCCCCCCCGCCGCGGTCAGCGCGGGCGCGCCCTGGTATCTGCGCATGACGCTTCTGGACAAGCCCGGCGCGCTGGCCAAGATCGCCACGGTTCTGGGCGAAAGCGGCATCTCCATCGCCCGCATGCGCCAGTATTCGCACGAAGGCACCGACGCGCCGGTGCTGATCGTCACGCACAAGGCCTCGTCCGACGACATCGCCCATGCCCTGACCCGTTTCGCCGATACCGGCGTGCTGGTGGGCGAGCCGGTGGCGCTGAGAATCGAGGAAGTGTGACATAGCCTGGGGTGGGATGAAATCCCACCCTGCACCCTGGCCTCGCGGTGGGATGAAATCCCACCCTACACGCTCGCCGCCCGGCCCGGCGCCGTCCCCACGATGCGCGCCCCGTAGGGTGGGATTTCATCCCACCTTCCCGCCGCCCCGTAGCATGCCTGTCACCAGAGCCCCGGATGATCCCGGGCGGGACCGCGTGCAGGCCTGCCCGGTCGTTAGCGGCACCAACGTTGTTTCCGCCCCCCTCGCGCGCTATGCAGTCCCCAGAGCAGCCCGATTTCAATCAAGGAATGATCATGCCCGAATCCCCCCTCTTCCATGACCGCATGCTGTCGCTGGGCCTGGCCCGCGTCTCTGAAGCCGCGGCGCTGGAATCCGCCGCCTGGATCGGGCGCGGCGACGAGAAGGCCGCCGACCATGCTGCCGTCGAGGCGATGCGCACCCAGCTGAACATGCTGGATATCGAAGGCGTCGTGGTCATCGGCGAGGGCGAGCGCGACGAGGCGCCGATGCTTTACATCGGCGAAGAGGTCGGGACCGGCAACGGCCCGGCGGTGGATATCGCACTGGACCCGCTGGAAGGCACGACGCTGACCGCCAAGGACATGCCGAACGCGCTGACCGTCATCGCCATGGCGCCCCGCGGCACGCTGCTGCACGCCCCCGATGTCTACATGGAAAAGCTGGCCATCGGCCCCGGCTATGCCCCCGGCACCGTGACGCTGGAGATGGAGCCCGCCGAACGGGTCCGCGCGCTCGCCGCTGCCAAGGGTTGCGACATGTCGGACATCACCTGCTGCATCCTCGAACGCCCCCGGCACGAGGATCTGATCCGCGAAGTCCGCTCGACCGGCGCCGCGATCCGCCTCATCACCGATGGCGACGTGGCGGGCGTGATCCATTGCGCCGAGCCGGAACTGACCGGGATCGACATGTACATGGGTTCGGGTGGCGCGCCTGAGGGGGTGCTGGCCGCCGCCGCGCTGAAATGCATGGGCGGGCAGATCTACGGCAAGCTGCTGTTCCGCAACGACGACGAGCGCGGCCGGGCGGCCAAGGCCGGGATCACCGACCTCAACCGCATCTACACCCGCGACGAGCTGGTGACGGCGGACGTGATCTTCTCGGCCACCGGCGTGACCAACGGCTCGATCGTCTCGGGCCTCAAGCGCGAGCCGGGCTGGGTCACCACCGAAACCCTGCTGATGCGCTCGAAAACCGGGTCGGTGCGCCGCATGATCTACCGCACGCCGGTGGCATGAGTGCCTATCTCGGCGTCGAGACCTCGCTGACCGGGCGGCGCTGGGTCGGACCCGGCGCCCTGCGCGAGCGGCAGGCCGAGGCGCTGGCCCAGGCCACCCGCCTGCCCGCCGCGCTCTGCGCCGTGCTGGCCGCGCGCGAGGTCGAACCCGAGGGGGTCGAGGCCTATCTCGCCCCCTCGCTGCGCGCCCTGCTGCCCGATCCCCGCCGCCTGCGCGACATGGAGCGCGCGGCCGAACGGCTGCTGGCGGCGCTGAACGCGCGCGAGAAGATCGCCGTCTTTGCCGATTACGACGTGGACGGCGGCTCGTCGGCGGCGCTGCTGCTGGTCTGGCTGCGGGCGCTGGGCCATGACGCCACGCTTTATATCCCCGACCGCATCGACGAGGGCTATGGCCCGAACGAACCGGCGATGGAGGCCCTTGCGCAGGACCATCGCCTGATCCTCTGCGTGGATTGCGGCACGCTCTCGCACGGGCCGATCGCCGCGGCGAAGGGCGCCGATGTGCTGGTCATCGACCACCACCTGGGGTCCGAGACGCTGCCCCCCGCCTATGCCGTGGTGAACCCCAACCGGCAGGACGAACCGGGCGATCTGGGCCATCTCTGCGCCGCGGGGGTGGTGTTCCTGCTCTTGGTCGAGGCCAACCGCCAGCTGCGGCAGAACGGCGTGCAAGGACCTGACCTGATGGGCTTTCTTGACCTCGTGGCGCTGGCCACCGTGGCCGATGTGGCGCCGCTGATCGGCGTCAACCGCGCCTTCGTGCGGCAGGGGCTGAAGGTCATGGGCCAACGCGGGCGCCCCGGTCTGGTGGCGCTGTCGGACGTGGGCCGCATCGATTCGGCGCCGACGCCCTATCACCTGGGCTTCGTGCTGGGCCCCCGCGTCAACGCCGGTGGGCGCATCGGTGCCGCCGATCTGGGGGCGCGGCTTCTCTCCACCTCCAACCCGCATGAGGCGCAGCAACTGGCGCAGAGGCTCGATCAGCTCAACGACGACCGCCGCGCCATCGAGGCCGCCGTGCGGGAAGAGGCACTCGCCCAGGCCGAACGCCGGGGCCTCGACGGGCCGCTGGTCTGGGCCGCGGCCGAGGGCTGGCACCCGGGCGTCATCGGCATCGTCGCCGCCCGCCTGAAGGAGGCCACCAACCGCCCCGCCGTGGTCATCGCGCTGGACGGGGCCGAGGGCAAGGGCTCGGCCCGCTCGGTCGCGGGTGTGGACCTCGGCGCCTCGGTGCAGCGGCTCGCGGCCGAGGGGCTCTTGGTCAAGGGCGGCGGGCACCGGATGGCCGCCGGGCTGACCGTCGCCCGCGACAAGCTGGAGGCGGCGATGGAGCGGCTGGGCGAATTGCTGGCCCGGCAGGGCGCGGGCACCGGCGGCGCGGGGGATCTCAGGCTCGACGGGCTGCTGATGCCCGGGGCCGCGACGGTCGAGCTGGTCGAATCGCTGGAACAGGCCGGGCCCTTCGGCCAGGCCGCCCCTGCCCCGCGATTCGCCTTCCCCTCGCAGGCCGTGCTCGATGCCCGGCGGATCGGCACCAACCACCTGCGGCTGCGCTTCGGCGACCGCGGCGGCGCGGCGCTGGAAGCGGTGGCCTTCGGCGCCTTCGACGGCCCGCTGGGGCCTGCGCTGGAGCGGCGGGGCCCCGGGCTTTGGCATTTCGCCGGCAAGATCGAGGTCAATTCCTGGGGCGGCCGCAACCGGGTGCAGCTGCGTCTGGACGATGCGGCACCGGCCTGAAACCCCGGCAAAAAAAGTTGTCACGAAGCCGAAAAATCCCCCTTGCACCCGCCGCGACGCTAGCCTAAACACCGCCTCACGCCGACGGGGAAACGCCCCGGACGCTGAAAGTGGCCCGTTCGTCTATCGGTTAGGACGTCAGGTTTTCAACCTGAAAAGAGGGGTTCGACTCCCCTACGGGCTGCCACTTCTCCCCGCAAATCGTTGTTTCTAGGCACCTTTTCCACCCTCTTTGTCCAACGCGGCAGACGGGTTGGACATACTCGACAGCTTCGCGAAGCCGCTGTCTGCCAGTTTCGGCCGATTTGCCTTCTTCGTGTAAGTGTCGGCCTGCTTCGTGTCCTTGTGCGCCAGATAGGACGCGATCTCCCAGTTCGACGCCCCGGCATCTGCCAGCCTTGTTGCCCCTGCCTTACGCAACCCGTGCAGCGAGCCGGGAACCCCTGCCTCGCGGCACCGATCACGGAACCAGTTGCCCAGGGTCTCGGGCTTATAGCCGACCGGCCGAGCGTCCTGCGTGATGAATAGCAGCCTGTCCTTGGGCAGAGCGGCCAGCTCCTCGGCCAACTCGGGCACGATCGGCAAATCGGCAGCGACGGAGGTCTTTGCCCGCTTGTAGGCGATCCGCGCCTTGCCGCTCTTCACAGCGACATGCGGCCAGCCGACGCGGCAGAGATCTTGCCGCGACATGCCGGTGTTGAGGGCCAGGAGAAGCACGAGACGGGCCTTCGATCCTGCCGGGTGCCGTGCCAGGAAGCGGTCAACCTCTTCATCCGTCCAGGTGTGATAGCCATCAGGATTGGTCTTCATCCGCTCAGCGAACTTCGCCGGATTCGGGCCGATGTAGCCGAGTTTCTTCGCGGCGAAATTGAACAGCATCGAGAGGTTCTTCTTCACCGTGTTCTGCGCCACAGGTCCGGTCTTTTTCGCCATCAGCGCCTCAACGTGGCGAACCTCCAATCGCTTGAAGGGCAAGTCACCGGCCTGGTCGCGCAGCCAGTCAAGCTCGCCGCGAATGCTGCGCTTTCTGCTGTCCGACAGGTTCTTGTAGCGAAGGCTCCCGAGGTACTGCTCGATGAGCCACCCTACCGTGTCGACCGCTGCCGTGGAGCGAGGTAGCTTCAGGCCCGCCAGGGCGGCCTCATAGGCAGTGAGAAAGGCAGGCGACCCATATGGGCCGGGAATGTTGCAGCGAGTGCCGCCCGCTTCGAATCTCCAGTAAATGCGCCCCTTGACCACGTTCTTGCGAACGCCCGGGAAAGGGTTCTTCCGTCTGGTCATTTGAGCAACCTGTCACATGGGTTGCCATCGGTGGTGTCTTCGACGCCTGCGGAGTAGATGACGACCTTGCCTGCCCGATGATCAACCTCGACCCGCCCAACCTTAACACCCGCCTCCAACGCCCCGGCGATGGTGCGCTTTAGTTCAGCTTGGGTGATGAGAGCAGGACGGTTTGCCATCGTCAGCCGCGATCGAAATTCATGGCTGCAACCATGCTGATGAGCTCGGGCGGCGCAAAGCTGGCAAGCGCCTTCGTGTTCACCAGGTCCAGCGCGTACAGATTGAGCTTCTCGATCTGGGTGAGGTTGTCCGCCCTGAAGCGGACGGGTTCGTGTAACGAGAGGCCTTTGCCCCACGGGGTCATGACCTTCTCACGCGTCACGTCGCCGAAACCCCAGTAAACCGGCGCCTCACGCCCGGCGATATGTTTCGCGACGAACTCGGCGATGATCCAGGAATGATCGAAGAGCGCATACAAGTCGATTGGGCGCTCACGCTGCCCCGGGAGACGCTCGCCGGGAATATCCAGGGCTTTGCCCCTGCCATGCAAAATTGCGGCGGCCCAGAACGCCACCATGTCGCGGCCCGAGTAGAGCCAGCGGCCGTTCTCGCCCTTCTTCCCGTAGCTTTCGAGGTAGCGCTTGAGGCGGTAATCCCGGATCAGTTCGGCCGACCAGCCGCTCAGCTCTTGAACCGCCGCCGGGGTGTGGATGTAGGTTTCCATGGTCACTCCGTTGTTTGTCGCTACGGTTATTCCATAGCTTGTTGCTACGGTCAATTGCATTCAGTCAGGGCGCCGCATCACCGGCCGGGTGCAGGCTCATCAGATCCCCGAACGTCTCGGCAACGCCACGCCCCAGGGTGCGAAGATCCAGCAGCGACACGGGGCCGCGATACGCGTTGTCTTCCAGCTCTGCGGCGCTCATCGCCACTTCGGCCCCTTGGTCTGCCAGAACCAGCCAGCGCGCGGGGCTAGGCGTCTCCGCCCCTTCCCATGAAACCTCGATCCCGAGACGCGGGTCTTCGGGAAACCGCTCCTCCAGCACGGACGCCCACCACCCCGGCGCGAGCTTCCAATCGGCCAGCGCCTGCCCCTGATCCATCAAGGCGAACACCCCGATACCGCGCGCCGCGTATTTTGCCAGCGGCAGAACCTCGTCGCCGCGCCCGACCATCAGCGGGAAGATCCTGGAGAAGGCGAGCATTTCGGCAATGTCGAACACATCCGCCCGAAAATGCTTGCCGTCCTTGAGCGGCCACAACCCGTGGCGCTCGCCCCAGTTGTGACGACGCTTCTTCGGGACGCCCAAACCTTCGATGACCTCGCCGGGCATGAACTTCCGAAGCTCGATCTCAACCGCGTTCTGCATAAATTTGTCCTCGCATGGGGATTTATCGGTTGGTAACACCCCTTGTACCACTCGTCAACAAGTACCCGCGCGAGAACTTTTATATCAGAGCAGACGATCGGGGCACCGCAGATCCCAATAGCCAACCTCCCGGGTCACGTTGAGGCCGCCTCCCCGAAGCCGGGCATCGGCCGACCATTCATCGCGCGCGAAGCTGGCCTGCACGCTCCACTCGCTAGGGGCCCCGATCAGGGCCGACCTGACATGCACGGCGATTCTGTTCGCCTCCTCGGGTCCATGCCGCCGCACCAGGTCATGCAGCGCGCGGGCGTGGTACTCGATCAGCTCGGCCGCGCTTGCTTGGCCAAGGGCAGCAACCGGAGGCATCGTCAGTGACAGGGCAGCTGCGCCCCTCAGAAGATCGCGCCGATTCATGCGCCACCGCCTTCCGGCAGGTTCACCGAATCGAGCCCGAGGTAGATCTTGTTGGCCAGAGAGGCCGAGATCTGAAGCAAGGTCGTAATCGCGTTATGCGGTGCGTCCTCACATTGGTGAAGGAACTCTAGCGCCTCGATCACTCCGAAAAGCATGCAGGCGCTGTCCTGCTGGCCCTGAAGGTGGTGAAGAAGAGCCGTCATACCGCCCCCATCAGCTTGACCGTGTGCCGCAGGGCGCTTCGCATATAGCTGCGCGCCTCGCGGATCGGCTGGGGGTAGCCCTTGGGGTTTTCCGTGGCGTCCAGCGCCAGAGCGAGCATGTCGTGGATTTCGTGCAGGCGGGCGAGAGGCAAGCCGGGGACGGCTGCCGGAACAGGGTTCGGCATTCTGAGCTCCGTTGAGTGATTTGCTTGTGCGTGATATAAACCGCTCATGTCGAGCGAAAGTCAATAGGTTTCATTCACAGTGAGCGAAAACACTCAAGTTACTGGCCGACAGATAGCGGCAGCACGAGCGCTGATCGGTATGGCGCAAGCTGACCTTGCCGCCGCGGCGAAGATCTCGGTCCCGACTCTGCGCCGAATGGAAGCGAGCGAAGGCCCCGCTGCGGGCATGGTGAACAACGTCGAAGCCGTGCGACGCGCCCTCGAAGTGGCGGGAATCGTGTTTATTCCTAGCGGCGGCGGCGGTGCTGGAGTGCGCCTCAAGATGAGCGAGGCTGGCGATGATTGAGAACAAGGACAACGGACTGAGGTTGACCGAATACCCCGAAGGATATTCGGTCAAACGCTTAAATACCGCTGACGCTGACAGGCTAAACCGTCTTCGTACTGGTTTGTCTAGGCTGGAACTTGCAAGAGCAACGATGGAACTCTTAAAGAACGGAGACGAAAGCCGTGCTATGCTTGAGGCAGTGGCATGCGCCGCTTCCATCTACTACTTTTCTTGCTTTGGTGGTGGCTCGTATGGCCCAAGGCTGCGCGCAGAAAAAGTTTTTAAGAACAACAAAGAAGCCAAACAAAACCATGACCACTGGAAAACAATTCGCGACCAGAGATTCGGCCATCTGGTAGGTGTCGGACAATCAATCGTAACGCTCCTAATTGCTGATGATTCTGATCGCCCCATAGACACAAAAACCATTTCTATGGATATTGACCCTAGCGCCGTACTCCCGTGGATGAAAAGTCTCTATCAACTCATTGGAGTTGCTTTAATCCATATACAGCAAGAAGTAGTTGAGGTTGAAAGCCGCATTAGGGAGGCATTTGAAAAGTTGTCGCCAGAAGAATTCCTCGCGCTTCCCGATGCGACAATACCAATTCCCCATCACGAACGGCGCTAGCGACTCCACGATTGCGCCGATCGCGCGCCACGCCCTCAGGAGACCAGGGCCGCGCGCTCTCGGGGTTTACCCACTCACCGAGTTACGGGGATGCATCCGGCGGACGTCACCGGGGGCGCATCCTGCCCTGTCTCAGTCAACCGCCAGGTCAAAGAGCGCGGCGGTGATCCCGTGTCTGGAGATCTGCGGCGCCAGCTTCACCCCCTTGGGCGGTGCGGCAGCGTGGGCGTGATCCAGGAAGGCCTCATCGAGGGCGAGGATCACCCTGACATGCCGGTGCTGGAGCGGCAGGCGGGCCAGTTCGGCCCAGGCCTGTATCTCGACCATGGCAATGGGCAACGGCCCGAGCTGTTGCCAGCTCCGCCCCCGGCTCAGCTCGTGGAAGGCGGTCCAGAGTAGGCGCCCTGCCTCTGGCACCGGCGCCGCCCTCTGACACTTGAGGCGGCTCTCCAGTGCGGCGACCAGCTGGCGGGTGAGGCGGTCATAGGCGCGGGTCATGCGTCAGCCCAACGTCTGCACGAACTCGACCTCAAAGCCGTCGACGACGCGGGCGATCGCCCGCGCGCCTTGGCCAGGGACCAGCACCGCCTTGATCGAGGGCTTGACCAGCGAGACGGCCGCGCCGGTGGTCACGCCGGGGCGCACGGGCGGCACGACCTCGAAGAGCGGCGTGATCCCCGCCGCGCTCGCCGTGGCATCGCTGACCAGGCGATGAAGCGCGTAGCGCGTCGGGTTGCTGCCATAGGTCCAGCCGATCATATCGCCCTCGGTCAGCTCGAAGCCCGGGGGCAACCCGGCCAGGCGTATTTCGCGGCCACCAGGTTGCAGGGCGTAGAGGGTCGGATCGTAGCCCGCCAGGGTGGCGCCGGTCGGGTCAGAGATCGGGCCGGACAGGGGCAGCGGATAGGCCAGGAAGCTGCCCCCGGGCTCGGACAGCCGCTCCAGCCGCGCCTCGATCCGCGCCGCCTGTGCATGGGTTTCCGGGGCCAGCACCAGCCGCCCGGACCAGAGGCGCTGGCCGAGCTGCGCCGTGCGGATGGCCCCGCCCCGGGTCCGGCTTACCTTCAGGTTCGCCGGAAGGTGGAAGGTGCATTCGGTCACGGTGATCCCGTCGAAGAATTGCGCGTGCGAAAGCGGAAACGTCAGGGCCATCAGCGGCTCCTCGGGTTGCGTTGAATTTGAGCCAGGCGATCGGGAAGCGTGCGGTCGGCTTGCTCCAGTCCCTTCCTGGTGATGGTCACGGCGTTCTTGGCGGCCTCATCGAGGAGGCGGGCCTCCAGGTCGCGCGAGAGGGCCAGCTCGATCTTGCCGCTGACCTGAGGCGCAGCCGCAGCGGCCGGGGCGGTGCCGACATAGCCGCCGCTGGCGTAGCCCTTCGCCGCCTGGTGCATGCGCTCCAGCCGCGCCACGCCGAGGGCCTGGACGGCGCGCTTGCTGAACACATACTCGCCGCCATGGACCACGCCCTTGGGCTCATGCGTGCCGCCGTCGCCGGTGTATCCGCCCTCTGCGAAGCCGAGGAAGCGCACGATGCTGCCCAGGAAGCCGCCGCCGCCCGACTTGGCGAGGCCCGTGAGCCCCTCGATCGCGCTCATCCGCAGCAGCTCGGCAATGAGGTCGAGGACCGCCCGCTTGGCCACGTCGCCGCCCTGCGCCATCTGCCCGAAGAGATCGACCATGCGCTCGGCCCCCCGGCCCGCCTGCGCCTCCACCTCGCGCAGCTGCTCGGCTGAGCGTTCGGCGGCATTGCCCGCCTGGACATAGGCGCGGGCCAGCTGGTCGATCTCCGCCTGCAAGGCCGGGGTGAGCTCTCGCCCCTCCTGCTGCGCCGCCAGCATCAGCTCGGCCCGCTGGCGAGCGTATTCGATGGCATCGCCGTAGTCTTCGCCAGCGACGGCCGCAGCGACCAGGGCGGCGGCCTCGATCGTCAGCGCTTCGGTGCGGGCGCGGATCTCGGCCGCCGCCGCCGCGTAGCCCTCGCGCGTGCCGCTGCCGCTCGATCCGCCCGAGCGGTCGCCGCTCAGCTCGCCCTCGTTGGGCGCGCGCCGGGGAGCCCGACTGCGGCGGCCGCCGAGCATGTCTTGCGGCAGGACAACATTCTCCAGGGGCGTGCCGGTCGTCATCCCCAGGGCCTCGCCGACCGATTCCGCCGTGGTATCAGCCTGCCTCTGAAGCTCGGCCAGCAGATCCCGCAGCCCAGCGACGACGATGCGCGCATTGTCGAGCGATACCTCGTCGATGCCGTTCGATGCCGCCAGCGCCTCCTCGGCCTGCGTCACGATGGCATCGAGGATATCGCCGTAGCCCTCGGCCTGGATCGCCCCATCGTTGAAGGCGTCCGAGGACATGCGCACGGAATAGGCAATGCCATCGAAGGTGGCGAGGAGGCCCTCGTCGCCGATCCCGCGCGCCGCCTCCCGAAGGATCTCCATGACCGCTTGCAGGGATCGAGCCTCGCCCACCAGCGCCGTGAGCCCGCGCTCCGCGTCATCCGTGGTGAGAAGGTCGCCCACGTCCTGAAGGATGCGGCTCCAGCCGATCACCGCCCGCTTGATGCGGGTTTCGATCGTCGCCGCGATCGCGTTGAACTGGCGGTCGATCTCGGCCGCTCGCTGGATCACGCCCTCATCCATCACGGCGCCGACCTCTTGCGCCGTGGCCATGGTGCGCCGCAACCCCGCCTCGCCCTGCGCCAGGAGCTCCACGAAGCGCTCGCCGCCGGTGCCGCCGAGGATCTCGTCGAAGACCCGGATCTGCGCCGCGCGGTCAAGGGTCTCCATTCGCCGGAAGATCTCCAGCATCAGCTCGGAGGGGTCTTCCAGTCGGCGGCGCAGATCTTGGGCCGAGAAGCCCAGCCGTGTGAAGGCCTCGGCCGCAGCGCCGCCACCCGTGGCGATCCACTCATCCGCGCGCAGGTTCAGTTCCTTGAAGCCGTCCACCAGCGCATCCACGGCGATCCGGTTCTGATTGGCCACATAGGCCCATTGCTGGAACTCTTCGACGCCCAGGCCTGCGCGCCGCGCCTCGTCGCCCACGGCTGCGATGTCGCGCACCGTCTGGCGAAGGTTGCGCGTCACCATGGCCGTTCCCGTGGCGACAGCACCCGCGATCAGGGAGCGGCCGAAGGTGCCGATCCGCGCCGAGGTCGAGGCCAGCGCCTGGTTGATCCGCCCGGTGGAGCGAACCATGTCCTGTTCCATGGCCCGGGTCGCCCTGGTCGAGTTGCGCTGGAGGCCCTGATAGGTCCGGGTGCCGCGCCGTTCCGCCTGCCCCATGCGCTTCTCGAACTCCGAGATCCGCGCCTCCAGCATCACAATCAGCCGCTCGTCGGCGGTTGCGTTCATCGTCCCCTCCTATGCCAGGAACATGTCGTCTTCGAACCAGGGCGCCGAGGTGGTGAAGTGCTCGCCCCCCTGCACCGCGCGGCCCACGGCCATGGCGCTCGCAACCGCGCCGTCGATCTTGTTGCCGGACTTGCCCTTGTGGAACATGCGGTTCCCGGCCTTGTCGGTTTCCACCTGGATGTTGCCGAAGTTCCAGCGCAGCACCGGGTGGCCGCCGTGGTGCAGCGCCCGCGCCAGGATCACCCGCTCCAGCTCCTTCACGGCCGGCGCCATGCTGACCCAGCCCTGCCGGAACTCGACGGCCGGCAGACCGTCCTCGTTCAGCGCCGCCATCATGCTGCGGCCGAACGTCGGATCGAAGGCGATCTCCTGGACGTTGAACCGCGCGCAGAGCTCGCGCACCTGGTCCTCAACCGCCCGCAGATCGACCGTGTTGCCCGGTGTGGGGATGATGTAGCCATCCTGCGCCCAGCTGATGTAATCGACCCCGTGCAGCTCACCCCGCGCCCGAAGGTTATCCTCGGGGCAGAAGAACCAGGCCCAGACCTTGTAGCCGTCGCCGTCGCGCCAGGCGGCAACGATGACGGTCAGGTCCTCGTTCTTGGACAGATCCACACCCAGCCAGCACGGCGCCTGCTCGCTCTCCAGCGCCTCAAGATCGACCTCATGCGCCCCCTGGTCGAAGACGTGCATATCGACGAAGGGCGAGGTCGATTGATCGAGCCAGCGGTTCAGGTTGAACTGGAGGAAGCTATCCCGGTCGAAGGGCGAGTGTTCGGCCTTGCGGGCCTTGTCGCGGTAGGCGTCGAGATCCGGGTAGCCGTATTGCAGGCCCGGGTTGACGGCGTGCCAGAGGGCCTCGTCGCGCCAGTCATCCTCGGGTTCGGCCATGAAGATCACCGGCAGCGTGGCCGGGTCGTCGATCTCGCCCTTCTGCACACGGATGGCGTATTCCACGGTCTTCCAGGCCAGGTTCTCCTGACCCCGACCCGAGGTGCTGGCGACGATCATCAGCGTCCCCGGCACCTTGACCAGCGCCGAATCGAGGGCTTCCCATTGCTTGAGGCCGGGCCGCCCCTCCCAGGCGTGCAGCTCGTCTGCGATCACCACGTTGGGGGTCTTGCCGTGCTGGACCTTGCCGTCCGAGGCGATCGCGATGTAGCGCGTCTGGGCCTTCGCGCAGGCGATGCGCGAGACGTACTCGCGGATCTCCAGGTACTTCTCCAGCCGCCGGTCGTTCCGCACGATCAACGCCGCCTCATTGAAGAGCTCCATGGCCTGTTCATGCGCCGAGGCGGCCGAGATCGTCAGGCCGCCCACTTCCTTCTCCGGGCCGAGAAGGTGCAAGAGGGTGAGCGCCGCGCAGAGCGAGGTCTTGCGGTTGCCACGGGGCAACAGCAACGTCACGCGGCGAACCACCCGCGAGCCGTCCTCGTGGCGCGGGCCATAGATGCGCCGCACAATCCGCTCCTGCCAGGGATCGAGCTGGAAGGCCCGGCCGGGCACACGGCTCTTCGGGTGCTTCAGCATCCTGAGCCAGTTCACCGCAGCCTCGCCCCTGCCGAGCGGGTCGGGGATCTCGCTTCCGTCATTGATCCAGGCCGGTACCAGCATCAGGTCCAGTCCTTCGAGAAGAGATCGTCGTCGCCGTCATTGTCCTCGATCGTCGGCCGCGACCGCGAAACAGGCGTGCAGCCCAGCTCGGCCGCGAGAAGCCGCGCCCGGGTCATCGCATCAGACTGGATCGAGACGGCCGGGTTCTTGCGCATGCCGGTCACATGCGCCGTCCCTTCCTTGTCGAGCGAGTAGACCCGCGCCACGGCTCCGTATTTGGCGATATCGCGCTGCATTTCCCGGACCTGCCCCATGGCGATGCAGTAATTCTCGAAGGTGCCGAGATCCGCCTCGGTCAGGATGCGCCGCTGCGCCAGGATCGGCAGGATGCGGCGCCATTCCCCCTGCGCATCCTCGGTCATCCAGGCGGGCGGCGGCATGTCCTCCAGTGCATCGCGCTCGATCTTGATATGAGGCTTGGCTCCACGCATCAGCTGCCCTCCTCGATCCTGGTGCAGCGCAGCTCCAGGCCGGTCTGGCGATCGAGCCCGCCGATCTCCCGGATGTTGTAGATCTCGCCCCGGAACTTGACGCGCCAGGCCAGCTCCACCGTGACCAGGCCCCGAATGCGGAACACGGCCGCAACCTCGCCCACCGCCCCCTGCGCCTTCAGGAACTCCCGCGCGTCCTGCTGGACCACCTCCGCCCGGAAGGTGCCGACCGCCGACCAGGTTTCCACCGGCGTTCCGGCTGGGTTGATCACGGTGGCCACGCTCTGAAGCTCGATCACATGCCGCATCTTGCCCGCCCTCATGCGCCCGTCTCCACCACCAGGGCCTCGATCGTCAGCACGCCATGGGTGGTTTCGCCGTCAGGGTCCCGCAGGTAGCGAGCGCTCGACAGGCGCTGATCCGCGCAGTGGAGCCCCGCGCCCAGGTCGAGCCGCCCGGCGCGCAGTGCCGCCCTGATCGCCGCGCCGATGGCCTTGCCGCCCTCGGTCGAGGGCTCGCGCACCCAGACATGGACCGTGTGATAGATCCGCGTATGCCGCCGCTGGAGGCTGGTCCCCGTATCGACCTCCTGCGTCTCGCCCAGAACGATGCAGGGCGACGGTGCCGGGCGATGATGCCGGTCGAGGATCGCGTCGGCGGGCACCAGGGCGGTGACGGCGGGCGTTGCAACCAGGCGCGCGCGCAGGGCTTGCTGGAGGGCGAGATCGGCGCTCATCGGGCATCCTTCATCGCTTTGCCGATTCCGCGTTTGATCGCGGTCATGGTCCTCTTGCGATGCAGTCGGACGGCGGGCCAGAAGAACGGGTGCGCCGCGTGCCTGGTCGTGCCGTATTCCTGGAGGTGCGGATAGCGCACGTCCGCATTCCCGGCGGTGATCGCGACGGCGTTCTCGGGCACCACCATGGAGCCGCCCGGCTGCGAATAGGGCGGGGTCGCCTCGCCCGGCCCGGTGATCGCGATGCTGGATTTCAGATCCGGGGCATCGGTCGCGGGGTCGTCGGGCGCGAGCGTGCGCATCGTGTCCGCGATCTTGTCCGCCTCGCGCACCAGCACGGGCTGCACCGCTCGCCGGGCGGCCTTGGGGATCGCCCGCATGCGCTTCTGGAAGCTGGAGAGGCCGCCATCGCTCGCCATCAGAAGGTAAACTCCCGGTATTCGGTGATGATCTCGGACACGCCGAAGGGCATTTCGCGCGCGCCCTCGCCCGCCGCCTCGCGGTTCTCGTACCACCAGGCCGCAAGCTGGCTCACCGCCTCGACCAGCGCCGGGGGGATCGGGTCCTGCCCCGCCCCGCCGAAGGTCGCCTCGATCTTGAAGCCGAGGAGCCGCTCGACATGGTTCTGCGCGGCGGCCAGCTTGCGATCGAGGAGCGTGTCGTCGATCGTGCCCAGGTCGCTGGTGAAGGCGAGTTGCTCCTTCAGCTGGTCGCGGGTGACAATCGCCATGATCAGCTGCCGCCACCGGCCGCGGCGTTGACGCGCACGATGTTGGAATTGACCCAGAGCGAGGCGTTCAGCTTCATGACGCTGTTCGCGGCGTCGAAGGCTTCGCCCGCGCTGCCGACCAGGGCGACGAAGTAGCGCTCGGACGGCGTGCCGCCGCTGGGCGCGTCGTTCAGGACCAGCTTGAAGGCGTGCTCGGCATCGGTCTTTTCGGCGGCGAGCAACGCCAGCTGGCCCTCGTCGGCGTAGTCGATCCCGCAGACGACTTCCATCGTGCCCGCGCTGCGGTTGCCTTTCAGACGCTTGGTGCGGCGCCGGTTGACGGGATCGAAGCTGATCTCGGCCGAGGTGTCCCCCAGCGAGCCCAGGCCTTCGACCTCCCCGATCTCCTTCCAGTTGGCGGTTTGCCCGGAGAAGTCGCCTTGCACGAGATCGACCGAGGTCGCGGCCATGGCGCCGCCGATATAGAGCTTCGCGCCGTTGGTGGCGAAGATGGTCATGGGGTGGTTCCTTTCATATGCCGCTCTTCGCGTTGCTTCGCCCCCGAATGGCAGGCCTTGCAGAGCGACTGGAGATTGCTCGGATCGAGGCGCCGCTCGGGTGCGATCCGGCGCGGCACGATGTGGTCAACGTCGCTGGCCTTGGCACCGCAGCGGCGGCACCAGGGATGCTTCTTGAGGTGCTCGGCCCGAAGGCGGCGCCAGTCGGCGCCGAGGCCACGCGCGGCCGCGCTCGGCCGCCCCTTGTCGAAACGCGCCTTGCGCGCGGCATCGCGCAGCGCCTCGCAAGCACAGCGGGTGCCGTGGGGCACCACGAAGCCGCAGCCGCAGAGGCGAGGCGCGCGCGAGGGCATCAGGCCACCGGCCGGGTCAGCGGGTCGCGGATCGCCACGGCCCCGGCCGCAATCGACGTGCCGCCCGCCTTGGTGAGCGACAGGCGGACATACCGTTTGTGGCCCAGATACCCGAGCCGGTAGGTCGAGGCCGCCGCCAGGGTCGCCGGGGCGTTGGTCTGGATCTCCGCCGCCGCAACATCGGTCCAGCTGGTCGAGCCGTCATCGCTCTCCTGGAGGGTCACGCCGAAGTCGCCCGAGCTGACGATGGCGCCGGTGTTGACCACGAAGCACACGCCCTTGCCGGTGATCAGGTCGATGGCCGCGCCTTGCGCCGCCGCCGACTGGACGGCCGGGGCCAGGGCGGCCACGGCGTCGAGATTGGAATACAGGTCACGCATGGGTCATGCTCCTCAGCTGGTGGCCATCTTGAGCTTGCGGAAGCGCGCCGCCTGCAGGACGCCGCCGCCCACGCGCCGGTTGGCGTGGATGCGGGTCAGGCCGTTGGTGCGCTGGGTGTAGGGATCGACCAGCACGTCGAGGCCGATCCGGTCGAGGATGCGGTAGGCCTGCCAGTCGCCGTAGATGATCGGGAAGGCGTCGGCCGCCACGTCCGGCATGTCGACCATTTCGACCACCGGGCGGCCGAGGATCGTCTCGGGCTGGCCCGCCTGGTAGCTGGGCTGCCAGAGGAAATTGCCCTGCCCATCCTTCAGCTTGCGGATCACGCCCAGGGTCGTGCCGTTCATCGCCCAGGCGCCCCGGTTCCGATAGGTCGCGGGCAGCGCATAGAGGAGCGTGATCAGCTGATCCGCCGAGAGGTTGGTGGCGTGGCCGTTCAGCGTGTGCTGGATTTCGGCGTTGCGCATGAAGCCCTCGGGCTCCAGCGCACCCTCGCCCCAGACGAAGGCCGTCGCCTCTTTCTTCCCGAAATCCTCGGCCAGCGCCGCGCGCACCTCGGCCTCGGCCTGCGGGGCGTCGGCCAGGAGCCGGTTGGAGATATCCACGAAGGTGGCCAGCTCCTTCACGGCGACTTCCTTCTGGCCGAAGGTGATATCGCTGCCGGTGCGGCCCTGCGCCTCGCCCACCCAGCGGGCGTTGGTCAGATCGCCCCGCGTCGGGTAGATCGTCGAGGGCGCGCCGGTGCCGCGCACCGAGGCCACAGAGCGGATCGGGCTGAACTCGACCAGATCGCGGATCACCTCGCTCGACAGCTCGGCCGGGGCCAGGTAGCCACCCTGCGGGTCGCTCGACTGGTTCAGCGCCTTCCTGTCGGTCTCGGGGATCGCGTCACCGAGGCGCAGATAGGCCGCGAAGGCCTTGCGCTCGGCCGTGGCCTCGGCCTTCTTCTCGGTCTCGCCTTCGCCCGGGTTCAGCCGGTTCAGCTTGGTTTCCAGCTTGTCCAGGCGCGCGATCAGCGGGGCCGGGTCGGCCTTCTT
This sequence comes from Pararhodobacter aggregans, assembly GCF_003075525.1. Taxonomy (GTDB): domain Bacteria; phylum Pseudomonadota; class Alphaproteobacteria; order Rhodobacterales; family Rhodobacteraceae; genus Pararhodobacter; species Pararhodobacter aggregans. The sequence continues at coordinate 46,389 of NZ_QDDR01000006.1, read as the reverse complement.
CTCGGCCTCGGCCATGCGGGTTTCCACGGCCTTGGTCAGATCCTCGATCGCCTTCGTCACCAGCGCCTCGGGCTCGTCGTCGCCCTTGCGCTCCATGATCATCGCCGCGCCGAGAAGCGCGGACTTGCTCAGGTGTTTCATTCTTTCCTCGTGGAGATCTGCGCGGTTGCGCGTTGCAGTGCAGCGGCGAGGCGCAGCGCGCCAACCGCGTCTTTGGCGGAAGTCACCTTCGCGCCGGGGTGGCAGGGCAGCGTCACGAGTGACGCCTCCATCAGGTCGAGGGCCGTGATCGTCCGTCCCTTGCCGCGACCCGTGGCCTTGCGGGTAATGAAGCCGATCGAGATCCCGCGAACCGCACCGGCCTGCACCAGGGCGCGCACCTCGCGGGCCCGGGGAAGATCTTCGACCAGGAGCTGGCCCTTGAGGTGAAGACCGTCCTCGCGCTCCTCGGCCGTCTCCCAGACGCCCACCGGGTCGTTGGGGTCGTGGCCGAACAGCATAGGGATCGGCATCTTGGCCGAGGCGAAAGCGCCCTTGGTGATCATGTCGCCCACGCGGTCGGGCGTGGCGAAGGGCCATGCCAGGGCGGTGATCGCCCCGGATGCCTCGGCCAGGATCTTGGTTTCGATGATGCTGCGATCCATCAGATCGCCCCCCAATGCGCCGCGCGGTTGCCCGCCATGGCGTCGATCTGCTCTTCCACCCAGCGGGCCGAGCGCAGGAGGCGCAGGACATTGGCCTGCGTGAAGGGCACAGGCTCGCCGCCCTCCTCGATCTCCCAGGCCAAAACGCAGGAGGCGAGGCTGCGAAGGCGGATCTTCTCGCGCGCCGCCGCAGAGACCTTGCCCTCGTCGTCGGCCGCTTCGGCCAGCTCGTCCGTCATGGCGAGGCGGGCGCGGCCCTGCGTGGCGCTGTCCGGCCCAGCCAGGCGCAGGCGGATGCCGGTCTTTGCGCCCGTCACCGGGTCGAAGAGGTCGAACCAGGCGCCCCGGTCCTGGTCGGCCGAATTGGCCTCGATGGCGTCAAGTTGCATTGGCACGGCGTCAAGCTTCATTGGCATCGTCCTCCTGGTCGAGCGCCGGGCCACCGTTGTGGCCGATGGGCGCGGCGCTGATATTCGGGTTCAGGAACTCTTCGCCGCCGTCACGGGGTGGCAGGCCTAGCCAGTGGCGCCCCTCGTTGGGGTTGATCGTGCGGCTGGAGATCAGCGAGTTGATCACGGTGGCTCGGGTCGCCAGATCGGCGCGGGTCAGGTCGTCGCGGTCGAAGCGCAGGACATGGCTGCGGCGCTCGGCATCGCTGAACAGCGCCCGGCGCAGCGCGCCCTCCATGGCCCGCAGCCAGGGCTCCAGGGTGTAGCTCAGGAACTCGCGGCCCTTCTGCTCGCTGTTCGACCAGGTGGCGCGCTCCAGGTCCCCGATCATCGGGCTCGGAATGTTGAAGGCCCGGGCAATCTCCAGGACCTGGAACCGCCGGTTCTCCAGGAACTGGGCATCGGTCGAGTTGAAGGTGAAGGGCTTGAAATCGGCGCCGTCAAAGAGGATCGCCGTCTGGCCGCTCGTGTTCTCGCCCTCGTGGGTGAGCCGCCAGGCCGCCCGCGCCTTCTTGACCGATTCCTCGCCCATGCCCTTGGGGAACAGGAGGGCGCCGGAGGGGCGCGCACCGGAGGTGAAGAGACGCGCCGCGTGGGCATCGAGCGCCCGGGCCGTCGCGATAGCCTCCCGTGCCAGGGACAGCGGGGCGCGGCCGAGCGGCGGCAGAACATGGATCACGTCGCGCGCCGGGATCGGGCGGCCGTGCAGCGTGTAGGACCGCTCGCCGGTGTTCTGGTCCACCTCGAACATGAGGACGCCGTGGCGCCAGCGCACGATCTCGCGCACGTCGCCGCCCACCCGGTTGACCCAGGCCATGCCGCCCGCGTCGGAGGTCAGGGCGTCAACCATGAGCTGCCGGGTCAGCTCGAAGCCCGAGGTCCAGCCGTTGGCCTCGCCGTCGAGGAAGAAGCGCGCCGGGTGCGCGGGAAGGTCAACCTCGGTCGTGCCCTCGATCCGCTTGACCATCACGTCGAGCGAGGCGACGGCTTCCGAGATCAGCTGCACCGCATTGGCAACTGCGGGCACCTGCAAGGCTTCCTGCGTCGTCACGGTCTTCCCCGAAAGCGTCGGCACCGGGGCGCCGATCAGCTCGTAGAAGCTCGCGGCCGTGCTCAGGCTTTTGGCCTCAACGGCGGACGTCCAGGCACGGAAGGACGGGAAAAAGGCAAACGGGTTTCGCATGCCTTAAGGAAGCCCAGCTTCGGCCCCCGCGGTAAGCTGGCAAAACCTTGCAAAATGCAGGAAACCACCGCAAAACCTTGCATCAGCGCTGCCGTCTCCAAGCCAGCAGAGGCCGCCGCTCCGCGAACCAGCGGCCCCCCGGCTTGCTCACCGGCATTCCCAAGGCGGGGTCATTCGCCCACCGCCGCGCAGTATCGACACTCACGCCGAGGCATTGCGCGATCTCCCCCAGGCCCCACAGAGGGCGGTTCGGTTCAAGCACTTCATCGGCCCGCCAGCGATCAATCGGCGGGCGATCAGCGTCTGACGGCAGCGCCCGAACAATCTGACCGCGTTCAACTTTACCCTGCATCATCCCCAACCCTTTCTTATTTCAGTGAAAAACCCTATTTCGGGCAAATCTCGCGCTCGCTACCCCGCGCCGGTCCCCGAGACCGGCGCAAAGTCGAGGACCACCCCCGGGGGCTGCGCGCCGATCCGCGCCTCGGCCTCGACCTCGTAGCGCATCGCCCGCAACCGCCGCTGCATGCTCACCAGATCGCCCTGCGCCTTCACCGTCAGGCCGTCGCACTTGGTGACTGCCCGGATCAGGCCGTACTCGACTGCCTCCAGCAGCGCCGCAATGCGGGCCGCGCTTTCCGTCTTCGTCGTCTTCCTCAGCATCTTCTTCTGCATGGTCTTTCCTCTTCGTTTCTCTCGCTTCAGGCGGGGCCGAGGGCCTCCGCAGGAGGGTGGGGGTTCCCCCCTTTAGGGGGGACCCCCCCACGGGACCCTCGGGGCCTGGAAAGGTGTTCCAGACTAAGGGTTTCGTCGGCGAACCGACGAGAAGGCAAACCTCTACCGTTCGCAGAAACCTGCGTTCCGAGGGTGAGAAGCACGGCCGTTGCTCCTCGCAGTTCGGAGGTCGGTCTCTTGGCGTCGTTGCCTGCTGCCAGCTTCACGGCGTCCAGGGACACGGGAAGCGTTCAAGCGGTCCACCTTGCGTGGAGCGGCCGGGGTCTCGCAGGCCTGTCAGCCTCGGTAGTCGGTCAGCCTCCTTTCAACTGCTCGACGATGCAGCTCGTCACTGGGTCGCCGTCGCTATCAACGCCCAACTGCTCGACGCGCAGGAGAAACTCCTTCTCCAGTCCGCCCTGCATGTCGCGCTGCTTGGTGGTTTTTGCCAGGCGCGTTCCATTGTCGCCCTTGCTCAACTCAATCTCGGTATCGACGGCCGCGCGAAGGCTGGAATGGCCCCTGGCACCGCGCCCGCCGTCCTTCCCGGTGTGATGGATCACCATCACATGGGCCCCGGTCCGTTCCCGGAGGTGGTCCAGGCTCTTCACGAACCCGGCGATATCAGCTGCGGAGTTCTCATCCGCACCAGCCATGACCCGCGCCATCGTATCCACGATGATCAGGCCGAAGGGGCCGTGTTCACAAGCAAGGGACCAAGCGGCCTCTGCCAGCGCAGGAGCATCGGAGTTGCGCCCAGCAAGAGCGATCCCGCCGCGCAACACCTTGAACTTTGCTCTGCGCGCCGCAACGCGGTTGTCAAAGAGGGCGCCGCCCTCGGCCGCGATATAGAGGACCTCAGCCTGCCGAACCCGCTGTCCGCCCCAGGACAGACCGGACTGCACATGGTGTGCCACGTCGATGGCCCAGAAGGTCTTACCGGCGTTCGCGTCGCCATAGACCACACTCAAGGTGCCTCGATCGATCCAGCCTTTCACCAGGTAGTCGCGCTCAAGGTGCGGCTCCAGATCCTCCCCCCACTCGATCCGGTTGAGGAGGGCCTCCGCTCTGGGCGAGATCTTCGGCCGAAACGGGGTCGTGGTCTCGCTACTCATGCGAGCCACCTATGGGCGTAGGCCATGAACGAACGGCGATCAGCGAGTGGCATCGCCTTGAACCCTTGGAGCACATAGGCTTTCCGCTCACGCTTGGTCGCGAGCGCCGCCCAGCATTCGGCCTCCTCCATCACCGTGCGAAACGCGCCGCCCGCATATTCGGGCGTGAGACTGTCCAAGGCTGCGGCCATGATCGGCACCGCTTCCTCCGGGTGGCAGCTGCGGATCGCTCCGATCAGCGCTCTTGCCGCATCGAACCTCTCGCGGTACTCTTGAGTTCTGAAGATCGGCTCTTTGGACTTGACCCCGGTTGCGCCCGCCAGCGCGCCGGGGTTTTCGCTTTCGGCATCCGCGCGACGCATCGAAATCTCGTTGGACAGACGCGGATTTTGTCCTTTGTTTTCAATGCCGCCCCTCGGCGACGTTGGACGGCCAACACCGTTGATTTCATGCGGGAATGCGGCATCCCTACGGGCTGCCACTTCTCCCTGCAAATCGTTGTTTTCGAAGCCGGACCGCAAGGCCCGGCCTGAGCGTTTGGGCTTTCCCTCTCCCGGTGATGAGGCCGCCAATCGGCGCCGGCCGCGCGGGGCCGGCCGCAATCCGGGCCCCGGGGCGCCGTTGTCCGGGCCTGATCGCTCAGAGCCGCAGGGCGCCTGCCAGACGCTCGCTCCAGGTCGCCTGCGGACGGAATCTCTCGTAGCCGGGGATCGACCGGAGCCAGTTCGCAATCCGCTTCTGGTGCGTCCGCCCCTTCATCACGCGTTCACAAAGCGAGAACCTGTCGAAGCCGGTCGCGGCCATCCGCTGCTTCAACTTCGGCTCCTCCTGCGCCAGATGCGCGAATTTGCGGACGTCGAAATCGATCATCACATTGTCGATCTTAATGATTTCGCCGCTGTCCATCAGATCGTTCATGATGTCGCATTCCGATCCCTCGCAATTGAGCTTCATCACCACCAGGTCGTCGGCGGCGATATGGTCGCGAAAGAAGTCCGAGGCCCGGACGAAATCGCAGCGCGTCACGATGGATTTGGTTTCCCCTTCCCGCTTCTTCACGCTGGCGCCCATGTCGTCCAGCCCGTCCGAATGAAACTCGAGCGGTCCGGTAACATTCGAAAGACCGTACTCGATCAGCCTCAGCCTGGGGTCGGAGAACCTGTTGCGGATCACCTCCGCATGCGCCGGAAAGGGCTCGAAGCAATAGACGACATCGAAGCTGTAGAGCGGCTTCAGAACCTCTTCCAGTGACTGCCCGACATGGCCCCCGACATCGAGGAATATCTTTCGCATCGCTCCCCCATTTGGCTGCTCGCGCCGGATCAGGCCCGGCCCGTCGATACCCACCGCCACTAGGAATAGGTTTGTCGCATTTTTCAAGAACCGATGTCGCGGCCGCTGCGGCGGTTCGGGCCGCCAGTCCGCGCCCGGGCCGACCGCCATCTCCCGCAAGACACACTCGCCCCCTCGGATCGCCCCCCTCAGACCGCAGGGCCTTGACGGCGAGGCCCCGGGCGCGTTTTGGTCAACGGCAAACGCTTATCCGGAAGGCCCCAGCCCATGTTCCACCGCAGCCTCGCCCTTGGCGCCGCGCTCCTGCTCTCGGCCTGTGTGTCGAGCACCCCGCCCGAAAACGCCTCGCCCTTCCTGCAGGAACTGCCCGAGGGGCTGGCCGAGGCCGCGGACCCGAACCAGAACCTCAGCGAGGTGCTGATCCTGCCCGAGGACAATTGCTACTGGTATCAGCACGAGAACGCGGTCGAGCAGACCTATCTGCCGCTCCTGACCCGCGACGGGCGGCCGATCTGCTCGCAGCCGCGCGGCTGACCTGGACAGCTGAATACGAAACGGGGCGCCCATCGGGCGCCCCGTTCGCATTCCGATCCCCCGCCGGGCCGCACGCTGCCGTCAGCCGGTGTAGCTGCGCTGTTCGGCCGGGTAGAGATGCACGGTCGAGCCGACCTCGACATTGTCGTAAAGGTCCATGATGTGGCGCATGACCATGCGCACGCAGCCCGACGAGGCGCGGTAGCCCACCGACCAGGGCTGCGGCGTGCCGTGGATCCGCAGATAGGTGTCGCGGTTGCCCGCATAGAGGTAGAGCGCGCGGGCGCCCAGCGGGTTCTCGGGGCCGCCCGGCATGCCGCCCGCCCATTCGGCGTAATGCGGGTCACGCTCGATCATCGAGGCGGTGGGCGTCCATTGCGGCCATTGCGCCTTGCGGCCCACGGTGAAGACGCCGGGCTGGTAGAGGTCGTCGCGGCCGATGGCGACGCCGTAGCGCATCGCCGTGCCGCCTTCCTCGATGTGATAGAGGTAGCGCGCCACCGCATCGACATGGATGTCGCCCGGACGCAGATCCAGGTTCGCCTGCACGCGATGCGGCAGGAAGCGCGGATGCAGGTTCCACGGGTTCGAGCTTTCGGGATCATAGGGCACCGGGGTCACTTGCCGGTCCCAGTCCTCCCAGTTCGCCTGCTGCGCCAGGGCGCGACGGGGCAGGATGGACGGCGCGGACAACGCGGCGACGGCAGCGGCGCTGGTGGCGAGGAAGTGGCGTCTAGAGGTCACGAGTCGGATTCCTTCGGCTACGGCGGCGTTCACATACTGTGATTATGGTCTCTGCGGCAACGGGGACAACGCCATCAGCGCAGAATCGCGCTCACGTCAGCGTCAAAACCCCCGGTTTGGGCCTTCGCCGGGGCCGTCAATGCGACCCGGGGCGGTCCATGGCGCGGCTGAGCAGGACGACGGGGATGATTCCCAGCGCCACGATGACCAGCGCCGAGGTCGAGGCCTCGTCCAGCCGCCCGTCCGAGGCCAGGCGATAGGTGCGAATCGCCAGCGTGTCGAGGTTGAAGGGCCGCACGATCAGCGTGGCGGGCAGCTCTTTCATGACATCGGCGAAGATGAAGATCGCCGCGCTCAGGAGCCCGCCCCTCAGCAGCGGGAAATGCACGCTCAGCAGCGTCCGCGCCGGTCCCGAGCCCAGCCCCCGCGCCGCATCGTCAAGGGACGGCGGGATGCGCTGCAGCGAGGCCTCGATGGTGTTGAGGCTGATCGACAGGAAGCGCACGGCATAGGCAAAGATCAGGCCCATGTAGCTGCCGGTCAGCAAAAGCCCGGTCGAGAGGCCGAAACTGGCCCGCATCCAGGTATCGAGCGTCTGGTCGGCCCAGCTGAGCGGCAGCAGCACGCCGACGGCGATCACCGCGCCCGGCATGGCGTAGCCGATCCCGGCCACGCCCAGCGCCGCGCGCACCAGCGGCCCGCCATCCATCCGCCGCGCGTAGCCCAGGAACAGGCCGAGGGTCAGCAGCACCAGCGCGGCCAGTCCCGCCAGCATCAGCGAATTGCCCGCGAAGGCATAAAAGCGCGCACCCCACATCGGGTCGCCGACCAGGATCGCCCGGCGCACCAGATCGCTGACCGGGATCACGAAACCCACCAGGATCGGGATCGCACACAGCGCCATGACCACGGCCTGCCGCCAGCCGCCCAGCCGGTGACGCGCGGCGGCGCTGGCGCCGCGCCCGCCCGGATCGCCGACATAGCGCCGCGTGCCGCGCAGGATCCGCTCCAGCACCAGCGCCAGCGCCACGAAGCCGATCAGCAGCGCCGCCAGCTGCGCCGCCGCCACCGGCTGACCCCGGCCGAACCAGGTGCGGAAGATGCCGGTGGTCAGGGTCTGCACCCCCAGATGCGAGACGGTGCCGAAATCGGCCAGCGTTTCCATGGCGACAAAGGCCGCCCCCGCGACGATGGCCGGCCGCGCCATCGGCAGCGCCACGCGGAAGAAGGCCCCGCGCGGCGATTGGCCGAGCGCCCGCGCCGCCTCCATCAGATGCAGGGATTGGGTGGCAAAGGCCGCCCGCGTCAGCAGGTAGATATAGGGATAGAGCACCGCCGAAAGCATCAGCGCCGCGCCGGGCAGCGAGGCGATCTGCGGGAACCAGTAATCCTGCCGCCCCCAGCCGAACAGCGCGCGCAGGCCGCTCTGCACCGGCCCCGCATAGGCGAGCTGCTCGTAATAGACATAGGCGATGACATAGCCCGGCATGGTCATCGGCAGCATCAGCGCCCATTGCAGCACGCCCCGGCCGCGGAACTCGAAGCCCGCGATCAGCCAGCCCGCACCCACCCCCACCAGCGAGGCCATGGTCACACTCAGCAGCACCAGCAGCAGCGAATTGCTCAGATAGAGGGGCAGCACGGTCGCCGCCAGATGCGACCAGGCGCCTTCGGTGGGGCGGAAGACCTGCAGGACGACGGCGGCGATGGGCAGGGCGATCAGTGCCGCCACGGCCAGCGCACCCAGGCTCCAGGGGCTGATCCTCCGGCGGCGGCGGCGCAGGTCGGGGCTGGATGCGATGCTGGCCATCGGCTTTCCTTGAGATCTTGCCCTGCCCTAGCCCATCGCGGGCAGGCTGTCCAGTTTCCCGATTCTTATTGTCAGAAAAGCCCGGGTCCGGTAGAGAAGCGCCGTCAACGCCAACCCCCGCCGCGCTTGCGTGGCCCAGGCAGGCCTCAAAAACCGGAGGTTTCCATGTTCCGTTCCCTCACCGCGCTCGGCCTGATCGCCGCGCTCGCCAGCCCCGCGCTGGCGCAGGAAATCAACCTGTACTCGTCCCGTCACTATGACACCGACCTCAGGCTCTACGAGAACTTTACCGCCGCGACGGGGATCCGCATCAACCTCATCGAGGGTGAGGGCGAGCAGCTGATGGAGCGGATCCGCACCGAAGGCGCGAATTCCCCGGCCGATATCTTCGTCACCGTCGACGGCGGGCGCCTGCACCGCGCGGTCGAGGCAGGGATCTTCCAGCCGATCGAAAGCGCCGTGCTGGAAGAGCGTGTTCCCGCCAATTTCCAGCACCCCGACAATCTGTGGTTCGGCCTCTCGTCCCGCGCCCGGGTGATCTTTACCCGCACGGGTGAGCGCCCCGACTGGCTGGACGATTACGAGGATCTGGCCGACCCGCGCCTGGCGGGCGAGATCTGCATCCGCTCGTCCAGCAACGTCTACAACGTCTCGCTGATGGCCGAACTGATCGAGGTGCTGGGCGCCGAGGCGGCCGAGGAATGGGCGGCGGGCGTCAACGCCAACCTCGCCCGCGCGCCGCAGGGCGGCGACCGCGACCAGCTGCGGGCGCTGGCGGCGGGCGAATGCTCGGTGGCGGTGTCGAACACCTATTACTGGGGGGCGCTGGCCGCGTCGGAGAACCCCGACGACCGCGCCGTGGCCGAGGCGGTTGAGTTCTTCTATCCCAACCAGGGGACCGAGGCCGAGCCGGGCCGTGGCGCGCATGTGAACATCTCGGGCGCCGGTGTCGTCGCCGGTGCGCCCAACCGCGAGAACGCGATCCGCTTCCTGGAATACCTGGTCTCGGATGAAGCGCAGGCCATCTTCGCCGATTCGAACAACGAATTCCCGATCGTCCCGGGCGTCGAGATCCACGGCCCCGTCGCGCCCTTCACCGAGTTCCGCAACTCGGGCGTGAACGTCTCGGTCTATGGGCTCAACGCGGCCCTGGCGACCGACATCTTCGACCGCGTCGGCTTCCCGTAAGTTTCGCCCTCGGCTGTCGCCTTCGGGCGACCGCCAGCGGGGGGCTGCTCGCCCCCCGCACCCCCTCGCCAAAGGGGACCCTCGGGCCCCCTTTGGAAACCCCCGAAGATATTTGAAGAACAAAGAAGCCCGTATCGGGGTTGACCTTTTGCTTCACGGGTTCAGGTTCGTCTGATCCGTAGCAAGAGGATCCACGATGAGCAGCGCGCCCTATATTCCCCCGAAAGTCTGGACCTGGGACAAGGAGAGCGGCGGGCGTTTCGCCTCGATCAACCGCCCCGTTTCCGGCCCGACCCATGACAAGGAGCTGCCGGTCGGCGAGCATCCTTTCCAGCTTTATTCCCTGGGCACCCCCAATGGCGTCAAGGTGACGATCATGCTGGAGGAGCTGCTGGCCAAAGGCCACAAGGGCGCAGAATACGACGCCTGGCTGATCGACATCGGTGAAGGCGACCAGTTCGGTTCGGGCTTCGTCGCGGTGAACCCCAATTCCAAGATCCCGGCCCTGATGGACCGTTCGGGCGCCGAGCCGGTGCGGGTCTTCGAAAGCGCCTCGATCCTCTTCCATCTGGCCGAGAAGTTCGGCGAGTTCCTGCCCGCCACCGGCCCCGCGCGGACCGAGGTGATGAACTGGGTCTTCTGGCAGATGGGCGCGGCGCCCTATCTGGGCGGTGGTTTCGGCCATTTCTACGCCTATGCGCCCGAGAAATGGGAATACCCGATCAACCGCTTCGCCATGGAGGTGAAGCGCCAGCTCGACGTGCTGGACAAGGCACTGGCCGACCGCCCCTTCATCGCGGGCGAGGCCTATTCCATCGCCGATATCGCCATCTACCCCTGGTACGGGCGCCTCGTCGAAGGCGGCGCCTATAACGCGGGCGAGTTCCTGTCGGTGCAGCAATACGAGAACGTCATCCGCTGGGCGAAAGACATCGCCGCGCGCCCGGCGGTGATCCGCGGCAAGCGGGTCAACAAGCCGGGCGACGCACCCGACGCGGTGAAGAACCGCCATTCGGCCGCCGACCTCGACTGAGGCGCCCTGCCCTTCTTTGCGCTGCAAATATCCCACGGGGGTCCGGGGGTGTGAAACCCCCGGGGCGCCGCCACCCCGCGCTGCCCTCTCCGCGGCGGGAGGCGCGCGGGGTGGGCGGGCGGGAGCGCGCCTCCCGCCGCTTCCTCCAAACCAAAGGGCCGGGGTTTCCCCCGGCCCTTTCGTCGTCCTGTCGCAATCGCCTCAGCTACAGCCCGAGGTCGAGCCGCAGGTGTTGCACTTCATGCAGGTGCCGTTGCGGACCAGCGTGTAATTGCCGCATTCGCCGCAGGGATCGCCCTCGTAGCCCTGCATCTTGGCCTTGGTGCGGGCGTCCATGCCGATGGACACCGCCTCGACCGAGGTCTCGACCCGGGCCGCCACGGCCACGCCGCCCAAGGGCGGGATCGCCTGCGGGACCGAGCCGTCGGCGGTGCGCGCCACATGCGCCGTGCCGCCCTGCAGCACGATCAGCTCCTGCGGCAGGCGCTTGCGCAGATACCCGGTCGAGGAGATCTGCCGCAGCACTTCCAGCCCGCGCGAGGCGGCGTCATCCGACACCGGGCTCACGTTCTTCTGGCCTTCCTTGTCGCCCGAGCCGAGGTCGTCGAAGGACGCGCCCGAGGGCTTCACATGCGCCAGATCCGTGCGGTCCAGATACGAGATCGCCAGTTCGCGGAAGATATAGTCCAGGATCGAGGTGGCATTCTTCACCGCCTCGTTGCCCTGCACCATGCCCGCGGGTTCAAACCGGGTGAAGGTGAAGGCGTCGACGAATTCCTCCAGCGGCACGCCGTATTGCAGACCGACCGAGACCGCGATGGCGAAGTTGTTCATCATCGCCCGGAAGCCCGCGCCTTCCTTGTGCATGTCGATGAAGATCTCGCCCAGACGCCCGTCGCCGTATTCGCCGGTCCGCAGATAGACCTTGTGTCCGCCGACGATGGCCTTCTGGGTATAGCCCTTGCGGCGCTCGGGCAGCTTCTCGCGGCCGCGGGCGATTTCCTTGACGATGATCTTCTCGACGATCTTCTCGGCGATCAGCGCGGCTTTCTCCTGGTTCGAGCCGGTGGCGAGGATTTCCTCGGCCTCCTCGTCGTCCTCGATCAGCGCCGAGGCCAGCGGCTGCGACAGTTTCGAGCCGTCGCGGTAAAGCGCGTTCGCCTTGATGCCCAGCGACCAGCTGAGTTCATAGGCGGCCAGCGTCTCTTCGATCGTCGCCGTGTTCGGCATGTTGATCGTCTTGGAGATGGCGCCCGAGATGAACGACTGCGCGGCGGCCATCATGCGGATGTGGCTGTCCACCGACAGGTAGCGCGTGCCCTTCTTGCCGCAGGCATTGGCGCAATCGAAGATCGCGTAATGCTCGGCCTTCAGATGCGGCGCGCCTTCCAGCGTCATCGTGCCGAGGACGTGATCGTTAGCGGCCTCGACCTGCTGCTTGGTGAAGCCGAGGTGCTTGAGCAGGTCGAACGAGGGGTCGTTCAGCTTCGCCTGCGGGATACCCAGCGTCTCGCGGCAGAATTCCTCGCCAAGCGTCCACTGGTTGAAGACGAAGCGGATGTCGAAGGCGGTGGCGAGCGCCGCCTCGACCTTCTTGATCTCGGCCGGGCCGAAGCCGTGGCCGATCAGCGCCGTGTGGTTGATGCCGGGCGCCTGGCCGATGGTGCCGTGACCCACGGCATAGGCGACGATCTCCTCGATCTGGCTGGGCTTGTAGCCCAGTTTCGCCAGCGCGGCCGGAACCGATTGGTTGATGATCTTGAAATAGCCGCCGCCGGCCAGCTTCTTGAACTTCACCAGCGCGAAATCGGGCTCGATGCCGGTCGTGTCGCAATCCATGACCAGACCGATGGTGCCGGTCGGCGCGATGACGGTGGATTGCGCGTTGCGGTAGCCATGCGCCTCGCCCAGGGCCAGCGCCTCGTCCCAGGCGTTGCGGGCCAGCGCCACCAGCGTGGCATCGGGGCAATTGGCCGCGTCCAGCAGCACCGGGTTGACGTTCACGCCCTCGAAATCGGTCAGGCCCTGCGCGGCGCGGCGGTGGTTGCGGATGACGCGCAGCATATGCTCGCGGTTGCGGGCATAGCCCGGGAAGGCGCCGAGTTCGGCCGCCATCTCGGCCGAGGTGGCATAGGAGATGCCGGTCATCAGCGCGGTCAGGGCACCGGCCATGGCGCGGCCCTGATCGCTGTCATAGCCCAGCCCCATGTTCATCAGCAGACCGCCGATGTTGGCATAGCCGAGGCCGAGGGTCCGGTAATCGTAGCTGCGCTGCGCGATTTCCTTCGACGGGAATTGCGCCATCATCACGCTGATTTCCAGCGTCACGGTCCACAGGCGGGTGGCGTGGATATAGCCCTCGGCGTCGAATTTGCCGTTCTCGAAGAATTTCAGCAGGTTCATCGAGGCCAGGTTGCAGGCCGTGTCATCGAGGAACATGTATTCCGAGCAGGGGTTCGAGCCGCGGATCGGGCCATCGGCCGGGCAGGTGTGCCAGGCGTTGACCGTGTCGTGGAACTGGATCCCCGGGTCGGCGCAGGCCCAGGCGGCGTGGCCGACCTGATCCCAGAGCTCGCGGGCCGAGACGGTCTTGGCGACCTTGCCATCGGTGCGGCGCACCAGCTCCCAGGGGGCGTCGTCTTTGACGGCCTTGAGGAAGGCGTCGGTCACGCGGACCGAGTTGTTCGAGTTCTGGCCCGAGACCGAGACATAGGCTTCCGAATCCCAATCCGTGTCGTAGGTCGGGAATTCGATCGAGGTATAGCCCTGCTTGGCGTATTGCAGCACGCGGTTGGTATAGGTGTCGGGGATCATCGCCTTCTTGGCCGAGCGGATCGCGGCCTTCAGCGACGGGTTCTTCGACGGATCGACCGCGTCTTCCGACGAGCCGTCCCATTCGCGGATCGCCGCGAAGATCTCGTTCAGGCGGGCTTCATGCGCCTTGGACCCGGCCACCAGCGAGGCGACTTTCTGCTCCTCGATGACCTTCCAGTTGATGAAATCCTCGATATCGGGGTGATCCATGTCGATGATCACCATCTTCGCCGCGCGGCGCGTGGTGCCGCCCGACTTGATCGCGCCCGCCGCGCGGTCGCCGATCTTGAGGAAACCCATCAGGCCCGAGGACTTGCCGCCGCCCGAGAGCTTCTCGCCTTCCGCGCGCAGGCTGGAAAAGTTGGTGCCGGTGCCGGAGCCGTATTTGAACAGACGCGCCTCGCGGACCCAGAGGTCCATGATCCCGCCCTCGTTCACCAGATCGTCGGAAACCGACTGGATGAAGCAGGCGTGGGGCTGCGGATGCTCGTAGGACGACTTCGACTTCACCAGCTTGTGGGTGAAGGGGTCGACGTAGAAGTGGCCCTGCGACGGGCCGTCGATGCCATAGGCCCAATGCAAACCGGTGTTGAACCATTGCGGCGAGTTCGGCGCGGCCATCTGCCGGGCCAGCATCACGCGCATCTCGTCGTAATAGGCCTGCGCGTCACCCTCGGTGGTGAAATAGCCGCCCTTCCAGCCCCAATAGGCCCAGGCGCCCGCCAGACGGTCGAACACCTGCTTGGCCGAGGTCTCGCCGGTGAAACGCTCCGATTCGGGGAGATCGGCCAGCGCCTTGTCATCGGGGATCGAGCGCCACAGGAAGTCGGGAACGCCCTTCTCGGCGACCTTCTTCAGGCGGGCGGGGACACCGGCCTTGCGGAAGTACTTCTGCGCGATCACGTCCGAGGCGACCTGCGACCAGCCTTCGGGGACTTCGACCTGATCGTTGCGGAAGACGATCTTGCCGTCGGGGTTGCGAATCTCGGACACCGTGGTGGTGAACGAAAGCGCCGCATAGGCGTCCTGCCCGTCGGTGGTGAATTTCCGCTCGATCTTCATGGACCTGTCCCCTTTGTCCCTATGTTTCAAAGACAACGAGGGCGTGCATCACATCACGCGGTCGCTTGGCCGGAACTCCCGCAGATTCGCTTCCGCCGCACCCGAAGCGCGCCGTTCACCCCGATATCGTGAGAGGTGCCTGTGATTCTGCCTGTCTGTCCCTGCCTCGTCGAGCCTTACTATATCTAGTGGCCCTGTTGTCGGCCCACACAATCTGACGTATTTGGCGGGGTCTGGTCAATGGCAATCTTCACGACTTCCACAGGATTTTGTGCTTGACCCTGCGAGCGCCTACCAGGGATGCACCGACTCATTCCCGGATGCTCAGGGAATGTCAGGAATCCGGCCCACTTGGCACTCTGTCTTGAGATGTCAGATGAAAAGGCCGGGCCCTGAGGGGGGCCCGGCCAGTGTGTCCGTAAGGTGACAGCAGACGGTTCGCCGCCGCTTATTCCATCGTCGCGGCGTCGGTCACGGCATGGGTGAAGGCCCCTTCCGGCGCCCGGGTGATGACCGGATCCGAGCCGCCGCCCAACAGCGTGTCGACGGTGCGCTGATAGGCCGCCTCGTCCAGAACGCCGGTCGATCCTTCAGTCAGCGCCGCCATTTCGCGGACCATGCGGACCTGATGCTCCAGCGTCTGCGCGCCGGTCTCGTCATGGTCGAGCACCATCTCGGCCGCGGCCTCGGGGTTGGCCAGCGCCCATTCCCAGCCGCGCATCGAGGCGCGGACGAATCGGGCCATGCGCTCGACGAAGGCCGGGTCCGAGAGATTCGCCTCATTGACCCACAGGCCGTCCTCCAGCGTGGCGACGCCGTAATCCTCGTAGCGGAAGACGACGATCTGCTCGGGCGTGACGCCCGCGTCGATCACCTGCCAGTATTCGTTATAGGTCATCGCGGTGACGCAATCGGCCTGACGCTGCAGCAGCGGATCGACGTTGAAGCCGATGCGCAGGATCTCGGCCCCGTCCTCGCCGCCGGTGGTGGGAATGCCCAGCTGCGACAGCCAGTTCAGCAGCGGGATCTCGTTGCCGAAGAACCAGGTGCCGATCTTGTGGCCGCGGAAATCCTCGGGCGTGGCGATGCCCGCATCGGCCCAGCAGACCAGCATCAGGCCCGAGCGGATCACCGGCTGGGCGATGTTCACCACCGGCGCCCCCTGCTCGCGCGCGGCCAGCGCGGACGGCATCCAGTCGACCATCACATCGGCGCCGCCGCCCATCAGCACCTGCACCGGCGCGATGTCGGGGCCGCCGGGGCGGATCGTCACGTCGAGGCCTTCCTCTTCGTAATAGCCGTTGTCGAGGGCGACGTAATAGCCTGCGAACTGGCCCTGCGTGACCCATTTCAGCTGCAGCGTCACCGCATCCTGGGCCGAGGCCATGCCGGCCGTCATCCCCAGCGCCGCGGCCAACCCGGCCCATCCATACTTCATCATTCGTTCAACCTCCTTGTTGGCCGGCCCTTCCAGGGGCCGGATTTATCTGCCGCGCTGCGACGGGTGCCAGAAGGTCACCTGCCGTTCGAGCAGAGCCCAGACGCCGTAGAACGCCGACCCCAGGGCCGCAGCCACGGCGATTTCTGCCCAGACCATGTCCAGCGACAAGCGCCCGACCTCGGTCGAGATACGAAAGCCCATGCCATAGGTGGGCGAACCGAAGAACTCGGCGACGATGGCCCCGATCAGCGCCAGCGTTGCACAGATTTTCAGCCCGTTGAAGATGAAGGGCATGGCGGCAGGCAGGCGCAGGCGGATCAGCGTCTGCCCCCAGCTGGCCGAATAGGTGTGCATCAGGTCGCGCTGCATCGCCTCGGTCGCGGTGAGGCCCTGGACGGTGTTCACCAGCATCGGGAAGAAGACCATCGCCACCACCACCGCCGCCTTCGACGGCCAGTCGAAACCGAACCACATGACGAAAATCGGCGCCGTGCCGATGATCGGCAGCGCCGCCAGGAAATTGCCCACCGGCAGCAGGCCGCGCTTGAGGAACGGGTAGCGGTCGACGACCAGCGCGAACAGGAAGGCCGAACCGCAGCCGATGGCATAGCCCGCCAGCGCCCCCCGGCCGAAGGTCTGGAGCATGTCGATCCAGAGCGTCTCGCTCGAGGTGGCGAGGCGGGCGGCGATCTCGGAGGGCGCGGGCAGGATCACCCGCGGTACGTCGAGTGCCCGCACCACCGTTTCCCAGGCCCAGAGGATCGTCGCGCCGAAGACCAGCGGCGCGATCAGCCCCCAGACCCCGCCCCGCCGCGGCAGATCCGCGACCAGCGCGACCAGCAGCCAGGCGCCGAGCCAGAGGGCGATGGCGGCGGCCCAGAAGCCCTGCGCCTCGGCCCCGGTCTGCCCGAAGGCGAGCCCGACCCCGGCGACGCCCAGCGCCCCGCCCATCGCCAGCAACAGCACCGCCCGGCCCGCCAGCGCCACGCCCGGCACCAGGACCGAGAGCGCCAGCGCCACGGTGAGCGCGACCAGCGTCAGCACACCGGGCTCCGCCCCCCCGGCGGCGCGGGGAAGCCAGCAGGCGGCCAGCACCGCGGCGCCAAAGCCCAGCCGGATCCAGGCGCCCTGCCCCTGCATCAGCCCGTTCATCGCTTCATCCCCATGCGCGCCAGCACCCGCCGCTCGATCAGCCCGACGATGCCCACCAGCCCCGCCGCCAGGATCGCCGCGGCAAAGAGCGCGGCCCAGATCTGTATCGTCTGCCCGTAATAGCTGCCCGACAGCAGCCGCACGCCAAGCCCCCCCTCCTGCACCGGCAGCTCGCCGACGATGGTGCCGACCAGCGCCGCGGCGATGCCCACCTTCAGCGAGGCAAAGAGATAGGGCATCGACATCGGCAGCCGGAGCCGCGCGAAGACCTGCGCCCCCGTGGCCGACCAGGTCTTCATCTGGTCCATCTGCATCGCATCGGGCGAGCGCAACCCCTTCACCATGCCGACGACCACCGGGAAGAAGCTGAGATAGGCGGCAATGATCGCCTTGGGCACCAGCCCCGAGATCCCCACCGAATTCAGCACGACGATAATCATCGGCGCCAGCGCGATGATCGGAATGGTCTGGCTGGCGATGGCCCAGGGCATGACCGAGGCGTCCATGGCCCGGTTATAGACGATGCCGATGGCCAGCAGGATGCCGCCGCCGGTGCCGATCAGGAAGCCCAGCATCGTGGCGCTGAGCGTGACCCCGGCGTGGTAGACGAGGCTGCGGTTCGAGGTGAAGGCCGCCACCACCCGCTGCCCGAAACCCTGCACGGTCAGGGGCGTCGTCTCGCGGCACATCCGCCGCCCCACCGCGTCGCAGCCCACGGTCTGCTGGTAAAGCCCGATCACCACCTGGTGCGGCGCGGGCAGGACGGGGCGCTCCTGCGCCATGGTGCGGGCGACCATCTCGGTGAAGGGCAACTCGGTTCCCGCCCGCCGCGCCTGGTCGTATTCCCAGGTCGCGTTCATCGGGATCACCGCCAGATACCAGAGCGCGATCAGCACCGCGGTGACGGTCAGCACGGGAAGCGACCGGCTCATGCGCGCGCCCTCCCCGCCCCGGCCTTCGGATGAATGCGGCCTGTGGTCACTCGCTCACCCGGTCGATGGTCGCGGCCACCGCCAGCGGCACGCTGGCGCCGGTCACCTCGTCCACCACCTCGGCGGTGACGATCAGCTGGCGGCCAGCCAGGGCGCCCGGCACGGCGAAGTCAAAGCCCAGCAGGAGATAGGCGTCGCGCGGCGAGGCGTCGAACTCGCCCCGCGCGCAGGGCGCATCCGAGACCTGCTGACGCCAGCCATCAGGCGTGGCCAGCGTCACCCGGCAATGCATGTCGACCGCCCCGTCCCTGAGCGAGAACCCCGCCGCGAACAGGCCGAAGAACAGCGTCTCACCGGGCGCGGTGCCGTCCAGCGGCGCGATCCGGGCGCCACCGGCGGCCTGGGCGGCGGTGAATTCGTCCTCGGACATCGGCAAGAGCGTCGCCATGGCGATCAGCTCGCCCGAGCGCCCGCCCTGGGTCGCCCCCGGGGGCACGACAGCCTGCGCCACGCCTGCCGACACAGCCAGCAATCCCGACAGGACAAGGCCTTGCGTGATGATCTTCATGATAGGTCCCTCGTTCTTTTTGTTGTCAGTCTTTTGGTCGTCAGCTGTCCTCGTATCCCGCCCTGAGCCCCTCGCGGACGCGATGGGCGATGGCGATGAACTCGGGCGTGTCGCGGATCTCCAGCGGGCGCTCGGCCGGCAGGGTCGAGTCGATCACATCGGTGATGCGCCCGGGGCGCGGCGACATGACGACGATCTTGGTCGACAGATACACCGCCTCGGGGATCGAATGGGTGACAAAGCCGATGGTCTTGCCGGTCCGCGCCCAGAGCTTCAGCAATTCCTCGTTCAGCCGGTCGCGCACGATCTCGTCGAGCGCGCCGAAGGGCTCGTCCATCAGCAGGATATCGGCGTCGAAGGCCAGCGCCCGGGCAATCGAGGCCCGCTGCTGCATGCCGCCCGACAGCTGCCAGGGAAACTTGCGCTCGAACCCGCTGAGTTCGACCAGCTCCAGCACCTTGCGGGCGCGTTCGGCCTGCTCGGCCCGGGAATAGCCCATGATCTGCAGGGGCAGCCGGACATTGCCCTCGATGGTCCGCCAGGGATAAAGCCCCGCCGCCTGGAACACATAGCCATAGGCCCGCGCCTTGCGCGCCGCCTCGGGGCTCATGCCGTTGACGGTCAGACTGCCGCCGGTCGGATGCTCCAGATCGGCAATCGCCCGCAAAAGCGTGGTCTTGCCGCAGCCCGACGGGCCGATGAAGCTGACGAATTCCCCCTTGCCGATGGTCAGGTCCACGTCCTTCAGCGCATGGACCGGGCCATCATTGGTGTGGAAGGTCAGGTTGAGGCCCCGGGCCTCGATCACTGGCTGGCCCTCGCCGGCGCGCGCGGCGGCGGGCGTCTCGGCAAGGGCGGCGGCTGTGTCGCTCACGCAGGTGTCTCCCAGAGTTTCCGCTCGGCGAACTCGATGGAATTGCCCGCCGGATCACGAAGATAGATGGACCTGGCGCCGTTGGGCCAGTGGAAATCCGCCTCGATCACCTGCCCCTCGGCCCGCAGATGCGCGACCCAGGCGTCAAGCTCCTCGGCGCTGGCGGCAAAGCACAGATGCCCCGCCCCCTCGGCCCCATGGACCGGCACAGGCAGCGCGGCACCCGGCACCGCCACGCGGCTGGCTTCGGCCAGGAAGGTCAGCACGATGGTGCTGCCCGCGCGGAAGAACACATGCCGCCCCGGCTGTTTCAGCACCACCGGCAGTCCGAGGATCCCGGCGTAGAAACGCTCGGTCGCCTCGAGGTCATCGACATAGAGCGCCGCCTCCATGACGCCGCCCGGAACCGGCGCTGTCCGTTCCGCCACGCTCATACCCCCGTCGCCGGGATGCCCGACCGCTCCACCGGCCGCGGCGCGGTCAGTTCCTTCCAGCTCGACAACGCGCGGTTGACCGGGCCATTGGCCTCGCGCTTGACGAATTTACCATGGCCCTCCTCGGTGCGGATCTCGCCGTCATGCACCGCGACCCTGCCCCGCGTCAGGGTGAAGCGCGGCAGACCCTTGACGTGCTGGCCTTCGAAGACGTTGTAATCAATGGAGGATTGCTGCGACCCCGCGCTGATCGTCTTCTCCTTGGCCGGGTCCCAGACCACCAGATCCGCATCCGCGCCGACCAGAACCGCGCCCTTCTTCGGGTACATGTTCATGATCTTGGCGATATTGGTCGAGGTGACGGCGACGAATTCATTCATCGTGATCCGTCCGGTGTTCACGCCCTGGGTCCAGAGCATCGGCATCCGGTCCTCCAGCCCGCCGGTCCCGTTGGGGATCTTCGAGAAATCGCCGATCCCATAGCGCTTCTGATCGGTGGTAAAGGCGCAATGGTCGGTCGCCACCACGCTCAGCGTGCCCGCCTGCAACCCGGCCCAGAGGCTGTCCTGATGCTTCTTGTTGCGGAAGGGCGGCGACATGACGCGCCGCGCCGCATGGTCCCAGTCGGCGTTGAAATACTCGCTCTCATCGAGCGTCAGGTGCTGGATCAGGGGCTCGCCCCAGACCCGCTTGCCGTTCTGCTTGGCCCGCCGGATCGCCTCATGCGCCTCCTCGCAGGAGGTATGCACGACGTAAAGCGGCACCCCCGCCATATCGGCGATCATGATGGCGCGGTTGGTCGCCTCGCCCTCGACCTGGGAGGGGCGCGAATAGGCATGCGCCTCGGGCCCGGTATTGCCCGCCGCCAGCAGCTTGGCGGTCATCTCGGCGACGATATCGCCGTTCTCGGCATGGACCATGGCGATCCCGCCCAGCTCCGCCAGCCGCTGGAACGAGGCATACATCTCGTCGTCATTCACCATCAGCGCGCCCTTGTAGGCCATGAAATGCTTGAAGGTGTTGATGCCGCGGTCCTTGACCACGCTCTCCATCTCGTTGAAGACCTGCTCGCCCCACCAGGTCACCGCCATGTGGAAAGAATAGTCGCAATTGGCCCGGGTCGATTTGTTGTCCCACATCTGCAGCGCGTCGAGCAGCCCCTGCCCCGGGCTCGGCAGCGCGAAATCGACCACCATGGTGGTGCCACCGGCCAGCGCGGCCCGCGTCCCGCTCTCGAAATCATCGCTGGAATAGGTGCCCATGAAGGGCATTTCCAGATGGGTATGCGGGTCGATCCCGCCCGGCATGACATAGCAGCCGGTCGCGTCCAGGTCGGTGTCGCCCTTCAGCCCCGCGCCGATGGCGGTGATGACGCCGCCCTCCACCAGCACATCGGCCTTGTAGGTCAGATCCGCGGTGACGATGGTGCCGTTCTTGATGACGGTGCTCATGCTCTCTCCTGTTGCTTCATACGCTGGCGAAACAATCGAGCGCCCGCCCGTGCACGCCGATATCCAAAGGTCCGAAATCGCTGTCCACGCAGAGCGCGAAACATGCCGCGCGGGGGACATAGAGGACCGAATAACACCCGTCCGAGCGGCAGACCGTCCAGCAGGTCTGGGTGATCCCGCCCGAGAAATTCACCGTCACCGCCCGGTGCCGCTTCACCCGCCGCGCCTGGAAATCCTGCAAGGTCATCGCCCCCGCGCGCGAGGACGCATCGAAGCCCGCGATCTCGGCCTCGACCAGCGCCCCGATCCGCGCCGCCATATCCTCGTCCCTCTGCCCCATCTTTGTTCCAGAAATATCCTCGGGGGTTTCTCAAGGGGGTGGAAAACCCCCTTGAGCGGGGGGCGCGGGGGGCTGGCCCCCCGCCCTTTGTGTCTCTGGGGGCTGGCCCCCCCCTTTACGTTGTCTGGGGCTGCTGCCCCGTCAGCTGACCACCTCCGCCGTCTCCAGCACCGCGTGCAGCAGCACATCGGTCCCGGCCGCGGCCCAGTCCTTTGAAATCTCCTCGGCCTCGTTGTGCGACAGCCCGTCGACGCAGGGGCACATGATCATCGCCGTCGGCGCCAGATCGTTGATCCAGCAGGCGTCGTGCCCGGCACCCGAGATGATATCCATGTGGCTATAGCCCAGCCGCTCGGCCGCCGCGCGGACCCGGCCCACGCAATCCACATCAAAAGCCGGCGGCTCGAACTGGCCGACGATCTGCGACTCGAAGCCGACGCCGATCCCCTCGCAGATCCCCGGGGCGCGGGCGTTGAACTCGTCCACCATCCCGTGCAGCACCTCGGGCAGATGCGAGCGGAAATCGACCGTGAACACCACCTTGCCGGGAATGACGTTGCGCGAATTGGGATAGACGTCGATATGCCCGATCGCCCCCACCGCGCCCGGCTGGTGCTTCATGGCGATCTCGTGCACCAGCTCGGTCAGCAGCGCCAGCCCGCGCCCTGCGTTCTTGCGCATCGGCATGGGGGTCGAGCCGGTGTGGCTGTCCTTGCCGGTCACCGTGCATTCGATCCACCTGAGCCCCTGCCCATGGGTGACGACGCCGATATCCTTGCCCTCGGCCTCCAGGATCGGGCCCTGCTCGATATGCAGCTCAAAAAGCGCATGGATCTTGCGCGCGCCAACCTCCTCGGACCCTTTCCAACCGATCCGCTCCAGCTCATCCCCGAACCGCTTGCCCTTGGCATCCACCCGGTCCAGCGCCCAGTCGAGACTGTGCCGCCCGGCGAAGACCCCGGACGCCAGCATGGCTGGGGCAAAGCGTGTCCCCTCCTCGTTGGTCCAGTTGACCACGACGATGGGATGCTTGGTCTTGATGCCCAGATCGTTCATCGTGCGCACCGCTTCCAGCGCGCCC
The DNA here is from genome assembly GCF_003075525.1 of Pararhodobacter aggregans. Taxonomy (GTDB): domain Bacteria; phylum Pseudomonadota; class Alphaproteobacteria; order Rhodobacterales; family Rhodobacteraceae; genus Pararhodobacter; species Pararhodobacter aggregans. The sequence goes on along the minus strand of NZ_QDDR01000006.1, from coordinate 23,533 downwards.
AGAACCCCCAGCACCCCGTCATACTTGCCGCCCGTCGGCTGGGTATCCAGATGCGAGCCCATGTAGACCGGCGCGGCGTCCGGGTCCGTGCCTGCGCGGGTCGCGAACATGTTGCCGATCTGGTCGACGCCCATGTTCATCCCCGCCGCCTCGCACCAGCGCTGGAACAGATGCCGCCCCTCGCCATCCTCGTCGGTCAGGGTCTGGCGGTTGTTGCCGCCCGCGACGCCCGGGCCGATCCGGGCCATCTCCATCAGGCTGTCCCAGAGCCGGTCCGGGTTGATGCGGAGGTTTTCGCCGGGAGCACTCATCGTCAGGTCCTTCTAACTCTCTGCCGCCAGCGCCGTCAGCACGGCCAGAGCGGCCTCGGCCCGGTCTTCGGGCACGAACAGATGGTCATGGTGCAGCGCTGCCACCATGTTGCAGGGGATGCCCCGAGCCGCCAGCGCGCCCGATACAGCCGCCGTCAGTCCGACGCCATCCAGCGCCGAATGCACCTGCAGGGTGATCTGCGCCATGGCGTCCGGGTCGCCGGGCGCCGCGGGCAGGATGGCCGAGGGCCCTTCGCCCTCGACAAAGAAGCCCCGGATCTCGGGCAGGCGCGCCGCCAGATCGGCGGCCGAGAGGCTGCGGAAGACATAGCGCCCGGCGACCCGTTCGGGGCGCATCCGGCGGACCATCTCGGCCCCGTCGCGTATGATCTCCGCCGCCGCCACCGGGTTGCCGCCTCAGTCCAGCGTGTCCAGCACGTCCTTGATGGTGCCGATCAGCTGGTCGATATGCTCTTTCTCGATGATCAGGGGCGGCGACATGGCGATGATGTCGCCGGTCGTGCGGATCAGGATCCCCTTCTCATAGGCCTTGAGGAAGGCGGTGAAGGCGCGCTTGGTCGGCTCACCGGCGATCGGTTCCAGTTCGATGGCGCCAATCAGCCCGAGGTTGCGGATGTCGATCACATGCCGCGCGCCCTTCAGCGAATGCAACGCCTCTTCCCAATAGGGCGCGATATCGGCGCAGCGCTGGAAGAGCCCTTCCTCGCGGTAGAGTTCCTGCGTGGCGATGCCCGCGGCGCAGGCGATGGGCGAACCGGAATAGGTATAGCCGTGGAACAGCTCGATCATATGTTCGGGTCCGGTCATGAACGTGTCATGCACCGCCCCGGTGACGAAGACCGCGCCCATCGGCACCGTGCCCGAGGTCAGGCCCTTGGCCGTGGTCATCATGTCGGGCATCACGCCGAAATAATCCGCCGCAAAAGGCGCGCCGAGGCGGCCGAAGCCGGTGATGACCTCATCGAAAATCAACAGGATGCCGTGCTTCTTGGTGATCGCGCGCAGCTTCTCCAGATAGCCCTTGGGCGGCAGGATCACACCGGCCGAGCCCGCCACCGGCTCGACGATCACCGCCGCGATGGTGTCGGCGCCATGCAGCGCGACCATGCGCTCCAACTCGTCGGCGAGGGTCTCGCCATGCTCCGGCTGACCCTTGGCCCAGCGGTTCTGGTCGGGCAGATAGGTGTGGCTCAGATGGTCGGTGCCATTGAGCAGCGTGCCGAAGACCCGGCGGTTGTTGACCAGACCGCCGACGGAAATCCCGCCGAAACCGACGCCGTGATAGCCCTTCTCGCGGCCGATGAGGCGGGTCCGCGATCCCTCGCCCCTAGCCCGGTGATAGGCCAGCGCGATCTTCAGCGCGGTGTCGACGGATTCCGACCCCGAGTTGGTGAAGAAGACATGATCGAAGCCCTCCGGCGACATGTCGACAAGGCGGCTGGCCAACTCGAAAGCCATCGGGTGGCCCATCTGGAAGGCGGGCGCGTAATCGAGTTCGGCCGCGGATTTCTGGATCGCCTCGACGATCTTCGGCCGGCAATGGCCCGCGTTGCAGCACCACAGCCCCGCCGTTCCGTCCAGGATCTGGCGGCCGTCATGGCTGGTGTAATGCATGTCCTGCGAGGCGACCAGCATGCGCGGCGCCTGCTTGAACTGGCGGTTTGCCGTGAACGGCATCCAGAAGGCGCTGAGGTCGTTGGGGGTCTTGGGATGATCGAGGCTCATCTGTCTCTCCGATGGCGGGCGGGCCGGGTTGTCACGGCGCTGGCGCGGGCCTATTCTCGCTGGAACCCGGCCACGAAAGGCGGGGGTCAGAAACGACGCTAGCAGACCTGACCAACCAGTCAAGGTCTCTTGGGGGCGGGTTCAGGACGGGGGACGGGGCACGCATGGCCCAGACCGAGAGCGCTGAAAAATCGGGCACTCGCGCCGAAATGCGCGAGGAGACCGAGCGCGCCATTCTCGACGCGGCCGAGGTCGTCTTCGCCGAAGCGGGCTTCGGCGGCGCGACGATGCAGGCCATCGCCGACGCCTGCGGATTGCCCAAGGCGAACCTGCATTACTACTTTGCCTCCAAGGAAAAGCTCTATCGCCGGGTGGTCGAGCGGATCTTCATGATCTGGCTGGAAGCGGCCGACAGTTTCGACACCGAGGCCGAGCCCGAGATCGCGCTGCGCCGCTACATCGCCCGCAAGATGCTGCTGTCGCGCGATTACCGCTCGGGCTCCAAGGTCTGGGCCAATGAGGTGATGCACGGCGCGCCGATCATCCAGGATTATCTGGAAACCACGCTGCAGGCCTGGACCGAGACCCGGGTCGCGGTGATCCGCCGCTGGATCGCCGAAGGACGGATTGCCGCCATCGACCCCAAATGGCTGCTCTACATGATATGGGCCACGACCCAGCATTACGCCGATTTCGCCCATCAGGTGGAGACACTGAACCGCGGCCCGCTGACCGACGCGCAATGGCAGGACGCGACCGAGACGGTCTGCGGGATCGTCCTGCGCGGCATCGGCCTCGACCCGGGCGCGCCGCGATGACCACCCGCATCCAGCGACGCAACCGCCGCAAGATCCTCGACGCGGCGCTCGACGTCTTTTCGGCGCAGGGCTTTCGTGGGGCGACACTCGACCAGATCGCCGGGGTGGCGGGGCTGTCGAAACCGAACCTGCTCTATTATTTCGACAGCAAGGAGGCGATGCACCGGGCGCTCCTGGACGATCTGCTCGATGTCTGGCTGGAACCCCTGCGCGCCCTGAACCCCGACGGCAACGGCAAGGCCGAGATCCTGGCCTATATGCGCCGCAAACTGCAGATGTCGCGGGAATTTCCCCGCGAAAGCAGGCTCTTCGCCAATGAGGTGCTGCAGGGCGCGCCGCGCCTCGGTGACCAGATCGGCGGCGACCTGAAGAAACTGGTCGATGAAAGCGCGGCACTGATCCGCCGCTGGATCGCCGCGGGCCAACTGGCCCCGGTCGATCCCTACCACCTGATCTTCTCGATCTGGGCCCTGACCCAGCATTACGCCGATTTCGACGCCCAGATCCGCATGATCCGCGACGGCGCCGACCCGATGGAGGGGGCGGATGCCTTCCTGGAGACGCTGTTCGAGCGGCTGCTGAAACCCTGAGGCCGGGCTGGAACATGCGGGGGGCCAGCCCCCCGCGCCCCCCGCCAAAGGGGACCCTCGGGCCCCCTTTGGAAACCCCCGAGGATATTTAGAGAACAAAGATGAAGGTTAAGAGGGCATTAAGCCGCCTTCTTTGTTCCTCAAATATCCTCGGGGGGTGAATGCCCGCAGGGCAGAGGGGGGCAGACGGCCCCCCTTTCTGTTTCGGCGCGGCGAAGCCGCGCCGCTGGTCGCCCGAGGTGCCCGCGGCAGCGGGCAACGAGGGCGAAACCCCTCCCCCGTCAGGGCTGGCTGAGCGTGCCGCCCCCGACAGGCGCCACCACCCCCGTCGTGCCCGGGGCCGAGGTCGGCAGGCCCCTCGCCACCCGTGCCGCCAGATAGGCGAAGGCCTGGGCCTCGATCATGTCGCCGTCGAGCCCCGCGGCCTCGACCGGTTCGACCGGGCAGTCGCAGCCCGCCGTCACCATCGCCATCAGCGTCGCATTATGTCGCCCGCCGCCGCAGACCAGCACCCGGGCCGGGGCTTCGGGGAAATGCTCGAAGGCCAGCGCCACGCCTGCCGCCACGCCTGCCGCGAGCGTGGCCAAGGCGTCCTCGGGTCCCAGGCCCGTGACATCGGGCATCGGCGCCGCGCGGTCCAGCGATTTGGGCGGGATGCGGCGGAAGAAGGGATGGGCGACGAACGCCTCGAGCCTTGCCTCGTCCGGCACGCCGAGGGCGGCGCGGGCGCCGTTCTCGTCCCGCGCGCAGCCCAGATGCCTGGCGCAATAATCGTCCATCGGCGCGTTGCCCGGCCCGCAATCGAAGGCGAGGCAGGCGTGTTCCGGCGCCGGGATCCGCGGATCGCACCAGGTGACATTCGCCACGCCGCCGATATTCAGGAACACCACCGGCGCCTGCAGCCGCAGATAGCGGGCCAGCGCGTGGTGATAGAAGGGCGCGAGCGGCGCGCCCTGCCCGCCCAGCCGCACATCGGTCGAGCGGAAATCCCAGACCACCGGCCAGCCCAGCGCCTCGGCCAGGAGCTGCCCGGATCCCGCCTGATGCGTACCCCGCCCGCCCGGTTCGTGCGCCAGCGTCTGGCCGTGATAGCCGACCAGTTCCGCCGGCTCGAACCCGGCCAGCAGTTCGGCATGGGCCAGATCGACCACCTCGGCCGCGGCCTCGGCCCGGGGCTCGCCCGGCCAGGCCCCCAGCGCGGCGCGCAGCACGGCGCGTTCCCCGGGCGTATAGGGCCGATAGGCGCTGTCGCCGAAGCCCAGGATCTCCTGCCCGTCGGTCATCAGCACCGCCGCATCGACCCCGTCCAGCGAAGTCCCCGACATCGTGCCCAGCACCCGCATCACGCCGCCCTTCAACATGGCTTTCCCTTTGCCCGGCCTTCGGTCTATAGACAGCCCGACCGTCCAAAGGACAAGCGAAATGACGTTCCAACCGAAATCCGACTTCCTGCGCATCATCATCGAGCGCGGCTTCCTCGCCGATTGCACCGACCTGCAAGGGCTGGACGAGGCGCTGCTGAAGGGCGTGGTTCCGGCCTATATCGGCTATGACGCGACGGCGAAATCGCTGCATGTCGGGCATCTGTTGAACATCATGCTGCTGCGCTGGTTCCAGAAGACCGGGCACAAGCCGATCACCCTGATGGGCGGCGGCACGACCAAGGTGGGCGATCCCTCGTTCCGCTCGGAAGAGCGCCCGCTGCTCACGCCCGAGGCGATCGACGGCAATATCGACAGCATGAAGCAGGTCTTCGCCAAGTACCTCGCCTATGGCGAGGGCGCGGGCGATGCCATCATGCGCAACAATGCCGAATGGCTGGACGGGTTGAACTATCTGGAATTCCTGCGCGACATCGGGCGACATTTCAGCGTCAACCGGATGCTGTCGTTTGAATCGGTGAAGTCGCGCATCGACCGCGAGCAATCGCTGAGCTTCCTCGAATTCAACTACATGATCCTGCAAGCCTATGATTTCCTGGAGCTTCGGCGCCGCTATGGCTGCCTGTTGCAGATGGGGGGCTCCGATCAATGGGGCAACATCGTCAACGGCATAGACCTGACCCGCCGGGTGATCGACGAGCAGATCTTCGGCCTGACGACGCCTTTGTTGACCACCTCGGACGGCCGCAAAATGGGCAAATCGCAGGGTGGTGCGGTCTGGCTGAACGGCGACATGCTCAGCCCCTATGAATTCTGGCAGTTCTGGCGCAACACCACCGACGCCGATGTCGGCCGTTTCCTCAAGCTCTATACCGAGCTGCCGGTCGAGGAATGCAACCGGCTGGGCGCGCTGGCCGGGTCCGAGATCAACGCGGCCAAGGTCATCCTCGCCAATGAGGTGACGACGCTCTGCCACGGGGCGGAAGCCGCGGCGGCGGCCGAGGCGACAGCGCGGGCGGTCTTCGAGGAGGGCGGCCTGGGCGAGGATCTGCCGCGCGTCGTTCTGGAGGCGGCCGAGGCGGCCGAAGGTGTCTCCATCGTGCAGCTTTTCGTCCGCGCGGGTCTGGCGAAATCTGGCAAGGATGCCAAGCGGCTGATCGCCGAGGGTGGCGCGCGTCTGAATGACGAGGCGCTGAGCGATTCCGGGCTGGTCATCAAGGCTGAGGACCTGACCTCGCCCCTGAAGCTGACCGCGGGGCGCAAGCGGCACGCGCTGGTGGCGCTGGATTGAACGTCAGGCATTTTAACGTCTGACGATACGATCTGCCTGCAAGATTATGATCTTGCTTTATTAAAAGCCGGCCCCTCATCGGGCCGGCTTACTTATCCTCAGGCGGCGCGGCGAAGCACCCGCGAACGTCGCCCTTGACGCCGCAATGCAGCGCAACCCGCCCGCGTCAGCTCCGGCCATTGATCTGACATTCACCCCGCCGCTTTCCCACCCCGCAACACCCTCGGCGCCAGCCCGAACCGCCGCCGGAAGGCGCGTGAGAAGCTCGACCGGTCGGCAAAGCCGCACCGCAGGGCGATCTCCTGGATCGGATGGGCGGTATCGGCCATCATCCGCCGCGCCGCCTGAAGCCGCAGCTCCAGATAGGCCGCCCCCGGCCCCTGCCCCAGCCCCTCGCGGAACAGCTGCTCCAGCCGCCGCAGACCGATCCCCTGCGCCCCGGCAACGAGCGCCAGATCCAGCGGCTCGTCGAGATGCTGGCTCATCAGCGTCAGCGCCGCGGAAAGGCGCGGATCGCGGGCGCCGGGCAGAAGCCCCGGGCGCTGCGGCCGGGCCCCGTCGGCACGCGTCTCATAGAGGAAGGAATCGGCGACCCGCCCGGCCACACCCGCGCCGCAGCGGCTGCCGATCAGATGCAGCATCAGATCGGCGGCGGGCACGGCGCCGCCCGCGGTGAAGCGGTTGCGCGAGATCACGAACCGGTCGGGCACCACGTCGATGGCCGGAAAGGCGGCGGCGAAATCCTCCAGATCCTCCCAATGGACGGTGGCCCGGTGCCCGTCCAGAAGCCCCGCGCGCGCCAGCACCCAGGGTCCGGCATCGACCCCGCCGATGGCCCTGAACCGGCCCGCCATCCGCCGCAAGCCCGCCAGCAGCGCCCGGGTCGCCACCTCCGCCTGCGAATAGCCCGCGACGGCGATCAGCACCTCAGCCCCTTCCGCCGCCGCCAACCCGCCCGAGGACGGCAGCTCGATCCCGCAGGTCAGCGGCACCGGCCCGCCCTCGGGCGAGACCACGCGCCAGCGAAAACCCGCCCGTCCCAGATGCCGGTTCGCCGCCCGCAACGGGTCCAGGACCGAGGCGACCTCAAGGATCGAGGCGCGCGGCAGGACCAGCACGGCAATATCCAGCGGCTGCGGCGTGGGGGCAAAGATGCTTTCGGAAATGGCCATGTTTCTTTCGTAATCCGCCAACTTCGGCGCCGCAAGCCTGCTAGGCTGGCCCCAGAACGGGAGAGAACCATGCCTTTGACCATGAATCGCGAGGTCTTCATCACCTGTGCCGTGACCGGCTCGGGCGGAACGCAGGACCGCAGCCCGCATGTGCCGCGCAGCCCGGCGCAGATCGCCGAAAGCGCCATCGACGCCGCCAAGGCGGGCGCCGCGGTGGTCCATTGCCACGTCCGCGACCCCGAGACCGGCGCCCCTTCCCGCGACCCCGCGCTCTACCGCGAAGTGACGGAGCGGATCCGCGATTCGGGGACCGATGTGGTGCTGAACCTGACGGCCGGGATGGGGGGTGACCTCCTGTTCTACGGGACCGAGGCGATGAACCGCATGTCGCAGAAATCCGACATGGCGGGCGCGGCCGAGCGCGTGGCCCATGTCGTCGACTGCCGGCCCGAGATCTGCACCCTCGATTGCGGCACGATGAACTTTGCCGAGGCCGATTACGTCATGGTCAACACGCCGGGCATGCTGCGCGACATGGCGCAGCGCATGACCGATAGCGGCGTGCAGATCGAGATCGAGGCCTTCGACACCGGCCATCTGTGGTTCGCCAAACAGTTGGTGGCCGAGGGGATCATCCGCGACCCGGTGCTGGTGCAGCTGTGCATGGGCGTGCCCTGGGGGGCGCCCGACGATCTGAACACCTTCCTGGCCATGGTCAACAACGTGCCCGCCGGTTGGCATTGGTCGGCCTTCGCGCTGGGACGCCACCAGATGCCCTATGTCGCAGCCTCGGTCCTGGCCGGGGGGAATGTGCGCGTCGGGCTGGAGGACAATCTGTGGCTCGACAAGGGTGTCCTGGCGACCAATGAGCAACTTGTTGAAAAGGCTGTTGGAATTATCGAAGGCCTGGGCGCGCGGGTCATCACCCCGGCCGAGGTCCGTGCGCGGCTGAAGCTGGAAAAGCGGGCCCCGCTGTGAAGCGCGCCCTCGCCCTGATCCTGCTGCTGGCGGCCTGCACGCCCGGCGAGGAACCCCGACAAGGAGTCCTCGACGCCGCTGCCCGCAGCCAGTGCATTGCCGCGGGCGGCGAGGTCCGGCGTGGCGGACGGCTGGGCCTTGAGTTCTGCGCCGAACGCTCGCCGCAGGCCGGTCAGGCCTGCAGCCGCGCCTCTGACTGCTCCTCGTGGTGCGACGCGACCAGCCGCACCTGTGCCCCTTACAACGATCCCTTCGGCTGCCGTTCCTTCCTCGACGAGGCGGGCCAGCCGGTCGAGATCTGCGTCGACTGACCGGAGTTCATCCATGACCACCAATCGCAAGGCCGCCATCATCGGCGGGGGTGTCATCGGCGGCGGCTGGGCCGCGCGCTTCCTGCTATCGGGCTGGGATGTGGCGGTCTATGACCCCGACCCGGAAGCGCCCCGCAAGGTCGGCGAGGTGCTGGCCAATGCCCGCGCCGCGCTGCCCGCACTGGCCGATGTGCCGATGCCTGCCGAGGGACGTCTGACCTTCGCCGACAGCGTGCACGATGCCGTGGAAGGCGCTGAGTATATTCAGGAATCCGTCTCGGAACGGCTGGACCTGAAGCACCGGGTCTATGCCCAGATCCAGCAATCGGCGCCGGATGCGCTGCTGGGTTCGTCGACCTCGGGCTTCAAACCCTCGGAATTGCAGCAGAATGCCGCGAACCCGGCCGCGATCTTCGTCGCCCATCCGTTCAACCCGGTGTATCTGCTGCCCCTGGCCGAAGTTGTGCCATCGCCGAAGAACGATCCGGAGGCGATTGAAAAGGCAAAGGAAATCCTGCGCGAGATCGGGATGTTCCCGCTGCATGTCAGGAAAGAGATCGACGCCCATATCGCCGACCGTTTCCTCGAAGCCGTCTGGCGCGAGGCGCTGTGGCTGGTCAAGGACGGCATCGCCACCACCGAGGAGATCGACGAGGCGATCCGGATGGGTTTCGGGCTGCGCTGGGGCCAGATGGGTCTGTTCGAGACCTACCGCGTGGCCGGAGGCGAGGCGGGCATGAAGCATTTCATGGCGCAATTTGGCCCCTGCCTGCAGTGGCCCTGGACCAAGCTGACGGACGTGCCCGAGTTCAACGACGAGCTGGTCGATCTGATCGCCGGACAATCGGATGCGCAATCCGGCCATCACTCGATCCGCGAGCTGGAGCGGATCCGCGACCGCAACCTGATCGGCTTCCTGCGGGTGTTGAAGGAACGCAACTGGGGTGCGGGAAAGGTGCTGCTGGACCACGACGAACGGCGTAGGATGGGCAATATTGCCCATCCTACCGGCTCGGGCGCGCCCATGGTGCTGTCGCATCAGCAGGTTCTGCCGGGCTGGATCGACTACAACGGCCATATGACCGAGAGCCGGTATCTCTTTGCCTCGTCCGAGACTTGCGACGCCTTCCTCCGTCATATCGGCGCCGGGATGGACTATGTCGCGGGCGGGCACAGCTATTACACCGCCGAGAGCCACATCCTGCATGCGGGCGAGGCGAAGCTGGGCGACCGGCTGACGGGGTCCGTGCAGGTGCTGGGCGCCGACGAGAAGCGGCTGCATCTGTTCATCCGCATCGAGCGGGAGGGCATGCTGGTCGCCTCGGTCGAGCAGATGCTGCTGCATGTCGACATGAAAGCGGGCAAGTCCTGCCCCGCCGCGTCCGAGGTTCTGGCGCGGTTGATGCCCATCGCCGAGGCGCATCAGGCCCTGCCGCGCCCCGAGACCGCCGGACGACACGTCGGACAGAGGAAAAGCTGATGCATTTCGGATTGTCAGACGAACAGCGGATGATCGTCGAGACCACCCGCGCCTTCGTCGAGACCGAGCTGTACCCGCATGAGGCGCTGGTCGAACGGACCGGCCATCTGCCGATGGAGCTGATCCGCGAGCTGCAGAAAAAGGCCATGGAGGCAGGGCTTTACGCGGCGAACATGCCGGAGGAGCTGGGCGGCGCGGGGCTCGATACCCTGTCCTGGCTGCTCTATGAGCGCGAACTCGGCCGGGCGAATTATGCCCTGCACTGGACCTGCGTGGCGCGGCCCTCGAACATCCTGCTCGCTGGCACGCCCGAGCAGCGCGAGCGGTATCTCATGCCCTGCATCCGTGGCGAGACCTGGGATTGCCTCGCCATGACCGAACCCGGCGCGGGGTCGGATCTGCGCGGGATGACGGCCAGCGCCCGCCCCGACGGTGGCGACTGGGTGCTGAACGGCACCAAGCATTTCATCAGCCACGCCGATGTCGCGGGCTTCACCATCGCTTTCATGGCCACGGGCGAGGAAGAGACGCCGCGCGGCCGGAAGAAGAAGATCACCGCCTTCTTCGTTGACAAGGGCACCAAGGGTTTCACCGTGCGCGACGGCTATCGCAACGTCTCGCACCGGGGCTACACCAATTCGGTGCTGGAATTCGGCGATTGCCGGGTGCCGGCCGAGAACATCCTGGGCGAGGTCCACAAGGGCTTCGAGGTGGCGAATGACTGGCTGGGGGCGACGCGGTTGCAGGTCGCCTCGACCTCGATCGGGCGGGCCCACCGGGCGCTGGAACACGCGCTGACCTATGCCGCCCAACGCAAGCAGTTCGGCCAGCAGATCGGCAAGTTCCAGGGGGTCAGTTTCAAGCTGGCGGACATGGCGCTGGAGCTGAAGGCGGCGGAGCTGCTGACCTTCGAGGCGGCATGGAAATTCGACGAGGGCAGTGTCACCGACGCCGACATGGCCATGGCCAAGCTGAAGGCGACCGAGGCGCTGGCGATGATCGCCGACGAGGCGATCCAGATCCACGGCGGCATGGGGTTGATGGACGAATTGCCTTTGGAGCGGATCTGGCGCGACGCGCGGGTCGAACGGATCTGGGAAGGCACCTCCGAGATCCAGCGGCACATCATCAGCCGGGAATTGCTGCGCGCCGTCGGCGGCTGACCAGGGCGGGGGGCTGCTCGCCCCCCGCACCCCCTCGCCAAAGGGGGCACGCCCCCTTTGGAAACCCGTGGATATTTGGAGAACAAAGATGGGCAGCGCGCCCGCGACCCTCTCGCCCGACCCGCGCCTGTCGCGCCTGCTGCGCCCCCGCTCCATCGCGGTGCTGGGCGCCGGTTGGGCGCAGAATGTGATCGAGCAATGCCGCAGGATGGGCTTTGACGGGCCCGTCTGGCCGATCCATCCGACCCGCGCCGAGATCGCCGGCATGCCCTGCCTGCGCGCGCTGGCCGAGTTGCCGCAGGCGCCGGATGCCGTCTTCATCGGCGTGAACCGTTTCGCCACCGTCGAGGTGGTGCGCGAGCTTGCCGCCATGGGCGCGGGCGGGGCGATCTGTTTCGCCTCGGGCTGGGAGGAGGCAGGCGAGGCCGGGTTGCAGGCGCAGCTGGTCGCGGCGGCGGGTGCCATGCCGATCCTCGGGCCGAATTGCTATGGCGTCATCAACTACCTCGACGGCGCGCTGCTCTGGCCCGACCAGCACGGCGGACGGCGGGTCGAGCGCGGCGTGGCGCTGATCAGCCAATCCTCGAACATCGTCATCAACCTGACCATGCAGGCGCGCGGCCTGCCGGTGGCCTATGTTGCCTGCCTGGGCAATGCCGCGCAGGTGGGGCTGGCGGAACTGGCGGGCGCGGTGCTGGCCGATCCGCGGGTCACGGCGTTGGGCCTTTATGTCGAGGGGATCGACGACGCCCCCGCCTTTGCCGCGCTGGCCGAGGCGGCGCGGGCCGCGGGCAAGGGCATGGTGGTGGTGAAATCCGGCAAGACCGAGGCCTCGCGCGCCGCCGCCGCCTCGCACACGGCGGCTTTGGCGGGGGGCGGGGCGGCTTCGTCGGCCTTCCTGCGGCAGGCGGGCGTGGCCGAGGTCGACACGTTGGGCGCGCTGATCGAGGCCTTGAAGATCCTCCATGTCCACGGGCCGGGGATCGGCGCGCGGCTCTGCTCGCTGTCCTGTTCGGGCGGCGAGGCGGGGCTGGTGGCCGATCTGGGCGCGACGGCGGGCGTGGTCTTCGAGCCGCCGACGGACAGCCAGAAGGCCCGCCTCGGCGCCGTGCTGGGCCCGCTGGTGACGCTGGCCAACCCTCTGGATTACCACACCTTCATCTGGGGCGACGGGCCGAAGACCGAAGCGGTCTTCACCGCCATGCTGGAGGGCTATGACGCCGGGATCTTCGTCATCGACCCGCCGCGTCCCGACCGCTGCGACCCGGCCAGTTTCGAACCGGCGATCCGCGCCATCGAGGTGGCGCAGGCGGTGACCGGTAGGCCCGCCTTCCCGGTCGCCTCGCTGCCCGAGAATTTCGACGAGGACCGCGCGATCGCCATGATCGCCCGCGGCGTGGTGCCGCTGATGGGGCTGGAAACCGCGCTGGAGGCGCTGGTCGCGGCGCAGCGGCCTGCGGGGCTGGCGGGCTGGCGGCCCTGGGGCGTGACGCCGGGGGGCGAGGCGGTGTTGATCGACGAGGCGCGGGCGAAGGCTATGCTGGCGGCCGCCGGCATCGCCGTGCCGAAAGGCGTGACCGCGAAGGGCCTTGCCGCCCTGGATGCGCGCGGCCTGACCGCCCCTTTCGCGCTGAAGGGGCTGGGCTTTGCCCACAAGACCGAGGCCGGGGCGGTGCGGCTGGGCGTGACCGATCCCTGCGCCGAGGCCGAGATGCCGGGTGCCCGGGGCTATCTCTGCGAAGAGATGGTGACGGGCGGCCTCGCCGAGCTCTTGCTCGGCATCCGCCGCGACCCGGTCTATGGCGCGACGCTGACGCTGGGTCTGGGCGGGGTGACGGCCGAGCTTCTGGCCGATACGGTGACGCTGGTCGCCCCGGTGACGCGGGCCGAGATCGAGGCGGCGCTGAAAGGGCTCAGACTCTGGCCGCTGCTCGACGGCTGGCGGGGGCGGGCGAAACCGGCGGTTGGCCGGGCCATCGACGCCGCGCTGGCGATGCAATCAATGATGGCGGCCGATCCGGCGCTGCAGGAGATCGAGGTGAACCCGCTGATCCTGACGGCAACCGAGGCAGTCGCCGTAGACGCAGTAATCTGGAGGCAGAGATGAAAGACCGCACCGAGGGCCCGATCAAGACCCGCCGCGAGGGCGGCATCCTGGAGGTGACGCTGGACCGGCCCAAGGCCAATGCCATCGACCTCGCCACCAGCCGGATCATGGGCGATGTCTTCAAGGCCTTCCGCGACGACGACGGGCTCAGGGTGGCGATCCTGCGGGCCGAGGGCGAGAAATTCTTCTGCCCCGGCTGGGATCTGAAAGCGGCGGCTGGGGGCGATGCGGTGGACGGGGATTACGGCGTCGGCGGTTTCGGCGGCTTGCAGGAACTGCCGAACCTCAACAAGCCGGTGATCGCTGCGGTCAACGGCATCTGCTGCGGCGGCGGGCTGGAACTGGCACTGAGCTGCGACCTGATCCTCGCCTCGGACACCGCGAGTTTCGCCCTGCCCGAAATCCGCTCTGGCACCGTGGCCGACGCCGCCTCGATCAAGCTGCCAAAGCGCATCCCCTATCATGTGGCGATGGACCTCCTGCTGACCGGCCGCTGGTTCGACGTCGATGAGGCGAAACATTGGGGCCTGATCAAGGAGATCTGCCCCCCGGAAGAACTCCGCACCCGCGCCTGGGACCTCGCCCGGCTCCTCGAATCCGGGCCACCGCTGGTCTTCGCCGCCATCAAGGAAGTGGTGCGAGAGGCCGAGGCGATGCGCTTCCAGGACGCGCTGAACCGGATCACCAAGCGCCAGTTCCCCACCGTCGACCGGCTCTATGGCTCCGAAGACCTGCACGAGGGGCAACGCGCCTTCACCGAGAAACGCGACCCGGTCTGGAAGGGGCGCTGAGCTTGTCCCTGGCATGGGAGGTCCGGCCCCACCCGGCAAGACCCGGCGCCTGAATTCGGGGCCAACCCTTCCGTCAGGGCCGCCCCGCCCCCTCTTTGTTCCTCAAATATCCCGGGGGGTCCGGGGGGCAGCGCCCCCCGGCTGGTCGCCCGAGGAGCCCGTGCGCCAGCACGGGGGACGAGGGCGAAACCCCTCGCCCTTGCGCGGGCGCGGCGGCGCGGCTATCCCCGCCGGGAAAGGATCCCGCATGCCGCTCCTCCTGCGTCTCTATCTTGCCTTCGCCGCGGTCTCGGCGCCGTTCTGGCGGCTGGTGCTGTGGATCCGGCAGCGTCAGGGGCGCGAGGATCCGCGGCGCGGGCGCGAGAAGCTGGGCCATGCCTCGCAATCGCGGCCCGAGGGCGTGCTTTTGTGGTTCCACGCCGTCTCGGTCGGCGAGGCGCAGGCGCTGGTCACGCTGCTCGACCGGCTGACCGCCGCCCATGCCGATCTCACCATCCTCCTCACCACCCATACCACCGCCTCGGCCGAGGCTCTGGCCCGGCGCGGCCTGCCCGACCGGGTGCTCCATCAATTCGCCCCGGCCGATTACCCCGGCGCGCTCGACCGCTTCATGGCCCATTGGCGCCCCGATGCGCTGATCGTGGCCGAGGCCGATCTCTGGCCGCTGATGCTGCGCCGGGCGCGCCGTGCCGGGCTGCCGATGGTGCTGATCAACACCCATGTGACCGAGCGCCGCTACCGCCGCCGCCGCCGCATGGTCGCCACCAACGGCGCGCTGATGGACCTTTTCGACCGGATTCTTGTACAGGATGCGGATTCGATGGCGCGTTACCGCGATCTGGGCGCGCCCGCCGGGAAGATGTCGGTGATGGGGGTGCTGAAGGCCGCGTCCGACCCCCTGCCCGACCGGCCCGAGGCCCGCGCCCTGCTGGAGGCCCAGATCGCCGGGCGGCCGGTCTGGCTGGCGGCCTCGACCAAATCGGTGGAAGAGCCGCAACTCATGCAGGCGCAGGCGCTGGCGCATGAGGCGTTGCCGGACCTCTTGTTCCTCATCGCGCCGCGCAAGCCCGCCGAGGCCGACGGCACCGAGGCCGCGGCGCGCGCCCATTTCCCGCCCGGGGCCATTGCCCGGCGGTCGCGCGGCGAGGCGATCACCGCCGCGACCCGGGTCTATATCGCCGACACGATCGGCGAGATGGGGCTCTGGTATCGCCTCGCGCCCGTCGCCTATACCGGCAACTCGCTCCGCGTGCCGGGCGTGACCCTCACCGGCAAGAACCCGTTCGAGGCCGTGGCGCTGGGCGCGCTGGTCCTGCACGGCCCCGATACCGGCAATTTCGCCGAAGCCTATGCCCGGCTCAAGGCCGCAGGCGGCGCGCTGGAGGTGGCCGATGCCGCCGCCTTGGCCCGGGCCGTGGTCGCCGCCCAGGACCCCGCCTTCCGCGCCCCCTATCTGGCCGGCGCCGCCCGGGTTCAGGCCGAGAACCAGCACCCGCTGGAGGTCTCGCTCAAGGCGATGGAGGCGGTTCTGGACGGCCTTCTGGACGGGCGCCCCGCCTCGCGCTAAGCCCGAAGTCTCACAGTGAAGGAGGGCCAGGCATGCCAGAGGAACCCCGGGGGGTCCTGACGGTTGCGGTGATGACCTACAACCGGCCCGCGCATCTGCGCAATTGCCTGGAGTCGATCGCCCGCCATCTGCCCGGCGTGCCGGTCCTGGTGCTGGACGACCGCAGTGACGACCCGGCGCAGGTTGCCTTGCTGGCCGAGGTCGCGGCGGCTGGCGAGCAGGTGGTGACCGGCAAGGCAGGCGAGGAATGGCACGGCGGCCTCTACGCCAACATGCAGAAGGCGCTCGACCTCTGCCAGACGCCGCTGCTGCTCTATCTGCAGGACGACACGCAGCTGGTGCGCAGCCCCGGAACCGGGGAGGTCGCAGCGGTTCTGGGGCTTCTGGAACAGCCCGGGGCCGGGTTCGTCTCACCGTTTTTCGTCAAGGCACGCAAGGGCTTCCAGTGGCGCGGGCGGTTCGCCCCCTCGGCCGATGGCCAATTCCTGCTGCCCGGGATCAACGCCCGCAAGGGCCGCCGCCACCTGAGCTATTCCGACATCTGCATCGCCCATGTGCCCAGCCTGCGGGCGGCGGGCTGGACCTTCGTGGGGTCCGAGGGCGCGAATTCCGGGCAGGCGGCGCGGCTCTTCCCGGCGGGCATGGCGTTGATGCACGCGCCCTGGGGCTTCTATTGCCCCGAGGTGCCGGTCTTCCGCTACCGCTCGCGCGGGCATACGCTGGCCGGGCGGATCGCCGCGCGCCGGGCCGGGGACAGCGTGAAGCGCTTCCGCGCGCTGTCGCCCGACCGGGTCGCCGCGCTGCGGAACCGGTCGCCGGGCCTTCTGCCGCTGGCCGAGAGCTGGCTTGAGCCCGAAGACCCCGGCGTGCGCCGTCCCTTCGTCTATGCCGACATGCAGCGGTCCCGCTGGCTGTGGCTGCTGCACAAGGGCGAGCTGGCGCTCAGGCGGCTCAGCGGCGGGTCAGGCTGACCAGAGCGCCTCAAGCACCGGATCGCGCTGCCAGACACGTTCCCCGGCCGTGGCCTCGCGCCCTTCCTTCCAGCGCATCGAGATGTCGTGGCAATGCGCGAACCAGAATTCGGGCGAGGCCTTGAAGGCCGCGCGCGGTAGCGCTTCCAGCGAATGGGTCATCCAGGACCAGCCGGCCAGCGCGCCATCGGGGCGGATCACGTATTTCGTCGGGCAGGGTTTGCTGCGCGCCGGGTCAATCCAGAGGTGGTCGGCATGCCGCGCGCGCTGGCCCGACGGGACGCGCGAAAAGCGCCAATAGCCCGGCACCGTCAGGAACCCCAGCTTTCGCGCCACCGCCGCGTCAAACACGCTGCGCCCGCTGGTCGAGATCATCAGCTCGTCGATATCGCACGACAGCACCGCCCGCGCGCGGGTCAGGTAGAGGTCGCGGTGAAGGTTGGCGATCGCCGTCTGCAGGAAGCGCGCCTGCGAGGCGCGGCGGCAGATCGCCGAGCTGGGCCCGTAGCGAAAGGGCACCGAGGTCACGCGCAGGCCCTTGAGGAAATCGAGCCGCGACAGCCGCTCGGCCAGCTCCCCGGGCGTATAGGCGGTGCTGCCGTTGTCGGCGATCACCAGCCCGTTGGCGCCGTGGTGGCGGTGGTGATAGGTGATCCAATCCTCGATCCAGTCCAGATCGTTGTTCTGCGACATGGTGTAGAGGGTGTTGAGCCCGGCCAGCGCCTGCAGGTCCTGGGTCAGGACCGGCATACTCAGCCGCTGGCCCGCCACCTCCATGAACAGCGTGCCGACCGGCCGGTCGAGCGGGAATTCCGCCGTGACATAGCGTTTGAAGCGGCGCAGCCGGGGGGCGGGCAGCGGCCCGGCCTCGGTCTCGTAACGCGCGCTCCGCAGCAGGGGGCGCAGGTTCAGCCCCGGCGGCCCGAAGAGCCTGAGCCGCCCCTCGCCCGCCAGCCAGACCGCCCCGTACCACAGCGTCACATCGTCATAACGCGCCCTCAGCGCCGGATCCTCGGTGCGGAAGGACGAAAGGCGCGGCAGGCGGCGGCGCGGCGCCTCGGCCGGGACCACGATCCCGGTCAGGGCCTGCGTCAGGGTCTGGATCGGGCGGGGCTCGGGCATGGGGGTTCCGGGGTGAACAGACGCGGCGGACCCTAGCCCTTGCCCGGCAGCGCTTCAAGCCGGATGCCGGTCGGGCAAGGTTTGGCGCGACAAGAAGCAGATATTGCACACATGCAGCAATCCGACCCCCTTCTGTGCGATCATTCACAGAATATGTGCAGGCCGAGAGGGGCGATCACGCATTCGCGAGAAGTCTCGCACCGAATGCGTGCGTATCCTGATCCCGGATCGACAACAGGGAGACCTCGATGCCTCGCCTTCTGACTGCGCTCGCCACCGCCGCAGCCCTCGCGCTGCCGACGCTCGCCACCGCCCAGGACATGAACCCGAACGTCGCGGCCCGCCATGCGGTCATGGACGTTCTGGCCTATAACCTGGGGCAGATCGGCGGCATGGCTCAGGGCCGCATGCCCTATGACGCCGCCGTCGCCTCGGCGGCCGCCAACAACATCTACCATCTGTCGATGCTGGACATCGCCCCGATGTTCGCCGAGGGCACCGACAACGCCTCGGCCCAGGGCTCGCGCGCGCTGCCGGCGATCTGGACCGACATGGACGGGTTCAACGCCCGCTGGGCCGCGCTGCAGACCGCGGCCGAGGCGATGAAGGACGCGGCCGGCACCGACCTCGCCTCGCTGCAGGGCGCGATGGGCGGCCTCGGCGGCGCCTGCGGCGCCTGCCACCAGACCTATCGCCAGCCGCAGTAAGCACCGCATGCTGGCGCGCCTGGGTACATTCGCACTCGTCCTCGCCGCTGTCGGCGGGGGCGCCTTCTGGGTGCTGACCAGGCCCGCCAGCCTGTCGGCCGACACGCTGACCGCGCTGCAATCGCACAGCGCCGACCCGCAGCACGGCGAACAGGTCTTCTGGACCGCCGGCTGCGCGTCTTGCCACACCGCGCCCTCGGTCGATGCCACGGCCTCGACCGAAGCGCGGATGGTTCTGGCCGGGGGGCGCAGCTTCGTCACGCCCTTCGGCACCTTCCGCGCCCCCAATATCTCGCCCGATCCCGAGGCCGGGATCGGCGGCTGGACGCTGGAGCAATTTGCCACCGCCGTCATGCTGGGCGTTTCGCCCGAGGGGGCGCATTACTACCCCGCCTTCCCCTACACGACCTATACCCATGCCACGCCCGGGGATATCGCCGACCTCTGGGCCTATTGGCAGATGCTGCCCGCGGATCCGACGCCTTCGGCCGCGCATGAGGTGGGCTTCCCCTTCTCGATGCGCCGCGGGCTCGGCCTGTGGAAGATGCTGAACTTCGACCCCGCCTTCGCCACGCCGGTCCCCGAGGATCCCGAAGCCGCGCGCGGTCATTATCTGGTCGAGGCGCTGGGCCATTGCGCCGAATGCCACACGCCGCGCGATGCGCTGGGCGGGCTCGACCGGTCTCAATGGCTGGCGGGGGCGCCCAATCCGGTGGGCGAGGGGCGGATCCCGGCCCTGCCGCCGCAGGGGTGGACCGCCTTCGATATCGCCGCCTATCTGGAAACCGGCTTCACGCCCGAATTCGATACGGCAGGCGGCGAGATGGCCGATGTCGTCGCCAACATCAGCCGGATAGCCGCCCCGGACAGGGCGGCCATCGCGGCCTATCTCGTGGCGCTCAGAGCATCGCCCAATCCGTGAAACGGTGGGTCGGTGCCGGCTTCTGGGGGGCCGGTTTCTGGCTGCTCTTGCGCGTTTGGGTCGACATTGTCCTTGCCTTTGTGTCTGCACGATCCGTTTCGAATCGCGTCCGTTACATCACTCTGTCGCAGTGCCTCCGCAAGAGGTTCAAACGGAAACGTGTCCAATTTGAGGCGACTTATCCACAGCCTGAGCGGAAGGCCGCCCGGCGCCTTTTCGCCCTTGACTAAAGGGGCTCCTGCCCCCCAAACCTGCGCCATGAGTTCCGCGCGCCTGACCATCGACCTCGACGCCGTCGCCGCCAATTGGCAGCGGCTTTCCCGCCTGTCGCAAGCCGAGACCGGCGCCACGGTCAAGGCCGATGCCTATGGGCTGGGCGCCGGGCCGGTGGTCAAGAAACTCGCCGGGGCCGGGGCGCGCACCTTCTTCGTGGCCTTGGCCGAAGAGGGCGCGGCGATCCGTCAGGCTTTGGGCGCCGGGCCGCGGATCTTCGTCTTTTCGGGCCATATGGCGGGGGATGCGCCGAGCCTGCGCAACCTCGACCTGATCCCGCTGCTGAATTCGGCCGAACAGCTGACCCGCCACGCGGAATCGCTGGCCGGCCATCCCTTCGGCATCCAGCTCGACACCGGGATGAACCGGCTGGGGATGGAGCCCGCCGAATGGGCCGCCGTCCGCGCCGTCGGCCTGCCCGGCGCGCCGCAGCTGGTCATGTCGCATCTGGCCTGCGCCGACGAGCCGCAGCATCTGATGAACCCCGGCCAGTTGGGCGCCTTCCTCGAAATGACCGAAGGGATGACCGCGCCCCGCTCGCTGGCGGCGACGGGGGGCATGCTGCTGGGACCGGATTACCATTTCGACCTCTGCCGTCCCGGCATCGGTCTTTACGGCGGCGCCCCCTTCGAACAGGCGCAGCCGGTCGCCACGCTGTCGCTGCCGGTGGTGCAGGTCCGCGACGTGGAGCCGCACGAGGCGGTGGGCTATTCCTGCACCTGGGTCGCGCCGCGCCCCTCGCGCATCGCCACCGTCGCCGCGGGCTATGCCGACGGGCTGCTGCGCACGCTCTCGGGCAAGGCGATCCTCTGGGCGGGCGAGATCCCCTGCCCCGTCGTCGGCCGCGTGTCGATGGACCTTATCACTGTCGATGTGACGGAACTGGACAGCGACCCGGTGTCGCTGGATATCCTGGGACCGCGGCAGGATGTGGACGATCTGGCGGAACTGGCCGGCACCATCGGCTATGAGATCCTGACATCGCTCGGCAACCGCTACCGCCGCCGCTATGTCGGGGCGCCCTCGTGAACCCCGTCGCGACGCTGGGCGCCACCGGCCGCGGATTGGCCGGGGCGCTGGGCGCGCTGGGCCGCTTCGTGGGCTTCACCGGTCAGGCGCTGGGCTGGATGCTGCGCCCGCCCTTCCACCTGCGTGAGGTGGCGGCGCAGCTGGTGCAGATCGGCTGGCTGTCGCTGCCGGTGGTGGGCATGACCGCGCTCTTCACCGGCGCCGCGCTGGCCTTGCAGATCTTCGCGGGCTCAGCCCGCTACGGCGCCGAATTCGCCGTCCCCTCGATCACCGCCATCGGCATGGTGCGCGAGCTGGGCCCGGTGCTGGGCGGGCTGATGGTGGCGGCGCGCGTCGCCTCCTCGATCGCGGCCGAGATCGGCACGATGAAGGTCTCCGAACAGCTCGACGCGCTGAAGACGCTGGCGGTGGAGCCGATGCAATTCCTGACCGTGCCCCGGCTGGTCGCAGCAACGCTGGCCATGCCGGTGCTGGTGGCGGTGGGCGATTCCATCGGCATCCTCGGCGGCTATGCGGTGGGCGTCACGCGGCTTGGTTTCGACGGCCCGACCTATCTGCGCAACACGCTGGATTTCCTCGAATTCTGGGACATCGCCTCGGGCCTCGTGAAGGGCGCGGTCTTCGGCTTCCTGGTGGCGCTGTCGGGCTGCTATTTCGGCATGAACTCGGGGCGCGGCGCGCAGGGCGTGGGCGAGGCCACCAAATCGGCGGTGGTGCTGGCCTCGGTGCTGATTCTCGCGTCGAATTACCTGCTGACCGAAGCGTTCTTTTCCGCATGATCCGGGCCGAGGGATTGCACAAGGCCTTCGGGCAGAAGACGGTCCTGCGCGGGGTCAGCTTCGAGGTGCCGAAGGGCCAGAGCCTGGTGGTGATCGGCGGCTCCGGCACCGGCAAGTCGGTGTTGCTGAAATGCCTGCTGGGGCTGGAGCGCGCCGATAGCGGCGAGGTCGCGCTGGCCGGGCTGAAGAACCCCACACCCCATGCCGTCGCCCCGCATATCGGCATGCTGTTCCAGGGCGCCGCGCTCTTTGATTCGCTGCCGGTCTGGCAGAATGTCGCCTTCCGCCTGATGCGCGGCACCGGCCGGATGGGCCGGGTCGAGGCACGGGCCCTCGCGGTCGAAAAGCTGGCCCGCGTGGGGCTCGGGCCGGAAGTGGCGGATCTTTTCCCCGCCGAACTCTCGGGCGGGATGCAGAAGCGTGTCGGGCTGGCGCGAGCCATCGCTGGCGACCCGCCGGTCCTCTTCTTCGACGAACCGACGGCGGGGCTGGACCCGATCATGTCGGCGGTGATCAACGCGCTGATCCGCGGCATCGTCACCGAGATGGGGGCGACGGCGCTGACCATCACCCATGACATGCGCACGGTCCGCGATGTCGCCGACCGGGTGGCGATGCTGCACGAGGGCCGTTTCCACTGGCAGGGCCCGACCGCCGAAGCCTTCAGCTCGGACGATCCGGTACTGCGGCAATTCACCGAAGGGCGGACCGAAGGCCCGATCCCGACGCTGCGCTGAGCGTGCGCCCTCGTCCCGCGGGCAACCAAGGCGGGGGTGAGCGGCGCCTCGGAAATGCACCGGTCGCGGGGCCGGATCCGCGGAAACCCTCGCCCCCCCCCGCGAGAATTCAGCGCCCCAAGATGACGACCAACAGAAGCGGGCGCCTTCGGGCGCGGCCCCGACCACTGCGCAGCGCCACCACCGCGCGACCGATACCCGCTACCGGGCGGCGCCCTGCCCTTTCACTTTGTCGAAAATACGCAATCCTCCGCCCCCACCGCCCGCCGCCCCCAAAGGAAGCGCCGCGCTGACCTGAGGCAGCGGGCCGCAGGCGGGGTGGGCGGGCGGGAGCCTGCGGCCCGCTGCCTCAGGTCTCGTCCTCGGGCAGGTCCAGGGCCATGGGCGCCATGGCGGCCATCATCGGGAAGTCCGGCGCTGCAACCTCCTCGTCCTCCAACGGAGCTGCGGCGGGCATCGCCCGGCCCGGGGGCGCGGCGTCGAGCATCGGCGATGGCGGCAACCCGCCGGGCCAGCCGGTCAGGCGCACCGCCCGCATGCCACGGGTCTGGCCCAACCGCCCCACCGCCTGCACCGCGCCATCCAGCGCCACCAGCTGCACTTCCTCCAGGTTCGAGAGCGGCAGCGTCAGGCTGCTGCCCGGCCCCAGCGCCAGAACCTCGGCCAGAGGCAGCGTCACCCGGCCCAGTTCGGCCCTGAGCGAGGCGGGCGCCCGCATGACCGCCGCGTTCAGCGCCTCGGACCAGTCGCGGGCCGGTTCCTCTGCCGAGGCGACCACCTCGGCCGCATCGGGTCGCGGCAGGGCCAGCATCAGCCGCAGGGGCCGCGTCACGCTGCCCGAGACGACCACGGCGGTCAGCGCCACCAGATCATAGTCGATCTCTTCCAGGATCACCGGCAGCAGGCGGTGATCCGCCACCGGACGGCCGCAGCGCAGCCCCGACAGCGGGTCCTCCGCCCCGAGGCCGGCCAGCGTTGCGTCGATCACCTCGGCCAGCAGGGCGGCATCGGTCGTGGTCGGGCGGCGCGGGCCGGTGGGCCGGGCGGCGAGCCGGCCCATGGTCATCGCCTCGATCACCGCGCCGAAGCCTTCCTGATCCATCAGCGCCAGCGCCGGGGCCTCGGCCCCGGTCAGCAGCGTCACAAAGGCCTCGGGATCGTAAGCATCCGCCGAAGGCCGCAGCCGTGCTATATTGATCAGAGGCTTCTGGGTGCGGCTTTTGGTTTGCGCGGCTTTGGGGCCCATTTTTTGGCGAGGCGCTCGAAGTTGTCGAGGATACGGCCGA
>NZ_QDDR01000005.1 GCF_003075525.1 Pararhodobacter aggregans | reverse complement strand
CGCAAAACAGTGAAGCTGACACCTCTATCATCGCGTTACCGCTAAGAGGCCGATATCCAGACGTCCGATCCATCGAAATGAACCAAACCGCCCACATATCCCTTCATTCACCAAATTTTCAAAAAGCGTTCCGAACACAACACGAAGACGTCGCCAGCTCCCTAGCGCCTTCGCTCGCCTTGCATCCAGATTTTCGTTCCGGCGTTTCCGCCGCCGTCGCTGCTTCGTTCGCGTTTCCGCGTCCCCGCCGCTTCGGTGAGGCGGTATCTAGGCCCAGCGACCGGAACCCGCAAGAGAAAAAATGCAGGCTCCGGCGATTTTTTTCCATCTGCCTGTCACATAGCCTTGTTTTACTGGCCCTCTGGGCGCCCCTCGTGCGGGGGCATGGCGAGAGCCCCGCGCAGGCCCCTGCGGCCCGCGTGAGGATAGTTGCGCACCAGACCCGGGTCGCGCAATTTCCTGACCATCCGGACAGGAATCGCCCCCAAATTTTTCTGAATCACCCCGAATCCCCGACTCGATCCGCCGAATCCCCCCGGTGATTCCCCCGAATCCCCTTCCGGCAGGGGGCGATTCTGGCCAACCGCCCGCTACCGCGCGATTCGAAGTGCAAAACCGCCCAAGATATGCATGATCGCGAATGTAGAGACGGGGCGCCCCGCCCCAAGGAGGATCTCATGACCAGAGTGCTTTGCGCCGTGGCGCTGGCCGCGCTGACTGCGGCCCCTGCCCTTGCCGACGAGATGCGGCTCACCCCCAGCGGCATGTCCTTCGAGGATACGACCTTCGCCCTGGAATCGGCGATCGTCGGCCGCGGGCTGGTGATCGACTACACCAGCCATGTGGGCGAGATGCTGGAACGCACCCGCGCCGATATGGGCAGCGAGGTCGTGCTGTTCGCCAATGCCGATATCTACATGTTCTGCTCGGCAGCCGTCTCGCGGCAGGTGATGGAGGCCGATTGGCAGAACGTCGCCTTCTGCCCCTATGGCATCCAGGTGATCGAACGCCCCGGCGAAGAGGTCATGGTCGGCTACCTGCACCGGGACGCGGAAAGCATGACCCCGGCGAACGAACTGCTCGCCGGGATCGTGGCCGAAGTGACAGAATGAATGTGCGGGTCACCCGGTCTACCGGGTGACCGCCCCCGCGGGCGCCCGGGCCGCCGGGCGCCGCTTCGGCACCAGCCGGATCGCCAGCAGGGCGATCACGGCGCCGAGATAGAGGAAGGGCTCCAGCGGATAGCCCTTCACCAGCCAGACGAAATGCACCGCCCCCAGCAGGATCGCCGGATAGGTCAGCTTGTGCAGCTTGCGCCAGCCCAGCGCGCCCAGCCGCCGGATCGAGGCGTTGTTCGAGGTCACCGCCAGCGGGATCAGCAGCACGAAGGCCGCGAAGCCGATGGTGATATAGGGACGGCGCACGATCTCGACACTGATGCGGGACAGGGATTGCAGGTCCAGAAGCGCCCAGACCAGGAAATGCGCCATCAGGAAGCCGAAGGCCATCAGGCCCAGCGCCCGGCGGTACTTGAGCAGGCTGATGTTGGTCCAGGTCCGGAGCGGCGTCACCACCAGCGTCGCCACCAGTAGCTGCAAGGCCAGAAGGCCATAGCGGCGTTCCAGCGCGTTGATCGGCTCGGGCCCCAGATCGCCGTTGAGCCCCAGCCAGAAAAGCCAGCCCATCCAGCCGAAGCCGATCAGGTAGATCGGCCATGCGGGCAGAACCCGCTGGGCGCGGTTGATACGCTGCGCGAGGGTCATTTCAATAATTCTCCCGCAGGTCCATGCCGGCGTAGAGCGAGGCAACCTCGTCGCCATAGCCGTTGAACATCAGCGTGTCCTGCCGGCGCGAGAAGAGCCCGCCGCCGATCCGCCGCTCGCTGGCCTGCGACCAGCGGGGGTGGTCGACCTCAGGATTCACGTTGGAGTAAAAGCCGTATTCGCGGCTGTTCAGGCGGTTCCAGGTGGTCGGCGGCTGCTGGTCGGTCAGGGTGATCCGCACGATCGACTTGATCGACTTGAAGCCGTATTTCCACGGCACCACCAGCCGGATCGGCGCGCCGTTCTGCTTCGGCATCGGCTGGCCGTAGATCCCGGTCGCCAGCAGGGTCAGCGGGTGGCGGGCCTCGTCCAGCCGCAGCCCCTCGACATAGGGGAAGGGAATGACGCGGCTGCGCACGCCCGGCATGTTCTCGGGCTGCACGACGGTCTCGAAGGCGACATAGCGCGCGCCCGATTGGACGCCGATCTTGTCCAGCACATCGGCCAGTTCCACGCCGTTCCACGGCACCACCATCGACCAGGCCTCGACACAGCGGAAGCGGTAGATGCGCTCTTCGCTTTGCAGGCCGCTCAGCAGGTCGGCCAGCGCGTATTCGCCGGGCCGGTCGACCATGCCGTCGACGCGGATGGTCCAGGGGTCGATGTCCAGCGCGCTGGCATAGGCTGCGGGGTCCTCCTTGCCGACGCCGAATTCGTAGTAATTGTTGTAGGTGGAGATCTGTTCCAGCGTGTTGGGCTCCAGCCCCTGCGCCATCGCCGGCGCTCCCGTTGCCGCCAGCGCCGCCGCGCCGCCCATCCCGGCCATGATCTGCCTGCGGTTCAGCCACAGGGGGCGGGGGGTCACATCGTCATGCGTCAGGTCATTGGTCCAGCGGCGTGCCATGGGTCTCTCCTTGGGGTGAGGCCGCGCGTCGCCGCCTCAGGATCGGGTTCACCTGCCTATACGGGCCCAGTGTAGCCCGCGTTTCGCCTGCCCGGCAATTTTTGCCGTAAACCTTTCGTGACGAGGGGGGCGCGCAGACGCGAAAGGCCCGGCGCATGGCCGGGCCCCGTGTCGCGGTGCGGAGGGTCGCGCCTCAGACGAAGCGCGAGACCAGGTTTTCCAGCCGCTCCTGCCGGCCCGAGCGGGGGCGCGGGTCCAGTTTCTTCTCCTCGACCATCCGGGCGATGCTGGCCAGGTCGCTCGACAGCAGCGCCTTGCCCTCGGGCTTGTCCCAACCGGCGTAGCGGGCGGCGCGTTGCTCTTCCAGACGACCGTCGGTCAGCATCGCCGCCGCTGCCTTCAACCCGGCCGCGCAGGCGTCCATGCCGCCGACATGGGCGAGGATCAGATCCTCGGGGTCCAGCGACTGGCGGCGGATCTTGGCGTCGAAATTGGTGCCGCCGGTGGTGAAGCCGCCCGCCTTGAGCACCTCGTAATAGGCCAGCGCCATCTCCGGCACGTTGTTGGGGAATTGGTCGGTGTCCCAGCCGGATTGGTAATCGTTGCGGTTCATGTCGATCGAGCCGAAGATCCCCAGCGAGGCCGCCAGCGCCAGCTCATGCTCGAAGGAATGACCGGCGAGGATGGCGTGGCCCTGCTCGATGTTGACCTTGACCTCGCCCTCCAGCCCGAAATCCTTGAGGAAGCCGTAGACGGTGGCGACGTCGTAATCGTATTGGTGCTTGGTCGGCTCCTGCGGCTTGGGCTCGATCAGGATCGCCCCCTTGAAGCCGGTCTTGTGCTTGTAATCCACGACCATCTGCAACATCCGCCCGGCCTGCGCGCGCTCGCGCGCAAGATCGGTGTTGAGCAGCGTCTCATACCCCTCGCGCCCGCCCCAGAGGACATAATTCTCGCCCCCCAGCTGCTGCGTCGCGTCGAGGCAGGTCTTGATCGTCGCCGCGGCGAAGGCAAAGACCTCCGGGTCGGGGTTGGTCGCCGCGCCTGCCATGTAGCGGCGGTGGCTGAACAGGTTCGCGGTGCCCCACAGCAGCTTCACGCCCGTCTCTTCCATCTTCTGCTGGAAGTAATCGGTGATCTCGCGCAGGCGGGCGGTGTTTTCGGCAAAGGACGCCCCCTCGGGCCGGACATCGGCGTCGTGGAAGCAGAAATAGGGCACGCCCAGGATCTGGAACATCTCGAAGGCGACATCGGCCTTGAGCTTGGCATGGTCCATCGTCTCGCCGAACCAGGGCCGCTCCAGGGTCTGGCCGCCGAAGGGATCGCCGCCCGGCCAGGCGAAGGAATGCCAATAGGCCGCGGCAAAGCGCAGATGGTCCTTCATCGGCTTGCCCAGCAGCATCTCGTCCGGGTTGTAGTGGCGGAAGGCGAATTCGCTGGCGCTGTCCGGGCCCTCGTAACGGATGGGCGCAATGCCGTTGAAAAAGTCAGTCATGAGGGGGCTCCTGTCGTCAGAGATTCCGGATCGCGGCATAGGCCGCCTTGTAACGCTGATGCGCCTCGGCAAAGGCCGGGGCCAGATGCGGGTCGGGGTCATGGCTGCGGGCGACCGGCGGGGGGGTGGCGATCTCGGCGCCGGCGCCGGTCGCGGCCATCATCCCCAGCCGCGCCGCGCCCATCGCCGCGCCGAATTCGCCCTGCGCGGGCACGTCGAGCGGGAAGCCCAGCGTCGTGGCCAGCACATCGAGCCAATAGCCCGAGCGCGCGCCACCGCCGATGGCCAGCGCCCGGCTTATCGTGGTGCCGGTCGCGGCCAAAGCGTCGCGGCAATCGGCAAAGGCATAGGCCACGCCCTCCATCACCGCCCGCGCCGCCGCCTGGGCGTCGGTGGCGTGGTCCAGATGCAGAAACTGGCCGCGGATCTGCGCATCGTTCAGCGGCGTCCGCTCGCCGCCGAGATAGGGCAGGAACAGGGCGCGCCCGGGTGCGGTGACGGGGCCCAGACCCTGCGTGAGCTGCGCTGCCGACTGGCCGGTCAACCGGCTCAGCCAGTTCAGTGCATCGGTCGCGGCCAGGATCACGCCCATCTGGTGCCATGTCCCCGGCACCGCGTGGCAGAAGGTATGCACCGCCGTCGCGGGATCGGGCCGGTAGCCATCGTTCGCCGCGAACAGCACGCCCGAGGTGCCGAGACTCAGGAAGGCCGAGCCGTCATGCACCACGCCCGCGCCGATGGCGGCGGCGGCGTTGTCGCCCCCGCCCCCGGCCACGACGACCGAGGGCAGGTCCAGCTCGATCGCCAGCTTGTCGCGCAACTCGCCCGAGGGGGCGCTGCCCTCGACCAGCCGGGGCATGTGCTCGCGGCTGAGGCCGCAGACGGCCAGCAACTCGTCCGACCAGTCGCGCCGCGCCGTGTCGAACCAGGCGGTCCCGGCGGCATCCGACATTTCCGAGACATGGTTGCCGGTCAGCGCCAGCCGCAGGTAATCCTTGGGCAGCAGGATCTTCGCCGTCCGGGCGAAAATCTCGGGCTCGTGCCGCCGGACCCATTCCACCTTGGGCGCTGTGAAACCCGGAAAGACGATATTGCCGGTGATCGCCCGGAAGCCGGGATCGGCATCCATCTCGGCCGCCTCGGCATGGCTGCGGGTGTCGTTCCACAGCAGGCAGGGCCTGAGCACCTGATCCTCGGCATCCAGCAACACCGCGCCATGCATGTGCCCCGAGAGGCCGATGCCCCTCAACCCCCGACACTCGTTCCGCGCCCGGATCGCCCCCAGCGCCTCGCGCGCGGCCGAGACCCAGGACTGCGGGTCCTGTTCCGACCAGCCGTCATGCGGGCGTTGCACGGTGAGCGGCACGGAATGCTCGGCCAGGACGTTTTGATTGACGTCTATCAAAATTGCCTTCAGCGACGAGGTGCCGAGATCCAGTCCGATATACATGTCAGGCCGCCAGATGCTCGGGCTTCTTGCCCAGGATAATCATGGCCAGGATGTCATCCTCGGTCACCTCATCCACCTTGACCACGCCGACCAGCTCGCCGTTCTTCATCACCGCCGCCCGGTCGCAGAGCCGCTTCACCGCGTGCACGTCGTGGTCGATCAGGAAGATCCCCAGCCCCTGCTTCTTCAGCTCCTTGATGAGGTCCGCGACCATCTGGGTTTCCTGCGGGCCCAGCGCGGCGGTGGGTTCGTCCATGATGAGGACACGGGCGTTGAAATAGACCGCGCGCGCGATCGCCACCGATTGCCGCTGCCCGCCCGACAGCGCCGAGACCGGCGCCTTGAACTTGCGGAAATTGGGGTTGAGGCGGCCCATGATCTTGCGCGTCTCGGCTTCCATGCGGCCGTCGTCGACGAAGCCCAGCGGCGTCGTGATCTCGCGCCCCAGGAACAGGTTCGCTGCGGCGTCGAGGTTATCGGCCAGCGCCAGCGTCTGATAGATCGTCTCGATGTTATAGGCGCGGGCGTCGCGGGGGTTGGTGATCTCCACCTCCTGCCCGTCGATCAGGATCTGACCCGAATCCTTGCGGTAAGCGCCGGACAGGCACTTGATGAGCGTCGATTTCCCGGCGCCGTTATGGCCCAGCAGGCCCACGACCTCGCCCGGGTAGAGGTCGACGCTGACATGATCCACCGCCTTGATGCCGCCAAAGGCGATGGAGATGTCGCGCAATTCGACCATCGGGGTTCCGCTACGGTCAACCATCAGATCATTCCTTTCCGACGCAGCAAAAGGCCAAGCCCCGCCGAGATCACAACCGCCAGCGCCACGAAGAGCCAGGAGGCGAAGAACCACACCAGCACCGGCAGCAGGATCAGATGCACCAGCAGCACCTTCGGCCGGATCGCCGCCATGCGGTAGGCGATGTCCAGCAGAACGGCCTCGACCAGCACCAGCCCCACGACGATGTTCTGGAAGGGCGCGTCGACCCCGACCATGGCCATCCCCGATTGCAGCGATTGCATGATCAGCGCGCCGAGGATCGCGCCGAAGATCGTGCCGATGCCGCCCGACAGCGCCGTGCCGCCGATCACCGCCGCGGCGATGACCCTGAGTTCGTCCAGCGTGCCGATATCATTGGCGTGGTTGGTCAGACGGGCCGAGGCCACGACCGCCGAGAGCCCGCACAGAAAGCCCATCATGGCGAAGACCTTGACGGTCAGCATTCGGGTGTTGATGCCTGACAGCTCGGCCGAATCCGGGTTGCCGCCGGTGGCGAAGATATAGCGGCCGAGGCGGGTCTTGCGGGCGATGACCGTCATCACCACGGCCAGCAGGATCAGCAACAGCACCGAGATCGGCAGGCCGTAGCCTTCGGTATAGCCCTCGGGCAGGGTCTCGCCCCTTGCCTCGAACACCCGGCGCAGGCGGGCCGCGGGGACCTCGTAGGCGTTGACGATGGCGACGAAGCCCAGGATGCAGGCGGCATAGACCACGGCCAGCACACCCTCGGCCCAGAGGGGCTTGACCGGGAATTCATGCGCCACCTTGGCCCGGCGGCTGGAAAAGAGCGCCCAGATCGACGCCGCCGCCGCGACGATGCCCAGCCCCCAGCTGATCGTCGCGCCAAGCGTGCCGTTGATGCCGCCGAACAACTGGAACGTCTCGTCCAGCGGGCCGATGGTCTGCCCGCCCGTCACGTACCACGCCACGTTGCGCCAGATCAGCAACCCGCCCAGCGTGACGATGAAGGCCGGGATCGTCAGGTAGCCGACCAGCCAGCCCTGCACCGCCCCGATCAGCGTGCCGACCGCCAGACCGACAAGGATGGCCACCGGCGCGATCAGCGGCGAGCCCAGATCCAGCCCCAGCTCGGGCAGCCAGACCTTCTGCGTCATGGCCATGAAGGCCGAGCAGGTGGCGAGCAGCGCGCCGACCGACAGGTCGATGTGGCGGGTGACGATGACGAAGACCATGCCGGTCGCCATGATCGCCACGCTGACCGTCTGGATCGACAGGTTGAAGATGTTGCGCGGGCTGAGAAACCGGCCCTCGGTCATCACGTTGAAGGCAAGGCAGATCACCACGAAGGCGGCGATCATGCCCAAGAGGCGCGTGTCGATTTCAAGGGAATCGATCACCGAACGGCGCCGAGGCTGGGCGGCGGGGCGCGCGATATCGCTCATGGCGGACTCTCGAATGGGGGGAAGGATGCCGGTGCCGATGGAACGCCCCGGCGGCCGGAACCGCCGGGGCCGCTGTCAGATCAGTTGCAGGGGGCCGGGCCGTTGGTCACGCCCTGGCAGAGCGCCTCTTGCGTGATCCAGCCCGCGTCCACGACGACCGACAGGTTGTCGCGGGTCACCGGCACCGGGGCCAGGAAGCGCGAGGTCATGACCGTGCCCGCGGGCGAGGTCCATTCCTGCGCGCCCTCGACATCGGCCATGGCGGTGCCACCGGCCAGCGCCACGGCGATCTCGGCCGCGGCACGGCCCAGTTCGCGGGCGTCCTTCCAGACCGAAACGGTCTGCGTGCCCAGCGCGATGCGGTTCAGCGCGGCATGGTCGCCGTCCTGACCCGAGACCGGGAGGCCCTGCATGCCCTGCGCGGTCAGCGCGGCGACGACACCGCCGGCGGTGCCGTCGTTCGAGGCCACGACCGCATCGACGCCGTTGTCGGTGGCGGTCAGGATCTGCTCCATGTTGCGCTGCGCGTTGGCGGGCAGCCAGCCGTCGGTATAGGCCTCGCCGACGATGGTGATGGCGCCCGAGTCAATCGCCGCCTGCAGCACTTCCTGCTGGCCGCCACGCAGGAAATCCGCGTTCGGGTCGGTGGGCGAGCCCTTGATCATGACATAGCGGCCCTCGGGCGCGGCTTCCAGAACGGCGCGGGCCTGCATCCGGCCGACTTCCACGTTGTCGAAGGTCAGGTAGAAGGCGCGCGGGTCCTCGATCAGACGGTCATAGGCCACGACCGGGATCCCCTCGTCGGCGGCGGCCTGCACGGCCGGGCCGATGGCCTGCGCGTCCTGCGCCAGCACGATCAGCGCGTCCACACCCTGGGCGATCAGCGCCTCGATATCCGACAGCTGCTTGGCCGAGGACGATTGCGCATCGGCCGAGACATAGGTCGCACCGGCGGCTTCCAGCGCCGCGACGATCGCGGCCTCATCCGTGCGCCAGCGCTCTTCCTGGAAGTTCGACCAGCTGACGCCGACGGTCAGTGCTGCGGCCATCGATGTGGTAAGACCCGCCGTCGCGACGACAGCGGCAAACAATGCTTTGCGCATTCCATTCCTCCCCTATGGTGCCCCGACTCCCGGGGCTGCGGGCTCCATCCCGACAGCCGGAAGCATAGGATATTTTGTTCACCTGTCAAAATAAAGATTCTCGCGTTGATCGAAATTTCATGCTTGGATAGGGTCAAAGGGCCGATGTTTGCGCGAACTCGGAACGTTTCCTTGGATCGCCGCGACGCAGCGAAGGAATATTTTTTGAGCCGTGAAGTTATGATGCCCGCAGATGACGCGATTGCCCTGGCCGCCAGCCCGACCCTGCCGCTGGGCTGCGGCCCCCTGCTGCCGGGTCCGGTGCAGGACCCCAAGCCCTTGCGCCAGAAGGTTTTCGAGCATGTGCGCGC
Source organism: Pararhodobacter aggregans (assembly GCF_003075525.1). Taxonomy (GTDB): domain Bacteria; phylum Pseudomonadota; class Alphaproteobacteria; order Rhodobacterales; family Rhodobacteraceae; genus Pararhodobacter; species Pararhodobacter aggregans. The sequence continues at coordinate 297,735 of NZ_QDDR01000005.1, read as the reverse complement.
CACCGGCACCGCGGCCCGGGCCGATGTCTCGCGCGCGCTCGGCATCAGCGCGGGCTCGGTCACGCAGCTCACCTCGGACCTGATCGAGCGCGGTTTCCTGCGCGAAACCGACGACAACCCCCGCGACCGCCGCGATGCCGGGCGCGGGCGGCCCGCCGTGGCCCTCACCGTGGTGCCCGAATCGCGCCGGGTGATCGGCATCAAACTCTCGGACGAGCGGCACACCGCGGTGCTGGCCGATTTCGCCGGCACCATCCTGGCCGAGGCCATGCTGCCCACCCCCGCGGTGCGCAAGACCCTCGACCAGATCGCCGAGGAAACCGCGGCGCTGGTCGAACGGCTGCTGGAACAGGCGGGCCTGCCCCGCGACGCCATTTCCGCGGTCGGCATCGGCATCTCGGGTCTGGTCGAGCCGATCGAAGGCACGATCCCCTGGTCGCCCCTCATCGCCGGCAAGGACCTGCCGCTCCGCGCCGCGCTGAACCGGCGGCTGGGCCTGCCGGTGCTGATCGACAATGACGCCAACATGCTGACCCTGGCCGAACTCTGGTTCGGCGCCGGGCGGGCGATGTCGGATTTCGCCGTCGTCACCATCGAGCACGGCGTCGGCATGGGGCTGGTGGTCGGCAATCGCCTCTATCGCGGCACCCGCGGCATGGGGATGGAGCTGGGCCACACCAAGGTGCATCTCGACGGCGCCCTCTGCCGCTGCGGCCAGCGCGGCTGTCTGGAGGCCTATCTGGCCGATTACGCGCTCGCGCGGGAGGCCGCCACCGCGCTCGGCCGCAATCCGCGCGCCATGGCCTCGGCCCAGGCGATGCTGGAGACCCTCTTCGCCGAGGCCAAGGGCGGCAACATGGCCGCGCGCTCGATCTTCCGCCGCGCCGGGCGCTATCTGGCGGTGGGCCTCTCGAACGTCATCCAGCTGTTCGATCCCGAGCTGATCATCCTCTCGGGCGAGCGGATGCGCTACGATTACCTCTATGCCGACGAGGTGATGGCCGAGACGCTGGAACTGACCCTCAACCACGGCCGCTCGCCCTGCCGGGTCGAGACGCATAATTGGGGCGACATGGTCTGGGCCCGGGGCGCGGCGGCGCTGGCCCTGGGCTATGTCACCGATACCGCGCTGGGACAGGGGGCGGCATGATGCGCTGGCTGCTGCCGTTCCTGCTGGCCCAACCCGCGGTGGCGAGCCCCTTGTTCGAGGATCTCTCGGGCACGATCCCCGACCATCGCTATACCGGCGGCTGGGAGCATTTCGTCGGCGGCGGGGTCGCGGTCTTCGATTGCAACGGCGATGCCCGGCCCGAGATCCTGGCGGCGGGGGGTGAAAATCCGATGTTGCTGCTGGGGAATGACGGCGGGTTGCGCTTCGCCCCTGTCACTTTCCCCACAATCACCGGCGCGACCGGGGCCTATCCGCTGGATATGGACGGCGACGGGTTCCTCGACCTTTTCATCCTGCGCGCCGGGCCGGACATGATCCTGCGCGGCGGGGCCGACTGCGCCTTCGCGGATGTGACCCAGGACTGGGGCCTGCCGCAGGAAGACCGCTGGACCACCGCTTTCACCGCCTGGTGGGAGGGTGAGCGCCCGACCCTGGCCATCGGCCATTACGTCGACCGTTCCAACCCCAACGGCCCGTTCCAGGCCTGCGATTCCAACAGCTTGATGAGTCCCACGCCGACCGGCTGGCAGGCCCGGGCACTGGAACCCGGCTTCTGCGCCCTCTCCATGCTGGCCGCCCGCGACGCCCGCGACCGCCCCACCCTGCGGATCTCGAACGACCGGCATTATTACGTGCGGGGCGGCTACGAGCAGATGTGGGACATCGGCAGGCACCGTTTCCTCACACCCGAGGACGGCTGGCAAAACGTTTCGCTCTGGGGCATGGGCATCGCCTCGCAGGACCTGAACGGCGACGGACGGGACGAGGTGATGCTCACCTCGATGGGCGACCAGCTGCTACAAATCGCACAATCCGACGGCACATACGCCGCCGCGCCCTATGCGATGGGCACTTATGCAACCTTGCCGCATGACGGCAGCGACGGCCGCCCCTCGACCGGCTGGCACGCGCAATTCGGCGATGTGGACAATGACGGCCTGCCCGACCTCTTCATCGCCAAGGGCAACGTGGACCAGATGCCGACCAACGCCATCCACGACCCGAACGACCTGCTGATGCAGGCGCCGGACGGCAGCTTCCATCAGGTCGCGACCGAGGCCGGGATCGCCACCAGCGAACGCTCGCGCGGCGCGGCGCTGGCCGATCTCGACGGCGACGGGCGGCTGGACCTCATCGTGGTCAACCGCCGCGCGCCGATGGAGCTTTACCGCAACATCACGCCCGACACCGGCCATTGGCTGGCCGTGGACCTGCGCCAGCCCGGCGGCAACACCCGCGCCATCGGCGCCCGGATCACCGTCACCACCGATCAGGGCAGCCAGTCGCAACAGGTGACAATCGGCGGCGGCCACGCTGGCGGGCAGGCGATCCCCCGGCATTTCGGCCTGGGCCCCGCCACCAGCGCGGTGATCCGCGTCGACTGGCCGGACGGTAGCAGCACGGAAACCGAGGCCACGGCCGACCAGATCCTGACCCTCACGCCCTGAGGCGTGGCCGGGCGGGCGGGTGCCGCCGAGCGCAGCGACGGCGCAGGCGCCCTGCCCGGTTACGGATTGGGCACCGTCAGGCCCGAGGGCACCGATGCCGGCACGCCCAGCCGCCCCGTCACCGCCACCGGATCGGTCAGCGTCTCCAGAAACGCCACCAGCGCCGCGATCTGGCCCTCGTCCGGCCGGAAGCCCCGCACCGCCGCCTCGGCAATGGCCGAGACCTGCGCCGGATCGTCCAGCACCGCCCAATCCTCGACCTCAAGTGCGGGCAACACGGCCTCGGCCCGGTCATAATCCACCGCCCCGCCATCGGTGTGATGCGCGAGGAACCCCGCCAGCGTCCGATGCGCGCCGCTGTGGCCATAGGGCGCGGTCAGCGCCACGTTGCGCAGCGCGGGCGTGCGGAAGGCGTACCAATCGCCCGCCTGCCCGGTGACCCGGAACCGCCCCTCGTCGCGGTGATGCGTCTCGAACCGCGCGCCCTTGCCGGGGCCGAATTGCGGCTCGCCCATGGCGTGGAAGCCGTGGTCGGTCAGGAACGGCCCGGCGTGGCAGCCTGAACAGCCCGCCTCGCCATAGAACAGCGCCATCCCCTCGGCCGCGCGCGGCGCCATCGTCGCCTCGCCCCGCAGCACCGCGTCGAAGGGCGCGCTGTCCGAACGGAACTCGAATTCCATGAAGGCGGCGATGGCGTTCGAGACATCGGTGAAGGCGATGGGCCGCCCCGCCGCCACCTCCGGATAGACCTCGGCGAAGAGCGCCGCGTATTCCGGCACCCCGGCCACCCGCGCCGTCAGCCGTGCCCAGGCCCCGTCGGGGCCCGAGATCATGCCCAGCCGCACCGCTGTCGAGATCTCGTTCTCCTGATAATGCCCGGCCATCTCGTCGGGCGAGACCACGGGAAACATCGTCTGCGCCGCCAGCATCGAGGCGAAGCCTGCCGGCATGTCCTCATCTAAAGGCGTGCGCATCCCGTTCGGGCGGCTCTGGTCCACCTCCACCCGCCCGTCATGGAACATCGACTGATATTCCAGCGCGCCGAGGTTCCACAGGGCCTGCGCGTTCCGCGGCACGCGCTCTTCCGGCAGGTTGTCGGGATCCGCCACGCGGTCCGGCCCCAGCCCCCGCCCGCCATCGCCCAGCCCCAGCGACAGCCCGTCCGAGGTGCCGAAGGCCGGGTGGTGACAGGTGGCGCAGGCGACCTCGCGGTTGCCCGACAGGATCGGATCGTAGAACAGCAACTGCCCCAGCCGCGCCTCCTCGATCCGCACCGGGCGGAAATCGGCGTCGCCCAGCGCGCGGGGCAGCGCGGGCGGCGTGTCGCTCGCGTAGGCGGCGATCCCCGCCACGGACAGAACCCCCAGCACAACGCCCGACCTGCGCATCACGAACCCCTCCCTGTTAGCGCACACAGTGCCAGCCGGAGGGGCGTCGCGCAACAGATCAGGTCAGGGAGGCCAGCACCAGCGTCACCGTCACCACCGAGGCCAGCGTCGTCACGATCAGCGCGGTCGAGGCGACCTCGCGCAGCGCGAAAGGCGCGGCGAGGATCGGGAAGACGGTAACCATCGGCAGCGCGGCAAAGAGGATGCCGACCGGCACCAGCGCGACCGGCACCCCCGGGATCAGCAGCAGCGCCGCCGCCACCAGCACCGGATGCAGCAGCAATTTCACCGTGGCGACCGAGATCGCCCGCGGCCAATGCCCGCTGACCGACATGCCCGCCACCGTGCCGCCGATCACGAACAGCGCGACCGGCGCCGCCGACATCGCCAGGGCCGAGATCGCGCGCTCGGTCGGCTCACCCAGCGGCAGGCCGGTGAAGCGCACCACCAGCGCCGCCACCACGGCGATCAGCAGCGGGTTTCTGAGCATCGGCTTCATCGCACCCCGAACCAGCGCGCCCAGCCCCTTCTCCGTCCCGCCCGCCATCAGCGCCAGGATCGTCGCCGCCGGGATGATGAGCACATTCTCGACGACCATGGTCATGGCAAAGACCACCGCGCCCTGTTCGCCGAACACGAGGCTGGCGATGGGGAAACCCAGAAAGCCCGAGTTCGACGTGGCCATGCCCAGCGCCAGCACCCAGCCTTGCTGCCGATCCAGCCCCAGCTTCATCCGCAGCAGCGCATAGCCCAGCCCCAGCGTCAGCACCGAGCCCCCGGCATAGGCCAGCAGGAACGGCAGGTTCAGCCCGACCTCGCCATGCGGCAGGGCGATGGCGAACAGGATCAGCGCCGGCAGGCAGACCTTCAGCGTGAACTGGCTCAGCGCCGGGACATGCGCGGACTGCAGATAGCCGCTGCGAAAGGCGATATAGCCCGCGATGATCGTCAGATAGATCGGCAGGGTGGTGAGGATCACGGCGATCATGGCGGCGCTCCGGTTGCTGGGGGTTCCTTAACACCGCAAGGGACGGGCGACGAGGGGATTTGCCCCCCGATTTGCCCTGCCCCGCCCTCGCACTATCCTTGCGCCATGCAAGAACCGACCGCACATCGTGTCACCCGGGACACGCTCACCCTCGCCGCCGAGAGTTTCGGCAACCCCGAGGATCCGCCGCTTCTGCTGGTCATGGGGGCCACGGCCTCGATGCTGGGCTGGCCCGATGCCTTCTGCCGGACGCTGGCGGCGCAGGGCCTGCGGGTGATCCGCTTCGACCACCGCGATACCGGCGGCTCGACCACCCTGCCGCCGGGAGAAGCCAGCTATACGGTCGAGACGCTGGCGGGCGACATCCTCACCCTGCTTGATGCCTTCGAGGTGTCGCGCGCGCCCTTGGTCGGCATGTCGCTGGGCGGGTATCTGGCGCAGATGGCGGCGCTGCGCTGGCCCGGGCGCGTGGCCTCGCTGACGCTGATCGCCTCGGAGCCGCTGGGCTGGGACGGGCCGGACCTGCCCGGATTGTCCGAGGCGTTCCTGTCACATTTCGGCACCCTCGGCAGGCTCGACTGGAGCGACCGCGCCGCCGTCGCCGCCTTCCTCCTGGAAACCGAACGCCTCTGCGCCGGGGCGGATTTCGACGCGGAGGTAGAAGCCGCGCGTGTGGACCGGGTGCTGGCGCGCACCCGAAGCCCTGCCAGCATGTTCAACCATGCCACGCTGTCGGTGATCGAGGACTGGACCGGTGCCTTCCGCCGCATCGACTGCCCGACGCTGGTGATCCACGGCGACAGCGATCCGATCCTGCCGCTGCCGAATGGCGAGGCATTGGCCGAGGGCATCCCCGACGCCGACCTGATGGTGCTGCCCGACACCGGCCACTGCCTGCCCGCGCGCCATCACGCCGCCATCGCCCGGCGCATCGCCGCGCAGGTCCGCGGGCTTTAATCCGGCACGTCGTCGGCAGGACGGCTTCGGAACTGCCGCAACCGCACCGCATGCGCGGCGGCCACGTGCCGCCGCATCGCCTGTTCCGCCGCCAGTTCGTCCCGGGCATCGAGCGCCGCCAGAACCTCGGCATGTTCCTCGATCGCGCCGCGCGCCCGCTCCTCGCCCTCCAGCGTCGTCGGGCCCAGCAGCAGCAGCGTTTTCTGCAACCCCGCGACCGAGCGCGCCAGATAGCGGTTGCGCGCCGCATCCAGCAGCGCCGCGTGGAACTGGCGGTTCAGCTCGTACATCCGGGCCGGATCGCCCAGCGCCGCCGCCATCTCGGCGTTGATCGCCGCCAGCTCGTCGCGCTCCACATCCGAGGCCGCCCGCGCCGCCAGCCGCGCCGCCGTCCCCTCCAGCACGCCCCGCATCTCATAGAGTTCCGTGACCTCGCCCGGATCGAGCCCCCGCACCGCCGCGCCGACGCGGGGCACATGCACCACCAGCCCGTCGGCCTCCAGCTGCCGGATCGCCTCGCGCACCGGGGTGCGGCTGATGCCCAGACGGCCGGCCAGCTCCACCTCCAGCAGGCGGTCACCCGGCTTCAGGGCGCCCGCGCGGATCTCCAGCAACAGACGGCGATAGGCGTCCTGTCCCTGCGGCAGATCGGGGTTCGGATCGGAATTTCGCATGTGCACCTTGCAGATTGCATCCATTGGTATACAATAGGCCACAACAACCGCTCTTCATAGGCCCAAAATGTCGCGCCTCGCCGCCTCGCTGCCGCCCCTGCAGCGCAGCCTTCTGACCCTTGCCCTGTCGCTGCTGGGGGTGCTGGTCTTCTGGCTTTTGCACCTGCCGCTGCCCTTCCTGTTCGGGCCAATGGTCGCCTGCCTGCTTGCCGCGCTGATCGGCCTGCCGCTCAGGGGGACCGGGCAGATCGGCGTCGGCGCGCGCACCATCCTCGGGGTTGCGGTGGGCGCCACGCTGACCCCGGCGCTGATCGCCTCGCTGCCGTCGATGCTGGCCTCGGTCGCGCTGATCCCGCTCTATATCGGGCTGATCGGGCTGATCGGCGTGCCCTTCTTCCGCCGCATGGGCTATGACCCGGCCACCGCCTGGTATTCGGCCATGCCGGGCGGGCTGCAGGACATGATCATCTTCGGGGCCGAGGCCGGGGCCAATCCCCGCACCCTGTCGCTGATCCACGCCACCCGCGTGCTCATCATCGTCACCGTCGCCCCCTTCTTCATCGTCCATGTCTTCGGCGCCTCGCTCAGCCATCCGGTCGGCGAACCGGCCCGCGACCTGCCCCTGACCGAGATGGCACTGATGGCCGCCGCCGCGCTGATCGGCTGGAAAGGGGGCGAGAAGATCGGCCTGTTCGGTGCCTCGATCCTCGGCCCGCTGATCGTTACCGGCGCGCTGTCGCTGGCGGGCCTGATCCATCACCGCCCCCCGGCCGAGGCGATCTATGTCGCGCAATTCTTCATCGGCTCGGCCATCGGCGTGGGCTATACCGGCATCACCCTGACCGAGATCCGGCGCGACGTGCTGGCGGGGGTCGGCTTCGTGGTCATCCTGGCGATGCTGGCGGCGCTGATGTCGGAACTCGTGCATCTGATGGGCATCGCCCCGCCCTTGGAGGCCTTCCTCGCCTTCGCGCCCGGCGGGCAGGCGGAAATGACCGTGCTCTCCATCGTCGTCGGCGCCGATCTGGGCTATGTCGTGGTGCACCATGTGCTGCGCATCCTGCTGGTCATCACCGGCGCCCCGATCGCCGCGCGCCTGATGCGGGTGTCCCGCAAGGAGGGATGATGACCTTCACCACGCGGCCCGAGCTGAGCGGCACGTTCGGCATGACCGCCTCGACCCACTGGATCGCCACGGCGGTCGGCATGTCGGTTCTGGAGCGCGGCGGCAACGCCTTCGACGCCGCCGTCGCCATGGGTTTCGCGCTGCATGTGGCCGAGCCGCATCTGAACGGGCCGCTGGGGGACATGCCGGCGCTGATCTGGCCCGCCGGCGCTGACGCACCGACAATGATCTGCGGTCAGGCCCCCGCGCCCGCCGGCGCCACCATCGCCCATTACCGGGCCGAGGGGCTGGACCTGATCCCCGGCTCCGGCCTGCTGGCCACCGTCATTCCCGGGGCCTTCGACGCCTGGATGCTGATGCTGCGCGACCACGGCACCTGGCCGCTGGCCGAGGTTCTGGCCCCCGCCATCCACTACGCGGCGACCGGCATCCCCCTCCTGCCCCGCATCAGCGCCGAGATCGCCGCGGTGGCCGATTTCTTCCGCGCGGAATGGCCGACCTCTGCCGCGACCTGGCTACCGGGCGGGCAGGTCCCCGCGCCGGGCGCCCTCTTCCGCAACCCCGACCTTGCCGCCACCTGGCAAAGACTCTGCGCCGAAGTTGCCGGCATTCGCGGGCGCGAGGCGCAGATCGACGCCGCACGGGAGGCCTTCGCGCAGGGCTTCATCGCCGGGGCCATCGACGATTACCTGCGCGAGGCCTGTGTCATGGACGCCAGCGGCCAGCGCCACAAGGGCGTGCTGACCGGGCAGGACATGGCCGGATGGCGGGCCTCCTACGAACCCGTGCTCAGCACAAATCATGCAAATTGGCAGATTTTTAAGGGCGGTTTCTGGTCGCAGGGGCCGGTCCAGTTGCAAGTTCTCGACATTCTGCGCGACGAGCCGCTGGCGGATCTCGACCCGCTCGGCCCCGAGGCCGTGCATCTGACCACCGAGGCGCTGAAACTCGCCTTCGCCGACCGCGAGGCCTATTACGGCGACGGGCCGGGCGTTCCGGCTGAGGCGCTGCTGTCGCCCGCCTATGCCGCCCGGCGCCGCGCCCAGATCGGCGAACAGGCCAGCGACGCGCTGCGCCCCGGCGCCATCCCGGGGGCCGGACCCCTGGCCCGGGCCGCCCTGGAGCGTCAACGCTGGCTGGCCGGACGGGCCAGCCACCGGGGCCCGGGCGTCGGCGAGCCGACCATGGGCCATCTGAAGAAACCGGGCGATACCGTGCATCTCGACGTGGCGGACCGTTGGGGCAACATGGTCTCGGCCACGCCCTCGGGCGGCTGGCTGCAAAGCTCGCCGGTGATCCCGGGCCTGGGCATGCCGCTGAACTCGCGGGCGCAGATGTTCTGGCTGGACGAGGGGTTGCCCACTTCGCTGGCCCCGGGACGGCGGCCGCGCACAACCCTGTCACCCAGCTTCGCCCGGGCACCCGACGGCACGCGGCTGGCCTATGGCACGCCGGGCGGCGACCAGCAGGACCAGTGGCAGGTGTCCTTCATCCTGCGCGTGATCCACCACGGGATGAACCTGCAACAGGCCATCGACGCGCCGCTGTTTCACACCAACCACCTGCAGGCCAGCTTCGACCCGCGCGGCTTTTCGCCTGCGCATCTGCTGGCCGAACCGGCCTTCCCGCAGGCGACGCTGGACGCGCTGCGCGCGCGCGGCCACCGGCTTCAGGTCGCCGCCCCCTGGTCGGCCGGGCGCCTGACCGCGGTCAGCCACCGGCCGGACGGGATGATGAAGGCCGCCGCCACGCCGCGGCTGATGCAGGCCTATGCCGCGGGGCGCTGAGGCCCTGTGCCAGCGCGACAACCCCTTGTAGGATGGGCAATATTGCCCATCCTACGCCCCCTGATCCAAGGTCCGCGATGAAGATCCATATCCTCGACGACTGGCACGACACGCTGCGCCACCTCCCCTCCTTCGCGAAACTCGCGGAACATGAGGTGACGATCTGGACCGACCATGTCGAGGATCCGGCGACGCTGGCCGAACGCCTGCAGGAGGCCGAGGCGCTGGTCCTCTTCCGCGAGCGTACCGCCATCGGCGCGGCGCTGCTGGACCGGCTGCCCCGGCTGCGGCTGATCTCGCAGCGCTCGCTCTATCCCCATATCGACGTCGCCGCCTGCACCCGCAACGGCGTGCTCCTGTGCTCCAACATGGCCGCCGACGCGCCCTCCATCGCCACCGCCGAACTGACCTTCGGCCTGATGATCGCCTGCGCGCGCGACCTGCTGAACCAGAACGCCAGCCTGCGCGCCGGGCACTGGCAGCGGGCACCGGGACAGACCCTGGCCGGGCGGATGCTGGGGCTCTATGGCTATGGGCGGATCGCCCGGCAGGTGGCGGTCTACGCCCGCGCCTTCGGCATGGGGGTGCAATACTGGGGCTCGGCAGAGGGCCGCGCCCGGGCTGCCGCGGCGGGCGAACAGGTGCCGCAAAGCCGCGAGGCCTTTTTCGCCACCTCCGATCTCGTCTCGCTCCACATCCGCCTCACGCCCGAGACGCGCGGCATCGTCACCAGCGCCGATCTTGCCGCGATGAAGCCCGGCGCCAGTTTCCTCAACACCTCGCGGGCCGGGCTGGTCGAGCCCGGCGCGTTGCAGGCGGCGCTGGCGGCGGGCCGTCCGGGGCGGCTGGCCCTCGATGTCTTCGACCGCGAGCCGCTGACCGATCCGCAGGATCCGCTGGTCAACCACCCGAGGGTCATCGCCACCCCGCATATCGGCTTCGTCACCGAGGACAATCTGGACCTGCAGTTTTCCGACATCTATGACCAGATCAACGCCTATGCCGCGGGCGCGCCCTTGCACATCATCAACCCCGAGGTCTGGCGCAGCAATGTCTGACCTTTCGGGCCGGCTGACCGGACCAGCGCAGGCCGGGGGTCGGCCAGAGGTGGGGTGACGTCCCACCCTGCGCCGCCACGCTCGAAATCCGGGGCCGGAGGCGCCCGCAACCCGTGCCCCCCTCGCAACTTTACAAGCGCCGCGATATCTGGATGACTGACATCAGGACGCGCGCCCGGCCCCGCCGGAGCCGCTGACCGAAACCACGGAGGATCACCATGAAACACGCCACTCTTCTTGCGGCGGCGCTGGCCGCGGCCGTCGCCCTGCCCGCCGCCGCGCAGCAGCGCGTCTCGATCGGCACCGGCGGCACCGGAGGGCTCTTCTACGTCATCGGCGCCGGCATGGCCGACCTGATTACCGAACACATGGAGGGCACCACCGCCCGCGCCGAAGTCACCGGCGCCTCGGTCGAGAACATCCGCCGCACCGCCGCGGGCGAGCTGGAGATGGGCTTCTCCTCGTCCTCGACGCTTTACGAGGCCGCCACCGGCACCGGCGCTTTCGAGGGCGATCCCCAGCCCGTCGCGGCGATGGCCTATCTCTATCCGGCCGTGCTGCAGATCGCCACGACCCAGGGCACCGGCATCACCTCGATGGCCGACCTCGCCGGGCACCGGATTTCGATGGGCCCGCCCGGCTCGAATGCCGCGGTGCTGGCCGAGCGCCTGCTGCAGGCCTATGGCGTCTATGACGAGAACAACGCGCAATACCTGTCCTATTCGGAAGGCGTCGACGCGCTGACCAATGGCACGGTGGATGCGGCGGTCGTGCTGGCCGGGGCCCCGGTCGCGGCGCTGATCGACCTCGACGCGCGGGCCGACATGGTGCTTCTGGGCGTGGACGAGGCCTCGGTCGCGGGCATGGTGCAGGAATACCCCTTCTACCAGCTCTACACGATCCCGGCCGGCACCTACCCGGACGTGACCGGGGACACGCTGGTCATCAACGACCCGGCGACGATCTTCACCCGGCAGGACGCGGACCCGGCGCTGGTCCAGGGCATGATGGCGGCGGTCTTCGACCACCTCGACCAGCTGTCGCAGGTCCATGGCGTGGCCCGGCTGATCTCGCCCGAGACGGCGGTCAACGTGCCGATCCCGCTGCACCCCGGCGCTGACGCCTATTTTGCGGCGCAGTAAGCCGGTGCTGACCGGCTGGATCGAGGCGCTGCGGCTGGAAGCGCCGCAGCGCAGCCCGCGCGAAACCGCCGTGATCTCGCTCCTCGTCGCCACCCTGGCGGTGGCGGCGACGGCGCTGGTGATCTACGGCGCCTATTTCGGCCTGATTACGGCGCTGATCCTGCGGGCCATGTTTTTCTCGCTGGTCGCGGCGGGGGGGCTTCTGCTGGTCGGATTGAAGGCACCCTGGCTCTGGCTTCGGGCGCTCAGCTACGCGCTGGCGCCCGTGGTCCTGCTGCCGGGGCTGCATATCTGGGACAGCTACGCCCAGATCGTGCGCCGGGGCGGCATGGCGCAGGACCTCGACATGTGGATCTTCGCCGGGCTGATGGCGGCGCTGGTGCTGCTCATCATCCGGTCGGTCGGCTGGGCGCTTCTGGTGCTGGTGGCGCTGGCCGTGGGCTATGCGATGTTCGGCGACCTGATCCCGGGTGAATACGGGCACCGCGGCTATACGCTGACCCGGCTGGCCTCGATGCTGATGCTCTCGACCGAGGGGATTTTCGGCCTGCCGATGGGCGTGGCCGTGCAATACATCTTCCTGTTCGCGCTGCTCGGCGGCCTCTTGATGAAGATCGGCACCGGCGAGGTCTTCGTCGACATCGCCCGGGGCCTGACCGGCCGCATGCGCGGCGGGCCCGGGCTGACCGCGGCGCTGTCCTCGACCATGCTGGGCACGATCAACGGCTCGGCGGTGGCGAATGTGGTCACGACCGGAACGTTTACCATCCCGCTGATGAAACGCGCGGGCTATTCCGCGACGCTGGCGGGCGCCATCGAGGCCGCGGCTTCGTCCGCCGGGCAGATCCTGCCGCCGGTGATGGGCGCGGCCGCGTTCCTGATGGCCGAGATCATCCGCGTCCCCTATGCCACCATCGCGCTGGCCGCGCTGATCCCCGGGCTGCTTTACGTGCTGGCGCTGATGATCGCTGTCTGGGCCGAGGCCGGGCGGCTGGGCCTCGACCGCGACCCGCAGGCGGGCTTCGCGCTGCTGAAAGAGACGCTGCTGAAACGCGGCTACCTGCTGTTGCCGCTGATCGGTTTGGTCGGCTTCCTCGCCCTGGGCTATACGCCGACCCGCGCGGCGGTCCTGTGCATGGTGGTGGCGCTGGTCATTTCCCCCTGGCGCCGCGAGACGCGCGTGGGCCTGATCGCCCTGATCCAGGTCTGCCGCGACACGCTGGTCGCCACGCTGCCCATCGTGACGGCCGTGGCGGCGGCGGGGGTGGTGATCGGCGTCCTGAACCTGACCGGGCTGGCGCTGATGCTCTCGGGCGCGATCGTCGATCTGTCGGGCAGTTCGATGCTGGCGCTGCTGGCCCTGACGGCGGTGGTCTCGTTCTTCCTCGGCATGGGGCTGCCGACCTCGGCCGCGTACCTCTTGCTGGCGGTACTGGTGGCGCCCGCGCTGACCCGCATGGGGATGGAGCCGGTCGTGGCGCATATGTTCATCTTCTACTATGGGCTCGTGTCGGCCATCACCCCGCCGGTGGCGCTGGCCGCCTATGCCGCGGCCTCGATTTCCGGGGCGGACGCCAACAAGACGGCGGTCGAGGCGGTCCGGCTGGGCTTCGTCAAGCTGCTGGTGCCGTTCCTGTTTGCCACCATGCCGGGGCTGTTGATGGTGGGATCGGGGGGCGAGATCGTCGTCTCGGCGGCGTTGGCCACGGCCGGAATCGCCGGGCTGACGCTGGCCTTCGGCGGCTGGTTCCTGGCGCCGATCCCGGGGCACTGGCGTCTGGCGGCGCTGGTTGGCGCGGCGCTGGTCCTCTGGCCCGCGCCGGTGCTGTCGGTCGAGCCACTGGTGCTGCTGGCGCGTGGAGTCGGGCTGTTCCTGCTGGCGGCGATGGTCTGGCGGCAGGCATCGCGCGCCTGAGGGGTTTCGCCCTCGGTGCCCTCGGGCGACCGGAGGCGGGGGGCTGCTCGCCCCCCGCACCCCCTCGCCAAAGGGGGGCACGCCCCCCTTTGGAAACCCCGTGGATATTTGCAGAACAAAGAAGACAGGGCGCGTTTCTTGCAGAATGGTAAACGCGCCCTGGCAAGGGAGATCAGAACGGCAGGCCGACGTAATTCTCGGCCAGAGACGACAGCGCCGCTTCCGACGAGAAGAGATAGGCCAGATCGGTATCCTGCAGCCGCTGGTCATAGGTCAGGCTGTCGGGGAAGCGGTGCAGCAGCGTCGTCATCCACCAGCTGAAGCGCTGCGCCTTCCAGACCCGGGCCAGCGCCTTCTGCGAATACTGGTCGAGCCCGGTATCGTCGCCATTCAGGTAATGCCCGACCAGCCCGTGATAGAGGTAATAGATGTCCGACGCCGCCGAGTTCAGCCCGCGCGCCCCGGTCGGCGGCACGATATGCGCGGCGTCGCCCGCCAGGAACAGGTTGCCCCAGCGCATGGGTTCCGCCACGAAGGACCGCAGCGGCGCGATGGATTTCTCGATCGAGGGGCCGGTTTCCAGCCGCTCGGCGACTTCCTCGGGCAGGCGCTTTTTCAGCTCGTCCCAGAAGGCCTCGTCCGACCAATCCTCGACCTTGTCGGTCAGCGGCACCTGGATGTAATAGCGGCTCAGCACCTGGCTGCGCAGCTAGCAGAGGGCGAAGCCGCGCTCGGATTTGGCATAGATCAGCTCCGGATTCACCGGTTTGGTGCGGCTCAGCACGCCCAGCCAGCCGAAGGGATAGACCTTCTCGTATTCGGTCAGCACATCCTTCGGGATCGCCTTGCGGCTCGGCCCGTGGAAGCCGTCGGCGCCGATCACATAGTCGCAGTCGATCCGCACCACCTCGTCGCCGTCGCGGTAGGTCACCCAGGGCTTGCCCTCGGTGTTGAGGTCATGCAGCGCCACATCCTCGACATTATGCACGACCTTGCCGCCCATGCGGTCGCGCGCCTCGTAGAGGTCGCGGGTCAGTTCCGTCTGGCCGTAAACCATGACCGAAGAGCCGCCCGAATACTTGTGCAGATCGACCCGCTTCAGGATGCCGTTGTCGGCAATCTCGAACCCGTCGTGGATCTCGCCCTCGCGGTCCATCCGCTCGCCGCACTGCGCCTCGCGCATCAGCTCGGCAAAGCCGTGCTCCAGCACGCCGGCGCGGATCCGCCCCAGCACGTATTCGCGCGAATGCCGTTCCAGCACGACCGTGTCGATGCCCTTGAGATGCAGCAGCTGGCTGAGCATCAGCCCCGAGGGGCCGCCACCAATGATACAGACCTGGGTTTTCATGGAAGTCCTCCTCCTGCGCGGGCCGGGGGGCGCCGCCTTGGGGGCCAGAATAGGAATATCCACGATCTTTGAAATGGACCCTCTGGGGGAAAACTTGTACGAATCGCGCATGAGCCGCAGCCCTGCCCCCCTGATCCCCAACTACAACCTCTTCGGCGAGGCGGGCGACCTGCCCGATGTCGTCCATTGCGAGACGATCGAGACCCGCTCGCGCCTGCACGATTGGGAACTGGCCGTCCACCGCCACGCGCGGCTGCATCAGGTGCTGCTGCTGCAGGAGGGCGGCGGCGAGGCCAGCCTGGAGGGCGCGCGCCTCGCCCTGCCGCCGGGCACGCTGCTCAATGTGCCGCGCGGCGTGGTGCACGGGTTCCGCTTCGAGCCCGAGACACGGGGACTGGTGGTGACCTTCGCCGCCGAGATGCTGGACCAGACCCTGCGCCCGGGTGAGGGATTGCGCGAAATCCTGGCCGAAGCGCGGGTGATGCCCGCCGATCCGGAGGCCACGCAAAGCCTGACCGCGCTGCTCAACGCCTTTTCGGGCCGCGATTTCGCCCGGGCACAGATCCTGCGCTCGCTGGCCGGGCTGGTGCTGGGTCAGCTGGCGCGCGCCATGGCCGGCTCGGGCGCGGCCAGCGACGCCGCCCCCGCGCCCGAGCTTCTGGCCCGGTTCGAGGCGCTGATCGACGCGCATTACCTGCAGCATTGGGGGGTGGCAGATTACGCCCAGGCGCTGGCGGTCAGCGCCGCGCATCTGTCGCGGCTGACCCGCGCGGCGACCGGGCGGCCCGCCTCGGCGCTGATCGAGGACCGGCTGGTCCGCGAGGCGCGGCGCAACCTCGTCTACACGAACTTGCCCGTATCGCGCATCGCCTATGCGCTGGGATTCGAGGATCCGGCCTATTTCACCCGGGTCTTCACCCGCGCCACGGGCCTCTCGCCCCGCGCCTTCCGGCAACGGCTGGCGCAGGCCTGATTTTTCACTTTGTCGAAAATACGCAGGGGGGTTCTCAGGGGGCGCCTGCGCCCCCTGAGGCAGGGGGTCCGGGGGGCGGCAGCCCCCCGGCCTTTCAGGCACATTCCAGCAGCAGGGTCCCCGCGGCGGTGTTCGAGATCGGGATGTGATAGTTGCGGGTGATCTCGGTCACCTCGTCGCCCAGCGCGCCGCGCATCATCATCCACATCAGGAACTCGGTCCCCTGGGCGCCGGCCTGTTTCACCAGCTCCTGCCGGGTGATCTTGGTCAGTTCCTCGGGGTTGTGGACGATATTCTCCAGGCAATATTGGTCGAAGTCCTTGTTGATGAAGCCCGCGCGCTGGCCGTCCAGCTGGTGCGACAGCCCGCCGGTCCCCAGCACGACGATCTTGGCGTCCTCGGGGAAGGACAGCAGCGCCTTCCGCAGCGCCTTGCCGAAGTTCAGCGCCCGGTTCAGCGTCGGGATCGGGTGCTGCACGGTGTTGGCGCTGATCGGCACCGCCTTCGGCATATGCGGATGATGCGGCGCGCCGGGCCAGAACAGCTGCATCGGCACCACGAAGCCATGGTCCACCGCCAGTTCCTGGCAGGAGGTGATGTCGAATTCATCCGCCACCAGCGATTCGATGATGTGCCAGCTCAGCTCGGGCGCGCCGGGGAACGGGTCCAGCGCGGGCAGGCCCCAGCCCTCGTCCTCGTTGCGGTACTCATGCGCCGCGCCAATGGCGAAGGTCGGCATCCGGTCGAGGAAGAACCCCAGCCCGTGGTCGTTGTAGATGTTGATGACGTAATCGGGACTATTGTCCTGGATCCATTGATGGACCTTCGGATAGCCGTCGAAAAAGGGCTTCCAATAGGGATCGTCGTGGAGCCCCTTCTGGATCGCGTTGCCCACTGCCGGAATATGCGAGGTGGTGATCCCGCCGAGAATGCGTGCCATCTGGATGTCCTCCGCTTACGCCTGGCTGGCGAGATATTCCTTGAATTCCTCGGTGGTGCGGCCGGTTTGCAGCCCGCCCACATCCTGCACCGAGAGCTTGAAGATCCCGGCCAGCTTGGCGAGGTAATAGATGTTCCCGCCGGCATCGATCATCGCCAGGATGTCGCGCTGGCGCACCGCGTCCTTCTGCGGCTCGGTCAGGCCGTACTTGGCCATCCAGCCCTCCTCGTCGGCCTTGAAGCCGTCGCGGTTCACCGCCTTGTTGAAGTCGTAGCACATCTTGTTCAGGGCATAGCCCTTCATGGCCTGGGTGCCGTCGAACAGGACGGTGCCGGGGATGTCGATGTGGTAGTCGTATCCGGGCATGTCGTGCATGGGATCTCCTCCTTCGCTCATGTCCCGTTGTCGCATGGGCCGGGGGCGGCCTATTTGACCTGAATCAAGTGGCCGGGGCCCCGGACGCGAAACGAATAGAGGCGACGGAAAACTTATGGCCGCGCGGGCGGCACCCATGAAAAAGGGCGCCCCGGGGGCGCCCTGCGTTCTGCCGTGTCCGGCCGCTCAATCGGCCCAGTAGAGCCGCATCGGGTTGTCGACCAGCAGCTTCTGGCGCAGCGCTTCCGTCCGGGCGATGCGGGGAATGTAATCGACCAAGAGGCCATCGTCCGGCATGTGCGATTTCATGTTCGGATGCGGCCAGTCGGTGCCCCAGAGCACGCGATCCTCGAACCGGTCGACGATCGCCTGGTAATAGGGGACGACATCGTCATAGGGCTCGCCCTGCACCGTCAGCCGCTCGGGGCAGGTCACCTTGGTCCAGATCCGCTCGTTCTGCGCCATCAGGTTGATGAAGCGCTGGAAATCGGGGTGATCGACGCCCTTCTTCACATCCGGACGGCCCATGTGATCGACGACGATGATGCCCG
This sequence comes from Pararhodobacter aggregans, assembly GCF_003075525.1. GTDB lineage: Bacteria > Pseudomonadota > Alphaproteobacteria > Rhodobacterales > Rhodobacteraceae > Pararhodobacter > Pararhodobacter aggregans. The sequence goes on along the minus strand of NZ_QDDR01000005.1, from coordinate 279,894 downwards.
GCAGGGTGTTGAGGAAGGGCTCGAGGCGCTCCAGATCCTGCGCCTCGAAATAGACCACCGTGGACCAGCCGAATTCCTGGATCTTGTCGGCGATGCCCAGGAAAACCTCGGGCGGGGTCGCATCGACCAGACGCTTGACGAAGTTGAAGCGCACGCCGCGCACGCCGCCCTCATGCAGCGCCTTCAGCTCGTCCCGCGTGATGTCCTTGCCGACCGAGGCCACGCCCCGCGCCTTGTCGCCCGCGGCGATGCAGGCGTCGACCATGGCGCGGTTGTCCTTGCCGTGGCAGGTGGCCTGAACGATCACGTTGCGCTCGAAGCCCAGATAATCGCGCAGCGCGAACAGCTTGTCCTTGCCCTGATCGCCCGGCGTGTATTTGCGTTCGGGCGCATAGGGAAACTCGGCCGAGGGGCCGAAGACGTGGCAATGCGCGTCCACCGCGCCCTTGGGCAGGACGTAATCGGGCTTTTTCGGGTTGGGGTGGACCACCAGCCAGTCGGCGTCCATCGGTTGCGGTTGGGTCTTCATGCGTCTCATCTCCCTGGGCAGCCGGCCGCCGCCTTGGCGGCGCATCCTGCCGCATCCCGGGCGAATTGCCTATTTCGAACTGAGGCCCTAGAATAAGTTTTCGCTATTCGGGTGCAGCATGACCGAAGCCCTGCCCAACCTCCGCCACATGCGGGTGTTTCTGGAAACGGCGCGGACCGGCTCGGTCTCGGCCGCGGCGGAACGCTGCCTGCTGTCGCAGCCCGCGGCGACGCAGGCCATCGCCCGGCTGGAATCCGAGGTCGGCACACCGCTGCTGGTGCGCCGCACCCGCCGCTTCAGCCCGACGCCCGCCGGGACGCTCTTCGTCCGGCGGGTTGAGGCGGCGCTCGATCATCTGCACCACGGCGCCCGCAGCGCGCTGCGCGCCGCCCGCGACGGCGCGACCTGGCGGGCGGGATCGGGGCGCGCGGCCTTCGACCATCTGGTGACGGCGGCGCAGCTTCGGGCGCTGATCGCGGTGGCGGGCAGCGGCAGTTTCACCCTCGCCGCGCAGGCGCTGGGCCTGTCGCAGCCGACCATCCACCGCGCCGCCCGCTCGCTCGAGGATGTGGCGGGCGTGCCCTTCTTCCAGACCACGGTCAGCGGCGTGGAACTGACCGCCGCGGCGCAGGCCTTCGCGCTGGGGGCGAAACTGGCGCAGGCCGAGATCCGGCAGGGATTCGAGGAAATCGGCCGCGAATTGGGCGATGACCGGGGCACCTTCACCCTGGGCTCCCTGCCGCTGGCGCGGACCACCATCGTCCCCCGCGCCACGCATGCGATGATCGCCGAGACGCAGGGCGTGCAGGTCCGGGTGGTGGACGGGCGCTATTCCGAACTCCTGCGCAGCCTGCGCGAGGGCGAACTCGATTGCCTGATCGGCGCGCTGCGCAGCCCCGACCCGGCCGAGGACGTGACGCAGGAACCCCTGTTCGACGACCTGCTGGCCATCGTCGTCCATCCCCGCCACCCGCTTGCCGGGCGGACGCAAGTCTCGGTCGAAGAGACGCTGGCCTACCCCTGGGTCGCGCCGCCGAAATCGACGCCCGCGGGCAGTTACCTCTATGAAACCCTGCGCATTCAGGACCGGCCACGGACCCCGGTGCGGGTGGTTTCCTCCTCGCTGGTCTTCCTGCGCGGGCTGATGGCCGAGGGGGATTACGTCACCATCGTCTCGCTGCACCAGATCAGCACCGAGATCGCCGACGGGCATCTGGTGCCGCTCGATGTGGCACTGACCGGCAATGCCCGCAGCATCGGCCTGACCTATCGCACCAGCTGGCGCCCGACCGCGACACAGGCCCGTTTCCTGGAGCTTCTGCGCCAGTCCAGCCCGGCGGAAACCGGCCGAAAGATACCGGCGCAATAGCTTTTTTCAATGCTAGCCCGCGCGATTCTATTGGCACCGAACCGGCCGGCGGATGTATACATTGCGCGATCGGGTCTCGGCCCGCGCCGGCATCATGGCCGGGCGCGACGGGTTCGGAGCACCGCGATAAACGGGAGAATACCATGCATAAGGACTATGAGGACATCCCCGGGACCTTCGTCTTCGACGCCGACAGGTCCCGCGAGGGCTATCACCTCAACCAGTTCTGCATCTCGCTGAGGTTGCAGAAGAACCGCGACGCCTTCAACGCCAACGAGGAGGCCTATCTCGACGCCTACCCGATGACGCCCGAACAGCGCGACGCGGTCCTGAAACGCGACTGGAACCGCCTGCTCGAGCTGGGCGGGAACATCTATTACACCTCGAAACTGGCCGCCAACGACGGGATCAACTTCCAGAACCTGGCCGGGCTGATGACCGGCATGGGGGTCGAGGCCTACCGCGAGATGATGCTCAACGGCGGCCGCTCGATCGAGGGCAACCGCTACAAATCGGAATGGGAGAACAAGTAATGGCACGCATCGTCGCAGGGGTGGGTTGCTCGCATGTTCCCGCCATCGGTGTCGCGATGGACACCAAGATCACCGACCAGCCCTATTGGCAGCCGGTCTTCAAGGGCTTCGAATTCTCGCGCAAATGGATGGCCGAGGAAAAGCCCGACGTCGTCTTCCTGGTCTATAACGACCATTGCACGGCCTTCGATGCCTCCTGCATCCCGACCTTCGCGCTGGGGGCGGCCGCCAGCTTCACCCCCGCCGACGAAGGCTATGGCCCGCGCCCGGTGCCGGTGGTCTACAACCACCAGAAACTGGCCAGCCACATCGCCCAGTCGCTGATCCTGGACGAATTCGACCTGACCATCATGAACGAGATGGAGGTCGACCACGGCCTGACCGTGCCGCTCAGCGTCATGTACGGCGACAAGACGCCCGAGGACGATTGGGGCGTCAAGGTCATCCCGCTGGCGGTCAACGTGGTGCAATACCCGGCGCCCACCGGCAACCGCTGCTACAACCTCGGCAAGGCCATCAAGAAGGCGGTCGAGAGCTACCCGGAAGACCTGAAGGTCATGATCTTCGGCACCGGCGGCATGTCGCACCAGCTGCAATACAAGCGCGCGGGCCTCATCAACCCCGAATTCGACACCATGTTCCTGGACAAGCTGACCTCGGATCCGGTCGGTCTGTCGAAGGTTCCGCATGTCGATTACCTGCGCGAAGCGGGCTCGGAAGGGGTCGAGATGGTCATGTGGCACGTCATGCGCGGCGCGCTGGACGAGGAAGTGGTCGAGATCCATCGCCATTATCACGTTCCGGCCTCGAACACCGCCGTGGGCCATATCATCCTTGAAAACAAGGATTACCACGAAAGCCGCAAGCGCGTCGCGGCCGAATAAGCAGGGAGGAAACTCATGCGACTCTGTGTAGCCGGCGCCTATGGCGCCTTCGGGATCAAGCATCTCGACGCGCTGAAAGCCATTGACGGCGTGACCGTGACCTCGGTGATGGGCCCGACCCGCGCCAAGATCGACGCGCTGGCCGCCGAGCGCGGCATCGGCCACGCCGCCACCGACCTGGCCGAATGCCTGGCGCGGGACGATGTGGACGCGGTGATCCTGGCCACGCCGACGCAATTGCACGCCGAGCAGGCCATCGCCTGCATGCGGGCGGGCAAGCCGGTGCTGATCGAGATCCCGATGGCCGACAGCCTCGAGGAAAGCGAAGCGATCTGCCGGGTGCAGGAAGAGACGGGCGTGCTGGCCATGGCCGGGCAGGTCCGCCGCTTCAACCCCTCGCATCAGTGGATCAAGAACAAGATCGACGCGGGCGAGCTGAAGGTCCAGCAAATGGACGTCCAGACCTATTTCTTCCGTCGCTCGAACATGAACGCCAAGGGCGAGCCGCGCAGCTGGACCGACCATCTGCTGTGGCACCACGCCTGCCACACGGTCGACCTGTTCCAGTACCAGACCGGCGAGGTGGTGTCCGAGGCCTTCGGGCTGGAGGGGCCGCACCACCCGGAACTGGGGATCGCCATGGACATGTCCATCGGCATGAAGACCCCCTCGGGCGCGATCTGCACACTGTCGCTCAGCTTCAACAACAACGGGCCGCTCGGCACGTTCTTCCGCTACATCTGCGACAACGGCACCTATATCGCCCGCTATGACGACCTGTTCGACGGCTACGAGAAGCCGGTCGACCTGACGGGCGTCGCCGTGTCGAACAACGGGATCGAGCTGATCGACCGCGAGTTCATCGCCGCCATTCAGGAAGGCCGCCAGCCGAACGGCTCGGTGCATCAGGTTCTGGACGCGATGCGCACCCTCGACAAGATCGAGCGCTGCTTCAAGTAAGGGCAGTTCCAGCCCGGAAAAGGCGTCGGCCCCCGGGCCGGCGCCTTTTTGGTGTCCGAAGTTAACCTTAAACATTCGTGACAGACCCGGGGTGGCGGCCTGCCGTGCTATGTGGGACGAATAGGGCGCACGCATCGCGGGTGACTGGCGCAATTCGCGCCGCCGCGATAATCACGAAGCAGGGTCGGCCGCCCAGCCGCCCCGACTACGCAGACGGAAGTTATTCGATCATGAAGAGAATCAAGAAGGCAGTCTTTCCTGTTGCTGGCCTGGGGACGCGGTTCCTCCCGGCGACCAAGGCGATGCCCAAGGAACTCCTGCCGATCATCGACAAGCCGATCATCCAATACGCCGTCGAAGAGGCCATCGCCGCCGGGATCACCGAGCTGGTCTTCGTGACCGGCCGCCCCAAGCGCGCCATTGGCGACCATTTCGACGCCAACCTCGAGCTCGAGTTCCAGCTGTCCCAGAAGGGCAAGCACAAGGAACGCGACATGGTGCGCAACATCGTCCCCGAGGGCGTGCATTGCATCTTCATCCGCCAGCCCGAACCCAAGGGACTGGGCGATGCCGTGCTCTGCGCTGCGCCGGCGGTGGGCGATTCGCCCTTTGTCGTGCTGCTGGCCGACGACCTGATGAAGGGCGCCTCGCTGCCCACCGCCGAGATGGTCGCCGCCTATGAGCGCAACCCGACCAATTACCTCTGCGTCACCGAGGTCGCCGACGAGGACGTGCACAAATACGGCATCGTCAAGCCCGGTCCCGCGGGCCCGGATGGTGGCGTCACCGTCGCCGGTCTGGTCGAGAAGCCGGCGCTGAAGGACGCGCCCTCGCATCTGGCCTCGATGGGGCGCTATGTCTTCGACCCCGAGATCTTTGACGTGCTGCGCCAGACCAAGCCCGGCGCGGGCGGCGAGATCCAGCTGGCCGATGCCATCGACGAACTGGCCGCGCGCGGCCGGGTCGCGGCGATGGAGATGTCGGCGACGCGCTACGATTGCGGCTCGAAATTCGGCTATCTGACGGCGATCGTCGACCATGCGATCGTCCATGACGAATTCCGCGACCGGTTCTATGCTCTGATGCGCGACCGTCTGGCGAAGCACGATGCCGAGGCGGGCAAAGGGGCCTGACGCGTGGGGCGAGCCGGGCCGAGGGAGGCCGAATGACGAGTGCTAGAGTGCTGGTGACGGGGGGTGCGGGCTATATCGGCTCGCATGCCTGCAAGGTTCTGGCGGCCCGGGGCTATGAGCCGGTGACCTTCGACAATCTCTCGACCGGCTGGGCACAGGCGGTCAAGTTCGGCCCCTTCGTGCAGGGCGACCTGATGGACCGCGCGGCGCTCGCGGCGGCTTTCGCCGAATACCAGCCCGTCGCGGTCATGCATTTCGCCGCCTTCAGCCAGGTCGGCGAGGCGATGGTCGAGCCCGGAAAGTACTGGCGCAACAATGTGCTGGGCTCGCTCAACCTGGTCGAGGCGGCGGTCGAGGCCGGGTGCCTCGATCTGGTCTTCTCTTCGACCTGCGCGACCTATGGCGAACAGGACGGCGTGCTGCTGACCGAGGATTCGGTGCAGCAGCCGATCAACGCCTATGGCTCCTCGAAGCGCGCCATCGAGGAGATCCTGCGCGATTTCCGCGCGGCCCACGGGCTGAGGACCGTCATCTTCCGCTATTTCAACGTGGCGGGCGCCGATCCCGAGGGCGAGGTCGGCGAATGCCACCGCCCCGAGACGCACCTGATCCCGGTCATGCTGGAAGCCATCGACGGCCAGCGCCCGGAACTGGTGGTGCATGGCACCGATTATCCGACCCCGGACGGCACCTGCGTGCGCGATTACGTGCATGTCATGGACCTGGCCGAGGCGCATGTCCTTGGCCTCGACTGGCTGCGGGCGGGCCATGAGAGCCGGGTCTTCAACCTGGGCACCGGCGCCGGTTTCACCGTGCGCGAGGTCATCAGCCACGCCCGCGCCGCCACCGGCCACAAGGTCCCGCACCGTGAAGGGCCGCGGCGCGAGGGGGACGCGGCCTCGCTGGTGTCGGGCTCGCAGCGGGCGCTGAGCGAACTGGGCTGGGATCCGACGCGCTCTTCGCTCAAGACCATGATCAAGGATGCCTGGACCTGGCACCGGACGGGCGGCTACAGCGGCTGAGCGCGGGACAGGGGGCGGGGCCATGGACTTTCACCATTTCATGTGCCCGAACGTGCACCCCGAAACCGCCCGCCTGCGCGCCGAGCCCGGGCTGCTGGCACGGTTTCCGGCGCTGATGGGCATGGTCTGCGATCTGGAGGCCGGGCGGATCACCTTTCAGCAGCCCGCCCCCGCCGATGGCAGCCCCGTGCCGCTGGCCGAAACCGACACCGCGGCGGCGCTGGCCGGACCCGAGCCCTTCGGCGCCATGCGGCAGGCAAGGCGCCAGCACCAGATGGTCACGCAGATGGCCGGGCATGGCGCGCGCTGGTTCGTCAGCAACATGCACGACAGCGCCCCCTTCGCGCCCGAACTCTATGTCGGCACCCCGGCGAACCTGTTCCAATACACCCGCCGGCGGGGAGACCGCAGCGCCGTGCTCTGGCGGCTGGATGGCTATTACGAGCCCTCGCCGCGTCTGGGCTGCGTCCCTGACGGCGAGCCCCTGCGCGACGACCTGCCCTTCCGCGACAAGCGCCCCGAGGTGGTCTGGCGCGGCAACTGGACCGGGATCACCTGGACCTCGCCCCATGGTTTCGAGCGGCTGGGCACGCATCTGGACGCCGCCACCCTGCCCCGCCACTACCCCCGCGCCCGGGCGGTGCTGATGTCGCTGGAGGCGCCGGATCTGCTGGATTGCCGCTTCGTCGCCGGGGCCAAGGTCCGCCGAAAGCGCGGCAGCGAGGCGCCGCTGGGTGCGCTGGAGGACCGCAAGCGCAGCCCGGAATGGCTGCTGCGCAACCGCTACCAGCTCTGCCTGCCGGGCAATGACGTGGCGACGCAGCTGTACTGGGTGATCGGCAGCAACAGCCTGGCCCTGAAGGTCGAGACCGAGTTCGAGGTGATCGTGGATCATTTCCTGGCGCCCTGGGTGCATTACGTGCCCATCGCCGGGGATCTGAGCGACCTGCGCGACAAGGTGGCCTATTGCGAGGCCAACCCCGCGCTGTGCCTCGCCATCATCGAACGTGCCAACGAGGCCCATGCACGGATGCAGGACAAGGCCCTCTGGGCCGAGGCGGAAGGGATCGTGCTGGACCGTCTGGGCCTGCTTGCCTGAACGCAGACGGGCGCCGTCCGAAGACAGCGCCCGCCCGATGTTTTGCTGAAAGGATCAGGCGCGGGCGTCGAAGCGGTCCGCGTCCATTACCTTGGCCCAGGCGGCCACGAAGTCCTGCACGAACTTGGCGGCATTGTCGTTCTGGGCATAGACCTCGGCATAGGCGCGCAGGATCGAGTTCGAGCCGAACACCAGGTCGATGCGGGTGGCCGTGCCCTTGACCGCGCCGCTGGTGCGGTTGCGGATCTCGTAATGATCGCCCGCCTTGACCCAGGCGTAGGTCATGTCGGTCAGCACGTCGAAGACATCGGGCGTCAGCGCGCCCACCCGGTCGGTCAGCACGCCGTGACTGGTGCCGCCGTGGTTGGTGCCCATGGCCCGCATGCCGCCGAACAGCACGACCGTCTCGGGCGCGGTCAGACCCATCAGCTGCGCGCGGTCGAGCAGCAGCTCCTCCGGCGAGACGATGTAATCTTCCTTCAGCCAGTTGCGGAACCCATCGGCCAGCGGCTCCAGCACGCTGAACGAATCGGCATCGGTCTGCTCGACCGTGGCATCGCCCCGGCCCGGGGTGAAGGGCACCGTCAGCTCGTAGCCCGCGGCCTTCGCCGCCTGCTCGACCCCCAGATTGCCCGCCAGCACGATGGCATCGGCCACCGAGCAACCCGACGAGGCCGCGATCGGCTCCAGCACCGCCAGCACCTTGGCCAGACGCGCCGGTTCGTTGCCCGCCCAGTCCTTTTGCGGCGCCAGACGGATACGGGCGCCATTGGCCCCGCCCCGCATGTCCGACCCGCGATAGGTGCGGGCCGAATCCCAGGCGGTGGCGACCATCTCGGCCAGCGACAGGCCCGAGGCCGCGATCTTCGCCTTCACCGCCGCCACGTCGTAACCCGTGGGACCGGCGGGGATCGGGTCCTGCCAGATCAGATCCTCGGCCGGGACATCGGGGCCGATGTAGCGGACCTTCGGCCCCATGTCGCGGTGGGTCAGCTTGAACCAGGCGCGGGCGAAGGTGTCCTTGAAGTACTCGGGATCGGCCATGAATTTCTGGCAGATCGCGTTATAGGCCGGGTCCATCTTCATCGCCATGTCGGCGTCGGTCATGATCGGGTTCTGCCGCCTGGACGGGTCCGAGGCATCGACCGGCATGTCGGTTTCGGCGATCGAGACCGGCTCCCATTGCTGGGCGCCTGCGGGCGAGCGGCGCAATTCCCAGTCATGGCCGAAGAGCATGTCGAAATAGCCCATGTCGAACACGGTCGGATGGGTGGTCCAGGCGCCCTCGAAGCCCGAGGTCACGGCATTCGCGGCCTTGCCGCCCATATGCGGGTTGGTCCAGCCCATGCCCTGGTCGATCACATCCGCGCCCTCGGGATCGGCGCCCAGTTTGCTCGCGTCGCCGTTGCCATGGGTCTTGCCCACGGTATGGCCGCCCGCGGTGAGCGCCACGGTCTCCTCGTCGTTCATCGCCATGCGGGCGAAGGTCTCACGCACCTGGGCCGCGGTCCGCAGCGGATCGGGCTGGCCGTTCACGCCCTCGGGGTTGACGTAGATCAGGCCCATCTGCACGGCGGCGAGCGGGTTCTCCATCGTCGAGGGGTCGTTCACGTCCTCGTAGCGGTTGTCGGACGGCGCCAGCCATTCCTTTTCCGCACCCCAATAGGTGTCCTTCTCGGGCGCCCAGATGTCGGCGCGGCCGAAACCGAAGCCGAAGGTCTTCAACCCCATGGATTCATAGGCGACGTTGCCCGCGAGGATGAAGAGGTCGGCCCAGGAGACCTTGTTGCCGTATTTCTTCTTGATCGGCCACAGCAGGCGCCGCGCCTTGTCGAGCGAGGCGTTGTCCGGCCAGGAATTCAAGGGTGCGAAACGCTGGTTGCCGGTGCCCGCGCCGCCGCGACCATCGGCCAGACGGTAGGACCCCGCCGCGTGCCAGGCCATGCGGATCATCAACCCGCCGTAATGGCCCCAGTCGGCCGGCCACCAGGGCTGACTGTCGGTCATCAGCGCCCGCATGTCGGCCTTCAGCGCGTCGTAATCGAGGGTCTTGACCGCCTCGCGATAATCGAAGCCCGGCAGCGGGTTGGTCTTGCTGTCGTGCTGATGCAGAATGTCGAAGTTCAGCGAATTGGGCCACCAATCCATGACCGATTTCGCGCTGGCGGTATTGCCGCCATGCATGACCGGGCATTTGCCCGCGTTGTTACCGTCCATCTTTCTCTCCTTGCTCTCAGGCACGACGAAGGCGCAGCCGCGCGCCACCCCGGCGGGGCGGCGTTTTGCTTGGATCGTGTCGAGGGGTCCTCCCCGCCTTCGTTAGAATCACTCTAGCAAAGGGTTTCGATTAGGATAAGTTTGATTTCCTGATTGGCTCGATAAGAATAACTGATGATAAACCTCACTCTGCGCCAGTTCCGCTATTTCGAGGCGCTCGCCCGTCTGGGCCATTTCGGCCGCGCGGCCGATGCCTGCGCCATCTCGCAACCCGCCTTGTCCATGCAGATCAAGGAGATGGAGGAAACGCTGGGCACCCCGCTCTTCGAGCGCGCGGCACGGCAGGTGCGGCTGACCTCGTTCGGCGAGGAATTCGCCGGGCGGGCGCGCGAGATCCTGCGCGCGGTCGATGAGCTGGAGGATCTGGCCCGTGCCTCGCAGGCGCGGCTGGTGGGGCGGCTCAGGCTGGGGGTGATTCCGACCGTCGCGCCCTATCTGCTGCCTGGACTGATCGGCAATCTGACGCGGATGAACGCCGATCTCGACATCCATGTGCGCGAGACGGTGACGCCCAAGCTGCTGACCGAATTGCACGAGGGGCGGCTGGATACCGCCATCGTCGCCCTGCCCGTTTCGGAACCCGCTTTCACCGAGGTCGCGCTCTGTTCCGAGGATTTCGTGCTGGTCCGCCCCCGGTCCGAGGCCAATCTGCCGGTGCCGACGCCGGACCTCTTGCGTGAGATGCGGCTGCTGCTGCTGGAAGAGGGGCATTGCTTCCGCGATCAGGCGCTGAGTTTCTGCAACTTGCAAAGCGCCCTGCCGCGCGAATTGCTGGATGGCTCGTCGCTGTCGACGCTGGTGCAGATGGTGGGCGCGGGCATCGGCGTCACGCTGATCCCCGAGATGGCGGTGGCGGTCGAAACCCGGTCCGCCGATGTCGCGGTCTCGCATTTCCCCGAGCCGCAGCCGCGCCGCACGATCGGCATGATCTGGCGCAATTCCAGCCCGCTTTCCAAGCAGTTGATGCAGATCGCCGCGGTGGTGCGGGACACGGCACTGGCGCTGCCCGGCCGGATGCAGCCCGGCGCGCCCCTGGGCGCCGGGCCGCGGTGATCATTCGCCCATGAAGGACCGGCCGAGGATCGCCACGATCTGCCCCCAGCCGCGCACGGCCTCCAGCGGCACGTTGGTGCCGACCAGCTGCCCGGTCACGGCCACGTTGGTATAGACCCCGTCCTGCGTCGCCCGGCCCGAGTTCGACATGGCCAGCGTCCCGGTGATGCCATCCACGGTCGCGAAGGGATTCGGCGCCGCGAAGGGATCGCCGCCCGAGCCGCCCTCGCCCGGGACCACCAGGTTGATGACATATTCCTCGTCATGGTCCGACCCCGCCGGGGCCTCGCCCAGCGACATGTTGCCCTCCAGCCGGAACCGGGTGTTGCCGCAGGTCACGTCAAAGGCGCCGTTCCACGATTCGGCGGCGTAGGAATAGACCCAGTCGCCGTTCCAGGTGCAGCCGGTGGCATTGGCCTGTCCGACATGCGGGATGGCGAAGTTGTTGAAACTGATGGAATCGATGCGCGTGTCGTATTCCACCGGCGCGCTGCCCGCCGCGTTCTGCTGCAGATAGGCCAGCGCGTTGCGCCCGATCTCCATGGCCGAGGCCGAGGGGCTTTCCGGCATCATCACCAGATTGCCGCCGAAGGTCGTGGCCTCCTGAGGGGCCGAGCCCACGCGGCGGTAGCCCACCGTCAGCGAGCGCATGTCGGTGAAGCCGTCCTGCGAGCCCGAGATGGTGAAGCCGCCGGCGAAATCGACCCGCGGCACGCTCTGCGACGGGTTGTTGGGGTTCTTGATGACGCCCGAGCCCGAGACCGCACAGGCCTCGTCCGTGCGGCTCAGCCCGAAGAGCGCCGAGGTCCCGGCCGAGCATTCCACATTCAGCGTCGTGGTGCCGCTGCGGTCGTCGATCACCGTGCGGAACACGTCGCGGCGGGCGGTGTCGAAGAGCGACGGCTGGTTGACCTCCATGGTCAGGGTCACCGTCTCGGTTCCCGATTGGGCAAGGGCGGGCATGGCGCCAAGGCACAGCGCCTGAGCCAGGGCGGCCCCGTAAATGATCCGCATTTTGTCCTCCATGGGCAGCGGCTTGAAATAGGTCGTCGAAAATCTCTCCGCCCGGAAAATCAGGGGGGCGGGGCTCGAAGGTTACGCATGTCCGGGCGGGTCAGGCAAGTCCCGGCTGCGTGAACGGCGGCCGGGCGGGGCCTGCCCCTTGGCCACGAACCCATTTTTAAGGGTTGGCTGGCAGATACAGAGGTCAGGACGTTGCTTGTTGTTAAAAGGTGATCCCGTGCCCGATCCCGCTTCCGACCGATTGTTGCTCGATGCCGACGGCTGGAGCGATGCCCCCCAGGTCATCCTCGACCGGCTGCGGACCCGCGGCGCCACCGATCTGGTGATCGACGCCGCCGGTGCCGGGCCGATCCCCGCGCAAGTGGCGCAGATCCTGCTGGCCGCCCGCGCCACCGCCCTGTCCCGGGGCCATGCCTTCCGGATCGAGGATCCTTCCGACGCCGCCCGGCAAAGCCTGGAAGCGATCGGCCTCGGCCAGCTGCTGGAGACCGCGCTATGAATGCCAAGACCATCCTCGCGATCGACGATTCCCGCACCATCCGTCAACTCGTCTCGCAGACCCTGGGCGACGCCGGATTTTCCGTCACCACGGCGGTCGATGGCGCCGACGGGGTCAGCACCTTCCAGAACACCCGCTTCGACGCGGTGATCACCGACATCAACATGCCCAAGCTCGACGGTTTCGGCGTGATCGCGGCGATCCGCGGCGGGGGGGCCAACCGAAAGGTGCCCATCCTGGTGCTGACCACCGAAAGCTCGCCTGAATTCAAGGACAAGGCGCGCAACCTCGGCGCCACCGGCTGGATCGTCAAACCCTTCGAGGACCGGCAATTGGTCGATATCCTCAAACTGGTCACGGGGGCGGAGGGATGAGCAACGAAACCCTGCGCGACACGTTCTTCGCCGAATGCGAGGAATTGATCGAATCACTGACCGAAGGCTTGCAGGTCGTCGCCTCCGGCGCCTGGGACGGCGAGACGATCAACGCCATCTTCCGGGCGGTCCATTCGATCAAGGGCGCGGCCGGCGCCTTCGGCTTCACCGACCTGGTGACCTTCGCCCATGCCTATGAGACGGTGCTGGACCTGATCCGCTCGGACAAGCTCGACATCGCGCCGGATGTGCTGCGGCTCATCACCCGCTCCTCCGACGCGCTGGCCGAGCTGGTCGATACCACGCGCCAGCAGGGTTCGGCCTCGCTCGACCCGGTGCGCGACCTGATCGGCGAGCTGGAGGCGACGGCGAAGGACGCCAAGGCCGACACGCCGCCCGAGCCGGAATTCACCTGGGCGCCGCTGGCGCTCCTGCCGATCGAGGTCGAGGCTCCGGCCCCCGCCCAGGGCTTCACCATCCGCTTCGCCCCGGGCGCCTCGTTCTACGCCAATGGCCACGAGCCGGTGCGCTTTCTTTCGGCGCTCGACGCCTTGGGCAACCTGACCGTCACCTGCGACAGCAGCGCGGTCCCGCCGCTCGACGGGTTCGATTTCGACGCCGGCTATCTGGTCTGGACCCTGACGCTGGAAGGCGCCAGTGACGAGGAAGCGATCCGCCGCGTCTTCGCCTTCGCCGAAGGGCTTTGCACGCTCGACATCGCCCCCCTCGGGGACAGCACCGCCCCCGACCTGCCAGAGGTCGAGGTCGAAGCAGCCCCCCTCTTCATCGCCCGCGCGCCCGCCGTCGATCCCCCGGCCGATCCGCCCGCCGACGCCCCGGTCACGCCCGCCGCCGCCCCGCCCGCCCGCGCCGCCGCCCCCCGCGCGCCCGCGCCGCCGGTCCAGACCACGCTCCGCGTCGATCCCGAACGGGTGGACCGGCTGATCAACAGCGTCGGCGAATTGATCATCAACCACGCCGTCATCAGCCAGAAGCTGGAATCCTGCGGCCTCGGCACCGATTCCGAGATCATGGCCGCGCTGGACGATTACCGCTATCTGGCGCGCGAGATCCAGGAAGCGGTGATGTCGATCCGTGCCCAGCCGGTCAAGGCGCTGTTCCAGCGCATGGGCCGGGTGGTGCGCGAGGCGGGCGAGGCCACCGGCAAGGCGGTCATGTTCATCAGCGAGGGCGAAGCGACCGAGATCGACAAGACGATCCTCGAACGCCTGGCCGACCCGCTGACCCATATGCTGCGCAATTCGGTCGATCACGGGCTGGAAACCGCCGAGAAGCGCCGCGCCGCCGGGAAAAGCGAGGTGGGCAGCGTCCGCCTCAGCGCCGCGCATCGTTCCGGCCATGTGGTGATCGAGGTTTCCGACGACGGCGCCGGTCTCAACCGCGAACGGATCCTCGCCAAGGCGATGGAAAAGGGGCTGGTTCCGCCCGACGCCAAGCTGACCGAGCCCGAGATCGACAACCTCCTCTTCATGCCCGGCTTTTCCACGGCCGAGAATGTCACCAACCTTTCGGGGCGTGGGGTGGGCATGGATGTGGTCAAGACGACGATCACCTCGCTGGGGGGCAAGGTCGGCATCACCAGCCTCGCGGGCGAGGGCTCGACCTTCACCATCTCGCTGCCGCTGACGCTGGCGGTTCTGGACGGCATGATCATCGGCGTCGGCGCCGAGACCATGGTGCTGCCGCTCTCCAGCGTGGTTGAAACCGTGCGCCCGCAACGCCGCGACATCCACGAGATTGCCGGTGAACTGGTGCTCTCGGTCCGCGGCACCTATGTGCCGATCGTCGATCTGGCGCTGCTGTTCGGCATGCGCAGCGCCAAGGGGCAGAGCGCCGAACGCTCCTACGTCCTGCTCGACGCGGGCGGCGCCAGCATCGCCGTCGCCGTCGATGCGATCCAGGACCAGCGCCAGGTGGTCATCAAGAGCCTCGAAGGCAATTACGGCACCGTCCCCGGCATCGCCGCAGCAACCATTCTGGGCGACGGCAAGATCGCCCTGATCATCGATTCCGAGGCGCTGGTCGAGCTGGTCTCACCGCGCCGCAACGCCCGCCCCCTCATCGAACTGGAGGCCTGACATGAGCGACGAGGAAACCAACGACCGCGGCAATACCACTGAATTCGTGTCGCTTTCCGCGGGCGACCAGGGGTTTTGCGTGCCCATCACCTCGATCCGCGAGATCCGCCGCTGGAGCCAGGTGACCGCCCTGCCCTTCGCCGAGGATTCGGTGCTGGGGGTGATGAACCTGCGCGGCGCCGTGATCCCCATCGTCGACCTCGCCGCCCGGCTCGGCCTCGGCACCACCGAGATCGGCGCCCGCAACATCGTCGTGGTGGTCGCCATCGGCCCCCGGATCATGGGGATGCTGGTCGATTCGGTGTCCGAAATCCTCTCGGTCAACACCGAGACGATCCGCCCCAACCCCACCATCCGGCGTGACGGCGGCGCCAGCCACGTGACCGGCCTGCTGCCGGTCGACGACATCATGCTGCGGGTCCTCGACCTCGACGCGCTCTTCGCCCGCGAGGGTGAGGAGGCCGCATGACCACCCTGGCGCGCCCTTCCACCAGCGATGGCGACCTGCCCCTGACCGAGGCCGATTTCGCGCGGATCGCGCGGATCGCCAAGGCGGGCTGGGGCCTGAGCCTGGAAAGTGCCAAGCGGCCCCTGATCCGCTCGCGCCTGGGCCGCCGGGTGAAGGCGCTGGGCCTCGGCAGTTTCGATGCCTATTGCGATGTCGTCGAATCGGGCGAGGCGCAGGAATCCGACCATTTCGTCACCGCCCTGACCACCAATGTCACCCATTTCTACCGCGAGGCGCATCATTTCGAGATGCTCGAAAGCCAGATCCTGCCGCCCATCCTGCAGGCGGCGCGGCAGGGCAAGCGGGTGCGCCTGTGGTCGGCGGGTTGCTCCAGCGGGCAGGAGGCCTATTCCCTGGCCGGCTCGATCCTGGCGCTGGCACCCGACGCCGCGAAACTCGATCTGCGCATCCTTGGTACCGATATCGATCCGACCGTCCTGCAGATCGCGCAGGACGGGGTATACGACCCCAAGATCTGCCTCTTCCCGACCCCCGCGCTCGAGGAACGCGTCTTCGGTCGCGCGCCCCCGACGGGCGGCCTGCGCGCGGTCCGGCCGGAACTCAAGGCGCTGGTGACCTTTCGCCGCCTGAACCTGGTCAAACCCTGGCCGATCAGCGGGCGCTTCGACGTGATCTTCTGCCGCAACGTGGTGATCTATTTCGACAAACCCACCCAGCGCCAGCTCTGGGCCCGCTTCGCCGAGGTCCTGCATCCCGGCGCCTGGCTGCTGATCGGCCATTCCGAACGCATCGCTGACCCCCAGGAGCTGGGACTCGATCCTGCGGGCATCACCACCTACCGCCACGCCGGCGCCCCCTCCGGCAAGGCCCCCAGTTGAAGGCAGATCCGCCATGGCCCTTAAAGACGTCCTCAAGATCATGATCGTCGACGATATGTCGGTCAGCCGCGGGCTGATGACCCAGAGCCTGGAAGAGATCGGCGTCAAGAACATCGACTTCCAGACCTCGGGCGCCGAGGCGCTGAGCCGCCTGGCGGTCAATCCCGCGCATCTGGTGATCAGCGACTACAACATGCCCGGCATGAGCGGCCTCGACCTTCTGGAAACCCTGCGCGCCAACAAGATGACCGCCAAGATCGGCTTCATCCTGATCACCGGCTCGCCCAGCCAGGAGATCCTGGAACGCGGCATGAAACTGGGTCTCAACAACCTGATCAAGAAGCCCTTTACCACGGCCAGTCTGAAAGCGTCGATCGAGGCGGTGGTGGGCCGCCTATGACCCTTGCCGCGCCCTTCCCCATTCCGCCGCTTCTCGCCGGCATGGCCGAGGCCATGGGGGAGATCCGCCTGATGCTGTTGCGCTATGAGGCCGCGATGGTCGAGGCCCCGAGCAACGCCGCCAACCGGCAGGCGGTGCAGGATTTCGACCTTGCGGTCCAGCTGTTGCAGGATCTGGAGCATATCGCCCAGCTTCTGGGGCGCGAACTGCCCGCCGATCTGATGGCCCAGAGCGCCCTGCCGCTGGCGGGCCTGCGCCTCGAACGAAGTCGAACCCGTTTCCTGTCCGCGGGCGCCCGCGACCCTGCCGCAGACCAGCGGCCGCCGCCCCGGATCGATCTCTTTGCTCCCCTTGTTCCGGCTGATGACGACAGCGCGCTCCCGGCCAGACCGGCATCGCTGCCCGACACACCCTAGTCCCGTGCTTTCAGAGGTTTCGCCATGTTCCAACGCCTCACTCAATCCCGCATCGCCCTGCGTTTGCCGCTGCTGATCGCCACGGCGCTGGTCCTGAGCATCGGCGCCTCGACCTGGGTCTACCATTCGCTGTTCCGCACCGAGCTGGAATTGCAGACCGGCCAGCGGGCCCGCATGCTCGCCGAACATGCCGGTACCGCGTATACCAATTGGCTGAACCGGATGTTCCGCACGGTCGAGGATCTGGGCGAAGGCCATCTCGCCCCCGACGCGATGCGCCGCTTCAACGAGGCGCTGGCGCTGCAATCCCCGGGCTGGCAGGAAGAGGTGCGCAGCGCCTATGTCGAGCGCAATCCCCTGCCAGCCGGTCAACGCGGCGATTACGATCGCGGTAACAGCCGCCCCGCCTATGATGCGGTGCACGAAGCGTTCAACCCCTATATGCGGGCCCATCGCGACAGGTTCGGCTATTACGACCTGTTCCTGATCACCGCCGAGGGGGATGTGGTCTACAACATCTCCAAGGAAAGCGATTTCGCGATCAACCTTGGCGAAGGCGCGCTGCGCGATACCGAGCTGGCGCAGGTCTGGCGCGCGGCGATGGAGGGGCCGGTCGGAACCACCTCGTTCAGCGATTTCGCGCCCTACGCGCCCAGCAACGGCGCCCCGGCCGCCTTTGTCGCCCGCCAGATCGTCGATCACGAGGTGCCGGGCAACCCGGTGATCGGCGTGGTGGCGCTCCAACTGTCCGAGGAAGGGATCGGCGCCGCGCTCGAAGCCGCCGATCTGCTCGACCGGGACGAGATCTATGTCGTCGCCCCCGACGGTACCTCCCGCAATGCCAGCCGCATCGGCGATGCCTTCGCGATGTTCGGCGCGCTGCCCGATCTGCCGCAGGTCACCGCCGCGCGGGCCGGCGAGACGGCGGAATTCGACGAAGCGACGGGTATTCACGGTGCCGCGGCCGTCGTCGCCGTCCATCCCTTCTCGGCGCATGGCAACCAATGGAGCGCGGTGGTCGAACTTGACCAGGCCGATGCCTTTGCGGCCCTCACCGATTTCAATCAGCGCGCCATGATCGTCGTGGCGATCGGCGTGCTGCTGTCCCTGGCCATCGGCTGGGCCGTAGCCCGCTCGATCACCCGGCCGCTGGGGAGTTTTTCCCTGTCGATGCAGGCGCTGGTCGACAAGCGTTACGACCTGGCCATCACCGGCACCGCGCGTCGGGACGAAATCGGCGGCCTGTTCCGGGGTCTCGACCTGTTCCGCCAGTCGCTGTCCGCGGCCGAGGAAGCGGCGCAGGCCCAGGAACGGGGCCGCGCCGAACAATCCCGGGTGGTTGCCGATCTGGGCCGCGGCCTGCGCGATCTGGCCAGCGGGCATCTCGATATGCGCCTCGATGACCCCTATTCCGCGGGTTACGAGAAGCTGCGCACCGATTTCAACGCGACGGTGGACACGATGGAAACGCTGATGCGGACCATCGCCGCCAATGCCAGCGAGATCCGCTCCCGCGCCGAGGAGATCAGCGCCTCCTCCGACGACCTGTCGCACCGCACGGAAACCCAGGCGGCGACGCTCGAGGAAACGGCCGCCGCGCTGGACGAACTGACCGCCAGCGTGCGGGCCGCCGCCGAATCGGCCTCGGAGGTCGAAACCGTGGTCGCCGATGCCCGGAAGGAGGCCGAGAAGAGCGGCCAGGTCGTCTCGGAAGCGGTCGCCGCCATGTCGCTGATCCGCAAATCCTCGACCGAGATCTCGCAGATCATCGGCGTGATCGACGATATCGCCTTCCAGACCAACCTTCTGGCGCTGAACGCGGGGGTCGAGGCGGCCCGCGCGGGCGATGCCGGACGCGGCTTCGCGGTCGTCGCCTCCGAAGTGCGGGCGCTCGCCCAGCGCTCGTCGGAAGCGGCCAAGCAGATCAAGATCCTGATCACCGGCTCGACCGAACAGGTCGAGACGGGGGTCGGCCTGGTCGGTCGAGCCGGCGAGACGCTGACCATGATCATCCAGCGCGTCGGCAATATCGACCAGCTGATCGGCGGCATCGCCAATGGCGCCCGCGAACAGAGCTCGGGCCTGCAGGAGATCAATGTGGGCGTGTCGCAGCTCGACCAGGTGACGCAGCAGAACGCCGCGATGGTCGAGCAGGTCACGGCCGCCTCGGTGACGCTGAAGAACGAATCGCTGTCGCTCAGCCAGGTCGTGGCGCGCTTCCGGGTCCGCAACCCCGCCGAGGGGGGGCAGCAGCCCGTTCACCTCGATACCACGCCGCTGGCCGAGCTGACGCCCCGCCCGGCCGCGGACCTGGACCTGGAGCAGGCCTTTGCCGAAAGGGCGGCGGACGAGCTGCCCCCCGCCTTTCCGATCGCGGCCAACACTGCACGCTGGCAGGACTTCTGATCCTGCTGGATCCTTGAAGGGGGGTATTGATGCGCATCCTGGTGGCAGATCCTGACAAGACCCGACGCCGTCGCCTTGCCGAGCGGCTGGCCGCACTGGCCGACGTGACCATCAGCGACCTGTGCAGCGACCTGACCGAGACTTTCAACGCCGTCGAACACCGGCCACCGACTCTGGCCCTCCTGGCCGAGGAGCTGACCCGCAGGCCCGAATTCGAGATGATGGAGATCCTGTTCCGCACCCTGTCGGTGCGCTGGACGGCACTGGCGGCGCGCCCGGGTGCGCCCGGCCTCGACCCCGAGGGAGACGACGCAACCCTGGCCGAAGGACTGCGCCGCTGCCTGGTCGGCGGCCGGCTGCCGCCCCCGGCCGCAGGCGCTGGTCTGTTGCGCGCGGTGGATCCCTCGGGGGCGGACCGGCTGATCCTGATCGGCTCGTCGACCGGCGGCGTCGATGCCTTGCTGCGGGTTCTCGGCAGCTTTCCGGCCGATTGCCCGCCGACCCTGGTGGTCCAGCACACGGGTGCCGCCTACAGCGCGGGGCTGGCGCGGCTTCTCGACCGCAATGTCGTCCCCGATGTGCGCGAGGCCGCCGAGGGCGAAGTCCCGGCTTTCGGCCGCATCCTGATTGCCCCCGGCGCCGAGGCCCATCTGGTATTGGAGAATGCCACGTCCCTGCGGTGCCGCCTGAAGGCCGGGGATCGGCTGAGCGGGCATCGCCCCTCGGTCGACGCGCTTTTTCATTCTGCCGTGCCGGTGGCGCGGCGGGTGACGGCGGCGCTGCTGACCGGCATGGGGCGCGACGGGGCCGAGGGACTCCTGGCCCTGCGCCAGGCGGGCGCCCGCACCATCGGACAGGATCGCGCGACCTCGGTCGTCTA
Source organism: Pararhodobacter aggregans (assembly GCF_003075525.1). GTDB lineage: Bacteria > Pseudomonadota > Alphaproteobacteria > Rhodobacterales > Rhodobacteraceae > Pararhodobacter > Pararhodobacter aggregans. The sequence continues at coordinate 259,591 of NZ_QDDR01000005.1, read as the reverse complement.
TGGCATGCCGGGCGCCGCGCGCGACCTCGACGCCGTGGATCAGGAACTGCCGCTGTCGGCGATCGGGCCGGCGCTGTTGAAGGCAACACAGAGGATACGCGCGTGAGCCCGTCGAAACACTCCTGGCCGGAGGGGTACAGCACGCATGTCGTGCCGGTGATCCGCGGCGAATTCCTGGTTTCCGACGATCCCGATGTGGTTCTGTCGACGGTCCTTGGCTCCTGCGTGTCGGTCTGCCTGTTCGATCCCAATTTCGGGATCGGCGGGATGAACCATTACCTGCTTGCCGATGCCTCCGAGGGCGAGGCAACCAGCCTGAAATACGGCGCCAACGCAATGGAACTGCTGATCAACAACATGCTCAAGCGCGGCGCCTCACGGGCGCGGCTTCAGGCGAAGGTCTTTGGCGGCAGCCGGATGAGCGGCCGTTTCGCCGATATCGGGCCCCGGAACGTGGAATTCGCCCTGCGCTACCTCGCGGCCGAGGAATTCCCGGTGGTCGGCCGTGACCTCGGCGGGGCCGAGGCGCGGCGGGTGAATTTCCATCCGGCGACCGGCAAGGCGCGGGTCGTGCATGTCACCGGCACGGTGGAGCCCGCCATCGCCGCCCCACCGCCACCCCGCCCCTCGGCGCGGCCGACACCCGCAGGGGGCGTTACGTTGTTTTGACGCCACATCGGGAGAGTTCGGGCGCGCGGGATGGGCTGAGGGGCGGCCTTGCGCTCAGGTCCTGGCCCGGTGAGCGCGGAGGCGACCGGAGCGCCACACATTTGTCCCGCCCCCCCATGGCGGCAGGGGTCACGACTTTCCCACCCGAGGGCGCCTCCTCGGCACAGCGTCAGGTCGGTCAGCCAGACAGGCCCGTGGGAGAGCGTGAGCGGCACAACCTCCGTCGAGACGCGCGGCGGATCGTCACCCGGCTCCTGTCTCCAGCAGCCGCCGCAGCTGGTGGCGATCGGCGACACCCAGCTTGGCATAGGCGCGGCGACGGTAGGTGATGACGGAATGGGGCGCGAGGCCCAGGGCCTGGGCGATGCGCGGCTGGTCTTCGCCTGCGGCCGTCAGGCGCGCCACCTGCGCCTCACGCGGGCTCAGACCCGCCAGCGGATCGGCGGGCGCCGCCACGGGCACCAGCCGCGCGTGCCGCAGCAAGGCCGCGTGCAGGACCGGCGCCCGCGCGGCGAAGGCGCGCAGCGCGGCGGGCGGAAAGGGGCCGGTGTCGCGCGCGCGATAGGCGTTGGCGATGATCCCCGGCGCGCCCGCGCGATAGAGCGACAACCGCTCCAGCACCGCGCCCTCGGTATAGCATTCGTGGCGGTAATCGATGTCGCGGATTCCCTGCGCCGGGCGCTTCAGGACCTGCATCGCCCGATGCGCCCGGCCCAGCGCCGTCACCGCTGACGTGTCGCGCCGCCAGTAGCGCTGCGCATAGCGCAACGAGGCGATGCGGGCAAAGGCGCTGGCCTCGGGATCGGCGCTTTCGGCGACCAGCACCCGGGCGCTGTCGCCCTCGATGACGAAGACCGAGCACAGATCCGCCCCGCATTCGCGCCCGAGAAAGCGCATCAGAGCCGGGCCGAAGCCCGGCTCGCCCAGCGTCAGGATCAGATCGGCCAGAGCCTCGGGCATCATTCTTGTCCCCCCTTGATGGGGACGCCAGACTGCGCGCCCGCGTGCCATCCTGTCAAGGCAAGCTGAGGAGGATCCCATGCAACCGCCCAAGATCAAGGGTCTTTACCATTACTCGTTCCCCTGCCGCGACGGCGAGGAGACCCGCAAGTTCTACGAAGACATTCTGGGCCTGCCGCTGGTGGCCTGCATGATGTCGGACAAGGTGCCCTCGACCGGCGAGGAAAAACCCTATGCCCATTTCTTCTTCGAGATGGGCGACGGCTCCTACATCGCCTTCTTCGACCTGGGCGAGAACCAGATGCCGGAACCCTCGCCCAACACCCCCGGCTGGGTCATGCATTTCGCCGTCGAAGTGGCGAGCGTGGCCGAGGTCGAGGCGATGGGCGAGCGGCTGAAGGCGGCGGGCGTCAGCGTCACGCCGGTGGTCGACCACCATTTCATCAAGTCGATCTATTTCTTCGACCCGAACGGGCTGCGGCTGGAGGTGACCGCCCGGGTCGACGAGCCCGGCTATCTGGAGGAGCAGGCGCGCGAGGCGCATGACGTGCTCAAGGCCTGGGGCGCCAAGAAGGCCAAGCTGCTGGCCAAGGCCTGACCCCCGCCCTTCCCGCGAAAGGCCGCCCCGGGGGCGGCCTTTTTCATGCCCGCGAAATGGTTGACGCGGGCCAGATATTCGGAATAATTGAACCACGTTTGACAAAAGCAAATTCCCCGGCCCCGGCGGATTCCCTGGAAGAGAGACGGAAAGACACTGAAAATGCGGCAGAAAACCCCGTGGCAGCGGCATTTGCAGATTGTCTCCTTCGCCGAACAGGTCAAAGCGACCGAGGTTTACGGCTTTGCCGGAAACTCGGGGATGGTGAACCTTGAGGGGCAGCTATTGAAGGGCGGGCGCCCCTCGACGACGGTCTTCGTCTTCATGCACCCGACCTCGACCCTGCAGCTGCTGCCGATGCCGATGGCGCTGGCCGACCGGGGGTTCCATGTCCTTTGCGCCGCCAGCCGCTATGCCCGCAACGATGCCGCGCTCATCATGGAGAAGGTGGCGCTGGACCTCGGCGCCTGGATCCGCCACGCCCGCGAAACCCTGGGCTATGAGACGGTGGTGCTGGTCGGCTGGTCGGGCGGCGGGTCGCTGTCGCTCTTCTACCAGGCGCAGGCCGAGAACCCGACCATCACCCATACCCCCGCGGGCGACCCGGTGGATCTGACCGCGGCGGGGCTGATCCCGGCCGATGGCGTGATCTTCATCGCCGCGCATCTCAGCCGGGCCGAGACGCTGACCGAATGGCTGGACCCCTCGGTCCTGGACGAGACGGACCCCGACCGCCGCGACCCCGATCTCGACATCTACAGCCCCGATTGCCCGCATCAGCCGCCCTATGACCCGGCCTTCGTCGCCCGCTTCCGCGAGGCGCAGCGGGCCCGGAACCGGCGGATCACCGACTGGGCGCTGACGCTGCTGCATGACCTGAAAGCCCGCGGCACGCCCGAGGTCGAGCGCGCCTTCGTCGTCCACCGGACGATGTGCGATCCCCGCTGGCTGGACCCGACGCTGGACCCGAACGGGCGGCGGCCGGAATGGACCTATATGGGCCATCCGCTGACGGTGAACGTGGGGCCGGTGGGGCTGGCGCGGTACACCTCGCTCAGGTCCTGGCTCAGCCAGTGGAGCTATGACCTGTCCAACGCCAAGGGCCCGATGAACGCGGCGAGGATCACCCGCGCGCCGGTCCTGCAGATCGTCAACACCGCCGACGATGCGGTGCCCGCCACGCATAACCCGGCGATCCGCGACGCGCTGGCGACGCCGGACAAGACCTATGTCGAGCTGCAGGGCGCGACGCATTACTACCTGGGCCAGCCGGAATTGCTGGCGGCCTGTATCGACGCGGTGGCCGAATGGTGCGCCGCCCGCAAGCTGGAGGGCTGAGATGGCCAAGGCGAAGGTACTGATCGCGGGCGGCGGCATCGGCGGCATGACCGCGGCGCTGGCGCTCTTGCAGCGCGGCCATGACGTGACGGTCTTCGAACAGGCGCCCGAGTTGAAGGAACTGGGCGCGGGTCTGCAACTGGCGGCGAACGGCACGCGGGTGCTGATCGAGATGGGGCTGGAAGAGGCGCTGAAGCCGGTGATCTGCGAGGCCGCGGCCAAGGAGGTGCGGCTGTGGAACACCGGGCAGAGCTGGAAGCTCTTCGACCTTGGCGCGGACAGCATCGCTCGCTTCGGGGCCCCCTATTGGATGGCGCATCGGGGCGAATTGCACCGGGTGCTGACCGAGGCGGTTCTGGCGTTGAAGCCCGGCGCGGTGGTTACCGGCGCGCAGGCCACGGGGTTCGAACAGGACGAGAGCGGCGTCACGCTGCTGATGGCCGACGGGCGGCGGGCGCGGGGCGATCTGCTGGTCGGCGCGGACGGGGTGCATTCGCGGATGCGCTCGCAGATGTGGCAATCGCCGCAGGCGCGCTTCACCGGGCTGATGGCCTGGCGCGGGCTGGCCCCGATGGAGGCGCTTCCGGCCGAACTGCAACGCCCCGTGGGCACCAACTGGATCGGCCCGGGCGGCCATGTCATCACCTATCCGATCAGCGGCAACCGGCTGATGAATTTCGTGGGGCTGGTGGAAAACCGCGAATGGACCAGTGAAAGCTGGACCGCGGCGGGCAGCACCGCGGAATGCAAGGCCGATTTCGCCGGCTGGAACCCGTTGATCCATGCGGTGATCGACGTGATGGGCACGCCCTTTCGCTGGGCCTTGGCGGCGCGCGACCCGCTGCCGCACTGGACGCAGGGCCGCGTCACGCTTCTGGGCGACGCCTGCCACCCGACCCTGCCCTTCCTGGCGCAGGGCGCGATCATGGCCATCGAGGACGGCTATATCCTGGCCCGCTGTCTGGACGAGAACCAGCAGGATCCGGCCGGGGCGCTGATGACCTATGAAGGGCTGCGCAGCGAGCGGACGGCGGCGATCGTCAAGGGCTCGGAGGCCAACCTGCACCGGTTCCACAACCCGGTGCTGGCCGATCCCGTCGAGGCGCCGCGCTATGTCGAAAGCGAATGGCAGCCCGACAAGGTGCGCCTGCGCTACGACTGGCTGTTCGAATACGACGCGACGCGGTTGCCGATCCCGGCCTGAGCCGGTCCCTCAGACCTGCTGCATCATCCGGTGCAGCTGGTCGCGCAGGATCCGGTGCAGGGCCTTCAGATCGCCCGGGGGCAGACCGCCGAAGACCTCGGCCTCGACCTCGTTGGCGATGGCGTCGCATTGCGCCAGCAGGGCGCGGCCCTCGTCGGTGATCCGGGCGCAGAGGATGCGCTTGTTCGCCTCGCTCTCCGAGCGGGTGATGAGGCCCCGGCGTTCCAGCGCGGTGACGCTTTCGTTCATCGTCTGCGGCGTGACGAAGAACCGGCGCGACAATTCGGCCGAGGAAATCCCCTCGCGGTCCCGGACCAGCGTCAGGATCGTGTATTGCAGCCCGCCCAGCTGGTGCGCCTTCAGGCGCTCGTCCAGCGATTTGCGGGTCAGCAGGTTGATGTTGTTGACCAGATAGATCAGCCGGGGACGGAGGTCGGACAAAGCGGTGTTTTCGGACATTGACAGTATAAGGCACCCTGATATGGTCTCCTTCAAAGCGTAGTGGAACTCAGGGAGTCTGACAATGAGTCACGATGGTGCGGGCAAGGGCTGGGGGGAGAATGTCACCCTCGCCATCGAGGACGGCGTGGCCTGGGTCACCCTCAACCGCCCCGACAAGCGCAACGCCATCAACCCCGGGATCGTCTATGAGATGACGGCGGTCATGGACGCGCTTGAGGGCATGGACGAGGCCGAGGTGATCGTCATCACCGGCGCGGGCAACGCCTTCTCGGCCGGGCAGGACCTCAAGGAGTATTTCCGCGAGACCGAGGCCTGGCCGCCGCATGAGCGCGACAAGCTGTTCGCGATGAACGCCGCCTGGCAATGGCGCCGGACCATGTTCTACCGCAAGCCGACCATCGCCGCGGTGAACGGCTGGTGCTTCGGCGGGGCGTTCCAGGTGCTGATCGGCTGCGATCTGGCGATTGCCGCCGAGGACGCGACCTTCGGCCTGTCGGAAATCAACTGGGGCATCATCCCCGCGGGCATCGTCACCAAATCGGTGTCCATGGTCATGAGCCAGCGCGACGCGATGTATTACATCATGACCGGCGAGACCTTCGACGGCAGACAGGCCGCCGAGATGAAGCTGGTGAACAAGGCGGTGCCCGCCGACCAGCTGCATGCCGAGGTCACCAAGCTGGCGCAGACCCTCAAGGCCAAGAACCAGCACGTCCTGCGCGGCGCCAAGACCGCCTATCACCATGTGCGGCAGATGGGCTGGGATCAGGCGCTGGAATATCTGATGGCCAAGGCGGATTCGACCACCTTCCGCGACCGGACGCAGGGCGCGGCCAAGGGCATGAGCCAGTTCATCGACGAAAAGCGCTATCGCCCGGGTCTGGGCGCCTACGACCGCAGCGGCGACTGAACGCGCCATCGCGGCAAGAACGACGGGCGGCGGAGTGATCCGGCCGCCCTTTTTCCGTGCCGCTCGCCCGGGGGGCCAAAAGGAAAGGGCGGCAGGATCACCCTGCCGCCCTTTCGTCGTTCATCGGGCTCCGGTCACTCGCCGCCCGCGGCCAGCGCGGCGCGGCGGCGGGCCCGGGCGCGGAACATGCCGTAGATGGTCCAGGCCAGGATCAGCACCGCGATGCCGATGAACAGCGCCGAGATCGGCCGGGTCAGGAACACCGTATAGCTGCCGCGGTAAAGGGTCAGCGAGCGGCGCAGGTTCTCTTCCAGCATCGGCCCCAGGATCAGGCCCAGCACCAGCGGCGCCGGCTCGAACCGCAGGATGTTCATCAGGATGCCGAGGACACCGAAGAACATCAGCACATAGAGGTCCACGACCGAGTTCGAGACGCTGTAAACGCCGATGCAGATGAAGGCGATGATGAACGGGTAGAGCACCCAATACGGGATCGCCAGGATCCGCACCCAGAGCCCGATCAGCGGGATGTTGAGGATCAGCAGCATCAGGTTGCCGAAGAGGAAGCTCACCAGCAGGCCCCAGAACAGGTCGGGGTGGTTGTTGATGACCGAAACGCCGGGCTGGATGCCGTGGATGGTCAGCGCCCCCAGCATGATCGCCATGACGATATCGCCCGGGATGCCCAGGGTCAGCGTCGGGATGAAGGCGGTCTGCACGGCGGCGTTGTTGGCGGCCTCAGGCCCGGCGATGCCCTCGATGGCGCCCTTGCCGAAGCGCGACGGGTCCTTGGCGACACGGCGCTCGGTGGCGTAGGACATGAAGCTGGCCAGCAACCCTCCGGTGCCCGGCAGCGCGCCGAAGAACGACCCCAGCCCGGTGCCCCGGAACATCGCGCCCCAGCTGCGGCGCCAGTCGTCGCGCGTCGGCCACATGGACGCGAAGGAGATCGAGCGCGCCTCGACCGTGCGGCCGGTGATCTGGCCCGCGTTCTTGATGACTTCGGGCAGGCCGAAGATGCCGAGTGCCACGGCGACCAGCGGCAGGCCCTCGTACAGCTGGTCGACACCGTAGGAAAAGCGCAGCAGCCCGGAATAGAGGTCGCGCCCGACCATGCCCAGGATCAGCCCCAGCCCGATCATCGCCAGCCCCTTGATGGGCGAGCCCGAGGCGAGCGTCGAGGCCGCCACCATGCCCAGCACCATCAGCGAGAAGAACTCGGGCGCCGAGAAGCTGAAAGCCAGTGCGGCGATGGGTGGCGAGAAGATCGCCATGATCAGCATGCCGCAGATCGAGCCGATGAAGGACGCGATGGCAGTCATGAACAGCGCGACGCCGGCCCGGCCCTGCTGCGACATCGGGTAACCCTCGATACAGGTCACCGCAGACGAGGGCGTGCCGGGCAGGTTCAGCAGGATCGAGGCGGTCGAGCCGCCGTAGTTCGACCCGTAATAGATCCCCGCCAGCATGATGAGCGCATGCGCCGGTTCCATGCCGAAGGTGAGCGGCAGCAGAAGGGCGATGGCGGCCAGCGCGCCGATGCCGGGCAGGACACCGATGAAGGTGCCCAGCGTCACACCGACGAAGCAGTACCACATGGCCTGCCACGAGAAGGCGACCGAGAAGCCGAGCGCGAGGTTGGAGGCAAAATCGCTCATGGGCGCCACCGGATGACATCGACGTTGAGCGAAAGCCCGTATTTGAAGATGGCGACGCAGACGGCGGGGACGGCGACCGAGATCGTCAGCTTCTGCCAGATCGAGGTGTTGGTATCGGCCAGCGAGCCGAGGAAGACGGCGACGAAGATCGACGGGAACATGCCGAAGCGTTCGATCATCACCGCGAAAGCCGCGACGGCGGCCAGGATCAGGAAGGGCGAGCGCATCGGCGGCAAGCTCCAGCCGAAATCGCTGGCGGTCCGGGTCCAGAGGTTCTCGACCGCGATGACGAGGCCGAGGAGGACCATCAACACGCCGACGTAGAACGGGAAGTATCCCGGGCCGATGCGGCGCGATGTGCCCATGTCGAAACTGGTCGATTCAACGATGGCAAGGACGCCGATGAGTACGACGAATCCCCCTGCCAGGATGTCGACTGCCTTTATTCTGCTCAAAAGCACCTCCCGTGTGCCTTGGACCCTGGCGTCGGGCCCCTCATGCAAGAGCGTCGGAGAGCCCTGCCCCCCGACGCCCGGTTCGTGCAGGTGGCGCGATCACGCGCGCCCCGGTCAGTTGCGCGGAAGTTGCGCCAGATCGACGAGGAAGGCGCCCTGCTCGACGTTCTCCCGCATCCGCTGGTCCACTTCCTCGGGCGTGGCGATCCACGGAACGCCGCCCATCGTTCGCAGGAAGTCCTGCGTGCCCTGCTCGGCCATCACCGTGCCGAACATCTCGGCCAGGGTGGCGACGACATCGTCGGGCGTGCCGGCCGGAACCCAGGCGGCCCAGACGCCGACCTGATCTACGGTCATGCCGTATTCGGTCAGCGAGGGCACATCAGGGGCGATGTCCATCCGCGAGCCCGAGCCGGTGGCAAGCACCCGCACCCGGCCTTCGCGGGCCTGCACCATGGCGGTGACCGGATCGGTCACGGCGAAGTCGACGGCCAGGTTGACCACGTCCGGCACCATCTCGATCCCGGTGCGATAGGGCACCTCGGTCGGGGTGGCGCCGAGTTCGGACAGGTATTGCGCCGCCAGCAGCCGCCCCGAGGTGGCCGAGGTGCCATAGGTCGCGTTCTCGCCCTCGGCCAGCAGATAGGCGTTCAGCTCCTCGATCGACTGGATGGTCGACTCGACGCCGACGACGATGAAGAACGGCTGTTCGTTGATCCCGGCGACGCCGCGCAGGTCGGTGCGCGGGTCGATGGCCGGGTTGTTCCACAGCGAATAGTTCACGGCGGTGGAAAAGCCCGAATGGACATAGACGGTATAGCCGTCGGGATCCGAGCGCGCCACGAACTCGGCCGAGATCGTCCCCGCCGCGCCCGGCTTGTTGTCGACGATGATGGTGTGGCCGGTGGCTTCCTGGATCGCGTTGGCGAAATAGCGAACCAGCGTGTCGGCACCGCTCCCGGCCGGGAAGGCGCAGATGAAGGTGATCGGCCGGTTCGGAAAATCGCCGGTCTGGGCCAGCGCCGGGGCCGAAACGGCCGCGGTCATGGCCGCGGCGCCGACCAGCGACAACAGCTGGCGGCGGGTGGTCTTAAGCAGGTCCATCATAGGGTCAATCCTCCCAATCTCCCTGAGGCACGCGCGGTGTCGGCGGCAGTCGCACCCGGATTTCGTCGGAGCGGACCCGCCTTTTGCCGGGGTACGATCCGAACGGGAACCCGGTCGGGCGACCGCTTCCTGCCCTCATTCATGCGGCACGGGCCCTTGCAGTCAACAGGTATTTTCGTGGTGATTCGCGTCGAGATCAAGCCTGACGTTCACGTAAGCGTCTCGCAAATATCTGTATTATCATAATTTTTTTGTATATTCGGCTCCCGAATATCGCTTCAACTCTGTCACATGAATTTATACGATGTCGGATGACAGGCCCTGCGGGGCCGATCTTGCGGGCAGATCGCCGCGCTCGGCGGGGACCTCGGGGACCGGCGCTCAACCGCAGGAGGATTGTCGCGATCCGGGGGCTGATTCTGGCCACCGGGTCGGGGCCGGAACATCGACACTCTGGGAGGAAGACATGCTGCTGAAGGATCGTATCGCCATCGTGACCGGGGCCAGTTCGGGCATCGGGCTGGCCATTGCCGAGGCTCTGGCGGCCGAGGGCGCCAAGGTCGTCGTCGCCGCGCGCAGCGCCGACAAGCTGGCTGCGCTCGTGGCCGGGATCGAGGCCAAGGGCGGCACCGCGCTGGCCGTGCCCACCGACATGACGGATGAGGGCCAGGTCGAGGCGCTCTTTGCCGCCTGCGAGGCGGCCTTCGGCCCGCCGCGGCTGGTGGTCAACAACGCCGGCATCGCCGATCACACGCCGACCGTCGACCTGACCCTCGACCGCTGGTCCGAGGTGGTGGCGATCAACCTCACCTCGGTCTTCCTCGGCGCGCGGGCGGCGTTCCGCGCCATGATCCCGGCGGGCGGCGGGCGGGTCATCAACGTGGGCTCGATCTCGGCCAAGGTGCCGCGCCCGGATACCGCCGCCTATGCCGCGACCAAGTTCGGGCTTGAGGGGCTGACGCATTCGCTGGCGCTGGATGGCCGTCCGCATGGCATCGCCGTGTCGATGGTCCACCCGGGCTCGACCGTCAGCTCGCTGGTGCCGGGCATCACCGACCAGCCTCGCCCGGGCACCATGGCGGCCTCGGACGTGGCGCGGGTCGTGGTGCTGATGGCCTCGCTGCCCGATGACGTGAACCTCTACGAGGGCACGATCCTGCCGGTGACCATGCCCTTCCTCGGCCGCGGCTGAGGACGGGGCGAGCGGGGATCAGGGGGCGCGTTGACAGATATACGGCTCCCTGATACCCAGTTCTCGCCGGACCGAAAACCGGGACTTGAGGGAGGGGCATGATGGGCGAAACTGCAAAGCCGGAGGGCAGCGCGCGCGGCGCGGTGGAGCGCCTGCTCAACCCGCGCTCGGTGGCGATCCTGGGTGCGACGCCGGAACGCGACTCGGTGGGCGGCGGGGTTTTGTCGAACCTCGAGCTTTTCGGCTTCAAGGGCGACATCCACCTCGTCAGCCGCTCGCGCGACGAGATCAACGGGCGGCCCTGCGTCAAATCGGTGGCCGACCTGCCGAGGGGCGTGGACGTGGCCGTGCTGATCGTGCCCTTCAAGGCGATCCGCGACTCGGTCGTGGCCTGCATCGCGCAGGGCGTCGGCGCCATCGTCATCTTCACCTCGGGCTTTGCCGAGGCCTCGGACGACGGCCGCCGCGCGCAGGAGGAGCTGGCGCAGCTTTGTTCGGACGCGGGCGTGGCGCTGCTGGGTCCGAACTGCATGGGCTACACCAATTTCGTCGCCGGCGTGCCGATGACCTTCGAGCCTGTCGCCCGGCATGACGTGGGCGACGGCGCCCGCGTCGCCATCATCGCCCAATCCGGCGCCACGGCGGCCAATATCCGTTTCGCGCTGCAGGCCCGCTCGGTCGCCATCTCGCATGTCGTGGCCACCGGCAACGAGGCGCTGCTCAGCGCCGAGGATTTCATCGACCACGCGCTCGATGACGCGAAAATCGCCGTCATCGCCGTCTATGTCGAACAGCTGCGCGACCCGGCGCGGTTCCTGACGCTGGCCGCGCGCGCCCGGGGCTTGGGCAAACCCATCGTCATGCTGCACCCGGGTTCCTCGGAACGGGGGCGCAAGGCGGCGGAGTCCCACACCGGGGCGCTCGCGGGCGATCACGCGCTGATGCTGGCGGCTGCCCGGGCCGAGGCTGTGGTCTGCGTGCCGACGCTGGACGAGATGTTCGACACCTGCGCCATCCTCGCCCGCTTCCCCGCCCCCGCCCCGGGGGCTGCGGGCATCGTCACCAATTCGGGCGCCATCCGCGGCCTTGCCTTCGATTTCGGCGAGACGATCGGCCTGCCCATCGCCCAGCTCTCGCCCGAGGTCACGGCCGAACTGACCGAACAGGTCCCGCCTTACGTCCATGTCGACAACCCCTTCGACATCGGCACCACGGGCTTTGCCAATCCCGGGATCTACGGCACCTCGGCCACGGCGATGCTGAAGGACCCGGGCGTCGGCATCATCCTCAGCGTCCATGCCGGCGGCTCGCCCGCCATGCAGGAGAAGAAGATCGACTACCTGCTGCCGGTCTATCAGACCGCGGGCAAACCCATCGTCTTCTGTCTGATCGGTGACGATTACCCGCTGGCGCCCGCCTTCGTGGAGAAGGTACGCGCCTGCGGCATCCCCTTCTTCCGCTCGCCCGAACGGGCCATGCGGGCGATGAAGCTGGTCGCGGATTACGCCGCCGCCCGCGTCGCGGCCGAGGATCGCGACACGCGCAGCGCCCCGACGCTGGACCTGCCCAGGGGTGGCGCGGTGGTGGAATATCTCGGCAAGCAGGTGCTGGCCGATCTGGGCCTCTCGGTCCCGAAGGGCGGCATGGCCAAGACCGCCGACGAGGCCGTCGCGATTGCGGCGCGCATCGGCTACCCGCTGGTGCTGAAGGCGCAGGCCGCCAAGCTGAGCCACAAGAGCGACGCGGGCGGGGTCATCGTGGGCTTGAAGGACGAGGCCTCGCTCAGGGCCGGGTGGGACCGCCTTCAGGCCAATATCGCCGCCGCCGCTCCCGGCCTGACGCTGGACGGCGTGCTGGTCGAGGAGATGGTGGCCCCCGGCCTCGAACTGGTGATCGGCGCCAAGCGCGATCCGAACTGGGGGCCGATGGTGCTGGTGGGCCTTGGCGGCGTCTGGATCGAGGTGCTGCGCGATTCCCGCCTGATGCCCGCCGATGTCAGCCTCGCCCGCGCCAAGGCCGAGATCCTGTCCCTGAAATCCGCCCGTCTCCTCGGCCCGTTCCGCGGCCAGCCCGCGCGCGATGTCGATGCGGTGGCCGAGGTGGCGGTGCGGCTCGGCGCGCTGATGCGGGCCAATCCGCAGATCCTCGAGGTCGATATCAACCCGCTGGTTGTCCATGCGGAGGGCGCGGTCGCGCTCGACGCCCTCTTCGTGACGGAGTGAGCCATGACCAAGATCGACGACCGCTACGGCGCCTTGCAGCTCTTCATCGCCGGTGAATGGCTGGGGGCCGAGGGCCGGGTGACGGAGCCCGTCCTGAACCCCGCGACCGGCGAACCCGTTGGCCTGCTGCCCCATGCCAGCGCCGCGGATCTGGACCGCGCGACGGCGGCGGCGGAGACGGCCTTCGCCAGCTGGCGCCGGGTGCCCGCCTATGACCGGGCGATGATCCTGCGCAAGGCGGCCAATCTGCTGCGGGAGCGCGCCGACCATATCGGCCGCCGGATGACGCTGGAACAGGGCAAACCCTTCGCCGAGGCGCGGATGGAGGCCCTGATCTCGGCCGATATCTTCGACTATACCGCTGACGAGGGGCGCCGGACCTATGGCCGCATCGTCCCCGCCCGCGTGCCCGGCATGCGCTGGATGGTCACGCGCGAGCCGGTGGGCCCGGTCGCCGCCTTCACCCCCTGGAACTTCCCCGCCGTGATCCCGGCGCGCAAGATCTCGGCCGCGCTGGCGACCGGCTGCACCATGGTCATCAAACCGTCCGAGGAAACCCCGGCCTCGGTCATGGAACTGGCCCGCGCGCTCGATGACGCGGGCCTGCCCAAGGGCGTGCTGAACGTCGTCTATGGCGTGCCGGGCGAGGTCAGCGAACGCCTGATCGCCGCCCCGGAAATCCGCAAGATCACCTTTACCGGCTCGACCAGTGTCGGCCAGCAACTGGCGATCCTCGCCGCCAAGGCGGGCGTCAAGCGGGCGACGATGGAGCTGGGCGGCCACGCCCCGGTGATGATCTTCGCGGATGCCGATGTCGACGCCGCCGTGCAGGCGCTGGCCGGGGCGAAATTCCGCAACGCCGGCCAGATCTGCATCGCGCCGACCCGCTTCTATATCCACGAGGCGGTGCATGACCGCTTTGTCGAGGGCTTCGCCGCGGCGGCCGAAAAGCTGAAGGTCGGCGACGGCATGGACCCGGCCACGACCATGGGCCCCCTGGCCAACCCCCGCCGGATCACCGCCATGCAGGCGCTGGTCGAGGATGCGGTGAACCACGGCGCGAGCCTCCGCCTGGGCGGCGAGGCGCTGGGCAACCGCGGCAATTTCTTCGCGCCCACGATCCTGACCGATGTGCCCGACACCGCCCGCATCATGAACGAGGAGCCCTTCGGCCCCATCGCCGTGACCGCCCGGTTCCAGTCGCTGGATGAGGTGATCCATCAGGCCAACCGCCTGCCCTTCGGCCTCGCCTCCTATGCTTTCACCCGCGACAGCGCGACCGCGCAGGCGCTCTCCGACCGGGTCGAGGCGGGGATGCTCGGCATCAACAACACCATGATAAACATGCCCGAAACCCCCTTCGGCGGCGTCAAGCAATCCGGCTACGGCAGCGAGGGCGGGACCGAGGGGATGGACGCCTATCTGGTCACCAAGACCATCAGCCAATCGTAAGGAGAGACCATGTCCAATGATCCCTGGGGCCAGGATGTTCTGGTAGATTTCGAGGACGGCATCGCCTGGGTGCAGCTGAACCGCCCCGACAAGCGCAACGCCATGTCGGTGGGTCTGGCCCGTGAGATGAGCGCCACGCTCGACGCGCTGGAGGTGGACGACCGCTGCGGCGTCATCGTGCTGACCGGCGTGGGCGAGGCGTTTTCGGCCGGGATGGACCTGAAGGATTTCTTCCGCGCGACCGATGGCGTGTCGGATGTGGAGCGGATGCGCGCCTATCGCTCGACCCGCTACTGGCAATGGCGGGGGCTGATCCATTACGCCAAGCCCACCATCGCCATGGTCAACGGCTGGTGCTTCGGCGGCGCTTTCACGCCCTTGATCTGCTGCGATCTGGCGATTGCCGATGAGGGCGCGACCTTCGGCCTTTCCGAAATCAACTGGGGCGTGATCCCGGGCGGCGTGGTCTCGAAGGCGATCTCGACCGTGATGGGCGACCGCAAGGCGATGTATTACGTCATGACCGGCGAGAAATTCGACGGCCGGAAGGCCGAGGAAATGGGCCTGATCAACGAGGCCGTGCCGGCCGATCAACTCCGTGCCCGCACCACGGAACTGGCCAAGATCCTGCTGGGCAAGAACCCGACCGTGCTGCGTCAGGCGCGCATGGCCTATAAATACGCCCGGTACATGGATTGGGAGCAGGCGGCGGAATACCTGACCGCCAAGGCCGACCAGACCACCTTCGTGGACCCCGAAAAGGGCCGCGAGCACGGGTTGAAGCAATTCCTCGACGACAAGACCTATCGGCCCGGCCACGGGTCCTATGTGCGCGAGGGCTGAATGCGCCTGACCCCGGGGGATGACGAGCGCCTCTTGCGGGATGCCGCGCGGGGGCTGCTGGCGCGTGGCGCGGGCTGGGCCGATTTCGCCGAACAGGGCTGGTTGGCCTTGCCGGTGACGGAGGCGTTCGGCGGCCTCGGTGGCGCCGCTCCCCTGATCGCGGTTCTGGCCGAGGAGATGGGCCGCGCCCGTATCCCCGGCTGGGTCGCGGGCGCCGTCCTGCCCGCCGCGCTGATCGAGGCCGCGGCCAGCGAGGCGCAGAAGGCCGAATGGCTGCCCGCGCTGGCTGAGGGCCGGTTGCGCATCGCCGTCGCCCATGACGAGGACCGCACGCTTCTGGGTGTCGCGACCCGCTGGGACGGGGCGTTGCACGGACGCAAGCGCGCCGTGATGGGTGCGGGAACGGCCGACCTCTGGCTCGTCACCGCCCGGACCGACGCCGGGCTCGGCGTCTTCGCCGTGACGCCCTTTGCGGTCACGGAATACGACCACATCGACGGCGGCCGCGCTGCGGATCTGACGTTTGCCGCTACCCTCGCCGTCCCCTTGGGCGGCCCCGGCACCGATGCGACCCCCGCGCTTCTGGAAGCCCTCGACCGCGCCAATGCCGCCGCCTGCGCCGAAGCCTTGGGCGCCATGGAGGGGCTGATCGATGCAACGGTCGACTACACCAAGACACGCGTGCAATTCGGTCAGCCGCTGGCCAAGTTTCAGGCGCTCAGGCACCGCATGGCCGAGATGGCCGTCAAGCGCGACGAGGCCCGGGGTTCCGCCCTGCTCGCCGCCCTCAGCCTGACGCTCTCGCCCAGGGACCGCGCCCGCGCCGTTTCGGGCGCGCGGGCCAAGATCGGGCGGCTCTCCCGCCATGTCGCGCATGAGGCGATCCAGTTGCACGGCGCCATGGGCGTCTCCGAGGAGATGCCGCTGGGCCTCTGGCTGCGCGGCCTCTTTGCCTTCGAGAACCGCTGGGGCCATACCGACGCGCATCTGGCCCGCTACGCCGACCTCATGGCAGACCCCGCGCTGCGCGAGGAGGGCCTGTTGCGCCCGGGGTCGGACGCGGGGATGAACCTGTCGACCTCGCCCGAGGACATTGCCTTCCGCGATCAGGTCCGCGCCTTCTTCACCGCGACGCTGGACCCCGCCACCGAACGGGCCGAGCGCCTGAACCCGTCCTTCCTCGCCCATCCGCCGACCGGACTGGCGTGGCTGCAAAAACTGCCCGAGGGCTGGGCCGTGCCGTCGTGGCCTGCAGACCACGGCGGCCCCGGCTGGACCCTCACCCAGCGCTACCTCTTCGATCAGGAGAGCGAGCGCGCCGGCGAGCCGCATTTCCGCGGCGCCAGTTTCAAGATGATCGCGCCCGTCCTGATGCGCTACGGGACCGAGGCGCAGAAGGCCCATTATCTGCCCCGCATCCTGAACGGTCAGGATTTCTGGGCGCAGGGCTATTCCGAGCCCGGCTCGGGCTCGGACCTCGCCTCGCTCGCCTGCAAGGCTGTGCGCGACGGCGACGAGTATATCGTCACCGGCTCGAAGATCTGGTCCACCCATGCCCATCACGCGACGAAGATGTTCGCGCTGGTCCGCACCGACGACAGCGGCAGGAAGCAGCAGGGCATCACCTTCCTGCTGATCGACCTGAAGGCGCCGGGCGTCAGCCTGCGGCCAATCCGGTCCATCGACGGGACGCATGAGTTCAACCAGACCTTCTTCGACGGCGTGCGGGTGCCGGTGGCCGACCGCGTGGGCGAGGAAGGCGACGGCTGGGAAATCGCCAAGTATCTGCTGGAATTCGAGCGTGGGGGGGCCTTCGCCGGGGGGTTGCTCAGGGCGCTTTTCGCAAGGCTCTGGCGGATCGCCGAGGGCTCGGGCCTGACCGGTGATCCCGTGTTCCGCACGCGTTTCGCCGAGATCGGCACGGACATCGACGCCAATGACATGCTGGAACTGGGCGCGATGTCGGCCGTCGCCTCGGGCGGGAACCCCGGCGCGGTGCCGGCCGCCGTGATGAAGATCGAACGCAGCCGGATCCGGCAGGCGATCACCGAACTCGCCGCCCATTCCCTCGGCCCCGAGGCCCTGCGCTGGGAAACCACGCGGCCGCTCGACGCCCTGCCCGTGGAGAGCGCGCTGGCCGAGGAGCGCAAGGTCGCGGTCCCCGCCTATCTGAATGCGCGGGCGCAAAGCATCTTCGGCGGCTCGAACGAGATCCAGCTGGAGATCATCGCCCGGGCGCTCATCGGCTGACTTGCGCGCGCGGGGGCGTCGGGGCAGAAACGGCCCATGGCGAAGACAACCCCCGCGACACAGGCGCTGGTCAAGGCGAAGGCGGCCTTCACGCTGGCGAGCTACGCGTACGACCCCGACGCGCCCCGCGTGGGCCTGCAGGCGGCCGAGGCCCTGGGCGTGCCGCCCGCGCAGGTCTTCAAGACGCTGATGATCGAGGTCGACGGCAAGCCCGCTTGCGCCATCCTGCCCTCGGATCAGGAGCTGACGATGAAGCTGGCGGCGGCGGCTCTGGGCGGGAAGGCGGCGAAGATGATGGCCGTGCCGGATGCCGAGCGGCGGACGGGCTACAAGGTCGGCGGCGTCAGCCCCTTCGGCCAGCGCTCGCGCGCGCCGGCGGTGCTGGACGAAAGCGCGCTGGGGTTCGCGGCGATCTATGTGAACGGCGGGCAGCGCGGGTTGCAGATCCTGATCGCGCCTGGCGAGATCCTGCGGGTGCTTGGGTGCGCGACGGCGGTGCTGACGCGGTGAGGGGCGTGGTGGGGTGAAACCCCACCCTACGGGCGCCCGGCGTTGTTACGGGCGGGTAGGCCCCTAGCGGAGGCCCCGTAGGGTGGGATTTCATCCCACCTTGGCGACCAACGGCCGGCATCATGGGGCCAAGGTGCGTGCGAGCACACACTCTACGGGTGGGGAGTGTAGGGTGCGTGCTTGCACGCACCGCTCCGGCCCGACAATGTCCCGCCCGGCGGCACGCCGGGCAGCGCCCGCACCGCCCCCCCCCGGGGCGGGCGCCGCCCTCATCTCTCGGTTCAGGCCATACCGCCAACCTTCCCCGTAGGGTGCGTGCTCGCACGCACCATGCCCTCGCCCCTACCCCTCCTGCCCCAGCTTCCCCGGGTTCATGATCCCTTGCGGGTCCAGCGCCGCCTTGATCGCCTTCATCAGATCGACCCCGCCGCCATGCTCGCGCCGGAGGTACTTCAGCTTCGACACCCCCACCCCGTGCTCGCCCGAGAAGGTCCCGC
Organism: Pararhodobacter aggregans; assembly: GCF_003075525.1. Taxonomy (GTDB): domain Bacteria; phylum Pseudomonadota; class Alphaproteobacteria; order Rhodobacterales; family Rhodobacteraceae; genus Pararhodobacter; species Pararhodobacter aggregans. The sequence continues at coordinate 241,264 of NZ_QDDR01000005.1, read as the reverse complement.
CCATGTCCATCGTCCGCTGGTAGAGCCGCTCGGCCAAGGCGTCGGCGATGGCGTATTCGCCCTCGTCGCCCGGCATGATCAGATAGCCGACGTGGAAATTCCCGTCTCCCACATGGCCGATGATCTTGACCGGAAAGGGCGCCGTGTCGGCCTCGCGCCGGGCCTCCAGCACCGCCTCCGCCAGCCGCGAGACGGGGACGCAGACATCCGTCGTATAGGTCTTGCAGCCCGGGCGCAGCGACTGGTTGGAATAGATCGTCTCGTGCCGCGCCTTCCAGAGCCGCGCCCGGTCCTCGGGCCGGGTCGACCAGGCGAAATCGGCGCCGCCATTGTCCAAGGCCAGTGCCCGGACCGCCTCGGATTGCTCGGCCACCCAGCGCTCGGACCCGTGGAACTCCAGAAACAGCGTCGGCGCCACAGTCAGGCCCAGCCCGGCATGGGCATTCGCCGCCTGAACCGCCACCTCGTCCAGGAACTCGATCCGCGCCACCGGCAGGGCCGATTGCAGGGTCTCGACCACCGTCTGCACCGCCCCCTCCATCGTGGCAAAGGCGCAGATGGCCGAGGCCGTGACCTCGGGGATCGGGTGCAGCTTCACCGTGACCTCGGTGATGATGCCCAGCGTCCCCTCGGCCCCGACGAAGAGCTTCGTCAGATCATAGCCGGTCGAGGATTTCTTGACCCGCCGCCCGGTTTCCACCACCGCGCCCGAGGCCGTGACGACGCGCAGCGCGATCACCGTCTCGCGCATCGTGCCGTATCTGACCGCCGTGGTGCCCGAGGCGCGGGTCGAGGCCATGCCACCTAGCGACGCATCCGCGCCCGGATCGACGGTGAACATCAGCCCCCGGTCGCGCAGGTATTCGTTCAGCTGCTTGCGGGTCACGCCGGCCTCGACCACCGCGTCGAAATCGGCGTCGTTGACGGCGAGGATCCGGTTCATGCCCTTCAGGTCGAGGCTGATGCCGCCCTTCACCGGGATGGTATGCCCCTCCATCGACGAGCCCGCGCCGACCGCCACCACCGGAACGCCATGCGTCGCGCAGATCGTCACGGCGGCGACCACATCGGCCTCGCCGGTCGCGAAGACCACCGCGTCGGGGCGATGGGCCGGCAGGCGGCTCATGTCGTGGCCGTGGTGGTCGCGGACGGCTTCGTTGAGCGAGACCTTCTCGCCCAAAGCCGCGGTCAGCTCGGTCAGGAACGGGGTCATGAGAGGCTCCAGGCGCCGGGGTGACGGGTGGCGAGGGTCGGGATATCCTCGACGCGGGTCACGCCCGACTGGCCCATGGCGAGGCTCAATTCCTCGATGAAGGCCCCGCCCATGTGCCGCGCGCCGATGTCGCCCAGCGCGGCCAGCGACAGCATGAAGGCCCGGCCGGCCAGCACGCCCCGCGCGCCGAGCGCAAGCGCCCGCAGCACGTCGACGCCCGCCGTGACCCCGCTGTCCAGCATCACCGTGGCCCGGTCTCCCACCGCCGCCACGACCAAGGGCAGCACGTCCGCCGAGGCCGGTGCCGCGTCGAACTGCCGCCCGCCGTGGTTCGAAACGACCACCCCGTCGATGCCCAGCGCCACGGCCTTTTCCGCATCCTCGGGGTGCATCACGCCCTTGACCATCATCGCCCGGGGCCAGCGGTCGCGCAGCCGCGCCAGCGCCTCCCAGTCAAAACCGCCGCCGACATGCTTGCCGACAAAGGCCGCCGTCACGTCGCGGCCGGGGCCTGAGTAAGGCACGATATTGGCGAAGGTCGGGATGCCGTGCCGGGCGATGGCCAGCGACCAGGGCCAGGCCACGGCGGCCTGCGCGAGAAGGCTCGCGGTCAGGCGGAAGGGCATCCCGAAGCCGTTGCGCATGTCGCGCGGCCGCTTGGTGCGGGCGGGCACGTCCAGAGTCGCGGCCAGCACCCTGGCGCCCGCGCGTTCCGCCCGGTCGGCGAGGTCGAAGGTCATCCGGTGATCCTCGGCCGCCAGCGGATAGAGCTGGAACCAGGTCACATCGGGGGCCAGCGCCGCCACCGTCTCGATGGTCTCGGTCGCCAGCGTGCCGACCATATAGGGCAGGTTCAGCGCCTGCGCGGCCTCGGCGAAGGCCCGCGTCGCGCCCGGCCACATGATCCCGTCAAAGCCGATGGGCGCGATCCCCACGGGTGCCGCATAGCGGTGCCCGAAGAGGTCAGCCGAGGGGTCAACGTCCGAAACCTTGACCCCATAGCGCGGCATCACCTCGACCGCTTGCAGCGCGCGGCGGTTGCGGGGCATGCCTGTCTCGTCCCCCGCGCCGCCTTGCAGGAAGTCGAAGGCGAAACGCGGGATGCGCCAGCGCGCCCGGCGTTCCAGATCCGCCACCATGGGGAAACGACGCCGGAGCGGGACGAGGCGCGGGTCCATCAGTAGCTCACCACCACCTCAAGAAGCGCCTGTTGCCCGGCCTTGGTCGCGGCCAGCGCGCGCTGGATCGCGGCGGGCAGGTCGGCGCCGTCCACCACCTGCTCGGCATGGGCGCCATGGGCCCGGGCCGCAGCCGCGTGGTCGGGCATCGGCGCCAGCGAGGTGATCGGCATGGTGTTGGCCTGCGCCGCTTTCCCCTCTGGGTACATATAGAGCGTCGAGCGCCGCACCGCGTTCCAGATGCCGTTGTTGAACACCACCGTCAGCAGCGGCAGGCCCAGCGCCGCCGCCGTCTGGTGGCAGGCCGAGGGGTTGGCGAAAAGGTACGACCCGTCCCCCACGCAGGCCACCACCTGCCGGTCGCGCGCCGCGAGTTGCGCGCCCAGCGCCGCCGTCATCCCCCAGCCGAGGCCCCCCGACAGGGGCGAGCCGAACAGCGTCATGGGCGCGCGGAACTCCATCACCGAGGGGTCGACGCCCAGCTCGTTGAAAAAGGTGAAGCTGTCATCGGCCGCGTCCGACAGGCATTTCGAGACATAGGCCGGGCTCATCGGCTGCCCCTGCCCGGCGGCGACGCGCTTCGCCACGCCCTCGGCCTGCCTGGCGCGGAACTCGGCCACCCGGGCGCGGCGTTCGGGATGGGCGGTGTCGCCCGCCAGCGCGTCCAGTTCGGCCATCAGCGCGGCCAGCGTCGGCGTGATGCCGCCCGCCAGCGAGATGTCGATGGGGAAGCCCCGGTTCGGCACCGTCTGGTGCAAGGGATCGGGGCCCAGCGCGATAATCGTGCAATCGGAGGGCGGCTCGACCGTCTCGGGGATCCACGGCACCATGGCGTTCAAGGCCACGATCACATCGGCGTCCCTGACCCAGGGTGTGGGCTCCCGGCCCGCGTGCATCGGATGCGTGGTCGGCAGGGCCTGCCGGATCGACCAGTATTCCACGACCGGAATGGCATGGGTCTCGGCCAGCGCGGCCAGCAGATCGAAGCCCGCGAAATGGTCGGGGCTTTGCGAGATGATGACCGGGCGCTTGGCCTTGGCCAGAGCCTCGGCCGCCCGGCGGATCGCGGCGGGATCGGCGGCGGCGTAGCTGGTCGGCGCCACGTTGGTCCCCGGGCGATGCGGCGGCACGGGCTTTTCCTCGGCCAGAACCTCACGCGGGAGGGACAGATAGACCGGCCCCCGCGGCTCGCTCATGGCGATGCTGACCGCCCGGTCCACCACCGCGCCGCCCTGCTCAGGGTAGCGCAGCTCGTAATCCCATTTCACCACCTCGCGGATCATCGCCGCCTGATCGCGCATCTCCTGCCCCCAGTGGATGGGTGAGGAGCGCGCGCCGAACCTATTGCCCTCGGTCAGCGGCGTCCGGCCCGAACACATCACCACCGGCACGCTTTCCGACCGGGCGTTGACAAGGCCCATGACCGCATTGGCCAGCCCCACGTTCACATGCACCATGACCCCGGCGGGCGTGCCTTTCATCAGATACCAGCCATGCGCCATGCCCAGCGCCACGCCCTCATGCGTGATCGTGTGGACCGTGGGCAGGTCCAGCCCGCTTTCGCCCGCATTCGCATAAGCCTCGATGATCGAAGGGAAATCGGTGCCGCCATTGGCGAACAGCACCTCGACCCCCGCGGCTTTCAGGCGGCTCAGGACATCTTCGGCCGCGGTGGTGCCGGTCGGGATCTGGTATTTCATGGGCGGCCTCAGGTGACAGAGATGGTGCGGGTGACGAGATAAGCGTCCAGACCCTCGGTCCCGACCTCCGACCCCAGCCCGCTTTCCTTGACCCCGCCGAACGGGGTTTCGGGCATCGAGATGTTGAAGGAATTGATGCCGAACATCCCGGCCTCGATCTCGTCCGACAGCCGGTGGATATTGGCCACCGACTGGGTGAAGGCATAGGCCGCCAGACCATAGGGCAGCGCATTGGCCTTTTGGATCGCATCGTCGATGCCGGTGAAGCGGTTCAGCACGGCGACCGGGCCAAAGGGTTCCTCGGACATGATCCGCGCCTCGTCCGGGACATCGGCCAGCACGGTCGGGGCGTAATAGAACCCGTCATTGCCCAGCCGCTCGCCACCCGCCAGCAGCTTCGCGCCCTTGGCCACGGCGTCCTGCACCAGCGCCTCGATCCCGTCGCGGCGGCGTGCATGGACCAGGGGGCCCATCTGTGTGTCGGCGGCCAGCCCGTCGCCGACGCGGATCTTCTTGGCGCGCTCGGCGAAGCCCGCGCAGAACGCGTCATAAGTGGCATCCTGCACATAAAAGCGGGTGGGCGAGACGCAGACCTGCCCGGCGTTGCGGTATTTGCGGAAGACGGATTGCTCCAGCGTCGCCTCGAAGGGCGCGTCGTCGAAGACCAGCACCGGCGCGTGGCCGCCCAGTTCCATCGTCGTCCGCTTCACGCCTTCGGCCGCCAGCTTGATGAGGTGCTTGCCGACCGGGACCGAGCCGGTGAAGGAAATCTTGCGGATCACGGGTGAGGCGATCAGGTGGCGCGAAATGGTGTCCGGCACGCCGAAGACCACGGCGATGACGCCCGCGGGCACCCCCGCATCGACCAGACAGCGCGCGACGGCGAGGGCCGAGGCCGGGGCCTCCTCGCCCGGTTTGTAGATCATCGGGCAGCCGGCAGCGAGCGCCGAGCCCATCTTGCGGCAGGCGTTGCCGATCGGGAAATTCCAGGCCGAGAAACCGGCGGCGGGGCCGACCGGTTGACGGATCACGCTGAAGCGGGTGTCGCCGAAGCGGCCCGGCGGGATGCGGCCCCAAGTGCGGCGCGCTTCCTCGGCGAACCATTCCAGTTCCTCGCAGGCGACATGCAGCTCGATCTTGGCCTCGCCCAGCGGCTTGCCCATCTCCAGCGTGGCGAGGCGCGCGATGGCATCGCCCCTTTCGTGCAGCAGGTCGGCGGCGCGTTTCAGGATCCGGCCCCGTTCGCGCGGCGAGACTTTGCGCCATTTCGGGAATTCCCGCTCGGCGGCGACCAGCGCCCGGTCCAGATCCGCCGCATTGGCATGGGGCACGCGGCCGATGGCGCGGCCGGTCGCGGGGTTCACGATGGGCGTGGAATGCCGGGCATCGGCGCCGATCCAGTCGCCGTCGATCAGCAGTTCGGCCTCGGTATAGCCTTGCGGCACAAGCACTTCCGCGCTGTCGGTCATGCGATCCCTCCCCCTGATCCGGCCGCGCAATCGGGCCTTGCCCTCGCCCGCCGGTTCCGCTTTGATATAAGAAAGCCTGATATTGTCAATGATCGAGGTCGCCCTGTGCCCAGCCCCCAAGACCCCGGAACCGGGCCAGTCCGAAACCCCTTGCCCCGGCTTCGAATTTGTCAATGTATAAGCCGGTTTGCAATAGTCCAGAAACAGGGAGGCACCCGATGACCGAAGCGAATCGCTGGATCGGCGCCGCCCTGCCCCGGCGCGAGGATGTGGCCCTGTTGCAGGGACAGGGCCGCTTTGCCGACGATCTGGCCCTGCCCGGCGCCGCCTTCGCCGTCTTCGCCCGCGCGCCCGTGGCCCATGCCCGCATCCTCCGCATCGACACCGCCGCCGCGCGCGAAGTACCCGGCGTGCTGGCGGTGCTGACCGGCGCCGATCTGGCCGCGGCGGGCGTGGGCCCGATCCCGCATCAGATCGGCAGCGCCGACCGGGGGTCCGACATGCCGCTCCGCCAGCGCGACGGCTCGGCCCGGCTCAGGACGCTGCACCATCCGCTGCCGCTGGATGCCGTGCGCTTCGCCGGTGAGGCCTATGCCTGCGTCGTCGCCGAAACGCTGGACGCCGCCAAGGACGCGGCCGAGCTGATCGAGGCCGAGTTCGACGACCTGCCCGCCGTCACCGACGCGATGCAGGCGCTGGCCCCCGAGGCGCCTCAGGTCTGGCTCAACGTACCCGGCAATCTGGCGCTGGAGGCCGAGCTGGGCGACGCCGCCGCGACCGAGGCCGCCTTTGCGAAGGCCGCGCATATCGTCCGCTTCCAAAGCCACGTCAACCGCGTGACCGGCGTGCATATGGAGCCCCGCACCGCCGCCGCCGAGTACCGGGACGGCCGCTATATTGTGCATTGCTCGGGCGGCGGCGGCGTGGTGCAGATCCGCGAGCATGTCGCGGCCTCGCTGGGCGTGGGGATGGAGGCGGTCCGCATCCTCGCCCCGCCGGATGTCGGCGGCAATTTCGGCAGCCGCAACGCGACCTATCCCGAATGGGTGGTCATCGCCCATGCCGCCAGGCTGATCGGCCGTCCGGTCAAGCATCGGGTCGAACGGCTGGAGGCTTTCGTCAGCGATTTTCAGGCCCGCGACCTGCATATCGAGGCGGAACTGGCGCTGGACGGGGACGGGAATTTCCTCGCCCTGCGCTGCGTCAACACCTCGAACCTAGGCGCCCATACCGTCAGCTACACGCCTCTCAACAAGGGCCTGCAGTTGATGACCGGGGTCTACCGCGTGCCGGTGGCCCATGCCGTGGGGCGGGCGGTGCTGACCAACACGCCCTCGACCATCCCCTACCGCAGCGCCGGGCGGCCCGAGGCGATCTATGCCATCGAGCGGCTGGTGGATCTGGCGGCCTTGCAGACCGGCATCGACCGGGTCGCGCTGCGCCGCCGCAACATGATCCCGCGCGAGGCCTTCCCCTATCGCAACCCCTTCGGCGTGACCTATGACAGCGGCGACCATCTGGCGACGCTGGCCACCGCGCTGGAGATGGCCGACGCCGCGGGGTTCGAGGCGCGGCGGGCCGAGGCGCGGACGCGCGGCATGTACCGGGGCCTCGGCATCGGCAATTACATCGAGGGCGCGGGCGGTTTCCCCCGCGAACTCGCCGTGGTCACGGTGCTGGACGACCGGGTGGAGGTGGTGCTGGGCACCCAGGACACCGGCCAGGGCCACCGTACCGCCTTCGCCCAGCTGGTCGCGGGCTGGCTGGGGCTGGCGCCCGAACAGGTGGTGCTCAGGACCGGCGATACGGATGACGTGATCGCCGGGGGTGGCTCGCATTCGGGCCGCTCGCTGAGGTTCGGCAGCATCGTCATGGATCAGGCGGTGAAGGGCGTGCTGGCCCGCGCCAAGGCCGTCTTCGGCGTCCTGACCGGGGCGGAGGCCGAATTCGAGGACGGCGTGTTCCGCGCGCCGGGCACCAACCTCGCCATGACCCTCTTCGAACTCGCCGCCCGGACCGCCGACCCCGCCCTGCCCGAGGATCTGCAGGGGCCCCTGACGGCGGTGGGCGATGCGGTGACGGCGGGGCTGAGCTTCCCCTATGGCGCGGCAATCTGCGAGGTCGAGATTGACCCCGAGACGGGCGCGCTGACCATCCCCCGCTATACCTCGGTCGATGATGTCGGCCGGGCGCTGAACCCCTTGATCCTGCACGGCCAGACCCATGGCGGGATCGTGCAGGGCGTGGGTCAGGCCTGGCAGGAGGCGATCCGCTTCGACGCGGACGGCCAGCCGGTGACGGCCAGTTTCATGGATTACGCCATGCCCCGCGCCACGGATTACCCCGGCTTCGCCACCGCGCTGAGCGAGGTTCCGGCGACCAGCCACCCGATGGGCTTCCGCCCCGGGGGCGAGGGCGGCACGACGCCGGCGCTCGGCGTTTTCGTCAGCGCGATTGCCGATGCCCTGGGGGATCTGGGCGTGCATCATGTGGAAATGCCGGCGACGCCGCTGGCCATCTGGGACGCGATCGGGAGGGCACGCGATGGAGCTTAGGGTCGAGACGACGGGCAAGGTGCTGGAGATCACGCTCTGCCGGGGCGAGGCGGGAAACGCGCTGACCGCAGGCATGACCGAGGGGATCGCGGCGGCGGTCTCGGCCCCGCCGCCGGAGGTGACGGTGATCCTGCTCCGGGCCGAGGGGGCGGATTTCTGCACCGGCCGCGCGCCGGTCATGCCGCCCAAGGACGCGCGGCTGACGGCCAATGACCTCAGGGTGAAGATCTCGGACCCGGTGCTGGCCTTCTACGAGGCGCTACGGTCGGCGCCGGTGCCGGTGGTCGCCCGGGTGCAGGGCCGCGCAGCGGGGGTGGGCTGCGCGCTGGCGGCGCTGGCCGATGTGGCGGTGGCCGAGCGGGCGGCAGTCTTCTCGGTGCCCGAGATGAACCACGACATCGCGCCCACGCTGGTGATGGACGCGCTGGTCGACCGGGTGCCGCGGGCGGTGCTGGCCCGGCTGGTGCTGACCCGGCAGGCGGTCAGCGCGGCGGAGGCGCAGGCGATGGGGTTGGTCGGCGTGGTGGCCGAGGATCTGGACGCGGCTGTGGCGGGTGTGGTCGAGGGGCTTTCGGCCAATTCCCCGGCCGTGGTGCGGGCGGTGAAGGCGTTCCTCAAGCGCGCCCCCGAGGCCTCGGGGGCGACACGGCGGGAGCTGGCGGCGCTGTTGAACGCGGCGGCGACGGCGGAGCGGTTCCGGTAGGGGTGGGTTGAAAACCCACCCTACGGGGCCGTTCCGTGGGGCGCGGGATGGTGCGTGCGAGCACGCACCCTACGGGATGCGGTCTTGCCGCGCTCAGCCGAGTTGTGTCCCGCCCGGCGGCACGCCGGGCAGCGCCCGCACCGCCCCCCCGGGGCGGGCGCTTCTCGCCCACCCCGGCGGTACGGGCGCCGCCCTTATCGCGGGCAAGAGGGTCCTTTCACGGCTGTGCCCACCGGTAGGGTGCGTGCTCGCACGCACCGTCCAAGACCCCGTAGGGTGGGTTTTCAACCCACCCCGGTCCCCCTCACAACCCCAGATCCGGCAGGCTCAACGGGACCAGCAGCTCCCGCGCCCGGTCCGACATGCGGATCACCTTCCGCGTCTCCAGATCGAAATTCACCGCGATCGACTGCATCGTGCCGAAAACCCGCCCCGTCACCGGGTCGAGCATCCAGAACACCAGCTTCTGCACCTGCCCCTCGATCCCCTGCAACCCGCCCCGGACCTCATAGCCATCCCCCAGCCGCGGCCAGTCGAGATGCAGGATGCGGAACTCGACCACCGCGCCGCCGACCCGCGCGGGCACCGGATCGGCGTTCTGCGCGATGATGTCGCGGAAGGGCCCGGTCAGCGAGCGGATCCCGTCCGAGACCGCGCCGATGAAATGCCACGCCCCCATCCGCCCGAACGCATCGACCCGGTCGGGCCCGACCACCCCCATCGACAGCCGCGCCATGCCCTGAGCCGCCGCGGCCGAAGCCCGCGACACCACCGCCCCCACCGGGGTCGAGCGCGGGGCCGCGATCTCGGGCATGGTCACGCGCCGCGCCTCGGCCCGGGCGGCGAAACCCTCGGGCCAGGGCAGGGCCGCTCCGCTCGCCGGGCGGATGGGACGCAGGCGGATGCGGAAGGTGGCCTTCACCTCGGCTTTGGCCACATCCTCCATCACCAGCAGCACCTCGGCCCAGTCCGGCCCCGCCTCCAGCACCCCGCCCGACAGGCTCAGCGAGGCCGCCTGCCGCGCCTCGCGGTGGAAGCGGATGTGCATGTCCTCGACGGCGAAACTGGTTTCGGCATCGGCGCGGGTCGTGCCCGGCAGGCCCAGCTGCGCCAGCAGCATCGCCACCCCCTCGACCGCGCGCAGCACGTAGAAACGGGTGTTCAGATGCCCCATCTCGTCGCATTCCCAGGCCGCGACACTGCCCCGCCAGACTTCCCGATCCACCTGATCCTCCTCCGTTTCAGGCCACGCTACGGCGCGGCGGAATGTAAGGCAAGCTGATACGATGCGGCGGGGTATTGCGCCGCAACCGACACCGGATAAGATAACCATGTCATATAGCGTTCAACATGATCGAACGGAGGCGAGATGCAGGAGTACTGCGTGGGCCCCGCCGAGGCGATTGCCGAAGGTGGCCGGCTGGTGGTCGATTGCGACGGGATCGAGGTGGGGGTCTTCCGCCTCAAGGGCGCGCTGGTTGCCTGGCACAATGTCTGCCCGCACCGGCAGGGGCCGGTCTGTCAGGGCCGGATCTATGCCCGCGTCATCGAACCCGTGGCGGCCGATGGCACCACGCGGCTGCTGGCCTATGCCGAGGACGAGCCGCACCTCGTCTGCCCCTGGCACGGCTACGAATTCGACCTGGAAACCGGCCGCTGTCAGGGCCGCGCGGCGATGCGGCTCAGGCCGGCCCGGCTGCGCGAGGACGGGGGCGTGGTCTATGTCAGCCTCTGATCCCCTGAAGAACGACCCCTACGGCTGGATCGACGAGGCCGCGCGGGCCATCGACGAGGCCTCGGTCGCGCTGGTCGCGGGGGGCGAGGCGGCGCGGGTCTCGGACGAGGCGGTGGCGCAGCTGATGACCGCGGCGATCCGGCTCTATGCCGCCAAGTCGGACGGCGAGGAGCGGACCTTTTCGCCCCTGACCGGCCGCGGCGACCGGGTCAGCGCCACGGAACTCTTGACCGCCGTCTCGGAACTGCTGCGCGCCCAGCACCTCAGCCCGATGGAACTGGCCCTGTGGTTCCGCCACCGCCCTGACGAGATGAAAGCCCCGTGATGGACGCCAAACCGATCCCCGCCGCCCGCCCCCTGCCCGTGCAGGAAATCGACGTCTTCACCGACACGCGCGAGGTGCTGCGCCACGCCCAGCAAGGGGCACGGAAACGCGGCTTTCAGGACTGGCTGATTTGCGACGTCGACGCGCATCATGTCGAGACGGTGAACTGGCACGAGATGGTCCGGTACATCGAGGACCCGGTGATCCGCCATCAGGCGATGTTGTTCCATCAGGAAAAGACCGGCGGCGCGCCCTATGGGCTGAACGGCGACGCGGGGCTGAAGTATCAGGACGTGGGCGGCTGCATCCCGCATCAGGCGGGGGTGCGCGAGCCGGTGGACGACACGTCAGTCCACCGCGACGTGACGCTGACCCGCCGGGCGATGCAGGCGCTGGGGATCGACTACATGGTCCTCTTCCCCACGCCGATGCTGACCCTCGGCCTGCATCCGCAGCCCGAGATGGAGGTGCATCTGTCCCGCGCCTACAACCACTGGCTCATCGACAATGTGCTGAAGGTGGACAACCGCATCAAGACGCTGGCCTATCTGCCCTTCAACACCCCGCGCGAGGCCGAGGCGATGATCGGCGAATTCGCCGACCAGCCCGGGGTGATCGGCTTCTGCGTGCCTTCGGTCCGCCACAAGGCGCTGCACCACAACGATTACATGCGCTGCTATGCGATGCTGGAGGAGCTGGGCAAACCCGTCGCGTTCCACGCCGCCTATCACTGGCAGGACCCGTCGCTGGCGACCGTGAACCGGTTCCTGGGCATGCATGCGCTGGGGTTCGCCTGGTGCAACATGGTCCACATGACCAACTGGATCCTGAACGGCATCCCCGAGCGTTTTCCGAAGCTCAAAAGCATCTGGGTGGAAAGCGGGCTGGCCTGGGTGCCGTTCCTGATGCAGCGGCTCGATGACCAGTACCTGATGCGCCCCTCCGAGGCGCCGCAGTTGAAACGCCTGCCGTCGGAATACATGCGCGAACACTGCTGGTACACGACCCAGCCGATGGAAACCGTGAACATGAAGGCGCTGCAAGTCACGCTGGAGATGATAAACGCCGAGAGCCAGCTGCTCTTTGCCTCCGACTGGCCGCACTTCGACTTCGACCTCCCGCAGGAGATCTACGACCTGCCGTTCCTCAGCGAACAGGCCAAGCGCAACATCCTCGGGCTCAACGCGGCGAAACTCTTCGGCCTCGATCCGCGGCCCGTAAAGACCCTGTGATGGATTCCCCCCGTGAAGCCGGGTAGAACAGGTCGAAACGGGCCGGGGACAGGCATGAAGAAGGGCGATAAAGACGAGGATTGGTCGCAGCGGCGCATCCAGTCCATCGAGGTGGGCTTCAAGGTGATCCGCGCCATGGAGGCCGCCGATGGCCCGATGCCGCTGCGCGACATCGCCGCTGCTGCCGGCATGCCGCCGTCGAAAGCGCATCTCTACCTCGTCAGCTTCATCCGCGAGGGGCTGGTGCGGCAGGATCCGCATACCGGCCATTACGGCCTCGGCGCCTTTGCCATCCAGCTGGGCCATTCGGCGATCCGGCAGGTCGATATCGTCGACCTCGCGCGCGAGGAACTGGGCGTCTTGCAGGCGGCGACCGGCTTTGCCACCTATCTGTCGCTCTGGGGCAACCGGGGGCCGGGGATCGTGTCGAAGGTCGACGGCCACCGGCAGGGCTCGCTGGCCGTGCGGCTGGGCTATGTCCTGCCGCTGACCGCCTCCGCCACGGGGCAGGTGTTCCTGGCCTGGCTCGACCGCGGCGTGACCGCGCCGATCCTGGACGAGGAGCGCAACAGCGCCCGGCTGAGCGAGGAGAACTGGACGCTGAACCCCGACCTCATCGCCGATAGCGAGCGGCTGGAGGCGCTGATCCAGAGCGTCCGCGAGCGCGGCTTTGCCACCTCGAAGAACAACATCAACGCCAATTTCGCCGCCATGGCCGCGCCGGTCTTCGACCATTCCGGCCAGATCGCGGCGACGGTCACGGTGCTGGGATCCGACAAGTCGATGACCGGCACCAAGGCAAAGGCGGTCACCAGCGTCTTGCTGGAGACCACCGGCCGTTTGTCGCGGCGCCTGGGCTACGCGCCGCGCGTCAGGGCCTGAGCCTCAGAGCTTGAGGCCCAGCAGCGCGACCGCGTTGTCCTGAAAGATCTTGCGGCGCAGTTCGTCCGAGATGTCCATCCGCTCGATCAGGTTGATGGTCTCGCGGATGTAATAGGGCCCGCCTTCGGGATCGAAGGGCGCGTCGGAGGCGAAGAGCACCCGGCTCTCGCCGAAGAATTCGATGGCGTGCTCGATCGCCTTGCGCGAGCCGAAGGAGGCGGTATCGGCATAGAATTCCTTGAAATATTCCAGATGCGGCCGCTTCAGCGCGGTCCGCACCACGCTCAGGTCGCGGTCCGAGGTGCGCTTGCCCATCTGGTCCCAGCCGGGGCCGACGCGGCCCTCGAAATAGGGGATCATGCCGCCCGCGTGGTGGGTGATGATCTTGAGGTCCGGCCATTTGTCGAAGAATTGCGAGAAGACCATGCGCGCCATCGCCGCCGAGGTCTCGTAGGGCCAGCCGAAGGTCCAGAAGATCTCGTATTCCGAGCGGCTCTCGGTCTTGTAATCGGCGAAATCCTGACCCCGCGCCGGGTGCAGCCAGATCGGCTTGCCGACGCTGTTCATGTATTCGAAGAAGGGCGCATAGGCGGGCAGGTCCAGCGCGGTGCCGTTCACATTGGTGAAGATCTGCATGCCGACCGCGCCCAGCTCCTCGATGGCGCGCTTTGATTCCGTCACCATCCCCTCGGGGTGGGTGATCGGCGCGGTGCCGACGAAACCGGGGAAGCGGTCGGGGTATTTCTGGCACAGTTCCGCCATCGAATCCGAGCCGATCCTCGACAGCTCCAGCGCGATCGCCGGATCGCCGAACTTTTCCAGGGGCGGCGAGGCCAGCGACAGGATCTGGCAGTAATCCTCGCCGAACATGTCCATCACCTCGAACCGGCGGTCGAGGTCGGTCATCATCGGCACATCGCCCGACCGCTTGGTCATGTCGCTCATCGAGCCGATCTGCTTGATCAGCGCGTTGAAAAACGGCTCGGGCCAGATGTGGTTGAAAACGTCGATCTTTTTCATGCGCTCCTCCCGGGCGGCGAAATCCGGCCGCGTGCGGGGCACGCGCCACCCGCGCCTGATGCGGGCCGCGTCATTCAACATTGTATTTCGGATATACACAATATCAAATCTCAGGGAACCTGCGACGCAGCGGGGGCATCGGCGGGGCATGGACAAACGCGCGGGCTTGGGCAAAGTCAGACCCCGGGCGCGGAAAGGTGAGCGATGCGAAACAGATTGATCCTCGATACCGATGGCGGCGTGGATGACGCGCAGGCATTGCTGATGCTGATCGCCGCGGGGCATGTGCCCGATGCGGTGACGACGGTCTTCGGCAACGTCGATCTGGACACCGCGACCGGCAATATCCTGAGCGTTCTGGCCCATGGCGGCGTGCCCGAGGTACCGGTCCACAAGGGCGCGGCGGCGGCGCTGATAAACCCGCCGATCGCCGCGCGCGAGATCCATGGCGAGGACGGTCTGGGCGGCGCCCCCCGCCCCGCGACGCTGCCCGAACCGGCTGGCGAGGATGCGGTGGGCTTCCTGATCGCCGAGCTGCGCGCCGCCATCGCCGGGGGCCGGAAGGTCGATCTGATGATGATCGGCCCCCTCACCAACCTCGCGCTGGTCCTGCGGCAGGCGCCCGAGTGTGCGGCGGGCGTCGGCCGGCTGGTCATCATGGGCGGCACCATCGACGGGCGGGGCAACGTCACCCCTGCCGCCGAGTTCAACATCTACGCCGACCCCGAGGCGGCGCAGATCGTGCTGACCGCGGGCCTCGATTGCACGCTGGTCCCGTGGGAGGCCTGCGCCGATAACCGGATGCCGGGCGATCAGGTGGCGGCGCTGTTTGCTGGCCTGCCGGACGGCGACCTTGCGCGGTTCTCGGCGGCCCTGTCCGCCCATGCGATGCGGGTCATCAAGGGCTTCACCGGCAAGGAGTATTTCCGCTTCGTCGACCCCTTGGCGGCGGCGGTGCTGATCGACCCCGGCATCGTCACCGACAGCCTGAAGGCCTCGCTCGCCGTCTCGCTCGCCCCCGGCCTGACGCGCGGGATGGTCGTCGTGGACCCCTCGGGCCGCCTCGGCACCCCGCCCGTCACGTTGGTCCGCCGCTGCGACCTCGCCCGCGTCATCGCCCTTTATTCCGCTTCGGTATCCGCATGACCCTTCCCGACGACCTGCTGATTTCCCCCAAGGACGAGGTGACGATCCGCCAGCGCCTGACCCGTGTGGCGCGGGGCGATCTGCCCGCTGACCGGCGCGTCCGGGTGGGGCGGCTGCTGGACGTGCATTCCCGCATGTGGCTCAGGGATCAGGAAATCATCATCGCCGGGCGCCGCATCGCCTATGTCGGGCCCTTCGGCTCCTGGCCCGGGACGGCGGCGGAAACCCTGGACCGCTCCCACCTGATGGCGGTGCCGGGCTTCGGCGAGGTACACAAGCACATCGAATCGAGCCATGTCTCGCCGGAATGGGAGGCCGCGCTGGTCCTGCCCCATGGCAACACCTGGACCTGCGAGGCGAGCCACGAATTCTCCAACGTCAACGGCGCCAAGACGCTGGATTTCTGGCTGGCCGCGCGGCTGGCGGGCAGCCCGCAGAAGATCTTCCCCCTGCCCGGTTCCGCCGTGCCGCCCACCGCCTATGAATGGGGCGGCGGGTATTTCGGGAGGGACGAACAGGCGGCGTTCCTGTCGGAAAGCCTGATGGTCGCGGGCCTTGACGAGGTGATGGACTGGCCCGCCGTCTGGTCGCCCGAGAACCCCTCGCACGACCGGCTCTGGGGCATGATCGAGGCCACCTTCGCCGCCCGCGGCGTGGTCGAGGGGCACGCGGCCGGCATCCGCGACCTGCCCAACATCAACGCCTTCGCCGCTGCGGGGCTGGCGTCCGACCACGAGGCCTGGACGGCGGAGGAGGTGCTGGACAAGCTGCGCCGCGGCCTTTTCATGGAGCTGCGCCCCCATTCGGCGCGCGAGATGATCCAGGGGCTGCTGGCCGCAGGGCTTCAGGACTGGTCGCAATTCGCGCTGACCACCGATGACCGCTCCTGCTCGGACACGATGAAGATGGGGGCGACGGATTACAACGTGCGCCTCGCCATCGAGGCCGGGCTGGCGCCCGAGGTCGCGATCCAGATGGTCACGCTGAACCCCGCCCGCCACATGCGGCTGACGCCCTGGGTCGGCTCCATCGCACCCGGCCGCTTCGCCGATCTGGTGCTGCTGGATGACCTTCCCACCCTCTCCATCGCCGAGGTCTGGGCGGATGGGGAACAGGTGTCCGAGGGCGCGCGGTATCTCAAACCCGTGCCCCGCATCGACTGGCCGGACTGGGCCACCAGGACCGTGAACATCACCCGCCCGATGATTGCCGCCGATTTCGCCATCAAGGCCGAACCGGGGCGGCAGACGATGCAGGCCGCGTTGCTCAGACCCTTCCACTGGGCCGACGATTTCCTGACCGCCGAACTGCCGGTCGCGGACAGCGAGGTCCAGCGCGACGCCAGCCGCAACATCACCAAATTCGCCATCGTCGACCGCTTTTCCGGCGAGGGGCGGACCTCGGCCATGTTCTGGCTGGGCACCGGACCGAAGACGCCCGATTCGGCACTTGCCTGTTCGATGGGACATGACAAGCACAATATCTGGGCAGTCGGGTCGTCGGATGAGGCAATGGCCATCGCCGTCAACGCCCTGAACGATCTGCAAGGCGGCTGGGCGCTGGTGCGCGAGGGGCAGCTGGTCGCCACCGTCCGCTACGAGATCGCCGGGCTGATGACCTGCCGCCCGCCCGAGGCCCTCGACGCCGAGATGCAGCGCCTCTATGCGGAAGGGGCGAAAATCGAGTGGATGTACGAGCCCACGTTCAGCCCCCGCTGGTTCCCGGGCTTCCCCGAGCGTCTGGCCTTCGCCACCCTGACCTGCGCGCCCTGGCGCTGGGTGCTGGTCGCGCCCTCGCCGCTGGCGCCCGAGGGCTTCGTCAATGTGGCCACCGGGCAGACCCATCCGGTGGTCTGGTAGCCCGGAACGCCGGGCGGGACCGCTTGCATTGACGCTGACACGCCCTTAGCCTGCCGGCCGAGGCCGCCCGCCCGGGCGCCCCTGCCACCCCTTCCACAGCGGATGTCTGCCATGCCCCGATACCAGCGCCTTGCCCTGTCCTCGATTTCCGCCGCCGCCCTCCTCGCCGCCCTGCCCGCCGGCGCCACGACCTTCACCATCTCGTGGTGGGGCTTCAACGGCGACAAGATGCAGGAGATCATCGTCAACCCGTTCCAGGAACTCTGCGGCTGCGAAGTCGTGTTCGAGACCGGCAACAACGGCGACCGGCTGAACCGTCTGGCGATGCGCTCGGGCGCCGGGGTGGATGTCATCTACCTGACCGACAGCTACAGCCAGGCCGGGATCGAGCAGGGGCTCTTCCAGCCCATCGACCGGGCGCAGGTGCCGAACATCGCCGAACTCTATGACCTGGCCCAGGCGCCGCAGGGCGAGTTCGGCCCGGCCTATACCGTGGGCCGCATCGGGCTGGTCTATGACGCGGCCCGCGTCGACCCGCCGATCACCTCGTGGAACGACCTGTGGCGCGCGGATCTGGCAAGCTCGCTGTCGCTGCCCAACATCACCACCACCGCCGGCCCCATGGTCGTGCTGCAGGCCGGGCGCCACGCGGGGGTCGATGCCTATACCGATGAAGACGCGACCTTTGCCGCGCTGGCCGAGCTGGCGCCGAATATCGTCACCAATTACAACACCGGCTCCGAGATGATTAACCTCTTCTCGACCGGCGAGATCTCGGTGTCGATGACCCAGGACTTCACGCTGGGCCGGTTGCGCGACGCGGTGCCGACCATTGAATGGGCGACGCTCACGGATGGCGAGATCGCCGTGCTGAACACGATCAACATCCCCACCGGCTCCGAGAACGTGGAATTGGCGCATCAGTTCATCAACTTCGTCCTCTCGGCGGATATCCAGCGCCAGCTGGCCGAGCAGGGCGTCGATGCCCCGGTCAACGCCACGGTCGAGCTGTCGCCGGAAGCCGCGGGCATGTGGACCTATGGGCAAGAGCAGATCGACAGCCTGCAGCGCATCGACTATTCGCAGCTGAACCCGGCCCGCGACCGCTGGCTGGACCGCTGGAACGAAACCTTCGGCATGTAAGCCGAAGACATGCGACGACAGGCCCCCGGCTGACGGGGGCCGGACCTGCCGGAGACCCCCATGAAACGACTGGCCGGATGGATGCTCGCCTCACCGGCGACGCTGGCGATCACCTTCCTTCTGGTGATCCCGGTCGCCATCACCGTGGGCCTCAGCTTCGGCAGCCCCGGACAGGGCGACTGGGGCATCGTGCAGCCCTATGCCGATTTCTTCGCCTCGGGCTTTCGGCGCAACGTGTTGTGGCGGACCTTCACCGTGGCGGGCTGGGTGACGGTCATTTCGCTGGCGGCGGGGCTGGCCACCGCCTATGTCGTGGCCCGCTGCCCGCCCTGGATGAAATCCACGCTGATCGTGCTGGCGGTCTTTCCGCTGCTGACGGGCGTCGTGGTCCGCTCCTTCGCCTGGCTGGTGCTGCTGGGGCGCGAGGGGATGGTGAACCAGGTCCTGCAAGCCACCGGGCTGACGGATGGCCCGGTCGCCATGCTCTACACCCAGGGCGCGGTGATCGTCGCCATGGTCTATATCTTCGTGCCCTTGATGGTGCTGGTGCTGGTGGGCGTGCTGGAGAATATCCCCGAGGATCTGCTGCAAGCCTCGTCCAGCCTCGGCGCGGGGCCGGTCGCCGGGTTCTTCCAGATCACCCTGCCGCTGGCCGTGCCGGGGCTGATCGTCGGCGCGGTGCTGGTCTTCACCGCCAGCTTCACCTCCTACGCGACGCCGCATCTGCTGGGCGGCACGCGGCAGATGATGATGGGCACCTTCCTGCAACAACGCGCGCTGGTGGCCTTCGACTGGCCGGGCGCGGCCGTGGTGGCGGCGATCATGCTGGCGGTTATCGTGGCGACGGTGCTGGTCATGACGCGCGTGGCCCGGCGCCTCAACCCGATGGCGACCTGACATGGCAACCCGCATCCATCCCCTTCTGATCCTGTTCACGGTGCTGGTCTATGTCTTCCTGCTGGGCCCGCTCATCATCATCTTCGGCGCGTCGCTCAGCGACACGACCTACCTCACCTTCCCGCCGCAGGGGCTGAGTTTCCGGTGGTTCCAGAACATCTGGGATATCTCGGCCTTCCGGCGCACCATCGTCACCTCGTTGCAGATGGCCTTCCTCGGCACCGGGATCGCGCTGATCGTCGGCATCCCCGCCGCCTATGCGCTGAACCGCTACCGCGTCACCCTGCCCGGCTGGCTGTCGACGCTGTTCGTCCTGCCCATTCTGGTGCCCGAGATCGTCATCGGCTTCTCACTCCTGCGCTCGGTCACGGTGCAGGCGGGGGTGCCCGTCTGGTACGCGCTGCTGATCGGCCACACGCTGCTGGTCATTCCCTATGTGATCCGCGTCGTCTCGGCCTCGCTGGCGTCCTTCGACTTCTCCATCGAGGAGGCCGCCATCAGCCTCGGCTCGCCGCCCGCGCGGACCTTCTTCACCATCGTCCTGCCCAACATCCGCTCGGGCGTGATCGCGGCCTTCATCCTGTCGTTCATCACCTCGATCAACGATGTCTCGGTCTCGCTGTTCCTGACCGGGCCGGGGGTTTCGACCCTGCCGATCCAGCTTCTCGCCCATATGGAGCAGTTCTTCGACCCGACCATCGCCTCGGTCTCGGTCGTGCTGATGCTGCTCACCATCCTCGTCATGATCATCGTCGAGCGCACGCTCGGCCTGGCCATCGTCGCGAAATAGACCCATGACCCAAGCCCTGACCATCGACCGCATCACCGCCCATTACGGCACCACCAAGGTGCTTGAGGACCTCTCGCTATCGGTGGCCGAGGGCGAGCTTGTCTCGCTTCTGGGCGCCTCGGGCTGCGGCAAGACCACCACCCTGCGGCTGGTCGCAGGCTTCCTGCAACCGACCGCCGGGGCGATCCGGCTGGGCGACAAGGACCTGACCAGACTGCCAGCGCATCAGCGCGACATCGGGCTGGTGTTCCAGAACTACGCGCTTTTCCCCCATCTGACGGTGCGCGAGAACGTGGCTTTCGGGCTGAAACAGCGCAAGGTGGCGGGGCCCGAGCGTCTGAAACGCGCCGATGCGATGCTGGACCGGGTGGGGCTGGCGCATCTGGCCGACCGGCTGCCGGGCGCCCTGTCGGGCGGGCAGAAGCAGCGCGTGGCGTTGGCCCGCGCGCTGGTCATCGAGCCGCCGCTTCTCATGTTCGACGAGCCCTTGTCCAACCTCGACGCCAAGCTGCGCATCGACATGCGGGTCGAGATCCGCCAGCTGCAGCGCGCGAACGGCACCACCGCGCTCTATGTCACCCACGATCAGGAGGAGGCCTTCTCGATCTCCGACCGGGTGGCGATCATGCATCAGGGCCGGATCATGCAGCTCGATACGCCCGAGGTTCTGTACCAGCGCCCGGCGAATGCTTTTGTGGCGAATTTCGTCGGCTTCGAGAACCTGATCCCCCTTCAGGTCACCACCCGCAACGGCGCCGAAATCACCGCCCGGACCGCCGAAGGCGCCGCGCTCACCCTGTCGCAAGACCAACTTGGCCCGATCCCCGACGCCTTCACCCTCGCCACGCGGCCCGACGGGTTGCAGGTCACCGCGACCGGCGGCGCGGGTCTGCCCGCCACGCTGGGGCTGCGCACCTATCTCGGCCGGGCCTATCAGTATCAGGCCAGGGCGGGCGCGCTGTCCCTGACCGCGAACGGCCCCCTCTCGCAACCGCTCGACCCCGGAACCGCCGTCACGCTGGTCCCGAACCCCGAGCAATGCGCGATCCTCAAACCGGAATGAGCCTCACCCTCGCCAATGCCTGGGTGCTGACGATGGACCGGGGACTGACCGAGTTCCGCAACGGTTGGGTGAGGATCGAAGGCGAGACCATCGCCGCCCTGGGCAATGGCCCCGCGCCCGAGGGGGGCGAGGTGCTCGACATGGGCGGCGACGTCCTCATGCCCGGCATGGTCAACCCGCATTGCCACCTGCCGATGTCGCTGTTCCGGGGACTGGGCGAGGATGTGGACGACCGCCTCTTCCGCTACATCCTGCCCCTCGAACGCAAATTCGTCTCGCCCGCCATGGTCCGCGCCGGCACGGCGCTTTCCGCGCTGGAATCGATCATGGGCGGCGTGACGACCATCGCCGACATGTATTATTTCGAGACCGAGATCGCCGAGGTCATGGACCGCGCGGGCCTGCGCGCCGTGCTAGGCCAGACCCTCGCCGATTTCGCCGCCCCCGATCACGCCAGCTTCGACGAGGGTTTCGCCCTCTGCGATGCGCTGGCCGACCGGCTGGCCGGGCACCCGCGCCTCATCGCCTCCATCGCGCCGCATGCGCCCTATTCCACCGGCCCCGCCGTGCTGGAACGCGCCGCGCGCTGGCACGACGACCACCCGGGCACCCGGGTGCAGATCCATCTGGCGGAGACCGAGGCCGAAACCGCCTGGGCCCGGCGCGAACACGGCATGTCTACCACGGCACTGGCCGCCAAGTCGGGCATCCTGCGTCCCGGAACCGTGGCCGCGCATTGCCTCTTGATGGACGACGCCGACATCGCGCTGCTGGCCGAAACCGGCGCCGGGGTCGCGCATAACGCGCGCTCGAACGGCAAGGCCGGGCGGGGCATGGCGCGGGTCGAGGACATGCGCCGCGCGGGCATCCCCGTGGGCATCGCCACCGACGGGCCGATGAGCGGCAACACCCTCGACCTTTTCGCGCAATTCGGGCCGGTGTCGATCTTCGCCAAGATCCTCGGCCATTCCCGCAAGCCCCTTCCGGCGGCCGAGGTGGTCCGCATGGCCACGCTCGAAGGCGCGCGGGCGCTGGCGCTCGACGACCGGATCGGCTCGCTCGAGCCCGGGAAAAAAGCTGACATTATACGTATTTCGCTGGATGCGCCCCGCCTGCATCCCGTCTACGATGTCTATTCCATGCTGGTGTTTGCCGCCCAGCCCGCCGATGTGCACGACGTGATGGTCGCCGGGCACTGGCTGATGCGGAACCGGCAGGTCCTGACCCTGGAGACCGACAGGGTCCTGTCAGATGCGTTGCAAGTTGCCGGTCAGTTCCGGGCCGAAATGAACGCCATCGACCAAGGGCAGACATGAAAGTCATCATCGACACCGACCCCGGCCTCGACGACGCCGTGGCCATCCTCTACGCGCTGAACGAGCCGCGCTTCGACGTGCAGGCGATCACCAGCGTGGCGGGCAATATCGGCATCACCCGCACCACCGACAACGCCCTGCGCCTTGTCGCCGTCTCGGGGCGGCAGATCCCCGTGGTGCAGGGCGCCACCGGCCCCCTCAGCGGCACCGGCCGCAACGAAGAGACGATCCACGGCGCCGACGGGCTGGGGGGTGTCACGTTGCCCCTGTCGCCCAACGGCTCGCTGTCGGATGCCACCGGATTCGTGGCCAAGCGCCTGATGGCCGAGCCGCCCGGAACCCTGACCATCCTCGCGCTGGCGCCGATGACCAATCTGGCGATCCTCGCCCGCGACCACCCGCAGGCCTTCGCCCGCGTCGGCCATATCATCGCCATGGGCGGCGCGATCCACGAGAAGGGCAATGCCGGGCCCTTCGCCGAATACAACATCGGCGCCGATGGGCTGGCAGCCTCGATCGTGCTGGGCTCGGGCGTGCCGATCACCATGATCCCGCTGGACGTGACCCGCCGCTTCCGCGCCACCCTGGCCGAACTGGAGCCCCTGCGCGCCAGCGGCACGCCCGCGGGCACCACCGCCGCCTCGCTGATCGAGGCCTATTTCCTGGGTTCCGCCCGCGAATCCCGGCCGCTGCACGACCCCTGCGTCATGCTGATGGCGCTGGCGCCCGAGCTTTTCGGCTGCGACGAGATGCGGCTCGGCGTCGATCTGGTCGAGCATCCGGGCCGACTGGTCCCCGACGCCAGCCGCCCGCCGGTTCAGGTGGCGATGCGCATCGACGCGGTGGCGGTCAAGCGGATGCTCTGGGACGGGCTCATGCGCGCAGATCAGCCCTGACCAGCGCGCACCAATAGGCCACGCCCGGGGCAATCGCCGCATCGTTGAAATCGTAGCGCGTGTTGTGGTGCAGCGCCCCTTCCACCGCCGGGCCGTTGCCCAGCCAGACGTAGCAGCCCGGCACCTCCTGCGAGAAGACCGCGAAATCGTCCCCGGCGGTCGAGGGCGGGAAGGCGGTCCGCACCTTGGGCAAGGCGGCGCGGGCGGCACCCAGCGCGATGGCGGTGGCGCCCGGATCATTGACCACCGGCGGCACGCCCCGGCGATAGCTGAAGGCGGCCGTGAGGCCATAGGTCGCAGCGATGCCACGGGCGATGCGGTCGAGTTCCGCCTCAAGCTGATCGCGGACCTCGGGGGCATAGGCCCGCGCGGTGCCGCCCACCCGCGCCGTATCGGGGATCACGTTGAGCGCCGCGAAATCCCCCGCCTCCAGCGCGCAGGCGCTGACCACGGCGGGCGCCAGCGGATCGACCACCCGCGCCACGATGCTGTGGATCGCGCTCAGGAACGCCCCTGCCGCGGTGATCGGATCGCGGCCCAGATGGGGTTTCGCGCCATGCGTGCCCTCGCCGGTAAAGACCACCTCCCAGCGGTCGGAAGAGGCCAGCTGCGGCCCCTCGACCACGGCGATCTCGTCGGGGTCGAGGCCCGGCATGTTGTGCAGCCCATAGACGCGATCCACCGGAAACCGCTGGAAAAATCCATCCGCGACCATCCGCGCGGCCCCGCCCCGCCCCTCTTCCGCCGGTTGGAGGATGAAATGCACGGTGCCGTCGAACCCGCCGTCGCGCGCCAGTTCCAAGGCGGCGCCCAGCAACATCACCGTATGCCCGTCATGGCCGCAGGCATGCATCCGGCCGGGGGTGCGGCTGGCATGCGGCAGGCCGGTCAGCTCCGGCATCGCCAGCGCGTCCATATCGGCCCTGAGCGCGATCCGCCCCGGCCCGTTGCCCCGCGTCAGCGTGCCGACCACGCCGGTGACGCCCAGCCCGCGGTGGGTGGTGATCCCCGCCTCCTGCAGTACCGCTGCCACCAGATCGGCGGTGCGCGTCTCCTCGAACCCCAGTTCGGGATGGGCGTGCAGGTCGTGGCGAAGGGCCACAAGGCGGCTCAGCGCGGCGGGGGAAAGCGGCATGGCTTGTCAATCGGTCAGGAGGCTTGTCATATCCCACCTTGACCGATCCCTCCGCCGATTGCCAGAGAGCCCCATGATCCTTGAACCGCACGATTTCTGGCAGACGCTCTTCGCCCCCGGCAGCTTTCCCGTGGCCGGTATCCCCCATCGCGGCTTCTATCCCGCCACCCTGCCCGATGGCCGCCAGATCCTGCTGCCGATCCGGGTCTTGCCGGGGGATGGCGGGCAGGCGGTGGCCTCGCTGATCGTCAATCAGGCCTCGTTCGCGGTGCTGGACGCGCTGACCGAGGCCATGGTGTCCCTCTGGCGCGAGGCCCGGCCCGAGGTGGTGATCGGCGTGCCGACGCTGGGCCTACCCTTGGCCGAGGGCGTGGCGCGGCGGCTGGGGCACAGCCGCGTCGTGGCGCTGGGGACCTCGCGCAAGTTCTGGTACGACCCGGCGCTGTCGGAACCCCTGAGGTCGATCACGACGCCGGGCGGCGGCAAGGACATCTACCTCGATCCCCGGATGCTGCCGTTGCTCAGGGGCAAGCGCGTGTTGCTGGTCGATGACGTGGTGAGTTCGGGCAGTTCGCTGGCCGCGGTCCTGCGGCTGCTGGAAAAGGCCGGGATCGAGCCTCTGGGCATTGCCGTGGCGATGGAACAGGGCACCCGCTGGCAGCAGCAGATCCCCGGCGCCGACCGCATCCGCGGCGTGTTCCGCACCCCGATCCTGCAGGCCGAGGGCGACGGGTTCCGCGACCCCGGCGACACGGCCTAACGGTCCGCGACCGGCACGGGACCGCGGCCCGACGCGCCAAGGCCGGGGTGCACGCCCCGGCGCTGGTCCGGCCCGCCCCGTCCCGGCCCACCGGACGCAAGCTGACACCGATCTGCGCCGCCCCCTCCCACCGCCCGCGGCGGGCTTGCCCGGCCTCCCCTCACCCCGGTCATTTCACACTTGTGAAACTGCCTTCCCAGCATGCGATAGGTTTTGACAAAAAGCCCCCGAACCCGCCTCCTGTAGCCGGAGCGCGTGGACCTGGGTCCCGCGGGGGAGGCCAATCCAGACAGCGAAACCGTTCGCCTTCGGGCGACGAGGGTCGCCTATTGCGCCGACCCTGCCGGGAGCCTGCCGCGCCGTTGATGCAACTGCCGGAGGCACCATGCCCCTCATCCAACTCGACGATCCCGACGCCACGCTGGCCATGCTGCGCGACAGCCTCGCCGCGCTGGCGGCCGAGGCCGATGGCCCCGCCACCTTCCGCCGCCGCCGCGCCGCCGGGGCCGATCTGGACCCGCAGGTCTGGACGGCGCTGGCCGAGGCGGGCTTTCTGGCCCTGCCCCTGCCCGAGGATATGGGCGGGCTGGCGCTGGGCCGCCCCGAGCTGACCGTCGCCGCCGAGGCGCTGGGCCGGGCGCTGATCACCGAACCCTTCGCCACGCTCGCCGTCTTCCCCGGCGCCCTGCTGGCCGCGCTGCCGCCGGACGAGCACCTGCAGGCGCTCGGCGCCGGGCTGGGCCGGGGCGAGGCGATCCTGCCGGTCCTCTGGCAGGATGCCCGCGGCCGCACGGCGCCGCTGGCGCTGACCGACGACCTGCTGAACGGCACCGCCCATCTGGTGGCGGGCGCCAGTTCGGCCACCGGCTTTCTGGTGCTGGCAAATAACGCCGAGACGCCCGTGCTGATCCACCTGCCCGCCGGGGCGCCCGGGCTGCGCGTCGTCACCCGCCCGGGCATCGACGGCGCGACGCTGGCGACCGTCTCGCTGCATGACGTCCCGGCGGGGAGGGTGCTGGCCCGTGGGGCGGCGCTGGAGACCGCGCTCGGGACCGCCATCACCACGGCCCGCATGGCGCTTGCCGCGGAATTGGCGGGCATCGGCGCCCGCGCGCTGGAGATCACCGTCGAGTACACCGCGAACCGGGTCCAATTCGGCAAGACCATCGCCAGTTTCCAGGCGATCCAGCACCGGCTGGTGGACATGTGGGCCGAGGCGGAATTCGCCTGCTCGGCCTGCACCAACGCCGCCACCGCGCCCGAGGGCGAGGTCGCGCAGGCCGTGCTCGCCGCCAAGGCCCGGGCCGGCGACAGCGCCACCTCGATCACCCGCAAGGCGATCCAGCTGCATGGCGCCATGGGCTTCACCGACCAATGCGACATCGGCCTCTACCTCAAGCGCGCGATCGCCCTCAACGCGACGCTGGGCCAACCCGAAGAGCTGCGGCTGGCGTTCCTCGCCGCCGAGCGTGCTGCCTGAAAGGACATTCCATGCGAAACGAGCTGATCAAGACCGAGATCACCGACCACGTTGCCGTCATCACCATGGACGCGCCGCCCGTGAACGCCCAGTCGCGCGCCTTCATGGAGGAACTGATCGAGGTTTTCGACGCGTTGAACGAAACCCCCGGCGTGCGCTGCATCGTGCTGACCGGCGCGGGCAAGTGCTTCTCGGCCGGGGCCGACATCAAGTCGCGCGCCAAACTCGCGGACGGCGTGCCGGGCGACACCTATCGCCACCTGCGCCGCGCGCGCGAGGTGGGCTTCGTCATCATGGAGATGAACGTCCCCGTCATCGCCGCCGTGAACGGCCCGGCGCTGGGCGCGGGCATGGGCCTCGCGATCTGTTCCGACATGATCGTGGCCTCCACGAACGCGGTCTTCGGCCTGCCCGAGATCGACATCGGCCTGATGGGCGGCGTGCGCCACACGATGCGGGTCTTCCCCATGTCGCTGACCCGCCGCATGGTGCTGACCGGCTGGCGCGTGCCCGCCGCGGAACTCTACCGCCGCGGCCTGATCGAGGCCTGTGTCGCGCCCGAGGACCTGATGGACACGGCGATGGAGATCGCCCGCAACATCGCCTCGAAAAGCCCGGCCGCGATCCGGCTGGCCAAGCGCGCCCTCAACACCGTCGAGACGATGGGCCTGAAGGACGGCTACCGCTTCGAGCAGAACCTGACGGTCGAGATGACCCGCCATCCCGACAGCAAGGAAGCCATGCGCGCCTTCATGGAAAAGCGCCCGGCCGTCTTCGGGGATGGTCTGTGATGCTGACCAAGGCTGTGCCCGAGCAACAGGACTGGAACGCGCTGACGGACGAGGACTTCCGGGCGATCTTCCGCGACTGGGTGGATCAGAACTGCCCCGCCCATCTGCGCTTCATGCGCAAGCAGCGCCCGGTCTTCGACGAGGTGGCGGAATGGTATCACGCGCTGGCCCGCAAGGGCTGGCTCTCGCCGGTCTGGCCGCAGGAACACGGCGGGATGGGGCTGAACGCCGCCAAGCACATCGTCTATGTCGAGGAATGGGCGCGGCTGGGCTGTCCCCGCATTCCCGACCATGGCATCGGGCTGACCGGGCCCCTGCTGATCGAATTCGGCACCGAGGCGCAGAAGGACTTCTTCCTGCCCCGCATCCTGTCCGGTGAGCATGTCTGGTGTCAGGGCTATTCCGAACCGAACGCGGGCTCGGATCTGGCGTCCTTGCGCACCTCGGCCGTGCGGGATGGCGACGAATTCGTCATCAACGGCCAGAAGATCTGGACCACGCTGGCGCATTGCGCCAACTGGATCCTGCTCTTGGCCCGCACCGACAAGGAGGCCGCCAAGCCGCAGAACGGGATCACCGTGCTGCTCGTGGACCTCACCTCGCCCGGCGTCGTGGTCCGTACCATCCCCAACCTGCGCGAAGAGGCCGATTTCTGCGAGGTCTTCTTCGACAACGTCCGTGTCCCCGCCAAGAACGTCGTGGGCGAGGTCAACGCGGGCTGGGCGCTGGCCAAGGCCGTGCTGGGGCATGAGCGCATCTTCCTCGGCGCGCCGTCCCGGCCCGAATACGCCCTGACAAGGCTGGAGATGCTGGCCGAAGACCGCGGCGCCTTTGACGACCCCGCCTTCCGCTCGCGCTTTGCCAAGCTCAGGCTCGACCTCTACGACCTCGGCTCGGCCTTCGAGCGGTTCGCCAAGGTTCTGCGCGAGGGCGGCACTCTGGGCGCCGATGTCTCGGTCCTGAAGCTCTTCTGCACCGAACTCTACCAGCGCATCACCGAGGAGACGCTGGCCGTCGCGGGTGAGGAGGCGCGCTACTATGACGACCTGCCCCTGGGCGACGGCGGCCATGTCGACGCGATGAACCTGTTCCTCGACGCCCGCGCGCCCGCCATCTTCGGGGGTTCCAACGAGATCCAGCGCAACATCCTTGCCAAGGCCGTCCTCGGCCTGCCCTCACGGTGACGGCGATGAGCGACTATGCACTCGAAGCGCGGGGGCTGACCAAGACCTTCGGCGGCTTCCACGCGGTGAAGGACGTGAACCTGAAGGTCCGGCGCGGGTCGATCCATGCGCTGATCGGCCCCAATGGCGCCGGCAAGACCACCTGTTTCAACCTGCTGACCAAGACCCTGACGCCCACCGCGGGTCAGGTGCTGCTGGACGGGCAGGACATCACCAAGCTGCGGTCGGCACAGGTGGCGAAGCTGGGCCTCGTGCGCAGCTTCCAGATCTCGGCCACCTTCCCGCATCTGACCTGTCTGGAAAACGTCCGCGTCGCGCTGCAATCGAACAACGGCACGGCGTTCCAGTTCTGGCGCTCGCTGAAAGCGGTGGAACCGCTGAACCAGCGCGCCCGCGAGCTGCTGGCCCAAGTGGGTCTGGCCGGGCGCGAGGAGACGCCCGCGACCGAACTCAGCTACGGCAAGAAGCGCGCGCTGGAGATTGCGACGACGCTGGCGCTCGACCCCAAGGTGATGCTGCTCGACGAGCCCACCGCCGGGATGGGGCACGAGGATGTGGAGCCGATCACCGACCTGATCCGCAAGGTCTCGGCCGGGCGGACGATCCTGATCGTCGAGCATAACCTCTCGGTCGTCTCCAGCCTCTGCGAGCGGATCACCGTCTTGCAGCATGGCGAGGTCCTGACCGAAGGCACCTATGCCGAGGTCTCGACCGATCCCGAGGTGATTACCGCCTATATGGGAGGCGTCGATGACTGAGCCCCTGCTCAAGGTCCAGAATCTGGAAGCCTGGTACGGCGAATCCAAAGCCCTGCACGGCATGAACTTCGACGTGCAGCCGGGCGAGCTGGTCACGCTGATCGGCCGCAACGGCGCGGGGAAATCCACCACGCTGCGGTCGATCATGGGCATCGTCGGCAAGCGCACCGGCTCCATCCGCTTCGACGGGGCCGAGCTGATCGGCAAGCGCACCTTCCAGATCGCCCGCACCGGCATCGCCTATTGCCCCGAGGAACGCGCGATCTTCTCGTCCCTGAACGTGGCCGAGAACCTCACCCTGCCGCCGGTCCTGAAAGCGGGCGGCATCGCCGATGCCGAGCTTCTTCGGCAATTCCCGAACTTGCAGCGGCGGCTGAAAAGCCAGGGCACGAAGCTGTCGGGCGGCGAGCAGCAGATGCTGGCCATCGCCCGCATCCTGCGCACCGGCGCCCGGTTCCTGCTTCTGGACGAACCCAGCGAAGGGCTGGCCCCGGTCGTGGTCAAGGAAATCGGCGAGCAGATCAGGCAGCTGAAATCGCAGGGTTTCACCATCCTGCTGGTCGAACAGAACCTGTCCTTCGCCCGCAAGGTCGCCGACCGCCATGTGGTCGTGGAAAACGGCAAGGTGGTCGACACGCTGACCAATTCCGCGCTCGAGGCCGATATGGCCCGGGTCAAGACATACCTGGGGGTCTGAGCCATGTTCGACCACATCTCGATGCAGCTGCTGCTGGGGCAATTGCTGATCGGCCTTATCAACGGGTCTTTCTATGCCATGCTCAGCCTCGGCCTCGCCATCATCTTCGGCCTGATCCATGTGGTGAACTTCGCCCATGGCGCGCAATACATGCTGGGCGCCTTCGTCGCGCTCCTGCTGCTGAACCATCTGGGCATCCCCTATTGGGGCGCGCTCATCATCGCGCCGGTGGTGGTGGGGGCCTTTGGCCTATTGATGGAACAGACCATCCTGAAGCCGCTCAGGCACCTCGACCACCTTTACAGCCTGCTCGCCACCTTCGCGGCGGTGCTGATTATCGAGGGGTTGATGCGGCTGGAATTCGGCTCGACCGGACTGCCCTATGCCTCGCCGCTGCCGGGCGGCGTCAACCTCGGCTTCATGTTCCTGCCCTATTACCGGGGCTGGGTGGTGATCTTCTCGCTGGTCGTGTGCATCGCCACCTGGCTGCTGATCGAAAAGACCAAGCTCGGCGCCTATCTGCGGGCGGCCAATGAACGGCCCGAGATTGTCGAAAGCTTCGGCATCAACGTGCCGCGGATGATGAGCCTGACCTATGCCTTCGGCGTCGGGCTGGCGGGTCTGGGGGGCGTGCTGGCCGCGCCGATCTATCAGGTCTCGCCCTCGATGGGCTCGAACCTGATGATCGTCATCTTCGCCGTGGTGGTGATTGGCGGCATGGGCTCGATCCTCGGCGCGATCCTCACCGGCTATCTGATCGGCATTGTCGAGGGCCTGACCAAGGTCTTCTACCCCGAAGCCTCGAACCTCGCGATCTTCGTCATCATGATCGTCGCGCTGATCCTGCGGCCCAATGGCCTGTTCTCTTCGCCGGAGTCCTCCCGATGACCCGCATCCTGCTTCTCGCCGCGCTGGCCGTGGTGGCCCTTGCCGCGCCGTTCTTCGTCTATCCGATCCTGCTGATGACCATCCTGTGCTTCATGGTCTTCGCCTCCAGCTTCAACCTGCTCTTGGGCTACGCGGGGCTCCTCTGCTTCGGGCACGCCATGTTCTTCGGCACCGGCGCCTATATCGGCGGCTGGCTGATGAAGGAGGGCGGGTTCAGCATCGAGCTGGCCTTTGCTGCGACGACGCTTGCCATGGCGGCGCTGGGCTGGGTCGTGGGGCTGATCTCGGCCCGGCGCGGCGGGATCCAGTTCGCGATGATCACGCTGGCCATCTCGCAATTCGTCTATTTCCTGCTGTTGCGCGCGCCCTTCACCCATGGCGAGGACGGGTTGCAGCGCATCCCGCGCTCGGACCTCTTCGGGGTGATCGACGTGTCGTCGAACCTGTCGCTCTATTACCTGATCCTGGCCATCTCGGTGGCGGCGATCTGGTTCTTCTACCGCATCGTGCATTCCCCCTTCGGCGAGGTGCTGCGCGCCATCCGCGACAACGAGGGGCGGGTGGAATCCCTGGGCTTCGTGCCCGAACGGTTCAAGATCGTGGCGCTGACCCTCTCGGCCGGGCTGGCGGGGCTGGCGGGGGCGATGAAGGCCTCGGTCTATCAGATCGCGACGCTGCACGACCTGTCGTTCCACGTGTCCGGCACGATCATCTTCATGGCGTTGCTGGGCGGTCTTGGCACCATGGCCGGCCCCATGGTCGGCGCCGCGCTGATCGTGATGCTGAACGACCACCTCGCGCAATTCGGGGAATGGGCACTGATAATCCAGGGCACCGTGTTCCTGGTGGTGATCCTGTTCTTCCGCCGGGGCTTGGTCGGCGAGTTGCAGGCTTTCATCAGGCGCCGCTCGGCGAAGGCCTGACCACCGGCCACAAGACAGCGAGGGGCGGGTCAATCCCGCCCCTTTGCCCTGCGCTCAGTCCACCGCGACAACGGCCTCGACCTCGAACAGCATCGGCGGGATGGCGAGCGCCGAGACCCCCACCAATGTCTGAGCCGGCAAGCGATCCCCGAACAGGGCGATCACTGCCTCAGTCAGCGGACCCAGTTTCGACGGGTCGTGATCCACGACATAAGTGGTCAGCTTCACCACGCGCTCAGGCCCGGCACCCAACCCGCCGAGCACCGCGCCGAGGTTGGCATAAGCCTGCCGGACCTGAGCCGCGAAATCGGGCGACAGCGCGCCCGAGTGATCCTGCCCGCCCTGCCCGGAGATGAACGCAAGCCGTGCCGATGCGGGCGCGATCACCGCCGTGCTGTAGCCGTTCGGGCTGGGATCGGGCAGCGGCGCGGGGTTGACGATCCGGGGCAAGGTGTTGGCGGTCATGGCGAAATCTCCTGTGTCTTGAGTGCCTGACACGGGATAGCCAGCATTGGTGCCAAAACTTGTCACCAATCATGCTATCCTTGGCGCATGAACACCCGCGCCCGCCAGGACCAGCTGATCCGCCACCTCCGCCGCAACGGCCTCACCACGATCGGGACGCTGGCCCAAACGGTCGGCGCCTCGCGCCGCACGGTGCTGCGCGACCTGTCCTGCCTGCGTGATGAGGGCTACCTCATCCATTCCGAGCCCGGCCCCGGCGGTGGATTGCAGCTCGATCCGCAGGCCGCCCGGTCCGGCCCGCGCCTGTCGGTCAGCGAGGTCTTCGCGTTGATCGTCACCGTCTCGGCCATGCAGATCGCGCGGGATGTGCCCTTTGCCGAGCTGGCCGACTCGGGCCTTGCCAAGATCGAGAAAAACCTGCCGCCAGACCAACTCCGCGACCTGCGCGCGCTCTTGGAGGGGCTGCATGTCGGACGGCTGTCGCCCCTGCAGGACCTGTCCGACCGGGGCGCCATGGACCCGGCCCTGCTGCCCTGTTTCGAGACGGCGTTTCTGGACCGTCAGCCCCTGACCTTCGACTATCGCGACGCCAAGGGTCGCGCGACCCGGCGGTTGGCCGAGCCGCAGGCGATGCTGATCCTGCCGCCCTTGTGGTATCTGGTCGGCTGGGACCGCGAGCGGGCCGATTTCCGACATTTCCGCATGGACAGGATCGCGCGGCCCGAGATCGCCCCCGGACCGCCGTTCCGGCGTCGCCGTGTCCCGTTCGAAGCGGATGTCTGCCCGTTTATGGAGCTGACGCCCCGGCCCTGACCAGATGATCCCGCCAAGCCTCGCGCAGGACCTTCTTGTCCAGCTTTCCCGTCGCGGTCAGCGGCAGGGTCTCGACGAAGACCACATCGTCGGGCAACCACCAGCGCACCACCTTGTCCTCGAGGAAGGCGAGGATCGCGCCCGGTTCGACCTGCGCGCCCGGTTTCCTCACCACCAGCATCAGCGGGCGTTCCTGCCAGCGCTCGTGCGTCACGCCCACCACCGCCGCGGCCTCGACCGCCGGATGGCCCAGCGCCGCATTCTCCAGCTCGATGGAGCTGATCCACTCGCCGCCCGACTTGATGACGTCCTTGGACCGGTCCGTCAGCGTGACGAACCCCTCGGCGTCGATCTTCGCCACGTCGCCGGTCGCGAACCAGCCGCCCTCATCGACCACCTGCCCGCCGACCCCGCCGTAATAGCCCGACGTGACCCAGGGCCCCCGCACCATCAGCTCGCCCGAGGCGCTGCCGTCCTGCGGCAGTTCCGCCCCGTCCTCGCCGACGATCTTCAGCTCGACCCCGAACATCGCCCGCCCCTGCCGGGCCAGCACGTCGATCTGGCTCGCCTTCGGCAGATCCCGGTGATGAGGCAGCAGGGTGGCGACGGTGGCGACGGGGCTGGTTTCCGACATGCCCCAGGCCTGGAAGGCGTGAATCCCGGCGGCGTGGAAGCGTTCCAGCAGCGCCCGGGGCGCGGCCGAGCCACCCATCAGCACGCGCTCGAAGGGCAGGTCGCGGGTCTGGAGCCCCGCCTCGTCCAGATACTTGAACAGCCCGATCCAGACCGTCGGCACCCCCAGCGAAAAGGTGCAGCCCTCGGCCCGCGCCAGATCGAACAGCGACTGCCCGTCCAGCTTCGGCCCCGGCAGCACCAGCTTCGCCCCGCACAAGGCCGAGGCATAGGGAATCCCCCAGGCGTTCACATGGAACAGCGGCACGGCCAGCAGCGTGGAATCGGCCCGCGACAGATGCAGCCCGTCGACCTGACAGCAGAGGAAGGCGTGCAGCACGGTCGAGCGGTGGGAATAGAGCACACCCTTCGGGTTCCCGGTGGTGCCCGAGGTATAGCAGAGCCCCGAGGCCTGTTTCTCGTCGAACACCGGCCAGTCCAGCATGCCGTCCTCGGCTTCCAGAAGATCCTCGTAACAGGCCAGATCCGCGCGGCCCTCGGGCAGAGCGTCGGACAGCAGGACGCGGTGCCGGACGTGATCGAGCTTGCCCGCCAGCCCGTCGACCAGCGGCAGGAAGGGCGTGTCGAGCAACAGCACCTCGGCCGCGCCGTGGTTCAGGATGTAGTCGATCTGCTCGGGGAAAAGCCGGGGATTGACCGTGTGCAGCACCGCGCCGATCCCGGCGGCAGCATAGTAGAGTTCCAGATGCCGGTGCGTGTTCCAGGCCAGCGTCGCCACCCGGTCGCCGGGCTTCACCCCCAGCCGCCTGAGCGCCTGCGCCGCCTGCC
Organism: Pararhodobacter aggregans; assembly: GCF_003075525.1. GTDB lineage: Bacteria > Pseudomonadota > Alphaproteobacteria > Rhodobacterales > Rhodobacteraceae > Pararhodobacter > Pararhodobacter aggregans. The sequence continues at coordinate 206,787 of NZ_QDDR01000005.1, read as the reverse complement.
GCGCGCGCCGGGCGATCCCCGCCCAATCGCTGCGCACCACCGCCCCCTCGCAGGTGACGGACACGATCTCGCTCTGCGGATGGTAGCGCTCGGCGTGCGTCAGAAGGGACGAGATCAGCAGCGGCCGATCCTGCATGAGACCCAGCATGGGATACCTCCGGGGTGACAGGGTTTGCCCGGCCGCGTCGGGCGCGGCCGGTGACAGCGACATCGGGGGGAAAGGCCTCAGCCGGCGACGGGTTCGGCCTGATGCGCGGGCGCGAAGCTCAGGTCACGGTAGCCGTTCGCCACCGCCGCCTCGCAGGCCTCGCGGTATTTGTGGAAACCGCCGGTGAACATCGACATGCCCTGCGGCTTGCCCTTCACGTTCGAGCCGGTCCACCAGGTCTTTGCCTTCAGCATCAGCGAGCGGCTGGCCAGCACCTGGATCTGATCCATCCAGGCATCCTCGACCGCGCGCGAGGGCTCGACCGCGCCCTGCCCCTTCGCCCGCATATGGGCGATGAGTCCGGCGATGAAATCCACATCATTCTCGGAAATGGTGAAGATATTGGCCAGCGCCGCCGGGCCGTTCGGCCCCGTGGTCATGAACATGTTCGGGAAACCCGCCATCATGATCCCGAAGAGCGAGCGCGGCCCGCCCTCCCATTTGTCCTTCAGCGCCAGCCCGTCCTTGCCGGTGATCTCGAAGGCCAAGAGCGCGCCGGTCAGCGCGTCATAGCCGGTGGCGAGGATCAGCACGTCAAGTTCATGCTCGCCCGATTGCGTGCGGATGCCCTTGTCGGTGATCTCGACGATCGGGTCCTCCAGGCAATCGACCAGATGCACGTTCGGCCGGTTGTAGGTCTCGTAATAGCCGGTATCGAGGCAGGGCCGCCGGGCGAAGATCGGATAGCCGCGCGGCTTCAGCTTTTCGGCCAGGGTCTTGTCGATCACCGTGTCGTGGATCCGGTCACGGACGAAATCCGCCACCTGATCGTTGGCCGCCTGATTGACCATCAGGTCGGAAAAGATGCCGAGGAAGGTATGCCCGCCGTGCTGCCAGGCCTGCTCCATCAGCTCCTGCCGGTGATCGGCGGGGATGGAAAAGAAGGGCCGGGTGGACACCGGGCGCGCGCCGCCCGTCGGGTTCAGCCGGCAGGCCGCGCGGATCGAGGCGTAATTCGCCTTCAGCTCCGCCACGTCACGGTCGGTGACCTTGCGGTTGCGCATCGGCAGGGTGAAGCTGGGGGTGCGCTGGAACACGAAGAGCTCGCACTCGGTGCGGCCCAACGTCTGGATGATCTGCATCCCCGAGGACCCGGTGCCCAGCACGCCGATCCGCTTTCCCTTCAGATCCGGCTCCTCATGCGGCCAGCGGGCGGCGCGCAGGGTCAGGCCCTTGAAGCGGTTCAGCCCCGGGATGTCGGGATCGGTCGGCTTGGACAAGGGGCCCGTGGACATGACGCAATACGTCGCCTCCAGCACCTTGCCGTCATTCGTCCGCACGACCCAAAGCTGGCGGGCATCGTCCCATTTGGCGCTGTCCACACGGGTGTTGAAGCGGTAATGCGGACGCAGCGTCAGCCGGTCGGCGACGAAATTGGCATAGGCCAGGATCTCGGGCTGGGCGGCGAATTGCTCGGACCAGGTCCATTCCTGCTGTACTTCTTCCGAGAAACCATAGCTGTAATCGACCGACAGCAGGTCGCAGCGCGCGCCCGGGTAGCGGTTCCAGTACCAGACACCGCCGACATCGCCGCCTTCCTCGATGCTGACGATGTTCAGGCCCATCTCACGGAACTTCCAGGTGGCATACATGCCGCCGAAACCCGCGCCGACGATGACCATGTCAATCCGTTCGGCCCCCGAGGCGACCGTTTGCGCTCGACCCATGTCGATCCTCCCTTTGAACGATGGCGCGCGACACCCGGCTGGGCGGGTCGGCGCCAGGGGCAGCCTCCTCGCCGCCCAGTCTGGGGGGATGAAACGCCGTCTTGGCCCGGCGATCAACGATTACAGCATATCGGTCGCTGACATTCACATCCGTGAAAAACCGGCGTCACAGCTCGATATGGATCGGCGTGTCGAAATCGGGCTCGGCCGGGACCGAACGCGCTGCAAGACGCAGCGCGCCCAAGTACTTGTCGAAATTCTTCTTGATCCGGTCGGTCACCCCGCCCAGCGCCAGCGTCACCGGACTGCCCAGGATCGTGCCCGGCATCAGCACGGCGATGGTGGCGCCGCCCGCGAAGGGCACGTCCTCGGCCCAGCCATAGCCACGGGCGCGAATCTCGGCCACGCGCTGGAAGATCTCGGGCACCAGCACCCGCTCGGCCGGGTTCTGCGTGGCGATATTGGCGCGGCGGACCATGTTCTCGATCTTGTCGTCGCTCATGGTCGACATCAGCACCCAGCCCGCCGCCGACCGGGTGATCGGCCGCACCGTCCCCTCGTCGATGAAGAAGCGCAGCGCGTGCAGGGATTGCTTGGTCTTCAGGTATTGCAGATAAACATCGTTGCGGGTGCCGACGAAGATCCCCTCGCTGGTCATCGCGTGGACATCGTTCATCGCATCGATGACATGCCCCGACCCGAACAGCGCGCGCGGCACCCAATCGCCCAGCCCGGTGACCTTGGTGGTCGGGAAATAGACCCGCTTGCCGCGGTCGTAGTTCAGGTAGCCGAGGTTCACGAGCGTCTTCAGCAGCACCGTGGTCGAGGACAGCGGATAGCCCAGATCGACCGAGAGTTCCGACATGGTGCGCGGCTGCTGGGTCAGGCGGAAATGTTCGAGGATCTCGAAAGCCCGCATGGCGGACTTGACCTGTGCGTTGGACATCGGCGGGACCTCCCCATCCCCGTTCGGCCGGAATTCACAAGTGTGAAACTCCACTTCACCGACGGAATTTTCTAGCCGCCTGCACGGACGCGTGCAATCCTTCCCTCACACCCAGAGACCAGCCGCATCCGGCAGGCAAGACCACCGGGACGGGCGCCACGGCGCCCCGGCCGCGTGTTGCCTGCACCCTCGGGGAGGGGGCGTGCGGCGGGTCGCGGGACCGGGAGGAAAGGACGAAGACAATGGGAGGCAGACTTGCCAACCGGGTCGCCCTGGTGACGGGCGGCGGACGCGGGATCGGCCGCGCGATCAGCGAGGCCTATGCCCGTGAAGGGGCGAAAGTGGGCGTGCTGGACCTCAAGCTCGAGGTTGCCGAGGAATGCGCCGACGCCATCCGCGCCGCGGGCGGCGAGGCGCTGGCGCTGAAGGCCAATGTGGCCGACCGTGAAGAAGTCTTCACCGCGGCCGCGCAGCTGAAACACGCTTTCGGGCCGATCACCGTGCTGGTCAACAACGCGATGTACAACCGCTACGGCCCGCTGGAAGAGCAGACCGAGCCGATGATCTCGCGCATGATCGACGTGGGCTTCAAGGGGGTGATCTGGGGCTATCAGGCGGCGGTGCCGCAGATGCGCGCGGCAGGCGGCGGGGTCATCGTTAACATCGCCTCGCCCTCGGCCGTTCTGGCGATGAAACACGGCATCATGTACTCGGCCATCAAGGCCGCGGTCGCTGCCGCGACCCGCTCGGGCGCGGCCGAATTCGGCCCCGACAACATCCGCGTCACCGCCATCGCCCCCGGCCCCACCCAGACCGACGGCGCCAATATGGTGGTGAGCGAGGACGGCTGGGAACGCCGTCGCCAGCGCATGCCCATCGGCCGGCTGGGACAACCCGCGGACATGGCCAATGCGGCCGTGTTCCTGGCCTCGGACGAGGCCTCCTTCATCACCGGCGACATGCTGTTCGTGGATGGGGGCGTCACCTACGCTTTTTCGTGAACTGACCCGGCGGGGGAGAGGAGCCCCCGCCAAACCCAAGGGAGGAAGACCATGACACTGACCAAGACCGGCGCCCTGGCGCTGATGATGACCTGTACCGCCCTCACCGCCGCGCCCGCCTGGGCCGATTTCACCGACGGCGTGATCCGGATCGGCGTGATGAACGACCAATCGGGCCCCTACGCTGACAATTGCGGCGCGGGCTCCGTCACCATGGCGCGGCTGGCCATCGAGGACCACGGCGGCGCCATCAACGGCGTGCCGGTGGAACTGGTGATCGCCGACGACCAGAACCAGCCCGACATCGGCGTCTCGACCGCCCGCCGCTGGGTCGAGGAAGAGGGCGTCGACGCCATCGTCGGCTGCTCGGCCTCGTCCATCGCGCTGGCCGTGCAGGACGTGATGCGCCAGCACGAACGCCCCTATCTGATCGCCGGCACCGCCACGACCGAGACGACCAACAGCCAGTGTTCGCCCATGACCACCAACTGGGCCTATGACACCTATACGCTGGCCCGCGGCTCGGTGAATGCTCAGATCGAGCAGGGCAACCTGCGCTGGTATTTCATCACCGTCGACTACACCTTCGGCCATGCCTGGCAGGCCGATGCCACCCGCTTCATCGAAGCGGCGGGCGGCGAGGTGCTGGGCTCGACCCTGCATCCCTTGGGCGCCACCGACTTCTCCTCGCAACTGCTGCAGGCGCAGGCCAGCGGCGCGCAGGTCATCGGCATCGCCAATGCGGGCGCCGACCTTGCCAACGTCATCAAGCAGGCCGAGGAATTCGGCATCGTCGCCGCCGGTCAGCATCTGGCGCCGCTGGGCATCCTGACCAACAACATCCACGGCATCGGGCTTGAGGCCACGCAGGGCCTGGTGTTCTCGGCCGCGGCTTACTGGAACTACTACGACGCGAGCCGCGCCCTGACCGAGCGCTACAATGCCGCCTTCGACGGGCGTTACCCGAACGAGGCGCAACTCGTCACCTATTCGGCGGTCAACCACTACCTCGAAGCGCTGTCTGCGCTGGGTTCGGACGAGGGTGTGGCGGTCATGGACCAGATGCGCGCGACGCCGGTGAACGATCCCCTGATGCAGGACGTCTCGATCCGCGAGGACGGCGTCGTCATGCATCCGATGATCATGGTGCAGGTGAAATCGCCCGCCGAATCGACCGGGCCCTGGGATTATTACAACGTGCTGGGCCTGATCCCGGCCGAACAATCCTGGCGCAGCCGCGAAGAGAGCAGCTGCGCGCTCTTCACGCAGTAATCCTCCCCGCTGGCGGCCGGGCTCAGCCCCGGCCGCCCTTTTTTTTGCCTTTTGCGGACACCAGAGATGACCTCACCCTCCGACGCCAAGATCGTCGCAACCCGCGTCGGCTCGACGCCCGACCTTCTGGGCGAAAGCCCGCTGTGGGACGACCGCCGCCAGCGGCTTTACTGGGTGGATGGCGTCTCGCGCGTGATCCGCTTCCACGAACCCGCCAGCGGGGCCGAGGGGCAGATCGCCACGCCCTCGATCATCGGCTCCATCGGGCTGTGCGAGGACGGGCGGCTGGTCGCGGGCCTTTTCGACGGGATCTATCTGGTCGATCCCGACACCGGCACCCTCGCCCCCCTCCATGTCCCGCCCAAGAACGAGCGGATGCGCTTCAACGACGGCAAGGTCGACCGGCAGGGCCGCTTCGTCTGCGGTGGCATGGGCGTCTTCGCCGAGCCGGTGGGCGAGCTGGTCCGCGTCGACGGCACCGGCCGGGCCGAGGTTCTGGCCAATGGCATCCGCATCTCGAACTCGCTCTGTTTCAGCCCCGACGGGCGGACGATGTATTTCTCGGACAGCCTGGACCGCTTCGTGCGCGCCTATGATTACGAGAACGGCGAACTGGCCCGTCCCCGGGTCTTTGCCGATACCCAGCAATTCAACTCGGGCCCCGATGGCGCCACCGTCGATGCCGAGGGGCAGGTCTGGGTGGCGCTGGTCAATGTCGGCAAGATCGCCTGCTTCGCCCCCTCGGGCAAGCTGGAGCGCCTGCTGCCCGCCCCTACCGACATGCCCAGTTGCCTTGCCTTCGGCGGGCCGGATCTGGCCACGCTCTACGTCACCTCGATCAAGGACAGCGGCTCGGGCCGGGCGATTTCCCGCCATCCGCAGGGCGGATACCTCTTTGCCGTCGACGGGCTGGGGGTCAGGGGCCTGTCCGAGCCCCGGATGCGCCTTTCCGCCGGAGGGCAAGCCGATGCGTGACGCCTTCGACGCCCTCTTCGCCCCGGCCAGCGTGGCGCTGGTCGGCGCCTCGGACGATGCCTCGCGCATCGGCGGGCGCCCGTTGCGCTATCTGCGCGAGGCCGGGTTCAAGGGCCGGGTGCTGCCGGTGAATCCCAAGCGCGAGACGGTGCAGGGCCTGCCCGCCTATGCCTCGATCGCCGCCCTCCCCGAGGTGCCGGATACCGCCATCCTCGCCCTGCCCGCCGCCGCGACCCTGCAAGCGGTCGAGGAATGCGCGGCCAGGGGCGTGCGCTCGGCGGTGATCTTCTCGGCCGGTTTCGCCGAGACGGGGGCCGAGGGCGAGGCGCTGCAAGCCCGCCTCACCGCCACCGCGCGCGCGGCCGGGATGCGGCTGCTGGGGCCCAATTGCCTGGGCGTCTTCAACCCGGCGCTGGGCTATTACGGCACGTTCTCGGTGATCCTCGACCGAGAGATGATCCACCCCGGCCCGGTCGGCATCGTCTCGCAATCGGGGGCTTATGGTGCGCATATCGCCCATTTGGCCCGCGCCCGGGGCCTCGGCATCAGCCAGTGGATCACCACCGGGAACGAGGCCGATATCGACGTGGCCGAGGCGCTGAACCACATGGTCCGCCAGCCCGACACCAAGGTCGTCATGGCCTATGCCGAGGGGGTGCGCGACCGCGACCTGTTTATCGAGGCGCTGGAAACCGCGCGGCAGATGCACAAGCCCATCGTCTTCATGAAGACCGGCCGTTCGGCCGTCGGTGCCGCCGCCGCCGCCTCGCATACCGCCGCGCTGGCCGGGTCGGACAGGGTCTTCGACGCGGTGCTGCGCCAATATGGCGTCCACCGCGCCGCGACCACCGCCGAACAGATCGACGTGGCCTATGCCGCGGCCTCGGGGCGTTTTCCCGCCGGGGACCGGGTCGGGATCTTCACCATGTCGGGCGGCTTCGGCATCCAGCTGGCCGACGATCTGGAGGCCGCGGGGCTGGATGTCGCGCCCATGCCGGAGGATGCGCAGAAGGAATTGCTGGACCTCCTGCCCTATGCCTCGCCCCGCAACCCGGTCGATGCCACGGCGCAGGCGGTGAGCGACCTGAACGTCTTGAAAGCCTGCGTGCGCACGATGATGGAGCGGGGTGGCTACGACGCCTTCACCGCCATCCTCGGCACCGGGCCGGGGTCGAAGACCTATGCCGACCCCCTGCGTGAGGCGCTGATGCAGGCGCTGGCCGGGCATGAGGGCAGCATCCGCGCCCTCACCATGTCCGCCCCGGTCGAGGCCCAGCGCCGCTACGAGGCCGACGGCTTTCTGGTCTACGAGGACGGCTCGGCGCTGGCGCATTCCTTGGGCGCGCTGGCCCGGTTCCGCGACGCCTTCGACCGCCCCGCCTCGGCCCCCGCGCCGATGGAGCCCCTGCCCCTGCCGCAGGGCCCCCTGTCCGAGGCCGGTGCCAAGGCGCTGCTGAAGCAGGCCGGCATCCAGTTCCCGGCCGAACACCTCGCCCCTGACGCCGAGGCCGCCGTGCAGGCGGCCGGGGCGCTGGGCTATCCCGTGGTGGTCAAGATCTGCTCGCCCGACATCGCCCACAAGACCGAGATCGGCGGGGTGGCGGTGAACCTCAAGGACGCCGCCGCCGTCCGGCAGGCCACCGCCGAGATCCTCGCCCGCGCCCGGGCCAAGGCCCCCGGCGCGCGCATCGAGGGCGTGCTGGTCGCGCCGATGGTCCCGGGCGGGGTCGAGGTCATTGTCGGCGTCACCCGCGACCCGGTGCTGGGGCCGGTGGTGATGGCGGGCCTCGGCGGCATCTTCGTCGAGGTGCTGAAGGACGTGACCTTCCGCGCCGCCCCCTTCGACGTGCCCGAAGCCCACCGGATGCTGCGCGAAATCCGGGGCTATGCGCTGCTGGAAGGCGTGCGCGGGGCCGAACCCGCCGATATCGACGCGCTGGCGCGGCTTCTGTCGGACCTGTCGCGCTTTGCCGCCGCGCATCGGGACGGCGTGGTCGGCATCGACCTCAACCCCGTGCGCGTCCTGCCCAAGGGACAGGGCGTCATCGCGCTCGACGCACTCATCGAACTGGAGGCCCCATGACTGACCCAGCCGCCCAGCTGCAGGAATTGCTGGACCGCGAGGCGATCCGCGATTGCCTCTACCGCTATTGCCGGGGCATCGACCGGGCCGACGAGGCCGCGTTGCGCGCGTCCTACTGGCCCGACGCGACCGACCGCCACGGCCCCTATTCCGGCCCGGTCGAGGGCTTCATCGACTGGGCGAAACGGGTCTGGGCGACGGGACCGCGCAACATCCATGTGGTCAGCAACGTCCTGATCGAGTTCACCGGCCCGACCGGCGCGGCGGTGGAAAGCTATTTCACCGCCCATCAGCGCGGCGCGGGGGCTGATGGCGTGGTGCGGCAGGTCATGCTGATCGGCCGCTATTGCGACCGGTTTGAGAAGCGCGGGACCGAGTGGCGGGTGGCCGAGCGGGTCGTGGTCTATGACTGGGCCGAGGATCAGCCGGTGCCCGAGGCCAGCGAGGCCGAGCGCTTCGGCCCCCGCCAGCCGATCGGCGCCGCCTTCCCCGACGATCCCATCTACCGCCTCGCCCCCCGGCCCTGAACGCAGGACTTGCCCATGAAGGCCCCCACCCCCGCCGCCGTCTCGGTCGATGAGTACAAGAACGCGATGCGCCATGTCGTCTCGCCCGTCGCCGTCGTGACCTGGACCCATGCCGGTGTGCCCGAGGGGCTGACCGTCACCGCCATCTGTTCCGCCACCACCGAGCCGCCGACGCTGGTGGTCTGCATCCGGGGCGACAAATCCGCGGCCGAGCGGATCCGCGAGGCGGGCCGGTTCGCGGTGAATTTCCTCAGCGACGAACAGGCCGAGATCGCCCGGCGCTTCTCGTCCCATCCGGGCGAGGAGCGCGAGGCCTTCGCGCCCGCGCTCTGGACCACCGGCGCCAGCGGCGCGCCGGTACTGGACCGCGCCGTCAGCCGCTTCGACTGCGCGGTCGAAGCGGCGTTCGAACAGGGCAGCCATTGGGTGTTTCTGGGCCGGGTCATCGACCTCGGCACCGCGCCGGGCGCCAGCCTACTCTATCGCGACGGGTTCTTCCGCCGCCTCGGAACGGAGTGAGACCATGAGCCGCACCTGTCTGATTACCGGCGCCGCGGGCGGCATCGGCCGCGCCCTGATCGCCGAATTCGGCGACCCCGACAGCCGGATCATCGCCGTCGACCTGCCCGGCAGCGGCGTCACCGGGCTGCAAGGCGTCCTCGGCCTCGAATGCGACCTGTCGGACGAGGGGCAGATCCTGTCCCTGTGGCGGCAGCTCGACGCGCTGGGGGAAAAGGTGGACGTGCTGGTCAACAACGCCGCCATCGGCCCGACCATGGCGCCGACGGTGGAGACCGACCTCGCCCATTTCCGCCTGACGCTGCGGACCAATGTGAACGGCCCGTTCCTGATGGCGCGCGAGGCGGCGCGGCGGATGGCCGGGGGCGGCGCCATCGTCAACACCGCCTCGCTGGCAGGCGTCCTGGGCAACCCGACCCGCAATGCCTATGCCGCGTCGAAGGCCGCGCTCATCTCCATGACCCGCTCGCTGGCCTGCGAATGGGCCGGGCGGGGCATCCGCGTCAACGCCATCGCGCCCGGCTATGTCCGCACGCCGATGGTCGCGGCACTGGAGGCGGCGGGCAAGGCCGACCTCGCCGCCGTGCGCCGCCGGATCCCGATGGGCCGCCTCGCCCGCGCGGACGAGATGGCCTCGGCCATCGCCTTCCTCGCCTCGGACAAGGCGCGCTATGTGACCGGCTCGATCCTGGGCGTTGATGGCGGCTGGATGTCCTTCAACCAACCGGGCGAGGCGCATCCCCCCGCCGCCGAGGTCCCCGCCGCCGAACTCGCCCGCCCCGACACCGCGCCCGGCCCCCGCCGCGTGGTCATCACCGGCGCCGCCGACGGCATCGGCGCCGCCATCGCCGCGCTCTTCGTGGCGGCGGGCGACAGGGTGTTCCTGCTGGACCGCAACGCCGGGGCGCTGACCGCCCGGGCTAAGGCGCTGGGCCCGCAGGCCACCGCGATCCCCTGCGACGTGACGGACGAGGGCGCGGTCGCGGCGGCCTTCGCGCAGATCGGCACGCTGGACGTTCTGGTCAACAACGCCGCCATCGCCGACGATTTCAAACCGGCGCTGGAGCAGGATTTCGCCGACCTCGACCGCACGCTGGAGGTCAACCTGACCGGCGCCTTTGCCTGCGCCAAGGCGGCGATCCCGCGCATGGCGCCGGGGCGCGGCGTGATCGTCAACCTCGGCTCCATCGCCGGGCTGGTTCCGATGGCGCCGCGCCATGCCTATGGCGCCTCGAAGGCCGGGATCGACATCCTGACCCGCTGCCTCGCGGCCGAACTGGGCCCCAAGGGCCTGCGGGTCGTCACTGTCGCACCGGGCTATATCCGCACGCCGGGCGTCGCGGCGCTCGAGGCGGCGGCGCGGATCGACACCGCCGCCATCCGCGCCCGCATCCCGATGGGCGATCTGGGCCGCCCCGAGGATATCGCCGAGGCCGTGGCCTTCGTCGCCTCGCCCGCCGCCAGTTACATCAGCGGCACGTTGCTGGGGGTGGACGGCGGCTGGAACGCCTTCGGCAGCGCTGGCGCCGCCAGCTAGATCCGGCCCAGCGCCTGTTCCAGATCGGCCTGCAGGTCGTCCGCGTCCTCGAGCCCGATCTGCAACCGCACCACCGGCCCCAGCGCCTGCCAGCGCGGCAGGCTGCGGCTTTCGGGATGCATCGGCAGCACCAGGCTCTCGTAGCCACCCCAGCTGAAGCCGATGCGGAAATGCTGCAGCGCGTCGATGAAGCGGCGCTTGGCCTCGGGGTCGCGGCTGGCCAGTTCGACCGAGAAGAGCCCGGCCGCCCCGTCGAAATCCCGCGCCCAATACTCGTGCCCGGGGCAGGAGGGCAGCGCCGGATGCAGGACGCGCGCCACCTCGGGCCGGCCGGCCAGCCAGCGGGCCAGCGTCAACCCCGTCTCCTCGTGCCGTTTCAGCCGCACCCCCAGCGTGCGCAAACCGCGCAGGCCGAGGTTGCATTCCTCGATCCCGGCGCAGGCGCCCAGATCCTGCGTGGCCCGGCGGATGTCGTCATAGCTGTCGGCATTGGCCGTAACCACGCCCAGCATCGCGTCGGAATGGCCGACGATATACTTGGTCGCGGCATGGATCGAGACATCGACCCCATGCTCCAGCGGCCGGAAGAACAGCGGCGTGGCCCAGGTGTTGTCGATGGCGGTGCGGATGCCCCGCGCCTGGGCCAGCGCGACGATGGCCGGCACGTCCTGCACGTCGAAGGTGCCCGAACCGGGGGATTCCAGATAGATGAGCCGGGTGTTCGGACGGATCAGATCGGCGAGCCCGGCGCCCAGCGCCGGGTCGTAGAAACTCGTCTCCACCCCCATCCGGGTCAGCGCCCGGTTGCAAAAGCGCCGCACCGGCTCATAGACCGTATCCACCACCAGCAGGTGATCGCCCTGCCTGAGGAAGGCGAGCAGCGTGGCCGAGATGGCCGAAACGCCCGAGGAGGTGGCAATCGCCCGGTGCCCGCCCTCGATCTCGGCCATGGCCTCCTCGAAAGCGAAGGTGGTGGGCGTGCCGACCCGTCCGTAGAAGGGCACGTCGAACGGGGTCTTCGCGGCGCGCTCGAACTCGGCCAAGGTGTCGAAGACGAAGGTCGAGGCCCGGACCAGCGGCGGGTTGACCGAGGTGATGCCAGTCCCCCGGGGCCGCGCGGTCGAGACGAGGGTGGTGGCAAGCTTTCCGGTCACGAGAGCGATTCCTTCGGCAGATCCGCCCGCTGGCCCCATTCGTGCCAGGAGCCGTCATAGAGCGTCACATCCGCCTTCCCCAGCCGCGCCATCTGGAAGGCGAGGATCGCCGCCGTCACGCCCGAGCCGCAGGTGGCGATCACCGGCTTTTCCAGATCGACCCCGGCGCCGGACAGCACCGCGCGCGCCGCCTCGGGCTCAAGAAAGGTGAAATCGCCCTTCTGCGGCAGCAAACCGCCCCAGGGCACGTTGACCGCGCCGGGCATGTGCCCGCCCGCGACGCCGGGATAGCCCGAGGGCAATTCGCCCGTGAACCGCTCGCGCGTGCGGGCATCGACCACGCCCGCCGCGCCATCAGCCAGCGCCGCCTGCACCTCCTGCCAGCCGGCGACCCCGCCGGTGGCGGGCCGGGCGGTGAAGGCGCGGGGGGCGATCTCGGGCGCGGGGCCGCTGGCGACGGGGCGCCCCTCGGCCTGCCAGCGCTTCCAGCCGCCGTTCAGGATGGCGACGCGCTCATGGCCGAAATGGCGGAACATCCACCAGACCCGGGCCGAGACATAGCTGGAATCATAGACCACGACATCGGTGTCCGGCCCGATGCCCAGCGCACCCGCCACCGCGGCGAATTGCGCAGGCGGCGGCAGCATGTTGACATAGGGCGAGGTCAGGTCCGAGGCCGCGTCCAGATCGAAGAACCGCGCGCCGGGGATATGCGCCGCCTCGAATTCGGCGCGGGCGCTTTTCTGCGCCTCGGGGATGTACCACGAGCAGTCGAGGGTCACGACGGCGGGATCGCCCAGCCTGTCCTGCAACCATTGGGGTTCGACCAGAAAGGGGTCCATGGGGCTCTCCTTGGCTAGGGCCGGTCCGGGACCGGCGAAGGGATCAGGGCCGGGCAAAACCCGCGTCCCGGTGTTCGTCGAGGGCAGGCGCGCGGCTCAGCGGCGCGTTCTCCCAGGCGGAAAAGCGGATCGGCTGGCGGACCACCCATTGCTCGGTCCCGTCGGCCCGGGTCACGCGGTCCAGAAGGCCGCGCGCCGTGACTTGGGGATCGGCGGGCAGGTCCGACAGCCGGTTGACCGGCCCCCACATCTGGCCCGCGCGCTCCAGCACCCCGGCCCAATGGGCGAACGGCTGGCTGGCAATCGCCCCGCCGATCCGCGCCTTCAGGACCGCGCGCTGGCCGACCCGGGCCGGGCGCTTCAGGCCGACCAGATCGTCGAGGCCGAGGTCGGCGCAGAGCCGGTCCCAATAGGCATCCTCATGGGCGATGGACAGGGTGAGCGGCCGCCCATCGGCGCAGGTAAAGAGGTCATAGGCCGGTTCGGCCTGCGGCGGCGGGTCGCCCGCCTCGCCCAGCATGCCGACAAAGGCGGTCTGCAGGGCGGTCACGCTGTCCGACATGGCGATATCCACATGCGTGCCGCGCCCCGTCGCGTCCCGTGCCCTGAGCGCTGCCAGAATGCCGATGGCCGCATAGAGCCCGGAGGCATTGTCGCCCAAGAGCAACGCTGGCGGCAGGCCGGTCACGGCACCGTCGAGCCGCTCTTCCAGCGCGCCGCCGACGCCCTGAAAGGTCAGGTCATGCGCCGGCCGGTCGCGGTAGGGGCCGGTCTGGCCGTAGCCGGTGATCGAGCAATAGATCAGCCCGGGGTTCAGCGCCGAAAGGTCGTCATACCCCAGCCCCTGCCGCGCCAGCTTGCCGGGCCGGAAGCCTTCCAGAAACACATCCGCCTCGGCCGCCAGCGCCAGAAGCCGTGCCTTGTCCGCCGGGTCGCGGATATCCAGCGCCACCGAGCGTTTGCCGCGGTTCATCGCCTCGAAGAACCCCTTGAGAAAGCGCGAGGGATCGCCGGTGCCACGGCGTTCCACCTGAATCACATCGGCGCCCATGTCGGACAGGATCAGCGTGGCCATGGGGCCGGGGTATTGCTCGGCCATCGACAGGACCTTGAGCCCCGCAAGCGGCAGGCCCGTCATCGGACGCGCCCCGGCCGGGCACCACAGGGGGCAAGGCAGGCGCTCATGCCGGGCCCCCCTTCGCCGCCTCGCGGTCGCGCAGATCCTTGCGGCGGACCTTGCCGGTCGTGGTGCGGGGCAAGGCGTCGATGAATTCGATGCGGCGGGGGTATTTGTAGGGCGCGGTCTCGCGCTTGACGAAATCCTGGATCTCGCGCGCCAGTTCGGCACTGGGTTCGTGCCCGTCATGCAGCACGATAAAGGCCTTCACGACTTCCCCGCGCTCGGCATCGGGGCTGGCCACCGCCGCGCAATCCCTGACGGCGGGATGCGCCATCACCGCGCTTTCCACCTCGGCCGGACCCACGCGGTAGCCTGCGGTGTTTATGACATCGTCCGAGCGCCCCTCGTACCAGAAATACCCCTCCGCATCCTTGTGCGCGAGGTCGCCCGAAATGTACCAGCGCTGCCCCTGCGCATCGGTCACGAAGCAGCGTTCGGTCTTCTCGGGCGCGCGCCAATAGCCCAGCATCATCCCCTCCATCGGCATGCGGATGGCGACATGGCCGACCTGCGCCGGGCCGAGGGGGCGGAAGTCTTCCTCGGAAATCACCTCGATCGGCAGGCCCGGCAGCGGCAGGCCCATGGCCCCGGGCCGGATCTCGGTCGCCGGGTAATTGGCGACGACCATCAGCGCCTCGGTCTGGCCATAGGCCTCGTGGATCCGGCAGCCCGCGCGACGCATCCAGGCGCGGGCGGTGGGGCCGTCCAGCGCCTCGCCGGCCGTGGCCGACAGCCGCAGGCGGCTCAGGTCGTGGGCCTCGATCTCCTGCGCCAGCATCTGGCGGAATTCGCTGGCGGCGGCGGCGAAGACGGTGACGCCATACTGGTCCATGATCCGCAGCCGTTCCCTGGCATCGAACGGCCCGTCATAGGTCAGCGTCCTGACCCCGGCGAGCCAGGGCCCGACCAGCGTCGCGGTCAACGAGAACGACCAGCCGGTATCCGAGGTGCCCCACATCAGGTCATCGGCCCGCTGGTCGTTCAGGTCGAACCACCAGGCCGAACATTCCAGATAGGCGCGCGGAAAATAGGCCGAATGCAGCACCCCCTTGGGCAGCCCGGTCGAGCCCGAGGTGAAGTAAAGCAGCGCCCCCTCGTCCGGGCGCATCGCCTCGGTGGCGATCTCGGCCGAACTGGCGGCGGCCAGCGCCACCAGATCCTGCCATCCCCCGGCCTCGCCCTTGCCATAGGGCACGACCAGCCGTGCGGCCCCGGGCGCGAGGCCCGCGAATTTGCCGGTTTCGGACGGCAGGGTAATCAGCGCCCGGGGCTCGGTCGCCTCGATCCGATAGGCCAGATCCTTGGGGGTCAGCATGGTGATGCAGGGGATGGCGATCGCCCCCAGCCGGAAGACCGCCAGCATCGCCATCTGCCATTCCGGCAGGCGCGGCAGCATGATGAGCACCCGGTCACCCCGGCCGACGCCCTGCGCGCGCAGCACAGAGGCCATGCGCTTCGATCCCTCGCTGATCTCGGCAAAGGTCAGGCGGCGTTCGTCCCCGGCGGCATTGAGCCAGATCAGCGCCTCCCGCGCCGGATCCCGCGCATAGCCGTCGATGATGTCGCAGTAATTGAACGTCCCGGGCGCGGGTGGCCGCCGATAGGCAGCGGCGTCCCGGGCGTAATCCTCGAGCTTTGGCAACAGCATGTGGTCTCCTCCCCCCGCGCTGCCTCAGAAATCCGTCAGATCCGGCAGCAGGTCGTCGCCCTTGGGCAGGGACCGGCGGCCGATGGCCATGCGATGCGCCTCGGACGGGCCGTCATAGATGCGGAAGGCGCGGATCGAGCGGTAGATATGCTCGACCGGGGTCATGCCGGTGACGCCCAGCCCGCCCAGGATCTGCACCGACCGGTCTACGACCCGGCTGGCCGCTTCGGAGACGAAGACCTTGGCCATCGAGCTTTCGTGCCGCCCTTGCGAGCCCGCATCGAGCACGGCGCAGGCCTGTGCGGTGACGGCGCGGGCGGCGTAGAGGTCCATCTCGTTGTCGGCCAGCTGGAAGGAGACGCCCTGATGATGGCCCAGCAGATCGCCAAAGAGGTGCCGATGCGCCGCATGGGACCGCGCCACGTCATGGCTGCGCTGGGCCGCCCCGAGCCAGCGCATGCAATGGGTCAGCCGCGCGGGCGCGAGCCGCACCTGCGCATAGCGGAACCCCTGCCCCGGCTCGCCCAGCACCGCCGAGGCCGGCACCCGCACATCGACCAGATCCACGAGGCAATGCCCGCCGGTGGAATCATGCGCCATGACCTCCATCGGGCGGATCACGTTGATCCCGGGCGTGGTCATCGGCGTCAGGAACAGGGTGGGCGCACCGCCGGCGCTGGCATCGCGGGCCATGATGATGGCAAACCGCGCGCCCAGCGCCCCGGTGATGAACCATTTGCGCCCGTTGATGACGTAATCGCCCCCGTCCCGCACCGCGAGGGTCTTCATCCCCGCAGGATCGGCCCCGGCGCCGCCCGGCTCGGTCATCAGGAAGCACGACCGCTCGCCCTCGCACAAGGGGCGCAGGTAGTCCTCGCGATGGCTGCCCTCGGCCACCACGTCCAGAAGGTGCTGGTTGCCCTCGTCGGGTGCCGCGCAATGCAGTGCCAGCGGGCCCAGCATGGAATAGCCCGCCGCCTCCAGCACCTTGGCCTTGCCGCGATGGTCGAGCCCGGCGCCGCCGAAGGCCTTCGGCAGATGCAGCCCATAGACCCCGGCGTCGCGCGCCCGCGCCATCAGCGCGCGGCGCAGTTCCTCGCTCACCTCCTCGCCCGAGGCGCGCCAGGCGGCCTCCTCGGGGATGCAGTCGCGGATCACGAAATCGCGGACCTTTTCGGCCAGGCGATCCACCGCGCCGGGCAGTTCGGACATCGTCACATCGCTGTAGAATTTCGCCATGGGTTCCTCCCTCAGATCAGGCCGCCGTCCAGTACGTCGAGGCCCCGGGCAAAGGCCCCGGGCGCGGCGGCGCCGAATTTCTCGTTGCGCCGGTTTCCCTCGGGATCGGCGCGGAACTTGTCGTAGAGTTGCAGGCACACGACCCCCAGCTTGCCGAAGGCGAGCGCCAGGAAGAAGCGCAGATCGGCCTCGTCCGTCGGGCTGTCGAAGCCGGTGGCCTGGACATAGGCCTCGGCCAGCGCCCGGCGGCTCAGCGCGCCCGGGGCTTCGGAATGGGTCAGGTTGATGGCCTTCAGCCCCGCGGGATCGTCGGCCTCGGCCCAATAGCTGAGCATCGTCGCCAGATCGAAGAAGGGCGCGCCCAGCGTCGCCATGTCCCAGTCGAGCACCGCGTTCGGCGCCAGCGTCACCGGGTCAACCACCACGTTGTCGAGCTTGAAATCGTTGTGAATGACCGTGAGCCGCGCGTCGGCGGGCCCGACCTGCCCCAGCCGGTCGAAAAGCGCGACCGCTTCGGGCGGCACCCCCGCCCCAGCACCATGCAGCCGGGCGCTCCAGCCCCGCAGCGTGCGCTCGGCGAAGCCCGAGGCCCGGCCGAGGCCCAGCGCGCCGATCGCCGCCGGGTCGAAGGCGTGGAGCTGGGTCAGGATGTCGGTCTGCAAAAGCGACAGGGCACGCGCCGTCCCGGGCGTCATCGCCGCGCCGAGGGGCGCGGTGCCGTGCAGCGGCAGGCCCGCGCGGAATTCGGAGATCAGGAACGGCGCGCCCAGCACCCCGGCATCCTCGCAATAGGCCAAGGGACGCGGGGCCAGCGGCCAGACCGGCGACAGGATCGACAATGCCCGATGCTCGCGCCCCATGTCATTGGCGCCCTTGGGGATCTCGCCCGGCGGCGGGCGGCGCAGGACCGCCCAGCGCCCGCCGACCCGGATCAGGTAGTTGAGGTTGCCATAGCCCCCGGCGAATTGCCTGAGCGGCGTGTCGTCGAGGGTCTGCCCCGCCGCCGCCAGATACCGGGCCAGCGCCGCATGGTCGAAAGGCAACGCCTGCGCGGGATCGCGGATCAGCACGGGATCAAGGGGCAGATCGGGCGCCATCAGATCGCCCAGCTTTCCGCGTCGTCCACGGTCAGCGAGGCGCCGTTGACGAAGCCGCTGGCCGGATCGCAGAGGAACAGCAGCGCCGTGTCCAGATCCCGCGGCGTGCCGACCCGGCGGCGGGGCAGCCGCGCCAGTTCCGCCTGCCCGCGCGGCGTCTCCCAGAAGGCGTCGTTGATCTCGGTGCGGATATAGCCCGGGCAAAGCGCGTTCACCCGGATCCCGTGCCGGGCCCATTCCAGCGCGTGGCAGGCAGTCATGTGCTGGAGCGCCGCCTTCGACATGCAATAGAGCGAGACGCCCGACCCCGCCCGCCTGGCCAGCATGGAGGCCACATTGACGATGGCGCCGCCGGTTCCCGCCCCGATCCAGAGCTGCGCGCAGAGCTGCGACAGCCGCCAGGGCGCGCGCAGGTTCACGGCCATGGTACGGTCGAATTCCTCGGGCGTCTGGTCCTGGGCGCGGCCGGGCAGGCTGATGCCCGCATTGTTGATGAGCAGCGTCGGCGCGCCCAGCCGCTCGGAAATCCGGTCGATCAGGGCGGGCGCGGCCTGCAGATCCTCGGCATCATAGGCGAAGGCCGCGGCGCCGTCGCCCAGTTCCCCGGCCAGCGCCGACAGCCGGTCAACGCGCCGCGCGGCCAGCGCCACCCGGGCGCCGCGCCCGGCCAGCGCCCGGGCGAATTGCGCGCCCAGCCCGCCCGACGCCCCCGTCACGATGGCGATCTGCCCCGAAAGATCCGTCATTGCGCCTTCTCCTCTGCTGCGCCCGACGCCTCAGAACCCGATCGGCCAGTGGACGATCTTCGAGCCGTCGATGAAGCGGCTGTGGCGGAAGGGCGTCGGGTCCACCACCGGGGTCTCGCCGGTAATCATCTCGGCCATGAGCTGCCCCGCCGCCGGGGCGATGCCGAAGCCGTGGCCGGAATAGCCGGTCGAGATGTAGAAACCCGGAATCGCCTCGACCGGCGAGATCACCGGGATCGCGTCGGGCGAAACGTCGATCCAGGCCGACATCCGCTCGTTCACCACCATGTCCCTGAACTGCGGGAACAATTTCTTGATGTTGACGGTTGCCTGATCGAGGATGCTGTGCCCCGGCTCGGGCCGCATGATGCGGTATTTCTCGAAGGGCGAACGCTGGTCCAGCCGCCAGCCCTTTTCCATCCCGACCTCCTGGAACGTCCGGCGCCCGATGCGGAATTTCATCGCCCGCCATTCGTTCTTCAGCGCCGGGACGTAATCCTTCAGGTAGCGGAAGCTGTCGGGCACGATATCGACCGGATGGGCCGAGCGCATGCCGACGTTGTAGCCGCCGTCCAGCCGCTCGCGGAAACCGAAGCCGGGGCCCGAGCCGCAGCCCTGCGGCCCGCCTGAAATGGGCCGGGTGCGCATCACCTGGCTCAGCATCTTCAGCTGCGGCATCTTCACATCGACCGACCGGGCAAAGAGCGACGACCAGATCCCCCCCGCCAAGACCACATGCTTGCACTTGATGCGGCCCTTTTCGGTCACCACCTCGCTCACCCGCCCGCCCTCGGTCTCGAAGCCGCGCACGGCGCAGCCCTCGATGATCCGGGCGCCCAGCCTGGCGGCGCCCCGGCCGATCAGTTTCGTGGCGATATGCGGCTCGGCGAACCCGTCCGAGGCCGTGTGCAGACCGCCGCCGAATTGCCGCGTGGCGCCGGGGACGAAACTGTTGATCTCGGCCTTGGAAACCCAGCGGGTGTCGAGGCCGAATTGCGCGACCTCCTTCATCCAGGCCTCGTAGCGGACCAGATCCGGCTCTTCATTGACGAAATAGGTGATGCCGCGCACCCGGAAGCCGACATCGGCGCCGACCATCTGCTGCATGCGGCCCCAGAGGTCCATCGCATGCTTCATCAGCGGCACTTCGCGCGGGTCGCGGCCCATCTTGCGCACCCAACCCCAGTTGCGGCCCGATTGCTCCTCGCCCAGCGTGCCCTTTTCGCACAGCACCACCGGCACGCCCTTCTGCGCCAGGAACAAGGCGGTCGAGACGCCGACGATGCCGCCGCCGACGATCACCACCTCGGTCTCGAGCGGGACAACGGAGAAGTCGGCAGTGGGGGGGAACTCAGCGTTCATGGGGCATCCTGTGGTTTGCGATCAACTGGCGGCGCGTTCCAGCGCGGCCTTGTAGGCGTCGGTCCGGCTGAGCACGAAATCGTGGAAGGCCTGGGCCGCGACCGAGAGCGAATCCTCGCTGCAGATCATGCCCAGCGAGATCGGCATGGCCGGGGTGAAGGGACGGAATTCAAGGCGGGGATTGCGCCGCAGATGCGGCGAATAGGGGCTGACGATGGACACGCCCAGCCCCGCCGCGACCAGATTGCAGACCGATTCATGCGTCGTGGCCTCGGTCAGCATGCGCCGGTCGATGCCCTTCTTCTCGAACAGGATATCGGTCTCGAAGCGGAAGGGCGCGCCGCGCGGGAAGCTGACGAAGCTTTCGTCGGCCAGATCCTCGGCCTTGATCGCGGCTTTCTCGGCCAGAGGATGACCGGCGGGCAGCACGCAGAGCGCGGGCATCTTCACCAGTTCGCGCACCGTCACCGCGGCGCTGGAAATCGGCAGCGAGACGATGCCGATATCGGCCCGGCGCGAGGCGATCCATTCGGCGATCCGGTCCTGCGGCTGGCTTTCCAGCCGGATGGCGATGTCGGGATAGCGTTTGCGGAATAGCGCCACCACCTCGGGGATCAGACCGTTGTCGTAAGGGCCCTGCGCGGCGATCGTCACCGTGCCGCTGGCCAGCGAGCGAATCGCGTGGACCTCCTGATTCATCTCCTCGAGCCCGACGAAGAATTTGTCGACCAGCACAAAAAGGCGGCGCGCATCCTCGGTCGGCTCGGCCCCGCCGCGCGATTTGCGGAACAGTTTGAAGCCGACGGCCTCTTGGAAATCCAGCATCAGGCGGGACACGGCGGGCTGAGAAATACCCAATGATTCCGCAGCCTTGGTCATGCTTCCCAGGGTGATGACCGCCCGGAAGGCCTCGATCTGTCTGACGTTGAACCGGTTCACTGAGGCTGTCCTTTCCCGCAAGCACTTGGGGAGAATGCACAAAAAATAGGCGGCGCCCTGCCCTCACTCCCAGAAGGTCTAACATAACATAAGTGTCGTCAATAGGATTGTTGACGCACAAAATATTATGTCCTAGCGTCTCATCAATCGGGGCCGCCTGCCCCCTTCCAGTCGGGAAACTCGCATGTCCGCTGCCTCCTCCCTGCCTCTGAACGCCTCGCATTGGGGGGCGTTTCGCGCCGAGGTCGAGGGCGGCAGGCTGCGCCGGATCCTGCCTTTCGAGCACGACCCCCGCCCCTCGGGCATGACCGGGGTCTGGCCGGAAATGCTGGATCATCCGTTGCGCGTGGCGCAGCCGGTGGCCCGCAAGGGCTGGCTGTCCGGCGACAAGGGCGCGGCCCGGGGCGAGGACAGCTATGTCGCGCTCGGCTGGGACGAGGCGCTTGACCTCGCCGCGGCCGAGATCGGCCGGATCCGCGCGACCCATGGCAATGGCGCGCTTTTCGGCGGCAGCTACGGCTGGTCCAGCGCCGGGCGCATCCACCACGCCCGCACCCTGGTGCGCCGCTTCTTCGGCGCCATCGGCGGGCATGTGGATCAGGAGACGAATTATTCCTATGGCGCGGCGATGGCCTTCGTCCCGCGCATCGTCGGGCGCGACATGATCGGCGCCTCGCTGACCTCGGCCGCCTCGATCCGCGAGCATTGCGACATCTTCCTGGCCTTCGGCGGCCTGCCGCTGAAGAACTGGGAAATCCAGGCGGGCGGCGTCGGCGAACATCGCTACGACAGCTTCATGGCGGGCGTGACCGGGCGGGTGCGGGCCGTCAACATCTCGCCCTGCCGCGAGGACATCGAAGAGAAATTCGGCATCGAATGGCTGCCGGTGCGGCCCAATACCGATGCCGCGCTGCTCATGGCGCTGGCGCAGGTTGTCGTGGCCGAGGGCAAGGCAGACCGCGCCTTCCTGACCAGCCATGTGAATGACGCGCAGCCCTATCTCGACTATCTGGCGGGCAAGACCGATGGCACGCCCAAGACGCCGGAATGGGCCGAAACGATCACCGGCATCCCCGCCGCGACGATCCGCGATCTGGGCCGGGCGCTGCCGGGCAAGCGGGTCATGGTCTCGCTCAACTGGTCGCTGCAACGCGCGCGGCATGGCGAACAGCCCTATTGGGCGGCCATCGCGCTCGCCTGCGTGCTGGGTCAGGTCGGCCTGCCGGGCGGCGGTTTCGCCTTCGGCTACGGCTCGTCCAACGCCATGGGCAACCCCGAATACCGCACGCCGCTCTACGGCCTGCCGGGGATCCCCAACGCCACAGGCCTGTCGATCCCCTGCGCGCGCGTCGCCGACATGCTGCTGAACCCGGGTGCTGAATACCGCTACGATGGCGAGACGCGGGTCTATCCCGAGGTGAAGCTGGTCTATTGGGCGGGCGGCAATCCGTTCCATCACCACCAGGACCTCAACCGCCTGCGCGAGGCCTTCCGCCGGCCCGAGACGGTGATCGTGAACGAGGGCTACTGGACCGCCACCGCGCGCCATGCCGATATCGTCTTCCCGGCCACCGTGACGCTGGAGCGCGACGATATCGGCGGCGCCTCGCGCGATCGCTACCTTCTGGCGATGCAGAAGCTGGTCGCCCCCCATGAATACGCCCGCGACGATTATGACATCTTCGCCGCGCTGGCGCGGCGGCTCGGCGATGCCGAGGCCTTTACCGAGGGGCGCAGCAGCGACGACTGGCTGGACTGGGCCTGGAGCCGGATCAGCACCAACCTCGCCGCCCGCGGCGTCAACGTGCCGACCTACGAGGATTTCCGCGCCCAGGGTTATCTGGCGATGCCCGAGCCGCAGGAAAGCTACGTCATGCTGTCGGATTTCCGCGCCGATCCGGTGGCGCATCCGCTGTCGACCCCCTCGGGCAGGATCGAGCTTTTCTCGGCTCAGGCCGCGGCGGAACCCGGCCAACCCGGGCACCCGGTCTGGTTGGACCCCGAGGAATGGCTGGGCCGCGCGACGGATGCCGCCCCCCTGCACCTGCTGACCCCGCAGCCCAAGCGCAAGCTGCACGGGCAGATGGATTTCTCGGCCTATTCCCGGGCGGGCAAGGTGCAGGACCGCGAGCTGTTGCAGATCAACCCGGCCGATGCCGCCGCGCGCGGCATTGCCGAGGGCGATGCGCTGCGCGTCTTCAACGCGCGGGGCGCCTGTTTCGCCATCGCCCGGATCGACCCCGGGCTGATGGCCGGTGTCGTGGTCCTGCCCACGGGTGCCACCTATGACCCGGACGGGCTGACGGACCGTTCGTCCAACCCCAATGTGCTGACCCGCGACATCGGCACTTCGGAACTGGGCCAGGGCTGCGCCGCGCAATCCTGCCTGGTCGAGGTCGCCCGCCACGACGGGCCCCTGCCGCCCCTGCGGGTGACCGCGCCCCCTCCGATCCAAGCGAAAGAAGACTGACCGTGTCCCTGCCCTTCGACCATCTCGTCCTGCTCGTCCACGACCTCGACGCCGCCGCGCGCGACTTCGCCGCGCTGGGCTTCACGGTGCAGGAGCGCGCCGATACCGAACACGGCAAGACGCAGTTCCGCTTCGTCTGCTTCGACGATGGCAGCTACATCCTGCTGACCGCCTTCACCTCGGCCGAGGGGCAGGCGAGCCACCGTCTGGGCGAGGTGCTGACCGCGGGCGAGGGCTGGGCCGACTGGAGCTTCACCGTCCCCTCCGCCGCAGACGCCGCCGACGCGCTCAAGGCCGAGGGCCTGCCGGTGCGCGGCCCGGTGCCGGTCTCGAATGTCATCGCCGATGGCAGCCGCTGGGCGCTGGAGCTGACGCTGACCGGCCGCGGCGCCGAGGGCGACGTATCCCTGCCCTTCGTGGTCTCGGACGTCGAGGGCCGCCCGGCCCGCATCCCCGCCCCCGTCCCGCACGCGAACGGCGCGACGGGGATCGCGGGTCTGTCGCTCTCGACCGGCAACCCGGCAGCGGTGGGCCGGACCCTGAAAGCGCTGGGCGGGCGGGAAACCGCACCGGGCCGCTTCGATTTCGGCAGGGTCTGGGTCGAGGTGCTGCCGCTCTCCACCCCTCTGGGCCGCAGCGGCGGCGGCATGGTCAAGGCCGCGCTCTCGGGCGGCAGTGACCGCGAGTTCGACACGCGCCTCACCCATGGCGCGCCGCTCGCCATGATCCGGGATTGAGGCCATGATCCCCACCGACAAGACCTCGAAACAGATCTTCCGCGACTATCAGGCCGCGCCGAGGGTGCCGGAACGGGGGCTTGGCCAGCGGATCGCGCAGATCAACGTCGATCTGCAGCGCCGCTACACCGATACGGCGACTTTCCCCACCGCCTATGACGGCCATCCGCGCCAGTTCGAGGGCGTGAATGCGCTGGCCGCCGCGGTGCGCAACCTGGGCGGGCCGGTGGTCTGGGCCTATGTCGCCTATCTGCCCGATGGCTCGGATGCCGGGATGTGGTCGCGGCTGTCGACGACCGAATGGGCGCTGCACAAGGTCGGCCACGACAGCCCGCAGGCGGAACTGGACCCGAGGCTCGACATCCGGGACGGCGACCTGACACTGCACAAGCGCATGTCCTCGTGCTTTTTCGAGACGCATCTGGCCAGCTATCTGAACTGGCACCGCATCGACACCGTGATCGTCACCGGCGGCGCCACCTCGGGCTGCGTGCGGGGCACGGTGATGGATGCGCTGTCCCTCGGCTATCACGTCTGCGTGCCCGAGGAGACGGTCGCCGACCGCGAGGAAGGCGCCCATTTCGCCAACCTCTACGACATCGCTTTCAAATACGGCGACGTGAAGCCCCTGGACGAGGTTCTCGCCCAGCTGGCCGCGCGCGCGCAGGAGACCTGACCATGACCAAATGGCGCGAACCCTACAGCTACGATTACGCCCCCTACGCGGGTCGGCCGAAAATCGAATGGCCGAACGGCGCGCGGGTGGCCTTCTGGGTGGCCCCGAACATCGAATTCTACGAGATGATGCCGCCCCCTTCGCCCACCCGCGAGGTCTGGTATCGCCCGGAACCCGACATCATCAATTATTCGATGCGCGATTACGGCAACCGGGTCGGCTTTGACCGGATGGCCGATGTCATGGCGAAATACGGCGTGCGGGGCTCGGTCTCGCTCAATGTCGCGGTCTGCGACCATTTCCCCGAGATCATCGAGCGCTGCTGCGAACTGGAGTGGGAGCTGTTCAGCCACGGCATCTACAACACCCGCTACCTCTACAACATGACCGAGGACCAGCAGCGCGAGATCATCCGCCAGTCGCGCGAGACGATCAAACGCGCCTCGGGTCAGGATCTGGACGGCTGGCTCTCGCCCGCCATCTCGAACGGCGAGACGACGCAGGACCTGCTGGCCGAGGAGGGGATCAAGTACACGCTCGATCTGTTCCACGATGACCAGCCGATGCCGGTGAAGACCCGCAGCACCAACCGTCTGGTCAGCGTTCCCTACATGATGGAATGCAACGACGTGCCGGTGCTGAACTTCAAGAATATCTCGCCGCGCAACTATCTGGAAATCATCAAGAACCACTTCGACCGGCTCTATGCCGAGGGCGAGGAATCCGGCACCGTGATGTGCGTGCCGCTGCATCCCTACCTGATCGGCCAGCCGCACCGGCTGCATATCCTCGACGAGGCGCTGAAATACGTCACCGGCCACGACAAGGTCTGGCTGGCGACGGGCCGCGAGATCGCCGCGCATTTCGAGGCGCATTACTACGACCGCTTCACCGCGTGGATGCAGCCCTTCACCGCGGAGGCCCAAGCATGAGCCTGATCCCCGACAGCTATTTCGACTATCCGCTGCGTCGCAAGGGCATGGACCACGACCGCTACGCCGCGCGCTATCTGCGCGATGTGCCGTCGTTCCAGTGGCAGGGCGGCAAGACGCTTCTGGTCTGGGCCTGCGTGCATCTGGAACATTTCCCGATGGACATGCCGGCAAGCCCGGTCAAGCCGATCGGCGGCATGGACCGGCCCTATCCTTCTGTCTGGGATTACTCGACGCGGGATTACGGCAACCGGGTCGGGATCGAGCGGCTGTTCCGGGTGCTGGACAAGCACGGCGTCAAGGCGACGGCGGCGATGAACGCGGCGCTGGCGCCCCGCTATCCGCATCTGATGGACGAGGTATTGAAGCGCGGTTGGGAAGTCGCGGCGGCGGGCGTGGACATGGGGCATCTGCACCATTCCCGGCTCTCCGTGGAAGAGGAGAGGGCCTTGGTTGGCGAGGCCTTCTCCACCCTCCGCGCCGCCTCGGGGCAGGCGGTCACCGGCTGGCATTCCCCTGCCCATTCGCAATCCGCCGTGACGCCTGACCTCGTGGCGGAAGCGGGAGCGAAGTACATCTGCGACTGGATCAACGACGACCTGCCTTATGCCTTCCACACGCCGGCGGGCGACCTGACCCAGCTGCCGCTCAGCTACGACCTGTCGGATCACAAGATCCTCGGCCTGCAGAACATGCCGATCGGCGATTACGAATACCAGCTCGACGCGGCTTTCGACGTGCTGCTCGATGAAAGCCGGACCCGGGGCGGGCGGATCCTGTCCCTGTCGCTGTCGCCCTGGATCATCGCCCAACCCGGCCGCATCGACGCGCTGGACCGGCTGCTGGGCCGGTTCCTGAAAGCGGACGGCGTGGCCTCGGCCACCGGCGAGGAAATCCGCAGCCAGTGGCAGGGTCTGGGGATCGCCTGATGACGGTGCCCCACGCCCCCACGCCCAATTGGCTGACCGCCGGCGAGGCGCTAGCGCGCATCGCCGGCGGTCAGCTGACGGCGCGCGGGCTGATGGCCGCCTGCCTCGACCGCTGGCGCGAGCGCGATGCGGTGGTGCGGGCCTGGACCCATCTCGACCCCGAGGCGGCGCTGACCCGGGCCGAGCACGCGCGCCCCGGCCCGCTGCAGGGCCTGCCGGTCGGCGTCAAGGACATCATCGCCACCGAAGACATGCCGACCAGCCTGAATTCCCCGCATTTTCAGGACCATTGGCCGAATGTGGATGCCGCCGCGGTGGCCATCCTGCGGCAGGCGGGCGCGGTGATGATGGGCAAGAACGACACGGTGGAATTCGCCGTGAACGGCCGCCGCGCCGCCACCACCAACCCGCATGACCCGGCCCGTACCCCCGGCGGCTCGTCGTCCGGGTCGGCGGCGGCGGTGGCGGACGGGCAGGTGCCCGTGAGCCTCGGCACCCAGACCGGCGGCTCGGTGATCCGGCCCGCCTCCTATTGCGGGGTCTATGCCATCAAGCCGACCTGGAACCTGGTCAGCCACGAGGGTTTCAAGGTCTGCGCCGCCAGCATCGACACGCTGGGCTGGTACGCCCGCTCGGCCGCCGATCTGGACTTGCTGGCCGAGGTCTTCGGCATCGAGGCCCTGCCCGCCCCGGCGACACTCACCGGCGCCCGGATCGCCATTTGCCGCAGCCCTGTCTGGGACAAGGCCGAACCCGCCACCCTCGCCGCCATGGCCGAGGCCGAGACCCGCCTGCGCACCGCCGGGGCCGAGGTCACGATGCTGGACCTGCCCCCCGCCTTCGACGGCCTGACCGAGGCGCATCGCATCGTCATGCAGGCCGAGATGCGCACCGCCTTCCTCGCCGATTACCGGCGCCTCGGCGACGCG
The DNA here is from genome assembly GCF_003075525.1 of Pararhodobacter aggregans. Lineage (GTDB taxonomy): Bacteria > Pseudomonadota > Alphaproteobacteria > Rhodobacterales > Rhodobacteraceae > Pararhodobacter > Pararhodobacter aggregans. Next base: position 179,172 of record NZ_QDDR01000005.1, on the reverse strand, counting down.
CTCTATCCCGAGCTGGTCGGCATCCTGAAGAACGAGCGGGGCGAGAGCCGCGCCGATCTTCTGGCCGCGCTCGACCTCGCCGCCGCCTGCCGGGCCGAGTTCGACCGCCTCGCCCGACCCTTCGACGCGGTGCTGACCCCCTCGACCCCGGGCGAGGCGCCCCTCGGCCCCGACAACACCGGCGCCGCCACCTTCAACCGGATCTGGACGCTGTTGCACATGCCTTGCGTCAACGTTCCGGGCCTGCGCGGCCCCCATGGCCTGCCGGTCGGGCTGACGCTGACCGGGCCGCGCTACACCGACCGTCGCCTGATCGCCATCGCGGGCCAGCTGGGCGCGCTGCTGGCCGACCGCAACCCAGCCAGGAAAGGCCCCGTTCCCGCGACCTGATCCTTACCGCGCGCCGTGTCCCGCAAGCCGCGGCGCGCCTGCCTGCCCGGCCCCTCGGGCAAAACCGGGCGAACGGGGCCGCTCCCGTCCCGTTCGCCCACCCCGCCGTCACCGGCCCTGCGCGGCCATCCTCATCCCCTGCGTCCCGCTGCCTGGAGAAAACCCATGACCACGATGAACCGCCGTTCCTTCCTGTCGACCCTCGCCGCCGCCGGGGTCGTGCCCGCCGTCATGGCGGGGTCGCGCCGGGCGCTGGCCCAGACCTCGGGCGGCGTGCTGCGCACCCCGGCCTGGCCCGCGCCGACCTTCCTGAACTCGGCCGTCTCGACCGGCGGGCCGGAAAGCTTCCTCTCGCCCAAATTCTACGACGGCTTGCTGGGCTATGAGTACGGCATGGTGCCGAAGGCCTCGCTGGCGACCGAATGGTCGATGTCCGACGACGGGCTGACCGTCGAATTCAAGCTGCGCGACGGGGTGAAATGGCACGATGGCGAGGCCTTCACCGCGCGTGACGTGGCCTTCACCTTCATGGAGGTGCTGAAGGTTCACCACGGCCGCGGCCGCACCACCTTTGCCGCGCTGGAATCGGTGGAAACGCCCGATGATCTGACCGCGATCTTCCACCTCTCGCGCCCGACGCCGGCGCTGATGCGCGCGCTCGACAGCCGCGAAAGCCCGATCCTGCCCGCCCACCTCTACGAGGGGACGGACATCATGGCCAACCCGGTCAACACCGCCCCGGTCGGCACCGGCCCCTTCCTGCTGGAAAACTACGAGATCGGCGCCAACGTTGTCATGGTGAAGAACCCCGATTACTGGGACGAGGGCTTCCCGCGCCTCGACCGGCTGGTCATCCAGTACATCGCCGATCCCGCGACCCGCGTTGCCATGCTGGAATCGGGTCAGGCCGACGCCATCTTCCTCAACCAGATCCCCGCGCAGGAAATCCTGCGTCTGGCGGAACTGCCGGAATTCGAGATGACCACCGACGGGTTCGAGGCCATGCCCTCGGCCCAGCAGATGGATTTCAACCTCGACAACGAGATCCTCGCCAACAAGACGGTGCGCCACGCCATCGCCCATGCCATCGACGTCAACTGGATCACCCAGAACGTCTGGTACGGCATGGGCCAGCCCGGCCGCTCGCCCCTGCACTTCGACCAGCGCGCCTATTTCACCACCGAGGGCGTGCCCTCCTACCCCTATGACCCGGCGCGGGCCAATGAACTCCTGGACGAGGCGGGCTATCCCCGCGGCGCGGGCGGCATGCGCTTTGCGCTGACCCTCGACCCCTCGCCCTGGGGCACGGAATCGATCACCGCCGCCAGCTACATCAAGGAAGTGCTGCGCCAGGTCGGCATCGACGTGACGATCCGCACCCAGGATTTCGCGGTCTTCGTGCAGACCGTCTACACCGACCGCACCCATGATCTCGCGCTCTATACCGCCTCCATGGGCGTGGACCCGACCATCGGCGTGCACCGGTTCTACAACTCGGCCAGCTTCCTGCCCGGCACCGGCTTCTCGAACGGCGCGCATTACGTGAACCCCGAGGTCGACGCGCTGCTGAACGCCGCCAGCATCGAGACGGACGAGGCCGCCCGCGTGCAGGAATACGCCGACTTCCAGCGCCTCGCCTACGAGGATCTGCCGGTGCTGAAAGTCACCGACATCTCGATGGCCACCATCGCCAATGTCCGCGTCAAGGACCACACGGTCGATGCGCTGGGCGCGCTGGGCAGCCTGAAGCAGTGCTGGATCGAAGAATGAGCGAACCCGTCCCCCTGACCGGGACCGGCACGACCGGGAGGGGGCCTGCCAAGGCCCCCTCCCGCCGCCTGTCACCCGCCCTGCGCTATGTCCTGCGCCGCCTGTTGCAGGCCGTGCTGGTCATGATGCTGGTCATGGTCGGCAGCTTCCTGCTGGTCAAGCTCGCCCCCGGCGACATGGTCGATGCCATGGCCGGAACCCGCGACCTGACCGCCGACCAGATCGCCGGCCTGCGCGAACGCTACGGGCTGGATCAGTCGGTCTTCGTGCAGCTGTTGCGCTACATGGCGCTCTTGGCGACCTTTGACTTCGGCTATTCACCGATCAATGCCGCGCCCGCCATGGATGTGATCCTGGCCCGCCTGCCGGTCACCGCGATCCTGGTCGTCTGCTCGGTCAGCCTGTCCATGGTGATCGGCACGCTCTTCGGCATCCTCGCCTCGCGCTTCGCGGGCAAGGCGGTGGACCTCGGCATCTCGATGTTCATGCTGCTGCTCTACGCCACGCCCAGCTTCATCATCGCCATCCTGCTGATCCTGGTCTTCGCGGTGAAACTGCGCTGGCTGCCGATCGCCGGGTTCGAGAGCGTCGGCATGGGCTACACCGGGCTCACATACCTCAAGGACGTGGCCGCGCATCTGATCCTGCCGGTCACCGCGCTCTGCACCTTCTACATCGCCATCTATGGCAGGATCGGCCGCGCCTCGATGCTGGAGGTGCTGAAACTCGACTTCGTCCGCACCGCCCGGGGCAAGGGCCTGACCGAGGGCCGCGTCTTTTACGTGCATGCGCTGAGGAACGCGCTGCTGCCGCTGGTCACCATGGCCGGGCTGCAAGTGAGTTCCCTCTTCGGCGGCGCCGTGCTGATCGAGACGATCTTCGGCCTGCCCGGCATGGGCCGCACCGCCTTCGACGCCGTTTTCCAGCGCGACACCAACCTGCTGCTCGGGGTGGTCTTCATCTCGTCGCTGGCGGTGGTGATCGTCAATTTCGTGATCGACATGCTCTATATGGTCCTCGACCCGCGGGTGAACCTGAAATGAGGGGCGCGCTGTCCCTCCTCGGCCGCCTTGCCCGTCATCCCTCGGGTCTTGTCGGGCTGGTGCTGATCGTCATCATCGTCGCCATGTCGGCGCTGGCGGGGTTCCTGTACCCCGACGGCCCCTGGACCATGGCCGGTCCGCCGCGCCTCTGGCCCGGCGCCGACCCGCGCTTTCCGCTCGGCACCGACACGTTCGGACGCGACCTGATCCCGGCGCTCTTCTACGGCGCGCGGGTCTCGCTGCTGGTCGGCGTCTCGGCCGCCGCAGCGGCGCTGGTCATCGGCACGGTGGTGGGCGCCGTCGCCGGCTATTGGGGCGGCTGGGTCGACGATGCGCTGATGCGCCTGACCGACGCCTTCCAGACGGTGCCGAATTTCCTTTTGTCCATCGCCATCGTCGGCATCATCGGCGCCTCGCTGCCGGTCATCACCTTCGCCATCGCCATCGTCGCCTGGCCGATGATCGCCCGGCTGGTGCGCGCCGATGTCTTGCGGCTGCGGACCTATGACTTCGTGCAATCGTGCAAGATCATCGGCATGTCCGACCTGCGCATCGTCTTCCAGCAGATCCTGCCCAATTGCCTGGCGCCGATCATCGTCACCGCCTCGGTCCTGGTCGCCAATTCGATCATCGTCGAGGCGAGCCTTGCCTTCCTGGGTCTGGGCGATCCCAATGTCATGAGCTGGGGCACGATCCTCAACATCGGCCGGCAGGAACTGCGCAACGGCTGGTATCTCACCGCCGTTCCCGCCGTGGCGCTGGTGCTGACCGTCATGTCCCTGAACCTGATCGGCGACGCGCTGAACGACGTCCTGAACCCGCGCCTGAAGGAGCGGAAATGAGCCTCTTGCACATCGACAACCTGCGCATCGGACCGGGCCGCGCCGCCCCCATCGTCGAGGAATTGACGCTGAGCGTGGAGCGGGGCGAGACGGTCGGGCTGGTCGGCGAATCCGGTTGCGGCAAATCCCTGACCGCGCTGTCGATCATGGGCCTCCTGCCCGAGAACCTGCGCGTGCGCGAGGGGCGCATCCGGCTGGAAGGGCAGGAAATCCAGTCCCTGCCCCAGCGCAGGCTGCGCCATCTGCGGGGCGAAAAGATGGGGATGATCTTTCAGGAACCCCTGACGGCGCTGAACCCTGTCATGTCCATCGGCAGCCAGATCACCGAGGTCCTGCGCACCCATCGCGGCCTCTCGCAGCGGGCGGCGCGGGACCGGGCGCTGGATCTTCTGACGCTGGTCAAGATCCCCGATGCCGAGGCGCGGCTGGACGATTACCCGCACCAGATGTCGGGCGGGATGCGCCAGCGGGTGGTCATCGCCATCGCCCTGGCCTGCTCGCCCTCGCTGCTGATCGCCGACGAGCCGACGACGGCGCTGGACGTGACGGTGCAGGCGCAGATCCTGCGGCTGTTGAAGCAATTGCAGCGGGAGGAGAATCTGGGGCTGCTGTTCATCACCCATGACCTGGGCGTGGTGCGGCAGGTGGCCGACCGGATCGTGGTCATGTACGCGGGCTCGGTGGTCGAGGAGGGGCGCGTGGACGCGGTGCTGGACGCCCCCCGCCACCCCTATACCGCCGGGCTGATCGCCGCCCGCCCGCAGGGCAGCTTCGCCGCCGGCACCCCGCGTCTGGCCGATATCGCGGGCTCGGTCCCTGCCCCGGACGCAAGGCCCGATGGCTGCGTCTTCCGCGCCCGCTGCCCCCGAGCGCACCCCCGCTGCGCGGCGGAACGCCCGGCGCTGGACCGCGCCGCCTCCGGCCGCGCCGTGCGCTGCCATTTCCCGCTGACCGAGGGAGAAACCGCATGAACGCCGTCCTGAGAACCGAGGCGCTGGAACTTCACCACGCCACCGCCCGGGGGCCGCTGCGGGCCGTCGATGGCATCACGCTGGAGATCGCCAAGGGCGAGACTCTGGGTCTGGTCGGCGAATCCGGCTGCGGCAAGTCGACCCTCGCGCGCTGCATCGTCGGCATCCAGACGCCCACCGGCGGCACGCTCAGCATCGAGGGCGTGCATCCCGGCACGTCCCGCGCCACCCGGCTGGAACGGGCCCGCAACGTGCAGATGATCTTTCAGGACCCCTGGGGCGCGCTCAACCCACGCCTCTCGGTCGAGCGGATCATCACCGAACCGCTGCAGGTCGCGGGCATCGGCACCCGCGCCGAGCGCCGCGCCGCCGCGCTCGCCATCGCCCAGAAGGTCGGCCTCTCGCCCTATCACCTCGAACGGCTGCCGCATGAACTGTCCGGCGGGCAGCGCCAGCGGGTCTCCATCGCCCGGGCGCTGGTCCTGAACCCCAACCTGCTGGTCTGCGACGAAGCGGTCTCGGCCCTCGATGTCTCGGTGCAGGCGCAGGTGCTGAACCTGCTGCTGGACCTGCAAACGGAGTTGGGGCTTTCCTATCTCTTCATCTCGCATGATCTGGCCGTGGTGCGCTACATCGCCAACCGCATCGCCGTCATGTATCTGGGCCGCATCGTCGAGATCGGCCCGGCCGAGGATGTCTGGATCCACCGCCTGCACCCCTATACCCGGGCCCTCATCAACGCGATCCCGGACGAGGCCGCGCGCCAGGATGACGCCCCGATCCTGGAGGGCGATGTGCCGAGCCCGGTGAACCCGCCCTCGGGCTGCCCGTTCCGCACCCGCTGCCCCCTCGCCCGCGCCGAATGCGCCGAAACCCGGCCGGAACTGCGCCGCGTCGGCAGTCACGATGTCGCCTGTCATTTCGCCGAGGCGGGCTGACACGGGGAGCCCCGGCGCGCCGAGGGGTGGAAGCTTTGCCGGTCACCCGGACGATGATCCATGCGGCCGGAGCGATACGGGCGCCGCCCCGCGCTCCGCGCCAATGTCAGGCGTTCGTTCGCTACCCGTGCATCGGCATCGTCACCACGGGCCGCAAGGTTTCCTCGCGGCTGACCCGCTCCGCAGGTTTGTACCAGTTTCCCGGCTCATTCAGCGCCAATGCTGCCGTGAAAGTTGCAATCCTGATATCGCGGCACCCGTCGACCACGACCTGCCCGATCAGCGCCCGGCGCTGCTTGCCGCCCCGCTCCGACAGCAGGGGATCGGGGATCCGCGCCCCGCAGATCCCGGAGGCGTCCCCCCATCACCGGCCCCCGGGTCATTCCCACGCCGCGCAGCCGCTCGGGCAGGGCCTCGCGCCTGGCCGGGCCGGGCCGGGCGCAGGGCGAGGCGTCGATCGGAACCGATCCGCGGCAGGATACCCGAAACCGTTGATTACCGCGGCGCCCCTGCTTACCAGTCAGTATGGAAATTACCGGCAAGGCACAGTCCAGCCGATGCGAAGGGGGCCCCGCGATGATCCTGACCGAAGACCAGAGCATGGTGCGCGACATGGCGCGCCGCTTCGCCAGCGAGCGGCTGGCGCCGAATGCCGCCGATTGGGACGAACGGGCGCATTTCCCGCGCGAGGTCATCGCCGAGATGGGGGCGCTCGGCCTCATGGGCATGCTGGTGCCCGAGGAATGGGGCGGCGCGCTGAGCGATTCCATCGCCTATGCCTGCGCGCTGGAGGAGATCGCCGCGGGCAATGGCGCGCTGTCCACGATCATGTCGGTGCATAATTCGGTCGGCTGCGTGCCGATCCTGCGCTACGGCACCGAGGCGCAGAAGGAGGAATACCTCCGCCCGATGGCGGCGGGCGAGTGGCTGGGCGCCTTCTGCCTGACCGAACCGCAGGCGGGTTCCGACGCCTCGGCGCTCAGGACCCGGGCCACGCGGACCAACACCGGCTGGGTTCTGAACGGCGTCAAGCAGTTCATCACCTCGGGCAAGAACGCCGATGTCGCCATCGTCTTTGCCGTGACCGATCCGGCGGCGGGCAAGAAGGGCATTTCGGCCTTCATCGTGCCGACGAAAACCCCGGGCTGGCGCGTCGCCTCGATCGAGAAGAAGATCGGCCAGCACCTGTCCGACACCGCCCAGATCGCGCTCGAGAACCTCGAACTCCCGGCCGGGGCATTGTTGGGCGACGAGGGGCAAGGCTACCGCATCGCCCTGTCGAACCTCGAGGGCGGGCGCATCGGCATCGCCGCGCAATCGGTGGGCATGGCCCGCGCGGCGCTGGAGGCCGCCGTCGCCTATGCGATGGAGCGCGAAAGCATGGGCAAGACGCTCATGGACCACCAGGCCGTCGCCTTCCGGCTGGCCGATATGGCGACCCAGGTCGAGGCCGGGCGGCAGATGGTGCTGCACGCGGCGGCGCTGAAGGACGCAGGCCAGCCCGCGCTGGAAGCCGCCTCGATGGCCAAGCTTTTTGCCTCCGAGATGGCGGAACGCGTCGCCTCGGCCGCGATCCAGACCTTCGGCGGCTACGGCTATACCCGCGATTTCCCGGTCGAACGGATCTGGCGCGATGTCCGGGTCTGCCAGATCTACGAGGGCACCAGCGACATCCAGCGCCTCGTCATCGCCCGCGCACTGGCCCGGTGAGTACTGGTCCGGTGAGGACGGCCCGGTGAGGACGGCCCGGCCGCGGATCAATCCGCGGCCAGCCCCGCCAGATAGGCGCCGTATTCGTTCTTGCCGAACTGGCGGGCCCGCTCGCGCAGATGGGCCTTGGTGATCCAGCCCATCTCGTAGGCGACCTCGTCGGGCGACCCCACCTGCTGGCCCTGCCGGTTGGTCAGGGTGCGGACGAAATTCCCCGCATCCAAGAGCGAGTCATGCGTGCCGGTATCGAGCCAGGCATAGCCCCGCCCCATCCGCTGCACCCTGAGCGCGCCATCGGCCAGATAGCTTTCCAGCAGCGTGGTGATCTCCAGCTCGCCCCGGGCCGAGGGGGTGACGGCGCGGGCCCGGGCGGGGGCCGTGCCGTCGACGAAATAGAGCCCGGTCACGGCGTAGCTCGATGGCGGCACCTGCGGCTTCTCGATGATGCCGCGCACCGTGCCGTCCGGGGCGAAATCGACGACGCCATAGCGTTCGGGATCCGACACCCGGTAGCCGAAAACCGAGGCGCCATGCGCCGACTGCCCGGCCTCGCGCAGGGCCTCGGGCAGGCCGTGGCCGAAGAAGATGTTGTCGCCGAGGATCATCGCCGAGGGGGCGCCGGCCAGAAACTCCTCGGCCAGGATGAAGGCCTGGGCCAGCCCGTCGGGGCTGGGCTGGGTGACGTAGCTGAGCGAAATGCCCCATTGGCTGCCATCGCCCAGCGTGCGGCGGAACTGGTCCTGATCGTGTGGCGTGGTGATGACCAGAATCTCGCGGATCCCGGCCAGCATCAGCACGGTCAGCGGGTAGTAGATCATCGGCTTGTCATAGATCGGCAGCAGCTGCTTCGAGACGGCCGTGGTGATCGGGTAAAGCCTGGTGCCGGAGCCCCCGGCCAGGATGATGCCTTTGCGGTCGGTCATGTCGGGATGTCCAGCTCTGTGAGTGTCTGCGTGAGGGCCTGCCGCCAGTCGGGGCGTGCGATGCCGAAGACTGCCTCGGTCGTGCGGCAATCGAGGCGGGAATTCGCGGGCCGGCGCGCGGGCGTCGGGTAATCGGCGGTGGGGATCGGGGTGACTGTGGTCGCCCGGCCCGCCCGGGCAAAGATCTCGCGCGCGAAATCGGCCCAGCTGACGTCCGGCGTGCCCGCGAAATGATAGGTGCCGCTGGCGCCCGGATCGCGGCCCAGATGCGCGGCGATGGTCAGGCAGGCTCCGGCGATGGCCCGGGCGGGGGTCGGGCCGCCGATCTGGTCGGCCACGACCGTGAGACTGTCGCGGGTCTCGGACAGCCGCAGCATGGTCTTCACGAAATTCGCGCCATGGGCGGAAAAGACCCACGAGGTCCGCAGGATCGCCTGCGCCCCACCCGCGGCCCGCACCGCCTCTTCGCCCGCCAGCTTGCTGCGGCCATAGGCGCCGAGCGGCCCGGTCGGGGCGTCGGGCGCGAAGGGGTCTGTCCCCGCCCCGTCGAAGACGTAATCGGTGGAGATGGTCACAAAGGGCAGACCCAGCGCCGCGCATTCCCGGGCCATGGCGGCGGGAGCCCCGGCATTGACGCGGAGGGCATGCGCCTCGTCGCTTTCGGCGCGATCGACGGCGGTATAGGCGGCGGCGTTGATGACCGCCCGGGGCCGATGCGCCCTTATCGCTGCCGCGCAGGCCTGGGCGTCGGACAGATCCGCCGCGTCCCGCCCCAGTGCCAGAACGCCCGGGTGGCGCTGCAATTCCGTCGCCACCTGCCCGGTCTTGCCGAAGACCAGCACGCTCATGCCTTGTCCCCCGTGCCCAGCCGCTGACCGACGCCGCGCCGCTCCAGCAGCGGGCGCCACCAGGCCTCGTTGTCCAGATACCAGCGCACCGTGCGCTCCAGCCCTTCCTCGACCGTGACCGAGGGCCGCCAGCCCAGCTCCTGCCGGATCCGCGACGGGTCGATGGCGTAGCGGGCGTCATGGCCGGGGCGGTCGGTGACGAAGGTAATCAGATCGGCGTAGGAACCGCCCGGGCGGGGCACCAGCCGGTCGAGAATGCCGCAAATCGTGCGCACCAGTTGCAGGTTGCTGCGCTCGTTCTCGCCGCCGATGTTGTAGCTGCGGCCATTCTGCCCCCGCTCCAGCACCAGAAGCAGCGCGTCGGCGTGATCCTCGACATAAAGCCAGTCGCGCACGTTCGAGCCGTCGCCGTAGATCGGCAGCGGCTTGCCGGCCAGCGCATTCAGGATCACCACCGGAATCAGCTTTTCGGGGAAGTGGAAGGGCCCGTAATTGTTGGAACAATTGGTCAGGACCACCGGCAGGCCATAGGTCTCGTGCCAGGCGCGGACCAGATGGTCGGACCCCGCTTTCGAGGCCGAATAGGGGCTGCGCGGGTCATAGGCGGTGTCTTCGGTGAACTTGACCGCAGGGTCGGCGGGCAAGGATCCGAACACCTCGTCGGTCGAGATATGGTGGAAGCGGAAGCCCTCGGGCCGGCCCTCGCGCTGCCAATGGCCGCGCGCGGCCTCCAGCATCGTGAAGGTGCCGACGATATTGGTCTCGATGAAATCGGCGGGTCCGTCGATCGAGCGGTCGACATGCGATTCCGCGGCCAGATGCATCACCGCATCGGGGCGGTGGCGGGCGAAACAGCCCTCGACCGCCGCCCGGTCGCGGATGTCGATCCGCTCGAAGGCATAGCGCGGGTTGTCCGCCACCGAGGCCACGTTGTCGAGGCAGGCGGCATAGGTCAGCGCGTCGAGGTTCACCACCTCATGCCCGCGGGCAATCGCCAGCCGCACCACCGCCGAGCCGATGAACCCGGCGCCGCCGGTAATCAGGAGTTTCATGCCTCACCCCGCCAGTGGAAGGGGCTGTCCAGATCTGCCAGCAGCGGTGCCACGGCATCCTTGGCGCTGAGCACCGCCTCGCCCTGCAGCGGCCAGTCGATGCCGATGGCGGGATCGTCCCAGCGGACCGCGCCCTCGGTCTCGGGCGCGTAATAATCGGTGCATTTGTAGACGATCTCGCTGTCGGGCAGCAGCGTCATGAAACCATGCGCGAAGCCCGGCGGGACATAGAGCTGCGCGCCATTCTCGGCCGACAGCTCGAACCCCACCCAGTCGCCGAAGGTCGGGCTGCCCCTGCGGATATCGACCGCCACGTCGAAGATCGCGCCGCGCCCGCAGCGCACCAGCTTGCCCTGCGCATGGGGCGGCGCCTGGAAATGCAGCCCGCGCACCGTGCCGACCTGCGCCGAGAGCGAATGGTTGTCCTGCACGAAGTCGCCGTCGATCCCGGCCGCGGCGTAATCGCGGCGGGTATAGGTCTGGGCAAAGAACCCGCGATGATCGCCAAAGCGCCGCGGCACCACCTGGATCACGCCCTCGAGCCTGGTTGTGAACGTCTGCACTCGTACCCTCCGTTGCGGTCGGGTCGCTCCCCGACCCGTTTGCCTGTCGATAGCACAGGGCAGACCGGGATGCCCGCGTCCCCTGCCACAAGGGCGGAATGGGCGCGCAGAATCGGACTGCCGCGTTTCGCCCGAGAGGTGCGCTAGGAATATGTCAAAGATTTGCCCGGAATTTTTCGGATCTCGGACAAGCCGGCACAGGCACAGTCAAATCCGCGAAAAAGGAAAGCCGGAGCACCCGCTCGGGTGCCCCGGCTCGATGGACCGGCTCAGGCCCGGGGTCAGGCCCGGGCTCAGGCGGCGGCGAAGGCCACCACCGCCGCGGGCGTGGCCGCGATCAACGCCTGCGCCGCGGCCCGCGCGGCCTCATCCTCGGCGATGGAGGGGTTCGCCAGGCTCTCGCTGCCGGTCTGCTCTCCGCTCAGCGGATCGATCACCGGCCGCTCGATCTGCGCAGGCAGGGGGGCGATCGCCGCCTGCACGATCACCGTCTGGAACAGCGGCTGTCCCTCGGCGTCCAGATCCCCGGTCGCCAGCGTTTCGCTGACCGCCGCACGCCCCTCGGCCAGCCGGAAAAGCGCGAGACGCGCCACCGCCTGCCGGTAGGCCGCCAGCCGGATGTTGAAGAGATTGGCCTCCACCGCCCGCAGCCGCGCGGGCTCGGCCGCGTCGCGCCAGGCGGCATACTCCACGGGCGAGGCCTCGCGCATGGCCAGCGGCCAGTCACGGTCCAGGATCGCCATGATCCGGTCGGTCAATTGCTGCTTGGTCAGCGGGGCCGCGCCCGGGACCAGCCCCGCGGCGGCCAGCAGGGCCTCGATTTCGGCTTCGGTCATCAGATCCTCCAGATCCGGCAAGACCCGAGACCCTGCTCCGCAAGGCCGAAAGAAAGACGAAGCCCAAGCGCGGCGGTATCATCCTTTGGCAAGAACTCCCCCGCCGCATCGGGGCACTTCTGTGGCAGCGCGCCGCCCAGCAGACACGAAATCCTTAATTTGGCCTCGATAAGGCCCAGGATGGCAGGCAGACACGCTGAGCAAAGTTCGGTTCTGTAGCAGGAGATTCTCTGTGATCACCCCGGTTCTGTTGTCCGGAGGGTCGGGCACCCGGCTCTGGCCGCTGTCGCGGAAGTCCTATCCCAAGCAATTCACGCCGCTGATCGGCGAGGAGACGCTGTTCCAGGCCTCGGCCCGGCGGCTTTCGGGGCCGGGTTTCGCCGCGCCGCTGGTCCTGACCAATTCGGACTTCCGCTTCATCGTCACCGAGCAGCTGGCCGCCGCCGGGATCGACCCCGGCGCCGTGCTGATCGAGCCCGAAGGCAAGAATACCGCCCCCGCCGTGCTGGCCGCCGCCCTCTGGCTGGCGCGCGAAAACCCCGAGGCGCTGATGCTGGTCGCGCCTTCGGACCATGTTGTGCCCGACGCCCCCGCCTTCCGCGCCGCGGTCGAGCTGGGCCGCCCGGCCGCGCTGGCCGGGAAGCTGGTCACCTTCGGCATCGCCCCCGATCACGCCGAGACGGGCTATGGTTATCTGGAACTCGCCGAATGCCTGGACGGCGCGGCGCCCAAGGTCATGGACCTGCTGCGCTTTGTCGAAAAGCCCGACCTCGCGCGGGCCGAGGCGATGGTCGCCTCGGGCAAGCATCTGTGGAACGCGGGGATCTTCCTTTTCTCTGTCGCCGCGATCATCGAGGCCTTCCGCATCCACGCCCCCGACCTGATGGAGCCGGTCGCCGCCTCGCTCGACGCGGCGCGGCCGGACCTCGGCTTCCTGCGGCTCGACCCCGCGGCCTGGAGCCGGGTGCGCGACATCTCCATCGACTATGCGGTGATGGAACGCGCCGACAATCTGGCCGTGGTGCCCTATACGGCCGGCTGGTCCGACCTTGGCGGCTGGGACGCGGTCTGGCGCGCGGGCGAGCGCGACCAGAACGGCGTCGCCACCACCGGCCACGCCACCGCCATCGACTGCACCGATTCGCTCCTGCGGTCCGAGGATGCGCGGGTGGAACTGGTGGGCCTCGGCCTTCAGAACATCATCGCCGTCGCCATGCCCGATGCCGTGTTGGTCGCCGACGCGAGCCGGGCGCAGGACGTGAAACGCGTGGTCGCGGCGCTGAAAGCCAAGCAGGCGCGGCAGGCCGAATCCTTCCCGCGCGACCACCGGCCCTGGGGCTGGTACGAAAGTCTGGTGCTGAGCGAACGCTTTCAGGTCAAGCGCATCGTGGTCCATCCCGGCGCCGCCCTGTCCTTGCAATCGCACCATCACCGGGCCGAACACTGGATCGTCGTCTCCGGCACGGCCGAGGTGACCATCGGCACCGAGGTCCGCCTCGTCACCGAGAACCAGTCGGTCTATATCCCGCTGGGTGCGGTTCACCGGATGAAGAACCCCGGCAAGGTGCCGATGGTGCTGATCGAGGTGCAGACCGGCGCCTATCTCGGCGAGGATGACATCATCCGCTACGAAGACGATTACGCCCGCGGCTAGACCGGGCACACGGGAGTATGAGCATGAAAATCGCGGTGGTGGGGCTGGGCTATGTCGGCCTGTCGAACGCGGTGCTGCTGGCGCAGCACAACGAGGTGACAGCGGTCGATATCGCGCCCGAGAGGGTGGCGATGGTCAATGATCGCAAAAGCCCCATCGAGGATCCCGAGCTTGAGGATTTCCTTGCCCGCAAGCCGCTGTCCCTGACCGCGACAACCCATCTGGCCGCCGCGGTCGAGGGCGCCGATTACGTCATCATCGCCACGCCCACCGATTACGATTCCGAGCATAACCATTTCGACACGTCCTCGGTCGATTCGACGGTGCGCGCGGTGCTGGCCGCCAATCCCGCCGCCGCGATCATCGTCAAATCGACGGTGCCGGTCGGCCATATCCGCAAGCTGCGCCAGAAGGTCGGCAGCGACCGGGTGATCTTCTCGCCCGAATTCCTGCGCGAGGGGCGCGCGCTGCACGACAACCTCCACCCGTCGCGGATCATCGTCGGCGACCGGGGCGAGGCGGCGCGGGTCTTCGCCCGGCTGCTGCAGGAAGGGGCAGCAGAGCCGGATGTGCCGATGCTGTTCACCGACCCCGACGAGGCCGAGGCGATCAAGCTTTTCTCGAACACCTATCTCGCCATGCGGGTGGCCTTCTTCAACGAGCTGGACAGCTACGCCATGGCCGGGAACATGGACAGCCGCCAGATCATCGAGGGCGTGGGCCTCGATCCCCGGATCGGCAGCCATTACAACAACCCCTCCTTCGGCTATGGCGGTTATTGCCTGCCCAAGGACACCAAGCAATTGCTGGCCAATTACCGCGGCGTGCCACAGAACATGATCGCCGCGATTGTCGAGGCCAACCGCACCCGCAAGGATTTCCTGGCCGAGCGGATCGCCGCGACCAACCCCCGGGTGGTGGGCGTCTACCGGCTGGTGATGAAGGCGGGATCGGACAATTTCCGCCAATCCTCGATCCAGGGGATCATGAAGCGGCTCAAGGGCAAGGGGATCGAAGTCATCATTTTTGAGCCGGTGATCGCCGAGGACAGTTTCTTCGGCTCGCGGGTGATCCGCAACATCGACGCCTTCAAGGCCGGGGCCGATCTCATCATCGCCAACCGCATGACCCCGGATCTGGAGGATGTGGCCGACAAGGTCTTCACCCGCGACCTGTTCGGCGCGAATTGAGGGGGGCGGCCCATGCCGATGACCTGTTTCAAGGCCTATGACATCCGCGGCAAGCTGGGCGAGGATCTGGACGAGACTATCGCCCATGCCATCGGCCGCGCCTTTGCCGAAGCCCTGGGTGCCCGCCGGGTGGTGCTGGGCCGCGACATCCGCGCCTCGTCCGAGAGCCTGGCGGCGGCGGTGGCCGAGGGGCTGGTCGCGCAAGGGGTGGAGGTTCTGGACCTCGGCCTGTCCGGCACGGAGGAGATGTATTTCGCCACCAGCCATTTTGCGGCCGACGGTGGGATCTGCGTGACCGCCTCGCACAATCCGATGGATTACAACGGGATGAAGATGGTGAAGGCGGGCTCCGCCCCGCTCGACCCCGCAACCGACCTCGCCCGGGTCAAGGCGCTGGCCGAAAGCGGCGCCTTCGCCCCGGCCCCGCAGCCCGGTCGGGTCATCCCGGCCGAGGGCGCCCGCGACGCCTATGTCGCGCGGGTGCTGTCCTTCGTCGACATTCCGGCGCTCCGGCCGCTGAAACTGCTGGTCAATGCCGGCAACGGCGCCGCCGGCCCCACCTTCGACGCGATCATGACCGCGTTGGAGGCTCAGGGCGCCCCCCTCAGCGTCGTGCGGATGCATCACCAGCCGGACGGCCGTTTCCCCAACGGCATCCCGAACCCGCTGCTTGACGAGAACCAGCCCGCCACCGCCGAGGCCGTGCGCGCGGCGGGCGCCGATCTGGGCATCGCCTGGGACGGCGATTTCGACCGCTGCTTCTTCTTCGATGCCGAGGGCCGCTTCACCCCCGGCGAATACCTCGTGGGCCTGCTGGCCGAGGCCTTCCTCGCCAAGGAGCCCGGTGCGAAGATCGTGCACGACCCGCGCGTCGTCTGGAACACGCTCGATGTGGTCAGCGCAGCCGGGGGACAGGCGATCCAGTCCCGCACCGGGCACGCCTTCATCAAGCAGGCGATGCGCGAGACCGGCGCCGTCTATGGCGGCGAGATGTCGGCGCATCATTATTTCCGCGATTTCGTCGCCTGCGACAGCGGCATGATCCCCTGGCTGCTGGTGGTGGAACTGATGGGCCGTCGCGGCCAGACGCTGGCGCAGATGGTCGACGCCCGCCGCGCCGCCTTTCCCTCGTCCGGCGAGATCAATTTCCGCGTCGCCGATACCGCCGCCGCCATTGCCCGGGTCGAGGCCGCCTTTGCCCCGGGCGCCCTGTCACGCGACGACACCGACGGGCTGTCGCTCTGCTTTGCCGATTGGCGGCTGAACCTCAGGGCGTCCAACACCGAGCCGCTCTTGCGCCTCAATGTGGAATCGCGGGCGAACCCGGATCTGGTCGCCGCCCGCGTCGACCAGATCCGCGCGCTGATTGCGGCCTGACCCGGCTCAGGCCCGCCATTGCAGGATGTCGACCCGTGCCGCCACGGCGGGCGCCACGGCAAAGACCACCTTGTGGGTGAAACCGTCGTAGCTGACGACATAGGCGTCGCCCGGCCCCTGCCGCTGCATGACCCCGTCCTTCCAGACCACACCCGGCCGATGGCCCGCCCTGCAGGCGAAGGTCTTGGTGGTACCGTCCCCGGCATAGCCCAGCGCGGTGGGCGGGACCGCCCCGGTCCGTTGCTCAAGCCCGGCAAGGCGCGCCAGTTCCTCGCGCAGGATCAGGGAGGGTTTGTCGATACGGACATTCATCTCATTGCTCCGCGATCATGCCGCCCATCGCGCTGATCGCGGTGGTCACGGCGGTGGTGGTGTTGGCGATGCGGCGCAGGCCCCGGAAATCGCTGCGGCCCGCGCTGGTGCCGACATGCAGGAGGCCGGTCACCGGATCCTGCGCCAGCGCCGTCACGGCATCCGAGGCGCCGTAGAGCGTGCAATGCGCGCCGGGCTGAAACAGGGCCTTCTCGTCGGCGTGGATCTTGCGGATCTGCTCGGCCGAGGGGGCGGTCGCGCCGATCCGCCACAGCGCCAGCGCGCCCGCCGTCAGCGGGAACGCCCCGTTCACATTGGCCCCCAGCCGCGTCACCGCGCTGGTGTTGCTGACGCTCGCCGCATCCGCCGCCGACAGATGCAGCCGCCCGTTGAGATAGAGCTGCGCGACGCCGTCCTTCCGCAGATAGACCACATGCCCCCAGGCCCCGACCGTCATCGCCAGCGTCCCGGTCAGGGTGGCGCCGCTCGAACTTGCGGTGATCGAGCCGCCGCCGGTGTAGATCCGCAGCCGCGGGCCGGATTGGGCCGCGTCCTGCCGGGCGAAGAGATATTGCGCGCCCCCGGCGGGGTAATTCACCCAGCCCATGACGCAGAAATCCCCGGTCCCCAAGTCCAGCGCCGGGTTGTAGGCCTGCTCGAGGTAATTCGCCGCCGACCAGCCGCTGTAGCCGACCAGCTCCGCCCCGGCCGCGACCGCTGTCCGGGTCAGCGTGCCATGCACCAGAAGGCCCAGGGCGCTGGTCGAGCGGTCGGGGTCGCTCAGCGTGCCGTCCCCGACCAGCGCCGTGGCGGCGGTGCCGGCCAGCCAGGCGCCCTTGGTCGCGCCGACCAGCCAGCCGCTGGTATGGCTGGCCGAAATCGCGGTCAGCATGCCCTTGGTCGGGGCCGAGGGATCCGGCGCCAGCCGGATCAGCCCCTGGGAGCTGCCCCAGGCGTCGGGCGCAAGCCGTCTGACACCGTTGCTCGTCGCTTCCACCCCGGTCCACACCCCCGGCCATTGCCGGTCGAGGTTGTAGGCCGCGTTGTAGAGCGCGGCGTAATGCTCGTCCGACGCGCCCTTGGTGTAGCCGTTGGCCTCCAGAATGTCGGCGGCGGGGATGCGGTGGAACACATGCACCCACCGCTGGTTCATCGCCGAGGAATCGACGGAAAAGACCAGGGCGCCATCACCGCGGAAGGCCACCCGGGCGCTGACCGAATAGGCGGAATAGGCGATATCGACGACGCTGCCGTCGTCCCTGATGACCGAGACCCCGCCGCTGGTGGCCACGGCGATGGTCGGCACCGGCAGGCCGGTGGCCGGATCGGCGGGCGCCCCGGGCAGGAGGGTGAGGGCGATGTCATGGGTGACGTTGCTGACGAGGGCGGGGGTGGTGGCGGTGGTGACCCGGGGGGCGACCGACAGCGCATCGCCCGGGAAATCGAGGATCGAGACCCCGTTCGCCGCCAGCGCCACCGCGATCTGGCCGTTCCGCGCGGCGATGGCCTTGAGGCTGTAGCCTGTGAAATCCAGCACCCGCCACATCGGCAGGGCCGGGTCGTCGCCATCGTGGATGGTCAGCTTCCCCGCCTCGGCCACGATCACCGCCACCGCCGGGAATTCCCGCCGCGCGCCGCGGGTGGCGGTGTTCAGGGTCTCGTTCCACCAGCTGGTGTGCTGGCAGCGCTTGCGCCAGGCCCCGCCGTCGCTGTCGCGGCCGGTGTCATAGACCAGCACATCCACCGCCGTGATCGCCTTGCTGGCCGTGACCGCCGCCAGGTCGAGCCGCGCCATCGGCGCCAGCGCCAGCGCCACCGTGCCGGTGCCCGCGTCGATGCTCAGCGCCTCGTGCCAGCTGCTGCCATCGGCGCTGACCTTGATGTGGAAATCGTCGTCGCCCGCCAGCCCCATCTCGGCCCGGCCCGACCAATCGTCCTGAAACAGCAGCGAGGCGGTGTCCGACACGCTGGCCTTGTTGATCTTCAGCTGATGCCCGGCCCCCTCGTGGGTCAGCAGGGTATTGGCCGAGGCCACCGCCAGCCGGTTCAGCCCGTCCGAGGTGGTGTTGACCCCGACCCCCGGCAGGTTCTGCAGCGAGGGTTCCTCGGGCGCAACCCAGGCGCTGCCGGTCCAGAGGCGCAGCACGTCGGTCCCCGCCTGCGTCGCCATCCAGCCCGGCTGCGGGGTAACGAAGTGCCAATAGCCATCGGCCAGCAGCGCCAGCTCGCCGTCATGGCCCAGCCAGTCGCCACTGGCGCCGAGGCCCAGGGCATAGACCTCGCCCTCCTGCGGCAACGCGGGCGGGACCGTCTGGTCGAAGGCGACGAGGGTCAGCTGCGTCACCATGTCGAGGATCCGCAGCGCCTCGTTATGGGTCACGTGCTTCTGGGCTTGCGCGGATTGGAGATAGGGCAGGTCAAGCCGGGGCGAATGGTCGGACATCGGGGCTCCTCGCGATTTGCCCCGGAGTGATAGCGACGCCATCCTTAACGACCGCGAAGCCACCGCGCGGCGCGTTCACCTTCTGTGAAGGCCCGGCCCGGCATCGCCCCTCGACAAAGTCCGGGTTCCGGGGATCATGGCACGGGCCCGGGCCATCCCCGGAGGAGGGCTGCGCGATGATGACCGGTTCGGAACTGTCGCTGGTGCTGATCCTGATCCTGCTGGTGCGGACGCTGCTGATCGCCTCGCCCTGGCCCGCCGCCCTGCTGGTCGCGGCCAGCGCCGCCGGGGGCGGGCTGGCCCGGGGTCTGGCCGCCGCCGCCGGGGTGGTGCTGGCGGTGCTGGGCTGGACCCTGCTGGGCTGGTCGGGATTGGCGGGCGGCGTCCCGGGCGGCCGCTGGCTGACCGCGCTTTCGGCGCTGGTCCTGCTGGGGCTGGCCGGGGCCGCGGCGCGGGCCGCGTTGGGCCGGGCCGCGCAGGGGCCGGGATCGGCAGCCGTGGCCATCGGCCTCGCCGCGCTCGTGCATGGCACGCAGCCCGGCGTCGCCCTGCGCTGGGCCAGCGAGCCGGGGCAGATCGCCGATCTGGGCTGGAGCGCGCTGCCCGGGCTGGCGCTGGTCGCCGCCCTTTACGCCGCGCTCGCCTACGGCCTGTCGCGCCCCCGCCCCCGCGCCGCCTATGCAAGCCACGCCCGGATTCTGCAGAGCGTGCTGGCCGGGCTTTACCTGCTGGGCGCCCTCATCGCCCTTCTGAGGCTGGCCTGAGCGCCACTTGCCGCTTGCACCGCGCCCGCGGCCCGGTACTCTCGGCCCCGACCTGCCCCGGAGCCCGCCATGCCGCTGTCCGACCTGATCCCGATCCTCATCGCCTGGGTGATCGCCATTTCCTCGCCCGGTCCCGCCACGCTGGCCATCACCGGCACGGCGATGGGCGCCGGACGCGCGCGCGGGCTGGCGGTGGCGCTGGGCGTTGTCGCAGGCTCTGCCTGCTGGGCGCTGGTCGCCGGCATGGGGCTGGGCGCGGCGATGATGAGCCACGCCTGGGCGCTGGAGGCGCTGCGCTATGCGGGGGCGGGCTATCTGGCCTTCCTGGCGTGGAAATCGGCCCGCTCGGCGCTGCGCCCCGGCGCGGCCGCGGCCCGCGACGCGGGGGCCGAGAGCCTGCGCCACGCCTGGGCCCGCGGCGCGCTCATCCACCTGACCAACCCCAAGGCGGTGCTGTTCTGGGGCGCGGTCTTTGCCGTGGCGGTGCCGCCTGGGGCGCCTGCCTCGGTCCTCTGGCAGGTGGGGCTGTCGTGCCTCGCCACCTCGGTCCTGACCTTCACCGCCATGGCGCTGGCCTTTTCCGCCCGCCCCGTCGCCCGCGCCTATCTGCGGGCCCGGCGCTGGTTCGACGCGGCCTTCGCGGTGCTGTTCGGCTTTGCCGCTTTCAAGATCCTGACCGCCCGGCTCACCTGACCTCACGTCTTCGCGCGGGGCGTTGCCCGGGACCGCTGCATCGGGGATGATGGGGCTTTCAGAACCGGAGTTTGCCATGAAAGCCGTTCTTGCCGCCGCCTTTTCCCTGCTGGCCGCCTCGACCCAGGCGCAGGTCATCACCGAATGCGACTGGGTTGCGAACCCGGCCAATATCGCCGAACCCTGGGAGATCAGCACCCGCACCTTCGCCAACGGCGCGATCCGGGTGGCGCGGCTGGATACCGGCGGCGAACCGGTGTGCTGCGCCTCGCATCTGCTGATCCTGTCGCCCTCGGGCAATGGCTCGGACGGGCCGGTCTATCGGCAATGCCATGTCGCCTCGGCCTCGCCGGGTCAGGGATTCTATGCCGTGGACATCCCGCGCCTGACCGCCAGCTACGATCCGGCGCGCGGATTGCTGCTGTCCTTGCCGGTCTATCACTGGCATCAGGGGGTCGAGAACGGCGCCCAGCCGATCGAGGAGCGGATGGAAATCCGCATCAATCAGGCGAGCGGCGCCGTGACGGCGGAATGAGGACAGCAGGGTGAGGAACGGGGCGTGATTCTGGGCATCGGGACGGATCTGGCCAATATCGACCGGATCCAGGGCACGCTCGACCGCTTCGGCGACCGCTTCCGGCGGCGGGTCTTCACCGATCTGGAACTGGCCAAGGCCGCCCGCCGCAGGGACGAGGCCGGGACGCTCGCCAAACGCTGGGCCGCGAAAGAGGCCTGTTCCAAGGCGCTGGGAACCGGCCTTGCCATGGGCATCTCGTGGAAGGACATGGGCGTGGTGAACCGCCGGGGCGGTCAGCCGACCATGGTGCTGACCGGCTGGGCGGCCGAGAGGCTGGCGACGATGACGCCGCCCGGGCACGAGGCCGTGGTGCATGTCTCGCTCACCGACGACCATCCCTGGGCGCAGGCCTTCGTGGTGATCGAGGCCCGCCCGCTGGCCTGAGCGCTACCAGCAGGCGCTTTGCCCCAGCCCCTCGACGACCTCCCGCATCCGGCGCTCGGTGCCGGGATCGGTATCCTGCGGCAGATCCTCGAGACCGAAATAACCGATCTCGGCGATCTCGACGCTGGCGGGCTTGCCCGGCACCCGGCCGCTGACCTCGCACAGATAGGCCAGGACGTGGTCGCGCTTGCTGACCTTGCCGTTGTAGAAGACGCCGTGCAGCACCGGACGGCCGATCAGTTCCAGATCCGTCTCCTGCAGCAATTCCCGCCGCAGGGCGGTCTCGGTCGTCTGGCCCTTTTCGACACCGCCACCGGGGAAATGCCATCCGGGCGTATAGGTGTGGCGCACCAGCAGGAACTTCCCATCCGCCGACCGCACCATTGCCCGCACGCCGATGGTCAGGCTCCGGCTCATCAGGAAGTAGCCGTGCATCAGACGGCTGAACAAGGCGCGGCGAAGCCCGCCTTGTCGCTCCTCGGGCTGGCTCATGGCCGCGGGCTCGCCTGGATCAGGGCCTCGGATCCCTGCTCGGCGCCCCAGAGCCGGTCCGAGACGTCGGTGTTGAGCGGCGAATATTCCAGCGGCAGTTCGTGCAGCATGGCCAGGATCGTCGGCAGGTCGAACGCCTCGCAGGCCTTGAACAGCCGGTCCAGCGCCTCGGACAGGGCCGCGCTGGGCAGCGCGACTTCCGAGGCGGTCATGATCCGCGGATGGGTGGTCGGCGCCGGATTGTTGCCGATCAACAGCTCTTCATAGAGTTTCTCGCCCTTGCGCAACCCGGTCACGCAGACCGGAATATCGCCCTTCTCCGGCAGGAACTGATCGGGGTGATCGACCAGATAGGGGGTCAGCCCGTGCAGCTTCACCATGCTGAAGGCAAGGTCGATGATCTTGACCGGCTCGCCCATGTCCAGCACGAAGACATCGCCCCCCTGCCCCAGCGCGCCGGCCTGAATGACCAGCTGCGCGGCCTCGGGGATGGTCATGAAATAGCGGTTGATGTCCTTGTGGGTGACCGTGACCGGCCCGCCGCTTTCGATCTGGGCCCGAAAACGCGGAATGACCGAGCCCGAGGAGCCCAGCACATTGCCGAAACGGACCATGGAAAAGACCGTGCCCGAGGGCGCGTGCGCCTCGGCCTGGCAGATCAGCTCGGCGATGCGCTTGGTGGCGCCCATCACATTGGTGGGCCGCACCGCCTTGTCGGTCGAGATCAGGATGAAATTCTCGACCCCGCATTTCTTGGCGGCGGCGGTGATGGCCAGCGTGCCGAAGACATTGTTGCGGATGCCCTCGACCACGTTCTCCTCGACCAGGGGCACATGCTTGTAGGCGGCCGCGTGATAGATGGTCTGGACCTTGAACGCCCTGATCGCCATCTCGAGCCGGCGGCTGTGCTGGACCGAGCCCAGGATCGGCTCGATCCGCGTCTCGTATCCCAGCCGCTTCGAGGTTTCCGCCAATTCGGCCTCGATCGCATAGAGCGCGAATTCGGACATCTCGTAGAGCACCAGCACCGAGGGCCGCTGGCTCAGGATCTGGCGGCAGAGTTCGCTGCCGATCGAGCCCCCCGCGCCCGAAACCATGACCACCCGCCCGGTGATGTTGCGGCTCAGAAGCTCGGGATCGGGGGCGACGGGATCACGCCCCAGCAGGTCCTCGGCCGAGACCGTCCGCAATTCCGAGATCTTGGCCTTGCCGCTGATGATGTCCGACATGCCGGGGATCGTCTTGATCTCCAGCTGCAGGTCCTCCAGCGCGCCGACGATCTCGCGGCGGCGCACGCGGCCCATGCTGGGAATGGCCAGAAGCACGACCTGGGCGCCGGTTTCCTTCATCAGCGCCGGGATCTGGTCAGACGGGAAGACATTGAACCCCCCGACCGTCATGTTCTGGATGCTGGGATCATCGTCGACCAGCGCGACCGGCGCGTATTCGCGCCCGTGGAACAGGGCGTTGAGGGTCTGAAGTCCCGCTTCACCGGCGCCGTAGATGATGACCGGCCGCTTGTTCACCGTCCGCGGGCTGCGGAAATAGGCCCGCGCGACGAAGCGCGATCCGCCCACCGACAGGAACACGAACATCAGCGTGATTACGGGGACGGACCGGGGAATGCCCGCGCCGAGGGCCAGATCGGCCAGCGCCAGCGCCAGCGCCGAGACGACGGCCCCCTTGCCGACGGTGACCAGGATCTTGCCGGTGATGAATCTGACCAGCGAGCGGTAGAGCCCCAGCCAGCGGAAGGCCAGCAGCGTCGCGATCACCGCCACCAAGAGCGCGACCCAGACCGCGGGCCGGCCCATGAAGGTCAGGCTCTCCAATCGAAGAAACATCGCCATGATGAACGAGGCGACGATGAGGGCCGCATCCCACAGAAGCTGAAGGGCCACTTTTGCGCGCCGGTCCAGGGCTGCCAGCGTCTTAACGTATGTGGGCGTCAATCGGTGTTCCAATATGTTACGAGCGATCCCTTCGCCGCAGATACCGAACGAAGCGACCACAGGTTAGCAACCCCTGGCGAGAGAGCTGCCGTTCAAAGGCAATACCCCGAACGGACACTGGGCCGGACGACCGCACATGCCGGACAATCGGCGCGGACCGCCCGGAGCGCTCGCGCCAGGTACCGCCCTGATCCATACTGCACGACAAGGTCTAATGCCAGTCTCGCAACCGCAGCGCGACGCCTCCTCGGCCCCGCATCGCCGGCGGATGCCGGGCGCCGGGCAACGCCTGGACGGGCGGGGCTCAGCCCCGCGCCGCGTCCATCAGCCGCCGCATCTCGCGGATCGCCGGGTCGAGGCCCAGAAACACCGCCTCGGAAATCAGGAAATGGCCGATGTTCAGCTCGCGGATTTCCGCCGTCGCCGCGAAGGGTGAGACGGTGGCGAAGCTCAGCCCGTGGCCCGCGTGAACCTCGAGCCCCAGCGAGGCCGCGAAGCGCGCGCCCGACATCAGCGCCGCCAGTTCCAGCGCCGCATCCTCGGCCCGGCCCTCGGCCACCAGGTCGCAATAGGCGCCGGTGTGTAGTTCGATCACCGGGGCGCGGACCTGCACCGCCGCCTCGATCTGACGGGGATCATGGCCGATGAACAGCGAGACCCGGCAACCGGCCTCGGACAGGGGCGCGATGAAATCGGCCAGACGCCCGGTATCCCCGGCGACGTCAAGCCCGCCCTCGGTGGTCCGCTCCTCGCGCTTTTCCGGCACGAGACAAACGGCATGCGGCCGGTGGCGCAGCGCGATCGCCTGCATCTCGGCCGTGGCCGCCATCTCGAAATTGAGGGGCACGCGCAGCGCCGCCATCAGCGCCTCGATATCGGCGTCGCGGATGTGGCGGCGGTCTTCGCGCAGATGCGCGGTGATGCCATCCGCCCCGGCCTCTTCGGCCAGAAGCGCGGCCCGCACCGGGTCGGGATAGGCCGAGCCGCGCGCGTTGCGCAGCGTCGCCACATGGTCGATGTTCACACCCAGACGCAGGGGGGCCTTGGTCATGTCTCGTCTCCGGCTTCGAGCGCCCGCTGGCGCTGCCGCGCGGCCTCGAACCGCGCCTTCAACCGCTTGGCACGGCTGCGCTGATAGGCGCGCACCAAGGGCAGATGCACGAAATACGCAGCCACCGCAAAGGGCAAGCCCAGAAGCAGCCCGCCCACCATATAGGGCAGGTAGACGTTGGAATAGAAACCGATCAGCCGGTCCCATTGCGCCGTCTCGCCGGTGAAGACGCTGACGAGGTTGTGCATCAGCTCGCTGCCCGCGCGGCCGACGACACCGACGATCCGCGTGACCGAGACCCGCACCTCGGTCCCCAGAAGCCAGCTGCCCAGCTCCATCCCCCCCGCCGCCATCAGCGGAAAGGTCAGCGGATTGCCATAGAAGGTGCCCAGCAGCGCCGCCAGGATATTGCCGCGAAAGATCCAGGCGACCAGCGCTGCGGTCAGGAAATGCAGCCCATAGAGCGGCAGGAACGAGACATAGAGCCCGGCGGCGATGCCGATGCAGATCCGCTCGGGACTGTCGGGCAACCGCCGCATCCGGTGCAGCACATAGGTTGCCGCCCTGCGCCAGCCGCCGCGGGGCCAGAAGAACTCGCCGATGGCCCGCAACAGCGGTCTGGGATTTCGGCGCTTGAAGATCACGCGCGGCGGTCCGTGTTCAGGGGGCCCCGGTCAGGGCTTCAGGCTAAGGTCGCGAATCCTGGTGACCTGGGCCACGTCGGTTTCGGCCGATAGGACGGTCAGGATACGGTGCAAGTGCTCGGCATCCGATACCTCGATTTCGACCGCAATGAGGAAAAAGTCGGGCTTGGGGTCCTTGAACACCAGATTCGAGATATTCGCCCCCTGCTCGCCGATCAGCGTGCAGCAGCGCCCCAACACCCCCGCGCTGTTCGAGATCGTCATCTCCAGCGTGACCTTGTTGACCGCCGCGTGCTTGCCCTCGAGCCAGCGCAGATCGACCCAGCGCTCGGGCTGGTTGTCCAGATCGGCCAGGACCGGGCAATCGATGGCATGGGCAAAGACGCCCCGCCCGCGATAGGTGATGCCGACCATGCGCTCGCCCGGCAGCGGCTGGCAGCAACTGGCCCGGCGGAACGGGATGTCCTTGTCCAGACCCATCACCGGGTGGCTCGCGTCCACCTCCACCTCGGCCATGGTCGAGGTCTCGGGGTAAAGCTGCGCCACCACCGCCCGGGCGCTGATCTCCTCGGAGCCGATGCGCGCCAGCAGATCGCTTGCGCCCTTCAGCCTGAGGGTCTTTGCCGCGGTGTCCAGCGCCTTGTCGGTCACCCGGCGGCCCACCTTGTCGAAGGCCACGCGGCACAGCTCGCGCCCCAGCCGCACGAACCGCTCGCGGTCCTCCTCGCGCAGGGACCGCCGGATCGCCGCCTTGGCCCGGCCGGTATGCACCAGCTCGATCCACATGGTCTGCGGGCGCTGGCCGTCGGCGGTGATGATCTCCACCTGCTGACCGTTGCGCAGCCGGGTCCAGAGCGGCACGCGCAGCCCATCCACCTTGGCCGAGACGGTGGCATTGCCGATCCGGGTATGGATCGCATAGGCGAAATCGAGGGGCGTCGCGCCTTTGGGCAGCTGGATCACGTCGCCCTTGGGCGTGAAACAGAACACCTGATCGGCGTACATCTCCAGCTTGACGTGTTCGAGGAATTCGTCGTGATCCTCGTCCTTGTCGACATCCAGCCGCTGCGTCAGGCTCTCGATCCACTTGGCCGGGTCGATGGCGAAGGGGTTCACCGCCCGCATCCCGTCCTTGTAGGACCAATGCGCGGCGACACCGGCCTCGGCGACCTCGTGCATCTCGCGCGTGCGGATCTGCACCTCGACCCGCTTGCCGTCACGGCCCGAGACCGTGGTGTGGATCGAGCGGTAGCCGTTCGATTTCGGCTGGCTGATGTAATCCTTGAACCGCCCCGGCACCGCCCGCCAGCGCTGATGGATCAGGCCCAGCGCCTGATAGCATTCGGACACGTCATCGACGATGATGCGGAAGCCGTAGATGTCGGAGAGGCGGCTGAACGCCAGATCCTTCTCCTGCATCTTGCGCCAGACGGAATAGGGCTTTTTCGCCCGGCCATAGACGGTGCCGTCCAGATTGGCCTTTTCCAGCTCGAAACGGATATCGGCGGTGATCCGGGCGATCACGTCGCCCGATTCGCGCTGCAGCGTGATGAAGCGGCGCAGGATCGAGTTGCGGGCCTCGGGATTGATGACGCGGAAGGCCAGATCCTCCAGCTCCTCGCGCATCCATTGCATGCCCATCCGGCCGGCGAGGGGCGCGAAGATCTCCATCGTCTCGCGCGCCTTCTGCATCTGCTTGTCGGGACGCATCGAGCGGATGGTCCGCATGTTGTGCAGACGGTCGGCCAGCTTGACCAGGATCACCCGCAGGTCGCGGGACATGGCCATCAGGAGCTTGCGGAAATTCTCGGCCTGCTTGGCCTCGGGCGAGGCCTTGGCCTCGGGCGAGGAGCCGCTGCCCTTGCCATCCGCCGCCTTCTGCTCGACCGACGACAATTGCAGATTGGTCAGCTTGGTCACGCCATCGACCAGTTCGGCGACGTCATGGCCGAACATCCGCTCGACCTCGGCATAGGTCGAGCGCGTGTCTTCGATCGTGTCGTGCAGCAGGGCGGTGACGATGGTCGCATCGTCGAGCCGCATCTCGGTCAGGATCGAGGCGACCGCGACCGGATGCGTGAAATAGGGCTCGCCGGAATGGCGCATCTGCCCGGCATGCATGGATTCGCCGTACTCCCAGGCACGGCGGATCAGCGCTTCGTCGCAGGTCGGGTTGTAGTTGCGGACCAGCGCAACCAGGTCATCGGGCGTGATCAACATCGGACCCGGCCCGAGCCAACTCAGTCTTGCTCGATCTGCGCCGCGACAAGTTGCCGCAGCATCTGCTCCTCGGTCAGATCGTCAAGCTGAGGACGGTCCGCCTGGTTGCCCATGCGCATCGCCATGTCGTCGTCTTCCGGCATGTCGACTTCGTTCTGGGTGCGCATCGATTCGATCAGACGCTCGCGCAGCTGGTCGGCGCCCTGAGTCTCGTCGGCGATCTCGCGCAGGGCGACCACCGGGTCCTTGTCGTTGTCGCGATCAATGCTGATCGGCGAACCAGCCCCGATCTCGCGCGCACGATGGGCGGCCAGGATCACCAGCTCGAACCGGTTCGGAACCTTGTCAACGCAATCTTCGACCGTCACGCGGGCCATCAAGAACTCCATCTGCATGGGAGGGGTCAGCCTTTGGCATGTAACGGCATTTGCCGGGCTTGACAAGCGCAGCCCGGCCCGTTTCGGCCACCCTGACCCTCAAATCGGCCTGATCGCAGCGATTTCCGCCGGATCGAGCGCCGCCAGCATCGCCTGAACGCTCTGTCCGGTCAAGGGATGGACCCAGTCCGGCGCCACATCCGCCAGCGGCACCAGGACGAATCCGCGCTCGTGCATCCGGGGATGCGGCAGGATCAGCCGGTCGGGCGCGCGCTTCATCTGCTCGTCCAGCGGCAGCGCCATCCAGTCGCGCAGCGCCGCCTCGTCGGGCAGCACCCGCCCGCCCGAGGCCAGCAGGTCGAGGTCGATCACCCGCTGCCCCCAGCGCTCGCGCCGGACCCGGCCCATCCGCGCCTCGACCCGGTGCAGGACGGCCAGAACCCCCTCGGGTGGCAGCGGACTGTCCACAACCAGAGCGGCATTCACGAAATCCGGCCCCGCGCCCTCGGGAAAGGCGGGGGTGGAAAACAGCCGGCTCAGACGCCGGGTCGCCAAACCTTCTGCCTTGATCTCGGCGACAGCTTGCTTAAGTAGCTCGGCATTGGAGTGTTCCCGCTCCGTCGCGTTGCTGCCGAGCGCCACGAGGTGCAGGTTGCTGTGGACGGTGCGCGTAATTTTGTCCAATCTGGTTCCGGTCGCATATGGTCGCCCGCCAGACCGTGACTCCACCCAGGGGCGGCAGGCCAATCGTGGCGACGCTTATTTCAATGACGCTGCGATTTTGAAAGGAATTGCGATGTTTTACAAGGATGAGCGGCTTGCCCTCTTCATCGACGGGGCGAACCTCTTCGCTGCGGGCAAGGCGCTCGGCTTCGACATCGACTACAAGCTGCTGCGGCAGGAGTTCATGCGCCGCGGCAAGCTGCTGCGCGCCTTCTACTACACCGCGCTGCTGGAGAACGACGATTATTCGCCGATTCGCCCGCTGATCGACTGGCTGAACTACAACGGCTACACGATGGTGACGAAGCCGGCCAAGGAATACACCGATTCCATGGGCCGCCGGAAAGTGAAGGGCAACATGGACATCGAGCTGACGGTCAACGCGATGGAAATCGCGCACCGGCTCGACCACGCCGTGCTCTTCTCGGGCGATGGCGACTTCCGGCCGCTGGTCGAATCGCTGCAGCGGCAGGGGGTGCGCGTCTCGGTCGTCTCGACCATCCGCTCGCAGCCGCCGATGATCGCCGATGAACTGCGCCGTCAGGCCGACAATTTCATCGAGCTGGACGAGCTGCGCGACGTGATCGGCCGCCCGCCGCGCGAACCGCGCCCGGCGCGCGAGGATGTCACGGCCGACGAAGCCAATACGCAGGGCTGATCGCTGCTCGCCACTGTTTCCGCCCTCTCGGGCCTGTTTGCCGCGGCCTTCATCGCGGCAACACTCCTGCCCTTTCAGTCCGAACTGATCTTCGCCGCCTTGCAGGTGGCGGGGACGGCGCCCGTCTGGGCGCTGATCGTCGTGGCCTCGGTCGGCAACACGCTGGGCGCGTTCGTCAATTACTGGCTGGGCTGGAAGCTGGAGACGGCGGGCGGCCACCGCTGGCTGAAGATCCCCGAGGATAAATTCGCCAAGGCCCGCACCTGGTGGGACCGCTGGGGCGTCTGGACGCTGCTGGTCTCGTGGCTGCCGGTCGGCGATCTGACCACGGTGCTGGCCGGCGCCATGCGCACGCCGCTGTGGCTGTTCACCCTGTTCGTGGGCCTCGCCAAGACCGCGCGCTACATCGTTCTGGCCGCGATCACCGCCGGGCTTTTCAGCGGCCTGACCGGCTGAGCAACGCCGCGGTCAGCGCCGCCAGATCCCCGGCCAGTTGCGCGCGGTCCCTGATCCCCTGATGCACGGCGCCGGTATAGGCCATGAGGATCAGCCGCGCCGCCTGCGCCGCCCGTGCGCGGTCCACCCCCATCGCCGCCAGCAATCCCTCCAGATAGGCGCCCCGCGCGCGGTCGGCCTGCGCCTGCGCGGCGGAGGCCTCGGGATCGGTCCGTGCCCAGTCGCGAATCGCCGCCTCGGTCGACAATCCGCCATAAGGCTCCGCCAGATCGCCCGTCGCCAGCTCCAGCAGCCGGTCGAGGCGCCGGGCGGGATCGCTGCCCCCCGCGTCTGCCAAGGCCACGATCCGCGCCGTCGCCTGATCCAGCCAATGCGCCAGCATCCGCGCCTTCAGATCCGGCAGATCCTTGAAATGCCAATAGAAGCTGCCTTTGGACACCCCCAGATCGCGGGCAATCGCCTCGGCCCGGACAGCGCCGATCCCCCCCTGCCCAAGACGGCGAAAGGCGGCGGCGATCCAGTCTTCGGGGCTCAGTCGGTCACGGCTCATTGTCGCACCATACGGCACCGTATTGACAGGGGCAAGCCGAGGCGCCATCCATACGCCACCGTATGCCAATCCCGGAGCCGCCGATGCCTGCCCGTCCCTCTCCCCGCCTGCTGACCGCCGCCGCCCTGCTGATCGCGACCGCCGGCATCCACCTCGCGCTGGGCGGGCCCGGGGTCTATGCCGCGCTGCGTGCCGCCACCGACAACCCGGGGCTGCACCTCTACCTCGCGCTGCTGTGGCATTTCGTGACCGCCTTCTTCCTGCTGGGCGCGCTGGCCACCGGCTGGGCCGCCTTCGCCCCCGCCGCCCGGCGCCAGACCACCGCCTGCGTCGCGGCGCTGCTGCTGGCCATGGGCGCGCTCTTTGGGGGCTTCGGACTGGCTGTGCTGGGCGAGGTCTGGACCGCGCCGCAATGGATCCTCACGCTGGTCATCGGCGCGCTGCTGCTCTGGCCGCCCCGCGCGGGGAGCCCGGCATGAGCCTGCGCCGCCTCCACCGCCTGAACGCTGTCCTGCTGGGCCTCTTCCTGGCGCTGCACCTGACCAACCACGCGGCGCTTCTGGCCGGACAGGCCGCCCATTCCGGCGTGATGGCCGCGCTGCGCCCCCTTTACCGCAACCCGCTGGTGGAGCCGCTGCTGATCGCCCTTTTCGCCGCCCAGATCCTGCTCGGCCTGATGCTCGCCTGGCGCCGGGGCAGGCCGACCACCGGCTGGGCATTGGCGCAACTCGCCTCGGGCCTCACTCTGGCGGTCTTCCTGCTGCAACACATCCCCGCCGTGCTGCTGGCCCGGCCGGCGACCGATACCGACATCGCCTTCGCCGCCGCCACGGTCGAGAGCCTGCCGAAGGCCCTCTATTTCGCGCCTTATTACCTGCTGGCGGTCACCGCGCTCGCCACCCACCTCGCCGCCGCGCTCCGCTTCGCCCGCTGGCCCGCGCCGCCCGGCGTATGGGCCCGGACCCTGCCCGGGATCGGCGCTGCTTTCGGCCTTGTGATCCTTGCCGGGCTGTGGGGCGCCTTCGGCTGAGCCAAGGCGCTGGACCTCGCCCGCCCCAACGCTTACCTCTGGTCCGAACCGGAGTGACGCATGACCAAGCCCCCCCTGACCCTCTATCTCGCCGCGCCGCGCGGCTTTTGCGCCGGTGTCGACCGCGCGATCAAGATCGTCGAGCTGGCGCTGACCAAATGGGGCGCCCCGGTCTATGTCCGCCACGAGATCGTGCATAACAAATACGTCGTCGACAGCCTGCGCGCGCAGGGCGCGGTGTTTGTCGAGGAACTGGACGAATGCCCCGATGACCGCCCGGTCATCTTCTCGGCCCATGGCGTGCCGAAATCCGTGCCCTCGGCCGCGCAGGCCCGCAACATGACCTATGTCGACGCGACCTGTCCGCTGGTGTCCAAGGTCCATATCGAGGCCGAGCGCCACCACGAGGCCGGGCTGCAGATGGTGATGATCGGCCATGCCGGCCACCCCGAGACGGTGGGCACCATGGGCCAGCTGCCCGACGGCGAGGTCCTGCTGGTCGAAACAATCGAGGATGTGGCGGGCATCACCCCCCGCGATCCGGCGAAACTGGCCTTCATCACCCAGACCACCCTCTCGGTCGATGACACGGCGGGCATCGTCGCCGCGCTGCAGGCCCGCTTCCCTTCGATCATCGGCCCCCACAAGGAAGACATCTGCTACGCCACCACCAACCGGCAGGCCGCGGTGAAGCAGATCGCGCCGAAGATCGACGCGCTCTTGGTGATCGGCGCGCCGAACAGCTCCAATTCCAAGCGGTTGGTCGAGGTCGGCCGCGCCGCGGGTTGCGGCTATGCGCAACTGATCCAGCGCGCCGGGGACATCGACTGGCGCGCCCTCGACGGCATCCGCGCCGTGGGCCTGACCGCCGGGGCCTCGGCGCCCGAGACGCTGGTCAACGAGGTCCTCGACGCCTTCGCCGCCCGCTATGACCTGACCACCGAAATCGTCGAAACCGCCGTGGAATCGGTCGAGTTCAAAGTGCCCCGCGTCCTGAGGATCCCCGCATGAGCCCCGAATTCCTGCTGACCGCCTTCATCGTCTGCCTCGCCCCCGGGGTCGGCGTGATCTACACGCTCTCGACCACGCTGGGCCGGGGCCTTGCCGCCGGACTCTGGGCGGTGCTGGGCTGCACGCTGGCCACCATGCTGCACCTCGGCTTCGCCATGGCCGGGCTCGCGGCGGTGCTGCAAACCTCGGCCGTGCTGTTCACCACGATCAAATACGCGGGCGTCGCCTATCTGCTCTGGATGGCCTGGGGCACGCTCAAGGGCGCGGGCGCGCTGCAGATCACCCCCGACACCAGCCGCCACGGCGCCGCCACGCTGGTCCGCCGCGGGATCCTGCTGAACCTGTTCAACCCGAAACTGCCGATGTTCTTCGTGGCCTTCCTGCCGCAATTCATCCCGGCGGGCAGCCCCGATGCCGCCGCCCTGCTGGTCGAACTGGGGCTCGGCTTTGTCGGCCTGACCGCGGGCACCTTCCTGCTCTACGCGCTGGCCGCGGGCTGGCTGCGCCAGCGGATCCTCGAATCCGAACGCGCCATGACCTGGCTCAGGCGCGCCTTCGCCGCCTCTTTCGCCGCGCTGGGTGCCCGCCTGGCGCTCGAACGCGCGTGACCACCGATCCCCGCACCCTGGCGGTCTATGCCGCCGCCGCGACCCGCTACGCCGCGGGCGCGGCCCGGCGGAAGGACATCGACCAGCAGGCCGATCTCGACCGCTTCGCCGCCGCGGCCCCAAAGGGCGCGCGCGTCCTCGACCTCGGCTGCGGCCCGGGCCTGCATGCCGCCGCCCTGCGCGAGCGCGGCCTGACGGTCGAGGCCAGCGATGCCTCGCCCGAGATGGCCGCCCTGGCGTTGCGCGACCACGGGATCGCCGTCCGCGTCGAACCCTTCGAGGCGCTCGATGCCCAGGCCCGCTACCACGGGATCTGGGCCAGTTTCAGCCTGCTCCACGCCCCTCGCGCCGATCTGCCCGCGCTCCTCGCCCGCATCCACCGCGCGCTGGTTCCGGGCGGCGCCTTCACGCTGGGGATGAAGCTGGGCCGGGGCGAGGGCCGTGACGAGCTCGACCGTTTCTTCGCCTATTACACCGAAGCCGACCTGCGCGACCTCCTCGCCGGGGCCGGTTTCACCGTCTCCCACGCGCGGCAGGGGGTGGGCTCCGGCCTTTCCGACCAGCCCGCCAGCTATGTGATCCTGACTGCCCATGCCTGACCTTTACGCCTGGACCGACGGTGCCTGTTCCGGAAACCCCGGCCCCGGGGGCTGGGGCGTGCTGATGCGCGCCATGGAGGGCGCCACCGTGGTGAAGGAGCGCGAGCTGCAGGGCGGCGAGCCGCAGACCACCAACAACCGCATGGAACTGATGGCCGCGATCAGCGCGCTGGAGGCCCTGACGCGCCCCACCACGCTGACCATCACCACCGACAGCGCCTATGTGAAGAACGGCGTGACCCAGTGGATCCATGGCTGGAAGCGCAACGGCTGGAAGACCGCCGACAAGAAGCCGGTGAAGAACGCCGAACTCTGGCAGCGGCTGGACGAGGCGCAGCGCCGCCATACCGTCACCTGGGCCTGGATCAAGGGCCACGCCGGCCACGCCGAGAACGAGCGCGCCGACGAGCTGGCCCGGGCGGGCATGGCGCCCTACAAGCCATGACGCTGCTGCAGGGGCTCGATTACCTCTCGGTCTTCATCTTCGCCCTGACCGGGGCGCTGGTCGCGAGCCGCGCGCAGCTGGACCTCGTGGGCTTCCTGTTCATCGCCTCGCTGACCGCGGTCGGCGGTGGCACGGTGCGCGACCTGCTCCTCAACCGCGAGGCGGTGTTCTGGATCGCCAACCCCTGGTACATCGCCATCGCCTGCTGCGCCGCGGTGCTGGTCTTCTTCACCGCGCACCGGCTGGAGAACCGCCGCCGCGCCATCGACTGGCTGGACGCGGGCGCCTTGGCTGTGGCGGTCCCGGCCGGGGTCGGCGTCGCGCTCAGTCTCGGCCACGGGCCGGGCGTGGTGGTGATGATGGGCATGATGACCGGCGCCTTCGGTGGCCTCATGCGCGATGTGGTCTGCAACGAGGTGCCCCTGGTGCTGCGCCAGGGCGAGCTCTATCTGACGGCCGCCTTCGCGGGGGCGGTGACGGCGCTGCTGGTCCGCTGGGGGATCGGCCCGGCGCCGGTGGCGCTGCTGGCCTGCGCGGCGGTGACCTTCCTGTTGCGGGCGGGGTCCATGCTCTTTGGCTGGAAACTGCCGGTCTACAAATCGCGCCCGCCCAGAAACCGCATCTGAAGGGCTTGACTCGCCGGGCGCCTCTCCCCATTTCGCATTCAAACCCATGAATGCGAGGCCCGTCATGTCGCCAAAGCTCCGCCTCACCTGCCCCGAATGCGGCCAGGCCAACCAATTCCCCCGGGACAAGGCCGGGGCCGCGCCGAAATGCGGCATCTGCGGCCATGCGCTGAACGACGGCAAGGTCGCGCCGGTCGATTTCCGCACGCTCGAGAAGATGGCGAAATCGGACGGCCTGCCGCTGCTGGTCGATTTCTGGGCCCCCTGGTGCGGCCCCTGCCGGGCCATGGCGCCTGAATTCGAGAAGGCGGCCAAGGCGCTCGCCCCCCATGTCCGGCTGGCCAAGATCGACACCCAGTCGCACCCCGACGCCACGGTCCGCTACAACATCCGCGGCATCCCGGCCTTCATCCTCTTCGCCGAGGGGCGCGAGGTCGCCCGCCTTGCCGGCGCCCGCCCGGCCGCCGATGTGGTGCGCTTCGTGCAGGAAAAACTCACCCTGATCGCCTGAGACAGGCACGGGACGTTCCTAAGATTCCCTGAACGCGCCCCACCAGACCCTTGGACTCATTGAAGCACCGAAACGTCCCACGCATGGGACACCCCTGTTCATCTTTGCTCCTCAAATATCCACGGGGATTTTCAAGGGGGGCGTGCCCCCCTTGAAGCAGGGGGCGCGGGGGGCGGCAGCCCCCCGCCCTTTTGCATTCTCCGGGGGCGGCAGCCCCCCGCCTCTCCGCCCGGCCTCAGGCGGCGCTCAGGCCCCGCATCCGCTCGTTGCGCCGCCGCAGCACCTCCAGCGTCGCCAGCAGCAGGATCGACAGTCCGACCATCAGCGTCGCCACCGCCAGAATGGTCGGCGAGATCTGCTCGCGCAGCCCGATGAACATCTGCCAGGGCAGGGTCTTCTGCGCGGCGGAGCCGACGAAGATCACCACCACCACCTCGTCGAACGAGGTGATGAAGGCAAAGAGCGAGCCCGAGATCACGCCCGGCAGGATGAGCGGCAGCTGCACCTTGAAGAAGGTCCTGACCGGCCCGGCCCCCATCGAGGCCGCCGCCCGTGACAGCGAGCGGTCGAAGCCCACCAGAGTCGCCGTCACGGTGATGATGACGAAGGGGATGCCCAGAATCGCATGCGACAGCACCACCCCCCAATAGGTCCCCTGCAGCCCGATGGCCGAGAAGAAGAAATACATCCCCGCCGCCGAGATGATCAGCGGCACGATCATCGGCGAGATCAGCACCGCCATGATCGCCCGCTTGAAGGGCACATGCGATTGCGACAGCCCGATCGCCGCCAGGGTCCCCAGCGAGACCGAGATCAGCGTCGCCATCGGCGCAATGGTCAGCGAATTGCGGGTCGCCAGCTGCCAGTCGGGGTTGGTGAAGAAATCGAGGTAATGCTTCAGCGAGAACCCCTCCGGGTCCAGCGCCAGCATCTCGGGCGTGAAGGTGAAGAAATCCTGCGCGTTGAAGCTCAGCGGAATGATCACCAGGATCGGGAACATCAGGTAGAAGAAGATCAGCCCGCAGATCAAGCGGAAGGCATAGTACCAGATCCGTTGCAGGGGCGAGGCATAGGTCGGAAGCGCCATGTCAGATCACCCCAGCTTCACGTTGTCGATGCCCACGACCTTGTCGTAGACCCAATAGAGCACCAGCACCGCCAGCAAGAGGATCGTACCCAGCGCGCCGACCAGCCCCCAGTTGCCCGAGACATACCATTGGTGCGCGATCCGGTTCGAGATGAACATGCCGGACGGCCCGCCCACCAGTTCGGGGGTGATGTAATAGCCCACGGCCATGATGAAGACGAGGATCGCGCCCGCGCCGATGCCCGGCACCGATTGCGGGAAATAGACCCGCCAGAAGGCCGTCCAGTCGTTGGCCCCCAGCGATTTGGCGGCGCGCACATAGCTGGGCGGAATGGTCTTCATCACCGAATAGAGCGGCAGGATCATGAAGGGCAGCAGGATCTGGGTCATCGCCACGATCACCCCGAACTTGTTGTTGATCATGGTCAGCCGGTTGTCGTCGGCCACGAGGCCGATCCAGACCAGGAACTGGTTCACCACGCCCTGATCCTGCAACAGCACCTTCCAGCTCGAGGTCCGGACCAGGAGCGAGGTCCAGAAGGGCAGCAGCACCAGGATCAGCAGCAGGTTGGCGTGTCGCTCCTTGATATTGGCCAGAAGGAAAGCGACCGGATAGCCCAGGATCAGCGTCATGAAACAGATCAGCCCCGACATCCAGGCCGTCCGCCAGAACAGCATCAGATGCAGCGCCTGATTGTCCGGCACCGCCTCGACATGGCCCGAGACCATCGTGAGGTCCACGGCCGCCAGATAATAGCCGGTGGTATAGGGGCTGGAATAGGCCTTGAGCGAGCGCCAGGTCTCCAGCGCGCCCCAGTCGCGGTGCAGGTCCAGCACGCGCTCGCGGAACGGGCCGTCGGTCTCCAGATCCCAGTCCGGCATCTCGCGCTGGGCGCGGCGCATCATGGTGGTCCAGCCCGCGGCCTCGAAATTCATCCGCCGCGCCAGGTTCAGCGCGGTGCGGTTCTCGATCGCCACCTGCAGGTCGGCGACCAGCGCGCGGAACACCGGCTCGGGCGGCAGTTCGGTCGAATCGACATCCCAGCTTTCCAGCGCGGTGATGGTCTGGGGCAGCGTCTCGACGACGATGTTGTTCTCGACCGAGCGCACCAGCATGGACACGATGGGCATCAGGAAGCCCACGCAGATGAAGATCAGCAAGGGCGCGACCAGCATCAGCGCCCGCAGTTTCTGGCGCCTCAGCGCCCGGCCCAGCTGTCGCTTCAGGGCGCCGCCGGTCAGCTCGGGCGTCGGCGTGTCACTCATCGTCATCTGTCATTCCCTGTCGGTGCCGGTTTCCGTCTTGGCGCGGAAAGCCGGCGTCTGATGCGGAACGGCCGGCCCCGTCAGGGGGCCGGCCGCCAGCCTGTTATTGGGCCAGCCAGGCCTGGAAGCGGGCGTCGATCTCGTCGCGGTAATCCGCCCACCACAGGTAGTTGGTGACGAAGGCGCCGGTCATGTTGGCCGGGTCCGTCGGCATGTGCGGGGCCATTTCGATGCCCAGCGTCTCATGCTGGCCGACCAGCGGCGCCGACGAGGCGCGGGCCGGACCATACGAGATGTACTTGGCCTGATCGGCCAGGCGCTGGGTGTCGGTCGCGAAATAGAGGAAGTCCATCACGCGCTGCAGGCGGTCTTCCGGCAGGCCCGCGGGGACGATCCAGCCATCGATGTCCAGCATCTGATAGCCCCAGGCCATGCCGATTGGCTGGTCCTGCTCGGCGATGGCCGAGAAGAGGCGCCCGTTATAGGACGAGCCCATGAAGATCTCGCCATCGGCCAGCAGCTGGGGGGTTTCGGCGGCGGCCGACCACCAGATGGTCTGGTCCTTGATCGTGTCGAGCATGGCGAAGGCGCGGGTCAGGCCCTCTTCGGTCTCGAGCATGTCGTAGACTTCGTCATAGGGCACGCCGTCGCACAGCAGCGCCCATTCCATGTTCCCGACCGGGCGGCGGTTCAGCGCGCGGCGGCCCGGATAGGTCTCCAGGTCGAAGACGGCGCAGGCATCGGTCGGCGGCTCGACGCCTTCGGGCACCATGTCGGTGCGGTAGCCGAAGGTGGTCGAGAAGACGATCTGCGGGATGAAGCATTCCGAGACCAGCATCGGCCCGAAATCCTCGGTGGCCGAGGTGCCGTCCGGCGCGGGCGCCAGCTGCTCGTCGGCGTTGATCGGCATGGCCAGGCCTTCGTCGCACAGGCGCAGCGAATCGGCGGCCTCCACGTCGACCAGATCCCAGGTGATGTTGCCCGCCTCCTGCATGGCGCGCAGACGCGCCACCGCATCGGCCGAGCTTTCGTCGGTGATGATGTTGATGCCGGGATTGGCGGCCAGATAGGGGGTGAAATAGGCGTTGACCTGCGAGGCCTGATAGGCCCCGCCCCACGACACGATGGTCATGTCCTGCGCGCTGACGGTGGTGGCACCCAGCGCCATGACGCCGGCGGCCCCCATCAGAATCGTTTTCAGTTTCATTATTCAAGACTCCCTGGTCGGTCTGCCCGCTGATTTTGCACGCCGCCCTGCGGGCAAAGACGGCGCGATGGCATGTGTCAGGCGTCGAGCGCCCGGCAATCCTCGGGGCGCCAGCCGATGCGGATCTTGTCGCCCGCCGACAGCCTGCGCTGGTCCTGTGCGTTGCGGTATTTCATGACGAAATCGTCACGCCCCGCGACCCGCAGCCGGAACCGGAAGGTATCGCCCATGTAGATGAATTCGAGCACCTCGGCCTCGACCAGATGGGCGTCGCGCGCCAGCCGGTCAGGGTTCGATTCGACCCGCTCGGGCCGGATCGAGACGCGGGTGCGTTCGCCCGCCTTGCTGACGTTCACCGGCTGCGCGTCGATCAGCGTGCCGTCGTCCAGCCGCACCGTGCACTTATCGCCGTTGATCGTCTCGACCGTGCCGTCGAGCTTGTTGTTCTCACCGATGAACTGGGCAACGAAGCTGTTGGCGGGCCGCTCGTAGAGATCCTCGGGCGGGGCCAGCTGCTGGATGCGCCCGTCGTTGAAGACGGCGACCCGGTCCGACATGGTCAGCGCCTCGGTCTGGTCATGGGTGACATAGACCGTGGTGATCCCGAGGTTATGCGCGAGATTGGTGATCTCGAACTGCATATGCTCGCGCAGCTGCTTGTCCAGCGCGCCCAGCGGTTCGTCCATCAGCACCAGCTCGGGCTCGAAGACCAGCGCCCGGGCCAGCGCGACCCGCTGCTGCTGGCCGCCCGACAGCTGGGCCGGGCGACGGTTGCCGAAGGCGCCCATCTGCACCATGTCCAGCGCCCGCTTGATCTTGGCCTCGCGGTCCGACTTGCCGATGCCGCGCACTTCCAGCGGGAAGGAGAGGTTCTCGGCGATCGTCATATGCGGGAAGAGGGCGTAGTTCTGGAACACCATCCCGATACCGCGCTTGTGCGGCGGGATGTTGTTGATCGGCTTGCCGTCCAGCAGGATCTCTCCATGCGTGGCGGTCTCGAACCCGGCCAGCATCATCAGGCAGGTGGTTTTCC
Source organism: Pararhodobacter aggregans (assembly GCF_003075525.1). Classification (GTDB taxonomy): domain Bacteria; phylum Pseudomonadota; class Alphaproteobacteria; order Rhodobacterales; family Rhodobacteraceae; genus Pararhodobacter; species Pararhodobacter aggregans. The sequence goes on along the minus strand of NZ_QDDR01000005.1, from coordinate 139,346 downwards.
CCGACCCCGACGGGCCCAGCATGGTCAGGAATTCCCCCTTCGGCATGCTGAGGTTCAGATCCTTGACGACAAGAATTTCGCCGTCATAGCTTTTCTGCACGCGATCAAAGACGACGAAACCGTCGGCGCGGGCTTGGGACACGTAGCTTCCCCCTGTTGGGACTTTTGTTTGTTGTTCTTGGGGATCAGTAAAAACACCCCGCCCCCTCATTTCAAGCGAATATCCGCCCGCTTCCGTTCGACAAGGGTCAAACACGACAAATGGAGAGCCATTTGCGTCCTCGGCAGGAGGATCGGCCAGTCTGTGTGGATTTTGCGGGCGTTCCGCCCGGAAGGCCTGCGGTTCCTGCCGCGCAGGCGGGCAGATTTCACGGCGTCCGGCGGTTTTGCGGGCAGGAAAGAGACGCCGCGCGGGCGGTGGCGGCCGAGGGCCATGCCGCCCGCCGGGCGCCGGATAGACAAAAGCCCCTGAGAACAAGAAAGTCTTTGTTCTCAGGGGCTTTGAAATGGTGCGGTCGAGAAGACTCGAACTTCCACGGGGGTTAGCCCACAGCGACCTCAACGCTGCGCGTCTACCAATTCCGCCACGACCGCACTGGATTGGTGGGCTGCATGTAGCCGGTTCAGAAAGGGTTGTGAAGAGGGAAAGCAGCGCCCCGCGCAGCTTTCTGCACGCGCCTTTTGCGCCCCAGCCACAGCAGCGCCAGGATCAGGATCGCCATGACCGGAACGGCAAGCATCGGCGCCAGGTCGAACAGCACCCGGTTCATGGTCCGCCCCGGCCAGAGCGTGAATACCCCTGGCAGGGCCAGGCCGAAAAAATAGAGCCCTTGCATCGTCTTGCGATGCGCCGGGATGTTGCCTGAGATCGCCGCCCGCAGACCGTAGCCCAGCGAGGCGAGGGTCAGGAGCGAGAGCAGATGGATCGGGCCAAAGGGGCCGATCAGCCGAATCGAATGGATCCAGAAACTCGACAGCGCGGCGCAAGCCATGGCGGCGATCCACAGATAGCCCAGCGCCTTGTGCAGCCGGTCGCGGCGGCGCCGGAACAGGGCGACAGGGCCCAGAGTCAGAGCCAGCATCGCGGCGGCGACGTGAAGCTGGACCACCGGCGCGGCGGTCATCAGGGGCGAGAGGTTTAACATCGGGGGGCCTCGTTGTATCTGGGGGCGACGCCCCTGCCCTGCCGCAGCGCCGGCCGGCGCTCCATCGTGCTTACGCCAGTCCCGAGGAACCCTTCGTGAGTGACACCGCCCTGCGCCTCGCGCTTCGTGAAATGCACGGCATTCTGCGCCGCCCCGCGGTCTGGCAGGTCATGGCTGTGGTGGCGGCGGTGCTGGCGGTCTCGGGCCCGTTCGGCACGCTGGCCAGCCTCGGGCTGGGCGCCCGGCTGGCCTATTGGTCGGTGGTCGTGGTGGTGACGGCGACCAGCGGCTGGCTGCTCAGCCTGTGGATCGACGGCGCCTTGCGGCGGCACGGCCTGTCGTCCCTCGGCCGCTGGGCCCTGACCAGCCCGCCGGTCGCGGCGCTGGTGCTGGTCGAGGTCGCGGCGCTGAATGCGCTGGCCTTCGGGATCTCGCCCTTCGCGGCAGAGGAACTGGCCTCGCTGGCAGTCTCGACCGTGCCGGTCGCCCTGCTGGTCACCGGCGCGCTCACCTTCATCCCCCGCCCGCCGCCCGCCGTCGGTGCTGACGACCCGCAGCCCCGGCCACCGCGGCTTCTGTCGCGCCTGCCGCTGGACAAGCGCGGCGCGCTGATCTCGCTGTCGGTGCAGGATCATTACGTCGAGGTCGTGACCAGCCGCGGCCGGGCGCTGCTGCTGCTGCGATTGTCCGATGCCATCGCCGAAGCCGAGGGCTGCGCGGGCCTGCAGGTCCACCGCTCGCATTGGGTGGCCCGCGATCAGGTCCGCGCGGCGCGGCGCGAGGGCGGGCGCGGGGTGCTGACGCTGGCCGACGGGCGCGAGATCCCGGTCAGCCGGACCTACCTGGGGGCCGTGAAAGAGGCCGGGCTCCTCTGAACCCGGCCCCCGATCCCTGGCGGGACGTTACTTGCCCGCGGGCGCGGTCGGCTGCGTGACCGGCGCGGCGGGCTGGGTCGCAGCGGCGGCGGCGGGCTGGGCGCCGGTTGCCATGTCGACGGCGGCCAGGATCAGCCGGTTGCGGTCGGCCGGGCCGGGCTGGAAGGACACCGCCATCCCCTCGGCCACCGGCATGCTGGTGCGATACCATTGCGCCGCCAGATCCGGGCGCTGGGTGGCGCCGATCCCCTGCATCAGGTGATGCGCGGGCAATTCGCCATAGGCCGTCTCGCCCAGCGCGGCCAGGATCAGGGCCGAACCGATGGCGACGGCCAGGTTGTCCGTCGCATAGCCCGAGGACAGGCAGATCCGCGCATTGGTCGCCAGATCCGCGGTGCTCATCCCCGAGGTCAGCACCCATTGCGTCATGCCCGCCAGCACCACCTCACGGCTTTGCAAGGACAGCGCGGCGACCTGCGGCTCCAGCGTGGAGCCGAGGCCCGCGCATTGCGCCGCCACATCCTGCGGCACGACGCCCAGCTGGGCCATCAGCGCCTCGCCATCGGCGATGGCATAGCCGCGCGCCAGACAGAATTGCTCGTTCAGGGTGAAGCCCGGGTCGGTGATGGTGCCCAGCGTCGTGTAGCCGCCATTGGCCGAGGTCACGAGGCCCACGCGGTTGCAATGCGAGGCAAGCGAGGCCTGCTGCGCCCGCCCGCCGGAACCGACGAAATTCGGCATGCCGGTCACCGGCGCGGCGGCGGCGGTCGCCTGCGGCGCGGGTTCGGCCACCGGCGCAGCGGCGGTCAGCGTGCCCGGTTGCTGCGGGCGGCCCAGCATCTCGTCGCGCACCACCAGCAGGAAGCCGCGCAGCCCGTCCGGGTGGCTCTGGCTGACCTGGATCACCTGCGGCCCGCCGAATTGCGCCCGCTGATACGAGGTGACCAGCACCTGCCGCTCGAACTCGGTCAGCTGGCCGGTGATCGGGAAGCCCAGATAGGCCTGATATTGCGAGATCCCGGCGCGGGACTGGCGGCCCAGCACGCCATCCGGCGCGCCGACGTTGAAATAGAAGTGGTTGAGCGCGGTCTGCACCTCGCGCGCCAGCTGCCGGGCGCCGGAATCGACGATCACCGTGCGGGTCTGGGTGCGGGGGCGCTGGCTGCTCTGGATGCCGCCGACGATCAGGCCGCCGATGATGCCCCCGGCGATGGCGTCGCCGATATCGGCGCTGACCCGGCCGGTGGTCCCGGTCATGAGCGCGGCGGCAAGAAGGGTGGAGGTAAGGATCTTCGCGGACTTCTTCGCTGACATGGCTTCTATCCTGTATCCTGATACTGAAAGCGGGCTTTGAGGAATGGCGGTGAAAGGCTAGCCCCTCGGGTGATTCGCGCCAAGCGCGAAGCGCCGGGCCTTATCCTGCGGGCTGGGGCGGGACCGGCAGCGCGACCGGACGGGCGGCACCCTCGCCACCCGCCCTTGCAGGCAGCGCCGCCACGATGGGCAGCGCGGCGAGGGCGGCCAGCAGGATCAGCGTGGCGATCTGGGTCTGGGTGCGGGTCTCGGCGCGCAGGGAGCGGGACATCTCGGCCTCTTTCGGATGCGGGCTTGGTTGACTGTCCCCCTTGGGTCGTTACCTATCGGCCAACGGTTCAAAGAAAGTTCATCGCCATGGAATGGACGGTGCTGCCGGGCCTTCAGCCCTATCCCGAAACGCTGGCCGCGATGGAGGCCCGCGTCGCCGCCATCGCCCGGGGCGAGGCGGACGAGGCCGTCTGGCTGCTGGAGCATCCGCCCCTCTACACCGCCGGAACCTCGGCCCGGGCCGAGGATCTGACCGACCCCGACCGCTTCCCGGTCTTCACCGCCGGGCGCGGCGGGCAATACACCTATCACGGGCCGGGCCAGCGGGTGGCCTATGTCATGCTGGACCTCAACCAGCGGGGGCGCGACGTGCGCTGCTTCGTGCATCGGCTCGAGGATTGGGTGATCCGCACGCTCGGCGAGTTCAACGTGACGGGCGAGCGGCGCGAGGGACGGGTCGGCGTCTGGGTCCAGCGGCCCGAGAAGGCCCCCTACTCCGGCGGCCTGCCGCGCGAGGACAAGATCGCCGCCATCGGCGTGAAGCTGCGCCGCTGGGTCAGCTTCCACGGCATCTCGATCAACGTCGAACCGGATCTCGCGCATTTCACCGGCATCGTGCCCTGCGGCATCCGCGAGCATGGCGTGACCTCGCTGGTGGATCTGGGCCTGCCGGTGACGATGGCCGATCTGGACGTGGCGCTGCGGCGACAGTTCGATGCGGTGTTCGGGGCAGCGACGGCTTGCGGAGGGGGCGCGGTGCGTGCAAGCACGCACCCTACGGACGCCGTGTAGGGTGCGTGCTTGCACGCACCGCCGTCACACCGCCCTGAGCAGCCGCCCCAGCCGCTTCATCCCCTCCTCGATCATCGCCTCGTCGGCGCAGGAGAAGGCCAGCCGGATGGTGTTGCCGTTCGAGCCATCGGCGAAGAAGGCGCGGCCGGGGACGAAGGCCACCCTCTCGGACTTCAGCGACCGCGCCAGCAGATCGGCGCCCTCCATCCCCTCGGGCAGGGTCAGCCAGACGAACATCCCGCCCTCGGGTCTCGTCCAGCGCACGCCCTCGGGCATGTGCCGGGCCAGCGCCGCCAGCATCGCATCGCGCCGCGCGCCGTAGACCCGGCGCAGATTGGCGGTGTGCTCGTCGAAGATGGCGCGGGCCACCTGTTCCGTGGCAATCTGGTTCAGGGTCGGCGAATGCAGGTCGGCGGCCTGTTTCATCAAGACCAGCCGCTGGATCACCGGCGCCGCCGCCACCACCCAGCCGACGCGCAGCCCCGGCGACAGCACCTTGGAGAAAGACCCGGAATAGATCGTGCGGCAGGCATCCAGATCGCCCTTGCGCGCCAGTTCCAGCGCCAGGATCGGCGGCACCGCCTCACCGTCATAGCGCAGGGCCTGATAGGCGGCGTCCTCGATGATCGGGATATCCAGCGCCTCGGCCAGATCGAGCAGCGCCTCGCGGCCCGAGCGGTCCAGCGTCTCGCCGGTCGGATTGGCGAAATCGGCCGAGAGATAGGCGAATTTCACCCGCCCGCCTGCGGCCTCGGCCGCCTCGGCGATGGCCTCGGCCGGGCGGTTGCCCTTGGGGTCGAGCCGGTCGTAGCGCGGCTCATAGGCGTTGAAGGCGCCGAGCGCGCCCATATAGGCGGGCCATGTCACCAGCGCGGTATCGGCGGGGTCGAGGAGCAGCTTGCCCAGATAATCCAGCGCCTGCTGCGAGCCCGAGGTGATCAGCACCTGATCGGCGGCGCAGGGAATGCCGATCGAGGCCATATGCCCGGCGATCCACTCGCGCAGCGGCCTGTACCCCTCGGAGACCGAATATTGCAGCGCGGCACCGGCCATGGGACCGGTCAGTGCCCGGTCCATGGCATCGCGGAAGGCGGCGGCGGGAAAGAGCGCGGGATCGGGGATGCCCCCGGCGAACGAGATGATGTCCGGCTGGTCCAGAAGCTTGAGCAATTCGCGGATTTCCGACGCCTTCATCCGCCCGCTGCGCGTGGCCAGCACCTGTTGCCAATCCATGATGTCCCTCCCGGTCGTGCGGCGCCGACATCAGCGCGCGGCGGGATTTAAGTCAATTATGCTGACCCAATGTTACAGACCCGGCCGCGAAATGTGATCGCCGCCGGGGACCAGCCCGGCGGCGATTCGGCCTGCGGCAATGCGCCGTCCTTGACCTGCGTCAAAATTTTCCGTTCTGCGACAACAGGGACGTTGCCGCCGCGGCGTGACCATTCTAGAACGGGAATAAGTCTCGGCCGCGTGTACCCCACGATTCCGGCCCTGATCGCGTGAGAAAAAAGTTCGTAAGGGAACGGGAGCAACGAATGGCCAACGCAGCCGCCCACGGACACGAAGACCATCGCGGGTTCTTTACCCGCTGGTTCATGTCCACCAACCACAAGGACATCGGCGTCCTTTACCTGTTCACGTCGGCGATCGTCGGGTTCGTCGCGGTGGCCTTCACCGTCTACATGCGCCTGGAGCTGATGGAGCCGGGCGTGCAGTACATGTGCCACGAAGGCTTCATGGCCGCGGATTGCTCGCCCAACGGGCATCTGTGGAACGTGATCGTCACCGCCCATGGCGTGCTGATGATGTTCTTCGTCATCATCCCCGGGCTCTTCGGCGGTTTCGGCAACTATTTCATGCCGCTGCACATCGGTGCGCCGGACATGGCCTTCCCGCGGCTGAACAACCTGTCCTACTGGCTGTACGTTGCCGGTGCCTCGCTCGCCGTGATCTCGGTCTTCGTGCCGGGCGGTGAAGGCGGGCGCGGTTCGGGCGTGGGCTGGGTGCTCTATCCGCCGCTCTCGACCCGCGAGACCGGCTTCTCGATGGATTTCGCGATCTTCGCCGTGCACCTGTCGGGCGCCTCGTCGATCCTCGGCGCGATCAACATCATCACCACCTTCCTCAACATGCGCGCCCCGGGCATGACGCTGCACAAGGTGCCGCTGTTCGCCTGGTCGGTGTTCGTCACCGCCTGGATGATCCTGCTGGCCCTGCCGGTGCTGGCCGGCGCCATCACCATGCTGCTGACCGACCGCAACTTCGGGACGACCTTCTTCGACCCGGCCGGGGGCGGTGACCCGATCCTCTATCAGCACATCCTGTGGTTCTTCGGCCACCCGGAAGTCTACATCATCATCGTTCCGGGCTTCGGCATCGTCAGCCACGTGATCGCCACCTTCTCGCGCAAACCGATCTTCGGCTACCTGCCGATGGTCTACGCGATGGTTGCCATCGCCGCGCTGGGCTTCGTCGTCTGGGCGCACCACATGTACACCGTCGGCCTGTCGCTGACCCAGCAGACCTATTTCATGCTGGCCACCATGACGATCGCCGTGCCCACGGGCGTGAAGATCTTCTCGTGGATCGCCACCATGTGGCGCGGCTCGCTGTCGTTCGAGACGCCGATGCTCTGGGCTTTCGGCTTCCTGTTCCTGTTCACCGTGGGCGGCGTGACCGGCATCGTGCTGTCGCAGGCGCCCGTCGACCGGATCTATCACGACACCTATTTCGTCGTGGCGCACTTCCACTACGTGATGTCGCTGGGGGCGGTCTTTGCGCTCTTTGCCGGGATCTATTACTGGATCGGCAAGATGTCGGGCCGGCAATACCCGGAATGGGCCGGTAAACTGCACTTCTGGACCATGTTCATCGGTGCCAACCTGACCTTCTTCCCGCAGCACTTCCTGGGCCGTCAGGGCATGCCGCGCCGCTACATCGACTACCCGGAAGCCTTCGCCATGTGGAACTTCTGGTCGTCGATCGGCGCCTTCCTGTCCTTCGCCTCGTTCCTGTTCTTCATCGGCGTGATGTATTACACGCTGCGTCACGGCAAGCGCGTGACCGAGAACAACTACTGGAACGAGCACGCCGACACGCTGGAATGGACCCTGCCCTGCCCGCCGCCGGAGCACACCTTCGAGCAGCTGCCGAAGCGTGAGGACTGGGACCACTCGCGCGCCCACTGAGCCCGCGATACCCTTGAAGGCCCCGGTGCAAACCGGGGCCTTTTTCATGGCCGGACGGGGCACGGGCCCCCTCCTGCCCTGCCCGAGCCCTGTTCGCGCCGGGGCGGGCGCCTATCTCTGCCGGGGACGAGCAACAGGGGACGAGAGACGATGCTGACGATCTGGGGACGCAAGGATTCCTCCAACGTGCAGGTGGTCATGTGGGCGGTGGCCGAGCTGGGCCTGCCCCATATCCGCCACGACGTGGGCCACCGCTTCGGCGGCACCGACACGCCCGAGTTCATCGCCATGAACCCCAACCGGCTGGTGCCGGTGCTGAAGGACGGCGATTCGATCCCCTTGTGGGAATCGGGGGCGATCCTGCGCTACCTCGCCAACCGCTATGCGCCGGAAAGCTTCTGGCCCGCCGATCCGCTGGCCCGGGCCGATACCGACCGCTGGGCGGAATGGGCCAAGATCAACGTCTCGCTGGTCTTCAGCGGCTCGGTCTTCTTCCCGATGATGTTCCACAAGCCCGAGGTGCGGAACATGGCCGCGGTCGAGACCGCGATGAAGACCCTGACCCAGCGCTTCCGGGTCGCCGAGGCGCGGCTCGAACGCCATCCCTACATGATGGGTGCGGATCTGACGCTGGCTGACCTGCATTTCGGCAACCTGCTCTATCGCTATTTCACGCTGGACGGGATCACCCCCGACGCGCCACCCGCCGTGCGCGCCTATTACGACCGGCTCTGCGCCCGCCCGGCCTATGCCGAACACGTCATGGTCCCCTATGACGCGCTCCGGCCCGCCGCCTGATGCCCTATACGCTGACCCGCATTGACGAGACCCACGCCGAACTGCGCGCCTGGCCGCATAACGCGCTGAACCCGCGCGGCTTCGTCATGGTCATCGCCATGGGGGCGGCGACCATGGCCATGCCGCTGATCGCGGTGCTGGGCTCGCGGGTGCTCTGGGGGCTGCTGCCCTTCGCCGGGCTGGCGCTCTGGGGGCTGTGGTACGGGCTCGACCGGAACTGGAAGGACCGGGCGATCCTGGAGGAGATGGTGCTGGACCGCCAGGCGGTGCACCTGGTACGGACCAACCCGCGCGGGCCGCAGCAGGAATGGCGGGCCGATCCGCATTGGGTCAGCCTGCGCCTGCTGCCGCGGGGCGGCCCGGTCGAGAATTACCTGATCTTGGCGGGAGGCGGGCGCGAGGTCGAGCTTGGCGCCTTTCTCACCCCCGGCGAGCGGGTCCAGCTGCATGACGAGCTGGCACCGCTGCTGATGCGGCTGAAAAGCTACGCCTGAGGCGACTCAGGCGCCGCCGCTGAGCCGTGCCTTGACCACCGGGCCGATGGCGCCGAAATCCATCTGGCCGGTATACTTGGCCTTCAGCGCATTCATCACCCGGCCCATGTCGCGAATCGAATTGGCCTCCAGCTCGGTGATCGCCTCGGCGACGGCCGCCTCGACCTCCTCGTCGGACAGCTGGCGCGGCAGGTAATCCTCGATCACCGCGATCTCGGCCAGCTCGCGCTCGACCAGTTCCAGCCGCCCGCCCTCTTCATAGGCGCGGGCGCTTTCCTGACGCTGCTTGACCATGCGCGACAGGACGCTGGTGATTTCGCCCTCGGACATCTCGCGGTCCTCGCCCTGCCCCCTCAAGGCGATGTCGCGGTCCTTGATGGCGGCGTTGATCAGCCTGAGCGTGGAAAGCCGCAGCTGATCCTTGGCTTTCATGGCCGTCTTGAGGTCCTCGGAGATCCGGGTGCGCAGGGGCATCGGGGGGTCCTGTGATGGTGCAAAGGTCGCCCACCATACCCCCGGGCCGATGCAAGGGCAACGTCCTCGCCCGCCGCCCCGCAGGCCCGAAAATCCCCCGTCAGCGGCCCTTGACACCGCCCGCCGAATGCCGCATCTAGCGCCGCGTGGGGGCTGTAGCTCAGATGGGAGAGCGCGTCGTTCGCAATGACGAGGTCAGGGGTTCGATCCCCCTCAGCTCCACCACCAATTCATCCATCAAGAACAAGACCTGAGCAAGAATACGCCCGCAACAAGGTGGGTCGTTTTGTTGTCTTTTGCTTACGTTTTGTGACCGCACGTGACCGCATGCGTGCTCCCAGTGACATTCCGGGAGCAATCTTGGGCCAATTGCACCTCGGGGAGCAGCTTTCCTGCACCTCGGGGAGCAGCTGAATTGATGCTTCAATGAGGCCAGATCCAGTCGCTCCCGTATCGACGGCCGGCACGAACAGCCAAGAATTCACAAATTACTTCAGTCACTTCGGGTGACATGGAACCAAAATCCCGTTTGCTTCAAACTATCTGAACCGCTTGAAGCCAAGCTTCTGTTCAGACCTCAAGGCCCGGAATGACGAGCTCCCCTAGAACCCCATGTGACGTGCGACCCATGAAAGGTCGCAATTGTCAAGAGAAAATGGCTCCAGCGAGCTGACTCCAACAAAGTTTTATGAGCATTCGAACTTCGGACTTCGACGACCGGTCTGCCTCAAACGCGCGGCTTGAAGCCCAAGTCTCCGTGGGACATTTGTTGCCTTCCCAAACCGCCTGTGATGCCGCTGTCCAACGGGGGAGAAGACGGCGGCCAAACCACCGTGACCGGCGGTTTGGGTGGCTACGAGTACTTCTCTCCCGACGAAGTGGTGAGCCAAGTCGAGAACCAGATCGGGGCGCAGGGCATGCGCATCGACAGGGAGCTTTTCGGCAGGTTCGAAGACGCCGCTCGCGCCGACGCAACGCTGGCCGAGCTTGTCGCCACCCAGAAGTGGGAAGCCGCGACCCGTCACGTCATCGACGAACTTTTCGACAAGCCCAGCGAGTTCTACACCTTGGAGAAGCTGCGCAACGCAGCTGGCCCGGCTCGATGCCGCCTTCGAGGCCGAGCGCAGCTTTGCCGCCAATGCCGCGCATGAATTGCGCACGCCGCTGGCCGGGGCCATCGCCCAGATCCAGCGCCTGAAACAGGAGACGCAGGAAGCCCCGGTCATGGCCCGCGCCGCGGCCATCGAAGAGACGCTGAAACGCCTGACCCGTCTGTCCGAGCGGCTGTTGCAGCTGGCCCGGGCCGAGGGCGGCAAGCTGCGCGCCGATCAGCCGGGGGATCTGCGGCCGGTGGCGCGGCTTCTGGTCGACGATCTGGGCCGCGCAGCGCCGGGTCGGTTGCTGCTGTCGCTGCCCGAAGGGCCGGTGCTGTCCACGCTTGACCCCGACGCCTTCGGGATCGTGCTGCGCAACCTGATCGACAACGCGCTCCGCCATGGCACGCCCGGCGCCCCGGTGCAGGTCATCCTGACCGAGGGGGCCGAGCTGAGCGTCGCCAACCCCGGCCCGGTCGTGGCGCCCGAGGTGCTGGCCCGCCTCACCGACCGCTTCGCCCGCGCTTCCTCCGGCGACGGCAGTGGCCTCGGCCTCGCCATCGTCGCCGCCATCGCCGGGCGGATCGGCGGCGGTCTGACCCTCGCCTCCCCCCGCCCCGGGCTCGCGGACGGGTTCGAGGCGCGGATCACTCTGTCCGGCTGAGGCCCCCCAACGCAAAAGGCGGCCCGCCAAGGGGCCGCCTTTCGGGGTCGGGACCGGAGGGTGTCAGCCCTCGGTCTTGTTGGTCTTGGCGTAATAGGGGACCGGGGCGATGGTGGCGCGGATCTCGGTCAGCTCATGCGCCTCGACCGTGCGGCGGCGGCTGTCGGGCTCGCCCCAGAGCAACGTCACCTCCTTGCCGATCTCGCAATGCTCCAGATCCATCAGCGCCGTCGACAGCATGGCGCCCGCGTTGGACGAATAGCTCATCCAGTTCGACACGCCCGCGGGCTTGCCGCCTGCCAGCACCTGATCGGCCTGGAACGAGGAATACATCGGCACCGGCAGCGAGATGAACTTCGCGCGCGGCCCGTCATTCCTGAGCGAGTTCTGCAGCACCCGGAACACGTCGTCATTGTTCCAGATCAGCGTCATCTTGCGGCGCTTCTGGTTCTGCTTCTTCTCGACCAGCGCGTCGCGGCCGATGAAGTCGTGGTTGAGGTTCACCAGCGTGCCGTAACCCACTTCAAAGGGCTCGACATAATAATCCTCGATCCGGTCGGACATGAAGCTGCCGCCGAGCGAGCCTGCCGCCTCGAAGCTCTGCGCGGGGATCCAGCGGCGGTAATCCGCCATCGTCTCGCCCTCGTAGATCGCGGGCAGGGGCCGCGGCATCCAGCCCGATTCCTGCGCGGCGGTGCCATAGGTCACCGAACCGGCCTTGCGCAGGTCGTACTTTTCGCCGACGCGCTCGACCGCCTCGCGCACCGCCTGCTGGTCTTCCCAGGGGCCGTAAAGCTCGAACCCCGGGGTGCTGGCCATGCCGTGACGCACCGCGCGCACGTCGCAACCGGCGATCCTGAAGGCGCCCATGTGGAAGAACTTGATCTCGGGCAGCGTGCCGCCGGTCACTTCCTGCATCAGGGCCAGCGCATTCGGACCCTGCAACTGGAAGCGGTAGACATCGCGCCGCGCGCGGGGGCGGATGAAGTTCTCGTCGCGGGTGACGGTGACGTTGAGGGACGTCTTGGTGGCGTTGTATTCGACCCAGTTGGCCGCGGTGGGCGGGCCGACCACGCGCATGAAATCGGCCTCTTCGCGGAACAGCACCGCGTCCGAGATCATCCTGCCATCCGGCCCGCACATGACGATCTGCTTGGCGCGCATCACGTCGAAATTGTCGGCCCGGTTGGTCATCAGCCCTGCCATGAAGGCCAGCGCATCGGCGCCGCGCACATGCACTTCGGTCATGTGGTAGCTCTGTTCGAGCATCGCCACGCTGTGCGTCCAGGCGCGCTGTTCATCGCGCCAGTTGGTGAATTCGGGCGGGATGCCCGGGAAGATCGTCGTGCCCAGCTGCGAACTGCGCAGCAGGTTGATCGGCCCGCCGGCCGCGTCCAGCGCGTCCTGCAGGGTCGTGGGGGCAAGGCTGTGGGGTTTGTTCATCAGGTCCTCCCGATCTGGTCTGTCGTATCGCCAGTCTTTTCGCATTGCGAAAATTCTTGCTTATTACGAAAATAGCGTGTAAGAATCTCGGGCGTCAAGCCTGATTCCCGAAGCATCCGGTGAAAAGAAACGGGCGCCGGATCCCCCGGCACCCGCTCAATTGTCCAGGACCGCGCCCAGCGTGGGGAAGCGGGTCAGCTGCAAGGCGATGGATTTGGCCACCGCCCGCAACTCGCCCAGCCGCTCGGCCACCAGCGCCTCGGGCGACAGCATCCCGGAATAGCCCGAGCTGTTGACGGCGGCGATGGTGCGCCCTTCCTCGTTGATGATCGGCACAGCCAGCGCGGTGATGCCGTAATCCAGCTGGTCCACCGTGGTCGCATAGCCCTGCTGGCGCACCGTCAGGATCTCGTCCCTGAGCGCGGCCTTGTCGATGAGGGTGCGCGCGGTCAGCGGCACCGGCTCAAGCGCATCGAGCCAGGCGTCGAGCGCCGCGTCGGGCAGTCCCGCCACCAGCACCCGGCCGATCGAGGTGGCGAAGGCCGGGTAACTCGCCCCCGCCACGGCCGAGGCCCGCCTTGCCCGCTGCTGCGAGTAATGCGCGACATAGATCACGTTGTGGTCGTTCAGCGTCCCCACGGAGGAGGCATCGCCGAACATCTCCACCAGCCGGCGCAGGTCGGGCAGGATGATCTCGTCCACCCGGGCGGCGAAATAGAAGGACGAGCCCAGCGCCATCACCTTGGGCTTGAGGTGAAAGCGTTTGCCGCTTTGCCCGACATAGCCCAGCTCGATCAGCGTGATCAGCCCCCGCCGGGCCGCCGCGGGCGAGACATTCACCCGCCGCGCCACCTCGGACAGCGTCATCTCGTTATGGCGGGCGTCAAAGGCTTCGAGGATGGCGATCCCCTTGGCCAGCGCCTCGACAAAGCCCGCCGGTCTTTCGCTTTCCTCGTCCAAACCGCCTCACCCTTCCGGTGCCAGAACAAAATCCATTTCGACCACGGCATCGGGCCTCTTGTCGAGGGCATAGCCCAAGGCTTCGGTATCACGGGCGGGCTTGATGTCGCGGATCAGCGAGCGGCGAACCCCGAACACCGCGTCGTTGTCGACGTAATCGGTGTTCTTGAAGAAGACCTCGGTGGTGATGCCGGACATGCCCGGGGCGGTGACGATGAAATGCAGATGCGGCGCGCGCCAGGCATGGCGGTTGCCCGCGCGCAGCAGCACGCCGACCGGGCCGTCGTAAGGCACGGTATAGGGCTTGGGCAGCACGGTCGTGTAATAATAGCGCGCCTGGTCGTCGGTGGTGAACTTGCCGCGCAGGTCGTATTTGTCCTGCCCCTCCTCCTGGATCGGATAGGTGCCGGCGCCGTCCGCCTGCCAGGTATCGACCTGCGCGCCGGGCAGCGGGTTCTTCAGCGTGTCCGTGACGCGGCCATGGACCAGCAGCGTGACGCCCTCCCGCCCGTCGCCCAGATCGGCGCCCAAGGCCTTCGCCGGCGCGTTGTCGAGGTAGAAGGGCCCGAGGTTCGAGCCTTCGGTCGCGCCGCCCCGGGTGTTGATCATGTCGACCAGCGCCGACCAGCCCAGCACGTCCGACAGCAGGATGAATTCGTGCCGCTCGGGCGTCGAGATCTTCCCGCAATCGTAAAGGAACATCAGCGCCGCCATCCATTCCTCATGGGTGACGTTCTGCTCGCGGGTGAAATCGTGCAGATGCTCGATCAGCCCCTGCAGCAGCGATTCAAACCGGCTGCCCGGCTCGGTCTTGAAGGAATCCTTCACCGCCTGGGTGATGGTGTACTGGTTGACGTCGCTCATGCTGTCCCTCCCGCGCCTTGCGTCCGATCCGCCCACAAAGTGGCTTGACGAAGCCTAAGCCGCGCGCTTACGCTTCGGCAAGAGAAAAATGTTTCGCAATGCGAAAAGATGAGAGATGCGGATCGGAAAACAAACCCAGCCTTACACGGCTATCGCCACCTCGGACGCCCATTCCATCACGGTGCGCGGCCGGGACCTCTGCCATGACCTGATCGGCAAGATCGGCTTTACCGATTACTTCTGGCTGCTGGTGATCGGCGAGATGCCGACCGAGGCCCAGCGCCGCATGCTCGACGCCTGTCTGGTGGCCATCGCCGAACACGGGCTGGTGCCCAGCGTGCAGGCCGCGCGCATGACCCTGGCCGCGGGCCCCGAGGCCTGGCAGGGCGCCATGGCGGCGGGCCTGCTGGGGATGGGGACGGTGGTCGCAGGCTCGACCGAGACGGCGGGGCAATTCCTGCATCAGGTGCTGAGCGACGCCAAGGACGGCGACATCGCCGCCTCGGCCCAGGATCACGTCACCCAGCTGAAGCTCGAGCGCAAGAAGGTCCCGGGCCTCGGCCATCCGCAGCATGCCGAGGGCGATCCGCGGGCCATCCGGCTGCTGGAACTCTGCGACGACCTCGGCCTCAGCGGCCGCTATGTCGAGACGCTGCGCGTGCTGGGCGAACAGGCGCCGGGCATCATGCACCGGCCGCTGCCGATCAACGTCTCGGGCGCGATCCCGGCGGCGATCCTGGACGCCGGCTGGCCGCTGGAGGCGCTGAAGGCGGTGCCGCTGCTGGCGCGGGCCGCCGGGCTTTCGGCGCATCTTTACGAGGAATCCCTGCGCTCCATCGGCTTTGTCATGTCGAACCATGCGGATCTGGCGATTTCCTATGACGGCCTGCTGTCGGGCCACGAATCCCCGGCGGAGGACAAGGCATGAAGATCCTGAAGAACATCCGCGTCGTCGAACTGGGCACCTATATCACCGGCCCGGCCGCCGCCATGCATCTGGGCGATCTGGGCGCCGATGTCATCAAGGTCGAACTGCCGGGCACGGGCGACCCGTTCCGCGCCTTCAAGGGCGGGCTCTATTCGCCGCATTACCAGACCTACAACCGCAACAAGCGCTCCATCGCGCTGGATACGAAGCAGGCGGCGGATCTGGAGACCTTTCACCAGCTGATCGCCACGGCCGACGTGTTCATCCAGAACTTCCGCCCCGGCGTGGCCGAGAAGCTGGGCGCGGGCGAGGCGGCCTTGCGCGCCATCAAGCCCGACCTGATCTATTGCGCGATCTCGGGCTTCGGCCCTTCGGGCCCGGCGATGAAGCGGCCGACCTTCGATTCCGTGGCGCAGGCCGCGGCGGGCTATCTGCGGCTGCTGACGCCCCCCGACAACCCCCGCGTCATCGGCCCGGCCATCGCCGACGCCGTGACCGGGCAATACGCCGCCATGGCGGTGCTGGCGGCGCTGACGGAACGGGCGAGTTCGGGCCAGGGGCGGCGCATCGACATCTCGATGCTGGAGGCCATGTGCCATTTCAACCTCGACAGTTTCACGCATTATTATAGCGAGGGCGAGATCATGGGCCCGCTGTCGCGCCCGGTTGTCTCGCAGAGCTACACCTTCAAATGCGCGGACGGCACCTGGATCGCCTTCCACCTGTCCTCGCCCGTCAAATTCTGGGAGGGGCTACTGGAAGCCACCGGGATGCAGGCCCTGAACGACGACCCGCGCTTCAACGAACGGCTCGAACGCATCAAGCATCAGGAAGAGCTGATCGCCGCCTTCGCCCCGGTTTTTGCGCAGAAGACCCGCGCCGAATGGTGCGCCGCGCTGGAAAAGGCGGGGGTTCCCTATTCGCCCGCCTATGACAGCAACGAGGCGTTGGAGGATCCGCAGGCGAAGCACCTGGGCATCAAGCTGACCGTGCCGGGCGTCGCGGACGAGACCTTCACCACGGTTCGCGCCCCCTACAGCTTTGATGGCGAGGCCGAACGCGATGTGACCCCGCCGCCGCTGCTCGACGCCCATGGCGACGAGATCCGCCGCGAATTGAAGTCCGGCGCCCGGGCCTGAGCCCCGCCAGCAAGGAAGACGACCGATGAATGACGACGTGCTGAAAGTGACCCTGCTGGGCACCGGCATCCCGAACCCCAGCATCCATGCCTTCGGCACCTCGACCCTGATCGAGGCGGGCGGCGAGAAGGTGATGATCGACTGCGGCCGGGGCACCGTGATCCGCATGTCGCAGCTGGGCATCCCGGTCGGCTATGTCGATACGGTGATCCTGTCGCATTACCATTCCGACCATTACGCCGGGATCTTCGACCTGCTGATGTCGGGCACCATCCCGCAGGGCTGGGCCGGGCGCGGCAAGCCGCTGACCGTCTATGGCCCCGAGGGGCTGGAGGATCTGGCCGAGGGCGCCTGGCAGGCCACCCGCCCCGACCGCAACATCCGCGTCAACGACAACGAGATCGACCCCGAGCACATGCGCATCATCCCGCATGTCTATAACGAGGGCGTGGTCTATGACCGGGGCGGGCTGGTGATCCGGGCGATCCTGGTAGATCACGGCGACAACATCCCCTCGGCCTATGGCTTCCGGGTGGAATACAAGGGCCGGGTCTTCGTCCATTCGCACGACACCCGCTACAACGAGAACCTGATCGCCCAGGCGATGGGCGCCGATGTCTTCGTGCACGAGATCGCCGCCGCCCGCGACACGACGCTGGCCAATTACCCCAAGGTGAAGGTGGCCATCGACCACCACGCCTCGCCCACCGATGTGGGCAAGGTCTTTGCCCAGACCCGCCCGCGGCTGGCCATGCTCACCCATCTGGCGCTGCTGCCGCCCGATCCCTTGCCCATGGACGACGTGCTGGGGGAACTGGCGGCGGAATACGACGGGATCGTGCTGATCGCCGAGGACCTGATGACCATCCGCATCGGGCGCAACGTCTCGATCGAACCCTACCGCCATCCGGCGCGCTGAGGACCGACCCGGCGCGAGGGAGGATTCGCGCCGGTCCGAACGACACCGGGCCGCTAAGGCGGCCCACAGAAACAGAGGGAGGAACGCATGAACAAACTGGCTTTGACCACGGCGCTGAGCCTGGCGCTGGGCGCCCAAAGCGCGCTGGCGCAGGTGAACCTGACCGCGATGACCTCGACGCCCGGCGTCGCGGTGCATCTGACCATCGCCCATCTGGCCGAAGTGGCCTCGCAACGCGGGATCGCCGATATCCAGATCACCCTCGGCCAGACCGGGGTCAACGCCACGCTGGCGGTGGCCGAAGGGCGCACCGATATCGGCATCTGCCCCTTCATCCTGCCGTTCCTGATGTCGCGCGGCGTCGGTCCCTTCGCCGATCTCGGCGCCGAACGCGGGGCCGAGCTGGCGGGCAACCTGCGCGTCCTCTACCCCTATTCCTTCGGCGCCTACACGCTTTACGGCTACGAGACGGCGGGCGTCACCGGCTGGGACAACCTCGAAGGCCGCCGCGTGCTGGACGGCCCGCCTCGAGGCGCCGCCACCAACGAGGCGCGCTCGCTCATTCAGGTGATGACCGGGCTCGAGGCCGGAACCGGCTTCACCGCCGTCGAAAGCGACTGGTCGCAGATGGCCACCACCATCACCGAAGGCTCGGTCGATGTGGCGCTGCTGCCGGAATACATCCCCTCGGACCGGCCGCTTCAAGCGCTGTCGGCCGGGCGGATGAATTTCTATTCGATCCCGATCGAGCAATTCGAAAGCGAGGCGGTGCAGCGCGTGCTGACCGCCCCGGGCTCGGCCCCCTTCATCCTGAGCGCCGAGCAGATGGCGGCGCTGGGCGCGAACGCGCATGTCGTCTCGGAAGACGGCGCCTTCCGTACCCGGGGTTCGGTCGGCGGCAATTGCGTCAACGCGGCGATGGACGAGGAGCTGGCCTATCAGCTGACCCGCGCCCATATCGAGACGCTGTCGCAGATCTATGAAAAGGCCCTCTACGCCCGCAACGTCGGCTTCGAGAACCTCGATCCCGTCGCCTCGGGCATGTGCGGGCTGAACCCGGTCCGCTATCACCCCGGCGCGGTCCGCGCCTGGGAAGAGGCGGGCTACGACGTTCCCGATTGCGCCCAATGATCGCCTTGCGGTGATCGTCCGGGGGTCTGCTTCCGGGCAGGCCCCCTATCCTTTCTGACACGAGCGAGCGATGGAAACCGAAGCGCCCCAGATCCGCCCGGCCGTGCGTCGGGTTGTCTATGCCATGGCCCTGATCTTCGTGATCACCGGCATGATAAACTCAACCCCGGCGATCCCCGGATGGGACCAGTTCTGGCAGAATCTGACCGGCTGGGACTGGCTGGCCGTGCGCCGCTTTCCCTATGAATATTACTACCCGATCGCCTTTGCCTGGATGATGATCATCGTCGCGCTCTGGCATTCGATCTGGCGCGAGTGGCAGGACCGGGGCAAGGCCCGCCGCCGTCTGGGGCTGGCGCTGGACATCGCGCTGGTCGTGGCCGCGCTGACCATCGCCACCACCTACCTGATCGAGAACGAGGCCGTCTGCCTGATCGACGTCATCACCGGCGAGCGCGCCGCCTTCATCGAACGCGCGCTGGCCGCCGAGCGCGAGGTGGCGCTGGCCTTGGGCCTGCCCGCCCCCACCTCGATCGACAACCCGCGCTGCATCGCCACCACCGGCCCCTGGATCACGCTGATCGTCGGCCTCGCGGTGATCGTCTTCCTGGCCTACAACACCCAGGTCTGGGGCTTCTCGCTGGTGCTGGTCTCCATCGCGCTGGCACTCTACGCCATCGCCACGGTCACCCTCTGGTACGTCTTCGGCAGCGACGGGATGAACCGCTACCTCATCACCGCGCTGGGGGGCGAGCCGCGAACCCTGCTGGACGGCAGGCCGCGCCTGCAGGATCTGCTGGTCAACCAGGGCTCGGGCCTGCTGGGCCAGTTCCTGCATATCATGCTGAACACGGTCTTTCCCTATATCGTGCTGGGCTCGCTGCTCTCTGTCTCGGCGGGCGGGCGGACGCTTATCAAGGTCGCCGTCGTCTCGACCCGCAAGCTGCGCGGCGGCTCGGCCCATGCCGCCATCGTCGCCTCGGCGCTGTTCGGCACCACCACCGGGACGCCCGTGGTCAATGTGCTGGGCACCGGCACCATCACCATTCCGATGATGATCCGCGCCGGTTTCAAGAAAAGCTATGCCGCCGGGGTCGAGGCCGCGGCCTCGTCCGGCGGGCAGGTGATGCCGCCGATCATGGGCATCGCCGCCTTCGTGCTGGCCGCAATGACCGGCGTGCCCTACCGCGACGTGGCCATCGCCGCGGCGATCCCGGCGGTGGCCTATTTCCTCTGCATGTTCCTCTCGGTCATGTTCCAATCCCGCAAGCAGGGGATCGAGGCGGTGGGCGAGGTCCCGCCCGAGATGCGCCTCACCCCCCGCGACTTCCTGCTCCTGAGCCAGATCGCCGTGCCGCTCGCGCTCATCATCGTGCTGCTGCTGGTGCCCAAGGACGCCATCGGCTGCGATCCCCTGAGCCGCCTGCTGGGCGCCGTCGCGGTCGAGACGCCGAGCGGCGCCTGCCGGGCCGAGCAACTGCCCTGGATCATGCAGCTGATCCAGAACACGCTGGGCGACGCGGGCAGCGTCGGCTGGTGGGCGGCGGTGGTGCTGATGGGCATGCTGTTCATCGACCGCGCCTTCCGCCAGAGCCCCGGCAAGCTGGTCGATGCGCTGGCCCATGCCGGCATTACCTCGGCCGGGCTCTACCTGATGTTCCTCGCCGTCTCGGTCATCGACATCAGCCTCAACCTGACCGCTCTGCCCAGCTTCATCGCGCTCGACATCCTCGGCTGGCTGAGGGCGCTGAACCTCGGCGACAACGCACCGCTGATGTTCCAGTTCGTGGCGCTGGGGGTGACGATGGTGCTGGCGATCCTCTTGGGCATGGGGATGCCCGCGGTTCCGGCCTATGTGAACGCGGCGCTCCTGATGGGGCCGTTGCTGGTCGGCCTCGGCATGGCGCATTTCACGGCGCATATGTTCATCTTCTATTTCGCCTGCGTCAGCGCCATCACCCCGCCCGTCGCCGTCGCCTCGTATGCCGCCTCGACCATCGCCAAGTCGGACCCGGTCGGAACCTCGTTCTCGGCGGTGCGCTCGGGGATCGTGATGTTCGTCATTCCCTTCGTCTTTGCCTTCAACCCCGAGATCCTGCTGGTACAGGCCGCGGTCCTCAACCCCGATGCCGCCACCGGCGGGGCGCGGTTCCTGCCCGGCTATGACGGCGAGTTCCACCTGATGGCGCTGCTGTGGCTGCTGGCGCGGCTGGGGCTGTCGCTCTATCTGCTGGCCAGCGCGCTGGCCCGCTTCGACCAGCGGCGGCTGGCAAGCTGGGAGATGGGGCTCAGGCTGGCGCTGGCGCTCTTCGTCCTCTCGGGCAATCCGGCGCTGCAATGGCCGGCGGTCGGGGTCGGGGTCGCGCTGCTGGTCTGGCACCATATCGGCAACCGGCCCCGCGCCCTGTCGGCGTGAGACCATGGAACGGCGGGGCAGGTCCCCGCCGTTTTCGTCAGGAACGCCCTTCCATCCAGCGCCCCGGAACCGGACCCCGGTTCCACCGCACGGGCCGCGCCCGGAAGGGCCGCCCTATCTGCCGCCCCGCCCTTGCTGCGCCGCCCGGCGGAACCCCATCTCAGCCGGGAACGTTTCCTGTCAAAGGAGCCCCGCCATGACCGCAATCCCCCTCGACTGGCTGACCGGCCTCGCCGGAGGGCTGATGATCGGCCTCGCCGCCGCGCTCTTGCTTCTGGGCAACGGCCGGGTGATGGGCGCGAGCGGCATCCTCGGCAGTCTGGTCGAGAAACCGGCCGAGCCCCGGACCTGGCGCGAGACCCTGCCCTTCGTCGCCGCCCTGATCGGCGCCCCGGCGCTGGTCGTGGCACTGCGCGGCGCGCCCGACACGCATGTCACCGGCGACACCGGCCTTCTGCTGCTGGCGGGGCTGCTGGTCGGCGTCGGCACCCGGCTGGCCAATGGCTGCACCTCGGGGCATGGGGTCGTCGGCATGGCCCGGCTCTCGCCCCGCTCGATCGTCGCGACGCTGACCTTTCTGGGCGCGGGCTTCGTCGTGCTGTTCCTCGCCCGCCATGTGATGGGAGTGATCTGATGCGCCCCTGGATTTCCGCCGCTTCCGGCGCGCTGTTCGGCCTGGGCCTGCTGGTCTCGGGCATGACCGATACCGCCAAGGTACAGGGTTTCCTGGACCTGGCGGGCGACTGGGACCCGACGCTGGCCTTCGTGCTGGGGGGCGCCATCCTGCCGATGGTGCTGGCCTGGCGCCTCGCCGCCCGGCGCCCGGCCTCGGTGGTGGGCGAGCCCTTCCCCGAGCGCCCCGCCGCGAAGATCGACGCGCCGCTTCTGGGCGGCTCGGCGCTGTTCGGCGCGGGCTGGGCGCTGGCGGGCTTTTGCCCCGGTCCCGCCGTCGCCGCCCTGGGATGGAGCGGCGCCAGCGGCCTGACCTTCGTGCTGGCCATGCTGGCGGGGATGCTGGGCCTCGACTGGGCCCGGCGCCGCCTCCCCGCCCTCGCCTAGGGTCAGGCGGGCAAAGCCTGCCGCGCCGCGGTGATCTTCAGCGCCGCCTCGGCCGCCTCGCGCCCCTTGAGCACGAAATGCGCGCGATAGATCGCGTCGTGATGCGCCGTCTCCTGATACTGGTGCGGCGTCAGCGAGACCGAGAGCACCGGCACACCCGTCTCCAGCCCCGCCTGCATCAGGCCCGTCACCACCGCCTGCGCCACGAAATCGTGCCGGTAGATGCCGCCATCGACCACGAAGGCGGCGCAGGCCACGGCGCCATAGCACCCGGTGGCCGCCAGATCGCGGGCCATCAAGGGCATCTCGAAGGCGCCGGGCACGTCGAAGACATCGACCTGTTCGGCGGGGATGATCTGAAGGAAACCCTCCAGCGCGCGGTCGACGATGGCGGCATGCCAGCCGGCTTTGACAAAGGCGTAACGGGTGTGTGTCATGGTCTCTCCTCTAGCGACACGTCACCCAAGGCGATCCCATGCACCCCCGCGTGCCAGACACGGGAGGCGATGGTTCTCTTTCATCCGGACTATGACCGTCGGCCCAGGAATCGCACCTGATCTGCTGACCCTGCCCGAAGGCAGGCGCTCGCGGGCTTGCGGTTTCGGCCGCTTACCGCCGGTGGGGAATTTCGCCCCGCCCTGAGAACAGGCCCTTTGTTCCACGGCCGGGCCCGCCCCGCAAGACGTCAGACGCCGGGATCGAGATGCGCCTCCAGCGCGACGATCTCGCCCTCCCAGCCCGCGCCGATCCCGGCAGCATTGGCCTCGTCGGTGTCGATATGCATCTCGGTGAAGGCGTTCGGCTGGATGCGGATCAGCGTGCGCCCGAAGGTGAGCGAGCGCTCCCCCTGCCCCACGTTCACGCCGACGATCTGCCCGTCCTCCAGCCCCATCGCCAGCGCATCGGCCGGGTTCATGTGGATGTGGCGGGCGGCGACGATCAGCCCGTCGGTGTCGATCTGCCCGTAAGGCCCGATCAGCCGGATCACCGGCGTCCCGTCCAGCTGCCCCGAATCCCGCACCGGCGCGTCGATGCCCAGCGCGAAACTGTCGGTGCGCGAGACCTCGATCTGGGTGCGCTTGCGCAGGGGCCCCAGGATCGCCACATGCTCGATCCGGCCCTTGGGCCCGACCAGCGTCACCCGCTCCTCGGCCGCCCAATTGCCGGGCTGGCGCAGCGGCTTCTTGACCGTCAGTTCATAGCCGGGGCCGAAAAGCGCCGCCAGACTGTCCGCCGCCAGATGCACATGCCGGCCGGACACCGCCACCGGAATGGGCTTCGGCGCCGCGGCGGGCCGGGCCAGATGCTGCGCCACCTCGCGGGCGATCTGCAATTGCTCGGCGGTTTCCGTGACCAGCACCGCCACGCGCGAACCGTAAGCCTGGATCTGCGGCGCGGCGCGGTCCGTCAGATCCACCGCCTGATTGCGGTCGAAATCCAGCCTCAGCCCCATGAATTCCAGCCCGTCGCAGATCCGCCGCCGCATCGAGGGGGAATTCTCGCCGATGCCGCCGGTGAAGATCACCGCATCGACGCCCCCCATCGCCGCCGCATAGGCGCCGACGTATTTGCGCGCGCGGTGGGCATAGAGGTTGATCGCCAGCTGCGCCGCCCCGTCGCCCGCCGCCGCCCGATCCTCGACATCGCGCATGTCGGACGAGCCGGTCAGCCCCTTCAGCCCCGAGTCGCGGTTCAGCGCCGCCTCGATCTCCTCGATCGTCAGCCCCAATTGCCGGTGCAGATAGCCGAAGGCGCCCGGATCCACATCGCCAGAGCGCGTGCCCATCACCAGCCCCTCCAGGGGCGTCAGCCCCATCGAGGATTCCAGACTGCGCCCGAGGTTGATGGCGCAGACCGAGGCGCCATTGCCCAGATGGACCGAGATGATCCTCAGCGCCGTGACCGGCTGGCCTAAAGCCTCGGCCGCCCGTTCGGCCACGTATTTGTGGCTGGTACCGTGGAACCCATAGCGCCGCAGCCCTGCCGCGCGCCAGCTTTCGGGCACGGCATAGGTGGTGACGCGGGGCGGGTTGGTCAGGTGGAAACTGGTGTCGAAGACGCCCACTTGCGGCGGATCCGGCCAGACCTGCCGCGCCAGCCGCACCGCCTGCAGATTGGCCGGGTTGTGCAGGGGCGCGAGCGGCGTCAGCCGCTCGATCCGGGCCAGCGTCGCCTCGTCCAGCGTGGCGGGGCCGGTGAAATCGGGGCCGCCGTGGGCGATGCGGTGGCCCACCGCCTCGACCCCGGCGATTCCCCTCGCCGCCAGCACGCCCGGCACCGCCGCCACCGCCGCCGCCAGATCGGCGTGCGGCGCCTGCCCGGCCTCGCGCTGGCCGCCCGCCTCGACCGTCCAGTCGCAGACACCGTCGCGAAACCGCTCGAATCCCCCCTTCAGCACCTGCCGTGCCGCGCCCTGCGCGTGATCGAAGACACCGTATTTCAGGCTCGAACTGCCCGCGTTGAACACAAGAATCCGCATCCGCACCCTCCGGTTTGCCGCCACGATAGGACGCCCGCCTGGGTTACGAAACCATGACGCCGCGCCGCCGCAAAGGCCCCTGCGAAAACCCGCCCCTTCATTCTGCCCTAAATACGCCGGGGGGTCCGGGGGGCTGGCCCCCCGGTTCCGCCCCCTCCGCAAGCGCGCGATCAGCCGATCAGGGCTTGCGCCGGACCGGCCTCTGGCTATAACCCGCCTCAATTTGCGCGCCGCCCCCCGGGGGGACGGCCTTCAGCGCACGCACGTCATGCACGCACGGGGTCCGACATGCCGAAAAGAACCGATATCACCTCCATCATGATCATCGGCGCGGGACCTATCGTCATCGGCCAGGCCTGCGAGTTCGACTATTCCGGCGCCCAGGCCTGCAAGGCCCTGCGCGAGGAAGGCTACCGGGTCATCCTGGTGAACTCGAACCCCGCCACGATCATGACCGACCCGCAGCTGGCGGACGCCACCTATATCGAGCCGATCACCCCCGAAGTCGTCGCCAAGATCATCGAGGCCGAGCGTCCCGATGCCCTGCTGCCCACGATGGGCGGGCAGACCGCGCTGAACACGGCGCTGGCGCTCGACGACATGGGCGTCCTGGAGAAGTTCGGCGTCACCATGATCGGCGCCAACCGCCACGCCATCGAGATGGCCGAGGACCGCAAGCTGTTCCGCGAGGCGATGGACCGGATCGGGCTGGAAAACCCGAAAGCCACCATCGTCGCCGCGCCGAAGCTGCCCAACGGCAAATATGACATCAAGGCCGGGATCGCGCAGGCGATGCAGGACCTCGAACACATCGGCCTGCCGGCGATCATCCGCCCCGCCTTCACCCTCGGCGGCACCGGCGGCGGCGTGGCGTACAACCGCGACGATTACGAGGCCATCGTGCGCTCGGGTCTCGAAGCCTCGCCGGTGGCGCAGGTGCTGGTCGATGAAAGCCTGCTGGGCTGGAAGGAATACGAGATGGAGGTGGTCCGCGACAAGGCGGACAACGCGATCATCGTCTGCTCGATCGAGAACGTCGACCCGATGGGCGTGCACACCGGCGATTCGATCACCGTGGCCCCGGCGCTGACGCTGACCGACAAGGAATACCAGATGATGCGCTCGGCCTCGATCGCCGTGCTGCGCGAAATCGGGGTCGAGACCGGCGGCTCGAACGTCCAGTGGGCGGTCAACCCGAAAGACGGGCGCATGGTCGTGATCGAGATGAACCCGCGCGTCTCGCGCTCCTCGGCGCTGGCCTCGAAGGCCACGGGCTTCCCCATCGCCAAGGTCGCGGCGAAACTGGCCGTGGGCTATACGCTGGACGAGCTGGACAACGACATCACAAAGGTCACGCCGGCCAGCTTCGAGCCGACCATCGACTACGTGGTCACGAAGATCCCGCGCTTCGCCTTCGAGAAATTCCCGGGCTCGAAGCCCGACCTCACCACCGCCATGAAATCGGTGGGCGAGGCGATGGCCATCGGCCGCACCATCCACGAATCGCTGCAAAAGGCGCTGGCCTCGCTGGAGACCGGCCTTTCCGGCTTTGACGAGATCGCCATCCCCGGCGCCCCCGACAAGGCCGCGCTGACCCAGGCGCTGAGCCAGGCCACCCCCGACCGGCTGCGGGTCATCGCCCAGGCCATGCGTCACGGGCTTTCGGACGACGAGATCCAGCACGTCACCGCCTTCGATCCCTGGTTCCTGGCCCGCATCCGCGAGATCGTCGAGGCCGAGAATACCGTGAAGGCCGACGGCCTGCCCACCGACACCGCCGGCATCCGCGCGCTGAAGATGCTGGGCTTCACCGATGCCCGCCTCGCCATGCTGACCGGCAAGACCGAGGCCGAGGTGCGCCGCCTGCGCCGCGCCGCCAATGTCACCGCAGTCTTCAAGCGCATCGACACCTGCGCCGCCGAATTCGAGGCACAGACGCCCTATATGTATTCGACCTACGAAGTCCCGGCGATGGGCGAGGTCGAGGACGAGGCGCGTCCCTCGGACCGCAAGAAGGTGGTGATCCTCGGCGGCGGTCCCAACCGGATCGGCCAGGGGATCGAGTTCGATTATTGCTGCTGCCACGCCTGCTACGCGCTGACCGAGGCGGGCTATGAGACCATCATGGTCAACTGCAACCCCGAGACGGTCTCGACCGATTACGACACCTCGGATCGCCTCTATTTCGAGCCGCTGACCATCGAGCATGTGCTGGAAATCCTGCGCGTCGAGATGTCGAACGGCACGCTGCACGGCGTCATCGTCCAGTTCGGCGGGCAGACGCCTCTGAAACTGGCCAATGAACTCGCCGCCGAAGGGATCCCGATCCTCGGCACCAGCCCCGACGCCATCGACCTGGCCGAGGACCGCGAGCGGTTCCAGAAACTGCTGAACGATCTGGGCCTGAAACAGCCGATCAACGGCATCGCCTCGTCCGACGACCAAGCCATCGCCATCGCCGAGAAGATCGGCTTCCCGCTGGTCATCCGCCCCTCCTATGTGCTGGGCGGGCGCGCGATGGAGATCGTGCGCGACATGGATCAGCTGCGGCGCTACATCACCACCGCGGTGACTGTCTCGGGCAAGAACCCGGTGCTGCTGGACAGCTATCTGTCGGGCGCCATCGAGGTGGACGTGGACGCGCTGTCGGACGGCAAGACCGTCCATGTCGCCGGGATCATGGAACATATCGAGGAAGCGGGCGTCCATTCGGGCGACAGCGCCTGCTGCCTGCCGCCGCATTCGCTGGACCCCGCGCTGGTCGAGGAGATGAAGGTCCAGGCCGAACAGATGGCGCTGGCGCTCGGCGTTGTCGGCCTGATGAACGTGCAATTCGCGGTCAAGGACGGCGTGATCTACGTGCTGGAAGTGAACCCGCGCGCCTCGCGCACCGTGCCCTTCGTCGCCAAGGCCACCGACAGCGCCATCGCCTCGATCGCTGCCCGCCTGATGGCCGGTGAGCCGATGGCGAATTTCCCGCTGCGCGCCGCCTATCCCGAGGGCGTCGGCCCCGACACCCCCCTGCCCCTGGCCGATGCCAACACGCTGGCCGATCCGAAAACCCCGTGGTTCTCGGTCAAGGAAGCCGTGCTGCCCTTCGCCCGCTTCCCGGGCGTCGATACGCTGCTCGGCCCGGAAATGCGCTCGACCGGCGAGGTGATGGGCTGGGACCGGTCGTTCCCGCTCGCCTTCCTCAAGGCGCAGATGGGCGCGGGCACGATCCTGCCGGAAGAGGGGCGGGTCTTCGTCTCGGTCCGCGACGGTGACAAGACCGCGGCGCTGGCCGGCGCGGTGCGCGACCTCGCGGGCATGGGCTTCGAGATCGTGGCCACCGGCGGCACGGCGACCTGGCTGAAGGCCGAAGGCGTCGCGACCACCGCGGTGAACAAGGTCTACGAGGGCCGGCCGAACATCGTCGACCGGCTGAAGAACGGCGATATCGCGCTGGTCTTCAACACGACGGAAGGCGCCCAGTCGATCAACGACAGCCGCGACATCCGCCGCGTCTCGCTGATGGACAAGATCCCCTATTTCACCACCGCCGCCGGGGCGATCGCCGCGACGCAGGCGATGATGGCCCGGCGCGAGGGCTATGGGGTCCGCACCCTGCAGGGCTGAGGCCGGGTTCCTTGCACAGCAAAGCCGCGCCGCGCGACCGCTGGTCCGCGGCGCGAGGCTTTCCGGCTGTCAGGAGGCCATCACCGGCCAGTGCCGGGCCAGATCGGCAAGGCCCGCGCGGATCAGCGCCTCCAGCGCGCCCTCGTCCACCTTGGCCAGCGCGGTCAGGTAGAGACAGGACTTGCCCTTCCTGTGCGGCCCCAGCCGGTCCAGGATCGGGCCGAAATCGGCATAGCCGGGCAGGATGTAGAGCACGAGCTGCGCCTTTCGCGGGCTGAAGCCGGTGGCGAGGTAGCTGCCGGAATGGCCGCTGGCATAGGTATAGTCGTAGCGCCCGTAACCGACGATCGACGGCCCCCACATCTGCGGCTGAAACCCGGTCGCGCGGCGGAAAAGCGCGTCGAGGCGCCGCCCGTCGTCCCGGCGGCGGTCAGGCTCGACCGCGTCGAGAAAAGCCTCGACGCTGGCGCCGGTCGGGCGGGTGACGAGTTCTGCCATGGTGCGCCTCCTGCCGGAAGCCTGGCACCGGGACGGCCGGGGAACAAGGGGGCCCGGCGATTCACCGGCAGGCTGCGGGCCACGCAGGCCGGGCCGCGGGGCATTCTGGGGGCGGCTCGGCTCTCCTGCCGCGGCAGCTCGGAGATCAGGTCATCCGGCACCGCGGGGCCCGGCGCGCGCCGGGCACCCGCAGCGCCCCTTCCCGCGCGCTGATTCCCGATCTGACGGCGGCGCAGGGGCCGGAAACCGCTTCCCCGAATCCCGAAGGGTGCTAGGCTGCGTGCACAGCCCTTTTCAGCCTTTCCATTCTTTGCGAGGATTTCATGCACCGACAGTCGCTCTCTGCCCTTGCCGCGGCCAGCCTGCTTGGCCTGACCCTCAGCGCCGGTGCGTCCTTCGCCGGAACCAGCGAACGCGCCTATGGCGATGTAAACGGCTGGAACGTCGTCGCCCTTCTGGACGGCACCCGCTTCACCGGCTGCGCAGCGTCGCATCAGCAGATCGACGGTCAGGCCGGCATCGCCTACAGCGCCGACGGCAACTGGATGCTGCTGTTCGAGATGCCGACGCCGCAGGGCGAAATCCCCGCGCAGATGAGCATCGACGGCAGGTCCTGGAACTTCAGCGTCATCGGTCAGGGCAACCGCGTCAGCTTCGGCCCCTCGCTGCAGATGATGGATGCGGTGCGCGCCGGCAGCCGGCTGACGATCAGCGTGCAGGGCGCGAGCTTCACCACCACGCTGACCGGATCCTCGGCGGCCATGACCATGATTCAGACCTGCGTCAACCGGCGGGGCGGCTGACGCAAGCGCTCAACTCTCCTGCCGCAGCAATTCGGTAATCAGCACGTCCGTCACCTGCGGCCCCAGCTCCCGACGCGCCGCCTCGCGCAGGATGCGCCGCAGCGAGAGCAGCGCCTCGCCCGAGGTGAAAAGCCCGTTGAACCCGCCGATATTGGCGTGGTCGAACAGCAATTGCAGCAACACCGCCCTGAGCCGCGCCTCATCGGTCAGGACCGAGAAGCTGTGGCCCGTCTCCAGTTCCAGCGCGAGGCCGATCACCACCATCGCCTGCACCCGCCCGTCGACGATCACCGGGACCACGAACTGATTGGGCAGGCGCACCGTCTCGGTCGGCCCGGCCTCGGGGTCGTAATGGCTGGCCTCGGCGCCCGCCTCTGCCCCGTGACCGCCCGAGGCCTCGCCATGGCCGCCAGCCTGGTCGGCAGTCTCGCCATGGGCGGCCTCGCCCGCCTCGGCGGCGGGTTTGAGGAACCACCCGGCGCCGACCCCGGCCCCGAGGCCCAGGATCAGCAGCAGAACCGGAAGCAGCTTGCGCATGTCATTACCCCTTACAACGGCAACAGGATTTCGCTGATCTGCTGGCCCCAGCGCGGCTGCTGCATCTGCGTGATCTGCCCGCGCCCGCCATAGCTGATCCGCGCCCCGGCGATCCGGTCATAGGCGATCTCGTTGCGGCGCGAGATGTCCTCGGGGCGGATGTAGCCGGTGACCAGCAATTCGCGCAGCTCGTTGTTGACCCGCACCTCCTGGCTGCCCTCGATGCGCAGCACGCCATTGGGCAGCCGCTCGATGATCGTCGTCGCCACCCTCAGCGTCAGCTGCTCGTTGCGGCTGACCGTGCCCTGGCCCTGGAAACTTGAGGCGGAATCGGCCGAGACGGCGTCCGCCATGCTGGCCCCGGCGGGCAATTCCCGGTCCAGCAGTTGCGGGATGCCCAGGAAATCCGGCACGCCCATGCTTTGCGAGCCGGTGCGGCCGCGCTGCGTCGAATTCGAGATCTGCGCCGAGTCGTTGATCTCGATGACCACGGTCAGGATATCCCCCGCGACCGAGGCCCGCCGGTCGCCGAAGAGCGAGCGCTGGCTCGACGACCAGAGCGAGGCGGTATCGACCGCGCGCCGCCGTTCCGTCACCTCGGGCAGGGGCACGTTGTAGAGCGCGTGATGCTCCAGCGTCGGCCCGGTGTCGTTGAAATCGGGCGGGCGGCCGACCTGGGCCAGGTCCGAACAGGCGGCAAGGGGCAGGATCAGCAGCAGGTGGCGCATGGTGCGTCCTTTCATGGCACGCTCACCAGCCCCGGCCCGGCGATGGTGCCGGAAACCGTGCTGCGCGACGCCAGGTTCATGATGCGGACGGTCTCGCCCTCGGCCCCGCGGCCCAAAGCGCGCCCGTCGGCGCGGATTTCGAGCCCGCCGGCCTGGAAGATCAGGGTGACAAGCTGGTTGCGTTCCACCAGCGCCGGGGGCCCGAGGCTGGCCACGGGGATCGGCCGGCGGGCATAGAGCGTGACGCGGGCTTCAAGGCCCACGGCCTCGTCCGGGGATTGGGCGGCCCCCAGCGGCGCGGGGTCGCTGAGCAGGATGACATCGCCCGCCTCGACCAGGGTGCCCGCGCGCAGGGTGCGGGCGGCGACCAGCACATCGGCCGGGGCCGGGGTCGCAACCAGAAGGGCAAGGATCAGCGCCCGCATCACCGCACCTGCGTGGTGGCCGCCAGCATCTGGTCGGCGGCGGTGATGACCTTCGCGTTCAGTTCATAGCCGCGCTGGGCCTTTATCATCTCGGTCAGTTCGCGGACCGGATCGACCGAGCTTTCCTCCAGATAGCCTTGCCGCACCGTCCCCAGCCCGTCCGAGCCCGGCACCGATTGCACCGGCGGGCCCGAGGCCTCGGTCTCGACGAACAGGTTCGAGCCCAGCGCCTCCAGCCCGCGCTCGTTGGTGAAACCGGCCAGCACCAGCTGCCCCAGCCGCTGCGGCTGCACCTGATCGGTGAAATAGGCATAGACCTCGCCCTCGGCATTGATCGAGATCTGGCGGGCATCGGCCGGAATGGTGAGGCCGGGCGCGACCTCGTAGCCGTCCGAGGTGACGATCAGCCCCTCGCCGGTGCGCTTCAGCCCCCCGTCGCGGGTATAGGCCGAGCGCCCGTCGGGCAGCGTCACCTCGAACCAGCCGCGCCCCTCGATGGCAAGGTCGAGGTCGCCGCCGGTGGCGGTCGAAACCCCCTGCTGCACCATCATCGACACCGCCGCGGGCCGCGCGCCGAGGCCCAGCTGCACGCCGGTCGGCACGATGGTCCCGTCCGAGGCGCTGATCGTGCCCGCGCGGGTGTGCTGCTGGTAATGCAGATCGGCGAATTCGGCGCGGCGGGTGTTGTAGCCGGTGGTCGACATATTCGCCAGGTTGTTGGCCACGGTATCGACCCGCATCTGCTGGGCGCTCATGCCGGTGGCGGCGATCTGTAGGGCTCGCATGGCTGTCTCCTATCGGCCCAGGGTCTGGACCACGTTGCGGATGCGTTCGTCCTCGCGGTCGAGGAATTTCTGGCCGTTCTCATAGGCGCGCTGCACCGCGATCAGCCGGGCCATCTCGGAGATCGCGTTGACGTTCGATTCCTCGAGGAACCCCTGCAGGATCTGCGGCATCTCGACCGGCCGGACCTCGCCGTCGATGGAATGCAGCACGCCCGTTTCGCGCCTGAGATCCGCGGGATCGTCCGGCATCACCAGCGCGATCTGCGCCAGCGGCTGGCCGTCGGCCGAAACGGTGCCGTCGCGGGCGATGGCGATCTGGCCGGCGTCGGGCGGGATGAAGATGGCCGAGCCGCCGTCATCCAGCACCCGGTGGCCATCGGGCGTGACCAGCTCGCCGTCCTGATTGGGGGTGAAATGGCCGGCGCGGGTATAGCGCTCGCCCTCGGGCGTCTGGATGGTGAAGAAGCCCTCGCCCTCGACGGCCAGATCCAGCGGGCCGCCGGTCATCGTCAGCGTGCCCTGCGTCAGATAGGTCTGATGGGCCCGGCCGGTGGCCATCGACAGCGACGGTTCCTCGCCGCCCAGCCGCTCGACATATTCGCTGAACAGAAGCCCCTCGCGCCGGAAGCCGGTGGTCGAGAGATTGGCGATGTTATGCGCGATCATCTGGATCTCGCGCAGCAGGCCCGACTGGCGGGTCAACTGGGTATATCCGGCGTTGTCCATGACTAGCCCCCTGCGACGACCGGCAGCACCGATCCGTGGAAGAAATCGACGAGGAGCGCGGTCATCGCGCTCATCGAGACCCAGAAGACCACCAGCATCGCCAGGATCTTGGGCACGAAGGTCAGCGTCATCTCCTGCACCGAGGTCAGCGCCTGAAAGAGGCCGACGGTGAGGCCTGCGACCAGCGCCACGCCCAAGAGCGGCGCGGACATGACCACGGCGACCCACAGCCCCTGCCGCAGGATGTCGAAGAAGGCGATCTCGGTCATGGCTGACCTCAGACCGGCATCCGCAGGATTTCCAGATAGGCCTCGACCACCTTGTCGCGCACCGCGACCGCCGTCTCGACGGCGAGCTGCGCCTCACTGAGCGAGGCGACCAGCGCATGCGGATCGGCATCGCCGGTCATCGCCTGCTGGGCGGTGGTCTCGGCCCGTTGCAGGACCTGGGCGAAATCCCCGGCCAGGCGGGCACCGGCGGTAGCGGGACTGCCCGCGGCCTCGGCGTCGGGGGATGTGAGGGGACGCGCCGCGCCGTAGGAACGGGCGGCCAGACTGGCACTGACTTGCACTGACATGGCTCCTTATCTGCGGAGGAGTCCGATCAGGCTCTGCGACATTTGCCGGGCCTGATCGAACATTCTGAGGTTCGCCTCATAGGACCGCTGCGCTTCGCGCGCGTCGGCAATTTCGACCATCAGATCGACATTCGATCCATCGTAATGGCCGGTCTCGTCGGCCAGGATATGGCCGGGGTCGTAGATGCGGGGCAGCTCGCCGCGGTCCAGCCGCACGGGGCCGGGCATGACGCCGCTTTCCTGCCCGAAGGCATCGCCCGCGATGGCCGCCGGGCGGAAATCGATGAACTTGCGGTGGTAGCCGGGGGTATCGGCATTGGCGATATTCTCGGAGACATGGCGCAGCCGCTGGGCCTGGGCCTGCATCCCGGAAGCGGCGAGCGCCAGCGTATCGGTGAGGGTGCTCATGGCCTATTTCCCCAGCGAGGCGCGAAGCAGGTCGCGCGACATGGAATAGATGCCCAGCGCCATCTCATGCTGCTGGCGGGCCTCGACCGCGCGCATCATCTCGAATTCGACCGAGACGGTGTTGCCATCGGGCGAGACTGTGGCGGGTTCCTCATCGGGGCGCATGATATCGCCCTGGGCCAGGACCCGTTCCTCGCTGGCGCGCCAGTACTCGCCGAAGGGGATGGCATCGCGCGAGCGGTAGCCCGGCGTATTGGCATTGGCGACATTCTGCGACACCGCCTGCTGACGGCTCGCGGCATGGGCGGCGAAGGCCTGCGCCATGCGCATGATATCCAGGCTTTCGAACATGGGATTCTCCCTTTGCTGGCCTACACCAAGCATTAAGGGTGATTCGTTTAGAAAGCGTAATCGGGAGTCAGAAGGACGCCCGCCATCGCGAAGGAGCCCCCGATGAGTGTCTTCGACTCGCTTCTGGCCGAGATTTCGCATCTGCGCCCGGTGCGCCATTACGGGCAGGTTGGGACGATGCAGGCCGCGACGCTGCTGGTGCACGGGCTGTCGAAACGGGCGCGGCTGGGCGACCGGGTGCAGATCGAGGATGCGCAGGGCCGGATCATCGGCGGCGAGATCCTCGCGCTCAGCCGCGACGGGGCCGAGGTCCTGCCGGAGGAGGCGACCGAGGGCCTCGCCATCGGCGACCGGGTGGAGCATGTGGGCCGCAACACCATCGCCCCCGACGACAGCTGGATCGGCCGGGTCATCGACCCCTATGGCGAGCCGCTGGACGGCCGTCCGCTGGCCCGGGGGACCCTGCCCCGCGGCCTGCGCGCCGCCCCGCCCGCGCCCGCAAGGCGCAAGCGGCTGGGCGGGCGGCTGGGCACCGGGCTTGACGCCTTCAACACGCTGCTGCCGCTGGTCCGGGGCCAGCGGATCGGGCTCTTCGCGGGCTCGGGCGTCGGCAAGACCATGCTGCTGGGCCAGCTTGCGCGCGGGATCGAGGCCGATGTCGTGGTCCTGGCGCTGGTCGGCGAACGCGGCCGCGAACTGCGGGACTTCGTCGAGGATGTGCTGGGGCCGGAGGGGCTGGCACGCGCCGTGGTGGTCAGCGCCACCTCGGACATGTCGCCTCTGGCGCGGCGCCGCTCGGCCCTGACGGCGATGGCGGTGGCCGAGCATTTCCGCGACGCGGGCCAGCATGTGCTGCTGCTGTGCGATTCCGTGACCCGCTTTGCCGAGGCGCATCGCGAGATCGCGCTGGCGGCCGGCGAGGCGCCCTCGCTCAGGGGGTTCCCGCCCTCGACCGCGCATCAGATCATGTCGCTGGCCGAACGCGCGGGGCCGGGCGACCCCGGTCAGGGCGACATCACCGCGGTCTTCACCGTGCTGGTGGCGGGATCGGACATGGACGAGCCGGTGGCCGACATCCTGCGCGGCGTCCTGGACGGCCATGTCGTGCTGGAGCGCGCCATCGCCGAACGCGGCCGCTTCCCGGCGGTGGATCTGATGCGCTCGGTCTCGCGCTCGCTGCCCGCCGCGGCAAGCCCGGGTGAAAACGCCCTGATCGCCGAAGCGCGGCGCCTGATCGGCGCCTGGGAACGGGCCGAAATGATGGTGCAGGCGGGGCTCTACGCCCAGGGCTCGGACCCGCTGACCGACCGGGCGATCCGGCTCTTCCCCAAGCTCGACGCCTTCCTCGCCGGGCAGAACGCCCGGTCGAACGCCGAAAGCTTCGCCCGGCTGAAAAAGGCGCTGGAGGGCTGAGGTCACCCGCGCGCCGGACGGCGCGGCGACCCTTTCAGGGTGACAAGGCGCGCCGCCCCGGCC
Organism: Pararhodobacter aggregans; assembly: GCF_003075525.1. Taxonomy (GTDB): domain Bacteria; phylum Pseudomonadota; class Alphaproteobacteria; order Rhodobacterales; family Rhodobacteraceae; genus Pararhodobacter; species Pararhodobacter aggregans. The sequence continues at coordinate 103,965 of NZ_QDDR01000005.1, read as the reverse complement.
CGATCTCTGGCCGTCCGGTGCCCCGGGGTTTGCAATTTCGCCTGGAAAAACCATTTGTGTGGCAGGGGCGTTCCCTGTATCGAGCCCGCGCGCGCTGGATACCGCTCCCGTCCCCCCTGGCAGCCGTGAGGGCCCGAGATGTTGCAAACCCCCTATTACCTGATCGACAAGGCACGTCTTCTGCCCAACATGGAAAAGATCGCCTGGCTGCGCGAGCAGTCAGGGGCGAAATCCCTGCTGGCGCTGAAATGCTTCGCCACCTGGTCGGTCTTCGATTTCATGAGCCAGTACATGGACGGGACGACCAGCTCGTCGCTCTACGAGGTGCGGCTGGGGCGCGAGAAATTCGGCAAGGAAACCCACGCCTATTCCGTGGCTTACGCCGATCATGAGATTGACGAGGTCCTGTCCCATTCCGACAAGATCATCTTCAACACCATCGGTCAGCTGCACCGGTTCGAGGGGCAGAGCGCGGGACATACGCGCGGCCTCAGGGTCAACCCGGGCGTCTCGACCTCGGACTTCGACCTGGCGGACCCCGCCCGGCCGTTTTCCCGGCTGGGCGAACACGACCCCGAGCGCATCGCCGAGGTGGCCGACAAGATCACCGGCTTCATGTTCCACAACAATTGCGAGAACGCCGATTTCGAGCGCTTCGACGCGATGCTGTCGCTGATCGAACAGCGCTTCGGCTTCCTGATCCGCGGCATGGAATGGATCAGCCTCGGCGGCGGTATCCATTTCACCGGCGAGGGCTATCCGCTGGACCGCCTGGCCGACCGGCTGAAGCGCTTCGCGGATACGAACGGCGTGCAGGTCTATCTGGAACCGGGCGAGGCCGCGATCACCCAGGCGGCGACGCTGGAGGTCTCGGTGCTGGACACGCTTCACAACGGCAAGAACCTCGCCATCGTCGACAGCTCGATCGAGGCGCATATGCTGGACCTGCTGATCTACCGCCAACAGGCCAAGGTCAGCCCCGACGCGGGCCCGCATGAATGGATGGTCTGCGGCAAGTCCTGCCTCGCGGGCGACATCTTCGGCGAATTCCGCTTTGCCGAACCCCTGAAAGCCGGCGACCGCCTGTCGATCCAGGACGCGGCCGGTTACACAATGGTCAAGAAAAACTGGTTCAACGGCGTGAAAATGCCGGCCATCGCCGTGCGCGAGCTGGACGGAAGCGTCCGGCAGGTGCGCGATTTCGGATACGAGGAGTTCGCGGCAGCCCTGTCGTGAACGGGTAAGCCCCAAGGAGGTGCATGGGTAAATGAAACGCAATGTCCTGATCATCGGAGCCGGGGGCGTCGCCCAGGTCGTGGCGCATAAATGCGCGCAGAACAACGATCTGCTGGGAGAGATCCATATCGCCAGCCGGACCCTTTCGAAATGCGAGGCGATCATCGCCTCGGTCGAAGAGAAAGGCGCGATGACGGTGGACGGCGTGTTGAAAGCCCATGCCGTCGATGCCCGCGACACGGCCCAGGTGGCCGCGCTGATCCGCGAGACGGGGTGCGAGATCGTCATCAACGTGGCGCAGGCCTTCGTCAACATGCCGGTGCTCGACGCCTGTATCGAGACGGGCGTGGCCTATATGGACACGGCGATCCACGAGGAACCCGACCAGATCTGCGAGACGCCGCCCTGGTACGGCAATTACGAATGGAAGCGGAAGGCCGCCTGCGCCGAGAAGGGCGTGACGGCGATCCTGGGCGTGGGCTTCGATCCGGGCGTGGTCAACGCCTATGCCCGCTTCGCCATCGACCGCTATGTGCCCGAGCCTGCCTCGATCGACATCATCGACATCAACGCCGGCTCGCACGGGCGCTGGTTCAGCACCAATTTCGACCCCGAGATCAATTTCCGCGAATTCACCGGGACGGTGTACAGCTGGCAGAACGGCGCCTGGCAGGAAAACACCATGTTCGAGGTGGGCCGGGAATGGGACCTGCCGGTGGTCGGCACCCAGAAGACCTATCTGACCGGCCATGACGAGGTGCATTCGCTGAGCGCCAACTACCCGCAGGCCGATGTCCGCTTCTGGATGGGCTTCGGCGATCATTACATCAACGTCTTCACCGTGCTGAAGAACCTCGGCCTGCTGTCGGAAAAGCCGGTGGTGACGGCCGAAGGGCTGGAAGTGGTGCCGCTGAAGGTGGTGAAGGCGGTGCTGCCCGACCCCGCGTCGCTCGCGCCCGATTACGTCGGCAAGACCTGCATCGGCACGCTGGTGAAGGGCACGAAGGACGGCCAGCCGGCCGAGGTGCTGGTCTACAACATCGCCGACCACAAGGAGGCCTATCTGGAAGTGGGCTCGCAGGGGATCTCCTACACCGCGGGGGTGCCGCCGGTGGCGGCGGCGATGCTGATCGCGCAAGGCACCTGGGATGTGGCGAGGATGGCCAATGTCGAGGAACTCGACCCCGCGCCGTTCTTCGAGATCCTGGACCGGATCGGGCTGCCGACCCGGGTCAAGGACGCGGGCGGCGACCGGGCCTGGAACGCCTGAGGAGGGGTTTCGCCCTCGGCCGCGACGCGTGCCGCGCGCCGAGCCCTCGGGCGACCAGCGGCGCCGCGTTCCGCGGCGCCGAAGCAGGGGGGCGCTGCCCCCCTCTGCGCGTGCCGCGCATTCACCCCCCGGGATATTTGAGGCGCAAAGAAGCGCGATTCACCAAAACTTAAGGTTAACGCGCTTGTCTGGTAATGCGGTACAGGCGGGGACGCCGATGACCGCGCGCGAAGAAGGCGGCGGTTCCCGGGTGGAGCCGCCGCTGCCTTCTTTGCGCTCCAAATATCCCGGGGGGTCCGGGGGGTTGGCCCCCCGGGGCCACAACAGGCGCCTCGCACCGGGCTGACGCGCCTTCGTAGGGTGGGCGATTCGCCCACCCCGGCTCAATAGACCGCCGCGACCTCGTACATCACCGGCTCGAACCGGGCGCACATGCCGGCGATCACCCGGTTTCTTTCCCGCATCTCGGGCGTGCGCAGCATGGCCTGGAAATCGCCCCGCTTCTGCCAGCGGGAATAGGTCGAGATCCGGGTCTGCGCGTCGTTCACATGGATCGCGCCGCCCAGGAACCCGGGCTGATGGCGGATCACCTGCTCATAGGCGTCGGTCAGATGCTCCAGCACGTCCGAGCAGGTGCCGGGCGTCATCTCGAAGGTCGTGACGACGGTCTGGCCGTCGAAATCCGGGGTGATGGCGATGGGCATGGTCTTCCTCCCTTGGCTGTCCCCATGGTGCCCCCTTGCGACACGGCTGCAAAGGGTTATGTTGCCCGGTACCTCGGGGGGCCGGCAGACACCGGCTGAGATGCGGTTGGACCGCGGACCCGTTGAACCTGAACCGGTTAGGACCGGCGGAGGGAAGGTGACAGGATGATCCTCCACCCCGACCCCGCCCGTCGCAATGGAGGATCGACATGCGATATCCCACCCTTGCCGCGGGACTGTTCATGGCCAGCGCCATGGCAGCCCAGGCCCAGGCACCCGTCTTGCACGTGCTCACCTATGACAGTTTCGTCGCCGAATGGGGCCCCGGCCCGCAGATCGAGGCCGCGTTCGAGGCCGACTGCGGCTGCGACCTGCAATTCGCCGCACCCGGCGATGCCGCGGCCATGCTCAGCCGCCTGTTGCTGGAGGGCGCGCGCACCGATGTGGACGTGGTCGTCGGCCTCGACACCAATCTCATCGCCCAGGCCGGGCCGCTGATGGCGCCGCATGGGGTCGAGACCGCGCTCGACCTGCCGATCGCCTGGGACGACCCGCTGTTCCTGCCCTATGACTGGAGCTGGTTCGCCTTCGTCTATGACACGACCCGCCTCGCCACGCCGCCCGCCAGCTTCCGCGAACTGATCGACAGCGACCTCAGCGTGGTCATCCAGGACCCGCGGTCCTCGACCCCGGGCCTCGGCCTCTTGATGTGGGTCAAGGCCGCCTATGGCGATGAGGCGGCCGCGATCTGGCAGGGTCTTGCGCCCCGCATCCTGACCGTGACGCCCGGCTGGTCCGAGGCCTATGGCCTGTTCCTGGAGGGCGAGGCGGACATGGTGCTGAGCTACACCACCTCGCCCGCCTATCACATCATCGCCGAGGGCGACGCCACCAAGGCCGCCGCGCGTTTCGACGAGGGGCATTACCTTCAGGTCGAGGTCGCGAGCATCGTCGCCTCGACCGACCAGCCGGAGCTCGCCCGGCAGTTCATGGCCTTCCTGGCCTCGGACGCGGCGCAGGCGATCCTGCCGGAAACAAACTGGATGTACCCGGCCGTACTGCCCGAAAGCGGGCTGGCCGAGGGGTTCCAGGGGCTGATCCGGCCCGAGCCGTCGCTCCTGCTGTCCGCCGACGAGGCGCTGACGCTGCGTGACCCGGCGCTGGCCGAATGGCGTGAGGCGCTCGCGCAGTAATGACGCGACCGGCGCCCGCGCTTCTGAAAGGGGCCGCTGCATTGGTGGCGGCGGCCCTCGTGCTGCTGAACCTCGGCGCGCTGGGGGCCGTGGCCTGGCGGGCCGAGGGCGGCGCGGGCTGGGGCGCGGCCGATTGGGCGGCGCTGCGCTTCACCCTGTGGCAGGCGTTCCTGTCGGCCGTCTTCTCGGTCGCGCTGGCGATCCCGGTGGCCCGGGCGCTGGCGCGGCGGCGCTTCCCGGGGCGCGGCGCGCTGATCGTGCTGATGGGCGCGCCCTTCATCCTGCCGGTGCTGGTGGCGGTGATCGGCCTTCTGGCGGTGATGGGCCGCAATGGCCTGCTGAACGACCTGCTGGCGCTGGCCGGGCTGCCGCGGCTGTCGATCTACGGGCTGCAGGGCGTGGTTCTGGCGCATGTCTTCTTCAACCTGCCCCTGGCCGTGCGGCTCTTGTTGCAGGGCTGGGCGCGGGTCCCGGGCGAGCATCTGCGGCTCTCGGCCGCACTGGGTTTCGGCGCCCGGGCCCGGTTCCGGCATGTCGAGGGGCCGATGCTGGCCCGCGTGGTCCCGGGCGCGCTGGCGGTGGTGTTCCTGATCTGCCTGACCTCGTTCGCCGTGGCGCTGACCCTGGGCGGCGGGCCGCGGGCGACGACGCTGGAGCTGGCGATCTATCAGGCCTTCCGCTTTGATTTCGACCTGGGCCGGGCGGCGATGCTGGCCGCGGTGCAGGCGGGGATCGGGCTGGCGGCGCTGCTGCTGCTGGCGCGGCTGACCCTGCCCGAGGGGCGGATCGCCGGGCTCGACCGCGATGCCCCGCCGCCGCCCGGCGGGTTGTCGAAGGTCACCGATGCGCTGGCGATCGGCGCCTCGGCGCTGTTCCTGCTGGTGCCGTTGGCCATGGTCCTGATCCGCGGCCTGCCCTGGCTGAGCGATCTGTCGGCCGGGGTCTGGTGGGCGGCGCTGCGTTCCGTCGCCACCGCCGCGCTGTCGACGGCGCTGCTGGGGGTCTTCGCCGGTGTCCTGACGCTGATGGCGCTGACCCGCCGCTGGCCCGAGGCGCTGGGGATGGCGGCCCTGACCGCCTCGCCGCTGGTCATCGGCACCGGGCTTTTCCTGATCGTCAACCCTTGGGTCGATCCCGCGCATCTGGCGCTGCCGGTCACCGCGCTGGTCAATGCCGCCATGGCCCTGCCCTTCGCGCTGCGCGCGCTCCTGCCCGCGGCGCGGCGGGCCGAGGCCGATTTCGCCCGCCTGTCCGCCTCGCTGGGGCTGAGCATGGCGGCGCATGCCCGGCTGGTGCTCTGGCCGCGGCTCAGGCGCCCGGCGGGCTTCGCGCTGGGGCTGGGGGCGGCGCTGTCGATGGGCGATCTGGGCGTCATCGTGCTGTTCGCCCAGACCGGGGGCGAGACGCTGCCGATGCAGATGCACCGCCTGATGGGGGCCTATCGCAGCGGGGAATCGGCCGGGGCGGCGGTGCTGCTGCTGGCCCTGTCGCTGGGCGCCTTCGTGGCGCTGGAACGGATCGTGGGAGGACGCCATGCTGACACTTGAGGGCGCCGAGATCGCGCAGGGCGGCTTTCGCCTGACCGCCGAACTGTCGGTCCCCGAGGGCGCGCGGGTCGCGGTCATGGGACCGTCCGGCGCCGGGAAATCCACCCTCCTTGGCGCCATCGCCGGTTTCCTGCCGCTGACCCGGGGCCGGATCCTGTGGCAGGGGCAGCGGATCGACACGCTGGCGCCTGCCGCGCGGCCGCTGAGCATCCTGTTTCAGGACCATAACCTTTTCCCGCATCTGAGCCTCTTCGACAATGTGGCGCTGGGGCTGGACCCGTCCCTGAGGCTCGACCCGGCGCAGCGGCAGGCGGTGCTGACGGCGCTGGACGAGACCGGGCTCTCGGGGCTGGAAGACCGCAAGCCCGCGCAGCTCTCGGGCGGGCAGATCGGGCGGGCGGGGCTGGCGCGCGTCCTGCTCAGGGCCCGGCCGCTGATCCTGCTGGACGAACCCTTCGCGGCGCTGGGCCCGGCGCTGAAACGGCAGATGCTGGCGCTGGTCGGGCGGATCGCCGGCGAGACGGGCGCCACGCTGCTGATGATTACCCATGACCCCGAGGATGCGCGGCTGCTGTCCGACCAGATCCTGGTCGTGGCCGAGGGTCAGGCCAGCCCCCCTGCCCCGACCGGGGCGCTGCTGGAAGACCCGCCGCCCGCGCTCGCGGCCTATCTGGGCACCTGAGGCGCCCGGCTCAGATCCCGCAGGCCCGCCGCACGGCCTCCCGCGCGGCGCCGCTGCCGCTGAGACCGACGGCCGCCACGCGCACCCCCTGCTTGTTCAGGATCTCGAGCCGCGAGCCGGTGGCCAGCGCATCGAGGAACTCGGGCCCCGGGGCCTCGACCACCAGCCAGTCATGCGTGGCGGGGCGGTAATCGACCATCAGCTCGAAGGCGCGCCCGTCCAGCACCAGCGACAGCGCCTGCTGGCGCGGCTCCTGCTGCGCCAGCGCGCTTTCGTCCAGCGCGTCGCCGCGATAGCCCGACAGGCGCAGCCGCCGGACCGGGCTGCCCGCGTCGCAGCTCAGCTCGATCCGGGCCTCGTGATGATCGCCCTCGGCGCTGATCGAGACGCCGCCCGCCTGCTGTTCGACCATCCAGGTACCCGGCCGGACATAGCGGAAATTCCCCTCGCTGCCCCAGCGCCCCACGGCCAGCCATTGCGCCGGGACGGGCAGCGTCGAGAGGCCGAGCACGACAAGGGCGAGGGCGGCGGCGGCGGGGCGAACCATGGAAACTCCGGCACATCGGATCGGACGAACGGGAAAAACCTAACGGCGCCCCTTGAGGGATGCCAGTCCCGCAAAATGCAAAACGCGCCCCTCGGGGCGCGTTTCACGGGTCTGTGATCGCGGCGGATCAGCTGTGCTTGGCCGCGTCCTTGATCGGCGCCCAGAGCCGCTTGTTCGTGAGGTACAGCAGCGAGGCCAGCAGCGTCAGGAAGATGACGCCGACAAAGCCCCACATCTTGCGCTGGGTCATGTGCGGCTCGGCCGACCACATCAGGAAGGCCGCGACGTCCTGCGCCATCTGCTCGGGCGTGGCTTCGGTGCCGTCGGAATAGGTCACCAGACCTTCCTCAAGCTGCGGCGGCATCGAGACATTGCCGCCGAAAGCGGTGTTCTCGTAGAAGATCGCGCCGCCCTGTTCGGTTTCCTCACCGGTGAAGCCCAGCAGGAACGAGGCGATGTATTCGGCGCCGCCCATGCCGTGGATCAGCTGGTTGATGCCCAGGCCATAGGGGCCGTGGAACCCGGCCCGCGCCTTGGCCATCAGGCTCAGGTCCGGGGCGGTTTCCATGGCCGAGGGCGGGAAGTGGTCCGGGCCGCCGGCCGCGCGGTATTCGCCGGTGGCGGCGTCCTCGACCTGCATCGTGCTGGCATAGGCACGCATCACGTCGGGATCGAGGCCGGGGCCCGTCTCGTCGGTCAGCGCGCGGAAGGTCACCAGATTCAGGCCGTGGCAGGCCGAGCAGACCTCGGTATAGACCTGCAGGCCGCGCTGCAGCTGCGCCCGGTCGTAGGTGCCGAAGGGCCCTTCGAACGAGAAGGCGAAGTCCTCGACATGGCCGCCTTCGCCCGCGGCGAGCGCCGGAGCGCTGCCGAGGGTAAGGGCCGTCAGGGCGGAAAGGGCAAGTTTGCGGATCATGATGGTCACTTTCTTCCTTGCGCTCACTCGGCCGGGATCTTTTCCGGGGCCGGGCCCGACTTCTTGCCATGGGCTTTCACCTTGGCCTTGAAGTCCTGCTCGATGGTGGCGGGCGGGGTCGTCGGACGCTCCAGCACGCCCAGAAGCGGCAGGATGACCAGGAAATAGCCGAACCAATAGGCCGCACCGATCAGGGCGATGTTGGTGTAGATGCCTTCGGCCGGCATGGCGCCCGCCCACATCAGGACCACGAAATCGACCACCAGCAGCCAGAAGAACGACTTGAACATCGGCCGGTAGCGACCCGAACGGACCGACGAGGTGTCGAGCCAGGGGGTCAGGACCATGACCGCGATCGCGCCGAACATCGCCAGCACGCCGAAGAACTTGGCGTCGATGATGCCGAAGGACAGCCAGTTGGCGGCGATCACCACCCAGACATCCGCGGTGAAGGCGCGCAGGATCGCGTAGAACGGCAGGAAGTACCATTCGGGCACGATATGCGCGGGCGTCGCCAGCGGGTTGGCGATGATGTAGTTGTCCGGGTGGCCCAGGAAGTTCGGCATGAAGGCGACGATGGCCCAGAACACCGCCAGCACCACGACCAGCGCGAACAGGTCCTTGATGACGAAATAGGGCCAGAACGGCAGGGTGTCCTTCTCGGCCTCTTCCTTCGAGCCGCGGCGGACCTCAACACCCGAGGGGTTGTTGTTGCCGGTGTGGTGGAAGGCCCAGATATGCAGGATCACCAGGCCCGCGATGACGAAGGGCAGCAGGTAATGCAGCGAGAAGAAGCGGTTCAGCGTGTAGTTGCCGACCGCCGGTCCGCCCAGCAGCCATTCCTGGATGATCGGGCCGATCCCCGGAATCGCGCCGAAAAGGCCAGTAATCACGGTGGCGCCCCAGAACGACATCTGACCCCAGGGCAGAACGTAGCCCATGAAACCCGTGGCCATCATGGCCAGGTAGATCAGCATGCCGATGATCCAGGTCACTTCGCGGGGCGTCTTGTACGATCCGTAATAGAGGCCGCGGAAGATGTGGATATAGACGGCGAAGAAGAACAGCGAGGCGCCGTTCGCGTGCAGGTAGCGCAGCATGTAGCCGCCGTTCACGTCGCGCATGATATGCTCGACCGAGGCGAAGGCCATCGTCGCTTCCGGCGTGTAATGCATCACCAGCACGATGCCGGTGACGATCTGCAGCACCAGGCAGAAGGCCAGCACGATACCCCAGATCCACCACCAGTTCAGGTTCTTGGGGGTGGGGATCATGAGCGTGTCATAGATCAGCCCGACGATCGGCAGGCGGCGGTGCAGCCACTTTTCCACGCCGGTCTTGGGCTCGTAATGGTCGTGGGGAATCCCGGACATGCCTCGTCTCTCCCTTAGCCGAGCTGGATGGTGGTGTCGTCGACGAAGCTGACGACCGGAATATGCAGGTTCTGCGGCGCCGGGCCGCGGCGGATGCGGCCCGCCGTGTCGTAGTGCGAGCCGTGGCAGGGGCAGAACCAGCCGCCGAAGTCACCCGCGCCGTTGCCCAGCGGCACGCAGCCGAGGTGGGTGCAGACGCCGGTCATGATCAGCCATTCTTCCTTGCCGGCCATGGCGCGGTTCTCGTCCGTAGCGGGCGAACCGGCGGGCAGGTTGGCGTTTTCGGCGCTCTGGTCGATCAGGGTGCTCAGGTCCACGGCTTTCGCCGCATCGATCTCTTCCTGGGTGCGGTGACGGATGAACACCGGCTTGCCGAGGAAGTTGACAGTCAGCTGGGTACCGACGGCGACACCGCTGATATCGACGAAGATCGAGGACAGGGCCTGCACGTCAGCCGAGGGATTCATCTGGTTCACCAGCGGCCAGACCGCGGCGCCCGTGGCAACGACACCGGCACCGGCCGTCGCGTAGTAGAGAAAATCCCGGCGAGTGCCTGCGTTGTCGTCTGCGTGGGACACGAGCATTCTCCATTTTCAGGTCATGGGTCCGGCGGATAGCCGAAACGAGCCGCAGTGTCCTGCAGCCTCCAAGGCGGCTGTTTAACGGCGATTTGAACGTCCGTCCAGCCGCGAAAGTGGGGAAAAACGCCGCACCCCGACCCTTTCGGGAGAGGGGTGCGCCGCAGCACGGGACCTGCCCGCGCCACTGTCGCCGATGCCTCAGATAAGGCGGAAAAGCGTTGCTGCAAGGGTCGCGGCGAAGCCCGCGAAGAAGAGGCCGACGCCCGCATTGATCCAGGGCGCGGCCTTCAGGAAGCCGCGCGCGGCGGCCTCGGTCGAAAAGGCGATGGCATAGACCGCGTGAATCACCCCGGCCACGACGCAGGCGCCAACGCAAAAGAGCGCGATATCCCAGGCACCGGCGCGGGCCACCGGAAAGACCGCGGTCATGGTCAGCCAGGTGGTCAGCGCCTTGGGGTTCATCATCATGATCGACAGCGCCCGGACCATGCCGTCGCGGGCCCGGGCGCCGCGCCGGGCCTCGGGCGCCTCGGGCTCGCCGCGGCGGCGGGCGGCGAAGCCCGTGACCGCCCGGCGCAGGTAGCGCGAGGCGAACCAGACCAGCAGCCCCACGGCGATCAGCGTCATGCCCACCCGCGCCAGCGGGAAGGCCGCAATCAGGGCCGAGGCGCCCAGCACCATGCCCAGGCACCAGCCGGTGATGGCAAGCCCCGTGCCCAGCGCCGCCCCCAGCGCCGCCCGGCGGCCCGAGCCGATGGCCAGCGCGATCGTGTTCAGCACATTCGGCCCGGGCGTGAGGACATTCATCGCCAGAAAGCCCCAGGCGGTCAGGAAATCCGCCGCGGGCAGGGTGATCGGAGACATGGGGGTTCCTGCGAAGACGTCAGGCGGGGCCAGATCAGGCGGGAATCGTCGCCTGCATCGAGGGACGCTTGGCAAACGCCTCGTACCATGCTGCCAGCTGCGGATGGCCGTTGCGCCAGCCGCGCGCGTCGTGGCGGAAATCGAGGTAGCCCAGCGCGCAGGCCACGGCGATGCTGCCCATGGTCAGGGGCCCCTGCAGATGCGCCATCCAGCGCGATTCCAGCGCGGTCAGGCTGCGGGCGATCTTCTGCCATTGTCCGTCGACCCAGGCCTCGGACTGGCCCTCGGCCGGGCGGATCACCGTCTCGTAGCGCATGAGCAGCGCCGCATCGAGGATGCCGTCGCCGGTCGCCTCCAGCGTCAGCGTCTCCCACAGCGCCGGACCCTCGGGATAGAGCGCGGCGGCTTTCGGCGTCGTCGTGGCCAGATAGCGGCAGATTACCCGGCTGTCATAGAGCGTGCAGCCGTCGTCACGCTCCAGCGCCGGGATCTTGCCCAGCGGATTGGCGCCGAGCGGGATCGAGCCGGGATCGACCGGCGAGCCGCTGGCAAAGGACAGCCGCACGCTGTCCAGCGCCCCCGCCTCGTGCAGAAGGACCATGACCTTGCGCACATAGGGCGAGGTCGGGCTTTGGTGCAGGGTCATCATCGGGGCGGCTCCTCAAGCTCGGTGATGCGGGCGGCGATATCGGGCGGGAACTTAACACGCGCAAGGAAAAGGTCCATTCCCCACCGGCGCGGAATCGGACGCTTGATAGGACGGCCGCGGGCACGTTAACTGCGGCCATGGCACGCGCGAGCAGCAAGAAGAAGACCAGGGCAAAGAAGCCGAAACTCATGGACCGGCTGGCGGGCATGGTCCGGCGCCTGATCCGCTGGGCGCTGCTTGGCGCGCTGGGGCTGGCGGTGTTCCTTGTGGCCTGGGTCGCGCTCTATCGCTTCGTGGACCCGCCGACCGGCTGGTATCTGTGGAGCGAATCGCGCCGCCTGGGCGGCGTGCAGCAGGAATGGGTCGATTTCGTCGATATCTCGCCGCATATGCCGCTGTCGGTGGTCGCCGCCGAGGACGTGAATTTCTGCCGCCACTGGGGCTTCGACATGGGCGCGATCCGCGCCGCGCTGGAGGATGGCGGGGCACGCGGCGCCTCGACCATCACCCAGCAGGTGGTGAAGAACACCTTTCTCTGGCATGGCCGCACCTGGCTCAGGAAGGTGCTGGAGGCGCTGATTACCCCGGTGGTCGAGATCCTCTGGCCCAAGGAACGCATCCTCGAGGTCTATCTGAACATGGCCGAATTCGACGCGGGCGTCTTTGGCGTCGAGGCCGCGGCCGAGCGGTATTTCAGCACCAATGCCGCGGGGCTGAACGCCCGGCAAGCGGCGCTGCTGGCCTCGGTCCTGCCCGCGCCGCAGGATCGCAACGCCGCAAGGCCCAGCGATTTCATGCGCCGCCGGGCCGCCGCCATCCAGGATGGCGCCGCCACCATCGCCCGCGACGACCGCTCGGCCTGTTTCGGCGGTTGAAACCTGCCCCCACCCGTGCAAAGGGTGGGAAACCCTACCAGACCATGCGCATGCAACCTGCCGTCCACGTCCTCCATCACGTCCCGCTCTCGCCCTTCTGCCGCAAGGTTCGCCTGACGCTGGCCGAAAAGCGCATCCCCTTCTCGCTGAAGGACGAACGCTATTGGGAGGGGGGGACCGAGTTCCTGCGGCTGAACCCGGCCGGCAAGGTGCCGATCCTGCGCTATGAGGGGCGGCTGCTGTCGGAAAGCCAGGCGATCTGCGAATTCCTGGACGAGGTTCACCCGACCCCGCCCCTGATGCCCGACGACCCGGCCGGCCGCTACGAGGTGCGCCGGATGTGCGCCTGGTTCGACGACAAGTTCCACCGCGAGGTGACGGCGAACCTGCTCTACGAGCGGGTGAACAAGAAGATCATGGGCCAGGGATATCCGGACAGCGAGAAGATCAAGACCGGCTCGGCGCGGATCAAGTATCACCTCGATTACATGGGCTGGCTGCTGGAGCACCGCCGCTGGATCGCCGGGAACGCGCTGTCGCTTGCCGATTTCACCGCCGCCGCGCATCTGAGTTGCCTCGATTACATCTCGGATGTGGATTGGGAGCGCGCGCCCTCGGTCAAGGCCTGGTACCAGACGATCAAGTCGCGCCCGGCGTTCCGGCCGCTTCTGACCGATCAGGTCCCCGGCTTCCCGCCGCCCCGGCGCTATGCCGACCTCGATTTCTGAGCCCCGCAAGGGCGCGGCTCGGGGGCATCGAGCCCCCTCGCCGCGCCGGGGGGCCTTCTGCCCCCCGCCGGCCCTGGCGGGCCGCCCCCCGAGGATATTTGGGGCGCAAAGATGGGGCTGAAAGCGGCGCTGGCCGCGCGGGCCCGGGCCGAGGGTTTCGCGGCGATGGGGGTGACGCGGCCCGATGCGGTGCCGGAGCTGGCCGGGCGGCTGGCGGCCTTTGTCGAGGCCGGGCGACACGGGCAGATGGGCTGGATGGCCGAGCGGATGCCTTGGCGGGGCGATCCCGCCGCGCTCTGGGCCGAGGCGCGCTCGGTCATCATGCTGGCCGAACTCTATACACCGGACGAGGATCCGATGGCGGCGGTCGCGCGGCGCGAGGCGGGGGCGATCAGCGTCTATGCAAGGGGGCGCGATTACCATGATGTGGTGAAGGCCCGGCTGAAGCGGCTGGGGCGATGGCTGATCGAGGAGGCAAGGCAGCGGGGCGAGACGCCGGAGATCAAGGTCTTCGTCGACACCGCTCCGGTGATGGAGAAGCCGCTGGCCGCGGCGGCGGGGCTGGGCTGGCAGGGCAAGCATACCAACCTGCTGGGCCGCGATCTGGGCAACTGGTTCTTCCTCGGCGCGATCTTCACCACGCTGGAGCTGGAACCGGACGCCCCCGCGCGGGAAAACTGCGGCAGTTGCACGGCCTGTCTGCAGGCCTGCCCGACCGCGGCCTTTCCGGCGCCCTTCCAGCTCGATGCGCGGCGCTGCATCTCGTATCTCACGATCGAGCATCACGGGCCGGTGGACCCGGAACTGCGGGCGCTGATCGGCAACCGGATCTATGGCTGCGACGATTGTCTGGCGGCCTGTCCCTGGAACAAATTCGCCGCCGCCGCCACGGAGGTGAAATACGCCGCCCGCGACGACCTCAGGGCGCCGCCGCTGGCGGAACTGGCGGCGCTGGACGATGCCGGGTTCAGGGCGCGCTTTTCCGGCTCGCCGATCAAGCGGATCGGGCGGGACCGCTTCGTGCGCAACGTGCTCTATGCCATCGGCAATTCCGGGGCGCCGGGGCTGGCCCCCGTGGCCGAGGCGCTGGTCGCGGACCCCGACGAGACGGTGGCCGAGGCGGCGCGCTGGGCGCTGACGCGGCTCAGACCATAGGCCAGGGGCGTTGCGGCCAGGGGCGGTCGTAGAAAGGCTGGTCGGGGCCGTCCGAGAGTCCGGCCTCGCGCCATTCGACGAAGGCGGGATGCGCCAGATGGGCGGCGACATAGGCCTGCGCCGCGGGGCCGACCGGCAGGTTGTAGCCGGCGATCCGGGCGGCGACCGGAGCGAAGAACACATCGGCCACGGAATAGGCGCCGCAGAGCCAGGGGCCGGTCGCGCCGGTCACTTCCCGCGCCCAGGCCCAGAGGGTTTCGAGCCGCGCCAGATCGGCCAGAACCTCGGGCGGCGGGGCGCAATCCTGATAGCTGACCCGCAGGTTCATCGGGCAATGGCCGCGCAATGCGGTGAAGCCTGCGTGCATCTCGGCGGTCAGATGCCGGGCCACGGCGCGGGCCTTCGGATCGCGGGGCCAATGCCCGGCCTCGGGGTGGCGGGAGGCCAGTTCCTCGGCAATGGCCAGCGAGTCGGCGATGACCACGCCCTCGGGCAGGCGCAGGGCGGGGACGGTGCGGGCCGGGGCATAGCGCGCGAGCGTCCGGGCAAAGCCGGGCTCGTAGAGCCGGGCCATGGTCACCCCGGTCTCGATCCCGAAGGCGCGGAACAGGAGCCAGCCGCGCAGGGACCAGCTGGAATAGGCGCGGTCGGCGAGGCAGAGGTCATAGGCGGCTTCGGTCATCGGGCGGGCTCCTTGGGGTTCGGGGCATCCTGCCCGGCGCCCCTTTCCCTTGCAAATCAGCAATTGTGCGCCAAGTGATGACCTTCGCCGATGAATCGCGATTTTTTCCGACGGGTCGGTGAACCAAAACGTCCGTCGCGCGTATTCCCTGTCAGACACGGGAGACGACGATGGCGCTGGACACCACCACCGGAACCGACCGCATGGCGCGCAAGGCGATGCGCGCCGAATTCCTCGATGCCGAAACCGAACAGGCCCTGGCCCGCGCCTGGCGCGACCGCCGCGACGAACAGGCGCTGCACCGGCTGGTCACCGCCTATATGCGGCTCGCCATCTCGATGGCGTCGCGCTATCGCCGCTATGGCGCGCCGATGAGCGACCTGATCCAGGAGGCGGGGCTGGGCCTGATGAAGGCCGCCGACCGCTTCGATCCCGACCGTGGCGTGCGCTTTTCCACCTATGCCGTCTGGTGGATCAAGGCCTCGGTCCAGGATTTCGTGATGCGCAACTGGTCGATGGTGCGCACCGGGTCGACCACCAGCCAGAAGGCCCTGTTCTTCAACCTGCGCCGCGTGCAGGCGGAACTGATGCGCGAGGCGCAGCAGGCGGGCGAGGTGCTGGAGCCGAACGTGCTGCTCGAACGCGCGGCCGAGCGGATCGGCGTGCCGTTGGCCGATGTGCTGATGATGGAGGGGCGGCTTTCGGGCGGCGATCTGTCGCTGAACGCCAAACCCTCGGGCGAGGATGACGGGATGGAGTGGATCGACCTGATCGAGGACGATGGCCCGGCCCCGGCCGAAGGGGTGGCGGCGCGTCAGGACGGATTGGTGCTGCGCGGCTGGCTCCTGGAGGCGATGGCGGCGCTGACGCCGCGCGAACGGGCGATCATCGCCGCGCGCAAGCTCGATGACGAACCGCGGACGCTGGAGGCCCTGGGCGTGGAACTGGGCCTGTCCAAGGAGCGGGTGCGCCAGATCGAGGCCAGCGCGCTGGGCAAGATGAAGCGCGATCTTGCCAGCCGCGCGCCGGGGGTCTATGCCCTTCTCGCATGAGAAGCGCGATCCTGTTGACGTTCCTCGCCGCCATGCCCGCCGGGGCAGAGCCGATTTCCGAAACCGACCTCGACCGACTGCCCGCCGCTCAGGTGGTGGTGCTGGGCGAGGTCCATGACAATCCGCTGCACCATCTGAACCAGGCCCGGGCGGTCGGGGCGATGCGTCCCGCGGCGGTGGTCTGGGAGATGCTGACGCCCGATCAGGCGGCGCGGATGCCCGAGGATCGGGCGGACCCGGCGCTGGTCGAGGCCGCGCTGGGCTGGGCGGGCACCGGCTGGCCCGATTTCGCCCTGTATTTCCCCATCGTTCAGGCCGCCGGTCCTGCCCGCCACTATGGCGCCGCCGTCCCCCGCCCGGAGGCGCAGCGCGCCTTTGCCGAGGGCGCGGCGGCGGTCTTCGGCGCGGATGCCGCGCGGTTCGGCCTCGACCGGGCCCTGGAGGCCGGCGATCAGGCAGCGCGCGAGGCCGAGCAGTTCGAGGCCCATTGCGAAGCGATGCCGATGGCGATGATGGGCGGCATGGTCGAGGCCCAGCGCCTGCGCGATGCGGCGCTGGCGCGGGCGGCCCTGCAGGCGCTGGAGGAAACCGGCGGCCCGGTGGCGGTGATCGCCGGGGCGGGTCATGCGAGGCGCGATCAGGGGATGCCGGACCTGATGACCGAGGCCGCGCCCGACGTCACGGTGCTGGCGCTGGGCCAGACCGAGGCAGACCCGGGCCCCGAGGCGCCCTGGGATCTCTGGCTGGTCACGGCGCCGGCCGAGCGTCCCGATCCCTGCGCCGCCTTCCGTCAGGAATGACGCGGCGGGGACCGGCGCGGCCGGGCCCTGACGCCGTCCGGTCCGGTCGGTAAAACGCGCGGGAGGGGGATCTGGCCCCCTGCCCGCGCAGCGATCGATAAGAACTTTCCCGGCCAGACTGGGCCGCTCGGGACAGAGCGGTATCCGGTCCGGCCGGGAAGTCACCATACCATGACTTCATACTCGTTAACGGTCACTTCGTTACCGCCGTAGCCGATGTTGCAGCCCCTGAACCCCGGGCGCACCTTGCCCGGATGGGTTCCGCCCGCATACCAGGCCCGACAGAAATACAGCGCCTCGCCCGAGGCTTCGGCCGCGGCGCTCAGGGCGTTGACGGGAACCATCCCGCCCCGCGCCCGAACCCAGTTGGCCTGCCCCATGGCGACATCATACTCGGCTACGGCAATCTCGCGGCCGCCGTAGCCAATGTTGCACCCGTTAAACCCGGGGCGCACCTTGCCCGGATGATACCCGCCCGCATAAGCCGCAACGCATACATAAAGCGCGGCCCCGTTGCTTTCGGCGCCTGCCACCATCGCCCCCCGCGGGACCGACCCGCCCGCGGCATGACGCCAGGCGATATCGGTCTGCGCCTGCACCGGCTGCGCCAGGACCAGAACGGCCGCGGCAACCACACCGGAAAGAACGGTCTGCATCGAGACACACCATCGGACGTGAACCTGCATTCAAGATGGCAGATTCGACCGGCTTGAGGAACTGGACAGGTGTACAGTCCCGCCCGGCCTGCGCGGCTGGTCAGCTGTCCAGTGTTCCCGGCCCGCCGAATGCGCTAGGACAGGGATCGAGGGGTCCGCAGACCCGCCCGCGGGCGGGGCCTCGCCCCTTTTCCGTGCCGCCGATACCGCCCCCGGCGGTTCTCTCGTGGGGTGAGAGCGATGCCGAGCCTGTACTGGGGTCCCCTGGCGATCAACGCCCTGCTCTTTTCGCTGCTGGGGACGGTGATCGCCGCCTATTTCGGGGTCCGGGTGATCGTCGCCCGGCGGCAGGGAACCCCGACCGACGGGCTGATGCCGCCGCTCTGGATCTTCGCCATGGCCGCCCTCTGCGCGGTGCTGGTGACGCTCAGCCATGTGCTGGACCGCGATGTCGCCGCCTGGATCCTGCCCTGGGCCGCCCCCTCGGGCAGCGCTGCCATGGCTGCCTCGATCCTCTTTGCCGAGCGGCTCTTCGGCGAGGGCATCCTGTCGCGCCGCGGCCGCAAGGTCCTGGCGCTGGCGCTGGCGCTCTTTGTCGCGGGCGAGGTCGCCATCGCCGTGGCGCGCACCATCTATCTGTCGCAGGGCACGGTCTATTTCCGTGACGCCTGGCTGCGGACCGCCTTCGTCACCGGCTTCGTCGTCGCGCCCGCCTTCTGCCTTGTGAACCTGCGGCGCGCGCTCGGCCCCGACGGCTGGCGGCGCGTCGGGCCGGTTCTGCTGAACCCGTTCCGCCCGCTGACCGATTGCCCCGGGGCCTCGGCCGCGCGCGGCATCTTCTATTTCTCGCTGATGCCGGTGGCGCTCGCGCTGGTGCTTTTGGCCCGCAGCACCGGCATCCTCGGCTGGAGCGTCGCCGAAACCATCCTCAGCTGGCTGGTGCTGCTGGTCTTCTCGGGCTTCGTCTGGACCTTCCTGAGCTATCTGCCCGAACGCTCCGGCACCACGACCAAGATCGCGGCGATGGTCCTTGTCGCCTTTCTGATGATCGTCTCGGCCCTGTCCTGGCTGGTGGCGCCCGCCATCCTCGACGGGTTCCGCGACCGCGGCGCCCCCTACGCCGGGCAGGCCTATCGCCTGGCCCCCGCCGCGGACGGCGGCTATGACATCACCACGATCGAGGCGCAGCGCGTGGTTCCCCTGCTGCACCGCCCGGGCCCCGAGACCGAGCCCGTCGCCCTGCCCTTCGAGCTGCCCTTCCTCGGCCAGCGCCACCGCAGCCTCTATGTCCGCGATACCGGGCTGGTCGGGCTGGGCGCCTTTCCCCGGCTCGAGGATATCCAGTACCGCTATGGCCCCGAAGCCGCGATCTTCGTGCTGGCCGCGCGCCTTACCCCGCCCCGGGCCCCCTCGGCCGACAGCGGCGTCTTCGTCGACGCCCTGCCCGGCCGCGTGGTGATAAGCTGGGCGCACATGACCATCGAGGGCGCCCCCGACCAGCGCTACGACGCGCAGCTGACGCTCTATCCCGACGGCACGCTCGACATCGCCTTCTTCGAGATCCCGCTGCATCCAAGGGCCAATCTCTATCGCCCCGACGATGTGGCGATGCTGGTCGGGCTGACCCCGGGCTCGCGCCATGGCACGGTCCTGGAGGGCGCGCTGGCCGGCCGCCACCTGCCGCCGGGCACCGGCGCGGTCGATGACCGGCGGCCCGCCTTCTACAAGGCGATGAACGCGGCGTTCGGGCCGATGGCCGCCTTCCTGCTGCTGGCGGTGCCGGGGCTTCTGGTGCTGTTCTCGCTTCTGGTGCAGCTGAGCGTCCAGCGCCCGCTGGCGGCGCTGGCCATGGGGGTCGAACGGTTCCGCAAGGGGCATCTGGGCACGCCGATCCCGGTCTATGCCCAGGACGAGATCGGCGCGCTGGCGCGGGCCTTCAACGAGGTCGCGGCCGAGCGCGAGCGCCTGTTGCAATCGCTGGAAGCCGAAGTCGAGCGGCGCTCGGCCGAGGCGGTCGAATTGTCGGCGCGCAACGCCCGGCTCGAGGAACGTGCCGACCTCGGGCGCGAATTGCACGACGCGGTGAGCCAGAGCCTCTTCGCCGCCTCGCTGATCGCCGACAGCCTGCCGCGGCTGCAGCAGAACGATCCCGCCAAGGCCGCGGAGGCCGGTCGCCAGGTGGCCGCGCTGAACCGCGCCGCGCTGGCCGAGACGCGCAACCTGCTGATGCATCTGCGCTCGCAGGAGATGCTGAGCCAGCCCTTCGGCACGCTCCTGCGCGGCGTGGCCGAGGAGATGGCGCGCAGCTACGGGCTGGAGGTCACGGTCAGCGTCGACAGCGACGCGCAATTGCCGGGCGAGGTGCAATACGCCTTCTTCCGAGTGGCCCATGCCGCCCTGACCAATGCCGCCCGCCACGCTGGCACCGACCGCGCCGAGGCCAGTTTCGACGCCGTCGACGGGCAGGCGATGCTGACCGTCACCGACGCCGGGGCCGGTTTCGACCCCGATGCGGTGCCGCCGGGTCATTTCGGCCTCGCGATCATGCGTGAAAGGCTGGACAAACTGGGCGGAATGCTGGAGGTCGAGACGGCACCCGGCAGAGGGTGCAGGATCACGGCGATCTGGTTTTCGGATGACAACGGCGACGGCGATTCGGGTGATGCTGGTTGACGACCATCTGGTCGTGCGCCGCGGCATCGAACACGTGCTGGCCGATGACCCGGGTTTCGAGATCGTGGCCGAACTGGGCGAGGGACAGGCCGCGGTCGCCGCCTATCGGGCCAGCCGGCCGGATGTGGTGCTGCTGGATGTGCGGATGCCGGGCATGAGCGGGATCGACACCGCCCGCGCCCTGCTGGCCGAGGATCCCGACGCGCGGATCGTGGCGCTGAGCTCCTTCACCACCGACGATCTGATCGACGCCATGATGGGTGCCGGGGTCCGCGGCTATCTGCCCAAGGAAGTTTCGGAACTGGCGCTGAAAGAGGCGCTGCGCCGCGTCGCCCGGGGCGAAGGCCTGGCCCGCCCCGCAGGCAGCGAGGCCGCGGCGCGCGGGGCGGATACCGGCGATCTGGCGCAGGTGCTGGGGGCGCAGCAGCTCAAGGTTCTGGCGCTGATGGTCAAGGGCCTGACCAACCCCGAGATCGCCGCGCTGCTCAGCATCACCCGGCCAACCGCGCGCTACCATGTCAGCGCGATCCTGAAGAAGCTCGATGTCTCGAACCGGGCCGAGGCCGTGGCGCTGGCGGTGCGCAGCGGGCTGGTGCGGGACGAAGACGGCTTCTGACCCCGCCGCCCCTGCCCCCCTGTCCGCGTGATACAGGCGCCGCCCAGCAGGGGCCTCACAGGATTTCGCTTTCCTCACGCCGACTTGGGGCGTAGGAAACGGGAATGCGGATTCTGTTTCTTGGCGATGTGATGGGCCGGGCCGGTCGCACCGCGGTAGCCGAGCGGCTGCCGGGGATGCGTCGGGACTGGGCCTTGGATTTCGTGGTGGTCAACGGCGAGAACGCGACCTCGGGCATGGGGCTGTCGCCCGATCATGCCGCGGGGCTGTTCGCTGCGGGCGCCGATGTGGTGACGCTGGGCGACCATGCCTTTGACCAGAAGGCGATGACCGGCCATATCGACGGCGAGCCGCGGCTGATCCGGGCGATCAACTTCTCCAAGGTGGCACCCGGGGTCGGCGCAAGGGTCTTCAACGCGCCCGACGGTCGGCAAGTGCTGGTGGCGCAGGTCATGGGGCAGGTCTTCATGAAACGCCCCTTCGACGACCCGTTCAGCGCCATCGAGCCGGTGCTGCGCGCCCATCCGCTGGGCGGGCGGGTGCAGGCGACCATCGTCGATGTCCATGCCGAGGCCACTTCCGAGAAGATGGCCATGGGCCATTGGTGCGACGGCCGGGCCTCGCTGGTCGTCGGCACGCATACCCATGTGCCGACCGGCGATGCGCAGATCCTGAACGGCGGCACCGCCTATCTGACGGATGCGGGCATGTGCGGCGATTACGACAGCGTCATCGGCATGCAGAAGGAAGAGCCGCTGCGGCGCTTCATCACCGGCATGCCGCGCGCCCGGTTCGAGCCGGCGCTGGGGCAGGCCACCGTCTCGGGCATCTTTGTCGAGACCGACGACCGCACCGGCAAGGCGCTGTCGGTGGCCATGGTCCGCCAAGGCGGGCGGCTGCAACCCAGCGGCCCCGCCCCCGTCACGCCCTCGGTTGCCGCGCCCGAGAAAGCCGCACCGTGACACGACCCCTGCCCGCGGGAGGCGCGCCCGCCCTCTGCGCGCGGGCGGCGCGCCGCCCCGCCGGTGTTGCCGCTTTGCAGACAGCGGCCCGCCCCGGCGACCGGGGCTGCGTTTTCGGGCTTGCCGGGCGCCCCGCGATGGCCGCCTATGCCGGAGATCCGTGGCGGGCCCCGCCCCCCCGGACAGGAGACAATACCGATGTTCGGACTTGAGCTGCCGCCCGAGTACCTGCCCGTTGCCGCGCTGGTGATCGTCGCCGGCATGCTGGCGACCTTCATCTCCGAGAAATACCCGGTCGAGGTGGTGGCGCTGACCGGGGCGGCGCTGATGCTGGTCCTCGGCATCGTGCCCGAGGGCCAGGCCCTCGCCGTCTTTGCCAACCCCGCCCCCTGGACCATCGCCGCGCTGTTCCTGATCGTCGGCGGGCTGGTGCGCACCGGGGCGCTCGATTTCCTGTCGCAGCGCGCGATCTCGCAGGTGACGGAACGGCCGCGGACCACGTTGATCGTCGTCACCATGACGGTGCTGGCCATGTCGGCCTTCGTCAACAACACGCCCATCGTCGTGGTGATGATGCCGATCTTCGTGCAGCTGGCCCGGGCGATGCAGCTTGCGCCATCGAAACTGCTGATCCCGCTCAGCTATTTCTCGATCCTCGGCGGCACGATCACCCTGGTCGGCACCTCGACCAACCTGCTGGTCGACGGCGTGGCCCAGGCGGCCGGCCTCGCCCCTTTCGGCGTTTTCGAGATCACGCTGCTAGGCCTGCCCCTGGCGCTGGTCGGCGTCACCTATCTGGCCTTCGCCGGGCGCTGGCTGCTGCCGGTGCGCGAATCGATGACCGCGCTGATGGGCGACCGGGCGCCGATGAAATTCTTCACCGAAGTGGCGCTGCCCGAGGGGTCCTCGCTGATCGGCAAGCGGCTCGAGGAGGTCGACCTTTTCCGCCGCGGCGGCGCCCGGGTGATCGACGTGCTCCGCGGCGATGCCTCGCTGCGCCGGGCGATGGGGGATGTGGTGCTGGAACAGGGCGACCGCGTGGTGCTGCGCACCCAGATGTCCGAGGTTCTGGGCCTGCAGGCCAATCCCGAGGTGCGGCTGGTCGACCAGCTGAGCTCGGTGCGAACCTCGACCGTCGAGGTGCTGATCACCCCGGGCTGCCGCATGGTCGGCCGCTCGCTGGGCCAGATGCGCCTGCGCCGCCGCTATGGGGTCTACCCGCTGGCGGTCCATCGCCGGAACCAGAACATCGGCCGCCAGCTGGACGATCTGGTGGTGCAGGTCGGCGACACGCTGTTGATCGAGGGCGCGCTGGAGGACATCCGGCGGCTGGCCAGCGACATGGACCTGATCCAGATCAGCCAGCCCTCGGAACGCGCCTTCCGCCGGGGCCACGCGCCCATCGTCATCGGCGTGCTGGCGGCGGTGGTCGGCCTGTCGGCGCTGAATGTCGCCTCGATCCAGGTGCTGGCGCTGATCGGCGTGGTCATCATCCTGCTGACCCGCTGCATCGACAGCGAAGAGGCCTTCGGCTTCATCGAGGGCCAGTTGCTGGCCATGATCTTCGGCATGCTGATCGTGGGCGCGGGCCTCGAGGCCTCGGGCGCGGCGCAATTGCTGGTCGATCTGGTCGAGCCCTATCTGCGCGACCTGCCCGGCTGGGCGCTGATCGCCGCGGTCTATCTGGTGTCGATGACCCTGACCGAGGTCGTCTCGAACAACGCCGTGGCGGTGATCGTGACGCCCGTCGCCATCGGCCTTGGCCAGACGCTGGGCGTGGATCCCCGGCCGCTGGTCGTGGCGGTGATGTTCGCGGCCTCGGCCTCGTTCGCGACGCCGATCGGCTACCAGACCAACACGCTGGTCTACGGGCCGGGCGGCTATCGCTTCACCGACTTCCTGCGCGTGGGCCTGCCGCTGAACGCGCTGGCGGCGCTGACCTCGACCCTGCTGATCCCGCTGATCTGGCCCTTGTGACCGGAGCGGCGGGGAATTGCCCTTGCGCTCGCGCCCGGGGCACGGCATGCCAGAGATCATGAACGCGTTAAATACCGAGCCGACTGTCCCGACCCCGCCCCCCGCCACACCGGAGGCCCAGGACCACAGGCCGCTGGCGGGCATCCTGTGGATGCTGGGATCGGGCCTGTGCTTCGTCGCCATGACCGCCGGGGTGAAATACCTCGGCCCCTCGATCCCCGCCGCGCAATCGGCCTTCCTGCGCTACGCGCTGGGGCTGGTCTTCGTGCTGCCGGTGCTGGGCGTGCTCAGGCGCACCCGGCTGGAACCGGCGACCTGGCGGGCCTTCGGCTGGCGGGGCGTGGCGCATACGCTGGCGGTGATGCTGTGGTTCTACGCCATGACCCGCATCCCCTTGGCCGAGGTTTCGGCCATGAGCTACCTCAACCCGATCTGGATCTCGATCGGGGCCGCACTGTTTCTGGGCGAGCGGCTGCGCCTGCGCCGGATCGTCGCCATCGTCGTGGCGATCCTCGGCGCGCTGGTGATCCTGCGGCCCGGCCTGCGCGAGCTGAACACCGGCCACGTCGCCATGCTGGGCACCTCGGTCCTGTTCGCGATTTCGTATCTGATGGCCAAGCAGCTCAGCGGCCGCGTCCCGGCCAGCGTCATCGTCGGCATGATGTCGCTGACCGTGACGGTCGGCCTCGCCCCCTTCGCCCTCGCCGTCTGGGAGCCGGTCACGCTGTGGCAGCTGTGGGTGCTGTTCCTGATCGCCACCGCCGCCACCGCCGCGCATTACATGATGACCTATGCCTTCGTCGCCGCGCCGATCACCGTGACGCAGCCGGTCACCGCGCTGCAACTGGTCTGGTCGGTGACGCTTGGCGCGGTGTTCTTTGCCGAGCCGGTGGACCTGTGGGTCGTGGCGGGCGGGGTGATGGTTGTCTCGGCGGTGATCTTCATCGCGCTGCGCGAGCACCAGTTGCGTCGTGGCGCGAAAGGTGGAACCGTGGCGCCATGATGCTGCGCCTCGCCCTGCTGCTTGCCCTCCTGACCGGCGCCCCGGCGCTGGCCTGCGAGGTGCCGCCGGGCCTGGCCGGTCTGCGGGTGGAGCTGCTGAATCTTACCAATGCCGAGCGCGCGGCGCAGGGCGTCGGCACGCTGCTGCCCGACCCGCGGCTGGACGAGGCGGCGCAGGTTCAGGCCTGCCGCATGGCCGACCGCGAGCGGCTCAGCCATCGCGGCAGCTGGTTCGCGGGCCTCGGCCGGCGGCTGCGGCGGGTCGATTATCCCTATGCCATGGCGGTCGAGAACATCGGCGAGGGCCAGACCAGCGCGCCCGAGATCATCCAGGGCTGGATGGACTCGCCCGACCACCGCCTGAACATGCTGGCCCGCGACGCGCGCGAGGCGGGCTTCGGCGTCGCAAGGGCCGCGAACGGCCGCCTGCACTGGTCGATGCTCGCCGCCGCCCCCCGGTTCTGACCGCCCCGCGACTCTGGCCCCGGTTCAGCCGCTAACGGGGGGAAATCCACCCACACGCCGCCGTGATGGGTGGATTTCCACCCAAAACCGGTGCTGCCCTCCGCAGAATCTGCATCCCCTCTCCTCAGCATCCTTGATTCGCGGGGGCCCCGGCCGCCCTATGCCCCAGCGTCCCGCGCCGCCCGAGGAGCGGCCGGGGTTTGCCAACAATACGCGCAAACGTCCAAGGGAGGACCCCAATGCGTCTGAATATCGCTGCGCTGGCTGCTGCCGCGCTGATCTCCACCACGCCCGCTTTCGCCCAGGACCGCGCCGGCTGGCCGGATTCCATCACCATCGGCACCGCCAGCCAGGGCGGCACCTATTTCGTCTATGGCAACGGCCTGGCCGGGTTCATCGGCGAAGAGCTGGGCGTCAACGCCTCGGGCGAAGTAACCGGCGGCCCGGTGCAGAACGCCACGCTGGTGCAGCTGGGCGACCACGCCATCGGCCTGGTGACCATGGGCCCGGCCTACGAGGCCTGGACCGGCCAGAGCGAACTCGCCCCCGGGCTTGAGCATCGCGATCTGCGCGCCCTGTTCCCGATGTACCAGACGCCGTTCCAGGTCATCACCCTGACCTCCTCGGGCCTGACCTCGGTCACCGACCTCTCGGGTCGCCGTGTCTCGGTCGGTCCGGCGGGCGGTACGCCCGGCACCTACTGGCCGCGCTTCCTCAACACGCTGGGCGTCAACGCCACCGTGTCGAACGCCGGAGCCTCGGATGCCGCGGGCCAGCTGACCGACGGGCTGATCGACGCCTTCGCCTTTGCCGCGGGCGTGCCGATCTCGGCCTTCTCGCAGCTCTCGGCCGAGGCCGATGTCCGCATGTTCGGCTTCAACGAGGCCGAACTGGCGCAGATCCTCGCCGCCCATCCCGAAGTCTCGCCGCTGACCATCCCCGCGGGCACCTATGCCGGGCATGACTACGACCAGACCACGGTCGCCATGTGGAACTTCGCGGTGTCCAACGCCTCGATGCCCGACAGCCTGGCCTACGAGATCGTCAAGCTGGTGATGGAAAACCCTGACCGCATGATGCAGATCCACGCCTCGGCGTCGGAAACCATCATGGACAACGTCCTCAACAACACCTTCCTGCCGTTCCACCCGGGCGCAGTCCGCTACTACGAAGAGCACGGGATCACCATTCCCGAAGAACTGCGCGGCTGAACCGCCGACGGGTGACGACTGACCGGGGTGCACGAAACCGCGCGCCCCGGTTTTTTCATAGAAAGGGGCAGAGGAAATCATGTCTTCAACCGATCTCGCGGCGACGCAGGCCGATTCCGAGACCATCGCCGAGGGCGTCGACGACGAGGTGATCGCCTCGAACCAGCGGGTGTTCGGCGGCAATCTGGGCCTGTTCGTGGCGGTGCTCTGCGTGCTCTACACGAGCTTCCACATCTTCGTCATGAACGTCTATCCGCTGGAGCCCTGGGTCTACCGGCTGATCCATGTCGGCGGCGGTCTGGCGCTGGGCTTCGTGCTCTATTCCGCGCGCCCGCTGCCCGACGCGAGCCAGGCCACGGCCCTGACCCCGTACGAGCGGGTGCTGGTCCCGGTCGCGGCGGTGCTGCTGGCAGTGGCTGGCGGGCAATTGGCGACCATGTGGGTGACGGGCGACCTGATCGCCACCGGCGCCCCCGCCACGAAATACGTCTATACCTTCGGCTATCCGCTCTTTGCCGGGACGCTGGCGGCGCTCTCCGCCTCGTGGCTGGCGCCGAAACGCGACCGCGCCTCGTTGTCCTGGGCCGATACGCTGCTGGCGGTCGCGGCGGTGATCGTGGCGCTCTATATCATCGCCCACGCCGATTTCCTGCGCATCCGCGCTCAGGTCTTCCCGCATCCCAATGACATGTGGGCCTCGATCTCGGGGATCGTGCTGATCCTTGAACTCACGCGGCGGCTGGCGGGTCTGGCGCTGGTCATCATCGTCGCCGTCTTCATCGCCTATGGCTTCGCCGGTCCCTGGCTGCCGGGGGTCCTGCACCACAACGGCTATGCCGCGGCGCGGTTCTTCGCCTTCATCTATACCGATAACGGCATCCTCGGCCCGACCACGGCCATCTCGTCGACCTATATCATCCTGTTCATCGCCTTCGCCGCCTTCCTGCAGGCGTCGCGTGTCGGCGAATACTTCGTCAACTTCGCCTTCGCCGTCGCTGGGTCGGCCCGCGGCGGCCCGGCCAAGGTCGCGGTCTTCGCCTCGGGGCTGATGGGGATGATAAACGGCACCTCGGCGGGCAATGTGGTGGCGACCGGCTCGCTCACCATCCCCCTGATGAAGCGCGTGGGCTACAAGCCGCAGACCGCGGCCTCGGTCGAGGCCGCAGCCTCGACCGGCGGGCAGCTGATGCCGCCGATCATGGGCGCCGGTGCCTTCATCATGTCGGAAATCACCGCCATCCCCTACCGCGACATTGCCATCGCGGCGATCATCCCGGCGGTCCTGTACTTCGTGTCGGTCTATTTCATGGTCGACAAGGAAGCGCTGAAGAACCACATGAAGGGCCTGCCCCGGCACGAACTGCCCTCGCTGCCGCTGATGATGCGCCGGGTCTTCCTGTTCATCCCGATCATCATCCTGATCGGCGCCCTCTTCATGGGCTATTCGGTGATCCGCGCGGGCACGCTGTCGATGGGCGCGGCGGCGGTGGTCAGCTGGCTGACCCCCACCAAGATGGGCATCAAGGAGATCTTCTGGGGCCTGGAGATCGCCGCCCGCATGGCGCTGCAGATGGTCGCCGTCTGCGCCGCCGCCGGGGTCATCGTCGGTGTCATCGCCCTGACCGGCATCGGCACGCGCTTTTCCTCGCTGCTCTTGGAAATCGCCGGGCAGAACCAGTTCGTCGGCATGATCTTCGCCATGTTCGTGGCGATCATCCTGGGCATGGGGATGCCGACCACCGCCGCCTATGCCGTGGCCGCGGCGGTCATCGCGCCCGGTCTGGTGCGGATGGGGATCGAGCCGCTGACGGCCCACTTCTTCATCTTCTACTACGCCGTCATCTCGGCCATCACCCCGCCCGTCGCGCTGGCCGCCTATGCGGGCGCCGCCATCGCCCAGTCGGACCCGATGAAGACCTCGGTCGAGAGCTTCAAGTTCGGCCTCGCCGCCTTCATCGTGCCCTTCATGTTCTTCTACGCGCCCGAGATGCTGATGCAGGGCGAATGGATCGACATCGCCCATGTGATGGTCACCGCCCTCTTCGGCATCTTCATGATGGCCTCGGCGGTGCAGGGATGGCTGTTCGGCAAGCTGAACCCGGTGCTGAGGATCGTCACGCTGGTCGCGGCGCTGATGATGATCAAAAGCGGCTGGATCACCGACCTTGCGGGCTTCGGCATCGCGCTCTTGGTGATCGCGCTGCAACGCGGGCTGATAAACCCGAGGAACGCGAGCCGCGGGATGGACTGAACGCCCCACCGCGACACGACAAAGGCGCCGGGAAACCGGCGCCTTTCTTCATTCCCTCAGGGCGTTGTCAGCGTTTCAGCCGCTGCCAGACCCAGATCAGCGCCATCGAGCCCAGCACCGCCAGCACGAAGGTGATGGCCCAGCCGCCCACCGTCACGATCAGCCGCAGGGCGAAACCGCCAACCAGCGCACCGATCACGCCCAGCCCCATGGCCGAGGGCACGTCCATCCTGACCCGCATCAGCCGCGTGGCGAGCAAGCCCGCCGCCGCGCCGATCACCGCCAGGAACAGGATCTGCGGCACAGGCTCAGCCTCCCGCCGCCTCGGCCGCGATCTGGGCCTTCGACTTGCGGCCCCGCTCGGTCGCCGATTTCAGCTGCCCGCAGGCGGCCATGATATCTTCGCCCCGGGGGGTGCGGATCGGGCTGGCGTAGCCCGCCTTGAAGATGACATCGGCGAAAGCCTCGATCCGCTCCCAATCCGAGCGCTCGTAGGGCGCGCCGGGCCATTCGTTGAAGGGGATCAGGTTGATCTTGGCCGGAATGCCGCGGATCAGCCGCACCAGCCGCTTCGCGTCCTCGTCCGAATCGTTCACGCCCTTCAGCATGACGTATTCGAAGGTGATCCGCTCGCTGTTCGACAGCCGCGGATAGTCGCGCAGCGCCTTCAGCAGCGTCTCGATGTTCCACTTCTTGTTGACCGGGACCAGACGGTCGCGGACCTCATCGGTAGTCGCATGGAAGCTGATCGCCAAGAGGCAGCCGATCTCCTCGGCCGTCCGCGCGATCTCGGGCACGATGCCCGAGGTCGACAGCGTGATGCGGCGGCGCGACAGGGAAATCCCCTCGCCATCCATGACGATCTTCATCGCGTCGCGCACATTGTCGAAGTTGTAAAGCGGCTCGCCCATGCCCATCAGCACGACGTTCGAGACCAGCCGCTCCTCGCGTTTGGCCTCGCCGGGCGTGTCCCAGTCGCCCAGATCATCGCGCGCGATCATCACCTGGCCGACGATTTCCGCCGCCGTCAGGTTGCGCACCAGCTTCTGCGTGCCGGTGTGGCAGAAGGAACAGGTCAGCGTGCAGCCGACCTGCGAGCTGATGCAGAGCGTGCCGCGCCCCTCCTCGGGGATATAGACCGTCTCGACCTCATGCCCGCCGTCGATGCGCAGCAGATATTTGCGCGTGCCATCGGCCGAGACCTGCTTGGTGACGATCTCGGGCAGCTTGATCTGGAAGGTCCGGTCGAGGAAGGCGCGGTAATCCTTCGACAGGTTGGTCATCAGGGTGAATTCGCGCACCCCCCAGTGATAGAGCCATTGCCAGATCTGCCCCTCGCGCATCTTCGCCTGTTTCTCGGGCGTGCCATGCTCGATCAGCGCCGCGCGCAGCTGCTCGCGGGTCATGCCGATCAGGTTCGGCGTCTCGCCCTCGGGGGCCTTGCGCGGGATCGTCAGCACGTCCTGCGTGATGGGGGCCTGGGGAACAGGAATCGTCATGCGCGTCTCCGTCTGGGCTGCACGAAGTGCAAGCGCAGCATATAGGAAAAAGCCGCCGGGCAGAACAGCCCGGCGGCCTTCAATTCTGTCGAACGCCGCGTTTTGCGACGCTTACGAGGCGCAGCGGCGCTGGGCTTCCTCGGTCGCGGCGGTGATGCCGAACAGCGAGAACGTGTCCTGCGTCTGCGTGCCCCGCGCCGAACGGGCGGTCAGCACCGCGTTCTGGCCGCGCCGCATCGAGGCGAGGATGCGTCCGTCTTCCTCGGGCGAGGCCGCCCAGGCCCATTCGCCATCGGTGATCAGCTGGAACGTATCCGTGCCGATCGTCACCTCGACGGTCGAATCGGGCGCGAAGGGATAGCCGCCGGTGAAGGACACCTCGGCCGCCGCGCCCTGCCCCTGACGGAAGGTCGCGAACAAGAGGATGTCGCCGCGGCGCACCGAGACCGCGCGCCCGTCGCGGGTGTTCACCGTCTCGGAGGGCGCCGAGACCGCCCAGCATTCGCGCGGCGTGCCGTCGACGAAAACGCTCCAGGCGGTTTCCACCGCCACCCGGTTGGTCGAATCCTGCGCCTGAGCGGGGAGAGCGGCCATCAGGGCCAACATCGCGCCCATCGCGCCGAATTTGAACGAAGATGCCATATGTCTTCCGTGCCTCCAGCGTAAGTCGTGTCCCCCGCCGCCGGCCTTTTCGCACAAGGCTTTGAACTGGCGCAACAGGGGTTTGCCCGGTAGACTGCCTCATACCGCGAAAACGCGGGTCTGAGAAACCCCCGTTGGCGGAATATTGCGCAACCGTGAAGGAGTTCAGGGCATGACCGACGTTGCTGCGGGCGCTGTGCCGCTTGTCGATGTCTGGCGCGGGGACCTGCTGGAGAGCCGCCACCTGGGTCACGCGGTGATCTGCGACGCCAGGGGCGTGGTCGAGGCTTGGGGCAATCCGGGCGCGGTGATCTACCCGCGCTCGTCGTGCAAGATGATCCAGGCGCTGCCCCTGCTGGAATCGGGCGCGGGCGCCGCGCTGCCCGCCAGACGCCTGGCCCTGGCCTGCGCCTCGCACAACGGGGCGGCGATCCATGTCGATGCGGTGCGGGACTGGCTGGCCGACATGGGCCTGGGCGAGGAGGACCTGCGCTGCGGCACGCAGGTGCCCGACGACCCCGAGGAACACAAGCGCCTCCTCTGCACCGGCGACGCGGCCTGCCAGGTCCACAACAATTGCTCGGGCAAGCATTCGGGCTTCCTCATGCTGAACAAGCACCTCGGCGGGGGGCCGGAATACACCGAACCCGGCCACCCGGTGCAGAAGGCGGTGAAGGCGGCCTTCGAGGAGGTGACCGGCGAGGACAGCCCCGGCTACGGGATCGACGGCTGCTCGGCCCCGAATTTCGCCACCTCGGTGGGCGGGCTGGCCCGCGCCATGGCCCGCTTCGCCACCGCCAATGGCTCGGACGCCCGCAGCCGCGCCATGGTGGCCCTGCGCGAGGGGATGGTGGCCCATCCCGAGATGGTGGCCGGCGAGGGCCGCGCCTGCACGGAACTGATGCGGGTAATGGACGGCGTCGCGGTGAAGACCGGCGCCGAGGCGGTCTTCGTGGCGATCCTGCCGAAACAGGGGCTTGGCGTGGCGCTGAAGGTCCTGGACGGCGGCACGCGGGCGTCTGAGGCGGCGATCACCGCGCTGCTGTCGCGGCTGGGCGCGCTGGACCCGGCGCATCCGATGGCGATGAAGCGGCTGGGCGACCCGCTGCGCAGCCGCCGCGGGATCCTCGCCGGCGCGGTGAAACTGGCCCCCGGCTTCTGCTGAAGGAAACGGCGGAGGGGTTTCGCCCTCGTTGCCCGCTGCCGCGGGCGCCTCGGGCGACCAGCGGCGCGGCGTGCCGCCGCGCCGCAGAAGGGGGGCTTTCCGCCCCCCTCTGCCCTGCGGGCATTCACCCCCCGAGGATATTTGAAGAACGAAGATGTGAGTTAAAATGGCGTTAATCTGCTATCTTCGTTCCGCAAATATCCTCGGGGGTCCGGGGGCAGAAGGCCCCCGGGGCCGCCACAAGCACCGACCTCTCCGCGGCGGGAGGCGCGCGGGAGCGTGCCTCCCGCCGCTGTGCGGTTTCCGGCGTCAGGCCGAGTGATCGGGCGCCTGATGCGAGGGGGCGAGATAGGGGCGGGTCACGTCGCTGAGCTCGACCTCGAGGCATTCGACGCTGAGCGCCAGCGCGCCATCCCCGGCGAAGGTCAGCACCACCCGGCCCGGCCCCGCGGGCGCGCCCGGCTCGCTCTCGGCCGTGGCGGTATAGTCGATGGAAAGAAGCGAGAGCACGGTTTCCGCGTCCCGGGCCAGGCCCTGATGCGAAACGGCCGTCACATCCGAGAAATCGAGCACCGCGCGCACCCGTTCGAAGCGCCGCCCCGAGGCCCGGGCCCGGCCTTCGTCCTCCCAGCGGAACCGGTTCAGGAGCAGCGAGAATCGCCGCCGGGCGCGGTTGTAGCGCAGGTCGGCGCCGGTGAGCACCGCGTCCTGCACCAGCGCCGATATCACTTTCAGATCCTCGGCATCGCGGGCCAGAAGCCGCAGCGGCGCTTCGGCGCCGTCTTCGAATCGCGCATCACTCATCCATATCCTCGCTTTCGCCGCGCGCCCTGGCCTGAGCCTTGCGCCGGGCGATATTGGCCTTGAGCGCCGCCTTGACGCGGGCCTCCCTGGCTTCGTCGCCCTTGGTGCCACGCACGGCCTTGACGCGCCGGGCGCCGTCGGGCCCGGCCGGTGCTGCGTTCTTGCTGACCCTGTCGCCGCTCATGGGCCTGTCTTAACGCTCGATGAAATAATGTCCAGTCGGGGCTTGCACCGGCCGCGCTTTGCGTCTAATCAGCCGCCCGTGGCGACGCTGCAGTAGCTCAGTGGTAGAGCACTCCCTTGGTAAGGGAGAGGTCGAGAGTTCAATCCTCTCTTGCAGCACCATCCCCCCCTTCCCTTGCCGTTGAATGCGATGCCCCGGCTCACCGGCGGTTGCGGGTGCATGGCGGCGAACGGGCGTGGCTCGGTGTCGCGCGCGGGCCGGAACCTCACCGGGGCAAATCGCCGTTCCGCTTGCACCAGCCGTCCAGCGTGCCGGCCACGACCTCGGCCAGCGGCGCGTTGCGGCGGAAGGACCACCAGATGATGGCGCCCTGCCAGAGGCTGATCGCCTCCCATCCCAGGCGGGCAGCCTCCTCCGTCCCCGGCAACCGGCGCGCGATGGCTTGCGCCAGCGCTTCGCCCCAGGCGGCGCCGCGGGCGCGGAGCACGGGATTGCGGATATCCTCGCGCAGCAGCAGCAGGCCGTCGCCGCTGGCATGCTCGGCCTCGCCCCCGAGCGTCAGCTGAAGCAGCAGATCCACCGCCCCCTGCGCCCCCGGCCCGCAGGCGGCATCTGCCTCGGCGGTGCGGGCGTCGAGCAGGTCCCAGGCCCTGAGCAGCACCGCCTCGACCATCGCCTCGCGGTTGCCGAAGCGCTGCACCAGCGTCGGGGCAGAGAGGCCCGCGAAACGCGCGGCCAGGGCAAAGGACAGGTCGGCGGGGCCGGTCTGCTGCATGCCAACCAGCAGGCGGTCCAGCAGGGTATCGTCGGAAATGGACTTGCGGCGGCTCATGGCCTGAATATAAATAAACGTTCATTTATATTCAAGGAGAATCGCATGGCCGCCATCCTCGGCTATATCGCCGCCAGCCTCGACGGATTCATCGCCGCCGAGGACGACGGTCTCGACTGGCTTTTCCGTCACGACCAGCCGGGACCGGAGGAGAAGGATTACGACCGTTTTCTGCGCCGCATCCGCACCGTGGTCATGGGGCGCAGCACCTATGATTTCCTCGCCAACGACCCCTCGCCCTGGGCCTATGGCGCGCAGCGGGTGATCGTCGTGACCTCGCGCCCGATCGAGGATCCGAAGGGCCCGCTGGAGACCCGCAGCGATATCGACGCGCTGATCGCCGAATTGCGGGCGCTTCAGGACGGCGATGTCTGGATGCTGGGTGGCGGGCGCCTGCAGATGGCCTTCATGGAGCGCGGCGCGCTGGACGAGATCCAGGTCTTCGTGATCCCCGAGATCATCGGCGGCGGGCGGCCCCTGTTCCCGCCGACCGGGCTTGAGGCGGGGCTGACCCTGCTGGCGGCGGAAAAGACACCCGAGGGATTCGCCCGCCTGCATTATGCCTTCAACCGCGTGCCGCAGGCCGATACCACGGCATGACCCGCGGGTTCAGCCGCGCCCGCCCAGCATCGGCAGGATATCGGCCGAGCGCCTGACGCCGAAACGCTTGATCAGCCGCCCCCGCACATCATCG
Source organism: Pararhodobacter aggregans (assembly GCF_003075525.1). GTDB lineage: Bacteria > Pseudomonadota > Alphaproteobacteria > Rhodobacterales > Rhodobacteraceae > Pararhodobacter > Pararhodobacter aggregans. Next base: position 69,478 of record NZ_QDDR01000005.1, on the reverse strand, counting down.
ACCGTGCGCGGGCTCAGATGCAGGCGGGCGGCGATTTCCTTGCTGGTCAGGCGCCGGTTCATCAGCTCCAGCACCTGCCGCTCGCGTTTCGACAGGCTGACCGGCCCGCCCTCGTGGATCGGCGCGAAGCTCATCACCAGCCGGTCGAGCGGTGCCTCGGGCGCCAGCGTCGTCGCCCGGAACCGGCACCAGAGCGCGTGGCCAGCCCGGTGGCGCACCAGCCGCTCGTCGGTATAGCTGCCGGTCTCGCGCAGCAGCGTCAGGCCGACGTCGCGGATTTCCTCGAATTCCTCGTCCGAGCCATAGAAGAGGCGGAAGGACTGGCCCGGCAGATCCTCGGCCCGGTAGCCCAAGAGCCGGGCGAAGGTTGCGTTGCAGGCGCGGATCACCCGTTGTTCGGTCAGCACGATGGCGACCGGAGCGGCGTTGAAGGCGAGAAGGGCGAGTTGGGTTTCCATGCCGTATTTCTACGGTATTGATACCGTATTTGTCTTTCATCAATCTGCTCGCATGACCAGCCTTGCCCCGACCGACCCTCGCCACTTCCGCCTCATGGCCGCCCTGCAGGAGCGGCGCGAGGAGCTGATCGCCCTGACCCAGGATCTGATCCGCATCCCGACCCTGAACCCGCCGGGCGAGAATTACCGCGATATCTGCGAGTATCTCGACCGCCGCCTGAAGGGCGCGGGCTTCGAGACGCAGCTCATCCGCGCCCATGGCACCCCCGGCGATTGCGAGGCCTATCCGCGCTGGAACGTGGTGGCCCGGCGCGAGGGGCGGCGGGCGGGCGATTGCGTGCATTTCACCAGCCATATCGACGTGGTGGATGTGGGCGCGGGCTGGACAATGGATCCGTTCGGCGGCGAGTTGAAGGACGGCAAGATCTATGGCCGGGGCGCCTGCGACATGAAGGGCGGGCTGGCGGCGTCCATCATCGCGGTCGAGGCGTTTCTGGCCACCCATCCCGATTACGCCGGCGCCATCGAGATTTCCGGCACCGCCGACGAGGAATCGGGCGGGTATGGCGGCGTCGCCTATCTGGCCGAAAAGGGTTTCTTCTCGCCCGAGCGGGTGCAGCACGTCATCATCCCCGAGCCCCTGCAGAAGGACCGCGTCTGCCTCGGCCATCGCGGCGGCTGGTGGGCCGAGATCGAGACCTTCGGCGAGATCGCCCATGGCTCCATGCCCTTCCTCGGCGATTGCGCCGTGCGCCACATGGGCGCGGTGCTGGAGCGGTTCGAGGACCGGCTCTATCCCGCCATGGCCGCCCGCCACACCGAGATGCCGGTGGTGCCCGAGGGCGCGCGCTCCTCGACCATGAACATCAACTCGATCCACGGCGGCCAACCCGAGAAGGCGCCGGGCTCGACCGCGCTGCCCTCGCATTGCGTGCCGGACAGCTGCCGGATCGTGATAGACCGGCGCTATCTGGTCGAGGAATCGCTCGACAGCGTACGGGGGGAGATCGTGGATCTGCTGGAAGGGCTGAAACGCGACCGGCCGAAATTCGACTATGCCGTGCGCGAACTCAATCACGTGATCCCCTCGATGACCGACCGCGACGCGCCGATCGCCCGCACCGTCGCCGCCGCCATCGAGGAGGTGATGGGCCGCGAGGCCGAATTCGTCGCCTCGCCCGGCAGCTACGACCAGAAACACATCGACCGGATCGGCAAGCTGAAGAACTGTGTGGCCTATGGGCCGGGACTGCTGGAACTTGCGCACAAACCCGACGAATATGTCGGGGTCGACGACATGATGGACAGTGCGGCGGTGATGGCCCGCAGCCTCGCCGCCCTGCTGTTGCCGGACGACAAAAACAGGGAGACCCAGGAATGAAACGACTGACGACGCTGATGCTGGCCGGTTCGACGGCCCTGTTCGCGAGTGCGGCCTTTGCCCAGCACACGCATGTGAACGTGGCGATGCAGCTTGAGCCGCCGAACCTCGACCCGACGGCGGGCGCCGCGCAGGCCATCGATTCGGTGGTCTATTCCAACATCTACGAGGGGCTGACGCGCTTCATGTCGGATGGCTCGGTCGTGCCCGGGCTGGCCGAAAGCTGGGACATTTCCGAGGACGGGCTGACCTATACCTTCCACCTGCGCGACGGCGTGACCTTCCACGACGGCACCACGATGGACGCCGAGGACGTGAAATTCACCCTCGACCGCGCCCGGGCCGAGGATTCGACCAACGCCCAGAAGGCGCTCTTCGCCAATATCGCCGAGGTGACGGTGATCGACCCACTGACGGTGCAGGTCACGCTCAGCGCGCCGACCGGGGCGCTCCTCTTCAACCTCGCCTGGGGTGACGCGGTGATCGTGGCGCCCGAAAGCATCGGCGAGGCGGCGACCCATCCCATCGGCACCGGCGCCTTCATGTTCGCCGACTGGGTGCAGGGCGACCACATCAACATCAGCCGCAATCCGAACTACTGGGGCACGCCGGCGGTGCTGGAGACGGCCACCTTCCGTTTCATCGCCGATCCGACTGCCGCCTTCGCCGCGCTGATGGCCGAAGATGTGGATGTCTTCGTCGGCTACCCCGCGCCCGAGAACCTGCCGCAATTCGAGGCCGATCCGCGCTTCCAGGTTCTGGTCGGCAATACCGAGGGCGAGACGATCCTTGCCATGAACAACGCGCGCGAGCCCTTCGACAACCCGCTGGTGCGTCAGGCGGTGGCCCATGCCATCGACCGGCAGGCGGTGATCGACGGGGCGATGTACGGGCTCGGCACGCCGATCGGCACCCATTTCGCGCCGCATAACCCCGATTACGTCGATCTGACGGGGCTCTCCACCTACGACCCCGAGCGGTCGCGCGCGCTGCTGGCCGAAGCCGGGCTGCCGGACGGGTTCACCACCACGCTGAACCTGCCGCCGCCTTCTTACGCCCGCCGCGGGGGCGAGATCATCGCCGCCCAGCTGCGCGCCGTGGGGATCCAGACCGAGATCAACAACCAAGAATGGGCGCAATGGCTGGAAACCACCTTCCGCGGGCGTGATTTCGGCCTGACCATCGTCAGCCATACCGAGCCGATGGACATCAACATCTACGCCAACCCGGAGTACTACTTCCAGTACAACAACCCGGACCTTCAGGCGCTGATGACCACGCTGAACGAAACGACGGACCCGGCCCGGCGCACCGAACTGCTGCAACAGGCGCAGACCATCATCGCCGAGGATTACGTCAACGCCTATCTCTTCGAGCTGGCGGTGCCGACCGTGGCCCGCGCCGGGATCGAGGGGCTGTGGCTGAACCAGCCGACCGCCGCCATCGACCTGACCGCGGTTTCCTGGCCCTGACGCCATCGGGCGGCGCTGCGCTGGCGCCGCCCTCCCCTGCCTGACCCCACCGACCCGGGAGCCCGCCTGCGATGATCCGCTACACGGTCGGTCGCCTTCTATCGCTATGCCTCAGCCTGATCGTCGCCTCGATGGTGATCTTCACCGTGGTCGAGGTCGTGCCGGGTGACCCCGCCGCCTATATGCTGGGCGTGAACGCGCGGCCCGATACCGTGGCGGCGCTGCGGGCAGAGCTGGGGCTCGATGTGCCCAAGGTGCAGCGTTACCTCGACTGGACCGCCGGGATGTTGCAGGGCGATTTCGGCCGCTCCTATACCTACCGTACCCCGGTCTCGCAGATGATCCTCGACCGCATGGTGGTGTCTTTGCCGCTGGCGGTTCTGGCGCTGGCCCTCACCGTGGTCATCGCTTTCCCGGCCGGGATCTATGCCGCCAGCCGCCGCGGCAAGCTGGGCGACGCGGGCGTCATGGGCGCCACGCAGCTGGGCGTCGCGGTGCCGAATTTCTGGTTCGCCATGATCCTCGTGCTGGTCTTCGCCGTGAACCTGCGCTGGGTCTCGGCCGGGGGGTTCCCGGGCTGGGGCAACGGGGTCTGGCCCGGGCTGAAGGCGCTGATCCTGCCCGCCGTGGCGCTGGCCCTGCCGCAGGCGGCGATCCTCGCCCGCGTCATGCGCTCGTCGCTTCTGGACATGCTGGGCGAGGATTTCATCCGCACCGCCCGCGCCAAGGGGCTGAGCCGCCGTCAGGCGCTGTGGCGTCACGCGGTCCGCAACGCGCTCATCCCGGTGCTGACCATCATCGGCCTGCAATTCTCGTTCCTGCTGGCGGGGGGCATCGTCATCGAGCAGATCTTCTACCTGCCGGGCCTCGGCCGCCTGATCTTTCAGGCGATTTCCTCGCGCGACCTGATCGTGGTGGAAAGCGTGGTCATGCTGCTGGTCGGGCTGGTGATCGTCGTCAATTTCGCCGTCGACCTCGCCTATGCGCTGGTCGATCCGCGCCTGAGGGTCCGCGCATGAGCCTGCCCCGTACCCTGATCCTCGGCGCCCTGCTGACCGCGCTGTTCCTCGGCGGCGCGCTTCTGTCCTTCGTCTGGACCCCTTACGACATCGAGCTGCTGGACATCCCCAACCGCCTGCACGCCCCCGATGCGGTCAATTGGCTGGGGACCGACCATCTGGGCCGCGATATCCTGTCGATGATCATGATGGGCGCGCGGACTTCCATCGCCGTGGCGCTGCTGGCGGTCGGCATCGGCATGGGCATCGGCGTGCCGCTGGGCCTGACCGCCGCCGCCCGCCGGGGATCCCTGCTGGATGAGGTCATCATGCGGGGCAACGACCTGATCTTCGCCTTCCCCAGCCTGGTCATCGCCATCCTCATCACCGCCGTTTTCGGGGCCGGGGCCTCGAACGCGATCATCGCCATCGGCATCTTCAACATCCCCGTCTTCGCCCGGGTGACGCGCGGCGCGGCGCTCAGCTTCTGGTCGCGCGACTTCATCCTGGCGGCAAGGGTCGCGGGCAAGAACAAGGCCCGCATCTCGGTCGAGCATATCCTGCCGAACATCGCCAACCTGTTGATCGTGCAGGGAACCATCCAGTTCTCGCTGGGCATCCTGGCCGAGGCCGCGCTTTCCTACATCGGCCTCGGCGCCCAGCCGCCGACCGCCAGCTGGGGCCGGATGCTGGCCGATGCGCAGACGCTCGCCTCCATCGCGCCGCATGTGGCGCTGATCCCGGGGCTGGCCATCGTGCTGATGGTGCTGGGGCTCAATCTGATGGGCGACGGGCTGCGCGACCTCCTCGATCCTCGCATCCGGGTGGCCCGCACATGAGCCTTCTTTCGATCCAGAACCTCTCGCTGGCCATCGGCACCTACGACATCCTGCACGATGTCTCGCTCAATGTGGCCCCGGGCGAGATCGTCGCCATCACCGGCGAGAGCGGCTCGGGCAAGTCGATGACGGCACTCGCCACCATGGGGCTGCTGCCCGGCGCCGCCCGGACCAAGGGCCAGATCCTGCTGGATGGCGAGGATCTGCTGGCCCTGACCGAACCCCAGATGTGCAAGGTCCGCGGCGCCCGGATCGGCATGGTTTTCCAGGAGCCGATGACCGCGCTCAATCCGGTCATGACCATCGGCACCCAGGTCGCCGAGACGATCCTGCAACATGAACGCGTCACCCGGGCCGAGGCGCAGGAGCGCGCGCGCCAGGTGCTGGCCCGCGTCGGCCTGCCCGAGGATCGCTTCCCCCTGTCCCGCTATCCGCACGAGCTGTCCGGCGGGCAGCGGCAGCGCGTGGTGATCGCCATGGCCATCGCGCTGCGCCCCCGCCTGCTGATCGCCGACGAGCCGACCACGGCGCTGGATGTGACGACGCAGGCCCGCATCCTCGACCTGCTGAAGGATCTGACGCAGGATTTCGGCATGGGGCTGATGATGATTACCCATGACCTGGCGGTCGTGTCGGACATGGCCGACCGCATCGTCGTCATGCAGCACGGGCGGGTGGTGGAGAGCGGCCCCACGGCGCAACTCTTCCGCGCCATGCAGCACCCTTATACGAAGGCGCTGTTCGCGGCCTCGACCCACCGCGTCGACCTGCCTCCTGCCCCGCCGCCGGTGCCGCTGCTGAAGGTCCAGAACGTCGTCCGCAGCTATCGCCAGCCGCGCAAGGGCCTGTTCGGCCCCCGGACGGAGACCCGGGCGGTGGACGATGTGAGTTTCGTGCTGAACAAGGGCGAGCGGCTGGGGCTGGTGGGTGAATCCGGTTGCGGCAAGTCCACGCTGACCCGCGCTTTGCTGGGGCTGGAGCCGGTGCAATCCGGCGCCATCACATTGAACGGCGCCCCGGTCTGGGCCGAGAAGCACCCCAACCTCAGTGTGCGCCGCCAGATGCAGGTGGTGTTTCAGGACCCCTACGGCAGCTTCAACCCGCGCCACCGGATCCGCCGCCTGATCGCCGAGCCCTTCCACCTGCTGGAGAACCCGCCGCGGGGCGAGGCCCGCGCCGCCAAGATCGCCGAGGCGCTGAGTGCCGTCGGCCTGAAACCCGCCGACGCCGACCGCTATATCCACGAGTTCTCCGGCGGGCAGCGCCAGCGCATCGCCATCGCCCGGGCGCTCATCAACGACCCGGCGCTGATTGTCTTTGACGAGGCGGTCTCGGCCCTCGACGTGTCCGTGCGGGCGCAATGCCTTGATCTGATTGCCGATCTCTGCCGCGAACGGCCGCTCAGCTACCTGTTCATCAGCCATGACCTGAGCGTGGTGCGCGGCGTGACCGACCGGGTGATGGTCATGCAAGCGGGCAAGATCGTCGAACAGGGCCCGACCGAACAGGTCTTCACCGAGCCGCAGCATCCCTACACCCGCGCGCTGCTTGCCGCCGCGCCGAAACTCCCCGAAGTGAGCCCCGCCGATGCCCCTTGATGCCTTCAAGATCCCCGCCGCCAGCCATCTGATCGCCGGTGAATGGCGCGAAGGGGCCGAGAGCCTGCCCCTGACCGACCCCTCGACCGGCGAGGAACTGACCCGCATCGCCCGGGGCGCCGCCGCCGAGGTGGACGCCGCCGTTGCTGCCGCCCATGCCGCGCGGGCCGGTGACTGGGGCCGGATGACGGCGCTGGAACGCGGGCGCATCCTGACCCGGCTGGGCCGGCTGGTGCTGGAACGGGCCGAAGATCTGGCGGTGCTGGAAGCCCGCGACGTGGGCAAACCCCTGACGCAGGCCCGCGCCGATGCCGTGGCACTGGCGCGCTACATGGAATTCTACGGCGGCGCCGCCGACAAGATCACCGGCGAGACGATCCCCTATCTCGACGGCTACACCGTCTATACCCTGCGCGAGCCGCATGGGGTCACGGGGCATATCATCCCGTGGAATTACCCGATGCAGATCATCGGCCGCTCGGTCGGCGCCGCGCTGACCATGGGCAATGCCTGCGTCCTGAAACCGGCCGAGGAAGCCTGCCTCACCGCGCTGGCCTTCGCCGCGCTGGCGATGGAGGCGGGGCTGCCTGCGGGCGCGCTGAACGTGGTGACGGGGCTGGGGGCCGAAGCGGGCGCGGCGCTGGCGGGCCATCCCGGCATCCAGCACGTCAGCTTCACCGGCTCGGTGGGGGTGGGCGTGCTGATCCAGACGGCGGCGGCGAAGAATGTGGTGCCGGTGACTCTGGAACTGGGCGGCAAGTCGCCGCAGCTGGTGTTCAACGACGCGAACCTCGACCGCGCGCTGCCGTTTCTGGTCAACGCGGGCATCCAGAACGCCGGGCAGACCTGCTCGGCCTCGTCCCGCATTCTGGTGCAGAAGGGCGTTTATGAGGAAGTCCGCGCCCGGATGGCCGCGGAATACGGCAAGCTGACGGTCGGTCCGGCGCTGAGCGACCCACGCGTCGGCCCGCTGATCTCGGCCCGGCAGAAGGGCATCGTGCTGGGCTACATCGCCCAGGGCGCCGACTTGACGGTTGCCGCCGAGGGCGTCCTGACCGCCGAGGCCGGGAATGCCGGGCATTACGTCCGCCCGACCCTGTTCTCTGAAGTCCCCTCGGACCACGCCCTCGCCCAGCAGGAAATCTTCGGCCCGGTGCAGGTGCTGATCCCCTTCGACGACGAAGCCGACGCCCTGCGCATCGCCAATTCCACCGATTACGGCCTCGTCGCCTCGGTCTGGACGGCGGATGGCGGACGGCAGATGCGGCTGGCCAAGGCACTGCACGCGGGACAGGTGTTCCTGAACAATTACGGCGCGGGCGGGGGCGTGGAATTGCCCTTCGGCGGGGTCGGCAAATCGGGCCACGGCCGCGAAAAGGGGTTCGAGGCGCTCTACGGCTTCTCGACCCTGAAGACCGTCGCCGCCTGGCACGGATGAGCGCGCCCCTCGACATCCCCAACCGCGACGCGCGGCGGCTCTGGCTGGCGGTGAACGGGCTTTCCGGCCCCGCCACCGGCCCCGTCGACGTGCCCGGGATGATCGAGGCGCTGGGCCTGTTGCAGATCGACACGATCCGCAACGTGACCCGCGCGCATAACCACATCCTGTGGTCGCGGAACCGCCGCTACCGCGAGGGGAAGCTCTGGCCGCATCTGGCCAAACGGGCGCTTTTCGAGCATTTCACCCATGACGCGAGCCTCTTGCCCGTCTCTCTGCTGCCCCTCTGGCAGGTGCAGTTCCGACGGCTGGGCGAACGCGCCGGACGGGGCGCCTGGTATCAGTCGGGTCTGGCGCAGCACGAGATCGCGGCGATCCGCGCCCGGATCGAGGCTGAAGGCGCGCTCTCCACCCAGGCCTTTGAAACCAAGGCCGAAAGCCGCGAGATGTGGGCCCGGCCGCCGCACAAGAAGGTGCTCGATCAGCTCTGGTATGCGGGCGATCTGGCGACCTGCCACCGGGTGAATTTCGTCAAGTTCTACGACCTCGGCGCCCGGGTCTTTCCGGCGCATGACCCCCTGCCCGAAGCCGAGGCCCTGACCCGCCTGCACGACGACGCGCTGAACCGCCTGACCGTCGCGACCCAGGGCGAGGTGCAGCGCTTCTACGCCGTGGCCAGCGCCGAGGAGGCCCGCGTCTGGGCCGACAACGCCGCGACGGTGCCGGTGCGCGTCCAGTCGGCGGACGGGACATGGCGCGCGGCGCTGGCGCATCCCGAGATCGAGACGCGGCTCGCCGCGGCGCCCGAGGTGCCCGCGCGGCTGCGCATCCTCAACCCCTTCGACCCGGCGATCCGCGACCGCACACGGCTGGAACGGCTCTTCGGCTTCGATTACCGCAACGAGATGTTCGTGCCCGCCGCCCAGCGCCGCTGGGGCTATTATGTCTATCCGCTGCTGGACGGGGATACCTTCGTCGGGCGCTGCGAGATCAAGGGCAACCGCGCCAGGGGCGAGATCGAGGTGACGGGCTTCTGGCCCGAACCCGGCAGCCGCTGGGGTTCGGGGCGCATCGACCGGCTCGACGCCGAACTCGCGCGCTTTGCCCGTCTGGGCGAGGCCGATACAGTGACATGGACCGCCGCGCGCCCCGACGCCCGGCGATGAAGGAGAGGAACGCCATGAGATTGCAGGACAAGATTGCCGTGGTGACCGGCGCGGGCTCGGGCTTCGGCGCGGGCATCGCCCGCCGCTTCGCGGCCGAGGGCGCGCGGGTCATCGTCGCCGACATCAACGGCGAGGCGGCGCGGGCGGTGGCCGCGGAAATCGGCGGGCTGGGCGTGGCCTGCAACGTGGCCGACCGTGCCGCGGTCGAGGCGCTGCGCGATCAGGCGGGCGCTGTCGACATCGTGGTGAACAACGCCGGGGTGACCCATCTGCCCACCGCGACCGAAGACGTCCCGGAAGCCGATTTCGACCGGATCTTCGCCGTCAACATGAAGGCCATCTACCTGACGACGCAGGCTTTCGTCCCCGGTTTCAAGGCCCGGAAATCGGGCGTCATCCTCAACATCGCCTCGACCGCCGGGGTCTCGCCGCGCCCGCGGCTGAGCTGGTACAACGCCTCGAAGGGCTGGGTCATCACCGCGACCAAGGCGCTGGCGGTAGAGCTGGCGCCCGCCGGCATCCGCGTCAACGCGCTGAACCCGGTGGCCGGGGAAACGCCGCTGCTGAAATCCTTCATGGGCGAGGACACGCCGGAAATCCGGGCGAAATTCCTGTCCACCATCCCGCTTGGCCGCTTCTCGACCGCCGAGGACATGGGCAATGCCGCGCTGTTCCTGTGCTCGGACGAGGCCTCGATGATTACCGGGGTGGCGATGGAGGTTGACGGTGGCCGCTGCATATAGGCCCGGCCCGCGCAACCTCATCACCGATGTGGCGGGGCTGAAGGTCGGCAATGCCGCCGACCCGGGCCTGAAATCGGGGGTGACGGTGCTGACCGGGGATGCGCCGTTCCTGGCCAGCGTCGCCGTGATGGGCGGCGCGCCGGGCACCCGGGAGACGGACCTGCTGGCGCCCGACAAGTCGAACGCGGGCGTCGATGCGCTGGTTCTGTCGGGCGGCTCGGCCTACGGGCTCGACGCCTGTTCGGGCGTGACGGAGGGGCTGCGCGCCGCGGGCCGGGGCCTGCAACTGGGCGCGGCGCTGATCCCGCTGGTGCCGGGGGCGATCCTGTTCGACCTGCTGAACGGCGGCGCCAAGGACTGGGCCGAGAACCCCTACCGCGCGCTGGGCCGGCAGGCGCTGGAGGCTGCCGCGCCCGATTTCGCGCTGGGGACCGAGGGCGCGGGCACCGGGGCGCTGGCAGCGATGCAGAAGGGCGGGCTGGGATCGGCCTCGCTGGTGCTGGGGGACGGCACGACGGTGGGCGCGCTGGTCGCGGCCAATCCGGTGGGCAGCGTGACCACGCCCGCGGGCCATTTCTGGGCCGCCCCGTTCGAGATCGGGGGCGAGTTCGGCGGCCTTGGCCCCGACCCGGCCTCGGGCCTCGGAGGGCCGCTCATCTCCCTGAAGTCGAAGGCGCTTTTCGGGCAGCGGGCGAACACCACTATCGCCATTGTCGCCACCGACCGGGCGCTGAGCAAATCGCAATGCCACCGCCTGGCCATCGCCGCCCATGACGGCATCGCCCGCGCCGTTCTCCCGGCGCATACGACGCATGACGGCGATCTGGTCTTTGCCCTGACCAGTGGCGCGGGCGAACCCGCCTCGGATATCGAACTGGCCGAGATCGGCCACGCCGCCGCGCTCTGCCTGTCCCGCGCCATCGCCCGCGCGATCTACGAGGCCCGGCCGGAACCCGGCGACCTGCTGCCCTGCTGGAGGCGCTGATGCCGACCCTCGCCCTGCCCGATGTGACGCTGCATTACGAGATCGACGGTCACGGCCCGCCCCTGATGCTGATCGCCGGCACCGCCTCGGACAGCGCCAGCTGGGGGCCGCTGGTGGCGCCGCTGGCCCAGCGCTTCACCGTGATCCGCCCCGACAACCGCTCGACCGGCCGCACGAGGCCGCTCGATGCCCCTCTGTCGCTGGCGCATTGGGCCGGGGACGCGCTGGCTCTGGCCCGGCATCTGGACCTCGGCCCCGTGGCGCTGGCCGGGCATTCGCTGGGCGGGATGATCGCCCTCGCCATGGCGGCCGAGGCGCCCGAAGCCGTGTCCCGGCTCGCCCTTCTGGCCAGCGCCCCGATGGTCATGGCCCGCAATGCCGCGCTTTTCGACCTGATGCTCAGGCTGCGCGACGAGGGCCAGCCGCCCGACCTGTGGCTGCGCGCCTTCCTGCCGTGGCTGTTCCACCCCCGGTTCTTCGAGGCCCCCGGCCAATTGGACGCGGCCATCGCCCAGTCGCTGGCCTATCCCCATGCCCAGCGCCCCGCGCAGATGCGCGCGCAGGTGGCGGCGCTGGGGCGGGCCGATACCGCCCCCCTCGCCGCGACCCTGCGCTGCCCGACGCTCGCCCTGCTGGCCGCCGACGACCTGCTGATCCCCCCGGGCGCCGCGCGCGCAGCCCTCGCCGCGATCCCCGACCTGCGGGTTGAGATGATCCCTGACAGCGGCCATTCCCTGCATTGGGACGCGCCGCAGGCCGTGCTCGCCACCCTGATCCCCTTGCTGACCGGAGACGCCCCATGACCAAAGACCACCTCGGCAATCCGATCACCGACACCGACCCCGCGCTGATCGCCGCCATCGACGCCTTCATCCAGGGGTTCCTGGCGTATCAACCGCAGGCGGTGACCATCCTCGGCCTGATCGAGCAGCATCCGGGCAGCTGCCTCGGCAATGCCTATGCCGGGATGCTCTACATGTTCCTCGAATCGACGATGGCCCCGGATCTGGCCCGCCCCTATGCCGAGCGCGCCCTGCAAGCCGCGGGCAACCCTCGGGAAAAGGCCAATGCGCAGGTTCTGGCGGCTTGGGTCGCGGGCGATATCCCGCAGGTGGTCCGCCTGGCCGAGGAATCAGCGCGGCAATGGCCCGGCGACCTCGCGCTGATAAAGCTGGGGCAATACCACCTCTTCAACCTCGGCGATGCGGCGGGGATGCTGCGGATCGCCCTGCACGCGCTCACTCACGCCGAGGACACCCCCTATCTGCACGGCATGATCGCCTTCGGCTACGAGCAATGCCACCTGATGCCCGAGGCCGAAGCCGCCGCCCTCCGCGCGCTGGAGATCGAGCCGACCGACCCCTGGGCGCATCACGCGCTGGCCCATGTCATGCTGACGCAGGGGCGGGTGGACGAAGGGATCGCCTTCCTCGAATCGGTGTCCGGCGATTGGGCCGACCTCAATTCCTTCATGCACACCCATAATTGGTGGCATCTCGCGCTGTTTTACCTCAGCCGCGACCGGCAGGACGATGCGCTGGCGGTCTATGACAGCCATGTCTGGGGCCGCGAGAAGGATTACTCGCAAGACCAGATCGGCGCCGCCTCATTGCTGGCGCGGATGGAATTCGCCGGGATCGACGTGGGCGAGCGCTGGCAGGACGTGGCCGATCACGTCGCCAGACGCGGCGCTGACACCACCTCGCCCTTCCTGGCGCTGCAATATCTCTTCGCGCTGGAACGCGCCCGGCGCCCCGAGGCCGCCACGCTGCTCGGCGCCATCGAGGCCCGCGCCGCCACGCCCGCCCATGACCGCCTCGCCTGGGAGGAAGTCGCGCTGCCCGCCGCCCGCGGCATTGCCGCCCATGCGCGGGGCGAGGCGGCGCTGGCCGCCCGGCATCTCGGCCGCGCCCTGCCCCGCCTGCAGGAGATCGGCGGCTCCCACGCCCAGCGCGATTTCTTCGAGCAGATCCATCTCGATGCGCTGATCCGCGCGGGCGCGTTGTCTCCCGCGCAGCAGGTGCTGGAACTGCGCCGCGGCTATGATCCGACCGGCATTCCCCTGAACCGGCAACTGGCGCAGGTCTACGAGGGGCTGGGCCTGCCCGGCGAGGCCGCGAGGGCCCGCGCGCGCCTGCCGGGCCGAGCGCCTTAAACCAAGGATTCACGAGTCGCGGCTAGTCAGAAGGACGGTCGTACGATTCGGAGGCTTGTCATGAAGCTGCGCCATCAGGTTCTGGTCCTTGCCGCGATCCCGCTCCTTGCGCTGATCGCCGTCAGCGGTCCCCTGACCCTTGGCAAATGGCAGGCCTATGTCGATGCCAGCAACACCGAGCGGGCAGTTGCCGAGGGGATCGTGCTGGGCGATCTGGTGCACCATCTGCAGGTCGAACGCGGGCAGAGCGCCGGTTTCCTGTCGTCCGGCGGCACGAATTTCCGCGACACCCTGCCCGACGCCCGGGCCGCGACCGACCGCATCCTCGCGCGGGCCCCGGCCGTGCCCGGCGCTGCGCGCGCGGCGCTGGGCGCTCTGGCGGGCCTGCGCGCGCAGGTCGACAACCAATCCGTCGCACCGGGGGATTCCGGGGCGCAATACACCGCGACGATCCGCGCCATCCTCGAACAGACCGAGGAACGGCTGCTGCTTCAACGCGATCCTGAGATCACGCGCCTCGGTGCCGGCCTCGGTGCCCTGAGCGAAGCGAAGGAGGCCGCCGGCCTGCAACGCGCCGTCGGGGCCACCGGTCTGGGGGCCGGGACTTTTGCCCAGGCCGGGTTCCGCAGCTTCATCGAACGGGGCGCCACCGAAGGCGCCCTGCTGCGGCTGGCGATGCAGGAACTCGACGGGGCGCTGGCGGGGGTCGATTTCGCCGCGCTCCAGCGCGATGCCGGGGTGGCGGCCGCCCGCGACGCGATCCTTGCCGCCGGGCCGGGCGCCGCGGTACCCGGGCTCAGCGGACCCGAATGGTTCAGCCGAGCCACCGCCTGGATCGACGCACTGCGCCAGGTCGAAACCCGCGTCGCCGAAGGGCTGCGTGCGCGTGCCGCCGCTCGCTCGCAGGCGTCATTGACCAGTTTTATCGGTTTCCTGACGCTCTCGATCCTGGCCATAACCGGAAGCGCGGCTCTGGGGCATCTGGTCAACCGCTCGGTCAGCACCAATTTCCGCGACCTGAGCAGCGCGATGGATCAGCTGGGCCGCCGCGGGGCCGACATCCCCCCGCGACGCGCGCGCCTGCCGGCCGAATTCGCGCAGATGTTCGACGTGGTCGACCGCACCCGCGACACGCTGAACGCCGCCGACCAGCGCGTGGCCGAGGCGATCCGCGCCAACCGCGAGCAGGTGATCGACCATCTCGATGCCGCGCTGGCGCGTCTGTCGCAGGGCGATCTCGACTGCCAGATCGCCGTCGAGTTCCCGCCCGAATATGACGGGCTGCGGCTGCGCTTCAACGACGCGGTCGGGCGGCTGCGGACAGCCATCGGCGGCGTCGCCGGCGCCGTCAGCGGCTTTCGCGCCTCCAGCGCCGAGCTCGACCGCGCGACCGACGACATGTCGCGCCGCACCGGCTCGCAGGCCGCCGCGCTGGAACAGACCACCGCTGCCCTGTCGCAGCTGTCGGATCTGGTGGCGGGAACCGCGCGCGCCTCGAAAAGCGCGGGCGAGGCCGCGATCGGCCTGCGCAACAACGCGGCCGAGGGCCAGGGCCGTGTCGACGAGGCGATCGCCGTCATGCAGCGCATCGCCAAATCCTCGGAAGAGATGACGCGCATGGTGGCGCTGATCGACGACATCGCCTTCCAGACCAATCTGCTGGCGCTCAACGCCGGGGTCGAGGCAGCGCGGGCGGGCGAATCCGGGCGTGGTTTTGCCGTCGTGGCCAGCGAGGTGCGCGCGCTGGCCGTGCGCTCGGCCGATACCACCAACGAGATCCGCAACCAGATCAAGCGCTCGACCGAGATCGTGCAGCAGGGCGTCTCTCTGGTCGAGGTCGCGGCGCATTCCTTCCGGCAGATCGGCGACGGGATCGCCGGCGCGAGTTCCGCCATGGAACAGATCGCCGACGAAGCGGTGTCGCAGGCCTCGAGCATCGCCGAAATCAAGGCGGCGATGCTGTCGCTTGACCAGGTAACCCAGCAGAACGCGGCCATGGTGCAGGAGAATTCGGACCTGATCGGGACGCTGAACGGTCAATCCGCCGACGTCAGCAGCCTGCTCGCCGCCTTCCGGACCGAAACCGCGCCCTCCAGACCGGCGGCCCCCCTGCGTTCCCGCGCCGCCTGAGGCCGCTCATGCCCGCGCACCCGGCCAGCCGTCGCGGCCAATGGCAGGAGAGCCGCCGACAGGACCGGGCCAGCCCTGGCTGCCACGCCCGCCCCCCGGCGCCATGGAAGCCACGGCGTGCAGCGGCGGCAGGGGGTCAGGCGCCGAAGGGCGTCATCTGCGCGACGATCACGGCGTTCTCATCGAGCGCGCGTTGCATCAGGGCGCGTTCCTCGGGGTCGATCTCGTCGCCCTGCTCCAGCCGCTCTTCCAGCGTGCCGTAGCCGGTCACGTCGAGCGGCGCGAGGTCGGCCTGTTTCAGGATCGCCACCGTCTCGCGCACTGCTTCGGCTTCGTCCACGCCCGAGGCATAGCACAGAAGCCCCGCCCCGCTGCTGCCCGGCGGCAGGCCGTCGTCCTTGCTGCGGCCGACCTCGACCAAGAGGGTGTAAACCTTCTGCGGGCGTTTCGATTTCTCGGCCATGATCCCTCGCACCTTTGCCTGCCGCCTCATAGCGCGAAGCGGCGCCCGGCGGAAGCGTCGGACCACTCAGGCCCGCAGCCGGATCTCCCGCGCGAGCTTGCGGGCCCATTCCGCATAGATCGCGGGCCCCGGGTGGAAGCCGTCGCGGGCCAGAAGGGCCGGGTCCAGATGCGCGGGATCGAAGGGCAGACGGTGCAGGGGAACGATCGACTCCGCCTCGAGCACGCGGTCGAGCTTGCGGGCCTGCGCGCCCAGCACGTTGCGCAGGGGGCGGGGCAGCAGCGGGAACCGCTCCATCGGCGGCAGGCCGGTACGCCAGACCTGCTGCGCACCGTGGCGCAGCAGATAGGCGGCGATGGCGCGCTGCTGGTCGCGGAACCGCGCGGGCGAGACCTGATGCGTCACGTCATTCACGCCCAGCGCCGTCACCGCCACGTCGATACGGCCGAGGTCGAGCTGCAAAAGCCGCTCCAGCGACTGGGCCGAGGTGGCGCCGGTGCGCGCCTCCAGCCGCCAATGCACGGTGAAATCCCGGGCGAGATCGGCGACCAGCCGCCCTGCCAGCGCCTCGTCCTGCGCGCCGACCCCGACCCCGGCGGCCGAGGAATCGCCCAGCACCAGCAGCCGCAGCACCGGCCCCTGTCCCGTCACCCCCTGTCGCGGCCCCGAGGGTTCCGGCAGCGCGAGGGCACGCAGCCGCACCGCGACGGCCTGCGGCAGCAGGACGGGCGAGAGGGCAAGGCGAACGGGAAACGAGGTCAGCATGACAAAACACCACCATGACCGGATATGTCGCCCCAGCATAAGCGCCAGAAAGGCTAACAGCCGGTTTACGGCGATAGCAGACGGGTTGCCTCGCCGCATCCCGCGTGATTGGCTGCGCCGAACTGAGGAGGAATGCCATGAAACGCGTCAAGGACATGGTGGCCGAGGCCAATGCGGTGATCGACCACGCCCCGGCGGCCGACCTGCTGGCGCTGCACGGGACCGAGGGTGTCACCTTCGTCGATCTGCGCGACCCGCGCGAACTGGAACGCGAGGGGATGATCCCCGGGGCCTTTCACTGCCCGCGCGGCATGCTGGAATTCTGGATCGACCCGGAAAGCCCCTATGCCAAGCCGCAGTTCCAGACCGGCAACCGGATCGTGTTCTATTGTGCCTCGGGCTGGCGCTCGGCGCTCTCGGCCAAGGTCGCGCAGGAGATGGGGCTGGCCCATGTCATGCACATCACCGACGGCTTCGGCGGCTGGAAGGCGGCGGGCGGCCCGGTGGGCCAGAAACCCGCCAAGGGCTGATCAGCCCGGCCGCAGGACCAACTGCGGCGCCCCGTCCGAGGTGCGCCGGGGCGAAAGCCCCTGCCCGTCGATCACCCCGTGCAGGACCCGGCGCAGGTTCGAGAAACTCTCGAACCGCACGGTGTCGATGGGATGGTCCAGCCGGATTGTCACGGCATGGCCCCTGCCTCGCCGGGCCATGGCCGTCAGCTGGCCGGTGAAGCGCTGGCCCAGATAGCGGCCGCTGACCCGCTGGCCGAGGGACCAGGGCGGCGGCGCGGCCCCGGCCAGCCGGGCGTGCAGCGTGTTCCAGTCGCGGGCCCCCTCCTGGCGGGCGACCAGCTCCAGCGCCTGGGCGTGGCTGATCGCCCGGCCCTGGTCGGCCAGCGCCCGACGCAGGGCCCTGGCCTGCGCCTTGGCTTCGGCGAGCGCGGTCATGCCGGGGCCTCCACCCGGGCCCGCCACCAGAGCATCAGCGCCAGCGTGCCAAGGCAGAGGTCGGCGAGCGGGAAGGCGTACCAGATCGCCCCCGCCCCCAGCGTCAGGCCCAGCCCGGGGATCAGCACCGGCATCAGCAGATAGGGCCGCGCCAGAGTCAGCAGCGCCGTGCGACCGGCCAGCCCCAGCGCCTGGAAATACATCGCCAGCACCAGAACCGGCCCCTGCACGATGTAAAGCGCCATGGTCGGCCGCAGGATGCCCGCGACACGGCCGGTGACCGCGGGATCGGTGACGAAAAGCCCGCCCGGCACCGCGCCGCCGCCGATCATCAGCGCCGCGACCGCGCCGCAATAGAGGGCCGAGGCCGCCAGCGCCAGCCGCAGCGCCGCGCCCGCCCGGTCCATCCGCCCGGCGCCTGCGTTGTTGCCGGCGATGCTCTGGGTGGCGAGGCCCAGCGCCATGATCGGCAGGAAGGTGAAGCCCAGCAGCCGGGTGACGATGCCATAGGCGGCAACCAGCGCCGGGTAATCCGCGCCCGAGGTGGCGCGCAGCGTGCTGATGACCAGCGCCGAGACCAGCGCGATCCCGGTGAAGCCAAGGCTCATCGGCGCGCCCAGCGTCAGGATGCCTCCCCAACCGCCCCACCACGGGAAGCGCCTCAGCGCCGCGAGCGGCAGCAGCGCGCCGCGCAGGCGCACCGCGACCAGCGCCGCCAGTCCCAGCGCCTGCGCGCCGATCGTGCCCCAGGCCGAACCCGCGACGCCACCTTCCAGTTCCACGATCAGCAGATAGTTCAGCGCGATATTGGCCAGCGTCACGCCTACCGACAGCAGCGCCATCAACCCGGCCCGCCCCTCGTTGCGCATCGCATCGCCGTGCAGGCCCAGCCAGAATTGCACCGGCGTCCCGCCCAGGGTGATCGCCAGATAGGTCCAGGCCATCCCGGCAATCGCCGGATCGCCCCCGGCCAGCCGCGCCGTGACCCAGCCGCCCGCCAGCGCGAAAGCGGCGATGAGGCCCAGCGCCAGCAGCAGCGCCAGCCCATGGGCGCGGGCAAAGACCGCGCCTGCGGCCCGGGCCTCGGCCGCGCCCAGATCGCGGGCCAGCAGGCTGGACATCCCGCCGCTGACCAGCGTGGCAAAGGCGATGGTCAGCATGGTGACCGGAAAGACGACGCTGACCGCGGTCAGCGCCCCGGTGCCGACGAAGCGGCCGAGGAACAGCGCATCGACCAGCGACAACAGGCCGCTCATCATCATGATGAGGATCATCGGCAGGGCATTGGCCCAGAACAGCCGAGTGATCGGCTGCGACAGAAACCGGTTCTCGGGTGCAAGACGGGACGGCATCGGCCCTTCCTCCGCTGAGGCCTGTCAACCGTGATGGGCGCCTGCATTGCCCACCGTCGACAGGCATCGAGGGTGAGGATCATCCGTCTTTCGGGCTTCACCGTGACTTGCGTCCGCAGGCGGCCGGTGCCCGACACCGTGCCGCCCCGCTACGCCCGCCGGGCGCCGCCGTCAAGTATTTTATCCGGGTAAAAAGAAACCCCCCGGACGCACGAGGTCAGCGTCCGGGGGGATATCCGGCCCTGGGGCCGAAATTCTCAGGCGCGGATCAGGCCGCGCGGCGCAGCATCCGGGCCAGCGCGATCAGCAGGCAGGCGCCGATGAAACCGACGATCAGCTGTCCGATCCAGCCACCCAGCGTGCTGCCCATGACCGCCATCAGGATGGCGTTCAGGATCAGCGCGCCGCCGATGCCCAGAATGATGTTCATCAGGATGCCCATATTCGAGCGCATGAATTGTTCGGCAAGCCAACCAGCGATGGCACCGATGACGATCGCTGCGATCCATCCAAGTCCGGTCATGATAGTCCCCCAGTTGGTAACGGGGCGTCGGGACAGCCCCGGCGCTTGCGGTGTTAACCACCAGCGCCGGAAAAAGTTCCCGTCCGGCCGAAATCCGCTCAGCGGGTTTCGGCCCTGCGTCGCGGATCAGTCGCGCAGCAGTTCGTTGATCGAGGTTTTCGAGCGGGTCTGCGCGTCCACCCGTTTCACGATCACCGCGCAATAGAGGCTCACGTTGTTCTTGGACGGCATCGAGCCCGCCACCACGACCGAGCCCGCCGGAACCTCACCATACATGACTTCGCCGGTTTCGCGGTCGACGATCTTGGTCGACTTGCCGATGAAGACGCCCATGCCCAGCACCGAACCCTCGCGCACGATGCAGCCCTCGACTACCTCCGAGCGCGCGCCGATGAAGCAATTGTCCTCGATGATCGTCGGGCCCGCCTGCATCGGTTCCAGCACGCCGCCGATGCCGACGCCGCCCGAGAGGTGGACGTTCTTGCCGATCTGGGCGCAGGAACCGACGGTGGCCCAGGTATCGACCATGGTGCCGCTGTCGACATAGGCGCCGAGGTTCACGAAGGACGGCATCAACACCACGCCCGGGGCGATATAAGCCGATTTGCGGACGATGCAGTTGGGGACGGCGCGGAAGCCCGCGGTCTTCCACTGGGCCGCGTCCCAGCCCTTGAACTTGCTGTCGACCTTGTCCCACCAGCTGCCGCCCTGCGGGCCGCCGGTCTGCACATCCATGTCCTGCAGGCGGAAGCCCAGCAGCACCGCCTTTTTGGCCCATTGGTTGACGTGCCAGCTGCCATCCGCGCCGCGTTCCGCCACCCTGAGCGAGCCCGAATCCAGCGCCGCCAGCGTCGCCTCGATGGCGTCGCGGGTCTCGCCCTTCGTGGCCGGGGTGATGCCGTCCCGGGCCTCCCAGGCGGCTTCGATGGCGGTTTCGAGTGCGGCGTTCGACATGGGGCTCTCTCCGGGTGCGTTTTCCCGGTTGCCTATACAATGAGCGACGGGGACAAACAACGTTCCCGGCTGCGCCTTCTTGACGCCGCCCGGCCCCGCAGACCCCCCGGCAGGACACCCGATGCACAGCGATTTCCCCTGCCATTGCGATGCTTTGCACCGTCGGCCCGCTGAGCGCGGTTCCGGAACGGCTGATCCCGGCGTGCGCCGATATCACTGGGGTCGAGAGCAGGTGCCTTGCGCCGGTTGAACACCGACCGCCCGAGGGCAGCGTGTCAGAACGCGTCGACAACCGTGACGTTCCGGATGCCCGGCGCCCGGCCCAGGATCGCCAGGGCCGCCTCTGGCGCCTCGGCGTCCGCCACCGGGTCGGCCCGATTGCGTCCCCGGATCCAATCAAAGAGGCTGAAGCGCGTTTCCCGACCCATCGAGATCATAGCGGCGCACCACAGCTCCGCCTGATCCTCCGAGGGCTGCCCCAGTTGACCGGCCAATCTGAAGGGCGCGCCCTTGCTGTCGAACGCGCAGGTCCACACCTCCTCGACCAGTTGTTCAACCGGCTCCGTGGCATGCCAACCCGCCGCCACCAGGAGGGATTGCACATAGGCAACCATCGCGCCAGAGGTCAGCGGTCCGCTGACCGCCCCAGCCGCGGCCTTGTTCACGTCGAACCGGACGAGTGTTTGCTGTGGCATGCTCATGCGGCCCTGTCCCGGGAAACGGGCTCGGGCGCGGGGTTCGCCCCGCAGAGCAGCACCGCGACTTTCTCGCCCGGCGTGGGCACATAGGCGCCGGAGAGGAGCGCCGCCAAAGCCGTGGCGCCCGCCGGTTCGACCAGCAGCCGCGCCTCGCGCCACAGCAGCTTCTGCGCCTCGATAATCGCGGCGTCGCTGACCAGCACCGACGGGATCCCCTGCCCCGCCGCCAGCCCGTAGCACAGCCCGCCGATCCGCCGGGCGCCCAGCGCGTTGGCGGCGACGCCCGAGACCTCCACATCGACCGGCCCGCCCGCCGCCAGCGCCGCGTTCAGCGCGCAGGAGGTCTCGGGCTCGACCGCCACGACCTTGCGCGCGCCCTGCCACCAGGCCAGCGATCCGCCGATGAGGCCCCCGCCGCCCACGGCGATCAGCACCGTGTCGGCCGATAGGCCCTGTTCGTCCCATTCCCGGGCCAGCGTCCCCTGCCCGGCCAGCGTGCCCGGCGCGTCATAGGCATGGACCTGCATGGCGCCGGTCTTCGCCTCATGGGCCAGCGCCGCCTCCAGCGCGTCGGCGTATTGGCCGGGCACCACGGTCAGCCCCGCCCCGGTCCGTTCGATCAGCGCGATCTTGGCCGGGCCCGCCATCTCGGGCACGAAGATCTGCGCCGGGATGCCCAGGCTCGCCGCCGCATGGCCCACCGCCGCGCCGTGGTTCCCGCCCGAGGCTGCAACCACGCCCCCGGCGGGCACCGGCCCCCGGATCAGCGAGTTGAAGGCGCCGCGGGCCTTGAAGGTGCCGGTGTGTTGCAGATGCTCCAGCTTGATTTCCATGGGGAATCCGCCCAGCGTGATCTCCATCACCGGGGTCCGCCTGACATGGCCCGCAATGCGCCCGGCCGCTGCCTCGATCTCTGCCCGCCAGTCCATTGCCGTCTCCGTTACTGGTCATCCGCGTGGCGGAACGATAGTCAGAGTGTCCCACGGAGGAAAGGGCCAGACCATGAATGACGACCGCCGCCACGCATTCCGTCACAGCCGCGAGGATCGCGTCGCCGCCGAGCAGGTGCCCGACACGCCGCAGACGCTGTCGCCGACCTATCGCCTGGCCTTCGCCGACGAGGAATTCCTCTGCCGCGATGAATTGCGCCCGGTGCGGCTGCAACTGGAGCTGCTGAAGCCCGAGATGGCGATGAACGAGGCCGGGGTCACCTCGACCGTGGTGCTGTTCGGCGGCGCCCGCATTCCCGCGCCCGAGCACAAGGACCGGGCCCGCACCCCGCAACTGGCGGCGCTGTCGCATTACTACGAGGAAGCGCGGATCTTCGCCCGCAAGATGACCGAAATTTCGCTGGCCGCGGGCGGCAACGACTGGATCATCGCCACCGGCGGCGGCCCGGGTGTGATGGAGGCCGGCAACCGCGGGGCGGAAGAGGCGGGCGGCAAGTCCATCGGTCTGAACATCGTGCTGCCGCATGAGCAGGCGCCGAACCGCTATGTCACGCCGGAATTGTGCTTCAACTTCCACTATTTCGCTTTGCGGAAGATGCATTTTCTGATGCGCGCCAAGGCGGTCGTCGTGTTCCCCGGCGGCTTCGGCACTTTGGACGAGATGTTCGAGTCGCTGACCCTGATCCAGACCCGGCGGATGAAGCCGATCCCCTATCTGCTGTTCGGCCGCGACTGGTGGGAAAAGGTCGTGAACTGGGACATGCTGGCCGAGGCCGGCACCATCGCGCATGAGGACCTGTCGCTGTTTCGCATGGTGGAAACCGCGGACGAGGCCATCGAGGCGATCATGGGCTGGGATCAGGCGAAATAGGCGTCCAGCATCCGGCGGTAGACGGCTTTCAGCTGCTGCACATGCGCGACCTCGACATGTTCGTCGGTCTTGTGCATCGACTGGCCCACCAGGCCGAATTCCACCACCGGGCAATGGTCCTTGACGAACCGCGCGTCCGAGGTCCCGCCCGAGGTGGACAGCGCCGGGCGCCGCTCGCAGACCGCCTCGACCGCGTCGGCCACGAGGTCGGTGAACCAGCCCGGTTCGGTGACGAAGCTCTCGCCCGAGACCTTGACCACCAGCGAGAAATCGACGCCGGTCTCCTCGGTCACGCGGGCGATCTCGCCCTCCAGCCAGCTGGTCAGGCTGGCGCCGCTGTGCAGGTCGTTGAAGCGGATGTTCAGCACCGCGCGGGCCTTGGCCGGGATCACGTTTGTGGCCGGGTTGCCCGTGTCGATGGTGGTCAGCGCCAGCGTCGAGGGGTCGAAGAGCGCGTTGCCCCGGTCCAGCTCATGGCTCGCCAGCCGGTCCAGAAGCCGCACCAGCGCCGGCAGCGGGTTCTTCGCCCGATGCGGATAGGCGGCGTGACCCTGACTGCCCCGCGCCTCGATCCGCGCGGTCATCGAGCCGCGGCGGCCGTTCTTCATCATCTCGCCCATCACCTCGGGGCAGGTCGGCTCGCCAACGATGCAATGGCTCATCCGCTCGCCCTGGGCCGCCATCCAGTCCAGCAGCGCCACGGTGCCGTCGGTCGCGTCCCCCTCCTCGTCGCCGGTGATGGCGAGGATCACGGCGCCGTCGGGCGGCGTCTCGCGCACGAAATCGACCGCCGCCGCGACGAAGGCCGCGACGCCCGATTTCATGTCGCAGGCGCCCCGGCCGTAAAGCCGCCCCTCGGCCAGCGTCGCCGAGAAGGGATCGAAGCGCCAGTCCGCCGGATTGCCGGGTGGCACGACATCGGTATGGCCGTTGAAGCCGAACGCCCGGTTCGCCCCCTTGGCCCCCCAGCGCGCGAACAGGTTCGCCGTCTCGCCCCGGTCGACCCGGGTGCAGACGAAGCCGGCCGCCGACAGCTCGGCCTCCAGCAGGCGCAGCGCCCCGCCCTCCTCGGGCGTGACCGAGGGGCAGCGGATCAGGCGGGCGGTCAGATCGACCGGATCGAGGGGCGCGGGCATGGCAGCCTCCGGAGAAAGCGATGCTGACCTGCTAGCCCAAGCTTTACGTCGCATCAAGAACCGGCCCAAACGCTCGCCATCATTGACGTATCGCACAGGAAAGGTCACACTTCACCTGTGGGTTGCATCGCAAATTGCATAGCCCCTAGTGCAGAACACAGATCATTAACTAATTTTGGGCAAACCGATCAGGCGATCAGCCGGGCATAACGTCGGACGGGCCGGGACCAACAGTCATGAGTGATGACATCATCAGCAACGAGACGCGGCTTACCCGAATCCAGGCGTTGGTGGTGGATATCCTCAACGACCTGCTGCGGGCGCCCATCGACCAGACTGACGCGGTGGTGCAGGAAGCCATCTCGCGCATCGGCGATTATTGCGTCCGCGACCGCGCCTATGTCTTCGTGAACCGCGGCGAGGTGTCGGACAACACCCATGAATGGTGCGCCGAGGGTATCGATCCGATGATCGAGCACCTGCAATCCCTGCCGATGGAGATGCTGGGCCCCAGCCTTGAACCCCTGCACCACGGCGAGCAGTTCAACGTCCCCGACGTGGCCCAGCTCGAACCCGGCTCGCCCTCGCGCGAGTTGCTGGAATCGCAGGCGATCCGCTCGATCCTGCTGGTGCCGATGATGTCCGAGGGCAAGATGTACGGCTTCGTCGGCTTCGACGGGGTCCGCAACACCCACGGCTTCCTGGCGGGCGAGGTCTATCTGCTGCAATCGGTGGCGGATGTGATCTGCTCGGTGCTGCTCAGGCGGGAAAAGGAACTGGCGGTCCGCGCCGCGCAGGCGGAACTGGCGGGCGAACGGGCCTTCCTGTCCTCGATCCTGGCAACCACGGCGATGGGGATCATCGTTTTCGACGAAGAGGGCGTGATCCAGTTCGCCAATGACGCGGCCGTCACGGTGATGGGCGTCTCTCTGGAACAGATGATCGGCAAAAGCCACGACGACGACGGCTGGCGCTACACGCGCGAGGACGGCACGCCCTATGTCAAGGGCGACACCCCGTTTGACCACACCATCGCCACCGGCCAGCCCTGGCCCGCCGAACGCTTCGCGCTGCATTGCCCGGACGGGCTGCGCTATTGCTCGGTCCATGCCGCGCCGGTGGTGGGCGGCGAGACCTCGACCGCGAGGGTGGTCTATGCCGTGCTCGACGTCACCGATCAGGTCCATGCCGACCGCCAACGGCAGGAGGCGCTGGAGGAAGCCAACCGCGCCAATGCCGCCAAGTCGAATTTCCTCGCCAAGATGAGCCACGAGATGCGCACGCCCCTGAACGGCGTTCTCGGCGTGGCCGAGGTGCTGGAGCGGCTGGTCAGCGACGCCGACCAGCGCCGCATGGTCAAGGTGATGCACGATTCGGGCGCGCTGCTGCTGAGCATCATCAACGACCTGCTGGACATGTCGAAGATCGAGGCCGACCTCCTGGAAATCGAGACGGTGCCCTTCATCCCGACCGATCTGGCCCAGCGCATCGAATCGGTGCACACGCTGAAAGCCTCGGAGAAGAAGATCTCGTTCGGCGTCACCCTGACCGGCGACGGCCAGGGCGCACGGCTGGGCGATCCCCACCGGATCCTGCAGATCCTGCACAATGTCATCTCGAATGCCGTCAAGTTCACCGAGACGGGCTCGGTCGGGGTGGATATCGACTGCACCTCGCCCCGGGGCATCACCCTGCGGATCCATGACACCGGCATCGGCATGACCGAGGCGCAGATGGCGCAGGTGTTCGAGGAATTCAGCCAGGCCGACAGCTCCATCGCCCGCCGCTTCGGCGGCACCGGGCTGGGCATGCCCATCGTCCGCCGCCTGGTCGAGATGATGCAGGGCATGATCGAGCTGAAATCGACCATCGGCAAGGGCACCGAGGTGCATATCTTCCTGCCGGTGCCGCGCACCGACATGCCCGAAATCCGCTACGCCGCGCCCGACCCGGCCGTGGTCACCGGATCGTCCGACCTGCAGGGGCTGCGGGTGCTGGCGGCCGACGACAACCGCACCAACCGGATGATCCTGGGGGCGATGATGGGGCAGCTGGGCATCGCCGCGGTGCTGGTGCCCGACGGGACCGAGGCGCTCAGGGCCTATGAGCGCGAGGATTTCGATCTGGTGATCCTCGACATCTCGATGCCGGATCTGGACGGCGTCTCGGTGCTGCGCCAGATCCGCGCCCGGGAAGCCGAGCGGGCGACCGCGCCGGGAGCCCGGCCCCCCGCGACGCTGCTGCCGATCGTCGCCTTCACCGCCAATGCGATGTCGCATCAGGTCGAGGGCTATCTGCAGGCGGGCTTCGACGATTGCATGACCAAGCCCCTGCAACTGGACCGGCTGCGCAGCGTCCTTGGCTCGCTGATCGCCGAACGCGGCCGCCGCCGCCCCTCGCCGCGCGGCGGGGTGATCCCGCTCAGGGCGACCTCGGGCTAGGAGCGGTTTCGCCCTCGTGCCTCGGGCGACCGGAAGCGGGGGGCTGCTCGCCCCCCGCGCCCCCTCGCCAAAGGGGGGCACGCCCCCTTTGGAAACCCCGTGGATATTTGACGAACAAAGATGAAGGGATGCGGGGTCGGGGCGGGTTGGCCGGTGCCCTGGCGAGAGGGATGGCCCGTGCCGCAGAGCCGGCAGCTTTCCCGGGGGCTGGTGCGGCCGGGCCTGCCGGTCGCCGCAGGGTCAGGATCACAGGGCGGTGCCGGTGTTGGCGGGGCCTCAGAAGGGCTCGCCGAAGCGGTTGGCCACCAGATTGTCCAGCGCCTCGATCAGCGGCTCGGCCTGCTCGCCTTTCGTGCGCACGCGGATCTCGGTGCCGCGCGAGGCGGCGAGCATCAGCAGACCCATGATCGAATCGCCCGAGACGCTCATCCCGTCCTTCTCGACCTCAGCCTGGGCGTCATGGGCTTCGACCACCTCGACGAACTTGGCCGAGGCGCGGGCGTGCAGGCCCTTTTCGTTGACGATCTTCAGCACGCGCTCGGCACTCATACGCCGCCCCCTCCGGTCTGCTCGTAACAATTGATGTACCGCCGACCGGCGTCGAGCGCCAGCGCCGCAGCCTCGGGCACCGGCAGGCGGCGCGACTTGGCCAGCTTGATGAGCATCGGCAGATTGGCACCATAGAGGATGCGCCGGTCGGGCGAGGAACAGGCCGGCATCGACAGGTTCGACGGCGAGCCGCCGAACATATCGGTCACCACGACCACCCCGTCGCCCATGTCCACCTCGTCGGCGGCCGCACAGATTTCGGCCTGCTTGCGCGCACGGTCATGGTCGTATTCGATGGCGATCGCGCGGATCCCCAGTTGCTTGCCCACGACGTGTTCCACGGCGGCGAGATATTCCCGCGCCAGACCACCATGTGCGACGATCACGATTCCGATCACGTCCTTACCCTTGCTTACCCGGCGCTGCCAAAGATTTGCGCCGATCCAGCTCCCTGTGCCTCTTTGACACCCGCCAGCCCTGTTCCGCAAGCGTCCGGGCCATTTTTTCTGCAAGTGCAACGCTGCGGTGCTTTCCGCCGGTACAGCCGAAAGCGATGGTGAGCGACGACTTGCCTTCATCGACGAAAGCATCGAGCAGCGAGGTCACCAGCCCCTCGACCCGTTCGAAGAAATCGGCAAAGCGCGGGTCGGCCTCGACATGGGCGGTGACCTCGGCCTCGCGGCCGTCGTGCTCGCGCAATTCGGGGATCCAGTGCGGATTGGCCAGGAAGCGGCAGTCGAACACCATGTCGACGCCCCGCGGCAGACCGCGCTTGTAGGAGAAGCTCTGCACCGACACCGACATCGGCCCGCCCTCGCGCGGGGCGAACCAGCGCCCGATCTCGGCCTTGAACTGATGCGGCGTCAGCGTCGTGGTGTCGATCAGCACATCGGCGCGTTCGCGAACCGATTCAAGCAGTTCCTGCTCGTGCTCGATGCCCGCGAGCGGGGCGCCATCCGGGCTCAGCGGGTGCCGGCGCCGGGTTTCGGAGAAGCGGCGCACCAGCACATCGGTGCTGCAATCGACATAGAGCAGGTCCGAGGCCACGCCCGGCGCACGGTGCAGCCGGTCGACCAGCTCGATCAGGTTCTCGGACGAGAAGTCGCGGTTGCGCACGTCGAGGCCCAACGCCAGCGGCCGGGGCAGCGGCGGGCCGTCCAGCAGGCGCGGGATCAGCGACATCGGCAGGTTGTCGATGGTCTCGAACCCCAGATCCTCGAGCGCGTCGATGGCCGACGACCGGCCGGCACCCGAAGGTCCGGTCACCATCACCACCCGCATCGCCGCGCCGCTATCCTGCATCCCGTCCGTCCATCACTGCAGACCTTGTAGATAATGGGCCAATCCGCGCGCGAAAGACGAGTCCGCCCGGCCGGGAAGACACGGTATCGTGACCCCCGAGATACATCTTTCAGCGGGATCGGGCAGGCGGCGCGGCGCCATCGCCATGTCGACGGCCAGCACCATGCGCGCCAGCCGTCGCGGGGCCAGCCTCAGGGGACCCAGCCCGCGCGCCTCGATCAGCCCGGCGATCGGGCGCGGCGCCCGGACATAGAGCGCGCCCCGGTCGGGGCAGAGCATCACCTGATCGTCGGCCACCAGTTGCGCCCCCTCGCCGATCAGCGCCAGCGCCAGCGTGGATTTGCCGCTGCCCGAGGGGCCGAGGATCAGCACCCCGCGCCCCGGACCGAAGGCGACGGCAGAGGCATGCAGGTTCGGCCCGTCGGGGATCAAAGCGGCAGGCCGACGACGAACCGCGCGCCCAGCGGCGGCGAATTCCGGTCGGCGTTGGTGGGGCGGATATTCTCGGCCCAGATGACGCCGCCATGCGCCTCGACGATCTGTTTGGAGATCGCCAGACCCAGCCCCGAATGGTTGCCGAAATCCTGCGGGCGTTCGGAATAGAAGCGTTTGAAGACCTTGGTCAGCGCGGCTTCGGGGATGCCGGGGCCGGTATCCTCGACCACCACCAGCACCCGGTTCTCGCGCTTGCGGGCCCAGATGCGGACCGCGTCGCCCTCGCCGCAGAAGCTGATGGCATTGGTGATGAGGTTGACGAAGACCTGCGCCAGCCGCGCCTCCAGCCCCTGGATCATGATCGCATCGCGCGGCAGTTCGGTGATGAATTCGACGCCCTTGGCCTCGGCCTCCTGCGCCAGATGCTGGGACAGGTTGTCCAGCGTCTTGCACAGGTTGAAGGTCTCTTCCTCTTCCTTGACCAGTTCCGAATCCAGCCGCGAGGCGTTCGAGGTGTCGGAAATCAGCCGGTCGAGGCGGCGCACGTCATGCTCGATCACATCCAGCAGGCGGGTCACCTGATCCTCGCGCTTGGCGACCCTGAGCGTGCCCACGGCCGAGCGCAGGGATGCCAGCGGGTTCTTGATCTCATGCGCCACGTCGGCGGCGAATTGTTCGTTGGCGTCGATCCGGTCGTAAAGCGCCGTGACCATGCCGCGCATGGCCGACGACAGGCGCCCGATCTCGTCGGGGCGGCCGGTCAGGTCGGGGATGCGGACCCGGCCCGGCGACATGCGCCGCGCGTTCTTGTCGCGGCCGAGTTCGGCGGCGGTGGCGAGGTCGGCCAGCGGGTTGGCGATGGTCGAGGCCAGCACCAGCGACAGCCCGACCGACACCAGCAGGGCCACGATGAACATCTGCAGCACCTGCTCGCGTTCCGAGCGCAGCATATGCTCGATCGTCTCGGGGATCTGCTGCATGACCACGCTGCCGACCGGCTGGCCATCGACCAGCACCGGCGCGGCGGCCAGCATGCGGAACCCGTCATCAAGGCGCAGCACGCGGCTGGACGAATGGCCCTGCATGGCTTCGGCGTGCAGTTCGGCCAGCAGGGTCGCGGGATCGGGCTGGGGCGACCGGTCGCCCGGCACCACCGCGGCAAGGCCCGACCAGATCGCGTCCAGAATGTCCGAGATCACCGTCAGGTGCTGATCGACCTCCAGCGCGTCAAGCGGCGTCGAACTGCGCGCGCCCGACCCCCGGCGCGCCGTCTCGATGCGGCCGTCCGCATCGAGGAGCAGCACCTCGGTCTCGGCGTTCAGGGTCAGCGCGTCGAGCGTCCCGGCCCTGAGGCGGCGGGCATCGGCGGTCGGATACGCGCCCGCATCGGGCACCAGCGCAGGCAGGACGCCCATGACATCGGCCAGCCCCTCGGCCTGGGTGACCAGCGCCACCTCATGCTGCCGGGCCAGGGAATCGCGGAACGGGTTGGTGAACAGCACGCCCGCGACCAGCAGGACCAGCGCCAGCATGTTGAACAGGATGATCTTGCGCGCCAGCGGCGACTGGAAGATCGAGAACAGGCCACGCCGGGCGCGGTGGATGCGCACCTCGGTGTCGACCGCGCTTTGCGGCCGAACCCAGTCGTCCCCAAGGACGACGTCGCTTCCGGGTGTCCCGGATTGCGTAGTCACCTGTGCCCCCACCGCCGTCATGTTCTGTTTCGGGACGATCCCTGCGGGATCGCCCCCTCAGGGCCATTTGTATCAGGCTTCGTTATACTTGTAACCGATGCCGTAGAGGGTCTCGATGGACGAGAATTCGTCGTCAACCGTCCGCATCTTCTTGCGCAGGCGCTTGATGTGGCTGTCGATGGTCCGGTCGTCGACATAGACCTGATCGTCATAGGCCACGTCCATCAGCTGGTCGCGCGACTTGACGAAGCCGGGACGCTGGGCCAGCGCCTGCAGCAGCAGGAATTCGGTCACGGTCAGCGTGACCTCGCGGCCCTTCCAGGTCACCGCGTGGCGCAGCGGATCCATGCTGAGCGAGCCGCGAACCATGACCTTGGTGTCCTCGGTCGTGCCGACCTCGTTCGTCTCGACCGCCTGCTGGCGGCGCAGGAGCGAGCGGATCCGTTCGATCAGCAGGCGCTGCGAGAAGGGCTTCTTGACGTAATCGTCCGCCCCCATCCGCAGGCCCAGAACCTCGTCGATCTCATCGTCCTTGGAGGTGAGGAAGATGACCGGCATCTGCGTCTTCTGACGCAGGCGCTGCAACAGCTCCATGCCGTCCATGCGCGGCATCTTGATGTCGAGGACCGCCATATCCGGCAGCTTTCGATTGAAAGCGTCCAGTGCCGATTGTCCGTCGTTATAGGTTTCGACCTCGAAACCTTCGGCCTCGAGCGAGATCGAGACCGACGTCAGGATGTTCCTGTCGTCATCGACAAGTGCGATCTTTGACATGTGCCTGTCCTTGTAAGCTGCTCACTTGGTCTTTTTTTGGCCTCATTCTGTGGATTTCCCCACCGAGAATCAACCGAATAGTCAACAAGACCCCGGGGACTGAGTCCAAAATAGCGCGGTCACGGTGAAGATTTCGCTTATCGGAACGCCGCTCCACCTTCGCATGCGACAGTTTGCGATAACAGCGGCATGTTGGCGCTAAAGGCGGAAATGCGTCCTGTTCCTCCGCGAAATCGCCATGATATAGGCCAAGTGTCGGTCGAGGAGACCGTTCACCGGACCGCCCGAGGCAGGGGGCTGATCCGGATTTTCCAATTTCGAGGCCACACGGCGGCCCGACGAAGGAGCGAGCACTATGACTGGACGCGTCAACCCCAAACAGCGGCTCGAGGATCAGGGCATCACCGGGCTGGGCTCGGTCGCCTATAACCTCATCGAGCCTGCGCTGGTGGAAGCCGCCCTGAAACGCGGCGAGGGCACCCTGGGCAAGGGCGGCTCGTTCCTGGTGACGACGGGTCAGTTCACCGGCCGCTCGCCCAAGGACAAGCACGTCGTTCGCACGCCCTCGGTCGAGGACACGATCTGGTGGGAAAACAACAAGCCGATGGCGCCCGAGGCTTTCGACCGTCTCTATGAAGACATGCTCGCCCATATGAAGGGCCGCGATTACTTCGTGCAGGATCTGTTCGGCGGCGCGGATGCCGAACATCGCCTCGATGTACGCGTTGTGTCCGAACTCGCCTGGCACAGCCTCTTCATCCGCCACCTGCTGCGCCGCCCCTCGCGCGAAGAGCTCGAAACCTTCGTCCCCGAATGGACGATCATCAACTGCCCCTCGTTCAAGGCCGACCCCGAGCGTCACGGCTGCCGCACCGATACCGTCATCACGCTGAACTTCGACAAGCGGGTGATCCTGATCGCCAACACCGAATACGCGGGCGAGAACAAGAAATCGGTCTTCACGCTGCTCAACTACATCCTGCCCGGCAAGGGCGTGATGGCGATGCATTGCTCGGCCAACCACGCCATCGGCAACCCCGACGATTCGGCGGTGTTCTTCGGCCTCTCGGGCACCGGCAAGACCACGCTCTCGGCCGATCCCTCGCGCACGCTGATCGGCGATGACGAGCATGGCTGGTCGGAAAACGGGATCTTCAACTTCGAAGGCGGCTGCTACGCCAAGACCATCAACCTCTCGGCCGAGGCCGAGCCCGAGATCTACGCCACGACCGAGAAGTTCGCGACAGTGATCGAGAACATGGTGTTCGATCCGGAAACGCTGGACCTCGACTTCCAGGACAGCAGCCTGACCGAGAACATGCGCTGCGCCTATCCGCTGGAGTATATCTCGAACGCCTCGGACTCGGGCCTGGGCGGCACGCCGCGCCACGTCATCCTGCTGACCTGCGACGCCTACGGCGTCTTGCCGCCCATCGCCAAGCTGAGCCCGGCGCAGGCGATGTACCACTTCCTGTCGGGCTTCACCTCGAAGACCCCGGGCACCGAGCGCGGCGTGGTCGAGCCCGTGCCGACCTTCTCGACCTGCTTCGGCGCCCCCTTCATGCCGCGTCGGCCGGAAGTCTACGGCAAGCTGCTGCAGGAAAAGATCGCGGCCTCGGGCGCGCAATGCTGGCTGGTCAACACCGGCTGGACCGGCGGCGCCTTCGGCACCGGCAAGCGGATGCCGATCAAGGCGACCCGCACGCTGCTGACCGACGCGCTGAGCGGCTCGCTTGAGAAAGCCGCCTTCCGCAAGGACCCGAACTTCGGCTTCGAGGTTCCGCTGGCCTGCACCGGCGTCGATCCCTCGCTGCTGGACCCGCGCACGACCTGGGCCGACCCGGCCGCCTATGACGCGCAGGCCAAGAAGCTGGTGCACATGTTCTCCGAGAACTTCGCGCAATACGTCCCCTATATCGACGAGGACGTGAAGGCCGCCGCCATCGGCTGAGCCACCCTCACCGCGATCAGACAAGGCCCGGGTTCCGCCCGGGCCTTTGTCATCGGTGCAGGCTCCCGAGGTTTTGACCGCCTCCTCGCCCGCGCCGCGCCACGGCGCCGGTGACTTGCCATGGGCCATGGGCTACAGCTGTGCCATGACCCGCTTCCCTCTGCTCATCGCTGCCCTGTGCCTGACCGCCGCGTCCGCTGCCGCCGAGGTCCGCGGCCCGGTGGCGCCCTCGGTCGTCACTCTGGTCGGCGGCCTGTTCTGCGCGCCCGAGACCGCCGGGCGCCGCCCCGCCCCCGGCACCATGGACGGCTGGGTGCATGTCCCGGCCGAACCCATCGTGCTGGTGGCGGAAAGCGATCAGGCGCCGATGGTCCTGGGCATGGGGTTTGGCGTGCGCTACACGCTGGCCGCCGGCGCCCCGGCGACCGTGACCTATACCGTCACCCATCCGCCGATCCCGCCCAGCAACATGAGCGTCGAAAGCTGGGACAGCGAGGCGCCGCTCGACGGCGGCGATTCCTTCTTCTTCCAGTTCGACCGGCCGGAAGAGATGGTGCCGGGCGAATGGACCTTCTCCGCGTCGATGGCGGGCGAGGTGCTGTTCACCGTCGCCTTCCAGGTGCGCCCGGCGTCCGACCTGCCGGCGCTGGCCCATCTGTGCCGCGCGCCGCAGATGCTGTCCCTCAGCCGAAGAAGCCCTTCCGCAAGAGGTTGAGCGCGCTCAGCGCCAAGAGCAGCAGCGTCCAGCGCTTGAAGCGCACCGGGTCCATGCTGTCATGCGCCTTGTAGCCCAGCCACATGCCGATCCCCGCGGGCACCAGCATGGCGGCGGACAGCTTCGCCGTCTCGGCGTTCAGCACGCCCGAGCGGATATGCGCGACCGTCAGCACCACCGCACCGATGGCGAAAAGCACCGACATCACGCGCACCATCTCGGTCTTCTCGACCTTGGCGGCCAGCAGGTAGACGATGGTCGGCGGCCCCCAGACCCCCGAGATCCCGCCATAGAGCCCGCCGACGAAGCCGGTCAGCGCCTCGATCGGGTGGCGCCAGCGGCGGGGAATGTCGGGGGCCCAGCCGCTCAGCTGGAGACCGGCGAAGAACAGCACCGCCGCGCCCAGCAGCAGGAACATCACCTGTTGCGGCAGGACCAGCACGAAGGGCGCGGTAATCAGGATCCCCGCCACCGTCGCCGCGATCAGCCGCCAGAAGGTCCTGCCCGCCGCCAGGGCCGGGGCCCAGCCGTGGCGCAGGGCCTGATGCGCGTTGGTGGCCAGCACCGGCAGGATCAGCGTGGCCAAAGCCACCGGCGCGGGCATGAAGGACGGCAGCACCGCGATCAGGATCAGCGGCATGGCAAAGCCGATGGCGCCCTTGACGAAACCCGCGCCCAGCGTCACCGCCGCGGCCAGAAGGAAGGCCCAAAGCGGCAGACCCGCAACCAAGGTATCCATATATCAATCTCCCTGACTCGGCCCCTGTCTATCGCGCGCGGAAAGCCACCGCACGTCCAAAGTTATCGCGACATATTCATGCGATTGGCGATGCTCCGACGAATTAATGTTGCGCTGCAATTGCGAAGGGGCTATCGCTGCACCAGCATCTACAGGTTCGCCACAGGAGTCCCTCATGCCCCATGACGGCCAGGACATGACCGCCCCCGCCCCGCTGCTCGCCGATCTTTCGGCCCGCGTCGCCGCGCTGCAGGCGCCGCTCGACACGCTGCTCGCCACGGCCACGACGCAGCTGCGGGCGATGGTCTCGGACGGCGGCAAGGTGCAGGCGGCGCTGATCGACCGCCACCAGCGTGCGGCGCATGGTCTGGCGTGGCTCGCGACCTATGTGGAATCGATCCGGCAGATGGGTGCCTGGGCCGACCGCCTGTCGCATTCGGGCAGCTTCGGCGAAATGGAGGCGCTGATCCTGCAGATCGGCACCGGCGAATATCTGGCGCAGATCCTGGGCGGCATCCCGATGAACCAGGGCGAGATCCTGCGCCCCTCGGACATCGGCTTGACCGCGGCCGACCTTGCCCCCTTTGCCGACAGCCCGATCCTGGCCGGCAATTCGCCCGAAGCCCGGGCCCGGCTGGTCGCCCTGATGCGCGAGAACCACGGCCGCGCCACCTTTGGCGCGACGGGACTGGACGAGGAACTGGAGATGATCCGCGACCAGTTCCGCCGCTTCTCGGACGAGAAGGTCGCGCCCTTCGCCCATGAATGGCACCTGAAGGATGACTTCATCCCGATGGCGATCATCGAGGAACTGGCCGAGATGGGCGTCTTCGGCCTGACCATCCCCGAGAATCTGGGCGGGTTCGGTCTGTCGAAAGCCTCGATGGTCGTGGTGTCCGAGGAGTTGAGCCGCGGCTATATCGGCGTGGGCTCGCTGGGCACCCGGTCCGAGATCGCCGCCGAGCTGATCCTCGCCGGTGGCACCGATGCGCAGAAATCGGAATGGCTGCCCAAGATCGCCTCGGCCGAGATCCTGCCGACCGCGGTCTTCACCGAACCGAACACCGGCTCGGATCTGGGCTCGCTGCGCACCCGGGCGGTGAAGAACGCCGACGGCGATTATGAGGTGACCGGCAACAAGACCTGGATCACCCATGCCGCGCGCACCCATGTGATGACCCTGCTCGCCCGGACCGACCCGAACACCAGCGATTACCGCGGCCTCAGCATGTTCCTGGCCGAAAAGACCCCGGGCGATGACGCCAACCCCTTCCCGACCCCCGGCATGACCGGCGGCGAGATCGAGGTGCTGGGCTACCGCGGCATGAAGGAATACGAGCTCGGCTTCGACGGGTTCAAGGTGAAGGGCGAGAACCTGCTGGGCGGTGAGGAAGGCAAGGGCTTCAAGCAGCTGATGCAGACCTTTGAATCGGCCCGCATCCAGACCGCCGCCCGCGCCATCGGCGTGGCGCAGAACGCGCTGGAAGTCGGCATGCAATACGCCGAGGACCGCAAGCAGTTCGGCCGCGCCCTCATCAACTTCCCCCGCGTCGCCGACAAGCTGGCGATGATGGCGGTCGAGATCATGATCGCCCGCCAGTTGACCTATTTCAGCGCCTGGCAGAAGGACCACGACAAGCGCTGCGATCTGGAGGCGGGGATGGCGAAACTGCTGGGCGCCCGCGTCGCCTGGGCCGCCGCCGACAACGCGCTGCAGATCCATGGCGGCAACGGGTTCGCGCTGGAATACCAGATCAGCCGCATCCTGTGTGACGCGCGGATCCTCAACATCTTCGAAGGCGCGGGCGAGATCCAGGCCCAGGTCATCGCCCGGCGCCTGCTGGACTGACCCACCCCATCTTTGTTCCCCAAGTATCCACGGGGTTTCCAAAGGGGGGCACGCCCCCCTTTGGCGAGGGGGCGCGGGGGGCGAGCAGCCCCCCGCCCTTGCCTCTCTGGGGGCGAGCAGCCCCCCGCCCTTTTGGGGTCACCCCCTCATACCGCGCGCCGCCCCCGTTCGGCAGGGGTCACGCCCAGCATCGGGTGCAGGCGGCCCGACAGCACGAACATCGCCCCCAGCGCCAGACCCACGGCGCCGAAGATGCCCTGGATCGGCGCCACCAGCAGGATCAGCGCGCCGATGCCCGGGGTCATGATCCCCGACACGTCGCGGAAGCTGGAATAGACCGCCGCCATCTCGGTCCGCTCCGAGGGTTTCACCGCCATCAGGAAGGGCAGCCCCCCGGCGATGTCCAGCAGCACCAGGAAGGCCGAGGCGAGGAACAGCGAGGCCACCGCCAGTTCCGCCACCGGCA
The DNA here is from genome assembly GCF_003075525.1 of Pararhodobacter aggregans. Classification (GTDB taxonomy): domain Bacteria; phylum Pseudomonadota; class Alphaproteobacteria; order Rhodobacterales; family Rhodobacteraceae; genus Pararhodobacter; species Pararhodobacter aggregans. The sequence goes on along the minus strand of NZ_QDDR01000005.1, from coordinate 32,541 downwards.
GCACCGCTGCCACCAGGAACCCGAAGGAGGCGCAGAAGAACCCGGTCCGCACCGCCACCCGCACCGTCCGGCGCTGCACCCAGCGCAGCATCAGCGGCGTGATGAACAGGAAAGCGTTGGTGACCGAGACCAGCACGCCGCCCAATTCCTCCCACAACCCGTGTTCGATGGCATAGATCGGCAGATAGACGATATAGCCCCACCAGCCGCAGGAGCGGATCACCGCGAAGAGCCAGCCGGCGATCAGCCGCGGCTGGGCGAAGAACCGGCCGAGGAAGGCCAGCGGATTGGGGGCCGCGCCCTTGGCCTTCTGGATCAGCTTGCCGTTGCCGAGCCGCAGCCACCAGAAGACCGCGATCTGCACCAGGGCGAACGAGGCCGCCAGGATGAACGGCAGGGGCGCCCAGAGCTTCATCAGCGCGACCCCGGTGACCGGCCCCGCGCTCCAGCTCAGGGCGGAATAGAACATACGCAGGGTCTCGGTCTTTCCGAGGTCGTTTTTCGCTACATAGTCAAGGACATAGGCGTTCAGGCAGATGAAGCAGGTGACCGTGGCCAGGGTGCAGGCAGCCAGGGCCGCGACGATCATCATGCCGCCCATTGCCCCCAGCGTGCCGCCGACCAGATACATCATCGCGCCGAAGGTATAGAGCCAGCGCCGCGGCACCGCCCGGTTGACCCAGGGCAGCAGCAGCCCCAGCGTCAGCGAGGCGAGGCCGATCACGAAATAGACCCGGCTGACCGCGCCCGCATCGCCCAGCGCCTGATACATGGCCAGCGGGAAGACCGACAGCAGCGTGCCGCGGATCATCGCCTCGATGCCCGAGAGCGTGGCGAAGGCCTTGGCACCGGGCTTGCGGGCGGCGGCCTCGGGCGGGTGGCGCAGCCACTCGGGGATGGAACGTTCGAACATCGGGGACCTCTCTCGCCCCCGACCGGACCCCAAGCCGCCGCCGCTGTCGCTTCCAAAGGCGACGGCGTTGTGTCGGATTTCTTCTCAGGTGAAAGAATGATCGCGCCGGGGCCCTGCCCGGCCCCGGCGCCTCAGCGCCCTCCCGTAACCTCCATCACCGCGCCGGTGACATACGAGGCCGCCGGGCTGCACAGCCAGAGGATCATCTCGGCCACTTCCTCGGCCCGGCCCGGGCGCCCCATCGGGACCAGAGGCGCCAGATCGAAGGCCCGCGTCGGCCTCCCGCCCGAGGCGTGGATCTCGGTGTCGATCAGCCCCGGCCGGACCGCGTTGACCCTGACCCGCCCCGGCGCCAGTTCCCGGGCCAGCCCGATGGCCAGCGTGTCCACCGCCGCTTTCGAGGCCGCGTAATCCACGTATTCCCCGGCCGAGCCCAGCCGCGCCGCGATCGACGACAGCAGCACGATGGCGGCGTCCCCTTCAGGTCGGGGCAGACGCCGCGCCGCCTCGCGCGCGCTGAACAGGGCGCCCAGAACGTTGGTCTCCACCACCGCGCGCAGCCGCTCGGGCGTCGTCTCGGCCAGCGGCATCGAGGGCGCGACGATCCCGGCGTTGATGACCACCGCGTCCAGCCTGCCCAGCGCCGCCTCGGCCCCGTCGAAAACGCGCGCCACCGCCGCGGGGTCGCTCACGTCGCCCGCCAGCGCCACCGCCCGGCGGCCCTGCGCCTCGACCCCGCGCACCACCTCGGCCGCGGCCCCGGCGTCCTGCCGGTAGGTCACCGCCACGTCCCAGCCGCGCGCCGCGGCCATCAGCGCCGTGGCCCGGCCGATCCCCCGCGAGGCGCCCGTGATGAGCATGCTGGTCATGCGCCGATCCTCCCTTGCCTGCTGCAAGGCTAGCCCGCCCGCGCGCCCCGCGAAAGCCCGGGCTTTACGCCGCCCGCGACCACGCTAAGCTGGCGGCATGAAACGCATTCTTGTCAGTTCCTGCCTGCTGGGCGCCCCGGTTCGCTACGATGGCCGGGCCAAGACCCTGGCCGGTCCGCTTCTGGACCTCTGGCGGCGCGAGGGGCGGATCGTGCCGCTCTGCCCCGAGATGGCGGCGGGCCTGCCCGTGCCGCGCGCTCCGGCCGAGATCGCGCCGGGCGTGACCGCGCTGCAGGTGCTGTCCGGGCAGGGCCAGGTCCTGACCGACGGCGGCGAGGATGTGACCGCCCCCTTCGTCCGCGCCGCCGAACTGGCGTTGCAGGCGGCCCGCGCCCATGATTGCGCCTTCGCGCTGCTGACCGACGGCAGCCCGTCCTGCGGCAGCCTCTTCGTCCATACCGGCGAGCATGACGGCACCCGCCGCCCCGGCCGCGGTCTCGCCGCCGAGATGCTGGAACGCCACGGCATCCGTGTCTTCGCCCCCTCGCGGATCACCGAGCTGGCGGCAGCGCTGCGGGCGGCACCCTAGGGCGGGGTGCCGCAGGGGACTTGCGCCCGCGCGCGGCGCGTCCCACATCAGGCCAAAGCCGAAAGGTCAGCTCCGTGTGCCCTCGTCCGCCCCCGCCGCGCCCCCGTCCCCTGACCTCGCCCGCCGCCTGGGCGGTGTCGCTGCCGGTCCGCGCCTATCGGTTGCTGCTCAGCCCCTGGGTCGGTCATGGCTGCCGCTATCAGCCGACCTGCTCGGCCTATGCGCTCGAGGCCCTGGCGCTGCACGGGGCGGTCAAGGGCTCGTGGCTGACGGCCAGGCGGATCGCCTCGTGCCATCCCTGGGGCGGGCAGGGCTATGACCCGGTGCCCGGCGCCGACCCGGACTGGGACCGCGACCACCGCCCCTGAGGGTCAGTAGGTGCCGGTGCCCAGAAGCGCCATCAGGATCAGCACCGCAGCCAGCCCCGACCCGGCGATCCAGGCGTTGGTCCGTGCCAGCGCGGGCGCGCGTTGCGCATAGGCCGCGGGATCCGCCATCAGCCGCCGCAAGCGGCTGCGAAAGCTTCCGTCCGCCCCCTGGATGACGAAAACCAGCACAAAGGCGGCGATGACGATCAGCCCGTAGGGCGTGGTCAGGTCGCCCCAGCCCTGTACCCCGCCGCCCAGCCACGCCCGCCACGGTCCCGACAGCAACACCAGCACCCCGGCCGCCCCCATCAGCGCCGCCGACCGCCGCGCCATGCCCGCCAGCATCGCCGCCGCCTGCCCGGCCGGGGCGCGGGCCAGCGCGGGATAGAGGACCAGCGCGGTATAGGCCACGCCCCCCGCCCAGATCACCCCGGCGCAGAGGTGCAGCACATATCCCAGAGCATAGGCCATTTCCGTCCCCTTATGTGAATGTGATTAACATACGCAAGCCCGCCCCCCTGTCAATCGCCCCCGGCCCTCAGCTTGACGCCGCCCGGCGAAACCCCCTATGGCAGGGCTTCAGGAGGGCCCGGCCCATGCTCGACGACAGCGACGATCTTCCCGGCGACGACATCCACCCGCTGTTCCACGGGGCGCCGAAATCCACCGAATTCCGCAAGCTGCGCAAGCGGCTCGTGCAGCAGGTGCGCGAGGCGACCGAGGCTTTCGGCATGATCCGCCCCGGCGACAAATGGCTGGTGTGCCTCTCGGGCGGCAAGGACAGCTACACGCTGCTGGCCGTGCTGCACGAGTTGAAATGGCGCGGCCTCCTGCCGGTGGAGCTGCTGGCCTGCAACCTCGACCAGGGTCAGCCGGGATTTCCGGCGACGGTGCTGCCGGAATTCCTGACCAGAATGGGCGTGCCGCACCGGATCGAGTATCAGGACACCTATTCCATCGTCGTCGACAAGGTGCCGCAGGGGCGCACCTATTGCTCGCTCTGTTCGCGGCTGCGGCGCGGCAACCTCTACCGCATCGCGCGCGAGGAGGGCTGCACCTCGGTCGTGCTGGGCCATCACCGCGACGACATGCTGGAGACGTTCTTCATGAATCTCTTTCACGGCGGGCGGCTGGCGACCATGCCGCCGAAGCTGGTGAACGAGGACGGCGACCTGACCGTGCTGCGGCCGCTGGCCTTCGTGGCCGAGGCCGATTGCGAGAAATTCGCCCGGGCGATGGATTACCCGGTCATCCCCTGCGACCTCTGCGGCTCGCAGGACGGGCTTCAGCGCATGCAGGTCAAGGCCTTGCTGGACGAATGGGAGAAGCGGACGCCCGGGCGGCGGAACGTCATGTTCAAGGCGCTGATGAACGTGCGGCCCTCGCATCTGGTCGACCCCAGGCTTTTCGACTTCATCGGCCTCTGGCCCGAGGCGCCGGGCGCCTCGGCGGCAGATGCTGAAAATTCGAATGAAATTCCTCGTCTGCGTTAAGGCTTCGCTCACTACCTTAACCAAGGCTGCTTGTACCGGGGGCTGCGGGCGCCCTGCAAGAACGACGGATAGAGGCATTGACGATGACTTGGGCACGGCGGGCGATGGCAATCGCCAGACAGCGGCGCTTCTGGACCCTGGCCCTGATTCCCGCGCTGACGCTGGCCACACTCGCCGCCGGCCTGCCGTCCTGGGCGTTGGGCGCCTTGGTCGCGGTGCAGGCGGCGCTTCTGTGGTCGGCGCTGCGCGACGCGCTGGCCCTGGGCGCCCGGTCGGAACCCCGGGGCCATGCCCTGATGCGGGACCGCAAGGGCGTGCTGGATCTGCTGAACGCGCAGGGGCTGGGCACCGCCCAGGGCGCCGCCGCCGCGCTGGCAGTGCGCCTTGACGATGCGCCGCGGCTGGCACGGCAGCTTGGCGCCACCTCCTTTGCCGCGCTGCGCGACACGCTGGCCGAACGGCTGGCGCTGTCGCTGCGCGATCAGGACCTGTTCTGCGCGCTGGAGACGGACGGTTTCGGCGTGGCGCTGCAGGCCCAGCGCGGGCTGGACCTGGGCGGCATCCTGGCCGTGGCGCAGCGCATCCAGTCGCGGCTTTCGGCGCCCCTGCCGATCAACGGCGTGACCCTCTGGCCCAGCGTCTCGATCGGCTTTTGCCTCTCGCCCCGCGCCGCCATGCTGAACGGCCTCGACATGTTGCAGGCGGCCGAGGCCGCGGCCGAACGCGCCCTCCGCTCGGGCCCCGGCGCGCTCAATTCCTATTCCGTCGTGGATTTCCCCTCGACCATGACCGGCGACCGGGTCGCCAGCCTGCGCCGCGCGCTGGAGAATGGCGAGATCCGCGCCTATTTCCAGCCGCAGATCGAGGCCAGCACCGGCGCCGTCAGCGGGCTTGAGGCGCTGGCACGCTGGCAACACCCCCAGAACGGGCTGATCTCGCCCGGTGAATTCCTGCCGCAGATCGAGGCTGCGGGCCTCTCGCCCCGGCTGGCCGAACGCATGCTGCGCGAGGCGCTGACCGCGCTGAAGGAGTTGGACGCGCAGGGACTGCAGGTGCCCCAGGTCTCGGTCAACCTCTCGGCCGAGGAATTGCGCAACCCGCGCCTGGCCGACGAGATCGGCTGGGAACTGGACCGCCACGACCTCGCGCCCGAACGGTTGACGGTCGAGATCCTGGAAACCGTCGTCGCCCGGGGCGAGGACGACATCGCCGTGCGCACCATCGCCCGGCTCTCGGCCATGGGCTGCGGCATCGACCTCGATGATTTCGGCACCGGGCATGCCTCGATCGCCAATATCCGCCGCTTCGCCGTCGGCCGGATCAAGATCGACCGCAGCTTCGTCACCAACATGCATGCCGATCCCGACCAGCAGCGCATGGTGGCGGCGATCCTGTCGATGGCGGCGCAGCTGGACCTCGGCACGCTGGCCGAAGGGGTCGAGCACCCCGAGGAACAGGTCAAGCTGGCGCAAATGGGCTGCGGCCATCTGCAGGGCTTCGCCATCGCCCGCCCGATGCCCGCCAGCGACCTGCCGGGCTGGCTGCGCGCGCATCTGGCGGCGCTGGAACAGGGCGAGCCCTGGGTCGAGAACGCCGAGGACGCGCGCCAGGCCGCCGGGCCGCACAAACCCTGAGACCGCCCCGGACCCGCCCGGGCAGCGCCCGTCGGGCGCCGCCCCCCGGCAGCGCCGGTCGTGACCTGCCCCCGGCGCCGGACAACCGCGCCGGACCCGGGCGCAGCGCCGCCCCGCGGCGGCACAGGCGTCGCGCACCGGCGCGACAGCGCGCGCGGCCGCCCGCCGGGCACGGCAAAAACCCCCGACCCGCCGACCGATCCGGGGGAATCCGCTTGACCTTTGGGGGCAACGCCTGTTGAACCGGCGCTGCATAGAAATCGCGCCCGGAACGCCCTCGATGGACGATCAAACCAAGAACCTGATCCTCGCCTTCGCCCTGAGCCTCGCGGTCATCATGGGCTGGTTCGCGCTGTTCCCGCCCCCGGAACCGCAACCCGGCGACACCATTTCGCAAAGCGAACTGGTCCCGCCGCCGCCCGGCGAAAGCGCCCCTGCCTCGACCGATGCGACGATGGCCGAGCCGCTTCAGGAAACCGCCCGCATCGCCATCGACACGCCGCGCCTGACCGGCTCGATCGCCCTGACCGGCGGCCGCTTCGACGACATGCAGCTGCGCGACTATACCGAGACGGTCGAGCCCGACAGCGACCTCGTCCACCTGCTGAACCCCAATGGCGGCAGCCGCCATCCGTTCTACGCCCTGTTCGGCTGGACCCCGCGCGGCGCGCTGGATTACGCCAATGTCCCCGGCCCCGCGACCCCCTGGGAACAGGTGGGCGGCGGCACGCTGACCGTCGACACGCCGGTCACGCTGCGCTGGGACAACGGCGCGGGCCTGATCTTCACCCGCGTGATCCATATCGACGACAATTACATGTTCACGGTCGATCAATCGGTCGAGAACACCACCGACGCCGCCGTCTCGCTGGATCCCTATTCGATCCTGGCGCAACATGGTGTGCCCGCCGACTTCCAATCCTATTTCATCTCGCATGAGGGCCTCGTGCAGATGACCGATGGCGCGCTTCTGGAAGGCGATTACTCGGGCATGGTCGATTATCCGGTGTCCGAGCGCGAGCGGATCCCGACCCAGACCACCACCGCGACCGAGAACGCCTGGATCGGCTTCACCTCGAAGTATTTCATGGCCACGCTGGTCGGCATCCCCGGCCAGCCCGCCACGGTCGTCTCGCAATACGTCCCGGGCGGCGACATCTATCAGGCGAGCCTGCGCCAGCCGACCGTCACGGTCGAGCCCGGCCAGACCGCCAGCGCCTCGTCCATGCTGTTCACCGGCGCCAAGGTGTTCGACATCCTCGAAAGCTATGAGGAAAACCAGAACGTCCAGCGCCTGACCGACGCCATCGACTGGGGCTGGTTCTTCTTCCTGACGCGGCCCATCTTCCGCGTGCTGAACTTCTATCACAGCGTGATCGGCAACATGGGCTGGGCCATCCTGGCGCTGACCCTGACGCTGAAGGCGATCCTGCTGCCGCTGGCCTGGAAATCCTACGTCTCGATGGCGCGGATGAAGGAACTCCAGCCCGAGATGCAGAAGCTGAAAGAGCGCGCCGGCGACGACCGCCAGAAGCTTCAGCAGGAAATGATGGCGCTTTACCGCGACAAGAAGGTCAACCCGGCCGCCGGCTGTCTGCCGATCCTGTTGCAGATCCCGATCTTCTTCTCGCTCTACAAGGTGATCTTCAACACCATCGAACTGCGGCATGCCGACTGGTTCTGGGTGTTCAACGACCTCTCGGCGCCCGATCCGACCTCGATCTTCAACGTCTTCGGCCTGCTGCCCTGGGCGGCGCCGGAAACCGGCTCGCTGATGGCGACCGTGTTCCTGGGCCTGCTGCCGCTCCTCTTCGGCATCTCGATGTGGTTCCAGATGCGTCTGAACCCGGCGCCTGCCGATCCGATGCAGCAGACCATCTTCAACTGGATGCCCTGGATCTTCATGTTCGTGATGGGCGGCTTCGCCTCGGGGCTGCTGATGTACTGGATCGGCAACAACATCATCACCTTCATCCAGCAATACCTGATCATGTCGGCGCATGGCTCGCGGCCGGATCTGTTCGGCAACATCAGGTCGTCGTTCAAGAAGCCGAAGGCGGCGAATGCCGACAAGGCCCCCAAGACCGGCAAGGCAAAGTGAAGACAGCGCATCTGGCGCATATCGTCCGGCATCCGGTGAAATCCGCCGGATACCAGGAACTCGACCGGGCGGCCCTGATCCAGGGCCGCCCGATGCCCTTTGACCGGGTCTGGGCCGTGGCGACCGAGGCCGCCAAATTCCCCGCGGCGCCCGAAGGCTGGGCGGCCAAGATGAATTTCCTGCGCGGCGCCGCCGAGGGCCGGTTGCAGGCGATCCGCGCCCGGTTCGACGAGGCCACCGGCAGCCTGACCCTGACCCATCCCGACCGCCCTGCCTTCACCGGAACCCTGCCCGCCGACGGCCCGGCGCTGGTCGCGTGGCTGCGCCCGCTCTGGCCCGCCAACCGTCCGGCCCCCCGCGCGCTGGTCCAGCGCCAGGACGGCGGCGCGCTGACCGACGTGCCCGATCCCTTCGTGGCGATCCTCTCGCTCGGCTCGCTGCGCGCGCTGGGTCAAAGCATGGGCCGCGCCCTGTCGATCCACCGCTTCCGCGGCAATCTCTGGATCGAGGGTTGGGCGCCCTGGGCCGAAGTCGAGCTGATCGGCCGCGAGATCACCCTCGGCGAGACCCGCCTCAGGATCGAAGAACCCATCACCCGCTGCGTCGCCACCACCTTTGACCCCGAGACCGGCGCGGCGGCGGGCGACACCCTCGCCGCGCTGCAAACCGGCTGGGGACACCAGGACTTCGGCGTCTACGCCCGGGTCCTCAGCAGCGGCACCGTCGCGACCGGCGACCGCGTGGAGATCACCCCATGACCAATCTTCCCTTCCCCGAAGCCGCCCATCCCACGCCCGAGGATCTGGAGGCCGGCCGCAAGCTCTTTGCCGGGCCCGTCGACTTCGTCAAAGGCGTGGTGGCGATGCCCGGCCTGCCCCCGGCCGACCGGCTGGAGATCTGCTTCGCCGGGCGCTCGAATGTCGGAAAATCGAGCCTTATCAACGCCTTGACCGGCCGCAAGTCGCTGGCGCGCACCTCGAACACGCCGGGCCGCACGCAGGAGATCAATTTCTTCGACGTGGGCGGGCAGCTCTATCTGGTCGACCTTCCCGGCTATGGCTTTGCCGAGGCGCCGGTCGCCGTGGTCCGCCAGTGGCAGGCGCTCCTGAAAAGCTACCTCTCGGGCCGCGCCACCCTGCGCCGGGCCTTCGTGCTGATCGACATGCGCCACGGCATCAAGAAGGTGGACGAGGAGATCCTCGATCTGCTGAACAAATCCGCCGTGACCTTCCAGGTGGTGCTGACCAAGGCCGACAAGATCGGCGCGGCCGAGCGCGAGCGGACCCTCGCCCAGGTCCGTACGGCGCTGGCCAAACACCCCGCCGCCTATCCCGAGCTGCTTGTCACCTCCTCGGAAAAGGGCGAGGGTGTGCCAACGCTCCGCGCGATCCTCGCCACCATGCAGTAAGCCCATGAGACAGCAGAACATGAACCGTGACTGGAAAGCCACCGCCCGCACCCTGTCGGAAGCCCTGCCCTATCTGCAGCGCTTCGCCGGGGCCGTCGTCGTCGTCAAGTTCGGCGGCAATGCGATGGGCGATGACGAGGCCATGGCCGAATTCGCCCGCGACGTGGTGCTGATGCGCCTTGTCGGCATCAATGTCGTCGTCGTTCATGGTGGCGGGCCGATGATCAACGATTTGCTCAACCGTCTGGGCATCAAGTCGGAATTCGTCCGCGGCAAGCGCGTCACCGACAAGGCCACGGTCGAGGTGGTCGAGATGGTGCTGACGGGTCTGGTGAACAAGCGGATCGTGCAGGCGATCATGGACGAGGGCGGCCGCGCCGTGGGCCTCTCGGGCAAGGACGACGACCTGATGGTCTGCGTGGCCGATGACCCGGAACTGGGCTTCGTCGGCAAACCCGTGGAGATGAACGTGCAGGTGCTGCGCGACCTCTTCAAGGCGGGCATCATTCCGGTCGTGGCCCCGGTCGCCACCGGCATGAGCGCGCTGGAGACGTTCAACGTGAACGGCGACACCGCCGCGGGCGCCATCGCCGGCGCCCTGCAGGCCGACCGGCTGCTGCTGCTGACCGATGTGTCGGGCGTCAAGGACAAGGACGGCAATGTCCTGACCGAGATCCACCCCGACCAGATCCGCGCCATGACCGCCGACGGCACCATCGCCGGCGGCATGATCCCCAAGACCGAGACGGCGCTTCTGGCCATCGAACAGGGCGTGCGCGCGGTGGTGATCCTGGACGGGCGGGTGGCCAATGCCTGCCTCTTGGAGCTTTTCACCGAACACGGCGCGGGCTCGATGATCCGCGCCACCCCGCCCCGCGTCTCGCCCCGTGGCACGGGCGTCTGAGGCGCTTTCGGCGCTGACAGAAAAAGGGCTGGTGGCGCTGGCCGTCACCGCCCCAGACCCCGATTTCTGCCCCCCGGACGCCCGCGCGCTGGTCCTGATCGGCCCGGCGGGCGGCCATCTGTGGTGGGACCGCATCAGGGCCGCCCCCGAATGGCAGGACGGCGCTCCTGATCCGATGGACCGCTGGTCGAAGCGGGTGCTGGGCGCGCTGGCCAAGCGATTCGGCGGCGCGGCCCTCTTTCCCTCGGACGGCCCGCCCTGGCCCCCCTTCTTCCGCTGGGCGCAGGCCTCCGGTCGCATCTGGCAAAGCCCGGTCGGCATGCTGGTCCATGCCGACCAAGGGCTCTGGGTCTCATTCCGGGGCGCGCTGGCGCTGCCCTTTGACCTGGCCCTGCCAGCGGCCCGGAACCCCTGTGAAACCTGCCCCGCCCAGCCCTGCCGGACCGCCTGCCCGGTCGGCGCGCTCTCGGCCACGGCCTATGACACGGCGGCCTGCCACGCCCATCTCGACACGCCCCGGGGCCGCGATTGCCTGACCGAAGGCTGCCGCGCGCGCCGCGCTTGCCCGGCAGGCATCCCGCATGCAAGACTGGCAGATCAATCCGCCTATCACATGAGCCGGTTCCACCGATGATGAAGCGCCTGATCCTCACCCGCCACGCGAAATCGAGCTGGGACGACCCCACGATGTCGGACCACGACCGCCCCCTGAACGAGCGCGGCAAGGCCGCGGCGGCGGATCTGGGGGAATGGCTCGCCTCCCGCGGCTATGTCCCGGGCGAGGTCCTGTGCTCGGACGCGCTCAGGACCCGCAAGACTTGGTCGGGCATCGCCCCCGCCCTGCCCGGCTCGCCCGAGCTGATCCTGAAACCCGCGCTCTATCACGCGGGGCCGGATGTGATGCTGGCGGTGCTGAAACACGCCTCGGCGGATACGGTGATGATGATCGGCCACAACCCCGGCATCGCCGAATTCGCCAGCCGGATCGTGGCCCAGGCGCCCCTCAACCCCGAGTTCCAGCGCTACCCGACCGGCGCCACCCTGGTCGTGAGCTTCGAGGCGCCGAGCTGGCAGGGCCTGGACTGGCATTCGGGCTCGGTCCGCGATTTCATCGTACCGAAGGAAATCGCCGCCTGACTGTCCCACGCGTGGGACAGCCGCCCCGCGACAAGACAATCAACGTCTTGGCCCCGGGGGATTCAGGGTTTCTTAACGCGTCCCCCGCGCTTTCATTCTGCCGGAAATACGCTCGGGGGGTGAATTTGCGCAGCAAAGAGGGGGGCTGAAAGCCCCCCTCCTTTTGTCCGGTCTGAACGGCTCAATGCCCGAGGATCTGGCTCAGGAACAGCTTGGTCCGCTCGCTTTGCGGGTTGTTGAAGAACTCGTAGGGCTCGTTCTGCTCCACGATCTGGCCCTGATCCATGAAGATGACCCGGTTCGCCACCGCCTGCGCGAAACCCATCTCATGCGTCACGCAGAGCATGGTCATCCCCTCTTCGGCGAGCTGGATCATGGTGTCCAGCACCTCCTTGATCATCTCGGGGTCAAGGGCCGAGGTCGGCTCGTCGAACAGCATGATCCGCGGCCGCATGCAGAGCGAGCGGGCGATGGCCACGCGCTGCTGCTGACCGCCCGACAGCTGGCCCGGGTATTTATGGGCCTGCTCGGGGATCTTCACCTTTTCCAGGAAGTGCATCGCCGTCTCTTCGGCTTCCTTCTTGGGGATCTTGCGGACCCAGATCGGCGCCAGCGTGCAATTCTCCAGGATGGTCAGATGCGGGAAGAGGTTGAAGTGCTGGAACACCATCCCGACCTCGGAGCGCACCTTGTCGATGTTCTTGAGGTCCGACGACAATTCCGTGCCATCGACGATGATCGTGCCCTTCTGGTGTTCCTCCAGCCGGTTGATGCAGCGGATCATCGTCGACTTGCCAGAGCCCGAGGGCCCGGCGATGACGATCCGCTCGCCCCGGTTCACGGTCAGGTTGATGTCGCGCAGCACGTGGAAGGTGCCGTACCACTTGTTCATGTTGGTGATCTGGATGGCGACCTCGTCCGAGACCTTCATCTGGCTGCGATTGACGGCGGCAGTTTCCATGGTTTCCATGGCGTTGTCTCCTTAACGATGGTCGGTCTTGAGGCGGCGCTCGAGGTACATCGAGTAGCGCGACATGGAGAAGCAGAAGACGAAGAACACCGCACCGATGAAGATGAAGAGTTCCCAGTAGATCCCCTGCCAGTCCGAGGTCGCGCGGATCGCGCTCGCCCGGCCGATCGGATCGAGAATGCCGATGAACACGACCAGGGTGGTGTCCTTGAAGAGGCCGATGAAGGTGTTCACGATCCCCGGGATCGAGATCTTCAGGGCCTGCGGCATGATGATGAGGCGCTGCGCCTTCCAGTAATCAAGGCCCAGCGCATCCGCCGCCTCGTACTGGCCGCGCGGCAGCGCCGCGAGGCCGCCCCGGATCACCTCGGCCATATAGGCCGTGGCGAACAGGGTGACCATGATGATGACGCGCAGGATCAGGTCGAAGTTGGTCCCGGGCGGCAGGAAGTAGTTCAGAAGCAGCGAGGCCGTGAACAGCAGCGTGATGAGCGGCACGCCGCGGATGAACTCGATGAAGGTGACCGAGATCCACTTGATAAGCGGCATGTTGGACTGCCGGCCGAGGGCGAAGAGGATGCCCAGCGGCAGCGACAGGGCGATGCCGGCGACGCCGATCACGATCGAGATCATGAAGCCGCCGAATTCACGGGACGGCACCGGGCGCAGCTCGATCGGGATGATCCCGCCCAGCAGATCGGCGATGTTCTGGACGATCGGGAAGATGCCCAGATCGAGGTTGAACCAGCCCGGCGGGTTGAAGAACAGGGCCAGGAACAGGACCACCGCCATGGCGCTGGTCGGCACGGTGCCCAGGGGCTCGGCCGCGCGCATGATGAAGAGGCCCAGCACCGCCAGTCCCAGCAGCACCATGACCGGCCCCCAGACCGACCCGCCCCACAGGAGCCAGACGGCGATGAACGGGTAGACGACCGAGAACCACATCAGCTTGCGCGGCACCGAGGGAAACAGCACCGGCGCCACGGCCACGATCAGCAGCACGAAGGCCAGGATCGGCCGCCAATAAAGGTCCGACGGATAGAAGCCGAACATCAGCTGCAGCCAGTTGACGCGGATCACCGCCCAGCAGGCACCGGAGGCGCCGTCCAGGATGGCCCGGCATTCGGTCAGCGAATTGGCGTTCCAGACGGAATTGAGCAGCCAGGGCGCCAGTTCATAGACGATGCCGATGACGGCCAGCAGCGACAGCACGGTCAGGATGGCGCTCAGCCAGCCCGAGAACAGGTTCTCGCGCATCCATTTGACGGCACCGGCCTGAGTGGTCGGCGGGGCCTCGGGCGGGAGCATCGTGTCGCGGACGAAGGCGACGGTTTGCGCATGGGTATCGCTCATGTCACCGTTCCTTCAGCTTGATGCGGTTGTTGTAGTAGTTCATCACCGTCGAGATGATCAGGCTGATGACCAGATAGATCAGCATCAGCAGCAGCATCCCCTCCAGCTCGCGCCCGGTCTGGTTGATGGTGATCCCCCCCAGCGTCGAGCGCAGGTCCATGTAGCCCACGGCCAGGCCCAGCGAGGTGTTCTTGGTGATGTTGAGGTATTGCGAGATCAGCGGCGGGACGATGACGCGCATCGCCTGCGGCAGGATCACCAGCCGCATGGTCTTGCCCGGCTGCATGCCCAGCGCATAGGCGGCCTCGGTCTGGCCCTTGGCGATGGCGAGGATGCCGGCGCGGACGTTCTCGGCGATGAAGGCGGCGGTATAGATGCTCAGGCCGATCCACATGGCGATCAGCGAGTTGCGCATCTGGATGCCGCCGGTGAAGTTGAAGCCCCTGAGTTCGGGATATTCGGCGTGGAAGCCGAAGATCACCAGCAGCACCGCCAGCGGCGCCAGGAAGATCAGCAGCGATTTCCACCAGGTCTTGGGCCGGACGCCGGTGGCGTTCTGCACCGCCGTGGCATGGGCCAGGAGCCGCTTGTTCAGCCAGAAGCTGGCGATCAGCACGGCGATGATGACCAGCCAGTTCAGCCCGGTCCCGAGGTTGGGCATGCCGAACATGGCGCCCAGGTCGAGCGAGAAGAGCGGCGCGGGCACATAGACGCCGCGGTTGGTGATGGCGACCGAATCGAAGAGCAGCATGCTCGAGGTCGCGTTCTCGCCCCGGAAGGCCGAGGGCGCGGGCATCGATTCCGACATCACCGCCGAGACGACGATGATCCAGATCAGCACCGGCACGTTGCGGAAGGTCTCGATATAGACCGTCATCAGGCGGGCGACGATCCAGTTCTTGGACAGTCTGAGAACCCCGGCCGCGACGCCCAGCACCGTGGCCATGATACAGGCCATGACGGCCAGGATCAGCGTGTTCAGCAGGCCGACGACTGTGGCGCGCAGATGCGTCGATTGCGAGGAATACTCGATCGGTCGCTGCGCGATGTCATAGCCCGCGGTGTTGAAGAGGAAGTCGAAACCGAAGGGCTTGCCCAGGGCCTCGAGGTTGGTCTTGGTGTTGTAGACCAGCCATGCGGCGCCGAGCATGAGCACGAAAAGCGCGAAGACCTGGATCGTCATCGACCGGTAGCGCGAATCGTAAAGCAACATGCTCAGGCGAAACGCGGGCTGCTGAGCGCCGCTGTCCATTGCCATGAAATGTCTCCCTGCATCCGTGTGGTTTTTTTTGCTGCCCGCACCTTTGGCGCCGGGCGACACGGTTATGCTTGTTCTGGATAGGAAAACGGCGCGCGACGGGGTCGCGCGCCGGATCCGGGGCCGTTAGCGGAACGGCGGTGCGTAGAGCAGACCACCCTGGGTCCACTGGGCGTTCAGACCACGGGCCAGGCCGATCGGAGTGGCCTCGCCGATGGTGGCGGCGAAGATCTCGCCATAGTTGCCGCCGGCGGCAATGGCGCGCATCGCCCATTGCGCGTCGAGGCCGATCATCGCGCCGAGGTCGCCTTCGGCGCCCAAGAGACGGTTGATCTCGGGGTTGTTGGTGCCGGCAGCCATCTGCTCGAGGTTGGACGAGGTGACGCCCAGCTCTTCGGCGGCGACCAGCGCGTTCAGGGTCCAGCGGGCGATGTCGGCCCATTGGTCGTCACCCTGGCGCACCAGCGGGCCCAGCGGCTCTTTCGAGATGATTTCCGGCAGGATCACGTGATCGCCGGGGGTCTCGAACGAGGCGCGGGTCGCGGCCAGACCCGAGGCGTCGGTGGTGTAGACGTCGCAGGCACCGGCCAGGTACTGCTGCTGGGCCTCGGCGTTGGTCTCGATCGGGACCGGCTCGTAGGTCATGTTGTTGATGCGGAAGTAATCCGCGAGGTTGAGCTCGGTCGTGGTGCCGGTCTGGATGCAGACGGTGGCGCCATCGAGTTCGGTGGCCGACGAGACGCCGAGCGCCCGGTTCACCATGAAGCCCTGGCCGTCGTAATAATTGACGCCGATGAAGGTGAAGCCGAGGTCGGTATCGCGCGAGAAGGTCCAGGTGGTGTTCCGGGCCAGGATGTCGATCTCGCCCGAGGCCAGCGCGGTAAAGCGGGTCTGGCCGGTGGTCGGCACGAAGTTCACGGCCATCGGGTCGCCCAGCACGGCAGCGGCGACGGCGCGGCAGACGGCGACGTCAAAGCCCTGCCAGACGCCGTTCGCGTCGGGGGCCGAGAAGCCGTTCACGCCGGTCGACACGCCGCAGTTCAGCGAGCCACGGGCCTTCACGTCGTCGAGCGTTGCCGCCGACGCATAGCCAGCCACCAAGGCCGCCGTTGCGAGCGTCCCCAAAAATACCGATTTTTTCATAGTTACCTCTTCCTGTTGCAACCGCCCTTGCGGGCGATCTTCCAGCCCCTCGCGGAGCCAATGGTTGCCGGTTCAGATCCGGCTGGGCATCGCCACGGCAACGGGGCCGGGGCGACGAGGCGCATCTTTAGGATGCTGCGTAGGCGAATTTGTGCCGATTATTATTGGCCGTCAAGTCAATCATTCCTGACGCTGATGCTTACGCAAGCGGCAAGTCGGGCGGCCCGGACCCGTGGAGATTGCGTATTTTCGCGGCAAACCTGTTGGGCGCTAACAGCGACAGGCGGCGAAAAAACGGGCGGCGTCGAGAAAGGCGGTGCGGCGGTGCAACGTCAAGCGGATGGCCTCGTCGTCGGGGCCCCATTGCTCGGTCTGCCAGTCCTCGTCGATTCGCGAAACGTCCCACAAGGTTTCGACCGGGGCGATTCCCTCGGTCACCGCCAGACCGACCACCAGCGAACCCGACATGGCCACCAGATCGTGAAAGGCGGTCAGCTCGAAAGGCGTGAACCGCAGGATATGCCCGGCCAGCCGGCCCAGCGTCTCGGGCTCCTGCTGGGTCGGCATGACGCCCGAGGTGACGGCCCAGCGGACCCCGAAGCGCTCGGCCGACCAGGCCAGCAGCGGGTCCCAGGCCAGCGCCTGCCGCTCGACCAGTTCGACCGGGCTATCGGCGCGGTAGCACAGCAGATCCGTCTCGCCGTAGGCGGCGATGATCTCGGCCACTTCGGCGAACTGGGCGCTCACCTTGTCCAGCGCGGCATTGGCGGCGCGGGTGGCGGGCATGGCCTCGGGGCGGACCTCGCCCTCCTGCGCGGCCCATTCGGCGGCCACCAGATCGGCCAGCGCCCGGGTCGGCAGCAGCAGCGGCGCCTTGGCCGGGGTCTTGATCGGCCGCCCGTCCAGCGCGATGCCGAAGCCCTCGGGCGCCTCGGTCACGGTGACGGTCTTCCAGAAGACCTTGCGTCCCCAGCCGCTCATGCCCAAAGCCCCCCCAGCGCCGCCTCCAGCTGGTCGAAAGCGTCGATCCTGAGGTCGGCGCGCCGCAGCCGGGCCAGCGGATGATAGCCCCAGGTCACACCGATGGCCCGGATCCCGGCGGCATGGCCCATCTCTATGTCGAATTCGGTATCGCCGACGATCACCGCGTTTTCTGCCGCGATCCCGGTTTCGCGCAGGCAGGCGTGGATCATCGACGGATGCGGCTTCGACGGGTGGTCATCGGCGACCTGCGTGCTGGCGAAGAACCCGGCCAGATCATGCGAGGTCATCAGCGCCTCGAGCCCGCGCCGCGACTTGCCGGTGGCGATGGCGAGCGTGACGGCGGGGTTGGCGGCCAGCCTCTCCAGCGCCGCGCGGGCGCCGGGGAAGAGCGGGCTGCCCTTGGCGCCGTTTTGCAGCCTGAGCGCCTGATAGGTCGACTTGTAGGCGGCAACCAGCGCGTCGCGCCGGGCCTCGCTCACGCGCGGTGCCAGATGGGTCACCGCGACCGGCAGCGACAGGCCGACGATGCCCTTGATCGCCTCATGCGAGGGGACCGTCATCCCCTGCCCGGCGAAAGCGGCGGTCATCGAGTCGATGATATCGGTCTGGCTGTCGACCAGCGTGCCGTCGACATCGAAAATCACCAGGCGAGAGGTCATTCCTGCTCCTCGAACGGGTCGGCGGGGACGTCGGTTTCCTTCCAGCCCATCGTGGCCCAGCTTTTCGCCATATGGGCGGGCAAGGGCGCCTCGATGGTCACGGGCTTGCCGGTGACCGGGTGCTCGAAGGTGATGCGCCGGGCATGCAGATGCAGCTTGCGCGAGATGTCGCCGCCCAGCTGCGCGCCCCAGCCGTCGCCCAGATTCTCCTGCCCCGAACCGCCGTATTTGCCGTCACCGATGATCGGATGCCCCATCTCGGCCATATGCGCGCGCAACTGGTGGGTGCGCCCGGTGATCGGCACCAGCGCCACCCAGGCGGCGCGGCTGGCCAGCCGGTCGAGCACCGCGTAATCGGTGGTGGCGCGCTTGGCGCCCTCGGTCTTGTCGACCTCGTTGGGGTGGACGCAGCGCATCTTCTCCGCATCCCGGCCGCCTGATTTCACCAGCCCGTAGCGGATCGTGCCCATCAAGGGCTGCGGCACGCCGGCGACGATGGCCCAATAGATCTTGCGCGTGTTGCGGTGGCGGAAGGCCTCGGACAGACGCCGGGCCACGCGCGGCGTCCGGGCCAGCAGCAGGACGCCCGAGGTGTCCTTGTCCAGCCGGTGCACCAGCACCGGACGCTCCTTGTAGCCGAATTTCAGCGCCTCGGTCAGGCCGTCCACATGCCGGTTGCCCTGCCCCGAGCCCCCCTGCGACGGCAGGCCCGGCGGCTTGTTCAGGGCGATGACATGTTCGTCCTTCCACAGCACGCAATCGCGGATCATCTCGGCATCGGCGTCGGGGATCCCCTCGACCCGCGCGGGGGGCGGCGGCGCGGCATCGGGCAGCGGCGGGATGCGCACCTGCTGCCCCGCCTCGATCCGGTCGCCCGATTTCACCCGCTTGCCGTCGACGCGCAGCTCGCCCTTGCGGCAGAACTTCTCGACCATGCCCTGGGTGACCTGGGGAAACTTGCGCTTCAGCCAGCGGTCCAGCCGCTGCTCGCCTTCATCGGTGCCGACGGTCAGGGTCTGTACGCCGCTCATGCGGTGATGCTCCTTGCAATCCAGAGGCCCGCCACGATCGCCAGCAGCGACAGCGTGACCGAGGCCGCGACATAGGTAACGGCGAGCGCCTGCTGGCCCCGCTCCCACAGCGTCAGGGTATCGAGGGAGAAGGCCGAAAAGGTGGTGAACCCGCCCAGCACGCCGGTCATCAACAGGGGCGCGAAACGGTTGGCGCTGAGATGGCCCAGCGTGACCACGACCAGCCCCATGACGAACGAGCCCAGCACGTTCACGGCCAGCGTGCCCCAGGGGAAACCCGGCCCCATGAGCCGGATCGCCGCCACCCCTGTCAGGTAGCGGCCCGAGGCGCCGATCGCGCCGCCGAGGGCGACTTGGAGAAGCGTGGACAACATGCCGCTGCCTTGGCGCGCATGGGGCCCAGAGTCAAGCCGGGCCACCCTGGCGGCGGCTTCTGAGCTTGGCGAAATACTCGACCCGCTTCTTCAGCTCGCGCTCGAAACCCCGTTCGGGCGGCGCATAGAGGACCGGCCGCTTGACCCCATCGGGGAAATAGTTCTGGCCACTGAACCCGTCCTCGGCGTCATGGTCGTATTGATAGCCCGCGCCGTAGCCCTGAGCCTCCATCAGCTTGGTCGGCGCGTTCAGGATATGCGCCGGCGGCATGGCGCTGCCGGTCTTGGTCGCCAGCTGCCGCGCCGCCTTGTAGGCGACATAGACCGCGTTCGATTTCGGCGCGAGGGCGAGGTACACGAGGGCCTGCGCCAGCGCCAGTTCGCCCTCGGGACTGCCGAGGCGCTCATAGGTCTGCCAGGCCTCGAGGCACACGGATTGCGCCTGCGGATCGGCCAGGCCGATATCCTCGACCGCCATGCGGGTGATGCGCCGGGCGAGGAAGCGCGGGTCCTCGCCCCCCTCCAGCATCCGCGCGAACCAGTAGAGCGCGGCGTCGGGGTCGGACCCCCGGACCGATTTGTGCAGGGCCGAGATCAGGTTGTAATGCTCGTCGCCCGACTTGTCGTATTTCGCCGCCCGCCGCATCAGCCGCTTGGTCAGCGCCTCGGTATCGAGCGGGGCACCGGTGACGCGCCAGGCCATGACCTGCTCGATCAGGTTGAGCAACGCCCGCCCGTCGCCGTCCGCCATCTCCAGAAGCGCGTCGCGGGCCTGCACGGTCAGAGGCAGCTGGCGCTTCAGCTCATGCTCGGCCCGCTCGGCCAGACGCTCCAGATCGGCCAGCGACAGCCGGGTCAGGACCATGACCTGCGCCCGGCTCAGAAGCGCGGCGTTCAGCTCGAACGAGGGGTTCTCGGTGGTGGCGCCGACCAGCAGGATCGTGCCGTCCTCCATATGCGGCAGGAAACCGTCCTGCTGCGCCTTGTTGAAACGGTGGATCTCGTCGACGAAAAGGAGCGTCCCCTGCCCGTTCCGCCGCCTCAGCTTGGCCGCCTCGAAAACCTTGCGCAGCTCGGGCACGCCCGAGAAGATGGCGCTGATCTGCACGAAATGCAGATCCGTCTCGGCCGCCAGCAGCCGGGCGATGGTGGTCTTGCCCACGCCGGGCGGCCCCCAGAGGATCAGCGACCCCAGCGTCCCCGCCGCCAGCATGGCGCCCAGCGGCCCGTCGGGGCCCAGCACCGCCTCCTGCCCGATGACCTGCCCCAGCGATTGCGGGCGCAGCCGGTCGGCCAGCGGGCGCGGGGCGTCCGGGACTGGGGTGTCGGAGGGGGAATCGAAGAGATCGGCCATGGGGGGAATCTATGCGCTGCCCGGGGCGGGGGGAAGGCGCCTTCGCCCCCGCGGTGCGCCCGCGGCACGCGCCGGGGGTTTCACACCCCCGGACCCCCGTGGGATATTTATAGCGCAAAGATGCGGGTTAACGGATCCTTAAGCCCCATCTTTGCGCTGCAAATATCCTCGGGGGGTCAAGGGGGGCAGACGGCCCCCCTTGTCGCGGCCGCCCCGGGCGCCCGGTCAGAGGCGGAAGCGCAGAAGGCTGCGGCGGCCGTCGCGGAGGAGTTCGACCTCCCAATAGCGCGAGGGATCGCGCAGCGCACGGTCCAGCGCCGCGGTGTCGGGCACCGGCTGGCGGTTGACCGAGAGCAGGATGTCCCCGGGCGCGAGGCCGGCGCGGGCGGCGATGTCATCGGCCTCGACCACCACCACGCCCGAGGCCTGCGGATCGAGGCCGCGTTCGGCGGCGACGGCGGGGTTGATCGTCTCGGCCACCAGCCCGCGCAGCGCCACGCCGCGCACGGTCAGGCGGTTGCGTTCGGGGCTCTCGGGCGGCGCGATCAGGGCCACGTCGCTCTCCTGCCGCTCGCCCGCGCGCACCCAGCTGAGCCGCGCCGTGCCGCCGATGCCGCGGGCGGCGAGGCGGAACATCATCTCCTGCGGCGCGTTCACCGGGTCGCCGTCCACCGCCAGCACCACATCCCCGGCGCGGAGCCCGGCCTCAGCCAGCGGGCTGTCCGGGTGCAGCGCGGTGATGGCCACGCCCTGCGGCAGGCCCAGCCCCAGCGCCTCGGCCAGCGCCGCGTCGACCGCCTGGCCGGTCACACCCATCCAGGGGCGTTGGAAATGCGTCTCGCCGCTCTCGGCCTGGGCCACGACCTGGCTGACCAGATTGGCGGGGATGGCGAAGCCGATGCCGTTCGAGCCGCCCGAGCGGGTCAGGATCGCCGAATTGATGCCGACCAGATGGCCCTGCATGTCGACCAGCGCGCCGCCGGAATTCCCCGGGTTGATCGCCGCATCGGTCTGGATGAAATAGCCGCGCCCCGAGCCCACGGCGATCCCCGACCGGGCGAGCGCCGAGACGATGCCCGAGCTGACCGTCTGACCGACGCCGAACGGGTTGCCGATGGCCAGCACCAGATCGCCGACCTCGATCCGGTCGCTGTCGGCGATCTGGATCGCGGGCAGGTCCGAGGCGCCGCGCAGCCGCAGGATGGCGAGGTCGCTTTCCTCATCGGCCAGGATCACGTCGGCGGCGAATTCGCGGCGGTCGTTCAGCACGACGCGGATGTCGTCGGCCTCGCCCACTACGTGGTAGTTCGACACGACGATCCCGTCCGATTGCAGGATCACCCCCGACCCCAGCGCGTTCTGCACCCGGGGCGTCGCTTGCCCGCGATTGCCGAACAGCTGGTTGAAGAACGGGTCGTTGAAGAAGGGGCTCTGCTGTTCGGCCACCACCCGCCGGGCGTAGATCGAGACCACGGCGGGCGCGGTCTGGCGCACCACGGGGGCGAAGCTGAGCTGGATCTGCGCCTGCCCTTCGGGCACCTGGGTGACAGTGACGGGCATCAGCCGCTCGGGCGGCAGGGGCGAGGCGGCGGGAGGCGGCGTGTTGGCCAGCGACTGGGCGGTGACCGGCGTGAAATTCTGCATCGCGCCCAGGGTAATTCCGACCCCGGCGAGAGCCCCGACGAGAACCAGCCCGACGATACGCATGGATGCCTCCGTTCTGCGGTATCCCGGAACTATGGGTCCGCGCCGCGGGACATGCAACGCGGGCTCACGGAATTGGGATGGGCTGCGGCGCGGGGCGGCCGGGGATCAGATCAGCCAGACGGCGGCGAGGCCCAGCAACGCGGGCACGCCCTGCACCAGGAAGATCCGCGGGCTGGCGGTAGCCGCGCCATAGGCACCGGCGACCAGAACGAAGAGCAGGAAGCAGGTGGCGACATTCTTCGCCCAGGCCGGATCGCCGATGAACAGCGACCAGATCAGCCCGGCGGCGAGAAAGCCGTTGTAGAGCCCCTGATTGGCGGCAAGCGTCTTGGTCTGCGGAAAGAGCTCACGCGGGAGCGAGCGGAAGGCGGCGGGGCCGCGGGTCTCCCAGGCGAACATCTCGAGCCAGAGGATGTAGAGATGCAAAAGCGCGACCAGCGCGACGAGGATCAGGGCGATCACGGACATGGGCGGCGTTCCTTTGCTGCGGCCGGGTCAAGCTTACGCCGACCGCCCGCCCGGTCAAGCCCCGGCACCGCAAGGAAAAACCCCCGCAGCAGGGCTGCGGGGGTCCAGTCCGGGCCGGATGGCGGCCGCAGGACTTACTCTTCCGAGGCGTCCTCGGCCTCAAGACGGGCCTTGTCGGCGGCGCCTTTGGCCGAAACGTCGCGCTCGACGAATTCGATGATCGCCATCGGCGCCATGTCGCCATAGCGGAAGCCGGCTTTCAGGACGCGGATGTAACCACCGGCGCGGTCCTTGTAGCGGGGGCCGAGCACGTCGAACAGTTTCGCGACGTCCTTGTCTTCCTTCAGCACCGCGCCGGCCTGACGGCGGGCGTGCAGATCACCGCGCTTGGCCAGCGTGATCAGCTTCTCGACGATCGGACGCAGTTCCTTCGCCTTGGGAAGGGTGGTCTTGATCTGCTCGTGCTCGATCAGCGAGCCGGCCATGTTGGCGAACAGGGCCTTGCGGTGTTCGTGGGTGCGGTTCAGGCGGCGGTAGCCACGGGCGTGACGCATGATGGTCTCCTTACGTCTTTTGCTTTGTGTTGCACCCCGTGCGTTGCGGAGCGCGTCGTTGGGGCGGCATGCCCAGGCTGTTCCCCGGCTGGACCGGGCATTTGGTGCAAGGTGCGTGCAAGCACGCACCCTACAAGTTCATCGTGCGAGGCGCCCGTAGGGTGCGTGCTCGCACGCACCGCCTCAGAACTGGTCTTCGAAGCGCTTGGCCAGCTCTTCGATGTTCTCCGGCGGCCAGTCCTCGACTTCCATCCCGAGATGCAGGCCCATGCCCGAGAGCACTTCCTTGATCTCGTTCAGCGACTTGCGGCCGAAGTTCGGGGTGCGGAGCATCTCGGCTTCGGTCTTCTGGATCAGGTCGCCGATATAGACGATGTTGTCGTTCTTCAGGCAGTTGGCCGAACGGACGCTGAGTTCCAGCTCGTCCACCTTCTTCAGCAGCAGCGGGTTGAACTCGAGCCCGTCGTCCTCGCCACCGCGGCCCGCCGCTTCCGGCTCGTCGAAGTTGACGAACACTTGCAGCTGGTCCTGCAGGATGCGCGCGGCGAAGGCCACGGCGTCCTCGGGGGTGACCGAGCCGTCGGTCTCGATCTTCATGGTCAGCTTGTCGTAGTCCAGCACCTGGCCCTCGCGGGTCGGCGTGACTTCGTAGGCGACCTTCTTGACCGGCGAATAGATGGCGTCGATCGGGATCAGGCCGATGGGCGCATCCTCGGGGCGGTTCTTGTCCGCGCCGACATAGCCCTTGCCGGTGTTGACCGTCAGCTCCATGAACAGCTCGGCGCCGTCATCGAGGTGGCAGATCACGTGGTCCTTGTTCAGGACTTCGATCCCGTTGGTCACCGCGATGTCGCCGGCTTTCACCACCGACGGCCCGCGGGCCGAGATCGTCACGCGCTTCGGCCCGTCCACGTCCATCTTGAGCGCGACGCCCTTGAGGTTCAGGACGATGTCGGTCACGTCTTCACGCACACCGGCGACCGAGGAAAACTCGTGCAGCACGTTGTCGATCTGCACCGAGGTGATGGCCGCGCCCTGCAGCGACGACATCAGGATGCGGCGCAGCGCATTGCCCAGCGTCAGGCCGAAGCCACGCTCGAGCGGTTCGGCGACGACGGTCGCCTTGCGCGAGGGATCGGCACCGGGGCGAACGTCGAGTTGCGCCGGCTTGATCAATTCCTGCCAGTTCTTGTGGATCATGGATCTGCCTCCATTCCTGTATCCGGGTCATGACCGAAGCCGGATACGCCCGAGGGACTTCATGACAGAATCGGACCGCACGCTCAGGTGCGGTCCGATCCCTGTTGGTTCTGCGTCAGACGCGGCGACGCTTCGGCGGACGGCAGCCGTTGTGGGCCAGCGGCGTCACGTCGCGGATCGAGGTGATCTGAAGCCCGGCAGCGGCCAGCGCGCGCAGCGCCGATTCGCGGCCCGAGCCGGGGCCCTGCACCTCGACCTCGAGGGTGCGAAGGCCGTGTTCCTGCGCCTTCTTGGCGGCGTCCTCGGCGGCGAGCTGGGCGGCGTAGGGCGTCGATTTGCGCGAGCCCTTGAAGCCCATGGTGCCGGCCGACGACCACGAGATGGCGTTGCCCTGCACGTCCGAGATCAGGATCTTGGTGTTGTTGAACGTCGAGTTCACATGCGCCACGCCAGCGGCGATGTTCTTGCGTTCCTTGCGCTTGACGCGCGCGGTGGATTTGGTGTCGCGAGCCATTGGTCCTGCCCTCCCTTACTTCTTCTTGCCGGCGATCGGCTTCGCCGGGCCCTTGCGGGTGCGGGCGTTGGTATGGGTGCGCTGGCCGCGCACGGGCAGGTTGCGGCGGTGACGCAGCCCACGATACGACCCCATGTCCATCATGCGCTTGACGTTCATGGTGACTTCGCGGCGCAGGTCGCCTTCGACGGTCAGGTTGGCGTCGATGTATTCGCGGATCGCGAGCACTTCGTCGTCAGTGAGTTGGTTGACCCGGCGAGCGGGTTCGATGTTCAGGGCCGCGACGATCTGGTCGGCGATGGCCGGACCGATGCCGTGGATGTACTGGAGAGCGATCGGGACGCGCTTTCCGGTGGGGATGTTGACGCCAGCAATACGTGCCACGCGGTTTCTTCCTTTTGTTGCGGTTCCGTAGTCCCAGAACCTTTTTTCACAACACGAGCCTGCGCGGCGCCGTGCCAGACGAACAACCCCGGCCCATGGGCCAAACGAACAATCCGAGTCGGCGGGCGACTCGGATCGCGGGATCAGGCGCATCGGGTAGGCGGTTTTCAGCCTGAGGTCAAGGGCGCGCCCTTCCTGTCAAGTGTTTTTTCGCACCTCCCCGGCGTCAGGGGCAGGCAAAGAACACCGTGGCCGTCTCGGTCCCGTCATAAAGGCTGACGCGGGGCGTTTCCTGCCGCTCCATCCGGAAGGTGAAAAGCTGGGGCGTAATCAGCCCCGGCTCCTCGCAGTAGCCGGTGTGGGTACTGGTGGAAAGGTCCGCCGCATCGAGGTCGAGCGCGGGCTCGAAGACGCAGCGATACTCCATCCCGATGAGGCCCGTGGGCTCCAGCAGCAGGGCATCGCTGTCGCCCAGCACATCCTCGGCCGCGGCCCCGGCGCGCAGATCCGGGCAGATGGCGGTGTTCGAGACCCAGGCGAGCCCCTGGGCCGAGGCCATCGCGGGAAGCACTGCTACGAGCGCGGCCAGTGGCAACAGGTGATGGCGCATGAAAAACCCTCCGTGACACAGGGTCAGGAGGGTAGTTCGTTTTGCCTGTGCTGCAAGGCTCAGCCGTCGAGCGCCGCCGCCACATCGGCCGTGACCTTGGCCATGTCCTGCAGCCCGTCCACGACCTTGAGCTTGCCCTTGGCGTGGTAATAGCCGATCAGCGGCGAGGTCTTCTTGTAATATTCCAGCAGGCGCTGGCGCAGGCTGTCCTCGTTGTCATCGGCGCGGCGCTTCAGGTCGTGGCTGCCGCAGACGTCGCAGGTGCCGGCCACTTTCGTGGGCTTCGTGCGGTCGTGATAGACCTCGCCGCAATTGCCGCAGGTGAAGCGGCCGGTGATGCGGTCCACGAGGGCCTCGTCATCGACGCGCAGTTCCACCACCGCATCCAGGCTCTCGCCCTTGGCCGCCAGCAGATCGCCCAAGGCGTCGGCCTGGGCCAGCGTCCGGGGGAAGCCGTCGAAGATGAAGCCGCCGGTGGCGCCCTTCTCCAGCTGCTCGGCGATCAGGCCGATGACGATCTCGTCCGTGACCAGCTGGCCCGCATCCATGACGGCGGCGACCTTCTGGCCCATCTCGGTCCCCGAGGTGCGGGCGGCGCGCAGCATGTCGCCGGTCGAGAGCTGGACCATGCCGCGGCCCTCGACCAGGATCCGTGCCTGGGTCCCCTTGCCGGCGCCCGGGGCGCCCAGAAGTATGATGTTCATCGCAGGGCGGGCCCTTTCTTGCGGGCAGGTTTGCTGCCGTCGGTACGTTTACGGCCACGCAGCTGCGAACGCTCCAGCAGGCCCTCGTATTGATGCGCCACCAGATGCGACTGGACCTGGCTCATCGTGTCCAGCGTCACCGCCACGACGATCAGCACCGAGGTGCCGCCGAAGTAGAAGGGGATCGCCAGCTCGGCGCGCAGGATTTCCGGCATCAGCGCCACGGCAGCCAGATAGAGCGCGCCGACGGTACAGATGCGGGTGACGATGTAGTGAAGATATTCCTCGGTCCGCTTGCCCGGGCGGATGCCGGGAATGAACCCGTTCTGGTTCTTCAGGTTGTCGGCGATGTCATCGACCTTGAACGACACGTTGAGCGTGTAGAAGAAGGTGAAGAAGATGATAAGCCCGGCGAAGAACACCAGATAGAGCGGCTGCCCCGGCCCGAAATAGGCGAGGATCGTCGCCATGATCGGGTTGGTGGACTGACCCGAGAAGGTGCTGAGCGTCGTCGGCAGCAAGAGGAGCGACGAGGCGAAGATCGCCGGGATCACGTTGGCGGGGTTCACCTTGATCGGCAGGTGCGAGGAGCCGCCGTCATAGACCTTCATCCCGACCTGACGCCGCGGGTACTGGATATGCACCTTCCTCAGCGCGCGTTCCATGAACACGACGAAGGCCACCAGCGCGATCATCATCCCCAGAATGCCGACGACCAGCATCCAGTTGGTGTTTTCCGCCCGGCTCTGGGTCAGGAATTGCGCCAGCTGCGCCGGCAATTCGGCGATGATGCCGACGAAGATGATGAGCGAGGTGCCGTTGCCGATCCCGCGCGAGGTGATCTGCTCGCCCAGCCACATCAGGAACAGCGTGCCGCCGACCAGGGTGATGACGGTCGAGATGCGGAAGAACCAGCCCGGATCGGTGGCGAGATCCCCGGCCTCAAGCGAGATCGCGAGGCCATAGGATTGCACCAGCGCCAGGAACACGGTGCCGTAGCGGGTGTATTGGTTCAGCTTGCGGCGGCCCAGCTCGCCTTCCTTGCGGAGGTTCTGCCAGGGGCCGTACATCGAAGCCACCAGCTGCACGATGATCGAGGCCGAAATGTAGGGCATGATGCCCAGGGCGAAGATCCCCATGCGGGCAATGGCGCCGCCGGTGAACATGTTGAGCATGCCGCCCAGACCCGCCGCCGCGCCCGACATGAACTCGCGCAGCTGTCCGCCGTCGATCCCGGGCACCGGGATATAGGTGCCGATCCGGTAGACGATCAGCAGGCCGATGGCGAAGAAAATGCGCTGGCGCAGGTCCTTGGCCTTGGCGAGCGTGGCCCACGAGGTGTTGGCCGCCATTTGCTCTGCAGAAGAAGCCATGTTCCGTTTCTTTCATGACAGCGCCGCCGATCCGGGCTCCGGTTCGGCGGCGCAGGAAAACCCATGCGGATGATGTAAGGGGCGACGGCGCCGCCCACAACACCTTATTCGGCCGCTTCAGCCGCCGCGACGGTGGTTTTCAGCGAGCCGCCAGCTTTCGCCACGGCCTCGACAGCCGCTTTCGAGGCGCCGGTGACGGCGAGGGTCACGGCCTGGCCGATCTCGCCTTTCGCCAGAACGCGGATGCCGTCCAGCTTGCGGCGCACCAGGCCCGAGGCGACCAGCACGTCTTCGGTGATCTCGACTTTCGCGTCGATCTTGCCGTCTTCGATGAACTTGGCGATGGCGCCCAGGTTCGTGACAGCCCATTCCTTGCGGTTCGGCTTGTTGAAGCCGCGCTTCGGCAGGCGGCGGTAGAGGGGCATCTGGCCGCCTTCATAGCCATTCAGCGCCACGCCCGAGCGGGATTTCTGGCCCTTGATACCGCGGCCGGCGGTCTTGCCCTTGCCCGAACCCGGACCACGCGCAACGCGCTTCTTGGTCTTGGTGGCGCCGGGATTGTCGTGAAGTTCGTTCAGTTTCATGGTCGCATCTCCTTGGCCGGAATACCCCGTCTGCGACGAAAGGGGGCAACGCGGCATGGTGGTGGGTCGAGTCGGACCCTCGGCCCGACCGGGGGGCGTATAGACGGGATAGGGGCGCGGTTCAAGCGCCCTCTGGGGCACACGAAGACTGTTCGAGTAGGCAAGAGCGTATCAAACGTGGATTGATCAACCGGGCTTGATAGCTGTAGGCTGCTACAACCTTTCTATTGCGTCGAAAGTTTTCTTCATGAGTGAAACCAGCGTACAAGTCGAAAGTGCCGTCAGATTTGCCGAGAAGGAATGGGAGAAGACAAGAGAGCAGATCCATCTAATTCTCTCCTTTATCTGGCGCTTTGAAGGGGCAACGCTCGTCGGCTACGGAGCATTTTTCATCTGGATCATTTCCCAAGCGAGGGACCCCGAACCAATCGTCAACCCGTTATGGTACGTCGGCGCAGGGATCGTGTTCCAGCTTGTCCTGATCCTGCGGCTCAAGGTTGAATACGCGATACTCATGTGTCTGTCGGTATACAGCAAGATCTTGGAAGAAGTCATAATAACGTCGGGAAATGTTCTTTATTTCGATGCCAAGGGTATCCCTCATTGCGAGAAGCCACCCGAGTACGTTGACCTGATCGAGAGAGTGAGTCGCTTACCGTTGCTGGGTCCGTCTTTGGGTCGGTTTCTGCTCTACACACGAAAAGACGGCAGACTTGCTCGATCAAATACAAATTCACATTCATCCAGAAATAATGACGGAAGCCAACATACGCAAAGTGGCGTGCATGTCGATGATTTTGATATATCAAGAAGCGTTGAACTCGCAAGCAATCGCAGCTTCCAGTCCAGTTCAGATCACCGCACCGAGCAAGAGAAGAGCAACTCCAATCTTGTTGCCCTTGGTTGGGAGCGATTTCTTTGGAACGCCAAACCTGACCAATTCTCATTCCGAGTTATGGCCAGTCG
Source organism: Pararhodobacter aggregans (assembly GCF_003075525.1). GTDB lineage: Bacteria > Pseudomonadota > Alphaproteobacteria > Rhodobacterales > Rhodobacteraceae > Pararhodobacter > Pararhodobacter aggregans. The sequence goes on along the minus strand of NZ_QDDR01000005.1, from coordinate 2,935 downwards.
TTACACTAACACCGCTTTAGGCCTCTTTTTGATTTTTTGCGCTCAACTCTTCTTAGGCTTGATGATCTTTTTCTCGACTCCGGAGCACTCCAATCACCTAGCTGACGCACCGGCTGCATTCAGATTGATTGAGGCGTTCATCGATTCTCTTGCTAGCGTACTGGACCCGTTGATGCTCGTGCATCACTGACAAGGCAACTCCATCTCGTCGAGTCTATATCCGCGTTCCGCTAATTTTCATGCGATCCTCATTGCCTACTACTATGCACTCCGAAAGAGCTTTCCAAAAGACGTGCTTCCAGGAAGCTGCACGATCACATGTCGCGCCTAATGTGCCGCACCCGACTCCCGACCCGTTCGTCGCGCATCCTACAATAGCGGACTGGAGCCCGCTTGTGCGCACTTCTGACGTGATCCGCCTCTAATGGGCCCGGCTTGGCGTGAGATGAGGTAAGGTCATACGTGGCTAGCACAGTTTGGCATGTCCGCCCTGCTGCCCTTGGCGTCAGCGCACCCGGACCGGCAGGCTGGCGTAGCCGCGAAAGCGCGCCAGAGGGACCATGGTGGCCGGACCGTTCGCAGCCAGTTTCGGGAAGCGCTTGACCAGCCCGCCGACGGCGATCCGCCCCTCGACCCGGGCCAGGGTGGCGCCGAGGCAGACATGGATGCCGGTGGCGAAGGCCAGGTGCTTGTTGGGGCTGCGCGACAGGTCCACGCGGTCGGGATCGGCAAAGACCGCAGGATCCCGGTTGGCCCCGGCAATCGAGGTGTGGATATAGGTGCCCTTCGGCAGCACCGTGTCGCCCAGGTCGATCGCCTCACCGGCCAGCCGGTTGCCCTGCTGCAAGGGGCTTTCGACGCGCAGGAATTCCTCGACCGCTGAGGTGATGAGACCGGGATCGGCGATCAGGCGGCGGTGTTCGTCGGGGTTCTTGAGCAGGATCCCCACCGAATTGCCGACCAGGCTGGTGGTCGTCTCGTGGCCGGCGTTCAGCAGGAAGATGCAGTTCTGCATCAGTTCCTCATCGTTCAGCCGCTTGCCGTCCACCTCGCCGAAGATCAGGCTCTCCAGCACCTCGCCCTCCATCGCCCCTTCGCGGTTGCGGCGGCGGTGGTCGATGATGTCGGACAGGATCTCGGTGAATTCCACCACCGCTTCATTGCCCGCCTTGATCCGCTCGGGCGGGACTACCGGGTCCAGCGCGCCGAGGATCGCCAGCGAATAGCCGCGCAGCTTCTGGCGGTATTCGGGCGGGATGCCCAGCATGAAGGAGATGATCTCGGTCGGCAGGACCTTGGCGAAATCCTCGATCAGGTCCAGCTCGCCCTTCTCCTCCACCCGGTCCAGCAGCCGCTCGACGATCCCCTCGATCAGCCCCTCGAAGACCGCGAGCTTGCGGGGCGTGAAGGCCGAAGCCAGCAGCTTGCGCACCACGGTGTGATAGGGCGGGTCGTTGAACACCAGGCTGGTCGTGTGGTGGGTATGCAGCGGGCATTGCCCGAATTTCTTGCCGAATTCCTCGGTCTTGTCGGACAGCATGGCGCGGGACTGATAGACCTTCAGCACATCGGCATGCCGGGTCAGGAACACCGAGCCATCGGCGTTGCGATGCACCGGCGAGCGCTCGCGCAGCGCCCGCAGGGTCGGATAGGGATCCTCGATATAGGCCGGGCCGATGGCGTTGAGGTCGAATTCGGCGATATCGGTCATTGGCAGGCCCCTCCCCTTGCGGCGCGCAGAGTGGCGCAGGATCGCGGCAGATGCAACGAGTTGGGATCACTCCACCGGCCGCGGCAGGAAGATGGTGATGTCGCCGACGATGTCGTTGACGCCCCAGTTGCGGTGCCGGAGCTGGCCGTTGACGATGTAGAGGTCCTTCACCTGATATTCGACCGCGTCGTAGCCGTCGTTGCGGTTCAGCCGCACGAAGGCATCGCGGCGTTCAAGCCCCGGCTCGATCACCGCAAACAGGTCGGGCGGCATGGTCAGGCTCACGGTTTCCAGCACCGACAGCACGTCGTCGTAATCGGTGATGCGTTCATCGCGGAAATAGCACAGCGCCTCGATCCCCGCGCCTGCCACGGCGCCCCCGGCGCTGACCAGCGGCGAATCGCGGGTGACGACGGCGACGGCCGAGCCCAGCACCCGGGCGGTGCGGGTCAGGAAACCGTCGTTCGGGCTGCCGGTGCCGGTGGCGCCGAGGCTGGTCTCGCCGGTGCGGGGATTGACGGTGAAATAGAGGACCGGGCCCGAGTCCTCGGGCGTGGCGGTGGCGGCGCGCTCGGCCTCCATCGCCGGCGAACCCCGCCGCTGGATCAGGCTGGAGAGGCGGTAGTCGCAGATACTGGCCTCGGCGGCGGTGGTGCCGAGGATCAGGGCAAGGGTCAGGACCAGACGCATGACGGGCTCCGCTGGGGGCCGGTCAGGGGTAAGCGAGCAGGGCCGGGAAAGGAAGCGGGGGGCCGTTCACGTTGGAGGGAGGCCTTGTAGGATGGGCAATATTGCCCATCCTACGAACCCGAACGAAAAAAGGCGGGGTTGCCCCCAGCCCTTTGCAGTAAATGGTGCAGAAAATTCGGAAAAATTTTGGTTGGCCAGATTTTGGCCAACCTTTCCCTCGATAGCAACCACATGTGGTATTTTCCGAGGGAGTATTCGTGCTCGCACCCGCGATTATTTCTCCGCCAGCGTCCGAACGCAGGCTGCCTTTCCCTAAGCACGGGATCGACATAAACTTCTGCCGGAATCCGCAATGTGATCTGTTCGCGGAACCTCCTGATCCTTTCAAGAAACAAGGCCGTCCGAAGGGTAAGCATCCGCCGAAGGCCGCAGCCGTGCTATATTGATCAGAGGCTTCTGGGTGCGGCTTTTGGTTTGCGCGGCTTTGGGGCCCATTTTTTGGCGAGGCGCTCGAAGTTGTCGAGGATACGGCCG
>NZ_QDDR01000004.1 GCF_003075525.1 Pararhodobacter aggregans | reverse complement strand
GCGCGACGGTGATCGACGTGGGGATCAACCGCATCGAGCGTGACGGCAAGAACAAGCTGGTCGGCGACGTCGATTTCGCCTCGGCGGTCGAGGTGGCGGGGGCGATCACCCCGGTGCCGGGCGGGGTCGGGCCGATGACCATTGCCTGCCTTTTGGCCAATACGCTGACCGCGGCCTGCCGGGCCAATGGTCTGCCCGAACCCGAAGGCCTCACCGCCTGATCCCGGGCCCGTAGGATGGGCAATATTGCCCATCCTACCTGCCGCTCCCAGAGAACCGAAAGCGAAAGGGTGATCCCATGCTGGACGACAAATACCCCTCGGTGAAGGCGGGCCCGCCGCGGCCCAGCGGCCTCATTCAGCCGCGGGTCTTCTCGATGCCGCCCGGGACCGAGCGCTATGTCGTCGAGGGCTCGGGCGCGATCCTGATCCGTCTGGAAGCGGGCGACCGGCTGGAGGTGCAGAACACCGAGGGCGGCCAGCCCTGCGAGATCGTCTGCGCCGATCCCAAGGGCGCCAGCGATCCGGGGCTGCTGGGCGTGCCGGGCCAGTCGGTGCCCACAGGCCTGATGGCGCTGGTCACCAGCGGCGATCCCTCGCTGCGCAGTCTCCGCCTTGGCCTTCAGGCGCGGGGCATCGATCTGGCGCAGGCGCGGGCGATCACGCTTTTCGACAGCCAGACCCCGGCCGGCGCCGCCGAGAGCTTCACCGCCACCCGCGAGGGTGTGGCGATCATCGCGGCCCCCGGCGGCATCATGGATTTCGAGACGCAGGATACCGCGACACCCCTCACGGTGATGGTGCGCCGAGCGGTCATCAAGCAGGCGCCGCGGTTCGAGCTGCCCGATCCGCTGGCCGAGCCGGTCAGCGACATCCGCGTCCATTCCAGCACCGCCGAGGCCTATTTCGTCAAGGCGGGCGATTACATCCAGATCCTCGACGTGGACGGGCGGCAATGCACGGATTTCCAGTGCTTTGCCGCGCGCAAGCTCGACAAGGGCGTCGTTCATGCGCTCGACGTGACCACCACGCGGACGCTGATGGAACATGCCTATCCGATGCCGGGTCTGCACGCGAAATACTACGACCACGACATGCTGCCGCTGGTCGAGGTGGTGCAGGATACCTGCGGGCGCCATGACGCCTTCGCGCTGGCCTGTTCGGCGAAATATTACGACGACATCGGCTATCCCGGGCATGTCAATTGCTCGGACAATTTCAACGCCGCGCTCGCCCCGCATGGGGTCACGGCACGGCGCGGCTGGATGGCGATCAACTTCTTCTTCAACACCGGACTTGATGCGCATGGCGTCATGTATTCGGACGAGCCCTGGTCGCGGCCGGGCGATTACGTCCTGCTGCGCGCGCTGACCGATCTGGTCTGCGTCAGCTCCGCCTGCCCGGACGACACTTCGGCCGCCAATGGCTGGAACCCCACCGACATCCACGTCCGCACCTACAGCGGCAAGGAAACCTTTCAGCGGGCCATCGCCTACCGCCCGACGCCCGATTCGGAGCCGAAAATGACCAAGCAGACTGGCTTTCACGAAAGCTTCGCCCGGTTCACCCAGAACTTCGTCGAATACAACGGCTATTGGCTGGCCAGCCACATGTCGACCGCCGGCGCCATCGAGGAATACCACGCCTGCCGCCAGAAGGCGGTGGTGATGGACCTGAGCGCGCTTCGCAAATTCGAGATCACCGGGCCGGACAGCGAGGCGCTGTGCCAATATGTCTTTACCCGCAACATGAAGACCCTTCCGGTTGGCGGCGTGGTCTATACCGCGATGTGTTACCCGCATGGCGGCATGATCGACGACGGCACCGTGTTCCGTCTGGGCAAGGACAATTTCCGCTGGATCGGCGGGTCGGATTACGGTGGCGAATGGCTGCGCGAGAAGGCGGCGGAACTCGGGCTGAAGGTGCTGATCCGCGCCTCGACCGACATGCAGCACAACATCGCCGTGCAGGGGCCGGAAAGCCGCGACATCCTGAAAAAGGTGATCTGGACCGCGCCGCACCAGCCCCGGTTCGAGGCGCTGGAATGGTTCCGCTTCACCCCCGCCCGGATCGGCGATGCCGAGGGGATCCCGGTCGTCGTGTCGCGCACCGGCTACACCGGTGAGCTGGGCTACGAGATCTTCTGCCATCCCAAGCACGCGGGCGCGGTCTTCGATGCCGTCTGGGAGGCCGGTCAACCGCACGGCCTGACGCCGATGGGGCTGGAGGCGCTGGACATGCTGCGGATCGAGGCGGGGCTCATTTTCGCCGGTTACGATTTCAGCGACCAGACCGACCCGTTCGAAGCCGGGATCGGCTTCACCGTGCCGCTGAAGACCAAGCCTGACGATTTCATCGGCCGCGACGCGCTGATCCGCCGCAAGGAGCATCCGGCGCGCAAGCTCGTGGGCCTCGACATCGACAGCAATGTCGCGGTGGGCCACGGCGATTGCGTGCATTTCGGCCGGGCGCAGATCGGCGAGGTCACGTCCTCCATGCGCTCACCGCTGTTGGGCAAGAACATCGCGCTGGCCCGGCTCGACGTGGCCCATGCCGCCGAGGGGACCGAGGTCGAGATCGGCAAGCTCGACGGTCAGCAGAAGCGTCTGCCTGCGCGCGTCGTGCCCTTCGCGCATTACGACCCGCAGAAGACCCGTCCGCGGTCGTGACCGCGACGCCGCTCGATGCGCTGGGGGGCGAGGAGGCGCTGCATCGCCTCGTCACCCGGTTCTACGACCGGATGGAGACGGACCCGACGGTCCATCCCCTGCACCGTCTGCATTTCCGCGGGCATGGCCTGTCGCATACGCGGCAGGCCCAGTTCGAGTTCCTCTCAGGCTTTCTGGGCGGGCGGGCCCATTACCGTGAACGCCACGGCCATATGAACCTGCGCGAGATCCATGCGCATATCCCGATCCGCGCCGAGGATGCCGAGCTCTGGCTCGCCACTTTCGACGCGGCGTTGAGCGATTGCGGGATGGAGGGGCCGGTGGTCGAAAGGCTGCGCGCGACCCTGAGGCGGGCCGCGCATGTGCTGGTCAACGAGGTGCCGGACTGGCGGCGGGGCGAGGCCTAGCCCAGCAACAGGATCTGCACATCCGCCACATTGGTGCCCGTCGCGCCGGTCAGCAGCAGGTCGCGCGACAGGGTCAGCGCCCGGTGGCTGTCGTTGTTGGCCAGCAGCGCTTCCGGGTCGGCGCCGATCTTGCGCAGGCGCGGCAGGCTGTTCTGGTCGGTGATCGCCCCTGCGGCGTCGGTCGGGCCGTCGCGACCGTCCGTTCCGCCCGAGAGGAACACCCATGGCCGGGCCAGCGGGCGGGCATCGGCCAGGGCGGCAACCCTCAGCGCCAGTTCCTGATTGCGGCCGCCCAGCCCGTGGCCGGTCAGACGTACCGTCGTCTCGCCACCCCAAACCAGCGCCAGCGGTCCCTCGTGCCCCCGGTGCTGTTGCAGCGCGGTGAAAATCCGCGCCGCGGCGGTGGAGACATCGCCGGTCAGCGGCGCGGGATCGGCGATCACCGAAAGGTCCGGGGAGAGGGCCTTCGCCGCGGCCTCGACACTATGGGCGTTGCCGCCTATCAGGTGGTTGCTGGCCGGGGGCAGGGGGGAGCGGTCCTCTGGCCCTTGCAGATGGTTGCGGATCGAGGCGGGCAGCGCGTCCCAGAGGTCCGCGCTTTGCAGGATCGCCCGCGCCTCGGCCCTGGTGCCCAGGGGGGCAACGGTCGGGCCGCTGGCGATCGCCCGCAGATCGTCGCCCACCACGTCCGACAGGACAAAGGCGGTGACCGGCGCCGGGGCCGCGAGCCGCAGGAAGCCGCCGCCCTTCAGCTGCGAGATCTGCTGGCGGACCAGATTCATCGCGACGATGTCCAGCCCGCTGGCCAGAAGTGCCGCGTTCAGCGCCTGCTTGTCGGCCAGCGTGACCCCCGGCGGCGGGGCTGGCAACAGCGCCGAACCCCCGCCCGAGATGAGGGCGATCACGCGGTCGTCCGGCCCCGCCCCCTCCAGCAGCGCGATCACCGCCTGCGCGGCCTCGGCGCCGGTGTGGTCGGGCACCGGATGACCGGCGCGGAAGACGCGGGCTGACCCCGCGGCCTCCTCGTTCCCGGTCTGGGTGACGCAGATCGCCTCGACCCTGCCGGTCAGCTGCGGCAGCAGGGCGCGGGTCATCGCGGGGGCGGCCTTGCCCACCGCAACCACCAGAAACCGCCCGCCCGGCCCCGGGACGGGCAGCGGATGCTGCGCCAGGCAGCGGGCCAGCGCGCGGCCGGGATCGGCGCGGCGCACGGCCGCGTCAAACCCGGCGCGCGCCGCCTCTTTCAGCGCGGCGATGCGGTCACGCACCGGCGATCTGGCGGGCTTTCTCCACCAGTACCTCGGCTTGCCGGATCGAGGCATAGTCGATCAACCGCCCGTCCAGCGAGACGGCCCCCTTGCCCGCCGCCTCGGCCTCGGCCATGGCGACGAGGATGCGCTGCGCCTTGGTGACTTCGGCCTCCGACGGGCTCATCACCTCGTTGGCCAGAGCGATCTGGCTGGGATGGATCGCCCATTTGCCCTCGCAGCCCAGCACCGCGGCGCGTTTTGCGGCGGCGCGATACCCCTCGGGATCCTGGAAATCGCCGAAGGGGCCGTCAATCGGCCGCAGGCCATTGGCGCGCGCCGCGACCACCATCCGGGCCAGCGCGTAGTGCCACATGTCGCCCCAATGGACCGCGCGGCTGCCATCCGCCAAGGGGTCCGTCAGCACCGAATAATCGGGGTTAACACCGCCGATGATCGTGGTCCGCGCGCGGGTCGAGGCGGCGTAATCGGCCACGCCGAAATGCAGGCTCTCGTTGCGCTTCGAGGCCGCGGCGATCTCGGAGACGTTCTGCATCCCCAGCGCCGTCTCGATGATATGCTCGAAGCCGATGCGCTTCTTGTAGCCCTTCGCATCCTCGATCTGCGTGACCAGCATGTCGACGGCATAGACATCCGCCGCGGTCCCGACCTTGGGCACCATGATCAGATCCAGCCGCTCGCCCGCCTGTTCGACCACATCCACCACGTCGCGGTACATGTAATGCGTATCCAGCCCGTTGATGCGGATCGACATGGTTTTCTTGCCCCAGTCGATCTCGTTCAGGGCCTTGATGATGTTCTTTCGGGCCTGCGCCTTCTCATCGGGGGCGACCGCGTCCTCGAGGTCGAGGAAGATCACATCCACGTCGGATTGTGCTGCCTTTTCAAACATTTGCGGTTGCGACCCGGGCACGGCGAGCTCCGAGCGGTTGAGGCGGGCGGGGGCTTGTTCGACCAGATGGAACGACATGCGCAAGATCCTTTTCGTTGACGACTCAGGGGGACGTCCTTTTGGGATTTGCGAAAACGATTTGCCTGTCAAGAAAAATTATTTCCCATCAGGTGCGGGAATCTTGCGTCATCCGTCGTCCGACCGGCTGCGGGCGGAATAAAAATACGCGATGGCCTGGGCGCGGTTCTTGACCGACAATTTGTCGAAGATGTTGGAGAGGTGGAACTTCACCGTGTTGGTCGAGATCCCCTGCCGCGTGGCCAGCTCACGGTTGGTGAGGCCGGTGGCCAGGGCCTCCAGCAGGCCGCGCTCCTTGCGCGACAGGCTGGCGATCGGATCGTCGCGCAGCTGCCGCACGTCCAGAAACGGGAACACCATCTTGCCCGCCGCCACGTCGAGGCAGGTCTGGATCAGCGTCTCGATCGGGGCCGAGCGCGGCGCGAAGGCTGCCGCCCCCGCCGCCATCGCCTTGCGCGGCACGTCGTTGCCGTCGCGCCCGTAGACCACCAGCCGGGGCGCGTTTTCTTGCGCGCGCAGCACCTCGACCAGCTTCTCGCCGCCCAGAACCGGCAGGTTCCAGTCGATCACCCCGATCTTCACCGGCACCCGCATCACCGTACCCAGAAACCCCTCGGCCGTGGCGCTGGTGGCAACTAGCGAGAATCGGGGATGACGCTCGAAAGCCTCGGACATGGCGGACAGGACCAGCGGATTGCCATCCGCCAGCATGATGTCGATCTGCGGCATCTTTTGGACAAGCATATGAAAATCCTCCCTGATTTCCAAGAAACCACCCATTCGGGCAGGGGGTATTTCGGTATACGCCGGAATACTTACCGGAATGGGTAGGTTTTTCCCCCTCCGTTTAGATGCCCGTTTGCAGGATAGACTGGCGTTTTCAGCCTCAGCAAGAAATTTTATTTCCTTGGGGGAATGATCTGAGCAATTCCCGGAGGCACCATGACCGCGACCACGATCTTCCCGCCGCTGCACATCCCCGCCACCATCGCCGCGGGCCCCGGTCCGGGGAATACCGACGCCCGGGTGCTGGCCGCCTATGCCGGGGCGGGTATCGCCGACCACATGCACGCTGACGTGCTGCGCGGCATGGTCGAGGCCAAAGGGATGCTGCGGCAGGTCTGGGGCACGAAGAACGTGCACACTTTCGGCGTCGCCGGGACCGGCTGGAGCGGGCTCGACGTGATGTTCAGCGCGGTGATGCCGGGTGACAGCGTCGTCGTCTTCAACAACGGCACCTTCTCGGGCATCGACGGGCTGACCGTGCGGATGAAGGCCGCCACGGCCGAGGAACTGGCCGCCGCGCCCTTCGACCCCAAGCCTGCCTCCGTCACCGTGATCGACGTGCCGCATGGCCAGTCTGTCACCGCGGAAATCGCTCAGGCGGCGCTGGCCAGGCACAAGCCGAAATGGGCCGTCATGGCGCATTGGGAAACCGGCTCGGGCCGGATCAACGACCTGCGCGGCTTCTCGGATGCCTGCGTGCGGCACGGGGTCATGGGGCTGGTTGATGCCGTCTCGTCCCTGGGTGTCGCCGATTTCCGCATCGACGAATACCCGGGCGTGCAGGGCTGGGCATCCTGCCCGCAGAAGGGCATCTGCTGCCTGCCGCTGACCTATGCGCCGGTTTCGTTCACCGACCGCTACATCGCCGAGCTGCGCAAGACCGGCACCCGGACCTTCGTGCACAACCCGGTGCTGGAGGCGCGGCATTGGGGGATCCTCGACGGCAAGGATGTCGAGAAAGGCACCTATCACCGCACCCATTCCGCCTATGCAGTCGCCGCCTTCCACGAGGCTTTGCGCATCACCCTGCAACAGGGTCTGGCCAACCGCGCCCGCGCCTATGCCCGCCATGAGGCCGCGCTGCGTGAGGCGGTCGAGGCGATGGGCTGCACGGTCACCTCGAACATGACCTCGCTGGTGGTGCTGAACCTGCCCGGGGAGCTGGCCGGGCGCGAGATGGAACTGGTGCAGAACTGCCGGGCGCAGGATTTCGGCATCTGGCCGACGCTGTCCGCCCCCGTTCAGGTGCGGATCGGCATCCTGAACCTGCTCAACGCCGCCGCCATCACCGACATCGTGACCCGTTTCGGCCAGGCGATCCGCGATCTGGGCGGCGCTTTCGACCAGACGGCGGTCGATGCCGTGCTGGACCGGCATTTCGCCGGTGCCCTGGCCGCCGAATAAGCACGCCCGTTCGAGGAGGAGAGACGAATGGATATCCATGAATATCAGGCCAAGGAAATCCTCGCCAGTTTCGGCGTGGACATTCCCCCGGGGGCGCTGGCCTACAGCCCCGAACAGGCGGCCTATCGCGCCCGCGAGATCGGCGGCGAGCGCTGGGTGGTGAAGGCGCAGGTCCATGCGGGCGGGCGCGGCAAGGCAGGCGGCGTCAAGGTCTGCGCCTCGGATCAGGAGATCCAGAAGACCTGCGAAGGGCTCTTCGGCCGCAAGCTGGTCACGCATCAGACCGGACCCGAGGGCAAGGGCATCTACCGCGTCTATGTCGAGGGCGCCGTGCCGATCGAGCGCGAGATCTATCTGGGGCTGGTGCTGGACCGCACCTCGCAACGGGTGATGATCGTGGCTTCAGCCGAGGGCGGGATGGAGATCGAGGAAATCTCGGCCCAGAAGCCCGACAGCATCGTCCGCGCCACGGTCGAACCCGCGGTCGGCCTGCAGGATTTCCAGTGCCGCCAGATCGCCTTCAAGCTGGGGATCGACCCGGCGCTGACCCAGCGCATGGTGCGCACGCTTCAGGGCTGCTACCGGGCGTTCCGCGAGTATGACGCGACGATGGTCGAGATCAATCCGCTGGTGGTGACCGGCGACAACCGGATCCTGGCGCTCGACGCGAAGATGACCTTCGACGACAACGCGCTGTTCCGCCATCCCCAGATCAGCGAGCTGCGCGACAAGAGCCAGGAAGACCCGCGCGAAAGCCGCGCCGCCGACCGGGGGCTCAGCTATGTCGGCCTCGACGGCAATATCGGCTGCATCGTCAACGGCGCAGGTCTGGCCATGGCGACCATGGACACGATCAAGCTGGCGGGCGGCGAGCCTGCGAACTTCCTCGATATCGGCGGCGGCGCCACGCCGGAGCGGGTGGCCAAGGCCTTCCGGCTGGTCATGTCGGACAGCAACGTCCAGGCGGTGCTGGTCAATATCTTCGCCGGCATCAACCGCTGCGACTGGGTGGCCGAAGGGGTGATCCAGGCCCTGCGCGAGGTGCAGGTGGATGTGCCGGTGATCGTGCGTCTGGCCGGCACGAATGTCGAGGCGGGGCAGAAGATCCTCGCCGAATCCGGCCTGCCCCTGATCCGCGCCAACACGCTGATGGAAGCCGCCGAGCGCGCCGTCGGCGCGTGGAAGAACGATCTGACCCAGGACACCAGAGTGAGGGCTGTGAAATGAGCATCTTCATCGACGAAAGCACCCGCGTGATCGTGCAGGGCATAACCGGCAAGATGGCGCGTTTCCACACCAACGACATGCTGAACTACGGCACCCGGGTGGTCGGCGGCGTGGTCCCCGGCAAGGGCGGCCAGTTGGTCGATGGCCTGCCGGTCTTCGACACGGTCGAGGAAGCGGTTGCCGAGACGGGCGCCGAGGCGAGCCTCGTCTTCGTGCCGCCACCCTTCGCCGCCGACAGCATCATGGAGGCTGCGGATGCCGGCATCTGCTATTGCGTCTGCATCACCGACGGTATCCCGGCCCAAGACATGATCCGCGTCAAGCGCTACATGTACCGCTATCCCAAGGAACGCCGCATGGTCCTGACCGGGCCCAATTGCGCGGGCACCATCAGCCCCGGCAAGGCGCTTCTGGGGATCATGCCGGGGCATATCTATCTGCCCGGTCCGGTGGGGATCATCGGCCGCTCGGGCACGCTGGGGTACGAGGCCGCGGCCCAGCTCAAGGCGCATGGGATCGGCGTTTCCACCTCGGTCGGGATCGGCGGCGACCCGATCAACGGCTCGTCCTTCCGCGACATCATCCAGCATTTCCAGAACGATGACGACACGCAGGTGATCTGCATGATCGGCGAGATCGGCGGCCCGCAGGAGGCCGAGGCCGCCGCCTATATCCGCGACCATGTGACGAAGCCGGTCATCGCCTATGTCGCGGGCCTGACCGCGCCGAAGGGGCGGACCATGGGGCATGCCGGGGCCATCATTTCGGCCTTTGGCGAAAGCGCCTCGGAAAAGGTCGAGATCCTGACCGCCGCCGGGGTGACGGTCGCGCCCAACCCCGCGGTGATCGGCGACACCATCGCCCGCGTCATGGCAGAGGCCGCGTGATGAACGCGCCAGCGATCATGGGCCGAAAGCCCCGCGTGCTGGTCACGCGGCGCTGGCCCGCGGCGGTCGAGGCCGCGCTTGCCGAGCGGTTCGAGGCGGTGTTCAACACCGCCGACACGCCGCTTGCCCCGCAGGATTTCCGCCAGGCGCTGGCGGATTTCGACGCGATCCTGCCGACCGTGACCGATGGTCTGGGGCAGGAATCCCTGGCCATCGACCAGCCCCGCACAAGGCTTCTGGCCAATTACGGCGTGGGCTTCAGCCACATCGACACCGCCAGCGCCCGCTCGCTGGGGATCGCCGTGACCAACACGCCGGATGTGCTGTCGGAATGCACGGCAGACATTGCCATGACCTTGATGCTGATGGTCGCCCGCCGCGCGGCCGAAGGCGAGCGCGAGCTCAGGGCCGGGCAATGGACCGGCTGGCGTCCGACGCATCTGGTGGGCGCCAAGGTCTCGGGCAAGGTGCTGGGGATCGTCGGCTTCGGCCGGATCGGCCAGGCGATGGCGCAGCGCGCGCATCATGGTTTCGGCATGCGGATTCTGGTGCAGAACCGCTCGCCCGTCCCGGCCGAGGTGCTGGCGCGCTACGATGCCGAGCAGGTCGACAGCCTCGACGCGCTGCTGCCGCGCTGCGATTTCGTGTCGCTCCATTGTCCGGGCGGGGCGGGGAACCGGCATCTGATCGACGGGCGGCGGCTGGACCTGATGAAGCCCGACGCCTTCCTCATCAACACCGCAAGGGGCGAGGTAATCAACGAACACGCGCTGGCGCAGGCCCTGATGTTCAATCTGATCGGCGGCGCGGGTCTCGATGTCTATGACGGCGAGCCACGGGTGGCGCCGGTGCTTCTGGACTGCGACAATCTGGTGATGCTGCCGCATCTGGGCAGCGCCACCCGCGAAACGCGCGAGGCGATGGGCTTTCGGGTGCTCGACAACCTCACCGATTTCTTCGACGGGCGCGAGCCGCGCGACCGGGTGGCGTGATGGAACACACCGCCCCCCTGACCGGAGCGGGCGACCACGCCGCCCGCACCACCGCCCTTTTGCGCAAGGTCTGGGCGCGGGTGCTGTCCCGCCGTGCGCCCGGGCTCGACCCCGCTGCGTCTGAATGGGGCGCCGGGGATCTGGCCGAGCATCTGCAAGCCGCGACGATCTGGTTTCACCTGCAACAGATCCTCGACGAATTGCTGGCGATGCGCGCCACGCGCGAGGCCGAGAAGCAGGGCCGCCTTCCGCCCGGCACCTTCCGCGCCGCCATCGAGGCCGTGCCCGAGCGCCGGGCCGCGATCCGTACCCTGCTGAGCGAGGGGCGGCTGTCGGTCGGTCCGACGATCACCGCCCATCCGACCGAGGCCAAGCGCGTCACGGTGATGGAGATCCATCGCCGCATCTATCGTGCGCTGGTCGGCTTCGAGGAGCAGCGCTGGACCCCGCGCGAGGTGGCGCGGATGGAACGGCGGCTGGAGATGGAGATCGACCTCCTCTGGACCACCGGAGAATTACGGCTGGAGCGGCCGACGCTGGAAGCCGAGATCGACTGGGGCCTGCAATTCTATCGCAACAGCCTGTTCGACGCCGTGCCGCGCCTCTTTGAGCGCTACCTCGATGCGGTGGGCACGGCATTGGGCCCGATGGAGCGCGATGCTTGCTGCCTCAGATTCCATTCCTGGATCGGCGGCGACCGCGACGGCAATCCCAATGTCACCGCCCGGGCCACCGCGCTGGCGCTGGAACGTGCCCAGGCGACGATCCGCGCGCTCTATGTTCAGGCGCTGGATGCAATCATTCCGCAACTAAGCCTGTCCGATTACCGCGCCGCGCTGCCCGGCCCGCATCGGGTTCGGCTGCAGGCGCTGGTCGCGCGGCGGGCCGACGATCCGCTCGCCTGCGCCGCCCGCAACCCCGACGAGCTGTTTCGTCAGGCCGCGAGCGCGCTGCGGCAGGCGGTGGCTGCCGCGCGTTATCCATCCGTGCAGGATCTGACCGAGGATCTGTGCGCACTGGAGGCAGCGCTTGCAGCCGCCGGGGCGGGGGTGGTGGCGGAGGAGCTGATCCGCCCGCTGCGCTGGCAGGTCGAGGTCTTCGGCCTGCGCGCCCATACGCTCGACATCCGGCAGAATTCGGCGGTTATCACCCGAACCCTTGCCGAAATCTGGGTGCTGCAGGGTGGTGCGCCCGCCACTGGCTCGCCCGCCTGGTCCGAACGGCTGCGCCGTGAACTGGGCTCGCCCTCGCTGGCGTTCCTCGACATCGGGCGTCTGGGGTCCGAGGCGGCGGAAACCATTCGTCTGCTGCACCTCATGCGCAAGACCCTGGCCGGCCCCGATCCGCAGGCGCTGGGACCGTTCATCCTGTCGATGACCCGTTCGGCTGACGATCTGCTCGCCGTCTATCTGCTGGCGCGCTACGCGGGCTTCGGGGCCGAGCGTCTGGCGCTGAAACTCGTCCCCCTCTTCGAGACGATCGAGGATCTGCGCGCCGCACCCCGCATCATGGACGAGGTGATGGCGGTGCCGCTGGCCGCGCGCAGCCTGCGCAACGCCTCGGGCCGGGTCGAGATCATGTTGGGTTATTCCGACAGCAACAAGGACGGGGGGTTCCTGACCTCGATCTGGTCGCTGGACCGGGCGCAGCGGGCGCTCATGCGGCAATTGGGCAGGCGCGGTGCGCGACCGGTCTTCTTCCATGGGCGGGGCGGCTCGGTCAGCCGGGGCGGGGCGCCCACCGGCCGCGCCATCGCCGCGCAGCCCGCGGGCACGCTGGAAGGCGCGCTCAGGCTGACCGAACAGGGCGAGACCGTCACCGCGAAATACGGCAACCCCGGCACCGCGGCGGCGCAGCTGGAACTGCTCGCCTCCTCCGTCCTGCGCCACAGCGCCGAACCCCCGTTCGAGGCCGTGGACCCCGAAACGGACGACGCGATGGAGGCGCTGTCCAGCCTCAGCCAGACCGCCTATCAGGGTCTGCTCGCCGATCCCGGCTTCATCGGCTATTTCACCGAAGGCAGCCCGGTCGAGGAACTGGCCCTGCTGAAAATCGGCTCGCGGCCCGCGCGGCGGTCGGGGGCGACCAGCCTTGACGACCTGCGTGCCATCCCCTGGGTTTTTGCCTGGACCCAGAACCGCCACATGATCAGCAGCTGGTACGGGTTTGGCAGCGCGCTGCAGACCTTCTGCCAGGTGCGGGGCGCGGGCGGCGAGGCCCTGCTGGAACGGATGTTCGCGCAGATGCCGCTCTTCCGGCTGGCGGTCGACGAGGTGGAGAAATCCCTCGCCCTCGCCCGGCTCGACCTGGCCGAGCCCTATGCCGGGTTGGTCGGAGACCGCGTCGCGGCCGAGCGGATCTTTGCCCGGATCGGCATCGAGCATGACCGCACCCGCGCCATGATCGGGCGGCTGACCGGCCAGCCCCTCGCCGCGCGTTTCCCCCGGTTCCAGGCCCGCCACGCCAGGAACGAGGCCGCGCTGCGTGCCGCCCATGCGGCGCAGGTCGCGCTTCTGGCTCGGTTGCGTGCCGAAGGCGGCGAGGCGGTCGAGACCCGCATTCACCTCATGCAATCCATGAACTGCATCGCCGCCGGTCTTGGCTGGACCGGCTGACACTCGACAGGGAGAGAAAGAATGAACGCCCCCCACAAGAGCCCCGGCTTCTTTACCGACCGGCTGGCCACCAGCGACCCCGACCTGCACGCCGCGATCACCGGCGAGCTGGCCCGCCAGCGCGACGAGATCGAACTCATCGCCAGTGAGAACATCGTCAGCCGCGCGGTGATGGAGGCTCAAGGCAGCGTCATGACCAACAAATATGCCGAGGGTTATCCCGGGCGGCGGTATTACGGTGGCTGCGACTGGGTCGACAAGGCCGAGATCCTGGCCATCGAGCGCGCCTGCCAGCTCTTCGATTGCGCTTTCGCCAATGTGCAGCCCAATTCCGGCAGCCAGGCCAATCAGGGCGTGTTCAATGCGCTCTTGAAACCGGGCGACACGATTCTGGGCATGAGCCTCGATGCGGGCGGGCATCTGACGCATGGCGCGGCGCCCAACCAATCGGGCAAGTGGTTCAACGCCGTGCAATATGGTGTGCGGCGGCAGGACAACCGGCTCGATTACGATCAGGCCGAGGTTCTGGCCATGCAGCACAAACCCCGGCTGATCATCGCCGGCGGCTCGGCCATCCCCCGGCAGATCGACTTCGCCCGCATGCGCCGCATCGCCGACCGGGTGGGGGCCTATCTGCTGGTGGATATGGCGCATTTCGCCGGGCTGGTGGCGGCCGGGGCCCATCCCTCGCCTTTCCCACACGCGCATGTGGTGACGACGACCACGCACAAGACCCTGCGGGGCCCGCGCGGCGGGATGATCCTGACCAATGACGAAGCCATCGCCAAGAAGGTCAATTCGGCGATCTTCCCCGGCATTCAGGGTGGCCCCCTCATGCATGTCATCGCCGCCAAGGCCGTGGCCTTCGGCGAGGCGCTGCAACCGGCGTTCCGTGACTATATCCACGCGGTGGTGGCCAATGCGCAGGCGCTGTCCGATCAGCTGATCCGGGGCGGGCTCGATACCGTGACCAAGGGCACGGATACCCATGTCGTGCTGGTGGACCTCAGGCCCAAGCGGGTGACGGGCAAGGCGACCGAGGCGGCGCTGGGGCGGGCGCATATCACCTGCAACAAGAATGGCGTGCCCTTCGACCCCGAGAAGCCGACGATCACTTCGGGCATCCGGCTGGGCAGCCCGGCCGGCACGACGCGCGGCTTCGGCGTGGCCGAATTCCGCCAGATCGCCGACTGGATCATCGAGGTTGTCGATGGCCTCGCCGCGCATGGCGAGGAGGGCAATGCCGCCGTCGAGGCCAGGGTCCGCGCCGAGGTCGAGGCGCTCTGCGCCCGGTTCCCGGTCTATCCCGGGCTCTGAGCCTCTTCCGAAGGCTTCAGGGGGCATCGGGTGATTCTAGCCCGGTGCCCCTTTCCCTGGCGCGGAGGGAGGATTGGAGCAAACCAATCTGCCGCGTTTTTAAACATTGGTCTGGACCAATGCATTTTCTGGACGCTATCCTGTGCACCGGAGGATGTCGGGGCGACGGGCGAGGAGGCCAGGGTCGCGCCGGTTTTCAATGAATGATCAAGATTTTGTGGCGCCACCCGGTGGCGGCTGCCGCATTTCCGGATCTTTCCTTGCAGGAAACAATTGTGAACTAAAGTGTTGCTTTTTGAAAGACCTTACGGTCGTATGCCAAAGGAACACGTTGCCTTGGGAGGTCAGAACATGGCGATTATCTACAGAACCTCGGCGCTTGCGCAGCGCCATGCCGAGATCGGCGGCGAGCTGGAAGACTGGAACGGCATGGGCACCGTCTGGTTCTACGACCACAGCGACGAACGCGCCGATGCCGATTACATGGCCGTGCGGACCAAGGCGGGTCTGATGGATGTCTCTGGTCTGAAAAAGGTCCATCTGGTTGGACCGCATGCCGCCGCCGTCATCGACCGGGTGACTACCCGTAACGTCGACAAGATCATGCCGGGCCGCGCGGTCTATGCCTGCATGCTGAACGACGAGGGCAAGTTCATCGACGATTGCGTTATCTACCGGCTGTCGGTGCACCATTGGATGGTGGTGCATGGCGCGGGCACCGGCCATGAATCGCTGGCCATGGCGGCTTACGGCAAGAATGTCGCGATGATGTTCGACGACAATCTGCATGACATGTCGCTGCAAGGGCCGCTGGCGGTCGATTTTCTGGCCAAGCATGTGCCGGGGATCCGCGACCTGGCCTATTTCGGGATCGTTCAAACCAAGCTCTTCGGCAAGCCGGTGATGATCTCGCGTACCGGCTACACCGGCGAGCGCGGCTACGAGATTTTCTGCGAGGCGCGTCATGCCATGGCGCTGTGGGATGCGATTCTGGCCGATGGCAAGGAGATGGGCATCCGCCCGGTGCAATTCTCGACCCTCGACCTGCTCAGGACCGAAAGCTACCTGCTCTTCTTCCCGGGCGACAATTCCGAGACCTTCCCCTTCGCGGATGAACCCTGCGGCGACACGCTGTGGGAGCTGGGCCTCGATTTCACTGTGTCGCCGGGCAAGACCGGTTT
Source organism: Pararhodobacter aggregans (assembly GCF_003075525.1). Lineage (GTDB taxonomy): Bacteria > Pseudomonadota > Alphaproteobacteria > Rhodobacterales > Rhodobacteraceae > Pararhodobacter > Pararhodobacter aggregans. The sequence continues at coordinate 314,516 of NZ_QDDR01000004.1, read as the reverse complement.
CCGCGGGGCCGAGAACCATTATGCGCTGAAGGGCAAGGAGCGGTTCAAGATCTATGGCGTGAAGCTGGACGGCATGACCAAGGCCGATATCGGCGCCACCCTGCTGAAAGAGGGCAAGCCGGTCGGCGTGGTGACCTTCGGCATGCGCTCGCCCTTGAACAAGCACAGCGTCGGCATCGCCCGGATGCCGGTTGACTGCGCCGTGCCCGGGACGCGGATGACGGTGCGCAACAAGGACGGGGTCGAGATCCCCTGCACCGCCGAGGAAATGCCCTTCTACGACAAGGACAAGCTGATCCGCAGCGCGAAGGGCTGACCTATCGCCGCAGGCGCCGTCCCCGGGGCGGCGCCTGTTCACCAACAGGGAATGAACAACGGAGAGACTGCCGCAATGTCGAGAGTCCAGTTTCCCACCAGCATTGCGAGCCGGCCGGTCTATGGCACTCTCGCGCCGCGCCCGGGCAAGGCGCATCTGATGATGGCCGATGCCGAGGGGGCCGGGGCGCTTCTGGATCTGGCCTCGCAAGATGCCGGGCTGATGGCCAGGGCGCATATCCTCTATATTCCGCGGGCGACGGGTGAGGCCTTCGCCGCCGGCCTCAGGGCGCTCAATCCCGCCCAGCTCTATATCGGCCCCAGCTTTGATGCCGCCCTGCCGCGCCTGCGCCGGGTGCTGTCCGACGCGCATATGGGCCTTCAGGTCTATCTGGCCGGGACCGAGGGACTGATGGGCCGCGCCGCGGCCGAGGTGGCGGCGGCCGGGATCCCCTATGGCGCGGTGCAGACCGAGCATCGCGGCTCGCTGGCCCGGCGGATGCAATGCGTCCATTGCAAGGGCATCACCGAGGATGTGACGACCGATCCTTTCGTCTGTTCGCATTGCGGGCTGAACCTGTTCGTGCGCGACCATTACTCGCGCCGGCTTGCCGCCTTCCAGGGCGTCTGCATCGACGCCGAGGATCCCGGCAATGTCCCCGAGCCCGTGGAGCTGTACAAATGAGCGCCGCCCCCCAGAAAGCCAAGGCCGGTGCCGAGAAGATCGAGGTGATCGTCAGCGCCGTGGTCCCGGTCAACGACCTCGTCACCCGGTTCGAGTTCCGGCGCCCCGATGGCGCGCCCTTCCCGCCTTTCTCGGCGGGCGCGCATACCGTGGTCGAAATGAAGGATCAGGGGCGCACCCGCCTCAATCCCTATTCGCTGATGTCCGACCCAGCCGATCCCAGCCTTTATGCCATCTCGGTGCGCCGCGACGATCAGGGGCGGGGCGGCTCGTTGTTCCTGCACCGGCAGGTGAAACCCGGCGACCGGATGACCATCACCTATCCGGTGAACCTGTTCCCGGTCGACCTGCGCGGGCGCAAGCATGTGTTTCTGGCGGGCGGCATCGGCATCACGCCCTTCCTGGCGATGATCGCGCAGCTGGAAAAGCTGGGCGCGCGGTGGGAGTTGCATTATTCGGTGCGCAACGCCGCGCTCGGCTCCTACGCCGGTGATCTGACCGCCCGGCATCCGGGCAAGGTGCGGGTCTATCACGACGACCAGCAGCAGGCGATCCCGCTGGGCGATCTGCTGGACGGTCAGCCGCTGGGCACGCATGTCTATGTCTGTGGACCGAAGGGCATGATCGACTGGGTGCACCGCACCGCGACCGAGCATGGCTGGCCGAAGGACAACGTCCATTCCGAGGAATTCCTCGCGCCGCAGCCCGGCACGCCCTTCGAGGTGCGGCTCTGCAAGTCGGACATGACCATTCTGGTGGGCGAGAACGAAAGCCTGCTGGAGGCGATGGAACGCTGCGGCGTCGATGCGCCGTTCCTGTGCCGCGGCGGGGCCTGCGGCCAATGCGAAACCGATGTCGTCGACCATGACGGCAGCTTTATCCACCGCGACCATTGGCTCGAAGACGACCAGCGCGCCAGCGGCAAGAAGATCATGCCCTGCGTCAGCCGCTTCGTCGGCCCGACGCTGGTCCTTGACCGATAGGGAGACCCGAATGACCATCCAGTTCAACGACGAGACCTTCCGCGGCGATTACTCCTTCCGCAATTCGCCCTGGGCGATCAAGCGCTTCCCCTTCCCGTTCCACGAAGACAGCTACATGTATTCGGTGAACATGGAGCAGCACCGCGGCGGCCCGGCGGGCTCGGTCTTTGAGAAACGCTTCGACGTGGACGAGCATTACGTCTCGGAAATGCGCGACCGGGCGCTGGTGCTGGCCGAGGATCCTCTGCGCTGCCAGTCGCTGCCGCATATGACGCTGGCGGGCTGGGACCTGCTGGAGCTCATCATGGTGTCGAAGTCCGAGGATTACCCGGACCTCTTCGAACTCCACCGCGACGGCGACCGCTGGCGCTGGGTGAACAAGCCCCTGGGCATAGACGACACTTTCACCTTCATGGATGAGACGACGCTGCCCTACGGGCCGCTCGAATACATCACCCGTCAGACTCAGGGCGATTTTGCTGTGCTGGATCAGCGCGACGACAACCTGTGGATGGACGCCGGGATGGTGACGACGCAGGCCGACTGGTCGCTCGATTTCGACATCGGCATGAATTTCTTCGAGTGGCACGCCCCGGTGCCGCTGGCGCACGAGCTGGGGATCTTCAAGCGCGCGCTGAAATTCCTGATGAATGTGCAGCAGGGCGCCCCGGCGCGGCGGCTGAACTGGACTATGACGGTCAATCCGCTGCTGGATACCAGCCCCGAGAATTACCACAAATGGGGCATCCAGAAGACCGAACTCACGGCAGAGAACATCGGCGCCAAGCAGCATCTGAGGGTCGAATTGCAGACCTTCTACCGGCTGCCGCGGTCCAATGCGCTGGTCTTCCCGATCCGCTGCTATTTGATCGCCTTTCAGGATCTGGTGACCGTGCCGAAATGGGGCCGCCGCCTGCATCGGGTGATCCGCGACCTGCCCGAGGAACTGGCCACCTATAAGGGCTTCATTGCCAATCGCCCGCTGATGATCGACTATCTCAGTCGCCATGACGACGGTCTGCCGACCTCGCCCGGGGTCTGGGCCGATCTGGAGACCGAACCGCCCTTGCAGAAATGACCGAAGGCCCCCGCGATCCGGGGGCCTTTTCCGTTACTTCTCGCGCGGGTAGCTGATGATCGACAGGTAGCGCGCAGGCAGTTGCACCAGGCGTTCGGGCCCGTGCGGCGCATCGGCATCGAAGAACAGCGTATCGCCCGGCTCCAGCGGGAACATGTCCGAGCCGTGGCGGTAATCGACCTTGCCCTCCAGCATGTAGATCATCTCGATCCCTTCGTGCTGGAAGGTCTTGAAGGTGTCGGATTCCGAGGTCAGTTGGATCAGATAGGGTTCGACGATCACGCCGCTGGAATTGGATCCGATGTGTCCCAGAAGTTTGTACTGGTGCCCGGCCCGGGTGCCCGCGCGCTCGATCTCGACCCCGCGGCCCGCCTTGGTATGCACCGCCTGTCGGCGTTCCTCATAGCCTTTGAAGAAGGCGGTCAGCGGCACCGAGAGCGCATTGGCCAGTGTCTGCAGCGTGGTCAGCGAAGGCGAGGTATTGCCGTTCTCGATCTTCGACAGCATGCCGATGGACAGGTCCGTGAGCTTCGACAACTCGGCCACGGTGATGTTCTGCTGCTTGCGATAGTTGCGGACCTCGCGGCCGATCGCGACCTCGAGGATTTTTTCCCGCTCTTCGCGCACGCTGTGCGGATCTTGGGTCAGCTTGGACACGCTTTCCGGCCCCACGCCTTTGGTCATCTGGACACTCTCTCTTCAGCACTACGGTCAATCGCGCGACTTTTCCAGTGATCCGCCCGGCAACCCCGATCATTCCCATGATGCAAAGTTTTTGAACCAGTTTCAAAGACTTTGCAGAAACCCCCGGGATTGGCCCGGCTTCTGCCCTCAAACGGGGCGGGGCGGCGCTTCCTTTTGCCGCGCGACGGGCAGGCGCGGGGCGACTCGCCCGGGGGCGATTCGCCGGGGCTGTCGTGCCGGCGTGCCTTTCGCCGCGCTGGCGCTGGCAGATTGGGGACAACCGGGCCCGAATCCCCTTTCCATTTCCGCCCGTTTGGCAGGCAAAGCCCTGAAAATCCGGTGTTCCGGGCAGCAGGCGCCCGGGCTGACTGCTGCTGCAGACTTTCTTCACCCCAGTCGCAAAAGTTTCTTGTCGAGACAAAAAGTTTCCTGCTAATCATGTTGCAGAGAGCCGCAGACGCGGCCCCCCAGATCAGATGGAGGAAACCATGTGTGGGATCGTCGGCTTGTTCCTGAAGAAGGATGCCTTGCGCCCGAAGCTGGGCGACATGCTCACCGACATGCTTATCACCATGACCGACCGCGGCCCCGACAGCGCCGGGATCGCGATTTATGGCGATGAACACGGCAAGCTGAAAATCACCGTGCAATCCGACACGCCCGACACCGATTTCGCGGGTCTCGAGGGGGCGCTGGCCGCCGCCGTCGGCGCGCCGGTGACGATCCGCGTCGTCGACACGCATGCCGTCCTGACCCTGCCGCTGGACACCGAAGCCGCAGCGCTCGCTTTCCTCGAGGACAGGAAGCTGCGCGTCATGGGCGTCGGCGAGAGCATGGAGATCTTCAAGGAAGTGGGCCTGCCCAAGGACGTGGCCGAGCGCTTCGGCCTGCGCGCCATGGGCGGCAGCCACGGTATCGGCCACACCCGGATGGCCACCGAAAGCGCCGTGACCACGCTGGGCGCGCATCCGTTCTCGACCGCTTCGGACCAGTGCCTGGTGCATAACGGTTCGCTGTCGAACCACAACGACATGCGCCGCAAGCTGGCCAAAAAGGGCATCTACACCAAGACCGAGAACGACACCGAAGTGGGTGCCGCCTATATCTCCAGCCGCATTGCCGAGGGTGCGACCCTGGGCCAGGCGCTGGAAGGCACGCTGAAGGACCTCGACGGTTTCTTCACCTTCGTGACCGGCACCAAGAACGGGTTCGGCGTGGTCCGTGACCCGATCGCCTGCAAACCCGCCGTCATGGCCGAGACCGAGGATTACGTCGCCTTCGCCAGCGAGTACCGCGCCTTTGCCGATCTGCCCGGCATCGAGGGGGCCCGCGTCTGGGAACCCGAACCCGCCACCGTCTATTTCTGGGAGCGCTGATCCATGCCCACTACCCTCGACATGGCCACGACCGAGCTGCGCGAGGTCAACACGACCCTGCAGTCCGCCGCCAAGGCGCAGGTCAACGAACCCTATGTCATCGTCAATCCCCGCGGCAGCCATGCCATGGCCTGCGGTCTGGACGGCCCGCTGAACGTGACCGTCAAGGGCTCGACCGGCTATTACACCGCCGGGATGAACAAGGAAGCCAGCATCACCGTCGAAGGCTCGGCCGGTCCCGGCGTGGCCGAGAACATGATGTCGGGTGTTGTCACCATCCTGGGCGATGCCAGCCAATACGCCGGGGCCACCGGCCATGGCGGCCTGCTGAACATCAAGGGTAACGCCAGCTCGCGCTGCGGGATCTCGATGAAGGGGATCGACATCGTGGTGCATGGCAACATCGGCCACATGTCCGCCTTCATGGCGCAGCGTGGCAATCTGGTGGTGCTGGGCGACGCGGGCGACGCGCTGGGAGACAGCCTTTATGAGGCTCGGCTCTTCGTGCGCGGCACGGTGAAAAGCCTCGGCGCCGATTGCGTCGAGAAAGAAATGCGCGCCGAGCATATCGAGATCCTGAAAGAGCTGCTGGAACGCGCGGGCGCCGATGCCAAGCCCGAAGAGTTCAAGCGCTACGGCTCGGCCCGGACGCTTTACAATTTCCACATCGACAACGCCGCGTCGTACTGAGGGCCCACCCCATGGACAAGACCCCCCAAACCCTGCCGCGCCAGTCGTGGACCTTCTCGAACGAGACCAATTCCGAGATCCGCCGCGCCGCTGCGACGGGGATCTACGATATCCGCGGGGGTGGCGCGAAACGCCGGGTGCCGCATTTCGACGATCTGCTGTTCCTCGGCGCCTCGATCAGCCGCTATCCGCTGGAAGGCTACCGCGAGCGCTGCGACACCTCGGTCACGCTGGGCACGCGGTTCGCGAAGAAGCCCATCGAGCTGAAGATCCCGATCACCATTGCCGGCATGTCCTTCGGCTCGCTCTCGGCCAATGCCAAGGAGGCCTTGGGCCGCGGCGCTTCTGCTGCCGGGACCTCGACCACCACGGGCGACGGTGGCATGACGAATGAGGAGCGCGGGCATTCCACGCAGCTGGTCTACCAGTACCTGCCCTCGCGCTACGGCATGAACCCCGACGACCTGCGCCGCGCCGATGCCATCGAGGTCGTGGTCGGGCAGGGTGCCAAGCCCGGCGGCGGCGGCATGCTGCTGGGCCAGAAGATCACCCAGCGCGTGGCCGACATGCGCTCGCTGCCCGTGGGCATTGACCAGCGCTCGGCCTGCCGTCACCCCGACTGGACCGGGCCGGACGATCTGGAGATCAAGATCCTCGAACTGCGCGAGATCACGGGTTGGGAAAAGCCGATCTACATCAAGATCGGCGGCGCGCGCCCCTATTACGACACGGCGCTGGCGGTGAAGGCCGGGGCCGATGTGGTGGTGCTGGACGGCATGCAGGGCGGCACCGCGGCGACGCAGGACGTGTTCATCGAACATGTCGGCCAGCCGACGCTGGCCTGTATCCGTCCCGCCGTTCAGGCCCTGCAGGACCTGGGCATGCACCGCAAGGTGCAGCTGATCGTCTCGGGCGGGATCCGCAACGGCGCGGATGTGGCGAAGGCCCTTGCACTGGGGGCGGATGCCGTCTCGATCGGCACCGCGGCGCTGATCGCGCTGGGGGACAATGACCCCAAATGGGAGAGCGAGTACCAGAAGCTCGGCTCGACCACCGGCGCCTATGACGATTGGCACGAAGGTCGCGACCCGGCCGGGATCACCACGCAGGACCCCGAGCTGATGAAGCGGCTCGATCCCATCGCCGCGGGGCGGCGGTTGCGCAACTACCTCAACGTGATGACACTGGAGTGCCAGACCATCGCGCGCGCCTGCGGCAAGAGCCATGTGCACAACCTCGAACCCGAGGATCTCTGTGCGCTGACCATGGAGGCCGCCGCCATGGCGCGGGTGCCGCTGGCTGGCACCGACTGGTACCCGGGCAAGCCGGGCTTCTGAGGCCGGGACGACGGCAATTCGATGACGGGGACGCGGGCGGAGACAAGCCCGCGCCACCAACAGGGAAAAAAGGAAGGCCTATGACCGATCTCGCTGCCTTCGCCCGCGACAAGGGCGTAAAGTATTTCATGATTTCCTACACCGATCTGTTCGGTGGACAGCGCGCCAAGCTGGTGCCGGCCCAGGCCATTGCCGATATGCAAGAGGACGGGGCCGGTTTCGCCGGTTTCGCGACCTGGCTCGATCTGACCCCGGCGCATCCCGACATGCTGGCCGTACCGGACCCCGCCTCGGTCATCCAGCTGCCCTGGAAGCCCGAGGTCGCCTGGGTCGCGGCCGATTGCGTGATGGAGGGCAAGGAGCTGGAGCAGGCGCCGCGCAACGTCCTGCGCAAGCTGGTGGCCGAGGCCGCCAAGGAGGGCCTGCGCGTCAAGACCGGGATCGAGCCCGAGTTCTTCCTGCTGACGCCGGATGGCGAGCAGATCTCGGACGAGGCCGACACCGCCGAGAAGCCCTGCTACGACCAGCAGGCGGTCATGCGCCGCTATGACGTGATCGCCGAGATCTGCGATTACATGCTCGACCTCGGCTGGGGGCCTTACCAGAACGACCACGAGGACGCGAACGGCCAGTTCGAGATGAACTGGGAATACGACGACGCGCTGATCACCGCCGACCGCCATTCCTTCTTCAAGTTCATGGTCAAGTCGGTGGCCGAAAAGCACGGCCTGCGCGCCACTTTCATGCCCAAGCCCATCGAGGGGCTGACCGGCAACGGCTGCCACGCGCATATCTCGGTCTGGGACAATGAGGGCAAGACCAACGTCTTCGCCGACAAATCCAAGGAGCTGGGCCTGTCCGATCAGGGTCGCACCTTCCTTGGCGGGATCATGAAACACGCCGAGGCGCTGGCCGCGATCACCAACCCGACGGTGAACAGCTACAAGCGCATCAACGCGCCGCGCACCGCCTCGGGCGCGACCTGGGCGCCGAATTCGGTGACCTGGACCGGCAACAACCGCACCCACATGGTGCGCGTCCCCGGGCCCGGCCGGTTCGAGCTGCGCCTGCCCGATGGCGCCGTGAACCCCTATCTGCTGCAGGCCGTAATCATAGCCGCCGGTCTCTCGGGCGTGCGCTGCAAGGCCGATCCGGGGCGGCGCTACGACATCGACATGTATGCCGAGGGGCATCAGATCACCGATGCGCCGAAACTGCCGCTGAACCTGCTGGACGCGATCCGCAACTTCGACAAGGACGACGAGCTGAAAGCGATGCTGGGGACCGGTTTTTCGGCCAGCTACATCAAGCTCAAGCGCAAGGAATGGAACAGTTTCGTTTCCCATTTCACGCGCTGGGAGCGGGACAACACGCTCGACATCTGAACACGAACCCTGAGAGGGCCGGGGATCAGTCTCCCACCGGCCCGAACCTTCCGGGGGCCAACGGCCCCCGTTTTTTTTGAGCACCCCGGTCTCTTCACCGCAACCGACGCAGACCCTTCGAGCCCCCGACCGGGCAGGTCCGGTGCCGGATCGTCACGAGACCAGCCCCTGCTGCTCTTTCGCCGAGCGCAGCGCATCGAGCAACAGCGCCCGGTTCTGCGGTTTCGCCACGCAGCCGACGAAGCCCTCGTCAAGGTATTCGCGCACCTGATGCGCCATCACGTTGGCGGTGAAGGCGATGGTCGGCGGGCAGGAGCGGCCCGTTGCGTCGGACTCACGCGCGATCTGGCTGCGCGCCGCGATGCCGCCGAGAACCGGCATCGAAATGTCCAGCAACATCACGTCAGGCGCCTCGTCGCGCCAGGCCTCGACCGCTTGTTGACCGTTGTTGACCAGCGTCAGGACCACGCCCGTGCCGCGCAGCATCGCCTCCAGAACCCGCCGGTTGGTGGCATTGTCATCCGCCGCCAGCAATTTCAGCCCCGCCAGGTCCTGTGCGGAAGCGCCTTCGGCACTGGCTGGTTGGGCCACCGCCTGGTCGGGAAGCGGCAACAGCACGGTGATCGACGTGCCCTCGCCCAGAACCGACCGGACGTCGATCTGGCCCTTCATCATCGTCACCAGATGGCGCACGATCGACATGCCGAGGCCGGTGCCCCCATAGCGCCGTGCGACCGACCCGTCGCCCTGCACGAAGGCTTCGAACAGCGATTCCAGTTGCTCGGGCGACATGCCGGGGCCGGTATCGGTGATGCAGAGGCTCAGATCCTGACCGGTGCGGTTCGACACCACGACCGACACGGATCCCTTCTCGGTGAACTTGATGGCGTTTGAGATCAGGTTGTGCAGGATCTGGCCGAACCGATGCACGTCGCCAGTGCGCGCCGGCCCCTGTGGCAGCAGCCCCGAGAGGCTCAGATCCAGACCCTTTTCCTCGGCCCGCAGCTGGTGAAGGGCGACGATGCGCTGCAGCGTCTCTTCGGGCTGGAACGGGTTCTCCTCGAGTTCGAGCTTGTTCGCCTCGATCTTCGACAGGTCAAGAATGTCGTTGAGGATGTTGTTCAGGCTCTGTCCGCTCTCGCGGATCGTGGTGACCATGGCCCGCTTCTCGGGGTCATTGATCAGGCTTTCCAACACCTGGGCCATGCCCAGCACGCCGTTCAGCGGCGTGCGGATCTCGTGGCTCATGTTGGCCAGGAAGATCGACTTGGCGCGGCTGGACTCGTCTGCCGCCTGCCGGGCCCGCTGTACGCTGGTCACGTCCATGCCCGCGCCGCGATAGCCGCGCAGCTTCCCCTTGTCGTCGAAGACGGGCGTCCCCGACAGTTGCAGCCAGATCTCGCCGTGGCCCTGCGTGTTCAACGGAAAAACGAAATCCTTGAAGGTTTGCTGTCCGGCTATCGTCCCGTCCAGGGAACCCCAATCCACCGTCTGTCGATCGGTGGCATCTCCGCGGCCGAGATCGCGCAGACCCTTGCCGATCAGCTGCTGACGCGGCAGTCCTGTGATGTCCTGATAGCTCGAGGAGAGATAGGTCAGCCTGCCCTCGGCATCCTGTTCCCACAGAAAGCTGCGGCTGATCCGCGAGACGCTCTGATAGCGGCTGTTCGTCTCGCCCTGTCGGCGCAGCGCCTGTTGCAGGCGCCCGACGTTGCGCGCCCGCTCGTCCAGCAGCCGCCCCATCATCAAGCTGGGGATCACGATCAGCCCGGCTCCCATCAGCAGCCAGAGCCGAAGTGTCCAGAGGTTGGGCGGCGACGGATGCCAGCCACTGCGCGGAATGGCCGAGATCTGCCAGGTGCCGAAGGGAAGGGTGATCGGCATTTGCACCGGATCCAGTCCGAGTATCTCGGCGTCGCCGAAGAAAACCGGCCCGCGCGGTCCGCTGGCATCGGCGCCCCGCAAGGCCAGGCGGATCGGCAGCGCCTCGTCGACGAGGCCGGTTGCGGCGTAAAAGCGGTCCGCGTCGATCACTGCCGAGACCAGGCCCCAGAACCGGCCCTGAGCGGTACCGTCCGGGATGAAGACAGGAAAGCGGCTGACAAAGCCTACGCCCCCCTGTACCAGGTTCACCGGTCCAGCCAGCACCAGCTCGCCGCTGTCGCGCGCCCTTACGGCGGCCTCTCGCTGCGTCGGATTCTCCATGTAATCCAAGCCGATGGCGGCGGAGTTTCCTTCCATCGGATAGATGTAGCGGATCACCATGTCGGGCGCGGCTGCGAGGCTGCGGATCAGTGAATCGCGGTCCGCCAGCGCTGATGCCAGTTCGCCAAAGCGGTCGGCGTCCATATCCGGCTCGGTGGTGAGTGTCGCGATCAGGCCGCGGACGAGCTGGATGTTGGACGACAGGGTGCCTTCGATATGCGCGCGCAGCACGCTGGTTACCGCGAGGACTTCTTGCCGCATGGCTTGATGATGCACCGCGCGGTTCTGCGATTCGGCCGAGGTCCAGAGCAGGAAGACGACGACGATCGAAATTGCCGCGGGCAGATATGTTATCCGAACGATGCGTCGCATCCCATGCTTCCAAATTGACTATCACGAGAGGTCATCGCAATCCTGCGACCTCTTCCGGTCGAGTTTCCCAAGGCGCAAGGGAGGGCCAAGGCGGGGCATCGGCTTGCCGACCAGACCCTCACACTCCCGCCCCATCCCCCTGACTCCCTGCCCCTTCCTCCTACGGCAAAGCGCCGGACGGGTCGACATCTTCCCTGGCGTTCCGGCAGATTCTGGTCGTTTTGCGACGCAAATTGCATAGAGGCGTTGCAATTTGGACAAAGGCCGGCTTCGAGCGCTGGTCACAAGGGCGCCTCACCGCTGGCCTGAGCCTTCGCGCTCGTCCCGGGGAGGGTGGCCGAAGCGGGTGCGGAACGCGTCCGAGAAATGCGCCTGGCTGGCGAAACCGGCCATCAGTGCGATCTCTCCCATTCTGAGGGACGAACGGCGCACCAGATCCCGCGCCACGTCCAGCCGCAGGTTGCGATAGACCTCGGCCACCGGGGCGCCCAGGCTCTCGGTGAAATGGCGCTGCAACTGGCGAGGCGACAGCGCGACCAGCGCGGCGATCTGACCGACGTCCAGTGGATCTGCGACATGGGTCTCCATCAGCTCAAGCGCCGCTCGGACCGGACCGGGCAGGGCGGCATGGCCCGGGCCACCGCGCCCCTGCTGAGGGGCATCGGCGGGCCGCATCTCGGTCTGGATGAACCAATCGGCGATGCGCCGGGCGAAACGGCTGCCGTGGTCGCGGGTGATGATCGCCAGCATCATGTCGAGGGGCGCGGTGCCCCCCGCGCAGGTGTAGCGGTCGCGGTCGATCACAAAGAGGCGTTGTTCCATCAGCGCCCGCGGCGCTTCGGCCCGCATCGCCTCCATATGATGCCAGTGAATGGTGAAGCGCCGCCCGTCCAAGAGCCCGGCCCGCCACAGGACCGCCGCCCCGCCCGAGATCCCGCCAAGGGCTACGCCGGTCCGGTCCACACGCCTGAGCCAGTCAAACAGCCGCGTGTCGCGCGGCGACAGCGGATCGCCCCCGGCCACGGCAAAGACCATGTCCAGATCGCCGGGATCGGGGGGCAGGACCTCGGCTTCGAACCAGCTGCCGAGCGAGGCGCGGACCGGCCCGGGATCCGGGGCGAAGATACGGATATCATAGAGGTTCTCACCCGACAGGTGATTGGCCGCGCGCAAGGGTTCCATCGCCGCGGCGGTGGACATCAGGGCGAATCCGTCGATCAGGACGAAGGCGATACGCTTGACACTCATGATGGCAGGATTTCGGAAAAGAATGGCCGTATCAAGAAAGAAATGCCCCGTCAGAAGCCTCTAGTCTGACCCCATGCAGACGGTGCCAGCCAAGGAGTCGCGCCGATGAGATTTTCCGGTTTCCGGGTATTTGCCGAGGCTCTGACCGGCCACAAGGGGTGGAAGCCCCTGTGGCGCGATCCCGATCCGCAGGCCGAGTATGACGTGGTGATCGTCGGCGGCGGCGGGCATGGGCTCGCCACCGCGTTCTATCTGGCAGAGGTCTATGGCATCCGCAAAGTGGCGGTGCTGGAGAAGGGCTGGCTGGGCTCCGGCAACATCGGGCGGAATACGACGATCATCCGCTCGAACTACCTGCTGCCCGGTAACCAGCCCTTCTACGAATTCTCGATGAAGCTGTGGGAGAATCTGGAGCAATCGATCAATTTCAACGCCATGGTCAGTCAGCGCGGCATCCTGAACCTCTATCATTCGGATGCGCAGCGCGATGCCTACCGGCGGCGCGGCAATGCCATGCATCTGACTGGGGCAGGGGCGGAGCTGCTGGATCAGGCGGGGGTCCGCAAGATGTACCCTTGGCTCAATTTCGACAATGCCCGCTTCCCGATCAAGGGCGGCCTGCTGCAACGCCGGGCCGGGACCGCGCGCCATGACGGTGTGGCCTGGGGCTATGCCCGGGCCGCCGATCTGCGCGGCGTCGACATCATTCAGAATTGCGAGGTTACCGGTCTGCAGATCGAAAACGGCCGCATTCTGGGCGTCGAAACCAGCCGTGGGTCGATCCGCGCAAGGAAGGTCGGCGTGGCGGTGGCGGGCTCGACCTCGCGCGTGATGGCGCAGGCGGGGCTTCGCATGCCGATCGAGAGCCATGTCTTGCAAGCCTTCGTCTCGGAAGGGCTGAAGCCGGCCATTGACGGGGTCATCACCTTCGGCGCCGGTCATTTCTATGTCAGCCAGTCGGACAAGGGTGGTCTCGTCTTTGGCGGCGATATCGACGGCTACAATTCCTATGCCCAACGCGGCAACCTGCCGGTGGTCGAGGATGTGATCGAGGGTGGCATGGCCCTGATGCCCCGGATTGGGCGCGCGCGGCTGTTGCGCAGTTGGGGTGGGGTTATGGACATGTCGATGGACGGCTCGCCGATCATCGACCGGACGCCGGTGGACGGGCTCTATCTCAACGCTGGCTGGTGCTATGGCGGGTTCAAGGCGACGCCTGCCTCGGGCTATGCCTTCGCGCATCTGCTGGCTACCGATACCCCGCACGAGACGGCCACCGCCTACCGGCTGGACCGGTTCGCGAAGGGCCGCGTGATCGATGAAAAGGGCGTCGGCGCCCAACCCAACCTGCATTGAGGGCGCTGCCATGCTGATCCCGCACCCCCTTCTCGGCCTGCGCGACGCGCAGGAATTCACCTATCTCGGCGACGCGCGGCTGATCGACCGCCCGACCGGCGGCAATGAGGCGGAGTTGGCCGAGTATGTCTATCTGAGGGACAACCCGGCCGGGGTTCACCGCGAGCTGTGGTTTCACGAACAGGGCGATCGCTCCTGGCTGGTGGTCACGCGCAACACGCTGACGCACGAGATCCTGGGCGCGGAACTGGCGCGCGACGTGTCTTTGGCGCGCAAGGGAGACATGGCATGAAACGGCTTTCCGGCGGCCTGATCGACCGCAGCCAGACGATCCACTTCACCTTCAACGGCAAGCGCTATCAGGGCCATCCCGGCGATACATTGGCTTCGGCGCTTCTGGCCAATTGCGTGCAGCTGGTCGGGCGCAGTTTCAAATATCACCGGCCGCGCGGCATCGTCTCGGCCGGGTCCGAGGAGCCCAACGCCTTGGTCACCTTGCGCGAGGGTGCGCGGGCCGAACCCAACACCCGCGCCACCATGGCCGAGCTTTACGACGGCCTCGTTGCCCGCTCGCAAAACCACGTGGGGCCTCTGAATTTCGACCTGCTGGCGGTCAACGACCTGCTGTCGCCCTTCTTCGCGGCGGGGTTCTATTACAAGACCTTCATGTGGCCGCGCGCCTTCTGGGAAAAGCTCTACGAGCCAGCGATCCGCCGGGCGGCGGGGTTGGGCGAGCTGTCGGAACTGCCCGATCCCGACGCCTATGACCGCGGCTATCTGCATGCCGACCTCCTGGTGGTCGGCGCCGGTCCCGCGGGTCTGGCGGCGGCGCTGGCTGCCGGTCGGGCGGGCGCCAAGGTGCTCCTCGCGGACGAGGATTTCCGGCTGGGCGGGAGGCTTCTGGCCGAGAGCGACCAGTTGGATGGCGCCCCGGCGCAGGATTGGGTCGCCGCGGTGAAGGCCGAGCTGGAAAGCCTGCCGAACGTCCGCATCCTGACGCGGACGGTGATCTTCGGGGTCTATGACCACGGCGTCTATGGCGCGGTCGAGCGAGTTTCGGACCACCTGCCCACCCCCGGCGGCGCGGTGCGCCAGACCCTCTGGCGGATCGTCGCCAAACGGGCGGTGCTGGCGGCGGGCGCGACCGAGCGGCACATACCCTTCGCCGACAACGACCGTCCGGGGATCATGCTGGCGGGGGCCATGCGCGCCTATGCCAACCGTTGGGCGACCGCCCCGGGAACCGGGGCGCCGGTGGCGATCTTCACCAACAACGATGACGGCCATCGCACGGCGCTGGACCTCATGGCCAAGGGCATTCCGGTCGCGGCGGTGATCGACGCCCGCCGCGGGGTGGAGCGTCACGGCGAGTACCGTCTGCTGCCCCAGGCCGATGTGATCGGCACCCAGGGCCGTCTGGGCCTGCATTCCCTCACCGTGCGCACGGCGCGCGGGTCTGACACGCTGCAAGTCGGCGCGCTGGGGGTTGCGGGCGGGTGGAACCCGAACGTGCATCTCGCCTCGCATCACCGCGGGCGGCCGGTTTGGGACGAGCGGAACCTGGCCTTCGTGCCAGGGCAGGGCGGTCCGGGCGGATTGTTCCCGGCGGGCGCCTGCGCCGGCAAGGGCAGCACGGCCGAGGCGCTGGCCGATGGCCTGCGCGCTGCGACCGAGGCGCTGGCGGAGCTGGGCCTGACGACGCCCGCGCTGCCGCTGCCGCGGGCCGAAGCGCGCTACGACAACACGGCGCCGATCTGGCACGTCCCCGGCAAGCGCCGCGCCTGGGTCGATTTCCAGAACGACGTGACCGTCAAGGACATCGTTCTGGCGCATAAGGAAAACATGCGCCCGGTCGAGCATCTGAAGCGCTGGACCACGCTGGGCATGGCGACCGATCAGGGCAAGACCGCCAATGTCACCGCGCTGGCGGTGATGGCGGAACTGACCGGCAAGACCATCCCGCAGACCGGCACCACCATCTTCCGCCCGCCCTATACCGGCGTCTCGCTGGGCGTGCTGGGCGGGGGCGATACCGGCACGCATTTCCGCCCCCGCCGCCTGACGCCCACCCATCACTGGGCCAAGGCGAACGGTGCCACCTTTGTCGAGGTCGGCCCCTGGATGCGCGCACAATATTTCGTCCGCCCGGGCGAAACCCATTGGCGCCAATCGGTTGACCGCGAGGTTCTGTCGGTCCGCGCGGACGTCGGCCTTTGCGACGTCACCACGCTGGGCAAAGTCGATGTGCAGGGTGCCGATGCGACGCTGTTCCTCGACCGGCTCTATGCCAATGCCATGGCCAGCCTGAAGGTCGGCATGGTGCGCTATGGCCTCATGCTGCGCGAGGATGGCACGGCCTATGACGACGGCACCTGCGCCCGTCTGGCCGAGGATCATTACGTGGTCACCACAACCACCGCCAACGCCGGGCCGGTTTACCGCAACATGGAATTCGCCCGGCAATGCCTCTGGCCCGAGCTGGATGTGCAGCTGATCTCGACGACCGACGCCTGGGCGCAGATCGCCGTGGCGGGGCCCAAGTCGCGCGAACTCCTGTCCCGGCTGGTCGACGGTTTCGACCTGTCGAACGAGGCGTTTCCCTTCATGGCCTGCGCGCCGCTCACCATCTGCAACGGGCTCAGAGCACGGCTATTCCGTATCTCCTTCTCGGGCGAGCTGGCTTATGAGCTGGCGGTGCCCGCGCGCTACGGCCATGCGTTGATGGCCCGGCTGATGGAGGCGGGCGCCGACCTCGGCGCCACGCCCTACGGAACCGAGGCGCTGGGGGTTCTTCGTATCGAGAAGGGCCATGCCGCCGGCGCGGAACTCAACGGCCAGACCACCGGCCAGATGATCGGCCTGGGCAAGATGGTCTCGTCCAAGAAGGACGCGATCGGCAATATCATGTCGCGGCGCGAGGGGCTGGCGGCCGAAAAGCGCCTGCTCGTCGGGCTGCAACCCGTGAACGCGGCGGATACGGTCGTGCCGGGCTCGCATCTGTTCACGCAGGGCGCGCCGCGCGATCTGGCGCATGACCAGGGCTGGATCACCTCGGCCGCCTATTCGCCGCATGTCGGCTCGTCCATCGGGCTCGCATTCCTGGAAGATGGCGCGAACCGCATGGGCGAGGTGATCACCGCCGCCAACCCGTTGCAGGGCAGCGAGGTCGCGGTCCGCGTCGTGCCCAGCCATTTCGTCGATCCCGAAGGAGGGCGCCTGCGTGCCTGATCTGTCCCCCCTCTGCGCCCTGGGCGCCCGGACTCCGCGCCGCGTGACCCATGGCGCGCTGACCCTGACCGAGACGCCGGAGTGCGGTCTGGCCTCGCTGGCGCTCCGCCGCGGCACGCCGCCGCCAGCGCTGGACCTGCCGGGTCCGGGGCGCTGGCAGGCGGCCGATGGCCTGACGCTGATCTGGACCGGCCCCGGGCAATGGCTGGTCGAATTGCCGGGCGCGGCCGAGACGGATGTCGCGGCAACGCTGGCGGGGAAGGTGCCCGGCGCTTCGATCACCGAACAGACCGACGGCTGGGTGTTGTTCGAGATCACCTCATCGGCGGGTGCTGCGCCCATCGAGCACTTCCTCGAACGCGCGGCGAATATCGATCTGGCCCGCTTCGCCCCGGGCAGCGCCACGCGCAGCCCGATCGAGCATCTGGGCACCTATGTCCTGCGCCGGGCCGAGGACCGGCTGGGGATCTGGGGCATGCGCTCGGCCGCGGAGAGTCTGTGGCACGCGCTGGACGGGATCGCCGCGCGGATGGTTGGCCGGGGCTGAGCCCGGGCCTTGTGACGCCGCCACCTGGGGCTGCCTCGTCACCGGGGCGGCCCTGATGCACTGGAAGGACCGGGTGGAATTTGTCCATCCGGTCCAATTGGTACACCCCTTTTCCACGGCTGGGCGCGCCCTTTGGGGCGCCCAATCCGCTGCCCGCTGAGCCGCGGGAACGACTCGGCGACTCAGCGGAAACCCCCCTCCTGGGCCCGGGGAACCCCCCGCTTCCTGTCCTTATTTTGCTGGATATCGGGCGAGAACGCACATTTCTTCAGCACCTTTTCCGATCCCCGCCGGAATCCCCGGGAAAGCGCGCCGCCGCTACCCCTTCGCAAGAAAAATAATTGACCCACGGTGATGGTGGCGCCTGAGTGAAAAGGTCCAGTGAGCCAATTCCCGTAATTGGTGCAGACCAAAAACCCGACACGCTGGATGACATGCCGTCTTTTGGAGACAGGGAGCCACACGTGGAAACGGACATCTCAACCTTGGCCGAAGCGGTCGCCCAGTTGCAGGCGAGCGCGGCCGCAACCAACACGATCTTCGCCGAAACCTATTACTTCCTCTCGATCCCGCTCATGGTGCTGATCCATGCCGGGTTCCTGGCCTATGAAATGGGCGCCTCGCGGTCGAAGAACGCGCTGGCCTCGGGGATCAAGAACATCCTCGCCTTCGCGATGATCGTGCCCTTCTTCTATTTCATCGGCTGGTGGATCTACTGGGCCTTCCCCACGGGCCTCAGCGGCTCCGAGGGCGCAATGGGCATCTCGGGCATCGGCTACGCGACCGAGGTCGCGGCGCCCTGGTCGGCCTTCATGGGGCCGAACCTCGATGACAAATCCTCGGGGGTGTTCTTCGGCGCCTTCGTCCTTTTCGCCGCGACCACCGCCTCGATCCTGTCGGGCGCGCTGATCGAGCGGATCCGCCTGACGGGCTTTGTGGTCCTCGCCATCGTGCTGGGCGCTTTCGTCTGGATCCTGGCCGCCGCCTGGGGCTGGCATGCGGATGGCTGGCTGGTCACCCAATGGGGCTACCACGATTTCGGCGCCGCGGGGGTCGTGCACATGATCGCGGGCTTCTTCACGCTGGGGGTGCTGCTGAACCTCGGCCCGCGCGTGGGCAAGTTCAACCCGGATGGCTCGGCCAACCAGATCGCCGGGCATTCCATGCCGATGACGCTGATCGGCCTCATGCTGATCATCGCCGGCTTCTGGGGCTTCCTGATGGCCTGCGTCATCGTCCCGGGCGAGGCCTGGAGCTGGTCGACCACCATGGGCGCCACGATCTATGGCACGCCGATGACGCTGTCGGGCATGACCTTCAACACGATCATGGGCTTTGCTGGCGGCATCATCGGCGCCTGGATGGTGACGCGCGATCCGTTCTGGATGATGTCCGGCGCGCTTGGCGGGATCATCTCTTGCGCGGCGGGGCTTGATGTCTGGTATCCGCCCATGGCCTTTGCCATCGGTTTCATCGGCGCCTCGGCCATGCCCTTCGTCGCCTCGTTCCTGGAGCGGCGCGGGATCGACGACGCGGTCGGCGCCTTCGCGGTTCACGGGTTCCTTGGCATGTGGGGCCTCTTGGCAGTCGGCATCGCCGCACAGGGCTATCCGGCGCTGGCGGGCGAGGATGTCGTGACCACATCGTTCCTGGGTCAGCTGGTCGGCGCGGTGACCATGGGCCTTTTGGGCTTCGTGCCCGGCTATGTGGTGTCGCTGATTCTGAAGGTCACCGGCCAGCTGCGGGTCCCGCCCGAGGTCGAGATCCTGGGACTCGATGCCGTCAAGGTTCCGTCGCGGGCCTATCCCGAAGGGATCAACGCTTCGGTCAGCCCGGCGGAATGACGCAAGCGGACCGGCGGTCGCCTCTGCTGGTCCTCCCTCCAACAGGAAAGGAAATTCACCATGGAAGCGCCTTTTGACGCGAATACTTGGGACGGTATCTCGGGGGCCATTTTCACCGGCTATGGCAGTGTCGAGGGGGTCTGGCTGGGCCTGTGCCTGGCCGCCATCGTCGCCGCCGTGATCCTCGGCTGGCGGCATGAGAAACACGCCTATGACGCGGTGAAGAAGAAGAACTGATCCGGCATTACGGTCGTGGAGACTACGGGGGCGGGCGACAAACCGCCCCTTTTCGCTTGGCTACGCCCGGCCGGTTGGTTCATATGGACTTTACACTGCGGCCATATGGCCTATTTTGAGCCCAAAGGAGAGCCAAGATGCCCGTTGCCGCCAGAATCCGACAGCCTGTCCAGGTGAACGCCGTCGCCCTCAAGGCCTACGCGCGGGTTGTCGATGCCTGGGCGCTGAGCCTGAAAGAGGCCGCGGCGCTTGCCGACATGTCCGAAAGCACATGGAAACGCGCCCGCAAGCCCGATTTCACCGGTGAATTGACCAAGGATCAACTGCTGCGGCTCAGCGCGGTGATCGGCACCTACAAATCGCTGGAGCTCTATTTCTCCGAACCGCTGGCGCGGGGCTGGTTCACACGGCCGAATACCGGACCCCTTTTCGGTGGCCAGCGCCCAGTCGATACCGCCATCGAGGGGGGCTTGCCGCAGATCCTTGCCATCCGCACCTATCTCGATGCGCTCAGGGGCGGTGCATGAGGCAGACCGGGATTTCCGACCGCGGTCTCGTTCGCTTGTTGCCCGCCACCTACCACAAACCGCCGGCGCTGCGTGGTCTGGTCGACAGCGACGACGAGCTGGCCATCCTGGCCGAGATCGAGGGCATGACCAGCGGCCGCCTGTTGGCCGAACGGGGCCGCAATCCGCATCTCGACCCGCGCGAACTGGCCTGGCAGCGCCGCAGCCGCGACTTGCGCCTCTACGGCGACAGCCACATCAACGCGGCCTTTACCTATACAAGAGCGGGTGGCAACCGCTTCAACACCGAGGCGCGGGGCGCCTGGTATTGCGCCTGGGACGTCTTGATCTCGGTCTCCGAGGTCGCCTGGCACCGCACGCGCGAACTGGGCTTCACCGGCTGCTATGAGGACAGCGCCCGCTATGTCGAATTGCTGGCCGATTTCATCGGCGTGTTCGACGACCTCACGGATGAGCTCGACCATCCGGCGCTGCACCCCGATCCCCAGATCGGCTACCCCGAGGGTCAGGCGCTGGCGCAGCACCTGCAACGGGGGGGCTCACGGGGGCTGATCTATCCCTCGGTGCGGGCGCCCGGGCCAGGAGGGAATTGCCTGGTCTGCTTCGAGCCCCGAGCGATCCAGAGTGTACGACCCGGGGCCTCGTGGGATCTGGTCTGGCAAGGCGGCCCGGAATACTCGATCCTCGCGGTGGGATGAGGCCCGTCTGGCGGTGCGAAAACCTGCCGCCGCGCATGGGCGCCAGGCGCTGTCGGCGGCAGACCCGAGGCGGGACGGGTCCGCAAGCGGCGAAAGTCCTCAGGTTGCGCGGGCAGGGGCTCTGGTTTCCCAGGTGTCCCGAGGGTGGCTGTGGTGACCTTCCTGACGTCTCGCGCTATGGCCCGATGCGCGACAGGGCGGCGATGCGGCAGCCCCTGTCAAAGCGACGGTGACGCCCGCCGTGAGGCGCGATCACGATCACGACAGGGCGCTGCCCGCACGAGACCTGGCCACATTGCCTTTGGATCCGGCCGGTGCTATCCGCTCAATATCGAGCGAAGGCGCCGATGCGAGGGTTGACATAATCTGCGGGACCTCCAACACACCGCTCCCATTGTTTCGAGTGGCTGTTTTGGTCAAGCGGAGGACGATTGATGAGTAAGCGCAGCAAGTTGCAGGAAGACACGCATTTTCGGGTGCTGAGACTCCTCCAGGACAACCCGGAGATGTCGCAGCGTGAACTGGCGCGGGCTGCGGGTATCAGCGTCGGAGGCATTCATTATGTCCTCAACGCGCTCATCGAGAAGGGTTTGGTCAAGCTGGGCAATTTCTCGGCGGCGGAAGACAAGCGGCGCTACGCCTATATCCTGACGCCCAAGGGCATTACCCGCAAAGCAGCGCTGACCCGAGCGTTCCTGGCCCGCAAGCTGGAGGAATACGCCGCGCTGCGCGAGGAAATCGAAGCGCTGGAATCTGATCTGGACCATGAGCGGCTTCAAAAGCCGTCATGATCCCTCCCTACAACACAATCTGCCCCGAGGGACCTTTTGTGGGACCTTCCCCCGGGCCTGAACCGATCCCTGGCACCACGTTGAACACACATCCAAAGGCATTGTGATGAAGAAAATTCTCATGGTATTCGGCACCCGGCCCGAGGCCATCAAGATGGCTCCGGTGCACGAAGCGCTCCGGAAGACGCCTGGACTCGATGTCCGTGTCGCCGTGACGGCCCAACATCGTGAGATGCTGGATCAGGTGCTCAGGCTGTTCGAGATCGAGCCGGAATACGACCTGAACGTGATGAAGCCGGGGCAGGGCCTGACCGAGATCACCGCCTCGGTGCTGGCCGGGCTGAAGCCGATCCTCGAGGATTTCAAACCAGACCTGATGCTGGTCCATGGCGACACCACGACCACGCTGTCCGCCTCGCTGGCGGCCTATTACCAGCAGATCCCGGTCGGTCATGTCGAAGCCGGGCTGCGCACCGGCAACATCTATTCGCCCTGGCCCGAAGAGATCAACCGCAAGGTCACGGGCACCATCGCCCGCCTGCATTTCGCCCCGACGGAAAAGGCCGCGCAGAACCTGCGCGCCGAGGGCGTGGCACAGGACACCATCATCATCACCGGCAATACGGTGATCGACGCCCTGCTCGAAGTCGTTGACCGGCTGGAAGGCGATGCGCAGCAAAGCGCGGCCTTCGACGCCGATTTCGGAATCGACGCAGGCAAGCGCATGATCCTGGTCACGGGGCACCGGCGGGAAAGCTTTGGCGGCGGGTTCCAGCGGATCTGTGATGCCATCGCCGCGCTGGCGCAGCGTCAGGATGTGCAGATCATCTATCCCGTTCACCTGAACCCCAACGTCAAGGGGCCGGTGGAAACGAGCCTCGGCACCCTGCAAAGCGTCAAACTGATTGCGCCGCAGGATTATCTGCCCTTCGTCCATCTGATGCGCCGCGCCGACATCATCCTGACCGATTCAGGCGGCGTGCAGGAAGAGGCCCCCTCGCTGGGCAAGCCGGTGCTGGTGATGCGCGACACGACCGAGCGCCCCGAGGCGGTGGACGCCGGCACCGTCAAGCTGGTGGGCACCGATACCGCGCTGATCCAGCGCGAGGCGACGGCGCTGCTGGACGACGATGCCGCGTATCAGGCGATGGCCCGCGCGCATAACCCCTATGGTGACGGGCTGGCCGCACAGCGGATCCGTGACGCTATCCTCGACTTCTTCGGCCTCGATAAGGTTCAAAAATAATGTCTGATCATTCCTTCAAGCGCATTTCCGTCATCGGCCTTGGCTATATCGGCCTGCCCACCGCGGCCATGTTCGCCTCTCGCAAGATCGAGGTGGTCGGCATCGACGTGAACCAGCGGGCCGTCGACACCATCAATCGCGGCGCGATCCACATCGTCGAACCCGATCTGGACATGGTGGTCCATGCCGCCGTGAAGGAAGGGTTCCTGCGCGCCACCACCACGCCCGAACCCGCCGAAGCCTTCCTGATCGCCGTGCCGACCCCTTTCAAGGGTGACAACCACGATCCCGACCTCAGCTATATCGAGGCGGCGTCCAAGGCGATCGCGCCGGTGCTGCGTCCCGGAAACCTGGTGATCCTGGAATCCACCTCGCCCGTCGGCGCAACCGAGGCGATGGCCGACTGGCTGGCCGCGGCGCGCCCCGATCTGAGCTTTCCCCAGAACGCCGGCGAGGCGTCGGACATCCGCGTCGCCCATTGCCCCGAGCGCGTGCTGCCCGGCAAGGTGATGCAGGAGCTCATCACCAACGACCGTGTGATCGGCGGCATGACCCCGGCTTGCTCGGCCCGGGCGGTGGCGCTCTACAAGGCCTTCGTCACCGGCGATTGCGTGGTCGCCAGCGGCCCGCGCGTGGCCGAGATGGCGAAGCTGACCGAGAACAGCTTCCGCGATGTGAACATCGCCTTCGCCAACGAATTGTCGCTGATCTGCGACAAGCTGGGCATGGATGTTTGGGAGCTGATCCGGCTCGCCAACCGCCACCCCCGCGTCAACATCCTGCAGCCCGGTCCGGGTGTCGGCGGCCATTGCATCGCCGTCGATCCGTGGTTCATCGTCTCGTCCTCGCCGGACGAGGCACGGCTGATCCGCACCGCGCGGGTGGTCAATGACAGCAAGCCGCATTGGGTTCTGGACAAGGTCCGCGACGCAATCGGCGCCCACCTCATGGAAAACCCGGGGCAGACCGCCACCGAGGTGACGGTGGCCGTCTACGGCCTCGCCTTCAAGCCGGACATTGACGACCTGCGGGAAAGCCCGGCGCTGGACATTGCCCGCCTGATTGCAGCCGAGCACCCGGGTCCGTTGCTGGTGGTCGAGCCGAATGTCGACGACCTGCCGAAGGGACTCGAGTCCGCCAGTCTTGCTGATCTGGCCGCCGCCGCCAGCTCGGATGTGCATGTGATGCTGGTGGACCACCGCGAGTTCCGCGGCACGCCCACGCCCCGAGGCAAGGTGGTGGATGCGAGGGGAGTGTGGGTTCAGTCCTTATGAGGATGCGATCGATCTCACACACACTTAAAGCGTTACCCGCTGCGTTTCTTGCATATCTATCTCTGTCGGTAGGTGGAGTAGGGCTGGGAGAAGCATTGTCAATCGAGCGGCTTGCGTTATCGGCAATCCTGATGATCGGATCGATTTTTTTTATCGCTCAGGATCCTCGGGAAAGCCGCTCAGTTTCACTATTGTTCTTTGCCTTGGCGGCATTTCTATCAGTGCAGGCACTGCTGCCTATCGATCCAGCGATCGCCCTGGTCAAAATTGACGGCTTCTTGGTGGGAGGATTATTCGTGTACCTGATCTTCCGTCGCGCGGTTGATCGCCACGATGAGAGCTTCTATACCTCGTTCGTGGTATGTGGTTTGGTGATCCTCTCTCTAACAATTGCATACAAGCTGCTCTTTGGCTTCTGGGACCGACAGGTCAGATTTTTCTTGAATGGGCCAATCATTTTTGGCTGGATCATGGCGACCATGTGCCTACTCTGTTTGCGTAGGTACGTTAGAGGCGGTGGGATGGTGCCTATCGTCACTTTCTTCCTTTTTTTTCTGGCGGTTATTTGGACCGGATCCAAAGGACCGCTTATCGCAATGGGTGCCTCTGGTCTCTTCTTTCTTATTGCAAGCCGCAGGCTGGGCGCATTATCCGTGGTGGTGGGCTGTACGGTTCTGGCATTTCTCACATTGAGTGAGTTGAATTTGTTGCCCGAGCGGTTCTCAGTCTTTCAAAGACTGCTCTCCTCAGATCTGAATGACTCGGATGCAGGGTCTATCGGGATAAGGCAGCAGATGCTAAGGGACTCAATTTCAGTTTTCTGGCAGAATCCAATCCTAGGAGTCGGGATTTCCAATTGGATACACTTCTCGGACGACATGGATATTAAGTCCTATGAATTTGTCTATCCGCATAACTTTTTCGGAGAGGCCTTGGCTGAATATGGATTGGTTGGAGCGACATTTTTTCTATTGATCCTCACCTGGGTCTTTATAAGGGCTGATGCGTTTTCGCGCGCGTTGATCATTCTTTTCCTTACCGCACTTCAGTTTACGGGCGACATGTCCTACTGGCGATTCCTATATTTCCTTCCTCTCGCGCTCTCCACTAGAAACAAGCTCTCACTATAGATGCGCCAGCAATAGGGTTGAAATATGAATGCGTTTATAATTGGCTGGGTTGCGCTATTCTTTTCAGGCTATGCGCTGTTCGATGCTTTTGCAGTGATATCAAGGATGGCTGCATCAAAGGCATCAATGAATGCTTTTGGCGCGGCAATCGAGAAGATCATGAATACACTCAAGAGACTGAGTATATTTTCTTTCCCGCCCGCACTGGGCTACTTTGTTATGCGTAGAGACTTGGATGCACTTTTCTTCGCCATTTTCGTTGCCATCGTATTTGCTGCGCTTTCCGTATCCGCTGCGATTTTCTTCAGGCACTCGCTTGCCAGATACTTCTTCATGGTTTCCAAGAGCTTTGGAGGCGGTTCCGGCGTTTTGAGATCGTTCATTCGGCCAGATGCGCTTCTTGTCGATGATCGCGAGCGGCTGAGCGACCGCGGCGAAAACGTCCCCGGGCTCGTTGCGTCCTTGCGTCAGCACCTTCCGCTTCTCTTGATGGCGACTTGGGTATATTTTATCTTTGGCGCATCAATATTCTTGATCAATATCCTGGCGATATTCTTTGTTGATGCGGCGCCGGTCATATTGCAAGGTCTTGGATTCTTTAATGGCTTGGGAACACTTGTCCTTGCATTCTTGATTGATCCAAAAATCTCCCGTTTCTTGGATAATAGAGAAAGCCTAGACGAGATCACGCTAGTGATTTTGACCTCTCAGTTCTCAAGCATCGCGATTGTATCACCAATTGTATTTGGCTCCCTATATGCCGTAAGTCATTACTAGGATCGGGCGGACCGGCTTGACGAGTCGCGAGCTGGCACCAAGAAGGAAACTATACTCAATGCACGTCCTTTACTTCCATCAGCACTTTTCCACCCCGCAGGGTTCGGCCGGGACACGATCCTACGAAATGGCGCAGGCGCTGCTTCGGGATGGGCACAGCGTGACAATGGTCTGCGGCAGCTATGCGCAGGGGAAGACCGGGCTGACCGGCGACTTCGTGCGTGGGCGACGGCGGGGCGTGGTGGACGGCATCGAGGTGATCGAGTTCGCGCTGGACTACGCCAACCACATGGGTTTTGCGCAGCGCGTCGGGGTCTTTGCGAAATTTGCCCTGGGGTCGATCGGCGTCGCCCTGCGTGAGCCCGCCGATGTCGTCTTCGCGACAACCACGCCGCTCACGGCCGGGATACCGGGCATTTTCGCGCGCTGGCTAAGGCGCAAGCCCTTCGTCTTCGAGGTGCGCGACCTCTGGCCCGAGCTTCCCAAGGCGATGGGGGTCATCACCAATCCGGTGGTGCTGGGGCTGTTGTCAGCGCTGGAATGGATGTCGTATCGCTCGGCCGACCGGCTGGTCGGGTTGTCGCCGGGGATCGTGGACGGCATCGCCAAACGCGGTGTCGCGCGCGATCGCATCGCCATGGTGCCGAACGGCTGCGACATGGATCTTTTCGCGCAGTCGACGGAGTCGTGGCGTCCAGAGGGGGTGGCCGATGACCAGTTGCTGGCCATCTTCACCGGCACGCATGGTTCGGCGAACGGTCTGAACGCTGTGCTCGACGCGGCAGCGGTGCTCAGGGCGCGGGGGCGCGATGACATCCGCATTGCCTTGGTCGGGCAAGGTCGGGAGAAGGCGCAGCTTCAGGCGCGGGCCCGGGACGAGGGGCTCGACAACGTGCTGTTCCTTGATCCCGTGCCGAAAACGCAACTGACGGGGCTGATGGCCGGTGCGGACGTCGGTTTGCAGGTTTTGCGCAATGTGCCGGCATTCTATTTCGGCACCTCGCCCAACAAGTTCTTCGACTACATCGCCGCCGGGCTGCCTGTGTTGAACAATTATCCCGGCTGGCTGGCCGAGTTGATCGATGAGACGGATTGCGGCTTTGCCGTACCACCCGATCAGCCTCAGGCCTTTGCCGACGCGCTGATCGCTGCCGCCGACGACCGCGCGGCGCTCCGGGACAAGGGCGCCCGCGCACAGGCGCTGGCGACAAGCCGCTTCGCGCGGTCCCGCCTTGCAAGTGACTGGGTCAACTGGGTTGCCGGCGCCGCCCGGCGCTAGGCGGATCGCAGGGGGCTCGCTGCGCACGAGCCCCCGCGCCGATGTCGGTCAAGAGCGGCCCAGCAGGTCGAGCACGCGCTCGATGACCTCACCCTGCTGCGCGTCGGTCATGTCGCTGCCCGAGGGCAGGCACAGGCCCTTCTCGAAGAGCCGCTCATCGACGCCGCTGCCGTGGTAGGCTGAGCCTGCGTAGAGCGGCTGCATGTGCATCGGCTTCCACAGCGGGCGCGATTCGATCTGGTGCTCCAGCAGCATCAGGCGGATCGCCTCGCGGTCGGTACCGGTTTCGGCCGGGTCGATGGTCAGCGTGGTCAGCCAGCGGGTCGAGCGATAGCCCTCGGGCTCGGGCATGAAGGCGATACCGGGCCGCTCCAGCGTGGCGCGATAGCGTTCGAAGATGGCGCGGCGACGGGCCACGCGGTCGTCCAGGACCTGCATCTGCCCCACGCCGATCGCGGCGCAGATGTTCGACAGCCGGTAATTGTAGCCAAAGGTCGAATGCTCGTAATGGGGCGCCGGATCGCGCGCCTGGGTGGCCAGGAAGCGCGCCTGATCGGCCCAGTCCTTGTGCCGCGTGACCAGCATGCCCCCGCCCGAGGTGGTGATGATCTTGTTGCCGTTGAAGGACAGGATCGCGGCATCGCCGCCGGTGCCCGCCTTGCGCCCGCCCAGAAAGGTCGCGCCCAGGCTCTCGGCGCTGTCGACGATCAGCCGCACGCCGTATTGCCCGGCCAGCGCTTCCAGCGTGTCCAGATCGACGGACTGGCCGTAAAGGTCGGTCGGCACGATCACCTTGGGCAACCGGTTCTCGGCCGCGGCCTTGGCCAGTTCCTCGGCCAGACGCGCGGTGTCGATGGCCCAGCTTTTGGGGTCGAGGTCGAAGAAGCGCGGCGTCGCACCCAGGTAATTGACCGGGAAGATGCCGCCGGCGAAGGTCATGGAAGAAATCCAGACCTCATCCCCCGGCCCGACCCCTGCCATGCGCAGCGCCAGATGCAGCGCCGCCGAGCCCGAGGAAAGGCCTACGCAATGCAGCCCGCCGCCGAGGTAATCGCGGATCGAGGCCTCGAACGCGTCGAGCTGCGGTCCAAGGGGCGCCACGAAATTCGAGGCGAAAGCCTCGGCCACGCGGGCTTCCTCGTGGCCGGACATATGCGGTCGGGACAAATAGATGCGCATGGAAAATCAGCCTTTGTTCAAGATGCGGGCCGGATTGCCGACCACGGTCACGCCCGGCGGCACGTCACGGGTGACGACCGCACCCATGCCGACCACAGCGGCGTGGCCGATGGTCAGCCCCTGCCGAATGACAGCGTTCGATCCGATATAGCTATGATCACCCAGTGTGACATTCCCGTTCACCTTGGCGCCCGGCGCCAGGGTGACGAAATCGCCCACCGTGCAATCATGTTCGATGTAGGAATAGAGGTTGGCGTGGAACGCCCGCCCGATGCGGATGTTCGAGGTCAGCGTGACGAAGGGTGACAGACACGCCCCCTCGCCGATCTGCACCTCGTCCATCTCGACGACCGAGGCCGCGCGGGCGCCGATCAGCGGTACCCCCGCGGCGTCGCATTTGCCTGCCAGCGTCTCGCGCACCCGGCCCGAAGCGATGGCCAGGCACACCGAGCGTTGCCGTGCCGGGCGCTGCAGGAAACCGGCCCAATCGGTGATGGCATGGCCGTTCACCGAACCCGGCGCCTGGCCATCGTCGATGAACACCAGCGTCGCGCCCGGGTGTTCCGCCCGAACCAGCGGCATGATCCCCCGTCCGCAGCCCGACGCCCCATAGACGCCGATCAGGTGGGTCATGAGCCGGGGCCCTGGAATTTCGGCATCGTCGCCTCACCCTGGGCATTGATGTCGGACCGCCGGAAGACCTTCATCATGGTCAGCCAGCAGATCTTGGTGTCGAGCCAAAAGGACTGATTTTCGACATACCAGACGTCGTATTCGAACTTCTGATCCCAGGTGATGGCGTTGCGGCCGTTGATCTGGGCCCAGCCGGTGATCCCCGGCCGCATCTCGTGCCGCCGCGCCTGACGGGGCGTGTAGAGCGGCAGGTACTCCATCAGCAGGGGCCGGGGGCCGACGAAGCTCATGTCGCCCTTGAGGATGTTGAACAGCTCCGGCAGCTCGTCGAGCGAGGTGGCACGCAGGAACTTGCCGAAGGGCAGCAGGCGCTCGCTGTCGGGCAGCGGCTGGCCATCGGGCCCAATGGCGTCGCGCATGGTGCGAAACTTCAGCATCTGGAAGGGCTTGCCATGCAGGCCGGGCCGCGCTTGCCGGAAAAAGATCGGGCGGCCGATCTTGATCCACACCAACAGTGCCGTGCCGATCAGCAGGGGCGAGAGCAAAAGGATGGCGATACTGACAAAGAAAAGATCACGCAGTCGAATAATGAAATTGTTCATGGAGATGCCCACATGTGAGAATCCGGGCGCCAAGATCGCCTCAGAACTTAGGTCGTCTTCTGCCTGATCTCTCCCGGCAGCGCAACCAGAAGCACCCGTTGCGAGACCCCGTGTTGGGCAGCTTGCCGCCGAGAGGGCCGAGACGGGTCAACCTGCCTTCCGGCTGTCTTGCCGGCATGGAACTTCCCTGTTTCAAGGGCAGCCCGTTCGGCGGACAAGGAAGCGGACGAGGCTGAGCAGCCCGCCGCCTCCGATCGGTTGATCGCAGGTCGGGACAATGACGCGGACTGGGTCCTTCGCCGCGGGAGACGGGGCAAACGCGCCTGCATGCCCGGCTGCAAGTTGTGAGGAAAGGGGTGTCTGCTGCGAAGGGCGCTGCCGCGGACGCCGCAACTGGATCACAGTCACAACCGGTAAGCCGAAGGGCTGGCGGCGGGTCGCAAGGCGCTAAGTCAGAGGCACAACGCTGTGTCCCCCGGCCATCGCCCTCGCCGCCGCGGCACTTGTTTGGTCATGACGCACGAACCTGTCCAGACTTCGAATCGACATCCCCTGCCCCTGGATTCACTCTCCGGGCGCCCTGTGAGGCCGTGCCAGCGATCCCCGCGAGGCCATCTGATCGCGCCTTCAGCCGTGCCGACGAAGCCTTGCTTCGGTCGTCGAGCGGCAGGTTTGGCCGGTGATGATCGCTAGGGCGTCGGTCGAGAAGACACTCGTCACCGCGATCTCGACCGGGCTCAGGATGCGCGCCGTCATCGTCACCCGGGCGTTGGCGCCCATGGCGCCGCTGGAATTCAGCACCTCGGTGCTCCAGACGCCACCGCCCTGGTTGACCCAGGGGCCGGCAGCGGGATTGTCGGCGGTGAGCGGTGCCATCGAGAAGGGCCGGGGCCAGGTGATGGCGCGGCGCTCGGTCCGTCCGATGCCGATATCGCCGCCGATGGCTGCCGCGACCTGATCGGGGCAGCCCGACAGGCTGTGCCCGGTGATGGTCATCGCCCAGTCGCCGTTGCGGGGCAGCCCCGTATCGGCCTCGGGAAAGACCTGGGGATCGCAAAGGCCGTCGCCGCCATAGGTCAGGTCTACGGCATGGCCGCTGTCCTCGCTCCAGAAGAGCGCGCCGTCGAGGCTGACCAGGATCGGCGCGTCCAGCCCCTCGGGCGGGCTGAGGTCGGTCTGGGTCTCGAGCGTGGCCAGCGAATGCGAGGATTGATAGCAATGGCAGCCCTCGCCCTGTCGGCAGGTGGCGATGATCAGGCCGCCGGCATCCGTGCGCTGGACGCCGTTGCCCTGCCGCGGCAGATCCTGCGCTAGGGTGGGGAGGGGCAGAAGGGCCAGCGCCATGGCGAAGCTTGGAAAGATGGGTTTGGTCATGGGGTTACTCCGTGGTCAGGCCGGGCAGGAGACGGTCGAGAACCTCAGCGGGGCTCAGCCCCTCCGGCAGCTCGACGGGGACGAGGCGGCGCCTGGCGGCGGGGGCGGCGGCTCCGGGGGCGGCGGGGCGGCCGGGGTCCTTCACCGTGGCCCCCGGTGTGCTGGCGCGCTCGACCAGCCGCAGGGACATGGACAGCGGCAGGGCGGCGGCGGTGGCCACGGCCGGGGCGTCGAGGAAGAGGCAGAGCGCGCCTGCCTCGGTTGAGAAGCAGGGCCCGTTGCTCGCCAGCCATTGATGCGGGTTGAGGTGCAAACTCGCGCCCTCCGGCCCGAAGAAATCGACCCGCGGCGCGTCGAGCGGATGCGCCCCGGCGGTGGCGCCGACCCAGGCGGGCGCGGTCATCGACCAGCCCTGTTCCAGCGTCAGCGCCAGCCCGTCGACGACCAGCGCGCAGCGCGGCTCGTCGCAGCGCGCCGCGGTCGAGAACCGCTGCGCCGGGTCTGCGTCCTGCGCCGGCCCGAAAGCTGCCTCGCGCCAAAGCGCCAGATCCTGCGGCACATCCTCGGGCCAGGCGGCGACGGCCAGTTGTTCGCCCCCGGCAAAGAGCGTGCCGACAAAGCCCGGACCCTGCGGCGAGAGGGCAAGGCGCAGCGGCTCGGCCGCGATCCCGGGCTGCGGGAAGTCGATGAAGAGATCGCCGAATTCCACCACGACCGAGGTCAGCTCGACCGGCGTCGCCGCCGGTCCCATCCCCGGCCCGGGCGCGATCCGGCCAATGTAATCCTGCCCCTCGTCGCTCAGCCGCAGGGTGAAGGACGCCATGCGCATCGGCTGGTCGTCGATCTCGCGCGGGGGGATCGCCCAGAGGATCCAGCCCCCGACCAGCGCGCCGTCCGACGCCTCGTCCACAAGCGTCAGGGTCACGTCATCGGTCTGGCCCGGAAAGATCGTCACCTCGGCCGAATAGACCACCTCGCCCGGCGCGCGGGCAGTGATGCGCCAGCGGCCCGGTTCGAAGAGGCCCGAGACGGCGGCGCCGGTCTCGTGGGGCGCCCAGGCTTCGGGCGCCATGTCGGGGTCGAGCGGGATGCCCTCCCAGCTGACCGCGCCGGCCGGGGTGCCCGGGGGCAGGCGGAAGGTGGCGGGCAGGGCGGCTATGGCGTCCTGATTGGCGTCGCCCTGGGTCGCGGCAAAGGCCGCGGCGGCGAGGTCGGAAGCGCGGGTCTGGTCCTCATCCGCGAAGGGAATGCCCACACCGAAGCGGCGGGCGAACAGCACCTCGCTCCGGCCCCGGTTCAGATAGCGGACCTCATATTCGCCGGGCTCATCGGGCACCGTCAGGCGGATGGTGCCGTTCTTGTGCAGTGCATAGCCCCAGTCGCCGATCTGGGCGTTGGGCGGATCCCCGGGGCGGGCGATGACGATGCGTTCCTCGACCCGTTCGGGGCCGCGGAAGGTGAAGACCACCCGCGCGCCCGGCTCGACCGAGCCGATGGCCTCGAAGCCCAGATGCGGCGCCACGACCTCGACCGCCTGGCGGGCGATGATCCCGGCGCGGGCGGTCACCAGCACGAGGTCATACATCCCCGGCTCGGTCGGCGCGGTGCGGGTCACGGGGTTGTTGGGTGCGGCGCCGGTCCCGCCGATCGTCTGGTAGCTGATCGCGGCCGTCATGTCGGTGCCGCCCTGCGGGACGAAGCCGATGTAATCGACAAACGTGGCCTCGCCGGTCCAGCGGATGCGGTAGGCGAACCCGGCCTCGGCCCGGTCGCCCAGATCGAAGGCCGCGGCGGGTTCGGGTTCCGGCGTGGGCGGCGGGGCGGGTGGCGCTGGCTCGGCGGCGCTGACTTGTTGCAGGGCCGCGGCCAGTTCGGCGCCGGAATTGGTGTCGAACATCATTCCGCCGGTCTGTTCGGTGATGCACGACAGCCCCTCCAGCTCGGCCCGGCTGAGACCGAACCCCACCACATGGGCGCGGATCTCGATCCCCTCGGCGGCGAGGCTCGCGGCCAGCGCGCAGGGATCGCCCTCGCAAGTCTCGAGCCCGTCGGTGACGAGGATGATGTCGGCCGCTTCGGCCGTGGGCGGGATCTGAGCGCGGGCCAGCGCCAGGCTGTCGGTCAGGGGCGTCATGCCGCGCGGCATCAGCCCGCGCAACCGCCGCTCCAGCGCATCGGGCGAGCCCTGACCCATCGGCGCCACGACCTCGATGTCGCGGCAATCGCCCCGCCGGTTGTGGCCATAGGCGATGACAGACAGCGGCACGGCGCCATCGCGGCTGGCGAAATATTCGCCCATCACGTCGCGGGCGACCTCGATCCGGCTCAGATCGCCCTCGACCCGGTTCCACATCGAGCCCGAGGCATCGAAAACCAGGACCGAGACTCGCTCGGCCAGGGCTGGATGGGCAAGGGTTGAGGCGAGGGCGAGCCCGGTCAACAGGCGCAAGGGGCGGATCATCGGGAAAGTCCTTTCGTCAGGGCGAGGGCCGCCGTCAGGTGCTGGTCCATGGCCAGCAGGTCCGCAGCGAAGCGCGGGATCAGGGTGTCGGCGTCGAGCGACTGCCAGGGGGGCGGCGGTTCGAAGGCGCCGTCAAAGAGCGCAAGCGGTGTCAGCACGGTCACTTGCCCCGGGCGGAGGATCACGAAGGGGCGCAGCCCGGTGCCGGGCGGGACTTCTCGTGTGCAGGTCGGGTCAGCGCGGGTCACGGCCTCCAGCGCCGCGAACGCCGCGCGGGCTTGCGCACCAAGGGGAGCCGGATTGCCAAGCACCTGATAACGCGCGTCAAAATCGGCGTCTCCTGTGGCCATCTGCGGCGGTCTTGGGGATAGCGGCGGCGCACGCAGGGCTCGGGCGGCATCGGTGGGGATCACGAAGGTCGGCGTGCCGTCATGGGTGCCGTCCGCTACCAGTTCGACAGCGACGAGGCAAAGCCCACCCCCGACCTCGGCCTCGCGGTTGTTCTCGTTGCCGGTATAGAGGCCGATGCGGGCAACCCGGACGTGGTATCCTGCGCGCTCGCCGGTCAGGCATTCATCCACCGTGACGGAGTGGACAGGGCGGGCAAGGTGCCAGGCTTCCAGCCTTTCAGGGGTGTAAAGCGCCGCGCGGGCTTCGGGGGAAACCGAGGCGAGGCCGGTCAGGTCGGGAGCCAGCGTGCCGATGATCCCCTGTTTGGTCGCCGCGCGCAGGCTGCCCTGGGCCCGGCCCGTCAGCAACAGAAGGGCGAAAGCCGCGCCGCCGAGCATCAGCGCCAGGCCGAGAGGCAGCCCGCCCATGCTCCAGCCAAGCGCCAGACCGGCAAGGGCGGCCAGACTGGCCGCGAGCCGCAGCTCCCGCTCGGTCCGGGCGACCCACGCCTGCCGGTCGGTGTTCAACCGTGCGAGCACCGGGGCAAGGCGGGCGCGAAGGGACGGCAGCTGCGCCTCCGGCAGCGCGGGTTCCAGCGGCCGCGGCCATCCCTGCGAGCCGAATTGCCGCCCGCGCCGATGCGGCCCGCCGAGACGGGCGAGCAGTCCAAGGATCGGCGCAGCCGGGGGAGAGGGGGGCGCTCCCGTCATCCAAAGGCCCGACGGCCGATACCCGCCCGCGAGCCCAGGGCGCGCGCCGGGCTCGGCGCATAGTCGATCGAAGACATCCTCATCCGGAACCATCCCTTGCTGACGACCGGACGCTAGCCACGGCGCTTGCGCCTGTCTTGGGCAGGGCGGAAGGATCGCGGGTTCAGCGGCAGGAGGGTGAGGTTGCACGCCGGTTCTGGCGCGGATGTGATCGCAGGCAGGCCCCGGTTCAGCCAGGGGAATGTCGGATTGCGGTCAGCATCGCCTCGGCTCGGGTCTCGCGCGGGGTCTGGCCGAAGCGGCGTCGGTAGCTGAGGTTGAACCACGACAGGTCCGAGAAGCCCGCCGCCCCGGCGATGTCGGAAATCGCCTGGCCCGCGGCCTCGGGCGCCGAAAGGAGGGCGTGCGCCAGCCTCAGTCGTTCGTCCAGCACATGGGTGCGAAAGCTCGACCTTTCCTCGGCAAACATCATCCGCAGATAGCGCGTCGAGATCCCGTGCCGCGCGGCGACCAGATCCGGCGAGAGGTCGTGCTGCGCCAGAAGCCCGGCGATATCGTCCTTGATGAGCCGCAGCCGCGCGGCCATCGTGCCGGGCAGGGGGCCCGGATCGCGGGCGCCGAAGGCCGAGACCGCGAGATCATGCAGATGGCGCGAGGATAGCGCGATTTGCTCGGGCGTCAGCGTGTCAAGCTCGGCAAAGAGCGCCTCGCCGTAGCGCTGCAAAAGCCGCCATTGCGGCGTCATGTCGAGGCGCTGGCGCAGGTGGTCGTTGATCCCGCGCAGCCCCCGGACCAGCGAGCGGGGCAGCGAGATGTAGAAAGCCTCGGTCCCGTCGGCGAGAAAGCGCGAGGTTCCGGCGATTTCGTTGGGGTCGACATAGAGGTGTCCGGGCTCGCAGATCACCTCGCTGCCGCCCTGCTGTTTCATCACAAAAGCGCCATGGCGCAGGAAGTGAATCATCACATTGTCCGAACCACCCTCCGCCAGCTCCGCCGTCCGCTCGGCCCGGCAAGGCGAATGGCGGCCCCAGGCAAGCATGGCTTCGGGCATCAGGCCAACCGCGGTGGCCGAGCTGAAACTCTCGGGGTCGTCAGGGGTGAATTCCAGCCGGCACAGCGGCGCCACCGTGGCCTGAAAAGCCGAGACACGCGCACGGGTACACAGATCAGAGGTCGAAACCGAAATTATCGTCATGGTTGAAAGAGTAAGGGGGAAATCACCCCTCTGTCCAGCACGCGCGCCGATGCGGCCCGGCTGACCGGGCGGCCGATCCGTTGCGCCAGAAGCTCCGGAAGGTTGAACTACCTCCCGGTCGGTGAGACGGCTTCGCCCTGCCACCGCGCCAGCCTGCGCATCGTGTCAGGCGCCACAGCACCGGCGGAGAGATCGGGCTTTCGCAGCGGATCCGGCGCTGCACGTCCAGTCCGTCGACTTTGGCATCAAGAAGTCCTGCACGACGATCTCGGCCTTGGTATCGACGATGCCGCCCAGCACAGGGTCGCCATCATGGGCGACGCGCAACTGGCCGAGCTTCTGTCGCTGGCGACAGCGCAGATCGCGGACCTGGGCCGCGCCGCTGCGCAAGTTCTGGCCGCCCGATCCGCCGAGGCCCCGCGCCTGCGCGCCAGGTCCGAGGATTTCGCCTGTGCTGGCGCCTATGTGTCGCTGGGTGGCGAGGTGGCCGAATTGAACCAGATCGAGGCGCTTTCTCGCCTGATCCGGGGCAACCGGCTCGAATGGC
Organism: Pararhodobacter aggregans; assembly: GCF_003075525.1. GTDB lineage: Bacteria > Pseudomonadota > Alphaproteobacteria > Rhodobacterales > Rhodobacteraceae > Pararhodobacter > Pararhodobacter aggregans. Next base: position 278,133 of record NZ_QDDR01000004.1, on the reverse strand, counting down.
GCGCCGAAGCGCCGCTGATCCAGCTTGCAGGGGTCGAGCCGAGGCTCGAGGTCTCCCTCTCAGCGCCCGGTGGCGAGGGGCTGACGGGCATGTCCGCGCATCGCGCCGACCCGCCGGTCAGGCGGCACTCGGGCTTGCGGGGTCACACCAGGGCCCGCCTGTCGACCTGGTCTATCAGGGCAAGCAGCCGGACCTTCGAGACCGGCTTGGACAGAACCTGATCCATATCCGCCTCAAGATACTGCCGGAATTGTTCCGGCATGGCATTGGCCGTCACCGCGACGATGTGGCTGGGCGACCGGCCCGTCTCGCGTTCGATGCGACGGATCGTCTGGGTGGCTTCGAGCCCGTCCATGCCAGGCATCTGGATATCCATCAAGATCACGTCGAAAGGATCCGTGCGGGCCAGCTCGATTGCCTCGGGCCCGCTGGCGACCGAGCGCAGGATGCAAGGCTTCGCGGACAGGAATTTTTCCAGGATCAGGCGATTTGTCCGGTTGTCGTCAACCACCATGATCCGCAGCGGCACCCCCTGCGCCGAGGCGGCGCCAGCGGGGGCCGTGGCGGGCCGCGCGACGGCCTCGCTGGTCAGGGGCGGCAGCAACGACAGGGGGACGCCCTCTGGCGCCTCGGAATCCGCTGGCACCAGCGGCAGGCGCATCTCGAAGGTTTCGCCCTGTTCCTCCTCGGGTGCGAGGTCGAGAGAGCCGCCCATCAATGCGCAGAGATGGCGCGAAATCGCCAGCCCCAGCCCGGTGCCGCCGAACTTGCGGCTGTCTCCGGCATCGGCTTGATGGAAGGGCAGAAAGATGGTCTGGCGCGCCTTGGTCGGCACGCCGGGCCCGGTATCGGTGACCCGCACCACAAGCCATTTGCCAGTGTCGCTGGGGGCGGCATCCAGGGTGACTGACCCCACATCCGTGAACTTGATCGCGTTCGAGATCAGGTTGTGCAACACCTGCCGGATGCGGTGCTCATCGCCCATGATCCGCTCCGGCAGAGCCGGGTGGATCCTCGCCGTCAGCGCCAGACCCTTTTCGCGCGCCCGGGCCAAGAACAGCATCTGCGCCGATTCGATGGTATCGCGGATGGCAAAGGCCCGGCTCTCGATCGCCATCTGGCCGGCTTCCACCTTGGACAGATCGAGCACATCACCGATCGTCGACAGCAGCACCTGCCCGGAATCGTCGATGACTTGCAGATAGTCACGCTGTTCCGGCGACAGATCGGTCTCGCCCAGCAGCGAGGCCATGCCGAGGATCCCGTTGAGGGGGGTGCGGATCTCATGGCTGACATTCGCCAGAAAGCGCGACTTGGCCTGATTGGCGTCCTCGGCCCGGGCCAGCGCCTCGCGCAGCGTCTCGGCGGTGCGTTCGCGTTCGGTAATGTCGATCAGTGACACCGTCCAGCCAAGCAGGGCATTGGGTCCGGGAATGGGGCTGTCGATGGGCCGGATCCTCGGATCGTAGACCTTCTGGCCCAGGCGCAGGGTATCGACCGGCACCGGGGCCCGCGCGCGCACGATCTCGTCCAGCAGGCGCCCGATCTGGCCGAGGTGGGACAGGCTTTCGCCGGGGCGGGGCAGCGCCTCGGAAAAGAGTACCTGCGCCGCGGGATTGGCACTGGCGAGGCGCCCCTGGGCATCGACGACGAAGACCGGGTCCCCGGTGTCCGAGAACATCAGCTCGCGCCCCAGGGTCGCGGTGTCCATGATCGTGTTGTTGAAGACCATCCAGCTCAGCGCGATCAGCGCCAGGGCAAAAGCGAAGGGCGTCGGATCGAAACCGAAGATCGTCAGGCCCCAGAGGACATAGCCGATGTTCGCCAGCAAGGGCGCGATCGTGACGATCGTCAGCACCGACAAAAAGGGCCGAATGACCGGTTTGCCCTTCGCCATTGCCAGGCCCAGCACGCCGAGCGCCGAGGAGACGAAGACATAAAGCACCGCGGCAACGACGTAGAACAGCGGTCCGTGGTCGTACCGGACGAAAGTGTAGCCGTCCTCGGTGACCATCTGGCTGTCGGTCCCATAAAGCAGATGGGTCTGGGCATTGGTCAGCGCGATCAGCGTGACGATGCCCGGCAGCCCGACCAGCGCCATGAGCCGCTGCCAGCGCCACAGCGGCGGCTGGTTCATAGTGTAGTCGAAGATGAACAACGACCAGGCGATCGGCAGCAGGGTGATGGCAGGCCAGGCCGCCAGCGACCAGATCAGCTTGCAGTCTTCCCGCCGTCCGACCAGTTCGAAATAGACGGCAAAGAGCCACCACAGCATCGCCGCAAATGCGAGGCTGAAGGCTGCTTTCCCCGCAAAGCGGTTGTTGCGCAGGACTGCAGCAAGGATCAGAGCGCAGGACAACCACAGGCCAAGCGCGGCGGCTGACGCGGTCGAATGCTCCAGATCACTGAAACAGCTCATGGTTTCGGTCGCAAAAGCAGAAGGCGATCAGGGGGACGTGGTTGGAACCGGTACGAAAACGAGGTCACGAACGGGCACGAGGCATGGAAGGCGATCATCATGGTGCGGGTCTTCGGACGGGCGGGACGGTGACGAGCGGCTGCCCCCACGCCACCTCCGACGCCGCTCGAATACGCTGCGGGTGGTGGCGACCGTGGTTACTGGGGACAACACTCATTAATCCTTAAGGTTGTGTCCAGAATGTGGCAATATCCAAACTGACGCCGTGAGGCCTCCAGCCGGACGGCCTGTTGCGCAGGCTGGTGAAACTGTCCCCCTGGGGGGCACGGTGCACAGATCCGCCGCTGATTTGGCATGCACTGCCCCCTCGATCCGCGGGTCGCGACGCCGCTGTGACCGGCCTGCCGCGGGCCGCGGCAGAGGAAGCCCCCCGACACGCACGCCGGCCCGCATCTCCCGCTTCTGCTCCCTGACAGCGCCGCCGTTCAGGGTCGCTCTTTTCCCGGACAGACGATGTCCCCTTGGCATCAGATCGCGGAGGCGTCCTCAAATTGCACTTGAAATAACAAATTGCATACGCAATAAAGGGCGGCGAAGGGGGCATCGGCCGCCGTTGTCGAAGGGGAAGGGGCCGATGACCAAGCTGTCGGGGACGATCGACGCCCGTCTGAGCGCCTTGCGCTGGGAATGCCCCGGCGTTCTGAGCCTGACCCTGAGTCCCCTCGCCGGTCGCCTGCCGAGGCCGGAGCCGGGCGCCCATGTGGATCTGCATCTGCCGGGTGGCGCCGTCCGCCAGTATTCGCTGACCGCAGGCAGTTCCTGCGAGGCCTATGTGCTGGGCATCCTGCGCGAACCGCGCAGTCGCGGTGGCTCGGCGGCGGTTCATGAAATCTTGCGGCCCGGGGACGTGCTGAGGATCTCGGCGCCGCGCAACGCTTTCGCTCTGGTCCCGGGGGATGGTCCCGTCCTGCTGATCGCGGGCGGCATCGGCATGACGCCGCTTCTGGCCATGGCCGAAAGACTGGTGCAGGGCACACGCCCCTGGTCGTTGATTGCCTGTGTCCGCTCACGCAGCGCGCTGCCGTTTGCGAACCGGCTTTCGCAGCTGGGAGCCCAGCTGCGCGTGGATGACGAAGTCGGGGCGCCGGACCTGCCCACGCTTTTGGCCGGGGTATCACCCGAGACTCATCTCTATTGTTGCGGTCCGGGGCGGATGCTCGACGCCTTTCTGGCCGCGACGGCAGATCGCGACCCGGGACATGTCCACATCGAACGCTTCGAAGCGCCAAGGCCCGGGATGGGCGAGGGTGAGGTGGCTGTCGAACTGGCGCGCTCGGGCCGGACCATCGTCGTGGGGCCGCAGGAGACAATCCTTGACGCCCTGCTCGCCGCCGGGATTGACGCGGCCCATTCCTGCCGTGTCGGGGTCTGCGGCACCTGCGAATGTCAGGTCCTCGGCGGAGAGGCGGATCACCGCGACCTGATCCTGACGGATCAGGAGCACGGGGAGGGGCGGATGCTGATCTGCTGTTCGCGCGCGAAGACGCCGCATCTCGTCCTCGACCTGTAGCGCGGGTGTCTCATGGGAAATCGTGAACCAACAAGCGGAGGACTATCCATGCCCAGTGCCGGAACGGCCTATGATCTCAAGCCCGGTGTGCCGAATGCCAGCCTGACGGAGGTGACCAAGGGCACGCCGATGGGGGAATTTCTGCGCCGCTACTGGCATCCGGTCGGCGTGGCGGCGGACGCGACCGCGACGCCCCGACAGATCCGGGCCCTGGGCGAGGATCTGATCCTGTTTCGCGACGGCTCTGGCAAGGTGGGCATCGTGCATCCGCGCTGCGCCCACCGGGGAACCTCGCTCTATTACGGCAAGGTCGAGGCTCGTGGCATCCGTTGTTGCTATCACGGCTGGCTTTTCGACGCCGAGGGCAATTGTCTTGAACAGCCCTGTGAGCCGAAAATGGGCGAAGGCACACGCGGTAAGGTGCGCCAACCCTGGTATCCCGCGGCAGAACGCTACGGGCTGATCTGGGTCTATATGGGTCCGGCAGAAAAACAGCCCCTGCTGCCGCGCTTCCGCCTGCTGGAAGAGCTGGACCAAGGCGAGTTCCTTGAGGTCAACGATCTGTCCATCGGCGGAGGCGGTCCCAGGGTGGTCGATTTCAACTGGTTCCAGCACTGGGAGAATGTCATGGACCCGTTCCATGTGGTGGTGCTGCATTCGACATTCTCGGGCACTCAGTTCGTGGCCGAGATGGCGACCATGCCGATCTGCGATTTCACCACTGAGGCATTGGGCGTGCGCACCACCTCGTTCCGGGCGCTCGACGGCGGCAAGCGGTTGCGCCGGATCACAGAGGTGCAGATCCCGACCCTGCGCGTGGTGCCATCGCCCAAGCTGGCCCCGGGGCGCTGCCAGTCGATCGGCTTCGTGCTGCCGATCGACGATACACATTTCCAGATCTACACCGTCGGCCGCGTGACAGCCGAGGGCGAGCTCGCAAACGTGCGCTCGCGTCAGGATGGCAAGCTTTGGGAAGAGCTGAGCGACGAGGAACACCGGGTCTTTCCCGGCGATTACGAGGCGCAAAAGGGGCAGGGCGACATCACCTGGCACAACCACGAACATCTGGCCACCTCCGATCAAGGTATCGCCCTGCTGCGCCGTTTCATGCTGCGGCAGGTCAAGGCGGTGCAGGACGGCAAGGATCCTGTCGGCGTGGCCTTCGCCCCGGGCGAGGAATGGATTGACAGCCCGGCAGGCAATTGGTTCGAGGAGGCGCCCGCCGGCTGACGCCGCCCGGCCCCGGGTCCCGCCGCCTGTACCGGCCGGGGCCTTGCGGGGAGTTGTGACAGGCTCGCCCGGCTGGTACGTCCTGATGACAGGAGCAATCAGCCCGTGGTCGAGATGAGCAAGCCCGAAACCGTCAGACGTCTGAGCGACGACGAGTTGCGGCAACCGCAGCCGGCATCGGACGACACGGTCGTCATGACCGACATGCTTTCGGTCCGGATTTCCTGGCTCAACGCCGCCATCGAGCATCAGACCGGCAATATCCTTGAGCGGCTTGCCGGGCTGAACCTGCTGGAATGGCGGTGCCTGCTGACGCTGTGTACGCGCGGCGCCAAGACCGGCAGCGAGCTGGCCGAGCTGTGCAACGTCAGCCGACCACAGGCCAGCCGGGGTATGCGGTCGCTGGGGGCCAAGGGGCTCATCGCCTGGCCCGGTGGCAGCGAGCGGCGCTATTTCGGTCCTGCCAGCGCGACCGAGGCCGGCTGGGCGGTCTATCGTCAGATCGCGCCGGTCACGCGCCGCCGCAACGACTGGCTGATGAGCGAGCTGTCAGCGGAGGACCGCGAGACCCTGTTCCGGCTGATCGCCACGATCCGGCGGCAGGTCGGTGAGGGCGAGGAGATCGACCACCTGCTCGACTAGTTCCCGGCAGGGCCGCACCCGGCGAGGGTCAGGCCCTGCGCCGGGAGTCGAGCCAACCCTCATCCAGTTGCGGAACGGCCTCCATCAGCGTTCGGGCATAGGCCGATTGCGGGGTTTCGAAAACCTCTGCGGTCGGGCCGAACTCGGCCAGCTTGCCGTGCTGCATGACCGCCACGTTATGCGAGAAGCGCGCGGCCAGGCCCAGATTGTGGGTGATGAACAGGATCGCGAGGTTCTCGTCGCGGATCAGACGGCTGAGCAGCAGGACGATCGATTCCTCGACCAGCGGATCCAGCGCCGAGGTGATCTCATCGCAGATCAGGACCTTGGGCTCGGCCGCCAGCGACCGGGCAATGCAGATCCGCTGTTTCTGTCCGCCCGAGAGGGCCGAGGGATAGCGGTCCAGGTAGCTGACGGGCAGTTCGATGGCCTCCATCAGCTCGGCCAGGCGCTGCTCGCGTCGGGCGCCGGAGAGTTTGTGAAAGAAGCTCAGCGGTCGTCCGATGATCTCGCGCAGCGTCTGGCGCGGGTTCAGCGCAAGGTCGGGCAGCTGGTGGATGTACTGCACCAGCCGTCGCTGTTCGAAGCTGCGCTGTTCGACCAGCGGCGGCAATGGCGCCCCTTGCAGCGTGATGGTCCCGCTGCGCACGGTCTGCAATCCGGCGACACAGCGGGCGAGGGAGGTCTTGCCGCTGCCGGATTCACCGACCAGCGCCAGAACCTCGCCCGGCGCCATGGCCATCGAGACGTTGTCGACCGCTGTCACCGCGCCATAGGCCGCGGTGACATTGCGGATGTCGAGGATCGGCGTGTCTTCGCCCCTGTGCTCCGCATAGCCGTGATGGCCCCGGTTGCTGACCAGCTGGCGTGCATATTCGGTCTGCGGGCTGTCCACCAACTGCCGGGTCGGGCCCTCTTCGACCATCTTGCCGTGCCGCATGACCAGCACGCGATCAGCCATCTGCGCGACCACGGCCAGATCATGCGAGACATAGAGCGCGGCGCAATCGTGCTCGCGCACGATCTTGCGGATCAGCTGGAGCACCTCGATTTGGGTGGTCACATCGAGGGCGGTGGTCGGTTCATCGAAGATGATGAGCTCAGGCTTGTTAATCAGGGCCATGGCGATCATCGCCCGCTGCAACTGCCCGCCCGAAACCTGATGCGGATAGCGTTTTCCGAAAGTTTCGGGGTCGGGCAGCTGCAATTCTTCAAACAGCGCGGCGGCCATGCGGTGCCGCTCGGTCCGGCCCAGGCGGCTGCTCAGGGCAGGCAGCTCGGTGATCTGCGTCTCCAGCCTGTAGAACGGGTTGAAGGCAGCGGCGGCGCTTTGCGCGACATAGGCGACCCTGGTGCGGCGAATCTGTTCCAGCGCGGCCTGGGGCAGGCCGATCAGCGGCTGGCCACACAGCTCGACGCTGCCGGCGGTCACCCGGCATCCCGGCCGCATCAGCAGCATGGACGACAGCGCAAGAGTGCTCTTGCCCGCCCCCGATTCACCGATGATCCCCAGGACCTCGCCCTTGGCGAGGGTGATCGAGACATCGTCGAGCAGCACCGATTTGCGCGATTCAACGCGCAGGTTCTCGATCCTCAGGATGGGAGGTGTCGTCATCACGATTCCGGCCTTTCGGAGAAATGGCTGACCAGCCAGTCGGCGATGCCGTTAACGGACAGGCAGAAGAGCGCAATGCAGGCGGCCGGCACCAGAGGGGTGAAGCGTCCCGCCGACAAGGCGAGCGCGTTCTCCCGCACCAGCCCGCCCAGATCGGCGGCCGGGGGCTGGATCCCGATGCCCAGGAAGCTGAGCGAGCTGATGAACAGCGTCGCCGACGACAGTCCCAGCCCGTATTGCGCCAAGAGCGACGGCACCATGTTGGGAAAGATCTCGCGGAACAGGTTCCAGCCCAGCCGCTCACCCCGCAGCCGCGCGACCTCGACATAATCCATGGCCGACAGATCTCCGGCAATCGGCCGGGTCACGCGGTAATAGGTGCTCGATTGCAGCACGGCCATGGTGAAGACCAGCGTCGTCATCGACACGCCCAGAATGGCCAGAACGATCAGCGCCAGAATGATATGCGGAATTGACATCAGGATGTCGAAGGCCCGGCCGACCAGAATGTCGAACCATCCCTTCAGCAGGCCCGAGGCGATGGCGAGGGAAACCCCGATCGCCCCCGCCAGCGTGGTCGCCGCAAAGGTGATGATGAGCGTGTAGCGCATGCCGTGAAGGACGCGCGACAGCATGTCCCGGCCCAGACCGTCGGCCCCCAGCACCCCGCCGGGACCCGGCGCGGCATAGGCCGGGTAGACCATCTCGTTGGGTGGCACGGGCGCCAGCACGGGCGCCAGCAGTGCCGCCAGAACCATCGCCGACAGCAGGCAGAGGGACCCGATAACCGCAATTCTGCTCAGCATGGCTCAGGCTCCCCGGCGCGGCAGGCGTTGACGTGGATTGACGAGGACGCCCAGAAGATCCGCGAGCATGTTCAGCACGACGAAGATCGCCGAGAACAGCACGCCGCAGGCCTGAACGACGGGGATGTCGCGATAGGCGACGGCATCGACCATCAGCTTGCCCATCCCCGGATAGCTGAAGACCGCCTCGATCACCACGACATCGACGATCAGGTGCGCCATGGTTATCATGCAGATCGACACGATGGACGACAGCGCGTTGGGCAGCGCGTGCAGCAAGATGATGCGGATGCGCGGAATGCCCTTGGTCTCGGCCATCAGGATATAGTCGGATCCCATCACGCCCAGCACCGCGGCCCGCGTGACCTTGAGGACATGCGATTGCGCGACCAGCACCAGCGTCAGGACCGGCAGGGTCAGCGCCCAGACCCATCCGGTCAGCGATGTCGAGGCGCGGACGCTGGAGACGGCCGGGAACAGCCGGAACTCGACCGCGAAGACATAGATCAGCACGTAGCCGATCATGAACGACGGCATCGACAGGAACAGCGCCGAGACCAGTCCCGACATGGTATCGAAGGGCCTGCCCTTCTTGATCGCGGCAAAGAGGCCGATCGAGATGGCCAGCGGCAGCACGATGACCGCCGCGGAAAAGGCCAGGATCAGCGAATTCTCCAGCCGGGGCAGCAGCATGGCCATGGCGGGCTGCCCGTTTGACAGCGAGACGCCGAAATCCCCATGCAGCGCGTCCCACAGCCAGTCGAGATAGCGGATCAGCAGGGGCTGATCCAATCCCAACGCCTGGCGCAGGCTTTCGACAAGTTCGGGTGTCGCCTCCTGTCCCAGCATCGCGGTGGCCGCGTCTCCGGGCAAAAGCGCCGTTCCCAGGAAGACCAGGAACGAAATGAAGAGGATCGACACGAGGCCCGAGGCTATGCGCGCAACGACGAACGAACGCACAGCGGACCCTTGCATCAACGTCATGCCGGCACCTTCTCTCTTGAACACCGGGGCAGGCGGCGCCGGTGCGTGGTGCTTGTCAGAGGATCCCGGGCGCCACCAGCGGCGCCCGGGGAGGGAAGGTCAGGTGAACCAGACCTGTTCGACCGCGCGATAGCCGTTCAGCTCGACCGCCCCGACATTGAACCCGTCGACATCCGCGCTGGTGCCTTGCACCGTGGCCGAGAAGAAGGGGATCATCGTGCCGCCATCGACGCTGCAGATCTCCTGAGCGCGCTCGTAGAGGGCAAGCCGCCGCTCGAGGTTTTCTTCGGCGCGTGCCGCGATGATCGCGGCGTCGAATTCCTCGTTGACCCATTTGCACTCGTTGTTTTCCGAGGTGCCGAGGAAGGCGGTCGAGAAGATCGCATCCGCCGTTGGCCGCGCCGAGCGGGCCGAGACGTGGAAAGGCGCGACACCGACGACTGAGTTCCAGTAGCCATCCGCGGGATCGCGCTGGACCTCGATCGGGATACCGGCGCGGGCGGCATGTTCCTGGAACACCGTGGCCATGTCGACGGCCCGCGACGAGATCGCGTCCGAAGTGTGCAGCACGATGGTGCCCGTGTAGCCGACGCTCTCGAACAGCGCGCGGGCGCGTTCGGGATCGTAGCGCTTCTGCTCGACATTGGGCGAGAAGACGGCATCGTTCGACGGCACCGGCGTGTCGTTGCCGATGCTGCCGACCCCCGCGCCCACGCGTTGCAGCATGTCTTCGCGGTCGACCGCGAGCTTCAGCGCCAGCCGCATGTCGGGATTGTCGAAGGGGGGAATGTCGCAGCGCATGTTGAAGCTGATGTAGCCGCCGCCCTCCATCTTGAAGATGCGCAGGCTGGACATCGATTCGAGCAACCCGGCCGACCGGGCGTCCAGCCCGCTGGTCATGTTGACCTGACCGCTCTGGAACGCCGCGGTCAGTGCCGAGGGGTCGTTGATCGCCAGAAGCTCGACACTGTCCACGAAGGCCGCATTCGGCTTGAAGTAGTTCTCGTGGCGCACCAGTTCGAGCACTTCGCCCGGCGCGAAATTGGTGACCTTGTAGCCGCCCGTGCCGATCCCGGTGAACTCCGTGGTCCCGGCCGGGATGATCCCCAGCGTGAAATGCGCCATATAGGCGGGAAACAGGTAGTTGACGGCAGGCAGGTCGATGATGACGCGGTTGTCGCCATCGGCGCGGATATCCACGAGGTTGCTGATGACCGAGCGCATGCTCGAGCGCGACTCCGGCTCGGCGTGACGGCGCAGCGAATAGACCACGTCTTCGCTGGTCAGGATCTTGCCGTTGTGGAACTCGACGCCCTCGACCAGATGGAACACCCAGCTCAGCCCGTCGTTGATCGCCTCCCAGCGTTGGGCCAGCTCGGGGACGAGCTCCTTGTTGGGGCCCTGCACCGCGATCAGGTTGTTGTAGATGATCCCCGAGACCGCCGCGCCATAGGGCGAATTGAAGGTCCGCGGATCAAGCGAGTCGCCCGCCGCCGCGCCACCGCTCGAGATCACAAGATGGCCGCCGCGTTGGGGCTCTCCCGCCCAGGCGAGCCGGGGCGCGAGCACCATCGCCCCGGACATGGCGGTCAGTTCCAGCAGTCTGCGACGTGAGAGCTTCAGTCCTTCAGTCATCTTCCTTCTCCCTTTATTGTCAAACGCGGTTCTTGATTGCTGCGGGTGGGGCGGCCTTTTCGGGCCTTTCTTCGGGAGCCGGTGGTTTCCGGCACCCCTTGGTCGTTTCAGCGGTGTCCTTGCCCCGGAAATGGTGACCTGTCCACGCGCCGCTCGCCGCTTTGTCGGTTACGCGAAGATCCTCCGCCCGGTCGCAGAACGACCGGATGCTGGCGCACGGTACGGCGGGCTGTGGTGATCGCTCTTCCCTGACGACTCCTTGCAAGCAGGTGACAGATTCTTGGGCGATAAGGCAACAAAAAATTATCGAATAGTGATTTTATTTGTTCACCTATTCCCGGCGAGCCTCCCGGTAGCCAGACAGATCGCGCCAGCCCTGCCCGGCGCCCGCGGCAACCGCCGCAAAGGGCGGCGTGACCCATCCCGATGCGAGGGCCGCCAGCCATGTCAGCGCACTTTGCGCCCATGGACGAACTGCCAGGGCGAGGCCATGTCCTCGATCCGGACGGGAACCTCGATCAGGGTCGGTCCGTCGCCCGCAAACGCCGTGGCCAGCGCATCTTGCAGGCCAGCGGGTCCTTCTGCCCGCAGGCCCCGGATGCCGAAACTCTGCGCGAGTTGCACGAAGTCGGGGTTGTGCAGCTCGGAGGCAATGAAACGCTCGCCGTAACTGCGTTCCTGAATGCGACGCACATTGCCGAAATGCCCGTCGGCGAAGACCACCGTGGTCAGCGGGATCTGCTGCTGCGCCAGCACCGAGAGTTCGGGCATGGTGAACAGGAACCCGCCGTCGCCGCTGATCGCCACGACCCGGCGGTCGGGATTGGCGGCCTGCACGCCGATGGCGGTGGCAAAGCCATAGCCCAGCGTGCCCTGATAGCTGGACGAGATGAAGCCATGCGGATGGGTGACGGGAAAGGCATAGCGTGCCACGAAGCCTACCTGGGTCATCTCGTCGACCAGGATGCCATCATCGGGCAGGACCGCCCGGATCGCCCGCAGGTAATCGGTTTGCGGCTGGATGGTCTGCGTCAAGGTCGCGGCGAAGTCAGTGCGCACACGGCGCAATTCCTCCCTGCGGTCGACGGCCTGGAACCCGCGCGCTTCGACAAGCGCCAGCAGCTCGGCCGTGAAATCGGCGGCATCCGCGACGATGCCCAGGCGCGGGGGGCCGCTGCGCACGATCTCGGGATAATCAATATCGACGCGGATGACCGACAGGTCCTTGTCCGTGCCCCATTCCCGCAATTGCGTCATCCGTGTGCCGAGGGCCAGCACGACATCGACATCAGCCCATTGGTCATTCGCCATGGCCGCCGACCAGCTGTAATCCGACGTGTCGGGCACGATCCCGCGTCCCTGCGTGCGGCTGACAACCGGCGCCTGCAGACGTTCGGCCAGACGGGTCAGGTCGGGGCCCGCGTGGCGGGCGCCGCTGCCGACGAGGATCATCGGTTTCTTCGCGGCCATCAGCAGGCTGGCCGCGCTTTCGACAGCCGAGGCATCGACCAGCGGGCGGGCCGGCACCGCCGGGCGGACCTGCGGGGCAAAGACCGCACGCTGCGCCAGCACGTCCGGGGGGACCTCGACGGCGACGGGGCGCGGGCGTCCGCTCATCAACTGGCGGAAAGCCTCGTCCATCACGGCGGGGACTTCGGCAGCCGAGGTCGCGCGGCCATACCACTTCGTCAGCCCGCGCAGATAGCCGGTCTGGTCCGGGATCTCGTGCAGCGCGCCGTTACCGCGGCCGATCTGAGCTGTCGCCACCGTGCTGGTCACGCACAGAACCCGCGCGCCACAGGCATAGGCGGTCGACAGCGCGGCCCCTGCGTTCAGCACGCCTGGCCCCGGAACAACCGCGAAAACGGCGGGTTTCCCGGTCGAGGCTGCGGCTCCCAGCGCCATATAGGCCGCGCCCTGTTCGTGCCGGGTGTGGATCACGCGGATCCCGTTACCCCGGCGATGCAGCGCGTCGAAAAGCTGGTCCAGCTGGACGCCGGGCAAGCCGAAGACCGTGTCCACGTCCCAGCGCTTCAGGCTCTCCACCACCGCATCGCCGCCCGTCAGGCTTTCCACCGCCACATCCGTCCGCATCTTGTTGTTCATTGTCTTGTCCATCGCTTACAGGGTCATCAGCACAGATTTTGTCTGCATGTATTCGAGCAGGCCTTCCTCGCCGAACTCCCGGCCCCAGCCCGATTGCTTGGTGCCGCCAAAGGGTTGGTTGGGGTCGGTGCCGCCGCCGGTGTTGACGCGGATCGTGCCGGCCTCCAGCCGCCGGGCCAGCCCATGGGCCAGGCCGAGGTTCGTGGTCCAGACCGTCGCCGACAGGCCGAAGTCGCTGTCATTGGCGCGCTGGACGGCCTCGTCCAGATCGTTGAAGCGTTCAGCGACCAGCACCGGGCCGAAGATCTCTTCGCGCACGATGCTCATGTCCTGGGTGGTGCCGGTCAGGATCGTCGGTTCGTAGAAATAGCCCTCGCCCTCCCCGCGCGCGCCGCCGGTCAGCAGCTGCGCGCCGCCCGCCATGCCGGATGCGACATAGCCATGCACCCGCTCGCGGTGGCGTTGCGACACCAGCGGGCCGAGTTCGGTCGTCGGCACCTCGCCCGGCCCGCTGCGCATGGCGCGGGCGCGCTGGATGATGCCCTCGGTCACCTGATCGAAGATGTCGGCATGGACATAGAGCCGCGACCCGGCCGCACAGACCTGCCCGGCGTTGTGGAAGATCCCCATCGCCGCAGCGGGGATCGCCTTGGCCAGATCGGCATCGGGCAGGATCAGCGTGGGCGATTTGCCACCCAGCTCCAGCGTCAGCTTCTTCAGATTGCCTGCCGCGGCGGCGATGATCTCTTTGCCGATCTGGGTCGAGCCGGTAAAGGCGACCTTGTCCACGCCGGGATGGCGGGTCAGGGCCGCGCCCACGCTGGCGCCACGCCCGGTGATGACGTTGACCACCCCCGCGGGCAGCCCGCAATCGGCCATCACCTCGGCCAGCCGCAGCGCGGTGAGCGAGGTATCCTCGGCCGGTTTCAGCACCACGGTGCAACCTGCCGCCAGCGCCGGGGCCAGCTTCCATGCCGCCATGAGCAGTGGAAAGTTCCACGGCACGATCGCGGCGACCACGCCCAGCGGTTCGCGCAGCGTATAGGCGAAGGTCTGGCCAGGACGCGAGACCTGCATCGTCTGGCCGGTGATCTTGGTGCACCAGCCTGCGAAGTAACGGAAGGTATCGGCGGCGCCCGGCACGTCGCCGCGCCGCGCCGCCAGCATCGGCTTGCCGTTGTCCAGGCATTCGAGCCGCGCGAATTCGTCGGCATGGGCCTCGATCGCCTCGGCGATGCGCCACAGCAGCTGCCCGCGGGCGTTCGGCTGCAGGCAGGCCCAGTCATTGCGTTCGAAGGCCGCGCGCGCGGCGGCGACGGCCCGGTCGACATCGGTAAGGCTCGCGTCGGCGATGGTCGAGATGACAGCGCCATTGGCGGGATTGATCACATCCAGCCGCGCACCGCCGTCGCTGGGCTGCCAGGCGCCGTCGATGTGCAGACCATGCTCGCGGTTCAGGAAATCGATGCTCATTGTCCGGTGCCCCTTTGATTGAGCCGGTCGGCGGCGGTCCTCGATGCGGCCCAGCGTCTTTCCAGCAAGCCCGCCGCCCGGCCCAGCAGATCGGTGACCGTGTCCGGATCGGCCCGCTCGGGCAGGCCGCAGTCGAAAGGCGGCTCGGGCGCGTATTCAAGGGCCAGTTGCAGGCGCCGGGCAGCAGGGTCGCCCACCAGTCGCGCCGCCAGGGCAAAGCCGAAGTCGATGCCCGCCGTGACGCCGCCGCCGGTCACCCGGTTGCGGTCAAAGACCACGCGCTGGTTGACCGGCTCGGCCCCGAACAGCGGCAGCTGGTCGCGTGACATCCAGTGGCAGGCGGCGCGGTAGCCTTGCAACAGACCCGCGGCCCCCAGGATCAGCGAACCGGTGCAGACCGCCGTGACCCATTGCGCCGCCTGTCCCTGGCGCGCGACGAAACCGATGGTTTCATCGTCAGTCATGACATCGATCTGTCCCGGGCCGCCCGGCACGAAGAGCACATCGACCTGCGGGCAATCGGCGAAGGTCACCGTGGGCCGAATGACCGAGAGCCCCTCGCAGGCGACCAGATCCCGGGTCTTGGCGCAGATCTGCACCTCGCATCCCGCGAGCTTGCCGAAGACCTCCAGCGGGCCGGTGAAATCGAGGTTGGTCGCCTGCTCGAAGGCGACCATGCCAATGACCAGCTTAGCCATGGGAGGCGCCGCTCAGGATCCGGCCGACCGCCGCGCCGACCCGCGCGACATTGCCCCGGTTCAGGCCCGCGACATTCATCCGGCCGCTGCGGCTGAGGTGGATATGCTCGTGCTCGCGCAGGTAATCGACCTGCTCGGGCGTCAGGTCAAGCTGCACGAACATGCCCCGATTGCGGGCGATGAAGCCATAGTCGCGCCCGCCGGTCTGGTTCATCGCCCCTGCCAGGGCTGCGCGGACACCGATCAGGCGTTCGCGCATCAGGGTGACTTCTTCAACCCAGAGCGCGCGCAGTTCTGGATCGCCGAGGATCTGCGCCACCACCGCGGCACCGTGATCCGGCGGCATGGAGTAATTCGCGCGCACCACGGGCAACAGATGCCCCAGCGCCCTGTCGGCCGAGGCTGTGCTCTGGCTCACCAGGGTCAGCGCCCCGACCCGTTCGCGGTAGAGCGCGAAGTTCTTCGAGCAGGAGCTGGCGATCAACAGTTCCGGCTGGGTCTCGGCTAGCAGGCGCAGACCGGCGGCGTCCTCGTCCAGACCCCGGCCAAAGCCCTGGTAGGCGATGTCGACCAGCGGCACCGCTCCGCGCGCCAGCAGGCGGTCGCTGACCTCGGTCCATTGCGCGGCGGTCAGATCGGCGCCGGTCGGGTTCTGGCAGCAGCCATGCACGATGACGATATCGCCCGGACCAATCTGCGCGAGGTCTTCCATCATCAAGCCGAAAGCGACGCCGCCGGTCGCGGCATCGAGGTAGCGGTAGGTCGTCACCTCGTGACCCGCCGCGGCGAAGAGCCCGCGGTGATTGGCCCAGGTCGGATCGGGGATCCACACCCGGCAGTCACCCTTCAGGGCGTGCAGGAAATCCGCGGCAACGCGCAGCGCACCGGTGCCGCCCGGGGTCTGGATGGTCCGCGCACGGGGCAGCGCCGGGTGGTCATCCCCCAGCAGCAGGGCGCGGATATGCCGGTTATAGGCCTCATGCCCGGCAGAGGAGAGATAGGCCTTGCTCGACTGTTCCTTGAGAAGCAGCGCCTCGGCCTGCTTGACGCTTTCCAGCACGGGCGAGCGGCCTTGGTCGTCCATATAGACGCCGATCCCCATATCCACCTTGTCCGGGGCGGGGTCCGCGTTGAAGCGGGCCGCCATTCCCAGGATGGGGTCGGGCGAGGGCGTTTTCAGTCCTTCGAAAAGCAAGGTAACCTCCCAATACGGGCGCGTGCCCGGTCTTCCAGTGGTGAATCAGGCCTCGAGGGGCATCAGGCCCAAGAGGCGCGTCAGGAACCGCTCGCAGGCAGTGAGCTGGTCGAGGTCGATGAATTCGTCGGGGCGATGCGCGTTGGCTATGTCGCCCGGGCCGCAGATCACGGTGCTGATCCCGGCTCGCTGGAAATGCCCGCCCTCAGAGCCGAAATCGACGATCCCGGGCCTGTCGTTTCCCGCAGCCCGGGCGACGCGCCGGGTCCAGGCGGAATCCGGCGGCTCGTTCAGGGCGGGCACGCCGCCGAGATCGGTGAAGGCAATGGCGCAGCCGGGGTCCACAAGGCGCATCTCGGCGAGCAGCCCGTCGGCGAAGTCCCTGATCCGGGCGATCACCGTTTCGGGGTTCGTGTCCGGCAGGTGGCGGATCTGAAAGCGGAACTCGCAATGGCCGGGGATGACATTGACCGCCGTGCCGCCCGCGATGGCGCCGGTGCCGATGGTCGAGAAGGGCACCGCGTAGCCGGGGACGTGTGTCTCGCTCTCGGCAAGGGCCAATCCTTCGAGCCGGATGAACTCGACCAGCCGGCAGGCGACGTGAACGGCGTTGACGCCCTGCGTGGCCAACGAGGAATGAGCCTCCTTCCCGGTCACGAGGCAACGAAAGACTCGCGAACCCTTGTGCCCGGTGATGACCCGCATCGAGGACGGCTCGCCGACCAGGCAGACCTCGGGCGTGATGCCCCGCCGCGCCAGATCCTCGATCAGACGGGGGACGCCCTTGCAGCCGACTTCCTCGTCATAGCTGAGGGCGAGGTGCACGGGCTCTACCCGGGGCGTGGTGGCGATGGCGGGCAAGAGCGCCAGAACGACCCCCAGAAAGCCCTTCATGTCCGCCGTGCCCCGCCCATAAAGACGCGTGCCGCGCTGCGTGGCGGTGAAGGGGTCCGAGGTCCAGTGCGATGGATCGACGCCCACCACATCGGTATGGCCCGACAGTACGATCCCGCCCTTGTCGGGCGCCACGCTGCCATCCCCGGGGTGGATCGTCGCGAAAAGGTTGGCCTTCTGTCCGTCGTCCGAATGCGTCAGGTGGCCGATGATGCCCAGCTCTCCCAGAAGGCCCTGGACCCACTGGAGCAGCGCAAGGTTCGACTCTGTGCTGACCG
This sequence comes from Pararhodobacter aggregans, assembly GCF_003075525.1. Lineage (GTDB taxonomy): Bacteria > Pseudomonadota > Alphaproteobacteria > Rhodobacterales > Rhodobacteraceae > Pararhodobacter > Pararhodobacter aggregans. The sequence goes on along the minus strand of NZ_QDDR01000004.1, from coordinate 260,588 downwards.
TGGGGAAGCCGACTAGCCTGGCCACGGCGTCAAGGCTGGCGGCTGACGGCTTCTGTGCCACAGGGGCGGTATCGGCGGGGCGCGTTCTCATGCGAGGAAGGTTGCACGCGGCGAATTGCAGCGCCTGTCAGTTTCATGACATATTCAGACAAACCTGTCTTGATCCAGCAGAGCCCCCATGCCCGCCGAGCCGCATTACCCCCAACGGGACATCATCGTCTTCCTCTACAAGAGGGCGCTTCTGATGAATGTTGCGGGACCGTCGGAAGTCTTCTCGACCGCCAATCTGGAAACCGAGGAATTGCTGCGCCCGACCCCGGGGCGCATGGTCTGGCCCTATCGTTTGCGCTTTGTCTCGGCCGCCGAACGCATGGTCAAACTGTCCTGCGGCGCGGGGATGGAGGCCGAGCCGGTCCCGGATTTCAGCCCGCAAGGCGGCTACACGTTAATCATCCCGGGCGGCCCGGGGTGCCGCGCTGCGACACGGTCCGACGCCGAGGTCACGGCGCTGGCGCCGCTGGTTCTTGGGGCACAGCGGGTTGTCACCATCGGCAGCGGCGTCGGCCTGCTGGCGGCGACAGGGCAACTGGACGGTCGCCAATGCGTGACGCATTGGCGCTATTTCGAGGATATGCGCAGCGATTTCCCCAAGGTTCATTCGCGCGCCGATTCGCTTTATACCCGCGACGGGAAATTCTACAGTTCGGCGGGCGTTTCAGCCGGGATCGATCTGTGCCTGGAACTGGTCGAAGAGGATCTGGGCCAGGACATCGCGAGCCGTACCGCACGCATCCTGGTGGTCTTCGTCCGGCGCACCGCCAGCCAGCCGCAGATCAGCGCCAGTCTGGAAGCACAGGACAGCCTGACGCCGCGCATGCGGCAGGCGGTCGGCTGGCTCAACGACAATTACCACCGCAACATCAAGATTTCGGACATCGCTGCGGTGGTGAACATGAGCGAACGCAATTTCGCCCGGCGCTTCGCCAAGGATCGGGGCTGTTCGCCCGGCGTGTTTCTGGAGCGGATCCGGCTCGATGCGGCGCGCGTGTTGTTTACCGAGACAAACCTGACCATCGCCGCGGTCTCGCGCCGGGTGGGGTTCGCCAGCGCCGAGCATCTGTCGCGCCTCTTCAAGCGCCGCGTCGGCCTGACGCCGGTCGAGTATCGCACTCGCAGCAGGCAGTCAGCGGCGACGGGCTTCAAGAGCCCGGACGCCGACTGACGACAGGGGGCGAGGCGCCTACGCCTGGGCCACGTATTTGGTAATCAGGAAACCGTCGAGCCCCTCGATCCCGCCTTCGGACCCGTGGCCGCTTTCCTTGATTCCGCCAAAAGGAGTTTCCGGCCCGGTCAGGACGCTGAAGTTGATGCCGATCATCCCGGCCTCGATGCGGTCTGCCAGCGCGTTGGCGCGGGCGCCATCGGCGGTGAAGGCATAGGCGGACAGGCCATAGGGCAGGCGGTTGGCCTCGGCGATGACGGCATCCATGTCGGTGAAGCGCTGGGTCACGGCCACGGGACCGAAGGGTTCGGTGTTCATCACCGCGGCGCTGTTGGGCACATCGGTCAGGATCGTCGGCTGCCAGAAGTTCCCGGCGTTGCCCATGCGGGCGCCGCCGGTGCGCAGACTGGCCCCCTTGCCGACCGCGTCTTCGATCAGCACGCCCATTGCCTCTAGCCGCCGACCATTGGCCAGGGGCCCCATCGTCGAGGCCGGGTCGAGGCCATTGCCAATGACGAGGCCACCAGCGATTCGGCCGAAGGCCTCGACGAAGCGGTCATGGATGCTGTCGTGCAGGTAGAACCGCGTCGGCGCGATGCAGATCTGGCCTGCGTTGCGGTATTTGGACCGGGCCATCATCGCGGCGGCCTTGTCGATATCGGCGTCCTCGAACACCAGAACCGGGGCATGGCCGCCCAGCTCCATCGTACTTTTCTTCATCCCGTCGGCGGCCAGGCGCGAGAGGTGCTTGCCGACCATGGTCGAGCCGGTGAACGAGATCTTCTTGATGACCGGCGAGGCGATCAGATACTCGGAAATCTGCGCAGGCACGCCGAAGACGACGTTCAGCACGCCCTTGGGCAGCCCCGCGTCGTCCAGCGCGCGCGCCAGTTCCAGACAGCTTCCCGGCGTCTCTTCCGCCGGTTTGATGATGACCGTGCAACCCGCCGCCAGCGCGGCGCCGAGTTTGCGGGCGGGGATGGTGGTGGGGAAGTTCCAGGGGGTGAAGGCGGCGACGGGGCCGACCGGCTCCTTGAGGACATTCTGACGCACGCTGGGGAATTTCGACGGCACGATCCGGCCATAGGCCCGCCGCGCTTCTTCGGCGAACCAGTCGAAAATGTCGGCGCTCGCCGCGGCTTCGGCCGAGGATTCGGCCAGCACCTTGCCCTGCTCGCTCGTCGAGACATGGCCGATGTACCGCGCCCGTTCGCGCAACAGCATCCCGGCGCGGTGCAAGATCGCGGCGCGGTCAATGGCGGACATCGCGCGCCAGGCGGGAAAGCTGCGGTTGGCCGCGTCCAGGGCGGCGTCCAGGTCGGCCTGGGTGGCGACCGGCAGCCGCGCGATGGGCGCGCCGGTCGCGGGATCGAGCACGGGTATCGTGTCCCGTGACCCGGCCTCGAGCCAGACACCGCCGATGAACAGCTTCGGTTCGGGATAGGTGAAATCCGTCATTCGCCCCCTCCGGACAAGCGCGCAGGGCCGCCTGCCAAGTCTGAATGGTGTTGAACTGCCACGCGTCAGTATTGCGGCAGCGGTCTGCCCAGCATGTTCTCGCGGAACACCCTCTGGCCGGTTTCGTCATAGGCCCAGAAGTTCAGCACCTCGTACTGCCGCCGGGTGTCGAAGGCGGTCTGCCCGGGGAAGATGTGGAACACGTCGGACATGGTGCAGGACCAATGGACCGTCGGCCAGATGCGCTGCAGCGCCAGGTCGGGATAGCGCGCGAGCTTGCTGTCGTCATTCTCCTGCAGCAGCGAAACGATCGCCTCGCTGAGCAGACGCACGTCCCCGACCGCCAGGTTCAGCCCCTTGGCGCCGCTGGGCGGGACCGTGTGGCAGGCGTCCCCCGCCAGCGCCAGCCGCCCGTGGACCATCTTCTCGCAGATGAACCCCCTGAGCCGGACGACCGCCTTGTCGATGATCGGGCCACGGTTCAGCGTCTTGCCGTATTGGTTGGCCAGCCTCAGCGACAACTCGTCCCAGATCTGATCGTCGGACATGCTGGCCATGTCGAAATCGGGCGGCACCTGCAGATAGAGGCGGCTCACGTCGGGGCCGCGCGAGGAACTGACGGCAAGGCCCCGCTCGCTGTGGCAGAAGCCGCGCGTTTCGGTGCTGGTCTTGGCCTCGGCCAGCAGGCCGAACCAGGAGAAGGGAAAAACCTTTTCAAACGAATGCGCATCCGCATCCGGCATGTGTTTGCGCGAAACGCCCCAGAAACCGTCGCATCCCGCGACGAAGTCGCACTCAAGCGTCTGCGCCTCGCCGTTGTGGTCATAGTGGATGACCGGCCTGTCGGTCACATTCTCGATGGCCTTGACCTCGGCGTCGAAGATCAGCGGCAATCCGTCCGCTTCGCGCCGGAGCACGAGGTCTTCGACGATCTTGTTCTGGCCGTAGGTGGTCATCCGCCGCCCGCCTTCACCCGTCATGGGGATCGAGTGGCGCTCGCCCTTCCAGAACAGTTTCATGTCGGCATGCGGCAGTCCCTCGCGGTCCAGCCTCTCGGCCACGCCGTATTTGCGCAGCGTGTCGACGGTGCCTTGCTCCAGCACCCCCGCGCGGATCCGTTTGAGGACATAATCCCGGCTGCGCCGCTCCACAACGACCGCGTCGATGCCGTGGGCTTGCAGGATCCGGCCCAGCAGCAGGCCCGCGGGCCCTGCGCCGATGATCCCCACTTGCGTTTTCATGCGTCGTGTCTCCGGTCATGAATGTCTTGATGGCGCGGTCGGGGCCAAGCTGGCGGGTCAGAGCGCGAGCCCGAAGACGCGCCGCGCATTGCCGCCGAGGATATCGGCCTTCTCGCCGTCGGTGATGAAGTCCAGCCCGCGGATGAAGGGGATGATGTCGTCAAAGGCCTGTCCGGTATCGGGGTTGATCGACGACCCCACGCCGGGCATTTCAGCGCCATAGAGGCAGCGAGAGGGGCCGACGACCTTGACCAGCAGTTCGATCGCCTCACGCGAGTAGAGCACCGTGTCAAAATAGAGTTTGCGCAGCCGGGTCAGGAACCGGGCACCGGACACATCCATGCCCTTGCGCGGCACGCTGGTCGCATCGAAGCGGCCCACCTGATAGGGGATCGCACCGCCGCCATGGCTGACCAGGATCTTCAGATCCGGGAAGTCATCCAGCACCGTCGATTTGCACAGGCCATAGACGGCGGTGGTTTCCTCGTTGATGAAGTGCAGCGAATAGGGCTCGCGGTCCACGAGCCGCGAACTGGCCGAATGGATATGCGCCACGACATCGAGTTCGCACAGCTTTTCATAGAGCGGATACCAGTAGCGGTCGCCCATTGGCGGGGCCTTGCGACCGTTGTTCTCGAACGGGTCGGGGTTCAGCAGGCAGCCTCGAAAGCCGAGCTCCTTCACCGTGCGCTCCAGCTCGGGCAGGCAATGCTCGACCGGGCTGTCGCCGGTCTGCGGCAGCCCGGCGATGCCGGTGAACTTGCCGGGGTATTGCGCACATTCCTGAGCGATCAGGTCATTGGCGGCCTCGGCGTACCAATGCACCAGCTTCTTGGGCTCCTCGGAATGCATCAGCTGGAACGGTCGCGGCGACAGCAACTGATGATCGACGCCCGCCCGCTCCAGACATTCGATATGGCCGTATTCGGCCATTTCGACGCGGGTAAAGGCGCTCTCGATCTCCTGCGCGGTAAAGCTGGGCGCCTTGCGTCCATGCGCGCCGCGATGGGACAGAAGGCTGGCCTTCCACGCCGGCAGCTTGCCCGGAACGGCCATATGCGCATGGCAATCAATAATCATCGCGCGTTTCCTCCCCGCGGGCCCTTGATCTCTGGCTGATTGGTGCTTGTCCGACGGCGGCCCGGCATCATGCGCCCCTGACCCTGTTCAGGATTGACGCCGCATCCCCCTGCGCGGCATCGCCGCGCCAGGCCACATGCTGGTCGGGGCGCACCAGGATCAAGGGAGCGTCATAGAGCGCAGCCGTTGCTGCATCGGGGGTGATGTCGACCACGCCAAGCGGCATCCCGAAGGCGGCGGCGGTGGCGGTAAAGGCCGAAACGTCCTGCGCCGGGTCTTGCCGCAGCAGCGTGTAGCCCTTGCCGAAGGTATCGTAGAGCGAGCGCCCGTCCGGCAGGAAGAAATGCGGCACCCGGCAGCCAGGTACCGTCGAGGGTGTGTAGTCGGCCATCGAATAGACCGGCGGCTGCGCGCCATCGGGCAGGATCACCGGCGAGGCATCGTAGAAATACCCGTAGTTCAGCCCCTCCGCGCAATATTGCTGGACGTTCAGCGCATAGGTTTCGTGCCCCATGCGCCCGCGCGCGGCCTCGCCCTCGGGCGTCGGATCCTCCAGTTCAGCGGGCACGGCACTGCGCATCGCCGCCAGCTTGATGCAATGGTCCATTGCGAAGCGGCTCACCTGTTCGGTGATCGCGCCCCGCTCGGCGACATAGGCATCCAGCAGCCGTGGACCGCCCCAGCCCTGGATGACTGCGCCCAGAATCCAGCCCAGGTCGAAGGCATCGGCGATTCCGGCATTCATGCCATAGCCTGCGTACGGCACCCAGAGATGGGCGGAATCGCCGGCCAGAAACACCCGGCGGTCGCGCATCTTGTCGGTGACAAGGCGGCGGCCGAACCAATCTTCGATGTTGAGGATCTCATACGCGAACTCCGGCCCGACGCCAAAGATTTCGCGGATGCAGTGATCCCGGTCGACCGCGGCGAAATCGGGCTCGGAGTCGCGCAGGTAGTTATGGACCAGCCACAGCTCCTTGCCGTCGATGGCGTAGATATTGCCGCTGCGCCGCGGGTTGAGCGAGAACATGCACCAGCAGGGCGGAACCTGCATCGCTTCGATCAGGCCAGGGGCGCGCAGATAGGTCGATTGCACCCTTTGCAGCACCGCGTCGCCTTCGAGCCGCGCGCCGATCGCCTTGCGCACCTGCGAGCCGCCGCCGTCGCATCCGGCCAGATACTGGGCCTGCACGGTGAACTCGGCCCCTGTCGCGGGTTTGATCCGGGCGCTGACAGTGCTGTCATCCTGGCTGAAGTCGAGCATCTCATGCTCGAAAAGCAGCGTGACCTCGGGGCGCTGCATCGCCGCGTCGATCATCAGCGGCTCGAGGTAGATCTGGTTCATCCGGTGCGGGGGTTCGGCGGTCGCCCATCGGGAATCCACGCCGGTGTCGCGCTCGGTCTTGCGGTCGCCCCGGGCGGCAATCCTGATCCGCGACAATTCCTGGCCCGTGGTCGTCGTGCGGTAGGAGACATCCTGCGGATAATCCTCCGGCAGGCCCGCTTGGCGCACGGTATCGGCCAGGCCATGGCGGCGGAAGAACTCCATCGAGCGCGAGGCAATGTGGTTGCAGCGCACCGTCACAAAGCCGCCCCGGGGCCGCCGTTCAACCACCACCGAGCGGACGCCCTGATACGCAAGCTCAAGGGCAAGGCTGAGTCCGACAGGGCCGGCCCCGACGATCAAGACATCGGCTTTCATGTGATTCCTCCGGCCCGGGGCCAATGATTGACAGGTTAAGGAGCGGCGAATTGATTGCAAGAATTTTCTTATAGTGAGAAATTTTCTTGCATACCTTTTGGCGTTCCGCACCACCCGCCCACGACGCAAGACCCCTGTTCCAACGCCGGATCAGGGGGCGCTCGGTCGTTGCGAGGGGGTCAGCCCAGGGTCAGGACCACATCGCCATCGACCACAGCGACTGGCACCGGCCGAAGGCGGGTCTTGGTATCGACGGCGTGGATTCCGGTCAGCAGATCGAACTCGAAACCGTGCCAGGGGCAGACGATCATCCGGCTGCTGCGATCCAGTGTCAGGCCGGGGCTCTTGCCCGTGGCCGCGTCAACGGCCTGCAGCGTGCGGGCGACGGTCTTTCCCTGGCAGACAGGGCCGCCCGAATGCGGGCAGGTGTTGTGCCAGGCGCGGATCTCGTCGCCGAGGAAGTAGACACCGACCGACTGCCCGTCGATATCCAGCACCACGCGCTCTTTCGTGCGCAGGCCCTCATAGGTGCCGATGGAGACCTGACGTGGCGGTGTGTTGGCCTTGGTCATCCCACCCTCCGATACCAGATCGCCAGATCAAAGAGGTTGATGTCGGTGACCTCCATCAAGGCCTTGATGAGGACCACGCTCTGCGTCGCGTTCAGCCGGTCCGGCGGCACCGCAAGTGTGGTGCCCGGATCGCGGTCCATCCGGTCGGAAAACAGCCGGGCCGCCGCGGCGACCAGATCCGACAACGCCTCTTCGTCCAGCCGCCCCGATTGCCGGGTGGCGCAGATCCGGTCGGTCACGTCCGTCAGTTCGCCGATCAGCGCCCTCAGCCGCGGCAGATCGTCCTGCGTGGTTTCGATGGTCTCGCTCATGTCACGATCTCCCCGGTCGCGTGGCCAGAACCGCATCGGCACGCGGTTTCTTGGGTTTGATGTCCAGATTGAACAGCCGTGCCGCGTTCAGGCCCAGAATGTTGCGCTTGGCCTGATCCGACAGGAACGGCAGCGTCGTGATGACCGAGGGCGCATCCCAGTCCCAATGCGGCCAGTCCGAGGAATACAAGAGCTGCGTCTCCGCCTTCATCACCTTCATGGTCGCTTCCAGCAATTCCATGTTGGTGCGTTCCATCGGCTGGCTGGTGTACCACATCTCGGCCATGTATTCGCTGGGCAGCCGCTTCATTCCCGGTGCCTCGCTGGGCCGCATCAGCACCTCGTGGTCCAGTCGCTGCATCAGGAAGGGGATCCAGGCCAGCCCGCTTTCCACCCACAGCATTTTCAACTTGGGGAAGCGTTCCGGCATCGCGTTGAAGAGCCAGTTCGACACGTGAATCTGGTTGTAATGCGTGAAGGACAGCGCATGCATCGTGGCAAAGCGGTTGAGCTGCGCGAAAGACGGATCGCCCCAGTGATAGCCCGAGTGAAAGGCCAGCGGCTTGCCGCTTTCCTCGATCATGGCATAGAGCCGGGCGTAGCAATCGGCGTGGATCGCATTGTTGCGGGTCGAGCAGACGGTAAAGCCGATCACATCCTTGGCGTCGGCGTATTGCGCCACCAACGCCTCGCAGGCTTCGGGGGTGTTGAAGGGCAGATAGACAAAGGCCTTGAGCCGCTCGTCCATCGGCAGAATGCGCTCGACCGTCCAGCGGTTGAACGCCCGGGCGAGGGCGACTTCGACCTCGTCCTGGGGGTGCATGCCCAAGAGCAGCATCGCGCTGGGAAAGACGATCTGATAATCCAGCCCCATCGCATCCATGCTGCGTTGCGCGGCGACGACAAAGGGATGCTCGCCCTGCGGGACGTCGGGCTCGCGCCGTCCCTGATGGGTGATGCGCCCGCCGACGCTCTGGTGGCTCAATCCCGGCACGATGTTGAGCAGCGCGTTGTTGCCGGCGAAGCTGCGCAGCTGGCTCTGCCCCAGATCGCGCAGATATTCGTTGTCGATCAGCTCGATCACCTCGCCCCAGAAGTGATCCTCCGAGACATGGGCGTCGATATCGACGACGAAGTAATCGTCGTAGTCGCGCTTGGCCTGCATCGTCGCCCGGGCGAGCACGTCGCGCGTATCCGAGCGGGTGCCGATCTCTTCCAGCTCGCGGATGCGGGCCTTGTCCAATTGTGTGGGCCTCATTGGCTCCCCTTCCTCGGTCCCGGGGCGACAGGTCTTCTTGCTGTCATGGCCCGGGACATACGCCTCGAATGGATCGTCCTGGCTGCGCCAGGCTCAGCGGTAGGTAAACCCCTTGGCCACCAACCCTGGCCGAAGATTGTAGAGGTCCATGCTCAGCACCCCCTCGCGCAATGCGCGGCGCTTCTCTGCTTCATCGGCGATGCGGGCCCGTGCCTTGGCAAGCACCTCGGCCGCCTCGTCGCGCGGGACGATTGCCACGCCGTCGTCGTCGGCGACAACCACGTCGCCCGGCCTGACAATCGCGCCCGCGCATTGCACCGGTACATTGACCCAACCCGGTGTTTCCTTGACCGTTCCCCAGGCGCTGATGGCCGTCGACCAGACCGGGAACCGCATCTGTTTGAGGTCGCGCAGATCGCGCACGCCGGCGTCGATGACCAGCCCGGCGATGCCCCGCGCCTGCGCTGATTCCGCCAGCAGGTCGCCGAAGTAACCGGCGTCCGAAGGCGAGAAGGGCGCGACGACCAGCACATCGCCCGGCTGCGCCAGTTCGAGCGCGACATGGATCATCCAGTTGTCGCCTGGCGCGGCGGAGACGGTGATCGCACTGCCTGCGATGGCCTGATCCGGCTGGATCGGCCGCATCTTCGATGACATGAGGCCCCGGCGCCCCATCGCCTCGTGCACCGTGGCGACGCCGCATTCGCCAAGCCCGGCAATCTGGGCCGGATCGGCGCGCTCGATCTCGCGGATGGCATGGGTCATCACTCAGCCCTTGTCCGTGCGCGATTGCAGCGAGTGGTAGTTCATCCGCTGGCGCGCCTGGGTGATCGACTGCCCTTGGGCGACGAGGGCGCGGATCGCATCCTCGGCCGCCTGTATTCGCTCGGCTTCGTCGAGGATGCGGTCCTCGTGCGACCGTGGCAGTACCACGACACCATCCGCGCCGCCCACCAGAATGTCGCCCGGACAAACGCGGGCATCGCCGATGGTGACGGGCACCTGCACCGCATCCACCTGCACGCGGTCCTTGCCGGTCTTCATCGAATAGCTGCGGGAAAACACCGGGTAGCCCAGTTCAAGGCACAGATGGACATCGCGACAAGGGCCGTCGATCACCGTGCCCGCCAGACCGCGCGTATGGGCGAACTGCGTCAGGATATCGCCCCAGACCGTGCAATCCTCGCGCCCGCCGTTATCGAGGACGGCGATCTGGCCCGGCTGCATGTCATCGACATAATCGCCGACGGTGCCGGGATTGGCCGCATCGACGGGACCGTAGAGCACCGTATACGCCCGCCCGGCCATGCGAAACGCCGGGTCGCGCGGTTTGATGCCCCGGCAGACGCCCTCGATCCCCAGCTTGTCCATCGCATCCGACAGGGTCGCGCAATCCAGCGTCGCGGCGCGCGTCACATTGGCATCGCTCACGGCTTGGCCTCCAGCATGGTTTCATAGGTTGCGCCCATCACCTGCGTGATCGGCTCGCCCGCGCGCAGGGCCGCGACCATGGCCGCCTCCCGCGCGGCGATCCTTTCGGCGGCGTCCAGAACGCGGCTGATATCGGCCTGACGGATGAACACCACGCCCGAGCCGTCGGCGATCACGTAATCCCCGTCCGCCACCGGCTCGGCGCCGATCACGACGGGTTCGCCGGTCGAGACCTCATACACCCGACCGCGTGCCGTGCGGGCGGTGGTCGTGCGCGAGAAGATCGCAAATCCGAGGCCCTTCGCCTCATCCACGTCGCGCGTCGGCCCGTCGATGATGACACCGCGCACCCCCGCCAGCTGCGCGCCGGTGGACAGAACCCCGCCCCAGCCCCCGGCGTCAATGCCCGGATGGGCGACGACGATCACCGTCTCTGCCGTCGCGGCGGCGATGGCGCGGGCGCCCAGATGGACCTTGGGCGCATCGGGAGCGGGCTTGCCCGCGGCAAGCTGCACGGTCTTGACCCGCCCGGCCAGCACACCCTGACCCGAGGCCCGGCCCATGCCGCTGACCGCCGCGCTCAGCCCCAGGGAATCCTTGGCATCCGACACCGCACAGGTGTCCAGACGCGCCAGTCTGTCGAGAGGTGAGTTCATGCGCTCTTCACCTCCCACCAATACATGCCCTGCGCGGTGCCGGTCCCCGCTGCCGAGCGGTAGCAGGGGACATAGGCGATCTCGTGCATCTCGGTTTCCAGCTCATCCATCACGCCCGCCGCCGAGATCCAGCTCTTCATCTCGGAGGTGCCCGATTGCAGCTCGGCCAGAGGGATCGATTGCAGGAATTCCCGGTCTTTTTCGCGCATCGCGCGCATGAAACGGTGGTCCCATTCCTCGTCGATGGTGAAATGGCTCATGCCGCCCGACCCGAAGACGACAACCCGCGCGTCGCTTTTCCAGCTGCGGATCGCGCGCCCCACGGCCTTGCCGAAGTTGAAGGACCGGCGCGCGGTGGGCTGGTTGGGCGGGAAAAACGTGTTCTGGTAGATCGGCACGTTGGGGATCACCCGATCGCGCATGATCTGCCGGTAGATATGGCCGAACGCGTGGCTGACGCCGTTGGTGCGCGGGTTGTGACTGGGCAGCTTTGGCGAGACGGTGATGTCGAATTCGGCTTCGACCAGCTCGGCGATGATGTGGCGCGACAGGTCCGACTGGCAGACGTATTCGCGGTATTCGTCGGGCGCGTGGCCGTGCTCGCCCTCCTTGATCCCCGGCGGCAGCAGGGCGCGCCCCTCTTCGGTGGCCGGGAAATGCGGGATCCTGTCACCGTAATAGACCATGTAGGGCGGCATCAGGTCGTCGCCGTACATCTCGTGCTGGTCGTTGCCAAAGATCACCGCGACATCGGCGTTCATCGCGTCATAGGCCTCTGCCAGACGCTCGGTCGCCGCGTTGCACAGATGGTGGTTGCGCACCATGGCTTCCATCGAGGATTTCTCGGCCAGGCCTTCGTCTCGGCGCAGCTCGACCAGCTCGTCAAAGGTATAGAGCCCGCCCTTGAACGGATGTTTGCGCGCCTTGTCGGACGCCAGCCGCAAGAGCCATTGATCGGGGGTCGTGTGCAGTTGCGGACCATGCGCTGTCGTGATGACCCCGACGATATCGGCCATGCTCGCTCTCCTTCCCGTTGCAAGAGCCCTGCGGCCCATCGGGCAGGTCCGGCTCTGGTCAGCCGTCGATAGCAGGCAGGATTATCCCTGTCAAATATTCTCGTATATCGGTAATTTATTTATGAGCTTTCCGGCAGGACGCCGCATGCGCGAGGGGGCGCCCGCCTGCCGACGGCGCCCCGCAATCCGGCGGCTGCGAAGGGCTGTCAGGTCGGGCGGGCCAGCATCTCGCTGACGCGTATGCCGATCTCATGGACGCGCAGTTTCAACGTCTCTTCCATCTCGGGCGTGAGGATCTCGGTCGGGACCGAAAACGAGAAGGTGCCCAGGATCTGACCCTTCAGCCCCAGCAGCGGAGCCGCGATCCCCGAGGAATCGGCACGGATCGCGCCATCCACCTTCCAGACCCGGGCCTGGCGCACGGCGGCCAGATTGTCGCGAAATTCCTGAAAGGTCTCGCCGCGGCCGCCTTTGGCCAATTTTTCCTGGTTCTCGTCGTAGAGTTTCTTTTGCAGATGGCGCGACAGGAACGCCTGAATGACCATGGCATTCGCGCCGAACAGGATCGGCATCGAATCGCCGGGGCCGAAGCTGTTGCGCTTTTCCGATTTGGAGTGGGTTGTGTAGATGCAGATGAACGACTGACGAAAGACGCGGTTGATCGTCGCCGTGCCATGAAACGACCGGACCATGCTGTCGGCGTGTCTGCGGCTGACGGCAATCACCGGGTCATTCTGGCGCAGGTGAAAGCCCAGCAGCATGATCTTGGGGCCAAGGCTGTAGCCAGAGCCCGAGGTGCTGACCAGATATCCCATGTCGCTCATGACTTTGAGATAGCGGTAGCAGGTAGACACCGGCTTTCCCAACGCCGAGGCGATGTCTTCGGTCGAAAGCTCGGCCTGCGGCCCCTGGAAGAGATCGAGGATCATCAGCGTTGTTTGCGTCGACAGTGCGGTCAAGGTTTTGCTTTCTGTCCTGTGGAATGGGTCGTGGCGGCAATCGTGCAGTTGCTGCTATCATATTGTGGGAAAAATTGTCCTGTCACCGGGCAAAGTCAACATGGTCCGGGGTTGCTGATCCGCTCCCCCGGCCCGCGCGGTCCTCGAGAGGGGGGGGGTGGGATGCGCGGAGGGGACCTGACCGGCAGGGCGGCGCGGGTCCAGGGGGCTCCGGCGATGCAGTGCCACCTCCTTGACCCCGGACGCTGCGCTCCTCTAGTCTCGCCGGCAGGGCGAAGGGGGGTGACAGTGGCGCGGCAAGAACAGCGGATCTTGACCCATCCGGCGTCCGAGCGGGACCTGTCCTGACATGGGGCCTGCGCCGCAAGCCGTGAGCCGACAGGTGCGGTATTCGCGCGACCTCGACGACTGGAACGCCTCGGTCGATGCGGCCTTCCCGGGTTCGTGCATCGACGCCCAGCGGCAGGAATTCGTGGCGCATCTGAACCACTACCGGATCGGCAGCCTCGGCTTTCGCCACATCGCCGGGATCCGCTCGCATTATGCTCGCCAGGATGCCCGTCAGGCCGCGCGTCCGGCCAACGCCCTGGCCACGATCCTGGAGCATGGCCGCTGCCAGCATTCGCAGTCTGGTCGTGTGGTCGAGCTGGCACCCGGCGACATGGCCGTGACCGACCCGGACCGCCACCACTGGCTGGACTTTTCCGGCCATTACCGGCTTTTCGTGGTCGATGTCCCCGTCGCCAACCTGCTGGAGCGCAGACCCGACTACACCCTGCACCGGCAGGGCGGGGCCAGTCTGAACCCCCGTCAGGGCCGCATCCTGTGCACGCTGCTGCAGTCGCTGGTCCGCGACTATGAGCTTCTGTCGCGTGACAGCGATTGGGCCCTCAGCGTGGAACGGTCGGTCACCGACCTGCTTACCACCGCGGTGGCAGGCCCGGCGCAGGATGGCGCGGCCGGGCCCTCGGTGCGGTTGCGCAGCGCGGTGATTGCCGATGTGCGCACGCATCTCTTTGACGAACAGCTCAGCTCCACGGTCATTGCGGCGCGGCTGGGGGTGAGCCGTCGCTCGGTGCAATTGGCCTTCGAAGCCGTCGGCACCACCGCCAGCCGCTACATTCTGGACCGCAGGCTGGCCCATGCCGCCGAGATGCTGCGCGCCCGGCCCGATGCCTCGATCACCGATGTCGCCTTCGACTGCGGTTTTTCGAGTTCGTCCTATTTCTCGCGCGCCTTTGCCGCGCGCTATGGCGCCTCGCCCCGGGCCTGGCGCGGGCACTGACCGCCCCGGATTTCCCCGGCGGGCAAGGCCTTTGCGCTGCTGTGAAAGACCGGGGTCGCCCTCGCTCCTATCGTGACGGTTCTCAGGGAGGAGAACCGAATGACCCAGGAAGTGATCGCGAGGTCCGATCTGGACCTGTTTGCGGACGCCGTTTTGGCAGATCCCTATCCCGCCTACGCCGAGCTGCGCGAGGCCGGGCCGGTGGTCTGGATGGACCGGCTGAATGCCTATGCCTGCGCCGGATATCAGGAGGTGCGCGATGTGCTCAACGACGACGCCACCTTCGTTTCCGGCAGGGGCGTCGGCTTCAACGAGGTCCTGAACGAGGCCTTCACCGGCACGATCATCCAGAGCGACGGCGACGACCACAGGCCGCTGCGGGCCGCGCTGGCCGAACAGATGTCGGTCCGGGGGCTGGCCCCCCTGCGCGAGCGGGCAACCACCATGGCCGATGAACTGGTCCTCGGCCTGAAGGGGAAGGGGCGTTTCGATGGCGTGGCCGATTTCGCCCGGGTCTATCCGTTGCAGATGGTGGGCGAATTGATCGGCCTTCCCGAGGAGGGGGTGGATCAGCTCATCGCCTGGGGTGACGCGAATTTCAACGTGATCGGGCCCAGGAACGCCCGGTTCGAGGCCTCCTTGCCGATCTTCGGCGAGTGCTTTGCCTATATCGGCTGGCTGCACGAGGACCCGCGCAACCGCCTGCGCGAGGGCGGGCTGGGCTGGGCGTTGTACGATGCGGCCGATCGCGGCATCATCGGCCACGAACAATGTCCGCCGCTGATGGCCGCCTATCTGGTGGCCGGGATCGACACGACCGTCGCGTCGATCTCGTTCATGCTGCATCTCTTCGGCAGCCATCCCGGGGAATGGGACAAGCTGAAGGCCAATCCGCAGATGGTTTCGCGCGCCTATAACGAGGTGCTGCGCCTCGCCTCGCCTGCGCTGTGCTTCAAGCGCGTCGCGTCGCGGGATACCGAAATCGGCGGGGTGCCGATCGCCGCGGGTTCGGATGTCGTGGTGCTCTATGCCGCGGCCAATCAGGATCCGCGCCGTTACCCCGATCCCGCGCGGTTCGACATCTCGCGCAATGCAGGCGACCATATGGCTTTCGGCATCGGGCGACACAATTGCGCGGGGCAGTCGCTGGCCCGGATGGAGGCCAACGCGCTTCTGTCGGCGATGGTGATCCACCTCGACCGGATCGAGATCGGCGATTCGCGGCGCCATCTCAACAACACCGTTCAAAGCCTCGGCTATCTGGAAACCCGCTTCGTCTGAGGCCGCGCGCGGGGCGCCTGAGCGCGCCCCCGCCGCGTCACCCCCTGCCGCTCCACCGGGAGAAAATCATGAGCAAGAAAACTGTCCTTTTGGTCGTCACGCAGGACACCAAACAGCAAGAAGGGCGTTTCCTGCGCGAAACGCTCGAAGCCGCCGGTGTGGCGGTGATCCATCTCGACCCTTCGGTCCGGCAGGACCTGGGCGGGGCCGAGATCGGGCCGGATGCTGTCGCCGCGGCCCTCGGCATGATCCTGGACCAGATCCGCGCCATCAGGCACGAGGGCAAGATCCTGGAGAAGATGATCGAAGGCTCGGTCCGGCTGGCCCACGAAACCCACGCGCGCGTGCCGCTGTCGGGGATCCTGTCGATCGGCGGCTCGATGGGCACGACGCTGGGCACGCAGATCATGCAGAGCTTTCCCTACGGGTTGCCCAAGCTGATGATTTCAACCCTGGCCTCGGGGATGACGGCGGGCTTCGTGGGGATCTCCGACATCGCCATGCTCAATTCGGTCTGCGACATCTCGGGGCTCAACAGCATCTCGCGCGATGTCTACCGCAACGGCGCCCTTGCTCTGGCGGGCATGGCCCGAGGCTACCAGCCGGTGCGGCACAGGGAAAAGCCGCTGGTGCTGGTCTCGACCCTGGGGACCACTGAACGGCTGGCCCGCGCCGTTCGCGAAGGCATGGAAGCGGATGGTTGCGAGGTGATGGTGTTCCACACCACCGGCAATGGCGGGCGCACCCTGGAGGCCATCTGCGCCGAGCGCGAGGTCGCGGCCGTGGCGGACCTGTCCCTTGTCGAGGTCAACGATTTTCTCCACGGCGGCATCTGCGCCGTCGGGCCTGAGCGGGCGACAACGGCGGTGACCCGTGGCATTCCGGTGGTCTTCGTGCCGGGCAACACCGATTTCTACATCATGCCCAGCGATCTGGCGAAGGGCGCTGATCCCTTCGGCGGACGGACCTTTCACGTCCACAACGCCGCCCTGACCGCCGTGCGAACCACGGCCGACGATCTGAACCGCCTGGCGGTGCATATGGGCGCCATCCTGCAGAACGCCGCGGGGCCCGTGCGCTTCCTCGTGCCCCTCGACGGGTTGTCGCATCACGACAGCCCCGAGGGCACGCTGCACCGCCCCGATCTTCCCGGGGTCTTCGCCGACCAATGCCGCGAAGCGTTTCCTTCCGGGATTCCCGTCGACGTGCACAAAGCCCATGCCAATGACCCAGCCTTCGCCGCCGAGGTCCTGTCAGCGCTGCACAGCGTCATCGGGCAGAAACGCCCTCGGGCAGCGGCCGGTACGGCCTGATCCGCCGCTTGGCAGCGGGTGACGCGGTGTGCGGAAAAACCCGGACCATGCACCTGCGCCCGGCCCGGACAGGAAGGCAGGAAGGCCAGAGCGCCGGTTTCACGCGCTGCGCTCTGCATCCCACTCCTCGCCCCCGTCCGGGAGCGTGCCGAACAAGGAGTGACCCTTTCTTGCGCGGGCAGCGTTACGAGAACAGGACGAAAGCGAGGAGCCAGAGATAGAGCATGCCGCTCACCACCAACGGAAAGCTGCGGCGGAGCGTGTTGAGTAAGGTGAGGCGCTTCATGCGAGAATCCTGCGGTGTTTCAGGCTGTGGAACGGCTGGACGCCGGCGGATCGTGCCCCGTGCCACAGCAGATGGCGCAGCGCCTTGCCTTCGGGCCAGGGGCCGAAACCGGCCTCGACGTTGATATGCCCGGCCTCGCCCATATCGACGAAGTCGCCGCGCCAGACGCGGGCCAGTTGCCGGGCGCGGGTCTGGGGCATCCAGGGGTCGTTCGTGCTGGCGGCGACCACGACCGGCACCCGCAGGGGGCGTTCGGGGATACGGCCGAAGGCGGCGGTACGCGGGCTGATCTGCGGCTCGGCGGGGGCGACAAGCAGGGCACCGGCGATGCGCACCTGCGGCCAGCTGGCCAGCAGCCGGACGATGGCGATGGCGCCCAGCGAATGGCCGACCAACACCGTATCGGGGTGGATCATCGTGGCACCGGCAATCTCGGTCACCCAGGCCTCGGGCGTGGGACTCGACCACGAGATCTGTTCAACGATCTTGGCAGTCGGGTCCGTGGCCTGCCACCAGTGCTGCCAATGCGGGGCGGGCGAGCCGTCGAGGCCGGGAATGAGCAGGGTGCGGATCATGGCGGCTTTCCTTTCAAACAATAATCTAGCAAGATTATCGTGTATTGGAATTCCAAAGTCTGCCTGCCAGATAGAACCTGAGTCTCCGGATGCCTGCGGCCCCGCCGGGGGGGCAGCGTCGTTGCGGTGTCACCGCCTGCAGCGCGATGATCCTTCCGTTCCTCTGGCCAGATCACCCGCTGTCACGCGGTTTCGGTGTCGATGGGCAGAGAGGTCGTGGCCTTCATGCGTTCCATGGAGAATTTGGAGGTCACGTTCCGGCAGGGCAGGCGCTGGGTCAGGTCGAGATAGAAGGCATCATAGGCGGCCATGCCGCTGACCACGACCTTGAGCAGATAATCCACCTCGCCCGCCATCCGGTGCACTTCCTGTATGGCGGGATAATCCGCCACCACGCCAGCGAAGGCCGACCGCCATTCCGGCGTGTGATCGGCGGCTTCGATCTCGACAAAGACGGTGAGGCCGAGACCGATGGCGGCGGGGTCGACCAGGGCGACGCGGCCGGTGATGACGCCTGCCGCCTCCAGCTTCTGCACCCGTTTCCAGCACGGTGTCTGCGACAGGCCGACCCTTTCGGCCAGTTGCGCAACCGGCAGGGTCGCGTCGCGCATCAGTTCGAACAGGATCTTGCGGTCGATGCGATCGAAAGTGACCGGGCGGGTGCGGTCAGGGTTTGAAAGGGTCATCGTGCTCCTCCAGAGCGGGGCTGCGCCGGTTCGCGGCCGAGGATTGTCAGGGCACCGGCGCGGCAACCGGAAATGGCCGACCGGGCGGCAGGGGCGGGACAGGCCCCCGACACCGGGCGGTCGTCTGCGGATTCCCGGATCGTGCCATGATCGTCCGCCCCGCAAAGCCGCTCACAGGTCCAGAAACTGCCGGACGAAATCGCTGGCGGGCCTGGCGCGGATTTCGGCGGGTCTGCCGATCTGCTCGATGCGGCCCATGGACATCACCACGATCAGATCGGCCAGTTCCATCGCCTCGTCCTGATCGTGGGTGACGAAGATCGTGGTCAGGCCGGTGGTGTCGTGGATGTCGCGCAGGCCCTGCCGCAACTCTTTGCGCACCTTGGCGTCCAACGCCCCGAAGGGTTCGTCGAGCAGCAGCATCCGCGGTTCGATGGCCAGGGCACGGGCCAGGGCGACACGCTGCCGCTGGCCGCCCGACAACTGGCTGGGATAGCGCCCGCCGATGTCGGGCAGCTTGATCAGGTCCAGCAGCCTCGTGACGCGCCGGGCGATTTCAGCAGCGGCGGGCCGCGTCTTGCGGGGCCGGGCGCGCAGGCCATAGGCGATGTTGTCAAACACGCTCATATGCCGGAACAGCGCGTAGGACTGGAACACGAAGCCCGCGCGGCGCTCCTGCACTGTCAGCCCGGTGGCGTCCGCGCCGTCGAACAGCACGCGTCCCGCCGACGGAAATTCGAGCCCCCCGAGGATGCGCAGAAGTGTCGTCTTGCCCGACCCGGACGGACCCAGCAGGGCCACGAGCGAGCCCGCAGGGATCGACAGCGACACGGGCTGCAGCGCCGCCGTGGTTCCGAAATCCTTGCAGATTTCCTCGATCTCGATGTTCATGGGGGTCTCCATCAGTGGCGGTGGGTGGCGGCCAGCTGATCGGCATGGCGCCATTCCAGGGCCGATTTCAGGACAAGCGTGACGAAAGCCAGAAGCGCGAGGACACTCGCCATGGTGAAGGCCGCGACCGAGAGGTATTCGTTGTAGAACATCTCGATCATCAGCGGCATCGTGGTGGTCTGGCCGCGGATCTTGCCCGAGACGACCGCGACCGCGCCGAACTCGCCCATCGCCCGGGCATTGCAGAGCAGGACGCCATAGAGCAGCGCCCAGCGGATGTTGGGCAGCGTCACGGTCAGGAAGACCCGCGACCCCGACGCCCCGAGGGTCAGCGCGGCCTCTTCCTCTGCCCGGCCCTGTTCCAGCATGACCGGGATCAATTCGCGGGCGATGAAGGGGAAGGTGATGAACAGCGTCGCCAGCACGATCCCCGGCACGGCAAAGACGATGGGAAAGCCGCTGGCCACCAGCCAGGCGCCAAAGGCCGAGTTCGCGCCGAACATCAACACGAACAACAGGCCCGCAACGACCGGCGAGATCGAGAAGGGCAGGTCGATCAGCGTGATGACCCAGGCCTTGCCACGCCAGTCGAACTTGGTGATGGCCCAGGCGGCGGCGATGCCGAAGGCCGCGTTCAGCGGCACGACGAGGGCCGCCACGCTCAGCGTCAGCCGGATCGCCGCCTGGGCGTCCGGTTCCCCCAGGGACGCCAGCGCGAAGGCCCAGCCGCGTCGCAACGCCTCGTCGAAGACCGCGATCAGCGGGGCGAAGAGCAGAACGCTCAGCACGGCAAGGCAGAGCGCGATCAGCACCCCCTTGACCACGCGGGGTTCGGTGGTGGCGGATCGAAGGCGGCGGGGACGCGCCGCGAGAGGCACGCAATGGGCCATGGGTTCCCCTTTCACACCGCGCCCATGCGGCGTCGGCTCCAGATCTGGATCAGGTTGATCGCCAGCAGCAGCGTGAAGGAGATGGCCAGCATGGCGATGGCGATGGCGACCGCGCCGTCATAGTCGAATTCCTCCAGCCGGATGACGATGAGCAGCGGCGCGATCTCGGTCACGTTCGGCAGGTTGCCGGCGATGAAGATGACCGATCCGTATTCCCCCACTGACCTGGCCAGGGCGAGGGCAAAGCCCGTCAGCGCGGCGGGGGCCAGCATCGGCAGGACCACATGGGTCAGGGTGCGCAATCGGCTGGCGCCCAGGGTTGCGCTGGCCTCCTCGGTCTCGCGGTCGATCTCCTCGATCACCGGCTGCACGGTGCGCACAACGAAGGGCAGTCCGACGAAGATCAGCGCGATCCAGATGCCCAGCTCGGTATAGGCCACACGGATGCCGAAGGCCTGTCCGATCACCGAGCCGAACACGCCGTTCGGGGCGTAGATCGCCGTCAGTGCGATGCCTGCGACGGCGGTGGGCAGCGCGAAGGGCAGGTCGACCGCTGCGTCGATGAGCCGTTTTCCCGGGAAGCGGTAGCGCACGAGAATCCAGGCCAGCAGGACCCCGAACACCAGATTGAACAGCGCGGCGACCAGCGCCGCGCGAAAGCTCAATGCCAGCGCGGCCCAGACCCGGGGGCGGTTGACCACCGCCCAGATCTCGGCCGCGCCGAAGCCGACAAATCCGCGCCAGAGCAGCACGCCCATCGGGATCAGCACGATGATTGACAGCATCGTCAGCAAGATCCCGAAGGACAGCCCCCACCCCGGCATCGGGGTGGGCGCCTTGAGGATGAAGGGCCGCGTCGCCATGGCTCAGGGCGCCGTATAGATCTGGTCGAAGACACCGCCATCGGCGAAATGTTCGGGCTGCGCGACCGCCCAGCCGCCGAAATAGTCTATCGGCAGGCGGTTCACCTCGGGGAAGCGGGCAACATCCTCGGGTGCCGCGGCCGAAGTATCCCAGGCGCGGTAGAAGTTTCTGAGCGCGATGGCCTGCCCCTCGGGCGAATAGAGCTGCTCCAGATAGGCCGAGGCGAGCGCCCGCGTCGCGTCATCCGTGACATTGCCCGGCACCAGCGCCACCGGCGGCTCGGCCAGCACCGAGATCGACGGCACGACGATGTCGAACTGATCGTCGCCCAGTTCGGCCAGCGCCAGATAGGCCTCGTTTTCCCAGGCGAGCAGTACGTCGCCCAGGCCCCGTTGTACGAAGGTCGTGGTCGCGCCCCGGGCGCCCGTGTCCAGCACCGGCACGTTGCGATAGAGGGCGCCGACGAATGCGCGCGGGTCGAGCCCGTTCTCTTGCGCATAGCCCCAGGCGGCCAGGTAGTTCCAGCGGGCGCCGCCGCTGGTCTTGGGGTTCGGCGTGATGACCTCGATCCCGTCGCGGATCAGGTCATCCCAGTCCTGGATGGTCTCGGGGTTACCCTCGCGCACCAGGAACACGATTGTCGACGTGTAAGGCGAGGAATTCTGCGGCAGCGCCTGCTGCCACTCCGCCGGGATCCTGTCGGTCCGCGAGGCGATGGCGTCGATGTCGCTGGCAAGGGCCAGCGTCACCACCTGCGCGCCCAGCCCGTCGATCACCGCACGGGCCTGGGCACCCGATCCGCCGTGTGACGTCTGGATCTCCGGCCGCGGGTGGCCCTGCGCGACCCACCAATCGGCGAACCAGGCGTTGTAGTCACGGTAAAGCTCGCGCGTCGGGTCGTAGCTCACGTTCAGCAGGGCCTGCGCCGGTGCCGCCTGGGCAAAGCCGACCAGCGCGGCAAGGCCGAGCAGCGTCGCCGCGGCAAGACTTGTCCAGGCGTCAGGCCCCTGGGGGCTGGCAGCACGGGCCGAGGGCAGGATGTCGGAATCGAAGGTCATCGGTCGGGTTTCCTGTGTCGCACGGCGCAGAGGGGCAGGGAGCGTGTGAAACGAAAGACGGGGGATATGGGTCATCACGCCCCCCGGTCCGAGCGGCGAAGGGAAGCGGCGGCCTCGGGGCGGGCGGCGTTCTGGTCTTCGACCGGTCGTGTCGGGGCGGGCGGGAAAGGGCTGCATGGGAACATCTTGTCCTCCTGTCCTGGGAAGCCGAGGTCTTCATGAGCATAATAACGACAGAGATAATCGTGATTAGCAACGGAATAATTACGGCTAAATCTGTCGTGATTTTGGAAGAGCATTCTCCCGCCAAGGGGGCCTGCGTGGCTTCCGCCCTTGCAGGGGGTTCAGAGCCCGAGCTTCAACGCCGCGGCCGCGGTCCCGCCGGAGGATTCGGGCTGATCGACCAGATCCGCCAGGGTCAGGGAATCGATCAGCAGAAGATAGGACCAGAAGACCTGGCCGAAGACCTGCCGAAGCCGACAGCTTTCCTCGTCCGGGCAATCCTCGCATTTCTGGTAGGCCCGGCGCGACAGGCAGGGCAGGGGGGCGATCGGCCCGTCGATCAGCCGCATCAGCTCGCTCAGCGATACCTCGCGCGGCTCTTTTATCAGCGCGTAGCCGCCATGTCGGCCGCGTACCGAGGCGATGAAACCCGCGTTGCGGATTTCCAGCAGGATATGTTCCAGAAACCGCTTCGGCGTTCCCGAGCGCGTCGCGATCTCCTCGATCCGCAAAGCACGACCCTCGCCCGCCCGCTCAGCGGCCAGAATCATCAGCGCCTTAAGGCCGTATTTCATCTTCTGCGTGATCATGTCTGTCGATACGACACCCGAAATCCCGGCTCAATGAAAATCACGCAGGAAGCAGTCGTGATTTCACGGAAAGGCCGGCTTGCCGGATACCTGCCGCGGGCGACGGTGACACCGCGACCAGCCAGCACGCTGCACAAAAGCACCCCTTCTGCGGATCCGACCCGATGGCCCGCGCTGCGGAAGTTTGCGCGCTTCCGGACGTGTCCAGCCCCCCACTCAGGCCGATGATCCACCCGGAAGCGCCAGGTC
The DNA here is from genome assembly GCF_003075525.1 of Pararhodobacter aggregans. Classification (GTDB taxonomy): domain Bacteria; phylum Pseudomonadota; class Alphaproteobacteria; order Rhodobacterales; family Rhodobacteraceae; genus Pararhodobacter; species Pararhodobacter aggregans. The sequence goes on along the minus strand of NZ_QDDR01000004.1, from coordinate 237,492 downwards.
GGACGGTCCCGTCTTCCGGGATCAGACCAGAAACGAGTGGCAGCTGCTAACTTCCGCCGAAGTGCTGGCGCACGCGGTCGAGTGTTACGCGCAGCTCGGCCTCGACGGTTCCGCGCATCGCCAGAAAGCGCGGCGTGGGGACAGGAACCGAGATGGCGTGGATCTCGCCGTTGCGGTCGCGGAAGGCGCCACCCAGCGCCGAGATGCCGATCGTATGCTCATCGGCGTCCTCGGCGATGCCTTGGCTGCGGATATCGGTGAGCATCCGCGCGAAGGCCATCCAGTCACCCGGCTGATGCGCGCGTTTCCACTCCGCCTCGACCAGGCTCCGGGCTTCGGCCTCCGGCAGGAGGGCCAGGGCGGCGCGGCCATTGGCGGTTGTCGTCAGCGGGAAGACATCGCCCACGGCGGAAATGGTGCGCAGGCGGTGCGTCCCGGGCACCTGGTCGAGGAAGATCATCCCGGCGCCCCGCAATACCGACAGATCCGCCGTCTCGCCCAACCGCCGCGAGAGTTCGGACAGGTGCAACCGGCATTCCTCGACAACGTTGTAGCGCGTCGCCTCGGACAGGGCGGTAATCTCGGGGCCCAGCCGGATCGAGCCGCCCGAAGAGGTGGCGATGACCAGCCGCTCGGCCTGAAGGGCCCCGACAATGCGCTGGACCGTCGAGCGGGGCAGCTCCACCCGGTCGGCAATCTGCCCCAGGCTCATCCCCTCGGTGTTGTCGCGCAACACGCGCAGGATCGCCGCGGCACGCGCGATCACCTGGATGCCCGACCGTCCGTGATCGCTGTCGCTCATGGCTGCCCCGTTGTTCTTGTCCGCGTAGCAATACAGCAGGAATGACCTGATCTGCAATGCGGTACAGGTGCCCCAGAATTTTGTTGACGCGGCGCGACTCGTGGATGTACCGTATAACGAACCGAACGCACCATATTGCGGTGCAAGATCGGCAAGACGTATCGGGAGGGAGGAGCCGAGATGGTCAAGGTCCGCGGCATCGAATTCGAGGGGAACCTCGACAACAGCATGGGTCTGGAATTCTACAACCTGAGCCACCGCTTCGGTTTCCAGAACCCGAACTGGCCGTATTTCGAGGATACGAAGATCGAGCGTATCCATTACATGGCGAAGTCGGGGGTGCTGTCGCAGCGTATCACGACGACCATGCATGCGACGACCCATATCGACGCGCCCGCCCATGTGGTGCAGGGCACGCCCTTCATCGACGAGGTGCCGCTGCCGCATTTCTTCGGCTCGGGCATCGTGGTGTCGATGCCCAAGAAGAAATGGGAGCCGATCACCTATGACGATCTGGAAGCGGCCTGCGGCAAGTCGATCCGCAAGGGCGACGTGCTGATCGTCAACACCGGTTGGCACAAGCAGTACGAGGATGGCGATTACTTCGCCTATTGCCCGGGCTTCGTGAAATCCGCCGGTGAATGGATGGTCGAGAAGGGCGTGAAGGTGGTGGGCCACGACACGCAGGCCAACGACCATCCGCTGGCGACCGCGATCGGTCCGCAGCGCAACGGTCCGCTGCTGCCGCATCTGGCCGAGGAATACAAGGAATGGTCGGGCGGCGTGGACTGGAAGGACGCTTTCCCGGAGTGGGAGCCGGTGCACAACATCCTGTTCAGGAACGGGATCATGGGCATCGAGAATGTCGGCGGCGATCTGGATGCGGTGACAGGCAAACGCTGCACCTTCGCCTTCTTCCCCTGGAACTGGGACCGGGGCGACGGCTGTATCATCCGTCTGGTGGCGATGATCGACAAGTCCGGCGACTACCGCATCGAACGCGGCAACGCGATCTGAGCGGGACGTAGGATGGGCAATATTGCCCATCCTACCGGCGCCGGTCGGGGGGAGAGATCATGCACATCAAGCGATACGCCGAGGCCCGGCCCTATGACGCGCCGAACCATTGGGGCGTCGTGGGACTTCGCCTGCAAGGCTTCGAAGAGGGCGGGCCGACCAACCAGTGGATCGGCTACAGCCAGTTTCTGCCGGGCGGCGGCGCGGGGCCGGATCAGACGCCGTTCGAGAAGGTCTATGTGGTTCTGGAGGGGGAGATGACCCTCGAATGGGACGGCCGGACCGAGGTTTTGCGGGCCTTGGACAGCTGCACCATCCCGCCGGGCCAGCTGCGCCGCATCGAGAACCGCTCGAACCACGTCTGCAAGATGCTGGTCGTCATCCCCTATCCGCGTCAGCCGAAAAGCGAGTGAGGCCATGCGCCTGATGAATCCCCTGTCGATGTTCGAGGTGGCGGGCAAGGTTGCCGTAATCACCGGGGCCTCGGGCGCCTTCGGCATGGTCGCGGCCCGCGTGCTGGCGGGCGCCGGTTGCCGGTTGGTGCTGGCGGCGGGCAATGCCTCCGCGCTGGCCGAGATCGCCGGGGAATGCCGCGACAGCGGCGCCGAAGTGCTGGAGGCCAATGTCCGCCCCGAGACCGAAGCCGCCTGCGAGGGGCTGATCGCGGCGGCGGTCGCGGCCTTCGGAGCCTGCGATATCCTCGTCGTCGCCTCGGGGACGAACAAGGTTGCGAAGATCGACGAGATGGCGCCCGACACCTTCCTGTCCGTGATGGATGCCAATGTCACGCAAAGCTGGCTGATGGCCCGCGCGGCGACACGGCAGATGAAGGCGCAGGGGAGGGGGGGCAAGATCGTGCTCGTGTCCTCGGCCCGGGGGCTGCTGGGACATCCGGCGGGGTACACCGCCTATTGCGCCTCGAAAGCGGCGGTCGACGGCATCACCAAGGCGCTGGGATGCGAATTGGGGCCGACCGGGATCACCGTCAACGCCATCGCGCCGACGGTCTTCCGCAGCCCGCTGACCGCGTGGATGTTCGGCGAGGATGACAACGCCAAGGCCGTGCGCGGCGGGTTCCTGGCCCGGGTGCCGAAGGGCCGGCTGGGCGAGCCCGAGGATCTGGCGGGGCCGCTGTTGTTCCTCGCCTCGAAGGCGTCCGATTTCTACACCGGGCATATCCTTTATGCCGACGGCGGCTATACGGCGGGCTGATCCATGGTGCAGGACCGTCTCATCGGGGTGATCGGCGCGGGGCTCATGGGCCACGGCATCGCCCTTGTCATGGCCCGCGCGGGGCTGGGCGTGGCGATCACTGATCCCATGCCCGAGGCGCGGGCCGCGCTACCCGCCCGCGTGCGTGAATCGATGACCCTCATGGGTCATGACGCAGCGGAAATCGCCGCCGCTCTGTCGCGGATCGCGGTGCATGACACCCTCGCGTCGACCGTGGCGCAGGCCAGCGCGGTGTTCGAGGCCGCGCCCGAGGCGATGGCGCTGAAGCAGTCGATCTTCGCCGAGATCGAGGCCCATGCGCCGCGCGACTGCCTCCTTGCGTCCAATACCTCGGTCATGCCGATCACCGGGATCATGCAGGGGCTGACGCACAAGGACCGCGCGCTGGGGACGCATTGGTGGAACCCGCCGCACATGATCCCGCTGGTCGAAGTGATCCGCACCGAATGGACCGCCGAACCCGCGATGGCCTCGATGATGGCGCTGCTGGCCGAAGCCGGGAAAACGCCCGTCCGCGTCGACAAGGACGTGCCCGGGTTCATCGGCAACCGGCTGCAGCACGCGCTCTGGCGCGAGGCGGTGAGCTTGGTCGAGCGCGGGATCTGCGACGCGGAATCCGTCGATACCGTGGTGAAATCCTGCTTCGGGCGCAGGCTCTCGGTGCTGGGTCCGCTGGAAAATGCCGACCTGGTGGGCACCGACCTGACGCTGGCCATCCACGAAACGGTTCTGGCCGATATCGAGAACCGTCCGGGCCCCTCGCCGTATCTCAGGCAGCTGGTCGCCGACGGCAAACTCGGCATGAAATCAGGCGCGGGGTTCCGAAAATGGACGCCCGAACAGGCCACCGCGGTCCGCAACCGGGTCACCACGCATCTGGGGAAGCTGGACAAGATTCTGGACGACTGACGCTTTTCGACACATCGGACTGGGGAGGACGAGACATGGGACGACTGAACCGCAGGGCATTCCTGGGAACCTCCGGCGCGGCGCTGGCCGTTCCGGCGCTGCTGCCGACCGGCTTGCGGGCCGCCGATGGGCCGATCCGCGTGGGATTGGTGACACCGACGACCGGACCGCTGGCCTTCTTCGCCGAGCCGGACACGTTCGTGTTGGCGCAATACGCCGGGGTGCTGTCGCAGGGCGCCAATGGCCGCCCGATCGAGATCATCGTCAAGGACAGCCAGTCGTCGGCCAATCGCGCGTCGGAAGTGGCGTCCGAACTGATCCTGCGCGACGAGGTTTCGCTGATCCTCTCGGCCGGGGGGCCGGACACCGTGAACCCGGTGGCCGATCAATGCGAACTCAATGGCGTGCCGAGCCTGTCCACCGCCTGCCCGTGGCAGTCCTTCGTGATGGGACGCGGATCGAACCCGGGGCAGGGGTTCGAGATGACCTATCTGTTCGCCTTTGGCCTTGAGGACGTGATCGCTGCCTATCTCAAGCTCTGGGACGGGGTCGCGACAAACCGCAGGGTCGGCCTTCTGCTGGCCAACGACGCCGATGGCAACGCCTGGGGCGACGCGCAGTTCGGCTTCCCGCCGGCGCTGGCCCAAGCCGGCTACGAGGTCGTCGATCCCGGCCGCTACACGCCGATGACCGACGATTTCAGCACCATCATCGGCCAGTTCCAGTCGGCCGATGTCGATATCGTCATGGGCACGATGATCCCGCCGGAATTCCTGACCTACTGGACGCAATCGCATCAGCAGGGGTTGCGGCCCAGGGTCACGACCATCGGCAAGAGCCTGCTTTTGCCCAATATCCTCGAAGCCGCCGGTGACAGTGGCGAGGGGCTGTCCTGCGAGCTGGGCTGGCATCCGGCATTTTCCTTCACCTCGGCCTCGACCGGGCAGAGCGCCGCGCAGATCGCCGAGGCCTGGCGCACGGCGACCGGCCGTCCCTGGGTTCAGACCCTCGGCATGAAACATGCGCTGCTGGACCTTGCCGTCGATGTGCTGAAGCGGGCCTCGGACCCCGACGACGCTGCAAGCGTCATCGCCGCGATCCGGGACACACGCTGCGAGACGACGCTGGGCATCGCGGACTGGAATGCCTCGACCATCGCGAACGTGGCCAAGTCTGCGATGATGGGCGGGCAATGGCACCACGGTGCCGACGGCTGGTCCATCGAGATCGCCGCCAATCCGACGGATCTGCCGGTGCCTGTCACCCGGCCGATGGAAGTGATGTGAGGGAGGCCCGCCATGCGCTTTGAAGACCGTAACGAGATGCTGAAGCCCGGCTATCTGCCGCTGGAATCGGGGATCATCCGCCATGACGACGGCTCGGTGACCATCGCCGCGTTGACCCGGATGCCGCATTGCCGCGCCAAGATGGTGCATTGGTGGTTCGGATGGCTGGGGGGCACCGACCAGTACAAGCTCTGGCACCCGGTCGACCATATCTTCAGCGACTGGGAGGACCGGGGCAACGGCGGCAATTACTATGGTGCCAAGCATCTGGTGCACGAAACCCTCGGCGGCGACGGCGAGGTCCACAAACTGCGCATCCATTTCCGCGACCCGCATGAGGTCTTCGATCCGGCAGGCTATGACGCCGTCGACGGCATCGCCGTCTGCGCCCGTCCCGGCAGCCTTGAGCGGCCGATCAACCTGGGCCACATGACCCATTTCGTGCGCAACACGGACTACGGCTGCGAGATGCGGACCCGGTTCTGGATGGGCGACGTGCATCATCAGGACCTGACGACCCAGCTGCCGGACGCGGTTGTCCAGACAATCCGGCGCGAGGCGCTGACCGAGGATTTCTGCACCCGCCTGCACCGTCATGCCATCGAGGAGATGGGCTATCTGGCCGACCTCCTGCCGGTTCTCTACCGGCAGGTCACACAGGATGCGCGCTTCTGAACATTCTCGAACTGGGGAGGACGAGACGATGAATACCCTGAACAGACGGCATTTCCTGACCGGAACCTCGGCGCTGCTGGCGGCGCCTGCGATCCTTCGGGCAACCCGGGCCTATGCGCAGACCCCCACGATCAAGGTGGGCCATGTGAGCCCGCGCACCGGCCCGCTGGCCGGTTTCGCCGAAGCCGACGACTATATCCTGCAGGCGATAACCGAGCGTTTCGGGGCTGGCATCGACAACAACGGCCGCAGCTGGCAGATCGAGATCCTCTCGAAGGACAGCCAGTCGAACCCGAACCGCGCGGCGGAAGTCGCCAGCGAGCTGATCCTGTCCGACGAGGTCGACATCATCGTCGCCGCCTCGACCCCCGACACCGTGAACCCGGTCTCGGATCAGGCCGAGATCAACGAGGTGCCCTGCATCACCACCGACTGCCCGTGGCAGCCCTATTTCTTCGGCCGCGGCGGCAATCCGGCTCAGGGCTTCGCCAGCACCTACCATTTCTTCTGGGGGCTCGAGGACGTGATCGGCGCCTTCCTGGCCATGTGGGACGGCTCGGGCGTGGCGAAGGCGGTGGGCGGCCTCTTCCCGAACGACGCCGACGGCAACGCCTGGGGCGATCCGCAGCGGGGCCTGCCCACGCCTTTGGCCGCGGCAGGTTACGATCTGGTCGATCCGGGCCGCTACCAGCCGATGACCGACGATTTCTCGAACTACATCAACGCTTTCAAGGAAGCGGGCTGCGAGATCGTCACCGGCAACATGATCCCGCCCGATTTCGGCACCTTCTGGAGTCAGGCGGCGCAGCAGGGCTTCAACCCGAAGATCGTCACCATCGGCAAGGCGCTGCTGTTCCCGTCCGTGATCCAGGGGCTCGGCGAGCGGGGCATTGGCCTCTCGTCCGAGGTCTGGTGGTCGCCGTCCCATCCGTTCTCGTCCTCGCTGACCGGCGCCTCGGCCGGCGATCTGGCGGGCGGCTACATGCAGGCGACGGGCCGTCCCTGGACCCAGCCCATCGGCTTCAAACACGCATTGTTCGAGGTCGTGGCCGATGTCGTCGCCCGCGCCGAGGATCTGGACGACCCCGAGGCGATCATTGCCGCCATCGCCGCGACCGACATGAACACCATCGTCGGCCCGGTGAACTGGGCGGCCGGGCCGGTGCCGAATGTCACCAAGACGCCGCTGGTCGCCGGGCAATGGCAACGCGAGGGCGACGGGATCGACCTGAAGATCATCGCCAACGCCACCGCGCCGAACATCCCCACCACCGGTGAGCTGATGCTGCTGGCGTGATTGCGAAGGGGGCCGCCGGCGGACGGCAGCCCGCGACCCTTGAACCCGAACCTGCGGGAGAGACCATGTCAGCGATCCTCGAACTTCAGGGCGTGAAGAAGGCCTTCGGCGCCGTCGTGGTGGCGGACGACCAGTCATGGTCGCTCGCCCCCGGCGAGGCGCTGGGGGTGATCGGCCCGAACGGCGCGGGCAAGACCTCGATGTTCAACCTCGTGACCGGGACGCTGAGGGCGGATGCGGGCCAGATCCGGCTGGGCGGGCAGGACATCACCGGCTGGTCGGCGGCGAAGCGCTGCCGCGCCGGGATCGCCCGCAGCTTTCAGGTGCCGCAGCCCTTCGCGCATATGACGGTGTTCGAGAATGCCTATGTCGCGGCAACCCAAGGCGCGGGCCTGTCCGGCCGCGCGGCCGAGGCTTTGTGCCTCGACGTGCTGGACCGCACCGGGCTCATCGCCAAGGCGAACGGGCAGGCGGGCGGGCTGACGCTTTTGGAACGCAAGCGGCTGGAACTCAGCCGCGCGCTTTGTGCCAGGCCCCGCGTCATCCTGCTGGACGAGATCGCCGGGGGGCTGACCGAACACGAATGCCAGTCGCTGATCCAGACGATCCGCGACGTTCACGCGACCGGCGTTTCCATCGTCTGGATCGAGCATGTCGTGCACGCCCTCCTTGCCGTGGTCGGCCGCCTGATGGTCATCGATTTCGGCCGCAAGATCGCCGAGGGCGAACCGCAGGCGATCATGCAGTCGCGCGAGGTCAGGGAAATCTATCTGGGGATCGAAGCCGATGGCTGACGCGATCCTCAGCCTTCAGGCGCTGAATGCGCATTACGGAGATTTTCAGGCGCTCTATGGCGTCAACCTGACGGTCAACCCCGGCGAGGTCGTGGCGGTGATCGGCGCCAATGGCGCGGGCAAGACGACCATGCTGCGCTCCATCGCCGGGCTCTTGCGCAACGCGCCCGAGGCGATCCGGTGGAAGGGGCATCTCATCGGTGCGCTGCGCGCCGATCAGGTCGCGGCGTTGGGGATCGCGCTGGTGCCCGAGGGGCGGCTTCTGTTCCCTTCGCTCAGTGTCGAGGAAAACCTCGTCATCGGCGGGCAGCTGGGGCGCAAGGGGCCGTGGAGCCTGCAGCGCGTCTACGATCTGTTCCCGATCCTCAAGGAACGCCGCCTCCAGCAATCCACCTCGCTGTCCGGGGGCCAGCAGCAGATGGTCGCCATCGGCCGCGCGCTGATGGCGAACCCGGACCTCGTGCTGATGGACGAGATCAGCCTCGGCCTCGCCCCGGTCATCATCCGCCAGATCTACGAGGCCCTGCCGGGCATTGTCGGCGAGGGGCTGACGGCGGTGATCGTCGAGCAGGACATCGCCAAGGCGCTCTCGGTCTCGCAGCGGGTCTATTGCCTGCAGGAGGGCCGCGTCTCGCTGGAAGGCCAATCGCAAACCGTGCCGCGCGACGACATCACCCGCGCCTATTTCGGAGTCTGACGCATGGATTGGCTCAACGCCATTCTTCAGGGGACGCTGCTGGGCGGGCTCTACGCCCTCTTTGCGGCGGGGTTGTCCCTGATCTTCGGGGTGATGCGCCTCGTCAACATCGCGCATGGCGACCTGATCGTGCTCTCGGCCTACATTGCGCTCAGCTTTGGCGTCAGCCTGGGGCTGAACCCGCTGGTCGCGCTGCTGCTGGTGGTGCCGACGATGGCGCTCATTGGCTATGCGCTGCAGCGGCTCATCCTGAACCGCACGATGGGCGAGGATCTGCTGCCGCCGCTCTTGGTCACATTCGGCCTGTCGGTGATCCTGCAGAACGTGCTGCTGATGGGCTATTCCGCCGATCCGCAGAACCTGCAGGCCGGGGCCATCGAGACGGCCTCGGTGACCCTTGGGCCGCTGGCGGTGGGGGTGATGCCGGTGATGGTCTTCGTCACCGCGGTCGTGGTGATCGCCGCGCTGCAATGGATGTTCTACCGCACCGCGCTGGGGCGGGCGTTCCGCGCGACCTCGGACCGGCAGGACGTCGCGCAGCTGATGGGGCTCAACCGCGCGCATATCTTCGGGCTGGCGATGGCCCTGTCCTTGGCCGTCACCGCGCTGGCGGGCGTGTTCCTCGGCATCCGCACGGCCTTTGACCCGGCAGCGGGTGGCGCGCGGCTGATCTTCGGCTTCGAGGCGGTGATCATCGGCGGGCTCGGCAACCTCTGGGGCACCTTGGCGGGCGGGGTGATCCTGGGCGTGGCGCAGACCATCGGCGCCAAGATCGACCCGGGCTATCAGATCCTCGCCGGTCACATCGTCTTCCTGATCATCCTGGCCCTGCGTCCGCGCGGCCTGTTTCCGAGGATCGACGGATGAGCCTGTCAGTCACGCGCCGCACCCGCCTGTCGACCGCCTGGCTGATCGTGCTGGTGCCGATCGTCCTTCTGCTGATCGCCGCGCCCTGGTGGGCGGGACGGGCCGACCTGCGGCTGATGGGCGAGATCGCGCTCTACATGTCGCTGGCCGTGCTGTGGAACCTGCTGGCGGGCTATGCCGGCTTGGTGTCGGTGGGCCAGCAGGCCTATGTCGGCTTCGGCGGCTATCTGTTCTTCGCGCTGACCATGCTGGCGGGGCTGCATCCCTATGCCGCGCTGCCTCTGGTGGTGCTGGCGGGTTTCGTCATCTCGGCCCCGGTCGCCGTGCTGATCTTCCGCCTGCGCGGCGCCTATTTCGCCATCGGCACCTGGGTCGTGGCCGAGGTGTTCCGGCTGTCCTTTGCCCAGATGGCCAGCCTCGGCGGCGGCTCGGGCACCTCACTGTCGCCGGATATCGTCCGCTCGCTGGCCGAGGGCCGCGACGCGCGCGAGGCCGTGGCCTGGTGGCTGGCGCTCGGCGCCGGGATGCTGGTGATCGGGACGGTGGTCTGGCTGCTGCGGTCGCGTCAGGGCGTGGCGCTGACGGCGATCCGCGACAATGAGCTGGCGGCGCGGTCGCTCGGCATCGACATCTGGCGCACGAAGTTCACCGTCTATGTCGTGGTCTCGGGCCTGACGGCGCTGATCGGCGCGTTGATCTTCCTGCAGAAGCTGCGCATTTCGCCCGATGCCGCCTTCAGCGCCAACGACTGGACCGCTTTCGTCATCTTCATCGTCGTGATCGGCGGGATCGGCACGCTGGAGGGTCCGATCCTGGGAACGCTGGTGTTCTTCGCCCTGCGCGAGACGCTGGCCGATCTCGGCACGCTCTACTTGATCGCGCTCGGTGTCGTTGCCATCGTCATCATGCTGTTCGCCCCGCGCGGTCTCTGGGGGTTCCTGCGCGACCGCTGGGGCCTCGAACTGTTCCCGCTCAGCCGACGGGTGAGCGGCCTTGCCAAGAAGGAGGCCTGATTTGGCCCGCAAACCCAAGACCATCATCACCTGCGCCGTCACCGGCGCAATCCACACGCCCACCATGTCGGACGCGCTGCCCTACACCTACGACCAGATCGCCGACCAGGCGATCGCGGCGGCCGGGGCCGGGGCCTCGATCCTGCACCTGCATGCGAGGAACCCCGAGACGGGTGCGCCTTCGATCAACCCCGATGATTTCGCGCCCTTCCTCCAGCGCATCAAGCAGGCGACGGACGCGGTGGTGAACATCTCGACCGGCGGCTCGCTGACCGCGACGATCCAGGAGCGGATCGCGCCCGCCAAGGCCTTCTCGCCCGAGATGTGCTCGATGAACATGGGGTCGCTGAACTTCAGCTTCCACGGGCTGGCGGCGCGCTACACCGAGTGGAAATTTCCGTGGGAACGCGACTATGTCGCCGGCTCCGAGGGCAATATCTTCCGCAACACTTTCAAGGACATCAAGGAAGCGGCCGAGACACTGGCCCCGCATGGCGTCAAGTTCGAGCATGAAATCTATGACGTTGGCCACCTCTACAACCTGAAGTTCATGATGGATCAGGGCCACTTCAAGGCGCCGATCTTCCTGCAATTCGTGCTGGGGATCCTGGGCGGGATCGGCGCGGATGTGGAGAACCTCGTGTTCCTCAAGCGCACCGCCGACAAGCTGTTCGGCGATCAGTACCGCTGGTCGGTGCTGGCGGCGGGGGCGGTCCAGATCCCGCTGGCGGTGACGGCCAGCCAGATGGGCGGCCATGTTCGTGTCGGGCTGGAGGACAGCCTGTTCATCTCGCGCGGGGAACTGGCCGAGTCGAATGCCCAACAGGTGGCAAAGGTCCGCCGGATCATCGAGGATCTGGGGCACGACATCGCCACCCCCGACGAGGCGCGGGCGATCCTGGACCTGAAGGGCGGGGATCGGGTCGGGTTCTGAACAACGCGCTGCGCGTCGCATGCCATCCGGCGGAGGATGTCGATGGCGCCACGAGGGTCGGGGGCGCCAAAGCGATCCGGCTTGCCGGGAGGATGGGATCCCTGAGGGCAACGAGGGTCCGATCCTGCCGCATCGTCAACCTGCCAGGGCGCCATCCAACGCCGCCTTGAGCACGGCTGCGACCTCGGCCAGCTGAGTTTCATCGGCGATGAAAGGCGGTGCCAGCAGGATGTGATCGCCGAGCCGGCCGTCCCGTGTGCCGGGCATCGGATAGCACAGGAGCCCCCGGGATTTCGCGATCCGCTTCACCCTTCCGGCAAGGCCACGCGCCGGATCGAACGGCGCCTTGGTTGCCCGGTCCTCGACCAGCTCGATCCCCCAGAACAGCCCGCGTCCGCGGATGTCGCCGACATGGGGATGCTGGCCCAATTGGTCGCGCAGCAGGGTTTCGAAGACCGGGCCCAGCCGGGACACGCGGCCGATCAGGTCCTGTTCCTCGAATTCCTCCAGCACGGCCAGCGCTGCGGCGGCGGCGATGGGATGGCCGAGATAGGTATGGCCATGCTGGAAAAACCCGGTGCCGGCAGCAATGGCGTCATAGATCGCCTTCGAGCACAGCATCGCCCCGATGGGCTGATAGCCAGCCCCCAACCCCTTGGCGATACACAGGATATCGGGCGCCACACCATCCGCCTCGCAGGCGAAAAGATGCCCGGTCCGGCCCATGCCGCACATCACCTCGTCGAGGATCAGCAGCACGCCGTAGCGGTCGCAGATCTCGCGGATGCGGGTGAAATAGCCGGGGACCGCCGCCACTGCGCCCAGGGTCGCGCCCACGACCGGTTCGGCGATGAAGGCCATGACGCTGTCGGGACCGAGGCGCAGGATCTCGGCTTCCAGCGCGTTCGCCGTGCGCTGGCCGTAATCGTGCAGGCTCTCGCCCTCGGCGCGTTCGGCGTATTCGTAGCAGGGCGCGATATGGCTCATCTCGACCAGCAGCGGCGCGAATTGCGCCCGCCGCCAGGCATTGCCGCCCGCCGACAGCGCGCCCAGCGTGTTGCCGTGATAGCTCTGGCGCCGGGCGATCAGGTGCCGCCTTTGCGGCTCGCCGCGCTCCAGATGGTATTGCCGCGCCAGCTTGATCGCCGATTCCACCGCCTCGGACCCGCCAGAGACGAAATAGACCCGGTCCAGATCGCCGGGCGCCCGGGCGATGAGCCGGTCGGCCAGCGCCTCGGCCGGTTCCGAGGTGAAGAAACTGGTGTGGGCATAGGCCAGCGCATCGACCTGCGCCTTGATCGCCGCGCGCACCCGTTCGTTGGAATGCCCCAGGCACGAGACGGCGGCGCCGCCCGAGCCGTCGAAATAGCGCCGTCCCTCGGCGTCGATCAGGTAGCAGCCGTCGCCCGACACGGCGGTCGGCAGATCGGTGTGGCAATGGCGGGGGAAGACATGGCTCATGCTCTGGTCCTTTCCAGGCGTTGCCGCAGCGCTGCGACCGAGGCGGCGTTGTCGGGATGCGGCTGACCGTCCGCGCCGGTCAGCGAATTCTCGAAACCCACGCGCAGCGCCGCGCCCTGGGCGGCGGCAGCGGCAAGGCAGGCATGTTCGTCGGGACCGAAGGCGCAGACCATCCAGTCACCGGCCTCGGGCAGCGCGGTGCGGAACGGCGTCAGGTCGTCGGGCGACGAGACCTGACCAGCGCTGTAGCGGCCGAGCACGAAGAGCACCCCGTCCTGCCCCGGCCGGACGATCCCGCGCGCCTGCCAGTCGCGCAGCAGTGCGATGTCGTCCGTATCGTAGAGGATATGCTGCACCCGCGTGCCCTGCGCGGCGCAGGTCGCGTAGAGGCGGGGCGCCAGCGCCAGATCGCGCGCCGTCTCGCGCACCGCGACCGAGGCCCAGCCTGGTTGCACCTCGGTCAGGCAGCGCAATTGCGCCGCCACGTCGTAGATTCCGACCGCCTCGGTGGTGATCTGCACCGCCATCCCCGGGATCTGCCGGGCCAGTTCGGCCAAGGCCTCGCGGTAGCGCCCGCTGTCGAGCGAATGCGCGCCGGCCTCGTCGCGGATGTGCAGATGCAGCGCCTCGGCGCCTGAGGCATGGCAGGCGCGGGCGGTCTCGACGGTCTCGGCGAGGGTCACCGGCAAGGCCGGATGATCCGCCTTGCCGCGCCGGGCGCCGTTCGGGGCGACCATGACAGGGGGGCGCATGCCTTACTCCTCCATCCGGGCGACGAATTGCAGGCTGAACCGCTGCAGCCCGTTCGCTTCATAGAAACGGTGCGCATCGATGCGGCTCAGCCCGCTGCACAGCCGCAGGTGATCGCAGTTGCTGGTGGCGGCCTGCGCCCGCGCCTCGGCCAGAAGCGCCCTGCCGATGCCGGAACTGCGCCGGTCGGGCGCGACCACCAGATCGTCCACATAAAGCGTCCGCCCCCAGGTCAGATCATCGCTGAGGCGATACCCCAGCGCGCCGACCATTGCCGACCCATCAAGGGCAGCAAGCACGCGGTAGCCTTGCGCCTCGGCCCGTTCAAGGCGCAGGGCAAAGGTCGCGTCATCCAGCGTCGCCCGCAGGACCCGCAGCAGCGGCGCGGCCTCGGCCGCGCGCTGAAGTGGAACCACGCGGATCACGGTTTCATCCTGCTGCCCGAGGGATCGAAGACCGGCCCGAGCGTCACCGTCGCGTCGCAAAGCCGTCGCGCGATATCGACCTTGACGCGCTCGCCCTCCGCCAGGGGAACCTTGACCGCGGCCAGCGCCACCGGCTTGCCGATACGGTAGCCGAAGGCGGCGGACGAGGTCTTGCCGACGATGGAATCGCCCCGATAGACCGGCTCGTGGCCCAACGGCACGGCCTCCGCATCGTCCAGCACCAGCGAGACGATCACCGAGCGCGTCCCGCTGGCGCGCGCGGCCGCCAATGCCTCCGCCCCGATGAATCCGCCCGACTTGCGCACCGCGAAGTCGAGACCTGCGGTGATCGGCGTCATGTCGCTGTCCAGTTCGTGGCCCATGGCGCAGAAGCCCTTTTCGACCCGCATCGAGGTCTGCGCGAACATTCCTGCGGGCACAGCCCCTGCAGCGGTCAGCGCGGCATAGAGCGCGGGCGCGTTGGTGGCCTTGCAGGTCAGCTCCCAGCCCGCCTCGCCGACATAGGACAGCCGCGCGGCGCGGACATGGATCCCGGCAAGATGGGCGCCGGTCTGCCGGAAATAGCCCAGCTCGTTCAGCTCGGGCGCGCCGCATTCGGCGACGATGCGCGCGGCCTCGGGGCCCATCAGGCCCAGCACGGCATAAGCCTCGGTGCTGTCGGTCAGGGTGATGTCGAAGCCCTCGGCGTGGCGGCTGAGCCAGGCCATGTCGCGCTTGATGGCGGCGGTGCCGGTGAACAGACGGTAATGGTCAGGGCCGAGGCGCTGCGCGGTCAGGTCGGATTCGAAGGTGCCCCGATCATTCAGCATCGCGGTGTAGATGACCGATCCCGGCTTGCGGTTCATGTGGCCGGCGCAGACGCGCATCAGGAAGGCCTCGGCATCCTTTCCCTCGACCTCGATCTTGCCGAAGGGCGAGGCGTCGAAGATCGCGGCTTTCTCATGCGCGGCCCTGACCTCGGCACCCACATTGGTGAACCAGTCGGGGCGTTCGAAGCGCGGCGTCGGCTCGGACGTCTTGCCGAAATAGAGCGGGCGCTCCCAGCCGTAGACCTGGCCCATATGCGCCCCCGCGGCGCGGTATTCGGCGTCCAGCGGCAGGGCGCGCAGGTTGCGCGCGGTCTTCAGCTGCTTGCCGGGATAGGCGATGTCGTAATGCGTACCCAGGATCTCGGGTGCGCGGGCCATCAGGTGGTCGAGCGAGTTGAACACCGGCGCGAAGCGCTTGGCATCGGCCTCGGACAGGTCATAGGCGGTATGCCCGTGGACGATGCAATGCGCGAGGTTCATCCCCGCACCCCCGCCCGAGGCCATGCCGACCGAGTTCATGCCGCAGCCCAGGAACAGGCCGCGCGTCTCGGCCGTCTCGCCCAGCATGAAGGTGCCGTCGGGGGTGAAGCTCTCGGGTCCGTTGAGCAGCATCTTCACCTCGGCCGTCTCAAGCGCCGGCAACCGGTGCAGGGCGTTCATCATCATCGGCTCGAAATGGTCCCAATCCTCGGGGAGAAGCCCGAATTCGAAGCTCTCGTTCAGGACACCTGGCGCGATCGGCTTGCCCATCGGCTCGAAGCAACCGACCAGAAGGCCGCCGCTGTCGTCGCGGATGTAGAGATGGTTGTCGTGGTCCGAGAGCGTCGGCATGTTGCCCGCGATGCCGGCGATGGGCTTCGTGAGCAGGTAGAAATGCTCGCAGGCCAGCGCCGGAACCTCGGCCCCTGCCATCGCCCCCAACTCGCGCGACCAGAGTCCGGTGCAGAGCGCGATGGCGTCGCACATCACCGTACCCTGCGAGGTCTCCACCCCCTTGATCCGCCCGTTCTCGGTCAGGATGCCGGTGACGCCCGTTCGTTCGAAGATCCGCGCGCCCAGCCCCTTCGCGGCCTTCACCAGCGCCGCGCAGACATCCGAGGGCGAGACGCGCCCGTCATCGGGCGACCAGACCGCGCCCAGCACGTCATCGGCATTCATCAGCGGCCAGCGCTCCTTGGCCTCGGCGGCGCTGATTGAACGGGCGTCGATTCCATAGGCGCGCGCCAGCGCCTCCTGCCGCTTGATATGGGTCAGCCGGTCGGGATTGGTGGCGATCGACAGCGACCCTTTCTGGATCCAGCCCACCGATTGCCCGGTCTCCTTTTCGAGCCGCGAGTACAGGTCGACCGAATACTGGATCATCCGCGTCAGGTTCTGCGAATTGCGCAGCGCCCGCACCTGCGCCGCCGAATGCCAGGTGGTGCCCGAAGTCAGCGCGTTGCGCTCCAGCAGGATGGCATCGGAAACCCCCAGCTTGGCGAGGTGATAGAGCGTCGAGCAGCCCATGATGCCGCCGCCGATGACGACGACCGAGGCATGAGAGGGCAGGGAATCGGCCATGATGGTTTCCTTGGGTTCGGGCGAGGCCCTGTCGTTGGCGAGTGGGCGAGTGGGCGAGCAGGGTGGTCGGCGTTGGCGGGTTCGATGTTGTGGGAAAAACAAAAATCGTCAATAGTATCAGAAAATAACGCTTGTTACGCGCCTTTCGCCCCGGAGATGCCAATGGATCCGACCCTTCGCACGCGGATCAGCAACGACCTGAAATCCCGGCTGCCCGACCTGCCGCGCAGGCTGCGCACGGTGGCGAAATATGTCGTCGACCACCCTTCGGATTTTGGCCTCGATTCGATCCGCGAGACCGCGCGCAAGTCGAGGGTCAGCACCTATACGCTGGTGCGGCTGGCCGAGCGCATGGGCTTCGCGACTTATGACGAGTTCCGCGAGCCGTTTCGCCATGCGCTGGTTTCGGCATCGGCCACCGTCGATCAGCCGGAATGGGTGAGCCATCTGCGCGAGCAGGGTCCGCTGGGGCTGGCCCAGGCCGAGGCCTCGTTGAACGAGATGGCGACCGTACAGCGATCGCTGGAGCGTTTGTTGCCGGACCAGTTGCACCGGGTGGTGCGCACGTTGCTTGAGGCAAGGACCGTCTACCTGACCGCCGTCCGCGCCAGCTACGCGATGGCCTATTACCTGCACTATGTCGGCCGGATGGCGCTGCCGAACCTGCAACTGATCCCGCGTCACATGAACAGCGCCATCGACGAGCTGCACAATGCCGGCCCCGGCGACGTGCTGATCGCGATCACGGTCACCCCCTATTCGCGTGAGACGATCGACGCCTGTCGCTTTGCCCAACGCAAAGGGGTGACGCTGGTCCTGATCTCGGACAGCGACATCGTTTCGCCGGACTTCAGCGCGGACGAGACGCTGATCACCTCGCCGCTCTCGACGCATCATCTGGCCTGCTATGTCGGCACGCTGGCGGTCATCGAGGTGCTGGTGGCGATGATCGTCGCCGAGGCGGGCGAACCGGCCCGCGAGCGAATCAGGTCCTACGAGGAGCTTCGGCGCGAGCATCAGGCGTATTGGGTGGCGAAGAAAAAACATTAGTTATCTTTCTGCGCAAGACGGCCAGTTTGTTCCGATGTCCTTTGCCTGCGAATCACCCCGGGTCGCGCAGCACGAAGACCGAGCACCGCGCATGACGCAGCACGCGCGCGGCATTGGGGCCAAGGAGGTAATCCGCCAGTTCGGGACGATGGGCCCCCATCACGATCAGCCCCGCGCCAATGCGATCGGCCTGCTCGAGGATCTCGTGATAGATGGCGCCCTGCGTGACGATATGGCTGACCGGCAGGCCGGGCAGAATGCGGTCAGTCAGCGCGTGCAGCCGTACCGAGGCATCGGCGAGCGCCCGTTGGGCAGTGTCGGCCGGGAAATAGGTGCCGACCATCGACAGGCCGAAATCGGGCAGGACAGTCGCCACCGCCAGCGGCGCATCATCGAGCCGCGCGAGCTGGGCGGCCTTGGTCAGGATGGCGTCGTGCAGGGCCTCGTCCACGAGGTCCAGGGCGGCGAGGACAGGCGGTTTCATGCGGTCACCACGGCGCTGCGCCCCAGCCTCCGGCGCTGCATAAAGGCAACCAGACCCAGCAGCAGGAAGGCGGGCAGAAAGAAGATCTCCTTGGGTGGACGGTCGTTCGCCAGCTCGACACGGGTCACGGTCCAGTCAAAGTCGATTCCGGCCTGTTCGGCGGGTCCGCCGAAGGTGATCAGGTCGACGATCACCGCGCCGTCGCGCTCGACCAGTTCCAGCCCGGCGCTCTGGGCAAGGCGCTCGGCGCCCGGTCGCCCGGCCTCGCCCATCGGCAGGCGGTAATAGGACGACACTTCGCGGCCATCGATGGTCATGCCCTCCAGCGCGACCCTTATCGTTCCGCCCCCGGGCGCGGCCTCGGCGATGGCGAAAATCTCGGCGGGGGGGCGCTGGTCGAAGGGCTCCCACAGGCGGTCCAGCCAGAATCCCGGGCGGAACAGCGTCAGCGCCACCAGCACCAGCACCGCCGATTCCCACAGCCGCGAGCGGGTCAGGAACCAGCCCATGGTTCCGGCCGCAAAGACCAGCATCGCGATCAGCGCGACGATGAAGATGACGATCCCATGCGCCCAGGTCACGTCGATCAGCAACAGATCGGTGTTGAAGATGAACAGGAAGGGCAGAAGCGCGGTACGGATCGAATAGAAGAACGCCTGAAAACCGGTGCGCATCGGATCCGCCCCCGAAATGGCGGCGGCGGCGAAGCTGGCCAGCCCCACGGGCGGGGTCACGTCGGCCATGATCCCGAAATAGAAGACGAACATATGCACAGCGACCAGCGGCACCAGAAGCCCGTTCTGCGCCCCCAGTTCGACCACGACGCCCGCCATCAACGACGAGACGACGATGTAATTGGCGGTGGTCGGCAGCCCCATGCCGAGGACGATCGAGATCAGCGCCACGAAGACCAGCATCAGCATCAGGTTGCCGCCGGACAGGAACTCGACGAATTCGGCCATCACCTGACCGATTCCGGTCAGTGTCACCGACCCGACGATGATCCCCGCGACCGCCATGGCGCAGGCGAGGCCGATCATGTTGCGCGCGCCCTCGATCAGCCCTTCGCAGGCCTCGGACAGGCCATGGCGCAGCGTCGCGCCCCAGTTGCCCTCGCCGCGGAACAGGGCCTTCAGCGTGCCCTGTGACAGCAGCACCAGCAGCATGAAACAGGCCGACCAGAAGGCCGCATAGCCCGGCGAGCGTCGCTCGACCATCAGCAGATACATCAGCAGGAAGATCGGCATCAGGTAGTGAAACCCGCTGCGCAGAATGACAGGCAACGGCGGCAGATGCTGCATCGCCTCGACCGAGAGGTCGAGATCGGGCTGGCGCGCGGCGATGCGCACGAGCAAGACATAGACCAGCAGAAACAGCGCGATCAGCACCGGGCTGGCCATGCCGCCCAGCCCGAATTCGAGCGCGTCGACCGCCTTGCCCGACAGCCACAGCACCGATCCGGCAGCGATGATGCCGAGCGACACGCCGAGCACCGCGCGCAACAGGAACAGCACGGGATTCATCCGGCTGGTGCCCTTGAGGCCCATCTTCAGGGATTCAAGATGCACGATATAGAGCAGCGCGATGTACGAGATGGCGGCCGGAATGATCGCCGTGCGCACCACCTCGACATAGCTGATCCCGACATATTCGGTCATCAGGAAGGCGACGGCGCCCATCACCGGCGGCGTCAGCACGCCGTTGATCGAGGATGAGACCTCGACCGCCCCCGCCTTGGCCGGGCTGAAGCCGACCTTCTTCATCAGGGGGATGGTGAAAGTGCCGGTGGTGACCACATTGGCGATGGACGATCCCGAGATCAGGCCCGTCGCCGCCGAAGCGATCACCGCGGCCTTGGCCGGGCCGCCGCGCAGATGGCCCAGCGTGGCGAAGGCCAGCGACAGGAAATAATTGCCCGCCCCCGCGCGGTTGAGCAAGGCACCGAACAGCACGAAGAGGAAGACGAAGCCCGACGAGACGCCCAGGGCCACGCCGAAGACGCCCTCGCTGGTCAGCCAGAAATGGCTCATCGCCCGCTCGATCGAGGCGCCGCGCCAGCGGATGACATCGGGCAGCCATTCGGACGAACCGAAGAAGACATAGCCCATGAAGACCACGGCCACGGCCATCAGCGGCAGGCCCAGCGACCGGCGGGCGGCTTCGAGCAGCAGCACCACGCCGATGCAGGCGCTCACGATGTCGGTGGTGTTGGGGGCGCCCGAGCGTGCGGCGAGCTCGCGCCAGAAAAGATACAGGTAGCCCGCGCAGAAGGCGCCCACCAGCGCCAGGACCCAGTCCTGTGGCGGGATCGTGTGGCGCGGGCTGCGCTTGAAGGTCGGAAAGGCGGTGAAGGCCAGGAACACCGCGAAGGCCAGGTGGATAGAGCGCGCCTGCCCGTTGTTGACGACGAAGATCCCCAGCTCATAGGGCAGCGGCGACGCGATCCACAATTGGAACACCGACCACAACAGCGGCACGAACCACAGGACGCGCCGGTTGAACCCCCCGGTCGGGGCGCGCGCGCCGGTATCGGCCTCGGCGATGAAGTCGCGGCTGTCGGCGGCGTCAATCTGGCTGCTGGTCACATCAGGGCTCCGGGCAGGGGGTCGTTGGTCGCGCCCACCCGCCGCAAGACGGGCGGGCGCAGGGTCGGATTACATCCAGCCGCGCTCCTGATAGTAGCGCACGGCGCCGGGGTGCAGTTCGGCGGTCAGCCCCGAGGCGATCATTTCGGCCACGTCCAGCCGCTCGAAAGCCGGGTGCAGGCGCTTGAATTCCTCGAAATTCTCGAACACCGCGCTGACCACGGCATAGACCACGTCGTCAGGCGTGCTGGCGTCGGTGACAATTGTCGCGCGGGGACCCCAGGAGGGGATGTCGTCCGGGTTCCCGGCATACATGCCGCCCGGAATCGTCGCCGCCGCATAGGCGCTGTTCTCGGCAAGCAGGCGGTCGATTTCTTCCCCGGCGAGCGGCAGGATCGCCACGTCGCAGGTCGAGGTCGCCTCCTGGCTGGACCCGTTGGGCAGGCCGGCGGCCCAGACCGTGGCCTCGATATTGCCGTCGCAGAGCGCCGCCGCCTGTTCGGCCGAGCTGAGTTCCGCGGCAAGCGACAGCGCGCTCACATCGACCCCGTAATAGGACAGCAGCGTCTCGGCAAGGACCCGCGTGCCCGAACCGGGATTGGCGATATTGACCCGGTGACCGGGGAAGTCGGCGACGCTGGTGATCCCGGAATCGCGGCGCGCCATGACGTGCAGCGGTTCGGGATGGATCGAGAAGAGCGAGCGCAGCCCCGGATAGGCGCCGTCGGCTTCGAAGCTGCCCGAGCCGGCGACAGCTGCCGCCTGCACGTCGGATTGCACGACGCCGAAGTTCAGCTCGCCCTGACGGATGGTGCGGGTGTTGTACACCGAACCCCCGGTGGATTCGACCGCGCAACGGATGCCGGTCTCGGCCCGGTTGGCATTCACCAATCGGCAGATCGCGCCGCCGGTCGGGTAATAGACGCCGGTGACGCCGCCGGTGCCGATGGTGATGAACTGCTGCTGCGCAAAGGCCCCGGAAGCGATCGTCATCGATGCCAGCAGGGTAGCGCCAAGGGTCAGTCTCTTGATGAGCATGGGGATCTCCGGGTTGTTGTGTCGAGGGTTTTCGGTTGGATCTCGACGGGCGCCACGACGCCCGGCTGCACAAGCGTGGAACAGCCGCCCGCCGAAAGTCACCGAAAAACTAATGTTTTTTGACACGAAGCAGATCGCCCGCCGACTCGAGCGATGCCGTCGCGCCGGGCGAGCGGACGCCCGTGTCGGCGCCCCTTGCGGTCCCAGATTGACGATCGCCACTGAAGGGATTGCGGTGGTGATACATGGATCAAAGACCCGGAGTCCGTCCCAGTGTCAGAGCGTCGGGCAGCCCATGACACCACCGCCCGGCACCACGACAGAGGCGCTGGCAGGCAGTTGTGTGTCACTCATGGGGCACCGGTTCAGGGTTGGAGGCAGGGGCGTCGCGCAGCGCGTGCTGCGCCTTGCGGTCCTTGAGAAAGGCGTAGTTCTCGCGCGCCAGCGTGATCTCGGCCCGGTCGGCCACCAGCCGAACCAGCTCCTCGCCGGTATCGGCGAAGAGATAGGGCTTGCGGATCTCATCGACCCAGGGCGGGCAGAACATCGAGGCGCCGTAATCGGTTCCGGCGCGGTTGAGGCTGAGAAAGAACACCTGGTTCTCCAGCGCGCGGGCGACAACGAAACTGTGCCAGGAATGGAAGGTGGAATCGCGGTAATAGGCCCCCGAATGCAGGATCAGGTCGGCCCTGCCATCAAGGGTCAGGGCGCGCGACAATTCCGGGATGCGGATATCGGCGCAGATGCTCAGACCGACGCGAAAGCCCTTGATATCGAAGACGGAAAGCCCGTCGCCCTGGGTGAAGAATTCCTTCTCCATCGAGGCCCCGAACTGGGCCAGATAGATCTTGTCGTAGGAACCGGCCAGCCGCCCGTCCGGCCCGACCACCGCCAGGGTGATGAACACCGCCCCCCCTTCGCGGCGCGGAAAACTGAAGGCGACGTGACAGCCGAAGCGCTGCGCCACCGCCGACCAGGTGGCGAGGGACGGCCCCTCGGCCGGTTCCGCCAGCGCGTCCAGGGCCTCGAAGGCGAGGCGCGAATATTCGATGCTGGAGAGTTCCGGCAGCACCACCAGATCCGCGGTGGCGCGCGACAAAGCCGTTTCGACCTTGGCGCGCATCGCCGCCAGATGCGCGTCGCGGGCGGCGGCGCTGCGCGTCACCGGCACCTCGATCTGGCACGCCAGCAGGCTCAGACTGTCTCCGGGATTCATTTCGACGCTCCGTCGCGCTCGGTGTTCCAATACTCGCCCAGCCGGCGGCGGTCGGTCTCGATCTCGGAGATCCGGTCGATGGCCTCGTGGCCGGCGCGCAGGGTCATGAAGCCGATGAGCAATTCGAGGATCGCCGTCGAACCCACATAGGATTCGAAGAACAGCGGCGAGGTGCAGGAAGTGACCAGCACCTTGCTGCAATAGGGGGCCAGCGGCGAGGCCAGGCTGTCGGTGATGCCGACCACATAGCTGTCCCGCTCATAGGCCAGTTCGGCCACCTGCACGGTCAGCCGCGCGCAGGGCTGGATGGCAAGGCATACGAGGGCGTCGCCGGGCCCGATATCCACCAGATCGTCGGCGATGATGCCGCCGCGCCGACCCAGCAGCCGGATTTTCCCCGCCACCATGCCACCGACATAGGCGAGGTAGTTGGCGAAGGGATACGAAGCCTGCATGCCGGCGACATAGATCGTGTTCTTGCTCAACAGTGTCTCGGCCACCTCGGCGATGGTGACCGGATCAATGCGGGCAAAGACGCTGGCGACATTGGCCAGGGCGGAATCGCGGAACTGGGCCCAGATCGCCTCGTCGCCCGAGGTCTTGCCCGAACTTTGCAGCCCCTCGGCGCGCTCGGGATAGCCGGGCAGGGCGCCGCCGGTGACCCGCTGGCGATAGACCTCGCGCAATTCGTTGTAGGTGTCGAAACCCAGCGACTTGGCCAGACGGGCGAAGTTCGGCAGCGCGATGCCCGAATGTTCGGCGATCCGGCGCATCGACTGGGTGGCGATGGCGCCGGGGTTTTCCAGCATATAGGCACCGGCGCGCTGCAGCGTCGGCGGCAGGCTGGGATAAAGGCGCGTCAGCCGCTCCTGGATATCGTCAAACTCGTTCACCCCGATCCCCCCTGTTACTCTCGCCTCGTCGCCCCGCCCCGCCTGCCGTGGTCGAAAGGGCGCGCCATGCCTGTTGCGGCGCGCCCTGACGGCTTCAGTTCGCCGCCAGCCAGGCGTTGAACCGCGCTTCGAGCTGTTCGCCGTAATCCGACCAGAATTCAGCGCTGGAACGCAAGCCCAACGCGAAGTTCGCCTCGGCGGTCGGCAGCTGCGCCTGCATCTCGGCAGGCACCAGCGTCACACCCGAGGCCCGCGCCGGGCCGTAGGAAATGTAATTGGTCAGCTCGGCCAATTGCTCCGGCGCGGTGGCGAAGCGGACGAATTCCAGCGCCCGCTCGCGGTTCGGGGCGCCGCGGGGGATGATGAACGCGCCGTAATCCCAGACCTGCCCGTCCCAGACGATCTCGAAGGGCTGACCCTCGCGCACGATGGCGTTGAACAGCCGCCCGTTATAGGCCGAGGTCATCGCCACCTCGCCGTCCGCCAGCAATTGCGGCGGCTGAGCGCCGGCTTCCCACCAGATCGCATCGTCCTTGACGCGGTCGAGCACGGCAAAGGCGCGGTCCACCCCCTCGGGCGTCGACAGCACGGCATAGACCTGATCGAGCGCCACACCATCCGCCATCAGCGCCCATTCCAGATTGGCGCGCGGGCTGCGGCGCAGGCCGCGACGGCCGGGGAAACGCTCGGTGTCGAACAGATCGGCGACACTGGTCGGCCCGCCATCGGGGAATTGCCGCGCATCGAAGGCAAAGACATTGGCCCAGACGTAATTGGCCACGCCGCAATCCTGCAGCGCATCGCCGAAAAAATCGTCCTGCGGCGTCGAACCGTCAGCCCCCGGCGCCAGCGAGGAGGTCGGGATCTCCTCCAGCAGCCCCTCGTCGCAGCCGAGCGTTGCATCGGTCATCTCGGCATCGATCACGTCCCAGGTCACATGGCCGGATTCGGCCTGCGCGCGCACTTGCGCCAGGCCGCCGTTATAGACCTCGGAGATGATCTCGACGCCGGTGGCGGCGGTGAACGGCGCCTCGAAGGCCTGCGCCTCGGCCTCGCTCAGCGCACCACCCCATCCGACGACCGTCAGGCTGTCGGCGCCCGCGCTCAGAGGCGCGAGGACCGGCAGCGACAGACCCGCCGCCAGACAGGCGAGCCGCATTGGTGTGAAACCAATCTTCATCATCTTCTCCCCGTTTATCGCGCCTGCGGCGCTTTTGATTTCGACCGGATTCGGAGCCCGGCAGCAGTGTCGGACCAGACGGCCCAGCATTGATTCCATAGCATGTATTTTGCATATGTTCAAGTTATCTACAAAAATGTATCATTTGAAACACCCTCATGCTAGGCTGATCCGATGATCGGATTCGGGCTTTCCTGAGGGGGCGACAGATGGACGCGACGCAGGCCGCCGTGCGCTTCGAGGGCGTGCAAAAGAGCTATGACGGTGAGACGTTGGTGGTGAAGGACCTCAACCTCAGCATCGCCAAGGGTGAATTCGTCACCATGCTGGGCCCGTCCGGTTCGGGAAAAACCACCTGTCTGATGATGCTGGCAGGCTTCGAGACCGCGACGCGGGGCGAGATCTATATCGGCCAGCGCTCGATCAACCGGGTGCCGCCGCACAAGCGCAACATCGGCATGGTGTTCCAGAATTACGCTTTGTTCCCGCATATGAGCGTGGCCGAGAACCTCGCCTATCCGCTGAAGGTGCGCGGCATCGACAAGGCCGAGCGCGAGACGCGGGTGCTGCGGGCGCTCGATATGGTGCAGCTGGCGCCCTTTGCCAACCGGCGGCCCGGCATGCTTTCAGGCGGTCAGCAGCAGCGCGTGGCGGTGGCGCGGGCGCTGGTCTTCGACCCCGACATCGTACTGATGGACGAACCCTTGGGCGCCCTCGACAAGCAATTGCGCGAGCAGATGCAATACGAGATCAAGCATATCCACGAGCGGATCGGCGTCACCGTGGTCTATGTCACCCATGACCAGTCCGAGGCGCTGACCATGTCCAACCGGATCGCCGTGTTCAATGACGGGGTGATCCAGCAGCTGGCCCCGCCGACCGAGCTTTACGAGCGGCCGAGCAATGCCTTCGTGGCGCATTTCATCGGCGAGAACAACCGCCTCGACGGCATCGTCCGCAGCCGTGACGGCGACATATGCCAGGTCGAACTGGGCGACGGCTCGATGGTCAGATCGCTGGCTGTCAATATCGGCGGGGTGGGCAGCCGGACCACGCTGTCGCTGCGCCCTGAACGGGTGACGGTCCATGCCAAGGCTGGCGAAATCGACAATGTATTTGCCGGCAAGGTCGAGGAACTGATCTATCTCGGCGACCACATCCGCACCCGGGTGTCGCTCTGCGGGCAGGACGATTTCATCGTCAAGCTGCCCAATTCCGACCGCCATGCGATGCTCGAACCCGGCGCGAATGTGCATTTCGGCTGGAATGCCGGCGATTGCCGCGCGCTCGACGGTTGACCGGGTCGGGGGACAGAACCATGGCCGATTCCACGCCGATCCTCGGTGACGACGGGCTGACCCTGAAGGCCAAGCTCCGGCAGGCCGAGCGCCGGAACAAGCTGAAGACCTTCGGGCTGACCGTGCCGTTGCTGGCCTTCATCCTGGTCACCTTCGTGTTCCCGATCCTGCTGATGATCGCCCGCTCTGTCGACAATCCGGTGCCGGTGCGGGCGATCCCGCAGACCCTTGAGGCGCTGCAAAGCTGGACCCCGCCCACCCTGCCGGCCGAGGCCACCTACCGGCTCTTTGCCGAGGAATTGCTGGCCGCCGATGAGACAGGCGATCTGGGCAGGCTTGCCAGCCGGCTCAATTACGACCTGCCGGGCAGCCGCAGCGCGCTCACCCGCCTTGGCCGGGCGCTGCGCCGCGGGGCCGAGGACGGCCAGAGCTATCGCGCGCTGTTCGAAGAGGTCGATCCGCGCTGGTCCGAACCCGAGATCTGGGCCGGCCTCAAGGCGCTCGACGGTCGCCTGACCGGCGCCTATTACCTCGCCGCCACCGACCGGACACGCGACGTCGACGGCGACATCGTCCTGCAGCCCGAAAATACCCGGATCTACATCGGCCTCTATCTCAAGACGCTCTGGGTCAGCCTGCTGGTGACCCTGTTCTGCGTCCTGCTGGCCTATCCGATCGCCTACCAACTCGCGACGCTGCCCACCGGGCGGGCCAATCTGCTGATGATCCTGGTGCTGCTGCCCTTCTGGACCTCGCTTCTGGTGCGCACCACCGCCTGGATCGTGCTTTTGCAGTCGCAGGGGGTGCTGAACGACATTCTGGTGGCGCTGGGGATCCTCGACGACGAGGGGCGGGTGCAGCTGATCTACAACATGACCGGCACCATCGTGGCGCTGACCCATATCCTGCTGCCTTTCATGGTGCTGCCGCTCTATTCGGTGATGAAGACCATCCCGCCGAATTACCGTCGTGCCGCCATCTCGATGGGTGCCACGCCTTCGCGCGCCTGGATCGACGTGTTCTTCCCGCTGACCATCCCCGGCCTTGGCGCCGGCTCGGTGCTCGTCTTCATCCTCTGCATCGGCTATTACATCACCCCCGCGCTGGTCGGCGGCCGCACCGGCCAGCTGATTTCCAGCGAGATCGCCTATCACATGCAAAGCTCGCTCAACTGGGGTCTGGCCGCGGCTTTGGGCACGATCCTCTTGGTCGGGGTGCTGGCGCTCTACTGGATCTATGACCGGCTGGTCGGCATCGACAACCTCAAGATGGGATGAGCGCGATGGCCAAACTTCCCCCCTATGTCACGCTCGGCGACCGCCTCTGGACCCTCGGCTACAAGCTGCTCTGCGGGCTGATCTACCTGTTCCTGATCGCGCCGATCCTGGTGGTCATCCCGCTGTCCTTCAACGCCGAGCCCTATTTCACCTTCACCCCGGAGATGCTGCACTTTGATCCCGCCGGCTATTCGCTGCGCTGGTATCGCGACGTGCTGGGCAGCGAGGACTGGCTGAACGCGTTCCGCAACAGCTTCGTCATCGGCGTCTTCGCCACGCTGATCGCCACCTTGCTGGGCACCGTCGCCGCGCTGGGCCTGTCAAATTCGCGCATGCCCTACCGCGCTTCGGTGATGGCGCTGCTGCTCTCGCCGATGATCGTGCCGGTGATCATCTCGGCGGCGGGGATGTATTTCTTCTTTTCCAATGTCGGGCTCAGCCAGACCTTCCCCGGCATCATCCTGGCCCATGCCGCGCTCGGCACGCCCTTCGTGGTCATCACCGTCACCGCCACGCTGAGCGGCTTCGACCGCTCGTTGATGCGCGCCTCGGCCAGCCTGGGCGCGCCACCCGCCACCACCTTCTTTCAGGTCGTGGTGCCGCTGATCGCGCCGGGGGTGATCTCGGGGGCGCTGTTTGCCTTCGTCACCTCGTTCGACGAGGTGGTGGCGGTGCTGTTCCTTTCGGGGGCGAGCCAGCGCACCGTGCCGCGGCAGATGTGGTCCGGGATCCGCGAACAGATCAGCCCCAGCATTCTGGCCGTCGCCACGCTGCTGATCCTGCTTTCGGTGCTGCTGCTGGCCACGCTGGAACTCCTGCGTCGGCGCAACGAGCGGCTGCGGGGCCTTCGCTAGACCGGCGGTTGCCCCGGAACCGTCGCAGGAAGGGTCGCCCCGGCGTGCAACGCAACCCGTGCCCGGTTGCGCGCAGAGTCAGAACCAGGGGAAGCGACGACACCTGGTCCGAAGGCTCGGTTGGACACACGTTGTGACGCGCCAATTTCGCGAATCGAGTGTGGTAGGCGGAACTCATGAGCCGACCCACACCATCGTCTGACCTGCCGGGGGAAAGCGATCAGGGCGGGGGAGTGCAGCGGATCCTCAAATCGTGGGACGCGCTCGGCCTGCGCCCCGGCGCTCCCGACCGGGGCAACAGTGTACGCCGAAGCCTACCGCGCTCCATCGCAAGCGTCTGCGCGCCTCACGCCCCCTTCTCGAACCTCATGACCGGGATGCCCAGCGTCATGGCCTTGTCGGCGAGGTTCTCTTGGATGCCATTGTCCGGGAAAACGAGGACGCCCACCGATAGCACAACCAGTCGACGATCTGGTCGACGCGGGATTTCGCGGCCCTGTATGTCGGAGGCATCCTCGGCCTCGGCGAAAGCGCACCTATCTGGATCTACCGGGACAATATCCCTAATTTGCTGGTGAAACTGCCGATCGATGCCCCGATCAGACCCCGCCCCCGATCCTTGTTTGCCGACCCGAAGCTGGGCTTGATCGAGGGCAAGACGACCGGCCAACCATGGGACCGGGGGCTCATGATGTCGGCGCCGGCGTGTGCAATCCCGGTAGCCATGGACGAACTGCCCGACCATGAAGGCTTCCACACGCACACATGGATTTCGAAAGCCTGACGACCCTGCGCCCGTGACTGCTGTGCGACCTCCTGCAGTCCTGCCGGTAGATCAAGGTCAAGCGTCTGTTCCTCGTCGTCGCCGCCCGCCACGACCATCCCTGGTGCAAACGGATCGACCAGCAGGCATTTGATTTCGGTAGCGGCGACCGGGCCGTGGTCCGAGGCGGCAAGATCCACCCGCGCTATCGGATCATGGTGCCGGAAGATTTCGTGAATCCGGAAACCGACAGTGGCGCGTGTGACCTATGAAGCCCAAGTCGCACCCCTTGTGTGCGCCCTGCCGCATGTGGCGGACAAGAACGTCTTCGCGCTCAAAGGTGGCGCGGCCGGGACGGGCCAGAATGCCCTTCCAGCGGAGGCCACGGGGCGAGGCGCCGTGGCTGCCGGTCAGACCGAATCCGTCGCGCCGAGACATCGCTTGACACGAATCTGGCAACTGCTACCCTTTCCCCAGCGCCTTATGAGAGGCGCCTGCGGGATATTTGTACCGACCGCCAGCATTGCCGGTCAGGCACAGGGCAACAAGGCCCGATCCAGACGTTCGCGTCTGGGTCGGGCCTTTTGCGTTTTGGTCACTTGACCCGCAGATAAACTGGGGAGCGAACATGACCGCAAGAGACAATTCCAAAGCGCTGGACGAGCTTGAAGGACAGGTCGACGACGTCCTGGGCAGCGAATACGAGCACGAACCCGTGCCGCTGCAGGCGCGACACAGTACATTCTCAGTATCCACCGTCTGGATCGGTTTTCCGATGATCCTGACCAGCGCCATGACCGGGTCACTGATGGTGGCCGGCATGGGGTTCGAAAAGGCCCTGTGGGCAATGGTGATCGGCAACGCGATGATGTTCGCCTATGTCGGCGCCTTGGGCGTGCTGGGAACGCGTACGGGGATGAATTTCGCGCTGCTGGCAACATTGGTATTCGGGCGGAAAGGCTATGTGATCGCCTCCGGCCTGCTGTCGACGCTGCTGCTGGGATGGTTCGCCGTCCAGACCGGGATCACCGGAAACCTGATTCATACCGCCTATGGCGTGAGTTACCTGCTGATGACGATCGTCGCCGGGGTGATCTATCTGGGCATCACCTTCGTCGGCATTCGCGGCCTGCACTGGATCGGCCTCATATCGGTGCCGCTGTTCGTGGTTCTGGGCACCTGGGTGGCCTACGATTCCGCCAGCCAGGTCGGGTGGTCGGCGGTCTATTCCTACGCCGGCGCCAATCCGGAGCTGTCCATGGCGTTCGGCATCGGGCTGACCATGGTGATCGCGCTCTTCATCGACGCCGGGACGGTGACGGCCGATTTCAACCGCTGGGCCAAGGATACCAAAGGGTCGCTGATCGCCACCTTCAGCGCCTTCCCATTCGCCAACCTCTACGGAATGCTGGTCGGCGGCATCATGACCGCGGCGCTCGCCCTGCCGGACCCGCAGCCCTTCGGCAGCGACAACATGTTCGGCTATCTGGTCAATCTCAACCTGCCCTGGCTGTCGGTGATCGCCTTCGCCTTCGTCCTGTGCAACCTCGGTTCGGTCTGCGCGCATTGCCTCTACAATTCCGCGGTGGGCTGGTCGCGGATTGCCAAGAGCAGGATGCGGGTGATGGCCGTCATTCTGGCGGTTTTCGGGATCGCGATTGCCGCGACCAATGTCTGGGCGATGTTCGTCC
Source organism: Pararhodobacter aggregans (assembly GCF_003075525.1). Lineage (GTDB taxonomy): Bacteria > Pseudomonadota > Alphaproteobacteria > Rhodobacterales > Rhodobacteraceae > Pararhodobacter > Pararhodobacter aggregans. The sequence continues at coordinate 206,613 of NZ_QDDR01000004.1, read as the reverse complement.
CGTGGCTGTCGCTGCTGGGCATCCTGGTTCCCCCGATCGGCGCCATCATGATCGTGGATCTCTATTTCACCCGGACGCCTCGGGTGGCCGATTACGCCTGGCGGGGCAAGTCCTTTGCCGCCTGGATCATCGGGTCGCTGGCCGCCTTCCTCGTCGAGGGGATGTTCCCCGGATTGTCCACCGCGGTCTCGGCCTTCGTGATCGGGGCGCTCGCCTATTGGGCGCTGACCGGCGAGGAGCGTCGGGCGAACGCCGAGCTGCGCTACAGGGCATCGTGACGACCCTGCCGCCCCCGTAACGCCGCGCGCGCGGGGGGCGGTCATGGGCAGGGCCAGCGGCTGGCCCTGCCTTCCTGCCAAAGCAAATCATGGATGTGTCGAGAATGAGCGGACTGGGCGGACTGAACAAATCGCCGGATGGGGTCGTCATCGGTCTGGTGCAATTGCAGCTTCCGATTGTGGTGACGAAAGCGGATCTGGCCCGGCAGACCGAGAAAGTCTGCGCCATGGTGACGAAGGCGCGGCGCGCCTTTGCGACGATGGATCTGGTGGTCTTTCCCGAATACTGCCTGCACGGCCTGTCGATGGACACCAACCCCGAGATCATGTGCCGCCTTGACGGGCCGGAGGTTGCCGCCTTCAAGTCGGCCTGCCTGCGCGAGAACATCTGGGGATGCTTCTCGATCATGGAGCTCAACCCGGCAGGCAACCCCTACAACAGCGGTCTGATTATCGACAACACCGGCGAGATCCGCCTCTATTACCGCAAGATGCACCCCTGGGTGCCGGTCGAACCCTGGGAGCCGGGCAATCTGGGCATCCCGGTCTGCGACGGGCCGAATGGCAGCAAACTGGCCCTGATCATCTGCCATGATGGCATGTTCCCCGAGATGGCGCGGGAATGTGCCTACAAGGGGGCGAATGTGATGATCCGCACGGCCGGCTACACGGCGCCGATCCGGCATGCCTGGACGATCACCAATCAGGCCAATTCCTTTTGCAACCTGATGTATTCGGCCAATGTCTGCATGGCCGGGACAGATGGCGTGTTCAACTCGATGGGCGAGGGCACGATCGTCGGCTTCGACGGCGTGCCGCTGGTCACCGGCAATGGTGCGCCTGACGAGATCATCACGGCCGAAGTCCGGCCGCGCCTTGCCGACGAGGCGCGCCAGCTCTGGGGGGTCGAAAACAACATCTACCAGTTCGGTCATCGCGGCTATGTCGCCGTGGAAGGCGGGGCACAGGATTGTCCGTATACCTATATGACCGACCTAGCCGCCGGACAGTATCGCCTTCCCTGGGACGGCGCTGTTAAGGTGACGGATGGCACGTCCTGCGGATTTCCACGACCGACCCGCCGTTACCAGGGGTGACGAGGGGCGCGCGCGCGGAATATCGGGGCTCATAGCGGATACGTTCAGATGTCGACCGAACCGATCAGGGTAGGGGTGCTGTTCTCGGACAATGACGCGGTCTCGCCCAGCGAGACCGCGCATCTGAAGGGCACCCTCTTTGCCATCCAGGAGATCAACGAAGCCGGGGGTCTGGACGGCCGCGAGATCGTGCCGATCCAGTACGATCCCCATGCTTCGGCCGGGCATTACCGGGTTCTGGCCGAGCGGCTTATCATCAGGGACAATGTGAATGTCATCTTCGGATGCTTCATGTCGCACACCCGAAAGGCCGTGATCCCGGTCATCGAAAAGTGGAACCGGCTGCTGTTCTATCCCACGCTCTACGAGGGGTTCGAGCATTCCAACAACGTGATCTATACCGGCCCGGCGCCGAATCAGAACAGCGTCCAGCTGGCCGAGTTCATGACCTCGAACTTCGGTGCGCGGGTCTATATCGTGGGGTCGGATTACATATTCCCCTATGAATCCAACCGGATCATGACCGACCTGATCCAGCAGCGGACGGATGGCGCGAAAGTCGGCGAACGCTATGTGCCCCTGGATGCGACCGAAAAGGACTTCGTCGACATCATTGCCGATATCAAGGCCGAGCGACCGGATTTCATCTTCTCGACCGTCGTCGGCAATCCGACCCAATACCTTTACCACGCCTACGCGCAGGCCGGGTTGAACCCGAAGGAAATGCCGATCGGCAGCCTGTCGACCTCGGAGGCCGAGATCGCGCAGATGGGAGGCGAGGCCGCCGCCGGGCACTTCACCTCGGCCCCCTATTTCCAGTCGATCGGCACGCAGAACAACCGGCGCTGCCTGGAGAGTTTCCGCTCCCGTTTCGGAGGCGGGATCCAGCCCAACCAGACCTGGGAAGCGGCCTATGTCCAGGTGCATCTCTTCGCGAATGCGTTTCGCCAGACCGGCACCGATGTCATCGACGCCCTGATGCCGGCACTGCTCGGGTCCGAATTCGAAGCGCCGCAGGGGCGGGTCCGCATCGACCCGTCCAACCATCACACCTGTCTCTATCCCCGGATCGGCCAGGCGAATGCCAACGGGCAATTCACCATCGTCCGAGAGGCACGGCGCCCGGTCTCTCCGGATCCGTATCTTGTGACCCATTCTCTCGGCGACTGGACGGCGAAGCTGGACAAATGAAAAGCGACGGTCGGGACAAGCGGGCGCTGGAGACGCCGAAGCTTCTGAGAGAGCTCCGCGCCTTGCGCGTCGCGGTCTTTCACCCACAGGATTCTGACGGAGAGCAGCTCACCCAGCAGCTGCAGCGCATCGGCTGCCAGGTTCAGGCCTTCTGGCCGCCCTTGCCCGAGCCGCCCGCCGATACCAATGTCGTTTTCCTCGCGGTGCGGCCGGATGTCATCAAGCTCGAATTCCCCTGGTCAAAGGCCGAGAACGCCCCGACGATCATCGCGGTCGTGAATTACGAGAACCCGGTCATCGTCGATGCCCTCCTGAGGCTGGGGGCCAAAAGCGTCATCGCCTCTCCGGTGAGGTCGTTTGGCCTGCTTTCTGCCTTGGTGGTCGCCCGGCATGTCAGCGAGCAGGCCAGAACCAAGGACAGACAGATCGCCCGTCTCGAAGGCAAGCTGTTCGGGATCCGCAAAGTTTCCGAAGCGAAGTCCATCCTGATGGAAACACGCGGAATTTCGGACAAGGAGGCCTATCAGGTCATCCGTGAACAGGCGATGTCGAAACGGGTCAGCACCGAAGAAATCGCCAATGCCATCATCAATGCCAACAGCATCCTGTCCTTCAAGCGCTAACGCCCCGGCCGGCTGAGTGAAGCGCCCGATCTTGCGCGGCTGGCTTCGGCGCTTCAGTCGCGCGTCTCCGTCGCCCCGCCGCCGATCTGGGCGAGGCGGTAGGCCATCTGCGGCCGCGTGAGGCCAAGAAGGCGCGCGGCCGCGGCGATATTGCCGCCTGCGTCACTCAGGGCACCGCGAAGCAGCGTCGCGTTGAGGCTGTCGAGGGTGATCGTGCCGGCGCGGAACTCATCGGCAACACGGCTCCAGGGATCGGTTCCGGCAACGGCTGTGCCGATGGGCGCGGCGACGGCTTCCGCGGCTGCCAGGTCCTCGGCCCGGATGATCCCGGGCGTCGCCGCCAGCAGCGCGGCACGCCGGATCAGAGTCCGCAACTGCGGGATGTTGCCAGGCAAGTCGATCTGCGCCAGCCGGGCCAGCGCATCGTCGCTCAACACCTGGCTTACGGCGCCCTCGGCCGAGGCCATGGCCGGCAGCAACCCGCGGGCGATGGCCGGAATGTCGGCGCGTCGCTGCGCCAGCGCGGGCATCGGGATCGGCAGCACATTCAGCGCATGGGCCAATTCCGGCAGGAAATCCGGCAAGGAAAACAACGCCTCGGGGCTGCACCCGGCCAGGGCGACCACCTGCGGCGGGCGGCCCTTCTCGGCCGTCAGCAGATCCAGCAGCATCCATTGACGGTCGGCAGGCAACGTCTCGATGGCGGAGATCGCCAGCAGCGGCGTGGTGCTGCGCCGCAGCCCGTGGGTCTGCCGCAGGCTGGCCAGCCGGTCGCCCAGCTCGGCCGCCTGGGCATGGGTGATGATGAAGCCGGTCTCGGCCGCGCGCTGCCGGTGGAGCCAGCGCGCCGCGGACCGCAGCCCGGCGCCCGATGGCCCGGTGATGAGGGCCGGCGCGCCGGACCGCGCGAGGATCTCCAGCCGGTCGCGCACCGGGGCGACGATCAGCGCGTCCAGATCCTCGGGCACAGTGGGGCGCAGCACGCGCGTCGGGGCAAGCGAGGGCTCGCTGGTGTTGCCCAGCACCTCGTCCAGGAACATGCGCACGAAAGGATCGTCGCGGCCCCAGCCGTCCACGGTCTTGCCGACCACGCGGCAGGATTTGTGGCCCATGGCCGAGCAGCTGGTCTCCTTGTAGATCACCAGCTTGCGGAAAAAGACGCTGGCATAGCCCGCGGCATAGCCCGTCTGCATCCAGCACACAGGCTTCGTCGCCCGCCCGTGCGAGCGGTGATAGGCCGAGGCCTCGACCGAATCGTGCCAGAGGAAATCGCCGGAAAAGCGGTCGTTGTCGAAGTCGAAATCGTTGGACAGGGTTTCGACCTTCACCGTTCCCGTGACCATGTGCAGCCGCGTGCCGGCGGTGAAGGCATCGCCGGGGTCGAGCGTGGGCCAGGACTTGCGGATGAACTCGGCGTCCTCGCGCCCGGCGCGGAAGCCCAGCCGCAGCATCAGCACCATCGCCTCGTGCTCGGAATAGCGGCGGATCAGCTGGTCGCGGATGTCCGCGCCGAGGCTTGCCCGGGTCAGCAGCATCCGCTCGCCATTGAGCAGAATCGTGCCCTTGGCCGGGTTGAATTCCAGCAGGTCGAGCAGGTCGCGCAGTGTCGGACGCCCGCCGCGGGTCAACAGATCGTTCTGGGCGCTATCGGTCTTCATGGGGCGCACTTCATCATATCGTTATTCCTATGTCACCAAATGATAACGCGGCAGTGCAGAAAGCCGGGGCGTGGACGGGCCCCCGGCGCGGCCTCGCCCCCCTTTCCGGATCAATTTCTGCCTTTCTGGCAAGCCTTTGCGCGCAGCGATGCTGAAATCGGATGCGAGGCCACGCTTTTTCCGTTTGACCGATTCCGGGGGCGACCTGTCGGATAAAGGCATCCCATCGGCAAGGTCAGAGGAGGACCAGATGCCCAAACCCGAATTCATCACCGCCCTGCCGCCCGAACCGCATGAGGCGATGATTCGTCGCTTCGGCAAGGAAGGCGCTTTCATTCCCGGCGACGACGCGAATAACCCCTGGGTGCCCTTCGGCGATCAGGCGGCGATCAAGCACCTGGCTTTCGACGTGCGCACCAACACGGCCGCAAACATCCTGTGGGTGAAGGGCGGCGGGCGGATCGGCACGCACAAGCATCGCGGCGTCGTCTCGGCGGTCACGCTCGAGGGGTCGTGGGGCTATTACGAATACGACTGGGTCGCCCGTCCCGGCGATTTCGTCTACGAGCTGCCGGGCACCGCGCACACGCTCTATTCCGACGATCCGAACGGCATGAAGGCGCTGTTCTGGCTCAACGGGGCAATCGAGTTCTTCGACGACAACGGCAAGTACGATTTCACCGCCGATGTCTTCTGGTTCATCGACCATTACGTCAGCTACTGCGAGGCCAACGGCATCGCCATCAACAAGGACATGTTCATCTGAGCCCGGCTCGGATGGATGCGGGGAGGAGAACGCGCATGTCCCTGGAGACGATGTTCGACGTGGCGGGCAAGTCGGTGATCGTGACCGGCGGGGCCTCGGGGATCGGACGGGCCTATGCCGAAATCATGGTCGAGAGGGGCGCGCGGGTCTGCGTGCTGGACCTCGACCAGCCGGGGCTGGACCGCACCGTGGCCGAGATCGCCGCGCAGGGCTGGCCCGGCACCGTCTGGGCACGCAGGCTGGATGTCAGCGACCGCAAGGCGCTGGCCGAGGCTTTCGATGCGGTGGCGGACGCACACGGCCGCATCGACGTTGTCTTTGCCAATGCGGGCGTTGACGCCGGTCCGGGCTTCCTGACGCCCGAGGGCGCGCGCGACCCCCGTGGCCAGATCGACGCCATGCCCGAGGATCACTGGGACCGCGTGATCGCGGTGAACCTGACGGCGGTGTTCCTGACCATCCGCCACGCGGCGCGGCACATGAAGGCCACGGGCGGCGGGCGGATCATCGTCACCTCGTCCGTCGCGGCGCGGGTGAACGAGAGCTTCGTCGGCACCCCCTACATGCCCGCCAAGGCCGGGGTCGATCACCTGGTGCGGAATGCGGCGATGGAACTGGGCGCCTTCGGGATTCTGGTGAACTGCATTTCGCCGGGGCCCTTTGCGACCAACATCGGCGGCGGACGGCTGAAGAACCCCGCCGACCGCGCGGCCTTCGAGGCGCAATCGCTGCTCGGGCGGATCGCGGATCCAGACGAGATCAAGGGCCTGGCGCTGTACCTCGCCTCGCCGGCCTCGGCCTATGTGACCGGGGCGCAGATGACCATCGACGGGGGATCCTCGCTCAGGGGGTGATCCCGACTGCACCGCGCGGGGACCGAGGAGGCGCCGCGCCTACCACAGATCAGCTTTTTCCCAGGGAGGAAATGGAATGAGCAAGTCGATGAACTGGACGCCGTCGCGGCGGACCGTGTTGCAGGGGATGGGGGCCAGCGTCGCGGCCCTGTCGGCCCCGTCCATCGTTCGCGCCCAGAGCGCGGGCACCATCAAAGTGGGCTTCATCACCCCGGCCACCGGACCGCTGGCGCTGTTCGGCGAGACCGACGGCTTCACCGTGGACCGCATCCGCGAGGCGCTCGGCGGGCGTATCGAGACGGCGGCGGGCACCTACGATCTGGAGATCCTGGTGCGTGACGGCCAGTCCGACCCGAACCGTGCCGCCGAGGTCGCAGCGAACCTGATCCTGAACGACGAGGTGCACATGCTGCTGCCCGCGTCGACCACCGACATCATCAACCCGGCGGCGGATCAGGCGGAACTCTATGGCGTGCCCTGCCTGTCGACCGCGGCGCCGTGGCAGGCCATCGTCTTTCCGCGCGGCGGCGGCGAGCAGCCCTTCGAGTGGACCTACCACTTCTTCTGGGGTCTGGACGAGGCGCTCAACACCTTCGTGGGCCTCTGGAACAGCCTCGAGACGAACCGCAATGTCGGCCTGCTGTTCCCGCAGAACGCCGATGGCGAGACCTGGGGCAACACCGATTACGGCCTGCCCTCGCCCACGCAGGCAGCCGGGTTCCAGACCAACATGCCGGGCTTCTTCCAGCCGCGCACCAACGATTTCTCGTCGATCATCTCGTCCTTCAAGAATTTCGAGGCGGATATCGTCGGCGGTATCACCTATGTGGACGACCTGACCACCTTCGTGAACCAATGCGCGCAGCAGGGCTTCCATCCCAAGGCGATCACCGTCGCCGCCGCGCTGCTCTTCCCCTCGGGGATCGAGGCGCTGGGGGATCTGGGCGTCGGCATGTCGTCCGAGGTCTGGTGGACGCCCGCCTTCCCGTTCCAGTCGTCGATCACCGGCCAGACCAGCCGCGCAGTCGCCGATGCCTGGGAGGCCGAGACCGGGCGTCAATGGACGCAGCCCCTGGGCTACAGTCACGCGATCTGGGAAGTCGCCATCGACGCGCTGAAACGCTCGACCAACCCCATGGACCGCGAGGCCAACCGCGACGCGCTGCGCGCGACCTCGATGCAGACGCTGATCGGGCCGGTCGATTTCGGGTCCGGGCCGCATCCGAACGTCTCCACCACGCCGATCTTCGGCGGTCAGTGGGTGCGCGGCGAGCGCTGGCCCTTCGAGCTGAAGATCGTGGACAACACCGTCAATCCCCTGTTCGAACCGGAACAGGCGATGGTGCCGCTGCCCTGGTCGGTCTGAGGTCATAGGACGATGGAACGAAACGGAGACAGCGCGCCGCTGCTGGTGGCGCGCGGGCTGGGCAAGTCCTTCGGGGCGGTCCGGGTTCTGCATGATCTCGATTTCGAGGTCCGGCAGGGCGAGGTTCTGGGCATCCTGGGCCCCAACGGGGCAGGCAAGACCACGCTGTTCAACCTTGTCAGCGGCGACATCCGCGACCATGCGGGAGAGATCCGTTTCCGGGGCCGGCCTCTGGCCGGCCCCCCGTTCCGCCGCGCGCGGGCCGGGATCGGGCGCACTTACCAGATCCCGCGCCCCTATGCCGGCATGACCACCTTCGAGAACCTGCTCGTCGCCGCGACCTTCGGCGGCGGCATGACCGAGGCGCAGGCCTATGACCATTGCGCGCGGATCCTCGAGGATTGCGAGCTGTCGCCGCGCGCCAATACCGAGGCAGGCTCGCTCACGCTTCTGGATCGCAAGCGGCTGGAACTGGCGCGGGCGCTGGCCTCGAAGCCGGACCTGCTGCTGCTGGACGAGATCGCCGGCGGCCTGACGGATGACGAGGGCAAGGCGCTCGTCGCCCTGATCCGCCGCATCCGTGACGGCGGAACCACGATTGTCTGGATCGAGCACGTCCTGCACGCCCTTTTCGCGGTGGCCGACCGGCTGATGGTGCTGAACTTCGGTGAGAAGATCGCCGAGGGCCTGCCCGCCGCCGTGATCGAAGACCCGGACGTGAAGCGCGTCTATATGGGAGTCGAGGCATGACGCCCCTTCTGTCCACCCACGGCCTGATCGCCGGCTACGGCGACATGCGCGCCCTGCACGGCATCGACCTGACCGTGAACTCCGGCGAGACCGTTGCGCTGATCGGCGCGAACGGCGCCGGAAAATCCACCCTGTTGCGCGCGATCATGGGACTTCTGCCCGTCGCGCCCGAGATGATCCGCCTCGACGGCCAGCCGGTCGGCGGCCGCGCCCCGCATCGCATGGTGCGCGAGGGGCTGGCCATCGTGCCCGAGGGCCGTCGCCTCTTCACCGGGATGAGTGTCGAGGAGAACCTGCGCGTCGCCAGCGAACACGCCGCAAAGCCCGTGGCCGAGCCCTGGACACTGGAGCGGGTCTTTGCCCTGTTCCCGATCCTGCGGGAAAAGGCCCGCACGCCGGTCGAGAACCTGTCGGGCGGCCAGCAGCAGATGGTCTCCATCGGCCGAGGGCTTCTGGCCCAGCCGCGCATCCTGCTGTGCGACGAGATCAGCCTCGGCCTTGCGCCCAAGGTGGTGCGCGAGATCTATGCCGCCCTGCCGGAAATCACCGCGAACGGCACGGCGCTGGTGCTGGTCGAACAGGATGTCGGCCTCGCGCAGCGTGCCTCGCATCGTCTTTATTGTCTGCTGGAAGGGCGCGTGACCCTGCACGGCACCTCCGGCGAGATCAGCCGTGACGCGATCTCGGCCGCCTATTTCGGAGCCAGCCATGCACTGGATTGACGGCATCGTCCAAGGCGTCCTTCTGGGCGGCCTTTATGCGCAATACGCCCTCGGCATGGCGCTGATGTTCGGCGTGATGAAGATCGTCAACGTCACCCACGGCGATCTGGTCGTGTTGCTGGCGCTGATCGGCATCTCGCTGGCCAATGTCGCCGGGCTGGGGCCGTGGGCGGTGCTGGCGACGCTGGTGCCCATCGGCGCGGCGCTTGGCTGGCTGTTGCAGCGTGCGCTCTTGAACCGGGTGGTGGGCAACGACCCGCTGCCCTCGCTGATCGCCACCTTCGGGCTGTCCATCGCGCTGCAGAACGCGATGCTGGTGATCTGGTCGGCCGACACACGGTCGCTGTCGGGCGGCGGGATCCAGCAGGCCTCGATCTCGCTGGGGCCGATCTTTGTGGGCGTGCTGCCGCTGATCGTGCTGATCTGCGCCACGCTGCTGACCGGGGGCCTTGATCTGACCATGCGCCGCACCCGCTTCGGCCGGTCGCTGCGCGCGGCCTCGGCGGATGTCGAGGCGGCGGCGATGGTGGGGGTAAACCCGCGCAACGTCTATGCCGCCGCGACCGCGATCGCCGTCGGCATCCTGGGCTTTGCCGCGACCTTTCAGGCCATGCGCTCGACCGTGGCCCCGGCGGATGGCCCGTTCCAGCTGATCTTTGCCTTCGAGGCGGTGATCATCGGCGGTCTGGGTTCGATCTGGGGCGCTTTCGCTGGGGCGATGATCCTCGGCATCAGTCAGGCCATCGGTTTCCGCATCTCTCCGGGCTTCGGCATCCTTGCCGGGCACCTCGTCTTTCTGGCCGTGCTGGCGATCCGCCCGCAAGGCATCTTCCAGCGCAGAGCCTGAGGGGGCCCCATGTCCAAGTATCGTGTCGCGCGCATGACCCTCTCGGGCCGGGTTGCGCTGGTCCTGTTCACCGCCGCGCTTGTGGGGATCTGCGCCATGCCGTGGTGGGCCTCGCAAGGTCTGATCCGCGACGTGGTGACGCTCGCCTGCTATATCGCCGTGGCGCAGATGTGGAACATGCTGGCGGGTTACGGCGGGGTCGTTTCGGTCGGGCAGCAGGCCTTTGTCGGCGTTGCCGCCTATGCGATGTTCGTCCTCGCCCAAACCTTCGGCGTGAACCCGTTCCTCGCCGTGTTCCTCAGCCTGTTGGCGCCGGCGATCCTGGCGGTGCCGATCTACGGCCTGCTGCACCGGCTGGAAGGGGCCTATTTCGCCATCGGCACCTGGGTCGTGGCCGAGGCGCTGCGCCTTGTTGCTACCAACATGCCGATGCTGAACGGCGGCGCGGGCATGAGCCTGCGGGTGATGACGCAATTCTCGGCGCATGAGCGCGCCGTGGCCTCGTCCCTGCTGGCGGCGGCGCTGTTGCTGGTCACGCTGGGCGGCAGCTACCTGCTGCTGCGCTCGCGTTATGGCATCGCGCTGACGGCGATGCGCGACAACCCTGTCGCGGCGGCCAGTCAGGGCGTCGATGTGGGGCGGCTGCGGCTGTTGATCTTCATCGCCACGGCGGTCGGCACGGGTTTCGCGGGCGCGGTCTATTTCATGGCGCAACTCAGGATCACCCCGCCGTCCGCCTTCGACGCGAACTGGGCGAACCTTGCGATCTTCATCGTCATGGTCGGCGGCATCGGCAGCCTTGAAGGCGTCATCATCGGTGCGGTGATCTATTTCTTCGCGGACCGCTGGTTCGGCGAATACGGCGCCAGCTACCTGATCGTGCTGGGCCTCTTGACCCTCGTCTGCGCGCTGTACTTCCGGGGCGGGATCTGGGGCCTGTGGTCGAAATGGGTCGAGGCGCCGTGGTTCCCCACAAGGCGCCGACTGATCCGGCTGGACGGAGACAAGGCATGAAGGCGCTGGTGTTCGACGCCTTCGGGCAGCCGCTGCGCAAGGCCGAGGTGGCCGATCCCACCTGCGGCGCCGATGAGGTGGTGCTGAAGATCTGCCGCTGCGGAATCTGCGGCAGCGACCTGCACATGACCGAGGATCAGACCTTCGGCCTGCAGGGCGGCGAGGTCATCGGCCACGAATTCGCGGGCGAGGTGCTGGAGGTCGGGCGCGCTGTCACGACGCTGAGGCCCGGCGATCTGGTCGCGGCCGCGCCGATCCGGGGCTGCGGCCATTGCGCCGCCTGCCGCGCGGGGCAACCGGCGTGGTGCGAGAACGGCATGACCCTGATCGGCGGCGGTTATGGCGAGTTCACCGCGCTCGCGCATCACCAGTTGCGCAAGATGCCGGTCGACGTGTCGCTGGCCGATGGCGCGCTGGCGGAACCGCTGGCGGTGGCGCTGCACGGGGTGATGCGGTCCGGCATGAAGCCCGGCGACCGGGTGCTGGTGGTGGGGGCAGGGGCCATCGGCCTCGCCGTGGTCTATTGGGCGCGCAGGCTCGGGGCGCAGTCGGTCGTCGCCGCCGACCTGCACCGCCATCAGGAGGACCGCGCCGGCAGTCTGGGCGCGACAGCCTTCGTGCAATCGGGGCCGGATATGGCGCAGCGCGTGGCCGAGGCCTGCGGCGAAGCGCCCGACATCGTGTTCGAATGCGTGGGCAAGGTCGGGCTGATCGACCAGTGCATCGACCTCGTGCGCCCGCGCGGGATTGTCTGCGTGCTGGGGCTCTGCACCGGGACCGACCGGCTGGACAGCTTCCGCGCGATCTCGAAAGAGGTGACAATCCTCATGTCGGTGTTCTTCGACATGCACGAATTCCGCACCTCGATCGACGCGCTGGACACGGGCCGCTTCGCGCCGCAGCATCTGGTGTCTGATGTGGTCGGCCTCGACACGGCGCCGGCAGCCTTCGAGGCGCTGCGGCAGCGGACGACCCAGTGCAAGGTGCTGATCGACCCCTTCGGCTGACAGGCCCGGGGATCGGCGGACAGATCCATGGTCTGAGCACTGTCGCTGCGTGAGGCGCTGCCGAGACCCTCCGGTCCCGCGGGTTTCCGACCCTGCCCCGAGGCTGCGGGACATCGCCTCGCCGCCGGTGCGACAAGGCGATATCGGCCGGCGTTCGATGGTCTTTTCCCGTCCGATCGGTGTCGCAAACGGCCGATTGGCATTGCCAGGTTGTTTGTGTTCGCCGTGGCCGGTAGAGGTCCGGCCTGTAGATCCCCTCGTCCATGCCTGGCCTGAAGGGCTTTCGGTTTCCGCGTGAAATCATTGCCTGTGCGGTTTGGGCCCGACACCGCTTTGCCTCGAGCCCCGGGGATGTGGAGGATCTTCTGGCGGAGCGCGGCGTGGTCGTCAGCCGTGAACCAATCCGCCTCTGGATCCGCCGTTTGTCAACATGACCTAGGTATCGTCGCGGAGCGCGGCATCGACACCGCCCGCCGCGGCCGGGGTCTTGTGGGTTTCGGCCACCCGGTCGTTCGGCATGACCACGATCAGGCTGGCGTCGCGGATGGTCGAGGGGCGGTGCGCGATGGTGATCGTCGGGCGGCCGTTCGACAGTGCGTCCAGCGCCTGCGGCATGGTGCGTTCGGTCCGGGGATCGAGGGCGCCGGCCGCCTCGTCCAGCAGCAGGATCGGCGGATCGCGCAGCAGCGTGCGGGCCCGCGCCAGCCGCTGCTTCTCGCCGCCCGAGAAGCGGAAGCCGCCTTTGCACAGAAGCTGCTCCTGCAAGGCGATCATCGTCAGCAGGGTCAGGATGGCCTGCGCGAAGCCGATCATCGACCATTGCCAGTCGCTTGGCGTGTGCGAGCAGACCTCCAGCCCGGCCAGACCGCGCGGGATGCGGGCGAAGCGCTGCGCGAGCCAAGGACCGCGACCCATGGTGCGGGCAAGGATGATGCCCGGGGGCGGAGAGCGTCTCGTGCGCCGCGGCTTGCATGTCGGCGGCGTGCCCCTGCGGCCCATAGCTCAGCGCCTCGCGCAGCCTTGCGGCCCGGGCGCTGATCTGCACGGTCACCGGCCCGATCACGGGGACGAAGGCGGCCAGCCGCCAGTCCAGAAGCACGATCGCCACCGCCGCCAGCACCACCGCGCCGGGCGAGCGCCCCAGCGCCGAGCCCTCGGGCAGGCCTCGCTGTCGATCACCGCTCGATGGGCCTGCGGCACCGACCGCGCCAGCCGCGCCATCTCGGCCATGGCGCCGCCGCGGGAGACCCCGCTCGTCCCCTCGCCCGCGGCGATCTCCGCGTCCAGGGTGGTCCGGCGGATGTCCCCGTCGAGCATGCCGGTAAAAGCCTGCCCCGCATTCGGACCCGAGCCGGAAATGCCCAAATCTGTGGCGTCAGCGCGCGCGGAGGGTGCCGAGCGTCGAAGCGGCCTTCAGGCGAGGCTCGTTTCCGTCAATTGGGCGACGGCGATCCCCCATTCTCCGGCGACCGAATAGAACAGGAACAGCCGTCCCTCGTCCTCCAGAATCGCTGGATCCCGAAGTTGGTTGACGGGCTCGTCCACGGGGCCGATCACCGACGGTGCGATCGGCAGCTGCGCCCCCTCCCAGTCACGCTCGGGCGCAAGGAGAAGCCGGTGGGGGCCCTCTGACCAGGACATCCAGTCAGGCGTGAGGTCGATCTCGCATTGCCAGAGAGATTCCGGCGCGTCACCGCGGTTCGACCAGATGACCGTGAGAATGTCTCCCACCACTCTGACCGCAGAATGGCGCATGTCAGGGGTGAAAAGCCGGGGCCCGATCTGCCACGCGGTACGACCATCCTTCGACCGATAGAACTGGCCGGGCATGCCGATCGCATAGGTCCAACCCCCGTGTCGGAAGATCCGCACATAGGGATTCATCAGGTTCTCGCGCCCGCCCGTGAAGACCAGCCCGTCGCTCGAGTCCGCGAGCCGCGTGAACTGGAACTTGATCTCGTCTCCGCCGTGATAGAATAGCCGGATCCGGCGCGCTTGGTGGTCGATCACCACCTCCGGCGAGGCGAGGTGATGACTGAAGCCAGACAGGGCGAGCGGCAACACTCCGGGCTCGTACACGGTCCAGGGACCGGTTGGCTCCTCCGCATAGGCGAGCCGGATGTAATCGCCGCGATGATGCGCGAAATACAGGTAATAGCGGCCCAGCGGGTTGGGCACCCAGTCAGGCACCCGGATCGCTGACGGCCCGTTGATATTGCTCCCCATCCGGGCATCCATGCCCTTTGTGATGATAGGAGCGTCCAGTAGTCTATGTGCCGTCAGCATGTCAGCGCGACAATTGGTCGATGTAGTCTTGCATCGTCGCACGGACCTCTGGCGACACGGTTTCCACGACCCTCATGATGCGTTGGGCTTCGTCCTGCAGCACGACTTCGGGCGTAGAGCCCAGAACGTTCAGGGCGGCTTGCACCATCGCCGGATCCTCCATCACCTCGGCATAGGCACGGGCCACGGCGTCGGTGATGTCAGTGGGCGTCTCCGGAGGGGTGACGAAGATCCAGGTCATCCCGTCCGCTGCGGTCGAGAGATAGCGCACAAGGTCATAGGCCGGCCCGGAAGGCGCCTGTCCCCGTGCGGCAACGACGTAGTCGTAGAAGGTCGGCAGATCCCCAAGTTCCGGGTTCTCCGCTTCGGTTCCGTCCTCCTGTGGGCGGCCCCAGTAGAACAAACCGACGCTCTGCCCGGGATCGACCATCTCGGGGACGACATTTGTCAGCCAGTTCGAGACGGTCCCGTTCCGCAACTGGACCTCGCCGCGCTGCATCGCAGCCAAGGTCTCGGCGCCGCCTTGAAACCCGCCGACGAAGTCCATCGGGATGCCAAGAAGGTCCATCGACGCCGCCGTGCGGATCTCGCTCGATCCGGGCGTGAAGCCGCCGTAGCGGATACGGTCGGTTTCCGCGAAATCGGCGCCGGTGGTGATCGAGGCGCTGGTGGTGGCATGGGTGACCCAGGTATTGCCCAGCCCCCCCGCAAGGCCGAATTCGCCGAACGGGACGCGCAGGTCTTCCGGGTCCAGCACCCGCGTCGCGCCGCCCCATGCCAACCATCCTAGGGTCAGGCCATCAGGCTCGGAGTGATAGACCGCCTGAATCCCCCGTAGCAGAGCGCCGCCCGGCATGGATTCCGCGATCACTTCGGGCTTGCCGGGCAGGTGACGGCCCAGATGCGCGGCGAGGATCTGCGCAAAGAGGCCGGTCGCCCCGCCCGGCCCGGCGTTGTAGACGATGCGCACGGTCTCGCCGCTGAAATCGGCCTCGGCCATGGCCGCGCCGGGCGCGGCGAGGGCGAGGGTACAGGCGGTCAGGCGCAGGATCGCGCCGGTTTTGAGTCTGGTCATGGTTCTCTCCTCCCATCGGATTTCCGCTGGCGGAGACCCGGACAGACGCATTTCACTTGATGCGGATAGCGAAGGGAAGCACGCGCGTAGGCAAAGCGGCCTTCGTCAATCGCGAAAGCGAAGCTGCCGCGATCCGCGAAAGCAGCCTTGCCGGATGAGCGGCTTCCGCGCAGGCGCATCGTGGATTTAGGGTCCATCTCGACGGCTCCGTTGCGGGCCTTGCGGCAATAATGGAGGAGCCAATGTCCGACGACAAACCGAAGGTGCAGGAAATCCGGCAGAGCGAAAACCGGTTCCTTGGCTCTGATATCTTCGAATCCGGCAAGTACGTCTTCTCGGCTCGCAACGGGCGCGGGAGCGTCGCCGAGCCTGCGCGTGAGGTGCCGGTCTACCACGAATGCGACGTGCTGGTGGTGGGCGGGGGCCCGGCCGGGACGTCCGCCGCGCTGGCGGCCGCGCGCACCGGTGCCGATGTCGTGGTGATGGAGCGCTACAACCACCTCGGCGGGCTTTCGACCGGCGGCGTGGTGATCTGGATCGACCGGATGACCGACTGGTCCGGCAATCTGGTGATCCGCGGTTTTGCCGAGGAGGTGCTGGACCGGCTCCCCGACGAGGGAAAGGCCGGCCCGGATCGCACGCTCTGGGGCCGCCGCGACGATGCCTTGGCGAAATACTGGCGGCTGCGCACCTCGGCCTTCCACGGCATCGTCACCTGGGCCCCGACGATCGATCCGGAGCGCCTGAAACTCACGAGCCAGGAGATGCTGATCGAGGCCGGGGTGCGCATCGTCTATCACTCCTGGGCCGCGGTGCCGGTGTTGCAGGACGGGGCTGTCACCGGGGTGATCTTTGAATCCAAGGAAGGCCGTCAGGCGCTGATGGCCAAGGTCGTCGTCGACTGCACCGGCGATGGAGACGTCTTTGCCCGGGCTGGCGCCGGCTTCGAGACCGATATCGAAGAGGGCGACGTCCACCATTCGATGAACACCGGCTTCATGCTGGGTGGCGTCGACATGCAGACCTGGCTCGACTTCCGCCTCAACGACGAGGCCGGGTTCTCGCAGATCAACCAGCTGGGGCGCGAGAGGCTGGGCTTCTTCCAGGCACCCTATGTCTCGTGGCGCGATGACATCGCGCTGTTCCTCGGGCCGCGGCAGTCGGGGCTCAGCGCCCTGAATGTCGACGACATCACCGAGGTCGAGATCCGCTCGCACCGTTTCATGCAAGCCCATTGTGAGTTCTTCCGCCAGCATGCGCCCGGGTTCAAGGACGCCTATATGCTGCTGAGCGCGCCGCAACTCGGCGTTCGGCACACACGGCGTCTGGGGGGGATGGGTCGGATCGAGCGCGGCCAATGGAGCTCTGGGCAGGCCTTGCCGGACGAAGTCGGGGTTTCGCCGTCGATGTCGCCGAAATTCCCGGTAATCTCCGTCCCTTACAGCGCGTTGGTGCCGGTGCGTCTGAACGGCCTGCTGGCAGCGGGACGGCATATCTCCTGCGATGCCAACAGCCACGGCTTCATGCGCGAGATCCCGCAATGCTGGCTGACCGGTCATGCGGCCGGGGCGGCGGCCGGGATTGCCGCAAATCGTGCCCTCCAGCCGCGCGATATCGACATTGCCGAACTGCAGGCGACGTTGCGCAAGCAGGGTGTGCATCTGCGGGACTCGGCCGACGCGCCGGCACGGGCGCTGGATGCGGTGGACGCAAACTGACACCCGCTTGACAGCCCGGTCGCGACCCGGCACGGCTTGAGGCATGGATTTCATCGTCAATCTCCGGACCTTTCTGGCCGTCGCGCGTCTCGGCAGCTTCTCTGCTGCGGCGCGCGAGGCCGGAACCGTGCCATCGGTCGTGTCCAAGCGTGTGTCGCAACTGGAGCACATGTGCCGGGCTCAGTTGTTCGAGCGGTCGACCCGTGGGCTGGAGCTCACCTCGGTCGGCCGAACGTGCCAGCAGAAATTCTCGGAACTGTTGAGCGAGATCGAGGCCACGATCGAAGCCGGTCCGGCTCGGAACCGCCTGTCCGAGCAGCTGCGCATCAAATGCCCGACGACGATGTCGGTCATGCATTTCAGTGACATCTTTTGCGATTTTCAGATTGCCCATCCCGGTGTCCGCATAGACCTCAACCTGGTCGATCGCTCCGTGAACCCGATTGAAGAAGGCTATGACATCGCCATTGGTGCGCTTCCGGCAACATACCCTCAGGTCCACGAAACGGCGCTTTGCTCGTTGCCACGCAAACTGGTCGCGGCGCCGTCATATTTCGAGGGGCGTCCCATGCCAAAGCATCCGAGCGATCTGAACCGGTTGGATGGGCTGGTGTTCCGGGCGTCCGGCAGTACCTGGTCGCTCGTCGGTCCGGCTGGCGAAGTCGCCGTTGAAGTCAATGCCGTGTTCAGCGCCACCGATACCCGCATCTTGCGACATGCCGCGGAACGGGGGCTTGGAGTGGCGCTCATCGCCGAGCCGCTGACCCGCGAGGCGCTCGCCTCGGGCCAACTGATCGAACTGCTGCCGGAGTGGCGCGTGCCCGACTTGTACCTCAAGGCGATGGTACCCGAGCGGCGCATGCAAAGCCGGGCGGTTCGGCTGTTGCTCGACGCGTTGGTTGCGGCGACGCAGCCCGTTGCCCCGTGGGACCGTGCCTGAGATCCGTTGGTTTTCGCAATTGGCGAAAGGTAGCTTCGCGCCTTACCCGCTTCCCTGAGGGGCGGTGCTGCGCTTTCTTGGAGATGAACGGGAGCGATGGCTCTGGCGGTGGGGAGACCGCGCGTTCGTGCATGTCAGGGAGGACAGCATCATGCAGGTCGATAGATTTACCCTTGGCGCCATCGCGGCGAGCTTCGTGGTCTGTTCGTTGGTGGCGCCGGCCAGCGCTGAGGTTGATTTCAGCGGAGAGACGATCGAGATCGTCTTCAACACAGGCCCCGGCGGTGCCGTCGGCCTCAGTGCTCAGATCGCGGCGCAGCATCTTGGGCGCTTTCTCCCCGGGACCCCTGAAGTCATCGCGGTCCCGATGCCCGGCGGTGCCTTGCTGCGGGGTATCCAGTATGTCTATGCCTCCGACCCGGACGGCCTGACCCTGGGCTGGCTCGCATGGGGGGGATCGACCCGGGTTCTGGACCCCGAAGCCCTGCGCGTACCGTTTCATGAGATGGGCATTCTGGGCGGCCTCGCAACGCAATGGGTCACCCATGTCCGGACCGAGACAAGCACCGGCTCTGCGGCAAGCGCCGAGGAGTTTCTCGCCCTGCCCTCCATTCGCAGCGGGGGGATCGCGCCCAATGTGTCGACAGATATCCGAACCGCAGCCTCGCTCGACCTTCTCGGCATCGAGAACGCCTATATCGGCGGGCATACCGGCGGATCCGATGTCCTGGCCGCAATGCGCCGTGGTGAAGTCGACCTGCGGACGGGGACGGTGTCGAACTACCTGACGACCGTGGTTCCCGAGATGGTTGAAACCGGGGAAAGCCTGCCGCTCTATTATTGGGGTCAACCGATCGACGGGGGAGAGGCGACAAGTCCCGCTCTGGAGGGCGTGCCGACTTTCCATGACTTCCATGTCGCCCATCTGGGCGGTGCGCCTGCTGGCCCGGCCTATGATCTGCTGCGCTACCTGACGCGGACCTCGGACGGGCTTGCCTGGCTGTTTGCGGCGCCTCCGGGAACCCCGGAGGAGATCCTGCAAAGCCTTGCCGACGCCTATGCCGAGATGGTCGAGGACCCGGATTACATCGGCGCGATCACCCCTGTTCTGGGAACCGCCCCCGAGCCCGTCCTGCGTGACGAGGCCATTGCGATCGTCGACGAGGTCCGGAATGTCTCGCCCGAGATTCTGGAGACGATGCGCGGCTTCATCGACCGCTATGCGCGCTAGGTCCAAGGGGACCCGACAGGCGATGCCCCACTCTCGTTCCAAGGACAAACATCGTGATTGAGAGCATTCTCGCGGGCTTTGCCCTGATCGTTCAATGGCCGACGCCCCTCTATCTGGTCGGGGGCGTTCTTCTGGGTATCTGGCTCGGCGCGGTGCCCGGTCTCGGCGGTGTCACCGGCCTTGTGCTGATCCTGCCCTTCACCTTCAGCATGGAACCCGCGCAGGCCTTTGCCTTGCTGCTGGGGATGTTCGCGCCGATCACGACGGCAGACACCTTGTCCTCGGTGCTGCTGGGAACGCCCGGAACGGCGGGTTCGCAATCCACGGTGCTTGACGGCTATCCGCTGGCACAGAAGGGCCACGCCGAGCGCGCGCTGGGAGCGGCCTATACCGTTTCGGCCTTCGGCGGTGTCTTCGGCGGGTTGATGCTGTTGCTTTTCCTGCCGCTGGCGATGCCGATCATCATGATGCTGGGCACTCCCGATTTCTTCCTGCTGGCCCTGTTGGGGCTGCTGATGGTGGGATCGGTCTCGGGCGCGTCCCTGGCCAAGGGTCTCGGCGCGGCGGCGATCGGCCTCTTGCTGTCGCAGGTCGGTTTTCCCGTCTCGAGCCCGACGCCGCGTTACTGGTTCGGCGAGGTGTCTCTGATGGATGGGGTGCCGCTGGTGCCCGTGGTGCTGGGATTGTTCGGAATTGCCGAGATGCTGCGACTGTCGCTGCGCGACAGCTCGATCTCATCCGTGCCGCGGGGGCAGGCCGAGGGAGGTGGCCTTCTCGACGGGATCAAGGACGCCTTTCGGCACCGCTGGCTGGCGCTGCGCTGCGCGCTTCTGGGCACCTATATCGGCATGCTGCCGGGCATCGGCAATGCCGTGGCGGACTGGATCGCCTACGGCCACGCCGTGCAATCCGCCAAGGACAAGTCGCAATTCGGTAAGGGGGACATCCGCGGCGTGATCGCGCCGGAATCCACCAACAATGCCGTGGTCGGCGCCGCCCTCATCCCGACCCTGGTGCTGGGCATTCCCGGCACGGGCGCGATGGCGATCCTGCTTGGCGCGCTGCTGATCCATGGACTGACCCCAGGCCGGATGATGATGACAGAGCATCTGGACCTTACGGTCAGCATGATCTGGACCATCGTCATCGCAAATCTGCTGGCGGCGGGCCTGCTGATGCTCTGGGGCCGTCAATTCGCGCGAGCGGCCTTCATATCAGGTCACCTGATCGTCCCGGCCGTGCTGATCTTCCTGTTCATGGGGGCATGGCTCTTCGCGGCTGACCTGATGAGCTGGTACATGCTGCTCGGCTTCGGCGTGGTCGGCTGGCTGATGGGGCAGGCGGGCTGGCCGCGACCGCCCTTGGTTCTGGGGTTCGTCCTCGGCAAGATCATGGAGCAATCCGCGGTGCTGGCGATCCAGTCCTATGCGCTGCCCGACTTCCTGTCGCGACCCCAGACGCTGCTGCTTGCCGCCTGCGTGATCCTGTTCCTGATCTATGCCACCTGGAGTGCGCTGCGGACGGCCAAGGCGGTTTCCGACAATCCGGCGCAAGAAGGTGCCATGCGCAATCCCTGGCTATCCGCGGCTTTTGGGGCCGCGATGCTGGCGCTGTTCGTCTGGGCGCTGGTCCAGGCGCTGGACTGGTCGCTCTATGCACGGACGATGCCGTTGATCGTCACCGTCTCGGGCACTTGCATCTTCGCTTTCACGACGGTGAGCGATCTTCGGCGCGGCGTGGCGGGTGGCTACCGGGGACCAATCATTGAGGCGCCTTTGCGGACCTTGGTCTTCTTTGGTCTGCTCTTGGCGATGGTTTTGTCCGCGTGGTGGATCGGCCAGATGGCGGCCATGGTGGCCTTCGTGCTGGCTTATCTTCTGTTCGTCGGCCGGGTGCGCCCGTATTGGGCGGTGGCGCTGTATGCACTGGGCACGCTGGCCCTGTTGTACTTCGTCTATGCCGATGTCCTCAACGTCCGTTTCCTGCGCGCTCACCTGTGGTGAGCGCGTAGCGCCATGTCCAGCGCTGCCAGATGCGCCGTGATGACAGGGCGCAGCAGCTCAGGATCAAGCTTGTCGAGCGTGTCCTGCGGCGTGTGAAACCACCGCGACTGGCCGAGCACTGCGAAAGCATCTCGATAGCCCAGATCGCAGATTGACGACAATTCCCCCGCGCCAGAGATCACCGGGCGAGGGTCCTCCAACCCGCTCAACCCGGCAAAGGCGCCGCGGCAGGCCTCGGTCATCGTCGGTGTCGCCATCAGCAGGCGGTTCGGGTCGGCGTGTCGCAGCATGACACCGTTTCGGGTTTCCTGATGGTCATTCGCCGCAAGCGTCGCGCCGATATGGACCCACAGATCCGTCGCATCCGGGGCAGGGGCGCTGTCCATGGCGACATGCGTCCCCGCGAAGGCGAGTTCGTGGCCCGTGGTGTTCATCACGAACAGCGAATGATCCGGATAGCGGGCAGGCAACATTCTGGCCATGGCCAAGAAGGCGGCCGTGCCGGAGCCCCGTTCGGTCAGGCAGGTGAAGAACCCTGTGCGCGGGGTCGAGAGCGCGATCCAACGCGGTCCCGCCCGGCGGACGGCCAGAATGTTCGGACTGACGACGGCGTCAACCCCGCCAAGGAGCGTCAAGGTGACTTCCTGCCCCTCAAGCGCCAGATAGCGTGCCAGTTCGTCCGGCCGTCCGATCACCAGCGGAACATCTGCAAACGGCCGGTCGGCCCAGGTGTTGAGGCCCACGATGTCGCCCGACGGGCCGGTCGGGAGGATGATGATCGCCTTCGCCCCCGCCCGCGTCGCGGCGTCGATCCACGTCGCGATCGGGGGCAGCCAGAGGGTCGAGTATCGAGCATAGGGCAGGGCCAATACCGCGATGACGCCAGCAGCTCGGGAGGCTTGGGCCACGTCATGCACCACGCACAAGGGGGCGATGACCTTGTCGGCCACCATGTTCGGCTGAGCAAACAGTGTCAGCCCGGTGTCGGACAGGCTCAACTGGCTCACTCGATTGCAGGGGAGCGGAATCTCCTGCCGTTGGATCTGGTAGCCGGCCAAGGAAAGCTCGCCCGCGATCCAGTCAGCGGTCGCCAGATCCCCCGGACTGCCTGTGTATTTCTCGCCGAAACTCGCATGACGCTCGAGGTCGCGGGTTAGCTGATCAATCGGCACGGGGTTCCTCCAGAGTTTGCACTTCCTACCGCAGCCGGGGCTCCCAGGGAATTTTCCTTCCGCGGAGACAGCTTTCCGGCAACGAGAAAGCTCAGCCTCGCCACGGCGCGGAAGCAGCGGCATGCTGATCTCGCCGGGGGAGGCTTTCCCGTTCAACTGGAGTGGGGATTCCGCCGTTCTCGGAGGCGAGCGCACGAAGCTCCAGATGGCACCTATCAAGCTGTCGCACAGCCGGGCCTTTCTGAACCGCGCCGGATTTGCCGGAGGCTCCAGCTCCTGCGTAGGATGGAGCGTCATGAGCAAGACCGGAGGCCGACTTTTGCCGCCACGGTCGGAGACTGGCAGACGCCACCGCGGGCCATCTGGGCCCAGACGATCCGCGTCATCTTGTTGTCCAATGCGACCCGCTCCAGCATCGGTAACTTGCGCGTCAGCATGGTTCCCAGCCAGATGCCCGGGCGCGATGGTCTCAATCAGCGGAGCGTTGGCTCGCAGGCAATCAGTGGTGCCGCAATAGCCCTCGGCGCGCAGCATGCCCCATCCGCGACCGTCAGCCCTCGGGTCCAGCTTCGTCCCCAGTGGCGGCGGACATGCGAGGCCAGTTCCAGCGGGCGGTATTGCGCGGGCAGCATCATCCGCCCGAACCCGGCGCGGGCCGCGACCGTCGGCCAAGAGTACCGGCAGGCAACGGGCGACGCTGGTCGACTGCGCGATCCGGCCGCGCGGAGTGGCAGGGCTGCGGGAGGGATCGGGAAGGTCGCGCATGGCGGCACTCTCGGAACGGACGCAGGGACAGGACCGGCGGGCCCAAGCCTGCCGTGGCCTGCCGAAGCGGGTTTGGGTGGATTGTCGGGATCTGGGCCTGCACGGGCCGCGACGTATCGGATCGGCTGGGGCCGGTCACGCGGTTGACGTGCGAAACACCCACGGATTCCGCATCCTCCAATCAATTGACGGGTGCCCATGTTTGGCGATGCGGCCCTCAACGTCGGGCCGCAGCTTCGCCCCTCCCTGCGAAGGCAGCTTTACGGCTCTCTCGGCGCAAAAAGGTTGACGTGTCCACCAAAATCGTCGAAGAGATTGGGGGACGAAGGGCCGAAAATGCCGCAGAAAAAAATCCATCCCGACGCGCAACCGGACGGCTTCCGCCAGGAGCTCTCGCTGAGCCTTGTCATCCATCACCTGTCGCTGAAGATCGACGCGAAGGGGCGCGCCCTTGTCGCCCGTCACAGCGACCTGATGTTGCTGCAATGGCGGGTCATCCGGACGATGGGCCTGGAAGCGCCCGACGGATTGACCGCCCTGCGCAAGCGCATTGCTTTCGGCAAGAGCCAGTATTTCAAGGCGGTCAACCAGTTGCGCGCGCGCGGGTTGCGGGCGGTATCCGCCCATCCCGAGGTGGCCGCCAGCTACAATTGTCGCTGACCGAAGCCGTGCGCGCGGTGCTGGACCAGTTGGTGCCTGTTCTCGATGCGCGCACCGATCTGGTCCTGCGGTCGCTCGTGCCCGAGGACCTCAAACCCATCCGCTCCGCGCTTTCCGAACTCGGCCGCGCCGACGAGTTCACCAATTTCTCAAAGGGAGATGACGAATGACCTTCCCGGGGAACCTGCTCGTTATCCTGTCCGACGAACACCAGTCGCGGGCGCTGTCCTGCGCTGGTCATCCGCTGGTGAAGACCCCCAACCTCGACAAGCTGGCGTCGCGGGGGATCCGCTTCACCGATGCCTATACGCCCTGTCCGATCTGCGTGCCCGCCCGGGCTGCGTTTGCAAGCGGGCGCTATGTGCATGACATCCGGCTGTGGGACAACGCGATGCCCTATTGCGGCCAGCCGCGCGGCTGGGGCCATGCGCTGCAGGACAAGGGCATCCGCGTCGAATCCATCGGCAAGCTGCATTACCGCAGCAACGAGGACCCGGCCGGATTCGATGTCGAACATATCCCGATGCAGGTGGCCGACGGGGTCGGCATGGTCTGGGGGTCCCTGCGTCGAGAGGAAGAGCGCGTGCGTACGGATACGCGAATGCTGGGCAGCTATATCGGCCCGGGCGACAGCCCCTATACGCGCTATGACAGGGCCGTGGTCAGCCGGACCGAGGACTGGTTGAAGGACGCGGCCCGGCGGCCTGACCCGTGGTGCCTGTACGTGGGCCTTGTCGCGCCGCATTTTCCGCTGATCGTGCCGCAGGAATATCTGGACCTGTATCCTCTGAACGATCTGCCGCCATTCAAGCTGCACACCATGGACGGGTTCGAGAACCATCCATGGCTGCAGAAGCAGGCCGCCGCGATGATCGCCGACAATGGCTTCAGGGACCATGACGAGCGCAAGCTGGCCGCGGCTTGCTATTTCGCGCTGTGCACTTTCCTTGATGACAATATCGGGCAGTTGATGGATGCGCTCGAGGCCAGCGGGCAGCTTGAGAACACGACGGTAATCTACAGCTCGGACCACGGCGACAATGTCGGGGCGCGTGGCCTTTGGGGCAAGGGCAACATGTACGAGGAATCGGTAGCCGTGCCGCTGATCGTCGCGGGCCCCGGCATCGCGCCCGGCACCTGCGCGACGCCGGTGAGCCTGCTGGACGTCTCGCAGACCATCATCGACCATTTCGGCGCAACGCTGGACGGCGACCGTCCCGGCGAGAGCCTGCTCGACATCGCCGCGCGCGGGACGGATCCGGACCGCGTGGTGTTTTCGGAATATCACGCGGTTGGGGCGGTCTCTGGCGCGTTCATGCTGCGCAAGGGAGGCTGGAAGCTGATCCACTACCACGGGTTCGAGCCGGAGCTGTTCGACCTTCATGCCGACCCCGAGGAAACCACCAATCGCGCCGCAGACCCGGCCTGTGCGGCGGTCCTGGCCGCGCTCTATGCGCATCTTTACGCGACCTGTGATCCGGGCGCGACGAATGACCTCGCCTTTGCCGATCAGGATGCAATGATCGCGGGCTATGGCGGGCGCGAGGCTGCGGCGTCCATGGGCGCGCCGTCGGCGACTCCCCCGCCCAAGACCTGAGCGCTGCACCCGTACCCGCAGGCGGCGGCATCAGACACATCCCGATTTCTGCCCGGATCTGAGGGCAGAGCAAGTCCTGACAGAGAGCGAAAGACCATGTACCATATCGTCACGCCCGAAAACTTCACGACGACCCCCTGGAAGAACGGGGGCGGGGTCACGCATGAAGTTCTGCGCGACGAGGGCGCCGAACCATGGCGGTGGCGGATCAGCATCGCCGAAGTGTCGAAGGATGGCCCGTTCTCGGTCTTCGAAGGGCTCGCGCGGATTCTGACGGTGATCGACGGCGACGGGCTGGACCTGCACACGCCCGACGGCGTTCTGGCGGCGCGGCCGTTCCGCCCGCTGGCATTCTCGGGCGAGACGCCGGTGGACAGCCGCATGGTCAACGGGCCGGTGCGAGACCTGAACCTGATCTACGACCCCAGGGCGATCTCGCCCTCGGTCGAGGTGATCGAAGGCCCCGCGCAGCTCGATGCCGGCCGGGGGCAGACCGGCATCCTGTGCCATCGGGGGCAGGTCGTGGTGGGAGAGACATCGCTCCCGACCGGCGCCTTCGCGCTGGGGCAGGGGGGCACGATCACCGTCGGGCCCAAGGCGCTCTGCGTGATCGTGCGGCTAGGCTGAAGCGCGGCCCGCCGGAACGGGCGGGCCGGAACCGGTCAGGCGGGGCAGTGGATGGCTTCCACAGCCGCCAGAAAATGCCGGTTCTCTTCTTCCGTGCCGATCGTCACGCGGGCCCAGCGTGTATAGGGCTCCTCCAGCCACGGCTTGATGAGCACCCCCTTGTGGCGAAGCGCCTCGGCAAAGTCTGTGGCGGTCCGGCCGGTGTCGAAGAAGACGAAATTGGTCTGGCTTGGCGCGCAGGCGAACCCGGCTTGGGACAGATGCCGGGCCAGCTGGACCCGCCCCTCGGCCGCCCGCGTCACCGAATGCGCCAGATGGTCCGCATCGCGCAGCGCGGCCCGCGCGGCGGCCACTGCCAGCGCGTTGACGCCGAACGGGTTGCGCGCCTTCATCATCTGCGCGGCCAGATCGGGATCGCAGGCGATGCCATAGCCGACGCGGATCCCGGCCAGGCCATACGCCTTCGAGAAGGTGCGCAGGATCAGCCAGGGATTGGGCCCGGCTTCCAGCCGCGCCATCGCATCGAACCGCGCGGCGGGATCGAGATATTCGAGATAGGCTTCGTCGAACACGACAAGCGTGTCGGGCGGCGTGGCCGTCAGCAGCGTGTCGAACTCGTCCGCCGAGATCGCCGGACCCGCGGGATTGCTGGGCGACGAGAACATCAGCACGCGCGGCGCCTCGGCCGCCATGGCGCGGATCATGCCCTCGACCGGAAAGCTCCAGTCGGCGTTGAACGGCACCTTGGTGACATGCGCACCCGAGGCCAGTGCGCCGAATTCGTGCAGCCCGAAGCTGGGGCAGATCGTGACGACATGATCGCCGGGGCGCAGCACCGTGCGGAAGACGGCGCCGATCAGGTCTTCGGAGCCGTTGCCGATGATAAGGCGGTCCGTGGTCGAGCCGGTCGCGGCGGCAAGGTCTTCGCGCAGCGCGCCGTTGCCGGCATCGGGATAGCGCGCGATGCCGGCGGCCTCGTCACGGATCGCGTCCACGACACCGGGGCAAGGGCCTGCGGGATTCTCGTTGCTGTCGAGCTTGGCCAGACAGTCGATGCCGTAGCGCGCGCGGAACCGGTCCAGCGCAAGCCCGGCATTATAGGTCGGCAGCGCCGCGATTTCGGGACGGATCAGGTCGGATTTCATCGGGGGGGTCCTTTGGTCAAAGATCGAAGATCTTGCCGGGGTTCATGATGTTTGCAGGGTCGATGCAGCGCTTGAGCTGGCGCATCAGGTCCAGCGCGGTGCCGTGTTCGGCCTCCATATAGGCCTTCTTGCCCAGCCCGACCCCGTGTTCGCCCGTCGAGGTCCCGCCCAGAGACAGCGCCAGCTCGATCAGGGCCGAGTTGATGCGGCGCCCTTCGGCGGTTTCCTCGGGGTTCTCGGGATCGAACAGCAGGACCATGTGGAAATTGCCGTCGCCCACATGCCCGATCAGCGGCGCCTTGAGCGACGTGGTCTCCACCACCTTGCCGATCCCTTCGATGCAGGCGGGCAGGGCGGAGACCGGGACGCAGACATCGGTCGACAGCCCTTTGATGCCGGGCCGCAGGGCGCGCGAGGCATAGAGCGCAGAGTGCCGGACACGCCAAAGCGCGGATGCCGCCTCGGGATCGCTGGCCTGCTCTATCCCTGTCGCGCCTGCATCCCGGACCAGGTCTTGCAGTATCCCGGAATCATGGGCCACGGTCGCCCCTGACCCGGCCAGTTCGATCCAGAGCGTCGGCGCTTCGGGCAGGTCGGACTTGCCATAGGCGTTGATCGCGGCCATCTGCACCGCGTCCGCCAGCTCGATCCGGTTCAGGCACAGGCCGAATTGCAGGGCCGTCACCACCGCAGCGGTGGCCGCGCCGATATCGTCGAAACTGCACATGAGGGTGCTGCTGGCCTCGGGGATACCCGCCAGCCGAAGGGTGAGTTCGGTGATGACGCCCAGCGTGCCCTCGGCGCCGACGAAGAGATGCGTCAGGTCGTAACCGGCCGAGGATTTGCGCGCCCGTCCCCCGGTCTTGATGATGCGGCCATCCGGCAGCACCACGGTCAGACCCAGCACAAGCTCGCGCATCGAGCCGTACCGCACGGTCGTCGTGCCCGAGGCGCGGGTCGCGGCCATGCCCCCCAGCGTGGCATGTGCGCCCAGATCCACTGGGAAGAACAGGCCCGAGGCGCGCAGATCCTCGTTCAGACGCTGGCGCACGGCGCCGCATTGCACCGTGCAATCCATATCCTCGGCATTGAGGGACAACAGCTTGTCCATGGGCGAAAGATCGAGACTGATCCCGCCATGCGGCGCGTTTACCTGACCTTCCATGGACGATCCCGCGCCGAACGGCACAACGGGAACGCCGTGCGCGTGGCACAGCCTCAGGACCGCGGATACCTCGTCGGTACTGTTGACCATGACGACGGCGTCGGGTGCGGCCGGTGTCAGCCAGCTTTCCACGGCCGTGTGCTGGTCGCGGATTGCCCGCTCTGTCGACAGCCGGTCGCCGAAAATCGGTGAAAGGGCAGAGAGAACAGTTTCGAGCGGGCTGGTATGATGTGTCATGGGGCCTCGTGGGGATGGGGTGGCGGGCCGGGAAGCGGCGGCCCGCCAATCGGGATCAGGCGGCGAACCACCAACGCTCGGACGCGCGGTTGCCGTCCATATCCCAATCGCTGGCGATCTCGTCGCCCGTGGCGACACTGCTCGATTTCGCATCGAGGATATCGGCCCAGATCGGGGCGATCATGCCGCCGTCCTCGTAGATGAGGCGTTGGCATTCCCAGTACAGCTCGCGCCGGCGCGCTTCGTCCTGCTCGCCGCGCGCGGCGATGAGTGCAGTGTTGAAGGCGTCATTGTCCCAGTGCGTCGCATTCCAGCTTCCCAGGCTGGCGCGCGAATAGGCCTGGGTCAGCATCAGGTCCTCGTTCGCACGACCCGACCAGCGCGAGGCGAAGAACGGCGTCTTGCCCCAGATGTTCGACCAGTAGCCGTCCTCGGGCTCGCGCGCGACCTCGATGGTGATCCCTGCCGCTGCGGCGTGCTGGCTGAAGAGCTGGGCTGCGTCCACCGCCCCGGCGAAGGGCGTTTCCGAGACGTGCAGGACGTGCCGGTGATCTGCAACGCCGGCCCTCTGCATCAGGGCGCGGGCCTGTTCCGGGTCGTAGCTGTGCTGCGGCAGGTTCGGGTTGTGGTAGGGATAGGCGCTTGAGATCGGCTGGTCATTGGCCACCGAGCCGAAGCCGCCGAGGATCTTGCTGACCATGTCCTCGCGGTCGATTGCGAGCTTCATCGCCAGGCGCACATCCGGATCCTGATAGGGGGTCTCGGCGGTGTTCATGCTAAAGCAATAATGCATCTTGCCCTGCACCTGGATCAGGTCGATCCCGGGCAGTGCCCGGATCAGCGGCGCGGTGGTGGCGTCGACGGCGTTGATCGCATCCACCTCGCCGGTGCGCAGCGCCGTGGTGCGGGCGTTCACGTCGCGTATGGCCAGCGTTTCGACTGCCTCGAAGTGGGCGCGGCCCTCTTTCCAGTAGTTCGGGTTCTTTACCACCCGCGCCCGCACGCCGGGCTCGTAGCTTTCAAGGATGTACCCGCCGGTGCCGATGCCCTCGTCGAAATTCGTCGTATTGGCCGGGACAATCACCGTCGCAGCCATGGTCAGCACGGCGGGGAAGCCGCTGTTCGGGCTCGACAGGGTGATGGTCATCTCGTGCGGGCCGGTGGCCTGAATGTCGGTCACGCCCGCCATCAGCGACTTGATGACCGAGATGCTCTGCTCGCCGCGATGCAGGTTCAGCGAGAACACTGCGTCCTCGGCGACGAAGGGCTGACCGTTGGAAAACTCGACCCCCTGGCGCAGCTTGAAGGTCCAGACCGTCGAATCGGCATTACTTGACCATTCCGTCGCCAATTCGGGCACCATCACGCCGCCGGGGCCGACTTCAATCAGCGCGTTGCGGATCTGGTATTGCAGATTCTGCATGAATTTGCTTTCGTTGACCTGCGGATCCAGCGTCTCGCCGCTGTCGAAGTCATTGATCGCTAGGCGGAAAGTGCCACCCTGTCGCGGGGCGGATTGAGCCTTCAAGGGCTGGCCGTAGAGACCGAGAACGCCAAGCGTGCCAAAGGCCGCCGCGCTCTGAAGCAATGCACGCCGATTGGTGGATATGGTCATGGATCTCTCCCTGCAGAGACGGTTTGGGGTTGTTGTTTGTTAATATGTCTGTTCATAATATCGTAAGTGGTGACATAAGGTCGGGACAACTCAATATTCCTGCGATACTGTGTAGCGCAGCTAAACAGGGGCCTGATCGATTCGGGGTCCGAGCCATTCGGGGAAGGTGATCGTGAAATCCTACTTGCCCCCCTTGCGCGCCTTGCAGGCTTTTGAAGCCTTCGGGCGTCTCGGTTCCGTCACCGGCGCCGCCCAGGAACTGGGCGTGACCTCGGGCGCGATCAGCCAGCAGCTCAAGGTGCTGGAAGAGCACCTGTCCATGAAGCTGATCAACAAGGATGGGCGCCGCGCCGCGCTGTCGAACGAGGCGCTGACCTATCACAAGCTGATTGCCGAGGGTTTCGACCGCCTGCGCATGGCCCATACCCTCGTGCTGCGCACGAAGATGGGGGCGGATCTGAAGGTCTCGGGGCTGCCGACGCTTCTTCTGAAATGGCTGAATCCGCTATTGCACGATATCCAGGCCCATCTGAACGACATGCCCTTGAGGCTTGAAGCAACGCATCTCGAACCCGACCCGAACCTGACGAACGACATGTTCCGCCTGACCTATGGCAGCATCGCGCAGCGGTTCCCCCATGCCCGGGTCCTGTTCACCGATCACAGCTTTCCGGCCTGCTCGCCCGGGTTTCTCAAGCGGCATCCCGAGGCGCGCACAGCCGAGGGGCTGCTTCGCCTGCCGCTGATCGAAATCGACTGGGGCCCGGCCTACAGTTCGGTGCCTCGCTGGGCCGACTGGTTCGCGGCAAATGGCATTCGCGACGCGACCTTCAAGCCGGTCGCGGTGCATTCTTTGTCCAGCAGCGCGATCGAGGCCGCGGCAGGCGGCCAGGGCGTCGTCCTGGCGCAACGCTCGTTCTCTCGCTTCGATCTGGATCTTGGACGGCTGGTGCGGCTGTCCCAAGACAACCTGCCGATGCCGGAACCGTATTTTGTCTGCTGGGGCGATACGACACTGAACCAGCCGAAAGCCCGCGAATTCCTGAACTGGCTGATGGCGACCAGCCGGAATTATGCGACCGACGAGCAGAATATCTAAAGTATTAGCGCCCATTTCTGCCTGTTAACGGAGGAATGTTCAGACATATTGCGAATAACGCCAAGCAACTCACGAGGTCGCCAATGTTCTTACGCAATGCCTGGTATGTCGCTGCCTGGAGTTCCGAGGTCACTCGGGACCTGAAGCAGATCAAGGTTCTGAACGAGCAGATTTGCGTCTTCCGCACCGAAGAGGGCGAGGTCATCGCGCTTGAGGACGCCTGCCCGCACCGCAAGTTGCCGTTGTCCAAGGGCCGGATCAAGGGCAACACGGTCGAATGTGGCTATCATGGGCTGACCTTCGATTGCGCCGGCCAGTGTGTCTGGGCGCCCGGTGGCGGGCGGATCCCCTCGGCGGCCAAGGTGCGCCCCTATCCGGTGCACGAGAAATACGGCCTGGTGTGGATCTGGATGGGCAATGCCGCCATGGCCGATCCCGAGGAAATCATCGACATCCCGAATTTCGACAGCCCCGAATGGGGGATCAATGCCGGTGATGCGATGGAACTACAGTGCAATTACCTGTTGATGTGCGACAACCTGCTCGATCCCAGTCACGTGGCCTGGGTGCACCAAAGCTCGTTTGCTGCGCCGGCCACCAAGGACACGCCGCTGCGTGTCACCAAGACCGAGAACGGCATCATCGTCCACCGCTGGATGATGGATCACGAGCCGGCGCCCTTCTACAAGAAGGTGGTCGAATTCGAAGGCAATTGCGATCGGCTGCAGCATTACGAGGTGCGCTATCCCTCGCACGCACTGATCCGCGCGGTCTTTACCCCGGCAGGAACCGGCGGGCCGGACGGGCCGCTGCATGAAAAGACCTTCGTGATGGACAGCTACAATTTCATGACGCCGGTCACCGAGGCCGAGACGCGCTATTACTGGTTCCAGCTGCGCAATGTCCGCCCGGACGATGAGGGCCTGTCGAAGATGATGGCCGAAGACGTGCGTCACGCCTTCGAGGAGGACCGCGCCGTCCTGCAAGAGGTCCAGCTCGGCATGACCAACAAGCAATCGCCGCATATCGACCTGAGCATCGATGCGGGCCAGCTTCGCTTCCGTCGCCAGCTTGAGGCGATGATCGCCGAAGAGCGGATGGTCGACGCCAAGATGGACGCGTGACATGGCCGATGCGTTCCGCCGGTTTCGCGTCGCCGCGAAGGTGCGCGAAAGCGATGTCGTCACCTCGTTCCACCTGACGCCGGTTGACGGCGGTCCGCTCTGGCAGGCCCTGCCGGGGCAATACCTGACCTTTCGGGTCCCCAGCGGCGAGGGGTCTGTTCTGAGGACCTATTCGCTGTCCGGCGACGTGCAGCAGGACGCGTTCCACCGGATCTCGGTCAAGCGCGAAGGCGCCCCGGACGGCACGGAGATCCCGGAGGGGGTCGGTTCGTGCTGGCTGCATGACCATGTGGGTGAAGGCGAGGTGCTGGACATCGCGCCGCCGCGCGGCGCCTTTGTGCTGGATCAGGACAGCGCGCGTCCCGTTCTGCTGCTGGCCGGCGGGATCGGGATCACGC
This sequence comes from Pararhodobacter aggregans, assembly GCF_003075525.1. Classification (GTDB taxonomy): domain Bacteria; phylum Pseudomonadota; class Alphaproteobacteria; order Rhodobacterales; family Rhodobacteraceae; genus Pararhodobacter; species Pararhodobacter aggregans. The sequence goes on along the minus strand of NZ_QDDR01000004.1, from coordinate 173,583 downwards.
CCCTGCTGGCGATGGCAAAGGTCCTTGCGCGCTCGAAGCGCCGCGTCTGGATCTTCCATGCCTGCGAAAACGGCGATGTTCAGGCGCTTGGTGCCGAGCTGAAAGCGCTGGCGGACGCAACCGATGGCCGGATCACGCTGCATGTCACCCATCGCACCCCGACCGAGAGGGACCGCGCAGAGGCCCGTTTCAACACCGAGGGGGTGATCGACAAGGCCCTGTTGCAGGCGCATCTGCCGCTGGACGATTACGAGGTCTACATGTGCGGGCCGACCGGCTTCATGGTAGCGATGTATCGCGTGCTGACCACGCTTGGCGTCGACCGGGGCCGCATCGCCTATGAGTTCTTCGGCACGGCCAGCCCGCTGGAGAAGTTGGCGGCGCAGCCCGCATCTGCGTCCAAGGCCGCGTCGCAGGCGCCAAAGGCGATTGCGGCGCTGGTGAACCTGACCGACCCCGAAGCCTGGGCTGTTCCCGAAACGCTTGTGCCAAAGGCGAGCGACAATCCCGGCAACCGCGCCGGTACAGGCTCTGGTGGCCGGAATACGGTCCATTTCGCGACATCGGGCGTGACGGCTACCATGGGCGACGATGTGCGCACAATCCTGGAGCTGGCCGAGGGCGCCGGGCTGGAGCCGGATTTCTCGTGCCGGTCGGGCATCTGCAACACCTGCCGCTGCACGCTGGTCGAGGGCATCGTGTCCTATGTCGAAGAGCCTCTGGAGACCCCGCCCCAAGGCCAAGTGCTGATCTGCTGCGCGCGGCCCGAAGGCCGCGTCGTGCTTGACATCTGAAGAACCGGATTTCCGGGATGCGCAGGCGCGCGGTCGTTATCCGGCCGCGCGTCTGTCGTTCAGCACCCTGTCCAGCCATTCCGTGTCCATCTCGGGGACCGAGGACAGCAGCAGTTCGGTATAGGGGTGGTGAGGGGGCTGGAAGACCTGATCCTTGGCGCCCTGTTCGACGATCTGCCCCTTTTGCATCACCACCACCCAATCCGCGATCGACCGCACCGTCGCCAGATCGTGGGTGATGAACAGATAGGTCAGCCCCATCTCGCGTTGCAGCCGGTCCAGAAGCCGCAGGATGCCTTCGGCGACGATCTGGTCCAGCGCCGACGTCACCTCGTCGCAGATGATGAAATCGGGCTCGGCCGCAAGCGCCCGGGCAATGCACACCCGCTGTTTCTGACCGCCTGACAATTCCGAGGGCAGCCGGTCGATGAACGTATCGGGGTCGAGTTCGATCATCGTCAGAAGCTCGCGGATGCGCGCTTCCTTGGCCGCGCCCTTCATGCCGAGGAAGAATTCGAGCGGCCGGCCCAGAACCTCGCGGATGCGGTGCTTGGGGTTGAGCGCGGTATCGGCCATCTGATGGATCATCTGGACCCGGCGCTGCACGCCCTTGTCGCGATGGCGGTTGAGCGGCGACAGCGTCTTTCCGTCCAGGCGAACGCTGCCCTTGTCGGGCGGCAACAGACCCATGATAACCCGTGCCAACGTCGACTTTCCCGATCCGCTTTCGCCGACAACGGCCATGGTCTGGCCACGGTTGACGCTCAGGTTGATCCCGTCGAGCACCTGAAGGGTGCCATACGAGGCGTCGACATCCTGAAGCGTCAGGATCGGCTTGCCGGTGTCGTCCGGTGCCCGTGGCGCGCGGCGGAATTCGCGCACCGCCCAGAGCGACTTGGTGTAATCTTCGCGCGGATGGGCCAGCATCTGCCGCGTCTCCGCCTCTTCGATCTCGTCGCCCTTGAGCAGGACCTTGATCCGGTCGGCCATCTGCGCGACCACGGCCAGATCGTGGGTGATGTAGATCGCCGCGGTCTTGTGCTCGCGCACGACCTTGCGGATTGCGGCCAACACCTCGATCTGGGTGGTCACGTCCAGCGCGGTTGTGGGCTCATCGAAGATGATGAGGTCGGGACGGCAGGCCATGGCCATCGCCGTCATCGCCCGCTGCAACTGCCCGCCCGACACCTGGTGCGGATAGCGAAAGCCGATCTCTTCGGGGTTTGGCAGCTGCATCTCGCGGTACAGCTGCACGGCGTCGCGCTCGGCCTCTTGTCGCGACATGACGCCATGTTTGACCGGGGCCTCGCTGTATTGCCGGATCAGCCGATAGGCGGGATTGAAGGCCGCCGCCGCCGATTGCGCCACATAGGCTACGCGCTTGCCGCGCAGGTGGCGCAGGGTCTCGGCCGGGGCCCCGACAAGTTCCTCGCCGGCGAGCTTGATCGACCCTCCGGCGATACGGCAGCCCGACTTGGCATAGCCCATGGCGGCCAGGCCCAGGGTCGATTTCCCGGCGCCGCTTTCGCCGATGAGACCAAGGATCTCGCCGCGTTTCAGCGTCAGGTCGATGCCCTTGACAATGGGTTGCCAGGTGCCGCCTGACCGGCCCTCGATGACGAGATCGCGAATATCCAGCAAAAGGTCGGACGTGTCAGTCATGCGTTAATCCTCCAGGCCGCTGGCCAGGTGAAGCACCCAGTCGACGATCAGGTTTACGGACACCGTCAGCAGGGCGATGGCGCCCGCGGGCAAGAGCGGGGCAAGCCCGAAGGTGGCGGTCTGCCAAGTCGAGAAATCGGCGAACGAGATGAGCCGGGCGCTTTCACGGACCATTGCGCCCCAATCCGCGATCGGCGGTTGCAGCCCCAGCCCGAGGAACGAGAGCGCCGAGATGAACAGGAAGACAAAGCAGAAGCGCAGCCCGAATTCGGCGATCAGCGGGGCGGACGAATTCGGCAGAACCTCGCGGCGGATGATCCAGAACAACCCTTCGCCGCGCATCCGCGCGACCTCGACATAATCCATCGTCAGGATGCCCTGCGCGACGGCGCGGGACAGACGGTAGACCCGGGTGCTGTCCAACACGGCGATGACAAGGATCAGCGACAGGACCGAGGTGCCGGTGATCGTCAGGATCAGAAGGGCGAAGATCAGCGACGGAATGGCCATCAGCACATCGACCGCCCGGCTGGCGACCATGTCGAACCAGCCGCCCAGCGTCGCCGCCAAGAGGCCGAAACTCGCCCCGATCAGAAAGGCGAGAGCGGTCGTCAACAGGGCAATCCCCACCGTATTGCGTGCGCCGTAGATCAGGCGCGACAGCACGTCCCGCCCGAGGGCGTCGGTCCCCAGGTAATGCGGCGCGGCCCAGGGACTGTATTGCGGGCCCACGACCTCGAATTCGGGGAAGGGGGCAAGAACCGGGGCGAAAATGGCCGTCAGCGCGATCAGCGTCACGATGACGATGCCGAACCAGGCCGAGACCGGCGCCGCGCCGAGTTTTCTGAGAAAGGGCGTCATCGGCGATTACCTCGGATGCAGCAGGCGGGGATTGGCGATGATCGACAGGATGTCCGCAGCGATGTTCAGAAGAATGTAGGTGGCGGCGAAGATCAGGCAGGCGGCCTGCACGACCGGCACATCCCGGTTGGACACCGCGTCCACCAGTAGCTGCCCGAGCCCCGGATAGACGAAGACCACTTCGACCAGCACAACCCCCACGACCAGATAGGCAAGGTTCAGCGCCACGACGTTGATGATCGGGGCGATGGCATTCGGCAGCGCGTGGATCGCGATGACCCGCCAGCGCCGCATCCCCTTGAGATGGGCCATCTCGACATAGGGCAGGGCCAGCAGGTTGATGATCGCCGCACGGGTCATCCGCATCATGTGCGCCACCACGATCAGCGTCAGGGTCAGCGCGGGCAGGAAGGTGCGATAGAGCCGCTCGACAAACCCGGTGCCGGCATCGACGTTGGCAAGGCTGGGGAACCAGCCGAAGGTGACCGAGAACAGCAGCACGAGAATGTAGGCGACAAAGAACTCGGGGAAGGAAATCGCCGCGAGCGTGGCGCCCGAGACCGCCTTGTCGAACGCCGAATTGCGATAGAGCGCCGCCAGCATCCCAAGGACGATGGCGATCGGCACCGCGATCAGCGCGGCATAGGCGGCCAGGAAGAAGGTGTTGCCTGCGCGTTGCGCGATCAGTTCCGAGATCGGACGCTGGTTCGACAGCGAGACACCGAAATCTCCCTGAACCGCGCTTGCCAGCCACTCGAAATAGCGCATGTGAACCGGGCCGTTCAGATTGAAACGCTCCCGGAATGCGGCGATGGTTTCCTCGGTTGCGGATTGGCCGAGTGTTTCCGTCGCGATGTCCCCGGGCAAGAGTTCGATGGCCGAGAAAATCAGCACGCTCACGATCACAAGCGTGAGGATTCCCATGGCAAGCCGAGACAGGGTGATCTTGAGAATGGGCGACAAGGGTTCGGTCCTATTGTCTAATGTTATTACATTATGTATACCATTATCGAGGTTTACACGCGACTGTATACCCGAAGTTCGGATAGCTGGGTTGGTCTATTGGTTAGATTGGCTGAAGTAACAAAGGGGCGATGCCAATGACCGTGACCTACAAGGATGTCAAAGCGGATCTTCTGGATCAGATTGCGCGCGGTGTCATGGCGCCCGGCACCTTGATGCCGAACGAAATGGACCTTGCCGAAAAATATTGCTGCGCGCGCGCCACGGTCAATCGGGCGATGCGCGAATTGGCAGAGGAAGGCATCGTCGAGCGCAAGCGCAAGGCCGGTACGCGGGTGCGCAAGGCGCCGATCCGTCAGGCGCGCTTTGCGATTCCCATCGTGCGCGAAGAGATCGAGGCACAGCGGGCAGAGTACCGCTATGCGCTGATCGACCGGTCGGTTCTGGATGTTCCCGACTGGTTGCTCGGGCGGCTCGCCCTGAAGGCGGGCCAGCAGGTCGTTCGCGTGGTCTGTATGCATTGGGCGGATGGACTCCCGTATCAGCACGAAGAGCGCTGGATCAATCCCGAGGTCGTCCCATCAGTCCTGAAGGCGGATTTCACCAAGAGCGGACCGAACGAATGGCTGCTGGCAGAAGTGCCGTTTTCGAATGCCGAGATCAGTTTCTCGGCGGTGGAGGCGACACAGGATATTGCCGATCACATGGGATGCTTCGCCGGGAATGCACTGTTTCGCACCGAGCGTACGACATGGCTGCGGGAAGCGGCGGTGACGCTGGTCCGGCTGACCTATCGGCGGGGCCACAGGATGACGACGAAATACTGACATGCCGCGGCGGGGCGCCGCGGCATGTCACCGGAATTCAGAGGATGCCTGGCAGGTTCAGCCCGTGTTCGCGCGCGCAATCCTTCGCGATGTCGTAGCCCGCATCGGCGTGGCGCATGACGCCGGTAGCCGGATCGTTCCACAGGACATTGGCCAGCCGCCGGTCGGCATCCTCGGACCCGTCGCAGCAGATCACCATGCCGGAGTGCTGGGAAAAGCCCATCCCGACCCCGCCGCCATGGTGCAGCGACACCCAGGTCGCGCCCGACGCGGTGTTGAGCAGCGCGTTCAGGAGCGGCCAGTCGGACACGGCATCAGAGCCGTCCTTCATCGCCTCGGTCTCGCGGTTGGGCGAGGCGACCGAGCCGCTGTCGAGGTGATCGCGGCCGATCACCACCGGGGCCTTCAGCTCGCCGTTGCGCACCATCTCGTTGAAGGCGAGACCCAGCTTGTGCCGCACACCCAGTCCCACCCAGCAGATCCGCGCCGGCAGCCCCTGGAAGCTGATCCGCTCGCGCGCCATGTCGAGCCAGTTGTGCAGATGCGGGTCATCCACCAGCTCTTTCACCTTGGCGTCGGTCTTGTAGATGTCCTCGGGGTCGCCCGACAGAGCCGCCCAGCGAAACGGTCCGATCCCGCGGCAGAACAGCGGGCGGATATAGGCGGGCACGAAGCCGGGGAAGGCAAAGGCGTCTTCCAGCCCCTCTTCCAGCGCCACCTGGCGGATGTTGTTGCCGTAATCCAGCGTCGGCACGCCGGCGTTCCAGAAATCCACCATTGCGGCGACATGCACCTTCATCGAAGCGCGCGCGGCCTTTTCTACCGCGTCCGGATCGCTTTGCTGCTTCTCGCGCCACTCGGCGACGGTCCAGCCCTGCGGCAGATAGCCGTGGACCGGATCATGGGCCGAAGTCTGGTCGGTGACGATATCGGGGCGCACGCCGCGCCTGACCAGTTCGGGGAACACATCCGCCGCGTTGCCGATCAGCGCCACGGATTTCGCCTCGCCCGCCTTGGTCCAGCGGTCGATCATGTCGAGGGCCTCGTCGATCGAATGGGTCTTCTCGTCGACATAGCGGGTGCGCAGGCGGAAATCGGCGCGGGTTTCGTCGCATTCGACCGCAAGGCAGCAGGCCCCCGCCATGACGGCTGCCAGCGGCTGCGCGCCGCCCATGCCGCCAAGACCGCCGGTCAGGATCCAGCGCCCGGTCAGTTTGCCGTCATAATGCTGGCGCCCGGCCTCGACGAAGGTTTCATAGGTGCCCTGAACGATCCCCTGCGAGCCGATATAGATCCACGACCCGGCGGTCATCTGGCCGTACATGGCCAGCCCCTTCTTGTCCAACTCGTTGAAATGCTTCCAGTTAGCCCAGTGCGGCACAAGGTTGGAATTGGCGATCAGCACCCTCGGCGCGTCCTTGTGAGTGCGGAAGACGCCCACGGGCTTGCCGGATTGCACCAGCAGGGTCTGGTCGTCTTCCAGCTCTTTCAGGCTGGCGACGATGGTGTCGAAATCCTGCCAGGTCCTGGCGGCGCGCCCGATGCCGCCATAGACGACCAGCTCGTGCGGGTTCTCGGCCACGTCGGGATGCAGGTTGTTCATCAGCATCCGCATCGGCGCCTCGGTCAGCCAGCTTTTCGCGGTGATCTCGGTCCCGGTATCGGGATAGACGTCGCGGATGTTGTGGCGGGGATTGGTCATCGTTTGCCTCCAAGGGTCGGGGCCAGATCGGCCAGTGTTGTCAGGATCTCGGCGAGGGGCGCGCGCAGCGCTTCGGCCTTGGCTGCGTCAAGCGTCCAGGGCGCGGCCTCGGCCGTCAGGTGGGTGGATTGCGCCAGTTCCATCTGGATGGCGTGATAGCCTTCAGTCGGACGGCCATAATGCCGCGTGGTCCAGCCGCCCTTGAAACGTCCGTTGAGCACCGAGCTGTAGCCATCGGCGCGCGCGCAGATCCCCTGCACGGCCGCCTCGATGGCGGGATCGCAGCTCTCGCCGCCATTGGTGCCGATGTTGAAATCCGGCAGGATACCGTCGAACAGGAAGGGAATGTGGCTGCGGATCGAATGGCAATCATAGAGGATCGCGACCCCGTGCTCGGCGCGGACCCTCTCCATCTCGGCCTCCAGGGCGGCGTGATAGGCCGCGTGATAGCGGACCCGCCTTGCCTCGACCTCGTCGGGCGTGGGTTCGCGCTCCCAGATCGGCCGCCCGTCGAAAGCGGTCAGCGGCACGAGGCCCGTTGTGTTCTGCCCGGGGTAGAGGCTTTGCCCCGACGGGTCGCGATTGGCGTCGATCACGTAGCGATGGAAGGTGGCGCGCACCGTGCTCGCCCCCGGCAGCAACCCCTCATAAAGGGTATGGATGTGCCAGTCGGTATCGTCGAGCCCGCGCCCGCATTCGTTCAGCCGGGCGCTGACATCGTCCGGCAGCCAGGTTCCGGTATGCGGCAATCCCAGAACGACCGGGCCCTTGCCGCGGGTGATCTCGACAGGGTTCATGCGCTCAGTTCCGGCATTTTCAGCCCGGTGGCCGAAATCAGGGCACCGCTGCGGACCAGCGTTGCCGCGCGCTCCAGGTCGGGGGCCATGTAGCGATCCTCGACCACCGACGGTACGGTTTGGCGCAGATGGGCCAGCGCCGAAGCCAGCGGCGCACTGGTTTTGAGGGGGGCGCGGAACTCGATCCCCTGGCCGGCGCAGAGCAACTCCACCCCGAGGATCCGTTCGAGATTGGTCACCATGCGTCCCAGCCGGACCGCCCCATGGGCGGCCATGCTCACATGGTCTTCCTGATTGGCGGAGGTCGGCGTCGAATCCGTCACGCAGGGATTGGCGAGATGCTTGTTCTCGCTCATCAGCGCCGCACTGGTCACCTCGGCGATCATCAGGCCCGAATTCAGCCCGGGATTGGGGGTGAGGAACGGTGGCAGGTCGAAGCTCAGCGTCGGGTCGACGATCAGCGCGACGCGACGCTGGGCAATGGCGCCGATCTCGGCCACGGCAAGGGCGATCATGTCGGCGGCAAAGCCTACGGGTTCGGCATGGAAATTCCCGCCCGAGACGATCAGCCCCGCCTCGCTCAGCACCAGCGGGTTGTCGGTCGCGGCGTTCGCCTCGATCTGAAGCGTGCGGCCGGCCATGCGCAGCATGTCCATCGCTGCGCCGGTCACTTGCGGCTGGCAGCGGATGCAATAGGGGTCCTGCACGCGGGTGTCGCCGTCGCGGTGGCTCTCGCGGATCTCGCTGGCGTCGAGCAGCGCGCGCATCGTCGCCGCCGCCTCGATCTGGCCCGGATGGCCGCGCAGGGCGTGGATTTCCGGCTGCAAGGGCGCGGTCGAGCCCATGATCGCATCAGTCGACAGGGCCGAGGTCACAAGCGCCGCCTGCATCGCCTGCCATGCATCGAACAAGCCGGCCAGCGCGAAGGCGGTCGAGAACTGCGTGCCGTTGATAAGCGCGAGCCCCTCCTTGGCGCCCAGCTCGACCGGCTTCAGTCCGGCGCGGGCAAGGGCCTCGGCGCCCGGCAGCGTTTCGCCCTCGTACTCTGCTTCGGCATGGCCCATCATGACAGCGGCCATATGCGCCAGCGGGGCCAGATCGCCCGAGGCCCCGACCGACCCCTGCACCGGGATCACCGGCGTCACGCCGCGAGCCAGCATCTGCTCAATCAGCGTGATGAGCTCCAGCCGCACGCCTGAGGCCCCGCGCCCCAGCGACAACAGCTTGAGTGCCATCATCAGCCGGGAATGGCGGCGCGAGATCGGATCGCCGACGCCGCAGCAATGGGACAGGATGAGGTTGCGTTGCAGGGTCGCGGTGTCCTCCGCCGCAATCTTGACCGAGGCGAGTTTGCCAAAGCCCGTATTGACGCCGTAGACGGCGGCCTCTCCCTTGGCGGCAGCGTCGATGTGGGCTGCCGCTTGTGCGATAGTCGGGTGGCAGGCCGGGTCCAGCGTGACGGCCGCCTCTTCCCGATAGATGCGGGCAAGGTCGGCCAAGGTGGCGGCGCCGGGTGTCAGGGTCAGGGACGTCATGCGATTTCTCCGAAAATGCGCGAATGCAGAGGATTGAAGCCGATGCGGTAGGACAGCTCTGCCGGGTGCTCGACATCCCACACGGCCAGCTCGGCGCGCTGGTCAGGCGCGATGCTGCCCACATCGGACAGGCCCAGGGCGCAGGCGGCATTGGTCGTCACCCCGCGCAGCGCCTCTTCAGGCGTCAGGCGGAACAGGGTGCAGCCCATGTTCATGGTCAGCAGCAGCGAGGTCAGCGGAGACGAGCCAGGGTTGGCATCGGACGCGAGCGCAATCCTCACGCCGCCGTCGCGCAGGGCCTGAACCGGCGGCCTCTGGGTTTCACGCAGCGTGTAGAAGGCGCCTGGCAGCAGCACGGCCACCGTTCCGGCTTTTGCCATCGCGGCCACGCCCGCTTCATCCAAATATTCGATGTGATCGGCTGACAGCGCGCCGTATCTCGCCGCCATGGCCGCACCGCCGAGGTTCGACAGCTGTTCGGCGTGCAGCTTGACGGGCAGTCCCAGTTCTTGTGCGACGTCGAAGACGCGGGCGATCTGCACGGGGGAAAAGGCGATGCCCTCGCAGAACCCGTCGACCGCATCCACCAGCCCTTGGGCATGGGCGGCACGCAAGGCGGGAATGCAGACCTCGTCGATATAGGCGTCGGCGCGGTCCTTGTACTCGGCCGGAACGGCATGGGCCCCCAGGAACGACGTCTTCACCCGTACCGGCCGGTTCGCCATGACCGCCCGCGCGACCCGCAGCATCCGCAGCTCGGTTTCGATATCGAGCCCGTAGCCTGACTTGATTTCAAGCGTGGTGACCCCTTCCGCGAGCAGCGCATCGGCGCGGCGCAGGGCCTCGCGCAGCAGCGTATCCTCGCTGGCCTGCCGCGTCGCGCGAACGGTCGAAACGATGCCGCCGCCCGCGCGAGCGATCTCTTCGTAGCTGGCGCCGTTCAGCCGCATCTCGAACTCGACCGCGCGGTTGCCGCCATGGACCAGATGCGTGTGACAGTCGATCAGCCCCGGCGTGACCAGTCGCCCGCCCATGTCAACAGCGTCGAGCGACGTCAGATCCCGCGGCAGATCGGCGCGCTTGCCGACCCAGGCGATCCGGCGGTCCGCGATGGCGATGGCCGCATCGTCGATCAGGCCATAGGGGGCGTCGCCGGTCAGCGTGACGGCGGTCAGATTGGTCATCAGCTGACTCGCGTCAGGCATCCGGGTTCCCTCCATATTCTGCTTTTCTCCTAGCGCCGCCCCGATTATATGTCTATACATAAAAGATATAAGCTTGGAGGTAAGGCCGTGATTCATGCAAAACAGGCTCTCTTGGCCGATGGCTGGGCCGTCAATGTCCGCCTGGCCGTCGATGCCGGGATCATCACGAACTTGCAGGCGGATGTCGGTCCGCAGGCGGGCGACACCTGCGTCGACACCCTGCTGCCGTCTCTGAGCAACCTGCACAGCCATGCATTTCAGCGCGCCATGGCGGGGATGACCGAATTCCGGCAACAGGGCCGAGACAGTTTCTGGACCTGGCGCGACCTCATGTACCGGTTCATGGATCGCATGACCCCCGACCAGCTCGAAGCGATCGCCGCCCAGGTTTACGTCGAGATGCTGGAGGCGGGTTTCGCCGGCGTGGGAGAGTTCCACTATGTCCACCATCAGCCGGGCGGGACGCCCTATGACAACATCGCTGAATTGTCAGACCGGATCTTCGCCGCAGCCGCGCAGACGGGGATCGGCCTGACCCATCTGCCAGTTCTCTATACCTATGGCGGGGCGGGGCAGGCCGCGCTGACCGCCGGGCAGCGGCGTTTCGGCAATGATGTCGACCGTTTCGCGCAGTTGACGGAGCGCGCGGCATCATCCCTGCGCGAGCTGCCGCCGGACGCACGCATCGGCATCGCGCCCCATTCGCTGCGCGCTACCTGTCCCGACGATCTGGCGCGGGTCGTGGCGGCGCATGGGCAGGGGCCCATTCACATCCACATCGCCGAACAGCCGCAGGAAGTGCGCGACATCGAGGCCTGGCTTGGCGCCAGACCGGTTGCATGGCTTCTGGATCATCAATCCGTCGACGAACGCTGGTGCCTGATCCACGCCACGCACATGACGCAGGCGGAAACCGGCGCCATGGCCCGGACCGGCGCCGTGGCCGGTCTGTGCCCGATCACCGAGGCCAATCTGGGCGACGGGCCGTTCAACGGCCCCGATTATGCGGCGGCCGGGGGGCGGTTCGGCATCGGATCGGATTCGAACGTCAATATCTCGCTCACGGAAGAGTTGCGCACGCTGGAATATTCCCAGCGCCTGCGCGACACGAGCCGCAACGTGATGATCCCGGGCGCAGGCTCGGTCGGCGCATACCTCTACACCACCGCCGCGCGGGGCGGGGCGCAGGCGCTGGCGCGCGATGCGGGGGTCATCGAGACTGGCAGACTGGCCGATCTCGTGGCGATCGACAGTCAATGCCCGGCGCTTTGTGCCCTGCCGGCGGACAGGATCCTCGATGGTCTCGGCTTCGCGGCCAAAGACAACGTGGTGACCGATGTCTGGTCGGCCGGTCGGCACCGGGTGAGCGGAGGCCGGCATGTCGACAGGGACGCGGTCTTCTCGCGCTACCGTGTGGCAGTCTGGCAGTTGATGAACGAGTGAGCGCCCGTTCCTTCGGCTCTGTCGGGGATCCAAATGCGCTTTGTTGCGCAGATCCGGCGACGCAATGGCTGGCGGCGCCGACGGGCAAGCGCGGGCGTCAGCCGATCCTCACCGACGCCGCGATCCAGGCTTGATGTGATGGATACCCCCGGCCGACGGCATCGCAAGGTGCCGGGGTGGTGAGGTCATCATCGCCACACAGGAGGGGGCATCCGAAGCGCAAGGCAACCGGTAAGGAGCATCGTCAGATGGATGGTCGAAACTGCCGACGGCTTCCTGCCTGATGCCGCCGAATCCCCGTTCGGGGCTGTGGCGAGCAATACCGGCACTGTCGCTCTGTTGATCGTCACGCTTTCGCTTATCGGCGTTTGCATCAACATGGCCTTCCGGTTCCGCAGGATGGATGCGCCAGCTTCTTCTGGTATCTCATCAAGCTGACACTGACAGGGCTCTTCGCCTTCAACTGGGCCAACTTCAACGCTGTGTCCTCCCTTGGTCTTGTGCCGACATGGTCCGGCGCGGGCGGCGTTGTCTGGCTTGGGGGGGGGCCGGGCTTGCTCGAGAATGCACCCTCCGACTCTTGCGAAGTAGCCGGACTCCTTTCGTGACCCTCGCGGACCAACCCAGTTGGTTCAAGGCGGCAGGGCGGGGTTTGCCTCCTCTGGTCCTGTGCTGGACCTACTGGAGTTTGATGAGCTTGGTCGGGATGACGAACATTGTCATTCGCGCTACTGCTCGAGACTCACGGACGCTATCCCATGCAACTAGCCATAAGGCTGATAATCGGTGTTATGTATCCTGCAAGGGCAAGCTCAGACCCCTTGCCACTACGCTGCTATCTGTGGCGCACGACCGGGTCGAGCACCGGCAACGGGCCGCCGAAAACCATCTCGACCCCGCGCGCCGCCGAAAGGAGACCCGCTTCGCCCCGCGGCTTGCCGATCAGTTGCAGCCCGACCGGGATCCCCGCGGGGTTGCGGCCGACCGGCACAGACATCGCGGGCAGACCCAGCGCCGTGGCCAGAAACCCGCAATCCAGCCAATCCATGTAGAAACTCAGCTCCTTGCCGTCGATCCGGTGCACCCATTCCTCCTCGACCGGGTGCGGCATCGTGCCGACGACAGGACAGGCCAGCACGTCGACATGGGCAAAGACCGCCTGCACCGCATCGTAAAGCCGCGACCGGATCAGCTGGGCGTCGATGATGTCGTCGATGCTCAGCGCCAGCCCGTCCTGCACATTGCCCTCGAGCGTCGGCTTGAACCCCGCCCGGACCTCAGGGTCGATGTCGCGCATGAGCGTGGCCCAGAGCAGCCCGCGCTGCACGTAATAGGCGCGGCGCATGCCCGAGAGGTCAGGCGTCACCGCCTCGACCCTGGCCCCTGCCCCTTCCATCCGCGTCATCACCCCGTCGATATGGGCGCGCATGTCAGGATCGACGGCGCTTTCGCCCGCGAGGTCGGGCAGATAGCCGATGCGCAGGCCGGCAGGATCGGCCCGGGTGACGGCGTTCCGATAGGGCACGGGATCGGCCGGATACGAGATCGGATAGCGCGGATCGAAGCCGCTCATCGTGTCGAGGAACAGGGCCAGATCGGTGACCGAGCGCGCCATCGGGCCCTGCACGCCCTCGGTGATGTAGCCCGCCTGCGCGGGCCCGCCCGCGACCAGGCCGGGGCTGGGCCGCAGGCCGACGACGCCGCAATAGGCCCCCGGGGTGCGCAGGCTGCCGCCGTGGTCCGAGCCGTGGCTCAGCCAGGTCTGGCCCACCGCCAGCCCCGCCGCCGCTCCGCCCGACGAGCCCGCCGGGTTGAGGCGCGTGTCATGCGGGTTGCGGGTGGCGCCGAAGATGGCGTTGAAGGTGTTGGCGCCGGCGCCGAATTCCGGCGTGTTGGTCTTGCCGATCACCAGACCGCCGCGCGCTTCGATCCGCTCGACCAGGGGATCCGACTTTTCGGGCCGGTAATCGGCCAGCGCCGGGGTGCCCCAGGTGGTACGGACGCCGTGAACCGCGGACAGGTCCTTGATCCCGACCGGCAGGCCATGCAGCGCGCCGCGCGTATCGTCGGGCGCATGCAGCGCGCGGGCGGCCGCGCGGGCGCGGTCGAAGCAGGTGGTCGGCATGGCGTTGATCGCCGGGTCGGTCTGGGCGTGCCGCGTCTCGGCCGCCGCGATCAACTCCTCGGGCGAGACCTCGCCGCGGCGCAACAGGTCCACCACGTCGACCGCGCTCAGGGCGCAAAGCTCGGGGCCGGAATAGAGGGTCTCGTCGGTCATGGTCTCTGCCTCAAAGCTGTCAGAACCCCAGCGCGCGGCGCAGCATGGTCAGCGCGACAAGGGTCAGGAAGGCGCCGAACACCCGTTTCAGCAGCACGGGCCGCGTCGCATGGGCCAGCCGCGCGCCGAGGGGCGCGGTCAGAAGCGTCATCGACACGATGACGAGGAAGGTCGGGATGTTGATCGCGCCCTGCGTCAGGGGCGGATGGACCGCCACCGGCAGGAAGGCGAAACCGATGACCGAGGGCACGGCGATCAGCAGGCCGAAACCCGCCGCCGTCGCCACCGCCCGGTGGATGGCGACCCCGTGCAGCGTCATGAAGGGCACGCCGAAGGAGCCTCCGCCGATCCCCATCAGCACCGACAGGAACCCGATCAGGGGCGCGGCGGCGGCCCTGACCGCGCCGCCGGGCATCTGCGGGGCGATCTGCCAGCTTGCGCGGCCGAAGGTCATGTAGAGGCCGACGATCAGGGCCAACCCGCCGAAGATCGCCTGCAAGGTGCCGGAACGCAGCTGCGCCGCCACGACGACGGCAATCGCTGCGCCGATGACGATCCCCGGCGCCCAGCGTTTCAGGATCGCCCAGTCGACCGCCCCGCGCTTGTCATGGGCCTGCAGCGACCGGGCCGAGGTGACGACGATCGTGGCCAGCGAGGTGGCAATGCAGATCTGCATCAAGGCATCGCTGGCAAAGCCCAGCAGCGTGAAGCTGTAGTGGAAGGCCGGCACCAGCACGATGCCGCCGCCGACCCCCAGCAGCCCCGCGAGGAGCCCAGCCAGGGCGCCGATTGCCAGCAGCAGCAGGAACAACCGGACAAGCAGCGCGGGATCGAGGGTCATGACGGCGTCCTTATGGCGCGGACCCGGCCCGGGGCTGGGTCCGCGCGTCTCGTCACAGGAAGAAGTTCTGGCGGCGCACCATGAAGCCGGTGTCGTAATATTGCTTGTAGGTGGTCGCCTGGCGGACGTAGCTGTAATAGGCCTCGACGAAGCGGCGGTGGAAGTCGCTGGTTTCCTTCACTTCTTCGATCACCTCGGCACAGGCGGTCTCGATCCCGGCCCAGACATCGTCGGGGAAATCACCGATGGTCAGATCGGGGTTCGAGCGCAGCACCTCATAGGCCGCGAGGTTGGCGTGGAAGGTGTCGGCCGAGGATCGGTTGGCCTCGGCCTCGGTCACCGTCTCGACCATCAGCCGCTGGCTGTCGGTCAGCGCCTCCCAGGCCGCCATGCCGATGCCGAACTCGATGCCGCCATAGACCTCGACCGGCGAGGGGGCGTACATGTAGCCCGCCACGTTCTGCAGCCCGAACGCGAGGTCATTGGACGGCCCCACCCATTCGGCCCCGTCGAGCGTCCCCGCCTGCAGCGCGGCGAAAATGTCGCCCGGCGGGATCGAGGTCGGGTTGACCCCCAGCTTGCGCAGCACCTCGCCGTAAAGCCCGGCGGCGCGGAAGTTCAGGCCCCTCAGATCGTCGAGCGAGGTGATCTCGCGCTTGAACCAGCCGGCGGTCTGCAGGCCCGAGCCGCCGCCGATGAAGATCTTCAGGCCGCGGGTGTTGGTGAATTCATCCAGCAGCTGCTGCCCGCCGCCGAAATACATCCAGGCGTGCATCTCGTCATAGGTCAGGCCGAAGGGCGCGGCGGTGAAGAAGGCATGCGCGATGTCGCGCCCCGAAAACCAGGTGCCCGAGCCGTGATAGGCCTCGGCCGTGCCGCTCTCCACCGCTTCCTGCGTGGCGAAGGGCGCGACCAGCTCGCCCGCGCCGAACACCTGGACGTTGATCGCCCCCTCGGAGATCCGGGTGATGCGCTCGGCCCAGCGTTGAGCCGAGGCGCCGGGACCGGGCAGGCCGCGCGGCACCGAGGTCACCAGTTTCCAGTTGTGCTGCGCCTGGGCGCGGGCGATGCCGGGCGCGGCGAGGGCCACGGGCGAAACGGCGGCAGTGGTGAGGAAGGTTCTTCTTTTCATTATGGTATGATCCCTGTTGGTTGGGCCGCTCAGTGGTAGAGGGCGCGGGGCAGCCATGTCGCGAGGTCGGGGACCAGGTAGACGATGGCCAGCGCGACCATCTGCAAGAGGATGAACGGCACGATCCCCCTGTAGATGTCGATGGTTTGCACGGTCGGCGGCGCGACGCGGCGGAAGTAGAACAGCGCGTAGCCGAAGGGCGGCGTGAGGAAGCTGATCTGCAGGTTCAGGCTGATGAGGATGGCGAACCACACCGGGTCGACGCCTGCGGCCATCAGGGGCGGGCCGGCGATCGGCACGACGATGAAGATGATCTCGACGTATTCGATGACGAAGCCGAGGGCGAAGATGATCGCCATGACCACCAGTACCGCAGTCATGCTGCCGCCCGGCAGGCCATGCAGGAAGTCCTCGACCATCGCCTCGCCGTGCAGGCCCCGGAAGACCAGCGACAGCATGGTCGCGCCCAGCACGATGAGCGTCAGCATGGAGACCATGCTCGCGGTGCTCAGCGTCACGTCCCACAGCCCGCCGCGGCGGAATTCCTGCACCAGCGCGGCCAGTGTGCCGAGGCAGAGCATGACCAGCGCCACCGTCCCGATCCCGGCCGCCAGCGGCGAGGCCTGGGCCCCGCCCATCGCCTTGACCAGCACCAGAGCCAGCGCCGCGGGCAGCACCGCGACCATGAGCGCCCGCCGCCAGCGTGGCACGCCGTCGCGGTCCATCGCCGTCATGACCAGCGCCCCGGCCGCGCCAAGGGCGGCGCTTTCCGTGGCGGTGGCGATCCCGCCCAGGATCGAGCCCAGCACGATCAGGATCAGGAGAAGCGGCATGACCAGCGAATAGGTCACTTCGGCAAGGTCGGGACGGGTCTGGTTACCCAGCTCGTCGCGCGGGATCACCGGCGGGCAGCTTTCGGGTCGGCGGAGCGAGGTGACAAGGATATAGAGGAGGTAAAGCCCGACCAGCATCAGCCCGGGAATGAAGGCCCCCGCAAAGAGATCGCCGACCGAGACCGGCTGCACCGCCCATTCCCCGGCCGAGCGCCGTCCGGCCTGATAGGCCGAGGAGACCTGATCGGTCAGCAGGATCAGCAGGATCGACGGCGGGATGATCTGCCCCAGCGAGCCCGAGGCGCAGATGACGCCGGACGCCAGCGATTTCGAATATCCGGCCTGCAGCATGGCGGGCATGGCGATCAGGCCCAGCATGAAGATCGTGGCGCCGATCACCCCGGTCGAGGCCGCGAGCAGCGCGCCGACGATCACGACGGCATAGGCCATGCCGCCCTCGCGCTTGCCGAACAGCGCGCCCGCCGTCAGCATCATGCGCTTGGCGATGTTGGAACGCTCCATCAGCCCGCCCATCAGCACGAAAAGCGGCACCGAGAGGAAAACGTCGTTGGTCAGGATGCCGAAGGCCCGCGACGGAAAGGCCGAGAGAAAGCCGAGGTCGAAGACGCCGAGCGACGCGCCGAGGAGGGCCACCAGCGTCGGCACACCGAGCAAGACGAAGCCGACCGGCGCACCGGACAGGATGCCGCCGAGCAGCAGCACGCCCAGAAGGGCAAGGAGCGCATCGCTCATGTCTTGTCACCCTTTCCGTAAAGGCGCGGCCGCAGGCCGACGATCAACGCGACCAGCGCGAGTGCGGCGAAAATCAGGGCCGTCACCGTCTTGAGCAGGAAGAGGCCCGGCAGGCCGCCCAGCGTCGGCGACCCCTCCAGCACCCGCCACGAGGTCCGCACCATCGGCACCGCGTTCCACGCAGCCCAGGCCGTCGCCGGGAACAAGAGGCCCAGCAGGGCGACCCGGTCGATGATCCGGTTCAGCCGCGGCGGGAAGCGGCCGCTGAACACGTCCACCCGGACGCTTTCGTTGCGCAGGATCACGCCCACCAGCGGCAGCGAGACGATGAAGAAGAACAGATAGGTCAGCAGGTCCGTGGCCCAGGGCGCGCCCAGGGAGAAGACGTAGCGCAGCGCGACGATCACGATCTGCGCCATCAGAAGGGCGACGACGGCGAGGGCGGCGAGACCGCGCAGCACCCCGGAAAAGCTGACTTTCATCTCGGTTCTGCGGGGCTGCGCGGTCATGTCAGATCCCCAGGGCCAGACCGTCTTTGCGCGGATCGCTGCCGCCGGTCAGCAGCCCCGTCGCGGCGTCCCGGCGGATGGCCTGCGCCCCGCCCATGCCGACCCGCGCGCGGGTCACGTCATGGCCCATCTCGACCAGCCGGGCCGCGACGCCCTCGTCAAAGGTGCTCTCCAGTTCCAGCTTGCCCGAGGTGATGTCGAGGAAACTGCGCGGCCCGTCGATGGCGGCCTGCACGTCCATCCCGTAATCCACGAGATTCGAGACGAAATGCGCGTGGCCCGTCGCCTGATAGGCCCCGCCCATCACGCCGAAGGGCATGGCATAGGTGCCCGGAACCTCCAGCAGGCCGGGCAAGAGCGTGTGCAGCGGCCGCTTGCCGCCGATCAGCTCGTTCACATGGCCTTCGGCCAGGGTGAAACCGGCGCCGCGGTTGTGCAGCGGGATGCCGAAGCGTTCCGAGGCAAAGCCCGATCCGTAGGGCCAGAACAGCGAATAGATCAGCGAGACGCAGAGCCCCTCGGCATCGACCACGGTGATATAGACCGTGTCCTTGTGCAGCGCCTCGAAACGGGGCGGCAGGGTCTTGCCGGCGCGTTTGGGGTCGATATGGGCGGCGATCTCGTCGATGGCGGCGTCGGACAGCATCCCGTCGAGGTTCAACTCCCCCTCGCCCGGGTCACCGATGAAGCGGTTGCGGGCGCTGTAGGCAAGGCGCGTCGCCTCGGCCTCCAGATGGACGCGCTCGGCGCCCCGCGGGTTCAGGCTGGCGATATCGAACCGCTCCAGCAGTCCGGCCAGCAGCAGCGCGGTGGCCCCCTGCCCGTTCGGCGGCAATTCCACCAGATCATGGCCGCGATAGGCCCGTCGGATCGGCGTGACCGGCGTGGCAGCGGTCCGCGCGAAATCCTCGGCGCTGTGCAACCCGCCCTCGGCCCGCAGCGTGGCCAGGATATCCTCCATCACCGGCCCTTCGTAGAAGGCGCGGGCGCCCTCGCGGGCGATCAGGCGCAGGGCCTCGGCCTGACCGGGGGCGGCGAAGATCTCGCCCTCGCGGAGGCTGCGCCCCTCCCGCATGAAATGCTGCCGCCCGGCGCCTTTGAGCCGCCCAGCGAAAGTCGCCCCGTCGATGGCGGTGCGGCGATGGGTGGGCACGCCGCGCTCGGCCACCGCGATGGCGGGCGCGAGGACCGTCGCCAGATCCAGCCGCCCCTCGGTCGCGATCAGCCGGTCGAAGGCGTCGACCGCGCCCGGCACGGTCACCGCATGCACCGAATCAAGGCTGACCGCGGTCAGGCCCTGCGCCCGTAGATCGCCCGCATGCAGCGCGGCGGGCGCCCGTCCGGTGCCGTTCAGCCCCCGGCTTTCCCCGGTCTTCGCATCATGGATCAGCGCGAAGACATCGCCGCCCAGCCCGCACATCGCCGGTTCGCAAAAGCCCAGCACCACGGCCCCGGCCACCGCCGCATCGACGGCATTCCCCCCCTGCCCCAGCATGGCCAGCGCGACACGGGCGGCGGCGGGATGCGAGGTCGCGCACATCGCCTCGGTCGCGTACATCGGCGCGCGCCCGGGCCCTTGAAACGAATGTGTCACCTGGCGTCGCCTTTCACTTTGGGAGCATCCGACCGCGATTGCGTGTCGGCAAAGAATTGCTGGAGCGAGATCAGCGATTGCGCGATATGCTCACGCATCAGCCGCGCGGCGCCCTCGCCATTGCCAGCAAGGACGGCGTCGGCGATGGCCGCATGCTGCGAATGCGGACGCTCGAGATCGGCGTTGTAGCCTTCCATCATGTAGAGCGCGGCACTGTAGGGCGTGATCCTGAGCCGCGTTTCCTCGGCCACCGTCTTGAGCATCCGGTTGCGGGCGCCGTCGTGCAGCTGGCCGTGGAATTCGAAGTCCAGCTCCAGCGCTGCGGGCCGGTCGTTGCGGGCGCTGACATCCTGCGAGGCGGCCATGAGCGCGCGCAGCTTGAGCCGCTCGGCCTCGTTCATGCGCACGGCGGCGAGCGAGGCGCAGAGCGCCTCGATCTCGCCCATCGCCTCGAAGGCTTCGCTGAGTTCGGTCCGGTCGAAGCTGCGCACCACCGCCGAGCGGCGCGGCCGGATCTCGATCAGGCCCGAGGCGCCAAGCTGTCTGATGGCCTCGCGTATCGGGGTCCGGGACACGCCGAAACGATCCGCGAGGGACAGTTCGTCGAGGCGGTCGCCCGGCTTCAGTTCCCCGTTCAGTACAAGGTCGGCGATCTTCTGGCGCAGAGTATGAGGCATGATTTCTCCTGTCTCGGTACGCTAGACCAGCATTTTGCATTCTGTAAAGAAAAATTGCATACAGTTTTGATGTTTGCGATACAGTTCTACAAGCGCCTGTCTTTCAAGCACTTTTCCCGAAAATCCTGGTGCGATCACAGGCTGGCCAGCCGGAAAACCCGGTCGGACGCCCTGCCGAGCGTCCCGAGATCATTGCGGTTGAGATGGAGTTGGTATGCCGCCCGGCGCTCCCGCCCCAAGATTCGGAAGCTCGCGCCAAGTCATAGTTGACGTCATCGACGGAGACGGAATGCCCTCCGCCCGCGCTTAGCGCCCCGGCGCCGCGCTGGTTGCCCGGGGGATCAGCGTCGGCGTGGCGATGCGCTGTTCGTCGGTGCTGCCGGCCAGCAACAGCTCCAGCGCGCCGGTTGCGATCTGGTCGAAGGGGACGCGGACCGTGGTCAGGGGCGTCGACAGATGCGAGACGAGCGGAATGTCGTTGTAGCCGACCAGCGAGATGTCGCTGGGGATGTTCAGCCCGGCTCGCTGGATGACCGACATCGCGCCGATGGCGGTATTGTCGTTCACCGCAAATATCGCCGTTGGTCGCGGGTCGAGTTTCAGGATGCCCTGCACCGCCTCCGCCCCGCCCTCGATGCTGAAGGCCGAGGGCACGACCCAGGAGGGATCGACCGGCAGACCGGCCTCGGCCATGGCCCGCCGGTAGCCCTCGACCCGGCCAAGCGCATTCGAGGCATGTTCCGGCCCGGCGATCAGGGCGATGCGCCGGTGGCCCAGGTCGATCAGGTGCCGCGTGGCCAGCCAGCCGCCCAGATCGTCGTCGCCCAGCGAGGCGGCGGAATGGCCGTCGCCGCGCAGCGCCAGCACGAAGGGGATCCCGCGGTCGCGCAGTTCCGAGGCGAAATCGTCGTCGGTGCGGGTGGTGGCCAGCACCAGCCCGTCGACCCCGCGGTTGAAAAGCGAATCGGCCGCGGCCCGCACGGCTTCGGGCCGGTCGTCGGTGGTGGCGACGATGGCGGAGCGGCCCCGGCGGGAACAGGCGCGGGCGAGGCTTTCGTAGAGCATCGCCATCACGGTATCGGTCAGGCGCGGCACGATCACCCCCAGCGTCAGCGAGGTTCCGCGCCGCAGGTTCGCGGCACTCACGTCGCGGACATAGCCGAGGTCCGCTGCCACCTGACGGACCCGGTCCGCCGTTGGATTGCTGGCGCGCGGCAGGCGTTCATCCAGGATGCGCGAGACCGTCGATTTCGACACGCCCGCGGCCGCGGCGACGTCGAGGATCGTCACCCGGCCGCTGGTCTTTCTGTCTGATAGGTCGTTGGCCACCGCGCCCTCCTGTCCTTTGTCCTTGTAGCCCCCCGGTTCGGCACTGTCATTTTTTTGGTTGACGAGTGCCGGGGGCCGGCCGTAAATGGGAACGTTCCCGCTATCGTTCTCACACACCGGCCTGACCGCAGCAAGCAAAAAACTCACCCGCCGATGGGAACGTTCCCGCAAACGATACTTATCCAGGAGAGCACCATGAAACCGATGAACCTGCGCGGCCTCAGCCCGGCCCCCGTCACCGCCTTCAAGAAAAACGGCGATGTCGATTTCGACGCCAATGTGCGCATCGCCAAATGGCTGGCCTCGTTCGAGGATGTCACCTCGCTGGTGATCCTGGGCCATGCGGGCGAAGGCACCTTCCTGACCGAGGGCGAACGCCTGGACCTGATCCGCGCCTATGCCGATGCCGTTGATATTCCGATCATCGCCGGCATCACCGGCGAAGGCACCAAGGTCGCCGCCGAAGAGGCCCGCAAGTGCAAGGATGCGGGTGCCACCGGCGCCCTGGTCTATCCGAACCACGGCTGGCTGCGTTTCGGCTTCCAGAAAGGCGCGCCGCAAGACCGCTACAAGGCGATCTGGGAGGCCTCGGGCCTGCAGGAAATCCTGTTCCAGTACCCCGACGCGACCAAGGCCAGCTATGACCTCGACACCCAGCTCGCCATCGCCGCGCAGCCGGGCGTCGTCGCCACCAAGAACGGCGTGCGCAACATGAAGCGCTGGTATGTCGAGATCCCGCAGCTGAAGGCCGCGCAGCCCGACCTGCAGGTCCTGTCCTGCCATGACGAATGGTTGCTGCCGACCATGTTCGACGTGGACGGCCTGCTGGTCGGCTACGGCAACATCGCGCCCGAACTGCTGATCGACCTGATCAAGGCCGGCAAGGCGCAGGATTACCCGACCGCCCGCGCCATCTTCGAGCGCCTGCTGCCGGTGACGCGCGCGGTCTATCACCGTGGCTCGCACATGGAGGGTACGGTCGCGCTGAAGCTGGGTCTGGTGAAGCGCGGCGTGCTGGATCACGCCACGATCCGCGAGCCGCTGAAGAACCTGGGCGCTGCGGCCGAGGCCGAGATCTTCGCCGCCTTCGACGCCGCGGGCATCGGCCGGGTCGAGAACCTTCTCGCCGCCGAATGAGACATTGCCCCCGCGCCGGTCGCGGGGGCATACCCTTTGAACTGGGAGGAGAGACCATGTTTCAAACCATCACGAATGCGCTGCGCCAAGCGGCCTTCGGCGCGGCGGCACTGGCCGTCAGCGCCACCGTCGCCCCGGCGCAGGAGATCCGCATCGGCGCCATGCGCGAGGGGACCTCGTGGTATGTCTTCGCCGCCACGCTGGAGCAGATGATCGAGCCCATTCTCGGCGCCAATACCGTCGAGGTGGTGGCCCGGGGCGGCGGCGTCGCCAACCCGATGGTCGTACAGGCCGGCCGGGCGGAAATCGCCCTGTCCAACACCGCCACCGCCGTCTGGGCGATGGAGGGCGCGCCGGTCTACGAGGGCGCCTCGGCCCCCGATATCCGCGCGCTCGTCGGCGGGCTCAACGATGTCTACATCGGCGTCATGGCGCGTCAGGCCTTCCTGGAGGCGCGCGGCACCACCGATCTGGCCGCGATCCTGGCCTCGGACCAGCCGGTCCGCATCCTGCTGAAGCCCGCAGGCTCCAGCGCCGTTCCGGCGGCCGAGATGATCCTGCAGGCGCTCGGCACCAACGCCGAGGAAATTCGCGCGAATGGCGGCGACATCGTGCAGGTGGACACGCCGCAGATCCCCGACATCCTGCGCAACGGCGATGCGGACATCTACATCGACACCATCGTGCGCGGCCATCCGACCATCACCGAGGTGACGCTGACCGCCGGGATGCGCTTCATCGACATTCCCCAGGCGGCGATGGAGGTACTGTCCGCCAACGGCCTCGGCGTCGGGACCTTCGGTCCCTGGTTCGAGGGGCAGGAGGCGCCGACCGTCGGGGCGAACCTGGGCACGGTGCTGATCGCCAATGCCTCGGTGCCGGACGAGACCGCCTATCAGATCACCCGCACCGTGATCGAGAACGCCGCCGCCATGGGCGAGGCGCATGCCGCCTGGCGCGCCTTCGTGCCCGAAAACGCCTGGCGCCCCGAGAATGTCGGCATCCCGCTGCATCCGGGTGCCGAGCGGTATTACCGCGAACGCGGCTGGATCCAGTAATCCTGCCCCGGGGCCTGCGTTCCGGCGCAGGCCCCGTCCGTCCGTTCCGTCGTCCCGGTCCCGAGGAGGAGACCCCGATGCCCGCCCCTGCGTTTCGCAAGACCCTTCTGTCGCCGGCCTTCGTGATCGGCCTGGCCTTCGTGGCCTTTCAGGCCTGGATCCTGCTCACCCCGCAACAGCCCCTGTTCGAACGCCCGGTCCATCTGACCTTCGCGCTTGTCCTGCTTTTCCTGACCAAGCCCCTGAACGCCCCGGCCCTGCCCCTCTGGGCGCGCCGCGCCATCGACGGGCTGCTGATCCTCGCCACGCTGGGGGTCGGCGCCTATTACCTGCTGGATTTCCAGCGCCTGACCACGCGGATGGAGAATGTCTCGCCGGTCTTCGACCGTGACCTCTGGGCCGGGGTGGTGCTGGTGGCGCTGCTGCTGGAGGGCGCGCGCCGTGCGGTGGGGATGATCCTGGTCGGCGTGCTGGCGGTGTTCATCGCCTATGCCTTCTGGGGCAACCTGCTGCCCGGCTGGCTGTCGTTCCGCGGCTTCGGCCTCGATGCCGCCATCGAGATTTCGACCATGACCACGGCCGGGGTGCTGGGCATCACCACCTCGACCTCGGTCAATTTCATCTTCTATTTCATCCTGTTCGGCGCTTTCTACGCGGCGGCGGGGGGTGGGCAGCTGTTCATCGACCTGGCGATCCGCATTGCCGGCCGCGCAACGGGCGGCACGGCCAAGGCCGCCGTCATCTCGTCGTCGCTGATGGGCTCGATCTCGGGCTCGGCGGTGGCCAATGTCGTCTCGACCGGCGTCCTGACCATCCCGCTGATGAAGCGCACCGGCGTCCCCGGCCACCGTGCCGCGGGGATCGAGGCCATCGCCTCGACCGGCGGGCAGCTGATGCCGCCGATCATGGGCGTTGCCGCCTTCATCATGGCCGAGATGTTGAACGTCCCCTATGCGCGGGTCGCGCTGGCGGGGCTGATCCCGGCGGTCGCCTTCTATCTGGCGCTGCTGCTGGTCGTCGACCTGACGGCCCGGCGCGACAATGTGCGGGCCATGACCGCGGCCGAGGTTGCGGCCGTCGATCCGATCCTGCCGCGCCTGCATCTGCTGCTGCCGCCCCTGATCCTGATCGGCGCGCTGGTCTGGGGCTATTCGGCGGCCTATTCCGCCGTCATCGCCTCGGTCAGCTGCTTCATCGTGCCCTTCCTGCGCCGCAACACCTGGATCGGCTGGTCGGCACTGGTCGAGGGCCTGCGCGAGGCCCCGCGGCAGGCGGCCGAGGTTGCCGTGCCCATCGCCTCGATCGGTCTGGTGATCGCGGTCGCCGTGCAATCGAACCTGGCGCTCAAGTTCGCGGGTTCGCTGGTCACGCTGGCCGAGGGGTCCATCTTCCTGTCGCTGGCGCTGGCCATGGTCGGCTGCATCATCATGGGCATGGGGCTGCCGACGGTCGCCGCCTATATCATCGGCGCGGTCCTCTTCGTGCCGGCGATCCAGAACCTGGGTGTCGAGCCGCTGGCCGCGCATTTCTTCATCTTCTACTATTGCGTGCTGTCGATGGTGACACCGCCGGTGGCGCTGGCCTCCTTCGCGGCCGCAGCGGTGGGCGATGCGCCGGTGATGAAGACCAGCTGGTCCGCCTTCGGCCTCAGCCTTGTGGCCTTCTTCGTGCCCTTCAGTTTCGTCTTCGACCCGGCGATCCTGTGGGAGGGCACGGCGCCCCAGATCGCCGCCGGGGCCGCCGCGATGCTCGCCTCGACCACGCTCTGGGCCATCGCCTTTGCCGGCTGGTGCGGCCGCTCGCTCGGGCCTCTGGCGCGGGTCCTCATCGGCGCCGCAGGGCTGGTCGCGGTCATCGCGCCTACGGGCTCGCTGCCGTGGGGCGTGGGCTTTGGCTGCGGCTGGGCGATGGTGGTCTGCGTCTATGTTCTGGCCCGCCGCGGCATCGCCCAGGAGCGCGCCATCGCCTTGTGAGCCCGCGTGAGGAGCGGGCTGCGGTCCGCCCCTCAGCCGGAAGCGCCCTGTCCCTCGCGCGCGCGCCAATGGCTCATCAGGCGGTGAAACCGCTCGCCTTGCACGGACACATGATCCCGCAACAGCGCGCTGGCCTTCCGGGGCTGGCGCGCCTCGATGGCATCAATGACCTGCGCGTGTTCGGCCAGCGATTGCGCCAGCCGCCCCGGCGTCCGCAGCTGCGTCCGCCGATAGGGGCGCAGCCGCCTTTGCAGGGTCTGACAGGTCTCGGCCAGAAAGTCGTTGCCGCTTTCCGCATAGATCCGCTGGTGGAAAGCCTCGTTCGCGCCATAGTAGCGGTCGACATCCCCCTGGGTCGCCGCGGCGGCGCAGGCGTCGTTCAGCGCGCGCAGGGCGGCGATGGCCGACGGCGCGACCCGGGCGCAGGCCAGTTCGGCACAGAAGGCTTCGAGCCGGGCCATGACCTGGAACATCTCGTACAGGTCGAGCGGCCCGGGTTGCCGGACAAAAGTCCCCCGATTGGCATGCTGGCGCGCCAGCCCGGTGGCGGCAAGGCGGCGCAGAGCCTCCCGCACCGGGGTGCGCGAGACGCCGAATTGCTCCGCCAGCCGCGTCTCGTCCAACCGCTCGCCATCGGCGTAACGCCCGTCGAGGATGGCGTCCTGAAGCGTCGTCTCGATATGGTCGACGTGATCGCGCACCATCTTTTCTTCCTGCCTGAAAAACGCGCAGCGCTGCCCAGATTATTGTATACAATATCGCTTGCACAGAGTGCAATTCTTGCTAGAAGTCCTTGTTCGCCTTCGCCAGCGGATACAGGTCCCTTGGCCTGCGGACAGGCAATCCGGAGCCGGATCGCGGTCGAAATGTCACCCGAGGTTCCGATGCCGGATGCCGCCTGGCGGAAGGGTGCGCCCGCCTCCCTGAGGCGAAGTCATGGAGCGACAGATGAAGAAACCAGACGCCAGCAATCCCGCCGATCTTTCCGCGACCGAGGCCCGGCGGGCCATCGCGCGCAGGACGCTGAGCGCACGGGAGCTGGCCGAAGCCTGCATCGCGCGGGTGCAGGACGTGGATCACGCGGTCAACGCGCTGGTCGCGCGCGATTTCGACGGGGTGCAGGCCGCGGCGCTCGCCGCTGACGAGGCACAGGCGCGGGGCGAGGCCCTGGGTCCGCTGCACGGCCTGCCCTTCGGCGTGAAGGACATGCTCGACGTGAAGGGCCTGCCCACGACCTTCGGGTCGGAATTGTTCGTGAACAACATTGCCACCAAGGACGATGCCCTGGTCGCGGCCATGCGCGGTGCGGGGGCGATCCCGATGGGCAAGACCAACAATCCCGAATGGAGCGCGGGCGGCAACACCCGCAACCGCGTCTATGGCGCGACTGCCAATCCCTATGACCTGACCCGCAGCTGCGCCGGATCCTCGGGCGGCTCGGCAGTGGCGCTGGCCTGCGGCTATGCGCCCCTCGCCACCGGCTCGGACACCGGCGGCTCGCTGCGGAACCCTGCGGCCTATTGCGGCGTGGTGGGGTTCCGCCCCAGCCCCGGCGTGGTGCCGGGCGACACCCGCGGCATCGGGCTGGTGCCGCTGTCGAGCGCGGGTCCGATGGCGCGCACCGTGGCTGACGCGGGGCTCATGCTGTCGGTCATCTCGCGCCCCGACGGTCGCGATCCCTTCACCGCCGTGGTCGGCGGGCGCACCGCCTGGGACGCCAGCGGCTTTGCGGACCTGCCGCCGGTCGACCTGACCGGCCTGCGCATCGCCACGACCGAGGATTTCGGCTTCACCCCGACCGAAGGCATCGTGCGCGACCAGTTCCGCAAGGTACTGGCGGCGCTCGCGCCCTTCATGGGCCGGGTTGACGAGGCCTCGCCCGATTGCTCGGGTGCGGACCGCATCTTCGCCGTGCTGCGCGGGCTGCTGTTCGTGTCGACCCATGGCGCACGTTTCGACAACCACCCCGACAAGATCGGCCCCAACGTGCGCGACAACGTGATCGAGGGGCGCGGCTATGGCGCCGACGATTTCGCCGCCGCCTTCACCGACCAGACCGCCTATTACCACCGTTGGCAGGCCTGGTTCCAGGATTGGGACGTGATCCTGTCGCCGGCCGTCACGGTCAGCCCCCGCGACTGGCATGAACTCTACCCGGCCGAGATCGACGGGGTGGCGACGCAAAGCTATTACCACTGGCTGGCACTGGCCTATGCCTCGACCCTGGCGGGGCATCCGTCGATCACCGTGCCTTGCGGGTTCGATGCCAACGGCATGCCTTTCGGCTTGCAGATCGTCGGGCGGCGCAATGCCGACCGCGCGGTGCTGGCGGTCGCGGCCGAGATCGAGGCGATTGTCAGCACGATCCCGGATCTTGCGTCGAAAGCCCCCGATCTGGCGGCTCTCAAGGCCGCCAGGCCGCTGTCGGAAGCCCCGGGTTTCCTGAGCTTCTGACGCCCCCCCTGCCCCGTCCATGAAGAAAGGGCGCCGGTTGACGGCGCCCTGCCTCTCTTCTGGATGCGTCCGGGATTATTCCGGCTGATGCTCGGCGACCATGGCGCGGAGTTCCGCGATCCGGGCGGCGTCAACGCCCTCGAGCAGATCGGCCATATCGGCCGTCGCCTCGCGGAACGTCGCAAGCTCTTCGTCGGTCGGCCGGTAGACGGCGATCCCGGCGGCATCAAGCGCCTCCAGCGATTGCTCCTGCGTGACATCGACCCAGTCGAAGACATCCTGCAACGCGGTGAGCGAGGCTTCCTCGACCTGGGCGCGCTGCTCGTCCGAGAGCGCCTCCCACCAGGCGGTCGAGGCCAGCGCGACCCGGGCCGAGATGATGACGCGGGCATCGGTGAAGTTGGTGAACAGATCACCCTGACCGAAGGCCAGCGGCACCACCGAGGCGTTGACGTAGCCGTTGGCGATGCCGGTCTGCAGCGCGTTCGGCACCTCCGAGAACGGGATCACCACGCCGTCGGCGCCCATCATGCGGAACATTTCCAGCTGGTTGGCATCGAGCGCGCGCATCCGCAGGCCCTGCATGTCGCTGACCGAGCGGACTTCCTTCTGGTTGTTGAAGATGCCCAGCATGCCGCCCGTGGGCACGATGGCCAGCACATGCATGCCTTCGGCCGCCAGCTGCTCGTTCACGCTGTCGAGGTAGTCGCTTTCGGTGAAGAAATCGAAGACGTGGCGCGAGTTGGCGAAGGTATAGGGCAGCTGCATGACCCGCATTTCGGGCACGAACTGATAGGTCACGGCGTAGTTCGACATCGACATGTCGAGGATCCCGGCCCGGATCTGGTCCAGACGCTCGTCCTCGCCGCCGATCGCGTCGCGGGGGAAGAGTTCGGTCTCCCAGCCCATGTCGCGCAGGGTCGAGACCAGGGTATCGACGTAGCGATAGCTGCCCTGCGTCTCGCGGTCCGGGGTGGAATCCAGGGCGATGGCGACGGATTGGGCGTGAACCGGGGCGGCCAGGACAAGGGCCAGCGCAGCGGCAGAGAGGGGGCGGAAGGCAAGGGTCATGCGTTACTCCGTGGTGTGAGAAGAGAATTGGGTGGCGTAGTCGGTTTCGCGGGCGAGCACGCGGGGCGACACCAGGGCGCCCAATCCCGCGACGCCATGGAACAGGATCAGGATCAGGGCGACCGGAAGCGCCGCGGCCATCCAGGCGGTGGAGACTTCCAGCCCCTCCGAGGTGCGGCCGATCTGGCGCAGGAAGAACGGATAGGTGAACCACAGCACCGGCAGGAAGAAGAGCCACGAGGCGATGAAGCGCGAGACCGCCTGCAGCTTCAGCCGCCAGGTCACGCCGACGGGGGGATGCACCATCGCCGGGTCGGCATGGGTGTGAAAGGCGCAGGACGCCCCCAGCAGCCCGCCCCAGACCATGAGCCAGCGCGCCAGCTCCTCGGTCCAGAAGGGCGGGGCGGCAAAGGCGTAGCGGGCGATGACCTGCAGCATCATCGTCGCCAGCATGCCCAGGAAGAAGAGGCCTGCGGCCCGTCGGGCCAGCCAGTTCACCGCTTCGGACACGGCGTAGACGCGGTCGGCCAGACGAGCGAGGAGGGAATCGGAAGCGAGCACGGTGTTCATGGTCGGACCCTCAATTCACGAAGCCGGAGAGGCGCGGCAGGAACAGGCTGATCTCGGGCACGAAGGTCAGCAGCATCAGCACGCCCAGCTGCACCAGCAAGAAGGGCGCAGCCGCCCGGGCGATCGACCAGTAAGGCGTGCCCGACACCGCCGAGACGACCAGCAGGGCGGCGCCGAAGGGCGGCGTGACGATCCCCAGCGTCAGGTTTACGATGATGACGATGCCCAGATGCACCGGATCCGCCCCCATCTCGATCCCGGTGGGCACCAGCAGCGGCACCAGCAGCGCCAGCGCCACCGGCACCTCGAGGAACATGCCCGCCACCAGGAACACGAGGTTCAGCAGCAGCAGATATTTCCAGCCGTCAAAGCCCAGTCCGATCAGTTGTTCGGCCAGCCGCGACGGGATCTGTTCGAGCCCGGCGAGATAGCCGAAGATCGCCACCGCCGACAGCAGGATGAAGATCGAGCCCGACAGCACCGCGGTCCGCTCAAGGCTTTCGATCAGCTTGCGGAGCGACATCTGGCCATAGATCACGCCCGCGAGGATGGCGCAGCAGACCGCCACGCCCGCCGCCTCGGTCGGGGTCATGATGCCGAAGACGATGCCGGACAGGATGATGACCGGAATGACCGTCGCCGGCAGGGCATAGACGAAGCGGCGCAGGATCTCGCGCGGGGGCACCCGCTCACCCGTGGGGTGGTTGTGGCGATGCGCCATCCAGGCATTCGCGCCGAACAGCGCGGCGGCCATCACCAGCCCGGGCACGATCCCGGCGATGAACAGCGCCGCCACCGAGGTGTTCATCAGCGCGCCGTAGAAGATCATGATGATCGAGGGCGGGATGATCGGCCCGATCACCGACGAGGCCGCGGTGATGGCCCCGGCATAGCTGGAGGTATAGCCCGCCTTGCGCATGGCCGGGACCAGCGTGTTTGATACCGAGGCGGCATCGGCCATGGCAGAACCCGAAATGCCCGCGAAGAAGACCGACGTCAGGATGTTCACATGCCCCAGCCCCCCTTTGAGCCGCGCCATGAGCGCCATCGCCAGGTCGATCAGCGCCCGGGTCACGCCGGCGCGGTTCATGATCTCGCCCGCAAGGATGAAGAGCGGCATCGACATGATCGAGAACAGGTCGATATGGGCGATGATGCGCTGGGGCGCTGCGGCCAGGAACCGCGCCCGGTCAGCGGCGAAGAAGGACAGGACCGAAGCGGCCCCGATCAGATGCGCCAGCACCGCGCCTCCGAACAGGAGGGCGGTCGACAAAAGAAGGATCGGAAGTGCGGCCACTTGGCTCCCTATCGTTTTGCTTGGGCGGCGCTGACGAAAAAATCGCGCCGGCGGGTGTCGAGTTCTGTTGATCTTTCAATTGCACAGTGTTCTATAACTGAATGGAGAAAGCGCCCCTTGGCAAGAAATAATTCGAAAATGCCCAGTAATTGTGCATCGGGGTGGAGATGAGCGACGCAACAGCACAGAGTAAGAACGGCAGGCTGCGCGGGCGCGCCGCCTCGGTCGGACTGACCAAGGAACGGATCGTCGATGTCGCCATCGCGCAGATCGACGAGAAGGGCCTGCATGCCTTCTCGATGCGCGAGTTGGCGCGGGCGCTGGGAGTGTCGCCGAACAACATCTACTGGCACGTGGGCGGCACCAAGGAGGACCTGTTCGGCGAGATCGCCGCGCGGTTCACCGCCGCGGTCAGCCAGAGCCTGCCACGCGACAAGCCCTGGCAGGACCGGCTGCGGACGGTGTTCCTGTCCTACCGCGATGCCGTCAGCGACCACGCCAATGTCGCCCCCCTGCTCGGGGCGCAGCTGAAATCGAACGGCGTCGCCAACCTCGCCCTGGTCGAGGCGGTGCTGACCGCGCTGCATGACGCGGGTTATCGCGGTTCCGCCCTGCGCGATGCGTTCAACGCGCTGATCGGCGGCCTCTGCGGCTTCGTGACGATGGAATTCGCACCGGCCCCCGATGACAAGGCCAACGAATGGGAGGCCCTCTTTGCCCGGCGCGTGGCCGAGATCGACGCCGACCGCTTCCCCTTCACCCATGCCGTACTGCCCGATTTCATGAACCGGATCTTCGTTCTGCGCTGGGAGAACGGCAAACACGTCTCTTACGCCAGCAGCTTTGACTTTCTGCTCGATCTGCTGATCGAAGGCCTCTCGGCGCGCGCGCCGAGGCAATCCCCCAACCCCTGAACCGACCCAACCCTGAACTGAAAGGTCTCCCATGACTCAGCTTCCCAAACTGCCCTTCTCCAAGGTCCGCCGTATCGGCTCGACCGTGTACCTCTCGGGCGAACTGGGCTTCGACGCCGACGGCAGCCTGCCGGCCGGGATCGCGGCACAGACCCGCAATTGCCTGAACCGGATCAAGGCGACGCTGGAAGGCGAAGGCCTGGGCCTGGCCAATGTCGTGTCCTGCACCTGCTACCTGACCGATGCCGCTGATTTCGCCGAGTTCAACGC
Organism: Pararhodobacter aggregans; assembly: GCF_003075525.1. GTDB lineage: Bacteria > Pseudomonadota > Alphaproteobacteria > Rhodobacterales > Rhodobacteraceae > Pararhodobacter > Pararhodobacter aggregans. The sequence continues at coordinate 141,104 of NZ_QDDR01000004.1, read as the reverse complement.
GGTCTATGGCAGCGCCTTCTCCGATCCCCTGCCCGTTCGCACGACCGTCCGCACCGATCTGATGATCGACGCCAAGGTCGAAATCACCGTCATCGCCGAAGCCTGACCCGGCGCGCCCCGGGCGCGGCGGTCACGCCGAAAGGACACGTCATGTCCGAGACATTGGTGCTTGGCGCCGGGATGGTGGGGGTCGCCACCGCGCTGGCGCTGCAGGCGCAGGGCCACGCGGTCACGCTGGCCGACCGGAAAGCGCCGGGGCGCGAGACCAGCTTCGGCAACGCCGGGGTGATCCAGGTCGAGGCCGCCGAACCCTATGCCATGCCCCGCGCGCCGGGCCAGTTGCTGCGCTATGGGATGGGCCTGTCGAACGACCTGGTCTGGTCGCCCGCGGGCGTGACAAGCATGGCGCCGGCCCTCTGGCGCTACTGGCGGGCCTCGGCCCCCGCGCGCCATGCCGAGGCGGCGGCGGTCTATGCGCAGCTCACCGGCCGGGCGACCGTCGACCACGCCCCGCTGATCGACGCCTCGGGCAGCGAGAACCTGATCAGCCGCGAGGGGCTGGCGCTGGTGTTTCGCAACCCCGCCGCCTTCGACGCCGAGGCCGCGAATGCGGGCCGGCTGGCCGACACCTATGGCGTCACCTCCCGCATCCTTGGCGGCGAGGACTGGCGGCGTGAGGAACCCGCGCTCAGGGCGACCCCGGCCGGGGTCGTGCATTACACCGGCAGCTGGAGCGCGTCCGATCCCGGGGCGTTGACCCGGGCCTATGCCGATCTCTTCGAGCGGCGGGGCGGGCGTGTCGTCCTTGCCGATGCGGGCAGCCTTGCGGCGACCGGCTCGGGCTGGAGGGTGAACGGGCCGGAGGGGGTCATCGAGGCGGCGCAGACCGTCCTCTGCCTCGGCCCCTGGACCGGCGCCGCGCTGCACCGCTTCGGGCTGCGCGTGCCGATGGTGCTCAAGCGCGGCTATCACGCCCATTACGACGCGCCCCTGAGGCCGCGCCGCCCGTTCCTCGATACCGACAACGGCGTCGTGTTTTCGGCCATGCGGGACGGGCTGCGGATGACCACCGGCGCGGCGCTGGTGGCGCATGACTCGCCCGCCAATCCCCGGCAGCTGACCCGTGCCGAACGGCAGGTCGGCGATCTGATCGACCTGGGTCCGCGCACCGGGACCCCGCCCTGGTTCGGAACCCGCCCCTGCCTGCCCGGCATGCTGCCGATGGTGGGCCCCGTGCCCGGCCAGAACGGGCTCTGGGTCAATTTCGGCCACGGCCATCAGGGATTCACCCTGGGCCCGACCACCGCCGCGCTGCTGACCGAGGTCATGACCGGCGCCAGAACACCGCTCCACGACGCGCTGGCCCCGGCCACGCAGCTTGCCTGAAGGTAAAGGATCGTCAGATGACACAGCCTCTTGTCTCCCCCAAGCCGACGAACCGGCTTGACCCGGCCCGCGTCGACGCCGCCTATGCCTCCGCCCGCGCCGCCTATGTCGCGCGCAACCCCGGCAGCGCCGCAGCGCTCCACCGCGCCCGGCAGGTGCTTCCCGGCGGCAACACCCGCTCGTCTCTCTGGTCCGACCCTTTCCCGCTTTGTATCGAAAGCGGCGCGGGATGCCGCATCCGGGACGTGGATGGCCACGATTATGTTGACCTTCTGGGCGAATTCACCGCGGGCATCTTCGGCCATTCCTCGCCGGTGCTGGCGCAGGCACTGGCTGAGGCCCATGCGCGCGGCATCAACCTGTCATCGCACACGCCCTACGAGGTGGCGCTGGCCGAACGCCTCTGCGCGCGCTTTCCCTCGATGGACCGGGTGCGCTTTGCCAATTCCGGCACCGAGGCCAATCTCATGGCCGTGACCGCCGCCCGGTGCGTGACCGGGCGCGACAAGGTCGTCGTCTTCACCGGCGGCTACCACGGCGGGTTCATGACCTTCGCGGGCGGTGGCTCGCCGGTCAACGTGCCCTTCGACTACGCCTGCCTGCCCTATAACGACATCGCCGCTGCCGAGGCCGAGTTCCAGGCCTGCGGCGCGCAGATCGCCTGCGTGCTGGTCGAGCCGATGCTGGGCGCGGGCGGCTGCATTCCGGGCGACCCGGCCTTTCTGCAGGCGCTGCGCGACCTGACGACCCGGCACGGCGCCTTCCTGATCTTCGACGAGGTGCAGACGGCGCGCATGGGCGTCGGCGGCGCACAGGGGCGGCTCGGCATCATTCCCGACATGACCACGGTCGGCAAATTCTTCGGCGGCGGTCTGGCCTTCGGCGCCTTCGGCGGCCGGGCCGGGATCATGGACCATTTCGATCCCTCGCGCCCCGGTGCCCTGCCCCATGCGGGCACCTTCAACAACAACAGCCTGACCATGGCGGCCGGGGTGGCGGCGATCGACACCTATCTGACGGCCGAGGCTCTGGACGCGCTCTACACCCGCGGCGAAACCCTGCGCGCCGCCCTGGCAGAGATCTTCGTCGCGCGCGGCCTGCCGTTCCGCATCAGCGGCATGGGGGCGATCATGAACATCCACCCCGACAGCGGGATGGGTCGCGAGGTGGATCAGAAGCTGCTCGCACTCCTGCATCTGACGATGCAGGAGCGGGGCTATTATTTCGCGGCGCGGGGCCTCATGGCGCTGTCCTTCCCGGTCGGGGAGGCCGAGCTGGCGGGCTTCATGGCGGCGCTGGAACAAGGCGTCGGATTGTGAGCGCCGCCGCCTTCGATTGCGTCATCCGCGGCGGGCGGGTCATCGACCCGGAAACCGGTCTTGACCGGATCACCGATGTCGGGCTGCGGGGCGGCCAGATCGCTGCCATCGGTGACGCCCTGGCCCCGGGGGAGGAGGAGATCGACGCAACCGGCCTGATCGTCGCCCCGGGTTTCGTCGACATCCACGCCCATGGCCAGTCGCTGGCTGCCGACCGGATGCAGGCCTTCGACGGCGTGACCACGGCGCTGGAACTGGAGGTCGGCGCGCTGCCGGTCGCTGGCTGGTACGCGGCTCAGGCCGACCGGCGGCGGCTGTGCAATTACGGCACCTCGGCCGCCTGGCTCTTTGCCCGGCAGGAGGCGATGATCGGCCTGCCGCCGGACGCCACCGTCTCGTCCATGATCGGCATGGGACAGGGCGCGAACGACCGCCGCTGGTCGGTCGATGCCGCCAGCGATGCCCAGGCCGAGCGGATCGTCGCCCGCCTGCGTGCTGCGATGGACGAGGGCGCCATCGGCATCGGCATTCCCAACGGCTACGCCCCCGGCGCGGGCATCAAGGAACTCACGCTGGTCTGCGATCTGGCGGCCGAGGCGGGCAGCGTGACCTTCACCCATATCGCCAATGCCTCGAACATCGACCCGGCGAGTTCGGTGGACAGCTATGTGCAGATCATCGGTCTGGCGGGCGCGACCGGCGCGCATATGCATGTCTGCCACCTGAATTCGACCTCGCTGCTCGATATCGAACGCGCGGTCCAGGTGCTGCAACGCGCTCAGGCCCAGGGCCTGCCGATCACGGTCGAGGCCTATCCCTATGGCACCGGCTCGACCGTGGTCAGCGCGGGTTTCCTGCAGCAGCCCGACTTCACCGGCCGCACCGGCTCGCCTTATGACCGGGTGGAATTGCTGCGCACGGGCGAGCGTTTTGCCGATGCCGAGGCGGTCCGCGAAGCGGCCGAGCGGGATTCGGGCGACATCATCCTGTGGCACTTCCTTGATACCGAGAATGACGCGGGCCATCAGCGGCTTCTCGACGTGTCGGTGCTCTATCCCGGCGGCGCCATCGCCTCGGACGCGCTGCCCTGGGTCATGCCGGACGGTTCGCTTTACGAGGGCGAGGCCTGGCCGCTGCCGGAAAAGGCCGTGTCGCATCCGCGCTCGTCGGGCACCTTCACCCGCTTCATCGGCGATTACGTGCGCGAGCGTGGCAAGATCGACCTGATGGAGGCGCTGGCCAAATGCACGCTGATCCCGACCCGCGTGATCGAGGGTGCCGCGCCCGCCATGCGGCGCAAGGGCCGCATACAGCCCGGCTGTGACGCTGATCTCGTGGTCTTCGACCTTGCCGGCCTGCGCGATCGGGCGACCTTCCGGGCGATGAACCGCCCCGCCGAGGGGATGCGCCACGTGATCGTCAACGGCACCGCGGTCATCCGGGACGGCGCGCTGATCGAGAGCGCCGCACCGGGGCGCGCGATCCTCGGCCGGGGTCTGCCGCAATGACCAACAGCGCGCCCGTCCCCGTCCTGGTCGTCACGGGCTTTCTGGGGGCGGGCAAGACCACTTTCATCAACCGCCTTCTCAGCAGCGGCGAGCGGCGCATCGCCGCCATCGTCAACGATTTCGGGGCGATCAACATTGATGTGGCGATGATCGAAGGGCAGGTCGATACGGTGATCGGCCTTGAAAACGGCTGTATCTGTTGCAGCCTGCAGGGCGATCTGCTGCGCGCACTGAAGCAGGTGCTGGAGCACGAGCCCGAGGCCATCGTCATCGAGGCCTCGGGCGTTTCGGACCCGCGCGGCATCGTGCAGACCCTGTCGGATCCGGTCCTCTGGGCGGATGTGCGGCTCGATTGCACGCTCTCCATCGTCGATGTCGAGGATCTGGCCGAGACACCGGCGCGCTTTGACGATCCGGTCTGGCGGGCGCAGCTAAGGGGATCCGACTTCGCGATCCTGGGCAAGGCGGGCGATGCCGACCTATCAGCGCTGATGCTGCGGCTCGGCGCGGAATTCCGGCTGCGCAGTTTCGACGCGCGCGACGCCCTGCCGGTGGATCTGCTGTTCTCCGGTCAGGGCAAAGCCCCGTCACCCGTCGAGGGCGCGCCGATCCAGGACGCCGCGCGCTTTGTCGCGCTGGAATGGGTCAGCGGGGGATCCCTGCCCTTCACCGGCTTCCAGCGGCTGATGGAGACGCTCGCCCCCGCGCTCTATCGGGCCAAGGGCTTCGTCTCGCTGGTGGAACGGCCGGGGGCGCCGGTGCTTTTCCAGATGGTGGGTCGCCGGGCGACCTTCGAGCCCGCGACCGGGCGGGACCCGGGTTGCCGGCTGGTCCTGATCGGCGACCGCGCCGCCTTCGACCCCGAGGCCGCCCGCGCCCGGCTTTCAGATCTCGTGGAAAGGCAAGAGGCATGACCGACCGCCGCGGCAAGGTGCAAAGCGTCACCGGCCTGATCGACCCCGCAACGCTGGGCGCGACCTTGATGCATGAGCATCTTTTCATCGACCTCAATCCGCCCGCCTTCCGGGGCGAGACCCTGCCCGAGGGCGTGACCGACGCGGCCGTCGACCTCTGCAACTGCTTCCGCGCCCGCTATGGCCAGGGGCATTTCACCGACAATTACCGCATCGACGATTTCGCCGTGGTCCGGGACGAAATCGAGGAGATGGCGCGGGCGGGCGGCGGCGCGGTGGTCGATCTGACCGTGGGCGGGCTGGGGCCGCGTCCCCTGCTGCTGCGCCGGATGGCCGAGGAAACCGGCGTGCCCATCGTCATGGGCGCCGGTCATTATGTCGAGCAATACCAGCTGGCCGAAACCGCCGGGATGAGCGTCGATCAGCTGATTGCCCAGATCACCGATCAGGTGCTGGTCGGCGCCTGGGGCACCGACGTCAAGGCGGGGATCATCGGCGAGATCGGCTGCCAGTCACCCTGGACCGAGCGCGAGAAGAAGGTGATGGAAGCCGCCATCGTCGCGCAGCAGGCCACCGGCGCCGCGCTCAATGTCCATCCCGGGCGCGATGCCGACCAGCCGCAGGAGGTCGCGGATTTCGTGGCGGCTCGGGGCGGCCGGATGGACCGCCTGATCCTCAGCCATATCGACCGGACGATCTTTGACGAGGACACGCTCTTTCGTCTGGCCGATACCGGCGCGGTGCTGGAATATGACCTCTTCGGCTGGGAGACGAGCTATTACTGGCCCAATCCCGACATCGACCTGCCCAATGACGCGACCCGGATCCGCTGGCTGCGAAAACTGGCGGACCGCGGGCATCTGGATCAGGTTCTTATCAGCCATGACGTCTGCACCAAGGGGCGGCTGGAACGCTTCGGCGGCCATGGCTTCCAGCACATATTTGCCAATGTCGTGCCGCTGATGCTGCGCCGGGGCTTCGACCAGGCCGAGGTCGACCGCATCCTGATCGACAATCCGGCCCGGCTGTTGACCTTGGTCTGAACTCAGCCCGGGTCGTTCTTCAGCGACGCCTCGGCGTAATCGAAGGTGACGTTGACCATCGCCCTGAGCGCGGTCTTCAGCCCCGCCTCGTTGACCCGGAAGGTCGGCTCGTGGTGGAAGCCCGACCGCGCGGCGTCGTCCTCGTCCAGACCCACGCCCACGGTGAAGAACATCAAGGGCGCGATGGCCGCGAAGTTCGACACATCGTCCAGAAAGCAGTTCTCGACCTCGACCACCGGCCTATCCACCGGGGCCGCACGGTCGAGCGAGGGCCGCATCCGCCGCACCAGCGCCGGATCGTTGCGCACCAGCGGCACGCGCATGTACCAATCGACCTCGGCCCGCCCGCCCGCCGCCTCGGCGATGCCGCGGCAGACGGCCTCGACCCGGCTTTCCAGATAGGCGCCGGTGGCGGGATCGGTGAAGCGCAGCGCGCCTTCCATCTCGGCGGTTTCGGGGATCACGTTGAACTTGGTGCCGCCCTTGAAGATGCCGATCGACAGGGTGACGTCATTCTCGTTGACGTTGACGTTCTTGGCCGGGATCGCCTGCAGGGCGGTCAGGATCTGCGCCCCGATCAGCAGCGGATCGACGGTGCGCCAGGGAAAGGCGCCGTGGCCGCCCCGCCCGTGGATCCTGATCCGCAGCAGGTTCATCGCATAGGTGCCGTCGCCCTCATGCACCCGTATCTCGCCCGCCGTGCCGGGGCGTTCGTCCTGCAGGACGTGGAAGCAGAAGAAGGCGTCGGGCGTCGGGTCGTCGAATTCGCCGTCCGCCACCAGCCGCGCGGCGCCCGACAGCCCCTGCCAATCCGGCGCCGGGCCTTCCTCGGCGGGCTGGAAGACCAGCATCACGCTGCCCCTCAGCGCGTCGCGCTCGGCGGCCAGGATCTCGGCCACCGCCATCTGCACCGCCGTATGCGCATCATGGCCGCAGGCATGCATGACCGGCACCGTCTCGCCACCCCAGACCCCGGTCTTGACCGAGGCGAAGTCGAGCCCCGTCGCCTCGCGGACAGGGAGCGCGTCCATATCCGCGCGGAGCGCCACGCAGGGGCCGGGCTGGCCGCCCTTCAGGATGCCGATCACCCCGGTGCTGCCGCCAAGATTGCGCCGCACCTCATCGAAACCCAGCCGTTCGAGGTGATCGGCGACGATGCCCGCGGTGCGGACTTCCTGATTGCCCAGTTCGGGATGGGCGTGGAAGTCCCGCCGCCAGGCGATCATCCGCGCGAAAATCTCGTCGGCGCGGCGGTCGAGGCGCTCGGTCAGGGTTTCGGGAAGGGAAGGCGACATGGCGGAACCTCGGGTGTCAGGAAACGAGCCAGAGAGAGAGGGCGGGGAACAGCACCAGCAGCAACAGGCGCAGCAGATCGACGCCGACGAAGGGCATGACGGCGCGGTAGATCCGCCCCAGCCCGATATGACGCGCCATCGAGTTGATGACGAAGACATTCATGCCGATGGGGGGCGTGTTCACGCCCAGCGTCACGGTCATCACGAAGATCACCCCGAACCAGATCGGATCGAACCCCAGCGAGACGATGACCGGAAAGACGATGGGCAGTGTGAGCAGCGTGATGGCGAGTTCGTCCATCACCGCGCCAAGGATCAGATAGCCCAGCAGGATCAGCGTCAGCACGCCGTAGGGGCCGACGGGTTGGTTGGCCAACCAGCCGATCAGCGCGGTGGTGGTGCCGGTCACGGTCAGGAAATAGCCGAAGGTCAGCGCGCCGATCACCAGCGTGAAGATCGCCGCACTCATCGCCAGCGCCTCGGCGAGGCAGGCGAGCGTCGTCCGCAGCCCCAGCCGCCCGCGCAGCACCCCGATCAGCCAGGCGCCGAAGGCACCGATCCCGGCGGCCTCGGTCACGGTGAAGATCCCGCCATAGATGCCGCCGATGATGAGCGCGAAGAGCAGCGCGATGGCCCAGACGCTGCGCAGCGCCCGCAGTTTCTGGCCCCAGCTGCTGCCCTCGGCCTCGGGCAGGCTGGCGGGCCGGACGAGGGTATAGAGCACGATGACCGAGGCATAGAGCGCGAGCCCCAGCAACCCCGGCAGGATCCCGGCCATGAACAGGTCGGCCACATCCTGCTGGGTGATGAAGCCGTAGAGCGCGAAGACGGCCGAGGGCGGGATCATGATGCCCAGCGTGCCGCCCGCGGCGATGACGCCCGCCGCCAGCCCGCTGTCGTAGCCGTTGCGCTCCATCTCCGGCAGGGCCACGCGGGTCATGGTCGCCGCCGTCGCCATAGATGAGCCGTTGACCGCGGCGAACCCGGCCGAGGCGACCAGCGCCGAATAGGCCATTCCGCCCCGGAAGCGCCCCAGCCAGGCCTGGCTGGCGCGGAACATCTCCAGGCTGAGGTCGCTGCGGGCGGCGAAGGTGCCCATCAGGATGAACATCGGAATGATGGAGAATTCATAGGCGGTCAGCGAATTGAAGGCGACCTGGCTCAGCATGCTGATCGCGGGGTCGATACCCACCACCAGCGAGAACCCGGCGACACCGGCAATCGCCATGGCCACGCCGACCGGCACCCGGATCAGCAGAAGCACCACCAGCAGGGCGAAGCCGGAAAGGGCGATCTCGGTCTGCGACATCATCGTTCCTTGAGAAAGCGAAGCGCCGCCCCCGGGTCGGGGCGGCGGAAGGCGTCAGGCAACCGGCCGCTTGCGCTGCGACCGGAGGCCCAGAAGGGCGGCGACACCCGCCAGCGCGATGCCCAGAGTCATCGCCGCGTGAAAGCCCCAGATCTGCAGGCCCAGCTCGGCCGTGGACAGGTTGCCCGCCATGTTGCGCGCCGCGCGCTGCGCCATGGCCAGCGTCAGGCCCAGCAGGAAGAGCGCGGTGATGAGACGCGCGACCGCGTCCATCATCCGCTTGCCGCGCGGTCCCATCAGGCCCCAGAGCCCGTCGATGGTGATGTGCTCGCGCCGGTGGGTAGCCACCGCGATACCCCAGGCCAGCGCCAGACCCTGCGCCATGCGCGTCAGGTCGAAACTGTCCATCAGCGCGCTGTTGAACCCGTAGCGCAGCACCACGTTGACGAAGGTAATCAGCGTGACCACCCCCAGCATGAGGCTGGCCGCGACCTCGACCGCGCGCAGGAAGCGGTCCATCACTGCGCCGCCGCGACCGCCGCGTCCAGCTCGGCGCGGATCGCCACGGGATCGAGCCCCGCTGCCGTCATCGCCGCCGCCCAGCGGTCATAGGAGGGCTGCGCGGCCTCGTGCCAGGCCGCCAGTTCCAAGGGGGTCAGGTCGTGGATCGTGTGGCCCATGTCGGCCAGCACCTGACGGCCGGCATCCTCGAATTCGACCCAGCTGGCGCCGACGTTGACCGCCCATTCCGCCGTGCAGACGCTGTCCAGTGCCGCCCGCATCTCGGGCGAGAGGCTCTCGTAGCGGGCCTTGTTGATGACGATGCCCGCGCCCACGAAATAGAGCGTGTCGGCGATGTGATAGGGCACGGCGTCCGAGATGCCGAAGAAGTCGATCGAGCCCCAGGGGAAGGTGATTGCATTGGCGATGCCGCGCTCGATGGCCTGGCGGGCCTCGGTCGCGGGCACCTGCACCGCGGACCCCCCCAGATCGGCGATGAAGCGTGCCATGGCGCCGCTGGCCGGGCGGACCTGCAGGCCCGCCACATCCGAGGGCAGCGCGATGGGCTGGGCCGAATGCAGCGCGCCCGGCGCGCCGACATGGGCGAGGCAGAAATGCACGTCCGGCATCTCTTGCGCGGCATAGGCGCTGTACCAATTGTGCACCGCGGTCGAGGCCGCGGCGCGGTCGACCTCCAGCGAATAGGGCAGGTCGATCAGGTCGGCGATGGGGAAGGCGCCGGGCGTGTAGCCGAAATTGACCCAGGCCACATCGACGATCCCGTCACGGGCCATGGCGTAGTGATCGGCGGGTGCGCCCATCTGGCCGGCGGGGAAGACCTGCAACGTCAGCTCGCCGCCCGAGGCCTCGGCCAGCGCCTCGCCCCAGGCGCGGACGTCGTTGTCGAAGTAATGGCCCGGCGGCAGGAAATGCGAGAAGCGCAGCGAGTCGGCCATCGCCGGGGCGGCGCAGGACAGGATCGCGCCCGCCGCGGCGAGGGACCGGAACGAAAGAGGCTTGGTCATGGGATCATCCCTTGTTGGTGGGTGTCGGTCAGGGGTGGCGCCCGTTGTCCGGGCGTCCTTTGGGTGGCACGCGGTGCTTGCTCAGCCGCGTGCCTCGGCCTCGAAGGTGCTCAGGACCTCGGTCAGGAGCGCCATCATCTCGTCGAGCTGCGGCTCGGTCAGGGTCAGCGGCGGCGTCATCATCAGCCATTCGCCATAGCGCCCGCCCGCGGTGCTGCGCGAATAGAGCAACAGCCCCTTTTCAAGCCCGATCTGCACGATGCGGGCGATGGTCTTCCGCGACGGCGGGAACGGGGTCTTGGTCGTCTTGTCGGCGACGATCTCGATGGCGCGCAGCAGGCCGAGGCCCCGCACGTCGCCGACAATGCCCGATTGCGCCGCGAGCGCCTGCAGCCGTTCGCCCAGAAGGGCGCCCATCCGCGCGGCATTGCCGATCAGGTCGTTCTCCATCACCTCGCGCAGCACCGCATCGCCGATGGCGCAGGAGAGGGGGTTGGCGCTGTAGGTGTGGCCATGCATGAAGCCACCGGCGTCAACCACCGTCTGCACCATCCCGCGCGAGGCCAGCACCATGCCGAGTGGCGTGTAGCCAGCAGCCACGCCCTTGGCCAGTGTCACCATATCCGGGCGCGCATCGGGCCAGTGTTCGGCCGCCAGAAACCGGCCGGTGCGTCCTGCGCCGCTCATCACCTCGTCGAAGATCAGAAGGACGCCATGGCGCGTGCAGATCTCGCGCACGGCAGTGTAATAATGATCCGGCGCCACCAGCGCGCCGGTGGCAAGCCCGCCCACGGGTTCCATGATGAAGGCCAGAACGCTGTCGGGCCCTTCCTCAAGGATCGCCGTCTCCAGCGCCTGCGCGCAGTCGCGGGCATGGGTGTCGGCGTCGATGTTGCCCGGCGTGCGATAGGTGAAGGGCGCCGGCACCCGGGGCATGATCCGCATCACCGGCTCGAAGACCGCATCCGTCTCGGGGTCGCCGGTGACGGCGGCCGCGCCCAGCGTCGCGCCATGATAGCCCGGGTTGCGGGCCAGCACCTTCCAGCGCCCGGCCTCGCCCTTCGCCACGGCGTATTGGCGGGCGAGCTTGATCGCGGCCTCGGTCGCCTCGGACCCGCCCGAGACGACGAAGACCCGCTCGAACCCCGGCCCGGCCAGCCCGGCCACGCGCTCGGCCAGGGCGATGTTCGCCTCGTTCTCGAAAAGCGCGCGCGAGGCGTAGCAGACCTTGCCCGCCTGTTCCGCCATCGCCGCCAGCACCGCCTTGTTGCCGTGCCCGATGTTGCTGACCACAGGGCCCGAGGTCGCGTCGAGATAGCGCTTGCCGGCGGTGTCCCACATGTAGATCCCCTCGGCATGCGAGATCATCGGCCGCCGCGTCGCATCGAGCGGTGCATAGAAGACCTGAATCGGGCCGCCGCGTTCGGAAAAGGGGCTCTCGGTGGCGGTCATGGCATGGTCCTTCTGTCTCTTGCGGCGGGGCGCGGCAGGCGCGCTGGAATCACCTCTCTTGTTCACCGTACAATGATCATTGTCCGCCGTACAAGAAATATTGTACGGCGGACAAGAAATCCCGGCCACGGCTCTCTGAGGAGCGGCGGCTTGAGGCGGACCGGGTGGGAAACCCGGTGCAAATCAGGGAATTTCAGCGCTCAGCGCGACGGAGGAGGGCTTCGAGCCCCGCAACGAAAGCGTCGACATAAAGCGCGAAGGCGCCGTCCATCGGCCGGGTTGCGCCGTTCTGCCAGCGCAGGATGAAGGACCGACCCATCATCGGCCCCGCCATCCGCGCGAGCATCGGATGGCGGGCGGCGTCGATCTTGGCGGGAAAGCCGGTCAGATAGCCCTGAAGGTCGTCGGCATCGGGCGGCTCCATGGCAAATTCCTGCGTGGTGAAGCCGACCATGGCACCGACAACCGCGTTATAGGCGTCGATCAGGCCCTCGTCCCGGAACCCCGCCTCGTGGAGCTTGGCCAGCAACCCCTCCAGCAGATCGACATCGACCGAGGCGTTCGAGACGAGGTTCACGCCGATCAGCGGGGCGGCGTTGGGGTGACGGGCGATCGCGGTCCGGTAGCGGGTGAAGAGCGCGCGCAGCCAGTCCTGCCACCCGAGATCGGCGGTGGGGACCACGTCGCGCAGGATGATCGTGACGATCTCGGCGATCAGGAAATGGCGGCTTGGCGTGTACCAGTAGATCGCTGTGGGATAGCAGCCGAGCGCCTTGGCGACGCTGCGGACCGAGAAGCCCTGCAATCCCTCCTCGTCGATCAGCCGCAGCGCGGTCTCCACGATCTGGGTCTTGGACAATTCGGGCGCGGCTTTCTGCCCCTTGTCGCGGCTCCGCGGGCCGGTCGCCGGAGATTTCGCCATGTCCAACGCCTTTCGCTGCCGTCGCTCGATCCGACCGGGGGCCGGGCCGCAGGCATCGGTAGCACCCCGCACCGCCCGGTCACAACCCGGCACGCGGTCGATAGCCCACCGGTTCAGGCGATTGGCCGGAGCGACAGGAACCCGCCTTCGCGACGAGAGGCGGCGGCCCTATGCCTCTGGGTCGCCCGCAGGGCCCGAAAAATGCTCGGATTTGCGGATGATCTTGTCCAGAAGCCGCATCAATTGCCCCTGTTCATCGGGCTCGAGCAGCGACATGAAATCGCCCTGGCTGGCCAGCACCAGCGGATGCACCTCGTCCAGCGCCAGGTGTCCGGCGGGCGTCAGCGAAATCACCTTGACCCGCCTGTCGGTCGGATGGCCCCCGCGCACGATCAGGCCGCGCTTTTCCAGCCGGTCCAGCACGCTGCCCAGCGTCGCCCGGTCAAAGCCGATCATCGCCGAGATCTGCGTCGCGTCATTCGCGCCCTCGTGGCGGATCGCCATCATCGCCGCGTATTGCACCGGGGTGATGCCCGTCGCCTGGCACCGTTCGGTAAAGCGCGCAACGATGATCTGGTTGACCCGCCGGATCCGGTGACCGGGAAGGTCATAGAGATTCGTGCTCACGCCTTTCTCCTCCAGGATGGCTGTCCGACGACCCGTCCCCGCTTACGGATTCCCTCGAATCCTGTCCAGCCATATCGCCAGTCGCCCGGCCGCCGCCACTTCCGTATCGAAAGCATATTGACCGTGTACATAATATATGTTCACGTTACACATATCGCAAAGGGAGGATTGCCGATGCTGAATACCCCGTTTCCGCAAGACGCCTGGTACGCCCTCGCCTGGCAGGAAGAGGCCGGGCGCAGGCTGTCGCATCGCAAGGTCTGCGGCCATGACATCGTTTTCTACCGCACCCGGGCGGGCAAGGTGGCGGCGCTGGCCGATGTCTGCTGGCACCGGCTGGTGCCCCTGTCGAAGGGTCAGCTCGACGGCGACACGGTGGTCTGCCCCTATCACGGGCTGAAATACGAACCCGGCGGGCGCTGCGTTCACATGCCCTCGCAGGACACGATCAACCCCTCGGCCAGCGTGCGCGCCTTCCCGGTCGAGGAACGCCACCGCCTTGTCTGGATCTGGCCCGGCGACCCCAAGCTGGCCGATCCGGCGCTGATCCCTGACATGGGCCGCCTCGACCATCCCGACTGGGCGGGCGACGGCACCCATATCCATGCGCAGTGCAATTTCCAGCTGGTGCTCGACAACCTGATGGACCTCACGCATGAAACCTTCGTCCATGCCGGTTCCATCGGCAACGAGGCGGTGGCGGAAGCGCCCTTCGACGTCTCGCACGGGGACCGCAAGGCGACGGTCACGCGCTGGATGATCGATTCCATCCCGGCGAACTTCTGGGCCGCGCAGCTGCCCGGCGTGCCGAAGGTCGACCGCTGGCAGATCATCCATTTCACCGCGCCCAGCACGATCCAGATCGACGTCGGCGTCGCCCCCACCGGCACCGGCGCGCCTGAAGGCGACCGCTCGCAGGGGCGCAACGCCTGGGTCATCAACACCATCACCCCCGAGACCGACAGCACCTGCCATTATTTCTGGGCCTTCGTGCGCAATTTCGACACGACGAACCAGAGCACGACCAATGCCCATCGCGACGGGGTGCGCCACGTGTTCCGCCAGGACGAGGAGATCCTCGCCCAGCAGCAGCGGGCGATGGAGGCTTACCCCGACAAGACCTTCTACAACCTCAACATCGATGCGGGCGCGATGTGGGCGCGGCGCATCAACCAGCAGATGCTCGACGAGGAAGACGCCCGGCGCCAGTCGCTGCGGGCCGTCGGCTGAGCGCACGGAGTTCCCTATGTCTGACCTCATTGAGGCGACAATCGTCGCCACTGCCCGGCCATGCCCGGATGTCGCCCAGATCGACCTTCTGCCGCATGGCGAGGGGATCGTTTTCGAGCCGGGCGGCCATATAGATGTGCATCTGCCGCTGGAGGGCGGTGTGCAGGTCCGCTCCTATTCGCATGTCGCGATCGGCCCCGACCGCAGCCTGCGCATCGCCGTCAAGTTGCTGCCCGACAGCCGCGGCGGCTCGCGCGCCATGGGGCGGCTGCGGCCGGGCGACCGGATCCGGATCTCGGCCGCGCGCAACGATTTCCCGCTGTCCTTCGCCGCGCCCCGGCACGCCTTCCTCGCAGGCGGGATCGGTATCACGCCGATCCTCGCCCAGGCCCGGGCGCTGAAGGCCGCAGGCCGCGGTTTCACGCTGCACTATTGCGTCCGCGACCGCGCCAGCGGGCCCTGGATCGCCGAGATGGAGGCCGAATTCGGCGCGTCCTTCACGCTGCATGACGACAGCGCGCAGGGTCTGCTGGACGCCCGCGCCTTCGTCGCCGCGCTCGACCCCGAGACCGAGCTCTACATGTGCGGCCCCTATCCGATGATGGCTGCCGTTAAGTCCGCCTGGGCCGCTGCGGGCCGCGCGCCCGCCCGGCTGCGCTATGAGAGTTTCGCCAATTCCGGCGCCAGCGAGTCTGTGCCCTTCAGCGTGCGCGTGGTCGAAACCGGCGCCGAGGTGACGGTGCGCCGCGACCAGTCGCTGCTCGACGCGCTGCTGATGGCGGGCCAGCCGGTGATGTACGACTGCCGCCGCGGCGAATGCGGCCTGTGCAAGGTCGAAATCGAGGAGATCGACGGCGACATCGACCACCGCGACGTGTTCCTGGGCGATCAGGGACGCAAGGGCGCCCTCTGCGCCTGCGTGTCCCGCCTCAGGGGCGGCACGGCGCAGATCCGCATCGATTCCATTTCACACGGCCCTTCGGTCTGACGACAAAGCGTCGCCCGCAGGGAAATCAAGCATCGTTCTTTTGGGAGGAGAACACGATGACAACGACCAGATTGGCGGCCGCCTTGGCCGCAGGCCTTGGCGTCCTGATGGCGGGCGCGGGCTGGGCCGAGACCCTGCGCATCGGCGTGGTCACGCCGCCGCAGCAGGCCTGGACGCTGGAAACGATCCGCTTCGCCGAGGGGCTGACCGAGGCGACCGAGGGCCGGATCGAGACCGAGGTCTTCCATTCCGGCCAGCTGGGCACCGAGGCCGACATGCTGCGGCAGGTGCAATCGGGCACGCTGGACATGATGCTCATCACCGTCTCGGAACTGGCCAACCGCGTGCCCGAGATGAACCTCTTGCTGGCGCCCGGGCTTGTCGCCTCGAACGAACAGGCGGGCCGCTTCCTGACCGAGGGTGAGACGCCGCGCGCCCTGATGGGGCTGCTCGACAGCCGGGTCGGCGTGCACGGGCTGGGCTATGGCATGGCCGGGGTGACGCAGGTGATGACCAGCTTCGACGCGCAATCGCCCGCCGATCTGCGGGGCCGCCGGGTGCGGATCACCGCGTCCCCGGCGATCCTGGCCTTCAACCAGCTGATCGGTTCGGCGCCAACGCCGCTGCCGCTGCCCGCGATCTACGACGCCTTCGCCAATGGGCAGGTTGACGCGCTGGAAACCAATCTGGATATCTTCCGCGTGCTCAACATCGCCGATCACGCGCGCACGCTGCTGATGTCGAACCAGGGCATGTTCCCGGCGGTGGTCATCGTCTCGGCCCGCACCCTGCAACGTCTGTCCGCAGAGGATCGCGCGCTGCTCGACGAGCACGGCGCCGCCTATGCCCGGGGCGTGATCGACGCGACACTGGCCGCGGAAGACGTCTCGCGCGCGCATTTCCGGCAGCTGGCGGCCGAGGGCGCCCTGACCATCGTCGAGGTCGCGCCCGCGGACTACGCCGATCTGCAGGCCGCCTGGGACGAAAGCTTCGGCCAGGGCATCGGCGACATCGCCGCCCTCAGGGCCGAGGCCGCTCGCTTCGCCGAGTGATCCCCGGCCAAGGTCACGGGCGGTTCCGGCGCGACCGGGCCCGCCCCTTCCCTGCCAGCGGCGCGCATCCGCCGAAGTCGGCGTCGCCCAGCACCCGGAGCCCCTGCATGCCCCCCCTGTCCCCGACCCGCCCGCATCCGGTCACCCGGGTCTCGCGCGGCCTCTTCGCGCTTGAGCGGCGCCTGTTGCAGGCGTTGATGGCGGCGATCCTGATCCTGACGCTGGTCAACATCGGCCTGACCATCGGCGGCCGCTCGCTCTATTGGGCGGCCGAGGCGCTGGTCGCGCTGATGACCGTCGCCGCCTTCGTCGGCCAGTCGATGCTGATCCGTACCGGCCAGCACCCGGGCGTCACGCTGTTGGCCGACATGCTGTCGCCGCGTGCCGCGCGCTGGCTGCGGATGGCGTCGGATCTGGTGCTGCTGGGGCTGTCGGCGCTGCTGCTGGTGCTGGCCTGGCGGATGTTCGACCTGCCGGGCCTCTTGACCAACTGGCAGGATCCCCTGCCCCGGGCCATCGAGACCGGGAATTTCACCTGGCTCGAACCGACCAACACGCTGGGGATCGCCAAGGCCTGGATCTGGCTGGCGCCGGTGCCGTTCTTCGCCTTCGGGGGGATCCACGCGTTGGCCCGGCTGCTCGATCCGCAGGATGCCGCCATCCTCCCGCAGGAGGTGTGAATGACCGCCCTGATCTTCCTCGCCCTCATGATCCTCGGGGTGCCGGTCTTTGCCGTGCTCGTGCTCAGCAGCATGGTCTATATCGGCGGCGGCGGACACGCGGCGCTGTTCGACAACCTGCTGGTGCAGCTGAACGGCGGGCTCGGCAATTTCAGCCTGCTCGCCATCCCGCTGTTCATCATCGCCGGTGAACTGATGAACGAATGCGGCATCACCACGCGGCTCATCGCCCTGAGCCGCGTGCTGGTGGGGTCGGTGCGGGGCGGGCTTGCCTATGTCAACATCCTGGCCAATGCGATGATGGCCGCCATCATCGGCTCGGCCATCGCCCAGACGGCGGTGATGACCCGCATCATGGTCCCCGAGATGGAGCGCGCGGGCTATCCCAAGGCCGATGCCGCGGCGATGACCTGCGCCGGCGGCCTGCTGGGGCCGATCATCCCGCCGTCGATGCCGCTCATCATCTTCGCCGTGCTGGCACAGGTGCCCGTCGCCGACATGCTGATTTCGGGGCTGGTGCCGGGCCTCATCATGGCCGCGTCCTTTCTGGTGCTGGCGGGGGTGATCGGCTTCCGGCGCAACTATCCAAGGTCCGAGGCCTATGCCCGAGCCGAAGCGCTCAGGGTCGTGGTGCGCGCCCTGCCCGCGCTGCTGGTGCCGCTGGCCATCGTCGCGACCATCGTCGGTGGCTTCGGCTCGCCGACCGAGGCGGCGGCCTCGGCCGCGCTGGTGGCGATCCTGATCGGCGCCTTCGTCTACCGCGAGCTGGATCTGCGCCGCCTGCCCGCCGTCCTCGAACGCGCCGGCCGCAACACGGCCATGGTGCTGGCCATCGTCGCCGCCTCGGCGGTATTCGGCTGGGTCATCATCTATGGCCGCATGCCCGCCAGGCTGGCCGAGCTGCTGACCGGCCTCACCGACAACAAATATGTCTTCCTGCTGGTCGTCATGCTGGCGCTGCTGGTGCTGGGGACGCTGATCGACGGCATCGCCGCGCTGATCATCACCGTGCCGATCCTGCTGCCCATTGCCACCGGGGTCTATGGACTCGACCCGGTGCATCTGGGCATCGTCGTCACCCTGACGCTGGTGGTGGGCCTGCTGACCCCGCCGGTGGGGGCGGCTCTCTATGTGGCATCGGGGATATCCGGGGTGCGGCCGATCCCCCTGTTTCGCGCCGTGCTGCCCTATATCGCCGTGTCGGTGGCCCTGCTGCTGGTGCTGTGCTTCCTGCCGATCCTGTCGACCGTTCTGATCCGCTGACCCCCCGCAGAGGCGGAAACCGCTGTTGGACAGGGCGCGCCATTTGTGGAACCTGTCCGGCAACGGACGATGATGAGGGGTCTCGACGGTGCTGTATCTGCGATGGGAACACAGGACGACAGAGCCCGAGGGCGCGTCTGTGCTGCCGGATGGCTGCCGGGACATCATCGTTGCCGCGCGTGGCAACGACCCGCAGGAGGTCCTTTACACCGGCTGGGACAGCGCCCCGCGCAGCGTCGAACTGGCCGCCGGAACCAGCCTGACCGGCTACCGGCTGTCGCCTGGCAGCATCCTGTCACCCGCGGCCCTCGCCGCGTTGCACGAGAAGGCGGCGCCTGTGGCCGAGATCCTCGGCTCCGAGGTCCGCTGCGATCCCGACCTGAGCGACGCCATCGGCGCACTCGGTTGTCCGGCGGCAACGGTCGCCGGGGTCGCGCGGCAAAGCGGGGTCACCCTGCGCACCTTCCAGCGGCGGTTCGCGGGCCTGTCCCTGCCCAGCCCCGATTTCTGGCGGCAACTGGGCCGGGCCCGGCGCGCGGCCCAGGCCCTTCCCGGCACCCTGCCCCTGATCGAGATCGCCGTTGCCTTCGACTACAGCGATCAGGCGCATATGACGCGCGAGTTTGTCCGGTGGTTCGGCCAGAGCCCCGCCCGGCTGCGCGCCGATCCGGCCCGGCTTGAGCAGATCCTCGCGCCCGGGCTGGGCAACTGGCCCGAACCCGCCGGGCTATAGACGGCCGGCCTGTTCCAGAAAGGCCCGGCAGGCCTTGGCCTCGATATCCGCAACGGATCGCAGTTTCAGGTGCCGCCGCTGCGTGCCGGACCCTTCCAGCAGGCCACGGGGATCATCGAGGCGCGCCCCTTGCGAGAACTCGAGCGAGACGTGCCGCGCATGGGCGAAGATCCCGCAGAAAGGCGCTTCTGGCCCGCCTGCCACCCGCTCGACAACCTCGCCGCCGTACTTGTCCAGAAACGCGGCATCCGGGCACAGAGAGATGATGATCGTGTGCAGCGTATCGAGGATCCGGGCCTTGTCTGACGCATCCATCTCAGCTTTCGTCCGGGGCCTGAACGGGTGAGCAGATTTCGATCAGATAGCCGTTCGGATCGCTGACATAGGACGTGGTCTGACCCCAGGGCTCGTGCCGCAGGTCCTGCACCAGCGTCGCCCCGGCATCGAGGGCCCGGGCAAGTGCCCCCGCCACATCGGCCACCTCGAAGGCGATCTCGAAGGTCGGAGCGTTGATCGAGGGCGCGGCCGGGGTCTTTCCCAGTTGCCGCATGAGCGCGGTCGAGGAAAAGGCGAGCCTGGTCCCGCCGGTCGCCAGTTCGGCGTAATCGCCCCCCTCGTGCAGCATGCCGAGTGGCAGGCCAAAGGCGCGCCGGAAGAAATCGACCGTGCCCGGGACGTCATCGACATAGAGGATCGTGTATCGGAATTTCAAGGTTCGGCTCCTGCAGAGGTGTTCGGCCCCCCTATCGGCCAAGACGCCCCTCTGGGTCTTGAAGAATGGCGACATTTTCGGGGGGCGGCAGGGATCCGCGGCGCGTTTTCGGCGGCCTTCCCATGATTTCCAGAGAACCTGAGCCATTCGTCCACCCGAGGGGGCCACAGGCTGACCCCGTGCCACTCATGGGCAGCAATATGGCCCGCCGCAGCCTCTCGACCCTTCTGGTCCTTGCCCTGCTGGCCAAGAATGCCATCAGCCGCGAGCGCAGCGATACAGCGCATGACGAGCTGTTGCTGGCCGACGCCGGCGGCCCCGAAGCCCGCGCCCTGGTGACCCGCAAACGGCTGGAGCCGGATTTCGCCACGCGGCGCAGCCCGATCAACGGCCATGTCAGCGCCGGGCTGGCCGACATTGGCGGGCTGGCGGCACCGGGCGGCGACGGGGCGCTGGCGGCGGTTCAGGCTCTCTACACGGTCTTCGTCGACCTCCGCCTGCCCGCGGATGTTCTGGACGCGGCGCTGATCGCCGCCGCGGACGGGCTGGGCCCGCTCCGGCTGCTGGTGTCCTGGCACGGGGCCGCGCCGCTGACGGGCCTTGTCCGATCCTCGGACGTGATCGTCGACCCTGGAAACCGCTAAGCCAGCCTGCGGATCGAGGCCGACACGCCCGACCTGACCCTGCTGCCCGGCATGTTCGCCCGCGCCAGCGTGCCGCGCGGGGTTCTTCCCGGCGCGCCGCTGGTGCCCGGGGAAGCCGTCCTGCGCACGGGGGGTGGCGGCGCCCAGCTTGTCGTCGTCTCGCCCGGGAGCGAGGCCACGCGCCGTGACGTGAGTAGGGGCGAGCGGGTCATCGTCGCCTCGGGTCTGCCACCGGGCGAGGTGCTGGCAATCCGCAGGCAACACCGCATGCCCGAGGGAATGACCGTTCCGGCCAGCACCCGGACGGACGGGGTGCTCCCCTCCGATCCCCATTACTGAGAAGCGGATCCCATGCCCCGGTTCTTCATCCTGCGCCTCGCTCATCGCCATCGTCATCGCGTGGCCGGGATCCTTGCCATCCCGCGCCAGTCGATGCCCGCGGATATGGAGGTCTCGCTCTCGTACAACACCGCGCCTTACGTGGGGGTCTCGATCACCAGGGTGATCCAGACCCTGTTCGAGGCGATGGGGATGATCTTCCTGGTGATCCTGCTTTTCCTGCAAAGCCGCGCTACAGGCTGATCCCGACCATCGCCGCGCCCATCGCCTTGCCGGGGACCCCCGCGCACTGCGACACGCTCCTGCAACCGGTCACCCGGCACGGCGCGGCGCGCGGCTTCTTCGGCCGGTTCAACCGCCGCCTCGACGCGCTGACCCGGCGCTATGGCGGCTGGGTCGGCGTCACCCTGCGCCGTGGCGGGCGGATGCCGGTCCTCTATGTCGCCCTGATCGCGGTACTGGATGTGGGCTGTGCCCGGATCCCGACCTCGTTCGTCCCCGAAAGGGATCAGGGCAGTTTCATGGCCATGTTCGATCTGCCCGCCGGGGCCACCGCCGACCGCACCCCCGCCATGATCGCCGCCTGCGAGGCCCCTACCCCGACCCGCCCCGACATCCGCGAGAAGACGGTGATCCTGGGCTTCGGCATTTCCGGCTCGGATCCGAATGCGGGGCAGGCCTTCACCGGCACGCTCGACGGGGACATCCGCCGGACCACCCTGGACGCGGAGATCGCCGCGGGCGAGGGGGCAAGCGGGGTCTCCCGCGGCGGCGCCATGGCCGAGATGGAGCGGCTGGCGCGGTCGTTGTCGCAGGCCCATCGCGCGGTGATAGACAGCGAGGCCTGCCCGAGGGCTCGGCGCTGGGGCGCTCGCTCGGCGCGGTGGTGCTGGCGGCGGTGGCGATCGTGCTTCTGGGCTGGCGGCTGGCCGCCTTCGTCCCCGTGATCGGGCCGGTGACCGTGCAGATCAGCGCCCCGGCCGCAAGGCTGCGCGAGGCGCTTATCTGTGGGCCGCAGGGGCGCGCCGCCGACATGCCCGCCGCGGCGCACGAGACGCTCTCCGCCCCCGGGCATCATCCTTGCCCGCACCATAGGGCGCGGTCCCTGGCTCGCGCAGCGCTTCGCCCGCATCCCGCGCGGTCTGGCCGGGCTGGAGGTCCGCTCGCACACCGCAGGCGACTGGCAATGGTCGCTGATCGGCTTCGCGCTGGCCGCCCTGACGCTGCTGACGATGATCGCTTTGCAGGAGCAGTTTCTGTGCGAAGGCGGCTTCCACTTCTCGGGTGGCGAGAAGCAGCGGCTGGCGCGGGCCCGCGCGCTGCCGCGCGATCCGCCGATCCTGCTGCTGGACGAGGCGACAAGCGCCCTCGATACCCGGACCGAACGCACCATGCCGCAGGCGCTGGACGGGCCGTCGAAGGGCCGCCCGACGATCACCATCGCGCACCGCCTCTCGAGCATCCGCGACGCCGGCCTGATCGTGGTCATGCCGAACGGCCGGGTTGCCGAGACCCACAAGACCCCGGCCGCGGCGGGCGGTGTCGATGCCGGGCTCCGCGACGGGCAGCTGGACACGGGGCGGGCCGCCGCCCCGGCAGCGACGCTCAATCCCCCAGCCGCGTTGCCTGCGCGAAGGCCACGAACTTCCGCGACAGCCGCGACAGATGCGGCTTGCGGCGGTGGATCACCATCACCTGCCGGTCCAGCGAGGGTTCGACCAGCGGCACCATCCGCAAGCCATAGATCGGCAGCATCGGCTGCACATAGCGCGTCATCACCGCGATCCCCTCGCCCGCGGCGACGAGGGTCAGCGCACTGGTCCCATGCGCGACCTGCTGGTGGGGCAGAATGTCCAGATCGACCTGCGCCTCGGCCAGATTCTGGCGCAGGTTCTGTTCGCGGCCGACATAGATGATGTTGTGCCCGGCCAGCTGCGACCAGGTGATGCTGGGCTGATCGGCCAAGGGATGGGTCTGTCCCAGCACCACGCAGAGCGGCGAGCGGAAGAGCGGCACCGCCTCCAGCCCCTCGTCGCTGTCCACGTCCAGATAGACACCCAGATCGGCCTTGCCCGAGCGCACGGTCTCGATCACGTCATCGATGGCGCTGTCGATCATCTGGATCCGGGCCTCGGGCACGGCGTTGCGGAAGGCATAGAGCAGCGGCGGCAGCACGGCGCAGGACAGGAATTGCGTGGCGGCGATGCGCAGGGTCGCGCTTTCGCCCTCGCGCTGGCGCTGGATGAAGGCGTCGGCCCGTTCGAGCTCGGCCAGGATGCGCTGCACATGGGGCAGGAACTCGGCCCCGGTATCGGTCAGGCGCAGCGAGCGGGTGGTCCGTTCAAAGAGCCGAAAGCCGATCGCGGCCTCGGCCTCGCGCATCATCGCGCTCAGCGCCGCGGCCGAGACGTTCAGCCCGCGCGCCGCGGCGGCGAAACTGCCGCAATCGTTGATGGTGTGGATGGCGCGCAGCTGGCGGAGGGTGAGGTTGAACATGACGCTCCCGCGCGGCATACCGGCGCTGTTCCGATCCCTCATTGCTAAGCCCAGACTTGATAATGCGCAATGAGAATTTTCTTGTGGTCTTCCGTTGAAAGCTGAATGTTCGGAGCGTGATTTCGCGGCATGCCACTGCCGCAAGGACAAGGAAATTCTTTTGAATTTCCACCTCATCCAAGGGAGAGAAGACCATGACTTTGCGCACGATCCTGCTGGCAGGCGCCTGCCTTGCTGTGGCTGGTGCCGCCCAGGCCGACCAGCTTGACGATATCCGCGCCGCCGGGGTGCTGGTCTGCGGCGTGCCGTCCAACTACGTGCCCTTCTCGTTCCTGGAAAACGGCAACGAGCGCACGCCCGTGGGCTTTGACGTCGATGTCTGCAACGCCATCGCCGCCCATATCGGCGTGACGCCCGAATTGCGCTATGTTACCGGCGCCTCGCGCATCCCCGACCTGACGGCGGGCCGCATCGACATCGCCACCGCGGCGCTGACCATCACCCCCGAACGGGCGCAGCAGGTCGATTTCTCGATCCCCTATTTCCGTACCGGCGTCCGCGTCGCCGTGCCGAACAGCAGCGAGATCACCGCACTGGACCAGCTGGAAGGCCGCCGCATCGCCGTGCCGGAAAGCGGCATGGCCTCGATGATCGTCGCCGAGCGCTACCCCGAGGCCACCACCGTCGGCTTCCCCAACCCGGCCAATACCTTCCTCGCGTTGCAGCGGGGCATGGTGCAGGCGATGGCGGGCGACGAGAGCACGCTTCTGGGCCAGATGAGCGGCGCGCCGGGTGAATACCACCTGCTCGACGGCTTCCTGACCGACGACTGGCTGGGTGTCGGCCTGCGCAAGGACGAACCGGCGCTGCGCGCGGCGGTGAACGAGGCGCTTCTGGGGATGGAGGCCGATGGCAGCGCCGTGGCCAGCTTCGACCGCTTCTTTGGTGCCGCGACGCCGATGCAGATGGAGCGCAGCTTCACCATTTCCGCCGACAACCAGCCCGCCGAGTAAGGACCCCGCCGCGTGACCCTGATCGAGTTTCTGAGCGGTCGATACGGCGAGCTGTTGCTCAAGGGATTGACCGTCACCCTGCAATTGAGCGGGGTCACGCTGGCGGCGGGCTTCGTGATCGGCGTCCTTCTGACGCTGATCCGGCTGTCGCCCTTCTGGATCGTCCGGCAGGCCGTGGGCCTGCTGGTCGACGCCATCCGCTCGGTGCCGCTGCTGGTGCATGTCATCTTCTGGTATTTCGGCGCGCCCGAACTGCTGCCCGACGGGCCGCGGATGTGGCTTTATGCCCGGGACGTGAACTTCATCTGCGCTGCCATCGCCATCTCGATCTACGCGGGCGCCTTCATTTCCGAGGATCTGCGCTCGGGCCTCCGGTCGATCCCCAAGGGCCAGACCGAAGCCTCGCTGTCGCTGGGTTTCTCCGGCCTCGAGACCTTCCGCTACGTGATCCTGCCACAGGCCTTCCGCATCTCGGTCCCGCCGCTGCTGGGTCAGGCGATGACCATCACCAAGAACACCTCGATCGCGCTGATGATCGGCGTGCCCGAGCTGGTCTACCAGGCGCAGCGCATCCAGGACATCACCTATGAGCCCTTCCTGCCCTATGCCTCGGCGACCCTCGTCTATCTGGCGATCTGCACCGTGCTGACGCTGGCCAGCCGCGCCTACAGCCGCACCGCCGTCAAATCCCGGGGGGCGCAGGCATGATCGAGATCCTTCAGGAATACTGGCTGCAACTGCTGATCGGCGGCTTCCCGCATACGCCGCTGGGCGGTCTGGCGCTGACACTGGTGCTGGCGGTGAGCGGGCTGGTGCTGGCGATGCCCGTTGGCTTGCTGATGGCCGTGCCGCTGCGCAGCCGGTTGAAGCCGGTGCGGGCGCTGGCCGAGCTGATCATCTTCTACATCCGCTCGGTGCCGCTGCTCCTGCATGTGCTCTGGGTCTATTTCCTGCTGCCCGCGGCGCTTGGCGTCTCCTTCCCGCCCGCGATCACCATGCTCATCACGCTGGTCCTGTTCAACGGCGCCTATATCTCGAAGATCGTCGTGGCGGGCATCGACGCCCTGCCCCGCGGCCAGACCGAGGCGGCGATGTCGCTGGGCTTCGGCCCGGTGCAGACCATGCGCTTCATCATCCTGCCGCAGGCCTTGCGCAACATGCTGCCCAGTCTGGTCAGCCAGCTGTCGCTTCTCATCAAGGAAACCGCGCTGGGGGCCGCCATCGGCGCGACCGAGGCCACGCAGACCTTCCTCGATCTCGCCAACAACCTGCCCGGTCAGGCGATCCAGGCCTATGCGCTGCTGGCGCTCGCCTATTTCGCCCTCTGCTATCCGCTTCTGCTGCTGGGCCGCCGTCTGGAACGGCGCGGCCGCCGCACGGCGAAAATCGCTTTGGAACCTGCCTCATGATCGCCATTTCCCATCTCGACAAGCATTTCGACCGGCTGCACGTCCTCAAGGACATCAGCCTGACGGTCCAGACCGGCGAGGTGCTGGTGCTCTGCGGCCCCTCGGGATCCGGCAAGACCACGCTCTTGCGCACGATCAACGGGCTGGAGAGCATCGACAGGGGCAGTATCACCGTCGACGGCAAGACCATTGACCCCAAGACCAGCGAGATCCGCGCGCTGCGACAGGGGATCGGCTTCGTCTTCCAGCAGTTCAACCTGTTCCCGCATCTGTCGGTGATCGACAACATCACGCTGGCGCCCCGCAAGCTGAAGGGCCTGACCCGCGAGGCGGCCGAGGCCAAGGCGATGCAACTCCTCGACCGGGTGGGGCTGCGCGACAAGCGCGACGTCCACACCGACACGCTTTCGGGCGGCCAGCAGCAGCGCATCGCCATCGCCCGGGCGCTGGCCATGGAGCCGCCGGTGCTGTTGTTTGACGAGCCGACCTCGGCCCTCGACCCCGAGATGGTGGGCGAGGTTCTGGCGGTGATCCGCGAGCTGGCGCAGGACGGCATGACCATGCTCTGCGTCACCCACGAGATGGGCTTTGCCCGCGACGTGGCCAGCCGGATCATCTTCATGGCCGAGGGCGCCATTGTCGAGGACACAACCCCCGCGCAATTCTTCACCGCCCCCGAAAGCGCGCGGGCGCGCGCCTTCCTGCAAGACATTCTCGGACACTGAAAGGCCCCGACATGCCCCTGAGCCAAACCGAACGCGCCGCGCTTGCGGACGTGCTGGACCCGCTTGGCCTGCCGCTGGCCGAGCTGACCACCCGCGCCGGATACACCGGCGAGGAGCCGCCGCTGGATACCGACCTGGCGCTGGCGCTCGCCGCGCGCAGCGCGGTGATGGCGCAGGCCCTCGCCACGGCGGAATTCGGCGCGCGGCGGGGCGGTCCGGCGCAGGCGGTGAGCCTTGACCGCAACGCGGCGGTCTATGCGCTCTGCTGCGGGCTTTTCCAGTCCTGCCATGGCCAGGACATGACCATGGCCTCCGGCGCCGCCGCGCCGCTGAGCACCTTCTATCAGGCGAAGGACGGGCGCTGGTTCCACCCGATGGGCACCTATCCGGGCCTGCGCGACGGGGCGCTGGCCGTCCTCGATTGCGCCAACACGCCCGAGGCCATCGCCCGCGCCGTGGCCAAGCGCGATGCGCTGGACTGGGAGGAGGCCTTTGCCGCCGCCAATCTGGCCGGGACCATGGTCCGCAGCCGTGCCGAATGGCACGCGCATCCGCAGGGCCAGGCGCTGGCCGCCGCCCCCCTCGTCACGGTCGAGAAGGTCGCCGAGGGCGCGCCTCAGCCCCTGCCCGCCGCCGCGCGGCCGCTGTCGGGGCTGCGTGTCCTCGATTTCACCCATGTCATCGCCGGGCCGATCCTGACCCGGACGCTGGCCGAGCAAGGAGTCGATTGCCTGAGGATCAGCGCCCCCGCCCATGCCGATCCGCAGGCGTTCCTGCTGGAAACCGGCTGGGGCAAGCGCGCCGCCTATCTCGATTTCCACCGCCCCGGCGATCTGGAGCGGATGCGGCGGCTGGCGCTCTCGGGCGATGTCGTCGTGCAATCCTGGCGGCCCGGCGCGATGGAGGGCTTCGGCCTGAGCGCCGAGGACCTCGTTGCCGCGCTGCCGGCGGGGCATCCGGGTCTGGTGCATGTCAGCGTCGACAGCTGGGGGCGGACCGGACCCTGGGCCGGGCGCAAGGGCTTCGAGCAACTGGCGCAATCGGTGACCGGCGTCGCGCTGGAGGAAGGTCAGTGCGGCAAGCCACGCTACGTGCCGACGGGCCTGCTGGCCGATTACCTCGCCGCCTATCTGGGCGCGACCGGCACCATCGCCGCCCTGATGCGCCGGGCGCGCGAGGGGGGCAGCTACCGCGTCCATGTCTCGCTGGCCCGTGTCACCATGTGGTCGCAAGGGCTGACCGGCCCCGGCCGCCACGCGGGCGCGCCCTTCCCCACCGCGGCGGGCCTGCCGCCGTCGATCGAGCGCGACAGCCCCTTCGGCCTTCTGCGCCACCTCGCGCCCTTCGCGCATTTCTCGGCCACGCCGGGCGATTGGGCGCTTCCCCCCTGCCCGCCCGGGCGCCATGACGCAAGCTGGCTGGACCGGGGTGTCGAGGCATGAACCCCCTCGCCCCGATGAGCCTTGAGGCGTTGAAGGACAAGCACAACGCCAAATGGTCGACCTTCGCCCCCGATGTGCTGGGCATGGGCATTGCCGAGATGGATTACCACCTCGCCACCCCGATCCGCGCCCGGCTGGCAGCGCTGCTGGCGGCGGAGCGGACCGGCTATCCGATGCGCGGTCCGGTCGGGCCGATGGCCGATGTCGCCGCCAGCTTCGCCCGCCGCATGGGCCAGCGCTTCGGCTGGGCGGTGGCGCCCGGCGACACCCAGCTTTGCGTCGATCTGTTGCAGGCGATTGCGGCCTGCCTCACCGCCTATAGCGACCCGGGCGACGGGATCCTGATCCAGACGCCCTGCTACCCGGCCTTCCTGATCGCGCTGGATCAGGGGCAGCGGGCGCTGCACGACGTGCCGATGCGCGACACGCCCGACGGCCCGCGCGCCGATCCCGACCCCGCCGCGACTCTGGCCGCGCGGGGTCTGAGGCCCCGGGTCCTGCTGCTCTGCCATCCCCATAACCCGACCGGCCGGGTCTTCACCCGCGAGGAACTGGCGCCCTATATCCGGCTGGCCGAGGCGCGGGACATGGTCATCATCTCGGACGAGATCCACGCCGATCTGGTCTTCGCCCCCCGCGCGCATCAGCCGCTGGCGCAGATGTTCCCCGAGGCGGCGGCGCGGATTGTCACCCTCTATTCCGCGTCCAAGAGCTTCAACACCCCGGGCCTGCGCTGCGGGATCATGCATTTCGGTTCGGCCGAGCTGATGGCCCGGTTCAAGGCGCGGGTGCCCGAGGTTCTGCTGGGCCTGCCCAGCGTCGGGGCGATGGAGGCGACGCTTGCCGCCTGGGAGGAATGCGACGACTGGCTGGCGGCGCTGATGGACCGGCTTGCCGCGCAGCGCCAGCAACTGGTCGAGGCGCTGACCCGGGCCGAGCCGCGCCTGCGCTGCTTCCTGCCGGAGTCTACCTATTTCCTCTGGGTCGATGCCCGCGCCGCCGATCTGCCCGGCGGGCCTGCGCGCTTTTTCCTCGACCGGGCGCGGGTCGGCGTCAATGACGGCGCGCAGTGCGGGCCGGGCTGGGACGGCTATGTGCGGTTCAACTATGCAACCACGCCCGCGCTGATGGATGACCTCTGCGCCCGCCTGACCCGCGCCCTGACGGAGGGACGATGACCGAGCCCCTGATCCGCTACGACGAGGACGACGGCATCGCCGTCATCGCCCTGGACCGTCCCGCCAAGCGCAACGCCATCGACAGCCGCATGGCGGCAGAGCTTGACGCAGCCTTCCAGCGCTTCGCCCGGGGGCCTGCGCGGGCGGCGGTGCTGACCTCGGCCTCGCCCGGGATCTTCTGCGCCGGGGCCGATCTGCACGACCCGCCGACCGAAGCCTGGCGCGCCCTGCCCGAGATCGGCTTTCGCACCGACAAGCCCATCGTCGCGGCGCTGGGGGGCAAGGTGATCGGGCTCGGCTTCATGCTGTCGGCGATGTGCGACCTCTGCGTCGCGGCCGAAGATACCGAGTTCCATTTCCCCGAAGCGAAACTGGGCTTCTCGCTGGCCGCAGTCAGCGCCGCGACGAACCGGCTGCCGCCTCGGATGGCGATGGAACTCCTGCTGCTGGGCCGGCCGATCCCGGCCCGGCGGGCCTATGACATCGGCTTTGTCAACGATCTGGTGCCACCCGGCGCGCAGCTGGAGGCGGGCAAGGCGATGGCCCGGGCTCTGGCGGCGAATTCGCGGGATGTGGTGGGGAACCTCAAGCGCCTGACGCTCGACGTGCTGGGCGAAACGCCGTCGCAGCAGCACTACGCGGTCCGGCGGCTGGAGGAGGCGATGATGCAGGGTCCCGACGCAGGGGAAGGGCTGCGCGCCTTCCGCGAGAAGCGCCGCCCGGATTTCACCCGCCGCTGACCGGGCGGACAGGGCGGGCCTGCAGACCATGAACGGCCATCACCCGTCGGTCCCGGCCGTCGCGATCTTGCGGCGCATCAGGCGCTGGTAGAGGCCGGGCGAGGCGCGCATCACCAACGCCGCCAGTGCCGCGACCCGGCCGACCGGAATGAAATCGCGCCCCCGGGCCAGGCCCTTCAGGATGACCGCCGCCGCGTCCTCGGGCGTCATGTAGTCGATCCCGTCAGGCGCCGAACCCGGCCGGACGATCCCGTCGGCGCCCCTTTCGGCCTGCCCGATATTGGTGGCGACGAAACTCGGCGCGGCGATCTGGCAGCGCACCCCATGCGCGGCCTCCTCGGACCTGAGCGAGGCGAAGAACCCCTGCAGCGCGTGTTTCGACCCGGCATAGGCGGTGCGGTGGTGCAAGGGCGCGAAACCCGCGACCGAGGAAATCGCCAGATGGGTGCCCCGGCTTTGTCGCAGGGGCAGCAGGAAGGCCCGCGCCATCTCGACCGCGGCGAAATAGTTGATTTCGAACACCCGGCGGTGACTGGCGAGGTCGCTGTCGGCGAAAGGGCCGATCTGTGACACGCCCGCGTTATAGATCACGAGGTCGATGGAGGGCCGCGTCGCGATCACCTGCGCCGCCGCCCGGTGCAGCGCGTCGGTATCCGTCAGGTCCACCGTGACGGGGGTGCGGCTGGCCGTCGCCTCCAGCCCCGCGGTGGTGCGGTCCATCAGGACGCTGTGCCAGCCCTGCGCCTCCAGCCCTGCG
The DNA here is from genome assembly GCF_003075525.1 of Pararhodobacter aggregans. Lineage (GTDB taxonomy): Bacteria > Pseudomonadota > Alphaproteobacteria > Rhodobacterales > Rhodobacteraceae > Pararhodobacter > Pararhodobacter aggregans. The sequence goes on along the minus strand of NZ_QDDR01000004.1, from coordinate 110,402 downwards.
GCCAGCGCACGGCCCAGCCCGCCGTTCCCGCCCGAGATCACAGCTGTCTTCACAGCCCCGCCTCCTTCTGCCAGAGGGCGAAGACCTCGGCCGAGGACAGCGTCGGGGTATAGCCGAAGACGGATTTGAGCCGCTCGTTGGACAGGACCGGGCGGTATTGCAGGAAGCGCACCTGCTCGGGCCCATAGCGTGACAGGCCCAGCGGACGCGCCAATGCCAGCGCCGCCTTCAGCGCCCAGGCGGGCAGCCTGAGCACCGGCTTGCCGAGGGCGCGGGCCAGATCGTCCACAGTCATCCAGCCGTCGCCCGCCACATTGTAGATGCCGGGCGGCGCCTCGGTCGCGGCGCGCTGGACGATGCGGGCCAGATCCTCGGTCCAGATGAAGACGAAGGGGGAATCGCAGCCCCGCACCGCCAGCAGCCGCCTGCGGTGGAAGAGCGCGGTGATCTGGTTGTCGGTCCCCTGCCCCAGCACGGTGCCGACCCTGAGCACCACCTGCTCCAGCCCCGGCGCGTCGCGGCGTGCCTCGGCCAGCATCTCCTCGACCCGGCGCTTGTGGTCGGCATAGGCGAATTCGGGATTGCCGCGGCAGGGCGCGTCTTCGGTCAGGGGCACCGGGTTGTCGGCGTGATAGCCATAGGCGGCGCCGGAACTCGTCACCACCAGCCGCCGCACCCCATGGCGCAGGCAGGCCCCCAGCACGTTGCGGGTGCCGGTGACATCGACCGCCTCGGCCGCCGCGCGGCTCATCCCCGGCGGCGGCGTGACGATGGAGGCGAGGTGGACGACGACTTCGGGCCTTTCCTCGGCGATGATCGTTTCGGGGTCGCCTCCGGTCACGTCCATGCGGCGAAAGCGCGTGGTATCGGGCAGCTTTCCCGGGGCGAGGTCGGTGGCCAGAACCTCGTCCGGGGGCAGCGCCCGGACCAGCGAGCGCCCGACCATCCCGGCGGCGCCGGTAATCAGGATGCGGGTCATCGCGCGGCCTCGGTCCGGCGCATCAGGCTGGCGAGCGCGAGGCCCGAGATCGCGTGCCAGATGCCCCAGAAGCCCGCGACGATGGCCATGCCGCCCAAACCCCCGAAGAAGCTGAAGATCAGCACAAGGCCCAGGCCCGAATTCTGGATCCCCGTCTCGATCGTCACCGCCCGGCGGTCAAAGGGCGACAGCCCCGCCAGTGTCGCCAGCGCATAGCCCCCGCCCAGCCCCAGCGCGTTGTGGACGATGACCAGCCCGGCAATGGCAGGGCCGAAGGTCAGGAACAGGCCCCAGTTGCTGACCAGCGCGATGGCGATGAAGGCCAGGAAAATGCCCATCGAGAGATATTGCAGCGGCGGCCGGATCCGCGCCGTCAGATCCGGGCGCCGGGCGTTCAGCAGGATGCCCAGCACCAAGGGCAGCACCAGCATCAGGCCGACGGTCACGGCAATGCTGACGGGATCAATGGAGGTGGCGCGCAGGATCTCGGCCGTCGGCGCATAGAGGCTGCCCCAGAAGGCGATGTTCAGGGGCGTCAGCAGGATGGCGCCGACCGTGGCGATGGCGGTCATCGACACCGAGAGCGCGGCATTGCCCCCCGCCCGGTGGGTGATGAAATTCGAGATATTGCCGCCCGGGCAGGCCGCCACCAGCATCAGCCCCAGCGCCACCGAGGGGCGCGGCTGGGCGACGATCACCAGCAGATAGGTGAGCGCGGGCAGCAGCAGGAATTGCGAGGCGAGGCCCACCAGCACAGGTTTCGGCGACCGGGCCAGGACCTTGAAATCCGAGAGTTTCAGGTCGATGGCGATGGAGAACATCACCACCGCGAGGATCGCGTTCAACAGCGTCAGCGAGCCCGCCGAGAAATCGAGTACCGCGTCGTCGATCATCACTTCCCCCCGGCCATGCGACGGACCCAGCCGGTGACGGCTTTGCGATAGGTCGCCTTGTTGACGTAATAGGCCATGCGCGGCAGGTTGATGTAATTGACCCCGCCCGTGGCCCTCTCGAACCCCTGTTCCTTGGTCTTCTTCAACGCCGCAGCCCCCGGCGAGCCTTCGCGCAGCCCCTTGATGTAGCGCACCACCATCTCGGCCTGTTCGTGGCGCCCCTGCCAGCCCAGACCCGAGGCCTCGACCATGCCGAGAAGGAAGAGGTCGTCGCGCCCGGGGTGCAGGCAGTTGAGGTAAAGATGCGGCGCATCGCCCTGCCAGTTCAGCAGCGCCTTGTCGATGAAGGGGTAATCCAGCTTGTAGCCGGTGGCGGCGAGGATCAGGTCATAGTCAGCATGGCTGCCGTCCTTGAAATGCACGGTCTTGCCGTCAAGTCGCGCGATATCGGGGCGGATCGTCAGATCGCCATGGCCCGCGTGGTAAAGGACCAGCGAATTCACCACCGGATGGCTTTCGTAGAGCTTGTAATCGGGCTTGGGGAAGCCATAGCGCTGCGGGTCGCCGACGAACCATTTCAGGATCGTCCCGTCGATCACCCGCTTGATCGGCATCGGCAGCTTGACCGCGCCGCCCAGCGTGTCGGCCGGTTTGCCGAAGACGTATTTCGGCACGAAGTAATAGCCCCGCCGCATCGACAGGTCGCAGGCCACCCCGTGGTGGATGGCATCGACCGCGATGTCGCAGCCGGAATTCCCGGCGCCGACGATCAGCACGCGCTTGTCGTCGAATTGCCGGGCGGATTTGTAGGCCGAGGAATGGATCAGCGCGCCGTCGAACTGCCCCTTGAAGGCGGGCATGTTGGGGGTGCTGAGCGTGCCGTTGGCGATGAGGAGCCCGGCGAAATCCTCGGCATGTTCCCCCTCGGCATCGCGCCAGGTGACGCGCCAGCCCTCGCCCGGCCCGCCCAGGGGTTCGGTGCGCAGGACTTCCGCCCCGAAGCGGTAATGCGGCAGCAGGTCGAAATGCTCGGCGAAGTCCCGGAAATAGCGCTTCATCTCGCGGTGCGAGGGGTAATCGGCGACCTCGGCCCGCATCGGGAAATCGGTGAATTCGGTCATCCGCTTCGAAGAAATCAGATGCGCCGTCTCGTACATGGTCGAGCGCGGGCCCTCGATATCCCAAAGCCCGCCCACGCCGCTGTTCAGCTCGAACCCCTGAAACTCCAGCCCGTGTTCCTTGAGCAGCTTGGCCGCCGCCAGCCCCATCGGCCCCGCCCCGATCAGGGCGAGCCTCCCGCGCGCAATACTCATGACGTCCTCCCACGTACGGGTTTAACTTGAACAGATGTTCGAAATAAGGCAAGTTAAACTTATGCCTATTGCTCAAACCTCTGAGAAAAAACGACAAAGAGCGCCGTCGAAACGCTCGCTGGAAACCCGGGAACGGGTGCTGGACGCGGCCGAGGCGGTCTTTGCGCTGCGTGGATTCGACGGGGCGACGATTCGCGACATCGTGGCGGAATCGGGCGAGCCGCTGGGCACGATCCATCACCACGGCGGCGGCAAGGAGGTCCTGTTCCAGCAGGTGGTGGCACGCCGGGCCGAGGCGCTGTCAGGGGCCCGGCTGGAGGCGCTGGCCCGGGCGCAGGCCGGGGGCGCGGCCGATCTGCCCGCCGTGCTGGGCGCCTTCATGCGGCCGTTCTTCGATCTGTCGCAAAAGGAACCGCGCTGGCGCCATTACGCGCGGCTGGTGGCCTTTGTCTCGGCCGATGATCGCTGGCGGGCGCTTTCGGCCCGGTTCTTCGACCCCACGGCGCGGGTCTTTCTGGCCGAGATCCGGGCGCTGCTGCCCGGCGCCTCGGAACAGGGCGTCGCCGAGGGCTTCGTTTTCTCCGTTTCGGCCATGCTGGCGCTGCTGACCTCGCAGGAACGCATCGGCACGCTGGGCGACGGGCGGGTGGCGGAGGCCGCGCAGATCGACCATCTGGTGCGGTTCTGCGCGGCGGGGCTGGCGACAGGCGCAAGGGCCGCGGGTCAGGCCTGACCCGCGGTTTCCTGCAAGCCGAAGACCGCGCAGCCGATGCCCGCGGGGACCGGGCGGGCGCCCTCCCAGGGCAGCAGGACGCGGGCCTCCGGGATGCCCAGATCGGCCAGCTGTGCCGGGGTGCCGCCGCGGTATTCCAGATGCCCGCGGCCGATGATGCCGACGACCAGCGCCCCGGGATCGCGCGCCCGCGCGTCGGCGATGCGGCAGGCGAAGGCACGGTCCCAGGTCTGCTGGGCGCGCACGAAACGGTCGAAGGCGGGATCTTCGGGGCTTTGCGCGGCCCGGTCGGGGCGCGGGCCGCCGGTCACCTCGAACAGGTAGCGGCGATAGGCGGGGCTGGCAGGGGCGGCGGGGGTCAGGCCCTCACGCGCCGCCTCGGGGACGCTGTCCCAGCCGCCTGCGCCGACCTCGCGCACCAGATCGCGGCGGCAGTTGAGGCCGATCATCGGCACCCGGTGCAGGCGGCAGAAATGGAAGAGCGGCAGATAGAGGTCGGGCGGGAAGCCCCAGACGCTGCCCCATTCGGCCCGCTCGAGGAACGCGGCCTCGTCCAGCACGCCCGCCACCCAGTCGGCCAGCACCGGGTCCAGCCGGGCGGGGAACATCTCGAACCCCAGGACCAGCCTGTCGCGACGGGCCAGCAGCCCGGCCGCGACCTGCATCTGCCAGCGGTGGTTGTCGGCGCGGTCATGGCGCTCGCCCAGCAGGACAACGGGCGCTTCGGCCATTTCGGCCATCAAGGCGGGATGGGAGGGTATGTCGCCGGTATCGGGGCGCAGCCATTGGCCGGGTTCGGGGATCATGCGGTCATCCTTTCGTCGTCAGGTCCGATCCAGAGTTCGGAATCGTGGTCCAGCCCGGCCGGTACGCGATGCGCCACGCACAGGATCGTGCTGCGCGGCAGGTCGTTGCGCAAGAGCGCCAGAAGCCGGGCTTCGGACGCCGGGTCGAGGGCGCTCGTCGCCTCGTCCAGCAGCACCCAGGCAGGTTTGAGCAGCAATACCCGTGCCAGCGCCAGCCGCTGGCGTTCGCCCATCGACAGGCCCTGCAATGCCTCGGGACCATCCGGGCCGCCGATGCGGCGCTCGAGCCCCACCTTGCGCAGGATGCCCTCCAGCAGGGCGGAGTCGAAGCTGGCCGGATCATGCGGATAGGTCAGCGTCGGCAACAACCCCTCGGCAAAGGCCAGCGGTTGCTGCGGCAGGGCCAGGATCGGCGCCTCGGGCAGGCTCACGCGGCCGGTGCCATAGGGCCAGACACCGCGCAGCGCCGACAAGAGCGTCGTCTTGCCGCGGCCCGAGGCACCATGGATCCAGACCCGCTGCCCCGGACGGATCGTCGTGTCGGGGACCGGATCCAGCGCCTGCCCGCTGGGCGTATAGAGGTGCAGGTCGCGCAGACGCAGCAGCCCGTCACCGCCCGAAACAACCTCCAGTGCGCGGGGTACATCCGGCGCTGGCTGCGGTGCCGATGCGGCGCTGAACAGCCCCTCGAGCCGCTCGGAAACCGCAACGAACCGCGCGAGCTTCGAGTAGTCGAAGATGAACCAGCTCAGCGTCGTGGTGACGTTCGAAAAGGCCGAGGCCAGCTGCATCAGCCCGCCCAGCGTCACCGCCCCGCCGAAATAGGCCGGAAGCGCCAGAAAGGTCGGAATGCGCAGCACGGTCCGGTAATAGGGGGTGACGAAGAGGCCCAGGATGAACTCCTGCCCGATGAGCCGCTTCCAATTGGCGCGCAGGCTGTCGAAGCGCCGGTCCAGCCGCCGCCGTTCGGCCCCCTCGCCCCCGGCCTGGGCAATCTGATCGGCCCCGTCGCGCACCTGCACCAGCGCGTGGCGGAAATCGGCTTCGTAGCGTTCCTGGTCATAGGCCAGCCGCTTGATCGGTCGGCCCAGCCAATGGGTAATCAGGCTGGAACCGAAGACATAAAGGAACGAGGCCCAGACCATATAGCGCGGGATCTCGGCCTCGATCCCCAGAAAGCCCAGCGACAGCGGGAAGTTGGACAGCGACCAGAGGACCGCCAGATAAGTGATAAGCGACACCACCCGCGTAATCAGGTCCAGGGTGAATTCCAGCAGGTAGCTGATGAATTGCGCGCAGTCCTGGGCGATGCGCTGGTCCGGGTTCTCGACCGGCTGCGGACTGAGGCCGGGCCGCAGGTGCCAATAGGCGCCGCCGTCCAGCCAGAGGGTCAGCGCCCGGTCGGTCAGGCGCTGGCGCCAGCCGATCTGCAGCCATTTGCGCAACCAGGCGCCCGAGAGCGTGCTGGCCGACAGGACGGCGACGATCAGGCCGAAGACCCCGATCTGCCGCAGCGCCTCGGCCGCGTCGAGTTGTTCGAGCGCGTCATAGAACGCGCGCGACCAGTTGATCATCTGGACGCTGAGCCAGACTCCGACGAACTCCAGCGCCAGGATCAGCGCAAAGAGCCACAGGCCCTTCCAGGCCCCGGGACCCGAGGCGGCCAGCCAGGCCAGCCGCCCCATCCGGTTGAGGATCACCCGCATCCGCTCAGAACCGCGTCTCAAGCGCCAGCGTGAACACGCGCCCCGCGCCCATGCGCAGATCCAGCGGGTTCTGGCGGGCCACAGCGAGCGAGGGGCTGGTGGTCGCGCCGATCGCCGAATCCTCGTAATAGGCGGTGTCGAACAGGTTGGTGATGCCGAAGGTGATCGCGGCCTGATCGGTCAGCGCATAGCGCGCATAAAGGTCGAGAAGGGCATAGCCCGCCGGACGGAAGCCATCCGCGCTCGCCGTTTCCCGGACGCCGCTGGCGAAGCGCGAATAGGCGTCGAGCGTGAGCCGCGAGTTCGGCACTTCCCAGCTCAGCCCCAGCACGCCGCGCAAGGGGCGCAGATTGGCCGCGGTCTCGGCCGAGGCGGGATCGACGCGCTGGCGCCCGCGCTGCCAGGCCAGCGAGCCGGTGAGGGTCAGGTCAGGGCTGATCTGGTATTCGCCGGCCAGTTCGATGCCCCAGACCTCGCGCTCCTCGATGTTGCGATAGGTGTAATCGTCGGTCCCGGGCGGGTTGTAGAAGCTCTGGATGAAGTCGGTGTAATTGGCCCGATAGGCGCTGACCGAGACATAGCCATCGGCGAATTCACCGCGCGCGCCGATTTCAAGGCTGGTGACGAACTCGGGCCGCAGGTTCGGCGCCGGGATCAGGTCGAAGCCGTTGCCGTCCAGCGAGGTATAGAGCTGTTCGGCGGTCGGCATCTTGAAGCCCTGCCCGACATTGCCCCAGATGGTCCACTGGTCGCTGACCCGCCAGCGCGCGCCAAGGCTGCCCAGCAGCGCCTGGTCCTGCCGCCGCTGGGGTTCGGAGCCCGGCACGGCGACGTAATCGGGATCGGGCCGCGGGTCGATCACATAGGTCGCATAGCGCAGGCCCGGGGTCAGTTCGAACCGGCCATCGGCCCAGGTGATGCGGTCCTGAAGGTAGATATCCGCCCGCCGGGTGGTGGCATTGGCAAAGTTGAATCCGCCCGCCCGGGTCGTGACATCCGAGCCGGTGGTCAGGTTCACCACCCGCGTGAGGCGCTGGTAATCGGTCGTCGTGTGGTCGCCGTCGAAGCCGAAGGTCAGCTCGTGCCGCGTCCCCCCGACCGCGAAGCGCCGGACGCCCTGGATGTCCAGTTCGAAGAAGTCTTCGTACAGGTTGAGCGTGTCGTATTGCACCGAGGTCTCGCCGCCGGTGATCGAGCGCCGCTCGCCGCTGCGCTCGTAGCTGTGCGGCACAAAGGCCAGCGTCGTGGTCAGCTGATCGAGGAAGCCGCCGCCGGGGGTCCATTCATGCTCGAGGGCGAAGCGCTGGCGCGAGAGGGTCTGCACCCGCTGGTCCGACATGACATAGGTGCTGGCCGAGCCGGTATTGCCAAGGTTCTGGTTGAAATCGAGCGCGGTCACGCGCCGCATGAGGTCGGCGGTGAAGCCGAAGCGGTGTTCGTCATTGGGCCGGAAGTCAAACCGCACCAGGCCGTGATGCATCTCGATATCGGTCGGGTCGAATTCGTTGCAGGGCGTGGCCCCGGCCGCGAGGTCACGCGGACAGCCACCGTGAATGTCGCTGTAAAGCCCGCCATTCGGCGCGGCATTGCTGAGACGGGGCTCGTTCGCCCTGAGATGCGAATAGCCGATCAGCATCGACAGCCGCTCTGACAGCTGCTGCGCGAACGTACCGGTCACCGTATAGGTATTGGTGAAACTGTCGTAGCTGGAGCGCAGTTCGGCGCCGCGCTCGCGCCCTTGCAGGATGTCGTCGGGCGTGACGGTGCGCAGCGCCACCACGCCGCCCAGGGCATCGGCGCCCCAGACCACCGAGGCCGGGCCACCCACGACCTCGGCCTGCCGGACGAACGAGAAATCGAGGTAATCGCGGGTGCCGTCGGTGATCCGCTCGGCCACGCGCGAGCCGTCGACCAGCATCAGCACCCGGTTGCCGCCGACGCCGCGCATGCTGAATCCGTCGAAATCGTTGAAGGGTTGCGCTGCGTTGATCTGCCGGTTGACCGACAGGCCCGGCACGTAGCGGGTCAGCTGCTGCATGTCGGTGACGGCCTGATCCTGCAGGTCCTGGCCATCGACCACCGTCACGCTTGCGGGCACTTCCAGCACCGGGCGCGGCAGGCGGCCGGTGAAATAGGTGATCCGGCCCAGCATCTCGAAAAGGCCCGGCGCCGGGTCGGCCGGTGCCTCGCTTTGGGTGGCAGGTCGCGCGCTTTCTTCGCGCAAGGTCTGGCTGTCTTCGGGGACCTGGGCCAGCAGGGCGGCGGGCAGGCAGAGCCAGAGCGCCGCCTGCGTTCCGGCACGCGCCATCATCCGCCCCGGGGCGGTCGTTTCATATCGCATCGCGATCACTCCATCGGGCCGCCGGGCGGCGGCATCTCGGTGCTGGCTGGATGCTGGCATTGCGGGGTTCGCGCCGGGGGGGCGCGGCCCTTGCAACAAGCGCCCGAGCCCGCTCCATGGCAGGGCGGGACGGTCATACTGTTGTTCGGGGGATCTGGCCGACGTCGTCCCGAGTCACGCCTCGGTGACACGGGGGGTCGCTGGATGGCGGATTCCTGACAATTTTTGTCATATTATACAAGGCAGATATCGCTTTCCCCACCGTGATCGCGTCGATCCTGTGGCGAAAGCGCATCACTGATGCAAGGGACTGGAATATCGACAGAAAAGACCGCGCCAGGGGAAGCTGGCGCGGCAAGAGCGGCCCCACCTGCAAGGGCGGGTCGCTGAGGGAGGGTCAGGCCAGCGGCAGCGCCGACAGGCCCATGGCGTGCCGCGCCGTGTAACTGCGCGCGGCCGCAACAAGGTCGGGGTTCGGGGTGCCGTCCGACAGCAGTTGCGCCTCTGTCTGTGCCCGCCCCTCCTGCCCCCGGGCCACCGCGCCCAGCAGCGCCAGCAGGCGGCGCTCGTCCGCGGTTGCCCAGCACCGGCACCCGGCGCAGGCTTCGGGGTTGAAGCGGAAGGTCGAACGGCGGACCGCCCGCAAGGCCTCGACCAGCGCCACCACATCGTAGCAAAGCGCACCCGCCTGCGCCGCGCCGACCTCGCCGGTCGCAAGCTGCAATGCCCTCAGCCAGCCCTGCGATTCCGGGGCGTTGAAGGCGTGGAAATGCCAGCGGCAGAGTTGCAGCGTCAGGTGCTGGAACGGGGTCAGGCCCAGGTCGTCGAGCCGCCATTCCTCGGGCCGGCCGGGGCGGCGGACCGGATCGGGCCTCAGGGGGTGCCGCTCAGCCGCGCCCATGACGGATCCCTTTCGGCTCGCGCGGCAAGGTCCGGCGATCCTCGGCTTCGGCCCGGTCGGCAAGGCTTTCGAGATACCAGGGATCGGGCGCGATCCGTTCGGGCGCGGCCATGCCGGAGGCGAGGAGATCGCGGTAAAGGGAGGGCGGGGGATCGAGACGCACGGTCAGCTCCGTTCTGCGGGACGAGGGCGGCCGGGCGTGCGCCGCCGGAGGGGCGCGTCACTGGGGTCACTTAATTCTTATCAAAATAGTCGGATTTGTAAATCCCCTTCCTGGCAAGCCGCGTTCCGGTCTGCCTGCCTGGCCCCGCCCCGGACGATTCAGCCCCCCGGATCAAGGCAAGGAGCCGCCCAGGCCAAGCTGGACCGAGGTTTTTCCCGGCGGCACCACGGCGGCACTTTACAAACATACTAGTTAGTATAAAAACGCCCACGCAGCCGGGAGGGGCTGTCGCGAACCTCAGGAGGGACATCATGGATCGTCGCACTTTCATGCAGCTTGCCGCCGGCACCGCTGGGCTCGGCCTTGGCGGCGCCCGCGCCCGTGCCCAGGAGGTCATCACCTGGAAGGCGATGGCCATGCACACCAACGGCGAAAGCTATCGCAAATGGGCCTGGCTGGCCGAGCAGCTGGACCAGCGCACCGGCGGGCGTATCCGGCTGGAACTGACCACGGTGCAGGAACTCGGCCTGACCGGGACCGAGGTGCTGCGCGTGCTGCGCACCGGGCTCGTCGATATCGCCGAGGCGAATGTCAGCTACGTCGCCAGCGACCTGCCGATCCTCGAAGCAACCGAGATCCCCGGCCTGGCCAGCAGCTTCGACAATGGCAAGGACCTGCTGAGCGCCTGGATGAATGACGTGGTCCGCCCGCTGGAGCCGCAGATCGGCGGCAAGGTGCTGGCCAATTTCGCCTGGAACTCGGCCTATCTGTTCACCCGCGAGCCGCTGGCCTCGCTCTCGGATCTGCGCGGCCAGAAGATCCGCGTCTATTCGCCGGGCCTCGCCGCCTATGTCGAGGCTTTCGGCGCCGAGCCGATCTCGATGCCGATCTCCGAGGTCTATTCCGCGCTGCAACGCGGGGTGATGGACGGGCTGCTGACCGGCTCGGACCAGATCTCGGCCCTGCAGCTGTGGGAGGTGACCCCGGCGCTGACCGACATCAACCTCGCCCCGTTCGGCGCCTATGTGATCGTCGGCCAGCGCAGCTACAACGCGCTGCCGGACGACCTGAAGGAGATTGTCGACGGCCTGTCGCAGGACCTGACGGACGAGGGCTGGCGCCTGGGTGACGCCAACAACCAGGTCGGCCTGAATGCCGCGCGCGACCATGGCATGTCGCTGACCATCCCGGCCCCGGCCGAATGGCAACCCGAACTCGCCGCCGCCGCGCGCGAGCATGTGGTGCCGATGTGGAGCTCGCGCGTCGGCCCGGACGCCGTCGCCGCCTTCAACTCTGTCATCGGTCCGATCAGCGGTGTGACCATCGACTGATCCGCCAGGCGGGGCGGCGGCCAGCTCGTCGCCCCCCGCTGTCACCCCGAACCAAGGCATATCATGATCCAGGCGACCGAACGCGCGCTCCGCCGACTGAGCGAGGGCATGGCCATCGCCAGCGGGCTGGCTTTCCTGCTGCTGGCCATCTTCACCACCCTCGACGTGACCAGCCGCAAGCTGGGCGGGCCGTTCAGCGGCATCACCGACACGCTCGCCGCCTTCGTCATGGCCTTCGGCGCGACCTGGAGCCTGGCGCAGGCCCTCGCCGGTGGGGCGCATGTCCGCATCGACGTGCTGCAAAGCCTCTATGGCCGAGGCATGACCCGGCTGTCCGCCTTCCTTGCGCTGCTGACCACCACCGTCTTTTCCGGCGTGCTCTGCTGGCGGGCCTGGCTCGTCACGCTCGAAAGCTGGTCCATCGGCGCCTATGTGCCGCAATCACTGGTGACACTGCGCCTGGCCTGGCCGCAGGGCGTCACCGCGATCGGCTACAGCGCGCTGGTGCTCTACGGCGTGGCCGCCCTTGCCCTGGCGCTGGTCGCCCCGCGCCCGGAGGAAACCGCATGATCGGTCCCGTCCTTCTGATCCTGCTGCTGCTGGGCCTCGGCTTTGCCGCCAGCCTGCATGTCGGCACCACGCTCGGCCTGATGGCGCTGATCGCCGGCCTGATCTACATCGGCCCGGTCTGGGATTTCTTCGGCCAGATCCCCTGGACCACCAATTCCAGCGTAACGATGACCGTCGTGCCGCTCTTCGTGCTGATGGGCGAGCTGCTGCTGCGCAGCGGTCTGACCGACGACCTTTACGCGGCCCTGTCGCGGCTGGTCGGGCGCCTGCCCGGGGGTCTTCTGCACAGCAACATCCTTGCCAGCGGGGTCTTCGCGGCGGTCTCGGGCTCGTCGCTCGCCACGGCCACCACCATCGGCGCCGTCGCCCTGCCAACCTTGAAGCAGCACGGCTACAATGAGCGGATCACCCTCGGCTCGATCGCCGCCGGGGGCACGCTGGGCATCCTGATCCCGCCCTCGCTGATCATGATCGTCTACGGCCTCGTGGCGCAGGTCTCGATCGGCGACCTCTATATCGCGGGGATCGTGCCGGGGATCCTGATGATGGTCGGCTTCATCGCCGCGATCCTCGTGCTGTCGCTGTTCGGCGAGAAGGGCGAGCGGACCATTACCCGCTATTCCCTGCGCGAGAAGCTGGCGGGCCTCGTCAACATCGTCCCCATCGCCCTGCTGATCGGGCTGGTGATCGGCACGATCTATCTGGGCGTCGCCACCGCGACCGAGGCCGCCGCCTATGGCGCGACCGGGGCGCTGGTCGTGGCGCTGGCCAAGCGCCGGTTGAGCTGGCCGATGCTGAAAGAGGCGCTGCTCAGCACGGCGATGACCACGGGCATGATCCTCTTCGTGGTGAACGCGGCCTTCCTTCTGCAGTTCGTCCTGTCGTTCATCGGCGTGCCGCGGGCGCTGTCGCAATCGATCCTGTCCTTCGGCCTCAGCAGCACCGAGCTGATCCTGGTGATCTGCGTGATCTTCATCCTGCTGGGCATGGTCATGGACGGGCTGCCGATCGTCGTGGCCGTGGTGCCGATCTTCCTGCCGCTGTTGCAGGCGCAGGGCATCGACCTGGTGTGGTTCGGGATCATCGTCGTCATCCTGATCGAGCTGGGGCTCATCACCCCGCCCATCGGCATGAACCTCTTCGTGCTGCAGGGCGTGCGCCACAGGCTCTATGGCGCCGAGGCCGGGAAGATGACCGATATCGTCATCGGCGTCCTGCCCTTCATCGTCTCCATGCTGGTCGTGCTGGGGCTGGTCATCGCCTTCCCGCAGGTGGCCATGGGTCTGGTCGGAGCGATGCGATGAACGCCGCCTTCCCCACCGGCGCAACCCGCGTGCATTTCCTGATCGGCCAGCCGACCGTACAGGCGAAATCGCCCACCGCCATGACCCGGCTCTACGCCGAGCGCGGCCTGGATGCCATGGTCCTGCCGCTCTCGGTGCCGCCCGGAGCGCTGGGGACGCTCGCCCCGGCGCTCTGGCCGGTCGAGAACCTCGGCGGGCTGATCGTCACCGTGCCCCACAAGATCGAAGCGCGGGAGATCGCCCGCGAACTGAGCGACGCCGCGCGTCGCTGCGGCGCCGTCAATGTGCTGCGGCGCCTGCCCGAGGGCGGCTGGTACGGTGACAATTTCGACGGCGAGGCGATGGTGCAGGCGATCCGTGCCGCGGGCTTCGACCTGCGCGGCGCCCGCGTCCTGCTGGTCGGCGCGGGGGGCGTCGGCAAGCCCATCGCCCTGTCGCTGGCGGCGGCGGGGGTGGCAGGGCTCAGGGTCCGCGACACCGACCCCCGGCGTGCCGCCGACCTGACCCGGCTGCTGCGCCAGCATTTCCCGGCGCTGGATCCCGCGGGCTCCGCCGATCTGGTGGTGAATGCCACGCCCCTCGGCCTCGACCCGCAGGATCCCCTGCCCGCCACCGAGGCCGAGATCCTGAGCGCGCGCTGCCTCGCGGACGTGACCACGCCCCGGGACACCAGCATGATGATCGGCATGGGCCGGGCCGCGGGGCTCATCACCGTCGATGGCCATGCGATGTATCAGGCCCAGCTGCGCACCATCCTCGATTTCGTGGACGAGGCGCCGGGGCCGTGAGGATGTCAGTCTTCCGGCCGCCGGCTGACCCCGTGAACCAGAAGCTCGGTGATCTGGTGCAGCCGCTCGTCCAGCGCGGCCTTGGTGTCCATGTCGACCTCGAACACCGAGGCGAAGGTGTATTTGTTCGACACCTGATAGAAGCTGAGCGCGCCCACCGTCATGAAGAAATGCGTGGGGTCGATACCGGGCCGCAGCGTGCCATCGGCCACGCCGCGCGCGAAGATCGACCTCACCTTCTCCATGGCGAAGGCATTGAGGTTGCGCAGTTTCTCGGATTTGCGGATGTGCTCGCCGAAGGCGAGGTTCTCGTTCACCACGAGGCGGACGTATTCCGGGTTCTTCTGGTGGCGCTCGAAGGTGAAGCGGATGAAGCTGCGCAGCGCCGCGAGCGGCGGCAGGCTGTCGACATCGAGGTCGCGCTCGGCCTCGCGGATCTGGATGTAGCTCTGCTCGAGCGCCGCGATGTAGAGCCCTTCCTTGTTGTCGAAGTAATAGTACAGCATCATCTTGCTGGCGCGGCTGTTGGCGGCGATGCGGTCGACGCGCGCCCCGGCCAGGCCATGCTCGGCGAATTCCTGGATCGCCACCTGCAACAGGTCCTGCCGCACCGCTTCGGGGTCGTTCTTGCGCTTGGCGCGCGCGCTCTTCTTGGCGGTCGCGGCGGCTTCCGACATCGCATTGTCCATCCTGGCAGGCCGGTCGTGGCGCCGATCAAAATATACGAACCAGTATATTCCGCAAGCGCCGCCTGAGCAATCCGAACATTCCACATCGTTGAAATCGGGGCAATTCCCTTGAAACTCGGTATCGATTCCTATTCCTTCCACCGCTATTTCGGCGAGGCCTATCCCGGGCTGGAGACGCTGCCCGCAGCCCGCTGGAGCGTCTGGGACTTCCTCGACACAGCCCAGCGGCTGGCGGCCGAGGCGGTGTCGCTCGAAAGCTGCTTCCTGCCGGTCGGCGACCGCGATCTGACCCGGGCGCTGGCTGCCCGCCTCGATCAGGGCGCGATCGACAGGGTCTGGGCCTGGGGCCATCCGCGCGGCCTGCATTCCGGTCAGGCGCCCGAGGCGCTGGCCGAGGGGATCGCCAGCCTTCAGGACGCGGCCGCCGTGGGCGCGCGTGTCATGCGGATCTGCACCGGCGGACGGGGCACGCGCTTCGGCACCTGGGCCGACCAGCGCGAGGCGCTGCTGCCGCTCCTCGCCCGTTTCGAGGCCGAGGCACGGGCGCTCGGCATCACCCTGGCGGTGGAGAACCACATCGACCTTTACGCCGATGAGGTGATCGACCTGATCGAAAGCATCGGCTCCGACCACCTCGGCCTGTGCTTCGACACCGCCAACAATCTGCGCCTGTACGAGGATCCGCACGCGGTCGCCCGCAAACTCGCCCCCTACGCCCGCGCCACCCATATCAAGGACGTCCGGCCTTTGGGTGGCGACCCCGAGACGATCGCCTTCTGGCCCTCGGTCCCGGTGGGCGACGGCCTGCTGAAGATGCCCCTGATCCTGGAGGAGCTGCGCAAGGCGGGCTATCACGGCATCCTCGCGGTCGAGATCGACTACCTCGCCCCCGGCCATGGCACGGAGGAGGCGGCGGTGACCCGGTCGCTGGCCTATCTGAGGGGGGTGCTGGCGGGGATGGGGTGACGCAGCCCCGAGGCGCCGTTTCAGGCTTGCAGCAAAGCGCAGCTCGTCCTGACCAGCTGATCGACGAAATCCTCGTCGCCCCACATGCCCCAGGCCTCGGCCGGGCCGCTCAGCGCCGCTTCGCGTGAGGCCAGCGCAGCGGCGATATAGGTGTAAAGCAGCCCGATCCGGTTGCGAAAGGCGGTATCCGAGAGGTCGGGCAGGAAGCGTCGCGCCAGGTGAATGCACTGCCGGTAGGCCTGGCGCACATCCGTGCCGACGATGGCCTGCATCATCAGGGCACGGTTGTTGATCTGCAGGGACAGGATGAAGCGCATATGCCCCAGACCGTGCCGACCGACGACGCCGCGGCTTTCGTCCGGCTCGACCTCGCCGGCGATCAGCATCCGCACGACATCCTCAAGGCCCCGGACGCCGCCCTCGCGCTCGTAGCGGTCAAGCTGTTCGCGGCGCCTGGCATCGCTCTTGACCGCGGATTCGAGCACCAGTTCACGGACCAGGTTTTCCTTGGAGCCGAAATAGTAATGCACCGAAGCGCCGTTGCGCATCTGCGCCGCCGAGACGATGTCGCGCACCGACACGCCGTCGACGCCCGATTGCGAGAACAATTGCAACGCGGTCAGCTTCAGCCGCTCGCGTGAGGATTCCTCGGTGGGCCGTGCCGGGGCTTGCCCGGGCGGTTCTGTCGTCGCGTTGGCGCCCTGGCGGCGCTGGGTCCTGGCCTTCATCCGGGCAGAATAGCGCGGCCGAACCCCCAAGGCGAGGGCCCGAACGCAATCAACCGCCCAGAACCGCCACCGAGGCCGGATGCGCCTCGGGATAGGCGGCAAGGACAATCCGCAGACCATGGGCATCGCGCGGATGAAACGCCACCTCGCGCAGCGCACCGAAATGCACGTCGTTCTGTGGCTCAAGACCCATCTGGCGAAAATGGGCCACCGCGGCCTCCATATCGCGCACCTTGAACACCAGGCAGAAGACCCCCTCGCCACGGTCCTGCACCAGCTTCTCCATGAAGGAGCCGGGCTTGCCTGCCACCAGTTCCACCCCCTCGGGCGAGTAGCGCGCATCGAGCCCCATCGTCTCGTCCGAAAGGGGCGGGTCGAAACGGATACCGAGGAGCCGTTCGAAGAACCCGGTGGCGCCCTCCAGATCCCCGACGGCGAGCGCCACCCTGTCCAGCCGTTCGATCATTCCTGGGCCTCCGCCGGTGAGAACCGCTCGCGCAGCACGTTTTTCTGGATCTTGCCGGTGGCGTTGCGCGGCAGCGCCTCCAGGAAGGTGACGCCCGAAGGCAGCTTGTAGCGCGCCAGCGCCTCGCGGCAGATGGCGATGATCCGGTCCTCGTCCAGCGTGCTGCCGGGCGCAAGGACCACCGCGGCATGCCCCGTCTCGCCCCAGCGCGGATGCGGTACGCCGAAGACCGCGACCTCGCGGATCCCCTCGACCTGTTGCAGGACGCGCTCGACCTCGGCCGGATAGACGTTCTCGCCGCCCGAGATGTACATGTCCTTGAGCCGGTCGACGATGAACAGGAAACCCTCGTCGTCGAGCCGCGCCATGTCGCCGCTGCGGAACCAGCCATCGACGAAGGCGTTTTCGCTGCCCGGCGGGTTGTTCCAGTAGCTGCGGATCAGGTTGGGCCCCCGGAGCCACATCTCGCCCACCGCGCCGGTCGGCACATCCCGCCCGTCCGGTCCGACGATCCGCAGATCGACGCAGATCACCGGCTTGCCGACCGAGCCGCGCTTGCGCAGCACATTCTCTACGTCGATCGAGGCGATGGCTGGCCCGGCCTCGGTCATGCCGAGACCCTCGAAAATCGGCGCGTTGCGCTCGGCGTATTGCACGATCACCGGCACCGGCGTCGGCGCCCCGCCGATCCCGGCATAATCGAGATGGCTGAAATCGGCCTCGGCAAAGCCCGGCTCGTAGCTCATGAACTGGTATTGCGCGGGAACGCCGGTGACATTGTTGACGCCGCTTTCGGGATCGGCAAGCAGCGCCAGCGCCGCCGCCGGATCGAAGACCCGCGACAGCAGGATCGTGCCTCCCGCGCGCAGGGTATTGTTGGCATTGGCGTTGAGCCCGCCGATATGGAAGAGGGGCAGCAGGATCAGCTCGACCGTGCGGTGGGTCACCGCGCAGATCGCCGTGGTGTTCACGTATTGCCAGATCATGATGCCGAAGGTGATGACCGCGCCTTTCGGTCGGCCGGTCGTGCCTGAGGTGTAGATGATCATGCAGGGGTCATCATGGGTGGCGGGATAGGGCGCGACCCGCTCCGCCTCTGCCGCGAGGATCCGGTCATAGGCTTCGGCCCCGCCCGTCTGATCGGCGATCAGCAGGCGCAGTCCGACGAGTTGCGGCAGGCTGGCAAGCTGGCGCGCGGTCTCGGCGAAAGGCGCATCGGCGATCAGCAGGGCGGCGCCCGAATCCGCCAGGATATAGGCCAGTTCCGGCACCGCCAGGCGCATGTTCAGCGGCACCATAACCGCGCCGATCCGGTTGGCACCGAACTGCACCTCGAAGACCAGCGGGCCATTCTGCGACAGGACCGCCACCCGGTCGCCCGGGCCCAGCCCGACCTGCCGCAGATGGGCCGCCAAACGGTCGACGCGCTGGTCGAGCCCGGCATAGCTGAAGGCGCGACCGGAACTGAGGTCGCGGATGGCGATTTTCTGTGGACGGCGCTCGGCATGGAAGCGCACGGGATCGCGGTAAAGCGGGACGAAGGATGCGGATCCCGGGGTTTCGGATACCGTCATGATGGGTCTCCTCGTTTTCCTGTCAGACTTCGAGCCAGGCGCCGCGTACATCCGGCGCCGCGCGCAGGGCGTCAGGCGTGCCGCCGAACACGACCCGCCCCTGCCCCATGACATAGACCCGCTGCGCGATGCGCATGGCGATGGTCAGCTTCTGTTCGACCAGCAGCACCGCCACGTCGCGCGCGGCGATCTCGGCCAGAAGGTCGCCCACCTGCTCGACGATGAGCGGCGCGAGGCCCTCGGTCGGCTCGTCCACCACCAGCAGCGCGGGATCGCTCATCAGTGCGCGGCCGATGGCCAGCATCTGCTGTTCGCCGCCCGACAGCACCTCGGCCGCCTGATCGCGGCGGCGCAACAGATTGGGAAACATCTCGTAGATCGTGGCCAGCGTCCAGCGCCGCTCGGCCGGCGGCGGAGCCGAGCGGTTGATGCCCAGAAGGAGGTTCTGCTCGACGCTGAGCCCGGGAAAGACCGCGCGTTCCTCGGGCACGTAGCCGATGCCACGCTGCGCGATCTGATGGGGCTTTGCCGCCCCCATCTCGACGCCATCGACCCGGACCGAGCCGCTGCGCGTGACGATCCCCATGATCGCCTTGCACATGGTCGACCGGCCGACACCGTTGCGCCCCAGCACGGCGACGACCTCGCCCCGCGAGACCTCGAGGTCCACGCCCTGCAGGATATGGCTGAGCCCGTACCAGGCATGCACCCCTTCGAGGGCCAGGAACGGGGCAGCTGAATCGCGGATCATGCCTCGGCTCCCAGATAGGCGTCGCGCACACGCTGGTCCTGGCGGATCTCGGCCGGGGTGCCGGTGGCGATCAGCTCGCCATAGACCAGCACCGAAATCCGGTCGGCCAGAGTGAAGACGACGTTCATGTCATGCTCGACCATCATCACCGTCCGTCCCTCGCCGATCCGGCGCAGAAAGTCCGAGAACTGGTCGATCTCGTTATGGTTCATGCCGGCCATCGGCTCGTCGAGCAGCAGCACGCTGGCATCCCCGGCAATGGTCATGCCGACTTCCAGCAGGCGCTGCTCGGCATAGGACAGGCTGCCCGCGATCGTGTCGCGCCGGGCGGTGAGGCCGATTTCCTCGATCAGGCGTTCGGTCTCGCGGGTGATCTCGCGCCAGGCCGAGGCCCGACGCCAGAAGCTGTATGCCGCGCCCATCGGACCCAGCAGGGCGCAGCGGATATTCTCGAAGACGCTGATGTTCTTGAAGATATTGGTGATCTGGAACGAGCGCGACAGGCCCATCCGGTTGATTACGCTGGGCGAGCGCCCCTCGATCGGCTGGCCGCCCAGCAGGATCTGGCCGGAACTCGGCGCGAAACGACCCGAGATCAGGTTGAAAAGCGTGGATTTCCCGGCGCCATTCGGACCGATCACGGCGTGGAACTCGCCCGCTGGCACGGTCAGCGAGACGCCGGGAATGATCCGGGCGGCGCCGAAGGATTTGCTCACCTCCCGCAATTCCAGGGCCAGGGGCGGGCGGCGGTCGGCGCGGGCCATCATTCCGCCCCCCCGGCCAAGGCGGCACCGGCCGTCAGCCCGTCGCGGCGGCGGCGCCCGGCCTGGCGGCGCCGGGCCAGAAGGAGGGCCGCGCTCACCGCCACCAGCCCCAGGGCCAGCACCCAGTTGAGCGGCGAGAAAGCGTCGAGGCCCAGCAGATGCATCGGCAGATGCGGATCATAGGCATTGGCGCGGTGGCTCGACATCTCGACGATCAGCACGCCGCCGACAAAGCCGGGCAGAAGCAGGGCCAGCCCCTTCAGCCTCTGCGTCAGCCAGACGGCGAAACCCTCGCGACCGATCGCCGTCGGCACGCCGGTCAGCAACCCCCAAAGCCCCTGCGGCGCAAACATGACGATGCCCATGAAGATCAATCCGTAATAGAGGAGCCAAGCCTCGGTCGCCCGGGCGAGCCTGAATTCCAGCAGCGTCACCACGATGGCGCCGAGCGCCGGGCCGAAAACGCTGCCGATCCCGCCGACATAGGCGGCGATCAGCACCCCGGCCGAGGTCTGCAGCCCGAAGATATCGGCATTCGCAATCTCGTAGGTCAGCGCGAAGAGCCCGCCTGCGAGGCCCGAGAACAGGCCCGAGAGGGCGAATTGCAGGTATCGGATGCGGGCCGGGCTGTAGCCGAGGAAGGCCACGCGCTGCTCGTTGTCGCGCACGGCATTGGCCAGGCGGCCGAGCGGCGTACGGGTCAGCCAGGCCAGCGTGGCGATGCTGAGGACGGCCCAGAAGAGGACCAGCCAATAGATCTCGTCCGGGCGTCCGTAGCCCCAGCCGGTGAGCGTGTTCTCCACCATCCGGTCGATGGAGACCCCGCGCTCGCCACCGAAAACCGAGGGAAAGACCATGGCGAACACATGGGTCAGCTCGGCCAGGCCCATGGTAATCATGGCGAAGGCGATCTGCCCGCTGCGCAGCGAGATCAGCCCGAAGACCAGCGCCGCGACCAGCCCCGCCCCCCCTGCGAGCAGCGGCACCAGCTCCAGCGGCAGCGGCAATTGCCCCGACGAGATGCCGTTGACCGCATAGAGGGCGCTGAAGGCGCCAATGCCGAAATAGACCGCCGGACCAAAGGACAAGAGGCCGGTCTGACCCAGCAGCACGTTATAGGCCATGGCGAAACAGGCCAGGATCACCGCCTGGGTGACCATGAGGATGGTCGCCCGGCTGCCCAGCCACGGAGCCGCGAGGAACAGCCCGGCGATCACCAGCAGCAGCAGCGCTGCGATCAGCGTACGAAGATTGGCGTTCGGCATGTCAGTGGTCCCGTTTGCCCAGCAGACCGCGGGGACGCAGTGCCATCAGCACCACCAGCAGCAGATAGGGCATCACTGGCCCCAGATTGGCGAGGGTCATGGTGGTGATCTCCTGGAACGGGCCGCGATAGCCGCTCTCGGCCAGGCCCGGCACCAGCACATCGGCCAGGCGCAGGTCATAGGCGACCATCAGGGTTTGCAGGATGCCGATCCCGACCGAGGCGATGAAGGCGCCGGCCAGCGACCCCAGCCCGCCGATCACCACGATGACGAAAAGAATGGTGCCGACGTGATGCGCCATGCCCGGTTCGGTAATCAGGAAATTGCCGCCGATCACCCCGGCCAGCCCCGCCAGCGCCACGCCGCCACCGAAGACCAGCATGAAAAGCCGCGGCACGTCATGGCCGAGTGACCAGAGCACATCCGGATGGCTCAGCGCGGCCTGCACCAGCATCCCCAGCCGGGTCTTGCGCAGGATGACGATCAGCACGACGAAGATCGCCAGCGCGATCAGGAACATGAACCCGCGATAGGCCGAGAAGCTGACCTCGCCCAGCGTGAACAGCGGGAAGTTCAGCGCCTCGGGCACCCGGTAGGGCATCGGCTGGCGGCCCCAGACCATCAGCACGACTTCCTCGATCAGATAGGCCAGCCCGAAGGTGAACAGCAGTTCCGCGACATGGCCATGCTTGTGGACCACGCGCAGACCGTAGCGCTCGACCGCCATGCCGATGACGCCGACCAGGACCGGCGCCACGAAGAGCGCCACCCAGAATGATCCCATGGCGCCGATCTGATAGGCGAAATAGGCCCCCAGCATGTAGAAACTGCCATGGGCGAAGTTCAACACGCCCATCATGCTGAAGATCAGCGTGAGGCCGCTGGCCAGCATGAACAGCAACATGCCGTACAGCAGCCCGTTCACAAGTGCGAATGCCAGATACTCCACGTCGCCTTCCCGTTCTTCCCAACCCTGTTTCCTGCGCCGCGCTGTCGCGGCGCAGGAATGGTGCCTTTGGCCTCAGCCCGGAACGCTGACCTGACAGGTCGAATCGTCGCTCAGCTCGGACGCCGGAATTTCGCGCAGGGTCCGCCAGCCGATACCGGTCCCTTCGGAATCGTTGGTGATGCCCTCGTCGGTGAAGACCGAAACGAAGAGCGGATGCAGCAGCTGGTGATCGCTTTCGCGCATCATCACCGGGCCGGTGACCGCGTCGAAGGTCGCCCCGGACAGCGCAGCGGCGATCTGGGTCGGATTGTCGGACCCCGCGGCGTTGATCGCCGCGCCCAGCATCTGCATCTGCACCAGGATCTGGTAGCTGCCGATCTCGGCGTTGTAGGTCCGCTCGAAATCCTCGACCAGCTGCCGCCCGGCCTCGGTGTTGTGGGTGAGCCAGACATCGGGCGTCCAGTGCGCGGTGTCGATCACCCTGCCGATCCCGTCCGGCCCGATGGCGGTCGGGGCGCCGAAGGTGCTGGCGTATTGGGTGTAGATCGTCGAGGTGAGCCCGCCCTCGTTGGCGGCGCGGATCAAGAGCGACAGGTCGGTGCCGAAATTGCCGGTAATCACCGCATCGGCGCCGCTGGCCTGGATCCGGGCGATATAGGGGGTGAAATCGCGCACCCGCCCAACCGGGTGGAATTCGTCGCCGACGACCTCGATATCCGGGCGCCGCTCGGCCAGATAGGCGCGGGTATAACGGCTGACCTCATGACCGTGGCTGTAGTCCTGGCCGATGATGTAGACGCTGTCGATTTCGGGATTGGCGGCGATGGCATCGACGATGGCCAGCTGCTTCATCCCCGAATGCACCTCGAAGCGGAACGAGTAATAGTCGCAGTGGTCGCGGGTCAGCGAGGGATCGGCCGAGCCGTAATTGAGATAGAGCACCGGGTCGTCGGGGTTGCGCCGGTTGTGGCGCACGATGGCTTCCTGCACCGCCAGGGCGATGCCGGAATTGGTCGCCTGGGTGATGATGCGGATGCCCTGGTCGATGGCCTCCTGCAAGACGACCACCGCATCCTGCGGATTGGCATTGTTGTCGAAGCGGATGACCTCGAGCTGACGTCCGCCCAGCACGCCGCCAGACTGGTTCACCAGCGCGGCGCCGTATTCCACATGCATGCCATTGAGCGCACCGACATTCGCGAAGGCGCCCGAGAACGGGTCGATATGCGCCACGCGAACGGACTGGGCCGCGACGGCAGCAGGCATCAGGGCAGCCGCAAAAGCGGCCGCAATCAAGCGGTTACGATTCATGTGTGGTCCTCCTCCGGGGGCTCACGCTATAGAAGTCGAACGTTTTATCAAGATCTTTCTTGCATCTTTTCTTTGCGCTAAGAAACCTCTGGGAAGGCCATGATCCGAGGCGGTCGCGGCCCGTTGCAGGGAGGAAGACCAGGGATGGCGGAAGCAATCATGCGCAGCGCAATCGTCACCGGAGCCGCGTCCGGGCTCGGGGCGGCAACCACGGCGCGGCTGCGCGCCGAAGGGTTCATGGTGACCGGGGTAGACCGGGCTTTCGCGGCCGGGGGCGACAGCGACCCGGGCCTGCATCAGGCTGCGGCGGATGTCGCCGACGAGGCGGGCGCGGCTCGGATCGTCGATGCGCATGTCGCCCGCTGGGGCCCCCCGCGCGTGCTGGTCAACTGCGCCGGGATCGCCGCGCCCGGCGCCACCCTGCGCCCGGAGGGTCCGATGCCGCTGGACGAGTTCCGCCATGTGCTGGAGGTGAATGTTGCGGGCAGTTTCAACTACCTGCGCCTCGTCGCCCGCGCCATGCAGGACGCCCCTGCCGATGCCGATGGCGAGCGCGGGGTGATCGTCAACACCAGCTCCATCGCCGCGTTCGACGGCATGGTCGGGCAGGCTGCCTATGCGGCATCAAAAGGGGCGGTGGCGGCGATGACCCTGCCGCTGGCGCGCGAACTGGGGAAATTCGGCATCAGGGTCATGGCGATTGCGCCCGGGGTCTTCTCGACCCCGATGGTCAACGGCATGAACAGCAAGTCACGTGACATCGTCACCGCCATGCGCCCGCCGCATCCCGACCGCATCGGACGCCCCGAGGAATTCGCCGATCTGGTGATGACCATCGTATCGCAGCACTACCTCAATGGTCATGTGATCCGCCTTGACGGTGGGCTGCGCATGCCCCCTCGATAGGAGCGCGCGATGCCCACCTCCATGGAACGGTATGCCCCAAGGGTCAGGAACCACCGGTTCGAGGCCGACCCCGCCGACAACCCGACGCGCACCGAGCTGCATTTCGACGATCGGGTGTTTCGCTGCTTCACCCGGCGCGCACCGCGGTTCGACGCGCTTTTGCGGCAGGCGGCGCAGGGGGCCCCGCAGGCCCCTGCCCTGGTGTTTGCCGACAGCACGCTGGATTACGCCTCTTTCGACTTCTGGGCGGACCGCATCGCCACCGGTCTTGCTGCGGCCGGCATCGGCCAGGGGGAGCGGGTCGCGGTCTTTTGCGACAACGGGCTGCCGTTTTTTCTGACCGTGATGGGCATCGTCCGGCGCGGCGCCATCGCCGTACCGATCGGCGCCCGCCAGCGCGGCCCCGAGCTGACCCATATTCTCGGCCAATGCGAGGCCGTGGCGCTGCTGCATGACGAGGCGTTGGCCGACCGCCTGCCCGACCTCGCCGAGTGTCCAGCGCTGCGCCATGTCTGGGCGGTCTCGGGCGGCGGCGACCTGGGCAATCTGCCCGCTCTCTTCCCCCCTGCCGGACCCTTCGAGGCCCCGGGAGACGAGGACGAGATCGCCCTCCTGTTCTACACCTCGGGCACCACGGGCAAACCCAAGGGCGCCGCCATCGCCCATGTCAATCTGACCAATTCGGCGCGCCATTACGCCTATGGCATCGACCTGCAACCGGGCCAGCGCGGCCTGCTGGCAATTCCGGCCTCGCATATCTCGGGCTTTTTTGCGGTCTTCGTGAACATGCTGCAATCACAGAGCGCCACGGTGATCCTGCGCGGTGCGGACACCGCCGCCATCCTCGCCGCTCTCAAGGCCCAGGCGATCAGTTTCACCGTTTTCGTGCCGGCGATCTACACCCGCCTGCTGATGGAACCCGGCTTTGCCCCCGACGGGTTGTCGCACTGGCGGACCGGGATCTTCGGCGGTGGGATCATGCCGCCCTCGACGGTTCTGCATCTGGCGGAGCGGTTGCCCGGCCTGCGCCTGATCAATGCCTATGGCGCCACCGAAACCACCTCGCCCGTGTCGATCATGCCCGCCGATTCCAGCGCCGGTCGGCCCGATTCGGTCGGGCTCGCCGTGCAATGCGCCGAGCTTCTGGTGATGGACGACCAGGGACGAGAGGTCGCGCCGGGCACCGCAGGAGAGCTCTGGGTGCGCGGTCCGATGGTCATTCCGGGCTATTGGAACGCGGCCGGGCAGACGGCCGAGGCTTTCAAGGATGGCTATTGGAAGACGGGCGATATCGTCACCATCGACTCCGAGGGCTTTCTGTTCATCCATGACCGCAAGAAGGATCTCATCAATCGCGGGGGCTACAAGGTCTTCAGCGCCGAAATCGAAAACGTCTGCCAGAGCCTGCCGGGCGTCAGCGAATCGGCGGCGGTCGCGGTGGCGGATCCGGTGCTGGGAGAGCGGATCTGCCTGTACCTATACGCCCCGACCGACACGCTGGACGAAGGGACAATCCGTCGCGCGCTGGCCGACCGGCTCGCGGATTACAAGCAACCCGATTTCGTCGTGATCCGTGCCGAGCCCTTGCCGCGCAATGCCAATGGCAAGCTGCTCAAGCTCGCGCTGAAAGGCGACGCCGAGCGGTTCTCGGGAGTGAGGCCACGATGAGCCCAGAGGACCCCGCGGCGCCCAGGGTGCCCCGCCCGCGCGACCGCCGGCTGACCCGCAGCGACGAGACCAAGTCCAAGCTTCTGGACGCCGCCGAACGGCTGCTGGTACGAAACCCGCTCGCCGCCGTCTCGATGCGCGAGATCACCGCGGCGGCGGAAGTGTCGCTGTCGGTCGCCAATTACCATTTCGGCAGCAAGGACGAATTGTTCCGCGCGGCCTTCCTGCGCCGGGCGCGGATCCTGAACCGCGAGCGGCACGACCTGCTGCAGCGCGCCACGGCCGGGGGGCCCGCCAGTCTGCGCGCCTTGCTCGACGCTCTGCTGCGTCCCGGGGTGCGCTGGTCCTACGACGAGGGCGGGAGGGCGCTGTTCATCCAGTTCCTCGCCGCCGGGCTGGCCGAGATTACCTCGTCCAGCCATGACATCCTGCACAAGGATGTCCTGCATTTGCAGCGCTTCCTCCCGCATTTGCGGGCAGCGCTGCCGGACCTCGATGACATCGACATCATGTGGCGCATGCATTTCGCCCTGGGCGCATTGCACTACACGATCACCGGCCTCCCGCGTCTGGCCGCGCTGTCGGACGGGCGCTGCGACACCAATGATTTCGAGCAGACCCTCACCCGCATCACCGATGCCTGCGAGGCGATCTTCCGTGCCCCCCCCTCGGCACAGGCCGCCGGACCACTGACCCAGACCCCTTCCGAAGGACCGAATGATGACTGACCATCGCCCGAACCGCCCCCGCGTCTATGTCCTGGGCGGCGCTCAGACCGATTTCGCCCGCAACTGGCACCGCGAGGGCCTGGGCATCGAGGCGATGATGCGCGAGGTGATGACCGAGGGACTGGCCGCGGCGGGGCTGGAGCCCAGCGATGTCGAGGCCGCTCATCTGGGCAATTTCGTCGCGGAATTGTTCTGCGGGCAGGGGCAGCTGGGTGGGATCCTGGCTGGGCTCGCGCCTGAATTCTCGGGCATTCCGACCAGCCGCCACGAGGCCGCCTGTGCCTCGGGCTCGATGGCGCTGATGGCGGCGATGGCCGATATCGAGGCCGGTCGGCAGGATCTGGTGGCGGTACTGGGGGTGGAATTCATGCGCAATGTGCCGGGCGAGACAGCGGCCCGGCATCTGGGGGCCGCGGCGCTGGCAGGCTGTGAATGGCAGGACGCCCGCTATCTCTGGCCCCGCGCCTTCTCCGATCTCGCCGAGGTCTATGGCGAGCGCTACGGTCCGCTCGATTATCGCCATCTGGGCGAGATTGCGCGCATCAACTACGCCAACGCCCGCCGCAATCCCAAGGCGCAGACCCGGGGCTGGCACTTCGGGCCGCGGTCCTTTCAGGCCGATGATGCCGAGAACCCGGTGATCGAGGGCAATGTCCGACGCAACGATTGCGGGCAGGTTACCGACGGCGCGGCGGTGGTCTTCCTGGCCTCCGAGGCGCGCGCCGCCCGCTACGCCGCGGCGCGCGGATTGGCGCTGTCGGATCTGGCCCTAATCGACGGCTGGGGCCACCGCACGGCGCCGATGCGCTTTGCCGACAAGCTGCGCGAGGGGGCATCGACGCCCTTCGTCCTGCCGCATGTCCATGCAACGATCCGCGACGCCTTCGGCCGGGCCGGGATCGCCGACGCTTTCGAGCTTGATCTGATCGAGACCCATGATTGCTTTGCGATGACCGAATACATGGCTATCGACGCCTTCGGCATCACCGCCCCGGGGGAAGCCTGGAAGGCGGTCGAGGACGGGGTGATCGCCGCCGACGGACGCTTGCCGGTCAATCCTTCGGGCGGGCTGATCGGGCTTGGCCATCCGGTGGGCGCGACGGGGGTGCGGATGATGCTGGACGCCGCGAACCAGGTCACCGGCCGCGCCGACGACATGCAGGTCGAGGGCGCGCGGCGGGCCGGGATCCTCAATATCGGAGGCTCGGCCACGACCATCGCCGCCTTCGTCGTCGGGCAGGGCCCGGCCTGATACCTGCCGCCCCCCGGCAAGGGAAAGGCCCGCTGAAACAGCGGGCCTTTCCCTGTGCTCAGCCGGTGCCAAGCAGGCGATAATCCGACAGATCGGCCTGGTGCATCATCCGCCAGAAATCGTCATGCCGCCAGGGCGTGATCGCCACGATCCGTCCCCGGGAATTGCGATACCAGTTGCTGGTTCCCTTGTGGGCAAAGACCATCCGTTCATGCGCCGCATCCACCCGGACATTGTAGGCGTCGTGAACCTCGGGCTTTACCTCGACCGCCGCGGCCCCGCTGTCGAACATCCGCGCCAGCAGGTCGCACAGATAGCCCATCTGCGCCTCGATCGGCGCGATGACGCTGCCGCCATGGCCAAGCCCCACATTCGGCCCGAGCAGCGTGAAGAGATTGGGGAACCCGGGGATCGCCGTCCCCAGATAGGCGCGGGCGTCGTCGCCGTTCCAGACCTCGGACAGGCGCTGTCCTTCGGCGCCCGTAACCTCGAGCGAGGCGAGGAAGTCGGCGGCGCGGAACCCGGTGCCCAGGATCAGCACGTCGGCCTCGTGACGGCTGCCATCGGCGCCGATCAGGGTGCTGCCCTCAACCCGTGCCAAACGGTCGGGAACCAGTGTCACGTGATCGCGGGCAACGGTGCGGAACCAGCCGTTGTCGAGCAGCATGCGTTTGGCGAAGGGCGGGAAATCCGGCACGACCGCGTCGAAAAGGTCCTGACGGTCACCCAACTCGTCCCGGACATAGGCCTCGAAGGCACGCCGGTGCGCTTCGTTGGTGGCGTTGAGCGAACGCTCGGGATGGGGCCAGTCGGGATCGACCTGAATCGTCGGATGGATGCGGTCGTTGAAGGTCCAGGCCAGACGCTGGCGATACCATTGCTGATAAAGCGGCACGCTGCGGAACAGCGCCCGGATCGGGGCCGGCACCGGGGCCTTGAACTTGGGAAAGGGCGCCGCCCATTGCTTCGACCGCGCGAAGATGGTCACCGCCGCGACCTGATCGGCAATCGCCGGCACCACCTGCATGGAACTGGCGCCATTGCCGATCACCGCCACCCGTCGGCCGGTCAGATCCAGCCCGGCGGGCCATTGCGCCGTGTGGAAGCAATCGCCCGGGAAGCTGTCGAGGCCCGGGATCTCGGGCACCAGCGGAATGTCGAGCACGCCCACCGCCGAGATGACGGCATTCGCCCGCTGCTCGAAGGGCTGACCGTTCGCCCCGATCCCGGAGATGCGCCATTCCGCGGACGAGGGATCATAGGCCAGACGCTCGACCCTGGTGCCAAAGCGGGTCCGCTCATCCAGACCGAAGCGGCGCGCGGTGGATTGCAGATAATCGTGGATCTCGTCGCGCAGGGAAAAGTACTTCGGCCAGTCGTAGTCGGAGAAAGAGAACGAATAGAGATGGTTTGGCGTGTCGACACCGGCCCCCGGATAGCGGTTGCCGTACCAAGTCCCGCCGAAATCCTCGTTCTTCTCCAATATCTCGAAGTCGAAACCCGCATCCTGCAAGCCGACCCCGGCGATGATCCCCGAGACGCCGGCGCCGATCACCACGACCTTGAAGCCGGACGGGATGCGCAGCGGCACGCGCTGGGGCGCTTTTTCCGGCGGCAGTCCCAGGCCATGGGCGATGATCTGCCCATAGCTGGGCGGCACCTCGTCGGCCATCGAGACCGAGAGCATCCGCACCAGCTGGGCGTCCGAAGGGCGTGGCACGGCAAGCGGGCGCCCGGCGAGATGCGCGCGGATCGCCGCCAGCGCGGCGGCCCGGATCTCGGCCTGGATCGCTTCGGGCAGGCGGCCGCTGTCGTTGTCGTCGATCCCATAGGGTCGGTTCGGTGCGTAAGGCGCCGCCAGCCAACGCGCGTCGCCGGTCATCTGGTAGAGGACCATCAACAGGGTCGGGATGTTGGCGATCCCGACCCCCGCGGCCAATTCGTCCCCTGCCTCCGCATGGTGCTGCATCGCGTTTCCCTTCTCCCTTGGTCCTTCAGGATCTAAGTAAAACGTTTGCATTAATCAAATGATTTTGCAATCCTCCCCGCCAGGGAGGCCAGTCATGAAATCCAGCACCGCCAGAGCCGACACCGTGGTCACCGGGCATTGCGCACCGGGTTTCGAGCCGCTGCGCGCGGCCTTTGCCGAGAATTTCCGCAGCCGCGACGAATTGGGCGCCTCGCTTTGCCTTCGGCACGAGGGCAGGCTCCTCGTCGATCTCCACGGCGGCATCGCCGACCCGGCAACGGGTGCCCCCTGGCGCGATGACACCGTCTCGGTTGTCTTTTCCTGCACCAAGGCCGCCAGTGCCGCGCTCGTCCATCTGCTGGTGGCGCGGGGTCTGATCGCCCTCGACCAGACCATCGCCAGCTTCTGGCCGGACTTCGCCGCCGCCGGCAAGGCGGGGATCACGCTGCGGATGGTGCTGAACCACACCGCCGGCATCCCCGCGATCCGCGCCCCGATGCCGCGCGACTGCCTGCTCGATCCGCAGGCGATGGCCCGCCATCTTGCCGCCGAACCGCCGTTCTGGGAGCCGGGAACCCGGCTGGGCTATCATGCGGTAACCTATGGGCTGATCCTGGGCGAGGTGGTGCGCCGGGTTACCGGGGACAGCCTCGGCACGCTGTTCCGCCAGCTGATCGCCGAGCCCCTCGGCCTCGATTTCACCATCGGCGCCACCCCGGCGGTGGAGGCACGGGTGGCGCCGGTCCTGCCCTATGCGCCCCCGCGCGGCACCGCCCCGACGCCGTTTCAGCAGGCGCTGACCACGCCCGGCAGCCCCACCAACCTGATGCTGCTGAACTGTGGCGACTGGAGCTGGCGCGGGGTCAACACCCCTGCCGGGCGCAAGGTCGAGGTTCCGGCAGCGGGTGGCATCACCCATGCCCGCGGCCTTGCCGGGCTATACGCCGCGCTCATCGACCCGGCCAACCCCCTGGGCTTTGCGCCGGGCCAGACCGGGACCTTCGGCCGGCTCTCGGCCGAGACGGCGCGCTGCCAGACCCTGCTTGCGCCGATGCGGTTCGGGCCGGGCTTCATGCTCGGCATCGAACATCCGGACGGCGGCGGGCTGCCCCTGCCGGAAGGGGCGTTCGGGCATGTCGGCATGGGGGGGTCGGTCGGCTTTGCCGATCCTGCGCGGGGGCTGGCCTTCGGCTATACGATGAACCGGTTGGGAGGCAGCTTCCTCCTCGACGACAGGGGCCGGTCGCTGGTCGATACCGCGCTCCGGCTCTGTCGGGAATAGCCAGAACGCTTCGGACCGGGCGCAGGGCGCGGGTGGTGCCGACCGTGCCATCGCGGTCCTGCAGGCGACGCAAGGCGCGTTTGCCCTGCACCATCCCGGTTCACAGCGAGGGATTACCGACGGTTCCCGGTCAGATCGTCGCTCAGCCCCAGCCGGGCGGCGTGCCACGAGGCCTCGGCGCGCGAGGAGATGCCCAGTTTGCGGTAGATCGACTTGATGTAGCCCGCGACCGTGGTCTCGGCGATGGTCAGCTGCGCCGCCACTTCGCCGTTGCGCAGGCCGCGGCCGATCAGGCCCAGCACCTCGCGCTCACGCGCGGTCAGGTCGTCGTCGGGGGCGGCGGGGCCGGTGCGGCGGAAATGCTCCATGATCCGCCGCGCCACCGAGGGCGACAGCGCCGGGATCCCCTCGGCCATCTGCCGCAGCTGCCGGGTCAGCAGGTCCTGCGGCTGTTCCTTCAACAGATACCCCTGCGCCCCGGCCGACAGCGCCCCGACGATCGAGGCATCGTCCCCCATCACCGTGGTCACGACGCAGATCGTCTGCGGCCGCAGAAGGCGCAGGTTGCGCATCACATCGAGGCCCGAGCCATCCGGCAGGCCGAGGTCGATCAGCGCCACGTCGAAATCCCGCGCCGCCACCTGGCCGATGCCCGCGCGCATGCTGGCGGCCTCGTGGATCTCGCAACCGGGAAAGGCGGTGGTGACGATCTCGGCCAGCCAGCGGCGCGTCTCGCTCAGATCCTCGACGATCAAGACCCGTGTCATCATCGCACCCGCCCGGCTTCATAGGGAAACTGCGCCTCGATCCGCGTGCCCGCCGCGCCGCTGACCAGCGAGAATTGCCCGCCCAGGCTGGTGATCCGGGCGCGCATGTTCTCCAGCCCGTTGCCGCGATGCTCATTTGCCACGTCGAACCCCTTGCCGTCGTCCTCGACCCTGACGTCGATCATGTCCGCGCCCAGCCGGATGACGATGCGGACCAGCCCGGGGTCGGCGTGTTTCAGCGCGTTCTGCACCGCTTCGCGCACCACCGACCGCAGGGTATGGGCCTTGGCCAGCGGCAGGATCACCGCGTCGCCCCCCTCGGCCCGCCAGTCCATCCGCACCCCGGCGGCGAAAACATGCTCCGAGATCTGCGCACGCAGATCGGCCAGCAATTCCTCGAAGGACAGATCCGGGTTGCTGGCATTGTTCACGATATCCCGAAGGTCAGTCAGCGTCTCGCGGATCAGCTGGTCCTTGCGCCGGACCTCGTGGCTGTGCAGCGCGCCCATCAGCTGGACGCCGATATTGTCGTGGATATCGCGGGCGATGCGCAGCCGTTCCTCGGCCACGCCCTTTTCATAGGCCGCGCGGCTTTCCAGCGCGTTGGTCAGCATCGCCCGCAATTCGTCCACCAGCGTCACATCGGCGGGCGCGAAAAGCTTGCGCCCCTGCCCCGCGTATTCCAGCCGGTAGCCGGGCAGGCCGCCCGCACCGCCCACCACAAGCCCGCCCCCCTCGTCGGTGAGGGCCGAATGCACGGCGTCCTCCTGCGGGGTCAGGGTGAGGGGATGGAACAGCCCCTCCAGCAGCGCGCCCCAGCGCGCGCGCTGGTCGCGGCCGGGCGGGGTCAGCGCCACATCCATCACCTGCCGGAACAGCGCGCCCTGCACCGGATCGGTCCGCCGCAGCACCAGCCGGGCCAGCATGTCGCGCAGCGGCAGCCAGACGAGCCCGACCACCAGCAGCGACAGGGCAAAGGCCGGGGCGCGCTCGTCGATGACGGTGACGATCAGCAGGGCGTCAAGCACCAGCAGCAGCAGCACGCCCACCACGTAGAACAGGATACGGAACGCCCAATCGTCCAGCTGGAACAGCCGGTAGCGGGCAACCCCCAGCGCCACCCCGCCATAGATCAGCAGGAAGAACAGGAAGGCCTGGCCCTGCGACAGCAGCGCGTCGATGCCGAGGGCGACGGGCAGGATCACCGTCGCCACGAAGGTTCCCGCGCCGACGATCACCGCCAGGCCCAGCCAGGCCAGCGCGGCCCGGTCGCGCGGATCGCCCTTGGTGGCGCGGAATTGCAGGGCGACCAGAACGACGATGACCAGCATTGCGGTCAGGATCGCCAGATGGCGGCCCAGGGCGGGCCCCGACGCCCATTCCAGGGCATCGGCCAGCCGCCACAGCCCCAGCACGAGCGCCGGCAACAGCAGAAACCGATCCCGGACCAGACGGCGCGGATAGATCAGGAAAAGGCCGATCATGCCGACGCCGAAGGTCAGCGACCCGGTGGCGTTGAGCGACGACAGGGCCCGGAACAGCGGATCGGGCAGCGCCAGTTCCCGCGTCGAATAGACCGCGGCGGGAAAGGCCGAGATCATCAGCCCCGCCCCCGCCAGCGCCAGAAACCGCGCCGCCCAATCACCCCGGCGCAGCGCCCAGATCCAGACGCCGATCCAGAACCCGGCCAGACCGACGCCGATCTGCATCCAGAAGGCGACGGGCAGGCTGGTCAGGGGGCGCCGCGCCTCGGGCGTGATCCGGTAGAGGGCCGGGGGTGCGGCGGCCTCGGCTCCGTCCTCACCGGGTTCGGCCAGCCCAAGTTCGATCGGCCCGAGTTCGACCGGCCCGGGTTCGACCGGCCCGCCCATCAGCGCCGCGATCCGGTCCTGACGCGCGAAATACTCGGTCATCGCGGCATAGCTTGGCAGCGCGTCGGGCTCCTCGATCAGGTCGGCGCCGTTCAGGGTGACCGCGCCCCCGGCACCGGCGACGCTCAGCACCCGGGCCGCGGCGGAGGGAACACCTGCCCGTGCCGCCGGCCCCTCGGCCTCGATCAGCCAGAGCGCGCCGTCCTCTTCGGCCTTGGCGACCGGCGGGACCGGGCTCAGCGACAGGCCAAGCCAGGGGCGGCTGGTCGCGAGGCCCAGCATCACCCCGGCGAAAAGGACACTCAGCGCGACGGCAGCCAAGAGGGCCAGACTGGGCGCCAGCCGACGCGTCAGGGCCGCAGGCCTGCCCGGGGTCGGCATCCTTCGGTCAGAGCGCCGGTCTTGCATCGCCGTCATCATCCCTCGACATCTCGGTCCCGTCCGGCCTGCCGTGGCCCCCCTGAACAGAGGGGCGCCGGTTCGGCCCGGTACTGGCGAACTGGACCATATGTCCGGTCTCCGCACCAGATCCCAAGTCCTCAGCCCCCCTGAACGGGGGGGTGCGCGGGCGCGCGGGGCGCGTAGTCTCGCGCCCCGTACGGCACGCGACCGGGTGCCGGTTGCGCGTACCGGGGGGCCGACGGGGGGCCAGAGCATGATCCAACAGATGCACCACCAGGCCGAGGGCCCGATCCCGCAACCCGTCTCTGCCCTTGCCGCGCTGGTCCATCGGGCGCTGTGCGACCTCAAACCCCTGAGCCGGGTGCCCGAGGCAATGGTCGCCGCCATCGGCGCGCAATGCGGCGAGGAAGAGATCGCGGCAGCCATCGCCTGGCTCGACGAGCTCGCCTGCGAGCGGCGCGCGGTGCAGGACTGGGACCGCACCGCCCTGAACGAGCT
Organism: Pararhodobacter aggregans; assembly: GCF_003075525.1. GTDB lineage: Bacteria > Pseudomonadota > Alphaproteobacteria > Rhodobacterales > Rhodobacteraceae > Pararhodobacter > Pararhodobacter aggregans. The sequence continues at coordinate 75,768 of NZ_QDDR01000004.1, read as the reverse complement.
GCTCCGGGTGCAGGACCTGCTGCACGCAATCCTCTGCCGGGTGCCCGGTTGCCATTTCGAGGCCGTGGCCGCCGGGCTGAAAAGCCCCGAATGGCGCACCCGGATCCATGTCGCCATGGCGCTGGATGCGCTGGACCGGCGCGCCGCCCTGCCCCATCTGCGCCGGGCGCTGGCCCGGGAGCAGGACGATCAGGCCGGTCAGGTCATGGTCCTGACGCTGGCCCGCGCCGAAAGCGAGGGTGTCTGACGGCCCGCCACACCCGCCCCGATCACGCAGGTGTCAAGACCGGCACCACGCGGAACGCCTATTCCTTCCTCACGCCCCCGCCCCCGGCGGGCGCGCTTTTGAGACGGAAGGAATTTTTCATGACCCGATCCCTTGCCCCCATGGCCAGCGGCCTGATGCTGGTCGCATGGCTGCCCCTCTCCGCCGCGGCCGAGCCGCTCCGCGGCGTGGCGCCCGCGGCCGTCGGCCTCTATCCCGCGCAGTACCAGCCAGCGGCCAGCGCCACCTTCCGCCTGCCCCCCGGCGCGCCGGACCTGCCCGTTTCATGGGAGGGCGTGCCGCTTAACCCTGCGATGAGCCCAGAGGCCTGGGCACCGATGGAGACCGGCCCGACCATCCGCGGCATGTTCGAACCGGGGCGCTGGCGCATCAGCGCCCATGTGCCGGGCGAGGTGACCTTCTCGACCATCGTGACACTGGCGCCGGGGCAGATGGCGGACATCACCCTGACGGTGACGGCCGAGCCCGAGCCCCGGACCACCTTCGATGCCGGATCAGCCTGCGAGACAGCCGTGTGCCCGGTCGCCGTGGACGGGCTGGCGGTGACCCTGAGGCAGGGCTGGTGGATGGAACCCCCCGCCTGGACCAGCGCCACCCTGGGCGCCCATCCGCTCGATTTCCCGCGGGTCGATTTCCACGGGCCGGGCGGAGCCTCGCTGCACCTCAACCCGCATCAATGGCTGATGGCCAACGGCCCCTGCCAGGAGACGGCGGCGGGTCAGCTCTGCCAATGGCTCGATGCCTCGCCAGCCACCGCGCAGGCGGCTGACGCCATGGCCGCCACGCTGCGCCTGATCGACCGCACCCCGCCGCGGAAGTGACCGGCAAGGGGCGCGCGGCGCTCAGCGCGCGCCCTGGGCCAGCCGCGTCGCCTCGGGCAGGCGGCGCAGGGCCAGCATGGCGGCGGCGCCGATCAGCGGTCCGGGCACGAGGAACAGGAAGGCCCATCGCCAGCCGCCGATCCATTCGGCGAAATGCGGCAGGGCCCAGATCGCCAGCACGGTCAGGCCGAAGCCCAGCCCCATCTGCAGGGCCAGCGCCGTGCCGACAAAGGCGCCCTCGGCCAGTTCGGTGACCGCGGCCGAGAATTGCGCGCTGTCGCCGATCACCGTGATGCCCCACAGCAGCGCGATCAGGGCCAGCACCAGCGGCGGGCCGTCGAAGAAGAAGCCGATCAGCGCCGCGCAGCCGCCCGAGATAAGCATCATCCCGGCGCAGGTCAGGCAGCGCCCGATCCGGTCCGACAGCCAGCCGCCCAGAAGGCAGCCGACCGCGCCCGAGGCCACGACAACGAAGCTGAGCATCGAGGCCGAGCCGAAGGGAAAGGGCTGCATCCCGGCCTCGGCCGCGGCGGCGAAGGCGAGGATCCAGGCCCAGAGCGCGTAGAGTTCCCACATATGGCCGAAATAGCCGAGGTTCGCCAGAAACAGCGGCCGGTTGGTGAAGACGCTGAGCGATTGGCGCGGGTCGAAGGTGGCGCGGGCGAAGGGCGAGGGCCCTTCATGCACCATGCTCGCGAAGACCAGTGCGGCGGCCAGCGCCAGACCCGAGGTCACCCAGACCACCAGCCGCCAGTCGATCCCCTCGGCCAGCGCGCGCACCAGATGCGGCATCGACGAGCCCAAGGTCAGCGCCCCGATCAGAAGGCCCAAGGCCAGCCCCCGCCCCCGCACGAACCAGGTCGCCATCAGCTTCATGGCGGGCGGATAGACCCCGGCCAGCGCCACGCCGGTGACGAAGCGCGCGAGGATGGCGCCGTCCGGCCCCACCACCAGCAGCGCCGCGTTCGACGCCGCCGCCAGCACCGCCGACACCGCCATCAGCCGCGGCATCGGCACGATATCGGGCAGATTGACCAGCGAGGCACCGATCGCTCCCACCACGAACCCCAGCTGCACCGCATTGGTCAGCCACGAGGTCCGCGCGGCGTCCAGGTCCCAGAGCGTGACCAGTTCCGGCAGGATCGCCGTGGCCGAGAACCAGGTCGCCAGCACCCCCGCCACCCCCAGACAGAGGATGGCCAGCATGCGCCAGCGGCCCTCGGCCTGCGGGGCGGGGGTCATGTCAGAGCCCTTCGAGCGGCATGGTGAAGGTCGTCGCCTCGCCCTCGACGCAGATCGCGCCGGTGCTGTCGGTGACGCTGACCTTGAGCGTGCAAAGCGGCTTGTCCTCGCGCACGGTCAGAACCTCGACCCGGCCCGTGATCGTCTCGCCGACGCCCACCGCCTTGCGGAAGTTGAGGTTGGTGTTCAGGAACACCGTCCCCGGCCCCGGCAGATCCTCGGCCACCACGGCGTTGAGAATGCCGGTGGTGACGCCGCCCTGCACGATCAGCTTGCCGAAAGCGGTCTTGCTGGCCAGCGCCTCGTCGTAATGCACCGGGTTGCGGTCGCCGGTCATGGCGGTGAAGGCCTCGATATCCGCCATCGAGGTGGTGCGGCTGCGTTCGGCCGCCTGCCCCACCCGGGGCATTCCGTTGATCGTGCCGGTCCAGCCGTTTTTCGTGGTCATTGCGTGCTCCTTGGCATTGAGTTTCAGGCGGGGCGGAAGGCGGGCAGCACCCGCCCGCCAATGTCGGTGGGCGCCAGCGTCAGGACCATGCCGACCACCGGCGCAGGGCTCAGGATATGGCTCAGCATCACCGGCCCCTCGGCCAGCGCGACCAGCCCCACGGCATAGGGCGCGGCGGGGGCCCAGCCGGGATGACCCGGTTTCCAGACCATGCTGAAGCTCTTCAACCGGCCCTGCCCGCTGGCCTGACGCCAGTCCCAGGCATCGGCCCAGCAATGCGGACAGATCTCGCGCGGGTAGAAGAAGGGCTGATCGCAGGCGCGGCAATGCGGGATCACCAGACGCCCCTCGGCGGCGGCGTCCCAGAAGGGTTGCGTCAGCGCAATCTCGGTCGGCCCGGGGACCTTGAGGGTGGAAAGGTCGGTCATGGCTCGGCTCCCAGGACAAGCGCCACGGCTTCGGACATGGTGGCCCCGTTGCCCGTCACCAGCGCGAATTCCGCATCCTTGATCTGCCGCCCCTCGGCGCTGCCGCGCAGCTGGCGCACGGCTTCGGTCACATGGGTCATGCCACCGGCCAGATCCGGCTGGCCATAGCCCAGCTGCCCGCCATGGGTGTTCAGCGGCCAATCGCCCTCGGGCCCGAAATCATGCGCCCGCATGAAGGCGCCGAACTGGCCGGGCGGGCAGAGCCCGCTGTCCTCCAGCGTCGTCGCCACCATGATCGTGTAGCAATCATAGAGCGAGAGCAGCGACATCCGCTCCACGCCCAGCCCCGATTGCGCGAAGGCCCGCGTCATCGAGGGTTTCAGCGGCCCCGAGGTCAGATCCGGCGCCTGGCTGACCGCGCGGTGGGTGATCTTTTCGCCCGCGCCCAGCAGATAGGCCGCGCGCCTGCCCTTCGCCCGCGCGGCGGAGGTGACGATCACCGCCTCGGCCCCCGCAACCGGCATGACGATCTCGAACAGATGCAGCGGGCTTGCCACCAGGGGCGAGGCCAGAACCTCGTCGACGCTGGCGGGCTGGCCGTGAAAGATCGCCTCCGGCATCCGCTGGGCATTGGCCCGCGCCCAATGGGCGATCAGGGCGAAATCCTCGTCCGTGCTGCCATAGCGCGCCATATGCGCCTGTTTCAGCAGCGCGTAGGAGATATTCGCGCCCGAGGCGCCGAAGGGCACGTCGAATTCGCGGATCGGGTTGCGGTTGGGGCTGCGCGGTGCCTCGGGGTTGCGGTGGTTGCCGATGACGCAGAGCACCGTCTCGCACATCCCCGCCTGAATCGCCGCCGCCGCCCGCCAGATCATCCCGGGGCCCGAGGCCCCGCCCAGATCGACGACATTGCCCATGACCGGCTGCAGGCCCAGATATTCGGCCACGGTCGCCGGCACATGCTGCGGCGTCTCGCCGACCTGCGGGCCGACCAGCAGCCCGTCGATGGCGGATTTCTCCAGCCCGGAATCGTCCAGCGCGGCTTTCGCGGCCCGGGCCAGCATGCCCAGCGTCGAGGCGCCCTCGGTCCGTCGTTGCGGGGCCAGCGAGCCCACGCCGATCAGTGCGGCCTGCGGCCTCATAGCGCGGTCCTTTCCGAAAGCGCGGCGTATTCCGCCAGGCAATCCGCATTGGCGAGCGAGGCGAGGTTGGCCACCACCTGCCCGGCGACGATGGACCGCGCCGCGCCCTCGACCCGCTTGCCGTTCACCGTCATCGGGATGTCGGCCACCGCATAGATCGCGCCCGGCACATGGCGGGGCGAACATTCGGCGCGGACCCGCGAGCGGATCGCCTGCGCCAGATCCGGGGTCAGGTCGGCCGCTTCGGCCAGCTTGACGCAGAGGACGATTTCCTCATCCCCCGGCACCGCGCGGCCGAAGACCAGCGCGTCGGTCAGTTCGGGGAATTTCTGGCAGACGTTGTAGATATCGGCCGTGCCGATCCGCACCCCGCCCGGGTTCAGCGTGCAATCCGAGCGGCCATGGATCACCGCCGTGCCGTCGATGTTCAGCGTCGCATGGTCGCCATGGGTCCAGATCTCGGGCCGGTCGGCGAAATAGCTCTTGCGGTAGCGCGCGGCACCCCCCTCGCCCCAGAAAGTCGCGGGCATCGAGGGGAAGGGCTCGGTGCAGACCAGCTCGCCCGGGCGGCCGCGCACCGGGGCGCCGCGCTCGTCCAGCACATTGACCGCCATGCCGAGGGCCTTGACCGTCAGCTGCCCGCGCTTGACCGGATGCAGCGGCGAGCCCAGCAGGAAGCAGCCCATGATCTCGGTCCCGCCCGAGATCGAGGCAAAGCCCGGGTGCTTCCCGACCGCGTCATAGATCCAGTCGTATTGATCCGGCGACACCGGGCTGCCCGCCGACATCAGCCAGCGCAGCGACGACAGGTCGTGCTCGGCGCCGGGGCGATAACCCTGCTCCATCAGCGTCGACAGGTATTTCGGGCTGATGCCCAGATGGGTGATCCCCTCGGCCTCGACCGCGCGCCAGAGTGGCCCGCACTCATAGCCGCCGTCCCGCTTCAGGATCGGCGCGCCGTCATAGAGCACCAGCGTGGCGCCGCAGCCCATGCTGGCGACGACCCAATGATACATCATCCACGCGGTGTTGGTGTACCACAGGAAGCGGTCGCCCGGCCGCACATCGCCGTGCAGCAGATGCTCTTTCAGCTTCTGCAGCAGCACGCCGCCGGTGCGGTGAACGATGGCCTTGGGCGCCCCGGTCGTGCCCGAGGTATAGAGGATATAGCAGGGGTCATCGAAGGCGAGCGGCGCGAAGTCCAAGGCGCCCGGGCTGCCGAACGCCTCCCAGAGGATCGAGGGGCGGTCCATCGCCTCGGCCCCGGAACCGACCAGCACCAGCGCGCCCAGCTCGGGGATCTGCCCCGCGATCTCGGCGATGCGGGAGGTGAGGTCGACGCTCTTGCCGCCATAGGTCACGCGGGTCTGGGCGAACAGGACCTTCGGCTGCACCTGCCCGATCCGGTCGAGGATTGCCGCCGCGCCGAAATCGGGCGAGCACGAGGTCCAGACCGCGCCGATGGCGAGCGAGGCCAGCAGCGTGACCAGACAGTCGATCCGGTTCGGCAGGATCGCCGCCACCCGGTCGCCCTTGACCACGCCCGCCGCGCGCAGGCCGCGGGCGACCCGCGCCACTTCGGCCCGCAGCTGATCGGCCGAAAGAGCCCGGCGGTTGCCCGATTCGTCCAGCTCGATCACCGCCTGCGCGGCGTCGGCGCGGGCCAGCAGGTTCTCCGCCATGTTGAGCCGCGCCTCGGGGAAGAATCGCGCGCCAGTCATCCAGGCGGCGGGGTCGCGGTGCAGCGCGACGCTGCCCTTTTCGCCCTTGATGCCCGCGAAATCCCACAGGCGCGACCAGAAGGCGGCGGGATCGGCGATGCTCCAGGCATGCAGCGATTCGTATTCCGCGACCCCGAATCCGTTCTCCTGCGCGAAGCGCGCCAGGGCGGTTTCCCGCAGGGCCGCAGCGTCTGGCCGCCAGAGTACCGATCTGTCCATTTCATCCCCCTCCCGAGACTATCGAGGCTCCCAACCTGATGACTATGGACTATTCGGTCCAGACTCGTCTCTGCAAGCAAAAAATTTCGACCACCGCCTGTTCCGCGGGACTTGAACCATGACGGAACATCCAGAGCCAGAGCCAATCCATTGATTTATCGCACATTATTCATCAGAGGCGCAGGCAAGCCATTCCCTTCCCTACAGCCTTGCTTCGGCTGCCATCAGCACGAAACCTTCAGGAAACCCGCTCAGAAACCGCGCCGGACCGATCAGTTTAAATTGACGCAGGCGGAAAACCGCGCGTATCGTGCATCAGACCGTTCGGTCCACAAGGTCCGTGGGGTCCAAGGGAGGAACCATCATGCTATACCGACTCGGGCTTGCGTGCTCGACATTCACGCGCGCCTTCATCCCCAATCCATTCATCTTCGCCATCGTGCTGACCGGCCTCACCGCCGTGCTGGCCATGACGCTCACCCCGACCGGCCCGGCCGAGGTGGTGGGCCTGTGGTACGGCGGGTTCTGGAACCTGTTGACCTTCGCCATGCAGATGACGGTGATCCTGCTGTTCGGCTATGTGCTGGCCTCCTCGCCGCCGGTCGAACGCGCCATCGACCGGGTGGCCCGGATCCCCAAGACCGCGACGCAGGCCATCGTCATGATCACCGCGCTGGCGGTGATCTTCGGCGCCATCAGCTGGGGGCTCGGGCTGATTATCGGCGCCATCTCGGCCCGCAGGGTCAGCCAGAACTGTCTGGAGCGCGGCATCCGGGTGCATTACCCGCTGGCCGCCGCGGCCGGTTTCTCGGGCCTGATCGTCTTCAACTGCGGCTTCTCGGCCTCGGCGCCGCTGCTGGTCAACACGCCCGGGCATTTCCTGTCCAGCGAGATCGGGCTGATCGGCCTCGAGAACACCATCCTCACCGGCTACAATCTGGTGACGCTGCTGATCTTCCTGCTGGTGATCCCCTTCGTCTATGCCGCGATGCAGCCGCCGGAGCATGAGCGCCTCACCGTCGATCCCGAACCGCCGACCCCGGCGGCCGAGAACGCGCTGGCCGGGGACGCCAGCCTGACCGACGCCCGCGACCGCACCGTCGCCGCGCGGATGGAACGCTCCTATCTGATGAGCTGGGCGGTGGTCGTGGTGGGCCTGGGCTATGTCGTCTGGCATTTCATGACCAACGGCTTCGACCTCAACCTCAACATGGTGAACTTCATCCTGCTGCTGGCCGGGATGGCCGCGCATGGCACGCCGATTGCCTATGTGCAGGCGGTGGACAAGGCGATCGGCGCCTGCGGTCAGGTGGCGCTGCAATTCCCGTTCTACGCCGGGATCATGGGGATCATGTCGGGCTCGGGCCTGATCACCATCTTTGCCGCCGGTCTGGTGTCGATCTCGACCGAATTCACCTTCCCCTTCTTCGCCATGCTCAGCTCGGCCATCGTCAACCTCTTCGTGCCCTCGGCCGGCGGCCAATGGGCGGTGCAGGGGCCGGTCCTGATCGAGGCCGCGCGCAACATCGGCGCCGACATGGGCCAGACCATCATCGCCTTCGGCTATGGCGACCAGCTGACCAACGGCTTGCAGCCGATGTGGATGCTGCCGCTGCTGGGCGTGACCAAGCTGCGCGCCGGCGACATCCTGGGCTATACCGCCGTGATGATGATCTTCGGTCTGGTCATCTTCGGCGCGGGCGTGACGCTGTTGCCGCTCATTCTCTAGGCCCTGCGACAGAAAGTCTCCGATGCCCGGCCCTCCGGGCATCGGAGCAGACTGGTCCGACCGGTCACTCACTGATATGGATGGCGCAGAGAATCGAGAGAGCCCCCATGCAGACCCCGGCCGAGAAGCGCCCGATCAGCGACACCAAGCGTGCGATCATGAAGACTGCCGCCCAGCTTTTCGCCGAGAAGGGCTATGGCAGCGTCGGCACCGCCGAGCTGAGCAGCGCCACCAACCACGGCAAGGGCGCGCTCTATCATCATATCCGGTCGAAAGAGGATCTGCTCTTCGACATCATGACCGTCTATCTGCACGATCTTCTGGCCGGGGCCGAGACGATCCTCGCGCAAAGCGACGATCCCGAACAGCGGATCCGCGCGCTGTCCCTGGGCCTGATGCAGGCCGTGGTGCAGGACAACGCCGAGATGACCGTCTGCTTCCGCGAGGTGCACGCGCTCTCGCCCGAATACCGCCGCGCGGTCCTCAGGCTGCACGGCGATTACTTCCGCCTGTGGGAGCGGGTGATGAACGAGGCGCGCGACACCGCCCGCCTGCGCGCCGTCGATCCCGACGAGCTGAAGGCCCTGCTGGGCATGTATTTCTACGCCTTCCTCTGGGTCGGGCCGCAACGCGCGGGCGATATCGAGGCCCTGGCCGAGAAATTCGCGGGCCTGGTGCTGCGCGCCTGCCGCAAGGGCTGAGAGCGGGCTTTACCTGCCCTCCGCGAAACTGTACCGTTCGGTCCAGATTCGTCAGGGAGGATCACATGTCCACAGGTGTCTTCATCGTCGCTGCGCGCCGCGCACCGATCGGCAAGCTGGGCGGCGCCTATGCCGGGGTTCCGGCGGCGCGGCTGGGGGCCGCGGTGATGCGCGGCGTGATCGCCGATGCCGGGATCGACCCCGCCCTGATCGACGAGGTGATCGCCGGGCAGGTCCTGCAGGGCGGCGCCGGGCAGAACCCGGCGCGGCAGGCGGCGATCTGGGCGGGCATCCCCGACCGGGTGCCCGCCATGACCATCAACAAGGTCTGCGGCGCCGGGCAAAAATCCATCCATCTTGCCGCGCAGGCGATCCGGGCGGGTGACGCCGGGATCGTGCTGGCCAGCGGGCAGGACAGCATGACCGAGGCCCCGCGCCTGCTGCGGCAGAGCCGGGCGCCCGCGCGCATGGGGGACCTCGCGCTTGAGGACATGATGGTCGTCGACGGCCTCTGGGATGTGTTCAACGACATCCACATGGGCACCACGGTCGAGCAACTGGCCCGCCGCTTCCAGATCACGCGAGAGGCGCAGGATACCTTCGCGCTGACCTCGCAGCAGCGGGCGGCGGCGGCGCAGAAGGCCGGGCTCTTCGCCGATGAGATCGTGCCGATCACCCTGCCGGTCCGGGGCGGCGAGCGCGTGGTGACCGAGGATGAATCGCCCCGCGCCACCACGCTGGAGCGTCTGGCCGCCATGGCGCCGGCCTTCGACCCCGAGGGGACGATCACCGCCGGCAATGCCTCGGGCCTGAACGACGGCGCCTCGGCGGTGCTGGTCGTGTCCGAGCAGCGGATGCGGGAACTGAACCTGACCCCGCTCGCCCGGATCGCCAGCTACGCCGCCGCCGCGCTCGACCCGATGGACATGGGGCTGGGGCCGGTCGAAGCCTCGCGCGCGGCGCTGGTCCGGGCGGGGTGGAACGCCGCCGATCTGGACAGGCTGGAGATCAACGAGGCCTTCGCCGCCCAGTCGCTGGCGGTCAACCGGCACATGGACTGGGACCCCGCGCGGATCAACGTGAACGGCGGGGCCATCGCCCTGGGCCATCCGCTGGCAGCGAGCGGCAACCGCATCGTCACCACCCTGGTGCACGAGATGCGGCGCAGCGGGGCGCAGAAGGGTCTGGCGTCCCTCTGCATTGGCGGGGGTATGGGGGTAGCGATCTGCCTCGAGGCTGCCTGAGGCGGGTTCCCGCCGCCCCAATGCGCAAAATCCTTGCCTTTTGCGCGCTGCGCGCCCAGAATCAGGGGGATCAGCCGGGGGCAGGGCATGCACAGATCGCTGGAGCGGCGCGACGCCCCTGAGAACATCGACCGCTTCTACCGGATCGACCTCGGGCGGGATCTTTTCGGGCAATGGTGCGTGACGCGCGGCTGGGGCCGGAACGGCACCTATGGCAGGCAGAAGATCGATTCCTTCCCCTCGGCCCGTGACGCGCTGCAGGCGTTCCGCGCGCTGGAAGCCGCCAAGCACCGCCGCGGCTATGTGGCGCGGGGCTGAGCCATGCCGCGCCCGGTAGACGACGACTTCCCCGGTGATCTGCCGGACGATCCCCAGGGCATCCCCGAGGAGGACCTCTGGTTCCTGCCCGGCCCCTTCGAGGATGACGACCCGCTTGACCAGCCCCTGCCCCGGGCCGACCGCCGCGCGCTGTTCGAGCCGGACGAATGGCGCGCGGCCGAGCAGGCGCTGGCGGGACCGCTGGCCGGGCTGAGCCTGGCTTTCGGCGAGCTGGACCTGCGGCTGCGGCAGGGTCCGCCCGGCCTCAGGCTGCGGCTGGCGTTGCAGGAGGTGGCGACGCTCTCCTGGTGGGCCGGAACCCGCTTCCCGGTCGAGCGGCTGGGCCTGTGGCTGGCGCTCCGCGTCGGCAGCACGGCCGAGAGCGAGGCCGCCCTGGCCCGCGCCGGTTGGGCGACGCGACGGCTGACGCATGGCCCGGCACCCGCGCAGGACATCGGCGGTTTCCTCGACCGCCCGGGCGAGACGATCGAGGATCTGGCGGTTCTGCTGCGCAGCATGGCGGGCCTGCATCCGGTGACGCAGGCGGCGGTCCTGTTTCAGGCCTGGCGCCTCATCGGCCCCGAGACCGCCCGCGATCTGGAGGCCGCGGTCCTTGCCGCCCGTCATGGCGCGGCGATGAGCCGCCTGCCCGGGCAGGGTGCGCCCTTCCTGCCGCTGGCGACCGGCGGGCCGGGCGGGTTGCAGGGACAGGGCGAGCCCCGCCGCAAACTCGCCGCCTGGATCGCCGGGGCAGAGCAATCGGTTCTGGCGGCGCTCTTGCACCTCGAACGGCTGACGGCCTGGCGGCAGCGGGCCGAGGAGGCGACCGGCGACCTCTCGGGGCGGGTTCCGGCGCTGTTGCTCGATGTGATCGAAGGCTGGCCGCTGGTCGCCGCTCCCTTGGCCGAGGCGGAGACCCGCGCGTCGCGCGCCGCGGTCCAGCGCAATCTGGACCGGCTGACCGAGCGCGGCCTGATCGAGGAGATCACCGGCCAGGGGCGTTTCCGCCTCTGGCGGGCGCGGCTCTAGCGCAGCGCGCGCGGGCGCAGCAGGAGCCCGCCGTAAAGCAGGGTGAAGCCGCCGAACCCGGCGATCCAGCCCAGGGCCGAGAGCCTCAGCAGCAGATCGGCGCTGCCCGGCGCCAGCCCCGCGGCAAGCCGCGCCAGAACCGCCAGCACCACCGCCAGATACAGTGCGGTCGTTCCCCGGCTCGCGGTCAGCGCCTGTCCGGTATGGCCCAGTGTGGCGCGGGTCATCACCGCCAGCGTCATCAGCCCGATCCCGCCCGCCATCCACAGATGCTGCGCGACCGCGGGCGCCAGCAGGGCGGGAAACAGGATCGCCCCGCCCAGGGCCAGCGCCCCCAGCGGCACGAAGCCATAGGCCAGGTGCAGGACCCAGACCAGCGGCTCGGCCCGGCAACGGCCCCCGGCCCAGCGGCCAAGCCGCACGGCGTGCAGCCCCCCGGCGAGGATCAGCGCCACGGCGGTCAGCGGCGCCTCGGGCAGCGTGATCCAGAGCAGGACGGCGCCCAGCAGGGCCAGAAGCGCCACCTTGTCGAAGCGCCGGTCGGGCGGGGTCGGCAGGCGGCCGGGGCCGCGTTTGGCCAGCCAGTTGCGGGTGAAGGAGGGGATGATCCGCCCGCCGATCAGCGCCACCAGCAGGATCGCCGCGCCCAGCCCCAGCCGCAGACCTGCACCCTGAGCCGGGGTTCCGCCGCGCATGGCGTCGAGATGGAAGGCCGCGTTCCCGAGCGTGAAGAGTGCCAGCATGCCCAGCACGACAAGGTTGCGCCAGTTGCGCCCGGCCACCACCTCTCGCCCCATCGCCGCCAGCAGGGCCAGCGGGAAGGCGAGATCGGCGACCGGCGCGGCAAGGGGCGGCAGCAGGGCAGAGATGGTGACGGCGACCCGGCCCGTGAGCCACAGCGTGAACAGGACCACCAGCGGCCAGCCGACCAGCGGCATGCGGCCGGTCCAGTTGGGCACGGCGGTCATCAGGAAGCCCGCCAACACCGCGCCGAGATAGCCGAACAGGAACTCATGCGCGTGCCAGGCAACGGGGTCAAAGCGCGTCGGCAGGTCCAGAAGACCCGACAGCATGGCGATCCACAGCGCCATGGTCAGCGCCGCCCAGATCCCGGCGCCCAGAAAGAACGGCCGGAAACCGAAGCTGAAGAGCGCGGGCCCGGTCCAGGCCCTGTGCCGGTCCATCGTCCTCATGCCCTGCCCTCCTCGGCCCGGTCGATCAGCTGGCGGATGTGGCGGGCAAAGGCCCAGGTGGCGGGCAGCGCGATCAGGGCGCCGAGCGCGGCCGAGGGCCCTGTGCCCAGCACCGGCAACCCGACCCAGGAGCCGATCAACGAGGCGAAGAACACGTTCACCGCCATCGCCCCCCAGCCGAAGGGAAACAAGGCCAGCGTCAGGCGCGGCACGCTCCAGCCCGGCGCGCTCATGACCGGCGGACCAGCCATTGCACACCCACCAGCGCCGCGACAAAGGCCAGCGAGGCCACCAGATACCAGACTTCCGCCTCGGCGGTCTGGGCCTGCGGGATCGGCCGGTCGAAGGCCTCGGCCACCACCGGGGTGGCGATCAGGGACAGGATGAAGGGAAGGACGCGCATGTCAGGTCTCCTGCGTGAGGTGGCGATAGATGTCGGGAAGGGCGCGGGTCAGGCGGCCGGGATCGGGCAGCAGAGTGAAACCGCCGCGGCCGAAGATGCGGGGGAACCAGTCCTGCCCGTCCTCGTCGATGACCACGCCATGCAGGGCAAGCCCCGCGCGCCGCGCCTCGCGCACCGCCATGCGGCTGTCCTCGATCCCGTGCTGGCCCTCGTAATGGTCAAGGTCGTTGGGCTTGCCGTCGGTCAGAACGATGAGCAGGCGGCGGGTGGCGCTCTCCTGCTGCAACTGGGCCGAGACGTGGCGGATCGCGGCCCCGAGGCGGGTGTAATGCCCGGGCCTCAGACCACCGATACGGGCCCGGGTCTGTGGGCTGACCGGATCGGCGAAATCCTTGACGCGGCTCAGGAACACCCGGTCCCGGCGCAAGGAGGAGAAACCCCAGATCCCCAGCCGGTCGCCCGCGGCCTCGATGCCCTCGGCCATCGCTGCCATGGCTTCGCGTGCGACTTCGATCACGGACGTGTCGCCGATCGCCGACTCGGTCGAGCGCGAGGTGTCGATCAGGAAAGCGACGCTCAGGTCACGTTCCACCTGCCGCGCGGCCTGCCAGATGCGGTCCGACCCCCGCCCGGTAGCGCGCAGGTCGGTCTGTGCGGTCAGCAGCGCGTCGAGGTCCAGCTCAGCACCCTCCACCTGCCGCGGTTGCAGCAGGCGGCGCGGGCGCAGGGCCTCGAACTGGCGCCGGACCTCGCGGATGCGGCGGGGATTGCCGTGATAGGCGGCGTTTTCCTCGGCCGGGGCGTCGAGGACGCGGGCATGATCGGGCATATAGGCCCGCGCGCGGTGGTTCCATTCGGGATAGGTATGGGTGCCGGAAAGCCGTTCGTGATCGGCATCGGCGGGCGAGAGGTCCAGATGCAGCCTGAGCCGCGTCGCCGCCTTGCGGTCGTTGCGGCTGAGGGTCAGACGGTCCTGATCGTCGGCGGCCTTGGCCGCGTTCTCGTCGTCGTCGTCATCGACGGAGCGGTTGACGTTCAGCGCCTCGACCCAGCTGAGGATCGCCTCGAAGCGGTGGACGATGAAACTGTCGCGCCGGTTCGCCTGATCCAGATCGCGGCGCTGACCGAACTTGCGCTTGGTGACAGCGGCCGAGGGGGCGGGGCCGGGTTCGGCCTCGGGTTCCGGCGCGGCATCGCCCGAGCAGGGACGTGCCCAGTGCAGCCAGAGGGGGACCGGCGCGAAAGCAAGGTGCCCGCGACTGGGCGGCGGCGCTGCGACCGGGACTTCGTTCTTCAGTGCCGCTTGCAGCAGGGCCTCGACCGCGCGTTCGGAGCCGGGGCCGGGAAGAGGGCGCTGCGCCAAAGCCAGCGGCAGCATCCGGCGATGCGACTCGCGCAGGCCGGGACAGGCGGCAAGCACGGCGCGGGTGGCGGCGGTATTGGTGGCGATCTGGGCGAAATCGGCCTCGGGGCCACTGTCGGGCAGCGTTTCGGGCGCCTGACCCAGCGCGGCCATCGCCGTAAGCCAGAGATAGCAGGCGCGGTTGAGCCCAACCTCGGGGAAGGCGTCGATGGTGGGCGGCAGCGAGAGCCGCTCTCCGTCAAACCGCGCGCGGGTCTGGGTGTCGCGCCCGGCCGCCAGCTTGCGGGTCAGGCTGGGGCGATGGGTGATCGCGGTTTCCGGCGCCTCGACCAGGTCGACCGAGGCCGCGCCACCAAGCGCGCGAAACAGCAGCGCCAGCGAGGGGCGGACCGAGGCCAGTGTCACCCCGGCCTCGGGGTAATGCGGCGTGGCGCCCAGACCCTGCGCGAGCCCGTGCCAGATCTCGCCCACCGTCTCTTCCGGCGCCATCAGGTCGAGTATGCGCATTCCCGTCACCCGTAGATGGTGGCGACGACATCGCGCAGCGCGCGCTGCACATCCGCCTCGTCGGTCATCGGCTCGATGATCGCGGCCTCGATGGCCTGCATCACCCCCATTCCGGAGGCCATCAGCGTGGCGGCATAGATCAGAAGGCGGGTCGAAACCCCCTCCTCCAGATCCATACCCGACAGCCGCCGGATCGCGCCGCCCAGCCGGACCAGCGGCGCCACACGCCCGGCCTCCAGCCCGCTTTCGCGCGCGACGATGGCGATTTCCGCCTCGGGCTGCGGGAAGTCGAAGCCGATCGACAGGAAGCGCTGGCGGGTCGAGGGTTTCAGCCGCTTCAGCACATTCTGGTAGCCCGGGTTGTAGCTGGCCACGAGCATGAACTCGCGCGGCGCCACCAGTTCCTCGCCGGTGCGGTCGATGACCAGCGTGCGGCGGGTGTCGGTCAGCGGGTGCAGGACCACGGTCACGTCCTTGCGGGCCTCGACCACCTCATCGAGGTAGCAGATCCCCCCCTCCCGCACGGCGCGGGTCAGGGGGCCGTCGACCCAGATTGTCTCGCCGCCCTTGAGCAGATAGCGCCCGATCAGGTCGGCGGCGGACAGGTCGTCGTGGCAGGCGACGGTGTGCAGCGTCTTGCCCAGCCGCGCCGCCATATGCTCGACAAACCGGGTCTTGCCGCAGCCGGTCGGGCCTTTCAGCAGCAGGGGCAGGCCCTTGGCATGGGCGGTCTCGAACAGGGCGCATTCGCGCCCTGTCTCCTGATAGAACGGCAGCCGGGGGGTGTCCTGGATACCCATGGTCATTCCCCCGCCAAAGGCTGGGCGCGGCCCGGCGCGATGATCTCGTGACGGCGGGCGACCAGCAGCGCATAGATCAGCACCAGCGCACCCGTGACCACCGCCACACCCGAACCGAAGCGCATCAGGTAGAACAGCGACAGCCCGTCCTGCACGCTCATGAAGTCATCGCCCAGCACGCGCTGCATATGGGTCTGGATCGTCCCCGCGAAGGTGAGCGTGAAGGTCATGAAGGCCATGCCGCCGGTCATCAGCCAGAAGGCGCCCATGTTGATGACCTGATTATAGGGATCGCGGTTGCGCAGGATCGGCATCGCATAGGTGAACATCGCCAGGTTCAGCGCGACATAGGCGCCATAGAAGGCGAGGTGCCCGTGCGCGGCGGTGATCTGCGTGCCGTGGGTGTAGAAGTTGACCCCGTGCAGCGTGTGCAGGAAGCCCCAGACCCCGGCGCCGAAGAAGGCCACGGTGGAGGACCCCAGCGACCATAGCAGCGCCGCCTTGTTCGGGTGATTGCGACGGCCCTTCCAGACCATGACGAAGGCGAAGGACATCATCAGGAAGAACGGCACGACTTCGAAGGTCGAGAAGATCGAGCCGATCCACTGCCAATAGCCCGGCGTGCCGATCCAGTAATAATGGTGTCCGGTGCCCAGGATGCCCGAGATCAGCGCCGTGGCGACGATGATATAGAGCCATTTCTCCACCACCTCGCGGTCGACGCCGGTCAGCTTCAGCATCAGGAAGGCGAGGATCGCAGCCATCACCAGTTCCCAGGTCGCCTCGACCCAGAGGTGAACGACGAACCACCAGTACATCTTGTCCAGCCCGAGGTTCTCGGGGTTGATGATGGCAAAGACCCAGAGCAGCGACAGCAGCCAGAGGCCCATGAGCAGGACGTTGGTGATCGCCGTCTTGCGGCCCGCCAGCGCGGTCATGGTGATGTTGAACAGGAAGATCAGCGCGGCAATGAGGATGCCGAACTTGACCCACAGCGGCTGTTCCAGAAACTCCCGCCCGCCGTGGATGCCGACTAGGTAACTGCCCACCGCGCCCAGCGTGCCGATCACCAGGATGGCCAGCTGCAGATAGGCCAGTTTCGCCGAATAGAGTTCGCGCTCGGCTTCCTCGGGCACCAGGAAATAGGCCGCGCCGAAGAAGCCCAGCAGCAGCCAGACCACCAGCGCGTTGGTGTGGATCATGCGGACGATGTTGAAGGGCAGGATCTCGGACAGGAAATTGGGCGAGACATAGATCCAGCCGGCGAGCAGCCCGCCCATCACCTGGATCGCGAAGAGGGCCAGCGCGACGAGGAAGTACGCATAGGCCACTTTCTGGGTTTGGTATTTCATGGGTTTTCTCCTCAGCCCGCGTCGTTGGGCGGCCAGCCCTGGGTGTCCATCTGATCGGCCCACCGCAGGAATTCCGACAGGGCGCGGGTCTCCTCGGGCGTCAGGTGGAATTGCGGCATCTGGCGGCGGCCCTCGATCCCCGAGGGCTGGGCCTGCATCCAGGCGTCCAGCACCTCATAGGCGGCCTCGGGGTCATCCAGCACGCCCCAGCGGGTCATGACATTGCCGACCTCGGGCGCGAAATAGGCACCTTCGCCGTGCAGGCTATGGCAGTTGATGCAGGAATGGCGCTCCCACACCTCCTTGCCGAGCGCGACCTCGGGGGTCAGCGGCATCTGGGCGGTGGAGGTGTTGACGATGTATCGGTGGCTCTGGACAGCGAGCACGCCGAACACCGCCACGAAGAATATGGATCCCCCGTAAAAGATGTTCCGTGCCCGTGTCTTGGTCAGGATCTCTGCCATGCTCGGGTCTCCAGGATGGTCACTCAGGACCCCCGGGTTAACCTGCGTCCGCAGGGCAGGTTTTGCGCAAACGCAAACTTTGGCGTGAAAGGCGGGCTTTGGCGCGAAAGGCGACTTTGACGCGAAGGATGGGCGCTCAGCCCCGGTGCTGCGCGCAGGCCTCGAGCCGCGCGCGGTCCAGCACCGTGATCCGCCGGTGCTGCGACTGGACCACCCCCTCGCGCTGCCAGGCGCTGAGCAGGCGGCTCACGGTGTGCAGCGTGGTGCCGGTCATTTCCGACAGGTCCTGACGGGTCAGGGGAAAGTCGATCTCGACCCCGGCTTCGGTCGGGCGGCCGGTCTGGGTAATCAGCCGCAACAGCGCGGTGGCGATCCGCGCCTCGACATGCAGCGTCGCCAGTTCCTGCATCCGGCTCTGGATCTCGCCCAGACGCACGCCGACCGTGCGCGCCGTGCTCAGGCTGAACCCCGGGTATTGCCGGGTGAAATCGTCCCACAGCCCCGTCGGCCAGCACAGCACGATGCATTCCGCCGCCGCCACGGCGCGGCCGGGATAGGTCTCGCGCCCGATGGCGCGGGCGATGCCGAACAACTGGCCGGCGGGGATGTGCAGGACGGTGATCTGCTCGCCCGCCTCGGTGGAGCGGACAACGCGGATATAGCCGTCGAGCAGCAGGAAGAATCTGTCCGCCGGTTCACCTTCGCGAAAGATATCGGCGCCAATCTCGAACCGCCGTGACACCGCGCCGTCCAGGATCCGGCGGATATCGGTGCGCGACAGGCCGTCAAAAGGCGGCAGATGGGTCAGCAGGGATTCGTCAAGGCGTGGCAAGGGCTTCTCCGCTCCGGTGCTGGCCTTCCCTTGTCCCTGTTCGGCGGGGCCGAGTCAAATTTCGCATCGCCCACAATAACAGTCGGACTTTGCGCTTGCTCAAAGATTGAGGCGCGGCCCGGCAGTACCAAGCCGCCATGACGACACCGCGAACCAAAGGATGTTACAGATGAAACGGACCGCCATGACCGCCACCGCGACCGCCCTCGTGCTGATGCTGGGCCTTGCCGGCGCGGGTTACG
The DNA here is from genome assembly GCF_003075525.1 of Pararhodobacter aggregans. Taxonomy (GTDB): domain Bacteria; phylum Pseudomonadota; class Alphaproteobacteria; order Rhodobacterales; family Rhodobacteraceae; genus Pararhodobacter; species Pararhodobacter aggregans. Next base: position 57,284 of record NZ_QDDR01000004.1, on the reverse strand, counting down.
CCGAGACCCATCAGGTGCAGATGCTGAACCGGGGCGAGGCCGGGCCGATGGTCTTCGAACCCGCCTTTCTGCGCGTTGCCCCCGGCGACACCGTGCATTTCGTGGCCACCGACCGCGGCCATAATGCCGAGTCGGTCGACGGCATGATCCCCGCGGGGGCCGAGGCCTTTACCAGCCGCGTCGGCCAGGAGCTGGAGGTCACGCTGGACACCGAGGGCCTCTATGGCGTCCGCTGCACGCCGCATTACGCCATGGGGATGGTGATGACCATCGTCGTGGGCGAGGCCAGCACCGCGCCCGAGGATTTTCTGGCCGGGCGCATCCCGCCCCGGGCGCGCGAACGCTTCGAGGCGCAGCTGGGCAACCTCTGACCTCTCCGATCTTCCCGTTGATGCCAAGACTTACAAACCAGGAGGACATGATGTCCAAGCAGATCAACCCGGGCCTTCTTCCCACCAGCCGCCGTGGCATCCTGCGCGGCTCGATGCTGGCCGGAGCCGCCGCCTGGGCCGGCGGTGCCGCCCTTGCCGGACCCGCGCAAGCCAAACGCGGCGCCCTGCCCCGCGTCCCCTCGCTGCAAAAAAGCGGCGAGGCCGTGCCCGAGGCCGCGAGCCCCGCGGTGGATCTGAGCGGCTATACCCGTGTGCGCCAGGAACTGGTGGCGCCCCCCTTCGCGCCCGAACATGAGCAGGTCGCGACCGGCGGGCCGAAGATTGTCGAGATCACGCTGGAGACCGAGGAACGCCTGCTCACCATCGACGAGGATACCGGCGCCGAGATCTGGGCGCTGACCTATAACGGCTGGGTGCCGGGCCCCCTGATCGTCGTCCATGAGGGCGATATGGTCGAACTGACCATCCGCAACCCCGTCAGCAGCATGATGGAGCACAACATCGACTTCCACGCCTCGACCGGGGCGCTGGGGGGCGGGGCGTTGACCCATGTCTTCCCGGGCGAGGAAGCGGTCCTGCGCTGGAAGGCCACGAAACCCGGCTGCTTCACCTACCATTGCGCGCCGGGCGGCGCGATGATCCCCTATCACGTCTGCCACGGCATGAACGGGGCGGTCATGGTGCTGCCGCGCGACGGGCTGAAGGACCGCGACGGCAATGCGCTGAGCTATGACCGGATCTTCTACATCGGCGAGCAGGATTTCTACCTGCCGGTGGATGAGGACGGCACCTACAAGACCTATGCCGCCGCGGGCGACGATTACGCCGAATCGATCGAGGCGATGCGCAGCCTGACGCCGACGCACAGCGTCTTCAACGGGGCGGTCGGCGCCCTTACCGGGGAGAATGCGCTGCGCGCCAATGTCGGTGAAACCGTGCTGATGGTCCATAACCAGGCCAACCGCGACAGCCGCCCGCATCTGATCGGCGGGCACGGGAATTACGTCTGGGAAAGCTCGTTCTCGGATCCGCCCCTGACCGGGATGGAGACCTGGTTCGTGCGCGGCGGCTCGGCCGTGGCGGTGCTGTACACCTTCGAGCAGCCGGGCGTTTATGCCTATGTCAACCATAACCTGATCGAGGCCGCGATCCTCGGCGCCACGGCGCATGTGGTGGTCGAAGGGGCCTGGAACAACGAACTGATGGAACAGGTCGTGGCGCCGCGCGCCTTCTGACCTGCCGACCGGAGTCCCCGCCATGACCGCCGCCGCAATCCCCGCCCTGCCCGCCCGGCGCCCAGCGTCCCGGTTCGCCGCCGCGGGTCTGGCACTTCTGGCGGCGGTCATCACCCTGGGGGCGGGCCTGATGCCGGCCCGCCCCGACCTGCTGCCCGGCCCGGAAATGGCCGCCGAGGCCATCCTCCTGCCGGACGGACACCGGCTTCAAGTGCAGCGTTTCGAGGTGACGGTCGCCGAATGGAACCGCTGCCATGCCGAAGGCGCCTGCGGCCTTGCCCTTCAGGCCCCGGCGGCGCTCGACCCCGCGACCACGCCCGCCACCGGCATCAACTATCTGGACGCGCAGGACTACCTCGCCTGGTTCAACCGGCGCAGCGGTGGCGGCTACCGGCTGCCCAGCTCGACCGAATGGCAGGCGATGGCGAAATCCGTGCTGCCCGAGGCCCCGGATCCGATCTTCACCGACCCCAATCTCCGCTGGGCCTCGGCCTATCTGCTGGAGACCAACGCCCCGCGCCGGCTGCGCGCACAGGGCGCCTTCTCGACCACGGCCGAGGGGATCGCCGATCTCGACGGCAGCGTCTGGGAATGGACCTCGGACTGTGTGCAGGGCCCGGATGTGGCACCTGACCGCTGCGCCGCCTTCTACGTCGGCGGCGAGCATCTGGCGCCGCTGTCCTATCTGGTCCGCGACCCGGCCCGCGGCGGCTGCGCCACCGGCACACCCCCGGCGCATCTGGGCCTGCGGTTGGTCCGCGATCTCTAGTCCCCGGCACCGCTCCGCCCCCGGGCAATCGCCGCCATCAGCCATCCCGGACACTTCCCGCCGGGCACCGGCATCGCTTGACCTTGGTCGAACCGCGATGCTACCCAAAGGGCGTTCCGGTTCCTGCGCGGTGTCACCGTGCAGGACGCAAGAAGGGAACCCGGTGCGTGCCCCGCCATGGGGCGCTATTCCGGGACTGCCCCCGCAACTGTGAGCGGCGAGTGCGGTCGGATATGCCACTGGGGCCCCTTGCCCCGGGAAGGCCCGGCCAAGCGATGACCCGCGAGTCAGGAGACCTGCCGGCACATCACCCTGTTCCGGGCGCGGAGGGCGCCAGGGCAACGGCCATGCCGTCGCGGTGAGTTTCACCCGCGGCGGTCTCATCACCCCGCACATCGTTGTTTCGACGGCACCTTTCCCGGGTGTCTGCGCATCCGTTCGGGGGTTCCATGCGCCTATTGCCTTCCCTAGTCTCCAGCCTGGCCCTGGTGGCCGGACCTGCCAGCGCGCAGACCTATTACGACCTCGGCACGCTGATCCTCAGCGCGGGCCTGACGCCCGTCGAGGAAGACAGCCTCGGCCGCGCCGTGACCCTTGTCACCGGCGAGGAAATCGAGGAACGCGGCCTGACCACCGTGCAGGAGGCGCTGCGCGCGCTGCCCGGTGTTGCGGTCTCGGGCTCGGGCGACAGCTTCACCCAGGTCCGCATCCGCGGGGCCGAGGCCAATCACACGCTGATCCTGATCGACGGGATCGAGGCCGCGGGCGGGGATGGCGAATACATCCTCAGCGGGCTGGAAACGGCGATGATCGAGCGCATCGAGGTCCTGCGCGGGCCGCAATCGGTGGTCTATGGCTCGAATGCTTCGGCCGGGGTCATCAACATCGTCACCCGCCGCGCCACGCCCGGCCTGACGCGCGAAGTCTCGGTCGAGACCGGCGCGGCGCACCGGGCCTCGGGCTTTCTGGGCTGGCGCGGCGAGCGGGGCGGTGTGTCGCTGGCGCTTTCGCACCTCGATGACCTCGGGTACGACAATTCCGGCAGCGGCGGCGAGCGGGACGGCATCCGCCGCAGCTCCGCGATCCTGTCGGGCGATTACGCGCTGAGCGACGACCTGAGCGTCGATTTCACCCTGCGCCGGTCGCGCGAGCATTACGATTACGATGCGACCGACTGGATGGCGACCGACTGGCGGGGCTATGTGGTCGACGACCCGACCCTCTTCAGCGACCGCGACGAGCTGACGGCGGGCCTGGGCCTGACCTATGAACAGGCGGGCGGGCGGCTGGTGCATCGCCTCTCGCTGGCCACGACGCGCAACAGCCAGGCCAGCAGCGGCGGCGCCCCGACCGAGACGCGGACCGATGCCGTGCATTACCGGCTGAGCTTCGGCCTCGACGGCGCGCCGGTCGAGAGCGCCGCGCATCTTCTGACCGCGATGCTGGAATGGGAGCGGGATTCGAGCAGTTCGAACCCGCTCTATGACCGGGCCAGCACCTCCTATGCGTTGGAATACCGGGGCGAATTCGGCGGGCTCTCGGTGCAGATGGGCGGGCGCTACGACGACAACCGGGTCTTCGAGGATGCGGCCACCTGGACGCTGGCCGCGGCCTATGACCTCGGCGGCGGCTGGCGGCTGCATGGCTCGGCCGGCACCGGCGTGGTGAACCCGAGCTATTTCGAGCTCTACGCCGCCGCCTTCGGCTATATCGGAAACCCCAATCTGCGGCCCGAGCGCAACCTGTCCTTCGACCTGGGGCTGGAGATGCCGCTGGGAAGCGAGGGCGTGCTGGATGTCACCCTCTTCCGCGAGGTGATGACCGACGAGATCACCGCCGTTTCGACCGGCCCCGGCAGCTGGAGCTACATCAACCAGAGCGGCGACAGCCTGCGGCATGGGGTGGAAGTCAGCGGCCGCACGCAGCTGACCGAAACGCTCGGGCTGCGGATGGCCTATACTTGGCTCCGGGCAGAAAACCCCGATGGCAGCGTCGAGATCCGCCGCCCGCGACACGAGCTGTCGCTGGGCGCCACCTGGGGCTTCGCGCAGGGTCGCGGCAGCCTCAGCGCGGATCTGCGCCATGTGCGGGGCAATTGGGACACGCAGTTCTGGGGCGCCAATCCCACGGTCGAACTGCCCGCCTACACCACCCTCGACCTCGCCGCGCAATACGAGCTGAGCCCGCGGGTGACGCTGGTCGGGCGGGTGGCGAACCTGTTCGACGCCGAGGTGATGGATGTCTGGGGCTACGCAGGACGGGGGCGGTCGGCCTATGTCGGTCTTCGCGCGCGTTTCTGAGGGGCTGGCCGCCGTGCTGGCGCTGGCCCTCTGGGCCGGCGCCGGCGCGGCGCAGACGGCGCCGCCCGCGAGGGTGGTGTCGATGAACCTCTGCACCGACCAGTTGGCGCTGATGCTGGCGGCGCCCGGACAGCTGATCTCGGTCAGCTACCTCGCCCATGACGGCGCCGTGGCCCCCTTGCGGGACGCGGCGCGCGCCCTTCCCGCCAATCACGGGCTGGCCGAAGAGATCTATATGCTGCAGCCGGACCTCGTGCTGGCAGGGCGCTATTCCACCGTCGCCACGGTGGCGATGCTGCAGCGGCTCGGCGTGCCGGTGATCCGCTTCGAGCCCGAGAACAGCCTCGACGAGATCGAGGGCGCCCTGACGCAGATGGGCGCGGCGCTGGGGCGCGAGGCCGAGGCCGAAGCGCTGATCGCCGGGTTCCGCGCCGACCGTACCCGGCTGGCCGCGTCCCTGCGCGACGCCCGCGCCGGGACCGAGGGGCCGCGCGCGGTCCTCTATTCCGCGCGGGGCTGGACCGGGGGGTCGCGGACCCTCTCGGGTGACATCCTGCGCGAAGCCGGATTGCGCAATATCGCCGATGAGCTGGGTCTCACCTGGGGCGGCATGGTGACGCTGGAATCGCTGCTCATGGCCGATCCCGACCGGCTGATCCTCGGCCAGCCCGGCCGCAGCCCCGACGGCTGGTCCGAGGCCCGCGCCCTGCTGCATCACCCGGCCCTGCGCCATAGCCGCGCCTATCGCGCGGGGGTCGCGGCGAATGACCGCGACTGGGTCTGCGGCACGCCCCATGTGCTGGACGCCATTGCCCGGCTGATCGACGAGACCACGCCATGAACCGCCTGCTTGTTCCCGCCCTTGTCGCGCTGGTGGCGCTGCTGTTCCTCGCCTCGATCCTGATCGGCCCGGCTTCGGTGCCGGTCACGGACAGCCTGTCCGCGCTGTTTCGGGGCGATGGCGGGCCGCTGACGCTGGTCATGCGCGAACTCCGCCTGCCGCGTGCGGTGCTGGCCGCCGCCATCGGCGCGGGCCTCGGGCTGTCGGGCGCGGTGATGCAGGGTTATCTGCGCAACCCGCTGGCCGAGCCGGGCCTTCTGGGCGTCTCGGGCGCGGCCGCCCTGGGGGCGGTGCTGGCCCTGCAGACCGGCCTTGCCGCCGCTTTCGCGCTGGCCCTGCCGCTCGCAGGCCTCACGGGGGCCTTCATCGCCGTGCTGGTGCTGGCGCTGCTGGCAGGCCCGGCGGGCGGCGCGCTGACGCTGATCCTGGCCGGGATCGGCGTCTCGGCCCTGTCGGGCGCGGGGCTGGCCCTGGTGCTGAACCTGTCGCCCGATCCTTTCGCCGCGCAGGAGATCGTCTTCTGGCTGATGGGTTCGCTGGCCGATCGGTCCTGGAGCCATGTCGCCCTCGCCCTGCCCTTCATCATTCTCGGTTGCGCCCTGCTCCTGACCCAGGCCCGCGCCCTTTCCGCGCTGACACTCGGCGAGGATGCCGCCGCCTCAATGGGCGTGAGCCTCGGCCGGCTGCGGGCAACCGTGCTGCTGGGCACCGCCGCCGTGGTCGGCGCCGCCACCGCCGTGGCCGGAGCCATCGGCTTTATCGGCCTGATGGTGCCGCATGTCCTGCGCCGCGCCACGCGGGGCGATCCGGCGCGGCTGCTGCCGGTCTCGGCGCTGGGGGGCGCGGCGCTGCTGCTCGCCGCCGATATCGCCGTGCGGCTGATCCTGCCGGGGCGCGATCTGAAACTGGGGGTGCTGCTGGCGATCCTCGGTGCGCCCTTCTTCCTGATGCTCATCCTGCGCACCCGTTTCGCGCAAAACGCCTGAGGTCCGCCATGAACCTGACTGCCACCGTCTCGCTGCTCGAACGCCATCTTGCCGATCCCGGCACCGGCTGGTCGATGGGCTCGTTCGGCGCCATCGCCGAGTTCCGCCACGACCCCGAGGAACCCGCCTCGGCCGAGGCGATGATGCGGGTCACCGCACGCGGCGGCATCCGCCTGTCGCTGCCATCCGAGCTGCAGCCGGTGGCCTGCGAGACGCTCTCGCCCCGCGCCGGGCGCTGGGGGCAGTCGCTGATGCTGTGCCTGCCGACCGAGGCCGCCGCCATGTCCGGGCGTGCGGTCCTGACCGAGCTTGGCCCCGACCGTGACGCCCTGCGCCCCGAGGACCGCGGAGCGGTTCTTTTCGACATGGGGTTGGCCCAGCCGCAGGTCGATTTCTGCATCCGCACCGCCGATCCCGCCCTGCTGGCCGTGCTGCGTGCCGCCGCCGGGCAATCGCTGATGGCGCCCGACAACCCGGCGATGGCCGCGATCCTGCGGGCCCATCCGCATCGCGTGGCCCTGACCCGGCTGGGCCGGGTCGAGGTGTTCCAGAAGATCGGAGGGCCCGATACCGGCGGCGTGTCGCCCCCCGGGCCCCATACCCATGTCCTGCCCCGGCTTCTGCGCGGCGGGCGGACGCATTCCGCCAATCAGGCGATCCCGCCGGGCCTCGTGCCCTGTGCCGGGCTCCATCCGCCAAGCCCCTTCACCGATGGCGAGGGCCGCGAGAAACCCTATGACCCCGAGGCCGCCCGCGGCTGGGCCTGGCTTTACGACCGCTTCGGCCCTGCGGATCTGGCGCTTCTGAAGACCGAGCTGATGCAGCATCTGCGGGCGGGCGTCGCGCCCGAGGTGCTGATCCTGCCCGAGGGCCGCGACCAGCGCCGCACCCTGCGTGTGGGCCTCAGGCAGGCGGCGCGCGAGGGCGGGGTGGATGCCGACCTGCTGGGGCGCTGGTTGCTGATGCACGACGGCGGGGTCGAGGCGCCCGAGGACACGCCCGAAAGGCTCGGACATTGAGCGCACCCCTCCTTGATCTGCGGGAGCTGGGCGTCAGCCGGCACGGGCGCGCGCTGCTGTCCGGTGCCTCGCTCAGCCTGCGTCCCGGCGATTGCGTCGGGCTGATCGGGCCGAACGGCGCGGGCAAGACCACGCTGTTGCGCGCAGCCTTGGGGCTGATCCGTCACACCGGGCATTCCTCGCTGGCCGAGATGAACGCCGCGGCCCGCGCCCGCCACGCAGGCTTCCTGCCGCAGACCCGCACCGTCGCCTGGCCGATGCCGGTCCGCGATCTGGTGGCGTTGGGCTTGCTGCCGCACCGGGGGCCGGGCGCCGCCACCCCTGACAGCGCGACCCGCCGGATCGAAGCGGTTCTCGACGCGCTGGATCTCGCCGCCTTCGCCGACAGGTCGGCGACCGACCTCTCGGGCGGGGAGCTCGCGCGGGTGCTGCTGGCACGGGTGCTGGTGCAGGACACGCCCCTGATCCTGGCCGACGAACCCGCGGCCGGGCTGGACCCGGCGCAACAGATCGCCCTGATGCAGCGGCTGCGGCAGCTGGCCGAGGGCGGGCGGGGCATCCTGGTCTCGCTGCACGATCTGGGCCATGCGGCGCGCTTCTGCACCCGGCTGGTGGTGATGGAGCGCGGCCGGATCGTCGCCGATGGCGAGCCCGCCGCAGTCCTGACCGAAGCGCGCCTCGCCACCGTCTTCGGCCTGCGCGCCGGCTTCATCGACACGGCGGAGGGCCGGTTCCTGCTGCCCTACGCCCTTGCCCATCCGGGGGCCGACCGCGCCCCTGCCCCGCTGCACGGAGCCTGACATGACGCTGCTGTCCCGCTGCCTGACCCTCGCGCTCATCCTTGCCGCCAGCCCTGCCACGGCGGGGCCAATCCGGCTGGAACTGAACGCGCTGCAACCCCAGGACGACGCCTGCCAGATCGTGTTTGTCGCCCAGAACGACAGCGGTGCGGATCTGGACCGGCTGGTGCTGGAGGCGGTGCTGTTCGACACCGCGGGACAGGTCGCGGCGCTGACCCTCTTTGATCTGCAGAACCTGCCCGCGGCGCGGATGCGGGTCCGGTCGTTCCGGATGGCGGGTCTTGCCTGCGACAGAATCGCGCGGCTTCTGGTCAACGGCATCGACAGCTGTGCGCCCGAGGGACCTGCCTGCGCCGCGCCCCTCGCCCTGGAGACCCGGGTGCCGGTCGAGATGCTGCAATGAGCCCGCTCCCCGAGGCTCTGCGCAAACTGGCCGATCTGGGCGGCCCGGTGGTGATGATCCTGATCGCGCTGTCGGTGATCGCGCTGGCGCTGATCCTGGTCAAGCTGGGGCAGTTCCTGCGGCTGGGTGTCGGGCGGCATGGCGCGTTGGAGCAGGCGCTCGCGGCCTGGGACCGGGGCGAGGCCGAGCGCGCCACGCAGGCCGCCGCCGCCGCCCCCTCGCATCTGGCGGCCCTCGCGGTCGCCGCCTTGCGGGCCGCCCCGAACCCCGCGCAAGACGCGGTGCGGGCGCGGCTGACCGGGCTTGCCGCGGCCCGTCTGGCGCGGCTCTCGGCCGGGCTCAGGCTGCTCGATTCCGTGGCGCAGGTGGCGCCGCTGCTGGGGCTCTTCGGCACGGTGCTGGGCATGATCGAGGCCTTCCAGGGCCTGCAAGCGGCGGGCGCCGCCGTCGATCCCTCGGTACTGGCGGGCGGGATCTGGGTGGCGCTCCTGACCACCGCCGTGGGCCTGGCCGTGGCCATGCCCGCCTCGCTGATCCTCAACTGGTTCGACGCCCGCATCGCCCGCGAGGCGCTGATGGCCGAACGGATCATCGACACCGCCCTTTGCGCCGGTCTCGGTGCCGATGGCTAGCCTCGTCCCGCCGCCGCGCCGGGCCGCGCTGTCGCTCACCTCGCTGATCGACGTGATCTTCCTGCTGCTTCTGTTTTTCATGCTGACCTCGACCTTCACCCGTTTGGGCGAGCTGGACCTCTCGCCCGGAGGGCCGGGCGGCGGGGCCAGCGACCGCCCGCCGGTCTTCGTGCAGCTCGCGCCTGACAGCCTGCGGGTCAACGCCGTGGAAGCGCCGGTCGCCGACCTCGCCGCCCGTCTCGCTGCGCTGGCAGGCGAAGGCGGCATGGTGCTGATCGCGCTGTCCGAGGGGGTCGAGGCGCAGCGGCTGGTCGATATTCTCGCCACCCTGCGCGGCGCGCCTTTCGGCATCCGGGTGCTGCCATGAGCCTGCACCGACCCGTCCGCCGCACCAAGGGCGAGCCGGTGATCGGGCTCATAAACGTCGTCTTCCTGATGCTGATCTTCTTCCTGATCGCCGGGACGCTCGCCCCCTCGCCCGGCGAGGGGATCGCCCTGGTGGATCTCGGCGATACGCCGCTGCAGCCGCCGCCCGATGCGCTGGTCCTGACCGCCGAGGGGCAGTTGCTGCAGGGCGGGGCCGAGACCGATGCCGCCGGCTATCTCGCCACCCTCACCGAGCCGCGGGTGGCCCGCATCCTGCCCGACCGACAGGTCCCGGCCAGCACGCTCGTCACCCTTGCCGCCGCTCTGACCGAGGGCGGGGCCGCGCGGGTGGTGATCCTGGGTGAACGGGGCGTGCGGTGAGGGGGGCGGGTTTCGCCGGACGGGTCGCGGGTGCGGCTGACCCCGGATCCAAGGCATCCGACCGGAGGCGCGCCGCATGAGGCTGTCGCGTCAGGCCATGGCCACCGGGCCCGGCTGGAAGGGCATTGCGCTGGCAGGGGTTCTGTCGCTCCTCGCCCATGGCGCGGTACTGGTCACGCTGGCGCCGCCGGACGTCGAGGTGGCAATCGCCGGAGGCGGCGCAGCGGTCCCGGCAGCGCTCGGCAGCGATTTTCGCGATTTCGCGCGGGGCGCTGTGCCCACGGTCCCCGACATGGCCGCCAGCGCGCCATCCCCGACAGGGACGACACCCGCCCCTTCCCCACCGGCCGAAAGCGCCATCGCCGTCCTGACCGCCGACGCCGATACGCCCCGCCCGCAACGACGCCCGGACCGCGCGGCGCGCCCCGCGCGGCGCGCACAAACGGGCGGCGACAGCGACCGCTCCGCCCGCCGCGGCAGCGCCGATGGCGCCCGGGGACAGGCCGAGACCCAAGCCGCCACCCGGGCCAGCGCCCCCGGGACTGCTGCGGTCTCCTCCTATCCCGGCGAGGTCATGCGTCAGATCCAGCGCGTGCGGCAGGCGCGGGTTCGGGCGCGGGGGGCGGCCACCGTGGTCTTCACCATCGCCGCGGATGGCCGTCTGGCCTCCGCCGCGCTGGCCCGGTCCTCGGGCAGCGCCGACCTCGATCAGGCCGCGCTGGATCACCTCCGTCGTGCCGCGCCCTTCCCCGCCCCTCCCCCGGGCGCGCAGCGCGATTTCTCCTTCGAATTCCGCGGTCGTTAGGGGCCGCTTGCCCGGTCCGCCGCCGACCGGCGCGCAAACGAGGGGCGGCGGCGACGCCTGAAACGGGCCGTCGAGCCCGGCCTCTTCCCTCACAAATCGAGTTGCAAATTAAACTGGTTGTATTATGAACCGCGTGAGAGGAGTGTCCCGCATGGTCAATCTAACCTTTGTCAGCGCCGAGGGGCGCCGCACCGAGCTGTCGGTTCCGGCAGGCACCAGCATCATGCAGGCGGCCGTCCAGAACGGCGTTGCCGGGATCATCGGCGAATGCGGGGGCTCGGCGATGTGCGCCACCTGCCATGTCCATATCGACCCGGACTTCGCCGACAGGCTGCCACCGATGCAGGACATGGAAGAAGCGATGCTCGACTGCGCCGCCGCGCCGATTGACGCGCGCAGCCGCCTGGGATGCCAGATCGAACTGGAGCCTGACCTGGACGGGCTGGTGGTCCATCTGCCGGAAACCCAGCAGTGAACAGCCCTGCCCTGAGCCCAGCGTCAGTCGCGGCCCATCAGCGCGCGGTCGACGGCATCGACCTTGGCGAGGTTCTCGCGCAGCCGTTCCATCAGCGCGAAAAGCCGGTCCAGCTCGGCCTCGTCCAGCCCGTCGAGCAGCGCCGCCTCGCGTTGCAGGGCGATGGCGATGATCTTGTCATGCAGCTCGGCCCCCGCCTGCGTCAGCCACAACAGGCGCCGCGCGCGGTCCAGCCGGGCCACGACATAGCCCAGATCCTCCAGCCGCCGGGTCGAGCGGCTGACGACGGATTTGTTCATCGCCACCATCTCGCCCACCCGCAGGGCCTGGATGCCGGGCTCGTTGCGCAGGGCCGAGAGGATGCGCCATTCGTTCAGACCGATGTCGAAGAGATGCAGGTACAGCTGCGACGCGCCCCAGGCGAGGCGGTTGTTCAGCACCGACAGATAATAGGGCGCATAGCGCCCCGCCTGCACCGAAAGACCGCTTTCGGTGATGAGGTCGGGATCGTTCATGCCAGGGCCTCCTGCGACTGGGGCCTGTCTAGCCAGCAACTTGTTTAATTGCAAACCGGGAGGGGAGCCGCGATGAAAAAGCTTATCAACGAGGTGAAGGATGTCGTGCCGCAGGCGCTGGCCGGGCTGGTCGCGACCTCGAACGGATTGCGGCTGATCGAGGGGACGACCATCGTTGTCCGCGCGGATCTGGAAGTGCTGCGCGCCTCGGGCAAGGTCGCGTTGATTTCGGGTGGCGGCTCGGGGCATGAACCGGCCCACGCGGGCTATGTCGGGCGCGGGATGCTGACGGCGGCGGTGGCGGGCGATGTCTTCGCCTCGCCCTCGACCGATGCGGTGCTGACGGCGATCCGCGCGGTGGCGGGCCCCGGCGGCGTGTTGCTGATCGTCAAGAACTACACCGGCGACCGGCTGAACTTCGGTCTGGCGGCGCAGATCGCCCGGGGCGAGGGGATCGCCTGCGAGGTGGTGATCGTCGATGACGACGCGGCGCTGGGATCGGCGGAAAAGACCGCCGGGCGGCGCGGCATCGCCGGAACCGTGCTGGTCCACAAGATCGCCGGTGCCGCGGCCGAAGCCGGGCTGCCGCTGGCCGAGGTCAAGGCGCGGGCCGAGGCCGCGGTGGCCGCCACCGGCTCGATGGGTGTGGCACTCAGCCCCTGCATCGTCCCCGCCGCCGGGACCCCGAATTTCGAGCTGGCGCATGACGAGATCGAGCTGGGCCTCGGCATCCACGGCGAGGCAGGCCTCAGCCGCGAGGCCCTGCGCCCTGCCGCCCATCTGGCCGAGGCGCTGATCGGCACCATCGCCCGGGATCGCGGGCTGAAGGCCGGGGATCGCGTGGCGCTGTTGGTCAACAACCTCGGCTCCACCCCGCCGATGGAGATTTCCATCGTCGCGGGCGACGCGCTGGCGGCCTGCGCAGGGCTGGGGCTGGAGGTCGCGCGGGTCTGGTCGGGCACCTACCTTACCGCCATCGACATGGCGGGCGTCTCTCTCTCGCTGATGGCGCTGGACGATGACAGGCTGGCAGCGCTGGACGCCCCGGCCGAGGCTCCGGCCTGGACCCTGCCGGGTCTGCGTCAGGGGATGACCCTGCCCGCCCCGGCGGTGGCCGAACCCGTCACCGCGACGGGCCACGCCGATCCCGCCGTGATGGCCGCGCTGGTCGCGGGGTGCGAGGCGCTGATTGCCGCCGAACCTGAACTCACGCGCATGGACCAGATCGTCGGCGACGGCGATATCGGCCGCTCGCTGGCCGGCGGGGCCGAGGCGCTGCTGGCCGAACGCGCCACGCTGGAGGGGCTGACCGGCGCCACCTTCTGGCGCCATGTCGGCGCGGTGGTGCGCCGTTCGACCGGCGGCACCTCGGGCCCGCTCTACGCCATCCTCGCCTTCGGCGTCGCGAATGCGCTGGAAGTGACCGAGGGTGAGGCTGGCACATTGTTGGCCGAAGCCTTCGCCCAGGGTGTGGCAGCGCTTTGCGAGCTGGGCGGCGCGGCCCCCGGCGACCGGACCATGGTGGATGCGCTGGCCCCGGCCGTTGCGGCGATGGCGCGGGGCGGCGACCCGGCCGAACGCCTGAGCGCCGCCGCCGCCGCCGCCCTTCAGGGAGCCGAGGCGACCAAGGCGATGAAGCCCCGCCGCGGACGCTCCAGCTATGTCGGCGACCGGGTTCTGGGCCATCCCGATCCGGGCGCCGTGGCCGTGTCGCTCTGGCTTCAGGCCGCCGCCAGACGGTGAACTGTTTCCAAAGATACAATCCACTTGCAAATTAAATGAGTTGCTAATTAAACTAGCAACGGAGGAGGAGACCCCATGCCCGCAAGCGACTCGCTCGACCGGCCCATTCTGGACATCGACCCGTTCAGCCGGGAAAGCATGGACAACCCCATCGCCCTGGACGAGGCGATCCGCGCAGCCGGTCCCGTGGCCTGGGTGCCGAAATACGGCTTCTGGATCACCGGCCGGGACAAGGTCGTGCGCGAGGTCTTCGAGGATTGGCGCCGCTTCTCCTCGGCCTTCGGCACGGGCCTGACCAATGTCGTGCGTGACGAGCCCTGGCGCAAACCCTCGGTCATTCTGGAGGCCGATCCGCCGGTCCACACGCCCAACCGCAAGGTGCTGGCCCGCGTCCTGTCGCCCGCCGCGCTGCGCAAGATGGCCGATGATTTCCGGGCCGAGGCCGAGCGGATCGTCGATGCGCTGCTGGAACGCGGCGGCGAGGTCGATCTGGCAAGCGAGCTGGCCTTCGCCTTCCCGTTCAAGGTGCTGCCCGACGCGGTGGGCCTGCAACCCAGCGGGCGGCATCATCTGATGCCCTATTCCGAGTTGAATTTCAACGCGATGGGCCCGAAGAACGACCTCTATTACGCGGCCCGCAAGGTGGTCGAGGAACAGGGCACCTTCGAATATGTCGCGGCCCAGATGGCCGAGGAAAACCTTGTCCCGGGCGGCTTTGGCGAAGAGATCTATTCCTATGTCCACCGCGGCGAGATCAGCGCCGAGGATGCGGGCATGCTGGTTCGCGCCTTCATCTCGGCGGGCATCGACACCACGGTCTTCGGCATCGGAATCGCCATGAAGGCGCTGATCGAGCACCCCAGCGAATGGGCCAAGCTGCGCGCCGATCCGACGTTGGCCCGCGCCGCCTTCGAGGAGGGGCTGCGCTGGTTCGCGCCCTCGCCGGTCATCGGCCGCACCACCAGCGGCCCGACCGAACTGGCCGGCGTCCAACTGGGCGGCGAGGAGAAGGTGATGATGTGGCTGGCTGCCGCCAACCGCGACCCCGAGCGCTGGGACGATCCCGACACCTATGACATCAGCCGCCGCACCGTGGGGCATCTGGCCTTCGGCACCGGCATCCATGGCTGCGTCGGCCAGATGGTCGCGCGGCTGGAGGCGGAATCGGTGCTGGGCGCGCTGGCCCGCAAGGTTTCGCGGATCGAGCTGACCGGCAAACCCGAGAATGTGCACATCAACTGGCTGCGCGGCTATCACAGCCTGCCCGCCCGGTTGACCGCAGCCTGACAGACCATTCGTCCAGCGCCACGTCGGCGCGATTTACTGGGAGGAGTAAATGACCATGAAGACCCTGACCCTGACCACCGCCGCCCTGGGCCTGATGGCCTCGGGCGCGCTGGCCCAGACGCCGATCTACGGCTCCTGGCCGCCCGCGTCGGATTACCTGAACACCGACACCCTGCCCGAGGCCTTCGCCATGATGTCCGAGGCCACCGGCGGCGCTTTGCAATGGGAACTGATCGCGGGCGGCCAGCTGGCCGATGGCCGCGGCACGCTGGCGGCGGTGACTGACGACCTGATGCAGGGCGGCCTGCAGATCCCGGTCTACACGCCCGAGGCCATGCCCTCGCTGACGCTGCTTTATTCCATCGTCGTGCCGGGCGATGACCCGATGGCGGTGGCGGCGGCGGCGGCCGAGACGGTGTTCCTGCACTGCCCCTCCTGCCTGACCGAGGCGCGCGAGAACAACGCGCTGCTGTTCGGCGGCTTCGCCTCGGCCTCCTACCGGCTGATGTGCACCCAGCCGACCGCGTCGCTGGCCGACATGTCCGGGCGCCGCGTCCGCGCCACCGGCGGTTATGGCGAGATGGCGGTGATGGGCGGCGCCACGCCGATGTCCGTCACGTTGACCGAAGCCGTGGGCCTTCTGCAGCGCGGCGGCCTCGATTGCCTGATGGCGACGCGCGAATGGCTGCAGACCTATGGCTACGGCGAATACGCCCGCTACGTCACCGACCTGCCGTTGGGCAACGCCGCGCCCGCCGTCGGCCTGCTGATGAACCGCGACCTCTTCACCGGCCTCTCGGCCGAGGAACAGGCCGCCGTGATGCGCGCCTCGGCCTTCATCACCGCCAAGCACACGATCGGCAATTACGTGCTGCGCGATCAGGAGAGCTTCGAGAACCAGCAACAGGTCAACGGCGTCGAACTGGTCGAACCGGCCGATGACCTGCGCGCCATGGTCGAGGGCTTTGCCGAGCACGACCGCGCCCGCCTGATCGGCGTGGGCCAGACGCTGGGCGTCGAGGATCCCGAAGCGCTGATCGACGCCTATCTGGCGGCCGTCGATCGCTGGCGCCCGGTGACCGCGGAACTGGGCACCGATGTGGACGCCTGGACCCAGCGCATCTGGGACGAGGTCTTCGCCAACGTCGATCCCTCGACCCTCTGAGACCCACGGGACAGACAAGAGCGGGGGTGCGGTATCGCGCCCCCGATTCCCCTCTGACGGACCGAAGGCCGATCATGAAAGCCCTCCATAGAATAATCTCGAAGATCGCCGATGCGCTCTTCGCCGTGTCGCTGGCGGCCGGCGTCCTGATGATGGCGCATGTGACCATCGACGTTCTGTCGCGGACCCTGTTCAACGCGCCGCTGCCCGGCACCGGCGAGATCACTGCCAGCTATTACATGATCGCCGTCGCCTTCCTGCCGCTGGCCTGGGTGACGCTGCGCGACGAACATGTCACCGCCGACATCTTCGTCAGCGCCCTGCCCGGCCCGATGCGCGCGGTCATCGCCGTGCTCGTCGATCTGCTGGTCATCCTCTATGTCTCGGCCTTCGTCTGGCAGACCTGGGTATCGGCCCTTGCCCGCACCCGGCGCGGCGAGGTCTGGGAGATTCTGGGCGGCTTCCTGCCCATCTGGCCGACCCGCTGGATCCTGCCCATCGCCGGGGCGGCGATGGTGCTGGCCATGATCTTCCGGCTGGCCGCCCGGCTGACGCGAACCGATCCGATCACCGGCCAGCGGCTGGGCAAGGAGAACGCCTGATGGATCCGTTGACTTTCGGCCTGATAACCCTGGGCTGCATGCTGGGCCTGATCGCGCTGCGCGTGCCGATCGGCGTGGCCCTTGGCGTGGTCTCGGTGCTGGGCCTCGCCTATGTCCGCAACTTTCCCATCGCCCTGTCGATCCTGCGCGAAAGCCCCTTCGCCTTTGCCGCAAGCTGGGACCTGACGGCGATCCCGATGTTCCTGCTGATGGGGGCGATTGCCAACCATTCCGGGATTTCCTCGGCCCTGTTCCGCGCCGCGCGGCTGTGGTTCAGCGCGTTGCCCGGCGGGCTGGCGGTCGCGGCCAACATGGCCTCGGTCGGCTTCGCGGCGGCCTGCGGCTCGTCGCTGGCCTCCTCGGCCGCGATGGGGCGGCTGGCGATCCCCGAGATGCTGCGCGCGGGCTATGACCGGGCGCTGGCCACCGGCGTCGTCGCCTCGGCCGGGACGCTGGCCGCGCTGATCCCGCCCTCGATCATGCTGGTGCTCTATGGCGTCTTCGCCGAGGTCTCGATCTCGCGCCTCCTGATCGCCGGGATCGTGCCGGGATTCCTGACCGCGGCGGCCTATGTCGCGCTGATCGTGATCCGCTGCAAGCTGAACCCGGCGCTGGCGCCGAGGCTCTCGGACGAGGAATTGCAGACGCTGAAGGCCGACCGGTTGTCGGCGTTGCGCGAGGTCTGGCCGGTCACCGCGCTGATCCTCGGCATCATCGGCGGGCTTTATGGCGGCATCGTCACGCCCACCGAGGCAGGCGCCACCGGCGCCGCGCTGGCCCTGCTGATCGCCATCCTGCAGCGCCGCATCAACATGACCAGTTTCATCGATTCCCTGAAGGAATCGATGTCGGGCACGGCGCAGATCTTCTTCGTCGGCATGGGCGCGGTGATGTACACGCGGCTTCTGTCACTGACCGGCGTCTCGACCCTGCTGGCCGATATGGTCGGCGGCTATGCGGGCGACCCGTTGATGGTGATCCTGGCCATCTCGGTCGTGTTCCTGATCCTGGGCATGTTCCTCGATCCGCTGGGGATCATGCTGATAACCCTGCCCGTCTTCCTGCCGATGATGAAGGCGCTGGGGCTCGATCTGATCTGGTTCGGGATCATCGTGGTGAAATACGTCGAGATCGGGATGATTACGCCGCCCCTTGGCATGAACGTCTTCGTGGTGAAATCCGTGACGCCCTCGGTGCCGATCTGGACGATCTATCGGGGCGTGTTGTGGTTCCTGCTGGCCGAGGTCGTGGTCATGGCCCTGCTGATCGGCTTCCCGCAGATCACGCTCTTCCTGCCCAATCTGATGCGCTGAGACCAAGACGCCCCGGGAAATCCCCGGGGCGCTTTTGTTCAGGGCGCCTTCGCGCCGTGCCGGCGACGTTGCCATGCGCGCAGGATGGGCCACAGGATCAGCGCCAGCGTGGCCACCGCGATCACCGCCGAAATCGGGCGCGTCAGCAGCTCGGTCGCATCGCCCCGGCTTATCAGCAGCGCCCGGCGCACGCTCTGCTCGGCCATCGGGCCGAGGATCAGGCCCAGCACCACCGGCGCCAGCGGGAAGGCCAGTTTCTCCAGCACATAGCCGGCGAGGCCCGCGGCAAACATCACCCACAGATCGACCACCCGGCCGTTGATGACATAGACGCCGACCGCCATCAGCACGAGGATCATCGGCACCATCAGCACGCCCGGCAGCCGCTGGACCTGGGCGAATACCCGGGTGGCGGCGGCGCCGCCGACCAGCAGGATCAGGAGCGAGGTGATGAGCATCTGCGCCATGAAGCCGCCGACCAGCGCCGGGTTCTGGTGGAAGAGTTGCGGCCCCGGTTGCAATCCGTGGATCAAGAGCGCCCCCAGCACCAGTGCCGCGACCACGTTCCCCGGGATCCCCAGCGCCAGCGCCGGGATCATCGAGGCGGCGTTGTCGGCGTTGTTGCCGCATTCCGCCGCTGCCACGCCCTGCGGGTTGCCCTTGCCGAAGCTGTCGGGGTCCGGGCTCGCGCTTTTCGCGGCGCTGTAGCTGAGGAAGGCCGCGATATTGCCGCCCGCGCCCGGCAGGATGCCCACGCCAATGCCGATGAACGAGGACCGCAGCCAGGTCGGGATCAGCCCCCGGATCTCGGCCCAGCCCAGCCGCGCGCGGCCCAGTTTCAGCGCCGCGGCCGACAGGCCCTTCAGGTCCGCCTGTTCGGCCAGCGCGATCACCGGCGGCAGGGCATAGAGGCCCACAAGGATCACCACGAGGTCGAGGCCCCCCAGCAGCCAAGGCTCGCCGAAGGTGTAGCGCGGGATGCCTGACAGATTGTCCAGACCCACGGTGCCCAGAAGCAGGCCCAGCACCGCCGCCATCAGCCCCTTCAGCGCGTCGTCCCCGACCAGAACGCCGATCGAGGCCATGCCGAACATGGCGATCCAGAAATACTCGGCCGGGCCGAAATGCAGCGTGGCGCGGGCCAAGAGCGGGCCCATGGTCATCAAGGCCAGCGCCGAGGCGGTGCCGCCGATGGCCGAGGACCAGCAGGCGATCTTCAGCGCCCGGGCGGCCTCGCCCCGCTGGGTCATCGGGAAGCCGTCGAAGGTGGTGGCGATGGCCGCGGGCGTGCCCGGAATGCGCATCAGGATCGCCGGGATCGCCCCGCCGTACATCGAGCCGTTATAGATCCCCGCGACCATGCCGAGGGCGATGAGCGGTTCCATCGAATAGGTCAGCGGCAACAGCAGCGCGATGGCCATCACCGGGTTCAGCCCCGGCAGCGCGCCGATCAGCACGCCCAGCAGCGAGGCACCCAGCATCGCCGCGACCGAGCCCAGCGAGAAGACGGAGCCCGCGATCTGCGTCAGAAGGTCCATGTCAGGCGCTCCCGCTTACCAGCCCGACCAGAAGCCGGTCGGCAGGGGTTTGGCCAGAAGGCCGGTGAAGACCAGCCAGACGACGGCCATGAAGCCCGCCGCGGCGAGCAGCGTGTAGAGCGGGCGCCGGAACCCCAGCGCCACCGGCAGCACCACCGCGACCAGCGCCGAGGCGGCGTAGAAGCCCAGCACCGGCACCAGCGCCAGATAGCCCGCGCCGATTGCCACGGTGACCGCCACGCGGCCGGGATGGTCGACCAGAGGGCGCGGCACCCTGGCCCCGCGCCACAGGGATTTGAGCGCGAGCAGGAGACCCAGACCGGCCAGGCTCAGGCCCAGCACCTGCGGATAGGTTCCGCTGGCACCACGGTAACCCGTCGCCTGCCAGGCCGCGGCCAATCCGAGGCCTGCGAACAGCAGGCCAAGGATCATGTCCTGCCCGCGCGCGGTCATTGGGCGAGGCCCAGCGACTGCGCGACCTCGGCCAGCGCGTCGAACTCGCCCTGCAGGCGCTCACCCAGCGCCGGGCCGGTGACGACGTTCGGGACTTCGCCCACGCCCGCCAGGAACTCGGTGTATTGGGGCGAATTGACCGTGGTTTCCAGCGCCGCGATCAGCCGGTCGACGATGGCCTGATCGGTCCCCGCAGGGGCCAGAACCATGCGCCACAGCAGCGTTTCCTTGTCGCCCAGACCCAGCGCCTCAAGCCCCGAGGCCTGCGGCAGGGCGGGAACGGCGGCGGCCGAGGTGACGATCAGGCATTTCGCCTCGCCCGATTGGGCATAGGGCAGCACCGGCGAGATCGAGCCGCCGTAGATGTCGACGTGACCGCCGAGGAAGTTCTGCAACGTCTCGCCCGCGCCGCCGAAGGGCACGGCGATGGTCTCGATCCCGCGGGCCTGGAAGATGCGCTCGGCCGCCAGCTGCATGGTGCCGCCGATCCCGTCATTGCCATAGGTGTAGCGGCCCGGGTTGGCGGCCAGCTCGGCCAGGAATTCCTCGCCGGTCTCGGCCGGGAAGGCGGGCGCGACGCAGAGCGTGTAGGCGGTCTGCGAGGTCGAGGCGACCGGCACGAAGCTGTCGGGCGCATAGGCGGTGGGCTGCATCTGCGGCACGGTGGTGATCGGGCTGTTCCAGGTGGCCAGCAACGAATAGCCGTCGTTGCGCGCCTGCATGAACTGCGTGACGCCGACCGAGCCGCCACCGCCGGCCGCGTTCAGGATGGCGATCGAGGTGCCCAGCTCGCCCTCCAGCAGCGTGGCCAGCATGCGCGCGCTGGTGTCGGTGCCGCCGCCCGCCGGGGCGGGGACGGTGATCTCGATGGGGCGCTCAGGGTAGTCGGCCTGGGCTACGGTCGTGCCGAGAACCAGCGCCGCAGCGCCGAGCATGAGGGTCTTCATCGGGTATCCTCCCTTGGATGGTCTGTCGTCAGCCGATGCGGCTGCGGTAGCGGAAGCGGTCGGCGGGACCGCAGGCGATGCGCCATTCCACCGGCTCGCCAGACATGGCGAAGGCGAGGCGCTCGATCAGCGCGACGGGCGCGCCCTCGGCGATGCCGAGGCGACGGGCCGTGGCGGCATCGGCAGTGCCGAAGCGCACCTCGTCCTCGGCCCGGGCGACGAAGACGCCGTACCGGTCGAGGTAGACGGGATAGAGCAGCGGCCCGATCTCGGATTCGGGAATGGCCTCGAAGCCGGGGAAGCGGGCGGCGGGGATGTAGAGCGTCTCGGCCAGAAAGGGCTGTTCCGACAGGCAGCGCAGACGCTCGATGCGGATCACGTCCCCGGTGCCGAGCGCGGCGGCGACCGCGGCGGGCGCCGTGACACGGGTGCGCGAGATCAGGCGGCTGGAGGGGATGCTGGGTGCGCCATCGGCCTCGCGCGCCTGGAAGAAGCGAAAGAGCGTGGCGTCGAAGGCGGGCTTGCGCAGGAAGGTGCCCGAACCCTGGCGGCGTTCCAGAAGCCCCTCGTCCACCAGCTGCTGGATCGCCTTGCGCACCGTGCCCACGCTCAGCGCGTGTTGGGCCGAGAGCTTGTTTTCGGAAGGCAGCAGGTCGTCCGGGCCCCATTCCCCGGCGGCGATGCGGCGGGCAATGTCGTCGCGCAGGCGCAGATAGGCCGGCAGACGGGTGTCGCTCTGGGGGCTGGGTGCGGTCATCGGGCTCCTCCTTGTTTCGGGATAGGCCAATTGACCCCACCAGTCAACTAGTTCTATATAGAAGTGAAGAAGAGAGGCCCCCGTGATCCGTTTCGATTGTCATGCGCATGTCTACGAGCAGCTTTTGCCGATGGCCGGTGCCCGCTATGTGCCGGCTGAAAAAGCGTCGCTCGCGCAATGGCTTGCCCGTCAGGACAGTGCCGGACTCGCCGGCGGTGTGATCGTCCAGGTCAGCTTCCTCGGCACCGACAATTCGCAATTGCTGCGGGCGCTCGCCGGGCTCGACCGGCGGCGCTTTGCCGGGGTTGCCGTCACCGCGCTGGACGTGGACGAGGCCGAATTGCAGGCGCTGGCCGAGTCGGGCGTGACCGGGCTGCGCTGGAATCTGGTGTCCGGCGCCGAGCTCCCCGATCCCGCCGAGGCAGCGGTCTCGCGGCTGGTCGCCCTGCTGCGGGATCTGGGCATGCATCTGGAGGTTCAGCTGGAAAGCCCGCGGCTGGCCGGGTATCTGCCGGTGCTGGCCGCGCTGCCGGTCCCGGTGGTGATCGACCATCTGGGCCTGCCCCGGGCCGAGGCCGCGGTCGAGCCCTGGCTCGACGCGCTGGAGGCGCTGCCTGCGCGCGAGGGGATTCATGTCAAGATCAGCGCGCCCTACCGGGCCGCTGCGGATCCGCGCCCGCATCTCGACCGGCTTCTGACGCTTCTGCCCCGTGACCGCTTCGTCTGGGGCAGCGACTGGCCCCATACCCGGCACGAGGCGCAGGCGCGTTACGACGGCCTTCTGGCCGAGGCCGCGGCGCGGATCGACGACGCCGCCGCGGTGCGCGCGCTCTATCGGCTGGGCATCGACTAGCCTGCCGCCCCGCCAGACATCGGCCTTGCCGATCCGCAATCAAGACGGATGACCTCCTCGCCAGCCCGCGCCCGCGCCCGGCGTGGCCCCGGCCTGCAGGGCGGAGCAATGCGCGACGCGGTTCCGGGTCTTTTCACGATCTTGGCCCTGATCTGTCCGCTCTTTGCGGGGGCGGGGCATGTCGTCGGCATCCTGCCAGCGCCTGGCGGCGGCACGGCGGCCCTGCCGCGAGCCGCCCGCAACGGCCTGTGATGCCGATCCCGCGGTAAAGGATCCCTGCCGCTGCGCTCTGATCGGTGAGCGGCATGCGGGTGCTCGGCCGGATCTTCCCGCAAGTCGGGGCTTGGGTCAGGCTGCTGGCGGGGATCTTTGCCACGGTGCAAGGCCTGCGCGGCCAGCCTGCCCCGCCCGAGGATCAGGAGCGGCAGCGCATCGCCTCGGCTGCAGGCGATTGGCCACAGTGGCGAAAAGCCGGTGGCCGGGGATCTCCTTGATCCGCCCGGTCTGCGGGCGGAGGGCGCTGGGGGTGACGCGCGGCTCCGCCGTCGGCAGATCGAACGAGGCAAGCCGGATCGGCCCCTCCAGATGGACCGGCGACAGAAGGCGGGCCCGGGCGAGGCGGTCGGTGTCCGTCGTCCGGCGACGCCCCGCGTCGGGCCGGGCCGCCTGCGATGCAGCCCCGCCATCCTGCCGCAATGCCGGTCCGGTTGAGGCTTGTCCGGCCCGGGCCCTCGCCCCTTCACGAAACGCCCCCCGGGGTATGCGGGGTCCACGCAGCGGGTCCGGCGGGCATGCGGCCTTCGCCATCCCCCCTCCGGCGTCCCCCGCCAGGGGGCAAGGCGCGCCCTGAGCGACCCAGCCTTCCGGCTCTCCCGCTTCCCCGCGTGGAGGCGTCAGGTGCGCGCGTTCTCGAAGGCGGTCCAGGCTTTCTCGAAGGCGGCGAAGTCGAAACCGGCCCTGCGCGCCGGGTCGAGGATCAGCTTCTCTGAGGCCAGCAGCGTCCCGATCCCCGCCTCCAGCCCGGGGATCACCGCGGTCGGAATGACCACCGCGCCGTGGCGGTCGGCATGGACCAGATCCCCCTGCGCCACCCGCAGGCCGAAGACGGTGACCGGCTCGCCCAGACTGCGGACATGCACGAAACCGTGGCTGGGGCCGATGCTGCCGGCGATGACCGGAAAGCCCGCGGGCAGGTCGCCCAGATCGCGCATCACCCCATTGGTCAGCGCCCCCGCCATGCCGAAGCCCTTGTGGATCGTGGTATTGACCTCGCCCCAATAGGCGCCGATGCAGGCCGGGTAATCCAGATCCTCGATCACCGCGACCGAAGGCTTGGGCGCATCGTGCATCGCCTTGTAATAGGCCATGCGCCGGGCGCGGATCACCTCGGCCGGTTCGCTCGGCGGGGCGAGGGCGGCGATCTGCGCGGTGACGGCATAGCCGACGACGCTGTGCCCGGGCTCGGAACAAAGCATGGTGCCGCGGGTGAAGCCCCCGAAACCACGCTTGCCCTGCACCACCTCGATGGCGTTGCAGACGGTGGGGGTATCGACCCGCCGCAGCAGATCCAGAAGTGTCGGTGTCATGTCTCGAGCCATTCCTTGAGTGCCGCAAGCGTGGCGGCGGGTTGTTCCAGCGGCGGCAGATGCCCGGCGCCCGGCACGATCACCAGCCGGGAGTGCGGCATCAGCCGATGCATCAGGTCGTGGCGGTCGCGCGGGCAGAGCCGGTCGCTCTCGCCCGTCAACACCAGCGCGGGGCCCTGGTAGGCGCGCAACGCCCCGGTCCGGTCGGCGCGGTCGCGCAGGGCCAGCGACTGGCGGCGGAAGACCTCCGCCCCCAGGCCGCGCGCCATGTCGAGGCAAAGGGCCAGCGTCTCACGGTCCGAGGGATCGGCCAGGTAATGCGGCATCATCTCGTCCTGCATCACCGCATCCAGCCCTCCGACGAGGACCCGGTTCACCTGCGGGAGACGGCGGGCACGGACCTCGGGAACCTCGGCCAGGGGGTTGGTGTCCAGCAGCGCCAGCCGCTCGATCCGGCCCGGTGCCTGCGCCAACATCTCCATCGCCACGATGCCGCCCATCGACAGCCCGGCCAGCGCGAACCGCTCGGGCAGGTCGCGCAGCAGGGCGGCGGCGATAGCGGGGATGGTCCCGGCCCCCGTGGGCAGCGCGTGGTGGACGGCGCGCGGGGCAAGGGCCGACGGGATCGCCCCCCACATCCGCGCGTCGCACATCATGCCCGGCACCAGGACCAGCGGCGTCATGCCCGCCACCCCCCGACCGGCCGGCGGGTCACGACAGGCGCCCGGTGAGCCCCGCCGGATCGTCGGTGTTGCGGATCCGGTAGAGTGCCGCCTCGCCGGTCATCGCGGGCGTCAGGCTGTGCGACAGGCCCGGAGGGATCGCCGCGGTGTCGCCCGGGTTCAGCACGGTGCTGCCGCCGTCCCAATCCATCCGCCAATACCCGCGCACCGGCATCAGCACCTCGTGCCGGTCGGTCGCATAGGCGGTCCCGGGGATCGAGCCGCGCGTCAGGAAGTCGATCTCGAACCCCGGCCGGTCGCGCAACAGCCCCTCGGCGCCCAGCACCTTGCAGGGCTGGCGATCGGACAGCGCCACCATGTCCCAGTAGCGGGCGACATAATCGGGCAGCACCTGCGCCGTGGTAAGCTCGGGGAAGTCCTTCAACTGCTCCTCGCTCAGCAGCGGCATGGGCGAGACGCCCGCAGGCAGGGCCTGACCCTTCTTGCTGTCATAGAGCTTGCCGTTCTCGCCCAGTACCAGCCCGTGGTTGCGCGCATCCTCGATCACCTGCGGCGCCCAGATCACGCCGCCACCGGCGTCGTCCCCGCCCAGAACCGCCATGATCATCCCGTAATCGGTGCCGATATTCTCGAAGCCGCGGAAGATGCCGGTCGGGATGTTGATGATGTCGCCCTCTTCCAGCACCACCTCGCCCGCCTTGCCCCAGCGGCCCCAGAAAAAGCGCCAGCGGCCCTTGAGCACGAAGAACACCTCGGCGGTGCGATGGCTGTGCAGGCTGTTGCGGCATTTCGGCGGCTGCCCGGCGGCGCCGATGTTGAAGCCCGGCGTCTCGGTGATATGGACATGCTGGTCGGCGCTTTCGGACACGCCGCCGCCGATGATGGTGAAATTCTCCTTCTGATCGCTGCCCGGGGTATGGGCGTCAATGAAGGCGGTCTTGCAGGGTTTGAGATCCCCGTAGCGGACGATGCGGGCGTCCATCTGGGCAGGCGTCATCTTGATGCTTCCTTCAGGTTGGTATCCGGGCGGCGGGCGGAGCCCCGCTCGACCAGCGGGCCGTCGATGTGGGTTTTCTGGGGGGCGACATCGCCCTCGATCATGCCGAGGATCGCCTCGACCGTGGCGCGGACCATGCGGTTGACCGGCTGGCGGATGGTGGTCAGGTCATAGGCGGGCCAGGCGGCCATCGGCACATCGTCATAGCCGATGACCGAGACATCGCCCGGAACGCCGAGGCCCAGCCCGAAGCGCAGTTCGTCCATCGCCGCGAAAGCCATATGGTCGTTGCCGACGAACAGCGCATCGGGGCGGTCCGGGCGGGTGAAAAGGTCGCGCGTGGCCCGGATCGTCGCCTCGCGGTCGTACATCCCGTCGATCATCGCCACGGGTTCCAGCCCCGCCGCCGCCATCGCCTGCCGGAAGCCCTCGGCCCGGTCGCGCCCGGTCGAGGAGCCCTGCCAGCCCATGATATGGGCGATGCGCCGGTGTCCTGCGGCGATCAGGTAGTCGGTCGCCCGGCGCCCGCCCGCCACATTGTCCGAGGTGACATCGGTCAGGCGGGGATCCTCCTGTCCGCGGTTGAAATTCACCACCGGGATGCCCTGCCCCGCCAGCCGTCCGGTCAGCTCGTTCGACAGCGAGACCGAGGCGGTGATGATCCCGTCAACACGGTAGTCAATCAGTTCGCGCACCACCTCGGACACATTGTCCGTGGCGTTCTCGGCCATGAAGATCAGCACGTGATAGCCGCGCGCCTGCAGGGCGCGGGACAGCTTCTCGATGGCCAGCGGATAGAACTGGTTCTCCAGATAGGCGACCACCAGCCCGATGATCCGGCTGCGGCCGGTAATCATGGCGCGGGCCAGCGCATCGGGCCGGTAGCCCAGCGTGTCGGCCGCCGCGCGCACCCTGTCGACCGTCGCGGGCGAGACCGAGGCGCCCGGCGTGAAAACCCGGCTGACCGCCGATTGGCTGACCCCGGCCAGACGCGCGACATCCTGTGCGGTGATGCGACCCTTGGTGCTCATCCTGCCGTCCATCCCCCGTCGACCTTCAGCGCCGTCCCGGTGACCATCGCACCCGCGTCCGAGGCAAGATACAGCACCGCGCCCATCACGTCCTCGACCCGGCCGACGCGGCCGAGCTTGATCTTCTCCTCGATCCAGGCGCGGCGGGCGGGATCGTCGAAGGTCGATTGCGTGAGGGGCGTCAGGATGAAGGTCGGGCAGATCGTGTTGACCCGGATACCCTGCGGCCCCCATTCCATCGCCATGGCCTTGGTCATCCCCTCGACCGCGTGCTTGGTCGCGCAATAGACCGCGCGATCCACGCCGCCGACATGGCCCATCTGGCTGGAGATCTGGATCAGGCTGCCGGGCTTGCCCGCCGCGATCAGCCCCTGCGCCACCGCCTGCGCGGTGAAATAGGCGGCCTTGATGTTGACCGCCGCGACGGCGTCGAAATCCGCCTCGGTCGTGTCCAGCGCCGCGCCGTGCCGCGCCATCCCCGCCGCGTTGACGAGGATGTCGAAGGGCCCGTCTGCGGCAACGAAGGCCCGCAGCGCCGGTATATCGGCGATGTCGAGCGCGCGGCTACCGACTTTGGCACCACCGGACCGCAGCTCGGCCGCGGCCTCCTCCAGCCGGTCGGCGCCGCGCGCCACCATCATGACCTCGGCCCCGGCATCGGCCAGCGCGCTCGCGCAGGCCAGACCGATGCCGGAGGAGGCGCCGGTCACCAGGGCGCGCCTGCCCTCGAGCCGGAACGACGGGGTGCGGGGCAGGCTCATTCCGCGGCCATGCCGTAGCCGACATTGCGCCCGCCGTAGCGGCGCACGCGGATGTTGCATTGCTCGGCATGGCCGACGAAGCCTTCCAGCATGCACAGCCGCGAGCCATAGGCGCCGATGGTCGCCGCCGCCTCGTCGCTGGTGACGCGCTGGTAGGAGTGCGTTTTCAGGAACTTGCCGACCCAGAGCCCGCCGGTATAGCGGCCCGCCTTCTTCGTCGGCAGGGTGTGGTTGGTGCCTATGACCTTGTCGCCATTCGCCACATTCGTGCGCGGACCGAGGAACAGCGCGCCGTAGCTGTGCATCTGCGCCAGATACCAATCGTCGCGGTCGGTCATCACCTGCACATGCTCATAGGCCATGTCATTGGCCACCGCGAGCATCTCGTCATGGCTGTCACAGAGGATGACCTCGCCATAATCGCGCCAGCTGACCGAGGCGGTCTCGGCCGTCGGCAGGATGGCCAGAAGGCGGTCAATCTCGGCCAGCGTGGCTTCGGCCAGCGCACGGGAGTTGGTAATCAGGCAAGCGGGCGAGTTGTAGCCGTGTTCGGCCTGCCCCAGCAGGTCGGTCGCCACCAGTTCGGCATCGACGGTGTCGTCGGCGATGACCATGGTCTCGGTCGGCCCGGCAAACAGGTCGATGCCGACGCGGCCATAGAGCTGGCGCTTGGCCTCGGCCACGAAGGCGTTGCCGGGACCGACCAGCATATGCACCGGCTCGATGGTCTCGGTGCCGATGGCCATGGCGCCGACCGCCTGAATGCCGCCCAGCACGTAGATCTCATGCGCGCCGCCCAGATGCATGGCGGCGACGATGGCGGGATGGGGTTCGCCCTTGACCGGGGGAGCGCTGGCGACGATCCGCGGTACGCCGGCGACGGTCGCGGTCAGCACCGACATATGCGCCGAGGCGACCATCGGGAACTTGCCGCCGGGCACATAGCAACCGACGCTCTGCACCGGAATGTTGCGGTGGCCGAGGACCACGCCGGGCATCGTCTCGACCTCGATATCGGTCATCGAGGCGCGCTGCGCCTCGGCGAAGCGGCGGATCTGGGTCTGGGCGAAGCGGATATCCTCCATGTCGCGGGTGCTGACCCGGGACATCGCCGCCTCGATCTCCGAGGGCGTCAGGCGGAACGAGGGACGGCTCACCCCGTCGAATTTCTGGCTCAGGCTGGCGATGGCCGCATCGCCGCCGGTCTCGATCTCGCGCAGTGTCGCCTCGACAGTGGAGCGGACCTTTGCATCATCCTCGGCACGCTCGGCGGCGGGCTTGGCGGTCTTCAGATAGGTGATGGTCATGGGAACTCCTGATTATGACCCGTAGCCCAGAAACAGGCGAGGAAGGATGAGCGACAGATCCGGCCAGAAGCTGATCACCAGCAGGGCCGCGGTCATCACCAGCACCCATTTGAAGATCCGCTTGACCAGATCGTCGAAGGGGATGCCGCCGACCTGCGAGGCCATGAACAGGTTGGCGCCCAGCGGTGGCGTCACGAAGCCGATGGCCAGCGCAACGATCATGATGACGCCGAAATGGATCGGGTCGATGCCCAGCTGCGTCACCATCGGCAACAGGACCGGGGTGAGGATGACGATGGCCGCCAGCGTTTCGAGGAAGGTGCCGATGATGAGCAGCAGCACCAGGATGGCCAGCAGCACGACGATCCAGTTGTCGGTGATGCCAAGGACGAAGCGCGACAGCTCCAGCGGGATGCGTTCCAGCGCGATGATCCGGCCGAAGGCGACCGAGGCGCCGATGATGACCAGAACCGCGCTGACCAGCAGGGCCGATTGCAGCATGATCGTGCCAAGCTCGCGCCAGGACAATTCCTTGTAGACCAAGGTCGAGACGAGCAGCGCATAGACCACGGCCACGGCCGAGGATTCGGTCGGCGTGACGATGCCGCCATAGATCCCGCCCAGCACCACGAGCGGCATGAGCAACGCCAGTTTGGCCTGGTTGACGGCCTGCCAGCGCTGGCGCCAGGTGGCGGCGACGCCCTTGGCCTCCCAGCCGCCTTTGCGGGTCTGGTAGATGTTGTAGAGGATCAGCGCGATGGCGATGACGATGCCCGGGATGATGCCCGCGAGGAACAGGGCCGAGACCGAGACCTGCGCCGTCACCGCGTAGATAATCATCACCACCGAGGGCGGGATCATCACCCCCAGCGCCCCGGCCGAGGCAACCATGGCCCCGGCATAGGCCCGGTCATAGCCGCGCCGCGCCAGCGCAGGGATCATCGCCAGACCGATGGCCGCGACCGTGGCCGAGCCGGTGCCCGAGATGGCCGCGAAGAACAGGCAGGCCATGATGGTAACGGTGCCCAAGCCCCCCGGCGCGTTGCCGAAAAACGCCTCGGCCACGGCGATCAGCCGGCGCGAGATGCCGCCGCGGCTCATGACGCTGCCGGCGAGGGTGAAGAGGACCACGGCGATCAGGGTGAAGGAATTGATCCCGCTGACCAGCCCCAGGGCGTAGAAATCGAAGCCGAGGAAGGGGATATAGGCGATGGCAAGCAGGCTGGCCGCGCCGAGGGCGATGCCGATGGGCACGCCCGCCAGCAGCAGGACCGCGAAGCTGCCGAACAGAATGGCGGTGGTCATGAGCCCGCTCCCTCGCGCTGAATCCCCTCATCCTCAAGCGCAGTGTTCTCCCGCAGGGGTTCCTGGCCGTGCCGCAGGATCATCCACAGAGAATGGCTGAGCCGCAGCGCCGACAGCGCGCCCGAGAAGATGATCGCGGCATAGAGCCAGCCGGTCGGCCATTGCGTGGCCGACAGCGATTGCCCGCGCTCGATGGCATTGGCGGTGATCTGAACGCCCAGCACGCAGACGGCGACGGAATAGGCCAGGAAGACCGCCTCGGCGAAGGCCATGATCCAGCGGCGCAGCGCGCTCGGCACCGCGTCGACCAGGATGGTGACGCGCAGGTGCCGCTTTTCCCGGATGGCATAGCTGATGCCGAAATAGATCATGTAGACGAAGGCGAAGCGCGCGACCTCTCCGGCCCAGGGAACCGAGGTCTGGAAGGCAAAACGCGCGACCACATCGGCAAAGAGCAGGACGATGACCACCCCGAGGCTGGTCACGATGATGATCGGCTCGAAATACCTCTCGGCCAGTCGCAGCCAGCGTTGCATGGGCGCTCCTCCTGCGCGATGCCTGGTGCGCCGGTCGGCCGGATTGGCCGACCGGCAAGCCCGTTACTGCGCGAGAGAGGCGCGGAACTGGTCGAAGAAGGCGTCGCCGACCCGCTCGCGGATCAGGCTTTCGATGGCGGCGTTCATCGTCGCGGCCATCTGCTGGCGATCCTCGGCCGGCAGTTCGGTGACCTCGAGGCCGGCTTCGGTCAGCTGGGCCAGCGTCGCGGCATTGGCCTCGGCCACCAGCTGGCGCTGCAGCGTCACCGTCTCGGCCGCGACTTCCCTCATCAGCGCGCGGTCTTCCTCGGACAGGCTGTTGACGAAGTCGAGGTTCGCGAACCAGACCTCGGGCCAGTAGATATGGCCGGTCAGCGAGACATTGCTCTGCACCTCGTAAAAGCGTTCGACCACCATCGAGGACAGCGCGCTTTCCTGACCGTCGATCAGACCCTGTTGCAGCGAGGAATAGATCTCGCCCCAGGCCAGCGGCAGCGGCACCGCGCCGATGGCCCGCCAGGCCGCGATCTGCACCGGGTTGTCGGCCGAACGCAGGCGGAAACCCTGGAACGCCGCGAGGCTGTCGAGCGCCCGGTTGCCCGAGAAGCTGCGGAAGCCGAGTTCGAGGAAGCCCATGCCGGCCAGGCCGCGTGCCTCCATCGCTGCGTTCAGGCTGTCGCCGGCCGGGCCGTCCAGCGTGGCGCGGGCGTGCTCTTCGTCCGAAAACAGCAGGAACTGGTCCAGCACGCCCAGCTCGGGGATCGAGGGCGACAGGTTGACCGAGGCGCCGGTCGCCATCTGGATATTGCCCGATTGCACCAGATCCAGCGTCTCGGTGACGCTGCCCAGCTGGCCGCCGGCATAGATCTCGACCTCGAACCCGCCGTCCGACCGCTCTTCCAGCGTCTGGCGGAAATGCTCCATCGCCTGATGCAGCGGCGAGCTTTCGGGCTGCGCATGGGCGATGCGGATGACGGTCTGCGCCATCGACGTGGTGGCAAGCAGGCTCGCCGCAAGGGTCAGCGCCGCAAGAAACGGTGTCTTCATGGTCTCCTCCCGGATGTGAGTCGCGGCGTCCCTCCCCGGGCCCGCTGTCTTGCATTCGTATGCAATGCATTCGTATGCAAGTCAAGCGACACCTGACCACCCCGCCCCGCAACGGCCCTGCATCGGCTCCGATCGTGAGCGGGACCGACAGGCTTCACACGCCTCCGAGGGGGCTGGACCCGGGTCGCGGCTATGGCGCGGGTTTCAGGTCGGGTGCGCGGACGGGCCTTGCCCGCGGGCGGCCGGGCCAGCGATTCGATCTCGGCGCTGCCGCCTGCGGGGAACCCGCCGCACGGATATCGCCGGGGGCCCTGCCCGGCGCCGGGTGACCTGGCGCGCCGCAATGTCGCCCGCCTTCAAGGGCGGCAAAAGCGCGACCGGCTCACGCCTCAATCCGGGCGGCCAGTGCGCGGCAGGCGCGCGCCAGTTCCGCTTCGCCTGCCCGGGTACACAAATCGTCCAGCAATCTCAGGGCCTGGCCGGTGCTTTCCGTCGCCTCGCCAAGCGGCTGCCGGGTGTCGAGACGCTTGGCCAGAACCGGTTCCAACAGCCGCGCGGCCTGCACGCCAAGGGTCAGGCGGTTGAAATCATGCAGCGGACCGATGCCCGAGACCAGGGCGCCCGGCTCTGCCAACAAACCATCCGGCCTGTGTTCCAGCCGCGCAAGGAACCGCCGGGCGACGGCATCGGCGACCTGCCAGGCGGCGATGAGGTCGTGATACTGCACGATCCGCGACGGATCGGCGCCGCCCGGCTGCGGCCAGCCCTCCGGGTCGAACAGGGAAAAGCGGGCGGCGAGCACCGGGTCGTTCTGCGCCTCGGCGGCGACACCCGTCAGCACGCGGATATGCGGGATCAGCGCATGCCGGTAGAGATGAAGCCGCGCCTCGGCCCCCTGCCCGACCAGGGTCGCGATGCAGCGGAAACCGGGCCGCATCTGCCCAGGCTCCATGATCCGGGCAAAGAGGTCGATGCCGCGTTCGCCCCGCAGCGCGATCGTGGACCGCCGCAGATCGGTGCCGGGCGCCTGAGTGGCCGGGGGTTGGGGCGGCGGTGGCGGCGGCACCTTCTGCGCCGCGGCTGGGTGCACCGACGCGACAGGCGGCCGGCTCGCACCGATCAGCGCGGCGGCCCGGGCCCGCAGATGCCCCAACCCGAGCGGTTCGAACTGATCGAGCAGATAGGCATCCGTGTTGTAGGGTTTGAGCCATGGCTGGATATCGGAGCGATACATCCGCTTGACCCATTCCAGCACATCCTCGTCGCGCAACCGCAGATAGGTCTCGTTGTCCCACACCCGCCGCAACGGCACGCCCAGAGCTTCGAAATGCGCCAGCACCGGCGCGACGGCATAGAGCGACGCCATCGCGTGCCGGATCTTCTTGCCCCACTCGTCGGCTACATGGAGGGATCCGCCGAAAGACGGGACATAGCTGAGCGAGGCGCAGCGCGGCTGCAACTGGTTCATGGCCAGCTGGCTGCGGTATCGGCGCCTGAGGATCGAGATGTGTTGATCCACCCGGCCCAGAAGCTGACGGCCATGCGCGGCCGAGCCCTCGGAAAAGACCAGATACCGGCTGCTCGCGTAGATCTGCATCTGATCGGGCAGCGGCAGGGCCTCGGGGTGGACGATCCGCACTCCAAGTTCTTTCAGGCAGGCGGTGAGGTAGCTTTCGGCGGCGTGACGGCCCTTCTGCGGCGCGAGGCCCTCGCGGGTGACAAAGGTAATCCCCTCAGGGCGCACAGGGTCGATCTTGTGGCCAATCCGCGCTTCGAGCAGATCGAGATAGCCTTGCAACGGCGGGGGCCCGTCGAGATATTCTGCCTGCACGGCCACATGCAATTCGCGAAACATTGTCGGCTCGTGGATGAGCCGGACCTGCTCCGGCGGCACATCCAGCCAGCCAAGCACCGACCGGAACATGCCCGAGGTCTGGTCAACCCGCATCGGCCGGTCGCAGGTGAAACAAAGCGGCATGTCCGGCGCCTCGACCAGCGACTGGGGAAGCCGCGGGACGGTCTCTGCGACCATGTGGCCGAAGTGATTGTCATACATCGAGACGAACATGCCCGGGTCGGTGACGATAACCGGATTGCTGCCGTCGATCTCGGGCCGGGTGCAGACCGCGCGGTTGCGCCGCCACAGGCGGGCATGGGTCTGGGAGTCGAAATCCGGCCACAGCACGCCCGGCGTGTTCCGATCAGCCGATGGTCCGGCCAGAACGTCCCGAAACGTCAGCACAGGCGGCAGACCCGATGCCGAAGGGGTCGGCTGCCGGTCGGCTCGGGATCGGGTATCTGCAGCCTCGCGGAAGTCGGTATCCACGTCCATCCATCCTGACAGTCACAACGCCCGAGACCAGAGGACCTCGGACACAAAGAGAAATAACCATACCCAAGGGCCGTGCGATTGTCTCCTGCCGACGACGGGGGCGGCACATCCCGGCCCCGGCCCGGAACCTGCCTGTCCTCGGGCAGGCCCGGCAATTCCGGAGAGCGGACCCCGGCATTTCAAAAGGCCGGTCAGAGGAGGAAGTCGGATGCGCCGATCGCATTGAGACCATCGGCTTCGAACTCGAAATCCTCGACCCCGTCGCCGCTCATGTCGCCCCGGATAAGCAGGTCGCCCCCGAGCGAGACATACCAGATCGAATGCGCCGTCGGCACGATCCCCGCGAAGGAAAAGCCCTGGTCATTCGCGGCATTCCAATTGGCGTCGATCTCGGTCAGGTCGATCTTATCGCGTCCAAGCTCGAAATTGAGGAACTGATCCCGGTTGCCTGCACCAAGCGGCGATTCCCAGGAATTCTCGATCCGGTAGACATCGGCCGCAAGGTCATTCGACCCTCCGTCAAAGACATCGCGCCCGCCGCCGCCATAAAGCGTGTCTCGGCCGGCGCCGCCGTTCAGCGCATCCGCTCCGCTTCCGCCGTTGAGATAGTCATGGCCATTTCCGCCCTGAAACGTGTCGTTGCCGTTGCCCCCCAGCAGCGTGTCACTCCCGTCCCAGCCAGAAAGGAAGTCGTGATCGTCGCCCCCGTCGAGATAATCATCGCCCCAGCCACCTTCGAGCAGGTCGTTGCCTGCGTCGCCATAAAGGGTGTCGTTGTCGACATTGCCCTGAAGGTGATCGTTGCCCGCCCCTCCGTGCAGCGTGTCGTTACCGTTCCCGCCCAGAACGAGGTCTGCCCCGTCTCCTCCCCCGAGTGAATCGAGCCCATCCTCGCCATTCAGCGTATCGTCGCCGATTTCACCCAGCAGCGTGTCATTGCCGATCCCGCCAAGCAGCGAATCCGCGCCGTCACCCCCATTGAGAAGATCATTGCCGTTTTCCCCGAAGAGCGTGTCGTTCCCGGCGGCGCCCAATAGAGTGTCGTTGCCATCCCAGCCGGACAAGACGTCATTGTCCAGGCCGCCATCCAGATAGTCATTCCCCCAACCGCCAGCCAGAGAATCATTGCCGCCGTTTCCGAAGAGCGTGTCGTTTCCGACATTGCCCGAGAGCGTGTCGTGGCCCGCTCCGCCATGGATCACGTCCTGACCATCGCCCCCGGTTGCGATGTCATTGCCCGCCTCGCCGAAAATCGTGTCGTCGCCGAGGCCCCCGTCCAGGATATCGAGGCCACCCTCGCCACGAAGCAGGTCGTTTCCGGTCCCTCCCATGAGGGAATCGTTGCCCGTGCCGCCGTACAGGGTGTCGTAACCCGACCCGCCCCAGACCGTGTCAGCGCCACCGCCCGCCTGCACCATGTCGTTGTTCTGGCCTGCCGCGATCAGGTCGTGACCGCTTCCGCCCTGGACCACGGCAAGAACGTTCTCCTGAACGGTGGGATCGCCCGATTGATCCCATCTGCCGTTGTTGGCGTCACCGTCATTGATATAGAGGCCGCCTGCCACTTTCGTGTATCCGGCGGGGATAAAGTTCTGCTTGTCGATGAAGGCTACGTCCGGCAGGGCATCGACGGTTGCAATCGAAGTCCAGGGGATGAAATGGGCTTCTTCCATCCCGCCATGGCCCGCGCCGGGGATCGTCGGATCCATGTCAACCCGGGCGCCCTCCAAGGCATAGAAGATCCTGCCGCCGACGGAATTGGTGATGAGGAGCCATTGCTGCGGTTCGGAGGATTCGTACTGATCGTGCGTGCCGTTGTATTCGACGATCCGGACGTTCGACGGCAGGCTTTGCAGATTCAGCGTCACGCCCTCGATCTGGATCGTGTCCCGGGACGCGTCGAAATCCTCAAGCCGCCCGACAGCGACATTCCCCGGCTGAACGTTGTTGATATCCACAAAGTTGAACGTATCCTCGCCGAGCGTGATTTCATTGCCATCCCGCTCTTCGTTGTCACCTCTGACATGATGCCCGAGCCGGTATCCGCCCGGCGTGGCAACCGAGCGAAACGAAAGATTGAGGGTATCGTCGCCTTCCTCGCCCCAGGCGTGGATCTGATAGGGAATACCGTCAGCCGCATAGCCTATTCCCGCGGTGAGCGTCAGCGTGTCATTTCCCGCCCTGCCCCAGACTTGTCCGTAATCAAAGTGATCGAAAACGTCATTCGACGACGTTCCCACAACGTAACCGGTGGTCGGCGGCATGGTGAAATACTCCCGGGTGACTCGATACGCGACCGGGCGATTAGACCATGATTGGCTTAACTTGTGAAACACATTGTTTCGCAATTGCCCGTCTGCTGGCGAAGGCCTTGCAATCTTGGCCGAGGAAGCGGCGCAGGATCCCGGCGGCAATAGTGGAAATTTTTCAAGGAAATCTGGCCCGACAGCCCGGTTTTCTTGCCAATGGTGAGAGGCCTGTTTCCCTTGGCCCGACGCGTCAGATCGCCGACCGCTTCCGCCCTGAAAGCGCCTGGATCGCGGACGGGCCGGTGGCTGGTCCCGGGTGTCGCCGGGCCGGGTTCAGCGACCCGCCCGGCCGTTGTCGCGCCCTGCCTCGATCCAGCAGCGCCGCAGGGCCCCGGGCTCGGCCAGCGCGCCATAGACGCCGATGACTTCGGCCGCCATCCGATTGGCAAGCGCCGCGGCGGTGGCGGGCGGGTGCCCCTCCAGCCGCGCCGCCAGATAGGCGCCGTTGAACCCGTCACCGGCACCGGTGGTGTCGAGCGGCGTCACGTCGGCCCGGGCGGGGATTGTCTGTCCTGGCGCCCCCGGCGCGGCGATCAACGCCCCGTCGGCGCCCAGCTTCAGCGCCACCTCGGGCACGCCCAGCGACAGGAGTCGCCGGCAGCAGGCCTCGGGATCGGCATCGCCGAAAAGCGCGCCCTCGTCCGGCCAGCTCGGCAAGGCGATGTCGCAGATCGCCAGCAGGTCGTTCATGGCGGCGCGGGCGGTTTCGGGGCTCTGCCAGAGCGCCGGGCGCCAGTTCGGATCGAAGGCCACCAGCGCGCCGCCTTCCCGCGCCCGCGCCAGTTCCTCGCGCAGGACGCGCCGGGCCTCGGGCGTCAGGATTGCCAGCGTGATTCCCGAGACATGGATCAGATCCCGCCCCGCAAGGCTGAGGCGCAGCGCGGCGGGATCATCCGCCAGCCGCCGCGCCGCGCTGTCCGACCGCCAGTAGGAAAACGACCGCTCGCCTGCCGCATCGAGCGTGATGGCGTAAAGCCCCGGGCGCAGCCCCGGCAGGCGCGGGCTGGCGGCGGTGCCGATCCCCTGCGAGGCCATGAAGTCGCGCTGCCGGTCGGAAAACGGGTCATCACCAAAGGCGGTGATGAAATCCGTCTCGGCCCCGGGCGGCAGCAGCGCGCGCAGCATCCAGAGCGTGTTGAACGTGTCCCCGGCGTGGCCCAGATGCCAGCCGGGCCCGCGCGCCTGCAGCTCCAGCATGCATTCCCCGACCGAGGCCACCCGGATCACGCGGCACCGCCCTTCAGCGCCGCCACATGCCCGGCGACCTGCCGGTTCCAGACCGGGTCATCGCGCAGGGGCGGCGGGACCAGACCGGGCAAGGCCATCAGCGCCGCGGTCAGCGCGACGGGATCGCGCGGCACGCCCTGAAGGCGGGCGCGGATCTCCTCGGCCCGGGGGTCGCGCAGCGGCTCGTGCTGCGCCGCGTGCCAGACCCAACCGGCCGTCACCCGGGCGAAACTGTCGGTATCCCCGCCCCGCGCCAGCACCTCGGCCGCCGGGGTCAGGATGCGGGGCGGCAGTTTCTGGGTGCCGTCCATGGCGATCTGTTCCAGCCGGTGGGCAATGGCGCGGTTGCCGAACCGCTCCAGCAGGGCCGCGGCATAGGCGGCGGGCTCGACCCCCGGCACCGGCGCGAGGGTCAGCGCCGCGGCCTCCAGATGGGTCTGCGCGGCCCGGGCGATCGCGGGATCGGCGATGGCGTCGCGCACGTATTCATGCCCCGCGGCCAGCCCCAGCCAGGCCAGCAGCGAATGCGTGCCGTTGAGCATGCGCAGTTTCATCGCCTCGTAGGGCGCGACATCCTCAACGAACAGCGCCCCGGCGCGGTCCCAGTCCGGGCGGCCCTGGGCGAAGCGATCCTCGATCACCCATTGCAGGAAGGGCTCGGTTTCCACCGCCAGCGGATCGTCGACGCCGGTCAGGCGCCGTGCATCCGCCAGCGTGGCCGGGGTGCTGGCCGGGGTGATGCGGTCGACCATGGTGCTGGGAAACGGCACCTCGGCCGCGATCCACTCGGCCAGCGCCGGGTCGCGCAGGGTCGCGAAATCGAGGACCAGCCGGCGCAGCAGGTGGCCGTTGCCCGCGAGGTTGTCGCAACTCAGCGGCGTGAAGGGCGGCAGACCGGCCCGCCGCCGGGCGGCGAGCCCCGCGACGATCAGGCCCACGGCGCTGCGGGGCGGGGCGCTGCCGGTCAGGTCGGCCGCGATGGCGGGATGGTGCGGGTCCAGCCCCCCGGTCGCGGGATCGAGGCCATAGGCCTTTTCCGTGAGCGTCAGCGTGACGATGCGGATCTCGGGCGCGGCCATGCGGGACAGGATACCGTCCGGCGCCACGCCGCCCCGCACCGGGCCCAGCACCTGCGCCCGCGTCTCGGCCCCATCGCGGACCAGCAGGGTGAAGCAGCCCTCCTGCGCGGTAAACTGCCGGGCGGTTTCCCCGTCGCGCAGGCCCGCAACCTCGATCCCCCAATCGCCGCCGGTCGCCTGAAGCGCGCCCTCGGTATAGACCGCGAGATGCGCGCGGAAAAAGGCGCCCGGGCCCAGATGCAGGATGCCGGGGCGGGGGCGGTTGGGGTGGCTCAACAGGGCGGCGAGAGGATGGGTCACAGCGCATAGGCCCTTCTGGCAGCATCGCCCGACAGATCGGCGGCAAGATGCGCGGCGTCGGTGCGGTCCAGCCGATGCTCGGCCACCAGCCGGGCAAGGAACCCGGCCACACCCCGGCGCCAGACATCGTGCCGGGCGGGGATCGAAAGCAGCGCGCGGGTGTCGTCGTTGAACCCGGCGAGATTGGCGAAGCCCGCGGTTTCCACCACCTGATCGAGGTAGCGGCGGATCCCCTCGGCGCTGTCGTGGAACCACCAGGGCGGCCCCAGCATCAGGCAGGGCCAATAACCAGCCATCGGCGCCAGTTCGCGCGCATAGGCGCTTTCGTCGAGGGTGAAGACGATGAGCCGCAGCCCCGGCGCATGGCCGTGCCGGTTGAGCAGCGCGTTAAGCCCGCCGACCCAATCGGCGCGATGGGGAATGTCGGCGCCCATGTTCGCCCCCCGGACGGCGAACATCCCCCGGTCGGTGTTGCGCCGCGAGCCTGCGTGCAGCTGCATGACCATCCCGTCCTCGGCCGAGAGGCCGGCCATCTCGGTCAGCATCTGGGCGCGGAACAGTTCAGCCTCGGCCGGGGTCAGACTGCCCGCGCGGGCGCCATTCAGCAGGCGCTGGCATTCGGCCAGCGGCAGGTCGGCGGTCAGGGGCGAGGGCGTGCCGTGGTCGGTGGCGGTCGCCCCCAGCGCGCGGAAGGCGGCGCGGCGGTGGCGATGCGCCTCGATCATCCCGGCCCAGTCGGCGGTGTCGCAGCCGGTCAGCGCGCCCAGCCGGTCGAGGCCCGCGGCGAAGCCCGGCGCCTCGGGGTCGGTCACGGCATCGGGGCGATAGGTCGGGCGCACCCGGGCGCCCCAGCCCTGCCCCGCCAGCGCGGCGTGATGCTCCAGACTGTCCAGCGCGCCGTCGGTGGTGGCGATGACATCGACCCCGAAACGGTCCATCAGCGCCCGCGGGCGCAGGCCGGGCCCGGCCAGCACCCCGCCGATATGATCGAAGAGCGCATCGGCGTTCGTCTCGCTCAGCCGCTCGGGACAGCCAAGCACCGCACCCATGGCGTGATCCAGCCACAGGGCCGAGGGTGTGCCGGTGAAAAGCCCGTAATGCCGGGCGAAGCAGCGCCATGCCTCACGCGGCGAGGCGACGGGCGCCCCGTCCAGCCGCGGCACGCCCAGGGCGTCATAGGAAACCCCCCGGCTGTGCAGCATCCTGAGCAGGTAATGGTCCGGCGTGACCAGCAGGCTGGCCGCATCGGTGAAGGGCGCGTCACTGGCGAACCAGGCGGGGTCGGTATGGCCGTGCGGGCTGACGATCGGCAGATCGCGGGTGCCGTCGTAGAGGTCGCGGGCGATGCGGCGCAGGCCGGGATCGGCGGGCAGCAGCCGGTCGGGATGCAGGAAACCGTCGCCCAGGCTCATGCGTAGGCCCCCGTGACCCTGAGCGCCCGCTCCACCCCGCGCAATTCGGCCAGCCCCCGCAGCCGCCCCACCAGCGGATAGCCCGGCTGACCGCCGCGACGCAGGTCGTCGACGATCTCCTGCCCGTGGTCGGGGCGCATGGGGATGTCGCAATCCTCGCGGCCCTGAGCGCGGCGGCGGGCCTCCTCGCGCAGGACGGCGGCGATCAGCGCGACCATGTCGGTCTCCCCTTCCAGATGCTCGTCCTCGAAGAACGAGCCGTCAGCCTCGCGCGTCACGTTGCGCAGATGCAGGAAATGCACCTTCGCCCCGAAACGATCCATCATCGCCGGCAGATCGTTGTCCGCCCGCACCCCCAGCGACCCCGAACACAGGGTCATGCCATTGGCGGGGCTGTCGACCGCGCCCAGCACGGTGGCGTAATCCCCGGCGGTGGACATGATGCGCGGCAGGCCCAGCAGGGGGAAGGGCGGATCGTCGGGATGGCAGCAAAGCCTGAGGCCCAGACGCTCGGCCACCGGCACCACCTCGGACAGGAAGTCGATGAAATGACCGCGCAGCCGCTCGGCGCTGATCGCGCCATATTCGGCCAGATGGTCGCGGACGGCGCCCATGTCCATCGCCTCGGTCGAGCCGGGCAGGCCCATGGTGATGGCATCGGCCAGCGCGCGGCGGGCCGTGTCGTCCATCGCGGCGAGGCGCCGGGCGGCTTCCTCGACCACGGCGGGCGCGAAATCCTGCGCCGCGCCCTTGCGCTGCAACAGGTGGATGTCGAAGGCCGCGAAATCGGCCATGTCGAAGCGCATGGTCCGCGCGCCCGTGGGTCGGCGCCAGCGCAGATCGGTGCGGGTCCAGTCCAGCACCGGCATGAAATTGTAGCAGATCACCCGGATTCCGGCCCCCGCCAGATGTTCGAGCGAGGTCTTGTAGGCCGCGACATGCGCGCGCCATTCGCCCTTCTGCTTCTTGATGTCCTCGCTGACCGGCAGGCTTTCGACCACCTCCCATTCGAGGCCCGAGGGCGTGCCGTCCGAGGCCGTCGCCACCTCGGCCTGACGCTGGGCGATGGCATCGGGCGTCCAGACCCGGCCGTTCGGCACGTGATGCAGCGCCGAAACGACGCCCTGCACCCCGGCCTGCGCGATATCCTCAGGCCGGATCAGATCGCGGGGACCGAACCAGCGCCAGCTGTGCCTCATCGCGGGCCTCCATCGGCGAGACTCTGCGCCTCGATGGCCAGCCGCGTGACCCTCAGGGCATGGCCCCGGGGCATGGCGGTGTCGGTGCGGTCGCGCACATCGGCCAGGAAGCGGGTGAAATAGCGCAGCGGCTCGGCCGAGCAGTCGAGATGCCGCATGCCGTGCCGGTCGCAGAGGAACAGGTGATCGGCCCCGGGCCGCCCGGCCGGGTCGAGGTATTTGCGCAGCTCGATCGTGCCCTCGGTCCCGGTCAGGAACAGCCGTCCGTCGCCCCAGGTCGGCAAGCCGTCGGGCGTGAACCAATCGACGCGGATGAAGCCCCGCGCCTCGCCGCTGTCCAGCAGGATATCGCCGTAATCGCGGAAATCGGGCAGATCGGGCAAGGCGCGGTTGGCGGTGGCGGCGGCAGCGATGCGGGCGGTTTCCGCGCCGGTGAAATGCAGGAACTGGTCGATCTGGTGGCTGGCGATATCGGTGAGGATGCCGCCGAAAGCCTGCGGCCGGAAGAACCACTCGGGCCGGATCGCCCGGTTCAGCCGGTGGGGGCCGAGGCCCGTGGTCTGAATCACCCGGCCGATGGCGCCCTCGGCCACCAGCCGCGAGGCCGTCTCGCAGGCGCGCACGACGAAACGCTCGGAGAAGCAGATCGACAGCAGGCGCCCGGTCTCGGCTGCGACCTGCTCCAGCGCCGCGACCTGATCGAGGGCCGTGGCGCCGGGCTTGTCCAGCATCACGTCCTTGCCCGCCTGCATGGCGCGGATGGCGATGGCCGGGCGGTCCACGGGGATCGCGGCGCAGAGGACGATCTGGATATCGGGGTCGTCAAACAGCGCCTCGCGCGGGCGCGGGGTCAGGTCGGGGAAACGCTCGCGGAACCCCTCCAGCACCCGCGGGTCGCTGGTTTCCGGGCAATAGCCGGCGCAGACCGCCCCCGCGGCCAGCAATTCGCCGACCATGTGATAGATGTGCCGGTGGTCCAGCCCGATGGCGGCAAAGCGCAGCGTCATGCCCGCACCTGCACCGGCTGGCCGGAGGCTCCGGTCTCGATCAGCGCGTCGATCAGGCGGTGAACCCGCAAGGCCTCCTCACCCGTTACGCGGGGGTCGCGGCCGTCAGCGATGGCCTCGGCGAAATCCGCCATGACGGCGCGGTGCCAATCGTGCGGGAAGGCCATCGGATCGGCCCCGGTGCCGCCCGCGCCGGTATCGGCCTCGACCCGTTCCTCGGTCCCGTCGTGGAAGCGCGCCAGCAGCGTCCCGCCGCGCAGGGCCAGCGTGCCCGCGGTGCCGGTCAGGGTGATTTCCTCATGGAAGCCGGGATAGGCGGCGGTGGTCGCGTCGATGGTGCCGATGGCGCCCGAGGCGAAGCGGGCGGCGGCGCAGACCATGTCCTCGGTCTCCATCCGGTGGACGGCGGTGGTTTCGGCGAAACCCGTCACCGTCTCGACGGGACCGGCCAGCGACAGCATCAGGTCCAGCGTGTGGATCCCCTGCGAGATCAGCACCCCGCCGCCGTCCCGCGCCAGCGTCCCCCGCCCCGGTTCGTCGTAATAGGCCTGCGGCCGCCAGAGGCGGATGGTGGTGGAACAGCCGACGACCCGCCCCAGCGCGCCCGCGGCGAGCAGTTCGGCCGCCCGTATCGCGGCGGGGCGGAAGCGGTGTTGCAGGACCACGCCCAGCCGCACCCCTGCCGCGCGGCAACCCTCGACCAGCGCCTCGGCCCGCCCGGTCGAGATGTCGAGCGGCTTTTCCATCAGCACATGCTTGCCCGCCCGCGCGCAGGCGAGGCCGATCTCGGCGTGGCTGCTGGCGGGGGTGAAGACGGCGACGGCCTCGACCCGATCGTCGGCCAGGATCCTGTCCAGACTGTCGGTCAGCGGGAAGGGATAGCGCGCGCCGAACGCCGCGCGCCGGGCGGCCGAGGGCGCGAAGGCATGCAGCACCTCGATCCGGTCGGAAAGATCCATCAGCCCGCGGGCATGGGGGGTCACGGCCATCCCCAGCCCGACGATGGCGATACACAGACGGCTCATGCCGCGGCTCCTTTCATTGTCCCAGCCAGCGCAGCGGGACCTGGGTCAGCGCCGGCACGAAGGCCACCAGCATCAGCACCACCAGCATCGCGGCAAGGAAGGGCAGAACGGCGCGGAAGGTGGCGACCTGATCGGCCCCGCCCGCCCGCGCGGTGGTGAAGATCAAGACCCCCAACGGCGGGGTCAGCGCGCCGATCACCAGGTTCATGACGATGACGAGGCCGAAGGTGATCGGATCGAACCCGGCCAGCACGACCAGCGGCACCAGGATCGGCACCAGGATCACCAGCGCCGCGATCATCTCCATGAAGAGGCCGACGATCAGCAGGAAGGCGTTGATCGCCAGCATCAGCAGCCACGGACGTTCGACCAGCACGGCGAGGCCCGCGGCGATGCGCTGCGGCACGCGCTCATAGGCCAGCACCCAGGCGAAGGGGGCGGCGGCGGCGATGATGACGACGATCACCACCGTGTCCATCATCGCCTCGCGCACGGCGGCGACCAGGGCGCGGCCGGTCAGCTTGCGATAGAGGAAGGCGCCACAGAAAAGGGCGTAGATCATGGCCACCGCCCCGGCCTCGGTCGCGGTGAAGACGCCAAAGCGGACGCCGCCGACGATCAGCACCGGCAGGATCAGCGCCGGGATCGCCATCACCAGCCCGCGCAGCCGGTCGCGGCCGCTGGCCTTGGGCATGTCGCCGCCGTACCCCCGCGCACGAGAGATGACATAGACCACCATCATCAGCGCCGCGGCCATCAGCAGGCCCGGCACCAGCGTGGCGACAAAAAGCGCCCCGACCGAGACCGAGGCCAGCGCGGCATAGATGATGAGGCCCAGCGACGGCGGGATCAGGTTGGCGAGCGTCGAGCCCGCGGCGGTCAGCGCCGCGGCGAAGGGCCGGTCATAGCCGCGCCGCGCCATTTCCGGCACCAAGAGTTTGGCGACGGTCGAGGCATCGGCGGTGGACGAGCCCGAAACGCCCGCCAGCATGGTGTTCGTCACCACATTGGCCTGCGCCAGCCCGCCCCGCAGATGGCCGACCAGCATCATCGCCAGCTCGATCAGCCGCGGCGTGATGCCGCCCACATTCATCACCGCCGCGGCAAGGATGAAGAAGGGGATCGCCAGCAGGGTGAAGGAATTGAGCGAGGCGCCCATGT
The DNA here is from genome assembly GCF_003075525.1 of Pararhodobacter aggregans. Taxonomy (GTDB): domain Bacteria; phylum Pseudomonadota; class Alphaproteobacteria; order Rhodobacterales; family Rhodobacteraceae; genus Pararhodobacter; species Pararhodobacter aggregans. Next base: position 12,403 of record NZ_QDDR01000004.1, on the reverse strand, counting down.
TCTGCGCCAGCGTGACCAGCAGGATCGGGTTGGCCGAGGCGAAGGCGGTGAAGGTGCCGAGGATCAGCGAAAAGGCCACCGGCACGCCCAGAAGGATGGCGCCGAGCCCCACGCCCACCAGCACCCAAGGCCCCGAGGCCGGGGAATAGAGAAAGCCTGCGCCATGGCGGACGGACCAGTAGATCAGCCCGCCCAGGGCCAGGGTCCCCAGCCCCTGCAAGAAGCCGCGCCGCCCGTCGGGCCAGGCCAGGAAGAAGAGGTTCAGCGCCGCGCCGACCGGCACGGCCAGGAACAGGTATTTCATCGGCATCTGCAAGGCAGGCGAGGCGGCGATGGCGCGGTCCACGTAATCCATGCCGTGGATGACCAGCACCAGCGAGGCCGCGACCATCACCGCGAGGGTCACGAACTCCAGCCCCCGCCTGGCGCGCCCCGGCAGCAGCCGGGGCACCAGGTCGATGGCGATATGCGCCCCCCGTCCTGTGGCCAGCGCCATGCCCAGCATCACCGCCCAGGTGAACAGCCAGGTCGCCACCTCTTCCGGCCAGGGCAGGGCCGCGCGGAAGACATAGCGCATGACGACCTGCAGGCAGGCCACGCCCACGGCCCCCAGCAGCAGGGCGACGCAGGCGAATTCCACGCCCTGATCCACGCGGCGGCGCAGCATCGGGACGGGTCCGGGGTCAGGCGCCACCAGAGGGGCGCCTGCGGGGGATGCAGAAGTCATGCCGTCAATCTCAGCCCAGGGCGCGGATGGCGGCGATCATCTCGGCCGTTTCGGGACTGACCGATCCGAACTGTTCGAACAGGGGTTCGGTCCGTGCCTCCATCTGCGCCAGTTCGGCCTCGGGCAGGGCGAAGATCTCGACCCCCTGCGCGCGCAGCCCCTCCAGCGTCTGGTCGGCCAGCGCGCGGTTGACGCGGCGCTGCTCGGCAAAGGCCTCCTGCGCCGAGGAGCGGACCAGATCCTGCAGATCCTGCGGCAGGCTGTCCAGCCAGGCGGCGTTGACGCGCACGGCCTTCGGCAGGAACCAATGGCCGGTCAGCGTCAGATAGCGGGCCTGTTCGTAAAAGCGGAAGCCCTCGATCGAGAAGACATCCGAGTCGATGGCGTCGATGATCCCGGTCGAGAGCGCAGAATATTGCTCGGAATAGGGCAGCGGCGTCGGCGCGGCGCCCAGCAGCGACCAGAAATCGACCCAGATGCGCAGCTGCGGCACGCGGATCTTGAGCCCTTCCAGATCGGCCAGCGACTGCACCGGGCGCTTGGCCAGGATGTGGCGGAAGCCGGTCTCGCCGTAGGCCACGAATTCGACCCCGGTCTTTTCCCGGGCGATCTGCGAGGCGCGGCGACCGAGTTCGCCCTGCAGCACGGCGTCGACATGGGCCTCGTTCTTGTAGATGAAGCCCGGCGCCCCGCCCAAAGCGGCGATTTCGGGGGCGATGGCTTCCTCGCTGTCGGGACCGGCAGTGGTCACCTGAATGGTGCCGATCCGGCTGCCCTCCAGCGCCTCGGCCAGACCGCCCAGCTGCGCGGCGGGGAAATGCTGCGCGTCGATGCGGCCGCCCGAGCGGGTGTTCAGCATCTCGGTCCAGGCGTCGAAGGCGTTGGTGATCGGCGTTCCGATCCCCTCGGTATGCGCGATGCGGCAGGTATAGGTCTGCTGCGCCAGCCCGCGCGTCGCCAGCGCAGGCATGGCCAGCGCGGCGGCGCCGGTCGCCAGAAAGCTCCGGCGAGTCTGCCGGGTGAGCGTCTCGATGGTCATGGTCTCTCCTCCCTTGGCCCTTGGTGCGATCGAGGCGCGCAGGGCCTTCTCCCCCCTGCAGCCGTGGCTTGCCTCCCAACCACCATACCGGTATGTTGCATATCGGGCTCCCGTTGACAACCGCAAATCGTGCTGACAGGAACTGACTGATGCAGACCGCGCTTGAACCCACGAAACCCTTGGCCCCGCAGCTGATCGCGCTGCTGCGGCGGCGGATTGCGGCCATCGACCTGCCGCCCGGGTCAGCGCTGTCCGAGAAGGATATCGCGGCGCAATTCCGCGTCTCGCGCCAACCGGTGCGCGAGGCCTTCATCAAACTCTCGGAAGCCGGCCTTGTCGAGATCCGGCCCAGCCGCGGCACCTGGGTGATGAAGATCTCGGTGCGCGAGGTCTGCAATGCCCGCTTCGTGCGCGAGGCCATCGAAAGCGATCTGGCCCGTCACGCCGCCCGGCTGGCCACGCCGCAGCAGGTCGCCGCGCTGCAGGAGCTGATCGACCGACAGCGCGCGGCGGCCGAGGCGGGCGATTTCGCCGGGTTCAACCTGCTGGACGAGACGTTTCACGGCACGATCACCGATACGCTGGGCAATGATTTCGCCCTGCGCATCGTCGATTCCGCCCGGTTCCAGACCGACCGCGTGCGGCTGCTGTCGCTGCCCAATGCCACGCCGATGAAGGTGCTGATCGGCCAGCATCAGGCGATCCTCGACTGCATCGCCCGGCGCGATGGCGAGGGCGCGGCCGAGGCGATGCGCCGCCATCTGCGCGAGATCCTGCTGGCGCTCCCCAGCATCGCCGCGGCCCATCCCGAATATTTCTCGGACACCGACCTGCCCGATCACGCCAAATCGCTGGTTCCCCGCGACATGCCCACGGACTGAGGGGCGACCAAGGCGGCGCCGGATGGCCCGGCGGAGGCCGTTCCGGGGAACTTCGGGCGCAGCCAGCGGGCGGGGGCATTGACCGCCATCCATCTACCACCGCCAGCGTATCGGCGATCGGGATCAGTACACCCCGAGGCCCGAGAGCAGCACCGCGCTCATTCCTTCGCGGTCGCCGACATCGGTGTGTTCGGCGAGGAGGAAGGCGGGACAGGGGACGTTGCGGCCCCGGAAAGCCGTGGTGCAAAAGGTGTGTGCCACGAACGCTCCGGTCTGCGGGTCAAGATCGGTTGGGAAAGAACGGCGCCGACCGCTCCATCGGCTCGTCGGCCAGCCAGAAGAACTGCTTGTCAGCACCCCCCGGTCGATCCGGGCGCTTGAACCATCCAGCCCGGGCGGGCTCAGGGCGATGAACGGGTCCTGGCCCTGGGGGCTGTTCAATTGGCGCCTTCCGCGCCTCCGCCCTTTCCCGGTGCGGCCATAGCGCGGTGGAGCGGTTCGGGTTCGGAGCCGCCGGGCGCGTGACAGGGGCAGCCCACGCGCCGCAGACGCGAAGCCCGCCGCCGGACACGCCTAGATCTCAAGCGCGGCAAGCACCGCCTCCCGGGCGATGTCCGCCCGTTCCAGCGTGAAGGTGAAGCCCTTTGTGTCGAGCGCGTGCACCCGGTCGGCGATCGAGACGATCATCGACACGTTCTGCTCCAGAAGCAGGATGGCGGCGCCAGCCGCCTTCCGGGCGGTGATCTCCGCCTGCATCCGCTGGATGTTCTCGGGCTGAACACCTTCCGAGGGCTCATCCAGGACCAGGACCTTGCCGTTTCCCAGCATGGCCCGGGCGAATCCCAGGATCTTGCGCTCGCCGCCGGACATGGAGCCGGCCCGCTGGGCCATCCGTTCGCCCAGCCGGGGGAAGGTCTGCGCGATGCGGGCGATCTGGTCGGGGGTGCCGCCGGTCAGGTGCAGGTTCTCGCGCACGCTCAGCGTATCGAACACCATGCCGGTCTGTGGCATGGTCACGATGCCGCGCCGCGCCCTGGCATGGGCAGGAAGCCCGCCGATCTCGTATCCCGCCAGCCGGATCGCGCCGCCCTGCAGCGGCAGCTCGCCCGCGATCAGCCGGGCGAGCGTGGTCTTGCCGGTTCCGTTGCGGCCGACGATGGCCGTGATCTGACCGGCGGGCAGCGCGAGCGACAGGTCCCGATGCACCAACGTATCGCCATAGCCGCCGGTGATCGCCTCCAGCTGCAGGGTCATTTGTGGCCCCCCGCATAGACGGCTGCGACCAGCGGATCCCGGCGGACCTCGGCCAGGGAGCCGGTGGCAAGCGTCCGGCCCTGGTGGAGGACCGCGACCTCGTCGGCCAGGGCATCGACCAGATGCATGTCATGCTCGATGACGACGATGGCCGCGCCGGTCTGCTGCTGGTAGTCGCGCGCCAGACGCACCATCAGCTGGGTCTCGGCGGGTGACATGCCGGCGGCGGGCTCGTCCAGCATCACCAGCCGCGGTTCGGGGCTGAGGGTCATGGCAAGCTCCAGGAACTGACGGTGGCCCTGCGGCAGATGCCCGGCGTCCTTGTCGAGACCCGCGGCGAGGGGCACCTCGGGATCGGCCAGAAGGCGCGCCACCGGCGGCGTCTGCCAGCGAAGGGGCGATGGACGCAGGGCGTCGAGGCCGCGCATCCGCCCGGCCAGCGCGGCGAGTTGCAGGTTCTCGCGCAGGGTCAGCGCACCGAAAACGGTCGGGATCTGCATCTTGCGCGCGATGCCGTGATCCAGCATCTGCCACGTGGCTTTGCCGCCAAGCGACACCGCGCCCAGGGTGATCTGCCCCGACTGGACCGGCAGCCGCGCCGTCACCGCGTTCAGCATCGTGGTCTTGCCCGCACCATTGGGGCCGATCACGCAGAGAATGCCTGCCTCGGGCAGCGCCAGGCTCAGCCGGTCGAGGATGCGGATGCCGCCTGCGCTCAGCCCGACATCGCAAAGCCGGAGCGGGCCGCGCGCCGCCGCCGCCCGCGAGGGTGGCGCGGGCAAGGGCGGCGCATCGCGCCTGCGCCGGGTCAGGCCGAGCCGCGCGATGCCCCGATGGATCAGGTCCATCGCCCCGCCGGGTTGCAGCAGCACGACCAGCAGGAAGACCGCGGCCACACCGACCTCCCACCAGGCGACGGTATCCCTCAGCGCCGACGAGGCCCAGCCGATGGCCACCGCCCCCAGCAGCGGCCCGAGCGGCGAGAAGCGCCCGCCGACCGCCGCCCAGATCACCAGTTCGGCCGAAAGCATGAAGCCGATGGCCTGCGGCGTGACGATCCCCTGATGGCTGGCGTAGAGCGATCCGGCCAGCGCGCCGATCCCCGCCGATCCGGCAAAGGCCCAGGCCTTGACCCGGTGGGGCGCAAAGCCCAGCAACTCAAGCCGTTCCTCCTGAGCGACCAGCCCGCGCAGGATCAGACCGGCAGGCAGGCGCTCGATCAGCGTCAGCGACAGGGTCACCGCGACCACGAGGGCAACGATGACGGGATAAAGGCCCCCGAACGGGTCCAGACCCGCGAGCGGCGGATAGCCGGAGAAGCCGTTGAACCCGCCGGTCAGCGCCGGCGTGGTCTCGGCGATCTGGGCCGCGATCAGGACCAGCGCCAGCGTCACCAGCGAGAAGCCGGGCCCCGACCCCATCCGCCCGCGAAACAGCAGCAGCGCGATGCCGAAGGCCAAGGCCGCGCAGAGCAGCGCGATCAGCGCCATGGCCGCCAGATTGACCCAGAGCGCGCCCTCCGTGGCCTTCAGCACCGCCGCCGCCCCATAGGCGCCCAGCCCGAAGAAGAGCGCATTGCCCAGGGGCAGGAAACCGCCCCGCCCCCAGGCGAAGCCCACGCCCTGGGCTGCAACGCCGTAGAGGAGGAAAAGCCCGATCTGCCACGCCAGAAAGTCGCCCCCCAGCCACGGCACCAGCAGGAGCCCGGCGGCGAGGGCCAGGTTAACGGTGACGATAGAGCCCATCCGGACGCCTCCAGAGAAACAGGATCGCCAGGATCAGCACGCCGAGATAGCCCGCCGTCTGGCTGAGATAGGCGCTGAGCCCCGCCTGCAGCCCGCCGATGACCGCGGCACCGACCGCCAGCCCCTCGAGCGTGCCGAGCCCGCCCACGATCAGGGTGAAGAAGGACCGGATCAGCGCATCGAGCCCCATGCCGGGATAGACGCTGAGCGTCGGCGCTAGCAACAGCCCCGCCAGCCCGGCCAGCAGACACCCTGCGACGAAAGCCCCGGCGGAAAGGCGCGCGGTGTTGATCCCCGCGCCCTCGGCCAGCGTGGGGTTGTCAACCATCGCCCGCAGCTTCAGCCCGGTCAGGCTGCGTCGATACCAGAGCCAGAGCGCCAGAAACCCCGCCGCCACCAGCCCGATCACCAGCAACCGGTAGCTGGGATAGCCGACAGTCCCGATCTGGGTGACCCCCTCGAATGGCAGGGGCACGTTGCGGAACTGGGGACCGAAGGCCAGTTCCGCCCCCTCGCGCATCAGGATCGACAGGGCCCAGGTCGCCAGCAGGCTGTCGAACATGCGCGCATAGAGATGGCGGATGACAAGCCGCTCGACGATCAGCGCGGTCAGGCCCACCATCAGCAGGCAGACCGGAATTGCCGCGAGCGGGGGCAGGCCCCATTGCGCGGTCAAGACGGGGGCATAGGCGCCCAGCATGACGAAGTCGCCATGCGCCATGTTCATGATGCGCAAGAGCCCGAACACCAGCCCGAGCCCCAGCGCCAGAAGCGCCAGGGCCGCAATCTGCCAGGTCGCGTTCAGCGCGAACAGGACCAGCGCATCGCTGCTCACGGGCAGGTCACGCCGGAGGGCACGCTGTCGAAGCGGGTCACCACCTCGAAGGCGCCGGACGAGCCATCGGCCAGGAAGATCGTCTGCGCCACATGGTTGCCATCGAGGACCGCCTCGCCGCGCGGCGAGGAGAAGGCGGTGCCATCCGCCACCGCCGCCACAGCGGCCGCGTCGAGCGAGCCCGCGGCATTGCTCAGCGCGGCCAGAAGCATCAGCCCGTCATAAATCGATTCCCCCATCCCGTTGGGCTGAGCGGCGTCCGACCCGAAGGTGGCGCCGAGCCGGGCGGCATAGTCGCGGGCGGCGTCGCTATCGATCCCGGCGAAATACCCCATCGAGGCAAAGAGCCGGTTGGCATTGGCGCTGCCGATCCCGGCCAGGGTGTTCTCCTCGATCAGGGTGCCCAGCCGCAGCGCCTGCTGGTCCAGACCGAAGGCCGAATAGGCGATGTTGAAGCCGACCGAATCGCCGCCGACCAGCGTCACCAGCACCGCATCCGCGCCCGAGCTGCGGATCCGCCCCAGCGAGGCGTCGAAATCCGACGCCCCGAGCGGTACGTATTCCTCGCCCACGACCGTCCCGCCCGAGGCCGCGATGATCTCCTGCGCGGCGGCGTTGGTGTCGCGCGGCCAGTTGTAATCGTTGCCGATCAGATACCAGCGGCTCACCCCTTCATTCTCGGCCAGCCAGGGGATGACCGGTGCCAGCTGCTGGGCCGGGGTCTCGCCGGTGACATAGGTGCCGGTCGCGCATTCCCCGCCTTCGTAGACGGCGGTGTAGACATAGGGGAGTTGACCGCGCAATTGCCCGGTGATGGCGGCGCGGACCGCGCTGTCATGCATGCCGACGAAGCCTTGCACGCCGTCGGACCGCCAGAGCCGTTGGACCGCCTGCACCGCCTGCGCGGGGGGTACGCCCACATCGGCGAAGATCAGCTCCACGGGTTCGCCGTTGATGCCGCCAGCCGCGTTGATGTCCTCGGCGGCAAGCGCCGCCGCCTGCCGCGCCGAGGGGCCGAACAGCCCCGCGGGGCCGCTGTCGGGAACCAGCACGCCGATCCGGACCTCGGCCAGTGCCGTTCCGCCCATGAGCCCGGCGATCGCTGTCGAAATGAGCAGTCGTTTCATGTCTTTCTCCCTGTTCTTGTTGATATCGGCGTCAGTGGGCCAGGATCACCTCCAGCCGCGCCGCGATGGCCAGAAGCGCGCGGTCCTGTCCGGCGAGGCCGTCGAGCTCCAGCCCGACGGGCAGGCCCGCGCCCGGCAGCGGCAGGCTGATCCCCGGCACCCCCATGACCGAGCCATGGTCGGTGTTGCGGATGTAGGTGGCGAAGGTCGGCAGGTCGGCGCCGTTCAGGCGCACGACCTCATCGGCGCCGATGGGGCGGGCGCGCAGCGGCGTGGTGGGGAACAGCGCGCCGTGCAATTCGTGGGTGGCAAACCAGGCAGCCCAGTTGCGCTGCATCGCCGGGCGGTGCACATCCAGCGCGGCACGCCAGGCGGCCTGCGGCATCGCGCCCTCGCCGAGCTGGCTTTCGAGGATGGCCCTTACATCCGGCGAGGCAACGCCCGCCATCAGCGCGTCGAAATCGACGCCGCGCGCGGCGCAATAGACGGGCAGTTCCTGCATCGTCTCGTAGAGCACGATCGGAAAGGACGCCGCCGCGTCATCGGCCCAGAGATCCTCGGGGTCGGTTTCGATCAGCGTGACCCCGGCTGCGGCGAGGCTGACCAACGCCGCCTCGCAGCGGTCGGCGACCTCGGGCTCCAGTGCCTCCCACAGCACCCGGCGCGGCACGCCGAGGCGCAGGACAGAGGCATCCGGCAGCGCCGGCGACGACGATTGGCCGGCCAACACCGCGTCCAGCAGGGCGACATCGGCGACGCTGCCGCCCATCGGTCCGATGGTGTCGCGGGTCGAGGTCAGGGGGACGACACCGCCAGCGGGATAGCGTCCGGTGGTGGGACGGAACCCGACGATCCCGCAGAGCGCGGCCGGAACACGGGTGGAGCCTCCGGTGTCGGTGCCCAGCCCCGCAGGCACGATGCCCGCCGCGATCGCCGCCGCCGTGCCGCCCGAGGAGCCGCCGGCGATGAGGGCGGGGTCATGCGGGTTGCGGACCGGGCCGAAGACGCCGTTGTTCGAGGTGATGCCGAAGGCCAGCTCGTGCAGATTGGTCTTGCCCGCAACCAGCGCCCCGGCCGCGCGCAGCCGGGCCAGCGCCGGCGCATCCGCCGCGGCCGGTCCCTTCAGGGCCCCCGTTCCACCGGTGGTCGGCAGATCGGCGGTGTCGATGTTGTCCTTGATCGCCAGCGCCGCGCCCTCCAGAACGCCCGCCTGTCCTGCGGCGCGGCGGGCATCGCTGCGACGAGCGGCGGCGCGCAGGGCCTCGGGGTCGAGCGTGATGAAGGCGCCCAGATCGGCCCTCTCGGCCGCGCGCTCCAGCACGCTCTCGGCGTGCGATTGTGCGCTCAGCGCGCCGCTTTCCAGCGCGATCAGGGTCTCGGACAGGGAAGGGGGCATGGCGATCTCCGGGTCAGTGACCCGAAGTATGCGGAGGCGCCGCCCCCGCCACCATCATCACAAATGATGAGATTCAGCGCCGCGACCGCGCCAGGATGGACCCAAGCTGGCTGCGCCGCTGCGCCCCGGTCTTGCGAAAGATCGAGCCGACATGCGTGCGGAGCGTGGGTTTCGAGATGCACAGGATCTGGACGACGTCCTCGTCGGACAGGCCCGAGACCAGCATGTCCGCGATTTCCGCCTCGCGCTGGGTCAGCTCCCAGATGTCCGGGCATTGCGCGAAGCGCCGGGCACCCGCGCCGCCGTTCAGGCGGTTCGCCCGCGTCAGCGCGTTCACCAGGCTCGGCCCGATGGCATCGACCAGCATGGCGTCGCGGGCGGTGAAATCCTCCTTGCGCTGCGAGCGCCAGATGCGCAGGTCACCGATGTCTTCGCCGCAGTCCCGGGCGAAATAGTTTATCCCGTAATAGAGGCCGTCCTTGAACAGGAAATCGTTGAAGAACTCGGTCCGCCTCAGCCGGTCATGGGGCATGATGGCGCTGACCGGCGTGGCGCGCCGACGGCGCTGCAGGGTCGGCGTGATCGGGTCGTGGAACTGGTAATGGCCCTCGTAACGCGACAGGTTGTCGGGCGTCATGTTGATGTCGACGCCTGCGACATAGCGCTGCGCCTCGTCGTCCCAGACATAAGAGGCGAAGAAATCGGCGTCGAGCAGCTCCAGCAGCCACCGTCCCACCCGCTTGCGCACCTCGTCATGGGCAAACTCGCCCGACAGCTCGCGCATGATGGCAAAGATCAGATCTGCTTCGCGGTGCGAGAGGTTCAACACGATCTCCCTGTCCTTGTCGGGGACGATAGACCGGTTTGAAGATTCGGATCAATGTGGAGAGGAGCAGCGCCCGGTGCAAGGCGTGACCTTGCTCCGCCGGGGCACGGCATCTGGCGCAGGAGAGCCCGGGCTGCTGCGTGAGACGCCGCTTTTGACGGGCGCTTTCTGCCCGTGAGACAAGGCTCTGCGCACGGGCGCGACACGGGCCCCGGTGGTCGCCGCGTCGCAGGAAATCCGCTCCGCCGTCCGGCGCCGCACGGGCCCTGAACCCGGCGTCACGGCTCCGGCGCTTCTTCGGCTTCTGATCTCCTTGTCCCAGAAGACCAGAACACCCCGGATCGGTGTTTTCTCGTTGTCCGATCTTCGCCGGGACGCTCGCGCAGGTTCCCTGCATGCGGATCGGCGCTGAGACGCCCGCCCCGCCATTGCCCCGGGCGAGGCGTTGAGGCACAAGGGCGCCCATGAGTTACGATCATGACAGCCTTTACAGCGCGGTGCTCTTCCCGCTGCTGATCGGGACCACGGCACGCCATGTGTCCGGGTTGCCTGTGCGCTGATCGTCGGGCAACCCCAAACCATTCCCTTGCAACAGACCACAGCGGCACCCTGACGGGGCCGAGGGATATGTCATGACACTCTGGACCGAACTGGCCCGCGCCTCGACCGAGGCGGGCGACGACATCATTTTGCGTCAACGCGATGATATCTACGAAATCCGCTTCAACGGCATCGAATTGATGTCGAACATCATGTGGCGCTCCGAAGCGGTGCTGTCCGAGCGCAGCCTGCGGCGGCTCGAGGACATGCGTCAACCGCGCGTCCTGGTCGGAGGGCTCGGCATGGGGTTCACCCTGCGCGCCGCGCTCGACCTCACGGGACCCGGCGCGCAGGTCACGGTCTGCGAGTTGATCCCGGCGATCGCCGAGTGGAACCGCGGCATTCTGGCGCCGCTGGCCGGTCATCCGCTCAACGATCCGCGCGTCGACCTGCGGGTCATGGATGTCATGGACCTTCTGAACGACAGCGAAGCCGGTTTCGACGTCATCTTGATGGATACCGACAACGGGCCGGATTTCCTGGTGCGCGGCGACAACCAGCGGCTTTACGAACGCAACGGCCTGAACGCAGTGCGCGATGCGCTGCGGCCGGGCGGGATCGCCGCCTTCTGGTCGGCCGAGATCTCGGATCCCTTCGAGGACCGGCTCAGCGAACAGGGCTGGGACTGGCAGCGCGAGGATGTTCAGCTCCCCGGCGGGCGGGTGGATGCCTTCCACCATATCTATCTGGCCCGACAGGCGGCCATGGCGCCTGCCTCGGCCCGGCTGGCTCTGGCAGGCCGTCCCTAGCGCGCCCGTGATCGGTTCCGACGGGGCGGCTCACGCCGCGACACCGCACCAATCGCACAGGGTGCCGGCGATCACCGCGCGGCATTCAACACGCTGGCTGATCGAGACACGCTCGGTCGGTTGACGGGCAAAGGCGGGATCACCCGGGCCGAAGTCGACGCTCGGCGTGTTGCCCAGCGTCGTCCGCAGTAACCACGGATACCGCCCGCTCAGGCGGCGCGCCCAGACCGGATCGGGTATTGCATCATACCCCGGGTCCGTCTGGTCGCGGCCCGGCCCATCGTGCAAGCCTTCGCGCGCATCACGCACCGAAATTCCGGAGGAGGAACTCATGCGCACAATGACCGTCGACACCGTGACCGATACCGTCATCGCATCCCTGGGACGCCACGACACGATCTCGGCCCGCCAGCGCGAGATCATGGAGGCTCTGATTACCCATCTGCACGGCTTCTGCAAAGACGTGAAGCTGACCCATGGCGAGTTCCTGCAGGCCTGCGACTTCCTCGCCCGTGCCGGGCAGACCTGCTCGGACAAGCGGCAGGAATTCATCCTTCTGGGCGACATCCTCGGGGTCGAGGTGCTGGTCGACATGCTGTCGAACCCGGTCGAAGGCCCCGAGACGGTCTCGACCGTTCTTGGCCCCTTCTTCCGCCAGAACGCGCCGATCCTGCCCAAGGGCGCCTCGACCGTGCAGGCCGCGTTTGACGGGCAGGAAACCGTGCTGGTCGAAGGTCATGTCCGCGACACCGAGGGGCGGCCGGTCGCCGGGGCCATCATCGACGTCTGGGAAGACGCGCCGAACGGGCTTTACGAGAACCACGATCCGAACCAGCCCGACTACAACCTGCGCGGCCGCTTCGAGACCGACGCCCAGGGACATTACGCCTTCCAGGCGATCCGGCCGGTCCCCTACCCGATCCCCGGCGACGAGACCGCAGGCGAGCTGATCCGCTACATGGGCCATCATTGCATGCGCCCCGGGCACCTGCACATGATGGTCACGCGCGAAGGCTTCCGCCCGCTCATCTCGCAGATCTACGATTCGAGCAGCGCGCATCTGGACGAGGATTCGGTCTTTGCCGTCAAGGAGGAACTGATCGGCGAATTCCGCAAGGCCCCGGCCGGCGCGGACACCGACCTGCTTCTCACCTTCGATTTCGTCCTGCCGCGCGCCGCAAACGCCGTCGGCGTGGCTGCCGAATGACCTGACAGACAGCCGCG
>NZ_QDDR01000003.1 GCF_003075525.1 Pararhodobacter aggregans | reverse complement strand
CCATGAAAATCCTGGTGCCCGTGAAGCGGGTTATCGACTACAACGTGAAGGTTCGCGTGAAGGCGGACGGGTCTGGTGTTGACCTTGCGAACGTGAAGATGTCGATGAACCCCTTCGACGAGATCGCGGTTGAAGAGGCGATCCGGCTGAAGGAGAAAGGCGTCGCGACCGAGGTCGTGGCGGTGTCGATCGGCGTGAAGCAGGCGCAGGAGACGCTGCGCACGGCGCTGGCGATGGGGGCGGACCGGGCGATCCTGATCGTGGCCGCCGATGACGTGCACACTGACATCGAGCCTCTGGCGGTGGCGAAGCTGCTCGCCGCCGTGGTCAGGGACGAGGCCCCGGGCCTGGTGCTGGCCGGCAAGCAGGCCATCGACAACGACATGAATGCGACGGGGCAGATGCTCTCGGCGCTTCTGGGCTGGTCGCAGGGCACGTTCGCGTCCGAGCTGGAGATCAGCGGCGACAAGGCGAAGATCACCCGCGAGGTGGACGGCGGTCTGCAGACCATCGAGGTGGCGATGCCCGCCATCGTCACGGTGGACCTGCGTCTGAACGAGCCGCGCTATGCCTCGCTGCCCAACATCATGAAAGCCAAGAAGAAGCCGCTCGAGGAGAAGACCGCCGCCGATTACGGCGTCGATGTCACGCCGCGGCTGAGCGTGGTGAAGACCTCGGAACCGGCGGCGCGCAAGGCCGGGGTGAAACTGGGCTCGGTCGACGAGCTGATCGCGAAACTGAAAGACGAAGCGGGGGTGATCTGATGGCCGTTCTGCTGCTGGGTGAAGTGACCGATGGCGCGCTGAACCGCGACGCCACCGCCAAGGCCGTGACGGCCGCCAGGAAAATCGGCGAGGTCGTCGTGCTCTGCGCCGGGGCCTCGGCCGCCGCTGCGGGCGCCGAAGCCGCGACGATTGCCGGTGTGTCCAAGGTGCTGGTCGCCGAGGATGCCTCGCTGGGCCACCGTCTGGCCGAACCGACCGCGGCGCTGATCGTGTCGCTGGCGGGCGCGTACAGCCACATCTTCGCGCCGGCGACCACGGACGCCAAGAACGTGCTGCCGCGCGTCGCCGCGCTTCTGGACGTGATGGTGCTGTCGGATGTCTCGGGCGTGGTCGACGCGCAGACCTTCGAGCGGCCGATCTATGCCGGCAACGCGATCCAGACGGTGAAATCCGCCGACAGCGTGATCGTCGCGACGATCCGCACCTCGACCTTCGAGGCGGCGGGCGAGCAGGCGGCGGCCCCGGTCGAGAGCGTCGCGGCGGCGGCCGATCCGGGCCTGTCGAGCTGGATCGAGGACAAGGTGGCGGCGTCGGACCGGCCCGAGCTGACCTCGGCCGGGATCGTGGTGTCCGGCGGGCGCGGCGTGGGTTCCGAGGAGAACTTCAAGATCATCGAGGCGCTGGCCGACAAGCTGGGCGCGGCGGTGGGCGCGTCGCGCGCGGCGGTGGATTCGGGCTATGCGCCGAACGACTGGCAGGTCGGCCAGACCGGCAAGGTGGTGGCCCCGGCGCTCTACGTGGCGGTGGGCATCTCGGGCGCGATCCAGCATCTGGCGGGGATGAAGGATTCCAAGGTGATCGTGGCGATCAACAAGGACGAGGAGGCGCCGATCTTCCAGGTCGCCGATTACGGTCTGGTCGGTGACCTGTTCACCCTCGTCCCGGAACTGACCGCGAAACTGTGAGGGGGTGGTGCGTGCAAGCACGCACCCTACGCAGCCGAGACAGCGGCCCGCCAGAGATGGCGGGCCGTTTGCCCTTGCCGCCCCTCACAGCGCCCCCTGCAGCAGTGCCGCGCGCAGCCGTGCCAGGCCCTCCGCACGATCTTCGGGATCAAGGGCGATCTGGCGCAGCCCTTCCCGCGCCGTCACCGGACGGCGCAGCCAGTCGGGCGCGGGCAAGTCGATCAGCACCCCCCGCGGCGGCAGAACCTCCACCAGCAGCCGCATCCGCGGCACCCAGGCTTCGACCAGCCCCCGGCGCACCAGCGTGAAACGCTCGGGACAGACGGCAGCGAGACTGCCCAGCGCATGGCCGGTGAAGGCGAAGGCCGCGAAATCCACCTCCGGAAACAGGGCCTTGAGCGGCGCCCGCGCGGCCAGAAACCGGTCGTTGCGGCGCGGATGCACGCGGTAGAAAACATTGGACAGATTGCCCAGCGGCGGCAGCACCAGCGCGAAGGCGACCGCCCAGCGCGCCCGCCCCGCCAGCGCCGGGTCAGCCAGATGCAGGTCCACGCCTTCGACCTGCGCGGCGGGCACCAGCAGCCGGTCCAGCACCCGCGTCCCCAGCGGCCCCGCCATCCGGTCCGGCCCCCGCGGCCCGATCAGCATCAGCGCCCGGTGGCGCAGCGCGGCGCAGGCCGGGCTCTGCCCCAGAGGCGGCACGCCCGCGCGCCCGCGGTCCAGCGGTTGCGGAAAGTGTTGCATGGCCCGTCCCCTTTCATCGCCCGCCAGGAATTCTATCCCCGAATGCTTACAATCCCCTAACCCCGCCCGGTTTCGCCGCGGGGTAAGACTTGCGCCCCCCGGCGCCGGATGCATAAGGTCGCCGCAATCAACCGGGGACAGGTCATGGACATTCAGAGCGTGGGGATCGTCGGCGCGGGGCAGATGGGCAACGGGATCGCCCATGTCTTCGCCATGGCCGGCTTCGATGTGGTGCTCAACGACATCTCGGAGGACGCGCTGAGCCGGGCGCTGGCGCTGATCGACAAGAACCTCGAACGCCAGGTGCAGCGCGGCAAGATCGAGCCGGAGGTCAAGGCCGCCGCCCTCGCCCGGATCCGCACCACGACCCGGCTGGCCGATGTCGGCCCGACCGATCTGGTGATCGAGGCCGCGACCGAGCGCGAGATGGTCAAGCAGGCGATCTTCGAGGATCTGCTGCCGCATCTGAAACCGCATACGATCCTGACCTCGAACACCTCGTCCATCTCGATCACCCGGCTGGCCAGCCGCACCGACCGGCCCGAACGCTTCATGGGTTTCCATTTCATGAACCCGGTGCCGGTGATGCAACTGGTGGAGCTGATCCGCGGCATCGCCACGGATGACGCGACCTACAAGACCATGCATGCGGTGGTCGAGAAGCTGGGCAAGACCGCCGCCTCGGCCGAGGATTTCCCGGCCTTCATCGTCAACCGCATCCTGATGCCGATGATCAACGAGGCGGTCTACACGCTTTACGAGGGCGTGGGCTCGGTCAAATCGATCGACGAATCGCTGAAACTGGGGGCCAACCACCCGATGGGCCCGCTGGAACTGGCGGATTTCATCGGGCTCGACACCTGCCTCGCGATCATGAACGTGCTGCATGACGGGCTGGCGGATACCAAGTACCGCCCTTGCCCGCTGCTGACCAAATATGTCGAGGCCGGCTGGCTGGGCCGCAAGACCCAGCGCGGTTTCTACGATTACCGGGGCGAAGTCCCTGTCCCGACGCGGTGAGACAAAAGGAGGGGGGCCAGCCCCCCTCGGCGCGCGAGGCGCGCCTCACCCCCCGGGATATTTTCAGAACGAAGATACGAGGTTAAGGAAGGGTTAAGGCCCTTCTTTGCGCCGCAAATATCCTCGGGGGTGAATTGGCTGAAAGCCTGCGGCGGCGGCCGATCCGGGCCTGTCGAGCTGGGTCGAGGACAAGGTGGCGGCGTCGGACCGGCCCGAGCTGACCTCGGCCGGGATCGTGGTGTCCGGCGGGCGCGGCCTGGGCTCCGAGGAGAACTTCAAGATCATCGAGGCGCTGGCCGACAAGCTGGGCGCGGCGGTGGGCGCGTCGCGCGCGGCGGTGGATTCGGGCTATGCGCCGAACGACTGGCAGGTCGGCCAGACCGGCAAGGTGGTGGCCCCGGCGCTCTATGTGGCGGTGGGCATCTCGGGCGCGATCCAGCACCTGGCCGGGATGAAGGATTCCAAGGTGATCGTGGCGATCAACAAGGACGAGGAGGCGCCGATCTTCCAGGTCGCCGATTACGGCCTGGTCGGCGATCTGTTCACCCTCGTCCCGGAACTGACCGCGAAACTGTGAGGGGGTGGTGCGTGCAAGCACGCACCCTACGCAGCCGAGACAACGGCCCGCCAGAGATGGCGGGCCGTTTGCCTGAGGAAAGGGTCGGCTATTGCCCGCGCGGGATGGCGCCGAAATTGGGCGGGCGCTTTTCCAGGAAGGCGGCCCGTCCTTCGCGGACCTCGGGCCCGGCGCCGCATTCGCGTTGCAGGCGGTCTTCCTCGGCCAGCTGGCTTTCGAAATCGAGCATGGCGGCGCTTTCATGCAGCGCGCGGATCCGGCCAAGCGCGTTCACCGGCCCGTTGGCCAGCCGGCTGGCCAGCGCGACGGCCTCGTCCATCAGCGTCTCGGCCGGGCAGACGCGGTTCACCAACCCCCAGGCCAGCGCCTTCTCGGCGCTCAGCTTCTCGGCCAGCAGGGTCAGTTCCCGCGCCCGGGACTCGCCGATCCGCCGTGTCACCAGCCAGCTGGACCCGCAATCGGGCACCAGGCCGATCCGGGCGAAGGCCTGCAGGAAGCTCGCGTTTTCCGAACACAGGATGATGTCGGCCAGCAGCGCCAGGCTCATCCCCGCCCCGGCCGCCACGCCGTTGACAGCGGCGACGATCGGGATCGGGCAATGCCGCAGCGCCAGCACCATCGGGTGATACCAGGTCTCGAGCAGGGTCTTGCCCGGATCGGGTTCCAGCTTCTCGCCGAGATCCGCGCCCGAGCAGAAGCCGCGCCCGGCGCCGGTCAGCAGGATGCAGCGCACATTGCCCCCGGCGATGCAATCCTCGACCGCGGCCTGCAACGCCCGGGCGAGGCTGCCCGACAGCGCGTTCAGCCCCTCGGGTCGGTTCAGCGTCAGGATGGCGACGCCCTCGCGGTCTTCTCTCAGCAGGATATCCATGGCTTCCCGGTCCCCGTGCGACGATCAGAGGTTGATGTTCATGCCGCCGTCGATCCCCAGGTTCTGCCCGGTGATATACGAGGCGGAATCGGACAGCAGGAAGGCGACGGGGCGGATGACCTCCAGCGGTTCGGCCCAATAGCCCATCGGGATGCGCGACAGGATGTCGTCGCGGAACTTCTCGCCGCGGATCACTTCGGTCATCGGGGTTTCGACCACGCCGAAACTGACGCTGTTCGAGCGGATGCCGTAGCGGGCCCATTCCTTGGCGGCGGTCATCGAGATGCCGAAGATCCCGGCCTTGGCGGCGGCATAATTGATCTGGCCAATCGAGCCGCCGCGCCCGGCGATCGACGAGATATGCACCATCGAGCCGATGTTGCGGTTCTTGCCCGATTCCGCCTGCTCCAGCATCGCCCGGCCCACCGCCTGGGTCCAGACATAGGCGCCCTTGAGATGGACGCGGATCACGTCATCCCATTGGCGTTCCTCCATCTTCTTGATCATGGCCGGGCGGGTGATGCCGGCGTTGTTCACCAGCCCCGTCAGCTGCAGCCCCTTGGCGCCGACCGCCGCCACGGTTTCGGCGGCGAAGGCCACGTCCGAGACGTCGCCGGTGAAGGTCAGCGCCTGCGGGATATCGGCCTTCAGCGCCTCCAGCGCCGCGCCGTTCAGATCGACCGCCACGGGCGTGCCGCCCAGATCGGCGATCAGCCCCGACAGGGCGCGGCCGATGCCTTGCCCCGCGCCGGTGACGACGATGACCTTGCCTTCAAGCGTTCCGAGATTCTGCACTGTCGTTTCCTCAGTTGGTATTGCGCGCGAGGCGGAAGACCGCAGCGGTCAACCCCTCGGGATGTTTCTGGAAATCCACCCGGACTGGGTCGCCGATGGCGACCGCCTCGTCGGCGTCCACGATCTGGGTCATGATCGTCGGCCCCTCCGCGAGCGTGACATAGGCCACGACGCGCAGGGGTTTCCCGGGGGTGCGGGTGACGGCGAGGCTGTAGATCGCGCCCTTGCCCGAGGCCGGGGAGAAGCGGATCGCCTCGGACCGGCAGAAGGGGCAGAGGGCGCGGGGATAGTGATGCGCTTCGCCACAGGATTCGCAGCGGGCCAGCAGGAACTCTCCGGCCTCGGTCCCCTGCCAGAAGGGCAGCGCGTCGAAATTCACGGCGGCAAGGTCAGCGAGGGTCATGTCAGAGCCTTTCCAGAATGAGCGTGGCGCTGCCGTGGCGCGTGGCCAGCGAGCCGCCGGTGCCATGCGCCAGCGCCAGGTCGCAGCCCGGAACCTGCACCGCCGGATGCGCCTCGCCGCGCAACTGGCGGACGGCCTCGATCACCTTGGTCATGCCGCCCCGGTTCGAGGGGTGGTTGTTGCACAGCCCGCCGCCATCGGTGTTGAAGGGCAGCCGCCCCACGCCCGAGATCAGGTTGCCATCGGCCACGAAGGCGCCGCCCTTGCCCTTGGCGCAGAAGCCGAGGTCTTCCAGCGCGACCAGAACGGTGATGGTGAAGCTGTCGTAGATCGAGGCGTATTTGATGTCGGCGGGGGTCACGCCCGCCTCGGCAAAGGCCCGGGGGCCCGAGATCGCGCCGGCCGAGGTGGTCAGATCCACGCGCCCGGCCGAGGGGTGCTTGACCGCCTCGCCGCTGCCCCGGACCTTGACCAGCGGCCGGTTCAGGGATTTGGCGACCGCCTCGCTGGTCACGACCAGCGCGCCGCCGCCATCGCTGACCACGCAGCAATCGAGCCGGTGCAAGGGGGCCGCGACGAGGGGCGAGGTCACCACATCCTCGACCGTGACCAGATTGCGCAGCATGGCGCGGTCGTTGTGCTGGGCGTGGTGCGAGGCGGCGACCTTGATCCAGGCGAGTTGCTCCGAGGTGGTGCCGAATTCGTACATGTGCCGCGCCGCGACCATGCCGTACATCTCGACCACCGAGGGCGCGAAGAGCCCCTCGAAGGGGGTGTCGGGCGTCGGGCTGGGCGGCATCTTGGCTGATTTCAGGCCCGCCGCGCGCGGCCGTCCGGCGAGGGTGATGAGCGCGACGTTGCACTTGCCCGCGGCGATGGCCTGCGCGGCATGGGCGACGTGGATCAGATAGGACGAGCCGCCGGTTTCGGTGCTGTCCACATGATGCACGTTGAGGTTCATGTATTCGAGCATCGACATCGCGCCGAGGCCCGGCGCGTCGCCGGCACAGAAATAGCCGTCGACATCGTCGAAGCTCAGCCCGGCATCGGCCAGCGCCCCCGCCGCGCTTTGCATGTGCAGTTGCGCGACCGAAATGCCGTCGGCCTTGCGGGTCGGATGCTCATAGGCCCCGGCGATATAGGCGGCGCTCACGCGGCCACCTCGGCGGCCAGCGCCCGCGCGCGGCGGCGCAGAGCGCCCGCCTCCTGTCCCAGCATCGCCTGAAGGAAAATCAGGCGGCGGAAATAATGGCCGATGGCCATTTCGTCGGTCATTCCCATGCCTCCGTGTAGTTGGATGGATGTCTCGCCCACGAGTTTCGCCGCGCGGCAGACCCGCGCCCGGGCCCGGTCGAGCAATTCGCCGGGCGCTTCGATCCCGTCGCAGCCGAAGGCGGCGAGATCGGCCATGCTGCGGGCGAATTCGATTTCGACCATCATGTCGGCGGTCAGGTGGCGCAGGGACTGGAAGCTGGCCAGCTTGCGGCCGAATTGTTCGCGTTCGTTGAGATAGGTGGCGGTCAGGGCCAGCGCCCGGTCCATGGTGCCCACCGCATCGGCGCAGAGCGCGGCGACAGCCAGCGCCTCGGCATGGGCCAGCGCCGCCTCGGCCCCGGCGCCGCGGCCCAGGATCGCCTCGGCCGGGACACGGACCTGCACCAGCACCAGCCGCGCCAGATGGCGGCCATCGACGGCGCGGTAGGGCGTGACGACCAGCCCCGGCGCGTCGCGGTCGAGCCGGACAAGGCCGGTCTCGGCCCCGCCGGTGCGCAGCAGGAAGACGCCGGTCGCCGGCCCTGCCTCGCAAAGCGTAACCTCGCCCGAAATCACCAGCGCGTCGCCGTCGGCACTCGCCGTGGGGCAGGGGGCGTCGCTGTCGCAGGGCAGGCCGAAGCCCGCGGGGGCGGCGATGGTCTGACCCGCCGCAATGTCGGCCAGAAGCACCTCGGCCGCCGCGCCGGGCAGCCGGGTCAGCGCCCCGGCCGCGACCAATGCGCTGGCGATGAAGGGCTCGGGCAGCTTCGCGCCGCCCATCGCCCCGGCCAGGATCGCCGCTTCCGCCGCGCCCATGCCCAGGCCGCCCTGATCCTCGCCCGCCAGGATGCCCAGCCAGCCCATGTCGGCCATTTCGGCCCAACGATCCGCCGAGAAGCCCTTTGACGCGCGCACCGCCTCGTCGGCGATCCCGCCGGCCCAGCGGGCGGCGGTGTCGCGGATCATCCGGGCTTCGTCGCTTTGGTTCAGGTGTTCGAGAAAGGTCATGCCCGTCCGTCCAATGCCATCTTTGCCAGGATGTCCCGCTGGATCTGGTTGGTCCCGCCATAGATCGAGGCGGCGCGGCCGAAGAGGTATTCGCCGACCGCCCCGTCGAAGAAGCCGGGCGGCAGGCCGTCCAGATCCTCGAAGGCGGACAGGAATTCGCCCCCCCGCGCCGCCGCCATCGGCCCCAGCGCCGTGACGATCATGGCTTGCAAGGTCTGCTGGATCTGCGCGCTTTGCAGTTTCAGGATCGAGGGGCCGGTCAGTGCCGAGGGCGCACCGGGACCGGCCGAGAGAAGCCGGATCTCGGTGATCTCCATCGCCGTCAGATCGGCCTCGACCCGCGCCAGCTCGGTCAGGAAGGCCCCGTCCGAACCCAGCCCCCGGGCCCGCGCCAGCCGCTTCAGCCGCTCGATCTGGTTGCGGCAGCGGCCGACATTGGTGATGCCGGTCCGCTCGTTGCCCAAGAGGAACTTGGCGTAATCCCAACCCTTGCCGCGCTCGCCGACCAGCCCGTCCCGCGGGATCTTCACATCGGTGAAGAAGACCTCGTTCAGGGAATGGTTCATGTCGATCGAAATGATCGGTTTCACCTCGATCCCGGGCGTTTCCATGTCGAGGACGAAGAACGAGATGCCGTGCTGCTTGCGCTCGCCCTCATCGGTGCGGGCCAGCAGGAAAATGCGGTCGGCGTATTGCGCCTTCGAGGTCCAGATCTTCTGCCCGTTCAGCAGGTAATGGTCGCCTCTGTCCTCGGCCCTTGTGCGCAGGCTGGCCAGATCCGACCCGGCGCCGGGTTCGGAAAAGCCCTGGCACCAGAAATCCTCGCCACTCAGGATGCCGGGCAGGTAGCGGGCCTTCTGCTCGGCGCTGCCGAAGGTATAGAGGACCGGGCCCACCATCGAGGTGCCGAAGGGCGGCACGGTGGGCGCGCCGCTGCGGGCGAGTTCCAGGTTGAAGACGAAGCGCTGCAGCTGGGTCCAGCCCGGCCCGCCATGCTCGCGGCTCCAGCCGGGGGCGACCCAGCCCCGTGTCGCCAGGATCTTCAGGAAGGCGACGATCTCGGGCTTGGTGGCGGCATAGCCATTGTCCACGCGCTCGCGCGTTTCGGGCGGAACCGCGGCGCCAAGGAAGGCCCGCACGTCGCGCCGGAAAGCGCGCAGATCGTCGTCGAGCAGCAGGTCGATGTGATCGGCCTGACCGGGTTTCGGACCATCCTTCATCGTTGCACGGCCCCTGGGCGGGCGCCAAGATTTCGCAGCATGTTCGTCTCCAGGCAGGCTTGCGTGGTTTATGGTACTACCATTACATATGTAGGGGTATTGCTAAATTCGCAACCCGTCAACGGGCGAATGCAAAAAATCCGGCAGCAGACGGTGGGCCGGGTTTGACCCCGGTCAGCCGATCAACCGGGCCCGCGCCGCCTGGTATTCCGCCGCCAGCGTGGCGACGATGGCCTCGGTACTCTCCACGCGCTCGACCGCGCCTGCACCTTGGCCGGCGCCCAGCACATCGACCCAGGTCCGCACCCCTTCGGGCTTTTTCATCTCGGGCGGGCGTTTGGGGCCGATCGGCATCGTTGCAAGGTCAAGCCCGCTCTCGATGATGCTCTGGCTTAGGTAATTGGCGGCGACGCCGGAAAAGAGCGGCGTATAGGTGATGTCGGCCGAACCCGCAGCGATCAGCATCTGCCGGTACTGGTCCGAGGCCAGCGATTCCTCCGCGGCGATGAACCGGGTCCCGACATAGGCGGCATCCGCCCCGCAGGCCCGCGCCGCCAGAACACCGGCGCCGCTGCCGATTCCGCCGCCGATCAGCATCGGCCCGTCGTGGATCCGGCGAACCTCGTCCGCGAAGGCCATCGCCGACAGGGTGCCGCCGTGACCACCCGCGCCCGCCGCGACCAGCACCACGCCGCTGCACCCCGAGGCCAGCGCCTTTCGCGCGTGGCGCAGCGTGGCGACGTCATGCAGATGCACGCCGCCATAGGCGATGACCTTCTGCGCGATCTCGGGTGGGGCGTGGAAGCTGGTGATGACCAGCGGCACCCTCTTGGCGACGCAGACCTCCAGATCGGCATCGAGGCGCGCGTTGGTCGGCGCGGCGATCAGGTTGACGCCCCAGGGCGTGCCCGGGGGCAGGCTGGAGGCGATGCGGTCGCACCACCCGGCGAATTCGTCGGTCGAGCGCGCGTTGAGGCTTGGCAGCGTGCCAAGCACCCCGGCGCGGCATTGCGCGATCACCAGCCCGGGCCCCGAGACCAGGAACATCGGCGCGGCGACGACCGGCACGCGCAGATCGCGGAACAGGCGGCGGGGATCGGGTCGGGACATCGGCGGCGGCTCCTGCTCGGGCGACGAGAATAGGGCTTTACCCTATTGCCTCAAATGATCCAATGGAAGTACCATTGATACAACAACAGGAGGAAACATGTCCGCTCCGCTCACTGGCGTCACCGTTCTGGAGTTCGAAGGCCTGGGGCCCGCGCCCTTTGCGGCGATGTGCCTTGCCGATCTGGGCGCGCGCGTGCGCCGCATCACCCGCCCGGGATCGGCGGCCCAATCGCCCATCGACCGCGACCGCGAGGATGTGGCGCTGGACCTCAAATCCCCCGCCGGTGTCGAGGCTGCGCGTGCCCTGATCGCCGGGGCCGACATCCTGATCGAGGGGTTCCGCCCCGGCAAGATGGAGCAGCTGGGCCTCGGCCCGGACGCCGCCCATGCCATCAACCCGCGGCTGGTCTATGGCCGGATGACCGGCTGGGGACAGACCGGGCCGATGGCGCATCTGGCCGGGCATGACCTCAATTACCTGGGTCTCACCGGGCTTTTGTCGATGATGGGCGAGCCGGGTCGCCCGCCCGCGCCGCCCCTCAACCTGGTGGCGGATTATGGCGGCGGCGGCATGTATCTGGCGCTGGGCGTGGTGAGCGCCCTCCTTGCGGCCAGGGCCAGCGGGCAGGGCGCGGTGGTTGACGCGACGATGATCCACGGCGCCAGCCACCTTGCGACGCTGTTTCACGGCATGGCCAATGGCGGGCGCTGGCAGCCTGCGCGGCAGGCGAACCTGCTGGACGGTGGCGCGCCCTTCTACCGGACTTACGAGACGGCGGATGGCCGATACCTCGCCGTCGGGTCCATCGAGCCGCAGTTCTGGCGCAACGCGCTGGCGGTGTTCGGCCTGCCCGAGATGCTGGACGCCCAGATGGAGCGCGCGGAATGGCCGGCGCAGGCCCGGCGCCTCGCCGCGCGGATCGCCGAAAAGACGCTGGACGCATGGGTCGCGGCCTTCGACGGCGTCGATGCCTGCGTGACCCCGGTCCTGACCCTGAGCGAGGCGAAGGACCATCCGCAGATGGCGCAATTCTTCCGGTCCACCGATCAAGGGCGGATGCCGCTGCCGGCGCCGCTGTTCACGCCCCCGCAAGGATTCTGAGATGCAAGATCCCGCCTGGATGACCCCGGAGATGGCCTATTTCCGGGACACGATTCGCCGTTTCTGCGAGCGTGAACTGCTGCCCCACGAACCCCGCTGGGAGGCGCAGCAGCACGTCGACCGTGAGGCCTGGCTCAAGGCGGGGCAGGCGGGGATGCTCTGCTGCGGCATCCCCGAGGAATACGGCGGCGGCGGCGGTACTTTCCTGCATGAAGCCATCGCCTTTTCCGAACAGGCCCGGGCGCTGGCGCCGGGTCTGGGGAATGCGGTGCATTCCGGCATCGTTGCCCATTACATCCATGCCTTCGCCAGCGAAGAGCAGAAACGCGCCTGGCTGCCGCGGATGGCGCGCGGCGATTTGATCGGCGCGCTGGCGATGACCGAACCCGACGCCGGGTCCGATGTGCAGGCGATCCGCACCCGGGCGGTGCGCTCGGGCGATGAGTACCTCATCACCGGCAGCAAGACCTATATCTCGAACGGCACGCAGGCCGGACTGATCTGCGTCGTGGCCAAGACCGACCCCGAGGCCGGGGCGCGCGGCATCTCGATCTTCGCGGTCGAGGCGGAGAAGGTGACGGGCCTCAGGCGCGGCAAGCCGCTGCACAAGATAGGCCTGCATTCGCAAGACACTTGCGAGCTGTTCTTCGAGGGGATGCGGGTGCCGGCCTCGGCGCTGCTGGGCGGGGTCGAGGGGCAGGGCTTCTACCAGCTGATGGCGGAACTGGCGCGCGAGCGGGTGATCGCCGGGCTGGTCGCCATCGCCTGTGCCGATCGCGCCATCGAGGAGACGGTGACTTTCACCGCCAATCGCAAGGTCTTTGGCAAGCCGCTTATCAAGATGCAGAACACCCGCTTCGTGCTGGCCGATTGCGCCACCAAGCTGTCGCTGGCCCAGGCCTTTTTCGCGCAATGCGCGCAGCGGCTGCTCGATGGCCATCTGGACCCGGCCGAGGCCGCCAAGCTCAAGTATTTCGCCACCGACAGCTGCGGGCAGATCGTCGATGCCTGTCTGCAATTGCATGGCGGCGCGGGCTATATGGCGGAATACCCGATCGCCAGGCTCTATCAGAATGTCCGCATCCACCGGATCCTCGCCGGGTCGAACGAGATCATGCGCGAGCTGATCGCCCGCTCGCTGGACCCGCTGAGCCCCTGAACCGGACCCCGGCCCGGTCAGACGTTGCGGATCAGAAGCCCACCGTCGACCGGCAGCACCGCGCCGGTGACATAGCTGGCCCCCGGCTGGCACAGGAACAGGATCGCATGGGCGATTTCCTCGGGCCGGGCATAGCGGCGCAGGGCGGTGCGGCGACGGGCATAGGTCTCGCGGTCCTCGGCCGGGATCCGGGCGGTCAGCGCGGTCTCGACCGGGCCGGGGGCGATGGCGTTGACGGTGATCCCCTCCTTGCCCAGCTCGACCGCCAGGCTGCGGGTCAGGCCGACGAGGCCGGTTTTCGCCGCCGCATAGGGGCTGAGCTGGGCGGTTGCCAGAAAGGCCTCGGTCGAGGCGATGTTGACGATGCGCGGATGCGGCGAGCGGCGCAGATGGGGCAGGGCGGCCCGCACCATGCGCGGCACCGCGCTCAGCATCACATCGAGGGCGGCGGCCCATTTTTCCTCGAAATCCTCGGACAGGATGGGTGCCCAGGGCCCGTAGCCCGCGTTGTTCACCACGCAATCCAGCCCGCCGAAGGCCATGGCGACCTCCTCGACCACGCGGCAGATTGCCGTCCGGTCGGCGACATCCAGCATCCAGGCACGCGCGGTGCCACCGGAGTGCAGGATCTCGGCCGCGACCTGTTCGGCGGCGTCTCCGTCACGGTCCGTCACCGCGACCGATGCCCCGGCGCGGGCGAAAAGCCTGGCGGCGGCGGCGCCGATGCCGCTTCCGGCGCCGGTAATCAACACCGAGGCCCCGGTCAGCGCGCTCGGATCGGTTTCGGCAGAATAGCGTCCCATGGGTCTCGCCTTATGTAGAATAATTGCTAAGGTAGGACCAATGAAGGCCAGGCGTCAACGGTGCCTGTCCTTCCCTCGCAAGGAACCGGAGAAGACTTCATGCGCGCCATCGTGTCCCGCGTGCCGGGCGGCCCCGAAACCCTGGAGCTGGCCGAGCTGGATATCCCCGGCCCCGGCCCCGGCGAGGTCTTGGTCGCCGTCCACGCCGCGGCGCTGAACTACCCCGACGCGCTGGTCATCGCCGACCGCTATCAGCTGCGTCGCGAACGGCCCTTCGTTCCGGCGATGGAGTTTTCCGGCCGCGTGGCGGCAGTGGGCGAGGGGGTGACGCTGCTCAGGCCCGGGGACCGGGTGATGGCGGTGGGACGGGGGGCGCTGGCCGAATACGCCGTGGCGCAGGAGGACAGGTGCTTCGCCATCCCGCCGTCCATGCCCTACGACGAGGCGGCGGCGCTGCTGGTCACCTATGGCACCGCGCTGCACGCGCTGGCCGACAGGGGGCGTCTGGCACCGGGCGAACGGCTTCTGGTGTTCGGCGCCTCGGGCGGGGTCGGGCTGGCGGCGGTGCAGATCGGCGCTGCGATGGGCGCGCAGGTCGTGGCGGCGGCCTCGACGCCGGCGAAGGTCGCCCAGGCCGCGGCCTGGGGTGCGGACCGGACGCTGGTCTATCCAAGGTTGCCGCTGGATCCGGCGGCGCAGAAGGCGCTGGGCCGCGCCATCGCCCAGGCCTGCGAGCCCGGCTGCGACGTGGTGTTCGACCCGGTGGGCGACCTCTATGGCGCACTGTCGCTGCGGGCGCTGGCCTGGGGCGGGCGGTATCTGGCGATCGGCTTCGCGGCGGGCATCCCGTCGCTGGCGGCCAATCTCCTGCTGCTGAAATCGGCGGATGCGCTGGGCGTCTATTGGGGCGCCTGGATCGACCGGACACCCGGCGCGCTGTCAGGACAGGTCGAGCAACTGGTCGATTGGTGGTCGCAGGGGCGAATCAAGCCCATGGTCTCGCGGGTGGTGACGCTGGACGAGGCGCCTTCGGGCTTCGCCAGCCTGCTGGAACGCTCGGCGACCGGCAAAATCGTCGTTCGCCTCCGCGCCGATCCGTAGTTGGCTCAAATATTGATTGATACAATGGTAGAACCAAGATAGCTTTTTGCCAGGGAGGGTCGCCGGGAGGATGCGCGCTGACCCTGAACAGCCTCTGGCCCCGCTGCCGAAGGTCGATAAACCAATGGGAGGAACGATGAGTATCTGGAATTTCACGCGGCGCAAGGTCATGGCCACGGCGCTGCTGGCGGCCTTCGTGCCGACGACCCTTGCCGCCCAGGCCACCTATCACCTGCGCTTCGCCGAGATCGGGCCGCCGCGCGGCGCCCGGGCCGAAGCGATGCAGCAATGGGCGGATGACATCAACACCCGCTCGAACGGGCAGGTCGAGATCGAGTTCTTCTGGGGCGGCGCCCTTGCCAGCCCCTCGGCGATGGTCGAGGCGGTGGGCTCGGGCCTGGCCGATATCGGCGTCGTGGTGGCGGAATACAGCGCCCATCTGCCGCGGCTGCTCTACGCCAACATCGCCTATATCGAGAACGATCCCTGGGTCGCCATGCGCGCGACCTTCGACACGCTGACCCAGGCCGATCCGGTGCACGAGCAGGCGACGGAGAACGGCATCCAGTTCCTGATGAATTTCGCGCCCGGTCCGATCCAGATCCTGAGCCGCGAGCCGGTCCTCTCGGTCGAGGATTTCCAGGGCCTGCGCTACCGCTCGACCGGCGCCTGGCTGACCTGGGGGCAGAACATGGGTGCCATCCCGGTCGCCCTGCCGCTGCATGAAAGCTATCAGGCCATCGAGCGCGGCATCGTCGACGCGATGGCGGGCTTCCTCAGCCCGATGATGGCCTACAAGCTCTACGAGGTGGTGCCGCATGTCACCATGGCCAATGCCGGCCAGACCTCGTCCTACGGCATCACCATCAACAAGGAGCTCTTCGACAGCATGCCGGAGGAGCTGCGCGCCATCATCCTGGAGGCGAGCATCGAGCTGATGGACCATTACGGCCAGGCGCTGATCGAGGAAACCGACGCCATCCGCGCCCAGCTCACCGAGGGGGTCGACGGCTTCCGCGTGCAGTTCCACGACCTGCCCGAGGAAGAGCTGGCCCGCTGGCGCGAACGCGCGGCCTTCCAGATCCCGGAATACATAGAGGAGACCAACGGCGGCGGAGCCGACGGTCAGGCCATCTGGGACATCTATGCGGCCAATCTCGACCGCTACCGCGAGATCGTTGCCACCGAAGGCTATCCGTGGGCCCGGTGAGCCGCCCGGACATGTCGTTCACGGACTCGGGCGCCCGGCGCCCGGGTCCCGGCGCGACCAACGCAATGCGGGGGATAGAGCCTTGAACAGGCTGATCGAACTCTATGACCGGATCATGGTGACTCTGGCTGCCCTGACCCTGACCATCCTGATGACGATGACCACCCTGTCGGCCCTGGGCCGGTATTTCTTCAACCGGCCGGTGCCGGACAATGTCACCGTCAGCCAGATGATGATGGTGCTGATCGTCTTCCTGCCGCTGGCCTATGTGCAGAAGCTGCGGCACCACGTCTCGGTCACGCTGTTCTCCGACTGGTTGCCGCCCGGGGGGCTGCGCAAGCTGGAAGGGTTCGGGCTGTTTCTGAGCCTGATCTTCTTCGGGCTGATCGCGGCCACCGCCGTCGCCGCCACGCTGAAAGCCTATCACATCGGCGAATCGACCCGGGGCGAGCTGGACCTGCCGACCTGGCCCGCGCATGCGGTGATGGCGGTCGGGGTGATCGGGTTCGTCCTGCGGCTGTTTCTGGAGCTGGTCCTGGCGCTGATGGGCAAGAGCACCGCGCAGGAACCCCCGGAAAAGGCTGAAGGCGTCTGACGCTTCAATAAGGAAACAGACAGACCATGGACCCCCTGCTTCTCGGAATTGGCGGGATCGTCGTGATGCTTGCCCTCGTCGCCCTGCGCGTGCCTCTGGCCGTGTCGCTGGGGCTGGTCGGGGTCGGCGGGATGATCCTGCTGTTCGGTGTGCCCGCCAACCGACCCATGAACCTCACCCGCGGTTTCAACATCGCCTGGACCTACCTGACGACCGAGCCCTACGAGGCCGTCGCCAGCTACACGCTGATCGCCATCCCGCTGTTCCTGCTGATGGGCTTCGTCGCCTTCTATTCAGGCTTCACCAAGGACATGTACAACACCGGCCGCGCCTGGATGTCGGGGCTGCCCGGCGGTCTGGCCATGGCCACGGTCGTCGGCTGCGCCATGTTCGCGGCGGTCAGCGGGTCGAGCCTTGCCACCGCGGCGGCCATGGGCAAGCTCGCCGTGCCCGAGATGATCCGCAACAAATACGACAAGGGGCTGGCGACCGGCGTCGTGGCGATGGGCGGCACGCTGGGCGCGCTGATCCCGCCCTCGATCCTGATGATCCTCTACGCCATCTTCACCGAGCAATCGGTGGGGCGGCTGTTGCAGGCCGGGATCGTGCCCGGGCTCCTCAGCGCGGGGATGTTCATGCTCTACATCGGCATCCGCGCCACGATCCAGCCGACATGGGCGCCGCGCCCCGGCCGGGTCGGCTGGGGCGAGCGCTTCGGCTCGCTCAGGGGTGTCTGGTCGGTGCTGGTGCTGTTCGTGCTGGTGATGGGCGGGCTTTATTCCGGCATCACCACGGCGACGGAATCGGCCGCGATCGGGGCGATCGGCGCCTATGCCATCTCGTTCCTCGGCCGCCGGATGACCCGTGGCATCCTGCGCAACTCGATGGTCGAGACGGTGGTGCAGACCAGCAGCATCTTCGCCATCGTGGTCGGCGCCAAGATCTTCGTCGGTTTCATCACCCTGACCGGGGTTACGACGGTGCTGTCGGATTTCTTCCTGCACCTCGACATCCCGCCCTTTGCCGTGCTGCTGGTGATCTCGCTTCTCTACATCATCCTCGGCAGTTTCATGGAGCCGCTGGGCATCATGCTGCTGACCCTGCCGGTGGTGATTCCGGTGATCGACGGGCTGGGCTATGACCTGATCTGGTTCGGCATCATCCTCATCAAGCTGCTGGAGATCGGCATGATTACCCCGCCGCTGGGTCTGAACGTCTTCATCCTGAAGGGCGTGGTCGGCTCCGAGGTGAAGCTGGAGACCATCTTCCGTGGTGTGGCGGGCTTCCTGCTGGTCGATCTGGTGACGCTGTTCCTGCTGATGAGCTTCCCGATCATCACGCTCTGGCTGCCAAACGCCCTCTGGAACTGAGGGATCGAGACAGCAAAACGGCCTCCGATCCGCTCGGAGGCCGTTTTCATTTGCCAGGGGGCCAGTCTCAGCCCAGGTCGTCGAGCCGCAGGATGATCTTGCCCCGCGCCGCCCGCCCGTCCAGGGCATTGAACGCCTCCTTGAAGCGGGCGAGGGGATATTCGCCGCCGACGATGGGCCGCAGCGCGCCCGATTGCAGCCAGGCCATGACCTGCGCCACCGCTTTCGCCCGCAGTTCCGGCGCATGGAGCCGCAGCTGCGCCGCATCGACGCCGATCAGCGTGGCGCCTTTCAGCAGCGGCAGGTTGAAGGGCAGCGCCGGGATCTGGCCCGAGGCGAAGCCGACCACCAGGAACCGCCCGCCCCAGGCCATGTGCCGGAAGGCCAGAAGCCCGATCTCGCCGCCGATGGGATCGACGATCACATCGACCCCGCGCTTGCCGGTCAGCGCCTTCAGCTGCTCGCGCCAGTCGGGATCGCCGTAATTCACCACCTCCTGCGCACCGGCCTCGCGGGCGAAGGCGCATTTCTCGGCGCTGGAGGCGGCGCCGATGACCCGCGCGCCCAGCAGCGCCGCAAGCTGGATCGCCGCGCAGCCGATCCCGCCCGAGGCTCCCAGCACCAGCACCGTCTCGCCCTTCCGGACCTTGCCCAGTTCGGTCAGCGCATAGGTGACGGTGACGTAATTGGCGCTGGCGGCCGCGGCGGCGGAGAAATCGACGCCCTCGGGGATCCGCTCCATCGACCGGGCGGGGATCACCGCCTTCTCGGCCATCGAGCCGTTCCAGACCAGCCCCATGACCCGCTCGCCGACCGTGAAGCCCTGAACGTTGTCGCCCAGCCGCTCGATCACCCCGGCGAATTCGCTGCCGGGGATGAAGGGCAGCGGGTCGCGGGTCTGATAGAGGCCCTGCACCTTCAGCCCGTCGACGAAGCCCACGCCTGCGGCATGCACCCGGACCAGCGCCTGATCGGGGCCGATGGCGGGTTCGGGCAGGTCCGACAGCGCGATGTCGTTGATGTTCCGGAACTCGGTGACGTGAATGGCGCGCATGGCTTCTCCGGTCGTTGGCGAGGGGAGCGGGTGCGATCCGCTCTTTACATTTCAATGGAAGTACCATTAAAACAGTTGGACCGCAACGGCCCAGAGGCCCGTGCGACGGACCGGGAGGATGGGACGTGCAGACAACAGACGGCAGTGTCGACCTCGGCGCCGTGGCCGCCTGGATGGACAGCGCCGGTCTGGGGCAGGGACCGATTGCCGAGGCCCGGCCGATCCCCGGCGGCACCCAGAACGTGATGCTGCGGTTCCGGCGGGCAGACCGGGCCTATGTCCTGCGCGCCCCCGCCGCCACGGCCCGGATCGACCCCAACCGCATTGTGGGACGTGAAATCCGCCTGCTGAAGGCGCTGGGCGGTACCTGCGTGCCCCATGCGGCGCTGATCGCGGCGTGCCAGGACGAGGGCGTCATCGGGCGTCTGTTCTACCTGATGGCCGAGGTCGACGGCTTCAACGCCAGCGAGACGCTGCCCCCCCTGCACGCTGGCTCCGCCGCGATCCGTCACGGCATGGGCCTGGCCATGGTCGACGGCGCCCTCTCGCTTGCCGCGGTCGATTACCGGGCGGCGGGGCTGGAGGATTTCGGCCGGCCCGAGGGGTTTCTGGACCGCCAGGTCGCCCGCTGGTCCGCCCAGCTGGACGGCTATCACGAGTATCCCGGCTGGCCGGGCCCCGCGGCGCTGGGTCCGGTGCGCGAGGTCGCCGACTGGCTGGAGGCGCATCGCCCGGCCAGCTTCCTTCCCGGCATCATGCATGGCGATTACCACATGGCGAATGTCATGTTCCGCCCGGACGGCCCCGGACTGGCCGCGATTGTTGACTGGGAACTGGCGACCATCGGCGACCCGCTGATCGACCTCGGCTGGCTGCTGGCCACCTGGCCGGATCAGGGACCCTCGCGACCGGCCGAACGGGGGATGATCCGTTGGGACGGGTTGCCGCGCCGCTCGGCTCTGGTGGCGCGCTACGCCGTCGGGACCGACCGCGATCTGTCAGCGGTCGAATGGTACGCGGTCTTCGGCTGCTACAAGCTCGGCATCCTGCTGGAGGGCACCCATGCAAGGGCCTGCGCCGGGCAGGCGCCACGCGATACCGGCGACCGGCTGCATGCCGCCGCCTGCCGATACCTCGCCCGCGCGCAGGATCTGACGCGCGAGGGCATCCGTGACTGAGGGGGGCGACGTGGATTCCTTGTTCGATCTGACCGGCAAGGTCGCCGTCGTCACCGGCGGCTCGCGCGGGCTGGGGTTGCAGATGGTCCGGGCCTTTGCCGAGCGCGGGGCGGATATCGTCGTCGCCAGCCGCAAGATCGCCGCCTGCGAGGAAGTGGCGCAGGAGGTCCGCGGGCTGGGCCGCCGGGCCATCGCGCTCTCGGTCAATGCCAGCCACTGGGCCGATATGGACCGGCTGGTCGCCGCGACCTGTGACACCTTCGGGCGCATCGACATTCTGGTGAACAATGCCGGCATGGGCCCCGCGACCCCCTCGCACGAGATGTCGGAAGAGCTGTTCGACAAGGTGACGGCGGTCAACTTCAAGGGGCCCTACCGCCTGGCATCGCTCGCTGCGCACCGGATGGCGCAGGGCGAGGGGGGCAGCATCATCAATGTCTCCTCCTCGGCCTCGCTGCTGCCGGTGCGGAACACCACCGTCTATTCCGGCGCCAAGGCCGCGCTCAACGCGATGACCGTCTCGCTGGCGCATGAATATGCGCCGAAGGTCCGGGTCAATGCGATCCTGCCGGGGCCGTTCCTGACCGACATCTCCAAGGCCTGGACCGAAGAGATGCGCAGCCGGGCGCGCAATGCCCTGGGGCGGCCGGGCCGGGCGGAAGAGATCGTCTCGACCGCGCTCTACCTCGCCAGCCCCGCCTCCAGCTTCACCACCGGCGCGCTTCTGCGCTGCGATGGCGGGATGATCTAGGGCGGTAAATTGGCGGTTGATTATTAAATGGTAGTACCATACTCATGACCCTGACTTGGGAAAGGGCGGGTGGAGCAGACGATGACCTGGGACTTTCAGACCGATCCGGACTTTCAGCAAAAACTCGATTGGGCCGCGACCTTCGTCCGTGAGGACGTCGAGCCGCTGCAATACGTTCTGGACAGCGCCTATGACGTGGCGAACCCGCTGTTCCAGCGTCTGGTGCGGCCGCTTCAGGCCGAGGTCCGTCGGCAGAAGCTCTGGGCCTGCCATCTGGAGCCTGAACTCGGCGGCGAAGGCTATGGCCAGGTCAAGCTGGCGCTGCTGAACGAGATCCTCGGCCGCGCCCGCTTTGCCCCGGTGGTCTTCGGCGCGCAGGCCCCCGACAGCGGCAACGCCGAGATCCTCGCCCGCTTCGGCACCCCCGAACAGAAGGAACGGTTCCTGAAGCCGCTTCTGGCCAATGAGATCGTCTCGGCCTTCTCGATGACCGAGCCGCAGGGCGGGTCGGACCCGACCCAATTCCGCACCATGGCCGTGGCCGATGGCGATGATTGGGTCATCAACGGCGAGAAATGGTTCATCTCCAGCGGCCCCTTCGCCGCCTTCCATATCGTGATGGCCGTGACCGACCCCGAGGCGAAGCCGGTCAACCGGCTGTCCATGCTGCTGGTCCCCGCCGACACGCCCGGGATCGAGACCCTGCGCGTGTCCTCCATCGCCGGGCACCGCACGCCCTCGCATTCCTATTTCCGCTACACCGATGTCCGGGTGCCCCGGGCGTCGATGCTGGGCGCGCCGGGACAGGGTTTCGCCGTGGCGCAGACCCGTCTGGGCGGCGGGCGCGTGCATCATGCGATGCGCACGCTGGGCGAGGCGCAGAAGGCCTTCGACATGGTCTGCGAGCGGGTCATCTCGCGGCAGGCGCAGGGCGGGCGGCTGGCCGACAAGCAGATGGTGCAGGAAAAGATCGCCGACAGCTGGATCGAGATCGAACAATTCCGCCTGCTGCTGATGCGCACCGCCTGGCGGATCGACCATTACAACGATTACCTGAAGGTCCGCCGCGACATCGCCGCGATCAAGGTGCAGATGCCGAAGCTTCTGCATGACGTGGTGGCCCGCGCGCTGCACCTGCACGGCGCCTATGGCATCTCGGACGAGCTGCCGTTTCTGGGCATGATCGCCAATTCCTATGTCATGGGGCTGGCCGACGGACCGACCGAGCTCCACAAGGTCACCGTCGCCCGTCAGACCCTGCGGGATTACACGCCCAGCCCGGATCTGTTCCCGGACTACAGCCTGCCCAGCCGGCAGGCCGCCGCCGACGAGAAATTCCGCGACCTCCTCGAGGGGCTGGCCCTTGAGGCGGCGCATGGCTGAGCGGGCGCTGCGGCTCGATACGGGAGATTACCGATGACATTGAAGATGGCGGGCGGCGAAACCCTGTCGCGGGACGCGTTCAGGCAACAGGTCGGACGGGTGGCAAGCGCGCTTGTGCAGGAAGGCCTGCGCGAGGGGGATTGCGTCGCGCTGCTGCTGCGCAACGACCTGACCTTTCTGGAGGTCGAGCAGGCGGCGGCGATCACCGGCATCCTGGCGGTGCCGCTGAACTGGCACAACGCGCCCCAGGAAACCCGCTATGTGCTGGAAGATTGCGGCGCGAAGGTCGTGGTGGCGCATTCGGATCTCTATCAGGTCGCGGGGCCTGCGGCCTTCCCCGCAGGGGTCAAGGTCGTGATCCTGTCGACGCCCGCCGCGGTGCGCGAGGCCTTTGCCCTGCCGCCCTCGACCGCCGATCTGCCCGAGGGCGCGGTCGAATACACCGCCTGGCGCGATGCCTGCACACCGACCTTCAGGGACAACGCGCCGATGCCCAGCAGCGTGATCTACACCTCGGGGACCACCGGGCACCCCAAGGGCGTGGTGCGCATTCCCCGGACGGCGGAACAGGCGCTGGCCTCGCGCAATGCGCTGATCGCCTGCTATGGCCTGACCGGCAGCGATGGCGCGCTGGTCCGCACGGCGATCATCGGGCCGCATTACCACGCAGCGCCGACGGTCCACGCCAATTTCTGCTACGGGCGCGGCGCGGATATCGTCGTCGTCCCCCGCTTCGACGCCGAGGAATTGCTGGCGCTGATCGAGAAGGAGCGCATCACCCATCTGAACATGGTGCCGATCATGTTCTCGCGCCTGCTGAAGCTGCCGAAACAGGTCCGCGCCGCCTATGACCTGTCGTCGCTGCGCTATATCTCGCACGCGGCGGCGCCCTGTCCGCCCGATGTGAAGCGGGGGATGATCGACTGGCTGGGGCCGATCATCAGCGAATTCTACGGCTCGACCGAGATGGGCAACATCACGCTCTGCTCCTCGCCGGAATGGCTGGAACGCCCCGGCACGGTCGGCCGCAAGCTGCCGGGCGCCGGGCTGCAGATCGTCGACGCGGCGGGCAACGAGGTTCCGCCCAACACCATCGGCACGATCCTCGGCCGCGCGCCGGGAATCACCGATTTCGTCTATCGCAACCGCGAGGAGGAATCGGCCGCCTGCTTCATGAACGGCCTGATCGTGCCGGGCGACGCGGGCTACGTCGATGAGGACGGCTATCTCTTCATCTGCGACCGCAACAAGGACATGATTATCTCGGGCGGGGTGAACATCTATCCGGCCGAGATCGAAGCCGTCCTGCACGCCATGGACGAGGTCGCCGATTGCGCGGTCTTCGGCATCCCGGATGAGGAATACGGCGAGTCGATCTGCGCGCATATCCTCCTGCAGGAAGGCGTGGCGCGCGACGCAAAGGCGATACAGGCGCGGATGCGGGACAGGCTCGCGGGCTACAAGGTGCCGCGCCGGATCGTCTTTGAAGACACCCTCCCGCGCGAGGATTCGGGCAAGGTCAAGAAATTCCATCTGCGCGCGCCCTACTGGGAAGCCGCCGGCCGCCGGATCTGACGGCGCATCCCCACCCAGACACGCGGGGCAAAGCCCCCAACCCGACAGAGGCCCGATGACCGAGGCATATATCTACGACGCGATCCGCACCCCGCGCGGCCGCGGCAAGGCAGGCGGCGCGCTGCACGAGGTCGACCCGATCTCGCTGGTCGTGGGCCTGCTGAAGGCCTTGCAGACGCGCCACGCTCTGGACACGCGGCTGGTCGATGACGTGGTGCTGGGCTGCGTGCAGCCGCGGCAGGAGCAGGGCGGCGACATCGCCCGGACCGCGGTCCTGATGGCGGGATGGGACAGCCAGGTGCCGGGCACGCAGATCAACCGCTATTGCGGCTCGGCCATCGAATCCGTGGCTCTGGCCGCGCAGAAAATCATGTCGGGTTGGGAACATCTGGTGCTGGCGGGCGGCGTCGAAAGCATGTCGCGCGTGCGGATGGGCGGGGCGCCGGGGGCCAGCGACACGCTGCCGGATCTGTCCTTCAAGCTGCGGCAATTGCCGACCGGGGTCGCCGCCGACCTGATCGCCAGCCTTGACGGCGTGACCCGGGCCGAGGTCGATGCCTATGCCCTGCGCTCGCATCAGCGCGCGGCCATCGCGCAGGCCGAGGGTCGATTCCAGCGCTCGCTGGTGCCGGTGGCGGATGAGAACGGGCTGCTGATCCTCGACCACGACGAAACCGTGCGCGCCGATACCACGCTGGAGAAGCTGGGCGCGCTGAAACCCGCGTTCGACCAGATGGGCAAGATGGGTTTCGACGCCGTGGCCCTGTCACGCTATCCGCAGGTCGCGGCGATCGAGCATATCCACACCTCCGGCAATTCCTCGGGCGTGGTCGATGGCGCCTCGCTGGTCATGGTGGGTTCCCGCGAGATGGGCGCGCGGCTGGGGCTGAAACCCCGGGCCCGCGTGCGCTCGGCCGCGGCCATCGGCGATGAGCCGACGATCATGCTGTCCGCCCCCGCGCCCGCCACCGAACTGGCGCTGAAGCGGGCCGGGATGGCGCTGTCCGATGTCAACCTCTTCGAGGTGAACGAGGCGTTCTCCTCGGTCGTGCTGCGCTTTGCTGCGGCGACCGGCGTCGACATGGACCGCATCAACGTCAACGGCGGCGCCATCGCCATGGGCCACCCGCTTGGCGCGACCGGCGGCATGCTGATCGGCACGCTGCTGGATGAGCTGGAGCGCGCCGACAAGCAGGTCGGCGTCGTCACCGCCTGCGTCATGGGCGGCATGGGATCGGCCCTGGTCATCGAAAGGGTCTGAGGCGTGAGCAAGGAATCGACTATGGACTGCATTCGCTATGACCGCGACGCCGATGGCATCGTGACCCTGACGCTGGACAACCCCGGCAAGTCGGCGAACATGATGAACACCGCCTTCCGCGCCGCGCTGGAACGGGCCGTGGACCGGCTTGAGGCCGAACGCGGCCAGATCCGCGGCGTCATCGTCACCTCGGCCAAGAAGACCTTTCTGGCTGGCGGCGACCTCTCGGCGATCCTGGCGCTGACACCCGGCGATTTCGCCGACGCCTTCCACCGAGCCGAACACACCAAGTCGCTGCTGCGGCGGCTGGAACTGCTGGGCCGCCCGGTCGCGGCGGCGATCAACGGCTCGGCGCTGGGCGGCGGGATGGAGCTGTGCCTCGCCTGTCACGCCCGGTTCTGCGTCGATGCAAAGGGCCTGAAGCTGGGCCTGCCCGAGACGAATCTGGGCCTCATCCCGGCGGCGGGCGGCATCGTGCGGCTGGTGCGGATGATCGGTCTGCAAGCCGCGGTGCCGATGATCGTGGACGGCAAGAGCATCTCTCCCGCCAAGGCGCTGGAGCTGGGCCTCGTGACCGAGGTCGTGCCCGATATCGACACGGCGCTGCGACAGGCCCGCGACTGGATCGCCTCGGGGCCCGAGCTGACCAAGCCCTGGGACCGCAAGGGATACACTCTGCCCGGCAGCACCGAGGCCTATATCGCCGATCCGATGTATCTGCGCACCGCGCCGATCCTGCTGATCAAGAAATCCCGCGGCCGCTATCCGGCGCAGGAAGCGGCGATGCGCGCGGCCTTCGAGGGGGCGAGCGTCGATTTCGACGCGGCATCGCGGATCGAGAGCCGCCGCTTCGCCGAGGTCGGCACCGGGCCGGTGGCCAAGAACATGATAACCACGCTGTTCTTCCACATGCAGGACGCGAATGCCGGCAAGGCGCGTCCCGAGGGCATCGCCCCGCGCAAGGTCTCTCGTCTGGGGGTGCTGGGCGCGGGGATGATGGGCGGCGGGATCGCTCATGCCGCGGCCTCGCGCGGGGTCGACTGCGTGATGAAGGACGCGACGTTGGAGAACGCCGAAAAGGGCATGGACCGGTTGCGCGGCATGGTCGAGGGGCAGATCGCCCGCGGCCACACCAGCCGCGACAAGGCCGATGCGCTGCTGGCCCGGATCCGGCCGAGTGGCGAGGCCAAGGATCTGGACGGCTGCGACCTGATTATCGAGGCGGTGTTCGAGGATCGCGCGCTGAAGGCAAGCGTCACGCGCGAGGCCGAGCCGATGCTGGCCCCGGGCGGGATCTTCGCCTCGAACACCTCGACCCTGCCGATCACCGGGCTGGCCGAGGCCTCGGCAAAGCCCGCGAATTTCATCGGGCTGCACTTCTTCTCGCCCGTGGACCGGATGCCGCTGGTCGAGATCATCAAGGGCCGCGAAACCAGCGCCGAGACGCTGGCCGGGGCGCTCGATTTCGTGCAGCAGATCGGCAAGACGCCCATCGTGGTGAACGACAGCCGCGGTTTCTTCACCAGCCGCGTCTTCGGCACCTATATCCGCGAGGGCGCGCAGATGGTGGAAGACGGCATCTCGGCCGCGCTGGTCGAGAATGTCGCGGCGGATGCCGGGCTGCCGGTCGGCCCGCTGACCGTTCTGGATCAGGTCTCGCTGAGCCTGACCCATTCCGCCCGCCAGCAGGCCCTGCGCGATGCCGAGGCCGAGGGCACCACCCTCGCCCCGGCGGCGGGCTACGGGATCATCGCCAGGATGGTCGAGCTGGGGCGTCCCGGCCGGGCCGGGGGCGGCGGGTTCTACGATTACGGCGCGGATGGCAGCAAGACGCTCTGGCCCGGGCTGGCCACGCAGTTCAACGCGGGCTCGGCCAGCATCGACGCGAAAGAGGTCGAGGATCGCCTGCTCTATATCCAGGCGATCGAGGCGATCCGCATCTTCGAGGAAGGCGTGGTCGAGACGGTGCGCGACGCCAATGTCGGCTCGATCCTGGGCATCGGCTATCCGCGCTGGACCGGCGGCGTGCTGCAATTCGTCACCATGATCGGCACCGCGGCCTTTGCCGCCCGCGCCGATGCGCTGGCCGATGCGCATGGCGAACGCTTCCGCCCGCCCGCCCTGCTGCGCGAGAAAGCCGCGCGCAACGAAGCCTTTGTCTGACCGTGAACCGAAGGAGTGTCCCGCATGACCACTGACGTCACCTCCCCCCGCGAGGACCAGCTGATGGGGATCGGCTTCGACCCCAAGCCGGTCCGCCTGAGCCCCCGCGACGCCATCCTCTATGCGCTTGGCCTCGGCATAGGCGACGATCCGCTGGACTCGCGCGCGCTGGCCTATGTCTATGAAAAGGACCTCTCGGTCTTTCCGACCATGCCCGTGGTGCTGGGCAGCCCGGGGATGTGGTTCGACCGCGCCGGGCTCGATTTCCGCAAGCTGGTCCATGCCGGGCAGACGCTTGAGGTCGTGCGGCGGATCCCGGTCGACGCCCCGATGACCGCCACCAACCGGATCACCGCGGTCTATGACAAGGGGGCCGACAAGGGCGTCATCATCGAGGTCGAGCGTCGACTGGCGACCGAGGATGGCGCCTTGGTCGCCACCACCGTCTCGCAATACCTGTGCCGGGGCGACGGGGGCTTTGGCGGGACGCAGCAGCAGCCGCGAAACGACTGGCAGAAGCCTGACCGCGCGCCCGACGCCCGCATCGAGATCGCCACCCTGCCGCAACAGGCGCTGATCTACCGGCTGAACGGCGACATGAACCCGCTGCATA
Organism: Pararhodobacter aggregans; assembly: GCF_003075525.1. Lineage (GTDB taxonomy): Bacteria > Pseudomonadota > Alphaproteobacteria > Rhodobacterales > Rhodobacteraceae > Pararhodobacter > Pararhodobacter aggregans. The sequence goes on along the minus strand of NZ_QDDR01000003.1, from coordinate 372,192 downwards.
TCGACCCCGAGCGCGCCCGCAGCGTCGGTTTCGACCGGCCGATCCTGCACGGGCTCTGCACCTTCGGCATCGCCGGGCGGGCGATCCTGGCGGCCAAACCGGGCGCCGCGCTGAAGGCGCTGTCGGTGCGGATGGCGAAGCCGGTCTACCCCGGTGAGACGCTCAGGTTCGAGGTCTGGGACATGGGCGCCGATCTGCTCTTCGAGGCCAGCGTGCCCTCCCGCGATGCCGTCGTCCTTGCGGCGGGTCGTGCGCGCGCCGAGTGACGGCCTGCCCGGTCCGGCTCCTCCCGCCGGGCCGGGCTATTGCGGCGCGGGCTGCGTCTCGGTCGGCGAGCGGCGCAGAATGGCCCGATGCGTGGTTTCGAGATACTCGGTCAACAGGGCGATGGCGCGATCAGCCTCGCGCGCCCGCATGAGGCGCAACAATTCCTCGCGGGTGTCGATGACCTCGATCGTGGCGCGGATCCCGGCATCCTTGACGAAGCGCCGCACCACCTCGGAAATCGGCGCGACCAGCAGGGTGTAGATCGGGTTCTTGGTGGCCTGGGCGATGATGGAATAGAACTCGGCGTTCAATTCCATCTGCGTGTCGCGATCCTTGGCCTCGATGGCGACGCGGCTCTTTTCGATATTCTTTTCCAGCAACGCGAAATCGGCATCGTCGGCATGGGCGCAGGCAAGTTTCAGGATCACGTTCATCAGCTCGACCCGGGCTTCGGTCAGGTGCTGCAGGCTGATGCGTTTCAGCGCCATCATGTCGCTGATCGACTGGCTGATGTTCGACCCGTCGCCGTCCAGGATGAAGGCCCCGCCGCTGGCGCCTTTCTGCAACTCCAGCACGCCCGCGCTTTCCAGAATGCGCAGCGCCTCGCGCACCGCATTGCGCGACACGCCGAACTGGATCGCCAGCTCGCGCTCGGCGGGAAGTTTGTCGCCCGGGCGCAGCGTGCCGGTTTCGATCTGCCGCCGGATCTGATCGGAGATCGCTTCGAAAGTGCGAATGCTTTTGACGGGCTTGAACACCGTAACCACACGTCCTCTGTTACTTTTGTTCATGGTACTGCCATTGCGCAGCAAGGGGAACCGGAATTAGCGTGGCGACAGCCGCGCCCTCTCTCCGCGCCCGTTGGCGCCATGGATAACAGACGGCCCGAACCAGGAAGGAAAGCCCTTGGCTGACGACAGATCCCCCGCGCCGGTGACGGCGCTGCGCCCGGCCTTCGACGCCGCCCCTGCCTATGGCGAGGTCCGCGAGATCGCGAAAGGCCTGCTGTGGACGCGGATTCCGCTGCCCTATCAGCTGGACCATGTGAACATCTATCTGGTTCAGGACGGCGAGGGCTGGGCGGTCATCGACACCGGCATCAAGACCGATGCGGCACTCGCGACCTGGGAGCAGCTTCTGGCCGGGCCGCTGAAGGGCAAGGCGATTTCCCGGGTGATCGCCACGCATCACCACCCCGATCACATCGGGCTGGCCGGCTGGCTGTGCGAGAAATTCGATGCGCCGCTGCTCACCAGCTACTCGACCTATATGGGCAGCAAGGTGATTTCGCTTGGCGCCGATGAGGGCATGACGCGCAATCATTTCAACTTCTACACCCGCCACGGCATGAGCGAGGAGGTCGCGGGCGTGGTGGCGATCCAGGGCAACGAATACCTGCGCCGGGTGGCCAACCTGCCGATCACCTTCCTGCGCCTCGTCATGGCCGATGTGCTGGAGATCGGTGGGCGCAGTTTCCGGGTGCTGATCGGCGACGGCCATGCGCCCGAGCAGGTGATGCTCTATTGCGACGACGAGCGGCTTCTTTTCGCCGCCGATCAGGTGATCGAGCGGATCTCGCCCAATATCAGCGTCTATGCGAACGAGCCGAACGGCGATCCGCTGGGCCATTTCCTGCGCTCCTTGCGGTTCCTGCGGCAAGAGATCCCGGGCGATGTGCTGGTCCTGCCCGGCCACCGGCTGCCCTTCTACGGGCTGCATCAGCGTTGCGCCGAGCTGGAGGCGCATCACGAGGAACGCTGCGATCTGATCCGCGAGGCCTGCGCGAGCGCGCCGCGCACGGTGGCCGATCTGGTGCCGATCCTGTTCCCGCGGCCGCTCGACCCGCATCAGATGACCTTCGCCTTCACCGAAACGCTGGCGCATGTGAACCGGCTGGTCCGGCGCGGCGAGATCGAGACGATCCGGCAGGAGGGGCGTCTGGTCAGCGTACCGGCCAGGCGCCCGGGCTGACAGGCCGGGGCGACGCTGGTTGCCGGGGGTATAAATCGGGTCTGGCAGGCGGGGAAGCGGGGGTATTTTCCCCTCGGGCCGGGGCGCGTGCGGGCCATCTTCGGCTTCCGGGGCGGGTGAAGGGGCCTTTCGAATGGTTCTACCATATTGACAAAGGTAGAACCATTTGTATCTTTACCGAGGCTTCGTGCCAAAGGGAGGAAACAATGTTCAAGAGATTCCAGTCACCGGCCCGGACCGGGCTGACCCTGGCTCTGCCCTTGCTTGCCCTGCCGGGCTTCGCTGCGGCCGAGACCGACGTGCTCTATGGCAGCTTCGCGCCGGCCACCTCGGCCTTCTCGACCGGCTATCTCCAGCCCTGGATCGACGCGATCACCACGGCGACCGATGGCAGCGTCAACTTCAACTATGTGCCGGGCGGCGGCGTGGTCGACATGCGGACGGCCGTGTCCGGCATCCGCGACGGGGTGGTCGACGGGGCCTTCTATGTCACCGTCTCCTATGCTTCGGACCTGCCGGTGCTGTTCATGCTGTCCGAGTTGATCGGGCTGGGCCAGTCGAACGCCGCGCGCCTCGGCGCCTTCAACGAATTCGTCATCGAGGATTGCCCGGAATGCCAGGCCGAACTGGCCGGTTGGAACCAGCAGTTCCTGGGCGGCTACAGCCTTGGCGACTACTACCTCTTCTGCACCCGCGCCGTGACCACGCCCGAGGATTTCAACGGCCTGCGGATCCGCGCCATTCCGCCCTATTCGCGGCTCTTCGGGGCGGTGGGCGATGTCGTGCCGGTCACGGTCAGTCTGACCGAATCCTACGAGGCGCTGCAGCGCGGCCAGGTCGATTGCCACGCGGGACCGGCCAGCACCTATGTGACCTATTCCTTCATCGACATCGCCGATCACGTGGTCGAGCTGGCCTCGGGCGCCTCGTTCGGCGGTTCGGTCTTTGCCTTCAGCCGCGACAAATGGGCCGAGTTCACGCCCGAGGAACGCCAGGCCATCCTGCGCGCCACGGCCGACGCCACTGCCCATGGCGCCATCGCCTATGCGCAGGAGGACGCGGCGGCGCTGGAGGCGGCGCGGGCCCAAGGCAGCATCGTTGCCCCGGTCGACGACGCGGTGCAGGCGGCGCTGGCGGGCTGGATCGCCGAGAACGGCACCGGCGCCGCCCAGCGCGCGGCCGAGCGCGGCGTGACCGACGCCCAGGCCATCGTCGACCGCTTCCTGCCCTATATCGACCGCTGGAACGCGCTTCTGCCGCGCGACGAGGACGAGGCGGCGATCGCCGAGGTCCTGTGGACCGAGATCTACGCCACCTATCCGTCCGAGTGACACCGGCCCCCGCCGCGCTGCCATCCGGGCGGCGCGGCGTCCTTTCGCACCATGGGCAAGGGAAGTTTCCATGACGGGCCTGACCCGCCTCACCTGGCACCTGATGCGCCTGCTGTTCCTGGCGGGCTCTGTCGCGGTGATCCTGATGATGTTGCATATCGGCGCCGATGTGCTGTCGCGCGCGCTGCTGGGCCGACCGACCGTCGGCATGGTCGAGACGGTGACCAATTACTACATGATCGCGGTCTGCTTCCTGCCGCTGGCCTTCGTGCAGATCGAGGGCGCGCATCTGACCGTCGATTCCTTCACCATGGCGCTGCCGCCCCGCGCGCTGCAGGTCGTCACCCTGTTCTCGCTGCTGGTGGCGGCCGGGATCAGCGGGCTGCTGACCTGGCATTCGGCGCTGTCGGCGCTGCATAAGACGCGGACCGGAGAATACACCGACCTCTCGGTCATAGACTTCCCGCTCTGGCCTGCGCGCTGGCTGCTGGTTGCGGGCTATGGCACGACCTTCCTCACCCTCTGCCTGCAGGCGATCCTGTGTCTGGCCGGGCGTCCCCTGTCGATGACGGAGCGGGCCCATGGATAACACCACCATCGGACTTCTGGCCGTGGGCATCCTGCTGCTGCTGATGGCGCTGCGCGTGCCGATCGGCTTTGCGCTGGCGGCCGTCGCCTTCGGCGGCACCTGGGCGGTGCGGGGGCCGCGGCCTGCCGCCTCGATCCTGCAGAACCTGCCCTATGAATTCACCGCCCACTGGACGCTGACCGCGGTGCCGATGTTCCTGCTGATGGGCGCGCTGGCGGGCAATTCCGGCTTGACCACGGATCTGTTCCGCGCGCTCAGGCTGATGTTCGGCCGTCTCCGGGGCGGCATCGCCATCGCCACCAACTTCGCCGGCGCCGGTTTCGCCGCCGCCTGCGGGTCCAGCATGGCCACCACCGCCACGCTGGGCCGCATCGCCGTGCCCGAGATGCTGGCCGCGGGCTATTCCCCGGCGCTGGCCACCGGCGTCGCCTCGGCCGTGGGCACGCTGGGCGCGATCATCCCGCCCTCGATCATGATGATCGTCTACGCGATCTTTGCCGAGGTCTCGGCGGGCAAGATGCTGATCGCCGGGATCCTGCCGGGCCTGCTGACCGCCGCCGCCTATGCGCTGGTCATCAATCTGGCGGTCCGCGTCCGCCCCGGCATGGCGCCAAGGCTCACGCCCGAGGCGCTGCCAAGGGCCGAGACGCGGCGCATCCTGTGGCGCACCTGGCCGCTGCCGGTGCTGAGCCTCGGGGTGATCGGGGGGATCTATTCCGGCCTCGTCTCGCCCACGGAAGCCGGGGCGCTGGGGGCGGGGCTTGCTTTCCTGGTTGCGGCGATGCGCCGCTCGCTCAGCGCCGACGTGATCCGCCGCAGCCTGTTCGAGACCGTCTCGACCACCGCCTCGATCCTGTTCATCGCCACCGGCGCGCTGCTCTTCACCCGCTTTCTGGCGCTGACCGGCCTGCCCTACGAGATCGCCGGGCTGATCGACCAGATGGGCACCGACCCGCTGGTCATCGTGCTGGGCGCCTCGATCGTCTATCTGATCTTCGGCTGTTTCCTCGACCCCTTGGGCGTGTTGCTGCTGACCCTGCCGGTGGTGCTGCCGATCTTCCATGCCGCCGATATCGACCCGATCTGGATCGGCGTCATCATCGTCAAATACCTGGAAATCGGCATGCTGACCCCGCCCTTGGGCCTCAATGTCTTCGTCATGAAGGGGGTGGTCGGCGACCGCGTGCCGCTGGGCACCATCTTCCGCGGCGTGTCGCTGTTTCTGGTGGCCGAGGTCTTCGTGATGGCGCTGCTGATCGGCTTTCCGCAGATCGTGACCTTCCTGCCGGACCTGATGTGAGCCGGGTCGGGCCCGATCCCGATCAGGCAAAAGAAAAAGGGGCCGGAGCGATACGCTCCGGCCCCTTCTTCGTCCCGGCGGGCAGGCGAGCGCCAAGCGGCGCCGGCCGTCAGGGCCCGGGCCTCAGCCCGGAACCATCGCATCGCGCAGCTTGCGCTTCATCAGCTTGCCGCTTTCCTCGCGCGGGAGGCTGTCGACGAACAGATAGCGCCGCGGCAGCTTGTAGCGGGCCAGCGTCTTGCCTAGGAAGGCCGCGACCTCGGCCTCGGTCGGAGCCTTGACGCCGCGGGCGGGCTGGATCCAGGCGCAGACGATCTCGCCGAATTCGGGGTCGGGCAGGCCGATCACCGCGCAATCGGCGACCTGCGGGTGCTGCACCAGCGCCGATTCGATCTCGGCCGGGTAGATGTTGGTGCCGCCGAAGATAATCATGTCGCGCTTGCGGTCGCCCAGAAACAGGAACCCGTCCGCATCCAGCCAGCCCACGTCGCCGATGCTGATGAAGCCGTCCTTCTCGGTCTCGGCCCGTGCCTCGGGGCGGTTGATATAGGTGAAATCGGCGTAGTTCGGGTTGCGCACATAGATCTCGCCCGTCTCGCCCTGTGGCAGCACCGCACCGTCCTCGCCCAGAATCCGCACCTCGGCCCCGTCGATGACCCGGCCCACGGTGCCGGGATGGGCCAGCCATTCCTCCGAGGTGCAATGCATGGCGATGCCGACTTCGGTGCCGCCATAGACCTCGTGCAGGATCGGGCCCCACCAGTCGATCATCGCCTTCTTCACATCGACCGGGCAGGCGGCCGCCGTATGGCTGACCCAGCGCAGCGAGCTGAGGTCATAGCGGGCGCGCACCTCCTCGGGCAGCTTCAGCAGCTTGATGAACATGGTCGGCACGGCGGTGATCGTGTTGATCCGGTGCTTTTCGATCAGGGCGAGGAATTCCTCGGGATCGAAGCGCGGCACCAGCACCAGCAACTCGCCCCGGGTCGCCGCATAGCGGGCGAAACCGCCCGGCGAGGCGTGGTAGAGCGGCGTCACCAAGAGCGTGCGCACATCGGGCGCCAGACCATAGGTATCGACGAAACAGCGGATGTTGCGGGCCAGCAGGTCGGCGTCCATCGGCACCCGCTTGACCCCCTTGGGATGGCCCGTGGTGCCCGAGGTATAGATGATCGCGCCGCGCGCCGCCGCGTCGGGGGCGGTGCGGGGGGCGTGCGCGGCAACGAAATCGTCCCAATCCTGCACGCTGGGCGGGACCTTGCAGGCCTCGGCCGGCAGGCGGAAGGCGCGGGCGGTGGCGGGCGGGGTCGCGGCGGCGATGACCGGCAGGCCCTCGGGCAGGGTCAGGCCCGGGGTGGCCAGCAGATCGGCCTGCGCGACCAGCAGGTCGGGGCGGCAATCGTTCAGCACATAGAGGATCTCGGTCGCGGTCGAATGCCAGTTGATCGGCACCGCGAAAGCGCCGATCTTCTGCGCGGCGATCGAGGCTTCGATGAAGGGGATGTCGTTGCGCATCAGGATGGCGACGGTCGAACCCTCGCGCAGTCCGAGGGCCTGAAACCCCGTCGCGGCCGCGCTGGCACGCCGCTGCAGCGCCGCCTGCTCCATGGTCGCATCGGGGGTGATGATGGACGCAAGGCGCCCTGCCGGTTCCGCTGTCACGCTGTCTCCTCCGTCACGCGCTGGAATGTCCAGAATTTTAAATGGTAGAACCAATAAGTCAACTGACCCTTGCCATACATGGTCTAATAGTCCGATAATTGGCTAGGTTCGTAAGGAGAAAATCATGCCCTCATCGATGGGCTTTCGCCCGGTGAAGACGAAACGCGCCTTCGAAGAGGTCTGTGACCAGATCCGGTCCGAAATTCAGGCAGGACGAATCGCCGCCGGCGACAAGCTGCCGTCCGAGCGGGACCTGGCCGAGCAGCTGCAGGTCAGCCGCGCCACCGTGCGCGAGGCCTTCCGCACGCTGGAAATCGGCGGGGTGCTGACCTTGCAGAAGGGCGTGAAGGGCGGCGCCGTGGTCATGCAGGGCGATGTGCGGCCGATCAACCAGACGATTTCCGACCTGCTGTCGCTGGGCGGGCTGTCGTTGGCGGATTACACCGAAGCCCGCAAATGCCTGCAGAAGGAAATCATCCGCCTGGCCTGCGAACGCGCCACCGAAGAGGATTTCGCCGCGCTCGAGGCCAATATCGCCGCCACGCGCGAGAAGACCTCGGAATCGCAGATCGAGGACCGCACCGCGCTCACGCTGCAATTCTACGCCCTGTTGGCCCGGGCCACCAAGAACAAGGCGATGGAGATCCTGATGTCGGCGGTGACCGAGCCTTTGGCCTATTACATCAGGCAGATAGGCGTCGACCGGACCTGGGATGTGGCGGCCTCGCGCACCACGGTCGTGCAGCATCTGCGCGCCCGCAACACCCAGGGCGCCATCGACGAGATGATCTCGCATATGGAGCGGCTGCACGCCTACATGCTGTCGCGCGCGCTGACCCAGCCCGAGTGACACGCAGCCCGGCGGGCCATCCCCCCATGTGACCGGCAAGACCTCAGGGGCGCCCACGGAAGGTGCATCTGCGCCGAAGGTTTCTTCTTGCAATGTGTAAATGGTTAGGCCATTCATTGGCCAGTCTGATACTCAGCGGGGAGGAGCGAGGTATGCAGCGGGGGCGCCTGCGTCGGGCGATCGACGGCCTCATCACACTGGATCTGGTGATTGCCGGGGTCGCGCTGATCGCGATGCTCGGGCATGTCGTCCTCGATGTGATCCTGCGCGAGGTCCATGTGCCCTTTTCCGGCACGCTGGAAATCGTCTCGTTCTGGTACATGGTGGCGCTGGTTTTCCTGGCGATCCCGGTCGCCCAGGCCCATGGCCACCATATCCGCGTCGAACTTTTCACCGCCGCCGTGCCGCCGCGGGTACAGCAGGGCATCGACCTGCTGGTGCTTCTGGGCTGCATCGCGCTGCTGGTCCTCTTCGTCTGGGTCAGCAGCGAAGAGGCCCTGCGCCAGACCAGCCGTCTGGCGGTGGTCGAGGCCGGAACCGGCACGATCCCGGTCTGGCCCACCCGCTGGCTGGTGCCGCTGTCGATGGCCACCACCGCCCTGATCTGCCTGCTGCAGGCCTTTGACCTGGCCCGGGCGCTCGTGCGGAACGAGGCGCCGGTCCAGCCCCACCGGGAGTCTCTTGATGTCTGATGTCGCCATCGGGGGCCTCGGCCTCGCCGGGATCCTTGTCCTTCTGGCGCTGCGCGTGCCCATCGCCTTCGCGCTGATCGGCGTCTCCATCGCCGGGCTCTGGGCACTGCTGGGCGAACGCCCGGCGCTGGGCTCGTTGCGGACCATCCCCTACCAGTTCGTGGCACATTGGTCGCTGTCGGCCATCCCGATGTTCCTGCTGATGGGCTCGGTCGCCTATCATTCCGGGATCGTCAGTTCGCTTTACACCGCTGCCCGGCTCTGGCTTTGCCGGTTGCCGGGGGGGCTGGCCATCGCCTCGAACTTCGCCTGTGCGGGCTTTGCCGCGGCCTCGGGCTCGTCGGTCGCCACCGCCTCGGCCATGGGGCGGATCGCGGTGCCCGAAATGCTGCGCTACCGCTACGATCCCGGCCTTGCCACGGGCGTCGTCGCCGCGGCGGGGACACTGGGCTCGCTGATCCCGCCCTCGATCCTGATGATCCTTTATGGCACTTTCGCCGAGGCCTCGATCGGCAAGCTGATGATCGCCGGGATCCTGCCCGGCATCCTGACCGCGGTGATCTATGCGGCGATGATCTGGCTGCGCTGCGTGATCCGGCCCGAGCTGGCGCCCCCGGTCGACATCAACCCCACCCTGCGCGAGCGGATGCAGGCGCTGGCGCAGGTCTGGCCGATGCCGCTGCTGATCCTGGGCGTGATCGGCGGGCTGTACGGCGGCTATGTCACTGCGACCGAGGCCGGGGCGCTGGGGGCCTTCCTCGCGCTGGTGATCGCGGCCTTCTACGGGCGGCTCAACTGGACGGTGCTGCGCGCCAGCATCGTGGACACGGTGACCGGCACGGCGGTGATCTTCTTCGTCTCCATCGGGGCGGTGATGCTGTCGCGTTTCGTGGCGCTGTCGGGCGTGCCGGATGCGATTGTCGAGCTGTTCGGGGCAGGGGGGCTGCAGGGCTATTCCGTGGTCCTGTTCTGCGGGCTGGTGTTCCTGTTCCTCGGCATGTTCCTCGACCCGATCGGGCTGATGCTGATCGCCCTGCCGGTCATGCTGCCGATCATCGACCAGAGCGGCTTCGACCTGATCTGGTTCGGCATCCTGACCATCAAATTCGTCGAGATCGGCCTGATAACCCCGCCGGTGGGGCTGTCGGTCTACACGATCAAGACCGTGGTCGGCGACAAGGTGGCGCTGACCCAGATCTTCCGCGGCATCGGCTGGTTCCTCGTCTGCGAACTGCTCGTCGTCGCGCTGCTGGTGATCTTTCCGCAGATCGCCCTGTTTCTGCCGGGCCTCATGAGCTGAGGCCCGGGCCCTTTCAACGGAGGAGGAAGACATGAAGACGCTCTTGCGCGCCACCACGGCGCTGGCGGTCATCGGGTTCGCGGCGCCGGTTCTGGCGGACGAGTACAATTACGCGACCTTCGTGCCGCCGCAGGCAGCCAACAACACCATCGGCCTGCAACCGGCCTTCGACGCGATCAGCGAGGCGACGGGCGGCGAGGTCCAGATCAGGATGTTCGCCGGTGGCCAGCTGCTGGGCGGGCAGGACATGCTGGCGGGCGTCCGTGACGGCATCGCCGATCTGGGCTTCGTCATCCCGGTCTATGCGCCGTCGGACCTGCCCAATTCGGTGGTCATCTCGGACATGATGCCCTATGGCGCCGATCCCATCGCCGTGGCCGGGGCCTCGCTGCAGACGATCCTGCTGGATTGCCCGCAATGCCTGGAGGAATTCGCCGACAACAACCTCGTGTTCTTCGGCGGTCATGCGCCGACGCCCTATCGGCTGCTGTGCCGCGATGACGTCTCGAGCCTTGCGGATATCGCCGGGCTGCGGATGCGCGGCGGCTCGGGCGCCATGTCGCGGATCGCGCAGGCGCTGGGCGGGACGCCGGTGAACATGGGCGCGGGCGACATGTACGAGGCGCTGGAACGCGGGCAGCTCGATTGCGTGGTCGGTCCCATCGCCTGGCTGCGGCAATATTCGCTGGGCGAGGTCATCGGCTCGGTCGTGGGCGAGCCGCTGGGCGTTCTGGGGGGCCTCGGCCTTGTCACCTGGAACCGCGACGCCTGGGACGGGCTCGGCGACGAGCAGCAGCAGGCCATCCTGCGCGAGATGCCGGGCGTGATCGCCCGCGCCACCATCGACGGCTACATGGCCGACGACAGCGACGTGCGCGCCGAATACGAGGGCCGCGTCGCCTTCAACGATTCCGTGCCCGAGATCCGCGCGGCGCTGGACCGGATCAACGCCGAGGGGCTGCCCGAGATCATCACCGCCGCCCAGGCGCGGGGCGCGACCGATGCCGCGACCATCGCCGAGGCCTATCAGCGCAATCTGGCCCATTGGCAGCAGATCGCCGAGGACCGCATCCACGGCGATACCGAGGCGATGGCTCAGGCACTTTGGGACGAGATCTTCAGCAAGGTCGATTTCTGAGCCGTCATCCGGGTTGGGAGGATGCGGGCCGGCGCGTTTCGCGCCGGCCTTTTTGCTGGCTCAGAGCATCTTTTCCCAGACCAGCAGCGTCAGCACGATCAGGCCCAGGTAGCTGACCACGAACATCCCGTTCCAGCGCCAGCCGACCACCCGCGTGGGAAGCCCCGTCTCAGCCGCGGCAATCGCCACGGTCGAGGTCATCGGCGACAGCATCGCCGCCGCGACCCAGCCCGACAGCGTCGCCACCATCAGCATCGGCTCCGGCATCCCCACGCCCGAGGCGATGACCGCCCCGGCAAAGGCCGCGCCGCTTATCATCGGCGAGATGCCGAGCAGGCTGATGACAGGGATGATGACCGCGACCAGGGCGCCCAGGCTGCCGGGGCCGAGGGACAACATCCCCACCAGATCCCGCACCGCCGCGGGCGGGATCATCTGCGCCACGATCAGCCCCAGAAAGCCGGTCGCGACCAGCAGCCCGATCTCGTTGGCCGAGCCGGGCAGCGCGCGCACCGTCTGGCTGGCCAGCGACTGGACGCGGGGGGCGGCCGGGCCCTCTTCGGTCAGCAGGACCCAGAGCAGCGCCATGACCGGGATCACCATCAGGATCGCCGCGCGCATCGGGATCCCGGCCAGCGCGTCCAGCGAGGCGGCGCTGCCGGTGATCGCCAGCACCAGCCCCAGCAAGGCCAGGATCGCGGGCCAGGCGTCCTTGCGCTCGGGCACCGGGAAGGGGGCGGCGGGACGCGGGCCCAGCCGGTCCAGGCCCCAGCCCAGCAGGGTGAACAGCGCCAGCATGCCCAGCCCATAGGGCAGGTAGCCCAGCCAGTCGAGCGTCGGCATCAGCGGAAACAGCAGGTTGACCGCCAGCCCGACCGGCGACCACAGGACGGTGCCGTTGAAGCCGCGGATGATGGCGCTGGCGATGCGGCGGGTCCGGATCTCGGCCGCCCGGGGCGAGGCCGCGGGCGCGTCCCGCTGCCCCAGCGCGATGCCCAGCAACAGCTGATAACCGCCGATGTTCAGCAAGATGCCCAGCAGTTGCGCCCCGGTCGACAGGAAGGCGTATCGCCGCGCCGGGGGTTGCTGCACCACGAAACGCGCGGCCAGCCCGACCTGACGCGAGCGCAGCGCCGCGACCCGCAGCACCGTCATCACCGCCAGCAGCGCGGGCAGGTAGAGCGCCCGGCTGAGCGCCAGGATCAGCGCATCGACCGTGCCGCCGGTGGCGAGGAAGGCCAGCGCCATGACCAGCGCCGCCGCCAGCATCGTCCGGGCGTTGACGCGCAGCGCCGACCAGCGCAGCGCGACATGCAACAAGACCAGCGCGCCCGCCATGACCGCAAAGCCATGGCGATGGCTGAGCATGTCGGCGAGCGTGAACAGCGCCGCGCAGCCGATCGCCGCAGCGGCGAGCCTCGCGCGGGTTTCGGGGCCGTCCAACAGGGAGAGCGGCGGGCGCATCGGCATCGGGATCTCGCTTCTGGCAGCTCCGGTCTTTATTGGACCTACCAATAGCCCGTGGTTGGCGCAAGGCTGATTGCGCTGGCCCTTCCGGGCCGCGCATGGCACTGTGCCCGCCTGTCCAGAACCGCAAGCATACGGAGATCCCCATGGCCAAGGCAGCGGGCGAAGCCCTGTTCGACCCGGTTCGCAGCGACCGCACCTTCGAGCTTGTCGTGCAGCGCATCCGCGAGAAGCTGGCGGCGGGGGAGCTCAGGCCCGGGGACAAGCTGCCCGCCGAGCGCGAGCTGGCCAAGCAGCTCGACGTCAGCCGCAATGTGGTGCGTGAGGCGCTGCGTGTGCTGGAAAACGCCGGGATGCTGAAGACCCGCAAGGGCGCGCATGGCGGCGCCTTCATCGAAGAAGGCAGCGCCGCGCAGATCAGCGCCGCGCTGAACGACCTGGTGATCCTCAACGCTGTCAGCCTCGACGATCTGTTCGAGGCGCGGGTGATGATGCTGGGCATGGTGCTGGACCATCTGGCGAAATCGGGCAAGGCACCGGACCTCTCGGCGTTGGAGGCCAATGTCGCCGCGACGGCCGAGGCGGTGGCGAAGGGCGAATCCGCCCGCCGCGTGCCGCTGGCCCGGGCCTTTTACCACGAGATCGCCGCGCTGACCGGCAACCGGGCGCTGGAATTCACCATCGATGCCCAGACCGAGATGATCCAGACCTACCTGCGGCGGCGGGTCTCGGACATGGACGGCGACAAGCTGCTGCACTCGCGCCGCGCCTTCCTGTCGCATCTGCGCGAGGGTCGGTTCGAGGCGGCGAAACTCGAATTGTCCGAGCATCTCGACCGGGTTCACCGGCGGCTGTGGAACGCCCCGCCGACGCCCTGATTCCGGCGTTGACTCTTAATGGTAGGTCCAATACACCTTTGGCAAGCCAAAGGAGGACAGGCCATGTTGGACAGCACCCACACCGATGAAGACCTGCTGATGTTCCGCGATACCGTGCGGCGCATGGCGGAAAAGGAAGTCGCGCCCATCGCGGCCCGGATCGACCAGGACGACGAGATGCCGCATTCCCTGGTGCCGATCTTCGGCGACCTGGGGCTGATCCAGATCATGGTGCCCGAAGCCTATGGCGGTCCCGGCGGCACCACGACCATGGCCTGCATCGCCAAGGAGGAAGTCGCCCGCGCCTCGTTCGCCGTCTCGCATCTGGTCGGCGCCACCACCATCGCCATGGCCCTGCCGCTGGTCCATTTCGGCACCGAGGAACAGCGCCAGCGCTACCTGCCGGAAATCGCCAAGGGCCGCACGCTGTCCTGCATCGGCCTGACCGAACCGCAGACTGGCTCGGACGTGTCGGGGATCAAGACCTCGGCCCGCAAGGAGGGCGGCGATTACGTCATCAACGGGCAGAAGGTCTTCATCACCAAGGCCGATCAGGCGACATACATCCTGCTCTTCGCCCGCACGGCCGAGGGCAAGGGGCATGACGGCATCTCGTCCTTCCTGATCCCGATGGACACGCCCGGCATCACCATCGGCGGCAGCCCCAAGAAGATGGGCCTGCGCGGCATCAAGAATTGCGACCTGTTCTTCGAAAACGTCCGCGTCCCGGCCGAGACGATGATCGGCGCCGAGGGGCAGGGCTTCAAGAACGCCATGGGCGTGCTGAACTTCAACCGCCCGACCGTCGCCGCCGCCGCCATCGGCCTGGCGCAGGCCGCGCTCGATGCCTCGCTCGCCTATGCCAAGGACCGGGTGCAGTTCGGCCGCCCGATCGCCGAGTTCCAGCTGGTGCAGGCGATGCTGGCCGATATGGCGATCCAGATCCAGGCGGCGCGGGCCATGCTCTATCAGGTCACGGCCCTGATCGACCGCGATCCGACCAACCCGCAGGTGCCGATGCAGGTGTCGATGGTCAAGACCTTCGCCTCGGACATGGCGATGAAGGTCACCACCGACGCCGTGCAGGTTTTCGGCGGCGCGGGCTATCTGCAGGACAACCCGGTCGAGCGCTACATGCGCGACGCCAAGGTCTGCCAGATCTACGAGGGCACCAACCAGATCCAGCGGCTCATCATCGCCCGGGCGATGCTGAAGGCATGAGTGCGCGCCCCATCCGGGTGCTCGATTTCGGACAGGTGATGGCAGGCCCGCTCGCGGGCCGCCTGATGGCCGATGTCGGCGCCGAGGTCATCAAGATCGAAACGCCCGAGGGCGACGCGATGCGGGGCCGCCCGCCGTTGCGTGACGGGCATTCCGCCTATTTCGGCACGCTCAACGCCGGCAAGCGCAGCGTGGTGCTGGACCTCAAGACCGAGGAAGGGCGGCGCGATGCCTTCGCGCTGGCCAAGACCGCCGATGTGGTGATGGAGAATTTCCGCCCCGGCGTCATGGCCCGGCTGGGTCTGGGCTACGAAGCGCTTTCGGCCGTCAATCCCGGGCTGATCTATTGCGCCATCTCGGGTTTCGGCCAGCAGGGCGAGGGGGCCAAGCGCCCCGCCTATGCGCCGATGATCCACGCGGCCTCGGGCCTCGATCTGGCGCTGATGGATTTCGTGCCGGGGGCCGAGCGTCCGGCACCCACGGGCATGTTCTACGCCGATGTGCTGGCCGCGATCTATGCCTGGGGCGCGGTGCAGACCGCGCTGTTCGAGCGGGAGCGTTCGGGCAAGGGGCAGATGGTCGATGTCGCGCTGATGGACAGCCTGATCTCGATGATGATCTACGAGGTGCAGGAGGCGCAATTCCCCCAGCCCCGCAAGCGCCATGTCTATATCCCGGTGCGCACGGCGGAGGGTTTCGTGATCGTCGTGCCGCTCTCGGCCAAGAATTTCGCGGCGATGCTGGAGGTTCTGGGCAGCCCCGACTGGGGCAACGATCCCCGCTTCACCACCCCGGCGGGGCGCGAGGCGAACTGGGCCGAGATCATGTCCCGGGTCGAGCGCTGGACCGAGGCCCGCAGCTCGGACGAATGCGAGCGGCTTTTCATGGCGGCGGGCGTGCCCTGCTCGCGCTACCGCACGGTGGCCGAGGCGCTGGCCGATCCCGTCTCGGTCGAGCGCGGGATCACCGGCGAGGTCGAGGATGGCGCGGGCAGTTTCGCCGTGCCGAACCCGCCGTTCCGCCTGTCCCTGACCGAGGCCCATGTCCGCCGCCGGATCCCGGCGCTGGGCGAGGGCACGGAGGAAATCCTCGGCCCGCTGCGGGTAGGGGACGATGGCTGAGGCCCGCCCGGAAGCCGGGCGCCGACTGGCCGCCGGGGGCGGGCTGTCGGGCCTCTGGTCCCGGGTCCGCGCGGAAGCGGCTTTCTGGCAGGGCGCCCTTTATGACGCTGTGCGCTTTCGGCGTCACGCCTGGCTGCACCGGGCGCACAGCCCGGAAAGCCGCGCGGCGCGGATGCTGGCGGATGCGCATTTCCTCGAATACGGCATGGCCCTGCGGGAGGCGCGGCCGGGCTTCGGTCTGGCCCGCGCTGCCCGGCTGGCGGGCGATCTGCGGGACGGGGGCAGCGGCGGGCCCGCGGCTCATATCGGTCTTGCCACCCTGCGCGGCTGGGCCGACTTCAACCGCGACACCGCGCTGCCGCCGGGCATCGCCCCTGCGCTGGCCCTGACCGGGGGCGAGGGGATCGCGGCCGGGGTGGCGCAGGCGGGCGGTGCGCCGCCCGCGACCGATTTCCTGGCCTTCGCGCAATCCCGCCGCTCGGTCCGGCACTTCGCCCCCGGCCCGGTGCCGGAGGCGGCGATCCGCCGCGCCGTGGCCGCCGCGCAGGCAGCGCCCTCCAGCTGCAACCGCCAGACCTGCACCGCGCATGTCTGGACCGACCGCGCCCTGATCGACCGGGTACGGCGCCATCAGGCCGGCAACCGCACCTTCGGGCACGAGCTGGGCGGGATCGCCGTCATCACCTCGGACCTGCGGCATTGGGAACACGCGGGCGAGCGGTATCAGCCCTGGATCGACGGCGGGCTTTTCGCCATGTCGCTCTGCCACGGGCTGCATGCCGAAGGGTTGGGGACCTGCTTCCTCAACTGGTCGGTGACGCCGGCCACCGACCGCGCGCTGAGGGCCGAGATCGGGCTCGATGACAGCCAGCTGGTGATCGTGCTGCTGGGTTTCGGGCTGATGCCCGACAGCGCCAGTGTCTGCGCCTCGCCCCGCCTGCCCGAGGGCGCGGCGCTCAGGCTGAACCCGCCGCTCGCGGGCTGAACGCAAACCGGCCCCGCCGCGTGGACGGGGCCGTTCCGTTCAGAGGTCCAGCACCAGCCGCGCGCTTTTCGAGCCCGAGCAACAGACCATCATCGTATCACCATGGGCGCGTTCCTCGTCGGTGAGGATCGTGTCGCGGTGATCCGGCCGCCCCTCGATCACTCGCGTCTCGCAGGTGCCGCAGGTGCCCTCGGTGCAGGCGAAGGGCACGCTGACCCTATTGGCGATCAGCACGTCGAGGATGGTCTTGCCCGGCTCCACATGCAGCACCTTGCCTGAGCGGTTCAGCACCACGTCGAAGCCCCCTTCGCGCGCCGCTTCCTCGCGGGCCGAGAAATACTCGGCATGGACGCGTTCCTTGGGCATCCCGCGCGCCGCCGTCTCGTAGGCGGCCAGCATCGGCTCCGGCCCGCAGCAATAGAAATGCGTGCCGGGTGCGGCACCGGCGAAGATCCCGGCGATGTCCAGAAGCGCGCCCTTGGCCTCGTCGTCGAAATGGGTGGTCAGCCGGCCCTTGCCGCCGCTCGCCGCGACGCAGGCGGCGATCTCGGACAGGAAGGCGGCGGCGCTGCGCTTGCGGGCGGCGTAATGCAGATGCCAGGGGCGCCCGGCCTCGGTCAGGCGCCGGACCATGGCCAGCATCGGCGTGATGCCGATCCCGCCCGCGATCAGCACCGATTGCGCCGCGCCCTCATCCAGCGGGAAGTTGTTCTTGGGCCGCGACAGTCGCAGCTTGTCACCGACCCGCAACCGCTCATGCACATGGGCCGAACCGCCGCGGCTGGCCGGATCGCGATGCACCGCGACGGTGCAGCCGGGCGTCGTGCCGTCCAGTGCCTGCGTCAGGCTGTAGCTGCGGCGCAGGTCGTCCGACAGGATCAGGTCGACATGCGCGCCGGGTTCGGCGCGGGGCAGGGGCGAGCCGTCCAGCGTCTCGAACCCGACCGACAGCACGGTATCGGCCTCGTGGCGCATCTGCTTCACCCGGACGGGGATCTCGGCCTCGGTCATTGCAGCAATCCTTCCGCCTTGAAGCGGGCGATGTCGTCCTGGCCGAAGCCCAGAACCCGGGTCATCACCGCCTCGGTATGCTCGCCCAGCCGGGGCGAGGCGAAACGCAGCGCGCTCGGCGTCTTCTCGAAGCGATAGGCCGGGCCGTTGTAGTTCAGCCGCCCCATTTCGGCATGGTCGAGCGGCCAGAAATGGTGATGCGCGTTCAGCACGTCGTCCTCCAGCAGGTCCGAGGCCTTGTTCGCCACGCCCGCCGGAACCCCCGCCGCGCGGCACTCGGCCATCAGGGCAAAGGCATCCCGGGTTGCGGTCGCCTCGGCCACGGCGGATCTGTCCAGCCCGTCCAGACCCAGGATCGCCTGCAGCGCCCGCGCCTGCGCCTCGGTCACCGCCTCGAGGGCGATCCAGCGTTCCTCGCCCTGGCAGGGGAAGACGCCGTGCAGCACCGAGCCGGGCTTGGCGTCGCCCGCGCGGGTCATTTCCTCGCCCGTGACCTGATAGACCAGCAATTCGGGCGCCAGCAGTTGCGCCGTTGCCTCGATCTGGCTCAGCTCCACATGCTGGCCCTCGCCGGTCTTCTCACGATGGATCAGCGCCGCGACCAGCGCCGACAGCGCATAGCGGGGCGAAACGCTGTCGGAATAGGCGCCCTTCGGCATCGCCGGGGGCCGGTCGGGCCAGCCGGTCATGCCATGGATGCCGGCCAAGGCCTGCCCTTGCGCACCGTAGCCCGGATGCCGCGCCCAGGGCCCCTCGGACCCGTAGAGCGACGAGGACAGCATGACGATCCGGGGATTGATCGCCTTGAGGCTGGCGTAATCGAGGCCCCATTTCCGCATCACGCCGGGGCGGAAGCTTTCGGCCACCACATCGGCCCATTCGATCAGCGGGCGGATGATCTCGATCGCCGCCGGGTTGCTCATGTCGACGGAAATCCCCAGCTTCGAGGAATGGAAATCCGCGAAAAAGCCCGAGCGGTTGATGCCCGGCTTGTCGTCGATGAAGGGCCCGCCCAGCCGGATGGAATCCGGGTGCTTGAAGCTTTCGACCTTGATGACGGTGGCGCCGTTGTCGGCCAGCTGCTTGGTCACGATGGGACCGGCGGCCGCCCAGGTGAAATCGGCGACCTTCAGCCCCGCGAAGATGCCGCTGGCTTCGGTGGTCACCTGCGTGAGGGCGTCTTTCATGCCGGGCTTCCTTGGTTGAGCGGCGACAGCAGCACCGCGGTATCGGCGCCCGGCAGCGGCGCCGGGCGGGGGGCGGCGAGCGGCGTCGCCGAGAGATTGGCCCACCGCGCGGGCAGCTCGACCTGCAATCCGCGGTCGGGATCGGCCAGCGGGCGGAAATAGCCCCGCGCGCGGAATTGCGGGTTGTCGAAGACCCCCGCGACCGAGGAAATCGGCGCCAGCAGGATCCGCTCGCGCACCGAACGCGCCATCAGCTCATCCGTGGTTTTCGAGGCGATGAAGCCCATGATGACGGCCGTCACCGCGTCGTAATCCTCCTGCGGGATGAAGAACTGCCCGTCGCCGTTCCAGTCGTGGCGGGTCAGGATCGGGTCGGTGATCCCGTCCTCGGCCATCCAGGCGATCAGCGCCTCGTAGGATTTGATCCGCGCCGAGCCACCGCCGCCGCCGACCGGGCCGAAGAAGACGAAGCCGTCCTGCGTCTCCCAGACCAGCCGGGTGAAGAAGCGGTTGGCGCGTTCCTTGCGGATGGCGCCGCCGCGCATCTCGTTCAGGCCGAGGATCTGCCAGGCCATTGTCGAGTTGAGCAGCGTCCAGACGATGCAGGCCTGCACCGAAACATCGACGCGCTGGCCTTCGCCGGTCTTCAGCGCGTGCCAATGGGCCATCAGCGCGGCCGAGGCTGCCTCGACCCCGCCCTGGATCAGGCCCACGGGCAGGCTGATGCGCACCGGCGGGCGGTCCACGTCGCCGTTGAGGTAGAGATGCCCCCCCAGCGCCTGCAACACGGTGTCAGTGGCGGCATAGCGCTCATAGGGGCCGCCGCGGCCGAAGGGCAGCACCTCGCACCAGACCAGCGCCGGATTGGCGCGGCGGGCGATCCCCGCCAGCCGGTCCATCGTGTCGAGGTCGAGGCGCTCCCAGTCGGTCACCACGATATCGGCCGAGGCGCAGAGCGCGGCGAAACCCGCCTCATCCGCCACCGGATCCAGCGTCACGCTGCGCTTGCCGTGGTTATAGGCCAGCCAGGCCGCGCTTTCCTCGCCCCGGGCGGTCGGGATCAGCGGCAGCGCCCGGCGGAAGGGCTCGCCGCCTTCGGGCTCCAGCTTGATGACCTCGGCGCCGAGATCGGCGAGGACGCGGCCCGCGACCGACCCCGCCAGCGCCGAAATCTCCAGCACCCGCATGCCCGCAAGGGCCTGTGCCGTCCCGCTCATAGCTCGTACCCGAAGCCTTCGCCCAGACGCGCCGTCATCGGCCCGCGCCCGGCTTCATCCCAGGCCTGATCCTTGGGCAGCTTCATCGACACCGCCCGCACCATGTAGAGGTCGGGATCGGCGAAACGCTCGGGCCGCTGGCCGCTTTCGGCGAAAGCATGGGCGGTTTCCAGCAGCATCCGCCGGGTCATGGCGATCCCGGTGTCGGAGGTGCAGAGATGTTCGAGCGTGCGGTCATAGATCCTGAGCACGCCCGACTGACAGGCCGCGTCCTGCACCCAGAGCCCGGGCAGGCCCGAGAACCATGTCGTGCGCTGCGCCTCGGGGTCGAACAGATACCCGGTCTCGCGCCGGTACTTGGAGATGTAGCGCCCGTAAGGCACCAGCGCGCCCTTGTCCTCGAAGGCATTGACGCTGGCGTGCCCCGTCTCGCGCCCCCTGTGGCCGTTGACGAAGATGTCGCGGCTTTTCTCGTACATCGGCTGGGTCGGGTGATAGCTGAACATCAGGCACAGCGTGTTCTCGTCGTCGATCGGCACCCAGGCGTGGCCGGACAGCTCCGGGTAGTTCGACTGCGGCGGGACCAGCGAATAGAAGGGCATGATGAACTGGTTCACGCGCCAGTAGAGCGTCTCGTCGTCCAGCACCCGGCGCGAGGCGATGGACATGCCGAATTCCTGCCGCATGCATTCGAAGGTCGGCCGCAGGTCGCGCTTGGCGACCCATTGGTTGATCGAGCCGCCATCGTCGATCCGCCCGTGCAGGATCGGCGCATGGGCGCTGTCGATCTCGCCCTCCAGTGCCTGCAGCCAGTTGCATTCCTGCACCCGGAAGCTGACCACCACATTCTCCTCGGGGACCATGTTCCATTCGAGGTTGGGCAGCGGCGGGCGGCTTTCCTCGGGCTCGGAGCCCATATAGGTCCAGACGACACCGCCGCGCTCTACGCAGGGGTAGGACTTGATCCGCACCCGCTCTTTCAGGCGCGAGCGGACGGGTTCGGCGGGCATGTCGGCGACCTTGCCGTCCACGCCGAATTTCCAGCCGTGATAGACGCAGCGCAGGCCGCAATCCTCGTTGCGGGCAAAGGCCATCGGCGCGCCGCGGTGCGGGCAGATGTGATCCACCAGCCCGACATTGCCCGCCGTATCGCGGAAGGCCACCAGCGTCTCGCCCAGCAGCCGCACGGTCTGCGGCTGGCCATCCTTTTCCAGATCCTTCGAGGCCATGAACGGCAGCCAGTAGAGCCGCATCATCCCGCCCATCGTGGTGCCCGGGCCGACCCGGACCAGCGTCTCGTTGTCTTCGTGCGAAAGCATGGTGATTTCCTCCTGTATCCTCGCGCCGCGCCCCCGCGGAGGCGGCGCCTGTTCCGTTAGCGACCGGCGAGTTCGGCGCCCTCGCGGTCGAGCTGACCCTCGACCAGCGCGCCCAGCCCCAGATGGCGTGCCCACCAGCCCTGATCGGTGGTTTCCAGCGGACGGCGCGGCACCGGCGGCGGATCGCCCGCGCGCAGGCGGCGCATCACCTCGGTGATGCGGGCGCGCTCCAACTCGACCAGCGCCACCTCCACATCGTCGTGTTCTGCCGCGACACTGCCCAGTTCCGGGTAGCGCAGGCGCCGGGTCCAGCGCCCGTCCCGCTCGACGGCCTGAGCCTCCAGCAGGTAGGGGATGGACAGGTACTCGCGGACTTTCATGGCATTCCCTCCGGTATCTCAGGCGGTTGCGGGTTCGAGCAGCACGAAGGAGCTGTCGTCATAGGGCCCGACCTGCACCAGCGTGGGGCCTTCGGCCTGCTGGCGCCGCCCTGCACGGCCGGCGGCTTGCAGGTACGCCTCGCGCAGATGGCCCATGCCGTGCAGTCGCCCCTCGCCAAGCGCGCCGCCGAAAGTGTTGAGCGGCAGGCGCCCGCCGGGTTCCGCGTGACCGTCGCGCAGGAAGGCAGGGGCGCCGCCGGGGGCGGTGATGCCCAGCCCGTCCAGCCATTCCCAGACCATCGACGAGAAGCCGTCATAAAGCTGCGCGGTCTTCAGATCCGTCACGCGGCGGCCGCTCATCGACCACAGCGCCTCGGGCCGGGCGAAGCCGCTGAAGCCGGTGACGCGGGCGGGGGTGGCGCCCTGCGGCAGGTCGCCCGCGCGGCACATGACGAAGGCCTGCGCGCCACAGACCGGCAGGTCGCAATCGTAAAGCCCGTGCGGCTCGGCGATCATCCGGCCGCGCAGGTAATCCTCGCGCCCCAGGGGCTTGTCGCGCCAGATCGCCTGCGGGTTCCGGGCGGCGTTGCGGCGGGAGAGGTCGACGATGGCGAAGAGGTCGTCGCGCGTCGCCCCATGCCGCGCCATATAGGCCCAGGCGCGGGCGGCGAAGCGGGCGCCCGCGGTGGTATGGCCATAGGGTTTGGTGAACTGGTCGGCGCCGAACACCTGCCTGGTCGCGCCGGTCGCGTAATCGAGGCCCGGCGCCACATACATCGCCCGCAGCCCCAGCACGAAACGGCAGGTCCCGGCCTGCAGCGCATGGGCGGCCGAGGCCACCATATCGGTCGGATAGCGGCGGTAGAGGTCCGCGCCCCAGCTCAGCCGCAGCCCCATCAGCGACGAGAGGGTCTTGAGCGAGATCTCGTCCCCGCCCTCGGCATGGGGCGAACCGGCGTTGGTGGCGAAGGGGGCGCCGACATAGCCGTCGATGTCGTCGCGCGCCACACCCGCATCGGCCAGCGCCGCCAATGCCGCGTCCAGCGCGAAGGCGGCGATGCCCCGGTCGCTGCGTTTTTCCAGCGTCGAGCTGCCGAAACCGGCGATCACCACGTTCATGGCTGCCCCTCCGCCGACAGGACGATGAGAAAGCGCGTGCCGTCATCCGGCGCCGCGAAGCCAAGGCGCAGCGGTGTGCCCGGCGGCGCCTCGGCGGTGCAGCCGCTCTCGTCGAGGGCGACCAGAACGATGCGCGGATCCTCGACCAGCGCGGCTTCGACGATCACCAGCGGGCCGCTGCGACCGGGCAGGGGCTGCAGATGCAGCCGGGTGCGGCCTTTCAGCGTGGCCCGGCCGGACAGCGTTTCCGGCTGCAGGCTGTCGCCCAGACATTCCGGGCAACGGGGTGCCAGCGGCGGCGCAAGCCGCCCGCAGGCGCCGCAGCGGCGCAGGACCAGCGCGCCCTCGGCGGCGCCCGCCCAGAAGGGGCGGGTTTCGGCGGTCGGGACGGGCTGCGGCCGCGCGGGGGCTTGGGTCATCGACTGTGTCATTGAATCAATGTATATAATGGACTGACCATTAGCGCAATGCCGGGAGAGGAAATTTGGAAAAGCCGTTGAACGGGGTGAAAATCGTCGAATTCGAAGGGCTTGGGCCCGCCCCCTTTGCCGCGATGGCGCTGTCCGACATGGGGGCCGAGGTGATCTGCATCGGCCGCAAACCACCGCAGGCTCCGGCGATCTGGCTGGACCGGGACCGGGATTTCCGGGTGCTGGACCTGAAATCCGAGGCCGGGCGTCAGGCGGCGCTGGACCTGATCGCCCGCGCCGATGTGCTGATCGAGGGCTTCCGCCCCGGCAAGATGGAGGCGCTGGGCCTCGGCCCGGTCGAGGCGTTCGCCGTCAATCCCGCGCTGATCTACGGCCGCATGACCGGCTGGGGGCAGGAGGGGCCGCTGACCGGGATGGCCGGGCATGACCTCAACTTCCTCGCCATGACCGGGCTTCTGTCGCTGATGGGCCATCGCGACCGCCCGCCGACCCCGCCCCTGAATCTGGTCTCGGATTTCGGCGGGGGCGGGATGTATCTGGCCTTCGGCATCGCCTGCGCCCTGCTCAAGGCGCGGCTGACGGGCGAGGGCGCGGTGATCGACGCGGCCATGGTGCATGGCACCAGCCACCTTGCCACCTTCGTGCACGGGCGGCGGGTGCAGGGCGGCTGGAGCGATGGCCGCGAGGCGAATGCGCTCGATGGCGGGGCGCCCTTCTACCGCGTCTATGCCTGCGCCGAGGGTGGATGGATGGCCATCGCCGCCGTCGAGCCGCAATTCTGGACCAACGCGGTCGCGGTCCTGGGCCTGCCGCCCGAGTTCGTCGCCTGGCAGGGCGAGCGCAACCATTGGCCGGCGATGATCGCCGCGGTGACCGAGCGCTTCGCCTCCCGCTCGCGGCAGGACTGGGAGGCGGCTTTCGCGGGGGTCGACGCCTGCGTCACGCCGGTGCTGTCGGTGGACGAGGCGGTGCGGCACCCGCAGGTCGGGCGGTACTTCGACTGGCTGGGCCCGGTCGCCCGGCCGAAGCCTGCGCCGGTCCTGACGCGGGCACCGGGCGCTTGGCGGGCGCCCCGGTCGAAGGGCCCCTCCTCCGACTGAACCGCTGCATGGCGCGGGTGTCGGCCGTCCTTCTCGTCGACCGTTCGCGGCCATCCCCCGGCAGAAGGCGCGCCCCTCACCCGGAGTACGGCGGGGGTACACCTATTCCATCTGGTTATATAAAAGCCGCAGACATTATTTTTCAGGCATGGCTGAGCCGGATAGCCTGCCCGGGATGGAGTGGAGGCTCCACCCTTGGAGGAGATATTGATGACCGTCCTGCCCCCCCTGCGCCGCGCGGGTTTCCTGGCGTCCGCGACCGCCGTGGCCACGCTGTTCGCCGCCGTCCCGGCGCTGGCCGAACCGACCCTGACGATCACGCTGGACACCCCGCCCAGCCATATGCGCAACGTCTATGTCGGCCGTTTTGCCGAGGCGCTGACCGACCGCTCCGGCGGCGCGCTGACCGTCGAGATCTTCGATTCCGGCCAGCTCTATTCCAGCCGTGACGCGGGCCGGGCCGTGGCCCGGGGCGACGCCGGCATGGCCATCGTCTCGACCGCGCCGCTCAGCCGGATCGAACCGGCGCTGACCGTGCTGGAATTCCCGATGTTCTCGGGCATTTCGGCCGAGCGCATGGGCGAGATCGTCGATGGTCCCCTTGGCCAGCGTCTGGGCGCGATGCTGGGCGAGAAGATGGATGTCGTGGCGCTGGACGGCTGGTACATGCTGGGCCCGATCAACACCTATTCCACCACCACGCCCCTGAATTCACTGGAAGACCTGCGCGGATTGCAGGTGCGCCACCCGGGTGGCGTGGGCGCCGTCGCCTATCTGGAGGCGCTGGGCGCGATCCCGGTCTCCATGCCCTATACCGACGTGCCGCTGGCGCTTCAGCAGGGTACTGTCGATGCCATCGTGTCGTCCAACGCCTCGGTCCTGTCGGGCTCGCTGCAGGAATCGGGGCTGGGCCATGCCTATCTCAACAACATGCTCACCGGCTTCTACATGCCGATCGTCAGCCACGCCTACTGGGACCAGCTGACCGAAGAGCAACAGTCCCTGTTCCGCGCCACCTGGGCCGAGTTCGTGCCCGGCCAGCGTCAGGACGCGGCCCGCCAGCAGGACGAAGCCCGCGCCACGCTGGAAGCCGCCGGCATGGTCTTTGTCGAGCAACCGGCCGAGGAAGCCGCCGCCCAGCGCGAGCGCCTTGCCGGGGCGCAGGCGCGGATGATCTCGGACCTCGGGATTGAAGACGACATCATGGCGCTCGCCCGGGACGCTGTGCAGTGAAACGCGCGCTCGGCTTCCTCGACGGGCTGGTGGGCCTGATCGTGGCGCTGCTGTTCGCGGCGGCGCTGCTCCTGTCGCTGGCCGGGGTGGCCGGGCGCTATGTCTCGACCGCGCTGGCGCCGGACTGGGGCAGCGAGGTTGTCATCTACCTCGTCATCTGGGCGGTGCTGCTGAGCGCGGCGCGCGTGCTGCGCCGCGCGACCCATATCCGCGTCGATTTCCTGGTCGACCGCCTGCCCGCCGCAGGGCAGCGCGCGGCCGAATTCCTGTCCCTGCTGATCGCCTTCGCCCTTGGCGCCTTTCTGGTGTGGTCCGGCTGGCAGGTCGTGGACCAGGCGATGATCTGGGACGAACGGTCGATCAGCTCGCTGCGTATGCCGCTGTGGATCTACTACGCCGCCCTTCCCGCCAGTTTCGCGCTGCAGCTGATCTTCCTGCTGGAGCGCGTGGCTGACCTTCTGCGCGGCGCGGCC
Source organism: Pararhodobacter aggregans (assembly GCF_003075525.1). Classification (GTDB taxonomy): domain Bacteria; phylum Pseudomonadota; class Alphaproteobacteria; order Rhodobacterales; family Rhodobacteraceae; genus Pararhodobacter; species Pararhodobacter aggregans. Next base: position 345,950 of record NZ_QDDR01000003.1, on the reverse strand, counting down.
CCGGTGGCCCCCGCCCCCGATCTGTCGGATTGATGCCATGACCCCCGTGCTTTTGCTCTGCGGCCTGCTGGCCGTCGTGATCCTGCTGGCGCTCGGCGTGCCGATCTATCTGGTGCTGACCGGCGTCGCCACGGCCGCGCTGATGCTGGACGGCAAATCCGTCGCCGGGATCGCGCAGCATGTCGTCGATCACCTCAATTCACCCGCGCTGGTCTCGGTGCCGTTCTTCCTGCTGGCCGCGGTGCTGATGCGGGGCGGCGGCGTGGCCAAGGCCCTGTTCGATGCCGCGATCACCTGGATCGGCTGGTTGCCCGGCGGCCTGGCGCTGGCCGGGGTCGCGGCGACCGCGCTGTTCGCGGCGATCAACGGCTCGTCGGTGGCGACGGCGCTGGCGATGGGGTCGCTGCTGGTGCCGATGATGATCGAGAAGGGCTACAAGCCGGGCTTCGCCATGGGCCTGACGGCGGCCGCCGCAACGCTCGGCATCCTGATCCCGCCCAGCCTGCCGCTGATCCTGATCGGCCTCATCGCCGAGGCCTCGATCCCCCGCCTGTTCCTCGCCGGGGTGATCCCCGGACTGTTGCAGGCCGCGCTCTTCGCGGGCTACGTCCTGCTGGTCGCCCGCAAGGTCGGCGGCGCGCCGATGCCCCTTGCGACCCGCGCCGAGTTCGCCCGCCACAACCTGAACGCCCTGCCGGCGCTGCTGATCCCGGTCGTGATCCTTGGCGGGCTCTACGGCGGCTTCGTCACCTTGACGGAATCGGCCGTGCTGGGCGCCGTCGTTTCGCTGCTGGTCGTCGTGCTGTTCTTCGGCAATCGCCGCCCGCGCGAGATCGGCGGCTTCTTCGTCGAGGCCGTCGACCGCACCGCCGTCGTCGTGGTGATCGTGATCGGCGCCTCGCTGCTCTCGGCCTGGATCATCCGCTCGGGCCTGCCGCAGGATCTTGCGCGTTGGGTGATCGACAGCGGGCTGAAGCCCTGGCAGTTCCTGCTGGTGCTGAACGTGATCCTGCTGCTGATGGGCATGTTCCTGGAGGGGGTGGCGATCATCCTGATCGTGGTGCCCGTGGTCGCGCCGGTGATGCACCAGATCGGCATCGCGCCCGAACATTTCGCCGTGGTCATGGTCATCAACATCGAACTGGCGCTGCTGTCGCCGCCGATCGGGCTGAACCTGTTCGTCATGTCCAATGTCACCGGCCGCCCCGTGGCCGAGGTCCTGCGCGGCACCTTGCCTTTCTTCGGGCTGATGCTGGGGCTCCTGCTGCTGGTCACCTTCGTGCCGCAGCTCTCGACCTGGCTGCCCTCGGTCCTGATGCCCCGCCCGTAATCGCCTGCCCCTGATCCCGGAAGTCCCATGCTCGATGATCGTTCCCTCCATGACCCAGCCGGTACTCGTGCGGTCGTGGCCGCGTCCTTTGCCCCCAAGGCCGTGCTCGCGCGGATCATCCGGTTCGAGGTGACCCTCGCGCAGGTTCAGGCCGAGCTGGGGGTGATCCCCGCCGACGCCGCCGGGGCCATCGCCCGCGCCGCGGCCGGCTGGGACCCGGATCCCGGTGCCGTCGCCGCCGAACGGGCGCAGGTCGGACATCCGATGGTGGCGATCCTCGAGGCCTTCGGGCAAGGGATCGGCCCCGAAGGCCGGGAATGGCTGCATTTCGGCACGACCACGGCGGATGTGTTCCGCACCGTGGCGACGCAGCAGTTGCACGATGTCGCCGCGCAGTTCGACGCGGCCCTTCAGGCGATCGGCCTGCGCATGGCAGACCTGGCCCGTACCCATCGCGCCACGCCGATGATCGGCCGGACGCTGGGCCGTCACGCCCTGCCGATCAGCTTCGGCTACAAGGTTTCGGTCTGGCTGTCCGAGCTGGAGCGTGACCGCGCCCGGCTGGCCGATTGGCGGGCCCGTTTCTCCGGGGCCGGGGTCCTCAGCGGCGCGGTCGGCACCCATGCGGCGATGGGCCCGCGCGGCCGTCAGGTCGAGGCCGCGGTGATGGAGCGCCTTGGCCTTGGCGCGCCGGACCCGGTGGACAGCAAGGGCGCGCTCGACATCTTCGCCGAATTCGGCGCGGTGGTGGCGATCATGGTGCGCGGGGTGCAGCGCGTCGCGCAGGAGATCTTCCTGATGCAGGGCGACGACATCGGCGAACTGTCGATCCGCAACCACGACGTCGGATCCTCGACCATGCCGCACAAGGTCAATCCGACGCTGTGCATCGAGATCATGTCCCGCGCGCCCGAGGTCTCGGCCACGCTGTCGGTCCTGCTGACCTGGGTGGTGACGATGCACGAGCGCGATTCGGCCCTGCATTTCGGCGCGCTGGAACAGATGTGTACCGATGCCGCGCAGGTGCTGTCCTGCGCCGATGGTTTGCTGGACCGGCTGGTGGTCCACCCCGGGACGATGCGCGCCAATATCGACCGCACGCAGGGCGCGATCTACACGGAATCCGTGACCGTGGCGCTGGCCGACCGGCTGGGCCGCCGCAGCGCCCATGAGCTGATGCGCCAGATCGTCGCGCGCATGGGGACCGGGGGGCTGACCCTGGCCCAGGCGCTGGCCGCCGAACCCCGGTGTTCGGGCGTCACCCTGCCCGATGCCGACAGCGCCATGGGCGAGGCCCCGGCGCTGGTCGATGCCTGCCTTGAACGGCTGGGCTACCGCGGCTGACGGTTCTTGCGCGCGGGGCCCAGAACCCGCGACAGGAAACGGTCCATCGCCGTCCCCTTGCTGTGCGCGGGATGCAGCAAGCCCAGCGGCGGCAGCGCGCTGGACAGCGGGAAATTGATGCGCACCAGCGTCTTGTTGGTCAGCTCGGCCCGGTAGATGCTGATGGGCGCGGCCGAGACCAGCCCGAGCTCCTGGATGGCGGCCCGGTTGAGGGTCCGCGAGCGCGAGGGCAGCTGCACGATATGCGGCGGGGGACGGCCGTCGAACAAGTCGGCCATCAGCCTCTCGGCCGGAACCCCGGCGGGCGGCATCAGCCAGCTGCAGGCATGAAGCGCCTCGAGGCTCACGTCATGCCGTCCGGCAAGCGGATGGGTGGCGGCCGCAACCAGCGCGTGCTCATCGCCTTCAACCTCGCTGAAGATCCAACCCTCGGGGATCGTCTCGGGCGGGCGGCAGACGAAGATGTCGTATTCGTCGCGCGCGGCGAGGTTCAGGATCTGGCGGCCGTCGGCCTCGTCGACCCTGAGCACGATATCGGGATAGGCCCGGCAGAAGGCCGGGGCATGGGTCGCCAGCAGGCCGCTGATCCCCGCCGCGACCGAGGCCACGCGCAGGATCGTCGACCCGGTGTCCCGCTGCACCGCCACACCCTGCGCAAACAGGTCCGTCGCCTCGAGGATGCGCTCGATCAACGGCACCAGCTCGTGCCCGGCGCGCGTCAACCGGATGCCGCGGGCATGACGGTCGAACAGGGCGATGCCGATATCCTCCTCGATCTCGGCCACGGCCTTGGTGACGGCGGGCTGGCTGACCGACAGCGCCCGCGCCGCCGCCTGCATCGAGCCAGAGCGCGCGACGCCGGCCACCATCTGCAACTGGCGCAACCGGCCTTTCAGCAACAGGCGTTGGAACAATTGGGCATGGGGGACAGGGGCACTCATGCCACCGTCCTACCCCGGACCGACGCGAAAGTCAGCGCCCCGGAGCGCCCTGCACGGCGAGGGGGCCGTCGCGACGGCAGGCGTCGCCCGCAAACGGAAACGGGGCACGGAGCCCGTTGAAGGCGCCGTGCCCCGATGGGGCCGTCAGCCGAAGGCCCGGATCAGGACTTCCCGGCCACCCGCGCGTTGCGGGTCGCGATCAGCTTCAGGCGCAGCGCGTTCAGGCGGATGAAGCCGGCGGCGTCCTTCTGGTCGTAGGCGCCCGCGTCTTCCTCGAAGGTCACGTGCTTCTCGGAATAGAGCGAATGATCCGACCAGCGGGCCACGGTGCGGGCCACGCCCTTGTAGAGCTTCAGCTTCACCGTGCCGGTGACATGCTCCTGCGTCTTGTCGATCAGCGCCTGCAGCGCCTCACGCTCGGGGCTGAACCAGAAGCCGTTGTAGATCAGCTCGGCATAGCGCGGCATGATCGAATCCTTGAGGTGCCCGGCGCCCGCATCCAGCGTGATCTGCTCGATGCCGCGATGGGCCTCCAGCAGGATCGTGCCGCCGGGGGTCTCGTAGACGCCGCGCGACTTCATGCCGACGAAGCGGTTCTCCACGAAGTCCAGCATGCCGATGCCGTGCTTGGCGCCATATTCGTTCAGCGCAGTCAGGATCGTGGCGGGCGACATCGCCTCGCCGTTGATCGCCACGGCGTCGCCCTGCTCGAAGGTCACTTCGATGAATTCGGGCTGATCGGGCGCATCCTCGACCGCGACGATGCGCTGGGCGACGTAATCGGGGGCCTCGACACCCGGGTCCTCCAGCACGGTGCCCTCGGACGAGGTGTGCAGCAGGTTCGCATCGACCGAGAAGGGCGCTTCGCCGCGCTTGTTCTTGGCGATCGGGATCTGGTTCTGTTCGGCGAATTCCAGCAGGCGGGTGCGGCTGGTCAGATCCCAGATCCGCCAGGGCGCGATCACCTGGATCGAGGGATCGAGCGCTAGCGCCGACAGCTCGAACCGCACCTGATCGTTGCCCTTGCCGGTGGCGCCATGGGCCACGGCATCGGCGCCGTGCTTGTGCGCCAGATCGACCAGATGCTTCGAGATCAGCGGCCGCGCGATCGAGGTGCCCAGCAGGTAGAGCCCCTCATAGACCGCGTTGGCGCGGAACATCGGGAACACGAAGTCGCGCACGAATTCCTCGCGCACGTCGACGATATGGATGTTCTCTTCCTTGATCCCCAGCATCAGCGCTTTCTCGCGCGCCGGTTCAAGCTCTTCACCCTGGCCGAGGTCGGCGGTGAAGGTCACCACCTCGCAGCCGTATTCGGTTTGCAGCCATTTCAGGATGATCGAGGTATCGAGCCCGCCGGAATAGGCCAGCACGACTTTCTTGGGCGCGGACATGAGCATTCTCCCACGGGTTGGAACCGCGCTTTCGCTATCCCCTTTGCCCTGCCTGTGCAACACCCCGCATTGACAAGGGTTCACGGTGCCGTGAAGAATGCCGCGCCCCCGATGGTTGAGGAGAGTGTCCGTGCTCGGTTTCCGGTTGTTTCTGCATGCGATGAGGATGATCCTCAGCAACTTCCCCGCGGCGATCCGCATCTCGCTCCCTGCCCTGCCCTGCGCTGCGGTGTTCGCCCTGATGCAACAGCGCGCGATTCAGATCGGCGGGCTGGTTCCCGACAGAGCGGGCCGCTGGAAGTTTGACCTGGATGCCATGGGCGGCGGCTTCGCCAGCGCCTATGTCGCCGCCTTCCTGGTGTTCGGCATCGTCATGCTGTGGGTCGCCGTGGGTTGGCACCGCTACATCCTGTGCGAAGAGGGGCCCTCCGCGTTCGGCCCGCCGTGGGCCGGAAAGGCGATCTGGCGCTACTTCGTCGCGTCCTTCGTCTTCGCGATCTACATGATCCTCTGGGCTATCGTCTTCGTGATCCTTGCTGCCATCCTCGCCTACATTCTGTCGGACATCCTGCCGCCCAACCTGCTGGCGCTATTCATAACCGCCTTCATCGGCGTGCCGCTGGCGATCATCAGCTACCGCGCCTCGCCGGTGCTGCCGTCGGCGGCACTGGGCGAGCGGATGCGGGTCCGGGACTCGATCCGCGCCACGGCGGGGGCGAACGGGTCGTTCGTCGTGCTGAGCGTGATCAGCATACTGGCGTCAATGGCGCTGGCGATGCCGGCGCCGATCCTTGCCCAGATGTCGACGCCGTTGGGACTCGTCTGGGAGATCGCAACCACCTGGATCACCGCGCTGGCCGCGGTGTCGATCCTGACCACGATCTACGGCCATTTCATCGAAAAGCGGGACCTCAATGTCTGAAAACCGCCCCGAACTTCTGCGCGGCGTGGTGCATCCCTGGCACCACGATATCTTCGGCCACATGAACGTGCGCCATTACGCACCCTTCTTCGATGACGCCTCGTTCTTCCTCTATACCGCGCTGGGCATTCCGATCTCGTGGATGCTGGAGGAGCACGGGGTGCATATCGTCTCGGCCAAGGCGGAAACCAACTTCATCAAGGAGTTGAAGGCCGGGGACGGGTTCGTCATCGACGGCGCGGTCAAGCGGCTGGGCGGGCGGTCGATGACTTTTCACCTGCGGATGATCCATGCCGAGACCGGGGCCCTGCACGCGACCTATGACCTGACCGAGGTGTTCTTCGACCCCGAAACCCGCGCCTCGGCGCCGATGCCCGAGGCGGTGCGCAGCCGGCTCGCGCCCCATCTGGTCGGCTGAGGCTCAGCGGCCGTCGATCAGGCGCAGCAGCTCGGCGTGGCGGGCGATGTAATCGGCCCGTACCTCGGCCGGGGGGCGGGGGTGGATGGTCAGCCCGGCGACCTCGGGCGAAGGGCGGCCGAAATACTTGTCCGCCTCGGCCCGGGTGAAACCGGCGATCTGCGTGGCTTCCAGCCAGGCGCTGAGCGTATCGGCGCGCTTTATCAGGCGTTTCACGCTTTTCGGGATCTCGGCGGGCAGGCCGAAGCGCAGGTGGATCGCGGCCGTCAGCCGGGCGTCCAGCGCGCCATAGCCGGGCCCGACCGCGGCTTTCACGGGCGAGATCATGTCGCCGATGACGTATTCCGGCGCGTCATGCAGCAGCGCCGCCAGCCGCCAGCGCGGGGCGAAGCCCGGGTCCAGCCGTGTGACCAGGGTTTCCACCAGCAGCGAATGCTCGGCCACGGAATAGGGCCAGTCGCCGGTGGTTTGCCCGTTCCAGCGCGCCACGAAGGCCAGGCCGTGGGCGATGTCTTCCAGTTCGATATCCAGCGGCGTCGGGTCCAGCAGGTCCAGCCTGCGGCCCGAAAGCATCCGTTGCCAGGCGCGTGCCTGTTTCATCCCGATCCCCGCGTCGCTTCGGTTTCGTCGATAGCGAAACCGCGGGGCGGGCTCAAGTCGCGCGCAGGATCCCGGTGGCGGGCAGGATGACCAGCACGGTCAGCGCGATCAGCACCCCCAGACCGACGATCCAGAGCCCGCGACGGCGCGGCGAGGGGGCGGCGTCGGTGACCGGCGGCTCGGCGGCGTCGCGAAAGGCCTGACCCAGGGCATCCTGATCCTCGACCGGGTCGTCCTGATCGTCGATCCAGGCCGCGGGGGTCAGGATCGCGGGTTTCGCGGGCGCGGGCGGCGGCGCCTCGGCCTCGGTCCCGTCGGCGCGGATCGAGGCGGCAAAGGGCGTGCGGACCGGCGCGGCGGACCCCATGCTGTCGACCGAGGCCATCAGCCCGGCCAGGTCGATGGATTGCACGCGCCCCTCGGCGTCACGGCGGACGGCAAGGGGACCGCGCGCCCCCTCGGCCACCGGCACCAGCCTGGTGACGACGGCCTGCGCGGCGTCTTCGACCGCGCTGTCGCGGGGACGGCGCGAGCTGCGCAGCTTCGGCCAGCGGCCCATCAGCGCCGCGCGGCGGGACGGCGGACGCGGCGGGGATTTGGGATTGCGCAGGATGCCCACGCGCGCCTGCCGCTCAAGCCGATCCTGCCGGTTGCGGTGGATCCGTTCAGCGGCGTCGACCGGGGGAAGCCCGGCCTCGGGGTTGATCGTGTCGGTATGGTCCTGCATCGGGGCACGTCCTCGGTTTCCCCGACACCTTGCAAGACAAAGGTTAAGAAACCCTGAAACGGCAACGGCCGGACCCGAAGGTCCGGCCGTATCGAGGCTTGTGGCGCGGGCTCAGGCCTGCGGCGCGGGGGCCTGCTGGCGCGTCAGCTGCTGGCGGTACATGCCCATGAAATCGATCATGTCCAGGTTCAGCGGCGGGAAGCCACCGTCGCGCGTCACATCGGCGATGATCCGGCGGGCGAAGGGGAAGACGATCCGCGGGCATTCGATCAGCAGGAAAGGATGCATCTGGTCCTGCGGCAGCCCCTCGATCAGGAAGATGCCGCCGTATTCCAGCTCGACCAGATAGAGCGTCTGGCCGGTGTCCTTGATCTTGGACTCGACCTTGTATTTCGAGATCACCTCGTAATGCCCGTCGGCCTCGCGCTTTTTCGCGTCGAGGCTGACCTGCACCTGGATGTCGGGCTGGCCCTGCGGCATCACGCCTGCGCCGCGGACGACCGCGTTCTCGAAGGACAGGTCGCGGACGAACTGCGCCAGAACCTGGAATTTCACCTGCGGCTGCGCGCCCGGGGCGGCAGCCCCCTGCGGATCGGCGCCGTTGCCAGTAGCGGCCATTGGACTCTCCTGCTTGACCTGTTGTTTGGCGGGGTTCTAGCAGCAGAGTCCTGTCGCCTCAATGCCGCGCATCGTCCAGACGGCGCTCAGGGCCCAGCGGATCGGGCTCGCGGACGGTATAATCGCCCTCGACCACGTCGTCCTGCTGCCATGTCCGCACCGAGACGACACCGGCCCGCGCGCCGATGCCGCGCACGATGGCGCGCTGCAGGGGCGGGAACAGCAGCAGCAGGCCAAGGGCATCGGTCAGGAAGCCCGGCAGGATCAGCAAGATGCCCGAGAGGCTGCGAAAGGCGCCCTCGGCCAGGAAGGTGCCGGGCTGGACCCTGAGGCCGCCCTGCATCATCGCCAGGGCCCGCGTCTGCTGCCCCCGCAGGATGGCGAAACCCGCCAGCGTCGACAGCACGATCAGCGCCAGCGTCGCGGCGACGCCGATCTGTCCGCCGACCGCGATGAAAAGCGCGATCTCGATCAGCGGCATCAGGATGAAAAGCAGCAAGACAGGCAAGCGGATATCCCTTTTCTGTGACCAAGGCCCCTTTCCGTGACCAAGGCGTCATGCGGCGTCCGGTGCGGTAGACACGGGGGCCGGCGCACCCTACATAAGCAACGAACGTATGAAACCAAGGCCGCACGCCCCCGAGGACATGATGGATTCCGCTGTGATACAACTTCTGGTTCTCGCCGGCATCGCCGTTTTCCTGATCCTGAAGCTGCGCAACGTACTGGGAACGCGCGAAGGCTACGAGCGCCCGCCCGAGCCGATGCCCGGCCCTGCTGCCTCCGCTTCGCGGACCAAATCCGGCTTCGAGGTGATCGAGGGCGGCGAGGATCACGACATCACCGATCACGTTCCCGCCAACTCCCCGGCGGCCGAGGCGCTGGCGGCGATGAAACGGGCCGAACCCTCGTTCAACCTGACGGAATTCCTGGGCGGCGCGCGCGGCGCCTACGAGATGATCCTCATGGGCTTCGAACGGGGCGAGCTGGACGATCTGGTGCCGCTGCTGTCGCGGGACGTGTTCGAAAGCTTCGACGAAGTGGTCCAGCACCGCGAACGCGAGGGCCTGACGGTCGAGGCCAGCTTCGTCGGCCTGCGCGAGATCGCCGTGTCGGATGCCCGCTTCGACCCCGCCACGCGCGAAGCCGAGCTGAGCGTGCGCTTCGTGGGCGAGATCACCTCGGTGGTGCGCGACCGCGCGGGCACTATCGTCGAGGGTGACGCCAACCGCGTGAAGCAGGAGCGTGACATCTGGACCTTCGCCCGCACCATGGGCTCGGACAATCCCAACTGGCGGCTTGTCGCCACCGGCGACTGATCCCGGGTCCGCGCCGTGCCGCGCCGCCGCCTGACCGACGACGAGCGCGAGCTCTGGCAGCGTGTGGCGCGCAGCGCCCGGCGGCTCAGCCTGTCAGGCGAGCTGCCCGACGACCCCACCCCCCCTGCAACGGCGCCTGACCCCAGGGCGCCGTTTTCCGATCCGCCCGTCCCGCCAGCCAAGGCCAAGGGCAAGGCCCCGCCGCGCGCCCTGCCGATCCCGCCCGCGGCCCTGAGTGGGCGCGCCAGCCCGCCGCCCGTGCGGCTGGATCTGGCCGAAACAGTCAGCGAGCGTCTGGCGAAGGAGCCGGTGCGGATGGACCGCAACCTGCACCGCAGCATGACCCGCGGCAAGCTGGACCCCGAATCCCGCATCGACCTGCACGGCATGACCGTGGCCGAGGCGCATTCGGCGCTGAACGGCTTTCTGATCTCGGCCCATGCGCGGGGGCTGAGGCTGGTGCTGGTCATCACCGGCAAGGGGCGCAAGCCCGGCCCCGACCATGTCGCGCCGATGCCCGTCCGCGCCGGGATCCTCAAGCATGAGGTCCCGCACTGGCTGCGCCTGCCGCCCCTGAACGCCCTGGTGATGGAGGTGCGCGAGGCCCACCGCAGCCACGGCGGGACCGGCGCCTATTACATCTATCTGCGCAAGCGCCGTTAGCGGGCGGTATCCTGCAGCGCGTGTCCCCCGGCCACGAAATTCCTCAGCCACCAGGGCATCACCGCCCGCGGGTTGCGGTTGTTGCCGGTGACTTCGCCCGAAATCTCGGTGAAGGGGGTCAGGATCACCTCGGTCGTGCTTTGCAGCGTCAGGATGGTGGCGGGCAGCAGCGGCACGGAACCCGCGTTCTCGGACCCCAGCGCCACGTTCAGCGCGTTCATCTGGTCCAGAAGCCCGATCAGCGCCGGCGAGGACCCGGCGGTGAAATGCCCGGACCCCTGACCGAAGGCGCTGACATCGACCAGCGTGACGCCCAGCCCCTCGACCGCGGTGGCGTCGGGCAGGTTGCCCAGCCGCGAGCGTTCGCCGGTCAGGCTGGCCGACAGCGCCAGGATGCGGTCGCGCTGCGAGGTGATGATCAGGAAGGGTTCGGGCAGGGTGCCGATGGTGCGCACCTGCTGGCGGAAGAGTTCGACATCCACATCGGGCGAGATCAGGATCACCCCGCCGATCTGGCGCAGCGTCGGATCGCGGGTCAGCGCCATCTGGCGCAGGGTCTCCATCAGCAGATGCGAGCCCATGGAATGCGCCATCAGGATGATGCGCCGCGGCCCCGCCTGCCGGACCTGGTGCAGCATGTCGATCAGCCCGTCCCGGGCGAAGAGCGCGCTGTCGCGGTCATGGGCATAGGCCAGCGGCGCCCCCAGCGAGGGCCAGGAATAATGCAGCATCACACCCGGGATGCGCAGGTCGTAATCCAGCTGCGCCGTGCGGTAGACCCCCTCGATGAAGGCGGTGTTGAAGCCGTGGATGAAGACCACGGCCTCGTGCTGGTTGCTGGGCTGCTGCGCCAGTTCCGCCCGCAGCGCGGCGACGAATTCCGCGGGCGTCTCCTGCACCGATTCCGCCAGCATGAAATGCCGCTCGGGATCGGCGACCTGCCGCGGGCGCTGGCGCGGAATGGTGCCGACCTCGCGGTCCGGCGGGATCGAGACGACATAGCGGCCATAGGTGACCTGCGGATTGCGCTCCCACCCCGGGACCGGCTGATTCGGGTCGGCGCCGCGCGTCGTGCCGACCAGAACCGGCCGCAAGGCATTGCCGACGCCGGGGCTTTGCAGGAAATCGACCTGCTCGCGCACCTGACAGGCAGCAAGCAGCAGCAGCAGAAGGGCAGGCAGGAAACGGCGCATCGGGTCGTCCAGCAAGAAGCGTCACGCCTTGATACACGAGCCCGGGCAGCGCGTCATCGGGGGCGGCGCACTTCTCGCTTGGCCGTGGCAGGGGTTGCACAGTAAGGGGGGACATGCGCGATATCCTGACCTCTGCCCGCACCGCCGCCGACCAGTTGCGCCAGCTCTTCGAGCCGACGCCCCTGCAGCGCAACGACCATCTCTCGAACCGCTTCGGGGCCGAGATCTGGCTCAAGCGCGAGGATCTGACGCCGGTGCGCAGCTACAAGATCCGCGGCGCCTTCAACGCCATGCGCCGGGTGCTGGACGACACCCCGGCGCAGGAGGTCTTTGTCTGTGCCTCGGCCGGGAATCATGCGCAGGGCGTGGCCTATGCCTGCCGGCATTTCGGCCGCCGGGGGGTGATCTTCATGCCGGTGACCACGCCCCGGCAGAAGATCGACAAGACCCGCATCTTCGGCGGCGATCAGGTCGAGATCCGGCTGACCGGGGATTACTTCGACCAGTCGCTGGCTGCGGCGCAGGCCTTCTGCGCCGAGGTCGGGGCGCATTTCCTCTCGCCCTTCGATGACGATGACGTGATCGAGGGTCAGGCCAGCGTCGGGGTCGAGATCATGGACCAGCTGGGCCGGGCGCCCGACATGCTGGTCCTGCCGGTGGGCGGCGGCGGGCTGGCCGCGGGCGTGAAGCGCTATTTCGAGGCGCTGGGCACCCCGCCGGCCTTCCGCTATGTCGAGCCGCTCGGCGGTCCCAGCCTGACCGCCGCGCTGAAGGCTGGCGCGCCGGTGACGCTGCCGCGCGTCGACAGTTTCGTCGATGGCGCGGCCGTGGCCCGGATCGGCGCGCGGCCCTTCGCCACGCTGAAGGACGCCGACCCCTCGCAAGTGCTGCTCGCGCCCGAGGACCGGATCTGCGTGACGATGCTGGAGATGCTGAACGTCGAGGGGATCGTTCTGGAACCCGCGGGGGCGCTGTCGATCGACGCGCTGCCCGATCTTCAGGACCAGATCCGGGGCAAGACGGTGGTCTGCCTGACCTCGGGCGGGAATTTCGATTTCGAGCGTCTGCCCGAGGTCAAGGAACGCGCCATGCGCTTCGCCGGGACCAAGAAGTATTTCATCCTGCGTCTGCCGCAGCGTCCCGGCGCCCTGCGCGATTTCTTGGAGATCCTCGGACCCGAGGACGACATCGCCCGCTTCGAATACCTCAAGAAATCGGCGCGCAACTTCGGCACCGTCCTGATCGGGATCGAGACGACACGGGCCGAGAACATCCGCAGCCTCTTTGCGCGGATGGAAACAGCCGGTTTCGACTTCCGCGATGTGACGATCGACGAGACGCTGGCCAATTTCCTGCTTTGAGCGGGGATTGGTGCGTTCCGGAGAACGACTCAGGCGGCGCGGCGGGCCAGTCCTGACAGGAACGCGTCCCGCGAGTCGCGATAGCTGCCAAGGACGCGGGCCAGATTGATCTGCTCGGCCCGGCCGTCATTGGCCAGCGTCTCGCCCTCGGCGCAGAGCGCGGCGAAGCTGGAAAAGCCCAGATTCAGCGCGGCCCCCTTGAGGAAATGAAGATCGGCGGCCATGTCCGGCCCCACCTCCTGCTGGCTCAGGCGCAGCAGGGCGTCATCGACTTCCTGCAGGAAAACCTCGACGACCTCGCCAAAAGCGTCGCCCATGTCGGAACGCAACTCATCAACCTGATTCCAATCGATCATGGCCTGTCTCCATTCGATCGTCTGAGTTTGGGTATCAACCTTTGAGTGAAATCCTAACGCCGAAAAGAGTAGAAAAACAACTGGCGGTTTAATAGTTGTTAATCAATTTGCGGCTCAACTGGCGCAACGGCTATCCAAGGTGCCCTGTGTCTTCCATTGCGTTCCCCTCGGCCGATGCCCCGACTGCGCGTATCGCGTCGTCCGAGCGGGCCATCAGGCATGTTCTGATCGTCGATGATTCGCGCGCCCAGCGCATGATTGTCGAGGCCGGTCTTCGCGGGCACGGATTCATCGTGCACCACGCCGATTGCGGCGCCAAGGCGCTGGAGCTGTGCAGCCGCCAGAATATCGATCTGGTGCTGTCGGACTGGATGATGCCGGGGATGACCGGGATCGAGTTCTGCCGCGCGCTGCGGGCCCTGCCCAGCGACCGCTACGTCTATTTCATCCTGCTCACCTCGAAATCCGACAAGGGCGCGGTGGCCGAAGGGCTGGATGTCGGCGCCGACGATTTCCTGACCAAGCCGCTGGATCAGGGCGAATTGCGGGCCCGGATCAACGCCGGGGAGCGGGTGCTGGCCATGGAACGCGCGCTGCGCGGCAACAACGCCCTGCTGAGCGAGACGTTGGACCGGCTGCGCACCCTCTATGCCGCGCTGGACCGCGATCTGGTCGAGGCGCGGAACCTCCAGCAATCGCTGCTGCGCGAACGCTTCCACCGCTACGAGGAGGGGGAGGTCAGCCTGATCCTGCGCTCCTCGGGGCATGTCGGCGGCGATATGGTCGGTTTCTTCGAGGTCTCGCCGGGCGTGACCGGGCTTTACGGCATCGACGTCTCGGGCCATGGCGTGACCTCGGCGCTGCTGACCGCGCGGCTTTACGGCCTGCTGTCGGGTGCCACGCCCGACCAGAACATCGCCGTGACCATGGGCCCCGACGGCCCCGTCGGCCGCCCCCCGGCCGAGGTTGCGGCGGCGATGAACCGCCTCATGCTGTCGGAGATCCAGACCGAGCGCTACGCCACCCTCGCCTATGCCGAGATCAACCGCACCAACGGCCATATCCGCATGGTGCAGGCGGGCCACCCCTATCCGGTCATCCAGCACCGCGACGGCTCGATCAGCCTGCTGGGCGAGGGCGGACTGCCCGTGGGCCTGCTGGACGAGGCCACCTATACCGGCTTCGAAACCCGGCTCGAGCCCGGCGAACGGCTGCTGATCCTGTCCGACGGCATCACCGAATGCCCCAATCCCGACGGCGTCGAGCTGGGGCAGGAGGGGCTGGCCGAGATCTTGCGCAATCTCGGCGATCTGACCGGCACCCGCCTGCTGGATGCGCTGATGTGGGAACTCGCGCGCTGGCACGGGTCCGAGGATTTCCCCGACGATATGAGCTGCGCGGTCTACGAATACGGCGCCTGACGGCTCCGGCCCTTACTCGTTGCGCTCCAGCCGGGCCTCGATGGCCCGCAGCCGCGTCAGCACTTCGTCGCGGTATTCGTCGGTGCGGGCGTCGCTTTCCTCGTTATGGGCGTCCTGCATCGAATTGACGATGAGGCCGACCAGCAGGTTCACCACCGCGAAGGTGGTGACCAGGATGAACGGCACGAAGAAGGCCCAGGCGTAGGGATAGACCTCCATCACCGGGCGGACGATGCCCATCGACCAGCTTTCCAGCGTCATGATCTGGAACAGCGAATAGGTCGAGGCGCCGAGATCGCCGAACCATTCCGGGAAGCCCGCGCCGAACAGCTGCGTCGCCAGCACCGCCGAGATGTAGAAGATCATCCCCATCAGCAGGATGACCGAGCCCATGCCCGGGATGGCCCGCACGAAGCCCTCGACCACCCGGCGCAGCGCCGGCGCGACCGAGATCACCCGCAGGAGCCTGAGCACCCTGAGCGCCCGCAACACGCTGAAATTCCCCGCCCCCGGCACGATGGCGATGCCGACGATGACGAAATCGAACAGGTTCCAGCCCGAGCGGAAGAACGACAGCCGCAGCGCCACCAGTTTCAGGGTCAATTCGACCACGAAGACCGCAAGGCAGGCCGTGTCGATCGCCACGATCAGCGGCCCGAACGAGGCCATGATGCTGTCCGAGGTCTCCATCCCCAGCACGACGGCGTTCAGGAGGATCACCGCGATGATGCCGTTGCGCACGGCAGGACTGTCGAGAAACGCCAGGATGCGTTCGTTCAAGGACATGATAACCCCATGGTTTTTACGCCATATGGGCCCGCGAGAACCGCGCCACAAGCTCGACATGCGCCGACCAGCGGAACTGGTCCACCACCTGCACCCAATCCAGCCGGTAGCCGGCGCCGACCAGCGCCCTGGCGTCGCGCGCAAAGGTCACCGGGTTGCAGGACACATGGGCGATGACCGGCACCGCCGCCTGCGCCAGTTCCGCCACCTGCGCCTCGGCCCCGGCGCGCGGCGGGTCGATGACGGCGGCGTCGAAGCGTTTCAACTCGTCCGGCATCAGCGGGCGGCGGAACAGGTCGCGTGCCTCGGTCGTGACCCGTTTCAGGCCCGTCGCGTTGCGCCAGCCGAGGTCCAGCGCCGCCAGCATCGGTGCCGCGCCCTCGACCGCGTGCACCTCGGCGGTTTCGGCCAGCGGCAGCGCGAAAGTGCCGCAGCCCGCGAACAGGTCCACCACCTGCTTCGCGCTGCCCACCGCCTCGACGACCGCCGCCTTCAGCGCGGCCTCGCCCTGCGGTGTGGCCTGCAGGAAGGCACCGGGCGGGGGCGAGACGCGGGCCCGGCCCATGGTCAGGCTCGGCGGCGCCTCCTGCAACAGCACCTCGCCGTTCCACACGAGCCGCGCCAGCCGATGCGCCCCGGCGATCTGCGGCAGGCTCACGCGCAAGTCGCGGTCCAAGGGCTTGCCCTCCTCGACCGAGACCTCGACCCCCTCGGTGTAGCGCGTGACGGTCAGCCGCACCTCACCCTTGCGCGAGCCGCCCTCGGTCACCAGCGCCTCCAGCGCCGGGATCACCGCGACCAGCGCGGGGTCCAGCAGCGTGCAGCCCGGGATCGCCGTCACCGTATCGCTGGCCCGCCCGTGAAAGCCGACCAGCGCGCCGGACTTCAACCGCCGTCCGGCCAGCGTGGCCCGCCTGCGCGTCCCGGCGGGCGAGGTCAGCGCCTGGCGAAACGGCGCCTCCAGCCCCTGACCGGCCAGCGCCTGCCGGACGACGCCGGTCTTCCAGTCCTGAACGAACGCATCCGATGCGTGTTGCAAGGCGCAGCCGCCGCAAGCCTTGTAGTGCCGGCAGGGCGCCGCCACCCGGTCGGGCGAGGGCGTCAGGATCTTCGGCTGCGCGATCCGGCCATCCAGGGCCTCGCCGCCCACCGCCTCGCCCGGCAGCGCCCGCGCCACGATCAGCCCGGGCGCCACGCCCTCGCCCCGCAGGTTCAGCCGCTCGATCACGGTCATGCCGGCACCGCCGGGCTGAAGGCGTAACCCTCGGGCGACAGGATCGTCGCCTCGCGCAGCCCGTGCGGCTTGTCGGCGGGCGGCTCGATCACCATCCCGCCATGCGCCTCGGCGCGGGAAACGGCAGTGTCAGGGTCGATTCCGAACAGGTAAAGCTGCACCCCGGCCCCGCGTGGCGGGCTCTCGGGCAACAGATCATGCAGCGGATGCCGGGCAAAGGTCGCGTCCGAATGCAGCTGGATCAGCACCGCCCCGTGCCGGACCAGCGCGAAATCATCGGACAGCCGGTGGATCCCCAGCCCGAACACCCGCTCCAGGAACGACGCCATGCCCCGCACATCGCGGCACAGCAGGTTCAGCCCCAGCCCCGTCAGGCTGCGCCCGAAGTCAGCCGCCCCGATGGTTTCCAGATCCATTCACGCCTCTTCATCCTCGTCGACGCCCAGAAAGCCACCCGATTGCCGCGCCCAATAGCGCGCATAGCGACCCTCGCGCGCCAACAGCTCCGCATGCGTGCCTTCCTCGACGATGCGCCCTTCGTCAAGGACGATGATCCGGTCCATCCGCGCGATGGTGCTCAGCCGGTGGGCGATGGCCAGCACGGTCTTGCCGGCCATGACCTCGGCCAGCGTGCCCTGGATCGAGGCCTCGACCTCGCTGTCCAAGGCCGAGGTCGCCTCGTCCAGCACCAGAATCGGCGCGTCCTTCAGGAAGGCGCGCGCCAAGGCGATCCGTTGCCGCTGCCCGCCGGACAGCCGCACCCCCCGCTCGCCCAGCTGTGCGTCATAGCCCTTGCGCCCGGCATTGTCGGTCAGCGCCAGGATGAACTCATGCGCCTCGGCGGCGCGGGCGGCGGCCTCGACCTCGGCCTCGGTGGCATCGGGCCGCCCGTAGCGGATGTTGTCGCGGGCCGAGCGGTTGAACATGGCGGTGTCCTGCGTGACCATGCCGATCTGGCGGCGCAGGCTCTCCTGCGTCACGGTCTTCACGTCGATCCCGTCGATGCGGACCGCGCCCTTTTCGGTGTCATAGAGCCGCAAAAGCAGCGAGACGAGGGTCGATTTGCCCGCCCCCGAATGGCCGACGATGCCGATCCGCTCACCCGCCGCGATCCTCAGATCCAGCGTCTCCACCCCGCCCGAGCGGCGGCCATAGGCAAAGCTCACCCCGTCGAAATGCACCTCGCCCAGCACCGGCGGCAGCTCGGCGGCGTCGGGCGCGTCGACCAGCGCATGCGGCACGGCGAGGGTCCGCATCCCGTCCTCGACCTCGCCGATATTGGCGTAGATCCCCATCAGCGTGAAGCTGACCCAGCCGGTCATCTGCGCCAGCCGGATCGCCACGGTCCCCGCCGCGACGATGGCCCCGGTCGAGGCCTCGCCCGCCGACCACAGCGCCAGCGTGCCGCCGACCAGCGCGACGGGCAGCAACCCCGCCACCAGCATCAGGCAGATGCGGAAGGTGGCGGAAACGCGCCCGTAGGCCATCACCCGCTCGCGATACCGGCCCATGGCGTCCAGCGCGTTGCGGTCCTCGAACCGGGCGTGGGCGAACAGCTTCACGGTGCGGATGTTGGTGATCGTGTCCACCACCTGCCCGGTGACCATGGCCCGCGCCCCGGCCCGTGCCCCGGCGCGGCTGCGGATATAGGGCATGAAAAGGCGGATCAGCAGCAGATAGCCCACCGCCCAGACCAGCAGCCCCAGTCCCAGCCGCCAGTCGATCGCCGCCATCAGCGCCACCGAGCCGATGACCGAGGACAGCGCGAAAGCCACGGTGTTGATGCTCTCGCTCACCACTTCGGTCAGGGCGCGCGCGGTCTGGATCTGCTTCTGCGCGATCCGCCCGGCGAAATCATTGTCGAAATAGACGATGTCCTGCCCCATGGTCCAGCGGTTCAGCCGCGACAGGACCAGGGGGTCGATGTTCGGCGCGATCAGCAGGAAGTTGGCGGCGCTGTTCAACCCGAAAGCCAGCGGCCGCAGCAGCAGGAAGAAGGCGGCGAAGAACACCAGCATCGGCCAGTTCTGCGCCACGAAATCCACCGCGCCCCCGGCGACGGCCGCGTCCACCACCTGACCCATGACCCAGGCCGAGACGACCTCGGTCACGCCCCCGGCGGCCGAGATCACCGTCGCCAGCCAGATCCCCGGCCATGCGCCCTTCAGCGCCCAGCGGCAAAAGGACCACAGGCTGCGCGGCGGCTCGCCTTCGGCGGGGGTGAAGGGCCGGATCAGATCAGACAATGCCATTCAAATTGCGCGCAATCCCGCGCCCTCATCTTTGTTCTTCAAATATCCCGGGGGGTTCGGGGGGCTGGCCCCCCGATACCCGGTCTCATTCCGCGGTGTCCTCGGTGCCGATGAACCCGCCCGACTGCCGCTCCCAGAACCGCGCGTAGAGCCCGCCGCGCGCCAGCAACTCGGCGTGGCTGCCCTCTTCGGCGACATGGCCGTCGTCCAGCACCACGATCCGGTCCATGCGGGCGATGGTCGACAGTCGGTGGGCGATGGCGATGACGGTCTTGCCCTCCATCATCCCGTAGAGCGTCTCCTGGATCGAGGCTTCGACCTCGCTGTCCAGCGCCGAGGTCGCCTCGTCCAGCACCAGAACCGGCGCGTCCTTCAGGATCACCCGGGCGATGGCGATCCGCTGGCGTTGCCCGCCCGACAGTTTCACGCCGCGTTCGCCGACCCGCGCGTCATAGCCCTGCCGCCCCTCGGCATCGGCCAGTCCGGCGATGAATTCCTCGGCCTCGGCCCGCCGCGCGGCTTGCAGCATCCGGGCCTCGTCGGCGCCGCTGCGGCCGTAGAGGATGTTTTCCCGCACCGAGCGGTGCAGCAACGCCGTGTCCTGCTGGACCATGCCGATCTGCGCGCGCAGACTGTCCTGCGTGACCCGCGTCACGTCCTGTCCGTCGATCAGGATGCGTCCGCTTTCGGGGTCGTAGAACCGCAAAAGCAGCTTGACGAGGGTCGATTTGCCCGAGCCCGAGCGCCCGACCAGCCCCAGCTTCTCGCCCGGGCGGATGGTCAGGTCGATGCGGTCCAGCCCGCCGGAACCCCGGCCGTAATGGTGGCTGACCCCCTCGAACCGGATCTCGCCGTCCGTGAACGCCAGGGGCTTCGCGCCCGGCGCATCGGTCAGGGTGATCGGCTGGGCGATGGTATCCATCCCCTCGGCCACCACGCCGAGGCTGCGAAAGAAGGAACTCACCGCCCACATGATCCAGCCGGTCATGGCGTTGAGCCTCAGCACCAGCGCCGAGGCGGCGGCGACGATGCCGACGCTCGCCGTGCCCGCCGACCAGAGCCAGATCGCCCAGCCGACCACGGCGACGATCAGGAAACCGTTCAGCGTGACCAGCCAGAATTCCATCGTGGTGAAGATCCGCATCTCCACCTGCATGGTCTTGCGAGCCCGCTCGATCGCTTCCTTGGCATAGGCGGTTTCGTGGTCGTTCTGGGCGAACAGTTTGACCGAATGGATGTTGGAATAGGCATCGACCACCCGGCCGGTGATGGCGCTGCGGGCGTCCGAGGCCGCCTCGGAGGCCGGACCGACCCGCTTGATCGTCCAGCGCAGCAGCGTGCCATAGAGCACCAGCCAGATCAGCAGCGGGATCACCAGCTGCGGATCGGCGCCGGCCAGCAGCACGCCGGCCCCGACGATATAGGCGACGGAATAGCCCAGCGCGTCAAAGATCTGGAACACGGCCTCACCCGCGGCGGGCGGGGTCTGCATGATCCGGTTGGCGATGCGCCCGGCGAAATCGTTCTCGAACCAGCCGACCGACTGGCGCAGCACATGGCGATGCGAGCGCCAGCGGATCAGCGTGCCGAAATTGGGGATGATCGCGTTGTTCAGGAGCGCGACGGTGACCAGCTGCAACACCGGCCTGAGGAACAGCAGGAACAGCGCGGCGAGGATCATCTCGGTCCCGTGTTCGGCCCAGAATTCGGCCGGGCCCGCCTCTTCGAACAGGTCGACGAGGCGGCCAAGATAGCCCAGCAGCCCGATCTCCATCGCCGCGACGATGACCGAGAACAGGCCGGTTACGGCAAAGACCTTGCGGAACGGGCGCATGTAGACACCCAGGAACGACCACAGGCGGCGCGGCGGTGTGTCGTTCTCGGGATAGGCGGCATAGGGATCCACCAGGTTTTCAAAAAATCTGAACAATCCGCCAATCCTTCACCTGTGAAGGCAATCTAGGGCGGAGTCGGGGATCAGGCCAGCCCCAGCAGCGCAAGAAGCTGTGCGCGGTCGGGTTTCAGATCCTGCGCCAGCCAATGCTCCTGCGCCCGGGCCAGCGCCCGGCCCAGATCCGGACCCAGCAGCATCGGCATCAGGTCCCTTGGCTTCAGCGGGAAATCGGCCTGCGCGCCGCGCATCACCTCGGCCTGCCAGCCCGGGGCAGGGGGCGTCTCCAGCAGCGCCGCCCGCCCCAGCAGCGCGTCGCAGCCCAGCCGCCAGCCCAGCCGCCAGCCGAGGGCTGCGGGGCTGTCGATCCCGGAAAAAGCGTCTCTCACCTTGCCGAAATCGCGGGTTTCGGCCTTGGACAGGCGCAGCGTTTCCACCTCAGTGGTCAGCACCGCCAGCCTGCGCAGCCAGCCGCCCGGTTTGTCCCCTTCCAGATGCACCAGCACCGGCAGCGCCTGCGGCTGGGCGCCGGGCAGGACAGGCAGCAGCACCCCCGATTGCGCCATGGCGGCGATGGCGGGGGCGGGGTCCGGGGCGTCGAGGAGCTTCTTCAGTTCCGCCGTCACCCGTTCGCGCGAAAGCGTCTCTAACATGGCCGAATGTTCGGCGCAGGCGGCCAGCGCCTCGGCGTCCAGACCCTGCTCGGGGTCGCCGTATTGGGCGTGGAAGCGGAAGAAGCGCAGGATGCGCAGGTAATCCTCGGTGATCCGCGCCTGCGGGTCGCCGACGAAGCGCAGCCGCCGGGCCTGCAGGTCGGGCAGGCCGCCCAGCGGGTCGATCAGCGTGCCGTCCGCCTGGGCATAGAGCGCGTTCATGGTGAAATCCCGCCGCGCCGCATCCTGCTGCAACGAGGCGCCGAAGGATACCCGGGCGTGGCGGCCGAAGCTCTCCTCATCGTGGCGGAAAGTGGTGACCTCAAAGCCCTCGCCGCCCGCGACGACGGTCACGGTGCCATGGGCAATGCCGGTCGGCACCGCCTTCAAACCGGCCGTTTCGGCAAGTCGAGAGACGGTTTCAGGCAGCGCATCGGTGGCGATGTCCACATCCGCGACCGGCACGCCCAGCAGGGCGTTGCGCACGCAGCCGCCGACCGCCAGCGCGTGATACCCGGCGCCGGTCAGCATGCCCATCACCGACTGGGTGGCGGGATTGTCGAGCCAGTCGCCGCTGACCTTCATGCCGCGCGGGCCGCCAGCGCCCGGAGCATCCGCGCCGTCGCGCCCCAGATGTAATAGGGGCCCCAGGGCACGGTGTAATAGCTGCGCCATTGCCCCAGCCAGCGGCGGCGCTGCACCGAGTAGGCGCCTTCGTCCATCAGATGGGCGAGCGGCACGAAGAAGGCTTCCTCGACCTCGCCCGCCTCGGGCACCGGGGTGAAATCCCCGTCGATGACGCCGACGAAGGGCGTCACGCGAAAGCCGGTCACGGTCTCATGCACCGGCATCGCGCCCAGCACCCGCACCCGGGCGGGGTCGAGGCCCACTTCCTCCTGCGCCTCGCGCAGGGCGGCGGCTTCGGGTCCCGCGTCACCGGGATCGACCTTGCCGCCCGGAAAGGCGATCTGCCCCGGGTGATGCTTCAGGGTCGAGGCGCGCTTGGTCAGGATCACATGCCAGCCGCCCGGCTTTTCAGCCAGGGCGATCAGCACGGCGGCGGGCCGCAGTTTCAGCCCGGTGGGCCGAAACTGCGGGTTCAGGTCGAAATCCGAGGATTGCGGGCCGTCGCGGTTCAGCACGTCCCGCAGATGCTCGATGATCTCACGCCTTGCCGCCATTACTCGCCTCGAACCCCACGCTCTTCGGGTCGAGAACGTAATGCGCCCCGCAGAATTGGCAATCGGCGGTGACCGTACCCTCGGGCGTGGTCATGTGGCCGATGTCCTTGGCCGAATAGATCGACAGCGACTGACGCACCTTGTCCTCGGAACACGAGCAGCCGAACTCGATGCGCTGGGCATCGTAGACCCGCGGCTCTTCCTCGTTGAAGAGCCGCAGCAGCAGGTCGGTCGGCTGCACGCTGGGGCCGATCAGCTCCAGCTCCTCGACGGTGTCGAGCAGGATGTTCACCCGGCTCCAGTTTTCGGCATCATCGCCCGAGACGAGATCGCGCGCGTGCAGCAGACCGTTGTCGCCGGTCGCCCCGCCCTGGGCATAGGGGCTGGCCTTGGGCATGTGCTGCAGCATCACGCCGCCGGCGCGCCAATGCTCGGCCTGACCGGCCATCTGGTTGCGGCCATGCGCGGTCGAGAAGCGGGTCGGCAGCTGTTCCGATTGCGCGAAATAGGTCTCGGCGCAATCGCTCAGCGACTGGCCGGCGATCGGGGTGATGCCCTGATAGGGCTGCATGCCCTCGCCCTGGTCGATGATGATCGCCAGATAGCCCTCGCCGATCTGATCGAACCCGCGGTCCGTCAGGCTGAGGCGCTCGTTGTCGAAGCTGGCCCAGGCGCGGATCCGCGCGGGGGCGCCATCGGCGGTGGGGGCGTAGTAATCGGTCGCGATCAGCCGCGCCGCGCCCTTGCCGCGCACCTGCAGCGACAGGCGCCAGCGCAGTTTCAGCGTCTGGCCGATCATGGCGGTCAGCAGGACGGCCTCGGCCACCAGATCCTCGATCGGGGCCGGGTAGCGGTGCTGCGAGAGCACCGTATCGAGGACACCGTCCACACGGGCGACTCGGCCGCGCACGTCGGCCTTGTCCAGCTGGAACGGCAGGACGGTATCGTCCCAGGCGATTTGCGCACCGAGAGTCATCAGGAAACCTTCACATCATGGGGCTTGGTTTTAAGGCCGTCATATAGGAATCCTTTTCCTGGGGCCAAGGGGCAAAGCGATTCGCGCGTTCCTCGGGCAGACAACAAGGAGACGGGCATGATCCCGCGATACGGCGACCCGCGCGAAAGCGGGCAGCGCTATCGGCTGAGGCCGGGCGCCTATGCGGTGCTCTGGCGCGACGGGCGGGTGTTGCTGACCCATCAGCAAGACCCCTGGCCCGAGTTCCAGCTGCCCGGCGGCGGCATCGACCCGGGCGAATCACCGATCCAGGCCCTGCACCGCGAGGTCTATGAGGAGACCGGCTGGCGCATCGGCGCGGCGCGGCGGCTGGGGGCCTTCCGGCGTTTCACCTTCATGCCGGAATACGACATCTGGGCGGAAAAGCTCTGCCATATCTTCCTGGCGCGGCCGGTGCGGCGGCTGGGCCCGCCGACCGAACCCGGCCACAGCGCGCAATGGATGGCGCCGGAGGATGCGGCAGATCGGGTCGGCAACGCCGGCGACGCCGCCTATCTGCGGCGGGTGATCCGGGGGCTCACATGATCCCGCGGCGCACCTTCCTGTTGCTGGCGCTGGCGGCCTGCGCCCGCGGCCCGCAGTTTCGCGACTATGACGGGCCCGAGGTGACCGAGGTCCGGGTCCTCAAATCCGAGCGGCGGATGGAGCTGTGGTCCGGCGCGACCCGCCTTCGGACCTATGACATCGCGCTGGGCGCCAATCCCCTGGGCCACAAGCAGCAACAGGGCGATTCCCGCACGCCCGAGGGGGAATACCGCATCGACCGGCGCAACCCGGCCAGCGCTTTCCATCTGTCCCTGGGGATCGATTATCCCAACGCGGCGGATGTGGCGCGGGCGCAGGCGGCGGGGGTGGATCCCGGCGGCGACATCTTCATCCACGGGACCGGCACGCGCAGCCGTTTCAGCCGCTACCGGCGGGGCGACTGGACGGATGGCTGCATCGCCGTGACGAATCGCCAGATCGAAGAGATCTACGCCATGGTCCGCGACGGGACCCGCATCGTCCTGACCGCTTAGGAGCGGTTGGGCCGCGTATCGGCGACCGGCGCCTGCTGGGCGATCTGCTGCGAGGCCCCGGCGGGAATCGCAGGCGCACCGGTGGTCAGGCACCACCAGATCTTGCCATTCGCTTCCTGATACCAGGCAAAGCCCAGATCGAGGGCGCGGGCGTCCAGCAGGATACTGCGCGTGTCCTCCTGCGACAGCCAGGCGGTCAGCGTCTCGATCTCGGTCTCATAGGTCTCGGACACCGCCTCGCCCAGGAAATAGCCGGTGTAGCCGACGCGCCGCACCCGGTCGATCGGCGAGGAGCCGTCCGAGCCGAAATGCCAGGGCCGCACCTGCACCGACATGTCGCGGGCATGGGTGGCAGCGGCGGTGGTCAGGTCCTGGCTGAACTCGACGCCCGGCAGGCCCTGCTGCTGGCGTACCGTGTTCAGCGCATCGCGCATCCGGGCCTGCACCTGGGTCGCATCGCCGGGGGTGATCCGGTAGACCACCGGCATCGGCCGGCCGTCGGTGCCCAGCCGCATGGCGGTTTCGGGCGGCGCAGACGAACAGGCGGCCAGCGCGGCCGCCGCGGAAAACGCGGCGAGGAGGGAGAGGTCGAGTTCGGACATTTTTGTCTCTGACTGCTTCGATCCTCCAGCCATAGCGAAATTCTGCCAAAAACTCAACGGTACTGGCCGGGGCGCCCCGCGCTCTGCGTTGCGAGAACGCGGTTTTTCGCGTAGCATGGCGAAAAACAAGAATACAAAGCAGTCGAGCAGTTTCATGCCCAGCGATCTTTTCCCGCGGTTCAGCCGCCGGGGTTTCCTTGCGACGTCCGCCGCCTTTGGCGGGGCGCTGGCCGCGCCCGCGGTCATGGCGCAATCCGCGCCACCCCCCAGCGCGCTGCAGAACTCCACCCAGATGGAAGAGGACGTGCGCGAGACGACGCGCCGCAACGCCTCCAGCTTCCGCACGATGGAATGGCGCGATCACTTCGACAGCCTGCGCAAGGGCGCGATCCTGGCCGATACGATCAGCCGCTGCGTGCATTTCTGGTCCGAGGACGGGCGGACCTATCGCCTTTACCCCTCGTCGGTGCCGATGACGGACGAGCTGACCCGCCGCGGCCGGACCGAGGTGGTGCAGAAGGTCCTCGGCCCCGACTGGCGGCCCACGGCGGACATGCTGGCGCGCTATCCCGACTGGCCGCGCTATGTCGGACCGGGCCCGGACAACCCGCTTGGCACCCATGCGCTGTACCTCGGCTGGCCGGCCTATCGGGTCCATGGCACGCATGACACGCGCAAGATCGGGCGGCGCTCCTCGAGTGGCTGCATCGGCCTCTACAATGAACATATTGCACAGCTTTATTCCTTCGCGCAGGTCGGAACACAGGTGTTGCTAATTTGACGACATCGGGGCGAAGATGCGTGAAAAGCCGCACGTGCCCCGTTGCAATTCAGCCCGCAAACTGCTTTCAGATCAGATACGAGGTATCGTCTTGGGTGCATGTTCCTGTCCTCATAACAAAACAGGGGCATGCGAATACTGGAGGTTGACATGAAGAAACTTGCTCTCGCTGGCCTGCTGGCCGTCGTCGGCACCGGCGCCATGGCTTCGGGCTACGTTGCCCCGCCGATGGTCGAGCCGGAAGTCGTTGTGGCTCACTCGTCGTCGTCGGTTGGCGGCATCGTGATCCCGCTGCTGCTGCTGGTTCTGGTCGCCGCTCTGGCGAACTGATCCGCACACGCGATCAAACAAAGGGGTCAGGTTCGCCTGGCCCCTTTCGTTTTGCCCAAAGCAAAGGCCCGGCGGGAAACCTGCCGGGCCTTTGCTCATTCTGCGATGCAGAAAGTTACGCCAGCCAACCGGCCAGATTGCGCCCGGCAATGGCCGCCAGCGCGTCCATATGGGCCGAATCATCGTTCAGGCAGGGGATATAGGTGAAGCTCTCACCGCCTGCATGGACAAAGGCCTCGCGAATCTCGCCCTGGATTTCCTCCAGCGTTTCGATGCAATCGGCGCTGAAGGCGGGGGCGATCACGGCAATGTTACGCACCCCCGACTGGGCCAGTTTCGCCACATGCTCAACGGTATAGGGCTTGAGCCATTCCTCGCGCCCGAACACCGACTGGAACGAGGTGTCGATCGCGTCCGCCTCCCAGCCCAGCCGCTCGCGCAGCAGCCGCGTCGTCTTCTGGCACTGGCAATGATAGGGGTCGCCCTCGCGCAGGTAGCGCTGCGGCATGCCGTGATAGCTGGCCACCAGCCGGTCCGGCCGTTGCGGCAGTGCGGCATAGGACCGTTCGACCGAGGCGGCCAGCGCCTCGATATAGAGCGGATCGTCGAAATAGGCGGGGACGGTGCGGGCGGCGGGCTGCCATTTCTGACCCATCAGCGCGCGGAAGAACTGGTCATTGGCGGTGGCGGTCGTGGCGCCCGCGTATTGCGGGTAGAGCGGGAAGAACAGGATCTTCTCGCAGCCCGCCTTGACCATCTTCTCGACCACGCTCGCGGTCGAGGGGTTGCCGTAGCGCATGCAGAACTCGACCTGCACCGCGCCGCCATAGGCCTCCTGCATCCGGCTCGCCAGCGCCTCGGTCTGGGCGCGGGTGATGGTCATCAGCGGGCTCTCGTCGCGCTCCTTGTTCCAGATCAGCCGGTAATTCGCACCCGAGGTGAAGGGGCGTTTCGACAGGATGATGAGCTGCAACAGCGGCTGCCATTTCCACGGCGCGATGTCGATCACCCGCCGGTCGGACAGGAATTCGTTCAGATAGCGCCGCATCGACCAGTAATCGGTCGCGTCCGGCGTGCCCAGATTGGCCAGCAGGACGCCGACCTTGGCCCGGGGCAGGGCGGGGTGGTCGGCGGGGGCATGGGCCGGTCGGTGCAACTCGGTCATCGGCTTCCTCTCTGGTGGCGACCCAGACCTAGCGGGCGGGCCGGTCCCGTCAATCCTTGAGCCGGGGGGCTGCGGCAAAAGGCGCGGGCTCCAGGCCGGTTTCCGTGGTCCCCAGCGCCGCCGCCAGCCGTTGCGCGGCCGACCCCGGGCGCAGGGGCTTCTGCTGGCCCTCGGCGGGCGCCCAGCCGGTCAGGAACAGCGTCTCGACCGTGGCTTGCAGGCGGCCCTCGGCATCGGCGAAACTCTCGGCATAGAGCCGGGCGGCCCGGGCCAGCACCGCACGCCTGAGCGGCGCCCGGTGGCGGGCGTCCAGCGCGTTGACCTCGCCCATGGCGCGCAGGTCGCGCACCAGATGCAGCAGGTCGCGATAGAGCACCGTCCGCGTGAAACTGTCCGCCACCGGCAGCGCCAGCCCGGCCCGCTGCAACAGCGCGCCCAGATCGCGGATCTCGCCCATCGGCACCACCCGGGGCGACAGGCCGCCGGTCACGTCGCTTTCCGCCTGCGCCAGCACCATGCGCAGTTCCTGCAGGCTCTGCCCGCCAAACAGCACGCCGATGAACAGCCCATCGGGCTGCAGCGCCCGGGTCGCCTGGATGATCTGGCCCAGCGGATCGTCGGCCCAATGCAGGGCCAGCGCGTGGATCACCAGATCATGGGCGCCGGGTTCCAGATCCAGCACCTCGGTATCCGGGATCAGCCTTGCGCCGGGCAGGCGACCCGCCCAGACCTCGGGGAAAGGCGTCACCACGGCGGGCGCCGTAAACGTTCTGTTAACCTCGGCGAGTCTTTCCTGAACCTCGTCAGCCGCATCCTCGTGCAGGAAGAAGGCGGGCGCGCGGCGGGCGCGGGCGCGGAAACGCTCCAGCGCGGGGCGGTCGGTCAGGGCAGGGGGGCGTTGGGCACTCATGGCAGGTGTGTTTGGCCTTGCGGAGGGCGAAGTCAAGACCGGGCTTCGGCGCGCGGCCCGGCTTGTGCTGGACACGCTCTATCCGCCGCATTGCCTGGCCTGCGACGCGGCGGTGCTGGAACCCGGCACGCTCTGCGGTGCCTGCTGGGTCGGGGCGGCGTTCCAGACCGGCCTGTCCTGCGACAAATGCGCGGCACCCCTGCCCGGCGACCCGGCCGAGGCGCCGGTCCTCTGCGACGATTGCCTGCGCGTCGCCCGACCCTGGAGCCACGGGCGCGCCGCACTCCTCTACGGCGGCACCGGGCGGCAGCTGGTGCTGGCGCTGAAATACGGCGACCGGCACGACATCGCCTGCCCGGCGGGGCGCTGGCTGGCGCGTCAGGCCGCGCCCCTGTGCCGCGCCGATACGCTGGTCCTGCCGGTGCCGCTGCATCGCGCGCGCCTGTTCCACCGCCGCTATAACCAATCGGCGTTGCTGGCGCTGGCGCTGGCACGCGAGCTGGACCGCCCGGCGCTGCCCGACCTGCTGCTGCGCACCCGGCGCACCGGCATCCAGGACGGGCTGAGCCGCGCCGCCCGGTTCGAGAACCAGCAGGGCGCCATCGCCCCCCGCCCCCGCCGTGCCAGACGGATCGAGGGGCGGCATGTGCTGCTGGTCGATGACGTCATGACCTCGGGCGCGACGCTGGCCGCGGCGGCGGAAGCCTGCTTTGCCGCGGGCGCCGATGATGTCGATGTCATCGTTCTGGCCCGGGTTCTGCGCGAGGAATGATCGTCAGACCGTAATCACGGTTCACAAGCCCCCTCCGGCGCACTACATCCAAAGCAATCGTGAAAGGATGCGCCATGGCCAACGTGGAAATCTACACCTCGCCCTTCTGCGGCTATTGCCACGCCGCCAAGCGGCTGCTGAAGCAGAAGGGCGTGAGCTTCACCGAAATCGACGTGCTGGAACACCCCGACCGCAAGGCCGAGATGGTGAACCGCGCCAAGGGCGGCCGCACCGTGCCGCAGATCTTCATCGACGGAAAGCACATCGGCGGCTCGGACGATCTGCACGCGCTGGACCGGCGGGGCGGGCTCGACCCGTTGCTGGCGGGATGATGCGCGCCGGTCTCTGCCAGTTGAGCGTCGGCGACCTGCCGGCCGGGAATGTGGCGCTGGTGCGCGACGCCGTGCGCAGGGCGGTGGCGGGCGGGGCGGGCTTCGTGCTGACGCCGGAATGCACCAATTGCATCTCGGCCGACCGCAAGCACCAGCAGAATGTCCTGACTGTCGAGGGCGAGGATCCGGTCCTCGCCATGCTGCGGGACGAGGCAGCGCGGGCCGGGATCTGGCTGCTGGCGGGCTCGTTGATCCTGAAGACCGCCGATCCGGAGGATACCCGCTTTGCCAACCGCTCGATCCTGATCGGGCCGGATGGCGGCATCGCCGCGCGCTATGACAAGATCCACCTCTTCGACGTGCAGGTGACGGAGACCGAGACCTACCGCGAATCGGCCGGCATCCGGCCGGGCGACCGCGCGGTGCTGGCGCAGACGCCGTTTGCGGCGCTAGGCATGACGATCTGCTACGACGTGCGTTTCCCTCACCTCTACCGCGCGCTGGCGCAGGCGGGAGCACAGGTGCTGACCGTCCCCGCCGCCTTCAGCCCGGTCACCGGCGCCGCGCATTGGGAGACGCTGCTGCGCGCCCGCGCCATCGAGACGGGCTGCTACGTGCTGGCCCCGGCGCAGACCGGGCAGCACCCCCAGACCACTGGCCGCCAGCGTGCTACCTACGGGCACGCGCTGGCCATCGCTCCCTGGGGCGAGATCCTGGCCGATGCCGGGACCGAACCGGGGCTGATCTTTGCCGACCTCGATCTGGGCGCTGTGGAGCATGCCCGGACCCGGGTGCCCTCGCTCGAACACGACCGCCCCTTCGCGCCGCCGGAGCGCCTGACGTGAAGAACCTCGACGACCTCGCCATCCCGCTCTTTGCCGAGCTGTTCATGGCCGATCAGCTGGCCCGCGCCCGGCTGACCAAGGTGCTGCCGCGCGGAATGGAGCTGTCGCATTTCAGCGTGCTGAACCTGCTGGCCCGCAAGCAGGAGGAACGGACGCCCGCGCAACTGGCCAAGGCGTTCCACGTGACCCGGGGCGCGATGACCAACACGCTGGGCAAGCTGGAGGTCGCGGGCCATATCCACATCCGCCCCGACTGGGACGATGCGCGGCGCAAGTTCGTCTCGATCTCGCCCGCCGGGCGGCAGGCGCGGGACGCGGCGCTGCATGCCATCGCCCCGGTGATCGGGGCGCTCGCCACCAAGATCGGCACCGACAAGGTGCGCGCCGTCCTGCCGGTGCTGCGCGAGTTGCGGTCGGAGCTGGAGAACGAGGATTAGGCAGTCGGGCGCAGGCTGGCCAGTTTCAGCCCGAAGCCGATGAAGACCACGCCGGTGACTGCCTTGAGCCAGCGCTGGAACCGTGCGCCTTGCGTTGCAGCGCTGAGCCTTGCCAGCAGCAGGACCACGGCCGAAAACCAGATCACGTTTATCATCGAATGGATGAACACCAGTTCAAAGGCGGTGGCGACCGGATGCGCCCCGACCGGGACGAATTGCGGAAAGACCGCCAGATAGAACATCGAGACCTTGGGATTGAGCCCGTTGGTCAAGAGCCCCTCCAGATAGGCCCGCCTGAGCGTCCGCGCGCGCCGGGCGGGCGCGACCTCGGCCAGTGGCGCCGCGCCCCGCCAGGCGGCGATCAGGGATTTCACGCCGATCCACAGCAGATAGGCCGCGCCTGCCAGCTTCACCAGCGTGAAGGCCGTCGCCGATTGCATCAGCAGGATCGAGATGCCGAGGATCGACAGCGTGCCGTGGATGTAGAAGGCGGTGAAGAAACCGGCGATGGCGGCAAAGCCCGCGGCGCGGCCCGAGGTCGGCACCAGCCGGGCGATCAGCACGCCATTGGGGCCGGGCGAGGTGACGAGGAGCGTGGTCGCGACCACGAAGGCAAGAAGCTGGGCCGAGGACATGGGACACCGGGGGCAGGGGGATCGACTGTGACGCTAACGCCTCGCCCCCGGCGGCGGCAAGGGGCCACCCGTTGCAATCGCCGCGCCGATCGCCCATCTTGGCCCTGCGCCCCCGGCTGACCGGCGGGTGCGGCCCATGGAGAGTGGATGTCAGAGCTTGTGTGACTAGGTCCCCGTCGCCGGGGACCGCGTGATCCGGAACCAGCCGGGCGGCGTGACGCTGCCGGGTGATCTGACACGTCTGTCATACGAGACATCCATGAATATTTCCCGACCGGAACAACGGACCTTGCACGTCCTGGCCCTGGGGGGCCGAATCCAGCACGAGCGCGGCGAGGGCCGCAAGATCATCGACACCACCTGCTACACCCGCGAGGGGATGGTGCTGGCTGATTGCGACCTGCGCGTCTTTCAGAAGCTGAAGCGCAAGAAGCTGATCGAATCACGGGGCGGCGACGCCTACCGCATCTCGCACCGCGGGCGGCTGAGCGTCCGCGCCCAGCTCGACAATCAGGGGGGGTGAGGGATGAAGATCCGCGATGAAATCCCCGCCGACGCGACTCTTCTGGACCGGATGATCACCGAGTCCTTCCTCACCGCCCGTGTCGCGAGCGGCGGGGAGGCCGGGATTGTCCGGCGCCTGCGGGAGGATGGTGCGCTCTGGCTTTCACTGGTGGCCGAGGACGCGGGCGCGATCCTCGGCCATATCGCCGTCTCGCCCTCGTCCGTAGGCGGGCAGGCGGGCTGGGCACTGATCGGCCCGCTGGCGGTGGCGCCGGGGCATCAGGGGCAGGGCATCGGTTCCGCGCTGATGCACGCGGCGCTGGAGCGTCTGCGGGGGCGGGCGCCGGGCGTGGTGCTGGTCGGCGACCCCGGCTATTACCGCCGCTTCGGGTTCCGGCCGTTCGACGGGCTGCATCTGCCCGGCATCCCGCCGGAGGTGACGCTGGCGCTGCCGTTCGGGCCGGATACCGTGCCCAAGGGCGCGCTGGTCTGCCATCCGGCCTTTGACGGCTGACAAAGGAAAGGGCCGGGGATCGCTCCCCGGCCCTTTTCGTCGCGGCTGACCCGATCAGGCCAGCGTGCGTTCCACGGTCTGACGCTCGAAGATCTCGATCACGTCGTTGTCGCGGATATCGTCGTAGTTCTCGAAGGCCATGCCGCATTCCTGGCCCGAGATGACTTCCTTCACCTCGTCCTTGAAGCGCTTCAGCGTCTTCAGCGTGCCTTCGTGGATCACCACGTTGTCGCGCAGCAGACGGACGCCGGCCGAACGACGCGCCACGCCTTCGGTGACCAGACAGCCGGCGACCTTGCCGACGCCCGAGACCTTGAAGACCTGCATGATCTTCGCATAGCCGATGAAGTTCTCGCGAACCTCGTCCTTCAGCAGGCCCGAGGCCGCCGCCTTGATGTCGTCGATCAGGTCGTAGATGATCGAGTAATAGCGGATCTCGACGCCCTTCTGGGACGCGGAACTGCGCGCTGTGGCATTGGCGCGGACGT
Organism: Pararhodobacter aggregans; assembly: GCF_003075525.1. GTDB lineage: Bacteria > Pseudomonadota > Alphaproteobacteria > Rhodobacterales > Rhodobacteraceae > Pararhodobacter > Pararhodobacter aggregans. Next base: position 312,997 of record NZ_QDDR01000003.1, on the reverse strand, counting down.
TGAAGCCGATGATCGGCGCGCCCGAGGCTTCCGCCAGGCCGACGTCCGAATCGGTGATCGCGCCGACGCCGTAGTGCAGAACCCGCACCCGGACCTCGTCGTTGCCGACCTTCTCCAGCGCCTGCACGATGGCCTCGGCAGAACCCTGCACGTCGGCCTTCACCAGCACCGGCAGCTCGGCCACGTCCTGGTCGGCCTTGGCCTTGGCCATCAGCTGTTCCAGCGTGGTCGCGGCACCGGCGGCGGCGCGCTTGTCCTTGGCGGCATGGGCGCGGTAATCGGCGATCTCGCGCGCCTGGGCTTCGGTTTCGACCACGTTCAGCACGTCACCGGCTTCCGGGGTGCCGTTCAGGCCCAGAACCTCGACCGGGACCGAGGGACCGGCCTCGTCGACCCGCTCGCCCTGATCGTTGATCAGCGCGCGGACCTTGCCGTATTGCTCGCCGACGACAAAGATGTCGCCCTTGCGCAGCGTGCCGTGCTGAACCAGCACAGTGGCCACCGGACCGCGGCCCACGTCGAGCTTGGCCTCGATGACCGCACCCTGCGCCGAGCGCTTGGGGTTGGCCTTGAGTTCGAGGATCTCGGCCTGCAGCGCGATGGCTTCGAGCAGGCTGTCCAGCCCCTTGCCGGTCAGCGCCGAAACCTCGACATCCTGGACGTCGCCGCCCATTTCCTCGACCACGACCTCATGCTGCAGCAGCTGCGTGCGGACGCGGTTGGCGTCGGCCGAGGGCTTGTCGCATTTGTTGATCGCCACGATCATCGGCACACCGGCCGCTTTCGCGTGGTTGATCGCCTCGATCGTCTGCGGCATGACCGAATCGTCGGCCGCCACCACCAGAACCACGATATCCGTGACCTGCGCACCGCGGGCCCGCATCGAGGTGAAGGCCGCGTGACCGGGCGTGTCGAGGAACGACAGCACCGCCCCCGATTCGGTTGTCACCTGATAGGCGCCGATGTGCTGGGTGATGCCACCGGCCTCGCCCGCCACGACGTTCGCCTTGCGGATCGCGTCCAGCAGCGAGGTCTTGCCGTGGTCGACGTGGCCCATGATGGTGATGATCGGCGGACGCGAGACGAGATCCTCGTCCTTGTCCTGCACGGTGTCGATCACCTGCTCCACATCCGCGTCCGAGACGCGAATCGCCTTGTGACCGAATTCCTCGATCACCAGCTCGGCGGTATCGGCATCGATCGCCTGATTCATGGCGACCATCATGCCCATCTTCATCAGGGCCTTGACCACGTCGGCGGCGCGTTCCGCCATCCGGTTGGCCAGTTCCTGCACGACGATGGTTTCCGGCAGGCGCACTTCACGCGACTGCTTCTCGGCCTTGTGGCCCATGCCCAGCGCCTTGGCGCGGGCCTTTTCCTGCTTGCGCTTCATGGCGGCCAGCGAGCGCTGGCGCCCGCCCTCGCCACCGTCCAGCGCGGCAGTCAGCGTCAGCTTGCCGGCGCGGCGGCCGGCGTCGTCGCCCTTCTTGCCACGCGAATCGCGGTCCTCGCGCTCGCGCTCGGACTTGCGGGGCGCGCCCACGGGGCCACCGGCCGGACGCGGCGGGGTGCTGCGTTCGGCGGCGGGGGCATTGGCCGGGCTCGGCGCCGAGGGGGCGCGGTCGGCGCCACGGGCCGGGCGCTCGGCCTTCTCGGCCACGGCGGCGGCGGCCTTTTCAGCCACGGCGGCAGCGGCTTCGGCGACCTTGCGGGCCTCTTCCTCTTCCTTGGCCTTGCGGGCTTCCTCGCGTTCACGCTCTTCGCGCTCGCGGGCCTCGATCTCGGCGCGGCGGCGCTCGCGGTCTTCCTCGCGCTGGCGCTCTTCCTCGGCGCGCTGGATGGCCTCGTCGGCCTCCCGTGCCTTGGCGGCGCGGACAGCGGCCAGACGGCGCTCCATCTCGGCGTCGGAAATGCCTGCGGGGCGGCGCGAGCCCAGAGTGCCCGCCGCCGGTTTGTTCGCCGATCCGTCCGACGCACCACCCGCGGCGCCGGGCTTGGGCACCACAACGCGCTTGCGCTTGGTTTCCACCACAACCGCCTTGGTCCGCCCGTGGCTGAAGCTCTGCTTCACTTGCCCGGGGGTCGAGCCGCTGCGCAGCCCAAGGGGTTTCTTGCCGTCAGTATCGCTCATGCGTCTCGTCAATCCTCTCGGGTGGCGCCACAATGGCCACCGTCCTGCCCGCGCAAACGCGCGAGTTTCGCCGCTTCCTCTACTACACGTGCAGACAGACCGCCAGCGGCAAGCGCGGCATGTATCACATGTTCCCGGCCGAAAGCCAAACCGATTTCCCCAGCCAGCAGACAGCCGACAAAACCGTCCTCGCCCGGCGGGGCCTTCAGCTTCGTCTTGCCCCGTTCAGAGCCGTCGGTGGCCTGGATCAGCACCACCGCCTCTTCCGACCGAAGCCAGTCCTTCACCTTCTCGTAGCCCGCCACCGCCTGACCCGCCTTGCGGGCCAGCGCCAGCAGACCGATCACGCGCCGCGTCTGCAGGTCGTGGACAAGCGCGTCCAGATCCGCAGGCACCGTGACCGGCTCCCGGGCCGCGCGGGCGAAGAGCTTCTTCTTCGCCGCCTGCGCGATCAGCGCCCGGTCGGCCGAGACATAGATCCCGCGACCGGGCAGCTTGCCCTCGATATCCGGCACCAGCGCGGCGCCCGGCCCCACCACGAAGCGGATCAGCCCACCCTTGGGCTGAACCTCGCCCGAGACGATGCAGCGCCGTTCCGGCCCGTCCTGGTCCTTGACGCGCCCGCCCCTGGTCATGGGTCGGACTCCTTACGCGTCGTCTTCGTCGTCGGCGGGCTCTTCCTCGGCCTCGGCCTCCAGCTCGGCGGGATCGACCCAGCCCAGCAGGACGCGCGCGGTCATGATCATGGTCTGCGCCTCTTCGAGGCTCATCTCGAAGGGCTCGAGGATGCCGTCGTCCTTGACACGCTGACCATTGACCGACGTCCAGCCACCGGCCAGTTCCCAGTCCGCACAGGTGGCGAAATCTTCCAGCGTCTTGATGCCGTCTTTCGCCAGTGCCTCGATCATCTGGGGCGTCAGACCCTCAAAGTCAATGAGGCTGTCCTCGACACCCAGCGCGCGGGCATTGTCCAGCGCCGCCTGATTGGCCGCCTCGATCCGGTCGCGGGCCCGGGCTTGCAGCTCGGTCGCGGTGCCTTCGTCGAAGCCGTCGATCGACAGAAGCTCGTCGATTTCGACGTAGGCCACTTCTTCCAGATTGGTGAAGCCTTCGGCGACCAAGAGCTGCGCCATCATCTCGTCGATGTCGAGCGCTTCCATGAACAGGTTGGTCCGCTCGGCGAATTCCGCCTGACGACGGGCCGATTCGTCCGACTCGGTCATGATGTCGATGTCGAGGCCGGTCAGCTGGCTGGCCAGACGCACGTTCTGACCGCGGCGGCCGATGGCGAGCGAGAGCTGCTCATCCGGCACCACGACCTCGATGCGGGCCGCATCCTCGTCGATCACCACTTTCGACACTTCGGCCGGTTGCAGCGCGTTGACGAGGAAGGTCGCCTGATCCTCGTTCCACGGGATGATGTCGATCTTCTCGCCCTGCAGCTCGTTCACCACGGCCTGCACGCGCGAGCCGCGCATACCGACGCAGGCGCCGACCGGGTCGATCGAGTTGTCATAGGAAATGACCGCGATCTTCGCCCGCGAACCCGGGTCGCGGGCCACGGCCTTGATCTCGATGATGCCGTCATAGATCTCCGGCACTTCCATCTTGAAGAGGGCAGCCATGAAATCGGGCGCGGTCCGCGACAGGAAGACCTGCGGGCCCCGGGCCTCGCGGCGGACATCCTTGATGAAGCAGCGGATGCGGTCGTTCGGGCGATAGGATTCGCGGCCGATCTTCTCGTTGCGGCGCAGGATGCCTTCGCCCCGGCCGATATCGACGATGATGTTGCCGTATTCCTCGCGCTTGACCTGACCGTTGATGATCGTGCCGACGCGGTCCTTGAACTCGTCGAACTGGCGATCCCGCTCGGCTTCGCGGACCTTCTGCAGGATGACCTGCTTGGCGGATTGCGCGGCGATGCGGCCCAGTTCGACCGGCGGCACGTCATCCTTCAGCTCGTCGCCGATCTGCGGGTCGGCCATGAATTGCTTGGCCTGCGCCACGGTCATCTGGGCGTGGTGGTTTTCGAATTCCTCGTCGGCCACCACGGTGCGGATTCGGGTGAACTGGGCGCGGCCGGTCTTGCGGTCGATGTGGACGCGGATGTCCATATCGGCGCCATAGCGCGACTTCGCGGCCCGGGCGAGGCTGTCTTCCATCGCCTGAACGACCAGCTCGGGGTCGATCAGTTTCTCCCGCGCGACGGCTTCGGCCGTCTGCAAGAGTTCAAGCTGGTTGGCGCTGGTGATGGCCATTCGTCACTCCTCCTCGGAAGCGTTTTCGGATTCGATGGAATCGAAGTCGGATTCGGTGATGGCGCCGGCGTCCTTGCGGGCGCGCAGCGTCTGGGCGATCAGCTCGTCGGTGAGCACCAGCTTGGCGTCCGAGAGCCACTCGAAGCGCAGGCCGATAATCAGCGGCTCGCCCTTTTCCTCGATCTCGACCAGCACTTCGCCCTCCTCGGTCCCTTGCAGGATGCCCTTGAAGCGGCGGCGGCCGTCGATCAATTCGCTGGTCTCCAGCCGCGCCTCGTGCCCCGACCAGGTGTCGAAATCCTTGAGCCGGGTCAGCGGCCGGTCGATGCCGGGGCTGGAGACCTCCAGCACATAGGCGTCCTCCAGCGGGTCCTCGACGTCCAGAACGGCGCCGACCAGCGTGGTGATCTCGCCCAGCTCGTCGATCTCGATCCCGCCCTCGGGCCGGTCGGCCATGATCTGCAGGGTGCGGGTCTTGCCCGACATCAGCCGGATGCGCACCAGCTCGAAGCCGGCGGCCTCGACCGCGGGCTGGACGATCTCGGCCAGGCGCCGGTCGATGGCGGTGCGGGCCACCAGATCTTCGGGCTGGCCGGGGGTCGGATCGGAGTGCAGGTCTTGGTCGGTCATGCGCGACCTCCAGAAATGAAAAAACGGGCCGAAGCGGCCCGCGATACTTTTCGGTGGGCTGCAGGTTTGGACCCTGCAGCGCCGCTGTTGAGGGCGATATACGCCCAAGCGCCGCTCGTTTCAAGCGCAATGTCGTGAGGCGGGATTCCGTTTGTCATATTTCGTCTGTAGGGTGCCGCCATGCCGTTGACCCGTCGCCTTTTCCTCACCCTCGCTGCCGCCAGCGCGCTGCCCCTTGGCCGCCCTGCCGGTGCCATCGCCGCCCGTGCCGACTCGCTTTTCCGCTGGGAAGGGGGCGGGCCGTTCTTCGGCGGCTTCTCGGGCATCCGGCTGACCCCCGGCCGCGACCGCGCGCTGGTGGTCAGCGACCGTGGATTCGCGCTGCGCGTCCGGCTGATCCGCGACGCGGCGGGGCGGTTGCAGGCGGTCGAGAAGATCGACCATTTCACCCTGCGCGACCCCGAGGGCAACGAGATGCCCGTCCATCGCGCCGATGCCGAGGGGCTTGATGTCGGCCCGGACGGCACGCTCTATGTCTCGTTCGAGGGCCCCCAGCCCCGCGTCTACGCCTATCCCGAGCTCGGCGGGCCCGCGGTGGCCCTGCCGGTGTCGCCCGACTGGCGCCGCCTGCCGAGGAACGCCAGCCTCGAGTCGCTGGCGCTCGATGCCCGGGGCGTCGTGCATGTCCTGCCCGAGGCCACGCTCGACGGCGGTCATCCGCTCTACCGGCTGCGCGACGGCTGGGAGGTCGCGGGCATGATCCCCTCGCGTGGCGGGTTCCGGCCGGTCGGCATGGATTTCGGGCCGGACGGCAACCTCTACCTGCTGGAACGCAAATTCCGCCTCGCCTTCTTCGCCACCCGCATCAGCCGCCTGCGCCCCGGCGCCTGGGACCGGCCCGAGACGCTGGTCGAGACCTCGCTGGGACAGCTCGACAATCACGAGGGGATCTCGGTCACCCGCGACCGTGCCGGGCAGCTTTGGGCCACGACAATCTCGGACGACAACCAGCTCCGCCTGCAGAACACCGAAATCGCCGAGTTCCGGCTGCCCGAGGCCTGATCCGGCCCCGATCAGGCCCTCAGCAGCCCGATGTTGCGCAGGCTGTCCATCACGCCGACCAGCTCGGCGGTGATGCCGGGTTCCGAGAGGGCGTGGCCGGCCATCGGCACCATCCGCAGCGTGCTGCCGGTCCACGCGCGGTGCAGCGTCCAGGCCATGACCGGCGGGCAGATCATGTCCAGCTGTCCCTGCACGATGGTGCCCCGGACGCCGGCCATCTTCCACAGATCCTCCAGCAACTGGCCGTCCCGGTCGAAGAAGCAATCGTTTGAGAAATAGTGATTCTCCAGCCGGGCGAAGGCGCGGGCGTAATCGACCGGGGTGTCGTGGAAGACCCGGGTCTCGACCGTGGCCAGCGCGTTCTCCCAATCGGACCAGAGCCGGGCAAAGCGCGATTCCTGGGCGAAGACCCCGGAGAAGAGCCGCCGCCGATAGGCGCCGATCAGATCGCCCTGCTCCTCGGGCGGGATCGCCTCGGCGAAGCGGGCCCAGAGCTCGGGGTAAAAACGCCCGGCGCCGCCGCCGTAGAACCAGTCGAGTTCTGCCTGCGTGCCCAGGAACACGCCCCGCAGCACCAGCCAGGCGGCATGGGCGGGATGGGCCTGGGCATAGGCCAGCGCCAGCGTCGCGCCCCAGCTGCCGCCGAAGACGATCCAGCGGCCGATGCCGAGGGTCTGGCGGATCGCCTCGATGTCGCGGATCAGGTGCTGGGTGGTGTTGGCCTCGACACTGGCATGGGGGCGCGAACGGCCGCAGCCGCGCTGGTCGAAGAGGACGATCCGGTAATGCAGGGGATCGAAGAAGCGCCGCATCATCGGGCTGGAGCCGCCGCCCGGTCCGCCATGCAGCACCACCACCGGCACGCCCGCCGGATTGCCGCATTCCTCGACATAGAGGCTGTGCCCGTCGCCCACATCCAGCATCCGCCGCTCGTAGGGTTCGATCGGGGGATAGAGGAAGGCGGCTGCGCTCTTTTGCTCGTGGGACTTGTCCATCATCCGGTCTATATACCGCCCAATCGCCGCATTCCACGGGATGCGGGCGGAAAAGGCAAGCCGGAGCGCAGGATGAGCACCAGTATCGACCCCGCCGAAGTCGCCAAATTCGAGGCCATGGCCGCGGATTGGTGGGATCCGCATGGCAAGTTCAAGCCCTTGCACATGCTGAACCCCTGCCGTCTGGACTATATCACCAGCCAGATCGCCGCCGAATTCGACCGGGATCTGACCGGGCCGAAACCTTTCGAGGGGCTCAGGCTGCTGGATATCGGCTGCGGCGGGGGGCTGCTCAGCGAGCCGATGGCGCGGCTGGGGGCCACGGTGATCGGCGCGGACGCCGCACCGCGCAACATCCCGGTGGCGCAGATCCATGCCCAGCAATCAGGGCTGGAAATCGACTATCGCCATACCACGGCCGAGGATCTGGCGGCGGCGGGCGAGCGGTTCGACGTGGTGCTGAACATGGAGGTGATCGAGCATGTCGCCGATCCCCAGGCTTTCCTGATCGCCTGCCATGACCTGCTGAAACCCGGCGGGCTGATGATCTGCTCGACCCTGAACCGCAATCCCAAGAGCTATGCCATGGCGATTGTCGGCGCCGAGGTGGTGATGCGCTGGTTGCCGAAGGGGACGCATGACTGGGCGAAATTCATCACGCCGGACGAGCTGTACGCGCTGATCCGCAGCGCCGCGCTGGATCCGGTCGACCGCAAGGGGATGGTGTTCAACCCGATCCTCTGGCGCTGGTCGCTGTCGGACCGGGATCTGTCGGTGAATTACGTGACGGCCTCGGTGCGCAGGTAGCGAGGGGTTTCGCCCTCGTTGCCCGCTGACGCGGGCGCCTCGGGCGACGGAAGCGGGGGGCGCTGCCCCCTCGACTCCCGGCCGCGCCACTGGCGCGTTTCCGAGACGCCGCTCACCCCCCGCCCAAGGGGGTTTTCCACCCCCTTGGGGAACCCCCGAGGATATTTGCAGAACAAAGAAGCGATCAGGCGCCGAGGATCAGGGCGGCGGCCTTTTCGGCGATCATCAGCGTCGGCGAATTGGTGTTGCCCGAGGGGATGGTCGGCATGATCGAGGCATCGGCGACGCGCAGGCCCTGGACGCCGTTGACCCGCAGGTCCGGCCCGGTCACGGCGCGGGGGTCGGTGCCCATGCGGCAGGTGCCGACCGGGTGGAAGATCGTGGTGCCGATCTCGCCCGCGGCGCGGATCAGATCCGCCTCGGTCTGGGCCCCGGGGCCGGGTTTGAATTCCTCGGGGCGGTACTGCGCCAGCGCGGGCGCGGCCATGATCCTTCGGGTCAGGCGGATGGCGTTGGCGGCGGTCAGGCGGTCGCTTTCGGCGCTGAGGTAATTGGGCTGGATCACCGGCGGGGTCCGCGGGTCGGGGCTGGCGAGGCGGATATGGCCGCGGCTGTCGGGGCGCAGGTGGCAGACCGAGGCGGTGATCGCCGGGAAGGGATGCGGCTTCTGGCCGAAGGCTTCGAGGCTGAGCGGCTGGACGTGGTATTCGAGATCGGCGCGCTCCACCGTGGCGCTGGAGCGGGCGAAGGCGCCGAGCTGCGAGGGGGCCATGGACATCGGCCCGCTGCGCCTGAGCGCGTATTCGGCGCCGATCAGGGCCCGGCCGATGAGGGAATTCGCCATCGTGTTCAGCGACTTGCCGCCGGTGATCTTGTAGGCGAGGCGCAATTGCAGATGGTCCTGCAGATTCTCGCCCGCGTCGCAATCGTGGAGCGGCGCGATGCCGAGCGCGCGCAGCCGCGGGGCGGGGCCGATGCCAGCCAGCTGCAGGAGCTGGGTGGAGCCCACCGAACCGGCGCAGAGGATCACCTCGGCCCGGGCGCGGGCCTCGGCCGGGTGGCCATCGCGCAGGTAGCGGATGCCGGTGCAGCGGGTGCCGTCGAACACGAGGCCGGTCGCCTGCGCCTGGGTGTGGATCGCCAGATTGCCGGAGCGCCGCGCCGGGCGCAGGAAGGCCTTGGCCGCGTTCCAGCGCCAGCCCGCCCGCTGGTTCACCTTGAAATAGGCCACGCCCTCGTTGTCGCCGGTGTTGAAATCGGCGGTCGCGGGGATGCCCACCTCCTGCGCGGCCTTCGCCCAATCGTCCAGCACCTGCCAGCGCAGGCGCTGGTTTTCCACCCGCCATTCGCCGCCGGTGCCGTGCATATCGCCAGCCTCACCGGCCGCGTAATCCTCATGCGCCTTGAACAGCGGCAGCACGTCGTCCCAGCCCCAGCCGGTATTGCCCATCTGCCGCCATTGGTCGTAATCCGCCGCCTGACCGCGCAGATAGAGCATGCCGTTGATCGACGAACAGCCGCCCAGCATCTTGCCGCGGGGATAGAGCAGCGAGCGGCCGTTCAGCCCCGGTTCGGGCGCGGTGCGCAGGCGCCAGTCGGCGCGGGGGTTGTCGATGCAATAGAGATAGCCGACCGGGACATGCACCCAGATGTAATTGTCCGAGCCCCCGGCCTCGAGCAACAGGACCTTGTGCTGGCGGCTGAGGCGGTTGGCCAGCAGCGAGCCCGCGCTGCCCGCGCCGACGATGATGTAATCCCAGACGTCCATGGCCGCCTCCCTGTCCGGGGCCACGATAGGCCCCGGCCGATTCGCGGGCAAGCGGCGCGGTGCCGATCTAGCGGCGGGGATTGTTGCCGATACTAGGGGTAGATATTGCCGAATCGCGGGGATTTTGCTAAGAATAACGTATGCTTATAACGCTTTGTTAAGACGGCCGGAAAGGCCGCGTTGACCCGGACAGAGGCAAGAATGAAACAACTCCTGACAGCTTCCGTGCTGGCGCTGGCGACCATGGTCCCGGTGGCGGCCCTTGCCGGCCCGATCGAGGCCGCCTGCAACAGCTCGGACCGGCCCGGCGCCTCGCGCCAGCTTTGCCGTTGCATCGACGCGGCGGCGGACCATACGCTGACCCGGTCGGAGCAGCGCCGCGCCGCGCGCTTCTTCACCAATCCCGACGAGGCGCAATCGGTCCGCATGTCGCCGACGCGCGCCGACAACGAATTCTGGGCGCGCTATCGCAACTTCGGCTCGCTGGCCGAACAGATGTGCGCGACCGGCTGACCTAGCCGCGCTGCGCGGCGATCCGGGCGCGCCACAGGGTGAAGAGCCCGGCGCAGACCACGATCGCCGCGCCCACCGCCACATTGGGGCGCAGGGTCTCACCGAAGATGGTGATGCCGATGACGCTGGCGAAGACCAGCTGCAGATAGGCGAAGGGCTGGATCGCGTTCGCCTCGGCCACCTCATAGGCCTTGATGAGCAGGAAATGGCTGGAGGCCGAGGTGATGCACAACAGCCCCATCCACCCCCAGTCGCCCGCGCTCATCGGTTCCCAGAACCAGACGCCGACCGCCGTTGTGACCACGGCGCCGGTGACGCCGGTCCAGAAGAAGCTGACGGCGGCGGAATCGTAGCGCGCGACATAGCGGGTCAGCAGCCCGTAAAGCGCGAACATGAAGGCGGCGAGGACCGACATCAGCGCCTCGGGCCGGAAGACGCCGAAGCCGGGTTCCAGGATCACCAGCACGCCGACAAAGCCGATGCCGATGGCGACCCAGCGCCGCCAGCCGACTTTCTCGCCCAGCACCGGGCCCGATAGCGCCGCGATCAGCAGCGGATAGGTGGCGAAGACCGCATGCGCCTCGACCAGACCCAGCAGGACGAAGCTCATGATGGCGACGAAGATCTCCAGCGACAGCAGGGCGCCGCGGAAGATCTGCATCTTGGTCGCGCCCGAGCGGGCGGCGTTCTTCAGCCCCCCGGCCATGCGGCTGGCCAGCACGATGACGAAACTGGCGAAGAACCAGTAGCGGATCATCACCACCATGAAGACGTTGTATTCCCCGGCCAGATGGCGCGAGATCCCGTCCTGCATGGCGAAGACGAAGGTCACGGCGATCATCAGCCAGACGCCGAGGGTGGTGTTCTGACGGGCGCTCATGCGGATTTCCTGCCGTGCGTCATGTGTTTCTTGCGGCCAAAGCCGGGCTGGCGGGTGACGGTGAAACCAGCGGCCTCCAGCGCCCGGCGGACATGGCCCGCGGCGGTATAGGTGGCGCAGCTGCCCAAGGGGGCGGTGTGGCGCCCGACCTCGGCCAGCAGGTCATCGTTCCACAGTTCGGGGTTCCGCGCCGGGGCGAAACCGTCGAGGAACCAGGCATCGGCCGCGCCGTCCCAGTCGGGCAGCGTCTGGCGCGCATCGCCGATGATGACCTGCGCCGCGATCCCGTCGAGGGTGAGGCGCCGCACCGGGCCTTCCGCTGCCGCCCATTGCGCGACCAGCGCCCCGGTCTGGGGCAGGGCGAAGGGTTTCAGCGCGCGCTCCATGTCGGCGGCGGCCATCGGAAAGGCCTCGAACGACGTGAAACGCAGAACGCCGGGGCCGTCCCAGATCTGCGCCAGCGCCAGCAGGTTCAGCCCGGTGCCGAAACCCAGTTCGGCCACATGGAACCCGTCCCGCAGCCGCGCGGGCAGATCGTTGCCCGCCAGGAACACATGGCGCGTTTCCTCCAGCCCTCCGGTGAAGTAGGGATCGTCGAACGCCGTTGCGACCGGCGTGTCGCTCTCGGTCCAGGTGAGGTCGGGCTGGTTCATTCGCGTGTGAAGGGCTGCGTCAGGCCCTGCATGACGCGCGGGCAGGGGAAAGGCAATGGCACAATTCACCGTCATGGGGGCGGGGATCTTCGGCCTCAGCGCCGCCTGGGCGCTGGCCCGGCGGGGCGCCCGGGTGCGGGTGATCGAGGCCGCGCGCGTGGGTGCCGGATCCTCGGGCGGGATCGTCGGCGCGCTGGCCCCGCATGTGCCCGAGAACTGGAACACCAAGAAGGCGTTTCAGCTCGACAGCCTGTTGATGGCCGAGGGGTTCTGGGCAGAAGTGGCGCAGGCTGGCGGCCGCGACCCGGGCTACGCGCGGCTGGGCCGGGTGCAGCCGCTGGCGGACGAGGCCGCCGTGACCCGCGCGCGCGAACGGGGCGAGAAGGCGCGCGACCTCTGGCAGGGGCAGGCCGAGTGGCGCGTGGTGCCGGGGGATCAGGTGCCGGGAATGCGTCTGTCCAGCCCGACCGGATTGGTGGTCCATGACACGCTGACCGCCCGGATGCGGCCCCGCGGCGCGGCCGAGGCGCTGGTGGCAGCGCTGGCGACCAGGGGCGTGACGGTCGAGATCGGCGGCGAGCCCTCGGGTCAGGTGCTCTGGGCGACCGGGGTGCAGGGGCTGGCCGATCTGGGGATCGGGGCGGGGGTGAAGGGGCAGGCGGCCCTGTTCCGGGCCGATTTCCGCACCGCGCCGCAGCTTTTCGCTGACTCGCTGCATATCGTGCCCCATGCTGACGGCACCGTTGCCGTGGGATCGACCAGCGAACGCGATTACGCCAGCCCCGACAGCACCGACGAGCAGTTGGAGAGCCTGATCGAGCGGGTGCGGGCGCTGTGCCCCGACCTGGCCGGGGCGCCGGTGATCGAACGCTGGGCGGGCGTCCGCCCCCGCGCCCCGTCCCGCGCGCCGATGCTGGGGGCTTGGCCCGACAGGCCCGGGCATTTCGTGCTGAACGGCGGGTTCAAGATCGGCTTCGGCATGGCGCCGAAGCTCGCGGAACTGGCGGCCGATCTGCTGCTGGAGGGTCGGGACGCGGTGCCTGAGGGGTTTCGCGTCAGAGACAATCTCGGCCGCCGCTAGGTCTTATCCGGGCAGCGCCTCGGCTGTGTACTGCGCGGCATAGTCGGCGCTGGGCGCAATCGGGGTGATCACGTCGATGAGCACGCCGTTTGGGTCGGCGGTGATGAAATGCCGCTGGCCGAAATCCTCGTCGCGCAGGGGCAGCAGGATCGGCAGGCCCGCCGCGCTGAGCGTCTCATGCACGGCGTCCACATCCGCCACCTCGAAATTCAGCAGCATGCCCGTGACCTTGCCCCGGGCCATGGCGGGGATCGTGTCATGCCTGCCATCGAGGATCGCCAGGTTCACCGGCACCGCGCCCGGCATCGTCAGATGGACATACCAGTCGCTTTCGAACGCCGCCTCAAAGCCGAAATGGTGTTGGTAGAAGGCGGCGGTGGCCGGGACATCCTCGACCATCAGCACGGGATAGAATTGGGCGATCTGCATGGGGCTTGCTCCGGGAGTCAAAAACATTCAGTCTGTATGGAAGTGAGTAACATACAGGCTGCATGTATGCAAGAGAGACGTAGCAACGCCGACCGCCGACAGGAAACCCGCGCCGCCCTGCTGGGGGCCGCCCGGGCGCTGTTCACCGAAACCGGCTATGCCGAGACCGGCACGCCCGAGATCGTCGCCCGGGCCGGGGTGACGCGCGGCGCGCTCTACCACCATTTCGCCGACAAACGCGCGCTGTTCCAGGCGCTGATCGAGGCCGAGGCGCAGGCCATCGCCGCCGGTATCGACGCGGCAAGCCTCGATGCCAGCGACCCGCTGACCGCGCTCAGACAGGGCGCTCGGGCCTATTTCGCGGCAATGCAGGCGCCGGGCCGGGTGCGGCTGATGCTGATCGACGGTCCGGCCGTGCTGGGCCCCGACGAGATGCGCCGGATCGACGCCGCGACCGGCGGCGCCACGCTGCGTGAGGGGCTGGCGGCGCTGCCCGGCGTCACGGCGACGGGCACGGAGCTGGAGGCGCTGGCGGATCTGGTGTCGGCGATGTTCGACCGGGCGGCGCTGGCCGGTGCGGAGGGGGGCGATGCCGGGCCGCATGCGGCGATGATCGACAGCCTCCTCGCCCGGCTGGCCTGAAACGGAAACGAAAAGGCCCCGCCGAAGCGGGGCCCTTCCGGTGCGGTGAGGCGCGCTCAATGCAGGCGCTGTTCCACCGTCGCGATCGAATCCTCGATCATCTTGTTGGCGTCTTCGGCCGTCAGGTTCTTGGCGATCAGATCGCTCGCCGCCGCGACCGACACGGCGATCGCGCGGTTGCGGACTTCGCGAACCGCCGCCGCTTCGGCCGCAGCGATCTGATCCTCGGCCGCGCGCAGACGGCGGGCAATCGAGGTTTCCAGATCGGCCTTGGCCTGAGCCGCCGCCACCTCCGCGTCGGCTTTCGCCTTGGCTACGATGCGGTCGGCCTGGTCCTTGACCTCGGCTTTCTTGCGCTCGAACGAGGCGCGCAGCTCCTGCGCTTCCTCCCGCAGCTTGCGGGCTTCTTCCAGCTCGGCGCGGATGGTGGCCGCGCGCTTGTCCAGAAGACCGCCGATCAGCCCGGGCACCTTGAAGTAAAGGAGCACCGCGATGAACAGCAGGAAGGCCAGCAGCACCACGAAGTCGGTGTTGCGCAGCGAGAAGAACGGACCCGAGGCCGCCATCGCCGGCGAAGCGGCAACGGCAAGCATCACGGCGAGAAGCCGGGTCATGCGGCACCCCCTTTCAGGCGGGCGTTCACCGACGAGGTCACCGACCGCGCATCGGCCTTGACCCCGAACACGCCCAGGATTTCCTTGGTCGTGTCCTTGGCGACCGTGCTCACGGCCTCGGCCGCGCTGTCACGGATCTCGCCGATCCGGGCCTCGGATTCCGCGGTGCGCGCGGCAATCTCGGCATCGGCCTTGGCGATGGCCACGTCGAGTTCCTTCTGGATCTCGGCGCGCGATTCCTCGACCACCTTGGCGGCAGCGGCGCGTGCGTCGTCCAGCGCCTTGTGATAGGCGGCCTCGGCCTCGGCGGCCTGTTGCTTGTAGGTCTCGGCGGCGGCGATATCGTTGGTGATGGTGCCGGTCCGTTCGGCCAGAACCGATCCGATCCGCGGCAGCGCCACGCGCGAGAGAATGAAGTAGAGCACGACCAGCGCCACCACCAGCCAGAAGATCTGGTTGGGGAAGGTCGCGAAATCGAGTTGCGGCATGCCACCCGACGAGGCCGCTTCGGCGCCATGCGCAGCGGCGGCGCCGTGCTCGGCTGCGGTTTCTGCAGACATGGGCGTCCTCCTGATTGACCGTATCCGCCGGGCAGGTCGTCAGACCCACCCGGCCGCAAGGATCACGGAATGGTCAGGATCAGACGGCGAACATCAGCAGCAGCGCGACGAGGAACGAGAAGATCCCCAGCGCTTCGGCGAAGGCGATGCCGATGAACAGCGTCGCGGTCTGGCCAGCGGCCGCCGACGGGTTGCGCAGCGCGCCCGACAGGAAGTTGCCGGCGACGTTGCCCACGCCGACCGCAGCCCCGCCCATGCCCATGCAGGCCAGGCCAGCGCCGATGTACGCACCCATTTGAACGATGGAACCTTCCATGATCTTTCTCCTTGAGGCTGGAATAGGTTGAGTGAGGTGTCGAGAGCCCGCGTCAGTGGTGCGGATGCAGCGCATCCTTGAGGTAGACGCAGGTCAGGATGGTGAAGACGTAGGCCTGGATGAAGGCCACGAGAATTTCGAGCCCGTACATCGCGGTGATAGCGATGATCGACAGCGGCGTCACGGCGATCCCGATGGTCGAGAGCAGGATCAGCGGCGCGAAGGCGGCGAACACTTTGATCACGGCGTGACCGGCCATCATGTTGCCGGCAAGACGGATCGAGTGGCTGACCGGGCGCACGAAATACGAGATGATCTCGATCAGCGCCAGGATCGGGCGCAGCGCCAGCGGCGCCGAGGACACCCAGAACAGGCCCAGGAAGCCCGCGCCGTTCTTGGCGAAACCGACGATGGTCACCGTCAGGAACACGCCGATCGCCAGCACCGCGGTGACCGCGATATGCGAGGTGGGCGTGAAGGCCATGGGCAGGAGGCCCAGGAAGTTCGAGAAGACGATGAACAGGAACACGGTGAAGATATAGGGGAAGAAGGCCAGCGCTTCCTTGCCCGCCACATCCTCGACCATCTTGTGGATGAACCCATAGGCCAGTTCGGCGATCGACTGCACCCGGGTCGGCACGATGGCCCGGCCGCGGGTGCCGACGATGAACAGAAGCGCGATGGCCAGGACGCTCAGCGCCATCCACAGCGTGGCGTTGGTGATCGTGAAGACCCCCACGTCGCCCTCGCCGAACAGCGGGCGCACGATGAATTGGTCCATCGGGTGGAAGGCCAGGCCTTCGCCATGCTCTTCTGCGGCCACGTCTCAGTCCCCTTCGTTCTTGGCGGGCATTGCCGCCTGCGTGCTCTTGCGCTGCGCGTCCTGGGCGGTCCGCATCATCACGCGGATACCGGCCACGAGGCCCAGCAATATGAACAGCACCAGGAACAGCGGCATGGTGTCGAACACCGTATCCAGCCCGTACCCGATGCCGAAACCGATCAGCAGACCGGCAACCAACTCGGTGACCATGCGCCAGGCGAAATGCGCCATCTCATGACCCTGCGCCACCCCGTTGACGGTCGGTTCCTGTGCCTTCTTCAGGCTCCGCAGCCGTTCGTCGAGCGCTTTCAGGCGCTCCAGATCGTTCGGGTCGGACATCGGGAACCCCCCTGGGGAGTGACGGGCGGAACCTAGAAGCGGGGGGGCACAGAGTCAAGCGCGAATACTGCCCTGCAAGTCTTTGATAAAGAGCGGAAATTTTCCGGTGCTTCACGGGGTCGTGGGGTTTCGGGCGCTAACGATGCCGCATCTGCACATTCAACGGATCGGTTGAATATCTTGACCGGGGCGCGGGGGCTGGATAGGCCCTTGGCCATGGCATCCCCCGATCCTCTTGACGTGATCTTCATGGCGCTGGCCGATCCGACGCGCCGGGCGATCCTGGGCATGCTGCTGGAAGACGACATGGCCGTCACCGATGTGGCCGAGCCCTTCGCCATCTCGCTCGCTGCCGTCTCCAAGCATCTGGCGCTTCTGGCCGAGGCCGGGCTCATCAGCCAGGAGAAACGCGGCCGGGTGAAATGGTGCAAGCTGGAGCCCGACGCGATGCGCGCGGCCTCGGTCTTCATGCAGGCCTTCGGGCAGTTCGAACCCCTGAACCTGGACGCCTTCGAGCGGTTTCTGGAAACCGAACTCGCCCCCCTGCCAAAGGACGAATAGGCCCGCCCGCGCGGGTTTGCGTTGACGGGTGGGCGCGGCGGTGTTTCCCTGATCGTGGTGGTGTTTCCCACCCGTATTTGCATGAGGCATTAGCATGACCCGTTATCTTCTGGCCGCTGCTGCGGCCCTGCTGCCCTTTGCCCCCCTCACCGCCCGGGCAGAGGTCGACCCCGCCAAGGCCCATGCCGTGATCGGCATGCTGCGCGCCTATGGCTGCACCCTGAACGAGGCGCAGACCGGCCTTTTCATGAGCGACATGGGCACCACGCCCGAGGAATATCAGGAGGTCCTGGCCGATGCCGTGGCCCGGGGCTTTGCCACCGGCGATGCCTCGGTCATGGGCGGGGTCACGCTCGACGCCGATTTCTGTACGCTGGACCAGGCGCCAAGCGCCGACGCCCTGCTGGTCGAGGTGATGCGCTACAACGATTGCCAGCTGGAGGTCAGCCAGGTGCCGACCCTGCTGATGCCGCTGGGCTTCATGCCCGAGACGTTCCGCCCGGCGGTTCAAGGGGCGCTGGGTGACGGGCGGGTGGTGCGGACCTCGGACACGCTGCTCACCCTGTCCGAGGCCGCCTGCCATCCGGCGATGTAAGGCGACCCCGGCGCCTGCGGGTCAGGGCCGGATATAGGACCAGCCCTGCTCCTGCAGCGTGACCAGCTGCACCACGCCCGAGGGGACGATATTGGCCTCGGACAACAGCGCGATGTCGTGCCCGGCCTGCCGCTGCATGCCCTGCAGGGTGTTGTTGCAGGCCTGGAAGGTGACGTTCTCATGCTCCAGCGCCATCTGGGCGATGCGCGGCGCCACCGGCGAGGTATCTTCGCGCAGCATGTGCAGGCCGGGGCCATAGGTCACGACCTGCACCTCCACCTCGTCGCCCTGCTCGGCGTAATAGGCGATCAGGTTGTTCACGTTGTTCAGCGTCATGTTCATGACCTGCGGGTCATTCTCGTCGACGTGAAAGGCGACGCGGTGCGTCTCGGCCAGCGCGGCCAGCGGCGCGAGCGACAGCGCGACGGCGAGGCCGGTCGCGCGCAAAGCAGTCTTCAGCATGGAAATCCTCCGGTTCGTGACGCGCATCCTCCCAAACGCGCGGGGCCGAAACCCGGGGTCAGGATAGGCATGTCTGCCCGGCCCGCACAATGAAAGAATGCGCATATACGAATGCAGAGGGGGCGGCCCGCGCGGTGCCGCCCCTGTCCTTGTCCGAAGCCCCGGTTATTCGGCGGGCACCGCCGCGACGGCGCGCGGGCTGCCGAAATGGCGCCGGTTCAGGGTGAAGACCAGCGCCACCATCGCCGCCTGCACCAGCAGCGCCACCGCGATCAGCGCCCAGTAGACGGCCGAGAACTTGTCGACCAGATGCACCGCGACCAGCCCCTTGTGGACAAAGAACTGCCACAGCACGGTGAAGCCGACGCCGGGGCAGACCAGCGCATAGCTCATGACCGAGGTCTCGCGCCCCCAGATGAAGCGCTTGCCGTATTGGTGGCGCGACAGGATCAGCCAGCCGAAGAGCGCGAAGACCAGCTGCACCGAGACGACCTTGGCCAGGAAGAGGAAGGTCTCGGCGTCCGAGGTATGCGCCTCGAACTGGGTGCCCAGCCCGTGATTCTGCCGCATCATCAGGATGCCGAGGATGGTCATCAGCGGGATCAGGATCATCAGCGTCGGCGCGGTCTCGGCATTGGTGCCATGGTCCAGCATCGAGCGGATGCCGAGCACCAGTGCGATCCCGGCGATCAGGACCGAAGTCACCAGCAGGAAGGTCGAGGCGACGATCGACAGGCCGACCACGGCCGCATTGGTGCTCATCGCCGCGGGGGCGGCCATGCCGACCCCGATCATGGCAAAGGCAAAGGCGGGCAGGATCTGGCCGAAGCTGTTGTTGGCGGCGTGGTTGAACCCGCCCTCGACCTTGATGCGGGCGATGAAGGCGCCGTAGCTGCGGAAGGCCAGCACGGCGATCAGCACGAAGGCCGACAGCGCCACCGGGAACAAATATTCGACCACGGTCCACAGGCCGGGCACAAAGACCAGCCCGGCGATGAACAACCCGTTCACCGACATGGCCAGCGCCAGCGGCAGGGCCATCAACTGGCTTTGCGCGTTGGTCTTGGTGAATTTCTCATAGGCCTCGGTCCGTTTCCAGGCGACGAAGTGGCTGAGGTTCCACAGCAGCGATTTCAGATTCAGCACGACGAACAGCGCGATTCCGGCCATCGCCGCAGCAATCATCGCCTGTTTCAGAGGTGTCCCGCTCTGGAAGGCGGCGGCGATATCCTCGAAGATCGGCACCGTGCGGCCGGGATGCGGCAGCCAGAACATCAGCCACATGAAGAAGCTGACCGACAGGCCCCCGGCACCGAGCGAGGCCAGGAAATACATTGGCGTATAGGTGTCCGAGGGACGGGTGGGAGACATGGCGGGACCTCACATATTCCAGTTATGGAATACTTGATAGCATTCCAAATTTGGAATGTGAAGCGCCCGATTGTCGCAGGTGCAACGGGTTCAGACCGCGCGCCGATAGGTGATCGAGGTCGGGCGGTCATAGCCCGGGTGCGCCGTCCGTTCGACCTCGCGAAAGCCCAGCCGCTGGAAAGTCGCCTGATTGCCGGTCAACTCGACCCGGGTCTGCAAGGTGACATGCGCCAACCCCAGCGCCCGGGCCCGCGCCACCGCGTGCCCGATCATCCGCCGCGCAAGCCCCGCGCCCCTAAGCCGACCATCCACCGCCAGCTTGCCCAGATAGAGCGTGTCGCCCTTGACCGTCAGGATCATGCAGGCGGCAGGCCCCGGTTCCAGCACCCAAAGCTCATTCTGCGCCGCGTCGCTGGCCAGATCCGCCGGCGTCATCCGGGTAAGCGAGGACGGCGGGTCGATCACCCCCTCCATATAACCGAAAGCGTCGGTCAGCAGCGTATGGACCGGCGCCATCTCCTCGTCCGGCGCCATGCGCCGGAGGGTCACGGGATCGAGCGGTCGCTCCATGAACACCGACGCCGGGACATCCGCATAGTCGGCGAAGGGCCCGCAGACGCTGAAGCCATGCCGCGCGTAAAGCGCCAGTGCCTCGGTGTTGAGGGGGCCCGTCTCCAGCTTCAGCACCGGCAGGCCGCGCAACGCCCCCTCGCCGATCAGCCGCGCCAGCAGCACCCCCGCAGCGCCCTGACCCCGGGCGGCGGGGTCCACGAACATCGACTTCACCTCGCCATACCCCGCCCGCAAGGCCAGCGCCGCGGTGCCGATGACCCGGCCGTCCTGCCGCGCCGTGAAGAACAGGATGTCCGGTGCGCAAAGGGCGTCAATGGACAGGAAATGGTTGTCTTCGGGGTCATAGAGGCTTTGCAGATAGGCATGGGACGCCTGCAACAAGGCGGTCGCGCCGGGGTCGCGGGGGGAATCGGGGCGGACGGAAACAGCCATGGCGGACCTCTTTGCCGGCAGGCTAGGACGCCGCCGGTGTGGCCGCAATGCCCCAATATCTTGTGGATAACCCCCGTGGCGCCCGCCATATCCGGCGGGTTTCTTGACAGGGTCGCGCCCTCACCGGAAACTGCGCCCCGTAGGATGGGCAATATTGCCCATCCTACCAGACACCAGCCCCGGGACCCGCCCTTGCACTTCACCCGCCTGCGCCTCAACGGTTTCAAGAGCTTCGTCGATCCCACCGAACTGGTGATCCGCGAGGGGCTGACCGGCGTGGTCGGGCCGAACGGCTGCGGCAAGTCCAACCTGCTGGAGGCGCTGCGCTGGGTCATGGGCGAGAATCGCCCGACCGCCATGCGCGGCTCGGGCATGGAGGACGTGGTCTTCGCCGGCACCAAGTCGCGCGGCGCCCGGGCCTTTGCCGAGGTGGCGCTGACCGTCGACAACGGCGACCGGGTGGCGCCCGCGGGCTTCAACGACGCCGATTTCCTCGAGGTCACGCGCCGCATCACCCGCGACGCGGGCTCGGCCTACCGCGTCAACGGCAAGGAGGTCCGCGCCCGCGACGTGCAGATGCTCTTCGCCGATGCCTCGACGGGCGCGCATTCCCCGGCGCTGGTTCGGCAGGGGCAGATTTCGGAACTCATCAACGCCAAGCCCAAGGCGCGCCGGCGGGTTCTCGAAGAGGCCGCCGGCATCTCGGGCCTGTATCAGCGGCGGCACGAGGCCGAGTTGCGGCTCAACGCGACTGAGACCAACCTCGCCCGGGTCGGCGATACCGTGGAGGCCCTTGCGCAACAGCTCTCGGTTCTGGCCCGGCAGGCGCGGCAGGCGGCCCGCTACCGCGAGATCGCGGTCGAGCTGCGCAAGAACGAGGGGATGATCCTCTATCGTCGCTGGCGCGAGGCCAGTCAGGCACGGGCCGAGGTGCAGGCGTCGCTGACCCAGGCGATCACCGCCGCCGCCGCTGCCGAACGCGCCGCGCGCGAGGCCAAGACCACCCGCGAGAGCCGCGAGGACGCCCTGCCGCCGCTGCGCGAGGAGGAAGCCATCGCCGGCGCCATCCTGCAACGCCTACAGGTGCAGCGCGACACGCTGACCGATGCCGAGGCCCGGGCGCGGGAAGCGGTGCAGACCCTCATGGCCCGCATCGAGCAGCTCCGCCGCGACGCGCAGCGCGAATCGGGGCTGGCGGCGGATGCGGATGAGAGCATCGAGCGCCTGCAATGGGAGGAGGAGCAGCTCGCCCGCGCCGCCGAGGGGCACGAGGAGAAGCTGGCCGAGGCCGTGGAAGCGGCGCGCGAGGCCTCGGACGTGCTGGCCGACATCGAATCGCATCTGACCGAGGCGACCGAGGACATGGCCCGCCTCGCCGCCCGTCACCAGTCGCTGAACCGTCAGGCGGCCGATGCCCGGGCCGAAGGGGCGAAAGCCGCCGCCGGGGCCCAGCGCGCCGCCGATGATGCCGCGCAGGCCGGGGCCGCGCTGGAGGCTGCCGAGCAGGGTCAGGAACAAGCGGCCGAGGCCCGGGACGCGGCACAGGACCTGCTGGAATCGGCCGAGGAAACGCTGATCGAAACCGAAGCCGCCCGCGCCGATGCACAGGCCGCCGAGGTCGAGGCGCGCGCCGCCCGCGCCGGGGCCGAGGGCGAGGCGACGGCATTGTCGGCGGAACTGACGGCGCTGGAACGGCTGCTGGCGCGCGACAAGGATCTTGCCGGGGGGCTCCTGGATCAGGTCCGCGTGGCGCCGGGTCTGGAACACGCGCTGGGCGCGGCCTTGGGCGATGATCTCAGGATCGCGGCGGCGGCGACCGGCTCGGGCTGGCGCGCGCTCATGCCGTATGAGGCACCCGCCGCGCTCCCTGCCGGGGTTGCGCCGCTGGCAAAAAGCGTCTCTGCGCCTGCCGAATTGACCCGCCGCCTGTCGCAGATCGGGCTGGTGGAGCCGGGGCAGGCCGAGGCCCTGCACGCCAGCCTGAAACCCGGGCAGCGGCTGGTGACGAAGGGCGGCGACCTCTGGCGTTGGGACGGGTTGATGCAGCGGGGCGAGGATGCGCCCTCGGCCGCCGCCATCCGCCTGACGCAGCGCAACCGGCTGGACCAGCTGCGCGCCGATCTCGACGAGGCCGAGGAACGGCAGGAGGCCGCGCGTGAGGCGCATCAGGCCCGCCAGTCGCGCCTAACCCAGCTGACCGAGGCCGACCGCATGGCCCGCGACGCCCGCCGTCAGGCCGAGATGCGGCTGACCGAAGCCTCCCGCGCCGCGTCGAAGGCCGAGGCGGATGCGAGCCTCGCGCGCTCGAAGCGCGAGACGGCGGAACTGGCGCTGGAACGGATGCAGGCCGAGGCCGAAGCGGCGGACTCGCGGCTGGCCGAAGCCGAGGAGGCGCTGGCCGGGATCGACGATCTGGACAGCGCCCGTGCCCGGCTGGAAACCATCCGCACCCAGGTCGAGGCCGCGCGCATGGCGATGATGTCGCGCCGCGCCGCGCAGGAGGAAATCCGCCGCGAGGGCGCTGCCCGCCGCACCCGCTCGCAAGAGGTGGCGCGCGACATTCAAAGCTGGACGGCGCGCAAGACCAACGCCGCCGACCGCATCGCCGAGCTGGAACGCCGCGCCGATGACGCACAGGAGGAACTCTCGGAAGCCAATGCCGCACCCGAGGAAATTCTGGCCCGCCGCGCCGAACTGGCCGAGGCGATTGCCGAGGCCGAGACCCGCCGCACCGCCGCGGTCGAGGCGCTGCTCTCTGCCGAAAGCGCGCTCCGTGCGGCGGGCGAGGCCGAACGCGCCGCCGAGCGCAGCGCCGGCGAGGCGCGCGAGGCCCGCGCTCGGGCCGAGGCGCGGGTCGATGCCGCGGGCGAGGCCGTGGCGCTGGCCGCCAACCGCATCGCCGACGAGCTGGACGCGACGCCGCAGGGCCTGCTCAACCAGCTGGGCGTCGGGGCCGAGGAGATGCCGGATTCGGCAACGTTAGAGACGGAAATCGCCCGGTTGCGCCGGGCCCGCGACGCGCTGGGCGCGGTCAACCTGCGGGCCGAGGAAGACGCCCGGCAGGTCGAGGAGGAACACGGCACGCTGGTCCGCGAAAAGGCCGATCTGGAGGCCGCGGTGGCCAAGCTGCGCGGCGGCATCGCCGCCCTGAACCGCGAGGGGCGCGAGCGTCTGCTGGCCGCCTTCGATCAGGTGAACGCGAATTTCATGACGCTCTTCACGCACCTTTTCAACGGGGGCGAGGCGCGTCTGGTGCTGGTCGAATCCGACGACCCGCTGGAGGCGGGGCTGGAGATCCTCTGCCAGCCGCCGGGCAAGAAACTCAGCTCGCTCAGCCTGCTGTCGGGCGGGGAACAGACCCTGACCGCGCTGGCGCTGATCTTCGGCGTGTTTCTGGCCAATCCGGCGCCGATCTGCGTGCTGGACGAGGTGGACGCGCCGCTCGACGACGCGAACGTCATGCGCTTCGCAGATCTGCTGGACGAGATGACCCGGCGGACCGAGACACGGTTCCTCATCATCACCCATAACGCGCTGACCATGGCGCGGATGGACCGGCTGTTCGGCGTGACCATGGCCGAGCAGGGCGTCAGCCAGCTGGTCAGCGTCGATCTGAAAGCGGCGGAATCGCTGGTGGCGTGATCAGCGCGGGCTGCGCTTGGCGAGGATCCGTTGCAGCGTCCGGCGGTGCATGCTGAGGCGGCGCGCCGTCTCGCTCACGTTGCGGTCGCATTGCTCATAGACCCGCTGGATATGCTCCCAGCGCACCCGGTCGGCGGACATCGGGTTTTCCGGCGGCTCGGGCAGCACGGCGCCCTCGCGTTGCAGAAGGGCGTTCACCACCTCATCGGCGTCGGCGGGCTTGGACAGGTAGTCGGTCGCGCCGATCTTGACCGCGGCCACGGCGGTGGCAATCGCGCCATAGCCGGTCAGTACGACAATCCGCGCGTCGGGCCGCTTCAGGCGCAGAGCCTCGACCACATCGAGGCCGTTGCCGTCGTCCAGCCGCAGGTCGATCACCGCATAGGCTGGGGGCCGGGCCATGGCCAGCGCCTTGCCAGCGGCGACCGAGGCGGCGGTTTCGACGGCGAAACCGCGCCGCTCCATGGCGCGGGCCAGCCGCTTGAGGAAGACTTCGTCGTCATCGACCAGCAACAGCGACGGGTCGGGGCCGAGATCGAGCGGGCTGTCGTCGGTCATGCGGGGCTCCTCGGGGTGTCTTGGTCCGATCTAGTCGCCCCGAGCGCGAAAATCAAACATGGATGCGGGATTGCTGATATGCCTGCGTCAGTCCGCCGCTGTCAGACCCGCGACAGATAGCATTGCGCGATTTCCGCGACCTCTTCGGCCGGTGTGTCGTGGCGGAAGATCTCGACCGTGCCGTGACCGGGGATCACCAGATAGCTGAAGGTCGAATGATCGACGAGGTAATACTGATCGTCGCCCTCCTGCCGCGAGAAATAGGTGCGATAGGCGCGCGACGCCGCCCGGACCTGCTCGTCGCTGCCGGTCAGCCCGATCATCCGCGGATGGAAGATCGAGGCGAATTCGCCGACCACCTCGGGCGTGTCCCGCTCGGGGTCGATCGAGATGAAGACCGGTTGCACGATCTGACCCTCGGCCTCCAGCAATTCGGTCGCCAGCGCGTTGCGGGCGCTGTCCAGCGGGCAGACATCGGGACAGAAGGTATAGCCGAAATACACGATGGACGGCATCGTCATCACGTCCTGATCGGTGACCGTCTGGCCCTGGGCATTGACCAGGGTGAAGGGGCCGCCGATCTGGTCGAGGCCCCCCATCACCGCGCCCGAGCGGCAGGGGTCGAAGGGATCGTCGCTCATCCCCAGCATCGTGCGCAGGAACGGCGGCTGATAGGCGAACAGCGCCAGCCCCGCCAGCATCACCGCGACCAGCGTTGCCGCTCCGATTGCATAGGCCTTGGTCATGCGTCTCTCCGTCGCTTGCGGGTTTGCACCGCTTGATGCCTCAACCCGCGGGGCGTAACAAGGCGCAAACCCGTGACCGCGACAACAGGACGCCGATGGACAGCACCGCCCAGGGCCTCATGAACCGCGACGTGCAGGGCCATTGGGTCCGGCTGGAGACGCTGACGCGGGTGCGCTGGCTGGCGGCCTCGGGTCAGGTCGTGGCGCTTCTGGTCACGCATTTCCTGTTCAGCCTCGATTTCCCGCTGGCTCTGTGCCTGTCGGTCGTCGCCGTTTCGGCCGCGTCGAACCTGCTGTCGGCCTATGTCTTTCCCCGCACCAAGCGCCTGTCGGAAACCGAGGCGCTGCTCACGCTTCTGTTCGATACGACCCAGCTGGCGCTGCTGCTGTTCCTGACCGGCGGGCTGAACAACCCCTTCGGGCTGCTGCTGATCGCGCCGGTGACCATCGCCGCAACCGCGCTGACCCTGCGCTCGGTCCTGATCCTTGGCGGGGCGGCGGTGCTGCTGGCCTCGCTCCTGGCCTTCGCCTTCGAGCCTTTGCGCACCGAGGCGGGCGATCCCGTGTTGATGCCCGATCTCTTCCGCTTCGGCTTCTGGATCGCGCTGGTCATCGGTATCGCCTTCATCGGGCTTTATTCCCGCTCGGTCGCGGCGCAGAAACACGCCCTGACCGAGGCGCTGCTGGCCACCTCGCTGGCCTTGGCCCGGGAACAGAAGCTGACCGATCTGGGCGGCGTGGTGGCGGCGGCGGCGCATGAGCTGGGCACGCCCCTTGCCACGATCAAGCTCGTGTCCTCCGAGCTGATCGACGCGCTGGACGACCCCGATCTGGCCGAGGACGCGCGCCTCATTCGCGAACAGGCCGACCGATGCCGGGCGATCCTGCGCTCGATGGGGCAGGCGGGCAAGGACGACCTGCATCTGCGCCACGCGCCGCTCGAGGCCGTGCTGCACGAGGCCGCCGCGCCCCACACCGACCGCGGCAAGGTGATCGGCTTCGATACCGGCGCCGCCGATGGCCGCATGCCCGAGATCTTCCGCCGCCCCGAAATCGTCCACGGCCTGCGCAACCTGATCCAGAACGCCGTCGATTTCGCCGCCTCCGAGGTCTGGGTCGAGGCGCATTGGACCGCCACCGAGGTGGTGCTCAGGGTCATCGACGACGGCCCGGGCTATCCGCCGCATCTGCTGGCACGGCTTGGCGAGCCCTATCTGAAGAACCGCCGCTGGGACGAACCGCGCGACGAATCCCGCCCGGAATACGAGGGGATGGGGCTGGGCCTGTTCATTGCCAAGACGCTGCTGGAACGCACCGGCGCCAGCGTGCGTTTCGGCAATTGCACCGAGCGCACGCGCCCCCGCCAGGCCCCCGACCGCCGCTGCGGCGCCCTGGCCGAAGTCCGCTGGCCCCGGCGCGCGATCGAGGCCGACCCGCGCCGCGCGCTGGGCGAGAACACGCCCATCGACAAGTCAATGACCTGATACCCCGTCTGAAGTTTTTCTGCCAAGATCGCCATTTCTATGGCTATTATCACTTCTTAACACAGCTTTAACCAATAGCGCCGATCCTGACCCGGCCCCGACTCGGTCAGCTCTCCCGGGTAGCCGACAGGGGGACAGGAGCCGCCCATGCAGACGACTTTTGCCTTTGCCCTCGTGCTTGTCGGAACCTCGGTCCTGACGGTGCTGGCCAGCCTGCTGATCTTCGGCGCGTTGCGGGGCCCGGGCAAACGCAGCGCCTCGCCCCTGGCCATCGGCAGCGATGCGGCGTTCCTGTTCGACGGCCAGACCCTGATCGACACCAACGCCCGCGGCGCCGCGCTGCTGGACTCCCTGCGCAAGGACGGGACCGAGGGTGGCGATGAATGGAGCCGCCTGACCTATTTCCTGGCGCAGGATTTCCCCGATCTGGCGACCGCGCTGGCCGATCTGCCGCTGACCCGCCGCGCCCGTCTGGTCGCCGGCGACGACCGGCGCACCGAACTGGTGATGGACTGGCTCGACGGGGCGCTCAGGCTCACCGTCATCGACGCCCTGGCCGAGGATGGCGCGGTGGTGCTGGACCGGCTCAGCTACCGCGCGCTGCAGGAGGAACTCGCGCTGTTGCGGCAGATCACCGAAGCCGCGCCGCTGCTGCTCTGGCGTGAGGGGGCGCAGGGGCAGGTGACCTGGGCCAATGACGCCTATCTCAAGCGGGTGTCCGAGGCGGGCGAGGGTGCGACGATGACCTGGCCGCTGCCCGCCCTCTTCCCCAGGGCCGAGGCCGGGCCCGCCCGCCGCACCGGCCTGCCGGTGCCGAACGGCGCGCGCAAAGGGACGGCGCAATCCTGGTTCGATGTCACCCGGGTCAATGGCGAGGACGGGATGCTGGTCTATGCCCTCCCCGCGGACGAGGCCTATCAGGCCGAACGCACCAAGCGCGCCTTCATCCAGACCCTGACCAAGACCTTCGCCACCCTGCCCATCGGCCTTGCCGTCTTCGACCGGACGCGGCGGTTGCAGATGTTCAACCCGGCGCTGACCGATCTGACCGGGCTGGAGCCCGAATTCCTGCTGTCGCGCCCGGGGATCGAAGGCTTCCTCAACCGCATGCGCGACAAGCGCGTGCTGCCCGAGCCCCGCGATTACCGCAGCTGGGCGCGGCGCCTGCTGGATATCGAGGCTTCAAGCCCCGGCGGCGAGTTCGAGGAAACCTGGACGCTGGGCAGCGGCCAGACCTTCCGCGTCAGCGCCAATCCGCATCCCGATGGCGCGCTGGCCTTCCTGATCGAGGATATCACCTCGGAAACCCATCTCACCCGCAATGTCCGGGCCGAGATGGAGACGAGCCAGGCCGTGCTGAACCAGCTGGACGAGGCGATCGCCGTCTTCGCCTCGAACGGCGAATTGCTGCTGACCAACAGCGCCTTCACCCAGCTCTGGACGCTGGAAGGCGAGGAATCGCTCGGCGCCGTCACCCTGCCCGAGGCGCTGGCCAATTGGCGCGAGGCGGGTGGCGATCCGGCCTTCTGGGCTCAGGTGGCGACGCTGGCCCGGCCCGGTTCCGGCGATGGCGCGCCGCTTGCCGGCAGCATGACGCTGACCGATGGCGAGGTCCTGCGGGTCGCGGCGCGGCGGACTGCCACCGGGGCGGTGATGATCTCGTTCACCACGACCAATCCCCCGGCGCAGGAAAGCCCCCGCGCGCAGGTGCTGCGCGCCAGCGCCTGAGCGCAGCGCGGGGTGCCACAGAAAAACGCCGGACCCGACGGGCCCGGCGTTTCCATCAACCCGGCAGGTGGCTCAGATCGAGGCGTCGATCCAGCTTTGCAGCGCCGCCTTGGGTGCAGCGCCGACCTTGTTGGCGACGATCTTGCCGTCCTTCACCACGAACAGCGCCGGGATCCCGCGGATGCCCATGGCGGCGGCGACCTGCGGGTTCTCGTCCACGTTGACCTTGGCGATGCGCACGCGGCCCTCGTAATGCTCCGACAGCTCTTCCAGCGCCGGACCGATCTGCCGGCACGGACCGCACCATTCGGCCCAGAAGTCGAGCACGACCGGCAGGTCGCTGTTGCGCACTTCGGAGTCGAAAGTGGCGTCGGTCACGGGAAAGGTAGCCATGGGAATCTCCTGCGGATCCGGGGAAAGGGGGAAGCGTCTTTGGTCTTTCCTTACCTAGGAAGGTCGCCGATCCGGGTCAAGGGCAGCGCGGTCCAGCGCCGCGGCGACAGCCCCGGGCGGCAGCTGCATCAGCGCGCCCGTCGCGGTCCACAAGAGCGCCGTCTCGATCCGCCGCCCGGGATAAAGCGCCGCCAGCAGATGCGCATAGGCCCCCATCTGCCTGAGCAGGCCCTCGGGCACCCCGTCCGGCCCGTCCGGCACCACGCGGTTCGACTTGAAATCGACCGCCAGAACCGCATCGTCGGTGACGATCAGCCGGTCGATCACGCCCCACATGGGCCGCCCGTTCCACGCACCCGACAGACCGACCTCGACCAGCGCGCCCCCGCCCAGAACCGGGGCCAGCGCGGGGTCCTGAAGCACCGCCAGCGCCTCGGCCAGACAGGCCTCGCCCCCGGCCATCCCGGCGGCGAGTAGGGTGCCGCGGGGCTTGCGGTCGGCGTCGGGCAGGTCGGCCAGCTCCTCCAGCAGCAGATGGATCAGCCGCCCGCGGGCCAGCGCCTGCTCGGTCTCTGCCCCCTCGCCGGGCAGCGCCTTGGCACCCCCCAGATCCGAAGGCGTCAGCACCCGAGACGCCGCGCTGACCGGCGGCAGATCGGCCAATTCCGCAGGCGCAGAGCCGCTTTCTGCCGTGTCGCGCGGCATGACCAGCGGCGCCGGCCACTCGCCATGGGCGTGCCGCAGACCCGTACCGGTCGGCGCCGCCAGCGGCACCGGGGCCAGCCCGGCCAGCGCCGTTTCGATCCGCTCGTACCAGCTGCCCTCGCCGGTATCGCCCGCGCCGCAGACGATCAGCCAGCGTTCCGCCCGGGTCAGCGCCACGTAGAGCAGCCGGTCGCCCTCCTCATGGCGCAGGGTCTCGCTCAGCCCGTCGGCCTCGCGCTGGGCCTCGGTCGCCAGATCCTTGACCGCGCGCAGGATCGGCACGCCCGCGGCATCGGCCAGCGTCGCGCGCTCCTGCGGGCGGCGCCTGGCGGTGTCGGGCAGGATGACGATCGGCGCCTCCAGCCCCTTCGAGCCATGCACCGTCATCACCCGGATCACCCGCCCGGCCCCCTCGGACCGGCGCTGCACCTCGGCGTCCGAGGCCGCCAGCCAGCCCAGGAACCCGTCGAGCGAGGGGACATGCCCCTGTTCATAGCCCAGCGCCAGATCGACGAAAGCCTCCAGCGCATCCTCGGCCTCGGGGCCAAAGCGCGCCCGGATCCGGCGGCGGCCGTCATGGCGGGTCAGCACCCGTTCGATCAGCTCATAGGGGCGCAGGAAATCGACCTGCCCGCGCAGATCGTCCAGCACTGCGCGGACCTCGGCCAGTGCGGGCTCGGCCCTGAGCCGTTCCCACAGGAACCCGGGCCGGTCCCAGGCCAGCCGGAACAGATCGTCCTCGCCGAGGCCGAACAGCGGCGAACGCAGGGCCACGGCCAGCGACAGATCGTCCTCCGGCAGCGCGAGGAACTTGAGCAGCGCGATCAGGTCCTGCACCGCCAGAACCTCGCCCAAAGCCAGCCGGTCGGCGCCGGCGATCTCCAGCCCCTCGGCCTTGCAGGCGCGGATCAGCGCGTGAAACAGCAGGCGGCGGCGCTGCACCAGCACCAGGAAATCGCCCTCATGCACCGCGCGGGGGCCGTCCCGCCCCTCGATCCGCTCGCCCCGGTCGATCATCGCCCGGATTTCCCGCGCGATGGTCCGGGCCAGCTGGATCTCGGCATGGTCGGCCGAGGGACGGTCCAGCGGGCTTTCCCAGGGCGTGTCCTCGGGCTTGTCGGGCTTGGGGATCGCGGGCCAGAGGTCGACGCGACCGGCCATCCCGGGATGGAAGGCCAGATGCTCCGGCGCGCCGCCCAGCCCCGACCCGCTGCCGGCAAAGCATTGGTCCACCAGCCGCAGCACCGCATCCGAGGACCGGAAGGAATGCTTCAGTTCCTGACGGCTGAGCCCCTGTCCCGTCGCCGCCAGCCGTTCCGAAAACAGACTCTGCGATTGCTCGAAACCCTGCAGATCGGCACCCTGGAAGGAATAGATCGACTGCTTGCGGTCGCCCACCACGAAGATCGTGCGCAGCACCTCGCGCGCGCCCTCACCCGCGGTGAATTCCTGGGTCAGCAGGTCGATGACCCGCCATTGCCCGGGCGAGGTATCCTGCGCCTCGTCCACCAGGATATGGTCGATGCCGCCGTCGAGTTTGAAGAGCACCCATTGCGCCACGTCCGAGCGCGACAGCAGGTCCCGTGCAAGGCGGATCAGGTCGTCGAAATCCAGCCAGCCGCGCGCCGCCTTGGCCCGGTCCAGCGCCGGCAGCCAGAGCCGGGCGAAGCCATGCAGCGCTTCGGCCATGCGCTTGGCTTCCAGACCCAGCCTGAGCGGCCGGGCCTCGGCCACCCGCTCGCCCAGATCGTCCAGCGCTGCCAGATCGTCGGGGCCGACCAGCGCCTGCGTCGCCTTGGTGATGTGCTTGCCGGTCTTCGCCTGCCCGGCATTGGCGCCGGTTTGCGTCAGCAGCGCGCCTTCCAGTTCGGCCAGCGCCGCCATCCCCGGCGCCCCGATCCGCGCCAGTTTCGCGGCCAGCTTGTTGTCGTTCGACCCGCCCTTCAGCAGCTTCGGCACCAGCCGGGCGCAAAGATCCCCCTCGCCCCCGTCGAACACCTGCGCCAGAAGCCCGTCCTCGGACAGCCCCTTCGGCAGGTCGAACAGCCGGTCGAAATCGGGCAGATCCCCGTCAAAAGCGTCTCTGTACTTGCCCAGATCGCCCAGCAGGCGGTCGAAACCCTCCTCGCTCAACCGCCCCAGCAGCGCCATCATCGCCCCGGCCTCGGGCCCCCGGGCGAAGCGGTCCAGCAGCTCCATCCGCAGCTGTTGCAGGCTGCGTTCCTCGACCTCGGTAAAGTCCGGGGCGACGGCCGCCTCCAGCGGGAAGCGGCGCAGGAGGGAGGAACAGAAGGCGTGGATCGTCTGGATCTTCAGCCCGCCCGGCGTCTCGATGGCGCGGGCAAAGAGCCTGCGCGCGCGGGGCAGCAGGTCGGGGTCCTGCACCGCCTCGCCCATCTTCGCCAGTTCCGCGACCAGCGCCGCATCCTCCAGCATGGCCCATTCGCCCAGCCGCTTGAACAGCCGGTTCTGCATCTCACCGGCGGCGGCCTTGGTATAGGTCAGGCACAGGATGCGCTGCGGTGGCGTCCCGCCCAACAGCAGCCGCGCCACCCGGTCGATCAGCACCTTGGTCTTGCCCGAGCCCGCATTGGCCGAAAGCCAGGTCGATTGCCCGGGCTCGGCGGCGCGGACCTGATTGAGCGTCGCCTCATCCATCGTCGCCGACCCTTTGCAGCACGGGTTCGTCCGTGGTTTCCCATTCACCGCGCCGCGACAGCGCGTCGTAATCGCCCGCGCGCTCCTCCTGTTCGACGGCACGCATGGCGGTGAAGCCCTGGTCGGGGCTGGTGTAGGAGGTCAACAGCGTCCGCAGCTTGGCCTGGTGCTCGGCGATATCGGCGGGCTCCACCGGCACCGGCCGCGTGTCGAACTTGCTGCCGAGGCCCACGAACATCGCTTCCGCCACGCTGCCGGGGCCAAGGCCGAAGGCATCGTCCCGCGCCATCACCGCCAGCAGGCTCAACTGCTTGTTGTAAAAAGCGATCTGCTTGGGGCTGGGCAGGGTGCCGGTCTTGTAATCGTAAAGCCTGAGCCGCCCGTCCGGGTCGCGGTCGATGCGGTCCGGCTGGCCGGTCAGGGTGAAGGGCGGATCGGCCAGGGTCAACGCGCCCTTTTGCTCCAGCAGTGCCGGTTGCCCCTCAAGCCCCGCGTTCCAGCGGACGAAATCGGCGGCGGTCCGGTCGAGCCGCGCGCGCCAGTGCAGCCGGGTCGCGGGCCAGGGGCATTCCTCGGTCAGAATCGTCTCTGCGATTGCCAAAAACGCCGCCAGATCGCCCGGCGTCCCCGGCGGGAAGTCGCGGACATAGAGGTCCGGCACCCGGTGCAGCACCGTGCCCCTGAGCCGCGCATCGGCCTCGGGCGCCAGCGGGTCCAAGGGGCGCAACCGCAGGATCCGCTCGGCATAGATCGCGTAAGGGTCGCGGATCAGCTTCTCGATCCGCGTCACCGGCAGTTCTGTCAGCCGGGCCCGCGCGGGCGGGGCCGGGGCGGGCCGCGGGTTGCGCCGGGCGCTGGCCTCGGGCACGGCGGAGAGGTCAGCCTCCAGCGCCTCGGCCAGCCTGAGCCAGTGATTGCCGCGCGCGCGCATCGCCGCCAGCGCCGTATCGCCCCCCTGTGCCCTGAGCCCGCCGATCAGGTTGACCAGCCGGTTCAGCCAGCGCGAGGGCACGGTTTCCGCCTCGGCATCCCTCCGGGCGCGGGACAGGATCACCCGGGGGGCGCCGACCGCCTGCTGGAAGTCATGCGCCGACAGGCCGATCTGTCGTTCGGGCAGCAACAGACCCGCATTGAGCCGCATCTGGCGGTTGAACCAGGGGTCGGGCTTCGGCGCGGCGGGCCAGGTGCCCTCGGTCAGTCCGCCGAGGATCACCAGATCGGCCCCCTGCGCGCGGGCCTCGAGCGTGCCCCAGATCATCACATCGGGGCGGGATTCCAGCACCTCGCGGACCTCGCGCCCGGCAAAAAGCGTCTCTAGCAAGGCTGAATAGTCCCGAGCGGCGACGATTCCGCCGTGGCCAGCCTCGGCCCGCAATTCCTCGACCAGCGCCTGCGCTTCGGCCCCGGCCTCGGCCAGCCACAGCTCGCCCGAGCCCTCGCCGGTCCCGGCGGCCAGCGCCAGCGCGACGCGCTCATGCGCGACCAGCCAGTCGTCCAGCGGGCGCTCGCCATCGCCCGGCAGCAGGGCCAGCGCCTGCGACAGCCACTCGGCCCAGGGCTTCCGGTCGGGCGCGCGGTCGGCGAAATCGCTCAGCGCGGCTGCGTCGGGGAAGGGCACGGCGCGGCGCCGCAAATGCAGTTCCAGGTCGCGCAGGTGGCGCAGATGGTCGCCGCGCCCCTCGGCCGAATGGACGATGGGGTGCTTGAGCAGCGCGATCAACGCCTCGGCGGTGACCGATCCGGCCAGCAGTTCGGCGCTCTGCCGCAGGAAGCGGCCCGGCGCGGACAGGCCCAGCGGGCGCCCGGCGCTGTCATCGGGGCGCAGATGCCAGCGGTCCAGCGCGGCGGTGACGCGGCGGGCAAGGGTCCGATCCGGCGTGATGAGAGCCGCTTTCTGTCCCTGCACCGCCGCCTCCCGCAGGGCCAGCGCGATGGCCAGCGCCTCGGCCCGCGGGCTTGGCGCTTCGATCAGCGACAGGGTCTCGGTGACGGCGGGCAGGTCCGTCAGCGAGGGCCCGTCGCGCAGCCATTGGTCGGTCACCGGCGCGGGCCGCAGCGCCAGCGAGACCAGCCGCCCGCGTGCCGGATCGGGCGCATCCGCAGCCCCCCAGCGTTGCACGGCGTCAGGCCCTGCGCCCAGCAAGTCCAGCAGATGGGCATAGCGGAATTGCGGGTGGTCCTCGGAATGCAGCGGGTTGTCGAGGCTGCCCCAGACCGGCCCCGGCAGGTCGAAATCGAAACCGGGCAGCACCAGCGCCCCCTGCGGCAGACGCGCGACCGCCTGCATCAGCAGCGCCGTCGGCCCGCGCGAGCCGGTCGAGCCCGCCACGATCATCGGATGCGCGGGCGGGGTGACGGCCCAGTCGGCCGCCAAGGCCAGCGCCGCCTGACGCAGCCGCGCCTGCCCGCCGGAAGCGGGGCCCAGGAACCCCGCGATCAGCCGGATGAACCTGAGCGATCGGTCCCAATGCAGCGAGTGTTGCGAGACATCGAGGCCGTTCAGCGCCTCCAGCGTCACCCCCTCGCCCTGCATCTCGTCGAGCAGACGAAACAGGCTCTCGGCCAGCGAAAAAGCCGCGGAAGGCGGGCCGAGATCAGGCTCGGCCAGCAGCAGCTGCCGGATCAGCTGCGCCAGTTCCAGCCGCGCGCGCAGCGGCACATCCGCCCCCGGCGGGGCGATATCGGTAATCAGCCGGATCCGCGGCAGGAAGCCGGGGCCGAGCGAGACCAGCGCCTCGCGCAGCCGGTTGCGCATGCGCGAGGTGTTGACCAGCACCTCGGCCCGGGCGACGGCCTCGGGCGGCTGACCGGCAAAACGCTCGCGCAGGCCGCGGGCCAGATGCAGCGGGAAATCGGCGCCGGGCGGAACGCCGAAGACGCGCGGACCGGGGCAGGGCTCAAAGATCGGCAAGGCGCGCCTCCCATGCTTTGGGGCCGAGAAACGCGACCTCACGCCCCTCGCCGACCACCGAAAACCGCAATGTCAGAGCCTTTTCCGGCCGATCCGCCCCCAGCTTTTCCGGCCATTCCACCAGGCAAAGCGCGGTCTCGAAAGCCTCGGTCAGGCCCAGTTCGACCGCCTCGTCGGGATGGGACAGGCGGTAGAGGTCGGCGTGCCAGACCTCCATCCCGGCGTCATAGGTCTGGACCAGCGTGAAGGTCGGCGAGGGCACGTCCTCGGCCACCCCCAGCGCCTGGATCAGCGCCCGGGCAAAAGCGGTCTTGCCGGCGCCGATCTGCCCCTCCAGCAACAGCACATCGCCCACCCCCAGACGGGGGGCGAAACGTCGGGCCAGGGCCTCGGTGGCGTCGGGGTCGGGCAGGGTGACGGGGGGATGAACGGGCTGCATCGGGCCAGCTTAACGGCGCCCAAGGGGACCCGCCAGAGGCCAGCGGCTTGCGACGGCCGGGGTCGGGCTCCATATAGGGCGGCAGACAGCGAAAGGGTTTCCCCCATGGCAGAAGACAAGTTTCCCGGCTGGCACGGCACCACGATCCTGGCGGTGCGCCGGGGCGGTGAAGTGGTGGTCGCGGGCGACGGGCAGGTGAGCCTGGGCCAGACGGTCATCAAGGGCTCGGCCCGCAAGGTGCGCCGCATCGGCCCGCCGGGGCGCGAGATCGTGGTCGGTTTCGCGGGCTCGACCGCCGACGCCTTCACCCTCTTGGAACGGCTGGAAAAGAAGCTCGAGGCGCTGCCGGGCCAGCTGGCGCGTGCCTGTGTGGAGCTGGCCAAGGACTGGCGCACCGACAAATACCTGCGGAATCTGGAGGCGATGCTGATCGTCACCGATGGCGCGGAATTGCTGGTGGTGACCGGCGCCGGGGACGTGCTGGAGCCGGAATACGACATCGCCGCCATCGGCTCGGGCGGCAATTTCGCCGCCGCCGCGGCGCGCGGGCTGATGGAGACGGATTGGGAGGGCGAGAAGATCGCCCGCAAGGCGATGGAGATCGCCGCCTCGATCTGCGTCTATACCAACGGCAACCTGACGGTGGAGAGGATCCGCAAATGACCGACCTGACCCCCCGCGAAATCGTTTCCGAGCTGGACCGCTTCATCATCGGCCAGGCCGAGGCCAAGCGCGCCGTCGCCGTGGCGCTGAGGAACCGCTGGCGGCGCAAGCAGCTCAGCGCCGATCTGCGGGACGAGGTGTACCCGAAGAACATCCTGATGATCGGCCCGACCGGCGTCGGCAAGACCGAGATCTCGCGCCGTCTGGCAAAGCTGGCCAAGGCGCCCTTCCTGAAGGTCGAGGCGACCAAGTTCACCGAGGTCGGCTATGTCGGCCGCGACGTGGAACAGATCATCCGCGATCTGGTCGATGCGGCGATGGTGATGACCCGCGAGGCGATGCGCGAGGATGTCCGCGCCCGGGCCCAGGCCAATGCCGAGGAACGGGTGCTCGATGCCGTCGCCGGCAAGGAATCCCGCGCCGGCACCCGGGATCTGTTCCGCAAGAAGCTGCGGGCGGGTGACCTCGATGACACGATCATCGAGCTGGAACTGGCCGAAGCCGCGCCCTCGATGCCGATGCTGGAACTGCCCGGCATGCAGGCGCAGGGGATGAACCTGGGCGACCTCTTCGGCAAGGCCTTCGGCGGACGCACGGTGAAGAAGCGGATGAGTGTGGCCGAAAGCCACGACCTCCTGCTGAGCGAGGAAGCCGACAAGCTGCTGGACGAGGAGGCGGTGAAAGCCGCCGCGCTGGAAGCGGTCGAACAGAACGGCATCGTCTTTCTCGATGAGATCGACAAGGTCTGCGCCCGGGCGGAAACCCGCGGCGCCGATGTCAGCCGCGAGGGGGTGCAGCGCGACCTGCTGCCGCTGATCGAGGGCACGACGGTGTCCACCAAGCACGGGCCGGTCAAGACCGATCATATCCTGTTCATCGCCTCGGGCGCCTTCCATGTGGCGAAACCCTCGGACCTGCTGCCGGAATTGCAGGGCCGCCTGCCGATCCGGGTGGAACTGAGGGCGCTGACCGAGGACGATTTCGTCCGCATCCTGACCGAGACCGACAACGCGCTGACGCTGCAATACACGGCGCTCATGCAGACCGAGGAGGTGGGCGTCAGCTTCACCGAGGACGGCATCCGCGCGCTCGCCGCCATCGCGGCAGAGGTCAACCGCTCGGTCGAGAATATCGGCGCGCGCCGGCTTT
Source organism: Pararhodobacter aggregans (assembly GCF_003075525.1). Taxonomy (GTDB): domain Bacteria; phylum Pseudomonadota; class Alphaproteobacteria; order Rhodobacterales; family Rhodobacteraceae; genus Pararhodobacter; species Pararhodobacter aggregans. Next base: position 275,426 of record NZ_QDDR01000003.1, on the reverse strand, counting down.
ATACGGTGATGGAGCGGGTGTTCGAGGAACTCTCCTTCGCCGCCCCGGACCGCGGCGGGCAGGCGGTGGTGGTCGATGCCGCCTATGTCGAGGCGAATATCGGTGAATTGTCCCGCTCGGCGGATCTGAGCCGCTACGTTCTCTGACCGGGGAGGCCTTGGCGGGAAAAGGGAGGGGGGCCGTCTGCCCCCCTCTTGGCCTGGCGGCCAATTCACCCCCCGAGGATATTTGGAGAACAAAGATGCGCGAATTTGATTAAAATTGTTTGTGCCTCGTCCGCCCCATCATCTTGTCCCAAATACGCATCCCTGGTTCACGATGAGCCCGCCCCTTCATTCTGCTGAAAATACGCCCTTCTGGCGGCACCCCGCCGCGCTTGAACCGGGCAGGGGGCAGGGATAGCCTCGCCCCATGAGCACCCTCTTCTTCACCGATCCCGCCTGCCTGACCCATGTCACCCCCCAGGGCCACCCCGAGCGGGTGGAGCGGCTGCGCGCGATCCTCACCGCGCTGGAAGCTCCGGAATTCGCCGGTCTCGACCGTCGACAGGCCCCGCCCGCGCCCGAGGCTGAATTGCTGCGCTGTCATCCGGCGGCCTATGTAGCGCAGATCAGGGCCAGCATTCCGGCCGAGGGCAGCCACCAGCTCGACCCCGATACCTGGGTCTCGCCCGGGTCGTGGGATGCGGCGCTGGCGGGGGTGGGGGCGCTGAACGGGGCGCTCGATGCGGTGATGGCGGGCGAGGCGCGGAACGCCTTTGCCGCGATCCGCCCGCCCGGGCATCATGCCGAGACCGCGACGCCGATGGGCTTCTGCCTCTTCGGCACGATCGCCATTGCCGCCAAGCGGGCGCTCGACCATCACGGGCTGAGCCGCGTCGCGGTCCTCGATTTCGATGTCCACCACGGCAACGGCACCCAGGATCTGCTGCAGCACGAGCCGCGCGCGCTTTTCGTCAGCTCGCATCAATTCCCGCTCTGGCCCGGGACCGGCCGGGCCGAGGAAACCGGCCCGCACGGCAACATCCTGAACCTGCCGCTGCCCCCCGGCACCGAGGGGCCCGCCTTCCGCCAGGCCTGGGAAGAGACTGTCTTCCCCCGGGTCGCGGCCTTCGACCCGCAACTGATCCTCGTCTCGGCCGGGTTCGACGCCCACCGCGACGATCCGCTGGCGCAACTGAACCTGACGGAAGCGGATTTCAGCTGGATCACCCACCGCCTCTGCGATCTGGCCGATGCCCATGCCGGGGGCCGGGTGGTCAGCGTGCTGGAAGGGGGCTATAACCTCGACGCGCTGGCGGCCTCGACCGCGGCGCATGTCCGGGTGCTGAGGGAGCGGGGCGCATGAAAGACGTGAGTGAAATGTCCTTCGAGGAGGCCCTGCGCGCCCTCGAACAGGTGGTGGGGCAGCTGGAAAGCGGCCAGGTCGATCTGGAGAAATCCATCGACCTCTATGACCACGGCGCCAAGCTGAAGAAGCATTGCGAGGCGAAACTGGCCCAGGCGCAGGCCCGGATCGAGCAGATCACGCTGGCCGAGACTGGCGAGCCCAACGGCACCGCGCCCTTCGACGCCAAATGAGCTTTCCCGCCGATCTGAGCGCCGCCTCGCTGGCCGTGGCCGGGCGGCTGGCGCGCGCGCTCGATGCCCTGCCCGAGAGCCGGGTCAAGGCGGGGATGGCCCACGGGCTGCATGGCGGCAAGGGGCTGAGGGGCTATCTGGTCCTCGAATCCTGCGCGCTGCATGGCATCGCCCGCGACGTCGCGCTGAACGCCGCCGCCGCCATCGAGGCGATGCATGCCTATTCGCTGGTCCATGACGACCTGCCCGCCATGGACGACGACGACCTGCGCCGCGGCCGTCCCACGGTGCATGTCGCCTTTGACGAGGCGACCGCGATCCTGGCCGGTGACGCGCTGCAATCGCTGGCCTTCCAGCTCTGCGCCGAGACGGGGCATGCGGGGCTGACCGCCGCGCTGGCCCGGGCCGCCGGGGCCGAAGGCATGGTGCTGGGGCAGGCGCTGGACATCGCGGCCGAGACTGCCGCTGCCCCCCTGACGCTGGAGCAGATCGTCCAGTTGCAGCAGGGCAAGACCGGCGCCCTCTTCGGCTGGTCCTGCCTGACCGGGCCGATCCTGGCCGGGGCCGATCCCGCGCCACTGGCCGCCTATGCCATGGCGCTGGGCCTTGCCTTTCAGATCGCAGACGACATCCTGGATACCGAGGGCGATGCGGCCACCGCCGGCAAGCGGCTACAAAAGGATGCGGCGGCGGGCAAGGCGACCTTTGTTTCGCTGCTGGGGCTGGAACCGGCAAGGGAGCGTGCCCGTGAATTGATTTCCCAGGCCGGGGAGGCTCTGGCACCCTATGGCTCGCGGGCCGATTCCTTGCGCGAAGCGGCCCGCTTCGTTATCAGCCGCGACAAGTAACCCGGAGCGCCCATGAGTACCCGACCCGCCACGCCCCTCCTCGACCGTGTGCAGAGCCCGGCCGATCTGAAGCGGTTGTCGGATGCGCAGCTCAAACAGGTGGCGGACGAGCTGCGGGCCGAGACGATCAGCGCCGTCAGCGAGACGGGCGGGCATCTGGGCGCGGGGCTGGGCGTGGTCGAGCTGACCGTGGCCCTGCACGCGGTCTTCGACACGCCGCGCGACCGGCTGATCTGGGACGTCTCGCACCAGAGCTATCCGCACAAGATCCTGACCGGGCGGCGCGACCGCATCCGCACCCTGCGGATGAAGGACGGGCTTTCGGGTTTCACCAAGCGCGCGGAATCGCCCTATGACCCGTTCGGCGCCGCGCATAGCTCCACCTCCATCTCCGCCGCTTTGGGCTTCAAGGTCGCCCATGACCTCGGCGGCACGCCCGAGCCCGCGCTGGGCGATGCCATCGCGGTGATCGGCGATGGCTCGATGTCGGCCGGCATGGCCTTCGAGGCGATGAACAACGCGGGCCATCTGGGCAAGCGGCTGTTCGTCATCCTCAACGACAACGAGATGTCGATCGCGCCGCCCACCGGCGCGCTGTCCTCGTACCTGTCGCGGCTCTATACCGAGAAGCCCTTGCAGGACCTCAAGGCCGCCGCCAAGGGCGCGCTGGGCCTGCTGCCGCCGCCCCTGCAGGAGGGCGCGCGCCGGGCCAAGGACATGCTCAAGCACATGACCGTCGGCGGTACCATGTTCGAGGAGCTGGGCTTCCACTACGTCGGCCCGATCGACGGGCACGATATGGAGACGCTGCTCTCCGTCCTGCGCACGCTGCACGCCCGGGCCACCGGGCCCACGCTGATCCATGTGCTGACCAAGAAGGGCAAGGGCTATCGCCCGGCCGAGATGGCGGCGGACAAGGGCCATGCTACGGCGAAGTTCGACGTCATCACCGGCAAGCAGGTGAAGGCGCCGTCCAACGCGCCCAGCTACACCAAGGTCTTCGCCCAGGCCCTGATCCGCGAGGGCGAGGCCGACGACAAGGTCGTCGCCGTTACCGCCGCCATGCCGGACGGCACCGGCCTGAACCTCTTCGCCGAGCGTTTCCCCAGCCGCACTTTCGATGTGGGCATCGCCGAACAGCATGGCGTGACCTTCTGCGCCGGTCTGGCTGCCGGGGGGTTGAAGCCCTTCTGCGCCATGTATTCGACCTTCCTGCAGCGCGGCTACGATCAGGTCGTGCACGATGTGGCGCTTCAGGGCCTGCCCGTGCGCTTCGCCATCGACCGCGCCGGTCTGGTGGGGGCGGATGGCGCGACCCATGCCGGGTCCTTCGACGTGGCCTATCTGGCCAACCTGCCCGGGTTCGTGGTCATGGCCGCCGCCGATGAGGCGGAACTCGTGCACATGGTCGCCACCGCCGCCGCGCATGACACCGGGCCCATCGCCTTCCGCTTTCCGCGCGGCGAGGGGGTGGGGGTGGAAATGCCCGAACGCGGCATCCCGCTGGAGATCGGCAAGGGCCGCCTGATCCGGCAGGGGCAGCGGGTGGCGATCCTGTCCTTCGGCACCCGTCTGGCCGAGGTGATGAAGGCCGCCGAGGCACTGGACGCGCGCGGCATCAGCCCCACCGTGGCCGACGCCCGCTTCGCCAAGCCGCTGGACCGCGAGCTGATCCTGACGCTGGCCGCCGGGCACGAAGCGCTCATCACCATCGAAGAGGGCGCGGTGGGCGGCTTCGGCTCCCATGTCGCGCAGCTGCTGGCCGAGGAGGGGGTCTTCGACACCGGCCTCAAATACCGCTCCATGGTGCTGCCGGACGTGTTCCTCGACCAGGCCTCGCCCGACCAGATGTACGAAGCTGCCGGTCTCACGGCGGCGGATATCGAGGCGAAGGTGCTGGACGTGCTGGGCGTTGCGCGGATCGGGGCGAAGCGGGCGTGAGCCCCGCGCAATAGAAAACGGCCGCGTCCCGGGGGACGCGGCCGTTTCCTGTTTAACGCTATCAGAACTGGAAGCCGACGCGCAGCGTGACGGTGTCGATATCCGTCCCGACGGTGCCGGTCGGGACGTCACCCGACACGTCGCGGCGACCGACTTCGAGACCGGCGAACATGTTGTTGCGGAACGCCATCTGAGCGCCCAGGCCATAGGAAACGCCGTTCTGACTGGCCGAGATCCCGCCGTCTTCGATGGAAGAACGGGCCGCACCGACGAAGCCGTAGATCAGCACGTTGTTCACGGCGTAACCGAGGCGGGCGCGCAGCTCGATCACGTTTTCCTGCTGGCTGCCCGGGAAGCCGACAAACGGAGTCGCGAAATGGGTGTAGTTCAGTTCGCCACCGTAGACGAGGTTCCCGCTCTGCCAGTTGTAACCGGCGAAGGCACCGAAGGCGTTGTCGCCTTCCATATCCGGCGTCACGCCGCCCGGCGTAGTGTTCTCGTTGATGCCGCCGGTCACGCGCGAAAAGCTCAGACCGCCATAGCCCCCGGCCCAGTTATGGGCGGTGGCGACGGGGGCGGTGTAGACGACTTCCGGCACCGGCTGGACGGCGACCGGGCCCGAGGCCAGCGCCGAGGTGGCGGTCAGGGCAAGCAGGGAGCCGGTGGCGGCGAGGATGATTTTCTTGGACATCGACATGATGCTCTCTTCCGTTATGTGTGCCCGGGGGCACGGTTTGCGGGGGCCAAAATCTGCCGCTTCGGGCGAGGCTTCAACCGCAGGACCGGCGCTCTCGGCGATGTGAACCTCGTCTGCTGCATTCCTGCACCACCCGTTCAGGTTGTTCACCGCGGCGTGATTTTTTCGTGATCGGGGTTCTTTAATGGTTGCAAGGATCTATGCCGTGCTGCTCACATAGTTGGTTCGACGTCGTGCTGAGGGCGGTCGGGATGGGCAGAAAAATCTTCACAATCCGCCAAGTTGTGATGGAACCAACTCTTGAACAGGCCCGCGCGCCCCTCGCAGCGCCGCGGCCCGGGGGTCTCCGCTGTCTGGCGCCTGCCGGTCCCCGCCCTATCCCGGCGGCTCTCCTTTGGGTTGCGCTTGCCTGCGGATTTCGCCGATCTGTCCCGGGTGGCAGGCCTGTCCGGGGGCCGCAATGACCCACCCCCTCGACACGATCTGGTTCTACGCCCAGACCGACCCCTATGCCGAGTTCTCCAACTTCGCGCCCTACGGCGTGGCGATGGACGGCGCCTATTGGCCAAGTGTCGAGCATTATTTCCAGGCGCAGAAGTTCCACGATGCCGCGTATCGCGAGCGGATCCGCAGGGCCTCGACCCCGAAACAGGCCAAGGGGCTGGGGATGAGCCGCGATCTGCCCCTCCGGCCGGATTGGGAGGCGGTCAAGGACACCCTCATGCTGGACGCGCTGCGCGTAAAATTCGCCACCCACCAGACCCCGCGCGACCTGCTGCTGGGCACCGGCGAGCGGCTGATCGTCGAGAATGCGCCGGGCGATTTCTATTGGGGATGCGGGGCGGACGGGAGCGGGCTGAACCGGCTGGGTCAGTTGCTCATGCAGGTGCGGGCCGACCTCCGCCGCGCGCTCTGAAACCCGTCCCTGAAACGCAAACAGCCGCCCCGAAGGGCGGCTGCGATGCCGATAGCGGCCGGATCAGAACTGATAGCCGATCCGCAGCGTGATGGTGTCGATGTCGTTCTCGACGTTGGAACCGCCGATGGTGGCGCTCATGTTGCGCCGCGCGGCTTCCACGCCGACGAAGACGTTGCTGCGAACGTGGAACTGCGCGCCGAGGCCGTAGCTCACGCCGTTCTGGCTGTTCCACACGCCGAGGCCGAAGAGTTCGGAGCGCGCGGCGCCGACGAAGCCGTAGAACATGACGTTATTGACCGCATAGCCGGCACGGGCGCGCAGCTCCAGCGCGTTGCGCTGGCGTTCGGGGAAGCCGACATAGCCCGTGTCGAAATCGATGTAGCTCAGTTCCGGGCCGAAGACGAAATTGCCGCGCTGCCAGTTGTAGCCGGCGAAGACGCCCCAGCCGTTCGCGCTGTCCAGATCGGGCAGGGCGCCGGGGGATTGGGTGACCCGGCCGCTCACCGACGAATAGCTGAGACCGCCATAAGCACCCGCCCAGTCGAAGGCCGGGGCGGGCATCACGTAGTCAACGACTTGGGGCGGGGGGGCAACGGGGCCCGAGGCAAGCGCCGGAACAATCGGCAGGGAACAGGCCAACGCAATTGCGGATACACGGGTAGCGAGGGTTGTGATCGAGGTCATGATGTCCACCAATTTGGGGCCGGAGTGGTGTCGGGACGCGGGAATCTCGACGGTGTGTCACGGGTGAGTCTATGCACTTTGGGCCTTGGTTCAATCACCCAGGGGTCCAGGGTCTATTTTCGTGGTCCACTGCGCCTTCCTTGCATCGGCCCTGCGACCGCGGGCAGGAGCGCGCTGACCTGCGGCCGGGGCCGTCCCGGGCTATCGGGAGGCGACATCATGCCGGGTGCCCACCGATCGACCCCCTGAAACGCAAACAGCCGCCCCGAAGGGCGGCTGTATGGCCGAAAAAGACCGGCTCAGAACTGATAGCCGAAGCGCAGCGAGATCGTGTCGATGTCGTTCTCGATGTCGGCGCCGCCGGTGGAGAAGCTCATGTTGCGCCGCGCCGCTTCGACGCCGACGAAGAAGTTGTTGCGAACGTGGAACTGCGCGCCGAGGCCGTAGCTCACGCCGTTCTCGGAGTTCCAGACGCCGCCGCCGAAGAATTCCGAGCGCGCAGCACCGACGAAGCCGTAGAACATCACGTTGTTCACGGCATAGCCGGCACGGGCCCGCAGTTCGAGAGCGTTGCGCTGCTGGTTGATGAACGGAGGATAATTCGCCTCGAAATCGATGTAGCTCAGTTCCGGGCCGAAGACGAAATTGCCGCGCTGCCAGTTGTAGCCGGCGAAGGCGCCCCAGCCGTTCACGCTTTCCATGTCCGGCGTGCCGCCCGGGGCCTGGGTGATCCGGCCGCTCACCGCCGAATAGCTCAGACCGCCATAAGCACCCGCCCAGTCGAAGGCCGGGGCAGGCATCACGTAATCAACGACTTGGGGCGGAGGGGCAACGGGGCCCGAGGCCAGCGCCGGAACAATCGGCAGCGCGCAGGCGAGGGCCAGCGCCGAAACACGGGTAACAAGGGATTTTGTCGAGGTCATGGTATTCACCACCTGAGGTTTCGAATGACTTGACGGGATTCCGAAAGCGGACGTCTGCGGGTGAGTCTACGCGTTCTGTCCCGCGGTTCAATCGGCGGGCTGCAGCAGCAGCATTTTCTTTCGTGAAGTGCGTCTTGTTTGCACCGCTGGGGGGTGCCGCGGTCGGGTCTTCCCTTCCTGTCGCCCCTCTGCCATCTTGGCGCATGGAACACCTTCCCCCTCTCCGCAGCCGTCACGGCCCCGCCGCATTCCCGCGGCAGGGAGGGGACGCAATTATCCGAGTATCCGCATGAAACCGACCCGAACCCTTCCGATCCTGACCGCCCCCGGCGCCGAGCCGGTGGCTTTTTCCGATGCCCGTCAGGCCGTCTCGCATCTGCAGGCTCTCTACAATCAGGCTACCGATTTCCTGGCCGCCAGCTTCCGCACCGCCATCGCCGACGGCACGCCCCGCGCCCGCTACCGCGCGTTCTATCCGGAACTGCGGCTGACCACCTCGACCTATGACCAGCCCGACAGCCGCCTCGCCTTCGGCTATGTGCCCGAACCCGGCACCTATGCCACCACGATCACCCGGCCGGATCTGTTCCGCAATTACCTCGAGCAGCAGATCGAGCTCTTGCTGAAGAACCACAACCAGCCGGTGATGGTGGGCTATTCCGACACCTCGATCCCGCTGCATTTCGCCATGGCCGGGCGTGATGACGTGGCCATGGCGGGGGAACTCAGCTTCACCCTGCGCGACATCTTCGATGTGCCGGACCTGTCGATCACCAATGACGATATCGTCAACGGCGAGGGGGTGCGCAACGCCGATGGCTCGGTCCCGCTGGCACCCTTCACGGCGCAGCGGGTGGATTACTCGCTGGCCCGGCTGGCGCATTACACCGCGACCGATCCCGAGCATTTCCAGAACCACGTCCTGTTCACCAACTACCAGTTCTACGTCGATGAATTCGAGGCCTATGCCCGTCAGGTCCTGGCCGATCCCGACAGCGGCTACACCGCCTTCGTCGCGCCCGGCAACGCGGTGCTGACCGACTCGCAGGCGCAGATCCCGCATCTGGCGCGCCTGCCGCAGATGCCGACCTATCACCTGAAACGGCCGGGCGGGCAGGGGATCACCCTGGTCAATATCGGCGTCGGCCCCTCGAACGCGAAGACCGCGACCGACCATATCGCCGTGCTGCGCCCGCATGCCTGGCTGATGGTCGGCCATTGCGCCGGGCTCAGGAACTCGCAGTCGCTCGGCGATTTCGTCCTCGCCCATGCCTATCTGCGCGAAGATAACGTGTTGAACGAGGACCTCCCCGTCTGGGTGCCGATCCCGGCGCTGGCCGAGATCCAGATCGCCCTGCAGGAGGCCGTGGCCGAGATCACCCAGCTCAAGGATTACGAGCTCAAGCGCATCATGCGCACCGGCACCGTCGCCACCATCGACAACCGCAACTGGGAGTTGAGGGACCAGTCCGGCCCGGTGCAGCGCCTCAGCCAGTCGCGGGCCATCGCGCTGGACATGGAAAGCGCCACCATCGCCGCCAACGGGTTCCGATTCCGGGTGCCCTATGGCACGCTGCTCTGCGTCTCGGACAAGCCCTTGCATGGCGAGCTGAAGCTGCCCGGCATGGCGTCGGCCTTCTACAAGACCCAGGTCGCCCGCCACCTGCAGATCGGCGTCCGCGCCATGGAACGGCTGCGCGACATGCCGCTCGACCGGATACACTCGCGCAAGTTGCGCAGCTTCGACGAGACGGCCTTCCTGTAATCGGGCCCCGGGACGCCGGGTTTTCGGGGGTTTTCGGCGAAATCCCCCGCATGCCCGCTGCTTTCCGATTGCCTGAGGCCCGCGCAGCCGATAGATGCGCTGAACAACGCAGGCCTCGGCCTGCCAGCGTTTTGATAGACGGAGAGCACCGATATGAACAAGCCGATGACCAAAACCCAGCTCGTCGCCACCCTTGCCGAGCAGATGGGCGCTGACAAGAAGACCGCTGCCGCCGCGCTGGACGGCATTGCCTCGATCGTCGCCACCGAAGTCGCCGCCGGCGGTTCGGTCACCCTGCCGGGCATCGGCAAAGTCGCCTGCCGCGCCCGCCCCGAGCGCGAAGTCCGCAACCCGGCCACCGGCGAGACGCTGACCAAGCCCGCCGACCGCGCCGTGAAAGTGACCGTGGCGAAAGCCCTGAAAGACGCCGTCGCCTGAGCCACCGCTCGCCCGCGCGACTGACCGCAAGGCCGCCCCTCCGGGCGGCCTCTTCGTTTTCCGTCAACCGGATCATGGCCTCCTGCGGCAAAGGAGCCCGCCATGGACATCACCCCGATCTCCCTTGCCGACATCGACCCCGAGGCCCTGCCGCGTGACCGGCTGGCGATGGAGGAGGGGCCGCTCGACACCCTCCTGCTGCCGATCCTGCAGGATGGTCTGCGCCAGCCGGTCGAGGTCTGGCCCGTCGAGGGCCCGCGCCCCCTGGGCCCTGATCCCGGGCGCGCGGCGCTATTTCCCCGGCCTCGAGGCCGCCCCCACCGCGTGCTGCGCCTCAATTCGGGGAACACGCTCCGGCGCGAATGGACCCCCTCAGGCTGGACCATCCGCATCGACGCGCGGCACGCGGCGCATCCGGGGATCGTGGATGATATCCTGGAGTATGTGGAGAAATGGTTTCAGAAGGAGGGGTGAGGGGGATGCTGGAGTCTCAATCCATTGCAAAAGTGGAAGCTCATGTTCCTCGCAGGAGGTGCCCTCTCAACGCTGTTAAAGAAAGATGTAGGAAACGTGTGGAACAAGACTCGAACGCCAAGAATTTCGGAACCTTGTTTGGTCAATTCGCTTGTCTCTTGACACGTGGGTGCTACTGTGTAGCGAATCACCTATAGAGTGGAGCCCCAAGCTATGCAACGCGTTAAGTCTGCACGCGAGGTCGTCCTTCTTGATATGGGTATCGATCTCTGCGCGGCTACAAACACCGGTAGCATGTTACTAGATGTTGTAAACGGCGATACATCTCTTGCTTTTTCTGGCTATGGCGAGTTCACTCCGATAACTGTTAGATCGGACACTGTGCTCAGAGATGCCCACTTGGAATGAGATCAACGCCGAGATTTCGCGGATAGGTAAACCCGACGCTTGTGACCGTGTAAGAGCCAAGTATCTCTCCGCGCTAGAGAGGCGGGTAGACCGAACCGTAATCGCCTATTACTCGGGCTTCCTTCAAAAGAAGTCTTCGGATGGTCGTGCCCATCCGGAATCCGCGATTACTGATCTGGACATGAATGGCTTTATGGCGGTCGTTCACAATGTTCCTCGTGATCGCGGTCTTGACCTAATTCTCCATACGCCCGGAGGTGGCACAGAGGCGACGAGGGCGCTGGTCGAATACCTTTACAAGATGTTCGGACGCGACATAAGAGCGATCGTCCCACAGATAGCGATGTCTGCGGGAACAATGATCGCGTGCGCATGTCGACAGGTGCTGATGGGAAAGCACTCTTGCCTTGGGCCAACCGATCCTCAAGTTAGAGGCCATCCGGCAATGGGAGTCCTCGCTGAAGTCGACCAAGCCATTATCGAAATCAAAAAGGAGCCACTTAAGCAATTACTTTACCAGCAAATATTTGCGAAATACCCGCCCGCATTTATTTTGGACTGCGAGCGTTCAGTTGCCGGATCTCGTGACATGGTCTGTGAATGGTTGGCGACGAATATGCTATCCGAGGAGGAAAATCCTTCCGTCGCCGCGAATGCGACCGTCGCGAACCTCATGAACTATCTTGGCACTACAGACCACGCTCATCACTTCCTGATCGACAAGTGTAAGGAAATGGGCCTCAAGGTCTTGGCTATCGAGGATAACCAAGAGCTTCAAGAGGATATTCTGAGTGTGCATCACTCCTTTATCGCCTCATTCGCAAGAACGAATGCTATTAAGATCATTCAGAATGCGCATGGTGCGACCTGGTCGCCAGCGGTTAGCTAACGATTTGTAACCCGCAGTTTGAGGTCTATTCCAGCTCTTGGAGCCATCCCACTGGGTGCAGCGAGCCGTAGGGTGCGCATTCATTGCGCACCCCTCACCGGGCGCGACCCGCTCCCCTCGCCCAACCCGCTCCCCGGTGCGCAATGAATGCGCACCCTACCCACCTACCCCTCCCTTGGTCCACCGGACGCTCCCCACCCCATGGGACATTCCTGCCAAAACCTTAACGCACCCCCCTAACCCGTTGTAATCCCACACCCCGCCCCCCTGTCCCACACGCGGGACACCTCTTCCCCTCTGCGGATTTCCCCGTTATCCCTGCCGAGGGGGCCCCGTCCGGCCCGGGGAGGATGTCATGGATTTCAAAGCCCTCCTCATGGGCCTCGCCTTCGCCTTCATGTGGTCCTCGGCCTTCACCTCGGCCCGCATGATCGTCCAGGACGCGCCGCCGCTCTACGCCCTCTCCTTCCGCTTCCTCATCTCGGGCCTCTTCGCCATCATCCTCGCCCGGCTGATGGGCGAAAGCTGGCGCCTGACCCGGGCCCAGTGGCGGGCCACGATCATCTTCGGCCTCTGCCAGAACGCGGCTTACCTCGGGCTCAACTTCATCGCCATGCAATGGGTCGAGGCCTCGGCCGCCGCCATCATCGCCTCGACCCTGCCGCTGATGGTCGCCGCCGCCGGGTTCCTGTTCCTCGGCGACCGGCTGAAACCCGTGGCCGTGGCGGGCCTCGTCGCCGGCTTCGGCGGCGTCATCCTCATCATGGGCGCGCGCTTCGGCGGGGGGCTCGACCCCTTGGGCGTCATCCTCTGCGTGATCGCCGCCATGGCGCTGACCGTGGCGACGCTGGCGCTCAGGGGCGCCTCCTCGGGCGGGAACGTGATGATGGTGGTCGGCCTGCAGATGCTGGTCGGCGCCGCCGCGCTGATCGGCCCGGCGCTGGCTTTCGAGACGCTGACCGTCACCTGGACCCCGCGGCTGATCCTCGCCTTCCTCTATACCACGCTCATTCCCGGCGTCGCCGCGACCTGGGTCTGGTTCAAGCTGGTGCAGCGGATCGGCGCCATCCGGGGCGCGACCTTCCACTTCCTCAACCCGTTCTTCGGCGTGGCCATCGCCGCCGCCCTGCTGGGCGAGACGCTGAACCTGACCGATGTGATCGGCGTGGCGATCATCATGGCCGGGATTCTGGCGGTGCAGCTTTCCAAGGCCCCGGCCGCGCGCTAGCTTTCCGGCCATGAAACCGCCCCGCTACATCCGCCGCCGCCGCTCGCCGCCCGGCACCGCCCCCGGCACGCTGACCGCCGACCCCGGTGCGCATCCGTCGACGATCCACGCCTTCCGCTATTCGGCCGAGGGTGTGGAAGAGAGCGACCAGATCCTGACCTGCAAGCCCGGCACGGTGCTGTGGCTGAACGTCGACGGGCTGGCCGATACCGCGCTTTTGCAGCGGATCGGCGAGATCTTCGGCCTGCATCCGCTGGCGCTGGAGGATGTGGTCAACGGCCACCAGCGCCCCAAGGCCGAGGAATACGAGGCGCATCAGTTCATCGCGCTGCGGATGCCGGACCGCCGGGCGGGGCTGGTCGCGACCGAGCAGGTGACGATGTTTCTGGGCGACGGGTTCGTCATCACCTTTCAGGAGCGCTCGGGCGATGTCTTCGACCCGGTGCGGGTGCGGCTGAGGAACCCGCAGGGCCAGATGCGCAAGCGCGGTGCCGATTACCTGTGCTACGCCCTGCTGGATGCGGTGATCGACGCCTTTTTTCCGGTGCTGGAGACCCTGGGCGAGCAGCTGGAAGCGCTGGAGGATGAGGTCGTCTTCAAGGCCAGCGCCACCGAGATGGGCGATATCCACGCCATCAAGCGTGACCTGATGGCCGTCCGCAGCGCGGTCTGGCCCCTGCGCGATCTGGTCTCGGCCCTGACCCGAGAGGAGACGCCCCGCTTCACCGAGACGACGCGGCTTTACCTGAGGGATTGCCAGGACCACGCGGTGCAGTTGATCGAGACCTTGCAGACCTACCGCGAGATCGCGACGGGGCTGGTCGATATCCTGCTGTCCAGCCAGTCGAACAAGATCAACGAGGTGATGCAGGTCCTGACCCTGATCGCCACGATCTTCATCCCGCTGACCTTCGTCGTCGGGGTCTATGGGATGAATTTCGACGACATGCCGGAATTGCACTGGCGCTGGGGGTATCCCGCCGTGATGGCCTTCATGGCGGTGATCGCGGGCGTGCTGGCCTGGTGGTTTCGGCGCAAGGGCTGGCTGGGGCCGAAACGCTAGGGTTCCCCGGGGAACAGCGCAGCCGGCGGTGGCATGGAACAAGGGGGCAAGCCAGAGACAGGAGCCCCGCCATGAACCGCACATTGAAATCCATGCTCACCTGGGGCCTTGCCGCCGGTGCCTTCGTCCTTGCCAAGGGCGTGGTGATCGGGGTGCTGGCCGCCACGACCCCCACCGCCGCCGAGCGGGTCGATGCGATCCTGGCGCAGGAGCCGGTCGCGAGCACCTATCAGGCGATGCGGCGGCATTTCCCGATCGAGGCGGTGCAGCTGCGGGGGTTGATGCTGGACGCCTATCGCGGCGGACGGCCGAACGACGCGGCGCTGGTGGTCCTGTCGCGCGAGGCGGGCGAGATCCATTTCCGGCTGGCCGAGGGGCTGCGCGCCGCCACGGATGCCGAGATCGTGGCGATTCTGGACGATTGGCTGGTCTCCATCGCGCCCTTCGACAGCGACACCACCGCCTGTTCGGCCATCGCGGCAGGGGGGCTGACCTCGGTGCAGCCCGGCGACCCGCGGCTTGATCCCGTGCAACTGGCCGAGGCGGCCGAGCGGCTTTACGCCACGATGGACCGCTACCGCTTCGCCGTAGACCGGCGCTATGTCGAGGAGGCGGATTTCGACGCCTTCGCCCCGGTGTTTCTGGCCGATGGCGGGACCGATGCCGATCTGGCCGCGGTCGAGGCGCGCGATCCGGCCGACCCGCAGCTCTGCGGTGCCTATCGCCGGCTTCTGACCAGCCTGCGCGGCGCCGGAAGCGAGGGCGCCGACCGGATGCGGCTAGAGATCGTCGTGTCGCTGTTTGGCGGCTGAGGGGGCGGGCGATGATCGGCATGGAAACCGCCGTCGCCGCCACGCTGGCCGGTGCGGCGCTGGGCGGTCTCTGGGGCGGCTGGGGCCTTGGCCGGCAGGCGCTGGCCCGGCGCCGCGCCGCCAGTCGCCTTGTGGACCAGGCTCTGGCCTTGGAGCCGGGGCGCAGCCTTTTTGCGGCAATGGCGGCGCATTTTCCGGCCGATGCCCGGATGCTTCGCCGCAAGATGATCCGGATCGCCCGCGGGCCGGGCAGCGTCTGGCAACGGCAGGTCGCTATCGCCAATGCGGCGGCCGCGGTGCGGCGCGGTCTGGGCGCGGCGGTGCTGTCGATCCCCGGGGCCGAGATCGACGCCCTGCTGGATGACCAGATCGCTCTCTACCGCCGGTTCGAGGGCGAGCCACTGCTGGCCTCGCGTTTCGTGGTGCGGGGGATCAAGGCGCTGTCGGGCTCGGAGCCGGACGGTATCCTCGCCGAAAGCGAGCGGATCAGGACCCGGGTCTATCGCGCCATGGCGCAGTATCGCGGGGCGCCCGTGGGGGCGGCGATGCCGGTGGTCGGCGATTACGAGCCTTTGCAGGCGGCGCTGGCCCGGGTCTGGGGCATGGACGACGCCTTTGCGGTGCTGGAGCGGCTGGACCCCGAGGAGCCGCGGCTGGGCGTGGCCTTTGTCACCATCCTGAAAGCGGTGCGTCATGGCGAGTTCGAGGGCGCCGACCGCCTGCGCCGCGCCTGGGTGGCAGCGCTGGCCAACGGCTGAGCGGGTTCCCGGCGGAACAGCCGTGCCCCCGACCCTGCGCTAGACATTCTGTATCGTCACCCAGAACCCCGGAGGCCCGCCATGCCACTGAACGCCCCGCTCACCGCCCTGCTGATCGCGAGTGCGATCCCGGCTCAGGCCGAAGTCGCCCCTGCCGGGATTGCCGAACGGGTCGCGTTGGTTCTGGCGTCGGAACCGGCGCGCAGTGCGATGCCGGGGCTCATGGCCTATTTCCCGGCCGAAGCGCAGCGCATGGTGGACAGTTTGCGCGAGGTCGTTTCCGAGCCTGACGGGTTCTCGGCCGCCGGGTTCGAGCGGCTGAGCACCCTCAACGCCGAGATCATGGCGCCGATCATGGGCATGGTCGCGCAGGCGCCTGATGGCGATCTGGTGGCGCTGCTGGATACGCAGCTTCGTATGCTGCAGGGGCTGGCGAGCCAGCCGATGCTCTGCGCCCGGGTCGTGGTGCAGGGGCCCGGCGCGCTGGGGTCGGACCACCGCTATCTGACCGAGGGCGTGCTGGAAGAGGCCTATCGCCAGCGCCTCGCCATTGCCGATGCCAGCCGCGATGCCGTTCCGCACCGGGATCTGGCCAGCGACGCGGATTACGCCGCGATCAGCCAGCGTCTGGCCGATCAGGGCGCGGACGGTGCCTGGTTCGACCGGATCGCGGCGATGGACCCGAATGACCGGGCCCTCTGCCAGACCTTCACCGAGTATCTGACCGTCGCCCGCGACGCGGATTTCCCCGGGGCGGACCGGATCCGGGCGGATCTGGCAACGGTGGCGGGGCTTTACTGACCCCTCAGCGCAGGCCGCGTGGCATCGGGGTGGTTCCGGCCTTGTAGGCGGACCAATCCTCGATATCCGGGTAGAAATGCCGCCGCCAGGCGCGGACTTTCGGGTTCATGATCCGCCGCCAGAGGGGCGGGATCGCCGCCGCAGCCACCATGGTCGGATAGCCCAGCGGCAGTTGCGGGGCCTCGGCCTCGGCATAGGTCTGCAACAGGGGATAGCGGCGGTCGGGTTTGTAATGGTGGTCGGAATGGCGCTGCAGGTTGATAAGCAGCCAGTTCGAGGCCCGGTGCGAGGCGTTCCAGCTGTGATGCGGCCGCACGGGCTCGTACCGCCCCTCGCCCAGATGGCGGCGGGTCAGGCCGTAATGCTCGATGTAGTTCGTGAGTTCCAGCAGCGTGATGGCGGTCAGCGCCTGAAAGAGGAACAGCAGGAGCCCCAGCCAGCCACCCGCCAGAACCGCCGCCAGCAGCGCCAGCGCCTGCAACCCCGCATAACGCCAGAACGGATTGGCGCGGTCGAACGGTCCCTTGCCGGCGCGGGCCAGCATCGCCACCTCGCTACGCCAGGCCGAGGCCGGGCAACCGCGCAGCACACGCAGGAAATAGCGCCAGAACCCCTCGTTATAGCGGGCGGTGACGTGATCGGCGGGGGTGCCGACCCAGAGGTGATGGACCCGCAGATGCTCGGAGCGGAAATGCGAATAGAGCGTGGTCGCCAGCAGCAGGTCGCCCAGCCAGCGCTCGGCCCGGGTTTTCTGATGCATCAGCTCATGGGCATAGGTGATGCCGATCCCGCCGCTGACCACGCCCAGCGCATGGAACAGGATCAGCACCTCCCACCAGGCCAGCGTGGCGCGCTGGGTCACGTACCAGATCAGCCCGTAGATCAGGAAGGCCTGCACCGGGAACCAGATCAGCGTGATGGCGCGATACCAGCGCAACTCCTGCACCGGGGTCTCGGTATCGGGATTGGCGGTGTTGAGCCCGGTCACGGCGTCGAGCAGCGAGAAGAGCCCGAAAGTATAGAGCGGCACCAGCGCCACCATCCAGCCGCCATAGGCCGCACCGGCCCAGACCAGCGGCACGAAGCCGAGCGAGGCCCAGAAGGGCAGGGCCTGGATGACGGAACCGAGGGGGCGGGCTGTGGACATGGGGGCCTCCGATGCCCCGAGTCTACGCCCCGGGGCGCGGGCCGAAAAGATCGCTTGATGCCGCGGACGCGTGGTCATGCACCTTGCGCATCACGGTCGGCAGGTCGCCGGGGTCGAACCCGGGGCGGAAGTCGCCCCTCTGCGGATTGGCGCCCAGCGGCACATGCGCCATGAGGACCGTGAGTTCCAGATGGAAATGGGTGAAGGTGTGCTTCACCACGCCCGGCAGTTCCGTCCACTCGGCAGTCAGCGGCGGCTGCGGCGCGGGGTCTTCGCCCCAGTCGCTGCCGGGCCAGCCGGGCATCCCGCCCAGCAGGCCCTTGGGCGGCCGGGTCTCCAGCAAAGGCGCCCCATCCGCCCGGATCGCCACATAGGCATAACCGCGCCGGGTGGGCTTCGGCGCCTTGGCGGTCTTCATCGGCAGATCGGCGGCGATGCCCTGATGGGCGGCGGCGCAGAACCCCTCCAGCGGGCAGTCGGCGCAGCGCGGATTGCGCGGCGTGCAGATCGTCGCGCCCAGATCCATCATCGCCTGCGCGAAATCGCCGGGCCGCTCCCGGGGCGTGAGCCGGGCCGCCAGCTTCGCCAGCCCTGGCTTGGCGCGGGGCAGGGGCTCGGTCACTGCGAAAAGCCGCGCGACCACGCGCTCCACGTTGCCGTCAACCACCGTCTCGGCCCGGTCAAAGGCGATGGCCGCGACCGAGGCCGCGGTATAGGCGCCGATCCCCGGCAGGGCGCGCAAGCCCTCCAGCGTATCGGGGAAACCGCCCTGCGCCACCACGGCCCGGGCGCAGGCGATCAGGTTGCGGGCGCGGGCGTAATAGCCAAGCCCGGCCCATTCGCCCATCACCTCGGCATCCGCGGCGGCGGCCAGCGCCTGCACATCGGGCCAGCGGGTGGTGAAACGGTGGAAATAGCCCTTCACCGTCGCCACGGTGGTCTGTTGCAGCATCACCTCGGACAGCCAGACGCGATAGGGATCGGGGATCTCGCCCGCCGCGCGCTCGGCGGGGCCGACGCGCCAGGGCAGCACCCGGGCGGCGGAATCGTACCAGCGCAGAAGCGCCGGGGCGACCGCCGCGCTCTCGATTCCGTCACGCATTCTTGACGCTCCCCTCGCTGGACCCTCTGGCCAAGGTCTGCGAACTCACTAAGATATTCGTGAGTGACAGGAAAGCCGCCCGCCGCATGAGCAAACCCGCCGACAGAACCGGCCCCCGGGGTCCCCGCCGCATGCGGGGGTTCGAGGCTGCGGCTGGCCTGTTGCGCGATCCGATCCGCAAGGCGGGGGAAACCCGCGGCTTCGCCGTGACCCGCCTGCTGACCCATTGGCCGGAAGTGGCCGGGCCGGACCTGGCACCGCTCTGCCGCCCGGTCAATGTCAGCTACGCCAAACAGGGGCTGGGCGCGACACTGACGCTGCTCACCTCGGGCGCGGCGGCGCCTTTGGTGCAGATGCAGGCGGACAAGCTGCGCGAACGGGTCAACGCGATCTACGGCTATGCCGCGATCGCCCGGATCCGCGTGACCCAGACCTCGGCCCGCGGCACAATGGCGGGTCTGGCCGAGGCCCAGCGCCCCTTCGACGGGCCGAATATCACCCGCCCCTCGGCCCAGGCGCTGGCCCGCGCGCAGGGCGTGCTGGACGGGCTGACCGAGGGGGTGGCCGACAGCGGGCTGAAAAGCGCGCTCGAGCGGCTGGCCACTCAAGTTCTCTTGCGACAGGACCGGCTCGGGGCAAAGGGCCCTGCCGGCGACAGAAAGGAAGATCCATGAACCGACGCTCGCTTCTCCTCTCCGGGGGCGCCGCCGTGGTCGCCGCCGGCGCCTATGCCGGTCTGAACAGCCTGACCGGCGGCCGCGCGCCCTCGCTCTCGCAGACGCTGCTGCCGACCGCCGCCCAGGCGCAGACCGGTGAAGGCGCGGTCGATACCTCGCGCGTGATGGATCTGGTGCTGGGCAATCCCGACGCCGAGGTGACGATCATCGAATTCGCCTCCTACACCTGCCCGCATTGCGCCAGCTTCCACGCCAATGTCTGGCCGGCGCTCAAGGCCGAATACGTCGACACCGGCAAGGTGCGCTTCGAATACCGCGAGGTCTATTTCGACGCCTACGGCCTCTGGGCGGCGCTGGTCGCCCGCTGCGGCGGCGAGATGCGCTATTTCGGCATCTCGGACATGCTCTATGACGAGCAGAACCAATGGGCCCGCGGTGCCGACGGCAATGCCGTGGCCGACAACCTGCGCCGCATCGGCCGCCGCGCCGGCATGTCCGACGACGAGCTGAACCAATGCCTGACCGACCGCGACCTCGCCACGGCGATGATGCAGGTCTATCAGGAGGGGATGACCGAATACGGCATCCAGGGCACGCCCAGCTTCGTGATCAACGGCACGACCTATTCCAACATGAGCATGGACGAGTTCCGCGCGATCCTCGATCCGCTGCTGACCTGATGTCCGCCAAGCCGCTCGCGGGGCTGCGGGTCGTCGAACTGGCCCGCATCCTGGCCGGTCCCTGGGCCGGTCAGACGCTGGCCGACCTCGGGGCCGAGGTGATCAAGGTCGAGGCGCCCGAAGGCGACGACACCCGCCAATGGGGTCCCCCCTTCATCGACCGCGACGGCACCCCCGTCGCGGCCTATTTCCATTCCGCCAACCGGGGCAAACGCTCGGTCACCGCCGATTTCCGCACACCCGAGGGGCAGGCGCGGGTCAAGGCGCTGCTGGCCGATGCCGATATCCTGATCGAGAATTTCAAGGTCGGCGGGCTGGCCAAATACGGGCTGGATTACGCGACGCTGAAGGCCGAGTTTCCGCGCCTGATCTATTGCTCGATCACCGGCTTCGGGCAGGACGGCCCCTATGCGCATCGCGCGGGCTACGATTACATCATCCAGGGCATGTCCGGGCTGATGTCGATCACCGGCCCGGCCGAGGGCGAGCCGCATCGCGTGGGCGTGGCGGTGACGGATCTGTTCACCGGGATCTATGCCTCGACCGCGATCCTGGCGGCGGTGGTGGAGCGTGCGCGCACCGGGCAGGGCGCGCATATCGACATGGCGCTCCTGGATTGCGCGGTCTCGGTGATGGCCAATCAGGCGATGAACTACCTCGCCTCGGGCCAGCCGCCGGGCCGGACCGGGAACTGGCATCCGAACCTCGTGCCCTATCAGGTGTTCGAGGTCGCGGACGGCCATATCATCATCGCCACCGGCAACGACGGCCAGTACCAGCGGCTCTGCCGGGTGCTGGGGCTGGAGGGGCTGATCACCGACCCCGCCTATCTGAAAAACGCCGACCGCGTGGCCAACCGCGCCGCGCTGGTGGCGCTGCTGACCGAGAAGACCCGCGGCTGGAGCAAGGCCGATCTTCTGGCCGCCTGCGAGGCGCAGGGCATCCCGGCCGGGCCGATCAACACGATGGACGAGGTCTTCGCCGATCCGCAGGTCGCGGCGCGGGGGATGCGGCTGTCGCTGGGCCCGCACGAGGGCGTGCGCTCGCCCTTTGTGATCGACGGCGAGCGCTGCAGCGCGTCCTTGCCGGCGCCGGCGCTGGGTGAGGCGGACGGGACATTGGGGGGCTAGCCCCCCAAGCCCCCCAGGATATTTGCAGAACAAAAATGAGCAAGGCGCGCTCCCGGGATTGGGGGCGCGTTAACCTTGATGAAAGGTAAATCGCGCTTCTTTGTTCTCTAAATATCCCGGGGGGTCCGGGGGGCTGGCCCCCCGGTCCGACAGAAGCCACAGGCGGGCCGGTTCAGCCCCAGGGGCCCGGGTTCTGGCGGGAGACGGGGCGCGAGGAGGTGGGGCGCGGCATGGGCCGGGCGCCCTGCTCGCGGGCCATGGCCTCGAGCGCGGCGATGCGGTTCTCGGTCGCCGGGTGGGTCGAGAAGAGCTTGTCCCGGGCGTGGGCGTGCAGCGGGTTAATGATGAACAGATGCGCCGTCGCCGGGTTCCTCTCCGCCGCGTCGTTGTCGATCCGGCTGGCGTAGCCCTGGATCTTGCGCAGCGCATCGGCCAGCCACAGCGGGTTGCCGACGATCTGGGCGCCGATCCGGTCGGCCTCGTATTCCCGCGACCGCGAGATCGCCATCTGCACCAGCGCCGCAGCCAGCGGCGCCAGGATCATCATGGCGATCATGGCGATGGGATTGGCCCGTTCGCGGTTGCCGCCGAACAACATGGCGAAGTTCGCCAGCATCGAGATCGCACCGGCGAAGGTTGCGGTAATGGTCATCGTCAGCGTGTCGTAATTCTTGATATGCGCGAGTTCATGCGCGACGACCGCCGCCACCTCTTCCCGCGTCATCCGGTCCATCAGCCCGCGCGACACCGCCACCGCGGCGTTGTCGGGGTTGCGGCCGGTGGCGAAGGCGTTGGGCTGGTCGCTCTCGATCACATAGACCTTGGGCGTCGGCAGCCCGGCGTTGCGCGACAGCTCCATGACGATCTGTTGCAGTTCGGGCGCGGTATGGGCATCGACCGGCCGCGCGTTATGCATCCGCAGCACCATCGAATCCGAATTCCAGTAGCTGAAGGCATTCATGCCCGCCGCCACCACCAGCGCGATCAGCGCGCCGGTGCCCCCGCCGATGAGATAGCCCATGCCGAGGAACAGGGCGGTCATCGCCGCCATCAGGATCCCGGTCTTGACGTAGCCCATGATCGCCTCCGTTCTTACGGTTTCCGATATGGGGTGTGCCGGGCGCGCTGCAAGATCAGAGCAGCCCTTCACCCTTGTAGAGGGCGAGCACATTCGCGCGGGGCCGGGCGCCGATATGGCCGATGACTTCGGCCGCGGCGATGTTGCCCATGCGGCCGCAGGTCTCCATCGAATGGCCCGTCACCAGCCCGTAAAGGAAGCCCGCCGCGAACTGGTCGCCCGCGCCCGTGGCATCGACCGGGACCACGGTGCGCACCGGGGCCGTCACGCGGTGGCCGTTCTGGATCAGCACCACCGGATCGCCCGAGCGGGTGCAGACCACGATGCCGCAATCTTCGGCCGCCTGGGCCAGCGCCTCGTCGAGGTCATTGGCCTGGTAGAGCGAGGTCCATTCCTTCTCGTTGCCGATGACGTAATCCATCTCGTTCGCCACCAGACGGCGGAAATCGGCGCGGTGGCGGTCGACGCAGAAGGGATCCGACAGCGCGATGCCGACGCGGCCGCCGCCCTTGTGGCAGGCGCGGGCGGCTTTCAGGAAGGCCTCTTTCCCCTTGTCCTTGTCGAAGAGATAGCCTTCGAGGAACACGACCTCGCTGTTGCCCATCACCGCTTCGTCGACATCGTCGGGGCCGACTTCGGACGAGATGCCGAGATAGGTGTTCATCGAGCGTTCGCCATCGGGCGTGACGAAGATCATCGAGCGCGAGGTCGGCAGGTCGCCGCCCGTCACCGGCGCATTGACGAAGGCGGTGCCGGTGCGTTCGGTGTCCTGCGCGAAGAACCGGCCCAGGCTGTCGTCGCGCACCCGGCCGACCAGCGCCGTTTTCAGGCCCAGCGCGCCCACGCCCGCGATCGTGTTGCAGACCGAGCCGCCCGCGGCCTCCTGCCGGTCGCGCATGGCGCCGAACAGGGTCTCGGCGCGCTCCCGTTCGATCAGCTGCATGATCCCCTTGTGGATGCCCATATGGTCGAGGAAATGGTCGTCCACGGTCGAGATCACATCGACGATGGCATTGCCGATGCCGGCGACCTGATAGGTTTTGCTCATTGCGATGCCTCCGGGATGATCGCGTCGATTTCGGTTTCGACCAGCCATTCGGGGTCGACGAAGCCTGACACGGCCATGACGGTGCAGGCCGGGCGGATCTCGCCGAAGACCTCGCCATGGACCCGCGCGGCTTCTTCCCAGCGGGTGATGTCGGTGACGATGATGCGCGAGCGGATCACGTCCTCGGGCCGGGCGCCGGCATCCGCAAGGGCCTTGAGGCTGATCTCGAGGCAGCGGCGCATCTGCGCGGCCATGTCGCCCACGCCCGCCGTGCCACCGCCCTCGGCAATCGGTGCGGTGCCGGCGACCGAGACATGCTGGCCGATGCGCACGGCGCGGCTGAAGCCGATGATGGGTTCGAGATAGGATCCCGAGGAGACGAGGCTGCGGGTCATAGGGTCTTTTCCTCAAAGGGGCAGAGATCGCGGATCAGGCAGGCGGGGCAATTGGGTTTTCGCGCCTTGCAGACGTAGCGGCCGTGCAGGATCAGCCAGTGATGGGCGTGATGCTGGAATTCGGCGGGGATATTGTCCTCGATGGCGCGTTCCACGACGTCGACATCCTTGCCCGGGCAGATGCCGGTCCGGTTGCCGATGCGGAAGATATGCGTGTCGACCGCCTGCGCCGGCACGCCCCACCACATGTTGAGCACCACATTCGCCGTCTTGCGCCCGACGCCCGGCAGGGATTGCAGCGCTGCGCGGGACGAGGGCACCTCGCCGCCGTAGTGATCGACCAGGATCTGCGAGAGCTTGATGACGTTTTTGGCCTTGTTGCGGTAAAGGCCGATGGTCTTGATATGCTCGATCAACCCGTCCTCGCCCAGCGCCAGCATCTTTTCCGGCGTGTCGGCGATGGGGAACAGGGCCTTGGTGGCCCGGTTCACCCCCACATCGGTGGCCTGCGCCGAAAGCGCCACGGCCACCAGCAGGGTGAAGGCGTTGGTATGGTCGAGTTCGCCCTTGGGTTCGGCCTCGGCCGCCTGGAAACGGCGGAAGATCTCTTTGAGGGTGAGGTAATCGAGTTGCGCGGCCATGTCGGTTCCTTGCCCCGGCCGGGGCCGTGGCGCAAGGGCTAGTCGTCACGCCGCCGGAGCAAACGCCCGATCAGGAAGGACGTGCGCGGCGTATAGACATAGGGCGTATGGGCGGGGGGCGTGCGGCCGACCTGCATGCGGTAAAGCCCGAAGACGATCAGCAGCACATGCGCCAGCGCGATGAAGATGAACATCGAGGCGGGTCCAAAGCCCGAGATCAGCGCCGAGGCGATCACCGGCGAGGCGATGGCGCCCACCGCATAGAGGAACATCTGCGCGGCGCTGAGTTCGACCCGTTCATGCTGTTCGGCGAAGTCATGGGCATGCGCGGTCGAGATCGAATAGATCGGGAAAGTGGTGAAGCCGAAGAAGGCGGCGGCGAGGAAGATGGTGACGACGTTGCCCTGCGCCCCGGCGATCATCGCCACGCAACCCAGGATCGAGGCCACGGAAATGCCGATCAGCACCAGCCGTCGGTCGTATTTGTCGGCGATCCAGCCGACCGGGAATTGCGCGAGCGCCCCGCCCACGACATAGGCGGACAGGAACAGGGCGATGCGGTCGGCCTCGAGCCCCACGGCGATGCCGTAGAGGGGGCCGACCATGCGGAAGGCAGCGCCGGTGATGCCCGAAACGACGACGCCCACGGCGCCGAGCGGCGATTTGCTCCAGGCGAGTTTCGGCCTCAGGCGGGGGGCGGGACCGGCCGAGGGGGCCTCGGCCCGGGTCAGCAGCAGCGGGAAGATCGCGAAGCACATGAAGAGCGCGAGCAGGTTGTAGCTGACGTAAGCCGCGGGCGGCAGGAAGGCGATCAGCACCTGCGCGCCCAGGTTGCCGGACACGTCCACCATCCGGTAGACGCCCATCGCCCGGCCGCGCGTCTCGTTCGTGACCTTGGATTGCAGCCAGGCCTCGATGATCGTGTAGCACCCGGCGACGGCCAGGCCCGAGAGCATGCGCATCCCCGCCCAGGCCCAGGGATCGAGCCACATCATATGGGCCAGGATCCCGGTGGTGCCCGCGGCGGTGAAGGCGGCGAAGGCGCGGGCGTGGCCGACCTCGCCCATCAGCCGCGGCGCCCACCAGCAGCCGACGAAGAAGCCCAGGAAATGCGCCGAGCCCATGGTGCCGATCTGTTCGGCGGTGAACCCCAGCACGGTGCCGGACAGCGCGTCCAGCGGCACCACGCCGCCTAGCCCCAGCTGCAGGAAGAAGACCGAGACGAAAAGCGCGGCGAAGGAAATCAGCAGGGTCATGCGCGTCGGTCCAGGCGGTCTGTTGGCGCTACCTTGGCGCGGGGCAGGGCCTGCGTCCAGAGGCTTTGACTTGACCGGGTCCCGCCGCGTAGCGTCGATGCCATGAGCATGCCCGGTCACAACCTGCCGCCCGATCCGCTCGATGCCGCCGCCGGGATCGAGGTGACGGCGGATTTCGAGCGGTTCCGCCAGCGCGACGACATCTTCACCCGGGCATTCTGGGATCCTGCGGTGCGCTCGAAACAGAGTGATGCCTTCTTCGGCAGCTACCGGATCGACGCCACACCGCGAAAGGGCGAGGGGTTCCAGCAGAAGGATTTCGCGCTGCGGAACGCGGCCTGGCTGGTCAGCGATATCATCTCGAACCGATCCGCCGCCGAGGGGGTGCGCGAGGGGTTTCAGGCGCCGATCCGCGCCGACACGCCGGTGGCGCCGGTGCAGGTGCCGGTCGAGGACCCGGCGGCGATGGCCGAGGAGGTCAAGCGCGTCGCCCGCTTCTTTGGCGCGGACCTCTGCGGCATCACCGGGATGGACCCGCGCTGGATCTATGCCTCGCAGGTCGATACCCGCGATTTTTCCGAGGTGCCGGTGGATCTGCCGCCCGGCCTCGGCTCGGTCATCGTGCTGGGGCACCAGATGGATGCGCCGCTGGTGCAGACCTATCCCTCGGCGCTGGCCGGGGCGGCGACGGGGCGGGAATACAGCCACGAGGCGGCGATCGTGATGCAGCTTGCGGCCTTCATCCGCAACATGGGCTATCGGGCAGTGGCCTCGATGAACGACACCGGGCTGGTCATCCCCTTCGCGGTGAAGGCGGGTCTGGGCGAATACGCCCGCAACCAGCTGGTCATCACCCCCGAATTCGGGCCGAGGCTGCGGTTTTCCAAGATCTTCACCGACCTGCCGCTGGCCCATGACGCGCCGAAACCGCTGGGCGTGAAGGCGGTCTGCGACATCTGCACCCGCTGCGCCGAGGGCTGCCCGGTCAAGGCGCTGCCCTTCGGCGCGCCCGAGGCAGGCGGCACCAACCGCAGCGCCATCAAGGGCGTGGTCAAATGGACCTCGGACGCCGAGAAATGCTTCGGCTATTGGGCGAAACTGGCCTCCGACTGCGCGATCTGCCTGCGGGTCTGCCCGTTCAACCGCGATTTCAGCAAGCGGCGCAACCGGCTGTGGCTGAAGCTGGCGCTCTCGCCGCTGCGACGGCTGGCCCTGTGGCTGGACGACCGGTCCGGCCGGGCCAAACGGTTGAAGCCGCGCGACTGGTGGGCGGGCTGAAAGCGCAGGTTCCGGGTCGAAGCCCGGGCACCCGGGGGATAGGTTGGTGCCGAAGGGCGTATTTGCAGCAGAATGAAGGGGCGGGCGATGGACGGGGATCAGGACGAGCGGGCCTATCATTACGGGGTCATCGGCCGGGCGATTGCCGAGATCGACGCGGCGGGCGAGCGGGTCTCGCTGGAGGAGCTGGCCGGGCGGCTGGGCATGAGCCCGGCGCATTTCCAGCGGGTCTTCACGCAATGGGTCGGCGTCTCGCCCAAACGCTACCAGCAATATCTGGCGCTGGGCCATGCCCGGCGCCTGCTGGCCGAGCGGTTCACCGTGCTGGAGGCGGCGCATGCCAGCGGGCTGTCGGGCCCGGGGCGGCTGCATGACCTGTTCCTGCGCTGGGAGGCGATGACGCCCGGCGATTACGCCAAGGGCGGGGCGGGGCTGGTGATCCATTGGGGCTGGTTCGACAGCCCCTTCGGCCCGGCGCTGGTCATGGGGACCGACAAGGGGCTCTGCGGCATGGGTTTCGCCGCCGAGATGGGGGCGGAGGCGGCCTTTGCCGATCTGACCGGGCGCTGGCCGAAGGCGCGGTTTGTCGAGGATCCGATGCGGCTGAGGCCCTGGGTCGACACCGCCTTTGGCGCGAAGGGCGGGCTGAGCGAGACGCCGCTCTACCTGATCGGCGCGCCCTTCCAGATCAAGGTCTGGGAGGCGCTGCTGTCCATCCCCTCGGGCAAGGTCACCACCTATTCCGAGATCGCCCGCGCCATCGGCCAGCCGACCGCCAACCGGGCGGTGGGGGCGGCGGTCGGGCGCAATCCGATCTCCTGGCTGATCCCCTGCCACCGGGCGCTGGCCAAATCGGGCGCGCTGACCGGCTATCACTGGGGGATTCCGGTGAAGCGGGCCATGCTGGCCTGGGAGGCGGCGCGCGACGAGGCGGCCTGAGCCGCCGATGCCGCTGGCGGCAACCCGCCGATCAAGCAATCTTGACGCGAGCGGCATGCTGCGGGCTCTGTCGCCGGGAAACGCCTTTCGCTAGGGTTTCGGCCAAACCATTCCGAAGGAGTATTTCCATGATGGCATCCAAGGCGTTCGCGGCGCTTGCCGCGCTCTCGCTCACCGCGGCCTGCACCACCTCGACGGGCGAAATGAACCGCACCCAGACCGGCGCCATGACCGGCGCGCTGGCCGGCGGTCTGCTGGGCCTGGCCACCGGCCAGGGCAACCGCACCCCCGAGGTGCTGGTCGGCGCTGGCCTCGGTGCCATCGCGGGCGGTGCCATCGGCGCGCATATGGACCGTCAGGCGGCGGAACTGCGCGCGCAGCTCGGTTCGAACGCGACGGTGGTCAACACCGGGCAGGAAATCACCGTGACCATGGCGCAGGACATCCTGTTCGCCACCGACAGCTATTCGGTCCGCCCGGATCTGGCGCAGATGCTGCGCAGCGTGGCGCAGAACATCAACTCCTACCCGCTGAGCATCGTCTATGTGACCGGCCATACCGACTCGACCGGTTCGGAATCCTACAACCAGCAGCTCTCGCTGCGCCGGGCCGATGCGGTCGCGGGCGTGCTGATCGGCGCGGGCGTGCCGGGCAACCGGGTGCAGGCGCGCGGCATGGGCGAATCGCAGCCCGTCGCCTCGAACGACACCGCCTCGGGCCGGGCGCAGAACCGCCGCGTGGTCATCACCATCCGCCCCAGCTGACCGGCTGGACAGCGCGACGGGGGCCGGGCCATGCGCCCGGCCCCTTTTCGTTGATAGCCCATTGCTTGACGCCGGCTGCGGTCATATCTCTTGACCAATCGAGGGAGAGCCATGCCGTTTCAACCGGTTCATCAGGAAAGGCTGTCGCAGGGGGTGGTTCGCCAGATCGAGCTTCTGATCCTGCGCGGCCTGTTGCGTCCGGGCGAGCGTCTGCCGGCCGAGCGCGAGCTGGCCGAGCGGATGGGGGTGAGCCGTCCGTCCCTGCGCGAGGCGATCGCCGATCTGCAGGCGCGGGGGCTGGTGGTCAGCCGGGCGGGCTCGGGCGTGTTCGTGGCTGACATGCTGGGCTCGGCCTTTTCGGGCGCGCTGACCCAGCTTTTCGCCAGCCATGACGAGGCGGTCTTCGATTACGTGAGCTTCCGCCGCGATCTGGAGGGGATGGCCGCCGACCGCGCCGCGCGCTTCGGATCAGAGACCGACCTCAAGGTCATCGACACGGTGTTTCGCAAGATGGAAGCGGCGCATCAGAAGCGCAACCCGGCCGACGAGGCGGAGCTGGACGCCGAATTCCACCTGGCGATCATCGAGGCCAGCCACAACATCATCATGCTGCACATGATGCGGGCCATGTTCGACCTGTTGAAGGCGGGGGTTTTCTATAACCGCCAGCAGATGTTCCGGCAGCGCACGACGCGCGATCTGTTGCTGGAACAGCACCGGGCGATCAACGATTCCATCCAGATGCGCGATCCGCTCGCCGCACGGGCTGCGGCCGAGCATCATATGAGTTATGTGGAACAAACGCTGAGCGACCTGCGCAAGGCGGATCGCAACGAAGACGTCGCGCGGCTCAGGTATCAGCACGAGCTGGCGCGGGACTGAAAGGACAGAAGATGGCAGATTACAGCAAATCGGGCGGGCGCAGCGGCGCGGGCAAACAGCCCCGCAACAAGACGGTCGTCGAACATCCCAAGGGCAAGCTGGGCGGCGCCCCGGACAAGGCGGAACTGCTGGCGCGGATGAAGAAAGCCGCCGAGAAGAACGCCGACAAGGACGCCTGAGCCCCGGACGCGGGCAAACCGGCCCGGTGGTTCCCGATCCCGAACGCCGAAACCGGCGCCGCAGCCCGGCGCCGGTTTTCGCCTGTCCGGCGGTTGGGTGCCGATCGGGGCCGGTCGCGGGTCTTCGCCCTTGACCGCCGGGCGCGAGCGCTAGATCAAGGTAAGAAAAAAGCCCCCGGCCGAAGCCGGGGGGCAAAGTGGCGTCCCATCTGGCGACAGGACGCTGGCGGTAAACAAATGCGCGTCAGTCGCGGCCGATCTCGGACCGGATCTGCTGACGCAGGATGTCGATGGGGATCAGCTGGCCGTCCCGCTTGAACTGCCAGTAGGTCCAGCCGTTGCAGGAGGGCGCGCCTTCGAGCGCGGCCCCGACCTGATGGATCGAGCCGCGGTGCGTTTCGGACACCAGCGACCCGTCGGCCCGCACCTTCGCCGGCTTTCCGCGCGGCGAGAGCAGCACCTCGCCCGGCCTGAGCAACCCGCGTTCCACGAGCTGGCCGAAGGGAACGCGCGGTTCGGCGCGTTTCGAGGATGTCGTTTCCAGCGCCGAGGCATCGAGGGGCCGCACCCGCGCCAGACGCGCCGTGGCGGCCTTGCGGTAGTTTTCCTCGCGCTCGATGCCGATGAAATGGCGGCCCAGCATCTTGGCCACGGCGCCGGTCGTGCCGGTGCCGAAGAAGGGATCCAGCACCACGTCGCCGGGGTTGGTGGAGCCGATCAGAACCCGGTGCAGCAGGCTTTCCGGCTTCTGCGTCGGATGGGCCTTGTCGCCGTTTTCGTCCTTCAGACGCTCATGCCCGGTGCAGATGGGCAGCACCCAGTCCGAGCGCATCTGGATGCCCTCGTTCAGGGCTTTCAGCGCCTCGTAGTTGAAGGTGTATTTCGACGCCTCGGCCTTCGAGGCCCAGATCATCGTCTCATGCGCGTTGGTCAGCCGTTTGCCCTTGAAGTTGGGCATCGGGTTCGACTTGCGCCAGATGACGTCGTTCAGCACCCAGAAACCCGCATCCTGCAGGGCCGCACCGACCCGGAAGATGTTGTGATAGCTGCCGATCACCCAGATCGCGCCATCGGGTTTCAGCAACCGGCGCGCGGCTTTCAGCCAGGCGCGGGTAAAGGCGTCATAGGCGGCGAAACTGGCGAACTGGTCCCAGTGGTCCGTCACGGCATCGACGGCGGAATTGTCCGGCCGATGCAGGGCGCCCTTCAGCTGAAGGTTATACGGCGGGTCTGCAAAGATCAGGTCAACGCTGCCCTCGGGCAGGCTGTTCATGATCTCGATGCAATCGCCCGCAAGAATTTGGTCGAGCGGTAGCTTTTCAGCCACCGGCGCCCGGGTCTTGGTTGTCATCACTGCCTCATCTGGGCGCCATCTTTTTTCGCAGCGCTCCGTTACGGGCCAAGATGATTCAAGACGGGCGTCCCGTCAATTCCTTTTTGAATCAGGTGTTTATTTTGCGTTCTTAACACAACATCTTGCGGACGGGGCCGAAGCTGCGGCGATGATGTGGGGTGACCCCCTGTTGCTCAAGTGCAACGCGGTGTTGGGCCGAGGGGTAGCCCATGTTTTTTTCCCAACCATATCCGGGGTTTGCGAGCGCAAGTTCACGCATGATCGCGTCCCTCTCCACCTTGGCCAGGATCGAGGCGGCGGCGATGGACAGGCTGATCGCATCCCCCTTCACCACGGTCTGCGCCGGGATCTCCAGCCCCTTGGGCAGGCGGTTGCCGTCGATCAGCGCGTGCTGGGCGGCGGGTGTGAGGGCAGCCAGCGCGCGGCGCATGGCGAGGTGGCTGGCCTCGAGGATGTTGAGCGCGTCGATCTCCTCGACGCTGGCATGGGCCACGGCGAAGGCCAGCGCACTCTCGCGGATCTCCAGCGCCAGTCGCTGGCGCATCCGTTCGCTCAGCCGCTTGCTGTCGTCGATGCCTGGGGGGATGCGGGCAGGGTCCAGGATTACCGCGGCGGCGGTGACGGGGCCCGCCAGCGGGCCGCGGCCCACCTCATCGACGCCAGCCACCAGCGGCAGGCCAAGGGCGGTTTCCAGCGACAGATCGGGGCGGGGGCGTGCGAGGGTCATGCGCCGTTGAACCATGCGCCGCGTCTGCCCGCAACGGTGCCGGGCAACAGCAAGGGCGGGCCTTTCGACCCGCCCCGCCCGGTCCGGGGACCGGGAGCGATGACATGCCCTGCTACTCACTGATCGGCGCCGGCACCGACCCACTCGTTACTGTTCTCACCATCGCGGGCAATCGTTACGAAACGCTTACATTGGACCGGTGATCTGCAAATGTTCCGCGGCTTACTGGTAGCCTTCCTGCCGCAGGCACTGGCCGGTATAGATGCGCTGGCCGTCGGTGGAGCGGACCTGGCAATAGCCCGGCAGGTTGTAGAAACCGGCGTTTTCCAGGCAGTTCGCCCAATAGCCGTCAACCCGGCTGCCGTTCATGCGGAAATGCATGCTGCACTGGTCGGGCAGACGGGTGATGGGGCGCTGCCAGCCACCGCCACCATAGGGCGGGCGACGGTCGGGATGGCGCCCGCCATAGGGCGGACGGCGGTCGTTGTCCCAGCGGTCGTCCCAGCGCGGCGGCTGGCTCCAGCCGCCCCCGGAGGACCGGCTGTAACCGGCGTCATAGAGGCATTCGGCGATATAGCCGGTGCGGGTGCGGGCATTGCCGTTGTTGACGCGGAACTCGTAGCGGCAATTGCCGGGCAGGTTGTCGTAGCCCGCGCGGTTCAGACAGCGGGCGTTGTAGGAATTGATGTTCCGCCCGTTCACCCGGATGGTTTCCAGGCACTGGCCGGGCAGCGTCCAGCGGCCGGTGTAGGCGGGCGTGCTGTTGTCGTCGATGGCGTTGACGATGGCGCCGATGACGATGGCACCGGCGAGGAAGCGCAGGATGTCCTCGGCATTGTCGGCCTGCGCCGGACGGGGGGCGGCGCTGACACCGGCGAGGGCCACGGCGGCTGCGGCGGCGAACATCGTCGCCCGACGCGGCAGCAGCCCGGCCGCAAAGCGGCGAAGGGGGGTGGAGTTTGTCATGACCTGACCTTTCAGGGATGCGGGTTGACGGGTCGGCAAGGGCCCAGCCACGAAGGGACTCGAGAGAGGCCTTGCCGGCATGGCTTCACGCTGCGCGTACCGGTCGTGACAGGCAATATCGCGGGTCGGTTATCCGATAACGCCTGTGTCGTCCGTGGGTTCCATCGCCCCGATATTGCATAGCGCAGGGGGTCGGCGCATCTTTGCCGAAGATCCCGCCATTCCCCCGAAGGACCCCGACATGCGCATGAAACTGCCGATTCTCTCCCTGGCCCTGCTGATGACGCTGGCCCTGCCTGCCCAGGCTGCCTGTTACGCGGAATACCGCGCATCGCGTCAGAACCCGGTGCAGCTGGCCTATGGGATCGCCCAGATCCCCGGAAACAGCTGCAGCGCGCAGGCCGCCTCGCAATATCTTCAATCCCGTCTGTCGCGGTCCGGCTGGACCTTGCAGAATATTGTGTCCACAGTGACCAGCAACTCTGCGCCAGCAAACTCGGGCTATACCGGTGGACACTACCTCTCTTACTGAGAACTCCCTCACCCGCGGCGGGTCCCGGGCGATTCAGCTCGGTCTGGCGGCCATCGTCCTCATCCTGGCGGCGGCCGCCATTCTGCTGTTCCTGAACCTGCCGGATACCAACGAGTTCAACGCCCGCGTCCTGCAGATCTTTGCCGAGAATTCGGATCTGACCGGACAGGCTGAACTGCGGCTGCTGGAGATCCTGGCGCAATCGGGCACCACCTTCACCGAGGTTCTGGTCAGTTATCGCGGCGTGATCTTCGTGCTGATCGTCTTTGCCAGCCTTCTGCTCATCACCTCGCTGGTCCTCGTGCTGGCGCTGATCGCCTTGAACCGCAAGCTGGCCGTGGTGCAGAAGACCGGGATCCAGGTGTCCTCGCTGGTCATCAGCCGGTCCGAGCGCAAGGTCTATATCAACGATCTGGAATTCAACCTGACCGAAGCCGCGGTCGAGGCGCTGGCGGTTCTGGCCGAGGCGCGGATGGATGACGAGATGCTGACCGGCACCTCGCTGGAAGCGGTCATCACCGGACGCCGCGAGTCGGATTGCGAGGAAGCGGCGGGCGCCACCCGCATCAAGCGGCTGCGCGATTCGCTGGGCAACCAGATCGTCAGCGAGCTTCTGGTGCGCAACATTCCCCGTCAGGGCTACATGCTGGCCGTCGAGAAGGACGTGATCCGC
Source organism: Pararhodobacter aggregans (assembly GCF_003075525.1). Lineage (GTDB taxonomy): Bacteria > Pseudomonadota > Alphaproteobacteria > Rhodobacterales > Rhodobacteraceae > Pararhodobacter > Pararhodobacter aggregans. The sequence goes on along the minus strand of NZ_QDDR01000003.1, from coordinate 241,750 downwards.
ATGATCTGACCGCACCGCGGTCCCCCGGAAAAGGACCGTCCCGCCCCCCGAGGGAAGGGGCGGGACGGGGGCCGTGCCGGTCGTTCGCGGGGCTATTCGGCAGCGTTCAGCATCGCCGCTTGCCCGGCCAGGCCTTCCAGGTGGTCGGCAATCGCGTTGGCGATGGCCCGCTTGTTCTCGATCGGGGTGACGCCATGCGGATAGACCATCAGCGCCCGCTGGTCGGTGCCGCGGGTATCCTCGCCCCGGGTCGCCACAACCACCCCGGCCCGGTCCAGCCGCTTGGCGGCGACGCGGATCAGCTCGTCCTCGCTGACGCCTTCCAGATATTTGAAGGCGACGGTGTGCATGTCGGGATCGGCGGCCATGGCCATGTCGATGACCTTTTCGGTCGGCTCCAACTCCAGCATCAGGCTGGACTGGCCCGAGGCGATCTTGCCCTGCACCGCCTGTTTCGGCCGGTAATCGGCGACGCCCGCCGAAAAGATCCCGGCCCAGACCCCGGCCTTGACCCGCTCGACCACCGTGTCGCGGTATTCGTCATAGGTGCGGGTCACGGTGATCGGCATCGGCGTCTTCGGCCGCCAGGCGCCGTCGCCGAGGATCAGTTCGGCCTCGGCCCCGCGCCAGGTCAGTTCCTCGGCCACCTGCGCGCCCAGTCGCCCGCGGAAGCGGTTGACGATGCGCCGCACACCGTCAATCGGCACCGGGGTGGGGCCCGCCGTGACCATGATCCGCCGCCCGCGCAGCCGCGACTGGCTGAGCGCCCGGCCGACCGCGATGCAGAGGAACTCGGTTTCCGGCAGGTTGTGCTTGCCATAGGCGTCGCGCGGCGCGATCAGATGCACGCCCTGCGCGGCCAGACGGCGGGCGTTGTCCACCAGCTGCGCGTTGTGCATCGTGCCGTGCATGGTCGGCGCCACCAGCACCTGCGCGCGGCCCTGCTCCATTCGCCCCAAAGCCGAGATCAGCGTCGAGGTGACGACCGAATCGCCAATGCCATGCGCCATCTTGGCGATGGTCGAATGGGTGGCCGGGGCCAGCAGATAGGCGTCGAAGGGCTGCGAATCGCTCAGATGCTCGGCCCGCCAGGTCAGGCCGGTCACCACCGGGCCCAGGGTGGCCCATTCCAGCGCCTCGCGCGCGACGTAGCGCAGCGCGTCCTCGCTGGCGAAGGCCACCACCTCGGCCCCGTGGCGGCGCAGGCCGCGCGCCACTTCCGGGGTCTTCATCGCCGCGATGCCGCCGGTGACGAGCAGCGCGATGCGCTTGCCCGCCAGCCGGTCGGACGCCCGGGGCACGTCGTGGTCGCCCATGCTGGACGGCGTGGGTGCCCGGAAGTCCCAGTCGTAAAGGCTCATGCACGCACCTCGTCGTCCTGCGCGCTGGTCTGCGCAATCTGGTCGAGGCCCGGACGCCATTTCAGATGCGCCCCGCGGGCGCGGTCGACGCGGGTGTTCAGCGCCTCGAAATGACGGGTCAGGAAGCGGCTGCGCTTGCCCATCTCCTCGGCGATCGAGGGTACGACCGTGATGTCGAAGAGGTCGAGGTGCTGGATCTCCATCGACGGGATATAGGGGCTGCCCTCGGTCAGGACCGGCTCTTCGCGCGGCGCCATCCAGGGGAACATCTCCAGGAAGATGCGATAGCTGGCGTAATCGTAGGAGGCATCCGCCCCGTGCCAGCGCCCGCCCAGCTTCACCGCGCCGAAGTAATGGCGCACGCTCGGGCGTTGCAGGGCCAGCCAGCCGGTCGGCATCAGCTTGCCCAACACACTGGTGGAAATCGGAATTTCGGCGAAGCCGGCCTCGAGCCCCGCGGCGCGCATCAGCGCGACCTGCAGGTTGGTCTTGGTGGTGCACATGCCGACACCGCGCACCAGCGTGTCCGAGGCGCGCTCCTGCCAGGCGCCGAAGCGGTAGGGCATGGCATGGACGAACTTGAGGATCGCCTCGGCGGTGCTGGCGGGGGTGGCGCGGCGCAGACGGGCGGCCTGACGGCGGATCTCGGGGTGTTCGTGGTTACACAGGGTCTCGGGGTCGGGCAGGTGCTCGGGGGGCGTCGCGGCCAGTTCGGCGGCATCGGCGCCGATCAGCGCCTTGGCGATGACGCGGTGCTGCTCGCGGCTGGCGTTCTGGCTGTCCAGCGACCAGACGCGGGCCGGCATGTCGACCGCCAGAAGGTCATTCTGGTCGGCGCCGAAGTGGTTGCCGGGCCCGTACCAGCCCCGCGCACCGGCCAGGCGACCGTCGAGCACGACATTGAGCGGCGCATCGCCGGTCATCTCCAGATGGGCGCCGGGGGCAAGGTGACGGACGCGGCCACGGGCGAAGATCTCGTCCTCGAAACCGTCCAGATAAAGGCCGAGAGTTGAGTCCCTGAACAGCGAGAGCAATTCAGGGTTGAACTTTTCGGCAGCGAGATTTGGCATGAGAACCCCCAAAGGTTAGCTTTGCAGCAGATCGATACGACCCGTACTGGTCAGGGCAGCGAAAAATACGGTCGGACACACGTGAAGAATAACCCCGCAATGCACGCAGAAGAAGAGTTTTGTTTCCGCCGGGGCTACAAATCCAAATGTGTGCAAACCTTTGCCACACTTTTGCCATGGTGTCGGGACGCAGGGTTCCCCGACGTCGCTTTTTCCCATTCGGTCGAAAAACGGTTGAATCGCAGGAGGGTTGCAGCAATTCTGGATTGACGCGTCCGGAGGACCGGCACCGGCGGCCAACGCCGGGTCAGGGGCGGCGCGGGTCTGGGAGGACCATCCATGGATGTGCTGCAACTGCTGTTGAGCGGTCTCGCGAACGGCTGCGTATACGGTCTCGTCGCCTTGGGATTCGTGCTGATCTACAAGGCGACCGAGGCCGTGAACTTCGCCCAGGGCGACCTGATGATGCTGGGCGCCTTCGTCATGGTGGGCCTGGTCAACCCGCAATACATGGGGCTGAACTTCTGGCTGGCCGTGCCCTTGGCGCTCTTGATAATGGGGGCGCTGGGGTATCTGCTGGATATCGCCATCCTGCGCTTCATGTTCGGGCAGAGCCAGACGGCGGTCGTCATCCTGACCATCGCGCTGGGCTTTGTGATTCGCTTCGTCGCCGGGGTCATCTGGGGGCACGAGCCGCAGAACCTGCATTCACCCCTTGCGCTGGGCGATGTGCGGATGGGCGGCGTCGTGCTGTCGATGGCCGATATCGCGGTGATCGTGGTCACACTCGCCATGACGCTGGGCCTGTGGCAGTTCTTCCAGCGCACCAAGCTGGGCCTCGCCATGCAGGCCGCCAGCCAGAATCAGATGGCGGCCTATTACATGGGCATCCCGGTCAAGCGGGTGCAGGGGGCGGTCTGGGCGCTGGCGGGGGTCGTCGCCTGCGTGGCGGGGATCCTCTATGCGTCCAAGGGGACGCTGGCCATCTCGGCCGGGTTCATCGGCATCAAGGCCTTCGCCGCGGCGGTGATCGGCGGCTTCGGCAGCCTGCCGGGGGCGCTGATGGGCGGGCTGATCGTCGGGATCATCGAGCCCTTCGCCGCGCGCTATTTCCCTGCCGGTTACTCGCAGATCGCGCCCTATGCGCTGCTCATCCTGGTTCTGGTGTTCCGCCCGCACGGGCTGTTCGCGCAGGTCCGCGTGAAGAAGGTCTGAGCGGATGCGGTTCCATTTCAAGACGAGCTACGACCACGACATCCGCCTGTTCCCCGATTGGTGGAACTTCTCGCTCTATGCGGCCCTCCTGCTGGTGCTGCTGGCCCTGCCTTGGGTGATCGACAGCTTCTACCTGGGCGAGATGACCAACGTGCTGATCTGGGCCGTCGCCGGGCTGGGGCTGATGCTGCTGACCGGGCAGACCGGGCAGGTCAGCCTCGGTCATTCCGCCTTCATGGCGATGGGGGCCTATTCCTGCGTCAACTTCATGGAGCTGGGGCTGCCGTTCCTCGCGGCCTTCCTGCTGGCCGGGGTGTTCACCGGCATCATCGGCGGGATCATCGCCATCCCGGCGCTCAGGCTGCACGGGGTGTATCTGGCGATCTTCACGCTGGCGCTGTCGATCCTGATGGACGACCTGATCGTCATCCTCTCGCCCTGGACCGGCGGCGTGAACGGCTATTTCGCGCCCGAGATCTGGATCTTCGGGATCGAGATCAACCGCTGGGCCGCGCCCGAGACCTGGTATTATCTGGCGCTGGGCACGGCGCTGATGGTGACGTTCTTCTACCGCAACCTGTTGCGCTCGCCGCTGGGCCGCTCCTTCGCCGCCGTCCGCGATTCCGAGATTTCGGCGCAGGCGATGGGCGTGGACGTGGCCCGCACCAAGACGCTGGCCTTCGGGCTGAGCTGCGCCTTCGCGGGCTTGGGCGGCGCGTTGATGGGCCTGTTCGCCGGGGCCTTCAACAATGAGACGTTCAATTTCCTGATCTCGATCCAGCTGCTGATGGCGATCATCATCGGCGGTCTGGGCTTCATCCACGGCGCCTTTCTCGGCGCGATCGTCATCGCCTTCCTGCCGCAATTCCTGTCCATCGTCACCGATCAGCTGGGCTCCACCTCCATCCCCGGGCTGGAGACGGGGGTGTTCGGCATGATCCTCATCGCCTTCATCCTGTTCGAGCCGATGGGGCTTTACGGCCGCTGGCTGAAGATGCGGACCTGGCTGCAGCTCTTCCCCTTCGCCCGCCGCGACATGTTCCGCCGCCAGAAATCCTATCTGAAGACGGAGCGCCTGAGATGAGCCTTCTGTCCCTCGATGGCGTGACGCTCAAGTTCGGCGGCGTGACGGCGGTCAACAACCTCAGCATGGCGGTGGAGGAGGGGCAGGTCTTTGCCCTGGTCGGGCCGAACGGCGCCGGAAAATCCACCGTTTTCAACATGATCTCGCGCTTCTACCGGCCGGTGTCGGGGTCGATCACCTTCGACGGCCACAACCTGCTGAACCACAAGGCGCATGAGATCGCCAATTTCGGCATCGCCCGGACCTTTCAGAACATCGAACTCTTCGAGATGGCGACGGTGCTGCAGAACCTCTTGGTCGGGCGGCACCGGCACCGGCGCAGCACGCTGGTCGAACAGATGCTGTTCGCGGGCCGCGTCCGGCAGGAAGAGCGCGAGCATCGCCACGCGGTCGAGGAGGTGATCGACTTCCTGGACCTGCAACCCTATCGCGACACGCGCATCGCCGGCCTGCCTTACGGCGTCCGCAAGGTGGTGGAACTCGCCCGCGCGCTGTCCACCAAGCCGCGGCTTTTGCTGCTGGACGAGCCCGCCTCGGGCCTCTCGGTCGAGGAAACGCAGGATATGCGCTGGTGGATCGACGACATCCGTCGCCAGATGGGCATCACCGTGCTGATGGTGGAACACGACATGGGGCTGGTCAGCAAGGTCTGCGACCGGGTGCTGGCGCTGGCCGATGGCGCGAAACTCGCCGAGGGCACGCCCGCCGAGGTGCAGGCGCATCCGGCGGTGATCGAGGCCTATCTCGGCACCTCGGCCATCTCGAAAACCGCGAACGCGGCGGGGGTGCGGGTATGAGCGCGCTGCTTGAGGTGCGGAACCTCGAAACCTTCTACGGCCCGATCATGGCGATCCGGGGCGTCAGTCTGGAGGTTCACAAGGGGCAGGTCGTCACCGTGCTGGGCGCCAATGGCGCGGGCAAGACGACGCTGCTGAAGACGATTTCCGGCATCATGGACCCCGAAAAGGGCCAGATCCTGTTCGAGGGCGAGGAGATCCAGGGCCGCGAGCCGCATCAGGTGGTGCGCCGCGGCATCGTGCAGGTGCCTGAGGGGCGCGAGGTCTTTCCGCTGCTGACGGTCGAGGAAAACCTCGCGCTCGGCGCCTATACCCGCCACGACAAGGCCGAGATCGCCCGCGACCGGGACATGGTGTTCAGCTATTTCCCGATCCTCGCCGAACGCCGGGGGCAGGAGGCGGGCACCATGTCGGGCGGGCAACAGCAGATGCTGGCCATCGGCCGGGGGCTGATGCTGCGCCCGAAGATCATGCTGCTGGACGAGCCCAGCCTCGGCCTGTCGCCGCTTCTCACGCAAGAGATCTTCACCATCCTGCGGCGCCTCAACCAGGACGAGGGCGTGACGATGATGCTGGTCGAACAGAACGCCGCCGTGGCGCTGGATCTGGCCGATCAGGGCTATGTGATGGAGCTGGGCCGCATCGTCATGTCGGACACCGCCGAGAAGCTCGCGGCCTCGGAAGACATCCGCAGTTTCTATCTGGGCCACGCCAACGAAGGCGCGCGGGGCGAGCGGCGCTGGAAGAAGAGGAAGACCTGGCGATGAGCACGCTTCCCCAGACGGTTATCAAGGGCGTCCGCGTCAACGCCCAGCCGGGCAAGCGCCCGGTGCATATCGACGGCCATGCCACCATCCCCGCCCTGCTGCGCGCCCGCTGCCAGGAGAACGGCAGCGCCACGGCGCACCGGGCCAAGGAGCTGGGCATCTGGCAGGCCTTTTCCTGGGCCGATTACCTGGACCGCGTGCGCGAGATCGCGCTGGGCATGCGGGCGCTGGGGCTGGAGAAGGGGCAGGTCATCTCGATCCTGTCCGAGGACCGGCTGGAATGGATCCAGTGCGACATGGCCGCGCAATGCCTGGGGGCCATTTCCTCGGGCGTCTACACCACCGATTCGCCCTCGCAGCTGGCCTATCTGGTCAATGACAGCGACACGCAGATCCTGTTCGTCGAGAATGACGAACAGCTCGACAAGTTCCTGGCGGTCGAGGGGCAGATGCCCGGCCTCAGGCATGTGGTGATCTTCGACAAGGAGGGGCTGCACGACTTCCGGCATGAGAAATGCCTGTTCCTCAGCGATCTGGTCGAGCGCGGGCGCGGCGGATCGGCGGCCGAGTTCGACGCCGCCATCGACGCGGTGCAGCCCGGCGACACGGCGGTGCTGATCTATACCTCGGGCACGACGGGCAACCCCAAGGGGGTGATGCTGACGCAGGAAAACATCATGGCCGGGATGGAGGTCAGCCTCTACAACCTGCCCTTCACCAAGGGGGCGGAACAGCTCTGCTTCCTGCCGCTGTGCCATATCCTCGAACGCATCGTCTCGCTCTATACGCCGCTCATCGTCTCCTCGACGGTGAATTTCGCCGAAAGCCCGGAGACGGTGTTCGACAACCTGCGGGAAATCTCGCCGCATGGTTTCGTCGCTGTGCCGCGGGTCTGGGAAAAGATCTATTCCCGCGTCCTGCTGATGGCGCAGGAAAGCACGCTGATCGGGCGCTGGGCCTTCGCCCAGGCGCTGAAGGCGGGGCGGGCACGGGCGGAATGCCTGCTGGACGACCGGCCGGTGCCCGCGGGCGTGGCGCTGCGCTATCGGATCTGGGATTTCCTGGTGCTGGCCAATCTGCGGCGCATGCTGGGGATGGACCGGATCATCCACGGGCTGACCGGCGCCGCGCCGATCTCGCCCGATCTTCTGCGCTGGTATTTCGCCATCGGCGTCCCGGTCTACGAGGGCTGGGGCATGTCCGAGACCTCGGGCATCGGCACGATCAACCTGCCGGGGGCGAACAAGGTCGGCTCCATCGGCCAGACCTGCGCCGGGATCGAGACGCGGATCGCCCCGGATGGCGAGATCCAGGTAAAAGGGCTCAATGTCTTCACCGGCTATCTGAACAAGCCCGACAAGACCGCCGAGGCCTTTACCGAGGACGGCTGGATGCGCACCGGTGATGTCGGCCGCATCGACAATCAGGGCTTTGTCACCATCACCGGCCGGATGAAGGACATCATCATCACCGCGGGCGGCAAGAACATCACCCCGGCCGAGATCGAGAGCCGGCTGAAGTTCAGCCATTACATCTCGGATGCGGTCATCATCGGCGACCGCCGCAAGTATCTGACCTGCCTGATCATGATCGATCAGGAGAACGTCGAGAAATACGCCCAGGACCACAAGGTGCCGTTCAGCGACTTCCGCTCGCTGTGCCGCGCCGAGCCGGTGCTGGACCTGATCCGCCGCGAGGTGGAGGCGGTGAACAAGGAGTTCGCGCGCGTCGAGCAGATCAAGGATTTCCGCCTGATCGACGTGCTTCTGACGGCCGAGGACGAGGAGCTAACGGCCACGATGAAGCTGAAACGCGCAACCGTCGAGCAGCGGCACAAGGCGCTGATCGACGCCATGTATTGACGATCGCAAAGGGGCCCCGCGGGGGTCCGAAAGGGGAGGAAGACATGACGACGACCAAGATGCTTCTGACGGCGGCCGCCTTCACGGCGCTGGCTGCCGGCGCCGGCGCGCAGACGCGCGGCGTCACCGATACTGAGATCCTGATCGGCGGGGCGCATGACCTGTCGGGCGTGTTCGCGGCGGTCTCGACGCCTGCGGTGAACGGCGCCAACCTCTATATCGACATGGTGAACGAGAATGGCGGCGTGCATGGCCGCATGATCCGCTACATCGTCGAGGATCACGGCTATCAGCTGCCCCGCGCCACCCAGGCCTATAACAAGCTGATCGAGCGCGACGGCGTCTTCGCCATGCTCTTGAACCTGGGCACGCCGCATAACCTCGCGCATTACCCGCTGATGGAACGCCGGGGCGTGCCGAACCTGAACCCGCTGACCGCGGCCCGCGCGGTCCTGCCCGATCCGCCCGGCATGAACTTCACCGGCTTCTCCAGCTATTACGACCAGATCCAGGCCGGGATCGAGTATCTGCACAACACCACCGGCGCGACCACGGTCTGTTCGATGTACCTGCCGACCGATTTCGGCGAGGAGATCGCGCTGGCCTCGCATGAGGCGGCCGAGCGGCTGGGCCTGACCTTCGGCGAAGAGACTACCCACCGCCCCGACGAGGAAGATTTCGTCGGTGCCGTCAGCCGTCTGCGCGACGCGGGCTGCCAGATCGTCACCCAGGCGCTGGGCGTGCGGCAGGGGATCACCGTGGTCGGCACCGCCAAGCGGCTGGGCTGGACCGACGTGAGCTTCCTCACCTCCTCGGCCGGGTTCCTGGAGCCCGTGGCCATGGTGCCGGGCGGCGTGACCGACGGGCTCTATGCCTCGGCCGGGTGGCAGGACCTGCGGGCCCGCGCCGATGAAGAGGCCCCGGCCGCCTTCATCGCCGCCTACGAGGCGCGCTACAGCCAGCCGGCCAGCGGTTTCGCCATGCTGGGCTACACCGCCGCCGAACAGATGGTGATGGCGCTGGAAGCCGCCGGGCCGGACCTGACGACCGAGGGCTTCGTCGCGGCGATGGAAGCGCTGGATTACGACGATCCGCTGCTGGGCACCCATATCAACTTCGGTGCGGGCCATCAGGGCGCCAACAACATCTTCATCAGCCAGGTCGGCGAGGGGCATTGGAACACCCTGGCCGAGATCGACGGCGACACCATGCAGGAAGTGCCGATGGAGTGATCCGTCCGCCGGACAAAAGGAAAGGGGCCGCGCGCGCGGCCCCTTTTTTCGTGGGGAAGGGTGCGTGCAAGCACGCACCCTACGGGTTACTCGGCCGGCATCGCCTGGGCCTCGTGGGCCAGCGGGTGCGGCAGATGGACCAGCATTTCCTTCGGGCAGATCTGCAGGAAATTCGCCTTCTCCACATCCCAGCGGCGCAGGATCTCGGCGCCCTTGGCGCTTTCGGTCTCGGCCACATGCTGTTCCAGCAGCGATTTCAGCTGATCTTCCCAATGCGCCACCGTCACCGGGCAGGTGACCAGCGATTCCATGTTGATCAGGTTTTCGGCCGCGTCTTCGGGGTCATAGACATAGGCCATGCCGCCGGTCATCCCGGCGCCGAAGTTCGCCCCGATGGAACCGAGGATCACCGCCACGCCGCCGGTCATGTATTCGCAGCCGTTCGAGCCGCAGCCCTCGACCACCACCGAGGCACCCGAGTTGCGCACGGCAAACCGCTCACCCGCGCGACCGGCGGCAAAGAGCTTGCCGTTCGTCGCGCCGTAGAGGACCGTGTTGCCGATGATCGTGTTCTCGGAGGCCTTCAGCGGCGAGGACATGCGCGGACGCACCACGATCAGCCCGCCCGACAGCCCCTTGCCCACGTAATCGTTGGCATCGCCGAACACTTCCAGCTTCAGCCCGCGCACCGCGAAGGCGCCCAGCGACTGACCGGCGGAACCGGCCAGCTTGACCGTCAGGTGATCGGGCTGCAGCGAATTGCGCATGCCGAACTTCTTGACGATATGGCTGGAGGCGCGGGTGCCGACCGTGCGGTGGGTGTTGCGCACCGCGTAGCTCAGCTGCATCTTCTCGCCTTCCTCGAAGAAGCGGGCGGCGTCGCGGATGATCTCGTGATCCAGCGTATCCGGCACGGCGTTGCGCGGCTTGTCGCGGTCGTAGCGGATCGAGCGTGCGCCATCGACGGTGATGAGCAGCGGGTTGAGGTCGAGGTCATCGAGATGCGCCGACCCGCGGCTGACCTGCGCCAGCAGATCCGCCCGGCCGATGATCTCGTCAATTGACCGCGCCCCCAGCGAGGCGAGGATTTCCCGCACTTCCGAGGCGTAGAAGGTGATGAGGTTCACCACCTTGTCGGCGTTGCCGGTGAACTTGGCGCGCAGTTCCGGGTTCTGGGTGCAGACGCCCACCGGGCAGGTGTTCGACTGGCACTGACGCACCATGATGCAGCCCATGGCGATCAGCGCCGCGGTGCCGATGCCGAATTCCTCGGCCCCCAGCATCGCCGCCATGACGATGTCGCGGCCCGTGCGGAGCCCGCCATCGGTGCGCAGCGTCACCCGGTCGCGCAGGTTGTTCATGGCGAGGACCTGATGCGCCTCGGTCAGGCCCATCTCCCACGGCAGGCCCGCGTATTTGATCGAGGTGCCCGGGGAGGCCCCGGTGCCGCCGTTGTGGCCCGAGATCAGGATCACGTCGGCCTTGGCCTTGGCCACGCCGGCCGCAATCGTGCCGACGCCGGACGACGCCACCAGCTTGACCGTCACCTTGGCCCGCGGGTTGATCTGCTTGAGGTCATAGATCAGCTGCGCGAGGTCTTCGATCGAATAGATGTCGTGGTGCGGCGGGGGCGAGATCAGCGTCACGCCCTTGGTCGAATGCCGCAGCCGCGCGATCAGCTCGGTCACTTTCATGCCGGGCAGCTGGCCACCCTCGCCGGGCTTGGCGCCCTGCGCGACCTTGATCTCCAGTTCCTCGCACTGGTTCAGGTATTCGGCGGTGACGCCGAACCGGCCCGAGGCCACCTGCTTGATCTTGGCCGACGGGTTGTCGCCGTTGGGCTCGGGGAAGAAATGCGCCGGATCCTCGCCACCCTCGCCCGAGTCGGATTTGGCGCCGATCCGGTTCATGGCGACGTTGAGGGTCTTGTGCGCCTCAGGGCTCAGCGCGCCCAGCGACATGCCGGGGGTGACGAAGCGCTTGCGGATCGAGGTGATCGATTCCACCTCCTCGATGGGCAGCGGACGGCCCAGCGGCTTGAAGTCCAGAAGGTCGCGCAGATGGATCGGCGGGTTCGCCTGCAACGCCGCGGTATACTTGCGCCACAGATCATAGGAGGCGCGCTCGCAGGCGTTTTGCAGCAGGTGCATGGTCTGGGCTTCCCAGGCGTGCTTTTCGCCCGAGCGGCGCGCCTTGTAGAAACCGCCGACCGGCAGCGGGCCGACCGGAGCCTTCCAGCCCTTGTCGTGCACTTCCTCGACCTTCATCTGGATGCCGTGCAGACCGATGCCCGAGATCCGGCTGTGCATGCCGGGGAAATACTCGGCGACCATGGCGCGGGACAGGCCCACGGCCTCGAAGTTCAACCCGCCGCGATAGGACGAGATGATCGAGATGCCCATCTTCGACATGATCTTCAGCAGACCGGCGTCGATGGCGTCGCGGTAGCGGCGCATCGCGTCGACCAAGGAGCCCTCGATCAGGCCGCGACCGATGCGGTCGGCGATGGTGTCCTGCGCCAGATAGGGGTTCACCGTGGTCGCGCCGCAGCCGATCAGCACCGCGAAATAATGCGGGTCGATGCATTCGGCGGCCCGGACATTGATCGAGGTGAAGGTGCGAAGCCCCTTACGGGTCAGCCAGGAATGCACGGCGCTGGTGGCCAGGATCATCGGCATGGCGACGCGGCCGGGGCCCTGCTTTTCATCGGTCAGGACGATGTGCGAATTGCCCGAACGGACGGCATCCTCGGCCTCGGCCCGGATCCGCTCCAGCCCCTGACGCAGCGCGTCCTCGCCCGCGCCATCCTCGAAGGTGCAGTCGATCATCGCCACGCCGTCGCCGAACTGGCGGACCATGACCTTGAATTCCTCGTTGGCGATGAACGGGGATTCGAGGACCAGGATCTCGGTCTGCGCGCTGCTTTCATCCAGCACGTTCTTGAGGTTGCCGAAGCGGGTCTTCAGCGACATCACCCGGCTTTCGCGCAGGCTGTCGATCGGCGGGTTGGTCACCTGGCTGAAGTTCTGGCGGAAGAAATGGCTCAGCGGGCGATAGACCTTCGACAGCACCGCGGCGGGCGTGTCATCGCCCATCGAGGCGATCATTTCCTTGCCGTCCTCGGCCATCGGCGTCAGGACCTGCTCGACCTCTTCCATCGAATAGCCGGCGGCGATCTGGCGGCGGCGCAGCGATTCGCCGTCGAAGATCGGCAGTTCCGGCACATCGGCCAGCAGCTTGTTCAGCTCGACGATCTTGTCGGTCCATTCGCCGAAGGGCTGGCTGGCAGCCAGACGGTCCTTGAGCGCCACGTCGCGGTAGAGCTTGCCCTCTTTCATGTCGACGGCGATCATCTGGCCCGGGCCGAGGGCGCCTTTTTCGCGCACCGTCATCTCGTCGACCGGCACCATCCCGGTTTCCGAACCGGCGATCAGCATCCCGTCGCCGGTCACCACATAGCGCATCGGACGCAACCCGTTGCGGTCGAGGCCGCCGCAGACCCAGCGGCCATCGGTCATGGCCAGCGCCGCCGGGCCGTCCCAGGGCTCCATCACCGAGTTGCAATAGGAATACATGTCCTGCCAGGCCTGCGGCAGTTCAACCGTTGCCTTGGACCAGGCCTCGGGGACCAGCATGGTCTTGGCCATCGGCGCCGAGCGGCCCGAGCGCACCAGAACCTCGAACACCGCGTCCAGCGCGCCCGAATCCGAGGTGCCCGCCGGGATGATCGGCTTGATATCCTCGGCCATCTCGCCAAAGGCGGACGAGGCCATGCGGATTTCGTGCGACCGCATCCAGTTGACGTTGCCCTTCAGCGTGTTGATCTCGCCGTTATGGGCCAGCATGCGGAACGGCTGGGCGAGCCACCATTGCGGGAAGGTGTTGGTCGAATAGCGCTGGTGATAGATCGCGAAGGACGAGATGAAGCGCTCGTCCATCAGGTCGGGGTAGAAGACGGCGACCTGTTCGGCCAGCATCATCCCCTTGTAGATCACCGAGCGGCACGACAGCGAGCACAGGTAGAGCCCTTGGATCTGCTGCGCGGCGGCGGCCTTCTCGATCCGGCGGCGGATGACGTAGAGCTCACGCTCGAAGGTCTCTTCGTCCGTGCCCTTGGTGTTCTTGATGAGGATCTGCTCGATCTCGGGGCGGGTGGCGTTGGCCTTCTCGCCCAGGACCGAGGTATCGACCGGCACATGGCGCCAGCCATAGATGTAATAGCCCATCCGCAGCACTTCGGCCTCGACGATGGTCCGGCAGCGCTCCTGCGCGCCGAAATCGGTACGCGGCAGAAACACCTGGCCCACGGCGATCAGCGCGTCGAGGTCGGGCTCGTGACCCGTGCGGCGCACCTGGTCATGGAAGAAGGGGACCGGGATCTGCACATGGATGCCCGCGCCGTCGCCGGTCTTGCCGTCGGCATCGACCGCGCCCCGGTGCCAGACCGCCTTCAGCGCGTTGATGCCGTTGACGACGACCTGCCGCGAGGGCTTGCCGTTGATCGAGACGACGAGGCCGACGCCGCAGGAGGCATGCTCGTCATCGGTCTTGTAAAGACCGTTGGCATCCATCCACTGACGCTTGGCTTCTTCGGCCGCGACCCAGTTTTCATCATAGACGGTCATGGCAGTCTCCTTCTCACTCGCTGGCAAGCTGGCTGAATCGGTCGATGCAGTCCTGCCGGGTCAACAGGGTTCGCCCCTCGCCCGCGTAGCTGTAGCTGTCGGGTTTGTGGTCGATGTAGATCTCGTTGGACAGAATCAGCCCGTTCGCATCGTCGAACAGGCCGATGGGAAGCTCGGTATTGCCCGCCCATTCGCTGTCGGCGGTAACCCGGAAATAAAGGTTCGAGCCGCAGTCCCGGCACCAGGCGCGCATCGCCCAGGCACTGGTCTGGCGGGTGGCGATATGCGCCTCGCCGGTCCAGCGGACATTGCCGGTGGGCACGGTGATCCCCAGCAGGGCCGAGCCGGTCCAGCGGCGGCACATCTCGCAATGGCAGGCGCCGAATTCGCGCTTGGTGAGGTCGGCCTCGAAGCGCACGGCGCCGCAGAGGCAGCCGCCTTTGCGGGTCTCGATCATGCGTGATCCTCCGCCAGGGGCAGGGCGCTCAGCATCGGCCCGCAATTGTGCCGCGGCTGGGTCGAGGCAAAGCCCGGATCGCCGGGATAGAGGAATTCCGCGGGCGAGCTGTCGGTGGTGTTTTCCTGATCGCCCGAACGCCAGGTGCGGATCCCCGAAAAGAACCGCCGATGCGTGGCCGAGACGTATTCGCGCCCGGTGATCGTGCTCAGCAGCGTCCCGGCCTCATTGTAATAGCGGGTCTCGAACTCGGTCCCCAGCAGCGTCTCGCCGTCGATCACCTCGGTCCCGCCGGTCAGCCGGTCGAAGCCCGTCACGCGGGTCCGTTCCCCGCCGCGGATCTCGTCGAAATCCCAATCGTCGTAGCCGGTGGACAGCAGCGTCGAGACCGAGGCCGCGTCACGGGCCGGAAGCAGCGTGCGGGTGATTGTGCCGCTGGGCAGGGAGCGGCTTTCGATCCATTGCGCCTCGGCGTCGATCAGGCCCAGGTAAAAGGCGCCCTGTTCGTCGAAATCCATGCGCCACAGATCGCCCGGCGCGTCTGTGCAGGTGTAATGCTGCGAGACGGTGCAGGCCCGGGTCTGGACCGCCAGAAAGGCGGTGCAGCCCTGGGGCGGCGTGAAATCCTCGGCCCCGGCCTGCGTCGCGGCCCCCAGCATGGCCACGCCCAAACCGGCCGCGACAAGGCCGCGGCGGCTCAGGGCAGGGCGGGCGTGGGGCCGCGCCGCGATCATTCGGCCGCCACCGAGGCGGGCTGCGCCAGATAGGACAGGATCGACTCGGCCGCTTCGCGCCCGTCGCGGATCGCCCAGACCACCAGCGAGGCGCCGCGCACGATGTCGCCCACGGCATAGACGCCGGGCAGGCTGGTCGCATGCGTGGCATGGTCGCAGCGGATCGTGCCCCAGCGCGTCACGGTCAGTTCCGGCACACCCCAGAGGGTCGGCAGGGCCTCGGGCTCGAAACCGAGCGCCTTGATGACCAGATCGGCGGGCTCCAGGTAATCGGCGCCCTCGATCAGTTCCGGCGAGCGGCGGCCCGAGGCGTCGGGCGTGCCCAGACGCATCTTCTGCACCACGACGCCGGACGCGCTGTCCTCGCCCTCGAACCCGGCGGGAGCGGTCAGCCAGACGAAATCGACGCCCTCTTCCTCGGCGTTCTGCACTTCGCGCTGCGAGCCGGGCATGTTGTCGCGGTCACGGCGATAGAGCAGCTTGACCGAGGTCGCGCCCTGCCGCACGGCGGTCCGCACGCAATCCATGGCCGTGTCGCCGCCGCCGATGACGACGACGCGCTTGCCCTCGGCGTTCAGCAGGCCGGAATCGAAATTCGGCACCTCGTCGCCAAAGCTCTTGCGGTTCGAGGCGGTCAGGTAATCCAGCGCCTTGACGATGCCGCCCAGTTCCGCGCCCGGCCCTTCCAGGTCGCGCGACTTGTAGACGCCGGTGGCGATCAGCACCGCGTCATGCTTGCCGCGGATCGCGTCAAAGCTGATGTCCTGGCCGACGGTGCAGTTCAGCACGAATTGCACGCCCGCGGCTTCCAGCTGCTCGATCCGGCGCATGACGACCGGCTTTTCCAGCTTGAAGCCGGGAATGCCATAGGTCAGCAGCCCGCCCGCGCGGTCATAGCGGTCATAGACCGTGACCTGCACGCCGGCGCGACGCAGGTTGTCCGCTGCCGCCAGCCCGCCCGGGCCCGCGCCGATGATGGCGACCGACTGGTCACGCTCGACCATCGGCTTGCCGGGCTGGACCCAGCCGTTTTCCCAGGCGGTATCGGTGATGTATTTCTCGACCGCGCCGATGGTGACGGTGCCGTGGCCCGATTGCTCGATGACGCAATTGCCTTCGCAGAGCCGGTCCTGCGGGCAGATGCGGCCGCAGATCTCGGGGAAGGTATTGGTCGCCTGGCTCAGCTCATAGGCTTCCCGCAGGCGGCCCGTCGCGGTCAGCATCAGCCAGTCGGGGATGTTGTTGTGCAGCGGGCAATGCGTCTGGCAATAGGGCACGCCGCACTGGCTGCAGCGGCTGGCCTGTTCCTCGGCCTTTTCGGCGGCGAATTCGCGGTAGATCTCGGCGAAGTCCTCGCGCCGCTCGTCGGCCGCCCGCTTGCTGGGCATCTGCTTCGACTTGGTGACGAACTGAAGCATGCGCTGTGTTGCCATGGCTGGGCCTCCCGAAATGTCGCGCTGGCATACGACGAACCGCGCCGCAATAAAAGTCAGTATGAGTTACCTATATCCAACTTATTTCTGCGGCAAGTAGTCGAATCTGCGGGGTGTTGCATGAAAATATGTTAGTAGTACTTACCTACCATTTGTCACTTCCGCTTTTCACAAAACGGCGTAAGGTGCCGCCGACTGCAGCCGGGATCCCTTTCATGCCACTCTACCACATCTTTATTCTTGCGTTAATTCAAGGAATTACCGAGTTTTTGCCGATCTCCAGCTCGGCGCATCTGATCCTGTTTCCGCAGCTTACCGGGCTGCAGGATCAAGGGGTTGCGCTGGATGTGAGCGTCCATGTGGGGACGCTGCTGGCGGTGATGCTCTACTTCCGGCAGGATGTCGCCCAGGTCTGGCGCGGGCTGCCGGACATGGCGCGCGGGCGGCTTGATTCGCCCGGCGCGCGGATGGCCTTTCTGCTGATCGTGGCGACGATTCCCGTCATCCTGCTGGGGCTGGTGCTGAAAGTGACCGGGCTGGTCGACAGCATGCGCTCCATGGCGGTGATCGGCTGGACCATGCTGGGTTTCGGCGTGGTGCTCTATGCCGCCGACAAGATGGGCAGCGAACAGCGCCGGGCCGAAAACTGGACCCTGCGCGATGCGGTGGTTCTGGGCCTGTGGCAGGCGGTGGCGCTGATCCCCGGCACCTCGCGGTCGGGCGCGACGATCACCGGCGCCCGCTTCCTGGGGTTCGAGCGGCACGACGCCGCACGCCTCAGCATGCTGATGTCGATCCCGACGATCATGGCCTCGGGCGTGCTGACGGCGCTGGATCTGGTCGAGACGGCCAATGCCCGCGCCGCGCTGGACGGGCTGATCGGCGCCTCGATCTCGTTCGTGGCGGCGCTGATCGCGCTGAAGCTGATGATGCGCTTTCTGGCCGCGGTCAGCTTCACCCCCTACGTGATCTACCGGATCGTGCTGGGGGCGGTGCTGTTGTGGATGGCCTATGCCTGAGGCCGGAAAGGGGGCGCGGGCTTATTCCTGCCCGCGCAGCCCGCTCGCCGATTCCTTGATCGACTCGTACTGGCCGGCCGGGCGGAAGCGCCACAGATAGGTCGGCAGGATCAGGTCCATCGGCGTCGGCCGGATGCCCAGATCGGCCAGGCCCTTGGCGCCGGGGGCGACCACGCGGTCCTGACCCAGGTCGCGGATCTGGTCGCGGGTCAGCACGCGGTTGGTGAACAGGCCCGCGGTCAGGAATTGCGCGGTGCCGAACAGGGTCGCGGTGACGCTGGCCAGCCAGTTCGGCAGGTTCACGATGACGCGGTGACGGCGGATCATGTCCAGCATCATCGCCATCAGCGCGCGGAAACTCAGCGCCTCGGGACCGCCCAGCTCATAGACACCGGCCGGAGCCTCGCCCATCGCGCCCTTGACGGCGGCTTCGGCCACGTCATCGACATAGACCGGCTGGAACAGCGTCTTGCCCCCGGCGATCGGCAGCAGCGGCGAGAAGCGGGTCATCCCGGCGAAGCGGTTGAAGAAATCGTCCTCAGGGCCAAAGATGATCGAGGGCCGCAGGATCACCGCGCCCGGGAAGGCGGCCAGCACGGCGGCTTCGCCCTCGGCCTTGGTGCGGGAATAATCGCTTTCGGCCTCGGCATCGGCGCCGATGGCCGACAGATGCACCAGCTGCTTGACGCCTTCCTCGGCGGCGAGGCGGGCGACGGTGCCGGCGCCCTTGGCCTGAACCGCGTCAAAGGTGTTCTTGCCCGATTCCAGCAGGATGCCCGCGCAGTTCACCACCGCATCGGCGCCGCGGATCACGGCGCGAATCGAGGCCTCGTCACGGATGTTGCACAGAACCGGCTCGACCTGACCGACAAAGCCGTAGGTGCGGACATAGAGCCGCTCGTTCGGGCGCCGCGTCGCGACGCGAACCCGCCAGCCGGCCTGTGCCATGCGCCGCGCGACATAGCGCCCGACAAAGCCCGAACCGCCCAGGATCGTGACCAGTTTCGTCATCTCGCCCTCCGCGCCTTTATAGACTTGATGCTCAATACCGCCGCCCCCCCTTGCGGACAAGTCCAAAGCGGTCCGCGCCGCCGCCTGTCGCTGCGTTGCGGCGAGGAGGGCGCGGGAAATTTCTTGCCGGACCCGCGGATTTTTTCGTGGCCCCCGTTGACACTCCCACGGCCCCCGGATAATCCACCGCTCACGCAATCAGCCCAGATGGCGGAATTGGTAGACGCGCAGGTTTCAGGTACCTGTACCGCAAGGTGTGGAGGTTCGAGTCCTCTTCTGGGCACCAAGCGTCCTCGTAAGCCCCGCAAGGTTCTGCCTTGCGGGGTTTCGCTTTTCCTGGGTCACGCAGAGCGCAACAACAGGCTGGCGTCGCCCGGCTTTATTCGGCACCCTGCCATCCAAAAGCAGGAGTTGCCCGCATGACCGACATCACCCTCACCGCCGCTGACGGCTTCGAACTGGGCGCCTGGCTGGCCGAGCCTGCGGGCACGCCCCGGGGCGGCATTGTCGTCGTGCAGGAGATCTTCGGCGTCAACAGCCATATCCGCTCGATCTGCGACCGGCTGGCCGAGGCGGGTTACCGGGCCGTTGCCCCGGCGGTCTTCGACCGGATCGAGCCCGATTTCCAGACCGGCTATACCCCCGACGAGGTGGCGCGTGCCCGCGGCATGATCCCGCTCTTCGACATGGGCAAATGCCTGCTCGACGTGGCGGCGGCGCGGGACCATCTGGCGGGGGCGGGCAAGACCGGGATTGTCGGCTTCTGCCTGGGCGGCTCGGTCGCCTATGCGGCGGCGTCTCAGCTGGAAGGCTTCGCGGGCGCCAGCAGCTTCTACGGCGGGATGGTCAACAGGCTGATTGCCCAGCTGCCGCGCTGCCCGGTGCAGTTCCACTACGGGGCCGAGGATACTGGCATCCCGCCCGAGAATTACGAGGCGGTGCGCGCCGCCGTGCCCGGGGCCGAGTTCCACGTCTACGAAGGCGCGGGCCACGGCTTCAACTGCGACCAGCGGGCCAGTTATGACGCGGCCTCGGCAGCGCTGGCCTGGCAGCGGACGCTGGATTTCTTCGGCCGCACGCTGGGCTGACGGGGCGGGGCGGGAACCGAAGTTGACGATCGGCGTCAGCGGTTCGGTTTCGGCGTCGCAGGCCGCGTGATTTGTGTCGCCGGCGTTGTGTCGGGGCCTTATGCCGCGTCGCAGAATCCCTCAGGATCGACCGACGCCAGCCCCTCCCTTCAGGAAGCCCCGCCATGATTCCCTACGTTCTGACCGTCCGCTGCGCCTCGCGCCGCGGGATCGTTGCCGCAATCTCGGGCTATCTGGCCGAGGCGGGATGCAACATCACCGACGCCGCCCAGTACGACGATCTGGAAAGCGGCAAGTTCTTCACCCGAATCAGCTTCGCCGCCGAGACCGGTGCCACCATCGAGGCCCTGCGCGCGGGCTTCGCCCCGGTGGCCGAGGCTTTCGACATGGATTGGGGGATCCACGACACGGCCGGCCGCATGAAGGTGCTGCTCATGGTGTCGAACTTCGGCCATTGCCTGAACGACCTGCTCTATCGCTGGCGGATCGGTGCCCTGCCGGTGGAGCTGGTCGGTGTGGTCTCGAACCACATGACTTACCAGAAGGTGGTGGTGAACCACGATCTGCCCTTCTGGCACATCAACGTCACCAAAGAGAACAAGCCCGTGGCCGAGGCCCGGCTGTTGGAGGTGGTCGAGGGTTCCGGCGCCGAGCTGATCGTGCTGGCGCGCTACATGCAGGTCTTGTCCGATGCGCTCTGCACCAAGATGTCGGGGCGGATCATCAACATCCACCATTCCTTCCTGCCCAGCTTCAAGGGCGCGAACCCCTACAAGCAGGCCTATCAGCGCGGCGTCAAACTGATCGGCGCCACGGCGCATTACGTCACCGCCGATCTGGACGAGGGTCCGATCATCGAACAGGACACGGTGCGCGTGACCCATGCGCAGAACCCGGCCGATTACGTCTCGCTCGGCCGCGATGTCGAGGCGCAGGTGCTGGCCCGGGCGGTCCATGCCCATGCCCAGCATCGGGTCTTCCAGAACGGCCACCGCACCGTGGTTTTCCCGGCCTCGCCCGGGGCCTATGCCTCGGACCGGATGGGCTGAGGCCCGCGCCATCGAGAAAGGCCCGGGGGTGCGCAGAATTGACGTGGCCCGCCCCCGGGACTAGATGGGTTCGCATTCCCGGCGAAAGACCATCCTCATGGCGAATTTTCTCTACCAGAACGATCTGCCCGACGGTCTGGACCTCGGCCTCGTGGTGGCCATCGATTGCGAGACGATGGGCCTGAACCCGCACCGTGACCGGCTGTGCCTGGTGCAGCTGTCGGGCGGCGACGGCAACGCGCATCTGGTGCAGATCGCCCAGGACCAGACCGAGGCGCCGAATCTCGCCCGTCTGCTGGCCGATCCCAAGGTGCTGAAGCTCTTCCATTTCGGGCGTTTCGACATCGCGGTGATGGAACATCGCTTCGGCGTGCTGGCCGCGCCCGTCTGGTGCACCAAGATCGCCTCCAAGCTGGTGCGCACCTATACCGACCGGCACGGGCTGAAATACCTGCTGTCGGAATTGCTGAACGTCGACATTTCCAAGATGCAGCAATCCAGCGACTGGGGCGCGGTCGAGATCACTCAGGCGCAGAAGGATTACGCGGCCTCGGACGTGTTGTACCTGCACCGGCTGAAAGAGGTGCTGGAAGGGATGCTGGCGCGTGAGGGCCGCACCGCGATGGCGCAGGCCTGTTTCGATTTCCTGCCGATGCGTGCCAAGCTCGACCTTGCCGGCTGGCCCGAGGTGGATATCTTCGCGCACTGACATGGCATTGGCGGAACCCGGACAGCGCAGGGCAGGCTACAGCAGGACCGTAGGGATCCTGAAAGTCCTGCTGCCGCTGACCGCGCTGACGCTGTTGTCGCTGGTCTTCCTGCTGGCCCGGACTGTCGATCCCACGCAGGCCATTTCGAATGCCGAGATCGACGTCGAGGACCGCGCCCGCGATCCGCGCCTGTCGGGCGCCCGCTTCGCCGGCGTGACCGAGGATGGCGCGGCGCTGACCATCGTCGCCGAGACCGCGCGTTCCGACCCCGGCGCGACCATGCGGCTTGAGGTTACGGGGCTGGATCTGCAGCTGGAGGGCCGGGACGGCGAGACGATGCACGCTGCGGCGCATGAGGGGATCATCGACCGCGGCCGGGGCAGTTTCGAACTGGGCGGCGGGCTGGAGGTTACGGTCAGCCCCGGCTACCGGCTGGCGACCGAGCGGCTGGACGGCCTGCTGGATTCGACCCGCGTGCGCGCCGCGGGCGCTGTCGAAGGGGCCGCACCCGCGGGCACAATTCAGGCCGGAAACATGGAGATGCGGGCCGATTCCACCGATGGCGCCGGTTATGTGCTTGTTTTCGGGGGCGGTGTGCGGTTGAACTATCAGCCAGAAAACCAAGGGGCCCCGTGATGCCGCGTCTCTTCCTCCGACTGCTTGCGGTGCTGATGCTCGCCGCGCTTCCCGCCTCGGCGCAGGAAGGGGTGCAGATCAGCTTCGGCCAGTCGCTCAGGCTGGAAGGTTCGGCCCTGGAGGTGACGGCGGATCTGCTCACTGTCGATCAGACGACCGGCGCGTCGGAGTTCAGCGGGAACGTTCTGGCGGTGCAGGGCGACATGCGGATCTCGGCCGGGGCGCTCAGGCTGGAATATGCTGCGGGCGCCCGCGAGGGGCAGCAGCGGATCAGCCGGTTGGTGGCCTCGGGCGGGGTAACGATGTCCACCCCCAGCGAGGCGCTGGAATCGCGTGAGGCGGTCTATTCCCTCGATGCGCAATCCCTGGAAATGACCGGCGCGGTGATGCTGGTGCAGGGAGAGAACCTGTTGTCGGGCGAACGCTTCGTCGCGGATCTCAGGGCCGGAACCGGCCGGATGGTCGGCCGGGTGCGGACCATCATCCGCATGGAATGACGCCACCGATGGATGACCCCGACGCCCGGCCCGACGGATTGCGCATCCGTGGCCTGAAGAAAAGCTACAAGCGCCGCCCGATCCTGCGGGGCATCGACCTGGACCTGCACCGGGGCGAGGTCGTGGCGCTGCTGGGCCCCAACGGCTCGGGCAAGACCACCTGTTTTTATTGCGTGGCGGGGCTGGTGCCGGTGGATGGCGGCCATGTCTCGATTGACGGGCTCGATGTGACGGGCTGGCCGATGTACCGCCGCGCGCGCCTCGGCATCGGCTATCTGCCGCAGGAGATGTCGATCTTCCGCGGCCTTTCGGTCGAGGACAACATCTCGGCGATCCTGGAGATCGCCGTGCCCGACCGCGCCACCCGCGCCGCCCGTCTGGAAGAGCTGCTGCACGAATTCCGCATCGAGAAACTGCGCAAGTCGCCCGCCCTGGCGCTGTCCGGCGGCGAGCGGCGGCGGGCCGAGATCGCCCGCTGTCTGGCCTCGAACCCGTCCTTCGTGCTGCTGGACGAACCCTTCGCCGGGGTCGATCCGATCGCGGTGGGCGATATCCGCGGGCTGGTGGGCGATCTGACGGCGCGCGGCATCGGCGTGCTGATTACCGATCACAACGTGCGCGAGACCCTTGAGATCGTGGATCGTGCCTATATCCTTCATGATGGAACCGTGCTGATGAGCGGCACGCCGGACGAGGTTGTGGGCAATGCGGATGTGCGCCGGGTCTATCTGGGCGACTCGTTCCGCTAGAGACGGGGCCGCTGACGTCGGGGCCGCCGACAACGGCGGAGCTGTCCGATGGCGCTGAACCCGAGGCTTGAGCTGCGGCAACAGCAGCGGCTGGCGCTGACCCCGGATGTTCGGCTCAGGCTCAGCATGCTGCGCATGGGGCCGGGCGAACTGGCCGACGAACTGGCGCGCGAGGCTGCGCGCAATCCTTTCCTGCTGCTCGACCGTCCGGCGTCCCGCCCCTCGGCGCCCTTCGAGGGGCTCGACATTGATGCGCAGGCGCGCTCGGCCCCGTTTCAGGAAGACCTGCGCCTGCAGATCGAGCGGATGGACCTGCCGCCCGGGATCGCCGCGCTGGCGCTGTTCCTGGTCGCCGAACTGGGGCCGGACGGGTTTCTGGACACCGATCTCGAGGTGCTGGCCGAGGAACAGGGCATCGACACCGAGCGGCTGGAGCAGGCGCTGGCGGCGCTGCATCGCTGCGACCCGCCCGGGATCGGCGCGCGCAATGTCACCGAATGCCTGCTGCTGCAGCTGGTGGACAAGGGGCTGGACCCGGACGAGGCCGCGGCGACCCTGCGGCTGCTGCCGCTCTTTGCCCGGCGGGACTGGGCGCGGATCGGGCGCGAGCTGGGGCTCGACCCCGCCGGGGCCGAGGCGCGGGCGGCGCTGCTCAAGGGTCTGACCCCGCGCCCGGCCCTGCCCGCCGCCGGGCCCGAGGTCGAGGCCGCGCCGCTGCTGCCCGACCTGCGGCTGGTGCGTGGCGAGGGGGGCAAGCTGAGCGTCGAGCCCGCCGAAACCTCGCGCCCCCGGCTGCGGCTGGACGCGGCGATGGTTCACAAGGCCGCGAGCGAGGGTTTCGCGCCCGAGCTGCTGGTCCGGGCCCGGGCGCTGCTGGCGGCGCTAGAACAACGCGGGCACACGCTGGCGCGGATCGGCGACTGGCTGGCCGACCATCAGGCGGGCTTTTTCCGGGAGGGGATCGCGGGCCTTCTGCCGGCGACGCGGCAGGATCTGGCCGGGGCGCTGGGGCTGCATCCCTCGACCGTGGGGCGGGCGCTGGCGGGCAAGGCCATCGACATCGACGGACGGCTCTGGCCGCTGGGGGTCCTGTTCTCGACCGGGCTGCCCACGGCCGAGGGCGTCGTTTCGTCGCGGGTGGTGCAGCGGCGCATCGCCGAGCTGATCGCCGCCGAGCCCCATGGCCGCCCGCTGTCGGACGAATCCCTTGCCGGATTGTTGCGTGAGCAGGGCGTTGACATCGCCCGGCGAACTGTCGCCAAATACAGGCAAGGCTTGAGAATTCCCGGCACGGCAACGCGCCGGAGAATGGCTGCGGCGCGGCATCGAGACTGAGCCCGCGCCGTCAGGTCATATCGGCGGAGATGCCCGCGGTCACGTTGGCCTCGGGGCATCCGTCACCAGAAGGAGAGGTTCATGCGGTACCAGATCAGCGGAAAGCAGATCGACGTTGGCGAGGCGCTTCAGACGCACGTCAAAAGTGAGCTGGGCAATGTGATGGAGAAGTATTCGCAGCGTCCCACCGACGCGAATATCGTCTTTTCCCGTGACGCGCACGCCTATGTCTGCGAATCGACCGTTCACCTCAGCACCGGCCTGACCGCTCAGGCCAAGGGCCAGGCCAACGACATCTATGCCGCTTTTGACGCCTGTTGCGAGCGCATGGACAAGCAATTGCGCCGCTACAAGCGCCGTCTGAAGGACCATCACCGCGACCGGCCGGCGCCGGTTGAATTCGGCGGGGCATCCGCGTATATCCTCGCGTCTGACGACGGGTCGGAAGGCGATGAGCCCGATACGCTTGCACCGATGATCATTGCCGAGATGGAGACGCGCATTCCGTCGATCTCGGCCGGTGAGGCGGTCATGCAGATGGAGCTTTCGCATACCCCGGTTCTGGTGTTCCGCAACGAGCGGCACGGCGGGCTCAATGTGGTCTACCGGCGCGAGGACGGCAACATCGGCTGGATCGACCCGCAATAATTTGGTCCGGCCTCCGGGATTCGCAAGATCCCGGAGGCCGGCGCCCTTAGCGACGTGAGGCAAGAGCGCGTATGGAACTGGCCCATCTGTTGACCCCCGGAGCGATCCGGGTCTGCAACGCCGTGAAAAGCAAGAAGCGCCTTTTCCAGGACCTCGCTGAAACCGCCGCCGCCGCGCATGGGCTGGACGAGGCGGTCGCCATCGACGCGCTGCAGGAACGCGAGAGCCTGGGGCCGACCGGCGTAGGCCACGGCGTGGCGCTGCCACATGCGCGCATCGACGGGATCGAACGCGTGCGCGGCGTATTCATCCGCCTGGACCGGCCGCTCGATTACGGCTCGGTCGACCGGGCGCCTGTCGATCTGGTCTTTGCCCTCTTTGCCCCGCGCGATGCGGGGGTCGAGCATCTGAAAGCCCTGGCATTGGTTTCGCGCACGCTGCGCGACCCCGCCGTCTGCGCCAAGCTGCGCGCGAATGAAGAGACCGACAAGCTCTTCGCCATCCTCACCCAGCAGACCGATACCAAGGCCGCCTGAACCCGTTCAGAACGGAACCGGCGCCCTGAAGGTCAGCGCCGCGCCGGTCATCGGGTGGCGCAGGCGCAATTCCTCGGCATGCAGCATGAGGCGCGGGTGCTCCAGCGCCGCGCCCGTGGCATAGAGCGGGTCGCCCAGGATCGGGTGGCCCATCTCCAGCATGTGGACCCGCAGCTGGTGGCTGCGCCCGGTCAGCGGTTTGAGCACCACGCGGGTATTCTCGCCCTCAGGCCGCAGCACCTTCCAGTCGGTCTGGGCAGGTTTGCCGATTTCGTGATCCACATGCTGCTTCGGCCGGTTCGGCCAGTCGACGCAGAGCGGCAGGTCGATGCGCCCCTGTGCCTCGGCCGGGTGGCCGGCGATCAGGGCGACATAGCGCTTCTGCGTCTTGCGGTGTTCGAATTGCTGGCCCAGATGCGCCTGCGCCTGCGGGGTCAGGCCGAAGATGATGACCCCCGAGGTGTCGCAATCCAGCCGGTGCACCAGCCGGACCTGCGGCAATACGGCCTGCAGGCGGGTGATGAGGCTGTCCTGCTTGCCCTCGCCCTTGCCCGGCACCGACAACAGGCCCGAGGCCTTGTCGATGACCAGTAGGTCGTCGTCCTGATACAGGATGACGGGATCGCCGGGGGGCGGGTTGTAGGGCATCACGATCATGGCCCGTGCCTAACGCGGCGGGCCCGATCAGTCCAGCGGGCGCAGGAGCTTGCGTTCCAGGGGCGCCAGCACCCCTTTCAGCGTGCTGCCGCGTTTGAGCACCTGACCCTCGGGGCCGAACAGGGCGTAGAGCCCCTGCTTGCCCCTGAGCGCCGGGATCTTCTCGACCCGGTAGAGCGGGTTCTCGGCGGCGCGGCGAAAGATGGCAAAGACGGCGCGGTCCTTTAGGCACGAGATGCCGTAATCGCGCCACAGACCCGCCGCGACGAACCGGCCATAGACCGAAAGGATCTGGCCCAGTTCGAACCGGTCGAAGCTGACCTGTTCGGGATAGGCGGATCCGGCGGGCACAAAGCGTTGCACGTTCATGACAAAAGGGTGACGCCGGGGCGCGGCGAAATCAAGTCCCCGGTCCTGGCGGTTGGCATTTATCGCCGAATGACCCCCGTCTTGCCCCGGCTCTGCCAAGGTTTCGCCCGCTTCACCGGCGACCCTGAGGCCTCGTGGAAAGGACGGTCGCCCCTGTCGGACCCCCATCCGGCGGACCGGCGACCGGCAAGTCAGGGACCGGGCGCGTGGTTGGCGCCCGGTCTCATCGCGTGCTTTCGATCAGCCGCAGCTGATGGCGACGACGCGCTGACGGTTGTCGCCGTCCACCACGACATTCACGCGTGAGGGGTTGTGATCCATGGTCACCGGGTCGCCCTCGGCATAGACCCGCACCGGGCCCGAGGCCGGGAAGGGCGAGGGCGCGACGGATCCCACGAAGCCCTGCAGGCTGGAGGCGCCGCAGGTATCGCCCGGGGTGGTGACGCGCGCAGGTTCGTTCGGCATGGGATCGGGCTGATAGCCGGGCACGGTGATCGCCGGTCCGGGGCGCGTTTCGACCGGGGCGGGCGGCGGTGCCGGGGCGGCGATGGGCGCGCGCGAATAGGGTGCGCCGGACGGCGGCATGTCGCAGGCGGCGACGAGGATCAGCGCGGCGAGTGGCAGAAGCGGTTTCACGGTCGGCATTCCTTTCCCTCAACTATGGTGCTTGTCCCTCAACAGTGATGCCTGGCGCCGGTGGCGCCACTGGACAGCTTGGGATCAAACCAATATCTCGCGACAATGACCCAGAAAAAGCATGACCCCAACAGTAAAGTGATCGCCGAGAACCGGCGGGCGCGCTTCGATTACTTCATCGAGGACGATCTCGAATGCGGAATCATGCTCATGGGGTCCGAGGTGAAGTCGCTGCGCGATGGCGGGGCGAACATCGCCGAGAGCTATGCCTCGGTCGAGGAGAACGAGCTGTGGCTCATCAACGGCGCCATCGCCCCCTATGCCCAGGCCAAGACCTGGGGGCATGAGGAACGCCGCAAGCGCAAGCTGCTGGTCAGCAAGAAAGAGCTGGCGAAGCTCTGGGCGGCGACGGCCAAGCAGGGCATGACGCTGGTGCCGCTGGTGATGTATTTCAACGACCGCGGCATGGTGAAGCTGAAGATCGGCATCGCCAAGGGCAAGAAGAACCACGACAAGCGCGAGACCGAGGCCAAGCGCGACTGGGACCGCCAGAAGCGGCGCCTGCTGAAGGAGCAGGGCTGAGCCGGTTCAGGCGCGCTGGTCAGGCCAGTTGCAGCATCACCAGCCAGTCGGCGGCCAGCGCCGGGCGGCTGGCGCCCTCGATCTCGACCCTGGTGTCGAGGCGCAGCAGCAGCCCGCCCGGCCGTTCCTCGACCCCTTGCAGGGTGAACCGGGCGCGGATGCGGGCACCCGCGCGCACCGGCGTCAGGAACCGCAGCTTGTCGAAACCGTAGTTCAGGCTGGCGCGGACCGGCGGGAAGGGGATCTCGGCGGTTTCGAACAGGCGGCTCAGCATCGAGAGCGTCAGATAGCCATGGGCAATGGTGCCGCCGAACGGGGTATCGGCGGCGCGCACCGGGTCGATATGGATGAACTGCCGGTCCTCGGTCAGCTCGGCGAAGGCGTCGATCCGCGCTTGATCGAGGCTCACCCAGGGCGAAAGGCCGATCTCCTGCCCCACCCGATCCACCAGATCCTGCATGCCGCCTCCCGTGTTGAGGGCGGCATCCTGCCATGCCCGGCCGGGACCCGGAAGGGGGCCTCAGATCTTGAGGAAGGGCTGCAGCAGCCGCGGGATCAGCCCGTTGAAGCGCAGCGGCGCGTCGGTCACGGCGAGGCAGATGCAGGGATCGCCCGCCTCGGCGATGGGCGTGTGTTCCAGCGCCTCGTCGGCGGTTTCCACATCGCCCCGGGCGAAGCGGTCGGTCTCGTCCCGGAAGGCGCCCTGCAACACCAGCGTCAGTTCCGTCCCGCGGTGCCCGTGATCCGGCACCGCCGTGCCGCCCGGGATGTAGAGGAGGCGCGCGCTGGCCCCCGCGGCGGTGGGCAGGATCGCCTGCCGCACGCCGCCACCGACCGGACGCCAGCGCACCGCCCCGGCATCGCCGCCGACATAGGCGCGCAGCGGCTCGGGGAAGAGGCCGGGGGCAGGGGCCGCGGGCCGTGCCTCGGGCGCCGTGCCGCTGATCCGGGCCAGCGTCGCACTCAGCGCGCCCTCGGCCATCGGCACGGCCTCCTGCCGGTCCAGCAGCGCGCCGCCCACGGCATCCAGCGCCGCCAGCCGGGCGCGGCATTCGTCGCAGAGCGAGACATGCGTCGCGACCAGCAGGCTGAAAGCCTCGGGCAGGGTGCCGGCCGAATAGCCGGTCAGCAGCGCGTCAGAGAGATGATGACGGATCATCGCGTGGTACCTCAGGTCAGTTTCTGGCGCAGCTTCTCCAGCGCCAGACGGATGCGCGACTTGATCGTGCCCAGCGGAAGGCCGGTGGCCGCGGCAATCTCGGAATGGCTGAGATCGCCGAAATAGGCCCGCTCGATCAGCGCGCGTTGTTCTTCGGGAAGCTGGGCAAGTGCTTCGCCCAGCCGTTGGCTATCCTGTTGCAGGGCCAGCGCGTCGGCCTGATCGGGCTCGGGTTCGGGGCCCCAGGGCAGGTCCTCGGGCTCGGGTCGCCGGTCGCGGCGCAACAGGTCGATGCGGCGGTTGCGGGCGATGGTGAAGATCCAGGTCGCCACGCTGGCCCGCTCGGGGTCGAACTGCCCCGCCTTGCGCCAGACCGTCGCCATCACATCCTGCGCGCAATCCTCGGCCTGGGCCGCCGTCGCGCCGGATTTCATCAGGAACGCCTTCAGCCGCGGCGCGAAATGCGCAAAGAGCGCAGCAAAGGCGGTCTGGTCGGCGTGGCGGGCGACGGCCAGCATCTGCGCGCAATGCCGCGCGGCGTCGTCGTCGATCGTCACCTGGTGCCGCTCCTTCGTGACAGGCCGTGCCGCGATGCGCTGCCTTGGGGGCAGCACCGGCCGGGGCATTGTCGTCTGATCGGGCATCGCTTGCAACATGCCCCCACTACGCGGCGCAGTCCGGGCCGGATCACCGGGGCGCACGAAAATCCCGCGCCCGCGAAAAAATTTCGGACGGAGCGCATCCAAACGCGATTCTGCCCCGTACCTCCTGCAAACCAGCAGGAGTGACAGATGCCCTTCGAACCCCACGCCCATTCCCCCCGGCACATCGCCGTGATCGGCGGCGGCAGCTCGGGCATGGCCGCCGCCTGGCTGCTGGCGCCGGGCCACCGCGTCACCCTGATCGAGGCCGAGCCGCGTCTGGGCGGACATGCGCGGACCGTGATGGCGGGCAAGCGGGGCGACCAGCCGGTGGACACCGGCTTCATCGTCTTCAACCACGCGAATTACCCCAACCTGACGGCGATGTTCGAGGCGCTCGACGTGCCGACCGCCCCGGCTGCGATGAGCTTCGGTGCCTCCTTCGACAATGGCGCCTGCGAATATGCGCTGGCCTCGCTCGACACGCTTTTCGCCGCGCGCCGCAATCTGGCCGATCCGCGGTTCCTGCGCATGGTCCGCGACATCGTGCATTTCAACGCCAATGCCGAGAAGGCGGCGCAGGACCCCGGCCTCAGCATCGGCGGGCTGATGGACAATCTCGGCATGGGGCGCTGGTTCCGCGAGCGCTATATCCAGCCCTTTTCCGGCGCCATCTGGTCGACGCCCAAGGCCAAGATCATGGATTTCCCGGCCCGGGCCATGGTCCAGTTCTTCCGCAACCACGCGCTGCTGTCGAACGGCGGGCAGCACCAATGGTACACGGTGCGCGGCGGCTCCGTCGAATACGTCCGGCGGTTGGAGCGTGACCTCCTCGCCCGCGGCGTGGCGCTGCGCCTCGGCACCGGGGTGGCGGGCGTTCGCCGCACCGCCACCGGGCCCGAGGTCCGGGTGCAGGGCGGCGAGTGGGAGGCCTTCGACGAGGTGATCTTCGCCACCCATTCCGACACCACGCTGAGCCTGCTCGCCGATCCCAGCCAGACCGAGCGCGTCTCGCTTTCTGCGATCCGCTATCAGGACAACGATTCGATCCTGCATTGCGACGCCTCGGTCATGCCCCGGCGCCGCAAGGTCTGGTCCTCGTGGACCTATACCGAGCATTCGGCCGAGGATCGCGACCGTATCAGCCTCAGCTACTGGATGAACTCGCTGCAGCCGATCCCGGCCGAGGATCCGATGTTCGTGACCCTCAACAGCACCCGCCCGATCCCGGACGAGCTGATCTATGACCAGAACACCTTCCGCCATCCGGTCTTCGATCTGGCCGCCTTTGCCGCGCAGGATGTGCTGAAGGTGCTGAACGGCCACCGCAACACCTGGTTCTGCGGCGCCTGGATGCGCAACGGCTTCCACGAGGACGGTTTCGCCAGCGCCGTGGATGTGGTGGCGAAGATGGGCCAGCCTCTGGCGCAGGAGGCGGCATGAGCGCGGTCGAGCATATCGCCGGGCGCACCTTTCACGGGCGCGCGGGGGCGCTGGCGAACCGCTTCGCCTATGGCGTCGATTACCTGCTGATCGACGCCGAGGCGCCGCAGCGCATGCCCTGGCTGCTGTCGCGCAACCGCGCGAACCTCATGTCCCTGCACGACACCGACCATGGCGGCGAGCGCGGGCGCGGTCAGGGCGCGGCATGGGTGCGCGCGGTGCTGGCCGATGCCGGGGCGCCGCCCATCGGGCGGATCGACCTGCTGGCGCAACCCCGCGTGCTGGGTCATGTGTTCAACCCGGTCAGTTTCTGGCTCTGCCACGATCCCGGGGGCGCGCTGATCTGCGTGATTGCCGAGGTGAGCAACACCTTCGGCGACCGCCATTCCTATCTTTGCCGCCGCGACGATTGGGCGGCGATCACGGTCGAGGATTCGCTGCAAGCGCAGAAGATCTTCCATGTCTCGCCCTTCCAGCCGGTCGAGGGCGACTACCGCTTCCGCTTCGACATCCGCCCCGAGGCCATCGCCATCCGCATCGCCTATGGCCATGCCAAGGGCGGCCTCGTCGCCACGCTCACCGGGTTGCGCAAACCCGCCACCGCGCCCGGGCTGATCGGCGCCATGTTGCGCCGCCCGCTGGGCTCGCGCCGGGTGCTGGCGCTGATCCATTGGCAGGCGCTGAAACTCTGGTGGAAGGGGGCGGCCTATCGCCCCCGCCCCACCCCGCCCGTCGAGGAGGTTTCGCGATGACCGAGGTTCTGCTCACCCTGGTCGGCGTGCTGATGGCCGCGCTGATCGCCCGCCGCTTTCTGGGCTTCACCGCCCAGCAGCCCGGCGATTACGCGGCAATGTCGCCGCAGCTGGATATCCGCCGCCACCTCTCGGGGCCCTTGCTCTGCGAAGGGGTGATCTATGGCCCGACCGGCCGCGTCACCTCGCGCTTTGTCGCGCAGATGGAGGGCCGCTGGGACGGCAACCGCGGCCTGC
This sequence comes from Pararhodobacter aggregans, assembly GCF_003075525.1. Taxonomy (GTDB): domain Bacteria; phylum Pseudomonadota; class Alphaproteobacteria; order Rhodobacterales; family Rhodobacteraceae; genus Pararhodobacter; species Pararhodobacter aggregans. The sequence continues at coordinate 209,359 of NZ_QDDR01000003.1, read as the reverse complement.
TGGACGAGACGTTCCGCTACGCCAGCGGCGAAACCCAGCAACGCCAGTGGCGCCTGACGCTGGGCAACGACGGCGCCATCAAGGCCGAGGCCGATGACCTCACCGACCCCGGTCGCGGCCGGCAGGAAGGGGCGGGCCTTCAGCTGCAATACCGCATCCGCCTGCCCGATCACGCCGGGGGCTGGGTGCTGGACGTGACCGACTGGATGTACCTGATGGAGAACGGCACGATCATCAACCGCAGCCAGTTCCGCAAGTTCGGCATCAAGGTGGCCGAGCTGGTGGCGACCATGCGGCAGGTGCCGGCGTGAAGGACCAGCGCTGGTGGCTGATCGGCGCCTCCGAGGGGCTGGGCCGGGCGCTGGCCACCGCGATGGCGGCCGAAGGCGCGCGGCTGATCCTCTCGGCCCGGGGCGAGGAAAGGCTGCGGGCGCTGGCCGGTGATCTCGACGCCAGGGCGCTGCCCCTCGATGTGAGCGACCCCGCCGCCGTCGCCACCGCGGCCGAGGCCGCGGGGCCGGTCGACGGCCTGATCTATCTGGCGGGCGCCTATTGGCCGATGACGGCGCAGGAATGGGACAGCGTCCGCATCGAGACCATGCTCGACGTGAACCTCAATGGCGCGGTGCGGGTGCTGGGCCATGTCCTGCCCGGCATGATCGCGCGCAATCAGGGGCGCGTGGTGCTGACCGGCTCGCTGGCGGGGTTCCGGGGCCTGCCCGGCAGCCTGGGCTACGGCCAGTCCAAGGCCGCGCTGATGAACCTCGGCCAGTCCCTGCAGGCGGATCTGCGGGGCACCGGCGTTCGGGTGCAGCTGGTCAACCCGGGCTTCATCCGCACCCGGCTGACCGATCGCAACGATTTCTCCATGCCCTTCCTGATGGAGCCCGAGGATGCCGCGGCGCGGGTTCTGGGCGCCATCCGGTCCGGAAGGCCCGCCACCTCCTTCCCGATGCTTTTCTCCTGGCTGTTCCGCGCCGGGCGGCTGTTGCCCACGCCGCTTTGGAACCGGCTTTTCGCCCGATCCTGAGCGCCGGGCTGACGCCCCCTTGCACGCGCGGGTCATCGGCGCGATGCTGGAGTCACGGACAGGAGATCGCGATGACGCCCGAAATCAGCATCAAGAAGGTGGTCCATATCATCTTTCAGGCCCGCGAACGCGGTCGCCCGGGCGAGGTGCACGCCTTCATCGACGCGCTGAATGATGACGAGAAGGCGCATCTGGTGGCGATCGCCTGGGTCGGCCGCGGCGCCTTCGAGCCCGAGGATTACGCCGAAGCGCTGGAAACCGCCTTCGCCGAAGCGACGACGCCCACGGCGGATTACCTGATGGGGATGCCGCATCTGTCCGAGAACCTGGAAGCGGGGCTCGAGGCGCTGGAGATCGACGTGACCGAGGCGGAAGAGGATTTCTACGACCGCTGAGGTCCGCGCCTGGCCCCGGCCGGGCAAGGAGGGGGCGCTGCCCCCTCGCCGCATCCGCGGCTCACCCCCGGGATATTTGGAGAACAAAGATGGGGCTTAACGATTCGCTAACCATGATCTTTGTTCTTCAAATATCCTGCGGGGGGTGAGGCCGCAGGCCGAGGGGGGCGCAAAGCCCCCCTTTCTGTTTCACCGCGCGTAGGGATCCGCCAGCGCGGGCAGGATGGTCCCGGTGCAATCGCCGAAGCCGATGGTATAGCCCTCGCCCTTGCACTGGCCCTTCAGGGTCAGCGTGTCGCCGTCTTCCAGGAAGCTGCGGGTGCCGCCGCCGGGCAGGGTCAGCGGCTCCTTGCCGCCCCAGCTCAGTTCCAGCAGCGAGCCGCGGCTGTCCTTCGTGGCACCCGAGATGGTGCCCGAGCCCAGAAGGTCCCCCACCCGCATCGGGCAGCCCGAGGTGGTGTGATGCGCCAGTTGCTGGGCGGCGGAGTAGTACATCTCGCGGTAGTTGGTGCGGCAGATCTCGGTCGCGGGGCCGCCCTCGGTCGCCAGCTCGACCGAGAGCTGGATGTCATAGAGCATCGGCCGCGGTTCCTCGAGATAGGGCAGCAGCGGTTTCTCGCGGGCGGGCGTCGAGGCGCGGAAGGCGCCGAGGGCGGCTTTGGTCACGATCCAGGGGCTGATGGTGGTGGCCGTGGCCTTGGCTTGGAACGGGCCCAGCGGGACGTATTCCCAGGCCTGGATGTCGCGCGCCGACCAGTCGTTGAGCAGCACATAGCCGAAGATCATGTCGTCAGCCTCGGCCACCGTCACCGGCCCGGACGAGGGTTTGCCGACCACGGCGCCCATTTCCAGCTCAAGGTCGAAGCGGGCGCAGGGGGCAAATCGCGGGGCCTCGTCCTGCGGGCCCTTCAGCTGGCCCCAGGGGCGGCGCACCGGCGTGCCCGAGACCACGACCGAGGAGGCGCGGCCGTTGTAGCCGATCGGGATGTGCAGCCAGTTCGGCGGCAGCGCGTTCTCGGGGCCGCGGAACATGGTGCCGACGTTGAAGGCGTGGTTCTTGCCGGCGTAGAAATCGGTGTATTCGGTGACCTGGAAGGGCAGGTGCAGCCGGACCGAGGACAGCGGGTGCAGATAGGCGGCGAGCTGGTCCTGGGTGTCGGAGCCCTCGCGCAGATGGCCCATCAGGGCGCTGCGCAGCTTCTCCCAGACCGGCTGGCCGGCGTCCATCAGCGGGTTCCAGGCCGCCGCCTGCAGCAGCGGCTTCTCGGCCAGATGCAGCAGGCCTGCCTTCTCCATCCCCGCCACGTCCAGCACCTGATCGCCGATCGCCACGCCGCAGCGGGGCGCGCCGCCCGGGGTCGAGAAAACGCCGCAGGGCAGGTTGTTGAGCGGGAAGGGGCAGGCGGGGTCGTTGGCCGCGGTCAGCCAGGAACGGATCAGGGTCATGAAAACTCCAGCAATTGTCGTCCCGTAGGATGGGCAATATTGCCCATCCTACAAGGGGTCAGTCCTTGATACCGGGCGTGCCGTCGAATTTCTTCTCCAGCGAGGTCCAGCAATCGAGGTAATTGTCCTGCAAGGGCGCCTTGGTCGCGGCCCATTCCGTCAGGTGCTGCGGGAAGCGGGTCTCGAACATGAAGGACATGGTGTTGTCCAGAAGATGCGGCTTCAGATCGGCGTTCGAGGCGCCCTCGAACGCGTCCCGGTCGGGCCCGTGCGGCAACATGCAATTGTGCAGGCTCAGGCCTCCCGGCTGGAAGCCTTGGGGCTTCGCATCATACTGGCCATAGATGTTGCCCATCAGTTCCGACATGATGTTCTTGTGATACCACGGCGGGCGGAAGGTGTTCTCGGCCACCATCCAGCGTTCCCGGAACAGCACGAAGTCGATGTTCGCCGTCCCCTCCTGCCCCGAGGGCGCCGTCAGCACGGTGAAGATCGACGGGTCCGGGTGGTCGAACAGCAGCGCGCCGACCGGCGAATAGGTGCGCAGATCGTATTTCACCGGGCAGTAATTGCCGTGCCAGGCCACCACGTCCAGCGGCGAATGGTCGATGAAGGTCTCGTGGAACTGGCCACACCATTTGATGACCACGCGCGAGCGGGTTTCCTTGTCCTCGAAGGCCGCGACCGGGGTCTTGAAGTCGCGCGGATTGGCCAGGCAATTGGCGCCGATCGGCCCGCGGTTAGGCAGGTCGAATTTCTGGCCGTAATTCTCGCAGACGAAGCCGCGCGCCGGGCCGTCCAGCACCTCGACCCGGTACACGAGCCCGCGCGGCAGGATGGCGATTTCCTTGGGTTCGAGGTCGATGATCCCCATCTCGGTGCAGAACCTGAGGCGCCCTTCCTGAGGCACCACCAGCAATTCCGAATCGGCCGAGTAGAAATATTCGTCCACCATCGAGGTGGTCACCAGATAGACATGGCTCGCCATGCCGACCTGGGTGTTGACGTCGCCCGCCGTGGTGATGGTCCGCATGCCGGTGATCCAGCTGTAGCTCTCGCCCTGGCCCGGCATCGGGACCGGGTCCCAGCGGTACTGGCCCAGGCTGATGACATCGGGCAGCACATGCGGCGCGGTTTTCCAGCCCTCGACGGCGATCTTGGCGAAGCGGCCGGTATGCTTGACCGAGGGGCGGATGCGGTAGCACCAGGTCCGCTCGTTCTGGCCGCGGGGCGCGGTGAAGGCGGTGCCCGAAAGCTGCTCGGCATAGAGGCCGTAATTGACCTTCTGCGGCGAGTTCTGGCCCTGCGGCAGGGCGCCCGGCAGCGCCTCGGTTTCGAAATCATTGCCGAAGCCGGGCATGTAGCCTTCATGCGGGCCGGTGACCGAGGGGGCGCGGATCATGCCGATGGGCAGGCTCTGGTCGTTCATGGCGGGCTCCTCGCTGGGGCGGAATGGGTCATCTGCGATGCACCAAATATTTATTGCATATGCAACAAAGTCAAGGCCCCCCGGCGGATCTGCGGGCGGGGAGCAGCAAAGCCGCGCCGAGGGGCCGATTGATTTCGCCCGTCAAGTGTGGTCGGCTGGCCGCCACCTCCCCTGATCCTCGAAATTGACCGCGCATGACCGACGCCAACGCCTTCGACCTGAACACCTTTCTGCCCTACCGCCTGAACGCGGTGGCGGGCCGCATCAGCCGGGCCTTTGCCGAGCGTTACCGCGAGGAATTCGGCATCTCGATCCCGGAATGGCGGGTGCTGGTGCATCTGCATCAGGGCGGCGATGTCTCGGTCCGCGATGTCGAGGCGCGGGTCGATATGGAGAAATCCAAGGTCAGCCGCGCCGCCTCTCGGCTGGAGGCGGCGGGCTACATCACCAAGGCGGTGAATGACAGCGACCGGCGGCTTCTGCTGCTCAGGCTCACGCCCGAGGGCGAGGCGCTGGTGGCGCGGCTGCTGCCGGTGGCGATCGGCTATCAGGAAGAGATGAAGGCCCGGCTCGGCCCGCTGGTCGAGGGGCTGGAGGCCGGGATCGCCGCGCTGCTGGACGATCCGAAATGATCCGCGCCCTGGCGCTGATCCTGTCCTGCCAGCTGGCGGGCGAGGTCGGCGCCCGCTTGCTGTCGCTGCCCGTGCCGGGGCCGGTGCTGGGCATGGCGCTGCTTTGGGCGTTGATGGTCCTGCTGCCCCGGGTGGCCGAGGCGGTGATGCCGGTGGGCGAGGGGATCCTGCGCCATCTGTCCCTGCTCTTCGTGCCGGCGGGGGTGGGGGTGGTCGGGCATCTGGACCGGCTGGGGCCTCAGGCGCTGGCGCTGGGTGCGGCGATCCTGATTTCCACGGCGCTGGCCATCGCCGCCGGGGCGCTGGCCTTCACGCTGGTGGCGCGGCTGACGGGGTCGCACGATGCGTGACGTGGCCGAGATCTGGTCCTATCTCGCGCAGGGGCCGCTCTTGTGGCTGACGCTGACGCTGCTGGCCTATGCGCTGGCCGATCTGGTGGCCGAGGCGCTGGGCCGCCCGCCGCTGGCCAATACCGTGCTGATCTCGGTCGTGCTGCTGGGGCTGATGCTCTGGGCCACCGGCACGCCCTACGCGACCTATTTCGAGGGCGCGCAATTCGTGCATTTCCTGCTGGGCCCGGCCACCGTCTCGCTGGCGGTGCCGCTCTACCGGCAGGGCGCCCGGCTGCGCCGCGCCGTGCTGCCGGTGCTGGCCGGGGTGGTCACGGGGTCGGTCGTGGCCATGATCTCGGCCCTGGCGATCGGCCGGGCGCTGGGGCTGGATCTGGCGACGCTGGCCTCGCTGGCGCCCAAGAGCACCACCGCGCCGGTCGCCATCGGCATCGCCGAGGGGCTGGGCGGCTCGCCCACGCTGGCGGCGGTGTTGGTGATCCTGACCGGGATCACCGGCGCGCTGATCGCGACGCCGCTTCTTGACGCGCTGCGGCTGCGGGACTGGCGGGCGCGGGGGCTGGCGGTGGGGACGGCGGCGCATGGCATCGGCACGGCGCGGGCCTTTCAGGTGCATCCGACGGCGGGCGCCTTCGCCGGGATCGGCATGGGGCTCAACGCGATCCTGACGGCGCTGCTGGCGCCGGTGGTGCTGCGGCTCTTCCTCTGACGCGGCGCGCATGCGGCAGCCCCGGGGGCGCTGCCCCCGGACCCCCGGGATATTTGAGGAACAAAGATGGAAGGGGGCGCGCGGCGGCTGTGCCGTCGCGCTTGAGCCGGGAGGGGCGCGGGGGGCCGTGCGGCGTTAACCTTGATGCCTGGTTAAGGCCGCTTCTTTGCGCGTCAAATATCCCGGGGGGTGAGGCCGTCAGGCCGAGGGGGGCAGCGCCCCCCTTTCTTCGCCGCCCGCGCTGTGGCAGAGGTCAGCGAAACGGAGGCGCCGATGGCCGATTATCCTGCCCTTGCCCAGACAATCCGTGCCCTGACCGAGGGCGAGACCGATGTGGTGGCGCTGATGGCGACGCTCGCCTGCGAGGTGCATCATGCCGATGACCGCTTCGACTGGACCGGGTTCTACCGGGTCGTGGCGCCGGGTCTGCTGAAGATCGGGCCCTATCAGGGCGGCCATGGCTGTCTGGTGATCCCTTTCGAGCGCGGCGTCTGCGGGGCGGCAGCGCGCACGCGGGCGGTGCAGCTGGTGCCGGATGTCGAGGCTTTCCCCGGGCATATCGCCTGTTCCTCGTCCACGCGGTCCGAGTTGGTGCTGCCGGTCTTTGACGGGCGGGGCGCTGTGATCGGCGTCTTCGACATCGACAGCGACCGGCCCGATGCCTTCACCGACGAGGACGCGCGCGCGCTGGCCGCGATCCTGGCCGAAACCTTTGCCGGAGTCTGACATGGTGCATCTGTGGGTCCGGGCCGAGCAGCGGCCGAACGAGGAGCGGGTGGGTCTGACACCCGAGGGCGCGGCGGCGCTGATCGCCAAGGGCTTCCGCGTCACGGTCGAGGAAAGCCCGGTGCGGGCGCTGCCGCTGGCGCCTTACCTCGCGGCGGGCTGCGAGCGCGCGCCCTATGCCAGCTGGCCCGAGGCGCCCTCGGACGCCATCGTCTTCGGCCTGAAGGAATTGCCCGAGGATGGCACGCCGCTCAGGCACCGCCACATTCTGTTCGGTCATGCCTACAAGGGCCAGCCCGCCGGACCTGCGTTGCTGAAACGGTTCCGGGACGGGGGCGGCACGCTTTACGATCTTGAATCGCTGGTGGACGAGCGCGGGCGCCGCGTCGCGGCCTTCGGCTATTGGGCGGGCTTCGCGGGCGCGGGGGTCAGCGTCAAGGCCTGGGCGGCGCAGCAAGCGGGCGGGCTCTGCCCGCCGGTCCACCGCCATGCCGACAAGGAGGCGATGATCGCCGATCTGGCCGCCGACCTGGCGGGCCGCAAACCCACCGCCCTGATTATCGGTGCGCTGGGTCGGGTCGGCACCGGGGCGGCGGATCTGCTGGAGGCGCTGGGCCTGGCCGTCACCCGCTGGGACATGGCCGAGACCGCCAGTGGCGGGCCCTTCCCCGAGGTTCTGGCGCATGACCTCTTTTTCAACTGCATCCTCGCCCGGCCCGGTTGCCCGGTCTTCGTGCCCGCCGATGCCGGGACGCGCGCGCGCCGCCTGACGGTGATCGGCGATATCGCCTGCGACCCGGGCAGCGCCTATAACCCGGTGCCGGTCTATGACCGGGCGACCGACTGGGCGGCGCCGGTACTGCGGGTGGCGGAGAACCCGCCGCTCGATGTCATGGCCATCGACAACCTGCCTTCGCTGCTGCCGGTCGAATCCTCGCAGGATTTCGCGGCGCAGCTGCTGCCGCATCTGATGGCGCTGGACGCGCCGGAGCAGGGCGTCTGGGGCCGGGCCCGGGCCGAGTTCGAACGCTTCGCAGGTTAAAAAACAACCTCCGGGTCTTTTCAAGGAACGGGATCGCAGGCATAGAGGACGGCTCGGCCATTTTGCCGGGCGTTTGTTCTCGGAATTCACCCATGTCTGCCCCTGTTCAAACCGGCTTTCTTGCGAATGCCCGTGCCGTGCTCGTTCTGGGTCTGCCGCTGGTCGGCAGCCATGTCGCGCAATTCCTGCTGCATGTGACCGATACGGTCATGCTGGGCTGGTACACCGTCACCGATCTGGCGGCCGGGGCGCTGGGGGCGACGGTGTTCTTCGTCATCTTCACGCTGGGCATGGGCTTTGCCCAGGCGGTGATGCCGATGGTGGCGACCGCCGCCGCGGCGGGCGACGATACCGAGGTGCGGCGCGTCACCCGGATGGGGATCTGGCTGTCGCTGGCCTTCGCGGCGGTGGCGCTGCCGCTGTTCCTGCTGTCGGGCTCGCTGCTGGCGGCGCTGGGGCAGGAGCCGGATGTGGCGCTGGTGGGCGGCGGATACCTGTCCATCGTCGGCTTCGGTCTGGCACCGGCGCTGGTCGCGATGGTGATGAAAAGCTACCTCGCGGCGCTGGGCCGGACGCAGGTGGTGCTCTGGGCGACCATCGCCGGGGTCTTCGTCAATATCGGCGTCAACTGGCTGCTGATCTTCGGCAATCTGGGCTTTCCCGAAATGGGGGCGCGGGGCGCGGCCGTGGCCTCGGTCCTGGTGCAGATCGTCACGCTGGTGGTGCTGATGGTCTATGCCATCAGCCTGCCGTCGCTGAAGCATTACCAGCTGCTGGTCCGCTTCTGGCGCCCCGATTGGGTGGCGCTGCGGCGGGTCAATGCGCTGGGCCTGCCCATCGGGCTGGCGCTCTTGGCCGAGACCGGGCTTTTCGCCGCCTCTGCGGTGATGATGGGCTGGCTGGGCAAGAACACGCTGGCCGCGCATTCCATCGCGCTGGAGATCACGGCGCTGTTCTTCATGGTCCATCTGGGGCTTTCGAACGCGGCGACGGTGATGGTCGGCCGGGCGCGGGGGCGGGGCGATGTGGCGGCGCTCAGGTCCGGGGCGCTGGCCGCCGTGGTCCTGTCGCTGGGCTTCGCGCTGGCCACGATCTTCGTCTACTGGATTTTTGCCGAACAGATGGTGGGCCTGTTCCTGAAACCCGACGATCCCGAGCGCGCGGCGATCATCCCGCTGGGCGTGACGCTGCTCATGGTGGCGGCGCTGTTCCAGTTCGCGGATTCGGGGCAGGTCATGGCCATGGGTCTGTTGCGCGGCATTCAGGACACCAAGCAGCCGATGGTCATTGCTGCCGTTTCCTACTGGCTGGTGGGCCTGCCCTGCGGTTACGGGCTGGGCTTCCTGCTGGGCTGGGAGGGGGTGGGGATCTGGCTGGGGCTGGTCATGGGGCTGACCACCGCCGCGCTGGCGCTGCATGTGCGGTTCTGGCGCGCGGTCTGAGACCGCAGCCAGAGGATCTGCGCCAGCAATTCGCGGGGGCTCTGACAGCGCAGGATGTCGCGGATCATCGCGGCATCACCCCGGAGCCCGCGCCAGAGGCCCTGCTTCGCGGCCTTCCACGGGCTGGCCACCCCGGGCCAGCCGATGATCTGCACCCTGAGGCCATGGGCCTTCATCGCCCGGTTCAGGAACACCTCGAACCCGAAGCGCGGCAGGCCGGGCAGTTCGGGCGCCAGCGCCTGCAGCAGCGCCACGGGCAGCACCCGCTCGCCGCTGATGTAATCGACGCCCAAGGCCCGCCACAGCCCCGGCGCATTGCCCCTGAGCGAGATGGTGGCCTCGGCCGCCCCGTCCAGCACGGGGGCGGCGAGGCGGGTCACATCCTCGGCCGTCAGCCCCAGCAGATCGGCGTCCAGCAGCAGCACATGTTCACCCGTGAGCGCCGCGATCCCGGCGGCCAGCGCGGCGGTCTTGCCGCCGTTCACGGGCATTTCCAGCACTTCGGCCCCCAGCCTGCGCGCCACCTCGGCCGTGCCGTCGGTCGAGCCGTCGTCAATGACCAGCAGCCGGTCGATCAGCGGATGGTCCTGCACCGCGGCCAGCACGCCCGGCAGGCGGGCGGCCTCGTTCCAGGCGGGGATCAGGCAGGTGAGGCGGGTCATGCCTCGCTCCGGTGGGCGCGGTGCAGCCAGACCATGAGCAGGATCACCGCCAGCGCCACCACGGCGACGATGGCGCGGTCCATCCAGACCTCGGCATGCTGCCAGCGGTCGCCCAGCCACCAGCCCAGCGCCACAAGGGCGCTGCTCTTGATGATCGTGGCGCCCAGATTGACCAGCAGGAAACGCGGGAACGGGTAGCGCGTGGCGCCCGCCGCCAGCAGCACGGCGAAACCCGCGCCATGGGTCAGCTTGGCGATGACCAGAAGCCGGGCGCCGTGGTCCTGCATCTCTCGCTTCAGGCGGTCTTGCAGCTTGGTGTTGCGGGACATCCGCGCGCGCAGCCGCGCCGGCAGCAGCCGCCCGCCCCGCCGGCCGATGCCATAGAGGATTGCGTCGCCCAGCAGGTCGGCGGCGATCACCACGACCAGAAGCGCGGGCAGCTTGACCAGCCCGTGCCCGGCCAGATACCCGCCCAGGATCGAGACGATCGGCCCCTCGATCAGCGCCAGCGGGGCGAGGATCGCCAGCCCGTATTGGTGGACCAGGGCCAGAAGTTCGGCGTTATCCATTATTCCGCAACAGACATCTGCCCTTTTCTGTCCGGCTCGGGCTTGGTCATCGTCGTGCCGCGCCACTCGAAACCGCGCCGGGCGAAGGTGGCGAGCCAGAGCGCGGGCAGCATCAGGTCGCGCAGCGGCAGCACGGCGAGGTCACGCCAGCCGCCGGGCCAACCGGCGCGGCGGATCAGATAGGCCTCGGCCAGATACCAGATCGCCAGATAGGCCAGCGCGAACAACGGCCCGGCGGCCAGCAGCGCCAGCAGGACGGGCGCGAGCGCCCCGTTCAGGAATTCCAGCGCGAAGAGGCCCGGGAAGGCGTCGCGGCGCACCCGGCTCCAACGCAATTGCCGGTCCCAGACCTGCCGCAGGCTGCGCTTGCCGACGGGCTGGGCGAAGGGCAGGGGCGCCAGCGTCACCTCCAGCCCCAGCGAGCGGGTCATGCGGGTGGCGGTCGCATCCTCGGCGATATAGGTGCCGAGCGCGATGAAGCCGCCCGCCCGGTCGACCAGCGCCCGGTTGAAGAACATGGTCTTGCCCTGGGCATAGCCGCTGCCGAGGCTGTCCGAGGCGTATTGCAGCCGCGCCTGGTTCGAATTCAGCACGGCGCATTCCAGATGCCCGCCCCAGCCCTCGGGCCGGATGCCGAGGGGCGGCGAGGAAACAAGGCCGGTGCCCGCGCCCCAGGAACCCACCACGGTGCTGAGGTAGTCGGGCGGCAGCAGCAGATTGGCGTCGGTGGTGCAGATCCAGTCCGAACCGGCGGCGTTCCAGCCCTTCCACAGGTTGTTCAGCTTGGGATTGCCGGTCACCGCGTCGAAACCGATCATCAGCCGCGCCGGAACCTGCGGATAGCGGGCCATCAGGCGGCGCAGCAGGGGCACGGCGGGGTCGTCCGCGGCCTGCGCGCAGAAGATCACCTCGTAATCCGGGTAATCCTGCGTGAACGAGCTTTCCAGCGTCTCGGCGTCGAAAGGGTCCAGCCCGCAGACCGGCCGCAGCAGCGTCACCGTCGGCCTGCCGATGCCGAAGGGCAGGCGGCGGGGGCGGTTCAGCCGGTGCAGATAGAGGGCGACACTCGCCAGATGCAACCCCAGCAGGGTTGCGGCGCCGAGGGCAAGCAGCAGGGACATCACGCCTCCAGCAGGTCGGGGGTCGCGGTCTGCGGGACGCGCGCGGGTTCGGGCGCGGTGACCAGCCGAAGGCGGCCGTCGAAAGTCTCCACCAACCCACTTAGGCTATCCACCCAATCGCCGCAATTGGCATATACCAGACCGTGATCGGCGTGCAGCCCGGCGATGTGGAAATGGCCGCAGATCACCCCGTCGACGCCCTGCGCCCGGGCCAGTTCCACCAGCCGCCGCTCATGCGTGCGGCCAAGGTGCATCAGCGTGTTCAGCCAGGCCAGCAGCGCCTCGATCGAGCTGCGGGCCTCGGTCCCCGGCGCCGAGCGCGAGAGGCGTTGCAGGCGGCGGTCCACCAGCCGCAGCGCGTGGTCGATGCGGCTGCCGAGGCGGGTAAAGACATGGGCCCGGAAGATCCGCGCGTCGATCTGGTCGCCATGGATCACCAGATAGCGGCGGCCGTCGGCGGCTTCGTGCAGATGGGTTTCGACCGCCTCGACCCGGGGGCGCTTGGCCTCGGGCGCGCGCTCGGGGAAGGGGTCGTGGTTGCCGCGCAGATAGATCAGCCGCGCGCCCTGCGCCTGCCGGGCGTTCAGGTGGTCGATCACCGCCTGATCGGCGCCGGTCCAATGCGGCAGCAGCGGCTGCCAGAGGTCCAGCACATCGCCCGCCAGCACATAGGTCTGGGCCGGGTTGGCCATCAGGAATTCGAGGATCCTCTCGGGCTGGGCACCCAGCGCGCCCAGATGCAGATCGGAGAGGAAAAGCGTCCGGCAGGGCTGCGGCATGGGGAACGGGGCAGAGCGGTCGGGCATTCTGAACCTGCGGTCGCTACGGTCGCGCGCAACTTGCCCGGGGCGGGAAACGGTCGCGTGACGGAATCATGACGCTTCTGCAACGCAGCATAAACCAGAGAACGATCCCGCCCAGCCGAAAAGAGGATCTGCGGTGCACGATATCTTTACCCGCCGCGCGCGGTCGGCCCCAAGTGATTCGCGTCATCCCGCCCGCGCCGGGCGCGGGTCTGGCCCGGCCGGGGCGGAGGCGCGCGCCGCTGGCCGGTCAGGGGCAGGAGGCGCGAATAGGGCAGGAAACAAAGGCCGGAGGGGCGGGGAAGGCGCCCGTCAGCAGGCGCGGCGCGGGGGCCTGAAACGACCGAAGGCCCGGGCGTTGCCGCCCGAGCCTTCGGAAGAAAGTGGTGAGCCGGACAGGGATCGAACCTGTGGCCAACTGATTAAAAGTCAGTTGCTCTACCGCTGAGCTACCGGCCCACGATGCGAGGCTAACTAGAAAGAACTGTCGCCGGGGTCAAGGCGAAAGATGCCTTTTTTTCAGATGGACTTGCAGGGCGCTTCGTCGCGACGCCGCGTCCCTCAGCCGGTGGTCAGCATATAGCCCTCGCCGCGCACCGTTTGCAGGTAGCGCGGGCGGCGCGGATCGGCCTCGAGCTTGCGTCGCAGGCGGGTGATCTGCACATCGATGGCGCGCTCCTGCGCCACCTCAGCACCGAGGCCCCGCTCGCGGCCCAGCTGATCGACCAGCGCCTCGCGGCTGACCACCTGGCCGTGCCGCGCCGCCAGCACCTTCATCAGGGCCGACTCGGTCTGGGTCAGGCGCACCGGGTCGCTGCCGTCGCGCAGATCGCCGGTCTCGATCTCGTAGCGCAGGCGGCCCAGCATCAGGACCGGCTGCTGGGTCTGGTCGGCCTCGGGGCGCGGGGTGCGGCGCAGGATGGCGTTGATCCTGAGCACCAGTTCGCGCGGCTCGAAGGGCTTGGACAGGTAATCGTCGGCGCCTGCCTCGAACCCGGTGATGCGGTCCTTCGCCTCGCCCCGGGCGGTCAGCAGGATCACCGGCGTCGCCAGCTCGCCCCTCAGCCAGCGGGTCAGCGCCACGCCGTCCTCGCCGGGCATCATCACGTCGAGGACCATCAGATCGAAGGCCAGCCCCGACAGCAGCCGCCGGGCCTGCGCCGCGTCGCGCGCGGCGGTCACCATGAAGCCCTGCTTCATCAGATACCGCTTGAGCAAGTCGCGGATCCGCTCGTCATCGTCGACGATCAACAGATGCGCCGGCTGGTCACTCATGCTTTGCCGTCCTTCAGCGCCAGATACTGGGCGCGGATCCCGTCGTCCATCATCGCCTCCAGCACCTGCCGGAACCCCGCCACCGCCTGCGGCCCCGCCGCGCGATAGGCGGCGCGCATCCGCGCCCGCTGCGCCTCGGAGAGCTGGCGCTCCAGCTCGGCGCCCGCAGGCGTGAGGTAGAGGTGCCTCTCGCGCCGATCCTCGCGCCCGACGCGCGATTCGACCAGCCCGTCCTCGATCAGGGTGCGCAGCACGCGGTTGAGGGATTGCTTGGTCACGCCCAGCACGGCCAGCAGGTTGTTGACCGTGGTCCCGCGCGAGCGGTTGATGAAATGCAGCGCCCGGTGATGGGCGCGGCCATAGGCGAGTTCATCGAGGATGCGGTCGGGATCGGCCGTGAAGCCGCGATAGGCGAAGAACATCGCCTCGATCCCCTTGCGCAGCTGTTCGTCGGTCAGGAACAGCAGGTTCTCGCCGCCCGTGGTCCCGTCAGCCATCCGTGCCTCCCGTTCCGGTCAGCCCCTGTTTATGTCAGCCTTGTTGACTTTCCAAGAATCAATTGTTAGCAACCCGGCGGGTTGACGCAAGATTATGTCCAGTTTGAACGTAACCGGCGCAACAATCGGAAAATTCTGTGCCTGAGGAGGCGACGATGGCCGGCGCGTATGACGACAGAGACGGATACATCTGGATGGACGGGGCGCTGGTGCCCTGGCGCGACGCCAAGGTCCACATCCTGACCCATGCCATGCACTACGCCTCGTCGGTGTTCGAGGGCGAGCGCTGCTACAACGGCAAGATCTTCAAGAGCCGCGAGCATTCGGCCCGGCTGATCGAATCCGGGCGCCTCCTGGACATGACGATCCCCTATACGGTCGATCAGATCGAGGAAGCCAAATATGCGATGCTCAAGGCCAATGGCTGGACCGACGCCTATGTGCGCGCGGTCGCCTGGCGCGGGGCGGGGCTGGACATGGGCGTTTCGGCGGCGCGCAACCCGGTGATGCTGGCGGTCGCGGGCTGGGAATGGGGCGCGTATTACGGCGACGCGAAGTGGCAGGGCGCCAAGCTCGACATCGCCAAATGGAAGCGCCCCTCGCCCGAAACGATCCCGACCGCGGCCAAGGCTGCCGGCCTCTACATGATCTGCACCATGTCCAAGCACGCGGCCGAGGCCAAGGGCTGCTCGGACGCCTTGTTCATGGATTACCGCGGCTATGTGGCCGAGGCGACCGGGGCCAACGTCTTCTTCGTCAAGGACGGCGTGGTGCATACGCCGCTGGCCGATGCCTTCCTCAACGGCATCACCCGGCAGACGGTGATCGGCATGCTCAAGGACATGGGGCTGGAAGTGGTCGAGCGCCACATCATGCCCGAGGAGCTGTCCTCGTTCTCGGAATGCTGGCTGACCGGCACCGCGGCCGAAGTGACCCCGGTGGGGCAGATCGGCGAGTTCCATTTCCAGGTGGGCGATCTGACGCGGAAGGTCTCGGATACCTACGAGACGCTGGTCCGCGCGTGACGGAGGAAGCGGGGGGCAAGGTCCGGCCGCGCGGCGTTCGCGGCTGAAACGCGCCACTGGCGCGTTTCAGAGACGCCGCTCACCCCCGCACCCCCCGCTCAAGGGGGTTTTCCACCCCCTTGAGGAACCCCCGAGGATATTTCCGGAACAAAGATGGGGCGGTGGGGCTTTGCCTTACCGCCTCATCCTTTGCAGGAGCGCGAGCGAGACATAGCCGTCGGGCGGCAGGCCGTTCTGGGCCTGCCAGTCGCGCACCGCGCTGAGCGTGCCCTGGCCGACGCGGCCGTCGATGGTGCCGTCGTAATGGCCCGCCCGGGCGAGGATGCGTTGCAGTTCCTCGCGCTCGGTCCGGCTGAGCGGGCGGTCGTCGCGCGGCCAGGTGCCGACGAAGCCGCCGCCGCCGCGCAGCCGGTCGGCCAGATGGCCGATGGCGATCGCATAGGCATCGGCGTTGTTGTAGCGCTTGATGGTGCGGAAGTTCTGGAAGGCGAGGATCGCGGGCCCGCGCGAGCCGGCCGGGAACAGGAGCGTCGCCTCGCCCGAGCGGGGCAGGGTGGCGCCGCGCTGCGGTTCGACCCCCAATTGGCGCCATTCGCCGACGCTGCGGCTGGTGTTGGCGAGGCGCGGGTTGAAATTGCGGGGGATCACCACCTCGACCCCCCAGGGCTGGCCGCGCTGCCAGCCGTGGCTGGCGAGATAGGCGGCGGTCGAAGCGAGCGAATCGGTCGGGTCGTCCGACCAGATGTCGCGCCGCCCGTCGCCGCGGAAATCCACCGCATAGGCGAGGTAGCTGGTCGGGATGAATTGCGTATGCCCCATGGCGCCGGCCCAGGAGCCGACCATGTGGCTGGGGTCCACGTCGCCCGACTGGATGATGCGCAGCGCGCCGATCAGCTGTTCCTCGTAGAAATCCGCGCGGCGCGAGGACATGGCGAGCGTGGCCAGCGCCGGGATGATCGCCGTGCGGCCCCTGAGCGTGCCGAAGGAGCTTTCCAGCCCCCAGACCGCCACCACCACCTCGCGGTCGACGTTGTAGCGGGCCTCGATCTCGTCCAGCAGGCGCCGGTGTTCGCGCAGGGCGCGCTGGCCATTGGCGATGCGGGTCTGCGACACGGCGCTGTCGAGGTATTCCCAGATCGGGCGGCTGAATTCGGGCTGATGCGCCTCGCGCTGGAGGATCTCACTGTTCGGGCGGATGCCGTTGAGCGAGGCGTTGAGCACCGGCTCGGAGATCCCCGCCTGACGCGCACGGCTGCGGAACCCGGCCAGCCAGCGGTCGAACTGGGCATTGCCCGAGGCGGTGATGACCGGCGCGCTGGCCCTTGTGGCGCGGGCCAGCGCAACGGGCCGGGCCTGCGGGCGCTGGCTGACGGCCGGAGCAAGCCCGGTCAGCACCGCGCCGCGGGCCAGCGCGCGCGTCGTCTCGCGCTCATCGCCCTCGATCGGGGTGGCGGCGCGGGTCGGCGGCGTGAGGACGCTGCCGCCCGAAACCGGGCGGCTGTGCGGGCGCGGCGAGCGATCGACATTGGCGCCCGCGTCGATCGGGAGGAGGCATGCGGCGCACAGCCAGAGGAATCCGGCGCGGAGATCCATGGAAAGCCTGCTCTGTCCTTGTTTTGACAGAAGTCTACCGCAATCGCGTTAAGCGGGAAAGAACGGCGTGTTCAGGTGAGCGGAACCACGCAATCGCAGATCCGCATCGTCACCCGCGTGCCGATGGCATGCTGCTGGCCGGGGCCGGAGATGACGATCAGGCAATCGTCGCCTTCCTGCACCCAATAGATCTGGTCATGGCCGCGGAATTCCCGTCCGGTGATGATCGCCGCGCCGTTGGGGTCGGCGTCCAGCATGATCTGTTCCGGGCGTACCGCCAGCGTCACCGCGCCATTCGCGGCGCGGCTCATCGGCAGATTGCCGAAGGCGGTCTGCACGTTCATGCCGTTCGCCGTGCCAGTCAGGATGTTCGACCGGCCGATGAAATTCGCCACGAATTCGCTGACCGGGTTGCGGTAGATCTCATCGGGCGTGCCCATCTGCACCACCCGGCCCGCATCCATCACCGCGATCCGGTCGGCCAGCGCCAGCGCTTCCTCCTGGTCATGCGTGACCAGAATCCCGGCCGAGCCGGTTTCCTTCAGCAGCTTGCGCACTTCCTGCCGCGTCTCGACCCGCATCTTGGCGTCGAGGTTGGAAAAGGGCTCGTCCAGCAGGATCAGCTTCGGCGCCACCGCCAGCGCGCGCGCCAGCGCCACGCGCTGCTGTTGCCCGCCCGACAGCTGATGCGGTCGGCGTTTGCCCAGATCGGCCAGCCCGACCAGACGCAGCATTTCCTCGGCCCGGGCCTGGGCTTGGGCGCGGGGCAGTTTGCGCAGGCCGAATTTCACGTTGTCCAGCACGCTCAGATGCGGGAACAGGGCGTAATCCTGAAAGACGAAGCCGATGCCGCGGGCTTCGGGCGGCAGATGGGTGATGTCGCGACCCTCGAAGGCGACCGAGCCCTCGTCCGGGTCCTCGAAGCCGCCGATCATCCTCAGCGTTGTGGTCTTGCCGCAGCCCGAGGGGCCGAGGAGCGCCAGCAACTCACCTTCGCCCAGTGCCAGAGACACGCGCTCGACCGCCGCCGCCCCGGCATGGGAGAAGGTCTTGCGCAGGCGGTCGACCTCCAGCAGCGGCTTGGCCGGGCGCTGGCGGAAGCCCAGAGGCGAGGCGTCGGCCGGCATGCGGAAGGTCAGGGTCTTGGGCAGTTCGGTCATTTTTCGGCAATCCCAACCGTTGCGCTTGGGTATTCCCGGGTCGCGGGAATGTCAATTTTCTTTGGCCGGGCGCGGTGTCGCTTGCGACGTGAGGTAATTTGACCGTTTGGTCAAAAGGGAATTGTGTGCTACCCGGAGCATGCCATAGTGTCGCTTCTCCCCGAGCCCGGATTCCCCCCATGACGCACGACCGCAACCCCGGAATGCCGCTGACGAAAGACTGGTTCGACCGCGTTCAGGTCAACCGCCCCGCTGCCGAGCGTCGGGCGGCCAGCCTGCTGGCGCGGCGCAGTGTGAAGAAGGAACATCAGGCGGCTTGGCTGGTCAATGCCATTCGCTGCATGGATCTGACGACGCTGGCCGGCGACGATACCGAGGACCGGGTGGCGCGGCTCTGCGCCAAGGCCCGCCGCCCGCTGGCCGATTCGATTGCCGAGGGGCTGGGACTGGCCGAGATGCCGAAGACCGGCGCGGTCTGCGTCTATCCGACCATGGTGGGCGCGGCCAAGCGCGCGCTGTCGAACAGCGGGATCCCGGTGGCCTCGGTCGCGACGGGGTTCCCGGCGGGGCTGATGCCCTTGGACCTGCGGCTGGCCGAGATCCGCTATGCCGCCGATCAGGGCGCCGACGAGATCGACATCGTCATCACCCGCGCCCATGTCTTTCAGGGCGAGTGGAACGCGCTTTACGACGAGGTCGCGGCGATGCGCGAAGCCTCGGGCGCGGCGCATATGAAGGCGATTCTGGCGACCGGCGATCTGGTCACCCTGTCGAATGTCTATGCGGCGTCCATGGTCGCGATGCAGGCGGGGGCCGATTTCATCAAGACCTCGACCGGGAAAGAGGGCGTCAATGCCACGATCCCGGTGTCGCTGACCATGGTGCGGGCCTTGCGCGATTACGGCGACCGGACCGGGGTGAAGATCGGCTTCAAACCTGCGGGCGGCATGAAGACCGGCAAGGACGCTTTGTCCTGGCAGATCCTGATGAAGGAGGAGCTGGGCCGCGACTGGCTGGAGCCCGACCTCTTCCGCTTCGGCGCCTCGTCCATGCTGGGCGATATCGAGCGCCAGCTGGAACACCATGTCACCGGGCGCTATGCCGCCTCGCACCGCCACGCCATCGCCTGAGGTCGCCATGCCCACAGTCACGGAAGCCCTCGCCATGATGGACTACGGTCCCGCCCCCGAATCCGCCGCCATCGCCATGGACTGGCTGAAAGGCCGCGCCTTCGGGCATTTCATCAACGGTGCCTTCACCAAACCGGGCGAGAGTTTCGCCGTCACCAACCCCGCCACCGGGGCGGAGCTGGCGCAGGTCGCGCAGGGGTCCGAGGCCGACGTGGCCGAGGCGGTGAAGGCCGCGCGGTCCGCCGCCAAGGGCTGGGCGAAGCTGTCCGGCGGGCAGCGGGCGCGGCATCTCTATGCGCTGGCCCGGCTGATGCAGAAGCGCGAGCGGCTGTTCGCGGTGCTGGAGACGCTGGACAACGGCAAGCCGATCCGCGAATCGCGCGACATCGACGTGCCGCTGGCGGTGCGCCATTTCTATCACCACGCCGGCTGGGCCGAGCTGCTGGCCGACGAATTCCCGGGGATGCGGCCGCATGGCGTCTGCGGGCAGATCATCCCGTGGAACTTCCCCCTGCTGATGCTGGCGTGGAAGGTCGCGCCCGCCTTGGCCGCAGGCAACACGGTGGTCCTGAAACCCGCCGAATTCACGCCGCTTACCGCGCTCCTTTTCGCGGAACTCTGCGTCGAGGCCGGGCTGCCCAAAGGCGTGGTCAACATCGTCACCGGCGACGGGCGGACGGGGGCGGCGCTGGTCGCCTCGGACGTGGACAAGATCGCCTTCACCGGCTCGACCGAAGTGGGCCGCCTGATCCGCCAGCAGACCGCCGGGACCGGCAAGGCGCTGACGCTGGAACTGGGCGGCAAGTCGCCGTTCATCGTCTTCGCCGAGGCCGATCTGGATGCGGCGGTCGAGGGCGTGGTGGACGCGATCTGGTTCAACCAGGGCGAGGTCTGTTGCGCGGGATCGCGCATTCTGGTGCAGGAGCAGGTGGCCGAGACCTTCACCGCCAGGCTGAAAGCCCGCATGGCGAAGCTGCGCGTCGGCGATCCGCTGGACAAGTCTACCGATGTCGGCGCCGTGGTTCACACCACGCAGCTTGAACGCATCCGGGGGCTGGTCGATCAGGCCGTGCAACAGGGCGCGATCCTGCATCAGGCGCCGGTGCCGAACGGTCCGGGATCCTTCTGCCCGCCGATGCTGCTGACCGATCTGGGCGCCGCCAACATCGCCAATACCGAGGAGATCTTCGGCCCCGTCGTCACGCTGATGACCTTCCGCACCCCCGGTGAGGCGGTGGAACTGGCCAACAACACCCGCTACGGCCTCGCGGCCTCGATCTGGTCGGAAAACCTGACGACCGCGCTGGACATTGCCGCGCAGGTCAAGGCGGGCGTCGTCTGGATCAACGGCACCAACATGTTCGACGCCAACGCCCCCTTCGGCGGGATGCGCGAATCGGGCTTTGGCCGTGAGGGCGCGCGCGAGGGGATGCTGGCCTACCTGACCTCGGACGAGGCCAGTGGCAAGGAACGCAAGGCCCCCGCCGCCGTCTCGGCCCTGCCGGGCGAGGCCTCGGGCGATGCCGTGGACCGTACCCGCAAGCTCTATATCGGCGGGGCGCAGAAGCGGCCCGATGGCGGCTATTCCTATGCCGTGGCGGGCGCGCAGGTGCCGCTGGGCGGCCGCAAGGACATCCGCAACGCGGTCGAGGCGGCGCATGGGGCCAAGGGCTGGTC
This sequence comes from Pararhodobacter aggregans, assembly GCF_003075525.1. Lineage (GTDB taxonomy): Bacteria > Pseudomonadota > Alphaproteobacteria > Rhodobacterales > Rhodobacteraceae > Pararhodobacter > Pararhodobacter aggregans. Next base: position 188,646 of record NZ_QDDR01000003.1, on the reverse strand, counting down.
CAAGGTCACCGGCCACAACCGCGCGCAGGTCCTCTATTTCCTGGCCGAGAACCTGAGCGCCCGCGCCAAAGACTTCGCGCCGAAGGATGAGGTCGCGCAGGCCGTGGAACGCGCGTTCTACTGGGCGGCCTGGGCCGACAAGTACGACGGCAAGGTCCATTCCACCACCGGCCCCAACGTCACCCTGGCGATGAAGGAACCCTTCGGCGTCATGGGCATTGTCTGCCCTGAGGAAGCGCCGCTTCTGGGTTTCGTCTCGACCGTCCTGCCCGCCATCGCCATGGGCAACCGGGTCGTGGCCGTGGCCTCGCAATCCAATCCGGTCCCGGCGCTGGACCTCTATCAGGTGCTGGATACCTCGGACGTGCCGGGGGGCGTGGTCAACATCGTCACCGGCCCGCGCGGGGAACTGGCCGAGACGCTGGCGAAACACGACGACGTGGCGGCGCTCTGGGTCTTTGCCGACCCCGACCTCTGCCGCAAGGCCGAGGCCTTTTCGGCCGGCAACCTCAAACCCGTCTGGGCCGAGTCGCGAATGCGCGACTGGACGGGACCGGCCGGACAATCGCGGGAGTTCCTGCGGCGGTCCGTGCAGGTCAAGACGGTCTGGGTGCCTTACGGGGCGTAACACCCTTCCAGCATCGGCGATGCCAGGGCGGGGTCCATCCCCGCCCGTCCCCCATTTGAAGATCCCTTGTCGTCTGGCGGTTGGGGCCGGGCGGCGGGGGCATTCCGGGTTGGGAAACTTCGGAAGGCAAAGGGGTCGGGGTTCGCTCCCCGGCCCTTTTCGCTGCGCGGGTTCAGCCCAGCCGTTCGGGCTGCCGGTCGGTCAGGCGTTGCGGCGGGCTCTCGGGCGCCACCTCCTCGAAGTCGAAATTGTCGAGCCGCCGCGCGCGGCGCGTGGCGCGGTCGGCCGAGGTGCGGATCTCGGCCACGTCCTTTGTCGCCTGCGCGAAGTGCCGGTCGAGGTTCTCGACCCGCCCGCCCAGCAGGTCCAGATCGCGGCAGAGCATCGCCAGCTCCCGCCGGATCGCCCCCGCCTGTTCCTTCATCCGCGCGTCCTTCAGCACCGCCCGCATGGTGTTGAGCGTCGCCATGCAGGTGGTGGGCGAGACGACCCAAACCCTGAGCCCGAAGCCCTCGCGCACCAGATCGGGGAAGTTGGCGTGCAGTTCGGCATAGACCGCCTCCGAGGGCAGGAACATCAGCGCCCCCTCGGCCGTCTCGCCCTCGAGAATGTATTTCTCGGCGATGGCCCGCATGTGGTGGCGGATCGCGGCGCGCATCATCCGCCGGGCCTCCTGCTTTTCGCCCTCGGTCTCGGCCGCGCGTAGGGCCTCGTAGGGTTCCAGCGGGAATTTGGCGTCGATGGCGATGGGGCCGGGGGGCTTGGGCAGATGCACCAGACAATCGGCGCGCTTCCCGTTCGAGAGCGTCGCCTGCATCGTGTAGCTGTCGGACGGCAGCGCCTGCGCCACGATGTCATGCAGCTGGATCTCGCCAAAGGCGCCGCGGGTCTGCTTGTTCGACAGGATGTCCTGCAGGGACAGCACATCGCCCGACAGCTTCTCGATATTCGCCTGCGCCTTGTCGATCGCCTCCAGCCGCGCGTGCAGGTCGCCGAGGCTGCGCGCGGTGCGGACGGCGCTGCCTTCCAGCGCCTCGCCCATCGTGTCGGCTACGTCCGCCAGCCGCTGCTCCATCAGCCCCAGCATCTGCGTCTGCGCCCGGGCTTGCGCGTCGGACACATGGTGCAGCCCGCCCGCCAGATGCTGCTGGCCGTCGCTAAGCGCCTGCACCCGCTGACCCAGCTGCGCCATCTGCCCGGCGATCGGCGCGGCGATGCGCGCGGATTTCAGCGCGGCATGGAGAATCAGCAGCAGGAGGAGGACGAGGAACCCGGCGCCGCCCGCCGCCAGAACCCAGGGATCGGATAGATCGAGGGTCATCGCCGGCCGAACAGCTTCTCGATATCCGAGAGTTTCAGCTCAACGTAAGTCGGCCGCCCGTGGTTGCACTGCCCGGACAGCGGCGTCGCCTCCATCTCGCGCAGAAGCGCGTTCATCTCCTCGGCCCGCATCTGGCGGCCCGAGCGGATGGAGCCGTGGCAGGCCATCCGGCTGAGGACGGCATCAATCCGCGCGCCCAGCTTCTGCGAGGACCCGAGGTCAGCGAGTTCATCGAGGATATCCAGCACCAGCCCCCGCGCGTCGCAATTGCCCAGCGCGGCGGGGGTTTCGCGGACGGCGACCGTGCCCTCGCCGAAGGGTTCCAGCACCAGACCCAGCGTCGCCAGGTCCCCGGCATGGTCCAGCAGGCGCTGGGCGTCGCTGATGGACAGGGTGATGATCTCGGGGATCAGCAGCGCCTGCGCGGTGACGCCGTGTTCGGCGACCTGTGCCTTCAGCCGCTCATAGACCAGCCGCTCATGCGCCGCGTGCTGGTCGACGATGACGATCCCGTCCTTGGTCTGGGCGATGATGTAGTTTTCATGCAGCTGCGCGCGGGCGGCACCCAGCGGGGTTTCGACCGGGCCCTGTTCGGGCTCGACCCGGGCAGAGGTGAAAGGCGCGGGGGCTTCGTGGAGGGCCTCGGCCGGGGCCTGCGCGGCATAGGCGTGGCGCAGCGCGCCAAGGCTGGGGCGGCTTGCGAAATCCATCTGGTAGACGCGCGGCGCCACGGGTTCGGGCCGCATCGCCGCCAGCGTCTCATCGGCCACGGTGCCCGAGGCCCGGTGCCCGGCCCCGGCCAGCGCGTGGCGCAGCCCGCTGACCACCATGCCGCGCACCAGAGCGGAATCGCGGAACCGGACCTCGGCCTTGGCGGGGTGGACGTTCACATCGACCAGATGCGGGTCGCAATCCAGAAACAGCACCGCCGCCGGGTGCCGGTCGCGCGACAGCACATCCATATAGGCGGCGCGCAGGGCACCGATCAGCAGCTTGTCCCGCACCGGACGGCCGTTGACGAAGAGGTGCTGCGCCACGGCCGAGCCCCGCGAATAGGTCGGCAGCGCGGCAAAGCCGGTCAGGCGGAAGGCGTCCCGCTCCAGATCCAGCCGGATGGCGTTCTCCACGAAGTCGCGGCCCATCAACCGGCCGAGGCGGGCGCCGAGCGCGTCGAACAACTCGCCCTGTTCGGCATCGACCCGCAGGATCTCGCGCTGGCCGTCCACGTCATAGAGGGTGAAGCCGACGAAGGGCTCGGCCATGGCCAGCTTGCGCATCACCTCGGCGATGGCCTGTGCCTCGGCCCGGTCGGTGCGCAGGAACTTCAGCCGCGCGGGCGTGGCGAAGAACAGGTCGCGCAGTTCCACCTGCGTGCCGCGGTTCAGTGCGGCGGGGCGGACGGGGCCGATCTGGCCGCCGGTCACGGTGATCTCGGCCCCCTCATGCCCCTCGGCCCGGCTGGTGATGGTCAGCCGCCCGACGGCGCCGAGGGAGGGCAGCGCCTCGCCCCGGAAACCGAAGGTGTGGATGTCCAAGAGATCCGAGCCGTCGATCTTCGAGGTGGCGTGGCGGCTCAGCGCCAGCGGCAGATCGGCGGGCGTCATGCCGTGGCCGTCATCCGTCACCCGGATCAGCACCTTGCCACCGCCCGCGTAATCGACCCGCACCCGGGTGGCGCCCGCGTCGAGCGCGTTCTCCACCAGTTCCTTCACGGCCGAGGCCGGCCGTTCCACCACTTCGCCCGCCGCGATGCGATTCGCGGCGGCATCGTCCAATTGACGAATGACGGGAAGGGCTTGGCTTATCTTGGGGCGGGCTGCTTGCATGCCACTAGGCATAGCATGAAGCCCGGCCCCGTTAAAGCGTCACGGCGTCGTGGACTCGACGCCCGCGGGCTGGCCGACCACCACGAAATGCAGCGCCTCGGGCTGGGCCAGACGCTGGGCGACGCGCTGGATATCCTCCAGCGTGACGGCGCGGACCAGATCGTTGCGGATGTTGACGTAGTTCAGCGGATAGCCCTGAAACTGCATCGAGGCGAGGATCCGGGCGATGGATTCGTTGCCGTCGAACCTGAGCGGATAGGCGCCGGTCATATAGGTCTGGATGCGTTCCAGATCCTCCTGCGTGATGCCGCCATCGGCCAGCCATTGGAACTGCTCGCGCACCAGCTCGATCGCCTCGGCCGCGGTTTCGTTGCCGGTCGAGAAGCGGCCGACATAGCTGTCCCCGAAGCGCGACGAGGCAAGCGAGGTATAGATCCCGTAGGTCAGGCCGCGCGCCTCGCGGATCTCGGCCATCAGGCGCGAGTTGAAGCCGCCGCCGCCGAAGATCTCGTTCATGACGAAGGCCGCCATGAAATCGGGGTCGTCGGCGTCCATGCCGCCATGGCCGAACTGGATGACCGATTGCGGCCCGTCGAAGGGGACCACGGTCACGCCGGGCGCCGCGTCATAGACCCGGTATTCGGGCAGCGGGCGTTCGGCCGCCGGCAGATCCTGCGCGATGCGGTCGATGATCGCGGCCAGTTCCGGCCCGGTGATATCGCCCGCGGCGCCGACCACGATCCGGTCGCTGGTGAAGGCGGCGCGATGGGCGGCCAGAATGTCATCCAGCGTCAGCGCCCCCACCGTGGCGGCGGTGCCGTCGGTGGGCGTGGCATAGGGATGCCCGGCGTAGCCCAGCCGCGAATAGGTCTCTTGCGCGATGGTGCTGGGGTTGCGCGCCGCGCGTTCGAGCGAGGCGATGGTCTGCGCCCGCACCCGGTCCAGGCTCATGTGGCTGAATTGCGCATCGGTCAGGGCCATCAGCGCCAGGTCGATGACCTGATCGCGGTTCTCGCTCAGCGCGCGGATGGTCATCGAGACGGAATCGCGCCCGGCGTCGAAACTGACCGAACCGGCGAGGGCCTCCAGCGCGGCGGCATAGCCCTGCGCGTCCAGATCGCCCGCGCCCTCGGTCAGCAGCGCGGTCATCAGCGACACCGCGCCCGCCTTGCCCTCGGGATCGAGCGAGGCGCCGCCGGTGAAGATCACCTCGATGGAGACGAAGGGGATCGAATGCTCCTCGACCAGCCAGGCCTCGTGCCCGGCGGGCGAGGTCACGTCCTCGATGTCGATGGCCAGCGCCGGGGCGGCGAAGGACAGGGCAAGCGCCAGCGCGGCGCCGATCAGACGGTTGAAACGCATCACTCTTCCGCTCCCATCAACCAGCCGGTGACCGAGGCGCGGCGATCGAGCCTGCGCGCGGCGGCGAGCACCTCCTCGGGCGTCACCGATTCGAGGATCGACAGCCAATCCTCGCTGTCTTGCAGACTCAACCCCAGCACCAGATCGGCGCCCAGCGTGTTCGCCCGGTCAGCGGTGTCATCCTGTTCATAGATCGCCGCGGCGCGGATCTGCATCCGCACGCGCTCCAGCTGGTCCATGTCGACGCCGGTCTCGATGAAATCGGCCAGCACGCGGTCCAGCGCGGCCTCGGCCGCTTCCAGCGTCACGCCTTCGGCCGGCATGATCCCCAGCGAGAAGGTGCCGCTGTCCAGCGCGTCGCCGCTGTAACCGGCCCAGGCGCTGATCGCGATCCCCTCGTCATAGGTCAGGCGGCGTTCCAGCACCGAGGTCTGCGAGGATCCGCCTAGGATCGCCGCCAGCACCTCGAAGGCCGCGGCCTCGTGCTGATCGCCCGGGCGGCGGTTCGGCGCCAGATAGAGGCGGTTGACATAGGGCTGGCCGACGCGCGCGTCGCGCATCACGAGCCGCCGTTCAGCCAGCTGCGGCGGCTCCTGCGGGCGGAACCGTTCGGGCATGTCGGTGACGGCGGGAATCGGGCCGTAATACTGGTTGGCCAGCGCCAGAACCTCCTCGGCCTCGACATCGCCCGCCACCACCAGGATGGCGTTGTTCGGCGCGTAATGGACGCGGTAGAAATCGGTGGCGATATCGCCGGTCAGCTGCTCCATCTCGTGGCGCCAGCCGATGATCGGGCGGCCGTAGGGGCTGTTTTGGTAAAGCGCGGCGCGCATCTGTTCGCCGAACACCCGGTCGGGGCTGGATTCCAGCGTCTGCCCGCGTTCGCGCAGGATCACGTCACGCTCAGGCAGCCAGTCGGACCGGTCGAGGCGCAGGTTGACCATGCGGTCGGCCTCCATCTGCATCATGATCGGCAGACGGTCGGCGGCGACGCGCTGGTGATAGGCGGTGTAATCCCAGCTGGTAAAGGCGTTGTGGCTGCCGCCATTGGCCTGCACCACGGCGTCGAATTCGCCTTCCTCCATGCTGTCGGTCGCCTTGAACATCAGATGTTCGAGGAAATGGGCAATGCCGGAATGCCCGGCGGGATCATCCGCGGCGCCGACCCGATACCAGACCATCTGCACGACGACCGGGGCGCGGTGATCCTCGACCACCACCACCTGCATGCCGTTGTCGAGGGTAAAGAGCTGGGGATCTTCGGCGGCGGCGGCAAGGGCGCTCGCAGCCCAGACGAAAGTGGCGGCGATCAGGCGCTTGGCAACGAACATGAAAAGGGCTCCGCGGTCAGTCGGGGCAGAATGACCGCGGCACAGGCGCGGCGCAACGGGGTGTGCCGCGTTTGTGAAGCCTCAGTGTCGGGGGCCGTGTCGGGAAGCGTGTCGCGAAGCGTCTCGGGGCGCTCAGTTCTGCGGCGGCGGCGGCGCGGCCGGGGTGCGAACGCCCCGGGCCCGCCAGCGCTGCAATTCCGCCTGCGGGTCGAGGATCTGCTCCTCATAGGCGCGGCGGTAGAGGTTGGTGTTGAACATCCGCTCCAGGATGCGGCCGCCGCCCTGACGGCGGACGTCCTCGTCCTCGACCGCCAGCGTGGTGCGGATATCGGGGGTGACCCCGTTGCGCCCGGCATAGGCCAGCAGCCCGGCATCGGCGGCGGGCACGCTGCCGGTGCGTTCGGCCGAGACCCGGCCGCCCAGCGCCGCCACGACCGACGCGCGCGGATCGGGATCGACAAGGTTCGAGCCCCCCGGCGTCGGTGTCGGCAGCGAGCTGAAATCGGGCGGTGCCTGCAGCGGCTGCGTCGGCAGGACCGAGAATTCGTCAGGCGAATCCTGCCGGGCCGAGGCGTTCATCAGCAAGGGCACGTCGCCATTGCGCGAGCAGGCGCCCAAGGCCAGGGCGCCGATCGTGGCAAGGGTGCAGAGGCGAAGAAGGGTCATCCCGGTCTCGGACAGCGGCAGGAAAGTTGCCCTGTCTTAGCCCATGCTGGCGCGGTCGTCACGGGGCGTTTTTCCCCCCGCGGCGAGGATCAGCCCGAAGGCGCCCACGAAGATGGCAATATCGGCCACGTTGAAGGCCCAGGGGTTGGTGAAGCCGCAGCAGGAAACGTTGAGGAAATCCGCAACCGCGCCCCAGACCAGCCGGTCGATGGCATTGCCCAGCGCGCCGCCGATCAAAAGTCCGGCCGAGGCCCGCATCAGGGGGCTGCCGCCCTCGCGTCGGACCCAGCGCCAGACCCAGACCGTCACCACCACCGGCAGCACGATCAGCGCCCAGCGCAGGACCGGCGACTCATCGGCGAAAAGGCCGAAATTGACGCCCCGGTTCCAGGCCATGGACAGGGTCAGATAGGGCGGCCAGACCTCGATCAGCAGGATTTCGCGCAGGTTCAGGCCGACGACCACGAGCCATTTCAGGATCTGGTCGGCCAAGAGGGTGACGAGGGCGGTGATAAAGGTCAGCCGCATGCGATCAATGCCGGAAATGGCGCATGCCGGTGAAGACCATGGCGAGCCCGGCCTCGTCGGCGGCGGCGATCACCTCGGCGTCGCGCATCGAGCCGCCGGGCTGGATGACGCAGGTCGCGCCCGCGGCCGCCGCTTCCATCAGCCCGTCGGGGAAGGGGAAGAACGCGTCCGAGGCCACCGCCGAGCCGATGGTCAGGGGCTGGGGCAGGCCCAGCGCCTCGGCCATGCGTTCGGCCTTCTTGGCGGCGATCAGGGCCGAATCGACCCGGCTCATCTGGCCCGCGCCGACGCCGACCGTGGCGCCGTCCTTGACATAGACGATGGCGTTCGACTTGACGTGCTTGGCGATCTTCCACGCGAGCAGCAGGTCGGCCATCTGCTCAGGCGTCGGCGCCTTCTTCGTCACGACCTTCAGATCGTCCAGCCCGACAAAGCCGTTGTCCTTGTCCTGCACCAGGAACCCGCCGGCGACCTGGCGGAAGGTCAGCCCGCCGTCGCGCACATCCGGCAGCCCCTCGGTGGTCAAGAGGCGCAGGTTCTTCTTGGCGGCGAAGATGGCTTTCGCCTCGTCCGAGGCGCCGGGGGCGATGACGACCTCGGTGAAGATGCCGGTGATCTCCTGCGCGGTCTCGGCATCGAGCGGCCGGTTCAGCGCCACGATGCCGCCGAAGGCCGAGGTCCGGTCGCAGTCAAACGCGGCCTTGTAGGCCTCGAGCAGGGTCTTGCCCTTCGCCACGCCGCAGGGGTTGGCGTGCTTGATGATGGCGCAGGCGGCGCCTTCGGAGGGGTCGAATTCCGCCACCAGCTCGAAAGCCGCGTCGGTGTCGTTGATGTTGTTGTAGGACAGTTCCTTGCCCTGATGCTGCACGGCGGTGGCCACGCCCGGGCGGCCGGTGCCATCGGTATAGAAGGCCGCCGATTGATGCGGGTTCTCGCCGTAGCGCAGGGTCTGGGCCAGCGTGCCGGCAAAGGCACGGCGGCGCGGCGCCGGGGTTTCCAGCGTCTTCGCGAACCACGCCGAAACTGCCGCGTCATAGGCCGCGGTCCGGGCATAGGTGTTCGCCGCGCATTCCTGCCGGAAACGCAGCGTGGTGCCGCCCTGTTCCAGTTGCGCCAGAAGGGGTGCGTAATCCTCGGGGTCGGTAATCACGGTGACATAGGCGTGGTTCTTGGCGGCGGCGCGCAGCATGGCCGGGCCGCCGATGTCGATGTTCTCCACGCAATCGTCGTAATCGCCGCCCTTCGCGACAGTGGCCTCGAACGGGTAGAGGTTCACGACCAGCAGGTCGATCGGCAGGATCCCGTGGTCGGCCATGGAGGCCAGATGCCCCGCATCCTCGCGCAGGGCCAGCAGCCCGCCATGGACCATCGGATGCAGCGTCTTGACGCGCCCGTCCATCATCTCGGGGAAACCGGTCAGATCGGCCACGTCCTTCACCGCCAGCCCCGCCTCGCGCAGCGCCTTGGCGGTGCCGCCGGTGGATACGAGGTCAACGCCCTTGGCGGCGAGCGCCTGGCCCAGTTCGATCAGGCCGCCCTTGTCGGAAACCGAAAGAAGGGCGCGTTTGACGGGGACAAGATCGGTCATTTCGGAGGGCTTCCTCAATCCAGGGCGAACAGGTCACGCGGCAGGGCCAGGTCGTCGTCGCGGCCGATGTCGCGAATCGCGAGCGGGGTATCGCGTGCCTTGGCGAGTGTCCAGTTTATCTGCGCGCTATCGTCCAGGATCACGCCCCGGATGACCACCTGCTGGCAGGGCCGGGGCGCCAGCCGCCCCTTTTCCAGATAGACCGAGGGCTCCAGCGACAGCCGCCCGGCGCCGTCGAATCGGAAGACCCAGATCTCGCCCGAGGGCAGCGCCACCGACACGGCGCTGCCGTTCATATCAAGGGACGCATCGGCATCGGGATGCAGATGAAAGCGCAAGGCATAGGAAACGCCGCGCATTTTGCCGCGCATCAGCACCGCCTCGAAGGTCTTGCGATGGGCCGGTTCCAGCGCGGCCAGCGTATCCTCGCCCAGCAGCACCCGCCCGTCGCGCCCCATGCTCAGCGTGCGGATATGCGTCAGACCATGGGTCGGCACATAGCCGTCGTGGCTGAGCAGCAGCGACGATCCGTCGCGCTCGTCCGAGCGGTGCTGGGTGACCAGCGAGGGCCCCTCGACCAAGGGCGCGCCGCCTTCCTCGGGGCGCGAGATGCGGCCGAAGCGGGCCGAGGAGAAGCCGTCGAGCGAGAGGGTCGAATGCGAATTGGTGGCGCGCCCGGCCTTTTCCCATTCCGGCCCGAACGGCACGCCCGAGCCTGAGCTGACCACCAGGGGCCGCCGGTTCGAGGTCAGTTCAAACGCCAGCATCGAGGCATGCGCCTGCCGCGCCGAGGGTCCGCCGGGCGGAGCGGCAGCGTCGACCAGCACCGTCGTCCGCCCGCCTTCGAGCCGGGCATAGCCCATGGCCAGCGTCCGGTTGGGGCGGACCGGCACAGCGGCGATGGACAGCGCGTGTTCCAGCCGCCCCTCCATCCCCCGGCCCCCGCCATGGAAACGGCAGAGCCCGCCATCGGCGTGTCTGAGCGTCCTGAGGCAGGGCGCGATCCGGCCCAGCGCGGTTTCCAGCGCCGGGGGGATCGGTGCCCCGGCATCCTCCAGCGCCCGCAGCGCCCAGGTCAGCAGGGTGAAGGTCTCCAGCAGATCCTCGGGATTGCGGCTGGCAAGGCCGCCGTCGGCGGCGATGTCGTCGGTGCAGGCGCGGGTCAGGGCGCTCACCGCCTCGCCGCGGTGCGGCTCCATCCCGATCAGGGCGAAGGCGGCGTAAAGGAGGCCGGTCAGCGCCTCGAACCGGGGCAGGCCGGGGGTGGCATGGCGCCAGCGGCGGGCCAGGAAGGCGGTCTGCCGGCCCAGCGCGGCGAAGAAGGGCTGGTTCTCCTCGGCCTCGCGGCCCACGGTCAGGAACACCGCGTGATGCAGCCAGCGCAGCACCCTTCGGCCGGTCACATCCGGCGTCCAGCCCGGGCCGTCGCCCATGCCGAAGCGCTGGATCCAGTCGCTGACCCAGGCCTGCGCCTTGAGCCGCGCCTCGCGGTCGCCATTGGCCGCCAGATGGTCGAGCCAGGCCATGCCGTGCAACTCGGCCGCAAAGCCCTGCGAGGGGGGCTCCACATCCCAGGGCGCCAGCGTTTCCACCATATGCCCGGCCAGCAGGAAATTGCCCTGCGCCAGTTGCCGGCCCTTGGCGTAAAAGCCCACGGTGCGGGGTTCCGGCATCGACACGAAGCCGCCCGCCGGGGGCGCCGAGCGCACCGCACGCGCGGCAAGGCGGTTGCCCCACCGTGTCTTGCGCGCGCTCCAGCCCTGCTCCATGGCCCTCACCATTCTTTTCCCTCGGGCATAGCGCCAAGGGCGGCTTCTGTCATCCTCTCTGGCGGAGGAGCGCCATGTAGAAGCCGTCGATGCCCCCTTCGTGATCGTCGGGGCGCAGGCGCCAGCCACCCTCGGGCGTGGCGCGACCCAGGGGCAGGGCCGGGGTCCCGGCGGTCAGGCCGGGATGGCGTTGCAGCGCGGCGGAGACCTGCGCCTCGCCCTCCTCGGGCAGAAGCGAGCAGGTGCAATAGACCAGCCGCCCGCCGGGTCTGAGGAAGCCCAGCGCCCGGTCCAGAAGCTGCCCCTGCAAGGCGGTCAGCGCCTCCACATCGGCGGGTTTGCGCACGAAGGGCAGGTCGGGGTGACGGCGGATCGTGCCGGTGGCCGAACAGGGCGCGTCCAGAAGCACGGCATCGACCGGCGCCTCCGGGCTCCAGTCCAGCGCATCGGCCGTGACGATCCGGGCGGAGAGGCCGGTGCGGGCGAGGTTCTCGGACAGCCGTTTCAGCCGCGGCGCGCTGAGGTCGAGCGCCGTGACCTCGGCGCCCCGGGCCGCCAGCTGCATCGTCTTGCCCCCGGGCGCGGCGCAGAGGTCCAGCACCGTCTCGCCGGGTTGCACCGCCAGCAGCGTCGCGGGCAGGGCGGCGGCGGCGTCCTGAATCCACCAATCGCCCTCGGCAAAGCCGGGCAGGGCGCTGACCTGCACCCCGGCCGGCAACCGCCACGAGGATGCGACGGGCTCGGCCCCCTCGGGCGCGGTCTTGCCGGGCTTGAGGCTCAGGTCCAGCGGCGGGGTCCGGTGATGCGCGGCCTCGATGGCCTTGACGACCTCCTCGCCCCAGAGCCCCCGCAACCGGCGGCGCAGCCAGCCGGGCAGCGGCTGCACCGGCAGATCGGCCCAGCCCTCGACCCCAGCGACCCGGCGCAGCACGGCATTGGCCAGTCCGGCGGCGCGGGCGGTCTGGCGGTCGGCCTTCAGCCCGTTCACCGTGGCGCTGACCACGCCATGCGGCGCCTCGCCCAGTTCCAGCAGCTCGACCGTGGCGACCCTGAGCGCCGCCATCACCAGAGGCGCCGGTTCGCGGGCCATCAGCGGCGCCAGCACTGCCTGGGTGCGGGCGAAATTGCGCAGGGTGGCCAGCGCCAGCCGCTGGGCGCGGGCCCGGTCGGCGGGGTCTGCGGGCGGCAGCGGCACCTCGGGCAGCATGGCGCCGCCGACGACGCCCGCCACCAGCGTGGCAGCCATGCGGCGCGGGTCTTGGCTGGGCGACATCGGGTCCTCGGGCTTGTTTCGCTTGGGGCAGGGGGCTACCTAGCCCTTATCCCGCCCACCGACGAGAGGAAAGCCGATGTCCGCCTCCGACCTGCCCGCCTCCGACCTGCCACCGGCCGCCCGACGCGCCCTGGCCGAGGCCGAGGAACGCCGCCAGAAGGCCGAAGCCGAGGCCGCGACCCTGCCCAAGAAACTGGGTGGCCGCAACGGGCCTGAGCCCGTGCGCTATGGCGATTGGGAGAAGAAGGGCATCGCGGTCGATTTCTGAGCCCGTAGGATGGGCGATTCGCCCATCCCTCACCGCAGCCGGAAATCCGCATGGATCCCCGCGCCGCGTTCGGTGACGAAGCGCAATTCGTCGCCGTCCCGCAGTACCGCCTGACAATCGGCGCCCAGATCCGTGTCGCCCCAAAACAGCGTCCGGCAGAAATACCCGTCCCGCCATTGCCATTCGCCGCTGACCGGCCGGCCCATGCCGCGCCCGGTGATCTGGCCATCCGCCCGCACCTCAAGCCGGATCCCCAGCCGGGTCAGCGCATGCCCTTCGATCAGGTGGCGGAACTGGCCGCCGTCGCGCACCGGCTCGAAGGCCGGTGCGAGGCCGGGGATCAGGATCAGGACAAGGGTCAGGATCGAGCGCATGCCCCTCCTACGCAGCAGGGGCCGGATTGGTTTCGTCAGGTGCCGCAGAAAGTGACGTAATCGCCGAATCCCGCCGGTGCAGGGCCCTCCAGATCCTCGAAACCGGGCCGCGCGGCACAGGGCGTGGCCAGCGCCTCCATCAGCCGCTGCATCGGGGCCAGATCGCCTGTCTGTGCTGCGGCCAGCGCCTCCTCCACCCGGTGGTTGCGCGGGATGTAGAGCGGGTTCACCGCCTCCATCGCCTCAGGCGTCCGGTCGCGGCGGCTGTCCCATTCCGCCAGCCAGCCCTCCAGCCGTGGATCGCGCCCGATCAGCGCCCCCAGCGGCAGCCGGTTGCCCCGGGCGACCTCCGACAGCGCCCGGAAGGCGCCGGTGAAATCCGCCCCCTGCGCCGTCAGCATGTCGAGGAACCCGTCGATCAGCGCGTCGTCCGCGCCCGTGACCCCCAGTTTCGCCCCGAACCGCTTGCGGCGTTCGGCGGCGTAGAGCCCCTCGGCCCCTTCGATCACCGCCTGCAATTCCGGCAGCGCCTCGTCCGGGTTCTCGGCAATCAGCGGCAGCAGCGTCTCTGCCAGCCGGGCCAGGTTCCAGCGCGCCAGCAGCGGCTGGTTGCCATAGGCATAGCGGCCCTGCGCGTCGATCGAGGAAAACACCGCCGCCGGATCATGCGCGTCGATGAAGGCGCAGGGGCCATAGTCGATGGTCTCGCCCGAGATCGTCATGTTGTCGGTGTTCATCACCCCATGCACGAACCCGACCGAGACCCACCCGGCCACCAGCGCCATCTGCCGGGCAATGACCCGGTGCAGGAAGGCGAGGTAACGATCCGGCGTGCCGCTCAGATCCGGGTCATGCCGGGCGATGGCATAATCGGCCAGCAGCCGCAGCCGGGCGGTTTCCCGCCGGGCATAGAAGAACTGGAAGGTCCCCACCCGCAGATGGCTGGACGCGACCCGGGCCAGCACCGCGCCTTGCAGCCCCGTGCCGTCGCGCCACACCGTCTCGCCCGTCGTCACGGCCGACAGCGCCCGGGTGGTGGGGATGCCAAGGCCCTGCATCGCCTCACCCAGGATCACCTCGCGCAGGACTGGCCCCAAAGCCGCCTTGCCGTCGCCGCCGCGCGAAAAGGGCGTCCGGCCCGAGCCCTTCAGATGGAGGTCGCGCCGCTGCCCCTGCCGGTCGATCACCTCGCCCACCAGCATGGCCCGCCCGTCGCCCAGCTGCGGCGAGAAGCCGCCGAACTGGTGCCCGGCATAGGCCATGGCCAGGGGCGAGGCGCCTTCGGGCATGGCGCCGCCGGTCAGCATGGCGAGGCCCGCCGGTTCCCGCAGCGCCAAGGGATCGAGGCCCAGCTCGGCCGCCAGCCCCTCGTTCAGCCAGACCAAGGCCGGTTCCGGCGCGACGGCGCCCTGGAACGGCAGATACATGCCCTCAAGATCGCGGGCATAGGAATTGTCGAAGGGAATGGTCAGCATGGGGCACCTCTGCCCCTCCAGATAGGCATCCCGGCGCCCGGGGGAACCCCCTCAGCTGCCGGGCGCGACCAGACCGACCACCGGCCCCATCGGCACGCCCCAATCGTCGCGGCCCAGTTCCGGCGCGTAAAGCCGCGAGATCCGGCCGTCGAAATAGAGCGCATCGGGCACGCCCAGTTCGTCGCGGAAGAAGCGGGCGAAGCGGTGGAAGGTGACCGGCTGGTCCGAGATGACGAAGAAAGCCGTCTGCCCGTCGGCGCTGACGCCGACCCCGTTCCTGAGGTTCAGCGAGTCGCTGTCGGGCAGGAAGCGCGGATGCAACGCGCCGTCGATCACCAGCATCGGCCCCGATTGCGTGGCGAAGCGGCAGGCGGGCGCCTCCTCGGCGAAGCGGCGGCTTTCGATCACTGCAAGGGTGCCGTCCCCGAAGCAGAAGACACCATTGGGCAGCAGGCCGAAATTGCCCGGCCCCTCGCGCGTGACCAGCCCGGCGCGGCGCTCGCCCTCCTCGACGTAAAGGCCCACGGGGGCGCGGTCGGGGTGGTACATGCCGGCATTCATGGCGAAGACCAGATGCGCGCCTTCGGCGTTCAGCGCGGCGTCGATCCGGGCGAAGGAGCCGAAGCGCTGACCCTCGGCATCGTCGAGGAAAAGCCGCAGATCCTGATCGGCCGTGACTTCGCAGACAGAGAAGCTGAGCGCTTCGAATGCCATGTCGCGGCATTCGGCCGAGGCGGGACCGGCCAGAACCAGTCCCAGCGCGACGGCGAGGCTATTCCTCATCGTCCTCGTCCCGGGCGGCGACATCGGCCTGCACGCGGGGATCGTTGAAGATGCGCCGCGCGTCATCCATGCGGTCGAAGGTGGCGTCCAGTTCGAACTTCAGATCGGGCGCGTATTTCAGCCCCAGATCGCGCGCCACATGATGGCGCAGTTCCGCCTTGGACCGGCGCAGCGCCTTCAGCGCCTCCTCGGCCCCTTCGCCGCCCAGGGGCATGATATAGGCCGTGGCGTGCTTGAGGTCGGGCGAGGTGGTCACCTCGGACACGGTGATGACCAGCCGCGACAGGTCGGGATCATGGATATCACCCCGCGCCAGCACTTCGGCCAGACGGTGGCGGATGACCTCGGCGACGCGAAGCTGCCGCTGGGTGGGACCCGATCCCTGAGAGAAACGTTTTGCGCACATGCCCTCCATCTAGGGCAAGAAACCGGGCGCGGAAAGCGGTTTTCCTGTCCCTTGACGCAGGATATGGAGGGGCGAACACAGGAGTTTGACATGACCGACACCGCTGCCCCCCTTCCCGCGATCGTCGTCAACGGCGTTTCCGGCCGCATGGGCCGGATGCTGGTGCAGGTCCTGACCGGCTCGGACAAGGCGCGGCTGGCGGGCGCGCTGGAGCGTCCGGGCCACCCCTGGGTCGGCAAGGATCTGGGGCTGATGCTGGGCGGGGCGCCGCTGGGCGTGACCGTCTCGGACGATCCCGCGGCGGCGCTGTCGGGCGCGCAGGCGGTGGTCGATTTCACCGCCCCCGCCGCCACCGTGGCGCTGGCGCCGGTGGCGATGGCCGCGGGCTGCGCGCATGTGATCGGCACCACGGGCCTGTCGAAGGACGACATCGCCGCCATCGGCGCGGCGGCGAAACAGGGCGTCATCGTGCGGGCCGGGAACATGAGCCTCGGCGTCAACCTGCTGGTGGCGCTGACCCGCAAGGTCGCGGCCGCGCTCGACGCCGATTACGACATCGAGATCGTCGAATCGCACCACCGGCACAAGGTCGACGCCCCGTCGGGCACCGCGCTGATGCTGGGCCAGGCCGCGGCCGAAGGGCGGGGCGTGTCGCTGGACGAGGCCGCGGTGCGCGGGCGCGACGGCATCACCGGCCCGCGGGAGCGCGGCAGCATCGGCTTCTCGGCCATCCGGGCGGGCGATTACATCGGCGAGCATGACGTGATCTTCGCGGCGGATGGCGAGCGGATCATCCTGCGCCACGTCGCTTCGGACCGGGGCGTCTTTGCGCGGGGGGCGGTCAAGGCCGCGCTCTGGGCGCAGGGGCAGGCCAAGGGCGAATACGACATGGCGGCCGTGCTGGGCCTCTGACGCCCTGCACGAAATCTGCACGAACCGCGCGGGGCATCTGCACGGGGCACCGGGCAGGGTGGGGCGATCCACCTTGACCCGGAGCCGTTCATGCAGACCCGTATTTCCCCCCTCGCGCCGCTGGCCGCGCTGGCCGTTCTTGTCCTTCTCGGCGATTTCCTCTTCTGGCGGCAGGCTCCCGGCCTGTCGCTGGCGCTTTTTGCCTTTGCCATCTTCGCTGCCGCCAGTTGGTCGGTCCGGCCGCTCAGCCGCCTTGTCGGTCCCGCCCTGCTGCTTCTCGCCGCCGCCCTGCCGGTGATCGAGATGCTTCAGGCGCTGTCGATGGCCTTCCTCGCCGCCGGGCTGATCGTGGCGCTGGCCTGGGTGCATGGCCCGCTGAGCGGCGCGCTTGGCTATGCGCTGGCCCTGCCCGGGCGCTGGCTGGCGCCGCTTGATCCGGGGCGCAGCCTGCGCGCCATCCGCGCCCTTCCGGCCGAGGCCGGGGCGATCCGCCGTCAGGTCGCGCTCTGGGCTTTTCCGCTGGGGGGCAGCGCGGTGTTCATCGCGCTGCTGATGGATGCGAACCCGGTGCTGTCGCGGCTTTTCTCGCTGGATCTGGACCTTTTTGCCGCGCTGGAGCGGGGGCTCTTCTGGGGCGGAACCGCGCTCCTGGTCGCGCCTTTCCTGACCCCCGGCCCCGTAACCGCCGCCCCACAGCTGCGCCTGCCCGGCAGCGGGCTCAGCGCGGGGTCGGTGATCCGGGCGCTGATCCTCTTCAATCTGGTGATCGGCGTGCAGACCCTGACCGACCTGTCGATCCTGATCGCGGGCGCCGACCTGCCCGAGGGGATGAGCTTTGCCGATTACGCCCATCGCGGCGCCTATCCGCTGCTGGCCACCGCCATGTTGGCCGGGGCCTTCGCGCTGGCCGCCCGGCCGTTCCTGTCGGCGCATCCGGCGGTCAAGCCGCTGCTGGGGCTGTGGCTGGCGCAGAACATGGTGCTGTGCGGGGCGGCGATGCTGCGGCTCGACCTCTATATCGGCGCCTACGGGCTGACCTATCTGCGCCTGCATGCCCTGATCTGGATGGGGCTGGTGGCGGCCGGGCTGGGGCTCAGCCTGTGGCAGGTGCTGGCCGGGCGCGGCAATCTCTGGCTGCTGGTCCGGGCCGGGGGGCTGGGGCTTGTCACGCTCTATGTCGCCTGCTTCGTCAATTTCGCCGGGATCGTCGCCGCGCAGAACCTTGCCCATCCCAATGCCGATCCGAATTACGTCTGCGATCTGGGGCCGATGGCCGCCGTCGCCTGGGCCGGGGCCGAGACCCCGCCGCCCCCCGGCTTCCGCCTGGGCAGCTGTGGCGCCAGGCACGCACCCGTGACCCGGGGCTGGCGGGATTGGGGCTTCCGGGCGTGGCGGGTGCGCCATAATCTCGCGGCATTGGAGGCTGGCCGATGAAGATCCTGATCGTCGATGACGA
Source organism: Pararhodobacter aggregans (assembly GCF_003075525.1). GTDB lineage: Bacteria > Pseudomonadota > Alphaproteobacteria > Rhodobacterales > Rhodobacteraceae > Pararhodobacter > Pararhodobacter aggregans. Next base: position 170,680 of record NZ_QDDR01000003.1, on the reverse strand, counting down.
CCCCCGCCTGCGCGACCTGCTCAGGCTGGCGCTGGAACGCGCGGGCCATGCGGTGGTGACGGCCGGCGACGGGCGTGCGGCGCTGGCCACGGTGACGCGCGAGGGGCCGGATCTGGTGATCCTGGACGTGGGCCTGCCCGAGATGGACGGGTTCGAGGCCTGCCGCCGGATCCGCGCCACCTCGGACGTGCCGATCCTGTTCCTGACCGCCCGCGACGACGAGATCGACCGCGTGCTGGGGCTGGAACTGGGGGCCGACGATTACGTCACCAAGCCCTTCAGCCCGCGTGAGGTGGTGGCCCGCGTCCGCGCCATCCTCAAGCGCGCGGGCGGCGGACCCGGCCAGCGGCTGGCGCTGGGCGATCTGGTGCTGGATCTGGAGGCGCGGCAATGCCGGGCCGGGGGGGTGGAGGTGCCGCTGACCGCCACCGAATTCCAGATCCTCGCGCAATTGATGGCGGCGCCCGGGCGGCTGGTTACGCGCCCCGTGCTGGTCGCGGCGCTCTGGGGCGCGCGCAGCGCGGTGTCGGACCGGACGCTGGACAGCCACCTGCGCAACCTGCGCCGCAAGCTGGCCGAGGCGGGCTGCGATGGCGTGCTGGAGACCGTCCACGGGCAGGGCATCCGCGCCGGGGTCCGGGCATGAGGCCGGGCTGGCGTCCGTCCCTCGCCTTCGTGCTGGCGGGCGGGCTGGCGGGGACGCTGGCCCTGTCCTTTGCCGGACTGGTGGCGCTGCGCTACCTCGGCCCCGCCATCGGCTTTCGCAACGCCGAGATGATCCTCGCCGCGCTGATCGCCCTGGGCACGGGGTTTCTGGGCTGGCTGCAATGGCGGCTGTTGTTGCGGCCGACGCTGGCGCTCGAGGCTTATGCCGAGGCGCAGGAAACCGCCGCCAGCCCTGACCGCCCCCGCCATTTCGGCACGCGCGAGACCTATCGCACCGGCCAGCGCGTCATCGCCATGGCCGAGGCGCTCAGGGACCGCGAGGCGACGATCCGCGCCCATACCGACCATGTGACGCACGAGTTGAAGACCCCGGTTTCCGCGATCCGCGCGGCGGTGGAGTTGCTGGAGGACGGCGGCACGCTGGGCGCCGAGGACCGGGCGCTGGTGGCGCAGATCGACGGCGCGCGGGCGCAGATCGAGGCGCAGCTTGCGGCCCTGCGGCGGGCCGCTCAGGCGCGCGAGGTGCGCTATCTGGGCCAGTCGCGGCTGGGCGAGGTGGTGCCCGTGCTCGCCGCTGATTTCCCCGATCTGGCGGTCGAGGTCGCGGCGGATGCGCCGGTGCCGCTGGCGGCCGAGGGGTTGCGGATCGTGCTGGGGCAGCTTCTGCGCAACGCGGCCGAGCATGGCGCGGGGCGGGTGGTGCTGATCGCGGGGGGGGAACCTGCGCCTTGGGTCGAGGTGGCGGACGACGGGCGCGGGGTCTCGGCCGGGAACGCGGGGCGGGTGTTCGACCCGTTCTTCACCACGCGCCGGGATCAGGGCGGGACCGGCATGGGCCTTTCGGTGGTGCGCAACCTGCTGGAGGCTCATCGGGCGGGGATCGTCTTGGTCCCGTCCGAACGGGGCGCGCGGTTCAGGATCGAGTTTCGGGGGTAAGTTCCTGTTTCGCCCGGCGGCACGCCGGGCAGCGCCCGCACCGCCCCCCCGGGGCGGGCGCTTCTCGCCCACCCCGGCGGTACGGGCGCCGCCCTTGGCGCTCCTGCCGCCTAAGCCCCCACGTCCTTCGCCAGCACCAGCGCCCGGCCCTCGCAGACCAGCGTTCCGTCCGGCAACCGGCAGGTGGTGGCCAGATCGACCAGATGCTTTTCCGGCCGCAACCGGGTGATCTCGACCCGCGCGGTCAGGGGCACGTCCAGCGGAGCCGCGCCCCGGAAATCGAGGCTCTGCTTGAGGTAATTGGTGCCGGACCCCGGCAGCTCCACCCCCAGCAGATAGCTGAAAAGCGCACCGATCAGCGGCTCGGGCACATGGCCGGGCAGATCCCCGCCCGCCAGCGCGGCGAAATCCGCCATGTCCCCGGCGCTGTACCGGCGCGTCACCTCGGCGCTGTCCCCGACCTTCATGCCAGCACCGCCTTGCCCTGAAAGCAGACCGCCCCATCCGCCTGCCGCCGGGCGCTGACCGCCAGTTCCGGCCCCGCGCCCTCGACCGAAAGGACCAGTGTCTCGCCCGCATAGGCGGGGTTGGGGAACATCATGTCCTGAAACACCTGCCCCCGCCCGGGATGCGCCGCGCGCACCATCGCCCAGAGGCGGGAATAGATCAGCATCCCGTGGCTGACCGTGCGGCCGAACCGGGTGCGGGCGCTGAACGCGGGGTCCACATGGATCGGGTTGTCATCGCCCGAGACGCGGGCGAAGGCGTCGAAATCGGCCTGCGTGGGGGTCCAGAGCGTTTCTGTCACAGAAGTTTCCTCAACTCGGGTTTGCGGACCTTCCCGGCGGCGGTGCGGGGGAAATCCTCGACCACGTGGAAGGACTTCGGCAGCTTGTAGGCCGCCAGCCTCTCGCGCAGCCAGGCGGTCAGCGCGACGGGGTCCGGCGCCTGCCCGGGCCGGGAGATCAGGAAGGCGACGCCGGTCTCGCCCCAGCGCGCGTCGGGTATGCCCAGAACGGCGGCCTCCAGAATCGCGGGATGGGTGATGAGGACCTTCTCCACCTCGGCCGGATAGACGTTCTCGCCGCCCGAGATGTACATGTCCTTGATGCGGTCGATGATCCGGTAATAGCCGTCCTGATCCCGCGCCGCGACATCGCCCGATTTCAGCCAGCCGTCCGGGGTGAAGGCGGCCCCGGTCGCCTGCGGATTGTCCAGATAGCCCGGGGTCACCGTGGGGCCCCGAAGCAGCAGCTCGCCCGCCCCCGGCTCGCCATCCGGCACGCCATCCAGCCGCGCCTCGGTCATCATCTGCGGCTTGCCGACGCTGCCGATCTTACTGATGGCGGCGTCGCGGTCGATCAGGAAGCCGGTCGGCCCCGTCTCGGTCATGCCGAACCCGTTGCAGATCAGCGCGCCCTTCTCGGCGAAGAAGCGGATCGTGGCCTCGGGCAGCGCCGCGCCGCCGCAGGCCCAGCCCTTGCAGGCGGTGAAATCCGCCTGCGCGAGGTCCATCTGCATCAGCGCCTGATAGATCGCCGGCACCCCGAAGAATTGCGTCACCGCGCCCTTTGCCAGCAGGTCCAGCAGCACCGGCGCGTCGAACTTGCGCAGAACCAGGGACACGCCACCCCACAAGAACAGCGGCATGGTAAACAGGTTGATCCCCCCGGTGTGGAACAGCGGCAGGAAATTGACCGTCCGGTCCTGCGCCGTCAGCCCCATGGCCTGCGCGATGTTCACCGCATTCGCCACCACCATGCGCGGCGTCTGGATCACCGCCTTGGGCGTGCCGGTGGTGCCCGAGGTGAAAAGGACGTACCACGGCTGATCCTCGTCCACCGGGACGGGGGGCAGGGGGGCGGTGTCGGGGATCTCCAGCGCCATCGTGGGCAGGCCCAGCCCGGCGGCGGGGGCGGCGAAGGTCTCGTCATGCAGGACCAGCGCGCAGTTGACGCTGGCCACCACCGGCAGCAGCTCCGCCACCGGCTGACGCCAGTTCAACGGCGCGAGGATCAGCCCGGCCTTCTGGCAGGCGAAGAGCGCCACGAAGAATTCGGGCCGGTTGTGGCAGAGGATGGCGACGCGCGACCCCCGCGGCACCCGGGCCAGCAGCGCGGCGCCCAGACGAGCGGCAGCCGCGTCCACCCAGGCGAAGGACCAGACATCGCCGGTCTCATGGTCGACGAAGGCGGGCGCCCTGGGCGACAGCTGGGCGCGGCGGGCAGAAAGGTCGGGGATCAGGCCCATGTCACGCCCTCTCCAGCGAGTGCAGGAAGCGGGCCATCCCGGCGCGGACCTCGGGCGCCTCGACCCGCTCGACGAAGGCGGCCAGTTCCGCCGCGAGCGAGGGCGCGGGGTCGCGGGCCAGCAGCCGCTTCACCGCCGCCATGCAGCCCGGCTCATGCGCGGCGAGGGTGGAAAGCCAGCCTGCCACCACCCCCTCCGGGTCGTCGCTGACCGCCTGCGCGAGGCCCAGCGCCTGCGCCTCAGCCGCGGTGATCCGGCCGTTCAGCAGATGCAGCGCGCGCACCCGGTCGGCGCCGATGCGGTCGGCCAGCATCCCGGTCCAGCCGCCGTCCGGGGCGAAACCCACCACCGCGTACCAGGGCTGGATGAAGGCGCCGGGGGTCATCACCACCAGATCGGCGGCCAGTACCAGCCCCAAGGCGCCGCCGGTCAGCGCGCCCTGCACCCGGGCGATGACCGGGCAGGGCAGCGCCGAAAGCCGCAGGATCGCCGCGTTCAGGGCGCCGACCGTGCGCCGGGCATAGGCGCGGCCATTGCCCGCCTCGACCTCGGCCGCGAAACGCGCCACATCCCCGCCGGTCGAGAAATGGCGCCCGGCGCCGGACAGGACCAGCGCCCGGGGGGTGCCCACATGGTCCAGCGCCGCCAGCAGATCCTCCAGCAATTCCGCGGTCAGGGCGTTCGCCCGCCCCTCGCGGTGGAGCGTCAGGCGGGCCACGCCGGCCTCCTCCTCCAGCGTCACCAGGCTCATGGCTTCAGCCCGCGTTCCAGCATGTCGAAGACCTCGTCGACGATGCGGTCCAGATCCGCCTCGCCCTCCCAGATGCCGAAGCGCTCGCCCAGGGTGATCGCCATGCCCATCAGCGCCCAGGCGCGGATCTCGGCGTCGCCCGAGCGGATCTCGCCCTCGCGCACGGCGGCGGCGAGGTTCTGGCCATAGCCCCGGGCGAAGGTGGTGTAATACTGCCGGTACGCATCGGGGGCGACGAAGCGCGCTTCCATGACGATGTTATAGAGCGTGGGGCGGGTGCCGACGAAGCCCAGGAACGCCCTGAGGCCCCGGCGTTCGGCGGTCAGGCGGTCGGGGGCGTCGGCCACGGCTTCGGCCAGATGGGCGCGGGTCAGCTTGCCCATCTCGATGACCAGTTCGCGGAAAACCTCGTCCTTCGACTGGAAATAGATATAGAACGTGCCCTGCGCGATCCCCGCCCGACGGGTGATGTCGGCGATCGAGGCGGCGGCGAAGCCGAGGTCTCCGATCACCGCCTCGGCCGCGCGGAGGATCCCCTCGCGCGTGTCCTGCCCGCGACGGGTGCGCGGACGGCTGGCGACGGGGCGGCGGGCGGCTGGGTCGGTCATCGGCACTCCTGACACCTGAATCAGTCGTCATATTGAAAGCGGCGGAAAATCTGTCAAGTCCAATCCGGGTTTGCCCGGCGGATCGCCCCTCGCCTCGCGGTCTTGCCGGAGGGGCCGCGCTGACTTTCGCGCGGCCCTGCAAGAAACCGACCAACCGGTATGGAAACTGTGCTAGGATCCTCCCGACCACGGACGGGAGGATTCGATGGACGAGCGGGTGACGGTGCTGGCGAGCACCTCGAAAGGGTTGTTCCTGATCGATTCGGATGGCGCGCGGCAGGAATGGACGGTGAGCGGCCCGTTCTGCGACGGCTGGCCGGTGAACCATGCCACCGGCGACCCGCAGACCGGCACGATCTGGGCCGCGGCGGGGGGCGAATGGCAGGGCGTGGCGGTCTGGAAATCCCCCGACCACGGCGCCAGCTGGAGCCACGCGCAGCTGTCCAACGGCAAGATGGACGAATACCTCGCCGCCGATGAGAATTTCCGCAAGATGCTGGGCCGGGGCCCCAACCCGGATGCGCCCTTCAAGGGGCAGATGAACGCGATCTGGGTGCTGTCGAAAGTGGGCGACACGCTCTATGCCGGGGCCCGCCCCGCGGCGCTCTATGCCAGCAAGGACGAGGGCGCGAGCTGGGAGAGGGTCGAGGGGCTGAGCAATCACCCCTCTGCCGACAGCTGGGAGCCGGGCGGCGCGGGGCTGGTGCTGCACACGGTGCTGGGCGAGGGCGAGAAGCTCTGGGTGGCGATCTCGGCCGCCGGGGTCTTTGCCTCGGAGGACGGGGGCGCGACCTGGGAGCGGCGTAACCGGCGCACCAATCAGGCGACGACGCCCGACCCCTTCACCGGCGAATGCGCCAAGGATGTCGGGTTCTGCGTGCACAACATGGCGCGGTCGGCCGATGGGCGGGTGATCTACATGCAGAACCACAACGGCGTGTTCCGCTCGCGCGACGAGGGGCGGTCCTGGGATGAGATCACCGAGGGGCTGCCGTCGAATTTCGGCTTCCCGGTGGCGGTGCATCCGCAGGACCCCGACACGCTCTATGTCCTGCCGCTCAGCGAATGGGGCGGGCGCACCCCGCCCGAGGGCAAGGCCACCGTCTGGCGCTCGCGGCAGGCGGGCGAGGGATGGGAGCCGATGCGGCAGGGCCTGCCGGACGGGGCCTATTTCACGGTGCTCAGGCAGGCGATGGCGACCGACAGGGCCGAAAAGGCGGGGATCTATTTCGGCACCAACTCGGGGAGCGTCTTTGCCTCGGTGGACGAGGGTGAGACCTGGTCCGAGATCGCCCGCCACCTGCCGACCGTGCTGGGGGTCGAGGTCATGCACCGGCGCTGAGGAGGATGGGTCAACCCGCGCCCAAGGGCGCGGAACGACCCATCCTACGGCTCCACGGCCCCGGCCACGCTGCGCGGACGCCGCGCCGGGCTGAGCAGGATCGCCCCCAGCACCAGCGCGCAGGCGATCCATTGCGGCGGCCCCAGCGCCTCGCCAAAGGCGAACCAGCCGATGGCGAACATCACCGGCAATTCGACGCTGCCCGCCACGGCGGTGCGGGCGGTGCCGACCACCGGCGAACAGATCGTGTAAAGCAGCTGCGGGATCAGCGCCGTTCCCAGCCCGATCCCCGCCACCATGCCCCAGCCCGCCGCATCCACCGGCAGCAGCGCCTCTACCGGCGTCGCCAGCGCCAGCGGCGCGAGGCCCAGCACCGAGCCGGCCGAGACGATGCCGATGCGAACCAGCGCCGGAACCTCGGGCAGACGGTGGACCAGCACCGCGATCCCCAGCCCGAAGCCCGCCGGGGCCGCCAGCGACATCAGCAGCGCGGGCAGGTGCTGCGGTTCGACATTGCCCGGGCCGGTGACCAGCGCCGCGGCGCCCAGGATCACCAGCGCGGCGACGATGGCGCGGGCCTGCGGCCGTTCGCCGAACAGAGCCCAGGCGAAGGCCAGCGCGAAGGCGGGATAGGTCATGTAGAGGACGCCCGCGGTCGAGACCGGCACCACCTCGACCGCGCGGACATAGGCGGCCCAGCCCAGCCCCATCAGCAGCCCCGCCGCCAGCCCCCAGGCCAGCACCCGCCCCCGGTGCCGCCAGCGCCAGGCCAGCGGCGCCAGCAGGAGCGTGGCCAGCGTGTAGCGGTAAAGCGCCACGGCGTGCGGGGCCATGCCCTGATCGGTCAGCGACCGGGCGAAGAGCGGCACGAGGCCGAAGCCGACCGAGGCGAGGATCACGCCGAGGAGCGCAAGGGTCTGATGACGGGGCATCCCCCGGGTCTATCAGCGCGCATCCGCTCCGTACAGGAGCGCGGGCGACTTAGCCTTGGGCATTCTCCAGCAGGATCGGCTGGCCATGCGGCGTGGCATGCGCGGCCTCTTCCCACCGATGCGCCAGCGCCGCGACCTCGGGCGGCAGGGCGACACCCAGACCGGCCAGCAGTTTCTCCAGCGTCACCAGCCAGGCCTCCCAATAGGGCGTCTCGCGGGCGATCTCGGCCCCCAGGGCGCGGGTCCAGTCGGGCCAGGTGAAAACGCCCGCATCGGCCAGCGCCACGGTCACGCCGAAGAGCTGCGCCTGCCAGGGGGCCTGGAACGGGGCATGGTCGGGGGGCGTGGGCTCAGGCGTGGTCAAGATACCCCTCCCAGAGGTCGGCGCTGATCGTCAGCCCGGGTTCGCTGTCGGCGCCCCAGACCTCGGCCGCGTCGAAGACGACGGTATAGAGGCGCTGCGGCGTCTCGCCCAGGCCATGGGCGTTGCTGTCGGGCAGGACGAAGCCGCCGTGGTCGGAGTCGATGACGCCCTGCTTGCCGGCCAGATAGATCGGCAGACGGGTGTGACCCCGCGGATGGGCGTTCTTCGCCCGCACCCGCTGGCCCGCAGCGAATCGCGGCGCCTTGTCCACCTGCCGGTCGCAGGGCCCGCCCCGGGCGAGGACGGCGGGCACCCGCTCGGCGCTCAGGCGGCGGGCATCGGCCGGGCCTTCGGGCGCGTGCCCCATGGCCAGTTCATCGGGCGTGACAAGGCCGTGGCGGGTGAGCAGCACCTCCAGCGCCCGGATCCAGATCTCGTAATAGCTGGCCGCGTAATAGGTGGCGGGCGGCAGGCATTCCCGCGCGTGGCGGCTTTCGTCCAGGTTCCAGCGGCCGAGCGCCCCGCAGGCCAGCACCACACCCAGCGCGCGGGCCTCCCACGGGGCGTGAAACCACGGCTCGTCGGCCTCGGGCAGGACCGGGCCGAAACCCATCTTGCCGCCAAGGTCATGCGGGCCGTTCATGCCGGAACCCGGGCGAGGCCCGTGCCGATCATGCTTTCGCGGGTGACGAGTTCGGCCAGTTGCGCGGCCGACCAGCCCTCGGTCCCCTCGGGCCGCATCGGCACGACCAGATAGCGCAGCTCGGCGGTGGAATCCCAGACGCGCAGCTTGGTGCCCTCGGGCAGGTTCAGCCCGAATTCGGCCAGCACCGCCCGCGGCTCGATCACCACGCGTGAGCGGTAGGCGGGGGATTTGTACCACACCGGCGGCAGGCCCAGCAGGCTCCACGGATAGCAGGAGCACAGCGTGCAGACGATGACATGATGCTGGTCCGGCGTGTTGAAGACGGCGCGCACATGCTCGCCCTGACGGCCGGTGAAGCCCATCGAGGCGACGGCCGCGGTGGCGTCGCGCTCCAGCCACTCGGCGAAGGCGGGATCGGTCCAGGCCCGGGCCACGACCGAGGCGCCATTCTGCGGGCCGACCTTCTCGGCATAGGTCTCGATGATCGCGTCGACCGCGGCAGTCTCGATCAGGCCCTTGCGGGTCAGGATCGTCTCCAGCGCCCGGACACGGGCATCCATCGGGTCGAGGTGGTTGTCGTGATCGTGGGGCATGGCGGCTCCTTGGTCAGCGGCCTAGGTTAGGCGAAAGGCGCGCGCGCGCAAGCCCTGCAAGGGGCTTGTGGGATGCGTGGAATCTGGCAGGCTCGCGTCAGGGGCCGCGCAAGAGGATCGACGCAATGCCCGACGTCTTCGACTTTCCCGCCGCGCTGGCGCAGGCCCAGACACCGGCCGCCGCCTGCGCCGAGCTGCTGTCCTGGTCCGAGCCGCACGGGTTCTCGATCTATGCCATCGGCGCCGCGCCGCATCCCGATGCGCCCTATCCCACGCAATTCATGGTCACCAACTGGCCGCAGGCCTGGCAGAGCGCCTATTACGACCGGCAGTTCGGCGACCGCGACCCGACGCTCAGGGCGATGAAGGCGCTGGGCCGCCCGTTCACCATCTCGGACCTGCGGGCCGGGCGCTGCGGCTTCCTGCCCGCTGCCGCCGAGCGCGAGGTGCTCGATTTCGCCGCCGGCCTCGGCTACCCCGAGGGCTTTCTGGTGCCGGTCTACCGCGCCAACGGCTACCGCGGCTTTACGGTGCTGGCCGGGAATGCGCCCGATCCCGGGCCCGCACTGCGCGCCCGGCTGCAATTCCTGCTGGAACATGCCCATGACCGGCTGCGGGTGCTGGTGGCGCAGCAACTGGACGAGAATGCCCTGCTGACCCCGCGCGAGGTGCAGATCCTGTCGCTGGCGCGGCTGGGCCAGGGCGATGCCGATATTGCTCGGCAGGCGGCGATCAGCATCCGCACCGTGCGCTTCCATTTCGACAACGCCCGCCGCAAGCTTGCGGCCCGCTCGCGGTCCGAGGCGATCGCCATCGCCGTGGAACAGCATCTTTTGCCCGTGTGACCTGTCACAAGTCACAGTTGTCTCAGCGTCAACCCGCGCTAGGCTGATCCCATTCAGAGAAACATTTCTGCAAGGTACGGGACGGTGCAACCCGCGCCGTCCCGTTTTTTCCTGTCCGTTCAGGCCGCGGCCAGCGCCGCCTCGGGCCGCCGCGGACGGCTGCGCAGCAGGATGGTGACCATCACCCCGATGTTCAGCGCGTTCCAGGCAATCCCGTTCAGGAAGGCCAGCTGATACGAGCCGCTCGCGTCATAGATCCAGCCCGACATCCAGCCGCCCAGCGCCATGCCCAGGATCGTCGCCATGATGACGAAACCGACCCGCGCCCCGGCCTCGCGCGCGGGGAGGTATTCGCGGATGATGATGGCATAGGCGGGCACGATGCCGCCCTGGCTGAGGCCGAAGATCAGGCTCACGACATAGAGCGAGGCCAGCCCGTCGAAGGGCAGGTACAGGATCAGCCCGATCATCTGCCCGATCGAGCCGATCAGCAGCGTCGGGATGCCGCCCAGCCGGTCCATGACGAAGCCCGAGACCAGCCGCGAGGCGACGCCCCCCATCAGCATGAGGCTGAGCATCTCGGCCCCCACGGCCGGGCCATAGCCGAGGTCGACGCAGAAGGCGACGATATGCACCTGCGGCATCGACATGGCGACGCAGCAGGCCACGCCCGCCAGCGCCAGAAGCCAGGTCATCATCCGTGGCGACCAGGGCACCTCGCGCAGCGCCCGGCCGGTGGCCTGGGCGGCGGCGGTCAGGCTTTCGGCGGGCAGGCGGCGGCGCAGGAACAGCGAGGCGGGGACGATCAGCAGCGGCACCAGCAGGGCCAGCAGCCAACAGACACCGCGCCAGCCGCTCTCGGCCAGGACGCCCGACAGCGCCAGCGGCCAGATCGCACCGGCCAGGTAATTGCCGCTGGCGGCGATGCCCACGGCGATCCCCCGGCGGCGGCGGAACCAGAGCGAGATATCGGCCATCAGCGGCGCGAAGAAGGCCGCCGCGCCCAGCCCGATCACCGCCTGCCCCGCGGCCAGCGTCGCCATCGAGGGGCTGATCGCCGCCAGAACGTAGCCCAGCGCCGTCAACAGCGCCGCCGCCATCAGCACCGGGATGACGCCGAACCGGTCCAGCAGCCGACCCCAGACGACATTGCCCAGCGCATAGCCGGTCATGGTCAGCGTATAGGGCAACGAGGCCGCGCCCCGCCCGCCGCCGAATTCGGCCTGCACGGCGGGCATCAGGGCGATGATCGACCACATGCCGACGCTGCCGACGGTCGAGATCGACAGCGACAGCGCAAGACGCGCCCAGGAATAGCGGGAGTCGAGGATCGGGTTCATGCCGGGCAGACTAGGGCCCGTCCGGCCTTGCTGCCAGTGAAAACTTTACAGGTTAAAGGCCCGCCAGCAGCCCGGGCAGGGCGGCCAGATCGCCCAGCACATGATGCGGCCTGCCAAAGAGCCGGTCCATCGGCGCCCCGTCACGGTTGACCCAGGCGGTGGTGAAGCCGAAGGCCGCGCCCGCGCAGGCGTCCCAGCCGTTTGAAGAGACGAACAGCACCTCCCCGGGTTCCAGCCCCAGCCCGGCGCCGACCAGTTCGTAGACCCGGTCATGCGGCTTGAAGACGCCGACGCTTTCGACCGAGTAAAGCGCCTCGAAGACGCCCTGAAGCCCGGCGGAATTGACCGCCCCCTCCAGCATCCCGGGCGAGCCGTTGGACAGGATCGCCAGCCTCTGCCCCTGTCCGGCCAGCGCGGCCAGCATGCCCGGAACCTCGGGAAAAGCCGCGAGCTGCCAGTACAGCGCCAGCAGCCGTTCGCGCAGGGCGGGATCGGTCAGCCCCGCCTTCTCCAGCGCCCAGTCGAGCCCGTCCTGCGTCACCTGCCAGAAATCGGCATGATGCCCGGCCACCGCCCTGAGCCAGGTGTATTCCAGCTGCTTGCGGCGCCAGTCGGCGGCGATCTCGGGCCAGCGGGGCGCCCAGGCTGCGGCCCCCGGTTCGCCCGCCGCGATCCGCGCCGCCGCGCCCACGTCAAAGAGCGTGCCATAGGCGTCAAACACGCAGGCCCTGATCCGGTTCTTGCTCATGCGAGGCCCCTCCCAAACCGCTCCCCGACCCGCCGCTTCTTTGCGCTGCAAATATCCTCGGGGGGTGAGCCGAAGGCGAGGGGGGCAGAAGGCCCCCCTCCTGTTTCCCGTGCCTTACTCGGCGCGCTCCAGCATCCGGCCCAGCACCCTTCCGCCCAGGATATGCACATGCAGATGCGGCACCTCCTGCACGCCGTCGTTGCCGGCGTTCGAGATGGCGCGATAGCCCGCGCCGCCTTCGCCCGGCTGCACGCCCAGCGCCGCGCAGACCTTGCCGATGGCGGTGAGGAAATCGGCCTTCTCGGCGTCCGAGGCTTCCAGCGCGAAATGGTCGAAGGTCACATAGGGCCCCTTCGGGATCACCAGCACATGATGCGGCGCCTGCGGGCGGATGTCGTGGAAGGCCAGCGAATGCTCGGTCTCCAGCAGCTTGTTGCAGGGGATCTCGCCGCGCAGGATCTTGGCAAAGATGTTATTGGTATCATAGGCATAGGCCACGGCGCTTACTCCGCTCTCATTTCATCGACGGGGATCCGGGACAGAAATTCCCGGGCAGGACGGGGGCCCAGATCGGGCAATAGGCGGGGTCGGCGTACCAGACATCGGTGGCGCCGATGGCGTGGTCGACCGCCACCCATTGACGGCCCGAGCGCTGGTAGAGCACCTGCAGGGTCGAGCCGTCCATGAACTCGGGATCGATCTCGCCCCGCCGGTATCCGGGCGTGGCGAGCAGGTCGATGGGGGCGCCGCCCGGTCGCTGGGCGGTGAGCGCGGCGAAGGCGACATCGCCCTCGACCCGCAGGTCATGGACCACGAATTCCACCGGCGCGCCCAGCACCCGTTCGGCCAGCGGGCGGGCCGCGTCCATCAGGTCGGCCCTCAGCGCCGAGCCGCGCGGCGGCTCGGTCCAGGCGCCTGCCACCGGGGCGGCGAGGGTCAGCGCCAGGGCGAGGGCGAGCTTACGCATCTTCGGCCGACCAGCCCGAGACGGCCTTGACCTCGAGGAAATCCTCGATGCCCCAGACCCCGCCTTCGCGCCCGCGCCCGGAGGCTTTCATGCCGCCGAAGGGCGAGCCGCGGCCGCGCGACTTGCCGTTCATCTCGACCATGCCCGAGCGCAGGCGCCGGGCCAGCCGGTTGCGCTTGGCGCCGTCCTGCGACTGGACGTAGTTGGTGAGCCCGTACACCGTGTCATTGGCGATGCGCAGCGCCTCCGCCTCGTCCTCGAAGGGGATGATCGACAGCACCGGGCCGAAGATCTCTTCGCGGGCGATGGTCATGTCGTTGGTGACATCGGCAAAGACCGTGGGGCGCACGAAGAAGCCGCGGTTCAGCCCGTCGGGGCGGCCGAGGCCCCCGGCGACCAGCTTGGCGCCCTCGTCGATGCCCTTCTGGATCAGGCCCTGGATCTTGTCGAATTGCGCCTGGCTGACCACCGGGCCGATATGGTTGCCCGCCTCATGGGCGCTGGCGACGCGGGTCTTTTCGGCCGTCTCGGCGGCGATTTCCACGGCGCGGTCATAGATTGAGCGTTCGACCAGCATGCGGGTCGGCGCGTTGCAGCTTTGGCCGGTGTTGTTGAAGCAATGCCGGGCGCCGCGGATCACGGCCTTTTCGTCGGCATCGGCGAAGATGATGTTCGCCCCCTTGCCGCCGAGTTCGAGGTGGATGTGCTTCAGCGTCTCGGCCGCGTTCTTGGAAATCGCGATGCCCGCGCGGGTCGACCCCGTGAAGCTGACCATGTCGACATCGGGGTGGCCCGACAGGTCCGTGCCCACCCCCGGCCCGTCGCCGTTCACCAGATTGAAGACGCCGGGCGGCACGCCAGCTTCATCGAGAATCTCGGCGAACAGCATCGACGAGAGCGGCGCGATTTCCGAGGGTTTCAGCACCATGGTGCAGCCCGCGAGCAGCGCCGGGATCACCTTGAGCGTGACCTGGTTCATCGGCCAGTTCCAGGGCGTGATGAGCGCGCAGACGCCGACCGCTTCCTTGATGATCCGGTCTTCCTGCGCCCGCTCGCTGAGCGGGGCTTCGAATTCGATCTGGTCGAAGGCGCGGAGGAAATTCTCGATATGCCAGGTGCCCGAGGTCGCCTGGCTGCTCTTCGCCATGTCGATGGGCGCGCCCATTTCCAGGCTGATCGCGGCGCCCATCTCGTCGTTGCGGCGCTTGTAGACTTCCAGAATCCGCTCGACCAGCGCCTTGCGCTCGGCGGGCGGGGTTTCCATGAAGGCAGGCAGGGCGGCGCGGGCGGCGGCCACGGCGGCGTCGCTGTCGGCGGTGCCGCCCAGCGAGATCACCGCGCAGGGCTCTTCGGTCGAGGGGTCGATGACCTCCAGATCGCGGCCCGCGACCGGGTTCACCCAGTGTCCGTTGATGTAGAAGCGGCGTTTGTCCAGCATTGGTGCGATCTCCGGTAATTTCCCGACAACCTGTCACCTGCCCCCGCAGAGGGCAAGGGGAGCCGCCCGGGCGGGTGCCCTCAGAACTCGGACCAGAGGCCGATGCGAACCGCGTCGACCCGGCCGCCCGGCGGGATCACCGCCTCGGCCACCAGACGGAAACGGTCCATCAGGCGCAGGCCGATGGCCGGGCGCAGGCGGGTGATGGCGACCTGGCGGCTGCGGAAATGGGTGGCGCCCAGCATCACCAGCCAACGGCCCCGGGCATAGCCGACCTGGCTGCTCCAGTCGGTGGCCAGTTCCGTGCCCCATGGGACGCGCGCGGCATAGAGCCGGACACCCGCCTGGGTCCAGAGGTTGCCCTCGCCCAGTGCCATGCCACGCCCGGCTTCCACGGCGACGAAGGGCTGGTAAGGGGCGATGCTGTGGGGCACGTAGCGCAGCCCCGAGGTCACGCCGAAAGCCAGCCCCTGCGGCAGGTCCAGCGGGTGCCAGCGCAAGAAGAGATCGGCGTAATCCACGCGCCAGCTTGTCGAGAGCGCCGCGCCGATGGTCAGCCGCGGGCGCAGGCCGTATTCGGCGTAATATTCGGTCTGCTGCGGGCGCCAGCCGTTCGCCGCGCCCAGTGTGGAGGTTGTGGACAGGAAGAAGCGGCCCTGTTCGCGCGGCCAGGGTCCGGCCCGGGCCGGACCCCCGGCGCCGATCGAGAGCGCAAGCACCAGCGCCAGAAGAACCCGGAAACGCACCATGGCCTTTCCCCACGACAACAAGCCTCTCTTGTCGCCCACTGATGGTTAACGAAAGGTGAATCCACGACGCGGCGGGCTGGCAGGCGGCCTCTGGCCCGGCCGGAAGATTCCCGTTGACGCCGGGGCCGGGCTGCGTGACGGAATGTCGCCATCGGCGGAAATCGCCGGATGGGGGCTTCTCTTTGCCGGGAGGACCCTTATCTCGAATTCAAGCATTCACTGAAGGGAATGATCCATGAGCCTGCGCATCAATGACATCGCCCCCGATTTCACCGCGGAATCGACCCAGGGCACGATCAAATGGCACGAATACATCGGCGACAATTACGCCGTTCTCTTCAGCCATCCCAAGGATTTCACCCCGGTCTGCACCACCGAATTCTCGGCCGCGGCCAAGCTGACGGGCGAATTCGCCAAGCGCGGCTGCAAGCTGGCCGGTGTCTCGATCGACGGGGTCGAGGATCACCACAAGTGGATGGCAGACGTGAAGACCTATGGCGGCGCCGAGATGACCTTCCCGATCATCGCCGACAAGGGGCTCAATGTCGCCAAGCTCTATGACATGCTCCCGGCCGAGGCCTATCTGCCCGATGGCCGCACCGCCAATGACACCGCCACCGTGCGCACCACCTTCATCATCGGGCCGGACAAGAAGATCCGCCTGATGCTGATCTATCCCATGTCGGTGGGCCGCAACTTCGACGAGATCCTGCGCGCGCTGGACGCCATCCGCCAGACCGATGGCAAGCCCTTTGCCACCCCGGCGGACTGGCAGCCGGGCGACGACGTGATCGTGGCGCTGTCGGTCTCGACCGAGGATGCGCAGGCGCGTTTCGGCAAGCTGGACATCCCGCTGCCCTATCTGCGCAAGACCAAGGCGCCGGTCTGATCCAGCCCTGCACCGCTATCACCCGCGCCGGTCCCCCCGGCGCGGGTTTTCCTTTGCCGGGGGCGTGGCGGGATGATCCTGCCCCCAGATGCGCCCGGCGTCCCGCGCCAGGGTCCGCGCCTCGGCCCGGTCCAGCCGCGCGCGGGCCTCGGCCGGGTCGCCGGTCTCGGCCAGCGCCCGGGTCCAGAGCTTCAGCGCCGAGCGCGGGCTCCAGGGCAGGGCGGCGGCGCAGAGCCAGGCGCGCAGCGGTGGCGGCAGCGCGTCATGCGCCCGCATCGAGCCCGCCCGCCGCCGCAAGCCGCTGCGCAGGTTAGGCATCGCCCTTGCCCCAGCGCGGGAACGGGTCGGGCAGGCCCAGCGCATCGCCCGGCTCCTGCGCGCCCGAGACCAGTGCCGCGTCCAGCGCGCCGCGAATCGCCCCCTCGTCCATCCCGGCGCCGATGAAGACCAGTTCCTGCCGCCGGTCGCCCCAGGGCTCGACCCAATGCTCGGCCATCTCGGCCCGCATCCGCGGATCGTCGGGCCAGCGCTCGTGCGGGACGGCGGCCCACCACATGCCCAGCGGCGTGACCGAGGACAGCGCGCCCGCCAGGCTGAACTCGGCGACCCAGGCCGGGCGCGTGGCGATCCAGAAATGCCCCTTGGCGCGGATCACCCCGGGCAGCGGGCCGTTCAGCACCGCATGCAGCCGCTGCGGGTGAAAGGGCGCCCGGGCGCGGTAGACGAAACTGGCGATGCCGTATTCCTCGGTCTCGGGCACGTGCTGGGCGAAACCGTAAAGCTCCTTGGCCCAGAGCGGATGCTCCTGCGCCCGGTCGAAATCGAAACGCCCGGTGGCGAGGACCTCGGCCGCCGGAACCTGCGCCCGGTCGGTTTCGATCAACCGCGCGTCGGGGTTCAGCGCCTTCACGATCTTGCGCGCGGCATCCAGCCGCGCGGGCCCCGCATCCGTCACCTTGTTCAGCACGATCACATCGGCGAATTCGATCTGCTCGGTCAAGAGCTGCACCAGATGCCGCTCGTCGCCCTCGCCCGAGGTCTCGCCCCGGTCGGCCAGCGCGTCATGGCTGGCGAAATCGCCCGGCAGGTTCACCGCATCGACCACCGTCACCATCGTGTCCAGCCGCGCCACATCGTCCAGCGCCTGCCCCGCCTCATCGCGGAAGGCGAAGGTGGCGGCGACCGGCAGGGGCTCGCTGATGCCGGTCGATTCGATGAGCAGATGGTCGAAGCGGCCTTCCTCGGCCAGCGCCCGGACCTCGGCCAGCAGATCGCCGCGCAGGGTGCAGCAGATGCAGCCGTTCGACATCTCGACCATCCGCTCCTCGCCGTGCCGCAGGTCGACCCCGGCGGCGATCAGGTCGGCGTCGATGTTCACCTCGGACATGTCGTTGACGATGACCGCCACGCGCAGCCCGTCGCGGTTGTTCAGGACATGGTTCAGGAGCGTGGTCTTGCCGGCGCCGAGGAAGCCCGAGAGGATCGTCACGGGCAGGCGGGGATCGGGGGACATGCGGGGCCTCATTGGATATGTGATAACATAACAATACGGGGCCGGGCGACGGAAGGCAACGGGCGCCGTCGCGCCGATGTGTTTACCCGTGAGCAACTTCCCTGCTGCGGCATGGCAGGGGCTGCGCTATCTAATCGGCATGAACCGACGCACCCTTCTTGCCTCGCTGGCCCTCGCCGGCCTCGCCCTTGCCAAGCCGGCCCTCGCCGCGCCGATCTCGCTGGCCGAGATCTCGCGCTATTTCAACTCGTTCCGCACGGCGCAGTCGGATTTCACCCAGGTGAACCCCGATGGCTCCATCTCGACCGGGCGACTGATGATCCACCGCCCCGGGCGGGTGCGCTTCGAATACGATGCGCCCGACCGCTCGCTGGTGCTGGCCTCGAACGGGGCGGTGAACATCTTCGACGCGCGTTCGAATGCCGGGCCCTCGACCTATCCGCTGTCGCGCACGCCGCTGAACCTGATCCTCGACGACACCGTCAACCTGGAGCGCGACCGCATGGTCGTGCAGCACGCTGAGGACGGGCCGACCACCGTGGTCGTGGCCCAGGATCCGGCGCATCCGGAATACGGCAGCATCCGGCTGGTGTTCAGCGCCAACCCGACCGAGCTCAGGCAATGGGTCATCACCGATGACACCGGGCGCGAGACGACGGTGATTCTGGGCACGCTCAGGACCGGCGTCTCGCTCGGCTCGCTGCTCTTCAGCCTCGATGCCGAGCTTCAGCGCCGGGGCCTGACCCAGGGCCGCTAACGCCGCCCGCAGGCCCTCAGCTGGGTATCGTACATCACCGCGCGGTCGGCCACCCGGTCGGCCACGCGCAGAAGCCAGGCCTGGTTCTGATAGCTGCCGCGGGCATAGCCCGTATGCCCCTCGTGATAGGCAAGGTAGAGGTTGCGCGCATCGGTCGGCGGGATGCCGTTGCGCTGCGCCGAGAGCGACGAGTACCAGCCGATGAAATCGGTCGCATCGCGGATGTCATCGCGCGAGGCGCGGCGGTTGCGGGTGTCACTCTGGTATTCCTCCCAGGTGCCGTCCAGCGCCTGGCTATAGCCATAGGCCGAGGATTGCCGCCCCATCGGAATGACACCCAGCGCGTAGCGGTGCGGGGTGCGGGCATCGCCGCGGAAGCGGCTTTCGGCATGGATGATCGCCATCTGCACCGGCACCGGCACGTCCCAGCGGCGTTCGGTGTCGCGCATGGCGCGCAGATAGGCCGGGCGCTCGTCTGCCAGCGCGCAGGCGTCATCCAGATTGCGGGGAGGGGCATGGTCGCGCCCGCCGCAGGCGGCCAGGACCGACAATGCCAGAACCGCCGCCGCAAGGCGGGGAACGCTGCTCATGATACTGCCTCGATCTTTTTTTCCCTTGGTAGCGCATTTCGGTGCGTTTTGAAACGATCTTGCAGGGAAAATGCCGTAACGAGGACGTGTCCGGCCGTGATCGGGGGGCGATCGGGTTTCGGCGCCACAATCTTGCCGCAATTGCGCCACTGTTGGGACAGGATTCACAGACTGTTTCCCCGCCATCCCGCGGAGCCGTATGGACGTTAACCGCCGACTCACGCTAGATGGTCGGCGTGAAGGACCGTTCCATGCTCAAGACACACGCGAAATTCCGGCTCGGCCAGGTGGTCCGCCACCGTAAGCACCCGTTCCGCGGCGTGGTTTTCGATGTGGACGCGATCTTCGCCAATACGCAGGAATGGTACGATGCGATCCCCGAGGACAGCCGTCCCGCCAAGGATCAGCCTTTCTACCACCTGCTGGCCGAGAACGATAACAGTTATTACGTGGCCTATGTCTCGGAACAGAATCTGGTGGCGGACGATACGGGCGAGCCGATCGACCACCCCGATCTGCCGGATCTGTTCGGCGATTTCGAGAACGGCTTCTATCCGCTGCAGGCGCAGCTGAACTGAATTCCTGAGATGCTCGGGCGGCCCGGCGAAGGGCTGCACGCGGCAGGCCGGTGTCGCGCCGGGGCATCGCCGTTGCCTCGGGCCGCGGCGTTGCAGGCGGTTCCCGATGGGGCAGACTGCGCGGTGGCCGGTGCCGGTCCCGGCCGGGCGCAGGATGCGTTGGCGCCGGTCGGAGAGCGTCGCGTGCCGACATCGGGCCGACCCGGCGCCGACGGATCGACGTTCACCGGGCGCATGCGGATGGCGTCCATGCGGACTGGGCGAACGGACGCCTGGCGAGCGCAGTCGGACCGAAACGCCCTTCCCGCGTCGGTCGGGCAGGTCTCGGCCGAGCCGGTCGGGATCGCGCCTCGCGGTCGGGGCGGGCGATCACCGGACAGGCGCAGGGTCCGCCCGTTCAGGCGCCGAGGGCCGGGGCCCGCGTGCGAGCGGACCTTGCGTCAGACCGGCCACCGTTGACGGAGCCGCTCCTGGTCGCGCCTCTGTCAACGGGGCAGGGGCACGCCCGCGCGAGCGCAAGGCCAGCCTCCGCCGATTGGGCGGGTGGCATGGGGCGGCATCCTTGCGGGTTTCCTGTCGTCCGTGTCCCGACCGGGGACTTGACGGTCGCTGTTGCGATGGTGGGGAGAGTGCTCCCCGGGTGAGCACATGCTGTTCCGGCGCGGATTGGGCGGGTGGCATGGGGCGCCGTCCTTGCGGGTGGCCCTGTCGACCGTATCCCGTCCGGGCTGCTCGACGGTCACTGTTGCGATAGTGGGGAGAGCGCCCCCCGGGTGAGCGCACGCTGTTCCGGCGCCGACTGGGCGGGTGGCGCGGGGCGCCGTCCCTGCGGCTGTGCCCGTCGTCCGTGTCCCGCCCAGGCACTTGACGGCCGCTGTTGTGGTGGCGGGGAGAGTGTCGGCCGGGTGAGAGTACGCTGCTCCGGCGCGGATTGGGCGGGTGGCATGGGGCGCCGTCCTTGCGGGTGGCCCTGTCGCTCTTGTCCCGACCGGGCGCGTGACGGTCACTGTTGCGACGGTGGGGAGAGTGTCGGCCGGGTGAGCGCACGCGGTTCCGGCGCCGACTGGGCGGGTGGCGCGGTGCGCCGTCCTTGCGGGTGGCCCTGTCGCCCTTGTCCCGACCGGGCGCTTGACGGCCACTGTTGCGGTGGTGGGGAGAGTGCCTCCGGGTGCGCGCGCGCCGTTCCGGCGCCTGGTGGGCGGGTGGTATCGGGCGACGTCCTTGGTGGTGGCCCTGTCGCCCTTGTCCCGACCGGGCGCTTGACGGTCGCTGTTGTGGTGGCGGGGAGAGTGTCGGCCGGGTGAAAGCACGCAGCCCCGGCGCGGATTGGGCGGGTGGCATGGGGCGCCGTCCTTGGGGGTGGCCCTGTCGCCCGTGTCCCGTCCGGGCGCGTGACGGCCGCTGTTGCGGTGGTGGGGAGAGTGCCTCCGGGTGCGCGCGCGCCGTTCCGGCGCCTGGTGGGCGGGTGGAAGCGGGCGACGTCCCTGCGGCTGGGCAAATGGCCGAAGGCCGATGTCAGCGCGTGCCTCCGACAGCCGGGCCAGAGCAGGCGGGGTCAGTGCAAGCGGGCTTGTGCGTCAGCCAGGCTGCGTTTCGTCAGAATTTTCGCGGGGTGCGGTCGTGGGCTCTGAGGAACCCGGCCTCGACCTGCAGCGGCCGACCCGACCATCGCTGACGCAAGGCGGGGATTTGGCCGTCTTGTGGGCCTGCCGTCTGGTCTTGGCCTCGGTCACCCCGGGGAGAGCGTGCCCTCAGCGGGTTTTCTTCTCAAGCGCCGCATCGCCGGATCGCCGGCCCTTGCCGCTGGCGGGGGGGTCGGGCGGAGCGGAGCGCGCCAGCCCGACCAAGTTCGTCCAGCCCAACGTCAATCCGCCCAAGGGATGCGCAGACTGAGCCGGTTCCAGTCGCCGTCCTTGGCGTAACGCAGATCGGTGGTCAGGCAGCGGATGATGTGCCAGCCGAACCCGCCCTCAGGCAGGTGATCGGGCGGGGCGATCAGCGGCAGTTCCGGGTCCGGCACCACGCCCGCGGGCAGCGAGCGGCCCTGATCGGAAATGGTGCAGCCCAGACCCGCGCGCTGCAGCTCGACCCGCAGCTCGACCGGGCCCGGTGCCTTGCTGTAGGCGTGTTCGGCGATGTTGTTCAGGACTTCGGCCAGAACCAGCTCGGCGTTCGACAGGTCGTCCGGCGTGAGCCCGGCACGGGACAGGTCGGCCACCAGATCGGCCAGCACTGCGCGGGTGGTCTTGTCCGCGGCCAGGAAGCCACGGTCGAAAAGGGGGCGGGGATTGCCTGCGTCGCCCCTGTCATGTCCGGCCGCCGTCCGGGGCCGGGAGGGGGCGCCAACGGAGGAATCTGACATGCTCACAGCGCGGCCCGACATTGTTTCATCCTCTCCCCTGCAGTCAGCCGGTGGCCCGCAACGCGCCGGGGAGTTCCGAGTGGATGGTAAAGACGCTGTCCATGCGCGTCAGGCGGAAGACCTTGGCGACAGGCGGGGTCAGGCCCGACAATTCCAGCCGACGCTCGGCGCCCAGAAGCTTCATGACCGCCACCACGGCGCCCAGCCCGCTGCTGTCGAGGAAAGTGACGTTGGACAGGTCCAGAATGACGGGATTGCCCGGCGACTCGGCTTCCGTGCGCACGGCCTCCTTGAATTCGATCGCCACGGCGGCGTCGATCCGGCTGTCCATGACGGTGACGACCAGCGCCTGACCGACCCGTGACGTGGCGATGTCCACTCCATCCTCCGCAATTGTCTTGTTCATCGAACAGCCTAGGCGCTAAACGTTACCGAAAGGTTTACGTGCGAAGGGAGAGCCCGATGGCCGAGGTCGTCATCATTGGTGCCGCGCGCACCCCGATGGGTGGTTTCCAGGGTATTTTCAAGGGGATGCCAGCGGCGGAACTGGGCGGCGCGGCAATCGCCGCGGCGCTGGAGAGCGCGGGCACCCCGCCCGAACGGGTCGAGGAATTGTTAATGGGCTGCGTTCTGCCCGCCGGTCAGGGGCAGGCACCCGCGCGGCAGGCCGGGTTCAAGGCGGGTCTCGGCCCCGAAGTGCCGGCGACGACGCTGAACAAGATGTGCGGCTCGGGGATGAAGGCGGCGATGATCGCCCATGACCAGATCGCGCTGGGCCAGACCGGGCTGATGGTCGCGGGCGGCATGGAAAGTATGACCGAAGCGCCGTATCTCTTGCCGAAGATGCGGGCGGGCGCGCGGATCGGCCACCAGCAGGTGATCGACCACATGTTCCTCGACGGGCTGGAAGACGCCTATGACCGGGGCCGCCTCATGGGCACCTTCGCCGAGGATTGCGCCGGGCATTTCCAGTTCACCCGCGAGGCGCAGGACGATTACGCGCTGACCTCGCTGACCAACGCCCTGTCGGCGCAGGCCGACGGCGCCTTCGACGGAGAGATCGCGGCGGTCACGCTGCACACGCCGAAGGGCGAGGTGACGATCACGGCCGATGAGCAGCCCGCCAATGCCCGGCCCGAGAAGATCCCGACGCTGAAACCTGCCTTCCGCAAGGACGGGACGGTGACGGCGGCGAATTCCTCCTCGATCTCGGACGGAGCGGCGGCGCTGGTTCTGGCGTCCCGCGCGCTGGCCGAGGAGACGAGCGCGCCGATCCGCGCCATCGTCCGCGGTCACGCCAGCCACGCCCAGGCGCCGGGCTGGTTCACCACCGCTCCGGTTCCGGCCGCCCGCAAGCTGCTGGACCGGCTGGGCTGGTCGGTCGCGGATGTGGACCTGTGGGAGGTCAACGAGGCCTTCGCCGTGGTGCCCATGGCCTTCATGCGCGAAATGGGGATCCCGCGCGAGAAGATGAACGTGAACGGCGGCGCCTGCGCGCTGGGCCATCCGATCGGCGCCTCGGGCGCGCGGATCATCGTGACGCTGCTGCACGCGCTGGAGAACCGGGGCCTGAAACGGGGAATCGCGGCGATCTGCATCGGCGGGGGCGAGGGCACGGCCATCGCCATCGAACGGCCCTGAGGGCCGGGGCCGCGCCTCGAAACATTTCGACGCGCGCCGGGGAGGGCGCGCGTCGTGAGGGTAACGCTAACGATGTCGCTGGGATCAGCGTTCGTCGCTGAGGCTGCGACGGTCATTGGTCGACGGGTTGCGGGTCGGATCGGCGAAGTTGCTGACGACAACCAGATCGTTGGCGTTCAGGCCGGCGACGTTCAGGTCGCGCGACGAATAGACGTCACCGGCGCGAACTTCGAGTTGCGCGGGGGCCTGGACTTCGAGGACGTCCGAGGCGTTCAGGCCGGCAACCGCCAGGTCACGGGCCGAATAGACGTTGCCGGCACGGAGGGTGTGGGCGGACGAGGTCGCAGCGACGGTCGACGGGGTCACGATGCCAGCGCCATTGACGTCGGCTGCATGGGCAGCGACGGCGCCCAGAGCGGCGAAAGCGGCGACGGCGGCGGTGGTGATAACGCGGTTCATGTCAGTTCTCTAACTTTTCTGTCTTTGGTTCTTGTGATCGTTTCCGGTCACGAGATGGAGGTAGGTCTCCGGTGCCGCGTCATCAATCCGTAACACATATGCCCAAATTGACCGCAGACTGTGCAAAAATGCGGGTAAAAAATCGCGTGAGGGGCCTTGAACCCTTAACATGCGTAACGTTCTTGGCGGTTTTGTAACGATGCCGTAACGGCACCCGCCGGGTGCGGCCGCTGCGACCGGGCGGGGCGTCATGCCTGACGTCGGGGCAGATGCGCGGGGTGCTGCCTTGGCCGCCGAAAAATCTCAGCCTGGGACTTGCGACATGTCGGCCGAAATCAGCCAGCCTTCCGCCGCGCGGGTGAAATAGAGAAGCGACCGGCCCCGGATCGACTGCGGCGCGGCGCCCTGCGGCCGGATCGTCGCCTCCCACAGGATGACCATCGCCGCGCGGTCGCTGCCGGTGTCGGTGCGGGCCTGCAGGATGGCCAGCGCGGCATAGCCGCCGGCGAAATTGCGCGCCCATGCCTGGCCGATCGCCTCGCGTCCGGCGATGACGGGTTGCGAGGCGACGAGGACGATCGCTTCGGGCGCATAGAGCGCGGCGACAGCGGCGGCGTCCCGCGCGGCGACGGCGGCGACCATGCGGTCGGCTGCTTCGCGCGGGGTGGCGACCTGCGCCGCGGCGGGGGTCAGGGACAGGAGGAAGGCGAGGACGACGGTCAGGGAGCGCAGGGCGTGCATGAAAGAACCTCGTTGGGATGAGCGATCAGTCTACGCCCGCCCTGGCCGCGGCGCTTTACCCATTCGGGTTAGAGCCCGCGCGCCGATCCCCGGGCCCAGGCGGCGCGCAGCGGGCCCTCCAGCCTGTCGGGAGAAAGGCCCGAGAGCGTCACCTCGGTCCAGCCCCGGGCGCCCCAGGCATTCGGGACCGGCCTGACATGGCCGGGCAGCAGGGCCGCGTAATGCGCCTGTTCCTCGGGCGAGAGGTTGAGATTGGCGCTGAGCCCGTCGGCGGCCAGCGAGGCATAGATCCGCCGCACGCGAAAGGCGGCGCGGTCGAAATGCGGCGCCTCCCCGGTGCCGGGGAGGGCCAGCGCCATCGTCCGGAACTCGGCTCCGGTCACGCGCCCTGTTCCGACCAGCGGCGCTGCATTTCCTCGGGGGTCAGGGCCTCGACATTCTGCGACAGCATCCAGCGATGGCCGTAGGGGTCCAGCAGCACGGCGCTGCGCTCGCCGAAGCTCTGCGTCGCGGGCGGGCGCAGGACCAGCGCACCGGCGGCCTCGGCCCGGGCGGTGGCGGCATCGGCATCCTCGGTCGCCAGATGCAGCGTGACGGCGGTGCCGCCCAGCGTGTCGGGGCTGATGGCGCCGAAATCGGGGTATTCGTCGGCGATCATGACCAAGGCGCCTGCGATGCGCAGCTCGGCATGGCCGATACGGCCATCGGCGGGATCGGTCATGCGGAAGATCTCCTCGGCGCCGAAGGCCGCCTGATAGAACGCGAGTGCCGAGGCGGCATTGCGGCAGACCAGATAGGGGCTGAGCGAAAGAAGGGCGGGCATCGGCGACTCCGGTTGGGGGTTGACGGCGAATTATGTTACGTTACGTTTCGTAATATGACCCGTCAACCCGTTTCCCGCCGCGGCCCAGGCCGCCCCCCCTCGGCCGAGGCCCGCGACAAGGCGCTGGAGGCCGCCCGCGCCATCCTGACCGAGGAGGGGCTGGGACGCCTGACCATGGATGCGGTGGCGCAGCGCTCGGGCGTGGGCAAGCCCACGCTCTACCGCCACTGGGCCCATGCGCTGGAGCTGGCGATGGCGGCGCTGATGCTGGATGCCGAGGATCCCGAACCGCGGGGCGATACGCTGGCGCTGCGGCTGCGCGGTCAGCTGAGGGCGCTGGTCGCGACCTTCGCGGCGACGCGGGGGCGGCAGATCGCCATGGCGCTGGCGGCGTCCGACCCGGAAAGCGAGATCAGCCGCGCGTTCCGCAATCAGGTGATCCTGGCCAGCCGGGAGACGGGGCGGGGGTTGTTGCAGGGAAGGGTGGCGGAGGCCGAGATCGAGACGCTGCTCGACATGATCTACGGGCCGCTCTTCTACCGGCTCCTGACCGGGCACCTGCCCCTGGACCGCGACTTCGCCGACGGGCTGGCGGCGCTGGCCCTGCGGCTGGTGGAGGGCTGAGGCGTAGGATGGGCAATATTGCCCATCCTACCGGCGTCGTCTCAGAGGCTGGCGTCCAGCGCGGCGATGATCGCGTCGCCCATGGCAGCGGTCGAGACCGGGGTGCCGCCCTCGGGGCCCATCAGGTCGCCGGTGCGCAGGCCATCGGCCAGAACCTTCTCGACGGCCTTTTCCAGGCGATCGGCTTCGGTCAGTTCGTTGAACGAATAGCGCAGCGCCATGGCGAAGGACAGGATGCAGGCGATCGGGTTGGCCTTGCCCTGACCGGCGATGTCGGGCGCCGAGCCGTGCACCGGTTCATACAGCGCCTTCGGGCGGCCATTCGCCATCGGCGCGCCGAGCGAGGCCGAGGGCAGCATCCCCAGCGAGCCGGTCAGCATCGCCGCCAGATCCGACAGCAGGTCGCCGAACAGGTTGTCGGTGACGATCACGTCGAACTGCTTCGGCCAGCGGGTCAGCTGCATGGCGCCGGCATCGGCGTACATGTGGCTCAGCGCCACGTCCGGGTATTCCTTGTCGTGGATCTCCTGCACGACCTCGCGCCACAGGACGCCCGATTCCATCACATTGGCCTTCTCCATCGAGCAGACCTTGTTGCCGCGCTTGCGGGCCAGTTCAAACGCCGAGCGGGCGACGCGGGCGATCTCGCTCTCGGTATAGCGCTGGGTGTTGATGCCGACGCGCTCATTGCCTTCGGTGAAGACGCCGCGCGGTTCGCCGAAATAGACGCCCGAGGTCAGCTCGCGCACGATCATGATGTCGAGCCCGGCCACCACGTCCTTCTTCAGCGAGCTGAAATCGGCCAGCGCGTCGAAGCACTGGGCCGGGCGCAGGTTGGCGTAGAGGTCCATCTCCTTGCGCAGGCGCAGGAGGCCGCGCTCGGGCTTCACGGCGAAGGGCAGGCTGTCGTATTGCGGGCCGCCGACGGCGCCCAGCAGCACGGCGTCCACCTCCTGCGCCTTTTCCATGGTCGCATCGGTCAGGGGCGTGCCATGCGCGTCATAGGCGCAGCCGCCCACCAGATCCTCGCTCACGTCGAAGGCAAGCCCGCGCTTGTCACCGTACCAGGCGATGATCTTCTTCACTTCGCCCATGACTTCGGGGCCGATGCCGTCGCCGGCCAGGATCAGGATGGAAGGGTTCGCCACGGGGGACTCCTGTCAATACGGATGCGAAAGCGGCCTAGCCTGCCTCTGCCGCGCGGTCAAGCGCGCGCCGGTTTTCGTGTCTTTTCCGGCCCCGACTCCGTGCTACTCTGCCGTCTGATCCCTTTTCAGCAGGTTCTTTCCATGCGCTTTTCCCTTGTCCTCGCCCTGTGCCTGACGGCCGGTGCCGCCCAGGCCGATGGCGGGGTTACCGTCCCCCTGCCGACGCTGCCGCCGATGACCCAGGGCGAGCAGGAGCACCTGCTCATGCAGCTGGTCGTCGCCAATGTCGTGCAGAGCAATTGTCCGGGGGGCAGCGACAACAGCGCCGAATGGGCGCTTCTGACCGGCACCGCCGATCTGATTGCCGAGAGTCTGGGCCTTGATGCCAACGCCTATGACGACCGTTTCTATCACCCGGCCTTCGACATGCTGGACAAGCCCGAGACCTGCGCGCGCGAAATGCCCCGGGTGCAGCCGCTGATCCGTCGGCTGATCGCCTGGGGCGGATCGCTCGACGCGACGCCGATCGAATAGGGCTCAGCGGCGCAGGTCCATCGCCGGGACCAGCGCCTCGGCCAGCAGGTCCCAGACCCGGCGGATGCGCGGTGTCCGGCGCATGGCCTCGTGTGCCGTCAGCCAGACGGGCAGGGTGGGCAGGCTCACCCCGAGGTCGATCTCGACCAGATCGGGGTCGCGCTGGCCCAGGCTGCGCTGGATGAAGCCGATCCCGGCCCCCGCCCGGATCAATTGCCAGCTGGTCGCCACATCGTCGCAGCGAAAGGCGAACATGTCCTTCGTGGCAGGCAGGCCCAGCGCCCGCATCCCGTCCAGCAATAGCGTCTCGCGGTCCTGGCCGATCAGGTCGTGCGTCGCGGTCTCGGCCACGCCGCGGGGCAGGCCGCGCCGCTGGATGTAGTCGCGGGAGGCGAAGGCGCCGATGGCCGTGTCGCCCAGATGCCGGGTCACCAGATCCTGCTGCGTCGGGCGATACATGCGGATGGCGATATCGGCCTCGCGATACAGCAGGTTCGAAGAGCGGTCGGACGGCACCAGCTCCAGCGCGATGCGGGGCTCGGCCCGGCGGATCGCGGTCAGGATGCGCGGCAGGTGAAAGACCGAGACGGCGACCGAGGCGGTCAGGCGCACGCTGCCCTCCAGCCTCTCCTCGCGCCCGGCGGCGGCCAGCGCCATGGCGTTCGCCGCCTCGCGCATCGCCCGGGCGGGCGAGAGCAGGGCATTGCCCGTCTCGGTCAGGGCCAGGCCGCGCGGCTGGCGGTGGAAGAGGTCGGCGCCCAGCTGCGCCTCCATGGTCCGGATCTGGCGGCCGAGCGTCGGCTGGCTGCGGCCCAGCTGGCGGGCGGCCGAGGACAGGCTGCCGGTCTCGGCCACGGCGAGAAAGGCCTGAACCAGCGACCAGTCGAGGGAAGCGAGCGTATCCATACATTTCTGAATACAGGATATGCGCGGCCATGCAATTTCATTCAGGGTGTCGCGGGGGCATATCAGGGGGGCAAAGGAGATGTCCCATGACCCAGACCGCCCTGATCCTCGGCGCCCGTGGCAAGATCGGCCGCCATTTCACCAAGGCCTTCCAGGACGCTGGCTGGCAGACAAGGGCCTACACCCGCGGCACCGACATGGCCGCCGCGGCGCAGGGCTGCGCGGTGATCGTCAACGGGCTGAACCCGCCCAATTACCACGCCTGGGACCGGATCCTGCCCGCCATCACCACCGAGGTTCTGGCCGCCGCCAAAGCCTCGGGCGCGACGATCCTCTTTCCCGGCAATGTCTATGTCTTCGGCACCCAGCCCGGCCCCTGGGACGAGACGACTCCGCACCGGCCGGTGTCCCGCAAGGGCCGCATCCGGGCCGAGGTCGAGGCCCGCTACAAGGCTGCCGCGGCCGAGGGGGTGCGCACGATCATCGTCAGGGCGGGGGATTTCATCGACCCCGACACGGCGGAATCGCTGATCGACATCGCCACGCTGCGCAGTTTCGCCAAGGGCGTCGTCACCTCGATGGGCGATCCCGACGCCGCGCATGCCTATGCCTATCTGCCCGACATGGCCCGCGCCGGCGTCATGCTGGCCGAAAAGCGCGCCGCGCTGCCAGCTTTCTGCGATGTGCCGTTCCCCGGTCACACCGCCTCGACCCGCGACCTGATGCAGGCGCTGCACGGGCTCACCGGCCGCAAGCTCAGGCTGGGCCATTTCCCGTGGTGGGCGATCCGTCTGGCCGCGCCGGTCTGGGAGCTGGGGCGCGAGCTGGGCGAGATGCGCTACCTCTACGACACGCCGCACAGCCTGTCCGGCGCCCGGCTTCGGGCGCTGCTGCCCGAGTTCCGCGAAACCCCGCTCAGCGAGGTTCTGCGTGCCGTGTTGGCGCGGCGGCAGGGTTTCGCGGCTGCGGCGTGACTTGCGGGGGCGGCTGCGTTAGGCTGCCCTTCCGACGCCATCGACACAGGAGAGATTGATGTCCAAACATCCCCTCGACCATGATCGCGGTGCCTCGAAAGGGCGGCTGGAAAGGTTCACCGCCGCCGCCAAGGCCGACATGCCCAGCAAGGCGACGATGGCCTTGCAGCAGCGCCCCCGGACGCAGGGCGACGGCAAGCTGAAAGCCTTCTCCCGGATCGAGAAGACCGGCAGCGGGGCCTAAAGGTCGCTGCCCCAGTCGGCCGCCTGCATCTCGCGCAGGCGGCTGGCCGTGCGTTCGAATTCGAAGGCGCCCGCACCTTCGGCATAAAGCCGTTCAGGCTCGTCGGCGGCGCTGGCGATCAGGCGGACCTTGGCCTCGTACAAGGCGTCGATCAGCGTGACGAAGCGCTTGGCCTCGTTGTAATTCGACGCCGACAGCATCGGGATATCCTCGAGGATCAGCACCCGCACCTTTTCCGCCAGCGACAGGTAATCCGCCGGACCCAGCGGCCGCCCGCAGAGATCCCAGAACGAGGCCCGGGCCACCGCGTTGTGATGGCGCGGCACCTCGACCTGACGGCCCTGCACGCTCAGCACCAAGGGCGTGCCGGTCGCATGGCCGGTCAGCTCGTGCCAGAGCGTGTCGATCGCCGCCCGCGCGGCGGAACCGGCGGGGGTGAAATAGACCTGCTGGCCGGTCAGCCGGTGCTGGCGATAATCCGTCTCGCTGATCAGGTCGATCACGTCCATCTTCTGGCGGATCAGCGCGATGAAGGGCAGGAACAGCGCCCGGTTCAGCCCGTTCTTGTACAGATCCTCGGGCACCCGGTTCGAGGTGGTGACGATCACCACCCCCGCCTCCATCAGCATCTGGAACAGACGGCCCACGATCATCGCATCGGTGATATCGGTGATCTGCATCTCGTCGAAGGCCAGCAGCCGCAGATCCTCGGCCACTTTCTTCGCCACCGGGGCCAGCGCATCGTCAACACCGGTCTTGCGGGCCTCGTGCATGCCGTGGTGGATTTCCTGCATGAAGGCGTGGAAATGGACCCGGCGCTTGGCCTCGATATCCACGGATTTCTCGAACAGATCCATCAGCATCGACTTGCCGCGTCCGACCCCGCCCCAGAGGTAGAGACCCTTGTAACCCTCGGGCGCCTTCTTGAAGAAACCGCCCAACAGGCCCTTCTTCACCGGCTGCTCCAGAAAGGCGCGCCGTTCCTCCAGCGCGGGCAGGACGGCGCGCTGGGCGGCGTCGGGATGCAGCTCGCCCGCCGCCACCTTGGCGTCGTAGATCTCGGTCAGGGTCAGTCGGGCGTTCTGTGTCATCCGGCTGACTTAGCGCGCCGCTGCGGCCAAGGCCAGCATGCGCCGGTATACAGGGGCGAAATCCCCGGCCGGCGGGCGCGCCAATTGCCGCCGGCCCCGCCGTCACGGGGGCGCAACCCCGCTTCTGCCCTTGCCTCACCCGGTGCGCATTCGGTAACGGTGGGCCGTGTGAAGCAAGGGAGATTGAGATGGCCGACGATCCGCGCACGCTGGTGTCCACCGAGTGGCTGGCCGCGCATCTGAACGATCCCGATCTGCGGCTTCTGGATGCCTCGTGGCATTTCGCCGATTCGGGCCGCAACGCCCGGGAGGAATACGAGGTCGAGCATATTCCCGGCGCCCGTTTCTTCGATATCGACGAGATCAGCGACCAGCGCTCGGCGCTGCCCCACATGGCCCCCCCGCCCGAGAAATTCATCAGCCGGATGCGGGCGATGGGCGTGGGCGACGGCCATCAGGTCGTGGTCTATGACAGCAAGGGCATCTGGTCGGCGCCCCGCGTCTGGTGGACCTTCCGCCTGATGGGCAAGACCGATGTCGCGGTGCTGGACGGCGGCCTGCCCAAGTGGAAGGCCGAGGGCCGCCCGCTGGACGACATGCCGCCCGTGGTCCGCGACCGCCACATCACCGTCCAGCGCCAGGCGCATCTGGTCAAGGACGTGAGCCAGGTCGCCTCGGCCTCGAAACTGGGTGACTGGCAGATCGCCGATGCGCGGTCCGCCGAACGCTTCCGGGGCGAGGCCGCCGAACCCCGCCCGGGCCTGCGCGCGGGTCATATCCCCGGCGCGAAAAGCGTGCCGTTCCTGACGCTGCTGAACTCCGACAACACGATGAAGGACGAAGCCGGGCTCCGCGCCGCCTTCGAGGCCGCGGGCGTGGATATCGCCCGCCCGGTCATCACCTCCTGCGGGTCGGGGGTCACGGCGGCGGTGCTGTCCTTGGCGCTGGAGATCCTCGGCAACCGCCAGCACGCGCTTTATGACGGGTCCTGGTCGGAATGGGGCATGTACCCCGACCTGAAGGTCGAGAAGGGCTGAGATGACGCTGTACCGGGCCGGCCAGTCGATCGACTACCGCGTCACCTGGCTGGAGATGACCAAGCGGCCGGGCTTCGGCTGGCCACCGCTGCCCCTGGGGCGCGAAGGGCTGCTGGTCCGCGCCGATGCGCCGCCGGTCTGGTGGTTCCTGTCGCTTTATGACGCGGTCGGACGCGATTATGCCTGGACCGACCAGCACGCCCGCCCTGCGGCCGAGGTCGAGGCCTGGATCCAGCACCCCGAGGTCGCGCTCTATGCGCTGATGTCGCGGGGCTGGCCGCAGGGTTTCTTCATGCTCGACGGGACCGAGGCCGGGACCTGCGACCTTGCCTATTTCGGACTGGTGCCGCAGGCGGTGGGGACCGGGCTGGGGTCCTGGCTGCTGAAGACCGCGCTGCTGACCGCCTGGGAGCGGCCGGACACGCGGAAAGTCACCGTCAACACCTGCACGCTGGACCATCCCCGCGCCCTGCAGCAATACCAGCGCATGGGCTTCTCGCCCGTGCGGACCGAGGTGAAATCGCGCAAGCTGGTGCAGGATTTCACCGCCTCGCAACCCCTGACCTGAGGATCCTGCCATGTTCCAGACGCTCACCCCCCCGCCGGGCGACCCGATCCTCAAGGTGATGACCCTCTACCGCGAGGATCCGCGCACGGCCAAGGTCGACCTCGGCCTCGGCGTCTACAAGGATGCGCAGGGCAACACGCCGGTGATGCGCGCGGTCAAGGCCGCCGAACGGCGCCTGGTCGAGACGCAGGAAACCAAGACCTATACCACGCTCTCGGGCGATCCCGCCTTCCGCGCGGCGATGGCCGGGCTGGTGCTGGGCGACAGCGTGCCCGCCGCGCGTCTGGCGGGCAGCGCCGCGACCGGCGGCACGGCGGCGGTGCGGCTGGGGCTCGACCTGGTGGCCAAGGCCCATCCCCACGCCACGATCTGGATCTCGCAACCGACCTGGCCCAACCATTTCGCCCTGACCAAGGCCGCGGGCCTCTCGTTCAAGACCTACCGCTATTACGACGCCGAGAATGGCGTGGTGGATCGCGCCGGCATGTGGGCCGATCTGGCCGGGGCGCAGGCGGGCGATGTGGTGCTGGTGCATGGCTGCTGCCACAACCCGACCGGGGCGGATCTGAACGCCGAGGATTGGGCGCAACTCGCCGATTTCTGCGCCGAGACGGGCGTGCTGCCCTTCGTCGACATCGCCTATCAGGGCTTTGGCGACGGGCTCGATGCCGATGCCGCGGGCGTCCGGATGCTCGCCGCGCGGGTCGAGCGGATGATCGTCGCCGCCTCGACCTCGAAGAACTTCGGCCTCTACCGCGAGCGGACCGGCTGCTGCCTGGTCATCGCGCCGGAGGGCGAGCGCGCCACGGTCCAGGGCAATCTGGAGGTGCTGAACCGCCAGGCGATCAGCTTCCCGCCCGACCACGGCGCGCGGGTGGTGACGATGATCCTCGAGGATCCGGCACTCCGCGCCGATTGGGAAGCGGAACTGACCGAGATGCGCGACCGGATGAACCGCCTGCGGCGGCTGCTGGCCGAAGCCCTGCGCGATGCTTCCGGCTCGGACCGCTTCGGCTATCTCGCCGACCAGCGCGGCATGTTCTCGCTCTTGGGCGGGGACGATGCCCAGATTGAGCGCCTGCGCGAGGAATACGGCGTCTATGTCGTCGGCGGCGGACGGCTGAACATGGCGGGCCTGACCGAGGAGAGCATCCCGATGGTGGCCCGCGGCATCGCCGCAATCCTTTGACGGCACCTCGGGTGGCAGCGGAGCAGGGGGGCCTTCTGCCCCCCTCGGCCTGCGGCCTCACCCCCCGAGGATATTTGCAGAACAAAGATGCGCAATTTGAGTCAAATTGTCTGCGCCTTTTCATTCTGCTGAAAATACGCCCTTCCGGAGGAACCGTGCCTCAGGCGAGACGGGCGAAATCGCGGATCGCCGCGGCGGTGCTGTCCGGGTCTTCAAGGTTCGGCGCATGGCCGCAGCCGGGCAGCACTTTGACCGATCCCCGTTTCGCCGCGCTGGCGATCCAGGCGCCGGTCTCGGGGGCATAGACCCGGCTCTCGGCGCCGTGCATCGCCAGCAGCTGCAGGTCCAGTGTCGGGATGGCCTCCCTCAGGTCCACCGCCACCAGCGATTCCCAGAAGCACGCCATGGCCTCGGGGTCCTGGCGGCGGATCCCGGCCCCGATCTGCGGCGGCGCGCTTTCGGGGCGGGCGAACATGCCCTGGGCGATGGCGCGCGCGGCGCCCGGCCAGTCGGCGCGGAAGCGGGCGGCGCCGCGGGCGGCTTTCTCGGCGCTCTGGCCGCGCATCGGGAAATCCCAGCCGGGCGCGGGCAGGGGGCAGGGCGACATGTCGAGCGAGACCATGCGCGCCACGCCCGCGCCGCCCCCGGCCAGGTAGCGCCAGCCGATCAGCGCGCCCAGCGACCAGCCGACCAGCGTGGCGCCCTCTATCCCCTGCTCCGCGATCAGATCGCCCAGCTGCGCCACGCCGCCCTCGACCGAGGGCGCGTAGCCCGTGGTCTCGCCATGTGCGGGCAGGTCGGGGGCGTAGCAGCGCGCAGGAAGCCGCTCCATGACCGGCGCCCAGATCCCGCCGGTCATGGTCCAGCCGTGCAGCAGGATGACCGGCGGGGCGCCCGCAGGGCCCCGGATTGTCACGCGGGACTCGCGCGTCACCGGGTTCCCCGCAGGCGGCCGACGATGCCGGTGGGGAAGAAATAGACCGACAGGATGAAGAGGATGCCCAGCCACAGAAGCCAGCGGTCGGGGCTGAGGAGGTCGGGGATCAGCGGCAGGGCCGAGGTTGCCTCGGACATGCCGCCCATCAGCGTTTTCAGGTAGTTCTGCGCCAGCACGAAGATCGCCGTGCCGACTACCGCGCCATACATCGTCCCCATGCCGCCGATCACCACGATGAGCAGGATGTCCATCATGATCTCCATCCCCAGCGTGGTCGCCGGGCCCACGTAGCGCAGCCAGATGGCGAAGAGCGACCCCGCCAGTGCCGCGATCATCGCGCTGAGGCAGGTGGCGAGCGCCCGGTAGAGGACGACGCGGTAGCCGATCGCCTCGGCCCGGAAGGCGTTTTCGCGGATCGCCTGCAGGACGCGGCCGAAGGGCGAGTTGACGATGCGCAGCATCAGCAGGAACAGCGCCAGGCAGCAGAAGAACACGAGGTAATAGTTCAGGATCTTGCCGTTGATCCCGGTGCCCATCACCTCGCCCAGCCGGAAGGCCGGGGTCAGTTCGCGCGGGATGCGGATGTTCATCCCGTCCTCGCCGCCGGTGATGGCCGACAGCTGGCTGACCAGCACCGCCACGGCCGAGGCGATGGCGAGCGTAATCATGGCGAAGAAGATCGCCCGCACGCGCAGTGACAGCAGCGCGATCAGCAGCGCCACCAGTCCCGCCGCGACCATGCCAGCCAGTGCGCCCACCGCCAGCGCCGGGTATCCCGTGCCCATCCGCGCCGTGGCGATGGCGACGCCGTAGGCGCCCATGCCGAAGAACATGGTATGGGCGAAGCTGACGATGCCGCCATAGCCCAAGAGCAAGTCGTAGCTCGCCACCAGCACGATGAAGATGCAGATCCGGGCGGCGGTTTCCAGCGACCGCGAGCCGGGGAACAGGAAAGGCGCGAAGGCCAGCGCCAGCAGGATCAGCGCCAGCAGCACCGCCAGCACCGGGCTTTTCGGGGAATCGCCGGAAAGAATGCGCATCATCGTCACTTCGCCTTCACCACCGGGACCATGCCCATGGGCCGCCACATCAGGATCGCCACCATCAGGGCGATGTTGGAAATCAGGGCCAGTTTCGGCTCCATGAAAGCGGCGTAGTTCTGCACCAGCCCCACGGTCAGCGCGCCGATGAAGCAGCCCTCGACCGAGCCGAGGCCGCCGATGATGACCACGATGAACACGAGGATCATGATCTCGTTGCCCATATGGGCGGTGATGACCTCCTGATAGAGCGCCCACATGACGCCGCCGAGGCCCGCCAGCGCCGATCCGGCGATGAAGACGCCGACGAAGACGCGGGTGATGTTGTAGCCCAGCGCCTGCACCATCTCGGGGTTCTCGACGCCCGCGCGGACGATGAGGCCCAGCTTGGTGCGTCTGAGCACCAGCCTGAGCGCGAGGAACACGATCAGCCCCACGGCGACCGCGACCAGCCGGTATTTCTCCAGCGCGGCGCCGGCGAAGGTGATGGCGCCTTTCAGCGTCTCGGGCCTTGCGATGACGATCTCATGCCCGCCCCAGATCACATAGATCAGCTGTTCGGCGACAATGAGCCCGCCCATGGTGACGAGGATCTGCTTGAGGTGGCTGCCATAGACCGGGCGCACGATGGCGCGCTCGAAGGCCCAGCCCATGCCGCCGGTGACGATCATCGCCGCCAGCACCGCCCCGGCGATGGCCAGCAGGTTCAGGAGTAGCGAGGGTGCGCCGGTCATCTGCCCCAGCGCCAGCAGCACGGTGGTGCCGACGAAGGCCCCGAACGAGATGAAGGCGCCGTGCCCGAAGTTGATGACATCCATCAGGCCGAAAACCAGCGTCATCCCCGAGGCGATGACGAAGATCATCATCCCCATGGCGAGGCCGGAGACGGTCAGCGTCAGCCACGACGATTGCGAGGGGATGATCAGGTAGCCGATGACGATCAGCACCGGCACCAGCAGCACCGGCAGCCAGGGCCGCAGCCGTTCGGCCAGCGGCAACTTGGTCATCGTGGGGGCATGGGTGGGGGCGGAATCGGTCATGCGGTTTCCATCTTCAGGCCCATCAGGCGTTCCTGCAGGCCGGTGTCCGAGGCCAGCTCGGTCATGCGGCCGGTCCAGATGATCCTGCCGTCATCCATGACCGCGACATGATCGCCCAGGGCCTTGGCCAGCGAGAAATTCTGCTCGACCATCAGGATCGAGGCGCCGCGGTTCTT
The DNA here is from genome assembly GCF_003075525.1 of Pararhodobacter aggregans. GTDB lineage: Bacteria > Pseudomonadota > Alphaproteobacteria > Rhodobacterales > Rhodobacteraceae > Pararhodobacter > Pararhodobacter aggregans. The sequence continues at coordinate 133,644 of NZ_QDDR01000003.1, read as the reverse complement.
CAGGTCTTTCAGCGCCTTGGCCAGCGTGGCGACGATGGCGGGGGCCAGCCCCTTGGAGGGTTCGTCGATCAGGTAGAGTTCGCGATCCTCGACCACCGCGCGGGCGACCGAGAGCATCTGCTTCTGCCCGCCGGACAGGGTGCCTGCGGCGGATTTCCAGAAGGTGCGCAGCGCCGGAAAGGCCTCGAAAATCCAGTCGAGGCGTTCGGGGATCGGCTGGCCGGACAGGGCGGCGAGGCGGATGTTCTCCTCGACCGTGAGGTCCGAGAAGATCCCCATATCCTCGGGTACGAAGCCGATGCCGCGCCGGGCGATCTGCGCGGGGTTGAGGCCGTTGATCGGCGCGCCATCGAGCAGGATTTCGCCCTGATGCGGCTTCCACAGCCCCATGATGGTGCGCAGCGTGGTGGTCTTGCCCGCGCCGTTGCGGCCCAGCAGCATGGTCACCGCGCCGCGTGGCACATCGAGGTCGACGCCGTGCAGGATGTGGTACTGGGCGATGTCGGTCTTGACGCCCTTCAGCCTGAGAATGGCGTCAGACATCGGTCAGTTCCTTGCCGAGATAGGCCTCCTGCACCACGGCCGAGGCCATGACCTCGGCCGGTTTGCCATCGGCCACCAGCGCGCCGTTGTGCAGGACGATGATGCGGTCGGCGAGGCTGCGGATCACGTCCATCTTGTGTTCGACCAGCAGGACGGTGGCGGCGGGGTCGGCCTTGATCCCGGCGATCAGGTCCAGGATGACCGGCGCCTCCTCGACCGACATGCCGGCGGTGGGTTCGTCGAACATGAAGACCCGGGGCTTCAGGGCGATCATCGCCGCCACCTCCAGCTTGCGCTGGTCGCCGTGCGACAGGGCGCTGACATTCTGGTCGCGCAGCGCGGTCAGGCGGACGCGGTCCAGCACCGCCTCGGCTTCCTCGATCAGGTCGCGGTGGCCCATCGCCATGGTCCAGAGGTTGAAGCCCCGCCGCTCGCGCGCCTGGATGACCAGGCGGACGTTTTCCAGAACGGTGAGGCGGGGGAAGAGGTTGGTCAGCTGAAAGGCGCGGCCGAGCCCTGCCTCGGTCCGGGCCGAGGGCGAGAGGCCGGAAATGTCGCGGCCCATGAGCGTCACACGGCCCGAGGTGGCGCGGATCTGGCCCGAGATCAGGTTGAAATAGGTGGTCTTGCCGGCGCCGTTGGGGCCGACGATGGCGGTCAGCTCGCCGGGGGTGAAGGCGCAGCTCACGCGGTCCACGGCGACATGGCCGCCGAAGCGCACGGTCAGATCCTGGGTGACGAGAGAAGGCTGGGGCATGGCAGGCCTTTTCGAGGGGAGGGTGGCGCGTGCGGCAAGGTTCGGGGGGCCAGCCCCCCGAGCCCCCCGGGATATTTGAAGAACAAAGATGAGGGGGGCGCGCGGCGGACGCCCCCCGGCCGATCAACGCCCGATCACTGGTTGCGGATCGGGATGTCCATCATGTCGGGCGTGATCTCGCGCACCAGTTCCGGCACGGCCCATTCGACGCCGTCATGGATGGCGATGCGGAAGTGGTACATGGATTGCATGGCCTGATGGTCCTCGGCGCGGAACCACATCTCGCCCTTGGGCGTCTCGAAATGCATGCCCTCCATGGCGGTGATCAGATCCTCGGCATCGGTCGAGCCGCCGCTGGCGCGCAGGGCCTCGACGATGGCGATCCCGGCCGCCATGCCGCCTGCGGTGAAGAAATCGGGCGGGGTGCCGTAGCGTTCCATGTGCTGTTCGACGAACCATTGGTTCACCGGATTCTGCGGGATCTCATAATAGTAATAGGTCGCGCCCTCCATGCCGGGGAAGTCGCGGTAGCTGACCATCGCAGGCAGGATGTTGCCGCCGGTGGCCATCTGGATGCCGAACCGGCCCGGGTCCATCGCCTGGATCCGGCTCATCGGGTTGTTGCCGCCCGCCCAGATGACGAACAGGCGACGGTCGCCTTCGTGTTCCTGCAGGGCGTTGAAGATGCGCTCGGCGGCGGCGGTGAAATCGGTGGTGTCGGTGGGCGCGTATTCCTCATGCACCAGCCGGGCGGGGGTGCCTTCCAGCGCTTCGCGGAAGGCGGCGATGCCGTCGCGGCCGAAGGCGTAATCCTGCGCCAGCGTGGCGATCACCACGCCCTCCTGCCCCAGGGCGATGGCGTTCGAGATGGCGTCCTGGCTGGAGTTGCGCCCGGTGCGGAAGATGTAGCGGTTCCAGTCGGCGCCGGTGATCGAATCGGCCACCGCCGGTTCCACCAGCAGGATGCGCTCGTATTCCTCGGCCACCGGCAGCATGGCCAGGGCCACGCCCGACGAGGTGGGGCCGACGGCGATATCGGCGCCATCGTCGCCGAAGGCCTGCGCCAGCAGGGCGCGGCCCAGATCGGGGCGCAGCTGGCTGTCATATTCGGTGACAACCAGATCGTTACCCTCCACCTGCATCGTGCCTTCGGTGGCGTATTCGAGGCCCATCATCAGGCCGATCTGGCTTTGCGCGGCATAGGCTTCCAGCGCGCCGGTCATGTCGTGGATATGGGCGATGCGGATCTCGTCGGCCATGGCGGGGGCGGTGGCCAAGGCAACGAAGGCCGCGCTCAACAGCAATCTCATGAATTCCTCCCTGTTCGCAAACATGAACAATGATTCATGTTTCACTTAGGGATGCCGGGCGAATCCCTTTCTGTCAAGGAAACTTTGGCCGGTTCGGTTGAACTCGGGCGCCGAGGGGTTAGATTGGCGGCGGAAAGCACCGGAGTTACCGCCATGGATCGCCATCTCGAAACCGTCGCCCCTACCGCCACGATTCGGGAAATTCTCCATGTCTGCCCTGACCTCCGTCACCCTTGCAGCGCTCGGCTTCCTCAAGCCTGACGGCGCGCCGCTTTTCACCGATCTGTCCCTGTCCTTCGGCCCCGGGCGCACCGGGCTTGTCGGCCGCAACGGCACCGGCAAGACCACAGTGTTGCGCCTCATCGCCGGAGAGGTGACGCCCGCCTCGGGGCAGATCCTGCGCCATGGCCGGGTGGCGATGCTGCGGCAGGTCCATGCCGGGGACCAGACGCTGGCCGACCTGTTCGGCGCGCGCGCGGCGCTGGCGCTCCTCGACCGGGCCGAGGCGGGCGCGGCCAGCGCCGAGGATCTGGCCGAGGCCGACTGGACCCTGCCCGCGCGGCTGGAGGCGGCGCTTCTGGCGCTGGGGCTGGCGATGCCGCCAGGGACGCCGCTTGCCGCCCTGTCAGGCGGTCAGGTGACCCGTGCGGCGCTGGCGGCGGCCCTGTTCGACGCGCCCGACATCCTGCTGCTGGACGAGCCCACGAACAACCTCGATGCCGAGGGGCGGGCGGCGGTGCTGGCGGCTCTGGCCGCCTGGGGCCGGGCGGCGATCGTCGTCAGCCATGACCGGGAACTGCTGGAGCAGATGGATGCCATCGTCGAGCTGACGACGCTGGGCGCGGCGCGGTTCGGGGGCGGCTACAGCGCCTATCGCGCGCAGAAGGCGGTGGCGCTGCAGGCGGCCGGGCAGGCGCTGGACCATGCCGCGCGCCAGCAGGACGAGAGTGCGCGCCGGGCTCGGCAGGCGGCCGAACGCAAGGCGCGCAGCGATGCCGCGGGCCGGCGGGTGCGGGCGCGGGGCGATCAGCCGAAGCTGTTGCTCGATGCGCGCAAGGACCGGGCCGAGGGCACCGACGGGTCCGGCGCCCGGCTGCGCGAGGCGCGCGCGGCCGAGGCCGGGGCGGCGCTGGAGGCGGCGCGGGCCAAGGTCGAGATCCTGCAGCCGATGCGGATGGACCTGCCGCCGACCGGCCTGCCGCGCGACCGGATCGTCCTGCGGCTGGACCGGGTGACGGGCGGGCACGACCCGGCGCACCCGGTGATCCGCGACCTGTCGCTGGTGCTGACCGGGCCCGAGCGGCTGGCGATCACCGGGCCGAACGGGGCGGGGAAATCGACGCTGATGGCGCTGATTACCGGGGCGCTGGCACCCCTGACCGGAACGGTGGAGCGGCCGGTTCCGCTGGCGATGCTCGACCAATCGGTGAGCCTGCTCGACCCGGCCGAGACGCTGCGCGAGGCCTTCCTGCGGCTCAACCCCGGGGCGGACGAGAACAGGGCGCGGGCGACGCTGGCCCGGTTCCTGTTTCGGGCCGAGGACGCCTTGCAGACGGTCGGCGCGCTTAGCGGCGGGCAGCGGCTGAGGGCCGGGCTGGCCTGCACGCTGGGCGGGCCGCGGCCACCCTCGCTGCTGTTGCTGGACGAGCCGACGAATCACCTGGACCTCGACGCGACCGAGGCGCTGGAGGCGGCGCTGGCCGGTTATGACGGGGCGCTGGTGGTGGTCAGCCACGACACCCGTTTCCTTGAGGCGCTGGCGCCGACAAGGCGGCTGGCGCTGGGCTAGTCCCGGGGGCGGAGCGGGGCGCGCGAGCGGTCGTTGCCCGCCTCGGTGGTGCGTCTGGCGAGGGTGACGAAGGCCGCGACCTCCGCAGCCGAGAGACCGGCGAGGATGTCGTGCTGCAACGCCTGAACCTCGGGGATCAGGCGTTGCAGCAGCGTTGCGCCGCTGTCGGTCAGGGCCAGTTGCCGGGCGCGGCGGTCCTGTGGGTTGATCCGGCGTGCGACCAGATCCTTGGCGACCAGCCGGTCCACCACACCGCCGATGGTCACCCGGTCATGGGCGATGAGCCCGGCCAGCGTCGCCTGGTCGATCCCGGGGTTTTCGGACAGGGCCACGAGGGCCGCGAATTGCACCGAGGTCAGGTCGAGCCCCAGGCGCTGCATGCGCTCCTGAAACACCGACATCGAGATCTGGTTCAGGCGGCGGATCAGGAAACCCGGCATGGCATGGACGATGGACATGGGCCAAGGATACGCGGCGCGGGGGCTTTGACAAGCATGCTGATCGTTAGCATACTACCCAAATGCCGGGCCGCGGCCGGGGCGAGGGGGATGTCATGATGCAGCAAGGACCGCAGGGGCAGGGGTGCCTTGCCGCCGCCACCGGCGCCCGCGCTTCGGTCTTCCCTACGGGCCCCCGCCGCGCTAGGCCTGACAGCGGCGGCCGGGGGATTGGCCATCGCCCTCCCCGACCCGATCTCACGCCGTCCCCGGACAGGCAGGAACACGACAAGGAACGCGCCCGATGACCGATTATCTCTTCCCGCCCGCGCCGGTGCACAGCGTCAAGGTGCTGGGCCAGAGCGCCGAATACCCGGTGAACCGCATTTTCTGTGTCGGCCGCAATTACGAGGCCCATGCCGCCGAGATGGGTGGCACGGTGGACCGCGAGGCGCCGTGGTATTTCACCAAGACCCCGGCCGGGGCCTTCTGCGCCTCGGGTGCGACGGTGCCCTATCCGCCGGGCACCTCGAATTTCCATTACGAGATGGAGCTGGTCGTCGCCGTCGGGGCGCCGGTCTTCAAGGGCGATCTGGCGGCCGGGCAGGCGGCGATCTTCGGCTATGGCTCGGGGCTGGACATGACCCGGCGCGACCGCCAGCAGGACGGCAAGGACAACCGCCGCCCCTGGGATCTGGGCAAGGATGTCGAACAATCGGCGGTGCTGACGGCGCTGACCCCGGCGGCCTCGATCCCCTCGCTGGCCGGGCGGCGCATCCATTTGTCGGTGAATGGCCAGATCCGCCAGGACGCGACGCTGGACGAACTCGTCTGGTCCCCGGCCGAGGTCATCAGCCATCTGTCGCATTATTATCACCTGATGCCCGGTGACATCATCATGACCGGCACCCCCGCGGGTGTCGGCGCCGTGGTGGCGGGCGACGTGATTACCGGCGGCATCGACGGGCTGGAGCCCATCGCCCTGACGCTGGGGGTGGCGGAATGATGACGCTTCACGGCTATTTCCGTTCGTCCTCGAGCTATCGCTGCCGGATCGCGCTGAACCTCAAGGGGCTGGCCTATGAGCAGGTGGCGGTGCATCTGGTCAAGGACGGCGGGCAGCAGAAATCCCCCGCCTACAAGGCCCTGAACCCGCAAGGTCTGGTGCCGACGCTGGAGGTGGACGGGCTGGTGCTGACGCAATCCCCCGCCATCCTCGAATGGCTGGAGGAAACCCATCCCGAGCCCGCGCTCCTGCCGACCGGCGCTGCCGACCGCGCCGCGGTCCGGGCCTTCTGCGCCGTCATCGCCTGCGAGATCCATCCGCTGCAGAACCTGCGCGTGCTGCAATATCTGGACACGGCGTTCGGTCAGGGGGCCGAGGGCAAGGAAATCTGGTGCCAGCGCTGGATCGGCGACGGTCTGGCCGCCTGCGAGGCGCTGCTGGCCAAACGCCCCGCCAGCCGCTACGCCTTTGGCGAGGCGCCGGGCATGGCCGAGGTCTATCTGCTGCCGCAGATCTTCGCCGCGCGGCGCTTCAAGGTCGATCTGTCAGCCATGCCGCGGCTGAGCGCGATTGCCGAGGCCTGCGAGGCGCTGCCGGCCTTCGCCGAGGCTCATCCCAGCCGTCAGCCCGACGCCGAATGAGCCAAGCGCGCCCCGCAAAGAGTGACCGATCGGTCAACAAATAATGCTTGCAGGAATCGTCGCCGCATGGAACCTTGCACTCGCAACAAAGCGGGGGCGAGGAGCGTCCGCGGCGGGGAATGCACGACAAACAAAAATATGTTGGCAATATAATGCGACGTGTGCCATCACTTGCAACATAGTGCCAGCCTTGTGTCTTTGGGAGGAACACACATGACCAAGCGCAGAACGATCCTGGGTCTGATGGGTGCCGCGGCGGCGGTGGCCCTCACGGCCGGTACGGCCTCGGCCCAGGAATTCACCCTTCGGATGCACCAGTTCCTGCCGGCGCAGGCCAATGTGCCGCGCGACGTGCTGGACGTCTGGGCCGACAATGTCGAGCGCGACTCGAACGGCCGCATCCGCATCGAGCGCTACGCCTCGATGGCGCTGGGCGGCACCCCGCCCGAGCTGATGGATCAGGTCATGGACGGCGTGGCCGACATCATCTGGACCGTGAACGGCTACACGCCGGGCCGCTTCCCGCAGACCGAAGTCTTCGAACTGCCCTTCATGGTCGCCGATGCCCGCGCGGCCTCGTCGGCGCTGTGGCAGATGTATGAAGAGCACATGCAGGACGATTTCGCCGGCGTGCACATGCTGGCCACCTGGGTCCACGGCCCGGGCATGTTCCACACCAACCGTCCGGTCATGCATCCCTCGGACCTGCAGGGCATGAAGATCCGCGGCGGCTCGCGCGGGGTGAACGACCTGCTGGCGCTGGTCGGCGCCGAAGCGGTCGGCCTGCCGGTCTCGGGCGTGCCGGAAGCGCTGTCGCGCGGCGTGATCGACGGCACCACGATCCCGTGGGAAGTGACCACCGCGCTGCATGTCTCGGAGCTGGTGCATAACCACACCGAATTCGAAGGCCCGGCGCTCTATGTGCTGACCTTCTCGTTCGCGATGAACCAGGACACCTACGATTCGCTGCCCGAGGACCTGCAACAGGTCATCGACCAGAACTCGGGCCTCGAATTCTCGATCTTCGCGGGTGGCACGCAGGCCGATGCCGACGGTCCGGCCCGTCAGATCGCCGTCGATGCGGGCAACAACATCGTCACCGTGTCCGAAGCGGACGCGGCCGAATGGCGCACGCTGGTCGAGCCGCTCTATGCCACCTGGGTCGCCGACATGAACGGCCGCGGCATCGATGGTCAGGCGCTGATCGACGAAGCCCAGTCGCTGATGGCCGAATACGAAGCGGCGCACCAATAAGCCGCAGAGGCACCAAGAAGCCTGGGGGCGCGGTCACAAGCCGCGCCCCTCTCGCACCAACGATTGTACGGGGCATCAGGGAGGACAGTATGCCGCATTTTTCCAAGATCGCAGGCCTTGCCAGTGCCGTGGCGCTGAGCGCGCTGACCGCGGGCGCCGCGCTGGCGCAGGAGGTCACGCTGCGCCTGCACCAGTTCCTGCCGCCGCAGGCCAATGTGCCGGCGCTGGTGCTGGACGTCTGGGCCGACACGATCGAGCGTGAATCCGAGGGCCGTATCCGCATCGAGCGTTTCCCGGCCATGGCGCTGGGCGGCACCCCGCCCGAGCTGATGGATCAGGTGATCGACGGCATCGCCGACATCGCCTGGACCGTGAACGGCTTCACCCCCGGCCGCTTCCCGCGCACCGAGGTCTTCGAACTGCCCTTCTTCGTGCAGGATGCCCGCGCCGCCTCGGCCGCCTATTGGCAGATGTTCACCGAGCATATGGCCGATACCGATTATCAGGACGTGCATCTGCTGGCGACCTGGGTGCATGGCCCGGGCGTGATCCACTCGAACCGGCCGGTCAACACCATCGCCGACATGCAGGGCCTGAAGCTGCGCACGCCGTCGCGGATGGTCGGGCAGCTGTTGCAGATCCTCGGGGCCGAGCCGATCGGCCTGCCGGTCACCATGATCCCCGAAAGCCTGTCGCGCGGCGTCATCGACGGCGCGGTGATCCCGTGGGAGGTGACGACCTCGCTGCGCGTGCCGGAACTGGTCAACAACCACACCGAGTTCGAGAATTCCTATCCCTATACGGTGACCTTCACCCTGGCGATGAACCGCGAGGTCTACGAGGGGCTGCCGGACGACCTGCGCGAGATCATCGACCGCAACTCGGGCGCCGACCTGTCGGTCTTCGCCGGTGGCACGCAGGCGGATGCGGACATTCCCGCCCGTCAGCTGGCGGTCGATAACGGCAACAACATCATCACCATCCCCGAGGCCGATGTGGCGGCCTGGCGCGAGGCGGCGCAGCCGGTCTACGACAGCTGGCTGGCCGACATGCAATCGCAGGGGATCGACGGTCAGGCGCTTCTCGACGAGGCCCGCCAGCTGATGGCGGATTATCAGGCCTCGCACTGACCGCGGGGCAGCGACAGGCCCGTCCGCCTGAGTGCGGGCGGGCGGCAACCTGAAGGACCCGAGGGACGGGACACGCATGTTCGCAACGATACACAGGATCTTCTACGGCATCGCCTGGCTGATGGCCGTGATCGGCGGCCTGGTGCTGACCATCTTGGTGCTGATGCTCTGCCTCTCGATCATCGGGCGCGAGGCCTCGGACCTGCTGCATTCCACCTGGATGCAGTCGACCATGCCCGGCCTCGCCCGGCAATTGCTCGACGCGGGCGTCGGGCCGATCTTCGGCGATTATGAGCTGCTGGTCGGCGGGCTGGCCTTTGCCGTGTTCTGCTTCCTCGGCTGGTGCCAGATCACCGCCGGGCATGCCACGGTCGATGTCTTCACCTCGGGCCTCAGCGACCGGACCCGGCGCTGGATGCAGGTGCTGATCGAGGCCTTGTTCGCCGCGGCGCTGGTCCTGATCGCGGTGCAGCTCTACGACGGGATGAACACGCTGGCGCGGCGCCGCTCGACCACCTTCCTGCTGCAATATCCGCTGTGGTGGAACTATGCGCTGGCCCTGGTGCCCGCCATCGCCACGGCCGCGATTGCCGTCTACATGGCCCTGGTCCGCCTGGCCGAGGCCGTCACCAACCGTACCCTCATCGCCACCGCCGGAGCAGACCATTGAGCAACCTTGCGATCGGCATCCTGTCCTTTCCCGTCCTCCTCGGCCTGATTTTCGTCCGCGTGCCGATCGGCCTGTCGATGTTCGTCACCGGCTTCGCCGGCTACTGGATCATCGACGGCTCGACCCGTGTGCCACTGGCCCAGCTGAAGAACGCGGCCTATTCGACCTTTGCCAGCGAATCGCTGGCCGTGGTGCCGATGTTCCTGCTGATGGGCTATTTCGCCACCATCGGCGGCATGTCGAAGGCGCTGTTCAAGGCGGCGGAATCCTTCGTCGGCCACCGCAAGGGCGGGGTCGGCATCGCCGCCGTCGCCTCTTGCGCGGGGTTCGGGGCGATCTGCGGCTCGTCGCTGGCCACCGCCGCCACCATGGGCCGCGTGGCGCTGCCGGAACTGCGGCGCTTCGGCTATGACGGCGGCATCTCGACCGCGCTTCTGGCGGCGGGCGGCACGCTGGGCATCCTGATCCCGCCCTCGGTGGTGCTGGTGATCTACGCCATCCTGGCCGAGCAGAACATCGCCAAGCTGTTCCTTGCCGCCTTCGCGCCCGGGATCCTGGCCGCCATCGGCTACATGATCGTCATCTCGATCTATGTCCGCATCTACCCCGAGCGGGCGGGCACCGCCGAGCGCGTGCCGATGGGCGAGCGTTTCAAACTGCTGTGGCAGGTCTGGCCGGTGATCCTGGTGTTCCTGGCCGTGGTCGGCGGCATCTATGGCGGTGTCTTCACCCCCACCGAGGGCGCGGCGGTCGGGGCGCTGGGCACCGGCCTGATCGCGCTGGCCAACCGGGGCCTCAACCTGAGGACGCTGCTGGAAAGCTTCACCTCGACCGCGCGCTCTTCGGCGATGATCTTCTTCATCGTCTTCGGCGCGGCCTTCTACAACGGCTTCCTCGCCCGCACCCAGGTGCCCAACGCGCTGAGCGACTGGGTGGTCAGCCTGGGCCTGGCGCCGGTCGCCGTGCTGCTGCTGATCCTCGCCATCTATCTGGTTCTGGGCTGCGTCATGGACAGCCTGTCGATGATCCTGCTGACCATCCCGATCTTCTTCCCGATGATGATGGCGCTGGATTTCGGCATGCCCTCGGAACATGTCGCCATCTGGTTCGGCATTCTGGTGCTGATCGTGGTCGAGACGGGGCTCATCACCCCGCCGGTGGGGATGAACCTGTTCATCATCAACGCCATGGACCGGCTGACGCCGATGACCCACACCTACAAGGCGGTGTCGTGGTTCGTGGTGTCCGACCTGATCCGCGTGCTGATCCTGGTGGCCTTCCCGGCGATCACGCTGTTCCTGATCCCCTGATCCCTGAAAACCCCGGTGGCCAAGGCCCCGGGGTTTTCTTGACTCGATATAGTTACGAGATGTAATTAATATCCAACATAACCTTGGGAGGAGGTTTCCATGCAAATCGACGGACAGATCGCCCTTGTCACCGGTGCCGGCAGCGGCCTGGGTGCCGCCACCGCGCGGCTGCTGGCTGCCCGGGGCGCCAGGGTTGCGGTGCTCGATTTCGACGGCGGCAAGGCCGATGCGGTCGCGGCCGAGATCGGCGGCTTCGGCGTGCAGGCGGATGTCGGCTCCGAAGCGGCGGTGGCCGCGGCTTTCGACGCGGTGAAGGCCCATTACGGCGCCGCACCCCGGGTCGCCGTGAACTGCGCCGGGATCGGCGTCGCCGCCCGGATCGTCGGGCGCGAGGGCAAGATGTCGATCGACCTTTTCGAGAAGGTGATCCGCGTCAACCTGATCGGCAGCTACATCGTCATGTCCTATGCCGTGAAGGGCATGCAGGAGCAGGACCCCCTGGACGGCGGCGAACGGGGCGTGGTCATCAACACCGCCTCGGCCGCCTGGCAGGACGGTCAGGTCGGGCAATCGGCCTATTCGGCCTCGAAAGGCGGCATCGCCTCGATGTGCCTGCCCGCCGCGCGGGAACTGGCGCGCTCGGGCATCCGGGTCATGGCCATCGCGCCCGGCCTCTTCAACACCCCGATGATGGAGAGCCTGCCGGAGGAAACCACCCGCCAGATCACCGCCAACATCCCCTTCCCGGACCGGCTGGGCCATCCCTCGGAATACGGGCTGATGGTCGCCCAGATCGTCGAGAACGCCTATCTCAACGGCACGACGATCCGCCTTGACGGCGCCACCCGCCTGCCGCCGCGCTAAGCCCATGCTGGACATCGCGATCGACGGCAGCATCGCCACGCTGACCCTGAACCGTCCCGACAAGCGCAACGCCATGTCGGACGGGTTGTTCGCCCAGATCGACACCTTCTTCCGCGCGCCTCCGGCCGCGGTGAAGGTGGCGATCCTGACCGGGGCGGGGGGCAATTTCTGTTCCGGCCTCGACCTCAGCGAACACGCGGGCCGGATGGATGCCGAAGCCGTCATGCGCCATTCGCGCGGCTGGCATGCCACGCTGGAGCGGGTGCAGTTTGGCGGGCTGCCGGTGGTCTCGGCCCTGTCCGGCGCGGTGATCGGCGGCGGGCTTGAGATTGCCACCGCGACTCATGTGCGTGTCGCCGATCCCACCGCCTATTTCCAGCTGCCCGAGGGGCGGCGCGGCATCTTCATCGGCGGCGGCGCCAGCGTCCGCGTCGGCCGCATCATCGGCGCCGACCGGATGACCGAGATGATGCTCACCGGGCGCAAATATGACGCGCAGGACGGCCGGGCGATGGGCCTTGCCCATTATGTCGTGGACGATGCCATGGCCAAGGCGCGGGAACTGGCCGAACAGATCGCCGGCAACGCGCCGCTGTCGAACTACATCATGATCCAGGCGCTGGCCCGGATCGACGACATGGGAAGGGCAGACGGGTTCTTCACCGAAAGCCTCTGCGCCGCCATCACCCAGACCAGCAGCGACGCCCGCGAGGGCCTGACCGCTTTCCTGCAAAAGCGCGATCCGCAATTCCGGGCATGAGCGGCGACAGCATCCTGCGCGTCTTCATGGGCTACGACATGAAGCGCGCCTTTGCCGCGATCCAGACCGATGTGAACGCGGTGCTGGCGCCCTATGGCCTGAGGATGCTGACCTTCTCCGTGCTCTCGGTGATCCGCGACAACCCGGGCCTGAGGCAGACGCAGCTGGCCGAGATCCTGGCCATCGAGCGGCCCAATCTGGTGCTGATCCTGGACGAGCTGGAAGGTCTCGATCTGGTGACGCGGACCCGCGCGCGGGATGACCGGCGCGCCTATGAACTCAAGGTCACGCTGAAGGGGCGCCGCCTGGCCGAGCGCAGCTTCGTCGCCGTGACCGAGCATGACGACCGCATGGCGCGGGGGCTGAGCGACGAGGAACGCGCAGCCCTGCACCGCGCCCTGCGGCAGATTCAATCGAACGGGAGGAGTTCGGATGACGCACGACAGGTATCGCGCCCATAGGGCAACGCGCGAGGATCGGCCCGATGGCGCGATCCTGCTGAGCAGCGGCTGGGATCTGGGCCCGGTCGCCCATCGCACCACCGACTGGCTGGTCGACTGGGCCGCCGCCGCGCCGGACCGCGTGTTCCTGGCCGAACGCTCGGGCCCCGGCTGGCGCGAGGTCACCTATGCCCAGGCGCTGGAGCAGGTGAAGGCTCTCGCCGCCGCGCTGGCCGACCGTGGCATGGGCGCGGGGACGCCGATCCTGATCGTCAGCGGCAACGGGGTGGACCACGCCCTGCTGACCCTCGCCGCGCAGTATATCGGCGTGCCGAGCGTGCCGGTGGCCGAGCAATACGCGCTGATCCCGGGGGCGCATCCGGTGCTGGAACGCATCGCCGGGATGATCCGCCCGGCCATGGTCTTTGCCGACGATGCCGCCCGCTATGGCGCGGCGCTGGCGCTGCCGGTCTTCGACGGTATCGAGAAGGTCGTGAGCCAGGGCGCGGGTCCGGGCCTGACCGCCTTTGCCGATCTGGAAAAGGGCCGGGGCGATGTCAGCGGGCTGAACGCCGCCGTCGGCCCCGACACGGTGGCGAAATACCTGCTGACCTCGGGCTCGACCTCGCATCCCAAGGGCGTCCTGACCACGCAGCGGATGATGACCACCAATCAGGCGCAGCTGGCCGTCTGCCTGCCCTTCGTCACCGAAAAGCCGCCCGTCCTGCTGGACTGGCTGCCCTGGAACCACGTTTTCGGCGGCTCGCACAATTTCAATCTGGTGCTGGCCAACGGCGGCACGCTCTATATCGACAACGGCAAGCCGACGCCAGCGCTCGCCGCGCATACGATCGAGAACCTGCGCATGGTCTCGCCCACCATCGCCTTCAACGTGCCGGTCGGCTTCGCCGTGCTGCGCGACGCGATGAAGGAGGACGCCACGCTGCGCCGCCAGTATTTCCAGAACCTCGACATGCTGTTCTACGCCGGGGCCTCGTTGCCGCAGGACATCTGGGCCGATCTGGAGGCCATGGCGCACGAGGTGCGGGGCGACATGCCGCTCTTCAACTCGTCCTGGGGCCTGACCGAGACGGCGCCCGCCGCGCTGATCCAGCACGAATTCACCCATCAATCGGGGATCATCGGCGTGCCGCTGCCCGAGGTGACGATCAAGCTGGTCCCCGCCGATGACGAGAACCGCTTCGAGGTGCGGGTGAAGGGCGACACGATCACGCCGGGTTATCTGAACGACCCCGAAAAGACCGCCGAGGCCTTTGACGAGGAAGGCTATTTCATCACCGGCGACGCCATGCGCTTCGTCGATCCCGCCGACATGAACAAGGGCATGAAGTTCGACGGCCGCCTGGCCGAGGAGTTCAAGCTGAACACCGGCACCTGGGTGCGGGCAGCGGGCCTCAGGCTGGAGCTGCTGGGCAAGCTGAAGGGCCTGGCGCAGGACATCGTCATCACCGGCGCCGACCGGGCCGAGGTGGGGGTGATGATCGTGCCGACCGACGCCCTGCGCGCAGGCGCGGTGGATCACGGCGGCGCGCTGGCGGTGACGCAGGCGGCCGAGATTGCCCTGCGGCTGAAACCCGGCCCGACCGAGGGTTCGGCCCATGCCGTGCGCCGGGCGCAGGTGCTGGCCGAGCCGCCCTCGATGGCCGAGGGCGAGATCACCGCCAAGGGCAACCTCAACTTCCGCAAGCTGCTGCTGACCCGCAAGGCGATGCTCGACCGGCTCTATGACGACGCCGACCCCGCAACGATCAAGGTCTGACCCCATGGCCATCGCCCATATCCCCTACGGGGCCTATTGGTCCTCGCCCTTCGCCCGCTGGCAGGGGGCCTTCGCGCATCTGCATTCGGTGCAGTTCGCCGCCCATGTCACCCGCGCGGCGATGACTGACCGTGGCCTTGCAGCGGAGGCGCTGGATTACGTCGCCTATGGCTATACCGTGATCCAGCCCAACATCTTTTACGGCGCGCCGTGGTTCTCGGCCCTGATCGGGGCCGAGGGGCTGGCAGGCCCCACCGTCAACCAGGCCTGCGCCACCGGCCCGCGGCTGATCGCCACCGCGGCGGGCGAGATGGCTTTGGGCAACGCCAAGGTGGCGCTGGTCGCGGCGGGCGACCGGCTGTCCAACGGCGCGCATGTCTATTACCCGGCGCCGGGCGGCCCGGGCGGCACCGGCGCCAGCGAGAACTGGGTGCTGGACAGTTTCAACCACGATCCTTTCGCCAAGAACGCCATGGTCGACACGGCCGAGAACGTGGCCCGCCGCGAGGGCATCGCGACCGAGGAACAGCACGAGCTGGTGATCCACCGTCACGCCCAGTACCAGGACGCGCTGGCCGGGGACCGCGCCTTTCAGCGGCGCTACATGGCGGATCTGGAGGTGCCGGATGCGGGGTTCCGCAAGTCTGTCGGCACCGTTTCGGGCGATCAGGGCATCCAGCCGGTCGATGCCGAAAAGATGGCGCGGCTGAAGCCGGTGCGCGAGGGCGGCAGCGTGACCTTCGCCGGACAGACCCATCCCGCCGACGGCAACGCGGGGATGATCCTCTGTGCCGAGGCCGGGCAGGCGGCGGAGCTGGGGACGGGGCCCAGGGTCTCGATCCTGGCGGTGACGCAGGCGCGCGAGGAAAAGGGCTTCATGCCCGCCGCGCCGATCAAGGCCACACAGCGGGCGCTGGATCAGCTGGGGCTGGGGATCGGCGGGATCGACGCGATCAAGTCGCACAATCCCTTCGCGGTCAATGACATCGCCTTTGCCCGGGCCTTCGGCATCGACTGGCGGGGGATGAACAACTACGGCTCGTCGCTGATCTGGGGCCATCCGCAGGGGCCGACCGGGCTGCGCGGCGTGATCGAGCTGATCGAGGAGCTGGAGATGCGCGGCGGCGGCACCGGATTGTTCCAGGGCTGCGCGGCCGGGGATTCGGCGATGGCGGTGGTGGTCCGGGTCGGCTGACGTAGGGTGCGTGCTTGCACGCACCTTCCCTGCCTCTGGATCGGTGCGTGCAAGCACGCACCCTACGTCAGGGCGACGGCGCCGTGAGCCCCAACACCCGCAGGAACCCCGCCTCATCGGCGATCTTCAACCGCACCGGCAGGGTCAGCACCCGCTTTCTGGCGTCCAACGGCAGGCGCACCGCGTCCTTCTCGGTCGTCACCAGCTGCGCTTTGGCCGCCTTGGCCTCGGCTTCGAGCCGCATGAACAGCGGCGTGGTCAGCGGTTGGTGGTCGTCCAGCGCCTGCATCCGCACCACCTCGGCCCCGGTCTGGCGCAGCGTTTCGAAGAACTTGCCCGGCCGGCCGATACCGGCGAAGGCCAGCACCCGCAGCCCCTGCCACATCATCCCGGTCTGCAAGGGCTCCAGCGCGCCGGTGAACAGCGGCACCGATCCCAGCGCCGCGCCCCAGTCCGCGCGGAACCGCGCCTGCGCCTCGTCCCCGCCGATGGCCAGCACGCAGGTCGCCCGCGCCAGACCCGCCGCCACCGGCTCGCGCAGGGGGCCGGCCGGGATGCAGCGCCCGTTGCCGAAGCCCACCGCCGCGTCCACCACCACGACCGAGGCCGTCTTGACCACCGAGGGGTTCTGGAACCCGTCGTCCAGCAGCACCACATCGGCGCCCTTGTCGGCGGCGATCTGCACCCCCGCGGCGCGGTCCTTCGCCACCCAGACATGGCCGAAGGCGGCCATCAGCAGCGGCTCGTCACCAACCTCGGCCGCGCGGTGGCCGCGTTCGTTGACATAGACCGGCCCCTCCAGCGTGCCGCCATACCCGCGCGAGACGACCTGCGGCGACAGCCCGCGTGCCGCCAGCGCCTGCATCAGGGCGATGACCGTGGGTGTCTTGCCGGTGCCGCCCGCGTTCAGGTTGCCGACGCAGATCACCGGCACCCCCACCCGCAGCGCGCCGGGCTGCGCCACGCGCCGCGCCGTGGCGCGGGCATAGAGCCAGCCCAGCGGCGCCAGCAGCCGGGCCTGCCAGCCGGGCCGCGCGGGGGGATTGGTCCAGAAGCGCGGCGCCCTCATCCCCGTCCCCCGTTCAGCGTCAGCCAGTCGCAGATCGCATCGGCCACGGCGAGGGTCGCCTCGGACCCGTCGGTCGCCAGCGACCAGGCCCTGAGCGCCGCATCGGCCCCCGCCTCGGGCGAGAGCAACGCGCTGACCGCCGGGCCGAGGTCCGACGGCCCGTTGATCTGCCGCCCGCCGCCCTGCGTGCGCAGCTGGTCCATGAAGCGGCCCTCGTCGCCCTCGGCATGCGGGCCGAAGACCAGCGCCGAACCCAGCGCCGCCGGGATCACCGGCGAGGGGATCGGCGCCCCCGCGGTCAGCGAGCCGCCGAGGAAGGTGACCGGCGCCAGCCGCAGGAAAAGCCCCGGATCGTCGCCTGCATCGGCGACATAGACCTGCGTCGTCTCGTCGATCTCCTCGTCGGCCGACCGGCGGGCGCAGACGAACCCCACCTCGGCCGCGCGGCTGGCCAGCGTGGCGCCCCCGGCGGGGTCGCGCGGCTGGGCGATCATCAGCAGGCGATGGGCGCGGCGCAGGGCGTGGGAATGGGCGAGGAAGGCCGCGTCGGCCTCGGCCTCGGGCAGGTCATGGGCCAGCCAAACCGGGCGGGCCCCGATCGACTGGCGCATCGCGTCCAGCTCCTGGATGTTGCAGCCCGGCACCGGGGCAAAGCGCGCGAGCCGCCCGGTCGGCAGGACCGGCACCGCGTCCCTGACCTGACGGCGCAGCGCGGTGGCGGCGGCCTCGTCCCGGGCGTGGATCTGCTGGAAGCGGCCCAGCTGGCCGCGCGGCTGCGCGCCGAAAAGCCGCCAGCCGCCGCGGGCGCCGGGCGGCACCGCCTCGACCAGCATCAGGGCGATGTTGCGGGCGCGGGCGCGGTCCATCAGCGCCGCGGGCAGCGCCGGGCCCGCCAGCACCAGCAGCCGGGTCGGGAAACGGTCGAAAGCGGCGTCAATGGCGCGCAGATCCTCGCCCGGTCCCGGCGCCGCGGCATCGCCCGTGACCCAGGTCGGGGGCGCATCGGGACGCTCGGCCAGCTGCCGGGCCAGCACCCGCAGCGCTCCGGTCAGCGCGGCGTCGGTGGCGTGCAACCAGACACCGCGGGCGGGTGTCGCGGCGGGCATCAGGCCGCGTCCCCGGTCAGGCCCGCCATCAGCGCCGCATGCAGCGCCGGGCCCGCGGCGACCACGCCGGGGCTGCGGGCCTCGGCCCGGTTGAAGCGCAGGGGATGGCCGTGGCGGTCGGTGACGCGGGCGCCCGCCTCGGTGGCGATCAGCGCCGCGCCCGCGATGTCCCAATCCCAGGAATCGCGGATCGTCAGCATGGAATCGAAGCGGCCTTCACCGACCAGCGCCAGCCGCCAGGCCAGCGAGGGCCGGAATTCGCGCTTCACCGGCGGCACGCCGCCCGGCCAGTGCACCGGGTCGAGGGCCGGGCGCGCCACCAGCATCGTCGCCCCCAAGGGCCCCTCGGGCTGGGTGGCGGCGATGGGCTTGCCGTTCAGCGTGGCGCCCCCGCCCCGCACCGCGGCATAGGTCAGGTCCAGCATCGGCAGATGCACCACCGCCGCCACGGGCGCGCCCTTGTCCGTCACCGCCAGCGCATGGGCGAAACCGGGCTGACGGTCGATGAAGGACCGCGTGCCGTCGATCGGATCGATGACGAAGCAACGCTCGTGCGCGAGGCGGGCGAGGTTGCCCAGCGGGTTGCTCTCCTCGGACAGCCAGCCATAGCCGGGCCGGGCCTGGCCCAGAAAGCCGTGCAGATGCTCGTTCACCGCCAGGTCGGCTTCGGTCACCGGGCCCTGCCCGTCGCCCTTGTCCCAGACCTTGGCCTCGCCGTCGAAGAACCGCCGCGCAATGGCACCCGCCGCCTGCGCGGCCTCGGTCAGAAGCTGGAGATCGGCCAGATCGCCGTCACGCGCCGGCAATCGTCAGGCCCTCGACCAGAAGCGACGGCACCTGCGTGGAGAGGTGCGCGCGCGCGTCATTCGCCGCCGTCATCCGCATCAGCATGTCGCGCAGATTGCCGGCGATGGTGCATTCGTTGACCGGATAGGCGATTTCGCCGTTCTCGATCCAGAAGCCCGAGGCGCCGCGCGAATAATCACCGGTCGTCGGGTTGATGGTCGAGCCGATCAGCGAGGTAATCAGCAGGCCCGTCCCCATGCCCGCGATCAGATCGGCGCGGCTGGCCGTCCCCTGGCTCAGCGCCAGATTGGACAGGCTGGGCGAAGGCGGGGCCGAGGGGCCGCGCGCCGCGTTCGAGGTGCTTTCCAGCCCCAGTTTCCGCGCCGTCGCAAGGTCCAGCACCCAGCCTTGCAGCACCCCGTCCTCGACCCAGAGGCGCCGGGCCGTCGCCAGCCCCTCGGCGTCAAAGGGGCGGGTTCCGGCGATGCGGCGGCGCAGCGGATCCTCAGTCAGCGTGAAGCCCCGGGGCAGCACCGGCTGGCCCAGCGCATCGCGCAGCCAGCTGGCGCCGCGGCTGATGGCGGTGCCGTTGATCGCCGAGGTCAGATGCCCGATCAGCGAGGAGGCCACGCGCTCGTCATAAAGCACCGGAAAGGCGCCCGACGGCGGCTTGCGGCTGCCCTTGCGGGCGGCGGCGCGCTGGCCCGCTTCGGTGCCGATCGCCTCGGGGCTGGGCAGGTCGGCCTGGAAGATGCGGCTTTCGCTGGACCAGTCGCGCTCCATCCCCGTGCCCTCGCCGGTGATGGCGACGCAGGAAGTGTTGCGCGTGGACCGCTGATAGCCACCGACAAAGCCGTTGGTCGCGGCCAGATGGATCGTGCGGCGCGAATAGCTGGCGCCCGACTGGTCGATCTGGCTGATGCCGGGCACGGCGCGGGCGGCGGCCTCGGCCCGGCGGGCGTCGTCTTCCAGCGCGGCGGGGTCGGGTTCGGCGGCGGGGTCGAACAGATCCAGCCCCTCGCCATCGCGCCGGGCGCTCAGCTGGCCGGGATCGGCGAGGCCCGCGTAGGGATCCTCGGGCGCCTCGTGGGCCATGGCGACGGCGCGTTCGGCCATCATCGCCAGCGTTTCGGGCCTGGCATCCGAGGAGGACACGCAGGCCTGCCGCCGCCCGATCAGCACCCGCAGGCCCAGGTCCAGCCCCTCGGCCCGTTCGGCATGCTCCAGCCGCCCCTCGCGCACGTCGATGGACAGCGCCGTGCCCTCGATCACCAGCGCGTCGGCGGCATCGGCCCCGGCCTTGCGGGCGGCATCGAGAAGGGCATGGGCGAGGTCTTGGGTCATGGATCAGCCTGTGAAACTTGGTTCCCAGAGGCTTAGCGCCAAGGCGCGACAAAGGAAACCCGGGACGCGGGTCAGAGGCCCCGGCGGGCTATCTCCAGCAGGCCCGCGCAATCGGCATGGGCCTCCAGATGATCGGCCAGCTTTTCCAGCGCCTCCTCCACCCCCTCGGCGTAGGAGGCGTTGCCGGTGGTCGCCCCCAGCCCGGCCAGAAACGCCCGCCGGAACCCGTCCGCGCCGAAGAGCCCGTGCAGGTAGCTGCCCATGACCCGCCCGTCGGCCCGGATCGCCCCTTCCGGCTGGCCATCGACGGTGAAAAGGGGCCGCGCGCGGTCCGGCCCCTCGGTCCGGCCGATGTGGATCTCATACCCCTGCGCCGCCTCGCCCGAGGCCGCATGCACCGCCTCGGTCAGCGTCACCCGCTTTTCCGGGGTCATGACGGTGTCCACGTCCAGGAGGCCGAGGCCGGGGACAGAGCCCGGCGCGCCCTCGATCCCCTCGGGGTCGGCGATGGAGCGGCCCAGCATCTGGTAGCCGCCGCAGAGGCCGAGGACTTTGGCGCCCCGCCGCAGCGCCGCCTGAAGGTCGATGTCCCAGCCCTGCGCCCGGAAATGGGCGAGGTCGGCGATGGTGGATTTGGAGCCGGGGATCAGGATCAGATCGGCCTCGACCGGCAGCGGCAGGCCGGGGGCGATCACCTCGACGCTGACGCCGGGTTCGGCCATCAGCGGGTCGAGATCGTCGAAATTGGCGATCCGATTGAGCTGCGGCACGACGATGCGGAACCCGGTGCCCGCGCTCTTGCGGCGCAGGTCGGCGGCATCCTCGGCCGGCAGGCGGTGGGCATCGGCGAACCACGGCAGCACGCCCAGACCCTGCCAGCCGGTCCGCTCGGCAATCATCCGGTAGCCATCGTCGAAAAGCCGGGGATCGCCCCGGAACTTGTTGATGAGAAAGCCCTTGATAAGCGCGTTGTCGGCCTGATCCAGCACCGCCTGCGTGCCGACGATCTGGGCGATGACCCCGCCCCGGTCGATGTCGCCGGTCAGCACCACCGGCACCCGGGCGGCCTGCGCAAAGCCCATGTTGGCGATGTCGCCCGCGCGCAGATTGACCTCGGCCGGGCTGCCCGCGCCCTCGACAATGACCAGATCGGCCTCGGCCGTCAGCCGGGCGAAACTGTCCAGCACCGGGGCCATGAGTTGCGGCTTCAGCGCGGAATATTCCCGCGCCTTGCAGGTGGCGAAGCGGGCGCCCTGGACGATCACCTGCGCGCCGGTCTCGGATTCGGGTTTCAGCAGGATCGGGTTCATGTGAACGGACGGCGGCACGCCGCAGGCCATGGCCTGCAGCGCCTGCGCCCGGCCGATCTCGGCCCCCTCCGGGGTGACGGCGGCGTTGTTCGACATGTTCTGCGGCTTGAAGGGCCGCACGCTGAGCCCCCGCCGGGCAAAGACCCGCGCGAAGCCCGCCACCAGCAGCGACTTGCCGACATTCGAGCCCGCGCCCTGGATCATCACTGTCGCCGTCATCGCCTCACCCCTTGCTTCGTTCCTGTGTTAGCGCGGGGAAAGGGAGGGGGGCCAGCCCCCCTCTGCGCGTGCCGCGCATTCACCCCCCGGGATATTTGGAGCGCAAAGAAGGGGTCAGGTCAGGGCAAGGGTCAGCGGCGGGAGGTCGGCGCCGTCGATGGTGGTGGTCCAGCTCTGGCCGGGGGCGATGGGCAGGGCGCGGGTCAGCGTGCCGGTCGAGACGATCCAGCCCGCCGGCAGCCGGTCCTCGCCCCGTTGCGCCACCAGATCGGCCAGCGCGGCGAGCGGCCCGAGACCCAGGACGTTGCGGGAATGGCCCCGGTCCATGGCGGCGCCGTCGCAGAGGAGCGTGACGTCGAGATCGGCGAGCGCGTCGAGGAGCCCGGGCGTGGCCGGGACGAAATCGCCGGTGACGAGGGCGCCGTGCAGGGCGCCCTCGTCACGGTATCGGGCGCGCGGAAACGCCAGCCGGGGAAGGGGGAGTGCACGATCTCGAACCCGCGCGCGACCTCGGCGACGCAGGTTTTCAGCGCCTCCGGCCCCATGCCGGGCGCGGGCGAGGCGCCGAGCTTCAGCACAATCTCGGGCTCGATCCGGGGTTCGAGGAAGGGGGCGAGGGCCAGGGGTCCCGTGCGCCAGGTCGTGTCGAAGACCGGCCCGTGGATCGGGGCGTGGACGTTGTACTCGTCCCAGATCGTGGTGTTGGTGAAGCCGGTTTTCACCCCGACCACCCGGGCGCCGCGCCGGACCCGGGCCGCGGTCAGCAGCGCCTGCGCCTGATAGGCGCGGGGCAGGTCGAACCCCGGGTCGGAGTCGGTGATCGGCGCCATCGGCTGGCCGCGGTCGAAGGCATGCAGGATGGCGTCGGCGATGGTAATCATGCCGCGCCCATCCGCTCAGCCATGTCCAGCATGCGGCACGAGAAGCCCCATTCGTTGTCGTACCAGCCGAACACCCGGATCAGCCCGGCACCGCTGACCCGCGTCTCGGGCAGGGCCATGACGATCGATTCGGGCCGGGCGCGCAGGTCCGACGACACCAGCGGCTTCGCGGTCCAGCCGATCACCCCGCCCGCGCCCTCCAGCACGGCATTGACCGCCTCGACCCCCGCGCGGCGCTTCGGCACGACGCAGAGGTCCACGGCCGAGACGCTGGCGGTGGGCACCCGCACCGCGGCGCATTCGATGATTCCTTCGAGCGTCGGCAGCACCCGGTCCAGAAGCCGCCCGGCGCTGGTCGTGGTCGGCACCATCGACAGCGCCGCGGCCCGGTTGCGCGCGGGGTCCGAGGAGCGCGGCGCGTCCACGGTGGGTTGCGAGCCGGTGTAGCAATGGATCGTCGTCATCCAGCCGGCGCTGATCCCGAAGGCCTCGTCCAGCAGACGGGCCAGGGGCGCCAGCGCGTTGGTGGTGCAGGAGGCGTTCGAGACCACGCGCAGGGCGGGCGTGAGCAGCGCGTCATTCGCGCCAAGGACCAGCGTCGCATCCGCCGCGTCCGAGGGGCCAGAGATCAGCACCCGCGCCGCCCCGGCGCTGAGCCCGGCCTCGGCGACCGCCCGCGACTCGGCCTTGCCGGTGCATTCCATCACCAGATCGACGCCCGACAGGTCCAGCGTGCCGATGTCCGACACCCGGGTCAGCGGCAGGCGGCGGCCCTGGACGACCAGCGTCTCGCCCTCCAGCGCCACACCCTCCAAGGGCCCGAAAACGCTGTCGTATTCCAGAAGATAGGCGCAGGTCTCGGCGGGGGCGATGTCGTTGATGGCGACAATCTCGATCCCCGGCCAGCCGCCTTTCAGCCAGGCGCGCAGTACCGTCCGCCCGATCCGCCCGAAGCCGTTGATCATCACCCGCATGGCACCCTCCGAAGGCTGAGGCCCCCTTGCTAGGCTTGGTTTGATCAAATCTCAACCGGGATTGCGAGGCCGCGTGCCTTGGCCAGCGCCAGCACCCTTGCCGCGACGGCGAGGTCCTGAAGCCCGACCCCGGTGCCATCATAGAGGGTGATCTGGTCGGGATCCTCGCGCCCCGGGGCCTCGCCGGTCAGGACCGCGCCCAGCGGCACGATGCGGGCGGGGTCCAGCAAGCCCTGCGCCACCGCGTGCTGCGCCTCGCCCAGCGTCACCGATTGCGCGGGCTCGTCGGTGAAGACCCGCGCCGCGCCGAGAAGGGCGGGCTCGACCTCCTGCTTGCCGATCGTGTCGGTGCCCATGCAGGCCAGATGCGTGCCGGGCGAGACATGTGCCGCCGCCAGGGCATAGGCCGGCGAAGAGGTGATGGTGACGATGACCTCCGCCTCGCGCATCCCTGCCAGCGGGACCGCCTCGAACGGCAGCCCCAGCTCCTCCGCGACCGCCGCCAGCCCCGCCAGCCGCTCCGGCGTCCGGTTCCAGGCGATCACCCGCTCGAAGCGCCGCACCCGGGCCGCGGCGCGCAGCTGGAACGCTGCCTGATGCCCGGCACCGACGATCCCCAGCACCCGCGCCCCGGGCCGGGCCAGCGCGTCGATGGACACCGCCGCCGCCGCCGCGGTTCTCAGCGCGGTCAACAGATTGCCGCCGATCATCGCCTCGGGCCGCCCGGTCTCGGGATCGAAAAGCGTCACCACCGATTGGTGGTTGGTGATCCCGCGCGCCGCGTTGCCGGGGAAATAGCCCCCTGCCTTGACCCCCAGCGCCCCCGGGCCCATCCCCGATTTGAACCCGTACTGCCGCCCGCCCCCCAGGGCCTCGCGCACCACCGGAAAGTTCCGCGCCGCGCCCCCGGCCGTCTGCCGGAACACCTCGGCCACGGCCTCGAAGGCCTCGTCCGGCCCCATCAGCCCGGCAATCAGCCGCTCAGGCACCACCAGCATGCCGCACCCTCATCATCTTGTCCCAAATACGCTCAGGGGGTCCGGGGGCAGAATGCCCCCGGCTTCCTCACCAGGCCTTGCCGCGGGCCGAGACGGGCCAGACCACCTCGACCACCCCGTTCCGGACGCCGACATACCAGTCGTGGACGTTGCAGGTCGGATCGCAATGCCCCGGCACCAGCCGCAGCCGGTCGCCGACCGTCAGGGCGCCCGAAGGGTCCTCGATGACGCCATGCTCGTCCGAACATTTCACATAGCGCACGTCGTCCCGCCCGAAGACCACCGGCAAGCCACTGTCCACCGATTGCGCCTTCAGCCCGGCGTCGACCACCGCCCGATCGGCCTTCGCATGGCTCATGACCGAGGTCAGCAGGAACAGCGCGTTCTCCCATTCCCCGCGGTCGATCCGCTGGCCGCCTTCATCGAGGATCCGGCCGTAATCCGCATCCATGAAGGCGTAGGACCCGCATTGCAGCTCGTTATAGACGCCTGAGGCGCTCTCGAAATAATAACTGCCGGTGCCGCCGCCGCCGACGATGTCGCAGTCCAGCCCCTCGGCCGCCAGCGCCTCGACAGCCTCGCGCACCATGGCCACCGCGACATCCAGCTTGGCCTTGCGGTCGGCATAGCGGTCGAGGTGCTGCATCGCCCCCTGATAGGCCTGCAGCCCGGCGAATTTCAGCCCCGGCGCGGCGTCGATGGCCCGGGCCAGCGCCACCACGTCCGAGGTCGAGGAAACCCCGCAGCGCCCCGCGCCGCAATCAATCTCGACCAGGCATTCGATCTGCGTCCCGTGCCGCACCGCCGCCGCCGACAGCTCGGCCACATTCGCCGGATCGTCGACGCAGCAGAGCGTGCGCGCGCCCAGCGTCGGCAGCCGCGCCAGCCGGTCGACCTTGGCCGCGCCCCGCACCTGGTTCGAGACCAGCACATCCCTGACCCCGGCCCGGGCAAAGACCTCGGCCTCGCTGACCTTCTGGCAGCAGATGCCGCAGGCGCCGCCGATCTCCTCCTGCAACCGGTAGACATCGACCGATTTGTGCATCTTGCCATGCACCCGCAGCCGCATCCCGTGGGCGGCGGCATAGGCCCCCATCTTGCGCAGATTGCGCTCCAGCGCGTCCAGATCCAGCACCAGACAGGGCGTCGCGATCTCGGCTTCCGTCATCCCCGGCAGGGCGGGCACATCGAAACCGACCTCCAGATCCGCGATATCTTTCATGGCTCAGGCTCCTTGCTGCCAGGGCAGACGGTCGAGGTCGACATTGCTGCCGGTGAGAATGATGCCGACCCGCTGCCCGGCGAACAAGGCGGGGTTCTTCAGCACGGCGGCCAGCGGCACCGCGCTCGAAGGCTCGGCGATGATCTTCAGCCGCTTCCAGATCAGCAGCATGGCGGCGATGATCTCCGCCTCGCTGACGGTCAGGATATCGGTGACATGGCGGCTGACGAAATGCCAGGTCAGCGCCTTCAGCGGCACTTTCAGCCCGTCCGCCACCGTGACCGGCGCGTCGTCAGCGATGATATGCCCGGCGCGGAAACTGCGCGCCGCATCGTCGGCCTGTTCAGGCTCGGCGGCATAGATCCGCACCCGCGGTGCCGCCTGCGACAGCGCCAGACAGGTGCCCGAGACCATCCCGCCCCCGCCAATCGGCGCGATCACCGCGTCCAGATCCGGCGCCTGCTCGATCAGCTCCAGCGAACAGGTGCCCTGACCGGCGATGACCCGCTTGTCGTTGTAGGGATGGACGAATTCGGCCCCGGTTTCGGCCAGCACCCCGGCAAAGACCGCCTCGCGGGATGTGGTCGAGGGCTCGCATTCCACCACCCGCCCGCCATAGCCGCGCACGGCGTCCTTCTTCGCCTGCGGCGCGGTGCGCGGCATCACCACGGTGCAGGGAATGCCCCGCCGCCCGGCGGCATAGGCCAGACAGGTCCCGTGATTGCCCGAGGAATGCGTGGCCACCCCCCGCGCCGCCTGCGCCTCGCTCAGCCCGAACACCGCGTTCGCGGCCCCGCGCGCCTTGAAGGCCCCGGCCTTCTGCAAAGTCTCGCATTTGAAAAACAGCGAGGCCCCGGCCTGTTCATCCATCATCCGCGAGGTCAGCACCGGCGTCCGGTGCACATGCGGCGCGATCCGCGCCTGCGCGGCCACCACATCGGCATAGCTCGGGAGTTCCATCCCCAGATCCTTCATCTTTGTTCTCCAAATATCCTCGGGAGGATTTTCAAGGAGGGTGGAAAACCCTCCTTGAAGCGGGGGGTGCGGGGGGCGGCAGCCCCCCGCTCCCCCCCCCCCCCCCCCCCCCCCCCCCCCCCCCCCCCCCCCCCCCCCCCCCCCCCCCCCCCCCCCCCCCCCCCCCCCCCCCCCCCCCCCCTTTCCCGGGGCGTCAGCCCCGCCCTCAGGCCGCCGCCGCCAGCGGCAAGGCCCCGCGATAGAAGTCCTGCGCCGCCACCACGCCCGAGCCCAGCCGGACCGGCCAGCCCAGATCCGCCATCACCATCTCGGCCGTCGCCAGCCCGGCCAGCATCAGGGGGTCCGACAGCATCCCCAGATGGCCGATGCGGAAGGCCTTGCCCGCCAGCTGTCCCAGCCCGGTGCCGAAGGCCATGCCATAGGTCCCGGCGGCGCGGGCGACGAAGGCGTTGGCATCGCAGCCCTCGGGCGCCAGAACCGCCGTCACCGTATCCGAGGCGAGCGCCGGCCCGGCGGCGCAGGTGGAAAGCCCCCAGCCCGCCACGGCCCGGCGCACGCCTTCGGCCAGCCGGTAGTGGCGGGCGTGGACCGCCGCCAGGCCCTCATCCTCCAGCATCGCCACCGAGGCGGCGAGGCCGGCGATCAGCCCGACCGGCGGGGTATAGGGATAGCCGCCCGCCGCCATGCTGCGGCGCATGTCCTTCAGGTCGAAATAGGTGCGGGGCAGGCGGGCATTCTCCATCGCCGCCAGCGCCCTGTCCGAGAGCCCCAGAATCGCCAGCCCCGGCGGCAGCATGAAGCCCTTCTGACTGCCGGTCACCGCGATATCGACGCCCCAGCCGCTGAAATCGAACGGCATCGAGGCGATGGAACTGACCCCGTCAACCATCATCAGCGCCTCGTGCCCGGCCCGGTCCATCGCCCGGCGCAGCCCGGCGATGTCCGAGCGCACGCCGGTCGCCGTCTCGTTATGCGTGGCCAGAACCGTCTTGATCCGGCCGGTCCGGTCGGCCCTCAGCGCCGCCTCGATCCGCTCCAGCGGCAGGCCCTCGCCCCAGGGGGTGTCCAGCACCTCGACCTCCAGCCCGAAACGCTGGCAGAGGTCGATCCAGCGGGCCGAGAAGACGCCATAGCGCGCCGCCAGCACCCGGTCGCCGGGCGAAAGCGTGTTGGCGATCGCCGCCTCCCAGCCGCCGGTGCCGGTGGCGGGCAGCAGGAACACCTCGCCCGACTCCATACCCATCACCCGCTTCACCCCCGCCAGCGCCGGGGCCAGCATTCGCGCGAAAGCGGGCGAGCGGTGGTCCAGCGTCGGCACATCGCAGGCCTTGCGCAGGGCCTCGGGCATGTTGGTGGGGCCGGGAATGAAGACCGGGTTCTGGGCAAAGGCTTGGTGGGCGGTCATGGTCGCGCTCCTTGATTGTCCGCTGATCCTAGGGCGCGGCGCCTCCCCCCTCAATTTTTTTGAAATGTTTTTTCACAAGTGCCTTGAGGGTGATTTTCCCAATCATCATAAGCTGCTATACTTTTTCATCTATTGAAATCGATTTTCGGAGGCGTACATGACCGAGTCCCGCCGCGGCCGTCCCAAGGCCTTTCACGACAAGACCGAGCAGAACACGATCCGGGCGCTGGACCGGGCCATGGCGCTGTTGCAAGCGCTGGCGGGATCGGACGGGATGACCCTGACCGAACTGGCGCAGGCCGAAGGCGAATCGCCTGCCACCACCTACCGCGTGCTGACCACGCTGGCGCAGCGGCAGATGGTGGAGCTCGATCCACGGGGGCAGGTCTGGTACGTCGGCGCTGGCACCTTCCGCACTGGCGCGGCCTTCCTCCGGCGCACCAATGTCGTCGAACGGGCCCGGGCGCCAATGCAGGCGCTGATGCGGGCCACGAACGAGACCGCCAATCTGGGGATCGAGCAGCAGGGCGAGGTCCTGTTCCTCACGCAGGTGGAGACGCATCAGGCGATCCGCGCCTTCTTCTCGCCCGGGACGCGCTCGGCCCTTCATGCCTCGGGCATCGGCAAGGCGCTCATGGCCTGGATGCCGGGGCTGAACCCGGGGCCGCTGACCCGCTTCACCGAGGCCACGATCACCGAGCCCGAGGCGCTGGCGCGCAACCTCGCCCTGACCCGCAGCCGGGGCTGGGCGCTGGACAATCAGGAACGGACCGAGGGCATGCGCTGCGTCGCCGCGCCGATCTTCAACGCCCATGGCGAGCCGGTCGCCGGTGTCTCGATCAGCGGGCCGGTGTTCCGCCTGCCGCCCGATGCGCTGCCGGAGCTGGGCGCCCGGGTCAGGGCGGCGGCAGCCGAGATCACCCGGTCCATCGGCGGGGCCGTCAAATCCTGAGTGTTAAAATCGGGATTGACTCATCCAAGTGTTTTTGTCAGGAATAGGCTCACCCGACCATGGAGAGTGTTATGTCCCTCTATTCCCAACCGGATTTCACCCGCGCCGAAGCGGTTCCGCAACGCGGCCTGCCCGTGCATTCGGCCCGCGCGCTGACCAAGGGTGGCACGCAGGCGCAGATCGAACTGGACGGCAAGGTCTATGACCTGCGCATCACCCGCGCCGGCAAGCTGATCCTGACGAAGTGACGCGCTGACGGCTCTGGGGTCGGGCGTCAAAGCCCGACCCAGCGCTGCCCGATCCGCGCCACCAGCACGGCCAGCACGATGCGCGCCAGATGGTGCAGCGTGACATAGACCGCGCTCAGGTGCAGCGACAGCGCGACCAGCGACATCTCGGTCACGCCACCCGGCGCGAAGGCCAGAACCACCGCCGAGATCGGCTCGCCCACCGGGCCCGAGGTCAGCAGGGCCACGCCCAGCGCGACCCCCAGCATCAGCCCGACATGCGCCAGCGACAGGCGCAGCGCCAGCCCCGCCTCGCCGCGGGTGAAGCCCGAAAGCCTCACCGCCAGCGAGGTTCCCATCACCCATTGCGTGACCAGCACCATCCAGACCGGCGGCACCGCCGCGGTCAGGCCCAGCGCATGGGCGAGCCCGCTCAGCAGCAGGGGGCCGGACAGCACGGCGGCGGGAAAGTTGAGGCGGCTGGCGATGAACCAGCCCGAAACGGCGATGGCGGTCAGCACGGCCGCGTCCCACACGGTGAGCGGCGCGTGCCCGGCGCCCGCGGCAAGGCCCGAGGCCGAGCCGACGGCCTGTCCCTCGATCAGCGAAAAGGCGATGGGGATCAGCACGATGCACAGGATCAGCCGCAGCAATTGCAGCATGATGAGCATCGGCATGTCGGCCCCGGCCTTTTCCCCCATGTCGAGCGATTCGATGAAGCCCCCGGGCATGGCGGCGTAAAAGGCGGTCGGACGGCTGAGCCCGCCCAGGCGCCCGAACAGCAGATAGCCCAGGGCATGCACCGCCGGGATGAAGATCACCAGCGCCGCCATGGTCAGCCACCAATGCATCGCCTGGCTGGCGAAATCCGGCGGGAAGCTGGCGCCGATGGCGGTGCCGACGATGGGCACCAGCACGTAGCGCCATTTCTGCGGCACGGCCAGCGCATGGCCGCTGACCCGCAGCCCCAGCGCCGAGGCCAGCGTTACCGCAGTCATCGAGCCCAGCAGCATGGCCAGGGGCAGGCCCAGCCAGCTGGCCAGCAACCCGCCCGCGCCGCCCAGGCCAAAGGTCGCCAGGATGGTCAGCGGCGGGATGCCGTTGGTGAACCGGGTCAGGCCCGACATGCGCCCGCAGTCACATCCGGTGTCACATCTGCCCCCCGGCGATCTCGTAGACCTGACCGTTGAGGCTGGACGATTGCGGCCCGACCAGCAGCGCGGCCACCGCGGCGACCTCGTCGGCGGTAATCAGGCGCTTGTGGCGGTTGGTCTTGACCATCATGTTGCGCGCCTGGTCGGTGTCGATGCCGGCGCGGGCGGCGATGGATTGGGTGTTGCGGGCGATGATATCGGTGTCGGTATAGCCCGGGCAGAGCGCGTTGAAGGTCAGGTC
Organism: Pararhodobacter aggregans; assembly: GCF_003075525.1. Classification (GTDB taxonomy): domain Bacteria; phylum Pseudomonadota; class Alphaproteobacteria; order Rhodobacterales; family Rhodobacteraceae; genus Pararhodobacter; species Pararhodobacter aggregans. The sequence goes on along the minus strand of NZ_QDDR01000003.1, from coordinate 102,895 downwards.
CGAGCCGAGGTAATCCTCGGACAGGCCGCGCATCAGCCCGATCATCCCGTGTTTCGAGGCGGTATAGGCCGGCGCCCCCTTCAGCCCCTTGATCCCGGCGATGGAGGACACGAAAAGCGTGCGCCCCCAGCCTTCGGCCAGCATGCCGGGCAGGCATTCACGCACCGTCAGATAGGCGCCGTCGAGGTTGATCGCCATCATCTTGCGCCAGAAGGCGAGGTCCATCTTGGCCATCGACTTGCCCTCGGCGATGCCCGCATTGGCGACGCAGATGGTGACCGGCCCGCGCGCGGCGACGGCCTTGGCCGTGCCCTCGACCACGCTCGCCTCATCGGCCACGTCCATGGCCAGCGCGTGCAGGCCGGGCGTTGCGGCGGCGGCGTCAGACAGGACATCGGCGCGGCGGCCGGTGATGGTGACCTGTGCGCCGCGCCCCGCCAGCATCTGCGCGATGGCCAGGCCGATCCCCGTGCCCCCGCCGGTGACCAGCGCGTGACGTCCCTGAAGTTGCGTATCCATGAGCTTCCTCCCTCGGTTGCGCGGAGCCTAGACCGCTTGAAACGAAGAGGAAAGCGATGGCGGAACGGTGGCGGGAATTACGCTGGGGCAGAGCGGAGCGCCACCGGAGGGGCGCTCACTCCTCGCGTTGAGCCAGCAGGGTGTCGAGGCGGGTAAGGATGGCGGCGAGAGCGAGGAATATGAGACCGACAACCAGCAGATAGAAAGTGAAATCCAGATTGCGGGATCCTCCTGCGTATTGCCGCACCATCGCATCAGATCCGGCAACGCGGATGGCGATCCCTGTGCTGGCAACCAGAACTGCCAACCATCCAACCAAGTACAATAGCGCCTTTACCATCCCCCGCTCCCGCTCAGAGCCGCGCGTCCGAGGCCGGGTAGGTCCCCAGGATATGCAGCCGGGTGGTGAAATAGCTCAGCTCGTCCAGCGCCAGTTTCACGTTGGGGTCGTCCGGGTGCCCCTCGATATCGGCATAGAACTGGGTCGCGGTGAACGAGCCGTCGACCATGTAGCTTTCCAGCTTGGTCATGTTCACCCCATTGGTCGCGAACCCGCCCATCGCCTTGTAGAGCGCGGCGGGGATGTTGCGGACCTGAAACACGAAGGTGGTGACCATGCCATGGCTGCCGCGCCGGGTCAGGTCGGGTTCGGGCGACATGACCAGGAAGCGGGTAGTGTTGTGGTGGTTGTCCTCGATATCCGTGGCCAGCACGTCCAGCCCGTAGATCTGCGCCGCCATCTCGCTGGCCAGCACGCCCTCATGCGCAATGCGGGTGCGGGCCAGATCGGCGGCGGCACCGGCGCTGTCGGCGGCGGCCTCGGCGGTGATGCCCTTGGACTTGAGGAAGCTGCGCGCCTGCGGGATCAGCACCAGATGGGCGCGGACATGGCGGATGTCGTCCAGCCTGGCGCCCGGCAGGCCCATCAGCGCGATGCGCACCCGCACGAAAGCCTCGTCCACGATATGCAGCCCGCTTTCCGGCAGCAGGCGGTGGATGTCGGCGACGCGGCCATAGGTCGAATTCTCGACCGGGAGCATGGCCAGCTCGGCCCGGCCCTCGCGGACCGAGTCGATCACCTCCTCGAAGGTGTTGCAGGGCAGCGCCTCGAATCCGGGGCGCGAGGCCGCGCAGGCCTCGTGCGAATAGGCGCCGGGTTCACCCTGGAATGCGATACGCTTGCTCATCATGCCCTCCGCCCGCAAAAAGCAGGCTGCTCAGTCAATTCGTCGCGGTAACTAGCGCTTGAATTGGCCAAGGGGAAGCGGGTAGAAGGGCGCGACTTCTGCTCAGGCTCGGGATGCGACATGTTCGATACCATGGTTATCACCAAGACGGTGGCAGCGCTCTGCGCGGCACTCCTGTTCTTCCTTCTTGCGAATTGGGGCGCCTCGGCGATCTATCTGCCCGCCGCTCATGGCGACGACCATGCCCATGCGGTCTATCCGCTGCCCGTCGAGGGCGGTGAAGGCGCGGCGCCCGCCGCCCCGACCAACCCCGATGACGGCATCGACGTGATGGCGCTTTATGAGACCGCCGATTCCGCCGCCGGCGCCGCGCTGTGGCGCAACTGCCAGTCCTGCCACAAGCTGGACGGCACCAACGGCACCGGCCCGCATCTGGACGGCGTGGTCGACCGCGCCATCGACGCGGTGGACGGCTACAACTACTCGGGCGCGCTGCTGGCCATGGGCGAAACCTGGTCGGTCGAGAACCTGTTCCACTTCCTCCGCGACCCCCGCGCCATGGCGCCGGGCACCCGCATGAGCTTCCGCGGCATCTCCAGCCCCGAGGACCGGGTCAACCTGATCCGCTACCTCGCCGATCATCCGGGCTGATCCGCCGCACCAACCGATCGTCAAAGGGCCGCCGCTTTCGCGCGCGGCCCTTTTGCTGTCCGGGGGTCGGCGAAAATCGCTTGCCGGAACGGGATTGCCGGGCTTTCATCCATGGCACCCCCTGCGAGACATGCCATGACGCCCCGCGCCAAAGCCCTGCTCCTGTGCCTGATGCTGGTCCCGGCCCCCGCCCTGGCCGAGACGGCACGCGAGACGGGGCAATTGCCCTCGGCCGCCGACACGCTGAACCACGAGGCCCCGCCGCCCGCCTTCGACCCCGATGCGGGCGTCGATCTACTGGCGCTTTATGCCCAGGCCGATCCGGTGGCGGGCGAGGCCTATTTCACCCGCCGCTGCCAGGTCTGCCATTCGCTCGACCCCAACGACAACGGCGTCGGGCCAAGCCTGTTCGACGTGGTCGGCATGCCGGTGAATGGCGTGCAGGGCTATGATTACACCGGCGCCCTGGCCCGTCTTGGCCCGGTCTGGGACGTCGCGGCGCTGAGCCGTTTCCTCGCCCGCCCCAGCGAGGCGGCGCCCGGCACCAGCATGGCCTTCTTCGGCACGCAGGACCGCGCCGACCGCCTGAATGTCATCCGCTTCCTCGAAGAGCGCGCGCGCTGAGCATTCGCGGGCAGAAAACGCGCTGGCCTCACGCAAACGCCACTTGCAACAGGGGGCGGGGGCGGATTTAGGTGGAGAAAGCCCATCTGACCCCCAGAAGTCAGACGTCTACAGGAGAGCGCCGCATGACCCGACCCGTTTCCCCCCTGGCATCGAAATCCGCCCTGACGCTGACGCGGCGCGGCTTGATGGGCGGGGCGGCGGCACTGGGGGCGGGGTTGATGATGCCGCGACGGGGCCGGGCGCAGGACAATCTGATCCGCGCGCATGGCTATTCCTATTACGGCAACCTCAGCTATGCCGAGGATTTCGAGCATTTCAACTATGTGAACCCGGACGCGCCCAAGGGCGGCGAGATTTCCGAATACGCCTCGGGCACCTTCGATTCGATGAACCCTTTCTCGCGCCGGGGCCGGGCCGGGCGTTACAGCCATGCGATCTATGAGAGCCTGCTGCTGACCAGCGGCCCCTTCGGTGACGCGACCCCCGCCGATGTCTATGACGAGCTTTACGGGCTGCTGGCCCATACGATCGAATACCCGGAAACCAAGGATTGGGTGATCTTCCACATGCGCCCCGAGGCGCATTTCTCGGACGGGACGCCGCTGACCGCGCATGACGTGGTGTTCAGCAACGACCTGATCCTGGAGCAGGGCCTGCCCTCCTATGCCGAGGCGGTGCGCCAGCGGGTGCTGAGCGCCGTGGCGCTGGATGACCACACCGTCAAATTCGAATTCGCGCCGAATATCTCGCGCCGCTCGCTGATCGACCAGGTGGGCTATCAGTCGGTGTTCTCCAAACGCTGGTACGAGGAGACCGGCGCCCGCCTCGACGAGCCGCGGATGGAGATTTCGCCCGGCTCCGGCCCCTATGTGCTGGACAGTTTCGAGGTCAACCGCCGCATCACCTATCGCCGCGACCCGAATTACTGGGCGAAGGATCTGCCGATCAACGTCGGCCGCAACAATTTCGACCGCATCCGGGTCGAGTATTTCAGCGACGACGCCGCCGCGTTCGAGGCCTTCAAGACCGGCGAATACACCTTCCGCGCCGAGGGCAATTCGCGCCAATGGGCCATCGGCTACGATTTCCCGGCGGTCGAGCGCGGCTGGGTCAAGCGCGAGGAAATCCCCGACGGCACCCCGCCCACCGCGCTGGGCTTCGTCTTCAACCTCAACCGTCCCTTCCTGCAGGACCGGCGGGTGCGCGAGGCGCTGTCCCTGGCCTATAACTTCGAATGGACCAACCAGCAGCTGCAATACGGGCTGATGAGCCAGCGCTATTCCTATTCCCAGGGCTCGCCGCTGGAGGCCACGGGCGTGCCCGAAGGCGCGGAACTGGCGTTCCTGCAATCGTTGGGCGATCTGGTGCCGCCGGAATTGCTGACCGAGGAAGCGGTGACCGCACACAGTTCCTCGGCCGATCAGCTGATCGACCGGCGCAACATGCGCCGCGCCAACCGCCTGCTGGAAGAGGCGGGCTGGACCGTCGGCGACCAGGGCCTGCGCCGCAACGCCGAGGGGCAGCGGATGGTCATCCAGTTCCCCTATTCCACCGCCGGTTCCGCCACCGCCGAGGCGATCATCGAGAGCTTCCTCGACAATCTGCGCACCATGGGCATCGACGCGCAGGGCCAGCGCATCGACCCCGCGCAATATACCGAGCGCGAGCGGAACCACGATTACGACATGATCCTCGATTCCTATCCGGCCTTCCTCGACACCGGCACCGGATTGCTCCAGCGCTTCGGATCCGAGGCGGCGGATGACCTGTTCAACCCGGCGGCGCTGCGCAGCCCGCTGGTGGACGAGATCATCAACATCTCGCTGGTGACCGAGTCGCCCGAGGATCGCGATACCACGCTGCGTGCCCTGGACCGGGTGCTGCGCTGGGAACGGATCATGGTGCCGCTGTGGTACAGCGCCAACCAATGGTTCGCCTATTGGGACATGTACCGCCATCCCGAGGAGACGCCGCGCTATTCGGCAGGGGTGCTGGACTGGTGGTGGTACGATGCCGAGCGCGCGGCAGAGTTGCGCGCCGCGGGGGCGCTGAGGTAGGGCTTCCGGCATGGGTGCCTATATCCTCCGCCGCCTGCTCTTGGTGATCCCCACGCTCATTGGCGTGATGATCATCAATTTCACGCTGGTCCAGTTCGTCCCCGGCGGGCCGATCGAACAGGTCATCGCCAACATGCAGGGGCAGGGCGACGTCACCCGCGGCTTCACCGGCGCGGGCGATGACGCAAGCCGCGGCGGCGGTGGCGGCGAGGAACGCTATATCGGCGCCCGCGGCCTGCCGCCTGCCTTCATCGAGCAGCTCGAACGCGAATTCGGCTTCGACAAGCCGCCGCTTCAACGCTTCCTCGACATGATGTGGAATTATTTCCGCTTCGATTTCGGGACCAGCTATTTCACCTCGAAGACCGTGATCCAGCTGATTATCGAGCGAATGCCGGTGTCGATCTCATTGGGCCTCTGGTCCACCCTCATCGCCTATATGGTCTCGATCCCGCTGGGCATCCGCAAGGCGGTCAAGGACGGTACGCCCTTTGATACCTGGACCTCGGGCGCGATCATCGTGGGCTACGCGATCCCGGGCTTCCTGTTCGCGATCCTGCTGCTGGTGCTGTTCGCGGGCGGCTCCTATTTCCAGTGGTTCCCGCTGCGCGGCCTCCATTCCGAGGCCGAGGTCGTGGCGCAGATGAGCTGGCCGGAATACATCCTCGATTACGCGCATCACATGGTCCTGCCGACCATCGCGCTGACCATCTCCAGCTTCGCCACGCTGACCTTGCTGACCAAGAACTCGTTCCTCGACGAATTGCGCAAGCAATACGTGGTCACCGCCCGCGCCAAGGGGCTGGTGGAGCGCAAGGTCCTCTATGGCCATGTGTTCCGCAACGCCATGCTGATCGTCATCGCCGGCTTCCCGGCCGTGTTCATCGGCGCCTTCTTCGGCGGCTCGCTCATCATCGAGGCGGTATTCTCGCTCGACGGGCTGGGCAAGCTGTTCTACGAGGCGGCGCTGGCCCGGGATTATCCGGTGATCTTCGGCACGCTGTTCATCTTCACCCTGCTGGGGCTGATCGTCGGCATCATCTCGGACCTGATGTATGTCTGGATCGACCCCCGCATCGACTTCGAGACGCGGGAGAGCTGACGCATGGCCCTGTCGCCCCTGAATCAGCGGCGCTGGCGCAACTTCCGCGCCAACCGCCGGGCCTTCTGGTCGCTGTGGATCTTTCTGGTCCTCTATGGCGTGACGATGTTCGCGGAATTCCTGGCCAATGACGTGCCAATCGCCGTCAGCTATCGCGGCGATGTGCAATTCCCGATCTTCCAGTTCTACCCGGAAACCGCCTATGGCGGCGAGTTCCGCACCCAGGCCGATTACCGCACGGACGAGGTGCAATGCCTGATCCGCACCGGCGGCATCGAATGGTGTCTGGATGACCCCGAGGACGCGCTGGCCCAGGCCGAAGCCACCGGCAGTGTCGAGGGCGAGCCGGTGGTCGCGGGCTGGCTGCTCTGGCCGCCGATCCCCTATTCCTATGACACGATCAACAACCTCGGCGGCCCGGCACCCTCGGCCCCCGATGGCGATCATTGGCTGGGCACCGACGGCGGCGCCCGCGACGTGCTGGCGCGGGTGATCTATGGCTTCCGGCTGTCGGTCAGCTTCGCCTTCGTCGTGGTGGCGATTTCCTCGGTCGTGGGGATCTTCGCCGGGGCCGTGCAGGGCTTCTTCGGCGGCATCACCGATCTGGTGGCGCAACGGTTGATCGAGCTTTGGGGCTCCGTCCCCTCGCTCTATGTCATCATCATCATCGCCGCGATCACGCCGATGAACTTCTGGCTCTTGGTGTTCCTGATGGTGATGTTCAGCTGGACGGCGCTGGTGGGCGTCGTGCGGGCCGAATTCCTCAGGGCGCGGAACTTCGAATACGTCCGCGCCGCCCGCGCGCTGGGCGTCTCGAACGGGCGGATCATGTTCCGCCATGTGCTGCCCAACGCCATGGTGGCCACCGTCACCATGCTGCCCTTCATCATCACCGGCGCCATCGGCGCGCTGGCCACGCTCGACTTCCTCGGCTTCGGCCTGCCCGCCAGCGCCCCCTCGCTGGGCAACCTGACGCTGCAGGCGAAACAGAACCTGCAAGCCACCTGGCTGGGGTTCACCGCCTTCTTCACCTTCGCCATCATGCTCAGCCTGCTGGTCTTCATCTTCGAGGGCATTCGCGATGCCTTCGACCCGCGAAAGACCTTCCGATGACCCTGCTGCGCGTCCACGATCTGAGCGTCACCTTCCGGCAGGGCGGGCAGGAGACCCGCGCCGTCAAGGGCGTCAGCTTCGACATCGCCGAGGGCGAGACGGTGGCGCTGGTCGGCGAAAGCGGCTCGGGCAAGTCGGTGACGGCGCTGTCCACCGTGGGCCTCTTGGGCGATGCCGCGCATCTGGCGGGGTCGATCACCTTCGAAGGGGCCGAGATGGTCGGCGCCGATGCCGCCGAACTGCGCCGGGTGCGCGGCAACGACATCAGCTTCATCTTCCAGGAGCCGATGACCTCGCTCAACCCGCTGCACACGGTCGAGCGGCAGATCACCGAGGCGCTGGAACTGCATCAGGCGCTGCGCGGCGAACAGGCCCGCGCCCGGGCGCTGGAGCTTCTGGAAAAGGTCGGCATCCGCGACGCCGAGACCCGGCTCAGCGCCTATCCGCACCAGTTGTCGGGCGGGCAGCGCCAGCGGGTCATGATCGCCATGGCGCTGGCCAACGGCCCGAAACTGCTGGTCGCGGACGAGCCGACCACCGCGCTGGACGTGACGATTCAGGCGCAGATCCTCGAACTGCTGGCCGGGCTGAAACGCTCGGAACGCATGTCGATGCTGTTCATCACCCATGATCTGAACATCGTCCGCCGCGTGGCCGACCGGGTCTGCGTCATGCAGAACGGCGAGATCGTCGAACAGGGCCCGACCGAGCGCGTCTTCTCCGATCCCCGCCACCCCTATACCCGCAAGCTGCTGGCCGCCGAGCCGCAGGGCCGCCCCGATCCGGTGCCCGCCGAGGCGACCGAGATCCTGCGGACCGAGAATCTGCGCGTCTGGTTCCCGATCACCCGCGGTTTCCTGCGCCGCACCGTCGGGCACATCAAGGCGGTCAACGACGCCTCGCTCAGCCTGCGTGCCGGTGAGACGCTGGGCATCGTCGGCGAAAGCGGTTCGGGCAAGACCACGCTGGCGCTGGCCATTGCCCGGCTGACCCGCTCCGAGGGGCGGATCGTCTTTCTGGGCCGCGACATTTCGGCCGGTGCCCGTGACGGGACCGGCCGCGCCGCGCTCAGGGCGCTCCGGCGCGACATGCAGATCGTCTTTCAGGACCCCTATGGCAGCCTCAGCCCGCGCATGACGGTCGAGGAGATCATCGCCGAAGGGCTGGGCGTCCACGGCGTGCCGACCGGCGGCAGCGCCCGCCAGGCGGTCGCCGCGATCATGGAGGAGGTCGGCCTCGATCCGGCGATGATGCACCGCTACCCGCATGAATTCTCGGGCGGGCAGCGGCAGCGGATCGCCGTGGCCCGGGCCATGATCCTGCAACCGAAGCTGGTCATTCTGGACGAGCCGACCTCGGCCCTGGACATGACGGTGCAGGTGCAGATCGTCGAATTGCTGCGCGACCTGCAACGCAAGCACGGGCTGGCCTATCTGTTCATCAGCCACGATCTGCGCGTCGTGCGGGCCATGGCGCACCAGATCCTGGTGATGAAATCGGGCGATGTGCTGGAATACGGCCCCGCCGCGCAGATCTTCGACGCGCCCGAAAGCGAGTATACCAAGGCCCTGCTGGCGGCGGCTTTCGACCTGCGCACGATCGGCCGGTCCGAGGGATGAAGATCCTCTTCGTTCACCAGAATTTCCCGGGCCAGTTCCTGCATCTGGCCCCGGCTCTGGTGGAACGCGGCCATGACGTGACCGCGCTCACCGACGAGACCAACGCCCGCAAGACCGCCATCACCACCTTCCGCTACCGCAAGCCCGATCCCCGCCCCGATCCGAAGGTCGCCCAGCTTGGCACCACCTTCGCCGAGATGACCAACCGCGCCTATCGCGTGGCCCGCGCCGCCCGGATCCTGCGTGACCGGCACGGCTATCGCCCGGACGTGATCTTCGGCCATGGCGGCTGGGGCGAGACCCTGTTCCTGCGCGAGGTCTGGCCCGAGGCGCGGCTCATCGTCTATGCCGAACTCTATTACGCGCCGCGCGGGCTCGACGTGGGTTTCGATCCCGAATTCGCCACCGAATCCGAGGACAAGGCCTATGCCGTCGTCGCCCGGCAGGGGCATCAGGCGCTGATGATGGCGCAGGCTGATGCCGCGCTGGCGCCGACCGAGTTTCAGGCCGACACCTTCCCCGCCTGTTTCCGCGACAAGATCACCATCATCCATGACGGCGTCGACACCGCGCGGCTGGCCCCCGATCCGGCGGCCCGGGTGACCCTGCCCTCGGGCGTCGAATTCCGCGCGGGCGACGAACTCCTGACCTTCATCAACCGCAATCTCGAACCCTACCGCGGCTATCATTCCTTCATGCGCGCCCTGCCCGAGGTGCTGCGCGCCCGGCCCCGGGCGCAGGTCGTCATCATCGGCGGCGACGAAGTGAGCTATGGCGCCCGTCCGGGCGGCGGCCGCAGCTGGAAAGAGATCTTCCTCGACGAGGTGCGCGACCGGCTGGACCTGTCTCGCGTGCATTTCACCGGCAAGGTGCCTTACGCCACCTTCGTCGGTCTCATGCAATGCACCCGCGTGCATTGTTACCTGACGGTGCCCTTCGTGCTGTCCTGGTCGATGCTGGAGGCGATGAGTGCCGGCGCGCTGGTGGTCGGCTCGCGCACCGCCCCGGTCGAGGAGCTGATCGAGGACGGGGTGAACGGGCGGCTGGTGGATTTCTTCGACACCGGGGCGATGGCGGCGACGCTGACCGAATGCCTCGCCCGCCCGGCCGAGTTCGAGCCCCTGCGCCGCGCCGCCCGGGCGCATATCGTCGAGAATTACGACCTGACCCGCATCTGTCTGCCCCGCCTCGTCGCCTTCGTCGAGGGCACGCTGGGGACCTGAGCCTGGGCGTTTCCGGCCGCCGATCTGTCGGACCCGCGTGGCTCGGCCCTCTGTTTGCGGGGATCCGGGCCTGCGGACAAGGGGCCCCCGTATCGGCTCCTGCGGCGGCAGATCCGCGGCTCGCCGCCTGCCTTGAGGACCCGTTATGTCAGGCTGCGCAGGGCGTTGCAGTATCGCAGCATGAAACCGGTGGGTCGCGCCCGGGAGCGGCAGAGGTTGCAGCGCGCGCAAGCGGCGCGTGATCGGCAAGATCAGGCGGCAGCGTTGCGGGGCAGGATCGCCCGCCTGACCGGCCAATTCCGGCGGCTGGTCCGGTGTCGCCGACAGGCTTCGCACGACCGGCATCACCTTGGTCAAGACCCGAGGGGGAGCTGCCCGTTGCAATCCACCTCCGCGACGCTTTCCCTGCGCTTCGGCGGTGGCTGACCGGACGCCGAAGAGCGGCCGGTCTCTTCCCTCTGGCCCAGCCCGTGGTTATCGGCCGGACGAAATCCGGGGGCGGAGGGATGCCCCTCCGATCCGCGATCGCGGTTCCCCGACCACCCGGGCCCTGCGCCGCCACGCCGCCGGGGGAGCCACTCTCGGCCCGACCGGCGGCCGTCTCTCTGCCGCCGCCGATGTCTGATCCGGGACGTTGACGGGCGGGAAAGGCGCGCCCCATCGCGCGTGCCAATGCCGCGCAGAGCAAGCACGGGCGCGAAGGGTCGGCAGCCCCGACGCCGGGTCGCAGACCCAGGTCGAGCCCGGCATGAGGACATCAGGGGGCGCCTCAGTCCCGTGGTCGTCCGCGCGGTGTTTCCAGTCCGCGGGCCGGGGCGGTGGCGTTGGTCCGGTCGGGCGCCGCTGTGGCCCCGTTGCCCGCCGCCTCGCAATCTGGCGCGTCTCGGCCCGCCGGTCTCGATGTCTTGCCCCTGGGGGGGCCTGCATCACGCATGCCGCTGAGGCCGAGCAACTCCGCATCGGTGCGGTCCCCAGAGGCGCTGTCTTCAGGCAATCAGGCGTCTTCAACCCGCACTCAGAGGAAAGCGGCGCCGATCCCGTAGCGCCCGGGCGAGGCTCCTGTTTCCGTTCATCGTTGATGATGCGCATGCGGTCCTCCGGTTGCCGGCCCGCCTTCTGCCGCTGCGGGTGACCGGTGTCGGTCCTGCCCCGGTTTCGGCAGACGCCTGGGTCAGCCCGGCCCGGGACGACGGTCGATCCCACCGCCCCTGCCTCGCCCCAGCGCCGCGGGAGGACGGAGGTCGATCCACGCCCGACCGCGGCGCCGTGCCGATCCAAGGGGGCATGATCGCCTCCTCCCGGTCTGCCGGGTTCAGGGTGCCGGTCCGCGGGCCCCAGCCTCCGCCGATGACCCAAGCCGGCAAGGGGCGCAGGGCCCGGCCAAGCATGAGCGGCCTATCCCTGGCCCGACCCCGCATTCCTGGACGATGGCGCGGGGCCCGCCCTATCGGACGGCGATACCGATCCGCGTTGCCGGGGGGCGAGGTCACGGATGCTTCGTCCCGGATCCGCGCCTGCGCTCTTCTGACGGCGGGTGCCGGTCTGGTCGCAGGACATCCGCTATCCCCGAGACCCGGATTTGCCGCCGACCCGGCCCGGACATGCCGCCAGCGCGTCGCTCGACGGCGTCCGGTAGGCCGAGGGAATCGGCGCCAGTCACAGCAGTCAGCATCCCGTGGTCGAGAGCCAGTCGCCTGTGACAGCTGGGCGTCCGCTCTCTGGCCGACGGCTCGTCATGCCCGGCCGGTCATCGCGGAGGGCGAACCTCTCTCCGGTGCCTTGCCGCGCCTCCCGCGGCCTGGCAAGGGGGCGACGCCCGTCGGGCTGGAGCCCTTTCCCAAGGCCCCCCCGCGCCATCGAGCACGCTGCGCGAGGCAGGGCCGATGGCGGCGGGCGCGCGGCCGGGGGCCCGCCGCGCGCCCGCCAGCCGAGGGCAGGCACCCCGCATGATCGGCCGCCGAGATCAGCGATCCCGCGTTTGCCGCTGCGTTTCGGGGAGGCCGGGGGCCCCTCGCGTCCGGGAAGGGGCGCCGCCGATCGGCGGCGCGCTCGATCCACGTCCGCAGCAGCGAGGGGGCGTCCCGCCAGCGCGAGATCCTTCTGCACCGGCGCGCGATCGCGAATGTCGTTCCCGGCTTGGTTCAAGGGCTGGCGAGCGGACTGGCGGCTCCGTCCTGCGGACCCTTCCTGCGGTCTCGTCCTGCGACCTCCGGCAATTCTCCCATCGGCTTGACGCGGTGTCGGACCAATCGAGGCAATCCGTTGACACTCGGGGATCAGGCGCCGGACATCCCGTCAAAGCGGTCAGCGCACGACCAGATCCGCATGCAGCGCGCCCGCTGCATTGATCGTGTTCAGGATGTCGATCATGTCCCGCGGTCCCACCCCCAGAGCATTCAGTCCTGCCACCACCTGCGCCAGCGAGGTCCCGCCCGCAACCTCGGCCATGCCGACGCCGGGGCGCGGGGTGATCGAGGCGTTGGTGCGCGGCACGACCACCGTTTCGCCCGGGCTGAAGGGGTTGGGCTGGATCGCCTGCGGTGTCTCCTCGACCCGCAGCGTGAGCCCGCCCTGCGCCACGGCGACCCGGCTGATCCGGACATCCTCGCCCATGACAATGGTGCCCGAGCGCTGGTCGATCACCACCCGGGCCCGCGAGCCCGGATCGACGACCAGGTTCTCGACCTGACTGAGGGCATGGGCCGCCGAAGGGGCGCGGGTGGCGGCGATGTCCAGAAGCACGGTGCCCGAATCCTGCATTGCGGCCACCGCCCGGCCGAAATGGCTGTTGATCACCTGCTCGATCCGCACCGCCGTGGTGAAATCCGCCTGGCGGAGGGCCAAGCGGACCCTGGGCAGCGAGGCAAGGGTGAAATCGACCTCGCGCTCGACGCGGGCCCCGCCGGGGATCGACCCCGAGGTCGGCACCCCCTCGACCACCTGCGCGGCGGCGCCGCGCGCCGCCACCCCGCCGGCCAGAACCGCGCCCTGGGCCACGGCATAGATCTGCCCATCCGCCCCGTTCAGCGGCGTCATCACCAAGGTGCCGCCGAACAGGCTGCTGGCGTCGCCGATCGCCGAGACGGTGACATCGACCCGGGAGCCTGCGCGCGAAAACGGCGGCAGCGTCGCCGTCACCAGCACCGCGGCCACGTTGCGGGGCCGGAATTGCTCGCCGGTGATGTTGACCCCCAGCCGTTCGAGGATGTTGGTCATGATGTCCTCGGTGAAGGGCGCGTTGCGGATTCCGTCACCGGTCCCGTCCAGCCCCACGACAAGGCCGTAGCCGATCAGATCGTTGCCCCTGACGCCGTCGAACTCGACCAGATCCTTGAGGCGGATCTGTGCCGCGGCGGCGCTGGCCGTCAGCAGGATGAGCAGAAGGGCCGCGAGGGCGCGCAGCATCAGAGATACTCCGTCAGCGACAGCCGCTGCGTGCGGGCGGTCAGCGCATAAAGCGTCTCGAGCCGGGTCTGCACCACGTCGAGCTCGCTGGCCGCCTGATAGGGATCGACGCCGATCAGGCTGTGACGGGCCAGGGTGAGGGCGTCGCGCTCACCGCCGAGGCGGGTGAGGGTGGTGTCCAGCCGCGCCTGGGTTTCGCCCAGACTGGCCTGCGCCTCGGCGATGGCGGGGGCGGCACCGATCAGCGCCTCGGCCCCGGCCTGCGCCATCTGCTGGCGGTGCACGTCGGCGAGGCCCAGCGCGGTGCTGCCGGCGAGGGCCGAGATCACCAGCCCGGCCATCAATTTGCGCAGGGCGGGGTCCGCGGCGGTGGGCAGCGCCGGGGCATTGGCGGCGGTGTCGATGGCGGGGCCCTCGGCGGCGGGGCCGCCCTGGTAGAGCGTCGTCTCGAACAGGCCCCCCGGATCCATGAAGGCGGCGGTGACCGCGGTGACGATGTCATCCGGGTCGGTCAGGCCGGTAACCGAGGGCAGGATCGTGGCAAGGATCGCCTCGCCGTCGGGCAGCGGGGCCGTGTCGCTTGCATTTCCCGAAAGGACCGCCCGGCCGGCCACGCGCTGCGAGAGGGTGCTGGCCAGATCGCCGAGGGCGTTGCGGGCGGCGGTGGCCCCGGCGCGCAGGGTCGCCGGGGCGATGCCGTCGATCGAGACCGCGAGCATCCGGTTGCCGATGTCCGAGGCGATATCCCCCGCGCGGTTCAGGGCCGATTGCGCGATGTCGGCGGCGTTGGTGGCCAGCGTATTGGCCTGGGTGAAGGCCTCGATCCGGGAGAGGCGGCTTTCGACGGCGCTGAGCGGCCCCAGATCGCCCCTGAGCCGGCGCTGGGGATCCTTGGCGACGCCCGTGACCACCTCCTGATTGAGGCGGGACATTTCCTGCCGCAAGATCAGGGCATTGCGGTTCATGGTGAAGGGCAGGGCCAGGCTGCCGAGGGTGAGCCAGCTCATCGATCAGATCTCCAGCAGGGTGCGCAGCATCGCGTCGGCGGTCTGGATGACGCGGGCGTTGGCGGCATAGGCCTCTTCGATCAGGAGGAGGCGCTGCATCTCGGAATCGGTATCGACGCCCTGCGCCAACATCGATTCGGTAAAGGTGTCGTGGCGGGTCCGGGCGCTGGCCTGCGTGTCTTCGGCGCTTTGCCGGTTGCGGGAGACGGCGGTCAGCAGGTCGCCCAGCTGTGCGGCGACATCCTGCAGCGGGCTGCCGGGGCCCGAGGGCAGGCTGCGATCGAGCGCGCCGAGCAACCGGTTGATCTGTGCCGGATCGCCGACCGGGCCGGGGATGGCGGCGCCGATCCCGTCACGGATCCGCCAGAGCGCACCGCCCGCGGCGGGATCGACCGCCGCGTTGAGCGACAGCCGACCGGCGAGCCCGGCAAGCCCGCTGTCCGGCCCCCCGTCATCGGTGAAGAGACCGACGGCCCCCGCCAGTGTCGGGTCGCTTGCCGGATCCGAGAAACGGGCGATCAGGTCGCGGGCGAAGGCGTCGATCTGGGTCTGGACAGCGGGCGCGGCCTCGTCCCGGATGGCAAAGCTGGTGCCGAGGCGCCCGCCACCGACCGGGCCGCTGTCGCCGGTGGCGATGGCGCGGCCGTTGAGGGTGAGGCCGGAAAGCCCGGCGCCGACCGACATCCCGGCGTCGATGGCCACGGTATTGGTGAAACCGAAGACCGCGGGTTCGGTATCGAGCAGCAATTCACCCGCGGCGGAATAGAGCATGACCCGCCCGTTGTCGCGCGGGTATTCGCGCAGCGGCACGATCTCGGACAGGGAGGAGATCAGCGACTGGCGTTCGTCCTCCAGCCCCTGGGTGGGCTGGCCGCCCATCCGCATCTTGACGATCTGGTCGTTCAGCACATCGACGCGGGCAAGCCCCTCGTTCAGGCTGCGCAGGTCATTGGCGATGGCCTTGTCGGCCTCGACCCGCAGCTGCTGAACCGTATCCTCGATGCTGCCCAGTCTGGCGGCGAGGGACTTGGCGCTGTCCGAGACCGCGGCGAGGCGGCTGGTCAGATCGGGGCGTTCGCTGGCGGCGATCAGCGCCGCGTCGAAGGCCGTGAGTGCGGCCGAGAGCCCCTCGCCGGGCTGGCCGATGCTGGTTTCGATCCGTTGCCAGAAGGCCGAGGCGCTGTTGCCCGAGGCCAGCGCGGCGCCCGCGTCGCGCTGCAGTCCCAGCAGGATCGGGTCGACCAGGCGGGTGATTCCGTTGACCCGGACCCCGCCGCCGACGCCCCCCAGCGTGGCCGCGCTCAGCTCCAGCTGGCGGGCGGCGTAGCCGGGGGTCAGCGCATTGGCGATATTGGCCGAGACCACCTGCACCGCGCGCGCCGAGGCGGCAAGGCCGGAATTGGCGTTGTTCAGTGCGGATGTGATGCCCATGGTCCGGCCCTCCTATCGGTCAGCGCTTCAGATTGGCGGTTTCCTGCAGCATCTCGTCCACGGTCTGGATGACCTTGGCGTTCGAGGAATAGGCGCGCTGGGTCTGGATCATGTTGGTCAGTTCCGCCGCGACATCGGTTGCCGATTCCTCGCGCGAGAAGCCGTTGATCTCGCCCGTCGGGCCGTCGCCGGCGTTCCACAGGAACATGGCGCCCGATTCGGGTGCGACCCGATAGGCCTGGTTGTCCAGCGCCATCAGCCCGTTGGGGTTGGGCACGTCGACCAGCGGGATCTGGGCGATGGTGCGGATCAGGCCGCTGTCGTAATAGGCCTTCACATAGCCGGTCGCATCGACCTGCACGCCGACCAGGGATTGCACCGGCGAGCCGTCGCGGTCGGTCGAGACGGGGATGAAACTGTCGGCCATCTGGGTTATGCTGTCCTCGTCCCCCAGCATGCCGATGTTCAGCGCGATGTCCTGACCCGAGTCGGTGGTGACGGTGAATTCGCCGGTCAGCGGGTCATAGGCGCCGCCCGCGCCGCCGGTGGTGACGCTGAGGATGCGGCCCCCGTTCGGCGGCTGGTCGTCGAAGGTGATGGTGTATTCGCCGATCACGGTGCCGGTGGAGGGATCGGTCACCGTGGCGGTCCATTCGTTCGACTGGCCGGTGGCGGGCACGGTCGGCGCGAAAGTCATGGTCAGCGTGTCGGTGGTGCCGAGCGGGCTGTAATATTCGAGCGCCACGTCATGCGAGCGGCCATCGGAATCGGCGCGGGTGCCGGTGGCGGGCAGGTTGACGCGGACGTTGATGCGCGTCGTCGGGTCCGAGGCGAATTGGTTCGAGTTGATGCGGATCGGTTCCAGCCCGCCGATCGTGTCGCGCGGGAAGGCGGGGATCGAGCCGTCGGGATCGGCGGGCCAGCCCAGCAGGATCAGCCCGGCCGGATTTTCCAGGAGGCCGTCGGCATTGGGCCGGAAGGAGCCGGTGGTGGTCAGCATCAGCGGCAGATTGCCCGAGCGGTTCAGCGCCGATTGCGCGGTCACCGGCAGGAAGCCGCGGCCGCTGACCGCGAGGTCGGTGGCATTGGCGCTGGCGGTGATGGCGCCCCGTTCGTCGATCAGCCGGATCGTCGAGGCGCGCACGCCCCCAGCGATATAGGGGCCGTAATGCGAGCCGCCCATCACCATCGACTGGAACGAGGCGACGACGCGCTTGTAGCCGAGCGTGCCGGTATTGGCGATGTTGTCGGAGATCGCGGCAAGCCGCGTCGAGTTGGCATTCAGCCCGGCGATACCGGCGTTGAACGAGGAATAGAGGGTGGACATGGGTCCTGCCTTTCGTGCTGGTGCGGAGCGACTGGACCCGAGGTTGCACGAGGCGTCTTAATGTGCGCCTAACGCCCGACCGCTCAGCGGCGGCTGCGCAGCAGGATCAGTTCCAGCCGGTTGTTGCGGACCGACATCGGGTTGGGATCGGCGGGCCGGCGGTCGGCATGGCCGCTCACCCGGGCGATGCGCGCGGGGTCGAAACCGTCCTCGTCCAGCAGCCTGCGGATACGGTCGGCGCGGGCGGTGGACAGCGCCCAGCGGGGATCGCTGGCCTGGACGACGGAATAGGTCCGCGTATGCCCCTCGATCGCCAGGGGATTGAGAACCATGCCGAATATCTGCGACACGATGGTCACGATGCGGCGGGTCACCTCGGTCGGCTCGTTGGTTTCGGGCTCGAAGAGCGGGGCGCCGGGCAGGTCGAACAGTTCGACCACCAGCCCCTCGTCGGTCTGGCGGGTGACGACATGGCGCAGGGCCTCGTCCAGCACCGCGCTTTCGCCGCCGAGGCCGGTCAGGCGCTGCTGAAGATCCTCGAAGCTGCGGGTTTCGACCTGGGTATCGACGCCCGAATCGGTCTCGTTCTCGGCGGGGGTGGCGGGGGCGGATTGGTCGCGGGTCTCCAGATCCGAGCCGCCGAACATCCCTTCCCCGCCCGAGGAGATCCGGTGCACCGGGATCGAGGGATTGAAGTAATCCGCCAGCCCGCGGCGCTGCGATTCGGTGGTTGCGCCCAGCAGCCACATCATCAGGAAGAAGGCCATCATCGCGGTGACGAAGTCGGCATAAGCCACCTTCCAGGCGCCGCCGTGATGGCCGCCCCCCACGATTACCTTCTTGCGCTTGATGATGATGGGCGCGACGTCGTTCTGTCGGCTCATCTCAACACCTTTATTCACCCGCTTCCGGCCTAGCAGGCAGAGGTGAAGCCCGGGTTAATCGGCGCCCGGCAGCAGGGGTTCGCGGCCCTGATCGGTCAGGGTGAAGACCTCGCGCCCCTCGATCACCACGGCGGTCAGCGGCCCGCCATAGGCGGCCGAGCTGTCGATATTCACCCGGTTGCCGCAATGCTCGGCGGCGGGGCGGTGGGTATGGCCGTGCACGACCAGCCAGGGATGGGCCCCGGTGAAGTCCAGGAACGGCGCGCGGATCCAGGCCATGTCGGTCTCGGTCTGGTCGTTCAGCGCCACGCCCGGGCGGATGCCGGCATGGACGAAAAGCACCCCGCCGCGCAGGTGGTAGCTGGGCAGCCCCTCGATGAAGGCGCGGTGCCCGGCGGGGACGGCGGCTCGGGCCTCGGCCGGGGGGGCATCGGGGGCGAGGCCGTAGCTGGCCAGCGTCGCATCGCCACCGATCCGCGGGTTCAGATAATCGAGGCCGGGGCGCAGCGCCGGATCGGTCCGCCCCTCCAGGTAATAGCCGAACATGCGGTCGTGGTTGCCCTTCAGCGCCACCCAGTTCTGACCGGAAAGCTGGCCTTTCAGCAGCAGGTCCACCACGCCCCGCGAATCCGGCCCGCGGTCGACCAGATCGCCCAGATGGATGACCGGCGCCTCGGCGTCGCCGGTGCGGGCGCGGTCGGCGGCGATCCGGGCATGGGCGGCGTGCAACAGGTCGATCTGGCCGTGGATATCGCCGATGGCGTAGCTGCGCAGAGTCATGGGGAATCCCTTTCGGAAGCGTTGCCCTTCTGGGCCAAAACCCGGGCGAGTTCAACGCGATGGCGGGGCACGATTCGGCGAGGGCGGCCGGGGCGGCGCGCACTTGACCCAGCGGAAGGCGGGAAAAACCCGGCCGGGCCCTGCCGGGAGGGGGAATTCGGTGACGGAAGGGTGTTGCCGAAAGCGTGGCGCCGGGTAAAGTCGGGAAAGCGATACACCCGGGACGCGGCCTTCGGGCCCGGTTCGGGGACGCCATCTGAATGCCGGTCAACGGCGCAGAAGGAGGGAGTTGAGACCCACGAGACGACTCGCGAGTTTTGCCGCCGACACCGGCCAGCCGCCCGCAAGGCGGAACGAGAGCCGGTGCGACAGATAAGGTTCCCGAGGCAACCCTGCCCCGAGACCGACCGGAAATCCAATCCACAGGAAGGACCAGATCCATGAAAAAGTTTCTTATGACCACCGCATTGGTCGGCTTCGCGGCAGGCGCCGCGCAGGCTGACGATGTGCCGCTGGGCATCATCTTCGGCTTCACCGGGCCGCTGGAATCGATCACCCCGACGATGGCCCAATCGGCCGAGATGGCGATTGCCGAGGTCAACGCCTCGGGCCTCTTCACGCTGGGCAACGTGACCTCGGTGCGCGGCGATGACGGCTGCGTCGATTCCGGCCTCGCCGTCGCCACGGCCGAGCGTCTGGTGACCTCGGACCGCGTGGTCGGCATCGTCGGCGCCGATTGCTCGGGCGTCACGGGCGCCATCCTGCAGAACGTCGCCCGCCCGAACGGGATCGTCATGATCTCGCCCTCGGCGACCTCGCCCGCGCTGTCGACGGCCGAGGACGACGGCCTGTTCTTCCGCACCGCGCCGTCGGACGCCCGTCAGGGCCAGGTCGTGGCCGACATCCTGCGTGACCGCGGCGTCGAGTCGATCGCCATCTCGTACACCAACAACGACTACGGCGCGGGCCTGGCGGATTCGATCCAGGCGGCCTTCACCGAAGCGGGCGGCTCCGTGACCATGGTTGCCAGCCACGAGGACGGCAAGGCGGATTACTCGGCCGAAGTCGGCGCGCTGGCGGCGGCCGGTGGCGAGGTGCTGGTCGTTGCGGGCTATGTCGACCAGGGCGGCCGCGGCATCATCCGCTCGGCGCTGGACCTCGGCGCCTTCGACACGTTCGAACTGGTGGACGGCATGATCGGCCAGTCGCTGATCGACGCCATGGGCGACGAGATCCAGGGCTCCTACGGCCAGCTGCCGGGCGCCGACAACCCCGGCACGCAGATGTTCCAGGACCTCGCCTCGGCGGCGGGCTTCGACGGGACCTCGGCCTTCGCGCCGGAATCCTATGACGCTGCGGCGCTGATGCTGCTGGCCATGGCGGCCGCGGGATCGACCGCTTCGGCCGATTACAAGGATCACGTGATGGACGTGGCCAACGCCCCGGGCGAGCAGATCTTCCCGGGTCAGCTGGCGCGCGCGCTGGAGATCATCGCCGCCGGTGGTGACGTCGATTACGTCGGCGCCTCGGCCGTGGAACTGATCGGGCCGGGCGAAAGCGCGGGCAATTACCGCGAGCTGGAGATCCAGGGCGACGAATTCGTCACCGTCCGCTTCCGCTGATGCGGCGTAAACCCTGACCTCAAGGGCAGTCCGGGCGCGGGTCCGGGCTGCCTTTTCGTAAGGATTTCCCATGATCCGTGTCGAGAATCTGCACAAGCACTTCGGGGGCTTTCACGCCGTCGACGGTGCGACGCTGCATATCGCCGAAGGGTCGATCACCGGGTTGATCGGTCCCAACGGCGCGGGCAAGACCACGCTTTTCAACGTCATCGCCGGGGTGCTGAAACCCACCTCCGGGACCGTGACGATGGCGGGCGAGGATATCACCGGCCTCGAGCCGCACGAGCTGTTCCACAAGGGGCTGCTCCGAACCTTCCAGATCGCGCATGAATTCCATTCCATGACGGTGCGCGAGAACCTGATGATGGTGCCGCCCCGCCAGATGGGCGAGGGGCTGGTCTCGGCCTGGTTCCAGCGCCGCAAGGTTGCCCTGGAAGACGAGGAGATCCGCCGCCGCGCCAACGAGGTGCTGGAATTCCTGACCATCAGCCATATCGCCGACGAAAAGGCCGGCAACATCTCGGGCGGGCAGAAGAAACTGCTCGAACTGGGCCGGACGATGATGACCGACGCCAAGATCGTCTTTCTGGACGAGGTCGGCGCGGGCGTGAACCGGACGCTGCTGAACACCATCGCCGATGCCATAGTGCGCCTGAACCAGGAGCGCGGCTATACTTTCGTGGTCATCGAGCACGACATGGATTTCATCGGCCGCATCTGCAACCCGGTCATCTGCATGGCCGAGGGCAAGGTGCTGGCCGAGGGCACGCTGGACGAGATCAAGGCCAACGAGGCGGTGATCGAGGCCTATCTGGGCACCGGGCTGAAGAACAAGGTGAAGGCGGAGGTCGGCCATGTCTGAACATCCCGTTCTTCCCGACCCCGAGGCTGTGCTGATCGGCGAGGCGATGACCGGCGGCTATGGCGCGGCGGATATCCTGCATTCCTGCACCATCGCCGTGGACAAGGGCCAGATCGCGGTGATCGTCGGCCCGAACGGCGCCGGCAAATCGACCGCCATGAAGGCCGTCTTCGGCATGCTGAACCTGCGCAAGGGGCAGGTGCGGCTGAATGGCGAGGATATCACCGCGCTCTCGCCGCAGGACCGCGTGGCGCGCGGCATGGGCTTTGTGCCGCAGGTGCGCAACATCTTCCCCTCGATGACCGTCGAGGAAAACCTGGAGATGGGCGCCTTCATCCGCACGGATGATTACCGCGAGACGATGGCGCAGATCTATGACCTGTTCCCGATCCTCAAGGACAAGCGGCGGCAGGCGGCGGGCGAGCTTTCCGGCGGGCAGCGCCAGCAGGTGGCCGTCGGCCGCGCGCTGATGACCAAGCCCTCGGTCCTGATGCTGGACGAGCCCACCGCCGGGGTCTCGCCCATTGTCATGGACGAGCTTTTCGACCGGATCATCGAGATCGCCCGCACCGGTATCTCGATCCTGATGGTGGAACAGAACGCCCGCCAGGCGCTGGAGATCGCCGACAAGGGCTATGTGCTGGTTCAGGGCGCCAACCGCTACACCGATACCGGGCAGGCGCTTCTCGCCGATCCCGAGGTGCGGCGTTCCTTCCTGGGGGGCTGAGCGATGCGGTATCTTCTGCTGAGCCTGCTGCTCGCCACGCCCGCCCTTGCCGAAAGCCAGCGCGACGGGTTCACCTGCGCCGTGTTGCGCAGTTGCGACCTGCAAGGCACCTGCACCGAGGGGGGCGAGGGGTTCGACCTCGCCTTCCTCGGTGGCGGGCTGGAGGTCGCCATGAACGGCGATCACCTCAGCCCGGTCTATGACGGCGTGCTGCAGACCGCCGCCTGGGAAAGCGCCGGCCGCATCTATCAGCTTCGTTTCACCGGCGATGGCGCCGGCCTGCTGACCGCCTCGCCGGTGGAAGGCAGTGCCGACGAGGCCGCGCTGATGACCATCCACTGTTCGCCCGAATGACGCGCGTCGCGGGAAAGGCAAACGTATGGACTTTCTGAACGCCCTGCGATCGCCGGGCAAATCCATCTTCTTCACGGCCATCTCCCATGGCCGCCTGCTGGTGCTGGGCGCGCTGTTGACCCCCGGCGCGGCGCTGGCCTTGCAAACGGCGGAATGCCGTTTCGACCAGCGCTGCGACGCCGATGGCCTGTGCCAGAGTGCCGAGATCGTGGCCCGGCTGGAGCGCAGCACGCCGATTGACGCGGTGATCGGCTTCCGGCTGGGCGAGGCTGACCTGGGGCTGCATTTCCTCAGCACCGAATCCGGTCGCGTGGTTCTGGGGGGCGAGCATGCCGCCGGGGCCTTCGCGCTCAGCGTCGATGAATCCGGCGCGAATGCCGAGCTTCTGTCCCTCGGCCTCGACGGCGCGACCGAGTGGCTGCTGCACGGCGCATGCGGGGAGTTTCGGGATGCCTGACACAGACCTCACCCGGGCCCGCCTCACGGATCGGCACCAGATGCCGTCCTCGTTCCCCATCGAAACCGGAAAGGCTTCGACATGGATTTCCTGAACGCCCTGGTCCTTCTGGGCAATTTCGTCCTCATCCCGGCCGTCTCCTATGGCAGCCAGCTGGCGCTGGGCGCGCTGGGGATCACGCTGGTCTACGGCATCCTGCGCTTTTCACATTTTGCGCATGGCGACGTGATGGCCTTCGGCACCATGGCGGTGATCCTGTTCACCTGGTGGCTGCAATCGCTCGGCGTCTCCATCGACCCGCTTCCGACCGCGCTGCTGGCGCTGCCGGTGGGGATCGTGGTGACGGCGCTGCTGCTGCTGGGGGTCGACCGATCCGTCTATCGCTTCTATCGGAAGGTCCGCGCGGCGCCCATCGTCGTGGTGATGGCCTCGCTCGGCGTCATGTTCGTGGTGAACGGGCTGACCCGGCTGGTCATCGGCCCCGATGACCAGAACTTCGCCGATGGCGCGCGGTTCCTGTTCACCGTGCGCGATTTCCGCGACGCGACCGGCCTGGCCGAGGGGCTGGGCCTGCGCTGGTCGCAGCTCATCACCATCTCGGTGACGCTGGTCGTGGTGGGGGCGCTCTTCTGGTTCCTGAACCGCACCCGCACCGGCAAGTCGATGCGCGCTTTCTCGGACAACGAGGATCTGGCGCTGTTGTCGGGCATCAATCCCGAACGGGTGGTCATGGTGACCTGGCTGATCGTCGCCGTGCTGGTGACGGTGGCGGGCACGCTCTATGGCCTGGACAAGAGCTTCAAGCCCTTCACCTATTTCCAGCTGCTGCTGCCGATGTTCGCGGCGGCCATCCTGGGGGGGCTGGGCAACCCGCTGGGGGCCGTGGCCGGGGCCTATGTCATCGCGCTGAGCGAGGTGGGCGTTACCTATGCCTTCCGCAAGTTCTTTGAATACCTGCTGCCCGAGAGCCTCGAGCCGCAGGGGCTGATGCAACTCCTTTCCACCGATTACAAGTTCGCGGTCAGCTTCGTGCTGCTGGTGCTTGTGCTGCTGTTCCGCCCGACCGGGCTCTTCAAGGGGCAATCCGTATGAGCGCGAAAAACACCTCCTATTTCCTCATCATGGCGGTGCTGCTGGTGCTGGTCGGCTGGCTGCAGAGCCCCTCGGTCGCCATGGGTCTGGTCAACATGTGCCTGATCTCGGCGATCATGGCGCTGGGCGTGAACATCCAGTGGGGTTACGCCGGGCTCTTCTCTGTCGGCACGATGGGCTTCGTCGCGCTGGGCGGGGTCGCCACGGTGCTGACCTCGATGCCGCCGGTGCATGACGCCTGGGCGGCGGGGGGCCTCAGGGCGATCTTCGGCATCCTGATCGGCGTCGCGGCCATCGCGCTGGGCGTCCTGGTCTACCGGCGGATGCAGAAGGGCTGGACCCGGGCGCTGGTGCTGCTGGTCGTGGTGGTAGGCGGGTTCTTTCTTTTCCGCGCGGTGCTGGACCCGGCGGTCGACGCGATCGAGGGCACCAACACCGCCGTCGCCGGCTATCTGGGCGGCGCCGGTCTGCCGATCTTCGCCAGCTGGATCGTTGGCGGCCTGCTGGCGGCGGGCGCGGCCTGGGTGATCGGCAAGGTCAGCCTGGGTCTGAGGTCCGACTATCTGGCCATCGCCACGCTGGGCATCGCCGAGACGATCATCGCCGTGCTGAAGAACGAGGACTGGCTGTCGCGCGGGGTGCGCAACGTGAACGGCCTGCCGCGCGCGCCGATCCCCTACGAGGTCAGCCTGCAGAGCAACCCCGATTTCATCGCCTGGGCCTCGTGGTTCGGGCTGGCCCCGGCCGAGGCCTCGTCCCTCTTCGTCAAAGCCTGTTTCGCACTGACCTTCATCGTGGTCCTCGGCGTCATCATGTGGCTGTCGGAACGCGCCTGGCGCTCGCCCTGGGGCCGGATGATGCGGGCGATCCGCGACAACGAGACGGCGGCGCGGGCCATGGGCAAGGACGTGACGAAGCGGCATCTGCAGGTGTTCATCCTCGGCTCGGCGGTCTGCGGCATCGCCGGGGCGATGCTGACCACGCTCGACGGGTTGTTCACGCCCGGCTCCTACCAGCCGTTGCGCTTCACCTTCCTGATCTGGGTGATGGTGATCGTCGGCGGGTCGGGGAACAATTGGGGCGCCGTGCTGGGCGGCTTCCTGATCTGGTTCCTCTGGGTCGAGGTCGAGCCGATCGGCCTGTGGCTGATGGGCTGGATCACCGCGCCCCTGCCCGAGGACAGCTTCCTGCGCAGCCATCTGCTGGACAGCGCGGCGCATATGCGGCTCCTGACCATGGGGCTGATCCTGCTGTTGGTCCTGCGGTTCGCGCCGAGGGGGCTGATCCCCGAGAAGTAGCGTCTTCCGGCATGTGACAGGAAAGGGCCCGTACCGGTGGTACGGGCCCTTTTCCGTTCGGGCCTCGCCCAGGTGGGATGAAATCCCACCCTACGGGGGCCAGACGGTGCGTGCGAGCACGCACCCTACGGGGGCGGACGTCTCGACGGTCCCGCCCGGCGGCAAGCCGGGCAGCGCCCGAACCGCCCCCCCGGGGCGGGCGCTTCTCGCCCACCCCGGCGGTTCGGGCGCCGCCCTTGTCACGAAGAGTGCATGGGGAGGGTGCGTGCGAGCACGCACCCTACGGGAGCGGTCGTCTCGACGGTCCCGCAGGGGGCAGTTCCGGCGCTACCCTGCCAAGGCGGCAATGGGGCTTGGATGAGCGATGACCCGTAGGGTGCGTGCTTGCACGCACCGCAAACGGCTCAGGCGCCGCCTTCCACCTCGGTACAGACCACCAGAATCCGGGCATCGACCGCCCCGGCCGAGGCATAGAGATGCCCGCGCGAGCTGTCGAAATAGAGCGAATCGCCCTGCCTCAGCAGCACCGGCGCCTTGCCCTCGGCGAAAACCGTCACGGCGCCTTCCAGCACCAGCAGGAATTCCTGCCCCGGATGGCGGACGAAATCGTCGAAATCCATCAGGTCATGGGCCTTGAGCGTGCCCATCATCGGCACCATCGCCTTGTTGCGGATCTCGGGGAACAGCATCTCGTAGACGTAGTTCCGCGTCTCCTGCTTCTGGAAAACGCCCTTCGGCGCCACCGCGAAACTGCCCGGCGCGAAGACCGCGCCCTCGGCGGTGAAGAACTCGGCCATGTCCACGCCAATCCCCCGCGCGAGCGAGAGCATCCGGTCATAGGTCAGCGACATCAGCCCGCGCTCGGCCTTGGAAATGGTCGAGACGGCCAGCCCCGAGCGTTCCGCCAGCTGCGCCAGCGTCCAGCCGCGGGCCCGGCGCAACTCCTTCAACCGGCTGCCGAATTCGGCGCGCTGGCTGTCTGCCATCTCGGTCGGGTCGGGGCGGGCCAAGGCGCGATTTCTGGGCGGCATGCCCCGATCATACGCGCAACCGGGACGCGTGCAATTAATTTTCGTATCGGAAAAATTCCTCTTTCTGATGCGAAAAACCGTGTTAGCGTGAGGCAAAGGGGAAGGCGCGCGATGGGCTCGAGGGGACATCACAGGGGGATCGTCGTGATCGGCGCCGGGATCGCCGGGGCCTCGGTCGCGGCCGAACTGGCGGCGGCGGGACAGGATGTGCTGCTGCTGGAGCGTGAAAGCGCGCCGGGCTATCACACCACCGGCCGTTCTGCCGCGCTTTATACCCCCAGCTATGGCCCGCCGGTGATCCGGGCGCTGACCCGCGCCTCGGCCGCCGCCTTCAACGCGCCCCCCAGCGCCGAGCGTCCCTATCCGCTGTTGCGTCCCCGGGACGTGCTGTTCGTGGCCAATGCCGGTCAGGGTGCCAGCCTCGAGGCCGCGGCCGCCGATCTGCCGGTCACGCGGATCAGCGCCGCCGAGGCCCGGGCGATGCTGCCGCTCCTGCGCGAGGATTACCTCGCAGGCGCGCTGCACGACGCCGGATCCGCCGATATCGACGTCGAGGCGCTGCACCGGCAATTCCTGCGGGCGCTGACCGCTCATCGGGGCGAGCTGCGGCTCAAGGCCGAGGTGACGGGCATCACCCGCGCGGGCAAAGGCTGGCGCATCGAGACGCCGCAGGGCGAGATCACGGCCGAGATGCTGGTCAATGCCTCGGGCGCCTGGGCCGACGACATCGCCCGGATGGCCGGGGTGGCGCCGGTGGGTCTGGTGCCGAAGCGGCGCACCGCGATGCTGGTGGCGCCGCCTGCCGGGCAGAATGTCGACGACTGGCCGATGGTCGTGGATATCGACGAGACCTTCTATCTGCGCCCCGACGCCGGCAAGCTGCTGTTGTCCCCCGCCGACGAGACACCCTCCGAGCCCTGCGACGCCCAGCCCGACGAATGGGATGTGGCGCTCTGCATCGACCGCGTGCAGCAGGCGGTGGACCTGCCGGTGCGGCGGATCGACCACAAATGGGCGGGGCTTCGGTCCTTCGTCGCCGACAAGGCGCCGGTCGTGGGCCCTGCGCCCGATGCGGCCGGCTTCGTCTGGGTGGCGGGGCAGGGGGGCTACGGCATCCAGACCGCCCCGGCGCTGGGCCGCACCGCCGCGGCGCTGGCTTTGGGCCAGCCGATCCCGCAGGATATCGCCGATCACGGGGTCCGGGCCGAGGCGCTCGCCCCCCGCCGCCAGGCGCTTGCCGCATGATCTGGATTGTCCCCCTTGTCGGAGCGCTGCTGTTGGGCTCGGGCCTGGCCATCGCCTATGTCATCGGTGGCGCCACGGTGCTGGCCTTCTTCGCCGCCGGGCAGGAGCGCTATCTGGCCGTCCTGCCGCAGCAGATCTTCTCCAAGATCGACGTCTTCGCGCTGATGGCCATGCCGCTTTTCATCCTGGCGGGCGAGATCATGAACCGCGGCGGCGTGACCCGGGTGCTGATCCGGCTGGCCATGGTCATGGTCGGGCGGGTGCGCGGCGGGCTGGGGCATGTGAACGTGCTGACCTCGGTCTTCTTCGCCGGGATCTCGGGCTCGGCCGTGGCCGACAGCGCGGCGGTGTCGAACACGCTGGTGCCAGCGATGACCGAGCAGGGCTACAAGCTGCCCTATGCGGGCGCGATCACCGCGGCCTCGTCGATCATCGGGCCGATCGTGCCGCCCTCGATCATCATGATCTTCTACGGCGCGCTGATGGGAACTTCGGTTACCGCGCTGTTCATCGCCGGGATCGTGCCGGGCCTGCTGCTGGCGGCGGCGCTGATGGCCACGAACAGCTTCTACGCCTGGCGCGACGACCACCCGCGGCTGACGCGGGCCGAGATCCCGCCGCTGCTGCCCACGGTCCTGAACGCGCTGCCCGCGCTGGGCATCCCGCTGATTATCGTCGGCGGTATCGTGCTGGGCTGGATGACCCCGACCGAGGCCGCCGCCGTCGCCGTGGTCGCCGCCACGCTGGCGGGCATGTTCTACGAGCGTCTGGCGCTGGGCCAGATGATCGAGGCGCTCAGGCGCACGGCGATGCTGTCGGGGTCGATCTTCATGATCATCTGCGCCGTCTCGGCGCTGGGCTATCTGGGCGCGCTGGAACGCCTGCCCGAGGCCATCGCCGGGATGGTGACCGAGATGGGGCTGGGCCCGGTCGGCTACATGATCCTCCTGAACCTGATCTTCCTGGCGGCGGGCATGGTGCTGGACATCCCCGTGGCGCTGGCGCTGCTGGTGCCGCTGCTGGCGCCCGTGGCCATCGAACAGGGCGCGGACCCGGTGCATCTGGGGATCGTGCTGTGCTTCAACCTCTGCATCGGCCTGATTTCGCCGCCCCTGGGCGGGTGCCTCTTGATCGTGTCGACGGTGACGGGGCTGAATTACTGGCGGCTGGCCCGCGCGGTGCTGCCGTTCCTGCTGGTCGAGGTGCTGGTGCTGGGGGTGCTGATCTGGCTGCCCGATGTGACGCTCTGGCTGCCCCGGACCATGGGGCTGCTGGGTGACTGACCCAAGAACGAAACCAACAAGCGGAGGTAAGACGATGAAGAAGATCCTACTCGCGGCGAGCGCTCTCGCCCTGTTCGCCAGCGCCGCCTCGGCGCAGATCAAGATCTCGCTCGACAGCCCGCCGGATCTGGAGGGCTCGGGCAGCTATGTCTGGGCGCATGCCTTCTCGACCTATCTGAACGAACACGGGCTGGCGGCCGAGGAATACCAGCGCGGCGCGCTGGGCGGCGATGACGAGGTGTTCGATCAGGTCAGCCAGGGCCTGGTGGAAGTGGGCCTCTCGCCCCTGGGCATCGTCGCCTCGATCGACACGCTGATCTACGGGCTGCGCCTGCCCTATTTCTTCGCCGACATGGCCGCGGTCGACCGCGCACTCTACGACAACGGCATGCTGGCCGCGATCAACGAGGGGCTCGACGGCTCCGGCGTGCAGGTGCTGGCGGTCGATACCGTGGGTCCGGCGACCGGTATCTTCAACACGCTGCATCCCGTCACCTCGATGGCCGACATGTCGGACCTGCGGATGCGGGCGCTCGATGAAAGCCAGATCCAGCTCTATGCCGCCTGGGGCTCGACCGGGACCGTGGTCAGCTGGGCCGAGGTGCCGAACGCGCTGCAGACGGGCGTCGCCAACGGCTACCTGAACCCGGCCTTCGTGCCGCTGCTGTTCGGGCACACCGACTTCATCAAGTATTTCACCCCGGCAGAAATCTCGCCCTCGCTCAGGATCGTCATCGTGTCCGAGGATTGGTACGAGGGCCTCAGCGATTCCGACCGCGCCACGGTCGATGCCGCCGCGGCCGCCGCCAACGAGGCGAACCGCAGCTGGCTGGGCACCCAGACCGGCGTGATCGCCCAGCTCGAAGCCGCGGGCGTCACCATCTCGGAACTCTCGCCCGAGGCGCGGGCCGAGTTCCAGACCGCCTCGGCCACCACCTACGATCTGATCGTCTCGCCCGAGCAACTTGCCCAATGGCAGGCGGCGATCGCCGAGTAAGGCTTCTGTTGGGGAAGGACGCGCGTGATGATCGGCAGGATGGCCCGGGGCCTAGACCGCATTTCAGCACTGCTCAACACCATCGCCCTCTGGGGCGCGGTGCTGGCGGTGCTGGTCATGGTCTATGCCGCGGGCTGGCAGGTCATCGCGCGCTACATCCTCTCTGACCCGCCGATCTGGACCGAGGAAATGGCGCGTCGCGCCATGGTCTGGGCCGGCATGCTGGGGGCCTCGGCGGCGTTTCGCGCCGGGGCCGACCCGGTGCTCTTTCCGCATGTGGCCACGCTGCGCGGCACGGCGGGCGGGGCGCTGGCCGTGGTCCGGGCGCTGGGCGTCGTGCTGTTTGTCGCTCCGGTGCTCTGGTACTGCCTCTTCGGCCCCAACATGAACCTGGCGCGCGGTTTCCTCGGCCGCAGCCTTGGCCGCTCGGCCGAAATGCTGGACATCCCGATGATCTGGTTCACCGCGGCCGTGCCGGTCGCCTTCGCGCTGATCCTCGTCCACCTGCTGGCGCGGCTGGCGCTGCAGGCGACGGGCCAGCTTCCCGCCCCTGCCCGGACTGCCCCATGAAGTGCTTCATCGCCTGCCTTGCGACCGAGACCAACAGCTTTTCCCCGCTGCCCACCGGCATCGCCGCCTTCGAGGAGGGGCATGTCCACCACGGCACCGCCACCCAGGGCGCGCCCGTCTACTGGACCGGCGCGCTGCACCTGTGGCGCAAGCAGGCCGAGGCGAAGGGCTGGCAGGTGGCCGAAAGCCTCGCCGCCTTCGCTCAGCCGGGCGGGCTGACGGTGCGCAAGGTCTACGAGGATTTCCGCGATGAGATCGTCGCCGATCTGAAAGCCGCGATGCCGGTGGACGTGATCCTGCTGCAGCTTCACGGCGCGATGATCGCCGACGGCTACCCCGATTGTGAGGGTGACCTGATCGCCGCCTGCCGCGCGGTTGCCCCCGAGGCGAAGATCGGCGCCCTGCTGGACCCGCATTGCCACCTGACCGAGCAGATGCTGACCGAGGCCACGGCGCTGATCTGCTTCAAGGAATACCCCCATATCGACATTCTGGAGCGCGGGGCGGAGCTGTTCGCGCTCATCGCCGATGCGGCCGAGGGCAAGACCAAGCCGGTGATGCGCGATTACGATTGCCGGATCATCATGGCCATGCCCACGCCCGAAGGCCCGATGCGCGCCTTCGTCGACGCCCTGACCGCGCGGGAATCCGAACCCGGGGTGCTGTCCCTCAGCTTGGCGCATGGCTTCCCCTGGGGCGACCACGAACGCACCGGCGCAAGGGCGCTGGCCATCACCGATGGCGACGCTGCGCTGGCGGAACGGATGGCGCGCGAGATCGGGGAAAAGCTCTGGCGCGAGAAGGAGGCGATCTTTCAGGAGGTCCTGACCATCGACCAGGCGCTGGACAAGGCCGCCGGTCACAATCAGGGCCCCATCGTGCTGGCCGACATGTCCGACAACGCGGGCGGCGGGGCGCCGTCCGATTCCACCTTCCTGCTCAGGGCGATTCTGGACCGGGGCCTGACCTCGGTCGCCTCGGGCATCTACTGGGACCCGGTGGTGGTGCGGCTCTGCGCCGAGATCGGCGAGGGCGCGCAGCTGGCCATCCGGCTCGGCGGCAAATGCGGGCCGATGTCGGGCGATCCCCTGGACCTGACTGTCACCATCAAGCGCGTCGCCTCCGGCCTTTCCCAGCGCTTCGGCTCGCTGCCAGTCAATCTGGGCACCATCGTCTGGCTGTCCATTGACGCGGGCACCGGGGACGAGACGGACAACATCGACCTGATCGTCAACGACACCCGCACCCAGACCTTCCACCCCGAGGCCTTCACCCAACTGGGCATCGACCTGTCGAAGAAGCGCCATGTCTGCGTGAAATCCTCGAACCATTACCGCGCCGGGTTCGCGCCCATCGCCTCGGTCATCATCCCCATCGCCGCGCCGGGGGCCATCACCCCCGATTTCACCGCCATCCCCTATCGCCACCGGTCCCTGACCTATTGGCCGCGCGTGGAGAACCCTTTCGCATGACCAATTCCCTGATGCAGGCGCGCGATGCCTTTCTTTCGCGCTTTCCCGAACAACGGATCGAACTGGAGGGCCGCGACTGGGGCCTGATCGACACCGGCGGCACGGGCGAGGCCTTTCTGTTCCTGCCCGGCACGCTGGGCCGCGCCGATATCTTCTTCGCGCAGATCGAGGCGCTGGCGCCGCATCGTCGAGTCCTTTCGGTCAGTTACCCCGACAGCGGCGGGGTGCCGGAATGGTCGGCCTCGCTGGCCGTGCTGTTGCAGCGGCTGGGGATCGCCAAGGCCGCCGTGCTGGGCTCCTCGCTGGGCGGGTTCCTGGCGCAGTATTTCGCGGCGCAGCACCCGGGGCTGGTCAGCCACCTCTTCCCCGGCAACACGCTGTCGGATGTCGGTGCGCCGCGCACCCATCTGCCCTATTCGCTGGATCTGTGGCAGGCCCCCATCGCTGACCTGCGCGCCGGGTTCGAGACCAGCATGAGCGCCGCCCGCGCCGCCTATCCCGACTGGGCCGAGATGTTCGACCTGCTGCTGACCGAGGCCGGCGGCCGGATCCTGGAGAACGAACTCCGCGCAAGGCTCGACGCGATCAAGACCGGGCCCGAGCTGCCGCCGCTGTCCAACACCGCCGACAGCGCCACCACCATCGAATCCGTCGACGACCCGCTGATCCCCCCGCCGATGCGCGATGCCGTGCGGGCGCGGAACGCCCCCGCCGCGGCCTTCCGCTTCCTCTGGGGCGGGCATTTCCCCTATCTGCTGCGGCCCGCGCTTTACAGCAACATCCTCAAGGCCCGGCTGGGGCTTGAGCCCCTCTCGCCCGACTGGGTGCTGACGTACGGGATCCACCAGGCATGAGGATCCTTTCGAACGCCGATATCGCCGCGCTCCTGCCGATGGAGCAGGCGATCGAGGTGATCGAGACCACCATGCGCAGCGTCTCGCGCGGGGCGGCGGAACTGCCGCTGCGCCATGTGGTGCCGGTGGGCGGGGCCAATATGATGGGGGTGATGTCGGGTTCGCTGGGCGAGCCGATGTGCTTCGGCGTGAAGCTGGTGAGCCTGTTTCCCGAAAACCCGAAGAAGGGTCTTTCCGGGCATCGCGGTGCAGTGGTCCTGTTCGAATCCGAGACGGGCGGCGCCGTGGCGATGATGGATGCGGGTCTGCTGACCGCGATCCGCACTGCCGCCGCCTCGGCGGTTGCTACGCGGGCACTGGCCCGCTCCGAGGCCGCGCGGTTGACGCTGATCGGCACCGGCGAGCAGGCCGAGCACCACCTGACGGCGATGCTGGCGGTCCGACCGATCACCCATCTGCACGTTGTCGGCCGCCGGGCCGAGGCGGCGGAAGCCTTCGCCACCCATGCCGCTTCCCGCCATCCCGGCCTGACCACAACCCATGGCACCGACGCGCAGGCTGGCGTTCGTGGCGCCGACATCCTCTGCACGGTGACCAATTCCGCCACGCCCGTGCTGCAGGGCGCCTGGCTGGAACCGGGGCAGCACCTCAATATCGTCGGTGCCTCGGTTGCCTCGAAACGCGAGCTGGACGATGCTGTCATCCCCCGGGCCGAGGTCTTCTGCGACTACCTGCCCTCGCTGATGGCGCAGGCGGGTGAGGTGGTCGAGGGGCTGAAGGCGGGGCTCTTCGCGCCGGAACACCTGAAAGGCGAGATCGGCGCGCATCTGAACGGCGGGCCGGGGCGGTCGGGGCCGGAAGCGATCACGCTCTATCGCTCGCTGGGGATCGTGGCGCAGGATCTGGCCGTCGCCCATCACGCGCTGGCCCGGGCCGAGCGCGAGGGGCGGGGGACCGAGGTTTCCCTCTGACCCCCGCCTCTGCGGTCAGTTGAGCAGCGCGCTCAGCAGGCCGACGATGGCGACGATCTGCAGCGTCTGGGCGTCGACCATGACCAGCTGGCCGTTGATAACCCGGTATTCCCGGCCACGGGGCGCCGGGCCGAAGCCGTAGCCGTCGCGCCAGGTCCAGCGCTCGCCATACCGGCCGTCATCGCCGATGTTGATGGTGATATGGGGCACAGACGCGTCGCGGTGACGGTCCAGATGCCGCCCGCCATGCCGCTCGTCATTCCAGCCGTGGCCGGGATTGCCGCGCCTGCCGCACTCATGGCCGCGGCATTCCGCGTGCCCGCGGCCATGCGCCCGGGCATGGGGCGGCGGGTCGGCAAAGGCTGCGGGGGCGGCGATCAGCGTGCTCAGGGCGGCAAGGCCGGCGATCATCGCGCGTTTCATCATTCTGTCCTTTCTCAGGGGCACCGCCGCGGCGGGGCGGGGTCGGGACGGAAACGCCCGGTCAGGGCCCGGGTTCCGGCCCTGCGCCGGGGGGCGGCGGACCTCCGCCACCCGGGACCGGGTCACGGCCCTTTTCCAAAGCCCGGGGCCGCGCTATATCAGGGGCACCCCCGGCAGGTTCCGGGGGCACTATCGGTGACCGGGCCCCTCTGGCGAAAGTTGCGGCGCTTTCGCGATGTCGGCACTGACGTGACAACTGCCGCGCTACGGTCATCATGTCCCCGACACCCAAGCTGCCCTCCGCCGCTGCGCCCGGCCCGGCGCATGCACCGCTGTTCCACTATTTCCGTGCCGCCCTTGTCGTCACCATCCTGGGCATCGCCCTGGGTGGCGTGCTGGGTTGGCAAAGCACCGGGACCTGGTCCGGCGCGCTGTCGACGCTGTTCATCGTCGCGGTGCTGGCGGTGCTGGAAATCTCGCTCTCGTTTGACAACGCCGTCGTCAATGCCAACAAGCTCAAGGACATGCGCCCCGAATGGCAGCGCCGGTTCCTGACCTGGGGCATCCTGATCGCGGTCTTCGGCATGCGGATCGTCTTTCCGCTGTTGATCGTGGTCATCGCCGCCCATGTCGGCCCGTGGGAGGCCCTGCGCCTCGCCGCGACCGAGCCCGACAGCTACGCCCATATCCTGGAAAACGCGCATCTGCCCATTGCGGCGTTCGGCGGCACCTTCCTGATGATGGTCGGCCTCACCTTCTTTTTCGACCATGACAAGGACATCCACTGGCTCCCCTGGCTGGAAAGCCGCATGTCGCGCTATTCGACGGTCCGCGGGATCGAGGTCGCCGTGGTGCTGGCGCTGGCGCTGGGCATCTCGCGGCTGCTGCCCGAGCTCGAGCGGCATCTCTTCACCGTTTCGGCCATCTGGGGCCTGCTGACCTTCCTGCTGGTCGAGGTCCTGTCCGGCTTCCTTGATTCGAAACAGGCGACGCTGGCCACCGCCGCCAAGGGCGGGATCGGAGCGTTCCTGTATCTTGAGGTGCTGGATGCCTCGTTCAGCTTCGACGGGGTGATCGGCGCCTTTGCCCTCAGCCACAACCTGTTCGTCATCGCCATCGGGCTGGGCATTGGGGCGATGTATGTCCGCTCCATGACCATCATGCTGGTCGAAAAGCAGACGCTGGCGCAATACCGCTACCTCGAACACGGGGCGTTCTATGCCATCATCGCGCTGTCGATCATCATGTATGTGCAGGCGCTGGTGGCGATCCCCGAGGTGGTGACGGGTCTGTTCGGCGCCGGTCTGATCGGTGTGGCGCTCTGGTCCTCGGTGCGGTGGAACCGGCTGCACGGCGGCGAGGGCGAATAGAAACAATTTTCCACAATTTCGAGGGCAATCTGCCCGGATTTTGCCATTGTTTCCATTTAGGAAAGGGCCATGCGCCCGATCCTCACCCTCCCCGCCCTCGTTCTTGTCGCCGCCTGCTCGTCCGGGGGCGGCTTGCCGCCGCTGCCGGCCGGCCAACCGATCACGGTTGCCGGTTATGAGACCTATACCACCGCGCATAACGGCTACAGCCGGGTGCGCCGCGATTACGCGACGCCCGGCGATGCCAGCGCCATCGCCGCCTTCGAGGATGACGATCCCGCCGATCCGGCAGGCTATCGGTCCCTGATCGACCTGCAGGGCACCCCCTACGAGGGGCGCATGGCGGTCGAGGTGCTGGCCGAGGTCGACGGCCCGACCGGCCGCGCCACGCGCCTGGTCCGGCTGACCGCCGATCAGGAGCCCTTCTCGAACGTGCGCGACGGCGCCCTGATCGCCGCGACCGGCCGTTTCTACCTGCGCGGTGCGAATTACTCCTGGGTGACCATCGACGGCGGTCCGATGCTGCAGGGCTCGGACGCCGAAGGGCTGGTCAACATGGAGATCGACTTCGACGCCGAGACGGTCAGCCTGAACCTGCGGACCGGGGTCACCGCCGAATCGCAGGTCCGCATGGAGATCGAGGCCGAGGACGTGCCCCTCAACATCATTACCGGCGCCTATGGCGACGGCATCACCATCCGCGTCTGGGACCCGGACAGCCCGGCAATCCTGGCCGTGGACGGCACCCTGCGCGGCACGCTGGGCGGCACCCCCACCTACGAGAACGGCATGAACGAGCTGTCGACCTCGGGTCTTTACGAGGCCAGTGGCACGGATTCGGCGACCGGCCGTCAGGTGACGGTGGACGGCGGCTTTGTCGGGGTGGATCCGAATGCCTTCCCTCGCCCGTAAGGCACTCTCGCTTCTGGTGATGCTCTGCCTCGCCCTGACGGCGCTGGCGCCGCGGGCGGGGGCGGATGCCTTCGACCGGGCGCGGCTGGCGCCGCTGGCGTCGAGCGAGCGGCTCAGGCTGTTCACCCTGGCCCGCGCGCAGGACACCCGCCGCGCGCCCCCCGCCTATACCAATGCCCTGCGCCGCGCCCTGCGCGATACCGGCTTTTACAACGAGGGCGGGGCCGAGCTGATGGACCGTTCCCTGCGGTTCAGCCCGATCCTGACCTGGGATGACAACATCAACGGCGGCTATTTCCATGACCGGCTGGTCATCGGCGGGCTGATCTTCGACGCCGACCCCGCCAGCCGCGCCCGTGCCGGGCTGATGCTGGGCGGACGGCTGGATGCCACGGCGCGGCTCTCCTGGGCCGAGGGGCGGATCATTGACCTGCGCGCCACGGCCGAACTGGCCTGGTCGCCGGTGCATGATATCGGCCGTGGCGCCGCCGGAGTTGAGGCCTGCGCGCGCAACCATGTCAGCGGCTGGACCTTCATCGATGTCTGCGCCTCGGCCTCGGCCAGCCGTCGGGCGCTGACCGAAGGCAGCTCGACCGGGATCTCGGCCGCGCTGGTGCATCTGTTCTCGACCGCCGAGGCCGCGCATCAGATCAGCCTTGAACTGGACCGCCGGGCGCTGGACGCGGGCCAGCAGACCGGCGCCACGCTGGGCTGGTCGGCGGTCTGGAACGGCGCCGTCACCGAGCTTACGCTTGGCACCGCCACGCCCATCGCGGGCGCCACCGCCACGCGGGGCCGGATCGGCGCGCGGGTCGGCTTCCTGTGGCGCGACCGGCCGGTCTCGGTCAGCGCCTGGCATGTGCAGGCCTCGGGCGGGATGCTGCTGGGCATGCCGCGTGAGGACCATGTGACCGGTCTGGGCCTGTCGATCGAGGCCCGGCGCGGCATGAGCATCGAGGTCACGCATCAGGTCACCACCTCGACCATCGCGCTGTTCGAGGACAACCGGACCGGGCTTTCGGTTCGATTCCGCCTCGGCCAGCGCTGAGTCGCGGCAGCGCGGCAAGACGGGAATTCCGGCCCGGCAGGGAGTCGGAGGACAACCATTCCTGTTGTGCCGGATCTGGAACAATTTTCTCCCATCCGGCGCGGCGCGGCCCCTGAATCCTCCTTGTTTTGCCGGTTATCTTGCTGTTTGGAGGAAATTTTTCCATCTTGAGCCTCAACCCCGGAGGCTTCGATGCAGCATTTCCCGATCTTCCTCGATCTGGCCGACCGCAAGGTCGTCATCGCTGGCAGCGGTGCCTTCGCGCTGGCCAAGCTCCGGCTGCTCTTGAAGACCGAGGCGCGGCTGCACCTGTTCGCCGAGGCGCCCGAGGCCGATCTGGAAGCGACCGCCACCGCCCATGGCGTCACCCTGAACCGCCGCGCCCCCGGGGCCGCGGATCTGACCGGCGCCGCGCTGGCCTATGGCGCGCATGGCGAGGCCGAGGCGGATGCGCGCTTCGCCCGGCTGGCGCGTGCCGCCGGGGTGCTGGTCAACGTGGTCGACAACCTCGAAGGCAGCGATTTCATCACCCCGGCCATCGTCGACCGCGCCCCGGTGACCATCGCCATCGGCACCGAAGGCGCGGCGCCGGTGCTGGCCCGCGCGCTGAAGACCGATCTGGAAGAGCGTCTGCCGCAGGGTCTGGGCCCGCTCGCCCGCGCCGGCAAGCTGTTCCGCGCCCGGGCCGAAGCCCTGCCGCAGGGCCGCGCGCGCCGCGACTTCTGGGCGGACTATTATTTCCGCACCGGGCCCGAGGTTCTGGCCGAGGCGGGGGAGGAACTGCTCGATCATGCGCTCGAAGCCCTGCTGCGCGAGCATCTGAACGCCGAGCCCGAGCCAGGCCGCGTCGATCTGGTCGGCGCCGGTCCCGGCGATCCCGAGCTGATGACGCTGAAGGCCCGCCGCCTGCTGGATGCCGCCGATGTGGTGATCCACGACCGTCTGGTGCCCGCCGCGATCCTGGAACTGGCCCGGCGCGAGGCCGAGTTCATCGCCGTCGGCAAGGAGGGGTTCGGCCCCTCGACCCCGCAGGAACAGATCAACGACCTGATGATCCGCCACGCCGCCGCCGGGCTGCGCGTGGTGCGGCTGAAGGGGGGCGATGCCTCGGTCTTCGGGCGTCTGGATGAGGAAACCGAGGCGCTGACCGGGGCCGGGATCGACTGGTCGGTGACGCCCGGCATCACCGCCGCCAGCGCCGCCGCCGCCGCCATCGGCGCCAGCCTGACCCGCCGGGGCCGCAACGGCGAGCTGCGGCTGCTGACGGCGCAGGATGTGCAGGGCTACGCCGATCACGACTGGCGCGCGCTGGCCCGCCCGGGCGCCGTCGCCGCGATCTACATGGGCAAGCGCGCCGCGCGCTTCGTGCAGGGCCGCCTCATCATGCACGGCGCCGATGCCGAGACCCCGGTCACGCTGGTCGAAAACGTCTCGCGCCCCGATCAGCGCATCGTCACGGCGCGGCTGGGCGACCTGCCCGCCACGCTGGCCGAGGCCGCCTTTGCCGGTCCCGTCATCACCCTTTTCGGTCTGGCGCCCGCCAAGGCCGCCGCCGTCCTTCCCGCCCTTCTCGAGGAATTCGCCTGATGTCCCGCGCGCCCCAGATCCAAGTCGTCACCGCCAACGCCCTGATCGAGGGCGATGTGGTCTATCTGACCGCGGCCGAGGGCTGGACCCGCGACCTGAAAGCGGCCCGCGCGTTTGAGGATCAGGCCGAGGCCGAGGCGGCGCTGGCCAAGGCGGCGACGCGCGGGGGCGAGGTGGTCGGCTGTTACCTGGCCGAGGTCCGCCTGACCGCCCAGGGCATCGAACCCACCCATTTCCGCGAGGATTTCCGCCGCCGCGGCCCCTCGAATTATGCCCACGGCAAGCAAGCTGCGGCCTGAGGACAGATCCATGTACGTCTACGACGATTTCGACACCGCGTTTCTGAAGGAACGCAACCGCCAGTTCCGCGAACAGGTCGCCCGCCGCATCGACGGCTCGCTGACCGAGGACGAATTCAAGCCGCTGCGCCTGATGAACGGCCTCTACTTGCAACTCCACGCCTATATGCTGCGGGTGGCGGTGCCCTACGGCACGCTGAACCCCATCCAGCTGCGCAAGCTGGCCGAGATCGCCGACCGCTGGGACGAGGGCTATGGCCACGTCACCACCCGCCAGAACGTGCAGTTCAACTGGCCGAAGCTGACCGATGTGCCGGACATGCTGGACGCGCTGGCCGAGGTGGGGCTGCACGCCATCCAGACCTCGGGCAACACGATCCGCAACGTGACCTCGGACCATTTCGCCGCCGCCGCGGCCGAGGAAATCGCCGATCCGCGGCCCTATGCGGAACTGATCCGGCAATGGTCGACCGACCACCCGGAATTCCAGTTCCTGCCGCGCAAGTTCAAGGTCGCCGTGACGGGATCCGAGATCGACCGCGCCGTGACCCGGGCCCATGACATCGGCCTGCGCATGGTTCGCAAGGACTACGCCGAGGGGTTCGAGGTGATCGTGGGCGGCGGCCTCGGCCGGACGCCGATGATCGGCAAGGTGCTGCGCGACTTCCTGCCTGTGGCCGATCTGCTGCCCTATCTGGAGGCCGTGGTCGGCACCTACAACCTGCTGGGCCGGCGCGACAACAAGTACAAGGCCCGGATCAAGATCACCGTGCACGAGAACGGGATCGACACGGTCCGCGATCTGGTCGAGGCCCGCTTCGCCGAGATCGCGCCGCAGTTCGACACCGCCGGGACGCTGGCCGCGCTGGCCCGCATCCAGGGAATGTTCCGCGCGCCGCAGTTCCGCCAGGCCTCGGACCTTGGCTATCAGGCGGCCTACAGCGCCGATCCGGTGTTCCGCGCCTGGGCCGATACCAACCTGCACGCCCACAAGGCCGAGGGCCACGCCATCGTCACCATCTCGCTGAAAGCGCATGGCGAGACGCCCGGCGACATGACCTCGGACCAGATGCGGCTGATTGCCGATCTGGCCGAGCGTTATGGCTACGGCGAGATCCGCCTCAGCCACGAGCAGAACGTGATCCTGCCGCATGTGGCGCTGGCCGATCTGCCGGCGGTGCACAAGGCGCTGAAAGGGCGGGGTCTGGCCACGGCGAATGTGGGCCTTGTCAGCGACATCATCGCCTGCCCGGGCATGGATTACTGCGCGCTGGCCACCGCCCGCTCGATCCCCATCGCGCAGGAGATCGCCACCCATTTCGACGCGCTGAAGCTGGAGCACGATATCGGCCCCTTGAAGATCAAGATCTCGGGCTGCATCAACGCCTGCGGGCACCACCATGTCGGGCATATCGGCATCCTGGGCCTCGACCGCGCGGGCGTGGAGAACTACCAGATCACGCTGGGCGGCGACGGGTCCGAGGATGCGGCGCTGGGCGAACGCACCGGCCCCGGCTTTGCCTATGACCAGATCGTCCCGGCCATCGAGCGGATCCTGCGGGCCTATCTGGACCTGCGGACCAGCCGCGAAGAGACCTTCCTGCAAGCCTATCGCCGCCTCGGCCTCGGCCCCTTCAAGGAGGCGCTCTATGGCGCGGAACGTCATGCAGCCTGACCTCACCCGCCTGAACGCCCGCTACGAGGGCGACGGCACCGGCGCGCTGCGCGTCGCGCTCTCGGGGGCGCTGGGGCAGATCGCCATGGTGTCGAGCTTCGGCGCCGATTCCGCCGTGCTCCTGCACATGGTGGCCGAGATCGACCGCGCCACGCCGGTGCTGTTCATCGACACGCTGATGCTGTTCGAGGAAACGCTGACCTATCAGCGCGACCTGGCCGAAAGGCTGGGGCTGAGCGATCTGCGGGTCATCCGCCCCGCGCGCGAGGCGCTGTTTCAGGGCGACAGCGACAACCTGCTGCACCTGTCGGATACCGACAGCTGCTGCGACCTGCGCAAGACGCGGCCGCTGGAACAGGCGCTTCAGGGCTTCGACGGCTGGATCACCGGCCGCAAGCGCTTTCAGAGCGGCGAGCGCGCGGCGATCGACCTCTTCGAGCATGACAGCACGACCGGGCATCTAAAGGTCAACCCGCTGGCCGGGTGGAAGGCTGCGGATCTGGCGGCCTACATGGACGCGCACGATCTGCCCCGGCACCCGCTGGTGGCGAAGGGCTACCCGTCGATCGGCTGCGCGCCCTGCACCGGGCCGGTGGCCGCGGGTGAGGATCCCCGGGCCGGTCGCTGGCGCGGTCAGGACAAGAACGAATGCGGCATCCATATCGTCGATGGCCGCGTTATCAGGAGGCAGGCGTCATGAGCGTGATCGTCACCGACCAGGGCTTTCAGCCCGAAACCCATAACGGCGACTGGTTCGACCTCGCCCCCGATGTGGATATCGCCGCGGTCGAGACGCAGATCGACGGCGTGACGGCGATCCGCGTGAGCTTCCCGGCGTTCTCGGACGGGCGCGGCTTCACGCTGGCCGCGCGTCTGCGGCGCGCCGGCTTCACCGGGCGCCTGCGTGCCGCGGGCCATGTGATCGCCGACCAATACGCCATGGCCCGCCGCGCCGGGTTCGACGAGGTCGAGATCGACGAGGATCTGGCCGAGCGCCAACCCGAAGCGCAATGGCTGTCCCGCGCCGCCTGGCAGGCCAACGATTACCGCGCCCGGCTGCGGAGGACCGCATGAACGCCCCCGTATCGCTGAAGGTGAACCCCGATCTTCAGACCGTCACCCAGGTCACCCACTGGACCGACCGGCTGTTTTCCTTCCGGGTGACGCGGCCGCAGAGCCTGCGGTTCCGGTCGGGGGAATTCGTGATGATCGGGCTGGCCGGTGACAACGGCAAGCCGATCCTGCGGGCCTATTCCATCGCCTCGCCCGCTTGGGACGAGGAGCTGGAATTCTATTCGATCAAGGTGCCGGACGGGCCGCTGACCTCGCGCTTGCAACATATCGAGGTCGGCCAGCCGATCATCCTGCGCCCCAAACCGGTGGGCACGCTGGTGCATGACGCGCTGAAACCCGGCAAGCGGTTGTGGTTCCTGGCCACGGGGACGGGGTTCGCCCCCTTCGCCTCGCTGCTGCGCGAGCCCGAGACCTGGGAGAAATACGACAGCGTGGTGATGATGCACACCTGCCGCGAGGCCGGAGAGCTGGAATACGGGCGGCAGCTGGTGGCGGATCTGCGCGACGATCCCGTGATCGGCGAACTGATCGGCGACAAGCTGCAGTACTACCCGACAACGACCCGAGAACAGGGCCCGTTCATGGGCCGGATCACCGACAACCTGACCTCGGGCAAAGTCTTTGCCGATCTGGGGCTCGAAGGGCCGCTCGATCCGGTGCGGGACCGGGCGATGGTCTGCGGCTCGCTGGCGTTCAACAAGGATGTGGCGGCGGTGCTGGAAGGCTTCGGGCTGGAAGAGGGCTCGAATTCCGCCCCCGCCGATTACGTGATCGAGAAGGCCTTCGTCGGCGACGGCGTCTGAGGCGTTTCCGTAGGATGGGCAATATTGCCCATCCTACAAGTCCCGCGTCCCGCTTACTTCATCGGCCGCGGCGAAGGCGCATAGGGCACCGGCGCGGGCGGGCGCAGCTGATCGAGCCGGGCGCGGGCCTCGTCCGCATGCAGCCCCTGCGGCCACATCTTCAGATAGGTCCAGAATCCCTCCATCCGCGCCTCGTCCAGCGCGCGCTGCCAATCCATCGCCTCGGGGTCGGTCACGGGCGCTATCGGGCGGCGTTCGTCCGGCGGCACGATACCGCGTTCCCGCAGCATCGTCCGCGCATCGCCCGAATGCAGCCCGCGCGGATAGGCGGCGAGATAGGCCAGCAGCGCCTCGGTGCTGCCATCGGTCCGCGCGGCCTGGAAGGCCTGCGCCTCGGGGCTGGCGGTCGAGGCGACCGGGGACTGGGTCCGCGGCGGCTCGGCCGTGGGCGGGGTGCGGTCCGGCGCAGGTTCCTCGGTCTGCGGCGGGATCTCGGGGCTGCCGCTGAGGCTGGCCAGAACGTCCCGTTCGAAGCCGAGGGCGGCATCCGAGGTCTGCCCGGCCGAACGTACCACCAGCCAGGGGCTGAGCCCGTTGGCCGAAGGCGCCTCGGCGATCAGATAAAGCAGCCGCACGAGGCGCCCGTCGATGTTGCTGTCGCCCCGGAAGGCGCGCAGCGTCACATCCCCCAGCACCATCCGTTCGCCACTTTCGGCCACGGTGATCTCGCCGAAGCCCGACAGCATCGCCGCAAAGCCCGGCTGGTCGGGGGTCTGCAGCGGCATGTCGCCGAGCGATGTCGGGGTGAAGATGCGCAGCGAGATTTCCTCGCTGACCTCACCCGCGCCGTCGCGCGCCTGCAGCCAGTATTCCATCCGGTCGGCCAGAAGCCGCTCGCGGCGCATCTCCATCTCCGCGGGCGCGGCGAAGGTCAGGCCGAAGCGGCTGTGCCGCGCCCAGCCCTCGGGCACCGCAGGCGATTGCGGCAGGGTGATCGGCGCGGCCCCGGTGCCCGAGGTCCCGGTATCGGCGGCGATCATCGCGCGGACCCCGTCCATGACCGAGGGCGGGCATTCCCCGGCCCCTTCGGGCCGCTGCAGCACCAGCTGCGGCAGCATCGCGTCAATCCGCGCCTCATCCCCCGGAGCGCCGAGGATGCCCAGCAGATAGACCGGCGCGCCCTCCTCGCAGAGCTGCGGCACGACGAGTTGCGCGGGGATCCGGGCGGCGGCATCGGCCGGCCGGTCCTCGAGCGAATGGGTGGCGGTGCCGTGGATCACCCAGACCGGCATGCCGCCGATCTCGGCCTCGGTCAGCGCATCGACCTCGTGCAGCATGCGGTCGAGCTGGCGCTCCAGCGGGCGGCCCATCAGGCGCCCGGCATTGAGGCGGGTCTGCGGCGGGGCGCCCGCCTCGCCAAGGAACAGGTCGGCC
Organism: Pararhodobacter aggregans; assembly: GCF_003075525.1. Taxonomy (GTDB): domain Bacteria; phylum Pseudomonadota; class Alphaproteobacteria; order Rhodobacterales; family Rhodobacteraceae; genus Pararhodobacter; species Pararhodobacter aggregans. Next base: position 58,503 of record NZ_QDDR01000003.1, on the reverse strand, counting down.
GACCGTTCGTTGCGGTCCTCCTGCAAGACGGTGACACCCGCCGGTAGCCGGATCGCGGCAAACCCGGGCAGGATCGGGGTTTCCGCCACCGCAACTGCCACCGGCGCCGCGGACGGGGCGGCATCGCCGAGGCTGGCGACGATCTGGCCGATCAGCGCCACGGCATCGGCCTCGGCATAGCCGCGGAAGGCACCGCCCAGGATCAGCGTGTCGCCCGCCGCATCGGGCTGCATCGACACCAGATAGAAGCCGGTCACCCGGCCGCCCAGCTGCGGGGTTTCCTCCTGCTCGCCCGAGGCGATGTAAAGCCGCATCGACCGCCCGCCGAGGGGCAGTTCACGCCCGGAATCGCGGACCTCGACCCGGGCCCATCGCGCCAGACCCTCAGCGAAACGGGGGCTGCCGGGCGGGCCGTCGAAGGGCGCAAGCCGGTCGGGCGCCGCCAGCACGCCGCCCATCTCGATCTCGGTCCGCGCCGCCTCGTCGCGGCCGCCGATGTCGAGGCCGCGGCCCTCGGGGTCGGCCTCGACATCGAGGCCGGGCGGCACCGCCATGCGCACGCCCATCGCCTCGACCGCGTCCCAGCCTTCGGGCATCGTGCCCGAAGGGGCAGGCAGCGCCGCGGCGATGGCGTCAAAGCCCGACGTGGTGTCATCGGTGGCGTCTTCGGTGGCGGGGCCGGTCTCGGGCGGGGTCTCGGTCGTGGCCGGAGCAGCCTCGACGATCTCGGGCGCGACCGAGGCGATCACCTGATTGACCAGCGTTTCGGCCTCATCCGGGGCATAGCCGCGGGCGGTGGCGCCGACCACGGCGTAATTGCCCTCGGCGTCGGGTTCCTCGGCGATCAGGGAGAGGGTGTGCTCATACTCGCCCCGATTCGGCTGTCGCTCGCGCAGGCCCATGCCGACATAAATCACCATCCCCCGGTCGCCGACCAGAATGCGGCGCGGGCTTTCGGCGGTCGGGATCCCGGCGCCCTGGGCGATCATCTCGAGGAAACCGGGGGTTCCGGGGGCGATGCCGAGGGCCGAGAGTTCCTCGGCGCTCATTGCCGCCAACGCGATCCGCAGCTCGGTCCCGGAACCGTCGGGCCGCAGCCTGAACGAGACTTCGGGGTTCCGCCGGTTGCTGCGGTCGGTCATCTCGGCCTCGGCCGGGGCGGCGACGGAAAGACCGAAGGCGCTGTGACGTTCCCAGCCCTCGGGGGTGACCCGGGCGGGCAGGGGCATCGCCTCGACCGCGGCCAGCAGCGGCGCGGTCGGGTCGGCCTCGGCGCTTGCTGCCGGGGGCTCGGGCGCCGTGGCAGTGGCCGCTTCGGGCTCCTCGGCTTCGGCCCCGGGCATGTCATCGGCCGGGGCGAGCGAGCCGATGAAATGCGCCTCCAGCTCGGCCGCGACGCCATCGCCGAGGCCCGCGCTGAACACCGCGACCATCAGCGCTTGGCCGTTCGCGTCGGGCTCGGCGGAGATCAGATAGAGCATCCGCGCGTCGAGCGTGCCGCCGCCCGAGGCCGGGATCGCCCCGCTGCCGCCATAGGCGATGAGCCGCCACGTGCCCAGGGTCATCTCGACCCCGGTCGCGGTCACCGGCACGCCGGACAGGTCGGACAGGAACGCCGCCATCTCGGGCGCATCCGGTGCCGGCATGCTCTCGCGTTCGGCGGTATCCAGCAGACGGATCCCCATCCGCGCGCCCACCCCGTTGGCGCCGATGGTCGAGACGGCGGCTTCGCGCAGGCCTTCGGCGGCGTCGGGGAGCACGGCGCCGGGCGGAACCTCGAAGCGGAGGCCCAGCCGGGTGACGGTTTGCCAGGGGGCCTCGGCAGCCGGGGCAGCCGGGGCTGCCGGGGCCGCGATCGCCGGTTCGGCGACCTGCGGCGCGACGATCTCGGGTATGGGCGCCTCGGGCGCCGTGACCTCGGGCGAGGATTGCCCGACGGCGGTGAACGGAACGGCGATGGTCAGAGACACCGAAAGCGCGACGAGCGCGGTCGAGCCGCGAAGCGAAAAGGCAGTCATGAATATTTTCCCCGGAGGATCGGTCAATTACCGGGTACGATAGCACTCCTTCCCCGCAATCAAAGCCTCTCGTGGCGCTGGCGGATCACGACCTCTTCATCCCTCCCTTGATTTGTTGGGCGCGCGGGCGTAGAGGGGCGCGTCGCCCGCCCGGCCCGAACGGCCCGCCTGAACGGACCGGAGGCGCGGCCAAGTCCCCGACCACCTTGTCAAAACGGTTTCAGAACATGACCCGCCTCTACCTGCCCGGCATCCTTGCCATGGCCGCCATCGTCGTGGCCTCGAATATCCTTGTGCAATTCCTTCTGGGTGACTGGCTCACCTGGGGGGCGCTGACCTATCCCTTCGCCTTCCTCGTCACCGATGTGATGAACCGCGTCTACGGACCGCAGGCCGCGCGCCGCGTCGTCTGGGCCGGTTTCGCCGTGGGGGTCGCCTGCTCGCTGATCGGCACGCAGATCATGATCCAGGGCGACGGCTACGCCTACCCCGCCGTCACCCTGCGCATCGCGCTGGGCTCGGGCGCCGCGTTCCTCGTGGCGCAGATGGTCGATATCGGCGTCTTCAACGCGGTCCGTGGCGGGGCGTGGTGGAAAGCGCCGCTGATCTCGACCCTGATCGGCGCCTCGCTCGATACGCTGATCTTCTTCTCGACCGCCTTCTCGGCGACCATGGCCTGGGTCGATCCGGCGGCGGATGTTAGTTGGGCGCAGGAGATTTTGCCAGTGCTGGGTGTCGGTCCGATGACACCTTTGTGGGTTTCTCTCGCGCTTGCCGACTGGATGGTCAAATTGGCGCTGGCCATGGTGGCATTGTTGCCCTTCCGGCTCATCGTTGCGAAATTGACCCAAAGGATGGCGTAAAAGCCTTTGACAAATACAACATACATGCCACCATCGCCTTACGGTTCAACCCAGCGAAAGGAGGTGGTCCAGTGTCGAGAGTGATATTGGAGAGAGGTGTCGGGACAGTCAGGAGGACGGCCAGCTGACGGCAGCCCGTCGGCTGTAATATCCTGATTGGGCCTGTTTCTAACCGGCTCCATCTCCTGAAGCTCGTGAGGGCCGCTCGAATAGCCGGGCGGCCCTTTCGATTGGCGCTGCGAACCCTATTTCAAGATCCATGCTGTACGTCACCGATCAGATTGTCATCCAGGACTGGGAACTGAGCGAGAGCTTCATGCGCGCTTCGGGGCCCGGCGGGCAGAACGTCAACAAGGTCTCTTCGGCTGTCGAATTGCGATTCGAGGCCGAGCGCTCGCCCGCGCTGGCACCCGCCGTCAAGGCGCGGCTCAAGCGGCTGGCCGGACGGCGCTGGACGCTGGAGGGGGCGCTGGTCCTGCAGGTGGACGAGACCCGCAGCCAGGCCCGCAACCGCGAGATCGCCCGCGAGCGTCTGACCGACCTGATCCGCCAGGCGCTGGTCGCCCCCCGTCGCCGGATTGCCACGAAACCCACCTATGGTAGCCAGCAACGCCGCATGGATGCGAAAACTCGCAGAGGATCGGTCAAATCCCTGCGCGGTGCTGTTGACGACCCGGAAAACTGAGCCCAGTCTGTGGATAAGTCCAAACCGCAAAACGAGCCGCCCCGCAGCGGGGCAGCCCCTGAGGTCGAGCAGAACCGCATGAAACAGACCGCCCTGGCGGCCTTTCGCAACTTTGTCGAACCGGTGTTCAAGCGCCCTGAATTCGTTCAGACGGCGGCCTTGTGCGTGCGGCAGGGCAAGAAGGGCCCCGAGGTGCTGCTGGTGACCAGCCTCGATTCGAAGCGCTGGATCGTGCCGAAGGGCTGGCCGATGGAGGGCAAGTCGCTGGCCCAGGCCGCCCTGCAGGAGGCCTGGGAAGAAGCGGGCGTGCAGGGTGCGGTCGATGAATACCCGGTCGGCAGCTATGGCTACCAGAAGACCGTCAAGGGCGGGATTCCCGTCACCTGCCGCTGCTCGGTCTACCGCATCGACGTGACCACGCTGGCCGAGGAATACCCGGAAAGGGCCCGCCGCCGCCGCAGCTGGATGCGGGTGAACGAGGCCGCGAAAGCGGTGGAAGAGCCGGAACTGAAGGCGGTGATCCGCGCGCTGGCCTGACTTCCCGGTTGTGATCGTGCCCATGCCGCGTTAGGGGGCTGTAACAGTTCTGTGACACTCCCCGGAGCCCGCATGACCTCGCCTGCCGACCCGAACGCCAAGGCCATCAAGACCCTCGACAAGGACCTCGGCCGTATCGGCCTGCTGGAACAGGCGACGCTGTTCACCTCGCGTCCGCTGGTCGCGCCGGGGATCGCGCTGGTCTTCATCGTCATCGCCGGTCTGGCCGCCGTCACCATCATGGGGGGCGGCGCCGGGACCTGGGTGGTGGTGCTGGCCGCCGCCATCGGCGCCTATATGGCGCTGAACATCGGCGCCAATGACGTGGCCAACAACATGGGCCCGGCGGTGGGCGCGCGGGCCGTGACGCTGGGCGGCGCGCTGGTCATCGCGGCGCTGTGCGAAACCGCGGGGGCGCTGCTGGCCGGGGGCGATGTCGTCTCCACCGTGTCGCGCGGGATCGTGGCGCCCGAAAGCGTGGCTGCGCCCGAGATCTTCATCTGGGCGATGATGGCGGCGCTGCTGGCGGGCGCGCTCTGGATCCACCTCGCGACCGCCATGGGCGCGCCGGTCTCGACCACGCATTCCATCGTCGGGGGGGTGATGGGCGCGGGCATCGCCGCAGCCGGGTTCGGCGCGGTCAACTGGGGCGTGATGGGCACCATCGCCGCCAGCTGGGTGATCTCGCCCGTTATGGGCGGGGTGATCGCGGCGCTGTTCCTGGCGCTGCTGAATAACCGGATTCTGTACCGAGAGGACAAGATCGCCGCCGCCCGCACCTGGGTGCCGATCCTGATCGGCGTCATGGGCGGGGTCTTCGCCACCTATATGGCGCTGAAGGGGCTGAAGGCGCTGGTGCATCTGTCGCTGGGTGAATCGTTGCTGGTGGGTCTGGCCGTGGCCGTGCCGCTGGCCTTGGTCATGCGCCCGGTGATCGCCCGCCAGTCACGCGGGCTGGAGAACCGGACGAAAGCCCTGAAGGGCCTTTTCGCCATCCCGCTGGTGCTGTCGGCGGCGCTTTTGTCCTTCGCCCATGGCGCGAATGATGTGGCGAATGCGGTGGGGCCCCTGGCCGCCATCGTGCATGCGGTCTCGGACGGGGCTTCGGGCGACCGGGTGCAGATCCCCTATTGGGTGATGATCGTCGGCGCCGTCGGCCTGTCGGTGGGCCTGATGCTGTTCGGGCCGAAGCTGATCAACATCGTGGGGTCCGAGATCACGCGCCTCAACGCCATGCGCGCCTGGTGCGTGGCGCTGTCGGCGGCGGTGGTGGTGATCATCGCCTCGTGGCTGGGGCTGCCGGTCAGCTCCACCCATATCGCCATCGGCGGGATCTTCGGCGTGGGCTTCTACCGCGAATGGTATCACGAGAAGATCCTGAAGGAGAACCGCGACCTCTCGACCCTGCCGGTCGAGGAACGCACCCGCCGCAAGGTCGTGCGCCGCTCGCATATGCTGACCATCCTGGCGGCCTGGGTGATTACCGTGCCCGCCACCTCGGCGCTGTCGGCGGGGCTGTTCTGGGCGGCGACGCTGCTGGCCGGGTTGCGGTAAGGCGCAAGGTGGGGTGGAACCCCACCCTACGCCCTGTGCGCCCTGTCATACGGGGTTTCAATGCGCCGTACCCTGTAGGGTGGGATTTCATCCCACCCAGCGGCTCACCACCCGTTGAGGATCACGCCCTTTTCGCCCGTGACGATCGCGTTCATGGCGATGTCATGCGGCTGCGGGTGGATGGTCCTGAGCGCGGCCGAGGGATGGCCCACGCCCACCGCCTTCACCCCCGGCCCCAGCGCGGCCAGCGTCCGGTCGAAGAACCCGCCGCCATAGCCCAGCCGGTAGGCATCGGGGTCGAAGCCGACCAGAGGCGCGATCACCACATTCGGCGTGATTTCCTCAGGTCCCGCCGGTTGCAGGATGTTCCAGATCCCCCGCTCCATGGCGCAGCCGGGGAACCATTCGCGGAATTTCAGCGGGCGGCCCTTGGCCTCGACCAGCGGCAGGGCGATCCGGGCGCCCTTCGCCTGCGCCGTCGCCATCCAGTTCCGCAGGTCCAGTTCCGCCTTGAACGGCCAGTAGAGGCTGATGATCTGCCCCGGCCCCGGCGCGATCAGCCGGTCCAGCACCCCCGCTACTTCGGCCGCCACCCGCGCCCGCTCCTCGGCCGGGATCGCCTGCCGGGCGGCGAGCAGCGCCTCGCGCTGGGCCTTGCGCCAGAGCCGCCAGTCGAGGGGCTCCGCAGGTGGCGGGATCTCATGCGCGTAGCAGGGGGGCGAGGCGGGATCGGGTGTGTCGCTCATCGGGACCTCCGGGTGCTGCCCAAGAATTAGGCATCCCGGGCCGCTGCGGACAGGGGAAAGCGCCGCCTTGCGGCCGAAACCGCCGCGCGGGGGATGGGCCAACCCGCGCCGGGGCGCGGAACGGCCCATCCTACGCCTCGTCCGGTCCCAGATGCCGCGCGCCCCGCGCCTCGGCCAGCCGGATCTGGCGCTGGCGTTCGCGGAAGCCCTCGCGCCGGTCCTCGCTGTATTCCCCGATGCAGCGAGCGCAGCTCACGCCCTCCTCGTAATCCGGATGCTGCCGGTCGGCGGTATCGAGCGGCCGGCGGCAGGCGTGGCAAAGCGCGTGGCCCGTGGGTTTCAGCCCGTGGCCCACCGCGACGCGCTGGTCGAAGACGAAGCAGCCGCCCTGCCAGAGGCTTTGCTCCTCGGGCACGTCTTCCAGGTATTTCAGGATGCCGCCCTTGAGGTGATAGACCTCCTCGACCCCCTGACCCAGCAGCCAGTTGGTCGATTTCTCGCAGCGGATGCCGCCGGTGCAGAACATGGCGATCCGCTTGTTGTGGAAGCGGTCGCGATTGGCCTCCCACCAGGCCGGGAAATCGCCGAAGGAGCGGGTGCCCGGGTCCACGGCGCCCTCGAAACTGCCGATGGCGACCTCGTAATCGTTGCGGGTGTCGATGACGGCCACGTCGGGGGCGCTGATCAGGGCGTTCCAGTCCCGCGCCTCGACATAATGGCCGACCCGGGCGCGGGGATCGACGCCGGGCTGGCCCATGGTCACGATCTCGCGCTTGAGGCGCACCTTGAGGCGGCCGAAGGGCATGTCCTCGGCGAATGATTCCTTCCAGTCGAGCCCGTCGCAGCCCGGCAGGGCGCGGATATGCGTCAGCATGGCGTCGATCCCCTCGCGGGGGCCGGCGATGGTGCCGTTGATCCCCTCGGGCGCCAGCAGGAGCGAGCCCTTCACCCCCTGCGAACAGCCGAGCCGGGCCAGCGGACCCTTCAGCGCGGCGGGGTCGGGGAAGCGGGCGAAATGGTAAAGCGCGGCGACGACCGGCATCAGACGGCCCCCCCGAGCACCGTCTCGACCAGCACGGCGACGACGATGAAGAAGACCGTGGCCTTGACCCAGAACCACAGCGCCGAGCCGCCCGGGCGTTCCTTGCCGAAATCGGGCAGCCAGCGGCCGGCGCCGAAGAACCCGGCTTCGGGATGCGGCTGCGGCGGCTGGAGGAGCGGCACGTCGCGCCAGCGCATCAGCACGATCAGCACCGCCCCCGCCGCGAAGCCGCCGACATGGGCCCAGAAGGCGACCCGTACCTCGCCCGGGATCTCGGACAGGGCGGCGATCACGTCGAGCGCCACGCTGAGGCCGACGAACAGCCCGGCAGGCGCCAGCACGGGCACGCGGAAGGCTACCAGCACCAGCACCTTGGCGCGCGGATGCAGCAGCAGATAGGCGCCCATCACCCCGGCGATGGCCCCCGAGGCGCCGATCACCGGCACCGTCGGATCGGCCGAGAGCCAGGCCTCGGCCCCCGCGCCCGCCATGCCGCAGAGGATGAAGAAGAGGGGATAGCGCCAATGGCCCATCGCATCCTCGATATTGTCGCCGAACACCCAGAGCGTGACCATGTTGCCGATGAGATGTAGCCAGGTGGCGTGCAGGAACATGTAGCTGACCATCTGGCCCATGACCTCGGGCCCGCCGCCGGGGGGCTTCAGCCCGCCCACGGGGTGCAGGCTGGCCGGGGTGAAGGCGTAATCGGGCCAGGGGACCTGGATCACGAACAGCACCGTGCAGAGCGCGATGATCGCCCAGTTCACATAGGGAAAGCGGATGTGGCGGGTGGGGTTGTGGTCGGCGATCGCGAACATCCGGGGGTCCTCTGGGTGGATAGGCCGGGGGGCCGTCTGCCCCCCGGACCCCCCGAGCGTATTTCAGGCAGAATGAAAAGCACAGGCGGCGCGGGCCCGGGCGGGGGATTTCCTTGACTCGGGCGGCCTGCGGGCCTATGTGCCGGACAATTCCCCGGATGCCCTCACGCGTCCGGTCCCATCGCATTTTGCGGGGATCGCCATCCGTCAGCGCGTTGCGCCCACGGGTGCGGAACCCCGTGGCCCCGAAGCCTGTCCCGAAAGGACTGCCATGTTCGAGAATCTGTCCGAGCGCCTTGGCGGCGTCTTCGACCGCCTCACCAAGGCGGGCGCGCTGTCGGCTGACGACGTGACCGCCGCCCTGCGCGAGGTGCGGGTGGCGCTCTTGGAGGCGGATGTCTCGTTGCCGGTGGCGCGCAGCTTCATCAAGCGGGTGCAGGAGAAGGCGACGGGCTCGGCGGTCACCAAATCGGTGACGCCCGGCCAGCAGGTGGTGAAGATCGTCCATGACGAGCTGATCGCCACCCTGCGGGGCGACGAGGATCCGGGCCGGCTGAAGATCGACAACCCGCCGGCGCCGGTGCTGATGGTCGGTCTGCAGGGCTCGGGCAAGACCACGACCACGGCCAAGCTGGCCCGCCGGTTGAAGGAGCGCGAGGGCAAGCGGGTGCTGATGGCGTCCTTGGACACCAACCGCCCGGCGGCGATGGAGCAGCTGGCGATTCTGGGCGGGCAGATCGGCGTCGATACGCTGCCGATCGTCAAGGGCGAGAATGCGGTCGCCATCGCCAAGCGCGCCAAGAGCCAGGCGACTTTGGGCGGCTATGACGTCTATCTGCTGGACACCGCCGGTCGTCTGCACATCGACGAAGTGCTGATGGACGAGGTTCAGGCGGTCCGCGATGCGGTCAGCCCGCGCGAGACGCTGCTGGTCGTGGACGGCTTGACCGGTCAGGACGCGGTGAACGTCGCCACGGAATTCGAGGGCAAGGTCGGCATCACCGGCGTGGTCCTCACCCGGATGGACGGCGACGGGCGGGGCGGTGCGGCGCTGTCGATGCGCGCCGTCACCGGCAAGCCGATCCGCTTCGTCGGTCTGGGCGAGAAGACCGACGCGCTGGAGACCTTCGAGGCCGAGCGGATCGCCGGCCGCATCCTCGGCATGGGCGACATCGTGGCGCTGGTCGAGCGCGCGCAGCACACGCTGGAGGCCGAGCAGGCCGAGCGGATGATGAAGCGCTTCCAGAAGGGTCAGTTCAACATGAACGACCTGCGTCAGCAGCTGGACCAGATGCTGAAGATGGGCGGCATGCAATCGGTCATGGGCATGATGCCCGGCATGGCCAAGATGTCGAAACAGGCCGAGGAAGCCGGGCTCGACGACCGCATGCTCAAGCGCCAGATCGCCCTGATCCAGTCGATGACCAAGAAGGAACGCGCCAACCCCGACCTCTTGCAGGCGAGCCGCAAGAAGCGGATCGCGGCGGGCGCCGGGCTGGAAGTGTCCGAGCTGAACAAGCTGCTCAAGATGCACCGGCAGATGGCCGATGTGATGAAGAAGATGGGCAAGGGCGGCATGCTGAAACAGGCGATGAAGTCGATGTTCGGCAAGAATCCCGACATGGCCGAGATGCAGAAGCAGCTGGCCGATCCCGAGGCGATGAAAGCCGCCTCCGCCGCCATGCGCGGCGGGGCGATGCCGCGCGGCATGGGCCTGCCGGGGCTGGGTGGTGGCCTGCCCGGCGGGCTCTCGGGCTTCGGCAAGAAGCGGTAAACCGATGCGCTTCGCCCTGATCCTCTGCGCGACCCTGCCGACGGTGCCTGCCACCGCCGGGCTGCGGGCCTGCGCGCCGGGGATGGAGGGCTGGGGATGATCGCCCCCGTGTTGACCACCGACCGCCTGATCCTGCGCCAGCCGCAGCTGTCGGATTTCGAGCATTGGGCGGAATTCTTCGCCACCGGGCGCTCGGTCCATGAGGGCGGGCCGCTGGACCGCGCGGGCGCCTACCGGGTCTGGGCTTCGGACGCGGCGCTCTGGTTGCTGCGCGGCTACGGCCCTTTCGCGGTCGAGGATCGCGAAACCGGCGCCTATCTGGGCGATGTCGGGATCTACCAGCCCGAGGGCTTCCCCGAGACCGAACTGGGCTGGTTCGTGGTGCCCGAGGCCGAGGGCCGCGGCATCGCCGCCGAGGCTGCGCGGGCGGTCATGGGCTGGGCCCGGGCGCGTTTCGGCTGGGAGCATCTGGTCAATATCATCGACCCGCGCAACACCCGCTCCCTCGCGCTGGGCCTCAGGCTGGGCGGGGTGATCGACCCGGCGCGGCCGGGCGTCGACCCGGGCGATGTGGTGATCCTGCACGATCTGCGGAGGGCGGCATGAGTGCGGTCACCCTCTCGGCCACGCCGGTCCTGACCACCGAGCGGCTGGTGCTGCGCGCGCCCGTCGCGGCGGATTGGCCCGCGTTCCTCGCCTTCACCCGCGACGACCGCTCGCGCTTTGTGCGCGCGGCCGAGATGGATGACGAAAAGGCCTGGCGCGGCTTCGGCCATGTCATCGGCCATTGGGTGCTGCGCGGCTACGGCATGTTCACCATCACCGCCAAGGGCGACGACCGCGCGCTGGGCATGGCCGGTCCGTGGTTCCCCGCCGCCTGGCCCGAGCCGGAAATCGGCTGGTCGATCTGGCATGCCGGGGCCGAGGGCAAGGGCTATGCCTTCGAGGCGGCGAGCGCCGTGCGCGACTGGGCGCGCGAGGCTTTGGGCTGGACCCGTTTCGTCAGCTACATCGACCGGGAGAACGCCCGCTCGGAAGCGCTGGCCCGGCGGCTGGGCTGCACGCCCGATGCCGCGGCCCCGACCCCGGGCACCGACGATGTGCGCGCCTGGCGCCACCCGGAAGGGGGCGCGGCATGAGCCTGTCGCAGAGCTTCGAGGCGCTGGTGCCGCGGCTGGAGACGCCGCGGCTGGTGCTGCGCGCGCCCCGCGCCACGGATTTCGACGCCTACGCCGCCTATCTGGCCAGCGAGCGCGCGCGCTTCACCGGCGGGCCGATGGACCGCAACCTCGCCTGGCGGGCCTTTGGCCATGTGGTGGGGCATTGGGTGCTGCGCGGCTACGGTGTCTTCGTGATCGAGGACAAGGCGACCGGCGAAGCGCTGGGCACCACCGGGCCCTTCTTCCCCGAAGGCTGGCCCGAGCCCGAGATCGCCTGGACCCTCTGGCAGGGCGAGGGCCGCGGCATCGCGACCGAAGCCGCGCTGGCGGCCCGGACCTGGGCTTATGAGGCGCTGGGCTGGACCAGCGCCATCAGCCTGATCCTCGACGGCAACACCCGCTCCGAGGCGCTGGCCATCCGGCTGGGCTGCATCCGCGAAAGCAGCGTCACCCATGCGCAATTCGGCCCCGCCGGCATCTGGCGCCACCCCGCTGCGGACACGCAGGGCGCCGGGATGGAGGCCTACGCATGATCGCCGCCCCGCACGAGACGCCGATCCCCGGACCCGCGCAGGACCTGGCGCAGGCGATCGCCGCAAGGGTCCCGGTGCTGCGCACCGAGCGGCTGGTGCTGCGCGCCCCGCGGCTCGAGGATTTCCCGGTCTATGCCGCGATCCTGACCGGCCCCCGCGCCGAGCCGATGGGCGAGGTCCTGACCCGGGCCGATGCCTGGGACGACTGGTGCCGGCTGGTCAGCCTGTGGCTGCTGCGCGGCCACGGCATCTGGACGCTGGAAACGCAGGCTGGCGAAACGGCGGGCTTCGTCCTGATCGGCTTCGAGCCGGGGGATCTGGAGCCGGAACTCGGCTGGTTCCTGTCCGACGCGCATGAGGGGCAGGGCCTGGCGCAGGAAGCGGCGCAGGCGGTGCTGGCCCATGCCTGGGGCCCGCTGCGCCTGACCACGCTGGTCAGCTATGTCGCGCCCGACAACGCCCGCTCGCGCGCGCTGGCGCGACGCCTGGGCGCCGAGCCCGTGGCCAGCCACGACGGCTGCGAGGTCTGGCGCCATCACCCGACCGGGGCGCCCCGCGCGCCCCGCCACGCAACCTCGCCCGCAAACCCGCCCGCAACGACGGCCCGGAGGCCCGCATGACCGACGATTCCCAACGCGCCGACGACCTGCTGCGCGGCCACCGCGAAAGCATCGACCGGCTCGATGCGATCCTCGTCTATACCCTCGCCGAACGCTTCAAGCACACCCAGGCGGTGGGCAAGCTGAAGGCGGAACACGCCCTTCCCCCGTCCGATCCCTCGCGCGAGGCGCGGCAGATCGAGCGGCTGGAATGGTTGGCCAAAGAGGCCGACCTCGACCCGGAATTCGCCAAGAAATTCCTGACCTTCATCATCTCGGAGGTGATCCGTCACCACGAGAGGTTGCAGCACTGACCCCGAAGTGGCGGCCCGTTGGGTCCGCCTGACCAGCCATTCAAAGGAGATCCAACCATGGCTACCAAAATCCGTCTCGCCCGTGGCGGTTCGAACAAGCGCCCCTTCTACGCCATCGTCGTCTGCGATTCCCGCATGCCGCGCGACGGCCGTTTCCTGGAGAAGGTCGGCACCTACAACCCGCTGGTCGCCAAGGACAGCGAAGAGCGCGTGAAGATGGATGCCGAGCGCGTCCAGTTCTGGCTGGACCGCGGCGCCCAGCCGACCGACCGCATCGTGCGCTTCCTGGAAGCCGCGGGGCTCCGCGCCAAGACCGAGCGCAACAACCCCAACAAGGGCCAGCCGGGGAAGAAAGCCGTGGAACGCGCCAAAGAGCGCGCCGCCAAGGCCGAATCGGCCGAATAAGGCCGGGCAGGGGTTTCGCCCTCGGCCGCGACGCCTCCGGCGCCGAGCCCTCGGGCGACCGGCCGGGGGGCATTCTGCCCCCCGGACCCCCCTGAGGATATTTTCAGAACGAAGATGAAGGGGGCGGCACGTGGCCAGTGACCGGGTCTGTGTGGGAGCGATCGCCGGGGCCTTCGGGGTCCGCGGCGAGGTGCGGCTGAAGTCCTTCTGCGCCCAGCCCGAGGCGATTGCCGCCTATGCGCCGCTCTGGTCCGAGGATGACACGCGCCAGTTCTCGGTGCGGCTTGGGCAGGCGATCCCGAACGGGTTCTCGGCCCGTCTTTCCGGTATCGACACGCGCGAGGAAGCCGAGGCGCTGAAGGGCCTGCGGCTGTTCGCCGACCGCGAGCGCCTGCCGGCGCTGCCCGACGACGAATTCTATCACGCCGACCTGATCGGGCTGACGGTGCTGGACACCGGCGGCGCCGTCCTGGGGCGGGTGAGCGCCGTCTTGAACCACGGCGCCGGCGACATTCTGGAGATCCAGCGCCCCGGCAAGGGCAATGCGCTGCTGCCCTTCACCCTGGCGGTGGTGCCGACGGTCGATCTGGCGGCGGGCCGGATCATCGCTGACCCGCCCGAGGGCCTTTGGGAATGAGCGACGAGGAGGCGCCCAAGCGCTCGCACCGGCGGGTGGCGATCCGGCTGTCGTTGCAGCCCGAGGATCTGATGGGCGGCCCGCCGCGGATCAAGGGCGCCTGGACCGCCAAGGTCATCACCCTGTTCCCCGCCGCCTTTCCCGGCGTGCTGGAGCAATCCCTGACCGGCAAGGCCATGGACCGCGGCCAGTGGCGGCTGGAGACGATCGACCTGCGCCCCTTCGGCGAGGGCAGGCACCGCAATGTCGACGACACGCCCGCGGGCGGCGGCGCCGGGATGGTGCTGCGCGCCGATGTGGTGGCCAAGGCCCTGCGCGTTGCCGATCAGGGCAACCCCGGGCGGGCGCGCTGGCCGGTGGTCTATCTCTCGCCCCGCGGGCGGCCCTTCGACCAGGCGACGGCGCGGCGCTGGGCGGCCTGCGACGGTGTCACGCTGCTCTGCGGCCGGTTCGAGGGCGTCGACGAACGGGTGCTGGAGCATTTCGGGATCGAGGAGGTCAGCCTTGGCGATTTCGTCCTGACCGGCGGCGAGATCGCGGCGCAGGCGATGATCGACGCCACCGTGCGGCTGCTTCCCGGGGTCCTCGGCAATGCCGCCTCGACCGAGGAGGAAAGCCATTCGGCGGGCCTTCTGGAGCATCCGCAGTATACCAAACCCCCGGTCTGGGAAGGGCGCGAGATCCCGCCGGTGCTGTTGTCCGGCAACCATGCCGAGATCGCCAGATGGCGCCGCGCGGAAAGCGAGCGGATCACCCGCGAGCGGCGCCCGGACCTCTGGGCCCGCCACAAGGGCAAGGATTGAGCGCCAGCACCCCGGCATCTGCCTTTCTTTGCGCCTTAAATATCCCGGGGGGTGCGGGGGGCAGCGCCCCCCGCCTGGTCGCCCGAGGCGCCCGCGACAGCGGGCAACGAGGGCGAAACCCCTCGCTCCGGTTCAGCGCCAGGCGGTTCCCTGCCGTTCGTAGCATTCCTGCGCCAGATCCAGCGCCGCGGTCGATCCGTTCAGGATCCATTGCCGCGGGTCCTCGCCCTGCAGCTCGGCGGTCAGGATGTTGCCGTCCATGATCTGCTGCAGCATCGCCTCGTCCACCGCCATCGAGGCCCAGCCGCCGGGATAGATCCGCACTTCGGTCGGCACTTCCTGCTGGTCCACGCCGAACCGGGCGGGCAGCTGGTGGCCATAAACCGGGCTCGGCGCCTGCGAGGTCGGCAGGAACATTGCCCAATCGCCATAACCCGCATAGCTGCGTTCCAGCAGCAGCGGTCCCGCCGCCTGCAGCGGGATCGTCGCCCGGCAGCCGGTGAAGACCCCGTTGACGCTGAGCGCCTCGATCATCCAGTTGCGGGCCGAGCCGTAGAAGGCGCTGGTCTCGGCGCTGTCGGTGGGGTTGGCAAGGGCGGGAGAGGCCGAGAGGGCGGCGGCGAGCAGCAGGCTGAAGCGATAGGTCACGGCAATCCGGGCGTTCGAAAGGGATGCGGGAATGGTGGCCGGTGCGGCGCCAAGGTCAAGGGTCTTGCGCGCGATTCACCCGGCCGGACGCCGGGATTCGCGTGGCTTCAAGGGTGGCTGACGCGAATGTCAGCGCGCCCCGGTTCTTTCGGCCGCGGAAATCCCTATCTTTGGGGGGAACCGCCCGATCGCCCGCCCTCAATGACGGACCCTCCTGATGGCTCTTCCCCTGCTCCTCGCGCTTGCTCTTCTCGCCCAGCCCGCCCAGGCCCAGAACCGCCAGATCGGCGAGCGGCCGGATGCCACCCCGCCCTTTTCGGTGACCGAGGTCGCGCGGCTGGAATCGCCCTGGGCCATGGCCTTTCTGCCCGACGGGCGGATGCTGGTGACGCAGCGCCCGGGGGGCCTCTTCCTGGTCACGCAGCAGGGCGACCTGACCGAGGTCGCCAATGCGCCCGAACCGCATGCACAGGGCCAGAACGGTCTTCTGGACGTGGCGCTGGCGCCGGATTTCGACACCTCGGGGTTGCTCTATCTGACCTATACCGCGCCCGGCCGGAACGGGAACGCGTTGACGCTGGTGCGCGCGCGGCTCACCGACGCCCCCGCGCTGGAGGAGGTGACCGAGCTCTGGCGCCAGGACCCGCCCGGCGGCGGCGGCCATCCCGGCGCGCAGATCGCTTTCGATCCCTCGGGCGAGTACCTGTTCCTGGCCGTGGGCGACCGCACCGAACATGACCGCCTGCCCGATCCCGATGACCCGCGCGGCAAGATCCTGCGCCTGCATCTCGATGGCAGCGTCCCCGCCGACAACCCGATGGCGGGCGAGGGCGGGGTGCGGGCGCTGACCTGGACCACCGGACACCGCAACCCCTATGGGCTGGCCTTCGCCCCCGACGGGCGGCTCTGGGAGCATGAGATGGGCCCGCGCGGCGGGGATGAGATGAACCTGATCGAGCGCGGCGCGAATTACGGCTGGCCGCTGGTGTCGAACGGCCGCAACTACGGCGGTTCGGACATTCCCGATCACGTCACCCGCCCCGATCTGCACGCGCCCGCGCTCTGGTGGACGCCGGTGATCGCCCCCGCCGGGCTCAGCTTCTACAGCGGCGCCATGTTCCCCGAGTGGGAGGGCGCGGCGCTGATCGGCGGGCTGGCCAGTCAGGCGCTGGTCGTGGTGCAGTTCGACAACGGCGTCCCGAACGAAACCGCGCGCTATTACATGGAAGCGCGGATCCGCGATGTCGCGGTGGCCCCCGATGGCGCCGTCTGGCTCATCGAGGACGATGTCGACGGGCGGCTCATGCGGCTCACGGCCGAATAGGCCGCGCCGCGCTCAATGCACCACGGGCTTGCCGGGGGCCGGTTTGGCCTTGGCCTCGACCGGGGTGCGGGGCGCCTTCTTGGCCGGGGTGGTCCGGGGGGCCGGGCTCTCGGCCGCAAGGGCCAGAACCGGGCGGGCGGCGGGCGTCACCGCGTCCGGCTTCGGCGCCGATCTGGCAGTTTTCGGCGTGGCGGCGCGCGCACGGGACGGCGTGGTGCGGACCACGGGTTTCAGCGCCTCAGCCTCGGCTGCCAGTTTCGCGGCGCTGTCGCGCGGCATGAACTGCGCCCAGTAACCCCAGAGGCGAAAGCTCTGTTCCACCTGCGATTGCCAGATATGGCACCAGAAGCTGATCTGCGGACCAAAGCCGCCGGTGGACTGATACTCGTTGGACATTTTTTCCTCCTCGCCTGAACGAACTCGTCGGAACGACGCTGCGCCGATTCCTGACCCGGGCGCCCCTCCTCACCATGATCGGGCGCAAGGTCCGGTCAAAATCCTGCGCGCTGCGACACCGGGTCGCGCGCCGAATCGCCCGGATTCTGGCCGGTTTCGGTGACGCTTGCGCAAAACCGGGGCGCTCCGGGGTGGCGTTGGCGCGATGCCGGTTTAGGAACCCGGTGCAGGGTCCCGGATCAGATCCGGTGTTCGGTGACCGGCGGCTTCGACCGCAGGAAGGCCAGACTGTCCGCCAGATAGCCCGGCGGCAGGTCGCGTCCAATCACGACAATGCGCGTGGTGCGGTCGCCCTCGGGCCAATGCGACAGCGGCACCGGCGGGTGGAAGATGTGCTGCACGCCATGCAGGGCGAAGGGATGTTTCATCCCCTCGACATGCACCACGCCCTTCAGCCGCAGGATGTCGGCGGCGGCCGAGTTCATCAGGCTTTCCAGCCAGAGGTCGAAGACGATGGGCGAGATCGGCTCGTTGATCTCGATGGATTGCGAGGTGACGCGGCCGTCATGGCTGGGCCGCTGGCCGGCGCCGCTGGCGAAAAGCCCGTGCGACTGCCCGGCCGGGACGGTCTGCTTCAGCCCCGACAAGGGCGGCAGGCTGGCCTTCTTCGGCGCCGCCGCGACCCAGGCCAGCGCCTGCTGCGCGCTGCTCTCCTGCGTGGGCGACAGGCCGAACAGCAGCGCGGGGTCGATGCGCCCGTGATCGGCCTTGTGCCGTGGCGCGCCCGGGTTGATGGCGGCCAGACGCTGCTCGAAGGTCGCCAGCTGCGCCGCCGTCACCAGATCGGTCTTGGTCAGGATCAGCCGGTCGGCCATGGCCACCTGCTGCACCGCCTCGAAATTCTGGTCCAGCGTCCGCGCGCCCGTGGCCGCATCCGCCGTCACCAGCACCCCGTCGAGGGCGAAATCGTAGGACAGGTCCCCATCCATCACCAGGGTCTGCACGATGGGCGCCGGATCGGCGATCCCGGTCGTCTCGATCACCACCCGGTCGAAGGCGATCTCGCCCGCTTCCTTGCGCTCGCGCAGGTCGTTCAGCGTTTCGGCCAGATCGCCGCGCACGGTGCAGCACAGGCAGCCCGAGGCCATCAGCACCATCGTCTCGGTCGAACTTTCGATCAGGTCGTGATCCAGCCCGATCTCGCCGAATTCGTTGATGACCACCGCCGCCCGGTCCATGCCCGGATCCTTGAGCAGCGCGTTCAGAAGCGTGGTCTTGCCCGAGCCGAGGAAGCCGGTCAGCAGGGTCACGGGGATGGGGGCGGGCATGGCGGATCTCCGGTTTGACGCCCCTCACCTAGGGTCTGGGGCGCCGCTTGGCAATGCGCTCAGGCGCCCACGAACTCCGCCAGCAGCGTGTTGAAGGCCCGGGGCGTCTGCCGGAAGGGCGCGTGACCCGCCCCCTCGACCCTGAGCATCCCGTGCCGCCAGAGCGTCGGCGCCTCCAGCCCGTCGAAATAGCCATGCTGCAGGAAGGCATCCTCGGCCCCGTTCGCCACGGCGAAGGGCACGTCCATCCCCGCGACCACGGCGCGTTCGTCGATGAAGCCCTGCGTCATGGCCGAGGTGAACATGATCTCCCGCGCCCGCCCGTCGGTGCGTCGGACCATGGCCAGCAGATGCGGATCCACCTCGCCGCCGATGCCGCCGGTGTGCAGCGCATAGGCCAGCGCGTCCGCGTCGGTGAAATCGCGCTTGGCGGTCAGGTTCTCGGCCGCGGGGTCGATGTTGAAGGCCGACATGAAGCTCTCGACCGAGGGGGCGACCGGCGGCGTGCCCGAGATCATCAGCCCCGCCACCGGCGTGCCCCGGCCGATCATCTCCAGCGCCGCGTGGCCGCCCAAGGACCAGCCGAAGACCCAGGGCGCCCGGATCCCCAGCGCCGCCTGCACCGCCTCCAGCATCGCCGCATAGCCGGCGAAGGTATAGGCGGCCTCGGGCACCGGCGCGTCGGTCGAATGGCCATGGCCGGGCAGGTCCGGCGCGACCAACCGCAGGCCCTGCAGCGCGGGGGCGGCGAATTGCGGCGCGAAGACCTCCTTGCAGGCGGAATTGCCGTGCACCAGCAGCAGGACCGGGCCGTCGGCCTCGTTGTCCTGCACGGCGATGGTGCCGAAATCGGTCTCGATGGCGTGGGTTTTCATGGGCGGCGCTCCTGTGGCTCGCCGGCAGCCTAGCGCGCGGCCGGGCGGTCCGAAAGCCTCAGCGGATCACCAGCCGCAGCACGCCCCGCAGCACCAGCCGCCCCGCGCCGCGCCCCATCCGCGCGACCAGCGGCGCCAGCAGCGCCAGGGCCGAGGTCATCAGCGAGAAGATCCCGACCATCGCCGCCAGCAGCTCGTCCGAGAACCGCAGCCCCAGCCGCAGGAACCGCGACTTGCCCAGCATCTCCCAGGCGCCCAGCGTGCGCGGCCCCAGCGCCTCCGAGGCCCGGGCGACCCGCGCGGCATCGGCGGGCGTGTCGAGCCCACCCATCAGATGCAGCGCCTGCCGGGTGCCCAGCCGGGCGTTGAGCCGCCCCAGATCCTGCGCCACCTCGACCGCCGGGCGGATCACCGCCGGCCGCGCCAGCCCGGCCAGATCATCGGCCGAGCGCACGGCGGGCAGCCGCCCCCAGTCGATGCCGAAGGCCACGGCGCGGCGGAAGGGCGCGATCAGATCGGGCGCGAGCCGCCCCATCCGATGGGCGACGCGCAACAGGCCCGAGCCGACCTTCACCGCATAGGAGGTCCCGCCGGTGAAGACCACGAGCCCGGTCGCGGCGATGCCGACAAAGGCGATGCCGACATCGACCTGATCGACCGGCTCGCCAGCGGCGTAATGCGCCCCCTCGCGGGTCAGCGCCACCAGATCGCCCAGCACGGTGACATTGACGGCGATGCCGCAGGCCAGCGCGCCCGACAGCGTGCAATCGCGCAGGTCCCAGCTGCAGGCCAGGCAGTCGATGCCGCTGGCGATCCAGCCATTGTCCTCGGCATCGAGCGCCGCGCGCCGGTCCAGCAGCGGTTGGGGCAGGGCGATGCCTTGCGCCGTGGCCAGCTCGACCAGCGCTTCGATCACCACCCAGTCGCGGGGATCCTCGTCCAGCCGTGCCTCCAGCCGGGCGATCAACGCCTCGGGCGTCGCCTCGCGGGTCAGCGCCCGGTCATAGGCCACGGCCAGCTGCGATTCCGTCCGCGCGACGAAGGGCTCGAAAACCGGCATCGCCGCCAGATCCCGCAGCCACCAGCCGGTCCAGAGCAGTGAACACAGCGCCAGCAGCGCCAATATCCCCCGCTCCACCCGCCGTCGCCGACGCGCGCGCAGATCCAGCGGAGGCTTCCTGAACAGCGCCATGACCCGCCCAATGTGGGCGAGCCGGGGTCAACGCTCAACCCGGCCCCGTCATCTTTGTTCTGAAAATATCCTCGGGGGTTTCCAAAGGGGGTGGAAAACCCCCTTTGGCGAGGGGGTGCGGGGGGCTCCATCCGGCCGCGCCACGGGCGCGGCGTTCGCGGCTGAAACGCGCCACTGGCGCGTTTCCGAGACGCCGCTCACCCCCCCACTTTGGTCGCCCGAGGGAACCGAGGGCGAAGCCCCTCAATTGCCGTGGCTGTGGCCCATGCCGCCCATGGACCCGCCACCCATGGCACCCGGCATCCGCTCGTTGTCCACCGGCAGCTCGGCCGAGGCTTCGCTGCCATCCTCGAAGACGAAGGTCACCGCGACCATCTCGCCCTGGGTCAGCGGCGCGGTCAGGCCCATCAGCATCAGATGGTCGGCGCCGCGTTCCAGCGCATGGGTGCCGCCCGCCGGGATGGCGAAGCCTTCCTCGACCTCGATCATCCGGGCCACGCCATTGGCGTCGATCTGGTGGGTGTGCAGCTCGGCCCGGGCCGCGGCCCCGGTGCGGGCGCCGACCACGCGGCAGTCGGTGTCGCCGTTGTTCACCAGGGTCATGAACCCCGCGCCCGAGGTCGACATCGCGGTCGAGCTGCGGACATAGCCGCCCTCGACGGAGAAGCCGTCGCAGGCCAGCGCGGGCAGGGAAAGAAGGGCCGCCGGGGCGGCAAGAAGCAAGGTGCGGAACATGATCTGTCCTGTCTTTGAGGGTCTGAAAGCGAAGGGGTTTCAGACCGGGACCGGAGGGCCGCGGGTCAGGCTGTGGACCGGCGCCGGCGGCGCGGGGGTCGGCACATGCGGCAGGGCGTAGCGCACCGGGCTCAGCCTGCCCGGCGCTTCGGGCAGGCGGACCACGGTATCGGTCAGCGCCGCCAGCGCCGGCAGGCAATCGGGGCAGAGGATGACGGTCCCGCTGACCGGATCGCCGTTCTCGTCGATCGAGATCGTGGTCAGCCCGTAGCCCGTGCAGATCACCACCTCGCCTGCCGCCCGCGCCTGATGGCGGGCAGAGGCCATGGTCACCGAGCCCGAGATCAGGGTGGCGACCAGGCAGGTCAGGAACAGGGCGCGCAGGATCCGCATGGCGCCAATCTAGGGGCCGGGCCGGGCAAAGGCTAGTGCGACCAATCGCGCGGGATCATCGCCTTGATCCGCCCGGCATGGCCCGAGGGCGCGGCGCAGGCATCGGCGGTCAGGGCCCGGGCGGCGTCCATCAGCGCCCCGGGCTCGACCAGCCGGTCGACGAGGCCCCAGGCCAGCGCCTCTGCCGCCTCGACCCGGGCGCCGCCCATCAGGATCATCCGCGCCCGTCCGGGGCCGACCAGCGCCGCCAGCCGCGCCGGGTCCGAGGGTTGCGGCAGGAAGCCCAGCTTCATCACCGGATAGAAGAATTTCGCCCCCGGCACCGCCAGGCGGATGTCGCAGGCCAGCGCCATGCCGAAAGCCCCGCCTGCCAGCGTGCCGTTCAGCGCCGCGATGGTCAGGCAGGGGAGAGCGGCCATGGTGCCGGACAATTCCTCCCAGATCCCGTCGGTGGCCAGCCCCGCCCGCGCCTCGTCCAGATCGGCGCCCGCGGAAAAGACCTTGCCCGCGCCGGTCAGGATCACCGCCTGCTGGCGCGCGCCCGCGTCGCGCAGGTCGGCCACCAGCCGTTCCATCATCGCCCGGGTCAGCGAATTGGCCTTGTCCGGCCGGTCCAGCGTCAGGATGGTCAGCGCGCCCGCATCCTCGCGCCGGATCATCGCGTGAGCCCCAGACGGGCGCGGATCCCCTCGTCGCGCAAGGAAACCTCGGCGCCGCGGAACGCGTCCGCGTCGGCGGTGCACATCCAGAGCAGCGCCTCGGCCGGCCATTCGGGTGGCACATGCGCCTCCCAGTTCAGCTGGCTGACGGCGTTGATGCCCGAGCCCTTGATCGCCCGCTGCATGTCCGTGGCGACGGTCCCGGGCGAGAGCGAGAGCACGCGCACCCGCGACCCCGCCTCCAGATGCGCGGCGCGGGTCAGCATGATCGCCCCGGCTTTCGAGGCGCAATAGCCCGACCAGCCTTCGAGCGCGTTATAGGCCGCCCCCGAGCCGACGGTCAGGATGGTGCCGCCGCCCTGTTTCTGCATCACCGGCAGCGCCGCGTGCATGCCGTGAAACACGCCCTTGAGGTTGACGTCGATCTGCCGTCCCCAGGCCGTCACATCGGCCGAGGCGATCAGCGCGATCGGCTCGATGACACCGGCATTGTTGATCAGCACATCGAGCCGCCCGTGCAGCGCCACCATCCGCGCGACCGCCGCTTCGACCTGATCCGCCTCGGCCACGTCGCAGGGGATGAGCGTGGCGCCCGTCTCCTCGGCGACCCGGGCCAGCGCGTCCGAAGGGCGCCCGGCCAGCCCCAGCCTGGCCCCGGCGGCGGCGAAACGGCGCGCGGCGGCGGCGCCGATGCCGCGGCTTGCGCCGGTGACGAGGACCGAACGACCCCGGATCGCCGCCTCGCGCTCTGTGCTATGCTGCATCCTGTGCCTCCGTTTGCGGCCTTTGGTAGCGCGCAGATTCGTGCCTGACCATCCCTGTACACCGGCTTTTCACTTGACGCCCGGGGGGCGCACGCCAGAATTCGCGCCTGTTACGCCGCGAGGCTGAAAAGGAGTTCACCCGAAATGTCGTTCATCTCCCTCCGTCCTTCCGCCCGGAGCGCCACTCCCCGGTTTGTGGCGCCCGCCACGGCGATGGCGCTGTGCCTGGCGGCGATCCAGCCGGGCGCGGCCTTCGCCCTGACGGCCCCCGAAGCCTGGGCCAATCTGCAAAGCATGGCCGCGGGCGCCGGGCTCACCATGACCAGCACCGGCACGACCGGCACCGATGCCTCGGTGACCGTCAGCGGGCTGCGGATCTTCCCGACCGCCAACCCCAATGACCTTATCATCAGCATGGACACGCTCCGGGTCGAACCCCAGGGCGAGATGATCGCGCTGGCGCCCTCGGCGCAGGTGGATCTGGCGATCCTGTTCGCAGGCGGGCTGACGCGGCATTTCACCGTCACCCATGATGGCACCATCACCGGCAACCTGACCGAGACGAATGCGGCGCTGGATCTGGACTTCCCGAACCTGTCGCTGGTGCAGGTGCCGGGCAGCGTGACCCTGCCGGGCGGCAAGGGCGGCTCCGTGACCGACCCGCTCAGCGTCTCGATGCAGTTCCAGGCGCTGGACGCCAGCCTGCGCGCGGCGCGCGAAGGGGCGGCGGAAATCTCGCTGCAGGCGGCCAGTGTCGCCTATGACCTGACCTATCCCGATCCGGGCACCGAGGGCGTGACCATCAGCCAGGCGGGCTCGATCACCGCGCCCGCGATACGTTTCACCGGCACCGAACTGGACACGCTGTCGGATGACGAGGGCGCGATCCGCCGGGCCTTCGACAGCGGCTTCTCGGCCAGCCTCGAATTCACCTCCGGCGCGTCGGCGCAGACCTCGCGCCAGATGATCGAGGGGGTGGAAGTCGCCATGCAGACCCAGGGCGGCGCCAGCCAGCTGCGGCTCGACGCGGCGGACGGGCGGGTCGACATCACCGGCGACGCCGAGGGCGTGTCGATGAGCGGCCGCTACGGCCAGCTGCCGGGCTCGGTGACGCTGGGCGGCATGGACATGGCCTTCGGCTTCCCGCTGGTGGCAACGCCCGATGACCAGCCGCTGCGCTACATGATCTCGTTCCGCGACCTCGCGCCCTCGGCCGAGCTGCTGGCGATGGTCGGCGCGGGGCAATTCGCGGGCGAACCCGTGACGCTGACCGTGGATCTGGGCGCCCAGGGCCGGCTGACCCAGGAGATCGGCCCCGATTTCGGCGAGAGCGACGCGCCGCCCGTCGATGTGTCCAGCGTGTCGCTGAACGACCTGCGTCTGCAGGTCGGCGATTCGGCGCTGACCGGCTCGGGCGCGGTGGCGCTGATCGGCGGGCTGATGGGCCAGATCGGCCAGGCGCGGCCCAATGCCGACGGGCGGTTCCTGTTCGATCTGGTGGGCGGCGAGCGGCTGCTGACCCGGCTGCAGGGCATGGGTCTGGTGCCGCAGGACCAGCTGTTCTTCGTGCGGATGATGATGAACGGGCTGAGCCGGCCGGTGGGTGACGACCACCTGCAATCCGAGGTGGTGCTGCAGCCCGGCGGCGCGATCACGGTGAACGGCGCGCCGCTGCCGTTCTGAGCGGGGGATCGTAGGATGGGCAATATTGCCCATCCTACCCCGGCCCCGGGGCCGCCCCCGGCAAGCCCCTTGATTTGCGGCGCGGCGGGTGCTACCTGCCGCGCCATGTTCTTCGCATCGACCCTCAAGCGCACTATGAAAACCACCGCTCCGGCGGGGGTCCTTCGGGTGTGCGCGGTCGGTCGGCCGAACTGAACCCCGAAAGCCCCGCCGGAAACCGGACGGGGCGCGACACGGAAAACGGTCCCCGTCCTCTCTTGGAGAAGACGATGTCGACCGAAGTCCTTGATGCCCCCGCCCCCGTCCTGAACCGCCGCCTGCCGGCCCACCCCGTCGTCGCCATCGTCGGCGCGACCGGCGCGGTGGGCGTCGAACTCCTGGAAAGCCTGACCAGCCGCGATTTCCCGGTGGCCGAGCTGCGCCTCCTCGCCTCGGCCCGCTCGGCGGGCACGCGGCTGTCGTTCCGTGGCCGCGATCATGTCGTGCAGGAGCTGACCGAGGACAGCTTCCGCGGCGTCGATCTCGCGCTCTTCTCGGCCGGGGCCTCGATCTCGCGCAAATACGGGCCGATCGCCGTGGCGGCCGGGGCCATCGTCGTCGACAATTCCTCGGCCTTCCGCATGGCGCCCGAGGTGCCGCTGGTGGTGCCCGAGGTCAACGCCGCCGCCATGGCGGCGCATAGCGGCATCATCGCCAACCCGAATTGCGTGGCGGCGATCCTGACCGTGGCGCTGGCGCCGCTGGCGCAGGAGACGCGCATCCGGCGGCTGAACGTGGCGACCTATCAGGCCGCCTCCGGCGCCGGGGCCGCGGCGATGGAGGAGCTGCGTCAGGCGACCGCCGCCTATCTGGACGGCCAACCCTTCACGCCGAAGGTTCTGCCGCATCCCTATGCCTTCAACTTCTTCTCGCATAACGCGGCGGTCGATCCCGACAGCGGCTACAACGGCGAGGAAGAGAAAGTCGTGGCCGAAACCCGCCGCATCCTCGGCCGCCCCGACCTGCCGGTCGGCATCACCTGCATCCGCGTGCCGGTCTTGCGCGCGCATGGCATGGCGGTGAGCATCGAGTTCGACGCCCCCGTCTCGGTCGAGCGCGCCCGCCAGCTGCTGGGCGTGGCCCCGGGCCTGCGGCTGGTCGATGACCGCGTCGGCAACCATTTCCCGATGCCGGTCGAGGCCTCGGGCCAGGACGCCGTGCTGGTCGGCCGCATCCGCGAGGATCTGGGCGACCCCACGGGGAATTCGCTGGCGCTCTTCGTGGTGGGGGACCAGCTGCTGAAAGGCGCGGCGCTGAACGCGGTGCAGATCGCCGAGGCGCTGCTCTGAGGCGGGGCACCCGTAGGGTGGGATTTCATCCCACCTGACCGGGCCCGGTGCGTGCAAGCACGCACCCTACCGCCGGGAAGAGGCCGCCTTTCCGGTGCAGAGGCGCAGGCCTGGCAAGCAGACCCTGCGCCCGTAGGGTGCGTGCTTGCACGCACCGCTCGTCAAACGCCAAGGGCCCCGGCATCGCTGCCGGGGCCCCGCATCTTTCAGACAGAACCGATCACTCGGCGCTGTCGTCTTTCTTCTCGGCGATCTCTTCGCCGGTTTCCTGGTCGACCATCTTCATCGCCAGGCGGACCTTGCCGCGATCGTCGAAGCCCAAGAGCTTGACCTTCACTTCCTGGCCTTCCTTCAGCAGGTCGGACGGGTGGTTCAGGCGCTTGTTGGCGATCTGGGACACGTGGACCAGACCGTCGCGCTTGCCGAAGAAGTTCACGAAGGCGCCGAAATCGACGATCTTCACCACGGTGCCGGTGTAGATCTGGCCGACTTCCGGCTCTGCCACGATCGAATAGATCATGTCATAGGCCTTCTTGATCGCCGCCTGGTCGTTCGAGGCGATCTTGATCGTGCCGTCGTCGTTGATGTCGACCTTGGCGCCCGAGACTTCGACGATCTCGCGGATCACCTTGCCGCCCGAGCCGATCACTTCGCGGATCTTGTCGGTCGGGATGGTCATCGTCTCGATCTTCGGCGCGTATTGGCTGAAGGCATTGGCCGAGGTCAGCGATTTCGCCATCTCGCCCAGGATGTGCATCCGGCCGTCCTTGGCTTGCGCCAGGGCCTGCTCCATGATCTCGAAGGTGATCCCCGAAACCTTGATGTCCATCTGCAGCGAGGTGATGCCATTCTCGGTGCCCGCGACCTTGAAGTCCATGTCGCCGAGGTGATCCTCGTCGCCCAGGATGTCGGTCAGCACGGCGAAGCGGCCGTCGTCTTCCAGGATCAGGCCCATGGCCACACCGGCGACCGGCGCCTTCAGCGGCACGCCCGCGTCCATCATCGACAGCGAGCCGCCGCAGACGGTGGCCATCGAGCTGGAGCCGTTCGATTCGGTGATCTCGGAGACCATGCGGATCGTGTAGGGGAAGTCGGTGGCGGCGGGCAGGACGGCCTGCAGCGCGCGCCAGGCGAGTTTCCCGTGACCGATCTCACGGCGGCCCGGGCTGCCCATGCGGCCCACTTCGCCGACCGAATAGGGCGGGAAGTTGTAGTGCAGCAGGAAGTTGGCCTTGTAGGTGCCGGTCAGCGCGTCGACGAATTGCTCGTCATCGCCGGTGCCGAGCGTCGCCACGCAGAGCGATTGCGTCTCGCCCCGGGTGAACAACGCCGAGCCATGCGTCCGCGGCAGGACCGAGGTTTCGCAGGTGATCGGGCGGATGTCGGTGGTCGAGCGGCCGTCGATGCGGGGCGCGCCGTTGATGACGTCGCCGCGCAGGATCGAGGCTTCCAGCTTCTTCATCGCGG
The DNA here is from genome assembly GCF_003075525.1 of Pararhodobacter aggregans. Lineage (GTDB taxonomy): Bacteria > Pseudomonadota > Alphaproteobacteria > Rhodobacterales > Rhodobacteraceae > Pararhodobacter > Pararhodobacter aggregans. The sequence continues at coordinate 31,223 of NZ_QDDR01000003.1, read as the reverse complement.
TGTCGAGCTGCGGGTCGGCCAGCTCGGCCTCGTTCAGCTGCGCCTTGATGGCGGCGCGGGCTTCCGAGATCGCGTTGACGCGGTCCTGCTTGTCCTTGATGGCGAAGGCGGCGCGCATCTGCGTCTCGCCCAGCGCCTTGATCCGCGACAGGATCGCCGAATAGTCGGGCGCGTCGAAGTCGAAGGGCTCTTTCGCGCATTCCTCGGCGAAGTCGATGATCAGGCCGATGACCGGCTGGATCGACTCGTGGGCGAATTTCACGGCGCCCAGCATCTCGGCTTCCGACAGCTCATAGGCTTCGGATTCGACCATCATCACCGCGTCGGCGGTGCCGGCCACGACCAGGTCCAGACGCTGTTCGGGGTTGTCCCGCAGCTTGACCATGTCGTCGCAATCGGGGTTCAGCACATACTCGCCATTGGCGAAACCGACGCGCGCGGCGGCGATCGGGCCCATGAAGGGCACGCCCGAGATGGTCAGCGCGGCCGAGGCGGCGATCATCGCCAGCACGTCGGGTTCGTTGACCAGATCGTGCGACAGCACGGTGCAGACGACCAGCACTTCGTTGCGGAAGCCTTCGACGAACAGCGGGCGGATCGGGCGGTCGATCAGGCGCGAGGTCAGCGTCTCTTTTTCCGAGGGACGGCCTTCACGCTTGAAGAACCCGCCGGGGATCTTGCCCGCGGCGTAGGTGCGTTCCTGGTAATGGACGGTCAGCGGGAAAAAGTCCTGACCGGGCTTCGCCGCCTTGGCGAAGGTCACGTTGGCCATGACCGAGGTGTCGCCCAGCGTGGCGATGACCGAGCCGTCGGCCTGGCGGGCAACGCGGCCCGATTCCAGCGTGAGCGTCTCTTGGCCCCACTGGATGGATTTCTTGGTGATATTGAACATTCAGTTTCCTCTGGGAGCGCTCCCGGCCCCTGCCGGGTCTCCCGTGTCTATGGCGGCCCCATTGCCGCCGACCCCTATCCTTCGCATCACGCCGGGGTCACAGCGTCACGTCACAGATGCTGCGGGGCCATACAGGAAAAATGGCTGCGGGGGAAGGGGGAGGCCGCGGCAGTCGGCCGCGCGGGCGACAGCCCGCGCAGCGCGGCGCCCCTTTCCCCGCTGGTGTCGGTCGGATTGCGTCCGGCGATCTATTCCGGGTAGCGCCGCTGCGCGGTGGCCGTGCCCAGCACCTGCCGCCCCTGACGGGCGGTCGCCGTCCATTGATAGGTATGCACGCCATTGGGCGGGCAGGGGCTGCGATAGGTGAAGATCCCCGGCGGCAGGGTGCCCGACTGGCTCAGCCGCAGGGTCGCACCGCCGTGATTGTATTGCGGAACGTCGAGATCGACGAGCCGCAGTTCGACCGTGTCAGTGCCCGCGGGCAGGTTGCGGATCGTGAACTGGGGGTTCGGGACGGTGTTGGGATTGCCCGAGGTGCAGCGGGGAATATTGCCCCATTGAAAGGCGAGACTGAATTGGGCCTGGGCTGCGGTCGCGCCGGCCAGAAGGGCGGCCGCAACGAAAAACGTAAACCGGATCATGACGTTCTCCCCTACTTTTTACAGTGAAATGCGCCGTCGTCTGGTCGTTCCGCAGGCGCCGGGGAAGTGTGGGGTCACCTGTCCGAGGGGTCAAGGAAAGATCCGGGCGGCCGGTCGGGGCTCCGGCATCCGCGCCTCAATGGGCCAGCGCGCTCAGCGGGAGGGTGATGACATGGCGCAGCGTGCTGTCGTCGTGGCAGGTGTCGACCCTGCCGCCCAGCTGGCCCTGCAGGGTCAGGCCGATCAGCTGCGTGCCGAACCCGGCCGGAGCCGCGGCTGCGGCGACGGCCTCGACCCCGCATTCGGCCCAGGTCAGGCGCAGATCCTCGTCGCCGATCACCCAGTCGATGCTCAGCCTCGCCCCGGGTGTGTCATCCGACAGGGCGCCGTATTTCGCGGCATTGGTGGCCAGTTCGTGAAAGGCCAGTGTCAATGCCGTGGTGGCCCGGGCGCCGATGGTCAGATCCCCGCCCTGTATTTGCCAGGCCTGCCCCTCGGAATCCCAGGGCGCCAGCAGCGTGCCGATCAGGGCGCGCAGCGTGGTCCCGGCTTCGGCCGGTTGATTGGCGTGGATGGCGGGGGCGATCAGCGCATGGGCCCGCGACAGCGCCTGCAGGCGATCCGACAGCGCGCTGGCGCTTTCGCCGGTGGCGCGGCTCATGCGGACGATGCCGCCCACCACCGAGAACAGGTTCTTCACCCGGTGGTTCAGCTCCTGGATCAGCAATTGCCGCTCGACCACCACGCGTCGCAGGGCGATCTCGGTCTCGACGATGGTGGCGAGGTCGGTCAGGTCGGCCAGATCCCGCTCGGTCCACTCGCGCGGTTCATGGTCGATGGCGCAGAGCGAGCCCAGGACCTGCCCCTCGCCATCGCGCACAGGCACGCCCAGATAGGCGATGACCTGCAGGTCCGGCACCGCGCCGTTGCTGGCCAGCAGCGGATGCACACGGGCGTCGCTGACCGCCAGCGGCGCGCCCCGGCTGACCACATATTGGCAGAAGGAATGCGACAGCGGCGTGCCGGTCAGCCCCTCGTCCAGCCCGACCGAGGATTTGAAGAACTGCCGCTTCGAATCGACCACCGAAAGCAGCGCGATCGGCGTTCCCAGAATGCGCGAGGCCAGCCGCGAGGCCCGGTCGAACACCACTTCGGCCCCGGAATCCATCAGCTGGCTCCGGGTTAGGGCGTCGAGCCGCTCTCTGCCGGCGAGCCGTTCGGCATGGTCGGCGGGTTCAACATTCGGAAACGGCTGCGGAGCCGGGCGGAGAAGGTCGTCGATGGCAGATCTCGGGATAGGGCGCGCCCCATACGCGCTGACCAGAGGAATATAGCCTGCCTGCCGCGCAGGGAAAGAGCCAAGCGTCAGCCTAGGTGAATTGTCGCCTGCGGATAACGGATGCGGGGCGTGGTGCGGGTGGCCAGGAAGAAGCCCAGCGTCAGCGGTCCGACCCGGCCCAGGAACATGATCGCCACGATCACCGTCCGGCCGACCTCGTTCAGCTCGCCGGTGATGCCGCGACTCAGGCCCACGGTGCCGAAGGCCGAGGAGACCTCGAAGGCGATGTCGAGGAACTGGCCGTCATGGGCCACGGTCATGATGAAGACGCCGATGAAGACGATCAGCACCGAGATCGCCGTCAGCGCCATGACCTTGAGCACCTGCTCCAGCCCGATGGAGCGGCCGAAGGCATGCAGCTGTGTCTGACGGCGGAAGAAGGCGACGGTGGCCAGCAGCATGACGACGAAGGTCGTCACCTTGATCCCGCCCGCGGTCGAGGCCGGGCCGCCGCCGATCAGCATCAGCGAGATGAACATGACCGAGGTGTCGTCGTGCAACTGGCCGATATCGACGGTGTTGAAACCCGCGGTCCGGGTGGTCACGCCCTGAAACCAGCTGACCACCAGCCGGGCGATGGTGCTGTCATACTGGCCCAGCGTGCCGGGGTTGTTCCATTCCAGCGCGGCAAAGCCCAGCACCGACCAGGGGATCAGGATGCCGGTCCCCAGCAGCATGATCTTGGTGTGCAGGCTCCAGGCCTGCGGCGGGCGGCCGCCGGTCACGTCCCTCATGACCACGAAGCCGATGCCGCCGATGATGAACAGCGCCGGGATCACGCTGTTGACCACCGGGTCGGTGGCATAGCCGATCAGCCCGTCCGGGAAGGTGGAAAATCCGGCGTTGTTGAAGGCGGAGATGGAGTGGAAGACGGCCGCCCACATCCCCTCGGCCAGCCCCAGCCGCGGCACGAAGGTCAGCGCCAGGAGCAGCGCGCCCGCCACCTCGCAGACCAGCACCACGCGCAGGACGGTCCCGGCCAGCCCCAGCAGCCGGTGCATGGAATGGTGGTTCAGGTCCTCGCGCAGGAAGACCTGCCCGGTGATGCCCAAAGGCATGCCCAGCGCGGCCAGGATCAGCACCGCGAAGGTCATCAGCCCCAGCCCGCCCAGCTGGATCAGGAAGGCCACCACGAATTCGCCGAACCAGGTCAGCTGGGCGCCCACGTCGAACACCACGAGCCCCGTCACCGTCACCGCCGAGGTGGCGGTGAAGATCGCATCCGACCAGGTGAGAGCGCCCGTATGCGCGAGCGGCAGTTTCAGCGCCATCGCGCCCAGGGCGATCAGCACCGCATAGAGCAGGGCCAGGATGGCGGGCGGCGGGATCTGGCGCAGCCGGCCGCCCAGCTTCCGCAGCCGGCGGCGCAATCTCACAGCGAATCCCCGAAGCTGCGCAACTCGCCGCGCTTGCCCAGCAAGATCAGCTTGTCGTCGGTCTCCAGCAGCGTGTCCTCGGTGGAATGGCGGAACTCGGTCCCCCGCATCACCCCCAGCAGCCGCAGGTCATGGACCGTGCCCAGGCCCAGGGTGCTCAGCTCGCGCCCCTCCAGCCGCTTCGGCACCACGATGTTGACGACGCTGTAGCCGTTGCCGAGGCTGACGTAATCCTGCAGCACCGGGTTGTTGAGCATCTGGGCGATGTGGCGGCCCATCTCCTGCTCGGGCTGGATCACCCGGTCGACGCCCAGCTTGGCCAGGATCCGGTGATGCGTGCGGCTCGAGGCCTTGACCCAGATCGTCTCGATCCCGATCAGCTTGAGCGTCATCGCGGTCAGGATGCTGGCCTCGAGGTTCGAGCCGATGGCGACCAGCGCCACGTCGTACTTGTCGATCCCCGCCTCGCGCAGGGCCGCCTCGTCGGTGGCGTCCATGATGAGCGCGCTGCTCAGGGTCGAGGTCAGAAGCGAGACGCGGCGTTCGTCGATGTCGATGCCGATAACGCGGTTGCCAAAGCGGGCCAGTTCGGTGGCGACGGTGCTGCCGAAAGCGCCGAGGCCGACCACCGCGAAGCTGCGGTTTCTCTTTGCCATGGGGTCCCCCAAGCGGAAAACCCGCGCACGCTGCGCCGCAGAAGCGGGGAAGTCAAGGGGAGGCCAAAGGGCCATCGGGCATGCAAAACGCCGGCTCGATGAGCCGGCGTTCGGTCGTCTGCGCGAGGCGCGGCAGCTCAGCGGCGGATGCCGAGGCGGCCGATCAGCGCGGTGTAGCGGGCCTCTTCCTTGCCCTTCAGGTAGTCCAGCAGCTTGCGGCGCTGGGCGACCAGCATCAGAAGGCCACGACGGCTGTGGTTGTCCTTCTTGTGGGTCTTGAAGTGCTCGGTCAGGGTGGTGATGCGCGAGGTCAGGATGGCAACCTGCACTTCGGGCGAGCCGGTGTCGCCTTCCTTGGTGCCGAATTCCTTGATCAGACGCTGCTTTTCTTCGACGGTGATCGACATCGGGGTCTCCTGTGGTCAAAGGGTGAAGGCATCGGCCGGGATGTCGTCCAGCGCGGGCCCATGGAGGGTCCTGACCCCATGACGGGGCGAGGATGCGCGCGTATAGGCGATCGGCGGCCCAAGGGCAATCGGATTCGCGCGGGGCAGGGACCGGGCGGCGGGGCGGGATGTTAACCATGCGCGCAGAATCTGCCTTGCTGCGTCTCTATGGTCCCTGTTTGTTCAAGGGTTCGCGGTGTATTCTGGACTCTGTAACGGTGTGCCGTCTGCGGGCGGCTGGGGGTTTGCATGTGGTTTCTGCTGGGGCTTCTCGGCATCGCGGTCGCCGCGGGCGTGAGCGATACCTTCATCCGCGGCGCGGCCGAGGACGCGGTCGATGATCCCGATCCGGCGGCGCCCGGGGACGACCCCGGCGGCGATGCCACCGGCGAAGGCGAGCTGATCGACGCCGCGGGCGAGGAGCCCGGCGGAACCGAACCCCCGCCCGACGATCCCCTGCCCGAAGACCCCCTGCCCGAAACGCCGATGCCCGGGGAACCCGCGCCCGCAGACGACCCGGCCGCCTCCGCCCTCCCGGCCCCGGAGGACGACACCCTGGCGCTCGTCGATCCCGCCGGAACTGCCCCCGCCGTACAGGTCGACCCGGCGCCCGCTGCGCCGGGCGGCGAAGAGCCCGCCGACGGCACCATCACCGACAGCGAATATCCGCCCGAACTGCCCGCCAACCGCTACCTTGAAGGCACCGATGGCGACGACAATCTGGCCGTCGAGGCGGGCTCGGATACGGTTCTCGGCGGCGGCGGCAACGATTGGGTCGAGGGGATGGGCGGCCGCGACTCGCTCGATGGCGGGGCGGGGTCCGACACGCTCGACGGCGGCACCGGCAACGACACGCTCACTGGCGGCGACGATGCCGACTGGCTCCTGGGCGCCAGCGGCGATGACATCCTTGATGGCGGCTCGGGGGCGGATTGGCTGACCGGCGGCTCGGGCGCCGACACGCTCAACGGCGGTGAGGGCGACGATACGCTCGAGGGCGGCTTCGACGACGACGCGCTGGACGGGGGCGAGGGGCGCGACCTCCTGATGGGGGGCGATGGCAACGACCGGCTCGAGGGCGGCAACGACCGCGGCGAGGCGGATACGCTGAACGGCGGCGCGGGCGCCGACACGCTGCATCTGGGCGGCAACGATCTGGCCCATGGCGGAGAGGGGGCCGATACCTTCCTGCTGGACGGCTGGATCGACGCCGACAACCCGGCCGTGGTGGCAGATTTCGAACCCGGCATCGACCATCTGACCATCGGCTGGGACGGGCAGGGCCCCGAGCCCGAGGTCACGACCCTCTACGACGCCGAGGCGGGCGGCCTGCGCATCCTCATCGACGGTCAGCCGCTGGCATTGCTGCAGGGTGTCACCGCGATCGGCCCCACCGACATCGCGCTGGTCCCGATACATTCGGGCTGAAACAGGGAGATCGCGCGCCCCGAAAAGGGCGATGGTGACCCCGGCAGGATTCGAACCTGCAACCTGTCCCTTAGGAGGGGACTGCTCTATCCAGTTGAGCCACGGGGCCGCCGCCCCCTCTATCGCGGCAAGTGCGGCGCAAGGCAAGCCCGGACCGCGCGGCAGGGCCTGATGATTGCGGTATCATCCTTGCTTTGACACTGGCCTAAACCCCGGTCTAGAAAGGCTCATTCGCCGTAACGATCAGGGGCGCGGAGGATGGCGTCACGCCGTTCCTCCGCACGAAGGAGGCCCGCCGCATGTCGCAACCCCGTCAACCCGAGATCCGCCGCCCCCTGACGCTGCGGGACGTGTCCGAGGCCTGCGGGGTCAGCGAGATGACGGTCAGCCGGGTGCTCAGGAACCGCGAGGATGTCTCGCCCGCCACGCGCGAGAAGGTCCTCGCCGCCGCCCGGGCGCTGGGCTATGTGCCCAACAAGATCGCCGGCGGGCTGGCCTCGCAACAGGTCAATCTGGTGGCGGTGATCGTGCCGTCCCTGTCGAACATGGTCTTTCCCGAGGTGCTGAGCGGCATCTCCGCCGCGCTGGAGGACAGCGGGCTGCAGCCGGTCTTCGGCGTCACGAATTACTCGGCGGAGAAGGAAGAGGAAGTCCTCTACGAGATGCTGTCCTGGCGTCCCTCGGGTGTCATCATTGCAGGCCTCGAACATACCGAAGCCGCGCGCGCCATGCTGGAGAACGCGGGGATCCCGATCGTCGAGATCATGGATTCCGACGGCGAGCCCATCGACAGCGTGGTCGGCATCTCGCATCGCGCCGCGGGGCGCCAGATGGCCGAGGCCATCGTCGCCGCGGGCTATCGCAGGATCGGCTTTCTGGGCACCAAGATGACCGACGACCACCGCGCGCGCAAACGCATGGAAGGGCTGATCGAGGGGCTGGCCGAGCACGGGCTGGAACTGACCGCGACGGAACTCTATTCCGGGGGCTCGGCGCTGAAGAAGGGCCGCGAGCTGACCGAGGCGATCTTGACCCGCAACCCGGACATCGACTTCCTCTATTATTCCAACGACATGATCGGCGCGGGCGGGCTGCTCTACTGCCTCGACAAGGGCTATGACATCCCGGGCAGGCTGGGCCTCGCCGGGTTCAACGGCACCGATTTCCTGGACGGGCTGCCGATGCAGCTGGCCACCATCGACGCCTGCCGCCGTGAGATCGGCGAGAAGGCGGCGGCGATCATCGCCGGCAAGGGCTTCGGCGACGGGGTGATGGGCGGCCACAAGATCCAGCTCACCCCGCGGCTGGAACCGGGCGACACCATCCGCCGGGGCTGAGATCCGGGCGCGGCCAGGCGCCGCCCCCCCTCCCTCTTCGTTCTGCAAATATCCCACGGGGGGTCCGGGGGGTGTGAAACCCCCCGGCTGGTCGCCCGAAGGCGCGAGGCTGAAAGCCTTGCGGCCGAGGGCGAAACCCCTCTGCTCCCGCCAAGCTCCAAACGCCGAAACGAAAGAACCCGGGCGCGAACGCCCGGGTCCAGGATCCCGTCGGAGAGAGAGCGGGATCAGTGGTTGTAGGCCGATTCGCCGTGGCTGGTGAGGTCCAGGCCCTGACGCTCGTCATCGGTCGACACGCGCAGACCCATGACCATGTCGACGACTTTCAGCAGGATGAAGGACACGACGCCCGACCAGACGATGGTGATCGCCACGGCCTGGATCTGGATCCAGGTCTGGGCGGCCGCGGTATCGGCCAGGGTGCCCACGCCGCCGAAGGCTTCGGCCGAGAGGAAGCCGGTGCCGATGGCGCCGACGATGCCGCCGATGCCGTGGATGCCGAACACGTCGAGGCTGTCGTCATAGCCCATCTTGGTCTTCACGACCGCCACGAAGAAGTAGCAGATCACCGAGGCCGCGGCGCCCAGCACGATGGCGCCCATCGGGCCGATGGTGCCGCAGGCCGGGGTGATGGCCACGAGGCCGGCGATCATGCCCGAGGCGGCACCCAGCATCGAGGAATGCTTGCGGGTGATCTTCTCGACGATGTTCCAGGCCAGGATGGCGGCGGCGGTGGCGATGAAGGTGTTGATCATCGCCAGGCCGGCGCCCCCGTTGGCCTCGAGGTTGGAACCGGCGTTGAAGCCGAACCAGCCGACCCAGAGCATGCCGGCGCCAACCAGCGTCAGGGTCATCGAATGCGGGGCCATGTTGTCTTTCTTGAAGCCCACGCGCGGGCCGATGACCAGCGCCGCGACCAGCGCCGCGATCCCGGCGTTGATGTGGACCACGGTGCCGCCGGCGAAGTCGATGGCGCCGGTGCCGCCGCCCAGGTTGAAGATCAGGCCCGAGCCGTCCCAGACCATGTGGGCGATCGGGAAATAGACCAGCGTCACCCAAAGCGCCATGAACAGCATCATCGCGCCGAACTTGATGCGCTCGGCGAAGGCGCCGACGATCAGGGCCGGGGTGATGGCGGCAAAGGTCATCTGGAAGGCGATGAAGATGAATTCGGGGATCACCACGCCATCGGTGAAGGTCGCGGCCATCGAATCAGCCGTGACACCGCCGAGGAACAGTTTGCCGAAGCCGCCCCAATAGGGCGAGGTGCTGCCGCCGAAGGCGAAGGAATAGCCCCAGAGCACCCAGATCACCATGACCATGGCGGCGATGGAGGTACATTGCATCAGCACCGAGAGCATGTTCTTCGAGCGCACGAGGCCGCCGTAGAACAGCGCCAGGCCCGGGACGATCATGAACAGCACCAGCACGGTGGCGGTCATCATCCAGGCGACATCGCCCTTGTCCATGGTTTCGGTCACCACCTCGGCGGCGGCCTCGGTCGCCTCCTGGGCGAGGGCGGCCAGCGGCAGCATCGCGGCCACGGCAGCAGAGGGAAGGAGTTTTTTCAGTTGCATGTGTGTCGGTCCCTTTGTCCCGTGGTCGCTCAGAGCGCTTCGTCGCCGGCTTCGCCGGTCCGCACGCGGGTTGCCTGTTCCAGATCCAGAACGAAGATCTTGCCGTCGCCGATCTTGCCGGTGCGCGCGGTCCGCGACAGCGTCTCGACGACCTGATCCGCCAGTCCATCGGGCACGGCGATTTCCAGTTTCACTTTCGGAACGAAGTTCACGGCGTATTCGGCGCCGCGGTAGATTTCGGTATGTCCCGACTGCGTCCCGAAGCCCTTGATCTCGGTGACCATCAGGCCGCGCACGCCGATGGTGGTCAGCGCCTCGCGGACCTCCTCCAGCTTGAACGGCTTGATTGCTGCGATGATGTACTTCACGTGTGCCCCCTTCTTGCGGTCCCAGGGGCGCCCTTCGCCGGGCGCGTCCTGCGCCAATAGCGCTGTCCAAAGCGGCAAAGCGCAACGCTGGGACGGGCCGGAAACCGCCCCGAAACCGGCTGATTGCTCAAAAAATGAACAATTAGGCACGGCCGATTAAATATCGGGCATATCACGAAGGCGAATCGCCGTGAGAGGGGGCCTCCACAAGCGCGCGGCGCGCGGGTATTGTACGCCAAAGACACGAAACGGCACGGCAGCGGGCAGAACAGCGTATGGTATCGAACGGAACCCGGCGTCCTCCTCTTGTGGCGGACCGGCGCGCCTCGGCGCCTCGGCCTCAGGCTGGCAACGGGTCGGGCGGCGGGTCGGGCGGCGGGTCGCGGGGCGGGTCGGGGGGCGGCGGGCGCAGGCCCCCGCGCAAGCGTCAGCCGAAACGCTCGGGCAACCCGATCGTGCGTTTCGTCGGCGGCTTTTTCCGGCTGGTCTTCCGCATCGTCTGGGGCGTCACCTGGCGGGTGTCGCTGCTGGCCATGCTGGTGATGGCGGCCGCGACCTTCTATTTCTACACCACCTTGCCCGGCAGCGTGACCGAGCTTCTGGACGGCCGGGCCCGCGGTTCGGTGACGATGAGCGACGCGGACGGCACAGTCTTTGCCTGGCGGGGCGAATCCTTCGGCGGCTCGACCATGGCCGGGGATGTGTCCGAGCATCTGCGCCACGCGGTCGTGGCCTCCGAGGACCGGCGCTTTTACTGGCATTTCGGCGTGAGCCCGCGCGGCATCGCCGGGGCCATCGCCTCGAACATCGCCTCGGGGCGGGGGGCGTTCCGGGGCGCGGGCGGCTCGACCATCACCCAGCAGGTGGCGAAACTGCTGTGCCTGGGGCGTGAATTCGACCCCGATGTCTGGCAGAACGAGGCCGCCTACGAGGCCGATTGCCGCGAGGGCACGATCTGGCGCAAGATCCAGGAACTGCCCTATGCCTTCGCGCTGGAACTGCATTATTCCAAGGACGAGATCCTCTCGATCTATCTGAACCGCGCCTTCCTCGGCGCCAGTTCGCGCGGGTTCGAGGCCGCGTCCGAGCGCTATTTCGGCATCTCGGCGCGCGAGGTGAACCCGCAACAGGCGGCGATGCTGGCGGGCCTTCTGCCCGCGCCCAGCTATTACGCGCCGACCCGCAACCTGCAACGCGCGCAGGAACGCGCCGCGGTGGTGCTGGGGCTGATGCGCGAACAGGGCTATCTGTCCGAGGCCGAGTACCAGCAGGCCCGCGCCAATCCGGCGACCCTGCACGAGGCGGCGGACAGCACCACCGGCGGCTATTTCGCCGATTGGGTGATGCAGAGCGGCCCGGCCTATCTGACGCGCGAGACGACCGAGGACGTGATGATCCAGACCACGCTGGACCAGCGCATCCAGCGCGCCGCCGAAGAAGCCGTGCGCCAGGTCTTCGCCGACCGGGTGCGCGAGGGCTCCGAGGCCGAGGCGGCGGTGGTCATCATGTCGGCCGATGGCGCCGTGCGGGGCATGGTCGGCGGGCGGCATTACGTGACCGGCGGCTTCAACCGCGCCACCCAGGCGCAGCGGCAGACCGGCTCGGCCTTCAAGCCCTTCGTCTATGCGCTGGCGATGGAGGACGGCTATCAGCCCTTCGATCTGGTCGAGGATTCGCCCCTGACCATCAACGTCCCGGGCTCGGGCCCCTGGACGCCGCGGAATTACTCCAACAACTTCCTGGGCTACATGACCCTGGCCGAGGCCCTGGCCCGGTCGCAGAACATCCCCGCCGTGCGCATTTCCGAGGCGATGGGCCGCGAGCGCGTGCGCCAGGCCGCGAACGCCTTCGGCCTGCATTCCGAACTGGCCGAGGGGCCCTCGCTGGCGCTGGGCTCGTCCGAGGCGACGCTGCTGGACATGACGGCGGCTTTCGCGGGCATCCTGAACGGCGGCTCGTCGGTGCGGCCCTATGGCTTCACCTCGCTGTCGCTGGCCGGAGAGCGGACGCCGCTGATGACCATCGGCTCGGGTATCGGCGAGCGGGTTATCAGCGCCGAGGCGGCCGAGCGGCTGGTCTGGATGATGACGCAGGTGATCGACGCGCCCTATGGCACCGGCCGGCGGGCCCGGCTGCCCGACGGGCGGCAGGCCGCGGGCAAGACCGGCACCACGACCAGCGCCCGCGACGCCTGGTTCGTCGGCTTCACCGCCGATTACGTGGTCGGCGTCTGGATGGGCAACGACGACAACGCGCCGCTGACCGGCGTTTCCGGTGGCGGCCTCCCGGCCGAGATCTGGCGCGAGGTCATGGTCCGCGTGCACGAGGGGACGCCGCTGCATCCGCTGCCGATGATCGTGCCCTCGCAGCCCAACACCGACCTGCAACCGCCGACCACCCGCGGCGCGCCGGGCTCGACCCAAGGCGGCGGCGACAGCCTTGGCGACGCGGTGATGGGGATCCTGAACGGGCTGCTGGGCGGACGTTGACCGCAAAAGGCCAGCACTGAACGCAAAAGGCCGGCGCTGAGCCGGCCTTTTGCTTGCGCGATGGCGGGTGGGTTATTTCCCCGGCGCCTCGGCCGGGCTGTCCGCGGGGCAGGCATTCAGCAGCTGCGCGCGGCCCGGGGTCAGCTGCAGCAGCTGCCCCTCCTCGGTCCGCATCAGCATGAGCCGGTGCTGCCATGTGTCGCCCTCGCCCGCGCATTCGGCGTCATAGAGCGTGGCGCCCATGTCCCGCACCGGCACCGGATTGGACAGGCGGCACAGGGATTCGTAATAGCGGATCTCGGACCCGGTGACGCGGATCACCGCATCCGACCCGGGCCTGCAGCTGGAGGCATCGAGATAGGTCCATGTCCCGTCATAGAGGCTCTGCGCCGAGGCGCCGCTCGCCATCAGGGCCAGGGTCAGGATCAGCGCGGCCCTCATCCGGCTTGCCGCAGGTCCTGGATCATCCGGTCCAGGTTGCCGCCCCGGCGTTCCAGCATGCTGCCGACTTCCTGCCGCTCGGCGGCCAGGACATTCACGCCGTCGATGATAAGGTTGAAGAACAGGATCTGCCCCGACCGGTCCGACACATGCCAGCGAACCTCGAACGGGGCCTCGCCGCGCATGGTGATGGTCGAGACGACCTCCCAGAAGCTCTGCACCTGGCGCGCGCCCGTGACCTCGGCCGCGGCCCCGGCGAAGCGGCGGAACTGGCGGCCGTATTTGCGCGCCAGATAGCCGCGGAAAGCCTCGGTAAAGGCCGACATCTGCGCCGCGCTCGCGCTCCGCGCCGGCGGGCCGAGGGCCGAGCGGGCGATGGTCGGCACATCGGCGTAGCGGGTGAAAAGCTGCTCGAACCGGGTGATGACCTGCGATTCCGAGGATCCCGAGTTGATGATCCCCTGCACGTCGGCCATCACCCGCCCGATCAGCTCGTTCGCCTGCGCCTGGGTCAGCGCGGCGGCGGGCCCGCCCAGCATCGGGGCGGCGGCGGCGGCGGCCATGCTGGCCAGCAGCAGACGGCGGGTCGGTCTAGAAATCGGCATAGGGGTCAATGATCTCCTCTTCGACTTCGACGCCCAGATGATAGCGTCTGGTCTGCAGATAAAGAAGGCGCGCCTGGGCATAAGGGTCGGCGGTATTGATCACATTCGCGTCGAGCAGGTCCGAATATTCCGCCGCATCGGCCAGGCGTCCGCCGAGACGCACGGCGCTGCTGTAGCCATATTCCGGGGCGGGCAGCACGAACCGCAGCGGGTCGATCAGCATGTCGACCACCAGCCCGGCGCTGTCGCGCTCGGTCGAGGGGCCAAAGACCGGCAACACCACATAGGCGCCTTCGCCGACACCCCAGCGATGCAGCGTCTCGCCGAAATCCGAGCGGCGGCCGTGGAAGCCCATGGCCCCGGCCGGGTCGAACAGCCCGCCCAGACCGACGGTCGTGTTGATGACCAGCCGCACGGTGTTTTCGGCCGCGCGCGCGGGGCGGATCTGCAGCAAGTCGTTGAGAATGCTGGACGGAAGGCCCAGGTTGCCGCCGACGTTGCTCAGCGCGCGGCGGAAGGGGCTGGCGCGGGGCGGCGTGGTTTCCCCTGGCGCTTCCTCGCTGCCGGTGATGGCCGAACTCAGCCGCAGATTGCTGTCGAACCAGGCCCGGTTGGTCGATTCGTAGGGGTCGTTGACCCCCGGCTCCGGCGCGCGGGCGCAGCCTGCGATCAGCGCGATGGCGAAGAATGCTGCCAGCCAGCGATGTCTCACGCGTGCCTCCTTTGCGCTCATTTACCGAATACTAGCACCTCGGTCCTAAGGGTGGTGTAAAAGGGGAATGTGACAAGGGCAACCGTGCTTCCCCGTTTGTCGGGGTGCGGCATGCCGAACAGGATCACGGCCGGAAACTGGACCGCGAAGACGCGCAGCCTGTGGGTCGCGGCGCTGCTCTTCGGCGCGGTTTCGAACCTGCTGGTGCTGACCGGGCCGATCTTCATGCTGCAGGTCTATGACCGGGTGCTGACCGGCCGCTCGACCGCCACGCTTTTCGTCCTCTTCGCGCTGGTGGGCTTTCTCTATGCCATGATGGCGGGGATCGACACGGCGCGGGGGCAGATCCTGCTCCGCATCGGCGCCTGGGCCCGGCACGAGCTGGAAAAGCGCGTGTTCGAGGCCAGTCTCCGTGCCCGTCTGCGCGATCCGCCCGATCCGCGCGCCGCGCTGGCGATGCATGACCTCGATACGGTGCAACGCGTGCTGGGCTCGCAGATCGCCCAGGCGCTGCTGGACCTGCCCTGGACCCTGGCCTTTCTCGCGCTGCTCTATGTCGTGCATCCCTATCTCGGGTGGCTGGCGGTCTGGGGCGGCGTGGTGCTGGCGCTGCTGGCTCTGTCCGGGCACATGCAGCAGCGGCGGCTTCTGGGCAACGCCCACCGGCAGGATTCGGCCGCCGACCTGCTGCAGGCCGCGATCGAGAATGAGGGCGGCGACCGCGTCGCCAGCCTGACGCCCGATGTCTTCGCCCGCTGGCGCGATTACCGGCGCGAGGCGCTGTCAGCGCTGCTGACCACGACTGACCGCTCGGTGCGCTCGACGGCGCTGGCCCGGACCTTCCGGCTGTTCCTGCAATCGGCGACGCTGGCCCTGGGGGCCTGGCTGGTGCTCGACAACCAGCTGTCGCCGGGCCTGATGGTCGGCACCTCGATCCTGCTCGGTCGGGCGCTGGCACCGGTCGAGCAGCTGGCGGCGCATTGGGGGCGGCTGCATGTGGCGCTGGCGGGCTGGCGCAGACTCGACGGCTTCCTGCGCGCCACCGGCGCCGCGGTCGAGCCGGTCAGCGGCCCGGTCGGCGGCGCGCTCAGCGTGCGGGGGCTGGTCGTCGTGCCGCAGGGGCGGCGCGAGGCGGTGCTCAGGCTCAACGGCTTCACCGTGCGCCCCGGCACGGCGCTGGGGGTGATCGGGCCGGGCGGTTCGGGCAAGAGCCTGTTCTCGCGGGTTCTGGCCGGGGCGATGCCGCCTTCGGCCGGGGTTCTGCGGCTGGGTGAGGTGCCGCTCTCCAAGGTGCCGGTGACCCGCATCGGCTACCTGCCGCAGCGCTTCGCCCTGCTGCCCGGCACGCTGGGCGAGGCCATCGCCCGCCACGACCCCAAGGCCGACCCCACCCGGATCGAGGCCGCGGCACGGCTGGCCGGGGTGCATGGGGCGATCACCGCCCTGCCCGAGGCCTATGACACCTCGACCGAGCCCGAGGTCGCGCATCTGGCCGGCGGGCTGGTGCAGCGCGTGGGGCTGGCGCGGGCCTTCTACAACGATCCGGCGCTGGTCATTCTGGACGAACCCTCGGCGCATCTCGACGCTGACGGCACCTCGGCCTTCAACGCCGCGGTCCGGGCGCTGAAGGCGCGCGGCGCGGTGGTGGTGGTGACGGCGCTGCGCCCGACCTCGATCGCCGAATGCGACGATCTGCTGGTGCTGGATGGCGGCGTGCAGACCGGCTTCGGCCCGCGTGACATCATCCTGCGCGAGATGGTGCGCAATCACATGGCGGTGGTCGGCAATGGCGGCGGCGGAGGGCGGGGGCGCGATGGATGAGATCCCCGAACTCAAGGCCCGCTCGCCCATCCTGCTGGGCATGACCGCCTGCGTGATCCTGCTGACCGGGCTGATCGGCTGGGCGGCGAGCGCCGCCATCATCTCGGCCGTGGTGGCGATGGGCGAGGTCGATGTCGCCCCCTACCGCCACCCGGTGCAGCACCCGGACGGGGGCGTCGTCGCGCAATTGCTGGTGCACGAGGGCCAGACGGTCGCCGCGGGCGAGTTGCTGGCCGCCCTGGACAATGCCGCCCCCCGCAGCGAACTCGACTTCATCGAGGCGCAGATCGTCGAGGCCGAGGCGCGGCTCATGCGCCTCAGGGCCGAGCGTGACGGCCTCGATTTCCCGGTGGTGCCGGTCTCGGCGATGGAAGACCGCGTGCGCATGCGGGCGCTGCGGGCCCAGCTGCGCCTCTACGATGCCCGGCGCGAAACCTACGAGCGGCAGGAAGCGCAGCTCCTGCAGCGCCGCCGCCAGGCCGAGGCCGAACTGGAAGGGCTGATCGGCCAGCGGCAGGAACTGGAGGCCGAGGCGCAGATCCTGCACGAGGAACTCGACAACCAGCAGGTGCTGCGCGACCGCGGCCTCACCCCGTCGACCCGGGTCAGCGAACTGGCGCGCGCCAATGCCCGGCTGGCCGGGTCCCGCGCCGCGCTCGCCGCGCGGGACGGCGAATTGCGCGGCCAGATCACCGAGATCGCCATGCAGGTCTCGTCGCTGGGGGCGGCCCGGCGCGAGGAAGCGGAACTGCAATTCGCCGAAACCGGGCGCCAGCTGATCGAGCTGAACGCGCGCCGCGCGGCCCTGCTGACCCATCTCGCCGCGCTCGAGATCCGGGCCCCGGCGGCGGGCGTGGTGCATGACCTGACGATCGCCGCCGTCGGGACCGTGCTGCGCCCGGCCGACGTGGTGATGCAGATCCTCTCGGCGCCGCCCAAGCCGGTGCTGACCCTGCGCGTGAGTCCCGACGAGATCGACTATATCCGTCTCGGTCAGCTGGCGATGCTGCGCTTTCCTGGCCTCACCGCGCGCGAATTGCCGGATCTGCCGGGGCGCGTGACGGCGATTTCGGCCGCGACCTTCGCCGACGAACGCACCGGCACGCGGCATTTCCGGGTCGAGATCGTGCCGACAGCCGAGACGCTGAGCGCCGTGGGCGAGGACGGTCTGGTCCCGGGGATGAGCGTGCAGGCCTTCATCGCCACCGGCGTGCGCACGCCGCTGGCCTATCTGATCGACCCGGTCCGCGACCATTTCGCCCGGGCGCTGCGCGAGCCGTGAGCGCGGGCACGGCGCCAGGTCAGGGTCAGGGGCGGGGGCAGGGGAGCGGTTTCGCCCTCGTCCCGCGCGCAAGCGCGCGCTCCTCGGGCGACCGGCGGGGGGCGCCGCCCCCCGCACCCCCCGCCAAAGGGGGTTTTCCACCCCCTTTGGAAACCCCCGAGGATATTTGAAGCGCAAAGAAGGCGGCAGGACGGTGGCGCGGGAGGAGAGGGGCGGCGCTTTCGTACTGCCTTGGGGGAGCAGGCGGGGAGGGGGGAGGATGCCCGTCCCCGGGGACGGAACGCCGGGCGCGCGACGGGCCGCGCAGGGTCCGTCACCAGCACCGGCCGCTTCGCGGCGGGAGGCGGGCGGGAGCGGGCCAGCCGCCGCCAGTCGCCTCAGCGGCGCGAGCGGATCATGCCGACGATGTCGTAGGTCTTTTCCAGGATCGGCCGGGCGATGGCATCGGCCTTGTCGGCCCCCTGGCCGAGGATCCGGTCGATCTCGGCCGGGTCCTGCATCAGCCGCGACATCTCGGTCGAGATCGGGGCCAGCGAGGCGACCGCCAGATCGGCGAGCTTCGGCTTGAAGGCGCCGAAACCCTGACCCGCGAACTCGGCCAGCACCGCATCCTTGGTCATGCCCGCGAGCGCCGCATAGATGTTGACCAGATTCTTCGCCTCGGGCCGGTCGGCCAGCGCCTCGAAGCTTTCGGGCAGCGGCTCGGCGTCGGTCTTGGCCTTCTTGATCTTTTTGGCGATCGTGTCGGCATCGTCCGTGAGGTTGATCCGCGCGGCATCCGACGGGTCCGATTTCGACATCTTCTTGGTGCCGTCGCGCAGACTCATCACCCGCGTCGCCGCGCCCTCGATCACCGGGTTGGTCATCGGGAAGAAATCGACCTTGAAATCATGGTTGAACTTCGCCGCGATGTCGCGGGTCAGCTCGACATGCTGCTTCTGGTCCTCGCCCACCGGCACATGCGTGGCGTGATAGACCAGAATGTCGGCCGCCATCAGCGAGGGATAGGCGAAAAGCCCCAGCGAGGCCTTCTCGGCATCCTTGCCCGAGGTCTTGTCCTTCCACTGCGTCATGCGGTTCATCCAGCCCATCCGGGCCACGCAGTTGAAAATCCAGCCTAATTCGGCATGGGCCGAGACCTGGCTCTGGTTGAAGAGGATGGATTTCGTGGGATCGAGGCCCGCCGCCAGATAGCCCGCCGCCAGTTCCCGTGTCTGCCGGCGCAAGGCCTCGGGGTCCTGCCAGACGGTGATCGCATGCATGTCGACCATGCAATAGATCGTCTCGACCCCCTGGCCCTGCATCTCCACGAAGCGCTTGATGGCGCCGAGGTAATTGCCCAGCGTCAGGCCGCCCGAGGGCTGGATCCCGGAAAACACCCGCGGCGTGAAGCCCGGGTTCGCATCGGCGGTGGCGGTCGGGGCCTTGGCGTCGGTCATGGACGACACTCCATGGTGGAAAAACGGCTCCGCCTCGCTTATCGCTGGCGCGACGGGGCGTCAACCGACCCCACGCGGACCCGACCGGAGCCCCGATGAGCGACCCAGACGACGAGCGCCTGCTGCGCGACCTCAATTCCTCGCCGATCAACCCTTTGCCGGGGGCGGTCTGGCTGCTGGTCCTGGTGATCCTGGCGGTCGAGATCACCCTCAGCCTGGCCGGGCAGGGGGTGATCGGCGGTGAGCAGGGCATCGGCTGGCGGGTCCGGGCGATCGAGCGTTTCGCCTTTTCCAGCGGTATCCAGGAGTGGATGCTGGAGAACAGGCGCTTTCCGCCGACCCACCTGCTGCGCTACCTCAGCTACAGCGTCGTCCATGGCAGCCTGATGCATGCCGTCTTTGCCGTGGTGCTGCTGGCGGCGCTGGGCAAGATGGTGGGCGAGAGTTTCGGGGCGATCCGATTTCTGGCGCTGGCGCTGGTGGTGCCGGTGGCGGCAGCGTTCCTGTTCGGGCTGGTCACGGCGCAGGATCAGCTGGGCTGGCTGCTGGGGGCGATGCCGATGGCCTTCGCGCTGGTCGGCGCGGTGACCTGGCTGCGCTGGCGCGATGCCCATGGCGACCGGGTCAAGCAGCGCCGGGCCTTCGCCCTCATTGGCGTCCTGATCGGCGCGCGGCTGGCCTTTGCGATGCTGGCCGAGACGGGGCCCGCCTGGATGGCGGAGCTGGCGGCTTTCGCGCTGGGCTTCGGCGCTTCGGCGCTGGTGCTGGGCCCCGGAAGCTGGCAGCGTCTCAGGGCGCGGATTCGCGGCTGAGGCGTCTTGTCGGCCCGGCGCGATCCCCTACATGAAGAAGGCAACGCAGGGAGTTTGCAATGGGGATCATCGGTTCCATCATCATCGGCGGTCTGGCGGGCTGGTTCGCCGCGATGTTCATGAAATCCGACACCGGGGTGTTTTTGAACATCATCCTCGGCATCGTCGGTGCGGCGGTGGCGGGCTTCATCTTCGGCCTGGTCGGCGTTAGCTTCTCGGGGATCTTCGGCTATCTGATCGCGGGCTTCGTCGGTGCCGTGATCCTAATCGCCGTGGGCCGAAAGGTCTTCTGAGGGCCGCCGTGCCGGGGGTTGGCAGCGCCGGTCTTCGGGTCGGCGCTTGCCTTTAGCGTCGCCGGCGCAGGCCCTTGAAATCCGACAGGCGGAAGGCGCCCAGCGCCGCGCCGCCGCCGAAATAGCTGACGACGCCGATCGCCACCAGGCCCGCCAGGGCCAGATAGCGCCAGCCGGGCGCGGCGAGGAGCGGTGCCAACGACCCGGCCGCGACCCAGAGCACCGCGCCCATCAGCGCCGCGGCGGCGATGATCCGCGGCAGGCGGGATTTCAGGCGGTCGTCCCATTGCGCCTCGGCCCCCATGCCGCGGCTGCCCGACCACAACTGCCAGACCATCGTCCAGGCCGACAGCGTGGTCGCCAGCGCGGCGGCGGCAAAGCCGATCAGCGGCGACAGGCCGACCGCCAGAGCCGCGTTCACCCCCATCGACCAGAGCGCATAGCGGAACGGGCGGCGGGTATCCTCGCGCGCGTAATAGAGGGGTTGCAGCACCTTGTGCATGACGAAGGCCGGCAGACCCGCGCCATAGATCGCCAGCGCCAGCGCGGTGGCCCAGGTATCCTCGGCCGTCCAGCTGCCGCGGCCATAGAGCACGCCGACCAAGGGCCCGGCGATCACCACCAGCGCCACGGCGGCGGGCAGGGTCAGGGCGAGGGCGAATTCCGTCCCGCGGTTGAAACTGGCGCGGCCGCCCTCGGCATCGCCCGCGCGCAGGCGGCGGCTGAGATCGGGCAGCAGCACGGTGCCGATGGCGATGCCCACCACGCCCAGCGGCAATTGATAGAGCCGGTCGGCGTAGTTGAGCCAGGCCACGGCACCATCCGTCCATGAGGCTACCCCTCGGCCCACCAGCAGATTGACCTGCACCACGCCGCCGGAAAGGACGGCGGGTCCTGCGATGATGAGAAGGCGCTTTAGGTCCGGGGTCAGCCGTGGCCAGTGCGGCAGCAGCGTGAAACCCTGCCGACGGGCCGAGAACCAGGTGAACAGGAACTGTGCGACGCCGGTCAGCGGCACCGTCCAGGCAAGCGTCAGACCCATGTCCCAGTTGGCGCGGTCGGCCAGCAGCATGGCGGCGATGAACATCAGGTTCATCAGGACGGGGACGAAACTGGCCTCGGTGAAGCGACCGAAGGTGTTCAGCACCCCCGAGAGCAGCGCCACCAGCGAAATGAACAGGATGTAAACGAAGGTGATCCGCCCGAACATGACGGTCAATGCAAAGCGTTCGTCCCCAATCCAGCCCCATGCCATCGCCATCACCAGCCAGGGCATCAGCAGCGTGCCGATCAGCGAGAAGATCAGCAGCACCCCGGCCAGCCCGGAAAAAGCATCGCGGGCAAAGCCTTGCGCATCGTCGCCAGTCTCCAGCTTCTTGGCGAACATCGGCACGAAGGCCATGTTGAAGGCGCCCTCGGCAAAGAAGCGGCGGAACATGTTGGGCAGTGAGAAGGCGACGAAGAACGCTTCGGCCACCGGGCCCGAGCCGAGATAGGCCGCCATCATCACGTCGCGCACGAAGCCCGCGCCGCGCGACAGCAGGGTCCAGCCGCCGACGGTGACGACGGAACGGATCAGGCGGATCGGTTTCAAGACTTGTCCTTCGTATCCGCGCCGGGCCTAACTCCGGCGCTGCCCCCTATCGGCCCGGGCAGGCGCCGACGGCCGCGCCCGGCCCGCAGCGCCGGCAGCCGCGCCCCTGTCACCCCTGCGCCGCCCGCTGCGCCCCGGCCTCGATGGCGGCGCGCAGCTTCTTCTCCAGCGATTCCTGCTTGGACTTGGCGTGCAGTTTCAGGCCGAACATGTCCTTGACGTAGAAGCTGTCCACCACCTGCACGCCATAAGTCGCGATGACCGCGCTGGCGATGTAGATGTTGTTCGCGGCCAGCGTCCGCGTCAGATCGTAAAGCAGGCCGGGACGGTCGCGGGTGTCGACCTCGATGATCGTGTAGATATCCGAGCCCTCGTTGTCGAAAACGATCTTGGTGGGCACCCGGAAGGCGCGTTCGCGTTTCTTGACCTTGTCGCGGTCCTTCAGCGCCTGGGTCGCCACCACCTCGCCGGCAAAGGTCTTCTCGATCATCTTGCGCAGGCGGGGCAGGCGGGCTTCCTCGTAGGGTTTGCCCTCGGCGTCCTGGATCCAGAACTCGGCCGTCGCGTAGCCGTCCTTGGTCGTATAGGTCCGCGCGTCGACGATATTGGCGCCGACCAGCGCCAGCGCCCCGGCCAGCCGCGAGAAGATGCCCGGATGGTCGGCCAGCGCGAAACAGGCGCGGGTCGCGTCGCGGTCATCGACCAGCTTCAGGTCGATGCGGATCTCGTTGTTGGGCAGGTCGCGCAGCAGCTGGGCGAAGACGACATGCGTCTCGGGGGTGAGGCCCTGCCAATAGGGGCCGTAATGGCGCGCCGTCTCGGCCGCCAGATCGGCGCGCGGCCAGTCGGCCAGGGCCCGGCGGAGCGCGCGCTTGGCCTCATCCTCGCGGTTCGAGCGGTTGAGCGCCTCGGCCCCGTCCTGCAGCGCGGCCGCCGTATCGGCGTGCAGCGCCCTGAGCAGCATGGCCTTCCAGTTGTTCCAGGTCCCGGGGCCCACGCCGCGGATGTCGCAGACGGTCAGCACCGTCAGCAGGTCGAGCCGCTTCTTGGTCTTCACCAGCTTGGCGAAATCGCGGATGGTGCGCGGGTCGGCGATATCGCGTTTCTGCGCCATGTCGGACATCAGAAGGTGATGGCGCACCAGCCATTCCACCGTCTCGCATTCCTCGGGGTTCAGGCCCAGCCGCGGCGCCACCTTGCGGGCGATCTGCGCGCCGAGGATCGAGTGATCCTCGGGCCGGCCCTTGCCGATGTCATGCAGCAGCAGCGCCACGTACAGCACCTTGCGGTTGACCCCCGCGTCGAGGATCGCGGACGAGAGCGGCAGCTCTTCCTTCAGCTCCTTGCGCTCGATTTGCGCCAGGGCGCTGACGCATTGGATCGTGTGTTCGTCCACCGTGTAATGGTGGTAGACGTTGAACTGCATCATCGCCACGATCGGCTCGAATTCGGGGATGAAGGCGCTGAGCACGCCCAGCTCGTTCATCCGCCGGAGCGGCCGCTCGGGGTTGCCATGCTTGAGCAGCATGTCGAGGAAGATGCGCGCCGCCTCGGGGTTTTCCCGCATGTCGGCGTCGATCCGGTCGAGGTTGGCGGCAACGAGGCGCATCGCATCGGGGTGCAGCAGCATGCCGGTGCGCAGCCCCTCCTCGAAGATGCGCAGCAGGTTCAGCGGATCGGCGAGGAAGCTTTTCGGATCCTCGATGTCCAGCCGGTTCAGCTCGACACTGTAGCCCGGTTTCACCTTTTTGCGCCGCCTGAGCAGGCCCAGCAGCTTGGGCGCCCGCTTGACGTGACGCTCTTCCAGCGCGGTGAGGAAGACGCGGGTCAGTTCCCCCACGCGGGTGGCGTGGCGGAAGTAATCCTGCATGAAATGCTCGACCGCGCGGCGCCCGCCATGGTCCAGATAGCCCATGCGCTGGGCCACCTCGGGCTGCAGGTCGAAACTCAGCGTATCGGTGGCCCGCCCGGTCAGGATGTGCAGATGGCAGCGCACCGCCCAGAGGAAGGTCTCGGCGGCGCGGAAATTCTCGTATTCCGGCTTGGTGTAGAAGCCGAGGCCCACCAGCTCCGCCGCCTTCTGCGCGCGGTGCATGTATTTGGCGATCCAGTAGAGGGTTTGCAGGTCCCTGAGCCCGCCCTTGCCCTCTTTCACGTTGGGCTCCAGCACATAGCGCTGGCCGCCCTGTTTCTGGTGCCGTTCGGACCGCTCGGCCAGCTTGGCCTCGATGAAATCGGACTGGGTATTGGCGAAAAGCTCGGACCAGAGCCGGTCGCGCAATTCCCGGGCCAGCGTCGTGTTGCCGGTCAGGAAGCGGGTCTCCAACAGCGCGGTGCGGATCGTGTAATCCTCGCGCCCCAGGCGCAGGCAATCCTCGACCGTGCGGCTGGAATGGCCGATCTTCAGCTTCAGATCCCACAGGATGTAGAGCGTGGATTCGATGACGCTTTCCGCCCAGCCGCTCAGCTTGGTCGGCGCCAGGAACAGCAGGTCCACGTCGGAAAACGGCGCCATCTCGGCCCGGCCATAGCCGCCGACCGCCATGACGGCGATCCGCTGGCCCTTGGTCGGTGCGCCATTGGGATGCAGGTTCAGTTGCGCCACCCGCAGCGCGGCGATCACTACCGTATCCGTCAGCCAGCTCTGCGCCCGGACATAGCTGCGCGAATCGCGGGGCGAGCGGGCCAGCGCCGCATGCAGCACCGCATTGCCCTGCCGCAGGACCTCGCTCAGGATCTTGACCGTCAGCGCCCGGATCTCGCGCGCGTCGTCCTGTCCCGCCAGCCCCTCGCGCAGCGCCGTCTCCAGCGCGTCGAGGTCGCAGATCCGCCCCGCCTCGACGATCAGCGATTCGTCGGGGCCGGGGGCGGGAGGCAGGGCATAGAGCCGCTCGGCAGGGGCCAGAGGGGCGGCGGCTTTGTCCATGGACGGATCCTACGCGCCGGGACCGGCGAAGCTGCGCGGCGCCGGGTCCAGGATGACCAGCGCATTGTTGCGGATCGTGGCCACGGCGAGCCCGCGCTCGTTGGTGCCGTCGGACAGGAAGCGGAAGACGCCGTTCACGCCGACGAAGCCCGATTGCTGGCGCAGCGCGCTGTGCGACAGGGCCTCGTTCGAGCCGGTGCGCAGCAGCGCGCCGATGGCGGCGATCCCGTCATAGGCCAGCCCCGCAATCGGATGCGGCGTTGCGCCATAAGCGGCGGCATAGCGGCTCTCGAACTGCTGGGTGACGCCGGGGTCGGGCAGGGTGAACCAGCCGTCCTGCAAGCCGCGCAATTGCAGCGTGGCGGGGGGAATGTTCCACTGCGTCACGCCCATGAACTGGAATTGCGGATAGGCGATGCGGTTGTCGGGCAGCAGCTGCGCCAACACCGGCAGGGCGCCCGCGCTGTCGGCGGTGAACAGGATCGACTGCGCGCCCGAGGACCGGGCCGAGGAGGCCATCTGCGGCAGCGCCGCGACGATGCCCTGCTGCGAGAAATCGTAAGTCTCGGTCGCGACGATCTGCGCGCCGGTCTCGGCCGCGGCCCGGTTGACCGAGGCCATCATCAACTCGCCCGCACTGGTCCGCTCGCCGATGATCATCACCCGGCCGCGGTTGTTGGCCATGGCGTAGGACAGCACGCGGCGCGCGGCATTGTCCGGGGTCAGGCCCAGCACGAAGACGTTGTTGCCGGCAATCGCCGGGTTGTTCGAGAAGGCCAGCACGTTGATGCCCAGCGCGGCGACGGCGGTGCCGACGGCCGAGGCCTCGGCCCCGTGCACCGGACCCAGCAGGATGCGCGCGCCCTCGTCAACCGCCTGGCGGGCGACCTGCGCGGCGATGGTGGGGTCGCCTTGCGTGGCATAGACGCGCAGGTCGATCTGCACGCCCTCCAGATCGGCGATGGCCAGCCGCGCGGCGTTTTCCAGGTTCGCGGCCAGGATGTCATTGCCCTGGGTCGTGGAGCCGGAGGGCACCAGCAGGCCCACGGCCACGGGCGCTGCGGTATTGATCGGCGCGGCGTTGCGCGAGCCCCCCAGCGCGATCGGGCCGCAGGCGGCAAGCGACAGCAGGCCGAGCAGCGCGCCGCGGCGGGTGGGAGCAGCAAGAGCCGTCGACGACAGGATGGAAAGGGGCTGGCGGTCTTGGCGCTTGCGTGCGGGGGCTTCGCTATCCATCGACTTCCTCACGGATCAGGTCTTGCAGGGCGGGTTGCGGTGGCGTTCGCCGCGGGCGACACTATGGCACAAGTATTGAACGCCAGGGGTGAAGTAAACGTGTCTGTGGAACGAGCATGAGCGAGACGCAAGGGTCCGGGGACGGGGACGCGCGGCATTCCGCCGGGATCGAGGCCCATTCGGCGCGGCCGGGGCGGGTGCCGCCGGGGCTGCATCTGGTCTCGACGCCGATCGGTGCCGCGCGCGACATCACGCTGCGGGCGCTCGACCTCTTTGCCGGGGCCGATGTGCTGGCGGCCGAGGACACCCGCAGCCTGCGCCGGCTGATGGAGATCCATGGCGTGCCCCTGAAGGGTCGTCCGCTGATCGCCTATCACGACCACAACGGCGCCCAGGTCCGGCCGCGGATCATGGGCCTGCTGGCCGAAGGAAAGTCGGTGGCCTATGCCAGCGAGGCCGGAACCCCTCTGGTCGCCGACCCCGGTTTCCAGCTGGCCCGGGCGGCGATTGCCGAAGGTTTTCCCGTGCTTGCCGCGCCCGGCGCCTCGGCCGTGCTGACCGCGCTGGCGGTGGGCGGGCTGCCGACCGACCGCTTCTGCTTTCTGGGCTTTCCCCCCGCGCAGGGCGGCGCGCGCAAAAGCTGGCTGGCCGAGGTGACAGGGATCCCGGCGACGCTGGTGATGTACGAAAGCCCCAAGCGCATTCACCGATTGTTAGATGAATTGGGCGAGTATGGGGAACGGGAGGTCGCACTGTGCCGCGAACTCACCAAACGCTTCGAGGAGGTGATTCGAGGCTCGCTTGCCGAGGTGACGGCAGCGATTGCCGACCGTGATCTCAAGGGGGAGATCGTCTTGCTGCTGGGGCAGGCGGCGGCGCGGGATGTGGCCCTCGATCTGGACGGAATGCTGCGGGCGGCGATGGCGGATGTCTCGCTGCGCGAGGCAGTGGATGCGGTGGCGGGCGCGACGGGCCTGCCGCGCCGGCAGGTGTATCAGCGGGCGCTGGCGCTCGGGAAAGGGGACGAATGAGCGGATCGGTTTCCTATCACGCGGGTCTTTCGGCCGAGGGGCAGGTGGCGCGCGATTATCAGCAGCGGGGTTTCCCGCTGGTCCGGCATCGCTGGCGCGGCAAGGGCGGCGAAATCGACCTGGTGATGCGGGACGGCGACGGCTTTGTCTTTGTCGAGGTCAAGAAAAGCCGCAGCCATGCACGGGCGGCGGAACGGCTCTCGGCCCGGCAGATCCAACGGCTTTATGACGCTGCGTCGGAATTCCTCGGCACCTGTCCGGCCGGGCTGAACACACCGGCCCGTTTCGACGTGGCGCTGATCGATTCTTTCGGCCGGATCGAGATCCTGGAGAACGCACTTTGCGCCTGACGCCTGCGTGAAGACCGAACGGAAGCGGCCGAAGCGATTGAAACTCCGGCGCGTCTGAGCCATCTATCCGCTGGGGGTGCCGGATCGGCGATCCCTTCGCGGATCGGCAGGAGGTGTCATGGCGCTGCGTATCGCTTTCCAGATGGACCCGATCGAGGGCGTCAACATCAACGCGGATTCGTCCTTCCGCCTGGCCGAAGAGGCCCAGGCGCGGGGCCATCAGCTGTGGGTCTACACGCCCGACAAGCTGACCTTCGACGAAGGCCGAGTCGTGGCCCGGGCCCGCCCCTTCACCGTCAAGCGCGTGCAGGGCGACCATGTGGCCTTCGGACCGGAGGAGCGGCTGGACCTCTCGACCATGGATGTGGTCTGGCTGCGCCAGGACCCGCCCTTCGACATGGCCTATATCACCACCACCCATCTGCTGGACCTGATCCGCGACAAGGTGGTGGTGGCGAATGACCCGTTCTGGGTGCGCAACTACCCGGAGAAGCTGCTGGTCCTGACCTTCCCGCAGCTGACCCCGCCGACGATGATCGCCAGATCTCTGAGCGAGATCAAGGACTTCAAGCACCGCCACGGCGATGTGATCCTCAAGCCCCTCTACGGGAACGGCGGCGCCGGGGTGTTCCGGCTCGACGCCAACGACCGCAACCTCTCGTCGCTCTACGAGCTTTTCACCGGCTTCTCGCGCGAGCCGCTCATCGTGCAGAAATACCTCCCCGCCGTGACCAAGGGCGACAAGCGCGTCATCCTCGTCGATGGTGAGCCGGTCGGCGCCATCAACCGGGTTCCGGCCGAGGGCGAGACGCGCTCGAACATGCATGTCGGCGGCCGTCCCGAGAAGGTCGAGCTGACCGCCCGCGACCGTGAGATCTGCGCTGCCATCGGCCCCCTCCTGCGCGAGAAGGGCCAGGTTTTCGTTGGCATCGACGTGATCGGCGACTGGCTGACCGAGATCAACGTGACCTCGCCCACCGGCATCCAGGAGCTGGAGCGTTTCGATGGCATCAACGTGGCCGCCCGCATCTGGGAGGCGCTGGAAGCCCGGCGCGCGGCCAAATGAGCTGGCAGGCCAGGGTCGCCCGCTTCGTCGGGCTGAACCTGACGCGCCCCTCGCTGGCGCGTCAGCGCGATCCGCGCGCGGCGCGGGCGCATTTCGAACGGATGGCGCGGCGTTTCTGCCGCCTGCCGCCGCGCAGCCTGCTGCTGGAGGCCGAAGAGGGCGGGGTGCCGGGTCTGTGGATCTCGAACCAGCCGCAGGACGAGGGCGTGATCCTCTATTTCCACGGCGGCGCCTATCTGATGGGCAGCCCCCGCACCCATGCCGCGCTCGCCGCCGCGCTGGCGCAGCGCAGCGGCGCCCGGGTCTTCGTCGCGGGATATCGGCTGGCGCCCGAACACCCCTTTCCCGCCGCTTTCGAGGATGCGCTGGCCGCCTATGACGGGCTGGTCCGGCGCGGCCACCGGCCCGAGAGCATCGTTCTGGGCGGTGATTCGGCCGGCGGCGGTCTGGCGCTGGCGCTCCTCGGGCATCTGTGCCGCGAGGGGCGGGTGCCGGCGGGGCTCTTCGCCTTTTCGCCCTGGACCGACCTGACCTTTTCCGGCGCCTCGCTGGTCACCAATGCCTCGCGCGATCAGGTGCTGCCCGCGCATCGCCTGACCGAGACGCGGGCGCAGATCCTGGGCGGGGCGCGTCCCGCCGATGCCGACGACCCGCGCCTCTCGCCGCTCTACGCGACCTTCCCGGCCGCGCCGCCGGTGCTGATCCTCGCCGCCGAAACCGAGATCCTGCGCGACGACGCCCAGCGCATGCGCGGCCGCCTGCCCGGGGCCGAAATCCGCATCGCCGGGGACCTGCCGCATGTCTGGCCGATGCTGCACGGCTGGCTGCCCGAAGCCGACGATACGCTCGATCACACGGCGCGCTTCATCCTGTCCTGTCTGCGACCAACAGCCGAAAGCTGATCGCCTCGGCCACATGCGGCGCCCGCACATCGGGCGAGCCGTCCAGATCGGCAATCGTCCGCGCCACTCGCAGCACCCGGTGATAGCCCCGCGCCGTCAGGCCGAAGCGCTCGGCCACCAGGGCCAGCGTCTCCTTGCCTTCGCGGTCGGGCGCGGCGATTTCCTCCAGCAGGGCGCCCTCGGCATCGGCGTTGACCCGCAGCCCCGGGCGCCCCTCGAACCGGGCCTCCTGCACCGCGCGCGCTTGGGCGACCCGGGCGGCGATGGCGGCCGAACTCTCGCCGGTCGGCGGCAGGTCGAGGTCGGACCAGGCGACCGGCGGCACCTCAAGCCGCAGGTCGAAGCGGTCCATCAGCGGGCCCGAGATGCGGCCGATGTAATCCTCGCCGCAATGCGGCGCGCGGTTGCAGGCGCGGCCGGGCTCGGCCAGATAGCCGCAGCGGCAGGGATTGGCGGCGGCAACCAGCAGGAAGCGGCAGGGATAGCGGGTATGGGCATTGGCGCGGGCCACCACCACCTCGCCGGTTTCGATCGGCTGGCGCAGGGTTTCCAGCACGGTGCGGGGGAATTCCGGCAGCTCGTCCAGGAACAGGACGCCGTTATGGGCGAGGCTGATCTCGCCGGGTTTGGCGCCCTTGCCGCCGCCGACGATGGCGGCGACCGAGGCGGTGTGATGGGGCTCGCGGAAGGGCCGGGTGCGGGAGATGCCGCCTTCGTCCAGAAGCCCGGCCAGCGAATGGATCATCGAGGTTTCAAGGGCTTCCATGGCCGACAGCGGCGGCAACAGCCCCGGCAGGCGGGCGGCCAGCATGGATTTGCCGGAGCCGGGCGAGCCGACCATGATGAGGTGATGGCGCCCGGCGGCGGCGATCTCCAGTGCCCGCTTTGCGCGTTCCTGGCCCTTGACGTCGCGCAGGTCGCGGGCGGAGGCTACAGGTGTGACCTCGCCCGGGCGGGCGGCGGGCAGGGGGGTGCGGCCGGTGAAATGGGCGATGGCGTCCTGCAGGCTGGAGGGCGCCAGCACGCGCGCGGCGCCGACCCAGGCGGCCTCGGCCCCGCAGGCGCGGGGGCAGATCAGGGTACAGGATTCCGCGGCCGCAGTCATGGCGGCGGGCAGGGCGCCCAGCACCGGCACCAGCGCCCCGTCGAGCGACAGCTCGCCCAGCGAGACGGTTTCGGCCAGCGCGTCGACGGGGATGATGCCCAGCGCGGCGAGCAGCGAGAGGGCGATCGGCAGGTCGAAATGCGAGCCCTCCTTGGGCAGGTCGGCGGGCGAGAGGTTGACGGTGATGCGTTTGGGCGGCAGGGCGATGGCCAGCGAGGCGAGGGCGGCGCGGACCCGTTCGCGGGCCTCGCTCACCGCCTTGTCGGGCAGGCCGACGACATGGAAGGCGGGCAGGCCGGGGCTGAGGACGCATTGCGCCTCGACCAGACGGGCCTCGAGCCCGTCAAAGGCCACTGTGCGCGCGCAGGCCAGCATGCGATCCCCCGTTTCCGCCGCAGGGGCCGAGGATCGCCGTTAACCTTTTAGGAATGGTTAACGGGACCTTGCGCTCAGGCGCCGCGCGGGCCCCAGAGGATCGCCGCCGCGCCCAGCAGGCAGAGAAGGGCGCCGGTCAGGTCCCAGAGGTCCGGCCGCCGCCCCTCGGCCAGCCAGAGCCAGAGGAGCGAGGCGGTGATGTAGATCCCGCCATAGGCGGCGAAGGCGCGTCCGGCCTGGGCCGCGGGGACCTGCGCCAGCAGCCAGGCGAAGAGCGCCAGCGCCGCCAGCCCGGGCAGCAGCCAGAGGGCCCCGGCACCAAGCCGCCACCAGGCCCAGACGGCGAAACAGCCGGCAATCTCCGCCAGCGCGGCCGCGACATAGAGGGCGATTGTGGTCATGGCGGGATCCGGGGCGGGAAAGCAGAAGGGCGCGCTGGTTGCCCGGCGCGCCTTTGGTTCGGTGTCGGTAGGATGGGCAATATTGCCCATCCTACGGGGTCTCGTCACTTCAGGGTTTTCGAGACGACGCTGGCGCCGCCCCGAGTTTCCGAGATCACTTCAGGATCTTGGAGACGACGCCGGCGCCGACGGTGCGGCCGCCTTCACGGATGGCGAAGCGGAGCTTCTCTTCCATGGCGATCGGCGCGATCAGCGAGACTTCGAACTTCAGGTTGTCGCCCGG
>NZ_QDDR01000002.1 GCF_003075525.1 Pararhodobacter aggregans | reverse complement strand
CGGCAGCCGCTGCCCCCTCTGGCCGAGGCGATTCGGCCAAACGAGGCGAATCGCCCCACCCCGGCCTCGGCCCCCGCGGCGCGGTCGGAAGGGCGTATTTGAGGCAGAATGAAAGCCCGGGGCGCGCGCCCTGACCTCACCGACGGGCGCACCAGATGCAGGCTGCGGGACGGATGCCACGGGCGCCCTTTCCCCTCTTCGTTCTTCCAATATCCTCAGGGGGGTCCGGGGGGCAGAATGCCCCCCGCTGGTCGCCCAAGGCGCCCGCGACAGCGGGCAACGAGGGCGAAACACCTCCACAGCCGCGCGCCCCGTTGACTTCCTTTGCATCCGCCCGCCACTCTCGCCCCCAGCCACCGGAGCGCCGCCATGACCCCGACCCAAGCCGATATCGACGCCTTCCAGCGGGACGGAGCTGTGGTTATCCGGACGAACCGGGCCGATCAGGTCGACACCACCGCCGCCGGGATCGAGCGTAACATGGCCGAGCCCGGGCCCCATGCCGCCGCGAAGCTCAAACCCGGTGAGGGCGGGCGCTTTTCCGACGACTACTGCGACTGGGAACGGATCCCCGAATTCGCCCGGGTCATCCGCGAGTCCGAGGCGGCGCGGACCGCCGCCGCGCTGCTGAGGTCCCGGTCCGCGCAGATGTTCCACGATCATGCGCTGGTGAAGGAACCCGGCACCGCCAAGGCGGATCCCTGGCACCAGGACGGCCCCCAACACTGCGTCGAGGGGCGCCAGACGGTCAGCTTCTGGTCGCCCATGGAACCCGTCCGCGACGCGACGCTGCGCTGCGTCGCGGGCTCGCACCGTTGGGACAAGCCGGTCCTGCCGACCCGCTGGCTGGCCGAGACCGCCTTCTACCCCGACCCTGAGGCCTATCGCCCGGTGCCTGACCCCGATGCCGAGGGGATGCAGGTTCTGGAATGGGCGCTGGAGCCGGGCGATGCGGTGGCCTTCGACGTCCTCCCCCTGCACGGCGCGCGCGGCAACACCACCGACCGGCGGCGGCGGGCCTTCTCGCTGCGCCTTTTGGGCGACGACGCGCGCTATGTGGAACGCCCCGGGCGGACCTCGCCGCCCTACCCCGGCCATGACATGCAGCCCGGCCAGCGGCTGCGCGAGGACTGGTTCCCGATGCTGATCCCATGACCCGGCCCGAGAAACATTCGCTGACGCTGAAGGGCCACCGGACCTCGGTCTCGCTGGAGCCCGAGTTCTGGGCGGCGTTCCGGGCGCTGGCGAAGGCGCAGGGCCAGGGGATCAACGAATGCGCCGCAGCCATCGACGCGGCGCGCGGCGATCTGGGGCTGGCCAGCGCCATCCGTCTGGCGGTGCTGCGCGACCTGCAGGCCCGGGCGGGTGGTTCAGAGGGGGCGTAGCCCCTCGCGGAAGCGGCGCATGTTGTCCTGATAATTGCGGGCCGAGGTCCGCAGCCGGGTGAAGGCCGCCTCGTCCAGCTGCCGCACCACCTTGCCGGGCGAGCCCATGACCAGCGAGCCGTCGGGGATCTCTTTCCCCTCGGTAATCAGGGCGCCGGCGCCGATCAGGCAGTTGCGGCCGATCCGGGCGCCGTTCAACACCGTCGCCCCCATGCCGATCAGCGTCTCGTCGCCGATGGTGCAGCCGTGCAGGATGACGTTATGGCCGATGGTGCAATCGCGGCCGATGGTCAGCGGATAGCCCATGTCGGTGTGCAGCGTGCAGCCTTCCTGCACGTTCGAGCCCGCGCCGATCTCGATCCATTCGTTATCGCCGCGCAAGGTCGCCGTGAACCAGACCGAGGCGCCCGCCATCAGCCGCACCCGGCCGATGACATTGGCGTCAGGGGCGACCCAGGTGTCGGGGTCGATCTCGGGCGACAGGTCGGCCAGGGCATAGATCACTTCGTGTCTCCGGGGTTGCGGGCGTCGAATTCGCGGTTCAGCCCGCGGACGAAATCACTGAGGCCGGGCTGGCGGTCGCGGCGCATCCGTTCGGCCCGCAGGATGGTTCTCACCTCATCCTCGGCCTGCTCGATGTTCTCGTTGACGATGACGTAGTCGTATTCCGCCCAATGGCTGATCTCGTCACGGCTTTTCGCCATGCGGCCGGCAATCACGGTGTCCGTGTCCTGGGCGCGGGTCCTGAGGCGCGCTTCCAGATCGGCGATCGAGGGCGGCAGGATGAAGATCGACACCACGTCATGGCGCAGGTCCGAGTTGCGCACCTGCTGCCCGCCCTGCCAGTCGATGTCGAAGAGCGTGTCGCGCCCCTCGGTCATCGCGGCGGCCACCGGGCCCTTGGGCGTGCCGTAGAAATTGCCGAAGACTTCGGCATGTTCCAGCATCTCGCCCGCCGCGACCATGGCGGTGAATTCGGACTTGGACTTGAAGAAGTATTCCACCCCGTCCGTCTCGCCCGGCCGGGGCGCGCGCGTGGTGGCGCTGACCGAGAACTTCAGCGTCGGATCCCAGGCCATCAACCGGCGGGCCAGCGTCGATTTCCCCGCGCCCGAGGGCGAGGAGAGGATAATCAAGAGACCGCGCCGCGAGGCTGAGGGGGCCATCGCCTACTCCAAGTTCTGCACCTGCTCGCGCATCTGGTCGATCACGGTCTTGAGGTCAAGGCCGATCCGCGTGAGGTCGGCGCTCTGGGCCTTGGAACACAGGGTATTGGCCTCGCGGTTGAACTCCTGCATCAGGAAATCGAGCTTGCGGCCCATCGGGTCGCTCTGCGCCATCAGCCGCCGGGCGGCGGTGACATGGGCGTCGAGGCGGTCGAGTTCCTCGGTCACGTCGGTCTTGACGGCGATCAGCGCCAGTTCCTGCTCCAGCCGCCCGGGATCGACGCCCGGCGCCGCCTCGGTCAGCCGGGCCAGCGCCGCTTTCAGCGAGTCGATCTGGTCGGGGCGGCGGGCGGCGGCGGCCTGGCGGGCCTCGGCCGTCAGCCGGGCGATGGTGTCGATCTGGGCGCCGATCACCGCGGCCAGCGCCGCGCCCTCGGCGGCGCGCATGGCGTCGAAGGCGGCGAGCAGCGCCTCGGCCCGGGTGAGCAGTTCGGCCACCAGCGCGGCCTGGTCCAGCGTCTCCGGCCCGGTGTCGATCACGCCCTTCAGCGCCAGCAGATCCGCGGCCGTCATCGGTGCCAGACCCAGCCCGCGGGCTTCGGCCCGAGCCTCGGCCGCCATGACCATGGTTACCGCCGCATCCAGCGCCGCGGGGTTGAGTCGCATCGGCCCGGCTGATTCGCTGCGGGACAGTTTCAACGATAGGGAAACATTGCCCCTTTTAACCTTGTCTGAAAGTATTTTGCGCAACGACCCTTCCAGCCCGTCGAGCCAATCCGGCAGCCTAAATCGCAGATCCAGGCCCCGGCCATTGACCGATCGGAGGTCCCATTGCGCGGCGTATGCCACTGAATTTAAAGAGATTTCGCCCGTTTCGGAGGCGTAGCCGGTCATCGACTTAACCATTTCCCTAGAATTTGTCCCCTTTGTGGCGAATTGAGGCTAGATTAAGGCATCAGTAAGAATTCTCAAACAAAGGTAAACAGCAGGTCGGGCGGATTCGAAGGGCCGGGGGGGGTCATCGAAACTGGGCATCGACCGAGTTTGTGGAGCTGAACCATGTCCGATGTCGTGCCTGACTGCCAATCGCCGAGCCAACGCCTTGCCGACGTCCTGCGCCTGCCCTTTACGGCGCGCAGCGGCGAACAGGATTACCCGGCGGTCCGGGCGGTGCAAAGCCACTGGAACGAGCTGCGCGGCGACCGGATCTGCCCGTCGCGGGCCGAACTGGACCCCAAGCCGCTGGCCCATTGCCTGGATGTGATGTTCGTGGCCGAGCTGGTGGCGCCCTCGGTGGCGCGGCTGCGGCTCTGCGGGCAGCAACTGGGCGAGTTGCTGGGGATGGAGCCGCGCGGCATGCCGCTCAGCGTCTTCTTCAACGGCGATGCGCGGACCGAACTGGCGCAGGCGCTGGCCCAGGTCGCCCAGGGCGCACGGGCGGTGATGCCGCTGCGCTCGGACGCGGGCTTCGGCCAGGCGGCGATTGACGGGATGCTGGCGCTGATGCCGCTGTCCGATCCCGACGGGCGCATCACCCGGGTGCTGGGCGTGCTCGAAACGCGGGGGCCTGCCGGACGCGCGCCGCGGCGATTTCGCCTGAGCGCACCGCTGCGCATGGAACGGGATGCCCGCGCCAATCCCTTTGCCAAGCCCGCCCCGGCCGCCCGCGCCGGCACCGGCAATGCCGAGCGCCGGGTCGAGACCTCGGCCCCAGTGTCGGCCCCCCTGTCGGCCCCCCTGTCGGCCCCCCTGTCGGCCGAACTGCCACAACGCGGGCAGCGGCCGGTGCTGCGGGTCATCAAGGGCGGCAAGGAATAAGCGGCCGCAGATCCGGAACGCCCTCGCCGGGCAGAAGAAAGGGCGGCGGGTCTATCGACCGGCCGCCCTTCTTGTATTTCCGGGCCTCAGGCCTCAGACCGCCTTGCGCGCCAGTTCCTTGCGGCGCTGCGACAGCTCCTCGGACACCAGGAACGCCAGTTCCAGCGATTGCGAGGCATTGAGCCGCGGGTCGCAGGCGGTGTGATAGCGCGAGGACAGATCCTCGTCCGTCACCGCGCGCAACCCGCCGGTGCATTCCGTCACGTCCTTGCCGGTCATTTCGAAATGCACGCCGCCGGGGATCGTGCCCTCGGCCTTGTGGACGGCAAAGAAGTCGCGGACCTCCTGCAGCACGCGCTCGAAGGGCCGGGTCTTGAAACCGGACGCCGATTTGACCGTGTTGCCGTGCATCGGGTCGCAGGTCCAGAGGACATTCGCCCCCTCTTCCTTGACCGCCCGGATCAGGCGGGGCAGATGCTCGCCCGCCTTGCCAGCGCCGAAACGCGCGATCAGCGTCAGGCGCCCGGCCTCGTTTTCCGGGTTCAGCTTGCGTAGCAGGACCTTCAGATCCTCGGCGCTCAGCGAGGGGCCGCATTTCAGCCCGATCGGGTTCTGCACGCCGCGGGCGAATTCCACATGCGCCCCGTCCGGCTGCCGCGTGCGGTCGCCGATCCAGATCATGTGGCCCGAGCCTGCCACCGGCAGGCCGGTCGTGGAATCGATGCGGCAAAGCGCCTCCTCGTATTCCAGCAAAAGCGCCTCGTGCGAGGTGTAGAAGTCGACCGTCGACATCGCGCCCATCGTGTCCGAGGTGATC
Organism: Pararhodobacter aggregans; assembly: GCF_003075525.1. GTDB lineage: Bacteria > Pseudomonadota > Alphaproteobacteria > Rhodobacterales > Rhodobacteraceae > Pararhodobacter > Pararhodobacter aggregans. Next base: position 596,698 of record NZ_QDDR01000002.1, on the reverse strand, counting down.
CCGGCCGCGGTCATGAAATCGAGCGCGTCGGAAATCCGGTCGCTGAGCGCCTTGTAGCGTTCGGCATCCTCGGATTTGGTGAAGCCCAGCGTCCAGGAATGGACCCGGTGGATATCGGCGAAACCGCCCTTGGAAAAAGCCCGCAGCAGGTTCAGCGAGGCCGCGGCCTGGGTATAGGCCTGCAGCATCCGCTGGGGATCGGGCACCCGCGCTTCCGGCGTGAAATCGAAGCCGTTGATGATGTCGCCGCGGTAGCTGGGCAGTTCCACGCCGCCCATCGCCTCGGTCGGGGCCGAGCGCGGCTTGGCGAATTGCCCGGCCATGCGGCCCACTTTCACCACCGGCACCTTGGCGCCATAGGTCAGCACCACCGCCATCTGCAACAGCACCTTGAAGGTGTCGCGGATGATATCGGCGTTGAACTCGGCAAAGCTCTCGGCGCAATCGCCCCCTTGCAGCAGAAAGGCCCGCCCGGCCGCGGCCTCGCCCAGCTGGCGCTTCAACGCGCGCGCTTCACCGGCAAAGACCAGCGGGGGATATTTGGCCAGCTGCGCCTCGGCCGCGCCAAGCGCGGCCCGATCGGGATAATCCGGCATCTGGATACGCTCTTTGGCGCGCCAGGCGGATTTGCTCCAGGCTTCGGTCATCGTGTCCTCCGTCGATGCACCGCCCGGCCTTTAAATCGGCCCGTCAGCGGTATCAGCGCTCATACACCGCTTTTTCAGCCTTGCAAACCAGCCAAGGCGGGCGCGGGCGATTTGTCCCTCCTTGCGGGGCTGCGGCTTTCCTGCTTGGATTGCGACAAACCGGCGTCGCGAACCAACCACACGGCGACCGTGCCCCCTCCACCCGGATGACCCTAGATGAGCGACCTGCCCGCCCCGCGTTCCAGTTCCCCCCAGCCCGCGCGGACCGGCCGCTCGCCCGCTACTGTCACGGCCCCGGCCGCGGCACGCTCGCAGCCTGCGCCGATCCGGCAGCGGCATTTCGTGTTCCTGCTGCTCAATCAATTCACCTTTCTCAGCTTCGCCGCCGCCATCGAGCCGCTGCGCATCGCCAACCGGATGAGCGGCCAGCCGCTCTATCGCTGGACGTTGTTGAGCGAATCGGGAAAGCCGGTGACCTGTTCGAACGGCGCGACGCTACTGGTCGACGGCGCGCTGGCCGAGGTCGGGCGCGACGATGTGGTGATCGTCTGCGGCGGGGTCGATGTGCGCTCGAACACCACGCAGCCGGTGGTCAACTGGCTGCGCAGGGTGGCGCGCAAGGGCTCGGTGATCGGCGGGCTCTGCACCGGGGCGCATACGCTGGCCGAAGCGGGCCTGCTGGAGAACCGCCGCGCTACGATCCATTGGGAAAACCGCGACGGCTTCCTCGAGGAATTCACCGACACGGACCTGACCAAATCGGTCTTCGTGATCGACGGCAACCGGCTGACCGCGGCAGGCGGCACGGCCTCCATCGACCTGATCCTGACCATGGTCGCGGATGACCATGGCAAGGATCTGGCCAATGCCGTGGCCGATCAGCTGATCTACACCACGATCCGCACCGACCGCGACATTCAGCGCCTGTCGATCCCGACCCGGATCGGCGTCCGCCATCCGCGCCTGTCGAAGGTGATCGAGCGGATGGAACAGAGCATCGAGGAGCCCGTCTCGCCGGCCGAACTGGCCGAGGAGGTGGGCATGTCGACCCGGCAGCTGGAGCGGCTGTTCCGGCGCTACCTCAACCGCTCGCCCAAGCGCTATTACATGGAGCTGCGGCTGGCCCGGGCCCGCAACCTGCTGATGCAGACCGAGCTCAGTGTCATCAACGTGGCGCTGGCCTGCGGCTTTGCCTCGCCCTCGCATTTCTCCAAATGCTACCGCGCGCAATACGGCACCACGCCCTACCGCGAGCGCGGCACGCATGGGCTGGATGACGAATTGGGCGGCGAACCCGGGGACGAGGGCGAGGATCTGCTGGACGATCTGGAGTAAGGCACGCCTTCCTCCAATCTCTCAGGAACGCCGGACAAGCCCCTGCGGCTGCACAGGTTTCCGGGGACGCGCCCTGCCCCGTTGATACCTGCACGACCCGGCTCCGCCGATCCGGGCCCCGGCGCTGCCTCCCGGTCTTTCACTGAGGGATGAAGGTGTTATAGTCGGCCGCGATCGGCGATCGCGGCCCTCCTGTCGCGGTGACGCCCGGTTTTGGCGGGTTCGAGGAAATCCGCGCTCCACGGATAGACGGCGACCTTTCATGAAACTTCTGCTCTCCCTTCTGGCCCTCAGCATGGCCCAATGCGCGATGGCCGAGAATGTCCCGGCCCAGATCCTCGATTGCGCCTTCGTCCAGGAATGCGACGCCGCCAGCGCCACCTGCACCACCGGCAGCGAGCCCCGGCTGTCCTTCGCGCTGGTCATGTCCGAAGACGGCGAGACCGCGCGCTACGAGAACAACACTGCCAACCCGCCGATGCCGGTCAGCTTCACCAATGACGGGGTGCTGGTGGCCTTCGACCCTTCGGGTCCGACCATGACCACGGTGGGCGCCAATGGCATCGCCGTGCATTCCTCGAACCTGATCGTGCTGGCCCACAACATCCGCGCCGCGCAATGGACGGGGACATGTCACCCCCGCGGCTGAGGCTGGTGCTGCTGGCCGCCGGCGGCTCGACCCGGATGCGCGGCGGCGACAAGCTGCTGGAAGAGGTCGAGGGCCTGCCGCTGATCCGGCGGCAGGTCCTGGCGATGCAGGCGGCGGGGCTCGGCCCGGTCGCCGTGACCCTGCCCCCGGACCGGCCGCAGCGGGTGGCGGCGCTGGAGGGGCTGGATGTCGAATGCCTGACAATCGGGGAGGCGGCAGAGGGCATGAGCGCCTCGCTGAAAGGCGCGGCCCGCTGGGCAGAAGGCTCGGCATTGCTGCTCGCCCCGGCCGACATGCCCGAGCTGACGGCCGAGGATTTCCGCCGCCTTGCCGCGGGCTACGACGGCGCCAGGCCCCTGCGGGCGACGGCCGAGGACGGGACACCCGGCCATCCGGTCATCTTCCCGCCCGCGCTGCTGCCGCTCTTCGCCGGGCTGGGCGGCGATGACGGGGCGCGGTCGATCCTGAAGGCGCATCCGCCGAGGCTGATTGCCCTGCCGGGTCAGCGGGCGGTAACGGACCTCGATACACCCGAGGATTGGGCCGCGTGGCGAGGGCGGAGCGGGGGCCAGCCCCCGCACCCCCGGGATATTTGACGAACAAAGATAGCGGGTTAAGGAAGGGTTAAGGGGATTTGGGGTCGAGTTGATGCGCGTCCAGATCGCGGGTGGCCTTGTCGGTCCGGGCCTTGGCCAGGGCCTTCTGGGCCTTGCTCAGCCCGTGCTGCGCGGCGTTGCTGTCGGCCTTGGCCCGGGCCTCGTCCCGCGCGGCCTGTTTTCGTTTGGTCCGCAGGTTGACGATCTCGGCCATTCACAGGCTCCGCGCGGCGAAAGTGTCGCATTGGGCGGGGTCGCCCGCGCGGTAGCCGCGGAAGAACCAGTCCTGGCGCTGTTCCGAGGTGCCGTGCGTGAAGCTGTCGGGCACCACGCGCCCGCCCGCCGAGCGTTGCAGCGCGTCGTCGCCGATCCGGGCCGCCGTGTTCAGCGCCTCGCGGATATCGGCGTCGGTCAGCGCCAGTTCCCGCGCCGCCGCATGGGCCCAGACCCCGGCGTAGCAATCGGCCTGTAGCTCGATCCGCACCGAGAGCGCGTTCGATTCGCGTTCCGAGACGCGGGCGCGTTGGGCGTTCACCTCGCCCAGCGTGCCGGTCAGGTTCTGGACATGGTGGGCGACCTCATGGGCGATGACATAGGCATTGGCGAACTCGCCGCCCGCGTTGAGCTGCTGCTCCATCACCCGGAAGAAATCGGTGTCCAGATAGACGCGGCGGTCGCCCGGGCAATAGAACGGGCCCATCGCCGATTGCGCCATGCCGCAGGCAGACCCCGTGCCGCCGCGGTAAAGCACCAGCGTGGTCGGCGTGTAGCGCTGGCCCGAGGCCGCGAAGATCTGCGTCCAGACCTGTTCCGTCTCGCCGAGGATGGTGGCGACGAAGGCCTCTTCATCGTCGTCGATGGTGTTGGGGCCAGATTGCGCGGTCTGCTGGGTCGGGGCGCTGAACGAGCCGCCGGAGCCGGTCAGCCCGCTCAGATCCACGCCGAAATAGGCACCGATCAGTAACACCACGATGGTGCCGACGATCCCCAGCGGGCCCGCGCCACGCCCGCCGCCGATGCGGATCCCGGGCAATCCGCCGCGCGAGGAGCCGCCGCTGCGCCGGTCCTCGATATTCCGGCTGGTCCGTTTGCCGCGCCATTCCATGAAGGATCCTCCCGCTGCCGGCTTCCGATCTTGCGCGGAATGCCCCTGCTGTCAAACGCCGTCGATACCGCGCCGGTTCCGACAGCAAACAGGGCGGCCCGCAAAGACCGCCCTGCCCTGTCCTGCGTCGCGCGGCCTCAGCCTTTGGGGCCGATCATGTCCTCGGGGCGGACGATGCGGTCGAAGGTCTCGCCATCGACATAGCCGAGCGCGATGGCTTCTTCGCGCAGCGTCGTGCCGTTCTTGTGGGCGGTCTTCGCCACCTTGGTCGCCGCGTCATAGCCGATGGTCGGCGCCAGCGCCGTCACCAGCATCAGCGATTCCTTCATCAGCTTGTCGATCCGCGCGGTATTGGCCTGGGTGCCGACCACCATGTTGTCGGTGAAGGCGCTGGCCGAGTCGCCCAGAAGCTGCATGCTCTGCAACACGTTGTAGGACATCATCGGGTTGTAGACGTTCAGCTCGAAATGACCCTGCGAGCCGGCAAAGCCCACGGCGGCGTCATTGCCCATGACATGGGCGCAGACCATGGTCAGCGCCTCGGCCTGGGTCGGGTTCACCTTGCCCGGCATGATCGACGAGCCGGGCTCGTTTTCCGGCAGGATCAGCTCGCCCAGACCCGAGCGCGGGCCCGAGCCCAGAAGCCGCAGGTCGTTGGCGATCTTGAAGAGCGAGGCGGCAACGGTCTTCAGCGCGCCCGAGAACATGACCATGGCGTCATGGGCGGCGAGCGCCTCGAACTTGTTCGGCGCGGTGATGAAGGGGAGCCCGGTGATCTCGGCGATCTGCGCCGCGACGCGGCTGTCCCAGCCCACGCGGGTGTTGAGGCCGGTGCCAACGGCCGTGCCGCCCTGCGCCAGCTCGTAGATATGCGGCAGGCACATCTTGACCCGCTCGATCCCGCGCTCGACCTGCTTGGCGTAGCCCGAGAACTCCTGCCCCAGCGTGAGCGGCGTCGCATCCTGCGTATGGGTGCGGCCGATCTTGATGATGTCCTTGAATTCCTCGGATTTCGCGACCAGCGCCTTGTGCAGCTTTTCCAGCCCCGGGATCAGCACGTCACGGGCCTGCATGGCGATGGCCACATGCATCGCCGTCGGGAAGGTATCGTTCGACGACTGGCCCATGTTGCAATGATCGTTCGGATGCACCGGCTTCTTCGAGCCCATGACACCGCCCATCATCTCGATGGCGCGGTTCGAGATCACCTCATTGGCGTTCATGTTCGACTGGGTGCCCGAGCCGGTCTGCCAGACGACCAGCGGGAAATTGTCGTCGAACTTGCCCTCGATCACCTCGGTCGCCGCGGCGGCGATGGCATCGGCGAGGCCCGCCTCCATGTCGCCCTGCGCCTTGTTGACCAGCGCGCAGGCCTTCTTGATGACCCCCAGAGCCCGGATGATCGGCACCGGCTGACGCTCCCAGCCGATGGGGAAGTTGATGATCGACCGCTGGGTCTGCGCGCCCCAGTACTTGTCTGCGGGAACCTCAAGGGGGCCGAAGCTGTCGGTCTCGGTACGGGTGGCGGTCATCGCTGTCTCCTCAGGGATTTGCGGCTTCATAGACAGCGGCTACGGGAAAATCAATCGGTATGCCGTTGCATACGGAGGGCACCCGGCCTGCCCTGTCCGCAGCCGGTGGCGGCAAGCGCCGAGTGTCCGGCGCTGTAAAGTTTCTGTGATAAGTTGCCCAAATTCAACACATGCGGAGAGTTCTGTCCCCTCGACTTGCCGTGATTTGCAGCCCGGGACCGATTGAGGCAGGCTCGCCCCGATACCGGCCGCGCGGGGTTTCCGCGCCCGGATTCAGGTTCGATTTTTTAGGAGAATGACATTGACGACCTTTGGCTTCCTGGCCCGCTGTTCCGCCGCGATCCTCCCGGTCGCCCTGGGGTCCGGAGCTTCGGTGTTTGCCCTGGCGGCCGGGGCCGACACCATGGCGCCCTGGTACATGCCCGCCGCCACCCGCGCCGCGCAATTCGCCGATTTCCGCGAGGATTACCGCCGCACGGTCGTGGAGTTCCAGCCGTTCCGGGCCGAACTCTCGGGTCTCGGCGCTGATGGCACGGCGCTGCGGCTGACCTCGCTCAACCCCTATGTGAACGCCTGGTTCGTGCTGGAAACCGGCGAGGGCCGCAACCAGCGCTTCTGGCATCTGGAGAACGCGGCACCCGAACTCTTCACCGTCTCGTTGGGGGATCACGGCCGCGCGCTGACCGTGGCCAGCGAGGCCGGGACCGTCACCTGCACCCCCTGGGAGGGCGAGCTGGAAGAGGCCCGCCGCGCCAACCTGCCCTATTCGCCGATCTGCGAGGGGCGGATGTTCCTGCGCAACCAGGGCTCGGGCAGCCGCACCACGCGCGAGGCCGTCACCGAATTCCTGCGCGGCTATGTCCCCTTCGGCGAGAGCCTGATCAACCTGATCAAGGACACGCTCTACGAGGATGCCTATCTCACCTCGGCCCAGACCATGGACGAAAGCGAGGCGGGCTCGACCGTCGAACTGCTGGGCCATGCCGATCTGCGCCGCAACCCGGTGATGCGCTCGAACCTGCGCGTGGATCTGGTCGGCGCGGAATCGACGCAGATGGAAGCGGGCGCCTGGTACGCGGTGCAGAACGCGCCCGGCATCTATGCCTCGGTCGTGCAGCCCGGCATGGTCAGCCAGGAGGTGATGTCGGTCCCCGGCGCCAACGGGCTCGACGGGGTCGAGAACGGCTCGGACGTGCATATGTGGGCCTTCGACATGTCGCGCTTCGACCTGCGCTATGAGATCGGCACCTCGCATCCGCAGGTCGACTGGTCGCCCCGCCCCTCGGGCGGCGGCCGCGATTATTCGCTGCCGGGCCCGGACGGGTTCGGCACGGTCGAGCCCCTGCAGATGACCGGCATGATGAACCCGGTGTTCATGGACCGGCTGGCAGGGATCTTTGCCGGCGGCTTCAAGCGCGACCACGGCGCCTGGCGGCTGACGGATTTCGCCTATACCAACCACGGCCACCATTACGGGTTCGTGGTCAACGGGGTGGTCCTGTCGCGGCTGCAGCCGGGTCTGGCGACGATCTATGTGCTGCAGGACGGCACGGTCCACATGGACCTCTGGTCTGACCAGCTTGACCAACTCCTGCCCTATATCCGCTTTGCCCGCCAGAACGGCACCCCCCTGGTCGAGCCCAACGCCGATGGCGTCGGCGTTCCGGGCAGCCAGGTGCGCAGCTGGATGGGCGGCAATTGGTCGGGTTCGGCCGAGGCCCAGCTCAGGACCCTGCGCTCGGGTGTCTGCATGCGCACCATCGAGGGCCGCCAGTTCCTGATCTATGCCGTCTTCATGTCGGTGACGCCCTCGGGGATGTCCCGGGTGTTCCAGGCCTATCACTGCGACATGGCGATGCTTCTGGACATGAACTCGCTCGACCTGACCTATTCGGCGATCTACCCGCGTGAGCCCGGCTCGCCCGATTTCTCCATCGTCCACCTCGACCGGCGGATGGCGGAATCCGACAGCCGCCACCGCGACGGCTCGCCCATGGGTCGGTTCATCGAGTTTTCGGACAACCGCGACTTCTTCTACCTGCTGCGCCGCTGAGGAGAGCTGCCATGAAACGCCTGAAACCCCTTGCCCTGGCGCTGGGTCTTGCGCTGGCGCCGCTTGGCGCCGCCGCGCAGACCATGGCGCAGAACAACGCGGTCATGTTCCAGCAGATGCAGCAATATCGCGGGCTCTCGGGCGCCACGATGGACCGCATCCGGGCGATCTTCGGCGAGAACGGGATGATCGGCCAGGGCAACCCGGCCGTGACCCGCCACCCGATGACGCCCGAACAGGCCGCCGAGCGTCAGGGCGGCAGCGTCGATAGCGTGCGCCGCGCCTATCGCAACGCCCGCTTCGAGCGGATCTGCGGCCATCCCTACGAGGTGCCGCTCTACGATCCCCAGACCCAGCGCCCCGAGGATGCGACGGTCTGCGCCTTCATGTTCGAATATCCGAACGTGCCGCTGACCTATCCGGTCACCTGGGTCCGGGCCGATCAGGCGGCGCGGCTCTGCTGGGCCGAGGGCGCGCGGATCGGCGACGCTCATGAATGGGAGGGCGCGGCGGCGGGCCAACTGCTACCACCCGATTACAATTTCGCCGCCGGCAGCCAGCAGGCGATGCGGTCGTGGCACAACAACCATTATGCCTCGCAGCGCAACCTCTATTCCATCGGCGCCTGGCGGGACGGCGTCTGCGCCACCGGCAGCTCGAAGACGCCGGGATGCAACGGCGGCTCCTTCTCGGGCTGCGGGTCGAACACCTATCCCTCGGGGTCCTTCCCGCAATGCCACTCGCCGCTCGGCGTCTACGATATCGACGGCAATGCGGCCGAACACATGAACCTGCCGCTGGCACCCGACCAGATGGCGTCGCGCGGCTCGACCACCCTGGGCGTGACCGAGATGAAGGGTTCGTGGTTCATCTGGGACACGGTGCACGCGCATGAATTCTGGGCCCGCTGGCGCGCACCCTTCTGGCACGGGACCCGGGTCCTGTCGACCGCGAGCCACGCCAATTACCACCTGGGCTTCCGCTGCTTCCGCGACCTGCGCTGAGAGCAGGAGGAGGCGGGGGGCCAGCCCCCCGCGCCCCCCGCTCAAGGGGGTTTTCCACCCCCTTGAGAAACCCCCGAGGATATTTAGAGAACAAAGATGAAAGTTAAGAGGGCGTTAAGCCGCCTTCTTTGCGCCCTAAATATCCTCGGGGGGTGAATTGGCCGTCAGGCCAAGAGGGGGGCAGACGGCCCCCCTTCTTCGGCGCGGCGGCACGCCGCGCCGCTGGTCGCCCGAGGCGCCCGCGGCAGCGGGCAACGAGGGCGAAACCCCTCACCGGCCATGTGTCCCGTCATAGCCGTTGGGCCGAGGCGGTGCCCAGCCGGCCAGTGCCTCGGCCGGGGTTTCCCAGATCTCGACCTCGAGTGGATGGCAGGCGGCCGTGTCCGAGGAATGTTCGGCGCTGCAATCGCCGCCCGGGCAGGCCGAGAGCACGCCCAGAAGCTCGATCTCGGCGAAGAATTCCAGGTAATCGCCCGGCCGCACCGGGCTTGCCTTCATGAAATACTGCCCGGTATCGGCCGTGAAACCCGTGCACATGAAGACGTTGAGCACGTCATGCACCAGCGCCTCGGCCCCCTCGACCCCGGCGTCGCTCAGCGCCCTTGTCAGGTTGGAATGGCAGCAATGATGGTACTGCCCGCCGCCCGAGAGCAGCCAGTGCGTATAGGGATCGCAGCGCGTGCCGATCACATCGTGGACCCGCCCGCCGAAGGCATCCACCCCGTACCAGCCCAGCGTATCCGCCACCAGCGTCGCCATCGGCCGAAGCCAGGGAAACACCGACCACATCCGGTCGCCGACCCCCAGATGCGTGCCGTGCAGCGCCCTTGTCTTGCCGGAATAGAAACGCTCGCGCGGGTCCTCGGCCGAGAAGAGGTTGAGGTCGCCGACCTGCGGCCCCTCGGTGCAGCTGATGCGGAAGAACCCGCCTGCGGGCACGCGGAAGGCCCGCCCCTCGCGCGCCGGCACCGTCACGCTGCCGATCTTCCGCGCGCTCTGCCGGGCGCGCGCATAGGTTGCGCTGTCCGGGGCCGGCAGCGTCTCGGTCGGGTAGCAGATGACCGGGGCCACGGCGCGGCGGGCGGCGGCATCGGGCGGCGTCTGGAAGGGAAAAGGCCTGTGCATGAAGGGGTCCCGGGCTGATCCGGCGCCGAACCACGCGGGAGCGCGCCACATAAAGAAACAATGGAAACACTCCTTTACGGATTTTCAAGCTGTAAGCGCGCTGAGTCCCTGCTATGCTCGCCATAGGTGTAAATGTGCGGATCGCGGTTGATGGACGACGGTTCAGGTAGGACGGAAGCGACAACGCGTTTCCAGGGCACGCCCCACGATACGGTCATCGACGCGCTGGGGCTGTTGCTGCGGGCCGGACCGGACCAGCTGGATGCCTCGATCGTCTCGGTCCTGCATCGGCTGGGCACCGCCGTTGGGGCCGAACGGGCGATCCTGTGTACCGAGCGGCCGGATGGCTGGCGGTTGACGCATCAATGGCATGCCCCCACCTGCGCCGCCTCCGGCGATTGCCTGGCCGGGCGCTCGGTCCTCGACCTCGTTGACGATCCCGCTGCGCTGCTCGACGGTCAGCCGCTGATCTATGCCGATCTCGCCTCTCTGCCCGAGGCTCCGCTCAGCCGTATCCTGCTACAGAACGGCGTGCAGGCCATGGCCATCGTCCCGCTGGTCACCGACGGGGGCGTGGGTGGCATCATCGGGTTGCAGCGGCTCAGGGGACCGGGGGGCTTTGACGCGACCGGGCTCTGGATGGCGCGGGCGCTCAGCGACGGGCTCAGCTCTGCCCTCGCCCGCCGTCAGGCCGAGGCCGAGCGCGACGCTGCCCGCGCGGCGCAGGCCGAGACCTTGGAGCGCCTGCGCGCGACGCTGGCGGCGATGCCCGAGCTGATGCTGGAAATCGACATCGACGGGCGCTGCATCGACTTTCACACCGCCGCGCCCGAGCTTCTGGCGGTGCAATCCGAGGCGGTTCTGGGCCGCACGCTGGAGGAAACGCTGCCCCCCATGGTGGCGCGTCTGCAGCGCGCGGCGATGGCCGAGGCGCTGCGGAGCGGCAGCGCGCGGGTGCCGCAATACCCGCTGACGCTGGGTGGGGTCGAACATTGGTACGAGACGACCATCGTGCGACGCCGGGTCGGCGGGCAGGACGGTTTCATCTTCCGCATCCGCGACGTGACGGCCGAGCGCCAGCGCGAGGCCGAGAACGCCATGCTGATCGAGGTGACGCGCACCATGACCAACCTGGCGGTCCTCCTGGACAACCAGGGTCGCATCATCTGGGCCAACCCTGCGGCCGAGCGGGTGTCGGGCTGGCGGATGGCCGAATTGCGGGGACAGCCTTTCGACGCGCTGGCCGATGCCGCGACCGATCCCGCGGCCATTGTCCAGCTCAAGGCGGCGATTGCCGAGCGCGATTCTTGCCGGGTAGAGCTGGCCGGGCGGCGGCGCGACGGGACGTCGTACTGGGTCGATGTCTGGCTGCAGCCGCTGGCCGATCCGGCCGGAAAGCCGCAGGGTTTCCTGGCGATCAAGAACGACATCACCGCGATCAAGCGCCATGAGCGCGAGCTCGAGCGGCTGGCCATCGAATCCGAACAGGCGCACAGCCGCCTGCACGCCGCGCTCGAGGTCTTGCAGGACGGTTTCGCCCTCTTCGATGCCGAGGATCGGATGGTCCTGTCGAACGAGCGCTACCGCAGCTTCTTTCCGCAAAGCGCCGAGTTGATGGCGCCGGGCGTGCTGTTCGAGGATTTCCTGCGTCACGCCCTGGCCGCGGGCGAGTTCCGCGACGCCGTGGGGCGCGAGGAGGAATGGTTCGCCGAGCGCATGGCGCAACACCGCAAGTTCAGCGCCGAGACCGAGCTGCAGCTGAAGGACGGCCGCTGCGTGCGGGTCTTCGAACATGCCACGCCGGATGGCGGGCGGGTCGGGCTGAGGGTCGATGTCACGGCGCTGAAGAACGCCGAGCGGCGGCTCAACGACATCATCACCAGCGCCCGGATCGGCATCTGGGAATATGACGTCGAGAGCGGCACCACCGAATTCAGCCGGCTCTGGTGGGAAATGCTGGGCTATGGGGACGACCAGCCGACCATCCTGACCCGCGAGCTGTGGAACAGCCTGATCCATCCCGATGACAGTCTGACCCTGCGTGACCTGACCCGGCAGCTGCTTAGCGGCACGCTGGACGCGCTGGAAAGCGAGATGCGGCTGCGCCACCGCGAGGGGCATTGGGTGCATATCCTGACCCGGGGCCAGGTCAGCGCCTATGATTCCGAGGGGGCGGCCAGGCGCCTCGCCGGGATCGGGCTGGACCTGACCGACCGGCGGCAGGTGGAGGACCGGCTGCGGACGATCCTCGACGCTTCGGCCGTCGGCACCTGGCACCTCGATTGCGTGACCGGGCGGGTGTCGATCGACGATCAATATGCGGCGATGCTGGGCTACCGGATGGACGACCTTCTGCCCTGGACCCGCGACAAGTTCGAATCGCTGGTGCATCCCGACGATCTCCAGAGCCTGCACGACCGGGTGAGCGGGCTCTACGGCTCGGACCGCAACACCGTGGCGCATGAGTTCCGCATGCGCCACCGCGACGGCCGCTGGGTCTGGATCCTGTCGCAGACCCGGGTGCAGCGCTGGTCCGCCCCCGGCGTCGCCGCCGAGGAGACCGGCGTTCACATCGACATCACCGAGCGCAAGCAGCGCGAGGCGGCGCTGGCCGAGGCCAAGCAGGCGCTGGAAGAGGCGCTGACGGCCCACCGCGCCTCGGAGCAGCGCTATTCCGACATTGCCCAGGCCTCGGCCGAATGGTTCTGGGAGATCGCGCCGGGGCGCCGCGTGACCCATCTGACCGCCGGCTTCGAGCGCACCACCGGCATTCCGATCCGCGATGTCATCGGCCGTTCGCTGGAGGAAATGGGCGTGTCGCCCGAATCCGACGTGGTGAGCGGCGATTGGGAGGTTCTGGCCCGCCGCCTGATCGCCCGCGAGGCGATCAACGACTTCATGTTCCGCATCCAGCCCGATCCGCTGAACGCGCCGATCTGGCTGCGCATCAGCGGCGCGCCCTTCTACGACCCCTCCGGCCGCTACATGGGGTATCGCGGCGTGGGTTCCAACGTGAGCGCCCTGATCGCCGCCACCGAACGGGCCGAGGCCGGCAGCCAGGCCAAGTCGCGTTTCCTGGCCAACATGAGCCACGAGCTGCGCACGCCGCTCACCGGGGTCCTCGGCATGGCGGAGTTGCTGGGCGAGACCGATCTGACGCTGCGCCAGCGCGAGATGATCGACACGATCCGCGACAGCGGCGAGGGTTTGCTGGCGATCCTCAACGACATCCTCGACCTCGCCAAGATCGAGGCCGGCAAGATGGTCATCGAACACGAGCCCTTCGTGCCTTCGGAAATCCTGACCCGGGTGCGGTCGCTCTTCGCGCCCCGCGCCGCCGCCGCCGGGCTGGAGCTGCGCATCGCGCCCGAAGCCGCCTGTGCCACGCCGCGGCTGGGGGATGCCAACCGCCTGCTGCAGATCCTGCACAATCTGGTCAGCAATTCCGTCAAGTTCACGCAGCAGGGCTTCATCTCGGTCACCGTGGGCCCCGCGCCTGACGATCCGGGCAGCCTGCTTTTCACCGTGCGCGACACCGGGATCGGCATGACCGCGGAACAGATGTCGAAGGTCTTCGAGGAATTCGAACAGGCCGAGACCTCGACCGCGCGGCGCTTCGGCGGCACCGGGCTGGGGCTGTCGATCACCCGGCGGCTGACCATGCTGATGGGGGGGACGATCACGCTGGACAGCCAGCCGGGCCAGGGCACCACGGTCACGCTGCTGCTGCCCGCCCCGGTCGCGGGTTCGGCCCTGCGGACGCCTGCCCGGCCGATGCCGGTGGGGCTGGATGGCCTGCGCCTGCTGGTGGCCGACGACAACCGCACCAACCGCAAGATCCTGGAAACCATGCTGACCGGCCTCGGTGCCAGCGTCACCCTTGCCGTCGACGGGCAGACCGCCTGCGACGCCTTCCGCCCCGGGACCTTCGACGCGCTGCTTCTTGATATCTCGATGCCCGGGCTCGACGGCATGGGGGCACTGGCCACGATCCGGGCGATGGAGGCCCGGGCCGGTGCCAGCCCGGTTCCGGCGCTGGCGGTGACGGCCAATGCCATGGCTCACCAGATCGAGGATTACCTCGCCGCCGGTTTCGACGGCCATGTCGCCAAGCCCTTCCGCAAGGAGACGCTGGCGCAGGCGCTGGAAGGCGCGGCCGCGGTGCGCCGGAAGGCCTCGTGAAACGCGCCTCAGTCGCCGTCGCGGCCCATGGTCAGGATCGGCGCAAAGGTGCCGAGGATCAGCCGCCGCTGGTCGAAGGGCACCTCGGCGGGATCGCTGCCGCGCGGATCCTCGGCGATCGCGGCCTCGGCGGCCTCCATCATCGCGCGCGAGGGCCAGATCTGCCACATCAGCACGATCCTCTCGCCCGGCTCGGCCGCCACCGCCTTGCGGAAATCGGTGCGGCTGCCGTCGGGGATGTGATCCTCCCAGGCCTCGACCACTTCCAGACAGCCGAGGCGCCGCAGCAGCGCCGCGCTGTCACGCGCCCAGGCCAGATAGGCAGCGCGCCGCGCTTCGGGGACCGGGATGACGAAGGCGGCGATATGCATGGCGGCTCCTCCGCCCGCCAGCATCGCCCGAGAGCCCGGGCGCTGTCGAGCCCCCTTCCCTTTCGCCCGCCGCCCCCCTAGCAAGGTTCAGTCAAATCGGAGGCGGAGATGGCGGTTTTCCTGGGCGTCGATACGGGCGGGACCTATACCGATGCGGTGCTGCTGGACGATGCCGCGGGGCGGGTGCTGGCCAGCGCCAAGGCCCTGACCTCGCGCCCGGATCTGTCCCTGGGGATCGGCGGCGCCATCGACGCGGTTCTGGCAGATGCGCCGGGGATCACGCCGGGCGAGATCGGCCTCGTCTCGCTGTCCACCACGCTTGCCACCAACGCGCTGGTCGAGGGTCAGGGCACCCGCGCCGCGCTGGTGGTGATCGGCTTCGCACCGGCCGATATCGCCCGCGCCGGTCTGGCCGAGGCCCTGGGCGACGATCCCCTGATCGCGCTGTCCGGCGGCCATACCCACGCCGGGACCGAGGCCGCGCCGCTGGATATCGAAGCGCTGGAAAGCGCGCTGGCGGCGCTGCCGCCCGGGATCAGCGCGCTGGCCGTGGCCGGTCAGTTCGCCACCCGCAACCCGGCGCACGAGAACGCCGCCCGCGCCCTGATCCGCGCCCGGACCGGCCTGCCGGTGACCTGCTCGCATGAACTCAGCGCCGGGCTGAACGGGCCGAAACGGGCGCTGACCGCGCTTCTGAACGCCCGCCTCGTCGGCATGATCGACCGGCTGGTCACCGCCTGCGAGACCCATGTCGCGGCGCGCGGGATCAAGGCCCCCCTGATGGTGGTCCGGGGCGACGGGGCGCTGGTCAGCGCGGCCCTGGTGCGCGAGCGCCCGATCGAGACGATTCTCAGCGGCCCCGCGGCCTCGATCGCCGGGGCGGCATGGCTCACCGGGCTCAGTGACGCGCTGGTCTCGGACATCGGCGGCACCACGACCGATGTCTGCCTGTTGCGCGACGGCCGCCCCGCCATCGACCCCGAGGGCGCGCGCGTCGGCGGCTGGCGCACCATGGTCGAGGCGGTGGCGATGCGCACGACGGGCCTGGGCGGCGACAGCGAGGTCCGGGTGCAGGAGGGGCTGGAGGGCGGCCTGATCCTCGGCCCCCGGCGGGTGATCCCGCTGTCGCTGGCGGCGATCCAGCACCCCGGGCTGGTCCACCGCATGCTGGACGAGGCCCTGGGCCGCGACCCCGCGCCCGAAGAAGGCTGGCGGCTGGCCCTGCCCCTCTACGCCGCGCTGCCCCCCGGCCTGCCGCCCCGCGACGCCGCCGTGGCCGAACGCCTGCTGAGCGGACCGAAGCGCCTGTCCGAGCTGCTGCGCAACCGGGTCGAGGGGCCGGCGCTGATGCGGCTGGTGCAGGGCGGGCTGGCGATGCTGACCGGGCCCACGCCGTCTGACGCGGCGCATGTGCTGGGCCGGCAATCGGGCTGGGATGCATCGGCGGCGGAAAAGGCGCTGATCCTGCTGGCCCGCCGCCGTGGCGGCAATGGCGAGCGTCTGGCGCCCGACGCCGCCACCATGGCGCAGCGGATCGTCGATCAGCTGACCCGGCAGACCGTCGATTGCCTGATGGAGGCGGCCTATGCCGAGGACGGCCGCGACTTCGGCGCCCCGCCCGAGGCGCTGGCCCGCCTGTCCCTGACCGCCGCCGCGCTGGACCGCGCCCCGGGGCTGGTGCGGATCGAGGCGCGGCTCGGCGTGCCGGTGATCGGCCTTGGCGCCTCGGCCGGCTGCTATTACCCCGCGGTCGGCGCGCGGCTCGGGACACAGATGGTGGTGCCCGACCATGCGGGCGTGGCCAATGCGGTGGGTGCGGTGGTGGGCCAGGTCTCGATGCATGCCGAGGGTCAGGTCACGGCCCCCGCGCCCGGCCTCTACCTCGCCCATCTCGCCACCGGCCCCGCCCGCTTTGCCGAGGCCGAGGCGGCGGTTGCGGCGCTGGAGGCCGATCTGACCCGGCAGGCCCGCGCCCGGGCCAAGGCCGCGGGCGTGACCGAGCCGCGGCTCACCGCCGGGCGCGAGGATCTGGGCGCCGAGGTCGAGGGCCAGCCGATGCTGGTCGAGATCCGCCTGCGCGTCACCGCCTCCGGTCGCCCCCGCATCGCCACCGGCTGACGCTTGCAGGCGCCCGGGCGCGGGGATAGAACGCCCTCAACGGATGGGTGGCCGAGTGGTTTAAGGCTCTGGTCTTGAAAACCAGCGTGGGGGTGACTCCACCGTGGGTTCGAATCCCACCCCATCCGCCACTTCCGAACGACACCCGGACCTTCGTTGGCTATGAACGGCCCCCCTCACCGCCGACACAGCGTCAGGCGCCGCTTGCCAAGGCCGTCGGACCTGCGTTGTCGTCGCGTGGCGGGACGGTAATCAGCCCTTGTCGATCAGCCGCATCGCCAGTTTGACGGTTTGTCTGGTGCCGCGCTCACTTAGATCCCAGGTCTCGACCGCGCGCCTGACCGGTTCGGGGTGCTTCTTGCTGATGTCGCGCAAGGCATTTCCGGCCGATTTCCGCAGATACTCGCTGTCGTCATTCCGGAACTGCGCCAGCAACGCGATCGCAACCTCGGGATGATCGCGAAAATAGGGGCGCCCGGTCCAGATCCGGAGCCCCTCGGTGACCGCGCGGCGGACATTGGCGGAAGGGTCGGACAACCATTCCCTGATGACCGGCAGGGCGGCTTCATAGCCCCTGTCCGCGCAATACCGGTCAAAGGCCTTGGCCAGGATCTCCTGCACACGCCAGTCGCTGTCCGCGCTGACGGTTTCCTTCAGCATCCTCAGCGCGTCCGCGTCCTGCGCTGCCAGCCTGCCAAGGAGGAAGGTGCCGACGCACCGCGCCTGGGCCACGTCCGACGCGAGCAGCGCGGCGGCAATCTCCCTGGCCTCGGACGGGGGGGCGCTGGCGTAGGTTTCATCGGCCGCCTCGGACAGGTCCTTGAACCCGTGCTGGGTCTTCCTCGACCGTTCAATGAGGTGCGGCACGTTCTGCATCTGTCGACTTGTCCTAGATGTGTCGGCAGCTTAGCGCGGCCCCTCGGTCGATGACAGGCCGCTCATCCCCGCGCCCCGGCCGGATCCCCGGGGAACCTCTCCCTGCCGCCCGATGCACGCGCAGGGCCGGTGCCAGACGGCGTGGATCTGCGGCACGGTCGCAACCCGGGCCCTGAGCGGGGCTTGGCTCTCGCCCCCGCTTGCCCTCGCCCGCGGCTTCGGTCACCTTGCCCGCCGGACGACGCAGGAAACAGACATGACCGACAAGCCGCAGGGCGAACTGACCCTTCAGACCGTGCCGATGCCCGCCGATACCAACGCCAATGGCGATATTTTCGGCGGCTGGGTGCTGAGCCAGATGGATATCGCGGGCGGGGTCGCCGCGCATCGCCGCTCGGGTGGGCGGACGGCGACGGTGGCGATCAACGCCATGCGGTTTCATGCGCCGGTGCTGGTGGGGGATCTGTTCACCGTCTACACCTCGATCCTGAGGACCGGCACCACCTCGATGACGATCCATGTCGAGGCCTGGGTCCAGCGCCCTGCCCTGTCCGCGCCGATTCAGGTGACCGAGGCCGATTTCACCTTCGTCGCCATCGAATCCTCGGGCGTGAAACGGCCGCTGCCCCCCGCGCCTTGACGCCGCGCCGGGGTTGCCCTTTGGCCGCCGCTGCGCCAGACTCGTTGCACTTGCGACAGAGGGGACCCCATGGCCGACACCGCCACCTATGGCTATCAATCCATCGCCCGCGCGGTGCTGGACCACGAGATCGACACGATGTTCGGCCTGATGGGGGATGCCAATCTCTTCATGGTCGATCATTACGTGCGCGAGGGCGGCGGCACCTTCGTGCCGGTGGCCTATGAGGGCAGCGCCGTGCTGATGGCGCTGGCCTGGAGCCATGTCTCGGGCAAGGTCGGGGTGGCGACGGTGACGCATGGCCCGGCGCTGACCAATTGCGTGACCGCGCTGACCGAAGGCGCGCGCGGCCATATCCCGATGGTGCTGCTGGCCGGCGACACCTCGGTCATGGCGCCGCAGAACCTGCAAAACATCGACCAGCGCGAGGTGGTGAAGGTCACCGGCGCGGGGTTCGAGCAGCTCCGCGCGCCCGAGACGGCGGCGCATGACGTGGCCCATGCCATCTATCGCGCGCGGGTCGAGAAGCGGCCGATCGTGCTGAACATGCCCGCCGATTTCATGTGGCAGGAAGTCACGCACAGAAAGACCATCTTCCCGGCCTTTGCCGCCCCCGCCATGGTGCCCGAGGGCGACGATCTGGACGCGGCGATCGGCATGATCGCCTCGGCCCGGCGGCCGATCATCCTGGCGGGCGGCGGCGCGGCAGGCGCGCGTGACCGGCTGATCCGGCTGGCCGACCGGCTGGAGGCGCCGCTGGCCACGACGCTCAAGGCCAAGGGGCTGTTCAACGGCCATCCCTATAACCTCGACATCGTCGGCACGCTCTCGACCCCGGCCACCTACGAGGCCATCGCCAAGTCCGACTGCATCGTCTGTTTCGGCGCCTCGCTGCATCATTTCACCACCGACAAGGGCAAGCTGATGAAGGGCAAGCGGGTGGTGCAGGTGAACGAAAGCCCGCTTGAGGCGGCGAAGAATTTCCACCCCGATGTGGCGCTGATCGCCGATGCCGGTCTCACCGCCGACAATATCGTGCATTGGCTGGACGAGGCCGAGATTCCGGCGTCCGGCTTCACCCGTGAGCTGGACATGGACGCGCTGACCCTGCATCCGCCGGGCCGGACGGGCGCCAAGCCCGGGACGGTCAATTACGTGCAGGCCCTGCGCAAGCTGGAAGAGGCCCTGCCGAAGGAGCGGATCCTCACCACCGACGGCGGGCGCTTCATGACCGAGGTCTGGTGCCGGATCTCCGCGCCCGATCCCCTCAGCTTCATCGTCACCGCCAATTTCGGCTCCATCGGGCTGGGGCTGCAGGAGGCGATCGGCGCGGCGCTGGCCGACCGGACGCGGCCGGTCGTCCTGTTCACCGGCGACGGCGGCTTCATGATGGGCGGCGTCAACGAGTTCAACACGGCGGTGCGGCTGGGGCTCGACCTGATCGTGATCGTGGCCAATGACAGCGCCTATGGGGCGGAACATATCCAGTTCATCGACCGGGCGATGGACCCGGGGCTGACCGAGTTCGACTGGCCGTCTTTCGCCGAGGTGGCGACGGCCTTGGGGGGTGAGGGGATCACCGTGGAGTCGGAGGAAACGCTGGACCAGGCGCTGGCGGCGATCCCGGGGCGGACGCGGCCTTTGCTGATCGAGTTGAAGCTCGACCCCGAGGATGTGCCGCGGATGCGGATCTGAGGGGAAGGATGGTGCGTGCGAGCACGCACCCTACGGGTGGGGTCTTGGTAGGATGAAATCCCTCCCCCCTCACAAGCCCCTCATCCCGGCCCTCAGCGCACTTTGAGTGAAGGACACGAATCCTGACGGCACTTTCTACGCCCCGCCGACGCAGGCGGATGTCAACTCTGGCCGGTCGATCCAGACCGCCTTGACGACGCCGACCCGCCGATCTGTCCGTTGACCAGCGACACCGGCGCCGCCAGCCACAGGATCGCGCCTGCCGTCATCCGGATCCCCGCCAGACCCGTAGATCGTCATGGGCCCCGATCCGCTCGCCCCCGACAGGGGGCTGGGGCTAGGTTCTGAACCTGGCCTTCTCGAGGAACGCATCGCTCTCGGCCCGGGTCGCCAGCGGTTCGTCGAACACCCGCCCGCCGTGGCGCCTGAGCAGGTTCTTAGACGCAAGCCCATACGGGCACAGACGCCCGGGGGGTTCCATCCGGCTAAGCCCGGCGGTCTTGTCTGACGGCGGTTTGGCCGCTCGTTTCGGAAAGCCAACCGCCCCTCCGCCGGCAGGTTCCCGCGCCGCCCCGCGAGCCGGCCCCGGCGCCCCCTTCCCCCGAAGGCCTGCCCGGTGCATCATCCCCCGACGAAGGAGGCCCGATGCTTGACCCCGCCCCCCTGCTCCGCGCGCTCTTCGACCGTGCCGTCGCGGTCGCCGACCCGATGCGTTCGCTCGCCGCGGCGTTGCCGCCGAAACCCGCAGGCCGGGTCGTGGTGGTCGGCGCGGGCAAGGCCAGCGCCCGCATGGCCGAAGCCGTCGAGGCCGTCTGGGGCCCCTGCGAGGGGCTGGTCATCACCCGCTACGGCTATGCCCGGCCCTGCCGGGGGATCGAGATCGTCGAAGCCGCGCATCCGGTCCCCGACGAGGCCGGCGCCCGGGCCACCGCGCGGATGCTGGCGCTGCTTCAGGGTCTGGGCGAAGACGATTTCGTCCTGGCGCTAATCTCGGGCGGGGCCTCGGCCCTGCTTGTGGCGCCCTGCGCCGGGGTGACGCTGGCCGAGAAACAGGCGGTGAGCGCGGCGCTTCTGGATTCCGGGGCGCCCATCGACCGGATGAACACCCTGCGCAAACACCTCAGCCGGGTGAAGGGCGGGCAGCTGGCCGCCGCCGCCTGGCCTGCCCGGATGCTGACCCTGCTGATTTCCGACGTGCCGGGCGACGATCCGGCCTTCATCGGATCGGGCCCGACGGTCGGCGACCCCTCGAGCGCCGAGGACGCCCGCGCCGTCCTGTCGCGCTGGCAGGTCCCGGTCCCACCCTCGGTCACCGAGGCGCTGACCCGGCCCACCGGCGTCATCCCCCCGGGTGATCCGCGCCTCTCGCGGGCCGAGACGGTGATCTATGCCGCCCCCTCGCAATCCCTCGCCGCCGCCGCCGATCTGGCCCGGGCCGAGGGCTGCGACCCCGAGATCCTCGGCGACGCGCTGGAGGGCGAGGCGCGGGAGGTCGCAGCCGGGATGGCGCAGACCGCCCTGACCCGCCAGAAGGCCCTGAAACCGGGCGACCGGCCGCTGGTGCTGCTCTCGGGCGGCGAACTGACGGTGACGCGGCGGGGCGACGGCATCGGCGGGCCGAACGCCGAATTCTGCCTGGCGCTCGCGCTGGCGCTGAACGGCGCGCCCGGCATCCATGCGCTCGCCTGCGACACCGACGGCGTCGATGGCGCGGCCGAGGTGGCGGGCGCTCTGATCGGCCCCGACACCATCCCTGACCGGGAGGCGGCCGAAGCCGCCCTCGCCCGCAACGATTCCCATGGGTATTTCGCCAGATGCAGCGCCCAGGTGGTGACCGGCCCCACCCTGACCAATGTGAACGATTTCCGTGCCCTCCTGATCCTGCCCCGCTGACCTGTTCCGCCGGGAACAGACAGCGGCGCGGCTTCGTGCCACCCTGCGGCCTTTGCCCGATGTCCGATTTGCCAGTCTTCCCCGGTTTCACAGTCCTCCCCGGTTTCAAACGCCCTTTCCAGAAAGCGATCCCATGACCCAGCTTTCCCGCCGCCACCTGCTCATCACCGCCGCTGCCCTGCCCCTCGCGGCCCGCAGCGCCCGCGCCGACGCCCGGCTGGGCGAGGTGCTCGAAGCCTCCGGCGCGGGCAGCGTCACCCGGGGCGGCGCGTTGCTGCCGCTCGAACCCGGCCTCGCGCTGATGGAGGGCGACCAGGCCGCCACCGGTGAGGACGGGCTGGCGCTGCTGCTTCTGGACCGCGAGACGCGGATCAACCTCGGCCTCGGCTCCTCCATCGAACTCGCCAGCTACCTGGGCGAGATCGGCGGCACGATCAATGTCGGCGGCGCCATGGTCTTCGACCGCCCCGAGACGCTGCCGCCCCTGGACCTGCGCTTCGTCACCGCCTTCGGCGAGATCGGCGTGCGCGGCACCCGCTTCTTCGTCGGCCCCTCGCGCGGGGATTACGCGGTCTTCGTCGAGCGCGGCGAGGTCGCGGTCTCGAACGCGGGCGAGACGCGGGTGCTGATCGCGGGCGACGGCTGCACGCTGCACGAGGGCGCGGCGCCCGGCGAACCCTCGCCCTGGGGCGCGGCGCGGATCGACGAGGCCTTTGCCTCGCTGGGCCTCACGCGCAGCTGAGGCGCCGCCACGACGGGGCTTTACGCCCCGCCCGCGGCGCGGCACCATCGCCGCGTCACGGGAAAGGAACAGCATGCCGAGCCGCGGATTCTGGAAATCCTTCGAGATGTTTGCGCCGCTTTCACCGACGGCGCTGGATGCGGTGGCCGCAGCGGCCCGGCCCCGCAGCTGGGCCCCCGGCGAGGTGCTGTTCCAGCGCGACGATCCGGGCGACTGGCTGGTGGCGATCGAGATGGGACGCATCCGCATCTCGCTGGTGACGCAGGGCGGGCGCGAACTGGTGCTGCGCCATGCCGAGGCGGGCGAGATGCTGGGCGAGATCGCGCTCTTCGACCGCCAGCCGCGCTCGGCCGATGCCACGGCGGTGGGGCCGGTCACCGGCTGGGTGCTGACGCGGCTGGCCTTCGATACGCTGGCCGGGGGCGATCCGGCCTTCTACGAGGCGGCGCTGACGCGGCTGTCGACCCTCCTGCGCACGACGACGCTGCAGCTCGAATCGATCGCGCTCTACCAGCTGAGGGCCCGGGTCGCCCGCTTCCTGCTCATCACGCTGGAACAATTGCACGGCGCCGACATCCCCGAGGATGCCTCGCTGGCGCTGGGTCTCTCGCAGGGGGAACTGGCCGCGGTTCTGGGGGCGACCCGGCCCAAGGTGAACCGGGTGATTCAGGATTTCCGCGACGAAGGGCTGATCCGGGACGCGGCCGGCACCTGGACCTGCGACATCGCGGGGCTGCGCGCCGAAGCCGGGGGAGAAGGCTGACGGGGGAGGCGTTTCGCCCTCGTTGCCCGCTGCCGCGGGCGCCTCGGGCGACCAGCGGCGCGGGGTGCCGCCGCGCCGAAGAAGGGGGGCTTTCTGCCCCCCTCTGCCCTGCAGGCATTCACCCCCCGAGGATATTTGAAGAACGAAGATGCCGGCTTAACGCCCTCTTTACCTTCATCTTTATTCCAGAAATATCCTCGGGGGTTTCTCAAGGGGGTGGAAAACCCCCTTGAGCGGGGGGCGCGGGGGGCTGGCCCCCCGCCCCTTGCTGTCTCCGGGTGCTGCCCCCCGCCTTGCGCCGCAACGCATGGAACGGTAAGCGGGCGCAGAAAGGGATCCTCATGCGACCACTCGCTACCGACCTTGGCGCCGCGCCGCTGATCGTGCTGACCCGTCCGCAGATGGGCGAGAACATCGGTGCCGCCGCGCGGGCCATGCTGAACTTCGGCCTCGAGCATATGCGCCTCGTGGCGCCGCGGGACGGCTGGCCCAATCCCTCGGCCACGGCCATGGCCTCGGGCGCGGGCTATGTGTTGGAAAACGCAGGCGTTTTCGAGGATGTCGCGGGCGCGGTCGCCGATTGCGATTATGTCTATGCCACCACGGCGCGTGGCCGCGGGCTGGTGAAGCCGGTCCTGACGCCCGAAGCGGCCATGGAGGAAGCCCGCGCCATGATCGCGGCTGGCAAGCGGGTCGCCGTGCTCTTCGGGCCCGAACGCGCGGGGCTGGAGAATGACGACGTGGCCCATGCCAATGCCATCATCACCGTGCCGGTGAACCCCGGCTTCTATTCCCTGAACCTCGCGCAATGCGTGCTTCTCACCGCCTATGAATGGATGCGGCAGGGCAGCAACGCCGCGGGGGTGCGGCTGGAACTGGCCGGCACCGATCTGGCCAGCCAGATCGAGATCGAGAAGCTGGGCGATCACTTCGAGGAAAAGCTGGAAGACACCGGCTTCTTCTTCCCGCCCGAAAAAGCCCCGCACATGAAGCTCAACCTGCGCAACATGCTGGGCCGCTGGGGCATGACGCGCTCGGAAGTGCAGACCCTGCACGGGATCTTGCGGCAACTCGTCCGCCCCCGTCGCTGAGGCCTTGCGGCCAAGGTTCCGCCCCCCTAGCTTGGCGCCAATCAGGGAGTGACCCATGGCGAAACGCCCCATTTTCGAGGAAGCCGGTGCCAGCGAGGCGCCGCGAGCCGCCGCCCGCTCGACCATCGAGGCGCCGACCGGCGCGCGGCGGGCGATCCGGGTCTGGCTGGGGATCCTGTTCCTCATGGTCGCCGCCATGATCGCCGTGGGCGGGCTGACGCGGCTCACCGATTCCGGCCTGTCGATCACCGAATGGCGGCCGGTCAGCGGCGCGCTGCCGCCGATGACCGAGGCCGATTGGCAGGCGGAATTCGACCTCTATCAGCAGATCGACCAGTTCCATCTGCTGAACGCCGAGATGACGCTGTCCGAGTTCAAGTCGATCTATTGGTGGGAATGGTCGCACCGGCAACTGGGCCGCGCGGTGGGGCTGGTCTGGGCGCTGGGGTTCCTGGGCTTCCTCGCCTTCCGCAAGATCCCGCCGGGCTGGCACGTCCGGCTTCTGATCCCCGGGGTCCTCGGCGGCGTTCAGGGCGCCATCGGCTGGTGGATGGTGTCTTCGGGCATCACCGCGGGTGAGGGCGTGACCTCGGTCGCCTCCTACCGGCTGGCGACGCATCTGGGGCTGGCTTTCGTCATCCTCGGCGTGCTTGCCTGGGACATGTTCCTGCTGGGCCGACCCGAGGCGCAGCTCTTGCAGGCGCGGCGGGGGCGTGAGGCGAAGCTCTATTCCCTTTCCACCGGCCTCATGCATTTCGCCTTCCTGCAGATCCTGCTGGGCGCGCTGGTCGCGGGGATCGACGCGGGCCGGGGCTATACCGACTGGCCCTTGATGGCGGGCGGCATTTTCCCGCCCGGCATGTGGGAGCTGACGCCCGTCTGGCGCAATCTGTTTGAAAACGACGGCACGGTGCAATTCATCCACCGACTCTCGGGCTATCTGCTGTTCGTCTTCGGCGTCATCGTCTGGAACCGGGGCCGGAAATCGAGCTACGCGCCGACCCGAAGCGCCTTCCACATGGTCTTCGCGGCGCTGGCCGCGCAGGTCGTGCTGGGCATCGTCACCGTCATGCAGGGTGCGCCGCTGGCCTTGGGCCTCTCGCATCAATTGCTGGCGGTCCTTCTCTGGGTGCTGATCATCCGCGCCCGCTATCTGGCTCAGTATCCGCTGGGCGGCACCATTCGGAGGGCGGCATGAACGCTTTCGAGAAGATCGTCGCGCATGAGCGCACCACCTGGTCCTTGGCGCAGGTCATGGGCCGGCTGGGCTGGGATCAGGAGACGATGATGCCCCGCGGCGCGGCGGACCAGCGCGGCGAGGAGATGGCGGCGCTGGAGGAGGTGCTGCACGCGCGGCGCACCGATCCGGCGCTGGGCGAGTGGCTGGAGGCGGCCGAGGCGCCCGATGAGAAGGGCGCGGCGATCCTGCGGCATGTGCGGCGCAATTATCAGCGCAACACTCGGGTCCCGGCGGCGCTCGCCTCGGAACTGGCGCGCGTGACCTCGGTCGCGCAGGGCACCTGGGCCGAGGCGCGCGCCCGCGATGACGTGGCGCATTTCCTGCCGACGCTGACCCGGGTGATTGCCCTGAAGCGCGAGGAAGCGGCGGCGCTGGCGCAGAATGGCGACCTTTATGACGCGCTGCTCAACGATTACGAGCCCGGGACCAGCGGCGCGGAAATCGGCGCCATGTTCGCCCGGATGCGGCCGCGTCTGGTGGCGCTGAGGGAAAAGGTGCTGGCCGCCCCTGCCCCGGCGGCCTTGAAAGGCGAATACGGGCGCGACGGGCAACTCAGGCTCAGCCGCACCCTGGCCGAGGTCTTCGGCTACGATTTCGCCAAGGGCCGCATTGACCTGGCCGTGCATCCCTTCTCCTCGGGTTCGGGCGCCGATGTGCGGATCACGACGCGGGTGGCCGAGGCTGATCCCTTCAACTGCTTCTATTCGACGATCCACGAGGTCGGCCACGCCTGCTACGAGCAGAACATCGACGAATCCTACCGCTTCTCGCCGCTCGGCGAAGGCGTCTCGATGGGCGTGCATGAAAGCCAGAGCCGGATCTACGAGAACCAGCTCGGCCGCTCGCGCGCCTTTACCGGCTGGCTGCATGGCCAGATGGGGCGCGAATTCGGCGATCTGGGCATGGATGCCGAGGGGTTCTACCGGGCCGTCAACCGCGTGCAGCCCGGCTTCATCCGCACCGAGGCCGACGAGGTGCATTACAACCTGCATATCATGATGCGCTTCGATATCGAACGCGCGCTGATCTCGGGCGACCTGTCCCCGGCCGAGCTGGAAGCCGCCTGGAACGACCGCTTCGCGCAGGATTTCGGGGTGGCGGTGGACCGGCCCTCGCACGGGATGTTGCAGGATGTGCATTGGTCGGTGGGCCTGTTTGGCTATTTCCCGACCTACACGCTGGGCAATGTCTATGCCGGCTGCCTGATGAAGGCGCTGCGCAAGGATCTGGTTGGGATCGACACCGCGCTGGCCGAGGGCAAGCCGACCGTCGCCACCGACTGGCTGCGGGAAAAGCTGCAACAGCACGGCGGCCTGCGCGAGCCGCGCGAGACCATCGCCCATGCCTGCGGGTTCGAGCCGGAC
Organism: Pararhodobacter aggregans; assembly: GCF_003075525.1. GTDB lineage: Bacteria > Pseudomonadota > Alphaproteobacteria > Rhodobacterales > Rhodobacteraceae > Pararhodobacter > Pararhodobacter aggregans. Next base: position 569,677 of record NZ_QDDR01000002.1, on the reverse strand, counting down.
GAGGGCCCGCTGCTGGACTACCTGGAAGCGAAGTTCGGCGATATTTACGGGGTCTGAGGGCGCTCAGCCCTCGCCCCGGTCGCCCAAGAGCCGGTCGATGGGTGCGTAATCGTCGGTGAAGACGACATGCGGGCGGCTGGCCAATATGTCATCGACCGACGAGGCCGCCACGCGGATCGCGTTGCCCCAGGGCGTCGCCAGCTGCGGCTGGGCACTCGGCCCCTCGCCCGCCACCAGCACGAAGACCCGCCGGTTCTCGGCCGGGTCGTGCTGACGCTCGGTCCAGACCTCGACATGGGGCCAGACGGCGCGGGCCGTGGCGACCATCGAGGCCAGAACCTCCAGCCGGTCCATGTGGTCGATCACGTTCATCAGATAGACGCCGCCGGGGTTCAGCCGCTCGCGCACTGTCGCGAAGAATTCCCGGGTAATCAGGTGCTGGGGCACGGCGATGTCAGAAAAGGCATCGCCGATGATGACGTCATAGCGCGTGGCCTCCGCCGCCAGGGTCCGGCGGGCGTCGGCGTGGATGATGCGGTCGGCGCCGGGTTCGTACCAGAAATGGTCGATGGCGGCCTGCGTCACGGCCGGGTCGACCTCGGCCACCGTGACCGAAACCGGCGTGCCCCGCGCGTGCCAGGAGCGCGGCACGGTATAGCTGCCGCCCCCGATCAGGAAGGCCGACCATTGGTCACGGTCCGCCATGCGCAAGCGCGGCAGCCCCTCCAGCATGATCCCATGCGGCGTCAGCATGGCCGTGGGGTCCAGCCCGTCCGCCACCCCATGCACCAGATGGTCCAGCACCATGAAGCGCATGGGCGCGCCCGGCTCGCCCTCGTCGATCACCCGGATGCAGAAATAATCGCTTTCGACCGTACAGGGGTCGGGCTGGGACAGGGCCGACAGCGCCAGCGCCGCCGGGGCCAGCAGCGCCGCGCTGCCCGCCCCGATCCCCGCCCTGCCACCGGCCGAGACCAGCGAGGCGATGCCGAGCCCCGCATAGACCACCGCGACCACGACCAGCGTGCCGACCGACCCCAGCCACGAGATGAACACGAACCCCGCCGCCAGCGTGCCCAGGATCGCCCCCCAGGCCCCGGCCGCGAACATGGCGCCGAGCGCCCGTCCCTTGCGGTCCGGGTGCCGGACCACGGCGATCATCGACAGGATCGGCGCCGGGATGCCGGCGAAGAACGAGGGCAGGAAAAAGACCAGCAGGGTCAGCGCGACGATCGAGGCGACCGGATCCTCCAGCGCCGTGACCACCGGCCCCGCCGCGCCCCGCAGCACGAAGACCGCGCCCGCCGTGGTCAGCGAGGCCGCCAGCATCGCCCAGCCGTTGGCGCGCAACGCGGCCTCCGGCGTGCCCTCGGCCAGCCGCCCGCCGATCCAATGCCCGGCCGAGAACCCGGCCAGCACCACGGCAATCACCGAGGTCCAGGTATAGAGCGACATGCCGACATAGGGCGCCAGCATCCGGCCCGCCACGATCTCCACCACCAGGCTCGCCGCCGCCACGCTGGCCTGCACCGCCACCAGCACCCAAAGTCGATGCATGCCCACCCCGTTCCTGCGTCTCTGCCCGGCGCAACCTTAGTCCGCGCCCCGCCTGAAAGGCAATTGCACCCGGCGCCCTCAGGGACGCGGCAGAACCCGGCGCATCTTGATCGGCCGCAGCACCAGATGGGTCTGGACCTGCGCGATCCCCTCGATGCGGAACAGCCCCTGCTCCATGAAGGCGTTGAAGGCCGCGAGATCGGCGCAAAGCACCCGCAGGTGATAATCCATCGCCCCGGTGGTCGAGAAGCAATCCAGCACCTCGTCATGGCGCATCACCTCGGCGGTGAAGCGCTCCACCACCTCGCGGGAATGGCGCGCCAGCGTGATATGGATCAGCGCATGAAACCCGAGGCCCGCCTTGGCCGCATCGACCTCGGCCCGGTAGGCGCGGATCACGCCCGCCTCCTCCAGCGCCTTGACCCGCCGCCAGCAGGACGAGGTGGAAAGGCCGACCCTTTCCGCCATCTCCTGGTTGGAAAGCCGGGCATCGGCCTGCAACAGGTCGAGCAGTTTCCAGTCGATTTCTTCCAGCATCAGCGCCGTCCCTGGCAAAATTCACCACTGAGGCTATGTAATTCGGAACGCCTGTGAAAGAAAGCCCGTCCGCCCGGGCAAATCTGACACCCCTTTCCGCGTGCCCCGGCCTAGACTGGGGAAAAGCCCGGAGGTCTGCCATGAACGCCCCTAGCCGCCCCCTCGACGACTACGCCCTCGACGACCGCTATACCCGCCGCGACGGCCGCGTCTTCCTGACCGGCACGCAGGCGCTGGTGCGCGCGACGCTGGATCAAGCCCGGCGCGACCGCGAGGCGGGGCTGAATACCGCCGGGCTGGTCAGCGGCTACCGCGGCTCGCCGCTTGGCGGGGTCGATCTGGAGATGTGGCGCCAGAAGAAGCGCCTGACCGAGGCCGGGGTCGATTTCCTGCCCGCCGTCAACGAGGATCTGGCCGCCACCGCCATCCTCGGCAGCCAGCAGGTCGAGACCGCCGAAGGCAAGCAGGTCGAGGGGGTTTTCGGCCTCTGGTACGGCAAGGGCCCGGGCGTCGACCGGGCGGGCGACGCGCTGAAACACGGCAACGCCTATGGCGCCTCGCCCCATGGCGGCGTGCTGGTGGTGGCGGGCGATGACCATGGCTGCGTCTCGTCCTCGATGCCGCATCAATCGGACGTGGCCTTCATGGCCTGGTTCATGCCCTGCCTGAACCCGGCCTCGGTCGCCGAATTCCTGCCCTTCGCCGAATGGGGCTGGGCGTGTTCGCGCGCGAGCGGCACCTGGGTCGGCTTCAAGGCGGTCTCGGATGTGGTCGAAAGCGCCATGTCCATCGACCTGCCCGCCGACCGCGTGTTCCGCGCCCCCGTGCTCGAGGATTACCCCGGCGGCTTGCATTACCGCTGGCCCGACCTGCCCGGCGTGCAGATCGAGGAACGGATGGAGGCCAAGAAACGCGCCGTCATGGCCTTCGCCGAGGCCAACCCGCTGGACTGCGCCGAATACGGCCATGCCGCCCGCTTCGGCTTCGTCACCACCGGCAAGGCGCATCTGGACCTGCTGGAGGCCCTGTCGCTGCTGGGGCTGGACCGGGCGGCCTGCGCGCGGCTCGGCATCGACCTCTACAAGGTCGGCATGGTCTGGCCGCTGGCCCGCCGCGACGCCCTGCGCTTTGTCGAGGGCAAGGACGAGGTGATGGTGATCGAGGAAAAGCGCGGCATCATCGAGAGCCAGCTCAAGGAATATTTCTACGACTGGGACGGCGCCAAACCCCGCCATATGGTCGGCAAGAACGACGAGAATGGCGCGCGGCTGGTGCCCTGGACCGGCGAACTGACGCCGCGCCTGCTGCTGCCGCTGATCGCCCGGCGGCTGGACCGGATCTTCCCGGATCAGGGCTTCCCGGCCCGCGCCGCCGCCATCCTCGGCCATCAACCCAAGGTCCTGCAGATCCCCGGCGCCACCCGCACGCCCTATTTCTGCTCGGGCTGCCCGCACAACACCTCGACCAAGGTGCCCGAGGGGTCAAAGGCCCTGGCCGGCATCGGCTGCCATTTCATGGCCTCCTGGATGGGGCGCGAGACGACCAGCCTGATCCAGATGGGCGGCGAGGGGGTGAACCACGCGGCCAGCAGTCGCTTCACCGGAAAACCCCATGTGTTCCAGAACCTTGGCGAGGGGACCTGGTATCACTCGGGCTCGATGGCGATCCGGCAATCCATCGCCGCGGGCGCCAATATCACCTACAAGATCCTCTATAACGACGCGGTCGCCATGACCGGCGGCCAGCCGGTCGACGGGCCGGTCAGCGTGCAGGCCATCGCCGCGATCTGCCGGGCCGAGGGGGTGGAGCGGATCGCGCTGGTCTCGGACGACATCGGCAAGTTCCGCAAATCCGACCTGCCCGCCGGGACCACGTTCCACGACCGGGCCGCGATGGACGCCGTGCAGCGCGAGCTGCGCGAGGTCCCGGGCGTCACGGTCCTGATCTACGAACAGACCTGCGCCACCGAAAAGCGCCGCCGCAGGAAGCGCGGCACCCTGCCCGACCCGCTGAAATTCGCCATCATCAACCCCGCGGTCTGCGAGGGCTGCGGCGATTGCTCGGTCGCTTCGAACTGCCTGTCGGTGGAACCCATCGAGACCGACCTCGGCCCCAAGCGGCGCATCAACCCCAGCACCTGCAACAAGGATTTCTCCTGCCTCGACGGCTTCTGCCCCTCTTTCGTCACGGTCGAGGGCGCGGAACGTCTGAAACCCAGCCCGCAGGCCCGCCCCGACCTTGAGGCGGCGCTGGCCAGCCTGCCCCTGCCCGACCTGCCGCAAGCCAAGACCTGGGATCTGCTGGTCACCGGCGTTGGCGGCACCGGCGTGGTGACGGTCGGTCAGATCACCGCCATGGCCGCGCATCTGGAAGGGCGCGGCGTCTCGGTCCTCGATTTCACCGGCTTCGCGCAGAAATTCGGCCCCGTGCTGTCCTACCTGCGCCTCGCCCCTCGCCCGGCGGATCTGACGCAAGTCCGCATCGACGCGGCCTCCGCCGATGCGCTGATCGGCTGCGACATCGTGGTCTCCTCCTCGCCCAAGGCCTCGGCCTGCCTGAACCCCGCGACCAAGGCGGTGGTGAACCTGGCCGAGATGCCGACCGGCGACATCGTGCTGAACCGCGACGCCTCGTTGAAGGTGCCGGCGCGGGTCAAGGCGCTGGAGGCGGCGGTGGGCGAGCTTGGCGCGCTGAACGCTGGCAAGGTGGCGGAGGAGCTGCTGGGCGACACGGTCTTCGCCAACATGCTGATGCTGGGTTACGCCTGGCAAAAGGGGCTGGTGCCGGTCGGGCTGGAGGCGCTGCAAAAGGCCATCGCGCTGAACGGCGTGGCGGTGGCGGCCAACGCCCGGGCCTTCGCGCTGGGGCGGTTGGCGGCGGTCGATCCCGCCGTGTTCCGGGCGCCCGAACCGCAGCCCGAAAGCGTCGCGGCGCTGGTCGAACGGCGGGCGGCGATGCTGACCGCTTATCAGAACGCCGCCTATGCCGAGCGGTTCAAGGCGGCCCTGACGCCTGTCGCCGGGGATGACGACCTGACCCGCGCCGCGGCCGAGGGGCTTTTCAAGCTGATGGCCTACAAGGACGAATACGAGGTGGCGCGCCTGCACCGCGACCCCGCTTTCGCCGCTCAGATCGCTCGCGATTTCGGCCCCGGCGCGCGGCTCAGCTATCACCTCGCCCCGCCGATGCTGCCCGGCAAGGACGGCCGGGGCCGCCCCAGGAAACGCCGTTTCCCGGGTTGGGCGATGGGCCCCGGCTTCGCATTGTTGGCGCGGATGAAAGGGCTGCGGGGCACCGCCCTCGACCCCTTCGGCCGGACCGAGGAACGGCGCATGGAGCGGGCGCTGATCGGCTGGTACGAGGGGCTCATCACCAAGGCCGCTCAAGGCGACAAGGAGCGCGGGCTGGCCCTGCTGACGGCGGCACGCGGAATCCGGGGCTATGGCCCGGTGAAAGAGGCCGCAGTCGCCCGGGTGAAGGCCGAAGTCGACGGAATGACCGCCCGCTGAGGGCGGTTTTGCACAGGCTTCCCGCTGTGCATAGTTTTCCGGGCTTCGGGCTGGGTTGTGGGCGGGTTGGGCGGCTTGGTTGACGAGTCCGGCTTCACTCCACCCACAACCTGTCGGTTTCGTGAGACACTTACTTACGCCATTACAATACCTTGACGAACACTCCTAACACCGCCGCATTGCGGCATCTGGTGGCAGCCGAGTCTGTCCCTGACCCCGGTTAAACACCTTTTATTTGCCTGACATTCGGGCGCCTGTGGATAAGTTCGTGTATAGAATCGTCGGTCGAGGCGCCGTGAAGCCCTTGAATCCCGCACGCCGGACCGTCGCGATTCTAAATTGTCTGACATCCACAGCAGCCTTCCCCGCACCGATCCACAGCCCCGATCCTCGCCGTTAGCGGAAACATTTGCGTTTTGCGGGGGAATCCCCTAAGCGCAGAACACGCTTGATGAGGTTGCCGATGACCCCTGCCCTGCAAAGCCACGCCACCCGCCTGCTCTGCGAGCTGGCCCCGGTGATTCCGGTGCTGGTGATCGAGGATCCGGCCCATGCCGCCCCCCTCGCCCGGGCGCTGGTCGCGGGCGGTCTTCCGGTGCTGGAGGTGACGCTGCGGACCGATGCCGCGATCGAGGCCATCGCCGCGATGAGCGCGGTGCCCGGCGCGCGGGTTGGGGCGGGCACGGTGCTGAGCGCCCATGATGTGTTGCGCGCCAAATCGGCGGGCGCCACTTTCGCCGTCTCGCCCGGCGCCACCCCCGGCCTGATCTCGGCCTGTTCGGCCGAGGCGCTGCCGCTGCTGCCGGGGGCGGCGACGGCCTCCGAGGTGATGGCGCTTCTGGAACAGGGCTACCGGACGATGAAGTTCTTCCCCGCCGGTCCCGCGGGCGGCCCCGCCTATCTGAAGGCGCTGCACGGCCCGCTGCCGCAGGCGACCTTCTGCCCGACCGGCGGCGTCAGCCCCGAGAATGCCCGCGACTACCTGTCGCTGCCCAATGTGGCCTGCGTCGGCGGCTCGTGGGTCGCGCCCGCCAAGCTGATGGCGGCGGGCGATTGGCAGGGCATCGTGGCGCTGGCGCGAGAGGCGGCGGGCCTGCCGCGCTAATCGAACCGCCCGCCGCGCCCGGCCCCCGCGGCAAAGCGCGCGGCTCCGGCGGCGCCCTCGGCCTTGACCATCCCCGCGCTGACCCATTCGCGACGCAGTGCTGCGGCCAGCGTGGCCGGTTCCATCCGCGCCGACAGGAAGTCCGCGCGCAGGCAGCCCTGCGGGAAGCGCGTCAGGCCATCGGCCAGTTCCAGCGCCGCGGTCAGTGCCTGACCATTGCCGACCACGCGGTCGCTGAGGCCCATTGTCAGCGCCTCTTCCGCCCCGACCGGGCGGCCGGTCAGGATCAGGTCATTGGCCCGCCCCTGCCCGACGATCCGCGGCAGTCGCACCGTCCCGCCGTCGATCAGCGGCACGCCCCAGCGGCGGCAGAAGATCCCGAACTGCGCGTCGGCGGCCATGACCCGCAGGTCGCACCACAGCGCCAGCTCCATCCCCCCCGCCACGGCCGGGCCCTCGATGGCGGCGATCACCGGCTTTGACAGCATCAACCGCGAGGGGCCCATCGGGCCGGGCACGGGCTGCGCCACCGGGTCCCAGTCCCCGGGCGGGTCGAGCGCGGCGATCCAGCCCAGCCCCTCGGCGCCGGAGGCCGCTTTCAGGTCAAAGCCTGCGCAGAAATAGCCACCCGCGCCGGTCAGGATGGCGACATCGACCTGCGGGTCCGCGTCGAAGGCCAAGGCTGCGTCAAACAGCGCCCGGGCCAGCGCGGGGTTCACGGCGTTGCGTGCCTCGGGCCGGTCGAGGGTCCAGACCCGGACCCGGCCGATGGTCTCGATCCGCAGCATGTCAGACCTCCTCGATGGCCAGAACCCCCTCGACCCGGCGCAGCTGGTGGCGCAGTTGCGGGGTCACGCGGACCTGACGGCCAGCGTCGATCTCGATCTCGCCGCCGGTCGTCCGGTCGGGCACGGAAAACCGCAGCGGGCCGAAGGCCTTGCGTGGCGCCGGGCCGGATTGCTCGTCGAAAAGCGCGATCAGCTCCGCCAGCGCCGAGGCGCTTTCCAGCCGCACCTTCAACCCCGACGCACCCGCATCGGCCACCACGTCATCGACCGGCTGCGCGCCCCGGGCCAGCAGTTTCAGCGACTCGCCCTCCATCGTCGCCTCGACGGTCAGCACCACGTTCATCCCGGGGTCGAGGAACTGGCGGCTGGCTTCCAGCGTCTCGGAAAACACCGTGACCTCATAAAGGCCGGTCGGATCCGAAAGCCCGACAAAGGCGAAGCGGTTGCCACGGGCCGATTTGCGTTCCTGCCGGGCGCTGACCGATCCGGCGATCTTGGCGACCTTGGCGCCCCGGGCCGAAACCTCCCGCGTGAGTTCCGCCAGCGTCATGACATCCTTGCGCTTCAAGGCGCCGGCGTAATCGTCGAGCGGATGGCCCGAGAGGTAGAAACCGACCGCGGCGTGTTCATTCGACAACCGGTCCATCGGCAGCCAGTCATGGCCGGTGGCCAGACGCGGCGGCGGCAGGTCGTCGCCCCCGGCAAAGAGCGAATGCTGGCCCGAGGTCGCCGCCTCGATGGAGGCCGAGGAATAGGCCACCAGCGCGTCGAGGCTGTCGAGCACCCGCTTGCGCGATTTCTCCAGCGCGTCGAAGGCGCCGGCGCGGGCCAGCATCTCCAGCGGGCGCTTGCCGACGCGCTTCAAATCCACGCGCTTCGCGAAATCGGTCAGGTCGCGGAACGGCTGCTCGGCCCGGGCCTCGACAATCAGCTTCATCGCCTCGACGCCGACGTTCTTCAGGGCGCCCAGGGCATAGACCAGCTCGCCCTCGACCACGCTGAAGGTCGCCAGCGAGCGGTTCACGCAGGGGGGCACGATGGCGATGCCCATCCGGTCGACCTCGCGCTTGTAGACGGCCAGCTTGTCGGTCAGGTGGATATCGCAGTTCATCACCGCGGCCATGAACTCGACCGGGTGGTTGGCCTTCAGCCAGGCGGTGTAATAGCTGACCACGGCATAGGCGGCGGCGTGGGATTTGTTGAAGCCGTAGTTGGCGAATTTCTCCAGCAAGTCAAAGACTTCGCCGGACTTCTTCGCGTCGATTCCATGGGTCGCCTTGCAGCCTTCGATGAACTTCGGCCGCTCCTTCGCCATCTCTTCGGCGATCTTCTTGCCCATGGCGCGGCGCAGAAGGTCGGCGCCGCCCAGCGAATAGCCGCCCATCACCTGGGCGATCTGCATCACCTGCTCCTGATAGACGATGATGCCCTGCGTCTCTTTCAGGATGTGGTCGATGGTCGGATGGATCGATTCCAGCGGTCGGAGCCCGTGCTTCACCTCGCAATAGGTCGGGATATTCTCCATCGGGCCCGGACGGTAGAGGGCCACCAGCGCTACGATATCCTCGATGCAGGTCGGCTTCATGCGCCGTAGAGCGTCCATCATCCCCGAGGATTCCACCTGGAAGACGGCGACTGTCTTGGCCTCGGCGTAGAGCCTGTAGGTCTTGGCATCGTCGAGCGGGATCGCGTTGATCTCGTTGACCGCGCCCTCGGGCGGGTCGTAAAGCGGCGTGCCGTCGGGCGCGATATGCAGATCGCGGCCCGAGGTATGGATCAGGTCGATAGCGTTCTGCACCACGGTCAGGGTCTTGAGGCCGAGGAAGTCGAACTTCACCAGCCCCGCCTGTTCCACCCATTTCATGTTGAATTGCGTGGCCGGCATGTCCGAGCGCGGGTCGCGATAGAGCGGCACCAGCGCATCGAGCGGCCGGTCGCCGATCACCACACCCGCCGCGTGGGTCGAGGCGTTCCTGAGCAGCCCCTCGACTTTTTCGGCGTAGTCCAGCAGGCGGGCGACGACCTCTTCCTTGGCGGCCTCGCGCAGGCGCGGCTCGTCGGCCAGCGCCTTGGTCACGCTGACCGGCTTCACCCCTTCTACCGGGATCATCTTCGACAGCTTGTCGACCTGACCGTAGGACATCTGCAACACGCGCCCCACGTCGCGCACTGCGGCCTTGGACAGGAGCGCGCCGAAGGTGATGATCTGGCCCACCTTCTCGCGCCCGTATTTCTGCTGGACGTACTGGATCGTCTCCTCGCGCCGGTCCATGCAGAAGTCGATGTCGAAGTCGGGCATCGAGACGCGTTCGGGGTTCAGGAACCGCTCGAACAGCAGCGAATAGCGCAGCGGGTCCAAGTCGGTGATGGTCAGCGCATAGGCGACCAGACTGCCCGCGCCCGAGCCCCGGCCCGGCCCCACCGGGATGCCGTTATCCTTGGACCATTTGATGAAATCGGCCACGATCAGGAAATAGCCGGGAAAGCCCATCTGCTCGATGATGTTCAGCTCGAAGGTCAGCCGGTCCTCGTATTCCGACACCGGCGCCGCGTGCGGGATCACCGCCAGACGCGCGCGCAGCCCGTCCCAGGCCTGACGGCGCAGTTCCTCCACCTCGTCATCGGCGAATTTCGGCAGGATCGGCTTGCGCTTGTACGCGGCAAAGGCGCAGCGGCGGGCGATCTCGACGGTGTTTTCCAGCGCCTCGGGCAGGTCGGCAAACAGCGCCGCCATCTCCTCGGGGCTTTTCAGGTAATGCTGCGGGGTCAGGCGGCGGCGGGGCGATTGCTGATCGACATAGGCGCCTTCCTTGATGCAGAGGAGCGCGTCATGCGCCTCGAACATCTTGGCCTCCGGGAAATAGACGTCATTGGTGGCGACGATCGGCAGGCCCATGGCATAGGCCATTTCCAGAAACGGGCGTTCCGTCGCCTGCTCGGCCGCGGTCAGCGCGCCGCCCTCGCCGGGATGGCGCTGGAGTTCGACATAGAGCCGGTCGCCATAGGTCGCGGCCAGAAAATCCATGATCTCCTGCGCGCGGGGTATCTGCCCGTCGCGGATCAGCCGCCCGACCAGCCCGTCCGGGCCGCCCGACAGGCAGATCAGCCCCTCGGCGTGCTGGGCCAGCTCATCGGGCGTGACATGCGGCAGCGAGCCGTCGGTACGCAGATAGAGGCAGGAATTGAGCAGCATCAGGTTCTCATACCCGCGCTCGTTCTGTGCCAGCAGGACCAGAGGGGCGCCCGGACGCGGCTTCTCGCCCGGCTGGCGCGCGGGCAATTGCACGTCGATCTGGCAGCCGACGATGGGCTGCACGCCCGCCCCCTTGGCCACGACCGAGAATTCCAGCGCCGCGAACAGCGCGTTGGTGTCGGTGATGGCGACGGCGGGCATGCCGCGCTTGTCGCAGGTCTTCACGAGGCTCTTCACCGGCACCGCGCCTTCCAGCAACGAATATTCGGTGTGCACTCGCAGGTGAATGAATCGGGGATTGGCCATGATCAGAGCTTATCCAGCGCGCAGGGACGTGCAAGGGTGACGCCATTTTCTACAGAACGGCGAAAATGCTTCTCGCGGATGCGGCAAGTCTGTGCTTGCCTGAAAAGCCCCGCCAATGTTCACTTGAACCCAAGAACAAGGGGCACGGAGGCGTCCTAGGCCGCCCTGACCGGAACGACAAGCCCCTTCGGGAGAGACGCATGACCGGCATCCATTTTGTCCTGAACGGCGCAGCTGTCACGGTGACGGGGCAGCCGCCGACCCGCACCTTGCTGGACTGGCTGCGCGAGGATCGCGGGCTCAAGGGCACCAAGGAAGGCTGCAACGAGGGCGATTGCGGCGCCTGCACCGTCATGGTCTCGGACGCGCGGGGCTCGCGCGCGGTCAATGCCTGCATTCTGTTCCTGCCGCAGCTGCACGGCAAGGTCGTGCATACGGTCGAGGGGCTGAAGGGCCAGCATCCGGTGCAGGCGGCGATGGTGGCCGAGCACGGCTCGCAATGCGGCTTCTGCACGCCCGGCTTCATCATGTCGATGGCGACCGGGCATCTGAACGGGGTCACGGATCACGACACGCATCTGGCCGGCAACCTCTGCCGCTGCACCGGCTACGCGCCCATCGTCCGCGCCGCCGAATCGGCCAGCCGCGAGGCGGTGCCCGAGTGGTTGAAGGCTGAAGCCTCCGCCGTCCCCAGTGTCGAGCCGCCGGAAGGCGTGGCCCTGCCCCGTTCTTCCGACGAACTCGCCGCCTGGTACGCGGCCCATCCCGACGGGCGACTCATCGCCGGGGCTACCGACGTGGGCCTCTGGGTCACCAAGCAGTTGCGGGATCTGGGTCCTGTGGCCTTCCTCGCCGGGGTCGAGGACATGCGCGGGATCGAGGTGACGGAAGACGCGATCCATATCGGCGCCGTCACCACGATCGCCGAGCTTCTGCCCGCCGTCGCCCCCCATCACCCCGGTTTTGCCGCGATGCTGCGCCGCTACGGATCCGCGCAGGTGCGCGAGGCCGCGACCATCGGCGGCAACATCGCCAATGGCTCGCCCATCGGCGACAGCCCGCCCGCGCTGATCGCGCTGGGGGCGACGCTGTATCTGCGCAAGGGCGATACGCGGCGCTCGCTGCCGCTCGAGGAATTCTTTCTGGAGTATGGCAAGCAGGACCGCGAACCCGGCGAATTCGTTGAGGCCGTCAGCATTCCCCGCCAGCCCGACCGGCTGAAATGCTACAAGATTTCCAAACGCTTCGATCAGGACATCTCGGCCCTGCTGGGCTGCTTCAACGTGACGGTCGACGGCGGCAGGGTGAGCGCGGCGCGCATCGCCTATGGCGGCATGGCGGGCATCCCGAAACGCGCGACAGCGGTGGAGGCGGCGCTGGTCGGCCAGCCCTGGACCGAGGCCACGATCACCGCCGCCCTGCCCGCCTTCGCCCGGGAGTTCACGCCGATGTCCGACATGCGCGCCTCGGCCGAGTACCGGCTGGAGGCGGCGCAGAACCTGCTCCTGCGCTATTTCCTCGAGGATCAGGGCCTTGCCACCAATGTGCTGGAGGTCTCGGCATGAGCGTCCACAAACCCCTCCCCCATGACGCGGCCCCCCTGCATGTGACGGGCGAGGCGCGCTATGTCGACGACATCCCGACGCCCGCAGGCACGCTGCATCTGGCCTTCGGCCTGTCGAGTGTCGCGCATGGCGAAATCACGTCGATGGAGCTGTCGGCGGTTCGTGCGGCGCCCGGGGTGGTGGCGGTCCTGACCGGCGATGACATTGGTCACGCCGATTGTTCACCTTCAAACAATGATGAGCCGCTGTTGGCGCTGGGCATGGTGCATTACGTCGGCCAGCCGGTCTTTCTGGTCATCGCCGACAGCCATCTCAATGCCCGTAAGGCCGCGCGACTGGGCAAGATCACCTATGCCGAGAAGCCTGCCACCCTGACGGTCGAGCAGGCGCTCGCCGCCGATTCCCGCTTCGAGGACGCCCCCCGCATCTGGGCCCGCGGCAACCTGCCTGACGGTTTCGCCAAGGCGGCGAAAGTCATCGAGGGGCGTCTGGAAATGGGCGGCCAGGAGCATTTCTACCTTGAGGGCCAGGCGGCGCTGGTCCAGCCGCAGGAGGGGGGCGACATGCATGTCACCTCCTCGACCCAGCACCCGACCGAGATCCAGCACAAGGTCGCCCATGCCCTGCATCTGCCGATGCATGCGGTCCGGGTCGAAACCCGGCGTATGGGCGGCGGCTTCGGCGGAAAAGAAAGTCAGGGCAACCACTTGGCCGTCGCCTGTGCCTTGGCGGCCCGGCTGACCGGCAAGCCCTGCAAGATGCGCTACGACCGCGACGACGACATGGTGGTGACCGGCAAGCGGCACGATTTCCGCATCGACTACACGGTCGGAATCGATGCCGAGGGACGGCTGCTGGCGGTCGATTTCACCCATTACACGCGGGCGGGCTGGTCGATGGACCTGACCCTGCCGGTCGCCGACCGCGCCATGCTGCACGCCGACAACGCCTATTGGCTGCCGAATATCCGCATCGAAAGCCATCGCCTGCGCACCAACATGTGCTCGGCCACCGCTTACCGCGGTTTCGGCGGACCACAAGGCATGCTGGGGATCGAGCGGGTGATGGATCACGTCGCCAGTGTTCTTGGCAAGGACCCGCTGGAGATCCGCAAGGCGAATTTCTACCGCGCCAGCACGCCGGCCAAGGCAGGTCCCGGCACCGGCAAGCGGTTCAGCGCTGAACATTCGCCGAAGACCGCCGCGGCGCCCGGCGTCCAGACCACCCCCTATGGGCAGGAGGTCGAGGATTTCATCCTGCATGAGCTGGTCGCACAATTGGAGAAATCCGCCGATTACGCAGCCCGGAAGGCAAAGATTGCCGACTGGAACGCGGCCAATCCGGTGCTGAAAAAGGGAATCGCGCTGACGCCGGTGAAGTTCGGGATCAGCTTCACGCTGACCCATCTCAACCAGGCGGGGGCGCTGGTCCATGTCTATCACGACGGCTCGATCCATCTGAACCACGGCGGGACCGAGATGGGTCAGGGCCTGTTCCAGAAGGTGGCGCAAGTCGCGGCCTCGGCCTTCGGTGTGCCGGTCGAGGCGGTGAAGATCACCGCGACCGATACCGCGAAAGTGCCGAACACCTCGGCCACGGCGGCGTCTTCCGGCAGCGATCTCAACGGGATGGCGGTCAAGGCCGCCTGCGACACGATCCGCGACAGGATCGCCGGACATCTGGCCGAACGCCATAAGACCACCGCCGACAAGGTGAGCTTCGCCGAAGGCCGGGTCAGCGTCGGCACCGTCGACATGAGCTTCGCGGAAGCCGCGATGTCGGCCTATACCGCCCGCGTCAGCCTGTCCTCAACCGGCTATTACGCCACGCCGAAACTGGCCTGGGACCGCATCGCCGGGGACGGGCGGCCGTTCTTCTACTTCGCCTATGGCGCGGCCTGCGCCGAGGTGGTCATCGACACGCTGACCGGCGAAAACCGGATCCTGCGCGTCGATATCCTGCATGACGCGGGCACCAGCCTCAACCCCGCGCTGGACAAGGGCCAGGTCGAGGGCGGCTTCGTGCAGGGCGCCGGATGGTTGACCACTGAAGAATTAGTCTGGGACGACAAGGGCCGCCTGCGCACCCACGCGCCCAGCACCTACAAGATCCCGGCCTGCGGCGACCGGCCGCGCGTCTTCAATGTCGATCTCTGGGTCGGCGCCAACCCCGAGGACACGATCCACAAATCCAAGGCCGTGGGCGAGCCGCCCTTCATGCACGGGATCGCCGTGCTGATGGCGCTCAGCGATGCGGTGGCGGCCTGCGGCGATGGCTCGACCTACGTCAATCTCGACGCCCCCGCCACGGCCGAGCGGATCCTCGGCGCGGTCCGGCGGCAGCGGGGCGGCTATGTTTGACCGGGCCGCCCTTGTCCGTGCCGTCGCGGCCCATGGCGTGGTCACCCGGGTGGTGATCTGCGCGCATCAGGGCTCGTCGCCCCGCGAGGCGGGAACCGCGATGTTGGTCTGGGCCGGGGGCCAGGAGGGGACGATCGGCGGCGGCGCGCTGGAATACGAGGCCGCGGCCGAGGCGCGGCGGATGCTGCCGGGCGCGGCGGCAAAGACCCAGAAGATCGCCCTGGGCCCGGCGCTGGGCCAATGCTGCGGCGGCGCGGTGACGCTGGGGTTCGAGGTCTTCGACGCCAGCGCGTTAACCACGATTCCCGAAACCGGCCTCCATTCCCGCCCCCTCGCCCGGGACGCTGCCGGGGAGCCCCCGCTCGCCCTGCGCCGGGCCGAGAAAATCGCGCGGGGCGAGGGCGTTGCGGTGACGCGCTACCTGCAGGGCTGGCTGTCGGAACCGGTGGCGCCGAGGCCCCGTGACCTGTGGATCTGGGGTGCGGGCCATGTCGGGCGGGCGCTGGTGCATACGCTGACACCCCTGTCCGGCCTCGCCCTGACCTGGCTCGACACCGACCGCGCCCGCTTTCCCGAAACCATCCCCGACGGCGTCACCCCCCGCATCGCGGCGAACCCCGCGGCGCTGGTGGCCGAGGCGCCCGCGACCGCCGAACACCTGATCCTGACCTTCAGCCATGCGCTGGATCTGGACCTCTGCCACCGGATCCTCGCCCATGGCTTCGGCGCCTGCGGCCTGATCGGCAGCGCCTCGAAATGGGCGCGGTTCCAGAGCCGCCTCAGGGCACTGGGTCACGCGCCGCAGGATATCGCCCGCATCCGCTGCCCGATCGGCGATCCCGCCCTGGGCAAGCATCCGCAGGCCATCGCCATTTCCGTCGCCGCCGAGCTGCTTGCCCGGCCCGCCCTTGCCCCAGCCAGAGAGGCCGTCCGTTGACCCCACCCCTCCTGTCCATCCAGGGCCTGACCAAGGTCTATCCCGGCGTCGTCGCCAACAAGGACGTCACCTTCGACATCGGCGAGGGCGAGGTTCACGCGCTGCTGGGCGAGAACGGCGCCGGAAAATCCACGCTGGTCAAGGCCATCTACGGGCTGATCCGGCCCAATGAGGGCACGATGCTCTGGCGCGGCCAGCCCTATGCGCCGAACGCCCCTGCGCAGGCCCGCGCCACCGGCGTCGCCATGGTGTTCCAGCATTTCAGCCTGTTCGACGCCATGGACGTGGCCGAGAATGTGGCGCTGGGGATGGACAACCCGCCGCCGATCCGCGAGCTGGCGGCGCGGATCACGGAAGTCTCGAACAATTACGGCCTGCCGCTGGACCCGTCGCGGATGGTCGGTGACCTTTCGGCCGGGGAACGCCAGCGGGTCGAGATCATCCGCTGCCTGCTGCAGAACCCGCAGCTGCTTATCATGGACGAGCCGACCTCGGTCCTGACGCCTCAGGAGGTGGAGATCCTGTTCCGCACCCTGCGGCAGCTTCGGGCCGAGGGGCGCTCGATCCTCTATATTTCGCACAAGCTCGAAGAAATCCGCTCGCTGTGCGAGAATGCGACGGTGCTCCGGCTGGGCAAGGTGGTGGGCCGGGCCGATCCGCGGCAGGAAAGCGCGCGGTCGCTGGCCGAGATGATGGTCGGCCAGACGCTGCACACGCCCTCGCGCCCCGCGGCGCAGCCGGGCAAGATGTTGTTGCAGGTCACGGACCTGTCGGTCGCCTCGCCCTCGGCCTTCGGCACCTCGCTCAAGAGCGTGTCGCTGGCGGTACGGGCGGGCGAGATCCTGGGCATCGGCGGGGTGGCGGGCAACGGGCAGGACGAACTCCTCGGCGCGCTCTCGGGCGAGATCCGGGCCAATGCCGAGGCGGTCCGGATGGCGGGCGAGCCGGTCGGGCAATTCGGGCCGAACGCGCGGCGCGCCATGGGCCTGCTGTGTGCCCCCGAGGAACGGCTGGGCCATGCCGCCGCCCCTGACATGAGCCTGACGGAAAACGCCCTGCTGACCGGCGCCTGGCGCGAGAAACTGGTGACCCGGGGTTTCGTCAACTGGGGCAAGGCCCGGGGCTTCGCCGAAAAGGTCATCGAGCGTTTCGACGTGCGCACCCCCGGCCCCTGGGTCGCGGCGCGGGCGCTTTCGGGCGGGAACCTGCAGAAATTCGTCATCGGCCGCGAGATCCTGCAACGGCCCTCGGTGCTGGTGGTGAACCAGCCGACCTGGGGCGTCGATGCCTCGGCCGCGGCCTCGATCCGGCAGGCGCTGCTGGATCTGGCGCAGGCCGGGGCGGCGGTGGTCGTCATCAGCCAGGACCTCGACGAAATCCTTGAGGTTGCGGACAATTTCGCGGCGCTTAATGGCGGAAAGCTCAGCGCGCCACGGCCGGTGCAGGGGCTGACCATGGACCAGATCGGCCTGATGCTGGGCGGTGCGGAAACGGGAGAGACCGATGTTGCGGCTTGAAAGACGCCCCTCGCCGTCAAAAGCGTGGAACTACGCCACCCCGGTCGTCGCGGTGCTGCTGACCATGATCGCGGGTGGGATCCTGTTCACCATCCTGGGCAAGAACCCGTTCGAGGCGATCAAGCTGATCTTCTGGGATCCCCTGTTCAGCGAGCAATTCGCCGCCTATTCGCGCCCGCAGCTGCTGGTCAAGGCGGGGCCGCTGATCCTGATCGCCGTGGGGCTGTCGATCGGCTTCCGGGCCGGGATCTGGAACATCGGCGCCGAGGGGCAATACATCGTCGGCGCGCTCTGCGCGGCGGCCGTGGCGCTGGCCTTCTATCCCGCGGAATCGGTGCTGGTTTTCCCGCTGATGATCGTGGCAGGCGCGCTGGGCGGCTGGGCCTGGGCGATGATCCCGGCCATCCTGCGCACCCGGTTCAACACCAACGAGATCCTCGTCTCGCTGCTGCTGGTCTATGTCGCCGAGAAACTGCTGGCCGCCGCCGCCACCGGCTTCATGCGCAACCCGCAGGGAGCGGGCTTCCCGGGATCGCGCAACATCAACCAATATGCCTCGGCCGCGAACCACGAGATCTTTGCCGGAACCGGGCTGCATTGGGGGGGCGTCGCGGCCTTTGTCGCCGTCCTTTTCACCTATATCATGCTGCAACGCCATATCCTGGGCTTCCAGGTGCAACTGGCCGGTCAGGCACCCCGCGCCGCGCGCTTTGCCGGGGTTGCGCCCGCGCGGCTGGTCTTGATGTGCATGGGGATCTCGGGCGCCTTCGCCGGGATGGCCGGCATGTTCGAGGTGGCGGGGCCTGCACGGCTCATCTCCATCGACTTCAACGCGGGCTATGGCTTCACGGCGATCATCGTGGCCTTCCTCGGGCGGCTCAATCCGATCGGGATCGTGCTGGCGGGGCTGTTGCTGGCGCTGACCTATATCGGCGGCGAACTGGCGCAGTTCATGCTGAACCTGCCCGCCGCGGCGATCCAGGTCTTCCAGGGGATGCTGCTGTTCTTCCTGCTGGCGCTGGATGTGCTGTCGAATTACCGCGTCCGGCTGTTCCTGCCGCAGCGCGCCACCACGGAGACTGTCTGACATGGATTTCGGTTCGATCAATCCCGTCGTCCTGATCGCCTCGCTGATGGTGGCGGCGACGCCCATCCTGCTGGCGGCCATCGGCGAACTGGTGGTGGAGAAGGCGGGCGTCCTGAACCTCGGTGTCGAGGGGATGATGATCGTCGGCGCCGTCTCGGGCTTCGCCGCGGCGGTGACGACCGGCAGCCCGATCCTGGGGATGCTGGCGGCCATCGTCGCGGGCGCCGCGGTGTCGCTGATCTTCGCGCTGCTGACGCAGGTCTTGATGGCCAATCAGGTCGCCTCGGGTCTGGCGCTCACGCTCTTCGGGCTGGGCTTCTCGGCGCTGCTGGGGCAGAGCTATGTCGGCATCGTCCCGCCCCGGACCGAGAAGCTGAATTTCGGCTTTCTCAGCGACCTGCCGGTGGTCGGGCGCATCCTCTTCGGCCATGACATCCTGGTCTATGTCTCGCTCTTCCTGGTGGCGGCGGTCTGGTACTGGCTGAACTACACCCGCGGCGGGCGCGTCCTGCGCGCGGTGGGCGAGAACCACGACAGCGCCCATGCGCTGGGCTACAAGGTCAAGCGCGTGCGCATCCTCGCCATCCTGTTCGGCGGCGCCTGCGCGGGGCTGGGCGGCGCCTATCTGAGCCTGGTGCGGGTGCCGCAATGGACCGAGGGCATGACCGCCGGCGCCGGCTGGATTGCCCTGGCTTTGGTCGTTTTTGCATCATGGAAACCCTGGCGTGTGCTGGCCGGTGCCTATCTTTTCGGCGGAATCATGGTGTTGCAGCTTAATCTGCAAGCCGCGGGCTACCGAATTCCGGTCGAGTATCTTGCCATGAGCCCCTACATCATCACCATCCTTGTGCTGGTCGTGATGTCCTCGAATCGGACACGCAGAACCCTTGCCGCCCCCGGCTCGCTGGGACGGTCCTTCCACGCCGCCGGATAAGCGGTTGACTATGCGGGCGTCCCCGTCCGCCAACACGGAGAGTAGAGTATGAAACGCAGAGAACTCCTCGCGACCTCGGCCGCGGCGCTGGGTCTGGCCGCGACGCTGGGCTCGAAGGCGCGCGCCCAGACGCCCCTCAAGGTCGGTTTCGTCTATATCGGCCCGCCCGGCGACTTCGGCTGGACCTATGCCCACGACCAGGCCCGCCTGACCGCGCAGGAGCATTTCGGCGATGCGGTCGAGACCTTCTACGTCGACAACGTGCCCGAAGGCCCCGATGCCGAGCGGATCATGACGCAGATGGCGCTGTCGGGCGCAAACATGATCTTCGCGACCTCGTTCGGCTATGGCCCCTCGCTCAATGCCGTGGCGCAGCGCTTCCCGAACATCGCCTTCGAACACGCGACCGGCTACCTGCAGGAAGCGCCGAACGTCTCGCTCTACAACGCGCGCTTCTACGAGGGCCGCGCGGTCATCGGCACCATCGCCGGGCGCATGACCCAGACCAACAAGATCGGCTACATCGCCTCGTTCCCGATCCCCGAAGTCATCATGGGCATCAACGCCGCCTATATCCACGCCAAGAAGGTGAATCCCGACATCACGCTGAGCGTCGTCTGGGCCTATTCCTGGTTCGACCCGGCGCAGGAAGCCGCCGCCGCCGAGGCGCTGATCGAGCAGGGCTGCGACATCCTGATGCAGCACACCGACTCGACCGCGCCGCTCAGCGTGGCCCAGCAGCGCGGCGCGCTGGCCTTCGGCCAGGCCTCGGACATGACGCAATTTGCCCCCGACGTGCACCTGACCGCGATCATCGACAACTGGGCGCCCTATTACGTCAAGCGCATCCAGGAGAAGCTGGACGGCACCTGGGCCGCCGACAACGTCTGGAGCGGCATCCCCGAGGACGAAGTGACCTTCGCCCCCTTCAACGACCGCATCCCGGCCGAGGTGCAGGACGAAGCCAACGCGCTGATCGAGTCGATCCGTGACGGCAGCTACCACCCCTTCACCGGCCCGCTGAACCGGCAGGACGGCTCGGCCTGGCTGGCCGAGGGCGAAGTCGCCGATGATGGCACGCTGCTGGGGATGAACTTCTATGTCGAGGGCATCTCGGGCGACATCCCGAACTGAGGCCGCCCCCGAGACCCGAGAGCCCCCGAAACCTGTTTCGGGGGCTTTCCCATGCCCTGCCCCGGCGGCGCCTTGCCTGCGGGCGGGCGCTGCTGATGGTGTTCCACTTATCGGATGTCGGGCCGCGCGAGGCCCCGACCCGGCTCCGCAAGGGCTCGCACCGGGTGATCGCCCGCGCGCTGCTCCTGCGGGACGAAGCAGGACTGAGCCTGCGGGAGCTGTCGGGGGATAGCTTTGCCTCGAGCGCAGAGCGCCCTGAGACGCTGGCGACCGGGGCGGCGGTGACAGTCTATCTGGGCCACAAGTTCCCGTTCATGCCGCGCAACGGCATGAGGGGCGCGAGCCGCGCTTCATGGCGCAACCGGCGCTGCTGCCGACCGGAGGCTTTGACCCGGCCAAGCCTCCCTCGCCGGTGCCGATCGCCATCCGACGGGCCTGCGGGCTGGGCGTCTGAAAGACCAACCCCCCCGCCGCCGGAGGCGGGGTCAGCCCAGCGTGATCCCCATAATCACCGCCATCAGCCCCAGGACCGAGACGAAGAGCGCCGCCATGTTCCAGACCACGCCGCGCTGCAGCGCCTTGCGCATCGCCGCATCCTCCAGCCCCGCCCGGCGCACCTTCAGCGCATAGACCACGCAGGCGAAAAGCCCGATCACCCCGGCCAGTGTGACGGCGGCGCCGCCCCAGATCAACAGATCGCCCGTGTTCATGATGTCTCCTGTCGTTGCGGCCCTCTACCCCGCCCGAACCCGCCGGGCAAGCGCCTTGCTCGACGCGCGCCGCCGCGCTAGGGACGGGGTCTGAGACCCGGACACAGAAGAGGCCGATCATGAGCAGCACCGATTCCGCCTATGACGTCACCGCCGACGAGCTGCGCTCGTTCGTGGAGCGTTACGAACATCTCGAGGCCGAGAAGAAGGACATCACCGACCAGCAGAAGGAAGTGATGGCCGAAGCCAAGGGCCGTGGCTATGACACCAAGGCGCTGAAGACGATCATCGCCCTGCGCAAGAAAAAGCCCGACGAGATCGCCGAGGAAGAAGCGGTGCTCGACCTCTACAAGGCCGCGCTCGGCATGCAATGAGCGGGCGCCCGTAGGATGGGCAATAGTGCCCATCCTACCAGACGTCACGGCTCCAGCAGCGTGACCCCCGGCAGGGCGGCGATCAGATCCAGATCTTCGTCGTAGAGATCGGTGAGCGCATCGACCGTCTCTTCGGTCCAGCCGGGCGGCAGCGGGTCGCCCTCCAGCGCCTCGGGCTTGACGAAGCGCGCCAGCAGCGCCGCCAGCATCCGCCGCCGCGCCGCATCGTCCACCGGCGGGTTCTGTTCGAACCAGCGGCGCATGGCGGCGTGGCCGGCGGGCGTCACCAGCCGGTGATACCAGGCCAGCCAGCCCGCCAGATCCATCCCCGGCGCATGGCCCGAGACCGCGCGCAGCACCTCGGGCCACAGAAGCGGCGTATCCTCGTCGGCCCAGACCGTCAGGCTGACGCCCGGCGCGGCCTCCAGGATCTGCGCCACCGTGGCCGACCAGCGGATGCTCGCCAGCGCCGCGTCCTCGATCTGTTTCTGCACCGCGCCCGTCTCGTCCGCGGCCAGCAGCGCCGGCAGGAAGGTCGCGGGGTTGCGCAGGCACAGGAACAGCTCCAGCCGCGCTTCGGGGAAAAGGTGGCGCAGCATCTGCACCCGCTCCCCCGCCGCGTGGTAAAGCTGCCCGGCGTTCAGCGCCCATTTCGAGATCGCCAGGAAATTGTCGGACGAGAACACCACCCGGCGGACATTGTCCTCATCGAGGATCCCGTCGAGCAGCGCTTCCTGGGTCTGGGCATTGGTCTCGTGCCCGCGCATGTCGAAGGCCAGCTGCCGCAGCTGCTGGCGATAGCGGCCGGGTCCGGGGACGGCGATCCCCTGGGCCAGCAGCGGCCCGCGGTTGCGCATCAGGCAGCGCACCAGATGGTCCTGGTCGGTCAGATGCGCGCCGAGGTGAAGGGCGATTTCCATGGCCGCGATCTAGCCCGCGCAGGGTCCGGCTGGCAAGGCCGATCCCGGGAATGGCGCCGCGGCGAAAAGCCCGTGCGGGCAAGCCCTTCCCGCGTTCAGGCGCTTGTCCGGCCCGGGGAATGCCGCTATCACGGCGCTGCGCCGGTGTAGCTCAGTTGGTAGAGCAACGCTCTTGTAAAGCGAAGGTCGGGGGTTCGAGTCCCTCCACCGGCACCAGGTCCGAGGGACCGCAGGAGCCTGTCGCCGCATCCGGGCGCGCGGCCTCACCCTGCCCCCCTTGATATGGGGACAAGAAAAATCCCTTCAAGAATTGATCGGCAGGCGCCTTTTCCCCTTGAATGACGGCCTCAGCCAGGGAGAGGCCCGATGCCCCCAGTCCCCGCCGATAACGGCCCCTTCTATCACGGCACCCGCGCCGATCTGCGGATCGGCGATCTGCTGGTCGCGGGGAACCCGTCGAATTACCGCCCCTCGATCCGCATGAACCATGTCTATTTCACCGCCCTGCCCGCCCCGGCGGCGCTGGCCGCGGCGCTCGCCCCGGGAGAGGCGCGCGAGCGGGTCTATATCGTCACCCCGACCGGCCCGTTCGAGGACGACCCGAACGTCACCGACCAGAAATTCCCCGGCAATCCGACGCGCTCCTACCGCAGCGCCGCCCCGCTCAGAATCGTCGGCGAGCTGGAGGGCTGGACCCGGCTCACCCCGGAGGAACGCGCCGCCTGGCGCGCCCGGATCGCCGCGATCACCGGCGATATCATCAACTGACCCCGGCGGCCCCCGGCACGCCACCCGCCCTGCACCGGCGCCGATAGCCGCATCTCCCGCCCCTTTTGCCGCGCAATTGACCGCATCCCGCCCCCCTTGCGCCGCCTTCCCGGGGCATGCGAATGTCGGACCACCCGCAGGCTGGCTTGCGCACAGGAACGCCCTTGATGGATCACATGAAAGATACCCGGCCGCTGCTGGTCGTGGATCTGGACGGAACGCTGGTGCGCTCGGACATGCTGTACGAGAGTTTCTGGTCCGCCTTTTCGCGCGACTGGCGCACGCCGCTGGCCGCGCTGGCGGCCTTGGCGCGGGGCAAGGCGGCGTTGAAGGCGCGGCTGGCGACGCTGGGCGCCCCCGATCCCGCCACCCTGCCCTATTCGGCCGAGGTCCTGGACGAGATCGCCCGCTGGCGCGCTGACGGCGGCCGGGTGGCGCTGGTGACGGCGGCGGACCAATCCATCGCCCATGCCATCGCCAGCCATCTGGGCGTCTTCGACGAGGTGCATGGCTCGGACGGCACCACCAACCTCAAGGGCGAGGCGAAAGCGGCGCTGCTGCGTGCCGAATATGGCAAGGGCGGCTATGTCTACGCTGGCGACAGCACCGCCGATCTGCCGGTCTGGCGCGATGCGGCGGGGGCGGTCACCGTGGGCGTGCCCGCCGCGCTGCGCGCCCGGGTCGAGGACCTGCACCGCGAGGCCCGCCACCTCGCGCCGCCGCGCTCGCTGCTGCCGGCGGCGCTCAGGGCCATGCGGCCGCATCAATGGTTCAAGAACGCGCTGATCTTCTTTCCGATGATCGCCGCGCATGATTTCAACGCGGACGCGCTGCTGCCCAGCCTTCTGGCGGTGGTGGCCTTCAGCCTCGTCGCCTCGTCGGTCTATCTGCTGAACGACCTGCTCGACATCGCCTCGGACCGGGCCCATCCGCGCAAACGGCTGCGGCCGCTGGCCTCGGGCGCGCTGCCGCTCAGAAGCGGGATGCTGATGGTGCCCGCGCTGCTGCTGGCCGGGATCGGCGTGGCGATCTTCCTGCCGCCGCTCTTCCTGCTGGTGCTGGGGGGATATTACATCCTGACCGTCGCCTATTCGCTCTGGCTCAAGCGCCAGCCGATCATCGACATCGCGCTCCTGGCCAGCCTCTATACGATGCGGGTCATCGCCGGGGGCGCGGCCTCGGGCATCGACCTGTCGGTCTGGCTGCTGGCCTTCTCGGCGTTCCTGTTCTTCGCTCTGGCCGCGGTCAAGCGGCAGGCCGAACTCGTGGATATGGCGCAGCGCAACGTGACCGCGGCGGCCGGGCGCGGCTACCGGGTCAGCGATCTGGCGGTGGTGACGCAGATGGCCACCGCCTCGGGCTTCGTCGCGGTGCTGGTGCTGATGCTCTATCTCAACGAGCCCGAGGTGCTGATGCTTTACCACCACCCGCTGCTGCTCTGGGCCGCGTGCCTGGTGCTGCTTTACTGGGTGTCGCGCATGGTGCTGGTGGCGAGCCGCGGCCGGATGCACGACGACCCCACCGTCTTTGCCGCCCGCGACCCGGCGAGCCTGGTCAGCGTGGCGATCATCGGCGCGCTGTTCATCGGCGCGAAGGTTCTCTGATGGTCAGCGGATGGACCCTGCTCTGGCGCTACAGCCTGTTTGCCGTGCTGGCGACGGCGGCCAATCTGGGCGCGCAGCGGCTGGTGCTGACGGGCGGCGACCGGCCGGGCCGCTACCTGATCGCGGTGCTGGCGGGCACGGCGGTGGGGCTGGTGGTCAAGTATGTCCTCGACAAGCGCTGGATCTTCGGCGACGACGAGACGGGGCTGAAGGCGCATGGCCGCAAGTTCACCCTCTACACGATCATGGGCGGCGTCACGACGGCGCTGTTCTGGGGCGCCGAGACCGGCTTCTGGCTGTGGTTCGGCACGCATGAGGCGCGCGAGATCGGCGCGCTTCTGGGGCTGATGGTGGGCTATGTGGTGAAATACCAACTCGACCGGCGCATCACCTTCGCGCCCCGCGCGGGGGATCTGTGATGCAGCTGTCAGGCTGGGGCCGTTATCCGCGCACCGAGGGCAGGCTCAGCACCCCCCGCACCGAGGTCGAGCTTGCGGCGCTGCTGACCGGCGGCGCCATCACGCCGCGCGGCATGGGCCGGGCCTATGGCGATCCGGCGATCGGCGCGCATGCGGTCTCGACCCGGCACCTCGACCGGATGCTGGCCTTTGACGCCGCGACCGGTCAGCTGGTGGCCGAAGCGGGCGTGACGCTGGGCGCGATCATCAAGGCCTTCCTGCCGCTGGGCTGGTTCCCCTCGGTCACGCCCGGGACGCAATTCGTCTCGCTCGGCGGCGCCATCGCCGCTGATGTCCATGGCAAGAACCACCATGCCGAGGGCTCGTTCGGCGCCTTCGTCGACTGGATCGACTTGATGGGACCGGAGGGCCAGGTCAGCCGCTGCTCACGGACCGAGAATGCCGACCTCTTCCACTGGACGCTGGGCGGCATGGGGCTCAGCGGCTTCATCCTGCGCGCCGCCATCCGGCTGAAGCGGGTGGAAAGCGGCTGGATCCGCCAGACGACGCTGGCCGCGCCCCATCTGGAGGCGGCGCTGGAGGCGTTCGAGGCCACCTATAGCGCCACCTATTCCATGGCCTGGATCGACTGCGCGGCCACTGGCGCGCGGATGGGCCGGTCCATCGTCATGAACGGCGAACACGCCCGGCTTGCGGACCTGCCGCCCGCCAAACGCGCGCAACCCTTTGCCGCGCGCGGGCATCTGAGCCCCCGGGTGCCCTTCGATTTCCCGGGCTTCGTGCTGAACCCCTGGACCATCCGCGCCTTCAACGAGCTCTATTACCTCATGGGCAAGCGCGGCGCCGGACCCTCGCTCACCGGCTGGGAGCCGTTCTTCTACCCGCTCGACGCGATCCGCGACTGGAACCGGATCTATGGCCGCCGCGGCTTCATCCAATTCCAATGCGTGGTGCCGCTGGAGACGAAGGCCGAGGGCCTGCGCGCCATCCTCGACGCCATCACCCGCAGCGGGGCGGGCTCGTTCCTGGCGGTGCTGAAACGCTTCGGCCCGCAGGAGAGCGCCCTCTCCTTCCCGATGGAGGGCTATACCCTGGCCCTCGATTTCCCCGTCACACACCGGAGCCTCGATCTGATGCCCGACCTCGACCGCATCACCGCCGATTTCGGCGGCCGCTTCTACCTCGCCAAGGACAGCCGGATCTCGGCCGAGACGCTGCGCCGGACGGACCCCCGCTGGCAGGCCTTCGTCGAAATGCGCCGTGAGACGGGCCTCGCGCAGGCCTTCACCTCGGCCCAGGCGTCGAGGTTGGGGCTGTGAGCGGCGTAGCCCTGATCCTGGGCGCGACGTCGGACATCGCCCGCGCCTGCGCCCATCGCTACGGGGCCGAGGGCTACACGCTGCAACTGGCCGGCCGCGACCCCGAGGCGCTGGAGGCCGACGCACAGGACCTGCGCCTGCGCCACCGGGTCAAGGTCAGCACCCACCGTTTCGACGTGCTGGAAACGGCCGGCTTCGCGCCCTTCGTCGACGCCCTGCCCGCGCTGCCCGATACGGTGATCTGCGCCGTGGGCTTCATGGGCACCCAGGGCACCAGCGAAAAGGACCCGCAAGCCGCGGCCCTGGTCATGCGCTCGAATTACGAGGGGCCGGCGCTGATCCTCGGCCTGCTGGCCGACCGGATGGCGCTGCGCGGGCATGGCGTGCTGATCGGCATCTCCTCGGTGGCGGGCGACCGGGGCCGGGCCTCGAACTACGTCTATGGCTCGGCCAAGGCGGGGTTCACGGCCTTCCTCAGCGGGCTCAGGAACCGCTTCCACGGCACCGACCTGCATGTCATCACCGTGAAACCGGGCTTCGTCGCCACAAGGATGACCGAGGGCATGGACCTCAACCCGCGCCTCACCGCCCTGCCCGAGCAGGTGGCCGAGGCGATCTGGCAGGCCGAGAAACACCGCCGCGACGTGATCTATGTGAAACCCGTCTGGCGGCTGGTCATGCAGATCATCACCGCCCTGCCCGAGATCCTGTTCAAGCGCACGCGGCTTTAGCCTCGGCAGGCCCCGCCCACCGGGCGGCAAGGCTGTCCGGTAAAGACGGAATCGCGTGGCCCTTTTGCCGCCTCTCCGCACCGGACAGGTGGCCCCGGCAATTTATCGCAAATTGCCGGGACGCCGCGCCGCCTTGGTCGCGTCGCGTTCACCGCGGGGTAAGTTCCTGCGGGCAGGCTGCTCGGCACGCAGTTCCTGATCGTCAGCGCCGAAAGCGAAACGCCCCGGGGCGCGGTTGCTTTCGCTTTGCGGCCGCCCGGTTTCGTTGCGACTTTCTGCGTTGCGGCATCGGCAAGGCGCCGCCGATCCCGGACGGGCCTGTGGATAGATTTGTTGCCGCTTCACGCAAAGGTGGGTAAGCCAGAAGGCATGACGAGGGACAGAATGGAACCGCGTGCCGCAAAGGCGCGCCTCTTCGCGAGTGCGGGACAGATCACGCTTGCCGCCACCGGTCTGGGGGCTCTGGCGCTGATCGCGGTCGGCGCTCAGGCGTTGTGGCATGCCGAACCCGCCCGCCCGGGTTCGGTCGCAGTGGCCTCGCTGGGGCCATCGCTGGGTCTGGACCACCGGCAAGGCACCGGGGGTGAGGGGCCGCGCATCTGGCTCTCCTCGCTGTCCAGCACGGGCGAGAGCCCCTTTGCCGCGCCAGATTACGCGCTGGACCCGGTGCTGCCGCGCCGTCAGCCCGGCGCTTCCCGGCCGCATGCGGCGGTGGCCAGCGCCCCGGTCGAGGCCACTCCGGCGCCCGCCGAGGCGGCAACGGCCCCTGGACCCCGGGCCGAACCCCACCCGGTGCCGCAGATCGCCACCCGTGAAGGCCCGCCGCGGGTGAGCCCGCCCCGGCGCCCTGCCCCGGTTGCCACCGCCGCAGTGGCGCCCGAGGCTCCTGCCGCCACGCCCGAGGCTCCCGCCGATCCGCAGGCCCTGGCCGCCCTGCACGCGCCGACCCGCTCGCTGCTGCCGCGCCCGCGCCCTGCACTTGCCGCCCCGGCGGCCGAGGAACCGGCGCCCGAGCAATCGCCCTCGCTCTTCGCCGCGATCGGCGAGGCAACCGGCCTGATCCGCTCGCGCACGCCGCAACCCCGGCCGGAAACGGTCACACGCCTCGCCTCGCTCGATCTGGGCCGCACCACCACCGATACGCCGCGGGCCGCCCCCGCCGTGCTGGAAATCCCGGCCCTGACCCGGGGCGCCCGCAGCGCCAGCTGCGACGCCGACCTGACCCGCGCCATCCCCCGCCGCAGCCGCGGCGCCGGCGACGGCAGCGCCGTGATCGGCCGGTTGAGCAATGCCGGCGGCCGCGAGCGTGACAACGCGATCATTTCCGAGGTTCTGGCCGGTAACGTCCCGGATTTCCTGCGCGATCTGGTGCCGGTGACCTTCGCGGGCAACGGCATGACCATCACCATCTGCGTGACGCCCGATTACCTTTCCGTCGGCTCGGACCGCGATTTCGTCCGCGTGCCGCTGGGCCTTCCCGCCGCCATGCAGGTGGCCGAGCGCTTCGACATGGTGCTGCCCACGACCCGCATGGTCGACGCGATCTATCAGCAGGCCAATGTCCATCTGAGCCCGGCGCCGATGGATCCGACCTCGGCCATGTCCTCGACCAATTACTTCCTGCGTCACAACGCGACCGTTCAGGGGCAGATGCGCCAGTCGGGCGCCCGGCTGGGGCAGCTGGTGTCCGGGCACAAGAAGGACCTCGTGCTGACCAACCGACTGCAGGCCAATCCGGGGCGCGTGGCGATCTATGGCTGGCACCAGCGCAATGGGCGGGCCATCCAGCCGCTGAGCACGGTGCACGGCGCGCAATACGCCGATTACAGCCACGGCATCCGGCTGGTCTCGCGCCGGGCCTATGTCAACGGGCGGGCGGTGGATCTGCGCGACCTGCTGTCGGACAGCCGCATGGCGGGGCTGGTGTCATCCGAAGGCACGATCAGCAACCGCCAGCTTCTGGCGCTCGCCGATTAAGCGAAAGGGGCCCGCGGGCCCCTTTTGTCAGTCCTCATCAAACTCTTCCGGCGGCGGCGGTTCAAGCAGCGTCTCGAACCGCCGCTTCTGCTTGGCCGACCACGAGACGGTCAGCAGCAGCCCCGTCTCCACCGTCTCCTCGCCCTGCACGATCCCCTCGGCATAGGCCCAGGCGCGGGCCTTGCCCTCGCCATGGCCGATCTCGACCACCTCGACCCGGCGCTCGTCCCCCAGCGACCTGCCCATCGCCGCGACCAGCTCGGGCAGGCCCTGCCCGGTCAACGCCGAGACCGCGATCACCTCGTCGCGCCGCGCGGCGGTGTTGAGGCGGGCGTCGTCCGGGGGCAGGAGGTCGATCTTGTTCCAGACCTCCAGCCGCGAGACATCCTTGCCGACGCCCAGCTCGCGCAGGATCGTCTCTACATCCTCGGCCTGCGCCTCGGTCTCGGGATGGGCGATGTCGCGGACATGGAGGATCAGATCGGCCTCCAGCACCTCTTCCAGCGTGGCGCGGAAGGCGGCGACCAGCTGGGTCGGCAATTCGCTGATGAAACCCACGGTGTCGGACAGGATCACCGACAGCCCGCCCGGCAGCACCACCGCCCGCATCGTCGGGTCGAGCGTGGCGAAGAGCATGTCCTTGGCCAGCACCTCGGCGCCGGTCAGGTGGTTGAAAAGCGTGGATTTCCCGGCGTTGGTATAGCCCACCAGCGCCACGATCGGATAGGGCGTGCGCCGCCGCGCCGCCCGGTGCAGCGCGCGGGTCTTCACCACCTTCTCCAGCTGGCGCCGGAGGCGGATCATCTGCTCGTCGATGGCGCGGCGGTCAGCCTCGATCTGCGTCTCGCCGGGGCCACCGACGAAGCCGAGGCCGCCGCGCTGCCGCTCAAGGTGGGTCCAGGCCCGCACCAGCCGGGTCCGCTGATAGCTGAGCGCCGCCAGTTCCACCTGCAACACACCCTCTCGGGTGCGGGCCCGGTCGGCGAAGATCTCGAGGATCAGGCCGGTCCGGTCCAGAAGCTTGACGCCCCATTCCTTTTCGAGATTGCGCTGCTGCACCGGGCTCACCGGCCCGTCGATCAGCACCAGCTCGACTTCCTCGGCCTCGAAGCGCTCTTTCAGCTCCTGCACCTTGCCCGAGCCGAACAACATGCCGGGATGGGCGCGCGGCAGCCGCACGACCATGCCCCCCGCAACCTCGATCCCCGGCAGGGCCAGCGCCAGCGACAGCCCCTCGGACAGCAAGGCCTCGGCCGAGCGCGAGGCGTCGTTGCCGCGGATGTCCGGGTGCAGGACAAACGCCTTCTGGCGGCGCCCGCCGCCGGCCCCGCCCAGGTCTTTGACGTCAATGGTCACGATTCTGTCCGGCGCTCGCCGTCAGTCCTCGCCGTTGTAAAGCGAGATGGGCTGACCCGGCATGATGGTCGAAATGGCATGCTTGTAGACCAATTGGCTCTGGCCCTCACGGCGCAGCAGCACACAGAAATTGTCGAACCAGGTGATTACCCCCAGCAATTTCACACCATTGATGAGGAAAATCGTCACCGGAACCTTGTTCTTGCGAACATGATTGAGAAAGGCGTCCTGTAAATTCTGTTTGTCTACGGCCATTGTCTTGCCTTCTTGTTATCGGCCCACGCAGCGGTTCTGGCTGTCGCAGTCTCCCCCTGGGGCGCGAGTATGGCTGCGGAACCGGCGAGATTCCAGCCCGAAAAGTCGCCTTTTCAGCGTATTACGCGGAGATTTCCGCACAGCCCCTGTGCCGGGGCCCGCCTGGACCTCAGTTTCTGCGCGAACGGTCGAGGATTGCCGCCAGCAGAACCAGAATTTCCAACCTTCCGAGAATCATTGCAAGCGCCAAAACGACCCGCGCCGGATCCCCCAGCAGCACCCAATAAAGCGGCAGGTCGCCCGCCACCTGCACCAATTGCCCGGTATTGGTCAGGGCGCTCACGCCAAAGATCATCGCCGTTTCCAGCGTCATGCCGCTGAAAAGCAGCAGCGCCACCACCACGACCGAGGTCAGCGCGAAGACCATGGCGAACAGCCAGGCCGAACGGGCGGCGGTGGTGGCGAGGAAGCGGTCATGTTCATTGCCGCCGATGACCATCGAGGGATAGATCATCCGCATCAGTTCGAACCGGCTGAGGCGCGCGAGGGAATAGAGCCGCAGAAGCTTGATGCCCCCCGCGGTGGTCGCCACCCCGCCCCCCAGCAGCGCCACCGACAT
This sequence comes from Pararhodobacter aggregans, assembly GCF_003075525.1. Classification (GTDB taxonomy): domain Bacteria; phylum Pseudomonadota; class Alphaproteobacteria; order Rhodobacterales; family Rhodobacteraceae; genus Pararhodobacter; species Pararhodobacter aggregans. Next base: position 538,096 of record NZ_QDDR01000002.1, on the reverse strand, counting down.
CAGCACGAGGCCCGGCGGCGTCAGCCCCGACCAGGCCCGTGCGGTGATCCAGTCCTGATTGACGAAGCCGGTGGTGGTCAGGAACGACAGCGAGGTGAAGGCCGCGCCCCAGGCGGCGCGCCCCATGGCGGGCAGGTTCTCGCCCTCGCGCGCCTCGAAGGCCCCGGCCCAGTGCCGGGCCACGACGAAAAGCGTCACCAGCCCGACCAGCGCCACGGCGGTGAGGATCTCGGGGTCGCGGTAAAGCGGCCGGGGGCGCGAGCCATGGCCGGGCAGGAAGCGGCGGCTGAGCGCGAGGCATAGGAAGGCGAAGATCGCCATCTCGGCCGGCAATCCGATGGAGCCCAGCGTCTCCCGGGCCAGCACCCCCGAGGTAGAGAGCGTCGCCATGGACTGCATCAGCGCCTCGAACCCCGAGACGCCCACCAGCGTCAGGATCAGCCAGAGTGCCAGCGTCAGCCCGGAATAGGCGGGCAGCAGCAGCAGCGTATGCGCCCTGAGCCGGATGCCGGGCCCGGTCGTCGACCCGGCCCGGGGCAGCGTCGGCGGGGTGCGCCGGATCATCTCGTAACCGCCCAGCCGCAGGGGCGCCAGGAGCGCGGTGGCCGCGGCCAGGATGAAAAGCCCGCCCAGCCAGCCCGCCATGCCCCGCCACAGATGCACCGCCTCGGGCACCCGGCGCGGCAGGTCGATCAGCGAGGCGCCGGTGGTGGTGAAGGCCGAGATCATCTCGAACCAGGCATCGGCGAAGCGCATCGCGGGCAGCGCCTCGGCCAGGGGAAGCGCCATGACGGCGGGCAGCAGCAGATAGATCGCCGCCAGCAGCGGAAACGGTCCCGCGGGCATGCCGCGCCGGGTCTGGCCCGCCATGGCAATGGCCACCAGGCTGGCGATCAGCAGGCTGAGGACCGACCAGTACAGGAACACCCGCGCCAGCGAGGCCTGCCCGTCCATCGCCGCCTTGCCCGCGGGCACCAGCATCAGCGCCCCGGCCAGCGCGATCAGCGCGACGAGCGGCGGCACCCGGGTCAGGCGCAGCGGCATCTCAGAAATACTCCACCGCCACCTGCAACAGGCGCTCGATCACCGGCACGTCGTTTCTGAGCGCGAAGATGACCAGCAGATCGCCCTCGGCCAGTTCGGTGGAGCCGGTCGGCTTGACGAATTCGCCCTGTTTCTTGACCGCGCCGACCAGCGCCCCCTCGGGGAAGCCGATCTGGCCGATGGTCCGCCCGGCCAGCGGCGAGGTCGACAGCACCTGCGCCTCGATCACCTCGGCCTCGCCGTCGCCGATGGTATAGATGGAGCGCACGCGGCCGAGGCGCACGTGACGCAGGATCGAGGACACGGTGGTGGCGCGCGGGTTGATATGCGCGTCGATGCCCAGATGGTCCATCATCGGCACCAGCGAGGGGTCGTTGACCAGCGCGATGGTCATCTTGCAGCCCATGGCCTTGGCACGGACGCAGGCCAGGAGGTTGGTCTTGTCGTCGTCGGTCACGGCCAGAAGGGCGTCGGCGGAATCGATGGCGGCCTCGTTCAGCAATTCGCTGTCCATGCCGTCGCCATGCAGGACGATGGTCCGTTCCAGCGCATCGGCCGCGGTCTCGGCCCGGGTCCGGTCACGCTCGATCACCTTGACCCGGACCCGCTCGCGCTGAGATTCCAGCGCGCGCGCCACGCCAAGCCCCACATTTCCGGCGCCGATGATGACGATCTTTTCCTGCTTCGCCAGGGGCTTGCCGAAGATGGCCAGCGTCCGCGCCAGATCCGAGCTTTCCGAGACGACATAGATCTGGTCGCCCTCGAACAGCTGGTCGCCGGGCTCGGGCGCAAAAAGCTTGCCGCCGCGGCGCACGCCGACAACCAGCGCCCTGAGCGAGGAGAAAAGCTCGGTCAGCTGCCTGAGCGGCGTGTTCAGTACCGGGCAATCCTCGTCCAGCGCGATCCCGGCCAGCCGGACCGAACCATCGAGGAAATCCTGCACGTCGAAGGTCGAGGGCGCCGCGAAACGGCGCAGTGCCGCACGCGAGACCTCGCGTTCGGGGTTGATGACCACGTCGATGGGCAGATGGTCGCGGCGGAACAGGTCGGAATAGACCGGGTCGAGATAGGTTTGGGCCCGAAGCCGCGCGATCTTGCGGGTGACGTTGAACACCGAATGCGCCACCTGACAGGTGACCATGTTCACCTCGTCGGAATGCGTGGCGGCGATGATCATGTCGGCCTCGCGCGCGCCGGCTTGCTCCAGCACGTCGGGATGCGAGGCGAAACCCACCACGCCCTGAACCTCCAGTGTGTCGGTCGCGCGCCTGACCAGGGCCGCGTTGTTGTCGACGATCGAGACGTCGTTGGCCTCGCCCGCCAGTTGCCGGGCGATCTGCCACCCGACCTGACCCGCGCCGCAGATGATGATCTTCATCGCCCGTACCCCGTGCGTCCCGTCTTAATCGTCGCGCCCGCTGCGCCCGCCGGACAGGGCGGCGGTGTTGACGCCCAGCGACTTCAGCTTGCGATGCAGCGCCGAGCGCTCCATACCGACAAACGCCGCCGTGCGCGAGATGTTACCGCCGAAGCGGTTGATCTGCGTCAGCAGGTATTCGCGTTCGAAAAGTTCGCGCGCCTCGCGCAGGGGCAGCGTGGCCAGCCCCCCGGCCAGAACCACCCTGCCCTCATCCTCGGCCCCGGCCGATTCCGCGATCAGGTCGCGCGCCTCGATGGCGCCCTGGCTGTCGCCCAGGATCAGCGCCCGTTCGATGACGTTGCGCAGCTGGCGGATATTGCCCGGCCAGTTCATGGATTGTAGCTGGGTCTCGGCCTCTTCCGACAGGTCGCGCTTGGGCAGGCCCTGGGTCTGCGCCAGCAGGTCGATGAAATGCCGGGCCAGCACCGGGATATCCTCACGCCGTTCCGACAGCGAGGGCACGGCGATGGGCACCACGTTCAACCGGTCGTAGAGTTCCTGACGGAAGGTCCCGGCGCCGATCTCGGCCCTGAGATCGCGGGTGGTCGAGCTGATGACCCGCAGATCCACCTTCACGCGGTCGGCGCCATCGACCCGGGTGAAGGTCTGTTCGGTCAACACGCGCAGGATCTTGGACTGGGTGCCGACGGGCATGTCCGCCACCTCGTCGAGGTAGAGGATCCCGCCATTGGCCTGTTCCAGCAGCCCCGGGATCACCCCCCGCGCGCCGCTTTCCTGCCCGAAGAGCACGGCTTCCATCTTCTCTGGCTCGATGGCGGCGCAGCTGACGGTGACGAAGGGCGCCTGCGCCCGGTTCGACTGGGCATGGATGAAGCGCGCGGCGACTTCCTTGCCGCTGCCCGAGGGGCCGGTCAGCATCACCCGCCCGTTCGAGCGCGTGACCTTGCCCAGTTGCGAGCGCAGGAATTTCATGGCGGGCGACTGGCCGATCATCTCGGTCGGGCCGCTGTCGCGCTTCTTCAGCTTGGTGTTTTCGCGGCGCAGGCGCGAGGTCTCCATCGCCCGGCCGATCACCACCAGCAGCTGATCGGTGTTGAAGGGCTTCTCGATGAAATCGTAAGCGCCCTTCTTGATCGCCTCGACGGCGATCTCGATATTGCCGTGGCCCGAGATGATGACCACCGGGATATGCGGATATTCGCGCTTCACCGACATCAGGATGCCGATGCCGTCGAGCTTGGAATCCCGCAGCCACAGGTCCAGAATCATCAGCATCGGCGGATCGGTCGCCACCGCCGACATGGCCTCGTCCGAGTTGGCGGCGAGGCGGGTGGAATACCCCTCTTCGCGCAAGATCTCGGCCACCAGTTCACGGATGTCGCGTTCGTCGTCGACGATCAGGATGTCGCTCATGCCTCAACCCCTGTTTCATTGCGGCTGGCCCGTGCGTTGCGCAGCAGGGGCAGCCGGATTTCAGCCATGGCGCCGCGATGAGCGCAGCCCGGCATCACCGGTGCGTCGGTCAGCGCCAGCGTGCCGCCATGTTCCTCGATAATCTTCTTCACGATCGGCAGGCCCAGGCCCGTTCCCCGCTCGCGCGTCGTCACGTAAGGCTCGAACAGCCGCGCCCGGTCCTCGGGCAGGCCGATGCCGTTATCGGCGATGGTGATGGTGGCGCGATCCTCGGCCACGTCCATTGCCACGGCGATCTGCGGCCGGAAGCCCTGGGGCGCGCGGCCCCCCTCGACAAAACCCTCGATGGCCTCGCCCGCGTTCTTCAAGAGGTTGGTCAGCGCCTGACTGATCATCGTCGGATCGATCTCGATCATCAGCGGGCCCTCGGGCAGCGTGACGTCGAAGGCGACCTCGGGCTGGCCTGCCTCCTGCAAGGTGGTGGCATCGCGCAGCACCTGCACCAGGTCGGTCATCCGCCGGTCGGGCTCGGGCATGCGGGCGAAGCGCGAGAATTCGTCGACGATGCGGCGCAGGTCGCCGGTCTGGCGGACGATGACATCGGTCAGGTTGCCGAGGCTTTCGGCATCCTCCTCGTTCATCACTTTGGAAAACTTGCGTTTTATGCGCTCCGCCGACAGCTGGATCGGCGTCAGCGGGTTCTTGATCTCATGGGCGATGCGCCGGGCCACGTCGCCCCAGGCGGCCATCCTTTGCGCCGAAACCAGCTCGGTCACATCGTCGAAGGCCACCACATAGCCCTCAAGCTGGCCCGCGGCGTTGCGCCGTTCGGCCAGCCGTACCAGCAGGCTTTCGAGCCGCCCGTTGCGGCTGATCCGCACCTCGTCCTGCACCCGCCCGCCGACCAGCCGGCCCTCGCCCGATTGCAACCGGCTGAGCAGCGCGCCGAATTCGGGCACCACCTCGGCCAGCGAGCGATGCGCGGCCTCCTCGGCCGTGACCTTGGTCAGGGCCTCGGCGGCGCGGTTCACGAAATCGACATGTCCCTCGGCATCGAGGCCGATCACCCCCGCCGTGACCGAGCCCAGCACCGAATCGAATAGGCGGCGGCGTTCCTCGATCTGGCGGTTGTTGGTCAGCAGCGTCTCGCGCTGGCCCTGAAGCTGGCGGGTCATCTGGTTGAAGACCCGGCCCATGGTGGCGATCTCGTCGCCGCCCTTCTCCTCGGGCACCTGCACCTCCAGATCGCCCTTGCCGACCCGTTCCGCCGCCGCCGCCAGCCGCCCGATGGGCCGCGACAGCCCCTCGGCGAACCACATCCCCAGCCAGACCGCCGCCAGGATCAGGATCAGCGCAAAGCCGATGTAAAGAAGCGCGAAGTTGAACAGCACGGTGCCGCGCTCGGCTTCCAGCTGGTTATAAAGCGCGATGGTCTGCTGGGTGTCGTCCAGCAGGCTCAGGATCTCGCCATCCACCGCCCGGGTGACATAGAGCAACCGGTTGGGATAGCCCGGCAGCGGCACCAGCGCGCGGAACTCGCTGCTGGGCCAGTCCTTGACCAGCGCCAGCTCGCCCTCGGCCGCACGCCTGAGGTCCGCGGGCGCGGGGTTGATGAAATCGAAGAGATAGGACCGCTCGCCCCGAAGCCTGAGCGCGCCGTCGAAATCGATGATGAAGGCCACGCGCAGCCCGCGCTGGATCGCCCCCTGCGCCTGACTGAGAAGCGAGCGCATGTCGCCCTCGCTGAGCGTCGGGCGCTGCTCACGCGCGCTGACCAGCAGGTTCGCGACCGCCTGTGCATCCTCGATCAGGTTGCGCTCCTGCTCCTGCTGATAGGCCTCGGCGGCGGCCAGCGAATTGCCGACCACGTTGCGCACCCGTTCCGAGAACCAGCCCTCGAGGCCAAGGTTGATCGTCACCACGGCAAAGACCGCGACGGTGATGGCGGGCAACAGCGCGCTGATGGCAAAGAGCGACGACAGCCGCAGATGCAGTTGCGACCCGGCCGAGCGCGTGCGCCGCGCGGTGATAAGCCGCCCGATCCTCAGCAACACCAGCCCCGCCACCACCAGAATGTACATCAGGTCGGCCAGCAGCACGAGGCGCAAGGACGGAAGGTTCGACAGGAATGAGAACGGCCCCAGCACCAGGATGGTCGCCACCACCAGTACCGGCGCCAGCACAACCAGAACGAAGGTCCCCAGCGCCTGCAACCGCCGCTGCATCGGCGAGCGGCGACGCAGCGCGCGCGGCGGCGCGAGGTCGGAACCCTCGGAAGGGGGCAATGAGGAACTCATGAGCGGCAATCAGGCAACACGGGCGATGACGCGGGTTGTTGGCACGAGGTGCGGCAATTGCGCCACGCCCCTGTGGCCTGACTACATCAACTTGCGGCGCCGTGTCACGCGAATATCGAGCTCGTTGGTCTTCTTGCGCAAAGTATTGCGGTTGATGCCCAGAAGGTCGGCACAGCGCGCCTGATTCCCGCCGGTGTATTCCAGCGCGATGTCGATCAGGGGTGCCTCGACCTCGCGCAGGATCCGCTGATAGACGCCGGGCGGCGGCAGGTCGGCGCCGTGCAACTCGAAGTAGCGCCGCACATGGCGGGCGACCGACTCGGCCAGCGTGCCCGCCTCGGCCGCTTCCCCGGGCGGCGAGGCGGCGGGATGGGCGTTGAGCGCCGCTTCCATCTCGGCCCGGCTGATCTCGGGCTCCTGCCCGGTGATGACCAGACGGCGGATCACGTTCTCCAGCTGGCGCACGTTGCCCGGCCAGCGGTATTGCCGCACCAGCTCCAGCGCCGAATTGGACAGCCGCCGCGGGTTGCCCCCCTCGCGCGCCGCGCGGGCCAGGAAATGCTCGGCCAGCAGCGGGATGTCCTCGATCCGTTCGCGCAGCGGCGGCACATGCAGGGTGACGCCCGAGAGGCGGTAATAAAGGTCATGGCGGAAGAGCCCGGCCTCCAGCGCGCCGTTCAGGCTGCCGTCGGCGATGGCGATGATCCGCGGCCCGTCCGAGGGCAGCGCATCGAGCAGCCGCACCAGCCGCGCCTGCGCCGGTCCGTCCAGATCGCCCAGCCCGTCCAGCACCAGCGAACCGCCCCGGGCCCGCGCCATCAGCGCCGAGCCGCCGCTGCCCTGATCCGAGCCGAAATCCTGGGCCGAGGCCAGCACGAAGGGCTGCGCCCGGCGGTCCGAGAAATCGTGCAGCGCCCGGGCGATCAGCGATTTGCCGGTCCCGGATTCGCCGGTGATGAGGGCGGGCAGTTCCGCGTTCATCACCCGCGCCACCAGCCGGTAGAGCGCCTGCATCGAGGGGGTGCGCCCGACCAGCGGCAGGTCGGTCGCCGCCGAGGCCTCGGGCACCGGGATCGGCTGGGGCTGCGGCGCCTGCGGCACCACGCGGGCCCCGCCGCGGCGCGAACTCTCCATCGCCTTGCCGGCCCGCGACAGCAGGTCCGGCAGGTCGAAGGGCTTGGGCAGATAATCCCAGGCCTCGGCCTCGGTCGCCTGGATCGCGGTCATGATCGTGTTCTGCGCCGAGATGACGATCACCGGAAGACCGGGCCGCAAGGTCTTGATCCGGGGCAACATTTCGATGCCGTTGCCATCGGGCATCATGACATCGGTGACCACCAGGTCGCCCTTGCCCTCCTCGACCCATCTGAGCAGCGTGGTCAGCGACGAGGTGGCATGGACCCGGCACCCGGCGCGGGTCAGCGCCTGGGTCAGCACGGTCCGGATCGTGCGGTCGTCGTCGGCGACAAGGACGGTACCATCCATCAGCGGGACTCCTTGGTTGGGGCAGGTGCGACGGGCAGCGACACCTCGAAGACGGTCTGGCCGGGTCGGGATTTTACCTCGATCCAGCCCTCATGGGCGCCGATGATCTTGGAGACCAGCGCCAGTCCCAGCCCCGTGCCGTTTTCGCGGCCCGAGACGAAGGGTTCGAAAATATTCTCGGCGATGGCGGGCGGCAGGCCCGGGCCGTCGTCGATGATCTGCACATGGATCGGCAACGCCACCCGCCGACCGTCCAGCCCCGAGACCTGTAGCCCGCGCTCGAAATAGGTGTGGATGCGGATCGTGCCGCCCTTGGGCTGGGCCTCGGAGGCGTTCTTCAGCAGGTTCAGGAACACCTGCTGCAACTGGTCGGGATCGGCCCAGACCTCGGGCAGCGAGGGGTCGTAATCGTCGGTGATGCGCATATGCGCCCCGAACCCCACTTCGGCCGAGCGCCGGGCGCGTTCCAGCACGTCGTGGATGTTGACCGGACGGCGTTCGGGCGGACGCTGGTCGCCGAAATGCTCGACCTGATCCAGCAGCTTCACGATGCGCCGGGTCTCGGCCACGATCAGGTCGGTGAGTTCGCGGTCGGCGGCGTTCAGCCCCATGGACAGCAGCTGCGCCGCCCCGGCGATCCCGGCCAGCGGGTTCTTGATCTCATGCGCCAGCATGTCGGCCATGCCGATCGCCGATTTCGCCGCCCCCTTCAGGACCGAGGTCCGCCCCAGCCGCCCGGCGATGTCGCGCGGCGTGATGAGCAAAAGCAGCGTCTCGGCCTCGTCGTTCATCGGTGCGATCTGCACCGAGCACAGGACCGGCGGCCGGTCCCCGGTGCAGACCTCGCAATCGTTGATGAAGATGGGGGCGCGGTTGTTGCGGGCCCGGTCGACGGCTTCATCCATCGGCGCATCGATGGCCAGCCGGTCGAAGGCGGGCTCGCCCCTGAGCATCACCGCCGAGGCCGAGCAGAATTGCTCGGCCGCCGAGTTGCAGTCGAGGATCCGCTCCTTGCCCCCGACCGAGCCGGTGGTGAAGGCCGGCATGGGCAGCGCCGCGAAGATGGCGCCGGGGATCGGGGGGCCGCTCATGCCGCGTCCCGCCAAGGTTCGAGCGCTTGCGGCAGCGCCGCCAGCACCGCCGCCGGGTCGCTTTCGCGCATCAGCCGGGCGCGGATCGCGGGCTCGCCCCCGGCCGCGTCGATGTACCAGCCGAGGTGCTTGCGGGCGATGCGGACGCCCAGATCCCGGCCGTAGAAATCGAGCATCCCCTCGTAATGCGCGGCCACCAGATCGACCAGCGCGGCGCCTTCCGGCACCACGGGCGCGGGCGTGCCGTAAAGCGCGGCGCTGATCTGGGCCAGCAGCCAGGGCCGCCCCTGCGCTGCGCGTCCGACCATCACCCCGGCCCCGCCAGACTGGGCCAGCGCGGCCCGCGCGGCCTCGGGCCCGTCGATATCGCCATTGGCGAGCACCGGCAGGCTGACCGCCTCGACCACCTCGGCGATGGCGGCCCAATCGGCGCTGCCGGTGTAGAATTGCGCGCGGGTTCTGCCGTGAATGGTTATCATGCGCACCCCGGCGCCCTCGGCCTGCTGCGCGATCTTCGCCGCGTTCAGGCAATCGCCGTCCCAGCCCAGCCGGGTCTTCAACGTCACGGGCACCGAGACCGCGCTGACCACCGCCTCGATGAGCCTCAGGGCAAGGTCAGGCTCGCGCATCAGCGCCGAGCCCGCGGCACCGCCCACGACCTTTTTCGCAGGGCAGCCCATGTTGATATCGATGATCGGCGCGCCCTGCCCTTCGGCGATCCGCGCGGCCTCGGCCATGGCGCCCGCATCGCGGCCCGCCAGCTGCACCGAGGTCGGCACATCGGCATCGACCTCGGCCCGGGCGCGGCTGGCGGCGCGGCGCGAAGGCCGTGCGGTGACCATCTCGCCCGAGGCGATCATCTCGCTCACGACGAGGCCTGCACCGAACGACGCGACGACGCGGCGGAACGGCAGGTCGGTAATCCCGGACATGGGCGCCAGTACGACGGGCGATGTCAGGGGAACGGGAAAGGCGACGGCAGTCATCAGGCCCTGTCAGTCGGGGTGTGCGGTGGTGCAACGGTGCCCATCTAGCGCGCAGAGAGGGCAGACGGAAAGGCAGACGGAAAAGAATCTGCCCGCGCTTTCATCAATTGCCCTTTTCGCGTGCATATCTCAACCGCTTGCGCCTCATTTTCGCGCAACACCCCTTCGGAAACGGCGCAGCGGCAGGCTTGCGGGCCTTCGCGCAACGGCCTAAGTCCCGAGCATGAGCCGCAAAGACGACATTGCCGTGATCCTCGTCGCCGCCGGGCGCGGTAGCCGCATGGGCGGCGGCCTGCCCAAGCAATGGCGCTTGCTGGCGGGCCGGCCGGTGCTGGCGCATACCGTCGCGGCCTTCCGGGCGGCGGGTCTGGAGCGGATCCTGCTGGTCATTCACCCCGACGACCGCCGCCGGGCCGAGGCCCTGGGCCTGCCGCTGGTCGAGGGCGGCGCCAGCCGCAGCGACTCGGTCCGCGCGGCACTGGCGGCGCTGGCTTCCGATCCCCCGGCCCTTGTCCTGATCCACGACGCGGCCCGCCCGCTGGTCGAGCCCGCGCTGATCGCGGGCGTGCTCGACGCGCTCGCCACCCATCCCGCCGCCGCCCCCGCCCTGCCGGTGGTCGATGCGCTCTGGCGGGGCGAGGCGGGCGCGGTCGCGGGTCTGCAATCCCGCGAGGGGCTTTTTCGCGCCCAGACGCCGCAGGGGTTCGACTTCGCCGCCCTCAGCGCCGCCTATGCCGCGCATCCGGGCGACGCCGCCGACGATGTGGCGGTGGCGATGGCCGCGGGGCTCAAGGTCGCCATCACCCCGGGCAGCGAGCGCAATCTCAAGCTCACCTACCCCGAGGATTTCACCCGCGCCGAGCAATTGCTCGCGGAAAGGAGCGCCATGGACATTCGCCTTGGCAACGGTTTCGACGTCCACGCCTTTACCGAGGGCGATCACGTCTGGCTCTGCGGCGTGAAAGTGCCGCACACCAAGGCGCTGCTGGGCCATTCCGACGCCGATGTCGGCATGCACGCCCTGACCGACGCGCTCTATGGCGCGCTGGCCGAGGGCGACATCGGTCGCCATTTCCCGCCGTCGGACCCGCAATGGAAGGGTGCCGCCAGCCATATCTTCCTGCGCCACGCCGGGGAGCTGGCCCGCAGCCGGGGTTTCACCATCTCCAATTGCGACGTCACGCTGATCTGCGAGCGGCCCAAGGTGGGGCCTCATGCGAGCGCGATGCAGGCCGCCTTGGCGGATATCCTCGGGATCGAGGCCGACCGCGTCTCGGTCAAGGCGACCACTTCCGAACGGCTGGGCTTCACCGGCCGCGAGGAAGGCATCGCCGCCATCGCCACCGCAACCCTGGTGAAAGCATGACCTTCTCGCGCCTCGTCTCCATCGGCTTCGGCCTTGGCCTCCTGCGTCCGGCCCCCGGCACCTGGGGCTCGGCCGGGGCCATCGCCGTGGGTCTGGTCATCGACCGCTATCTGGGCGCGCCGGTGCTGGTGCTGGCGGCCATCCTCGCCACCTTCGCCGGGATCTGGGCCTGCCATGCCGAGCTGCGCGACCGGCCCGGCGCCGACCCGTCCGAGATCGTCATCGACGAGGTGGCCGGCCAGTGGCTGGCGCTCAGCTTCCCGGCCATGGCGTTCTGGTTCCGTGGCTGGGAGACCTGGATGCCCTATCCCGGCTGGGTCGCGGCCTTCCTGTTCTTCCGCCTCTTCGACATCTGGAAGCCGTGGCTGATCCGCAAGGCCGATGAACGCGCCGACTGGATGGGCGTGATGCTGGACGATCTGCTGGCCGGCCTCGCCGCCGGTATCGCGGTGATCGTCGCCGGCGGCATCGCCCACGGGGTGCTGATGTGACAGACACTCTCGCCACCGAAGTTCTGGCGCTGGCCCGCACCGCCGGGGTGATGATCGCCACGGCCGAAAGCTGCACCGGCGGGCTGGTCGTCGGGGCGCTGACGGCGATCCCGGGGTCCTCGGACGTGGTCGACCGCGGTTTCGTCACCTATTCCAACGCCGCCAAGCGCGAGATGCTGGGCGTCGCGGCCGACACGCTCAACGCCCATGGCGCCGTCAGCGAGGAGGTCGCGGCCGAGATGGCGCTGGGCGCGCTGTCGCACAGCGGCGCGGGGCTGGCCGTGTCGATCACCGGCATCGCCGGGCCCGGCGGGTCCGAGTTCAAGCCGGAAGGCCGGGTCTGTTTCGGGATTGCCCGAAACGGAGGCACCCCCCGGACCGAGACCATCGAATTCGGCCCCCTCGGCCGGGCCGAGGTGCGCGCAGCCTCTGTGCAGCATGCCTTGATTCTGCTCAGGGACGCCCTGATCTGATTCACAAAGCGCGCGCGAATTGAGCATGACGCCCAATTCCTCGCCCTTGACGCCCTCAGTTTCGCAACTGGGCGGCGACTGACCCGCCCTTGGCGCCATTGCCTCTTTTCTGGCCATCCCGGAAACGCGCAGAGGATGCGTCACGGCCAAGGAGGGGACGATGAACGCAGCCGATACCGCATTTCTGATTACCGCAACGGCACTCGTGCTGTTCATGACCCTGCCGGCGCTGGCGCTGTTCTATGGCGGGCTGGTGCGCGCCCGCAACGTGCTCAGCGTCTTCATGCATGTGTTCTCCATCGCCTGCCTGATGTCGATCCTGTGGCTGGCGCTGGGCTATACCATCGCTTTCGGCGAGCCGGGCGGCGTCTGGGGCGGGCTGTCGCGGGCCTTCCTGATCGGCGTCACGCCCGACAGCCTGACCGGCACCGTGCCCGAGGTGCTGTTCTTCGCCTTCCAGATGACATTCGCCATCATCACCCCGGCGCTGATCGTCGGCGCCTATGTCGAACGGGTGGGCTTCGGCTTCGTGCTGACCTTTTCGGCGCTGTGGATGCTCTTGGTCTACGCGCCCGTTGTGCACTGGATCTGGGGCGGCGGGTTCATGGCCGATGGCGGGATCTGGGGCGAGACCGGCACCCGTGACTTCGCGGGCGGCATCGTCGTGCATGAAACGGCGGGGCTGGCGGCGCTGGTCATCGCCTGGTTCCTGGGCCCGCGCAAGAACCGCACCACCCCGCCCCACCAGCCCGGTCTGGTGATGATCGGCGCGGCGATGCTCTGGGTCGGCTGGTTCGGCTTCAACGGCGGCTCGGCGCTGGCGGCGAATGGTCAGGCGGCGATGGCCATCACGGTGACGCATCTGTCGGCGGCCGCCGCCTCGCTCAGCTGGGTCCTGTGGGAACGCATCAAGTTCGGCCGCGCCTCGATGGTCGGCCTCGTCACCGGCACCATCGCCGGGCTGGCCTCGATCACCCCGGCCGCGGGCTTCGTCGGCCCCATCGCCGCAATGGTCATCGGCGCCGTGGCCGGGATCCTCTGTCAGGAGGCGGTCAATCTGGTGCGCAACCGGCTGAAGATCGACGACACGCTCGATGTCTTCGCCGTGCATGGCGTGGGCGGCATCTTCGGCACGATCATGGTGGCGGTGCTGGGCCATGGCGCCTGGATCGCCCAGCTCGGCGCGCTGGCGCTGGTCGGGATCTATACGGTGGCGGCCTCGGTCGTGCTGCTGAAACTGGTGGCGATGGTCACGCGGCTGCGGGTCGATGCCGAAACCGAGACCAATGGCCTGGACCTGTCGGTCCATGGCGAACGGGCCTACGAGCTCAATTCCTGAGCGCGCCCTCGCCCGCGTCCCTCGGGGCGCGGGCCATCAGACTGTCGAGGATCAGCGCCAGCAGGTCAGGCCGCCCGGTGGTCCCCGATTTGCGATAGATGGCGTTGAGATGCGACTTGACCGTCGCCTCGGTCGAGCCGCGCATGGCGGCGATCTCGGCAATCGACAGGCCCTTGACCATGAACAGGGCGACATCCGCCTCGGCCCCGGTCAGGCCCCATTGCGCGAAATGCTCGTCGACGACCGCCTGCACGGCCGAGCCCGCCAGCCGCAGGTCGCGCTCCATCCCCGCCTGACGGCGCAGAAGCCAGACGACCAGCCGCACCTCCAGCACGATGGCCACCAGCATGGCCAGCGCCGCCGCCGTCTCGACCCCCTGAAAGAGGCTGATGGCCTGCAAGGGGCTGGACCCGTCCGCCCAGATGTCCTCGATCGCATCGAAGACGAAGAAGCCCGCGCTGAAGGCCTGCAGCGCCACCAGCAACACCACGCCCGAGATCAGACGGCGCGGACCGGTTAGGGACAAGGCGAAGGGGCGCATCGGCAGGCCTGTCATTCGGGCCCGGGCGTCGCAGGGCACCAGTCTTCAGGGGGCCAGTCATGCATGCCCCGGGCCCAGACCGCAACCGGCCTTCACCCGTAGAGCTTGCGCGCCCGCGTCTCGAAGGCGCCGACCACGCGGCGCATTGCCTCGTCAAAGACCAGCCCGATGACCTTTTGAAGGATGGCGTTGCGGAATTCGAAATCGACCTCGAAGCGCACCCGGCAACCCTCGCCCTCGGGCTCGACCACCCAGAAGGAATGCAGATACTTGAAGGGGCCGTCCAGATACTCGGTCTCGATCCGCCGCTCGCCCGGGATCAGCACCACGCGCGAGCCGAACTTCTCGCGGAAGACCTTGAAGCTGATGACCAGATCCGCCTCCATCACCTCGGCCCCCTCGCCACGCTCGGGCGCGGGCCGGCGCGAACGGATGCGGGCGGCGGCGGTCCAGGGCAGGAACTCGGGGTAGCGCGCCACATCCGCCACCAGGTCGTAGATCTGTTCGGGCGTATAGGGCAGCAGGCGGTTTTCGCTGTGATGGGGCATCCCGACCTCTGGCATGTGCGGGCGTCTTTTCCTAGAGTGGGCCCCGGTTTTCAACCCCTGATGCAAGGCCAGCGACGCCATGACCCAGCCGCCCTATGTGATCGACCAGATGATCTCGGCCAAGCGGATCGCCGCAAGGGTCGAGGCTTTGGCCCATGAGATCACCCTGGCCTTCAAGGATACCGACAAGCTGGTCGTCGTGGGTCTTCTGCGCGGATCCTTCGTCTTCATCGCCGATCTGGTGCGCGAGATCGACCTGCCGGTCGAGGTCGATTTCCTCGAGGCCAGCTCTTACGGCGACTCGATGCAATCCTCGCGCGAGGTGCGGATCCTCAAGGACCTGAGGGGCGAGATCGCCGGGCGCGACGTGCTGGTGGTCGAGGATATCGTCGACACCGGCTTCACCTTGCACCACGTCAAGCACCTGCTGATGGCGCGCGAGCCCCGGCGGCTGGAGATCTGCGCGCTGCTCGACAAACCCTCGCGCCGCGAGGTGGATATCAAGGCCACCTGGACAGGGTTCGAGATCCCCGACGAATTCGTGGTGGGCTACGGCATCGACTATGCGCAGCGCAACCGCAACCTGCCCTATATCGGCAAGGTGCGCTTTACCTGAGCGGCCGCGCGCCCGCCGTTGGCGGGAACCGGGGCCACCGACGCCCGATTCGCCCGAGTCGCCCGCCCGGAGGCGCGTCACCCCTTGCGGTGCAGATAGACCATCTCGGTATCGCGCAGCGCGACTGGCGCCTCGGCCAGCGCCCAGTCCGAGGCCCCTGCCCCCGCCACCACCGCCTGCCGGTAGGGCGCCGGATCGCCCCAGGTGGCGTACAGCTTGAACTCGGTATTGGCGAAGGGCCTCAGCCCCTGGTTCAGCACCGCGTCCCAGACCGCGGCCATGCAGCCGGGATTGCCGCTCTTGCGGTAATCGCTGAGGGCGACGATCCCCCCCTCGCGCAGCATCTCTCGGGCCGAGGCGATATCCTGCCGCACCCGGTCATAGCTCTTGCCCGCATCGACGTGCACGAAGCGGGCGCTGGCCGGGGCGACATGGCGGGTGACGGTCGAGCTGGGGCCCCGGACGATCCGCGGCAGCGCCTTGTGAAAGGTGAGGTAGATCCGCTCGAAGGCGGCAAGGGTCAGGTCCTTGTCGCGAAAAAAGCGCCGCTCGTCCGGGTCGGCCTCGTCCGAGGTGGCGATATCCTGGAACAGGTCGCAGGCGGTGAACACCTCGTCCGGGCGCAGGTGGTTGCCGATCAGCACCGCGCTCTTGCCCATGAAGACGCCCAGCTCGACCACGCCGCCGGGCGGCTGGGTGGCGGCCTGATGCGCCAGCAGCCAGGCAAAGGCCGCCTGGTCGATCGGCATGAACCAGCCGGGAATGTCCTTGTACTGCATGCGAGGGTCCTGACACCGGAAGCGATGCCGCGCAGGCTAGGCAAGGGCCGCGCCCCCCGCAAGCGGCCTTGGACCGGGCGTGTCGTCGCCCGGACGGCAACAATCAGCTCGGTGCGTTTCCGCCTTGGCGCCGAATTCCACAGGATCGCCACAGCTTGCCCGGTTTTCGGCCATGCCTCTGTGGTGTAAAAAAGGTTAACGTTTGCGCCCCGCCCGGGGCGATTTCCGATTGCCGAGGGACCCATGACCGACGATTCCATCGAGATGTTCGATGCTGGCGAAGCGCAGTCGGATGCCGATTGGCTGGTCATCATGGACGAGATCGGCGAGGAAGCGGGCTATTTCGACCCCCTCGGCGGCGCGCATTCGGCGTTTTTCTCGGATCAGGGGCCGGTCCTGCTGGTCAGCTTCGAGACACGGGCGGGCATCCGCGGGGCCGGTGGCGGCCAGATGCCACTCGGTTACCAGATCGCCGCGCCGCGCGGCTGGTCCTCGCTGACCATCGTCGCGCATGAGGACAGCTGGTTCCGCGACCCGGCGGTCTATGGCTATTTCGACCGGCTGATCGACGACGCCTTCTTCGAGGATTTCGACCGCGTGGTCTTTTATGGCGCGGGCATGGGCGGCTATGCCGCGGCGGCCTTTGCCGTCGCCGCCCCCGGCGCCACGGTGCTGGCGCTGGCACCGCAGGCCACGCTCGACACCGAACTGGCCGAATGGGACCGCCGCTTCCTGCGCGCCCGCAAGCTCGACTTCACCAGCCGCTTCGGCTTTGCCCCCGACATGTGCGAGGGCGCCGACAGCGTCTATATCCTCTATGACCCGATCCAGCAGGTCGATGCGGTGCATGCGGCGATGTTCCGGGGCCCGCATATCCACCGGCTGCGCGCCCGCCATATCGGCCGCGACCCGCAGGCCGAACTGGCCCGCGTCAACGTGCTGCGGCCGTTGATCGACGCGGCCTGCGCCGGCACCCTGACCCCGCAGCGCTTCTTCCACCTGTGGCGCGCGCGGCGGCAGAACCCGCATTACCTCGGACGGCTGATCGGCCGGTTGCAAAGCCAGAACCGCCCGGCGCGGTTCCTGCGCGCGCTCAGGGCCGCCAACGCGCTGGTCGATCACCCGCAACTGCGTCAGGCGCTGCAACGGGCCGAAACCGGCGCTTCGTCCGCGCGCTGAGGCTTCACAGCCGCGCGGGTGCGCGCTATGGGGACGCCATGACCCGCCTCACCCTCACCCGCCCCGACGATTTCCACCTCCACCTGCGCGACGGCGCCATGCTTCAAGGCATCGCCCCCGAATCGGCACGCGATTTCGCCCGGGCGATCATCATGCCGAACCTGGTGCCCCCGGTCGTCACCGGGGCCGAGGCCGCGGCCTATCGCGAGCGCATCGCCGCCGCGTTGCCGGGCGCCGATTTCACGCCGCTGATGACGCTCTATCTGACCGAGCAGACCGATCCCGCCGATCTGGTCGCCGCCCACAAGGCGGGCATCGTCACCGCGGTCAAGCTCTACCCGGCCGGGGCGACCACCAACTCGGCCTCGGGCGTCACGGATTTCACCAAGGTTGCCAAGGTGTTCGAGGCGATGGCCGAAGCCGGCGTGCCGCTGTGCGTCCATGGCGAGGTGACGGCGGCCGAGATCGACATCTTCGACCGTGAGGCGGTGTTCATCGAGACGGTGCTGGACCCGATCCGCCGCGCCCATCCGGGCCTCAAGGTCATCATGGAGCATGTGACGACCAAGGACGCGGTGGATTACGTGCGGGCCAATCCGCAGGGTCTGGGCGCCACGATCACCACCCATCACCTGATCCTGAACCGCAACTCGCTGCTGGTCGGCGGCATGCGCCCGCATTACTTCTGCCTGCCCGTCGCCAAGCGCGAACTGCACCGGCAGGCGCTGGTCGAGGCCGCGCTCTCGGGCGATCCGCGCTTCTTCCTCGGCACCGATTCCGCGCCGCACAGCGACGACCGCAAGGAATGCGCCTGCTGCGCGGCCGGGTGTTTCACCGCGACCAACACCATGCCGATCCTCGCCCAGATCTTCGACCGCGAAGGCAGGCTCGACCGGCTGGAGGGGTTCACCTCGCATTTCGGCGCGGATTTCTACGGGCTGGCGCGGAACGCGGGCACGATCACGCTGGAAAAGACCGCCGAACCCGTGCGCTTCCCGGCCAAGATCGAGACCGGCGCCGGTCCGGTGACCGTCTTCGAGCCGGGTTTCGACCTCTACTGGCGCGTGGCGGGCTGAGGCTTATTCCGAAAAGCCCAGCTGCGGTATCTGCGTGACCTGAACCGCGCCCAGATTGCGTTGCATCTGGGCGCCGACATCGGTTGTCCCGCTGCCAAGCGTCGCCAGCACCATGAAGCCGAAGCCGACCGCGATGCTGGTCAGCACGACCCAGTCCACCGTCACCGCGCCATGTTCATCGGCGAGGAACTTGTGAAACAGACTGGGCATGACAACCTCCGGTTACGCAACCGGTTCTGTTTGCGGCCCAATTCTGACCGAATTATGGTGGCTTGCCCGGCCGGTCCGGAAAATCTGCCTCTGGTTAAGCGGTTAAGGGCGGGCGCCGCCGGGCGAAGGGTGTCGCCTGGTGCCAGGCCTCGGCCAGTTGCAGCAGGCCCAGATCGTCGCCATGCCGCCCGATCAGCTGCATCCCCATCGGCAGCCCCCCGGGGCCGAAGCCCGCCGGGACCGAGACCGCCGGAAGCCCGAGGATCGAGACCGGCAGCACCACCTCCATCCAGCGGTGATAGGTGTCCATCGACCGCCCGGCGATCTGGATCGGGTATTCCTGCGCCAGCGGGAAGGGCCAGACCTGGGCGCTGGGCAGGATGAGGGCGTCGTAGCTCTCGAAAAGCGCGGCGGCCCTGGCCCACCATTGCGACCGGGCAAGGCTTGCCGTCTGCACCGCCTCCAGCGTCAGTGCCCGGCCGGTCTCGATCTCCCAGATCGCGGTGGCCTTCAACTGGCGGCGCCATTCCGGGTTGCCGTAGAGCGGCGCCAGCCGGTTGGCATTGGCAAAGGCCCGCAGGTCGAGCCAGGCCTGCCAGAGACGCCCGGCATCGAAGGGGGGGGCCAGCGCCTCGACCGTGACGCCCAGCGTGTCGAAATGGGCGAGCGCCGCCTCGCAGGTGGCCAGCACGCCCGCCTCCATCGCATAGGCCCCGCCCCAGTCGCCCAGCCAGGCGACGCGGCGGCCTGTGACCGGCGCCTCGATCCGGGACAGGTAATCCTCGGCCGCTAACGTGAAGGGCCGCGCCGGGTTCGGGCCTGCCTGCACCTCCAGCAGCGCGGCCAGGTCGCGCGGGTTTCGCGCCATCGGTCCGTTGGTGGCCAGCGGATGCAGGAAGGTCTCGCCCTCGGCCGTGTCGGGCACCCGGCCCCAGCTGGGCCGCATGCCGTAGACGTTGTTCCAGCCCGCCGGGTTCCTCAGGCTGCCCATCATGTCCGAGCCGTCCGCCACCGCCAGCATCCGGCAAGCCAAAGCCACCGCCGCCCCGCCCGAGGAACCGCCCGCGCTCAGCCCCGGGTCCCAGGCGTTGCCGGTCGCGCCATGCACCGGGTTGAAAGTGTGGCTGCCCAGCCCGAATTCCGGCGTGTTGGTCTTGCCGATGAACAGCGCCCCCGCCGCCCGCATCCGGGAGACCATCAGATCGTCCTTGCGCGCCACCTGCCCGGCCATGATCGGCGAGCCCATCGAGGTGGGCAGGCCCGCCACGTTGGACAGATCCTTCACCGCCATCGGCAGCCCGTGCAGCCAGCCCTTGCGCGGGGACTGATCGGCGGCGCGGGCCTCGGCCAGCAGCGCCTCCTCGTCGCGCAGGCTGACGATGGCGTTGACCGCCGGGTTCCGCACGGCGATTCGCCGCAGCGTCGCGCGCATCAGTTCCTCGGCCGAGACCTGCCGCGCCTCCAGCGCCGAGGCCTGCTCCAGCGCGCCCAGATCCAGAAGATCGTCCATCCTAACCCCCTCGCTTTGCGCCACTTTCCGGCGAGCAGCGGCACTTGGCAAGGGCGCCGCATCGGCCCATGTCGCTTTTCGACGCCCGATTGCCGCATTTGGTTGCGCCATTCCCCGGCCTCTGTCATCGCATGACCCTGCGACAAGGAGATCCGCGTGGCGCTCATCGACCGGGACGACCTTTTCATCCCCCTGCCCGACGGCACCCGCCTTGCCGCGCGGCTCTGGCGGCCCGAGGGTGGCCCGCCGGTCCCCGCGA
Source organism: Pararhodobacter aggregans (assembly GCF_003075525.1). Classification (GTDB taxonomy): domain Bacteria; phylum Pseudomonadota; class Alphaproteobacteria; order Rhodobacterales; family Rhodobacteraceae; genus Pararhodobacter; species Pararhodobacter aggregans. The sequence goes on along the minus strand of NZ_QDDR01000002.1, from coordinate 518,012 downwards.
TCCTCGAATACATCCCCTATCGCAAGCGCGACAACACCCTGCCAAGGGATGAGACGATCCACCCCTGGATGGCGGCGCAGGGCTACGCCTGCCTGCGGGTCGACATCCGCGGCACGGGCGACAGCGAGGGCCTCTTCGACGACGAATATTCCGAGCAGGAACAACAGGATGCCTGCGACGTGATCGCCTGGATCGCGGCGCAGGACTGGTGTTCGGGCGCGGTCGGGATGATGGGGAAAAGCTGGGGCGGCTTCAATTGCCTGCAGACCGCCTTCCGCCGCCCGCAGGCGTTGAAAGCCGTGGCCAGCATCTGCGGCACCGTCGACCGCTTCGCCGACGACATCCATTTCAAGGGCGGCGCGCTGCTGGGCGAGAATTTCGGCTGGGGCGCGCTGATGCTCAGCTATGCCGCCCGCCCCGCCGATCCGCTGCTGCGCCCCGACTGGCGGCGGGATTTCCGCGCCCGCCTCGCCTCGATGCCGAACCTTGCCGAGCATTGGACCGGCCACCAGACGCGCGACGCCTATTGGCGCCACGGCTCGGTCTGCGAGGATTTCTCGCGGCTCGACGCGGCGGTCCTGTCCTTCGGCGGCTGGAACGACAATTACATGAACGCCCCCGCCGCGCTGGCCGGACAGGCGCCGATGGGCAAGGGCATCGTCGGCCCCTGGGTGCACCAATACCCCCATACCGCCGTTCCCGCGCCCCGGATCGACTTTCTGGGCGTGCTGAAGGACTGGTGGGATCACTGGCTGAAAGGTGTGGACAACGGCGCCGGGGACTGGCCCGCCTATCGCGCCTATGTCCTGACCGCAGCCCCGCCCGATGCCAGCGCCGCCCATCGCCCCGGCTATTGGGTGGCAGGGCCCGCGCCCGCCGCGCCGACGCATCGACTGACGCTGGGCCCGAACGGCGTGCTCGGGGCCGAGGGGGCGATCGAGCGGACCATCGCCACGCCGCAGACGCTGGGCGCGGCGGCGGGGGAGTTCTTCCCCATGGGCCTCAACGCGGAAATGGCGGCGGATCAACGGTTTGACGACGCGCTGTCGGTCTGCTTCGAGACCCCGCTGCCCGAGGGCCTGACGCTGCTGGGCGCGGCCGAACTGACGGTGACGCTGATCGCCGACCAGCCCTTCGCCTTTCTCGCCGCGCGGCTCTGCGATGTCGCGCCGGACGGGGCCTCGACCCGCATCGCCCATGGCATCCTGAACCTGCGCCACCGGACGGATCCGCCGTCGGCCCTGGTCCCGGGCGAGCCGGTGACGGTGACGCTGAGGCTAGACCAATGCGCCTATGAGCTGGCGCCCGGGCACCGGCTGCGGCTGGCGCTGTCCACGACCTATTGGCCCTGGATCTGGCCCTCGCCGAAGCCGGTCGCGCTGCGGCTGACCGGGGGCTCGCTGGCCCTGCCGGTGGCCGAGGCCCCGCTGACCCGTTGCGCCTTTGCCGAGCCGCCGCCGGTCGCGCCCAGCCGCCTGACCTGCCTGAGCCCGGCCGAGGAAACGCGGCGGCACGAGAGCGACCGCATCAGCGGCGAGGAGCGGATCATCGTCACCTCGGACAGCGGCCGGACCGAAGACCCCGACCACGGCCTCGTCACCCGCGCCACGATGCACGAGACCTGGACCATCCGCCCCGGCGATCCGCTCAGCGCCGCCTGCGACGTGGTCTGGACGCAGCACTTCTCACGTGGCGATTGGTCGGTCGAAACCGAGGTCCGCGCCCGCCAGCACAGCACCGAAACGGAAATTCTGATCGACGCCACCCTGGTCGCCCGCATCAAGGACGGCCCGGAAACCCCGGAAATCATCCAAAGAAACTTCCCTGCGCGTGTTGCGCGCCGGGAAATATGACTGTTACAGTTACCGGCAACATTATCGTTGATTGAAACGCCGGTCCGTTGTTTGATTGGCCAATCAATAAAAAGAACGGTGCCTCGCGCCGTCCTCATAGAGCTTCCAAGGGGAAGCCGCTTCAGGGAGAAGACCATGAACGACGAATTCCGCTACCTTCTTGCGCGGGCCGCTCGCGGCACGCTGGACCGCCGGGCCTTCCTTGGCCGGGCTGCTGCGCTGGGCGTGGCCTCGACGGCGGCGACGGGCCTGCTGTCCAGGGCCGTGCTGGCGCAGGGTCCGCGGGCGGGCGGAACGCTGGTCATGGGCATGCAGGGCGGCGAGAGCACCAACTCGCTGGATCCGGCGCTGGCGGCCTCGCAGGTGCCCTTCGCCTATGCCTATTGCACCGGCGAGACCATCGTGAACATCGGCCCGGACGGCAGCCTGCTGCCGAAGCTGGCCACGGAATGGGAGGCCTCGGCCAATGCCCAGACCTGGCGCTTCAAGATCCGCTCGGGCGTGTCCTTCCACAACGGTCAGACCCTGACCCCCGAGGATGTCGCCCAGACGCTGCGCCGCCACTCGAACGAGGATTCGCAATCGGGCGCGCTGGGGGTGATGCGCGGCATCTCCTCGATCTCGGTCGACGGGGAATGGCTGGTGCTGGAAACCGCCACGCCCAACGCCGACCTTCCCTATCTGCTGGCCGATTACCACCTGATGATCCAGCCCAACGGCGGCTTCGATGACCCGGCCGCGGGCATCATGACCGGCCCCTACAAATGGGCCGAGAACGAGCCGGGCGTGCGCCATGTGCTGGAGAAGTTCGACGGCCATTGGGACAGCGGCGTCGGCCATTTCAGCCAGATCGAGATCCTGGTTATCAACGATGCCACGGCCCGCAACTCGGCCCTGCAATCGGGCCAGGTGCAGCTCATCAACCGGGTCGAGCCGCGCGTCGCGGGCCTGCTGGCCCGGGCGCCGGGCGTGCATGTGGAATCGACCGCCGGCCGCGGGCATTACGTGTTCATCATGCATTGCAACACCGCGCCCTTCGACAATGCCGACCTGCGCATGGCCCTGAAACTGGCGATCAACCGCGAGGACATGGTCGAGCGCATCCTGCGCGGCTATGGCTCTCTGGGCAACGACATGCCGATCAACTCGGCCTATCCGCTGTTCGACGATTCGATCCCGCAGCGGACCTACGACCCCGATCAGGCGCGCTTCCATTTCGAGCGGTCGGGCCATTCGGGCCCGGTGGACCTGCGGGTGTCGGACGTGGCCTTCCCGGGCGCGCTGGATGCCGCCCAGCTCTTCCAGGAAAGCGCCGCCGCGGCCGGGATCGAGCTGAACATCATCCGTGAGCCGGGCGATGGCTATTGGTCCGAGACCTGGAACGTGCAGCCCTTCTGCGCCAGCTACTGGGGCGGGCGTCCCGTGCAGGACCAGATGTATTCGACCGCCTATCTGTCGAATGCCGACTGGAACGACACCCGCTTCTTCAACCCGCGCTTCGACGAGCTGGTGATGCAGGCGCGGGGCGAGCTGGACCTCGACAACCGCAAGGCGCTCTACCGCGAGGCCGGGTTGCTGGTCCGCGACGAGGGCGGGCTGATCTGCCCGATGTTCAACGATTTCATCGACGCCCATAACGACCAGATAGCCGGCTGGGTCGCCAACCCCGCCGCCGAACTGATGGCGGGGCAGGCGCCGATCATGATGTGGTCCGCGACGTAAGCCGCCGATGCACCCGATCCCGAAACTGGTGATCCAGCGCCTTGCGCTGGGTCTCCTGTTGCTCTTCGCCGCCTCGGTGATGATCTTCGTCGGCACGATGATCCTCCCCGGCGATGTCGCCCAAGCCATCCTGGGCCAGAACGCAACGCCCGAGGCGCTGGCCAACATGCGCGCCTCGCTGGGCCTGGACCAACCCGCGACGACCCGATATTTCAGCTGGCTTTTCAGCGCCTTGCAGGGCGATCTTGGAACCGCCCTGTCGAACGGCCGCGACATTGCCTCGTCGATCGCCGGACGGTTGCAGAACACGCTCTTCCTGGCTGCGGTCGCCGCCTGCATCTCGGTGCCGATGGCCATCTTCCTGGGCCTGCTGGCCGTGCGCTACCGCGACCGCTGGCCCGACAAGCTGATCTCGGCCATCACCCTGACCTCGATCTCGCTGCCCGAATTCCTGCTGGGCTATGTCATCATGTATCTGTTCTCGGTCCAGTGGGGGCTCTTCCCCTCGGTCTCGAACATCAATGACGGCATGAGCTTCCTGCAGAAGCTGAACGCCGTGGCCCTGCCCGCCATGGTCCTCACCCTCGTGGTTCTGGCGCATATGATGCGCATGACCCGGGCAGCGATCCTGAATGTCATGCAATCGGCCTATATCGAAACGGCCGAGCTGAAGGGGCTCAGGCGCTTTACCCTGATCGCCCGCCACGCCATGCCCAATGCCATCGCCCCCATCGTCAATGTGGTGATGATCAACCTCGCCTATCTGGTGGTCGGCGTCGTCGTCATCGAGGTGGTCTTCGTCTATCCCGGCATGGGCCAGTATCTGGTCGACCATGTGGCCAAGCGCGACGTGCCGGTGGTGCAGGCCTGCGGGCTGATCTTCGCCACCATCTACATCGGCCTGAACCTGCTGGCCGATCTCATCTCCATCCTGTCCAACCCGCGACTGAGGCATCCGAAATGAAGGGCATACCGATTTCCGCCCTTCTGGGGCTATTCATCACCGGGCTGTTCTTCCTGGCCGCGCTTCTGGCGCCCTGGATAGCGCCCTACGGGCTGGGACAGATCGTCGGCGACATCTGGGAGCCGTCCTCGTCGCAATTCTGGCTGGGGACCGACAATCTGGGCCGGGATCTGCTGACGCGGATGATCTACGGCGGGCAGACGACGATCTTCGTGGCCTCGATGGCCACAGCGGTGTCGTTCACGCTGGGCTCGGTTCTGGGCTTTACCGCCGCCGTCTATGGTGGCGTCACCGATCAGGTCATGTCGCGGGTCAACGATCTGGTCATGTCGATCCCGACGCTGATCTTCGCGCTGGTGGTCCTGTCGGTCATGCCGGTGACGATCCCGGTGCTGATCCTCGTCATGGGCCTGCTGGATTCGACCCGCGTCTTCCGCCTGTCGCGGGCGGTGGCCGTCGACATCAACGTCATGGATTTCGTCGAGGCCGCGCGGCTTCGCGGCGAAGGCCAGCGCTGGGTCATCTTCCGCGAGATCCTGCCCAACGCCCTGTCGCCGCTGGTCGCGGAACTGGGCCTGCGGTTCATCTTCGCCATCCTCTTCATCTCGACCCTCTCGTTCCTCGGCATCGGCATCCAGCCGCCCGAGACCGACTGGGGCGGTATCGTGAAGGAGAACCGCGAGGGGATCGTCTATGGCATCCCGGCGGCGCTGATCCCCGCCGTGGCCATCGTCACGCTGTCCATCTCGGTCAATCTGGTGGCCGATTGGGCGCTGAACCGCACGACCAGCCTGAAAGGGGGCCGCGGTGGCTGACACCCTGCTCGAGATCAAGAACCTGCGCATCGAGGCCACGGTCTATGCCCCGGGCGAGAAGCCGCGCGATGTGGTGATCGTCGACGACGTGTCGCTGACGCTGGAACGCGGCAAGGTCATGGGGCTGATCGGCGAATCCGGCGCCGGGAAGTCGACCATCGGCCTGTCTGCCCTGTCCTACGGGCGGGGCGGCATCCGGCTGTCGGGCGGCAACATCCTGCTCAACGGGCGTGAGATCCGGGCGGCCGGCGCCGCCACGCTCCGGGGGTTGCGCGGCAAGGAAGTGACCTATGTCGCGCAATCGGCCGCCGCCGCCTTCAACCCGGCCAAACGGCTGATGGAGCAGGTGACGGAAGCCACGCTGCACCATGGGCTGATGTCGAAGGACGAGGCGGAGAAACGCGCGGTGGACCTGTTCCGCACCCTCTCGCTGCCAGACCCCGAGAATTTCGGCAAGCGCTATCCGCACCAGGTCTCGGGCGGGCAGTTGCAGCGGGCGATGACGGCGATGGCGCTCTGCCCCAAGCCCGACCTCGTGATCTTCGACGAGCCGACCACGGCGCTGGATGTGACCACGCAGATCGACGTGCTTGCGGCGATCAAGACCGCGATCGCCGAAACCGGCGTCGCCGCGCTCTACATCACCCACGATCTGGCCGTCGTGGCGCAGGTCTCGGACGAGATCATGGTGCTCAGGCACGGCAAGATGGTCGAACACGGCACCGTACAGCAGATCATCGAGGCCCCGCGCGAGGAATACACCCGGGCGCTGATCTCGGTCCGCTCCATCGACCACCAGCAGAAGCAGCCGACGCCCGAGCCGCTGCTGCGGGTGGAGAGCGTCTCGGCCCGCTATGGCGCCATGGCCAAGGACGTGCTGTCGGATGTCTCGGTCGAGCTGCATCCGGGCCAGACGCTGGCGCTGGTCGGCGAATCCGGCTCGGGCAAGTCGACCATGGCGCGGGTCATCACCGGCCTGCTGCCGCCGCGCAAGGGCACCATCACCTTCGACGGCAAGCCCCTGCCCCCGGCGCTGAGGCAACGCTCGCGCGATGAGCTGCGCGAATTGCAGATGATCTACCAGATGGCCGATGTGGCGATGAACCCGCGCCAGACGGTGGCCACGATCATCGGCCGGCCGCTGGAATTCTACTTCGGCCTGCGCGGCCGGAAGCGCGACGAGCGGGTGCAGGAACTGCTGGACGCCATCGAACTGGGCAAGGGCTTTGCCGACCGCTATCCGGCGGAACTGTCCGGCGGGCAGAAGCAGCGGGTCTGCATCGCCCGGGCGCTGGCCGCCAAGCCCAAGCTTATCATCTGCGACGAGGTGACCTCGGCGCTGGATCCGCTGGTGGCGGATGGCATCCTGAAACTGCTTCTGGACCTGCAGGCGCGCGAAGGCGTGGCCTATCTGTTCATCACCCATGACATTGCCACGGTGCGGGCCATCGCCGACAGCATCGCGGTGATGTACCGCGGCAAGGTGCAGCGCTACGGGCCGAAGGATCAGGTGCTGACCCCGCCCTTCGACGCCTATACCGACCTGCTGCTGTCCTCGGTGCCGGAGATGCAGCTGGGCTGGCTGGAGAAGGTGCTGGCCCATCGCCGGATGACCAGCGCGGGCAATTGAGCGGGTGAAATCCCGCGGGCCGGGACGGGATGCCGATTGCGCGCCCTGCCCGGCCCGTCTAGACAGGGCGCTGTTTCGCCCGAAGGTGTCCGGATGACCGACCAGCAAGACCGCCCGCAGCTCTATCTCGTCACGCCCCCGGCGTTCGACCCCGAGGAATTCGCACCGCGTCTGGCGCGGGTGCTGGACGGGATCGAGGTGGCCTGCCTGCGCCTGGCGCTGGCCGGCAATGACGAGGATCAGATCGCCCGGGCGGCGGATGCGCTGCGCGAGGTCTCGCATGCCCGCGACATCCCGCTGGTGATCGAGCGCCATGCGGTGCTGGCCGAGCGGCTGGGCCTCGACGGGGTGCACCTGCCCGACGGCGCGCGCGACCTGCGCAAGCTGCGCAAGACCCTGGGCCCCGATGCGATCCTCGGCGCGGGCTGCGGCACCTCGCGCCATGACGGGCTGAACGCGGCCGAGGCGGGCGCCGATTACGTGAGCTTCGGCCCGGTCGGCGAGACTGGCCTCGGCACCGGGGCGCGGGTCGAGACCGAACTCTTCGGCTGGTGGTCCGAGATGATCGAAGTGCCGGTTGTGGCCGAAGGCGCCCTGACCCTCGCACTGGTCGAGACGCTGGCGCCGATCACCGATTTCTTCGCCATCGGCACCGAGATCTGGGGCGCCGAGGATCCCCTGGCGGCGCTGAAGGCGCTGATGGCGCCGCTGGGCTGAGGTCTGGGGGCTGAGGGGTTTCGCCCTCGGTTCCCTCGGGCGACCAAGGCGGGGGGCCAGCCCCCCGCACCCCCCGCCAAAGGGGGTTTTCCACCCCCTTTGGGAACCCCCGAGGATATTTTCAGAACGAAGATCTGCGCGGTCAGTGGCCGAGGCCGCGGGTGTAGCGCCGTTCGAGGACGCGGAAGCCGAGCGCCAGCAGGCCCGCGATCGCCATATAGACCAGCGCCAGCAGGATCAGCGGTTCGTAGACGATGAACGTGTCCTGGCGCACGCGGCTGGCCACTGCATAGACCTCGATCACCGTGATCGTGGCGACGAGCGGCGTGGCCTTCAGTTGCAGCACCGTCTCGCCGCCCAGGGTCGGCAGGGCGCGGGCCAGCGCCTGCGGCAGCCAGATGCGGCGGAAGACGGCGAAGGGCGAGAAGCCATAGGCGCGCGCGGCTTCCAGCTGACCGGGCGGCACGGCGCGGAAGGCGCCGCGCATCACCTCGCCCTCGTAGCCCGCATAGCTGAGGGACAGCGCGGTCAGCGCATAGGGCCAGGCCTGCCGCAGCAGAGGCCAGAGGTCGGATTGCCGGATCCAGGGGTATTGCGGGAAGAGCGAGCCGATGCCGTAATAGATCAGCCAGATCTGGAGAAGCAGCGGCGTGCCGCGGATCAGCGTGCAGAACCAGCGCGCGGGCGCGGCGAGCCAGCGCGGCCCCGCCGCCTGCGCCAGCCCCAGCGGCACCGCCAGCGCGAAGCCGATGACGACCGAGAGCACCAGCAGCCAGAGCGTCCGCCAGAGCCCCTGAACCCCCAGCTGCCAGTAGCGCGGAATCCAGTCCCAGCGCAGCGACCAGCCGGCCCAGAGCGCCAGCGCCAGCGCCAGAGCGATCAGCACCAGCCGATGGGGTCTGAGCCAGCCCCTCATGGCCGGACCTGCGCCTGACCGCGGCGGAACCGGGTTTCGAGCCAGCCGAAGACCCGGCCGGAGACCAGCGTCATCATCAGGTACAGAGCACCGGCCGCCAGGAAGAAGGTGAAATAGGCCCGGGTCGAGCCCGCCGCCTGCCGCGTCTCCAGCGTCAGTTCGCTGAAGCCGACCACGGCCAGCAGCGCGGTATCCTTGGTGGCGATGAGCCAGAGGTTCGACAGACCCGGCAGCGCCAGCGGCAGCATCGCCGGGAAGGTCACCCGGCGGAAGGTCTGCACCCGGCTCATGCCATAGGCCCGCGCCGCCTCCAGCTGGCCGCGGGGCACCGCCTGGATCGCGCCGCGCAGCACCTCGGTCGCATAGGCGCCCTGGACGATGCCCAGAACGCCGATCCCGGCGGCGACGCCCGAAATCTCGACCGGGCGGCGGCCCAGAAGGGCCAGCACCTGATTCAAGAGGTCGGTGCCCGCGTAATAGAGGAGCAGGATCAGGATCAGTTCCGGCACCGCCCGCACCACGGTGGTATAGACCGCCAGAAGGTCGCGCGTCACCGGCCCGCCGCCCAGCTTGCCGAGCGCGCCAAAGGTGCCGATCACCGCCCCGAGCCCGAAAGCCCCCAGCGCGATGACCAGCGAATTCAGCGCGCCCCGCAGCAGGCCGCCACCCCAGCCGGGCGGCTGGGGCGACAGCAGGGCAAGCGTGGCCTCAAGCCCCGGCCAGACGGCATGAAGCCAGTCTAACACCCGTTACTGGCCGTAGATCGAGGTGGTGAAATAGCACGCGGTGATCGCGTCATAGGTGCCATCGGCCAGGATCGCCTCGATCCCGCCGTTGATCGCGGCCAGAGTCGCGGCATCGTCCTTGCGCACCCCGGCGCCGATGCCGCTGCCCAGGATCGCCTCGTCCATCGGCACCGCGCCGAGATTCTCGCAACAGGCGCCCGCCTCCGATTCAAGGAACGGGTCCATGGCCAGACTGTCGGCCAGCGTGGCGTCGATCCGCCCGGCGGCGAGGTCCTGGTTGGCCTCGTCCTGGGTCTGATAGGTGCGGATCTCGGTCTCGCCCTCGAAATACTGCTGCGCGTAATCCTGGAACACGGTCGAGACCTGCACGCCCAGCACGTGCCCGGCCAGCCCCTCGGCCGTCGCGGTGATCCCTATGTCGCGCTGCGCCACCACCACCACGGGGGTGTTGTAATAGGGCTGGGAGAAGTCGATGGTCTGCGCGCGCTCTTCGGTGATGGTCATCGAGGCCATGATCACGTCGATGCGCCCCGAGGTAAGAGCCGGGATGATTCCGTCCCAGGCGGTGGGCGTGATGGCACAATCGAGCGACGAGGCGGCGCAGATCGCGTTGATGATGTCGATCTCCCAGCCGACCCAATTGCCGGCCGCATCGGGGGCGGCGAAGGGCGGATAGGGTTCGGCGGCGATGCCGATGCGCAGGGGATCGGCGGCGGCGGCACCGGCCATCAGGGCCAGCGCGGAGGCGGTCAGAACGAGGGTTTTCATCAGTCTCTCCTGTTGGTGTGGCGCCGTTGGTCGCGCCTCTTGTTTGTCCTTGTAGAAGGCCAAGCCCTGAGTAATTATGCAAGCGTATAATTACTCAGCGAGTGACCCCCATGTCTTTCGGCGCCGAAGACCGCACGAAACCACTGGCCCGCGTGATGATGCGCGCGCCCGGCCCGGCGATGGCCGCGGCGGATCCGGCGCTGTGGCATTACGGCCCCGGCTTTGACGCTGCAAGGGCCAGTGTCCAACACGCGGCCCTTGCGGACATCGTTGCCGCATCAGGCGCAGAAATCCACTGGATTCCCTCGGGCGACGATGGTTTGTCGGACGCGGTCTTCGTGCAGGACCCGTCCTTCGTCACCCGGGCCGGGGCGGTGGTCCTGAACATGGGCAAGGCGCTGCGCCGGGACGAGGCCGCGTTGCACCTCGCGGCTTATGCCGATCTGGGGGTGCCGGTGATCGGGCGGCTCGGCGGCGACGCCACGGTCGAATCGGGCGATTGCCTGTGGATCGACCCGCAGACCCTGGCCATCGGCCGGGGTGTGCGCAGCAATCAGGCGGGGATCGAGGCCTTGGCGGCGATCCTGGCCCCGCACGGCATCCGGGTTCAGGCCTATGATCTGCCCTATTGGACCGGGCCCGAGGCCTGCCTGCATCTGATGTCGCTGATCTCGCCGCTCGGGCCGAGGATGGCGCTGATCCATGCGCCGCTGCTGCCCTATGCGCTCTGGGCGGATCTCACGGCGCGCGGCTGGACGCTGCTGATGGCGCCCGAGGATGAATTCCGCGCATCCAATGGCTTATCGCTGAACGTGCTGATGCTGAAGCCGCAGGATGTGGTGATGGTCGATGGCTTCCCCGGGACCCGGGCGCTGATGGAGGGCGCGGGCTGCCGGGTGCAGGTCTTCGAGGGCGACGCGCTGTGCATCGCCTGCGAGGGCGGGCCGACCTGTCTGACGCGCCCGGTTCTGCGGTCATGAACCAGCGCCGTCCGTTCCAGCGCGCGGGCGAGGAAGCCCGCCGCAGTGCCTTGATCGAGGCGACGCTCGACCTGATTGCCGAGGGCGGGCCGCAGGCGGCCACCGTGCGGGCCATCGCGCTGAGGGCGGGCGTGACCCCGGGGCTGATCCGCCATTATTTCGCGACCAAGGAGGATCTGGTCGCCGCCGCGCATGAGACGCTGATGACCGGCCTGACCGAAGCCAGCGCCGCGCGGCTCGACGATCTGCCCGACGATCCGCTGGCCCGGCTGGCGGGTTTCGTCGCCAATGCCGTCTCGCCCCCGGTTACCGACCCCCGCGCCGTGTCGCTCTGGGCGGCCTCGATGCAGCTGGTCCCGCGCGATGCGGCGATGCGCAAGGTGCACGAGGCAACCTACCTCGGCTTCCGCAACCGGCTGCAACGGATGATCGCCGACGCGCTGGCCGCCGCCGACCGGCAGGACGAGGATCCGCGGGCGCTGGCCATCGCCGGCAACGCGCTGCTGGACGGGCTGTGGATCGAGGCGGGCGCGCTGCCCGACCACTTCAAGCCCGACGAAATGAAATCCATTGCGATCAAGGCCTTCTCGCGCCTTCTTGATCTGAAACTCCCCGAGGTCTGAGATGAGATACGCCCAAGTCACCGATCAGCTCGCCGGCCTCGGCTCGGAGAAATGGATCCTGAACGCCGCCGCCAAGCGCCGCCAGGCCGAAGGGCATCGCGTCATCAACCTGACCATCGGCGAGCCCGATGTGCCGACCCCCGACAGCCTGATCGAAACCGCCTGCACCGCCATGCGCGCCGGGCGCACCGGCTATTCCAACGGACGGGGCGAACCCGTGCTTCTGGACGCTTTGTCAAGGCGTTACACGACGCGGCTCAACCGGCCTTTCGGGCATGACCGTTTCCTCTGCCTGCCCGGCACCCAGACCTCGCTGTATCTGGTGTTCCGTACGATCTGCGAGCCGGGCTGCGAGGTGATCCTGGGCGATCCGATGTATGCGACCTATGAGGGGATCATCCGGGCCTCGGGCGCCGTGCCGGTGCCGGTGCGCTTGAAGCCGGAACAGAACTTCCGCCTGCAAGCCGCTGATGTTGCGGCCGCAATCACCCCCGCGACCCGCGCCGTCTTCCTCAATACCCCGCATAATCCGACCGGCGCCATCCTGCAGCCGGGCGAACTCCGCGCGCTGGGAGAGCTGGCGCGCGCGCATGACCTGTGGATCGTCTCGGACGAGGTATACGGCGATCTCACCCATGACGGGCGGCCCTTCACCTCGGCGCTGGCCGATCCCGAGTTCGAGGAGCGGACGATCATCACCGCCTCCATCTCGAAAAGCCACGCGGCCCCCGGCTTCCGCTCGGGCTGGGCGGTGGGGCCAGCCGACTTCACCCACCGGGCGTTGCCCTTGTCGGAAACCATGCTCTTCGGCTCGCAGCCCTTCATCGCCGACATGACCGCCGAGGCCATCGCCAGCGCCCCCGTTCTCGCCCAGGGCATGGCCGCCCGCATGGCACGCCGGGCACAGATCCTGTTCGACCGGCTGGACGGCGTGGCAGGGCTGCGTGTGCACCGCCCCGAGGCCGGGATGTTCGCCCTGATCGACATCCGCGCGCTGTCCGACAACTCGCTGGCCTTCGCGCTGGAGCTGCTGGAGGCGACCGATGTGGCGATGATGCCGGGTGCCTCCTTCGGCCTGGCGCTGGAGGGTTGGCTGCGCGTCGCGCTCAATGCCTCGGACGCCGACACCGAGGAGGCTTGCGCCCGTATCGCTGCCTATGCGATGCAGAAGGCAGCATGAGCAATGTTGCACAAACCCTTGTCGACTGGCTGAAAATCGAGGGCGTTACCGTGATCTTCGGGATCCCGGGCGTCCACACGATCGAGTTGTACCGGGCCCTCGCGGGCTCCGGCATCCGCCACATCACCCCGCGGCACGAGGCCTCGGCCGGGTTCATGGCCGATGGCTATGCCCGCGTCTCGGGCCATTTCGGCGTGGCGCTGGTCATCACCGGCCCCGGCGTCACCAACATGATGACGCCGATGGCCCAGGCGCGGGCCGATTCCATCCCGATCCTGGTGATTTCCGGCGTCAACCGCCGCGAGACGCTGGGCAAGGGGCTGGGCTATCTGCACGAATTGCCCGACCAGCGCGCCGTGACCCGGGTGCTGGGACCGGCGCTGCATCTGGAGGATCCGCAGGCCCTGCCCGGCCTTCTGGCCCATGCCGGGCGCGCGCTGACCACCGGACGGCGCGGCCCCGTGCATGTGGAAATCCCGCTCGACCTGATGGCGGCCAAGGCCCCGCCCGCCGCGGCGCTGGCCACGCCCGTCGCCACCCTGCCCGACCCGGCCAAGGCCCGGGCGCGGCTGAGGCTGTCGAAACGGCCGGTGATCCTGGCTGGCGGCGGGTGCCGTCACGCCGGCGAGGAGTTGCGCGCCTTCGCTGAGGCGCTGAACGCGCCGGTGATCCTGACCACCAACGCCCGCGGGCTGATGCACAACCACCCGCTGGCGATCCCGGCCTCACCCAGCCTGCAACCCATCCGCGACCTGATCCGCGATTCCGACCAGCTGATCGTCGCGGGCTCGGAACTGGGGCCGACCGATTGCGACATGTACGGGACGGGGACGTTCCCCGAACTCTCGGGCATGATCCGCATCGACATCGACGGCGCACAGCTGGCCCGGCATTTCGCGGCGCTGACGCTGCAGGCCGATGTGGCGGCGATGCTGCCGAAACTGCATCCGGTCGCCCCCGCCGCCGACGGACCGGAGCGCGCCGCCGCCACACGGCAGGCCGCTTTCGCCGCGCTCACCCCCGAATACCAGGACGAGGTGCGGCTGCTGCAATCGCTGCGCGACGCCGTGCCCGATGCGCTTTTCATCGGCGATTCGACGCAGATCGCCTATGCCGGGAACCTCTATTACAGCCATGACCGCGCCGGCGGCTGGTTCAACGCCGCGACCGGCTATGGCGCTCTGGGCTATGGCGTCGGGGCGGCGATCGGCGCGGCGCTGTCCGATCCCGGGGCGCGGGTGGTCTGCCTGACCGGCGACGGCGGGCTGATGTTCCACCCGGGCGAATTGCGCACCGCGCGGGACGAGAATCTGGACGTGACCTTCGTCGTCTTCAACAACGAGGGCTATGGCGAGATCGCCCGCGCCATGAAGGATGCGGGCGCCGAGGTGATCGGCTGCACGCCCTCCGCCCCCGACATGCGGGCGCTGGCCGAGGCGATGGGCCTGCCCTATGCCCGGGCCACCGACAGCGATCTGCCGATCATCGTTGCCAGTGGACAAGGCCCGCGGCTGGTCGAGGTCCGGCGCAGAAACGTCAGGGATTTCTGAGGTTTAGCGACTGACTCAATTGTCAGTCCTTTGAATGTCTGACAGAGTGGAAAGCCAAAGCCCCGCGCCTTCCGGCACGGGGCTTCGTTCCTTCAGGATGCCGACAGCTCAGCCCGCCGAACCCGCGCTCTGCGGTTGCTTGCTGTCGGTATAGATCAGCAGCGGCCGCGCACCCGAGGTGACGGATTCGTCGTTGACCACCACCTCTTCGACATTCTCCATGCCCGGCAGTTCGAACATCGTGTCCAACAGGATGTCTTCCATGATCGAGCGCAGACCACGGGCACCGGTCTTGCGCTGGATCGCCCGCTTGGCGATGGAGCGCAGCGCGTCCTCGGTGAAGGTGAGGTCGGTGCCCTCGATCTCGAACAGGCGCTGGTACTGCTTGACCAAGGCGTTCTTCGGCTCGGTCAGGATGGTCACCAGCGCCGCCTCGTCGAGGTCGGTCAGCGTGGCGATCACCGGCAGACGGCCGACGAATTCCGGGATCAGGCCGAATTTCAGCAGATCTTCGGGCTCGAGCTGTTGCAGCGCCTCACCGACGGTGCGCTTCGATTCGTCCTTCACATCCGCGCCGAATCCGATCGCCGTGCCCTTGTTGCGCATGGAGATGATCTTTTCGAGACCCGCGAAGGCCCCGCCGCAGATGAACAGGATGTTCGTCGTGTCCACCTGCAGGAATTCCTGCTGCGGATGCTTGCGCCCGCCCTGCGGCGGCACCGAGGCGACGGTGCCCTCCATCAGCTTCAGCAGCGCCTGCTGCACCCCCTCGCCCGAGACGTCGCGGGTGATCGAGGGATTGTCCGACTTGCGGGTGATCTTGTCGACCTCGTCGATATAGACGATGCCGCGCTGCGCCCGTTCGACGTTATACTCGCTGGCCTGCAGCAGTTTGAGGATGATATTCTCCACATCCTCGCCCACGTAACCGGCCTCGGTCAGCGTGGTCGCATCGGCCATGGTGAAGGGCACGTCGAGGATCCGCGCCAGCGTCTGCGCCAGCAACGTCTTGCCGCAGCCGGTGGGGCCGATCAGCAGGATGTTGGATTTCGACAATTCGATCTCGCCTGCCTTGCCGGATTTGCCGGAAAAGCCGAGACGCTTGTAATGGTTGTGCACCGCGACCGACAGAACCCGCTTGGCGCGTTCCTGGCCGATCACGTAATCGTCCAGCACCTTGCAGATATCGCGCGGCGTGGGCACGCCGTCGGCGGTCTTGAAGCCGGTGCCCTTGGTCTCCTCACGGATGATATCCATGCAGAGTTCGACGCATTCATCGCAGATGAAGACCGTGGGGCCGGCGATGAGCTTGCGCACCTCATGCTGGCTTTTGCCGCAGAAGGAGCAATACAGCGTGTTCTTGCTGTCGCTACCGGAGGAATGAGCCATTCGACACCTCGTGCTCGTCGTGGTTCCTGGCCTTCTGACGGGCCCTTGGGTCAAAACTAGGCCAGCCAGCGGGCAGGGACAATGCCAAATCGCATTCCTGCCCGCGGCCGTGGATCACTTCGCCTCGCTCGGGGTATCCCGGTTGACGAGGATTTCGTCGATCAGACCCCAGGCTTTCGCCTCTTCCGGGGTCATGAAATTGTCCCGCTCCAGCGCGTCCTCGACCTTGCGGTAGGTGTTGCCGGTGTGGCGGACATAGATCTCGTTCAGGCGCTTTTTCAGCCGCTCGGTGTTGCGGGCGTGGATCATGATGTCCGTGGCCTGCCCCTGGAACCCGCCCGAGGGCTGGTGCACCATGACCGAGGAATTGGGCAGCGAGAAGCGCATCCCCTTCTCCCCGGCGGTCAGCAGCAGCGACCCCATCGAGGCTGCCTGCCCGATCACCAGGGTCGAGACCTTCGGCTTGATGTATTGCATCGTGTCATAGATCGACAGCCCCGAGGTCACCACGCCACCCGGCGAGTTGATGTACATCGAGATCTCTTTCGACGGATTTTCCGCTTCCAGGTGCAGCAGCTGCGCCACGATCAGCGTGGCCATCCCGTCATGCACCGGACCGTTGACGAAGATCACCCGTTCCTTGAGGAGCCGCGAGAAGATGTCATAGGCACGCTCGCCCCGGCTGGTCTGTTCGACCACCATGGGAACGAGGTTCATGTAGGTTTCAATCGGATCGCGCATCGCTCGGGCCTCGCTCTGACGGGTATCTGCCACGGTAGGGGTCAATTCTTGCCCAAGACTTAGCCTTCCGATCCGACCCCCGCAAGGGCAGCACCTCCGGCTTTTTCGGGGCCCGTCCCCGGCGGCCCCGGGGCGCTTGCCATGGACAAAGCGGGCGTCATCCTGTTCGATCGGCCCAAGCCCCCCGCAAGCGAGGTCTCGATGCACCGCCAGCCCCGGCTCGACCTGTCGCCGCCCCCCTCGGATGAAATGCGCCAGACCACCTGCTACATGTGCGCCTGCCGCTGCGGGATCAATGTGCATCTGAAAGAGGGCAAGGTCGCCTATATCGAGGGCAACCGTGACCATCCGGTGAACAAGGGCGTCCTCTGCGCCAAGGGTTCGGCCGGGATCATGCAGCATCTCTCGCCCGCCCGGCTGCGCAAACCGCTGAAGCGCGTGGGCCCGCGCGGCACCGGCCAGTTCCAGGAAATCGAGTGGGAGGAGGCCCTGTCGCTCGCGGTCTCGTGGATGCAACCCCTGCGCGAGACGGCACCCGAAAAGCTCGCCTTCTTCACCGGCCGCGACCAGTCGCAAAGCCTGACCGGCTGGTGGGCGCAGAGCTTCGGCACCCCGAATTACGCGGCGCATGGCGGGTTCTGTTCGGTCAACATGGCCGCGGCGGGCATCTACACGATGGGCGGCGCCTTCTGGGAATTCGGCCAGGCCGATTGGGAACGCACGAAGCTCTTCATGCTGTTCGGCGTGGCCGAGGATCACGATTCGAACCCGATCAAGATGGGCATCGGCAAGCTGAAGGCGCGGGGCGGCCGGATGATCGCCGTCAACCCGATCCGCACCGGCTATAACGCCGTGGCCGACGATTGGCTGGCGATCACGCCGGGGACCGACGGCCTGTTGATCCTCGCCCTGATCCATGAACTCTTCCGGCTGGGCAGGATCGACCTCGATTACCTCATGGCCTACACCAACGCGCCCTTCCTCGTGCAGGGCGCGGGCGAGGAGGCCGGGCTTTTCCTGCGCGACGCCAAGGGCACGCCCCTGGTGCTGGACCGCCGCACGGGCGAGCCCGCGCCCTGGGACGCGCCCGGCGTCCAGCCCGACCCTGCCGCCGACTGGCAGGGCCACAAGACCGTGTTGCGCCTCATGGCCGAACGCTACCTTTCGCCCGAGCATGCGCCGGATGCCGTGGCCGAGCGCTGCGGCATCCCCGCCCCCCGCATCCGCGCCGTCGCCGCCGAACTCGCCCGAGTCGCGTTTGAGGAGGAGATCACCCTCAACCAGCCCTGGACCGATTTCCGCGGCCAGCGGCACGAGGTGATGAAGGGCCGCCCCGTGACCTTCCACGCCATGCGCGGAATCTCGGCCCATTCCAACGGCTTCCAGACCTGCCGCGCGCTGCATGTGCTGCAGATCCTGCTGGGCTCGGTCGAGGTTCCCGGCGGCTACCGTTTCAAACCGCCCTACCCCAAGCCGGTCGAGGCCCATCCCCGCCCCCACGCCGGCGTCACCCCCGGCCAGCCCCTCGACGGGCCGCATCTGGGCTATCCGCTCGGCCCCGAACACCTGCTGCTGAACGAGGACGGCAGCGCCAGACGCATCGACAAGGCCTTCACCTGGGAGAACCCGCTCTCGGCCCACGGGCTGATGCACATGCTGATCTCGAACGCCCATGCGGGCGCCCCCTACCGGATCGACACGCTGTTCCTCTACATGGCCAACATGGCCTGGAACTCGTCGATGAACACGTCCGAGGCGATGCGGATGCTGACCGACACCGACGCCTCGGGCGCCTATGTCATCCCGCATATCATTTACGCCGACAGCTATTCCTCGGAAATGGTCGCCTTCGCCGATCTGGTGCTGCCAGACACGACCTATCTGGAGCGCCACGATTGCATCTCGCTGCTGGATCGCCCGATCGGCGAGCCGGATGCCATGAACGACGCGATCCGCTGGCCGGTGGTCGCGCCTGACCGGGACGTGCGCGGCTTCCAGTCGGTGCT
This sequence comes from Pararhodobacter aggregans, assembly GCF_003075525.1. Classification (GTDB taxonomy): domain Bacteria; phylum Pseudomonadota; class Alphaproteobacteria; order Rhodobacterales; family Rhodobacteraceae; genus Pararhodobacter; species Pararhodobacter aggregans. The sequence continues at coordinate 499,412 of NZ_QDDR01000002.1, read as the reverse complement.
CCTGGACCTCGGCGCCCGGATGCGCCTGCCCGGCATGGTGAAGGAAGACGGCACGCCCAGATACCGCGACTACGCCGATTACATGGTGAACCACGAACGCCGCCCCGGCGTCGGCCCGCTGGCCGGCTGGCGCGGGGAGGGCGAAGGCTCGGGCCGCGGCGCCCCCAACCCCGACCAGCTCGACCGCTATATCCGGAACGGCGGGTTCTACAGCGACCACCTGCCCCAGAACGCCCGCTTCTTCAAACCCTGGAACGCCGCCTATCAGGACTGGGCCGTCGCCCGCGGCCTTTACGACAAACCCGCGCCCTATCTCTTCGCGCTCTACAGCGAGCCGCTCGCCCGCTTCCAGCGCGCGGCCCGGGGCCTTGGCCCCCACCAGCCCCCCGACCATCTGCGCCCGCAACTGCAACACGCGATGGACCCGCTGCCCGTCTGGTATCCGCCCCTCGGCGACAGCCTCAGCGACCCCGCCGAGTACCCCCTCCACGCGCTCACCCAGCGCCCGGCGGCGATGTATCATTCCTGGGGCTCGCAGAACCCCTGGCTGAGGCAGATCCACGGCATGAACCCGCTCTATGTGCCGAAGAAACTCTGGGAGGAACACGGCTTTCAGGACGGCGACTGGGCCTTTCTCATCTCGCCCCAGGGCCGGATCCGCATCCCCGTCGCCCGCATGGACGCGCTGAACGAGCGTACCGTCTGGACCTGGAACGCCATCGGCAAACGCCGCGGCGCCTGGGCGCTCGATGAAAACGCCCCCGAGGCGGAAAAAGGCTTCCTTCTCAACCACCTGATCCCCGAACTTCTGCCCGATCCCGCAGGCCGCCGGCGCCCCAACGCCGACCCTGTCACCGGCCAGGCCGCCTGGTTCGACCTGCGCGTGCGCCTGGAAAAGGCCCCGCCCGGCGCCCCCTCCGAGCCCGCGCACGAGGCCCAGATCTCGCCCGTCCCCAAAGCCCCCAAGACCCTGGCAAGGCACAGCTGACATGCCCCTTCATTCTGCTCCAAATACGCCCTTGCCCGGCCGCTCCGCGCGGAACGCCCGCCCATGACCGCCCTGCCCCCGCCCTCCCTGAAGAAACTCGGCCTGGTCATCGACCTCGACACCTGCGTCGGCTGCCATGCCTGCGTCATCGCCTGCAAGGGCTGGAACACCGAGAATTACGGCGCCCCCCTCTCGGACCTCGACCCCTACGGCGCGGAACCCGAAGGCACCTTCCTCAACCGCGTCCACAGCTACGAGGTCACGCCCGAATCCGGCGCCCCGGTCACTGTGCATTTCCCCAAATCCTGCCTGCATTGCGAGGATGCGCCCTGCGTCCCCGTCTGCCCGACCGGCGCCAGCTACAAGCGGGCCGAGGACGGGATCGTGCTGGTCAACGAGGATGCCTGCATCGGCTGCGGCCTCTGCGCCTGGGCCTGCCCCTATGGCGCGCGCGAACTCGACGCGCTGGTGGGGGTGATGAAGAAATGCACCCTCTGCGTCGACCGGATCTATAACGAGGCGCTGCCCGAGCGCGACCGCGAACCCGCCTGCGTGCGGACCTGCCCCTCGGGCGCGCGGCATTTCGGCGATCTGGGCGACCCCGAAAGCGCGGTTTCGCGGCTGGTCGCGGAACGGGGCGGCATTGACCTGATGCCTGACCTCAAGGCGCGACCGGTCAACAAATACCTGCCCCCCCGCCCGCGCGACCGGCTGCAGGAGGCCCCGCCCGACCTCGCCCAGCTGTGCGAGCCCGGGACCGAAGGGCTGACCGGGTTCCTCGGCTGGGTCGACCGGACGCTATCGAGGTTCTGATGCATCCCGCGCCGTCCATCATCGCCTTTACCGCTCTCTCCGGCCTTGGCCTGGGGCTGCTGACCTATCTCGGCTTCGGCGCCGTGACGCCGCGGGGCTGGTCGGCCTTCCTCTGGTTCGGCCTTGGCTACGGGCTGACGCTGACCGGGCTCGCTGCCTCGGCCCTGCATCTGGGCCGTCCCGAACGGGCGCTCAGGGCCTTCAGCCAATGGCGCACCAGCTGGCTCTCGCGCGAGGCGGTGCTGGCGGCGCTGGCGTTGCTGGTGCTGGCGCCCCATGCCGCAGGGCTGGTGTTCTGGGGCCGGGCGGTGCCTTTGGCGGGGATGGCGGGCGCTGTGCTTTGCCTGGCCACGATCCTCGCCACCTCGATGATCTATGCCCAGCTTCGTACCGTACCGCGCTGGAATCACTGGACAACGCCCGCGGTTTTCCTGACCGCGGCGTTGGCCGGTGGCGCGATCCTGACCGCCCGGGTCGAGCTGGCCGAGCTGGCGCTGCCCTGGCTGGCGCTGACGCTGGCGCTGCACTGGATCCTCGGCGACCGACAATTCGCCCGGTCGGGCCAGAGCCCCGAAACCGCGACCGGCCTCGGCCCGCTCGGCCGGGTCCGCCAGCTGGAGCCGCCGCATACCGGCCCGAATTACCTGCTGCGCGAAATGGCCTATGTCGTCGGCCGCCGCCACCGGATGAAGCTGCGGGTCATCGCCATGATCCTCGCCTGCCTGATCCCGGCGCTGCTGCTGGGGCTCTGGCCCGGCTGGCCCGGGCTGATCCCGGCCGCGTTCAGCCATCTGGGCGGCATGCTGGCCGCGCGCTGGTTGTTCTTTGCCGAGGCCGAGCACGTGATGGGGCTTTACTACGGGCGCCGCTGAGCGGTTGCGCGCGGGTGAACCCGGGCGCCGAAGGAAGGGGGGCCGTCTGCCCCCCTCTGCCCTGCGGGCTGGTCCGGCCCTGCGCTTGCGCTCCGGGCGTTCGGGCCTGACGACGCGCCACGGGCGCCTCGTCCGGGCGGCCCTCACCCCCGAGGATATTTAGGGAACGAAGATGCAGGCCTCACTGGCCGCGGCGGCCTTCTTCCAGCCAGGCGTCCAGGGCCGGGTTGCGGGTGGCGGCGGGCGGGGCCTCGGGCAGCGGGGCGGCGACGGGTTCCGGCGGGCGCAGAGCGCGGCGGTAATGCGTCTCGCGCGCGCCGAAATAGAAGGCGACCACCGCGCCCAGCAGCCACCACAGCGGTTCGGGCACCGTGGCGAGCCCCTGCATGCGCAGCGAAAAGCCCGCGGGATCGACCATCGCATAGGCAAAGAGCGCGGGCGTCGCCAGCGCCAGCAGCGGCCGGGGCAGCCGGTTCAAGCCATTGACGAAACCGTCGAACCAGCCTTGCCGGGCCAGCTGGAATTCCGCCGCATAGGCCTGTTGCGCCGCGGTGAAGGCATCGTGCGAGAGTTCCATCTGCCGTGTGGCATTGGGGCGGAAGACCTCGGCCAGATCAGTGCCGACGCGGCCGATCTCGGCCGCACCGCCGCGCAGGAACAGGGCGCGGGCCAGTGTTGCGATCAGCCCCAAGCGGCGGTCCTTTCCCGGTGCTCGGCCTCGCTCAGGTGATAGCGGGGCGCGATGAATTCCTCGGCCCTGAGGATCCAGCCGCCCTTCCCGCCATCCCGCCGCCTTGCGTATTTGCGCGAGGCCGGGCGGCGGTCGCCCAGGGCGTAGTAATAATCCCGCCGCGCGATGCCGTAAGCATCGGCCAGATGGCCGGGCGCGGCCCGATAGGCGGCCTGCGCGGCGCGGATCGTCTGCGGCCCGATCACCCCGTCGACACTGAGGTCATGGCCCATCTCGCCCAGCAGCCGCTGGAGGATCCTTACCGCATTGCCGCCCGCGTTCACATACATGTCGAAGACCGAGGGTTGCAGCGCCTCGGGCAGCGCGGCGATGCCGGGGCGGCGGTAATAATGCTCAAGAAAGATCGCCACCGCCTGCGCCCGGGTCAGCGCCCGGACATCGGCCTCGCTCACCTGCCCGTCGCCGGTCAGGTCCAGCCCCAGCCGCCGCATCGTGCCGATGGTCACGCCGAAATTGGTCGCCCCGCCCGGGTCGTCGGGGTCGTTGACGAAGCCGCCCTCGCGGGCGACGATCTCTTCGGCAAGGCTTTGCACGTCGCGCATCGCGCCCTCCCATGCTGGAAAGCAGGCAGGATCGCGGGCCCGGGTTCAGATCCGGTAGCGGCGGCGTGCGTTGCGGCTCAGGTGCCCTGGGTCGGGTAAGTCTCGCCGTGGTATTCGCATTCCGGGCGGTTCGCCGCAGCATTGGGCGAGCCCTGGACGCCGACCGCATCGGCCACTTCGCGCGGCATATAGGTCTCGTCGTGCTTCGCCAGGATCTCGGTCGCGACGAAGACCCCGTCGACCAGCCGACCGGTCGCCACCGTGCCCTCATTCTCGCCGAAGAGGTCGGGCAGGATGCCGCGGTAGCTGACCGGCACGCTGGCGCAGAAATCGGTGACGGAGAAGGTGATCGATTCGCCCTGCCCGCGGCTGAGGGTGCCGACCTCGACCATACCGCCTAGACGAAAGATCTCGTTCGGCGCCGGAGGCTCGGCCATCACCTGGCTGGGCGAGCGGAAGAAGTTGATCCCGTCGCGCATCGCATAGCCGATAAGCGCGGTGCTGAGCGTGAGCGCCACCGCGGCCACGGCAATGATCTGCACGCGGCGGGTCTTTTTCAGGCTCTTCATGCCGGCCATGGGGATCCTCCGGGGTTTCGATGCCTCAGATAGGAAGGCGGGGCGCGGCTGGCAACGGGACCCGTTGCCGCATCAGGCGGCCTTGAAGGGGATCCGGCGGCGCAGGAATTGCGTGGCCTTGTGCCCCACCGCCACCGGGTCGCCGGTGGTCAGGAACAGCGTCTCGGTGCCGGTGCCGATCAGGTCGGGGTGGCGTTCGAGGTAATGCTCCAAGCTCGCCGCCACCAGTTCCGGCTGGGAATAGACCTGCACCCCGGGGCCGAGCGCGGCGCGGAAGGCCTCTTCCATCAGCGGGTAATGCGTGCAGCCCAGCACGGCGGCCTCGGGCTTCGGCATCCGGCGGTGCAGCGCCTCGACGTGGGAATGCACCAGCGCCTCGGCCAGAATCATGTCGCCCTGTTCGATGGCATCGACCACGCCGCCGCAGGGCTGGGCCTCGACATCCACGCCGATAGCGCGGAAGGCCAGTTCGCGCTGGAAGGCGCGGCTGGCGACGGTGGCGGGGGTGGCAAAGAGCGCGACATGCTTGATCGCCACCTCACGCGGGGGCGAATTGTCGCCCCATTGCCGTTCGGTCAGCGCCTCGATCAGCGGGACGAAGACACCGAGCACGCGCTTGCCCGGCGGGATCCAGCTTTCCTGCATCCGTTTCAGCGCCGCGGCCGAGGCGGTGTTGCAGGCCAGGATCACCAGATCGCAGCCCTCATCAAACAAGCGCTGCACCCCCTGCGTGGTCAGCCGGTAGATGTCGTCCGCGTCGCGCGTGCCATAGGGCGTGTTGGCGTTGTCGCCGAAATAGACGAAGGGCACCTCGGGCAGGCGTCGGACCAGCGCGTCCAGAACCGTGAGCCCGCCCAGCCCGGAATCGAACACGCCTACTGCCATTTCTGCCTCTATCGCCGATATTGCGCCTCGAATTCAAAGCCCAGGCGGGCCCAGTCCGAGGGGTTCGGCGACAAGTCATACGTGCTGCGGCGGAGGAAATCCATCACCTGATTGGCCCCCTGCCCGGCGCTCGCGAGCTTGTGCGGCGGGATCGGATCGCCGACCGCCAGCCGCACCGGCCCGTCGGTCCGGGCGGCGAATTCGCGGATCAGCAACGCCATGCGCAGCGTCGGATGCAGGTGGCTCGCCATCTGGAACAGGGGCGAGTTGGCGCCCTCGAACCACAAGGGCACCACCGTCGCGCCCGAGCGGGCGATCATCTTTGCGGTGAAGGCCCGCCACTGCGGGTCGCGCGGTTCGGCCAGCGGTGTGCGACCGGTGGCCACGGTCCCGCCCGGAAAGATGCCGACCGCGCCGCCCGCTTGCAGATAGCCGATCGCCTCGGCCCTGGTCGCGATGTTGCGCGCCTGCGCGGCGCGGCTGCCCGAGAAATCGACCGGCAGGATGGCGCGGCGCACATCATCGGCCCCGAGGAAGGCGTTATGCGCCACGATGCGGAAATCCCCGCCCCGCACGGCGCTGAGGATATGGCCCAGCACCAGCCCGTCGAGGATCCCGAACGGGTGGTTCGAAACCACGACCAGCGGACCGCGGGTGGGGATCGTGCCCAGCGAGCCGCGGATCACGTCGAGCCTGAGGCCGAAGCGCTCCATCATCACCCGCCAGAAATCGCGGCCCTGCGCGACCTCGGCCTCATAGCCTTCGGCCCGGCGCATGAGCGCGAGGCGCCCGGTGACATTCTCGACGCTGCGGATCAGCGCCTGCCCGGGTCGGGTCCGGGCCGACATCGCGTAGGTGATGTCGCGCGCCACGCCACGGGCAAGCGGGCGGCGGCGGTGGCGGACGGGGGTGTCGAGGATGGCGAGGGACATGGGGGACTCGGGCAAAGGATATGCCCGAGTCCTAGCGCCTGCTGGTGACAGAATGGCGACGGTTATTCCGCCGCCATCCGGGTGGGTGCGCCGCCCTGGGCGATGGCCGCCAGGATCTCCTCGCGCCGCTTGGCGGCCTTGGCCTCGTTCGCGTGCTTGACCGGGCCATAGCCGCGGATCGAGAGGGGCAGCATGGCCAGTTCCAGGATCAGATCGCGGGTCGCCGGGCTGAGATTCGGCAGAACCGCTTTCATGTCGCTTTCGAACTGCTTGATAAGGCTGCGTTCCATCTTCCGCTCGGCCGAATGGCCGAAGGGGTCGAAGGGCGTGCCGCGCAGGCCTTTCATCTTGGCCAGCAGCTTGAAGCCGGACATCATCCAGGGTCCGAATTCGCGCTTCTTCGGCCGGCCCGAGGGATCCTTCCCGCCGATCACCGGCGGCGCGAGGTGGAACTTCATCACGAAATCACCGTCGAAGGTTTCCCGCAGCTTGGCCTCGGTCGACAGATGCAGGCGCGCCACCTCGTATTCATCCTTGTAGGCCAGCAGCTTGTGATAGCCCTTCGCCACGGCCTCGCGCAGCCCCTTGTCCTCGACGCTGTCGACCAGCTTGCGGAAGCGCTTGGCCAGCCGCTTGCCTTGGTATTCGACCAGACGGGCCTCGCGGAAGGCGACAGGATCGACCGGCAAGCTGTTGATATCGCTGGGTGCGATCACCTTGGCCGCGTCCTGTGGATGAAGCACGGCCCAACGACCGATCTCGAAGGCGCGCAGATTGCCCTCGACCGCGGCCTTGTTCAGCACGATGGCCTCGCGGATCGACTCCAGGCTCAGCGGCACCAGCCCCTTCTGCCAGGCGCCACCCAGCACCATCATGTTGGAATAGATCGAATCCCCCAGCGCCACGCGCGCGAGTTCCGAGGCATCGAACATCGACAGCCGGTCGCGAAGCCGCGCTTCAAGAGCGACCTCCAGATTATTGATCGGCAAGCGGAATTCGGTGTCACGGGTGAAGGCGCCGGTGATGATCTCATGGCTGTTGACCACCGCGCCGGTGCGGCCCGTGGTCATCAGGCCGATGGTTTTCGCCCCCGCCGTCACCACCAGATCGCCACCGATCACCGCATCCGCCTCGCCGACGGCGACGCGGACGGCGCTGATATCCTCGGGCTTGTTGGCCAGCCGCAGATGGATGTGCACGGCGCCGCCCTTCTGGGCGAGGCCCGCCATCTCCATCATCCCGGCGCCCTTGCCGTCGATCTGCGCCGCCTGCGCCAGCACCGCGCCGACCGTCACCACGCCGGTCCCGCCGACGCCGGTGATGATCAGGTTATGCGTGCCCTCGATCGCCGGCAGCACCGGTTCCGGCAGGTCCGGCAGATCCAGCGCCCGGGTCGCGGATTTCTTGACCTTGGCCCCCTCGACCGTGACAAAAGACGGGCAGAAGCCCTTGAGACAGCTGAAATCCTTGTTGCAGGACGACTGGTCGATGGCCCGCTTGCGGCCCAGTTCCGTCTCGACCGGCACGATGGAGACGCAGTTCGACTGCACCCCGCAATCGCCGCAGCCCTCGCAGACTTCGGTGTTGATGAAGACGCGGCGGTCGGGATCGGGGAAGGTGCCGCGCTTGCGGCGACGGCGCTTCTCGGCGGCGCAGGTCTGGACGTAGATGATGGCGGAGACGCCCTTGGTCTCGGCCATTTTCTCCTGCACATTCATCAGGTTGGCGCGCTCGACCTTTTCGATCCCCGCCGGGAATTGCGAGAGATCCAGCTCTTCCTTCTCATCATAGACCACGACCACCGGCTTGACGCCCATCGCCGTGATCTCGCGCGCGATCTGATAGGCGGTGAGCCCGCCCTCGTTGCGCTGGCCGCCGGTCATGGCGACGGCATCGTTGAAGAGGATCTTGTAGGTGATGGTCGTCCCGGCCGCGAGCGCCGCGCGGATCGCCTGCACGCCGGAATGGTTATAGGTCCCGTCGCCCAGGTTCTGGAACACATGGCCGCGGTGCGAGAACAGGCTCTCGCCGATCCAGTTCGCACCCTCGCCGCCCATATGGGTGAAGCCGAGCGTCTCGCGGTCCATCCATTGCACCATGTAATGGCAGCCGATCCCGGCATAGGCGCGGCTGCCGTCGGGCAGCCTGGTCGAGGAATTATGCGGGCAGCCCGAGCAGAACCACGGCGTCCGCTGGGCGATATCGGTGGCGTTGTCGGCCCGGCGGGCTTCACCCAACCTCTCAAGACCGGCGCGCAACCCCTCGGTATCGCAGCCTTCTTCCAGAAAGATGCCGCCCAGCTTCTCGGCGATCATCACCGGGTCCAGCGCGTAGCGGGTCGGGAACAGCTCTTCCGAATGCATCCCCCCGGCGCCGCCCTTGTACCAGCCATAGACCCGGCGGCCGCGGCGGTCGTCGAAGATCGCCTCCTTGATCTGCACCTCGATCAGCTTGCGCTTTTCCTCGACGCAGATGATGAGGTCGAGGTCATCGGCCCATTCATGGAAGCTGGTCATGTCCAGCGGCCAGGTCTGCCCGACCTTGTAGGTGGTGATGCCGAGCCGCTCGCAGGCTGCCTCGTCCAGGCCCAGCAGCCCCATGGCATGCACGAGGTCCAGCCAGTTCTTGCCCGCCGCGACCAGGCCGATCTTCGCGCCCGGCTGGCCCCAGATCCGCTTGTCCATGCGGTTGGCGCGGCTGAAAGCCTCGGCCGCGAAGCGTTTGTAGTCGATCATCCGCGCTTCCTGCGCCACCGGCGTATCCTGCAGGCGGATGTTCAGGCCGCCCGCAGGCATCTGGAAATCGGGGCGTACGAAGGACATCCGGTGCGGATTGCCGTCGACGACCGCTGTGGCCTCGACGGTATCCTTCATCGTCTTCAGACCGACCCAGAGGCCGGAAAAGCGGCTGAGTTCATAGGCGTAATGGCCGTAATCGAGGATTTCCTGCACGCCCGCGGGCGAGACGATCGGCATATAGGCATCGACCATCGCCCAGTCCGACTGATGCAGCACGGTCGAACTTTCACCGGTGTGATCGTCGCCCATCGCCATGATGACGCCGCCGTTCTTCGACGTGCCGGCCATGTTGGCGTGTTTCATCGGGTCGCCCGAGCGGTCGATCCCCGGCCCCTTGCCGTACCACAGGCAGAAGACGCCGTCGTACTTGCCCTCGCCCCTCAGTTCCGCCTGCTGGGCACCCCAGATGGCGGTGGCGGCGAGGTCCTCGTTCAACCCCTCCTGAAAGGTGACCTGCGCGGCATCGAGGAAGGGTCTGGCGCGGATCATCTGCTGGTCGACGGCACCCAGCGGCGAGCCGCGATAGCCCGTCACATAACCCGCCGTCTTCAGCCCCGCCGCCCGGTCCCGCGCCTGCTGTGCCAGCATCAGACGCACCAGCGCCTGCGTGCCGTTCAGCAGAACCGGGGATTTATCCAGGTCGAAACGGTCGTTCAGAGACACCGTCTGCTTACCCATCGTGCACCTCCCATGCCGATCGCCACTCGGGTGGCGTTAGCGCCAGTATAGGTCAAAAATGCTGACCTTAAAACCCGTTTCCACGGATTCTTGTCTTTTCGGGTAGACAACGTTGCCATAGAAACGATTGGCAATGAAACAGCGGCGGATAATGACCGAAATTTTATGATGGACTGGGACAAGCTCCGAATCTTTCACGCGGTGGCCGATGCCGGCAGCCTGACCCATGCCGGTGACACGCTGGGCCTGAGCCAATCGGCTGTCAGCCGCCAGATCCGGGGGCTGGAGGAAAGCCTCAGCACGATTCTGTTCCACCGCCACGCGCGGGGGCTGATTCTGACCGAACAGGGGGAATTGCTGTTCGACGCGACCCGGGCCATGACCAAGCGGCTGGAAACCGCCGCTGCCCGGATCCGCGACAGCGAGGAAGAGGTCTATGGCGAGCTGAGGGTCACCACCACCACCGCCTTCGGCACGCTGTGGCTGGCCCCGCGCCTGCCCACGCTCTACGCCAAATACCCGGAACTGAAGATCGACCTCATGCTGGAAGAGCGCGTGCTCGACCTGCCGATGCGTGAGGCCGATGTGGCGATAAGGATGAAGGAGCCGAGCCAGGCCGACCTGATCCGCAAGCGCCTGATGGGCGTCCGGATGCGGCTCTACGCCTCGACCGAATACCTGCGCCAGAACGGCACGCCGACCTCGCTGATCGAGATGAAGGATCACCGCCTGGTCTGCCAGAGCGCCAATGCCCATCAAGTGGCGGCGGGCGGCGCGCTGGTGCGCGAGCTGATGACGCAGCAGATCCGCTCGACCTTTACCGTCAACAACTACTTCGGCGTGTTGCAGGCGGTGGTGAACCATCTGGGCGTCGGTGTGCTGCCCGACTACCTGACCGAGGATTTCTCGCAACTGGTGCGGGTGCTGCCCGATGTGGAAAGCGCCGAGGTTCCCGTATTCCTCGCCTACCCGGAAGAATTGCGTCATTCCAAGCGGGTATCGGCTTTCCGCGACTTCGTGCTGGAGGGTGTGATCGCCTATCGCCGCCAGCGGACCATGCCGAGCAGCGAATAGCTCGCCCACCGGTTGCGTTGACCTAGGGTGAGGCATGCATGCAACGCATCACGGCTATGATGCACATGCAGCGAGGAAATTGTTGAACGCATGTAGCGATTCGATTATCTGGGTTCGTGAGATACAGGAGTTCCTTCTGTATCTTTACCTCCCTGTTGGACTTGGGCCGAGCTTTGCTCGGCCTTCTTTTTTGGGTCGGCGGCGGTCTGCACCGCTGCCAGCCGCGTCCTGAGGAAAGCCCGTTCCGCCGCATTCCCTGACCGGGCGATGGCCTCGCCATAGGCTTCGGCCGCAGCGGCGCCCTGCCCCGCCCGGAGCCTGAGCTCGGCCAGGGCGGCGTGGAACGGCTGATAGCTATGCAAATCCACGCGCAGCGCCTCGACCAGGGCCAGGGCCGCCGCCGTCTCGCCCGTTTCGGCCAGCGCCACCGCCCGGTTGAGGCGCACGACCGGCGTCGGCTCGAATCGCAGGAGGCTGTCGTAGAGCAGAAAGATCTGGCGGCGGTCGATCTCGGGCGCGGCATGAAGCGCGGCGATGGCGGCCTTGATCTGGAACGGCCCCGGCGCGCAGAGCGCCATGGCCCGGTCGACCAGCGCCTCGCCCTCGGCGATCCCGGCCCGGTCCCAGAGCCGCCGGTCCTGCCGGTCCAGCGCCACCAGCGCACCGTCCGGCCCCAGCCGCGCCGCGCGCCGCGCATCGGTCATCAGCATCAGCGCCAGAAGGCCCAGAACCTCGGGCTCGTCCGGGCGGAGCTGGTCGAGCATGCGGGCGAGATAGATCGCCTCGGCCGAGAGGTCGACGCGCAGGGGCGCCGCGCCCGCCGTGACGGCATAGCCCTCGTTGAAGATGAGATAGAGCACCGCCAGCACCGAGCCGAGCCGCGCCGCCCAATCCCCCGGCCCCGGCACGGCAAAGGGGATCCCGGCCTCGCGGATCTTGGCCTTGGCGCGGCTCAGGCGCTGGCCCATGGCGGGCTCCGTATCGAGGAAGGCGCGGGCGATCTCGGCCGTGGTCAGGCCGCCCAGGGTGCGCAGGGTCAGCGCGACGCGGGTCTTGGCCTCCAGCGCCGGATGGCTGCAGGTAAAGATGAGGCGCAGGCGTTCGTCGGGGATCTCGGGCGCCGGTTCCTCGCGGGCGGCGGCGTCGGCTTCGGCTAGCAGCCGCAGATCGGGGGCGCGCGCCGCCAGACGCGCGGCGCGGCGCCAGCGGTCGATCACCTTGCGCCGGGCGGCGGTCAGCAGCCAGGCACCGGGGCGGTCGGGCACGCCCGCCCTGCCCCAATGCACCAGCGCCGATTCCATTGCCTCGCTCAGCGCCTCTTCCGCCAGGTCGAGGTCGCGCAGCTCGGCCATCAGCGCCGCCAGGATGCGGCCCCTCTCGTGGCGGTGGATCGCCTCAAGGATCGGGGCCGCGCCCATCTCAGCCACCGGGCAGCAAGGGGGCGGTGTCCATGATCGGCCGGATCTCGACCGTGCCATAAAGCGCGGCGGGGATTTCGGCCGCATAGCGCATCGCGGTTTCCAGATCGGGCACGTCGATCAGGTAGAAACCGCCCAGCTGCTCCTTGGTTTCGGCGAAGGGGCCGTCCATCGTCTCAACCCTGCCGCCCCGCTTGCGCAGCGAGGTTGCGCTGCCCGTATCCTCGAGCGCCTCGCCGGACCAGTCGATGCCGTCGCGCTCGAGCAGGGCGTTGAAGCCGTCATACTCCTGCATCATCCGGTCGAACTCGGGCGAGCCGGGCTGCGGTTCGGGCAGATCGCCGCCGTAGAGAAGAAGAAGATATTTCATCGGGTTATTCCTTCCGTTCCGTCAGGCGTTGAAGATCATGAGTGGCCGGACTTCAACCGCGCCGATGCGCGCGCCGGGGATCTGCGCCGCCCAATGCAGCGCCTGATCGAGATCGGCGCAATCGAGGAGATAATAGCCGCCCAGCTGTTCCTTTGTCTCGGCGAAGGGGCCGTCCATCGTCTGGGCCTCGCCGCCGCGCATCCGCACCACCGTCGCCGTCGCGGGCGCCTGCAAGGCATCGCCCCCGGCCAGCACCCCGGCCGCCCCGGCCCGGCGGTTGAAGTCAATATAGGCCTCGTTCATCGAGCCGCCCGATTGCGGAGCCTCGGCGGGATCGTAATAGATGAGGGCGATATACTTCATGGTCGTCTCCTGAACCGATGTGAGTGTCGCCGCCCCGGGCCGAACCGGCAAGCCCCGGCCCCGCCCGCAAGCAGCTGACACCGGAACGACGCCCGGGCGGCGCCGATTTCGACATTCCCCGCCGACCTGGCGCAGAATTTTTTCGCACCGCCCGCACGCGGCCTTTCCTCCGGCCCCCCGGCGTTCTAAAGACGCCGCAACCGCGAAAGCCCCGGGGGATAGGATGCAGGAACCTGAGATCACCGCCGACCTGATCGCCGCGCATGGTCTGAAGCCGGACGAATACCAGCGCATCCTGGAGATCATCGGCCGCGAGCCGACGTTTACCGAGCTGGGGATCTTCTCGGCGATGTGGAACGAGCATTGCTCGTACAAATCCTCGAAGCGCTGGCTGCGGACCCTGCCGACCAAGGGGCCGCAGGTCATCTGCGGGCCGGGCGAGAACGCGGGCGTGGTCGATATCGGCGACGGTCAGGCGCTGATCTTCAAGATGGAGAGCCACAACCACCCGTCCTATATCGAGCCCCATCAGGGCGCGGCGACGGGCGTGGGCGGCATCCTGCGCGACGTGTTCACCATGGGCGCGCGGCCCATCGCGGCGATGAACGCACTGTCGTTCGGCCTGCCGTCGCATCCCAAGACCGCCCATATCGTCAAGGGCGTGGTCGAGGGGATCGGCAGCTACGGCAATTGCTTCGGCGTGCCGAACGTGGGCGGCGAGGTCCGTTTCCATGCTTCCTATAACGGCAACTGCCTCGTGAACGCCTTCGCGGCGGGCCTCGCGGATGCCGACAAGATCTTCTATTCGGCCGCCTCGGGCGTCGGGATGCCGGTGGTGTATCTGGGCGCCAAGACCGGCCGCGATGGCGTCGGCGGCGCGACCATGGCGTCCGCCGAATTCGACGACACCATCGAGGAAAAGCGCCCCACCGTTCAGGTCGGCGACCCCTTCACCGAGAAGCGCCTCTTGGAGGCCTGTCTGGAACTGATGCAGACCGGCGCCGTCATCTCGATCCAGGACATGGGCGCCGCGGGTCTGACCTGCTCGGCGGTCGAGATGGGCGACAAGGGTGGCCTCGGGATCAAGCTGATCCTCGACCAGGTGCCGCAGCGGGAAACCGCGATGACGGCCTATGAGATGATGCTCTCGGAAAGCCAGGAGCGCATGCTCATGGTGCTGCACCCCGAGAAAGAGGCCGAGGCCCGCGCCGTCTTCGTCAAATGGGACCTCGATTTCGCCATCGTCGGCGAGACGATCCCGGAAGACCGCTTCCTGATCGTCCACGGCAACGAGGTGAAAGCCGACCTGCCGCTGTCGAAACTGTCGTCCGAGGCGCCGGAATATGACCGGCCCTGGGTGCCGACGCCCGAAGCCGAGGCCATGGCGCCGGTCGCCCAGATCGACCCGATCGACGGGCTGAAGGCGCTGATTTCCAGCCCCAACTACGCCCACAAGGGCTGGGTCTGGGAGCAATACGACCATATGGTCATGGGCGATACGGTCCGCGTGCCGGGTCTGGGCGCGGGCGTGGTCCGCGTGCATGGCACCGGCAAGGCCGTCGCCTTCACCTCGGACGTGACGCCGCGCTACGTCAAGGCGAACCCGGTCGAGGGCGGCAAGCAGGCGGTGGCGGAAGCCTATCGCAACCTGACCGCCGTGGGCGCGAGGCCCCTCGCCACCACCGACAACCTGAATTTCGGCAACCCTGAAAAGCCCGAGATCATGGGCCAGTTCGTCGGCGCCATCCAAGGCATCGGCGAGGCTTGTGCGGCGCTCGACATGCCGATCGTCTCGGGCAACGTGTCGCTTTACAACGAGACCGACGGCAAGGGCATCCTGCCGACGCCGACCATCGGCGCGGTGGGCCTGCTGGACAGCCTCGACGATCTGATCGCGGGCCAGCCCTCGGCCGGGGATTTCGCGCTGGTGATCGGCACGACCGCCGGCCATCTGGGCCAATCGGCGATCCTGGCCGAGGTCTTCAACCGCGAGGACGGCGACGCGCCCGCGGTCGATCTGGCCGCCGAACGGGCCAATGGCGAGTTCCTGCGGGCGAACCGCACCCTCATCAAGGCGGCGACCGACCTCTCGGACGGCGGGCTCGCGCTCGCCGCCTTCGAGATGGCCGAGGGCGCGGGGCTGGGCGTGACGCTGGAAACCGCCGAAACCGGGCTCCTCTTCGGCGAGGATCAGGCGCGCTATCTGGTGGCCTGCGGCTTCGATCAGGCCGAGGCGCTGATGGTCGCGGCCCGCGCGGCAGGGGTGACGGTCGCGACGGTCGGCAAGTTCGGCGGCGAAAGCGTGAGCTTCGGCGGTGCCTCGGCGCCGCTGGCGGAGCTGTCGGCGCTTTATCGCGGCGCCTTCGCGGCGGCGATCGGGTAAAGGCGGGGGGCAAGGTCCGGCCGCGCCACGGGCGCGGCGTTCGCGGCGAGAGGCGCGCCACTGGCGCGTTTCCGAGACGCCGCTCACCCCCGCACCCCCTGCCCAAAGGGGGGCACGCCCCCCTTTGGAAACCCCCTGCGTATTTCCGGCAGAATGAAGGGGCGGGGTTGCGCACCGGCCCCGGGCTTGGCACATCGGGGCCATGCATCCCCTGCCCGCCCTCAAAGCCGATTGTGCCGCCTGCGCCGCGCTCTGCTGCATGGCGCTGCCCTTCGACAAGGGCGAGGCCTTTGCCCTGGACAAGCCGGCGCTGCACCCCTGCCCCCACCTGTCGGGTCATGGCTGCACCATCCATGACCGGCTGCAGCCTTCGGGCTTCCGGGGCTGTGTGCTCTACGATTGCCTCGGCGCCGGACAGCGCGTGGTGCAGGAGGTTTTCGCCGGTGCCGACTGGCAGCAGGACGCGACGCTGCGCGCACCGATGGCCGAGGCGCTGGGGATCCTCAGGCGCATCCATGCCGGGCTGGAGCTGCTGGGCGCGGCCGAATCGCTGGCCCTGCCCGAGGCGCTGGCGGCGGAACGGCAGGCGCTGATCGCGCTTCATCACCCCGAGGCTCCCTGGTCGCCTGAAAGCCTGCGCGGCTTTGCCGTCTCGGGCGCCGAGACGCGGCTCAGGGCCTTCCTTGCCGCGCTCAGACCGCATGTCGCAGCGCCCTGACCCTTGCGCCGGGGGGGCGCGGGTTTTACATCTTGGGCAACGCAAGGAGACCCGCATGGCCATTTCGGCAACCGAACTCGAAACCCTGCTGCGCGAGTCCTTCCCGGCCGCGAAGATCACCATCACCGACCTCGCCGGGGACGGAAACCATTACGCGGCCGAGGTGATCGACCCGAGCTTCAAGGGCAAGAACCGGGTGCAGCAGCAGCGCGATGTTTACGCGGCGCTGAAAGGCAAGATGGATGGCGCCCAGGGCGAGCTGCACGCGCTGGCCCTGACCACGAAGGCCCCCGAATGAAGGGCCTGCTGGCTGCGCTGGGCGCCCTGATCGGCGCCGTTGTCGCCCCGGGTCCGGCGCCGGTGCCGATCCCCGTGCGCGCAAGCGGGCTTGACCCGCGGCGCCCGCCGCACCAGATCCCCCGCAACCGCGACTCCCATTGACCCATTCCCGGCCCGCCCAGGGCGCGAGACAAGGACCCAGACCCATGAGCGACGTGAAGACCTCCATCGACCAGCTGGTCAAAGCCAATGACGTGGTGCTGTTCATGAAGGGCACCAAGACCATGCCGCAATGTGGCTTCTCCAGCCGCGTTGCCGGGGTCCTGAACTTCATGGGCGTCGAGTATCAGGACGTGAACGTGCTGGCCGATGCCGATATCCGGCAGGGCATCAAGGAATATTCGGACTGGCCGACCATCCCGCAGCTCTATGTGAAGGGTGAATTCGTCGGCGGCTGCGACATCGTGACCGAGATGACGCTCTCGGGCGAGCTGGACCAGCTGTTCGCCGCCAAGGGCGTGGGTTTCGACAAGGACGCCGCCGACAAGATCCGCGAAGCCAACGCCTGAGGGCTTTGTCGCCGCAAGATCGGGGGCCGGTGCCGGGTGCACCGGCCCTTTTGCATGGGGGCGCCCTCCGTTTGGCCAAGCCTCAGGCTTTTTCTGCGCCGAACCGCGACTTTCTTGCCCTGCCGGATGAACCCTTTGCCGCCTCGCGCGACCTATGGGCAAGAAAGCAACGGGTTTCCTTCATGTCGGTCGTCCTTGTCACCCAGATCCTCGCCCTCGCGCTCGGCGCGCTGCTGGCCCTCGCGCTGCTGCGCCGCCTGCGCGATACCCAGGCCCGCCGCGCCGCCGCCTTCGAGGATTTCGCCGAAGGACGCGGGCTGACACTCTACCGGATCCCGGGCACCGAGGCACTCTATCGCCTGACCGACGCGGCCGGCACCCTGATGACGGTCGAGGCCGCGCCCCGCACCACCCGCAACGGCACGAAGATGCCCGGCACCGTCAGCCTGACCCTGCCCGCGCCCCGCCTGTCGCGCGGCTTCGTGGCGCTGGTCGTCCCCGGTGCCGACCGGCCGGGGACGCGGCTGGATCAGGCGCTGCGCGGGGTGGCGAGAGGCAGCGAGACGCCCGAGATCCGGCATCTGGACGATGCGCTGGCCTTCCTGTCCGAGGTTCCCGCGGGCGAAAGCCCCGATCTGTCGGCCCTGCTTGAGACCCTGCGTGACCCCGCCCTGAGGCCCGATCCCGGAGGCCGGGCGATGCTCGCCCTCAACGCGGAAGGATTGCACCTGCGGCTGGGCCGGACGATAAAGGACCCGGGCGCGCTGGCGCCGATCCTCGACACCCTGCGCAGGCTGCAGCACCGGCTCGACGCCGGACCGCGGCGGCAGGCGGCCTGATCCCCTCAACGCCAGGACGGATGCTCCCATGACCTCAGAGATTGTCGCACTCCTTGCCGTCGTGGTGCTGGTCGGCGGCATGCTGGCGCTGATCGTCGTCAGCCATCGCACCGAAAAGCGGCGCCGGGCCGAGTATGTCGCGCTGGCCGAACGGCGGGGCTGGGAGCATGTCTTCGAGCGCTCGCGCGGCAACCGCCCGGCCGAGCTGCATTTTCTTGATCCCGCCAGCGGCATCGAGCTGGTCGTGACGCGCAAGCTGACCCGCAAGTCGGGCTCGGGATCGACCACCAAGGGCGGCTCGACCGTCGCCTCGCTGCGCGAGCCGCGGCTGCAGGGCGGGCTGGCGGTCTATACCCCGCCCCTCGACCCCAAGCTGGCGCAGGCGGCCAGCAGCATGCTGGGGGTCTTCGACAATTCCGTCGCGCGCTTCTTCATCGGCCGGTTGCTGGGCGAGGAAGTCGGCGATCATCTGGGGCAGCTGGTCGAGCAACCCGTGCCGCAGGGCCTGCCGCTGTCGATCCTGGCGACGGTCGATCCCGCGCCCTTCATCGAGGCCGCGCCGATTGCCCGGGCGCTCAATGCCAGCGGCGACGAAAAGGCCATGGTGATGGTGAGCACCCAGGGCACGCGGCTGCGGCTGGGGCGTCCCCTGAACGAGGCCGCGGATATCGAGCGCCTGTTCGATACGGCCCAGGCGCTGGCGGCCGATCTTGGCGCCGCGGCGCGCCCCTGACCCCTCAGCGGCTTTCGAACTGATCGGCCAGGGTTTCCGCCCGCTCGGCCAGCGCGTTCATCCGTTCCAGCGTACCGGGCGGCAGACCCGCCACCCCGGCGGCGGGCGTGGCGCGCAGGCGGTCGATCTCGGCCTGCATCTCGCCCAACTGCTGCTCCAGCTGGCGCACGCGATCCTCGGCGCCCGCGGTCTTGTCGGCCAGCATCAGCCCCGCCATCAGCAGCATGCGCGATTCCGGCAGGCGGCCGATCTGCCCGATGAGCGCGGTGGCCTCGACATCCAGCATGGCGGCGGCGGCGCGCAGGTATTGCTCCTCGCCCGGCTGATAGGCCACGTCGAAGGACTTGCCGCCAATGGTGATCGTCTCGTTGGGCATAAGCCCCTCCCTGTCAGCGCGACTCGGCCGCGATCAGCGGCTTCAACTCGGCGAGGATTTCTTCCATCTCGGCCATCTCGGCCCGGCGTTCGGCCTGAAGCGCCTCCAGCTCGGCCGAGATCGACTTGTTGATGAGCGTGGCGTCGGGGAAACCCTCGATCTGCGCCTCGCGCAGCGCGCCGTTCGACTCGATCAGCTTGGAATTGGCCTTTTTCAGCCGCAGCATCTCCAGCGATTGCAGGTCGAGCTGTTCGGTCAGCCGGGCCAGACGGCGTTCCAGCTGGCCGATCGTCGTCTCCTGCCGCTGCTTGACCTGATGCACCCGCTCCGAGAGCTGGGCATTGGCGGCGCGCTCTTTCTCCAGCGCGTCGCGCAGGCTGGCGATGGTGGCGGCCTGTTCGGGATCGGGCGCATGATCGCGCTGCCCGCCCAGCCCGAAGAGCGGAGCCTTGGCCGCGGCCCGTGCCGGTCCCTTGTCCAACTGCCGCGCAATCCGTTCGAGAGCCGACGACAGCCGGCGTTCGACGGGGGCCAGATCGCTCATTCGCTTCTCCTCGATAGTGCCCGGGATCGGGGACGCGAATCACGCGCCCGGCCGCCGCGGGTCGTTTTGTCCCCAGAATAGGGGGAAAATCCCGCCATTCCAACCGATCCCCGCCGCAGCCCCCGGCCAGCGCGCTTGATCTCGGTCCCAAGCCTGCTATGAGGCGCGCTAACACCCCGTCGAAAGGACCGCTGCCTTGGATTACGCCTCGCTTCGTACCCAGCACCCCGACCATTGGCGCCTGGCCACCGCCATCCGCGTTCTCGCCATGGATGCGGTCGCCGCCGCCAAGTCCGGGCATTCCGGCATGCCGATGGGGATGGCCGATGTCGCGACCGTGCTGTTCAAGAACCATCTGAAATTCGACGCCTCGGCCCCCGATTGGGCCGACCGCGACCGCTTCATCCTGTCGGCGGGCCATGGCTCGATGCTGATCTACGCGCTGCTGCACCTGACCGGCTACGCGGACATGACGCTGGCGCAGATCAAGAACTTCCGCCAATGGGGCGCCATCACCGCCGGTCACCCGGAATACGGTCATGCCAAGGGCGTCGAGACGACGACCGGCCCGCTGGGTCAGGGCATCGCCAATTCCATCGGCTTCGCCATGGCCGAGGAGCATCTGCGCGCCCGCTGGGGTGCCAAGATCCAGAACCATTACACCTATGTCATCGCCGGCGACGGCTGCCTGATGGAGGGCGTGAGCCAGGAGGCCATCGGCCTTGCCGGGCGGCACAAGCTGTCGAAGCTGATTGTCCTGTGGGACGACAACGGCATCACCATCGACGGCAAGGTGTCGCTGTCGGACGTGACCGACCAGAAGGCGCGGTTTGCGGCTTCGGGCTGGGATGTGTTCGAATGTGACGGGCATGATCCCGTGGCCATCGACCGCGCCATCACCGCCGCCAAGGCCTCGGCCCGCCCGGCTTTGGTCGCCTGCAAGACGCATATCGCCGTGGGTTCCTCCGCGCAGGACACCTCGAAGGGTCACGGCGCGCTGACCGACGCCAAGCTCATCGCCGACACCCGCGCCGTCTATGGCTGGGAGCATGGCGCCTTCGAGATCCCGGCCGACATCAAGGCCGAATGGGAAGCCATCGGCAGCCGTGGCGCCACTGAGCGCGCCGAATGGGAAGCCCGCATCGCCGCGCTGGCCCCGGCCAAGCGCGCCGAATTCGAGCGGATCTTTGCCCGTGGCCTGCCCAAGCGCCTGGGCGCCGCGATCCGCGCCGTCAAGAAAGCCGCCATCGAGGCGCCGAAGGCCATGGCCTCGCGCTCGGCCTCCGAGATCGTGCTGAAGGCGGTCAACCCGATCGTCACCGACACGATGGGCGGCTCGGCCGACCTCACCGGCTCGAACAACACCAAGACCGAGGATCTGGGCGTCTTCGACGTGGACAGCCGCAAGGGCCGCTACGTCTATTGGGGCATCCGCGAGCATGGCATGGCCGCGGCGATGAACGGCATGGCGCTGCATGGCGGCGTGCGGCCCTATTCGGGCACCTTCATGGCCTTCACCGATTACGCCCGCCCCTCGATGCGCCTGTCGGCGCTGATGGGGATCCCGGTGGTCTATGTCATGACCCATGATTCCATCGGTCTGGGCGAGGATGGCCCGACCCACCAGCCGGTCGAGCATCTGGCGATCAGCCGCGCCACGCCCAACACGCTGGTGTTCCGCCCGGCCGATCTGGTGGAAACCGCCGAGGCCTGGGAAGTGGCGCTGGAACAGACCGCCACGCCCTCGGTCATCTCGCTCTCGCGCCAGAACCTCGCCCCGGCCCGCAGCCAGAACACGGCGAAGAACCTGGTGGCCCAGGGCGGCTATGTCCTGGCCGAGGCCGAGGGCAAGCGCCAGGCGATCCTGATCGCCACCGGGTCCGAGGTCGAGATCGCGCTGAAGGCCCGCGACCTGCTGCAAGCCGACGGGATCGGCACGCGCGTGGTGTCGATGCCCTGCATGGAGCTGTTTGCCCAGCAGGACGAGGCCTATCGCAAGCGCGTCCTGCCCGCGGGTCCGGTGCGCGTCGGCATCGAGGCGGCGGTGCGCGCCGGCGGCTGGGACCGCTGGCTGCTGGGCGAGCGGGCGCGGAAATCCGATTTCGTCGGCATGACCTCGTTCGGCGCCTCGGCTCCGGCCGAACGGCTCTATCAGGAATTCGGCATCACCGCCGAGGCGACCGTGGCCAAGGTCAAGGCGCTGCTCTGAGGAAGACGTGTCGCCCGGCCTTGCGGCCGGGCGTTCCCCCGCGGGCCCGGCCCGCCCCGGACAAGGAGAGTTATGCGCAGAGGTTGAAAGTCGAGCCGCCCGGCGGTTCCATCCACGGCATCCCCCACCGGGAGCGCCGTCTTTTTCCTTTTCTCTGTGGATGACTCATGACGACCCCATCCTTTCATATCCGGGCCCATGACCCGGCTTCCGATCCCACCTGCCTCTCGGCCCTGTGGTATGCCGCCTCGCTGCGGGCGCATGCCTTTCTCGGGCAGGAGAAGCTTCTCGAACACAAGGCGCTGATCGAGACACGCTATCTGCCGATGGCCGAAACCTGGGTGGCCGAGGCGCCCGACGGCACGCCGCTGGGCTTCATCAGCCTGCTGGAGGGCTACATCGGCGGGCTTTTCGTCGCACCCGGGGCGCAGGGCCGGGGCATCGGCCGGGCCCTGCTGGATCTGGCCCGCAGGCGGCGCAGCGCGCTGGAACTCGAGGTCTATGTCGAGAACGAGCACGCGCTGCGCGTCTATCTCGCCTATGGCTTCCGGGAAATCTCGCGCCGCGAGGTCGATGACGAGGGGCTGCCCCACGCCAATCTCCACCTGCGGCTCGAAGCCTGACCCGCTTGTGGCGTAGGATGGGCAATATTGCCCATCCTACCGGATCCTCACACCCAGGCGCCCTTGCGCATCACCGGCACCCGCTCGCCGGATTGGCTCAGCCCGTCGATGTCGATCCTGTCCGAGCCGATCATCCAGTCGATATGGATGGCGCTGCTGTTGCCGCCGCGGCGCGCAACCTCGTCATTGTCCATCGTCTCGCCGCCCTGGAAGCAGGTCGAATAGCATTGCCCCAGCGCGATATGGCTCGCGGCATTCTCGTCAAACAGCGTGTTGTAGAACAGCATCCCCGATTGCGAGATGGGCGAGGCATGGGGCACCAGCGCCACCTCGCCCAGCCGCCGCGCGCCCTCGTCGGTGTCGAGCACCTTCTGCAACACGCCCTCGCCCTTCGAGGCATGGGCCTCGACGATCCTTCCGTCCTCGAACCGCACGCGGATCTCCTCGATCAGCGTGCCTTGATGCGACAGCGGCTTGGTGGCCGAGACATGGCCCGAGACCCGCAGCTTGTGCGGCGTGGTGAAGACCTCCTCGGTCGGGATGTTGGGATTGCAGAGGATCCCGCTCAGCGTCTCGGTCGCGCCCGCCACCCATTTATGGCCATCCGCCAGCCCCACCGACAGATCGGTCCCCGGCCCGGTGAAATGCAGGGAGGCGAAGTTCTGCCCGTCGAGCCAGGCGGCGCGGCGGCCGAGTTCTTCGTTATGCGCCTCCCACCTTGCCACGGCATCGTCGTCGTCAACCCGCGAGGCGGCGAAGATCGCCTCGGCCAGCTTGCGCTGCGCGTCGTGTTCGGACAGGTCCGGCGAGACCAGCCGCGCCCAGGCGGCATCCGGCCAGGCGACGATGGTCCAGTTGGTGGCGAACCGGGTGATCCGGTCGCGGGCGCCGGAATAGGCCATCGACATGGCGCGATTGGCCCGGCCCACCTTGTCGGGGTCCTCACCCGACAGCAGCATCGGATCGCCCCCGGCGATCGCCAGCCGCGCCGCGCCCTTGTCATAGGCCGCGGCCATCCCGTCATAGAGCCAGCCTGCCGCCGCGTCGAAAGACTCGTCGCGCGCATGGCGATAGCGGGCCAGCGTCACCGCATCGTCCGACAGGATCGGCGTGACCAGCCCGGCGCCCGCCTTGTAGGCGTGTTCGGCGATCCGCCGCACCAGCGGCAGGGCCGAGACCGGCGCCGTCATCACCAGATCCTGCCCCGGTTGCAGGTTCAGCCCCACCTTGACGGCGACCTGCGCCAGCCGGTCCAGTTTGACGGGATCTATCGGGTCTTGCATCGCGTTTCCTTCGGATACGGGGCGTTGCCCCCTTGCGCCCGGAAGGATAAACCCCCTCTGCCTGCCGTCAACGCCCCCAAGACTTCAACGCTCCCGGAGGAACCCTTGACCCGGATCATCGCCTCGCTCGCCGAGATTTCCGCCCCCTATGACGTGCTCTATTGCGACCTCTGGGGGTGCCTGCATAACGGCAAGGCCCTGTTCCCGCAGGCGGTTTCCGCGTTGCAGGCGTTCCGCAGGAAGGGCGGCGCCGTGGTCCTTCTGACCAACGCGCCGCGCACCAGGCATGCGGTGAAGCGCAGGCTCGACCAGATGGGCCTGCCGGAAGACGCCTATGACGCGATCGCCGCCTCGGGCGATGCGACGCAGGTGGCGATGCTGCAGGGCGCGGCGGGGCGCAAGCTCTGGCACCTCGGGCCGGGCAAGGACGAGGATCTGTTCAGCCTGATCCCCGACTGGCTGCAGGACCAGCCGCCCATCGAGCGCGTCAGTCTGGACGAGGCCGAGGGCATCATCTGCACCGGCCCTTTCGACGAGTTCAACGAAACCCCCGAGGATTACCGCGGCCGGTTCCTGTCGGCCAAGGTGCGGGGGCTGAAGATGCTCTGCGCCAACCCCGATCTGGTGGTGGATTTCGGCGAGACCCGAATTTACTGCGCGGGCGCGCTGGCCGAGCTTTACGCCGAAATGGGCGGCGAGGTCCTGCAGTTCGGCAAGCCCTATCCGCCGGTCTACGACACCGCCCGCAGCGCGCTGGCCGACAAGGGCATCAGCGTCGACAATGACGCGGTGCTGGCCATCGGCGACGGATTCCGCACCGACATCAGGGGCGCCCAGGCCGAGGGGATCGACGCGCTCTTCATCACCGGCGGGCTGGAAGCGGCGCGGTTCGGCGCCGATTCCGAGGCGCCGGATGCAGCGCTCCTCGACGCCTGGCTCGCGGAAATCGGGCTTTCGCCCCGCTACAGCATGGGCCGGTTGCGCTGAGCCCTTGCTGTGACCCGGCCCGGCATTACCTCGTGACCCAATCACCCGCCACAGAAACGGAACGCCCATGACCCTGACCCTCGCCATCATCACCGGCTCCACCCGTCCCGGCCGCAAGGGCCCCGCCGTCGCCCAATGGGTGGCCGAGGTCGCCCGCGGCCAGTCCGGCCTCAAGGTGACCGCGATCGACCTCGCCGATATGGAGCTGCCGCTTCTGGACGAGCCCAAGCACCCGGCGATGAAGGATTACCAGCACGAGCACACCAAACGCTGGAGCAAGGCCATCGAGGCCGCCGACGCCTTCGTCTTTGTCACCCCGGAATACGATTTCTTCGCCCCGGCCGCGCTGGTCAACGCCATCCAGTGCCTGAGCCAGGAATGGAAATACAAGGCGGCGGGCGTCGTCTCCTATGGCGGGATCTCGGGCGGGCTGCGCTCGTCGCAGGTGCTGCGGGGCCTTCTGGGCAACATGGGCGTGATGGCCGTGCCGCAATCGGTGCCGCTGCCGATGTTCGCCAACCACATCGACGACAAGGGCGTCTTCACCGGCAACGAGAAGATGGTCGAAGGCCTGACCCTGATGCTGGACGAGACCGCCAAATGGGCCAAGGCCCTGAAGACGATCCGCGCCTAAGGGCCTGACGGGGCGGGCTGGCGGCCCAGCATCAGCCCCCCCAGCGCGGTCAGCACGCAGAAGGCCAGCATCGGCACCAGCGCCCAGACCCAGTTGCCGCCGCCGATGGCGACGGCAGCCGCGACCAGCGGCGCGCCGATGAACTGCCCCAGCGCCGAGCCCTGCATCAGCATGCCGTTGCCGGCGCTGACATGGCGGATCGAGGGCGCGAAGCGCGGCACGCTGGTAAACAGCGCCGGCGGCACCAGCCCGCCCCAGAAGGAAAACACCAGACACAGCGCCAGCCTGACACCGACCGGCGGGCCGGGCAGGAAGATCCCCAGCGTGCACAGCGCCATGATGCCCGTGCCGGTCAGGATCATCGGCCCCGGCCGGAAGCCCCGCCGCACCAGCGCGCCGCCGAACAGGCAGCCCGGCACGTTGATGAGCACCACCAGCGCCGTCATCAACGCGGCGAAGGCGAGGTCAGCGCCGACACTCTCGGTCAGGAAGGTCGGCAGCCAGGCCATCAGCGTCACCCATTGGAAGGCATAGGCGAAAAAGACCAGCGCCACCCATTGCAGCCCCCGCACGCCCATCGCCTCGCGCGCCAGCGTCAGGAACGGTGTCTGCGAGGGCGGCGGCAGCTCCAGCCGCCGCATCTGCCGCAGCACGGCCCAGGCCACCAGCGGCACCAGCGCGGCGATGATCCACCACAGGCCCCGCCAGCCGACCGACTGCAGCGCCACCGGCGCCAGCAGCATCGTCGCCGCCATGCCGGTCGGGTGGTAGATGCTCCAGATCCCCAGCACCATGCCCTGATCGCGCGGCGCCGAGGCCGCAACCATCGCATAGGGCAAGGCCACGGTGATGGCGACGAAGCCGACACCCTCGACCAGGCGGCTGGCCATCAGGACGGCGATATCGGGCGCCAGCGCGCCAAGCGCCGAGCCCGCCATGATCGAGGCAAAGCCGAAGCCCACCATCCGCGCCCGGCCGATCCGCTCGGCCAGACCGCCGACCAGCACGGCGATGCTCATCCCCAGCACGTTGAAGACCGAAAGGACGAAGCCACCGGCGACCAGACCGAAGCCCAGCTCCTCGCGGATCAGCGGCAGGGCGGGCGGCAGCTTGCCGACCTGGGCCGAAGCCATGGCACCGGCCAGCGTGATCAGGGCCACGGCGGCCCAGGCGGTTCGTTCTCGGCGCTGCATGGAAATCTCCTCGGCGCCTTGGCTAGCCGCTCGGCGCGGGGATTTCCACACGTGTTGCGTGTTGTCGCGGAAATTACCCCGGGGCCGGGCAAATGGACAAGCAATTAAGTTGCGACTTTTTGGCAATGATTGAACATTAATTACCCAAGCATCTTGCCGCACCGCGCCGGACGGGCTATGTTGCATTGCAGCGAAACCATGAGTCTCCCATGGGAAATCAGCCCGGAAAAAGCGCCATGCTCGACATCCGCCCGAACGACAACCTGCCCCGCGGCACGATCTGCATCGAGGATCTCGAGGTCGGTCTCATGCGCCATCTGCGCAAGGAAATCACCGACCGCGACATCGAGCTGTTCGCCGAGGTCTCGACCGACCGCAACCCGGTGCATCTGGACGACGAATATGCCCGCGACACGATCTTCGAGGGGCGCATCGCCCACGGGATGCTGACCGCGGGCCTGATCTCGGCGGTGATCGGCGAGCAGCTGCCGGGTCATGGCACGATCTATCTGGGCCAGAGCCTCAAGTTCCTGGCCCCGGTGCGTCCGGGCGATGTGGTCACGGCCGAGGTCTCGGTGCGCGAGATCGATTACGCCAAGCGCCGCGTCACCCTTGATTGTCGGTGCCTTGTGGGCAATACCACCGTCCTGAAGGGCGAAGCGCTGGTTCTGGCGCCCAGCCGCAAGTTCGACTGACGTGTCGCGCCCGGCGCGACCGGGCCGCGGGGCAGAATGCAGATCATCACCACCTGGACCGACATCGACCCGGCGCTGAAGGGCGCCTCGGTGGCGATGGGCAATTTCGACGGCGTCCATCGCGGCCATCAGGCGGTGATCGACGCGGCGCGCCGCCCGGACGTGCCGCTGGGCGTCATCACCTTCGAGCCGCATCCCCGGCAGGTCTTTGCCCCCGACGCGCCCCCGTTCCGGCTGATGAACGCCGAGGCGCGGCAGAACCGGCTGGCGAAGCTGGGCGTCTCGCGGCTTTACGAACTGCCTTTCACCCGCGATCTGGCCGGGCTCACGCCCGAGGATTTCACGCGCGAGGTTCTGGTCGAGGGGCTGGGCATCACCCATGTCGTGGTCGGCGCCGATTTCCAGTTCGGCAAGGGCCGCGCCGGAACCGCCGCGGTGCTGCAGGAACTGGGCCGCCGCTTCGGCTTTGACGTGACGAACCAGCCGCTGGTCGGCGGCGAGGACGGCGCGATCTCGTCGACCGCGATCCGCACCGCGCTGGCCGAGGGCCGGGTGCAGGACGCGGCCGACATGCTGGGCCATTACCACCGCATCGACGGCGAGGTCCTGCACGGCGAAAAGCGCGGCCGGGCGCTGGGCTATCCCACGGCGAACATGGCGGTCGAGGGGCTGCACCTGCCCCGCCTCGGCGTCTATGCCGTCAAGGTCGAGGTTCTGGGCGGCCCGCATCGGGGCTTCTATGACGGGGTGGCCAGCCTTGGCGTCAGGCCGATGTTCGGCGAGAACAAGCCGAATTTCGAGGTGCATCTCTTTGATTTCGCAGGCGACCTTTACGGGCAACACCTGTCGGTCGCTTTGGTCGAATATCTGCGGCCCGAGGCCAAATTCGACGGGCTGCAGGCGCTGATCGAGCAGATGGACGCCGACAGCGAGCGGGCGCGGGCGATCCTCGCCCGGGGTTGACAGCGCGGGCGTCAGGCAGAACACTTGCGGAACATCCGCGAGGAAACACCATGCCCGACGCCCTGATCCTCCGCCCGCTGACCCCCGAATACCGGGACGATTTCCTGACTGTCATGGGGCCGAGCGGCGCCTGCTACGGCTGTTGGTGCACCTATTTCCGCCTGCCGCCCAAGACCCGCGCGGCAATGAGCGGGGATCAGAAGCGCGACCTCATGCTGGGCAAGATCGCCGAGGGGCCGCCCCCCGGGCTGCTGCTCTATCTCGACGGCGAGCCGCAGGGCTGGATGCAGATCGGCCCGCGCGCCGAGGTGCCGCAGTGGAACAATCCCCGCCGCTCTTCGACCCCTCTGCCCGATGCGCCCGCCGACGACCCCGCCGTCTGGGCCATCACCTGCTTCTTCCTGCGCCCGAAGGCGCGCGGCCGGGGCCTCAGTCAGGTGATGGTCGAGGCCGGGATCGACCACGCCCGGGCACAGGGCGCAAGGGTGCTGGAGGCAAGCCCGATGGATCAGGCCAAGCAGTCGAAATCCGTCGGCCTCTTCGTCGGCTCGACCGCGGTCTTCGAAAGGGCCGGCTTCGCGACCGTCGCCCGCCAGAAACCCAACCGGCCGCTCATGCGCTTCACGCTCTGACCCCTTTCCTTTCGCGCGTGAAACGCTAGGGTCGCGCCATGGCCAAGACCCCCACTCTCAGGCCGCGTTTCTGGGAACGCGTGCCGCTGAACAAGATGACCCCCGCCGAATGGGAAGCGCTCTGCGACGGCTGCGGCAAATGCTGCCTCAACAAGCTGGAGGATGCGGATACCGGCGAGGTCTGGTTCACCCGCATCGCCTGCCGCCTCTTCGACGACGCGACCTGCCAATGCGCGAACTACGCGGTCCGCAAGAGCATCGTGCCCGAATGCGTGGTGCTGACGCCGGACACGCTGGCCGACATTTCCTACTGGATGCCGAAATCCTGCGCTTACCGGCGGCTGAACGAGGGGCGCGGGCTGGCCGACTGGCACCCGCTCGTCTCGGGCAGTGCGGCGACGGTGCATGAGGGCGGCCATTCGGTGCAGGGCCAGACCCTCGGCGAGTTCGAGATCCCCGAGGAAGACTGGGAAGACTACATCATCGACGAGGAAATCTGATGTTTTTCGCCTCTGACAACACCTCCGGCATCCCTGCCCCGGTCCTCGCCGCGCTGACGCAGGCCAGTGAGGGCTATGCGCTGGGTTATGGCGCCGACACGCTGATGGACAGCGTCCGGGCCAAGATCCGCCGGATCTTCGAGGCGCCCGAGGCCGCGGTCTATCTGGTCGCCACCGGCACCGCCGCCAATTCGCTGGCCATCGCCACCTATGTGCAGCCCTGGAGCCAGATCTATTGCCACCGCCACGCCCATATCGAGGAGGACGAGTGCAACGCGCCCGAATTCTTCGCGGGCGGCGCCAAGCTCACGCTGCTGGAAGGCGCCGACGCCAAGATCGACGCCGAGGCCTTCGCGCAGGTGCTGGCGGCGATGCACAGCGGCGTGCACCACCCGCAGCCGGGCCTTCTGTCGCTGACCAACCTCACCGAACGCGGCGCACGCTACACGGTGGCCGAGATTGCCCGGCTGGCGGGCATGGCCAAGGCCAAGGGTCTGGCCGTGCATCTCGACGGCGCGCGCTTCACCAATGCGCTGGTGGCCGAGGGCTGCACCCCCGCCGAGATGACCTGGAAGGCTGGCGTCGATGTCGTGTCCTTCGGCGGCACCAAGAACGGCCTGATGGGGGTCGAGGCGGTGATCTTCTTCGATCCGGCGAAGGCCTGGGAATTCGAACTCAGGCGCAAGCGCGGCGGGCATCTTTTCTCCAAGCACCGCTATCTCAGCGCGCAGATGGACGCCTATCTGACGGATGACCTGTGGCTCGATCTGGCCGGCAAGGCCAATGCCGCGGCCGAGCGTCTGCAAGCGGGGCTGATCGCGGCGGGCGTGCGGCTGGTGCATCCGCGGGGCGGCAACATCCTGTTTGCGGAATTCCCGCTGGCGGCGCATCAGGCGCTCAGGGCCGCGGGTGCGGTCTATTACGACTGGCCCGCGCCGCCCCCCGACGGCGCCGGTCCCGCGCATCCGCAGCAATGCAGGCTCGTGACCTCGTGGTCGACGAGTGCGGCGCAGATCGACCAGTTCCTGTCGCTGCTGAAAGCCGCGCTCTAACGGGCCATGTAGGAAAGGGCAAAGACCGCCGCCAGCGCCACGATCTGCACGGCGATGATGCCGTTGAGCTGCTGGCGGAAGGGTTCCTTGCGGATCTTGTGGCGCAGCGCCATCTGCGCCACTTTCGCGCCGATCGAGCCGCCGAGGAAGGCCAGCGCCAGCAGCCGGTCCTCGGAGATCCGGCGCCGCCCCTCGATCGCCGCCGCCTTGTCACGGGCGAAGGCGAGATAGGCCGCGGCGTTCAGGACGAACAGATAGAGAATGGCCAGTGCCAGAAACACCACATGCCCCGGTGGTTGACTCGTGGCGCCCTCTTAGGTTCTGGCGCGGGGCAATGCAATGCCGGTCCGGGCGGTGTTTGACACCAAGCCGAGGCCGCGGCGTTAACGCAAACAGGGGCGGGAAACCCCCGGTTTGCGCTAACGCCTTGCGAAATATCGCTTTTCGCCCTTTCTCTGCCATCTTCGAACCGGTATACCCTGCGCATGCTTCGGCCCGGCCGGCGGCGCCCTCCCCTTCGCCCCGACGCCCATCCGACCCCTGACGGAGACACACCATGACCATCACCATCGGTATCAACGGTTTCGGGCGCATTGGCCGCTGCACGCTGGCCCATATCGCGGAAAGCGCCCGCAACGATGTCGAGGTCGTCGCCATCAATGCGACCGGCCCGATCGAGACCAACGCGCACCTCTTGAAATACGATTCGGTCCATGGCCGCTTCCCCGGCACCGTCCGGGTCGAAGGCAACCAGCTGGACCTGGGCCGCGGCCCGATCCGCGTCATGTCGACCTACAACCCCGAGGAACTGGACTGGCAGGGCGTGGACGTGGTGCTGGAATGCACCGGCAAGTTCAACGACCGCAACAAGGCCGCCGTGCATCTGGGCCGGGGCGCCAAGCGCGTGCTGGTCTCGGCGCCCGCCAAGAACGCCGACAAGACCATCGTCTATGGCGTGAACCACCGCGCGCTGACCGCCGAGCATCTGGTCGTCTCGAACGGGTCGTGCACCACCAACTGCCTGGCGCCGCTGGCCAAGGTCCTGAACGACGCCATCGGCATCGAATCGGGCATCATGACCACGATCCACAGCTACACCGGCGACCAGCCGACGCTGGACCGCCGCCACAAGGACCTCTACCGCGCCCGCGCCGCCGCCATGGCGATGATCCCCACCTCGACCGGGGCCGCCAAGGCGCTGGGCGAAGTGCTGCCGGAACTGGCCGGGCGCCTCGACGGCACCGCGATCCGCGTCCCCACGCCGAACGTCTCGGCCGTGGACCTGACCTTCGTCGCCGGCAAGGACGTGACCGTGGCCGACGTGAACGAGATCATGCGCGAGGCCGCCGCCGGTGCCATGGGCCATGTGCTGGCCTATGACCCCGAGCCCAAGGTCTCCATCGACTTCAACCACACCACGCATTCCTCGATCTTCGCCCCCGACCAGACCAAGGTCGTCGGCAAGCGCACGGTGCGGGTGCTGGCCTGGTATGACAACGAATGGGGCTTCTCGTGCCGCATGGCCGATGTGGCCGGCGCCATGGGCCGCCTGATCTGATCTGCCAGACATTCGGGTTCGTTCCGAGTGCCAGGGCCCGTCTTCGGACGGGCCCTTTTTCGTCTCCACCCCGGGGTTGAGGCGACCGGGATCCGCCCCGGGACCAATGGCGGCGCCCCGGCGGAGGGGGCAGATCGGGGCCAGCCTGGGGCATGTCGCCCCGACCCTCACCGATCAAGGATCCCTCATGTCCCGCACCAGCCTCACCCTCGCCGCCGCCCTTGCAACGATGCTCGCCCTGCCGGCGCTGGCCGAAACCGAAGCCGCCCCCAGCGCCGAGGTCCAGGCGCAGATCACCAGCCTGCTGACCGCGCAGGGCTACGAGGTGCGCCGCGTCGCCGTGGAAGACGGGCTTTACGAGGCCTATGCCGTCAAGGACGGCCATGTCTACGAGATCTACCTCAACGAGGCGCTGCAGATCCTGCGCAGCAACGAGGGCTGAGCCATGCGCCGCTACCATGTCTGGGACCCGTTCCTGCGGCTCTTTCACTGGTCGCTGGTCACGCTCTTTGCTCTGAATGCGCTGATCCTCGACCCTGAAAGCCGGCTGCATCGCTGGGTTGGCTACGCGGTAGCGGCGCTGATCGGCCTCAGGATCGTCTGGGGACTGATCGGCCCGGCCCGCGCCCGCTTCGCCGATTTCCTGCCCACGCCCTTCGCGGTGGCCGAACAGATCGGCGACATCCGCGCCCATCGCCGCCGGGCCCATCTGGGCCATACGCCGCTGGGCGCACTGATGATCGTCAACATCCTGCTGACCGTGATCGCCATCGCCGTCACCGGCTACATGCAGACGACCCTCGCCTATTGGGGCGTGGGCTGGGTCAAGGAGCTGCACGAGGCGCTGGTCACCTGGGCCGAACTCTCGGTCGCGGCGCATGTCGCCGCCGTCATCTGGGAAAGCCGGCGCATCGGGATCAACCTGGCGCGGGCCATGATCACCGGCGACAAGCCGGTGCCCGAGGGGGTCGAAGTGCTCGACCTCCACTGACCGCCTGGCTCTGCCGACCCCACCGGCAGAGCCGTTTTCCGCCGCCGACGGTTGACTTTTCCGGCGAAACGTGGTGTTAGCGCAAACAATGCGCCCCGGATGCAGCCTCCCCGGGGCCCGGAGCTTTCATGACCACCACACTTGCCATCAATGGCTTCGGCCGCATCGGCCGCCTTGTCCTGCGCGCGCTGATGGACCAGAAGCGCTCGGACCTTCAGGTCGTCGCCATCAACGACCTCGGCCCGGTGGAGACCAACGCGCATCTGATGCGCTTCGATTCCGTCCATGGCCGCTATGACGGCGAGGTGACGACCGGCGATGACTGGATGGATGTCGGCGGCGGCCGCATCCAGGTCACCGCCATCCGCAACCCGGCCGAGCTGCCCTGGCAGCATGTCGATGTGGTGCTGGAATGCACCGGCATCTTCACCGATGCCGAAAAGGCCCGCGTGCATCTGGAGAATGGCGCGACGCGGGTGCTGGTCTCGGCCCCCTCGAAAGGGGCCGATGCGACCGTGGTCTATGGCGTGAACCACAAGGTCCTGCGCCCCGAGCACAAGATCATTTCCAACGCCTCCTGCACCACCAATTGCCTGAGCCCGGTGGCCAAGGTGCTGAACGACGCGATCGGCATCAACAAGGGTTTCATGACCACGATCCACAGCTACACCGGCGATCAGCCGACGCTGGACACGCTGCACAAGGATCTCTACCGCGCCCGGGCCGCGGCGCTCAGCATGATCCCCACCTCGACCGGCGCCGCCAAGGCGGTAGGGCTGGTGCTGCCCGAACTCGACGGCAAGCTCGACGGCGTGGCGATCCGGGTGCCCACGCCCAATGTCTCGGCCGTGGATCTGGTGATCGAGGCCGGGCGCGCCACCTCGAAGGACGAGGTGAACGCGGCCCTCACGGCCGCCGCGGCCGAGGGCCCCCTGAAGGGCATCCTGGGCGTCACCGCGCTGCCCAATGTCTCGGTCGATTTCAACCATGACCGGCGCTCGTCCATCGTCGCCCTCGACCAGACCAAGGTCATGGACGGGACGATGGTGCGGGTGCTGGCCTGGTATGACAACGAATGGGGCTTTTCCAACCGGATGCTCGATACCGCGGCAGAGATCGGCAAACTCGGCTAAAGCGCGAATTGTTTCAGTCCATTTCCGAAAGTTGAGCCCGCGGCCCTGTGCGCCCGCGGGTTTTCCTTTTATCTTAAGAACATGGACATTGTTGCAATCGTTGCCATAACCGCCGGGCTCTTCGCCGTCATCGGGCTTTCCGAGCCCCTTGCCGAGCGGTTGCGGTTGCCTGCCACCGTGATCCTCGCCCTTCTCGGCATCGCCATCGGCGTCGCCTCGGCCTGGCTCATCGCCTCGCGCGAGACCGAGATGCTGACCGCGGCGGCGACGCTGATCCAGAACCTGCCGATCCGGTCGAACTTCTTCCTCTATGTCTTCCTGCCGACGCTGATCTTCCAGGTCTCGCTGACCATCGACCTGCGCCGGATGCTGGACGATTGGGTGCCGATCCTGTTGCTGGCGGTGGTCGCGGTGGTGATATCGACGCTGGCCGTGGGCTGGGCGTTGTATCCGGTGGCGGATCTGCCGCTGATGGCCTGCCTGATGATCGGCGCCATCGTCTCGACCACCGACCCCTCGGCCGTGGTCGGCATCTTCCGCGCCACGCCCGCGCCGCTGAGGCTGGCCCGCATCGTCGAGGGCGAGAGCCTGCTGAACGACGCGGCTGCCATCGCGCTCTTTTCGCTGTTCTTCGCCTTCGTGGCCTTCGGCATCCCCAACCCGCAGCTGTCCGATGTGGTGGTGCAATTCCCCTGGCTGATGATCGGCGGCAGCCTGATCGGCTGGTTCGCCGGGCGTCTGGCGGTCGAGGCCCTGGCCCGGCTGGACCAGCACCCGCTGGGGCAGGTCTCGATGTCGGTCGCCCTGCCCTATCTCACCTATATCCTGGCCGAAGTCGGGCTTGGCGCCTCGGGCGTGGTGGCGGTCGTGGCGGCGGGGCTGGCGCTGAACTTCCACGCGCCCGGCAAGATCTCGCCCGAGAACAAGGCCAAGCTCAACGATACCTGGGACCTGCTGGGCTATTGGGCCGGGGCGCTGATCTTCGTGCTGGCCGCGATCCTGATCCCGCGGCTTCTGGCCGATGTCCGGCCCTGGGACCTGTTCCTGGTCGGCGTCACCGTGGTCGCGGCGCTGGCGGCACGGGCGCTGATCCTCTTCGGGCTGATGCCGCTGCTGACCCGGCTGAAGGTCTCGCCCCGGGTCGAACGGCGGCAGCGGGCGGCGATCCTCTGGGGTGGCCTGCGGGGCGCGGTGACGCTGGCGCTGGCGCTGGTCGTGACCGAGAGTTTCCGCATCCCCGTCGACATCAAGCGCCAGGTCGGCATCGTCGCCACCGGTTTCACCCTGTTCACGCTGATCGTGCAGGGCACCTCGCTCCGCTGGGTGATCCACCGGCTGGGCCTCGACCGGCTGTCGCCCCTCGATTCGGCGCTGGCCGCGCAGGTCGTCGCCGTGGCACTGCAGACGGTGCGCGAGACGGTCTCGGACACCGCCCGCGACTTCGGCCTGGCGCGTGAGACGGTCAGGGACGAGGCCAAGCGCTTCGCCGAACGGGTGGACGAAGCCGTCGCCGCCGCCGATCAGGGCGCCGAGATCCCCGACCGTGACCGCATCACGCTGGGCCTTGTGGCGCTGGCCGGGCGCGAACGCGATCTGATCCTCGAAGCCTTTCGCGACGGGATGCTGCCCGCCCGGCTTGCCACGCAGATGGTCGCCGACGCCGACCGCCTGATCGAAGGCACGCGGACCGGCGGCCGCCTCGCCTATCTCAGCACCGCGCGCAAGGCGCACCGCTCGAACCTGCGCCACCGCACGGCGGTCTTCCTGCACAACCGGCTCCGCCTCTCGGGCGCGCTGGGTCGCCAGACCGCCGACCGCTTCGAATACCTGGTGGCGCTGGCGCCGATCCTGCGCGACCTGCACAGCTTCATCGACACCCGCATCCGCCGCATCCACGGCAAGCGGGTCGGCGACCTGCTGCACGACCTGCTGGAACGCCGGACCGAGGAAGCCGACCGGGCGCTCGACGGGTTGCGCCTGCAATTCCCCGGCTATGCCGAAGAGCTGGAGCGCCGCCTGATCCGCCAGATCGCCCTCTCGCAGGAGGAACGCGAATACGCGGCGCTGGTCGATGACGGGCTGATCGGGCCGGAATTGCGCCATGCGCTGACCGTCGGCATCTCCCGCCGCCGGGGCGAGCTGGCGCGGCGGCCGGAACTGGATCTCGCCAT
The DNA here is from genome assembly GCF_003075525.1 of Pararhodobacter aggregans. Lineage (GTDB taxonomy): Bacteria > Pseudomonadota > Alphaproteobacteria > Rhodobacterales > Rhodobacteraceae > Pararhodobacter > Pararhodobacter aggregans. Next base: position 463,285 of record NZ_QDDR01000002.1, on the reverse strand, counting down.
CCAGCGCATGGCGCTGGTCGCGGCCTTTCCGCTTTTCGCCGACATGCCGGTCGACCGCCGCAAGCTGCTGATGCGCGAAATGCGGACGGTCTATGTCGCGCCCGGCACCGTGCTCTTGAAGAAGGACGAGGCGCCTCGGCAGGTCTGGTTCATCGCCTCGGGCGCGGTCGAACAGGTGCGCGGGCCGCAGATCCTGCGGCTGGGTCCGGGCGAGATGTTCGGCCATCTGGCGCTGCTGAAACGCAATTTCCGCCGCGGCCAGACCACGGCCATCGCCCATTGCACGCTGCTCACGCTAGACGAGGCACGCTTCCTGCAGATGCTGAAAACCGACGAGTCGCTGCGGCAGGCGGTGCTCGCCAGCGCCGAGAAACGCGGCATGCCGCTGGATCCCGGGGCGCTGGCGGCGCTTTAGCGTTCCAGCGCCGGGCCGAAACGCCCGCGCAGCGCGGTATTGACCGGCGCGGGCACGAATTTGGTGACATCGCCGCCCAGCCGGGCGATTTCCTTCACCAGTTTCGAGGCGATGGCCTGCCGCCGGGCATCGGCCATCAGGAACACCGTCTCGATCTTGTCGTCGAGCGCCCGGTTCATGCCGACCATCTGGAATTCGTATTCGAAATCCGCCACGGCGCGCAGGCCGCGAATGATGACGCCCGCGTTCACGTCGCGGGCGCAATCGATCAGCAGATTCTCGAAGGGATGGACGACGATCTCGACCCCGGTGCGCTCGCTCAGCGCCGCCGTCTCGCCCTCGACCATCGCCACCCGTTCATCCAGCGAGAAAAGCGGCCCCTTGTCGCGGTTGATCGCCACGCCGATCACCAGCCGGTCGACCAGCGCGCAGGCGCGGTTGATGATGTCCATATGTCCCAGCGTCAGCGGATCGAAGGTGCCTGGATAAAGCCCGATGCGCATCGCGTCCCCCTTGCGGATGTCATTGCGCCGCAACGCAACAATATTGCGTGAAAAGATGCAAGGGCGCAGCGGCGGGAAAGTGTTGCGGCGCAGCATGACGCGGCCCTAGGATCTGGGGGCATTGAACCCGCTATCCCACTCGCACGACCCAATATTTTGTTCCCTTGCCCTTCCGATCAAGGATTTCCGCATGACCCGTACTGACCGAGTGCAGACAATCGGCCTGTCGCTGCTGATCGTCGGTTTCGCCGCTGCCAACACGCTGTTCGACATCGCCGCCGAGGCCGAGGGGCCGTGGCGCATGCTGGGCCTTTCCGGGGTGTTGCTCGTCGGGCTGGTCGGCATGTGGAGCCTGCGCGCACCCGCTGCGGCCTTGGGCATTCTGCTCGCCTCGGCGCTGGTCGGGGTGGCGATCCTCTATTTCCGCATCGACCGGCTGGCGTTCGAACTGCTGGCCGGGCAGTTGATCTGGCCGCTGGCGCTGTGGATGGTGACCTGGGCTCTCGTGCGGCTGGTGATGCCCCGCATCGAACCCGGCCGGCCCTGGGTGGCGCTTCTGCTGGGCGGGCTGCTCCTTGTCATGCATCTGGGCGTGGCGCTGAAGGTCTTCACCCCGGCCAACGAGTTCTTCCAGCTGCACCGCGTCGAACCGGTGCGCGATCTGGAAACGCTGGTGGCGATGAACCGCAACCGCCGCGAAGGTCACCCGGTGGTCGCACTGATCGAGGGCCGGATCGGTTCGGACCTGGCGGATGACCTGTTCATCCGCGAGTTCAACTGCCGCGAGCGCGGCCGCTCGCTGGGCTACACGCGGCCGGTGCGGGGAAATTCCCGGCTCTATATCGAGCTTGCCGATGGTCAGCGCCTGCGCTCGACCGGCGCCGCCTACAACTACCGCGCGCTGGACTGGCCGCAAACCGGCGATGGCACCGATTGCGGGCTGAGAAATGGCGATCCGGTCATCCTCTGGGCCGAGATCGCCGCCGGCGTCGAAGGCCCCGTCGAGGATCGCGAAACCCGCATCATGGCGTATGGCGATCTGGCGGCCTTCCGCGAGGGCTATGCCGCCCGCGCCGAATTCGCGGCGCGCATGGTGGGCGGCGTGGCCTTCCTGCTGGCCCTTACCGGGCTGGTGCCGCTGATCGCCGGGATCCGCACCTGGCTCCGGTTGCGGCGGCGGGGCGCCCCCGCCGCCTGAGGGCTCAATTGCCCATGATCATCCCGGTCAGCGCGTCCCGCTCCATCTGCAGTTCCGAGAGGCGCGCGGCCACCACATCGCCGATCGAGATGAAGCCGACCATGACATTGTCCTCCATCACCGGCATGTGGCGGAAGCGGCGGGTGGTCATCGTCTCCAGCACGGAATCGGTGGTGTCGCCCGGCGCGCAGCCATAGATCGCGCGGGTCATCACCGAATCCACCTTCTGGTCCAGGCAGGCCGGACCGGCGCGGCCCAGTTCGCGCACGATGTCGCGTTCGGAAATGATGCCCTTGACCTTCTTGCCATCGCTCGAGACCACCACCGCCCCGATCCGGCGGGTCGACAGCAGTTCGACCACCTCGCGCAGCGTTGCACCGGGGGTGATGGTGATGACGCCGCTGTCCTTCGATTTCAGGATTTGACTGACGAGCATGGGGGCCTCTCCCGTTGCCTTCTATGTCCTTGAAATCGGACACTTGCGACCGGAGTCTGTCAAGGGTTGATTTCAATTGGAAAGGCTTTCGCGGCCGGGGCCCCGCCCATTGCCCGCCTCGGGGGCGCGGCGCGGCCTATGGTCTTGATCTTCGCCCGGACGCATGAAACCGTGATCCCGACAGCCCCCGCCGCGAGGATCCCGATGCGCACCCTGCCTGCCCTGACCCTTGCCCTGGCGCTTGTTTCACCGCTGGCGGCCATGGGCCAAAGCCCGATCCAGGCGCGCCTGCCGGTCTATGGCCAGGTGGTGAGCTTCCCCCTCACCCTGGCCGCCGCCCCGGTCTTTCAGGTCGAAACGCCGGAGGGGTTTTTCCTGATGGAATGGGTGCCCGAGGGCGACAGCGCCGAGGAATGGACGCAGATGCAGACCCTGACCGGCCATCAGGGCGTGGGTCAAGGCCTCGATGCCGACGGCGCCGCCCGGGTGGGCGAGTCGATCGCCGTGCATTTCCTCAACGGCTATCGCGGCGCCTGCCAGGCCGAGGTCGCGGCCCTGCCCCTGCCCCTGACGCTGGATCAGGGCAGCCGGGCCAGTTTCGCGGCCTATCTGGGCTGCCCGCGGGTCACCGGCACCGAGCATTCCGAGGAAATGGTCATCCTGGTCATGGTCGGGGCCGAGGACAGCTACACCCTGCAATGGGCCGAACGCGGCCCGGCCCGCGCCGCCTTCGATGCCGAAGCCTTCGACCGCTGGCGCCCGCGGATCGAGAGTCTGTCGCAGGCCCGCCTCTGCCTCCCCGCCCCGGGCGAGGGCGAACCCTACCCGTCCTGCGACTGAACGGTGAGCGGCATGGTGCGCGGCGACTATCGGCAGATCCTGGCGGTGTTGGTTGTGCTGGCTTGTGCCGTCACGGCGGAGGCGCAGAGCCGACCGCTTAAGGACGTAATCTTCGTCGTGCACCAGACGATCCAGGGCCACGACGTCTCGTTCCCCTATCCCTTCGGGCCGCAGCTCCCCGCGGCACCGGATTTTCAGGGCGAGACCGGGCCTGGCCGGTTCCTTGCCCAGTGGGTCCCGCAAGACGAGAGTGTCACGGACTGGACGCAGATCATCGCCCTGGCATCGACCACCGCCCTGCCCCGCGCCGGCGAAGACCCGGCAGCTTTCGTGGTCGATCTTCTGCGTCCCTTCGCGATCGAGTTCGCCGAGCGCTGCGCGCAGAACCCGTCGATCGTCGCGGACGTTGACCAGCGGGGCGTCCATGGCTACCGCGCCATGATCGGCTTCCGGTTCGGCTGTGGCAGGCTGCACGGGCAGCCGCGGAGCGAGGATGCGATGATCCAGTATTTCATCACCGATCACGCGACCTATTCACTGCACTGGGCCGAGCGCGGCCCTACCCATGACCCGGGCGCCGTCGACACCGCCCGGTGGCGGCAGCGCGGCGGTCTGATGTTCTCGCTGCAGGTCTGTCCAAGGTTGGGGGTGGACGGCACGCCTCATTCCCCCTGCGACTGACGTTCCAACCGCGCCACCTCGGCCCTGAGCCCCGCGACCAGCACCTCGGCGAAGCGCTCGATGCGCGGCACGCGGCGGTCGTCGGCGTGGCGGATCAGGTGGAAGGCGCGGGTGAGGCCGAAGTCCCGCGTCAGCACCCGCCGCACCCCCGGCGCCGCGGGCAGCGCGAAATCATGCACCACGCCGACCCCCGCCCCCTGCCGGATCAGGTTCAGCTGGACGGAAACGGAATTCGAGGCGACGGGCGGCTGTTCCACCCCCAGATCGGCCAGATAATCCAGCTCGCGGTCGAAGATCATGTCGGGGATATAGCCGATCACCCGATGCGCGGGCAGATCGGCCAGCGACGTGAGCGGCGGCGCGCTGCCCAGATAGGCATCGGACGCCGCCAGCGACAGCCGATAATCGGTGATCTTGGTGGCGATGACCCGGCCCTGTTCCGGCTTCGAGACCGCGATCACCATATCCGCCTCGCGCCGGGTCAGGCTGAAGACGCGGGGCAAGGCCACGATCTGCACCTCCAGCCCCGGGTTCGCGGCCACGATCCGCGCCACCACCTGCGGCAGCAGGTAATTCGCCGCCCCGTCCGGCGCGCCGATGCGGACCTGCCCGCTGATCCCCTCGGCCGGGCCGGCCAGCGCCTCGGCCGCGCGGGCCATCTGCGCCTCGATCGCCTCGGCCGGGGCGACCAGCCGCGCCCCCTCGTCGGTCAGGACATAGCCCTGCGGCGAGCGGGTGAAGAGCCGCGCGCCGAATGCCTCCTCCAGCCGCGCCACGCGGCGGCCCACCGTCGCCGCGTCGAGTTTCAGCACCCGCCCGGCCCGCGACAGGCTCTCGCCCCGCGCCACGGCCAGAAACACCTTCAGATCGTCCCAGTCGGCCATGTTCCCTTTGCAATCCTGCAAAACGCCTTTTGAGGAACTGCCCCTGTTCAGGTCATTTCTGCAAGAGTAATCTGCCCCGAACTGACAGGAGGATCCCATGAAGGAAATCGGCCACTGGATCGACGGCAAGCTCGTCGCCGGAAACTCGGGGCGTTTCGCCAATGTCTTCAACCCGGCGACGGGCGAGGTTCAGGCCAAGGTCGCGCTCGCCTCGACCGAGGAACTCGATGCCGCCATCGCCTCGGCCGCCAAGGCGCAGGTCGCCTGGGGCGCCACCAACCCGCAGCGCCGCGCGCGGGTCATGATGGCGCTGGTCGGCCTGATCAACCGCGACATGGACAAGCTGGCCGAGGCGCTGTCGTCCGAACACGGCAAGACCTTCCCCGACGCCAAGGGCGACGTGCAGCGCGGGCTGGAAGTGATCGAATTCTGCATCGGCGCACCGCAGATGCTGAAGGGCGAATTCACCGATTCGGCCGGTCCGGGCATCGACATGTATTCCATGCGCCAGCCCCTGGGCGTGGTCGCGGGCATCACCCCCTTCAACTTCCCCGCCATGATCCCGCTGTGGAAGATGGGCCCGGCGCTGTCCTCGGGCAATGCGATGATCCTCAAGCCCTCCGAGCGTGACCCCTCGGTGCCGCTGATGCTCGCCGCGCTCTGCAAGGAAGCGGGCCTGCCCGACGGCGTGCTGCAGGTGGTCAACGGCGACAAGGAGGCCGTCGACGGCATCCTCAACTCGCCGGTCGTCCAGGCGGTGGGCTTCGTCGGCTCGACCCCGATCGCGCAATACATCTACGAACGGGCCGCCGCGACCGGCAAGCGGGCGCAATGCTTCGGCGGCGCCAAGAACCACATGATCATCATGCCCGACGCGGACATGGATCAGGCGGCCGATGCGCTGGTCGGCGCGGGCTTCGGCGCGGCGGGCGAACGCTGCATGGCGATCTCGGTCGCGGTGCCGGTGGGCGAAGGCACGGCGGAAGCCCTGCGCGAGCGTCTGATCCCCAAGATCGAGAAGCTGAAAATCGGCCCCTGGACCGCGGGCGATGACGTGGATTTCGGCCCGGTCGTCACCGCCGCCGCCAAGGCCAATATCCTGCGGCTGGTGGAAACCGGCGTCCAGCAGGGCGCGGAACTGGTGGTCGACGGGCGCGACTTCCGGCTGCAGGGCTACGAGGACGGCTTCTTCGTCGGCGCGCATCTGTTTGACCACGTCACCCCCGACATGGACATCTACAAGACCGAGATCTTCGGCCCGGTCCTGTCGATGGTCCGCGCCCAGGATTACGAGGAGGCGATCAACCTCGCCATCAGCCACGAATACGGCAACGGCACGGCGATCTTCACCCGCGACGGCGACACGGCGCGCGATTTTGCCAACCGGATCAACATCGGCATGGTCGGCATCAACGTGCCGATCCCGGTGCCGCTGGCCTATCACACCTTCGGTGGCTGGAAGAAATCGGGCTTCGGCGATCTGAACCAGCACGGGCCGGACGGCTTCCGCTTCTACACGCGCACGAAGACCATCACCGCGCGCTGGCCCTCGGGCATCAAGGAGGGCGCCGCCCTGAACTTCAAGGCGATGGACTGAACGGAAGGGGCCCTGCGGGGCCCCTTTCCTGTTCCGCCACCGATCAAATTTCTTGCCTGAACCCGCCGCGCGGCTTTAGCGTTTCAAGGGCTCTGTTCCCGCGGGAACAGGGCCAGTCGGCCCCTTTACTGCATTCTGTTCATTCCGACACTGCAACCCGAGAGGCTTTCATGACCGATATTTCCCGCCGCGCCTTCCTCATCACCGCCGCTGCCGTCCCGGCGTCCCTCGCCGCCCTGCCCGCCGCCGCCGCGACGCAGGACGTCACCATCCAGGGCATGGCCTTTGCCCCCCAGACCATCACCATCGCCGCCGGCGACACGGTGCGCTGGACCAATCAGGACGGGGCGCCGCATACCGCGACCTTCCAGGCCGCCGGGATGGATACCGGGCGGCTGAGCCGCGGCGGCACCGGCGAATTGACCTTCGCGCAACCGGGCACCTATGATTACGTCTGCGCCATCCACCCCTCGATGCGCGGCCGCGTCGTCGTCACCGGCTGAACCGGGAGCTCGCGGGCCACAGAGCGCTGGAACGGCCCGGAAATCCGGCTAGGATGTCCCCTCGCAATGCCGGAGGCCCCTTGCCCGCGAGTTTCACCATCCTGCCCGAGCGTGGCCTGGTCTACGTGCATTACTCGGGCTTCGTCACCATCGGTGACACCCGTGACGCCATCGCCGATTACCTGCGCCACCCCGCCAGTCGCCCGGGGCAGATGCAGCTGGTCGACCTGTCGGATGTCACCGGGTTCGAGGACGACATCGTCGAACTGATAAAGCTGCAGGCCGGAAAGGCCGACCTGTTCCGCCCGGCGGACGGCATCCAGACGCTGCTGGTCTATTACGCCCCCCATGACGAGGGTTTCGCCATGGCCAAGCTGATCTTGCGGTCCTGGCAGGGCGTGACCTCGGTCATGGCGACGATCCAGCGGCACGAGGCCGAGGCGCTCGATATCCTCGGCCAGCCCGAGCGGCGCATGCACGACCTGCTGTCGGCGGCGGGCTGAGGACCGGCGCCGGACAGCCGCGCGCGCGCCCATCAGCCCGAAAACCGCGGCCCCGGCGGGGCGTGCGGCAGCGAGGGCTCGCGGAACCTCGGCACCTCCGGGCGGGCTCTTTCCGGTCAGCCGCGCGACGCCGCGTCACGGTTCAACCGCCCTTGCGGCCCTGGGGCGCGGCTGAAACATTGCTGCAACAACCGGGAGCTAAAAACCCGTTCAATTCCAATGCGCCACGGGGGGAGCAGGCATGGATTTCGCCTTGAGCGAGGAACAGGGCGCCATTTTCGACATGGCCTATGAATTCGGGCAGGAGCATATCGCCCCCTTCGCCCGGCAATGGGAAGCCGAGGGCACGATCCCGCGCGACCTCTGGCACAAGGTGGGCGAGCTGGGCTTCGGCGGGCTCTATGTCGGCGAGGCCTCGGGCGGCACCGGGCTGGGGCGACTGGACGCCACGCTGGTGTTCGAGGCGCTCAGCATGGCCTGCCCGGCGGTGGCCAGTTTCCTCTCGATCCACAACATGTGCGCGGCAATGCTGGACAAGTTCGGCTCCGAGGACCTGAAGGCCCGGATCCTCGCCCCGGCCGTGACCATGGAGACGCTGCTCAGCTATTGCCTGACCGAACCCGGCGCGGGCTCGGACGCCGCCTCGCTCAAGACCCGGGCCGAGAAATCGAACGCGGGCTACCGGCTGAACGGGACCAAGGCCTTCATCTCGGGCGGGGGCTATTCCGACGCCTATGTCGTGATGTGCCGGACAGGCGGCGAAGGGCCGAAGGGGATTTCCACGCTGGTGGTGGAAAGTGGCAGCGACGGCCTCAGCTTCGGCGGGCTCGAGGACAAGATGGGCTGGCGCGCGCAGCCCACGCGGCAGGTGCAGTTCGACGATTGCCTCGTGCCGCATGAAAACCTTGTCGGCACCGAAGGCGACGGCTTCAAATACGCGATGATCGGGCTCGATGGCGGGCGGCTGAACATTTCGGCCTGTTCGCTGGGCGGCGCGCAGGCGGCGCTCGACCAGACGCTGACCTACATGGGCGAGCGTCGGGCCTTCGGCAAGACCATCGACCAGTTCCAGGCCCTGCAATTCCGCCTCGCCGATCTGGAGATCGAGTTGCAGGCGGCCCGCACCTTCCTCAGGCAGGCAGCGTGGAAGCTGGACCAGAAGGCCCCCGACGCCACCAAATTCTGCGCCATGGCCAAGAAATTCGTGACCGAGGCCGGCAGCCATGTCGCCGACCAATGCCTGCAATTGCATGGCGGCTACGGGTATCTGGCGGACTACGGGATCGAGAAGATCGTCCGCGACCTGCGGGTGCACCAGATCCTTGAGGGCACCAACGAGATCATGCGCCTGATTACCGCCCGCGCGCTGCTGGCCGAGAGGGGCTGATGGAACCCGACCTCCTGATCCGCACCGAAGGCCGCGCCGGTCGGCTGACCCTGAACCGCCCCAAGGCGCTGAACGCGCTGACCCATGAGATCTGCCTTGAGACCACCGCGGCGCTGGAACGCTGGCGCGACGATCCCACGGTCTCGCTGGTCATTCTGGACGGCGCGGGCGAGCGGGCCTTCTGCTCGGGCGGCGACATCGCCCAGGTGACAGCCGCGGGCAAACAGGGCGATTACGCCATGGGCCGCGACTTCTGGCGCGACGAATACCGCATGAACCGGCTGCTCGCGACCTATCCCAAGCCCATCGTCAGCTTCCTGCACGGCTTCGTCATGGGCGGCGGCGTGGGTTACGGCTGCCATATCCCGCACCGGGTGGTGGGCGAGACGACGCAGATGGCCATGCCTGAATGCGGCATCGGCATGATACCCGACGTGGGCGGCACGTATCTTCTGGGCCGGGCGCCCGGGCAGCTGGGCCTCTATCTGGCGCTGACCGCCGCACGCATGGGCCCGGGCGACGCGATCCACGCCGGGTTCGCCAACCGCTTCCTGCCCGAGGCGGAATGGGACGCGACCAAGGCCGCGCTCTGCGAGACCGGCGATCTGGACGCCCTGCCCGTCCGCCACACGCCCGAAAGCCCGATGGCGGCCGAGCAATCGCGCATCGACCGGCTGTTCGGCCAGCCGACGATGCCCGCGATCATCGCCGCGCTGGAGGGCGACGACAGCCCCCTCGCCCGATCGGCGCTGAAGGCCATCCGCCGCAACTCGCCCCTGTCGATGGCCTGCACGCTGGCCATGCTGCGCCCGGCGCCGCTGACGCTGGAAGAGGCGTTGAAACAGGAATACCGCTGGACCTGGCGCTCGATGGAGCACGGCGATTTCATCGAAGGGGTGCGGGCGCAGATCCTTGACAAGGACCGCAACCCGACGTGGAAGCACCCCGCACCCGGGGCCGTGACAGAGGCCGAGGTCGCTGCCATGCTGGCGCCGCTCGGGGCGGACGAGCTGACCTTCTGAAGGGGCGCGGCGATGATACTCTGGGGCCTGATGGATTCGCCCTTCGTGCGCCGGGTGGCGGTGGCGCTGCATCATCACGGCTGCGCCTATCAGCGCCGCCCGCTCTCGGTGTTTCGCGATTTCGAGACGATGCGCGCGACCAATCCGCTGGGTCAGGCGCCGGTGCTGACCCTGCCCTCGGGTGCGGTGCTGACCGACAGCCGCGCCATCCTCGAATGGCTGGACGCAACGCATCCCGCGACCTCGCTCACGCCCGCGGGCGACGCCATGCTGCCGGTCCTCCAGGTCGAGGCCGTGGCGCTGTCGCTGGCCGACAAGGCGGTGCTGCTGATGGGCGAACTGATCCGCCGCCCCGTGGCGCTGCGCGACCCCGAAGCCATCGCCCGGTTGCAGACCCAGATCACCGGCGCCCTTGACTGGCTGGAGGACCGCGCCGCCACCGCGCCCCTGTTCGAACGCCTGACCCGCGCCGATCTGGCGCTGGGCTGCGCCACCCGATACCTCGCCGAGAAACAGCCGCGGCGGCTGGGCGAGCGACCGGCCCTGATGCGTCATTCGCGCTGGTGCGAGGCGCAGCCGCCCTTCGCCGCCGCCCCCTATTCCGCCGCCGAGGCCATGGCCACCGGCTGGCGTCCCGAACCTGAGGAGGAAAAATCATGAACATCGCCTTTATCGGCCTCGGCAACATGGGCGCGCCGATGGCCGCCAATCTGAGCGCGGCGGGCCACACCGTCACCGGCTTCGACACGATGGCCAAACCCGAGGGCCTGAGCATGGCCGCCAGCGCGGCCGAGGCCGCCCGGGGCGCCGATGTGGTCATCACCATGCTGCCCAATGGCGCCATCCTGCGCGCCGTCGCCGATCAGGTCATCCCGGCGATGAAACCGGGCGCGGTGCTCTGCGATTGCTCGACGGTCGATGTCGACAGCGCCAAGGCGGTGGCCGGACAGGCCGAAACCGCCGGTCTGGGCGCGCTGGACGCCCCGGTTTCGGGCGGGATCGGCGGCGCGGCGGCGGGGACGCTCACCTTCATGGTCGGCGGCTCGGACGCTTCCTTCGCCACGGTCAAACCCCTTTTCGACATCATGGGCCAGAAGGCGGTGCATTGCGGCGCGGCGGGCGCCGGACAGGCCGCCAAGATCTGCAACAACATGATCCTCGGCGTCACCATGATCGCCACCTGCGAGGCTTTCGCACTGGCCGACAAGCTGGGCCTCGACCGGCAGAAGATGTTCGATGTGGTGAGCACCTCCTCTGGCTACAGCTGGACGATGAACGCCTATACCCCGGCCCCCGGCGTCGGCGCCAAATCCCCCGCCGACAACGGCTACAAGCCGGGGTTCGCGGCGGAGCTGATGCTGAAGGACCTGCGCCTCAGCCAGCAGGCGGCGGACAGCGCCGATGCCGACACGCCGATGGGCCAGCTCGCCGCCGCCCTCTACGAGCAATTCGTGGAACGCGAGGACGGGCGCGGCATGGATTTCTCGGCCATGCTGCCTCGTTTCGAGAAACGCGGGCGCGGCTGATGGGCTGGGCCGCAGCCAGCCTCCCCGGCCTCGCCCCCGAGGAGGCGGCGCGGCTTGACGCCCTGCCGGTGACGACCCTGCCGCGCGGCGCCCGGGTCTTTGGCCCGGGCGAGGCGCCGCAGGGCTTCGCCATGGTCCTGTCGGGTCGTATCGAGGTCTCGCTGACCGGCCCCTCGGGACGCGAGATCCTGCTCTATGCCGTCGAACCCGGGCAAAGCTGTATCCAGACCACGCTGGGCCTTCTGGGCGACGAGCCCTATTCGGGCGAAGCGCTCTGCGTCAGCGACACGCGGATCGTGGTGATCCCGGCCACCCTGTTCCACGCGCTGATGGCACGGTCCGAGGCCTTCCGCGGCTTCGTCTTCCGGGCGCTGGCCAGCCGCATGAACGACATGACCGCGCTTTTGGAACGGGTCGCCTTCACCCGGGTCGAGGCCCGGCTGGCGGCGGCGCTTCTGGACCTCGGCCGCAGCGGCGCGGTCGAGGCCACGCATGCCGAACTCGCCGCCCGCATCGGCTCGGCCCGCGAGGTGGTCTCGCGCCGGCTGGAGGCGATGGCGAAACGCGGCCTCGTCGCCACCGACCGCGGCCGGGTCGAGCTGCGCGACCCTCCGGCGCTGAAACGTCTGGCCGAGGCGCAATGACGCAGGCCCGCCGCCCCGCGCGCGTGACCACGTCACAGACCGACTCGCGAAGGCCGCGCTAGACATCCTCCTGACCGCGAACAGCAAAGGAGACCGCCATGTTCACGCGCAACGAAGGGTCAATCGACCGCATCCTCCGGGTCATCGTCGGACTGGCACTGTTGGCCGGGTATTTCGTCTTCCCCGAGGCCGCCTATCGCTGGGCCTTCCTTCTGGGGGTGATCCCGCTGGTGACCGGGCTTGTCGGCACCTGCCCGCTCTATTCGATCTTCGGCCTCTCGACCTGCCCGGTGAAGCGCCCCTGACGCAACGCCCGTAACCGGGCGCCCGGAGGGACCCCAAGGGGTCCCGACACGCCGCGCGAAGGCTCCCCTTGCGGGGGCCTGAGCGCGGCGTCTGCCTGTCACTATTGCGCCGCTTCCGCCTGCCCCTCGGAGGCCTGCTGATGCGCCCACATCTCGGCATAGCGCCCGCCCCGCGCCATCAGCACGGCATGCGGGCCCTCCTCGACCACCACGCCCTCTTCCAGCACCACGATCCGGTCGGCATCGACCACCGTGGACAGGCGGTGCGCGATGGTGATGACCGTCCGCCCGCTGCCCGCCGCCGCCAGCGCCTCCTGAATGCCGCGCTCGGTATGGGTATCCAGCGCCGAGGTCGCCTCGTCCAGCAGCAGGATCGCCGGGTCCTTCAGCAGCGTCCGGGCAATGCCGACCCGCTGTTTCTCACCGCCCGACAGCTTCAGCCCCCGTTCGCCGACCTGGGTCTGGTAGCCCTCGGGCAGCATGCTGATGAAATCGTGGATCCGGGCGGCGCGGGCTGCCGCTTCGACTTCCTCGCGCGTGGCGTCGTCCTTGCCATAGGCGATGTTGTAATAGATCGTGTCGTTGAAGAGCACGGTATCCTGCGGCACCACGCCGATCGCTGCATGCAGACTGTCCAGTGTCACGTCGCGGATATCCTGACCGTCGATGGTCAGCCGCCCGCCGCTCACATCGTAAAAGCGGAACAAGAGCCGCCCGATGGTCGATTTCCCGCTGCCCGAGCGCCCGACCAGCGCGATCTTCTGCCCCGCCGGCACATCGACGGTGATCCCCTTCAGGATCTCGCGTTCCGGGTCATAGGCGAAGCGCACCGCGTCCAGCCGCACATGCCCGCCTGACAGTCGCAGCGGCACCGCGCCCGGCTTCTCGGTCACGTCGGGCGCCTGACCCAGCAGGCCGAACATCTCGCCCATATCGACCAGCGCCTGCCGGATCTCGCGATAGACCGTGCCGAGGAAGTTCAAGGGCATGGTGATCTGGATCATGTAGGCGTTGACCATGACGAAATCGCCGACCGTCAGCTGGCCGTTCTGCACGCCGACCGCCGCCATGACCATGACCACCACAAGGCCGGTGGTGATGAGCGCGGTCTGGCCGAAATTCAGCACCGCCAGCGAATATTGCGTCTTCAGCGCCGCCGCCTCATAGCCCGCCATCGCCCCGTCATAGCGCCGCGCCTCGCGCTCTTCGGCGTTGAAATACTTGACGGTTTCGAAGTTCAGCAGGCTGTCGATGGCCTTCTGGTTGGCGTCGGTGTCCTGCTGGTTCATCACCCGGCGGATCTTCACCCGCCATTCGGTCACGGCAAAGGTGAACCAGACATAAAGCGCGATGGTGACGACGATCACCGCCAGATACCAGACGTCGAAGAGGACCAGCATGACGACCGCGATCATCAGCAGTTCCAAGACCAGCGGCCCGATCGAGAACAGCAGGAACCGCAGCAGGAAATCGACGCCCTTGACGCCGCGCTCGATGATCCGGCTCAGGCCGCCGGTCTTGCGCGTCAGGTGATACCGCAGGCTCAGCGCGTGGATATGGGTGAAGGTCTCCAGCGCCAGTTGCCGGAGCGCCCGCTGCCCGACGGCGGCAAAGAAAGCGTCGCGCAATTGCTGGAAGCCGTTGTTCATCAGCCGCGCCAGGCCATAGGCGATGGTCAGCCCGACCGCGCCGATGCCGACCAGCCAGCCCGCGTCCAGAGGCGTCGGCGCCAGCGCATCGACCGCGCCCTTGTAAAGCATGGGCGAGCCCACGGCGATCAGCTTCGAGATGAGCAGCGCCACCATGGCCAGCACGACGCGGGTCCGCAGCCCCTTCTGACCCGGAGGCCAGAGATAGGGCGCCACCTTGGCGATGGTAGCCCAGCCCGAGGCGCGGGGTTGGTCGGGGTCGGCGGGCAAGGCGGAATTCGAGGGGCGATAGCGCATGGGGCTCCGGGCTGGCAGGCGGATGGGGCGGCAGGGGGCAGAGGTAATGCCCCCGTCCGCTGAAAACCAGCCGGATCAGGGGCTTTCCTGCCGCATCGGGTGCCGCACATGTCCCGGGGGCTGTGGCGGGGGCGCCTAGTTCTCGGGCAGGGTGAAGACCTGCCCCGGGTAGATCAGGTCGGGATTGCGGATCTGGCTGCGGTTGGCGCGGTAGATGATGACATAGCGCTCGCCCGCCCCGTAGCGCTCGCGCGAGATATGCCAGAGCGTATGGCCCGGCTGCACGGTGATCAGCGCGACCCGGGGCGCGCTGCTGCTGGTGGGGGCCGCCTCGAAAGCGCTGCCCGAGACCGGCGCCGATGCCGCCGCCTCGGCGGTCTGGGTGCTGGCGCTTGCCCCGGCGGCCGCGCTCTGACCCGTCGCCGTGCTGGCGCTTGCCCCGCCCGTGTTCCCCGCCGCCGGGACGGTGCCGGGCGCGGTCACCGGAACCCTCGCACCGGCCGCGCCCTCACCCGCGACCGGGGCGCTGGCCGAGCCGCTTTCGGCATTCCCTGTCGCCTCGGCCGTCCCGGAGGTCTCGGCCCGAGCCGCCCCGCCAGCACTCACGGAGGCGCCGCTGTCGCCATTGCCGGTTCCCCCGGCGGTGTCGGAGGCGCTCGCCAATGTTCCTTCGTCCGGGCCTTCGCTGGCGGTTGCCCCGGCCGCATCGGCACCATTGCCGGTGCCCGCGACAGAGGCCGAGCCGCTTGCCAGCGTCCCGTCATTCGCCTCGCCGCTCGCCGACGCCACCGACCCGCCCTCCCCGTTTCGGGTTCCCTCGGCGGTGCCGGAGGCCTCCGCCAGCGGCGTCGCGCTCCCCGAGGCGCCGCTCGCTGGGGCTGTATTGTCGCCGTTGCCGGTCCCCTCGCCGTTGCCCGAGGCACCCGCCAGCGTCCCGCTCACCGCCCCGGCGCCTGCGGGCACCGCTGCCCCGCCCTCCCCGTTGCCTGTCCCCTCGGCGGTGCCGGAGGCGCCCGCCAGCGGCGTCGCGCTCGCCGAGGCGCCGCTCGCTGTGGCTGTATTGTTGCCGTTGCCGGTCCCCTCGACGGTGCCCGAGGCGCCCGCCAGCGTCCCGCTATCCGCCCCGGCGTCTGGGGGTATCGCTGCCCCGCCGTCGCCGTTGCCAGTTCCCCCGGCGGTCCCCGTCGCGCCTGCCAGATCCGTCGCGCTGGTCCCGGTCTCGCTGGCGCCCGCCGCGGGCGCCGCGGTTTCCGGGGCTGCCGCGATCGGCGGGCCGTCGCTGGGCGGCGTCACCGCCTCCGTTGCGGCGCTGGTGGTCGCAGCCTCCGGTCCCGCCGGTTCCGGTGCGGGCGTCGCCGCGTCAATCGCCGAGGGTTCCGGGGTCGCTGCGGCGGCACTTTCAGCCGCGTCGCCCCCGGCGGCCCGGGCCCGCGCCGCGGCGATCACCTCGGGCGCCTCGCGCTGGAAGGGGGTCTCGAAGCGCGATTCCACGCCGCCCTCAGGGGTCAGCTGATCGACGCGCAGCGTGTAGATGCCCGGGGCGATGGCGGGCAGATCCAGCCGCCAATCGCCCCGCTCCGCCTGCGCCACGGCAATCGGCCGGTTGTCGAGATAGATGCGCAAAGTCGCCGTCGGCGCGCTTCCGGCGGCGCGGCCCGAGATCTGCACCTCGCCCGCCTCGGAATAGCTGATCGAATCGATGACCACATTGTCCATGACGCTCGGCCCCTGGTCGAGCACCTCCACCTCGCCGTCACCACGCAACAGGAAGGCGGTCGGCAGGTCGGGCACTTCGGCCGAGGCCAGGTCAGCGGCCCCCGTCTCAGCGCCGGGGGCTTCGGCCGCGACCGGCGCCGCCTCTGGCGCCGCGGACGCGACCGCTCCGGCAGCTTGCGCCCCGGGCATCCCCGCCGGGCCTTCGGACGAGGGTTCTGCCGCCGCCGTCTCGGCGGGCGCGTCGCCCTCGGTCGCCACCGGCTGTTCCGCGACCTCCTGACCCGGCACCTCGGGCGATGCCTCGGCCAATGCCGCGACGGTCTCCGGTGCTTCCGGTGCCTCCAGCGCCGCCACCTGCTCGGGGCGCGGGGTCAGGACGACGGTATCCTCACCCATCGTCACGAGGCCCGCCGCATCGGCCATTTCCAGCGTCATGACCTGCACATCGACGCTCGACCCCAGCGAGAACATCGCCACGAACTGGCCCGAACCATCGGCCGCCGCCTCGGCCACCATCGTTCCGTCAACCCTGAGCGTCACCGCCGAACCGGGCGCCGCCGAGCCCGCAACCAGGGCCTCGCCATCGCGGGCCACGCGGACCACGTCGAAACGCGGCGGCGTGGGTTGTTCCTGTGCGGCCTGCTCCTGGACCGGCGGCGGCTCGACCGGCGCGGCGGCCGGAGGCTGGGGCGTGTTGGCGGCGAGGGGCGGGACGGCGGGTGCCTGATCCGACCCCGGGGGCGCGCCGGATCCGGCGGCGGGCAGCCCCCCGTCCCCCTGCATCCCGGCTGCGAGCCAGACCGCAACGGCCGCCGCCGCGGCCATCGTGCCGCCCCCCAGGATCCAGACCAGGTTTCGCGCCATCTTGCCTAATTCTCCCCGTGGGCCTCTGCCCTTGTTCCCTTGTACCAACGCCCGTATCTATGGGCAAAACAATATTCATCCCCCAAGGTCTTGCGAAAGGACCCTCCATGTCGGCCTTCCCCCCCTCGGTCTGCGTCTTCTGTGGCTCGCGTCCCGGCAGCGATCCGGCCATGGTCGGGCTGGCCCGCGATACCGGGCAGATGCTGGCCCGGCGCGGCTGGCGGCTGGTCTATGGCGCGGGCGACATCGGCTTGATGGGCGAGACGGCACGGGCCACGCAGGCGGCGGGCGGGCGCACCTTCGGCGTGATCCCGACGCATCTGATGCAGGGCGAGGTGGCGCGCGCGGGGCTTGACGCGCTGGTCATCACCGAGACGATGCACGAGCGCAAGAAGGTCATGTTCGCCAATTCCCACGCCATCGTGGTGCTGCCGGGCGGCGCGGGCACGCTGGACGAATTCTTCGAGGTGGTGACCTGGGCGCAGATCGGGCTCCACCGCAAACCCATCGTGCTGGTCGATCAGAACGGCTTCTGGCAGCCGCTGCTGGCCTTGATCGAGCATGTGATCGCCCAGGGCTTCGCGCCGGCCTTCCTGCGCGATCTGGTCACCGTGGTGCCGGATGTGGCGATGCTGGAAGTGGCGCTGGCGGCGCATCTGCCGGGCTGAGGCGGCGGCGGGCAGGAAGCCGGGGGCCAGCCCCCGGACCCCCGGGATATTTGAGGCGCAAAGAAGGGGCCGGCGTTTCGCGAGAGGGCCGGGACCGGCGCCCGTCAGGCCGGGCGCGAGGCTGCCGCGGCCGGGGCACCCGGGGTGGGCGGGCGGGAGCGTGCCCCGGCCGCCCTGCCCCGTCTCAGAGGCCCAGCTTCGCCGTCACCAGATCGTTGACCGCGGCCGGGTTGGCCTTGCCGCCAGTGGCTTTCATCACCTGCCCCACGAACCAGCCGGCCAGCTTCGGATTGGCCTTGGCCTTTTCCACCTGCGCCGGGTTGGCGGCGATGATCTCGTCCACCGCCTTCTCGATGGCACCGGTATCCGTCACCTGCTTCATGCCGCGCGCCTCGACAATTCCAGCCGGATCGCCGCCCTCGGTCCACAGGATCTCGAACAGGTCCTTGGCGATCTTGCCCGAGATGTCGCCCGACTTGATGAGCCGGATCACCCCGCCCAGTTGCGCGGGCGAGACCGGGCTTTCGCCGATCTCCTGGCCTTCCTTCTTCAGGCGGCCGAACAGCTCGTTGATGACCCAGTTCGCGGCCAGCTTGCCGTCTTCGCCCACGGCCACCACCGATTCAAAGAAATCGGCGTTCTCGACATCGGCGGTCAGCACGGAGGCGTCGTAATCCGTCAGGCCGAAATCCCCCATGAAGCGGGCCTTCTTGGCGTCAGGCAGTTCCGGCATCGAGGCGGCGATGCCGTCGACCCAGGCCTGTTCGATCTCCAGGGGCAGCAGGTCGGGATCGGGGAAATAGCGGTAATCCTGCGCCTCTTCCTTCGAACGCATGGAGCGGGTCTCGCCCTTGTCCGGATCGTAGAGCCGGGTCTCCTGATCGACCTTGCCGCCATCCTCCAGAATGGCGATCTGGCGGCGGGCCTCATAGTCGATGGCCTGCTGGATGAAGCGCATCGAGTTCATGTTCTTGATCTCGCAGCGCGTGCCGAGATGGCTGAAATCCTGCGTCGCCTGATATTTCTCGTACTGGCCGGGCTTGCAGACGCTGACATTCACGTCGGCCCGCAGGTTGCCGTTCTGCATGTTGCCGTCGCAGGTGCCGAGATAGCGCAGGATCTGCCGCAGCTTGGCGACATAGGCCGCCGCTTCCTCGGGCCCGCGGATGTCGGGGCGGCTGACGATCTCCATCAGCGGCACGCCGGTCCGGTTGAAGTCGATGAAGGACATGGACGGGTCCATGTCGTGGATCGACTTGCCCGCGTCCTGCTCGACATGGATCCGCTCGATCCGCACCACGCGGGCGACGCCTGGGCCCATCTCGACGATGACCTCGCCCTCGCCGACGATGGGATGGTAAAGCTGGCTGATCTGATAGCCCTGCGGGTTGTCGGGGTAGAAATAGTTCTTCCGGTCGAAGGCCGACCACAGGTTGATCGCCGCCTTGAGGCCAAGGCCCGTGCGCACCGCCTGCTCGATGCAATACTCGTTCACCACCGGCAGCATGCCGGGCATCGCCGCATCGACGAAGGCCACGTTCGAATTCGGCTCGGCCCCGAAGGTTGTGCTGGCGCCCGAGAAGAGCTTGCCCTGGGTCGAGATCTGGGCGTGGATTTCCATGCCAATGACCAGTTCCCAATCGCCCTTGGCACCGGCGATGACCTTGGGTTTGGGGGCGTCAAAGCTGAGATCGAGCATGTCACAATCCTTATCCGGCGGGGCCGCGGTTCTTGGTCGCGGTTCTAGAACGCCCGCAGGATAAGGAAAAGCGCTTTTCCGCCCCGGCGCCTTTCCGCGCATGTCTGCCGAGGCCGCCAGACTCCGTCTTGCGCAAATTCCGGCACGGAGTCAGGAAAACGACATCGTCAACAACCCTGGCTCCCCCGATGCGCTCCGCCCTGTTTCTTCTGCCGCTGCTTGCAGCCTGCGCCGCCACCCCGCACGAGGACAATACCCCCGAGGTCGCTGCGCGCTGGAACTTCCGACCCGAGGCGGCGGAATGGAACACGGCGATGATCGAGGCGCTGCTGACCCATGGCACGGACATGGTCGAGGCGGTGCCCGCCGATGTGGAGACCTTCTGCCCCGATTACGCCGAGGCCTCGCCCAGCCAGCGCGCGGCCTTCTATGTCGCCTTCTTCTCGGGGCTCGCGCGGTTCGAAAGCACCTGGAACCCGCGGGCGGCGGGCGGCGGCGGCGCCTATCAGGGGCTGTTGCAGATCTCGCCCGCGACGGCGCGCCATCATGGCTGCGACCTGGGCGCGGACGGGCTCTACGACGGCGCCGACAATCTGACCTGCGCGGTGCGCATCGCCTCGGCCGCGGTGGCGCGGGACGGGGTGCTGGTGCAGGGCGCGGGCGGCGTGGCCGCCGACTGGCCACCGATGCGCAATGCCGACCACCGCCGCGAGATCGCGGAATTCACCGCCGCCCTGCCGCAATGCGCCAGCTGAGCGGCGCGGGGCTGAGGGCGGCGGCCTAGGGGCCCGTCAGGCCCGGATCACTTGCCGCGCGCGGCGGGCGGGGCCGAGGGCGTGCTGGGCGCCGTGGTCGACATGCCCGCGGCGGCAAAGCCCGGATCGACCACCTGCTCGCGGAACTGGCGCACCACGGCCTGCCACCACTGGATGGAATCGTCGAAATTGGTCGCCGTGACCCCACCCGCCAGGTTCACGTCCCATTCGATCGTGGCGTTGTTGTTGGAGTCGAGATAAGCGGCCGAGAAGCGGCGGTCGCGGTTCCACTGGTTCATGCGGTCCATGGAATGGGCGCCGTTCGATTCCCACCAGGCGCGGAACTGGACCGAGGTGCAGTCCTGATGCGCGTCGTTGCAGTTGAGGAACGAAATCGTGTAGACGATGCCGTCCATCTCGCCGCGCAGCCAGACGCCGTCCTCGTCCTCGCGCCGCTCGATCGTGCCATAGGCGCGGGCAAGTTCGGCGATGCGATCGACATCATTTCCGGTAATCGTCCCGTTCAGCGATTGCTGCGCCAGGACCGGGCCCGTCCCCAGAAGCGCGACCAGCGCAGGGACGGCGAAAAGGCGTACTGAAATCATGGTAATCCCTCCGAGAAAACGTCTCAGGACGCTATCACCGCGGCTTTTCACCTGACAATCAAAAGCCTGTTGATCGGGTGAAATATCCTGTGGTCCGGCTGGCTTCGGCCCGGGCGACCGGCAAGGCCCGGCCGATCCCGGGCGGGCGGCCGCCTCAGCCGCTTGCAATGCGGGGCCGATTGCCGCAAAAGGCGCGGAAGCCGGCCGGAGCGATCCGGCACGCAAAAGCCGGAAACCCCGATGCACGAATACAAGGTCGTCCCCGCCCCTCAGCGCGCGGCAAAATCCAAAGGTCTGAAGACCATTGCCGACCGCTTCGCCCATACGCTGGCCGAACGGATCAACGCCGAGGCGGCGGGCGGCTGGCACTTCGTCCGGACCGAAACCCTGCCCTGCGAGGAACGCTCGCGGTTGGGCTCGGTCCGGGTCTCGCAACAGGTGGTGATGATCTTCGCCCGTGAACTGGGTGCCACGCGGCCCGACGCGGGTGCGGCCCTGGCCGCAGCGCAGGGCCATGCGGCACCGGTCCCGGAGGCGCCCGAACCCGCCGCGCCCGCCGTCAGCGCGGCGCCGGTCGCCACCCCCCTCGCCACGCCGGTGCGCCGGCAGGAGCCGCTCTTCCGCTCGGGCGCCATGCTGCGGGCCGAGGGTTCGGCGCGCGCCGAACCCGTGCTGCGCCCCCGCGGCAGCGGGGCCGAGGACGACGCGCAGGGCTGATCCGCCGCCAGCCGCCGGGTTGCGCGCCGGTGCGCTGCGCAACCCTTTCCTTTCCCCCGCAAAAAACGATAGACTTGCGCCTCCGACTCGCGGCCCCGGATGTCCGGCAGCTCCGGGCCGGTCCGCCATGACCGAAGGCCGAGCAGCAGGCAGACAGCAGAGCCATGACCCGCGACCCGTTCAATTTCGATATCCGCGCCTCGACCGACAAGAAGAAGAAGGCGCGAGGGCGGCGCGGCATGTCCGGCGCCGTCGAGACATCGGCGCGCCAGTGCCAGCATCCCGGCTGCACCGAGGCCGGGCAATACCGTGCCCCGCGCTCGCCCGATGCGCTGGACGATTACCTGTGGTTCTGCAAGGAACACGCGCGCGAATATAACCTGAAGTGGAATTTCTTCTCGGGCCAGACCGAGGCCGAGATGCAGGATTCCATGGAGCGCGACCGCGTCTGGGGCCGGGCGACCAGCGCCTTCGGCAAGGGCGAGAACCGCGACTGGTCGCGCCACGGCATCGACGACCCCTATCAGGTGCTGGGCGAGAACGCGACGCGCCGGCGGCCGGAAACCGGCCATGCCCGCGCCCATCACACCCGCAAGCTGCCCGCCACCGAGCGCCGCGCGCTGGAGATCCTCGACGCGCGCGACACCTGGAGCCGGGCCGAGATCCGCAAGCAATACAAGAGCCTGGTCAAGGATCTGCACCCCGACCTCAACGGCGGCAACCGCGCCGACGAGGAGCGCCTGCAGGAGGTGGTCTGGGCCTGGGACCAGATCAAGGAAAGCCGCAGCTTCCGCGACTGAGAGGGGCCGGGTCATACCGGGCGTCCAGCCCCCCGGAGACGGAAAGGGCGGGGGGCCAGCCCCCCGCGCCCCCCGCCAAAGGGGACCCTCGGGCCCCCTTTGGAAACCCCCGAGGATATTTTCAGAACAAAGATGAAGGCTTAGTGGGCGGCTTTGGCGCCAGTCAGTTTGCCGAGCACCGGGTTGATGACCCAGGTGGCGACCGGGATCAGCGCCAGGCCATAGGCGAGCCCGGCGATGCCGTCAAAGAACGCCGTGACCGCCCAGGCGACGAAGCCCTGAGCCTGACCCACGAGATGCGCGGCCTCCTCGGCCCGGTGGTGGATCCAGTCATAGGGCACTGACCAGCCCAGTTCCGCCAGCCCGTGCAGCAGGATCGAGCCGCCGACCCAGATCATCGCCGCGGTGCCGACGATCATCAGCACCTTCATGAACCACGGCATGAAGCGCACGATGCCGCGCCCCAGCGCCCGGGTGCCCGACCAGCGGCCGACCCGCGCCAGCCACAGGCCCACGTCATCGGCCTTCACGATCAGCGCCACGCCGCCATAGACCGCGACGGTGATGCCGATCCCGGCGATGGCCAGCGCCGCGGCCTCGACCCAGATGCCCTGATCGGCGTCGAGGTTCGACAGGATGATGGTCATGATCTCGGCCGAGAGGATGAAATCGGTCTTGATCGCGCCCGCCACCTTCTGCTGTTCCAGATGCGTGGGATCGCCGTTCAGCACCTGCCCGTCGGCATGGGGCGTATGCGGGCGGAACAGGTGCCAGATCTTCTCGGCCCCCTCGAAACACAGATAGGAGCCGCCCAGCATCAGCAGCGGCGTGATCGCCCAGGGCGCGAAGGCCGAGAGGATCAGCGCCGCGGGGAGGAGGATCAGCAGCTTGTTGCGGATCGAGCCGAGGGCGATCTTGCCGACGATGGGCAATTCGCGGGCGGGGGCAAAGCCGTGCAGGTATTTCGGCGTGACCGCGGCATCGTCGATCACCGCGCCCGCGGCCTTGGCCCCGGCCTTGGCCGCCTGTCCGGCGATATCGTCGATCTGCGCCGCCGCCACCTTGGCGATCCCTGCGACGTCGTCGAGAAGCGCCAGAAGTCCGCTCATGAAAAACCTGCTGGAATGCCTTGAAAACCTTGGACCATAGGTAAAGGTGGCGGGGCCTGTGTCAAGCGAAAGGCGCCCTCAGAGCACCAGCGCGGCCAGAAGCGGCAAGAGCGGCAGGCACAGCAGCGTCTGCCAGGTCAGGATCGCGGCATAGAGTTCCGCGTCGCCGCCCATCTGCCGCGCGACGATATAGCCATTGGCCGCGGCCGGGACCAGGAACACCAGCGCGCCGGCCAGCATCGCAGCGGGCGCCAGCCCGAAGCCCCAGCCAATCGCCAGGAACAGCGAGGGCGCCAGCACCGGCCTGAGGAAGAGCCCGGCCCACATCGGCGCCGAGGCGCTGAAGAGCCTGCGCGGCATGAGCCCGGCGCCGACACAGAGGAGCCCGACGCTCAGCGCCGCGCGCCCGGCCAGATCCAGCGTCACCGCCAGGAAATCGGGCAGGCCCCACCCGGTGAGGTTCAGCACGAGGCCGATGACCGAGGCCTGCACCAGCGGGTTGGTCAGCACCACCCTGACCATGCCCGCAGCACCCCGCGGCGCGCCCTCGGGCGGGCGGCCCCACAGGCCCAGCACGGCGATATTGGCCAGGTTGATGACGACGATGGTCACCGCCATGGCCACCGCCAGCCAGGTCAGCGCCTCGGGCCCGGCGAATTGCTGGGCGGCGGTCAGGGCGATGAAGGCGTTCCAGCGCGTGCCGATCTGGAAGAGCGTGGTGAAGCTGGGGTCGGGCAGCCCGGGCCAGAGCGCCTTCAGCGCGAAGGCGGCGAGCGCCATCAGCGCCAGCACCAGCAGCAGCGCGGGCACGAAGGGACCGGCGGCGACCTCGGCCAGATTGGCCTCGGTGATGGCGCCGACCAGCATCGCCGGGATCAGCAGCCGGAAGGCCAGCGTGTCGATGCCCGCCCATTGCGCCTGCGGAATGGTGCCGGAGACGCGCAGCACATAGCCCGCGAGGACCAGAAGCAGCATCGGCAGGGTGGCAAGGATCAGGGACATCGGAAGGGCTTTCGGCCAGGCGGTTCGCCGCGGACCCTAGGGGGGGTCCCTGCCCTTGGCAATCCGGCCCGCTGCTGGAACCTTCAGGCTTTTTCAGCCCCCCAGCCCCGCCACCGCCGCGAGGGTCGCGACCAGGAGGCGCGTCGCCTGTTCCAGCCGGTCGAGGTCAACCGCCTCGGGCACGTCCGAGGTGGAATGGTATTCCGGCGCCTCGGCCCCGCCGTCGTAGAAGCCGATGCAGGGATAGCCCTGCGCCTCGAACGGCATGTAATCGCTGTCCCAGATATCGGTATGCTCGGTCCGCAGCGTGGTGAAAGCGGCGGCCAGACGCGCGGCCATCAGGCCATAGCGGCGGGCCGGGGCGTCATTGGCGGCGACCGCGTTGCCCTGGTCGTACTCGAGATAGAGGGGCGCGTCGGGCCGGGCGGGATGGTGGCCCAGCATGTCGAGGTTGATCATCAGCTCGATCGGCCAGCCCTGCCGCCGAGCGATCTGGGCGCAGGCGGTCGAGCCCTGGAGATCCTGCTCCTCGCCAGAAAAGGCCACGAAGACCAGCCCCTTGCGCAGCGGCACCCGGCTCAGGACCCGGCAGGCCTCGATCATCGCGGCGACGCCGGTGGCGTTGTCATTGGCGCCGGGCGCATAGGTCGCGGGCATTTCCGACATGCTGTCGACATGGGCGCCGACCAGCACCACGCCGCGCGGATCCATCGGGTCGCCGCTGACGATGTTGTGCCGCGCGCCGGCCTCGCGGTGGGCATAGCCCTGGGTGAAGATCCGCGCGCCGCCGCCCGAGCGGTTGAAGGCCTCATGCACCCAGGCCTCGACCGCGGGAAAATCCGGGCCGGGAGTCCAGCGGGTCGGAAAGGCGGCCAGCCCGGTGACGGTGTCGAACAGCCGCTGACGCTCGATCCGGGCCAGCAGCTCGGGGATCGGGGGCGGCTTGGGATCGGTCTGGGCCGCGGCCGGAAGCGCGAGGGCGGCGGCGGCACAGGTCAGCAGATGGCGGCGGGTCAGGGACGGGCGCATCGGGAACCTCCTGAGGGGCCGGATCACGCTAGAACCGCGCCGCACACCGCGCAATGCACGTCCTTGACAGCGGCCGCGGGCGGGCGCAGAGCCGCGGCCATCATGATCCCCGGATGCCTGTCATGATTACCCTGTCGCAGACGCTGCTGATTGCCGCCGTGGCCTTTCTGGCCTCGGTCCTGGGGGGTGTCACCGGCTATGGCACCGGGCTCCTGCTGCCGCCGGTGCTGATCCCGCTGATCGGCGCCGAGGCGGTGGTGCCGGTGATCGGCCTGTCGGCGCTGCTGACCAATGCCGGGCGGGTCGCCGCCTGGTGGCCCCGGCTCGACCGGCCGCTGGCGCTGCGGGTGGTGCTGGCCGCCGCGCCCGGCGTGGGGGTCGGCGCCGCGCTCTATTCCCTGCTGTCGGGCCCCAAGGTCATGGTGCTGATCGGCGCCACGCTGGTGGCGCTGGTGCCGCTCCGGCGCTGGCTGATGCGGCGGCATGGCGCCCTGGGTCCGGGCGGCGTGACGCTGGCGGCGGCGGGCTACGGGCTGCTGAACGGCGGAACCTCGGGCTCGGGCGTGCTGCTGCTGTCGATCCTGCTGGCCGCGGGGCTGGGCGGGCCGGGCGTGATCGCCACAGATGCCGCGGTGTCGTTCCTGCTGGGGCTGGCGAAAAGCGCGGTTTTCACCGGCACCGGGGCGCTGACATGGCCGCTGGCCGGGGTGGCGATGGTGATTGGCCTTGCCGCCCTGCCCGGCGCATTCCTGGCCAAGCGGCTGGCGTCGCGGCTGGGTCCGGCCTCGCATGTGGCATTTCTGGACGCGGTGGTGGTGCTGGGCGGCGCGCTGCTGATCGTGCAGGGGCTGCGCGCCTGAGGAACCGGCCCGCCCCCTTGCGCAGGCCGCCGGAATGATCCACAAACCCTGAAACGGGGCGGTTTTGGCCCCGCCAAGCACCAAAGGCGACCGTCCATGCTCGATACTGCTGTCAAACCGACCGAAGAAATCTCTGTCCGGGAGGTGTTCGGCGTCGAGACCGACATGAAGGTCAAGGCCTTCGCCGAGGCGACGGACCGGGTGCCGGAACTGGACCCGACCTACAAATTCGACCCCGATACGACGCTGGCGATCCTGGCGGGCTTTGCCTACAACCGCCGCGTCATGATCCAGGGCTATCACGGCACCGGCAAATCGACCCATATCGAACAGGTCGCGGCGCGGCTGAACTGGCCGACGGTGCGCGTCAACCTCGACAGCCACATCTCCCGGATCGACCTGATCGGCAAGGATGCGATCAAGCTGCGCGACGGCAAGCAGGTGACCGAGTTCCACGAGGGCATCCTGCCCTGGGCGCTGCGCAACCCCTGCGCCATCGTCTTCGACGAATACGACGCGGGCCGCGCCGACGTGATGTTCGTGATCCAGCGCGTGCTGGAGCATGACGGCAAGCTCACGCTGCTCGATCAGAACGAGATCATCACCCCCCACCCGGCCTTCCGTCTGTTTGCGACGGCGAACACCGTGGGTCTGGGGGATACCACCGGCCTTTACCATGGCACGCAGCAGATCAACCAGGCCCAGATGGACCGCTGGTCGCTGGTCGCGACGCTGAACTACCTGTCGCATGACGCCGAAAGCGCCATCGTGCTGGCCAAGAACCCCCATTACAACACCCAGAAGGGGCGGCAGGAAATCAGCCAGATGGTGACGGTCGCGGATCTGACCCGCACCGCCTTCATGAAGGGGCAGCTGTCGACGGTGATGTCGCCCCGGACGGTCATCAACTGGGCCGAGAATGCGCGGATCTTCCGCAACATCGGCTATGCCTTCCGGCTGACCTTCCTGAACAAATGCGACGAGCTGGAACGGCAGACGGTGGCCGAGTTCTATCAGCGCTGCTTTGGCGAGGAACTGCCCGAAAGCGCCGCCTCGGCGGCGATGGCCTGAGGCACACGTTTTCTTAACCGGACGGGGGCGAGACTGGCGGCATGACCGCCTATCGCCGCCTGCGCCTGAACGGCGCCACCTATCAATTCACGCTCTGTCTGGAGGAGCCCGCGCGCGGGCTGCTGATCGCCGAGGTCGCGCTCTTGCGGCAGGCCTGGGCGCGGACGCTGGCGGAATTGCCGGTGCGGCGACAGGCTGTGGTGGTGCTGCCCGACCGGCTGCACGCGATCTGGACCGAACCCGAGGATGCGGCGCTGTTCCCCGAGCGCTGGCGGCGGATCAAGGCCCGGTTTTCCCGCGCGGTGAGCGGTGATTTCGCCCCGCGCGACAGCCTGCGGCGCAAGCGCGAACGGGGCATCTGGCAGCGGCGCTACTGGGAACATTGCCTGCGCGATGCCGCGGCGCTCGACCGCGCGCTGGAGGATTGCCGCAGGGCGCCGGTGCTGGCCGGTCTGGTGACCCGGCCCGAGGATTGGCCCTATGGCAGTTTCGCCGCGCCGCGCGGTAGGATGGGCAATATTGCCCATCCTACGGAGCCCGCCTCATGCCCCGCCCCCTGCACATCGGCCTGATCGGCGGCATCGGCCCCGCCGCCACCATCGTCTATTACCAGCGCCTTTGCGCCGCCGTTGCCCGGGCTGGCCAGCCCCTGTCCCTGACCATCGTCCAGGCCGACATCCAGACCCTCATCCGCACCAACACCAGCGATCTGCGCCAGGAACAGGCCGAAGCCTATGCACCACTCCTGCACCGGCTCAAGGCCGCGGGCTGCGATTGCGCGGCGATCACCTCGCTTGGCGGGCATTTCTGCTTTGAGGAAACCGTCGCGCTCAGCCCCCTGCCCCTCGTCTCGGCTGTCGCCCCGCTCGATGATTACTTCGCGGCCGAGGGGCTGCAATCCGTAGGCCTCCTCGGCACAAGGGTGGTGATGCGCACCGGGCTCTACGGCCAGCTCCGAAAGACCCGGGCGCTGGCGCTCGACGACCGCATCGACGAGATCGGCCAGCTCTATCAGGATCTTGCCGTCGCAGGCGCCTGCTCGGCCGAGGCCCGCGCCACCTTTCTGGAGGCCGGGCAGCAGCTCATCGACCGGGGGGCCGAGGCGGTGGTGCTGGCCGGGACCGACCTCAACCTCGCCTTCGACGGCCAGACGCCCGGCTACCGGGTGATCGACGCGCTCGACGTGCATGTCGCGCGGCTCGCGGATCTGGCGACCGGCCGCGCCGCGCTCTGAACTGAAACGGCCCCCGCGAAGGGGGCCGCATCACGCGTCACCAACCGAAAAGGCGTCAGCCGCGCGCGGCCATCGTGGCGCGGGTCCACCAGTCCAGATCGTCCAGCATCGCCTTGGCCGAGGGGCCGACCGAACCTTCGATCGCCGACATCGGCTGCGGGTTGCCGCCCAGCGGGTGGACCGAGAAGAAATCGCCGCCGCCGATATGCACGCCAGCGCGGACCGCGGCCATCTGCAGTTCGATGCCGATGGTGCGCAGGTGTTCCGCCGCGCGGGTGCCGCCGACCGAGCCATAGCTGACGATGCCGAAAGCCTTGTGGTTCCAGTCGACATAGCTCTGGTCCAGCGCGTTTTTCAGCGACGCCGGGATCGAGCGGTTGTATTCGGCGGTGACGAAGATGTAGCCGTCGAACGAGGCCACTTTCTTCTGCCAGGCGACCGCGCGCTGATCCGACGAGGGCATCCAGGCGTTGGAGGCCATCTCGTTGAAGAGCGGCAGGTCGAAATCCTTGAGGTCGACCAGCTCGACGTCCCAGTCGCCGCGCTCCTGCGCCTTGTCGAAGATCCATTGCGCCGGGACATGGCCGAAGCGGCTGTCGCGGGTCGTGCCGATGATGACGGCGATACGGGGTTTCTGGGTCATGGGGGGTCTCCATTGTTGTCTGCTGGGTGCAACATGGCCCTTGTGTCCGCCCGCGTCACGGGCACATCGCCGCACAGGCTTTGTGCGCAAAGCTGTGATTTGCCAGCGGGCTGGCGGGATGCTTCTGTCGGCCGATGATCCAGCGCACCGCCCTGCTGCTCGCCCTCGCCCTGCCGCTTCCCGCGCAGGCCGATCCCCTGACCCCGGCCGACGGCGCCCGCCAGCCGATCGCCGCGATCTCGGGCGACTGGAACCGGGACGAGGCGCTCGATGCCGCGCTGCTCTATCCCGGCCCGGACGGTCTGGCCGATCTGGTAGTGATGCTCAACGATCAGGTGACGGGCCTGCAACCGGTGCTCACCCTGCCGGGCGTGGTCTTTGCCGGGCCGATGGCCGGTCAGGCCCCGGCTTTTGAGCCCCGCAGCGACACGTCCTTCGCCATCCGCTCGGAGCAGACCGGCGTCGGCCGCACCCCCTGGCACCAATGGCTGACGCTGGCCTGGCGCGACGGCGGTTTCGTCGTGGCGGGCTATGATTACAGCTTCTACGACCGGCTGGACCTGTCGCATTACGGCGAATGCTCGGTCAACCTGCTGACCGGGGCCTATACCCTGACCCTCGGCCCCGGCGAGGAGGCGGCCGAGGTCCGGCGCCAGGGAAGGACCGAGGAACGCGGCTTTCCCCTGGCCGATCTGCGCGAGGGCTGGCAGGCGCGGGTCTGCGACGACCTCTTCCGCTGAGCCGCCCCCCCTTGCCCCTCGCCTGCTTGGGTGATTTACCTGTGCCATGAACCGCATTCCCGCCCCTGCCCTGCTTTCGGCGGCGCCGCGCCCCGGCGTCGGCGGCGGTGGCGATATCCTGAACGGTGGGCGCTGAGCCATGCAGAAGACTTCCGACAATCCCGCCGATCCCTTCAAGAAGGCCCTGACCGAAGCCACGCGCACGCTGGCCGATGATGCCGAGCTGGCGGTCAGTTTCACCGTCGACCCGCCCGGCATGTCCAAGGACACGATGCGCCTGCCGCAGGTGACCCGCCGCATGACCCGCGACGAGGTGCTGCTGGCGCGCGGCACCGCCGATGGCTTCGCCCTGAAACGCCGCTTCCACGACGAGGGTGTGCACGGCCGCTACATGCCGCAGGGCCAGATGGCGCGCGACCTCTACGAGGCGATGGAGACCGCCCGCTGCGAGGCGGTGGGCGCGCGGCACATGCCCGGCACCGCCTCGAACATCGACGCCCGCATCGCGCACGAGGCCGACCGCAAGGGCTATGCCCAGATCCGCAGCCAGGCCGAGGCGCCCCTGTCCGTTGCCGCGGGCTATCTGATCCGCGAATTGGCCTCGGGCCGGGCCCTGCCCAAGGGCGCGAATACCGTCGCCGACATGTGGCGCCCCTTCTTCGAGGAACAGGCGAGCGGCACGCTGGAGGGGCTCGATTCGGCGCTGGCCGATCAGGCGAGCTTCGCGAAACTGGCGCGGCAGGTCATCAAGGATCTGGGCTACGGCGACCAGCTGGGCGACGATCCCGACGACATGGGCGACGATCAGGAGGGGACCGAGGACAATTCCGAGGAAGCCCCCGAGAACGCCGATTCCCAGGGTGACGACGACCAGCAGCAGGACGAGACCGAGCAATCGGACGACGGCCCGCGCGAGGAATCGGCCGAGACCGAGATGGTCATGGACGATCAGGCCGAGGACGAGATGTCCGAGGAAACCGAGATGCCGCAGGCCGAGGCTCCGCCCGAGCCGCCCGCGCCGCAGCCCTTCTCGGATGCCGACCCGAATTACACCGTCTTCACCACCCAGTTCGATGAAGAAATCGGCGCCGAGGATCTGGCCGAAGCCGCCGAACTGGAACGGCTGCGCGCCTATCTGGACCAGCAGCTTGAACCCCTGAAAGG
Source organism: Pararhodobacter aggregans (assembly GCF_003075525.1). GTDB lineage: Bacteria > Pseudomonadota > Alphaproteobacteria > Rhodobacterales > Rhodobacteraceae > Pararhodobacter > Pararhodobacter aggregans. The sequence continues at coordinate 432,219 of NZ_QDDR01000002.1, read as the reverse complement.
CGCGGTCAGCCGTCTGGCCAACAAGCTGCAACGCCGCTTGCAGGCGCAGCAGAACCGCAGCTGGGAATTCGACAAGGAAGAGGGCATCCTCGACGCCGGCCGCCTTGCCCGCGTGGTGGCGAACCCGACGACGCCCCTGTCCTTCAAATGGGAGAAGGACACCGAATTCCGCGACACCGTGGTGACGCTGCTTCTGGACAATTCGGGCTCGATGCGCGGCCGGCCGATCTCGATCGCCGCGATCTGCGCCGATGTTCTGGCCCGCACGCTGGAACGTTGCCAGGTCAAGGTCGAGATCCTCGGCTTCACCACCCGCGCCTGGAAGGGCGGCCAGAGCCGCGAGAAATGGCTGGCCGAGGGCCGCAAGCAATCGCCCGGCCGCCTGAACGACCTGCGCCACATCGTCTACAAGGGCGCCGACGCCCCCTGGCGGCGGGTGCGCGACAATCTGGGCCTGATGATGAAAGAGGGCCTGCTCAAGGAAAACATCGACGGCGAGGCGCTGGAATGGGCCCACCGCCGGATGCTGGCCCGGCGCGAGCAGCGCAAGATCCTGATGGTGATCTCGGACGGGGCGCCGGTCGACGATTCGACACTGTCGGTCAACGCCGCGAATTTCCTGGAAAAACACCTGCGCGACGTGATCTCGATGATCGAAAAGCGCAAGGCGGTGGAACTTTTGGCCATCGGCATCGGCCATGACGTGACGCGGTACTACGAACGCGCCGTGACCATCACCGATGTGGAGCAGCTGGCCGGGGCGATGACCGAACAGCTCGCCGCGCTCTTTGACGCCGATCCCCGCGCCCGGGCCCGGGTCATGGGCATGGCCTCGATGATCCGGCGCTGATGATTACCGAGGCGGCCGCCTTCTTCGAGGACGGTTGCGGGCGCTGCGACCGGTTTGCGACGCCCGATTGCTCGGCCCGGCTGTGGCGCGACGGGGTGCTGGCGCTGCGCCGGCTCTGCCTCGACGCGGGACTGGAGGAGGCGGTGCGCTGGGGTCATCCCTGCTATCGCCACGCGGGCCGCAATCTGGCGCTGATCGGCGCCTTCCGCGAGGATTTCCGCCTGAGCTTCCCCGATGCCGCGCTCTTGGGCGACCCGGAGGGGCTGCTGGAAAAGCCCGGTCCGAACAGCCAGACCCCCTCGATGCTCCGTTTCACCGATGCCGCGCAGGTCGCGGCCATGGCCCCCGCCATCGCCGCGCTGCTGGCCGAGGCGAAGGCCAAGGCCGAGGCCGGGTTGAAGCCCGCGCGCGCGCCCACCGAGGTGGAGCTGCCCGAGGTTCTGGTCCGCGCGCTGGACGAGGATGCCGAGCTGGCCGAGGGCTTCGCCGCGCTCACGCCCGGGCGCCAACGCTCCTATGTCATCGCGCTCGCCTCGGCCAAGACCGAGGCCACGCAGAGCAAACGGATCGCCAAATACCGCGACAAGATCCTCGCGGGCAAGGGCGCCAACGACTACTGACCCCAGGAAAATCGTCATGTTCCAGTCCTTTACCGCCTCCACCCGCCCCTCGGACGGCCCGCCCCGCCTGGCGGCGCTGCGGGCGGAACTGGCGGTCCGGGGGCTCACCGGCTTCCTCGTGCCGCGCTCGGACGCGCATCAGGGCGAATACGTCAGCCCGCATGACGAGCGGCTGAGCTGGCTGACCGGCTTCACCGGCTCGGCCGGGTTCTGCATCGTCCTGCCGCAGATCGCCGGGGTCTTCATCGACGGCCGCTACACGTTGCAGGTCCGCGATCAGGTGGCCCTGGACGTCTTCACCCCGGTCGACTGGCCCGCCACCCTGCCCGGCGACTGGCTGCGGACCCACGCCCCGACGGGCGCGGTGATCGGCTTCGATCCCTGGCTGCATACCCCCGACGAGATCACCCGGATCGAGACCGGGCTCAGCGGCAGCGGCATCACCCTCAGCCCGGTGACCCCGAACCCGCTGGACGCGGTCTGGACCGACCAGCCGGCGCCTGCGCAGGGCAAGGTCCGCCTGCACCCGCTTGATCTGGCCGGGAAAACCGGCGCCGAGAAGCGCGCGGATCTGGCGGAGGAGCTGAAACGCGCGGGCAGCGGCGCGGCGGTCATCACGCTGGCCGACAGCCTGGCCTGGCTGATGAACTGGCGCGGATCCGACATCATCCGCAACCCGGTCGTACAGGGTTTCGCGATCCTGCATGACGACGCGCGGCTCGACCTCTTCATCGACCCGGCCAAGGTTTCGCAGATTCCCGAAGAAGCGGGCGTTACCCGGCACCCCGTTTCGGCTTTCCCCGAAGCCCTGCGCAGCCTCAACGGCGCCACCCGCTTCGACCCGGCGACCGCGCCGGTGGCGGTCAAGGCGGCGCTGGCCGAGGGCGTGGCGGGCGCCGATCCCTGCCTGATGGCCAAGGCCAGGAAGAACCCGGCCGAGCTGGAGGGCATGCGCGCCGCCCATCGCCGCGACGGGGCGGCGATGATCGAATTCCTCGCCTGGTTCGACGCCCATGCGCTGGACGGGCTGACCGAGATCGACATGGCGGTGAAGCTGGAGGAATGCCGCGCCGCGACGGGCGCGCTGCGCGATCTCAGCTTCGATACCATCTCCTCGACCGGGCCCAATGCCGCGGTGATCCATTACCGGGTGACCGAGGGCACCAACCGCAAACTGGCGCCCGGGGACCTGTTCCTGATCGATTCGGGCGGGCAATACCCGGACGGCACCACCGACATCACCCGCACCCTGCCCGTGGGCGCGGTCGAGGCCGAGCGGCGCGATGCCTATACCCGGGTGCTGAAAGGCATGATCGCCGTCAGCCGCGCGCGCTTCCCCAAGGGCGTTGCGGGCGGGCATCTGGATGCGCTGGCGCGCTATCCGTTGTGGCTGGCGGGGCAGGATTACGACCATGGCACCGGCCATGGCGTCGGTGCCGCGCTCAGCGTGCACGAGGGTCCGGCGCGGATCAGCCGCATTTCGACCCTGCCGCTGGAGCCGGGGATGATCCTGTCGAACGAGCCCGGCTATTACCGCCCGGGCGGCTGGGGGATCCGTATCGAGAACCTGATCGTGGTGCAGGAGGCGGGCGCGCTTGGCGACAATCGCGCGATGCTCGATTTCGAGACGATCACGCTCTGCCCCATCGACAAGCGGCTGATCGTGGCGGCGATGCTGTCGGACGAGGAAATCGCCTGGCTCGACGCCTATCACGCCCGGGTCGAGGCCGAGCTTTCCGGCGCCGTCTCGGCCGAGGCGCGGCGCTGGCTGGCCGGGGCCTGCGCGCCGCTCACTCGCAGCTGAGCGCCCAGACGTCGTAACGGGGGTGGTCGAGCGCGTTCAGAGCCGGGCTCGACGCCACCATCCAGCCCTGGAACACCCGCTCGCGGTCGCGGCTGTCGTCGATGGTCAGGAAGGTGAAAGCATCCGAGGCCGGGTTGTCCTGCGGATAGCGGCAGGCGCTGAGTTCGATGGTCAGCCGTCCATAGGTGATGGTCTCACCCACCGCGAGCGGCAGATCCTCGACCTCGCCCGAGACCTTGTCGAGCGCCCGCAGCACGGCTTGCGTGCCGCTCGCCATCTCGGGGCCTTGCGGGCGCTGGTCGTGCAGCGCCTCGCCCAGCGTGCGCCAATCGACCTGCTGCGCGCCTGCGGGCCATGCCATCAAGGCCGCGATCAGCGCCAGGCGCTTCATGGCGCCGGTTCCTCGGTGCTGTCCGATCCGGTGAAGGCCCTGAGCAGCAGCGTAATCAGGCTGACCGCGCTTTGCGTGTCCTGGAACGTGTCGCCCGGCTGCAGATTCTCCAGTTCGCCGCCCGGCAGGATCTCGACGAAAGTGCCGCCCAGGATCCCCTCCGAGGCGACCTGAATCGTCGAATCCGACGGCAGCTCGATGCCGCGGTTGACGGCGATGGTCAGCTGGGCGCGGAAATCCTGCGGGTTCAGCGACAGCTCGGTCACCGTGCCGATCTTGACGCCCGCCAGCCGCACCTCGGTCCCCGGGCGCACGCCCTCGGCCGAGCGGAAGCTGGCGTGCAGCGGGTAGCCCTGCGCATCGCTCAGCACGGTGCCGGTGGCCCGCAGCGCGAAGACGACAAAGACCACCGCGGCCGCCATGACCACGGCGCCGAGGGCCACTTCCCAGGCGCGATAGGCCATTTACTCGGGCTGCCAGGCTTCGTAGTCGCGCCGCTCGACCGGGGCGGGACGGCGCAGCGAACCGGCGGGCGCATAGGCCGCGGCGGTGCCGGTCAGGTTGGCCAGATGCGGCTTTTCCCAGGATTTATGGACCAGCGGGCGTTCCGAGGGGGTCTCGTCCCAGGTGCCATGCAGCCAGCCATGCCATTCCGGATCGACGCGGCTGGCCTCGGTCTCGCCGTTGTAGATCACCCAGCGGCGCTTGCCGTCGCGGGTCTTGTAAAAGAGGTTGCCCTGGCTGTCCTCGCCGACCTTGACGCCCTTGCGCCAGGTAAAAAGCTGCGTGCCCAGCGTCTGGCTGTTCCACCAGGTGAGGATGCGAAGCAGGAATTTCATGGCCAGGTCCCCGGACTTGCGATTGCCCCGACATATGACGCAACTCGCCGGGGAAATAAAGCCCCGCCGCGCCGCGGCAGAGGGCGAAGGGGCGGGTTTCCCCGCCCCCGTTGGATCATTCTTCGATGGTCACATCGGCCATGAAGTCGGGCGCGCCGATGATCGCGCCATTGGGGCCGCGGCCGCGCTTGATCGCATCCAGCACCTCGAGCCCTTCGATCACCTGACCGACCACCGTGTACTGGCCGTTCAGATGCGGTGCCGGGGCGAACATGATGAAGAACTGGCTATTGGCCGAATGCGGGCTTTGCGAGCGCGCCATGCCGACCACGCCGCGCTCGAACGGCTCGTCCGAGAATTCGGCGCGCAGGTCGGGCAGCGCCGAGCCGCCCATGCCGGCGCGGGCCATGTCGCCCGACTGACGGCCGAATTCCACATCGCCGGTCTGGGCCATGAAGCCGTCAATGACGCGGTGGAAGACCACGCCGTCATAGGCACCGTCGCGCACCAGGCTCAGGATCTGCGCCACGTGGTTCGGCGCCAGATCCGGGCGCAGGGCGATGCGGATCGTGCCCTGCGTCTCGCCCGCGACCGCGATGTCGATCACCGGCGCATCCGCCGGAGGCTCGGACGCGAAGGCGCCGAAGGGCAGCAGCGCCAGCGCGGCGGCGGCGAGGAGGTTACGACGCAGCATCGGCCGCCACCTTCACCGAGATCATCGTGTCGGGCTGCGCCGGGGGCTCGCCGCGGACGATGGCATCCACGTGTTCCATGCCCGAGATCACGCGGCCATAGACCGTGTATTGCCGGTTCAGGAAGTGGTTGTCCTTGAAATTGATGAAGAACTGGCTGTTGGCCGAATGCGGGTTCTGCGAGCGCGCGGCGCCCAGCGTGCCACGGTCATGCGGGATGCCCGAGAATTCGGCCTTCAGGTCCGGCAGGTCCGAGCCGCCGGTGCCCGCGCGGCGGATGTTGAAGGCGGGGTTCGCGGAATTGCCGTGCTCCACATCGCCGGTCTGGGCCATGAAGCCGTCGATCACCCGGTGGAAGACCACGCCGTCATAGGCGCCCGAGCGCGCGAGTTCTTTCATCCGCGCGGCGTGCAGCGGCGCCACATCGGGCAGCAGCTCGATGATGACGGTGCCGTTCTTCAGCTCCATCAGGATGGTGTTTTCGGGGTCCTTGATCTCGGCCATGCCGGTCTCCTTTGCGATTTGACCGGCACCCTAGCGCGGCTTGCCGCCGAGGAAAACGGGGGATCGGCCGAAAATCGGGTCACGCTGCCGGGATCAGGCGGCGCCGAGATAGGCCTCGACCCGCGCCACCTGCTCGGGCGCCATGTGCAGCCCCAGCTTGGTGCGCCGCCAGAGCGCGTCCTCGGCGCTGCGGACATATTCATGGCGGACCAGCCAGTCGAGTTCCCGCTGGCTGAGCGTCGCGCCGAAATCCTCGCCCAGATCCTCGGCCATGCGGGCGCCTTCCAGCATCACCGCCGCCTCGGTGCCATAGGCCCGCACCAACCGCCGGGCCCAGCCGTCGGTCAGGAACAGATGCCGCGCCCTGAGATCGGCCACCAGATCGGGCACGCCATCGACCGGGAAATCGCCCCCCGGCAGCGCCACGCCCGCGGTCCAGTCCGGCCCCATGGCCAGATGCGCCGAGAGCTTGGCCAGCGCCGATTCCGCCAGCCGCCGGTAGGTCGTGATCTTGCCGCCGAAGACGTCGAGCACCGGCGCCCCGCCGCCCGCATCCAGTACCAGCACATAATCCCGCGTCGCCGCCGTCGCGCTGCGCGCCCCGTCGTCATAAAGCGGGCGGACGCCGGAATAGGTCCAGACCACATCCTCGGGCCGCACCGGCCGTTTGAAATAGCCCGAGGCAAAGGCGCAGAGGTAATCGCGCTCGGCCTCCGAGCAGCGGGGTTTCTGGTCGGGGTCGGTGTGTTCGGCGTCGGTGGTGCCGATCAGGGTGAAATCCTGCTCATAGGGAATGGCGAAGATGATCCGCCCATCCGTCCCTTGGAAAAAATACGCCTTGTCATGGTCATAGAGCTTGGGCGTCACGATATGCGATCCCCGCACCAGCCGCACATGGTCCCGCGTCTCGCGGTGTAGGACGCCCTTTTGCACCGCACTCGCCCAGGGACCGGCGGCATTGACAATGGCCTTGGCGCGGACCTCGCGCCCGCCCAGACTCACCACCCAGCGGCCCTCTTCCACCCAGGCCGCCGTCACCTCGGTCCGGGTCAGGATCGTGGCGCCGCGCTTTTCGGCATCGCGGGCGTTCAGCACCACCAGCCGCGAATCCTGCACCCAGCAATCGGAATATTCATAGGCCGTGCGGAAATGCTCCTGCAACGGCCCGCCCTCGGGCGCATGGGCGAGGTCCAGCTTCTCGGTCCCCGGCAGAATCTTGCGCCCGCCCAGATGGTCGTACAGGAACAGCCCCAGCCGGATCAGCCAGGCCGGCCGCCGCCCCTTCATCCAGGGCATGAACACCGACAACAGGCGCGAGGTCGGCGTCTCGGCTTCGAACCGCATGTCCTTGTGATAGGGCAGCACGAAGCGCATCGGCCAGGCGATATGCGGCATGGCCCGCAGCAGCACCTCGCGCTCGATCAGCGCCTCGCGCACCAGCCGGAATTCGAAATATTCCAGATAGCGCAGCCCGCCGTGGAACAGCTTGGTCGAGGCCGACGAGGTCGCGCCCGCCAGATCCCCCTTCTCGGCCAGCAGGACCTTCAGCCCCCGGCCCGCGGCGTCGCGGGCGATGCCGCAACCGTTGATCCCCCCGCCGATGATGACGAGGTCGTAGACCGGGAAAGCAGCGCTGTCTGACATGGGGGCCTGCGGGGAATCGGGGGGATGATTTTCGTTTTCACGCGATAATACGCGCTTTTGTAACAGTTTCTCAAGCAGGCCGCGCGTCAATCCCCCGCGATCTTGCGCATTTCCCTCGCCTTGGCTTGCCAGCGCCGTGGCGAAGACCGACAATCGGCGAAAAGGAGGCGATTCATGGCCCAGGGTTTCCGTCTGCCCGAGATCCTCGAAATCGCCCGGACCGAGGGGCGGGTGACCGTCGACGGCCTCGCCGCGCGCTTCGGCGTCACCGCCCAGACCATCCGCCGCGATCTGGCCGAGCTGGATGAGGCCGGTCAGCTGGAGCGGGTGCATGGCGGGGCGATCCTGCGCTCGGGCACTGTGAACATCGGCTATCAGGAGCGCGCCGCGCTCAATGCCGAAGAGAAACGCGCCATCGCCCGCGCCTGCGCCGCCGAGATCCCCGAGGGTGCCTCGATCTTCCTGGCCATCGGCACCACGACCGAGGCGGTTGCGCGGGAACTGCGCCGCCACGCCGGGCTGATGGTGGTGACCAACAACATGAATGTGGCCAATATCCTGGCCGAGAACCCGCATTGCCAGGTGATCGTCACCGGCGGCACGCTTCGGCGCTCGGATGGCGGGCTGACCGGCCCGCTGACCGAGGCCGCAATCCGTCAGTTCAAGGTCGATATCGCCGTGATCGGCTGCTCGGCGCTGGATGCCGAGGGCGATATGCTGGATTACGACATTCAGGAGGTCGGCGTCAGCCAGTCGCTGATCGCCCAGGCCCGCCGCGCCTGGCTGGTGACCGACAATTCGAAACTCGCGCGGACGGCGCCGGCGCGAATCGGTTCGCTTTCGATCCTCGACACGGTCTTCACCGACCGGCCCCTGCCCGCGCCGCTCATGGCGCGCTGCGCGCAATGGCAGACGCGGGTGGTCGCGGGCTGAAAGGCCAGGGTCCAGTCAAAGCGCCGCGCGCGCCGCGACCGCCTGCATCGCCGCGCTCAGATCATGCACCAGCGTGCCCGCCATGGAGCGGTAGGCGGCGATCTGAAAGGCGTCCTCGGCCGTGCGAACCAGCAGCACTGACAGATGTTGCAGCACCGATTTGGCCGACGTCCCGAGCGGGAAAGCCGATGCCCGCAGGTCCAGCGGGCAGAGACGGGCCAGCACCGCCGTGGCGTCCCGCCCCGCGAGCGTCACCCAGACCCAGCCGTCGCTCTGATCGGTCACCGCCGCCAGCCCGGTCAGGTCGGGCGCCGGGCCACCGGTCAGGAAGGCCATCTCGCGCCCGGCCCAGATCAGACGGCGCGCGCCCTCCTCGATGACCTCGCCCGGCGCCGGAAAGCGCAGGACCGCCGACAGATCGCGGCCGGGATAGGGGGCGATGGCGGTGACGGGCCCGGGATCGAAAGCGGTCAGCGTCACGCGGCCGATGGCCAGCGGCAGGCCGGTCACGGCCGGGGTTGCGATGAGATCAGCCACGCATCCGCCCTCCCTCAGGGTCGAAGAACACCGGGTCGCAGACTTCGACTAGAACTTTGCGGCCGCGGAGGCCATCGTCCAGCCGGATCACCTGCCCGTGCCGCGCCCGTCCGTCCTTGAGGAACCCCAGCCCCAGCCAGCAGCCCAGCGTCGGCGAGGGCGCGACCGAGGTGACATAGCCCTGGTTATGCTCGCGCACCGCCGGATCCCGTTCGTTGTAAAGATGGGCCCCGGCCGACAGGACCTCGCCCTGATTGACCGGCATCAACCCGACCAATTGCTCGCGCCCGGCCTCGGTCAGCCCGGGACGCTGGCTCGCCGCCTTGCCGATGCAATCCTTCTTGCCCGAGACCATCTTGCCCAGCCCCACATCGTCGGCCGTCACCCGCCCGTGGATCTCGGCATGGGTGATGAAGCCCTTCTCGACCCGGAGCACGTTCAGCGCCTCCATGCCATAGGCGCAGCCGTCCAGCGCATGCGCCGCTTCCACCAGCCGGTCGAAGAGCGCGGCGCCGTAGCGGGTCGGCACGGCGATCTCGTAGCCCTGCTCGCCCGAGAAGGAGATGCGGAAGAGCCGCCCGGCGACGCCGCCGAGCGTCACCGGCGCGCAGCCCATGAAGGGCAGATCGGCGGTGATCCCCAGCGCCGCCAGCACCGCGCCAGCCTTCGGCCCGGCGATGCAGAACTGCGCCCAACTCTCGGTGACCGAGGCCATCCGCACGTCCCAGCCGCCGCAAAAGGCCTGATGCACGAAATCCATGTGCCGCATGACCAGCCCGGCGGCGGCGGTGGTGGTGGTCACCAGGAAATGCTCAGGCCCCAGCCGCGCGCAGGTGCCGTCGTCCAGCACGAAGCCGTCCTCGCGCAGCATCAGGCCATAGCGGACCTTTCCGGGGGCCAGCGTCGACATGGTATTCGTATAGACGAAATCGAGAAAGCGCGCCGCATCAGCGCCTTGCACGTCGATCTTGCCCAGAGTCGAGACATCGGCGACCCCGACAGCCTCGCGCACCTGCCTCACCTCGCGGTCGCAGGCCGTTCGCCAATCCGTCTCGCCGTCCCGAGGAAAATAGCTCGGCCGAGACCAGAGCCCGGCCTCGATCATCGGCGCGCCCATGGCCCGGCTGCGGGCGTCCGAGGTCAGCAGACGTCGGGGCGCGAACCCCTCGGCCCGGCCGCCCGCACCCATGGCGGCGATGGAAACGGGGATGAAGGGCGGCCGGTAAGTGGTTGTTCCAGTAACAGGAATCTCCTGCCCGGTCGCATCGGCCAGCACCGCCAGCGCCGCCACGTTCGAGGTCTTGCCCTGATCCGGCGCCATGCCCTGCGTCGTGTAGCGCTTCATGTGCTCGACGCTGCGGAAGCCTTCCTGCGCTGCAAGTTTCACGTCCTTGGTCGTGACATCATTGGCAAAATCGAGCCAGGCCCGCCCGCCCGCATCCACCGCCCAGAGGGGGGCGATGCCATAGGGCCGGTCCTCGGCCCCCGGCACCGGCACGTCAGGCGCGCGAAGGCCCAGATCGGCCAGAACCTCACCCGCGACTTGCGCACCATCGGCAAGGCAGGCCGCGGTGGAGAAGCGGCCGCGCGCGGCGCCCGCCACCTCCAGCCCCGGAACCGCACCGGGCTTCGGGACAAAAGCAGCAATCTTTTCATCCCATTGCGGGCGGGTGTTCAGATGGCACGTCAAGTGCAGCGTCGGATTCCAGCCCCCGGCCAGCGCCAGCGTCCGCGCCTCGATCATCGAGATGCCGCCCTTGTGGCGCACCGCCACATCCCTGAGCCCCAGCCGTCCGCGGGTGCCCACGACCTCGGCCCCGGCATAGACCGGGAAATCCTCGGTCACCGGGATCGGGCGCGGATCGACATAGGCCGCGATTTCAATGCCTTGCGCGGTGAGGCTGCGCGCCGTTGCCAGCCCCGAATCGTTGTTCGAGAAGATCACCACCCGGCCCGGGTTCACGCCGAACCTGGTCATCTGCCCGGTCAGGCCCGAGGCCAGCATGACCCCCGGCCGGTCGTTGTCGGGATGCGCGATCGGCCGCTCCAGCGCGCCCGCCGCCAGAATCGCCCGCCGCGCCACGATCCGCCAGAAGCATTCGCGCGGCGCATCCCCGGGCGCGCGGTGCAGGCTCACCCGCTCCAATGCGCCGAAGGTGCCGTCGTCATAGGCGCCGGTTACCGTGGTGCGCGTCATCAGCCGCACATTGGGCAGCGACGCCAGCTCGGCCACCACCGAGGCCGCCCAGTCCGGTCCCGCCTGCCCGTCGACCTCGGCCCCATCGGCGAGCAGCCGCCCGCCCATCCGCACCTCCTCGTCGGCGAGGATCACATCCGCCCCGGCCCGCGCCGCCACCAGCGCCGCCATCAGCCCCGCAGGCCCCGCGCCGATCACCAACAGGTCACAATGGGCGAAGGCCTTCTCATAGACCGCCTCGTCATGCCGCCCGGACAGCGACCCCAGCCCGGCGGCGCGGCGGATCGCCGGTTCATAGAGCTTTTCCCAGAAGGCGCGCGGCCACATGAAGGTCTTGTAATAGAAACCCGCGCTGAGGAACGGAGCCATCCAGTCGTTCACCGCCAGCAGGTCGAAGGACAAGGGCCCCAGATGGTTCTGGCTGCGGGCCTCCAGCCCCTCGTAGATCTCCTGCACCGTCGCCCGCACATTGGGGGTCTGTTGCGCGCCCTCGTGGATCTGCATCAGGGCCGAGGGTTCCTCGGACCCGGCGGTCATCACGCCGCGCGGGCGGTGGTACTTGAACGACCGGCCCATCAGCCGCGTGCCATTGGCCAAGAGCGCCGAGGCCAGCGTGTCGCCGGCAAAGCCCTCATGGGCCCGGCCGTCGAACGTGAACCGGACCGGGCGGGCGCGGTCGATCAGCAGGCCCTTGCCCGGGATGCGGTGGCTCTGACTCATGCGCGGGCCTCCACCACCGGGCGCGTGGACAGGACCTCGTGCGTGACGGTGTTGCGCTCGACCTCCAGCCAGCTCTGACAGGGGTCGTGATACCACAGGTCGCGCGTCACCCCGGCGGGGTTGTCGCGCAGATGCAGGTATTCGTCCCAGGCCTCGAGCCCGGCATCGGGCGCCGGACGGTCCAGAAAGACCGAGGCCCCGTAATAGGTGAATTCACGCCGGTCACGCAGGCCGCAGCAGGGACAGGGGATGCGCATTCTCTACTCCACCGGGCCTTGCCCGTCATTTCCACGCCCGCGCCGGGTCATTCCATGCCTCGGCAGGCATCGGCCGGCATGCGCTGCAACTGGTGCCGGGTCGGCGCGGGCCCCGGCACGGCGATGTCGAGATTGGCGGCCTCAGGCCCGTAGACCAGAAAGCGCGTGGTCTCCAGCGCCAGCGCATCCTCGCCCATCGGCACCACCCGCAAGCCGCCCTCGTCGATGCCCGAGCGGCAGAATCCGTCGCGCGACGAGCACCAGATCGGCACCGCGATCCGCGCCGCACCCATCCCCGCCTCGCGCGCGCGGCCACCATCGGGCAGCGTCACGCGGAAGGTGCCCTCGGCCTGCGGGAAGGCGAAGCCGCTGTCGGGCGCGCGCAGGTAAAGCCGCATGCCCAGCAGGCCCTGACCATGGCCCATGTCAGAATAGGTCACGCCATAGCAGCCGGGCGCGGGCAAGGGATGCGTTCGCCAGAGGCTTTCGCAGGCCTCGGACGGGGCGGGGTCGAGCAGATAGGCGGTGGTCCGGCCCTCGGCTTCGGCCAGATCGCTGGCGCCGCCACAGGAATCGCCCTCGCCCACCCGGAAGCGCTGGGTGCTGAGCCGGAGCCCGCCCCCGGCCGTGGCCTCGGTGGTGAACAGCCCGCCGTCGCATTCGACATAGCAGGCGCCCTGCGCGTCGCAGACCGCCAGTTGGGTCAGCACCGCCCCGCCCACCCCGTCGCGGGCCGCCCGGCCCTCGCCCGACATCCGCGCCTCGACCAGCGCGGCCGGGGTCTCGCCCGCGTCATCCTCGGTGAAATACCACAGCCGCAGCCCGGCGACGCCCTGCTCGGGATGGGCGGCCAGATGCGCCGCATCGTAATCGCGCGCATAGCAGCCGGGCGGCGGCAGCTCGGCCATGAGCGGCGTCGGCAGCAACAGAGCGGTGAGGGCAAGCCGGGCGCGCATCCGGTCACCGCCCACAGAGCACGTCGCGGCTGCGGAACAGCCGGTAGGTGGTGGATCGGCCCGGCCCCTCGGACAGGTCGGAGACTTCGGAGGTGCCGTCGCAGGCGTCGCCCCGGGCGATGCGCATATACGCGGTGGTGATGTCGACGGATTCGTCGGTCGCATTGGTCAGGGTGAAGCCGCCACCGTCGCAATCGACATAGCAGGGCTGGCCGTCCAGGCATTCGCCCTGTTCCGACATCACCATGCCGCCGAAACCCGCGGCCCCGGCATGGCCCTGTCCGGCCAGCCGCGCGATCAGGCGAAAGCGCGTGGCCCCGCCGTCGCGTTGCAGCCGCAGCGAGACACGCTCCACCACCTGCCCCGGTTGCCCGGCCAGATGCGCGGCCTCGTACTGCCGCGTGAAACAACCTTCGGGCCAGGTCTGGGCGGTCGCGGCGGGCGCGGCCAGCAGGGCGAGGCTAGTGAAGATTGTGCTGGGAACCCGTGCCTTCCTCATCCATCAACCCCCTGCCGGTGCGGAACCGGTCCAGCCGGAAGCGCGCCGCCACCGGATGCGGCGCCCCCGTTGCCATCAGATGCGCAAGGCACCAGCCCGAGGCCGGCACCGCCTTGAACCCCCCGTAATTCCAGCCGCAATTGACGAAGAGCCCTTCGGTATCCGTCTTGTCGATGATCGGCGAGCCATCGGGCGACATGTCCATGATCCCGCCCCAGGTCCGCAGGACCTTGGCCCGGCCGATCATCGGCATCAGCGTCATGCCCGCTTCCATCACATGCTCGACCATCGGCAGATTGCCGCGCGCCGCGTAGGAGGCATAGAAATCCAGATCGCCGCCGAACACCAGCCCGCCCTTGTCCGACTGGCTGATGTAGAAATGCCCCATGCCGAAGCTGACCACATGGTCGATGACCGGCTTCAGCCCCTCGGTGACGAAGGCCTGCAGGATGTGGCTTTCAATGGGCAGCCGCATGCCCGCCATCGCCGCCACCTGACCCGAGCGTCCGGCGGCAACCATGGCGACCTGCTTGGCCCGGATCGGCCCGCGCGAGGTCTGCACCCCTGTGACCCGGCCATTTTCGATGTCGATGCCGGTCACTTCGCAATTCTGGATCAGATCGACGCCGCGCTGATCGGCCCCCCGTGCATAGCCCCAGGCCACGGCATCGTGGCGCGCGCTGCCGCCGCGGGGATGGTAGAGCCCGCCGTAGATCGGAAAGCGCGTCTGCTCGAAATCGAGATAGGGCAGATGCTTGCGCACCCCCTCGCGGTCCAGAAGGATCGCGTCGTCGCCCTGCGCCAGCATGGCATTGCCGCGCCGGGCGAAGGCGTCGCGCTGCCCGTCGGAATGGAAGAGGTTGATGAGCCCCCGCTGCGAATGCATGACGTTGTAGTTGAGCTCGGATTCGAGGCCCTCCCACAGTTTCAGCGAATGCGAGTAGAATTCGGAATTGCCTGGCAGGAAGTAATTGGCCCGCACGATGGTGGTGTTGCGCCCGATATTGCCGCTGCCGAGATACCCCTTTTCAAGGACAGCGATATTCTTCAGCCCGTGGTTCTTGGCCAGGTAATAGGCGGTCGACAGCCCGTGCCCGCCGCCGCCGATGATGATGATGTCATAGGCCGGTTTCGGCGCCGGGTCGCGCCACGCCGGGCGCCAGCCCCGGTTGCCCGACAGCCCCTGCGTGAAGACGCGAAACCCCGAATAGCGCATGCCCCGTCTCGTCCCCGGCCCTGTCCGGGCCCCCTGCCCGGGCCTCCAGACAATCCTGTCCGGGAGAGGATGACAAGCCTCAATCCGACACGCCCGGCACGGCAGCGACCTCGGCGAGGCGCGCGTGATCGCCCGCGCAGAGCGCGTGATCGGCCAGGCTCTCGATGACGCGGCAATGGGCCGTGTCGCTGCCATCGCAGGCGATCATCCGGGTCAGTTCGCCCTTGAGCGCGGTCAGCGCGGCGATCCGCGCCTCGACCGAGGCGAGGTGCCGCCGGGCCAGCGAATCCGCCGGGGCGCAGGAGGTTCCCGGCTGGCCCTGAAGCGCCAGCAGGTCGGCGATATCCTCCAGCGGGAAACCCAGATCGCGGGCGTGGCGGATGAAGGCGAGCCGCCCGACCGCCGCCCCGTCATAAAGCCTGCGCCCGCTGTCGGTGCGCGGCGCCTCGGGCAACAGGCCCCGGCCCTCGTAGAAACGGATCGTGTTGACCTTGACGCCGCTCCGGCGCGCCGCCTCGCCGATGGTCAGATCGCGCATGGCAAAACCCTCTTGCTTCTCCAGTCGCTGTAGGAAGTAAAGCCTGAGTCGGACCAAGACAAGGAGGGCCAGGAATGCCCCATGATCACGACCACGACCACGAATTCGACGGCGCCTCGCCCGCCTATCGCCGGGCATTGATCGCGGTGATCGTGCTGAACGCCGGCCTCTTCGGGGTCGAGATGACCGCCGGGGCCATGGCCGGCAGCCGGGCGCTGCAGGCCGACGCGCTGGATTTCGCCGCCGATGCGCTGACCTACGGGATTTCGCTCTGGGCCATCGGGCGGCCCCTGGCGCTGAGGGCGCGGGTCGCGCAGCTGAAGGGCCTGTCGCTGGCGCTGATGGCGCTGGCGATCCTGGGCCTGGCGATCCGCGACATGATGGCGCCGGGGGTGCCGGAGGCGGGTGTTATGGGCGCGGTGGGCTTTGCGGCGCTGGCGGCCAACGTGGCTTCGGTCCTGATCCTGATGCGCTGGAAGGACGGGGATTCCAACGTGCGCTCGGTCTGGCTGTGTTCGAGAAACGACGCCATCGGCAATGTCGCGGTGATGGGCGCGGCGGTGATGGTCGCCTGGCTGGGATCGGGCTGGCCGGACCTGGTGGTCGCGGTGGCGATGGCGGGGCTGTTCCTGTCGTCCTCGGTGCAGATCCTGCGGCGCGCGGCGCAGGAGCGGGCGCATGCGCATTGACGCAAGAAGCGGGGGGCTGCTCGCCCCCCGCACCCCCTCGCCAAAGGGGGGCACGCCCCCCTTTGGAAACCCCGTGGATATTTGGGGAACAAAGATGCGCTAGTCGGCGGCGACCGTGAAGACGGGTTCCATGCCGGCCAGGATCTCGGCCGAGAGGTGGCATTTCACCTGGTGGCCACCGCCCACGTCGCGCAGGGGCGGCATCTCGGTCTCGCAGATCCCGCCCGGAACCTGCGATTTCCAGCGGCAGCGGGTCTGGAACGGACAGCCGGGCGGCGGGTTCATCGCCGAGGGGATGTCGCCTTCCAGCACGATGCGTTTCTTCTCGATCCTTGTGTCGGCGATGGGGACCGCGGACAGCAGCGCCTCGGTATAGGGGTGATAGGGCGGCGCGAAGACCTGATCGGTGGTCCCCAGTTCCACCACATGGCCCAGATACATGACCAGCACGCGGTCGCTGAGATAGCGCACGATGGACAGGTCGTGGCTGATGAACAGCAGCGTGGTGCGGTTCTTGCGCTGGATGTCCATCAGCAATTCGGTAACGGCCGCCTGCACCGAGACGTCGAGGGCCGAAACGGGTTCATCCGCGATCACCACCTTGGCGTTGCCGGCAAAGGCCCGGGCGATGCCGACCCGCTGCTTCTGCCCGCCCGACAGCTGGCGTGGCATGCGGGTGGCGAATTCGCGCGGCAATTTCACCAGATCCAGAAGTTCCAGCATCCGCTGCTGACGCTCGGCATCCGAGGCGCCGACGCAGAAGATCTCCAGCGCCCGGACGATCTGACGGCCGACGGTCATTGACGGGTTCAGCGTGTCGAACGGGTTCTGGAACACCATCTGCAGGGACGAGACGGTATCGGTGTTGCGGTGCTGGATCGGCGTCGATTGCACGTTCTCGTCGAAAAGCATGATCTGCCCGGAGGTCGCGGTTTCCAGCCCCATCAGCACCTTGGCGAAAGTCGATTTGCCGCAGCCCGATTCGCCGACGATGGCCAGCGTCTCGCCCTCGCGCGCGTCGAAACTCAGCGTCTCGTTGGCCTTGACCACCTTGGCGTCGCCCCCCTTGAACAGCGAGGAGGCGGCGACCTCGTAGTATTTGCGCACATTCTCCATCGACAGCACCACCTCGCCGATATGCGAGCTGTCGTGCTGGACGCCCGCGGCGAGGGGCGCGTGCCAGTCGATCTCGTCAAAGCGCAGGCAGCGGCTGTCATGGCGGGTGTCGCCCTCGACCGCGACCATCGGGATCTCGGCCGCGTCGCAGCGGCCCTTCTGGAAATATTCGCAGCGCGGGCCGAAATTGCAGCCCCGGGGGCGTTCATGCGGCAGCGGGAAATTGCCCGGGATCGCCTTCAGCGGCCGCGAGCTCTTGTCGGCGCTGGGCAGCGGGATCGAGCGGAACAGCGCCTGCGTATAGGGGTGGCGCATCTTGTCGAAGACATCGGCGATGTTGCCGGTCTCGACCGCCTCGCCCGAATACATGACAGTGATGCGGTCGCAAACCTCCATCACCAGCCCGAGGTTGTGCGAGATGAACAGCATCGAGGTGCCGTATTTCGCGGCGAGATCATTGACCAGATCGACGATCCCGGCCTCGACCGTCACGTCGAGCGCGGTGGTCGGCTCGTCGAGGATCAGGAGCGCGGGTTTCGACATCAGCGCCATGGCGATGACGATGCGCTGCTGCTGGCCGCCCGACAGCTGGTGCGGATAGGCGTCGAGGATACGGTCGGGATCGGGCAGGCGCACATCGGCCACCAGCTGCCGGGCCAGGGCACGGGCCTGCGATTTCGGCATCTTCTGATGGATCATCGGCACTTCGGCCAGCTGGTCGCCGATCTTCATCGCCGGATTGAGCGAGGCCATCGGCTCCTGATAGATCATGGCGATTTCCGAGCCGCGGATCTGGCGCAGCTCCTCCTGGCTCATCGCCGTGAGGTCGCGGCCCTTGAACTTGATCGTGCCGCCGACGATCCGGCCGTTGACGCCCAGATCGCGCATCACCGCCAGCGCCACGGTCGACTTGCCGCAGCCGGATTCGCCGACGAGGCCCATCGCCTCGCCCTTCATCACCCGGCAGGAGAAATCCATCACCGCCGGGATCTCGCGCAGGCGGGTGAAGAAGCTGATCGACAGATTCTCGATCTCGAGGATCGGTTGGGTTTCGTCCCAGGTGGTCATGCGGTCGCTCCCATGGCGGGCCGGGGAACCGGGGGTTTCACACCCCCGGACCCCCGTGGCGTATTGGCGGCAGAATGAAAGGCGGCGGGGCGGCCCATCAATCCCTCAGGCTTTCTTCGCGCAGGCCGTCGGCCAAGAGGTTCAGGCCCAGAACGAGGCTCATCAGCGAGAGCGCGGGCACCAGCGCCGGATGCGGATAGACCGTGAGCAGGCGGCGGCCGGCGTTGATGGTCGAGCCCCAGTCGGGGCTTTCCGGCGAGACGCCGAGGCCGAAAAAGCCCAGCGTGCCGAGGAGGATGGTGGTGTAGCCGATCCGCAGGCAGAAATCGACGATCAGCGGCCCGCGGGCGTTGGGCAGGATCTCCCACAGCATGATGTACCAGGGCCCCTCGCCCCGGGTCTGGGCGGCGGCGACATAGTCGCGAGTCTTGATGTCGAGCGTGATGCCGCGGACGATGCGGAAGACAGTCGGCGCGTTGACGAAGACCACCGCGACGAAGACGTTCAGCAGGTTGGGCGACATCGACCACAGCCCCACCGGATCGGCGTTGAACACGAGGCCGAGATAGGCCCAGGCGCCGACCGCCAGCACGATGCCGACATAGAGGTTGCGCTTGGCGGGCTGGGTGAAGAAGCGCGCGTTGAGCAGCACGGTGACGAAGAGGATCGGCACCAGGAACAGGATCCCGGCCATGACGCGGGGGATCGGCGTCTCCTGGATCTCGGGCGCGACCAGCAGGAAGAACAGCAAGATCACCGGGAAGGCCAGCACCAGATTGGCGAGGAAGGTGAGCCCGGTATCGAGCTTGCCGGCGAAATAGCCCGCGGGCAGGCCCAGCGTGATGCCGATCATGAACGAGATCATGGCGGCGAAGGGGGCGATCCTGAGCACCTCGCGGGCGCCCATCACCATGCGCGAGAAGACATCGCGCGCCAGGCTGTCGCCGCCCAGCAGGTAATAGGGGTAAAGATCGCGCGGGTCGCGCAGCGCCGAGCCGGGCACGGCATTGCGCATGCCGCTGACCTGCGAGAGCGAGTCATGGGTGACGACGAAATTGGCGAACAGCGCCACGAACAGCCAGAACATGACGATGCCGAAGCCGATCATGCCGACCGTCGAGTCGAAGAGCTTGCCGTAAAGGCCAAGCCGGCGCTTGAAGCGGATGGAGAGCGCATAGGTCAGGACCAGCGCCACCCAGACCGGCAGCAATTGCTGGGCGATGCGGGCGAGGATTTCGAACCAGCTCAGGGGCTCCATGGGCGGGTCTCTCCTTACGAAATCCGGATGCGGGGATTGAGATAGACATAGCCCACGTCGGAGATGAGCTGGGTGACCAGCACCACGACCACGGCCACGACCGACGAGGCGAGCAGGAGTTCGATGTCGTTGTTGACGGCGGCCTCGTAGAGGGTCCAGCCGAAGCCCGGGTAGGAGAAAAGCACCTCGGAGATGACGACGCCGTTCAAAAGCCAGGGGATCTGCAGCATGATCACCGTGAAGGGGGCGATCAGCGCGTTCCTCAGCGCGTGCTTGACGACGATCTTGCCGAAGCTCACGCCCTTCAGCCGCGCGGTGCGGATGTATTGCTGGGTCATCACCTCGGTCATCGAGGCGCGGGTGATGCGGGCGACATAGCCCATGCCGTAAAGCGCGATGGTCAGCACCGGCAGGGTGAAGTTCGACAGCGTGATGTCTTCCAGCGCCGAGCGGGCGTTGCCCTGGAACAGCACCGGCCCGTCGATCCAGCCCCAGCTGACCAGCAAGGGCGACAGCCCGACGGTCGAGGAGGCCAGAAGCGCGATCAGCAAGACACCCGAGACATATTCCGGCGTCGCGGTCGAGGCGATGGCGACGGTCGACAGCGCCCGGTCGGTGCGCGAGCCCTCGCGCATCCCGGCCAGGATGCCGACGATCAGCGCCATGGGCACCATGACGATCAGCACCCACATCATCAGCAGGCCCGTGGCGCCCAGCCGCGCGCTCAGCACCTCGGCCACGCCGGCCCGGAAGCGGGTGGAAAAGCCCCAGTCGCCCTGCAGGATGCCGCAACGCTCGCCCGCGGCCTCGGGCGTGTCGCGCAGCGCCACGCAGCGCCCGGTGACGGTGCCGCCGTCATCGGTGCGCACCCAGCCGGGCAGCACGCCCAGCCATTCGCCATAGCGCACCAGCATGGGCGAGGCGTAGCCGTTCCTCTCCAGCCATCGGTCGACCTCGGCATCGGTCATCCGGCTGCCGGCCTGGGTCTTGGCCAGCGTCTCGAGCTTGGCCGGCATGTTGGTCAGCGCGAAGACGATGAAGGTCAGGCACAGCGCCGTGACCAGCATCAGCCCGATGCGCCGGAAGAGGAAGAGCAACATGGCGTCTCCTGTGGCGGGTCGCAGCGTATGGGCTCACGCCCCTCGGCCGCGGCGGCGAAGGATGACCGGAAAACCCGGGAACGGACCGATGAAGGCGAGCGGGGCGCGCCTTTCGGCACGCCCCGCATTCCGGCTCACGAGAGCCAGTACTTCACGTAATCGACAACGAAGGTCGGGTGCATCTCGGCGCCATGGACGTTGGGCCGGGCGTTGCGGAAGATCGAGCGCCAGTAGGGCTGGATCAGCACGCCCTCCTCCTGCATGATCTCCTCGAGACGGTGCATCACCTCGCGGCGGGCATCGGCATCGGCGATGCCATTGGCCTGGTCGAGCAGCGTGTCGAATTCCTCGTTCGAGAAGGCCGCCTCGTTCCACGGCACGCCGGTGCGGTAGGCGAGGTTCAGGATCTGCACGCCGAGCGGGCGCATGTTCCATTCGGTGGCCGAGAACGGGTATTTCGTCCAGTCGTTCCAGAAGGTGGCGCCGGGCAGGATGGTGCGCTTGATGTTGATCCCTGCGTCGCGGATCTGCGCCGCCACCGCGTCGCAGGTCTCGGCCTGCCAGGGCTCGTCGATCGAGATCAGCTCGAACTCGTAATCGCCCAGCCCCGCCGCCTCGATCGCCGCCCGGGCCGCCGCACCGTCCACCGTCAGCGGCGCCAGTTCGGCATATTCGGGATGGATCGGGCAGACATGGTGGTTCTCGGCCACGGTGCCCAGATCGTTGTAGCCCAGTTCAAGGACGATGGCGTTCGACACGGCCAGTTGCAGGGCCTTGCGCACGTCCTTGTTGTCGTAGGGCTCGTTCTCCTGGTTGAAGCGCACGGCGATGGTCGCCGCGGTCACCGCCTCGGTCCGGGGCATGCCGATGGCATCGAAGATGTCGATGATATCGCCCTGCGCCTGGTAGTTGAGGTCGATCTCGCCCGATTCCGCCGAGGCCACCCAGGCGGCCGGGTCGGTGCCGAGGTCGATGAACTCGATCCGGTCCAGATAGGCGCCGTTGCCCTCGTTCCACCAGGTGTGGTCGGCGTTGCGCTCGACCACGGCGCCGATGCCGGGCTCGTAGCTGACCGGCAGATAGGGGCCGGTGCCGATGGGATTGGCCACCGGGTCGTCGCCGGTGAACGAGGGATGCATCACCGCCGCCGGGTAATCGGCGACCGAGACCATCAGCGCGATATCGGGCTGCGACAGGTTGATGCGGACGGTCAGGTCGTCGACGATCTCGATCCCGCCCTCGCGGACCATGTTGTTTTCCACCAGCGAGCCCATGCGGGTGGCCATCGAGTTGCCCTCGACCGAGCCATCGCACCAGCGCTCGAAGTTATGCGCCACATCGGCGGCGGTGAAATCGTCGCCGTTGTTCCATTTCACGCCCGGACGGACCCGCAGCGTATAGGTCTTGGCGTCGTCCGAGGCTTCCCAGCCCTCCAGCAGCACCGGCAGCAGGGTGCCGTCGCGCTGGTAATCGACCAGGTATTCCAGCCAGCCGCGGCAGGCATTGGCCAGTTCCGACCAGTCCCAGGTGCGCGGATCGCGCTGGGCCTTGATCGCCATCTGCATCTTCAGCGTGCCGCCCATGGTGGGGGTCTGCGCCTGCGCCACGCTCGGTGCGGCCAGGCCGATCAGGCCATAGGCGGCCGGTGCGGCCAGACCCAGCGCGGTGGCGCGGGTCAGGAATTCGCGGCGGCTGAGCTTACCCGCGCGGTAATCGCGCGCATAGACGTCTGCGGCCGGGTGAACGCGGTCGACGGCTTCCTGCGAAAAGTCTTTCATGAGAGTCTCCCTGTTGGCGCGGTTGATCGGCGGCGACGTTACGCAGCACCCCGGCTGGTGCTTATGCGGCACCAAGGACCCTGCATGCGCCGTCCTGTTTGCGACCCGTCCCCATCCAAACGCGACCCTCTCCGAATTACAACCCGAAAACGGGCGCTTCCGGTCCGGGGCGCAACGGGGCCGTGACCGCAGAGGGCCGGGATCACTCGCGCGGGGCACCACCCTGGAAGGCATTCGCCACGCCATAATCGCAGGGCGCTTCCTGCATCTGCAGGTGGAGTGCGTCGCCCGAATAGGGATGCGCCCGGGCGAGTGCCTCGTCGAAATCAATGCCCAGGCCGGGGCGGCGCGGCACCGGGATATAGCCCTCCTCGACCGCCAGGCTGTGGCGGATCAGGGGCAGATGAAAGATGCCGCCGGTCTGGATCGTCTCGACCAGCAAGAGGTTCGGCAGCGTGGCGCCAAGCTGGATATTCGCCGCCCATTCGACCGGCCCGGCATAGAGATGCGGCGCGACCTGGGCGCCGAAGGCTTCGGCCAGCGCCGCGATCTTCTTCGTCTCAAGGATCCCGCCCGACCGCCCCAGCGCCGGTTGAAGGATCGAGGCCCCGCCGGACCTGAGCAGCGTGCCGAACTCGGCCTTGGTCGTCATCCGCTCGCCCGTGGCCAGCGGGATGCGCACCGCCTGCGCCACCTGCGCGAAATCGAGGAGGTTGTCAGGCGGAATGGGCTCTTCGTACCAGAGCGGGCTGTAGGGCTCCAAAGCCTGCCCCAGCCGGATCGCGCCCGAGGGCGTGAACTGGCCATGGGTGCCGAAGAGGAGATCGGCGCGCTGGCCGACGGCCTTGCGGATCGCCGCGCACATGCGGACCGACAGGTCGATGTCCCAGAGCGCCGGCTGATGCCCGCCATGGATGGTGTAGGGCCCGGCCGGGTCGAACTTGATCGCGGTGAAGCCCTGGTTCACGGCGTCGAGCGCCGCCTCGGCCTGCATCTCGGGCGAGGTCCAGAAACTGGCCGCGTCCATACCCGGCAGCGGATAGAGGTAAGTATAGGCCCGCAGCCGCTGGTTCATCAGCCCGCCCAGCAGCGCATGCACCGGCTGTTCCAGCGCCTTGCCCCAGAGGTCCCAGCAGGCGATCTCCAGCCCCGAGAAGGCACCCATGACCGTCAGGTCCGGCCGCTGGGTGAAGCCCGAGGAATAGGCCCGGCGGAACATTGTCTCGATGTTGGACGGCGCCTCGCCCCGCATGTGCCGCTCGAAGACATCCTCGATGACGGCGACCATGGCCCGGGGGCCGACCGAGGCCGCATAGACCTCGCCATAGCCCGAGATGCCGTTGTCGGCGGTCAGCTTGACGATCAGCCAATAGCGCCCGCCCCAGCCGGGCGGCGGCGTGCCGATGACGAAGACCTCCAGATCGACCAGTTTCATATCCCGCTCCTCCGATGCACCGTAGGATGGGCAATATTGCCCATCCTACCGGACCAGCGCCCCCTGACAGGCGCAGGACCAGCGGCTAGGATCGCGGCCTTCGCCTCGCCAGGGAACCCGACATGCCCGCCCGTATCCTCGCCCCCGACGACCTCGCCCTGCTCCTCGGCACCGCGCCCGGCCTCTTCGACAGACCGGTCGATCCGGCGCAGGCGCGGGCCTTCCTGACCGACCCGCTGCACCGCATGGCCGTGGTGACGCAGGGCGCCGAGATCCTCGCCTTCGCCTCGGGCACGATCCTGCTGCATCCCGACCAGCCGCCGTCCTTCTTCGTCAACGAGGTCGGCACGCGCGAGGCGCATCAGCGCCGCGGCCATGCGAAGGCCGCGCTCACCGCCCTGATGGACGAGGCCCGGACGATGGGCTGCCAGGGCATCTGGCTGGGAACCGAGGCCGAGAACACCGCCGCCCGCGCCCTCTACCGCCGCCTCGGGGGCGAAGAGGTGCCGTTCATCGGCTATGGCTGGGACGGCGCCTTCGACCTCGACTGACATCAACGCTCCATCACGATGACATTGCGCCGGACATGGCCCTGACGGGCGTCGGCGATGGCCTGGTTGATCTCGTCGAAGCGGTAGCGGCGGGTGATCAGCTCCTCCAGCTTCAGCCGCCCCTGCCGCCACATCTCGACCAGATAGGGGATGTCGCGCTGCACCACGGTCGCCCCCATGAAACTGCCGGTCAGACGCTGGGCGGTGGCGGCGACGATCACCGGCTCCACCTCCATCCGCGCGCCCGAGGGCGGCATGCCGACCATCACCACCTGCCCGCCCTTGCAGGCGAGCGAGGGCGCCTGATTGTAGGCGGCGATGGCGCCCACGGCGACGAAGACATGGTCCGCGCCGCCCTCGGTCAGCCCCATCACCGCCCGGCGCAGGCCCTTCATGTCGGCCTTCAAGACATCGGTGGCGCCGAATTCGGTGGCGGCCGCCAGCTTTTCCTCGGCCAGGTCGATGGCGATGATCCGCCCTGCCCCGGCCAGCCGCGCGCCCTGGATGGCATTGAGCCCGACGCCGCCCGCGCCGATCACCACCACCGACTCGCCCGCCCGGACCCCGGCGGTGTTGATCACCGCGCCGGTCCCGGTGATCACCCCGCAGGCCAGAAGCGCGCCAAGCTCCATCGGCAGATCGTCCGGCACCTTCGCCACCTGGCTGGCATGCACCACGCAAGCCTCGGCAAAGCCGCCCGTGGCGAGCCCGTGCTCGACGACCGTCCCGTCGGGCAGCTGCAGCACGCCGTTGCCCCGGTCATAGGCCGCGGCGCAGAGGAAGGGCTTGCCGGTCCGGCAGGCCCGGCATTGGCCGCAGGAACGGATCATCGAGACGACGACCGCGTCGCCCGGCGCGAGGCCCCGAACCCCCTCCCCCAGCGCGGTGATCCGCCCCGCCGCCTCGTGACCATAGACCGCCGGCAGCTGGCTGGCCCAGATCCCGTCGATATAGCCCAGATCGGAATGGCAGATGGCGACCGCCTCGATGGCGACCTGCACCTCGCCCGGCCCGGGCGCCCGCAGCACCACCTCCTCGATCGTCAGGGGTTCGCCAAAGGCGCGGCACAGGGCAGCTTTCATCGTCGGATCTCCTTCTCCTGACCTGCCAGAGACCACGCTCCCTGCCGCCGGGCAACCCCTCCGTCGCGTCGCAAAGGGTGGAGCGGCGGCAAGGGGGGCCTTCTGCCCCCCTCTTGGCCTGACGGCCAATTCACCCCCCGAGGATATTTGCAGAACGAAGATGGGGCTTAACCCCTTCTTAACCGTCTTCTTTGCGCTGAAAATATCCTCGGGGGTCCGGGGGCAGAAGGCCCCCGGGGCATCCCCATGCACAAACCTCTCCGCGGCGGGAGGCGCGCGGGGTGGGCGGGCGGGAGCGTGCCTCCCGCCGCAGGGCGGTGCGGATGAAACCCACCTTGGCAATCCCTTGCCGGCGCAATATGATCAAATTATCCAACCGGAGTTCCCATGTCCCCCCTGCCGCCCTCCCCGCACGCCGGTCTCGATCCCGAGCGCCTTGCCGCCTTCCGGGCGCGCGAGGAGCAGCGTTTCGCCCGGGCGCGACCCGTGACGCGGGCCCGCCTCGACGAGGGCGCCGAGCCCTGGCTTGCGGGGGTGCCGATGCATTGGATGCGGGACTGGCCCTCGCCCTTTCCCCTGGTGGTCCACCGGGCCGAGAAGGCGCGGATCGAGGATGTCGACGGCATCGAGATCGACGATTTCTGCCTGGGCGATACCGGTTCGATGTTCGGCCATTCGCCGCCGCCGGTGGCCCGCGCGATCCGCCGCCAGGCCCGGCGCGGGCTGACCTATATGCTGCCCTCGGACGCGACGCTGCGGGTGGGCGCGCTGATCCGGCAGGTCTTCGGGCCGATGCTCTGGCAGATGACGCTCAGCGCCACCGATGCCAACCGCCACGCCCTGCGGGTGGCCCGGGCGGTGACCGGACGGCGCAAGGTGCTGGTGTTCAACGGCTGCTATCACGGTACGCTGGAGGACACGATGGTCACCTGCCACCAGGGCCGCACGGTGGCGCGGCCGGGGCTGGTGGGCCAGGTCCTCGACATCGCCGCCGAGGCGATCTGCGTCGAGTTCAACGATCTGGCGGCGGTCGAGGCGGCGCTGGCCACGGGCGAGGTCGCCGCGGTGCTGACCGAGCCGGTGATGACCAATTCCTGCATGGTCCTGCCCGAGGCCGGGTTCCACGACGGGCTGCGCCAGCTGACCCGCCACCATGGCACGCTGCTCATTCTGGACGAGACGCATACGCAAAGCTCGGGCCTTGGCGGCTACCGGCGCGTGCATTCGCTGTCGCCCGACCTCTATGTGATCGGCAAATGCGTGGCGGGGGGCATCCCGACCGGGCTCTGGGGCATGACGCCCGAGGTGGCGGAGCGTTTCGCCGCCTATGACCTCGACCGGCCCGAGGGGCATTCGGGCATGGGCACCACCCTGTCCGGCAACCCGCTGCAGGTCGCGGCGCTGGAGGCCACGCTGTCCGAGGTGATGACCGCCAAGGCCCATGACCGCATGGAACGCGGGGCCCTGCGGCTCGCCGCCGGGCTGGAGGGGGTCATCGCCCGCCGCGCCCTGCCCTGGCACGTGGTCCGTGTCGGCGCCCGGGTCGAGTTCATCTGCGCCCCGGGCCCGCTGCGGAACGGCGCCGAGGCCGCGCTGGCCCATGCGCCGGAGGTCGAGGCGGCGCTGCATCTGGGCCTCCTGAACCGCGGCTGCCTGATCGCGCCCTTTCACAACATGATGCTGGTCTCGCCGGTGACGAAAACCCGCCAGATCGACCGGCTGATCGCCGCTTTCGACGAAATCCTGTCCGAGTTGACCCCATGACCACGACCTGCCCCTCCGGCGCCACGCCGATCGAGGCCGAAGCCTTCCTCGCCGCCCATCCCCAGATCCAGGCGATCGACATTCTTCTCCACGATTCCAACGGTATCGGCCGCGGCAAGATCATCCGCCGGCACGAGCTGATGTCGGTGTTCGAGGGCGGGCGGCATCTGCCGATCTCGATCCTGGGCCTCGATATCGTCGGCGAGGACGTGCACGAGACCGGGCTGATCTGGGACGCGGGCGACGGCGACCTGCGGGCCTGGCCGGTGCCGGGCACGCTGGTGCCGCTGCACGGGACCGATCCCGCCCGGGCCGAGATGTTCCTTGGCCAATATCACCTCGATGGCACGCCGATGCTGTCCGACCCGCGCCACGCGCTGGCCCTTCAGGTCGAGGCGCTGGCGAAAATGGGCCTGCACCCCTCGGCCGCCTTCGAGCTGGAATTCTTCCTGCTCGACCCCGAGCGGGACGCCATGGGCCGGGTGCAACCGGCGCGGGACGTGCTGGACGGGCGGTTCTCGGCCAAGACCGAGGTCTATTCGGTCGACCAATTGATCGGCATGCAGCCCCTTTTCACCGACATCTACGCCGGGGCCGCCGCCGCCGGGATCACCGCCGAGACGCTGATTTCCGAATACGCGCCAGGGCAGTACGAGCTGACCTTGAAGTACCGTGACAACGCGCTGACCGCCGCCGACGATCTGGTGCGGCTGAAGCGCATCGTCCGGGCGCAGGCCCGGCGGCACGGGGTGGTGGCCTGTTTCATGGCCAAGCCCATCGCCGATTACGCGGGGTCGGGGATGCATCTGCACGTCTCGCTGAGGGACGACGAGGGCCGCAACATCTTTGCCGAGGCGCCGGGCGCGGGCTGGACGGAGGCGATCCGCCACGCGCTGGGCGGGCTGAAGCAGACCATGGGCGAATCCATGCTGGTCTTCGCGCCGCATGCCAATTCCTGGCGCCGCTTCGCCAACCAGAGCTATGCGCCGGTCTCGCCCAGCTGGGGGGTCAACAACCGCTCGGTGGCGCTGCGGATCCCGGCAGGCGACGTCCGGGCGCGGCGGATCGAGCACCGGCCCTCGGGCGTCGACGCCAATCCCTATCTGGTGGCGGCGACGGTGCTGGCGGGGATCCGCATGGGGCTGGAAGAGCGCATCGACCCCGGCCCCGAGACCACCGGCAACGCCTATGAGGCGGAAGCGGGCGGCATCCCGCGGGACTGGCGCGCGGCCATCGAGGCGGCGACGGGCTCGGCCTTTCTGAAAGAGGCGCTGGGCGCCGAGATGCACCGCACCTTCACCGCGGTGAAGGCAGCGGAATACGCGCGGGTGGCGCGGACCATCGCCGATGTGGATTACGACCTTTATCTGCACCGGGTCTAGGTGCGGGGAAAGGCGGGGGGTTGCCGCCCCCAGGGGCCGCGGAAGGCGGGGGGCTGCCGCCCCCCGCACCCCCTGCTTCAAGGAGGGTTTTCCACCCTCCTTGAAAATCCTCCCGAGGATATTTGCAGAACAAAGATGAGGGGCGGTTGACGGGTGCGGGGGCGGCGTGCTCCGCTCGGCGCATGCGTCTTGTGCTTGCTTTGATCCTGCTGCTGGCGGCCCCGGCCGGCGCGCAGACCTGTCTGCCAGAGGATCTGCCGCCGGTGGCGGCCTGCACCGGGGCGCGGCTGCGGCTGGCGTTCGTCGGCGATGTTCTGGTGCATGAGGCGTTGGCTGTGCGGGGCTATGCCAGGGGTTTCGGCACGATCTGGGGCGCGGCCGAACCCTGGCTGAGGCGCGCGGATCTGGCGATCGCCAATCTGGAGGGGCCGGTGGCGCCGGGGCTGACGGCAGGCGGCAGGCACTTGCCCGATCCGGGGCCGGTCTTCGACGGGCGGGTCTATAGCGAGTATCCGCGCTTCAACTATCACCCCTCGCTGCTGGCCGATCTGGCGCGGGCGGGGATCGACGTGGTGACGACGGCCAACAACCATGCGCAGGACCGGGGCGGCGCGGGGGTCGGTGCGACGCAGGCGGCGCTGGAGGCGGCGGGGATCGCGGCGGTGGGCGGCGTGGTCCCGGGCGGGCCGCGCTGGCAGCCCTTCAGGCTGCGGACCCGGCTGGGGCCTTTGTCGCTGATCGCCTGCAGCTTTTCCACCAACGGGATCGCCGATCCCGGGCGCCAGATCCCGCGCTGCTACGATGACCGGGCCGGATTGCTGGCCGCGGTCCGGGCCGAGGTCGGCGCGGGCGCGGGCGTCATCGTGCTGCCGCATTGGGGACAGGAATACCAGACCCGGCCGGACGGCGCGCAGCGGGCACTGGCCCGGGATCTGGCCGCGGCCGGGGCGCTGGCGGTGATCGGCACGCATCCGCATGTGCCGCAGCCCTGGGAGGTGCTGGACAGCCCCCTTGGCCCGACGCTGATCGTCTATTCCACCGGCAATTTCATCGCCGCCCAGCCGCCGCTGGAAAGGGCCACCGCGCCGATGGTCTGGCTGGACCTCTGCCGGGGCGCCTCGGGGATGCGGGTCGGGGGCGCGGCCTATCTGCCGATGCAGATGAGCTTTGAACGGGGTCCGGTCCTGACCCTGCCCCGCCCCGGTGACGGGGCACGGGCCGAGGCGGGTCTGGCGCTGCTGGCACGGCTGGTCCCCGGGCGGGCCTTGTCGGCCGACTGCCGTAGCCTCGCCCGCCCGTCAGCGCCGCCGATCCCGCAGGACCGGCCCTGAGCCCTTCAGCGGCGAACCATCAGCGCCGAAAGCCCGTGGAAATGGTAGGTCCCGGCGTAACCGGGCCGACCTTCCAGCCTGAGACCCGGGCAAAGCTCGAACAGCACCGGCAGCGCGCGCAGCATCTCCAGCCGGGCGAGCGGCGCGCCGACGCAGAAATGCAGCCCCGCGCCGAAGGAGAGATGCGTCTTGACCGGGCGGCCCGGGTCGAACCGCCCGGGCGCCTCGATCAGCGCCGGGTCGCGGGCGGCGGCGGCCAGCATCACGCCGACCTGATCGCCCGGCTCGAATACATGGCCCATGACCTCGATCCGCTCATAGGCCCAGCGGGTGAACATGTGCAACGGCGGGTCCCAGCGCAGGATCTCCTCGACCGTGCCCTCGCGCCTGTCGGGCGAGAGCCAGTCCTTCGGCCCACCCTGCGACAGGATCGCCGCCACACCGTTGCCGATGGCATGCACCGTCGCCTCATGCCCCGCGTTCAGCAGCAGGACGCAGGTCGAGATCAGCTCGTCGGTCGAGAGCTTCTCGCCCGCCTCCTCGGCCGCGATGAGCGAGGTGATGAGGTCGTCGCCCGGCGCCCGCCGCCGCTCGTCGATATAGGCGCGCAGGAAGGCGGCGAACTCGGCGCTGGCGCTGGCGGCGGCGTCTTCCATCGCCCGGGTACGGCCCGCCTGATACATGCCGACCATGGCGTGCGACCAGTTCAGAAGCTGGTCCTTCATCCCCTCGGGCACGCCCAGAAGCCGGGCGATGACCACCACCGGGATGACCTCGGCGAAGGCCGGGAGCAGGTCGAAGGGGCCGTCGGGGAAAGCGGCGATCAGGTCGCGGGCCAGCACCTCGATCTCGGGGCCCATGCCCTCGATCCGCCGGGCGGTGAAGGCGCGCAGCACCAGCGAGCGCAGGCGGGTGTGGCGGGGCGGCTCCAACTCCAGCATGGAATGCGCCTCGATGGCGTAGAAGGGTGCGGTATGCGGGGCGATGGGGCGCTGTTTTTCCAAAGGAATCTCGCGGCCGAAGCGGCGGTCGCGCAGGATCTGGTTGGCCGCGGCATGGCCGAATACGCAAGGCAGGCCGTAATCCTCCCACCAGACCACCCGCCCGGCGGCTCGGGCGCGGTCGTAGAACGGATAGGGGTTCTGGACGAAGGCGGGATCGGTGGGCGATTGGCTGAGGCGCTGCATGGGTCTTCCGGGAGGCTGAGGGCCGGACGGTGCCCGGCCCCGCCGCCGAGGTCAAGCAACCGCCCGGTGTGGCGGGAAAAAGCGTCGCCCGGTTGAACCCTTCCGCTACGTCATCCGTCTTACCCGCATGAGCATCCCCCGTCGCCATCCGGCCCCGCCCCCGCCCCGGTCGCAATCCGGTTCGCTGCCCCTTGCCCTGCCCGCCCTGTCCGTGAGGGGCGCCATCGTGCTGCTGGCACTGGCGCTGCTGGCCGGGCTTTCGGTCATGGTGCCGGTCCGGGGCGAGGTGCTGGGGCTGACCAGCGGCATCGCCGGAGTGCTGGCGGTGGCGCTGATCGTGCCCGAGCCCGAGCGCCGCCCGCTGCTGGCGCTGGGCTGGGGCGCGCTGGCCTTCGCGCTGCCGGTGGCGCTGGTGCTGGCGCGGCCCGGGCTGCCGCTGGGGCTGGGGCTGGCCTGCGGGGCGGCGGGGCTGTGGACGCTCTTCTGCCTCACGGCAGACCGCACCCTGCCCCGCCTCTGAACGTCAGACTTTCGCGAGTCAGACCTTCGACAGGGCGTCGAGCACCCGCACCCAGCTGCGGATCCCCTTGTGATAGGCCGAAAGGTTGTACTTCTCGTTCGGCGAATGGATCTGGTCATCATCCAGACCGAAGCCGATCAGCATGGCGTCCATGTCCAGAAGGTTCTGGAAATACCCGGCAATCGGGATCGAACCGCCGCTGCCGATGAAGGCGGCGGGCTTCGGCCATTCGTCGGAAAGCGCCTTGCGCGCCGCCTCGAAGGCCGGGTTTTCGATCGGCATCGTGGTAGCCGGGCTGCCTTCGGGGTCGTGGATCGCATAGCTGCAATCGGCGGGCAGACGGGCCGCGACATGCGCCTCCAGCGCTTTCAGGATCGCCTGCGGGTCCTGCGTGCCGACCAGACGGAAGCTGATCTTGGCCATGGCCTTGGACGGCAGCACGGTCTTGAACCCGGCGCCGGTATAGCCCGAACTCATGCCGTTGACCTCGCAGGTCGGGCGCGACCAGACCATTTCCAGCACCGAACGGCCTTTTTCACCGGCCGGAACCGAGAGGCCCACGCCGCCGAGGAACCCTTCGGCGTCGAAGCCGAGGTTCTCCCATTGCGCCTTTTGCGAATTGGAAAGCTCGGGCACGCCGTCGTAGAAGCCCTCCAGCGTGCAGGCGCCGTCCTCGTCATGCAGATCGGCCAGGATCTTCGCCAGCACATGCGCGGGGTTGCGCGCGGCCCCCCCGAACATGCCCGAATGCAGGTCCTTGTTCGGGCCGGTGATGGTCAGTTCCAGCTTGGCGAGGCCGCGCAATGCCGTGGTGATGGCGGGCGTCTCGGGGTCGAACATGCCGGTGTCGCAGATCAGCGCGAGGTCGGCCTTCAGATCCTCGGCATGGGCCTTCATGTAGGGCACGAGCGAGGGCGAACCCGATTCCTCCTCGCCTTCGAAGAACATCGACACCTTGACCGGCAGGTTGCCATGCACCGCCTTCCACGCGCGGCAGGCCTCGACAAAGGTCATCAGCTGGCCCTTGTCATCGGCCGCGCCCCGGCCGCGGATCACCTTGCCGGCGGGCGTGTCCTCGACTTGCGGGTCAAAGGGGTCACGGTCCCAAAGGTTCAGCGGATCAACGGGTTGGACGTCGTAGTGACCATAGAAGAGGACATGCATCGCCTCGTCGGCGTCATTGTCGTCGTCATGGGCCACGACCATCGGATGGCCCGGCGTCACATGCTTGGCCGCGTCGAAGCCAAGCTCCGCCAGCTCATCGACCAGCCAGTCGGCGGTGCGGTCGCATTCCGCCTTGAAGGCCGGGTCGGTCGAGATGGATTGCAGGCGCAACAGGCCCATCAGCCGCTGAAGCGACTCGTCCAGATGGGCATCGACATGCGAAAGAACGGGGGTAACGGCGTCGGAAGTCATGGGAAATCCCTGCTGGTTGCGCGGCCACCCTAGTCCCGGGGCCGCGCCGAAGTCCAGCCGGGCGACACCGGCGCCCGCCAGAGCCCCGCCATCAACCGAATGTGTGCGCCAAGGACGCCGCGCAAGGGGCTGCACGCCTTCGGCAAAGCCGGTATAGGGGGCTATCCCGCCTTTCCGAGGAATCGCCATGCTGCACCGCTCCGCTCTCGTCCTTGCCAGTGCCCTCGCCACCCTCGCGCTGCCCGCCGCGGCCGATCCCGTGGACGCCCGCGCCGCCGCGTCGCAGCTTTATGCCGCCGATGCGGTCGAGGTCGCGCGCTACGACATGCCCGGCCTTTCGGAGCAGGAGACGGCCGCGCTGATGAGTGTGGCGCAGACCCAGCGCTATTATGCCGCGGTCGCCTTCGCCCCCGATGCCGGGATCATGGCCGAGCCCACCGTGCTGGCCGCGAACTATCATTCGCCCGAGGCCGCGCGCGCCGCAGCGCTCGACGGCTGCAACGGCCGCCGCCAGGGCGGCCGCGCCTGCGCGCTGGCGCTCGAGGTGCGGCCGCAGGGCTGGCAGGCCCGCGCCCTGATGCTGTCGGCCGATGCGACACAGGGCTTCGTCGACCAGTACCGCGCCGCCACCGGCAGCCGCGCTTTCGCCGCTTCGGGCAGCTCGGGGCAATGGGGAATCGGCCAGGGCCGCAACGCCGCGACCGAGGCGATTGCCGCCTGCCGGGGGGACAGCGCTGTTTCCGATTGTGCCGTGGTGATCGCGGATTGACGGAAAAACATGCGAATGCGACGGGGTGCGACACTTTTTTGAATTGATCCAGGTCATGGTTCTATCGCATTCAAACATGCATAGAACGCCCAGCTTTCGATTTGGGCCCGACAATCGCCGCCTCGACTTCGCATCGACCGGGACCCAGCAGGACGCCAGGAGAGACACTTGACCTACGATTCCGCCCTCGACACCGCCCTGCAACGCCTCCACGACGAAGGCCGCTACCGCACCTTCATCGACATCGAGCGCAAGAACGGCCAGTTCCCGCATGCGGTGTGGAGCAAGGAAGACGGCTCGGAAAAGGACATCACCGTCTGGTGCGGCAACGATTATCTCGGCATGGGCCAGCATCCGGTGGTCCTGGCCGCCATGCACGAGGCGCTGGACGCGACCGGCGCGGGTTCCGGCGGCACGCGCAACATCTCGGGCACCACGGTCTACCACAAGCGGCTCGAGGCCGAGCTGGCCGACCTGCACCAGAAAGAGGCCGCGCTGGTCTTCACCTCGGCCTATATCGCCAATGACGCGACGCTGTCGACGCTGCGCGCCATCTTCCCGGGCCTGATCATCTATTCGGATGTGCTGAACCACAATTCGATGATCGAGGGGATCCGCAAGAACGGCGGCGAAAAGCGCATCTTCCGCCACAACGACGTCGCGCATCTGCGTGAAATGCTTGAGGCCGACGATCCGGCGGCGCCGAAACTCATTGCCTTCGAATCGATCTATTCGATGGATGGCGATTTCGGCCCGATCGAGGCCTTCTGCGACCTGGCCGATGAATTCAACGCCCTGACCTACATCGACGAGGTGCACGCGGTCGGCATGTACGGCCCCCGCGGTGGTGGCGTGGCCGAGCGTGACGGGCTGATGGACCGTATCGACATCATCAACGGCACCATGGCCAAGGCCATTGGCGTGTTCGGCGGCTATATCGCCGCAAGCGCGAAAATGGTTGATGCCATAAGGTCTTACGCGCCGGGCTTCATCTTCACCACCTCGCTGCCGCCGACCGTGGCCGCGGGCTGCGCCGCCTCCATCGCCTTCCTCAAGACGGCCGAAGGTCAGGCCCTGCGCGACAAGCAGCAGCTTCATGCGCAGATCCTGAAGATGCGCCTCAAGGGGCTGGGCCTGCCGATCATCGACCACGGCAGCCACATCGTTCCCGTGCATGTCGGCCATCCGGTCCATTGCAAGCTGATTTCCGACATGCTGCTCGACCGGTACGGCGTCTACGTGCAGCCGATCAACTTCCCCACCGTGCCCCGCGGGACCGAGCGCCTGCGCTTCACCCCCTCGCCGGTGCACGATCCCAGGGAAATTGACCGCGTCGTCACCGCGATGGATCAACTCTGGGCACATTGTGCGCTGAATCGCGCCGAGCTCTCCGCCTGACAACGCCTTACGCTTCAATTGCTTTTCAGGATCTGCTAAACCTGAGATCAAGAGGTCGTTACGAAGCGACTCGGACCCCGTTCATCCCGACGCGGTCCGGGACTTCGGTAAAAGCGACCCGAGAAGAGCAGGCGGTTAAGGGACGGGGCAGATGATCTGGCGCAAGGAACAGCCTCCGGCGCAGCACGATGAAAGTCCACGCGGGTTCGATGATTTCGAACTCCGCCTGGGGGACGTCCTGCGCGGTGAGAGGGCAACACTCGGCAAGTCGCTTCTGGACGTGCAGCGCGAGCTGCATATCCGGGCGACCTATATTGCCGCCATCGAGAATGGCGATCTTCAGGCCTTCGAAACGCCGAGCTTCATTGCCGGGTTCGTGCGCTCCTATGCGCGCTATCTCGGCATGGAACCCGAATGGGTTTACGAGCGCTTCTGCCTCGAACATGGCTTTCAGGTCTCGCACGGGATGTCGGGTTTCGCGAATTCCGCGCCCCGCCAGCCGCGCCCCAAACTGGTCGAACAGCGCGGCGGCGCCCTGAGGGGCGTCGGCATCCTGCCCGATCCCGAGCCCTTCTGGCGCCGGATCGAACCCGGTGCGCTGGGGTCGGTGACCGTGCTGCTGGCGCTGATCCTGGGCCTTGGCTACGCTGGCTGGACCGTCCTGAAGGAAGTGCAGCGCGTGCAGGTCGCCCCGGCCGATGTGGTCCCCCAT
Source organism: Pararhodobacter aggregans (assembly GCF_003075525.1). Lineage (GTDB taxonomy): Bacteria > Pseudomonadota > Alphaproteobacteria > Rhodobacterales > Rhodobacteraceae > Pararhodobacter > Pararhodobacter aggregans. The sequence goes on along the minus strand of NZ_QDDR01000002.1, from coordinate 396,466 downwards.
GTCGCCAGCGACATCAACCCGCTCGCGCCCGAGATGCGCCACAGCTCCGGCGCGCTGGCCGCGAACGAGACCGACCCGCTGTCGGGCGCAGGCGCCGCGCCGCTGCCCACCGTGACCGGCACCCAGACCGCGAATGACGAGGCCCCCTCGACCGGGGCCGAAGGCCGCGTGCGGATCGCCCGGGCACCGGCGCTTGACGTGCCGGTTCTGGTGCCGCGTGACGGGCCGATCGCCGCGATCGTGCCCAACACCGCGATGCCGGTCGTGACCCAGGCCAGCGCCGGGGCCTCGACCGATGCCGCGGTGATGGAGGCTCTGGCCGCCTCGACCGAGGCGACTGCCCCGCAGGTGGTCGGCGCCGGTCCCGATACGGTGGAACTGCTGGCCGTGCGCCCCTCGTGGCTGCGCGTCCGGGCCGCCGACGGCACGGTGATCTTCGAGCGGATCCTCGACGCGGGCGAGCGCTATACGATCCCGCAGACCGACCAGCCGCCGACCCTGCACGCAGGCAACTCGGGCTCGGTCTATTTCCTGATCAACGGTCAGGCGTATGGACCGGCCGCGCCGGGGGCGCAGGTGGTGCGCAACGTGGCGCTCGACGCGCAGGCGCTGCGCACGGATTTCCAGGTCGCCGATCTGGGCCGCGATCAGGACCTCGCCGTCTTCGTCGCCCAGCTGCAGCAGTAACGATCCCGACTTCCCTCCAAGGCCCGCGCCCCCCGCGCGGGCCTTGTGCGTTTGCCACATTGCCCTGCCCCGCCCGCTTGCTTATCTCAGGGGCAGCTCCGAACGAGGATCCCGTCCCATGTCGCTGAACCCGATCCGCCCCTGGCGCAACATCGAGCGCCGCAAGTCGCGCCAGATCATGGTGGGCCGCGTCCCCGTGGGGGGCGACGCGCCGATCTCGGTGCAGACCATGACCAATACCGACAGCTCGGACGTCAAGGCGACGCTGGCCCAGGTGATCGCCGCCGCCGAGGCCGGCGCCGATATCGTCCGCGTCTCGACCCCCGACGAATCCTCGACCCGGGCCCTGCGCGAGATTGTCCGCGAAAGCCCGGTGCCGATCGTCGCCGACATCCATTTCCACTACAAACGCGCCATCGAGGCCGCCGAAGCGGGCGCCGCCTGCCTGCGCATCAACCCCGGCAACATCGGCTCGGCCAACCGGGTGCGCGAGGTCATCAAGGCCGCCCGCGACCATGGCTGTTCCATCCGCATCGGTGTCAACGCGGGCTCGCTGGAAAAGCACCTCCTGGACAAATACGGCGAGCCCTGCCCCGATGCGATGGTGGAATCCGGCCTCGACCATATCCGCATCCTGCAGGACAACGATTTCCACGAGTTCAAGATCTCGGTCAAAGCCTCGGACGTGTTCCTCGCCGCCGCCGCCTATCAGCAATTGGCCGAGGCGACGGACGCCCCCATCCATCTGGGCATCACCGAGGCCGGCGGCTTCGTCTCGGGGACGGTGAAATCTGCGGTCGGGCTGGGCAACCTGCTCTGGGCCGGGATCGGCGACACGATCCGCGTCTCGCTGTCGGCGGATCCGGTGCAGGAGGTGAAGGTCGGCTACGAGATCCTGAAATCCCTGGGCCTCAGGACCCGCGGTGTGCAGATCATCTCCTGCCCCAGCTGCGCGCGTCAGGGCTTCGACGTCATCAAGACCGTCGAGATCCTGGAAGAACGCCTGTCCCACATCAAGACGCCGATGTCGCTGTCGATCATCGGCTGCGTGGTCAACGGCCCGGGCGAGGCGCTGATGACCGACATCGGCTTCACCGGCGGCGGTGCGGGCTCGGGCATGGTCTATATGGCCGGCAAGCAGGACCACAAACTCTCGAACGAGCGGATGGTCGACCATATCGTCGAGCTGGTCGAGAAGCGCGCGGCCGAGATCGACGCCGCCGCCAAGGCCAGCGAGCCCGCCGCCGGCTGACCCCGGCGCGGGCGCCGCAATACCGCCGCTGTTTCCCGTCAGGTCGCCAAAAAGAACGCCGCGAGAGGGAGGTCTCGCGGCGGGATCAGTGCCAGACGCAGGGAGGTGCGCCCGGAAACGGGAGTTGAAGATCAGGCATCGGCCCGGCCCTTCGATGACCGTGATACTCGTTGCACGCGCATCGAACCTTGATCTGGATCAAGTAAGCCGCGCTGAATTCTTTTCTCCTGTTATCCGGCGATTAACCGCGTTCCTTCAGGCTGTGCGCCAAGCAGAATGGAAACGCCATGACCCAGGAACTCGCGCCTTTTTCCTTCGATTCCTTCGCCGCCGCCGCGGCCGATCACCCCCCGGCGCATGCGCATGCCCCCTCGGGCCGCAAGATCCCGGCCCTGACCGGCAAGCAGAAGGCGGCGATCCTGGTCCGGCTGCTGATCGCCGAAGGGGCGGATGTCAAACTCTCCTCCCTCCCGGAAGAAATGCAGACCACCCTGACCGAAACCATCGCCCAGATGCGGCTGGTCGACCGCGACACGCTCAGCGCCGTGGTCGGCGAATTCGTGGAGACGCTGGAACAGGTCGGGCTCAGCTTCGCCGGTGGCCTCGGCGGCGCGCTGAAGGCGCTGGACGGCAAGCTCAGCCCCGGCGCCAGTTCCCGGCTGCGGCAGAAGGCGCGCGACGGCATCGACCCCTGGGAACGCATCGCCCAGACCGACTCGGCTACGCTGCTGACGGTGCTGGAACCCGAAAGCGCCGAGGTGGCGGCAGTGGTCCTGTCCAAGCTCTCGGTCACCAAGGCGGCGGAATTGCTGGGCAAGATGCCGGGCGAAAGGGCGCGGCGCGTGGCCTATGGCGTCTCGCTGACCGAAGGGATCGCCCCCGACATGGTGTCGCGCATCGGCACCTCCATCGCGCGGGAGATCGACGGCAGGCCGTCGCGCGCCTTTCCCGCCGCCCCCGCCGCGCGGGTCGGCGCCATGCTCAATTCGACCTCCGCCATGGTCCGCGACACGCTGCTCACCGGGCTGGAGGAGGACGACCGCGATTTCGCCGAAGGGGTGCGCAAGGCGATCTTCACCTTCGCCAATATCCCCGACCGGGTGAACCCGCGCGACGTGCCGAAGATCCTGCGCGAGGTGTCGCAGGCCGATCTGATCGTCGCCCTCGCCGCCACCCTGCCCGCGCCGGACAGCACCGACGGGCAGGCCGCGACCTTCCTTCTGTCCAACATGTCCCAGCGCATGGCCGCGACGCTCCGGGACGAGGCCGAATCGCGCGGCCGCATCAAGCCGAAAGAGGCCGAAGTCGCGCTTTCCGCCGTCGTCACCGCCGTCCGCAACCTGGTCGAGGCCGGCGAAATCACCCTGCGCAGCGACGAGGACGAATGAGGCAGGCGGCCTGCCCGGCCAGCGTTCACTGAGGATCTGCGCGACCAGCGTTTGTCAGGGGTGGTGCGTTCCCCGGCGGCCCCGGTGATACGCGGCCCCTTGCAGCCCCCGGGCGCCTGCTGTCGTCAGCGGAATGCTTCGGCCGGACGTTCCAAGGCGGTGCAGCCGTCCGCGGCCCGGTCGGGGAACAGCGCCTCAACCAGCCTCGCCCCGGCCGTCACCGCAACCCGGCCTCACGCCACCTGCCCCGCCGCCCAGCCCGACGACCAGGCCCATTGGAAATTGTACCCGCCCAGCCAGCCGGTCACATCGACCACCTCGCCCACGAAATAGAGCCCCGGCACCGCCCGCGCCCCCATCGTCCGCGACTCAAGCGCCGCCGTATCCACCCCGCCCAGCGTCACCTCGGCGGTCCGCCAGCCCTCGGTCCCCGCGGGCGTCAGCTGCCAGCGGTGCAGCGCCTCGCCCAGCGAGGCCAGCGCCGCCTTGGATTGCACCGCCAGCTTGCCGGACAGACCGGCCCGCGCCACGACCGACCGCGCCAGCCCCTCGGGCAGATCCAGCGCATTGGCCAGCTCCCGCGCGCCCCGCTCGGCCCGCGCCGCGGCGGCCTCGGCCGCGATGTCGCGCCCTGCCGCCAGATCGACGGTGATCGCCTGACCCTCGCGCCAATAGCTCGAAATCTGCAGGATCGACGGCCCCGAAAGCCCCCGATGGGTAAAGAGCAATCCCTCGTCAAAGCTGACTCGGCTGCCCGCCAGCCCGACCCGCGCCTGCACCGCCAGTCCGGCCAGCGCCTTCATCCCGTCAAGCTGCGCATCGGTGAAGGTCAGCGGCACCAGCCCCGGCCGCGGTTCGATCACCGGCAGGCCGAAGCTGCGGGCGATGTCGTAGCCCAGCCCCGTCGCGCCCATCTTGGGGATCGACTTGCCGCCCGTCGCCACCACCAGCGCGGCCGATCTCAGCGGCCCCTCGGCGGTCGTCACCACGTATCCTGGCGCCACCCCCTGGACCGAGACACCCAGGCGCAGTTCCCCCCCGGCCTCGGTCAGGTCGCGCACCAGCAGATCAACGATCTGCCGGGCCGAGCCGTCGCAGAAGAGTTGCCCCAACGTCTTTTCATGCCAGGCGATTCCCGCCTTGTCGACGCGGGCGATGAAATCATGCTGGGTGAAGCGCCTGAGCGCTGACAGGGCGAATCGGGGATTGGCCGACAGGAATCGCTCGGGCGCGATCTGCAGGTTGGTGAAATTGCACCGCCCCCCGCCCGAGATGCGGATCTTCTCGCCCGGCGCCTTGGCATGGTCCAGCACCAGCACCCGGCGGCCCCGCCGCGCGGCCTCGATCCCCGCCATCAGCCCGGCCGCCCCGGCGCCCAGTACGATCACATCCCACATCGCCGACCCTCCGCTGTCCGGCCCCTCTATCGCGCCCGCCGCGCCGCGCAAAGCGCCGATCGTCACGAACCGCCTGCCGGGGCTCGGAGGGGGGCGGTGAGGAATCGCCGGAATCCCGTGTTGCCAAGGACTTGCATGACAATCTGTCGGGACGTGAAGGTTTTTTTCGATCCCCCCCTTGCGGGTCGAAAACCCATTGGATAAACACCGCCGCAGTTGGGGCGTGGCCAAGTGGTAAGGCAACGGTTTTTGGTACCGTGTACCGTAGGTTCGAATCCTACCGCCCCAGCCATCTCAGTATTTTCTCCCGATGCTCCGCGATGCGCGGAAGTGGACCGAACTGCTGTGGTTTGAAGACCGATGCAGAACCCGACTCCGGTTGTCCATTCCTGCGCCGGGATCCGCTGGTTCGCTCAATTCACGCGGGAATGGCCAATTCGGCGGCGCACTCCAAGGCCTGTTCCCGATTATGATGGGGTGTGTCGGTCGGGCCAAATGGAGTTCGACCTGGCTGCAGACGGACCAGTGACGCATCATCGAAAGTGTCAGGCACCCCGGCGACTCGTTGCCCTTTCGCTTCTGGGCGGGGATCAAAGGCGACATGATCGTGGCTTGAAAGCCTGCGACGCCCAGCCTGACATTCGCGCGGCCAGAGTTCGCGGCAGGATCCGCGCGGCGTCGCACGAGGACCTGATGCACGAGACAGGGCCCATGGCCCCGTCCCTGCCAGCCGCGCGTGCGTCGGCTGCGTCGCACGGAAACCCCCATTTCCCACCCCAGGGATTGCAGGGACCCGCCTGTTCCCGAGGGACGGGGCGACGGCCCTTCCTGCCGCTCTCAGCGCCTGTGGGAGGATACCCGGCATAGCCGGCAGGCGATGGTCAAGTGCGCCCCGCCCGAGATCAGGCCGCAGCGCGACGGCCGGCACGTGATGGCGCGCCGGACCTGGTCGGGACCTCGGCCGCAATGCTGGCGCGCAGCGCGGTCCCGTCCAGCCGGAAGTCGCGCAAGAGATCTGCGAGCGCGCTCGAGCGCTGGCGCAATTCGTGGATGGCAACCGTCGTCTGCTGCACCATCGCGGCATTCTGCTGGGTCACGGTGTCGAGCTGGCTGACGCCGACGTTGATCTCGGTCACGCTATGCGCCTGATCGTCGGCGGCCTGTGCGACCTCGGTCATCAGCACGGCGATATCATCCACCTGCCCCGAGAATTGCGACAAGGCCTCGCCCGAGCGGCGCACCAGTTCGACCCCGTGGTCAACCTGCTGCGTGCTGCCGCTGACCAGTTCCTTGATCTCGCGCGCGGCATCCGACGAGCGTTGCGCCAGCGCCCGCACCTCGGTGGCGACGACAGCAAAGCCCCTTCCCGATTCGCCGGCGCGGGCGGCCTCGACCCCGGCGTTCAGCGCCAGAAGATTGGTCTGGAAGGAGATATCGTCGATCAGGGTGATGATCTGGGCGATCTGCGACGAACGGTTCTGGATCGCCGCCATCGCCTCGATCGCCTCGCGGACGATGGGTTCGCTGATCTGCGCCTGTTCCTGGGCGCCACGGGCGATCCGTTCGGCCTTGCGGGCATTGCTTGCCGTCTCGGTCACCCGGGCGCTGATCTGTTGCAGCGCCGCGGCGGTTTCCTCCAGCGTGGCGGCCTGGGTTTCGGTCCGCTGCGACAGGTTGTCGGCCGAGCCCGCCATTTCGTCGCTGCCCTCGCGGATCTGACCGGCCGAAAGAATCACCGAGCTGAGCGTCTGCTGGAGCGCCGCCACGGTGTCGTTGTAATCAGCGCGCAGCGGCTCGTAGCGGTCATCGAAGGCGGTGTCGATGACGGTCGTCAGGTCGCGCCGGGACAGGGCGTTCAGACCGTCGCGCAGCGCGGCCACCACGCGGATCTGCATCTCGCGGTCGCGGTCGCGCGCCTCTTCATCGTCACGGGCGATCCGCAACCGGTCACGCAAGTCCGAGACATGGCGGGCGAAATCGCCGATTTCGTCATGGCGATCGAGGGCGGCGATCGGCTGGTCGTAGCGGCCCTGCGCCAGATCCTCGAGCGAGTTGGCCAGCTGCTGCATGGGCCGCGAGATCATCCGGCGGACGATGACGATGGCAATGGCCATCATCACGGCCAGGATGACGACGGCGGTCAGCATATTGGCCAAATCGCCGACATGGGCCCGTTTCAGGGCATGGGCGGTATCCCAGCGGGTGGCAACCCCGCCGACGCGCGTGTCGGGCGTGCCGGCCCCGACCGGGCCGACCGAATCGAAGCCCGCGCCATGATCGATCAGGCGGGGCTCCCCGGCGGCGGCGGCGGCCTGGCGCAGGGTCTCGATGGCCCCGGGATCACTGGTGCCGGTCGAGGCCAGGACGCGGCCATCCGCCCCGGTGACGACGACGGCGGTCACATCACCGTCGCTCATCGCCACCAGTTCTTCGATCAGGGGCATGATGCGCGGGGCGTCGCCGAAGCGGACCGCGTTCAGCGCCCTTGCGGCGAAGCCGTTGATCGAGGCCGCGGCTTCGTCCTGCAGGGCGGCGGTGGCCAGGCGATCCGTCTCGCGCATGGCGAAGAAGATATTGGCGCTGACCACCACGGCCGTGGCCATGAACACGAGCCCCGTGACCTTGACGAAGAGCGAGGCACGCAGGGCGGGCCAGCGGGGGCGGAGACGTCCGGAAAGCCAGACCATGGCGAAACCTCCTGGGATGGCGTTACTGAATCAGTTCGGCGTCCACACCGACCGTCATGGCGCCGACCATCTCGCCATTGGCCGGATCGACCACCGGGAACGAGATCTGGCCCTGATAGCGCCCGGTAGATTCGTCGAATTCGACCTCGCCGATATGCACCGAACCGGGGCCGTGGCCGTAGGTCTCGCTGAACTTCGCCTCATCGCCCTGCCACATGTCCGAGGTGATGCCGGTCACGGCCACGTTCAGACCGGCCCCGTCCATCAAGATGACCTCGGTGATGCGGCCGCCCGAGGACTCGACCTGGCCGCGCAGGAAATCGGCGGCGGGATTATGCAGGACCGGGGTGATGGTCGGCTGGTTGGCATTGCCGATCTCGGCCTGCCAGCTGCGGTCGAGCGCGGCGACCTGATCGGCGGAATAGACACTGGTGGTGGCATTCTGCGCCCGGATCGCGCCGATAAGCACCGGATCGGTCGACCAGCCGGTCAGGCTGGATTCATAATAATTCTGCAGGGCCTGGTGGAAATCCTGGGCCGCAGCGGGCAAAGCCCAGGTGACCGCGGCAAGCGCGAGCGCGAAACGTCTCATACCGATACTCCTCAACGGGTCCGCCACCGGGCGGCCTGACCCACAAGGTAGAATCGAAGATTTGACGGCCCGTTAATGCGCGCCCTGCTCCGCTCTGGCGTCGTCCAGCACGATCACGTCGGAAGCGGCGATGCTGACCTCGGTCTGCGAGCCCAGCGGCGGCGGCGGGGTTTCGGGGCGGTTGAAGGTGTCCAGCGACAGGCTGGTGCCGCCGGTCTCGACCCGGATGCGGATGACGGAGCCGAGGAAATGCACCTCGGTCACGCGGGCGGGCAGCACGATATCGCCCCGGCCACCGCCCAGATGCAGCGCCTCGGGCCGGAGCGCCAGCGTGATCGCGGCGCCGGCCGGACGCTCGATGGGCCGGCCCAGCGTGACCTCGCCCTCAGCGAGCGAGACGCGCCCGGTTGCCGGGTCCTGAAGCACCCCCTCCAGCATGCTCAGCGTGCCGACGAAATTGGCGACGAAGCGGGTGCGGGGCCGGTTGTAGATCTCCAGCGGGCGGCCGGTCTGTTCGGCGATGCCGCCGTTCATCACCACGATCCGGTCCGAGATCGACAGCGCCTCCTCCTGGTCGTGGGTCACGAAAATGGTCGTAATGCCAAGGCGTTGCTGAATTTCGCGGATCTCCGTGCGCAGGCTGACGCGGATCTTGGCATCGAGCGCCGACAGCGGCTCGTCCAGGAGCAGCACCTGCGGCCGGGGCGCCAGCGCCCGGGCCAGCGCGACGCGCTGCTGCTGCCCGCCCGACAGCTGGAACGGATAGCGCGCGCCCAGATCGGGCAGGCCGATCAGCGCCAGCATCTCGGCCACGCGCTCACCCGCCTCGGCCTTGGCGACGCCCGCCACCTTCAGGCCGAAGCCCACATTCTCGGCCACCGTCAGGTTGGGAAACAGCGCATAGGCCTGAAACACCATGCCGATGCTGCGCTGGTTGGGTTTCAGCCCGGTGATGTCCCGCCCGTCAACGGTGATCGCGCCGCTGTCCGGGCGCTCGAACCCCGCGACCATGCGCAACACGGTGGTCTTGCCGCAGCCCGAGGGCCCGAGGAACGAGACGAACTCGCCCTTGTCGATGCCGAGGTTGAAGTCCTTCACCACGCGCATCGCGCCGAAGGCTTTTTCCAGATGGGAAAGGTCGAGGAAGGCCATCAGCGCGCCACCCTGTTGTGTTTCGAGAATCGGGTGACGAGCTGGATCAGCCCCATGCAGGCCCAGGTGATGGCGAAGGCGATGACCGCCAGCGCCGCGGGCTCGTAGGCGCGGTTGGCGCCCAGTAGCTGCATGTAGGGGCCGAAGGCCGGGCGGTCCAGCAGCGCCGCCATGGTGAATTCGCCGATCACGATGGCGAAGGTGAGGAAGGCGCCGGACAGGACCGCGCCCAGCACATTGGGCAGAATGACGCGGGCCAGGATCGTGACCCAGCCGGCGCCCAGCGACTGCGCGGCCTCGGTCAGGGTGGCCACGTCGATGGTACGGAGCCCGGTGTCGACGGCGCGGTACATATAGGGCAGCGCCAGCACCGTGTAGCCGAACATCAGCAGCATGTTGGTGCCGGTGACCGAGCCGGTGAGCGGCAGCCAGCTGGAGGTGTTGTAAAGCCGGATATAGCCGAAGACGACCACGATCGAGGGGATGACCAGCGGCAGGAGCGTGATGAACTCGACCCAGGGCCTGAGGCCCGGCAGTTTCAGCCGCACCCAGAAGGCCGTCGGCACCACCAGCAGCACGCCGCAGAGGATGGTCAGCACCGCCATCAGCACCGAATAGCCGAAGGTCGCCTGAAAGCGGGGGTCCCCCAGCACCGTGACATAGGCGTCGAAGGAATATTCCCCCCGGCGCATCTTCAGCGAGAATTCGGTCATGCCGTAGAGCGGCATGAGGAAGAAGGCGACACCGATCAGCAGCGCGCCCCAGGACCAGAGCCGGGTCATTTCAGCCACCTCTCGGAGCGGGCGCGCAGCACGATATAGAGCGCATTGGCCAGCCCGGTGATGACGATCATGCCGAAGGCCAGCGCATAGCCGAGGTTGGGCGAGCCCAGCACGTCGCCCCGGATCTGCGCATAAAGCAGGATCGGCGCGATGTTCAGGGACGGACCCGTGAGCGCGATGGCGGTGGCGACGGCGCCGAAGGCATTGGCGAAGAGCAGCGCCATGGTACCGAGGATCGAGGGGAACAGGATCGGAAAGGCCACCATGCGCCAGTACTGGAAGCTGGTGGCGCCCAGGATCGAGGCCGCCTCTTTCCACTCGCGCTTGAGCCCCTCCAGCGCCGGGGTGATGATCAGGATCATCAGCGGGATCTGGAAGAACAGGTAGGTGATGACCAGCCCCAGCGTGCTCAGCAGGTTGAAGCCCATGAGCCGCAGGTTGATGCCGAATTCGTGCCGCAGATAGAGGGTGATGATCCCCGCCGGGCCGATGGTGGCGATGAAGGCGAAAGCGAGCGGTACGCCCGCGAAATTGGAGGCGACGCCCGAAAAGGTCAGCAGCGGGTTCTTCACCCAGCCCGGCCCGGCGCCCACGGTGACGGCGGCGGCCATGGCGAAACCCACCGCGCAGCCGATCAGCGAGGACCAGAAGGCGATCTTGATCGACACCCAATAGGCGGACAGGATCGTCGGCGTGTTCAGCGCCAGAATATTGCCGAAGGTGAAGCCGCCCTCGGGCGTGCGGAAGGCGCCGACGACGATGTAGAGCGTCGGCAGCAGCAGGAACAGGCCGACAAAGACGAAGAACGGGACGACGCCCAGCCAGGTGAGCGGCAGGTTGATCCTTGCGCGCGGTAGCGCCATGGGCTTCTCCCCGGGGGATCGGGGGACCGGCTGCGGGCCGGACCCCCGAGGTTTCGCTTACTCGACGTTGGCGCCGACGACCGAATCCCAGCCCGCGACAACGGCGTCACGGTTGGCGTTCACCTGATCCAGCGTCGGGAAGACGGCGGCGGCATAGCTTTCAGCCGGGGGCAGCGCGTCCATCATGTCCTGCGGGATCACGCCGCGGGCGGCGAGGTCGTTGAAGCGGATCGGGTGGCAATAGCCGGCCAGCCAGCCCAGCTGACCCTCGTCCGAATAGAGGTATTCCATCCACAGCCGCGCGGCGTTCGGATGGGGCGCATAGGCGCTGATCGCCTGCACATAGACCCCGGCCAGAACCGCGTCCGAGGGCACGACCACTTCGACCGGCGGGTTGCCGGCCAGCGTGTCACGGGCCGAGAGCGCGTTGTAATCCCACTGGATCAGGATCGGCGTGGTGCCCTGCGCCAGCGTGCCCGTGCGGCCGATGACCGGCACGAAATTGCCCGAGGCGTTGAGTTCGGCGAAGAACTCGAGCCCCGCCTGGGCCGCCGCCGCGCCCGGCTCGGCGCCGCGCGCCATGCCCGCCGCCATCACCGCCAGGATCGCCTGGTTCGAGGCGCGCGGATCACCCGCCAGCGCCACCTGGCCCACGTATTCGGGCTTCAGGAGGTCCTCGAACGAGGTCGGGATGTTGTCCACGAGGTCGGTGTTCACGATGAACGACATGACGCCGTAGTAATCGCCGTACCAATGGCCCTCGGCGTCACGCGCGCCTTCGGGGATCGTGTCCCAGGTCGAGACCATGTAGGGCGTGATAAGCCCTTCCGCCTGCGCGGCGGGACCGAAGGCCAGACCGACGTCGATCACGTCGGGCGCCTGCGGCCCGGTGTTGTTCATGTTGGCGCGGATCGCTTCCAGCTCGTCGGCGGAACCCGCGTCGGGGTTCAGCTCGTTGATCTCGAGGAACGGATACATCTCGCGGAAGCCCGCGATGACGTCGCCGTAGCCGCACCAATCATGCGGCAGGGCGATGGTGGTCAGCATCCCTTCCGCGCGTGCGCCTTCGACCAGAGCGGCCATATCCTGCGCGAGTGCCGGCGCCGCCGACAGCATCGCCGCGATGCTGGCCGACGCCACCCGTACGGTCGTCGTTTTCATGAAAGCCTCCTGTTGGCAAAGCCGCCGCTTCTTCACCCCGAAAACTGGAGCGTCACGGCTGGCCCGGGCTACTGAACAACTGAAACAGATTCGTGACAATCGGGACAATGCGCGAAAAGGGGCGATTCTGTCTTTTTTCTTTCGCTTGCCGGTCGGAACGGCGACCGCCGCCTCTGCCCCGCGCGCGCCGGGCAGCGCCGGAAGCGGGCCTGTGCCCGCCCTCAGCCACCGGCGCGGCCGATGCCCGGTCAATAGGCAGTTCGAAACGCCGCTGCCCGACAAATGAGCATGAGGCGAAGTAAGCCGCGAAAAAACAGCAATCCTCTTACCATTGCCGACGACTGCAAATCGTCTAAAGTCGTGCAGAGTGGGGACAGTGACATGAGCACCTATTTCAACGAGATGATCGAAAGGGGCGCCGTCCGCCCCCCCTATGCGCGGTTGCAAGGCTGGGTCGACCAGATGCCCGCCGAACTCAGAAACCTCAAACAGGCCGAAGCCGAGGCGCTGTTTCGGCGCATCGGCATCACCTTCGCGGTCTATGGCGAGGGCGGCGATCCCGACCGGCTGATCCCTTTCGACATGTTCCCCCGCGTGTTCAGCGCGCAGGAATGGTACAAGCTCGAACGCGGCATCAAGCAGCGCGCCCGCGCGCTCAACGCCTTTCTGGCGGATGTCTATGACCGGGGCGAGATCATCCGCGCCGGCCGCATCCCCGGCCGCCTGGTCTATCTGAACGAGGCCTATGAAAAGGCCGTGGCCGGCATCCGCCCGCCCAAGAATGTCTACAGCCATATCGTCGGCATCGACCTGGTGCGCACCGGGCCGGACGATTTCTTCGTGCTGGAGGACAATTGCCGCACCCCCTCGGGCGTCAGCTACATGCTGGAAAACCGCGAGATCATGATGCGGATGTTCCCCGAGCTGTTCAGCGCCAACCGCATCCAGCCGGTCGAGGCCTATCCCGAGTTGCTGCGCCGGACCCTGGCCTCGGTCGCGCCCGAGAAATGCACCGCGTCCGAGCCCAATGTGGTGATCCTGACGCCCGGCCATTTCAACTCGGCCTATTACGAACACTCTTTCCTCGCGGACATGATGGGCGTCGAGCTGGTCGAGGGGCAGGATCTGTTCGTCGAGGGTGAATTCTGCTGGATGCGCACCACCGAGGGCCCGCGCAAGGTCGATGTGATCTATCGCCGGATCGACGATGCCTTCCTCGATCCGCTGTGTTTCCGCCCCGACAGCATGCTGGGCGTGCCGGGGCTGATGGATGTCTACCGCTCGGGCGGGGTGTCGATCTGCTCGGCCCCCGGCGCGGGCGTCGCCGATGACAAGGCGGTCTATACCTTCGTGCCGGAGATGGTCCGCTTCTATCTGGGCGAAGAGCCGATCTTGCAGAACGTCCCCACCTGGCAATGCGCCAAGTCCGACGAATGCAAGTATGTGCTGGAGAATCTGGGCGATCTGGTGGTCAAGGAGGTGCATGGCTCGGGCGGCTACGGCATGCTGGTCGGCCCCAAATCGACCAAGGAACAGATCGAGACCTTCCGCCACAAGATCGAGGCCGATCCCGACAATTACATCGCCCAGCCGACGCTGGCGCTGTCGACCGTCCCCTCCTTCGTCGAGGAGGGCGTGGCGCCGCGCCACGTCGACCTGCGCCCCTATTGCCTGGTGGGCGAGCGGATCGAGCTGGTGCCGGGCGGCCTGACCCGCGTGGCTTTGCGCGAGGGCTCGCTGGTCGTGAACTCGTCGCAGGGCGGCGGGGTCAAGGACACCTGGGTCTTGGCCGAGTGACGGGGGCGGAGGAACGGACATGCTGAGCAGAACCGCCGACAACCTCTTCTGGATGGCCCGCTACATGGAGCGCGCGGAAACCGCCGCGCGGCTTCTGGATGTGGGCGCCCGGATCGCCATGCTGCCCAACTCGGAACAGGGGTATCGCAACGAATGGGAGGCCCTGCTGCACGCCTGCGGCAGCTACGATGCCTTCATCAAGAAATACGGCGACCCGGTGCAGCGCAACATCGAGAGCCATCTGTTCTTCGACCACGAAAATCCCTCCTCGGTCGTCTCCTGCATCACCCAGGCGCGCGAAAACGGCCGCATCGTCCGCACCGCGCTGACCACGCAGATGTGGGACGCGCTGAACTCCGCCTTTCAGGAAATGCGACAGATCGAGCGCGAGCCGCGCTCGGACCAGTCGCTGAGCCGCCTGACCGACTGGACCCGGCGCCATTGCGCCATGGTCCGGGGCGCGATGGATGCGACGCACCTCAGGAACGACGGCTGGGATTTCCTCAACATCGGCTATTACCTCGAACGCGCCGACAGCACGGCGCGGCTGCTGGACGTGAAATACTACGTCCTGCTGCCGCATATCGACTTCGTGGGCTCGGGCCTCGACAATTACCAATGGCGCACGCTCCTGCGCGCCATGTCGCTGCACCGCGCCTTCCACTGGGCCTATGGCGGAGAGATCACGGCGAAGAAGATCGCCCATTTCCTGATCCTCAACCCCCAGACTCCGCGCGGCCTCAGCCCCTGCGTCGAGGCGCTGAACCTGCATCTGGACCGGCTGGCGCGCTATTACCGCCGCCCGAGCCGGGCGCAGGAATCGGCCCGCAACATGATGGCGCGGATGTACGAGACCTCGACGGAATCGATCTTCGACGAGGGGCTGCACGAATTCCTCACCCGTTTCATCGGCGAGGTGGCCGATCTGGGCGCCCGCGTGCATGAGGCCTATCTCAGCGGAGACGTGCGATGAAGCTCTTCGTCGAGCATGTGACGACCTACCACTATGACCAGCCGGTGCGCGGCGTGGTGCAAAGCCACCGCCTGCTGCCGACGCAATGCCAGAACCAGACCACCCACCGCTGGCAGGTGGCGGTGTCGGACGGGGTGATGGGCGGCTCGTTCCGCGACGGGGCGGGCGACATGATCCAGGCCTGGAGCGTGCGCGGCCCGGTCGACCGGATCGAGGTGCGGGTCACCGGCGAGGTCACGACCACCGACCAGGCCGGCGTCCTGCGCGGCAACCGCGAGATCATCCCGCCGGTCGCCTGGCTGGACGAGACCCTGCCGACCCGCCCCGATGCCGCGCTGAAGGAACTGGCGGCCAAGGCCGAAAGCCCGACCGCGCTGGGCTTGGCGCATGACCTGTCGGCGCTGGTGGCCGAGGCCATCGCCTATCGCCCGGGCGCCACCGACGCGCACACGACCGCGGCCGAGGCGCTGGCCCTGGGCGAAGGCGTCTGCCAGGATCACGCCCATGCGCTCATCGCCTGCGCGCGGCTCAGGGACCTGCCCGCGCGCTATGTCTCGGGCTATCTCTTCACCGACAGCGACGGCAAACCGCACGAGGCGGCGCATGCCTGGGCCGAGGTCTGGATCGAGGGGCTGGGCTGGGTCGGTTTCGACCCCGCCAATGCCTGCTGCCCGGACGAGCGCTATATCCGCCTCGGCTGCGGCATGGACGCCACGCATGCCGCGCCGATCCGCGGCACCGCCCGCGGTCCTGGCAGCGAAAGCATGGAGATCGCCGTTGCGGTTGCGGCAACGCAGCAGTAAACGCAGGCGAAACTGACCGCAGGACGGGGCCGGAGGCCGCCCCCGCCGCGGATCGAGGGGGACGGCTCGCCGCCATGACCTATTGCGTCGGATTGCTGCTCAAGGCGGGGATGGTCCTGCTGTCGGACACCCGCACCAATGCCGGGCTCGACAATATCGCCACCTATCGCAAGATGTTCGTGTTCGAGGATCCGGGCGAGCGCGTGGTCACGCTGCTGACCGCGGGCAGCCTGTCGGTCACCCAGACCACGCTGGCCCGCCTGCGCGAGGCGATCGACCACCCCGAAGAGGGTGTGCCCTCGATCATGACCGCGCAGACCATGCTCGAAGTGGCCGAGATCGTCGGCAACACGCTCGCCTCGGTCCGCCACGACATCGATGTGCGGATGGAGGCCAGCAAGGTCTCGACCTCGGCCTCGATGATCGTCGCGGGGCAGCGCAAGGGCGGTACGATGCGGCTGTTCCTCATCTATCCCGAGGGCAATTTCATCGAGGCGACCGAGGACACCCCCTATCTGCAGATCGGCGAGCACAAATACGGCAAGCCGATCCTCGACCGGGTGGTCACGCCCGACACCTCGCTCGAGGACGCCCGCAAGGCGGTGCTCCTGTCGATGGATTCGACCCTGCGCTCGAACCTGTCGGTCGGCATGCCGCTCGATTTCGCGGTGATCGAGAAGGACGCCTGCCGCGTCTCGCGCCGCCAGCGGATCGAGGCCCAGGACGAGGATTTCCGCGCCATGTCGCAAGCCTGGTCCAACGCCCTGCGCGACGGGTTCCAGAAGATCCGCATCTGACCGCCCGGATCGCACCGCGCGGCAACCCGCCGATCCCCGGAACCCTTTATCCTTTCGCGCGTTTTTGCCTGCGCCCGATGTGGCCCCGGCCTGCGACCCTCGGCGTGGTTGACGCCATCGCGGTGGCCGGGCATCACTCGGACGGATAGGGAAAAGGAGTATTCCATGGGCTGGAAAACCCTCGACGAGATGGATTTCGCCGGCAAGACGGCGCTGGTCCGCGTCGACATCAACGTGCCGTTCGAGAATGGCAAGGTCAGCGACTTCACCCGCATCGACGCGGTGCTGCCGACCATCCGCGACAT
The DNA here is from genome assembly GCF_003075525.1 of Pararhodobacter aggregans. Classification (GTDB taxonomy): domain Bacteria; phylum Pseudomonadota; class Alphaproteobacteria; order Rhodobacterales; family Rhodobacteraceae; genus Pararhodobacter; species Pararhodobacter aggregans. Next base: position 379,830 of record NZ_QDDR01000002.1, on the reverse strand, counting down.
CGCGGCGGCGGGCGGCAAGGTGGTGCTGATGGCCCATTTCGGCCGGCCCAAGGGCCAGCCCAACCCCGAGATGTCCCTTGCCCAGGTGCGTCCGGCGCTGGAGGCCCGTCTGGGCCAGCCGGTGGCCTTCGCCGAGGATTGCATCGGCGGCCCCGCCAAGAAGGCGGTGGGCGCGATGGAGCCCGGCGATGTGCTGCTGCTCGAGAACACGCGCTTTCACGCGGGCGAGGAAAAGAACGACCCGATGATGGCCGCCTCGCTGGCCGCGCTGGGCCATGTCTATGTGAACGACGCCTTTTCCGCCGCCCACCGCGCCCATGCCTCGACCGAGGGGATCGCCAAGCTCCTGCCCTCCTGCGCCGGGCGCCTGATGGCGGCTGAGCTGCAGGCGCTCGACGCAGCGCTCGGCAACCCGCAGCGGCCGGTGGTCGCCGTGGTCGGCGGCGCCAAGGTCTCGACCAAGCTCGATCTGCTGAGCAACCTCATCACCAGGGTCGATGCGCTGGTGATCGGCGGCGGCATGGCCAACACCTTCCTCGCCGCGCAGGGCAAGGATGTGGGCAAGTCGCTTTGCGAACACGATCTGGCCGAGACCGCGCGGGCGATCATCGCCAAGGCCGAGGAAATCGGCTGCCGTCTGGTGCTGCCGGTCGATCTGGTCGTGGCCCGCGAGTTCAAGGCCCATGCCCCGCATGAGGTGGTCTCCGACTGCCCGCCGGATGCGATGATACTGGACGCGGGGCCGGCCAGCGTGGCACAGATTGTCGACATCTTTAAAGGATCGAAGACCCTGATCTGGAACGGCCCGCTCGGCGCTTTCGAGCTTGAACCCTTTGATGCCGCTACCAATGCCGCCGCGAAAGCCGCGGCGGAACTGACCCGTGACGGCGCGCTCGTCTCGGTGGCGGGCGGCGGCGATACGGTGGCCGCGCTGAACCGCGCTGGCGCGGCGGGCGATTTCACCTATATTTCGACGGCGGGCGGTGCTTTCCTCGAATGGATGGAGGGCAAGGTTTTGCCCGGTGTTGCTGCGTTGGAGGCATGATGGAAGCGCAAGATCCCGATGATCCGAAGGGCCTGATCCGCGAAGCCTATCGCATTGACGGGATCGGCGAGGCCGAATGCCGGTCGATCCTGATCGACTGGGCGCTCAGTCTTCCGCCCAGCGTCGATTACGCGACGATCGCCAGTCGGCTGGCCGGGCGCGACCGGCCCGGGGATCACCCGATGACCGGGCTCCTCCTGGCCGCGGGCGCGCCGCGCATGGGCCTTGGCGGGCGCCGTGGCGGCCGCAACGGGCGACTGGGCGAAAGCGCGCATTGAAGGGCGGAACATTGTCGTCGGGCCGAGGGGGTCTCACCCTCTCGGCATGGCCTCTGGACAGGCTGGCGCCTCGCGCTAGCTGACAAACAGTTTGCCGCGCCCTCCCCCCTCATTGCCCGAGCCCCGATGCCCCTGCCCTCCCCGCTTGCCATCGCCATCACCCTTTTCACGCTCCTCGGCCTCGCCGGTTGCGCCACGCTGGTCGACAGCCGCGCCGACCGGCGCGAGACGCTGTGGATGACCGAATTTCCCCCCCTCGGCCAGTTCGTCGAGGTCGAGGGCCACCGCGTCCACCTGCTGGTGACCGGCCGCTCCCGCGGCAGCGCGCCGGATGTGGTGCTGATACATGGCGCGAACGGCAATCTGCGCGACTTCACCTTCGATCTGGTGGAGCGGCTGGAGGGCGATTTCCGCGTCATCGCCGTGGACCGGCCGGGCCTTGGCTATTCCGACAGCTGGGGCGAGGCCGACAACGACCCGGCGCTGCAGGCCCGGGTGCTGCGCGAGGCGGTGGCGCAGCTGGGCGTCCGGCGGCCCATCGTGGTCGGCCATTCCTATGGCGGCGCCGTGGCGCTGGCCTGGGGCCTGCAAGCGCCCCGCGACACCGCGGCACTGGTGCTGCTCGCCGGGGCCTCGGAACCCTGGGAGGGCGATCTGACGTTCTGGTACAACCTCAACGCCACGGTGCTGGGCGGACCGGCCCGCACCCTGGTCGCCGCCTTCGCCCCCGAAAGCGCGGTCGAGGCGGCGCTGGCCAATGTCTTCGCCCCCGAGGCGGTGCCGGAGGGCTATGGCGATCACATCGGCGCCGGCCTGTCGCTGCGCCGCGAGTCGCAGGAGACGAACAACCGCCAGGTCAACAGCCTGCTGCCCTATGTCACCGCGATGCAGCCGCGCTATCCCGGCCTGCGGATGCCGATCGAACTCTTGCACGGCGACGCCGACGAGACGGTCCCGGTCGAGGTCCACGCCCGCCGCTTCATCCGCGAGGTGCCCTCGGCCCGGCTGACCGAGATCCCCGGCGCGGGCCATATGCTGCACCACACCCACCCCGAGGCCGCGGTGGCGGTGATCCGGGAGGCCCGGCGCCGGGCGGGTCTCTGAGGCGCCTCAGAAAAGGCCGGTGATCCCGTCCCAGATCAGCTTGACCCCGACGATGGCCACCATGGTGTAGGTGAAGGGATAGAAGACCTCGGGCCCCATGCGCCTGATGATCCCGGCACCGATCCGGACCGAGATGATGGCCAGCGGCAGCATCAAGAGCGCCGACCACAGGACCGGCGCCTCGAAGAGGCCGAGCGCGGCGTAGGGCACGACCTTCACCAGATTGACCACGGCAAAGAAGATCACCGAGGTGCCGGTATAGAGCTTGGGATCCAGCCGCTTGGGCAGGACCTGGATCTGGAAGAGCGGCCCGCCGGCATGGGCCACGAACGAGGTGAAACCGGCGATCGAGCCCCAGAGCCAGCCCATCGCCGGGATGTAGCGCGGCGCGCTGCCGAGGTAGCGCCCCAAGGCCCAGCGGGCGGCAAATCCCAGCGCCACCAGACCGACCAGCAGCCGCACCATGGCGTCCGACGTCACCGCCGCCGCCGCCCAGCCCGCCGCGATACCGATCATCGCCGCGGGCAGCATGGTCCTCAGCACCTCCCAATCGCGGTAGGAGCGCCAGATCCAGAGGCTCACCGCATCCATCATCAGGAGGATCGGCAACAGGACAGCCGCGGCCAGAACCGGCGGCATGACCAGCGACATGACGGGAACGCCCATCAGCGCGAAGGCCCCGCCGAGCCCGCCCTTGGACAGACCCACCAGCCCCACAGCAAGCAGCGTCACCCAGATCATCGCGGGGCTTGCAAAGATCGTCCAATCCGCCAGGGCCATCGCCACTCTCCCATCCACCGAGGCGGTGATGCCCGCCCGGGTCGCGGAAGACAAGGGGCGGCATGACAGGAAGCCTGACGCGGAAGGGGAGGTATTTCGCCCTCGTTTCCCGCTAGCGCGGGCGCCTCGGGCGACCAGCGGCGCGGCGTGCCGCCGCGCCGAAACAGAAAGGGGGGCCGTCTGCCCCCCTCTTGGCCTGACGGCCAATTCACCCCCCGAGGATATTTGGAGCGCAAAGAAGGTGGCTTAACGCCCTCTTAATCTTCATCTTTGTTCTCTAAATATCCTCGGGGGTTTCCAAAGGGGGCCCGAGGGTCCCCTTTGGCGGGGGGCGCGGGGGGCTGGCCCCCCGCATGACCCGGCCCTGACGTCAGCGCCCCTCGAACTTCGCCGGGCGCTTCTCAAGGAACGCCATCACCCCTTCGCGGAAATCGCGGGTCGCGCCCATCTCGCCCTGCAGCCGGGCCTCGGTATCAAGCTGGCTGTCGAGATCGGCGGTCATCGAGGCCCGGAGCGCGCGTTTGATCGCGCCATAGGCGAGCGTCGGGCCCTGTGCCAGCTGCGCCGCCCGGGCCTGCCATTCCGCGGCAAACTGGTCATCGGGGACCGAGGCCCAGATCAGCCCGGTCGCCGCCGCCTCATCCGCCGTCACCGGCCCGGCAAAGAGCGACTGGCCCATGGCGCGCGCAAAGCCCACCAGCCGCGGCAGCCAATAAGTGCCGCCCGCGTCCGGGATCAGGCCGATCCGGGCGAAGGCCTGCAGGAAGACCGCGGATTGCGTGGCGATCACCACATCGGCGGCCAGCGCCAGATTGGCCCCCGCCCCCGCCGCCACGCCGTTGACCGCCGCGATCACCGGTACCGGACACTCGTGGATCGCCCGCAGCATCGGCTCGTATTCCTCGCGCAGGATCCGGCCCAGGTCGATCTCGTTGATCGAGGCCCCGGCCCCCAGATCCTGGCCCGAGCAGAAGGCCCGCCCCTCGCCGGTCATCACCAGGACGCGCGCGCGGGTGCCGAGGTCGCGCACCGCCTGGGTGATCTCGGCCCGCATCTGCGCGTTCAGCGCGTTCATCAGCGTCGGCCGGTTCAGCCGGATCAGGCCGACGCCCGCCTCTTCGGTGACGGTGATTGTGGTGTAGATCATGGGGCCCTCCGACAATGCCGCGGTCAGACTAGCCACAGGCGGCGCGCCCCGGCTAGGCGCAACCTTGCGTCACTCGTCGAGAAGCGCCCTGAGCCGCGCCTCTTCCTCGGGGCTCAGCGCCTCGGGTCCCGCGCGCCGCCGCCGCCGCGCCGCCATCAGCGCGATCCCCAGCCCCGCCACCAGCAGCGCGGGCCCGGTGATCCAGAGGATCAGGTTCGAGCCGGTCGGCCGGGGGTTGAGCAGGATATATTCGCCGAACCGGTCGACCATGTATTGCACGGCTTCGGTGTCGGTATCGCCGGCCACCAGCCGCTCGCGCACCATGAGCCGGATGTCGCGGGCGATCTCGGCGTTGGAATCGTCGACCGATTCATTGCGGCAGACCACGCAGCGCAGTTCGGCGGTGATGGCACGGGCGCGGGCCTCCATCGCCGGGTCGGGCAGGATCTCGTCGGGTTGCACGGCGCCTGCGGCCATCGGCAGGACCAGCAGCAGGGCGAGGAGGAAGGCGCGCATCGCCGTCACTCCGCCGGTTTCGCCGCAATCGGCGCCGAGCGCGCCCCGGCCGCCACCCGGAAGCGCCGGTCGCTCAGCGACACCAGCCCCCCCAGCGCCATCAGCGCCGCCCCGATCCAGAGCCAGACCGCGAAGGGTTTCACATAGGTCCTGAGCGCCCAGCCGCCGCCATCCTGCGGATCGCCGAGCGCGACATAGAGGTCGCGGGTCAGCGTGTAATGGATGCCCGCCTCGGTCGTCGGCATCCCGGCCGCGGGATAGACCCGCTTCTCGGGATGCAGGGTCGTGATGAAGCGGTCGCCGTCATGCACCTCGACCGTGGCCATGGTCGAGATGTAGTTCGGCCCCGGCTGACGCTCGACCCCGGTGAGGGTGAAGGTATGGCCGCTCAGCGTGAAACTCTCGCCCGGGCGCAGGACGCGGATATCCTCGCTGGCCCAGCCCAGCACGGCGGTCACGGCGAAGATGGTGACGCCGAGGCCGCCATGGGCGATGGCCTTGCCCCAATCGGCGCGCGGCAGCCGGGCGATGCGGCGCAGCCGGTCGCCGATGCCCTGGCGCCCGCCCCGGGTCCAGAGGTCGATCAGCGCGCCGAACACCAGCCAGCTGCCCAGCAGCACGCCGATCGGCGCCAGCGCCGAGCGCCCGGTCTGCAGCGCGAAGGCGAGCCCGGCCAGCGCCACGGCCAGTGCCAGCGCCCCGGTCATCGAGGCCGCGGCCTTGCCCAGTTTGCCACGCTTCCAGGGCATGACGGCGCCCACCGGCAGGGCGATGGCCAGCGCCACCATGAAGGGGGTGAAGGCCGCGTTGAAGAAAGGCGCGCCAACCGACAGCACCCGGCCGAAGGCCAGCTCGCTGACCAGCGGCCACATGGTGCCGACGAAGACGACAAAGGAGGCGACGGCCAGCAGAACGTTGTTGAGGACCAGCGCCGATTCCCGGCTGACCAGGGCGAAGACGCCCTTGGCCTCGAGCGCCGCGCCGCGGAAGGCGAAAAGCGTGAGGGCGCCGCCGACGAAGACGGCGAAGATCAACAGGATGAAGACACCCCGCTCGGGGTCCGAGGCGAAGGCATGGACCGAGGTGATGACGCCCGAGCGGACGATGAAGGTCCCCATCAGCGAGAAGCCGAAGCCGAGAATGGCCAGCAGGATGGTCCAGGCCTTCAGCGTCTCGCGCTTTTCCACGACGATGGCGGAATGCAGAAGCGCGGTGGCGAAGAGCCAGGGCATGAACGAGGCGTTCTCGACCGGGTCCCAGAACCAGAACCCGCCCCAGCCCAGCTCGTAATAGGCCCACCAGGAGCCGAGCGCGATGCCGATGGTCAGGAAGATCCAGGCAGCCAGCGTCCAGGGCCGCACCCAGCGGCCCCAGGCGGCGTCGACCTTGCCCTCGATCAGCGCGGCGATGGCGAAGGAGAAGGCCATCGAGAGCCCGACATAACCGAGGTAGAGGAAGGGCGGATGGAAGGCGAGGCCCGGGTCCTGCAGGAGCGGGTTCAGGTCATGGCCGTCGAAGGGCGGCAAAGCGGTGCGCAGGAACGGGTTCGAGGTGAAGATCATGAAGGCCAGGAACGCCGCGCCGATCGCGCCCTGAACCGCCAGCACCCTTGCCTGCAAGGTCTTGGGCAGATTGCCCCCGAACCAGGCGGCCGAGGCGCCGAACAGCGCCAGGATCAGGGACCAGAGCAGCAGCGAGCCCTCGTGATTCCCCCAGACACCGCTGATCTTGTAGAGCAGCGGCTTCAGCGTATGGGAATTGTCGACCACCAGCAGGACCGAGAAATCCGAGGTGACGAAAGCATAGGTCAGCGCCGCGAAGGCGATGGCCAGAAGCGCGAATTGCCCGCTGGCGAGCGGCCCCGCGGCGGCCATCCAATCCGCCCAGCCCTTCTGCGCACCGACAAGCGGCACGAGGCTTTGCAGGATGGAGACGGCGAAAGCCAGGATGAGGGCGTAATGTCCGAGTTCGACGATCATGCCCCCGCTATAGCCTGCCCGGCCCGGCCCGCAAAGCACGAAGGCGCGAGGGCCCTGCGACAGCACAGCGCGGGGGAGGTGTTTCGCCCTCATCGGGAGCGGCCTTGCCGCGCCCTCCTCGGGCGACCAGCGGCGCGGCGTGCCGCCGCGCCGAAGAAGGGGGGCCGTCTGCCCCCCTCTTGGCCTGACGGCCTGGTCCGGCCCTCCGCTTGCGCTCCGGGCGTTCGGGCCTGACGACGCGCCACTGGCGCCTCGTCCGGGCGGCCCTCACCCCCGAGGATATTTGCAGAACGAAGACGGAGGCTTAACGCCCTCTTAACCTTCATCTTTGTTCTCTAAATATCCTCGGGGGTTTCCAAAGGGGGCCCGAGGGTCCCCTTTGGCGGGGGGCGCGGGGGGCTGGCCCCCCGCTCCTGCGGGCTCAGCCGCCGGTGTGGCTCATGTGGCGGCTCATCTGGCCGGCCACCTTCTGGCGCGAATAGTCGAAATCGTGGCCTTTGGGCTTGCGGGTGATCGCCGCGCGGATCGCGTCCTGCACCACCGCGTCGTCGGACGAGGCGCGGAGCGGCGCGCGGAGGTCGGCCATGTCCTCCTGCCCGAGGCACATGTAAAGCTCGCCCGTGCAGGTCAGCCGCACCCGGTTGCAGCTTTCGCAGAAATTATGGGTGAGCGGGGTGATGAAGCCGATCTTCTGCCCGGTCTCTTCGAGCCGGACGTAACGGGCGGGGCCGCCCGTCCGTTCGGCCAGATCGGTCAGGGTGAAGCGTTCGGCCAGCCGCGCGCGCAGATCCTTCAACGGCCAGTATTGGTCGAGCCGGGCCTCTTCCGACATGTCGCCCATCGGCATGACCTCGATGAAGGTCAGGTCGTGCCCCTCGGCCGCGCACCAGTCGACAATCGGGAACAACTCGTCCTCGTTGAAGCCCTTCAGCGCCACGACATTGATCTTGACCCGCAGGCCCGCGGCCCGCGCCGCCTCGATCCCGGTCAGCACCTGCGGCAGGCGGCCCCAGCGGGTGATCGTGGCGAATTTCGCGTCATCGAGCGTGTCGAGCGAGACATTGATCCGCTTCACCCCCACATCCGCCAGCGGCTGGGCGAATTTCGCCAGCTGCGAGCCGTTGGTGGTCAGGGTCAATTCCCGCAACGCGCCGCTTTCCAGATGCCGGCTCATCGCCTCGAAGAAGGTCATGATGCCCTTGCGCACCAGCGGCTCGCCGCCGGTCACGCGCAGTTTCTCCACCCCCAGGCCGATGAAGGCCGAACAGAGGCGGTCCAGTTCCTCCAGCGTCAGAAGCTCCTTCTTCGGCAGGAAGGTCATGTGCTCGGCCATGCAATAGGTGCAGCGGAAATCGCAGCGATCCGTCACCGAGACGCGCAGATACTGGATCGGACGCTGGAACGGGTCGATCAACGGCGCCGTCGGACGCAGGATCGGGCTCTCGGGCAGGCTGGGGGTCATGACATCTCCTCGCGGCCTGACTTAGGTAATGCGCGTTCTGGTGAGCGGCAAGGCGCACGCCTTGCCGCAGCGGGGGCCGAGCGCTAGACTTTGGTCCATGCGCACCCTGACCCTCTGCCTGCTCCTCCTCTCCGTCGCCGCCTGTGGCCGCTTTGCGCCCGACCGCGACCGGGGCCCCGATATCGCCGTGACCGAAGGCCCGGGGGCCGAAGTCCTGCGCCCGCAGGGGCGGCCGGGCGCCGGGGCGCTGCCCGCGGGCACGCCACCCGGCGCCGGGGCCGATGGCAGCGTCCCGGCCCCGCCGCCGCCCGCCGCCGACGGGCTGCTGGGCGAGACGCTGGCCGGGCTGGGCGCGACCGGCGGGCCGGGGCTGTGGCTGATGACCGGGCTGGTGACCGAGGCGCGGCAGGGCCGGGTCGAGACCGCGGGCGGCGGACGCCTGTCGGTCGAGCTGCGCCCCTCGGGTGCCGCCCCGTCGGCCGGGAGCACGCTGTCGGTGCAGGCCATGCAGCGGCTGCAATTGCCGCTGGGGCAACTGGCCAATCTCAGGGTCTACGCCGAGTAAGCCGCGCTCAGCGTCCCGTCGCCACCTGAAAGACCGCGCCCTCCAGCGCCTCGCTTACCATGACCTGGCAGGTCAGGCGGCTGGTCGGCTGCGGCGCGTGGGCGTTGAACTCGATGGTGTCCGCCTCGTCGATCCGTGGCTCGGGCAAGGGGCCGTTCGGCGCCTCGAGCAGGTAGCAATGGCAGGTCGCGCACATGGCCGATCCGCCGCATTCGGCGATGATGCCGTCGATGCCCGCGTCCTTGGCGGCATACATCAGCGGATCGCCCGGTCTGGCGTCGATCTCGCGCCGCTTGCCGCTTTCCTCGATGAAGGTGACCTTGACCATGAAATCCTCTCAGATGAATTGCTTGCCGCCGTCGATCACCAGCGTATGGCCGGTGACGAAGCCCGAGAGCGACGAGGCGAGATAGAGCGCGCCGCCGGTGATATCCTCGACCTCGGCGTTGCGCTTGAGCGCGGCGCGGTCGACACCGTAGCTGCGCGCGTCCTCGATCAGGCCGAGACTCGCCTCGGTCAGGGTGAAGCCCGGGGCGATGACATTGACGCGGATGCCGTCGCGGCCCAGCTCGCGCGCCATGGTGCGGGTCATGGCGATAACGGCGCCCTTTGACGCGACATAATGCATCCAGAGCGGCGAGCCCGACAGCACGGTGGCCGAGGCGATGTTGACGATCGAGCCGCCCTTCGCCGCCCGCATCAGGGGCGAGACGGCGCGGGTCATCTGCCAGACGCCCTTGATATTGACCGCCATTACCCGGTCCCAGACCGCCTCGTCGATCTCCTCGAAAGGCGCGCGCTGGAGCCCGGCATAGAGCGCCGCGTTGTTGATGAGCACATCGACGCCGCCGAGTTCCGCCTGCGCCAGCGCCACCACCGCGTCACAGGACGCCTGCCGGGTCACGTCGAGCGTGGCGGCGAGGCAGCCCTGGCCGATCAGCGCCGCGGTCTCCTCGGCTCCTGCCCGGTTGATATCGGCGGCGATCACCCTTGCGCCGACCCCGGCAAAGGCCTGGGCGAAGGCGCGGCCAAGCCCGCCCCCTGCCCCGGTGACGATCACGCGCTTTCCGGTCAACGAGATGTCGCCCATTGGCCCGCTCCTTCGGTCTGGGGGAACTGGGGGAATTCGGCACCGCGGCCCAGATAGGCCCGGATCGCCTGTTCGGCGGCGACGGCGGCGGTATTGGCCTCGGCCAGCGCCCGGCCCTGCGGCGTCAGCATCAAGGGGTTCGAGCGTTCGCGCAGCATCATCAGCACCTCGGACACCGGGACGCCGTACCAGCCGGCGATGGTGCGCATCCCGTGCGGCGTGGTGCGCCAGCCCTTGTCCGCATCCTTCAGTACCGCGTCGTTGAGGTTCTTGGCCTCTTTCACCGTATCATGGCCGTCGATGATGGCCAGCACCGCCTCGATATCGACGCCCTCGGGGCGGTGGCGTTGCAGGACCTCGCGGGCGATCTCGACCGAGTGCAGCTCGTGCTCGCGCACCAGATCCTTGCGGCTGGGGTAGCGGCCGATGGCCAGAAGCAGCAGATCCTCAGGGATGCGCTTCCAGCCCACATCGTGCAGCAGGATCGCGGGCAGGACCACGCTTTCCTCCGCCTCGGGGATCTGGGCCAGCAACGCGCGGGCCAGACCATAGGCGACGATCGTGTGTTCGTCGTTGTTGCGCACGTCGAGATAGGCGCGCGCGTCGTGCCAGAGCGGCAGGTCGCGGGGCAGGAAGACGTCATCAGGGGTCACAGCGGCGGCTCCCAGCTGAGGTAGAGGGTCTTGTATTCCAGATAGCTTACAACGCCGTAGCGGCCCTTCTCGCGGCCCAGCCCGCTTTCCTTCATGCCGCCGAAGGGGACATGATGGCTGGCGCGCTGGATGTCGTTGAGCCAGACGGAGCCCGCCTCGAACCCCTCGCACAGCGCCATGCCGAGCGCGAGGTCGCGGGTGAAGACGAAACCGGCCAGCCCGAACCGGCTGTCATTGGCCAGCCGCAGCCCCTCGGCCGGGCTGTCCACCGGGGCGATGCCGATCACCGGGCCGAAGGTCTCTTCGCGCATGACCAGCATCTCGGGCGTGGCGTCGGCGATCAGCGTGGGCGGCATGTAGCAGCCGCCGTCGTAGCCGGGGCCGGTCGCCCGGTCGCCCCCCGCCAGGATCCGCGCGCCCCGGGCCCGCGCATCGGCGATCTGCTGTTCCGAGGTGGCGAAGATGCGGGCATTGACCAGCGGGCCCAGGTCGCCCTCGCCGCCCGCAGGCGCCAGCGTCAGCTTTCGCGCGCGGGTGGCGAGGCGGTCGAGCAGCGCCTCATAGACCGGGCGCTCGACATAGAGGCGGTTCACACGGTAGCAGAACTGCCCGCTGTTGGCGAAGCCGTGGCGGGTGATCGCCTCGGCTGCCTTGTCGAGATCGGCATCGGCGCAGACGATGGCGGCGGAATGCCCGCCCAGCTCCAGCGTCACCCGTTTCATGGTCCCGGCGGCGGCGGCGGCGATGGCCTTTCCCGCCGGAACCGAGCCGGTAAAGGCGATCTTGCGCGGCACCGGATGGGCGACCAGCGCCTCGCCCAGCTCCCGCGCGCCGGTCACCACGTTGAACAGCCCCGCGGGCAGGCCGGTCGCGTGGAAGAGTTCCGCCAGCAGCAGCGTCGACAGCGGCGTGTCCTCGGACGGCTTGGTGACCACCGGGCAACCGGCGATCAGCGCCGCGCCCAGTTTGAACATCAACAGCGTGATCGGATAGTTGAAAGGCGTGATCGCCACCACCACGCCGACCGGATCGCGGGTCACGACGATCCGCTCCCCGGGCGCCGAGCCCAGCGCCTGCGTCGCGTAAAGCCGCAACCCTTCCTCGGCATAGATGTCCAGGAGGTTGGCGGAACTGGCGATCTCGGCGATGCAGCCGGGCAGCGGGCGGCCGAGTTCGCGGTTCAGCGCCGCGCCGATCCGCGGCGCCTGATCCCGCATCGCCTGCGCGCAGGCCTTGACCAGCCGCACCCGCTCGGCCATCGGCACGCGCTTCCAGTTCTCAAAAGCCCGGGCGGCCGAGGCGATGGCCCGCCCGGCATCCGCGGCCTGCCCCATCGGCACGGTGTCGATGACCGCGCCGGAGGTCGGATCCGTCACCGGCATCACTTGCCCCGATTGCGCGGCGACCCAGCCCCCGTCCATGAACATATCCATCAGCGCGTTCCCCTAAAGCACATGCGCGAGCAGCAGGGCCCGGGTGCGGGCCAGTTCCTCGGTCGCCATGCGGCGGCCCGGCTCGGTCTCGAATTTCGGCAGGATTGCCTCGTTGCGGGCGCAGTTCTGCACCGGCGTCTCGCCGAACCAGTCGCAGCCGACGGCGGTGCCCGTCACCTCGTAGCGCCAGAGCTTGTCACTGTCGCGCACGATGCGGTCGTTCAGATGCCGCGGCTCGGGCCGGGTGTCGTGGCCGTCGATGATCTCGCAGACCTGGGCGATGACCGCCTCGGACCAGCCGGTCGCGCGCAAGACCTCGGTCCCCAGCCGCACGCCCTCGGCCTCGTGCCGGTAGCGCACATCCGATTGCAGGATGTTCTCGGACCGGAAGCCCTGTTCGATGATCTCCTCCATGTCGATGGCCCACCAGCCGATGTCATGCAGAAGGATCGCCAGCAGGCAGACATCGCGGTCGGCCTGGGGGAAATGTTCCAGGAGCCGCACGCACCAGGCGAAGGACAGCGGGATATGCACGTCGTTCTTGCGGGCGCGCATGTAGGGTTCGGCGGCGCGCCAGACGGGATCGTAGCGCGACAGGTCAGCAGGCATCATCAGGCGTCCACAGCAAGGAAACGGGGGGCCCGGCGGCCCCCCGGGGGGTCAGTCGAGGATCGTCACCGTTCCGGCGTTGCCATCGACCCGCAGGCGCATGCCCGTCTTGATCCGCGAACTGGCGTTGCCGGTGCCGGTCACGGCCGGCAGGCCATATTCGCGGCAGACGATGGCGGCGTGGCTCATCATGCCGCCGATGTCGGTGACGGCGGCGCCGATCTTGCCGAACACGGGCGCCCAGGAGGGCGCGGTCACCGGCGTGACCAGAATATCGCCCTTCTGCAACTCGCTGAGTTGATCGGGCGAGCGCAGCACGCGGGCCACCCCCTCGACCACCCCGGGCGAGCCCGCCATGCCGCGCAGGGCGCCGTCATCCTCGTCCGACTTCACCCAGCGCTCTACCGCGTCCGAGGTGATGCCCCAGAGCATGATGGTGAAGGGCTCGGTGATGACCTCGGGCGGGTTGTTCAGCGCGGGCAGCGGCGATTCCGCGGCCAAAGCCTCGTAGATCTTGCGGCGGCGCGCGATCTCCCCGGGCCAGACGGCGGTGCCGCGATAGGGCACGCCGATGGCCCAGCCGGCCGAATAATCCCACAGCACATCCCGCACCTCGTTGCGGTTGAGGAAGAACATGTCGTCGTCGTTCTCCCAGAAGCCCTGATCCTTCAGCAGCTTCGACAGCTGCCGCATCTTCCGCCAGAAGACGCCCAGCGCCCAATGCTCGATGTAGAAGTTGTGGTCTTCGACATAGGGGAACACGGTCCGCGCCAGACCCAGCTTGCCGTCAAACACCGCCTGCGCCTCGTCATCCATCATCTCGCGGTATTCGGCGGTGATGCGGTCACGCTCGGCCAGCAGCGTGGCGGTCGGGCGCATGATCTCGTCACCCTCCTGCAGCCGCTGGATATAGTCGCGCAGATAGCCCATCGGGATGTCCAGATGGTCGATCCAGTATTTGTCGGTCGAATAGAAGCCGTTGCCCGAGGTGAAGTTGAACCACGGGTCCTTGGCCGCCTCCCATTGCGCCAGCCATTCCTTGCCGCCCGCCTTGGTGGCCAGATTGGCCAGGATCACCTCGGTGCTGTCGCTTTCGAACACCGGGGCGAGGCCCGAGGCCACGGCGAGCTTGGCCAGTTTCTTGATCTCGTCATCGGGGCGGAAGAGTTCCGAATCGACGCCCTGCACCATCTTGGCGATGGCCTGATCGGGGATCTGCGGGAACTGGCCCTTCATGAAGCCGAAGAAATCGAGATAGGCGGCATAGCCGAGGTTCAGGAACTCGAAATGATGCTGCCAGATCTTGTAGGCCAGCTCGATGGCCTTGTCGTATTGGTCGAAGAGCTGGTTGGTGCTGTCGAGGCCCACGCCCCCCGTCACCACCTCCAGCGCCTCCACCTCCGGCAGCGCCTCGAAATTCAGGGCCTCCAGCTGGCGGATCTTGGCCAGGACCTTGTCCTTCCAATTGGCGTAGAGATCGCCCCAGTTCATGAAGTAATGCCCGGCGCGCTCCATGAAATGCGGAACCCGCGCCTCGATCTGCTCGCCGGGGACAGCCACGGGCGAGAAATAGACGTAGCCGTTCAGGATCCGGTAATCGACGCCATTGGCGGGCGGCACCAGCAGGTGGCGGGTGTTGTATTGCCCCAGCCCCTTGATGGCGAAATCCAGCATCACCGTGTCGAAGGGACGAAACGGCGTCGGCCAGTGCTGCGAGTTGCAGAACCAGAAGGTGGCGTCGTCCTGCGCCCGGCGTTGCGGCAGGAAATGCGTGTAATAGGGGTAAAGGTCTTGCCAGCCCTCGGCGCCCTTCGGGGTCGGAACCTCGAAGGCCGAGGGGAACATGCTCTTCATGGCGTCCATTCTGAATCCTCCCAGAGAATGGCCATAGTCTCGTAGCGTCAGGTCTTCTTTCTGGCGGCCAGCGGGTTGGTGAGGGTGTTGACGATCCCCATCATCCCGACGGCATAGGCGCTGGCCGGCGCCGCCTTTTTCTTCTGCGACCAGATCGTTTCGGGGCGCGATTGCAGCGCCAGCAGGTTCTCGCCGTCCGGCAGATCGGCGTCGATCGCCCATTCCACGTCCTGCGGGCAGCCGTTCTGGCGTTCCAGCCGCTTGGCCAGCTGGGCCACGGCGATGACCTGCGCGTCGGTCAGGCTGGGCGTCTTGCGCCGTGCCGCTTCGACCTCGCGCTCGACCGTTTCGCCGCGTTCGGCGTCGCCCAGCAACTCGACATGCTTGTCGCTGATCTTGCGGTCGATGATCTCCATCAGCACCTTCTCGACGCTGAAATTGTCGGGCGTCACCACGCCCGAGACGACCATCTCGCCCAGGCCCCAGCTGGCGTCGATGACGATCCGCGTGCGGTCGCCGGTGCCCGGGTCCAGCGTCATCGCCACGCCCGCGGCGCGCGCGTTCACCATCTTCTGCACGCCGACGCTCATGTTCACGTCGACATGCGGGATCTTGTTCTTCTCGCGATAGGCCACGGCGCGGGTGGCAAAGAGCGAGGCCCAGCAATCGCGCACCTTCTCGACCACGGCATCGGCGCCCTTGACCCACAGATAGGTATCCTGCTGCCCGGCGAAGGAGGCGTCGGGCAGATCCTCGGCCGTGGCCGAGGAGCGCACGGCAACCGGCGTCCCCTCCCCCATGCTGGCGTAAGCCGCACGGATCGCCGCCTCGACCGCCTCGGGCATGCGGTGGCCGCGGATGCGGATGCGGATCGCCTGCGCGGCGCGGTCGATGCTGTCGATGTCGTCGGGATCGACGCGGGCCAGATGCCGCTCGATCTCGGCCCTGAGGCCCGATTCCTCCAGCATCGCCAGATAACCGTCCGTGGTCACCGCAAAGCCCGGCGGCACCGCGACACCGGCCTGCGTCATCTCGCCCAGAGACGCGCATTTGCCGCCCACCCGCGCCAGATCGTGCTTGCCGATCTGGGCGAAGGCCAGCGTATAGGTTCCGTCGGTGGCGATCATGCGGGCTCACCCAGTTCAACCATGACCGAGGTCGGAACCCGGAAGGTGATGTTGCGGTGGTATTCAGGGCGGAAGCCCGGGGCGAGCGTCATGTTCGGGAACCGCTCGGCCAGCTGGCGCAGCAGGATCGCCGCCTCCATCTTGGCCAGCTGGAAGCCCAGGCAATAATGGATGCCGTAACCGAAGCTCAGATGGGTCCGCGCGTTGTCACGGGTGATGTCCAGCGTCTCTCCCTTGGGGAAACGCGCCTCGTCGCGGTTGGCGGACCCGGTTATCATCAGCACCTCGGCCCCGGCGGGCAGCGTCACGCCGCCCACCACCGCCTCGGTCCGCGCCTTGCGCCGCCAGCCCACGACCGAGGGCATGTAGCGCAGCATCTCTTCCACCGCGTTGGGGATCTTGCCCGGATCGGCCTTGATCGCCGCCCAGGCGTCGGGATTGTCCATCATGGCCATCAGGTAATTGCCCATGAAGGTCGAGGTCGTCTCGTGCCCGGCAAAGAGCGTCGAATAGAGGACACCGGCGATTTCCTCGGTGCTGATATCGGCCCCTTCGGCTTGAAGCCGCAGCAGGTCCGAGGGGAAATCGTCACCCGGATCGGCCCGGCGCAGATCCAGCAGGTCGTGGATGTACTTCCAGTAGGCCACCATGTCATGCGCCACCGGGATCTGTTCGGCATCCGACAGGTCGGACCAGGTCATCTTGCCCCGGCTCATGCCGTATTGCTTGATCTTCGGCACATCGGTGTCGGGAATGCCCATCAGCGTGAAGAGCACATGCGCCGGGACCGGGAAGGCGACGATCTCCCAGAAGTTCACCGGGCCCCCGTCGCGCCCGGCCTCTTCCAGCCGGTCGAGGTGGGTCTTCACGATCGTCTCGATCTGCGGCTCGATCGACTTGAAGCGGCGCGGGCCGAAGCACGATTGCGCCACCTTGCGGATGCGGGTGTGATCGGGCGGCACCCGGGCGGTGAGCCCGGAATAGGCGGTGAAGCCGCCGTCGGTGAGGATCTTGCGCCCCTCCGCGCACATCGGCCGCATCGGCTTTTGCGCATTCTCCGAGCTGAAGGTCTTCCAGTCGTCGAAAATCGCCTTGATGTCGTCATAGCGCGAGACGACCCAATAGCCGGTGGGCTCGTGGAAGAAGATGGGCTCTTCCTTGCGGAATTGCTCCCAGCGGGCGTGGGGCGTATTCAGATCGAACGGGTCATACCCGTTCGACGGCTTGACGCCGTCAATCGTTTGCATGTCGATATCCTCCCATCTCGGGGACCCGGATGCCCTCAGGGCTGGGTCTCGAGCTTGCGACTCACCGTAGGACCAGTTCTTTGGTTTTTCTTTGGCTCAGCGAAAGCCGGTCGAGCGATCGGCAAAGCTCGTCATAAACCGCCCTGATTTCAACGCCTTCCTTGGCCTCGCCCAGAGTCGTCAGCGCCGTCCGGTACTGGCGGAACTGGCGGTGCATGGCATCGGGGCGGCCCATGGCATGGAACACGCGCATCGCCTCGGCATTGGCGGCCTCGCTGGTCGGGTCGATGGCCACGGCCTTCTGCGCCCAAGCCAAAGCCTCGCCATAACGGCGGTATTTGCGCAGCAGTTTCGACAGGTCGAAATGCAGCCGCATCGCCATCTCGCGCAGCCAGGTGCGGCGCGGCATGATCCAGTCCTCGGTCTCGGTCGCGAGGTATTCGAGCGGCAGATCCTCGAAGAGATCGCCCGCATAGAGCCGCTCGGCCTCGAAATAGATCGGCAGCGCCAGATCCTCCTGTCCGTGCCGGGCAAGCGACAGTCCCCGGCGGCACAGCTGCTCGAAGGCGGTGATGTCGATCAGGCTGCCGTCCGGCACGTTCAGCCGGTAATAATCGCCGTTGCGGGTGATGGATTGCTGCGAGCCCAGCACCTTGCGGACCATGGCGACGGTATGGTGCAGCCGGGCGCGCTTGGTCTGTTCGGCCTCCAGATCCGGCCACAGCAATTCGCTGATCTGGTCGGCATGCGCCCCCTTCTCGCCCGCGTTCAGCAGATAGGCGAAGAGCGTCTTGCTCTTCTTCGGCGCGCCGCCCTTGGTGCGCCAGTCGACCTCGCGGTGGCCATCGACGAAGACCCTCAGCTGCCCCAGGCAATGGATATGCCAGCGCGCCCGGGCCGAGGGGGCGCCCAGCGTCGCCCGGTCCTCGTCCAGCCAATGCGGCGAGGCACCGCGCGCCGCGGCCTTGTCGAAGGTGCGGAAAAAGGTCTGCCCGGCGAAATCGGGCACCACCCGGCCCAGCATGAAGCCCAGCTGTTCGTCCAGCGTCGAGGCGGTCAGCAATTCGCGCGGCAGCCAATAGGGGTTCTCGTAAAGCCCCGAGGGCGCGAGGAATTGCTGATGCGCCCTGAGCGCGGCCTGCAACTGCTCCTCGATCATCCGGTCCTGATTGTAGATCGACACCACCGTGACACCCAGATCCGAGGCCGCCTGCTCGGCCACCGTGCCCCAGGCCTCGATGGCATTGACGCCCAGCATCGCCGCCAGGCTCCAGGTCATGTCGATGAGGATCGTCTCCACCGCACCCAGCGCCGCCACCCGGTCGCGCAGCTTGGCGTAGACATCCTCGGGTTCGATGGGCAGGCGGTCAAAGCCAAGGGCCGAGAGCGGGCAGCGCCGCCCCTCAGGCACCTGCACCAGCAGCGCCGCGTCGTCGCTGACCAGCAGCGCCGCGCGGTCCCGGTCCCGCAACGCGGCACTCAGGAAGGCGCTTTCGGTGAAATGGCAAAACAGCGCCGCGTTGATTTCGGCGCCCTGTGGCGAATCATCCAGCTCGGCCATTGTCCCCTCCGAAATCCGTGGATTTCCCTGCCATTGGTTCATAGGGCAATCATCGCCAAAGAGAAACCAAAGTTTCGTGCCTAGCGTCGACACTGCGTCGGGGGAGGCGCGGGGAGGATTCGTCGGCATCGCATCTGTCGCGCCCGGTCTTGGGCGTGGTCGGAAAAGCCATGCCTGCGAAAGGGTTGCGCCGGACGATGGCGCCGATCTGGGGGCAGACCACGCCGATGAACGCGACGATGAGCTTCGATTACGTGATCGTCGGCGCGGGCTCGGCCGGGGCGGTGCTGGCGCATCGCCTGTCCGAGGACCCGACCGTCCGCGTCTGCCTGATCGAGGCCGGACCACGCGACCGCTCGCCGCTGATCCGGGTGCCGCTGGGGGTCATGCTGCTGGCCAAGGACCGGCGGCACAACTGGCTCTATACCTCGGCCCCGCAGGAAGGGCTGAACGGGCGGCAGGTGTCGATCCCGCGCGGCAAGGTGCTGGGCGGGTCCTCGGCGATCAACGGCATGATCTACATCCGCGGCCACCGGGCGGATTACGACCAATGGGCGGCGCTCGGCTGCACGGGTTGGGATTACGACGCGCTCCTGCCCTATTTCCGGCGCTCCGAGGCCAATGCCGATCCGGCGATGGATGAACGCTTCCATGGCCGCGCCGGGCCGCTTTCGGTCACCTCGCTGCGCGACGCCTCGCCCATCGACCGCGATTTCATCGAGGCCGCGGGCCAGATGCAGATCCGCGCCTGCGCCGATTTCAACGCGCCCGAGCCCGAGGGCGTCGGCCTCTATCAGGTGACGCAGAAGGACGGCAAGCGCCATTCCACCGCCGAGGCCTTCCTCAAGCCGATCCGCGCGCGCCAGAACCTGCATATCGAGACGGGGCTGGAAGTCACCCGCGTCCTGATCGCCGAGGGGCGCGCAACCGGCGTCCTAGGGCGCAGACCGGATGGCAGCGCGGTCACGATCCATGCGGCGGGCGAGGTGATCCTCAGCGCCGGGGCCATCGGCTCGCCGGACATCCTGCTGCGCTCGGGCATCGGTCCGGGGGCCGAGATCGCCGGCTGGGGCGGTGCGCCGCTGCTGGACCTGCCGGGCGTCGGGCGCAACCTGCAGGACCATGTCGATTGTCTGGTGATCTGCCGCTCGCGCTCGCGCCAGCCTTATGGCCTGTCGCTGGCCGCCCTGCCCCGCCGCGCGCTCGATGTGGCGAACTGGCTGACCCGGCGGCGCGGCATGTTTTCCTCGAACATGGTCGAGGCCGGGGGCTTCGTGCGCACCACCCCGGCCGAGGAGCGGCCCGATATCCAGTTCCACATCATTCCCGGGCTGAAAAGTCACCGCGGGCGGATCGTCGAATGGGGCCATGGCGTGACGCTGCATACCTGCGTCCTCAGGCCCGACAGCCGGGGTTCCGTGACCCGCACCGGGCCCGAGGGCGCGCCCGTCGTCGACCTGGGCCTTCTGCGCGAGGACAGCGATGTGGTGCGGCTGGCCCGGGGCGTCGCCATGGCGCGGCAGATCCTGCGGCAGACGCCCCTTGCCCGGCACGGCCTGACCGAGGTGATCCCGGGCGACACCGTCTCGGACGACCGCGCGCTGCAAGCCTTCGTGCGCGAGCAGGCGCGGACCGTCTATCACCCGGTGGGCACCTGCGCGATGGGCACCGGCGCCGAGGCGGTGGTCGACCCCGACCTGAGGGTCCGCGGCATCGCCGGGCTCAGGGTGGTCGATGCCTCGATCATGCCGCGCATCGTCTCGGGCAACACCAACGCCCCGGCCATCATGATCGCCGAGAAAGCCGCCGACCTGATCCGCGCGGCCCGGCGTGCCGCCCCCGCCCCCTCGGCCCGGGCGGCAGAGTGAGCCGATGACACCGATCTTCACCCCCCGCGACCACAGCAAGCCCGGGGATTGGAGCTGCAGCGACGGGATCGGGAGGGTCCCGCCGCTGCCAAGACCGAAAACGGCACCACAAAGCACGTCCAACGGAGGAGACAAGACATGCGTTTCGCAAAACGGATCGGGGTGGCCAGCGCTATCCTGACGCTGTCGCTGGGCACCCAGGCCATGGCCGAGGTCAGCTGCGGCATGAACACGGGACAGGCCGCCACCGGCGCGCCGATTCTGGTCGGCGGCATCTATGGCAACGCGGCGCCGGGCGACTGGTCGTCCTCGACCGATTCCGCCGCCGCCTATTTCGCCTGCGTCAACGCCAATGGCGGGATCAACGGCCGCCCGGTCGACTACCGGGTCGAGAATGACCAATGGAACCCCGAGGCCGCCGCCCAGGCCGCCGCGCGTCTGGTCAATGACACGCCGACCGTGGCCATGGTCGGCAACGGGTCCTTCATCGAGATGGCGGTGAACGCCAATACCTACGAGGCGGCCGGGATCATGGTCATGGCCTCGGCCTGCGCCATCTCGGAATGTTTCGAGACGCCGAACATCGTCTCGACCAACCAGGGGCCGCTGTCCTCGAACCTCGGCGCCGCGCAATACGCGGTCGAGGAGCTGGGCACCCGGCATGTCGCCTGCATCGGGCTGAATATCCCCAACAACGGCATCTGGTCGTGCCAGGCGGTGCAGGATTTCATGCGCGCGCGGGGCGGCGAGGCCACGGCGGTGCTGATCAACCCGGGCGCGCCGGATGTGAACTCGGCGCTGCTGGAGGCCATGGCCTCGGGCGCGGACACGATCCTCATCAACCAGCCCGCGGGCATCGCGCTGGCGATCCTGTCGGCGGCCGAGGAGCAGGACCTGCGCGATCAGTTCAACTGGATCGCGCCCACGCCGCTTTATGACCAATCGGTCCCGGCCGCGGTCGGCGCCTATTGGTGGGGCCATATCTACGTCAACGCCGAACTCGCCCCCCTGGAGGTGAACGGCCCCGACGCCCAGAACTGGATCGCCGTGCTCGATCAATACGGCCGGGCCGACGACCCGCGCGACAGCTTCGGTCAGGCGGGCTATCTGTCGGCGCGCTTCTTCACCGAGGCGATGCTGGCCATGGACCCCGCGCAGCTGGACGACCGGGCGGCGGTCGGCGCGGCGATCCGCGGCATCACCGGCTATACCTCGGACCTGATGTGCGGCCCCTATTACGTGGGCGACGCCGATTTCCACATGCCCAACCACGCGGGCTACATGGTCAAGGTGGTCGAGGGCGGCTTCGAGATCGTGCGCGAGTGCTACGAATACGACAGCCCCTATTTCGAGCCGCATATCGCGCTCGAAACCCAGCTCGGCCTGCGCTGAAACCTGCCCCGCCGCATTTCCCTGCGGCGGGGTTCCACAGAACGGGCGGGGGGTCGATGAGACTGGCACGATACGGAAACTGGCTGCTCTGGGCGCTGCTGATGGCGGCGGTGATCGGCGTCCTCGGCTGGGGCGGGCGCCCGCAGATGGTGGGGCTGTTCATCGCCTCGGGCCTTGCGGTCGGATCGCTTTACGCGCTGGCGGGGATCGGCATCGTCGTCCTCTACCGCGCCACCGGCGTCCTCAACTTCGCGGGCGGCGCGGCCGGTGCGGCGGGGGCGATGACCGCCTGGCAGCTGACCGCCTGGGGTTTCTGGGAGCCGCTGGGCTGGCTCGCCTGCCTGCTGGTCGCCACCGCCATCACGCTCTTCTACGGGCGCCTGATCGCCCCGCGCCTCGCCTGGCGGGAAACCGTGGTCAAGGCGGTGGCGACGCTGGGCTTCGCGCTCATCATCCTCGGCGCCATCAGCTTCCTGTGGGCCGACGACCCGCGCTCGATCTCGCTGCCGACCGATGCCGTCGGCGTGCGGCTTCTGGGCATGCGGATCACCGCCACGCGGCTTTTGCTCTTCGCCGCCTCCATCGGGATCGTCATCGGCATCTGGCTGTTCCTCGCCCGGACAACCATCGGCCTGCAGATGCGGGCGCTGGCCAGCGACCGGGACCTCGCGGCGCTGATGGGCATCCCGATCCTCAGGGTCGAAACCATCGCCTGGGCCATCGCCGGGCTGCTGGCGGGCTTCACCGGGCTGATGTTCGCCGACCTGATCCGGCTGGAGCCAAGCGTCATCACCTTCATGGTCATCCCCGGCATCGCCGCGGCCATCTGCGGGCGGCTGGAGAACCTGGTCGTGGTGCTGATCGGCGGGCTGTCGATGGGCGTGATCGAGAACATGCTCACCATGTCGCCCGTGCTGCGCGGGGTGCGGCCCATCGCGCCCTTCGTCATCGCGGCGCTGGTGCTGCTTTATTATCAACGCGGCCAGCGGCTGACCTTCGGCGGGCGGGATTGAGATGAGACAGCTCTTCCACGTCACCCCCTCGGGCTGGGCGGGCCTCGGCACCGCGGCCTTCGGCATCCTGATCCTGCCGTCGCTGTCCAACAGCTACTGGCTGTCGGTCTTCACCTCGATGGGCTGTTTCCTGCTGGCCATCGCCGGGGTCGCCTTCATGTACGCGCGCCTCGGCATGGTGTCGCTCACGCAGGTGGGTCTGATGGGCGTCGGCGGCTGGATCGCGCTGCGACTCAACCACGCCTTCGACTTCCCTTTCGAGGTGAACCTCGCGCTAGCCGCCACCGCCACCATGATCTTCGGCTGGATCCTCGCCCTGCCCGCGCTCAGGATGCGGGGCCTCTATCTGGCGCTGGTCACGCTGATGGCGGCGGGCGGGCTGGAGATCATCTTCGCCACCTTCCAGTTCCCGAACGGCGGGGCGGGGTTCTGGGGCGTGCAGACCGGATCGGGCGCGGCCTTCCGCAGGCCCTGGATCGCCCAATCCGCGCAGGCCTATCTGCGCTATGTCATCGCTTGCGCGCTGCTCGGCTTCCTCTGCATCGAACTGCACCGCCGCCTGCAACCGGGCCGCGCCTGGGCCCTGATCCGCCGGTCCGAGGCCGCGGCGATGGCAGCGGGGGTCAATGTCACGCTCTACAAGACCTGGGCCTTCGGGATCGCGGGCCTGCTGGGCGGGGCGGCGGGGGCGCTGCTGGCGGGTTCGCTGGGCCTCTTGGACGACGGCACCTTCCGCGCCTCGGAAAGCGTGATGATCTTTGCCCTGGCGGTGGTCGGCGGGGCGCATTCCTGGCAGGGGGCGCTGGTTGCGGCGGCCCTCTACAAGGTGCTGCCCGCGGTTTTGAACATCTGGGGCGTGGACGCCAACCTCTCGTTCGTCATCTTCGGCGCGGGGCTGCTGCATGCCGTCATCACCGCCCCGCAGGGGATCGCCGGGCAGCTGCTGGACGGGCTCCGGCGCCTGTCGCCAAAACGCGAGGCCAGGGATGCTTGAGATCGAGGATGTGACCGTCCGCTTCGGCGGTGTCGTCGCCCTGAGCGCGGTCTCGGTGCGCTTCGACAAGCCGGTCAACGGCATCATCGGGCCGAATGGCGCGGGCAAGACCACGCTGATGAACGTGCTCTCGGGCTTCGTGCGCCCGGCCTCGGGGCGGGTCAGCGGCGATGGCGAGGCTCTCCTGCCGCTTGCACCGCACCGGCGCGCGCATTGGGGGCTGCGGCGCAGCTTCCAGAAGGAAGAGATCGCCGACGACCTGACCGTGTTCGAGAATGTGCTGGTGCAGATCGACCATTCCCGCAGCCCCGCCCGCAGCAAGACGGCCGAGGTCGAGGCGATGCTGGCGCTGGTCGGCATGGCGGATCGGGCGGGCAAGATCGGCGCCGCGCTCTCGGGGTTCGAGCGGCGGCTGACCGATGTGGCGAAATGCCTGGTCGGGCGACCCCGGCTGGTGATGTTCGACGAACCGGCGGGCGGCATGTCGGTGGACGAATCCCGCCAATTGGGCGCGCTGATCCGGCAGATCCACGGCGCGACCGGCGCGCAGGTGCTGGTCATCGACCACGATGTCGAGCTGATCCGCACCATCTGCGAGGACACGCTGGTCCTCGATTTCGGCCGCCGCATCGCCTTTGGCCCGACGGCCGAGGTGCTGGACGACCCAAGGGTCAAGGCCGCCTATCTGGGCACCGAGGAGGTTTGACCATGGCTTTCGTCGTCACCGATCTTGCCGTCACCAAGGGCGGGCGCGCCGCGGTCAGCGGCGTCTCGCTGCGGATCGAGCCCGGGCAGGTGGTCGCGGTGCTGGGCGCCAACGGCGCGGGCAAGTCCGAGCTGGTGCTGGGCCTCGCGGGCATGCTGCCGGTCACGGCGGGCAGCGTCGCGGTGGATGACCAGCCCCTGACCGGGCGCGGCCCCGATGCGATCCGCCGCGCCGGCATCGCCGCCGTGCCCGAGGGGCACCGGGTCCTTGCCCGGCTCAGCGTCGACGACAATCTGCGCGCCGCGGGCTCGATCCTGCCCCGGGGGCTGGACGAGACGCTGGCCGATACCTACGCCCTCTTTCCCGAACTGGCCGAACGCAAGAAGCAGCTGGCGGGCACCATGTCCGGAGGCCAGCAGCAGATGCTGGCACTGGGCCACGCGCTGATGGCCCGCCCGCGCTACATGCTGATCGACGAGATGTCGCTGGGGCTGGCGCCGCTGGTGGTCAGGCGGCTGATGGGTTTCGTCGAAGGCTTGAAGGCCCGCGGCGTCGGCATCCTGCTGATCGAGCAATTCACCAGTCTGGCGCTGGGTGTCGCCGACACGGCGCTGGTGCTGCGTTCGGGCAAGCTGCGCTTTGCGGGCCCGGCCCAGACGCTCCGCGACGATCCGCAAGCGCTGGACCGCGCCTATTTCGGGCACTGAGGGGCACGGGCCCTCGGTGCCCGCCGCCCGGTCCTAGCGCATCACGTTGGGCAGGAAGGTGGCGATCGGCGGGAACATCAGGATCAGCAACCCGCCCAGTACCATGGCCACGATATAGGGCATGACGCCAAGGAAGATCGCCGTCAGCGGGATCTCGGGCGCGACCGATTTCACGGTGAAGACATTCATGCCGATGGGCGGCGAGATCAGGCCCAGCTCGATGACGATGATGACCAGGATCCCGAACCAGATCAGATCGACCCCCAGCGCCGACAGCGCCGGCAGGAAGACCGGGATGATCAACAGCAGGATACCGATCGATTCGAAGACCATCCCCAGAAGCACGCAGATCGCGCAGATCAGCAGCACCAGCCCCACCGGCCCCAGCCCCCAGGCCGTCACCGCCGCCTGCAACGCATAGGGCATGCCGGTCAGGTTGATGAATTGCGCCAGGATCAGCGCCGAAAAGACGATGGCGAAGATCATCGCCGTGGTGGTGACCGTCTCGGAGAACACCGCCCAGAGGCTGGCGCGGTCCAGAAAATGCCCGCGCGCCACGCCGAACAGGAAGGCGCCCGCGCAGCCCACGCCCGCCGCCTCGGTCGGGGTGAAGATGCCGCCATAGATGCCGCCGAGGATCACCCCGAACAGGATGATTACCGGCCAGGTGGAATAGGAGGCGCGCAGCGTCGCCCGCAGGCCCATCGCCTCGCCCCGGGGGCCGATGCCGGGCCGCAGCCAGGTCATGATCACCACCGCCAGCATGAACAGCCCGACCAGCATCAGCCCCGGCAGGATCCCGGCGATGAACAGCTGGGCGATATCCTCGCCCGCGACGATGCCATAGATCGCCAGAGGGACCGAGGGCGGGATCATGATGCCCAAGGTGCCGCCCGCGGCGATGGTCCCGGCGGAAAAGCCGTCGTTGTACTTGAACTCGCGCATGGTCGGCACCGCGACCCGGGTCATGGTCGCCGCCGTGGCCAGCGACGAGCCGCAGACCGCCGCGAACCCGGCGCAGGACAGGATGCCCGACAGCGCCAGCCCGCCCCGGAAGCGCCCCATCCAGGCGTAGGAGGCGGCGAACAGGTCGCGGCTGATCCCCGAGCGGTGGATGAAGGCGCCCATCAGCACGAAAAGCGGGATGATGGTCAGGTTGTAGTTGGTCGCCGTGTCGACCATCCATTGCGAGGACACCGCCAGCGCCGCATCGAAGCCGCGCAGATAGGTCAGGCCGAAAAAGCCCACGGCCAGCGTGGCGAAAGCCAGCGGCACGCCGATGAAAGCCAGAAGAAGCAGCAGCGCGAAGCCCGTCAGTGCCAAGGTCATCCCGGATCAGCCTGTCATTCAAAACTTTGGGGGGAATGGGGCGGCGGCGCCCGCCGCTCGTCCCGCATCGAGGCCAGCACACCGACGACCCCCAGAAGGGCCAGCAACGCCATGATGGCGACGATCCAGATCATCGGCACCCGCAGCACCACGGTGGTTTCGGGGTATTCGGTCAGGTCCCACAGCCGCCAGCCCAGAATGCCGACGATGGCGCCCGAGCCGATCAGCGACATGACATCGAAGATGGCGCGATACCCGCGGTTGAAGCGCTTGAGCAGAAAGGGCTCGAACAGCGAGACATTCACATGCCCCCGGTCACGCCCCACCGCGAAGAAGCCGCAAAAGGCCAGCACGCCGAACAGCAATTGCGTCATCTCGGCAGAGCCGAAGATCGGATGCGCGAAGAAATAGCGCATCACCACCTCGGCGCAGGTCACCAGGATCATCGCCACGAGGCACAGCGCCCCGAGTACGACCGTCACCTTGCGGATCATCGGCTTTTCCTCCTCCGGCCGACGAAGGGCGCCGCCCGGGCGCCCCTCAGTTTCTCAGCGCCCGGGGATCACTCGGCCGAGGCCGCCTCGATCTCGGCGCGGACTTCCTCGACCAGCGCGCGGCCGTCGATGCCGTAAGCGCTCTGCACCGCCGCCGCCCATTGCGTCAGAACCGCGTCCGAGGCGTTGTGCATGGCCTCCAGGATACCCGGATCGACCGGCGCATAGGTCACGCCCGAGGCTTCGAGCTGCGCGCGCATCACCGTGTCGGCCTCGGCCGCGGCGGCGCCCATCCGTTCGGCAAAGGCCGAGCCCGAATATTCCATCACCGCGGCCCGCTGCTCGTCAGTCAGACGGTCGAAGGCGCGCTGGTTGAAGAACACGAGGAAGCTGGCCGACTGCAGCGCCGGCGACATGTCGAGGCAGGATTTGGTATAGGGCGCCGCGCCGAACGAGACGACCGTCTCCTGCGTCAGGCCGAAGATCGCGTCGACCGTATTGCGCGAAACCAGCTCCTGCACCTGCACCGCGGGCGAGGCGGTGATCGCCAGACCCATGTTGGCCATGGTCTCCGAGATGGTGCCGGGCAGCACCCAGACCCGGCGGCTCTGCAGATCCTCAAGGGTCGAGAGCGGCGTGTCGGTGGTGGAACACAGGATGTTCGGCCCCAGATGGAAGGCCGAGACGACCTCGACGCCGCGGATCCGCTCGACCGGGGCGAAATGCTCCTGATAATTCTCCCAGAACACGCGCGAGGTGGCGGCGGTGTCACCGAGATCGATGAACGGCATCTGCGTCAGCATCACGCCCGGGTAATTCTGCCCCAGAAAGCCGTTGAAGATGAAACCCGCATCGGCCACACCGTTGCGGACGGCATCGACGACACCCGGCGGCGGCGAGACGGATTGCGGGGTGAAGACAATGCGCACCTCGCCATTGGTGGCGGCGGCGATATCGTCCGACCAGGCGCGGAACACCGGCCAGCTGAAGTGGTTCGGCGGGAACAGGCTGGAAAAGGTCAGCTCGGTCACGGCTTGGGCCGAAACGGGCGCGATCAGCGCCGCGACGGAAAAGAGCGCCCCGAAAACGGGCGTGCGAATGGTCATCGTGTCCTCCCTTACACCGGCAGACCTGCCAGGCCCTTGGCGTAAACCCAAGCGCGCCAAGGAATCAATTGCACAGGGCCTATCGCGATACCGCTTCCTTATCGCTCATCATCGAGGCGACGCGGCGGCGGATGCATTGCGCGAAGGTATCGGCGGCGGGCGTCAGAGGATGACCGGCGCGGGTCATCAGGCAGATGGACAACGGTTCGATCGGCTCGCGGATCGGGATCTCGGCGATGTTCCAGGACTTCTTCAGGTCGTCCAGCAACAGGCCCGGGTAGGTCATGATCGCCCCCAGACTCTCGACCAAGGAGATGGCGCCGAAATAGCTTTCCGAGGTCGTCGTGGCATGGGGCGGCACGAAGCCGTTCTCGATGAAGGGCTTGCGGAACACGTCGCCCGGGCCGGTCGGCACGCCCAGCATCACCCATTGCGCATCGGCCAGTTCACCGATGGACCGCGCATGGCGATAGGGGGAATCGGCCGAGGTGACGACGATGATCGGCGAATAAAGCAGGTGCTCGACGTTGATTTCCCGCGCCATCCCGGCCGGTGGCGCCGGGCCGATGACGATATCGGTCCGCCCCTCGCGCAGGGGTTGCAGCGCGCCCGGAAACAGGCCCGAGGTGAAGCGCACGTCGATATCGGGATAGGATTTGCGAAAGAAGGTCAGCGCCCGCGGGATGATCCGCACCGCCGCCAAGGGCGACAGGCACACATGCACCGCGCCTTTTTGCTCGCCGCGAAGCTGCGCCACCTCATCTTCCATCCGCACGATTTCCGAGCTGATGGTGCGGGCGCGGGCCAGGATCCGCTCGCCGACCTCGGTCAGCCGCACCCCCCGCGAGGTGCGCACGAACAGCGACAGGCCGAGTTCGCTCTCGGCCTGGCGGAGGGCCTGGGTCAGGCCGGGTTGCGACCGGCCCAGCGCCTTGGCGGCGGCCCTGAGGCTTCCGTGATCGGCGATGGCGACAAGGGTCTGGATATGTTGGACACGCATGGCGATAAGCGAACATTATTGGTAGTGGAACTGCAATACTATTCGTGATTGCCCGCCCCCCCTAGGTTGCAGCCGTCAAGAGGGGGGAAGAGCATGGCAACGTTGACCTACGCGGTCACGGGGGTTGCAAGCGGGATCGGCGCGGAACTGGCGCAGGTCCTCAAGGCGCAGGGCCACCGGGTTCTGGGCTTCGACATCCGTGATACAGCGGCCAATCTGGACCGTTTCATCCCGCTCGACCTCAACGATCCGGTCAGCATCGCCCATGCGGTGCGGATCGTCGGCGAGCCGCTCGACGGGCTGTGCAACAACGCCGGTCTGCCGCCCCGTCTGGGGCTGGAAGAGACGATCCTGCAGGTCAATTACCTCGGCACCCGGGCCTTTACCGGCGCGATGATGCGCTGGTTCCGGCCCGGCGCCTCGGTGGTCAATCTGGCCAGCCGCGCCGGTCAGGGCTGGCGCGACGGGGTCGAGCAGGTCCGCCGCCTGAGCGAGATCCGCCGCCGCGACGACATCGCCCGCTTCATCGCGCTGGAGGGCATCGACGCCACGCGCTGCTACAACCTGTCGAAAGAGGCGGTGATCCTGTGGACCATCGCCGAGACCGAGGCGATGATCGCCCGCGGGTTGCGGATGAATTCGCTCAGCCCCGGCGCCATCGCCACCGGCATCTTCGGCGATTTCCAGAAGGCCTTTGGCGAGGTCGTGGCCCGCAACATCGCCCGCGCCGGCCGCCCCGGCACGCCGCGCGAAGTGGCCGAGACGGCGGCTTTCCTGCTCTCGCCCGCCTCGGGCTGGATCAAGGGCGCCGACATCGCCATCGACGGCGGCATGGGCGCGTTCAACCTGTCCGATGCGCTGGACCTGCGCCGCATCGGCCTGCGCCCGGAGGATCTGCAACCATGAACACCCGCGCCGCCATCCCCGCCGGGATCCCGGTCTCGACCCTCGATTATTACGCCGATGCGGCGATCCGCGATCCCTATCCGGTCTACGAGGAAATCCGCGCCCTCGGTCCGCTGGTCTATCTGGCGCAGCACGACCTCTATGCCGTGCCGAATTACGCCGAGGTCAGCCACGTCCTGCGCCATCCCGAATTCTTCTCGAACGCGCGCGGCGTCTCGCCCTTGCAGAAGGTCAACGACATCCTCGTCGGCTCGACCCTGAATTCGGACCCGCCGTCGCATGACCGCACCCGCGCCATCACCGCCGAGCCCCTGCTGCCCGGCGCGCTGGGCGTGGTCGAGGGCCGGATCCGCGAGGCCGCCGACGGGCTGATCGACACGCTTTGCCAGCGGGGGGAATTCGACGCGGTGAAGGATTTCGCCCGCTACCTGCCGGTGACCATCGTCGCCGAGCTGGTGGGCCTGCCGCCCGCCGTCGACAGCGAGCAGATGCTGACATGGGCCTCGGCCACCTTCAACCTGTTCGGGGACGAGAACCAGCGCACGCTCGAGGCCTATGAGAACCTCAAGGATCTGCGCGATTTCCTGCGCGAATACGGGCGCCCGGAAAAGCTGAAGGACGGCGGCTGGGCCAAGCGGATCTTCGAGGTCGGGCCCGAGCGCGGCATCTCCTACGAGACCTGCGCGCAGCTGATGCGCGACTATATCAACCCCTCGCTGGACACGACGATCTCGACCTCGGGCCAGCTAATCAAGCTTTTCGCCGAGAACCCCGGCGAATGGGCCAAGGTCCGCGCCAACCCCGATCTGGTCAACAACGCCATCGAGGAAGCCGTGCGCATCGCCGCCCCGGTGCGCGGCTGGACCCGCTATGTGGCGCAGGACGCGGAACTGGCCGGGCATCTGCTGCCCGCTGGCTCGCGCGTGCTGGTGATGTTCGCCGCCGCCAACCGCGACCCGGTGAAATACCCCGACCCCGCCCGCTTCGACGTGAGCCGCGACGTGCATGACCATGTGGGCTTCGGTCAGGGCGTGCATATGTGCATGGGGATGCATCTGGCCCGGCTGGAAATGCAGAGCCTGGTCCATGCCCTGCGCCGCCGGGTCGAGGGGTTCACCCTGACCGCCCCGCCGGTCATGGCGCTGAACAACACGATCAGCGGCTATCAGTCGATGCCGGTGCGGGTGACGCTGGGGGCCGAGGCCTCGGCCCGCCCCGAGGCGCAGGCGGTGGAGAACCCCTGGCTCGACCTGACGATCGCCCGCCGCCGCCCGGCCGCCACCGATATCATCGCGCTGGAGCTGGTCTCGGCCGATGGCAGCCCCCTGCCCGCCTTTGACGCCGGGGCGCATGTCGATGTCTACGTGCAATCCGGTCTGATCCGACAATATTCGCTGACCGGCGACCCCGCCGACCGCAGCCGCTACCGGCTGGGGATTCTGCTGGACCCGGCCTCGCGCGGCGGTTCGTCAGCGATCCACGCCCGCTTTGCCGAGGGGCAGCAGATCCGCGTCGGCCGCCCGCGCAACCATTTCCCCCTGCAGGACGCCGATCACACGATCCTCTTCGCCGGCGGGATCGGCATCACGCCCATGCTGGGCATGGCCCATGCGCTGGAGGCCCGAGGCGCCTCGTGGGAGCTGCATTATTGCGGCCGCACCCCCGACCGGCTGGCCTTTGCCGAGGAACTGGCAGGCTTCGGCGACAAGGTGCAGCGGCATGTGGACAGCGGGCCGGACGCGCAGAAACTCGACATCGCCCGCGTGCTGGCCGGACCCGGGGCCGGGCGCCACCTCTATGTCTGCGGGCCGAATGGTTTCATGGATTTCGTCACCGAATCGGCCACGACGCAAGGCTGGGACAAGGCGCAGGTCCATCTCGAACGCTTCGGGGCCGAAGTGAACACCGACGGCGCCCCGTTTACCGTGGTGGCCCAGCGATCGGGCAAGAGCTTCGAGGTGGCGCCGGGCGAGACCATCGCCCAGAAGCTGGAGGAAAACGGGATCGCGGTGCAGGTCTCGTGCCAGTCCGGGGTCTGCGGCACCTGCGTGACCCGGGTGCTGGAGGGGATGCCCGACCACCGCGATCTGGTGCAGACCGATCTGGAGAAGGCCGCGAACCGCACGATCACCGTCTGCTGCTCGCGCTCCAAGACCAAGACGCTGGTGCTGGACCTCTAGCCCAGCGCCGCCTGCCGCAGCGCTTCGACATGCGCCTCGGCGAAGGCCTCGGGCGACATCAGCCCGCCGGTAAAGACCAGCGGGATGCCGAACAGCGTCCCGTTGGGCGAGCGCACCGCCACCGCGACGGCCGAGAGGTTATCGGCCGCCACCGTCTCGCCCAGATAGGGGTAAAGCCGCTTGCCATAGCCCCGGGCGCGGGTCGCCTCGATCTCGTCGTAGAGCCGCGCCTTGGTCATGTTGAACCGCTCCAGCCCGAAGACCGCATCGCCCCGGGTCCGTTCGATCAGATGCTCGACCATCGAGGGCGGGCAGAGCGCGAGGCAGGCCTGACCCGAGGCCGCGCCGAACACGTTGAAGCGCCGGTCGACCACCCCCGGGACCATGAAATGCGGGCTGAGCGGCCGGGTCGTATCGACGAAGCGCATGCAGAGGTCATCCATCACATGCAGATCGCAGGGCCATTTGATGCGCCGGGTCAGCGCCGCCAGCCGCACCATCAGCTGATCGACGAACCGCTGATCCTCCAAGGACAGCGCGTCGACCAGCGCGGTGCGGGACATGATGTTCACCCGGTAGCGCCCGTCCGCCATCGAGCGGCGGACGAAATTGCGTTCGACCAGCGTGGTCAGCAGGCGGCGGGTGGTGGTGATCGGCAGATCGGCGTCGCGCGCCACCTCGCTCAGCGTGCGCGGCCCGAAGCGCGACAGGCATTCCAGCACCGTCAGGCCCCGGTCGAGCGATCTGTTCTGCTCCGCATCGGACATGGCCCGCCCTCCCGCCGCTTTCGGCGCGCCGGGTGTTTACCGCTCTGCGGAAAGCCTGTCAAATCGCGTTGCCTGTTCCCCGCCCGCTTGGAAGAAACCCCACAAGGGCCGCTTCCCTCCGGCAGGGAGATCCGAGACGCCTGAAGGGGGAAGACGATGGCCACCAAGAACATCCTGTTCATCATGTTCGATCAGCTGCGCTGGGATTACCTCAGCTGCGCCGGACACAAGACGTTGCACACGCCGCATATCGACCGGCTGGCCTCGCAAGGCGTGCGGTTCACCAAATGCTACGTGCAATCCCCGGTCTGCGGCGCGAGCCGCATGAGCACCTATACCGGCCGCTATTCCAGCAGCCACGGCGCGCAATGGAACGGCTATCCGCTCAGGGTGGGCGAGATGACGCTGGGCGACCATCTGCGCGCCAACGGGATGGACTGCTTCCTGTTGGGCAAGACCCATATGAAGGCGGATCTGGAGGGGATGGCGCGGCTAGGCATCGACCCGGACAGTAAGATCGGCCGCCGGCAGGCGGAATGCGGCTTTGACGCGCATATCCGCGATGACGGGCTCTGGCCCGAGGGGCCGGAGGGGTTCTATGACCCCAAGCCCTCGCCCTACAACGCCTATCTGAAGTCCAAGGGCTATCAGGAAGACAACCCCTGGAACATGAACGCCAATGCCGGGCGGGATGAGGACGGCTCCATCGCCTCGGGCTGGTTCATGCGCCACGCCGACAAGCCCGCCAATATCCGCGAGGAAGACAGCGAAACCACCTGGCTGACCTCGGAAACCATCGACTTCATCCAGAACGCGGCGCCCGACACCCCCTGGTGTGCCCATGTCAGCTATATCAAGCCGCATTGGCCCTATATCGTCCCCGCCCCCTATCACGCGCTCTACGGGCCGGACGACGTGCAGCCGGTGAACCGGTCGGACAGCGAGCGGGTGGATCCGCACCCCGTCTACAAGACCTTCCACAGCAACCTGATCGGCCGCGCCTTCCACCGGCAGGAAGTCCGCGACAAGGCGATCCCGGCCTATATGGGCCTCATCAAGCAATGCGACGACCAGATGGGGCGCCTTTTCGCCTGGCTGGAAGAGACCGGCCGGATGAAGGACACGGTGATCGTCATCACCTCGGACCATGGCGATTATCTGGGCGATCACTGGATGGGCGAGAAGGACCTGTTCCACGATTGCTCGGCCAAGGTGCCGCTCATCATCTACGACCCCAGCGCCGAGGCCGACGCCACCCGCGGCACCACCTGCGACGCGCTGGTCGAACAGATCGACCTGACCGCCACCTTCATCGAGATGGCAGGAGGCGAGGTGCCCTCGCATATCGTCGAGGGACGCTCGCTGCTGCCCTTCCTGCACGGGCACAAGCCCGAGGAATGGCGCGAGGTGGCGATCAGTGAATACGATTACGCCGTGACGCCGATGCGGGCGACGCTGGGCGTCCGGGATCAGGACGCGCGGCTTTACATGGTCACGGACGGCCGCTGGAAGCTGATGCATTCCGAGGGGCCGGGCCATGGCGCGATGCTCTTCGATCTGGTGAACGACCCGGGTGAGCTGACCGATCTGGGCCGCGACCCGGCCCATGCGGCGGAACGCGCCCGGCTCTACGCGCATCTGCACCGCTGGGCGCTCAGGATGAACCAGCGCGTCACCCGATCCGCGGCGGATATCGCCGGCATGCGCGGCCGCAGCCGCCGGCGCGGCATCCTGCTGGGGGTCTACGACGAACACGAGGTCGAGGACGACCTGACCCGGCATCTGCAGGGCAAGGCGAAAGAGGATTTCGTGTCCGGCCGCTGATCGGCCGAGGGCATGCGAAACGGGAGGATGACATGGCAGGCACCGCGGATTTTCTGACGGATGCGGATCTCACGCGCATCGAGCGCCTGATGGAAGCGCTGGACCGCTCGGGCGTCGACTACATGAAGGTCGATTTCGGCGAGTTGCAGCTGACGCTGGGCAAGGGAGCGCCGCTGGCGCCCCGGACGCCCCCGGTTTCGGCGCCAGCCCCTGCCCCGGCAGCGGCCGTGCGGGCCGCCCCTGCCCCTGCGCCTGCCCCGGCCCCCACCGCCTCGGGCGAGGTGATCGCCGCGCCGCTGATGGGCCGTTACTACGCCAAGCCCGAACAGGGCGCCGCGCCCTTCGTGCAGGTCGGGGATATGGTCACCAAGGACACGACCATCTGCCTGATCGAGGTGATGAAGACCTTCACCTCGGTCCCCGCGGGCATGGCCGGCCGGGTGGTCGAGGTGCTGGTGGCCGACGAGGCGGTCGTGGAATACGGCCAACCCCTGTTCCGTATCGAAAAGGCCTGAGCCCATGGCCATCCAGCGGGTCCTCATCGCCAACCGCGGCGAAATCGCCGTGCGCATCATCCGCGCCTGCCGGGCGCTGGGCATCGAAACGGTGCAGGTCGTCTCGGACGCCGACCGCGACAGCCTCGCGGCAAGACTGGCCGACCGGACGCTCTGCATCGGCCCGGCGGAATCGGCGAAAAGCTATCTGCAGATCGAGACCCTTCTGATGGCGGCCTCGGTGACGGGATGCGACGCGGTGCATCCGGGCTACGGCTTCCTGTCGGAATCCGCCGATTTCGCCCGCCGCTGCGCCGAGGAAAAGCTGACCTTCGTCGGCCCCACGCCCGACAACATCACCCGCATGGGCAACAAGATCGAGGCCCGGCGCGTGGCCCTCGCCGCCGGGGTCCCGGTGCTGCCGGGCTCGGAAAAGGTGGCCTCGGCCAATGAGGCGCTGGCCAAGGCGCGCGAGATCGGCGCGCCGGTGATGCTGAAGGCCGCAGCGGGCGGCGGCGGGCGAGGGATGAAGATCGTCCATGACCTCGGTAAACTGGCCGAGACCTTCCAGGCGGCCTCGGCCGAGGCGAAGGCGGCTTTCGGCGACGGTTCGATGTATGTCGAGCGTTATGTCGCCAAGGCCCGGCATGTCGAGGTGCAGATCCTGGCCGACAGCCACGGGACCGTGCTGCATCTGGGCGAGCGGGATTGTTCCTCGCAGCGCCGGCATCAGAAGATGGTCGAGGAAGCCCCCGCCCCGCAACTCTCCGACACCCTGCGCCAAGGCTTGCAGCAGGCCGCCGTCGCGCTGGCCCGGGCCATCGATTACGTCGGCGCCGGGACCGTGGAATTCCTGGTCGATGCCGAGCGCGAGGGCTTCTATTTCCTCGAGGTCAACACCCGCATCCAGGTCGAGCATCCGGTGACCGAGATGATCACCGGCATCGACCTGGTGCAGGAACAATTCCGCGTGGCGAACGGCGAGCGGCTATCGTTCTCGCAACAGGACATCCGCTTCACCGGCCACGCCATCGAGGCCCGGGTGAATGCCGAGAGCCCGGCGCAAGGCTTCCGTCCGACCCCCGGGCGCATCACCGGCTGGACCCCGCCCGAGGGGCCGGGCATCCGCGTCGATTCGCATTGTTACGAAGGCTACCGGGTGCCGATCTTCTACGATTCGATGATCGCCAAGCTGATCGTCCACGGCCGCGACCGGGCCGAGGCGCTGGCGATGATGGAAGGTGCGCTGGCCGGATTCGAGATCGGCGGGATCGAGACGACGATCCCCTTCGTGCAGCGCATCGTGACGGATGCGGCCTTCGCGCGGGGGGATGTGAGCACGGTTCTGGTGGATCGGTTGATGGCGTCGTGAGGGCGGATGGTGGGGTGAAACCCCACCCTACGGGCGCCCTGGAGGGTGGGATTTCATCGCACTTTGTGTGGCCGTCAATGGTGCGTGCGAGCACGCACCCTACGGGCGGTGGGATGGCGTTCCGAAGCGGGGTTGCATGGTGGGGTGGAACCCCACCCTACGGGGCGGGATATCCCTGGATCCCGTAGGGTGGGATTTCATCCCACCTTGCGTTCCATCCCGTAGGGTGCGTGCTTGCACGCACCGCCCCCTCACCCCCGCTGCAACACCAGCGCGTCATCCCCCCGCCGGATCTCCAGATGCCGCAGGCTCTTGCAGGCCCCGAACCGCTCGATCACCCGTGAAATCACCGGATCGGCCCCGGCATACTGCCGCCAGGGCCCCGCCGCCCGCATCGCCTCGATATCGCCGCTCTGGCCCTGCATCATCGCCCGGAGCAGCATCTCCTCGTCCGAGACATTGGCCCCGCCGTAAAGCGCCCGCGCCTCGGCCAGCGTCATCTCGCGCTGGGGGGTGGTGTCGGTCTTGGCGGCCAGTTCCTTGCCGCGCGGGTTTTCCAGCAGCCGGTCGCGCAGCCCCTCGTCCATGTCCTGATAGCCCGAATCCTCGCCATAGCGCCCCCGCGCGAACAGGAGGAGTTCATCCAGCACCACCTTGTAACGCTCGCCCGCCTGCACGTTCAGCGCGGCCTGGGTGCAGACATATTGCGAATGGGGCGTAATCATCACCGGGTAACCCATGTCGGCGCGGACCCGCACCGTTTCCTCGATCACCTCTTCCAGCCGGTCCTGCAAACCGATGCTGGCCAGCTGATGGCGCAGGTTGGAAATCACCCCGCCCGGGATCTGGTGCACATACTGCGCCGCGTCATAGGCCGAGGGCGCGCCCAAGGGCATCCCGTCGATCCGGGCGAACTCCATCAGCCGGTCCGAGACCGATTGCACCCGGTCCAGATCCAGCCCCACCGCATGCCCGGCGGATATCGCATTCCGCGCCGTGCGCAGGACCGAGGGCTGGGCCGAGCCCTCGGCCAAGGGCGGGATGCCGGTGTGCAGCGTGGCGATCCCCAGCTCCAGCGCCGCGGCATAGACCATCGGCGCCTCGCCCGTGGTGCAATGCGAATGCAGCTCGACCGGGATCGTCCCCGCTTCCTCCAGGATCGCGGGCGCAATCTCGCGCAGCCGGTCGACGGTCAGAAGCCCGCCCGCGTCCTTGATATAGATGACCTCGGGCTTCCAGGCCGCCACCTCGCGCGTCTTGCGGCGGAAATGGTCGACAGAGTGGCGGGGCGAGAGGGAATAGCAGATGCCCGGCACCACCTCGATCCCGATCTCGCGGTAGGCGCCGAACAGGTCGGCGAAATCGCGGGCGATCTGGTCCTGGGTGTTGCTCATCAGCTGGGCCCGTTGCAGCGCCCCCAGCTCGTAGAGGCGCTTGAAGAAGAGTTTCCCCAGCACCAGCGGCGTCGGCGCCCCGAAAAGGTTGAGGTTCAGCGTGCTGGCCATGCAGGCCTTGGTGGTGTTGGGCATGAGGTCCGCCAGCCGGGCCATCAGCCGCCACGGGTCCTCTTTCAGGTCCCGCACCAGCTTCTTGAAATAGATGGCATTTCCCGGAACCTCGATGACCCGGAACCCGGCGCGGTCCATGTCGCCCGCGACCGCCTCCATCATCCCCGACCGCATGCCGCTGGCCCAAAGGCTCTGCGAGCCGTCGCGGAAGGTCGTATCGACGAAATGAACCTGCATGGAGCCCTCCCCTGATTGTCGCCCCCAGCCTAGCAGCCAGGCGCCCGGGCCGAAGCGCCAAGCCACGGCTTTGCCGCCTGGCGGCAAGCCCGCGCGCGCCCGTGTCGCGGGGCGGCCGCCGGTCCTAGGATCGGGCGGCAACAGGGAGGGGTATCATGCGGGTCATCGTCACGGGCGCGGCCTCGGGGATCGGCCGGGCCATCGCCGAACGGTTGCTGGCGGACGGACATCAGGTCGTCGCGCTGGATCTGCGGCCGGTCGGTCTGCCGGGGGCCGAGTGCCACGCGCTGGATCAGGGCGATCCGGCCAGCATCGACCGGGTGCTCTCGGCCATCGCCGGGCCGCTGGACGGGCTGGTCAATTCCGCGGGTCTGCCGCCCCGGCCGGGCAATGAGGCGCAGCTCCTCCGCGTCAATCTGCTGGGGCTGAAACACCTGACCGAGGCCGTGCTGGACCGCCTGACCCCCGGCGGCGCGGTGGTCACCATCGCGTCCCGCGCGGGGCACGCCTGGCGGGAGAACCTGACGCAGGCCAGGGCCGCGCTGGCGCTGGGGTGGCATGACGATGTGGCGGGCTTCTGCGCGCGCGAGGGCATCGACGCGCTGCGCGCCTATGCCCTGTCGAAAGAGGCGCTGATCCTCTGGACCCGGCAGAGCGCCGCGCCGCTGATCGCCCGCGACCTCAGGATGAACGCCCTCTGCCCGGCAGCGGTGGAGACCCCGCTGCTGGAAGATTTCGCGCGGCTGCAGAGCGCCGAGTCCATCGCCCGGAACGCCGCACGGACCGCCCGCAGGGGCCGGGTCGCGGATATCGCCCCGGTCGCGGCCTTCCTGCTCTCGCCCGAGAGCGGCTGGATCAAGGGCGAGGCGCTGGCCCTTGACGGCGGCCTCTCGGCGATGGCCGAGTGCGAGGCGCTGGGTCTTTGACCCGAAGGAGACCCCGGATGACCCCTAGCCCCTTCACCCTGCAGATCCCCGAGGCCGAGATCCTTGACCTCAAGGCCCGCCTTGCCCGGACCCGCTTTCCCGATCAGGCGCCCGGTACGGGCTGGACGCAAGGCACCGACCTCGCCTTCATGACCCGCGCCATGACCCATTGGCGCGAGCGCTACGATTGGCGCCAGACCGAGGCCGCGCTGAACGCGCTGCCGAATTACCGCCTGACCATCGACGGGCTGGACCTGCATTTCCTGCATGTGCCGGGCAAGGGGCCGGACCCGCTGCCGCTGCTGCTGTCGCATGGCTGGCCGGGGTCGGTGCTGGAATTCCTCGACCTGATCCCCCGGCTGACCGATCCCGCCGCCTTCGGGGGCGATCCGGCGGATGCGGTGACGCTGGTTGTCCCGTCCCTGCCCGGCTACACGCTCTCTTTCGCGCCGAACGGGCCGCGCTACGGGATCGAGGAAATCTCGACCCTGTTCCTGCGGCTGATGACCGAGCTTGGCCATGAATGCTTCGCCGCGCAGGGCGGCGACTGGGGGTCGTTCGTCACCGCCCGCATGGCCCATGACGCGCCCGAGCGGCTGATCGGCATCCACCTCAACATGACCGCGCTGCCGATCAATCCCGCGACGATCGAAAACCCGACCCCGGACGAGGCCCGCTACGCCGCCGAGATGCAGGTCTTCGCCGCGCAGGAGACCGGCTATCAATGGATCCAGGGCACCAGGCCCCAGACCCTGGCCTATGCGCTCAGCGATTCCCCGGCGGGCCTTGCCGCCTGGATGTTCGAGAAATTCCGAAGCTGGACCGATTGCGGCGGCGAGGTGGAAAGCGCGTTGTCCATGGACCGGATGCTGGGGCTGATCTCGCTCTATTGGTTCACCGGCTGCATCGGGTCGTCGTTCCATCCTTATGTCACCCGCCGCCAGCGGCCCTTCCCCATGCCCCGGCCGATCACGGTGCCGACCGGCGTTGCCGCCTTCCCGCGTGAGATCATCCGCCCGCCGCGCTCGCTGGTCGAGCGGCTCTATCCCGACCTCCGGCACTGGACCGCGATGCCCCGGGGCGGCCATTTCGCGGCGATGGAACAGCCCGAGGCGCTGGCAGCGGACATCCAGACCTTCCTGCGGCCCCTGCGCCGTACCGGCCTCGCGCCTTAGGCAGAGGCGACACCTGCCCGGGCTGGAGCCCGCTGCGGCCCTGCGCTAAGGTCCGGCAACAGCGGGCGGAGGCGGGCGTGGCCGAAGGGCAGATGGCGCAGGTGGTGCTCAGGGACGGCGGGGTCAGCGTGACCCTGCTGAGCCGCGGCGCCGCCATGCAGGACTGGCGGGTGGACCTGAACGGCCGGCCCGAGCCGGTGATCCTGGGCTATGCCGATCCCGCCGCCTATGCCCGCAACCGCTGGTTCATGGGTGCCATCGTCGGCCGGGTGGCGAACCGGATCGGCGACGCGCGCTATCCCCGGCAGGGCGGGCCGCAGCTTTTGCAGGCCAATGACGGCAAGCATCTGCTGCACGGCGGCGCGGGCGGGCTCTGGGCGGTGGACTGGCTGCTGGAACCCGACGGCCCGCAACGCGCCCGCTTCACCCATCGCTCGCCCGATGGCGCCATGGGTTTCCCCGGCGCCGTCACCTTCACCGTCACGGTGACGCTGAGGGATCACGCCGTCACCTGGGACATGCAGGCAAGGGCCGAGGCTGAGACCCCGATCTCGCTGGCCCAGCACAATTACTACGCGCTGGCGGGCGGCGGGATCGCGGGGCAGCGCCTGCGGCTGGACGCCGACCGGGTGCTGGACCGCGACGCGGCGGGGATCATGACCGGCGCCATCCATCCGGTCGATGGCGGGCCGCTCGATTACCGCAGGGCCCGCCCGCTGTCCCCCGCCAAGGCCCCGGCCGACGATTTCCTGCTGTTCGCCCCGACACGGGACCCGGCGCTGCCGGTCGCGGAACTGAGCGCGGGCAATGGCTTGCGGCTCAGGATGTGGTCCGACCAGCCGGGCGCCCAGCTCTATACCGGGCACGGCATGGGCCCCGCCGGGGGCGGCCTGCCCGGCCGTCCGCTGGCCCCCGCCGCCGGTCTCTGCATCGAGCCCTCGGGCTATCCCAATGCCCCGAACCGCCCCGGCTTCCCCAGCATCCTCTGCGGCCCGGAGCGCCCCTATCGCCAGCGCCTGACGGTCGAGATCGCCCCGGTCTGACCGTCGCGAAACCGGGCCCGCCCTGCGGCAAACCACCACAGGGGCGATTGCATCCCCCGCCCCGAAGTGATCGACTGCCCCCGACCGCGCAGGATGCGGCCGCCGGACGATCTGCACCGACTCACCATGCCCGATACCCTGCGTCCCGAGGCGCCGCCCTCCGCCTTCGCCCCCTTCGCCAACCGCCGCTATCGCGGCTATTGGCTGACCGGGCTGGCCGGAAACTTCGGCTGGCTGATCCAGAGCGTCGGCGCCGCCTGGCTGATGGCCCTGATCGGCGGCAGCCCGTCGATGGTCGGGCTGGTGCAGACTTCGATCGCCGTGCCGATGATGCTGTTCGCGCTGCCCGCGGGCGCCGTCGCCGACGCTTTCGGCAAGCGCACCATCATCATCTGGGCGCAGCTGGCGCTGTTCCTCGTCTCGGCCGTGCTGGCAATCGCCGCCTATCTGGACCTGCTTTCACCGTGGTCGCTTCTGGCCTTCACCTTCCTGATCGGCAGCGCCAAGGCGATGAGCCATCCGGGCTGGCAGAGCATGGTCTCGGAAATCGTCGAACGGGCGCAATTGCCGCAGGCCATCGCGCTGAACTCGGTGGGCTTCAACCTGGCGCGAACCATGGGCCCGGCGCTGGGCGGCGTGCTGGTAGCGACTGTCGGCGCCTTCGCCGCCTTCGCCGTCAATGCCGTGGCCAACCTCTGGGTGGTGTTCGTGGCCCGTGGCTGGCCCGCGGGCGAGCGCAAGGCGGGCCTGCCGCCCGAACCCGTGGGCGCCGCGATCCTGGCCGGGCTGCGCTTCGTCGCGCTGTCGCCCAACATGCTGGTGGTCATGGCGCGGGGCGCGATCTTCAACTTCGCCGGCATCTCGGTCATGGCGCTGATGCCGCTGGTTGCCCGCGACCTTCTGGGCGGGGATTCGCGGACCTACGGCCTGCTTCTGGGCGCCTTCGGCCTCGGCGCCGTGGGCGGCGCCTTTGCCGCCAACCGCCTGTCGCGGCGCCTCAGCCCCGAATGGCGGGTGCGGGTGGGTTTCGGGTTCTTCGCGCTGGGCACCTTCGGGCTTGGGGAAAGCCAGTGGCTCTGGCTCTCGATCCTTTCGGCGATGCTGACCGGGGCCTGCTGGCTGGTCACGCTGTCGACGCTCAACACCACGGTGCAGATGTCCTCGCCGCGCTGGATCGTCAGCCGCTGCCTGGCGCTTTACCAGACCTCGATCTTCGGCGGCAGCGCGGCCGGGGGGCTTCTCTGGGGCCTGATCGCCGATCACGGGTCGCTCAGGCTCAGCCTGACCGTCTCGGCCGTGGTCATGGGCCTTGGCGCCGTCGCCGGGCTGGTCCTGAAACTGCGCGATTTCGACGCCGCCACCGTCGATATCCACGCGCCCTGGACCGCGCCCGAGACCCGGCTCGACATCCTGCCGAAAAGCGGCCCGATCCTGTGCGAGACGCAATACCGCGTGCCCCTCGCCAATGAGGAGGCCTTCCTCGCCGCCATGGCCGAAAGGCGGCAGGCCCGGCTGCGGCGCGGCGCCCGGCGTTGGACGCTGTCGCGCGACATGCTGGACCCCGAGCTCTGGACCGAGCGGTTCAAGACCGCGACCTGGCTCGACATGCAGCGCATGCATCTGCGCCGCTCGGTCTCCGAGGCGCAGATGAGCGAGCGTCTGCGCGCGCTGATCGACCCGTCGGTACCGCTGCGCCTGCATTACCATCTGGTGCGCGATCCGGCGGTCGAGGCCCGGCCCGAGGATGGCCATATCCGCCCGCCGGTGGAATCCTGAGCCTCAGTCCAGAAGCGCCAGCACCCTCTCCGGCGCCGCCACATGCACGTTATGGGGCAGCCCGTCGAGCAGCAGCGCCCCGGGGTCGATGGCCCGCATCTGCGCCAGCGTCACCATCGGATCGCCCGAACCCGCCGTCATCCGCAACGGCACCTGCACGCCCCGCAGGATCGCCTCGATCGAGGGGCCAACGGCGCCGAAGACCCCGGGCGCCATGGCCAGGGTGAAGCCGCCCTCGACCGCCCGCACCCCCCGCGCCAGCGCCGGGGCGCCAAGCGAGACAAGGCCAAGCAAGCCCGACACCTTGGCATGACGCTCGCGGGCCTCGGCCTCGGTAGCAAAGACCTTGCCCGGGCGGGCGGCCATGGCCTGCGCCCCGGCGATCTCTTCGGCGCTCCAGACCTGCTTGACCCCCAGCGTCACCAGCCGCGCCGGGGGCGGACCAAAGAGCCCCCCGGCCCAGAGCGCCCCGACCACGCCCCCGAAGGAATGCCCCAGCACCGTGACCTGCGAGGGATCCTCCGCCGCCAGCAGCCGCGCCAGATCGGCGGCATGGACGCCGAAGCCGTAGGGCCCCTCGGCGGGGGATCGCCCGTGCCCCCGGAAATCCGGCGCGATCCAGCGGTGGCCCTGCGCCTCGATCCCGGCCGCCACGCCGTGCCAGACGGCCCCGGTCGCCCCCAGCCCGTGCAGAAGCACGATCAGCCGCGCGCCCTGCCCGCCCCGTTCCGCGTATAGCCCCGTCATGCCGCCCCCCTTGCCGTACCGGGGCGACTATGGCGCGACGCCAGCGCAGCGGCAACGCCCGGCAGAGCGCCTCAGGCGATGTGGATCGTCTTGACCTCAAGGTAATTGTCCAGCCCCTCCGGCCCCCCTTCGCGGCCCATCCCGCTTTCGCGGTAGCCGCCGAACGGGTGCTTCGGATCGACGATCAGGCCGTTGATGGTCAGGCCCCCGGTCCGCATCCGCTGCGCGAAGCGGAAGGCGCGTTCCACGTCCCGCGAATAGACCGCGCCGTTCAGGCCATAGCGCGTGGCATTGGCCTTTTTCACCGCGTCTTCCTCGTCGTCATAGCCGATGACCGAGACGACCGGGCCGAAGATCTCCTCCTG
Organism: Pararhodobacter aggregans; assembly: GCF_003075525.1. Taxonomy (GTDB): domain Bacteria; phylum Pseudomonadota; class Alphaproteobacteria; order Rhodobacterales; family Rhodobacteraceae; genus Pararhodobacter; species Pararhodobacter aggregans. Next base: position 335,451 of record NZ_QDDR01000002.1, on the reverse strand, counting down.
AAAGATCTTCATGTCGGGCGTCACGTCGCTGAAGACCGTGGGCTCCAGATAGAAGCCCTTGTCCAGCCCCGCCGGCCGCTTGCCGCCGCAGGCGAGCGTCGCCCCCCCGGCCCGCCCGGCGGCGATGTACCCCTCGACCCGCTCGCGCTGGCGGGCCATGGCCAAGGGCCCCATTTGCGTCGCCGGATCGCCCGGATCGCCCACTTTCAGCGCCGTCACGGCCGGCAGGAACAGGTCCAGGAATTCGTCCTTGCGGCTGTTCGGCACCAGAAGCCGGGTCAGCGAGAAACAGACCTGCCCCGAGATCGGCATGGAATAGACCATGAGCGAGGGCAGCGCCTTCTGGAAATCCGCATCCGGCAACAGCACCGCCGCCGACTTCCCGCCCAGTTCCAGCGAGACCCGCGCCAGCCGTTCGGAACAGACCTTCATGATATGCTTGCCGACGGCGGTGGAGCCGGTGAAGGCCACCTTGTCCACATCCCGGTGGCGGATCAGGTGGTCCCCCGCCTCGCGCCCCGCCGGGACCAGGTTGAAAACCCCGCGCGGCAGGCCCGCGGCCTCGATGCATTCGGCGAGGATATAGGCCTCCAAGGGTGTCTCGGGCGAGGGTTTGGCGACCATCGTGCAGCCCGAGGCCAGCCCCGCCGCGATCTTGTAGGTCAAGAGCACCATCGGCGCGTTCCAGGGCGAGATCGCCGCGCAAACGCCCACCGGCTCGCGCAGCACCCGCACCGCGCCGCCATCGTCGCGCTTGCGGTCATCGCGGAACGGATAGGTCTCGATCAGCTCGGCGTAATAGCGAAAGAGGGTCGCATTCTGCGGCACCAGCTTGCGGGTCAGGCTGATCGGCGCCCCGACCTGCCGGGTCCAGGCCCAGGCGATTTCCTCCAGCCGCGCCTCGATCAGGCTTGCCACCCGCCGCAGATAGGACGCGCGCTCCGACGGCGCCATCCGCGGCCAGGGCCCGTGATCGAAGGCCGCCCGGGCGGCGGCGACGGCGCGGTCCATGTCGTCGGGCTGGGCCTCGGGGTAGCGGACGATCACCTCCTCCGTCACCGGCGAGACGACTTCCAGCATTGGCCCGTGCCGGGGCCGGACCCATTCGCCATTGATGAAGAAACTGTCGGGGGCCTTGAGGGGCTGGGTCATGGGCTGCCCTTACTCCTCGCGCCGGTCGCGGCGGCGCTTGCGGTCCAGATCGCCGTCGCGGATGTCATCGGTCAGCCAGTCCAGCACCTTGTGCAGGTTGGGCGCCTGCACCGCCTGATCCAGCACCGATTCCAGCGCCTGCAGGATCGCGCCGCGCGAGCCTTCCACCGTGCCGACCTGATTGATGTTGATTTCCTTGATCTTTTCGACGGGCTTCATCATCTCGCCCATGATCTTCGGCATGGCCTCCAGCCGCGCCAGTTCCGCCTCATGCGCCAGAACCGCGCCCGAGCGCGTGTTCTCCGCCGCGATCCGCGCGGTCAGCGCCTCGGCCTCGGCCCGGCGCATCGCCAGCCCCGCCTCGGCGTCGAGCTTCGCGGTCTCCAGCTTCTCGCCCGCCACCTTGCGCGCCGTCTCGGCGGCGATCTCGGCCCGGCGGCCGGTGGCGATGGCCTCGGCCTCGGCGGCGATCAGCCCCAGATCGCGGCGCCGCTCGGCCTCGGCCCCGGCGCGGGCGGTCTCGATCGCCTCATGCGCGCGCACGGCTTCGGCGCGGGCCAGATCGGCCTCGGCCTGGGCGCGGCTTTCCTCCTGGCTTTTGGCCAGAACCTGCACCGCGCGCTCCTGCTCGGCGATTTCCAGCGCCCGGGCGCGCAGGATCTCGGCCTCGCGGATCGCCTGTTCGCGAGCAATGTCGGCGGCCTGGATCTGCTGCTCCATGCGGATGCGCGAGGCGGCGGCGGATTGCTCGGCCTCGGCCTTCGCCCGCGCCACCTCGGCCAGTTGCGTGGCCATCAAGGCCTCGATCTGCTGCGCCTGCGAGATTTCGGCCCGGCGTTCCTCCAGGTCGATCTCCATCTTGCGGCGCGCGGCCTCCATGGCGGCGCGGCGGACGGAAACCTGGGTATCCGACTCGATCTCGGCCCGCTCCTTCTTCGATTGCGCCACCACTTCGGCCAGCTTGCGCAGACCCACGGCGTTGAAGGCGTTGTTCTCGTCCAGCGCGGTGAACTGCGTCTGATCCAAGGCCGACAGCGACACCGCGTCCAGTTGCAGACCATAGCGCTCGATGGGTTCGGCCAGCGCCGCTTTCACGGCGGCCACGAATTCCGCCCGCCCCTCGTGGAGCTCATCCATCGTGTGCCGCGCCGCGACCGAGCGCAGGGCGTCGACCAGCATCCCCTCGATCAGCGCGCGCAACTCATCGGGCTGGAAACTGCGCCGCCCCAGCGCCTGCGCGGCGCGGGCCACGCTGGCCTCGGTCGGCGGCACCGAGAGATAGAACTCCGCCCCCACATCGACGCGCAGCCGGTCGCGGGTGATGAGCGCGCGTTCGGCGTTGCGGTGCACCTCCAGCCGGATGGTCTGCATGTTGACCCGGCTCACCTCGTGGAACCAGGGCAAGGCCAGCGCGCCGCCGTCGATGACGACCTTGCGCCCGCCGATGCCGGTCCGCACCAGGCTGACCGCGTTGGTCGCGCGCTGATAGAACGCCGCCGCCAGCGCGATCAGCGCGGCGAGGACGACCAGCAAGGCGATGATCCAGAAGATGGTGCTCATCTGTGGGTCCTTTCGGGATGCCTCAAAGCCCTTCGAGGCTGGTTTTAAGCTGGGCCCCGGCCCCGCCATCGGCGGCGAGCGAGGCCCCCGTCAGACCCGCGGCGAGGTCCGACAGAAGGAAGACGGCGGCGCGGGCGGCCAAGGCGGGCCCGGCGGAAGGATCGAGGCCCAGGGCCGCCGCCTGCGCGGTCGGCAGGCGGCCATCGGGCGCGGCGGTCAGCAGCGCGTTGACGCGGATACGGGGCCAGCGGGTGGCGCGGCCCATGGCCCAGGCCTGCATGGCCCAGCCGATCAGGCGCGGTGTGCCTGTGGGTTCGGTATCGAGGCCCCAGCGGGCGGCGAAAGCGGCGCCCTGCCCCGGCCTGAGGCTGACCCCGGCCCGGATCGCCCCCAGCGCCCCGGCCCGCTGGGCGTCATCGCCCGCACCCCGCACCACAATCGCCCCCCCGGCCGCCATCCGCGGCCCCATGAGGTCGCCCAGCAACCGCGCCAGCGCCAGCGCCTCGGCCAGTTGCCGTGCGGGCGGCCCTTCCGGCATCGCGGGCAGCAGCGCGAGGCCGTCCAGCCCCTCGGGCAGCGCGGCGGCGACGGCTTCGGCCGCACCCGTCTCGCCCGGCTCGATCCGGTAGAGCGCGCTCAGATGCTCGAACCGCGCCGCCCCGTCGATGCCCAGCACCTCGGCCCCGGCAGCCTCGGCCGCGGCGGCCACGGCCAGCCCCAGCCCCGAGGCCGAGCCCAGAACCGCGATCCGCTTGCCGGCAAGGAGGGGCAGCGCCATGGTCAGAACACCGGCGGGAAGGGCCGGCCGCCCCGGTCGAGCGTGATCCAGCGGGTTTCGGTGAAGGTCTCGATCGACCAGCGCCCTCCGTGCCGCCCGAGGCCCGAGGCCTTGGAGCCGCCGAAGGGCACATGCGGCTCGTCGTTCACCGAGGAGCAATTGACGTGGCACATGCCGGTTTCCAGCCGCCTGGCGATCGACAGCGCGCGGGCCTCGTCGCGGGTAAAGACGCCCGCCGACAGCCCGTACTCGGTGTCGTTGTTGATTGCGATAGCTTCCTCGTCGGTGCGGAAGGGGATCACCGGGACCACCGGGCCGAAGGTCTCGTCCCGGTAGACCAGCATGTCGGGGGTGACGCCGGTCAGGATCGTCGGCTCGACGAAGCGGCCGTTGATGCCGCCGCCAACGACCACCTTGGCGCCCTTGGCGATGGCGTCCTCCAGCTGCGCCCGGACCCGGGCCACCTGCCGGTCGTTAATCAGCGGGCCGATCACGTTCGACTTGTCGGCCGTATCGCCGACCTTCAGCTTCGCCGCGCGGGCCGCGAATTTCGGCAGGAAGTCGGCATAGATCTTCTCATGCACCAGCACCTTCTCGACCGACATGCAGATCTGGCCCTGATGCATGAAGCTGCCGAAATTGGCCGCCTGCGTGGCGCGCTCCATATCGGCGTCTTCCAGGATGATGAGGCTGTCCTTGCCGCCGAGTTCGACGCAGGCCTTCTTCAGATGGGCCCCCGCCTTGGCGGCGATGGCCCGGCCCACCGGGGTGGAGCCGGTGAAGGAGATGCCCTTGACGAAGGGATGCTCGATCATCTCGTCACCCATCCCCGCGACATTCTCGCGCGAGCAGGTGATGACGTTGAATACGCCCGGCGGAACGCCCGCCTCTTCCATGATCTCGGCAAAGCAGAGCCCGCCGATATAAGGCGTGTCCTCGGACGGCTTCAGCACGATGGTGTTGCCCGCCGCCATGGCGAAGGCAAAGCCCCGCGCGGTCAGGATGCCGGGAAAGTTCCAGGGGCTGATGACCGAAATCACGCCCATGGGCGAACGGACGGCGGTGGACATCTTGCCGTATTCGGACGGCATGATCTCACCCAAGGGCTGGTAGCAGATCGCGGCGGCCGAGCGGAAGACTTCGGTGACGTAATGCGCCTCGAAGGCGCCCTTGCCGAACCAGCCGCCGCCCTCGGCCTGGTTGGCGGCGATGTAGTCGGGCGCCCGGCGTTCCCAGATGTCGCTGATCCGGTGCATCAGATGCGCGCGCTCGGTGAATTTCATCGCCGCCCAAGCCGGAAAGGCGGCATGCGCGGCCTCGATGGCGGCGGCGGCATCGGTGCGGCTGCCGTCGGGCGCCTCGGCGAACAGCGCGCCGGTCGAGGGGTTGAGATCGGGGAAGGTGCGCGCGGCGCGCACCCATTGGCCGTTGATGTACTGGCCGCGGAGCGTCCTGGTGGCGGGAGAGTCGAGCATGTCAGACCTCGGTTTTGCTGAACTGGGCGGTGCCGGGACGGCGCCGGTACACCTCGACCCGGGCGGCCGAGGCGGGGATCGGCGGTGCGTCCGCCGGGGCAGTTGGCGCGGCGATGGGGGCGCCAGCGGCTGGCGCGGCAGGCCGCGCGGTGGGGCGCAGGGGTGGCAACGAACTGGCGACGGGGCGCGCGCGGGCCTGCCTTGCGGCGGCCTCGATCGCCTCGAGCGAGGCTTTCAGCGCGTCCGAGCGCTGGCTCACCGCCGCCTGCATCGCCCCGGGGCTGAGGCTGCGGGGCGCCGCCCCCCCGGGCGCCTTGCGCGCGGCTCCGGCGACGATGGCGTCGATGTCGAGGCCCGAGATTTCCGAGGACGGGACCGAGCGGATCGGCTTGACCCGGACCTGCGGCGTCGGCGGCGCGGGGACGCTGGTTTGCAGCACCGGCGCGGCCGGGGCCTTCGCGGGCCCGGTCGCGTGGCCCGAGGCGCCGCCCAGATAGGCCGCCTGCACCGCCGGGTCGTGCAGCAGGACCGAGGCCCTGTCCTCGCGCAAAATCCGGCCGTTCTCCAGCAGATAGCCCCGGTCGGCGATGCCGAGGCTCAGCTTGGCGTTCTGTTCGACCACCAGAATCCCGAGGCCGGTCTCGCGCACCTTCTTCAGCGTCTGGAACAATTCCTTGGCCAGAAGGGGCGACAGGCCGAGGCTGGGTTCGTCCAGCATCAGGATTTCCGGGTTCGACATCATCGCCCGGCCGATGGCGACCATCTGCTGCTCGCCGCCCGACATGGTGCGCACCACCTGCCGGGCCCGGTCGTTGAGCTTGGGGAAAAGCCGGGTCAGTTGCTCGAACCGCGCCTCCACCTCCTCGCGGGCGCGCTGCGGATTGGCGCCCAGCATCAGGTTCTCGCGCACCGTCAGCTCGCCGAAAATCCCCCGTCCTTCGGGCACCAGCGCGATCCCGCGTTCCACCACCTTGTGCGGCGGCAGGCCCAGAACCGGCTCGCCGCTGACGCTGACCGCGCCCGTGGCCTGCCCCTCGCAAACCCCGGCAATCGCCTTCAACAGCGTCGATTTCCCGGCGCCATTGGCCCCCAGAATGACCACGATCTCGCCCGGGCTGACCTTGAGCGACGGCCCGGCCAGCGCGATATGCTTGCCATAGCGGACGGCGAGTTCCTGCACCTCAAGCATCGTCATCCCCCAGATAGGCGCGGATCACTTCCGGGTCGGACAGCACCTCGGCCGGCGTCCCCTCGGCGATCCTGGTGCCCGAGGACATGACCACGCAGCGGTCACACAGGCTGCGGATCGCGTCCATGACGTGTTCCACCAGGATGATCGTCCGCCCCTCGTCACGCAAGGAGCGGATCAGCGCGATCCCGGTGCCGAGTTCGGTGGGATTGAGCCCCGCCAGCCATTCGTCCAGAAGCAGCACCTCGGGATCGCCCGCCAGCGCGCGCGCCAGTTCCACCCGTTTGGTGTCGATATAGGTCAGCGCCGAGACCGGCATCCCCATGACGGCGGTCAGCCCCAGACGGTCGATCAGCGTCAACGCATGGGCGCGGGCCTCGGCCCCCCAGCGGCGGCGATGGCCGAAGGCGGCACCGGCGATGACGTTGTCCAGAACGCTCAGCTCCGGCAGCAGGCGGACAAGCTGGAAGGTCCGCCCCACCCCCAGCCGCGCCACCTTATGCGCGGGCTTGCCGGCCAGTTCATGCCCCTCCAGCCGGATCGACCCGGCGGTCGGGGCGAAACTGCCCGAGATCATGTTGATCATCGTGGACTTGCCCGAACCATTCGGCCCGATCAGCCCCATGACCGAATGCTCGGTCACGTCAAAACTCACGTCATTGACCGCGACCAGCCCGCCGAAGCGCTTGGTCACGTTCCTCACCTGCAGGACCGTGCGGCTCATGTCCGGCCTCCGAAGCGACGGCGGAACCGCTCCCAGAGGCCGACGAACCCGCCGGGCAGCAGGTAGACGATGACCAGAAACGCGATGCCCAGCAGCAGCAGCGTCTGGTTCGGCGCCTGACGGGTGATCGCCTCCCACAGCAGGCTGAAGGGGATCACCCCCGCCACCGGCCCCCATAGGCGCCCGGTCCCGCCCAGCAGCGCCATGATGACGACCTGAAAGGACAAAAGCGGCGCGAAGGCGGTCGAGGGCTCGATATAGATGTAGCGCGGGGCCAGGATCGCGCCGGTCGCCGCCGCCACCGCCCCCGGCACCATGAACAGCGCCACCTTGGCCAGCGCCGTGTCGATGCCCGCGTGTTTGGCCACCGTCTCGTCATTGCCGATGATCCTGAGCGCAAAGCCCAGCCGCGAGCGGCCGATCAGCCAGCCCGCCAGGAACACCAGCGCGCCCAAGGCCACCAGCATCCAGTAGATCTCGCGCTCGGTGATCGAGGTCAGCACATACATGCCGCGATGCCCGGTCTGGTTCTGCACCCAGGTCACGACCTGCCGCACCATCTCGGCCAGGCCCAGGGTGAAGATGACGAAATAGACGCCCGACAGGCGCAGCGTCACCAGCCCGACCAGCGCCGCCAGCACCGCGCCGATCACGGCGGCCAGGGGCGGCAGCACCCAGAACGGCAGGCTCTGAAAGCCCAGACCCGTGACGAAGGTGCCGATCCCGAAGAAGGCGGCGGTCGCCAGCGAGATGTAATGCGTGGGGCCGGAAAACAGCGCCCAGCTGGTGGCCAGCACCACGAACATGGCCATGGTCGTGCCCATGGTCAGCCAATAGGGGCTGCCATAGACCGGCAGCAGCGCCGCCAGACCCAGCAGGGCGGCCGAGATGGCCAGATTGCGCCAGTCGGTGCCGCTCATCCCCGGGCCTTTCCAAAGAGACCCGCGGGCTTGAAGAGCAGCACCAGCAGGAAGAGGAGATAGGCCGCGGCCAGCGTCAGGCCCGGGTCGACCAGCCGCGCCACCGCCGTCTCGGCGATGCCGAGGATCACCGCCGCAACGATGGTGCCCCGCACGTCGCCGACGCCGCCCATGATGATGATGATCAGCGCCTTCATGGTGAAGAGGACACCCACCGAGGCATCGAGCGTGAAGAACATCGACACCAACGCGCCGCCCGTCGCCGTGACCGCGCCGCCCAAGGCGAAAGCCAGCGCCGAGGCACGGCGCACATCGACCCCGACCAAGGAGGCCGAGGCCGGGTTCACCGCCACCGCCCGCAGGTTCAGGCCGACGCGCGAATAGGTCAGCCACAGCCAGAGCGCGCCGCCGATCACTACCGCCAGCACGAAGGCCACGACGCGGTTCTGGGCGTAGGAGCTGCCGAACATCTCCAGGGGCTGCGCGAGGAAGGCATAGTTGAAATAACCGCCGCCGAAGGCCCAGGTCATGATGCCGACAAAGGCGAAGGACATGCCGAACGTCGCCAGGATCGAATCGACCTCCAGCGCGCCGCGGCTTTTTGCCCGTTTCACAAGGGGTTGCAGCATGAAGCGGTAGATCAGCCAATTGGCCACGAAGGCCACCGGCGCGATGACGATCAGCGCCGCCACCGGGTTGACCTGCCCCGCGGTATAGAGCCAGAAAGCGGCGAATCCGCCCGCGACCAGCATCTCGCCATTCGCCAGGTTCATGATCCGCGCGACGCCGTATTGCAGGTTGAGACCCAGCGCGATCAGCGCATAGGTCCCGCCCAGCAGCAGGCCGGTTATCAGGATGAACATCGGGTCAGATCCGCCGTCTTGCCGGAGGGGGCGGCGCGCAGGGACACGCGCCGCCCGCCGGGATCAGTTCCAGCCGTCGAACAGTTCGGCGGCCACGGCCCCGTCACGCCCGCGCGCCGCGATGCCCCGGAACACGCCGTCCTGCCATTGGCCGACGGTCCAGTACCGCTCGTTGTCGTTGTTCTCGTTGAAGTTCACCGGCCCGAGGATGGTCTCGTACTCGTGCGAGCGGTCCTGCAGATAGGCCAGCACCGTGGCGCGGTCGATCGACCCCGTGGCCTCGATCGCCTGCCCCAGGATTTCCAGCGTGGCATAGGTCGCGGCCGAGGCCCAGTAATCGGGCGCCTGCCCGGCGAATTCCATATGCGCCTCGGCGAAGGCCTGGAAGGCCGCGTCATCGGCATTGACGCCACCCATGCCCATCACCCCCTCGATCTGGTCGCCGAAACGGGCGGCATAGCCCGGGAAGGCGGTGGCGACGGCGGTGAAGAACACATGCGGGGCGAAGTTCTGCACGATGGCCTGATCGGTCAGCGCGAAAGTGTCACCGGGATAGGACCAGGCGATGAAGGCATCGGGGGTCGCGGCCTTGGCCCCGTCGATGACCGGCGCCAGATCCTGCGTGCCCAAGGGATACGAGCTTTCGTAGACGATCTCGAACCCGTTCTCCTCCAGCACCCCGCGCGAGATGCCCGCCATCTCGATCCCGAAGGCGTCGGCCACGTTGACCAGCGCCACGCGGTTGCCGATCTCGCCCCGGTCGCGCATGCCGACCAGCACATGGGCGGTATCCTCGGCCATGACCGAGGTCCGGCCCAGCACGAAGAACATGTTGGGGAATTGCTGCGCCAGCGCCGGCTGCTGGTCGGTGACGGCCGTCCCGGTAATCATCGGATAGCCGAGCTGCGCGAAGATCGGCGCCGCGGCCAGGTTCATGCCGGTCGAATAGGGCGCGACCATGAAATCGACCTGATCCTGCGTCGCCAGACGCTGCGCCGCCTGAATGGCCTGCTGCGGGTTGGTCTGGTCGTCGTATTCCACCAGTTCGATGGTCATGCGGCGGTCGCCGACCTGCAGCCCGCCCGCCTCGTTGGTCTGATGCACCCAGAGCCGCACGGCCGGCCAATGGGTGACGGTCGCGCCCCCGGCCAGCGGGCCGGTCTGCGGCGCGGCGGCGCCCATGCGGATGGTATCCTGCGCCAGGGACATCCCGGCCCCGGCCGCCAGCGCGACGGCGGCAGCCGCCAGCTGCGTGAATGTTCTGCGATACATGTGACATCTCCCCTTTGTCATCGTTGTCGGCTCTGTGGCCGCCGTTCGCTCCGACCCGGCGTCGCCGCCGGCCTCCTCCCCGGAACGCCGGGCATCCGCATGGATGCCGGCCCCGCGCAACGGACCCTGTCTGCCCAACCTCCCCAGACGACAAGGCAGCGCCATGATGCATTGCCCCGAATACATTTCAAGAGATTTGACACCGTGAAAGACGGTTTTCTGATGCTGCAAGGCAGCAAGAAACCGCACCACCGCGGGGGAAGCCTATATTTTTTTCAGATGCCTAGGACGCAGCCTTGCATCCAGCGACTAGCTCGGCGCCCGAGTGTCGCAATCAACGCAAACCTCTGAATGTATACATTCGGCAAAAAGTCAGTGCTTTCAGCCGCAAGACGCAAAAGCCGGGCGCAAGGGATGCGCCCGGCCGTTTTGCCATCAACCGAGGTGACGAGGGTTCAGAAGGTGATCGTGCGGCCCAGCGTCAGGCGGAAATCCCGGCCCCGGCGCGGCAGCGAGGTCGAATAGGAGCCGTCGAGCGCGTTGAAATAGTTCAGGTCGAAGACGTTGTTGACCGCGAACTGCACATCGATCCCGCGCAGCGCCCCGCTCTGCGGGCGCCAGGTCAGGAACAGGTCATGCACGGCATAGCCCGGGAACCGGTCGCCCGAGGCCAGCGTCACCGGCCCCGCGAAGGTGCCGCGCCAGCCGATCTCCAGGTTCTGCTGCGGCAGGCGGCGGCCGATCTCCAGCATCAGTTCCGGCGCCGGGGTCGAGGCGAGGCGGTCGCCCGTGCCCTGGTCGATGCCCTCGATCCAAGCGGCGGCGCTGCGGCCGAACCACAGGTCGGACTGGTAGGAGGCCTCAAGCTCGATCCCGCGGATCCGGGCCCGGCCGATGTTCTGGAAGCTGGGCTGACCGACGATGCCGACCCGTTCGATCCGGTCGCGGAACTGGTTGTTGAAGGCAGTAAGCTTCAGGTCCAGCCCGTCGCCCTCGGCGATCAGGCCCCGCCCCTGCCAGGCGACGCCCAGCTCGACGGTGCGCGCGTGTTCCGGCCGCAGCGCGATCGAGGAGATCCCGCCCCCGGTGCCGCTGTCGAAGACCTCGTCCAGCGAGGGCAGGCGCGTGGTTTCGGCCAGGGTGCCGAAGACCGACCAGGCCTCGTTGAAGCGGTATTGCGCCGACAGCGAGGCCGCGGTGCCGCTATGGGTGATCGGCGTGTTCAGATAGGCCGGATCGACGCCCGCCGTCGCCACCATGCGCGAGCTGTCGTGACGCAGCGCGGCCAGCAGGGTGAAGTCCTGGTTCAGGACGAATTCGTTCTGCACGAAGACGCCCCAGGTGTCGGCGCTGCCCGCCGGGTGCGAGGTCAGGGTCGAGGCGCCCGAAACCTGCACGCGCTCGCGCTGCGCCGCCTCGGCGCCGAAGGTCAGATAGTTCTGCCAGGTGGCGCCTTCCATGGTGATGGTGTTGCGCGCGTTCAGCGACAGGGTCTCGTAGGCATAGACCGAATCCTGGAAAATCGAATAGGGCGGCGAGAAGGGCCAGCCCGGGTAGCCGGTGGCGTTCGACTGGTCGACCTCGGAGCGCGAGAAGCTCAGCTGCACCCGCGCGTCGATCCAGGGATTGTCCGAAGCCGGGTTCTCCCAGGTGATCTGCGCCGTGTCATCGGTCACCACCCGGTCGACGAAACCGAAGACGGTGAAATTGCCATAGGCCGAATAGGGCACCTGCACGCCCGAATTGGTCCAGCGCGACAGCGTGAAGCGGAAGCTCTGCTCGCTCTCGTCGAAGGGCCGCCAGGTGGCGTTGATGAGCGCCGACTGGCTGGACAGGTTGGTGCCCGAAACCGGCACCCCGCCGCCCGCCTCGTAATTCTGCTCCTGCCGCCCGGTCAGCGCGGCGAGGAACTCGAACCGCTCGTTGAAGCGATGCGCCAGGATCAGCGAGCCGGAATAGCCCGCGTTCGATTGGCCCGAAAGCCGGAAGCGCAGCGCGGTGTTCTCGTCGCCGGTCAGGAAGTCCGAGGCCTCGCGCGTCTCGAAGGCGACGACGCCGCCGATGGCGCCCGAGCCATAGAGCAGGGACGCCCCCGGGCCGCGCAGCACTTCCACCCGGCGATAGAGGTCCGGCTCGCCGAAATGCGAGCCCACGCGGTATTGCTCGAAGTATTTCTGCACGCCGTCGACGGTGACGACGATGCGGTTCTCATCCGAGGCCGATTGCGTGCCGACGCCGCGGATGTTCAGGAACTGGCCGGTCATCGACTCGCCGCCGAAGGCCTGAACGCCCGGCACGGCGCGCAGCAATTCCCCGGGCGTGGTCGCCTGTTCGCGGTCCAGGTCTTCCTGTTCCAGCGCGGTCACCGCCTGGGGCGTGTCGATGGCGACGCGGGCGCGGCCCGCGGACAGGATGATCCGGCCCAGCAGCGTGAAGACGCCCTCGCCGGTGGCCTGTGCGGCGGCGGGGGTCGAGAGCGCGGTGGCAAGCGCCAGCGTCGAAACCGCACCGAGGCGGCGGATGGTGGGTGACATGGGTCCCTCGTATGGTTGTTGTTGATGCTGGCGAGGGGCTGGCAGTTGGATGGGTCAGGCCGCGGCTTGCGGCAGGATGAAAGGCGTGCCGTCGGACGGCGGCGTGGACACGCGGATCGCGCAGCCATAGGCGGCGGCAAGCGTGGCATCGGTGAAGACCTCGGCCGGGGTGCCGCGCGCGGCGATGCGGCCCGCGGTCATCAGCCAGACCTGATCGGCGACCATGGCGGTGAGGTTCAGGTCATGCATGACGGCGATCACGCCCCCGCCCGCCTCGGCGAAGTCGCGGGCGATGCGCATCACCTGCAACTGGTGGCCGATGTCGAGCGCGGCGACAGGTTCATCGAGGAACAGCCAGCGCGGGATCCCGTGGACCACCGGCTGCCAGACCTGCAACAGGACGCGGGCCAGATGGACCCGCTGCTGCTCGCCACCCGAGAGTTCCTGGAACAGCCGCCCCTCATAGCCTCCCAGCCCCACGCGGTGCAGGGCCTGCGCGGGCAGGCTGCGGGCATCGGCGCCGGGCACCCCGGTCAGGCCCAGCCGGACGATCTCCAGCACGGTGAAGGGAAAGGCCAGCGGCACCGATTGCGGCAGCACGGCCCGGCGCAGCGCCAGCGCCTCGGGCTTGAGGCTGCGCAGGTCCTGCCCGTCAAGGCGCAGCCGCCCGGACGAGGCGACCTCGCCCGTCAGCGCCCGCAGCAGCGTCGTCTTGCCCGAGCCGTTCGGCCCGACGATGCAGGTCAGCGTCCCGGCCTTTGCCTCAAGGTCGATGCCCTTGAGGATCGGCTTGCGGCCCAGCGTGACGGACAGGGTTTCGGCGTCCAGCATGTCAGAGATCCACCAGCCCGCGCTTGCGCAGCAGGATCCACAGGAAGAACGGCCCGCCCGCCAGCGCCGTGACGATGCCGATGGGCAGTTCGGCGGGCGCGGCGATGGTGCGCGCGACCATATCGGCGCCGATCAGCAGCGCCGCCCCCAGCAGGCCCGCGGCGGGCAGCAGGAAGCGGTGATCCGGCCCCATGGCAAGGCGCAGGAGATGCGGCACGACGATGCCGACAAAGCCGATCCCGCCCGACACCGCCACCGCTGCCCCGGTCATCGCCGCCACCGCGAGGATGGCGAGGCGCTTGGCGCGCTCCACCCGGATGCCCAGATGCATGGCCGTGGCCTCGCCCAGCGACAGCGCGTTCAGCGCCCTTGCCATGAAGGGCACGGCCAGCAGCCCCAGGATCATCACCGGCGCCGCGGCGGCAAGGCGGGTCCAGCTGGACCCGGCCAGCGAGCCCATGTTCCAGAAGGTCAGATCCCTGAGTTGCGCGTCGTCCGCGAGGAAGATCAGCACGCCCATACCGGCGCCCGCCAGCGCCGCCATGGCGATCCCCGCCAGCAGCATCGTCGCGACCGAGGTGCGCCCGGCGCGGGTGCTGATCCGGTACAGCAGCAGCGTGCTGGCCCAGCCGCCGAGGAAGGCGCCGATCGGCACCAGATGCGACCCCGCCAGCGCCACCAGCCCGGCGGGCAGCAGACCGCCCAGCACGATGACCAGCACCGCGCCGAGGCTCGCGCCTGCGCTGACCCCGACGATGCCGGGATCGGCCAGCGGGTTGCGGAACAGGCCCTGCATCACCGCCCCGGCGACGGCCAGCGAGGCGCCGACCAGCGCCCCGGTGACCAGCCGCGGCAGACGGATGTCGAGCAGGATCACCCGCTCGCGCAGCCCGATCGCCTCACCCGCCAGCCAGTCGCCCAGCACCGCCCAGGGCGAGACCCCCGCCGCGCCCACCGCCAGCGAGGCCACGCCCGCCGCCAGCAGCAGAGCCACCAGCGCCAGCGTCACCTTCTGCGCCCGGGGGGCGCGGTCGCCGGACGAGGCCGGAGGGGTCAGCGCCACCATGGTTCAGCCCTCCAGCGCCCGGATGAGCGCCAGCGCCGCCTCGGGCGTGCGCGGGCCGAAGCCCAGCAGCAGCGCGCCGTCCATCCGCACGATCCGCCCGTTCTGCGCCGCGGGCGTCAGCCCCAGCGCCGGATGGGCCAGGATCGCCGCATCGTCCAGCGCGTGATCGCCCGAGCGGTCCATCATCAGGATCGCGTCGGGCGCGGCGGCGGCGATGGCCTCGTCGGTCAGGGGGCGGTAGCCCTCGAACCCGTCGAGCACGTTCTGCGCCCCGGCCAGCGTCAGGATGCCCTGCGCGGCGGTGCCCTGCCCCGCCGCCATCACCCGGCCCCCGGCCGCCGACAGGATGAACAGGACGCGGGGATGATCGGCAGCCGCGCGGGCTTCGGCGAGGGTGGCGAAACCCTCGGTCACCGAGCCCACCAGCGGCGACGGATCGACGCCGAGCGCCTCTGCCACGCCCTCGATCCGGGCAATGACACCGGCCTCGGTGAAATCGGCCGCGATCCGCACCACCGGCACGGCGCTGGCCGCGACCAGATCCATCGTCGCGGGCGGACCCGCATCGACATCGGCAAGGATCAGATCGGGATCCAGCGACAGCAGCCCCTCGGGCGAGAGCGCCCGCAGATAGCCCACATCGGGCAATCCGGCGAAAACCTCGGGGTACATGCAGGTCGTATCGCGACCGACCACCCGATCCACCTGCCCCAAAGCCGCGACCACCTCGCACAGCGCCGAGCCCGCCACCACGACGCGGTCCTGCGCCAGGGCGGGCGTGGCGGCCAGAGCCGCCACAACCAACAATCCGCGCATGGCTCAGATCCCGTGCGTCTGGGCGAGCGTGTCGGTCAGCGCGACCCAGCCCTCGGTCCCGGGCAGCGGGCCGCTGTTGTCCTCGGGCGCGGGTTCCGAGCGTTCATTGCCCGGCGCCCGCTGGCCGAAGATCTGGGCGATGACCATGCCGTCGGCGTCGAAGAATTCGATCGACACCGCCATGCCGTGCTTGGTCGGCTTGCGCACCAGCCAGACCTCGGCGATCTTGTCCGCGCGCAGGTGCAGGTTGAAGCCCGGATCCAGCACGTTCAGCCAGGGGCCCATCTGCTCGATCCGGTGGACCGGGCCGCCGTGGATCTGGATGCAGCCCATGTTGCCGACGAAGATCATCACCGGGACCTGACCCTCGGCCGCACCGCGCAGGGCGGCATCGACCGCCTCGGGCTTCAGCGCCACGGCATAGGGCGCCCCGGCGATGCGATAGGCGCCAAGGCGGTTCATCTTCAGTTTCGAGGTGAGGCGCAGGAACTGGTGCGTATCGGTCAGCGCGTCCCATTCCTTCAGCAGGATGTCGCGCTTCTCAAGGTTGGACTTCGCCGCCTCGACCGGGGAGCGCGGCTGGGTCTCGATCCCGTCCGACTGGTCCTCGGCCCGCAGATTGGCGACCAGCGCCTCGAAGGCCGCGACATTCGAGGCCGGGCGCAGATGCACCTTGTGCACCGCATCCCCCGCCGCATCGAAGATCTGTATCGAGCGCTTGTCGCCGTCGCTCAGCGCGAAAGCATGCACCCAATGGCGCGGAAAGATCCGCAGGTCGATATCCGGGCCCAGCACCATCGCCGCATGCGGCCCGGGGTGATAGTCCAGATAGGCGCCGTCCTTCTCGTGCACGCAATGCTCGTTGCGGGTCAGCGCCATGACCGGACCCAGGGTCCCCAGCGCCGGGAACAGCCGGTCGATGTCACAGGTCAGGCGCACCACCCCCGTGCCGTCGACGCCCGAGGCCACCAGATGCGCCTCGCTCACGCCCAGCTGCTCGGCCAGATCGCGGATGCGGCTTTTCGGATTCCCGGCGCGGGCATCGCGCAGGCCCTGCGGCGAGCGGTCGAGCGCGCTCACCTCGGCGGTGAGGTCGGGGGCGGTAAGGCTGGACATGGCAATCCCTTTCATGACCAAGGCAGCGGGGGCAGGCGCGTCTGGCGAAAGGCTGGATTGCGCGGTCGCGCCGAAGAGGGCGCGGTTACTTGACAAAATCTGTTAGGTATCCTAGCCGAAACATGCAAGCGGAAAATTCGTTTCCGCGGTCCCCGCCAGCCATCGTGCCAGCCAGATCCTTACCCTGCAAGCCGAGGTCATGATGGCTGTCCGATTCCCCGCCCTCTGCGGCGCGCTGATGCTCGCCGCGCAGAGCGCCCTCGCCCAATCCGCTCCTGCCCAATCCGCCCCCGATCAGACCACCCCGGCGGTCAGCGTCGAGCTGAACGCCATCCACCCCCGGGACGGCGCCTGCCAGTTCGTGCTGGTCGGCCAGAACGGGACCGAGGCCGATATCGACCGGCTGGTGCTGGAGGCAGTGCTCTTCGACACCGAGGGGCGGGTCGCGACGATGACGCTGCTGGACCTGCAGGACCTGCCCGCGGGCCGCATGCGGGTCCGCAGTTTCGAGATCGGCGGCATCACCTGCGAGGGCGTCTCGCGGCTGCTGATCAACGGCGTCAGCACCTGTGAGCCCGAGGGCTGCGGCGCGGCGATCGAAGCCCGCTCCGTCACGCCGATCGAGGTGCTGCAATGAACGCGCTGTTCGAGGCCGTCGCCAATGTCGCGGAACTCGGCGGCCCGGTGGTCATGGTGCTGCTGGCCATGTCGCTGGTGGCCCTGGCCCTGATCCTGGCCAAGATCTGGCAATTCCTGCGCCTCGGCGTCGGACGCCACGGCGCGCTGGACCGGGCGCTGACCGCCTGGGACCGCGGCGCCGCCACCGAGGCCCGTCAGCAGGCCAAGACCGCGCCCAGCCATCTGGGGCCGGTGACCCTGCTCGCGCTCGATGCCGCCGGCGATGGCCAGCACGACGAGGCCGCGCTCCGCGCCCGCCTCACGGGCGAGGCCGCGGCCCGTCTCGCGCGACTCTCGGCCGGGCTCAGGCTGCTCGATTCCGTGGCGCAGGTGGCGCCGCTGCTGGGCCTTTTCGGCACGGTGCTGGGCATGATCGAGGCCTTCCAGGGCCTGCAAGCGGCGGGCGCGGCCGTCGATCCCTCGGCACTGGCGGGCGGGATCTGGGTGGCGCTGCTGACCACCGCCGTGGGCCTGGCCGTGGCCATGCCCGCCTCGCTGATCCTCAGCTGGTTCGACGCCCGCATCGCCCGCGAGGCCGCGATGTCCGAGCGGATCATCGACACCGCCCTCTGCGCCGGCCTCGGTCATGGCTGACAGCCGCCTGATGCCCGCGCCCCGACGGCGCGGCCTGTCGCTTACCTCGCTGATCGACGTGATCTTCCTGCTGCTGCTGTTCTTCATGCTGACCTCGACCTTCACCAAGCTGGGCGAGCTGGAGCTGACCGCTGCGCCGCAGGGCGCGGGCAGCGCCGAGACGCCGCCCGCCTTTGTCCAGCTCGGCGCCGAGTCGCTGCGCCTCAACGCCCGCGACATCCCGCTCGAGGACCTCCGCGCCGCGCTGACCGAGCTTGCCGGACCCGAAGGCACGGCGCTGATCGCGCTGGCCGAGGGCGTCGAGGCGCAGCGCCTGGTCGATATCCTGGCCGCGCTGCGCGGGGCGCCCTTCGCCGTGCGGGTGCTAGGATGAGAGCCGCCACACCCACCCGCAGCAAGGGCGAGCCGACCATCGGGCTTATCAACATCGTCTTCCTGATGCTGATCTTCTTCCTGATCGCCGGGACCATCGCCCCCTCGCCCGATCCCTCGGTGACGCTGGTCAGCATCGCCGAGCTGGAAACCCGCGCCCCGCCCGAGGCGCTGGTCATCACCGCCGAGGGCGGGCTGCGCATCGACGGCATCGACTGGCCGGACACGCCCGAAGCGGGTGCGCTGGCCTATCTGGAAACCCTGCCCGAACCGCGCGTCGCCCGCCTGCTGGTCGACCGGGCGGCGCCCGCGGCGCTGGTCGTGTCCCTCGCCGAGGGGCTGCGCGGCGCCGGGGCGGAACGGGTCGTCCTGTTGGGAGAAAGGGCCCTCGAATGAGCTTTGCCCGCACCGAACCCGCCTGGCCGGCGCTGGTCGTCGCCGGAGCCCTGTCGCTCGCCGCCCATGCCGCGGTGCTGGCGGGCTTCGCCGGGCGCGGCGAGTCGCTGATGATCGAAGGCGGCGGCGTGGCCGAGATCGCCGCGCTCGGCAATGATTTCCGCGACTTCACCCGCGGCGCCCTGCCCTCGCAGGCGGCCGAGGCTGTGCCGGAAACCCCGGCCGAAGCCGCCCCGACACCGCCCCCGGTGGCGCCCCGGGCCGCGACCAGCGACACGCCCCCGGCCGCGACCGAGGCGGTCGAGGCCCCGGCAACACCCCCGGTCGCCGCGCCCCGGACCCAGGCCGAAACCGCGCCCGAAACCGCCCCCCCGGCCAGCGAGACCCCCACGGTGACCGCCGCCCCCGCCGCGACCCCGGTGGCAAGCTCGCCCGCCACCCCGCCCGCCGCGACGCAAGCCACACCCCTCGCCGCCGCCGCGCCCGTCACCCCGCCGACCACCGCCCCCACACCCGAGGTCGAGGTGCAGATCGCCGCCGCCGACACCCCCCGTCCGCAACGCCGCCCCGACCCCGAGACCCGGCGCCCGCCGCAACAGGCCAGCGCCGCCCAGTCCGCGGGCGATTCCGACCGCGACGCGAGGCGCGGCTCGGACCAGGGCCAGCAACAGGCCACGGCAGCCCGCGCCGCTCCCCGACAGGCGGCGGCCGCCGCGCCGGGCAATGCCGCGGCCTCGAACTACCCGGGCCAGGTGATGCAGCGCATCCAGCGGGTCCGCCGCGCCCGGGTCAACGCGCGGGGCACGGCGGTGGTCGCCTTCACCATCGGTGCAGGCGGCGGGCTGGCGGGGGTGCAGATCGCCCGCGCCTCGGGCAGCGCCGCGCTGGATCAGGCGGCGCTCGACCACATCCGCCGCGCCGCCCCGTTCCCCGCCCCGCCCGACGGCGCGCAACGGCAATTCTCGTTCGAATTCGTCGGACGCTGAGAGGGAAAAAGAGAGGGGGCCGTCTGCCCCCTCTTGGCCTGCGGCCAATTCACCCCCGAGGATATTTAGGGAACAAAGAAGGCGGCTTAACGCCCTCTTAACTTTCATCTTTGTTCTCTAAATATCCTCGGGGGTTTCCAAAGGGGGGTGAGCGGCGTCTCGGAAACGCGCCAGTGGCGCGTTTCAGCCTCGAACGCCGCGCCCGTGGCGCGGCCGGGAGCCGAGGGGGCTGGCCCCCCGCTTCCGCCAGCCCGGTCATGTCAAACCGGCATGCGCTGCTCGACGATCTCGGCCCACCACGAGCAGCCCGCCGGGATCGCATTGTCGTCGAAATCGTATTTCGGGTGGTGCACCATCGCCGTGTCGCCGTTGCCGACCAGGATATAGGCGCCCGGACGCTCCTCGAGCATGAAGGCGAAATCCTCGCCGCCCATGATCAGGGGTGCGGGGGCGCAGGATCCCGCGACCTTCTCGGCCACGCGGGCCGCAAACTCGGTCTGTTCGGGGCTGTTCACCATCACCGGATAGCCCTTGATATACTCGACCCGCGCTTCGGCGCCGAAGGCCGCGGCGACGCCGGTGCAGAGCGCGGTGATGCGTTTCTCGGCCATGGCGCGGGTCTCGGGGTCCATGGTCCGCACCGTGCCCCTCAGCTCGACATGCTGGGGGATGACGTTGAAAGCCTCGGATTCGGTGCGAAACGAGGTGACCGAGACGACGAGATTCTTCACCGGATCGTGGTTGCGGCTGGCCACGGTCTGCAGGGCCGTCACCATCTGCGCGGCGACGACCGTTGTGTCGATGGTCTCGTGCGGTTTGGCGGCATGGCCGCCCAGCCCCTCGACTTCGATCCGGAAGGTGTCGGTGGCGGCAAAGAAGGCGCCCTCGCGGATCGCGAAACTGCCCAGCGGCAGGCCCGGCATGTTGTGCATGCCGTAGACCTCCTGAATGCCCCAACGCTCCATCAAGCCATCATCACACATGACCTTGCCGCCGCCGCCGCCCTCTTCGGCGGGCTGGAAGATCACCACCACGGTCCCGTCGAAATTCCGCGTCTCGGCCAGGTACTTGGCGGCGCCCAGCAGCATCGCCGTATGCCCGTCATGGCCGCAGGCGTGCATCTTGCCCGGCGTCTTCGAGGCGTGCTCGGCCCCCGTCGCCTCATAGATCGGCAGGGCGTCCATGTCGGCGCGCAGCCCGATCACCTTGCCCGAGCCCTGGGCCCTGCCCCGGATCACCCCGACGACGCCGGTGCGCCCGATGCCTTCCGTCACCTCGTCGCAGCCGAAGGCGCGCAGCTTTTCGGCGACGATGCCGGCGGTGCGGTGGGTGTCGAACAGAAGTTCCGGGTTCTCGTGGAAATCGCGGCGCCAGGCGGTGATCTCGGGCAGCAATTCGGCGAAGCGGTTCTTGACGGGCATGTCTGTCTCCTTTCAGGCCGAAAGCGGCATGCGCTGTTCGGCAAGCGTGGCGAACCAGGAGCAACCGGCCGGGATCGCCTCGTCGTTGAATTCATATTCCGGGTGGTGCAGATCGGCCGAGGGGCCGATACCGAGAAAGACGAAGGCCCCGGGGCGCACCGCCAGCATGTCGGCGAAATCCTCGCCGCCCATCGAGGGCTCGAAAGCCGTGTCGATCTCGGCCGAGACGGCCTGCGCGGCGGAGAGCGCCACCTCGGCCTCGGGGCCCGAGTTGATCGTGGGCAACACGCCGTCCTGATAGGTCAGCGTGGCGGTGGCGCCATAGGCCTCGGCGGTGGCGCGGGCGATGGCGGCGATGCGCTCCTTGATGAGCATCTTGGTCGGCACGTCGAAGGTCCGCACGGTGCCGGTCAGCCGCACCGCATCAGGGATCACGTTATGCGCCATCGTGTCGGTCGCCATGCCGGTGACCGACAGGACCGCCGGTTGCAGCGCCGGGACATTGCGCGCCACCACCTGTTGCAGAGCCATGACCACGGCGGCGGCGGCGAGCGTGGTGTCCGCCGCCAGATGCGGCATCGCCCCGTGGCCGCCCTTGCCGCGCACCGCGATCTCGAAGAAATCGGCCGCCGCCAGCACCGGGCCGGGCTTCACCGCGAAGGAGCCGAGCGGCTGGTTCGGGCGGTTGTGCAGGCCGTAGACCTCCTGAATGCCCCAGCGCTCCATCAGCCCATCCTCGACCATGGCCTTGGCGCCGCCGCCCATCTCCTCGGCCGGCTGGAAGGCCAGGACAACCGTGCCGTCGAAATTCCGCGTCTCGGCCAGATATCTGGCCGCGCCCAGCAGCATGGCCGTATGGCCGTCATGACCGCAGGCATGCATCTTGCCCGCCTCGGTCGAGGCATGGGGCAGGCCCGTCGCCTCATGGATCGGCAGCGCGTCCATGTCGGCGCGGAAACCCAGCACCCGGCCCGAGCCGGTCTGGCGCCCCCTGATGACCGCGACGACGCCGGACTGGCCGACGCCTTCGGTGATCTCGTCCACCCCGAAGCTGCGCAGCAGCTCGGCGACCCGGCCCGACGTTCGGGGAAGGTCGAACCTCAATTCGGGATGGGCGTGGAAATCCTGCCGCCAGGCGGCGATCTCGGGCAGCCAGTCGGCGAAACGGTTCTTCACGGGCATGGGCGTTACTCCAGGGGCATCCGGCGTTCGGCGAGGGTCACGAACCACGAGCATCCGACCGGGATCGCCTCGTCATCGAAGCGATAGGCGGGGTGGTGGCACATCGGCGTGTCGCCATTGCCGAGGAAGATATAAGCGCCGGGCCGGGCCTCGAGCATGAAGGCGAAATCCTCGGCGGGCATCACCGGCCGGGTGTCGCGGTCGACATTGGCCTCGCCCACCACCTCGGCCGCGCAATCGGCGGCGAATTGGGTCTGCTCGGGGTGGTTCATCGTCACCGGATAGCCCCAGCGGAAATCCACCTCGGCCGTGGCGCCATAGGCCTGGGCCGTCATCGGCACCAGCGCCATGATCCGCTCATGCGCCAGCTTGCGCAGCTCGGGGTCCAGCGTGCGGACCGTGCCCTTGAGCGTGACCTCATGGGCGATGACGTTCGAGACGACCGAATCGGTGTGGAAGCTGCCCACCGTCACCACGACCGAGCCCAAGGGGTCGATGTTGCGCGCGACGATGGATTGCAGGGCGATGACGATATGGCTGGCGACCAGCGTCGTGTCGATTGCGGCATGGGGCATCGCCGCATGGCCGCCCTTGCCCGTCACCGTGATCTCGAATTCATCGGCCGAGGCCAGCAGCGCCCCCTCGCGGATGGCGAAGGTGCCGACCGGCTCGCCGGGCATGTTGTGCAGGCCATAGATCTCCTGCACGTTCCAGCGGTCCATCAGCCCGTCATCGACCATCGCCTTGCCGCCTGCCCCGCCCTCTTCGGCGGGCTGGAAGGCCAGCACCACGGTGCCGTCGAAATTCCGCGTCTCGGCCAGATACTTGGCGGCGCCCAAGAGGATCGAGGTATGGCCGTCATGGCCGCAGGCGTGCATCTTGCCGGGGGTCTTCGACGCAAAGCCGAGGCCCGTGGCCTCGGTGATCGGCAGCGCGTCCATGTCGGCGCGAAAGCCGATGACCTTGCCCGAACCCGTCTTGCGCCCGCGGATCACGCCGACCACGCCGGACACGCCGATCCCCGGCACCACCTCGTCGCAGCCGAACTCCTGCAGTTTGGCCGCCACCACGCCCGAGGTGCGGGGCAGGTCGTACATCAGTTCGGGGTTCTCGTGCAGATCGTGGCGCCAGGCGGTGATCTCGGGGTGAAGTTCGGCGAGGCGGTTGCGGATTGGCATGGCGGCTCCTTCGGGTTCTTCACATGTTAACGTGGCGCGGATCGGGCCGTATCGCAAGGCTGCTCTGCGCGCCCCGGCTCAGAACCGGCCGTAGCGGAAGGCCGACAGATCGTGCCCCGGATCGCCCCCGGTCGCCAGCTCCGCCAGCACCCGCCCCACGGCGGGCCCGATCCCGAAGCCATGCCCCGACAGCCCGGTGCCCAGGACCAGTCCGGGCAGGCCCGGCACCTGATCGAGGATCGGCACCACATCCGGCATCGTGTCGATCAGCCCGCCCCAGGTGGCGCGGTAGCGGATCGGTCCCAGCTGCGGAAAGGCGGCGGAAAAGGCACTGGCGGCGCTGGCCAGCGCCTTGGCGTCGGGCCCGGGATCGAGGATGCGCGTCACCTCGAAGGGGCTGCGGTCCTCGGCTGTCCAGCGGCGGGGGGTGGTCCAGGCATCGGGCCAGCCGCGGGGCGCGCCCGGCCTGAGCCGCGTGGTGCGCCATTCCTTCTTCAGGATCGACAGATAGGCGCCGAAATGGCGGAAGGCATCGGGGCCCACGGGCATGACATGCGAATTGGGCGCGGCCAGCGAATAGCCGCCATCGGCACGACGGCGGAACCCCACCTCATTGTCCGAGGCGTTGCCGTCATGGATCAGCGGCAGCGGCTCGGTCGCGCCGACCGAGGCCAGAACCGACAGTTGCGGGATGCTCAGCCCGTGCAGCCTGAGCAGCAGGGACGACCAGGCGCCGCCCGCCAGCACCACCGAATCGGCGCGGATGCGGCCTTCCTCGGTGATGACGCCCCTCAGCTGCCCGCCCTCGATATCCAGCGCCCGCACCGCGCAATGTTCGCGAATCGCCACGCCCGCCTGTGCCAGCGCCCGGGCCATCATCGGCACCGCGACCCAGGGCTCGGCCCGCGCGTCGGAGGGGGTGTGCAGCGCACCCAGCCAGCGGCCCTCGGTCGCGCCGGGGATCAGCGCCTGCGTCTCGGCGGCGGACAGGCGGCGGGTGTCGAGATCATGGGCCCTGGCATGGGTCATGAAAGCCTCATGCTCGGCCAGGTCGCGGTCATTCTCGGCCAGATAGGTGACGCCGACAATGCGATGGCCCAGATCGGGGCCCAGCCGCTCGGCCCAGCGGGACCAGAGGCGCTTGGCCTCGATGACCAGCGGGATCTCGGCCGGGTCACGGCCCTGCACCCGGATCCAGCCCCAGTTGCGGCCCGATTGCTCGGCCCCGACAAGGCCCTTCTCGCAGAGCACCACCTGCAATCCCTTGCCCGCCAGCTCCCAGGCGGTGCTGATCCCGGCGATGCCGCCGCCGATCACCACCACATCGCAGGCCAGGGGGATCGGCGCGCGGTGTTCCGGGGGCAGGCCGTTGTGGAAGGGGAAGTCGTTCATGCGAAGAACCGGGCGAGGAAGGCGTTGAACCAGCGGTCGATCTCGGCGTCGTGACGGGCCATCAGCGCGTCCTGTTCGGCCCGGGTCTGGGCGCCGGGTCTGCCCCAGGGCGCAGCCTCCAGCCCCTGCCAGTAGCGCATGAGGTCGGGCGTGACCTCAGGGTGGAACTGGAACCCCCAGGCCGAACCCAGCCGGAACGCCTGATTGGGAAAGAGCGGCGAGGCGGCCAGAACCTCGGCCCCCTCGGGCACGCCGGACCCGTGCCAATGCCATTGCGGCATGACCGGCGGGGTCGGGAACAGCGCGCGCCCGGCCTCGGTCGGCGTCAGCGCGTAATAGCCGAATTCATAGGCGCCGTCGGAACGATGCGCGACCTCGGCCCCATGCGCATAGGCGATGCATTGCGCCCCCAGACAAAGGCCCAGAAGCGGCACATCCGCGGCCACCGCCCGGCGGGCAAAGGCGTGTTCGCCCGCCAGATAGGGGTAGAGGTCGGTCTGGTAGATCTCCTGCCCGCCGCCATAGATGACGGCGGCGGCGATGCCCGCCATGCTGTCGGGCAAGGCGTCGCCCTGATAGGGGCGCAGCACCTCGTAGGGGCGGCCCGTCCGCTCCAGATACAGCCGCACACGGTCGGGCGTCGGCCCGTCATAGCCGTGTTCGATCAACAGGATGCGGCTCATTGGCAGAGATCGTCGACCAGCTTTTCCATGAAGGCCTGCCCGGCGGCGAATTGCTCCAGCGTCAGGAATTCGTCGGGCTGATGCGCTTGGGCGATGTCGCCCGGCCCGCAGACCACCGCCGAATAGCCGCGCACCTGGAACTGCCCGCCCTCGGTGCCGTAGCTGACGACATGCTGGCCGTTGTCGCCGGTCAGCCGCCGGGCCAGTTCCTCGGCCGGGCCGCCCTGTTCGGGGGTCAGCGGCGGCACGCCGAAGACGGAACTGAGGTCCATCCCCGTCTCGGGCCGGATCGCCTGCATCCCCGCCTCGATGGCGCGCGCGGCCTCGACGATCTTCTCGCCCCAGCCGGTATCGCCCGGCACCTGCCGGACCGAGATCAGGAACTCGCAATCCTTGGCGGTGATGTTATGCGCGGTCCCGCCATTGATGACGCCGACATGCAGGGTGGAAAACGGCGGATCGAACACCGCCGCCATCTCCGACGGCGTCGCCGCCGCGTTCTCGGCGTTGCGGTCGTTGCACCAGTCGATCAGCCGCGCGGCCTCCATCACCGCGCTCACGCCATAGGGCTGCAGCGAGGAATGCACCTCGAAGCCCCGGACATGGACCCTGATCCCCACGCCGCCCTTGTGGCCTGTCACCACCTTCATCATCGAGGGCTCGCCCACGATCACCGAGTCCGCGCGCGGCAGGTCCGAGGCGATCATCGCCTCGACCAGATCCGCCACGGCCATGCAGCCCACTTCCTCGTCATAGCTGAGCGCCAGCTGCAGGGGCTTCGTCAGCGGCGCTTTCGCGGCCCTGACCAAAGCCCAGATCGCCAGCGCGTCGAAGCCCTTCATGTCGCAGGTGCCGCGGCCATAGAGCTTGCCGTCCTTCTCGACCACCTGCCAGGGATCGCTGGTCCAGGCCTGCCCGTCGACCGGCACCACATCGGTATGGCCCGACAGGATCACGCCGCCCGGCGCCTCGGGTCCGACTTGCGCATAGAGATGCGCCTTGGTGCCGCAGGGCGACATCACCCGGTGGCTGTCGATCCCCTGCCCCGCCAGATAGCCCTGCAACCACTCGACCAGCGGCAGGTTGGTGTCGCGGCTGACGGTGGGAAAGGCCACCAGCCGTTCGAGGATCTCGCGCGGACCGAGGGGGCGGTCGCCGGGGCTGGTCATGGGATTCTCCGCTTCTCGTTCGGGTCTGGGGCCCTGGGTCTGCACCCGGGCCGGGGTCGTCAACGGGCGCATCCTCGCGCCGCCCGGATCAAGAGGTCAAGCGCACAAAAGGCGCAATCTTCTGACGTGACGGCAGGCAGTTTCGCGCCCCCAGCTTCGCATTCCGCCCAATAGATGAGCAAATCCGCACGTTCTACAAGCGTATAACAGCGCGGATTTCATCTTGCCGTACCAGATGAATGTTGCCAATCTCGTCGCATAACAACCCGAGTCAAAAATGGCCGGGATAAGAACAAACAGGGAGATGCGCATGCCCGACGGGGCAACGCCGGTTCTTGATGTCAAGAACCTTAAGACGGTTTTTGCCACGCGATCAGGCGAGGTACATGCCGTCAATTCCGTCAGCTTCGACCTCAGGCCCGGCGAATTGCTCGGCGTGGTGGGGGAATCGGGCTCGGGCAAATCCGTGACCATGATGTCGCTTCTGGGCCTCCTGCCCTCGCCCCCGGCCGAGGTCCGGTCCGGCACCGTCATGCTGGGCGGACGCGATATCCTGAAGATCGGCGCCGAGGAATTGCGCAATGTCCGGGGCCGCGAGGTGGGCTTCGTCTTTCAGGACCCGATGACCTCGCTCAACCCGGTCTTCACCGTGGGTTTCCAGCTGTGCGAGCCGCTGCGCAAGCATCTGGGCATGTCCAAGGCGCAGGCGCGCAACCGGGCGGTCGAACTGCTGGAGCTGGTCGGGATCCCCGATGCAAGGCGCCGCTTGGGCGATTATCCGCACCAGTTCTCGGGCGGGATGCGGCAGCGGGTGATGATCGCCATCGCCCTGGCCTGCGACCCCAAGGTGCTGATCGCGGACGAGCCGACGACCGCCCTCGACGTCACCATCCAGGCGCAGATTCTGGAACTGGTGAAGGAGTTGCGCCAGAAGCTGGGCATGGCGATCATCTGGATCACCCATGATCTGGGCGTGATCGCCGGCATCGCCGACCGGGTGATGGTGATGTATGGCGGTCAGGTCGCGGAACATGGCCCGGTGCGCGAGGTCTTTGCCAATCCGGCGCATCCCTATACCCGGGCTCTCTTGCAGACCATGCCGAAGATGCACGGGGCGCGCGACGCCAAGCTGCGGGTGATCGAGGGCCAGCCGCCGATGCTGACCCGCCAGCCCGCCGCCTGCCCCTTCACCGCCCGCTGCGCCCATGCCTTCGACCGCTGCGGCCGCGAGAACCCGGCCCGGCGCGACATCGGCCATGCCCATGACGTGGCCTGTCACTGGGACCACACCACCGCCGATCCCCTCACCGCCGCCGAGGCCCCCGCATGACCGAAACCCCGCAGACCGACCGCCGCAAGCTGGTCGAGGTTCGTGACCTCAAGATGCACTTCCCCATTCTGGGCGGCATCCTGCGGCGGCAGGTGGGGGCGGTGAAGGCGGTGGACGGGATCTCGTTCGATATCTTCGAAGGCGAGACGCTGGGCGTGGTGGGCGAATCGGGCTGCGGCAAGTCCACCGCCGGCCGCGCGGTTCTCAGGCTCTACGAGGCGACGGCGGGCTCGATCCGCATCGACGGCGAGGATATCGCCACGCTGCCGGCCGAAGTTCTGCGCAAGAAGCGCCCGGCCATGCAGATGGTGTTTCAGGATCCGCAGGCCAGCCTCAACCCCCGGATGACCGTCGCCGGCATCATCGGCGAGCCGCTGGACGAGCACACCAACTGGGACCGCAAGAAGAAGCTGGCCCGCATCTACGAGCTGATGGACGCGGTCGGCCTGAACCGTGATTTCGCCAACCGCTATCCGCATGCCTTTTCCGGCGGCCAGCGGCAGCGGATCGGCATCGCCCGGGCGCTGGCGCTGAACCCGCGCTTCATCGTCTGCGACGAACCCATCGCCGCGCTGGATGTGTCGATCCAGGCGCAGGTGGTCAACCTCTTGGAGGAATTGCAGGATCAGTTCGGCCTGACCTACATGTTCATCAGCCATGACCTGTCGATGGTGCGCCACATCGCCGACCGGGTGGCGGTCATGTATCTGGGCAAGATCGTCGAACTGGCTCCGGTGAGCCGCCTCTACGATTACCCGCTCCATCCCTATACCGAGGCGCTTCTGTCGGCGGTGCCCGAACCCGACCCCTCGCTCGAGCGGCGCAAGGACCGGATCGTGCTGAAGGGCGACGTGCCCTCGCCCGCCAACCCGCCCAAGGGCTGCAACTTCTGCACCCGCTGCCCCAAGGTCATGGACATCTGCCACCAGCTCGACCCCGAGACGGTCGAAGCGGTACCGGGGCATTTCGTCGCCTGCCATCTGGTTTCCCATCCACAGACCGCCGGACGAACCGGCGGCGCCGAGGCCGAGCACAATCAAATGAAAACCCAACAAGGAGAGGTTGCATGAAACGCAGAAGTGCCCTGTACGGGGCGGCTGCCGCACTGGCGCTCGCGCCCATGGCGGCTTGGGCCGACCGTGGCGAGGACGGTCACCTGAACATCATCTACTGGCAGGCGCCGTCCATCATGAACCCGTATCTCTCGGGTGGCACGAAGGACGTCGAGGCCTCGTCGCTGGTCATCGAACCGCTCGCCCGCTACAATCAGGACGGCGAACTGGTCGCCTGGCTCGCCGAAGAGATCCCGACCGTCGAGAACGGCGGCGTGGCCGAGGATCTGACCTCGATCACCTGGCGGCTGCGCGAAGGGCTGCTGTGGTCGGACGGCTCGCCCGTGACCTCGGCCGACATCGCCTTCACCGCCCAGTATTGCATGCATCCCGAGGGCGGCTGCGCCCAGGCGGCGCGCTATCAGGACGTGGAAAACGTCGAGGTCGTCGACGAGCGCACCGTGACCGTGCATTTCTCGGTGCCCAAACCCGTGCCCTATGGCCCGTTCGTCTCGGCCCAGTCGCCGATCCTGCAGGCGGCACAATTCGCCGATTGCCTCGGTGCCCGGGCGCCGGAATGCACCGAAGCGAACTTCTATCCGATCGGCACCGGCGGCTTCCGGGTCGTGGATTTCCGTCCCAATGACGTGATCCAGATGGAAGCCAACCCCAATTACCGCGATCCCGCCCTGCCCCATTTCGCCACGCTGACCCTCAAGGGCGGTGGCGATGCGGCCTCGGCCGGGCGCGCGGTGATGGAAACCGGCGAGATGGACTACGCCTGGAACCTGCAGCTGGCGCCCGACGTCATCGCCACCATGGCCCAGGGCGGCCGCGGTGTCCCGGTCTCGGCCTTCGGCACGCTGGTCGAACGGATCGAGATGAACCTCACCGATCCCTCGCCCGACCTGCCGCCGGAAACGCGCTCGACCCGCGCGCATCCGCATCCGGTCCTGTCGGACATCCGCGTGCGTCAGGCGCTCAGCATGGCCATCGACCGCGAATTGCTGGTGGAAATCGGCTATGGCCAGGCGGGTCGTCCGACCTGCAACCTGGTCCCGGCCCCGCCGATCTTCGCCTCGACCGCCAATGACGCCTGCCTCGTGCAGGACCTCGACGGCGCCCGGGCGCTGCTCGATGAAGCCGGCTGGACGGTCGGCGGCGACGGCATCCGCGTGAACGCCGACGGCCGCCGCCTGGTCCTCGACTACCAGACCTCGACCAACGCCGTGCGTCAGGACTTCCAGGCCCTGATCCAGCAATGGTGGCGCGAGATCGGCGTCGAGGCCAACCTGCGCAACATCAACTCCTCGGTGTTCTTCGGCGGCGACCCCGGCTCGCCCGACACGTTCCAGAAGTTCTATGCGGACGTGGAAATGTACGCCAACAACTTCAACGGCACCGACCCCGAGTCGTATCTGGGCGCCTATCGCTGCGGCGTCGAGCCCCGGCCGGAAACCCAGTGGCAGGGCGAGAACATCAACCGCTTCTGCGATCCGGCCTATGACGAGCTGCACCTGCAACTCGCCCAGACCGCCAGCATCGAGGAACGCGGCCGCATCGGGCGTGAACTCAACGACATCCTGATGCAGAACTACGTCATCGTGCCGCTGGTCGACCGCGGCCGGGTCTCGGCCCATTCGGTGACCCTGGGCGGCGTGCTGCTGAACACCTGGGATTCCGAACTGTGGAACGTTGCCGACTGGCACCGGACCGAGTGATCTGAGCCCGGACCCGCCCCGTCACGGGGCGGGTCCTTTCCTCACGGAACGCTGAACCAAGGCGCCGAACCCCATGTTCAACTACACGCTGCGACGATTGCTGCTGGCAATCCCGACGCTTTTGTTCATCGCATTGGCCATCTTCCTGCTGCTGGAGCTTTCGCCCGGCGACCCGATGGCCGACATGCCGCTGACCATCCCGCCCGAGGTGCGCGAACAGATGCGCCTGGCGCTCGGCCTGGGCGAGGCCTGGTACATCCGCTTCTTCAAATGGCTCTACCTCTTCTCGGTGGTGGAACCCAGCCATGTGCTGGCCAACATGACCGGGCTCGACTGGCTGGCGATCGAGGGGCAGCGGATCATCTCGTTCCAGACCCGCTCGCCGGTCGGCGACATCATCGCCCAACGCCTGCCGCAGACGCTGTGGGTGGTCGGGCTCAGCTATATCTTCGGGATCATGGTGGCGGTGCCGATCGGCATCTATTCGGCCTACCGGCAGTATTCCTGGTTCGATCAGGCCGGCACCTTCATCTCGATGGTCGGCTTCTCGCTGCCCACCTTCTTCACCGGGCCGCTGCTGATGCTGATCTTCTCGATCTGGCTGGGCTGGTTCCCGATCATCTACGACACCACCCTCGTGGTCGACAGCTGGTACGACTTCGGCCTGCAATTGCGGCAGATGGCGATGCCGGTCTTCGTGCTGACGCTCTACAACGCGGCGCAGATCACCCGCTTCATGCGCGCCTCGATGCTGGACAACCTGACCCAGGATTACGTCCGCACCGCCCGCTCCAAGGGGATGACGGAAAAGGTCGTGGTGCTGGTGCATGTGCTCAGGAACTCGATGATCCCGGTGATCACCGTCATCGCCCTGGGGATCCCGACGATCTTTACCGGCGCCATCATCACCGAGCAGATCTTCCGCGTGAACGGGCTCGGCGCGCTCCTGATCACCGCCATCTATGCCTCGGACATCCCGATGGTGCTGACGCTGTCGGTGGTCTTCGCCATCCTCATCGTCCTCTTCAACCTGATCGCCGACCTGCTCTACGCGGTCTTCGACCCGAGGATCCGCTATGACTGAGACCGCGCCCGAAAAATCGCTCGACGTCGCCGCCTTCCGCCCGCCGCGCAACCAGTGGTGGGACGTCTGGGACCAGTTCAAGGTGCACAAGGGCGCGCTGGCCGGCTCGCTGGTCTTCGGGCTGATCGTGCTCTTCTGCTTCGTCGGGCCCTGGTTCTGGCCCTATGACGCGACTTTCATCGACATCCGCTCGCGCAATCAGGGCATGAGCCTGGCGCATCCGTTCGGCACCGACCAGCTGGGCCGGGACATCATGGCACGGATGATGGCGGGCGGTCAGGTCTCGCTGGCGGTGGGCATCGTCGCCATGCTGCTGTCGATCCTGATCGGCACGCTGATCGGCGTCGTTTCGGGCTACTTCCGCCGCATCGACGGGCTGATGATGCGGATGACCGACCTGTTCCTCGCCCTGCCCCTGCTGCCCCTGCTGCTGGTCATGTCGATGCTGTTCCGCCAGCCGCTCAGCGCGGTCTTCGGGGTCGAGATGGGGATGTTCCTGCTGATCGTCACCGCCATCGGCATCACCTCGTGGATGCGCACGGCGCGGGTCGTGCGGGGCGATGTGCTGGCGCTGAAGGAGCGGGAATACGTGCTGGCCGCGCGCTCGATCGGCACGCCGCCGCGGCGGCTGATCCTGCGGCATATCCTGCCCAATGTGCTGTCGCCGGTCATGGTCTCGGCCACGCTGATGATCGCCACCGCCATCATCACCGAAAGCGCGCTGAGCTTCCTCGGCATGGGCTTCCCGCCGGATTTCCCGACCTGGGGCCGGCTGGTCTATGACGGGATCGACTATCTGCAGCAATATCCCTCGCGGGCCATGCTGCCGGGGGTGTTCATCTCGCTGACGGTGTTGAGCGTGAACTACATCGGCGACGGGCTGCGCGATGCGCTGGATCCGAGGATCCGGGGCCGCTGAGGGAAAAGCGGGGGGCCGGAGCCCCCGGAGAACGCAAAAGGCGGGGGGCTGCGGCCCCCCGCACCCCCTGCTTCAAGGAGGGTTTTCCACCCTCCTTGAAAATCCTCCCGAGGATATTTTCAGAACAAAGAAGGGGCAGGTTTTACCCTGCCCCCTGGTCGTTCTGCGGCCGCGGCCCCGGCTCAGACGTAATCGCCGCGGCTGAGGCCGTATTTCGCCATCTTCTCGTTCAGGGTGCGGCGCGGCAGGCAGAGTTCCTCCATCACCGCGACGATCGAGCCCTTGTGGCGGCGCATTGTGTTGTCGATCAGCGTCCGCTCGAAAGCCTCGACGTAATCCTTGAGCGGCTTGCCCTCGGTGGTCAGCGCGCTGCCCGAGGCCTCGTTTTCCGCCATCACCAGCGACACGACCGAGCCGGTGCCGCGACGGCTTTGCAGCACGCTCTGCTCGGCGATGGACACCAGCTGCCGGATGTTGCCGGGCCAGGGCGCCTGCAACAGATAGGCCGCATCCTGCGCCGAGAGATCGGGCGCCGGGCAGCCGTATTCCTCGGCGTAATCGCTGGCGTAGCTCTTGAAGAGCGCGAGGATATCCTCGCCCCGGGTCCTGAGCGGCGGCAGGGTCAGTTTCATCGCCGCCAGCCGGTAATAGAGGTCGGGCCGGAGCACATCCTCCAGCGTCCGACCGGGCTTGTGGTCGTTGCAGATGGCGACGATCCGCGTGGCGGGGGGCGCGGGCTGGTCGTTGATGAAGGTCAGCAGGCGACCCTGCAGCGCGGCGCTCAGCGATTCGATGTCTTCAAGGCAGAGCGTGCCGCCCCGCGCCTCCTCGACCAGCGGCAGGCCGCCGGCCTCGACCGGGCCGAAGAGCTTGGCGGCCAGCGCCTCGTCCTCGATCCCGGCGCAGGAGACGGCGACGAACTTGCGCCCGGCGCGGGGGCCTACTGCGTGCAGCGCATGGGCCACCAGCGTCTTGCCGGTCCCGGTCTCGCCGTCGATCAGCACATGGCCGTCGGCCTGGCCGTAATCGAGGATATCCTCGCGCAGGCGCACCATCTCGGGCGACTGGCCGACCAGGCGGCGCATGATCGTGCTGCCATCGGACAGTTCGTGCCTCAGCGCGCGGTTTTCCAGCGCCAGACCGCGGGCCTTGAGCGCGCCGCGGGCGAGATCGGCCATCCGTTCGGGATCGAAGGGTTTTTCGAGGAAATCATAGGCGCCGAGGCGCATCGCCTCCACCGCCATCGGCACGTCGCCATGGCCGGTGATCAGGATCACCGGCAGGCCCGCGTCCATCCCCATCAACCGCTTCAACAGCGCCATCCCGTCCATGCCCGGCATGCGGATGTCCGAGACGACGATGCCGGGGAAATCGGCACCCAGCACCGCCAGGGCCTCTTCGGCGCTGCCGAAAGTCTCGGGCTGGAACCCCGAGAGCGACAGCCACTGGCTGATCGAGGCCCGCATGTCCTGTTCGTCGTCGATGACCGCAACACGGGTTGGCGTGCGGCCGGCCAGCGGCGCGGTGGCGGGGTCCAGCTTGGGGGCGCTTTCCGGAGCGCTCATACAGTCTCTCCTGATGGTCATGCGGCGGCGGGTCCACGACCCGCTGAGCCAATATAGGGGTTATGCCGCCGATTGTCCGGCATTGGCCAGTACCGGTAACGCAATATCGAACGCGGCGCCGCCCTCGGGCAGGTTCCGCGCGGTCAGCCTGCCGCCGTGATCGGCGACGATGCCCGAGGAGATGGCGAGGCCAAGGCCCACGCCCTCGCCCGCCTTTTTCGAGGTGTAGAAGGGCTCGAACACCTTGCCGATATCGGCGATGCCGGTGCCGTTGTCCTTGATGGTCAGCGTCACTGTATCGCCCTGGGTCAGGATC
The DNA here is from genome assembly GCF_003075525.1 of Pararhodobacter aggregans. Lineage (GTDB taxonomy): Bacteria > Pseudomonadota > Alphaproteobacteria > Rhodobacterales > Rhodobacteraceae > Pararhodobacter > Pararhodobacter aggregans. Next base: position 301,117 of record NZ_QDDR01000002.1, on the reverse strand, counting down.
AGGTCGATCTGCGGCGCGTTGACGGCGCGGGTCGCATCGACCGCGTTGCGCATCAGGTTGATGATGACCTGTTCCAGCCTGAGCCGGTCGCCCATCACCGTGACGGGTTCCTTCGGCAATGTCCGAACCACCAGCACCCGGCGTTCGCGCAGGCGCGGTTCCATCATGGTCAGCGCCTCGGTCACGCAATCGCGCAGGTCGAGCGGCTCGAAGGCGTCGCCGCCCTTGCGGGCGAAGCTTTTCAGCTGGCGGGTGATGGCGCCCATCCGGTCGATCAGGTCGTCGATGCGCTGGAAGCTGACCAGCGCCTCCTCGCCCCGCCGCCGGGTCATCAGCAGCCGCGCGCCCGCCAGATAGGTCTTCATCGCGGCGAGCGGCTGGTTCAGTTCGTGACTGACCGCGGCCGACATTTCGCCCAGCACCGCCAGTTTCGAGGATTGCGCCAGGGTCTGTTCGGCGACGTTCAGCTCCTTCTGCACCTTTTCGCGGGCGGCGATCTCGCGTTGCAGGCGCAGGTTCAGCTGCCTGAGTTCCAGCGATTCCTGTTCCAGCCGGGCCGATTGCGACCAGGCGCGGCGCGAGAAGAGGTAAAAGACCATCGCCAGCAGGATGGCGAAGCCCATGATGACCAGCGCCAGCACGCCGTTCACCTTTTCGCGCACGCCGTCATAGGTCGTGTAGCTGATCAGCCGCCAGCCGCGGTGCTGGACCCGGGTTTCCGAGCGCAGCACCGCCTCGTTCGACAGGAACGCATCGGGGCCGCGGCCCGCCAGATCGGCGGTGTAGCGCAGCGCCCGTTCGATGGCGGTGGGGGCGTCGCGCATCGACAGCGCTTCGGCCTCGGTCCGGCCGCGCCAGCGGGGCTGGGTGGACAGGATGATCCGCCCTTCGCTGTCAATCAGCGCCACCGCATCCAGAAGCCCCGACCAGGAGCGTTCGAACTTGGCCAGATCGACCTCGACGGTGATGACGCCCAGAATCTGCCCGCCCTCGCGGATCGCGCGGGCATAGGCGAAGCCATAGCCGCCGGAATCGCGGGCCTGCACGGCAAACAGCGTCTCGTTATTGCCGCTGCCATCGACCAGACGGCGCGAATCGACGAACAGCGCCTCGTTGCCGCGCTGGGTGCCCAGACGGTTGCGGTCGGTGGCGGCGACCACCCGGCCCGCGGTGTCCAGAAGCTCGATCGAGGCCGCGCCGACCTCTTGCTGCAGCGAGATGAAGATCTGCGAGATGGTCGTGTAATTGCCCGAACGCAGCGCCTCGCGCAGGACCGGGTCGCGCGACAAAAGGATCGGCACCACCTGGGTGCGCTGCAACTCGGCCTCGATGTTCCCGGCATAGAGGACAAGGCGCAGCTGGGCCCGGTTGCGGGTGTCGACGGTGAAGCTTTCGCTCAGCCAATCGTCCATCACCCAGACCACGGCGACTGCCACCACCATCAGCAGCCCGACGATGGCCTTGCCCCATGGGGGCAGGCCAAGCCGCAGGGGCGCCGCCGAGGCGGGGGTCGGGGAAGTGTCGCTCATGGCGGCATACTAGGGGCGCGCGTGCGGCGCCTCAAGGCGCCGCGGCACGGGGGCCCCTCAGGTGAGCGCCAGAGCGCCCATAACCCCCTGGAACAGCGCCGAACCATCGGTCCCGCCATGCTGCGCACTGACCGCGCGCTCGGGGTGCGGCATCATGCCGAGGACGCGACGGTTCTCGGACAGGATCCCGGCGATCGAATGCTGCGAGCCGTTGGGGTTCTCGACATAGCGGAAGGCCACGCGGTCCTCGCCCTCGAGCAGCGCCAGCGTCTCGGCGTCGGCCTGGTAATTGCCGTCATGGTGGGCAATCGGGATGATCGCCGTGGCGCCCTTGGCATAGCCCTGGGTGAAGGCGCTGTCGGCGCTCGCCACTTCCAGCGCCACCGGCTTGCAGATGAACTTGAGGCCCGCGTTGCGCATCAGGACACCCGGCAGCAGACCCGTCTCCACCAGCACCTGGAAGCCGTTGCAGACCCCCAGCACATAGCCGCCCTTCCGGGCATGGGCCACGACCGCCGAAGCGATGGGCGAGCGGGCGGCGATGGCGCCGCAGCGCAGGTAATCACCGAAGCTGAAGCCGCCGGGGAGGCCGACCACATCGGTGCCGGGCGGCAGGGCCGCGTCCTTGTGCCAGACGCGGGTCACCTCGGCGCCGGCGGCCTCGAAGGCGACGGCCAGATCGCGGTCGCAGTTGGAACCCGGGAAGGTGATGACGGCGGCCTTCATGCGGCGTCTCCTGTGGGGGCTGGGGATGGGCCTGCCATACTGCGTTGCCGCGTCCAAGAAAAGGGAAAACCGGCCCCCTGCCCGCCCCATGCGCCGACCCGCCGCCCGCGCCTCTCGCCTGGCTCTGTCCAAGACCGGGGAATTAGTCCTAAGGTGGCATATCGCGGTCTGGCGGCCCGTGCTTACATGCCGCCATCCGAAGGGAGGGATACATGACCAAGGTTACACTGACCGTCAACGGCCGGTCCATGTCGGGCGAGGCCGAAGGGAGGACGCTTCTGGTGTCGTTCCTGCGCGAGGAGCTGGGTCTGACCGGTACCCACGTGGGCTGCGACACCAGCCAATGCGGCGCCTGCGTCGTGCATGTGGACGGCAAGGCGATGAAAAGCTGCACGGTTCTGGCGCAGGACGTGAACGGCGCCAGCGTGACGACCATCGAGGGGATGGCCAACGAGGATGGCTCGCTGGGCACCGTCCAGCAGGCGTTCCAGGACCACCACGGCCTGCAATGCGGCTTCTGCACGCCGGGCATGGTGATGTCCTCGGCCGCCCTTCTGGCCGAGAACCCCAAGCCCTCCGAGGCCGAGATCCGCCATTATCTGGAAGGCAACATCTGCCGCTGCACGGGCTACCACAACATCGTCAAGGCGGTGCTGGCGGCCTCGGGGCAGGATGTCTCGACCCTGGGCGTCGCGGCCGAATGATCCGCCTTCCCGCCCTGCGTTCCCTTGCCCTCCTGCCGCTTCTGGCGGCGGGTCTGGTGTTGGCGATGCCGGGAGAAGGTCGTGCTGACGGCTTCTACGTCCACGATCTGGGAGACGGCGGCGCGCCCGAGGCCTGCATGGCTCAGGCGCTGGCAGCGCTCTCGGCCTATGCGACCGCGACCGGCACCCCCGGGGCGGTGATCCAGGCCGGGGTCTGGTCGGTCGATGCCTATGGCCTCGAACCGGGCGGCGTCGATGTCGATATCGCCTGCCCCTACCGCGACAATCATGTCGGCGTGGCGCTTCTGACCGCCCATGGCACCGGCGCCGAGGAGGATCGTGCGGCGGTCGCCGACGGCATCACCGGCTATTGGAACGGCGGGATGCCGGCACAGGGCGGCGCCACGAAATAACCCCCGACCGGCCGTGCATCAGGCGGCGGCCGGCTGATCCGTGAGACAGGCAGCGCGCTCCGGGCGCGCCCATCAGACACAAAGGGAGGATTCCATGCCCAAAGACGGTGGCATCGGCGCCAGCACCAAGCGGCGCGAAGACATCCGCTTCCTCACCGGACGCGGCGTCTATACCGACGACCTCAACCTGCACGGCCAGACCTTCGCGGTCTTCTGCCGCTCGACCGTAGCGCACGGCAAGATCGTGTCCATCAACACCGCCGCGACCGAGGCGATGCCCGGCGTGCTGGCGGTCTTCACCGGCCAGGATTTCAAGGACGTGGGCGGCAACCCCGCCGGCTGGCTGATCAACAGCCGCGACGGCACGCCGATGCGCGAACCCAAGCGCCCCGTGCTGGCGCATGGCAAGGTCCGCCATGTCGGCGACGCCTATGCCGCCGTCATCGCCGAGACCTATGCCCAGGCCAAGGACGCGGCCGAACAGCTGGCCGCCGATACGGTGATCGACGAACTGCCCGCCATCGTCGACATGAAGGCCGCCGTGGCCGATCCCTCGAACCGCGTGCATGACGAGATCCCCGACAACCTCTGCTTCGACTGGGGCTGGATCGAGGACAACCGCGCCGCGGTGGACGAGGTCTTCAAGACCGCGCCCCATGTCACCACGCTGGAACTGGTCAACAACCGCCTCGTGCCCAACGCCATGGAGCCCCGCGCCTCGATCGGCGAGTATTTCCCCGGCACCGGCGATTACAAGCTGACCACCACGTCCCAGAACCCGCACCTGACCCGGCTGCTGATCGCCGCCTTCGTCATGGGCATCCCGGAAAACAAGCTGCAGGTCGTTGCGCCCGACGTGGGCGGCGGCTTCGGCTCGAAGATCTATCATTACGGTGAAGAAGCCGTGGTGCTGGCCGCCGCGAAGAAGCTGAAGCGCCCGGTGCGCTGGACGGCGGAGCGCTCGGAGAGCTTCCTGTCCGACGCCCATGGCCGCGACCATGTGACCAAGATCGAACTGGCCTGCGAGAAGGACGGCACCTTCCTCGCCTTCCGGACCGAGACGCTGGCGAACGTGGGCGCGTATCTGTCGAACTTCTCGACCGCGACGCCGACCTTCCTGCACGGCACGCTGATGGCCGGGCCCTACAAGGTGCCGAAGGTCTATGTGAACGTGAAGACCGTCTTCACCAACACCGCGCCCGTCGATGCCTATCGCGGCGCCGGCCGGCCCGAGGCGACCTTCAGCCTTGAGCGCGTGATCGACAAGATGTGCCGCGAGCTTGGCCTCGACCAGTTCGAGGTGCGGCGCAAGAACTTCATCACGCCCGACATGTACCCCTACACCACGCCCGTCGGGCTGGTCTACGACACCGGCAATTACCACGCCACGCTCGACAAGGCGCTGGAAATGACCGACCTCGCCGGGTTCGAAGCCCGCGCGGCCGAGGCCAAGGCGCGCGGCAAGCTGCGGGGTCTGGGCCTCAGCACCTGGATCGAGGCCTGCGGCATCGCGCCCTCGAACCTGGTGGGTGTGCTGGGCTCGCGCGTCGGCCTCTATGACGCGGCGACGGTGCGGGTGAACGCCACCGGCAACATCTCGGTCATGACCGGCGCCCACAGCCACGGGCAGGGCCATGAAACCGTCTTCGCCCAGATCGTGGCCGAAAAGCTCGGCGTCGACGCGACTTCGGTCGAGATCGTGCACGGCGACACCGCCAAGATCCCCTTCGGCATGGGCTCCTACGGCTCGCGCTCGCTGGCGGTCTGCGGCTCGGCCATCGACCGGGCCATGGGCAAGATCATCGCCAAGGGCAAGAAGATCGCCGCCCATATGCTCGAAGCCGCCGAGGGCGACATCGAGTTCAAGGACGGCACCTTCTCGGTTGCCGGCACCGACAAGGCCAAGACCTTCGGCGAGATCGCCTTCTCGGCCTATGTCCCCCACAATTACCCGCTGGAGACGCTGGAACCGGGGCTGGAGGAAACCGCCTTCTACGATCCGGGCAACTTCACCTATCCCGCGGGCGCCTATCTGTGCGAGGTCGAGGTCGATCCCGACACCGGCAAGGTGCAGGTCGTGGCCTTCCACTGCGCCGACGATTTCGGCAACATCATGAACCCGATGATCGTCGAGGGTCAGGTGCATGGCGGCGTCGGACAGGGCATCGGTCAGGCTCTGTGCGAGAACACGACCTATGACGAGAACGGGCAGCTCACCTCGGCGTCCTTCATGGATTACGCCATGCCGCGGGCGGATGACGTGCCGTTCTACAACGTGGATTATTCCTGCCAGACGCCCTGCACCCACAACCCGCTGGGGGTGAAGGGCTGCGGCGAGGCCGGGGCCATCGGCTCGCCGCCCGCCGTGGTCAACGCGGTCATCGACGCGCTGCACCGGGGCGGTTATGACCATGTGACGCATATCGACATGCCCGTCTCGCCCGCCCGGGTCTGGGCGGCGATGCAGAAGCACTGAGGGAGGTCCCGATGTACAATTTCGACTTCGTGAAACCCAGCACCCTGGACGAGGCGGTCGCCGCGCTGGGGGGCGAGGATGCACAGCCGCTGTCGGGCGGGCAGACCCTGCTGCCCTCGATGAAACAGCGCCTGAACGCGCCGGGGGTGCTGGTCTCGCTGACCGGGATCGCCGCGCTGAAAGGCGTGTCGATGGAAGGCCGGCTCTTGGTCATCGGCGGCGCCACCCCGCATGCGGTGGTGGCGGCCGAGGTCGCCTCGGCCTATCCGGCGCTGGCGGCGCTGGCCGGGGGCATCGGCGATCCGGCGGTCCGCAACCGCGGCACCATCGGCGGGTCGCTCGCCAACAACGACCCCTCGGCCTGCTATCCTTCGGCGGCGCTGGGGTCGGGCGCGACCATCGTCACCAACAACCGCGAGATCGCCGCCGACGATTTCTTCACCGGCATGTTCGAGACGGCGCTTGAGCCGGGCGAGATCATCACCGCGGTGAAGTTCCCGGTGCCCGAGAAAGCGGCCTACGCCAAGTTCCAGCAGCCCGCCTCGCGCTTCGCCCTGACCGGGGCCTATGTCGCGAAGTATGGCGACGGGGTGCGGGTGGCGATCACCGGCGCCTCGGAAGGCGGCGTGTTCCGCTGGACCGAAGCCGAGGAGGCGCTGAGCCGCTCCTTCACGGCCGAGGCGCTGAACGGCCTCTCGCTGCCGGAGGACGGCATGATGGGCGACCTGCACGGCACGCCCGCTTACCGCGCGCATCTCTGCGCCGTGATGACCCGCCGCGCCGTGACCGCGGCCCGCTGAGACATACCGGGCGGCGGGGAAACGCCCTGCCGCCCGGCCTTTGCTACGCCCGGCCCCTCGACGCGAGCCCCGAAGGCCGCGCCTCTGACGGACAGGCCGAGACCCCGTTAGCGAGTGTGATCTCGTGACGGGCGAGGCAAGACCGCTGGCCTTGCCGCAAGCCCAAGGCCCGCACCTCCTGATCCATTGGCACATCCTTTGGCGCGCCATTGCCTCCCGATGAGGAGCCGACGCTAGCCAAAGGCATCATCTTGCCAGAAATACGCACCTCCGACCCTCCCGAAGGTTCTGCAGAGCCTTGACGGGATACACCCCTCTGTCTTTTTTCCTGAGATAAGGGCGCGGCCCTCTGCTCACCGGGCTGCGACAGCAAGTGTCCGCCAAGGTCCGCCGAAGAGCTCCATCCAGAAGGCGAGGCGGCAGCGCAGCTCATAAGCCTCGATCCTCCAGGACAGAGCCTTGAGACCGCATCACAGGCAGACCAGACGGCCCCCCGCAGGAAGCCAGAGAAGCGGCCCATCGCCCTTCCCTATCGTCCCTGTACTCTGTTTGGGAATGTCCGGGCCTCTGCCAACGACATCAGTCGGACGATCAGCGCGCAGCGCCACGACCGAAAGTCGACATCATCCCTCAACCTCGCGCCTGCAAAGGGTCCCGGCCCCGGGCGCTGGCCTCTCCGCGGCGGGAGGCGCGCGGGGTGGGCGGGCGGGAGCGTGCCTCCCGCCGCCTTGCGCCTAAAGCGTCATGATCCGGGCCTGGCCCGAATCGTAAGCGTAGCTGCAACGTACCTCGACCGTCTGGCCGCCGCGCTGAACCCGCAGCATCACATCGCGCGACGTGCCCTGTTCGCGGGTGCCGACCACGCCCTGCACGTCGAACCCGGCCTCGCGGCCCGCGCTCATGCAGGCGCCTTCGGCCTGGCTGGCCGAGGGCCCGGCCACCACCGGCTCCGACGGCACTACCGGGGTGCCGCCATAGCCCCCGCCATAGGCCGGACGCCCCCCGCCCTGCCCGAAGCGCATGTCCGGGATATCCCCGCAGCCCGCGAGTGCCGTTGCCGCGGCCAGTGCCGCCGTGATCCAGATTGCCCGTGTCATGCCCGGCCTCCGTCTGGGGGACGGGTTGGCCCCGCCCCGGTTGTCCGTCACGCGCCGATCAGGGCGCGGGCCGCGCCGCGCGCCGCCTCGGTAATGGTATCACCCGACAACATGCGGGCAATCTCGTCCACGCGTTCCCCGGCGGAAAGCGGCGTCACATGGCTGAGAGTGGCCCCGGCCTCCACCCGCTTCTCGACCCGCCAGTGATGCGCGCCGAGCGCCGCCACCTGCGGCGAATGGGTGACGACCAGCACCTGCGCGCCCTCGGCCAGCGCCCGCAGCCGGCGGCCCACCGCATCGGCCGTCGCCCCGCCGACCCCGCGGTCGATCTCGTCGAAGATCATCGTCACGCCCGATTGCCCGCGGCTGAGACAGACCTTCAGCGCCAGCAGAAAGCGCGACAGTTCCCCGCCCGAGGCGATCTTGTTCAGCGCCCCGGCCGGTGCGCCGGGGTTGGTCGCCACTTCGAAGGTCACCGCATCCGCCCCTTCCGGCCCGGGTTCGGTCGGCTCGATCACCGTCTGGAAGACCGCGCGCTCCATCTTCAGGGGCGCCAGTTCCGCCGCCATCGCCTGATCGAGCGAGGCCGCCGCCGCCTTGCGTTCCGCCGTCAGCGCCGCGCAGGCCGCGGTGAAGCCCGTCTGCGCCGCGGCCTCGGCCTGGGCCAGCGCCGCCATGCCCTTGTCGCCGGAATCCAGCGCCTCCAGCCGTTCGCGCAGCCCGGCGGCATGGGTGCCCAGATCATCGGGCAGCACCGAATGTTTGCGCGCCAGGCCCCTCAGCGCGAAAAGCCGCTCCTCGACCCGCTCCAGCTCTGCCGGATCGGCCTGCATCTGGTCGAGGCAGGCCTCGATCTCGCCCGTGGCCTCGCCCAGTTCCGACAGCGCCCGGCCCAGAGCCTCGATCGCCGCGTCGAGCCGACCCTCGACGCCTTCGGCCGCATCCTCCAGCCAGCGCAGCGCGTCCAGCGCCAGACGCTCGGCCCCGTCCTCGCCCAAAGCCTGCCGGGCGCGGGCCACATCGCCCACCAGCCGGGTCGCGGCCTGCATCAGGCGGCGGCGGGTGTCGAGCTCGGCCTCCTCGCCGGGCTGCGGGTCCAGTTGATCCAGCTCCTTGACCGCATGGCGCAGGTATTCCTCTTCGGCCCTGAGACCCGCCAGCCGGGCCGCGGCGGCCTCACGCGCCTTGCGCGCCTCGGCCAGCGCCCGCCATGCGGCGCGCACGGCGCCGGTGTCGGCCCCGGCATAGGCATCGAGCAATTGCCGGTGCCCGCGCGGGTTCAGGAGCCCGCGGTCGTCATGCTGGCCATGCAGTTCCACGAGGGTATCCGACAGCGCCCTGAGCACCTCGCCCGAGGCGCGGCGGTCGTTGATCCAGGCGGTCTTGCGCCCCTCGGCAGTGTTGACACGGCGCAGGACCAGCTCGTCTTCCAGCGGGATCCCGGCCTCGTCCAGCACGGCGCGGCCCGGGTGCCCCTCGGGCAGATCGAACACCGCCTCCACCTCGCCCTGCTGGGCGCCCTGCCGCACCAGATCGGCGCGGCCGCGCCAGCCCAGCACGAAACCCAGACTGTCCAGCAGAATGGATTTGCCCGCCCCGGTCTCGCCGGTCAGCACATTGAGGCCGGGATGGAAATCCAGCTCAAGCCGCTCGATCAGCAGCATGTCCCGAATCGAGAGCGCCCGTAGCATTCCCGCGCGCGCCCCCCGGCGTCAGAGCCACTCGCCGCGAATGGTCCGGCGATAGATGTCGTTGAGCCAGCTGGTGCCCTGCGCCTGATCGCTCAGCCCTGCCGCGGTCAGCAGACGGAAGCTGTCCTCGTAGAAGGGCGAGGAGCGGAAGTTGTGGCCCAGGATCGCGCCCGCGGTCTGCGCCTCGTCGCGCAGCCCCAGCGCCAGATAGCTTTCCACCAGCCGGTGCAGCGCCTCGGGCGTCTGGGTGGTGGTCTGGTATTGCTCGACCACGGCGCGGAAACGGTTGATCCCCGCCTGATAATTGCCGCGCGACAGGTAGAAGCGGCCGATCTCCATCTCCTTTGCCGCCAGACGGTCGAAGGCCAGATCGAATTTCAGCACCGCCGAGCGGGCGTATTCGGTGTTCGGGTATTGCTCGATCACGTAGCGCAGATGGTTCAGCGCCTGGAAGGTCAGGCCCTGGTCGCGGCCCACGTCCTCGATCTGATCGTAATAGGTCAGCGCCACGATATAGGCGGCCCAGGCGGCGTCCGGATCGCCCGGATACTGGTCGAGGAAGCGCTGCGCCGTGGCGCGGGCCTCGTCATACTGGCCGTCGCGATGCAGGGCATAGGCCTGCATCACCAACGAGCGCCGGGCCCAGTCGGTATAGGGATAAAGCCGCTCGACCTCGCGGAAATAGCGCATCGCCGGTTCGATCCGGCGGTTGTTCTCCAGCACGTATTCGCCGCGCGTGAAGATTTCCTCGGCCGAATAGCCGTCCAGCGGCTCGTCGGTGCCGACCTGGTTCCCGCAGGCGGCCAGTGCCAGCACCAGAACGCTGCTCAGCGCCAGCGTCGACAGCCTGCGCCGGGCCGATTTGCCAAGGGTGCCGACCATGCCGATCCTCATTCTTGTCTTACCGAAGGGCGCCGCAGCCGACATCCCGGGCGAATCCCGGGCTCGCCGGGGGCGCGTCCCGGCGTGTCCTAGCACGTTTGCCGGGCGCACGCAAAACGCCATTCAGCAGAAAAACATCCCCGTGTTCAGCGGACTGGCCAAGACGCCGAAAGCCGCTCACGGCGGCGCCTCAGGCGGCCGAGGCGGTGGTGGCGCCGGTGGCCAGCAGATCCGCGGCGCAGACCCCGGCGCCGGGCATCCGGTGCGCCTGATCGCCCTCGACCGTGACATGCTCCCAGGCGGTGGCGTCATCCAGAAGCGCCCGCACCAGACGGCCGGTCAGGGTGTGGCCCGCACGGTGGCCGATATAGCGGCCGAGGATCGGCGCCCCGGCCACGGCAAGGTCACCCATCGCATCGAGCATCTTGTGGCGCACCGGCTCGTCGATCCGGCGCAGGCCGCCGGGGCTGAGGATATCGGCCCCCTGCACCACCACCGCATTCTCGTAGGTGCCCCCCAGCGCCAGGCCATTGGCACGCATGAAATCCACATCCGCCTGACGGCAGAAGGTGCGGCAATCCGAGAGTTCGCGCACGAAGGTGCCGTTGGCCAGTTCCAGCTCGCAGGTCTGGTGGCCGATGGCGGCATCGGGGAAGTCGATCTCGAACGCGATGGACAGCGCCTCGGCCGGTTCCAGCCGGGCCCAGGCCTCGCCCATGCGGACCTCGATCGGCTTCAGCACGCGGATCGCCGTCAGCGAGGCCGCCTGCACCCGGGTGCCCGCCGCGACGAAGGCCGCGACGAAGGGCCGGGCCGAGCCGTCGAGGATCGGCACTTCCGGCCCGTCCAGCGTCACCCGCGCGTTATGGATGCCACACCCGGCCAGCGCCGCCATCAGATGTTCGATGGTCGCCACGGAAACGTCATGATCGTTGCCGATCTTGGTGCAGAGGTTGGCCTCGATCAGCGCCGAGGGCGTGACGGCGATGCGGCGCTGCGCCACAGGCAGGTCGAGGTCGAGACGTTCGAACACCACCCCGTGCCCCGCAGGCGCGGGGCGGACATGCATGACCACGGCCCGCCCCGAATGGAGCGCGGTGCCGTCGAAACGCACGGAAGATTTCAAGGTTGTCTGCACGAGTTGGTCCTCGGCCTGAATTTCTGCTCGGCTCACAGTTTCTTTATGAATCCGTGCGTTAATGCTCAAGTCACGCTTTGTAACACGATGTAACACTGCCCTCACGCATGCGCGAGTTTCCGCGCACGTCAGGCAGGCCTTCCGTAACGCCCTGAATTCAAAATGAAAAGAACCGGCTCTCGCCGGTTCTCCACAGGCCCCGCGGGGCAGGATTTGATCGCGCTTTTCAGCTCAGTTCGCCTGACGACGCAGGAAAGCCGGGATTTCGAACTGGTCGGCGGCGCGGTGCTGGTGCTCGTCCTCGTAAGCCTGGACCTGCGGCTGCGGGCGGGCGTGACGGGCGGGCTGCTCGGCCGCGGCGGTGGCGGCGGGCGCGGCATGGCCCGCCATGCGGTGGATCAGGCTGCCGATGCCCAGACCGCGGCGCGCTTCCGGCTGCGGCGCGGGGGCCGGGGCCTGCTGCTGCGGCTGGTGCTGCGCGACCGGACGGCGCGCGGGCGCCTCGGGCTGCTTCTCGACCGCGGCGCGCAGGCGGGCCAGGGTCTCGGGGCTGGGCTGACCCGGGTTGCGGCCCGGACGCGGGGCGGTGAAGGCCGCCTCGGGCTGGTGCTGCTGCGGCTGATACTGCTGCGGTTGCGGCTGGTATTGCTGCGGCTGCGGGGCACGGACGGGCTCGGCCATGGCCGGACGGCGGACCTGCGGCTGCGGGGCGACCGGGGCCTCGTTGCGCAGCACGTCCTCCAGGAAGAAGTCCTCCTGCACCGGCTCGGCCGCGGGGGCCTCGTGATAGGCGGCATGGGTCGGGGCCTCGTAGCGGGGCTCCGGGTGACGCTCCATGTGACGCTCGACCTGACGTTCGGCGTGACGCTCCACCGCGCGCGACTCGAACATCGGCGGGTTGTAGGCGGCATCCTCGTAGGCGGGCTCTTCATAGGCCGGGGCCTCGAAGCGCGGCTCTTCGGCGACCGGGGCCGGCGCGGGCTCTTCGACCACGACCGGGGTCTCGGTGACCAGCGGCTCGGCCATGCGGCGGCGCGGCACCTCGGCGGTGACCGGCTGGGCCTCGATGCCGGTGGCGACGACCGAGACGCGGATCGCGCCTTCCATCTCCGGGTCCAGCGTCGAGCCGACGATGATATTCGCCTCAGGATCGACCTTGTTGCGGATCAGATTGGCCGCTTCGTCCAGTTCGAACAGCGTGAGGTCATTGCCGCCGGTGATGTTGATCAGCACGCCCTTGGCGCCGTTGAGGCTGATCTCGTCCAGAAGCGGGTTGGCGATCGCCTTCTCGGCCGCCTGACGGGCGCGGTCCTCGCCGGTCGCCTCGCCGGTGCCCATCATGGCCTTGCCCATCTCGTCCATCACCGCGCGGACGTCGGCGAAGTCGAGGTTGATCATGCCCGGACGGACCATCAGGTCGGTCACGCCCTTGACGCCCTGATAGAGCACGTCATCGGCCAGCGCGAAGGCCTCGGTGAAGGTGGTGCGCTCGTTGGCCAGACGGAACAGGTTCTGGTTGGGGATGATGATGAGGGTGTCGACGACCTTCTGCAGCTCCTCGACGCCGGACTCGGCCTGACGCATCCGCTTGCCGCCTTCGAAGGCGAAGGGCTTGGTCACCACGCCGACGGTCAGGATCCCCATCTCACGCGCCGCCTGGGCGATGATCGGGGCCGCACCGGTGCCGGTGCCGCCGCCCATGCCGGCGGTGATGAAGCACATATGCGCGCCGGACAGATGATCCATGATCTCTTCCAGCGTCTCGGCCGCGGCATTGGCGCCGACCTCGGGACGGGCGCCCGCCCCCAGACCTTCGGTCGCCTGCACGCCCAGCTGGATGCGGGTCGGGGCCTTGGACTGCTGCAGCGCCTGCGCATCGGTGTTCGCGACGACGAAATCGACCCCTTCAAGGTTCTGGTCGATCATGTTGTTGACGGCATTGCCGCCCGCGCCGCCCACACCGAAAACGGTGATGCGCGGAGTCAAGTCCTTGGTCTCGGTTGCGAGAAAAGTCAGAGTCATGCCTGTCCGCCTTATTGGGAGCCGGGTATTCCCGGTCTCAGTTGCTCGTTCGTGATCTGGTCATTTCGGTGATTTGCCAGATTTGAAACGATCTTAGCGCGACCCTGAATCGGCGTCATCAAAAAAACGAACCAAAACAGCGCAATGGCTTAGATTCCCGCGGAAATTTGCCTCCCGGGGGTTCAGGCGAGAAACCCCTGAACAGCGTTTTTTCACGCCGCATCAGGGGTTTTCAGGGTGTTGTTGAGACGAGGGGGCCGTCAAATGTCAGACATCAGACGGGTGGTAGCGCTCACCAATTGTCGCGGAACCACTTCATGGCGCGCTTGAGCGGCCGGGCGGCGAACATCTGGGCGGGAATGTCGAAATCCCACCATTCGTCCTGCGGATGGGCGGCGTATTGGCACAGGCCCACAATCGCCGAATAGCCCGGTGCCGTCGCCGCCTGCGGCAGACCCGGCACGCGGATCGGACGGCCCAGCCGCACCTGCGTTCCAAGGACCCGCGCCGCCATCTCCAGCAGCCCCGGCACCTGGCTGCCGCCGCCGGTCAGCACCACCTGCTGGCTGGGCAGATGGTCGAAGCCGGCGATATCCAGCCGCGCGCGCAGCTCTTCCAGGATCTCGCCCATCCGGGGCCGCATGATGCCGATGAGTTCGGTGCGGGTGATGGTCCGCCGGTCCTTGTCCCAATCGCCCGAATTGCCGCCGATCTCGATTCGCTGCCGGTCGTCCTGCCCGGTGGCGAAGAGACCGCCATGCAGGGTCTTGATCCGCTCGGCCGTCGAATAGGGGATGGTCAGCACCTTGGCGATATCGCCGGTGATGTGGTCGCCGCCCAGCTTGACCGTATCGGCATAGATCATGTGGCCCTTGATGAAGATCGACAGCGAGGTCGTGCCGCCGCCCATGTCGATCGCCGCAGCCCCCAGCTCCTGCTCGTCCTCGACCAGCGCCGCCCGCCCCGAGACATAGGGCGCCGCCGCCAGCCCCGCGACCTCGACGTCGCAGCGCTTGAGGCAATGGACCAGGTTCTGCACCACATCGGTGCCGACGCTGAGCAGATGCATGTCGCAGCCAAGGTTGCGCCCCGCCTGCCCGCGCGGATCCGACAGGCCCGAGCGGTGGTCCAGCACGAAATTCACCGGCTGCGCGTGCAGCACCTCGCGGCCATGGCCGATATCGGGCGTGTCGCAGGCATCCAGCACCCGGGCGATATCGTTTTCGCTGACGCGATCGGCCTCGATCTCGACATTGCCCTCAAGCCCGTAACTGCGGATATCGCCGCCCGAGAAGGTCAGGATCGCGTGGTCGACCCGGGTCTGCGCCATCTTCTGCGCGTTCTGCAACGCCGTGCGCACCGCCCGCTCGGTCTCGCGCATGGCCGCGATCTCACCAAAGCGGATGCCGCGCGAACAGGTGGTGCCAGCGCCGATCACCCGGAAGGCCGCCTGCCCCGCCATGTTGCCGACGCCGAACCCCTCCTGCGGGCCGTCCGAGGCGCCGAATTTCAGGATCAGGCAGGCGACTTTATGGGTGCCGATGTCCATCACCGCGATCACCCCCCGCTGCATCGCCTGACGGCGAAGGTTGCGCATCGCGCGCTGCGATTCGTAGAGGTCGGTCATCGGCGGGGGGCTCCTCTGGTTTCGGTTCGGTTGCGGGTCAGTTCGGTCATCGCCTCGGCGGTCAGGCGCAGGGTCGGGCGCACCGGCTGGCGCATGTCGACAATGGTCACGTCGCGTGACAGCAATTGCTGCGCGCCCTCGGACATGGCGACGACGCGCTCCAGCGCCTCGAGCGCGCCGGTCTCGGGCAGAAGGATCCGCTGGTTGCGGTCCAGAACCACGTCCCAGCGGCGTTCGCCCACGCGCACCAGGCCGCGGATCCGCCCCTGGATCGGCGCGGCGGCGGTCCAGAGCGCCTGCGCCTCGGCGATCGCCTCGGGCGCACCGGCCCCGGCGATCAGCGGCAGATCGGCGCGCGCGGCGCGGGTGGCCAGACGGGCGACGCGATGGCCCTCGTCATCGACCAGATCCAGCACTTCGCCATTGCGCCAGATCATCGCCGGGACGCGCTCGGCGATGCGCACCTCCAGCACCCCGCCCGAGCGGATCTGCAGCCAGGCGCGCTCGACCGCGTCGAGCGATTCAGCCCGGGCGCGCAAGTCGGTCAGGTCCAGATCCCACGACGACAGCGGGAAGCTGAGCCCCAGAAGCTGTTCGACCCCTAGCGCCACCTCGGGCGAGCGGGCCTCGACCTCGATGCCGGTGACGCGGAACATCGGCTGGTTCTGCACCCATTCGACGGTCTGGGCGATCTGGCCGGTGACCATCTCGCGGTTCTCGGGCTTGGACGCCCAGGCCCCGGCAAAGGCCGCGACCACCAGCAGGGGCAGGCCCAGCCGCAGGAAATTGCGCACCAGCGGCGTCAGCCACAGCCGGTTCAGGCGATAGGCCAGACGGCTGGGCGACGGATCAAACGCAGGCGACGGCGCCGGACCCGCGGGCACCGGGTCGGCCCATCCGGCCTGCGCCGCCCCCAAAGCCGCTGCCGTCGCGCCCGGCATCGGCGCATGCAGCGCCTGCGCCGGCGCCGCGCTGTAACCCGGGTTCGCCTGAAAGCCGAAAGTGCCGCGGATCGGCTTTTCGGGCAGGGTCAGCGCGTCGTATTCCTCGAAGGCCGCGGGCTCGGGCGGCTCGACCGTGCGCAGCGCGCGGGGCGCGCGCTCGCCGCCGTCGGGCGCGGGAGGCCAGAAGGGCGCGGGCGGATCGCTGGGCCATTGCCCGCTGGCCGGCAAGCCGCCCGAGCGCACCGGACGCCCGGCGCGCACGGCGGGTGCCGTCACCTCCTGCGGGTCGGGCCAGAGCCAGGCCCCGCCCTGCGGCTGGGTACGGGCCGAATTCATCGGATCGCGGCTCTTCAGCGCTGACACGAGGCATCCTCCACCAACCAGCGGCAAAGTTCCGGGAACGGGATCCCGCAATGCGCCGCCTGTTCGGGGCTGAGCGAGGTGGGCGTCATGCCGGGCTGGGTATTGGTCTCCAGCAGCACCAGCCCGGCAAGGCCCCGGGCCTCGTCCCAGCGAAAATCGGTGCGGCTGATGCCCCGGCAGCCCAGGACCTGATGGGCCCTCAGCGCATAGTCCATGCAGGCGTCGAAGATCTCGGCCGGGATCTCGGCCGGGACCACGTGGCGCGAGCCGCCGGTCTTGTATTTGGCGTCGTAATCGTACCAGCCTTCGGTGATGATATCGGTGACGGTCAGCGCCCGGTCGCCCATCACCGTGCAGGTCATCTCGCGCCCCGGCACATAGGCCTCGACCATCACCACCTCGGGCATCCGGTCATCCAGTTGCGGCGGGCCGTTGTTCTCCTCGGCCACCAGCCAGACGCCGACGGACGAGCCCTCGTTATAGGGCTTCACCACATAGGGGGCTGGCATGACATGGCGCGCCCGGACCTCGTCCCGCGTCGCCAGGACCGAGGGCACGATGGGCAGACCGGCCGCCGCATAGGCCTTCTTGGTGCGTTCCTTGTCCATGGCCAGAGCCGAGGCCAGGACGCCCGAATGTGTATAGGGAATGCGCAGCCATTCCAGCAGACCCTGGACGCAGCCGTCCTCGCCCCAGCGCCCGTGCAAGGCGTTGAAGGCCACGTCCGGCGCCAGCGCCAGCATACGCTCGGCCAGATCGCGGCCGGCATCGACCTCGACAGTATGGAATCCCGCCTCCCGCAGCGCGGCCGCGCACATGCGCCCCGTCGACAGCGACACCTCGCGTTCAGCCGAGGGTCCGCCCATCAAAACCGCTACTGTGGGGGCTGCCCTGCTCGACATGCCCACCAACTCTGCCTCTCGTGGGGCTTTGCGCCCCTTCTTGTGCGGCGGCGCCGTTACGCCGCCCGTCCGGTTCTTTTACACTCGGGTCTGATGCCCGACTAACCGTTACCGCCCGCCGGTTCGCCGACGCGCATGATCTCCCATTCTAGCGTAATCCCGCTGTTTTCCAACACCCTTTTTCGGACTTCCTCGCCCAGCCCTTCCAGGTCGGCGGCCGTGGCTCCGCCGGTGTTGATCATGAAATTGGCGTGCAGGGGCGACATCTGCGCCCCGCCGCGCGTGGCGCCACGCATCCCCGCGCCGTCGATCAGGGACCAGGCCTTGAGGTCGTGGACATCGTCGGCCCTACCGGTAGAGGAAAACCCGGCCGGATTGCGGAAGGTGGAACCGGCGGTCCGGTCCTTCACCGGCTGCGTCGCGTCGCGCTTGGCCAGTTGCTCGTCCATCCGCGCCTGAAGGGCCGCCGGGTCACCCTCGGGCGCCTCGAATACCGCGCTTGTGATGACCGAGCCCTCGGGCAGCGCGCTCTGGCGATAGGCGAGGCCCAGCTCGGCCGCCGGGATCTCGCGGATTTCGCCCGCCCGGGTGACGACGCGCACGCCGACCAGCCGGTCGGCGACGTATTGCCCGTAGCAGCCCGCGTTCATCCGCACCGCCCCGCCGATCGAGCCGGGGATGGTGCGCAGGAAGGTCAGGTCGCGCCCGGCCTCGGCCGCCTTGCGCGCGACATGCGCGTCCAGCGCCGCGGCCCCGGCGGTCACCCGCGCCCCCTCGACGCTGATCCCGTTGAAACCCCGCCCCAGCCGGATCACCACGGCCCTGAGCCCCCCGTCCCGGACGATCAGGTTCGAGCCCACGCCCATGGGAAACACCGCCACCCCGTCCGGCAACGCCGCCAGAAAGGCCGCGAGATCCTCCTCGTCGGCGGGCTGGAACAGCCAGTCGGCCGGGCCGCCCACGCGCAGCCAGGTCAGATCGGCGAGGGCGCGGTCCCGGGTCAGGGCGCCGCGCGGGGTGTAGGAAAGGTCTGCAAGGCTCTGGGTCATGGCCAAGGGATAGCCGCGCCGCCCGTCCCTCGCAAGCACCACAATAGGCGGGAACCCGCCGGGGTCTGGCGGCGTTGACCTCTCAACATCTTGATCCCAACAGGACCCGTCATGCGCCAGCTGCCCCCTGCCCTGACCGCCGCCCTGCGCCCCGCGCTGCCCACGCTGGCGGCCGGTGCCCTCGCCGGTCTCTATGTCATCCTCATGCTCGCCGCGGGCAACCGAGACACCCAGCTCTTCGGCTATGCCCTCGCGCTTGGCCTTGCGGTGCTGGTGCCGTTCGAGGCGACCGCCTTCTGGCTGCGCCGCGGTGCGCCGCTGCCTGCCCTGCCGCTGCCCGCCCTCGCGACGCTGGCGCAACCTGTCCTCCGCCTTGCCCGGCAGGCCCGCGGGCGCGACAGGGGTCAGCCGGAAGCCGCCCGCGTGGTTCCGGCCGAGTAACCGGCCCGGAACCCCGACCCGGCCCCGGGCGTTGGTTCACAGCTGTCCCTCATCGAAGGAGAACACCATGATGATCCCCGCCGCCCCCCTGCGCTCGACCATGGCGACGCTGGCCGTGGCCTGCATCGCCGGTGCCCTCGTCATCGCGGGCCTCGCCTTTGGCTGGTACGACTGGCGTCTCTTTGCGCTGGCCGGGGTTGCCGGTCTGGTGATCGGTGTGCCGCTGGGCATCGCCATCGCCCGCAGGATGCGCGCCCAGCCGCCGCTGCCCCGGCCCGAAGGCGCTGCCTATGACCCCGAGGCCGCGCAGCGCGCCGTCGATCCCTCACGGCCGGTGGCCTATCCGCCCGCGCTCGACCAGCAACCGGCCAGCGCCTGAACCCTCACCCGCGCGGCGCCTCCGCCCCGCGCGGGGATCCCTGACGCCGGCGCCGCCTGAGGCTCACGCCCAGCCACCCGGCCAGCGCCCCGCCCAGGGCGGCGGGCGCCAGCAGCAACAGGCCGCCGACCATATAGGCCAGCCCGTCCCAGCCGCGCGTGCCCTGCCCCAGCAGGACCAGCACCGCGGCACCGCCTGCCAGCAGCCCGACCCAGACCACGGCCGCGATCCCGCCGGCATAGCGCCCGAGGAAATACCCCGGCACCGCCCCGACGATGAAGGCCGCCAGACCCACAATGAGAACTTCCGATTCCATGCCGGGATTTGGCCCCCCTGCCTGCCGCCCGTCAACCCGGCCGGTGCTTCAACCCGCCGTCGACAGATGCCCCGGCAGCGCCTGAGCCCAGGCGCTGATCGTGCCCGCGCCGAGGCAAACCACCATGTCGCCCGGCTTCGCCTCGGCCCGGACCAGCGCCTCCAGATCCGCCTCCTGCGTCAGCGCATGGGCCGAGGGATGCCCCCGCCCCCGGATCGCCGCCACCAGATGGTCGCGGTCGACGCCCGGGATCGGCTCTTCGCCCGCTGAATAGACCTCGGCAATGGCCACGACATCGGCGCCGTCGAAACAGGCGGCGAAATCCGCAAACAACGACGAAAGCCGGGTGAACCGATGCGGCTGATGCACGGCGATCACCCGGCCGGAACCGCCCAGCGATTGCCGCGCCGCCTTGATGACGGCGGCAATCTCGACCGGGTGATGGCCGTAATCGTCGATCACCGTGACGCCGTTCACTTCACCCACCCGGGTGAAACGCCGCCCGACCCCGGCGAAGCCCGCCAGCGCCGCGCGGATCCGGTCGTCCGACATGCCCAGATGCAGACCGACTGCCACCGAGGACAGCGCGTTCGAGACATTGTGGTCCCCCGGCATCGGCAGGGTCACGCCCGCGATCACCCGGCCCTCGCGCTGCAGCCCGATGTCGAAATGCGCCACGCCCTTCTCGAACCGCAGGTTCAGCGCGCGCAGATCGGCGCCCTCGTTGAAGCCGAAGGTCACGATCTGCCGGTTCTCGATCCGCCCGGCCAGCGCCGCGACCTCGGGATGATCGGTGCAGAGCACCGCGAGCCCATAGAACGGGATCCCCTGCACGAAGCGGCGGAAGCCGTCGCGCAACGTGTCGAAATCCTTCCAATGGTCCATGTGTTCGGGGTCGATGTTGGTCACCACCGCCACATGCGTCGGCATGATGTTGAACGAGCCGTCGCTTTCGTCGGCCTCGACCACCATCCACTCGCCCGCGCCCGCCTTGGCGTTCGAGCCATAGGCATGGATGATGCCGCCATTGACCACGCCCGGATCGAAGCCGCCCGCCTCCAGCATCGCCGCCATCATCGTCGTGGTGGTGGTCTTGCCATGGGTCCCGGCGATCGACACCGTGCGGCGCAGGCGCATCAGCTCGGCCAGCATCTCGGCCCGGCGCACCACCGGCAGGCCGAGGCGCTTCGCCTCGGCATATTCGGGGTTCGAAGGCTTGATCGCGGTCGAGGCCACGACGACCGAGGCCCCCGTCACATGCGCCGCCTCATGGCCGACATGGATCACCGCGCCGAGCCGGGCCAGCCGCTCGGTGATGGCCGAGCCCTTGGCGTCCGAGCCCTGCACGGCGAACCCCTCGCCCAGCAGGATTTCGGCAATGCCGGACATGCCGATCCCGCCGATACCGATGAAATGGACGGGGCCCAGGCCCCGGGGAAGCAGCGTGCGATTCATGGAGATCGTCTCAGGAAGGGGGACCGGCCAGATGCTCGGCGAGATCCGCCAGACGCCCGGCCGCATCGGGAATACCCAGCGCCGTTGCCGCCCGCGCCATGCGGCTGGCAGCCTGCGGCTGGGTCAGGATGGAATGGATCGCCGCCGCCAGCGCCTCGGGCGTGAAGGCAGGCTCGCGGATCAGGACGGCGGCTTCGGCCTCGACCAGGCCCCGGGCATTCGCCTCCTGCTCGCCGCGGATCGCCGCCGCATAGGGCACCAGCACCGAGGGCCGCCCGATCACCGTCAGATCCGCCACCGTCGAGGCGCCGGAGCGCGCGATGACCAGCTGCGCCTCGGAGAACCGGCGCGGGATGTCGTCGAAGAAACTCTCGACCTCGGCCGGGATGCCCGCGGCGTCATAGGCCGCGACCACCCGCTCCAGATCCTCGGGGCGGGCCTGCTGCGCCACCCGCAGATGCTGGCGCAGGCCCTCGGGCAGCAGCGCCAGCGCCGCCGGCACCACGTCGGACAGCACCCGCGCGCCCTGAGAGCCGCCGATCACCACCACCGACATCGGGTAATCCCCGGGCTCGATATAGGGCGAGGCCGCCCGCTCGCGCACCGTGGCGCGCACCGGATTGCCGGTATGCACGCCCTCGACACCCTGCGGCAGGGCGGTGGGCCAGGTGCCGCAGGCGACGACCGAAACGCGCTTGGCGAAGACCTCGTTCACCCGGCCCAGAACGCCGTTCTGTTCATGGATCAGCCGCGGCAGGCGCAGCAGCCAGGCCGCGGTCAGGGCCGGGATCGAGGGATAGCCGCCGAACCCCGCCACCACCGAGGGCCGGTCGATCAGCTGCGACAGCACCGCCCGCGCCACGCCGCCCACGATCCGGAAGGGCACCAGCAGCTTGGCCAGCACACCGCCCCGGGCGAAGGTGGCCGAGCCCACGACCCGGCGCTCGACCTCGGCCGGGAAGCCCCCGGCATAGCGCGCGCCCCGGGCGTCGGTGGACAGGACCACCCGCCAGCCGCGCGCCAGCAATTCCTCGGCCAGCGCCTGGGCGGGAAACATGTGCCCGCCCGTCCCGCCGGCCGCGATCACTGCCAGCGGGCGCTTCGATCCCGAAACCTGGGCCATCAGCGTCCTCGCGTCTGCAACAAGTCCCCGATCTCACCCTGCGGGCGGGTGCGCGTCAAGGCCAGCAGCATGCCCACCATCACCCCCATCGCCAGCAGGGACGAACCGCCCTGGCTGATGAAGGGCAGCGTCATGCCCTTGGCGGGCAACAGCCGCACGGCCACGCCCATGTTGATCATCGCCTGGGCCGAGACCATGGCGACCAGCCCCGTCCCCGCCAGCCGGATGAAGGGATCGCGCTCGCGCGTCAGCCGGGTGAGCGCCCGCAGGCAGATCACCGCGTAAAGGGTGATGATGAAGGCCACCAGCAGGAAGCCGTATTCCTCGGCCGCCACGGCGATGACGAAATCGGTATGGGCATCAGGCAGTTGCCATTTCACCTGCCCCTCGCCCACGCCCATGCCCCACAGCCCGCCCTCCTGGATGGCCGAGGTGGCGTAGCCCAGCTGCGAGCGGGCATCGAGTTCCGACGACAGGAAGGCGTCGATCCGCCGGGCAAAGTGCTCCGAGGTGTTGTAGGCCACGAAACCGCCCGTCACCGCCGCCCCGGCCAGCGCCAGGATCACCACCATCGAGGCGCCCGAGACGAAATACATCGCCCCCCAGCCGAAGAGCACCAGCACCGATTGGCCGAAATCCGGCTGGATCACCAGCAGGCCCACTGTCGACAACGTGATGCCCAAGGACAGAAGCCGCCCGGGCGGACCGTTCAGATCCTGCCCCGCCGCCAGGAGCCAGGCCGCGGTCACCGCAAGGCAGGGCTTGACGAATTCCGACGGCTGGATCGAGGTGAATCCCAGGCTCAGCCAGCGCGTCGCGCCCTTGCCGAAATCGGAGCCGATGAAGGGCAGCGCCATCAGCGTCAGGATCCCCACGCCGAACCCCAGCACCGCCCAGCGGCGTACCGTCTCGGGGCTGCGCATCGAGATGAAGAGCATGATCGCCACGCTCATCGCCGCAAAGATCGCGTGCCGCTCGAAATAATGGAACGGGGCCTGATGGTTGCGCGCCGCCAGCGGCGGCGACGAGGCCAGCGCCAGCAGAAGGCCCACACCGACCAGCAACAAAACGCTGGAGATCGTCCAGCGGTCCACCGTGCGCCACCAGCGCGACAGCACAGGCTCGCCCACATGGGCGGGCATGCTGCCATGCACCATTTCCGTCATCTTGCCGCTCGCTCTGCCTGCGTGCCCGGTATGGTCCGGGTCATTGACCGACAGGATAGCGAATCACCCGGACTCTGGCCAGAGGCTTAACGCCGCCGCCACCACAGATCGGCTGAATAAAGCGCGAGCGCCGCCCAGATCATGGCGAAGGCGATCAGTTTCTCCCGCCCGAAGGGCTCGTGGAAGATGAAGACCGCGGTGAGGAAGATGCAGCTCGGCGCGATATATTGCATCAGGGCGATGGTGGTCAGCTTCAGCTTCTTGGCGCCATTGGCATAAAGCATCAGCGGCACCGCCGTGATGACCCCGCAGCCCAGCATCAGCAGCGTGTCCCAGGCCCCGGTATTGCCCAAGGCCAGCGCACCGCGCGCGGCCAGCCACAGCAGGCAACCCGCCGCCACCGGGAACAGGATCAGCACCTCCAGCGTGAAGCCCTGGTTCGGGCCGATCGGCAGCGCGCGCTTGGCCAGCGCGTAAAGCCCCCAGCTCACCGTCAGGGACAGCGACAACAGCGGCAGCCGCCCCGCCTCCCAGGTCAGCACCGCCACGGCCGCACCCGCCAGCGCCACCGCCGCCCATTGCAGCGGCGTCAGCCGCTCGCGCAGGACGATGGCGCCCAGAAGGATCGAGAACAGCGGGTTGATGTAATAGCCGAGCGCCGCGCTGATCGTCTGGCCCGACTGGATGGTATAGACATAGACCCCCCAGTTGACCGAGATCAGCGCCGCCGTCAGCGCCCCCATCGCCAGAAGGCGCGGCGTGAGCAGCGCCCGCCGCAGATCGGCCGTGCGCCCCAGCCAGACCAGCACCGCCAGCGCCACCGGCACCGACCAGACCACGCGATGCGCCAGCACCTCGGCCATGCCGATATGGCGCAGCTGATGCAGATAGAGCGGCATCGCGCCCCAGATCCCGTAGGCCGCCAGCGCCAGCAGGAAGCCCTGCAGGCTGTCCCCGTCCGACGCGACGGAATCGTCGGCCCGCCCCTTGTCCATCTTCGTTCCTTAAATATCCCGGGGGGAGCGCGGCACGCGCGGGGGGCAGCGCCCCCCTCCCCGGCCGCCTCATGCGCCCCACTTACGCGCCAAGCAGGTCCTGCACAAGTGCAGCAAAATGCTCGCCGCGCTTCTCGAAATTCGGGTATTGGTCGAAGGACGCGGCCGCGGGCGCCAGCAGCACCACCTCGCCCGGTTCGGCCTCGTCGGCGGCGCGGGCCACGGCGCGCTCCATCGTCTCGCAGATCTCATGCGGGGTCGTGCCCAGTTGCAGGGCGAAATCGCGCGCCGAA
Source organism: Pararhodobacter aggregans (assembly GCF_003075525.1). Lineage (GTDB taxonomy): Bacteria > Pseudomonadota > Alphaproteobacteria > Rhodobacterales > Rhodobacteraceae > Pararhodobacter > Pararhodobacter aggregans. The sequence continues at coordinate 276,586 of NZ_QDDR01000002.1, read as the reverse complement.
TGGCCGATCATATAGGCCTTGCTGACCGAGCCGAGGAACGGCACCAGCCCGGCGATGCCCCCCTCCTTGCCCAACCCGCCGGCGATCCAGCGGATTTTCGGAAAAGCCTGCAGGGCCTTGGCCGCCGAATCGACGTTCGTGGCCTTGGAATCGTTGACGAATCGCACGCCGTTGCGCTCGCCGATCAGCTGGCTGCGATGCGGCAGGCCCTGGAAGCTGGCCAGACCCGCCTCGATCTGCCGTGGCGCCAGCCCCAGGGCGCGCACCGCCGCATAGGCGGCGCAGGCGTTCTGGTGGTTATGGGCGCCCGGCAGACCAGTGATCGGCCGCAGGTCGATCGAGGCCACCTGCCGCCCGCCCCGCCATTCCGCCAGAAAGCCCTTGCGGGCAAAGACCGACCAGCCCGGCCCTTGAAGCTTCTGGCCCGAGGACACGCGGACCACCCGCAGATCCTCGGCCCCTTCGGCCAGTTGCATCGCCAGATAGCGCCCCTCGGCCTCGTCCACCCCGATCACCGCCCGCGCCGGCGCGCCTTCGGTGAAGAGCCGCCGCTTGGCCGCGAAATAGCCGCCCATCCCGCCGTGGCGGTCCAGATGGTCGGGGCTGAGGTTGGTAAAGACCGCCACATCCGGCGCCAGACGGCGCGCGAGGTCGGTCTGGTAGCTGGAGAGTTCCAGCACCACCACGCCCGCCTCGCCCGGCAGGTCGATGGACAGAACCCCGGTGCCGATATTGCCCGCCATCCGCACGTCCCGGCCTGCCTCGGCCAGCAGATGCGCGATCAGCGCCGTGGTGGTGGATTTGCCGTTCGAGCCGGTGACGCAAACCACTTTCGGCGGCTCGTCCATCCCGGCAAGCGACTGGAAGAAAAGCGAAATGTCGTTGTCGACCGGCACGCCTGCCGTGAGGCACGCGGCGATCACCGGATGCGGCGCGGGATAGAGATGCGGGATCCCGGGCGAGGTAATCAGCGCCGCCAACCCCTCGACCGCGCCCTGTTTCGTCAGGTCCACCGGCACGAATCCCGCCGCCTCGGCCTTGGCGCGTCCCTCGGGGCTGTCGTCCCAGGCGCAGACCTCGGCGCCCCCGGCCTTCAGCGCCGCGCAAGTCGCCAGACCCGAGCGCCCGAGCCCCAGCACGCCCACCCGCCGACCTTCGTATGCTGTGACTGCGATCATCGAACGCTCCCTGATTGGCCCGCAAGCTACGACGCGGCGCGGGCAGAGGAAAGGGCCGCTTGACTCAGTCCCGCCTGCGCCACACCCTTGCCGAACAGCGGCGAGTGAGACCATGCCAGAGCACGACGCGACTTGGGCCTACGCGGAGGCACGCGACGAGATCAGGCGGGTCCGGGAGTCTGGCGCGACCGATCTGGTCCTGTCCGGTTTCGGTTTCGACCCGCTGGAACAGATCCCGCCCGAAGCAGCGCAACTGACCGGCTTGCGGCGTTTCAACTGTGCTCAGACCCGCGTCCGCGATCTGGCGCCGATCGCCGGTTTGACCGGGTTGGTCGAGCTCCAGATCAGCGAAACGCAGGTTCAGGATCTGTCGCCGCTTGAAGGCCTCGATGCCCTCAGGATCCTTTCGGCCGATGACCTCCCGGTGCGCGATCTCTCGCCCCTCGCCGGGCTGCGAGACCTTGAAATCCTGCATCTCGCCGGGACACTGGCGGATGACTTGCGCCCTCTGGCGACTATGCGCGGCCTGATCTCGCTCGGCCTCTGGCGATCGAGGGTCGTCGATCTGGCCCCCCTGGCCCCGCTGACAGGCCTCAAGCACCTCCGACTGGGCAACACGCAGGTCACCGATCCGAGCCAACTGGCGCCGTTGTCGGGCCTTCAATCCCTCACCCTTGAGGAGACGCCGATCACCGACCTTGCACCGCTGGCGGCGATCCGCGGGCTGCGCTCCCTGTCGCTAGGAAAGTGCCGGATCAGCGAGCTGGGCCCTCTGGCGGCGCTGTCCAGGCTCGAAACCCTTTCCCTCAATGACACGCCCGTGTCCGATCTGTGGCCGCTCGCCCGGTTGCCCGCGCTGGCAGGGTTGTCGATCCACCGCACGCAGGTTCACGACCTCCGGCCGCTTCGCGATCTGCCGTTGAACGGCTGGGCGTCGGATGTGCTCGGCCTGCCCGGCCTGCATTTTCGCGACATCCCCGCCTGTCGCAACGACCCCGAGTTGGAGCGGCTGTCGCGGATAGCTGACTGGAGGCAGGCGACGCGCGAAACGCTGGCGTATCTGCGTACGCTGCCGCCCTGATCCGGCCTGGTTCTGGCCCCGTGCCTCGGCCGTCAGAACGACAAAAGCCCCTGCTTGCACAGGGGCTTTTGCAAATGGCGCGGTTGACGGGGCTCGAACCCGCGACCCCCGGCGTGACAGGCCGGTACTCTAACCAACTGAGCTACAACCGCGCGTAGGGGGTCATCTAGGGGGTGCGGCGGGGGGCGTCAAGCGGGAAAACGCACCGCCCCTCACCGATTGTGACAGCCCGGCTCAGCGGCGGAACGCGGCCTCGACATCGGCCTCGGTCAGGCCCATGTCGGCCAGCCGCTCGGCTCCCATCCCGCGCAGCGCCACTTTCTGGCGGTAGGCGGCGTCGGCGGCGGCGATCCGGTCCAGCAGGCGCAGCACGAAGGGGCGCCCCGGGGCGGCAAGGAACGGGCGGGTCTGGGTCAGGCTCTGCATGGCAGGCTCCGTCTTCTTCTGTGTCTCGATGGCCCTTTCTCGCATCCCCCCGCAATCCTTGCGCAAAAGCAGGGCCGATTGCCTCTGTAAGCTGCGCAAGAATTCCGTAAAATCGACAGTGCACTTGCAAGATGGGCGCGATGCCGGACCCAATCCTCCTCAGCCTGCGCCTGAACGGCCCGTTCAGCGCCCGCGGCCCCGACGGCCACGAGATCGCCGGCCTGTCGCGCCGCGCCCAGGCGCTTCTGGCGATTCTGGCCTGCCAACCGGATGGGCGGATCGAGCGCGGGCTGATGGCCGATCTCCTGTGGTCCGACCGGGGCGAGGACCAGGCCCGCGCCTCGCTGCGCCAGGAGCTGTCGGTGCTGCGCAAGGCGCTGCCCGCCGACCTGCTGGGTGCCAACCGGCAATCGCTCTGGCTCGCGCCCGGGCGTTTCACCCTTCTCGCCGCGACGGGCAGCTTTCTTGAGGGATTCGACCTGCCCTCCGAAGGGTTCGAGGACTGGCTGCGCGAACGCCGCAACCGGGCCGAGGCGCCGCCTGCCTCCCCCCTGCCCGCCGCGCCCCTCTCTGCCGCGCCACATGCCCAGCCCTCGCTGGCCGTCCTGCCCTTCGAGGAACTGGGCGGCGGCGGCGACATGTTCGCCGATGGCGTGGTCGAAGAGATCACCGGCGCCCTGAGCCGGGTGCATGATTTCCACGTCATCGCCCGGCAATCGGCCTTCGCCCTGCCCCATCCGCTGCCGGTGCCCGAGGCCGCGCAGCGCCTCGGCGCCGATTACGTCGTCGAGGGCTCGGTCCGCCGCGCTGGCGAGCGGGTGCGAATCGCCGTGCAGCTGGTGAACGGGCCGGATGGCCGCACCCTGTGGTCGGAACGCTTCGACGACCGGCTGGGCGACCTCTTCGACCTGCAGGACCGCATCGCCGCGCTGGTCGCGGGCCAGATCGCGCCCCGCCTCCGGCATGCCGAGATCGACCGCATCGCCTCGATCCCGCCCGGCGACCGCAACGCCTATGGTCGCGTCCTCAGCGCCCTGCCGCATTTCTGGGCCCATACAAGGCGCGACAATACCCGGGCGCTGGCGATCCTCGATCAGGCGCTGGCCGCCGATCCCGCCTATGGCCCGGCGCTGGCCTACAAGGCCTGGGCGCTGGCGCAGCAGGCCACCTATGTCTGGTCCGACGACCCCGAGCGTGACCGCGCCGCGGCGCTGGACCTCACCCGCCGCGCCGCCGCCCGGGTCGGCGATCACGCGCCCTCGCTGGTGGCGCTGGGGGCGGCGGTCTCGCTGGTGTCGACCGAGATCCGGCTGGCCGATTCCTATATCGACCGGGCGCTGGCCATCGACCCGAACAACGCCTGGGGCTGGCTCCGCCGCGGCTGGAGCCGCAATTACGCCGGTCGTACCGAAGAGGCCCGGCGCTGTTTCGACCGGGCCGAGGCGCTGAGCCCGCTGGACCCGTTCCTCTTCAACATCGCCTTCGGCCGCGCCAGTTCCTACCTGCGCGAGGACCGGTTCGACCTGGCGCTGGTGCAGCTCGAACGCGGCGTGGCGCTGTCGCCGGGCTCGGAATGGGCGCATCGGACCCTGGCGGTGGTGCTCTATCACCTCGGACGCCTGGACGAGGCCAGGGCCGCCGTGGCCCGGCTGAAACAGGCCTATCCCGGCCTCACGGTCGAGCGGCTGCGCCATTCGGTCGGCCCCACCATCACCGGCATGCACCGGGGCTATTTCGAGGCCCTGATCGCCTCGGGCCTGCCCGAGGGCTGAGGACAGCGGGAGGCCGGAGCCTGACCCGCGATGGCATCCGCTCGGCCTGTCGCCTCTGTCTGGCCTGCCCCCTGCGCCTGCCTGAACCCCCGCGCCTGCCTGACCGTGACGGGGCGGCCCTGCCCCGGTTCGTGGCCCCGGACCTGACCGGCAACGGCGTGCAGACCGGCCTGGCGAGCGATCCCGGATCGGGCCGTCACCACCTCGGATCCGGCCTGCGATCCGCCGCTGATCGCCGCCCGGCTGGTCTTGGAGAGCACCCCGGCGGGGCGGCATTGCGGTCTGCGGGTGAACGGCCGGAAGATGCGTGTCACCGAGCCTGTCCCTTGCGAAAACCGGCACGGCAGGATCGCCCCTGTCTGTCCGGTGATCGACAAGGCAGCCCTTGAGGCGCAGCTCTCAGCGCGGCTCGCAGCGGCGTGGGACGGACTTGCCAGAAGGTTAACGCGGGCCGCCAAGCCCTTGATCTTCCTTGCCTCGCCCGGTGTTCCATGCCTGGGACAGGCCGTCCAGCGGGCAAAAAGAAAGGCCCCGTGAGGGGCCCTGAGGAAGCTAATGGCGCGGTTGACGGGGCTCGAACCCGCGACCCCCGGCGTGACAGGCCGGTACTCTAACCAACTGAGCTACAACCGCGCGATGGGGGGTGATTAGCCGCCCCGTCCGGCAAGGTCAAGCGCCTTCACGCAAGTTTCCGACGGTCGCGCCAGCTTCCCCAGGCCAGCACCGCCAGATAGGCCAGATCCGACACCGCCAGCACCACCCAGGGCTGCGAGACCAGCGCGCCCGCATAGACCGCGACCCCCACCAGAACCAGCGCCGCCCGCTTCCTCGGCACCCGCCAGCCCTTGGGCGAAGGCGTCGGCAGGCGCGAGATCATCAGGAGCCCGACGAAGGCCATGTAGAGCCCGGCCAGCGCCGGCCATTCCCGCATGTCCATCCAGCCCGCCAGCGTGAGGTACAGCGGCAAAAGCCCCAGCATCGCCCCGGCAGGCGCCGGAACGCCGACGAAATGCACCCGCCCGGGCGGCGGCGGCGCATTGCGGTTCACGTTGAACCGCGCCAGCCGCAGGCAGGCCCCCAGCACATAGATCAGCACCAGCACCCAGCCGAGCCCAGGCCAGTCCTGCAACAGCGCCGAATAGATCACGATCCCCGGCGCCACGCCGAAGCAGACGAAATCGCTGAGCGAATCGAGTTCGGCGCCGAAATGGCTGGCCGCGTTCAGCTTGCGGGCCAGAAGCCCGTCCATCCCGTCGATCAGCGCCGCCAGCACGATGAGCCCCGCCGCCACCTGCCAGGACCCGGCGATGCCATAGCGGATCGCCGTCAACCCCGCGCAAAGCCCCAGCAGCGTCACCAGATTGGGGATCAGCTGCACCAGCGGCAGGGTGCGGCGGTCGGCGGGCTCGCTCTCGTCCTCGAAGGCGGGATCGCGGTCCATGCTCAGCGGACCTCGGCCAGCCGCGCGGGCTCGGCCAGGGTGAGGTCGGCCAGCACCGTCTCGCCCGCGACCATGGTCTGGCCGAGCGAGACGAGCGGCTGAACGCCCTCGGGCAGGTAGACATCGAGGCGCGAGCCGAAGCGGATCATCCCGAACCGCTCGCCGGTTTCCAGCACCGCGCCCGGCTTCACGTCGCAGACGATGCGCCGCGCCACCAGACCCGCGATCTGCACCACGGCCAGCTTGCGCCCGTCGGCCATCTGCACGGCGACCGAGTTGCGCTCGTTGTCGACCGAGGCCTTGTCGAGCGAGGCGTTGAGGAATTTGCCCGGCCGGTAGCTGACGGCGGTGATCGTGCCGGCGATCGGCAGGCGGTTCACATGGCAGTTGAAGACGTTCATGAAGACGCTGACCCGGGTCATCGGCTCGGTCCCCATGCCCAGCTCGACCGGCGGCGCGGCGGGCTCGATCAGCGAGACCACGCCATCGGCGGGGCTGATGATCAGCCCCTCGCGCTGCGGCGTGTAGCGGTCGGGATCGCGGAAGAAGTAATAGCACCAGACGGTCAGCACGACCCCGACCCAGCCCAGCGGCTGCCAGATCAGGAACAGGACCAGCGTCACCGCGGCAAAGATGCCGATGAAGGGATAGCCCTCGCGGTGGACCGGCTTGATGACGGCGGCGAGAATCGAATCGTGCGCGGGGTCGGGCATCGGGGCTCCTTCAGATGTTGGGTCAGGTTCTAGCCCGATCACGGCCCGAGGCAAAGGGGAGAGGGTTTTCGCCCTCGGTTCCTCGGGCGACCGGAAGCGGGGGGCTGCTCGCCCCCCGCACCCCCTCGCCAAAGGGGACCCTCGGGCCCCCTTTGGAAACCCCCGAGGATATTTGGAGAACAAAGATGAAGCGGTCAGGCAGGCGGCAGGCGGGCCGCGACAAGATCGGCGGCGCGGGCGATGGCGGCCTCGATCGTCAGGTCCGAGGTGTCGATCAGCACCGCATCCGGGGCCGGTTTCAACGGGGCGTCGGCGCGGTTCATGTCGCGTTCGTCGCGGGCGATGACCTCGGTCAGGACCTGCGCCTCGTCGCCGCCCAGCTCCAGCCAGCGGCGATGGGCGCGGATCTCGGGGCGGGCGGTGACGAAGAGCTTCACCTCGGCTTTCGAGCAGATCACCGTGCCGATGTCGCGCCCGTCCAGCACCGCGCCGCCCTCGCGCCGGGCGAAATCCTGCTGGAAGGCGATGAGCGCGGCGCGGACCTCGGGGATCGCGGCGACCCGGCTCGCGGCCTGCCCGGCCTCCAGGCTGCGCAGATCGTCGCGGGCGAGGTCGTCGGGCGTCAGGCCCCGCGCCGCCGCCACCGGGTCGCCGCCCCTGGCCCCGACCGCGCGGTACAAAAGCCCCGTATCCAGATGCGCGAGCCCGAAGCGCCGGGCCAGCGCCTTGCTGATCGTGCCCTTGCCCGCTGCCGCCGGGCCGTCCACTGCCACCGTGAAGATCATGCCTGCCTCCGTTTGGCCCTGCCTAGCGCAGGGCCCGCCCCCTTGAAACCCCTGTCCCGGTGCCAATATCGCAGGAAAGGAGATCCCGATGCCCCGCACCCCTTATTACCGCGGCCCGGTCAGCGACCATTTCGACGGGACGCGCTTTTTCAACCCCGGGGGCGAGGCGCCGCGCGGGTTGCGCGACCTCTGGCGCTGGCAGCGCGAGGGGCAGCGGATGCGCTGGCCGGCAAAGGTGGCGGTAACGCCGGTGGTGCCGGCGCCCGTGGTCGATGACCTCAGCGTCACCATGGTCGGCCATGCCACGCTCCTGATCCAGACCGCCGGGCTGAACCTGCTGACCGACCCCGTCTGGTCCGAGCGCGCCTCGCCCTCGCGGCTGGCGGGGCCGCGGCGGGTGGCGCAGCCGGGCGTCCGGTTCGAGGATCTACCGAAGATCGACGCGGTGCTGCTGAGCCACAACCATTACGACCATCTGGACCTTGCGACGCTCAAGCGGCTGAAGGCGCATGACCCGCTGGTCATCACCCCCCTCGGCAATGACGCGCTGCTGAAAGGCACCGGCCTCAGGGTCGAGACCGCCGATTGGGGGGAGAGCCGCCAGTTCGGGCCCCTCACCCTCCATCTCGAACCCTGCCACCATTGGTCCGCCCGCGGGATCCGCGACCGCTCGATGGCGCTCTGGGCCGGGTTCGTGATCGAGGGGCCTGCGGGCAAGATCCTGCATATCGGCGATACCGGCTTCGACCAGGGCCGCCCCTACCGCGACCTGCCCGCCCGCCACGGGCCGCTGCGCCTCGCCATCCTGCCGATCGGCGCCTATGAGCCGCGCTGGTTCATGAGCCCGCAGCACCAGGACCCGGACGAGGCGCTGCAGGGCTTCCGCCTTGCGCGCGCGGCCTACGGGATCGGCCACCATTGGGGCACCTTCCAGCTGACCGACGAGGGACGCGAGGCCCCGCCCGAGGCACTCGCCCGGGCCCTGCACACCCACGCCATCCCGGCCGAGCGTTTCCGCGCCCTCGCCCCGGCCGACAGCTGGGCGATCCCGCCCCTCTGATATCTTCGTTCTGCAAATATCCTCAGGGGGTGAGGCCGTCAGGCCGAGGGGGCGGAACGCCCCCTGCGCGGGGCACCCGCGCCGGCGCGAGGGGGCTCGATGCCCCCGAGCGCCGGCCCTCCTCAGCCCCGCACCCGCCGCCAGCTCGCCCGGGCCGCCAGCACCGCCGCCAGCGCGAAGGCCGCGAATTTCGCCAGGGTGAAGGCGCTTGCGCCCTGCACATCGGCCAGGTCGACGTAATCCGGCCCCCCCTCCAGCAGCCGCTGGATGAACAGGTTCTCGCCCCAGTCGAGCGCGGTATAGGCCAGCGCCGCGGTGGCGCAGACCATGCCGAAGGCGCCGCGCAAGGGCCGCATCCACCACAGGAAGGTCAGCCCCATCAGCGCCGGGAAGACGGTATCGGCCAGCCTGATCGGCCCCTGATAAAGCGCATAGCCTGCCGGGCTCAGCGCGCGCAGATAGGCCCGCACCTCGCCCAGGTCATAGCCCGTCAGTCGCAAATCGAAGGGCGGCAGGCCCTGGGCCTCGACCTGCAAGGGCCGGCCGAGCCAGAGCGCCAGATAGAGATAGGAGGCGAGGGTCGCGAGCGGCAGGAGCCAGGTCAGCGCGCGCCGCATCGCCTCACCGCCGCGCGATCCGGGCGCCGAGCGCCGCCATGAGGGGTTCGAAGGCCGGGAAGGAGGTGGCGATCGGTCCGCCGTCATCGACCGCGACGGGTTCCTCGGCGACCAGCCCCAGCACCAGGAAGCTCATGGCGATCCGGTGGTCGAGCCGCGTCTCGCAGGTGGCGCCGCCCGGCACGCGGCCGGTGCCATGGACGATCAGCGTATCCTCGTCCTCCTCGATGCGGACGCCGCAGGCCTCCAGCCCCCGGGCCATGGCGTCGATCCGGTCGCTTTCCTTGACCCGCAATTCCTTGACGCCGCGCATCACCGTGGTGCCCTGCGCCATCGCCGCCACCACCGACAGCACCGGAAATTCGTCGATCATCGAGGCCGCGCGGTCCTCGGGCGTGGTCACGCCCTTCAGCCCCGGCGAATGGCGCACGCGCAGGTCGGCGACCGGCTCGCCCCCTTCCTCGCGCGGGTTCTCGAAGGCGATGTCGGCCCCCATTTCCAGGAGCGTGACATAGAGCCCGTCGCGGGTCGGGTTGCGGCTGACGCCGGGCACCAGGATCTCGGACCCCGGCACCAGCAGCGCGGCGCAGACCGGGAAGGCGGCGGAGGAGGGATCGCGCGGCACGGCGACCGACTGGCCGGTGAGTTCCGGCTGGCCTTTCAGGGTGATGACCCGGCCTTCCGGGCTTTCCTCGACAATCACCTCGGCGCCGAAGCCGCGCAGCATCCGCTCGGTATGGTCGCGCGTCGCCTCGGGCTCGATCACCACGGTTTCACCGGGCGCGTTCAGCCCGGCCAGCAGCACCGCGGATTTCACCTGCGCCGAGGGCATCGGCAGGGTGTAGCGCACCGGCACCGGCTCGGCCGCGCCGACCAGCGTCATCGGCAGCTTGCCGCCCTGCCGCCCCACCGCCCGCGCCCCGAACAGCGCCAGCGGGTCGGTGATCCGGCCCATCGGCCGCTTGTTGAGGCTGGCGTCGCCGGTGAAGGTGGCGGTGATCGGCGTCGTGGCCATGGCGCCCATGATCAGCCGCACGCCAGTACCCGAATTGCCGCAATCGATGACCTGCGCGGGTTCCGCGAAGCCGCCCACGCCCACGCCCTGCACGATCCACTCGCCTTCGCCCAGCCGGGTGACCGTGGCGCCGAAGGCCCGCATCGCCTCGGCCGTGTCCAGCACGTCCTGTCCTTCCAGCAGGCCGGTGATCCTCGTCTCGCCGACCGACAGCGCGCCCAGGATCAGCGCCCGGTGGCTGATCGACTTGTCGCCGGGGATCTGGGCCACGCCCGTCAGGGCCGGCGAGCGGCGGGCAATCATCGGGATCGGCGTGGCATGGGCGGACATGGGAACCTCGGGCGCTGCTTTCCGCGGGGTGATAGCGCAGCCCCGCCCCTCACACCAGTCCCGCGAGGTGCAGCGCCACACCCGCCAGCGCCGCCGCCCCGATCAGCAGCCCCGGCCCCAGCCTGAACCCGAAGGCCGCGACCAGCGCCAGCGCCGTCAGCCCCGCCGCCCAGGGGTCGAGCGAGGACCAGACCGGCCAGCCCGCGACCGTCTGGTGAAACAGCGCATGGATGCCGAACCACAGCGCCAGATTGGCGATGACCCCGACCACCGCCGCGGTGACCGAGGCCAGCGCGCCGGTCAGCGCCGGATTGCCCCGCAGCCGCTCGGCATAGGGGGCACCGGCAAAGATCCAGAGGAAACAGGGCGCGAAGGTGACCCAGGTGGTAATCAGCCCCGCCAGCGTCGCCAGCCAAAGCCCGCCCGCCTGCCAGCCCGCCATGAAGCCCACGAATTGCGTGACCATGATCAGGGGGCCGGGCGTGGTCTCGGCCATGGCCAGCCCGTCCAGCATCTGCGGCGCCGAGAGCCAGTGGAACTGCTCGACCGCCGCCTGTGCCACCCAGGCCAGCACCGCATAGGCCCCGCCGAAGGTCAGCACCGCCATCTGGCTGAAATAGACCGCGACCTGCGCCAGCACATGCCCCGGCCCCAGCCCGAGCAGCAGCAGCGCGACCGGCCCCAGCCAGAGCGCCGCCCAGACCAGCGCCACCCGCAGGGTCGCGCCCCGGGGCGCCGTGCCGGTCGCCACGGCCTCGCCCCGCGCGGTCAGAAAGCCGATCCCCGCCGCGGCCAGAACCACCAGCGGAAAGGGCACGCCGAAGAAAAAGAGCGCGAGGAAGGCGGCCCCGGCGATGGCCCAGGCCTGCGGCCCCTTCAGCGCCCGCCGCCCGATCCGCACCAGCGCCTCGGCCACGAGCGCGATGACCGCGGCCTTCAGCCCGAAGAATACCCCGGCGATCCAACCGACACCGCCCGCCAGCACATAGACCCAGCTCAGCGCCATGATGGCGAGGATCCCCGGCAACACGAAAAGCCCGCCCGCCAGGATCCCGCCCCGCCAGCCGCCCCTCAGCCAGCCGACATAGGTGGCAAGCTGCATCGCCTCGGGCCCCGGCAGCAGCATGCAGAAATTCAGCGCATGCAGGAACCGCGCCTCGTCGATCCAGCCGCGCCGGTCGACCAGTTCGCGGTGCATGAGCGCGATCTGCCCGGCCGGTCCGCCGAAACTCAGAACCCCGATCCGGGCCCAGACCCTCAGGTCGCTTTCGGGTTGGTCGCTGTCAGGCGCGTTCATCCTTGGGGGATTCCATGACGACATAGGTGCTGATCGCATTGACCTGTGGCAGGGTGCCGAGGATCTCGGTGTGGAAATGCTTGTAGGCGGCGAGGTCGGCGACCTCGACTCGCAACAGATACTCGATCGTCCCTGTCACATTGTGACACTCGCGCACCTGCGGCGCCTGGGCGATGGCGCGCTCGAAGTCGCTCTGGCTGGCCTTGGTGTGCTGGCTGAGGCCGACGGTGATATAGGCCACGAAACCGCGCCCGGTCTGCGCGGGATCGAGGACCGCGCGGTAGCCCTTGATGACGCCTCGCCGCTCCAGCTCCTGCACCCGCCGCAGACAGGCCGAGGGCGAGAGGCCGACGCGCTCGGCCAGCAGCAGATTGGACAGGCGGCCGTCCCGCGACAGCTCGCGCAATATCTTCTCGTTGAGGGGATCATGGTCGATCATGGATTGCAAAGATATCGCCAGAGGACGCATTCTTGCAATTCAATTCGGCGGAAGACCGCATAGGATTGCGCCCAGACCAACCTCAGACATGATCGCCATGCCCCTGCCCTCGGACCTGCTTGCCGCCCTGATGCTCTATGCTTTCGTCTCGTCGATCACGCCGGGGCCGAACAACCTGATGCTGCTGGCCTCGGGGGTGAATTTCGGCTTCCGCCGGACGCTGCCGCATATGCTGGGGATCGGCGCCGGTTTCACGCTGATGGTGGCGCTGACCGGCTGGGGGCTGGCCGGGCTCTTCGCCCTCTGGCCGCCGCTGCATCTTGTGCTGACACTCGCCTCGGTCGCCTATCTGCTGTGGCTCGCCTGGAAGATCGCCCATGCCGCGCCGCCTGCCCCGGGCGAGGCCGCCGGGCGGCCCTTCGGCTTCTGGCAGGCGGCCGGGTTCCAATGGGTCAATCCCAAAGCCTGGAGCATGGCGCTGACCGCGAGCACGCTCTACCTGCCGCCCGCAGGCGGGAACGCCGCGATCCTCGCCCTGGCGCTGGTCTTCGGCGCCATCAACCTGCCCTGCGTCTCGACCTGGGCGGCGATGGGGAGCCTGCTGCGCGGCTGGCTGGCCGATGCGAGGCGGCTGCGGCTGTTCAACGGGGCGATGGCGGTGCTGCTGGTGGCGACGCTCTGGCCGGTGATCCGGGGATGAGCCCCCCTCGCCAGCGCCGCGAAATCGGGTAAGCTCGGGGCATGCCCGCCGATACGATCCTTGCCCTGCTGATCTTCGCCTTCGTCGCCTCGGCGACGCCGGGGCCGAACAACGTCATGCTGCTGAGTTCGGGCGTCAATTTCGGCGTGGCGCGGACGGTGCCGCATATGGCCGGGGTGACGCTGGGCTTTGCGCTGATGATCGCGCTTGTGGGCTTCGGGGTGGCCGGGCTCTTCACCGCCTGGCCCGAGGCACGGCTGGTGCTGACGGTGATCTCGGTCGGGTATCTGCTGTGGCTGGCCTGGAAGATCGCCACTGCCGCCCCGCCGTCCGACTCGGTCAAGGCCGGGGCGCGGCCGCTGACCTTCCTGCAGGCGGCGGGGTTCCAATGGGTCAACCCCAAGGGCTGGACCGCGGCGCTGACCGCCAATGCGCTCTATGCGCCGGGGGCGGACCTGCCCTCGGTCCTGATGGTGGCGGGGGCGTTCCTGCTGGTTTCGGTGCCCTCGGTGCTGATCTGGACGGTGATGGGCCGCGGGTTGCGGCGCTTCCTGGCGGAGCGGCGGCGGCTGAGGATCTTCAACACGGTGATGGCGGCCACGCTGGTGGCGACGCTCTATCCGGTGTTGTTTGGTTAGGGCGGGCCCGGAAGGCGCCGGCTCGCTCAAGGCAACGCCAGCCCGGAATCACGCCGAAGGCGCCGGGCAAGCGCCGGCCCGTCCCCACGGGCTGGCACTTTGGCTGCCGCCCGCGCCGACCTGCCCGTCGACGGATGCCTCACGATAAAGCGCTTCGCACGAGCCTTGCGGCGCCATCCCCCGGGCCGGCGCTTGCCCGGCACCCGCTCGGTGGCAAGGCACAGGTAGGATGGGCAATATTGCCCATCCTACGGGATCCCTCAGGCCGGGATCATGCCCTTGGTACGGGCGATTTCGGTCATCCGGGCCTGCAGCTTCTCAAACGCCCGGACCTCAATCTGGCGGATCCGCTCGCGCGAGACGCCGTATTTCGTGCTCAGATCCTCCAGCGTCACCGGCGGCTCGGCCAGACGGCGCTCGGTCAGCACGTCGCGCTCGCGCTCGTTCAGCACGTCCATCGCTTCCATCAGCATCGCCTGACGCGCCTCGAATTCGTCGCGCTCGGCATAGGCCCCGGCCTGGTCGGCATCCTCATCCTCGAGCCAGTCCTGCCACGAGGACGACCCCTCGTCGCCGCCCACCGTCACGTTGAGCGAGGCATCCGACCCCGCCAGACGGCGGTTCATGTCGACGACCTCGTCTTCGGTGACCGACAGATCCTCGGCCAGCCGCTTGACGTTCTCGGGGCGCAGATCGCCCTCCTCGATGGCGCCGATACGGGCCTTGGCCTTCCTCAGGTTGAAGAACAGCTTCTTCTGCGCCGAGGTCGTGCCCAGCTTCACCATCGACCAGGACCGCAGGATGTATTCCTGGATCGAGGCGCGGATCCACCACATGGCATAGGTCGCCAGCCGGAAGCCCTTTTCGGGGTCGAAGCGTTTCACCGCCTGCATCAGGCCCACATTCGCCTCGGAAATCACCTCGGCCTGCGGCAGGCCATAGCCGCGGTAGCCCATGGCGATCTTGGCCGCCAGCCGCAGATGGCTGGTCACCAGCTTGTGCGCGGCGCCGGTGTCCTGGTGGTCCACCCAGCGCTTGGCCAGCATGTATTCCTCCTCGGGCTCCAGCATCGGGAAGCGCCGGATCTCCTGCAGATACCGGTTCAGGCCCTGTTCGGGGCTGGGGGCGGGAAGACTGGCGTAATCGCTCACCGGGTGTTCTCTCCTTTCAGGTGCTACGAACCTCTTACGCAGCAGCGACGGCTTTCCGTCGTTTTGTCGATCTAGGCACGGGTCAACGGCGATTCAAGCGCCCCGGTTCCCCGGCCGGACCCGTCACAACACCGGACTGACGATGCCCGCAGCATTGTAAAGCAATCGCTTCGGCAGGCTCCAGCCCGAGACGTCATCCCCCGAAACCTGCCTGCTCTGCCCCAGATAGACCTGCTGACGCTCCCGGATCAAGCCGCAGGTCGGGGCGTCGGCGATCAGCATCACATTCTCGAAATTCAGTTCGAAACTGCGCCGGTCGAGGTTGGCCGAACCGATCATCGCCAGCCCGCCGTCCACCGTCAGGGTCTTGGCGTGCAACAGCCCCGGCTGGAATTCATGGATCGCCACCCCGGCCCTGAGGAGCCCGGCATAGGTCGAGCGGCTGGCCCAGGCCACCATCCGGGAATCGTTGCGCGCGGGCAGGATCAGCGTCACCGAAACGCCCCGCAGGGCGGTGGCGCGGATCGCCTCGTCCAGCCCCTGCGTCGGCACGAAATAGGGGGTCGAGATCACCACCTCGCGCTCGGCCGCCGCCAGAAGCAGCGCCACCATGTCCGGCACCGCATTGGCCGACAGGTCAGGCCCGGTTCCCACCACCAGCGCCGGGAAACCGCCCTCCGGGGTCGCCGGAGCCCCGGCCAGCGCGCCGGTGATGTCGTCGCCCCCCTGCGCCATCCAGTCGGCGGCAAACAGCGCCTGCGTCTGCCAGGCGACCGGCCCTTCGATGCGCAGCATGATATCGACCCAGGGCGCGAAACGGGCCTTCGGCAAAAAGGCGGGATCGGCGCAGTTCTGGCTGCCGCACCAGGCGATGCGGCCGTCGATGACAAAGATCTTGCGGTGGTTGCGGATGTCGATCCGGCCCAGAAGCAGCCGCGCCGCCGCCCAGCGGGTGTCGAAAGCGATGCCGGTCCTGACGCCTGCCGCCTTCATCGCCGCCCAGGCCGCGCTTTTCAGCACCCCTCGCGAGCCGAGCCCGTCCACCATCGCCCGGCAGGTCACGCCCCGCGCCGCCGCGCGCGCCAGCGCCGCCATCAGCGCCCGGCCGTTGCCATCGTCGAGCCAGATATAGACCAGGATATGCACGCTCTCGCGCGCGGCCTCGATATCGGCCACGATCCCGGCGATGGCGGCATCCGCATCCGCCGCCAGCTCGGCCCGGTTGCCGCCGACCGGCGAAAAGCCGTTGACCGCCGCCCCGCGACCAAAGGCCGCCCGGGCGGGCGCCGGCAAGGAGGCCGCCCCCTGCCCCGGCACCGCGACCGGCAGCGCCTGCCGCACCGCGCGCATCCGCGCCACCCGGCGGCGGCCGGGGCTGACCTCGCCCAGCATCAGGTAAAGCGCGATCCCGGCCGCCGGAATGCCGAGGATCACCAGCACCCAGGCCACGCGCGAGGCGGGTTCGCGGTCCGGTCGGGTCAGCGCCCGGATCAGGACCGCGATCTGCAAGGCGTAATGCAGGGACAGCGCGACGCCGACCCAAAAGCCCGTCTCCATCGACCCGCCCGGCCTCAGACGAGGGCGAAGACGCCCTCGCGCACCAGACGGCGCAGCATCACCGCCTGCCCCGCCTCGTCGAGGTCGCCCGCCAGTTCGCCCACCGTGACCCGATCCTGCCGCATCGCCTCGCGCAGGCTTTCCTCCACATGGGCGGGGAAGGCGATCTCGGTGCCGTAGACGCCCAGCACCACCTCCTCGCCGACCACGCCGATGGCGTAGATCAGGTCGGGCCGGCGCTCCAGCACCACGCCGGGCTGCACGGCGCCCGCGTCGAAGGTCTGGAACAATTGCCCCGGCACCACCGGCACCCGGCGGCTGCGGAAATCATGGGCGTAGTAATCGAGGGTCCGGTCCGGTTCGATCCGCTCGACGGCACGGGCCAGCAGGTCGCGGAAGACCTGCCGCGCCTCGGTCCGGTCGAAACCGTCATTGGCATGGCCCGGCGGGATCGCCCGGCGGAACGCCGGATCGACCAGCGCCAGCTGGTTGACCGCATCGACGATCAGGTCGATCCAGCGCGGCGTCAGCAGGCCGGTGGTGATGTGCAGCGACAATTCCTCGGTCGCACGCGCATCATGCACCACGCCGCGCGGCACATAACACATGTCACCTGGATGCAGCGTGAAGGTGTCGATCAGCGCGCCCGCCTTGAAGCCCTCGGGCTGGAAGGCCTGGCTGCGCAGCGGCAGCTCCAGCTCCGAGCTTTCGTAGATGTTCCATTCCTTCGAGCCCGCCACCTGCAGGACGAAGACATCATGGCTGTCGTAATGGGTCTTGAACCCCTGCGAGCCCTCGGGCGTGAAGTAGATGTTGGTCTGCAGATCGACGTTGAACACCGTCTCCATCGAGCGGCAATAGGCCGCCAGCGCCGCCACCCGCTTCTGCAAGCCGGGCAGCACGATCGTCGCGCCTTCGTCGAAGAGCCGCGCCACCCGCACCGGGTCGATGAAGCCCGAGGGCGTCTGGAACTCCTCGGCCGGGATCCCCTTGCCGGTGCGCACCATCTGCATTTCTTCGCCCGGGATCATTTGCTGCGTCAGCACCCGGTCAATTTCCGCCACCGACAAAAGGCTAGAGAAATAATCGGGATTATCGCGGCGAATGACGAGGTGTTTCTTTTCGAAATAGTCGACAAAAAAGCTTTGCGGCGTGAGGGGCGCAATGACGCTCGCAAAATCAACCGGAGCGGGTGAATCCTGATTATCTTTCATGAAAAACTCCCTTTTTTTGGGCATCCGGCAGGGTTTCCTTGACCCGAAACGGAACCTGTCCCTACGCTTTGCCAATTAGTCACGAACGGGAGGTCGTGTGCAATGGCCGACGAGTCGAAAAAACCCCGCAAGACATTAAGTGATGACGATATCCGAACCGGCAGCGCTCTTGGACGGCGCTCCGTGCTGCTGGGGGCCGCGGCGGGCGTCGCGACCCTGGCCCAGAGCAAGGTCGCGGGCGCCCAGACGGGTTTCACCGACACCGACAGTGGCGCCTCGGCCGACCCCGCCGGCAACGGCCGGGGTGGCGGCGGGCGAAGCGGCTCGGGCCTCACCGATTCGGACAGCGGTGCCTCGGCGGATCCCGCCGGGAACGGTCGGGGCGGCGGCAGCCGGACAGGCCTCACCGACTCGGACAGCGGCGCCTCGGCCGACCCCGCGGGCAACGGACGTGGCGGCGGTGGTGGTGGTGGCAGTCGCACCGGCCTCACCGATTCCGACAGCGGCGCGGGCGCCGACCCGGCCGGGAACGGACGGGGTGGTGGCAGCCGGACGGGTCTCACCGATTCCGACAGCGGCGCGGGCGCCGACCCGGCCGGCAATGGTCGCGGCGGTGGCAGTCGCACCGGCCTCACCGACTCCGACAGCGGCGCCGGGGCTGACCCGGCCGGGAACGGTCGCGGCGGCGGAAGCCGGACGGGCCTCACCGACTCCGACAGCGGCGCGGGCGCCGACCCGGCAGGGAACGGACGCGGCGGCGGAAGCCGCACCGGCCTCACCGATTCCGACAGCGGCGCCGGGGCTGACCCTGCCGGGAACGGACGCGGCGGCGGCAGCCGGACGGGACTCACCGACTCCGACAGCGGCGCGGGCGCCGACCCTGCCGGGAACGGTCGCGGCGGTGGCAGTCGCACCGGCCTCACCGACTCCGACAGCGGCGCGGGCGCCGACCCGGCTGGCAACGGACGCGGCGGCGGAAGCCGGACGGGACTCACTGACTCGGATAGCGGCGCGGGCGCCGACCCGGTCGGGAACGGTCGGGGTTCGGTCGGCCGCGGCACCGGCCTCACCGATTCCGACAGCGGCCCTACCGCCGACCCCGTCGGCAACGGCCGCGGCTCGGCCGGGCGCGGCACGGGTCTGACCGATCAGGACAGCGGCCCCTCGGCCGATCCGGTCGGCAATGGCCGGGGCAGCAGCGGGCGCCCGCCGCCCAGCGGTGGCAAGGTGCCGGGCTTTGGCGCCTCCGACCAGGACGCGGTGATTTCCGACCCGCAGGGCGCCAGCACCGGGGGCGGCGCACCGATGCAGCCCGGCCTGCCCCAGCGGCCCAGCAAACGCTGGCGCTGAGGCGGTCCGCCCCTTCGGGCATCCTTGCGAGCGGCGTCGATCCGGTGCCGCCCGCAGGCGCCGGGCGCCACCCTCCGGGCCCCTGCGCGAGTGTGATGCGGCGGCGCTTGACCGAAACGCGGCCGCGGCTAGAGTGCAGCATCTTTATCCCTTCATCACGAGAGCATCATGGCTGACGCCGACGATCCCAAGAAGAAGACATTGACCGATTCCGACATTTCCACCCGTTCCGGGATTGGCCGCCGCTCGCTCCTGCTGGGCGCCGCGGCCGGTGTCGCGGCCCTGGCCCAGACCCGGGTGGCGAGCGCCCAGACCGGCCTCACCGATTCCGACAGCGGCTCCAGCGCCGACCCCGCCGGCAACGGCCGTGGTTCGCGCTCGGGGCTGACCGACTCGGACAGTGGCTCCAGCGCTGATCCGGCGGGCAACGGCCGTGGCGGCGGCCGCACCGGTCTCACCGACTCGGACAGCGGCTCCGGCGCCGACCCCGCGGGCAATGGTCGCGGCGGCGGCCGCACCGGCCTCACCGATTCCGACAGCGGCGCCAGCGCCGATCCCGCGGGCAATGGCCGCGGCAGCGGCCCCTCGGGCATGACCGACCAGGATTCGGGCGGCATGGCCGATCCCGGCGGCAACGGGCGCGGCCCCGGCGGCAACCGCACCGGCATGACCGATTCCGATTCCGGCGCCACCGCCGATCAGGCCGGTTACGGCCGCGGCCCGCGCCGCTGACCCACCCCGAGGCCGCGCCGGGTCCCGCCCGGGCGCGGCCTCTCCCGACCCCGCAAACGCCCTGCGAACTGCTTGACCGGCAACATTTTTGCCGTCAATGTCGGGTCATATACTCATCATATTTGGAAAGTGAATCGCATGTCGGACGCAGCCAAGCCCGGATCCAAGCCGGGAAAAGCCACGCTCACCGAAGCTGACATCAGCACCAACCACGGCTTTGGCCGCCGCGCCTTCCTGCTCGGCACCTTCGGCGGCACGACCGTTCTGGCCGGTTGCGTCAGCACCGGCGTGACCGATGCCGACCCCTCGGACCCCGTCGGCAACGGCCGGGGCGGCAGCCGGGTGGTGGTCGTGCAGCGCACGGGCATCACCGACCGCGACCCCTCGGACCCGGTCGGCAATGGCCGCGGGCGCCGCGCCTGCACCGACAGCGACGTCGGCCCCTATTACACCGACCCGGTCGGCCGCGGCCGCAACTGCTGAGGGCTCAGGCCTGACGCGGCGCGCCCAGCGCCGCCAGCAGATCCTCGAAATCCGGCGGGAGCGGCGAGACGAACGTCAGCCGCTCTTCGCTCTTGGGATGGGTGAACCCCAGCGTCGCCGCGTGCAGCGCCTGCCGCGGGAAGGTCGCCACCGCCTCGGCCCCGCCCGGCGGCAGGGCATTGGCCGAGACCTTGCGCCGCCCGCCATAGACCGGATCGCCGACCAGCCCGTGCCCGGCGTGCGCCATGTGCACGCGGATCTGATGCGTGCGCCCCGTCTCCAGCCGACATTCCACCAGCGAGACCTGCGGCGGCGCGCCGATCGCCTCCAGCACCCGGGCCCGCGTCACTGCATGGCGCCCGCGGTCGAAGAAGACCGCCTGCTTCTGCCGCTCGTGCCGGTGCCGGTCCAGCCGTGTGGTGATCTTGACCACGCCGCCCGGCTCGAAACTGACGCCGCGGATGCCCTTGAGCCGCGGATCGCCCGCATCCGGCACGCCGTTGACCAGCGCCAGATAGAGGCGTTCCACCGAATGCGCCTCGAATTGCGCGGCGAGGCCGTGATGCGCCCGGTCGGTCTTGGCCACGACCAGGAGGCCCGAGGTCTCCTTGTCGATCCGGTGCACGATGCCGGGCCGCTTGGCGCCGCCGATCCCCGACAGCGTGTCGCCGCAATGATGCAGCAGCGCATTGACCAGCGTGCCGCGCGGCGTGCCGGGGGCGGGATGCACCACCATGCCGGCGGGCTTGTCGATGACGATCAGCTCGTCATCCTCGTAGACCACGCTGAGGGGGATATCCTCGGGCCGCGCCTCCAGCTCGATGGCCGCCTCGATCTGCACCACGATCTCGTCGCCCTCGGCCACCCTGGCCTTGGTGTCGGTCAGGGCGACGCCGCCGCGGCTCACCCCCCCCTCGGCGATCAGCCTCATCAGCCGTGAGCGCGACAGCGACGCTTCTTCTGGCACATCGCGCGCCAAGGCCTTATCAAGGCGCTCGGGCGGGTTCGCGCCGATCACCACCACGAGTTCGAGGGCCTCGCCGTCCATGTCTTCCCCCGACAAGTCTTCCGATGACGACACGCCGCAACTCCCTGCCGATCTGCGTTTTCTGAAACTGCTGGTCACCACGCTGACCGCGGTGATGATCCTGGGGCTTCTAGCGATCGTCGGGCTGCTTGTCACGCGGCTGGGCGCACGCGCGCCCCTGCCCGCGCTGCCCGAGACCGTCGAGCTGCCCGACGGCGCCGCCCCCGCCGCCGTCACCTTCGCCCGCGACTGGCTGGTGGTGGTGACCGAGGCCGGGGAAATCCTGCTCTACCGGCCCGAGGGCGGCGCCCCGGTCAGCCGCACCAGCCTGCCCTGAGCCCCTTCATTCTGCCTCAAATACGCAAGCCCGCTCACGGCTTGCGATAGGTCAGATACCGGGGCACCCGGCCTTCGCGCAGGGCCTTCTTCTCATATCGGGTCGAGATCCAGTCCGCCCAGGGCTCGGCACTGTCCGAGACCGGCACGAAACCGGCGAGCGGCACTTCCTCGCGGGTCTGGCGGGCGTAATCGGGGATATCGGTCGCGACGCGGAACTCGGCCCCCGGCGCGCAGGCGGCGAAGAGGGGCACCAGATGCTCCTGCGTGACGAAGCGGCGCCGGTGGTGGCGGGCTTTCGGCCAGGGATCGGGGTAGTTCAGGAAGACCCTGGAAAAGGCCCCGTCCGGCAGCACGTCGAAAAGGTCGCGCACATCGCCCGGATGCAGCAGCAGGTTCGGGCAGGGATCCTCGGCCAAGAGGCCCAGCGCCATGGCCACGCCGTTGACGAAAGGCTCGCAGCCGATGATCCGCTGGTCAGGATAGGCCCGCGCCATGCCCGCCATATGCTCGCCGCCGCCGAAACCCACCTCCAGCCACCAGGGCCCCTGCCCGGGCAGCGCGGCGTCGAGGTCCAGAGGCAGCCGGTCCGGGTTTTCGTCGATCGAGACGTTCCTCAGCCGCAGTCTGGGCAGCAACTCGGACAGATAGCCGCGCTGGTTGGGGCGCAGGGTCTTGCCATGGACGCGGCCATAGAAATTGCGATGCGTCCTGAGCGCGGCGAGCGCGGGATGCGGCGGCAGGTCGGGCTTGGGGCTATCGGTCATGGCCGCGCTCCTACGCGGGGCGGGGCCGGAAGGTCAAGCGCCGAGCGCTCCCTCGTGCGGCCGAGTCAGGCGCGCTGGATCAGATAGAGCCCGAAGGCCATGCAGCCGATGCCCGCGCCCCGCATCAGGGTGATCGGCCGGACGATGGCCCCGAAGAGCCCGAACTGGTCGATGGCCGCGGCGCTGAGCATCTGGCCCATCAGCACGAAGAAGACCGCGTTGCCGACCCCGAAGCGCGGCGCGATGAAGGTGACCGACAGCACGTAGAAGCAGACCAGGCAGCCGCCGAGGAACAGGTGCCAGGGCTGGCCCGGCAGCCGGGCGAAGCCTGCCGGTCCCTGGGTCAGCAGCATCACCGCCAGCGCACCGATCAGCGCCACGCAGAACAGCACCACCGCCGCCACGGTGGGCGAGGCGATGCGGGCGCCAAGCTGGGCGTTGAGCGCGGCCAGGATCGGGATACCGACCCCGGCGGCCAGCATGAGCACCGCATAGCGCAAGGTTTCGGGCATAGGATCCTCCGGCCGTGTCTGGTCCTGACGGTGGCGCAGGCCGCCGCCCGGCGCAAGCCCCCGCTACATCCGCATCCGCGCGCCGTCGGGATCGAAGGGCGGCTCCAGCGCGATGGTGGCCGGGCGGCGTTCGCCCATGATCTCGACCTCGAACATCCCCGCGCCGCCCTGGCCTGCCAGCGCCGCCGGGACATAGCCCTGCGCCATCGACTTCTCGACGTAATGCGCATAGCCGCCCGAGGTGACCCAGCCGACCACCCGCCAGTCGCCATCGCGCGAGGGATCGGGTTTCGCCACCTCCGCGCCGCCCGCATCGAACCGCGGCGCGCCATAGCCATGGGGGGCGCCGATGGTGCCATAGTCGGTGTCGCCGACTTTCGCCCAGATCGGCTCGTCCCCCAGCACATCGGCCGTACCCGCGTCGATCACCAGCGAGACGCGGCGCAGTTTCGGGCCCTCGTCGCGTTCCTTCACCGCCGCCGCACGGCCGATGAAATCGGGCTTCTGCAGCTTGATGAAGCGGTCCATGGCGCCCTCATAGGGCCCATAGATCGGCCTGAGTTCGGCGAACCAGGTGGGGAAGTTCTTCTCCAGCCGCATGGACAAGAGCGCCCGCATCCCGAAATCGACGATCCCGAACTCGGCGCCCGCCTCCTTGATCGCGGCATAGACGCGACGCTGGGCCGCGGGTTTCATCCAGATCTCATAGCCCAGATCGCCGGAATAGGTGATGCGGTTGATGAGGCAGGGCGCGCCCGCCACATCCATCTCGCGGAAATCCATGAAGCGGAAGGCCTCGTTCGAGACATCCGCATCGACCAGCTTGGCCAGCACCGCGCGCGATTTCGGCCCGCAGACCGAGAGGCCCACGAGGTCCATGTGGAAGCGGTGGACGCGGACCGAGCCGTCCTTCGGCAAATGGCTCTCGAACCAGCGCATGTGGTACTTGGACGCCCCGAGCGAGCCCCAGATCAGGAACCGCCCCTCGCTTGCCTTGGCGATGGTGAAATCGCCGATCAGCTTGCCGTTGTCGTTCAGCATCGGCGTCAGCACCAGCCGACCGACCTTGGGCATGGCGTTGGTCATCAGATGGTCGAGCCAGGCTTCGGCCCCGACGCCCGTCACCTCGTATTTGGCGAAGTTGGCGATCTCGGTGACGCCGACGCCCTCGCGCGTCAGTTTAACTTCGCGCGCCACATGCTTGAAATCGTTGGAGCGGTGGAACGAGGGCACGTCATGCGCCTCGGCCGCCGAGGGCGCGAACCAGAGGGGCGTCTCCAGCCCCCAGCTGTCGCCCATCACCGCGTTCTGGGCGACCATCAGGTCGTAGAGCGGCGTCGTCTCGGCCGGGCGGGCGGCGGGCAGTTCCTCGTTGGGGAAGCGGATCGAGAAGCGGCGGGAATAATTCTCGCGCACCTTGGCGTTGGTGTAGCGCAGCGTCGCCCATTCGCCGTAGCGGCTCACATCCATGCCGAACACATCGTGGCCGGGATCGCCCTCGGTCATCCAGTTGGCCAGCACGAGGCCGACGCCGCCGCCCTGCGAGAAGCCCGCCATCACCGCGCAGGCCGACCAGAAGTTCGTCAGCCCCGGCACCGGTCCGACCAGCGGGTTGCCATCGGGGGCGAAAGTGAAGGGGCCGTTGATGACCTGCTTGATGCCCGCCCGCTCCACCGCCGGGAAATGGCGGAAGCCCACTTCCAGCGAGGGCGCGATGCGGTCCAGATCCGGCGCCAGCAGCTCGTGGCCGAAATCCCAGGGCGTGTTGACCGGCGACCAGGGTTTGCAGGCCTTCTCGTAGGTGCCCAGAAGGATGCCCTGCCGTTCCTGCCTTGTGTAGATCTCGCCCTTGAAGTCGATGACGCCGACCAGCTCGCGGCCGGTCGACTGGTTGAACTCGATCACCTCGGGCATGGAATCGGTCAGCAGATACATATGCTCCATGGCCAGGACCGGCAGTTCCAGCCCGACCATCCGCCCCACTTCCCGCGCCCAGAGGCCACCGGCATTGACCACATGCTCACAGGTGATCGGCCCGTTCCGGGTGTGCAGCGTCCAGGTGCCGTCGGGCGCCTGGGTGATGTCCTTGACGGGGTTGCGCAGCTCGATCTCGGCCCCCAGCACGCGGGCCGCCTTGGCATAGGCGTGCGTCGTGCCCGAGGGGTCGAGATGCCCCTCGACCGGGTCCCAGAGCGCGCCGACGAAATGGCTCTCGTCCATCAGCGGGAACATCGCTTTGGCCTCGGAGGGGGTGATGAGTTCGGTCTCCATCCCCAGCGCCCGGCCCCGGGCATGGGTCATGCGCAGGAAGTTCATCCGCTCGGGGCTGTCGGCCATCATCACGCCGCCGGTCAGGTGCAGCCCGCAGGACTGGCCCGAGATCTTCTCCAGCTCCTCATAGAGAGACACCGTATAGGCCTGCAGCCGCGCCACGTTCGGGTCGCCGTTCAGCGTGTGAAAGCCCCCCGCCGCGTGCCAGCTGGAGCCCGAGGTCAGTTCCGACCGCTCGATCAGCAGGATGTCCTTCCAGCCGGCCCGCGCCAGGTGGAACAGGACCGAGGCCCCGACCACGCCGCCGCCGATCACCACCGCCCGATAGCTTCTCGTCATGCGTCTTCTCCACCGGGGACCGGCAGGGCCCCGTTCTGCAACAAGATCTGTTTCATGGCCCGGGCGATGCCGGGATCGGTCGCGCGGCTGGTGACATAGGCGATGCCCTTGCGCTCACCCGTCCAGCCGATGACCATGAGCTGCCCGGCCGCCTCGGGCTCGAACCGCTGCGCCAGCGCCCAGGACCGGCAGTCGATCACCGCCAGATCCGCCCCGCCCGCGGCGATCATCCGAACGCTGGCCCGGTGACTGCCGGATTCGACGCCCTCGCCCGCCAGGCTGACCGGATCGGCGCCAAGGTCGGCCATCAGCCCGCGATAGCCCGACATCGATTCCGTGTCGTTATAGGCGAAGCGGCGGCCTGCCAGCACGCCCTCCGGGATCTCGGCCCCCGGCCCCCCGGGCAGGCCAACCTCAGGCGCGATCCCGCCATCGCGCCGCGCCACCAGGGCCGAGCGGTAAAAGATCCCCCGCCCGCCCGGATACCGCCCGTAATCGGGTTGGGCCAGCGGCATCAGATAGTCGATCATGCCGACATCGAGCGGCCCCCAGCAGCATTGTCCGAAGATCAGCGCCGGATCACGCCAATGGTCGTTGAGGAAACCGGCCCGGTCATCGGGCCGGGTCAGCGCCTCCGGCAGGTCGATCCCGGGGATCGCCGCCCGGAACGCCGCGCGCCAGTAGGCGTATTCGGCGTCGGTCTCGGCCCGCGCCTCGGGCCAGTCGTACATCGGCAAGGCCGCCATCGGCGCCGTCATGGCAGGGGCGCCTCACGGTGCAGGACCGGATGCGCGACCGGCTCCTTGGCCCAAAGCCCCCAGCGGCGCCAGAGCGCCAGGTAATTCGGAAAGACATAGCCGCCGTTCATCGCCTGCCATTCCGCCCGCCTCTCGCGGTAAAGGCGCGGCAGGGCGTACCAGGGGGCCGAGGGGGTCTTGTGATGCACGATATGCAGGTTGTTGTTGAGGAAAAGCCAGGCGAGCGGGCTGCGCTCGACGATGATGGTACGCCCCTCGGGCGTCTCGTGCCACTGGTGTTCGGCGAAGGTGCGGATGGCGATCAGGGCCAGGCCCGGCCAGCAGACGCCCAGCAGGTAGAGCCAGAGCGGAATGCCCATCGCCCAGACCAGCGCCAGAACCAGCGCCAGCGCCGGCAGATGGATCGCCCAGGCCCGCCGGACGCCCGGCGCATCGGCGCGGATCTGCCGGGCCTCGTCGACGAAGAAGGCGCCCGCCACCAGCCAGGGGCCCAAGAGCATCCGCCCCAGAAGCGTGTTGTTCAAGGCCAGCAGGTGCCGGAGCACGGCGGGCAGCGCCTCGAACTGCCAGCGCGCGCGGTAATAGGATTCCGGGTCGTCGAAGGGATCGGTCAGCCGCTCGTCATGGTGATGCGCCAGATGTGTGGCCTTGTAGCGGCGGTAGGGATAGGCGAGCGACAGGGGCAGCGTCACCAGCGCCTCGTTCACCAGACGCTTGCGGGTCGGATGCCCGTGCAGACATTCGTGCACCAAGGAGGAATGCAGCGCCGCCATCACCGCCATCACCGCCAGCGCCAGCGGCGGCGCCACGGGATACAGCGCGAACCCCGCCACGGCCCAGAGCCCGTAGCACAATCCGATCAATCCCAGGGTGGGCCATTCAAGACGCATCATCTTCCCCGATCATGCCGCCAGTCCCTTGCATTCTCGTTGAAAGCGGCGCTGCGACAAGGCGCGTTTGCACGGCACGATGATCGCAGATTGACGCCTTTGCCCCCACATGTTTACTGAAGTCAACAAATGAGGAGCCAGACCATGGGCAAACGCGAAACCGCCTCGCTGTTCCGGATCCGGCTCCAGCAATTGCAGGCGGGATCGGGCCTCACCCAATCGGCCTTCGCGCAGGAGATCGGCATCGACCGCTCGGCGCTGTCGCAGCTGACCTCGGGCCAGAACCCGCGCCTGCCCCGGGCCGAAACACTGATCGCGCTGGCCGCGCGGTTCAATGTCTCGGCCGATTGGCTGCTCGGCCTGACCGAGGACAAGGGGCTGACCACGCAGGTGCTGAACGCGGTCGAGACGGAACAGGCGCTGGACGAGGAAAACCGCACGGCGATGGAACGCTGGCACCACGAGGCGACGGGCCAGAAGGTGCGCTACGTGCCCGCCTGGCTGCCCGACCTGATGCGGACCCCGGCAGTGATCGCCTGGCAGGCCTCGGCCAGCGAACAGGAACGCCGCCGCCTGCAACGCCAGACCGACCGGCGGCTGCATGTCTCGCGCATGCCGGAATCGGATATCGAGTTGTGCATGCCCCTGCAATCCTTGCAGATCTTCGCCGAGGGCGCCGGCAATTGGCGCGGTCTCGCGGTGGAGGCACGGCGCGAGCAGCTGGCCCATATCGCGGCGACGGTCGAGGAACTCTACCCCGCCTTCCGCATGTATCTGTTCGATGGCCGCAAACGCTTCGCCCCGCCGATGACCATCTTCGGCTACCAGCGCGCCGCGGTCTATACCGGCGAGACCTACCTGCTGATCCGCTCGAAGGCGCTGATCCGCGACCTGGCGCAGGGCTTCGACGCCCATATCCGCCACGCCGCGATCCACGCCCATGAAGCCGCCGCCTATGTCCGGTCGCTGCGCGTGTGCTGAGGGCAAAGGGAGGGGGGCCTTCTGCCCCCCTCTTGGCCTGCGGCCAATTCACCCCCCGAGGATATTTGACGAACGAAGAGGGGCGTTAGGGTTTTCTTAACCTTCATCTTTGTTCTTCAAATATCCTGCGGGGGGTCCGGGGGGTGCAAAACCCCCCGGCCTTGCAACCCGCGGGCGGCGACGCCCTGAGCGACCGAACACCACAGGGACGCTGACAAGACTGCGCTTGCCGGGGCGCCGGGCGCGGCTCTAGGCTCCGATCCAGTCATGGCGGAGTGCATCATGGGCGACGAGAGCGCGGGGCGCAGGCGGCGGAGCGGCGGGCGCGAGGGCAATGCGCGCAGGGTGAGCGGCTTTCACCTCGAGCAGATGCCCTGGCGGATCCCGAAGAACCCCGACCGGCCGACCGAGCCCGTCGATCCCGAAGGCGTGCTGGCGATCCACAAGGGCGCGATGCGGATCCTGTCCGAGATCGGCATCGAATTCCTCAACGACGAGGCTTTGGCGATCTTCCGTCAGGCCGGGTGCCGCGTCGCCGACCAGAACGTGAGGATGGGTGAGGATTTCGTCATGGAGATGGTGCGCCGGGCGCCCGCCTCCTTCACCATCACCCCGCGCAACCCCGAGCGTCAGGTGGTGATCGGCGACGGGCACATGGTTTTCGTCAATGTCTCGAGTCCACCGAATTCCTGGGACCTCGTGCGCGGCAAGCGGCCCGGCGATTTCGAAACCTTCCGCGATTTCATGAAGCTGACGCAGGTCTTCAACTGCATCCATATCGCCGGCGGCTATCCGGTCGAGCCGATCGACATCCACCCCTCGGTCCGCCATCTCGATTGCCTGTTTGAAAAGCTGACCCTCACCGACAAGGTCTGCCACGCCTATTCGCTGGGCCGCGAGCGGGTCGAGGACGTGATGGAAATGGTGCGCATCGCCGGCGGGCTCAGCCATGCGGAATTCGAGGCCTCGCCGCGGATGTACACCAACATCAACTCGGTCAGCCCGCTGAAGCATGATTTCCCGATGATCGACGGCGCGCTCAGGCTCGCCCGCCGCGGTCAGCCGGTGGTCGTCACGCCCTTCACCTTGGCGGGGGCGATGGCGCCCGTGACCATGGCCGGCGCCGTGGCGCTGAGCATTGCCGAGGGGCTGGCCGCCGTGGCACTCTTGCAATACGTGGCGCCGGGCTGTCCGGTGGCGATCGGCACCTTCACCTCGAACGTGGACATGCGGACCGGCGCGCCCGCCTTCGGCACGCCCGAATACATGCGCGCGACGCAGATCACCGGGCAGCTGGCGCGGTTCTACGGGCTGCCGCTCAGATCTTCGGGCGTCTGCACGGCCAACGTCCCCGACGGTCAGGCGATGTGGGAGACGTCGAATTCCCTCTGGGCCGCGGTGCAGTCCGGCACCAACATGGTCTATCACGCCGCGGGCTGGCTGGAGGGCGGGCTGATCGCCAGTCCCGAGAAATTCGTCATGGATTGCGAAGTGTTGCAGATGATCCAGCGCTACATGGAGCCCGAGACCTTCGCCACCGATCCCGATGCCATTGCCTTCGACGCGGTGCGCGAGGTGGGCGCGGGCGGGCATTACTTCGGCTGCGCCCATACCCAGGCGCGCTATCAGACCGCCTTCTACAACCCCATCGCCAGCGACTGGCGCAATTACGAGGCCTGGGCCCAGGATGGCGCCGTCGAAAGCCCCGAGCGCGCCCATCGCATCGCCCGGGGCTTGATCGACGGGTTCGAGGCCCCGCCGATGGATCCGGCGATCCGCGAGGAGTTGGCGGCCTTCGTCGCCCGCCGCAAGGAAGAGGGCGGCGCGCCGACCGATTTCTGACGCCTTCCCTCATCCCCGCCTGAGAATTCCTCACGCCGCCCGCGGCCGCCTTGGCGGCATGATGCGGCGATGCCAGAGGGAGGATCGTCATGCAGATCGGAGAGGCCGTGCCGGGGGAAATCGCCGCCCGGGCGCGCGAGAGTTTTGCCCGTCAGGGGCTGATGGCCCATCTGGGGGCCGAGATCACCGAGGTCCGCGCAGGGCTCGTGACCCTGCGCCTGCCGTTCCGGCCCGAACTGACCCAGCAGCATGGCTATTTCCACGCCGGCGGCACCTCGGCCATCGCCGACAGCGCCGGGGGCTATGCCGGGTTCACCCTGTTTCCCGAGGGGAGTTCGGTCCTGACCGTCGAATTCAAGCTGAACCTTCTGAGCCCGGCGCAGGGCGCTTTTCTGGAGGCGACCGGCCGGGTGATCCGGCACGGGCGCACGCTGACCATCTGCCAGCTCGATGTCTGGGGGGTGGAGGGCGCGCGGCGGCGGCATGTGGCGACCGGGTTGCAGAGCCTGATCTGCCTGCATGACCGGCCCGACAGCCCTGCGGCCGGTTAGAACAGATCCTCGCGGCGCAGGGGCGGGATCGGGGTGAAGATCGGCAGGCCCTGCCGGTCCAGTCCCAGCGCCCGCAGCGCCGCATCCTCCCGCAGGTAGAAGGCGCGATGGCGGGGCGGCAGGCGGGAGGGGTGCCGCGCCCCTGCCCTGCATTCCTCATCATGTGCCCTGTCCTGCCGCTGCATCGGCGCCTCCGCTGTCGTCCGGGCCAGCATGCCCCGGCACAAGGCGCGGGCGAATTTCCGATCCTTCAGCGGGGGTTGAGAAATCCTCGGGCCACGGGGGCGGGCGAAGTCCTCAATCCCTCACGAGGATTCCTCAATTGTGCAGGGCCACGCGTCGCGGGCAAAACGCGCGCAACACACCGGCCAAGGAAGCCCTGACCATGACCACCCCCGATCAGCCCCTCACCGCCCGGCACGCCAGCCCGGACAACCATTACCCCTGGGGCAATGGCTGCGACGGCTGGCGACTGGTCGAGGATGGCGCCCTGTCGCTGCGCGAGGAGCGGCTGCCGCCGGGCGGGGCCGAGGCGCCGCATCTGCACCGGGTCGCGCGGCAGATCTTTTATGTGCTGGCGGGCGAGCTGAGCATCGCCGTGCCCGGCACGCTGCTGCGCGCCGGGGCGGGCGAGGCGCTGGAAATCCCGCCCGGCCTGCCGCATCTGGTCCGCAACGCCGGGTCGCAGGATCTGCGGATCCTGCTGGTGTCGGCCCCCGACACGATCGGCGACCGCTACCCGGTGGACGCGGCCCTGCCCTGACCGGCGCTCAGGTCCGCTCAGGCCGAACGGTCGAGCAGGTCCAGCACGAAATCCACCCGCTCGGCGACCGGGGCCAGCGGCAGGGGCAGCAGGTCGTATCCCGCCCCGGCATAGGCCCGTTCCATCGCCTGCGCCGTGGCGACGGCCTCGGCGAAATCCTGCCCGCGGTCCTCGTCCTGTTCAAAGATCTCGGGCCAGGGCGGGGCCAGCAGCACCGTCGGGTGATACCGGCAGAGCCGCGCCGCACGGGTGACATGGGCGGGCACATGGCCCTCATAGAGGCTGAGATAGCCGATCACGTCGGGGATGCCGCGGTCGAAGAACACCGGTCCCTCGACCTCCTGCGCTGCATGCCAGGACCGCATTTCCCAGCCCAGCATCAGCTCGGCAAAGAGGCGCCGGTCCTGCCCGTGCCAGCCCGGGCCGCCGATGCGGATCTGGTCGCGGATGATGGCGCGCCCGGCCTCGGGCATGGTGGCGAGACCGGCTTCGGCCAGCGCCGCCAGAAGGGTTGTCTTGCCGGAGCCGGGCCCGCCGGTGAGAACGAAAAGCCGTGTGTTCATGGTCTGCCTGTCAGGTCCGTGGGCCGGGGGTGACGATGCGTCCCGGGGCGCCCGGCGGCAGCGTGCCCGCCAGCAGCCAGTCGGCGGCCAGGGGCCAGAGACTGCCTTCGAACCGGTTGTGGAAAAAGGCGAAATGGCCGATCTCGGGCACGGCGATATCGGCCGGGGCGATGCGCCAATGGCTCCGCTCGGCGCCGGTGTAATAGCCCAGCAGGCGCTCGGCCGCGGCCTCGGTGCAGAAGGGATCGTCGGTCAGGCCAATGGCCAGCAGCCGCGCCCGCGTCGAACCATGGCGCCGCGCCAGCGCGGCCCGGTCCAGATTCGTCAGCACGCTCTGCTCGAAGCGCGGACCCATCCCGCTCCAGTCGCGGACCACGCCGCGCGGCACATCCTCCAGCCAGCCCAGCCGGGCGCCGGGGAAATAGCCCATCAGCCGGGTCACGGCGGGCATGAAGAGGTGCCATTTCAGATACATGCCGCGCCGCTGGTCGGGGGCGAAATCGCGCCAATAGGCGAATTGCGCGCCCACCGTGACGACCCTTTCCAGCCGCGCGGCGCTGTCGGCCAGCCCCAGGGCGAAGCCGCCGATGGAATGCCCCACCGCCGACAGCGGCCGGTCGGGCCAGCGCCCGGCGGCATAGGCCTGCACCGCCTCGGCATCGAGGACGCCCCAGTCGACCCAGCCCGCGGGCAAATGCCGCAAGGGGATCGAACGCGACTCGCCGATGCCCCGGTAATCGAAGGTCAGGACCGTGGCGCCCTGCCCCGCCAGCCAGGCCGCGAAGCGCGCGTAATAGCCTGCGCGCACCGCGGTCGCGGCATGGATCACCACCACCGGCCCGCCGTCGCCCTGCCAGATCCCGCCGCGGATCGGATAGCCATCCGCGGCCCGGACCTCGAACCGCTCTTCGGCGATCGCCGGCCTTGTCTCGTGTGCTGCTGTCCGCATGGGTCTTCGGTTCCGACGCTTCCCCCGGACCGTCGCGCGGATCCCGGGGGCGGCCAAGTGACCTTTTCTAAAAGACGGTTGAGGGCAATTCAATTGCAGGGCGGGCGGCTTTCAGTGCTTTCTGCCGGACAGGAGGCCCCCATGACCCACGCGCCGCTATCCCTCGCCCCCCTCGTCCGGCTGGACGCTCTGCCGCTCTCGCCCCAAACCCACGGCAGCCAGTTTGCCGCCGCAACGGCCGCCATCGCCGCCCCGCTCGGCGCCACGCATCTGGGCGCCCGGCTGGTCGAGGTGCCGCCGGGCATGGCCGCCTGGCCCTTCCACGCCCATCACGCCAATGACGAGATCTTCGTCATCCTCTCGGGCACCGGCACGCTGCGCTTCGGAACCGGGCGGCATCCGGTCGGTCCGGGCAGCGTCGCGGTCTGCCCGGCAGGCGGGGCCGAGACGGCGCATCAGCTGATCGCCGGCGCAAGCGAGCCGCTGCGCTATCTCGCCATCAGTTCCATGCGCGAGCCCGATGTGATGGAATACCCCGACAGCGGCAAGATCACCGTCTTCGCGGGCGCTGCCCCCGGGGGTGACAAGGCGCGGCGCCGGGTGTCGGCCTCGTTTCGCACGCGCGATGCGGTGGATTACTGGGAGGGCGAGGAGGCGTGAGCGCCCTTGAATTCTGGTTCGATTTCTCCTCGGGCTACGCCTTCTTCGCCGCGCAGGAGGTCGAGGGGTTGGCGGCGCGGCTGGGACGTCCGCTGCTGTGGCGACCGTTTCTGCTGGGCACGGCCTACAAGGTCACGGGCGCGCGCGGGCTCTCCGCCACGCCGCTGAAACGCGACTATGCCCGACGCGACTGGGCGCGGATCGCCCGGCAGAAGGGCGTGAGCTTCACCCTGCCAGCCCGGCACCCGCTGATCGCCCTGCCCGCCACCCGCGCCTTCTACTGGATTGACGCGCAGGCACCCGGAAAAGCCCCCGCCTTCGCCCGCCGCGTGTTTGCCGCCTATTATGGCGAGGGGCTCGACACCGCCTCACCGGCGGCCATTGCCGCGCTGGCGCCGGATTTCGGGCTGGAGGCCGAGGCCCTGCTGGCGGGGATCGCCGATCCCGCGCTGAAAGACCGCGTGCGGCGGATCGGCGAGGAGGCGGTGGCGCGCGGCATCTTCGGCTCGCCCTTCTTCGTCCTCGACGGGGAGCCGTTCTGGGGCTGGGACCGCATGCCGATGCTGGAGGCATGGGGCCGGATCGGCGGATGGTAGAGCCCGCCACCCTGCGGGCGCTGACAGCCGAGGATGCCGCGGCGCTGGCCCGGCTGATGAGCGCCTATCGCACAGCGATGCCCGACGGGTCCGGCCTGCCGGTGACCCGCGACGAGGCCCGCGCGCTGATTGCCCGGGCCGGGGAGGATGCCGGTCTCCTGCTCCTCGGCGCCGAGTGGGACGGCGGAGTTTGCGCCTTCGCCCTCGCCTTCGACCTGCCCGAGATCATCGCCGGAGGCCGCGCCGGACAGCTCGACGACCTCTTCGTCGCCCCCGGGGCCCGGGGCAAGGGCCTTGCCCGCGCCCTGATCGCGGAACTCGCCGGGATCGGCGGGGCCCGCGGCTGGAGCCATCTGCGCTGGCTGGTGCCGCGCGACAACCTGCGGGCCAAACGGCTTTACGAGGCCATCGCCGAGCCCGCACCCTGGGACAGTTTCCGCCTTGCCCTGCGGGATCAGCCCGCCGCCTCGTCCGGCTGAAAGATCTGCTCGATCGGCAGGGCGAATAGCCCGGCCAGCCGGAAGGCCAGCGGCAGGCTCGGGTCCTAGCGCCCGCGTTCCAGCGCGTTGACCGTCTGGCGCGAGACATCGAGCCGCTGGGCCAGATCCGATTGCGACCAGCCCCGCGCCTGCCGCAGTTCGGTGATGCGGTTTCTCATCCGAGGCGGACGCGGCCAACCAGCACGCCCACCAGCCAGAGCCCGGCCATGACCGGCCATGACCGGCCAGACCGCGAACATCGACAGCCGCGGCAGGCCGACGCCCTCCCAAAACCCGTAGCCGAAGGTCAGAAGCGCCGTGCCCGCGGGCCAGCGCCTCGACCTGCAACTTGCGCTGCATCTCGTCCATGCCGCGGATCATGCAGATGATGACGACACAGAGGAAGATCGCCGGCAGCATCGGCGCCAGTGATAGCAGGATCTGCATCCCCTCGCCCGCCGTGCCCCCGGCCAGCAGCCGTTGCGACAACACCAGCATCCCGACATAGGCGCAGAGCCCCAGTATAGTGCCCCAGTATCATGGCCCCGATTCCGCGCATCGCCTGCCCTTCTGTAAAGCCTCCTTTACAGACACCCTGTCGCCGCGCCGCCGCACTGCCAGGCACCCTTTACACGCACTCAGCCCAGCGGAAGCCGGTAGCGACGGGCGGGATCGGGCTCGGCGATCCGGTCGTAAAGCCGCTGCGCGGCGTGGTTGTCGGCTTCGGTCTCCCATTCGATGCGGCGCCAGCCCGCCGCCCGGCCCTCGACCGCCAGATGGGCGATCAGCCTCTCGCCCAGACCCTGACGCCGGGCGAAGGGCGCGATCCAGAGGTCTTCCAGAAGCGCCACATGACCCGCGCTGAACGTGTGCCAACGCAGCACCACATGGCCGAGACCCGCAGGCCGCCCCCCGACCCGGATCAGCCAGCCCCAGAGCGGCGCCGCCGGGTCCAGCAGCCGCTGCCAGATCACCGGCAGGTCGGCAAAGGCGCCCTCGGGTGCCCGGAAATGCCGCAGATTGTCCTGCCAGAGCGGTTCCCAATCGGCGCGATCCGCCGCGGCAAGGCGCGCGATCCCGATGCGATCCATGGCCATTCAGGCCCCCCCTGTCCGCTGGCCGGCCAAGACCCGCTCGGCCGCCGAGGCCTCGACCATCCAGCGGCTCAGGTTGCGAACCCGCCGGTCGCGGGCCAGCGCCTCGGGGTAGACGAGGTAATAGCCGCCCCCGGTATCGGCCCGATGCGCGAACAGCGGCGTCAGCCTGCCGGCGCCCACGTCGAAAGCCGCGATTTCGGCCCCGGCCAGCGCCACGCCTGCCCCGTCCATCGCCGCGCGCAGGGCCAGCCCCGCGCTGTCGACCATCATCACCGCTGCGGGCCGGATCGGGCCGCCCGGCAGCGTGGCGTTCCAGCGGGCGTAATTCTCCTTGCGATGCTGGGACAGGAACAGCGTCATGCCGGTGATCCGCGCCCGCATCGCCGAGGGATCGGCGCCGCCCAGCGCCGGCGCGCCGAATAGGCCCACGGTTTCGGGAAACAGCAGATCCGCGCGCAGCCCCTCCCATTGCCCCTGCCCGTGGCGCACCGCCGCATCGGCGACCCCGGCGGCAAGATCCACCGCCTCCTGCGTGGTCGAGATCAGCAGGTCGAAGCCGGTGCGCTCGAACGGATAGCGGGTCAGCCGGGGCGAGAACCAATGCGCGGCGAATGTGGGCAGCATCGACAGCCGCAGCGGCCCGGTGTTGCGGTCCTGCCTCAGCCCGCCCACCGCCTCGATGATCCGGTTGAAGCCGTCGCTCAGGTCGGGGGCCAGCCGGGCGCCCGCCTCGGTCAGTTCCAGCGCCGGGCCGACCCGGCGCATCAGCGTCAGGCCCAGCGCATCCTCCAGCCCCCGCAGCTGGTGGCTGACCGCCGAGGGCGTCACCCCCAGTTCGAGCGCCGCCTCCTTGATCGACAGGTGACGCGCCGCCGCCTCGAAGGCGCGCAGCGCGTTCAAGGGGACGGTCAATCGTTGGGGTCCGGGTCTATCCATGCATCCTCGCGCCCAGCACTATCGCCGATCCGGGGCGGGAAGCGAACGGGGCTTTCTCATCCATGCGTGAAAAAGGCTCACTCGCCAGCCCCAGCCCCTGCCCCGAGACTGGCGCCAGACCCGCAATCGAGGAGGCGCCCGCACGGCCACCGACGCCGCAACCGTCCTCCGGTTCGGGGCCCGCGGCCCGGTCGGGATCGACGGCGTGCTGAGGGCCGCGGGGGAGGCGCAACTGCCCCTGCCCACCCGTTCCCTGCACCAGGGTGGCGCGATCCCCAAGGGGATCCGCGCCCATGACGGCCGCCTGTTCGCGGGGCGCGGGCGGCCCGGCTGCACGCTGCCATGGCGGGTCGGGGATCTGCTGGCCGCCGCGGCTGCGGTCCTCTGGGCCAGAGGCTTGCGCGACGCCCCCCTGCGTCCCTCTGCCCGGCGGGGCGACGAGGGGCGCAGCCCTTCGGGCCGGGGACGCCGCGTGCATCCCGCCATTGCGGCGTGCCACCTCCCGCCGCGGGCCGAGGGGCCGCGCCTTGTCCTGTCGGACCGGCGCCGCCCCCGACCCGGCTCCTTCTGCGACAGCCTGACCAGACGGCATGTCTTCGCGCGGGCCCCGACCTTCGACCTGCCGGTACAGGGAGGGCCGGGCCTGCGACGCCTCGCTCCGGGCTCAGGCGTAATGCCAGACCAGCACCAGCCCCAGACAGACCACGACCGCCCGCAGCACCTGCGGCTTGACCCGCCGCGCCAGCCTGCCGCCAAGGACGCCGCCCAGCGCCGCGCCCAGAAACACCAGCGCCGCCGGTCCCCAGGCCACCGCGCCGCCCAGCGCGAAGATCAGCACCGCGATGCTGGTCGCGAGGGTCGCCAGCGCGTTCTTCACCACGTTCTGCCGCCGCAGGTCGCCGCCACCGGTCACCGCCAGCAAGGCCAGCAGAAGCACCCCCAGCCCGGCGCCGAAATAGCCGCCATAGAGCGCAACAACCGCCTCGGCGATGCCGGCGACGCGGGGCGGCACCCGCGCCTGCCGCCGGGCCAGCCAGCGGTTGACCACCGGCCCCAGGGCAAAGAGCAGCGTCGCGAACAGCAGCAGCCACGGGATCAGCCGCCGGAACAGCGCATCGCCCGAGACCAGCAGCAGCCCCGCGCCCAGAGCCGAAGCCAGCGTGAAGACCGCCACCCGCCCCGGCCGGGCGCCCAGTTCCTGCCTGAGCAGCCCGCCCTCGCCGATCAGGCTGGCGGCATGGCCGGGCCAGATCGCCAGCGCGCTGGTCGCCCCGGCCGAGACCGGCGGCAGCCCCACCGCCAGCAGCGCCGGAAAGGTGAAGAAGGTGCCCCCGCCCGCAATCGCGTTGCACAGGCCGCCCAGCAGCCCCGCCCCCGCCAGCAGCGCCATGTCCGTGATCTGCATGCCTTCCTCCGCCACTCTGTCGCGCGATCCTGACACGGGGGCTGGAAAAATGTATCGCGGCGGTGTCGGGTGATGTCTTGGAGGTGCCAGCATGCAGCAGGACGCAATCGGAGGCTATGTCGAGGACGCAAGCCCGGTGATCGGCATCGTCACCCGCTTCACGCCCGCCACCATGCCCGAGGCCCATGCCCATCAGCGCGGCCAGCTGGCCTGGTGCCCCGACCGGCCGGTGACGGTCGAGACCGGGCAGGCGCTGCATCTGGTCTCGCCCGGGACGGCGATCTGGTTGCCGCCCGGGCATCGCCACCGGATCCGGGCCGCGGGGCCGCGGCAATCGGTCAAC
This sequence comes from Pararhodobacter aggregans, assembly GCF_003075525.1. GTDB lineage: Bacteria > Pseudomonadota > Alphaproteobacteria > Rhodobacterales > Rhodobacteraceae > Pararhodobacter > Pararhodobacter aggregans. Next base: position 238,542 of record NZ_QDDR01000002.1, on the reverse strand, counting down.
CTCTACACCCTGCCGGACGCGGCACCGCTGCCCGCGCGACCCGCCCCCTTCCGGCTGGCAGCGCTGGAGCGCGAACTCTTTCGCAGCCTTGCCGCCGCCTCGCGTGCTGAACGGCGCGAGCCCGCCTTTGCGCGGATGGCGGCGGTGCTCTGGGACCGGCTCGACCGTCCCTCTGGCGCGACCGCCCTGCCCCTGCCCGCCGATCCCCGGCTGCGCCGCATCGCGCTGGCGCATCTGGAGGGTGACGACCGCCCGCTCGATGCCTGGGCCGAGGCGCTGGCGCTGTCCCGCCGCAGCCTGCAACGGCTCGTCACGCGCGAGACCGGGCAGAACTGGGCGACATGGATGCGCGATCTGCGGCTCTCGCGGGCCATCGCCCCGCTGATGGCGGGCGATAGCGTCCAGAATGCCGCCCATGCCGCGGGCTATGCCACCGCCAGCGGCTTCGTCGCCGCCTTTCGCGCCGCGCACGGGATCACGCCGGGGCAGGTGCAGCGCCGCCTGGGGGCCTGACCTCAGCCCGCCCGCCGCTCCAGCAGCAAGCGCAGCGCGAAGGCGATCAGCACCCCGCCGGTCACCGCATCGAGGATCCGCGGCAGACGCGGCCCGCCCAGCGCCCGCTGGAACGGGATGGTCGCGGCGGTGATCGCGGCGAAGAACACCAGCCCCATCGCCGCATGGATCCCCGCCAAGAGCACGCTGAACGGCACCACCGGCACGCCTGCGGGCAGGAATTGCGGCAGGAAGCTGAGGTAGAAGACCCCGACCTTGGGGTTGAGCAGATTGGTCATCACGCCCCGCAGGAACCAGTTGGGCGCCGCCGGGGCCGCGACCTTCGGCAGGCCCGGTGTTTGCGGCCGTGCCGCCGAGCGCACCATGCCCAGCCCCAGCCAGACCAGATAGGCAGCGCCCGCCAGTTGCAGCACCCGGTAGGCGAGTTCCGAGACGGCCAGCACCGCCCCCAGCCCCAGCGCCGCGATCAGGCCCCAGGCCAGAACCCCGGTCACCACACCCGCCCCGGCCAGCATCGCCCGGCGCGGCCCCTCGACCGCCGCGGTGCGCAGAACCAGCGCGGTGTCCAGCCCCGGGGTGACGGTCAGAAGCGCCGCCGCCAGCGAAAAGCCCAGCAATGCCGTGGTGATCTCCATGCCTTACGCTCCGATCTCGTGCAGGAAGGCCGCGAGGATCGCCTGCCCCTCGGGCCAGTCGCCCAGCATCGCCGCGCCGTTCAGGTGACCCCGCGCGCCAAGCCGCAGCGCCCGGGCACCCTGCGCCTCGGCCCAGCCTATCGCCTTGCCCGCCGGATCATAGGGATCATCCGCGCTGGCCACCGCCAGAACCGGCTGCGCGCCGAAGCCCGCCCCGGGCAACTGGCCAAAGGCCCGGGCCGCGGCCGGAAAGGCGGGGCCTTCGGGATCGGGCACCGCCACCAGAAAGGCCGCCGCGACGGGCAGCACCGAGGCCGCGCGCCATTGCGCGAAGAGCAGGCAGCCCAGCGAATGGCAGATCAGCACCGGCGGCCGGGGCGCGGCGGCAATTGCCCGCTCCAGCGCCGCGATCCAGTCGCCAGGCTCCGGCCGGTCCCAGGAGTCCGGCGCGAAACGGTGGGTCCGGGGCCAGCGCCCCTGCCAAAGGCTTTGCCAGTGATCCGGCCCCGAGCCGCCGATCCCCGGCACCATGACGAACCATCGCTGCATGAGTCGCTCCTGACCATCCCCTGCCCCGCAGCCTCGCCGCCCCGGGCCACGCAGGGAATGGCGACTCATCGGAATTTGCGCCAATCTGCCGATGATTTAACGGATCTGGAGGCAGTTCATGCCACCCCATGACCTCGACCGCCTGGATATCGCCATTCTGGAGGCGCTGCAGGACAACGCCCGCACCCCGTTGTCCGAGATCGGGCGCCGCATCGGCCTGTCGCAACCGGCCATCTCCGAACGCGTGAAACGGCTGGAGGAACGCGGCATCATCGCAGGCTATGCCGCGCGGCTCGATCCGGCGGCGCTGGGGCTCGGCATGATGGCGATCATCCGCCTGAAGACCACCCATGAGCATATCCAGCCCGCGCTGCGCGCCTTCGCCCAGATGCCGCATGTGATCGAGGTTCACCGCCTGACCGGCGAGGATTGCTTCCTGCTCAAGCTGCTGGTCCCGACCCCGGGGCAGCTGGAAAGCATCGTCGACACCATCGCCCGTTTCGGCGCGGTCACCACCTCGCTGGTCCTGCGCTCGGAACCCGTAAAGCCGCTGGGCAAGGCGCTGCTGGGCTGACTAGCGCCCGGCTCAGCGCTGTTCGTCGGCGATGAAGCCCGCCACCGCCGCCTTGTTGCCCGGGTCGATCAAGCGCTCGCCATCCGCCACAAGGTCCGCAAGGCTCTGCGCCCGCAGCGCCGCGCGCCAAGCCTGTTCAGCGGCCAGCATCCGGGTCTTGATGAAACAATCGGATGTGTAGACGCAGGGATCCCGCGCCTTGCCGGGACCACGGCGACGGATCTCGCGGCAATGGAAGGCGGGTTCGGTTCCGTCGATCGCCTCGACGATATCGAGAAGCGTGATCTGCCCCGGCTCCCGCGCCAGCCGATAGCCACCCCGGGGGCCGGGCACCGCCTCGATCACGCCCGCCGCCGCCAGCGCCCGCAGATGCTTCAGCAGATAGGATTCCGAGACGCCATGCAGCGTGGCAAGGCTGCGCCCGGTCAGCACCTTCCCGTCCGGCACCGCAGTCAGCACCAGCGCCGAATGCAGCGCCGCCTCGACCCCGTCGCTCATCTTGCGCATCCGACCCTCGCTTGCGGCCCCAAATCATGGATATATATTATCCATGATTCGACGCAACCCAAGGAGAAACCGCGTGTCAGCCCGGATGAGCATCCCCCGCCTCGCCCCCGATCTTTACAAGGCAGTCAGCGCGCTGGACCTGGCCGTCACGCAATCGGGGCTCGACAGCCGCCTGCTGCATCTGGTGAAACTGCGGGCCTCGCAGATCAACGGCTGCGCCTATTGCGTTGATCTGCATGTGAAAGAGGCGCTTGCCGATGGGCTGGACCCGCAGCTTCTGCATCTGGTCTCGGTCTGGCGGGAATCGCCTTTCTTCGACGCCCGCGACCGGGCGGCGCTGGACTGGACCGAAAGCGTGACCCTGGTCGCCACCAGTGGCGTGCCCGACGCCGTCCATGCCCAGCTGCGCGAGGTCTTCACGGAGGCCGAGATCGCCCGGCTGACCATCGCCATCGGCACCATCAACCTGTGGAACCGTATCGCCGTCAGTTCGCGCCTTCAGCACCCGGTCTGAGGGCCGCCCCTCAGGCCTTGAGCGCCAGCGCACCGCCCGCCAGGATCATCGCGCCCCCTGCGGTGCGCCGCGCCGCCCGCCGATACCGCCAGCCCTGCGAGGCGGCGGCGATCCGCCGGGCGGCCACGGCATAGGCGATCTTGACCCCCGCCACCGCGACCACCGTGATCGTGGCGATCAGCGCCACATCGCCCGCCGTGACGCCGAGCGGATCGACAAACACCGGGAACAGCGCCGCGTAGAAGAGGATCGCCTTGACGTCGCCCAGCGTCAGCCCGACCCCGGCGGCAAAGCTGATCCAAAGCCCGCCCCGCCCGGCGCCCGCCCCCGTCGACGCCACCCCGGCGCTGCGGATCAGGCTGAGGCCGAACCAGACCAGATAGGCGGCGGCGGCGTAACGCAGCAGGGTGAAGAAGGTCCCCAGAACCTCGGCCATCGCCGCCAGTCCGGCGATGGCCAGCGCCACGAAGATCAGATCGCCCAGCGCGATCCCCAGCGCGGCGGCGATCCCGTGCCGCATCCCCTGCGTGGCCGAGCGCACCACCACCAGCGCCACGCTGGAACTGGGCAGGGCCGCCAGCGCCACCATGGCCAGAAACAGCGACAGAGCCTCCGCGATGGACATGAACGCCCCTCCCCCCGGTCAACCGACACCACGGACGCCATGGTAAGCGCCGCCCCACGCCGGTGGCAAGCCGTGCGGGTTGAAAAGACCGGGCCGGACGCGCCACTCTGGGCCCGATGGCCCCCTCATCAAGGCAGCAGGCGGATCGACAGGATGGACAGCACAGCAGACAGGATCATCACCGCGGCCGAGGCGCTGTTTTACGAACACGGCCTGCGCAGCGTCGGGGTCGAGGCGATTGCCGAACGCGCAGGCGTCACCAAACGCACGCTCTACAACCATTTCGACAGCAAGGACGCGCTGATCGCCGCCTATCTTCAGGCCCGCGACAGCGCCACCCTGGACCGGTATCGCAGCTGGCTGGGCGACCCTGCCCTGCCCCTGACCGAGCGCATCACCCACCTTTTCGCCGCCCTGGCCGATCACGCCGCCCGTCCCCGCTGGCGCGGATGCGGCTTCACCCGGGCGGCGGTGGAACTGGCCGGACAGCCGGGGCACCCGGCCGTGCAGATGGCCGCGCGGCACAAGACGCGGTTCGTGGACTGGCTGGAGCAGGAATTCCGCACCGCCGGGGCCAGCGATCCGGCGCGCCTCGCCGCCCATATCGCCCTGCTGGTCGAGGGGGCGATCGCCCGGATGCTGATCCACGGCGACACCGCCTGTGCCCTCTCGGCCGCAGAGGCCGCCGTGACGCTGGTCATCGCCGACCGCACCGCGGCCCCGCGGCGGGAGGCCCGCGCGCCCGAGTATACCGAAGAGTGAATGGCCCCCGCCCGCCAGATGGCTAGGCTCGGCCCGTCCTGGAACGGGAAGCCACCATGTCGACGTCAGCCACGGGGCGCTGGACCCCGGCTCTTCTGACCGCCCTGATCGCGGCGGGCACCATCCTGTCGCTGTCAATGGGACTGCGCCAGAGCCTTGGCCTCTTCATGGAGCCGATGGCGCGGGCGGGCGCGGTGAGTGTCGCAACCTTCGGCTTCGCCATGGCGCTGCAGAATCTGGCCTGGGGGATCGGGCAACCCTTCATGGGCGCGATCTGCGACCGCTTCGGCGGGCGGCTGGTCGTGGCCGGGGCAGCGGTCCTCTATGGCGCGGGGCTGGCGCTGATGGCCAGCGGCGGGACGCCGGGCTTCTACCTTGGCGGCGGGCTGCTGATCGGGCTGGCGGTCGCCGCCACCTCGCATGGCGTGCTGGTCGGGATCGTGTCGCGCCTCGCCTCTCCCGCGATCCGCGCCACCGCCGTCTCGATCCTTGCCGCGGCGGGCTCGCTCGGCACCTTCGCCGTCGCCCCCGCGACGCAGTTCATGATCGACCGCTGGAACTGGCAGGGCGCGCTTGCGGGCCTCGCGCTGCTCGCGGCGCTGATGACCGGCATGGCCCTGCTCTTTCGCCGCCCCCCGGCCGGGGCCCCGGGGGCCGCCCCCCGCCCCGACGCCCGCCGCGCGATCATGGCCGCCCTGACGAGCCGCCCGTTCGTCATCGCCACGCTCGCCTTCTTCGCCTGCGGGTTCCAGCTGATCTTCATCGCCACCCATCTGCCCAATTTCATCGTGCTCTGCGGCCTGCCGCCCTCGGTCGGCGCCACGGCGCTGGCCCTGATCGGCCTGTGCAACGCGCTGGGCACGCTGGTGGCGGGCTACCTCTGTCAGCGCTGGGGGAACGAGGCGGTTCTGGCCCTGATCTACCTGCTGCGCACGCTGGCCATCGCGGCCTTCTTTACCCTGCCGGTCAGCGTCGAATCCACGCTGATCTTCGCCGCGGCGATGGGGTTCCTGTGGCTCAGCGTGGTGCCCCCGGTCAGCGGCATGATCGACGGCCTTTTCGGTCCGGCGAATTTCGGCACGCTCTTCGGGGTGATGTTCCTCAGCCACCAGATCGGCGCCTTCCTGGGCGCGTGGCTGGGCGGGCTGAGCTATCAGATGAGCGGCAGCTACACGACCGGCTGGCTGGCGCTGATCGCGGTCGGCATGGCGGCGGCGGTTCTGCAATTCTGGGGCGGCGGGCCGCGGGCGGAGCGCGTGCCACCGCCGTGACGGGCCGGAACGCCATCGACAGCCGGATGGGAATGAATTATCTATAATTCATGAAGCACGCTCCTGATGAGACCCAATCCGCCCGCATCGCCCGCGTCCTCGCCGACCGCATCATCGCCGGCGAGATCCCGCCCGGCGCGCGGCTGCGGCAGGACCACATCGCCGCCGAATTCGGCGCCAGCCACGTCCCGGTGCGCGAGGCCTTTCGCGAGTTGCAGACCCAGGGCCTGGCCGAGAGCGAACCAAGGCGCGGCTTCCGTGTCACCGAATTCGACGTGGCCGAATTGCGCGAGGTGGCCGAGATGCGTTCCAGCCTCGAATCCCTCGCCCTGCGCCACGCCGCGCCCAATATGACCCGCGCCATTCTGATGGAAGCAGAAGAGGTTACGCGCCACGGCGACAGTGCCAGCACGGTCCGCGACTGGGAGGCGGCGAACCGCCATTTTCACCGGCTCATCCTGGCCCCCTGCCGGATGCCGCGCCTGCTGCGGACCATCGACGACCTGCAGGCGGCCAGCGCGCGGTTCCTGTTTGCCGCATGGCGGCGCGACTGGGAGGCGCGCACCGATCACGACCACCGCGCCATTCTGGACGCGCTGCGCAAGGGGCAGACCGACCTCGCCTGCACCACGCTCGCGCGGCATGTCGGCTGGATCGGCAAGCGCAAGACCGCGGTAAAAAACGCCGATGTCAGAGAGACTTACGAGATTCCCGGCTGATTATCTATAAATAAGATTGCCCAACTGCCAAGCAACCTCCGTAATTATAGATAGATTCGATGCCTATCTTCGGAGGACAGACCCATGGCATTTCTCGACCCCTCGCAGACCCGCCCCGCCGCCCTCTGGCGCGGCCTCGGGCTCGCGCTGTTCGGCGCGGCCCTTGTCACGCTGGGCGCCAAGATCCAGATCCCGTTCTGGCCGGTGCCGATGACGCTGCACACGCTGGCGGTGTTCTTCCTGGCCGCGACGCTCGGGCCGCGGCTGGGGCTGGCGGCCGTGGCGGCCTATCTCGCCGCCGGGGCCATGGGGATGCCGGTCTTCTCGGGCTCTCCCGAACGCGGCATCGGGCTGGCCTATATGGCCGGGCCGACCGGCGGCTACCTCGCGGGCTACCTGCTGGGCGCGGGCCTGACCGGCTGGCTGGCGCAGGGGCGCGGGCTGATCGGGCGCTTCCTGGCGATGCTGGCGGGCCTCGCCGTGGTCTATGCCCTCGGCCTTGCCTGGCTGGCGCTCTATGTCCCGGCGCAGGGGCTGCTGGCCGCGGGCCTCACGCCTTTCCTGCTGGGCGATCTGGTCAAGCTGGCGCTGGCCTCGGGCCTCATCGCGGCCATCGCCCGCCTGCGGACCCGCGCGCAATGATCCGGACCGACTGGACCATGGCAGAGGCCAGGGCGATCCACGCCCTGCCCTTCGCCGACCTGATGCATCGCGCCCAAAGCCTGCACCGCGCGCATTTCGACCCCAATGCGATCGAAACCGCGAGCCTGCTCAGCATCAAGACCGGCGGCTGCCCCGAGGATTGCGGCTATTGCTCGCAATCGGCCCATCACGACACCGGGGTGAAGGCCACCAAGCTGATGGGAACGGACGAGGTTCTGGCCGCTGCCCGGCGCGCCAAGGCCTCGGGCGCGCAGCGCTTCTGCATGGGGGCCGCCTGGCGCAGCCCCAAGGACCGCGACATGGACAGGCTTTGCGACATGGTGCGGGGTGTGTCCGAGCTGGGGCTGGAAACCTGCATGACGCTGGGGATGCTGTCGCCCGAACAGGTCGCGCGGCTGAAGGCGGCGGGGCTCGATTTCTACAACCACAACATCGACACCTCGCCCGAGTATTACGCCCAGATCGCCAGCACCCGGACGATGGAGGACCGGCTCGACACGGTCGAACAGGTGCGCAAGGGCGGCATCAAGGTTTGCTGCGGCGGCATCCTCGGCATGGGCGAGGCCGAGGAGGATCGCATCGCCCTGCTGGTGACGCTGGCGACGCTGCCTTCGCATCCCGACAGCGTGCCGGTGAACCTGTGGAACGAGATCGAGGGCGTGCCGGTGCAGGCGCGGGCCCAGGCCGTCGATCCCTTCGCGCTGCTGCGCATCGTGGCGCTGGCCCGCATCCTGATGCCCGCCTCGGTCGTGCGCTTGTCGGCCGGGCGCACAGGGATGAGCGACGAGCTGCAGGCGCTGTGCTTTCTTGCCGGGGCGAATTCGATCTTTGTCGGCGACCAGTTGCTGACCACGGGCAACCCGGCAGCCTGGAAGGATCAGGAGCTGCTGGCGCGGCTCGGCATGCACATTGCCCCCGCGCGGGCCCGCCCCCGGGTCGCGGCGGAATAGGCTCAGCCCGGGAAGCTGCGGGACAGGATCGCCACCGCCTTGGCGATCTGCCCCTCGTCCAGCGCCGCATAGCCCAGACGGAAGGCCTGCGGCGCCGGACCCTCCAGCGCAAAGCGCCTGCCCGGCAGCAGCGCCAGCCCCGCCTGACCGGCGGCTTCGGCCCAGGCCTCGGCCGACACACCGGCGCAGCGCAGCCACAGCGCCAGCCCCCCGGCAGGCAGGTCGAACGTGGCCCGCCCCGCCAGATGCGCCTCCAGCAGCCCCGCCAGCAGATCCCGCCGCGCCCGGTAGACCCGCCGAGCCTTGCGGGCGTGACGGCCCAGATCGCCCTCGCGGATCAGGTCCGCCAGCGCCGCCTCCAGCGGCGCGTCGCCCTGCCGGTCGATGGCGGCCCGCGCCTCGGCCATCCGCCGCAGCAAGGGCTCGGGCGCCAGCGCATAGCCCAGCCGGATCCCGGGCGAGAGCAGTTTCGACAGCGACCCCACATAGATCAGCGGCAGCCCCTCGGGCGCGCGGGCGGCCAGCGGCAGCACCGGACGGCCCTCGAAGCGGTATTCGTGGTCGTAATCATCCTCGATCAGCGCGACCCCGTGGCGCTGCGCCACCTCCAGAAGCTGCAACCGCCGCGCCGCGCCCATGCTCACCGTGGTCGGGTATTGGTGATGCGGCGTGACATAGACCGCCCGGATGCGCGGGTCCTGAACCAGCGCCGCCTCCAGCGCGTCGATCCTGAGGCCCCCGCCATCCACCGGCAGACCCCGCACCCCGGCCCCCGCGGCGCGGAACGCCGCCCAGGCCAGCGGATAGCCCGGCTCCTCGACCGCGATCACTTCGCCCGGGGACAAGACCGCCCGCGCGGCCAGAAACAGCGCCATCTGGCTGCCCCGCGCGATCAGCAGCCGCGCCGGATCCGCCACCACGCCGCGGTCCGTGGCCAGATACCCGGCCAGCGCCTGCCGCAGCGACAATGTGCCCCGCGCATCGCCGTAATCCGCCCCGGCGCGGAAGGCGGGCGACAGCAGCGCCCGGCGAAAGGCCCGGGCCAGCGCCTTGTCGGGCACCAGCTTGGGGTCCGGCGCCCCGTCGGTGAACGCGAGCCCCGCGCGCGGCGCCACCGGCTCGACCGGCACCGGCGCCGCCGAGCGCGCCAGCATCCCCTGCGGCAGATCCTGCGCCACGAATGTCCCCCGCGCCGGTTCGGCCTGCAGCCAGCCCTGGGTCAGCAACTCCTGATAGGCGGCATCGACCGTATTGCGGTTCACCCCCAGCTCGCGCGCAAGCGCCCGCGTGCCGGGCAGCCGCGCCCCTGGCTTCAGCCGCCCGCGGGTGATGTCGCGGGTGATCGCCTCGGCGATGGCGAGGAACAGCGGGCCGCCAAGGCCTGGGTCGATCTCAAGGGCAAGAGGGTCGCGCATCGTTGAAACCGGCCTATCCCAATCTTCCATACTGGCCCTTCTGGCTGGGCCAGTGATTTGCCAAAGAGGGGCGAAAGACAAGAGGTTCCGATGACCAAGACCGCCCTGATCCTGCGCCATGTGGCCTTCGAAGACCTGGGCAGCTTCGCCCCGGTGCTGACGGATGCGGGCTATGACCTGCAGGGGATCGACGCCGGGATCGACCCGTTGCCCGACCCGCTGGCCGCGGATCTGGTCGTCGTGCTGGGCGGGCCGATCGGCGTGAACGAGGGCGCCGCCTATCCCTGCATGGATCAGGAGCGCGACTGGCTGGCCGTGAGGCTGGCGCACGACCGGCCGACCCTGGGCCTCTGCCTCGGCGCGCAGCTGATGGCGGCAGCGCTGGGCGCCCGGGTCGCGCCGCTGCCCGCGAAGGAGATCGGCTTCTCTCCGCTCACGCTGACCGAAGCGGGCCGGGCGGGGCCGCTCAAGCACCTTGCCGACGTGCCGGTGCTGCACTGGCATGGCGAGGCCTTCGAGATCCCCCAAGGCGCGGATCTCCTCGCCTCGACCCCGGCCTGTGCCACGCAGGCCTTCGCCCGGGGCCGGACCCTCCTCGGCCTGCAATGTCACCCCGAGGCCGGGACGCTGCCCGATTTCGAACGCTGGCTGATCGGCCATAGCACAGAGTTGGCGCAGGCGGGGATTGCCCCCAAGGCCCTCCGGCAGGATGCCAGGGCCCATGGCCCGGCCCTGCGGACCGCCGGTCAGGCCATGCTGAAGCAATGGCTGCGGGAGTTGGATGGATGAGGTCCGTCACACTCCTGACAGGTCGCGCCGCTCCCCTGCCCGGATGCGACACGCTGAGCGGGATCGGCAAGACGCCGGTCACCCGCCCGCTGATGCTTGGCCCCGAGGGGTTCGAGGGCGACGAACAGGCCGACCGGCGGGTGCATGGCGGGATCGAGAAGGCGGTGCATCACTATCCGCGCGACCATTACCCGACCTGGCGGGCCGAGCTTGGCGACTTGCCGACCCTCGCCACCCCCGGCGGGTTCGGCGAGAACCTCTCGACCACGGGGCTCACGGAAGCGGAGGTCGCCGTGGGCGATGTCTTCCTGCTTGGTGGCGCCTTGCTGCAGGTCTCGCAGGGGCGCCAGCCCTGCTGGAAGCTCAACCACCGCTTCGGCGTGCCCGACATGGCGCGGCGGGTACAGCAGACCGGGCGCAGCGGCTGGTATTACCGCGTGCTGCAACCCGGCATGGTCGCCCCCGGCGACCGGCTGGAGTTGATCGACCGTCTGGCGCCGGGCTGGACGTTGCGACGGCTCTGGCACGCGCTCTATATCGACCGGATGAACCTGGCCGAACTCGAAGGCATCGCCGCGCTCGATGTGCTGGCCGAGGGCTGGCGGAAATACGCGGTCCGGCGGCTGGAAAGCCGCCGGGTCGAGGATTGGAGCGCCAGACTGGACGGCACCGCATGAAACGCCCCCCTTTCGTCATTTCGATCCAGAGCCAGGTGGTCTTCGGCCATGTCGGCAATTCCGCCGCGCTCTTCCCGATGCAGGCGGCGGGGCTGGAGGTGGCGGCGATCCCCACGGTGCTTTTCTCGAACACCCCCCATTACCCGACCCTGCGCGGCCGCCCCCTGCCGCCCGACTTTTTCGCCGACCTGCTGCAAGGCGCCCGCGACCGCGGGCTGGCAGAGCGCGCCGATTATCTTCTCACCGGCTATATCGGCTCGCCCGACGTGGCCGGGATGGTGGCGGATTTCGTGGCCGAGGCGAAGGCCGCGAACCCGCGCCTGCGCTATGTCTGCGATCCGGTGATGGGCGACACCGGCCCGGGCCTCTATGTGCCCGAAGCCATCGCCGGGGTGATGCGCGACCGGCTACTGCCGATGGCCGATATCGCCACGCCGAACCCGTTCGAACTGGCCTGGCTTACCGGACAGCAGATCCGCTCGCTCGGTGATCTGGAGGCCGCCCGCGCCGCCCTCCCCCTCGGGCCCGAGGCGCAGGTGATCGCCACCGGCTGCGAGCTGGAGGACACCGGCGAGGGTCTGCTGGAGACCGTCCTCCTCGGCCCCGGTCCGGCCAGCCGCCACCGGACCAAGCGCCTGCCCATCGCCCTGCCCGGCACCGGCGATCTGTTCACCGGGCTGGTGGTCGCGGGCATCGGCCAGGGCCTGACCCTGCCCCGCGCCATCGAAGGCGCCCAAACCCTCACCGCCCGGGCGCTTTGCCACGCGGATGCGCTGGGCGCCGGCGAGGTGGTGCTGACCGAGCCCGGGTTCCGCCGCGCGCTGCTGACGCTGGCAGGGGGGGCCCCGGCCGCAGCCGGACAGGGGTAGCGGGACGCAAACCAAAGGGGCGGCCCCGGCCGCCCCGGTCCGGGTCTGCCTTCAGGCCGAAAGCTCCCGCCGGACGATAGCAGCCCCCGCGCCGAGCGCCTTGAGCTTGCCCCGCGCGACATCGCGGGAAAGCGGCGCCATGCCGCAATTGGTGCAGGGATAGAGCTTGTCGGCATCCACGAATTGCAGCGCCTTGCGCAGGGTCCGGGCCACCTCTTCCGGGGTTTCGATGGTATTGGTCGCCACGTCGATGGCCCCGACCATCACCTTCTTGCCGCGCAGCAGCTCGATCAGGTCCATCGGAACCCGGGAGTTGTGGCATTCCAGCGAAACCAGATCGATGGAGGAGGCCTGCAACCTGGGGAAGGTCCGCTCATATTGGCGCCATTCCGAGCCAAGGGTCTTCTTCCAGTCGGTATTGGCCTTGATGCCGTAGCCGTAGCAGATATGGACGGCCGTCTCGCATTGCAGCCCTTCGATCGCCCGCTCGAGCGTGGCGATGCCCCAGTCGTTCACCTCGTCGAAGAACACGTTGAAGGCGGGTTCGTCGAACTGGATGATATCGACCCCGGCAGCCTCAAGCTCGCGGGCTTCCTGATTGAGAATGGTGGCGAATTCCCAGGCGAGTTTCTCACGGCTGCGGTAATGGGCGTCGTAGAGCGTGTCGATCATCGTCATCGGCCCCGGCAGCGCCCATTTGATCGGGCTGTCGGTCTGCGCGCGCAGGAATTTCGCATCCTCGACGAAGACCGGCTTGTCGCGGGAGACCGCCCCCACGACGGTGGGCACGCTCGCCTCATAGCGGTCGCGGATCTTCACCGTCTCGCGCTTTTCGAAATCGACACCGGTCAGATGCTCGATGAAGGTGGTGACGAAATGCTGGCGCGTCTGTTCACCGTCCGAGACGATGTCGATGCCCGCGCCTTCCTGTTCGGCGAGGGTCACACGCAAGGCATCCCGTTTGGCTTCGACAAGCGCCGGGCCTTCGAGTTTCCAAGGGGACCAGAGCTTTTCGGGCTCGGCCAGCCAGGAGGGTTTGGGGAGACTTCCGGCAGTCGATGTCGGGAGCAGCTTGGTCATTGAATTTACCTCGTATGTCTCGCGGTGGGTCAGGCGGCGAACCGGGCGGACCATGCGTCCAGAACGGCCCGATGCGGCTTGATGAAGTGGTCTTCGGCGAATTTGCCCTGCTCGGCGGCCAGTCGGCTGCGTTCCTCGCGGTCATAGACGATGCGGGTCAGCGAATGATCCGGCTGTTCGAGGCTCGGCCGATAGACCGCACCGGCGGCAGAATTGGCGTTGTAGATCTCGGGCCGGTAGATGCGCTGGAAGGTCTCCATCGTGGCGATGGTGCCGATCAGTTCCAGATTGGTGTGATCGTTGAGCAGATCGCCGAAGAAATAGAAGGCCAGCGGCGCCGCGCTCTCCGGGGGCATGAAGTAGCGGACCTGCATCCCCATCTTCCGGAAATATTCCTCGGTGAGCGATGGTTCGTTCGCGAGGTATTCAAAGCCCATGACGGGGTGGTGATTGGCCGTCCGCCGATAGACCTTGTTGTGCGAGACGCTCAGGCAGATCACCGGCGGCTTGCGGAAACGGGCGCTGTAGGTGTCGGAAGACACGAAGCTCCTGAACAGCTTGCCGTGCAGATCGCCGAAGTCGTCCGGAATGACGAAGCCTGACCGATCCTTGTTGTACGCGGGCAGCCGCACGCTGAAGTCATAGTCCCGCACATAGGAGGAGAAGTTGTTGCCGACCAGCCCGTCGATCCGCGCGCCTGCCTTGTGGTCCAGGATCGTCGTCTTCAGGACCTCGATGGCCGGAAAGGCGCTGCCACTGCCGTCAATATCCAGATCGACCGAGACGATATCCAGCGCGACGCCGTAGCGGTTGCCCTCGGGATTGTCCCATGGCGCGAGGGCGTTGAAGCGGTTGTCGATCATCCGCAGCGCCCCCCGCAGGTTCTGCTGCCGGTTCTCCCCTCTCGCGAGGTTCGCGAAATTGGTGGTGAGCCGGGTGCTGTCGGCTGGCGCATACTCCTCGTCGAAACGAAGGCTCCTGATCGTGAAGGTGACGTCTCTGGTCATGGTGATCTGGTCTCCTGGCTGCCGAGACAAAGCCCGAGGCCGCTTCTTTCTCGTTCAGATGGTGCCTGACTCTTGGTTTCAGGCGGGCTCAATCGGTGGTCGACCGGTGTCAGCCGGCCGGCCAGCGGAGGTATGCCCGAGCAGGACCATGAAGAAAAATGATGATATTTCAGAGAAACATGACAGCCTGACATGTCCAGTGCGACTCACGCCTGGAACCGCTCGGTCTGCAAACCCGGCCCCCTTCCGCACCGAAGCCCGGGGCGAAGCCGAAGACCATCCGCGACAAAGTCGGCGGCGTTTCAGATCTGGACGGCCTTGGCCAGATGGATGAACCCGTCCAGATAGCCGGCCGTCTTGCCCGAGCGACGACCCAGGTGGATGGATTTCGCGATGCCGTCGCCAAGCCGCACACCCGTCACCCCTTTGGCCCCGCGCAAAAGCCAGTCGGGGGTCGCACTGACGGCGCGGCCCGAGGCCACCAGTCGCAGCATCAGATCGGTCGTCTCCACCGTGCGATGGCGGCGCGGCAAGGCATGGGCCGGGACAAGGAAGCGGGTGTAGATATCCAGCCTCTCGCGCGAGACGGGATAGGTAATCAGGGTCTCGCCTGCCAGATCTTCGGGCGCGGCCCGCTGTTTGCCTGCCAGAGGATGTGTCTCGGCCACCGCCAGGACCAGTTCGTAATCGAAGACGGGCGTGTATTCGAGCCCCGGACGCTCAACCGGGTCGGGCGTGACCAGAACGTCGATCTCATGGCCCAGCAGCGCCGCCAGCCCGCCGAACTGGAAGGCCGTGGTCACGTCCAGATCGACATCGGGCCATTGCGCCAGAAACGGGTCCACGACCCGCATCAGCCAGTCCTGGCAGGGATGGCATTCCATTCCCACGCGGATCGCGCCGCGCCGCCCGCGCGCATAGTCGTCAAGCACCGTCGCGCCGTGTTCAAGCTGTGGCAGCACCCGCAGCGCCAGCCCCAGCAGATAGTCTCCCGTCTGCGTGAGTCGGAGTTTGTGCCCCTCGCGCTCCCAGAGCTTCACGCCATGACGCTCCTCGAACCGCCGGATCGCATGGCTGACCGCCGATTGGGTCAGGTTCAAGCGGTCGGCGGCAAGGGTCAGGCTGCCTGTCCGGTCGATCTCGCGCAGAATGGCCAGAGGTTGAATATCGATCACTGGAAATGACTCCCTGTCACGTCGCGCCCAAATCTCCAGGCCGTCTTGTCATGGCCATGACAGAAATTCCATCGAGATCGGCCCCCGGTTCGGCAGGGACGATGACAGCTCGGGCCATGGCCCCGATCATCCGCGGTCGACGATTGAGAGCGAGCCGCAGGAAATGCGGCGTTTCCGGTGCCCGCTGTCAGGCCGGAAATCCCGAAGAACACGTCGCCATGCGCGGACATGGCCAGCGCGGTGGTGACGCCGGACCCCGAGATCGAGGCGACGATGGTGCAGGCGCCGACCGCGACCGGCCCCAGCCCGCCCCGCATCCAGCCCAGGATCGCCGTTGCCATGCCCAAAACCGGCAGCGACCTCAGAAGATCGTTTTTCAACCCGTCGATCATCTTCTGCGCGACCAGCGTCATCGCGGCATAGCCCTCGGAGACAATGAGCAGGCAGACCGCCCCCCCATCACCACGAACAGCGGCGTGCCCAGAAGCAGGAGCCCCGGCAGCAGGAGGACAAGCAAGGCGACCGACATCAGAGCCCCTCGCTTCCCGGGCCCCCGGCGCCGGTAATCAGCGCGACAAGGCGGAACAGAAACAGAACCGACATCAGGGCGCAACTCGTGGTCTGTGCGGCGAAATACATCCACATCGGGAAGCGCAGCGCGATGAGCGAGCGCTCGCCGATGTCCCGGGCTTCACAGGTGATGAGGCCGCCGTACCAGACAAGCGTGCCCGAGAAGATCAGGCTTATCAACGTGGTGGCGATTTCGAGCTTGCGGCGCACCGGCTCGCTGCAATTTGCCACGACCAGATCGACACCGATGTGCCGGCCCTCGGCCACCAACAGGGCGCCCGACAGCAGGACCGCCCAGACCAGTAGGTAGATCATCACCTCATGGTATCGCGCGATCCAGGCGTCGTTGCCGGCGAACCTGGCCAGGATATGCGCCGAGGACAGCAGCAGGGCCAGCAGGGCGGCAAACCCGCATGACAGGCGGACCGTTCGGCGATTTTTCGAGCCCCGAGGCCTATCGGCGCGAGGCTGAGCGCGCCGCCATCATCGGCATGGTCGGAAAATGGGCGATCCACCCGTTGCAGGTGGCCATCGCGCAGGAGGGGTTTTCGCCGCAGCAATCCCGGGTGGACGAGGCACGGGCGATGCGGGCAGCCTTCCATGAGGCGCTGGAACAGGGGCTGGGCGCGGTGCGGTACAAAGGCCAGCTGGTCGATATCGCCTCGCTCCGCCACATCGACAACATCATCCGGCGGCTGACCATAGGCGGCTTTCCCAGACTTTGCAGGTGGCACTCTGGGGCTGTGCTGTCGCCACATGTCCGCGCGACCCTTGAGCGCGGGTCATGATTCCCGACGGTCCGAAGCTGCGGACCGCCTCGTTCGGGGCCTTACCGCGGCAGTCTGCCTCCGGCGTGTTCGCGATGGTTCACGCCAAGACCTTGCAGGTGAACCAGTCCACGCTCGGGCCGAAGTCGAGGAAGCCCCGTCGCAGCCAGTGCCCGGCAGGCAAATTGCGAGGCAAATCTGCCGAGAGGGGACAAATGGATGGCATCGGTGACCTGCCACTGAACTTTCATCCAACCGCGACCCGAGCCCGGTTTGGACTTGATCCGCCTCCACCGGTCCTTGGACCGCACGCGATCAGGCGTTTGGCGGGCGGTGGCGGTGGCCGGCAGCGCTGTCTGCGCTGCCGGCCATGATCTTCTGACCCTGGGTCGCTGCCGCTCAGCGGATCGCGGAACCGGCGCCCAGAGCGATCTGCAACTGGGCCCAGGCCTGCGCCGCGTCGTTCTGGGCGCTGGCGACGCCGAGCCGGGCCTGGGCGCGCGAACGCTCGACCTGCAGCAGGTCCAGCAACAGCAGCGAGCCGTCCGCGAAGCTTTGCTCCGCCAGACCATAGGCCTGCCGCAACGACTGATCCGCCTGACGCATCAGATCGGTGCGCTGTCGGAAGTTGCGCAGGTTCGATTGTGCCGTCTGCACATCGTTGACAGCGCGCGACACCGCGGCACGCCAGGCGATCTCGGCCTGCGCCGCCTCGGAGACGCGGGTGTCGCGGACCGAGCGCAGGGCCGTCTGGTTCAGCAGGGGCAGCGACAGCTGCGGGCCGAACCGCCAGCTGTCCGTACCCGGATTGCTGCTGGCCACGCTGCCGATGAGCGAGAGCGAGGGATAGAGATCTGCCTCCGCCACGCCCACCCGCGCCACTGCGGCCTGCAGCTGATGCTCGGCCTCGCGCACATCGGGCCGGTTGCGCAGCAGCTCGGCCGGGACCCCGGCGCGGGGCGTGGCCGGCACGCGTAGCATGGCGGATCCGCGCTGCATTTCGGCCACCAGGGGCGCCGCCGGACGATCCAGCAGCAGCGCCAGCCCGAAGACCTGCGCATTGAACGCGGCCTGAAGGCTGGGCAGATCGGCGCGGGCCAGATCCAGCTCGGCCTGCGCCTGCGACAGCTCGAATTGCGTGGCGCCGCCGGCGGCGATGATGCCGCGGGTGATCTCGACCGTGCGCTCGCGCGAGGCGAGGGTCTGGCGGGTCAGCGCCATGCTCTCCTGATAGAAGCGGGCGTTGCCATAGGCGGCGATGACCTCGGCGATCCAGGCCAGCCGCGCGGTCTGGGCCCCGGCCTCGGCCGACAGCAGGGCCGCCCCCGCCGCCTGACGGGTGCGTTGCGCGCCACCGAACAGATCGAGGACGAAGCCCGCGCTCAGCGTACCGCTCTCCAGCCGCGAGATCGCGCCGGTGCCGGGATCGCTGCGCAACGTGGCCACGGAGCTTTCGCCCGCCAGCTGGCTGGCCAGCACGCCGGTGCCGCGGAGCCCGGCCCGGGCGGCGCGGATCCGCTCGTCCGCCGCCTGCACCGAAAGGTTGGCGTTCAGACCCTGGGCGATGAGCGCGCTCAGCATCGGGTCGTTGTAGTCGCTCCAGAAGGCGCGGGCCGCCACCTCGCCAACGGGGATCGCGTCCCCCTCGACATAGGTGACGGGCAGCGACAGTTCGGGCCGCGCCGAGGGATCGGGCCCCAGCGCGCAGCCGGCGAGCAGCGAGAGCGCGGCCAGCGCGCCCAGGGGACGGGTGATCGAGGCGATCATCGGGAGATTTCCTTCCGGTTCTTGCGGCCGAGGCGTTCGACGAGGGCGAGGATCGCGACATAGAAGGCGGGCACCATGAAGATGCCGATCGCCCCCGACGAGGTCATGCCGCCCAGAACCCCGATCCCGATCGAATGCTGGGCCGCGGCCCCTGCCCCGCTGGCGATGGCCAGGGGCAGCACGCCCAGCATGAAGGCGAAGGTGGTCATCAGGATCGGGCGCAGGCGCATCATCGCCGCCTGGGTCGCGGCCTCGCGCAGGGGTTTGCCCTGATGGTAGAGCTGTTGCGCGAATTCCACGATCAGGATGGCGTTTCGCGCCGCCAGACCGATGGTCGTGAGCAGCCCCACCTTGAAATAGACATCGTTCGACTGGTCGAACGTGCCCGCCGCCAGCACCGCCCCAAGGATGCCGATCGGCACCGCCAGCATGACCGAGAGCGGCACCGACCAGCTTTCATAAAGCGCGGCCAGCGCCAGAAAGACCACCAGCGCGGCCAGCGCGAACAGCATCGGCGCCTGATTGCCCGAGAGCCGCTCCTGATAGGACAGGCCGGTCCAGGACACGGCATAGCCGCCGCCCAGATCCGCGACCAGTTCCTCCATCGCCAGCATCGCCTCGCCCGAGGACAAGCCCTGCGTGGCCTCGCCGCTGATCTCGATGGCGCCGGTGCCGCCGAAGCGCGAGATGCCCTGCGCCTGATCGTCCCAGGCCCGCTGCGAGAAGGCCGAGAAGGGGACCATCTCGCCACTGGTGTTGCGCGCGTACCAGCGGTCGATGTCCTCGGGCGCGGACCGCGCCTCAGTCATGCCCTGCACGATCACCGGGCGCAGATCGTTGCCCAGGGTGAAGTCGTTGACCTCGCGCCCCGAGAAGATCACCGACAGCATGGCGTTGATCTCGGTGATCGACAGCCCGTAGGCGCGGGCCTGCTGCTGGTCGATGTCGAGCCTCAGCGCGCTCTGGAACGGTGCGCTGTTGCCGCGCAGATTGGTGACGCGCCCGTCGGCCATGCCCGCCGCGACCAGCCGGTCGGCGGCCTCGGACAGGGCCTCGGGGCCCCGGTTCGCCTGATCGACGAGATACATGGAGAAGCCGGCCGAAGCACCCAGTCCCTGGATCGCCGGCGGCTGCAGGAAATAGACCATGCCGCCGCGGTTGTTCATGAAGAAATGCCCGTTCAGCCGGTTCACCAGATCGGCGGCCGACAGCGCGGTGCGCTCCTCGTAGTCCCTGAGCTTGACGAACAGCATGGCGCCGTTCTGTCCGGCCCCCGACATCGAGAAGCCGACGATGCCGAACACGGCCTCGACGCTCTCGGCCTCGGCGGTGAGCAGGTGTTGCTCGACATCGGCGAGCAGCGCCTCGGTGATCGCCATCGTCGCCCCGCGCGGGGCTTCGACCATGGCCATGAGCACGCCCTGATCCTCTTGCGGGATGAAGGACGAGGGCAGCGCCTGGAAGCGGTCCAGCGTGACATAGCTGATGCCCAGAAGGATCAGGATCATGAAGATCGGCCGTTTGACCACGGTGCCGACGGTCTTGCCATAGCCCCGGGTCAGCCGGTCCAGCCCGCTGTTGAACCACCGCGCGAGGAAGAAGCCGTCGCCGTGCTTGCGCGGCTTGAGCAGGGTGGCGCACATGGCGGGGGTCAGGATGACCGCGACGCCCAAGGACAGCACCATGGCGCTGATGATCGTGACCGAGAACTGGCGGTAGATCACGCCCGTGGAGCCGGTCATGAAGGCCATCGGCAGGAACACCGCCGACAGCACCGTCACGATGCCCACCAGCGCCGAGGTGATCTCTTTCATGCTGCGTTCGGTGGCCTCGACCGGGCCGAGGCCGGTTTCCTCCATCACCCGCTCGACGTTTTCGACCACGACGATGGCGTCATCGACCAGAAGGCCGATGGCCAGCACCAGCGCGAACATGGTCAGCGTGTTGATCGAGAAGCCGAACAGCGACAGCACGCCGAACGTGCCCAGCAGCACGACCGGAATGGCGATCACCGGGATCAGCGTCGCCCGCCAGTTCTGCAGGAAGACGAGGATCACCACGAAGACCAGCGCCACGGCCTCCAGCAGGGTCTTGTAGACCTGACCGATGGATTTCTCGACAAAGGGCGAGGTGTCATAGGGGATGACGATCTCGACCCCCTCGGGCAGCGAGGGTTCGATCCGCTCCAGCGTCGCGCGCACCGCATCCGCCGTGCTGACCGCATTGGCGCCGGTGGCGAGGTTGATCGCGAAGCCGGTCGCCGGATTGCCGTTGTAGCGGGTGGCGAAATCGTAGCTGTCCTGCCCGATCGAGATGTCGGCCACGTCGCCGAGGAACACGGTCGAGCCGTCTTCCTGCACGCGCAGGAGGATCCCTTCGAATTCCTCGACCGTCGACAGCTGCGACTGGGCCGAGATCGGGATCGTCAGGCGCTGGCCCTCCCGCGTGGGCTGGCTGCCCAGCGTGCCGACCGTGACATTGGTATTCTGTTCGCCCACCGCCGCGATCACGTCCGAGGGCACGATCTGGTATTGCACCATGCGCATCGGATCGAGCCAGATGCGCATCGCGTAGCCGGCGCCGAAGGACTGGATGGAGCCGACGCCGGGGGTGCGCAGGATCGGGTCTTCGACCATCTGCGCGGCGATATCGCCCAGTTCCACCGAGGAGATGTCCCCGTCCCGGCTGGTCATCGAGGCGACCATCAGGATCGACGAGGTAGAGCGCGCCACGGAAAGCCCGTTCTGCTGCACCACGGTGGGCAGCTGCGCCTGCGCCAGTTGCAGACGGTTTTGCACCTGCACCTGGGCGATGTCGGGATCGACGCTGTCATCGAAGGTCAGCGAGACCGAGGCCGAGCCCGGCCCCGAGCTGGAGGTCATGTAGATCATGCCGTCGATGCCGGTCATCGCATCCTCGACGACCGTGGTCACCGAATCGGCCACGATCTCGGCCGAGGCGCCGGTATAGACCGCGCGGATCTGCACCGTGGTCGGCGCGATTTCCGGATATTGGGCGATCGGCAGACGCATCAGGCCCATGGCGCCCAGCACCATGGTCACGATGGCCAGCACCCAGGCGAAGACCGGCCTGTGAATGAAGAATTGCGCCATGCGGTCTTACTCCGTCGCGGCCGAGGGGGTATCGGCGGGGGCATCGCCCTCGGGCGGCAGCGTGTGCACGATGCCGTTCTCGTCGACGCGGGCGGGCACCGGCTGCACCGGGGCGCCGGGCGCCAGACGGCCAAAATTGTCGACGATCAGCTGCGCCCCGGGTTCGAGCCCCCCGGTGATGATCCAATGGTGGTTGTAGCTGCCCGCATCGGTCACGCTCACCTGCTGCGCCGCGCCGTCCTCGAACAGCCAGACGCTGAGGTTGCCCTGCCGGTCACGGAACGCCGCGTGCTGGCTGACCAGGAAACCCTCGGTGCGGCCGATCTCGATCTGGCCGCGCAGGAACATGCCCGGCAGGATGCGGAACTCGGGGTTGTCGAAGCGAAAGCGCGTGTCGATGGCGCCGGTGGACATCGACACCTCGAAGCCCGGCGAGACCAGTTCGCCCTGCGTGGCATAGGGGGTGCCGTCGTTCAGGATCAGCGTGGCGCGCATGTTCAGCACCTCGGCCGCATTGCCCGCGCCCAGCGTGTCGACCAGCTGTTGCAGCCGCGCCACCGGACCGAAGAGATCGACCTCGATAGGGTCGAGCGCGGTGACGCGGGCCATGGCCTGCGCCTGCCCGGCGGTGACCAGATCCCCGACCGAGACCTGTGCCACCCCGGCCATGCCGGCGATCGGGCTGGTCACGGTGGTCCAGCCCAGCTCCATCTCGGCCACCCGCTGCCCGGCCTCGGCCGCGGCCAGCGCCGCCGCCGCCTGATCCAGCGCCGCGCGCGCCGTGTCGACGTTGGCCTGCGTCGTGCCGGTGCCGACCAGCCGCGAGGCCCGGTCGAAGGCCGATTGCGCCTCGCGCTGGGACGCCTCGGCCGAGGTCACCTGCGAATGCGCCTGCGCCAGCGCCGCCTCGTAGGTGGCGGATTCGATACGGAACATGGGCGTGCCGGCCTCGATCTGCTGACCGGCGGTGTAGAGCAACTCGGTCACCATGCCGCTGACACGCGGACGGATGTCCGTCGCCTCGGCGGCGACCGCGCGCCCGGGGATGATGGCCAGCTGCGGCACCGTTTCGGGCTGAAGCGTCACCACTCCGACCGGCGTGGGCGGCATCTGCCCCGGTGCCCCCTGCGCATGGGCGGCGGGCGCGGCAAATACCAGAGCGGCCCCGAGCGCGAGCGCGAGACCTGCCCGGGTCCCGGCCGGGTGAGCGAGAAGATCGGTCATGATTACCTCTGTTCCGACGTGTTCTTGGGCGCGGGCGCGACCCGGCCTGCCCGCCCGCGCGCCCGTCGCCGCGATGGCGCCGGGCAGGGAAAAGCAGGGGCCGGGCGCCGGGCGCCAGATCCTGTCGGTCACAGATAGGCGGGCAGCGTTTCCGGTTTAGGTCTCTTTTGTTGCGAAACATTGCTGCGGAAGGAAATTTGTGTCTGAACATTTCCCGGGCCCGGGCAGCAACATTCGGATGCAAAACTCCTCTCGCCCGCGGGCGGCTTGGTGTAAGACAGGTCCCGGCGCAAGACTGGCCCCGGTCCCGGTATCGACCCGCACCGCAGGGCCTCGGCTGCCGGGCAGGGGAACAACCGGGGCGCTGGACCCGGACCGAGAGGGTGGCATGGCTTCGATCCTTGTCGTTGACGACGACGCCGAGATCCGCACGCTGTTGCAGCGCTATCTGCGCGAGCAGGGCTTCCGCGTCCGCATCGCGCAGGACAAGGCCGAGTGCCGGGCCGAACTCGCCCGCGCGCGTCCCGACCTCATTGTCCTCGACGTGATGCTGCCCGATGGCTCGGGGCTGGAGATCTGCCGCGCGCTCAGCGACCAGACGCCGAAGATCCCGGTCATCCTGCTGACCGCGCTGCGCGAAGAGATCGACCGCATCGTCGGGCTGGAACTGGGCGCTGACGATTACCTCGGCAAACCCTTCAACCCGCGCGAGCTGGTGGCGCGGATCAAGGCGGTCCTGCGCCGCAGCGCGCCCGATGCGGGCACCGCGCCCGAAGCCGAGGAATACCGGCTGGGCGACATCACCGTGGCCGTGGCCCAGCGTCGCGTCACCGACGGCCACGGCGCCGAGATCGAGCTGACCTCGGCCGAGTTCGACCTGTTCCACGTCTTCCTCGAACGCCCGGGCCGGGTTCTGTCACGCGAGCTGCTGCTCGATCTGACCCGCGGGCGCGACCATGACCCGCTCGACCGCTCGATTGATGTCCTGATGAGCCGCCTGCGGCGCAAATTGTCCGCCGCGGTGGCGGAGCCGGTGTTCAAGACCGTGCGCAACGGCGGCTACCAGCTGGTGCTCAGCCCCTCGTCCTGGACCGCCGACGACCTGCCCTCCGCGCCATGAACTCGATCCGCTTCCGCATCGCCGGCCTGTTGGTGGTCTCGGTCCTGATCCTCAACATGCTGGCCGTCGCACTGATACTGGCGATCATCGAGCCCCGGCTGACCGCGGCGACCATGACGCCCGTCGCCAACCAGCTCGCCCTTCTGGCCGAGGCGGCCGAGCGCGATCCGGCCAGTATTGCCCTGCTGGGCGCGGTGGTCGAGGACCAGCCGCTGGACGGCCCCGAGGACGACTTGGCCGCGGGAATGCTGCGCGACATCCTGGCCGAGCGCGGCATCGAGCGCGACCTGCGCGTCTTCTTCCGCCCCGGCGTGGTCGGCGCCACGGCCCTGGTCGGGTTGCAGGGCGGTCGCTGGCTGAGCGTGGTGATCCCCGATCTGAGCCCGCAAAGCAGCGGTTTCGACGCGTTGCTGATCTGGCTCATCGTGCTGACCACCGGCACCGGCATCGTCTCGTTCTACGCCGCCTGGCGGGTGACGGTGCCGTTGCAGCTGCTGCACGACACGATGCTGACCTTCGGCACGGATGGCGTGCCCGCCCCCCTGCCCGAGGCCGGCCCCATCGAGGTCAAGCAGACGGCGATGGCCATCAACCGGCTGTCGGCGCGGCTGCGCAAATCCATCGCCAGCCGGATGCGGGTCGTCGCCGCCGCCGGTCATGACCTGCGCACCCCGCTGACCCGGCTGCGGCTGCGCGCCGAATTCATCCGCGACGAGGCCGAGCGCGAGAAATGGCTGGCGGATCTGGCCGAGCTGGAGGGGATCGCCAACAGCGCCATCCGGCTGGTGCGCGAAGAGACCGGCGGCGAAGAGCCCGCGACCTTCCGGCTGGACGATCACCTGCGGGTCATCGTCCGCGACCTGCGCTCGGCCGGGCATTCCGTGTCGCTCGACATCCGGTCCCCGGTGACGGTGCGGGCCGGGCCGATTGCGCTGCGCCGCGCGCTGAGCAACCTGATCGTCAACGCCGCGACGCATGGCGGCGGCGCCGAGGTCAGCCTGACGCTTCAGGACGGCACGGCGGCAGTCGATATCGTCGACAACGGCCCCGGCATCCCCGAGGCGCTGCTGGAGCAGGTCTTCGAGCCCTTCTTCAGCGCCGATCCGGCCCGGCGGCGGACGGTGCCGGGCGCGGGGCTCGGTCTCTCGATCGCCCAGAGCATCCTCGAAAGGTCAGGCGGGACGGTGAGCATCCAGAACCGGCCCAACGGTGGGCTGCGACAGCATGTCGAACTGAAGGCGATCGTCGCGGAGGCCCCGCTGAACTAGGTGATGGCCGCTGGCGCGGTGACCCCGGTGGCACGGGGGCTCAGCCAGCGCCGGAGGCGCAGCCGTGCCGGGCACCACCGGCACCCGAGCGGGTCAAGGGCCACCTCGTCATCGGTGGAAGAAATCGCCTTGCCCGGCGCAATCGGGCGTCCCGGATCCGGCCGTCATCCCCTCGGCCTCGGCGCTGGCGCCCGGGTGGATACGCGCATCGACTGCACCGTGGCCGTCGCCCCGGGAGGCGTCAAGAGGCTGACGTCGGACAGCCTGGCTCGGATCGGGGTGCCGATGCCGGACGAGACCCCGCGCGAGAAGGACCGCGACCCCGCCCGGGTCCATGCCCGCGCCCGATCAGAGGCCACGCCTTGTGCCGTCTGCCGCATGACCCGCATCGCAACGGACCCCGTAATCCGCCGCCTTCAGCGATCACGCAAGGCGGTGGCGGCCTCCTCGGCGATGATCGCCTTCCAGTCGGCGATGCGCTCCGGCGTCGCCTCCGGGGCGTGCACGGCGATGGAGAGGGCGAAGCTGGGTATGTCCGTGCCGCTGCGCACCGCCATGCCCAGGCCATAGACCGAGGCATAGGCCCGACCGTGGCTTTCGGCGAAACCGTCGAGATTGGCCTGCGTCACGGCGGTGCGGATGCTCTCGGTCGTGAGGTCGTTGTAGCGGTGAAGCTGCGGCTCGACGCTGGACAGCACCCGTTCCACCGCCTCATCGCCCATCGCGGCCAGCAGCGCGGTCGCGCCCGCGCCGACACCCAGCAGGCGGCGTTGCCCCACCTCGACCGGGATCGCCCGGATCAGCGCCCGGCCCTCGGCCTTGTGGACGCAGACCGCCTCGATCCCCGAACGCCGCATGAGATAGGTGGTGACATTCGCCCGCAGCGCGATGCGATCGGCGGCGGCGGTCAGCGGCACCATGCCGAGCGCGCGGTCGGTCACGGCAAGGCCCAGCTCGTAGCTCAGCATCCCGATCTCGTAGCGGCGCGTCGCGCTGTCATAGGCGACCAGCCCCTCGTCCGTCAGGCATTTGAGGATCCGGTGCGCCGTCGACCGCGACAGGCCCACGGTTTCCGAGATCTCCCGCAGGGTCGAGGCCCCGGCGTCGCTGGCGCGCGCGATGCAGCGCAGCATCTCGGCTGCGCGGCGGATCGCCTGGGTTCCATCCTGAGTCACCGCATCCCCATTGTCCAAACTGTCCGAACCTTGTCGCACGCGGACCGGGGGCGGGCAATCACCCCCCGGCGGCGAGGCGGCGCAGATCCGGCTTCTGCACCTTGCCGACGGCATTCATCGGCAGGCTGGCCATCAGCCGCAGCTCCTCGGGGAATTTCTGCCGCGCCAGCCCCTGCCCTTCCAGATGCGCCGTCATCGCCGCCATGTCGAAGGCAGCGCCGGGCGCGGGCACCACGAAGGCCACGACCATCTCGCCGCGCTCGGGGTCGGGGCGGCCGACAACGGCGCAGGCCGCCACATCCGGGTGACGCATCAGCGCGTTCTCGATTTCCAGGGGCGCTATATTCTCGCCCTTGCGGATGATGATGTCCTTCTTGCGCCCGGTGATGACCAGATAGCGCCCCTCGACCCACGCCCCCAGATCGCCCATGCGGAAGAAACCGTCCCCGGTGAAGGCGCCTTCGTCGTCGGCGGGGTCCAGATAGCCCGCCAGCATCTGCGGCGCGCGCACGGTGATCTCGCCCTCGACCAGCGTCACCTCGCAGGTCGCCTCGCCGTCGGTATCAGCATGGGCCTCGGCCTCGGCCCGGGTGCGCAGGCCGGGGCAGATCAGCGGCACCTCGGACGAGCCGAAGGCGCGCGAGACCACCGCGTTGGGAAATTGCGCGAGCCCGCGCCGCACCAGTTCGGGCGGTACGCTGGCGCCGCCGCAGATGAACCGGGTGAGCGAGGGCAGGCTGCTGTCCGCCCGCCGGGCCGCGTCGATCAGCCCGGACAGGAACGGCGTGGCCCCGGCGATGAAGGTCAGCCCCTCGGCGTCGATCAGGCGCACCGCGCGGTCGGGGTCCCAGGCATCGTCCAGCCGGGCGATACAGCCCGTAGCCCAGGGAAACTCGAAGGCATAGAGCATCCCGCCGATATGCCCGACCGGCGAGGGCACATGCAGCCGGTCCTGCTCGGTGATGCCCCAGAACCCCGCCGCGTGGCGGATCAGCGCATCCATCGCGTCAAGGGTGTGGATCACGCCCTTCGGCGAGCCGGTGCTGCCCGAGGTGAAGATCACCAGCTTGGCGTCGGTGCCGGGCGCGGGGTCAGGCGTGCCGGGCGCGTGGGACAGCAGCGCCTCGAACGCCCCCTCGGCGCGCAGGGTCACGACATGCGGCGGGCGATAGGTCAGCGTCGCGACCAGCGCGCGGTGATCGGTGCCCCGCCACTCCCCGGGGATGAACAGCGCCTCGACCTGACAGGCGTGCAGGATGTGGTCCAGCTCGGCCCGGCGGAAGATGGTCAGCAGCGGCACCACCCGCCAGCCGAAGAGCGCGGCGGCCAGGTTGATGACGCAGGCTTCCCACCAGTTCGGCAGCTGGAACGCCACCACCGCGCCCCGGCGCAGCCCCCGCGCCTGCATCGCACCACCCAAGGACAGCGCCATGTCGAGCATCTGGCGCCGGGTGAAGGAGCGGCTGCCGTCGGTCACGATGATCCGCTCGGGCTCGGCCGCCGTCGCCTCCAGCGCGACGCGGGCCAGACCGGGGCCGGCGGGCGGGGCGGGGCGCAGGCCGGCCAGCGCCTTCAGGCGAAAGTCGAGCGGTGTCACGTGCGCTCCCTCCGGGCCCTGAGCGCCGCGACGCGGGCGCGATGCGCTTGGGTGCGCAGGCTCAGTGCCTCATAGGCTAGCCCGGGGTCCAGCAGCGCATGGGCCAGGCGCTTGAGTTCAAGGTTGATCGTGACCTTGGTCCAGCGGATCGCCTCGGTCGCGCCCGAGAGCAGCCGGTTGCAGAAGGCCTCGACCTCAGCGTCCAGTTCCGCATCGGGGACGACGTGGTTGATGAGGCCGATCTCGGCGGCGCGGCGGGCGGTCAGCAGATCGCCGGTCATCAGGAATTCCTTGGCGCGGTTGAAGCCCACCAGCTGCGGCCAGATCACCGCCCCGCCATCCCCGGCCACCAGCCCGACGCCGACATGCGGATCGCCGATCTTCGCGCTTTCGGCGACGAAAGTCACATCGCACAGCAGGGCCAGCGTCGCCCCCAGACCGACTGCATGGCCATTCACCCGCGCGATCACCGGCTTTTCGATGTCGAGCAGCGCGAAGACCAAGAGCTTGGCGTCGCGCACCTCGGCCTCGAAGAGCGCGGGCTCGGCGATCATCCGCTCCATCTGCTCCAGATCGCCGCCGGCGGAAAAGGCCCGCCCCTCGCCGGTCAGGACGATCACATCCGATCCCGCATCGCGCGCGGCAAAGGCGAAGGCGTCGATCAGCTCGCGATGCAGCTGCGTGTTGACCGCGTTCAAGACGTCAGGCCGGTTGAACGCGATGGTCAGCAGCCGACCGGCGCGGGTCAGCCGCAGGGTCTGCAGCGCTGGCAGGTCGGTCATGACACCCCCCAATAGTTATCGGCAAAGGCGCGCAAGGCCGCCGACGGCCCGCCCAATGCGGTCCGCAGCATCTTTGCGCGATAGGTGAAACGGTGCAACGGATGCTCCAGCGTCAGGCCCATGGCGCCCATGAACTGATGCAGGTCGTAGATCATGCGCAGGGCCGCGTTCTGCGCATGTCCCAGCGCCAGCGCCGCATCGCCGGTGCCGCCGGTCTGCGCGGCCCTGAGCACCATCCAGCGCGCGGAATCGAGCTGCACCGCATCTGCCGCCAACCGGTGCTGCACCGCCTGGAAGCTGCCCAGCGGACGGCCGAACTGCTGGCGGTCGCGGACATGGGTCAGGACCGATTCGAGGCCGCCGGTCAGGGCGCCGACCAGCTCGGCCGCCAGCGCGACCTGCCAGCGCGCCCGCACCATCGCCGGGTCCGGCGCCAGATCGCGCCAGTCCAGCGCGCCCGTGTCGATCGCGCCGACCGGAAAGGCAAAGATCGTCTCGCCCGGCGTGACCGCGCTGTCGGGCAACAACGCCGCGCGCGGCCTGTCGCCCAGCCAGATCACCGAGCGCGCCTCCGGGGCGAAGCGCACCACGCGCGCTTCCCCGTCGATCACCGCACAGGGGCGCGGCAGGTCCATGTCCAGAAGCGGCAGCAGCAGGGCCGAGGCCGCGCATTCTACCACCACCGGCCGCGCGGCGATCCGCATCACCAGCTCGGCCGCCGCGACCGGGCCCAGGGTCTCCTCCCGCGCGGCGTCGAAGAAGCCGTTCTCCGTCAACGTGGCATCCAGCGCGGTGCCATAGTCCCATCGGCCCCACTCGGCAACGGTGCGGAACTCGCTGGCCTCAGCCCCCAGCATCTGGTCGAGCGCCGCGTTGAACATCTGCTGGTCGTCGTTGAAGGCAAGGCGCATCGGTCAGGCCCCCTTGGGCAGCGCGAGCCGGCGCTGCGCCACCAGATTGAGCTGGATCTCGGCGGCCCCGGCGGCGATGCCGGTGACGATGGCGCGCTCGTGATGCGCCAGCAGGGCGGGATGGCCATCGCCGTGATAGCACTCAGGCAGGAATTCCATCCCGAAATCGTTGACGGCGTTGTCGGCCGCGATCACCGCCAGCCGCGCGGTGCTGGCCTCGGCGGCGATCCCGCGGGCGCGGGCGTCGATCACCGCATAGACCAGCAGCCGGGCGGCATCGCAGGCCGCGGCGGCTTCGGCCGCGCGCAGCCGCACCACCGGATCGGCAAAACCGGCACGCGCTTGCAGCAGGCCCACCATGTCGTCCAGCACCTGCCGGGCCAGCGCATAACGCGGGATGCCCACCCGCTCGTTGGCCAGCGCGGCCGAGATGATGGTCCAGCCCTGCCCCGGCTCGCCCAGCCGGGCGCTGGCCGGGACCCGGACATCGGTGAAGAACACCTCATGGATGTCGCCGTGGCCGATCAGGCTGGGGATGGCCCGCACCTCGATCCCGGGGCTGTCCATCGGCACGAGGAAGACCGCGATCCCCGCCTTGCCCGCCTTCTCGCCGCCGATCCGCACCAGCAGGAAGCAGGTTTCGGCCATCCCGGCATACGAGGTCCAGATCTTCTGCCCGTTCAGCACATAGGTGTCACCGTCGCGGTCCGCGCGCGTGCGCAGGCTGCCAAGGTCCGACCCCGCGCCGGGCTCCGAGAACCCCTGGCACCAGATCGCCCGCCCCTGCGCCATCGGCGGCAGATAGCGCGCCTTCTGCGCCTCGCTGCCGAATTGCATCAGGACCGGCCCGATCCAGTTGACGTTCATGTATTGCGGCCCGCGCGGCTCGCCCGCCGCCCACATTTCTTCGCCGAGGATGAAATGCTCCCAGACCGTGCCGCCCTGCCCGCCCCATTCGCGCGGCCAATGCGGCACCAGCAGGCCGGCCTCGGCCAGTTGCGGGCAGAAGGACAGGCTGAAGAGCGTCTGCTCGCGCGACCCCGGCCCGTGCCGCGCGATCACCTGCCAGTCGGCGGGCAGCGCGGAGGCCAGCAGCGCCCGTATCCGGGCCCGATGGGTGCGATCCTGTTCCGTCCAGGCAAACTCCATTGGTACTTTCCCGTATTCTGAGACGATTTTCGTGAGGAACATATCTGAATTGTCAGGCGCAAGCTGTCAATCCGAAAGATATTGACCCGTGTATGGGCAAAAAGCTAGGGTGACCGCGCGGGATCGGCCAATCTTGCCCGATCCACACAGAGTTTGAATGTCCACAATATGAGACAAATGGGATAGCCAAGCCGCATGGACCTGACCCCTTCCCCCGACGATCACCGCTTTCGCCAGAGGGCGCGCGACTGGCTGGGCGCCAATGCGCCCCGCCACCGCGCCCCGGCCGGGGGCGCGGGCGCGCGGCAGGCCGCGACGGCCTGGCTGGCCCGCTGTCACGCGGCGGGTTGGTCGGGGCTGGCCTGGCCGCGCGACTGGGGTGGGCAGGGCCTCTCTGCCGACCGGCTGCTGATCTGGTACGAGGAATACGCCCGCACCGGCGCCCCCTCGCCGCTGGATTGCACCTTCGTCGGCCTGCATCACGCGGGGCCGACGCTGATCGCCTTGGGCAGCGAGGCGCAGAAGGCCTTCCACCTGCCGCGCATCCTGCAGGGCCAGTCGATCTGGTGTCAGGGCTTTTCCGAGCCCGGCGCCGGGTCGGATCTGGCCAGCCTCAGGACCTCGGGCCGGGTCGAGGGCGACATACTGGTGGTGAATGGCCAGAAGATCTGGTCCAGCTATGCCGAGGATGCGGATTATCAGGAACTCCTGATCCGTACCGAGCCCGGCTCCGCGCGGCATCGCGGGCTCAGCTGGGTCATCTGCGACATGCGCGCGCCCGGCATCACCGTGCGCCCGATCGCCAACATGGCGGGCGAGACGCATTTCGCCGAAGTGTTCTACGACGATGTGCGCATCCCCCTGTCCAATGTCGTGGGCGGGCTGCACAACGGCTGGGCCACGGCGATGACCACGCTGGGGTTCGAGCGCAAGACTGCCGCCATGGCGCTGCAACTGGACCTTTCGGTACGGGTGGAGCGGCTGATCGCCGAAGCCGGCGCGGCGCCCGGTTCGGCCTTGGCCGAGACGCTGGCCGATCTGCGCGCCGAGGCGGCGGGCCTCAGGGCGATGACCTGGCGCAGCGTGCTGCGCGAGGGGGGCACGCCCTTTGACGGCTCGCTGGTGCGGCTGACCTTTGCTGAGCTCGCGCAGCGCGTGCACCGGCTGGCGGCTGAACTGCTGGGGCCGGAGAGCCTGCTGCAGGGGCCGGTGATGACCGATTATTTCGAGTCCTATTCGGAAACCATCGCTGGCGGCACCGCCGAGATCCAGCGCAACATCATCGCCGAGCGCATCCTCGGCCTGCCGCGCGAGGGGCGGGCATGAACCTCGACCTGAGTGACGAGCAGAGCCAGATCCTCGATGCCGCCGAGGCCCTGCTGCAGGCCGAATACCCGCTGTCGCGGCTGCGGTCGGGCGCGGCGGAGGATCTGACCCGGCTGGTGGAATTCGGCCTCTTCGGGCTGGGACTGGCCGGTGAGGACGGCTCCGACCTGCTGACCGAGGCGCTGCTGCATGCGCGGCTGGGGCGGCACCTGCTGACCCCCTCGACGCTGGCGGCAGCCGTTGCCGCGCGGCTGGCCGCGCAGGCCGGGGACGATGCCTTGGCCAGCCGGATCGCCGACGGAGCCCTGCCCGTCTCAGCCGGCGTGGCGACGGGCGGCGACCTGCTGCTCTGCGACGCGCCGGGGGCCACGATGGCGGTCTGGCGCGAGGGCGACACACTGCGCTGGGGCCCCTGCGACAGTGGCGCGGCGGCACCCCCGGCCGGCGGCGGCCTGCCGCTGACCCGCACCCCCCGCCCGGCCGGGGCCGCGACGGCCCCCTCGGCGCCCTGGCAACTGCTGGTCGCCGCGCAACTCCTCGGCACGGCCGAGGCCGCGCTCGACCTGTCGGTCGCCTATGCAAGGACGCGCGAGCAATTCGGCCGCCCCATCGGCGCGTTTCAGGCGATCAAGCACCATTGCGCCGATATGGCGCTGGGGGTGGCGATGGTCTCGGCGCAGCTCGACTTCGCCGCGCTGGCGCTGGAGGCCGGGCAGGAGGATGCCGATTTCCAGATCGCCGCCCTCGCCAGGCTCGCCCCCCGCATCGCGCTGCGCAACGCGCGGATGGCGATCCAGATCCATGGCGGGATCGGGTTTTCCGACGAAGCCGACGCGCATCTGATCCTCAAGCAGGCGCATCGGCTGGGTCAGCTGCTCCTGCCCGCCGATCTGATGGCGCTGGACGCCCCCCTCACCCCCCTGAACAGGAGTTCCTGATGCGCGTCGCTCTCATTACCGGGATGTCCAGCGGCATCGGCCTGGTCACGGCGCAGGCCTTTCTGCGCGCGGGCATCGCCGTGGTCGGCGTCGCCCGCGATCCCGACAAGATGGCAAGGGCCGAGGCCGCCTGCGCCGACCTGCCCGCGCCGCTGGCCACGCTGGTCGCGGATGTCACCGCCGAGGACACGCCCGACCGCGCGGTCGCACTGGCGCTGGAGCGGTTCGGGCGGCTGGATCATCTGGTGAACAACGCGGGCGTCGGCAGCCCAAAACCCGTGCATGAAACCGACGACGCGATGTTGGACCAGTTTCTGGACCTGATGCTGCGCGCGCCCTTCCGCATGATCCGCGCCGCCCTGCCCGCCTTTTCGACCCCGGCCAGCATCGTCAACGTGTCCTCGACCTTCGCGCTGGTCGGCGGGTTGCGGGGCGGGGCCTATTCCGCGGCCAAGGGCGGGCTGAACGCGCTGACGCTGCATCTGGCGGCGCAATACGGCGCCTCGAGGATCCGCGCGAATGCCGTGGCGCCGGGCGTGGTGCCGACGCCGATGACCGAACACCGCCTGCAGAACGAGGCCTTTCGCCGGATGAACACCGAGATGACCCCCAGCCACCGCGCCGGCACGGCCGAGGACGTGGCGCAGGCGATCCTGTGGCTGTCGCAACCGGCCTCGGGCTGGATCAACGGGCAGGTGCTGGCGGTGGACGGCGGCTGGAGCAGCACGAAATACCTGTCCGAGGCCGCCCTCAGCGCGGTGCGCGTCGAATGATCCCCGCCGCGCTCAGCCCCCTGCGCCTGCCCGCGATTGCCGCGCCGATGTTTTTGACCTCGGGCCCCGATCTGGTGGTCGAGACCTGCCGCGGCGGGGTGGTCGGCAGCTTTCCCGCCCTGAACCAGCGCAGCACGCAGGGCTTTTCCGACTGGCTCGACCAGATCGCGGAACGCCGGGCGCCGGGCGATGCGCCCTACGGTGTCAACCTGATCGTCCATCGCTCGAACCCCCGCCTTCAGGCCGATCTGGAGGTCGTGGTGCGCCACAAGGTGCCGCTGGTCATCACCTCGCTGGGCGCGGTGGTCGAGGTGGTTCAGGCGGTGCAATCCTATGGCGGGCTGGTGTTTCACGACGTGATCGGCCGCCGCCACGCCGAGAAGGCCGCCGCAGCCGGGGTTGACGGGCTGATCGCCGTCGCCGCCGGGGCGGGTGGTCACGCCGGGACGCTCAGCCCCTTCGCCCTGCTGGCCGAGCTTCGCGCGGTGTTCGACGGCTGTCTGGTGCTTTCGGGCGCGATCAACACCGGCGCGCAGATCGCCGCCGCCCGGCTGATGGGCGCGGATCTGGCCTATCTGGGCACGCGGTTTCTGGCCACGCGCGAGGCGATGGTGGCCGAGGGCTACAAGCAGATGGTCGTGGACAGCCGGGCCGAGGACATCCTCTATACCCCCAACATCTCGGGCGTGAACGCCAATTTCCTGCGCCCCTCCATCGTCGCGGCCGGGCTGGACCCCGAGGCGCTGCCGCCGCATGGCACGCTGGACATGCAGACCGAGGCGAAGGCCTGGAGCCGGGTCTGGTCGGCCGGGCATGGCGTCGGCGGCATTCACGACATTCCGGGGGCGCGGGCGCTGTGCGACCGGCTGGCGCAGGAATACCGCGCGGCCATGGCGCAGGCCGCGGCCAACCCGTTCGGAGGGGGCGCATGAAGGTCTTCGAGGCGCTGGCGCGCTGGCTGGCCGAAACCGCCGAGACGCCGCTCTTCGGCGTGGTGGGCGATGCCAACGCCTATCTGGTGGACGACTTCAAGCACCGCTTCGGCGGCGCCTATGTCGCCGCCGCCAGCGAGAATGGCGCGGTGCTGATGGCGATGGGCGCGGCGATGGTCTCGGGCGGGACGGGCTTTGCCACCGTCACCCACGGCCCTGCCCTGACCAATTGCGTCACCGCGCTGGCCGAGGCCGTGAAGTCCAACACGCCGCTGGTGCTGCTCAGCGGCGCGGTCAAGGCCGCGGACCGCGAGAACCTGCAGGCCATCGACCAGCGCGCGGTGGTCCTGTCCAGCGGCGCCGGGTACGAGCGCCTGCATGCGCCCGCCACCGCCCTGGCCGATCTGGCCCGCGCCACCCGCCGCGCGCGGGCCGAGCGTCGGCCGGTCGTGCTGGACATGCCCGCCGATCTGCTGTGGGAGGCTGCGGACTGGCGCCCGGCCAGCGCCCATGTGCCTGAGCTGCCGCCGGGCGAGCTGACCGGCGAGGCGCTGGACCATGCCATCGGCATCATCGCCGCCGCCCGCGCGCCGGTGGTGCTGGCCGGACGCGGCGCGATTGGCGCGCGCGAGGCGCTGATCCGGCTGGCGCAGCGGATCGACGCGCCGCTGGCCACAACGATGCGGGCGAAATCGCTGTTCGCGGGCGCGGATCATGTGCTGGGCATCCACGGCACCGTCAGCACCCCCGCCGCCGCCGAGGCCCTGGCGCGCTGCGATTGCCTGATCGCCTTTGGCGCCAGCCTGAACTTCCACACCACCGCGCAGGGCGCGTTCCTGCGCGACCGGCGCATCATCCAGATCGCCGACCGGGCCGAGGATCTGGGCCGCAACGCCACCGCCGATGTCGCGATTCTGGGCCGGTCCGAGGATGTGGCGACGACGTTCCTGCACTGGCTGGACGAGGCCGAGATCCCGGGCTCGGGCTTCACGCAGACCCTGCCCGCGCAGGGCCTCGACAGGCCGCCCCCGGCGGTTGCGCGCGATCCCGGTCCGGGCGCGGTGGATTTCCTGACCACTTTGCAACAACTCGACCGGATCCTGCCAGCCGAGCGCACGCTGATTACCGATGCCGGGCGCTGGATGGTGCGCAGCTATGCGCAGTTGAGCGTCCCGGGCCCGCTGGATCATGTCACCACCGCCAGCTTCGGGTCGATCGGTCTGGGCATGGGGGCCGCCATCGGCGCCGCCGCCACCCGGCGCGACCGGACGGCGGTGCTGGTCTGCGGCGACGGCGGCTTCATGCTGGGGAACCTGACCGAATTCCACACCGCCACGCGCGAGACGCTGGACCTGATCGTCGTGGTCTTCAACGATGGCGCCTATGGCGCCGAGCATATCCAGTTCGTGGAAAAGCAGCGCGACCCGGCCATCGCGCTCTTCGACTGGCCCGATTTCTGCACCGTCGCCCGGGCCTTCGGGGCCGAGGCTTTGCGGGTCTCGTCCCCCGAATCACTGGCGGCGCTGCCCGCGACGCTGGAGGCGCGCGACCGGAGCCGGCCGTTCCTGATCGACGTCCGCCTCAATCCCGATCAGGTCGCCATGTGGTAGGGGATCGGTCCCAACATGCGGGACCAATTATCCCACTATACGGAACACTTTTGCCCTCGGCGTTCAGCATGTGAGGGGGCGGATGGGTAGTTTTCGCACCGAAAACCCCAGAATCAGGCAATTTCCGGGAATTATCGTGCCCGCCTCGGCCAAACCACGCCAAATCCATCGCCAAGACGTGTTTCTGTTTGTTCACATCGTAGGATATGCTAGCGTCGTCGAACGCAGCAGGGAGAGCTGCATCGGGATCTATTTTCGGGTTGGGAGGAAGACATGACGCGTTCAACAGGGAAGGTCTGCGTGGCGGTTCTGGGGCTGGTTCTGTCGGCCACGCCGGGACTGGCGCAGGATTGGCTCGAGGGGCTGGAGCCGCGGGTGCT
Source organism: Pararhodobacter aggregans (assembly GCF_003075525.1). Classification (GTDB taxonomy): domain Bacteria; phylum Pseudomonadota; class Alphaproteobacteria; order Rhodobacterales; family Rhodobacteraceae; genus Pararhodobacter; species Pararhodobacter aggregans. The sequence goes on along the minus strand of NZ_QDDR01000002.1, from coordinate 201,846 downwards.
GCGGCTGGCCGATTTCTCGGGCAACGAGACGGCCAATTTCGGCCGCGCCATGGTCGCCTGGGAGCAGGAGATCACCGAGTTCACCCAAGGCCGCATCACATTCGAGAATTACTGGTCCTCGTCATTGCTGAACGCGACCGGAACGCTGAGCGGGGTCAGCGACGGGGTGGCGGATATCGGGCTGATTATCCCCACCTATTACCCGCAGGATCTGCCGGTCGCCGCCTGGCTCTTCGGCATGGGGGCGGCGCTGTCCGGCTCGACCGTGCATGACGTTGCCGCGGGCGGCGCCACGGCGCTGGAAACCCTGCTGACCCTGCCCGCCGTGACCGAGGAATACGCGGGACATAATCTGGTGGTGCTGCAGGGCACCTCGACCCCGGCCTATAACCTGTTGTGCAACAAGCCGGTCAACTCGCTGGCCACGGCGCAGGGAATCCGCGCGCGGGCCATCGGCTCGGTCTGGTCCTCGACCGCCGAGGCTTTGGGCATGACCCCGGTCTCCATCGCCTTCAACGAGGCCTATGAGGGGCTGCAACGCGGCGTCTTCGACTGCATGGTCATCAACCCGAACCAATACGTCGACGGGCTGACGCTGCGCGACGTGGCGCCCGAATATGTGCCGGTGACCTTCGCGCAATTGCAGGCCTCGACCTGGGTGATGAACCTCGACACCTGGAACAGCTTCCCGGTCGAGTTGCAGAACTTCATCATCGGCGCCAACGCAAGGGCTGCGCAGGCCATCTGGCAAGGCTACATGCGGATCGAGGCCGCGGCGGGTGAACTGATCGCCTCGGGCGGGGTCCATACCAACGACGTGTCCGAGCTGGAGCCGGTCGCCGCCGCGCAGCGCGCGGAATACGTGGCGGCGATGGCGGGCAACGCCCCGGCCGCGGTCGGCGACGCGCAGGCGGTGATCGACGCCTATCTGGCGCGGATCGCCTATTGGACCGGCGTGCTGGAGGAACAGGGCATCCCGGTGGCCGAACGCACCCCCGAAGCGATTGTCGAGGCCTTCCGGGTTCTGGGCGATGTCGACCTCGAACCCTTCATCGCCCGGTTCAACGATGAGGTCCTTCCCGGCCTGATGATCCAGTGACATCCTGCGCCGCCGCCCGCCTTCCGGCGCGGGCGGCGGCGCCGTTACCCCCGTGTCCGCTCCGATAGGCCGCATGATGACCCTTGCCGACCCGCCCAGCCCCTGGCCGATCCGGATGATCGACCGGCTCAGCGCGTTCTTTCTGCTGCTGGCGGGGCTGGCCATGGGGTTGATGGTGGCCACCGTCGCCGTCGATGTCATCGGGCGGACCCTGTTCAACCGCCCGCAACCCGGCGCGCTGGAGATGACGGCGCAATGGTGGATGCCGATGCTGACGCTGCTGGCGCTGGGGCATGCCGAGCGGATGGGCGAGCAGATCCGCGTCACCATGCTGCTCGACAGTCTCTCGCCCCGGATGCGGGGCGCGGCCGAGGCGATCTTCGCGCTGGTCGCCGCCGCCTTGCTGGTCCTGCTGGCCTGGTATTCGCTGCAAGAGGCGCTGCACGGCGCCCAGCTGCGCCGCACCACCGCCTCGCAACCGCCGGTGCCGATCTGGCCCTTCGCCTTCGTCGCCGTCGCCGGTCTGACGATGCTGGCGCTGCAATATCTCGCCACGGCCTGGCGCGGTTTCCATTCTGCGGCGCGGGCGTGAGCGGATGACGGGCTCTCCACCCGCCGCCCGGGGCCGCATCGGCCTGTGGATCTTTGCCGGCGTACTTCTGGCCTCGGTCTTGGTCGGCGCCGCCATGCTGGGCCTGTCGCTGTCGCGGCAGACCATCGGCATTCTGGTGATCGCGCTCAGCATCCTGCTGCTGCTTCTGGGCCTGCCGGTCGGCATCGCCATGCTGGGCGCGGGCCTTCTGGGCCTTTACGCGATGAACGGGCCGCGGGTGGCGATCTCGACCATGAAATCCGTCGCCTATGACAGCACGGCGTCGTGGTCCTACAGCGTGATCCCGATGTTCATCCTGATGGGCATGATCCTGTGGAAGACCGGCCTCACCTCGGCCGCCTATGACACGGCGCGGCGCTGGCTGGGCTGGTTGCCCGGCGGTCTGGCGGTGGCCACGAATTTCGCCGGGGCGATTCTGGCCGCGTCGAGCGGCAGCACCATCGGCATCACCTATGCGCTGGGGCGCGTCTCGATCCCCGAGATGCTGAAATCGGGCTACCATCCGCGCCTCGCCGTCGGCTCGGTCGCTGCCGCCGGCACGCTGGGACAGATCATCCCGCCCTCGCTGCTGCTGGTGATCTACGCCGGGGCCGCGTCGGTCCCGATCGGGCCGCAATTGCTGGCGGGGATCGTGCCGGGCATCCTGCTGGCAATCGCCTTTGCCACGACCATCATCGGCTGGGCGATCCTGTTCCCCGCCTCGGCCCCCCGCCAGAGGGGCGAGCCGGGCGGCTGGCCCGCGCGGTTGCGCTCGTTGGCGGCGGTCGCGCCGGTGGCGCTGATCGTGCTGATCGTGGTGGGCGGGCTGTTTCTGGGCGTGGCCACCGCGACCGAGGCCGGGGTGTTCGGCATGCTGGCGGCGCTGATCTTCGGTGTCCTGCACCAGCGGCGACAGGGGACGGGCTGGCGCGCCATCGGCCGGTTGCTCCGCGACTCGGCGGTGGGCACGCTGACCGGGACCGCCGCCATCTTCCTGCTGATTATCGGCGTTGCGGTGCTGTCGCGGGTCATGGCCCTCAGCCAGGTGCCCAATGCACTGGCCGGGCTGATCGTCGGGTCCGAGCTGGGCAGGATCGAGCTGCTGCTGATCCTGATCCTGGTCTACATGGTGCTGGGGATGTTCATGGATACCCTGGCCATGATGCTGCTGACGATCCCGGTCCTGCTGGTGCCCCTGCAGGCGGTGGGCGTCGATCCGCTGTGGTTCGGCGTCTTCCTGGTGGTGATGGCCGAGGTCGGCCTGCTGACCCCGCCCCTGGGGATCCTGGCCTTCATCGTGCATCGCATCGCCGACGACCCAGAGACCAATCTCGGCCGGCCGATCAGCCTGACGACCGTGTTTCAGGGCGTGGCGCCCTTCGCTGCCACCGCCTTGGTCGTGCTGGTCGCGCTGATCCTGATGCCGGGGCTTGTGACCTGGCTGCCGGGCGCCAGTCTGGGCGGCTAACAGGCTCCCGAGGGGCTCGGTCGCGTGGATCTTCCGGCGCGGACCGGCTGCTTGCCGGGCGGGGCGCCTTCGACCTCAGGGCGCTTTGATCCGGGGAAATTCCCCCGTTTGACGCGGGAGCTTTCCGGTCCACTTTTCCCGGCCTCGAAACAATGTTCGACAACGGCGATCCCTGGGGAGACGCGATGTTGCGCGGTGACGACCGAGAATTGCCCCTGACACCAAAAAAGGGCACTCGCGCACCGCGCTTCAACGTGGCGCATGGGCCGGTGCCGGATGCCCGGTCCGTGATGACCGCTGCGTTGCTCAGGGCCTGCGGCCCTTCATCCTTGCCGATCCGGATGGCAACGGGGAACGATGTCGGCGAACCGCTCTGACCGGCCAGAGGCGCACCCGTTTGACAGGGCACGTCTCCACCGCTAATTCTCGTCTTGCGGTTCAAGCCGCCTCCGGACCCGCGGGAAGGGCAGAGCCCCCTTGATCGAAGCCTGTCAGGTTTCCAGACCTTTGTGCTGCCGGTTTGCGGGTCGTCGGCGTTCCATCGCACGGAGGTTTGCATGCACACCCTTCCCGACAGACCGAATCCCGACCAGCTGAAGCGGCAGGCAAAGGAGCTTCTCGCCGCCTTCCGTTCCGGCGATGCCGCCGCGATCAATCGGTTCCGGGCCTCGCTTCCGGCCGCTGCGGGCCAGCCGGATGACGCCATCCGCAACGCCGGATTCCGGCTGCACGACGCGCAATCCTGCCTCGCCCGCGAATACGGCTTCCCCTCCTGGAGCGCGATGGCGGCTTTCGTCGACACCGCCCGGCTGCGGGATGAGGATGCGACCACGCGCCGAACCGCGTTTCTGCGGGCCCTTCATGCGGGCGACATCTGCGGCGGCATGGACAACCCCCGCCCGTCACATGCCGCCCGGCTTCTCGAAACATACCCGGATGTCGCGCAGGGCTGCGCGGTCACCGCCTGCGCCACCGGCGATATCGCGCAGGTGCGGCAGGCGATTGCCGAGGACAGCACATGGATCAATCGCCCGGCCGGGCCGCTGGCCTTGCCACCGCTTCTGGCGGCGACCCATTCGAGCCTGATCGGGAATGAAGCCTTCCGCCCCCGGATCGTGGAAACCGTGCGCCTCCTGCTCGCCTCCGGCGCTGATCCGAACCAGCGGGTCGGCAGCCGCTGGCCGCCCGCCTCACTCGCGGCACCAGACGAGCGCACGCCGCTCTCCGCGCTCTACGGCGCTGCGGGGCGCAACCATGATGCGGCGTTGACGGCGCTTCTGCTCGAGGCCGGTGCCGATCCCGATGACGGCGAGTCGCTCTATCATTCGCTCGACGGTCCGGCCTGCACGAGGCTGCTGCTCGAAGCGGGCGCCACGGTGACCGGGACGAATGCCCTTTTCCGGGTTCTGGACATGGACGACGTTGCCACGCTCCGGCTGCTGCTCGACCATGCCAGAGAGGCGCCGGAACTGGATGACGGACGGCTGCTGTTCTGGGCGATACGCCGGCGGCGCTCGCCCGCGCATATCCAGGCCCTGCTCGACGCAGGCGTTTCGGCATTGGCGCGAACAGAGGCAGGTCTTTCGGCCGCGCAGCTGGCACTGCGCTACGGGCTGCCAGCCGTTGCGGCGCTGCTGGGCGACCATGGGGCGCAGGTGTCGTCCCCGCGCGACGAGCAATTCATCGCCGCCTGCGCAGGGGCCGACGCCGACGCGGCCCGGCGCATCCTCGCGGCGGAGCCGGACCTGCTGTCCCGGCTGGATCAGGCAGATCTGCGCCTGCTGCCGGAACTTGCCGCCGCCGGAGCCTCGGATGCCGTGCAGGTCATGGTATCCCTTGGCTGGCCCGTCGAGACATGCGGCGGCGACTGGAACGCGAGCGCACTGAACCACGCGGTTTTCCGAGGAGACCGTGCGATGAAGGAATTCCTGCTGACACACGGGGCATCCTGGCGGGCGCAGCACGGGTTCGGCGACGATGTCTCGGGCACGCTGGGCTGGGCCTCGCTGAACCGCCCGGAACCGGACGGCGACTGGGTGGGCTGCGCCGAGGCCCTGCGCGCTCATGGCATGCCCGCAGTTCAGCGAGACCCCGGCGACCCGACAACGATGTTGCTTGAAGGGCGGCCGCGACGGTTTTCCGAGGACGTCGCGGCCTGCCTGTCGGGGGAAGAGGAGACGTTGCAGTAGCGCCTCTCAGGCGGTCCAATCCGGCGCAACCGATGCGGCGATACTCTGGTCCAGCGCCTCGAAGTCATTGAGGCCGATGGTGTCGTACAGCTCCTTTCGGGTCTGCATCTCGGGGATCATCGCGGTGGTCGCCCCGTCGCGGGCAAGCGCCGCGTAGAGCCGCTCCTGCGCCTTGTTGGCCACGCGCAGCGACGAGACCGGCCAGATCACCATGTCATAGCCCAGTTCCTCGAACTCCTGCGCGGTCAGCGCCGGGGTGCGGCCGAACTCGGTCATGTTGGCCAGAAGGTTGACCCCGGGCAGCGCGGCGCGGACTTCCCTGAACATCTCGACCGAGGTCAGGGCCTCGGGAAAGATCGCATCGGCTCCGGCCTCGATGTAGAGCTTGGCGCGGGCCACGGCCCCCTCGACCCCCTCGGACGCCGCCGCATCGGTGCGGGCGATCACCACCAGATCCCGCGCGGCTTTCGCCGCAGCCGCGACCTTGGCCGCCATATCCGCCGCCGAGGCCAGTTTCTTGTCGTTCAGGTGCCCGCATTTCTTCGGCAGAAGCTGGTCCTCCAGATGCACCGCACCGGCCCCCGCCTCTTCGAAGGCGCGCACCATATGCATGACGTTCAGCGCCTCGCCATAGCCGGTATCGCCGTCGACCAGCAGCGGCAGACCCGAGGCGCGGGCGATCTGACGGATGAAGAACGAGACCTCGTCGATGGTGATGATGCCCAGATCGGGCAGCCCCATCGACGCGGACATCGCCGCCCCCGACAGGTAGAGCGCCTCGAAGCCTGCGGCCCTGGCCTGCAAGGCGGCCTGACCATTATGGGCGCCGGGGAGCCGCAGGATCCCCGGCTCGTTCAGCGCGCGGCGGAACCGCTTCCCGGCGCTTTCCACCGGCAGGTCATCGGCAATCAGATAGGTCATGGCATCACTCCGCAGCGGCTGACAGGGACAGGCCGCGCTTGTCGAGCGGTAGGAAGGCCCGGTTGTCAGGGCCGGTGTAATTGGCCGAGGGGCGGATGATCTTGTTATCCTCGCGCTGCTCGATCACGTGGGCCCCCCAACCGGCAGTGCGCGAGATGACGAAGACCGGCGTGAACATCGCCGTCGGCACCCCGAGCAGGTGGTAGGAAACGGCGGAATACCAGTCGAGGTTCGGGAACATCTTCTTGGCATCCATCATCACCGCTTCGATCCGCTCGGCGATGGCGAACATCTTCGTCGCGCGCGCCTGCTCCGACAGCGCGCGGGCGACGCGCTTGATGACCACATTGCGCGGGTCCGAGACGGTATAGACCGGGTGCCCGAAACCGATCACGACCTCCCTGCGCTCCATCCTCGCCCGGATGTCCGCTTCGGCCTCATCGGGCGTGGCATAGCGCTTCTGGGTCTCGAAAGCGGCCTCGTTTGCCCCGCCGTGCTTCGGTCCCCGCAACGCGCCAATGGCCCCCGTCACCGCCGAATAGACATCCGATCCGGTCCCGGCGATCGAACGCGCGGTGAAGGTCGAGGCGTTGAATTCATGCTCGGCATAGAGGTTCAGCGTGGTCTGCAGCGCCCGCACGTGCTCGGCCGAGGGCGCCTTGCCGTGCAGCAGGTGCAGGAAATGCCCGGCGATGCTGTCGTCTTCGGTTTCCACCGCGATCCGCCGGCCGTTCTGGGCGTAGTGATACCAGTAGAGCAGCATGGAGCCCTGCACGGCGATGAGCCGGTCGGTGATGTCGCGCGCCCCCGGCGTGTTGTGATCCGCCGCTTCGGGCAGCGCGCAGCCCATCGCCGAGACGCCCGAGCGCAGCACATCCATCGGATGGGCCGCGGCCGGGATCGCTTCCAGCGTCTCGCGGACCACCTTGGGCAGGCCGCGCAGGCCCCGGAGTTTGCCGCGATAGGCCGTCAGCTCGGCCGCATCGGGCAGGTGCCCGTGGATCAGCAGATGCGCCACCTCCTCATAATCGCAGGCCTCGGCCAGATCGAGGATATCATAGCCGCGATAATGCAGGTCATTGCCGCTCTGCCCGACCGAGCAGAGCGCGGTATTGCCCGCCGTGACGCCCGAAAGCGCCACGGATTTCTTCGGTTTTCTGACATCACCGCTCATTGTGCCCTCCAGTCAAAGATGCCACGGGGACGCGGGGCGCCGAGCCTGTCGGCATCGACGGCGAAGGTGAGCTGCCCCAGATCGCCCGCCTTGAGGTCGGCCAGACCCTCGGCCACATCGAGGAAACGCTGCTGCTCGGACGCGCTCAGCACGCCTTCCGAAAGGGTCAGGAACTTGCGCACGTAATTCGCGCGCACGAAGGGGCGCGCGCCGTCGGGATGCGCATCGGCGAGCGCCAGTTCGTCGACGATCCGGGAGCCGTCATCAAGCGTGACCGTGACCCGCCCGCCGAAGGCCTTTTCCTTCGGATCACGGGCGTGATAGCGGCGCGTCCATTCGGGATCCTCGGCGGTCGAGATCTTGTGCCAGAGCGCCACGGTCGAGGGCCGCTGCGCGCGCTCGGGGGCATAGCTTTTCTCGTGGTGCCAGCCACCATCCTCCAGCGCCACCGCGAAGATATACATGATCGAATGGTCCAGCGTCTCGCGGCTGGCGCCCGGATCCATCTTCTGCGGATTCTTGGCGCCGGTGCCGATCACGTAATGGGTGTGGTGCGAGGTTTCGATCAGGATCGACTGCACCTGTGACAGATCGCCGATCTTCGGCCCCATCCGGCGCGCAAGGTCGATCAGCGCCTGGGATTGGTACTCGGCTGAATGCTCCTTGGTATAGGTGTCGAGGATGGCGCGCTTGGCCTCGCCCGGTTCGGGCAGGGGAACGTGGTAAACCGCTTCCGGCCCAGAGAGCAGCCAGGCGATGAAGCCGTCCTCCCCCTCCCAGGCGGGGTTGGGCGCACCTTCGCCCCGCATCACGCGGTCCACCGCCTCGATCGCCATTTTGCCCGCGAAAGCGGGGGCGTAGGCTTTCCAGCTGGAAATCTCGCCCTTGCGGCTTTGCCGCGTGGTGGCGGTGACATGCAAGGCCTGCTGGATCGCCTGATAGATCATCGCCACCGGCAGCTTCAGCGCCGTGCCGATCCCGGCGGCGGCTGACGGCCCGAGATGGGCGATATGGTCGATCTTGTGCTCGTGCAGGCAGATGCCCTTGACCAGATCGACCTGGATCTCATAGCCGGTCGCCAGCCCGCGGATCAGGTCGGCGCCCGACAACCCGCAATGCTGCGCGACCGCGAGGATCGGCGGGATGTTGTCGCCCGGGTGCGAGTAATCGGCGGCCAGGAACGTGTCGTGAAAATCCAGTTCCCGCACCGCCGTGCCATTGGCCCAGGCCGCCCATTCCGGGCTGACCCGGCTCTCGGCCGGCATCCCGAAGACAGTCGCGCCGGGCGCATAGGGGTGGCACAAAGCCTGCGCCCGGGCCGAGGCCACCGGACGGCGCGCGACCGAGGCGGCCGCGACCGCGGCGTTGTCGATCACCCGGTTGACGATCATCTCCGCCACGTCGGGCTCGACCGCGACCGGATCGGCGGCAACCTCGGCGATCTTCCAGGCCAGCTGGTCTTCACGGGCCAGATGTTCGGCGGATCTATACGTCCGCAGCTCATGCGTCTTCATGCCGTCTCTTCCTTCCTTGAGGGATTGTCAGTGAGGGCGCGTGGGCGCCCGGATGCATCCACCGCCACCATTTCGAACTGGCCGTTCAGGGCGTCGCGACGGGTGCCGGTGCTCGCCTCCTCGACAACGCCGGTGACGGCCACGCTCAGAGAGCTGCGGCCTAGGCGGGTGATCTCGGCCCGGAGTTCCAGAAGCTCGCCCACCCGGACGGGCGTGGTGAAATTCACCTGCTCGGACCGGGCCATGACCACCGCCCCCCGCACCCTGCGGGTCGCGGCGACAAAGGCGGCCCGCGCCATCAGCGACAGCGCAGTGCCGCCGAACAGCGTGCCATAATGGTTCGCCTGTTCGGGAAAGATCATTTCGACCATCACGGTCTGATCGACTGGTTGCTGAGACATCCGGGCTCCCTCTGCCGGCCTTGGGGAACCGGACTTCGCAAACTTGGCAAAGGGAGCTTTCCACTATGGATGTCTCGCGATAAACTACTGAAATAGCGTAGTATTGCGGATGTTTGCTCTGCGAATTGCGAATGTTGCGAAGGGTCGGGGAATGAAAAAGCCATTCATGGGCGTCCGCTTGCGCCGCCTGCGCGAAGAGCGCGGCATGACCCAGGCCGCGCTTGCCCGCGCGCTGGAGATTTCGGCGAGCTATCTCAACCAGCTGGAGCGTAACCAGCGTCCGCTGACCGTGCCGGTGCTGTTGAAGCTGAACGCCGTCTTCGGGCTGGATGTGCAGCTCTTCTCCGAAGCCGAGGAGGCGCGGCTGATCCCTGATCTGCGGGCGGCACTGGCCGATCAGGGGGCGGGCGCATCGCTGGCCGAGGTGCGCGAGATCGCCGCCAACATGCCCGGTGTCGCCCGCGCCATCATCGCCACGCACGCGCGACTGCGTGAGAGCACCGAGCGCATGGACCTGATGAACGGGCGCATCACCGGCGAAGTCGGAGCCGGGCCTGCCCCTTTCGAGGCGGTGCGCGACTGGTTCTATGAACAGCGCAATTATGTGCCGACCCTGGACGAAGCGGCCGAGAGCATCGGGCGCGGCTTGCGCCCGGGCCGGATGGCCGAGGGGCTGACCGACCGCCTCGCCGGACGCCATGGCATTCGCGTGGCATTGGAGGACGGTCCCGGTGCCTTGCGCCGCTTCGACGCCGCCGCATCCCTGCTGCATCTGTCGGCGCGGCTGACCCCCGGTCAGCGCGCCTTCCAGATGGCAACACAGATCGCGCTCTTGGAATCCGGAGACGAGATCGACCGCCTGACAGCCGAAGCCGGCATGGAAACCGACGAAGCCCGCGACCTGCTGCGGATCGGCTTGGCCAACTACCATGCCGGGGCGCTGATCCTGCCCTATGGCGCCTTCCTCGAGGCGGCGGAAGCCGAACGCTACGACATCGAATTGCTCGCCCGACGTTTCGGCGTGGGGTTCGAGACGACCTGTCACCGGCTCTCGACCTTGCAGCGGCCGCAGGCGCGGGGCGTGCCGTTCTTCTTCATCCGGGTGGACCGGGCGGGGAACATCTCGAAACGGCAATCGGCCACGGATTTCCATTTCAGCCGGATCGGCGGCTCCTGCCCGCTGTGGAATGTCTATGAGGCCTTCTCGCGCCCCGGCGAGGTGCTGACGCAGGTCGCCCAGATGCCGGACGGTCGCAGCTATCTCTGGGTTGCGCGCACGGTGAGCCACGGCGCGGGCGGATACGGCGCGCCGGTCAAGCGTTTCGCCGTGGCGCTCGGCTGCGATCTGGCCCATGCCGAGCGGCTGGTCTATGCGCGCGGGCTCGATCTGAAGAATCCCGGCCTCGCCACGCCGATCGGCGCCGGGTGCAAGATCTGCGACCGACCCGCCTGTCCGCAGCGCGCCTTTCCGATGGCAGGACGCCCCCTGCGCCCTGACCCCAACCGCTCGCGCTTTGCGCCCTATTCCAGCTCCGACGCCAAAGGCTGACGGCAAATGCCGCCGCCCGGTGGGGCGGCGGCAATCGGACCCGATCTATCTGTTACCGCTCACTCGGCCGCGAACTGATTCATCGTGTTGGCCGAACCGCCTGCCTTGAGCGCGCGTGCGCCGCCGACCATTTCCTTGAAGCTGTCGCCCAGATCCGAGCCGACCTCGCGCTGGTGCTTCACCGCCGAGATGCCGCGGCGGATCTCCTCGCGCTGGACGGTGGCAACATAGGCCAGCATCTTGTCCTCGCCGAAATAGCCGCGGCTGAGGTCGTCCATCGACTTGGCGGTGAGGTGGAAGGTCGGCAAGGTGATGAGGTTGTGGAACACCCCGGCCCGCGCCGCGATATCGGTCTGGAACGCCCGCAGCCGCGCTTCCGCCTCAAGGCCCAGGTCGGTGGCGTCGAAATCGGGTTTCATCAACGCGCTTCCGGCGGGATAGTCGCCTTCGGCGATCCTGCCCTCGGCGATCCACTGGGCGCGGACCTGCTTGCGCAGGTTCAATGTCCAGTTGAAGCTGGGCGAGTTGCTATAGGTGAGCTTGGCGCCCGGTGCCTTTTCGCGGATCTCCGCCACCATGCCGGCGATCTCGTCGACATTGGGCGTGTCGGTCTCGATCCACAGCAGATCAGCGCCGCCTTCGTTCAGGGAGGCGATGCAATCCTCGATCACGCGGGCGCGGCCAGTGCCTGCCTTGAAGGGAAACAGCCCGTTGGGCAGGCGGCGCGGCTTCACGAATTCGCCGCCCTGATAGAGCGCCATCTCGCCTTCGCGGATCGGATTGGCCTCGGTGATCTGCTCGGTATCGAGCCATTTGACATAGTCGGAGGCCAGATCGCCCGGCCGGGCCGAGACCGGCACTTTCTGGGTGAGACCGGCGCCGAGGCTGTCGGTGCGGGCAACGATCACGCCGTCATCCACACCCAGCTCCTCGAAGGCCAGACGGCAGGCGCGCAGCGTCTCGATGAAATCCTCGCGCGGGACCGTGACCTTGCCATCCTGATGGCCGCATTGCTTGGCATCGGACACCTGGTTCTCGATCTGGAGCGCGCAGGCCCCGGCCTTGATGAGTTCCTTCGCCAGCAGATAGGTCGCATGTTCGTTGCCGAAGCCCGCGTCGATATCGGCGATGATCGGCACCACATGGGTTTCGAACCCGTCGATCGCGGCGATCGCCTCGGTGGTGGCCGCGCGCAGGTCCTTGAACAGATCGTTCAGCGCCACCTCGTCGGCCTGCCGCAGCGAGGTGTAGATTTCCTCGATCAGATCAGCGACGGCGGTCTTTTCATGCATCGACTGGTCGGGCAGATGGCCCCAGCGATTGCGCAGCCCGGCAACCATCCAGCCGGAGAGGTAGACATAGGTCCCCTTGGCGGTGCCGCGCAGCCGCTTGACGGACTTGATCATCTGCTGGGCGTGGAAACCCGACCAGCAGCCCAGCGATTGGGTGAATTTCGACGCGTCGGCATCATAGGCGGCCATGTCGGCGCGCATCACACGGGCCATCTCGCGGGCGATGTCGAGATGCGTGTCCCCGGTATTCTGCCGCTTGAGCTGCACGATGTCATCGACGGAAACGCCGCCGGATGTGCGCCCTTCCGGGTAGCGGGCCAGCGCTTCCGCGTGCAAGTCGGCATAGGTCCTGCGTTGTGCCATGGTCTGTCTCCTGTGTGGCAGATGAAAGGCGGCGCCCGGTATCTCAGGGCCGCCGTAGGGGGAAGCGATGCGGAGCGGCTGCATCAGTCGAGCGCGTTCAGCACCGCATACGCGGGGGTGGTGATGAAGTCGGGCAGGATATCGGCGCAGGCCACGTCCTGGAAAATCCGGGCCGCAGAGGCATAATGGCCCCGGTGGAATCCGGTGGTGCCGAGGCGGGCGAGGATCGTCTCGATCTCTTGCTGGACCAGTTCGGCCAGCCAGTCCGCGTCCATCCGCCGGGTCCCGCCGTCCTTCAGGTCGACATCGACGCCATGGCGGATCCATTGCCAGATCTGGCTGCGCGCGACCTCTGCCGTCGCCGCATCTTCCATCAGGTTGTGGATCGGCACCGCGCCACGCCCCGACAGCCAGGCGGCCAGATATTCGATCGCGACCGAGGCGTTCCCGCGCAGGCCCGCCTCGGTCACCTTGCCGGAATGCGGTTTGAGGAGCGCGTCGGCATCGACACGGACAGGCTGTCTCGGCTGCCTTATCTGGTGGGCGCGCGGCCTATGGGCGTCGAACACTGCCATCGCCACCGGCACCAGATCGGGATGCGCCACGCAGGTTCCGTCATGCCCCGCGCTGACCGCGCGCAGCGTAGCCGCGCGCAGCGTGGCAAAGGCGGCCTCGGTCGCCGCCGCGTCGCCCTTGACCGGGATCTGCGCCGCCATACCGCCCATGGCGTGGAGGCCCCGACGATGGCAGACCTCGACCAGCCGGGCAGAACACGCCGCCAGAAAGGCGCCGTCCATCGTCACCTGCGCGCGGTCGGGCAACACGAACTCCGGGTATGCGCCCCGGCTCATCTATGCGCAGGATCTGAAGCTGGACGCGGTGCAGCCCGTGCCGATCGGGGTGAACTGCTATCTTTGCGAGCGGCCCGATTGTCCGTCGCGTGCCTATCCGCCGATTAACCGGCTGTTCAGCTTTTCCGAACGCTCGCGCGGGGTGTCGAGCTTCGGTTTCGCACCCGACACAAATTAGCTGTACCCGCCGACGTTCATTGGTCTTTTTCAGGTCAAGGGGCGTCGCAAACAACCGATCGAAGCCCTCGCGCCGAGCTAATCTAGGGACACATGCAAGGTGCGGGCGCTGGGGACTTTCAGCGTTCGATAATTGGGAAGCCGGTGTAATTCCGGCACTGCCCCCGCAACGGTAAGGAACGAGGACCTCGACAAGGGCCACTGGGGAGGAGTTCCCGGGAAGGCGTCAGGGTCGCGGCGCAAGCCACACGTTCCAAGTCCGGAAACCAGCCGGCATGACGTCAAACCGCGGGTGGCGGTGGGGGCGATCATGACATGTGCCGACTCCTCGGCGCATGCTGGTCCTTGCCTCTGTGCCCGTCCCAGAGACCGCCGGGACCAAGCCCCGGCCACGGAGTACAGGCCATGGGTGCCGAGGCCAAAGCACGCGACCTTCTGAGCCGGCGCAAGTCCGGCCATTCCCTCGAACAGGCATTCTATGCCGATGCCGATCTTTACCAGCTGGACCTGGAGCGGATTTTCTACCGTGACTGGCTCTATGCCATGCCGGCCTGTTCGCTGCCCAAGCCCGGCAGCTATGTCACGCACCGGGTCGGCGCCTATGGGCTGATGCTGGTGCGCGGTCAGGACCGGGTGATCCGGGCCTTCCACAACACCTGCCGGCACCGGGGCTCGATCCTGTGCAAGGGCGCGTCGGGCCATGTGCCGAAGCTGGTCTGCCCCTATCATCAATGGACCTATGAACTGGATGGCCGGCTGCTCTGGGCCCGCGACATGGGCCCCGATTTCGACGCCAGCAAGCACGGGCTGAAGGAGATCCACTGCCGCGAACTGGCGGGCCTCGTCTATATCTGCCTCGCCGCCCAGGCGCCCGACTTCGAGGCTTTCGCCGGGCAGGCGGCCCCCTATCTGGCGCCGCATGACCTGACCAACGCCAAGATCGCCCATCAATCGACTATCATCGAAGAGGGCAACTGGAAACTGGTCTGGGAAAACAACCGCGAATGCTATCATTGTGGTGGCAACCACCCGGCCCTGTGCCGCACCTTCCCCGATGATCCGGCGATTACCGGCATCGAGGGCGGGGCGACCCCCCCGCATCTGATGGCCCATTTCGACCGCTGCGAAACCGCCGGGCTGCCGTCCCGGTTCCATCTGGCCGAGAGTGGCCAGTACCGGCTGGCGCGGATGCCGCTGAAAGTCGGTGCCAAGAGCTATACGATGAGCGGCGACATCGCGGTGCGCCGCTGGCTGGGGCGGGTGCCGTTCGACGATGCGGGATCGCTGCTGAAATTCCATTACCCGACCACGTGGAACCACTTCCTGCCCGATCATTCGATCACCTTCCGCGTCACGCCCGTCGGGCCGCAGCAGACCGAGGTCCAGACCACCTGGCTGGTCAACAAGGATGCGGTCGAGGGCGTCGATTACGATCTGAAAGGCCTGACCGAGGTCTGGGAGGCGACCAACGACGAGGATCGCCGCGTGGTCGAGGACAACCAGCAGGGCATCAACTCGCCCGCCTACGAGCCGGGGCCGTATTCCGGGCTTCAGGAAGCCGGTGTCAGCCAGTTCGTCGACTGGTATTGCGACACGCTCGCCAGCCGCCTCGATCCGATCCGCGTGGCCGCGGAATGAGAGTGCCGCAGCCGACGATCTCGCATCCGGTCCTGATCTGGGACGGGACGGAAATGCTCGAATGCGTCTCGGTCATCCCCGAGGCGCCGAATGTGGCGAGCTTCTGTTTCCAATCCCCCAGCGGGGCGCTGTTTTCCTACGTGCCCGGACAATTCCTCACGCTGGAGCTGCCGGTACCGGGCGGGCCGCTCTATCGCACCTATACGATCTCGTCCTCGCCCTCGCGGCCGATGTCGATCTCGGTCACGGTGAAGGCGCAGGACGGCAGCCTCGGCACCCGCTGGATGCTGGACCACCTGAAACCCGGGATGCGGATCAAGGCGACCTCCCCGGCCGGGACCTTTTCCAGCCACAACCATCCGGCGGGCAAGTATCTGTTCATCTCGGCCGGCTCCGGCATCACGCCGATGATGTCGATGACCACCTGGATGTTCGACATGGGCCGGCCCGCGGATATCGTCTTCGTCAATTGCGCGCGCCGCCCGTCCGAGATCATCTTCCGCGAGCGGCTGGAACACATGGCCAGCCGGGTGCCGGGGATCGACCTGAAACTGGTGGTCGAGGGCACCGACCTCTATCATCCCTGGACCGGCTATCAGGGCATGTTCAACCAGCTCATGCTGGGTCTGATGGCGCCCGATTATCTGGAGCGCGAGGTGTTCTGCTGCGGCCCCGAACCCTTCATGCAGGCGGTGCGCGAGGCGCTGGCCGGTCTCGGCTTCGACATGGAACGCTACCATCAGGAAAGTTTCCAGCCGTCGCTGGCGGCCGAGGCCGCGGACCCCGCCGAGGGCGATGTCATCCCGGACGAGGCGAATGCGGCCGAGGTGGATTTCACCCTCTCGGGCGTCACGCAACGCTGCGCCGAGACCGACACCATCCTGGCGACGGCGCGGACGGCGGGGCTGAACATCCCCTCGGGCTGCACCTTCGGGGTCTGCGGCACCTGCAAGATCAGGAAATTGTCAGGCCAGGTGCATATGGTCCACAACGGCGGCATCACCGAGGACGACATCGCCGCAGGCTATGTGCTGGCCTGCTGTTCGCATCCGATCGGCCGCGTGGAGGTAGCGGTCTAGGACGCCCTTTCGTCATCGCTGACGGTTCGGGCCCGGCGGCAACGCCGGGCCTTTCTGCACCAGTCCGACGCTTTCCCCACGCCCTTCGCGAAACGGCAACGGCCGGTCCCCGGACTGGTCCCCCGCTTTCAGAAATCCCAATCCTCATCCTCGGTCGCGACGGCCTTGCCGATCACATAGGACGAACCGGACCCCGAGAAGAAGTCATGGTTCTCGTCGGCATTGGAGCTGAGCGCGGCCATGATCGCCGGGTTCACCTTGCAGAGTTCATCCGGGAAAAGGCTCTCGAATCCGAGGTTCTGCAGCGCCTTGTTGGCGTTGTAATGCAGGAAGGCCTTCACATCCTCGGTCAGCCCCAGCGGATCGTAGAGCGTTTCGGTATACCGGCTTTCGATCTCGTAGAGGTCGAACATCAGGGCGAAGGCAAAGTCCTTGATCTCGGCGCGCTCGGCTTCGGACAGGCGCTCCATGCCGCGCTGGAACTTGTAGCCGATGTAATAGCCATGCACTGCCTCGTCGCGGATAATCAGGCGGATCAGGTCGGCGGTATTGGTCAGCCGTGCGCGGCTGGACCAGTGCATCGGCAGGTAGAAGCCCGAATAGAACAGGAAGCTTTCCAGGAAGACGCTGGCCACCTTCCTGCGCAGCGGATTGGCGGTGGCGTCGTATTCGCTGAGGATCAGGCGCGATTTCTGTTGCAGCTGCGCGTTTTCTTCCGACCAGCGGAAGGCCTCGTCGACCTCGGCGGTCGAACAGAGGGTCGAGAAGATCGAGGAATAGGAACGCGCATGCACCGCCTCCATGAAGGCGATGTTGGTCAGCACCGCCTCTTCATGCGGGGTGACCGCATCGGGCATCAGCGAGGGCGCGCCGACCGAGTTCTGGATGGTGTCCAGCAGCGTCAGCCCGGTGAAGACGCGGATCGTCAGCCGCTGTTCTTCCTCGGTCAGCTGCGACCAGCTGGGAATGTCGTTGGACAGCGGCACCTTCTCGGGCAGCCAGAAATTCACCGTCAGGCGGTTCCAGATCTCCAGATCCTTGTCGTCCTGAAGCCGGTTCCAGTTGATCGCGCGGGGGATCGGGCGGGTGTGGGTCATGTCTTTCATGGTGTGAATCCTCAGAGCGAGCAGGACACGCAGCCCTGCACCTCGGTCCCCTCAAGGGCCATCTGGCGCAGGCGGATGTAGTAGATCGTCTTGATCCCCTTCTTCCACGCGTGGATCTGCGCCCGGTTGATGTCGCGCGTGGTGGCCGTGTCCTTGAAGAACAGCGTCAGCGACAGGCCCTGATCGACATGCTGGGTCGCGGCGGCATAGGTGTCGATGATCGCCTCGGCGCCGATCTCGTAGGCGTCCTTGTAGTATTCAAGGTTGTCGTTGGTCATGAAGGCGGCCGGGTAATAGACGCGGCCGATCTTGCCCTCCTTGCGGATCTCGATCTTCGAGGTGATCGGGTGGATCGAGGAGGTGGAATTGTTGATATAGCTGATCGAGCCGGTGGGCGGCACCGCCTGAAGATTGCGGTTGTAGAGGCCGTCCTTCATCACCGCCTCTTTCAGCGCGACCCATTCCGCGCGGCCGGGCACGGCGATGCCGAATTTCTCGAACACCGCCTTCACCGCCTCGGTTTCGGGCAGCCAGTCGCGGGTGACGTATTTGTCGAAGAACGCCCCCCCGGCATAGGTCGAGTCGCGAAAACCGCGGAAGGTCTGTCCCCGCTCGCGCGCCAGCGCGTTCGAGGCGCGCAGGCAGTGGTAGAGCACGGTGGCGAAATAGATGTTGGTGAAGTCGATCCCCTCGGCCGAGCCATAATGGATGCGTTCCCGCGCGAGAAAGCCGTGCAGGTTCATCTGGCCAAGGCCGATGGCGTGGCTTTCGTCGTTGCCGCGCCGCACCGAGGGGACGGAATCGATGGCCGACATCTCGCTGACCGCGTTCAGCGCGCGCACCGCGGTTTCCACCGTCGCCCCCAGATCGCCGCCGTCCATCGCCTTGGCGATGTTCAGCGAGCCGAGGTTGCACGAGATATCGGTGCCGAGGTGCCTGTAGCTGAGATCGTCGTTGAACCTTGACGCCTCGTTCACCTGCAGGATCTCGGAACAGAGGTTCGACATGGCGATGCGCCCGGCGATGGGATTGGCGCGGTTCACCGTGTCTTCGAACATAATGTAGGGATAGCCCGATTCGAACTGGATCTCGGCGATGGTCTGGAAGAACTGCCGCGCGTTGATCTTCTTCTTGCGGATCTTCGGATTGCCGACCATCTCGCGGTATTTCTCGGTGACCGAGATTTCCGAGAAGGGCTTGCCATAGACCTTTTCGACGTCATGCGGCGAGAAGAGGTACATGTCCTCGTTCTTCTTGGCCAGTTCGAAGGTGATATCGGGCACCACAACGCCAAGGCTCAGCGTCTTGATGCGGATCTTCTCGTCGGCATTCTCGCGCTTGGTGTCAAGGAAGCGCAGGATATCGGGATGATGGGCGTTGAGATAGACCGCCCCCGCCCCCTGCCGCGCGCCCAGCTGGTTGGCGTAGGAGAAGCTGTCCTCCAGCAGTTTCATCACCGGGATGACGCCGGACGACTGGTTCTCGATCCCCTTGATCGCCGCGCCATGCTCGCGGATGTTGGTCAGCATCAGCGCCACGCCGCCCCCGCGCTTGGACAGCTGGAGCGCCGAGTTGATCGCCCGGCCGATGCTTTCCATGTTGTCCTCGATCCGCAGCAGGAAGCACGAGATCAGCTCGCCCCGCTGCGCCTTGCCGGCGTTGAGGAAGGTGGGCGTCGCCGGCTGGAACCGCCCGGCGAGGATTTCCTGCATCAGCGCCATCGCCTGCGCCTCGTCCCCGCGCGCAAGCGTCAGGGCGACCATGACCACGCGGTCCTCGAAGCGTTCGAGATAGCGTTTCCCGTCGCGGGTCTTCAGCGTGTAGCTGGTGTAATACTTGAACGCGCCAAGGAAGGTCGGAAAGCGGAACTTGACCCGGAAGGCCGCGTCCCAGATGCGGGCGATGAAGGCGCTGTCATATTGTTCGATGACCGCCGCCTCGTAATAGCCTTCCTCGACCAGATAGCGCAGCTTTTCCTCCAGCGAGTGGAAGAAGACGGTGTTCTGGTTGACGTGCTGCAGGAAGTACTGCCGCGCCGCCATGCGGTCGGCGTCAA
Organism: Pararhodobacter aggregans; assembly: GCF_003075525.1. Lineage (GTDB taxonomy): Bacteria > Pseudomonadota > Alphaproteobacteria > Rhodobacterales > Rhodobacteraceae > Pararhodobacter > Pararhodobacter aggregans. Next base: position 182,377 of record NZ_QDDR01000002.1, on the reverse strand, counting down.
AGCGGATGCGCCCCTGATCGTCATAGAGGTTCAGCATCGCGTTCAGCGCGTGATAGTCGAGCCCCTGCCACTCGGCGGGCACCGCCTTGGCGGGGGCTGCGTCGCTCAGATCGCGGTCGAGAATTGCGTCTTCCAAAACCTGTCCAGTCCCTCTTTGACGCGGGCGACATCCGTCTCTGTCCCCGCGAGTTCGAAACGATAAAGCACCGGCACACCACATTTCCGCGCCACCACATCCCCAGCCGAGGCGAAGAGCGCGCCGAAATTGCGATTGCCGGAGGCGATGACTCCCCGCAGGTGGCGGCGGGTGTCCGGGTCGTTCAGGAACCGGATCACCTGCTTGTGGACTGCGCCCCGTCCCTGACCATCGGCATAGGTGGGCGTGATGAGCACGAAGGGCGCGCGGGGGCCGGGCAAGGGGGCATCCCCCTCGATCGGGATTCGCATCGCCGCCAGACCCAGCCGGTCGACGAAGCGGCGCGTGTTCCCCGACCGCGAGGAGTAATAGACCAGGCCCCCCATCGGTCGGCTCAGGCCAGATCGGCGATCTTGTCGGGGCGGAAGCCGGCCCAATGATCCTCGCCCGCCATCACCACCGGCGCCTGCCGATAGCCGAGCTCGGTCACGCGGGCCATCGCCTCGGCGTCTTCGGTCAGGTCGACCAGATCGAATGCGAGGCCCTTGGCGGCGAGCGCCCGGGTGGTGGCGGTGCATTGCACGCAGGCGGGTTTGGAATAGACGGTGATGCTCATGTCGTGCCCCTAGTCAGGTCTGGCGCCGTGGCCGGAAGACAAGAGGACGCGGGGCACATGCAGCCTCGCCGCATTTGCACAACGCCTCCGGGCCCACCGACCGGTTCGGTTATCTCGTCCTGGCAGGTCTCCTGGCTCGCGGCTCAAACGCTTCGGCCCTCCTTCCCGACGCAGGGCGCCAGTGGAACAACGGGCCTCGGCTTACCGCTCACAGTTGCGGGGGCAGCGCCGGTTTCGCACCGGCTTCCCTTTTCACCCACGACGAGTCGCAGGCACCAAGACAACTTCATATAGATACCCCCACCGGGCGCATGTCAACATGTAGTGCGGAAGTATTCCAGGTTCCTCAGCAAGGTCCGATCCTTGTGCCTTTTGCCGACCCGGGCGAGAAAGCGCCTGCGTGACAGGGCATTCCCTTGAGCCCCCCGGAAACTGGGCGTGACCGAGGCTGCGCTCTGACGTCTGCGGGGCTCCAGGCGCACGACGATCAGGACCGGTCGAAACCCAGGAACCGCGAGGCGGCAGTCAAAGCGCGGCGGCGCTGGACGCAAGAGCGCCGCAGGCGGAACTGGCCGCCGAACAGGGCGCGCACCCGACGCTGATCCCGCACGGGAAGCAGGTGCTGCTGAAGGGTGCCACAGGCATTCTCGCGCGGGGCGGCAAGGTGCGGTGGCGGCCAAGCGCCCGCCGTGGTCTGCCTCAACCCCATCGAAACCGATCAGCAGGCGCAGACAGCCGCTTCACTCAGCCGAAAACCAGTCCAGGAGTTGGGGGGCAGCGCATCTCGGAATTTCGAGAGAAATGGCGCACCCAGCACGATTCGAACGTGCGACCTTTGCCTTCGGAGGGCAACGCTCTATCCAGCTGAGCTATGGGTGCTTCCTGCGCCCCGTATAGCGCCGGGTTCGCGGGGCTGCAACGGGGGAAATGGCCTGGGACGGCGATGGCGCCCGAGTTGCGGGCCGGGGCGCCCTCAGCCGAAGAGGTCGTGGCAGAACTCCAGCGCCTCGATCAGCGCGTCGACCTCGGCCTCGGTGTTGTAGAGCGCGAAGGAGGCGCGGCAGGAGGCGTTGATGCCCAGATGCTCCATCAGCGGACCGGTGCAATGCTGGCCCGCGCGCACCGCGACGCCCTTCTTGTCCAGAACCGTCGAGATATCATGGGCATGCGCGCCGTTGTTCATGGTGAAGCTGAAGATCCCGCCCTTGCCCGGCGCATCGCCCTGCACGTTGAGCCAGTTCAGCCCCTTGAGCCGCTCGCGGGCATAGGAGGCCAGCGCGCGCTCATGCGCGGCGATAGTCTCCATCCCCAGACCCATCATGTAGTCCAGCGCCACGCCAAGACCGATTTGCTGAACGATTCCGGGGGTTCCCGCCTCGAACTTGTGGGGCGGATCGTTGTAGATCACGTCATCGCGCGTGACCTCCTTGATCATGTCGCCACCGCCGATGAAGGGCCGCATCTCGGCCTGACGCTCGCGGGTGATGTAGATCGCGCCCGAGCCCGAGGGGCCATACAGCTTGTGCCCGGTGATCGGATAGAAATCGACGCCCAGATCCTGCACATCGACCGGCATATGCACCGCCGATTGCGAGCCGTCGGCCAGGATCGGCACGCCCCGCGCCCGGCACCCGGCGGCGATGGTCTTGATGTCGACCACCGTGCCCAGCACGTTCGACATATGGGTGACCGCCACCAGCTTGGTCTTGGGCGTGATCGCCGCCAGCACCCGCGCGGGGTCCAGCGAGCCGTCGGCCTCGGGCTCGACCCAGACCAGCTTCACGCCCTGCCGTTCGCGCAGGAAATGCCAGGGCACGATATTGGCGTGGTGCTCCATGACCGAGAGGACGATCTCGTCCCCGGCCTGCATCCGCGGCGCAGCCCAGCCGTAGGAGACCAGGTTGATCCCCTCGGTGGTGCCGGAATTGAACAGGATCTCGTCCTCGTGCCCGGCGTTCAGGAAACGTCTGACAATGCCGCGCACCGCCTCGTATTTGTCGGTGGCGAGGTTCGAGAGGTAATGCAGCCCGCGATGGACATTGGCGTACTCCATCGAATAGGCCTGCGCGATGGCGTCGATCACCACCTGCGGTTTCTGGGCCGAGGCGCCGTTATCGAGATAAACCAGCGGCTTGCCGTTCACCTGCCGCGACAGGATCGGAAAGTCGCGGCGGATCGCCTGAACGTCATACATTGGAAATCTCCGGCGGGGCGAAGCCCAGGAACAGCAGGACCATCGACAGCAGGAAGCTGAGGATCAGCAGCGTCATGAAACCGCCGACCAGCACGGTCACGCGCGATTTGAAACCGTGCAGCGCACAGACATAGCCGACCAGCACCCAGATCGACAGCGCCACCGAGGCCACGCCGATCGGGATGTTGAGGAAGGGCAGCACCAGCAGCGCCACGACCTGCACCAACAGCAGCGCCGCCGTCACCATCTGCATCCAGCCGACCAGCCAGACCGCGTCGAGGAAATTTCCCGTCCCGCCGAAGGCCCGGCCGACGAAGGTCACCACGGCGATGACGATCAGGTTCATCAGCCCCTGCGTCGCGGCAAAGGCGAAGGGCGCGGGCAGTACGTCATGTTCGCCCATCAGCACGGGCAGCACGTAGAGCAGCACCACCGAGACCAGCACCGCCGCCCCCAGCAGCATCCAGCGGATCACGGGCGGCGGATTCAGGGCGATGATGCGCCGCCCGCCCTCGACCGGATCGGCGAGCGAGAGGCGGATCAGCGGGAAAACCTCGGTCATTGGCGGGTTCCTTAGGCCGGCTGCGCGCCGGGCTCGAGCGCGACCCTGAGGCCCGCGACGAGGATCGAGATGAAGGCGGCCAGCGCCGGCAGCCCCAGGACGAGGCTTTGCACCCCGGGCCCAATGAAGCCCGCGGCCAGCCCGTAGAGCAGGAACAGCGGCGCCGCCGCCAGCACCGCCCAGAAGACGCCGAGCCGCAGCGCGAAGCCGTCGACCGGCCCCGCCAGCCGCAGAACCAGCGACAGGATCCCCCCCAGCGCGTAGAACGCCAGGGGGGCGATGAAGACCCAGGCAAACAGCGCCCCGGCCAACAGCGCATCGAGCGGCACGCTCTCGTCCAGATGCGCCTCGCGCGCCAGACGCGGCCATTGGGCGATGAAGATCAGCCCGCAGCCCAGCATCAGATAGACCAGGATGCGGGCCTCGCGCCGGTCGCCCCGCAGGCGGCGCAGCACCGCCCGGGGACGGCGATAGCTGGCGAGGATGTCGGTGGTCAGCGCCATGGCCTAGTGCGAATGCCTCTCCAGCCACCGGCGCAGCCTGAGCCGCATGTCGTTGGCGATGTCCTCGTCGTCGATCTCGTCCAGCGCCTCGGCGAGGAAGGCCAGCACCAGAAGCAGCTTCGCCTCCTCTTCCGGCACACCGCGGGCGCGCAGGTAGAAGAGGTGATCGGCGCTGATCTCGCCCGAGGTCGAGCCATGCGAGCATTTCACGTCATCGGCGTAGATCTCAAGCTCGGGCTTGGCCAGGAACTGGCACCGCTCGTCCATCAACAGCGACTGGCTCAGCTGGTAGCCATCGGTCAGCTGCGCCGCCTGTTCCACCAGGATCTTGCCCTGGAAGACGCCGACCGCGCCGTCGCGAAGCACCTTCTTGAACACCTGACGGCTTTCGCAGCCGGGCGCCTGATGGGCCACGAAGACGGTGTCGTCGTGGTGAAACGCCCCCTCGCCCAGCGCGGCGCCCGCGACATGGGCGGTGCCGTCCTTGCCCGCCAGCCAGACCATCACCTCATTGCGCATCAGGCGGCCGTTCATCGACAGCGAGAAGGACTTGAGCGTCGCCTTCTCGGCCACCCGGGCGAAGACATGCGTGACGGCCTTGCGTTCGTGGTCGCGGCCCATGGTGCGGACGTGGTGCAGCGCTGCGCCCTCGCCCACCTCGGCCTCGATCACCATCGAGGCGCGGGCGGCCACGGGGCCGTTTTCCAGCAGCGTCAGCTCGGCGCCCTTTTCCAGCTTCACCACATGGTGCAGCGTCACCGCGCTGTCGCGGCCCGCCCGGCGATAGATCAGCGAGACCGGGCGCTTCACCTTGCCGGTGGCGCGGATCAGCACGCCATCGGTAGCCAGCGCCGAGTTCAGCGCCGCCAGCGGGCGCGGCACCGGCGACTGGCCCATCGCTTCGAGCGTGCCGTAAAGATCCTTCGCCCAATGGATATCGGCCGACTCGGCCAGCCGGGTGATCTCCAGCCCCTCGCCCGCCAGCGGATCGCTGTCCGCAGCCGAGAAGACACCGTCGACGAAGACGATCTTCAGCCGGTCGATGCCCTGATACATCGGCGGCTCGTCGGTGATCTTGAACACCTCGGCCGGGCGCACCTCGGCCGAGATCAGCTTCTCGGGGTTGGTGTAGGACCAGTATTCGTCGCGCCGGTCGGGCAGCGTCAGCTCGGCCACCCGGGCCAGGGCCGCCTCACGCGCCGGTTTCAGCCAGGCGGGGGCCGTGGGCAGGGTCAGGCCGGCCAGCCTTTCGGCCGTGGCCTGCTGGCGCGCCGCACGCCGGGCCGCCCGGGGGCTTGCCGCTGCGCTCATGCCTGCACCTCGGCCAGGATATCGGCATAGCCGTTCTCTTCGACCTCGAGCGCCAGCTCCGGCCCGCCGGTCTTGATGATCCGGCCGTTGGCCATGATATGCACGACGTCCGGTTTGATATGGTCCAGAAGCCGCTGGTAATGGGTGATGACCAGGAAGGCCCGGCCTTCGGAGCGCAGCGCGTTCACGCCCTCGGCCACCAGCTTCATCGCATCGACGTCGAGGCCCGAGTCGGTCTCGTCCAGGATGCACATGCGGGGCTCCAGCATGGCCATCTGCAGGATCTCGTTGCGCTTTTTCTCGCCGCCCGAGAAGCCGACGTTGACCGGACGCTTCAGCATCTCGGCGTCGATCTTCAGATCCTTGGCCTTGGCGCGGATCACCTTGAGGAACTCGCCCGAGGAAAGCTCGGGCTCGCCGCGGGCCTTGCGCTGCGCGTTCACCGCGGTGCGCAGGAAGGTCATGTTGCCGACGCCCGGGATCTCGACCGGGTACTGGAAGGCCAGAAACAGGCCATGGGCCGCGCGTTCCTCGGGCTCCATGTCCAGCAGGCTCTCGCCATCCAGCGTGGCGGTGCCGTCCGTCACCTCGTAGCCGTCGCGCCCGGCCAGAACATAGCTCAGCGTCGATTTGCCCGAGCCGTTCGGCCCCATGATCGCATGCACCGAGCCCGCCTCGACCGACAGGCTCAGCCCTTTCAGGATGGCCTTGTCCTCGTCTTGAAGCTTGACGTGCAGGTTGTTGATTTCCAGCATTCTTTCCTCATTCCGGCCGTCGGGCCGAGCTTGTCCGCCGCCTCAGCGACGCATCACGAATTTCGCCGACAGGTGGCTCAGGACGACGGCGATCACCGCCGCGAAGGCTGCCATGCCCCGGCCGCCCGGGTACCAGATCGGATAGGTCAGCGACATCATCAGCACCACGCCGATGGCCACCAGAAGCACATAGCGCGGGCGCGGTTCCCCGGCCGAGAGCAGCCATTTCAGGTTCATGTCCTCAGCTCCGTTTCCTCGTCGCGTATCCGCCGCGCCGGGCCCTTCGCGGGGTCCAGAAGCGCGGCGGGCAGCGCATCGACATAGGCCTCGGCCAGATCGGCGGGCGCGGCGCCGCGCTCGACCAGGCGGTCCAGCAGATGGATCACCACCGAATGGCTGGAAAACACGCTCGCCGCAAGCAGGCACATCTGCGCCAGTTCCTCGGCGCCGATCGCCTCGGGACGCGACAGGTCGCGCAGATAGACGCAATCGCCGTCGATCAGCTGGTCGCGCACCTGACGGCGCCGGAAGCGGTGGCTCTGGGACGAGGCGACGGGCCGCGCGGTCGGTTGCAGGAATTTGTGCAGCCGGAAGCCCTGCCGCCTGAGTTCCAGATCCACCTCGGCGAACAGCGGCTCGCCCTGATAGAGCGGGAAAAAGCGCTGCTCGATGATGACCACACCGGTCTGGGCCAGCGTCGCCTCGCCGCCCTTCAGCGCGTCGAGCTCGCCACCCTGAATGTCGATCTTCAACAGATCGACCGGCGCCAGCCCCGGCAGGTCATCGAGCCGCGTGGTCGGCAGGTCGAGCGTGCCGCGCAGGGTTTCCCAGCCGCCCAGCCCGTGGAAGGCGGGCCCGGGCAGATAGGGGTCATAGACCGAGTTGAAGCCCGAATGCGCATAGAGCCGCAGCTGCCGCCCCTGCCCGTCACCGATCGCCGCCGGGTGATAGGTCACGCCCGGGGTCGGGTCGGCCATGAGGGCGGCATAGGCCTCGGGGTCGGGCTCGAAGCCGACCAGATCGCAGGCGCCCGCAGCCAGCAGCGCGGCATAGGGCGGCGGATAGAGGGGGTTTGCGCCGACATCGACCACCCGGGTCCGCCGTCCGCGCGGCAACCGCTCCAGAAGCAGCCGCGCCGCGGGGGGCAGCGGCTCGACCTCGGAGACGATGGGTTCAGGGGGGTTCATCGCGCGCCGCCCCGTCAGCCCAGGCTCACCGCGGTGCCCGAGGCCGAGACCATCAGCATCGAATTGCCCACCACCTCGTAATCGAGGTCCACGCCGACCACCGCATTGGCGCCCATCCGCGCCGCCCGGTCCTGCATTTCCCTGAGCGCGACCTCGCGGGCGTCCTGCAATTTCGATTCGTAGGCGCCCGAGCGGCCGCCGATCACATCGGTCACCGAGGCGAAGAAATCGCGCACCACGTTGGCACCCATGATCGCCTCGCCCACCACGATACCGTGGTAGGTGCGGATCGGGCGGCCTTCGACATTGGGGGTGGTGGTGACGATCATGACAGGGCTCCGTTGACGCGCAGGCTGGACCAGAGGGCGGCGGCGAGGGCGCTCAGCAGGATAGCCGCCAGCGTGAGCCCCGCAACGCGACGCATCGACGCCGGCAGACCGGCCTGGCCGAGGGGTTCACCACCGCGCCCCTGGGTCATCCCACCGAGCCTTCCAAGGAAATCGCCACCAGCGCCTGCGCTTCCATGGCGAATTCCATCGGCAGGGCCTGCAGCACCTCGCGGCAGAAGCCGTTGACCACCAGCGCCACGGCCTCTTCCTCATCCATGCCGCGCTGGCGGCAATAGAAGAGCTGGTCGTCATCGACCTTCGAGGTCGTGGCCTCATGCTCGACGCGGCTCGAGGCGTTCTTCACCTCGATATAGGGCACGGTATGCGCGCCGCATTGATCGCCGATCAGCAGGCTGTCGCATTGGGTGTAGTTGCGCGAATTCGTCGCCTTGGGGTGCATACTGACCAGCCCCCGGTAGGTGTTCTGCGCATGCCCCGCCGAAATCCCCTTCGACACGATCCGCGAGCGCGAATTCTTGCCCAGATGGATCATCTTGGTGCCGGTATCGGCCTGCTGCCAGTTGTTGGTGATGGCGATGGAATAGAACTCGCCCGAGGTATCGTCACCGCGCAGGATGCAGGAGGGGTATTTCCAGGTGATGGCGGACCCCGTTTCGACCTGGGTCCACATGACCTTCGCCCGGTCCTCGCGGCAATCGGCGCGCTTGGTGACGAAGTTGTAGATGCCGCCCTTGCCGTCCTCATCGCCCGGATACCAGTTCTGGACGGTCGAATACTTGACCTCGGCATCCTCCAGAATGACGATCTCCACCACCGCCGCGTGCAGCTGGTTGGTGTCGCGCTTGGGCGCGGTGCAGCCCTCAAGGTAACTTACATATGCACCTTTATCGGCAATAATGAGCGTGCGCTCGAATTGCCCGGTGTTCTCCGCGTTGATGCGGAAATAGGTCGACAGCTCCATCGGGCATTTCACCCCCGGCGGCACATAGACGAAGGACCCGTCCGAGAAGACGGCCGAGTTCAGCGTGGCGAAGAAATTGTCCGAGACCGGCACGACCGAGCCCAGATATTGCTTCACCAGATCGGGGTATTCGCGGATCGCTTCCGAGATCGAGCAGAAGATCACGCCCGCCTTCTTCAGCTCTTCCTTGAAGGTGGTGCCGACGCTGACCGAGTCGAAGACCGCATCGACCGCGACCTTGCGCGGCGCCGCGATATCGCCATCCGCGCCCTCGACCCCGGCCAGAACCATCTGTTCCTTCAGCGGGATGCCCAGTTTCTCATAGGTGGCCAGCAGCTTGGGATCCACCTCGTCCAGCGACTTCGGCTTTTCCGCCATGCTCTTGGGCTTGGCGTAGTAATAGACGTCCTGATAGTCGATCGCCGGGATCTCCAGCATCGCCCAATCGGGTTCTTCCATCTGCAACCAGCGGCGGAAGGCCTGCAGGCGCCAGTCGGTCATCCATTCCGGCTCGCCGTTCTTGGCCGAGATGAGACGCACGATGTCCTCGTTCAGCCCCTTGGGGGCGAAGTCCATCTCGATCTCGGTTTCCCAGCCGTACTTGTACTTGCCGGCCATCGACTGGACGGTTTCCACCGTCTCGCGGTCCACGCCGTCGCGCACCTCCGCCGTATTGTCCAAAGCCGCCATATCGTCGTCTTCCCGTTATCGCGGCAGGTCTGCGCCTGCCTGTTTCATGCGTTCACCGGCCCGTTTGAAGGCCCGGCCATAGGCTGCGGCGAAGCGCAGCGCGTCTTCCTTCGTCACCCCCGGGCCGATCGAGACCCTGAGGGCCGCGCCCGCCTCGGCCTCCGAATAGCCCATCGCGCGCAGCACGCGGCTGGACGTGACCTTGCCCGAGGAACAGGCGGACCCGGCCGAAACCGCGAAGCCCTGAAGGTCCATGGCCATGACCTGCGTCTCGCCCTTCCAGCCGGGCGCGATCAGGCTCAGCGTGTTGGGCAGGCGTGGGAGGCCCTTGGAGACCAACATAATCCCGGGACAGGCGTCTTCCAGAGCCGATTCTAGAAGATTTCTAATCTCGGCGACCTCGTCCCAGACACCGTTCGCAAGGTCAAGGGCCGCAGCCTCGGCCGCCGCGCCGAAACCGGCGATGCCCACCACATTCTCGGTCCCCGCCCGGCGGCCCATTTCCTGCCCGCCGCCCTTGATCTGCGCCGCCACGTCGAGGCCCCGGCGCAGCGCCAGTGCGCCAATGCCCTTGGGCCCGCCCAGCTTGTGCGCGCTGACCAGCCCCATGGCGCAGCCCAGCCAGTTGAAGGCCAGGGGCAGTTTGCCGAAAGCCTGGGTCAGGTCGCTGACCGCCAGCCCCTCGGGCAGATCCTGCACGATGCCGGTCTCGGAATTGGCCAGTTGCAGGCTGCTGCCTGCCGGATCCGCCACCGCGACCGCGCCATCGCGCCCGGTGGTCAGCGCGGCGCGACACCAGGCCGCAACCGCGTCATGCTCGATACCCGCGCAGGCCAGATCCCGCCCGGCATGGGCCAGCGCTGCCGCCTCGGTCGCGCCCGAGGTGAAGACGATATCCGCCCCATCCGCGCCCAGCGCCGCCGAAACCTGCGCCCGGGCGCGTTCGATCAGGCCGCGCACCGCCCGCCCCTCGGCATGGATGGAGCTGGCGTTGCCCACCAGATCCAGCGCCGCGATCATCGCGGCGCGCGCCTCGGGCCTGAGCGGCGCGCTGGCGTTCCAGTCGAGGTAGAGCCGTGCGCTCATGCCGTGACCTGAAAGAGGGTCGGCACCGCCGGGCAGGGCTTCAGCCCGTTGGCGGCGACATCGGCCAGCGTCGTCTGGTGCAGGAAGACATAGACCTGGGCCGAGAGCGATTCCCACAGCCGGTTAGTCATCGACTGCGCCTGCGAGCCGGACACCCCGCCCGAGGCCCCTGCCCCCAGCTCCATGGCGCTGACCGTCTCCTCGACCGCTTCCAGCACCTCGGCCACGCGGATATCCGCGGGCTCGCGCGCCAGACGATAGCCGCCGCCCGGGCCGCGCACGGATTCGACCAGACCGGCGCGACGCAGCTTGACGAAAAGCTGCTCCAGATAAGGCTGGCTCACGTCCTGACGGCGCGCGATTTCGGCCAGCGAGACGTGGCGCACGCCGGCCCGGCGCTGCAACAGCGCCAGATCCACCATTGCCACCGTCGCATAGCGGCCCTTGGTCGACAGTTTCATCGTGCAACCCCTCGGTGAATGCCCCTGGCCTGCGGCGAAACGCGCAAAACGATTGACGGGCCGGGCCGCCTTGCTTAACTGCTATCCCGCCCAACCCGACTCCGACAGAGCCGGGAGCGCAACTTAGAAACGTTCTAGATTAGGTGACTTCTTTTGTCAACAAAGGAACGCCAGCTGGAACCCGTGAGGCAGCAGAAGGTCCGTTTATGCCTGAAGTGATTTTTGCCGGTCCCGATGGCCGCCTCGAAGGACGTTACCATCCGCAACCGAACCGCGACGCGCCGATCGCCATCGTGCTGCATCCGCATCCGCAGTTCGGCGGGACGATGAACAACAAGGTTGTCTACAACCTGCACTATGCCTTCCATTCGCTGGGCTTCTCGGTGCTGCGGTTCAACTTCCGCGGTGTCGGCCGCAGCCAGGGCGAATACGACCAGGGCATCGGCGAGCTGTCGGATGCGGCCTCGGCGCTGGATTACCTGCAGTCGATGAACCAGAACACCCGCCATTGCTGGGTCTGCGGTTTCTCCTTCGGGGCCTGGATCGGCATGCAGCTGCTGATGCGGCGGCCCGACATCACCGGCTTCGTCTCGGTGGCGCCGCCCGCCAACCTCTATGATTTCAGCTTCCTCGCCCCCTGCCCCGCGTCGGGCCTCATCATCAACGGCACCGCCGACCGCGTGGCGCCGCCCAAGGATGTGACCGGCCTCGTGAACAAGCTGCACGAGCAGAAGGGAATCACCATCACGCACGAGCAGATCGAAGGCGCCGACCACTTCTTCCGCGACGAAGAGGCGCATATGAACCCGATGCTCGACACCGTGAAAACCTATGTCAAACGCCGCCTCTCCGAGGCCTCGCGCTGACCCAAGGGCGGCAGGGCGTGTCGCAAATGCGGCAACGCGCCCTGCTGCGGCTGCAAAAAACCCCGCTTTTGTCGCCAAACCACGCCATGACTGCCCGGTTTTGGCCCTCTTCGCCCCTGATATCCGATCCTGAGGCTGCCCGGGAACAGGGCGCCATGGACATGGTATGCGAAACAGGAGCAGGGAATGCGGACGAACCGATCGATGACTTTCGACAAGGGCACCAACAGCCTGAGCGGCTGGCATCCCACGTTGATCAGCAAGGACACCTCGCCGATGAATGCCAATGAACTGCGCGAATCCATCCTGCGGCATCTGGAATTCTCGCAGGGCAAGGATCTGGCGCATTCCAGCACCTTTGACATGCGCATGGCGCTGACGCTGGCGATCCGCGACCGGGTGATCGAGCCCTGGTTCCGCGCCACCCGCGCCACCTATGCCGCCCAGTCGAAGCGCGTCTATTACCTGTCGATGGAATTCCTGATCGGCCGCCTGCTGGAAGACGCGGTGATGAACCTCGGCCTGACCGAGATGGCGCAGGAAGCGGTCACCGGCCTCGGCTTCGATTTCCGCGCGGTGCTGGACGACGAACCCGATGCGGCGCTGGGCAACGGCGGGCTCGGGCGTCTGGCGGCCTGTTTCCTCGATTCGATGTCGACGCTCGGCTGCCCGGCCTATGGCTACGGCATCCGCTACGAACACGGCCTCTTCCGCCAGAGCTTCGGTCCCGATGGCCGCCAGGTCGAGGATGCCGAGGAATGGCTGCGCCAGTCGCATGGCTGGGAATTCGAGCGCCCCGAGGCGAGCTTCCGCATCGGCTTTGGCGGGAGCGTCGCCGAAAGCGGCCGCAGCGCCGTCTGGACCCCGGAATCGGCGGTGATGGCCAAGGCCTTCGACACGCCGGTCGTCGGCTGGCAGGCGAAATGGGCCAATACCCTGCGCCTGTGGAGCGCGGAGCCGCTGCGCGCCTTCGACCTTGCCGCCTTCAACGCCGGTGATTTCACCGCCGCCGCCGCGCCCGAGGCGCTGGCCCGCACCATCAGCCGCGTGCTCTATCCCGACGACACCACCGCGCAGGGCAAGGAACTGCGGCTGAAGCAGGAATTCTTCTTCACCGCCGCCTCGCTGCGCGACATCCTGCGTCGTTTCTCGGCCGAGAACAGCGACCTCTCCGCCCTGCCCTCGCGCGTCGCCATCCAGATGAACGACACCCATCCGGCCATCGCCGGCCCGGAACTGGTGCGCCTGCTGACCGACGAACGCGGCATGGAGTTCGAAACGGCGGTCGACACCGCCCGCGCCTGCCTTGGCTACACCAACCACACCCTGCTGCCCGAGGCGCTGGAACGCTGGTCGGAAAGCCTGATGGGCGCCGTCCTGCCGCGGCACATGCAGATCATCGAGCGCATCGACGACCTGCACGCCCGCCAGCACCCGACCCGCAAATCCTCGATCGTCGAGAATGGCGAGGTGAAGATGGGCGACCTGAGCTTCATCATGGCGCATCGGGTGAACGGCGTCTCTGCGCTGCACACCGAACTGGTGAAATCCACCGTCTTCGCCGATCTGCACGCCCTGCACCCCGAGCGGATCGTCAACGAGACGAACGGCGTCACCCCGCGGCGCTGGCTGAAGGGCTCGAACCCGGGCCTTTCGACCCTCATCACCGAGACCATCGGCGAGGGCTGGGAGGACGATCTGGAACGTCTGGTCGAGCTGGAACCCGCCATCGAGGACCGCGCCTTCCGCGACCGCTTCGCCGCGGTGAAGGCGAAGAACAAGGCGCATCTGGCGGACTGGGTCAAAGGCGAGATGGGCATCGCGCTGAACCCCGACGCCATGTTCGACGTGCAGATCAAGCGCTTCCACGAATACAAGCGCCAGCACCTGAACATCCTTGAGACCATCGCCCTCTGGCAGGAGATCCGCCAGAACCCGACCGCCGACTGGGCGCCCCGGGTCAAGATCTTCGGCGGCAAGGCGGCCCCGGGCTATGTCATGGCCAAGGAGATCATCCACCTCATCAACAACGTGGCCCGGGTGGTCAACGCCGATCCCCTGACCCGCGACCTGCTGACCGTGGTTTATCCGGCGAACTACAACGTCACCATGGCCGAACGGCTGATCCCGGCCTCGGACCTGTCGGAACAGATCTCGACCGCGGGCAAGGAGGCTTCGGGCACCGGCAACATGAAGTTCAGCCTGAACGGCGCGCTGACCATCGGCACGCTGGACGGTGCCAACGTCGAGATCCGCGAACTGGTCGGGCCCGAGAACTTCTTCCTCTTCGGCATGACCGCCGATGAGGTGGTCGAGCGCCGCCGCCATCCCGACCATGCCTCGAGCGCCATCGCCGCCAGCCCGCGCCTGAGCGGGGCCATCGACGCCATCGAGGCCGGCACCTTCTCGGAGGGTGACCGCGGCATGTACCGGATGATTACCCAGAACCTGCGGGCGCATGATTACTTCACCGTCTGCGCCGATTTCGACAGCTATTGGGACGCCCAGCGCCGCGTCGATCATGCCTGGTTCGACCGCGACCACTGGACCCGGATGGCGGCGCTGAACTGCGCGCGCTCGGGCTGGTTCTCGTCCGACCGGACCATCAAGGGTTACATGAATGACATCTGGAACGTCACCCCGATGATCTGACCGGCCAAGCCGTCGTCAATCCGTCAACAATGCCCCGGGCGCCCCGCGCGACCCGGGGCAAATGTTAACAAATCCATTGCCATTCCCCCGCAGAAGCGCAAAGAATCGCGCATGGTTTCTGCGTCTTCCCCCCTGCTTCGCGGTATCTCCTCCGACGATGTGACCGCTATCGCCGAGGGTCGCATCACCGATCCTTTCGCCGTTTTCGGCCCCCGCCACCGCGGCCGGGCCGGACTGCTGGTGGCCTTCGACCCGCATGCGGTGAGCATGGAGGCGATCACCCCCTCGGGCCCCGTCCCGCTGGCGCCGCAGGGGCATGGCGTCTTCGCCGGAGACCTCGGGCGGCGGCGCAAGTACCGGCTGGCGGCCAGTGACGGGACGCGGCGCTGGGAGTATGACGACGCCTATCGCTTCGGCCCGGTGCTGGGCGATCTGGACCTGCATCTGATCGCCGAGGGCACGCATCGCCGCCTCTGGCAGGCGCTCGGTGCCCATTCGATGAATCATGAGGAAACCCCGGGCGTGCATGTCGCGGTCTGGGCGCCGAATGCGCGCCGCGTCTCGGTCGTCGGCGGCTTCAACGGCTGGGACGGGCGGCGCCACCCGATGCGGCGGCGCGGCGCGGGCGTGTGGGAGATCTTCCTGCCCGGCCTGCAACCGGGCGAGGCCTATAAATACGAGATCGCCCCGCCCGAAGGCGCCCCCTTCCTCAAGGCCGATCCGCTGGCCCGGCTGACCGAACTGCCGCCCGCCACCGCCTCGCGCATCCCCGATCCCGGACACCGGCCCTGGGGCGACGACGCCTGGATGCAGACCCGCGCCGCCCGCAACAACCGCGACGCGCCGATCAGCATCTACGAGGTGCATCTGGGCAGCTGGCGCCACCGCGACGGCCGCGCGCTGACCTATCGGGAGGCGGCGGTCGAACTGGTGGATTACGTCCACGACATGGGCTTCACCCATCTGGAACTGATGCCCATCGCCGAATATCCCTTCGGTGGATCCTGGGGCTATCAGCCGACCGGGATGTACGCGCCGACCAGCCGCTACGGCAGCCCCGACGATTTCCGCGCTCTGGTCGAGGCCGCGCATGCCAAAGGCTTGGGCGTGCTGATGGACTGGGTGCCCGCGCATTTCCCCAACGATGCCCATGGCGTCGCGCATTTCGACGGCACCGCGCTTTACGAACATGCCGACCCGCGCGAGGGGTTCCACCCCGACTGGAACACCCATATCTACAACCTCGGCCGCAACGAGGTGCGCAACTTCCTGACC
Source organism: Pararhodobacter aggregans (assembly GCF_003075525.1). Classification (GTDB taxonomy): domain Bacteria; phylum Pseudomonadota; class Alphaproteobacteria; order Rhodobacterales; family Rhodobacteraceae; genus Pararhodobacter; species Pararhodobacter aggregans. Next base: position 166,772 of record NZ_QDDR01000002.1, on the reverse strand, counting down.
GCCAACGCCCTCTATTGGCTGGAGGATTTCCACCTCGACGGGCTGAGGGTCGATGCCGTGGCCTCGATGCTCTACCGCGATTACTCGCGCGGCCCCGGCGCCTGGATCCCCAACAAGGACGGCGGGCGCGAGAATTACGAATCCATCGCCTTCCTGCGCGAGATGAACACGCTGGCCTATGGCGAGGCACCGCCCGGGCTGATGACCGTGGCCGAGGAATCGACCGCCTGGCCCGGCGTCACCCAGCCGGCGCATCTGGGCGGGCTCGGCTTCGGCTTCAAGTGGAACATGGGCTGGATGAACGACACGCTGCGGTTCGTCGAACACGACCCGATCCACCGCCGCCACCACCACGACCTGATGACCTTCGGCCTGGTCTACGGGTTCTCCGAAAACTACGTCCTGCCGATCAGCCATGACGAGGTGGTGCACGGCAAGGGCTCGATGCTGGAAAAGATGCCGGGCGATCCGGCGGCGAAACTGGCCAACCTGCGGGCCTATTACGGCTTCATGTGGGGCCATCCCGGCAAGAAGCTCCTGTTCATGGGCTGCGAATTCGGCCAGGGGCACGAGTGGAACCACGATCAGGCGCTTGACTGGGGCGTGCTGGGGATCGAGGGACACGCGGGCCTGCAACGGCTGGTGCGCGACCTCAACACGCTCTACCGGGCCGAGCCCGCGCTCCATGCCCGCGACGCCGATCCCGGCGGCTTCACCTGGATCGACCGCGAGGCGCGGGCGGAATCGCTGTTCTCCTGGCTGCGGCTCGGCCATGACGGCCAGCCCCCCGTCGCCATCATCGCCAATTTCACGCCGGTGGAGCGTCGCTGGCGGCTCGGCCTGCCCCGCCCCGGCCGCTGGCGCGAGGCACTCAACACCGATGCCGGGCTCTATGACGGCGGAAACCGGGGCAATCTGGGCGCGGTCCTCGCCGATGGCCCCGCCACCGCCGGTCAACCGCACAGCGCCGAAATCACCCTGCCGCCGCTTTCAACCTTGTTCCTGATTCCGGAGGAATCGTGATGCCCAGTGCCCCGCAGCGGCTGTCCAGCCGGACCATGGCCTTCATCCTTGCCGGAGGGCGCGGCTCGCGCCTGCACGAGCTGACCGACAACCGCGCCAAGCCCGCGGTCTATTTCGGCGGCAAGACGCGGATCATCGACTTCGCGCTGTCGAACGCGCTGAACTCGGGCATCCGCAAGATGGCCATCGCCACGCAATACAAGGCCCATTCGCTGATCCGCCATTGCCAGCGCGGCTGGAACTTCTTCCGCGCCGAGCGCAACGAATACCTCGACATCCTGCCCGCCAGCCAACGGGTGGACGAGACGCATTGGTACGAGGGCACGGCCGACGCCGTCTATCAGAACATCGATATCGTCGACAGCTATGACATTGATTACGTTATCATTCTGGCGGGCGATCATATCTACAAGATGGATTACGAGGTGATGATCCGCGAGCATGTCGAATCGAACGCCGACGTGACCGTAGGCTGCCTGACCGTGCCGCGCGCTGACGCCCATGCCTTCGGCGTCATGGCCGTCGACCATTCCGGCCGCATCACCGATTTCGTCGAGAAACCCAAGGATCCGCCCGCGCTGCCCGACGATCCCGCGCGCGCGCTCGCCTCGATGGGGATCTATGTCTTCCGCTGGAAATTCCTGCGGCAATTGCTGATGGACGACGCCAACGACCCGGGCTCGAACCGGGATTTCGGCGGCGACATCATCCCCAATGTGGTCCGCAACGGCAAGGCGATGGCGCATCGCTTCGAGGAGAGCTGCGTGCGCCACAAGGCCGAGGCGACGGCCTATTGGCGCGACGTGGGCACCATCGACGCTTTCTGGAAGGCCAATATCGACCTGACCGATTTCGACCCGGAACTCGACCTCTGGGATCATGACTGGCCGATCTGGACCTATTCCGAATCCGTGCCCCCTGCCAAATTCATCCATAACGAGGAAAACCGCCGCGGCGTGGCGCTGAGTTCGCTGATCTCGGGCGGCTGCATCATCTCGGGGACCGAAGTGCGCAATTCGCTCCTGTTCACCGGGGTGCATTCCAATTCCTGGTCCTCGCTCGATCAGGCGGTGGTGCTGCCCTATGTGACGGTGAGCCGCCACGCCCGGCTGACCAAGGTGGTGATCGACCGTGGCGTGATGATCCCCGAGGGGCTGATCGTCGGCGAAGATCCCGCCGAGGACGCGAAATGGTTCCGCGTCAGCCCCGGCGGCGTCACGCTGATAACCCAGGCGATGCTGGACCGGCGCGCGGGCAAGGCATGAGCGCGAGCCCTGCCCGCCCGGTTCTGGCCGTCGCCTCGGAATGCGCGCCGCTGGTCAAGACCGGGGGCCTGGCCGATGTGGTGGGGGCCCTGCCCCAGGCGCTGGCGGCCCAGGGCTGGGCGATCCGCACGCTGATCCCCGGGTTTCCCCGGGTCATGGCGGCGCTGAAAAAGCCCAAGGTCGCGATGGCGCTGCCGGATCTGCTGGGCGTGCCCGCACGGGTGCTGGCGGCGCAGGTGGCGGGGCTGGACCTGCTGATCCTCGACGCGCCCGCGCTCTACGAGCGCGAGGGCTCGCCCTATCTCGACGCCGCGGGCCATGACTGGAGCGACAACGACCTGCGCTTCGCCGCTCTGGGCAAGGCGGCGGCGCTGATCGCGGCGGGGGGCATCCCCGGCTGGCGGCCGGAACTGCTGCATCTGCACGATTGGCAGGCGGGCTTCACGCCGGTCTACCAGAAGCTGCTGGGCGCGACCCAGCCCTCGCTGATGACGATCCACAACATCGCCTTCCATGGGCTGACCGGCGCCCATCGTCTGACCGCGCTGAAACTGCCGGACGAGGCCTTCACCCTCGACGTCGCCGAATTCTACGGCCATCTCTCGGCTCTGAAGGCGGGGCTGACCGGTGCCACGGCGATCAACACCGTCAGCCCGACCTATGCGCAGGAACTCTGCACGCCGGAATTCGGCATGGGGCTGGAGGGGCTGATCCGCGCCCGGGCCGCCGATATGTCGGGGATCCTGAACGGCATCGACACCCAGACCTGGGACCCGACCGCCGACCCGCTGATCGCCCCCTTCGCCACCCCCATCGCCAAGGCCGCCAATACCCGCGCGCTCAGGGCCGAATTCGGCCTTGCCCCCGCCGAGGGGCCGCTGGCCGTGGTCGTCTCGCGGCTTTCCGACCAGAAGGGGCTGGACCTGCTGCTGACCGCCCTGCCGGCGCTGGTCGGGAATGGCGGGCAACTGGCGATGCTGGGTTCGGGCGACCGGCGGCTGGAGAACGCCTGGCTTGCCGCCGCCGCCGCCCATCCCGGCAAGGTCGCGGTCCGCGTCGGCTATGACGAGGCGCTGTCGCACCGGATCTACGCGGGCGCCGATGCGGTGCTGGTGCCGTCCCGGTTCGAGCCCTGCGGTCTGACCCAGATGTATGGCCTGCGCTATGGCGCGGTGCCGGTGGTGGCGCGGACCGGGGGGCTGGCCGACACGGTGATCCACGCCAATGCCGCGGCGCTGGCGGCGGGCTGCGCCACCGGCATCGTCCACGACCCGCACAGCGCCGAGGCCCTGGCCCAGGCGCTGCGACAGCTCTGCGCGCTCTGGGCCGACCGCGCCGTCTTTCGCAAGATCCAGAAGAACGCCATGAAACACCCGGTCGGCTGGCAGGCGAGCGCGCCGCTCTATGCCGCGCTCTACGCCCGTCTCGCCGCCCTCCCGCAGGAGCCCGCATGAACCTGACCATCGAACGCGGCCGCCACGACCGCATCGGCGCCACCTTCGACGGCGACGGCGTGAACTTCGCCGTCTTCTCGGAACATGCCACGGCCGTGGATCTGTGCCTCTTCTCGCCCGACGGCATGCGCGAGACGCACCGCCTGCGGCTGCCCGAACGCACCGGCTATGTCTGGCATGGCCGGGTCTCGGGCCTGTTCCCCGGGCAGCAATACGGCTACCGGGTGCACGGCCCCTACGCCCCCGAGGAAGGCCACCGCTTCAACGCCAACAAGCTGCTCCTTGACCCCTACGCCAAGCGCCTGACCGGGCACCCGCGCTGGTCGGATGCGGTTTTCGGCTACAACCCCGGGGCCAAGACCCAGGATCTGACCTTCTCGACCCGCGATTCCGCGCGCTTCATGCCGAAATGCGTGGTCGAGGACCCGAGCTTTTATTGGGGCAACGACCGCCCGCCCGCCAAACCCGCCAACGAGACGATCATCTACGAGGCGCATGTGAAGGGGCTGACCCAGCTGTCGGGCGCGGTCAATGCGGGCAAGTTCCTCGGCGTCGCCTCGGACCGGGTGCTGGACCATCTGGTCGATCTGGGCATCACGGCGGTTGAACTGCTGCCCGTCCAGAGCTTCCTCAACGACCGCTGGCTGATCGAGAAGAAGCTGACCAATTACTGGGGGTATCAGACCCTTGGCTTCTTCGCGCCCGATCCGCGCTATCTGGTCAACGGCCAGATCAACGAATTCCAGCACATGGTCGCGCGGCTTCACGCGGCAGGGATCGAGGTGATCCTCGATGTGGTCTACAACCATACCTGCGAGGGCTCGGAATTGGGCCCGACGCTCAGCTTCCGCGGCATCGACAACCGCAGCTATTACCGCCTCGCCCCCTATCCGCGCCATTACATCAACGACACCGGCTGCGGGAACACGCTGAACCTCGATCACCCGATGGTGCTCAGGATGGTGATGGACAGCCTGCGTTACTGGGTCGAGGTGATGCATGTCGACGGCTTCCGCTTCGACCTCGCCTCGACGCTGGCGCGCGACGATGCCGGATTCCAGTCGAACTCGGCCTTCTTCGCGGCGATCCGGCAAGACCCGGTCCTGAACCGCGTCAAGCTGATCGCCGAGCCCTGGGACATCGGCCCCGGCGGCTATCAGCTGGGCGCCTTCCCCCATCCCTTCCACGAATGGAACGACAAGTTCCGCGACGGCGTGCGCCGCTTCTGGCGCCGCGATGCGCGCCCGGCGCCGGAACTGGCCGCCCGGATCACGGGGTCCGCCATCCAGTTCGACCATTCCGGCCGCGGCGCCACCAGCTCGATCAACTTCCTGACCGCGCATGACGGCTTCAACCTGACCGATCTGGTCAGCTACAACCAGAAGAACAACATCGCCAATGGCGAGGACAACCGCGACGGCCATTCCGAGAATTACTCGGACAACATGGGGCACGAGGGGCCGACCGACGATCCGCAGATCCTGCAGGCCCGGGCCCTGCGCCGGCGCAACCTGATGGCCACCTTGCTGCTGAGCCAGGGCACGCCGATGATCCTGGCGGGCGACGAGATGGGCCACAGCCAGCAGGGCAACAACAACGCCTATTGCCAGGACAGCCCGATTTCCTGGCTGGACTGGAGCCGGATGGACGGCGACATGCTGGCCTTCACCCGTCGCCTGATCCAGTTCCGCAAGAACCACCCGATCCTGCGCCAGAAGCTGTTCCTGCATTCCAAGGCGCGGTCCTCGGACGGCAAGGCCGATGTCCTCTGGTGGCACCCCGAAGGGCGGCGCATGACCCCCGCCGATTGGGAAGACCCGGCCTTGAGCCATGTCTGCGTTGAATTGCGCACCGCCTCGGGCACGCCCGCCTATGCTGATCTGGAGGATGCGATCTTCCTCGTCTTCAACGCGGGCGGGCAGCTTGACGTGACCCTCACCCCCGCCCCCGATGGCAAGATCTGGTCGCGCCGCCTCAACACCTATGCCCCGACCGCGCCTCATGAGCGGATCGGCTCGGGCAAGCTGGTGGTGCCCGCGCATTCCGTCTCGGCGCTGGTTCTGGAAGACATGCGATGAGCGACCTGGACGATGCCTGCCGTGCCCTTGGCCTGATCTGGGTCTACCGCGACGGCGCGGGCCGGATGCAGGAGGCGCCCGAGGAAAGCCGCCGCGCGGTCCTCGCCGCGCTGGGCCATGGCAATGCCGAAGCCGCGCTGCCGGTCACGCTGCAACGCTCGACCTCGCGGGCCATTCCGGCGGGGGCGCCGACCGATTGGGGCCCCGGCCCCTGGGTGATCCTGACCGAGGACGGCGGCGAGATCCGGGGCGAAGGCCCGCTGCCGCCCCTGCCGATGGGCTATCACCGCATCCTGCATCAGGGCTGGACCGTGCATCTGCTGGCCGAGCCCCCGCGCCTGCCGATGCCGCCGCGCCGCTGGGGCGTGACCCTGCCGCTCTTTGCTCTGTGGGAGGGGGCCGAGGCCGGGATGGGCACCTATCCGCAACTCGGCGCTCTGGCCGAGGGGCTGGCGGGCCACGGCGCCGCCTTCCTCGGCATCAACCCGATCCACGCGGGCTTTCCCGCCGATCCCGGCAATTACTCGCCCTACGCCCCCTCGCACCGCCGCCGCCTGAACACGATGCATGTCGAGACCGGGCTGAAACTGCCCGAAAGCGGGGCGCTGATCGACTATGGCCGCGCGATCCGCGCCCAGCGCGCGGCGCTGGAAGAGGCCTTCGCCCAGTTCCACGGCGACCCCGATTTCGAGGCCTGGCGCGGCGAGGGCGGCGCGGCGCTGGAGGAATTCGTCACCCATCAGGCGCTGAGCGAGGTGCATGGCGCCTATTGGGGCGGCTGGCCGCTGGCCTTCCAGGACCCGCGCAGCGCCGAAGTGCAGGCCTTCGCCCGCGAGCGCTGGCAGCGCCTCAGGTTTCACGCCTGGGCGCAATGGCAGGCCGAGACGCAGCTGCATGACGCGCAGATGCGGGCGCGTTCGGCGGGCATGAACTTCGGCCTTTATCTCGACATCGCGGTCGGCACGCACCCCCACGGGGCCGAGACCTGGGCCGAGCGGGGGTCCTTCGGGCAGGGCGTCAGCCTCGGCGCGCCGCCCGATCTGCTGGGCCCCTCGGGCCAGCGCTGGGGGCTGGCGCCGCTCCGCCCCGACGTGCTGCGCGCCACCGGCTACACCGCCTTCGCCCAGACGCTCCGGGCGCAACTCAAGTTCTGCGGGCTGCTCAGGATCGACCATATCCTCGGGCTTGAGCGCAGCTTCTGGCTGCCCGACGGGTTGCCCGGCCTCTACGTCACCATGCCGCGCGAGGAACTCCTCGCGGTCCTCAGGATCGAGGCCACCCGTGCCGGGGCCTCCGTCATCGGCGAGGATCTGGGCACCATCCCCGAGGGGCTCCGGGCCGCGCTCGACGCCTCGGGCGTGATGGGCTGCCGGGTCGCCATGTTCGAACGCGACTGGGAGGGCACGCGCGATTTCCTGCCGCCCGAGGCCTATACGCCGACCGCGCTCGCCTCGTGGGCGACGCATGACCTGCCGACCTGGGCCGGCTGGCGGCAGGGCCGCGACATCGACTGGCGCGCGCAGCTGGGCGAGGTGCCCGACGAACCCGCCGCGCGCGAGGCCCGCGCCGCCGAGGTCGCGGCCTTTGACACCCTCTCGGGCGGCGAGGACCTCGCCGCCATGCACCGCCACCTCGCCCGGACCGCCAGCCATCTGGTCGCCGTTCAGGGCGAGGATCTGGCCGGAGCTGTCGAACAGGCTAACTTGCCCGGCACGATCTACGAACACCCGAATTGGTGTCGCCGCCTGCCTTTGCCGCTATCGGGCCTCATTTCCGCCCCGACCCTCGACCAGACCGGCGCCATCATGGCCGAAGCCGGAAGGACCTGACGAATGACCGAGATCACCCGCATCGCCACCCAGCCCATCGCCGGCCAGAAACCCGGCACCTCGGGTCTGCGCAAGAAGACCCGTGTCTTCATGCAGGCCGGGTATCTGGAGAATTTCGTGCAGGCGATCTGGGACGGGATCGGCGGCATCCGGGGCCGGGTGCTGGTGGTGGGCGGCGACGGGCGCTTCTTCAACGACCGCGCCATCCAGACCATCCTGAAGATGGCCGCCGCCTCGGGCGCGGCCAAGGTCATCGTTGGCCAGAACGGGTTCCTGTCGACCCCCGCCGCCTCGAACCTGATCCGGGTGCGCGGCGCGGATGGCGGGGTGATCCTGTCGGCCAGCCACAACCCCGGCGGCCCGGACGAGGATTTCGGCATCAAGTACAACATGGCGAACGGCGGCCCGGCGCCCGAAAGCGTCACCGCCGCCATCTTCGCCGCGACCGAGGCGATCGGGCATTATGACATCCTCGAGGCCGGGGATCTGGACCTCTCCGCCATCGGAACGTCCCGTCTGGGCGCGATGGAGGTCGAGATCGTCGATCCGGTCACTGACTACGCCACGCTGATGGAGAAGCTCTTCGACTTCCCGGCCATCAAGGCGCTGCTGGCGGGCGGGTTCCGCCTGCGGTTCGATGCGATGCACGCGATCACCGGGCCCTATGCGGTGGAGATTCTGGAACGCCGGCTGGGCGCCGCGCCGGGCTCGGTGGTGAACGCCGTCCCGTCCCCCGATTTCGGCGGCGGGCACCCCGATCCGAACCCGGTCTGGGCCAAGCCGCTGATGGACGAGATGTACGGCGAGAGCGCCCCCGATTTCGGCGCCGCCTCGGACGGGGACGGCGACCGCAACATGATCGTCGGCCGCGGCGCCTATGTGACGCCCTCGGATTCGCTGGCGGTGCTCGCCGCCAACGCCCATCTGGCGCCGGGCTACGCGGGCGGGCTGAAGGGCGTCGCGCGCTCGATGCCGACCTCGGGCGCGGTGGACCGGGTGGCGGCGGGCATGGGTCTGCCCTGCTTCGCCACGCCGACCGGCTGGAAGTTCTTCGGCAACCTTCTGGACGCCGGGATGGCCACGCTCTGCGGCGAGGAATCGGCCGGGACCGGCAGCGACCATGTGCGCGAGAAAGACGGGCTCTGGGCGGTGCTCCTGTGGCTCAACATCCTGGCGGTGACCGGCAAATCGGTCGCGCAGGTGATGGAGGACCATTGGGCCGAATTCGGCCGCACCTATTATTCCCGCCACGATTACGAGGCCATCGACAGCGAGACCGCCAACCGGCTGGTCGATGACCTGCGCGCGGAACTGGGCGGGCTGATGGGCTGGACCCATGAGGGGCTGGTGATCGAGGAGGCCGAGGATTTCGCCTATACCGACCCGGTGGACGGCTCGGTCTCGGCCCATCAGGGCCTGCAGATCCGCTTCCGGGGCGGCGCCCGGGTGGTGCTGCGGCTCTCGGGCACCGGGACCGAGGGGGCGACGCTGCGGGTCTATCTGGAGCGCTTCGACGACAATGATTTCGGCCAGGACCCGCAGGCGGCGCTGGCCCCGGTGATCGCCGCGACCGAGGCGCTGGCCGGGATCGGCAAGCGGACCGGGCGCAGCGGGCCGGACGTCATCACCTGAAGCCGGGCACCCTGGCCCGGGCATGGGGCAGGCCCCTGCCCTGAGACGTCTCAAGGGCTTGGCGGGCCGCGTCAACCTTTGGGCAAGCCGACCCACGCGCCACGGCCGGTAGAGAGGCCCGCGGGGCTTGCCCCCGCCGGCGCGGCGAGTGGCCCCCCTCGCGGGGGTCCGAGCCGCGCCGCCCCGCCCGCCCCCTCAGACCGCGGGCACCCTGAGGACGATCCCGTCGATCTGCGGCCCCATTTCCAGCTGGCACGAGAGCCGCGAGCAAGCGAGCCGCGGCGCGTCGGTGGCGTCGAGCATCGCCTCCTCGAAATCCGAGGGGGCGCCCGCCGCCTCCTGCCAGCCGTCCGCCACATAGACATGGCAGGTGGCGCAGCTCATCGTGCCGCCGCATTCGCCGATGATGCCGGGCACATTGCCCGCCACGGCGGCCTCCATCAGCGAGAGGCCGGGCTTGACCTCCAGACCGATCTCGCGCCCGTCGGGCAGGATCCAGGTGGCTTTCATCGCGTCCCCCTCAGACGAACCAGATGGCGAAATCACGGGCGCCTTCGGGCGTCATGTCCCGGGTCTTGTCGACCTCGACCCGCTTCATGTGGATGTGGTGGGCGCAATAGGCCTCGCCCATCGCCGCGACCAGCGCGCCATCCGCCTCCAGATCGTCCAGCGCCCCGGTCAGCGTCTCGGCCACGCCGTATTCCGCGCTCTGGCCCATGAAACAATCGCCGGTCTCGGCCGGCGGCAGCGGGTAGCGCTGCTCGTACCCCAGCCGCGCGGCCTGCAGCACGGCGGCCACGGCGGCATAGGGATTGGCCGAGGCATCGGCCATCCGGTGTTCCAGCCGCGCCTTCTTGCCGCCCTCGCCCGAGACGCGTGACGTGACGCCGCGATGATCCTCGCCCCAGTTGCACCAGAAGCCGGACATGGTGGCCGGTTGCAGCCTTGCGTAGGAATTGACCGAGGGGGCGACCAGCCCCGCCAGCCCCTTGTGGTGGCGCATCCAGCCCGCGACACAGCCCTGCATCAGGTCGTTCATCGCCTCGATCCCGCCCGTCTCGCCCCGGGCAAAGGCGTTCTGGCCGTCCTTGCCCGCGAAGCTGAGGTTGATATGCATCCCCGAGCCGCCCCGGTCGAAGAAGGGTTTCGGCAGGAAGGTGAGGATCACCCCCTGGCGGAAGGCCACTTCGCGGGCCAGCTGGCGGAACATCACCATCTCGTCCACCGCATCCAGCGCCTCTTCGAAGGCGAGGGTGAATTCGTATTGCGGGGTATCGTATTCGGTGGTGACCAGTTCCAGCTTGAACCCCGCGGTTTCGGCCGTCTCCCAGATCGCATCGGTGAAGCCCAGCGGATCGTTGAACGGCCCGCCGCCATAGACATGCCCGCCCGGCACGTCATAGGGCTGAAGGCTGCCATCCTCGGCCCGGGTGAAGGCGAAGGCCTCCAGCTCCAGCCCGACTTTGGGCGTCAGCCCGTGCTTTTTCCACCCGGCGATCGCCTCTTTCAGCGTGGCCCGCCCGGCGATGGGGATCATCTGGCCGTGCCGGTCATAGAGATCGCCCGTGACCATATGCACGCCCGGTTCCCAGCCCGGGCGGATGTCATGGGCGTCCCAGCGCAGTTCCATGTCGGGCAGCCCCTCAAGGCAGGCGGTGCCGGGGGCGTCGACGATCAGGTCCTTGTCGTAATGGACCGCGAAACAGGGCTGGGCGAAGCGGGTCGCCCCCGAGCCGATCTTTTCCTGCGGCAGGTATTTGCCCCGCAGGATCGAGAGGTGATCGCACCAGACGGGGCGAAGGCGGTCGCGCATGTCGTTAACTCCCTGGTCTTTTTTGGTGCCGAGGGGCGGGTCGGCTTGGTCTTCGCGCCCCGTTTGACGTCGCGGTGTCAGGCCCTTGTCACATGGACCGGCAATTCCTTGATCCCGCCCACGAAATTCGAGCGCAGGAATTTCTGCGGCCCGGCCGGTTCGATGGACCTGATCCGGCGCGCGAGTTCCTGAAACAGCACCCGCACCTCCAGCCGCGCCAGATGCATGCCCAGGCACAGATGCGGCCCGCCCTGGCCGAAGCTCAGATGCCGGTTCGGCGTGCGGGCCAGATTGACGCGGAACGGGTCGTCAAACACCGCCTCGTCCCGGTTGCCGCTGATGAACCAGTACAGCACCTTGTCCCCCGCCCGGATCGTCTTGCCGTGCATCTCATGGTCGCGCGTCGCCGTGCGGCGGAAATAGAGCGCGGGCGTCGCCCAGCGGATGATCTCGTCGGGCGCGGTGTCCCAGATCGCGCCCTCCTGCATCTGGCCCAGAAGTTCCGGCTGATGCGCCATCGCCTGGATGCCCGCGGCGATGGAATAGCGCGTCGTGTCGTTCCCAGCCGCCACCAGCAGGCAAAAGAAATTGCGGAATTCCGTCTCCGAGATGGTGCTGCCGTCGGGCCCCGGTTGCAAGATCAGATGCAAAACGCCCTCGGTATCGCCGCGCGCCGCCTTGTCGGCCATCAATTGCTTTGCGTAATCATAGAGTTCCGCCCCGGCGGGCGAATTGAAGGGCATCAGCCGGTAGGCATCGGTCGTCATCCGGTCGAGCACGTGATCGGTGAAATCGGGGTCGGTATTGGCGATCAGCGCATCGCCCTTTGCCACCAGCCAGGGCAGGTCCGCGTCGGGCGTGCCGATGATGCGGCCCAGCATCCGCATCGGCAATTGCCGGGCGATGGCCTTGGTCGCGTCGAAGGTGCCTTGCTCCAGCGCCTCGTCCAGGATCTCGTCGCAAAGCTCGCGGATCTGCGCCTCGAACCCGGCGACGACCGGCTTGGAAAAGGCTTTCGCCACCTTGACCCGGGTCATCGAATGCTCGGGCGGGTCGGTCTCCTGAAAGGTGCGCCGCGCCAGGTATTCCTCGTAGCTCTGATCCTCCATCCGAATCCCCCGGGCCGAGGACATGAGATCCGCCTGCCGGTTCAGCGCCAGGATGTCCTCGTTGCGGGTGACCGACCAGAAGCCCTGCCCCTTGTCCCATTCGGTCCAGCTGAGCGGATCCTCGCGGCGCAGGCGGGCGAAAGTGTTGTGCGGCGGGCCGTCCATGAAGGTGTCGTGCGAGGTCAGATCGGCGTGGCCGTCGTCGGTCGGTGTCCAGATGGTCATGCGACTCTCCTTGAATGCCCCGCTCAATATGTATATTATTGGACTTGCAACGTATGCAAATGGAAAATTCATGCATATCGCCTTTCTCGACACCAACATCGACCGCTCCGCGCTGGCTGCCCGCCATGCCAGCGAAGTGGACAAATTCCGGGCGCTGATGGACCCGGTGGCGCCGGGCTGGCGCTATGAGGATTTCCGCGTGACCGAGGGGCATTTCCCCGAGGCGCTGACGGGGGTCGACGGGGTGATGATCTCGGGCAGCCCGGCCTCGGTCAACGATCCGACGCCCTGGATGGCACGGTTGGAGGCGGTGATCCGCGAGGCCGTCGCGGCAGGCGTGCCGGTGTTCGGCGCCTGCCTCGGCCATCAGGCGGTGGCCAAGGCGCTGGGCGGCCGGGTCGGCCGCAACCCGCAAGGCTGGGTTCTGGGCCGGGTCGAAAGCCGGATCGACGCCCCCGCGACCTGGATGGCGGGGGCCGGACCCCGGATCGCCCTGCATGCCGCCCATAACGAGCAGGTACTGGCCCTGCCCCCCGGCGCCCAGGTGCTGGGCGGGACCGAGACCACGCCCTATGGCCATCTCGCCTATGGCGCAGGTGTCTTCACCACCCAGTACCACCCCGAGCTGACCCGGGCCTTCATGCAGGATCTGATCGGGGAAATGACGGCCAGCCTTGAGCCGGCGGTCGCCCGCGCCGCCCGGGACTCCCTCACCGGGCCGGTCGGTGCCGCGCAGATGGCAGGCTGGATCGCCGCCTTCTTCCAACAGGCCCGGACCTGAAGGACGCCGCGCAAGCGCTCGACTCTGCTGGATCCGCTTTTACTCTCCATGATTATCATCATCATGGACAGTATTTCCTTGGACCAGGCCACGTTGGGTTCTCTCGTCTGGCAGCTCTCGACCCGCTGGCGGGTCGAGGCCGACCGCAGCCTTGCGCCGCTGGGCCTGACGCAGGCGCAATATAGCCTGCTGGCCGCGCTCTCGACGCTGCGCCGCAAGGGGGGCGAGCCCAGCCAGCAGGCGCTGGCCCAGGCATTGGGGTTGAGCGCGATCTATGTCTCGAAGCTGCTGCGGGCGCTCGAAGGCGCGGGCCTCGTCACCCGCCTGCCCGATCCCGGCGATGCCCGCGCCCGCCGCCTGTCGCTGACACCGCTCGGCGAGAGCCGCCTCACGGCCGCGCGGAGGACGGTCGCAGCGCTCGACCGGCAGCTCACCGAACCGCTGGGCGAGGCGGGCGGCGGCGCAGCACAGGCCTTTCGCATCATGCTGCGCAGCCTGCTGGCCCATCACGCCCAGATCGCGGACAGCCCCCCTAGCCCAGCGCCGCCAGCAGATCCATCGCCGTGACCTGATCGAATTGCACATGCTGGCGCATCGCCGCCTCGGCGGCCTCGGAATCGCGGGCGAAAATCAGCCCGGCGATGGCCCGATGATCGCGGGCCGAAGCCTCGATCGAGCCGGCATAGCGATAGCGCGCCCGGTAATAGGCCATCAATTTCCGGGCGTTGGTCTTTATCATGTCCAGCAGGAACGGGTTGCCCGCGCTCTCGGCCACCGCGGCATGGAAGCGCAGGTTCAACTGGTAATAGGCGTCGGGCTCGGCCTCGCCCAAGGTGGCGAAATGGGTCTCGCAGGCCTCCGTCGCGGCCTCCAGCGACCGGGCACCCGCCGCCGACAGCCGCCGCGCCGCCAGCCCCGCCGCCTGCCCCTCCAGCTTGGCATGGACCTCGAGGATCGCCAGGAATTCGGTCAGCGTCGGCTTGAAGACCACCGCCCCCTTGCGCGGCAGGCGCCGCACGAGGCCGGTCGCCTCGATCTGCATCAGCGCCTCCCGCACCGGGGTCCGCGAGACGCCGAAATGCTGGACCAGCGCCGCCTCCTCGATCTCGTCACCGGGGTTGAGGCGGCCGGTGTCGATCCAGTCATGCAGCGTCTGCAGGATGGTTTCGGTCTGGTTGGCCATGAAAAACACCCCCGGGTTGAGGCTATCCGTATACACACCGCCACCCCGTTTGTGCAATCCCGGACCCGCTCCTGCCCCCTTGCGCCAGCCTGCGCGCTTGGTTATTGCTGCGCCCACGGACAGTTGGCCGAGTGGTCGAAGGCGCACGCCTGGAAAGTGTGTAGGCGGGGAACCGTCTCGAGGGTTCGAATCCCTCACTGTCCGCCATCCCCCTCTCATCAGCGTTGACCCGGCAGCTTGGCTGTCAGGGTTTGTGATCCCGTTCAAGGGTTTGTCTGCTGGCCTTCAGGCAGACTCACCGACAGGTCACTGCGCGGGCGCGCGATCACGCCCTGCCGTCCAGCCGTTGCGACCAATCCTCGACCCGGCCGCTGGCGAGGCGGCGGCGGGCGTATTTGCGCCAGCCTTCGGCCAGAAGGTCCAGCGCCGCCATCCCCTGCAGCTCGGCCCGGTTCAGTCGGTCGACGTAGAGCGCGCGCCAGAGGCGGTGCAGCGTCCACTCGGGCCCGGGGCGCGGTCGAGGAAGAGGAGTGGACGCCCGGGCTGACCAGACCGGGCTGCAGCACGTGGTAATGCCAACCGGTGCGGCCGGTGGTCTGGACCCGCCGCGCCATGTCGGGCTGGCCGAAACGGTGGTTCGGCTTCCAGCAGGGTTGGCGGCCCTGCGACACCTGCAGGATCGCGGAGCCAAGGCGGCAGATGTCGCCGACCGCGACCTCGGCCTCGGTCAGGCCAAGGGTCGAGAGGTTCTCGCCGAAGGCACCCGGCCGGGCGAGCGGCGGCAGGGGGCCGCGCTCGGCCGCCCAGGTCGCGGAATGGTCGCGCGGGTAATGGTGGACGGCCTTCTCGACCCCGCCATGCACGCGGCGATCGGCCCGTTCGTCGCCCTCGAACCCATCGGCGTCCAGGTGCACAGGGCAGGTGACCGGCGTCTTGGCGATGCCGCTTTCGGCCTGACTGCCGGGCAGAAGCGCCACGCGGCCGGTGACGAGGGTCACGTCCCGCCCCGTCCGGGAGGGGGGTGTGGCGGTGGCGGTGGCGGGCATGCGCTTGTCCTTCGATGGGGAACCGGCCAGCGTCTGCCCGATGTCTGGCGCAGCCGCGGCGGGGGTGCAAGGGCTCGCCGTCCGGCTTACCCGCCGTCGCCCGCCAGGATCACCACCGAATCCGCCCCGGCCTTCCGGTCGCCGGCGATCCCGGCGTAGGCGGGGGAATGGGCGAAGCGCAGGGCCTCGGCCCGCGAGGGGAATTCGAGGATCACCAGCTTGTCGAAGGGCCAGTCGCCCTCGAGCCGGTCGACTGCTTCGTCCTGGGTGACGACGCGGCCCTGAAAGCGGGCGAACACCGCCGGGAAGGCCGCCTGATAACGGCGGTAGCGGACGCGGTCCCGGAACCGCAGCTGGGCGACGATATAGGCGGGCATGGGTTCTCCTGAGCGCCCCGGATCGGGGCCTCGGCCATGGTTTCCGGGTTGGCGGACGGGGGCGATTGAGAAGTTTTCAGGCCGGGCTGAGGGGGATTGCTGGCCCCAGGTCGCGGGGGATCGCCCGGCGCTGCCCGGCCGGGGTCGCGCCGGTCAGGCACCCTGCCAGGACGTCGCCTGTACCCGGCCGAGAGGGCGCTACCGCTGATCGACGTGCAGCGCGGTGTCGAGGATGCCGGTGGGGGGTGCAACAACCACGGGGGCCGAGGCTTGGGCGCTGCGACTCGGCCTCAGGCCACGGCAAGCCCGCCCGCGGCGCTGGCGCCTCGGCACGGGAATATCGCTCAGGGCGCGGGTCCGGCTCAACGGCCAAGGCTGCGCGACCCTCGGCGCGACCCGCAAGGGCTGGGGGGCGGCAAGGCTGCCGCCCCCTGCCGGTCAGAACGGCTCGGTCTGCGGGACCCAGGCGCCGCCCTCGATCCGGTCGATGGAGACCAGTTCGGGCATGGCGTGGTTGTTCTCGAACCCGGCCTCGGCATAGGTGGTGAAGTCCGAATGCCGGGTCTGGCGCGCGCCTTCGGTGAAGCTTTCGGCGGTCAGATCGGCGCCCGCGGCCTCGAGCGAGGCGAGGAACCACTTGGTGTAGGAATAGGCGTTGGCCGCGTTCTCGTCGGGGATGTCGCCATAGGCCGCCTGATAGGCATCCATGAAGGCCCGCGCGCCCGGATCGGTCGTGTCCGCGCTGTGCAGACGCCAGCCGCCGACACCGTAGAGCCCCTCGGTATCCGCCCCGCCCAGCCGCGCCACCACGGTCGAACGGCCCGGAATGGCGGTGAGCACGCGCACATCGTCCCAGCCAAGGCGCTTGACCTCGGCCATGACGCCGACCGTCTCGCGGGTGATGGTCGCGGCGACGATCGTGTCGACATTGGCCGCGCGCATCCGGGCGACCTGGCTGGAGAAGTCGATGTCGCCGGGCCGATAGGCGGCGGTCGCCGCCTCGGTCAGACCGGCAGCCTCCAGCGCCGGGGTGACGCCCGCATGGATCAGGTCGCCGAAGGGCCCTTCCATGTAGATCCCGCCCAGCCGCTCGACGCCCCATTCCGGCAGCATCCGGGTCAGGGCCGAGTTCATCGTGGTGTTGTAGTTCTGCACCGTGGTGAACAGCAGGTCCGATCCGCCCGCGACCTGATGCATGACCGAGGACGCAGCCCAGGGCGCGAAGACCACGGTCCCCGCCTGCACCGCCTGACCGATGGTCGCGGCATTGGTGCCCGAGCCGAAGGGGTTCAGCAGGGCAAACACCTCGTCCGAGCGGATCAGCTTTTGCACCGCGCGCACGGCAAGCTGCGGCTGCGAGCCGTTATCCTCGACGATCAGCCGGATCTGGCGGCCGTGGACGCCGCCCGCGGCATTGGCCTCGGCCAGCGCAAGCTCGGTGGCGTTGCGCAGCGCGGGCATCCCGGCCGCAGCCGGACCCGACAGGTCGAGATGCGTGCCGATGACGATCTCGTCCGAATGGACCCCGGCCGCCCGGGCCGGACGCAGGCTTGCGCCCAAAGCCAGAGCCGCGGCGCTGCCGGCCAGAATCTGCCGTCTGTTCAGTGTCATGAGAACCTCCCTGTTCAACTGGCGGAATGACATTCGGCCTTCTCCCTTCCCCGTCCTGCCGCCTCAGGAGGGGTACATGCCGTCGATAAGCGGTCGGTATTTCTGCGCGATGACCTTGCGTTTCAGCTTCATGGTCGGCGTCAGTTCCTCGTCCTCGGCCGTCAGCAACTGGTCGATGATGCGGAAATCCTTGATCTGTTCGACCCGGGCGAGGCGGGGATTGACCGCCTCGATCTCGGCCCGGATCAGCTGCACCACGCCCTCGGCCCGGGTCAGGCTGGCGAAATCCGTGTAGGGGATCGCCTGTTCCTGCGCGTAGCGGCTGACGTGTTCGAGGTCGATCATCACCAGCGCGGTCAGGAACCGCCGCCCCTCGCCGATCACCACCGCATCGGTGATGAAGGGGCTGAATTTCAGCTGGCTCTCGATCTGGGTCGGCGTGATGTTCTTGCCGCCCGCGGTGATGATGATGTCCTTGATCCGGTCGCGGATCGCCAGATAGCCGTCCGGGCTGACCTCGCCGCAATCGCCGGTCCTGAGCCAGCCGTCGGGCAGGATCGTCTCGGCGGTCTTGTCGGCCTGCCGCCAGTACCCGGCAAAGACATTGGGGCCGCGGATCTGGATCTCGCCCTCCTCGGCGATGCGGATCTCGGTGCCCCCGGCGGCGGTGCCGGCCCAGCCCAGCCGGATCCCGCCCGAAGGGGTGGAGGCGGCGAAACCGGCGGTTTCGGTCATCCCGAACGCCTCGCGCAGTTCAATCCCGATGGACAGGAACCAGCGGATCAGCTCGGGTGGCACCGGGGCGGCGCCGGTCAGCGCGCTGCGGCAGTTCTGAAGCCCCAGGAACACCTTGATGTTGCGGAAGGCCAGCCGGTTCAGCAGCGCGTCGAGCGGCCCGGGCCGCGGCGGCGCCGCCCCCGTGAGCCGGGCCTCGACCCCGGCGCGACCGCGTTTCAGCGCCGTGCGATAGGTCCAGCGGGCCGGGCCGGTGGCGTCACGCAGGAACAACTCCACCGCCGAATGCATCTTTTCCCAAAAGCGCGGCGGGGCGAAGACCACATGCGGCGCCACCTCGCGCAGATCGTTCTGCACGGTCCCGGCGTTTTCGGGGAAATGCACGATCAGCCCCAGCGCCAGCGGGTTGAAGACCGAGGCCATGCGCTCGGCGATATGGCAAAGCGGCAGGAAACTCAGCGACTTGTCGCCCGGTTTGGCGTCCAGATACTCGGTCGCCTTCTGCATCTGGAAGATGGCATTCGCGTTCGAGATCATCGCCCCCTTGGGCGCCCCGGTGGTCCCGGACGTATAGACGAGGAACGCCAGATCCGCCGAGCGCCCGGCGTCGATCGCCGCCTCGAACTCTGCCGCGCGGGTCCGGGCCAGGTCCATCCCCCGGGCCAAGAGGTCGGTCCAGAACAGGACATCGGGATCCGAGAGCTTGCGCAGCCCCTCGGGGTCGATCACCACGATCCTGACCAGCGCCGGGCATTCCGCCCGCACGGCCAGCGCCTTTTCCAGCTGTTCCTGGTTCTCGACGATCAGCACCCGGGTTTCGCTGTCTTGCAGGATGTAGCGCATCTGCTCGGGCGAGGCGGTGGGATAGATGCCGTTGCCGACGATCCCCATGGCCTGCGCGCCGATATCGGCGATCACCCATTCCGGCCGGTTCTCGGCCAGCACCGCCACGACCTCGCCCCGCCGGACGCCCAGATCGGCCAGCGCCAGACCCAGAGCGCGGGCCTGCGCGTAATACTCGGCCCAGGT
The DNA here is from genome assembly GCF_003075525.1 of Pararhodobacter aggregans. GTDB lineage: Bacteria > Pseudomonadota > Alphaproteobacteria > Rhodobacterales > Rhodobacteraceae > Pararhodobacter > Pararhodobacter aggregans. The sequence goes on along the minus strand of NZ_QDDR01000002.1, from coordinate 147,582 downwards.
CAGGCTCTGCCAGAGGCCCCGCCGTTTATGACGAAGGGCGGGCATCGCCGCCCATTCCTGCGCCCGGGCGCGGAAGACACCGGCCGGGGTGGCGTGACCGACAAAGGTCAGGGGATGCTCCATCATCGCGTTCATCGCGTTCATCGCCAGGTCCTCCGCCGCTTCCAGCGTTGCGCCGTGCCGCTCAGCCCCTCGGCCTCGCGCCCGCCGAGATAGGCCTCGCGCACGTCCTCCTTGCGCGAAAGTTCCGCGCAGGTGTCGGCGGCGACGATGCGGCCCAGCTCCATGATATAGCCGTCGTCGCCGTGCTTGAGCGCGACGGCGGCGTTCTGTTCGACCACCAGCACCGCGGTCCCCGTCTCGTCGCGGATGCGGCGGATGATGGTGAAGATCACCTGCACCAGACGCGGCGACAGGCCGAGGCTGGGCTCGTCCAGCATGAGGAGTTTCGGCGCGGAAAGATAGGCGCGCCCGATGGCCACCATCTGCTGTTCGCCCCCGGACAGCAGCCCCGCGTGCTGGCTGTCGCGTTCCTTGAGGCGGGGAAACCACGCCTGCACCTTCTCAAGATCCCGGGCCACGGCGTCGCGGTCGCGCCGGGCATAGGCGCCCATCATCAGATTGTCGCGCACCGTGAGGAAGGGATAGATCTGCCGCCCCTCGGGCACCAGCACGAGGCCCCGACGCGCCACCTCATCGGCGTCGAGGCCCTGCACCGGCTGCCCCAGGAACAATGCCTGCCCCTTGAACGGGTCGATGACGCCCGCCAGTGTGTTGAGCAGCGTGGTCTTCCCCGCCCCGTTGGCGCCCAGCACGGCGACGATCCGCCCCTCGGCCACCGTCAGATTGACGCCCTTCATCGCCGCGATCGGGCCGTACCAGGTTTCCAGATTCTGTACGTCCAGCAGCATGTTACGTCCCCAGATAGGCGGCGATGACATCGGGATGGCCCTGCACCTCGGCGGGCGTGCCCTCGGCCAGCATCTTGCCCTGCGCCATGCAGATCACCCGGTCGGCCACGGCCGAAACCAGCGACATGTCGTGTTCGATCATCACCACGGTGATGCCCAGTTCGGTGCGGATATCCTCGATCCAGAAGGCCAGATCGCGGGTTTCCTCGGGATTGAGGCCCGAGGCGGGTTCATCGAGGAACAAGAGTTCCGGCTCGGCGCAGAGCGCGCGGCCCAGTTCCACCACCTTGCGCACACCGTAAGGCAGGCCCGCCACCCGGGCGTTGCGCCAGGGCGAGAGGTCGAGGAATTCGATCACCTCCTCGGCCTTGGCGCGGTGGCTTTCCTCCAGCCTGGTCAGCGCGGGCGTGCGCAGGACCTGCTGCCACCAGCCGCCCGAGCCGAAGCGGTGACGCCCCAGCAGGAGGTTGTCGAGCACGGTGGCCGCGTCGAAGAGTTCGATGTTCTGAAAGGTCCGCGCGATCCCCAGATGCGCGATCCGCGCGCGCGGCAGCTGGGCGATGTCCTGCCCCTTGAAGCGGATCCGCCCGCGCCGCGCGTTGAAGACCCGCGTCACCAGGTTCAGCATCGAGGTCTTGCCGGCGCCATTGGGGCCGATCACCGCCAGAACCTCGCCCTTGTCGACCCTGAGCGACAGCCCGCCGATGGCGACCAGCCCGCCGAACGCGAGTTCCACCTCGTCGAGTTCCAGAAGCGCGGTCATCGGTTTCTCTCCGAACGCATGTAGCTTTTCTGGCGGCGGAAGGTGTCGCGGCGATACAGCGGGAAACTCTCGCCCAGCGCGCGCAGCTTCAGCCAGCGACCGTTCAGGCCCATCGGCTCGAACAGCACGAAGAAAGCCAGCACCGCGCCCGCGACGAAGATCTCCATCCCCGACTGGCGGGCCATGGCGTCCGGCAGCAGCGCCTTCAGCGCGGCGACGGCACGGGGCAGCAGGCTGATGAGGATCGCGCCGAGGATGGCGCCGCGCAGGCTGCCCATGCCGCCGATCACCACCATCAGCACCAGATCGAGCGACAGAAGCAGGGTGAAGGCGTCGGGCGTGAGGTAGCCGATGTGATGCGCCATCAGCGCGCCCGCCAGCCCCGTGACCCCGGCGGACAGGCCGAAGGCGCCGACCTTGACCCGCTTGACCGGGATGCCCAGCGCATAGGCCGCGGCCTCGGAATCGCGGACGCCGACGAAGGACCGCCCGATGCCCGACCGCATCAGGTTCAAGAGCGCCAGCAGCACCGCCAGCGTGAAGAACAGGCAGACGTAATAGAACGCGCGGGGCGAGGACAGCGACAGGCCCAACAGCTCGGGGTTCGGCACCAGCATGCCCATGAACCCGCCGGTCACCCCGCGCCAGAGGCCGATCACCTGTTCCACCACGATGGAAAAGGCCAGCGTCACCATGGCGAGGTACAGGCCCGAAACGCGGATCGCCGGGATCCCCACCACCAGCCCCGCCCCGGCCGAGATCAGCGCCGCCAGCGGCAGCGACAGGGCGAAGGGCAGGCCCTGGGTCATCAGCCAGGCATGGGCATAGGCACCGATGGCCACGAAACTGGCGTGGCCGAGGCTCACCTGTCCGGTGAAGCCGGTCAGCACCATCAGCCCCATGGCGGCGATGCACAGGATCAGCACATAGCCCAACTCGCCCAGCAGATAGGTCGAGGCGAAGAAGGGCACCGCCAGCAGGAGCGCGATCAGCAGGCCATAAAGCACGCGGTCGCTGGTGTGGGGCAGCAGCGCGAAGCCCTGTCGGTACTGCGTGTGATAGTCGAAGCGCATGGTTCAGACCCTCCGCCCATGGGCTTCGCCCATGATCCCGGTCGGGCGCAGGATCAGCACCAGGATCAGGACCAGATAGGCGGCGATGTCCTTGACCCCATGCATCAGGTAGACGCCCGCGTATTGCTCGATCAGCCCGATCAGGATGCCGCCGATCACCGCGCCCGGCAGGCTGCCGAAGCCGCCCAGCACGATCGCCGCCAGCGCCTTCAGCGTGATGAGCCACAGCGAGGTATCGACCAGCGTGATCGGCGCGAGGAAGATCCCGGCGACGGCGGCAGTGACCCCGGCCAGCGCCCAGACCAGCGAATTGACCCGCTTCACCCGCACCCCGTTCAGATGCGCCGCCAGCTGGTTCTGGCTGGCCGCCTGCATGGCGATCCCCAGCCTTGTGTAGCGGAAGAAAAGCCACAGCAGCGCCGCGATCAGCAGCACCGACCCCATGATGACCAAAGACAGATCGGCCACGGTGATGCCCAGGATCTCGGTCGAGGAACCGGTCCAGGGCGTGTCATAGCTTTGCGATTCCGTGCCGAACCCCATGCTGACGAGGCCCCGCATCATGAAGGCGATGGCGATGGTCAGCATGACGCCCGCGAATTGCGGCTGGCCGACGATCCGGCGCACCACCAGCGCGTCGATGCCGTAGGCCAGCACCCCCATGGCCAGCGCCACCAGCGGCAGCACCAGCCAGAAGGACAGCCCCGCCTTGTCGATCAGCGCCCAGGCGCTGAAGGCCGCGACCACCAGCAGGTCGCCATGGGCGAAGTTCAGCACCTCGGTCGCCTTGTGGATCAGCACGATCCCCAGCGCGACCAGCGCATAGATCGAGCCGACGGCGACGCCATTGGCGGTGAGTTGGGCAAAAAGTTCCAGATGGCTGCTCATGTTCCCTGCCCCGTTTCGAAAGTCACGTCCCAGGCCTGCAGCCGCTGGTGGCAATGGCCGCAGGTCGCGCGCGGCACGAAAGGCTTGCCGCAGGTCTTGTGATAGGGGCGGATCGAGCTTGGCTCGTGAAAGAGCTGCTCGCTGGCCCAGGTTGAAAGGAGCGTGATGTAGGGGAACAGCGCCCGGCTTGCCGGGGTCAGCAGATAGACCCGGCGCCGTCCGTCCTCGCGGTCCTGCTCGACCGTCAGCAGGCCCGCCTCGACCATCGCCGCCAGACGACGGCTCAGCAGCGGGGCGCTGATCCGCAGCACATAGGCCATCTGGTCGAAATGCCGGCAGCCCAGCACCTGCGCCGCCACGATCATCAGCGACCAGCGGTCGAGCCTGAGCGCCAGATGCGACATCGCCCCGTCCTTGACGGTCACCTTGGGCGCCCGGTCCGGCCCGCCGGTGTCATGCGGCAGATGCGGGTTCGGCTTCAGCCGCAGGTCCAGCTCGTGCATCGTCGCCGGCTCGCCGCAATGCTCGCAGACCAGCTGCGGCAGGAAGCGGTGGCCGCAGGTCTTGTGGATCAGCCGCGAGGGCAGCGCGATGCGGTTCTCGCCGAAGCGATGCTCCCAATCCCAAGTCATCAGCGTCGCCTCGTAGATCGCCATGCCCTTGCGGGTCAGGTGATAGGCGTAGCGCTCGGGCCGTTCCTGATAGAGCCGGGGCCTGAGCATATCCATCGCCACCAGCGCCCTGAGCCGGTCGGAAAGGGTCCGGCGGGGGATGTTGAGGCGGGTCTGGAAATCGTCGAAGCGCTTCACCCCGATGAAGGCGCCCATCAGGATCTGCATGGTCCAGCGGTCGCCGATCAGCTTCAGCGCATGGCTGAGCACCGAGGTCGACAGCGCGTCGCGCATCAGGTCCAGATCCTGCGTCTCGCTCATGCGATACGCTCGACGATCACGGCCGAGGCCAGCCCCGCCGCGCCACAGGCGGCGATCAGCGCCCGGCGGGCGCCGCGGCGGTCCAGTTCATCGAGCGCGGTGCCGATCAGCGCGGTCCCGGTCGAGCCCATGGCATGACCCAGCGCGATGGCCCCGCCGTTGACGTTGAGCCGGTCGGGCGGCACCTGCATGTGGCGGGCGAAATGCAGGGCAAGAGCGGCGAAGCTCTCGTTCACCTCGAAAAGGTCGATGTCGTCGGGGGACAGCCCGGCCTTGGCCAGCGCCACCCGCGCCGCATCGACCGAGCCGGTCAGCGCCAGCACCCGGTCGACCGACAGTTCGGCCATGGCCAGCAGCCGCGCCCTTGGCTTCAGCCCGGCGCGCGACGCGGCCGCCGCCGTGCCCAGCAGCACCGCCGAGGCGCCATCGGCCATGGCGGGGGAATTGCCCGCGTGGTGGACGTGATCCACCCTTTCCAGCCCGGTATGGGCCATGATCGCCGCGTCGAGCCCGTATTTCCCGCCCATCTCGGCAAAGGCGGGGGCGAGGGCCGAGAGGCTCTCGGCGCTGGTGCCCGCGCGCGGGGTTTCATCCGCCGCCAGCCCGCCGACCGCGACCAGCGAGGCGAAGGCGCCGCTGTCCCGCGCCGCCACCGCCCGGCGCTGGCTTTCCGCCGCATAGGCGTCACACTCGGCGCGGCTGAAACCCTCGGCCGTGGCCACCGCGTCGGCGCTGATGCCGATGGGGATCAGCCCCGCCGCCTTCTGAAACGCGACATCATGGGTGAGCGGGCCCTTGTCCGAGGCCATCGGCACCCGCGACATGCTCTCCACCCCGCCGGCGAGGGCCAGCGCATCCTCCGCCCCGGCCCTGAGTGCCGCGAGCCCCAGCGCGCTGAGGCCGCTCGCGCAATAGCGGTTGACGGTCAGACCCGGGACGCTGTCGCCATAGCCCGCCGCGATCAGGCCCAGCTTGCCGATGTTGGCGCCCTGCTCGGCCGTCTGGGTGACGCAGCCGAACACCGCATCGGCCAGCACCCGCCCGCGCAGATCGTGCCGCCCGGCCAGCGCCGACAGCGGCGCGGCCAGCAGGTCCACGGGTTTCACCCCCGCCAGCGCGCCCTTGGCATTGCCCCGGCCGCGCGGGGTGCGCAGGGCGTCGATGATGACAATATCCGACACGTTCTTCTCCCTGTCCCGTCCGAGCCTCAGGCGTTTTCGACGACGAAGCTGACCACGGTGCCGAAGCTGCCGCCGATGTTCAGCGTCTGGATGCGCTGCGCCCCCTCGATCTGCATGTCGCCCGCCTGCCCCGTCACCTGCCGCGCCGCGTCGCGCAGCATCCGCGTGCCGGTGGCGCCGACCGGATGGCCGCAGCCGATCAGCCCGCCCGACAGGTTCACCGGGCAGCGCCCGCCCGCCTCGATGCTGCCGTCCTCGATGGCCTGCCAGCTTTGCCCGGGCGCGGTCAGGCCCAGATGGTCGATGGCGATGTATTCGGTGGTGGTGAAGCAATCATGCGTCTCGACCCCGCTGATCGCCTCGATCCCGCCGATGCCGGCGCGGCGCCAGGCATCCTCGATGGTCTGGCGGACATGCGGGAAAACGTAGTCCCCCTGCCGCGCCAGCTTGTCCTTGAAGCGGAGCCCGGCGTTGTGGTGCCCCCAACCCGCGATCCGCGCCGCCCGGCGCCCGGTGCGGCGCGCCCATTCGGCGGCGAAGGCGGGCGAGGCCAGCACCAGCGAGGCCGCGCCATCGGTGATCTGCCCGCAATCCTGCCGCCGGGTGCCGGGCTCGATCAGCGGGTTGGCGTTGTCGTCATCGGTGAAGCTGAGCGCGTTGAAGGCCCAGCCGCGGGTCTGGGCCAGCGGGTTCTTTCGGGCATTGGCGTAATTCAGCTCGGCAATGCGGTTGAGGTGGCGGCGGTCGAGGCCGTAGCGCGCCTCGTATTCCTGCGCGGCGAGGCCGAAGACCGCGGGCCAGAGGAAGCGGCAGTCGATCTCCTCATGCCCCTGCCAACCGGCGGCGTTCTGGTTGACCGAGGCCACGTCGCCCTTGGTGTTCTTCAATTCCTCGGCGCCGACCACCAGAATGCACGCGTAGCGCCCGGCCTCGATCTCGGCCATCGCCGCCAGCACGGCGAGCGAGGCGCTGGCGCAGGCCCCCTCGTGGCGCATCGCGGGCACGCCCCAGAGCTCGGGCACCACCTGCGCCACCATCGAGCCCAGATGCGCCTGCTGGCGCTGCAATTCGCCGAAGGCGTTGCCGACATGGATGCTGCCGATCTCGGCCGGGCTGACCTGCGCATCCTCCAGCGCGTCCAGCACCGAGGCGCGGATCATGTCCGACAGGTCCAGCCCTTCGCGCGACCAGACGCGGGCGAAATCGCTTTGCGATGCACCAAGGATATAGGTCATGCCAGGCTCCGTTCGCGCCGGGCGGCAAGCCGCGCCTGCGCCGCGTCGTATTCCCGCGCCAACCGCTCGACGATCACTGCCGCGGGTTCCGTACCCTTCACCGCGCCGACCCCCTGCCCCGCCGACCAGACATCGGCCCAGCGCTTGCCCTTGAAGCTCTGGCTGCTGTCATAGGCCCGGCCCGGCGCGTCGGGCATGTTGTCGGGGTCCATGCCGTTATCGCGCAGCGAGGGTTTCAGCCAGCTGGCCGGTGTGCCGGTGATCCCGGCGCTGACCAGCAGATCCTCGATCTGGGCGGCCGCCAGCATGTCCTTGTAGGCCGCAGGCGCCAGACTTTCCTCGGCGGCGATGAAGGACGTCCCCATATAGACGTAATCCGCCCCCGCCGCGATGGCGCCCGCGATGCCCGCGCCGTCGCTGATGCCCCCGCCGACGATCAGCGGCCCGTCGAAGAAGGCCCTGACCGCGCTGATGAAGGCGAAGGGCGAGAGCGTGCCGGTATGCCCGCCCGCCCCGGCGCAGATGCAGGCCAGCCCGTCGGCCCCGGCGGCGATGGCCTTTTTCGCCAGCGCGACGCTGGTCACATCGGCGATGACCGTGCCGCCATAGGCATGCACCGTCTCGATGGCCGGTTTCGGCGAGCCGAGCGCGGTGACCACGAAGGGCGGCTGGTGCTTGGCGACCAGCGCCAGATCCTGCGGCAGCCGCGCGTTCGAGGAATGGGTGACCAGGTTCGCGCACCAGGGCCGCGTGCCGACCTCGGCCCTGATCCGGGTCATCCACTCGTCCAGCTGCTCGATGCTACGGCAATTGGGCGTGGGGAAGGCGCCGACGATCCCCGCCTTGCAGGCGGCAATCACCAGATCGGGGCCGGAGACGAGGAACATCGGCGCGGCAAAGACCGGCAGGCGCAGGGTGTCAGGCATTCGCATCTCTCACGGGGCGTCGGGATTGGGTCACGGCAAAGCGCGAGGCGACAAAGGCCAGCGTGGTCAGCGCGGCATTGCCCGCGCCGTTCAGGCCGGTGACGTGGTAATCGCTGTAGGCAGCGGCGAAATTGAGCGGCATGGCGCCGGTCAGGTTGATGGTCAGCTGCGCCCCGGCGCGGGCATAGGCGGCCTCGGCCCGGGCGATGAAGCCCTCGTCCCGGGCATAGAGGAAGCCGGTGATCCCGCCCTGTTCGCGCGCGTCCCGCGTCGCCTGTTCCAGCGCATCCTCGGCGCTGTCGCAGGCGATGACGAAGCCGATGGGGCCGAAGCGTTCCTCGGCGTAGAGGTCGCGCGCCTCCTTGCCGAGGCTGACAAGCAAGGGCGTGGCGGTCCGGGCATCGGGGAAATCGGGATGGGCATAGGGGCGGCTGTCCAGCAGCACCCGGCCCCGAGCCTGCCCCTCGCGCCGCATCGCCTCGATAAGCGCCAGAGTCCCAGCGCCCTGCACGGTGGCAAGGATCATCGCGGCGCGGCGCGGATCCTCGGTCAGCCGGGCGATGGCAGCGGCGAGCCGCGCCGCCACCTCGTCCCGGGCGACAGGCCCCTCGGGCGTGTCGATCCAGGGCGGCAGATAGACATTCTGCGGGCTGGTGCACATCTGCGCCGAGAACATGCACATGGTCGTCGCCAGCGAGCGGATCGCCGCGTCCAGATCCTCGGCCCCGGCCAACACCACGGTGTTGCAGCCCGAGGTCTCGGTGAAGGCCAGCGCCGGATGGGCATTGGCCTCGACCCATTGGCCGAAACGGGCCGAGCCGGTGAAATCAACGATGGCGCAATCCTCGTGCTTTATCAGCACCTTGCCCAGCGGCGCCACCAGCGTGTCAAGGCAGAGCGTCACCAGATCGGGATCGAACCCCTGTTCGGCCAGCAGCGCCCGGAACACCCGCACGGTGATCGCCATCGGCAGCACGCTCGCCGGATGCGGCTTCACGATCACCGCATTGCCGGTCGCGAGGCTGGCCAGCATCGAGGGCCAGGCGTTCCAGGTCGGGAAGCTGGCGCAGGTGAAACAGACCGCAACCCCGCGCGGCACCAGACGGTAGGTCTTGTCGAGCGCGATCTCGTCCGGGCCGAAGCGGCGCTGCCAGCGGGCTTGCGGCGCCACCGCCCGCATCGCCTGCTCGGCATAGACCAAAGCCTCGATCCCGCGGTCGAGCGCGTTCACGCCCGATCCGGCATAGGCCATGTTGTAGCTTTGCCCGGCGGTATGCATCACGGCATGGACCAGCGTGAACAGATGCTCGCGGTAAAGCCGGTCAAGCCCCTCCATCAAGAGGTTCAGCCGCGTGTCGATCCCGGCCCCGGCCCAGCCCGGGATCGCGGCCCGGGCGGCGGCAAAGAGCCTATCGGGATCGGCCTGCGGATAGGTAATGCCGAGGGGGGCTTGCGTATAGGGCGAGATTTCCTCGCCCGCCTGCCCGGTCACCCCCGGCAGATCCAGCGCGAAGGGCTGGCCGAGAAGCGCCTCGAACGCGGCCTTGCCGGCGGCGGCGGCCGCTTCGCCCTGAGGATACAGCTTCGGCATCTCGGGATAGGGAGACCAGCAGGCGCGGTCGGCACAGGCCTGACGGGCGCGGGCCAGAAGGGCGGAATGGTCGAACATCAGCGCCTCCACCGCAGCCGGTGATGGCGCGGGCCTTCCTGGGCCGAGAGGGTCAGCCGGTCGCCCTCAAGGTCGATCCGCCGCACCTGCTCGCTGCCCGGGAAATCGGGGTTCAGGCTGTGGGTCACGGCATGGACCACATGGGGGATGCCGTCGCGTTCCACGATCCGCCAGGTCCCGGCATAGTGGAAATAGCTCTCGAAAGCCGCGAGCCTTTCGGCATCCGGCGCCTTGCGCGGATTGCCGGTCGACCAGCGCGGCCGGTCGGCCCGGGCGATGCAGGCCGACATGAACCCATCTTCCGTGTAGCAGATCATCCCGGTCGGGGCCTCGCCGAAGGGATGCGTGACGCGCCCCTCCGTCTCGATCTCCCAGGCGAGCAGATGCCAGGTTCCTCCCAGATCCGGCATCAGGCCACCTGCGCCGCCGTCAGCTGGTCTTCGCGCACCCAGCAGGAATGGAAGCCATGCGGCACCCGCTGCGGCACGATCACCCGGGCGATCGGCCCTTTCGAGATGTCGCGGGCATCGGTGACCCAGACCTCGGAGCGGTTCGCCAGCCCGTTCCAGACGAAGCCCACGACATAGCCGTCGTCTTCCTCGGTCGCGCCGTCGCGGGGCGCGAAGGGCGCTTCCGAGAACCAGTACCCCTCGCCCGGATGATAGGCCACGGCCGCCCCGGTCTGCAGGTCGTACTTGGCCAGCCCCGCGAAATGCGGCTGCTCCAGCGTCCGCGGCCGCCCCATCAGCACGTTATAGGTGTAGCGGTTCTTCAGCCCCTGGAAGCGGGTGTTGATCATCGGGAATTCGGTATTCAGGATGTCGTCGACGATCCCTTCCCGCGTCATCCCGGTGTCGAGGTTCATGCGCCACTGGTAAAGCTCGTAATCCGTGCCCTGCGTGCCGATGGTGAACAGCAGCCGCTGCACATCCAGCCCGCCATCGTAGCCGCGCGGCATGGCATAGGGCGTGCCCAGCATCACCACCTCGCGCTCGCCCTGGGCGTTGACCTCTTCCCAGGCGTTCGAGACATGCAGCATGTAGCGCGGGTTGAACTCGAACCAGCGGATCTGGTCGGGGGTGCCGTGGCGCGGGATCACCGCGAAACGGGTCGGCCAGTCCTGATGGAATTCCAGCGAATAGCGGCCGCGTTGCAGGGCCTCGCGGTTATTCACCAGCGGGAAATCATGCAGGATGGTGAAGTTCGGCGTGATCGCGCAATCATGCGGCAGGCGCGGCCCGGGCAGTTCCACCGGCATGAAGGTCTTCAGCGCGCCATCGGCGCCGATCACCCCGTAATGCATGTAGGGATGGCGGTTGCCATAGGCGAAGAAGATGAACTCGCCCGTCGCCTCGTCGATCCGGCTATGGGCCGAGATCTGCAGGCCGACCAGCCGCGGGTCCTGTTCCAGCTTGCCCAGAGTCTGCAGGCTGCCCGGGTCGACGGTATAGACCGCGCCGCCGCGATACCACATCGAGTAGAGCTTGCCGTTGTGGAATTTCACATCGGTGTTGGCGGTGTTCTTCAGCGCGTCGTCCGGCAGCGCGCCGTCGGGCATGCGGTCCTTGAGCCCGGGCCAGAGCGCCCTGCCCGCCTCGCGCTCGGCCTTCAGCCCGTCGGTTTCCACCATCCGGTTGCGATAGGTGGCGCGGCCGCCCTGAAAGCGCACCGCATGCAGCATGCCGTCGCCGTCGAACCAATGGTATTTGCCATGCGGGGCATGGGCGGGCGACGGCCCGTTCCTGACATAGAGCCCGTTCAGATCCTCGGGCAGATCGCCGATGACCTCCAGATCCTGCGCCACGATCTCGTTGTGCATCGGCGCGAAGGGCCCCTGCATCGAGGCATTCTCGACCAGCCAGTCCTGGTTCGGGGGTATCGTCTCGAGTCCCATGGCTTTCTCCCTCAGCCCATCGCCGCCCGCGCCAGAATCCCGCCATCGCGGAAATCGGCGCCATTGGCCCAGCAGGAATGCGTCCCGCTGGCCATCTGATGCGGCAGTTGCAATTTGCAGACCGCGCCGCGTTCGAAGTCCCGGGCGTCGATCAGCCAGACCTCGGACTTGCCGGTCTTCTCGTTGATGACGAAGGTGACGAGGTAGCCGTCATCCTCCGCCGTGGCGCCGATGCGCGGCGCGAAGGGCGCCTCGCTGGCATAATGCCCCTCGGGCAGGGTCAGCTGCCAGCTTTGCCCCGTCTCAAGGTCGTGCTTCACATAGCCGTTGAAGATGAACCAGCCCGGCACCTGCACCGCGGAATAGGCGTAGCGATAGGGCCGCCCGGCGTATTTCTGGTTGATCATGCCGAATTCGAGGGTGCGGTCGTCCAGCCGTTCCTCGCGCGTCTCGCCGGTCTTGAGGTTGAAGCGCCAGCGATGCAGCCGCGTGCCCATCTTGTACTGGTCGAGGTAGGACATCATCCGCTCGTAGCCCGGCTGCGCCCCCTCATAATTGGTGGGCATCGGGTCTTCCTGGAAATAGCCATCCAGCACGATCTCGTCGCCCTCCTCATAGGCGTTGAGAAAATGCAGGACGAAGGTCGGCGTCGCCTCGAACCAGCGGATCTCCTCGGCCCCGCCCCGGCGCGGGATCACGGCAAAGCGCGACGGCCGGTCCTTGTAGAAGCGCACCACATGCTTGTCGCGCTTCAGAAGTTCCGGGTCCCAGTGCAGCGGGAAGTCGTTGAGGATCGCGTAATTCTGCGTGAAGGCCATGTCATGCGGCAGGCGCGGCCCGGGCAGCGGCACAGGCGTGTAATGCACCAGCCGGTCCGAGCGGTCGACCACGCCGTAATGCATGTAGGGCGCCGTCTTCGAGTAGTTGAAGAACAAGAGTTCCCCGGTCGCCTCGTCCACCTTGGTATGGGCCGAGATGCCGTGTTCGGGCGACCAGTCCGGCACGCCCTGCTGGTCGAGGGTCAGCGGATCCATCCGATACCCCTCGCCGCATTGGTAATAGGTCGAAAGCGCCTTGCCGGCATGGACCACCACATCGGTGCTGCTGGCGTCCTTCAGCGCGCCATGGGCGCCCCAGCCGGGGCGCTTGGACAGCGCGGGATCTTCCATCAGCCCGGCCCAGAGCCGCTCGCCGCTGTCGATCTCGGCGTTCAGGCCCTTGGTCTGGATAAAACGGTTACGATACTGCACCTTTCCATCACGAAAGGCCGCCATGTGGATCATGCCGTCCCCGTCGAAGGGATGGTAGCGATCCAGCGCCTGATGCAGCGGATTTTGCGTGTTGCGCAGATAGACGCCATCGATGTCACGCGGCACCTCGCCCTCAAGGAGGACGAGGTCATCGGCGTTCACCTCCTCGTGCAGCGGGGTCCAGGGACCTTGCAGATAAGGGTGATCGCCGGCCTCGATGGTGCCAGCATAGTTTCTGACCACGACAGGGGGCATGGTGTTCCTTCCGCCAGGCTCGAATCTTACTTACGTTCTTGAACTATTGATTCCGCCAAAAGGTGAGTCTGTCAATCATGGATTTTCAATCCGGGTCAAAGCGGCGGGGGCCCGCCCCGATCTTTCCCCCGGAAACGCACGAAGCCCGGCTGGCCACCGAGGGGCCGACCGGGCTCTAGGCCGCGAAGAGGTGGGGTCAGAGGCTGGGCATGTAGACCGGGCGCAGGGCGGCGATGGCAGCGCGCGCCTCGGGCCCCGGATCGCCATAGACCACCAGCCGCTCGGGCTTCAGCAGGCCGAAGAAGGCCCGCGCCCAGCGCCGGTTGAACCCCTCGACATGGCTCAGCAGGGCCGCGTCATCGGCGTAGCCCTCGAGGATATGGCAGCGGTTGCCCTCCTCGTTCAGATGCCAGTCGTAGCGCAGGCAGCCCGGCTCCTCGGCCCGCACGACCTCGCTCATCTCCGCCGCCAGTCGGCGCAGATCCCCGACCCGGGCGGGGTCGAGGCTGGTTTCCAGGATCCACAGAACGGCCATGATGCCCCCTCAGCGCGGCAGGTTGAACAGGTTGACCAGGAACAGCGACAGCGCCGGAAAGGCGATCAGGATCCCCAGCCGCAGGATATCCGCGGCGATGAACGGCGCGACACCGGCAAAGATCGTCGACAGCTTGGTCCGTGGCAGCATCGCCTTCATGACGAAGACATTCATGCCGATGGGCGGGGTTATCATGCCGATCTCGATCACCATGACGGTCAGCACGCCCCACCAGATCGGGTCGTAGCCATAGCCGATGATCAGCGGAAAGACGAAGGGGATGGTGATGACCATGCTGGAGATCGTCTCGAAGATCGAGCCCAGGATCAGGTACATGACCATCAGCAGCATCACCACCCAGATCCCCGGCAGGCCGGTGTCCTGGATACCGGCGACGATCAGCCGGGGCAGGCCCGAGATGGTCACCGCATAGGTGAAGATCGAGGCGCCGATGGTCATGAGATAGATCATCGAGGTGGTGGCCGCCGTCTCTTGCAGCGCCGACCAGAAGCGCGGCCAGGTCAGGCGGCGGCGCAGCAGCGCGATCAGGAAGGCGAGGAAAGCCCCCACCGCCGCGCTTTCGTTGACCGAGAAGATCCCGGCATAGATCCCGCCCGAGACCGCCGCCATCAGCAGGACCGCGGTCCAGCCGTCCTTCAGCGCGCGCAGCGTCTCGATCCAGGGCTGTTTGTCGCCGGTCGAGGCCAGCTCGGGCTTCAGCCGCACCAGGATCATGATCGTCACGATATGCAGCGCCACGGCCAGCAGGCCCGGCAGTAGGGCGGCCACGAACAGGGTCTTCACGAATTGCTCGGTCAGCACGCCGTAAAGGACCAGGATGATCGAGGGCGGGATCAGCATGCCCAAAGTGCCGCCCGCGGCGATGGAGCCGGTGGCGAGGCGCTCGGAATAGTTCCGCTTCATCATCTCGGGCAGGGCGATGCGGGTCATCGTCGTGGCGGTGGCGACGGAAGAGCCGCAGATCGCCCCGAACCCCGCGCAGCCGCCGATGGTGGCGACGGCCAGCCCGCCGCGGATATGGCCGATCAGCGCATAGGCGATGCGGTAGAGGTCGGCCGACAGCCCGCCCACCGTGGCGAAACTGCCCATGAGCAGGAACAGCGGGATCACCGCCAGTTCGGCGCTTGAGACCTTGCTGACCGTCTCGGTGCCGAACAGGGTCAGCGCCGGGCCGATATCGCCGCGGATCAGCCCGAAGGTGGCCACCCCGGCGATGCCCATGGCCACGCCGATGGGCACATGCAGCACGATCAGCGCGAACATCACGCCCATGCCGAGCAGGCCGATGAGATAGGGCTCCATGTCAGGCCTCGCCGTCTGCGGGATGGTCGGGGGCGCCATGGCCGAGGATCTCGGCCACCAGCACGAAGGTCTGGGCGGGAATGCAGATCCAGAAACAGGCGGCGGCGACCCACCACCAGGGGGCGACCGGCCAATGCAGGATCATGGTGTATTCCTCGGAGGCGGTGACGCGCTGGGCGTGCAGCGTGACATACCAAGCGATGGCCAGGAACATGGCCCCGGTGCAAAGCGCGCCGAAGACCTCGAGCGCGCGGTTCGCCCCCCTTGGCAGCAGCGCGCCCAGGAAGGCCACCTTGATCTGGCGCCGCTCCAGCAGGCCGGCGGGGAAACAGGCGGCGATGACGATGATGGTCATCAGTTCCGACAGGTCATAGGCGCCGCGGATCGGGCGGCCGGTGACCTCGCGCGTCAGGATATCGGCGACCGACAGGGCCGCCACGAACAGCAAAAACAGCACGCCGAGGATGGCGGCGGCGCGCGACACGATGAGGAAGGGCCTCTCGAGACGGTTCACTTGCGGGCTCCAGTCTGGCCAGGGAAAGCGCCGGGCCCGTCGCGGGGCCCGGCGGCGGCAGGCCTCAGCGGGCGCGGATGTCTTCGAGCTTGGCGGTATAGGCCTCGATCAGGCCCTCGCTGGCCGAGGCCGCGACCCGGTCGATCACCGGCTGCACGCGCCGCGCGATCTCGGCCTCGTCCTCGGCCGAGGGGACGACCAGCGTCGCGTCCGGGCTTTCGGCCCAGGCGGCGATATTGGCCTCGATGGCGGGGGCGTAGCTTTCGACCTGGCGGTCGACGATGAACTGGCCCGATTGCGCCAGCAGTTCGTGGACCCGGGGCGGCAGGCTGTCATAGACGCCGCGGTTCATCAGGATCGAGAAGACCAGCACGCCGAGGCTGCTTTCGTAGTGGTTATGCGCCACATCGGCCACCCGGAAGGTGCGCGCGACCGAGGCATCGGTCATCGCCCCGTCGATCAGCCCGCGGTCGATGGCCTCGGCCATCTCGCCCGCGCCCATCGAATGCGGCACGCCGCCCAGCGCCTCGATCACCTGGGTCTGGATCTGGCCCGCGACGCGGAAGCGCTGGCCCTCGATATCCGCCACGCTGGCGATGGGTTCGCGCGAATGCAGCATGTAGGCGCCCGAGGTATACATGGCGACGACGTAGTAATCCTCGTAGCCCCTCAGCGCGCCCTCCTGATAGAGTTCCAGCGCCGCCTGCGAACCCTCGGCGGTGTTGCGGGCAAAGCCCGGCAGCTCGAAGACGTCGAAATCGGGATAGACGCCCGGCGTGTAGCTGGGCACGGTCAGGCCGATATCGGCCACGCCATCCGCCACCATCTGCGCCTGCGCCAGCGGGTTGCGGCCCAAAGTCCCGCCCGCATAGAGCGTGATCTGCACGTCGTCCGCCGCGGCCTGTTCGTTGAACCAATCCACCCAGGGCTGGTAGACATGCTGCACCGTCGGCGAGGCCGCGGGCACGAAGACCGCGAAGGCCAGATCGCGGGCCGAGGCCCCGGTGGCAAGGGTCAGGGCCAGTCCGGCGGCAAGGCCGGTGAGTGTCGTCTTCATGGTGATCTCCTCCCAGGATCTTGAAGAAATGTCCGGGTCTTGGGCCCGGTCGGGTCGTCTGTCAGCCGCGCCCCACGACGAAGGCGGCGATGGTGGTGGTGGAACCGCCGATGTTCAGCAGGCCCACCCGTTCGGCGCCCTCGACCTGACAATCGCCGGCGCGCCCGGTCACCTGTTTGTAGCCGTCGAGCATCATCCGCACGCCGGTCGCACCGACCGGATGGCCCAGACCGATCAGCCCGCCCGAGGGGTTGATCGGCAACCGTCCGCCCGGTGCGATCACCCCCTCCTCGACGGCTTTCCAGCTTTCGCCGGGGGCGGTGATCTCGAAACTGTCGATGGCCGCGTATTCGGTCATGGCGAAGCAATCATGCGTCTCGATGGCGTCCAGCTGAAACGGACTGTCGATGCCGGCCCGGGCGAAGCTCTCGCGGATCGCCTTGTTCACATGCGGCAGCACGAAACGGTCGTTGCGGCTTTCCGCCAGCTTTTCCGACAGCATCATCGGCGCGGTGCGGTGGCCCCAGCCGTCGATCTTCGCCAGATCGGACAGCTCCAGCCCGCGCGCCTTGGCGTATTCCGCCGCCCGGCTGGCCGAGGCGAGGAACACCACCGCCGCGCCATCCGTGACCTGCCCGCAATCGTTGCGCCGGACCCGGCCCTCGATCACCGGATTGGCCGCGTCATCCTCGGTGAAGGAGCGGTCGGTGAAGTCCCATTTGCGGGTCTGGGCATAGGGGTTGCGCTTGCCGTTGGCGTAGTTGATCCGCGCGATCTCGCCCAGATGGGCGTAATCGACGTGGCCGAATTTCTCGGAATAGGCCTCGATCAGATCGGCGAAGGCGGCGGGCCAGACATAGGTGGCGTCCTGCCATTCGCGCCCGGCCCAGGCCGCGGCGCCCAGATGCTCGGCCGCCCGCTGGCCCGGCACGTTGCGCATGTATTCGACGCCCAGCACCGCCACCAGATCGTAGCGCCCGGCCTCGATCTCGGCCGCAGCCGCCAGCATCGCCATCGAGCCCGAGGCGCAGGCGGCCTCGTGCCGCTGGGTCGGAACGCCCGAAAGGTCGGGATGCAACGAGGCGATCATGCCGCCCAATTGCCCCTGCCCGCAGAACAGCTCGGCCACGAAATTCCCGACATGCACGGATTGCAGGTCGCGCGGTTCCAGCCGGGTATTCTCGAGCCCCTCGAACAGCACCTCGCGCATCATCGCATCGATGCCTAAGCCCTCGCGCGACCAGTTGCGGGCGAAGTCGCTTTGCGCGCCTCCGAGGATATAGACGGGCTCAGGCATGGATCTCTCCGGTTTTCTGGGATTCGGCCAGACGCTTGGCCAGCGCCTTGCGGTCGAGCTTTGCCAAGGGGGTGCGCGGCAGGGCGGGCAGGAATTCCAGCCGCTCGGGCCATTTGAACTTGGCCAGCCCCACCCGGTCGCAGAAATCCGAAACCTCGGCCAGGGTCAGGCTGCGGCCCGGGTGCATCACGGCGAAAAGGCAGACCTTCTCGCCCATGCGGGGATCGGGATAGGCCGCGACCGCCACTTCGCGCACCCCGGGCAGGGCCGAGAGGGTGTTGTCCAGCTCCACCGGCGCGATCTTCATGCCGCCGCGCACGATCAATTCCCGGGCCCGGGCGTGGAAGCGGATCAGCCCGCCGCAATCCGAGATCTGGAACAGGTCGCCCGAGGGGAAATAGCCGTCCGGGGTGAATTTCGTCCGGTCATAGCCCAGCCGCGAGTAATAGCCGGGCATCATCGCCGGGCCGCGCAGCTGCATCTCGCCCAGGCCCCCGGGCTCGGTGACGGCCGCGCCGCTTGCCGGATCGACCAGCCGGAAGGTGCCGCCATTGGCGGTGCGGCTGGTGGCGTCCCAGCCCTCGTCCCCGTCGCGGGGAAAGAAGCGGGCGCGCTCGCGCGGGTCGGGCACGCGGCTCGCGGCCGAACACATCTGCGCCCCCTCGTTCGAGCCGAAGAAATTCACCACCGGGATGGCGAAATGCTGCTCGAAGAAGACGAAAACCTCAGGGTCCGGAGGGGCCGAGCCGGTGCCCAGCGCGATCAGCCGGTGCAGCGCCGCCCGCAGCCCGGGATCGTCTGCCTGATCGCGCAGATAGGTCAGCAGCGTCGGCGCGACCATCGTATAGGCGATGTCCTCGGTCTTCAGCTGGTGCAGGAAGACCTGAAGGTCGAAGGGATGGTGCAGGAACAGGGCGCCTGCGGTACGCATCCAGCACATCATCAGCCCGCCCACCGCGGCCGCGTTCACGAAGGGAAAGGGCGCGAGGATATTGGCGCCGTCGGGCAGGTCCAGCAGCCGCCAGGCCCCCAGCGACGAGGCCATGAGGTTGTTGTGCGTCTTCGGCACCGCCTTGGGCACGCCCTCGGTGCCCGAGGTCCAGAAGACCGCGAAGGGCGCGTCGGCGTCGACCGTGACAGAGGCCAGCGGCGCGGGCGCCGGACCGTCGAGCGACGCCATGCCGTCGGGCAGGCCCGAACCGATGCCGAGGCGCAGCACGCTCGCAGGCAGCGCGCTCAGGCGCTCAGGATCGAAGGGCTGGCCCTTGAAGTGACCGATGGAGATGAAGGCGTCGAACCCCGCGACCCGGGTCAGATCGGCCAGTTCCGCGGCGCGGTAGGCCATGGAGACGGGACTCAGCACCGCGCCGATCCGGCTGATCGCCAGATAAAGCAGCAAGGTCTCGGCAATATTGGGCAATTGCGTCGCGACCAACGCCCCCTGCCCCAGACCCTGCGCCTGCAGATGGGCGGCATAGCGCGCCACCTCGGCCTCCATCTGGGCATAGGTCAGCCGCTTCGGCGCCCCTTCGAACAGCGTTTCGCGATTGGGCGCATCGACCAGCGCCAGCCGGTCGGGCACCCGGGCGACACTCGCCGCGACCATCTGCGGCAGGGTGATGTCGGCCCAATGCCCCTCGGCGCGGAAGCGGGCGTAATCCTCGGGCGGGAACAGGCTCATGCGCAGAGCCTCCGGGCGCGGGCCTTGGCGGCCTCGTATTCGCGGGCCAGCCGGTCGACGATGGCGGTGGCGGGCTCGATCCGTTCGATCTTGCCGACCCCCTGCCCCGCGCCCCAGATCCCCGACCAGGGCTTGACGGCCTCGTTCTGGCGGCCGGTGAAATTGAACTTGGCGACCTTGAATTCCAGATCCGCGGGGTCCAGCCCCTTGGCCACCATCGAGGGTTTCAGCATCGAGGCCCGGGCGCCGGTGAAAGCCCGCGTGACCAGGAGGTCGGTCGCATCCGAGGTCACGCACATCTGCCGGTATTCGGGGCTGGCGAGGTTTTCCTCGGCCGCCAGAAAGGCCGTGCCGATATAGCCGAAATCCGCGCCCAGCACCTGCGCCGCCAGGATCGCCTCGCCGGTGTTGATCGCCCCCGCCAGCGCAATCGGCCCGTCGAAGAACTGGCGCACCCGCTCGACAAAGACCAGCGGGCTCAGCTCGCCCGTATGCCCACCGGCACCCGAACAGACCAGCACCAGACCGTCGGCCCCGGCCTCGACCGCCTTTTTCGCCAGCGCGACCGAGATGACATCGGCAAAGACCAGCCCGCCATAGCCATGCACCGTGGCCAGCACCGGCTTGGGGCTGCCCAGCGCGGTGATGACGATCGGCGGCTGATGGATCGCCACCTGCTCCAGATCGCCCGGCAGGCGCGGCGAGGTGGAATGGGTGACCAGATTCAGGGCCCAGGGTGCATCCGCCTCGGTCAGCTGCGCGCCGATCTCGGCCATCCACGCGCCCAGTTCGGCGCTGGAACGCAGGTTCGGCGCGGGGAAGCTGCCGACGATGCCCGCCTTGCAGCAGGCCACCACCAGATCGGGACCCGAGACCAGGAACATCGGCGCGGCGAAGGCGGGCAACCGCAGGGCTGCCAGCCGGTCTTTCGGCATCATCGGGCGTCTTCCTTCGTGTTCGTCGCAATCCGGGACAGGAAATCGGTCACATGGCCAGCCACCATCTGCGGCGCCTCCAGCACCGCCATATGGCCGGTGCCGGGCAGCGCGATGCAGCGGCCCTCGGGCACCGCCTCGGCCAGGGCGCGGCCCGCCTCCAGCGGGGTCACGCCGTCCTCGCTGCCGCAGAGGACCAGCAGCGGGCAGGTCAGCGCCCCCAGATCCCCGCGCTGATCGGGGCGAGCGGCGAGCGCCTTCTGATGGGCGGTGAAGCGCGCCACGCCCTGCGTCAGCGCCATGCGGATCATCCGCGCGCGCAGCGCCGGGTCCGAGCGGCGGGCGGGAGAGACGAGCGTATCGGCGAGGCTGGCGCCCAGTGCCTCCATCCCCTCGCGCGCGGCCCAGCGGGCGACCTTGCCGCGCATCGCCGCCGCCTCCGGCGTATCGGCTGCGGCATTGGTGCCGATCAGCACCAGACCGGCCAGCTTGCCGGGATGGGTGAGCGCGATGCGCAGCGCCAGATAGCTGCCCATCGACATGCCGAGGAGGACGGCGCCGTCGGGGATCTGCGCCGCCAGCGACCGGGCCAGCGCGTCGAAATCCTCGCCCTCGGGCAGGGCCAGAACCCGCATGTCGACCGCCGCACCCCGCGCCTCAAGGACCGCGCGCAGCGGGTCGAACACCTCGGGCTCGCAGAGCAGACCCGGCAGGCAGACCAGCGTCGTCATGATGGCTCCCCCTCTTTATACCTATTCCTAGACCTTGATTCGCGAAGCCGTCAAGGCAAAACTCTATTTTTCAGAATGATGTTTTGCTGGATGGAACACAACAACCGGCAATTTTCGTTCAATCTCAAGCTCTCACCGCTTTACGGCCAGGGGCATAGGGGCACAGCAGGCCGTTTCACTTGACTTTGCGCCCCGGATTGCGACATATGGTCTAGATAAACACAAATGGAGGCCGCCATGTCCCTCGCCCCGCATCACGACCATGACGAGACCCCGCTGGCGGTGACGCGGGCCAATGTCCGCCTGCACGCCCCGGACGGCACCCCGCCCCCCGATGCGCCGGACTGGATCTGGCACTACGACCACCCCTATCTGCACGGCGGCTTCGCCCCCACGGATATCGAATACGAGGCCGAGGATCTGGAGGTCGAGGGCGAGATCCCGGCGGATCTGTGCGGCGCCTATGTGATGAACGGCCCCTCGCAGCGCTTCGAGCCGGTCAATTCCAAGTACCATTACTACGATGGCGACGCGCAGCTCAGGGCGATCTATTTCCGGGACGGCAAGGCCAGTTTCCGCCAGCGCTATCTGCGCTCGGGCGCCTTTCTGGTCGAGGAGATGGCGGGCCGCGCCATCTGGCCGGGCCTGGCGGGGCCCTATGATTTCCGCCTGCCCGGCTCGCCGATCAAGGATGTCTCGAACACCGATGTCATCTTCTACAACGGCAGTCTTCTGTCGTTGTGGTACATGGCGGGCGATCCCTACACGGTCGATCCGCTGACGCTGGAAACCACCGGGCGCGAGACGCTGGGCGGCAAGCTGCACCATTCGGTATCGGCGCATTCGAAGACCGATCCCTTCTCCAAGGAATTGTTCTTCTTCAATTATCAGGACGAGCCGCCCTACATGTCCTATGGCATGGCGGATGCGAGCGGCAATCTGGTCTTCGATATCGACATCGACCTGGCCGGGCCGCGCTCGCCCCATGACATGGGCCTGACCGAGAGTTACGCCATCCTGCACGACCTGCCCTTCTATCACGACGTCGACCTGCTGAAGAAGCACAAGCGCCGGGTGATGGGCTTCCACCGCGACCAACCCGCCCGCTTCGGGCTGATCGACCGCTTCGGCCGTTCGCAGAAGGTCCAGTGGTTCGAGGCCGAACCCTGCTACATCCTGCATATCGCCAATGCCTGGGAGGAGGGCCCCTGGGTCCACATGATCGGCTGTCGGCAGGAAGACCCGATGCCGGTCAAGGATCCGGCCGACCATCACCTGGCCTCGATGATGGCCTACAGGCGGCGCTCGCATATCCTTTACCGCTGGTCGTTCAACACCCGGACCGGCGAGACGCGCGAGGGGCCGATCGACGACCGCAACACCGAGTTTCCGACCGTCAACGCCCATTTCATGGGCCGCAAGACGCGCTATTCCTTCAACCAGATCATCCCCATGCCGCAGGAGGGCTCGCTGGAAGGGCGCTGCCAGACCTTCAACGGCCTGCTGCGCTATGATCTGGAGACGGGCGCGACCCAGCGCTACGATTACGGCGAAGGCGTCTATGGCTCCGAGGCGCCGGTCGCCCCGGCGCAGGGCAGCGGGCGCGACGGGGCTGAGGGGCGGGCCTATCCGGTCAGCTTCATCACCGATACCAACGATTGGTCCTCGGCCTGCCTGATCTTCGATGCCGAGGATATCACCCGGCCCATCGCCAAGGTGAAGATCCCGCGCCGCATCTCGATCGGCTTCCACACCACCTGGGTGGATGGCGCGGATATCTGGGGCGCGTGAGGGGCCGTCGCCCCGATGGACAGAGGGGGCCGGGCATGCTTGGGTCGCGCAAGGAACCTGCCCGCGTGCCTGGACTGATGCCCGACCCGATGCCCGACGCCCCCGCCCTGCCGGAAGGCCCGCCCGCGACCTCGTTGCGGCGGGCTTTGCGGATTCTTTCCGATCCCTGGACCATGCTGATCCTGAAGGAGGCCTTCAACGGCACCCGCCGCTTCAGCGCCTTCCAGCGGGCGCTGAACATCCCCAAGCAGACCCTGTCGCTCAGGCTCACCGCGCTGTGTCATGAGCAGATGCTCTACCGCCGCTTCCCAGCGCCGCAATCGGGCGGCACGCAGGCCGCGCCCGAATACGCGCCCACCGCCAAGACCTTCGATCTGGCCGATGCCATGTATGCGATCTGGCTCTGGCACCGGGCCAATCCGGGGGTCGAGGAGGTGCTGCCCTTCGACATCATCCACAAGAGCTGCGGCCACCTGCTGGAGGCCGATTACTGCTGCACCGCCTGCGGCGGCCCCGCCCATTCCACCAGCGTCACCATCCAGCGCAGCCAGCCCGAGCAGGTCGAGACCGAGCCCCGCCCCCGCCTGGCGCGCCGCAACGACGCCAGTTTCACCGCCACCTCCTCGCAATCGGGGGGGATGGTGGCGGCCTCGCTGGTCGGCGACCTGCCCTGCAACGAGATCCTGTTCCTGCTGTTCCAGGGCCCGCGCCATCCGCTTGCCATCACCCAGGAGCTGGCGCTGGGCGCGCCGGTGGTGCGCGACCGGCTGGACAAGCTGAAGGCGCTGAACCTCGTGCGCGAAGAGGTGCAGGGCCGGCGGCTGGTCTATCACCTGCTGCCCCGGGCCGAGGGGTTCTTTCCCCTGCTGCTGGCGATTGCCGATTGGGGCGACCGCTGGTGCAACGATGGCCAGCCCCCTCCCGATCCCCGGATCCATGCCTGCGGCGCGATCCTGCGCGGCCGCTACCGCTGTCGGCATTGCGCGGAATGGGTCAGCCGCGACCAGCTGGAGCTGCGCTTCCATGGCTGAGGCCCGGGGGCGCTTGTGTTCCGATTGACGGAACATTATTCTGAAAAGTCGTGAAGCCCGGAGATCCCATGCAGCATGACGCCGAGCAGACGACCGAGGGCGACAGCCCCCTCGACGAAGGCAGCGACCCGAAATTCGTCACCGCCCTGGCGCGGGGCCTGTCGCTGCTGCGCGCCTTCCGCCCGAACGAGGTGCATCTGTCCAACAACACCCTGGCGCAGCGGGCGGGCCTGCCCAAGGCGACGGTCACCCGGCTGACCTATACGCTGTGCAAGCTGGGCTATCTGGTGCAAGCCGAACCCAGCGGCGAATACCGGCTGGGTCCGGGGGTGCTGACCCTGGGCTATGGCGTCCTCTCGGGGATGGAACTGAAGGAACGCGCGGCACTGGAACTGGCCGAGGTCTGCAAGGGCGAGAACGTGAACGTCGCCGCCGCGCTGGGCGAGCGGTATGGCCAGTCGGTGGTCTATCTGGCCACCCATCGCTTCCCGAATTCGGTGTCGATGGTCTTTCACCTTGGCGCGCAGGTGCCGCTTTTCCATTCCTCGATCGGCCGGGCGATCCTGATGGGCCTGCCCGGGGACGAGCAGCTTTCGCTTCTGGACGAGGCGCAGCGGACCACCGACAGCGCCGAGGATCGCACCCGGCTGGCCCAGGGCCTGACCCGCGCCCGCGAGGATTTCGCGCGCTGGGGCTTTTGCACCTCGTTCGGGGAATGGCGCAAGGAAATCAACGGTGTGGCCGCGCCGGTCCGGCCGGTGCAGGGCCGCTCGCTCTATGCGATCAACGTCGGCGGCTTCGGCTTCCTCAACCCGCCCGAGGATCTGCTGACCCAGTACGCCCCCCGCCTGCTGCGCGCGGCCCGGGCCCTGTCCTTGAGGCCCGAGACGGATGAGTGAGACCAAGGCCCTGCCCGTCGCCCGCGGCGGTTTCCTCGCCTCGCTGGGGATCGAGCGGGTGCATTTCGCCGAGGGCATCGCGCGTTTCGCGCTGGATGCCGAGGCGCAGCACATGAACCGGCTGGGCATCCCGCATGGCGGTGTCTATGCGACACTGCTGGACAGCGCCCTGGGCGCGGCGGGCTGCTGGGCGGGCAGTCCCGACACCTTCCGCCCGGCGGTCACGCTGACGCTGACGGTCAATTTCGTCGGCCAGCCGAAGGGGCGGCGGCTGATCGCCGAGGGGCGGCGGGTGGGCGGCGGACGCTCGATCTATTTCGCCGAGGGCGAGGTCCGCGACGAGACCGGCGCGTTGGTGGCGCAGGCCACCGGCTCGTTCAAGGTGGTGACGGCGCGCTAACCGGCCAGCGCCGCCACCAGCTCCGCCTTGCGGATCTTTCCGGCTGCGGTCATCGGCATCGCCTCGACCACCACCAGATGCTGCGGCCGCTTGTAGGCGGCAAGGCGGGCGGTGAGCCAGTCACTGACCGACGCCGCCCCGGTCCCCGGCGCGAGGGTGACGAAGGCCAGCACCTCCTCATTGTCACCCACGGGACGGCCAGTCACAGCCGCCTGCAGCACGCCCGGGCAGGCCAGCAGCACCGCTTCAACCTCGACCGGGTAGACGTTGAACCCGGACCGGATAATCAGCTCCTTCGCCCGTCCGACCAGATGCAGCGCGCCGTCTTCCTCCTGCCGCACCAGATCGCCGGTGCGCAGAAAGCCGTCGTCGGTCATCGCCTCGGCCGTCAGGTCGGGCGCGCGGTAATAGCCCCGCATCACCCCCGGCCCCCGGACCAGCAACTCGCCCACCCCCGTGGCATCGGCACGATCCAGCCGCACCTCCAGCCCCGCAAAGGGATGACCGACCGAGCCATCCGCCCGCCGCGGCCCCTGCGTGGTCGAGGCGATGCCGGGCCCGGCCTCGGTCATGCCATAGCCGTTGTGCAGCGGCAGGCCGAAGACCGCCTCGACCCGGGCCTTCAGCGCCGGATCGAGCGGCGCACCGCCGCAGCCCAGCTGCCGCAGTCGGGGCGCCACGGGCTTGCTGCCGGCAAGCTGGGCCAGCAGCTGGCGGTAGACCTGCGGCACGACCGAAAGCACGCTCGCCCCCTGCGCCAGCCCCTCCAGCAGCCCCTCGACGCTGAACCGCGCCATCAGCCGGACCGAGGCGCCCGCCTGCAACCCGGCCAGAAGCCCGGTGGCCAGCGCCATGATATGGGTGGCGGGGATCGCCAGCAGCAGCTGGTCCCCGGGGCCGAGGCCGCGCATCTCGGCGGCGATTTTCGCGTTCCAGATCAGGGCGTTATGGCTCAGCATCACGCCTTTGGGCTGGCCCGTGGTCCCCGAGGTATAGACCAGCGCCGCGACCTGTTCGGCCGGGCTGTCGGCGACCGGTTCGGGCCGCGACGGGGCGAGGCTGGCGGCAAGTCCCAGCGCCCCCAGCCGCCCGCCGATTTGCGCGCCGCTTTCCCCGGCATGGGCCCGGGCGGCGGGCGAGGTTGTGGTGTAGAGCGTCACGCGCGGCGCGGCATGCGCCTGCAGCGCCGCCAGTTCCGGTCCGGTCAGCCGCGCATTGACCGGGACGAACCAGGCGCGCAGCCGGGCCGTGGCCAGGGCGATGATGGCCACGGCGGCGCTGTTTTCGGCCACCAGCATCACCCGCTCGCCCGGCCCGACCCCCAGCACCCGCAACGCCGCCGCAGCCTCCGCCACCGTATCGCGCAGCGCGCCATAGCTCAGAATCTGTCCGTCGGCTTCGATCAGGGCCGGATCCGTCGCCGGATGCATACCGATCAGCTCATCCAGCCAAGCCACCATCATCGCCCTCCCCTCATGCTGGCCGCGAGACTAGGCGAGCCGGGCGGCCGGGGTCAAGCGTTCGGAATGGCGTACCGACAGTCGAAACAATGCGGCCCTGTAACGGTCCCGATCCGGCAGGCCCCCCGCGTCGCGCCGAGGTCCGGCCGCGTCCTCTCAGACGATCACCCCGGGGCAAAAGGAAAAGGGCGGCCCGAAAGCCGCCCCGTCCCGTATCCTGCGGTTGGCCGCAGATTACATCATGCCGCCCATGCCGCCCATGTCGGGCATCGCCGGGGCCGAACCCTTGGGCTCGGGCTTTTCGGCGATCATCGCCTCGGTGGTGATGAGGAGGCCAGCGATCGAGGCCGCGTCTTCCAGAGCGGTCCGGGTCACCTTGGCCGGGTCGATCACGCCGAACTTGAACATGTCGCCATATTCTTCGGTCTGGGCGTTGAAGCCGAAGTTCACGTCCGAGGATTCGCGCACCTTGCCGGCCACCACGGCGCCGTCGACGCCCGCGTTGTCGGCGATCTGGCGCAGCGGGGCTTCCAGGGCGCGGCGCACGATGGCGATACCCGCGTTCTGGTCGCTGTTCTGACCGGTCATGCCTTCGAGCGACTTGCCGGCCTGAACCAGCGCCACGCCGCCGCCGACGATCACGCCTTCCTGCACGGCCGCACGGGTCGCGTTCAGGGCGTCGTCCACGCGGTCCTTGCGCTCTTTCACTTCGATCTCGGTCATGCCGCCGACGCGGATCACGGCAACGCCACCGGCCAGCTTGGCCAGACGCTCTTGCAGTTTCTCACGGTCGTAGTCCGAGGTGGTTTCCTCGATCTGCTGACGGATCTGGGTCACGCGGGCCTCGATCTCGGCCTTCTCACCGGCGCCATCGACGATGGTGGTGTTGTCCTTGTTGATCGAGATCTTCTTGGCAACGCCGAGCATGTCGATGCCGACATTCTCCAGCTTCATGCCCAGATCTTCCGAGATCACCTGGCCGCCGGTCAGGATGGCGATATCCTGCAGCATGGCCTTGCGGCGATCGCCGAAGCCCGGCGCCTTGACGGCGGCGATCTTCAGGCCGCCACGCAGCTTGTTGACCACGAGGGTGGCCAGCGCTTCGCCTTCGACGTCCTCGGCGATGATGAGGAGCGGCTTTTGCGACTGGATGACGGCCTCGAGCAGGGGCACCATCGGCTGCAGCGACGAGAGTTTCTTCTCGTGCAGCAGGATGTAGCATTCTTCCAGATCGGCGATCATCTTGTCGGGGTTGGTGACGAAATAGGGGCTCAGGTAGCCGCGGTCGAACTGCATGCCCTCGACCACTTCGACTTCCGTCTCCATGCCCTTGTTCTCTTCGACGGTGATGACACCCTCGTTGCCGACCTTCTGCATCGCGTCAGCGATGAAGCGGCCGATCTGGGCCTCACCGTTGGCCGAGATGGTGCCGACCTGCGCGACTTCGTCCGAGTCGGCGACCGGGCGGGCGGCGGCCTTGATGGTCTCCACGACGCGGGCGGTAGCCAGATCGATGCCGCGCTTCAGGTCCATCGGGTTCATGCCGGCGGCGACGGCTTTCATGCCTTCGCGGACGATGGCCTGAGCCAGAACCGTGGCGGTGGTGGTGCCGTCACCGGCTTCGTCGTTGGTGCGGGAAGCGACTTCCTTCACCATCTGCGCGCCCATGTTCTCGAACTTGTCCGAGAGTTCGATTTCCTTGGCGACGGTGACGCCGTCCTTGGTGATGCGCGGGGCGCCGAACGACTTGTCGATGACGACGTTACGGCCTTTGGGGCCCAGCGTGGTCTTGACGGCATCGGCGAGGATGTTCACGCCGCGCAGGATCCGGTCGCGGGCATCGGTCGAGAATTTGACTTCTTTGGCAGCCATGGTGGGTGCTCCTTAAGAATTTCGTGGAAAGAAGGGGGACAGGCTCAGGCGAGAATGCCGAGGATGTCGCTCTCCTTCATGATCAGCAGCTCTTCGCCGTCGATCGAGACCTCGGTGCCCGACCATTTGCCGAACAGGATGCGGTCGCCGGCCTTGACCGACATCGGGATCAGCTCGCCGGAATCCTTGCGCGCGCCTTCGCCGACCGCAACGATCTCGCCCTCGGCGGGCTTTTCCTTCGCGGAATCGGGGATGATCAGACCGCCCTTGGTCTTCTCGTCGCTGGCAACGCGGCGGACCGTGACACGGTCATGGAGGGGTTTGAAAGCCATCTGTGAACACTCCCTAGGGTTCAGTGCGAATGGGTCTTAGCACTCACTCGGGGCGAGTGCTAACGACGCCCTAGGTAGGCAGTGCTTTTCTGCCTGTCAACACTTGAAACCGAGGAATTTTTCACAGTCGGGGCTCAGCCCCGAAGATGCCGCGATGCAGCGTGAAACGCCGCCCAGGCGCCGGGGCACAGCGCCTCGATCTCGGCCTCGGTCAGCGGCGCGCCGCCCGGGGCGACGGCGCGCATCCCGGCCCGGTCCGCCATCAGCAGCGCCACCGGCTCCTTGCGGCCCCAGCCCAGCAGCCGGGTCTTCAGCCCGTCGACGCCGACCGAGGCCCGGCTCAGCGCCGCCACCATCGTGCCTCTGGCCTCGACCGGGCTTTCCATCACCACGCGGCTCATCGCAGCCTCCAGACGAAGCGCGCCAGCACCGGCAGCAGACGCGCGGGGATGACCGAGAGGGCGATCTCGCCCTCGCCTTCCAGCGCCTGCCTATCAAAAAGCGGCACCAGACGAAACCCGCGCCAGGGCAGCGCGATCAGGATGCCGCTGGCCCGGCCCCAGAACTCGCCGGTCAGCGCCGGATCGCCGAGGCCGATCCGCGCCTCGCCCCTGAGCCGGTCGATGCGCAGGCAGCCCAGCGCCTCAATCCCGGCCCGGGCGCCCGCGCGCAGCATCCTGGCCGAGGGACGGCGCTTTTTCTTTGCCGGTCTGGCCGGTTCGGGCTTCGGCCTCGGCGGCTTGCGCGCCCGCGTGCTGTCGACCAGCGCCACGGGCAGCAGGCCGCCCAGAAGGCCCAGCTCCACGCGCAGCCGGGCCGGATCGCTGGAGGCCTCGGCCCGCAACCGCAGCGGGGCCAGCAGCAGCACCGCCAGCCCGGCCAGCGCCCACAGCATCATGCCTCGGGCTTGCCCTTCGCCTTCATCACCTTGGCAACCGTCGAGCCCAGGGCCTCGGCCATCGTCGCCATGTCGCCGCGCACCGGCTCGACCCGGGCGCCGCCCGCGTCGATGATGATGGCGCCGACCGGGCGGATGCCGCCGCCCGCCGCCGTGCCCATGCCGTTGCCAGTCTGGCCCGCGACCCCGCCGGTGCCGCCGCCCGCGCCGAAGCCGAAGCCGTAGCTGACGATGGGAATCACCGTCGCGCCGTCGCGGTCGATGGGATCGCCCAGCACGTTCTTGGCGTTGAGCAGTTTTTCCAGCTCGTCCACCGTGCCCTTGAGCAGTTTCACCACGTCGTCCATGCGCCTCTCCTGTGCTGACGGGTCATTCTGGCGCATCCCGCGCGGCGCCGCCATGACCTGTGTCACTTGCGGGCACCGACGCGCGGCGCTACGCCGTTGCCATGTCCTTCGTCATCTCCCCCCTGCCGCTGCGTCGCGGCATTCTGGCGCTTTGCGCCCTGCCCGCCGCGGCCGAGGCGCGGGCGGCCGTTCTGGATTTCGCCCCGGCGCTGATCCTGTCGCTGACGCCGGACGCCGAACTCTCGCGGCTCGGCGCTGCCGACCTGCCGGAATGGTGCGCCGCCGTGGGGATCCGCCGCCTTTCCTTTCCGGTCGAGGATTTCCAGACCCCTCCCGAGGGTGCCGATTGGGCAGCACTCAGCGCCCCCGCAACCGCGGTGCTGAGGGACGGCGGCCGGGTGCTGGTGCATTGCCGGGGCGGGTTGGGTCGGTCCGGGATGGTGGCGCTGCGGCTGATGGTCGAGGCAGGCGAGGCGCCGGACGCTGCCCTTCTGCGGCTGCGCGCGGCCCGTCCCGGCGCGGTCGAGACCGAGGCGCAGGAACGTTGGGCCGGGGCCTGACCCCATCGGGCTTGCCTGCCGGAAAGCGGACCCGGCCACCTGATCCCCTGAAATCTCTCAACCGGCGCCCCTGTCCCGGGCATGGGACAGCCTATCCCGGCAGCGCCCCGTCCCAGTCGGCCAGCCCCTTCCGCCCCGCCTCGGTCAGGCCGTAAACCCCGGTCGAGACCCGGGCGAACCAGCCGTAATGATTGTCCGCCATGATCCGCGTCGCCCCCGGCACGCCGGTATCGCGCGCCACCGCCGCGCCCTTGGCCGCGCCATATTCCGCCAGATAGGCCGCACAGCGCAGCGCATCCTGCCGGTAGCCCGTGACCAGCCCGTGCCGCGTCGCGCCGCCCGCGTTCGGATCGCCCTGACGGCGGGTGAATTCCTTTTCTAGCCGCGCCCGCTTCACCTTGGATCCGCGCGGCGCATAGGGGCCGGGCTCGGCCAGAACCTCGACGAAACCGTCCCGCCCCCGCACCGTGATGAGCCCCATCCCCAGTCTGCGGCAGAGCGCGGTGTTCTCGGCCAGCATCCGTCGCGCCTGCCGCCCCTCGGGCCTGAGCACCGCCAGATAGACCTGCGGCGAGAGCGCGAGCCGGGCGATCCCCTGATGATAGAGCGTCAGCGAGAACTTGAGCTTCATCTCGACGATGACCGGATCCGGCCCGCCCATCGCCACCAGATCCGCCGCGCCGATCTCGCCCTTGACGGTCAGGCCCCGGCCCTCGAAATGCGCCTTCAGCGGCGGGTAGAGATCGGCTTCGCGCATCACGGACATGGCACCAGATAACCCGGGCCGGAACCGCAGGGAAAGCCCCGGCGTTGTGCCCTGATGCTGACCACGCTCATCGTCCTCGCCCTGGTTGCCGCGGCGCTCCTGATCGGGGCCGCCTGGGGGCTCTGGGCGCCTCTGCCCGAAAAGCTGGAAGGCTTCCTGATCGCGCTGGCGGGCGGGGCGCTGATCGTGTCGATCATGTCGGAACTGGTGGAACGCGCGGCGCCCGAGATCCCGTGGCTGCTGCTGGCGGGCAGCCTGATCGCCGGGGCCTGCGCCTTTGTCGCTCTGGACAAATTCGTCAAGCGCAAGCTCGGCGCGGAATCGGGCGGAGGGCTGCTGGTCTCGGTCACGCTGGACGGCATCCCCGAGAATCTGGCGCTGGGCGTGGCGCTGATCGGCGCCTCGGGGCTGGAGGTGGCGGCTCTGGCGGGCGCCATCTTCCTGTCGAACCTGCCCGAGGCCGCGGGCGGCGCCAAGGGCATGCTGGAGGACGGCTATCCGAAGGCCAAGGTCTTCGCCATCTGGGCGGCAACCGCGGGGCTGCTGGCCGGCGCCGCGCTTCTGGGCAACCTCGCGCTGGCGGGCGTGGCGGCGCCGGTCCTGGCCACGATCCGGGTCTTTGCCGCCGGGGTGGTGGCCGCCTCGCTGGCGATCGAGGTCTTCCCCAAGGCCTATGCCCAGGACCGCTACGCCACCGGCTTCGCGGTGGCGCTGGGTCTGGTGGCGGCGCAGGGGCTGGGGCAGCTGGCGGGCTGACCCTGCGACCGCGGCGGCTAGTGACAAGCCCTGCCCCCGCGCCTATAAAACGCGCGCCAAATCGCCCCAGCCTGCGCATTCACGGGAAATCCTCATGACGATCCAAGTTTTCGGCCACAAATCGCCCGACACCGACTCGACCGGCTCGCCCATCGCCTGGGCCTGGTATCTGACGCACAAGGGGACGCCCGCCAAACCCGTGCTGCTGGGCGAGCCGAACACCGAGGCCGCTTTCGTGCTGCGCCACTGGGGGCTGGAGAAGCCCGAGATCATCCGGGGCGTCGAGGCCGGGGCGCCGGTCGTCATCGTCGACACCAACAACCCGGCGGAACTGCCCGCCGACATCAACAAGGCCGATATCCGCGCCATCATCGACCACCACAAGCTGGTGGGCGGGCTGGAAACCAAGGGCCCGATCGACATCACCGTGCGGCCGCTGGCCTGCACGGCGACGATCATGGCCGACCTGATGGGCGACGATCTGGCGGCCGCGCCGCGCAGCGTGAAGGGCGCGATGCTGTCCTGCATCGTCTCGGACACGCTGGAATTCCGCTCGCCCACCACCACGCCGCATGACAAGGCCGTGGCCGAGGCGCTGGCCAGGGATCTGGGCGTCGACCTGCACGACCTGGCCGCGGCGATGTTCGAGGCGAAATCCGACGTCTCGGCCTTCTCGGACGCGGAACTCCTGCGGATGGATTCGAAGGAATACACCGTCGCCGGCAAGGAGCTGCGCGTCTCGGTGCTGGAGACCACCGCGCCGAAGGTGGTGCTGGACCGCAAGGCGAGCCTGATGGACTCGATGGTCGGCGTCGCGCAGGAAGACGGCGCCGATCAGGTGCTGCTGTTCGTGGTCGACATCCTCCGCGAGGAAGCGACGCTGCTGGTGCCCAACGCGCTGGTCAAGGAGATGGCCGAGAAGAGCTTCGGCGTCACCGTCAGCGGCGATACCGTGGTGCTGCCGGGCGTGATGAGCCGCAAGAAGCAGATCATTCCCGCGCTGACGCTGTGACGGGGCACGCGGGGGGCCAGCCCCCCGCACCCCCCGCCGGGAGGGTTTTGCACCCTCCCGGCCCCACCCGCAGGATATTTTCAGAACAAAGATGAAGGGGCGCGGGTTCGACCGGCGCCCTTTTTCCTTTGCCGCGCGCGGGTTGTTTGCCCGGAGGCCCGCGGGTAGGTTTCGGCGAAACAAGACTGCGGGGGCAAGGGCATGGCGGGCACGAACTGGCGGGCGGTGGTCCTGGCCTATGCCATCGGCGTGATCGGCGCGGTACAGGTGGGGCGGCTGGCGCCCGCCACCGAGGATCTGCGCGAGGGGCTGTCGATGAGCCTTGCGAGCCTGGGCTGGGCGATCTCGACCATCACCCTGCCCTCGGCGCTTCTGGGGGTGGCGGCGGGCATCTGGGTCGGACGGCGGGGGGCGCGGAGCGCGCTGTTGCTGGGGGCGGGGCTGCTGGCCCTGGCGGCGCTGGCGGCGAGTGCCGCGCCCAATGCGCTGCTGCTGACCTTGCTGCGCGGGATCGAGGGGATCGGCTATCTGGCCATCGTCGTCGCCGCGCCGACGCTGATGGCCGAAGAGGCGCGGGGCCGTGACCAGCAGGCGGCACTGGCGCTCTGGGGCACCTTCTTCACCTTCGGGCTGAGCCTGGCGGCGATGGCGGGCGGCACGCTCTCTGTCGCCTGGGGCTGGCGCGGCTGGTTTGTGGCCAATGCGCTGCTGGTGGCGGGCGCGGCGCTGATCGCCCTGCGCGCCCTGCCCCGCGCACCGGAGGGCGTGGCCGCCCCGCCCGGCCCTGCGCCGCAGCGCGGGCGGCTGGGGGCGGCGGCCTGGCTGCTGGGGGCGGCGTTTCTGGGCATGACGCTGGTCACGCTGGCCCTGATGAGCATGATGCCGAGTTTCCTGATCGAGATGCGCGGCTTCACCCAGGCCGAGGCCGGGCGGGCCACCGGGCTCGTGGCGCTGGCGGCGATTGCCGGGAGCCTGTCCTACGGGCTGATCGGCAGCCGGATCCGGCCGCGCCTGCTGATCGGGCTGGCGGGGGCGCCGCTGCTGCTCTGCGCCCTGCCCGCCTTCGATCCGCGGCTGGGGCTGGGGGCGGCGATGACCGCCGCGGTCATCGCGGTCTATGGCTCGGGGGTGCTGACCGGCTTCACCTTTGCCGCCGTGCCGCGGCTTGCCCCCTCACCGGCCGAGGTCGGGCCGACCAACGGGCTTATCGCCCAGCTGGGCAGCATCGGCGCCTTCCTCGGCCCGCCGCTGATCGGCGGGCTGGTCACGCGCTACGGATGGCAGGCGCTGTCGCTGGCCATCATCGGCTTCACGCTGAGTTTTCTGATCCTGGGCTGGGCGGCGCTAAGGGCCGCTCAGAGGTAGGAGCGCTCGTCCAGGGCCTTGGCGATCTCGGCCCGGACCAGCTTGCGGACCTGCTGGGTGATGCGCTCGCCCAGCTGGCCTTTCAGCTCTTCGCGGACGATCTGCGCGACGAGGAGGCGCAGGGTCTCCTCGTCGAGGAAGGCCTCGTCCTCGCCCGGCAGCGCCGCGTCGTCATTCGCCGCGGCGTGGAGGTAATCGGCGAGGTCCGCGGCCGGTTCGGCGGCGGGGGCGTCAGTCATGGCGGGGGCTTCCGGCGCCGGTTCCACCGAGGCGGGCGGGTCGGCGACAGCGACGGTGGCCGCGGCCGTCGCCGGTTCGGCCTGGGTCGCGACCTCGGCCTCCTTGCCACGATGGGCGAAGCTGAGGCGGCCGTAGAGTTCCGTCACGTTCGAGGCGCGCGGCGCCTCGCTGTCGGCGGCGTTGTCGCCTTCGAATTCACTGGTGGCAAAGGCGGCTTCCAGCTCGGCGATGGTCGCTTCGAGCTTGCCGAAATCGGGGGCCGGGATGGCGACCTGCGCCGCGTCCGCGTCTTGCTCGGCCTCGGCCTCGGGTGCCGCATTGACGCGCTGGGCCTCGGTCAGGATCAGCCGCCCGGCTTCCGCCCCGCGCCCGCCTTCCTGCGCAACCAGACGACGGATCGACGTGAGAACGTCCTCAATCTCGCGATTGGTCATTGCGTCCGACATGGATTGGCCTCTGCTCGTTTTGAAACGAGGATAGCGAAGGAAGGCCCTCGAAACAATGGCGGATCGGAGAGGACGCGCTCAGGGAGCGCTGTTGCGGTGGCGGCCCATGATCCGGTCCAGCGCCGCGCCCTGCGGCGAGGGCGTGCGGCCCTGCGTGGCATGGGGCAGCGTGGCCGAATAAGCCTCGACATCATAGGTCGGGATGCCGAGGTTCAGGGCCGAAACCGTCAGTTGACCCATCGACTCGAGCAGGCTGTAGGCCGCGAGCTGCACATTCGCCGCCGCCAGGATGCGCGAGGAACGGGCGTCCAGCAGCTCCTGCTCGGCGTCGAGCACATCGAGCGTGGTGCGCGAGCCCAGCTCCGCTTCCGCGCGCACCGCATCATAGGCCGATTGCGCGGCCGAGATCTGCAGATCCCCGGCGCTGAGCGTCGCACGGGCGATCTGCAGCTGCGCCCAGCTGGCGGCCACCGATTGCTGGACGATGGCCACGGTCTGATGTAGCGCCGAGCGGCGCGACTGGGCGCGGGCGATGCCCTGCCGTTCGACCGACCGCAGGCGGCCGGCGTTGAAGAGCGGCACCTGATAGGTGACCGAGGCGCTGACATCGCTGTCGCGGGTTTCCGGCAGCGGACGGGCGCGGGTGATATCGGCGCTGAGCCCGACCGAGCCCGTGACGGTGCCGCGACGCTCCAGCCCGGCGATCTCGGTCGAGATGTCGGCGGCGGCGACCTCGTGCTGGGCCTGGGTGATGGCCGGATGATTGCGCCGGGCGATGTCCTGCGCTTCCTCGAGCGACGAGGGCAGGCGCGGCAGCCGGGGCGGCGCCGCCAGTTCGGCGGGATATTGCCCGACGGCGAGGTTATATTGCTCACGCGAGATGGCGACATCGCCCTGCGCGGCGGCCAGCGCCGAACGCGAGGCGGCGAGGCGGGCCTCGGCCAGCGCGACATCGGTGCGGGTCGAATCGCCCAGTTCGAAACGCTCGCGCGCGGCGCGCAGCTGTTCGCTGATGACGCCCACGTTGTTGCGCTGCAATTGCAGGGTCTGCAGGTTGGTATAGAGCCCCATGTAGGACGAGACGGCGTTCAGCAGCACGTTCTGCTCGATCACCACCAGCGCCGAGCGGGTCGAGAGAACCATCTCATGGGTCATGTCGATGGCGCGGCGGTTGCGGCCGAAATCATAGACCGGGATGGAGGCGGTGATGCCGAAGCTCAGCCGGTAATCGGGCGTGCCCGAGGCGGTGCTGAGCGCGGTGGTCGCGAAACTCACCACCGGATAGAGCGCCGAGATCGCCTGCTGCACATCCTCGTCCGCGGCGCGCAACAGGGCACGGTTCTGTTCCAGCAGGTTCGAATTGCGATAGGCCGCAACCAGCGCATCCGCCAGCGAATCGGCCGACGCGGGGGCGGCCAGAGCCAGAGCCAGCGCGCTCGCACTCAGGGCAGCGCGTATCCGTATGCGAACGCTCATCGCGCCCTCCGTGCTTTGGGTCCGGCCCTCGCCCGCGCGGGCGTGTGCCTGTGTTAAAGGGCAAAGCCCCGTTCGGCGGCAAAGCCCTCGAGCACCGGCGCCGTCGCGTTGAACGCATCCCGCCAGCGGATTCCGTCGCCGTGACGCACGCCCAGACGAACCGTGCCGAGCGCGCCCTGCATGAAGATGGCGACGACGCGGCCGCCCTCCTTCACTTGCGATTCCAGAGCAGCCGGAAAAACCTCGATCCCGCCTTCGACGATGATCGCGTCATAGGGACCGTGTTCCGGGGCGCCCGCGGTGGGGGCGCCCGTCTCCAGCGCGACATTGGTCACGCCGATCGATTCGAGTGCGGCGCCAGCTTCGGCGGCAAGGCTCTCATCGGCCTCCACCGCGACGACGGCCTGCGCCATATGGGCGATGACGGCGCTGGAATAGCCGGTGGCCACGGCCAGGTCGAGCACCAGATCCGAGGGCTTGATATCCAGCGTATCCAGCATCTTGGCCAGCGTGCGCGGCTCCAGCAGCACACGCCCGCCCCCCAGCGCGACATTCTCGCCGATATAGGCGGCCTCGACCATCGGGCCGGGCACGAAACGTTCGCGAGGGATGGTCAGCATCGCCTGAATGATCGGCAGCTTGGTCACGTCCGAAGGGCGAACCTGAGTGTCGACCATCACGGTACGGCGGGCGGCGAAAGCGGACATGGCACGGGCTCCGTCTGGGTCTGTCAGCCCCTCTTGCCACAGGGGCCGCGCGCTTGGCAATGCCGCCCCCCGGGGCGGGATCAAGCACCCGGTGAACTGTGGCTTCGTGACACGCGCATGGGTCGGGCGCAAGCGGAATGTTCAGCCGTGACTGAACAAAGACACCCGCGCCCTGCCCCGCTCAGCCCGCTGCCGGAACGTCGAGGCCGCGCTGCACCGCCGGCCGGGCCAGGAAGCGCTCCATCCAGGCGGGGACGTTCTTCAGCCCATCGAAGCCGACCAGCGGCCCCGCCTCGTAGAACCCGGTCAGCGAGCGGACCCAGGGGGCGATGGCGATATCGGCCACGGAATACGCGCCGACGATCCAGTCGCGGCCTTCAAGCTGGCCGTCCAGCACCTTGAGCAGACGCTCGGATTCGGCGCGGTAGCGTTCGAAGGGGCGCTTGTCCTCGATCTCTTTCCCGGCGAATTTGTGGAAGAAGCCCAGCTGCCCGAACATCGGCCCGACGCCGCCCATCTGCCACATCAGCCATTGCACCGCCTGCCAGCGCAGCGCGGGATCCTCGGGCAGGAATTTCCCGGATTTCTCGGCCAGATAGAGCAGGATCGCCCCGGATTCGAACAGCGCGAGCGGCGCCCCCCCCGGCCCGTTCGGGTCCAGGATCGCCGGGATCTTGTTGTTGGGATTGAGCGACAGGAACTCGGGCGTGAGCTGATCGTTGTCGCCGAAATTGACGCGATGCCCCTCGTAGGGGATGCCGGTTTCTTCCAGCATGACGCCGACCTTGATCCCGTTGGGCGTCGGCAGCGAGTAAAGCTGCAACACATCGGGATTGGCGGCGGGCCAGCGGCGGGTGATCGGGTGATCGGTCAGGCGGGTCACGGTGGAACGGGTCATGGGAACTCCGGCTAAGGCGGCAAATGGGCCTTGGAATTGGCCTGCGCCGCGCGCATCATCGCCCGGGACGAGGTAAACAGCCGGTGAACCCGGTTCAAGCGTCACGCCGAAGAAACGCAGAGGGGACAATCTATGCTCAAGGAATTCAGGGACTTCATCGCCCGGGGCAATGTCATGGACATGGCCGTGGGTATCATCGTCGGGGCGGCTTTCACCGCCATCGTCAGCTCCATGGTCGCCGATCTTATCAACCCGATCATCGGACTCATCATCGGCGGCATCGACTTCAAGAACATGTATTGGGTGATGTCGGGCGACGTGCCCGCCAATGCGGGCCTCGATACCGCGCGCGAAGCGGGCGCGGCTGTCTTTGCCTATGGGTCCTTCATCACCGCGGTGATCAACTTCGTGATCATCGCCTGGGTCGTGTTCATGCTGGTCAAGGGCGTGAACAAGATCAAGGATTCGGCCATGCGCGCCGAAAAGGTCCAGGCCCCCGCCGCCGAGGAACCCGCCGCGCCCCCGCCCCCCTCGACCGAGTCGCTGCTGGCCGAGATCCGCGACCTGCTGAAGGACCGCACCGCCTGACGGATACCGCGGCCTGAGATCTTCCCCCGCCGGGTCCGCCCGGCGGGGGTTTTCCGTCAGTCCTTGCGCCGGACCTCGACCTGCGCGCCGACGCGGCGCATCTGATAGCGCCCCGCCTTTTCCACCAGATCGGACAATTTCCCGCAGCCAAAGGACCGGCTGTCGAAATCAGGATGCGTCGACTGGATGGTCTGGCCGATCAGCCCCAGCGGGAACCATTCGCCTTCCGGATCAAGGGCATGCATCGCGGCGTTGATCAGGACCACGGCGTCGCGCGGCGAGGCTTTCGAGGGCAGCGGCACCTGAGGCTCGGGTTCCTTGATCAGGTTTTCCACGAAGATGAAACGCTTGCAGGCCTTGCGGAAGGCCTCGGGCGTTTTCTGCTGGCCGATGCCGTAGACATCGAGCCCCTGTTCGCGGATGCGGCTGGCCAGCCGGGTGAAATCACTGTCCGACGAAACCAGCACGAAGCCGTCGAACCGGCCCGAATGCAGCAGGTCCATGGCGTCGATCACCAGGGCAATGTCAGACGAATTTTTCCCAACGGTATTCGCAGGTTGATGGTGCGGCACCAGCGCCAGCGCCGGCAGTTTCTCCTGCCAGCCGGACATCTGCTGGCGCGAGAAATCGCCGTAGATGCGGCGCACCGAGGCTTCGCCGAGGCTGGCAATCTCCTCGAAGATCGATTCCGCCCATTTTGGCGAGGAATTGTCGGCATCCACAAGGACAGCCAGGATCGGGGTTCCGTTTCGGGCCATGAAGGGCTCCTTTCGGGGACAGGATGGGCCGGGGCCGCCGGGGGCGCAAGGGCTCAGACGGCGGCCTTCTCGGCAAGGTCACGGGCGATGGCGAAGGCACCGCGCAGTCGGTCCTTCTCGCTGGTCCATTCCTGCGGCAGGACCAGCTTGTTGTCGCGAATTTTCGCGCCCGGATGGGTGTGAAGAAACTCAACCAAGCCCTTGGGATTGGGGAACTTGTCGAGGTGGAACTGAACCGTGGCGCCCTTCGGCCCCGCGTCCAGCCGGGCGATCTGCGCCTTCTTGCACAGCGCCTTGATCCGAACGACGGCCAGCAAGGTGTTGACCTCACGCGGCAGCTCGCCGAAGCGGTCGATGAGTTCGGCGGCGAAACCCTCGAACTCGACCTTCTTCTCCAGCGTTGCCAGCCGCCGGTAAAGCCCCAGCCGCACGTCCAGATCGGTGACATAGGTATCGGGGATCAGCACCGGCACGCCGAGGTTGATCTGCGGCGCCCAGGCGCCGTCGGTCAGGTCCTGCAACTCGCCCGAGCGCAGCCTG
The DNA here is from genome assembly GCF_003075525.1 of Pararhodobacter aggregans. Taxonomy (GTDB): domain Bacteria; phylum Pseudomonadota; class Alphaproteobacteria; order Rhodobacterales; family Rhodobacteraceae; genus Pararhodobacter; species Pararhodobacter aggregans. Next base: position 107,390 of record NZ_QDDR01000002.1, on the reverse strand, counting down.
GTGATCGTCTCTTCCAGCATCTGCTGGTAAAGTTCGTAGCCTACCTCGTTGATATGGCCCGATTGTTCTTCGCCGAGGATATTGCCCGCGCCCCTCAGGTCCATGTCCTGCGAGGCGATGGTAAAGCCTGCGCCCAGGCTGTCGATGGAGCCCAGCACTTTCAACCGCCGCTCGGCCTGCGGGGTCAGCGGCGTGCGGGGTTTCGTCGTCAGGTAGCAATAGGCGCGGGTCTTGGACCGCCCCACGCGCCCCCGGATCTGATAGAGCTGCGACAGGCCGAACATATCGGCGCGGTGCACGATCATCGTGTTGGCGCGGGGAATATCCAGCCCGGATTCGACGATGGTCGTGGCCAGCAGCACGTCATATTTGCCGTCGTAGAAGGCGTTCATCCGCTCATCGAGTTCGCCCGCCGCCATCTGGCCATGGGCGACCAGGACCGAGACCTCGGGCACCTGGGTTTTCAGGAAATCCTCGATATCCGGCAGGTCCTTGATGCGCGGCACGACATAGAACGACTGCCCGCCCCGGAACCGTTCGCGCAGCAGCGCCTCGCGGATCGTGACCGTGTCGAATTCGCTGACATAGGTGCGGATCGCCAGCCGGTCGATCGGCGGGGTCGAGATCAGCGACAGGTCGCGCACCCCGGTCAGCGACAATTGCAGCGTGCGGGGGATCGGCGTCGCGGTGAGGGTCAGGACGTGAATGTCAGACCTCATCTCCTTGAGCCGTTCCTTGTGCGTGACGCCGAAATGCTGCTCCTCGTCGATGACCATCAGGCCGAGGTTGCGGAACTTGACCGCCTTGGCCAGCAGCGCATGGGTGCCGACCACAATATCGACGGTGCCGTCGGAAATCCCCGTCCGTGTGGCCGAGGCATCCTTGGCCGAAACGAAGCGGGACAATTGTCTGACAACAAGAGGAAAGCCGCGGAAGCGTTCGGAAAAGCTGTGGAAATGCTGGCGGGCCAGCAGCGTCGTCGGGCAGATGACCGCCACCTGCAAGCCCGACATGGCGGCGATGAAGGCGGCGCGCATCGCCACCTCGGTCTTGCCGAAACCCACGTCGCCGACCACCAGACGGTCCATCGGCCGGCCGCGGTCGAAATCCTCGATCACGTCCTCGATGGCCTTCAGCTGGTCCTCGGTCTCGGCATAGGGGAAGCGGGCGGCGAAGGCCTCCCACATGCCCTCGGGCGGGTTCAGCACCGGCGCCTTGCGCAGCTCGCGCTCGGCGGCGATGCGGATCAGCTTGTCGGCAACCTCGCGGATGCGCTGCTTGAGGCGGGCTTTCTTGGCCTGCCAGGCGCCGCCGCCCAGCTTGTCCAGAAGCCCTTCCTCGTGGCCATACCGGCTGAGAAGTTCAATGTTTTCAACGGGAAGATAGAGCTTGTCGCCGCCCGCGTATTCCAAGGCCAGACATTCATGCGGGGCCTTCATCGCGGTGATGGTTTCCAGCCCCAGATAGCGGCCGACCCCGTGCTCGACATGCACGACCAGGTCGCCGGGCGAAAGGCTCTGCGCCTCGGACAGGAAATTCTCGGCCTTGCGGCGCCTGGGGCCGCGCACCAGCCGCTCGCCCAGAACGTCCTGTTCCGAGATCACCACCAGATCCGGCGTCACGAACCCGGCCTCCAGCGGCCAGACGGCCAGCGAGACCTGACCCTTGGCACCGATCCCGCGGGCGTCGGCGATCAGCTTGGCGTCCTTCAGCTTGTGCTCGGCCAGAAGCCCCTGCAGCCGGTCGCGCGCCCCCTCGGACCAAGAGGCGATGACCACGGCGCGGGTCTCGCGCTCTTTCTGAACATGGTCGCGCAGGGCCTTGAAGATGTTGACGTTATCCTGCTGGCGCTCCAGCGAGAAATTGCGCCCGGCGCGGCCTTGCGCGTCCAGAACGCCGGGCCCCGGCGGCTGCGGCAGGGGCGAGAGCTGGATCACCCGCTGGCCGGCCAGCGCCGCGTCCCAGCCGGCATCGTCCAGATAGAGCGTGTCAGGTGCGGCGGGTTTGTAGACGGTATCGACCCGGGCCTTGTGGCTCAGCGCCTCCTGCCGGTTCTGGTATTGGTCGGCGATCGTCTCCCACCGGGCGGCACGAACGGCGGCCGACTGGTCGTCCAGCATGACGCTCGCGCCGGGCAGATAGTCGAAGATCGTCTCCAGCCGGGCATGGAAATAGCCCAGCCAATGCTCCATCCCCTGATGCTTGCGCCCGGCGCTGACCGCCTCGTAGAGCGGATCATCGGTCCCGGCCGCGCCGAATTCGACGCGATAGGTCTGCCGGAAGCGGGCGATGGAGGCCTCGTCCAGGATCACCTCGGAGGCGGGCGCCAGTTCCAGCCGGTCCAGCTTGCCGGTGGTGCGCTGGGTGCCGGGGTCGAAATGGCGCAGCCCGTCCAGCACATCGCCGAAGAGATCGAGCCGCACCGGCTCGGCATCGCCCGGCGGATAGATGTCGACGATCCCGCCCCGAACCGCGAAATCGCCGGGCTCGGTCACCGTCGGGCTGGGGGAATAACCCATCCGCGCCAGGTAGTTCCGCAGCGCGCCTTCATCGACGCGGCGCCCGACCTCGGCGATGAAGCTCGACGCCGCGACCGTCTCGCGCGCGGGGAGCTTCTGCATTGCCGCGCTCAGCGTCGTCAGCAGGACGAAGGGCCCCGGCACCCCCTGCGCAAGGCCGGCCAGCGTCGCCATCCGGCGGGCGACGATCTCGGGGTTCGGCGAGACGCGGTCATAGGGCAGGCAATCCCAGGCGGGCAGCGTCAGCACCACCAGATCGGGGGCGAAGAAGGCCAGCGCCCGGCGCATCGCCTCCAGCCGCTTGTCGTCGCGCGCGACATGGATCAGCGGCGCGCCGCGCCTGGCGACCTCGCGGCGCAGGAGGTCGGCGTCAAAGCCCTCGGGGGCACCGCCCAGCAGGATCCGCTCAGCCATCGGTCACAGCATCCGGGCGGTGAGATTGTGCCACATGCCCCACATCGTGGTCACGAAGATCGCCGAGAGCCCGATCACCTGGATCAGCATGCGGGTCCAGAAGATCGCCTTGACCAGCGCCTCGCCCTGCAGCGCCTGCGCCTCGACCCGGGCCGACAGGCGCAGGCTCAGCCAGGCGCCCAGTGTCAGCGGGCCCAGCAGCAGGAACAGCGCCTGCGACAATTCGTAGCCGTACCAGAAGCCCAGCACGCCCAGCATGGTCAGCACCGTCAGCCAGAAACCCACCAGCCACGCGCCCGAGCTGCGCAGGATAGTCATCCGCCGCCGGGCCTGGATCAGGGCGAGCGTGTTGAGATCCTCCAACCCCTCGCCGCCGCGCCGACGGGCGCGCTGCACCATGTCGAAGGGCACGCCCATGACGAAATGGGTGACGTTCGACCACGCCACCGCCAGCACCAGCCAGAACCACAGGTTGGAAAACGACCTGAGGTCGATGGTAGATAAAAGCGAGTCCGTCAGATTCACCCGGAGCCCCTTGCCTGTTGCCCTCCTGATTAGTCGGCTTTCACGCCGGGGCCAAGCCGGGAAACCCGCCCGGGCTTGAGCTTGCCGCCCCCGCGTGGCACCAAAGCGCCGAAGACCGGAGAGAAGTCATGCCCGTCCACACCCCCGCCCCCTATCCCGCCGCCCGCCTCCGCCGCCTGCGCCGCACCGGCGCGCTGCGCGATCTGGTGGCCGAGAATGCCGTGACCGCCGCCGATCTGATCTGGCCGGTCTTCATTCGCGAGGGCGAGGGGGTCGAGGAGCCCATCGCCTCGATGCCGGGGGTGAACCGGCTGTCGCTGGACGTGATGCTGAAAAAGGCCGCGGCGGCCCATGCCGATGGCGTGGGGGCGATCTGCCTTTTCCCCTATACCGCGCCCGAACTCCGCACCGAGGATTGCGCCGAGGCCTGGAACCCCGAGAACCTGACCAACCGCGCCATCCGGCTGCTGAAGGCCGAGCTGCCGGAGATGGCGGTGATGACCGACATCGCGCTCGACCCCTACAACATCAACGGCCATGACGGTTTCGTCGTGGACGGCCAGATCCTGAACGACGAGACGGTCGAGGCGCTGGTCAAAATGGCGCTGGCGCAATGCGAGGCCGGGGCGGATATCCTCGGGCCCTCGGACATGATGGATGGCCGGATCGGCGCGATCCGCGCGGCGACCGAGGCCGCAGGTTTCCAGCAGGTCGCGATCCTCAGCTACGCGGCGAAATTCGCCAGCGCCTTCTACGGGCCGTTCCGCGATGCGGTCGGCGCCTCGGGGCGGCTGGTCGGCGACAAGAAGACCTATCAGGTGAACCCCGCCAACCGGCTGGAGGCCCTGCGCTGCGTCGCCCGCGACCTCGATGAGGGGGCGGACATGGTCATGGTCAAGCCCGGCATGCCCTATCTCGACATCTGCCGGTCGGTGAAGGACGAATTCGGCGTGCCGACTTTCGCCTATCAGGTCAGCGGCGAATACGCGATGCTGGCCGGCGCGATGGAGCGCGGCTGGCTGGGCGAGGCGGTGATGCTGGAAAGCCTGCTGGCTTTCAAGCGTGCCGGATGCGACGGGGTGCTGACCTATTTCGCCCCGGCGGCGGCCAAGGCGCTGAAGGTCTGACCTATATCAGCGGCGATTCGCCCAGCGGATCCCCGCGCGCGTGACAAGCGCGTGATCGCGCCGTATACTTCGGCCACAGGCATTTTCCGGTGACAGGGGCGACAGATCCCGCGCCAAACCTTTGAGGATGAGCATGACCCAGACCTTGCGCCTTTCGCGCCCGCTTTCGCGTCGCAGCCTGCTGGTGGGCGGCGCGGCCACCTCGCTGCTGGCCGCCTGCGGCAATCCCGTGGGGAATTTCAACGCCGAGCGCCTCGATGCGCGCGTCGATGCCACCCGCGACTACCTGCGCCAGAACCACGCCGAGCTGAGCAACCTCTTCGCCAACGCGCAGGGCATCCTCTACATGCCGCTGGTGACCGAGGCCGGGTTCTTTGTCGGCGGATCCTTCGGGCAGGGTGCGCTGCGGATCAACGACGCCACGGTTGATTATTATTCGGCGACGCGGCTCAGCGCCGGGCTGCAGATCGGCGCCCAGCAATACGCCCATGTGCTGTTCTTCATGACCCCGCAGGCGTTGCAGGATTTCCGCGCGGGCGAAGGCTGGGCCGCCTCGGCCGACCTGCGCTATGCCACGCCCGAGATGGGCGGTTCGGCCGGGGTGCAGACCACGACCATGTTCTCGCCGGTCATCGCCGTGGTCTTCGGTCAGGCCGGGCTGATCGCCGGGGCCTCGCTGGCCGGCGTGCGCTATCAGCGCATCATTCCGTAAGCCACGAAACACCGTTTCCGATGGGCGTCCCGCCGGGGCGCCCTTTTTCGTTTCCGTGGAAAATATCCATTTACCCATCCGCCCCGCCTGATAGCCTGCCCGTCAAACGGGAGGACATCATGATCACCATCAGCGGCGAGGGCCTGACCCTCGCGGATATCGTTGCCGTGTCGCAGGGAGCCGAGGTGCGGCTGTCGGCCGATCCGGCGGTTCTGGCCCGGGTCGAGGCCAGCCAGGCCCGGATCGAGGCCGCCGTCGCCGGGGGCGAGCAGGTCTATGGCGTGACCACGCTCTATGGCGGGATGGCCGACCAATACGTCCCCGTCGAGCGGATGGTCGAGTTGCAGCACATCGCGCTCTGGCACCACAAGACCGCTACCGGGCCCCGCCTGCCCGAGGCCGATGTCCGCGCCGCCATGCTCTTGCGGGTGAATTCGCTGATGAAGGGCTATTCCGGCGTCCGGCTTGAGCTGATCCAGCGCTATGTCAGCTTCCTCAACGCGGGTGTCACGCCCCATGCCTATCAGCGGGGCTCCATCGGCGCCTCGGGCGATCTGGTGCCGCTCAGCTATATCGGCGCCTCGGTCATCGGCCTCGACCCTGCGTTCCTGGTCGACTGGAACGGCGAGACGCTCGATTGCCACACGGCCCTGTCCCGGCTGGGGCTGGCACCGCTCACGCTGCGCCCCAAGGAGGGGCTGGCGATGAACAACGGCACCACCGCCTCGACCGGCGTCGCCGCCAATGCCATGGGCCGGGGCGTGACGGTCTTCGCCCTGTCGATGGCGGTGCAGGCGATGCTGGCCGAGGCGCTTCTGGCCACCAACCAGAGCTTCCACCCGACCATCCAGGCGATCAAGCCGCATCCCGGGCAGATCTTCGTGGGCTCCCTGTTCCGCGACCTGCTGGAAGGCTCGCAGCTGATCCGCTCCGAGGCCGCCGGCGCCCGTGGCCACCGTCAGGGCAAGCTGATCCAGGACCGCTATTCCCTGCGTTGCCTGCCGCAATACACCGGCCCCATCGCCGACATGCTGGCCGTCGCTGCCCGCCAGATCACCACCGAGGCCAATTCCGCCAATGACAATCCGTTGGTCGATCCCGACACGGGCGAGGTCTATCACACCGGCAATTTCCTGGCGCAATATACCGGCGTCGCCTGCGACACGCTGCGCGCGCAGCTGGCGATGCTGCTGAAGCATCTCGACGTGCAGATCGCCATGCTGGTCACGCCCGAATTCAACAACGGCCTGCCGCCGTCGCTGGTGGGCAACACCGGGCACGGGCTGAACATGGGGCTGAAATCGCTGCAACTCACCTGCAATTCGGTGGCGCCGCTGGTGCAATTCTACGGCCGCTCGATGGTCGACCTCTACCCAAGCCACGCCGAGCAATTCAACCAGAACATCAATTCGCAGGCGATGAACGCGGCCAATCTGGCGCGCGAGGCGGTCGAGGCCTCCGAGCATTTCCTCGCCGCGGCGCTGGTCTTCGCCGTGCAGGCGGTGGAACTGCGCGCCCAGACCGTGCGCCCGGGCTATGACGCCTCGGACCTCTTGTCCCACCGCAACGCCGCCCTCTACCGCGCCGCCCGCACCGCGGCCCTCGGCGCCCCCGATCCCGAGCGCCCGATGCTCTGGGACGATACCGAGGGCTTCATCCAGCCCAAGGTCGAGGGGATCCTCTCCGATCTGCGCACGGGTCAGGCGATCCGCGACGCCATCGGCCCGACGCTGGCCGATGTCGAAGCCTTCCTCGCCGCCTGAGCCCGCGACCCATCGCCGCTGCCCCGGCCCGGCCCCTTGCCAGGGGACCCTGGCCGGGCGAAGGCTCACCCCCCGGGTGAGGTTCACGAGGGGTGCGAGCCCTGCGACAGGCAAAGATCGGCGCGCTTCTGGTCCTGCTCTCGGCGGGCGCCGCCGCAGCCGGAACGCCGCCCCCCGCCGGCGGCCTCTGGCAGCAGTTCCTCAGCCAGATCCCGCATCCCCGGCCCGCCTCCTGCTGCCGGATCTGCACCCGGGGCAATGCCTGCATCAGCCGCAACCGCCGCTGCCACCAGCCCCCCGGCTGCGCCTGCGACGGCTGAGCCCACGCCAAGACACCGGGCCACGCCCCCCATCGGAGCCGGAAGACCCCTCCAACGCCGCCCGCCGCCACGAACGCACCGGCCGCAGAGCGCCCCCCGCCAAGACCCCGCCCATCTTTGTTCTGAAAATATTCTCGGGGGGTCCGGGGGGTGGAAAACCCCCCGGTTCCGCAACCCCCACCAGCGCCGCCGCCTATTCCGCCGCGACCCCGATCAGCCGCCTGAGCCCGAACACCGCCCCCGCCGCGATCGCCGCCAGCGTCACCGGCCCCGACCAGGCCAGCGTGGCGAAGGCGCTGACACCCTGCCCGACCGAACAGCCCATGGCGATGACGCCCCCCACGCCCATCAGCGCCGCGCCGCCGACCTGCCGGCCCAGTTCCCGCGGATCCTCGCAGGCCTCCCAGCGGAACATCCCGCGCCAGAGGGACCCCGCCAGCGCCCCCGCCATCACCCCCAGCACCGCGCCGACCGAGAAGTTGATCCCGCCCGCGGTCGAGGTCATCAGATACAGGATCGTCCGCCCGACCGGCGCGGTGAAGGACAGCCCCTCGACCCCGATCTCGCCGAAACTCTCGTGGCTGATCCAGCCGGTGCCCCAGAAGGCCAGCACCACCGCCCCGCCCGCCACCGCGCCCCAGACCATCTCGCCCGGGCGGCCCCGCAACGGGCCATAGGCCAGCGCCCAGATCAGCAGGGCGGCGGCGATGACCAGCGCGGTGACCAGCGGCGGCACGCCCGCCAGCCCCTGCAGCGCGGCGGTGATCCCCTGCTCGCCGGTCGCCGGATCCTGCGGGAACAGCGCGACCCTGAGGGGCGCCAGCGGACCCGACAGGGTGATGAAGCCGAAGACCCCCATCACCACCACCACGACCAGCGAGCGCAGATCCCCGCCGCCGAAGCGCACCAAGGCACCGAAACCGCAATTGCCCGCCAGCGCCATGCCATAGCCGAACAGCAACCCGCCCGCGATCGAGGCCAGCGGATTCCAGGCGATCTGATGATAGAAGGTCTCGCCCAGCCGCAGGAACCCCAGCTCGACACCCAGGAACGTGCCGGTGATCGCCACCGCCAGCACGATCCCCCAGAGCCTGAGCCGCCGCTGGTCGCCGCCAAAGACCGCCATCTCCAGCGCCCCCAGCGTGCAGAAATTCCCCAGCCGCGCCGAGAGACCCAGCACGATTCCCGACACCAGCCCGACAAGGGCGGCCATCACACCATAGGAAATGCCGTCCATCCCCGCCTCCGCTTTCCTGACTTGCCCGTCCGCTGAAAGGCCGGGCCAGAATCCCGATATACCCCCCGGAATGCAAGCCCCCACACCCGGTCTTGCGGAATTCCTGCGGCAGGGGGCTTGCCTTTGCCCGGCTTGCCCCTAGACTCCGGCCCACGGGCGTTCTCTCCCATCCGCACCGCATCGTCTCAAACCCGCCCTTCCGGCGGGCCTCAGCCATGGGAGTCATCATGCAGATCACGCGACGCGCTTTCACCACCGGCGGGCTCATGCTCGGCGGTCTCGCCCTCGGCCCCGGCCTCGGGCTCCCCGCCCGGGCCTCGGCCCGGTTCGGGTCCATGCAGATCGACATGGTCTCGGACGGCAATCTGGTGCTGCCCCGCGACTTCATCACCGGGCCGATGCCCGCCGAGGAACTGGCGGCGATCCTGACCCGCAACGGCATCACCGGCGAGGCGCTGACGCCCCCCTGCAACGTGACGCTGCTGCGGCACGAGGACCGCGTGATCCTCTTCGACGTCGGCTCGGGCTCGGATTTCCAGCCCTCGGCCGGGCTCCTGCCCGAGACGCTGGACAGCCTCGGCCTCGCGCCCGAGGACATCACCCATCTGGTCATCACCCATGGCCACCCCGACCATATCTGGGGCCTCCTCGACGAATTCGACGAGCCCTTCCTGCCCGAGGCGCAGATCCTGATGGGGCGGGCCGAATTCGACTATTGGATGGATCCCGGCACGCTCGACAGCATCGGCGCGGCACGGCAGGCCTTCGCCATCGGCGCCCAGCGCCGGCTCGAGGCGGTGGCGGATCTGGTGACCTTCTTCGAGGACGGGGCCGAGATCCTGCCCGGCGTCGCCGCCCGCCTGACCCCCGGCCATACCCCGGGCCACATGAGTTTCGAACTCCGCGACGGGTCGGAAAGCCTGATGGTGCTGGGCGATGCCATCGGCAACCACCATGTCGCCTTCGAGCGCCCGGCCTGGGAATCCGGCTCGGACCAGGACCCCGCCACTGCCGCCGCCACCCGCGTGGCGCTCTTCGACCAGCTGGCCAGCGCCCAGATGCCGATCGCGGGTTTCCACCTGCCCGGCGGCCTCGGCCGGGTCGAGGCCCATGCCGACGGCGGCTACCGGTTCCAGCCCGCCTGACCCGCCCATCTTTGTTCCGGAAATATCCTCGGGAGGATTTTCAAGGAGGGTGGAAAACCCTCCTTGAAGCGGGGGGCGCGGGGGGCGGCAGCCCCCCGCCGTGTGGAGTCTCGGGGGGCGGCAGCCCCCCGCCTTTTGCGTCACCTTGGGGCGGCAGCCCGCGGACTCACGCCGCCGCCAGCCGCGCGCCCCGCTGGTCGACCAGAAGATCCGTCGCCATCGCCCCCAGCCAGAAGCAGAACAGCGCCAGCCAGGCCGTCGCGGCGAAGATCGAGCCGCCGGTGACGCCCGCGCCGATGGCGCAGCCCCCGGCCAGCATGCCGCCGAAGCCCATCAGCACCGCGCCGAACATCGAGCGGCGCATGGTGGCCTCGCCCTCGAAGCCCTGAAACCGGAACTCGCGGCGGACCAGCGCGCTGAGGAACGCCCCCAGAAACACCCCCGGCACCAGCCCGATGTCGAAATTCAGCGCGGGCGAAGGTTCGAGGAAGAACATCAGCGTATTGGCCGAAGGCCCGGTGAAGGTGGCCGAGGTCACGTTGACCGGCTCCCAGGCCACCTCCGCCAGGGTCCAGGTCAGCACCCAGCCCATCGCCACGGCAAAGCCCACGCCCGAGGCGAAGATCAGTGTCGCGACCGGCATCTTCGCCCGCACCGCCACGCCAATCGCCACCAGCGCCAGGATCAGCCCCAGCACCAGCCCCGCCTCGTCCGGCAGGCCGATCAGCGTCAGCAGGTTCAGGTTCTGCCCGTCGGGCGTGGTCCAGAGCCCGGCGAGCCAGGAGCGGACGGGCGCGAGCCAGCCGTGCAGGCTCATCTGCGCCACCACGGCGAAGATGAGGCCCGAGACGACGCTGCGCAGGTTGCCGGTCGCGGCCAGCACCAGCAGGCGCCCGGAACAGCCCCGCGCCAGCACCATGCCGACGCCGAACATCAGCCCGCCGATCACCGCGCCCGACCAGCTGCCCGCCACCCCCATCATTCGGGCATCCCGCGCGTCGAAGAGGCCCAGCACCTGCGCCCCCTGCACCCAGACCATGGCGGTCGAGAAGGTCAGCAGCCACACGCCGACCTTGCCGCCCAGAATGCCGCGGGCGAATTCCACCGTGGCCGCCCGCAGGCAGAAGGACGAGCGCTGCGCGGCGATGCCGAAGACCATGCCGGTCAGCAGGCCGAACAGCGCACCCGCGCGGTCTTCGCCGATCCATTCGACAAAGGCGATGAAACTCTCCATGCGCGATCCTCCGGGTCAAGCTGCCCGGTACATATTGCTATATCGGAATGAAGGCTTTGATCTGGATCAGGCCCCGGCTCCGGCCCCAGCTCCCGCCTCGGCCCCGGCGCCCGCCCCTCAGGGCAGGCGGAACAGCCGCTGGATCACCATCACCATCTCGCGCACCCGGTTGTCGGCCAGCGAATAGATGATCTGGTTGCCGTCCCGCCGCGTCGTGACCAGCTTTTCATGCCTGAGCCGGGCCAGCTGCTGGCTGACCGCCGCCTGCCGCGACATGATGAGCTGTTCCAGTTCGGTGACGGTATGGTCGCGTTCGCAGAGGTGATAGAGCATCAGCAGACGCCCCTCATGCCCCATCGCCTTGAGGAAATCGGCCGCCTGACGCGCCTCCAGCGCCATCGCCTCGGGCGAGGCGGCGGGGGCGCAGCTGCGCTCGACCGGGCGCGCCATCGCCGGGCGCTCGGCACGCGCGGTCTCTTCGTGATCGGCGTTTCGCCCGTCTGGCGCCATATGGTCCCACCCTGCCCCGCCTCAGGCGGCGACAGCCCTCTTCCATCGTCGCGGCGACCCTAGCATGCCGTGACAGGGGAATCGAGCGCGGCAAGGCGGGAATGCGACCTTCGTCCGCCCCCGTCAGCCGTTGGGCTGGGTGCGGGCGCGGTCGATCATCTCGTTGACATAGGGCCAGAAGAAATCCTGCCCCGGAAAGCCGGTCAGGCGGCCCACTTCCACCCCGTCGGGCCCGAGCAGGATGAAGGTGGGCGTGACGAAAGGACGCGAGGCCAGCGTCACCCCCTCGGGCAGCGGGCCGCGCAGATCGGCGCGGATCAGCGGCGCGGCCTGCCCCTCGGGCGAGACCTCGTAGGCGGGGGCGATGTCGCGGTTGAAGGCCGCGCAATAGACGCAGCCGACCTGTTCGATCATCAGCAGCCTCAGCTCCTGCGCCGCGGCGGATCCGGCCGTCACCAGCGTAGCCGACACCATCGCAACCGCGGCCAGCGCGGCACCGCCGAGCAGCCGGCGCAGTCGAATCGGAAGGGTGACAGCCATGGTATCCTCCTCGCCCCGAGGGCGATTCCATCCTACCAGAGAAACTGCACGCGTGCACGAATCCGGTTGACGGGTCCAAAATAACATATGAACATTGTAATGTTTTCAGACCGTCGGAACAAGGCCCAGCGCAGGACGCTTGTGCGCCGCGTCCGGCGGCGCCTTGGGAGGGGCGCGTCTCATGTTCGATATCTCCTTCGGCGGGGCGGCGCTGGCCGGGATCCTGTCGTTCCTGTCCCCCTGCATCCTGCCCATGGTGCCCTTCTATCTGTGCTACATGGCGGGCCTCTCGATGGCCGAGCTGCGCTCGGACCAAGGGCTCGCGCCCGGGGCGCAGCGGCGGCTGGTGCTGTCCTCCATCGCCTTCGCGCTGGGCGTGACCTCGATCTTCATGCTGCTGGGGCTGGGGGCCACGGCGCTGGGTCAGGCCTTCATCCAGTGGAAGGACTGGCTGCGCTGGGTGGCGGCGGCGGTGCTGCTGGTTTTCGGCCTGCATTTCCTGGGCGTGGTGAAGATCGGCTTCCTCTACCGCCAGGCGCGGATCGAGAACGCGGGCTCCCCGCAGTCCATCCTGGGCAGCTATGTCATGGGTCTGGCCTTCGGCTTCGGCTGGACGCCCTGCGTGGGCCCGGCGCTGGCGGCGATCCTGATGATCGCCTCGGGCATGGGAGATCTGGTGCGCGGCACGCTCTTGCTGGCGGTCTACGGGCTGGCCATGACCCTGCCCTTCGTCATCGCCGCGCTTTTCGCCCGGCCCTTCCTGGGCTGGGTCGGCCGCCACCGCGACAAGCTGCAATATGTGGAGAAGGTGATGGGCGTCATGCTGATCGTCTTCGCCCTGCTGATCGCCACCAACAGCCTGAACTATATCGCGCAATGGATGATCGAGACGATGCCCTGGCTCGCCACGATCGGATGACCCGAGGGAGGAACGCATGACCAACAGACGCCGCCTGATAACCACCGGCCTCGCTTTGGGCCTGGCCGCCCCTGCCCTGCTGCGCCCCGGCAGGGCCCGCGCCGACCAACCCGTGCCGCCCCTGGGCGAGGATGGGCTGCACAAGCCCGACTGGATCGTCGAGACCTTCCGCGACATGCGCGACGACCTGACCGAGGCCAATGCCCTGGGCAAGCGGATGCTCATCATGGTCGAGCAGCGCGGCTGCATCTACTGCACCCGCATGCACGAGACGGTCTATATCGACGACGAGATCAACCGCATGCTGCGCGAGGATTTCTTCGTCGTGCAGATGAACCTCTTCGGCAATATCCCGGTGACCGATTTCGACGGGACCGAACGGGACGAGCGCGACATGATGGTGCGCTGGAACGTGGTCTTCACGCCCACCATGCTGTTCATGCCCGACACGGTTCCCGAATCGGGGACAGCGGCGCAGAATGCGGTCATGATGATGCCCGGCGCCTTCGAGCGGGGAACCACCCGGCTCATGCTGCGTTGGGTGCTGGAGAAAGGCTATGAGGGCGACGAGCATTTCCAGCATTACGTCGCACGCAACCTCGGCGGCAATTGACACGCTGCGCCGCAGAAATGAAAAAACCCGGCGCGCCAGACCCTTGGCGCGCACTCCTCGCAGCCTCGCGCGGGGTCGCTTTCGATAATTTTTCACTATATGCAGATAAATGAATTTCCTGTTGCTCTCACGGTACGCCATCGTCTACGATGAGCCCGTGATGCGTTTGGGAGAGCGCAACGCCATCTGCTGAATGTCAGGGAGGACATCCATGAAGCTGAACGCTGTGACCGGGCTCGTCGCCGCCCTCGTGCTGGCCGGAACTGCCTATGCCGAGACCGCGCCGGCGGATGTGGTCTGGGTCGACGACGTCCAGATCCCCGAATCGCTGACCGGCGCCCCCGGCAATGCCGAAGCCGGCGTTGCCGTCGTCTCGAGCCGCGCGCAGGGCAATTGCGTCGCCTGCCACGAATTCACCGCCCTGCCCGACGTGCAGTTCCAGGGCAATATCGGCCCGGCGCTGGACGGCGTGGGCAGCCGCTGGTCCGAGGCCGAGCTGCGCGGCATCATCGTCGATGCCAAGCACATGTTCCCCGACACGCGGATGCCGTCCTTCTACCGCGTCGACGGTTTCATCCGCCCGGGCGATGCCTTCACCGGCCGCGCCGCCGATCCGGCGACCTTCGGCCCGCTGCTGACCGCGCAGCAGATCGAGGACACGCTGGCCTATCTCATGACGCTGACCGAGTGATCCGGTCGGCCCCGTCCCCCTTTCGAAAAGGAGTATCCCCATGCTGACAAGACGCGACACCTTCGCGATCGGTCTGGGCGCCTCGGCCGTGGCCCTGCTGCCGGCCACCGCCTTCGCCGACGCCGTTGAGGACTGGATCACCGCCTATACCGGCGGCGCGGCCATGGAAGAGGGCGGCGTGACCATCACCGCCCCCGAGATCGCCGAGAACGGCAACACCGTGCCTGTCTCGGTTTCGGCCGAGGGCGCGACCGAGATCGTGCTCGTGGCCACCGGCAACCCGACCCCCGGTCTGGGCAGGTTCACCTTCGGCCCCGGTTCGGGCGCGCCGATGATCGCCACGCGCATCCGTCTGGGCCGCACCCAGGACGTGGTCGCGATCGCCAAGATGGCGGACGGCACCTTCAAGACGACCCGCGTCGAAGTGAAGGTCACCATTGGCGGCTGCGGCGGCTGATCCCTCTCGGATCCGCCCCACCGACCTTATCAGGAGCACATCATGACCGACGTCAGACCCCGCATCCGCCTTCCCCGCTCGGCCTCGGCCGGGGATTCGATCACCGTCAAGACGCTGATCAACCACGACATGGAAACCGGCCAGCGCCGCAATTCGGCCGGCGAGACGATCCCGCGCCAGATCATCAACCGCTTCACCTGTGAATTCAACGGGGTGATGGTGATCGACGTGGCGATGGAACCCGCCATCTCGGCGAACCCCTACATGGAATTCGAGGCCGTGGTGCCCGAATCCGGCGAGTTCGTCTTCACCTGGTACGATGACAACGGCGAAGTCTACACCGCGACCGAAGCCTTTGAAGTGAGCTGAGCATTCGGCGCAACAGAAGTCTGGGAGGAGACATTATGCAGCACCTGAAGCCTGCAAGATCGCTGGCGCTGGCCTCGGCCTGCGTGGCCGCGCTGTGGAGCGGCGCGGCCCTGGCCGATCCCGACCTTACGGCGGATCTGGTCATCGACGGCGAATTGCACATCGTGACCCGCGCCCCGAGCGACGACATCATCACCCCCAACCTGCCCGAGCGCTATTCGGGCTGGCTGTTCCGCAGCGAAGACACGCGGGCCATGGAGATGGATGATTTCGAGAACCCGGCGATGATCGCGGTCGAGGCGGGGGCCGAACTGTGGACCACCGTCGACGGCACCGCGGGCCAGTCCTGCCAGGATTGCCACGGCGACGCCGAGGAAAGCATGCGCGGCGTGCGGGCGATGATGCCGCATGTCAACGAAGACGGCGTGCTGTGGTCGATGGAGAACTACGTCAACAATTGCCGGACCGAACGCATGGGCGCCGAAGCCTGGCGCTGGTCGGGTGACGAGATGACCTCGATGACCTCGTTCCTGTCGCTGCAATCGCGCGGCATGCCGGTTGCGGTGCAGATCGACGGTCCCGCCGCCCCCTATTGGGAGCAGGGCCGCGAGATGTACTACACCCGCTACGGCCAGCTGGAACTGAGCTGCGCCAATTGCCACGAGGACAGCACGGGGCAGATGATCCGCGCCGACCACCTCAGCCAGGGCCAGATCTCGGGCTTCCCGACCTACCGGCTGAAGAACGCGGGCATCGTCTCGGTCCACAACCGCTTCCGGGGCTGCATCCGCGACACCCGCGCCGAGACCTTCGCCGAAGGTTCGGACGAGTTCCGCGCGCTCGAGCTTTATGTCGCCTCGCGCGGCATCGGGCTGGGCGTCGAAGGTGTTTCGGTTCGTCCGTAACCTCCTGGCCGGGGGGCGCGCCTGTCGCGTCCCCCTCCCCTCCTCCCTGCCGGTTGAGCGACCGGATTTCCGGTCGCCCATCTATATTCAACTCTATGAAGGTTGGCATGCATTCCTCCCGGCATGCCCCTTCTCCGACCGCTTCCAAGGAGCATCCCTATGATTTCCCGGCGCGAGTTCCTGCAAGCCTCGGTGGCTGCGTCCGCCCTCTACGGCGCTTCCGGCTTTGGCAATTGGTCGAAAGTGGCCGCGCAGCAATCCCTGACCCAGGATGACCTGCTGCGTTTCGACACTTTCGGCAATGTGTCGCTGATCCATGTCACCGACATCCACGCGCAGCTCAAGCCGATCTGGTTCCGCGAGCCCGAGTTCAACTTCGGCGTCGGCGACGTGCGGGGCCTGCCGCCGCATGTCACGGGCCAGGACTTCCTGAACCTCTATAACCTGACCCCCGGGTCGCGCGATGCCTATGCGCTGACCTATCAGGATTTCACCGCGCTGGGCCGTGAATACGGCAAGATGGGCGGCCTCGACCGCATCGCGACCGTGGTCAAGGCGATCCGCGCCGACCGTTCGGACGCGATCCTGCTGGATGGCGGCGACACCTGGCACGGGTCGATGTCCTCGTACCTCAGCCGGGGTCAGGACATGGTCAATCTGATGAACCTGCTCGGCACCGAGGCGATGACCTCGCATTGGGAATGGACCTTCGGCACCGAGAGGGTGATGGAGCTGATGGGGCAGCTCAACTTCCCCTTCCTCGGCCAGAACATCTTTGACGCGGAATGGGACGAACCCTACGAGGATATCCCGTCTTACACCTTCTTCGACCGGGGCGGCGTCAAGGTCGCGGTGATCGGTCAGGCCTTCCCCTATACCCCCATCGCCAACCCGCGCTGGATGTTCCCCGAATTCAGCTTCGGCATCCGCGACGAGCGCATGCAGGAGATGGTGGACGAGGTCCGCGCCGAGGGGGCCGATGTGGTCGTGGTGCTGTCGCACAACGGTTTCGACGTGGACCGCAAGATGGCGGGCCGGGTCAATGGCATCGACGTGATCCTGACCGGCCATACGCATGACGCACTGCCCGAGCCCGTGCTGGTGGGCGAAACGCTGCTCATTGCCTCGGGCAGCCACGGCAAGTTCGTGACCCGTCTGGATCTGGATGTGCGCGACGGCCGCATGATGGGCTTCCGCCACAAGCTGATCCCGATCTTCTCGGACGTGATCGCGCCCGATGCCGAGATGGCCGCCGCCATCGAGGCCGAGCGCGCGCCCTACAAGGACCAGATGGAGGAGGTCGTCGGAACCTCGGAAAGCCTGCTCTACCGGCGCGGCAATTTCGCCGGGACCTGGGACAACCTGATCTGCGACGCGGTGATGAGCGAGCGCGACACCGAGATCGCCATGTCCCCGGGCGTGCGCTGGGGCGCCAGCATCATGCCGGGTCAGGAGATCACCCGCGAGGACATCCACAACGTCACCTCGATGACCTACGGGCAAGTCTATCGCACGGAAATGACCGGCGAATTCATCCACACGATCCTGGAAGACGTGGCCGACAACCTGTTCAACACCGACCCCTATTACCAGCAGGGCGGCGACATGGTGCGGCTGGGGGGCCTTGGCTATGCCATCGACATCTCCAAGCCCATCGGCGAGCGGATCACCGGCCTCACGCTGCTCAGGACCGGCGAGGCGCTGGACCCCGCGCGCAGCTACACGGTCGGCGGCTGGGCCTCGGTCAATGAGGGGACCGAGGGGCCGATGATCTGGGACGTGGTGGAAGCCCATATCCGCAAACTCGGGACCGTCAGCGCCGAACCCACCGGGTCGGTCACGGTCACCGGCCAGTAATCCGAACGAAGGAGCAAGCGTCATGACCGACAGGACCGACGACGACGCGCTTGAAGGCGCCGGAATCGACGTCAGCCGCCGCGGCTTCCTGCGCACGGCCAGTCTCGCCGCTGGCGGGGCCGCGCTGGGCGGGGCCGCCGCCGCGCAGGAAACCCCCGATCCGCTGATTACCGACGTGCAGGACTGGGCCTCGGCCACCGGCGAGGGCGTGGACGCCACGCCTTACGGCCTGCCGATCCGCTTCGAGGGCGACGTGGTGCGCCGCACCGTGTCGTGGCTGACCGCCGATCCGATCAGCTCGATCAACTTCACGCCGATCCACGCGCTGGACGGCACGATCACCCCGGCCGGCTGCGCCTTCGAGCGGCACCATTCGGGCGCCATCGAACTCAGCAAAGACGATTACCGGCTGATGATTACCGGCCTCGTGGACCGGCCGCTGGTCTTCACCTGGGAAGACCTGCAACGCTTCCCGCGCGAAAACCACGTCTATTTCTGCGAATGCGCGGCGAACTCGGGCATGGAATGGGGCGGCGCGCAGCTGAACGGCGCGCAATTCACCCATGGCATGATCCACAACATGGAATATTCCGGCATCCCGCTGCGCGTGCTGCTGGAGGAAGCGGGCGTCCAGCCCGAGGGCCAGTGGATCTATGTCGAGGGCGCCGATGCCTCGTCCAACGGCCGCTCCATGCCGATCGAGAAGGCGATGGACGACGTGCTGGTGGCCCTGACCGCCAACGGCGAGGCGCTGCGCAAGGAGCATGGCTATCCCGTGCGGCTGGTCGTGCCGGGCTGGGAAGGCAACATGTGGGTCAAATGGCTGCGCCGCATCGGCGTCACCCATTCGGCGGTCGAGGCCCGCGAGGAGACCTCGAAATACACCGACCTCATGCCCGATGGCCGGGCCCGGAAATGGACCTGGGCGATGGACGCGAAATCGGTCATCACCTCGCCCTCGCCGCAGAAACCCATCACCCATGGCACCGGGCCGCTCGTCATCACCGGCCTTGCGTGGTCGGGTCGCGGCGCCGTCACCCGCGTTGATGTCTCGCTCGACGGTGGCGTCAACTGGCAGGAGGCGCGGATCGGCACGCAGGGCGGCAAATACGCCCTCTCGCGCTTCTATCTCGAAATCGACTGGGACGGCTCGCCGATGCTGCTGCAATCGCGCGCGACCGATGACACGGGCTATGTCCAGCCCACCAAGGACGCGCTGCGCGAGATCCGCGGGTTGAACTCGGTCTACCACAACAACGGCATCCAGACCTGGGCTGTCTACGAAAACGGAGCGGTGGAAAATGTCGAAGTCGGTTCTTAAACTTCTGGCAAGCACGGCCATCCTGTTCGCTGCCCTGCCCGCCGCGGCGCAGACCCTGAACCTGGGCCGCACCGCCCTGCCCGAGGAAATCGCCGCCTGGGACGTGGCGGTCGAACCCGATGGCACCGGCCTGCCGGTGGGGTCCGGCGACGTGCTGACCGGCGAGGACCTCTGGGTCGAGAATTGCGCCATGTGCCACGGCGATTTCGGCGAGGGCGCGGGCGCTTATCCGGTGATCGCCGGGGGCGAGGGCACGCTGCGCGACCGGCGGCCGGTCAAGACGGTGGGCAGCTACTGGCCCTATCTCTCGACCGTCTGGGATTACGTCCACCGCTCCATGCCTTTCGGCAATGCGCAGATCCTGTCCGCGGACGAGACCTATGCCCTGACCGCCTATATCCTCTATTCGAACGGCATCGTTGAGGATGATTTCGTGCTCTCGAACGAGAATTTCACCGAAGTGCCGATGCCCAATGCCGAGGGCTTCTATGCCGATGACCGGGTGGAAACCGAGTTCCCGCTCTTCACGGCCGAGGCCTGCATGGCGGATTGCGGCCCGGCGGTGCACATCACCCGCCGCGCCACCGACCTGCAATCGACGCCCGAAGGCGCGGTGACGGTCTTCGCGCCGGACCGCCCCAACGGCGTGGCCGATGGCGCGGGCGCGCCCGAAGGGGGCGAAGGCGCCGCGCCGGTCCAGCAGGCCGCCGCCGAGCCCGAACCCGAGCCCGAACCCGCTGCCGGGCCGGACCCGGCGCTGGTGGCCCAGGGCGAGGGCCTCTGGCGTCAGTGCCGCAGCTGCCACACGGTCGGCGACAATGCCCGCAACGGCACCGGCCCGCAGCTCAACGGCGTCGTTGGCCGCCACGCCGGGGCCGTCGAAGGCTTCCGCTACTCGCCGCCGATGCAGCAAGCGGGCGAAGCGGGCCTGATCTGGACCGCCGAGGAACTGGACCAGTTCCTGGCCGACCCCCGCGCCTATATGCGCGGCACGCGGATGAGCTTCCGCGGCCTGCGCGACGCGGGCGACCGGGCGGCGATCATCGCCTATCTGCAAGCCCATCCCTGACCTGCGGCAGCGTGGGTGAAACGAAGGCCCCGGGCGCTCTGCCCGGGGCCTTTTCCGTTACCGGGGCGCGCTTGCCGCCCGCCCCTCCCACCCCCGCAGTCGCGGGCAAGGAAAAACCCCCGATGGCGGTGCCACCGGGGGTTCTGTCGTTCCGGGACGGGTCCGGGACCGGATCAGCCGCGGCGGGTGCCCAGCGCGTTCCAGGCGCCGCTGACGATCAGCGCGGCGGCAACGGCCTTGACCACATCGCCCGGCAGGAAGGGCAGCGCACCGGCGTTGATGGCGCCGGTCAGGTCCAGGGGCGTGACGGCGGTCAGCCAGGCCAGGCCCGGGACATAGAGCGCGGCCGACACGGCCAGCGCGGCCAGCGCGGTGCCGACCAGGCCGCGGGCAACGCCCCGCTCGGCCAGCAGGCCGGCGGCCCAGGCCATCGCCACGAAGCCCAGCAGGAAGCCGCCGGTCGGGCCCATCAGATAGGCCGCGCCCGCGCCGCCACCGGCGAAGACCGGCAGACCCGCCGCGCCTTCGAGCAGATAGGCCACGACCGCGGCGGCGCCGAGGCGCGAACCGGCGGTGAAGCCGACCATCAGGATGGCGAGGGTTTGCAGGGTCATCGGCACGGGCAGCATGGGCACGCTGACCTGGGCACCCACCGCGATCAGGGCCGAGCCGCCCAGCACGATGAGGGCTTTCTTGACAAGCGAGGACGTCCCGAGAGACGCCTGAAGAAGGGTTTGCTGGGCCACGAGTATCTCCCTGATCGTAGGTCCGAGTTGTAGCGTTTATCCAGCGCCCGGCGCAGGCGGTCAAGCGTCCGTGCGGCTGCGCAGCGAAATTCGCGCCCCGGACTTTGCAAACTGGCGCCTTTGCAAAGGGCCGGAATTTACAACGCGCGGGCGCCGCGAAACCCCGGACCGTGCCACCGCG
The DNA here is from genome assembly GCF_003075525.1 of Pararhodobacter aggregans. GTDB lineage: Bacteria > Pseudomonadota > Alphaproteobacteria > Rhodobacterales > Rhodobacteraceae > Pararhodobacter > Pararhodobacter aggregans. The sequence goes on along the minus strand of NZ_QDDR01000002.1, from coordinate 86,216 downwards.
GCCCAACGCCGCCTTGCCTTGCACCCGGCCCGATGGCATGAGCCAGCCATGACCGAGAGCCCCCGCACCCCCGAATCACCCGCACCCCGACTCGCCCTCATCACCGGCGCCTCGCGCGGCCTTGGCGCTGCGCTGGCCGAGGCTCTGGGCGGCTCCGGCTGGCATGTCATCGCGCTGGCGCGCACCACCGGCGCGCTGGAGGAACTGGACGACCGCATCCAGGCCAAGGGCGGCAGCGCCACGCTGGTGCCCGTGGACATCACCAATGACGATGCGATGCGCCAGATCTGCCTGTCGATCCACCAGCGTTGGGGCAAGGTCGACCTCTGGGCCCATCCGGCGGTGCATGTGCCGCCGCTGGCCCCCGCCGGGCATATCGCCGCCAAGGATTGGGACAAGACGCTGGCCACCACGCTGCGCGCCACCGGCACGCTGATCCCGATGATCGAGCCGCTGCTGCGGGCCAGCGCTCAGGGCACCGCGCTGTTCTTCGATGACGCCGCCTGGCATGAGGGCGAGGGCACCAGCAAATTCTTCGGCGCCTATGGCGCGGCCAAGGCCGGGCAGATCGCGCTGGCCCGTGCCTGGCAAGCGGAGAACGCGGCGCTGGGCCCTGCCCGCGCGCCGCGCGTCCTGATCGACACGCCCGCGCCGATGCCGACCGCCACGCGCGGCCGCTTCTTCCCGGGCGAGGATGCCACTCAACTGACGCCCTGCGCCGATGAGGCCAAGCGTCTGCTCGGCCTCATCGGCTGAGGGGCTCAGCGCAGCTCGGTCACATAGAGCCGGGTGTTGCGCACGCGCGAACGGTTGTAGGTCGCGATCCAGATATCGTACTGGCCCGAGCGCGGGCTGCCGAAGCGGATCGCCGGGTCCAGCCCGTCGGTGTCGTCGTTGCAATACCAGTTGCCGCTCGGATCGTTGATCAGCAGGATCGTGTCACCCGGGGCGCGGACGTAGAAGGTCAGCGGCCAGGTGCTGGCCTGATAATGCACGCGGAAATCGGGCGCGTTGGCGACCCAGCCGCCGCCCGGGCAGCCGTTGACCGGGTTGAAATGCACGTCGCCCCCGGCCCGGCCCTGCAGCCATTGCGGGTCCGGCGTGAAGCCCGCCACCAGGTTGAACGACCCGTAAGACGGCCGGAGGTTGTAGTTCTGCGCCTCGGCCTGACGGGTGCCGACGGCGGCGAGCGAGGACACGGCCAGGGCCGCGGCAAAGGCGAGTTTGATAAATTTACGCATCGTAGTCTCCATGGGTATCTCAAATCCGCGACCGGGAAACTTTGGGCTGGGCAGCGAAGAATAATTGCCTGGCATCACCTCCCGGATCAGGCGGAATGCTGCGCGAAAATCCGCCAACTGTCCAGTTTCATTCCATTTGTTCAGGCCTTTGTTAGGGATTGAAACAATCCGCTGACACCAGGCCCCTGCCCCGCGGCGCCATGGCCCCTTGCCCGCGCCAGACACCCGGGTAAGCTGCCTGCCCGTGTCCTGCCCGAGGCGCCGATGATCCTGTCCTCTCCGACGTTCCGCTGGCTCCTGCGCCTCGGCTTCGCGCTGGCGCTGATCGGCACGCTCTATTTCGGCATCCGGGTGGCGATGGGCGCCTTCTACTGGTCGGACCCCGCCCATCAGGACCAGGCGATCGAGGGCTGGATGCCGCTGGGCTATGTCGGCCGCTCGTGGAACGTCCCGCGCGAGGTGATGGTCGAGATCGCGGGCATCCCGCCCGAGGGCCGCCCGCGCCGCAGCCTCGACATGATCGCCCGGGACGAGAACATTCCCCTGCCCGTCCTGCTCGAACGGATCCGCGCGGGGATCGCCCAATGGCGTGAGCGGACGCATGACTGACTGGATGCTGGCCCAGGTCGCCGATTGGGGGCCGCTGGCGCTGGCCATCGTCACCTTTCTGTCCTGCCTGGCGATCCCGGTCCCCTCGTCGATGATGATGCTGACCGCCGGGGCCTTCGCCGCCTCGGGCGATCTGGCGCTGGCCCCGGCGGCGGCGGCGGCGCTGGCGGGGGCGGTGCTGGGCGATCAGGCGGGTTATCAGCTGGGGCGGCTGGGCTTCCGGCAGGCCGAGGGCTGGCTGCTCAGATCCCGCACCCGGGCCGCGGTGCTGGAGCGTGCCCGGCATTCGGTCCAGAAGGGCGGCGGCGTCGCCGTCTTCCTGTCGCGCTGGCTGTTCAGCGTGCTGGGGCCCTACGTCAACCTCTTGGCGGGGGGCGCGGGCATGACCTGGCTCACCTTCACGGTGATGGGCGTGCTGGGCGAGATGATCTGGGTCGTGGCCTATATCGGCCTTGGCTATCTGGCGGGCGGCCAGATCGCCCAGGCGAGCGAGATCCTGGGCAATGCGCTGGGTCTGCTGGCCTCGCTGGCGCTGACGCTTGGGCTGGGGTGGATGCTGTGGAGACGCACCCACCGCCACTCGGCGCCCTAGCCTTCGTCGCGCTCGGCCAGTTCCAGCCATTCCTCCTCGGCCGCGGCAAGCGCCGCCTGACGCTGGCCCAGCATCTCGGTCGCCTTGGCGGCCTTGACCGGCTCGCGGGTGTAGAGGTCGGCATCCGACAGCAGCTCGGACAGCTTGCCGATCTCGGCCTCAAGCCTCGCAATCTCGGCCGGCAACGACGCGAGGCGCTTCTTCTCGGTGAAGGTCAGCGTCGCGGCCTTGATCGCCGCCTTGGCCGCGGCCTTGGAACCCGGTTTCGGCACTTCCGCCTTCACCGTCGCCGGGCGCTCGGGCTCCTCGGACAGCGCCTTCTGCGCCCGGTAATCCGACCAGCCCCCGGCATAGGCGGTGATCCTGCCCTGCCCTTCGAAAGCCAGCGTGGTCGTCGCCACCCGGTCGATGAAGTCGCGGTCGTGGCTGACCAGCAGCACGGTCCCCGGGTAATCGCCGAGCAGGTCCTGCAGCAGATCCAGCGTTTCCACGTCCAGATCGTTGGTCGGTTCGTCCAGCACCAGCAGGTTGGACTCGCGCGCCATGATCCGCGCCAGCAACAGCCGCGCCCGTTCCCCGCCCGACAAGCTGCGCACCGGCGCCCGGGCCTGCTGTTCGTCGAAGAGGAAATCCTTGAGATAGGCGACCACATGCTTCGGCACGCCCCGCACCATGACCTGATCGGCCTGCCCGCTGACCCGCATCAGGGGATCGCCGGTCAGGTTCTCCCACAACGTCGCCTCGGGGTCGAGCCGGGCGCGGGTCTGGTCAAAAACCGCCATCTCCAGATTGGTGCCCAGCCGGATCGTGCCGCTGTCGGGCTGAATCTCGCCGGTCAGCAGCTTCAGGAGCGTGGTCTTGCCGGCGCCGTTCGGCCCGACCAGCGCCACGCGGTCGCCGCGCAGCACCTTGAGGGTGAAATCCCTGACCACCGGCACGCCTTCGAAGGATTTCGAAATCCCGACCGCCTCGGCCACCAGCTTGCCCGATTGCTGCCCGGCCTCCAGCGCCATCGCCGCCGTGCCCTGCCGCCGGATCTGCGAGGAGCGCTCGTCGCGCAGCGCCTCAAGCGCGCGGACCCGGCCCTGGTTGCGCTTGCGCCGGGCGCTGATGCCCTCGACCGCCCATTTCGCCTCGTGCTTGATCTTGCGGTCCAGCTTGTGGCGGGCCTCGTCCTCCTCGGCCCAGATCCGGTCGCGCCAATCCTCGAAGGCGGCAAAGCTCTGGTCCAGACGGCGCACCTGCCCCCGGTCGACCCAGAGCATCGCCCGGCTCAGCGCATTCAGGAAGGCCCGGTCGTGGCTGATCATCACGAAGGCCGCGCGCGTCTCGCGCAGGCGCTCCTCCAGCCAGCCGATCGCCTGGATGTCGAGGTGGTTGGTCGGCTCGTCCAGCAGCATCAGCTCGGGCGCCTCGGCCAGCAGTTTCGCCAGCGCCGCGCGCCGCCGCTCGCCGCCGCTCGCCGTCTCGACGGCAACGGACGGATCGAACCCCAGCCCCTCGGCCGCGATCTCCACCCGGTAGCCCTCGGACGGGTCGAGCCGCGACAAGGCGTAATCACCCAGCGTGGCGAAGCCCTTGAAATCGGGCTCCTGCTCCATGTAGCCGACACTCGTGCCCGGGGTCAGCACGCGGCCGCCCTGATCGGCATCGACCAGCCCCGCCATGATCTTCATCAGCGTCGATTTGCCCGAGCCGTTGCGGCCGACCAGCGCCAGCCGGTCGCCCGGCTGGATGACCAGATCGAGCCCGTCAAAGAGCGGGTTTCCACCATAGGTGAGCGAAATGCCGGAAAGCTGGAGAAGGGGTGCGGGGGCCATGCGGGCGGGCTATCCCGGCGGTTTGATGCGGTCAAGGGTTCACGCATCACGGGTCTTGAAACAGCGCCCGGCTGCCCCATGTAAATACCATTAACATATGGAGCTGCAATGAACCTGATCCTGAACGTGCTGTGGATTGTGCTGGGCGGCGCCTGGATGGCGGCGGGCTGGCTGCTGGCGGCGCTGCTCATGGCGCTGAGCATCGTCGGCCTGCCCTGGGCGCGCTCGGCGGTGGTGATGGCGGGCTACACGCTGCTGCCCTTCGGCATGCGCGCGGCCGACCGGGCCGAGGTCACCGGCCCCGATATCGGCACCGGCACGCTGGGAACGCTGGGCAACCTGCTGTGGCTGGTGCTGGCCGGCTGGTGGCTGGCGCTGGGGCATCTGATGGCGGCGGTGCTGAACGCGGTGACGATCATCGGCCTGCCTTTCGCCTGGGCCCATCTGAAACTCGCGGGCTTCGCCCTCTGGCCGGTAGGGCGGACGCTGGTCCCGCGCTGAGGCGCGCTCTCCGCCCCCTGCGCGGTACGGCCGGAAGGCCGCGCCGCGCGCTGCCATCAAGAGCCCCGACAGATCCGGGCCAGCGAGCGGAGGTAATTCTCCAGATCGTTGAGCATGGCGGCGCTGTCGCTCAGGCGCTCGACATTCCCCTCGGCCCGGCCGCGGTTGATCCCGTGGCAGAGCGCCGCCGCCAGCTGGAACCGGCGCTGCGCCTCGCCCAGATCGCGGCCGACGCGGGACAATCGGTCCTGCACCACCTCCACCTCTTCGCAGGCGGTGGTTCTGGCCGAACGCTCCTCCAGCCGGGCCAGAACACCCCGCCGCGTGACCCAGCCGAGGCCCGCATAAAGCGTCACCTCGATCTCAGCAAGGCGGCTGTCGACCAGGCGATAGGCGGTCAGCCCGGCGCGGAAATGATCTTCGCAGGGATCGGCGGCGACGGCGGGATGGGTCAGGAGCAGGAGGGCGATGAGAAAGCGCATGATCTTTCGGGGGCGGGCAAGTCCGACCCCATCCTGCGCCCCACGGGTTAAGGAATCGTGCCGCCGCCCTGCCCGTTCCCGCGTACCCGCCCCTGCGTCGAGGGGGGCAGGCCGGGCCGGAAACGGCCGACGCCCCGTCCGCTGCCGCTTACCGCTGAATCTCGGCCTCGACCGCGCTCAGTGCGGCGCTCCGCAGCGAGCCATTGAAATCGTGGGAGGCACCTCGGACCAGCATCATTCCCGCCGGAACACCGCGCGCCTGCAGCGCGGCCACGTAATCCTGCGACAGGGCCGGGGCGGTGTTGGAATCATTGGCCCCGACGACAGCGATCACCCGGGTCGACCGCGACACGCGCGAGGCGAACTGGCTGGGGGATTCACTGTTCTGCCAGGCGCTGCGCCCGCGCATGCTCCGCCAGCGGCCGATGTCACAGGGGCACGAGACCAACACCGCGCTGTCCACCAGCTGGGGAAACCGCCCGATGATCGCGCCGACTTGCGCCGCGCCCCCCGAATGCCCCACCACGATCACCCGCCGCGCGCCGGTCGCCCGTTGCAGGGCCCGGATGCTCTCGGCCACCAGATCGTTGTTGGTCCGCGTGTAATGGTCGCGCCGGTTGTTGTTGCTGCCCGCGCTTTGCAGGCCCCGACCGCCGGAATACCCCGGCCGGATCAGCGCCACGGCGGTGACATCGCTGTGGCGCCGCGCGATATCCTCGGCGAAACCCCGGTGGTAGGTGGCATCGCGGCCATTGGACAGATCGCCGTGCAGCACGACGACCAGCGCCCGTTGTCCCGAGCCGAAGATCGAGCCCGCCAGAGGGCCGGGAATTTGTGCGGAGGCGAGCGAGGCGAAGGCCAGGGTGACGACGGCGGCGAGCAGAAATGCCAGTCTTTGTGAGGCAATGCGCATGATGAACTCCTTGAATACGACACGGTGATACAGGTTCAGGCTGCCGGATATGGCCCCTTGGCACAACCTTTTCCGGTCCAGACCGCGGAGCGCGGCCCGGTTTGCAGCCCTTCCGGCGGTGTCGCCGAGGGGTTGTCAGCCGGTATCATCGCGGCAATCGGGGTGCGGCGGCGTTGCGAGCGGGGGTAGAGATCGGCCGTTGCGCAATGCCCGGGTCGTCCCCGACCTTTGCAACCGCCCGACGGAAGGGCGCCTTGTAGGGTGGGGTTTCACCCCACCCTCGCGGAGCGGCTGGACTATACGCGGCGGCGCGTCAGGCAGGCACCGGCCCGTGGGATGGTGCCGCGACGGTTGGTCGGGGCGGTTTGTCGGGCAAGGCCTTCGGACGATTGTTCGGAGTATGGGGGGAACAAGGCGCCAGCCTGCCGGGGCGGCTCGGCGCATGCCTGACGCCTCCGGCTGGCTTTCGGGCTGGGGGGTGGGTGTAGGCTGCGCATTCATTGCGCACCGACCGCAATGGCCAAAGGTGCGCAATGAAAGCGCACCCTACGGCTTGCCACTCTTCATGGTCGTCTGGCCCGCTCTTTGGGCCGAGCTCTACCATCGGATGGAAGAGTCATCGGGGGGGCAGAGTACAATTGTCGCTCAAGGCGCCGACCGCTTAGGTCAAATGCGACTCAGACAAATCCTGAAGAGAGACATCAAGAGAATTCCCAGTAATGGAGTATATACCGGTCACTTCACGCGCCCCTGAATAATATCATACTGTAGTTATCACACCTTTCACTCACCCAGGACACACCATTCACTGCGCCGCTCGACGAAAGTATTTGATAGCCGTTCCGAAGGTCTGCGGTCAATATTGCTTGGACGAACTCATTCTCGGTCGCGACAGTCGCGTTCGGTGCGAGAAGAGCCGCGTTACTCCGAGCATCAAGGAATTCCTGAACATCGGGAACTTCGCCCGAAAAGAATACCGCAAACTGCATCGGTCGGGACTGCACCATGACGGAAAACGTATCAAGGGTCTCGTCTAAGCCGTAGCCAGAAAGTTCTACCGGCAAGCCGCATCCAGTAATCTCGCCGGGATAATGCTCTATGGCCGTGCGAATATCTGCTACCAATTGGCTTCGGATCGCTCGTCCGCTAATTGTGTCGTGATGGCTCCGTATTTCTCTACCTTGAAGGATCATCGAGCGAACAACAATGTTCGGCAAGAAATGATAGGCACTGGATATCCGCTCTTCATCTCTCAACGCAAAAAACAAATAAGCGGAACCGCCTGCAAGCGCCGCTACCAAACAGGCAACAGCCACTCTACTGACCGCCCCTACAGAGACCACAAGCACCTCTGAACTCCAATCAGGTCGCGATGGATGGCTAATCCCAAGATGAACCAATAATGGATTTCCCGTCCAGCATAGCCGGCGCAGGGAGCATCCTGGATCGAAAGTCACACGGCATGATGGTTCACTGTGTCAAATTGTAGGACCAACGGCACAATCACTTCGCATTCATGTTGGGTGGGTTGAGGGACGTGCGGCCGGTTCCGACGATGAGTGCCAGAGCGTGTTCTTCTCGTCCATCGCCCGCACCCCGATCATGTCGGCTGTCGCGCGACCGCCCCTCACACATCCACATCCTCAACAAACCGCGCGTTCTCGCTGATGTACTGAAACCGCAGTTCCGGCTTCTTGCCCATCAGCCGCTCGACCAGATCGCCCGTCTCGCCCGGGATGTCCTCGTCGATGGACACCCGGATCAGCTTGCGGGACGACACGTCCATCGTCGTCTCCTTCAGGTCCTTGGCGTCCATCTCGCCCAGGCCCTTGAAGCGCGACACGTCGATCTTTCCCTTGCCGCCCAGACCCTTGGCCAGCCACAGCTCCTTCTCGGCCTCGTCGAGGCAATAGACGCGCTTGGCCCCCTGGGTCAGTCGGAAGAGGGGCGGACAGGCCAGATAGAGATGCCCGTGGTCGATCATCGGCCGCATCTGGGTGAAGAAGAAGGTCATCAGCAGGGACGCGATATGCGCGCCGTCGACATCGGCGTCGGTCATGATGATGACCTTGTCATAGCGCAGGTCGTCGACGCGGAACTTCGAGCCCATCTGCACGCCCAGAGCCTGGCAGAGGTCGTTGATCTCCTGGTTCTGGCCCAGCTTGCCCGAGGCCGCGCCCAGCACGTTCAGGATCTTGCCGCGCAAGGGCAGCAGGGCCTGGGTGCGGCGGTCGCGGGCCATCTTGGCCGAGCCCCCGGCCGAGTCACCCTCGACGATGAACAGCTCCGTCCCCTCGCGGTTGGTGGCCGAGCAATCGACGAGCTTGCCGGGCAGGCGCAGCTTCTTGGTGGCGGTCTTGCGCTGGGTCTCTTTCTCCTGGCGGCGGCGCAGGCGTTCCTCGGCCCTGAGAACGAGGAAATCGAGGATCGCGCCCGCCGCCTTGGGATCACCCGCCAGCCAGTTGTCGAAATGGTCGCGCACCGCGCCCTCGACCAGCCGCGCGGCTTCGGTCGTGGCCAGCCGGTCCTTGGTCTGGCCGACGAATTCCGGCTCGCGGATGAAGCACGAGACCAGCGCGCAGCCCCCCGTCAGCATGTCGTCGCGGGTGATCTGCTCGGCCTTGCGGTTCTTGGTCAGCTCGCCATAGGCGCGGACGCCCTTGAGGATCGCCGCCCAGAACCCCGCCTCATGCGTGCCGCCCTCGGGCGTTGGCACGGTGTTGCAATAGCTCTGCACGAAGCCGTCGCGCATCGGCGTCCAGTTGATCGCCCATTCGACCGAGCCGGGGACGCCGAACTTCTCCTGGAAATGGACCTTCCCGGCGAAGGGCTTGTCGGCATAGGTCGAATCCTTGCCCAGCTGTTCGTTCAGGTAATCGGCGAGGCCCCCGGGGAAGTGGAACACGGCCTCCTGCGGGGTGTCGCCGTCGGGGATGGCCGATTTCCAGCGGATCTCGACGCCCGAGAAGAGATAGGCTTTCGAGCGCACCATCTTGAAGACCCGCGCCGGGCGGAAGCGGTGGCTGCCGAAGATCTGTTCGTCGGCGTGGAAGGTGGTCGTCGTGCCCCGCCGGTTCGGGGCGGCGCCGAGTTCCACGACCGGGCCTAGCGGGATACCGCGCGAGAAGCGCTGCTCGACCAGTTTGCGGTCGCGGGCGACCTGCACGACCATCGAGTCGCTGAGCGCGTTCACCACCGAGGCGCCGACCCCGTGCAACCCGCCCGAGGTCTCGTAGGCCTTGCCCGAGAACTTGCCGCCCGCGTGCAGCGTGCAGAGGATCACCTCCAGCGCCGACTTGCCCGGAAACTTCGGGTGCGGATCGAAAGGCATGCCGCGGCCGTTGTCGCGGATCGTGACCGAGTAATCGGCCAGGATCTCGACCTCGATGCGGTTGGCGTGCCCGGCGACGGCCTCGTCCATCGAATTGTCGAGGATCTCGGCGACGAGATGGTGCAGCGCCCGTTCATCGGTGCCGCCGATATACATGCCGGGGCGTTTGCGGACGGGTTCCAGCCCTTCGAGCACCTCGATGGAGGAGGCGTCATAGGTTTCGGGCTGGCCGGCGAGGAAATCGGTCATGCTGCTCTGCGACTCTGGGTTCGTGATTGGCCCCCAATAGACCACCGGGGCGGGTCAGGCGCAAGGATTGGGGGGTGACCGAGGCACGGATCGCCAGATAGCGTGGCGGGAATGCACGGCAGGGCGGCCGGGGGACCGGCGGGCAACGGATGTTCAGGACAGCGTGGGGGTCCCGTGGGACGCGGGAAGGGATAGGTGCGGTGGGGTGAAATCCCACCCTACAGGGGCCGTGGAAGGGGGCAGGCCCCCTCCTCTCACGCCGGTTCGGCGTTGCGTTCGGCCATCATCTGCTGAAAGGCCGGGCGGGCCTGGCAGCGGGTGATCCAGTCGCGGACCTTCGGACAGGCGGCCAGCGCCGGGGCATGGGGCTGCACGTAGCGCACGCATTCGGCCATCAGGATATCGGCGACGGTGAAACGCCCGCCCATCAGCCAGTCCGTCCCCTGAAGATGCGCCTCGATCCGGCCCAGCGGACGGGCCAGCGCGGCGGTCTTCTCGGCGAGCTTGGCCTGACCCTCGGGCGTCTGTTGCCCCTTGTTGGCATAGGTATAGAGGATATCGAGCGCCGGACCCTCGATCCCGGTGATGGCGGCAAAGCCCCATTGCATCGCCTCGCCCTCCTCCGCCAGCGTCGCGGGGGCCAGCGGCCCGCCGAATTTGCGCGCGAGGTAAAGCGGAATCGCCATGGATTCAGTCAGCACCAGATCGCCGTCCACCATGACCGGGATCTGGCTGGCCGGGTTGAGAGCCAGGAAATCGGCCGAGGCGGTGTGGAAGGGCGCATCGGCCGCCCCGGGATCGGACAGGCGATAGGCCTGGATCACCGGCACATGGCGGAACTCGACCCCCATCTCGCGCAGCAGCCAGAAGGGCCGCGTGGCCCGCGATCTGAGAACGCCGTAAAGGGTAATCATGTCCTGCTCCCTGCCCCCGTTGTGCCGCCACTCTAGCGGGCCGGATCGGGCAGGCAAGGGGCTGTGGCCAGGGGCGGTTCCACAGGGCCCGGCGCGGGAAGCCGCCCGCGACAGCGTGGGCCCGCCCTGCCCCGCTTACCCCTGAACCGATCCGAACACCTCATCCCCCCGGCGCCAGAGGGACCACAGGTCGGCGATGCTGGCGTCGCCCTCGCCCCCCTTCAGGACCAGCACATCGGTCCCGATCAGCGCCGCTACCCGCCAGGCGTCAAGCGCGGCGATGCGGGCCGCGGGGGCGGCGCCCAGCATTTCCTCGATGGTGGCGGCGGCGAGGCTGAAGGGCAAGGCCAGCGCCAGCGCCGGCAGCTCGGGCCGGTCGACGGCAAGACGCGCGGCAAGCTCGATGGCCACCGCGCGCGCCTCTGCTGCCTCGACCAGAAGCCGCGTCATCACGGTCTCGGTCAAGGTGTCGATTGCTTCCGCATCCCACACCGCCGGGGATCCCAGGTCAGACAGCCCCCAAGCTTGGGGCTGCCCCCCGTCATAGCGCAACGCGACCGGCACGGATACGCCCGCCGCCCAGGCTCAAGCGGTTTTGTCCGGGGCGCCCGGCTCGACCGGCTGCCTGTCGCGCACGCCGCGCGCCGGACCGTCGGCGGTGAAGCTGGCCCAGCCCGAGGCATCGCGCGGCTCGGGCAGGGTCTCGGGCTTCTCGCGCATGTGGATATGCACCTTGGCGATGAACAGCGCGGTGATCGGCGAGGTGATGACCAGGAAAAGGGTGATGAGCAGCTCGTGCATCGACACCCGGCCCTCGGCGGCGAAGATGTAGATCATCGAGGCGATCAGCACGCCCCCCACCCCCAGCGTGGTGGCCTTGGTCGGCGCGTGCAGCCGGGTCATCGGGTCGGGCAGTTTCAGCAACCCGAACGAGCCGACGAGGCCGAAGAGCCCCCCCACGACCAGGAAGAAGGTGACGGCGATCTCGGCCCAGAGCGGCAGGTCAGCGATTGGCATGGATCCGGGTCCTCACTCGATGATGTCGCCGCGCAACAGGAAGCGGCAATAGCTGACGGTGGAGACGAAGCCGACGAGGGCGAAGAGCATCGCCACTTCGAAGAAGATCGGCGAGCCGAGGGCGAAGCCCAGCAGGATCAGGAGCGCGATGGCGTTCACCGTCATCGTGTCCAGCGCCAGGATCCGGTCCGAGATGCGCGGCCCGCGGACCACGCGCCACAGGTTCAGCAGCAGGCCCAGCGCGAAGCTGCCGATGCAGAAGATCAGGGCATAGGTGATCATTCGAAGATCTCCTTCAGGCGGCGTTCATAGCGCGACTTGATCTCGTCGCGGATCGCGTCGGGGTCGGGCGCATGCAGCGCATGGACCAGAATGGCCCGCCCATCGGCCGAGAGGTCGCAGGACACGGTCCCCGGCGTCAGGGTGATGGTGCTGGCGAGTGCGGTGATCGCCTCGGGCGAGCGCACGTCGAGCGGCACGCAGATCCAGGCCGGGCGGATGTCGCGGGCCGGTTTGAAGACCACGATCAGCGCCACGTCGATATTGGCCTTCACGATGTCGTAGAGCACGACGAAGGTGTATTCGATGGCCCTGAGCGGGCTGCGCAGGCGCGGCATGTCGGGCCAATAGGCCCGGGTCAGCATCGGGATCACCAGGCCCAGGATCACCGCGAAGACGATCGAGTTCAGCTTCAGCGAATTGACCAGCAGAAGCCAGGTCGCCACCAGCGTCAGCGACAGAAGCGGATGGGGCAGAAAGCGCGACAGCATGTCAGTGTCCCTCCGAAGTGGCGGGGGCGTCGCTGTGCGCGGGCGCCCCGTGGTCGGCGCCGTGCAGATCGTCGGCGCGGGCTTCCTCGGCCGCGAGGCGCGCGGCGCGCTCCTCGGGCGTGCCGAGCACGGCGTAGATATAGCCCTGCGGCGCGTAAAGCTGCGCGGCGGTGGCGTTTGTATAGCCGGTCACCGGCCCCGCGGCGACGGTCAGCGCCACGATCAGCGCCAGCAGCCCGCCCAGCGCCGCCATCCCCCAGCCCGAGAGCGTGCCGGGGGCGATCTGGAACTCGTCGCTGGGGGCGGGCGTGTTGTTGTCATGCGGCCGCCAGAAGAGGACCGAGCCCGCCCGGGCAAAGCCCACCACGGCGATGAGCGAGGTGACCAGGATGAAGGCCCAGCCCCAGACCCACCAATCGGCCTGCCGGACCGCCTGCAGCACCATCAGCTTGCCGAGGAAGCCGGAGAGGGGCGGCATCCCCGCCATGGCGATGGCGGCGGCGAAGAAGAAGGCGGCGACGAGGCCCGAGCGCACCAGCGGCGCCTGCGGCACCAGCGCCGAATTGCCCCGCCTTGCGCGGACCTGATCGACGACCAGGAACAGCGCCGCCGTCGCCAGCGTCGAATGGATCAGGTAATAGAGCGCCGCGCCCGTAGCCAGTTCGCTGAAGGTGCCGATGGCCAGAAACAGCGTCCCCATCGAGCCGATGGCCGCGAAGGACACCGTGCGGGCCAGCGTACCGCCGCCCAGCACGCCGATCATGCCGATGGCCAGGGTCACCAGCGCCGCGGGCACCACGACATCGGCGACAAGCCCGCCCATCGGGGCCAGCGTCACCGGGAAGATCAGGGTGAAGACGCGGATCACCGAATAGGCGCCGACCTTGGTCATCACCGCAAACAGCGCCGCGACCGGCGCGGGGGCCAGCGCATAGGTGTTGGGCAGCCAGAAATGCATCGGCAGAAGCGCGCCCTTCAGGACGAAGACCAAGAGCAGCAGGACCGCGGTGACGCGCAAGAGCGCCCCGTCGCCCGCCGGCAGTTCCGCCGCGCGCTCGGCCAGATCCGCCATGTTGAGCGTGCCGAAGACGGCGTAAAGCGTGCCCAGCGCGAACAGAAACAGCGTCGAGCCCGCGAGGTTGTAGATGACGTATTGCACGCCCCCCCTCAGCCGCATCCGCCCGCCGCCATGGGTCATCAGACCATAGGAGGCGATCAGCAAGATCTCGAAGAAGACGAAGAGGTTGAAGATGTCGCCGGTCAGCATGGCGCCGAACAGGCCCATCAGCTGGAACTGGTAAAGCGCGTGGAAATTGCGCCCCCGCTGGTCCCAGTTGGTGGCCACGGCATAGGCCAGCACGACGAGGCCCAGCACGGCGGTCAGCGTGACCATCAGCGCGCTCAGCCGGTCCAGCACCAGCACGATGCCGAAGGGCGCGGGCCAGGAGCCCAGCTCGTAGCTTTCCACATTGCCGCCCGCCGCCGAGACCAGCAGCGCGCCGGTCAGCCCGACCAGCAGCACGGCCGAGGCCAGCGAGGCCACGCGTTGCAGCGTCACGTCATGGCGCATGGCCAGGGTGATGAAGGGGCCCATCAGAGCGGGCAGGATGATCGGGGCGATGATCCAGTGTTGCATGGTCAGGGCCTCAGTTGTCGGCGTCGGGCTGCTCGCCCGGCCGCTCGATGTCGATCTGGTCGGTCCCCGCGTTGAGGTAGGACCCCAGCGCCAGGATGACCGTCAGCGCCGTCATCCCGAACGAGATGACGATGGCGGTCAGCACCAGCGCCTGCGGCAGCGGGTCGGTCATGGTCGGCGCCGCGCCGAGGATCGGCGGCGCACCGGCCACGAGGCGACCCGAGGCGAAGATGAAGACGTTCACCGCATAGGTGAGCATCGACAGGCCCAGGACCACCGGGAAGGTCCGAAGGCGCAGCATCAGATAGACCCCGGATGCGGTCATCGCGCCGATGGCGATGGCGACAAGCGCTTCCATGTCAGGTCTCCTCCGGGTTCTTGGGTTGGCTCTCGGCCCGTGGGTCGACGTCCATGGGCGTCAGGTTGATCCCCTCGCCCGCCCGCACGCCGATCCGGCTGAGGCTGGCCAGCGCCAGCATCACCGCGCCGACCACGGTCAGGAACACGCCCAGATCGAACGAGGCGGCGCTGGCGAGGTGGATGCGGTCCAGGGGCCAGATCTGCACGTAGTCGCTGGTCGAGGTGAGGAAGTTCCACCCCAGGATCACGCTGGCGATGCCGGTGAAGACGGCGATCAGCACGCCCGCCGAGATCAGCCCGTGATAGGCCACCTTCTGCCGCGCCTGGGTCCAGGCAAAGCCCGAGGCCATGTATTGCATGAGCAGCGCGATGGCCACGACCAGACCGGCGATGAAGCCCCCGCCCGGCTCGTTATGGCCGCGCAGGAAGATGTAGACCCCGACGGTCAGGGCGATGGGCAGCGCGAGGCGCGTGGCCACGACCATCATCAGCGGGTGGCGGTCGCGAGCCTGCGCCATCTCGGGCACCCAGTTCTGCAAGCGGCGCGAGGCGGGGCCGTGCAGCATCACCTCGACCAGCGCGTAGATCACGAGGCCGGCGATGCCCAGAACGGCGATCTCGCCCATGGTGTCGAAGCCGCGGAAGTCGACGAGGATCACGTTGACCACGTTGTTGCCGCCGCCCCCGGTATAGGAATTGGCGACGTGGTAATCCGAGATCGTCGGCAGCGACATGTCGCGGGTCAGGATGGCAAAGGCCAGCGCCCCGACCCCGCCGCCCGCGGCCAGCGCGATCACCCCGTCCCTGACGCGACGCGCCGGGCGGGATTCGACCGGGGTCTCTTTCGGCAGGTAGTTCAGCGCCAAGAGCAGCAGGATGACCGTCACCACCTCGACCGTGAGCTGGGTCAGCGCCAGATCGGGGGCCGAGAATTGCACGAAGGTCATCGACACCACGAGCCCGCAGATCGAGATGACGATCAGGGACAGGAAGCGCATCCGGTGCAGCAGCGTGACCCCGGCGACCGCGACCATGAGGATGGCGAAGAACACCAGCTCGACCGGGCCGACCGGCAGCATGGCGCGCGTGCCGGGGGTGAACTCGCCCCCCCAGAAGGCCCAGCCGGCATAGGCCACGATCACCGCCGTCAGGATGCCCAGATAGCGCGAGATCGCCCCGTCATGCAGCGCATCGGTCAGGCTGATTGCGCCCTTGGCCGCGTTGTTGACGACGGCGTCGAAGATCGCCTTGGCCTCGGGGCGCGGCGCGCGGTCCCACAGCGGCGCCAGCCCGCGCTGGAACGACAGCAGCACGATACCCACCGCCACGGCGATACCCGACATGATGAGCGCGGGCGTGACCCCGTGCCAGAGCGCCAGATGCACATGGACATCGGTCCCGGTCACGGCGCTGGCCACGGTATCGACGAAATGGCCCACCGTCTGGTCGGGGAAGAGGCCGATCGCCAGCACCAGCACGCAGAGCACGGCGGGCGAGATCCACAGGCCGAAGCCCGGGTCATGCGGATGGTGGGGGTAATCGTCCCTCACCTTCCCCATGAAGGTGTGGAAGATGAAGCGGAAGGAATAGGCGACCGAGAAGATGGCGCCGATGGTGGCGACCACGCCGAACCAGGTGCCCGCGTCATGCGTGGCCTCCAGCATCATCTCCTTCGACAGGAAGCCGTTGAAGAAGGGGATCCCGGCCATCGACAGCGCGGCGATGGTGCCGATGGTGAAGGTCACCGGCATCAGTTTCCTCAGGCCGCCCAGCAGACGGATGTTGCGGGTATGCGCCTCGTGATCGACGATGCCCGCGGTCATGAAGAGCGCGGCCTTGAAGGTGGCGTGGTTGATGATGTGGAAGACGGCGGCGGCGGCGGCATACTCGGTGCCGAGACCCAGCAGCAGGGTGATGAGCCCCAGATGCGACACGGTCGAGAAGGCCAGAAGCGCCTTCAGATCATCCTTGAAGAGCGCGATCACCGCGCCCAGCACCATGGTAATCAGCCCCGCCCCGCCGACGATCCAGAACCATTCCGGCGTGCCCGACAAGACCGGCCAGAGCCGCGCCATCAGGAAGAGGCCCGCCTTCACCATGGTGGCCGAATGCAGATAGGCCGAGACGGGCGTGGGCGCCGCCATGGCGTGCGGCAGCCAGAAGTGGAACGGGAATTGCGCCGACTTGGTGAAGGCGCCCAGCAGGATCAGCAAGAGCGCCGGCAGGTAGTACTCCGACGACTGGATCAGATCCTTCTGTTCGAGGATCACGTGCAGGTCATAGCTGCCGGCGATCTGGCCGAGGATCAGCATGCCGCCGATCATCGCGAGGCCCCCCATGCCGGTCACGGTCAGCGCCATGCGGGCGCCCTGACGGCCCTCGGGCAGGTGCTTCCAATAGCCGATCAGCAGAAAGGAAGAGAGCGAGGTCAGCTCCCAGAAGATGAGCAGAAGCAGGATGTTGTCGGACAGGACAATCCCCACCATCGCGCCCTGGAACAAGAGCAGATAGGTGTAGAAATTCCCCATCGGGTCAGTCTTCGACAGGTAGAACCGCGCGTACAGGATAATCAGCAGGCCGATGCCCAGGATCATCGTCGCGAACAGGAACCCCAGCCCGTCGAGCATGAAATTCACGTTGAGGCCGAGTTGCGGCAGCCATTCATAGCCTTCGGTCACCACCCCTCCGGCGCCGATGACGGCGGGGGCGTGCAGCATCAGGCCGATGAAGGCAAGGCCCGTGGTGGCGAAGGTCACGCTGGCGCAGGTATTGCGACCCGAGCGGATCAGGAGGCCGGGCAGAAGCGCGCCAAGGAAGGGCAGCGCCGCGATCAGGGCAAGGGACATGTCGGTTCCTTTGTCCGAGGGCGGCCCGCCCGGGATCGGACGGAAGGGCCGGTGTACGAAACGGGCCTCACGGCCCGCGGCCCTAAAATTGAAAATGGGGCCGTGAAGTCAAGCGAAACCGGACGCGGAAATGCCGGATTCGACCGCCGCAACGAAAACGGGCGACCCCTGGGTCGCCCGTCCGAATTTCACTGTGGCAAATCGCCTCAGGCCAGCGCCAGGTTCGAGGCCGATTCCCGACCGTCGCGGCTGGTCTGCAGGTCGAAGGTGACCTTCTGGCCGTCCTTCAGGCTTTGCAGGCCCGAACGCTCGACGGCGCTGATGTGAACGAAAACGTCCTTGGAACCGCCATCGGGCTGGATGAAGCCGTAGCCCTTGGTGGCGTTGAACCATTTCACGGTGCCAGTTGCCATCGTGAACACTCCTGTCGTAGCGCTGCCCACACTATGCGGCAGCCCGGCTCAGTCAAATCGGGATCGAGCGCAGAGTGCCTTTGCGGGCCGAACAGGTCGATAGAGATAACGTCGCGTTGTTTTTCATGCCTGATTCCATGCCCTCGCGCAAGACGCTTGAAGGGCCGGAAATCGCGCTTTTGCTGAGGTTTCGACGCATGGGGGCGCTATCAGCCGCGCGGCGTGCGGGGGCTCTCGCGTCAACGCTTCCTCAATCTTGTCGGCGCTAGCCTCGGGTTCCCTTTCCGGTGGAACCGGCTGCCCGCGATGAAGAAGTCTCGCCTGATCCCGACCCTGGCCCTCATGGCCCTGCTGCTCTCGGTGGCCCCGGCCCCGGCGCGGCCTGAGCTGTGCGAAACCGCCGCCGCCGCCGCCGCGCGGGAGACGGGCGTGCCGCTCGATGTGCTGCTGGCCATCGCCCTGACCGAGACGGGGCGCAGCCGCGACGGCACCAGCCGCCCCTGGCCCTGGACCGCCAATGCCGAGGGGCGCGGCCATTGGTTCGACACGCGGGAAGAGGCCGCGCGCTTCGCCCGCGCGCTGCTGGCCCGGGGGCAGGACCTGTTCGACCTCGGCTGTTTCCAGATCAACTGGCATTGGCACGGGCGGCAGTTCCGCCAGCCCGAGGATCTGCTGGATCCGCTGACCGCCGCGCGCTACGCCGCGCGGCTCCTCGCCTCCCTGCACGAGGAATTCGGCTCGTGGGAAGGGGCGGCGGGTGCCTATCACTCGCGCAACCCCACCCATGCCGAGCGCTACCGCGCCCGTTTTCGCAGCCTCCGCGCGGGGCTCGACGCCGCACCCCCGCCCCCGCCGGTGGCCGAGCGGGTCAATACCTTCCCGCTGCTGGCCGGAACCCCCGCCGGTGCCTCGCTGGTGCCGCTCGCCCTGCCCTCCTCCCGCCCGCTGATCGAGGCCCTGCCGTGAAACTGACCGCCTCCCGCATCTTCCAGCCGACCGTTCTGCTGGCCATGGCCCTGATGGCGGTCATCGTCATGATGATCCTGCCGATGCCGTCGTGGATGCTGGACATCGGCCTCGCCGCCTCGTTCGGGCTGGCGATCCTGATGTTCACCATCACGCTTTTCATCGAGCGGCCGCTCGATTTCTCGATCTTCCCCACCGTGCTGCTGGCCTCGCTGATGCTGCGGCTCTCGCTCAACGTCTCCTCGACCCGGCTGATTATCGGCGAGGGGCATACCGGGCCACACGCAGCGGGCGCGGTCATCCAGGGCTTCGCCAGCTTCATCATGGGCGGCAGCGTGTTTCTGGGCGTCGTGGTCTTCTGCGTCCTCTTGATCGTCAATTTCATCGTCATCACCAAGGGCGCGGGCCGCATGGCCGAGGTCGGCGCGCGCTTTGCCCTCGACGGCATGCCCGGCAAGCAGATGGCCATCGACGCCGACATGTCGGCGGGCGCCATCAGCCATGCCGAGGCCAAGGCCCGGCGCGAGCGGGAACAGGCGGAAACCACCTTCTTCGGCTCGCTCGACGGGGCGTCGAAATTCGTCAAGGGCGACGCGGTGGCGGGGCTGTTGATCACGCTGCTGAACATCGTCGTCGGCCTTCTCATGGGGACGCTGGTGCACGGTCTCTCGATGGGCGAGGCGTTCGAGACCTATGCGATCCTCACCGTCGGCGACGGGCTGGTCAGCCAGATCCCGGCCGTCATCATCTCCATCGCCGCGGCGCTCTTGCTGGCGCGGGGCGGGGCCAATGGCGCGACCGACAGCGCGCTGATGGCGCAGCTGGGCCGCTACCCGGCGGCACTGGGCACGGTCGCGGCGCTGATGCTGGTCTTCGCACTGGTGCCCGGGCTGCCCTTCCTGCCCTTCGTCGCCGGGGCCTGCCTGCTGGCCGCCGCCGCATGGCTCGCCCTGAGGGCCGCGAAGGCCCGCGACAAGGCCGCCGCGCCGCAGCCCGAGGCGGTGCGGCCCACCTCGCTGGGCGATGTGCTGGACCTCGACGAGGTGCATGTGACCTTCGCCCCCGATCTGGTGCCGATGGTGCTGGACCCCGCCACCGGGCTCGATGCGCGGATCATGAACATGCGCAACCACGTGGCCCGCAACTGGGGCCTGATCCTGCCCGAGATCCGGCTGACCGACGACCCGGCGCTGAACCCCGGCGAATACGCGATCCTCATCCAGGGCGTGGAACAGGGCCGCGACCGGCTGCGCCCCGACCGGCGCCTGGCGCTGCTGCCCGATGGCGCCAGCGCCGGCGCCCCCTCGGGCATCGACGTGAAGGAGCCGGTCTATGCCGCCCCCGCCCGCTGGATCGCCCCCGAGGACGAGGAGGAGGCAGCGCTGGGCGGCCTCACGGTCGTCGGCCCGGCCGAGGTTCTCGCCACCCATCTGCTGGAGGTGCTGAAGGTCAATTTCGCCCGCCTGCTGACGCTGCGCGGCCTGCGCCGGATGCTGGACGAGATGACCAACCTTTCGGACAGCCGCCGGGCCGAGGCCAACCGCCGCCTGATCGACGAGCTGATCCCCGACAAGGTGCCGGTCGACACGCTGCTGGCGGTGCTGCGGCTTTTGCTGGACGAGAGGGTCTCGATCCGCAACCTGCCGATGATCCTGGAGGCCATCGCCGAATTGCGCGTCCAGCATTTCTCACCCGAGGCGATCTGTGAACATGTCCGCCAGCGGATGGGCTTCCAGCTGGTCGCCGGGCTGAAGCGGCAGGACGGGACGCTGCCGCTGGTGCAGCTGGCGCCGGAATGGGAGGAGGTCTTCACCCGCTACCAGATCGAGGGCGAGCGGGGCGGCACCGACATCGCCCTGCCCCCCGCCGATTTCGGCAAGCTGGCCAATGCCCTGGCGCAGACCTTCTCCTCGCTGTCCGAACACGGGACGCAGGCCGCGCTGGTCTCGCCCGCCCGGCGACGGCGGTTTCTCAGGACGGTGATGGCGGCGCGCGACGTGCCCGCGCCGGTCCTCTCGTTCGAGGAAATCGGCATGGAGGCCCGTCCCGCGCTGGTCGGCCAGATCGCCGCATGACGCCCGAGATGATCGCCGCGCTGACCGCGCTGGCCACCCAGGTGCAGGCCTGGATGGCGGGCGGCGGGCTGGTCTTCGCCCGGATCGGCCCGGTCTTCGCCCTGGTCCCGGTGCTGGGCGAACGCAGCGTGCCCGCCCGCATCCGGCTGGTGGCGGCGCTGGCCATGACGCTGGTCGTGGCCCCGGCGGTCGCCCCCCGGATCCCGCTTCCCGCCCCCGACCCCATCGGGCTGGTGCTGTTCGTCGGCGGCGAATCGCTGGTCGGGCTGATCCTGGGGCTCAGCCTCAGGCTGATGATCCTGGCGCTGATGATGGCCGGGACCAAGGCCGCGCAGGCGACCTCGCTGGCGCAGGCCTTCGGCGGCGCGGGCGTCGATCCGCAACCGGCGATGGCCCAGCTGCTGGTCATGGGCGGGCTTTGCGTCGCGGCGATGAGCGGTATCCCGGAGCGGCTGGCGCAACTGCTGGTCCTGTCCTACGACCTGTTCCCGGCCGGGATCTGGCCCTCGCCCGAGGGTGTCGCGCAATGGGGGGTGGAGCGCGTCGCCCATGCCTTCGCGCTGAGCTTCTCGCTGGCCGCGCCCTTCGTCATCGGCGCCGGGCTCTATAACCTGGCGCTCGGCGCGATCAACCGGGCCATGCCGCAGCTGATGGTGGCCTTCGTCGGCGCCCCGGCCCTGACGCTGGGCGGGCTGGTGCTGCTGATGCTGTCGGCGCCCGTCATGCTGGCGATCTGGGCGCCCGCCTTCCTGTCGGTCCTCGGCAATCCGGTCGCGCCATGAGCGCGCAGGGCCAGGACGACGGCGCCGACCGCCCGCATGAGGCGACACCGCGCAAGCTGGACGAGGCGCGCAAGAAGGGCGACCTGCCGCGCAGCGCCGATGTCACGGCGGCGGCAGCGACAGCCGGGTTTCTGGTGCTGGCCCTTCTTCCCGGCGGCTGGGTGCCGCCCCGGCTGGGCGAGCTGGGCCGGACGCTTCTGGACCGGGCCGAAGATCTGGGCCCCGAGATGCTGGGCGGCGGCACGGCGATGACCGGGGCGCTGTTGCAGGGCGTGGTCGTCGCCATGGCCCCGGCGCTGGCGATCCCGGGCCTGCTGGCGCTGACCGTGCTGATCGCGCTGCGCGGCATCGTCTTCGCGCCCGAGAAACTGTCGCCCAAACTCTCTCGCCTCTCGCCGATCTCGAACGCCAAGAACAAGTTCGGCCTCTCGGGTCTGGTGGAATTCGCCAAATCGGCGCTGAAACTCACGCTTTATGGCGGGTTGTTGTGGGTCTATCTGCTGTCGCGCCTGCCCGAACTGATGGACACGATCGGCCAGAGCCCCGGCCAGGCGACGCTGGCGCTGTTGCATCTGACGGTCGAATTCATGGCCATCGTCGTCCTCATCATGCTGGTTCTGGGGGGGCTCGATTACCTGTGGCAGGTCTTCGACCACCGGCGGCGCCAGCGCATGAGCCATCAGGAATTGCGCGAGGATCACAAGCAATCCGAAGGCGACCCGCATCTGAAAAGCGCCCGGCGCCAGCGCGCCCAGGCCTATGCCACCAGCCAGATGATGGCCGATGTGCCGAAGGCGGCGGTGGTGATCGTCAACCCCACCCATTACGCCGTGGCGCTGAAATGGGCGCCGGGGGTCGAGGGGGCGCCGGTCTGCGTCGCCAAGGGCGTGGACGAGGTGGCAGCCCGGATCCGCGAGGCGGCGGCGGAGGCCGGCGTGCCGATCCATTCCGACCCGCCCACGGCGCGCGCGCTCTATGCCAGCGTCAAGCTGGGGGCCGAGATTGCGCCCGAGCATTACGCCGCCGTCGCCGCCGCCATCCGCTTCGCCGAGGCGATGCGGATGCGCGCCCGCCAGCAGGGACGGCGCTGATGGACCGCAAGCGGGCCGAGGCTCTGGCACGGCTGGCGGCCCTGGCGGCGCTGAAGCGCGAGGCGGAGCTGGCGAAACTGGCCGCCGTGGCGCAGTCCCGCGCCCGGTTGCAGGGGGCGTTGCAGACCCTGAAGGCGGTCGAGGCGCCGCTCGATCCGGGCGAGGCGGTCAGCGACCCGGCGCTGGTCGGCGCGCGCCTCGCCCATCGCCGCTGGTCCGAGGCGCAGAGCCGGCGGCTGAACCAGCAGCTGGCCATGGTGACCGTGGACTGGATGCGGCAGAAACCGGCGGCGGCGAAGGCTTTCGGCCGGGCGGCGGTGCTTGAGGAGCTGGCGGGGAAGGCCGAGGCGGCCCGGAAAGCCGAAGCGGCGAAGGGGGAATGAGCGGGTGCGGGGGGCCAGCCCCCCGGCCCCCCGCCCAAGGGGACCCGCAGGTCCCCTTGGGAAACCCCTGCGCCGCGCCCTAGCCTGCCTGGCCGAGCTTGCCGGGGTTCAGGATGCCCTTGGGATCCATCGCCCGCTTCAGCGTCTTCATCAGCTCGACCGCCGCATCGCCATGCTCGGCCCGCAGGTATTTCAGCTTGGCAAGGCCTATCCCATGCTCGCCGCTGGCCGTCCCCCCGACCTGCAAGGCCCGTTCGACCAGCCTTTCGGCCAGCCGCGCCGCTTCGGCCATCTCCTCGGGACTGTCGCGCATCACCAGATAACCGGCGTGGTAATTGCCGTCGCCGACATGGCCGATGATCTGCCCTTCCAGGAAACTCGCCTCGATATCCGCCCGCGCCGCCTCGATCTGACCCGCCAGTTCCGAGATCGGCACGCAGATGTCGCCGGTATAAAGCTCGCACCCCGGCCGCCGGGCCTTGGTCGCCCAATAGAGGTCGTGGCGCGCCTGCCAGAGGCGCCCGCGTTCCTCGGCATCCGCGGTCCAGACGAAATCGGCCCCGCCATGGCCCTCGGCCAGGCTTTCGACGATCTGCGCCTGTTCGGCCGCCCAGGCCTCGGTCCCGTGGAACTCGAAGAGGAGCGTCGGCGCGACCCTGAGCGTCAGCCCGGAATAGGAATTGACGTTCGAGACCGCCACCTCGTCCAGGAACTCGACCCGCGCCATCGGCAGGCCGTATTGCACGGCCTCGATCACGCAGGCGACGGCGCTTTGCGCATCGGGGAAGGCGCAGATGGCCGACGACACCGCCTCGGGGATCGGATGCAGCCGCACGGTCAGCTCGGTGATGACGCCCAGCGTCCCCTCGGCGCCGACGAAAAGATGCGTGAGGTCATAGCCGGTCGAGGATTTCCGCGCCCGGCTGCCGGTCCTGACCACTTGCCCGTCCGCCGTCACCACCCTCAGCGCCAGCACATTGTCGCGCATCGTGCCATAGCGGTAGGCCATGGTGCCCGAGCCCCGGGTCGAGGCCATGCCACCGAGCGAGGCATCGGCCCCGGGATCGACCGAGAACATGAGGCCCGTGGCCCTGAGTTCGGTGTTCAGCTGCTTGCGGGTGACGCCCGCCTGCACCACGGCCAGCCCATCCTCGGGCCGGATTTCCAGCACCTTGTTCATGTCGCGCATGTCGATGGTGATGCCGCCGCGGGTCGGGATCGTGTGCCCCTCCATCGAGGAACCCGCGCCGAAGGGGATGACCGCCACGTCATGCTCGGCGCAGAGGCGGACGATTGCCTGCACCTCGGCCTCGGTCCGGGGGAAGGCCACGGCATCCGGCAGCGCGGCCGGATGCCAGGAACTGTCGTGGCTGTGATGGTCGCGCACCGCGTTCGAGGTGGCGAGGCGGTCCCCCAGCAGGGACCGCAGGCCGGTGATCACAGTCTCGACGCTCACGGGTAGAGGTTCCCCGAGCCGCGGGGATATTTGGACGATTCGATCTCCTGACAGGTGATGAATTCCAGCAGCGCGGGCTGCCCGGCTTCGGTCGCGGCGATGCCGCGCCTGATGGCGGGGATGATCTCGGACACGTCGGTGATCCGCTCGCCATAGCCGCCCATCGCCCGGGCAAAGGCCGCGTAATCGCCGCCGATGTCGGTCGAGCGGTATTTCTCGGTCGAGACGGGCATGATCGGCAATTCCATGGCCATGGAATGGTTGTTCAGAAGGATCGACAGGATCGGGATGCGCTCCCTCACCGCCGTCTCGAAATCCATGCCGGTGAAGCCGATCGCCGCATCGCCCCAGACGTTGATGCAGAGCTTGTCCGGGCAGGCGAGTTTCGCGCCCATCGCCAGCCCCAGCCCGTAGCCCAGCTGCGTGGACTTGCCCCAGCCGATGTAGCTGAGCGGCGTGGTGGACACCCAGAAAGGCGACAGCTGGTCGCGCGGCGAGCCCGCGTCATGGGTGATGATCGTGTTCGCCACATCGACCGTCTGCTGAAGGTCCCACAGCACCCGGTAGGGCCGGAACGGCGCCTCGTCCGAGCGCAGCTTGACCATCCATTTCTTCATCCATTGCGCGCGGATGCGCTGGATCTCGTCGGCGACCGCCTGCGGATCGGGCCTGGGCAGGCGCCGGCCCTCGATCTCGGCCAGAACCGCGTCCAGCGTGAGGGCGGCGTCGCCGATCAGCGCCACCTCGGCCTCCAGGTCCTTGTTGACGTGATCGGGGTCCAGCGTGGCGTGGATCACCCGTTTGCCCAGCGGCATCTCCACTCCGAAGGCGGTCTCGGTGAAGGAGCAGCCGATGCCGAAGATGACGTCCGCGTTGTCGAGGAAATGCCGCACCGTCAGCGGCAGCGCCGCCCCGCCCGAGCCCAGCGCCAGCCTGTGATCCTCGGGGAAGGCGCTTTTCCCTTCCAGCGAGGTGCAGACCGGGATCGAGAGCCGCTCGGCCAGCGCCTTCAGCTGCGGCCAGGCCTTGGCGTAATGCACACCCTGCCCGGCGTAGATCACCGGGCGTTTGGCGCTCGCGAGCAGCGAGACCGCCTCGACCACCGCCGCCGGATCGGGCCCGAACCGGGTGCGCAGGACGGGTTTGTAAGTCAGGGGTTCCGGCACCTCGTCGCCCCAGATGTCGTTCGGGATCTCGACCAGCACCGGACCGCCACGGCCGTTCTTCAGCCGCGAGAAGGCGCGGCGCATGATGGCCGGGATCTCGCGCGCATCGTTGATCGGCTCGGCCGATTTGGTGATGTCGCGCATGGAAATGGTGGAATTGTAATTCGGCGAGACATGGGCAAGCCGCCGGTGATAGCCACCCGGCATGACCAAGAGCGGCACCGATTCCGCATAGGCCTGGGCGATGGCGCCATAGGTATTCTCGGCCCCGGGTCCCGATTGCATGACGAAGACGCCGATCTTCTCGCCGCTGGTCATGCGGCTGATCGCATCGGCCATATGGGCGCCGGTGCGCTCCTGACGGACGATGATCGGCCGGATATTGGCGATGGCGGCATATTCCAGCACATGGTTGACCGGGTAACCGATCACCATCTCGACGCCTTCGCGCCGCAGGATCTCGGCGATTGCATCCCCGACTTTCATGGCCACCCCTCCCTGGATGTATACATTGCTTGCGAGACTGCCCGACCCTTCCGGGCAGTGCAACGGGCGAGTGCGACCCTGCGGGGGCTTCGCGGCGGAAATCGGGCGCAACCGAGGCATGTTCGGCGCCCTGACATGAAAAGCGCCCCGACTGCCGGGAAAAACCGGGGCGGAATCGGCCTTGAAATCCCGTCAAAAAAGCGGGTGATGCCAGGCGATTCGGCCGGATGGGGCGCGGAGCGGTACGCCGCCGGTCCCGGGCGGGAAATGCCGCACCGCAGCGGAAGTCCGGGCGGCTCCGCCATCCGATGTCATTTGATAATCCAGAAATTGCTTGTCCGAATCCCCCCGGCATGTACACATATTTGCAGAAGCCCTGCCCCTGCGGACTCCGCGGCGGCAGTCAGGACTTCACAGGGAGGAGAAGAATGACCGTCAGAACCTTGGCAGCCGCCACGGCCGTCGCCCTGTGCCTTGGCCACACCGCCACCGCGCAGGAATACAACCTCAGCCTCGCCCATTGGGTGCCCGCCACCCACCCGCTGCAAGTCCTGGGGATGGAGCCCTGGATGCAGTCGATCACCGAGGAATCGGGGGGCCGCATCACCTTCACCGTCTATCCCGCCCAGCAGCTGGGCGCCGCGGCCGACCATTACGACATGGCCCGCGACGGGATCGCCGACATCGCCTTCATCAACCCGGGCTATCAGCCGGGCCGCTTCCCGATCCTCGCTGCCGCGGAACTGCCGTTCCTCTTCGCCAACGCGACGGGCGCGGTGCGCGGGCTGACCGAATGGTATCAGCAGGGCGGCTATGACGACATGGAAATGGGCGATGTCTATTTCTGCATGGCGCTGACCCATGACCCGGGCACGATGCACGGCAAGGAGCCGATCCTGGTGCCCGAGGATGTGCGCGGCCGCACCGTGCGCCCGGCCAACGCCACCGAGGCGCGCTTCGTCAACCTACTGGGCGGGGCCTCGGTCCAGGTGCCGGCGCCGGCGATGCGCGAGGTGCTGTCGAACGGCACCGCCGACATCACCCAGTCGCCCTGGCAATCGCTCTATATCTTCGGCGCCGACACGCTGGTCACGCATCACCTCGACATGCCCTTCTATGCCTCGATCAACGGTTTCGTCATGAACCGCGGCATGATCGACGGCATGCCCGAGGATCTGCGCACCATCATGACGAACCATTGCTCGCCCGAAGCGGCCGAGACCATGTCGACCGGCTGGGCCGGGGCCGAGGCCGCGGGCCGCGCCTCGATCGCTGCCGATCCCGCGCATACGATGCACACGCCCAACGCCGAACAGGTGGCGCTGTGGCAGGCCGCGGCCGAGCCGCTGACCGCGGAATGGCTGGCGCTGATGGCCTCGCAGGGCCGCGACGGCGAGGCGATGCTGCAAGGCCTGCGCGATGCGCTGGCCCGCTATGACGGGCTCTATGGCCAGTAACCGGCCCTGATCCCCTATCGGCACCGGGCGGCGGGACCGCCCGGGCCTTCCTTCTGACAGACGGACCCTCGCCTTGGTCAAGATCCTGGAACGTTTCTGCCAGATCGTGGAAATGCTGGCCGGGCTGCTGCTCGGCCTGTGCACGATCCTCATCGTCGTCTCGGCCATCGGCCGCTATGCGCTGACCACCCCGGTTCCCGACAGTTTCGACGTCTCGCGCCTGCTGATCGGCGCCTGCATCATGTGGGGCTTTGCCTCGGTCGGCTATCGCGGCGGCCATATCACCGTCGACCTCTTCGTCGAGATGATGCCCGAACGCGCCCGCCGCTGGGTCGAGTTCCTGGCCTGGGCGGTGCTGCTGCTCTTTGTCGTGCTGCTGGCCTGGAAGATGTTCGGCCGCGTCGACAGCGCCATGCGCTCGAACGAATCGACCTTCGATCTGCGCCTGCCGGTCTGGCCCCTGATGGCGCTGATCTGGGCCGGGACCGCGATCAGCATCTTCACCGTCACCGTGCGCCTGTTCCTGCTGGCCTCGGGCAAGGCGACCCCCGAATTCGAGCGCGAAGCCGCGCAGAAGCTGGACTGACATGACGACCCCTGACCTTATCGCCCTCGTCGGCTTCCTCGCGCTTTTCGGCATGATGGCGCTCCGGGTGCCGATCGGCATCGCCATGGGCTTGGTCGGCGTCTTCGGCTTCGCCGCGATCCGCGGCATCAACCCGGCGCTGAACCTGCTCGCCACCTCGCCCATCCGGGTGATTACCGATTTCAACCTGACGCTGGTCAGCTTCTTCATCCTGATGGGGATTTTCGCCACGAATTCAGGCATCAGCAAGGAGTTGTTCAAGGCGGGCAACGCCTGGCTCGGCCCCTTCAAGGGGGGCCTGGGCCTGTCGACCATCGCCGCCTGCGGCGGGTTCGCGGCGATCTGCGGATCCTCAGTCGCCACCGCCGCGACGATGACCAAGATCGCGCTCCCTGAGATGCGCCGCTATGGCTATCGCGAGGATGCGGCGACCGGCGTCATCGCCGCGGGCGGCACGCTGGGCATCCTGATCCCGCCCTCGGTCGTCATGGTGGTCTATGCCTACATCACCGAAACCGACGTCGGCAAACTCTTCATCGCCGGGATCGTGCCGGGGCTTCTGGCCATCGCCATGTACATGGCGGCGCTGCTCATCGGGCACCGCAAGTCCCTGCCGCCCGGCACCCCCTTCAGCCTGCGTGAGGCGATGCGCTCGCTGGCCGGGATCTGGGCCGTGGTGCTGCTTTTCGTCATGGTGATCGGCTCGATCTACTGGGGTGTCGCCACGCCGACCGAGGCCTCGGCCATCGGCGCCACGCTGACCATGGTCGTGGGCATCGTCCGCGGGCGGCTCAATTTCCGCCAGATCGTCGACAGCCTGACCGAGGCGCTCAGAACCTCGGTCTCGGTCTATACCGTGCTGATCGGGGCGATGCTGTTCGGCTATTTTCTGGCCATCACCCAATCGCCGCAGAAGCTGACCGCCTGGCTGGTGGCGCTCGATTTCGGGCCGATGGGCACGCTGGCGCTGATCCTGCTGGTGTTCATCATCGCCGGCTGCATCCTTGATTCCATGGCGATGATCATCCTGATGGTGCCGATCGTCTATCCGGTGATCGTGCATCTGGGCTTTGACCCGATCTGGTTCGGCATCATCATCGTGATGACCGCGGAACTGGGGTTGATTACGCCGCCCGTCGGGATAAACGTCTATGTCATCAACATGATAGCCAAGGAAGTGAAACTGCCCGTCATCTTCCGCGGCGTGCTGCCCTTCATCGCCGCCGATGTGCTGCGGCTGGGCATTCTGGTGGCCTTCCCGGCCATCGTGCTCTGGCTGCCGAGGACGATGTGATGCAGACCCCCGCGCTCCGCCCCGTTTGCGAGATCCGCTGCGCTCTGGCCCCGCCGCTGGAAAAGGGCGCGGCCGACGGGCTGAGCTGGCGGATCATCCCGATCATCGGCGGCACGGTGACCGGGCGGATCGAGGGCAAGGTGCTGAACCTCGGCGCCGATTGGCAGACGATCTACCCGGGCCATGCCGAACTGGACACCCGCTACGCCATCGAGACGCATGACGGCGCCCTGATCGACATCCGCAACTTCGGCTATCGCCACGGCCCGGCCGAGGTTCTGGCCCGCGTGGCCAAGGGCGAGGCCGTGGACCCGGCGGAATACTACATGCGCACCCAGCCCCGCCTGCACACCGGCGATCCACGCTATGCCTGGGTCAACCGGACGGTCTTTGTCGGCACCGGGGCCCGTTTCGCCAGTTCGGTCGAGATCGGGATCTGGGAGGTCGTCTGACCCCCGGCCCCCGTCGGAGGAACGAGAAACGGCCCGGGTGATCCCCGGGCCGTTCCCTTCTCCGCTCCCAACCCGCGGATTACCCCATGTGGATCGACTTGGTTTCGAGGTAGTTCTCCAACCCCTCGATGCCACCCTCGCGCCCCTGCCCCGATTGCTTGAAGCCGCCGAAGGGCATGGTGATGTCAACGATCATCGAATTGACCGACATGTTCCCCGCCCGCATCCGCCGGGCAAAGGCATAGGCCTTTTCCGGGTCCTGCGAGAAGATGGCGCCCGCCAGCCCATAGACCGAGTCATTGGCCTTGCGCGCCGCGTCCTCCTCGTCCCGGTAGCCGATGACCGAGACGACCGGGCCGAAGATCTCCTCCTGGAAGATCTTCATGCCAGGGGTGACGTCGGTAAAGACCGTGGGCTCGATGAAGAAGCCCTTGTCCATCCCCGCGGGCCGCTTGCCCCCGCAAAGCACCCGCGCGCCCCCTTCGATCCCGGCCTTGATGTAGCCCTCGACCCGCTCGCGCTGGCGGGCCATGGTCAGGGGGCCCATCTGGGTGGAGGGATCGGAGGGATCGCCCAGTTTCAGCGATTGTACGGCCGGGACGAACAGATCCAGGAACTCCTGCTTGCGCGCCTCGGGCACCAGGATGCGGGTCAGCGAGAAGCAGACCTGCCCGGTGATCGGCATCGAGTAGATCAGCAGCGGCATCAGCGCCTTCTGGAAATCGGCGTCAGGCAGCAGCACGGCGGCCGATTTGCCACCCAGCTCCAGCGACACCCGCGCCAGACGCTCGGCGCAGACCCCGGCGATATGCTTGCCCGCGGCGGTCGAGCCAGTGAAGGCCACCTTGTCGATATCCGGGCGGCGGATCAGATAATCGCCCACCTCGCGCCCGGCGGGCACCAGGTTGAAGACCCCGGCCGGCAGCCCCGCCTTCTCGATGCATTCGGCCATGATATAGGCTTCCAGCGGCGTCTCGGGCGAGGGTTTGGCGACAAAGGTGCAGCCCGCCGCCAGCCCGGCCGCGATCTTGTAGGTCAGCAGCACCATCGGCGCGTTCCAGGGCGAGATTGCGGCGGTCACGCCGACCGGCTCCTTCACCACCCGCGTGATGCCGCCATCGGCGCGCTTGCGGTGGTCGATGAAGGGATAGCTTTCGATCATGTCGGCGTAGAAGTCGAAAAGCTGCGCGTTCTGTGGCGCCAGTTTCCTGGCCAGCATCACCGGCACGCCGACCTGCGCCACCCAGGCCGCGACGATATCGTCCATCCGGTCTTCGATGTTGCGGGCGATCTTGCGCAGGTAGCGGGCGCGCTCGGTCGGCGACAGGCGCGGCCAGGGGCCCTCGTCGAAGGCATGGCGCGCGGCGGCGACGGCGCGGTCGATATCGGCGGTCCCGGCCTCGGGGTAGCTGAGGATCACCTCCTCGGTCATCGGCGAGACGACCTCGAGGCTGGCGCGCGACAGGGGCTCGACCCATTCGCCGTTGATGAAGAATTTCTCGGGCGCCTTCAGGCGGCCCGCGCCGGTGGTCTGGGCCGCCGGGGCGGTATTGGTCATCACGTTCATGGGCTCTTCCTCCCGTTGAGCTGTCTCGGTTTCGGGCTGCGGCCCGATCATCACTTCCAGAAGGCGCGGACCTTTGCGCGCCAGCATCTCGCGGATCGCGCCGGGCAAGGCGGCGGGGTCGGCGCAGCGCTCGGCGGGCACGCCCTGCGCCCGGGCGATCTGCACGAAATCGAGGTGGTTGATCGCCACGCCCGCCACGTCGCGCGCCTGCGTCTTTTCGGCGATGCCCTTCAGCGCGGCATAGCCGCCGTTGTTCAGGACCAGGATGCAGAGGTCGGCGTCATGCTCCGCCGCCGACCAGAGCGCCTGAATGGAATAGAGGCTCGATCCATCGCCCATGATCGCAACGACAGCCCGGTCCTGCCCGGTCAGTGCCGCGCCCACCGCCGCCGGAAGCCCAAAGCCCAGCCCGCCCGAGGCCGTGGCGAAGAAGCCCCCGGGCCGGTCGATGGGAAAGTAATCGTGCAGCGCGTCGCGGGCGCTGGGGGCTTCCTCGACCACGATGCTGTCGGGGTCGCGCAGGTCGCTGAGGACCTGCATGAACCATTCGTTGGTGATGGTCACGGGTTGGGCCACGCCCGGGATCTCGCGCATCGGGCGGGCGGGCAACTCGCGGGCGGTGCAGCGGTCGGTCAGGAAGGCCGCCGCCGTGCCGCAATCGGCGACCAGCGACAGGCCGATCGCCGCGCCCGCCGCCTGCGCCGGGTCGTCGGTGATCTGGTAGAGCCGGGTGCCGGGGCGGACATGCTCGGGCAGGCCCGGGAAATGATAGGTGAAGACCGGGGCGCCGAGGACCAGCACCGCATCGGCGGGCGCCAGACGGTCGGAAATCGCCGGCTGCACGGCGGGCAGGAAGCCTGCGAACAGCGGGTGGGTCTCGGGGAAGGAACAGCGCGGCGACATCGGGCTGACCCAGACCGGCGCTGCCAGTTTCTCGGCCAGCGCGATGACGGGATCCCAGGCGCCATCCCGGTCGACGCCGGGGCCGACCACCAGCGCCACCTGCCGCGCCGCCTCCAGCCCCTCGGCCACCCGCTCCAGCGCCTCGGTGTCGGCGCCGAGCCGCAGCGAGACCTCGCGCGGCTCGATGGGCGCGGCGGGGCGGGACCAGTCGTCCAGCGGCACCGAGACCAGCACCGGCCCCCGGGGCGCCTGCATCGCCCGCCAATAGGCCTGTTCCAGCGCGCGCGGCACATCCTCGGCCCTTGCCGGCTGGGTCGCCCATTTGACGCAGGGGGCGGGCATCGTCTCGGGCGCCTCGTTGCCCAGAAACGGCTCGCCCGGCAGCAGGGCGCGGGTCTGCTGGCCGGTGGTCACGATCAGCGGCGTGCGGTTCTTCATCGCCGTGTAGAGGTTGCCCATCGCATGCCCCAGCCCCGCGGCGGAATGCAGGTTCACGAAGGCCGCGTTGCCGGTGATCTGGGCATGGGCATCGGCCATGCCGACCGCCACGGATTCCTGCAAGCCCAGCACATAGGTGAAATCCCCGGGCAGGTTCACGAACATCGGCAGTTCGGTCGAGCCCGGGTTGCCGAAGATCTTGTCGATCCCGTGCCGCCGGAGCAGCGCGAAGCTGGCCTCGGCCACGGTTTCGACAGCGCTGCGGACGCCCTGCTGTGCCGGACGCGATTGGTCGTTCATCAAAGCCTCCCTCGCGGATCGGGGAACCGCGGAAAGGCCAATCTGGCACGATTCGCCCCTGCGACAGAATTGCCAAGTTTGTTCAAAAGTCATACTCTTTCGTTATGGCTTTCGATGTCCGCGACGCCCGTATCCTGCTTGCCTGCGCGCAGAGCCGCTCCATCGGCCGGGCGGCGAAGGCGCTGAACATGGCGCAGCCCGCCGTGACCCGGGCGCTGAACCGGCTGGAGGCGCAGCTTGCCGCGCCTCTCTTCGAACGCACGACGCGGGGGGTGGAACCCACGCCCTATGGCGCGGCGCTGCTGCCTTATGCGGAACTGATGGTGTCCGAATCCGCGCAGGCCGAGGAACTGATCCGCCAGATGCGCGGCGCCGGGCGCGGGCTGGTCAGGATCGGTGGCGTCGGCTCGGTCGCGGGCGGGCTGCTGGTCGAGGCGCTGACGCTGCTGCGCCAAAGCCACCCGGAGGTCGCCTTCAGCGTCACCGAAGAACTGGAGGACCGGCTGGTCGAGGGGCTGAAGACCGGGACCGTCGATCTGGCCGTGCTGCCGGATTCGGCGCTGGATGACGAGATCCGGCTGGCCGCCGAGGAGAGTTTCCACGACGAGGTGCGGGTCTATGTCCGGGCCGGGCATCCGGCGGCCGGGCGCGACCTGAGCCTTGCCGAGGCCGCCGCCCTCGACTGGGCGATGCCGCCGCAGGCCACGCCGATCACCCGCGAATGGATGCGGCGGTTCCACGATCAGCGGCTGGAGCCCGGCCTGCCGGTGCTGCAATCGCGCTCGACGGCGGTGATCCGGGCGGCGGTGCTGGCGGGGGATCTGGCCTGCTGGATGCCCGAGCCGGTGCTGCTGGGCGATCTGGCACAGGGACAGGTGGCCCCGGTCAGGGTGCCGCACCTCGACTGGCGGCGCAGCTTCAAGATCTACCGCCGCCGCCGGGGCCTGCTTCCGCCCAGCGCCGATCTGCTGCTGGGCGCGCTGCGGCGGCTGGCGGGTTAGCGGCTACGCGTCGTCCTCATCCGCAGCCCGTTCCTCGGGCGCACCGCGATAGCCCATGGCGACCACGTATTTTTCCGAGGAATCCGAGCGGCTTGCGGGTGGCTTCACGTTATGGACCTTGGTGAAACGCTGCTTCAGCAGGCCCTGCAACTCGCCCTCGGCCCCACCGGCCAGCACCTTGGCGACAAACGTCCCGCCCGGCGCCAGCACGTCGAAGGCGAACCAGGCCGCGTGTTCACACAGCGCCATGATCCGCAGGTGATCGGTCTGCTTGTGGCCCGAGGATGCCGCGGCCATGTCGGACATCACCACATCCGCCTGCCCCCCCAGCCAGGCCTTGACCTGATCGTCGGCGCCATCGGCCATGAAATCGAGGACATGGACCTCGGCCCCGGCCAGCGGCTCGACCTCCTGCAGGTCGACGCCCAGAACGGTGCCCTGCCGCTTGCCCGACTTGGCGCCCAGCGCGTTGATGCGGTCGACCGCCACCTGCAGCCAGCCGCCCGGCGCGCAGCCCAGATCGACCACCCGGGCGCCCGGCACCAGAAAGCGGAACTTGTCGTCGAGTTCCACGATCTTGAAGGCCGCGCGGCCCCGGAACCCCTCGCGCCGCGCGCGGGCGACATAGGGGTCGTTGAGCTGCCGTTCCAGCCAGCGCGTGGACGAGAGTTTCCGTCCCTTCGCCGTCTTGACCTTGACCTTGAGCTCGCGCTGACCGCGGCCCGAGGTGTTCTTGCCGCCCTCGTTCGCCATGTTGAAACCTTTCAGAGAAGCCCGTTTTACAATCCGGCCAAGACGCCGTCGTGGGTCATCTGCGCATAGAGCAGCCCCTCGCGCAACCCGCGGTCGGCGACCGACATCACGTCGGTGGGCCAGACCCGCATCAGCGCCTGCAGGATCGCCGCGCCCGACATGATCAGGCCATGCCGCTCGCGCCCGATGCGGGGATCGGTGCGCCGCCCCTCGGGGCCCAGCGCCAGATAATCGCGGATCACCTTGTCGATCTGCGCCGAGGTCATGGTCAGCCCGTCGACCTTGTTGCGGTCATAGCGCTTGAGGCCGAGATAGGACGCCGCGACCGTGGTCACGGTGCCCGAGGTGCCGATGATCTGGAACCCGTCGCGCGGGGCGGGGTTCTGGTAGGGAGAGAAATCGTGGAGCTGTTCCTCGAAATGCCAGGACATCAGCGCGAACCGGGCGGCGTCGTCCTCGACATCGTTGAATTGCTCGCGCAGCGTGGCGACACCCAGCGGCACGCTGATCCAGTCGACCACCCGCGCCTGACCCGGCAACTGCGGCGCCTGCACCTGGCTGCGCAGCCCCAGCTTGACGGCAAGGATGGCGCGGCGCCGTTCCTCGGGCGTGACGGCGGCGAGGTCGATCCAGACCAGTTCGGTGGAGCCCCCGCCGATGTCGATGACCAGCAGCTGCTCGGTCTCGGGCGCGACCAGCGGCGCGCAGGAGATCATGGCGAGCCGCGCCTCCTCCTCGGCCGGGATGATCTCCAGCCTGAGGCCGGTCTCGCGCTGGATCTTGCGGATGAACTCGGCCGAATTGCGCGCGCGGCGGCAGGCCTCGGTCGCCACCAGCCGCATGCGGATCACCGCGTGGTCGTCCAGCTTGCGGCGGCAGATCCTGAGTGCCTGCACGGTGCGGGCCATGGGCACATGACCCAGCCGGCCCGTGCTTTCCAGCCCGGTTCCCAGCTCGACGGCGCGGGAAAAACTGTCAATGACTTCGAATTGCGCGCCGTTGGGACGCGCAATCAGCATGCGACAGGAATTTGTCCCCAGGTCGAGGGCAGCATAAAGCCCCCCGTCCTCGGGACCTGACTGGCGCTTCGGCTCTTTTCCGGCCGGAGTCCGACCCCGTTTGGGTGGCCTCGACGATTTCGGAGTCGGATGCGCCGCCGCGCCTGCGGGACGCTCGGGCGTCATGGCCGCCCTCCATTTCGTGTTGCCCTCTACCCTAAAGACCGCCCGCTGCGCGCGCAAGCGCGTTCCGGCCGGAAGCAGGCGCGCGGACCCCGCGGAAATCCGCCGGTCGCGGCCGGGTCACTCGAAAAACGCGGGCTTGTGATTTGAACCTCCCCGCCGGAAGCCCAAAATAACGGCAGACCAAACAGGGAGCCCCTCAAGGAAGGGGCGCGAGACGCCCTGAGACTGGAGACGACGATGAACAGATCTGGCATTGCCGCGCTTGCCGCGGCGCTTGCCCTGACCGGTTCGGCGGCCCTTGCCACGGGGCCTGTCGCGCCTCAGGCAAGCATCACGACGGGCAGCGTGATCGCGCCCTACAGCAGCTACAACTGGACCGGCGGTTATGCCGGGGTCCGGCTGGGCACGCCCCTGGGCGAAAACAACTGGGCCGAACGCAGCATCGGCGCCGAATCGATCCCCGGCAACTGGGACGGCACCACCTGGGGCCTGACCGGCGGCTACGACGTGCAGAGCGGCACGCTGGTCTATGGCGGGGCGCTGGACTACACCGGCGGCGAGATCAACGCCAGCTCGTCCCAAAGCCTGACCTTCGGCTGCCCCGGCGGCAGCTGCGAGACCTATGTCGAGAACGCGATGGCGCTTCGCGGCCGCATCGGCTGGGCCATGGACCGGACGCTGTTCTACGCCACCGCGGGTCTTGCGACCGGCGAGGCGCGGGCCAATTTCACCGGCGGCGCCACGCTGGGATCGGACCGGCTGAACGGCTGGACCGCGGGCCTGGGCGTCGAGCATGCGGTGACGGATTCCTTCTCGCTCAGCGCCGAATACCTGTTCACCGACCTCGGCCGGCTCGAGATTCCCGCCAGTTGCGGGACCGATTGCTACACCGATGTATCCTATGGCCGGATCCGCCTGGGGGCGAATTTCCGGTTCTGAGTAACCCTGTGAGGACAGCCCCGACGATCCCTCGACACCGAGGGCTGGTGAAACTTCTGCTGTCCTCACCCGTATCTTGATCGAGCGTGACCAAGGAAACACGCGTTCGTCAGGGAAATGTCCGGAAGCCAGGCGGAACCTTTCGCAGCCTCGGACGTTAACAAGCAGGATCCCGGCTCAAGTCGGGACAAACAGTGGAAACGACTTCGTGGAGACCACAATGAAAACCATTATCGCCGCCGCCGCCCTTGGCCTCGTCGCGACCAGCGCGCTTGCCTCGGGCCCCGTCGCCCCGCAACCCTATGTCCCCCCGGTCACCGTTCCCGTCTCCTCGGGTTATGACTGGAGCGGTGCCTATGCCGGTCTCGGCATCACCTATGGCCGCGCCCAATACGACACCAACGGTGCCATTCCGTCCTATCCGGATGCCGATGGCTGGGGTCTGAGCGGCATCGCCGGCTACAACTGGCAGAGCGGCAACCTCGTGTTCGGTGGCGAAGTCGTCGCCGACTTCTCGCAGCGGTCGGGCAGCAACGATTGTGGCGCCCCGGGCAACACCTGCAGCAGCGATGTCGAGAACCAGGCCTCGATCCGCGGCCGCGTCGGCTATGCCATGGACCGCTCGCTGATGTTCATGACCGTGGGCTACGGCCGTGACGAGCGCGGCGCCGCGGGCACGCTGGGTGGCGGCTCGGCCGTCTATTCGGGCGCGATGCTGGGCGTCGGCTATGAACAGGCCATCGGCAGCGGCGCCTGGACCATGCGCGGCGATCTGGAGCACTATTTCTACGGTGACGAGCAGATCAACGGCATCGCCACCAACGGCGACACCTCGATCCTGCGCTTCTCGGTCATCCGCCGCTTCTGATCGACGGCTTGCCCGACCTAACGACCCGCCCCCTCACCGGGGCGGGTTTTCCTTTGCGCCTCACCATGTTGGTGAGGATTTTTCATGTCCGGGCGGCTGGCCGCGCCCCGGGCGCAGCTGTTATCAAGGCCGCGTCGCATCCTGGCGCGGCGCGGTCGGAAACGGCACGGCGGCAGGCCCCGTAAGCGGCGAGGAATGGGGGGTCCAGCCCCCGAGGAGCCCCCATGTCTGACGCAACCCTTCAGCCCGTCACCATCGTCTTCTGGCGCGACATTCCCGCCCAGGTCATCGTCGGCAAGGGACGGCGCGGCGCCAAGGTGCAACTGCCCGAACGCTTTGAGCAGGCCATCGACCGCTGCGCCATGAAGATCGGCGCCCGGGACAGCGATTCCTATCTGGCGGAATGGCGCAAAGCCGACCCCTATGATGTCGCTGGCGAACAGGAACAGGTCGCCCGCGCCGAGGCCCTTCGGCTGGAAGCGGAATACGACACCGACAGGATCAAGGCGCTGATCGCCAACGATGGTTGGGACCGGCGCGCATAGGGAGATTTCCATGGCCCTCTTCCCCTTCGCCCGCAAATCCGGTGCCACCGGCTCGGCCGCGGTCGCCCCCTTCCTGGATGGCTTCTCGATCGAGGTGATGCCCCGCACCGCCGAGAAGATCGAGGATTTCCGCGCCCTTCTGCCCCAGGGCACCCGGGTCTACATCGCCCATATCGACGGCACGCCGATCGAGGAGATGGTCGCCACCGCCCGCCGCCTGCGCGGCGAAGGCTATGAGCCGATGCCGCATTTCCCGGCGCGGATCATCGCCGACAAGGCGATGCTGACGGAGTGGGTCGCGCGCTATCAGGGCGAG
Source organism: Pararhodobacter aggregans (assembly GCF_003075525.1). GTDB lineage: Bacteria > Pseudomonadota > Alphaproteobacteria > Rhodobacterales > Rhodobacteraceae > Pararhodobacter > Pararhodobacter aggregans. Next base: position 47,514 of record NZ_QDDR01000002.1, on the reverse strand, counting down.
GCCGGGGTGAAACAGGGCCTGATCCTGGCCGGCAACCCGCAGCAGCAGAAGGGCGAGTTCCACTCGTCCATGCAGCTCTTGGAATCGGGTGCCTTCGACGGGTTCGAGCGGCTGCATGTCGCCGGTCACCCCGAGGGCAACAAGGACATCGACCCCGATGGCTCGGACCGGATGGTGATGGAAGCGGCGCGCTGGAAACAGGCGTTCTCCGAGCGCACCGATGCGAAAATGGCCATGGCCACGCAATTCTGCTTCGAGGCGAAGCCGGTCATCGACTGGGTCAACAACCTCAAGGCCAACGGCATCGACCTGCCGGTGCATATCGGCGTCGCCGGTCCCGCCAAGCTGCAGACGCTGATCAAGTTCGCCATCGCCTGCGGCGTCGGCCCCTCGCTGAAGGTCCTGCAGAAGCGGGCCATGGACGTGACCAAGCTGCTCCTGCCCTACGAGCCCGACGAGTTCGTCACCGAACTGGCCGAGCACAAGGCGGCGAACCCCGATTTCGGCATCGAGGCGGTGCATTTCTTCCCGCTGGGCGGGATCAAGACCAACGCCGACTGGACCCAGCGCAACGGCCAGCGCCCGGCGCAGGCAGCCTGAATCGATGGAAACGGCATCACACAGCTTTGATGTGAATGACGCGGGGATCGGTTACCCTTTCCCCCTGCTCATTTTCAAAAAAGGTTTCTGCGATGGTCCGTTTCCTTCTTTCCGCGGCCGTTCTGGCCAGCGTTCCGCTGAGCGCATCCGCCCAGGGTCTGCCCATCGTGGGGGTCTGGCGCTGTGTCATGAATTCGCAACCCGCCAGCATCGACATGACGGTGCAACTGGCCCCCGATCAGAGCCTCTATGCCGAGGGAACCTATATCCTGAACGGAACCTCGGCCTTCTATCAGATCCGGGGGCCGGGCCGCTGGGCGGTCGGGCCGGACAATTCGATGCCGGGCCAGACCTTCGTGCACATGCAGGTGATCCCGGGCAATGTCGCGACCTTTTCGATTCACCCGGCGTGGATTGGCGACCCGAACAACATGTACGCCTTGTTCCAGCCGCCCGGCGGGGGTGGCCCGGTCGAGACGGCCTGCCAGCGCATCGGCTGACCACCTGCGGTGACCGCCAGACCCCGTTGGCCGGCGTATCGGCAACCGGGGTTCCGGTGGTCGGCATTGCGCGCAACCGTGTCGCGCACCCGGCAACCGGGGGCCGCGCATGAGCCCCGCGCCGCGCGCCGCGCTGCTGTTCGATCTGGACGGCACGATGCTGCATACCGATCCGATCCATTTCGCCATCTACCGCGAGCTGATGGCGGCGCGGGGAATTGCCATCGACCAGGCCTTTTATGACCGCCACGTTCTGGGGCGCCTGAACTCGGACGTCTTCCGCGAATTCCTGCCGGACGAGGCCGATCCCCATGGCCTGTCCGACATCAAGGAAGCCGAGTTCCGCCGCCGCCTGCCCCGCCCCTTTCCCGCAACCCGGGGTCTGGGGCGACTGCTGGACCGCGCCGAAAACGCCGGGCTGGGGCTGGCCGTGGTGACCAATGCCAACCCGCTCAACGCCGAGGCGATGCTGGCCGCCATCGGCCTGCGGGACCGTTTCGCCGTGGTCATCAGCGGCGAGACCTGCGCCCGGGGCAAACCCTTCCCCGATCCCTACCTGTCCGCCATGGACCGTCTGGGCGTCGCGCCCGCCGATTGCATCGCCTTCGAGGACAGCCCCTCGGGCATCCGGTCCGCCTCGGACGCCGGGGCCTTTGTCATCGGCCTGCGCTCGACGCTGGACGATGCCGGGCTCAGGGCCGCGGGCGCCCGCCTCACCCTCGCCGATTTCACCGATCCCGCGCTCGAGGATGCCCTCACGCGCCTAGAAGGAGTTTCCTCATGACCCGTACCGTCCTCGAATCCGCCACCAAGACCGTGATTATCGGCTTTGACGAGCCCTTCTGCGTGATCGGCGAGCGCATCAATCCGACCGGCCGCAAGAAACTGGCGGCCGAGCTGGAGATGGGCGATTTCTCGACCGTCGAGAGGGACGCGCTGGAGCAGGTGATCTGCGGCGCGACCGTGCTCGATGTGAACTCGGGCGCCGTCTTCACCAACAAGATGGCCGAAGACCCGCGGTATGCCGACAACAACTTCGTCGAACCGCCGCTGATGAAGGCGCTGATCGAGCGCATTCAGGCCATCACCGATGTGCCGCTCTGCATCGACAGCTCGGTCCCCGGCGCGCTGGAGGAAGGGCTGAAAGCCGCGCAGGGCCGGCCGCTGCTGAACTCGGTCACCGGCGAGGAAGAGCGTCTGGAACTGGTCCTGCCGCTGGTCAAGAAATACAACGTCCCGGTGGTCGCCATCTCGAACGACGACACCGGCATCTCGCAGGACCCCGACGTCCGCTTCGCCGTGGCCAAGAAGATCGTCGAGCGCGCCGCCGATTTCGGCATCCCCGCCCATGACATCGTGGTCGACCCGCTGGTGATGCCGGTGGGCGCCATGGCCTCGGCCGGGCGGCAGGTCTTCGCGCTGGTCAAGCGCCTGCGCGAGGAACTGGGCGTCAACACCACCTGCGGCGCCTCGAACATCTCGTTCGGCCTGCCCAACCGTCACGGCATCAACGGCGCCTTCCTGCCCATGGCCATCGGCGCGGGCATGACCTCGGCGATCATGAACCCGGTCCGCCATCAGGAGATGGAGGCGATCCGCGCCGCCAACCTGCTGATGGACCACGATTCGAACGGCGGCGAATGGATCCGTCTGGCCAAGGTGCTGGAAGCGATGCAGGCGGGCGCCACCTTCGCCGAAGCCTCGGCCGCGGCCTCGGCCGCATCCTCGGGCCGCCGGGGCGGACGCCGCGCCCGGGGCTGAGCCGCGCCTCCCCGACGACCAAAGGGCGGCCCGTGACGGCCGCCCTTTTTCGTGGCAACATCGCTGGGCGCAGAGCAACGGGTGTCCCCATGTCGCAGCGGGCGAAGGTCTGGCTTGTCGTCATCCTCGTGGTCGTCGCGGTCCTGGTGCTGGCCTATGCCAGCCCCGAGGTCGCGCGGCTTCTGGGGCAGATCCTGCGGCTGATCGGCCTGATCGGCCGGGCCTTCGGCTGAGGCCTCAGTCCAGGGGCAGCGTGATCCGTTCGATCATCGCGGCGTCGGCGACCTCGACATGGTTGGGGAACCAGGTCCAGGCGATCTGCTCGCAATCGGCGGAATAGAGGGGCGTGGCCAGCGTCTGCCCGGTGCCGAGGTCGATGACCGCATTCCTGACCATCGTCACCAGCGCCGAGGTCCCCGGATCGCCCGAGAAATACTGCAGCAGCGCCACCCGCCCGCCGTAGCGGTCGAGTTGCACGAAATCCAGCACCTCGGGGATGACCGGCGCGTCCATCGTCAGTTCGACCGTGAGACCGGGGAAGGCCGGGTTTTCAGCGGTGAAGGCGAAATCCTCGCCCTCGATCACCTGCCAGCCGCTGGCCGGGGCGCTGGGTTCCGGCAGCGCGCATTCGGCGAAGGCCGCGCCGCCAAGCCCCGTCCCGATGATGGCCGCCGCGATAAGCCGCATCGGCGATTCCCCTTTGGTCCCTGTCAGCGCCACCATAGAGAGCCGCCGCCCGGCCGATCAACCTTCGGGGCGGAAAATCGGCGGCATCACGCCTTTGCGGCAATCGCTGCCGCCGCGCCGCCCATGACCAGCGCACTCAGCCGCCGGGACAGGCGGATCGCGCGCGGCGTCCTGAGGAGCCTGCGGGCATGCTGCGCCAGCAGGATCCAGCCCAGATCCGCCACCGCCAGCACCGCCAGCGTGACCAGCGCCAGAAGCCCGGCCTCGCCCCAGCCCAGGGCCCGCGTGTCCAGCAGCGTCGGCAAGAGCGCCAGATAGAACAGCATGATCTTGGGATTGCCCAGCGTCACCGCCATCCCCGCCCCGAACATCGACCAGGCCGATCCCCGGCGCGGCAATTCCGCCTCGCCGCCGTCGCCCGGCGCGCGCCACATGCTCCAGGCGAGCCAGAGCAGATAGGCCACGCCCAGCCATTTCAGCCCGGCAAACAGCCAGTGAAACGCCTGCGCCAGCGTCGCCAGCCCCGCCAGCGCCGTCAGCAGCCAGATCAGCTCGCCCAGCCACATGGCCAGCACGAAGGGCATCACCTCGCGCCAGCCGCGCGACAGCACCCGCGCCACCAGCGCCGCGATCGAAGGACCGGGCGTGCCCGCCGCCAGCAGAAGCGCCAGCGCGAAAACCGAAACCGACAACATGTCCATGCCGAACCCCCGCCAAGCCGCGTGACATCTTTCGCGGCCCTTGTATCCTGCCCTTTCAACCCGGAGGTGTCATGTCCCGAAATCTCGCCGCCCTCGTCGCCCTGGCCGCCCTGTGCGGGCTGGTCCTGCAATTCCTCGCCAGCGGCGCGACCGAGGGGCTGGCCGACCCGCTGCTGCGCCTCTGGGCGCTTGGACGGTTCTTCACCATCCTGACCAATGCGCTGGTCTTCGTCAGCTTCGCCCTCGTCGCGCTTGGCCGGAACCCGGGCGACGGCTGGATGGCGGGGGTCGTGCTGTCGATCGGCATGGTCGGGATCGTCTTCCACCTGCTGCTGGCGCCCGAGGTGCCGCTGACCGGGCTGACCTTCTGGGCCGATCTCTGGCTGCACACGCTGACGCCGCTCTTCGCCGTGCTCTGGTGGCTGGGCTGGGGCGGGCGGGCCCTGACGCTGGCCGATGTGCCGCGCTGGCTGATCTGGCCCGCGGGCTATTGCCTCTATGCGCTGCTCAGGGGCCAGATCGACGGCATCTATCCCTATTTCTTCCTCGATGTCGGCCGGTTCGGTGCCACGCGCATCGCGCTGAACATCGCCGGGCTCTGCCTCGGCTTCGCGCTGGCCGGACTGGTGCTTCTGGGGATCGCCCGTGCCCTCGCCCGGGGCGCGAGACTGGCAAGACCTTGACCCAGATCATGTCCGGGGGCGATCCTCGGCCCTATCTTCACCCTACGCGAACTGGAGAGAAGACCATGTACAAACACATCATCGTCGCCGTCGACCTCAGCCATGGCGAAGCCGGCAAGGCCCTGATCGACAAGGCCGTTCAACTGCTGGATGCGGGCGGCGTGATCCGGCTGCTGCACGTTCTGGAAGATGTGCCGAGCTATATCGCCGCCGAACTGCCCCGCGACCTGAACGACCGCCGCCAGGCCGAGGCAAGGGTCGAGCTGGGCCTTCTGGCCGATGGCGTCAGCGCCGATGTCCAGTCCGAGATCCGCACCGGCGCCCCGGCCAGCCAGATCCTGCAATGCGCCGACGATACCGGCGCCGATCTCATCATGATCGCCTCGCACCGCCCGGGCTTGAGCGATTACTTCATCGGCTCGACCGCCGCCCGCGTGGTGCGCCACGCGCAATGCTCGGTGCTGATCTCGCGCTGAGGCTCAGCGGAAGTGAATGTTGAACCGGCTGCGGATCGCCAGATCCGTGGCCGGGTCGATCTGGCTGGGCGCCTGGGCCAGCAGGTCCGCGACCCGCTTCTGCGCCGCGTCCAGCAGCAGGGGCCGCCCGGCCTCGTTCCATTCCTTGGGGCTCATCCGGTTGCCCAGCGCCGGATAGATGTATTCGGTCTGCATCAGCTTCAGCGTCTGATCGGAGCCGAGGTAATGGCCCGCTCCGCCCAGACAGACCTCCTTCATCACCTCGAGGCTGACGGAATCCTCGGTCACGTCGATGCCCCGCACGCAGCGCAGGGCCTGCCCCAGCAGATCATCGCCCAGCACCAGCGATTCAAAGCTGAATCCCAGCAGCGAGGCATGCATCCCCACCGCCTCGTAGCACAGGTTCAGCCCGGCGAGCCCGGCCAGGACGTTGGTGATCCCCTGCTCCCAGCCCGCCTGCATGTCCGGCAGCTTGCTGTCCGAGATGCCGCTCGCCGCGCCGCCCGGCAGGCCATAGAAACGGTGCATCTGCGCGCAGCCGGCGGTCAGCAGGGCCTGTTCGGCGCTGCCGCCCGACATGGCGCCGGTCCTGAGATCGCTGACAAAGGGCCAGGTGCCGAAGATCGCCGGATGCCCGGGCGCGATCGCGTTCACATAGACCACGCCCGCCAGACACTCCGCCACCGCCTGCACGATGGTCGCCGCGATGGGCGCGGGGCTGGTGGCGCCCGCCTGCCCCGCTGACAGCAGCAGCACCGGCATGCCCGCCCGGATGCAGGCCTCCATGGTGATGCAGCTTTCCTCGGCGAATTTCATCGGCGGCACGACGAAGCAATTGGAATTGCTGACGAAAGGCCGGGCGCGCCAGGCCTCCTCGCCCCCCGCCACCAGGTGCAGCAGGTCGAAACACCCCGCCACATGCGACGGGTCGCTGAACGAGGTGCCGACATGCTTGGTCGTCCCCGCCAGCGCGCCGTAGAGCGTGTTGATATCCATGTCGAAATTGTCGGTCACATCGCGACAGACGCAGATCCGCTGGAAGAAATGCACATTGTCCAGATGATGGACGATGCGCGCCGCGTCATGCAGGTCCTGCGCGGTCGACTCGCGGTAATCCAGGGTCTCCAGATCGACCACATGCACCGCCGCCCCCGCCGTGCCGTAATGCACCCGCGTGCCCTCCAGATGCAGATCGTGCCTCGGGTCGCGGCCATGCAGGGTGATCCCCCGCGCCGCCTTGGCCAGCATGTCCTCGACCAGCGCGCGGGGATAGCGAAGCCGCCCGTCCTCCCCCAGCACCGCCCCGGCGCGGGTCATAGCCTCGATGCCCGAGGCGGGCGCATTGGCCAGCCCCACCACCTCCAGCGCCTCCAGCGCCGCCTGATGGATGCGCAGCACGGCCGCCTCGCTCAGCGGCGCATATTGCCCGCCCGGCAGGCCCGCCCTGACCGGCCGCTTGCCCTCTTCCAGCGGCGCCGAGCGCAGGGCGACCCGCGCGCCCCGCCCCCCGCTCCGCCGCGCCTTCACCGGAGCACAGACTTCCTCGTCCATCTTTGTTCTCCAAATATCCACGGGGGGTGTCCAGAGGGGGGAGCGTGCTCCCCCCTCTGGGCAGGGGGTCCGGGGGGCGGCAGCCCCCCGGCCTTCGTCACATCCGAACGCGCAACGCCTTCGGGTCATACATCGGGCTCAGCGAGGCCCGGGCAGGCACCCGCCGCCCCGCCACGTCGATCTCGAACACGCCGTCGAAACCGCCTTCCACCGGCACATAGCCCATCGCCACGGAGCCCCCGAGGCTATGGCCGTAATTGCCCGAGGTGACGGTGCCGACGATCGCGCCATCGCACCAGATCGGCTCGTTGTGCCAGGCCATGGCTTCGGGGTCCTGCAGCAGGAACTGGACCATCCGCCGCTCAAGCCCCGCCTCGCGCTTGCGAAGGACCGCGTCGCGGCCGATGAAATCGCCCTTTTCGGGCTTCACCGCAAAGCCGAGGCCCGCTTCCAGCACATGATCCTCGTCGGTGATGTCATGGCCCCAGTGGCGGAAGCCCTTCTCGATCCGACAGCTGTCCAGCGCGTGCAGCCCGCAGAGGGTGATCCCGGGCGCGGCCTCCATCAGGCTTTCGAAGACATGCGCCGCCTGATCGGTTGGCACATAAAGCTCCCAGCCCAGCTCGCCCACATAGGAAACCCGATGCGCGCGGCCGAGGCCCATGCCCAGCTCGATCTCCTGCGCCGTGCCATAGGGGAAAGCCGCGTTATCGAGCGCGGCGGGCGTGATCCCGGCCAGCGCCTCACGCGCCTTGGGCCCCATCAGGCACAGCACCGCCTCGCCCGCCGTGACATCCGTCACCACTGCGAAAGCCTCACCCAGATGCCGCCTGAGCCAGGCCAGATCCCGTTGCAGCGTCGCCCCCGGCACCACCAGCAGGAAGGCGGTGTCCGTGAGCCGCGTCACCGTCAGATCGCTCTCGATCCCGCCCCGCGCGTTCAGCATCTGCGTGTAGACGATCCGCCCCGGCGCCACGTCCATGTCGTTGGCGCAGACGCGTTGCAGGAAGGCGCAGGCATCCCGCCCCTCGACCCGTATCTTGCCGAACGAGGTCATGTCGAACAGACCCACGGCGTTGCGGACGGCCAGATGCTCGGCCCTCTGGTTCCCGAACCAGTTCTGCCGCCCCCAGGCATAGCGGTATTCGCGCTCTTGCCCCGGGGCGGCGAACCAGTTCGCGCGTTCCCAACCCGCAACTTCCCCGAACACCGCGCCCCGCGCCTTCAGCGCCTCGTGCAGGGGCGAGCGGCGGACGCCCCGCGAGGTGACCACCTGCCGGAACGGAAAGTGATCGGCGTAAAGCAGGCCCAGCGTCTCCGTCACCCGCTCCCTCAGATAGCGGCGGTTCTTCTGGAAGGGCTGGGCGCGGCGGATATCGACCTCCCAGAGGTCAAAAGGCGCCTCGCCCTCGGTCATCCAGGCGGCCAGCGCCATGCCCGCGCCGCCCGAGGAGACGATGCCTACGGAATTATACCCCGCCGCGACCCAGTAATTCCCTAGCTCAGGCGCGGGGCCCAGGTAATAGCGGTCATCGGGGGTGAAACTCTCGGGCCCGTTGAAGAAGGTGTGGATACCGGCATTCTGGAACAGCGGCATCCGGTTCATGGCCTGCGCCAGGATCGGCTCGAAATGCTCGAAATCCTCGGGCAGGCTGTCGAAGCAGAAATCCTCGGGGATGCCGCCCATGCCCCAGGGCTTGGCCTTGGGTTCGAAGGCGCCGAGCATCATCTTGCCGGCGTCCTCCTTGTAATAGGCGCATTCGTCGGGGACGCGCAGGACGGGCAGCCGGCCTAGCCCCTCGATCGGTTCGGTCACCAGATAGAAATGTTCCGCCGCGTGCAGGGGCAGCGTGACGCCCGATTGCGCGGCCAGATCCCGGCCCCACATGCCGCCGCAATTCACCACATGCTCGCAGGCGATGGTGCCGGGGCCCTCCGGCCCCTCATAGGCGACGCCCGTGACCCGGGCACCGTCGTCCAGCACGCGCGTGACCTTGACGCCCTCATGGATCTGCGCGCCGCGCATCCGCGCACCCTTGGCCAGCGCCATGGCGATGTTCGCCGGGTCGCATTGGCCGTCCAGGGGCAGATGCACCGCCCCCACCACGTCGCCCACGTTCAGATGCGGGTACATCGCCTTGACCTCGGAGGGGCTGATCTCGGTCACGTCCACGTCGAAGGCCCGGGCCAGCGCCGCCTGACGATAGAGTTCCTCCCGCCGCGCCTCGGTCAGCGCCACGGAGATGGAGCCGGTCTGGCGCATCCCCGTGGCGATCCCGGTTTCGGCTTCCAGCTTCACGTAAAGATCCGCCGAATAGCGCGCGAGCCGGGTCATGTTGCGCGAGCCGCGCAGCTGGCCGATCAGCCCCGCCGCGTGCCAGGTGGTGCCGCTGGTCAGTTGCTTACGCTCCAGAAGCACGATGTCGGTCCATCCGGCCTTGGCCAGATGATAGGCAACCGAGCAGCCGGAGACCCCGCCCCCGATGATGACAACGCGCGCGTGGCTGGGCAGCATCTGGGACCTCAGCGGATTGGGTGGCCGGCCGCACGTAAGCGGCGGGCGAGTTCGGCGATATGGGCGGGCCCCGTCTCGCAGCAGCCGCCGACCAGCGTGGCGCCCTGCCCGACCCAGCCCATGGCGAAATCGGCATAGCGTTCGGGGGTCAGTTCCGGGCGGTTGCTCAGCGCGTCGACCGTGGCATTGTCCTTGAGGAAATCCGAGGTGATCTGCTGGAAGCCGTTGGCATAGGCGCCGAAGGGCTTGCCGAAGGATCTGAGCAGCGGCATAGCCTGATCCATCGCCTCGGGCGCCGAGCAATTGGCCAGCACCGCGTCCACGCCCTTGAGCAGCGGCGCGAGGTCGGCGAGGTTTTCGCCCGAGCGCAGGAGGGTCCCGTCGCGATCCTCGACCGTCACCGACAGCCAGAGCGGTGTGTCCGGCGCGCCTTGCTTTGCGCCCTCGATCAGCGACCGGGCATGGTCGAGGGACGCCACGGTTTCCCCGATCAACAGGTCCACGCGGGGCGCCATGATGGCCGCCACCTCGGCGTATTTCGCCACGGCCTCGGGGTGCGGCGGCAGGGTTTCCGGCCGGTAGGAGGCGACGAGCGGGCCCATGGAACCGGCAAGCAGGCCCCTGGCTGCCTTGGCGCGGGCCGCTTCGGCCTCGGACAGCGCGGCCTCGTAGAAGTCGAGGAAGCGGTGGTCGAGGCCGAATTTCAGGAACCGGTCGTGGTGCAGGGCGTAGGTGTTGGTGGTGGCGAGGCTGGCACCGGCGGCGAAGTAATCGTCATGCACGGCCTGCACCATGCCCGGATGGTCGATCATGACCCGCGTGGCCCAGAGCGGCGTCGGCTGGTCGCCGGCGCGGTGGATCAGTTCCTGGCCCATGCCGCCGTCGAGGAGGGTAATCTCGGAAGGCGGGGGGGCTGCTCGCCCTGAGTCATCGGAAGACGGGGGGGCTGCTCGCCCCCCCGGGCCCCCCTCGCCAAAGGGGGAGTACACTCCCCCTTTGGAAACCCCCGTGCGTATTTCGGGCAAAGTGATCATGAGCGGAGCCTTTCATTCGACGCGTCCCAGAGCGGACCCGCCCCTTCTACCCGCGCCTTGTAGCGGCTGCCGTAGATTTCGACCTCAAGGGCGGTGCCGGGGGCGATGTATTCGCGGCGCAGGGTGGCCAGCGCCACGCAGGCGCCGGTCCGGTAGCCCCAGGCGGCCGAGGTGACCTCGCCGACGATCCGGTCGCCGGCCCAGACATTGGCCATGTAGGGCGGGTCGAAATCGGGGGCGTCGACGGTGAGCATGGTGAAGGCTTTGGCCGGGCCCTGCTGGCGCTCGCGTTCCAGCGCGGGCTTGCCGGGGAAGTCCTTCGACCAGTCGATGAAGCGGTCGAGCCCGCCCTCCAGCAGCGAATAATCGGTGGAGAGGTCGCCCTTCCAGGCCCGGTAGCCCTTCTCGATCCTGAGCGAATTCAGGGCCTTCATGCCGAAGGGCACCGCCCCTTGCGCGAGGATCGCGTCGTAGATCGTGGGCGCATCGGCGCGGTCGCAATGCACCTCCCACCCCAGTTCTCCGGCGAAGGAGACGCGGATCAGCGCCACGTCCTTGCCCGCGACCTTCGCCTGATACTGGACCGAGAGCCAGGGCAGCGACAGGTCGCCTTGGGTGATCGGGGCGAGGATCTCGCGCGCTGTCGGGCCGGTGACGATGAAGCAATGGATCTTGTCGGACCAGTCTTCCAGCACCACGCCCTCGGGCAGGTTCCGGCGCAAGAGATCCGCGTCGTGGCTTTGCGCCACGGCCGCCGTGATCACGCCGATATCCTCGTCGCTGAAGGGCAGCGCCGTCATTTCGGTGACGATCCGCCCGCGGTCGTCGGCGAAATAGAGGAGGCCGGTGCGCCCCGGCGCCGGAATGCGCGAGGCGGTGAGACTGTCGAGATGCGCCCGCGCCCCGGGACCGGCGAGCCGGAGCCGGGTGAAGCCGGGCAGGTCCAGTACGCCGCAACCGTCGCGCACCGCCTCGCATTCCGCCCGGATGCGCGCCTGCCAGGGGCCGTCGCGGCGGAAGGTCTGCGTCGCCTGCCACGACGTGTCATCGCCGGGCTGCGCGAAATATTCCGCCCGTTCCCAGCCGTTGTAGGGGGCGAATTGCGCGCCCAGCGCCTTCAGCCGGTCATGGACCGGCGAGAGCTTGCGGTCGGACGCAGCGGGCCAGCGCGCCATCGGGAAATGGATGGCGTATTCGTGGCCATAGACCTCCATCCCCTTGGCGACACAATAGTCGGAATCCTCCCAGCCGGTGAAGCGGCGCGGGTCGCAGGACCACATGTCCCATTCCGTGCCGCCCTCGGTCACCCATTCGGCCAACACCTTGCCCGCACCGCCCGCCTGGCAGATGCCGAAGGTGAAGACGCAGGCCTCAAACGCATTGGGCACGCCCGGCATCGGGCCGATCAGGGGATTGCCATCGGGCGTGTAGGGGATCGGGCCGTTGATGACCTTCTGGAGGTTGGCCTTTTCCAGGAGCGGCACCCGGGCCATAGCGTCGTTGATATGCCATTCCAGCCGCTCCAGATCGTCGGGATAGAGCTGGAAGCTGAAATCCTCGGGCATCGGGTCGTCGGGACTGGCCCAATGGGCCCGGCAAGGGTTCTCGTAGGGGCCGAGGTTGAAGCCCATCTTCTCCTGCCGGAGGTAATAGGAACTGTCGACATCGCGCAGAAGCGGCAGCTTGCGGCCGCTTTCCTTCGTCCATTGCTCCAGCTCGGGGATCGTGTCGAACAGCAGGTACTGGTGGCTCATCACCATCATCGGCACGCGGCGGCCGAACATCGCGCCGACGCGCCCGGCGTAATAGCCGCCCGCGTTCACCACGAATTCGCAGCGCACCTCGCCCTTCGGCGTCTCCAGCACCCATTCGCCCTGCTCGCGCCGGGCGCCGGTGACCGGCCGGAACCGCTCGATCCGCGCGCCCAGCTGGCGGGCGCCCGCGGCCAGCGCCTGGGTCAGCTGCGCCGGGTCGATATCGCCGTCATAGGGATCGTAGAGCGCGCCCTTGAGGTCATGGAGTTCCAGGAACGGGTATTTGGCGCGGATCTCACCGGGCGAAAGCGTCTCCAGATCCATCCCCTGGGTGCGACCCATGCCGACCACCTTCTGGAATTCGCGCATCCGCTCGTCGCTGTGACCGAGGCGCACGGAGCCGGTGACGTGGTAGTTCATCGGGTAATCGACCGCCGCGCCGAGGCCCCGGTAAAGCCCCGCCGAATAGCGCTGCATGTTCATGATCGACCAGGAGGACGAGAAGGTCGGCACATTGCCCGCCGCGTGCCAGGTCGAGCCCGCGGTCAGCTCGTTGCGTTCCAGAAGCAGACAATCGGTCCAGCCCCTGAGCGCCAGATGGTAGAGCGCCGAGGCCCCGACCGCCCCGCCCCCGATGATGACCACACGCGCTGTTTCGACCATGACCCGCCTCCGCTTGCCCTCCATTTGAGCGCAGCGGCGGGCCCAGAGCAATTCGCCTCTCTGAGCCGAATTGATCGGATTCTCCGATCAGGCGGAGGGAGCGCGGCTCATTTGTAGACGTTGACACAGAATGTAGCCTCGACTACATTCTCCTCGACATCAACGGAGAATCCCATGCGCACTGGCCTTGCTGCCCTCACCCTTGCCCTCGGCCTCGCCACCCCCGCGGCGGCGCAGCCAGTGCTGCTGGCGACGATCGGCATGATCGGTGACCCGGCGCAGCGGATGGCGGGCGACTGCGTCCGGGTCGAGGTGCTGATCGGCCCCGGCCTCGACCCGCATCTCTATCAGGCGCGGCCCTCCGACATCGCCAGATTGCGCGAGGCCGACCGGATCGTCGCGCTGGGGCTGGGGCTGGAGGGGCGGCTCGGCTCGGTGCTGGAACGGGTCGGCGCGGCGGTTCTGGGCGCCAGCGTCCCGGAGGACAGGCTCCTCACCCATGGCGAGGCGCCCGATCCGCATATCTGGATGGACCCCGCGCTCTGGGCCACGACCTTTCCGGCGCTGGCCGAGGTGCTGACCGCGATGGCACCCGAGTGCGCCGACAGCATCGCCCGGGGCCGCGACGCCGAGATGGCGCGGGCGGCGGCGCTCGATTCCTGGGCGGCCGAGGCGCTGGATTCGATCCCGGCCGAACAGCGGATCCTGCTGACCGCGCATGACGCCTTCCAGTATTTCTCGCACCGCTACGGGCTGGAGAATGCGGCGATCCAGGGGATTTCCACGGAAAGCGAACCCTCCATCGCCGACATCGACGCCACCGCCGACCTCGCCGCCGCCCGGCAGGTGCCCGCAGCCTTCATCGAGACCACGCTCAACCCCCGCGCCGTCCGCGCCCTGGTCGAGGCGGCGGCTTCAAAAGGCCACAGGCTCGAAATCGGCGGCTCGCTCTATTCCGACGCCCTGGGCGAGGCGGGATCGGGGGCCGAGACCTGGCCCGGGATGATCGTGGCCAATGTGACGACCATCACCGAGGCGCTGGGGGGCAATGTGCCGCCCGTGCCGGGCGAGGTATTGCCGTAGGCCAAACCGGGGGACTGCCGTCCCCCGGACCCCCTGCCCAAAGGGGGGCACGCCCCCCTTTGGAAACCCCGTGGATAGTTGAGGAACGAAGATGCCCTTCTTTGTTCTGCAAATATCCTCGGGGGGCGGGCTCGGCACGAGCCCGGCGGGGGGCAGACGGCCCCCCGCGCGGCGCGGGGGCCCTCAATGGGGCCCCGCGCCGCGGGCTCCGTCAGCCGATCACCTCGAACCGGTCCACATCGACCAGGCCGAAATCGGTGATCTTCAGATGCGGGATCACCGGCAGCGCCACGAAGGCGAGTTGCAGGAAGGGCTCCTCCAGCTCGACCCCCAGCGACCGCGCGGCCTGGCGCAGCTCGACCAGCCGGTCGCGGACGTGCTCGAAGGGTTCCAGCGACATCAGCCCTGCCACCGGCAGGGCCAGTTCCGCCAGCACCTTCCCGCCCTCGACCACGACGAACCCGCCCTCGATCTGGCCCAGCCGTTCGGCCGCCAGCTTCATGTCGGCGTAGTCGGCCCCCACCACGGCGATGTTGTGGTGGTCGTGGCAGACGGTCGAGGCAATCGCGCCGCGTTTCAGGGCGAAGCCCCGCACGAAGCCGTTGGCGATGTTGCCGTTCTTGCCGTGCCGCTCGATCACCGTGATCCGGGCCAGGTCCTGCGAGGGATCGGGCCGCTTGTCGCCATCCGTCGCCGGCACCGTCAGCCGCAGGTGTTCGGTCAGGATCTTGCCGGGCCAGATCCCGATCACCGGCGTCTCGGGGTTGTTCGAGGCGTAGCGGAAGCTTTCGACGCTCAGGGGCGGGACGTGGACCGAGGCGCGGGCCACCGGCGCGATGATCTCCCGGGCGGCGAAGGCCTCGTCCGAGGCCAGAACGCCGCCGCAGAACACCATCTCGGCGCGGCATTGGGCCGGGTCGTCCAGCACGACGATATCGGCGCGCTTGCCCGGGGCGATCTGGCCGCGGTCCTTCAGCCCGAAGGCCTCGGCAGCGCTGAGCGACGCCGCGCGGTAAACCGAGAGCGGATCGCAGCCCTTCTCGATCAGGCGGCGGATCATGTAGTCGAGGTGGCCGTGTTCGGCGATATCCAGCGGGTTCCGGTCGTCGGTGCAGAGGCACAGATAGGCCGAGGTCACCGGGGTCAGGATCTCGGCCAGCGCTTCGAGATCCTTGCTGACGGAGCCCTCGCGGATCAGCACCCGCATGCCCTTCTGCAGCTTCTCGGTGGCTTCCGCGGCCGAGGTGCTCTCATGCTCCGTCCGGATGCCCGCCGAAATATAGGCGTTCAGGTCCTTGCCGCGCAGCAAGGGCGAATGGCCGTCGATATGCCGCCCCTCGAAGGCCCTGAGCTTCGCCATGCAGCCCGGATCGCGGTGGATCACGCCCGGGTAGTTCATGAATTCCGCGAGGCCGATGACCCGGGGGTGGTCGGCCAGCGGCGCCAGATCCGCGGCTTCCAGCACCGCGCCCGAGGTCTCCATATGCGTCGACGGCACGCAGGAGGACAGGTTCACGCGGATGTCCATGACCGTGCGCGCCGAGGCCTCCAGAAAATAGCGGATGCCGGTCAGACCGCAGACATTGGCGATCTCGTGCGGGTCGCAGATCGCCGTCGTCACGCCGCGCGGCAGCACGCAGCGGTCGAATTCATAGGGGGTGATGCAGGAGCTTTCGATATGCAGATGCGTGTCGATGAAGCCGGGGACCAGCAGCTTGCCGGTCACATCGACCTCGCGCTTGCCCGTGTATTCCGCGCCGATGCCGACGATCCGGTCACCGCAGATGGCGACGTCGCCGGGGATCTTCGCCCCCGTCACCATGTCCCAGACAACGCCGCCCTTCAGCACGAGGTCGGCGGGTTCGTCCCCCCTGCCCTGGGCGATGCGGGTCTCCAGGCTCACGAGAGCCTCCGCAGCCGCTCGATCAGCGAGGACGTGTCCCAGCGCCCGCCGCCCATCTGCTGCACGTCCTTGTAGAACTGGTCGACGAGCGCGGTCATCGGCAGCGGCGCGCCGATTTCATCGGCGGTCTGCAGGCAGATGCCCAGATCCTTGCGCATCCAGTCCACCGCGAAGCCGTAGTCGAATTTGCCGTCCAGCATCGTCGCATGGCGGTTGTTCATCTGCCAGGACCCCGCCGCGCCGCCCGAGATGACCTCGACCACCGCCTTGCCGTCCATCCCGGCCTTCTCGCCAAAGCGCAACGCTTCGGAGAGGCCCTGCACCAGCCCGGCGATGCAGATCTGGTTCATCATCTTGGCGATCTGGCCCGCGCCCGACTCGCCCAGCCGCTTCACCGTACGGCCGTAGGCCTGCATCACCGGCTCGGCGGCGGTGTAATCGGCCTCGGTCCCGCCGCACATGATCGAGAGGACCCCGTTCTCGGCCCCCGCCTGCCCGCCCGAAACCGGCGCATCGACAAAGCCCAGCCCCAGCGCGGCGGCCTCGGCCGACAGGGCCAGGGTGATGCCCGAGGAGACGGTGGTGTGATCAACGAAGATCGCGCCCTTGCCCATGCCGGCAAAGGCGCCGTCGTCGCCCCGGCAGACCCCGGCCAGATCGGCGTCGTTGCCGACGCAGGCCATGACGAAATCCTGGCCCCCGGCCGCCTCGCGCGGGGTCTTGGCGGCCCGGCCGCCATGGGTCGCGACCCAGGCCTCGGCCTTGGCGAAGGTGCGGTTGTAGACGGTCACCTCATGCCCCGCCTTGACCAGATGTCCCGCCATCGGGGCGCCCATGACCCCCAAGCCCAGAAATGCCACCTTGGCCATGTCGTCCCCTCGCTGCCGCTGGTTTGAATTGCGCTTGCGCGCCCGAGGTCATAGGAAACGAACCTGCATCCGAGGTCAACACGACGAGGCTCCCCGCCATGCTCACCCTCTTCCGCTGGCTTCTGCGGATCGCCACGGCGCTGGTGGTCCTGTCGGTCGTGGTCGTCGTCGGCGTCTATTATTTCCTGTCGCGCTCGCTGCCCGATTATGACGCCACCTGGCAGGTGCGCGGCGTCTCGGGCACGGTCGAGATCGCGCGGAACACCTGGGCGGTGCCGCATGTTTTCGGCCCGACGGATGCGGATGTGTTCTTTGGCCTGGGCTTTGCCCATGCCCAGGACCGGCTCTGGCAGATGACCATCCTGCGCCGCACCGTGCAGGGGCGCCTGAGCGAGGTCTTCGGCGAGCGGACGGTCAGGACCGACGAGCTGATGCGGCGCCTCGACCTTTACACGCTGGCGCAGGAATCGGTGGCGGTGCAGGACAACGACACGCTGAATGCGCTCGATGCCTATGCCCGCGGCGTCAATGCCTGGATCAACCTGGTGAACGAGCGCGCGCTGGGCCGCGGCGCGCCGGAATATTTCCTGTTCCCCGGTGAGATCGGCCTCTGGCAGCCCGCGGATTCCATCGCCATCGTCAAGCTGATGGCGGTGCAGCTGTCCGGCCATCTGGAGAACGAGGTCCGCCGCGCCCGCCTTTCCGCGCTGATCGGCGAGGAGCGGACGGTCGATCTGATGCCCGGCGATCCCTCGGCCGGGATGGCGGCGCTGCCCGATTTCGCCAGCCTCTTCCCGGGCCTCACCGATACGCAGCTGGCCATGGCCCCCTCGGTCCCCGGAGAGGCCCCGGGCGAGGCGCTTTCGCCCTTCAATTCCATCGAGATGGCGGGCGCCTCGAACGCCTGGGCGGCGGGGGTGCTCAGATCGGCCAACGGCGGGACGCTTTTGGCCAATGACCCGCACCTGCCCTTCGCCGCGCCGTCGATCTGGTATCTGGCGCGACTGGACCTGACCTCGGGCGCGGTCACCGGCGGCACGATCCCCGGGATCCCGGTGGTGCTGGTCGGCCGGTCCGAGGCCCTGGGCTGGGGCCTGACCACCGCCTATCTGGACGATCAGGACCTGTTCCTTGAGGAATTGAACCCCGAGAACCCGCAGGAATACCGCACGCCGGACGGCTGGACGGCGTTCGAGACCCGGCGCTCGATCATCACCGTGGCCGACAGCGACCCGGTGACCATCACCCTGCGCTGGTCGGAAAACGGCCCGATCCTGCCCGGTACGCATTACTCGCTGGCCGCGGTCACGCCTCCCGGCCATGTCGCGGCGCTGTCCTGGACGGCGCTGGCGGGCGACGACACCTCGTTGAGCGCGGCCATCGGGCTGATGCGGGCGCAGAATGTGGACGAGGCCATCGCCACGATGGAGCGATACGTCGCCCCGGCGCAGAACCTGACGCTGATCGACCGCGAGCATATCGCCATGCAGATGATCGGCCGCATGCCCCGGCGCGATGCCGCCAGCCCGACGCGCGGCATGATGCCCGCCCCGGGCGCCGATCCGGCGGCGCGCTGGGACGGGTTCTTCCCCTACGAATCGAACCCGCGTTTCGTCGATCCCGAGACCGGGCTCTTGGGCAATACCAACAACAAGCCGCTCGACCGGCCCTTCCCGCTGCATGTCAGCTTCAACTGGGGCGATACGGTACGCATCCAGCGCTGGGTGCGGCTGATGCGCCAGCGCTCGGTCCATACCCGCGAAAGCTTCATCGAGGCGCAGCTCGATACCGTCAGCCAGGCCGCACGCCTGCTGCTGCCGCTGGTCGGCGCCGAACTCTGGTTCCAGGGCGAGCCCGCCCAGCCCGGCACCTCCGAATCGCAGCGGCAACTGGCCCTGCAACTCCTCGCCGACTGGAACGGCGAGATGTCCGAGCATCTGCCCGAACCGCTGATCTATGCCGCCTGGATGCGCGAGCTGCAATTCCGGCTGATCCGCGACGAGCTCGGCCCCTCGGTCGACATGTTCACGCATATGGAGCCCGAATTCCTGGAACGGGTGTTCCGCAACACCGATGGCGCCGGGGTCTGGTGCGACGTGGTGCAATCGGCGGTGGTGGAAACCTGCGTCGACATCGCCCGCACGGCAATGGACGCGGCGCTGCTGGACCTCACGCGGACCTATGGCCCGGCCATCGAAAGCTGGCGCTGGGGCGACGCGCATCAGGCGACGCATGACCATCCGGTGCTGGGCGATGTGCCGATCCTGCGGCATTTCGTGAACATCCGGCAATCGACCTCGGGCGGGGATCACACGCTGATGCGCGGCCGTACCGCCGGCGGGCCGCCCGGCACGCGCGAACCGTTCCTCAACGTCCACGGCGCGGGCTATCGCGGCGTCTATGACATGGCCGACCCCGAGGCGAGCGTGTTCATCATCTCGACCGGCGAGAGCGGGCACCCGCTCAGCCGCCATTACGACGACCTCGGCGTCCTGTGGCGGCGGGGCGAATATATCCCGATGACGCTGGACCCCGATCTGGCCCGCGCGGGCGGCGTCGGGATCACCCGCCTTGAACCCCGGCAATGACAGGGGCATATAGAGGCCCATGGCCGCCGAGAATACTCCGATGATCTACGAGACCCGCGCCGAATGGATGGATGCAGCCCGCAAACGCGTGCTGCTGTTCGGCATGTCGGGTCTGGGCAAGACGCGGATCTCCTCGATCCTGCGGGACGGCGGCTGGTTCCATTACTCGATCGATTACCGGATCGGCACCCGCTACATGGGCGAGGCCATCGCCGACAATTTCAAGCGCGAGGCGATGAAGGTTCCGCTGTTGCGCGAATTGCTGCTGTCGGATTCGGTGCGCATCGCGTCGAACATCACCTTCGACAATCTGGCGCCGCTGAGCACCTATCTGGGCAAACCGGGCGATCCGGCGCTGGGGGGCCTGCCCTTCGACGAATACCGCCACCGCCAGAACCAGCACCGCGAGGCCGAGATCGCCGCGCTGCTGGACACGCCGCATTTCATCGACCGCGCGCATGACCTTTATGGCTATGACAATTTCGTCTGCGATTCCGGTGGCTCGATCTGCGAGGTGGTGAACCCCGACAGCCGCACCGACCCGGTGCTGAGCGTGCTCTCGCGCCACGCGCTGATGGTCTGGATCGAAGGGTCGGAGGCGCATACCGCCGACCTGATCCGCCGCTTCGACAAGGCACCGAAGCCGATGTATTACCGGCCGGAGTTCCTGCTGGAGTGCTGGCACGCCTATCTGAGCGAAACGGGCCGAATGCCCGGGGCGGTGGACCCGGACGCCTTCGTGCGCTGGACCTACGCCCGCGCGCTGGCACATCGCCAGCCCCGCTACGCGGCGATGGCAGCCAATTGGGGGCTCAGGGTCGCCGCCGACGAGATCGCCCGCGTCCAGACTCCCGGGGACTTCCGGGAGCTGATCGGCGCGGCACTGGACAAGCGCGCCTCGCAGGCGGCCTGACCGGGACATCCCGGGCCGCCTTTCTGCTGAAAATTCGACGGATTTTTCCGATGCCCATCACCCTGCCCGCCAACCTGCCCGCCTATGACGTCCTCTCGCGCGAGGGCGTCATGGTCATGTCGGACACCCGCGCCGCCCGACAGGACATCCGCCAGATCAAGATCGGCCTTCTCAACCTGATGCCGAAGAAGATCCAGACCGAGAACCAGTTCGCCCGGCTGATCGGCGCAACGCCCCTGCAGATCGACTTCCGCCTGATCCGCATGTCCGAGCATCAGACCAAGAACACCGCCGCCGAGCACATGGAAGAGTTCTACAAACCCTTCCAGGAGGTGAAGGACGAGAAATTCGACGGCCTCATCATCACCGGCGCCCCCATCGAGCACCTGCCCTTCGAGGAGGTGACCTATTGGGACGAGCTCTGCGAGGTCTTCGACTGGACCCAGACCAACGTCCATTCCACCTTCGGCGTCTGCTGGGGGGGTATGGCGATGATCAACCATTTCCACGGCGTGCCGAAACACAGCCTCGACGCCAAGGCCTTCGGCTGCATCCGGCACAGCAATTGCGCCCCGGCCTCGCCCTATCTGCGCGGCTTCTCGGACGATCTGGTGATGCCGGTCAGCCGCTGGACCGAACTCAGACGCGACGAGATCAAGGCCAGCCCCGGGCTGGAGATCCTGCTCGACAGCCCGGAAACCGGCCCGGCGCTGGTCGAGGATGCGGGCCATCGCGCGCTCTATATCTTCAACCATTTCGAGTATGACTCGGGCACGCTGAAGGAAGAATACGACCGCGACGTGGAAGCGGGCAAAACCATCAACGTGCCGGTGAACTATTACCCCGAGAACGACCCGACCCGCCCGCCGACCAACCGCTGGCGCAGCCATGCGCATCTGCTTTACGGCAATTGGATCAACGAGATCTACCAGACCACGCCCTTCGACATGGCGGAGATCGGCACTTCCTGAGGCGGGAGGGGTTTCGCCCTCCTCCCCCGCTGCCGCGGGCTCGTCGGGCGACCAGCGGCGCCGCGTTCCGCGGCGCCGTGTGGCGGGGGGCGCCGCCCCCCGCGCCCCCTGCCAAAGGGGGTTTTCCACCCCCTTTGGAAACCCCCGAGGATATTTTCAGAACAAAGATGGGACAGGCCGGGTTGCGGTCGGGGCGCGGCTCTGTAGACTGCCGCCCCTGTCTGTGCATAGCAAAAGCGCATGGCGGAACCGCTGGGAGGGAGCATGGATCATCGGGTCAGGCTGCGCCATCTGCGGCATTTTCTGGAGATCGCCCGCACCAAGTCGATGACGCGGGCCGCCGAGGCGCTGCATACCGTGCAGCCCGCCCTCTCGCGCAGCCTGAGCGAGCTGGAGGCGGATCTGGGCAAGCCGCTCTTTCACCGCACGCCGCAGGGGATGATGCTGACGCCCGCCGGGCTCGACTTCTATCAAAGCGTGGCGGGGCCGATGTCGATGATCGACGAGGGCATCGCCCGGGCCCGGGGCGTGCCCGAACGACAGGTGGTGCGGGTGGCGATGGCACCGGCCATCACCCGTCTGCTGGGCGTGCAGGCGGTCTGCGCCTTTGTCGAGGCCTATCCCGAGGTGCATGTGGTGACCGAGGCGCGCTCCTATTCCGAGGCGGTGGGGCGGTTGCATGAAGGCGAGATCGACTTCGCCGTCGGGCGGCTGCTGGATCCCAAGGCGCTGGGCGGCCTGTCCTATGAGCAGCTCTTTTCCGAACCCATCATCTTCAGCGCCCGAGCCGGGCATCCGCTGGCCGGGCGGCGCGGCCTGACCCTGGAAGACATCGACGAGTATCTGGTGATCGGCCCCGAGGCCAAGGCGATCATCTGGACCGAGATCGACAAATTCCTGATGAAGCACGGGCGGCCGCGGTTCCGGCGGTTGCTGGAATCCTCGTCCTACGAATTCTCGCGCTCGATGGTGCGGCTGACGGATGGCATCGCCTGCCTGTCGCTCAGCATCGTCCGGCCCGAGCTGGAGAGCGGCGAATTCGTCCGCCTCGACCTCAATGTCGATGAGCTGATCGGCTCGGTCGGCGTGACCTATCGCTCGGGCACGCGGCATTCGCCGATGGTGCGGGCGCTGTTCGATCTGTTCCGCCAGAAGGCGCGCGAGCTCTACCCATAACGATGCTGATATGATGCGGCGGGAATTTCTATTTCCCAAACGCCGCCCCGCGCCGCAGTCTGGGCCCCGGGAGAGAGGGGTGCGCGGCGCGTGAGGCGGGCGGCTGCCTCGACGACGGGAGGCGCTGCGGATGGCGAGAGCCAAAAACGTTCTGTTCATCATGTTCGACCAGCTGAGGCGGGATTACCTGTCCTGCTATGGCCATCCGCATCTGAAGACGCCGCATATCGACCGGCTGGCCGCCAAGGGCGTGCGCTTCGACCGGGCCTATATCCAGGCGCCGATCTGCGGCGCCTCGCGCATGTCGACTTATACCGGGCGCTATGTGAACAGCCATGGGGCGGGCTGGAACAACATCCCGCTCAGGGTGGGCGAGCCGACCATGGGCGACCATCTGCGCAAGGCGGGGATGAGCTGCTGGCTGGTCGGCAAGACGCATATGGCGGCCGATACCGAGGGGATGGAGCGTCTGGGCCTGTCCCGCGGCACGACCATCGGCGACCGGGTGGCCGAATGCGGCTTCGACGTCTGGGAACGCGACGACGGCATGCGCCCCGAGGGGCCGGACGGGCTTTATGATCCGAACGGGGCGCAGGCCTATAACGCCTATCTGCGCGCCAAGGGCTATGGCGGCGACAACCCCTGGCACGACCACGCCAATTCGGCCATCGACGCCGAGGGCAATGTGCTGTCGGGCTGGTTCATGGAAAACAGCCCCCGCCCCGCCAATATCGCCGAAGAGGACAGCGAGACCCCCTACATGATGCGCCGCGGCATGGAATTCATGGAGCAGGCCGAGGGGCCCTGGTGCTGCCATCTGAGCCTTATCAAGCCGCATTGGCCCTATATCGCGCCCGAGCCCTATGCCGGGATGTACGGGCCCGCCGATTTCCTGCCGGTGAACCGGACCCAGGCCGAATTCGACGCCGCGCATCCGGTGCTGAAGGCGGCGATGACCAATCCGGTGAGCCTGACCTTCGCCCGGACCGAGGTGCGCGAGGCGGTGCTGGGCGCCTATATGGGCCTCGTCAAGCAGATCGACGACCAGATCGGCGTGCTGCTCGACTGGCTGGAGCGGACCGGGAGGATGGCGGACACGATGATCGTGCTGACCTCGGACCATGGCGATTTCCTGGGCGATCACTGGCTGGGCGAGAAGAGCTTCTTCTTCGACGCCTCGACCCGGGTGCCGCTGATCGTCTATGACCCCTCGCCCGAGGCCGACGCCACCCGGGGCACGGTTTCGGACGCGCTGGTCGAACAGATCGACGTGGTGCCGACCTTCTACGCCGTGGCCGGGGGCGACCCCGAGGAGATAGGCCATATCGCCGAGGGCCATTCGCTGCTGCCCATCCTGCATGGCGAGAGGACCGAGCAGCCGCGCCAGATCGCGATCTGCGAATACGATTATTCGGCGACGCCGCTCAGGGGGCGGCTGGGCGTCTCGGTCGAGGATGCGCGCTGCTTCATGGCGGCCTCGAAGCGCTGGAAGCTGATGCATTTCGAGGGCGGCTTCCGGCCGATGCTCTTCGATCTGGAGAATGACCCCGAGGAGCAGCACGATCTGGGCGACAGCCCCGAACACGCCGGGATCCGCGAGGAGATGTACGGCCATCTCCACGCCTGGTTCCGCCGCTGCGACCAGCGGATCACCAAGTCGCGCCGCGACCTGGCCGCGATCAGCGCCAAGATCGGGCGGCGGGGCGTGGCGACCGGCATCTACGCCGAATCCGAGGCCGACCCCGAGAGGGTCGTGAAATACCGGGGCCGCAAGGCGCAGCCCTGGCAGGACATCGTGAAGAACCAGAGCACTACCTGATCGCAGGACCCCGCCACCGTGCCTGAGGAGGGGTGCGGCGGTGGTTACCATCAAGGGAGAGAGAGAATGACGCATTCGTTCCTGAAATCGACGGCGCTGGCCCTGGTCGTCACGCTGGCGGCGGGGGCTGCCGGTGCGCAGGTCAACCTGACCATGGCCACCGCCAGCCCCGGCAGCATGGTGCATGTCACCACCCATCACCTGGCCCGGGTTGCGGGCCAGCGCGGCGTCGCCTCCCTGCAGGTGGCCGATGGCCAGACCCTGACCAACACGGTCCTCGACGTGGCCGAGGGGCGCATGGACATCTCGGAATCGCCGATGATCCTGCCCTTCATGCTGTCGCGCGGCATGGGGCCCTATTCCTCGGTCGAGAACGGGGCCGAGGTCGCCTCGAGGCTCCGCGCGCTCTATCCTTTCAACGCGGGCGCCTTCAACGTCTACAGCCTGACCAGCAGCGGTATCGAAAGCTGGGAGGATCTGCGCGGGCACACGGTCTTCAACGGCCCGCCCCGGGGCGCGGCGCTGACCAATGCCCGTCAGGCGGTGACGCTGGCCACCGGGATGGAGGACGGACCCGATTACACCGGCTTTCAGGCCAATTGGGGCCAGATCAACGCCATGATGACCGACGGCTCGGTCGATGCCTTCGTCTTTCCGACCAACCATCCGTCGGACCGGATCATCCTGATGCAGGCGGCGGGCGACGTGAACATCGTCTCGGTGCCGCAGGACGTCTTCGAGAGCGAGGCCTTCCAGCGCATCTTCCAGGTGCCGGGCAATATCCCGATCGAATGGAATTTCGCCGACTTCGGCTATGACGATCACGTGCATCTGCTGGGCTCGGAGGACGGGATCCTGCGTGGCATGGGCACGGCCTTTGCCACCGTGGTGAACGCCGCCATGGACGAACAGCTGGCCTATGACCTGACCTCGGCGCATATCGAGACACTGGACGAGCTGCGCGCCTCGGCGCCGCAGGCGCCCAGCGCCAACCATGGCGATCTGGACCCGGTGCGCTCGGGCTTTTGCGGCAACAACCAGCTGCGCTACCACCCCGGCGCGATCCGCGCCTGGGAGGATCACGGCTATACCGTGCCCGATTGCGCGCGTCCCGAATAACCGCACGCCCCTCCCTTGCCCTGCCCCGGCGGTGCCTGGCGCCGCCGGGGAGCCTCCCATCTTCTTGAGGATCGCGCGATGGCCGACCCGACCGACGAAACCGCCGCCCCGCCCCGGGATCTGGGCATGCGGCTGGCCCTGATCCTGGGCTTCCTGCTGGTGTGTCTGGGCATGCTCAACAGCATGCCCGCCATCCCCGGGCTGCAGGATCTGGTCAATGCCGTTACCGGGATCGAGGGCCTGCCGATCCGGCGGTTCAGCTACGAATACCTGTTCCCGCTGGCCTTCATCGTCATGATGGTCATCGTCGTCGGCCGCCATTCGCAATGGCGCCATTACCGCGACCGGGGCGCGCGGCTCAGGGCCTTTGGCCTCTTCATGGACGCGGCGCTGCTGGTCATGGCCGTCACCGTCGCCCTCTCCTACCTGATCGAGATCGACTCGGTCTGCCTGATCGACCAGTTCACCGGCGAACGCGCCCGCCTCATCGCCCGGGCGCTGGAGCGCGAGGTCGAATTCGCCACGATGATGGGCCTGCCGGTGCCGACCTCGGTCGAGGATCCCGAATGCGTGCAGAACCTCGGCGTCTGGATCTTTCTGGTGGTGGGCCTCGGTGTCAGCACCTTCCTGGCCTATAACATCCGGGTCTGGGGCCTGCCGCTGGTCGCCGTCGCCATCGCCATCACCGCCTATACGATGATTACCATCGCGGTCTGGTACTTCTCGGGCCCCGATCACAACCGCTATCTGGTCACCCTGCTGGGGGGCGAGCCGCGGACGCTCTGGGACGGGCGGCCCAACGTCAAGGACGTGCTGGTCAACAATGCCCAGGGGCTGCTGGGCCAGTTCATGAACATCCTTCTGAACACGGTCTTTCCCTATATCGTGCTGGGCAACCTGTTCGGGGTCTCGGCCGGGGGGCAAGCCCTCATCAAGCTCGCCTTCCTCGCCACGCGGCGCCTGCGGGGCGGACCGGCGCATGCCGCCATCGTCTCCTCGGCGCTTTTCGGCACGATCTCGGGCGGGCCGGTGGTCAATGTGCTGTCCACCGGCGTCCTGACCATCCCGATGATGCTGCGCCGGGGCTTCAGCAAGGTCTTCGCCGGCGGGGTCGAGGCCGCGGCCTCGTCCGGCGGGCAGATCATGCCGCCGGTGATGGGCGTCGCCGCCTTCGTGCTGGCGACGATGACCGCCGTGCCCTATTCGCAGGTCATCATCGCCGCGGTGATCCCGGCGGTGGCCTATTTCGGCGCGCTCTTCATCTCGGTGGTGTTCCAGGCCCGCAAGCAGGGCATCCAGGCCCAGGGCGAGGTGACCGAGGACATGCGCCTCACCCGCCGCGACTATGCCAATCTAGTGATGATCTTCGCCCCGGTCGGGCTGATCCTGTTCCTGCTCATCACGCCCAAGGACGCCATCGGCTGCGGCCCGATCACCGCCTTCTTCGGCACCGTGGCCAGCTGGAACGGCAACAATTGCCGCATCGAGCATCTGCCCTGGTTCTTCGAACTGGTACGCAACTCGGCCGGGGATGCGGGCTCGGCCGGCTGGTGGGCGGCGGCGCTGCTGATGGTGCTGTTCTTCATCGACCCCGAGATCCGCCGCCAGCCCGGCCGTCTGGTCACCGCCCTGTCCGAAGCGGGCGTGCTGGTCGCCACGCTGTACCTGATGTTCCTCGCCGTCTCGGTCATCGACTTCTGCCTGAACCTGACCGGCCTCTCCAGCTACATCGCCCGCGATGCGACCTATCTGCTGGCCGATTTCGGCGGCAGCATCGGCCACAACCGGGTGTTCCTGTTCGCCGCGCTGCTGGTGACCATGCTGCTGGCGATCCTCTTGGGCATGGGGATGCCGACGGTGCCCGCCTATCTCAACGTGGCACTTCTGATGGGGCCGCTGCTGGCGGGGCTCGGCATCGCCAAGTTCACGGCGCATATGTTCATCTTCTACTTCGCCGTGGCCTCGGCCATCACGCCGCCGGTGGCCATCGCCGCTTTCGCCGCCGCCTCGATCACCAAGGCCGATCCGATGATGACCGGGATCTCGGCGGTGCGCTCGGGGATCGTGATGTTCGTGATCCCCTTCGTCTTTGCCTTCTACCCCGAACTTCTGCTGATCCAGCCGGCGCTGATCGACCCGAACTCGGCCACCGGCGCGCTGCTGCCGGGCTATGACGGGGGCATCCACGGGCCGACGCTGGCCTGGCTCTGCGCCCGGATCGCGCTGGCGCTCTACCTCCTGGGCAGCGTGCTGGCGCAATTCGACCGGCGGGCGCTGTCCCTGCCCGAGATGGCGCTCAGGCTACTGCTGGCGGTGCTGATCGTCACCAGCTGGCCAATGGTCGCCCTGCCCGCGATCGGCGCCACGGCGCTGCTGCTCTGGTGGCACGGGCGCGGGGCGCCGGCGCTGGCCTGAAACCTCAGGCGGCGGCGCCTTCGGGGGCCGCCGCCATGCGCTGCGAGATCAGTGCGCAGGTGACCAGCTGGATCAGGTGATAGAGCATCAGCGGCAAGAGGATCGCCGCCACATCCTGCCCGACGAACAGGATCCCGGCCATCGGCAGCCCCGTCGCCAGCGACTTGGTCGAGCCGCAGAAGAGCAGCGTCGCCCGGTCGGCGCGGTCCAGCCCCGCCCCCCGGCCCAGCAGGATCGTCGCGCCGAAGGCCAGCGCCAGCATCAGCGCCATCACCCCGGCCAGCGCCGCCAGCACCCAGGGTCCGGCACTGGCGAAGGTGCCGCCACTGACACCGGCGCTGAAGGCGACGTAGACGATCAGCAGGATCACCCCCCGGTCATAGAGCGTGACGGTGGATTTGTAGCGGTCGAGAAAGCCGATCAGCAGCGGCCGCGCCAGCTGGCCGATGAAGAAGGGCAAGAGGATCTGTTGCGCGATCTTCCAGACCGCATCGGGGTTGATGCTGACCGGCCCGCCGGTGGTCATCAGCAAAGAGACCAGCAAGGGCGCCAGCACCACGCCGATCAGGTTCGAGATCGAGGCGGCGCAGACCGCCCCCGCCACGTTCCCGCGCGCCAGCGCCGTGAAGGCCACCGCGCTCTGGATCGTCGACGGCAAGCAGCCGACATAGATCAGCCCCGCCGCGAAAGCCGCGCCCAGCAGCGGCGCCGTCAGCGCCGCCATGCCGATCCCCAGCAGCGGGAAGACCAGAAAGGTCGTGGCCAGCACGCCCAGTTGCAGCCGCCAATTGGTCACCCCGGCGATGATCGAGGCGGTCGAGAGCTTGGCGCCATAGAGGAAGAACAGCAGCGCCACCGCCCAATAGGACACGCCGTCCAGCACCTCGGCCACCCGGTCATGCGCGGGCACCAGCGCCGCGCCCAGCACCGTCGCGAAAAGCAGCATCAGATACGGGTCGATCCCGAAGCGTTTCAGGCGGGACATCAGCGGCATGGGCGGGCCTTTCGGGGTCGGAGCGAGTCGCGCGGCACACTAGGCGCCTCTGCCGCTGGCTCCAAGCCCCGACCGGCCGCCCGGCTCAGGCAGGCGTCACCGCGCTGCGCGATGCCTGTCTGTTCATCGCCAGCAGAACGACGATCACCGCCGTGCCCACCGCTTCGACGGCAATCGACGGCCAGAAGACGCCGACGATGGCCGGCACCAGCGCCAGCCGCATCCAGAGCGGCATCGGCCCCCAGAGGAACCCCTCCAGCACCGCGGCGAAAGCCACCAGCGCGACGATGACGATGAACCCGTTCCACAGCACCAGCGGCACCGGGCCGCCCATGATGATCGGCTCGTTGTAGACCATGAACAGCGGGATCAGATAGAGGCCCTTGGCGAATTTCCACGCCTGCAGGCTGGTCTCCATCGGTTTCGACCCGGCGATAGCGGCACCGGCGAAGCCTGCCAGGGCCACGGGTGGCGTCACGTTCGAATCCTGCGAATACCAGAAGACGACCAGATGGGCGATCAGCAGCGGCACGCCGAATTCGTTGTGCAGCGCCGGGCCGACCAGGATGATGAGCACGATATAGGCCGCGGTCACCGGCAGGCCCATGCCCAGGATCAGGCTGGCGATGACGACGAGGAACAGCGCGATCAACAGGTTGCCCTGGCTCAGCGCCAGCATCATGGCGCTGAACTTGAGGCCGAGGCCGGTCAGCCCGACCACGCCGACGATGATCCCCGCCACCGCGCAGGCGACCGAAACCGTCACCGCATTGCGCGCGCCGAGTTCCAGCGCCTGGATGGTCTGCATGAGCCCCGACCAGAGCAGCCGCTTCATCTCGGCCCAGGTCGGCCCGTTGGCCAGATAGGTCCAGAGCGCCCGCGCGATGGCGGCCGCGGCAATCGACAGCGTGGCGTAGAAGCCGACCCGCATCGGCGAATAGCCCGCGACCAGCAGCGCCACCAGCGCCACCAGCGGCAAGAGGAAATGCCAGCCCTCGGCCAGCACGCTGCGGACCCGGGGCAGCTCGCTCGCCGGCATCCCCTGCATGCCCAGCTTCACCGCGGCGATATGCACAAGCAGGTAGATCGCCCCGAAATAGAGGATCGCCGGGAAGATCGAGACCATGACGATCTCGATATAGGGGACCTGGGTAAACTCGCTCATCAGGAACGCCCCCGCCCCCATCAGCGGCGGCATGATCTGCCCGCCGGTCGAGGCCGCGGCCTCGATCCCCCCCGCCTGCGCCGGGCGGTAGCCGAGGCGCTTCATCAGCGGGATGGTGAAGGCGCCGGTCGTCACGACATTGGCGATGGCCGAGCCCGAGATCGAGCCCATGCCGGCCGAGGCCACGACCGCCGCCTTGGCCGGGCCGCCCCGCTGGCGGCCGGTGGTGGCATAGGCGAGGTCGATAAAGAATTTGCCCGCGCCGGTCACTTCCAGCACCGCGCCGAACAGGACGAAGACGAAAATGAAGGTAGCCGCCACGCCCAGCGGCAGGCCGAAGATGCCCTCCGCCCCCAGCGTCATCTGGCTCGCCACCCGGTCGAAGGAATAGCCACGGTGGTTCAGGATCCCCGGCAGCCAGTCGCCCGCCCAGGGCAACGCGCCGCGCCGTCCGGCAAAGGCATAGGCCAGGAAAAAGGCCGCGATCACCGTCATCCCCAGCCCGACCGCGCGCCGCGCCGCCTCCAGCACCAGCAGCACGGTGATGACCCCCACCGTCACGTCGATGGAACGCGGGAAGATGGCATTGGCGATGGTATCGATGTTCATCGGCACCCAGAAGCCGACCAGCACGCCCCCCGCGATCAGCGGCGCGTCGATGGCCCAGCCCAGCGCGCCCCGCGGCCGGTAGGGGCCGAAGACCGGGTGGATCAGGAAACACAGGACCAGGATGAAGCCCAGATGGATGGGTCGCTGGAAGAACAGCCCCAGGGGCTGCACCCCCGCCGCCCAGAGCTGGAACAGCGAGAGCGCCACACCGATGACGGTGATGAGGCGCAGGATCGAGGGGCGCTGGGGCAGCGCCGGGCGGGTGATCTCTTCCAGCGTGTCGGCCATGGTCCGGCTCCGGGATGTCAGGGGTCGGGAATTAGGGCGATGCGGACCCGCCGGTGTTCGGCGAGCGCGGTCAGCGAGATTTCGTCAGCCTCGGTGCGCAGCCGGTGGTTCACCGCGGCGCGCCCGGGGCGCAGGACATAGGCATTGCCCGGCACCGGCTCGTCGATATCCTCGATCCAGTAGCCGCCCGCGCCGTCCGAGGTCTGGCGCCCGCGGCCCGGGATATGCCCCAGCCCCGCGCCGAAATCGGGCAGATGCGAGCGCACCAGCAGCATGATGCCGTCGCGGTCCTCGTAGACGTCCTCGACCTCGTAGCCATCGACGGAGTGGTGCCAGAGCACGCTCCAGCGCCCGCCCTCCTCGATGGGCAGCCGGGCCAGAACCTCGCCGCTATCGGCAAGGCTCACGCGGATCTCGGCGGCCGGGGCGTAACCCGGCACGAGGCAGAGAAGAAGGGCGGCCACGACGGGCCGCCCTCGGGATCCACGGCTCACGGACGCAGGCGGTCCGGGATGGTGGCGCCGATCTCCTCGAAATAGCGGATCGCGCCGGGGTGCAGCGGCACCGGCGTCGCGTTCAGCGTGAACTCGACCGTGGTCTCGTTCGCGGCCGGGTGGACGGCCTGCAGGTCGGCGATGTTCTCGAACATGGCCTTGGTGATCGCATAGGCCAGATCGTCGTCCATCTCGGCGGACACCACCAGCACGTTGGGCACGCCGACCACGGCGACGGCCTCGTCCACGCCGGTATAGGTGCCGCCCGCCAGCTGGGTGCGGGCGAAGACTGGGTTGGCGCCGATGGCCGCGGTCATCTCGTCCTCGGTCAGCGGGATCACATGGATCGACTGCGTGGTGGCGAGGTTCAGGATCGACGAGGTCGGCGCGCCGACCGACCAGAAGCCGACGTCGATATCGCCATTGGCCAACGCATCGGCGGTCTCGTTGAAGTTCAGCCGCTGCTCGTCGATATCGTCATAGCTGATGCCGTTAGCGGTGAGGATCTGTTCGGCGTTCACCTCGGTGCCCGACCCCGGCGCGCCGACCGATACCCGGCGCCCGCGCAGATCGGAAAGCGAGGTCACACCCGAACTGTCCAGCGCCACGATCTGCACCATGTTGGCGTACATCGAAGCCAGGCCCCGCACCATCGGCAGTTGCTGGCCCTCGAACCGGCCGGTGCCGGAATAGGCCTGCTCGACCGTATCGGCCAGCGCGATGGCCAGATCCGCGTCGCCCGTGGCGATCAGACCCATATTCTCGACCGAGGCGCCGGTGACTTCGGCGGTCGCCGAATAGCCGTCGATGCGGTTGTTGATGATCTCGGCCAGGCCGCCGCCCATCGGGTAATAGACCCCGCCGGTGCCGCCGGTGGCGATGGACAGCTGGGTCTGCGCCATGGCCGGGACAGCGGTCCCCAGCGCAATGGCGAACATGGCGGCCGAAAGCCGGTACGAATGGAACATTATGGTACCTCCCTTTTTTATGGACCCATCCTTGACCGAACCGGTCAAAGAGGCAACCTTGAAACAAGGTCGCAGCAGCGACTTGTCAAGAAACCCCGGGCCTCGCGTTGCGTCGGCGAGGGCCCGAACCACCCGCACCGCCCCGGTCGGTGCCCGATGTCAGAGGCTCACCGTGATCAAGGTCTTTCTGCCCGAACGCCCGGCTTTCCTGGGCGATCTTCTGGACGCGATGAGCGAACGCGGCCGGGCGCTGATCGGATGGCGCAATCCCGAGGGGCCGGTCAGCGCGCCGGATCTGGTGCAATTGGCCGATCTGCTTCTGTCGCGGCGGGGCGAGGCCTCGGGCGTGGCGCTGGCCCGCTCTCTGGTGCGCGCCTATGGCGCCGCGCCGATGGCCGAGCGCCACGCCTTCCTGCTGCTGCTGGCCGAGCGGTATGGCCCGGATGCCGAGGGCGTGGCCCGCGCCGTCGCCGCGCTGCAGGCCGGCGAGCCCGCGGCGCTGGAGGGGCTGCACGCCGCCGCCGAACCCCGGCGGCAGGAACTGTTCCGCCGCATCAACCTGGCGCCGGGTGGCACCGCGGCGCTGGTCGGCATGCGCGAGGATCTGCTGGGCGCCCTGCCCGAGACCCCGGCCCTGCGCCCGGTGGACGAGGATTTCGCCCATCTCTTCGGCTCGTGGTTCAACCGCGGCTTCCTGACGCTACGCCAGATCGACTGGAACACCCCGGCCAGCATCCTGGAAAAGATCATCCGTTACGAGGCCGTGCACCAGATCCAGAACTGGGACGACCTGCGCAACCGCCTGCAACCCACGGACCGGCGCTGCTTTGCCTTCTTCCACCCGCAGCTGGTGGACGAGCCTCTGATCTTCGTCGAGGTGGCGCTGACCCGCGAGATCCCGGGCGCCGTCGGCCCGCTGCTGGACCTTTCCCGCCAGCCGATCCCGGCCGAGGAGGCGACGACCGCGGTCTTCTATTCGATCTCGAACACCCAGCGCGGGCTGGCGGGCGTGTCCTTCGGCAATTTCCTCATCAAGCAGGTGGTGGAGGTGCTGCGCGAGGCCCTGCCCGGCATCCGCAACTTCGTCACCCTCTCGCCCGTGCCCGGCTTCGCCCGCTGGCTGGCGGCCGAGCGCAAGGCGGGCGATCAGGGCTTGCTGGCCGCGCCGCTGAGGGAGGCGCTGACTGTGCTCGAACAGCCCCTCTGGCACCAGGATTCTGAGGCCGCCGCCCGGGCCAAGGCCGCGCTGATCCCCGCCGCCGCGCTCTATTTCCTCAAGGCCCGCGACCGGCGCGGCCGGCCGGTCGATCCGGTGGCGCGCTTCCATCTGGGCAATGGCGCGCGGCTGGAGCGGCTGAACCCGCTGGGCGACCTGTCGGAGAATGGCCTGCGGCAATCGCAGGGGCTGATGGTGAACTACCTCTATGCCCCGAACGAGATCGAGCGCAATCACGAGGGCTTTGCCGAGGCCGGGACCATCGCCGCCTCGGACGCGCTGCGCAAGGCGCTGCCGGGCTAGCCGTTCAGATCCTTCAGGAGCCGCCCGTGCTTGCGGACCTCGGCCACCACCTGACCGAAGGTGGTGAGCCCCCGCGCCTTCAGCATCGGCACCAGCTTGAGGAAGGCGTCAGCCGTGGCAATGGTGTCGCCGATGGCGGTGTGGCGCGCCTCCTCGGGGATGGTGATGCCCAGCCGGGCGGTCAGCGCATCGAGCGAATGCTGTTCCAGCTGGCCATAGACCACCGCCGACAGCAGCACCGTGTCCAGAATGGGATGGTCGAAGACCTTGCCGATCGCCCCCTCCTGCCGGCGCAGGAATTCCATGTCGAAGGGCGCGTTATGGGCGACCAGCACCGCGCCCTCGGCGAATTTGTGGAACCGCCGCCCGGCCTCGGCGATATCCGGGGCGCCGACCACCATGGAATCGGTGATCCCGTGCACATCGGTGGAGGCGGGCGGGATCGGGCGGCCCGGGTCGACCAGCGTGTCGAAGACCTCGCTTTCCACCCGCTTGCCGTTGACCAGCCGGACGGCGGCGATCTGCACCACCGCGTCGGACGAGGGGCTGAGGCCCGTCGTCTCGGTGTCGAACACCACAAGCGTCAGGTCTTCGAGCCTTGTGTCGGCCACCGCGGCATTGCGAGCCTTGGACAGCAGGTCGAAGTCATAAACCACCTTGCGGCTCAGCGGCGCCACCCGACGCCCGGCGCGGCGGACCGAGCGGATCGGCATCACCACGGCGTTGCAGCCCTCGCCCGCCTCGGGCCAGGCCTCGGTCCCGTGGGTCTGCAGCACCGCCCGCGCCGTCAACTCGCCGGTATCGCGGCCCATGGCGCCCGGCAGCCAGCCGTCGAGCCGCCCCACCGACAAGGGCTCACCCTGCCAGCACAGCCGCATGACGGCGCCGGGCCCGTCCTCTTCCTCGATGACGATGCGGAAGGCGGTTGCCAGCCCTTCGCCCGCGATCCGGCCCGCCAGCCAGGCCCAGAAAGCCACGATCTCGAACCCGTCGACCTGCAGGATCAGGTCCAGGCTCTCTGTCTCAAGGCTGAAACCATCGGCCTGAAACCGCCCCTTCAACCCGTCGAGCAGATCGCCCGAGCGGGTGTTCATCAGCGGCCGCCAATCGGTCTGGATCGCGTCATAACGCGCGCCCAGCTCGGTGATGGCCAGCGTCAGCGCCTCGATCTCGGCCCGCATGGCCGCCGACAGGTCGGGCGCGTCCTCGGCCCCCTCCAGTTCCGACAGCACGCCGATCACCGTCTGCAGATTGGCCGCCGGACGCCGCACCCGGTCGAAGACCTCGGACAAGAGCGCGTCGCGGCTGGTATGGGCGGCGATATCGGCGGTCACGTCGCGCAGGGTCAGCACATAGCCGGGCGCCACGCCCTCCTCCCGCCGCCGGAGCACCCGCATCCGCCCCGCCAGCAGCCGCGCCCCGGTGACCGTGGCGCACAGAAGGTCCGAGGCCGCATCCGGGTCCCCCGCCCCGGCCAGCCGGTCATAGGCATGGCGGATCGGCCCCTCGCGCAGGTAATCCAAGAGGTTGCGGTCCAGCCCCGGCGCGGTGCCGCCGCCCAGAATATCCACCGCCTGCCCGTTGTAGAACGCCAGCTGATGCTCGGCCGAACAGAGCAGCACGGCGACCGGCACATCGGCGAGCAGCGTCTCCAGCCGCGATTTCTCGGCGGCAAGCCGTGTGGTTTCCCGCGCCACGCTCTCGGCCAGCGCATTGCGCGTCTCGACCAGCGAGCGGGTCACGGCCTCGGCCGCGGGGGCCAGATCGCCGAGGTAGCGCGCCGCCTTCGCCTCGGCCGCCAGGTCGCGTTCGATCCCGGCATGGGCCCGGGCGCGGATCGCCGCGGCCAGCGTGTCGATGGCCCGGGCGACGTTGTGATCGAAGAGGAACCAGACCCAGACCACCAGCCCGAGGATCGCGAAACCCGCCACCAGCGCGCCCTGCACCGCCTCGGGCGTGAGCCCGCCGTGGCGCCCGGCGACGGCAAGCCCCGCCGCCATGGCGAGCAGCGCGCCACCGGCCAGCAGCGCGAAGAACAACAGGATCCGCAGGCGCAGGCTCAGCCGGTCAAGCATGCCGCGCCTCACCGGGCGCGCGGCTGGCATCGGGACTGTCATCGGCCGGCTCCCCGGCCAGGATTCGGCGAACTTCGGCCCGCAAAGCCTTCAACTCAAAGGGTTTCGAGATGAAGCCATCGGCGCCCATCGCCAGCCCCTTGCGCCGCTCCATCGCCGAGCCGCGGGCGGTCATCATCAGGATCTTCACCCCGTTCAGCGCGGGGTCGAGCCGCACGTTCTGGCAGATCTCATAGCCCGAGACCTCGGGCAGCATCACATCGAGCAGCACCAGATCCGGCCGCGTCTCGCGGATCAGCTCGACCGCACCGGCGCCGGTGGCGATGCGCTGCTGGCTGTAGCCCTCGCGCGTCATCAGGTAATCCAGCGCGACGGCGATATTGTCCTCGTCCTCGACGACAAGGATGCGCTTAGGCTCCGTTGGCTGGTTCATCGCTCCCCTCCTCCTGAGCCGCGCAGGCAGCGGCCAGCACCGGGTCATCGGCCTCGACCGGCACCCAGGTCGCCCCCTCCAGCGTGCCATCGGCATTGAGGCTCACGCCCTCGACCAGATCGGCCCGGGCGGGCGCCCGGCAATCGTAGACCACGGTTACCGCGCGCACCGGCTCCCACCGGCCGATCAGCACGACGCGGGTCATCACCAGCCCGGGCTGTTCGGGATGGGTGCGGGTCTGCGAACGGTCGATGGCGATCATCCGCGTGGTGCGCGGGAAGACATAGCTCCAGGGCCGGTAGAAGGCGGGCGAGCCGCTTTCGCGCGCCAGTTCCAGCTGCGGCATGGCGGCGATGGTGCGGTCGGCCCAAGTGTATTCGGCCCAGACCGTGTAGCTGACCATGCCCAGCGCCACCGTCGCCGGATAGATCCAGCGCCCGATACGGCCGCGCAGGAGCACGCGGTTGACCAGCAGGACCAGCCCCAGAAGGCCCAGTCCGGCGGCCAGCGCCCCGATCAGATCAAGCAGCATCGCGCGTCCCTTCTCTTGTCATCCCAGAACCCCGCTGCGCTGGCCCAGCGCCGATTGCATGGTGCGGATCACCACGAAGGCGTCCCGCAGGTGGCTGCGCTCGAAATCCGACAGATCCGAGGGCGCGAGGAAATTGTCGGGCTTGCGCCCCGCCTTGACCAGCGCCGCCTGGTTTTCCAGCCTGAGGCGGGCGATCAGGTCATACGCCTCGATCAGGTCGCGCGCGCCCGAGACCGAGACGACGCCGACCGCCTCGGCCGCCTCGATCCGGGCGCGGGTGTTGACCTCGGTCAGCTCGCCCCGCAGCGCATAGACCCGGGCAATATCCGTGACAGGCACGACGCCGTTGTGCTTCATGTCGATGTGGTTCTTGTGCTCGCCCGAGCGGATCGTGGCGAAGCCCCTGAGCAGGCCCAGCGGCGGCTGGTGCTTCAACGAATTCGAGATCATGTGCGCGACGAAGATCGAGTTCTTCGCGGCCAGATGCAGCGTCTCTTCCTGCAGGTCGCGGAACAGCGCGACGGTGCCGCCGATCGGCCGCAGGTCGAACATGACCGAGGCCAGCATCTGCGCCTCGGGGCTGGGCGTGTCGATCCAGCCGCGGAAATAGCGCCGCCAGACCGCCTTGGGCTGGCACCAGCGCTCGGCCGTGGCCATCATGTCGCCGGGGCAATAGACATAGCCCGCGAGGTTCAGCCCGTCCGAGACATAGCGCGCGAGCGCCCGGAAATAGGCCATGTCGTCCGCCGTCACGGCATCGTCGAGGATCAGGCAATTGTCCTGATCCGACACCCCGGTCTGTTCCTGCCGGCCCTGGCTGCCGCAGGCGAGCCAGACATAGGGCACCGGCGGCGGGCCCAGCTGCGCCTCGGCCAGTTTCAGCAGCCGCCGCGTCACGGTATCGGCCACGTCGGTGATGAGCCGCGTCACCACCTCATGCGCGCTGTTGGCGGCGACCAGCTGCACCAGCAATTGCGGGATGCGGGCGGTGACGGCGGCCATTTCCTCGGGCGTCTCGCCGGTCGCGGCATCACGGACCAGCTGGGCGGAACTGACCGCCTGAAAGCGGGTGAGGTCGGTCTGGGTGACCATGCCTTTCAGGCGGCCGTCCTGCACCACCGGCAGATGGCCGATCCGGCGTTCCAGCATCGTGTGCAGGATGTCCGAGCCCAGCGCATCGGGGCTGAGCGACAGCGGATCGGGGGTCATCACCGCGCTCAGCGGCGTGGCGCCCGGCAATT
This sequence comes from Pararhodobacter aggregans, assembly GCF_003075525.1. Classification (GTDB taxonomy): domain Bacteria; phylum Pseudomonadota; class Alphaproteobacteria; order Rhodobacterales; family Rhodobacteraceae; genus Pararhodobacter; species Pararhodobacter aggregans. Next base: position 9,415 of record NZ_QDDR01000002.1, on the reverse strand, counting down.
CCTCGGCCAGCACCTTTTCCGTCAGGTCGCGCGTGGTGACGAGGCCCAGCAGCAGCTCGTCCCGCGTCACGGCCACGGAACTCACATGCCGCTCGCGCATCAGGCGGGCGGCCTCGGTCACGCTGGCCTCGGGCGGCAGGGTGACCGGCGCGCGGGCCATGAGGTCGGCGACCTTCAGCGTCGACAGGTCGTTGCCCCGCGTCTCGGCCGAGCGGTTGCGGCTGAAGAACCGCTCGAAGGCGGGGACCGTGGCGATCAGCTGGCGCCAGCAGACCTCGGGCAGGACCAGCACGACCGAGGGCTCGACCGCCGTGGCCGTGGTCACCGCCAGCCCGTCGCGCAGGAGGCCCCGCTCGCCGAAGGAATTGCGCGGGCCCAGGATCGAGACGGTGACGCCGTTGCGGTCGGTGACCTCGACCGAGCCGCGCTTGATCAGATAGAGGCCCTTGAGCGGTTCGCCCGCGGCATAGATCTCGTCACCGGCGAAGTATTCCCTGCGGCCGAAGGAGGCGGCGACCCGCGCCATCTCGTCCTGCGGCAGGCTGTCATAGGGATGCACGGTCTCGAGGAAGGCGAGGATCGTCTCGATCTGCGTTTCCATCGGCATTTCCCGGGATCGGAGGGGGGTGGAGGGGCGCGCGTGGCGCCCCTCCGGGTTCAGGCAGGGCTCAGTGCGACTGGGCCGCACCGGCGCCGCGCGGCACGCGGATCGATTCCACCAGCTCCTGGATTTCCTTCGGCGCCGGTTTGGTCATGGCGAGCACGACATAGGCGACGATGAAGTTCAGGATCGCGGCAACCACACCGAACGAGGCCGGCTGGATCCCGAAGAGCCAGTTGTCGGCGGTGTTCGGCAGGGTGTTGGTGCCGGGGATGAAGAACCAGCCGAGGTAGGTGAAGATGTAGACCATCTCCACGACCAGACCGGTCAGCATGCCCGCCACGGCGCCCGTCGAGTTCATCGACTTCGAGAAGATGCCCATCATGATGGTCGGGAACAGCGAGGCTGCGGCCAGACCGAAGGCGATGGCGACCACCTGGGCGGCGAAGCCCGGGGGGTTCAGACCGAGGATCGTGGCGATCAGGATGGCGATGGCCATCGAGATCCGCGCGGCCAGCATCTCGCCCTTTTCCGAGATACCCGGGTTGAGCACCGACTTGATGAGGTCATGCGACACGGCCGAGGAGATGGCCAGCAGCAGACCCGCCGCGGTCGAGAGGGCAGCGGCCAGACCGCCCGCGGCGATCAGGGCGATGACCCAGCCCGGCAGACCGGCGATTTCCGGGTTGGCCAGCACGAGGATGTCACGGTTGAAGGTGGTCATCTCGTTCCCGGCCCAGCCCGATTCAGCGGCGATCGCCGGGGCGTTGGCGTCGTTGTAGTACTGGATCAGGCCGTCGCCGTTCTTGTCCTCGAAGGCCAGCAGACCGGTGTTTTCCCAGTTGGTCATCCACTGCGGCTGGTCGGCATAGGCCAGGGGCGTGCCGTCGATACCGTTGGGATAGATGGTGTTGATGATGTTGAGGCGCGCCATGGCACCGACGGCCGGGGCCACGGTGTAAAGCAGCGCGATGAACACCAGCGCCCAGCCGGCCGAGGCGCGGGCATCGGACACTTTCGGCACGGTGAAGAAGCGGATGATGACATGCGGCAGACCCGCGGTGCCGATCATCAGCGCCATGGTGAACAGCACCATGTCGAGCGTGTTGGCGTGGTGCTCGGTATAGGTGCGGAAGCCCAGGTCGGTCAGCAGACCGTCCAGATTGGCCAGCAGCGGCGCGCCCGAGGCATCGTTGCTGAAGAGGCCGATCTGCGGCAGGAAGCTGCCGGTCAGTTGCAGCGAGATGAAGATCGCCGGGATGGTGTAGGCGACGATCAGCACGCAATACTGGGCAACCTGGGTATAGGTGATGCCCTTCATGCCGCCGAGAACGGCGTAGCAGAAGACCACCGCCGAGGCGATCCACAGGCCCGTCGAGCTCGACACTTCAAGGAAGCGCGAGAAGGCGACGCCGGCGCCGGCCATCTGGCCGATCACATAGGTGATCGAGATGACGAGCAGAGCGATCACCGCCACGATCCGGGCGGTCTGGCTGTAGAAACGGTCACCGATGAAGTCCGGCACGGTGAAGCGGCCGAACTTGCGCAGATAGGGCGCAAGCAGCAGCGCCAGCAGCACATAGCCGCCGGTCCAGCCCATCAGATAGGTGGAGTTGTCGTAGCCGACGAAGGCGATGATGCCGGCCATCGAGATGAAGGACGCGGCCGACATCCAGTCGGCGGCGGTGGCCATGCCGTTCAGCACGGGATGCACGCCGCGGTTGGCGGCGTAGAATTCCGACGTGGACCCGGCACGGGCCCAGATCGCGATCCCGATGTAGAGGGCGAACGAGGCGCCCACCACGATCAGGTTAAGGGTAAATTGATCCATCTGTCCCCTGGCTCCCGGTTATTCGTTCACGCCGAAGTCGCGGTCGATGGCGTTCATCCGCGCGGCATAGAAGAAGATCAGCACGATGAAGGTCAGGATCGAGCCTTGCTGGGCGAACCAGAAGCCGAGATCCGTACCGCCGATGGCGATGCCCGAGAGCAGCGGGCGAAGCAGAATGCCGAAGCCGAAGGAGACGACGGCCCAGATCACCAGGCAAATGGTGATGAGCCGGATATTCGCCGCCCAGTAGGCACTGGCCGATTTGTCAGACATGATTGTCCTCCCGGTTTTTCCTCCTGCAGACGCCCCGGCACGGGACGCCCGCCTCTTTCACCCTCCGCCGCCCCTCCGTCCTGCGGGGCGGCGACGGTCAGGCCGTCACCTGCCCGACGATGGCGCCAAGCTCGGCCGCGATCGTGTCGATGGCTCCCATGCCATCGACCGTCCGCAGCACTCCGCGCGTCTCGTAATAGGCGATGAGCGGCGCCGTCGAGGCGTGGTAGGCCGTCAGCCTGGCCCCCACCGTCTCGGCGTTGTCGTCGGCCCGGCGTTTGAAATCCGTGCCGCCGCATTTGTCGCAGCACCCGGCGACCGCCGGTTGCTTGAAGCTGTCGTGATAGCCCTCGCCGCATTGGGCGCAGGTGTAGCGGCCCGAAACCCGGGTCACCATGGCCGCGTCGTCAACCTCCATCGAGATCGCGGCCGAGATCTTCAGCCCCTGCCCGGCCAGAAGCGCATCGAGCGCCTCGGCCTGACCGGGGGTGCGGGGGAAACCGTCCAGGATCACGCCCCGGGCGGTGTCGGGCTCGGCCATGCGGTCCTTCAGGATCGCCAGCACGATCTCGTCGGACACGAGGCCTCCCGCCTCCATCACCGACTTCGCCGCACGCCCGGCCCCGGTCCCGGCCGCGACCGCGGCGCGCAGCAGGTCGCCCGTGGACAGCTGCACCAGCCCGAATTTCTCTTCCAGCATGCGGGCTTGCGTGCCCTTGCCCGCGCCGGGCGGGCCCAGCAGGATCAGGACGGCGGCCTGGGTCATGGTCTCGCTCGCCCCCGTCATGCGCGGTTCATCCGGTTCTCGATCAGCTCGTCCACGACCGAAGGGTCGGCCAGCGTCGAGGTGTCGCCCAGCGCGCCGTAATCATTCTCGGCGATCTTGCGCAGGATGCGGCGCATGATCTTGCCCGAGCGGGTCTTGGGCAGGCCGGGGGCCCATTGGATCAGGTCGGGGCTGGCGATAGGCCCGATCTCGGTGCGGACCCAGGCGACCAGCTCCTTGCGCAGCGCATCCGAGGGTTCGACATCGTTCATCAGCGTGACATAGGCATAGATGCCCTGCCCCTTGATCGCGTGCGGGTAGCCGACCACGGCGGCCTCGGCGACCTTCTCATGGGCGACCAGCGCGCTTTCAACCTCGGCCGTGCCCATCCGGTGGCCCGAGACGTTGATGACGTCATCGACGCGCCCGGTGATCCAGTAATACCCGTCCTCGTCCCGGCGACAGCCGTCGCCGGTGAAGTAATAGCCGCGGTACTGGGCGAAATAGGCTTCCTGGAAGCGCTCGTGATCGCCCCAGAGGGTGCGCATCTGCCCCGGCCAGCTGTCGGCGATGCACAGCACCCCGTCGGTCGCGGTCTCGGACTTGATCTCGGCCGTGGCGGGGTCGAGGATCACCGGCTGCACGCCGAAGAAGGGCTTGGTGGCCGAGCCCGGCTTGGTGGGGATCGCGCCGGGCAGGGGCGTCAGCATGTGGCCGCCGGTCTCGGTCTGCCAGAAGGTGTCGACGATCGGGCATTTGCCCTTGCCGACATGGGTGTTGTACCAGTTCCAGGCCTCGGGGTTGATCGGCTCGCCGACCGAACCCAGCAGTTTCAGCGACGACAGGTCGTATTTCTCGACCCATTCCGGCCCCTGCCCCATCAGCGCGCGGATCGCGGTCGGCGCGGTGTAGAACTGGTTGACCTTGTGCTTTTCGCAGACCGCCCAGAACCGGCCCGCATCCGGGTAGGTCGGCACGCCCTCGAACATGACCGTGGTGGCGCCATTGGCCAGCGGGCCGTAGATGATGTAGCTGTGGCCGGTCACCCAGCCCACATCCGCCGTGCACCAGAAGACATCGCCGTCATGGTAGTCGAAGGTGATCTGCTGGGTCATCGAGGCATAGACCAGATACCCGCCCGAGGTATGCACCACGCCCTTCGGCCGCCCGGTCGAGCCCGAGGTATAGAGGATGAACAGCGGATCCTCGGCGTTCATCTCGGCATAGGGGCAATAGGGGCTGGCCGCTGCCATCTCGGCCTTCATGTCGACGTCGCGGTCGGCGATCCAGGTGGTCTGGTCGCCGGTATGCTTGACGACGAAGCACTTCACCTTTTCCGAGCAATCAAACAGCGCCTTGTCGGTGTTCGACTTGAGCGGCGTCTTGCGCCCGCCCCGGGGGGCGAAATCGGCGGTGATGACGGCTTTCGCCTCGGAATCGTTGATCCGGTTGGCCAGCGCGTCGGGCGAGAAGCCGGCGAAGACCACGGAATGGATGGCGCCGATCCGGGCGCAGGCCAGCATGGCATAGGCCGCTTCCGGGATCATCGGCAGATAGAGGACCACCCGGTCGCCCTTGCCGATGCCATTGGCTTTCAGCACATTGGCCATGCGGCTGGTCTGTTCCAGCAGCTGCGCATAGGTGATGTGCTGGGCCTCGTGCGACAGGGGATCATCGGGTTCGAAGATGATCGCCGTCTGGTTGCCCCGCGCCGCGACATGGCGGTCGATGCAATTGGCCGAGACGTTCAGCGTGCCGTCCTCGAACCATTTGATGTCGACCTTGCCGTAGTCAAAGGTCGAGTTCTTGACCTTGGTATAAGGGCGGATCCAGTCGATGCGCTTGCCGTGCTCGGCCCAGAAGGCCTCGGGGTTCTTGATCGAGGCGGCATACATCTCGTCATAAGCCTTGGCGTCCACATGCGCCTTGGCGACGAACTCCGCCGACGCTGGGTAGACCCCGGTTTGAGCCAGATCCGACATCGCAATCCTCCTGCCATGAGGCATTCCCGACCGCGAACCGCGTCGTCAGGGAATGCACCTCCTCCATCCACGGACAGCATACTCCAGGGGTCAATTTTTGTGTAACTCTTTTTTTCTCAACGAGTTTTTTGTAAATTTCTTCACCGGTTATTCGGGCAATCTGTAAACACACGCCGAGGGGGCCACAATTCCGCCATGTTTTTCAGCCGCCTGCGGGTCACGGAAAAGTCAACGCCATGACGCGAGGTCACGCTCGCCGGGCACCCCGCGCCGCGCCCGGTCCCGGAACCGCGCGGACCCGCCGCAAGGCGGCATCGCGCGCCGCCGCGGCGCGGCAAAATCGTGAGCGCTCGCAGCTCGGGTGATTCGCCTCGGGCGCGTTTGCCCCGCTAGCGCCAACGCAAAACGCCGGCATCCTGGGGATGCCGGCGCCTGTCGCGCAACGGGAAGGAAGGGGTCAGAGCGGGTTGTCGACCCGGATCGTCACCACCGCCCGCCCCCGGGTGGCGCTGGGCCAGGTCAGGCGCACCTCGTTCTTGTTGCTGCCCTGCTGGATCATCACATAGGGCATCGCCGTGCGCACCTCGTTGGTCGCCGAATTGGGCTGCCCCTCCATCACCAGGGCGCTGACGGTGCGGGCCCAGCCGTCGAAGGGCAGCCGGCCATCCGTGCCGATGGTCCAGTTGGCCGCCGCCGAGCTCTGGTTGTAGCGCAGGGTCATCGGGCTTTCGGGCTGGATGGTGATGCCGTTATAGGTGTTCTCCTGCCAGACCACGTTGCGGAACCGCGAGTAATCGAGGTCGGCAATCGAGGTATTGACCGCATCGGGCCGGGTGGGCGAGGCATTGACCGCGCGGAACACATTGCCGGTCACCACCTGCCCCGACAGGAAGTGCCCCGTGCCATAGGGCTTCACCACGACGAAGCGGAAGCTGGAGATCACGTTCGACACGAGAAACACGTTCGAGGTGATGCTGAGCCCGCCGAAACTGTATTCGCCGCTCCAGTTCGGGGTGGAATCGTATTCGTTGGTATGCTCGATGAAGGTGTTGTCGACGTAATTGCCGGTGAAGGTCGACACGGTGTTCGGCGCGGCGAAGACCAGCCCCGACTGGCGCACCGCGTTCGATTCGTTGTCGCCGTGATAGAAGTGGTTGCCCTCGATCAGGTGATAGCCGCCGCCCATCACTGCGAATTTGGCAAAGCGCTGCACCAGGTTCGAGCGCAGCTTCACGTCATTGGCGTTGACGTTCAGCGCGATCGAGGTCCGGTCCTGCGAGCGGTCGGGGGATTCGGCCGACAGGAAGATGCAATTGTCCACCAGCATGCCCTGACAGCCGCGGTCGATCGAGGTGATCGCCTTGTCCTTGGGCCGGTTGAAGGTGCAATTGCGCAGCGTGAAGATCGGCCCGTCGGTGGACAGGTTCAGGGTGGAACAGATGCCCTTGCACTGGAACTCGACCGAGTCGATCTCGAACCGCTCCAGCGTGCCGAAGCCCGACATGTCCAGAATGTACTGGAAGCGGCGGAAGGTGAAGGTCTGGGTGCCGACCGCGTCATAAAGCGGCTGGCTCAGCTGCAGGGTCTGGGCCGAGACATTGCGCGAGCGGACATAGATCTCGCGCCCGACGCCCGCCCCCTCGACCCGCGATCCGACGGGGATGTTGGCGACATTGGTCACGCCGGTCAGCACATAGGACTGGCTGGTCGAATAGGTCGCCTGCGAGGTCACGGTGACCGTGTTCCAGGCCGAGGTCTCGTTGGCCTCGATTAACCCGTTCTTCAGCACGCGCCGGATGGCATAGGAGGTCAGGCCGGTCGTCTCGGCCAGGTCGATGGGAGCATCGAGCAGGATGCGGCGGCCCTTCAGGTCGAAGGTGTCGTGGTCGGTGTACCAAAACAGCGCCTCGAGCCCCTTGCGCAGCCCCAGCCCCTCGGAATTGAAGGCCGCGGCATAGGTCGGGAAGTCGAAGCTCTTGGACAGTTGCAGCCGGGCGCCGCCCGGCATGCTCAGATGCCCCTGAAAGCGCACCGGCGCCTCGATGGTCAGCGTCTGGCCGATGTAGTAATTCCCCTCCGACACCAGCAGAGACCGGCCCGAGGCCTCGGCCGCGTTGCTGGCGGCGACGAAGGCGGCGTAATCGTCGGTCGAGCCGTTGCCGATGGCGCCGTAATCCCGCACATCGACCCAATCCATCATGTCGCGCAGCCAGTAGCTGGTCACGTCCTCGACGCTGATGTCGTCGATCCGCACCACGCCGCCATTGGCCCCGGTCAGGTCCAGCCCGACATGGCCGTGATGCGCCCCGGCCCAGTTCATGGCGACGCCGGTGCGGCTGGCGGTGGCGATGATGGCGCTGACCTCGACCACCTGGCCATAGGTGGTGAGCGCGGTGCTCGGCCCGCTCACCACCGCGCCGGGCACCGCCCCGTCGCCCGCCGTCGCGGCAAAACCCGCGATCCGCACCGAGGGCAGCGCCCCCGACATCGCCTTCACCCGCGCCGAGACCCGCAGATAGAGGCCGTTGATGACCGGCGTATTGCCCTTCCAGCGCAGTTTCTGCGTGCTCTGGGTCTTCAGCAGTTCCAGACAGCCCTCGAAATCGGGGTCCGACGGCACATAGGCCGCGTTCGGTGCCCCGTCATAGGTCGCCGAGCCCGGCGTGCCGTCACCACTCGACCAGACGCTCAACCCGTCGGCGAAGGGCGGCGGCATCAGGATCAGCCCCTCGGTCACTGCCTTGTTCATGTCAGACCCCTGTCTTGAAACCTCGACGCGCGGGCCGCAAGGGACGCGGCCTGTCGGTCACAGGGGGTATCAAGCGGGGCTTAAGGCGCCTTGAGGCGAGCGCGCGTTGCCGAAGGCGCGGCTGCTGTCAGACCCCGACGCCGGTCTCGGGCAAGAGCCGCACTCCGGCGATGCGCCGCGTCGGCCCCTCGCCGATGAACAGGTATTCCAGCAGGAAGACCGCGCCCGTCCGGTCCTCGATCAGGACGTTCTGAACCTCGAACCCGGCCCGCTCGCCATGGTCGAGGTAGCGTACCTCGGCCGGGTCCAGCACCATCGGATACCCCTGCTCGATCATGCGGCCGAAATTGCCGGGGGTGCCGAAGATCGCGTGCAGGGCGGGCGCGGCGAAGGTGAAGGCGGTCTCGTAGTCGCCCTGGCGCAGGGCCTCGATCTGGGCGTCGATGACCTCGGTCGCGGATTGCCCGAGGGCGGGTCCGGCAAGGCTCAGGAACAGGGGCAGAAGCAGGGTCTGGCGCATGGGAACCTCCTGGCTGTGGGTCGGATACGCAGCCCGCAGTTTATCAGATCACCCGCCGCCCGTATCGCCCGAGACAGAGGCGCACCCGCCGTGGCAGAATGGGCCGATGCTGCTGCGCGTGACCCTGCTGGTGGCGGTCGCTTTCGCCGCCCATCCCGCCCGCGCCTGCCGCCTGGCGCTGGCGCTGGGTTTTGACGTCTCGCGCTCGGTCGATGCGCAGGATTACCGGCTGCAGATCGACGGCATCCTCGCCGCGCTCTTCGACCCCGAGATCCGGGACCTGATCCTGGAGGGCAGCGCGCCCGTCGCCATGGCGGTCTTCGAATGGGCGGGCGCGCGCGAGCAGCTGCTGGTGGCCGATTGGGCGATCCTCGACAGTCCCGCCGCCATCGACCGGCTGGCGCAACAGGTGCTGGTCCATCAGCGACAGGCCCAGGGCCTGACCGCGGTGGGCAGCGCGCTCAGCTACGCCCGGGCGCTGATGGACCGCGCGCCCGACTGCCTGTGGTACACGCTCGACATGGCGGGGGACGGGCAGAACAATCAGGGCGACGAGCCCCAGCGCGGTAAGCATCCGCCGAAGGCCGCAGCCGTGCTATATTGATCAGAGGCTTCTGGGTGCGGCTTTTGGTTTGCGCGGCTTTGGGGCCCATTTTTTGGCGAGGCGCTCGAAGTTGTCGAGGATACGGCCGA
>NZ_QDDR01000001.1 GCF_003075525.1 Pararhodobacter aggregans | reverse complement strand
CCCCCCCGCCGCCGCCCCCCCCCCCCCCCCCCCCCCCCCCCCCCCCCCCCCCCCCCCCCCCCCCCCCCCCCCCCCCCCCCCCCCCCCCCCCCCCCCCCCCCCCCCCTTTGCGTTTTCTGGGGGCGGGCTCCCGGCCGCGCCACGGACGCGGCGTTCGCGGCTGAAACGCGCCACTGGCGCGTTTCCGAGACGCCGCTCACCCCCCGCCTTTGATCGCCCGAGCACAGCCGAGGGCGAAACCGCTCAGCCGATGCGGCCGGTGATATAGGCCTCGGTCTGCTTTTCCTTCGGGTTGACGAAGATCTGCTCCGTCTCGCCGTATTCGATCAGCTTGCCCAGATGGAAGAACGCCGTCTTCTGCGACACCCGCGCCGCCTGCTGCATCGAATGGGTCACGATGATGATCGTGTATTGCGCGCGCAGCTCGTGGATCAGGTCCTCGACGATCGAGGTCGCGATGGGATCGAGCGCCGAACAGGGCTCGTCCATCAGGATGACCTCGGGCCCCGTGGCGATGGTCCGCGCGATGCAGAGACGCTGCTGCTGGCCGCCCGAGAGGCCGGTGCCGGGCTGGTCCAGCCGGTCCGACACTTCCTTCCACAGCCCCGCCTTCTTCAGCGAGCTTTCGACCAGATCATCGGTCTCGGCCTTGGTCTTCACCAGCCCGTGGATCCGCGGCCCATAGGCGATGTTGTCATAGATCGACTTGGGGAAGGGGTTCGGCTTCTGGAACACCATGCCGACGCGCGCCCGCAGCTCCACCACATCGAGCGAGGGGTCGTGGATGTCGTCGCCGTCGATGGTGATGAGGCCGCCGACCTTGCAGCCCTCGATCGTGTCGTTCATCCGGTTGAAGCAGCGCAAGAAGGTCGACTTCCCGCAGCCCGAGGGGCCGATGAAGGCGGTGACCGACTTTTCCGGGATCTCGATGGAGACATCGAAGATCGCCTGTTTCGGGCCGTAATGCACCGTCACATCCCTGGCCGAGATGCGGCTCACGTTGCTCGCCACCGAGGCGGGGGCCGAGGGGCGGATGCGGCTGCCGCTCAGCGGCGCGCGGGTTTCGGGGGTCGCGTTCATCTCAGGCTTTCCTTTCCAGGCGGGTCCGCAGCCAGATCGCCAGCGCGTTGAGCAGGATCATCAGGCCCAAGAGCACGATGATCGCGGCGAAGGTGCGTTCCTCGAAGAAGTTCCGGTTCTCGTTGCCCTGCCAGAGGTACACCTGCACCGGCAGCGCCGCGGATTGGTCGAGGGGCGTCGCCGGGATATTGGCGACGAAGGCGTTCATGCCGATCAGGAGAAGCGGCGCGGTCTCGCCCAGCGCCTGGGCCACGCCGATGATGGACGCGGTCAGGATCCCCGGGAAGGTCACCGGCAGCACATGATGAAAGACCATCTGCATCTTCGAGGCGCCGATCCCCAGCGCCGCCTGCCGCAAGGACGGCGGCACGGCGCGGAGTGCCGAGCGGGTGGCGATGATGATCGTGGGCAGCGTCATCAGCGTCAGCACCAGCCCCCCCACCAGAGGCGCCGACAGCGGCAGGTGGAAGATGTTGATGAAGACCGCCGCGCCCAGGAGGCCGAAGACGATGGAGGGCACCGCGGCGAGGTTGTTGATGTTCACCTCGATCAGGTCGGTGACGCGGTTTTTCGGCGCGAATTCCTCGAGATAGAGGGCCGAGGCCACGCCGACCGGCACCGCCAGCAGGATCACCACCAGCATCATGTAGAAGGACCCCATGAAGGCCCCCGCCAGACCGGCCGAGGCGGGCGAGGCGCGGCTGTCCACATTGGTGAAGATGTGCCAGGCGAAGGCCGGATGCACCGCGCCCGAGGCGATCAGCGCGTCGATCGCGTCGCGGGCCGGGCGGGTCAGCTGCTGGCGGTTGTCGGGCAGGTCGCGGCTGAGTTTGCCCTTGGCCCAGTTGTCGCCATCCGCCGACAAGAGCAGGCGCACCGGCACGGTCTGGCCGATCAGCGCGGGATCGGCGGCCACCATGTCGCGCAAGACGAAGCGGGCGCCCGAGTCGATGATCGAGACGGCGGCGCGGTCATCGACCTCGACCCCCGAGCCCGCGTTCTCGACCGCGGCGACGATCAGCCGGTTCCAGTTGACCAGCGCCAGGCGGCGCTGCCAGCCCAGCATCTCGGCCCGGAAATCGGCCTCGGATTGACCGGCCTGCCGCACCGGGCGCTCGGGCAGATTGATGACCGCCGGGTCGAAATAGACCTCGGCGTCGAGGTTGTATTGCCAGAAGGCCGGCACGCCCTTCATCAGGATATTGCCGAAGAGCACGGCGACGAAGGCCATGGCCGCCAGCACCGAGGCGAGCCCCAGCATCTTGAACCGTGTCTCGGCCCCGTTGCGGCGGGCCAGTGACTTGCGGACCTGCGCCCGGCGCCGGTCGTTGGCGGCGGCTTCGGTTTCCAGGATCTCGGTCATTCGTATTGCTCCCGGTATTTCCGGACGATGGCCAGCGCGCCGATGTTCAGCATCAGCGTGATGACGAACAGCGTCAGGCCCAGCGCGAAGGCGACCAGCGATTGCGGCGAGGCGAAATCGGCGTCGCCGGTGAGGGCGGTCACGATGGTCACGGTGAAGGTCGAGGTGGGTTCGGCCGGGTTGAAGCGCAGGATCGGCGCGTTGCCCGCGGCCAGCACCACGATCATCGTCTCGCCGATGGCGCGGCTGACGGCCAGCAGGATGGCGCCGACGATGCCGGGCAGCGCGGCGGGGACGATGACCATGCGGATGGTCTCGGATTTGGTGGCGCCCAGACCGAGCGAGCCGTCGCGCATGGCGCGGGGCACCTGGCGGATGATGTCATCGGAAAGCGAGCTGATGAAGGGGATAATCATGATCCCCATCACGATCCCGGCGGTCAGGGCCGAGGTCGCATTGACCCTGAGCCCCACCAGATCGCCCAGCCCCGACAGGGCCGGACCCACGGTGACCAGCGCGAAGAAGCCGTAGACGATGGTCGGGATCCCGGCCAGCACCTCGATCACCGGCTTGATGACGTTGCGCAGCCGGGGATTGGCGTATTGCGTGAGCCAGATCGCCGACATCAGCCCGACCGGCAGCGCCACCGCCATGGCGATGATCGAGATCATCACCGTGCCCAGCAGCAGGGGCAGCATGCCGTAGCTGCCCGAAGCCTCGTTCGAGGTGGTGGAATAGCCGGGGTTCCAGACGGTGCCGAAGAAGAAATCGACCGGCGAGACGAAGGTGAAGAAGCGGATCGTCTCGGTCACCAGCGAGACGACGATGCCCAGCGTGGTCAGGATCGCCACCACCGAGCAGAAGATCAAAAGCGCCTTGATGGCGGCCTCGACATGGTTGCGGGCCCGCATCCGGGCGCTGAGGCGGCCGCGCATCAGCACGAGCCCCGCGACGCCGAGGATGGCGCCGAGGCCGACGGCGGCCATCAGGAGCGTGGTGTTGAACCGCGCCAGATTGGCGCCCGCGGTGGTTTCCCAGGCCTGGGCCTCGCCCGCCACGCCAAAGCCCGAGGCGATGTTGCGCAACCGGGCGGCGGCACCGGCGTAATCGCTGGTGCCGGGGGCGATCTCGGCCGGGATCTGACCGGCGATGTACCAGTCCTGCAGGGTGCCAGAGGTCACCAGCCACAGGAACAGGATGAACAGAAGCGGCAGCGTGGCCCAGAGGGCCAGCAGCGCGCCGTGATATTGCGGTCGGGAATGCAAACGGCCCGCCCCGGCCAGCGCCTTGCTGCGCGAGACGCCCTGCTGATAGGCGACGGCCATCAGGGCCAGGACGAGGGCGGCAATCAGGAGACTGGTCATGCGCCGGGCTTCATCTTCGAGACAGGGAAGCGGCGCGCCCCGGTGGATCCGGGACGCGCCAGCGATGGGCGGCCGTTACTGGCCGACGCTCACGCCGTTCATGAAGTTGTCGAGGGTCTGGGCGGTCTCTTCCGCCGGGGCGGGGATCAGGCCCGCCGCTTCCAGACGGCCACCGGCACCGGCCATGGCGTCCGACAGGAAGAACTGGACGTATTCCTCGATGCCGGGGACCACGCCGATATGCGCGCCCTTCACGTAGAAGAACAGCGGGCGCGACACCGGGTATTCACCCGAGGCGACGGTTTCCAGCGAGGGGGTGACGCCCGACATGGTGGCGACTTGCAGCGTGTCGGTGTTCTGCTCGTAGAACGACAGGCCGAAGACGCCGACGGTGTTGCTGTCCGAGGCGAGGCGGGCCAGCGTCTCGGTGTAGTCGCCGGCGATCTCGGTCACGTTGTCCTGACGCAGCGCGCCGCAGACCTCGTGGTCGGTGCCTTCGCCCATGACCGCTTCACAGCCCGGGAAGATCACCTTCTCTTCGAAGACTTCACGGGTGCCGTGGTTCGAGGCCGGGATCGCCATGACGATGCGCTGCGCGGGCAGCGAGGGGTCGATGTCCGACCACAGCGTCGGCTGGGCCATGCCCTCGGGCAGGTTGGCGGCGATGGCGGCGTAGACGAAGCGCGGCTCCAGCGCGAAATCCGGGCCATTGGCCGAGGAGGCGAAGACGATGCCGTCATAGCCGATGCGGATTTCGCGGATGTCGGTCACGCCGGCGGCGGCGCAGCTCTCGATTTCCGAGGCCTTGATCGGGCGCGAGGCATTGGCGATGTCGATGGTCTCGGCGCCGACGCCGGCGCAGAACTGGCGCAGACCGCCCGACGAGCCGCCCGAGGCGACGACCGGGGTCTCGAACTCGGGGAAGGCCTGGCCGAATTCCTCGGCGACGATCGAGGCGAAGGGCAGAACCGTCGACGAGCCGGCGATCTGGATGTTGGTGCGGGTCTGGGCGAGCGCGGGCGCGGCCATCAGCACGCCGGCAGCAGCGGCGATCGCGAGGAAGCTCGTGGTCTTGGCGAACATGGATTTCTCCTGGGTCATTCGGGGTCCAGCCCCTTTTCTTTCGAGGCTGTGCACCGGGTACGCCCGTTGCATGACGCTTCTGTCACATGCGCATGACAGTTCTGTAACACCCGCCCGCCGACCCGGGGCGGTCCCGCCTCGCCCGGGCGGGATGCAGGCGTTAATGCCTTGTTAAGGCTGGAGCTCGCGGGCCCAGGGCGGATTCGCCCCGGCGCGCGACACGGTGATGGCGGCCGCCGCCGATCCGAGCCTGAGCGCCCCGCGAATCGCCGAATCGTCCAGCTCGGCAAGGCAGGCGCGACTCAGCAGGCCCGCCCGCGACAGGCTGGCCAGCACCCCCGCGTTGAACGTGTCCCCCGCGCCGACCGTATCAACCACCGTCACCCGCCGCGCGGGCTCCACCAGCCGGTGCCGGGCGCTGACGGCCCGCGCCCCCCTGCCGCCATCGGTCACCAGGACCAGTGCGGCCCCTCCGTCGATCAGCCCCTGAAGGAAACCCTCCCCGTCGCCCCGGGCCAGCCAGCCCAGATCCTCGACCGAGAGTTTGACGATATCGGCCATGCCCAGCATCCGGCCAAGCCGGGCCCGATACGCGGGTTCGTCCTGGATGAAGCCCGGGCGGATATTGGGGTCGATCATGGTGACGGAACCGGCCGCACGGGCGCGCGCCATCATCGCCTCATAGGCGCCGCCGCAGGGCTCGGCGACCAGCGAGATGCCGCCAAAGAAACAGGCGCTGGCCGTGACCGGGGGCAGATCGGCCTCGGTCAGCAGGCGCCCGGCGGTGTTCTCGTCATAAAAGGCGTAACTCGCCTGCCCCTCGACCAGCCGCACGAAAGCCAGCGTGCAGGGCCGCGCGGCGGTGACACAGGGCGCGCTGTCGACGCCCGCATCCGCCAGGCTCGCGCGCAGCATGTCGCCGAAGAAATCGGCGCTGAGGCCCGAGAAAAAGGACGTGGGCGCACCCAGCCGGCCCAGCGCGATGGCGGTGTTGAAGACCGCGCCGCCGGTATGGGGCGCGAAGGCCCCCGCCACCGGCAACATGTCGATCAAGGCCTCGCCGCAGCACAGGATCATCGCGCCCTCCCCCGATTCCCTCGCGGTTCATTAAGCCGCGGCCCCCGGGGCCTGTCAATTAATAACTCACTCTGATTTATTTATTGACAGGCCGCCCCCGCACCCCCAAAGCTGCCACCCGGAGGGCCCGAATGCAGAACCCCGGCACCAATCAGAGCGGCATGCGGCAGGGCAACGAACGCCTTGTCCTGACGCTCCTGCGCCGCCACGGCCCGCTGCCCAAGGCCGAGATCGCCCGGATGACCGGCCTTTCGGCGCAGACCGTCTCGGTTATCATGCGCGCGCTGGAAGAGGACGGGCTGCTGCACCGCGGCGACAAGCAGCGGGGGCGCGTCGGCCAACCCTCGGTGCCGATGGCGCTGGCGGCCGAGGGGGCGTTCTTCCTCGGGCTGAAGATCGGGCGGCGATCCTCCGAACTGGTGCTGGTCGATTTCCTCGGCCGGATCCGCGACCGGCGGATCCGCCGCCACGATTGGCCGACGCCCGAGGCCGCGCTCGCCTTCGCCGAGGGCGCCACGCGCGAACTGACCCAAGGCCTGCCCGCCCCGCTGCGCCCCCGCATCGCCGGGATGGGCGTGGCCCTGCCCTTCCGCCTCTGGGATTGGCCCGACAGCCTCGGCGCCCCGGCCCGGGCGATGGAGGGCTGGCGCGAGTGCGACCTGCGCGCCATGCTCGCTGCCCGCCACGGGATCGAGGTGTTTCTGGAGAACGACGCAAGCGCCGCCTGCGGGGCGGAACTCGTGTTCGGCACGGCGCCCCTGCCCGCCGATTTCCTCCATGCCTATGTCGGCTTCTTCGTCGGCGGCGGGCTGGTGCTGGACCGCAAGCTCTTTCCCGGGCGGCGCGGCAACGCCGCTGCGCTGGGCTCGCTGCCGGTGCGGGGCGGGGATGGCGGGACGGTGCAACTCCTCGACCGCGCCTCGACCGCCCGGCTGGAGGCGGCGCTCCTCGCCGCGGGCCTGCCCGCCGACAGGCTCTGGTCCATGCCCGAGGTCTGGGACATCCCCGAAAGCCTGCTCGCGCCCTGGATCGAGCAGGCCGCCGAGGGCCTCGCCCAGGCCGCCGTCACGGCGCTGGCGCTCCTCGATCTCGAGGCGATGGTGATCGACGGCTGGATGCCCGGCGCGATCCGCCAGCGTCTGGTCGCGGCAACCGATCAGGCCTTCCGGCGACAGGATCGGGCGGGACTCGAGCCCCTGCGGCTGATCGAGGGCAGCCTCGGCCCCGACGCCCGCCCCCTCGGCGCCGCCGCCCTGCCCCTCGCCGCCCGCTACCTGACCTGACCCGCCCGCGCCCTGGGCCTCGGCCAATCCGCCCGCCGAAAGCCCGGGGGGTTTTCCACCCCCCGGCCCCCCCGGAGGATATTTGAGGCGCAAAGAAGGGCGCGGTTTACCCCAAATTAAGGTTAATGCCGCCTTCCCCTGCACCTTTCGATACGCCAAGCACCTGACGCCACAACCAGCGCCCCGCCCCCCTTCATCTTTGTTCTGAAAATATCCCGGGGGGCTCGGGGGGCTGGCCCCCCGATGCATGACCTCTCAGCCCGCGGGATGGATCAGATCCGCCTCGGCCGATCCCTCACCGACCGCGCGGATGTTCGGCAGGTCATTGCTTCGGACCCAGTCGCGCGCCCGTTCGTCGCTCCAGCCCAGCGCCCGCCAACGCGCCAGAAGCCGCGCCTCCAGCACCGGTTCGGGCACCGACAAGCGGATCGTCAGATCCCACAAACGCGCAAGGTCCGACCAGGGCGGCGCCCTGAGCAGCAGGTAATTGCCCTCGACCAGCACGATCCGCACCGCAGGCCCGATCTCGCGCGCAGACCCCCGGGACAGATCCAGCGCCCGGTCGAAGACCGGCACCAGCACCGCCCGGTCATCGGCCCTGAGCCGCGCAAGATCCCGCGCCAGCCCGTCCACGTCGAAGGTCCAGGGCGCGCCCTTGCGCGACCGCTGGCCGCGCGCCTCCAGCAGCGCATTGTCGAGGTGATAGCCATCCATCGGCAGCACCGCCGCCGCAGGCCCCAGCGCCCGGGCCAGCCCCTCGGCCAGCGTGGATTTGCCCGATCCAGGCGGCCCGGCCAGCGCCACGAAACGCCGTGACGGCCCGGCGCCCAGCCGGGACCGGATCGTCGCCGCCAGCGCCTCGGTCACACCGGGGTTCCGGCCAGATGCTCGCGCAGGGACGTCCCCAGAATGCGCCGCCAGAGCGCCCGGTAGCGGGTGTTCAGATCCTCGGGGACCGGGCCGATGGCATGATGCTGCACCAGCAACCGGCTGCCGGTCGCCGTTGCGGAGATGTCGAAATGCACGCGCCCCGCGACCACGCCCTGCACGCCGAACCACCCGTTCAGATAGAGCCGCCTGCCGGGCTCGATCGCGTCGACAACACCCCAGATAACCCCGGCGCCACCGGCGCCCGTCTCGATCATCGGCGCCCCCAGCTCAGGAAGCAACGACAGGCGCCCGGAGGGTCCCGTGAGCCGCGCATCGACAGGCCACCAGGCGTCGAGCGACAAGGTCAGCGCCGTGAACAAGGCAGCGCAAGTCGAGGTGAAATCGTACTCCTGCCGGATTTCTAGGCCCGGTACCCCATGTCCGATCAAGGCACCCCCTTTGCCGCTCTGATCAAAGAGCTGGCTGGCCGGTAACACCTGTATACACTAAACGCGATAAACCCTTGGTTTGGCTAGAGGTAATAGAGACATTTTCCGTTTCAATTGACGGCAGATGTCAGAATCCCCGTAGCCGGTGCCAGATCAGCCCGGCGCGGCGCAGGATTTCCGCCTCGGCCAGCCCGCCGCCCTGCGCCAGCGCCGGTCTGGCCCGGGCCCGCCGCAGCACCGCGCCGGTGCGCCAGGCGGACCAGAGCGCGGGCCGCACCGGCGCCGGCAGGTCGCGCAGCGCGCGGGAGGCGCGGCCGATCCGGTCCAGCCCTTCCTGCGCCAGCGCCGCCACCGCCGCGCCCTCGGGCAGGCCGCGCCGACCGGCGGCGTCGAGCGCGGGCAGCGCCAGCAGGTAGTTGGCGAGCCCCTGCGCCGCGCCCAGATCGCCCGCGGCCGCGCTGTCCGGCCCGCCCAGCGCCAGCACCGCGGCCCGCATCAGCGCGCCGCCGGTGCCGTCGAGATAGGCCCAGAGCGCCGCCTCGCCGTCGAAGGGCTGCGCGGTGCCGATCTCGGCCTCGCGCGCGTCGATCATCGCGTGCAGGGGCGAAGCGGGCAGCCCGGCGCGGATCAGCGCCTGCAGGGGCTGCGCGACCTCATGCGCCTTCATCTCCTCCAGATCCACGACCTCGCGCCAGAATTGCAGACGCATCTGGGCGATCATCGGCTCGCGCGTGACCCAGGGGGCGCGGGCCAGCTCCAGATTGAAGGCATAGAGCGGGAACAGCGCCGCCCGCGCCGCCACCGGCGCCGCCATCGCGGCCAGAAAGCGGTCGGGATCGCCCTTTTCGACAAGGGCAGCGCAGGCATTGATCGCGTCACGGTCCATGGCGCGCGGCATAGCGCGGGGCGCGCGCGGGCGCTAGTCCCCGCTCAGGAAGGCGGTCACCCGGTCCGAGGTCTCGGGATCGTCCACGACCGACAGATGCGAGGCGCCGGTCAGCGCGTAGCTCCCTCGGTCGGTCGCCGCGCGGAAGGTCGGCTCATAGGCCTCGGCCCGGAAGGCCTCGTCCGCGCGTCCGGCCAGCAGCAGGAAGGGCGGCAGCGCGGCGATATCGCCCTGCCAGTCGCGGCGCGGCGCGAAGGAGGCGTTGAGGCGGAAGGAATAGGCCCGCGTGGCGGTGGCGCCCTGCGGCCCGTCCAGCACCGCATCGGGAAAGCGGAACTGGATCACCGGCAGATGGTTCAGTGCCCGGATGCCGACGCCGTTCAGCATGCTGAGGCCGATGATCCGCCGCGTCATCACCCGCGCCCAGCCGCCGGAGTCGGGCCGCGCGGTCGGCGCGTCGTATCGCACGAAGGGCGCGAGCAGCACGGCGCGCTCGATCAGCGCCCCGTGCCTGCCGCCCGCAAAGCGGATCACCAGCCCGCCGCCCGAGGAATGGCCGAGCATCGCCACCCGCTGCCCCGGCCGCGCCTGACCCTCGATGAGGTCGGCCAGATCATCCTCGAACTGGCCGATGTAGTCGACGTCGCCCCGGCGCGCGGGCGCCGGGCCATGGCCCCGCAGATCGGGCGCCACCACGTCAAAGCCTGCCGCGGCCAGCGCCGCGCCCAGACGGGCGAATTGCGCCCCGTGCCAGCCCGAACCATGCACCGCCACGACCAGCGTCCCGGCCTCCGCGCCCGCGTCCCAGCGGCGGAAGCCCAGCGTGGCGCCGTCCCGGGCCTGGTAGCTCTGCAACGCGGGCAGCGCGGCGCCGCTCAGCACGCTGAAATCCAGCCCCCCACCCTCGGCCCTGAGATCCCCGACCGGAGGGTCGCTGGCGATCAGGCCCAGGGCGATCCCGCCGGAAATGGCAAGGCTCAGCGCCGCCGAGATCGCAATCTTGCTCAACAGACTCATGCAGGCTCCACCACCAACAGACGATAATCGTAACTCTCGCCCCAGCGCTGCCAGAGGGCGATCTCGGCCCGGAAGGCGGCGACCAGATCGCCGTCGCGCTCCTCGGCCAGCGCGGCCTCGAGCGGGTCGTAATAGCGCGCCCAGTCGGCGCGGCCGATCCAGCGCGCGCCCAGCACCCGCCAGCCCGCCGCCGTGACCTCGGCCTCCAGCGCCGCGGCGTCGCGCATCGCGACGCCCTCGGCATCGAAGAAATCGGTCACCGCCTGCGGACGCGCCGGGCCGGCCCAGCACAGATCCGAGAAGGCCACGCGTCCGCCCGGGGCCAGCACCCCGCGCCAGGCCGCCAGCGCCCGGCCGATGCCGAGGTTGTAGACCGCGCCCGCCGACCAGATCAGGTCCCAGGGACCCGCGGGCGGGTCGGCCATATCACCCTGAAGGGCGGTGACGGCGGGGGATCTGGTCGCCACCGCGGCCACGAAGTCGGCCGCCGTGTCCAGCGCCGCGACCCGCCCCTGCGGCACCGCTGCCAACAGTGTCCCGGTATCCGCCCCCGTCCCGCAGCCCGCGTCCAGAATGCGCGCATCGGCCCGGGTTTCCGCCACGCCCAGCGCCCAGCGCAGGCTGTCGGCATCGCCCGGCCCCGCCCGGTCCAGCCGCAGGAAAAGATCCACAAGGCTCATGCCGCACCCCCGGCGCTGCGTGTGATCGGCCGCTCAATGCTCCTGGACCCGAGGCCTAGCCCCGGGTGACCCATGCGTCAACCCAAAGCCGGCTCGGCCCCGTCCTGGATCAGCTTCCACTGGATCGCGTCCAGGAGCGCGCTGAACGAGGCATCCACTATGTTCGGGCTGACCCCGACGGTGGACCAGCGCCGCCCGCTGCCATCCTCGCTGTCAATGATGACCCGGGTCACGGCCTCGGTCCCGCCCTGGGTGATGCGGACCTTGAAATCGACCAGCTGCATGTCCTCGATCGAGGCCTGATAGGGCCCCAGATCCTTGGCCAGCGCCTTGGCCAGCGCGTTGACCGGGCCGCGGTCGGTGCCCGTCTCGTCAGTCGATTCGCTGACCGAGAGCACCTTGTCCCTGCCGATCTTCACCACCACCACGGCCTCCGAGACGCTGACCATCTGGTCATAGCGGTTCTTGCGCCGCTCGACCGTCACCCGGTAGCGCTTGATCTCGAAGAACCGCGGCAAGAGGCCCAGCTCGGCCCGCGCCAGCAGTTCGAAACTGGCCTGGGCGCCGTCATAGGCATAGCCCTGATCCTCGCGCGCCTTCACCACGTCGAGGATCCGCGCCAGCCGCGGATCGCCCGGCGCCACCTCGATCCCCGCCGCCGCCAGACGGGCCCGCAGGTTCGACTGGCCCGCCTGATTGGACATCGGGATGACCCGGGCGTTGCCGACCAGCGCGGGGTCCACGTGTTCATAGGTCGTGGGATCCTTGAGGATCGCACTCGCGTGCAGCCCCGCCTTGTGGGCAAAGGCCGAGGCCCCGACATAGGCGGCGCTGCGCAGGGGCACCCGGTTCAGGATGTCGTCCAGTTGCCGCGAGACCTTCACCAGCCCCGCCAGCGCCTCCCGCGCCACCCCGGTCTCGAACCGGCTGGCATAGGGCTCCTTCAGCAGCAGCGTCGGGATCAGGCTGGTGAGGTTGGCGTTCCCGCAGCGCTCGCCCAGCCCGTTCAGCGTGCCCTGGATCTGCCGCACACCCGCATCCACCGCGGCCAGCGAACAGGCCACGGCATTGCCGGTATCGTCGTGGCAATGGATGCCCAGCCGCGCGCCGGGGATGCCCGCCGCGATCACCTCGGCGACGATCCGCCCCACCTCGGCCGGGAGCGTCCCGCCGTTGGTGTCGCAAAGCACCACCCAGCGCGCCCCCGCGCCATGGGCGGCTTTCAGCGCCTCCAGCGCGTAATCGGGGTTGGCCTTGTAGCCGTCGAAGAAATGCTCGGCATCGAACAGCGCCTCGCGCCCCCCGGCCACCAGATGCGCGACCGAATCGCGGATGTTGACCAGGTTCTCCTCCAGCGTGATGCCCAGCGCGGTGGTCACGTGGAAATCATGCGTCTTGCCGACCAGACAGACCGCCGGCGTCCCCGCGTTCATCACCGCCGCCAGCACCTCGTCATTGGCGGCCGAGCGTCCGGCCCGCTTGGTCATGCCGAAGGCGGTGAAAGTGGCTCTCAGATCCGGCCGCGTCTCGAAGAATTCGCTGTCGGTGGGGTTCGCGCCCGGCCAGCCGCCCTCGATGTAATCGACGCCCAAGTCGTCCAGCGCCCGGGCGATGGCGGCCTTCTCGGGGGTCGAGAATTGCACGCCCTGGGTCTGCTGGCCGTCCCTCAGCGTCGTGTCGTAAAGATAGAGCCGCTCCCGTGACGTCAAGGACATGGCGACCCCCGTTTACCTTCGTTCAACCCGCGCCCATCTTTGCGCCCCAAATATCCCACGGGGGTCCGGGGGTGTGAAACCCCCGGTCCGCCGCTGGCCAGAGGCGCCACCGCCCCCGTAGGGTGCGTGCTTGCACGCACCGTCACCGCACCCATCACAACCCCTCCAGCTTGGCCGGATCGAAGCCCGCGCCGGGCACCAGCTCCACACCCGCCTTCGACATCCGCACCTCGACCCCGGCCGCGATCAGCGCCGATTTCAGCGCGTCGACGGGCGCGAAATCCTTCGAGGCCATGGCGGCCGTCCGCAGATCGGCGAGCTTCCCGGCCAGCGCGGACAGATCCACGCCCTCGGCCCAGCCGCCCATGCCCTCGTCCAGAAGCCCCAGAAGCCGGGCCGAGGCGAGGAAGACGCCCTTCTCGTAGAAGCAATCCTTCTGCGGGTTGGACGCGATCGCCTTGGCCAGCGCATGCAGCCGCGCCATGGCGCCGGCGCCGTTCAGGTCATCGGCCAAAGCCTCGACCAGCTCGGCATCGGGGCCGGTGGGTTCGGCATCCGCCGTCAGCGCGCGCCAGTGGCGCAGCACCCCCTCGGCCTCGCGCGCCTTCTCGGCCGTCCAGTCCATGGGCTTGCGGTAATGCGTGGACAGCATGACGAAGCGGATCACCTCGCCGGGATAGCCCTGCTCCAGGAGTTCCCGCACGGTGAAGAAATTGCCCAGCGACTTGGACATCTTCTTGCCTTCGACCAGCAGCATCTCGTTGTGCATCCAGACCCGGGCGAAGTCCGACCCCGGGTGGGCGCAGCAGCTTTGTGCCACCTCGTTCTCGTGATGGGGAAAGGCCAGGTCGATGCCACCACCGTGGATGTCGAACGAGGCGCCGAGCAATTCATAACTCATCGCCGAGCATTCGATATGCCAGCCGGGCCGCCCCCGGCCCCAGGGGCTCTCCCAGCCGGGCAAGGAGGCATCCGACGGCTTCCACAGCACGAAATCCATCGGGTCGCGCTTGTAGGGCGCGACCTCGACCCGGGCGCCCGCGATCATGTCGTCGACCGACCGGCCCGACAGCCGCCCGTACTCGGGGTACGACCGCACGTCGAACAGCACATGGCCCGCGACCTCATAGGCATGGCCGCGCTCGATCAGCCCCTCGATCATGGCCACCATCGCGCCGATATACTCGGTTGCGCGGGGCTCCTTCGTCGGACGCAGCGCGCCCAGCGCGTCCATGTCGGCGTGATACCAGCCGATGGTTTCCTCGGTCCGCTGGTGGATCAGATCCTCCAGCGTGCCGGGCGCGCCAGCCTCCTGCCGGGCCAGGGCGGTGGCGTTGATCTTGTCGTCCACATCGGTGAAATTGCGGACATATTTCACATGATCCTCGCCATAGACGTGGCGCAGCAGCCGGAACAGCGTGTCGAACACCACCACCGGCCGGGCATTGCCCAGATGGGCCCGGTCATAGACCGTGGGGCCGCAGACATACATCCGCACGTTCCGGGCGTCGAAGGGCTCGAACGCCTCCTTCGAGCGGGTGCGCGTGTTGTAGAGCCGGATGGCGGTCATGGCCTCTCCCCTATCCGCATTCCATAAAGAAACACCCCCCGCGCGGGGTGGGCTGGGACTTTTCTTGGGGAAAAGACGACCGCCTCCGCGCGAGCCTCAGCTCAGCGGGTAATGCAGCAAATGATGATGCGCAGCGTCGTCATGGGCTTGGCGATAGCACCAAGACCCCGCTCGCGCAAGGGTCGGGCGCGCAAGCGTTCAACACGGGCTTTCAGCGTCCCATCGGCCCGACCGGGCGCCGCCGCCCGGCGCGGATCTCGCGCCAGGTCATGATCAGCCCCCCGGTCACGACGATCAGCGCGCCGAGGATGCTGATCCTGTCGGGCCAGAGGTCGAAGAAAACGATGTCATAGAATGCGGCCCAGAGGAGCGTCGCGTACCAGAAGGGGGCGACGAAACTGGCCTCGGCCCGCTGGTTGGCGGTCAGATAGAGGATCTGCGCCGAGACCATGATCGTGCCCAGCGCCACCAGCAGCGCCCAGACGCCCGGACCCTGCGGCCAGACGAAGACCGGGATCGCGGCGAGACAGGCGATCACCGTGCCCATGCCGTTGTTGATCGCCATGGTGCGGCCCGGCGGTTCGGTGGTGGCCAGCCGCTTGATGGCGATAGCCTCGACTCCCATGGCGGCCGCCGCGCCCAGCGCCAGCAGCGCCGCGGGCTGGATCACCCCCGCCCCGGGCCTGAGCAGCACCAGCGCCCCCGCCAGCGCGACCAGCGCCGCCAGCCAGCGCCAGGGGCCGACCTTCTCGCCCAGAATCACCCCGGCGAAGAGCATGGTGGCGACCGGCGACAGGAAGCTCAGCGCGTTGACGTCGGAGAGCGGCAGATAGCGGGCGGCGCTGAACATGAGCAGCGTGGCCAGCCAGCCGAGACTGGTGCGCAGCGCGTGCAGGCCCCAGTTCGGCCGGGACGCCCCGCCCGCGGGTTCGCTCCAGGCCTTGCGGCCGGTGGCGCGGCGGGCCAGCAGGAAGCCCGCGACGGCGAGGAAGCCGAAGAGGAACCGCGCCTGGCTGAGCATCAGCGCCGGGACCGGCTCGCCCATCGTGCCGTTGCCCAGGGTCTTGGCGATGAGGGTGGTCGCCGCGACCAGCATCGCGCAGGTCAGCATCAGGGCGACGGCAATCGGCAGGGAGGGGCGCATGGGGGATCCGCAGCAAGGCAGCGGCACCCTAGACGCTTCACAGGCGAATGAAAACCCGGCTCACTCGTCCTGCGGGCCGCGGACCAGCGATTGCACGACATAGACGAGGATGGCGAATCCGACCGCACCGACCAAAGCGATGCCGGCCAGCACCAGCCAGTCGATCGGCCCGCCCATGTCGGACAGCCGCGAGGCGGTGATGGCCAGCACGAACCACACCGCCCCCGCGGCGCCCACCGGCATCGACAGCTGCGCCCAGAGGAATTTCCGCAGGCTCAGCGCCCGGTCGCGGAACAGGACATGCAGGTAAAGCCCGGTAATCAACGCGGCGATGGCGACCAGCGCCCAGAAGACGCCCCGGCCGAACATCTCTTCCCAGACGGCGATCAGGGTGGCGAAACTCAGGTCTTTCATCGCGCCCCCTCAGGCCCGGCCGCGCAGCATGGCGTTATAGGTGGGTTTCAAGGCGATTTCCTTCATCAGCCACGAGATCCAGAGCTCTTCCAGCGGGGCGATGATCCCGGGGAACGACGGCGTCAGATTGTCGGTATAGTCGAACTCGATCAGCATGGCCCGGCCGATCCGGGTTATCATTGGGCAGGCGGTATAGCCGTTGAAGGTCTCCGTCCCCTCGCGCCCGGCCAGTTCCGAGACGAGGTGATCCTCGACCACCGGCAGATGCCATTTGACGCTGGCGGCGGTCTTGCCCTTCGGCACCCCGGCGATATCGCCGAGGCCGAAGATGGCGGGATAACGCCGGTGGCGCAGGGTGGCGGGGTCGACCTCGATCCAGCCCTGATCGAGCCAGCGGTCGGTCCAGCCGAGCCCCGCCTCACGGATCACCCCGGGCGCGCGCTGGGGCGGAATGACGTTGATGAAATCATAGCCCGTGGTGACGTCGCCCGCGGGCGTGGCATAGGTCGCGACCCGGCGCTGCGCGTCGAGCGCCTTCAGCACATGGTCATAGCGCGCCTCGATCCCCCGCTCGTCAAAGAGTTGTCGGAGGCGGTGGTGGACGATCGGCAGGCCGAACAAGGTCTGGTTCTGGGCGTGATAGGTCAATTGCACCCGCTCGCGGTTGCCCTTCCGGCGGGCGATATCCTCGGCCAGGAAGGCCATTTTCAGCGGCGCGCCGGCGCATTTGATCTCGGTCGCCGGGCGGCCGAAAAGCCCCACCCCGCCCCGGTCGGTGAAACGGTCCAGCTCGCGCCAGCTCAGTTCCGCGTATTCGGGGCCCGCGTAATGCGCGCTGACCCCGTCATGGCCCACGAGGTCCAGCGAAAACCCCTCGATACCCTCCCAATCGAGCGTGAGCCCGCTCGCCACGATCAGATAATCATAGGCCAGCACCCGGCCGCCCGTGGTGGTGACGCGCTGCGCCACCGGATCGAGCCCGGCCGCGTGTTCGGGGATCCACTCGACGCCCTCGGGCAGCCACTCGGCCGTCCGGCTGATGGCGTAGCTCGCCGGTTTCAGCCCCGCCGCGATCAGGGTGAAACCGGGCTGATACCAATGCTGCCGGCGGGCATCGAGCAGGGTGATCGTCGCCCCCTCCAGCCGGGCCGCCAGCCGGTTGGCCATCGCCGTGCCGCCCGCGCCCGCCCCCAGGATCACGATCCGCGCCGAGGTCCGCGTCCGTTCCGCCCGCGCCCCCTGCCCCGAGGCCGCCAGCGCCGCGCCGCCCGCCGCCAGCCCCAAAAAGGCGCGGCGCGAGGCCTTCAGGGTCAGGGGCTCTGGCATGGCGTCCACCTTCCTTGTGGTCAGGGGCCCGGGACCGGCCGTCACGACAAGGGAAATATTCCCCGGACGCGAGGTCGGGGATTTGATCTCAATCAAGGCGGGCGCGGGAAAAAAACCTGACCCTGTTTCGCATCTATCCCTGTTCCTGGTATCCCGGAGATCCCGATGCGTCTGACCACCCGCACCAACCTCGCCCTGCGCACGCTGATGGTCTGCGCGGTCAATCCCGACCGGATCGTGCGCAAGAGCGATGTCGCGGTGGCGATCAACGCCTCGGAAAACCACCTGGCGCAGGTGGTCAACCAGCTGGGGCAGTCGGGCTTCATCACCACGATGCGCGGCCGCCACGGTGGCTTCACCCTGGCCCGCCCGGCCGAACAGATCAGCGTCGGCGACGTGTTCCGCACCTTCGAATCCGATCTGCCCTTCATCGAATGTTTCTCGGCCGACAATACCTGTCCGCTGAAGGGCGTCTGCCGCATGTCCGCGCATCTGACCCGCGCGGTCGAGGCGTTCTATGCCTCGCTCGACCCCTTGATGCTGGGCGAACTGGTGGATTGCAACGACGGGCTCGAGGCGATCCTGTCGCTGGACGAGGGCACCCGGATGGCCCGCGCCGCGCATTGCACGCACCAGGGCAGCGCCCGGGTCAACTGAGCCTCAGAAGGTGATCCTGAGCCGGTCGCGCATGATCTCGATGCGCGAGAACCGCTCCAGATAGCCCATGCCCAGCAGCGAGCCATGCAGCTCGCCCTCATTGACCAAGGCCCGCACCCGGGTCGAGACATGGCCCTCGAGCGACACACGGTCGAGCGTGACCTGCGCCGTGCGGGTCACGCCATTGGCGGTGCGGGCCACGCCCAGAAAGCGCAGATCGCCCGGATCGAAGCCCAGCTTCGCCGCGTCCTGCTGGGTCAGCACCATCTCGCTGGCGCCGGTATCGACGATGAACCGCACCGGCGTCACCGCGCCATTCGGGCCGGTGATGTCCAGCGTCAGGTGATACTGGCCGTCGAACGAACGTTGCAGCACCAGCCCCTCGCCATCCCCGGTCTGCACCGCGACACTCGAGAACGAGAGCGATTGCCACAGACCATAGGCGGCCGCGGCGCCGACGAAGATCAGTGCCCAGAGGATCGCATGCCTCAGGAAGGTAAAGACCCGACCCCGCATCGCCACCAGCGCGTAACTGCCCAACACCACCAGCAGCACCGTGAGATACACGAGGCGCTGGATCTGCTCGTCGGTCAATTGCTCGAGGGCGGGCATCGGGCCTCCGCTGGGGTCTGTTCCCAGATGTAGGGCGCCGGGGGCCGCGCTGGAAGAGGACGCGCCGTCACAGGCCCGTCAGGTCGCGGCTCAGATCACCCCGGCCGCCCGCGCCCCGTTCAGCACGAATTGCACCGAGAGCGCGGCCAGCAACATCCCCAGCAGCCGTGTCACCACCATCTCGCCCGTCCGCCCCAGCAGACGTTCAATGGGCGGCGCCAGCAGGAAGAAGACGAAGCACGAGGCGATGACGACCAGCATGACGCCAAGGACGGCCACGGTGCCGGTCCAGCCCTCGACCTGATTCATCAGCAGAATCATCGAGGTCATGGCCCCCGGCCCGGCGATCAGCGGCATGGCGAGCGGAAAGACCGACGGGTCGGGCACGGTGGTCGCATGCCCCTCGCGCCGTTGCTGGCGGCGGTCGAACAACATGTCGAGCGCGGTCAGGAACAAGAGCACCCCGCCCGAGATCTGGAAGGCGGGCATGGTAATGCCGATGGTGGTCAGGATCTTCTCGCCCGCCAGCGCGAAGACCGCCAGCAGCCCGGCGGCGATGACGCAGGCCCGGATCGCCACGGCGCGGCGCTGGCGGGCATCCATCCCGGCGGTCAGCGGGATGAACAGCGGCGCCAACCCCACGGGGTCAATAATCACGAAGAGCGTGACGAAAGCAGTGGCGAGGAAAGCGATATCCGGCATCGGCTCAGGCTTCCCGCCTTCGGGGGCAAAGTCAACGCTCCTGTGAGTTGACCCTTGCTGACCGGGCTGCCTAGGCTGCGGGCCTCTGCCTCGGAAGGTCCCGGATGCTGCGCGCCCTGCCCCTGTTTGTCGCCCTGTCGCTGGCCGGTCCGGCGCTGGCGCAGGACATCGTCGGCCCCGGGGACATCGCCGTTGACGGGGCGATCGGCCGCTGCCGGGGGACCGGGCCGGAGCCCGGCCTCTGGTCCTGTCTGGCCGAGGCCGGGGTGCCCGCGGGCGGCATCGCCTTTGCCCGGCGGCTGGAGGCCGATCCGGTGATCGGCAGCCCGGGCCTCATGATCGGTTTCACCGAGACGGGCGCGGTCGATCTGGCCGACGTGCTGTTCCCTTTCCTCGCCAATACCAACGAGCAGACGCTTTTCGTCAACGGCACGGCCGGCGTGGTGCAGCCCCTGGCGCTGCAGCCGCAGACGGCCGGGGACGCCCAATCGCAGGCGATCCTCGCCGCACATCCGCAGGCGTTTCCGTCGCTCAGGCTGGCGGTCGTGGGGCATCGCGCGGTCGGGGCGCGGCAGCGTTTCATCGCGAGCGACGTGGTGACGGACGGCTGCCGGGCCTGCGCTGTGGTGGCGGTGGCCCTGACCGCCTATGAGTTCGAGGGAGGCGCGCTGAGCGGGGTCACGGCGCTTGGTTGGATCCCGCCCGCGCTGGCCGATGACGAGGCCCGGGCCGCGGCGCTGGCCGGGGACGACATGCAGGCGCTGCAGGTGGCGCTGACCTTGCGGGGCTACGCGCCCGGGCCGATGGACGGCCAACCGGGCGAGGCGACGACCCGCGCGGTGCAGGACTTCCTGACCGATGTCTGCCTTAGAATGGAGGCGGGGCTGAGCGAGGCGGCGCTGGCGATCCTCGCCGCGCCGCCGCCCTATCTGGATCCGCCGCCCTGCCAGCACCGGGAAAGGGACGCCCGAAACGAATGACTGACATTAAATGTCAGTCATTCACTTTTCAGCGTTCTCAACGGCTTCCACGGCTTTCATCCACAAGGCCTCGGCCCGGTCGAGGCCGTCCATGACCTCGGCATATTTGCGGTTCCAGACATCGAGGTCGCCCTTGCGGCCGTCCTCGTAAAGCTCGGGATCGGCCAGTTTCTTGGCCAGCTTCTCGCGCATGTCTTCCAGCTTCTCGACCCGCTGCTCGCATTTGCGCAGCTCGGCCTTCAGCGCCAGAACCTGCTCGCGCGTGGCCTTGGGCCTGGCGGCTTTCTCGGCCTTGGGCTTCTTCTCGCCCTCGTCGCCGCCCAGAAGCAGCGCGCGGTAGCTGTCAAGATCGTCCTCATAGGGCGCGACGCCGCCGTCCTTGACCAGCCACAGCCGGTCGGCGACCAGCGACAGCAGGTGCATGTCGTGGCTGACCAGCACCACGGCGCCGGAATAGGCGGTCAGCGCCTCGACCAGCGCCTCACGGCTTTCGATGTCGAGGTGGTTGGTCGGTTCGTCGAGGATCAAGAGATGCGGCGCGTCGATGGTCGCCAGCAGCAGCGACAAACGCGCCTTCTGGCCCCCGGACAGCCGCCCCACCACCGTCTCCGCCTGATCTGCCATCAGCCCGAAGCCTGCCAGCCGGGCGCGCAGCCGCGGCTCGCCTTCGGTCGGGCGCAGGCGGCGGACGTGCTGCACCGGGGTCTCGTCCAGATGCAGCTCGTCGACCTGATGCTGGGCGAAATAGCCGACGCGCAGCTTGGTCGAGACGGTCATCTGCCCGCCCCGCGCTTCAAGTTTGCCCGCCAAGAGCTTGGAAAGCGTGGATTTCCCCTCGCCGTTGCGCCCCAGCAGCGCGATCCGGTCGTCCTGGTCGATCCTCAGCGAGAGTTTGCGCAGAACCGTCAGATCGCCATAGCCGACCGAGACGCCCTCCATGGCGATAATCGGCGGCGAGAGTTCCTCGGGCGGCGGGAAGGTGAAGACGTGTTTCGCGGCCTCGGCGGGCGCGGTGATCGGCGTCATCTTCTCCAGCTGCTTGACGCGGGACTGCGCCTGCCGCGCCTTCGAGGCCTTGGCCTTGAACCGGTCGACGAAGGCCTGCAAGTGCGCGCGCCGGGCGTCCTGCTTCTTGGCCTCGGCCGTCAGGACCGCGCGCTGTTCGGCCCGGGTCTTGGCAAAGGTGTCGTAGCCGCCGGTGTAAAGCGTGAGCTTCTTGTCCTCGAGATGCAGGATCGCGCCGACCGCCCGGTTCAGAAGCCCCCGGTCGTGCGAGATCACGATGACCGTATGCGGATATTTCGCCAGATAGGCCTCGAGCCAGAGCGCGCCTTCGAGGTCCAGATAGTTGGTCGGTTCGTCCAAGAGCAGCAGGTCCGGCTGCGAGAACAGCACCCCCGCCAGCGCCACCCGCATCCGCCACCCGCCCGAGAAATCGGAACACGGCATCAGCATTTCCTCGGCCGTGAAGCCCAGACCCTTGAGGATGGTCGAGGCCCGCCCCTCGGCCGACCAGGCGTCGATATCCGCGAGCCGCGCCTGGATTTCGGCGATGCGGTGGGGATCGGTCGCGGTCTCGGCCTCGGCCATCAGCCCGGCGCGTTCGGTATCGGCGGCCAGCACCGTATCCAGAAGCGAGGTCGAGGACGAGGGCACCTCCTGCGCGACGCCGCCGATGCGGGCGCGGCTGGGCAGGCTGATCGACCCGCCCTCGGTCACCAGCTCGCCGCGGATCAACCGGAAGAGCGTGGTCTTGCCCGAGCCGTTGCGCCCGACGAGGCCCACCTTGTGGCCACTCGGAATACGGGCCGAAGCCCCCTGGATCAGCGGACGGCCGTCGACGGAATAAGAAAGATCGGTGATGCTCAACATGATGCCGCCGCTTAGCAGAAGCCTCGGCCGGGCACCAGCGGGCGCGCAACAGGCGCCGGGCAATATCAGGGTGCTTGCAATTCCCCGCGTGCTCGCCTTTGGTGGCGCGTCTGACCGAGAACGCCATGCATCGCACCCCTCCCCATCTCGGCACGCTGGTCCTGCTGACCGCGCTGCCGGTCCTCACGCTCAACATGTTCCTGCCCTCGCTGCCGGCGATGACCGTGGCGCTGGGCACCGACGAGGCCGGGCTGGCGCTGGCCGTCTCGGGCTACATGATCTTTTCGGCGGTGTTGCAGCTGGTCATCGGCCCGGTCAGCGACCGCATAGGCCGACGCCCGGTCGCGCTGGCGGCCTTGCTGCTCTATGCCGGGGCCTCGCTGGGCGCGGCGCTGGCGCAATCGGCCGGGGTTTTCATCGCCTTCCGGCTGGCGCAGGCGGCCATCGTTGCCGGCACCGTCATGTCGGCGGCGATCATCCGCGACCTCTATCCGCCCAGCGAGGCCGCGGGCCGCATGGGCGCGGTGAGCGCGTCGATGGCCTTGGCGCCGATGCTGGGGCCGACCATCGGCGGCATCCTCGACACCTATATCGGCTGGCGGGCGGTCTTTGGCCTTTACGCGGCGCTGGGGGGCGCGGGGCTGCTCATCGCCTTCCTGGACCTGGGCGAGACGAAACAGGCGGGCGGCCGCAAGCTGCGGCTCGCCGATTACGGCGCCTTGCTGGCCGCGCCGCGCTATTGGGCCTTTGCCCTTTGCCAGGCGTTCTCGCTGGGGGCGTTTTTCGTCTTCGTCTCGGGCGTGCCCTTCGTCGCCCATGCGCTGTGGGATCTGTCGCCCGCCTGGATCGGCGCCGGGATCGGCTCGATCACCGGGGGCTACATGCTGGGCTCGGCGGTGACCGCGCGGATGGCGCCGCGGCTGGGGATCCACCGGCTGATCGTCGCGGGGCGGGTCATCCCCTCGGTGGCGCTGAGCCTGGCGCTGATCCTGTTCCTGATGGGCGCGGCCTCGCCTTACCTGATGTTCGGGGCCACGATTTTCGTGGGCATCGGCAATGGCTTGACCGTGGCCAATGCCAATACCGGCGCGCTGTCGGTGCGGCCCGATCTGGCCGGGACCGCCGCCAGCCTCGGCGGAGCGCTGGCCGTCGCGCTGGGGGCCTTGCTCAGCTGGCTGACGCTGGCGGCGCTGGCGGTCAGCGCCTCACCGGTGGTGCTGCTGGGCATCCTGCTGGGGGCGGTGCTGGTCTCACTGGCGGCGGGGCTGGTGGCGGTCAGGCTTGACCGGGCGGCGCTCTGACGGCGCCCGCCGGATCAATCCGCGGCTTTTCAATCCCCGATGCCCGTGATAAGGCCCGGGCCTGATTTCATCCGTCCACCGGCGGCCGGGCACGGGGCCCGCCGCGCATCCAGAGAGACCAAAATGGCCATCGAACGCACGCTGTCGATCATCAAGCCCGACGCGACCAACCGCAACCTGACCGGCAAGATCAACGCCAAGTTCGAGGACGCGGGCCTGCGCATCGTCGCGCAGAAGCGCATCCACCTGTCGCTGGCCCAGGCCGGCAAATTCTACGAAGTGCACAAGGACCGCCCCTTCTATGGCGAATTGTGCGAATTCATGGCCTCGGCTCCGGTCGTGGTGCAGGTTCTGGAAGGCGAAGGCGCCATTGCCAAGAACCGCGACGTGATGGGCGCCACCAACCCGGCCAACGCGGCCGAGGGCACCATCCGCAAGGAATTCGCCCTCTCGGTCGGCGAGAACTCGGTCCACGGTTCGGACGCGCCGGAAACCGCGGCTCAGGAAATCGCTTATTTCTTCTCGGGGCTGGAACTGGTCGGCTGACCTGTTGCCGGGACGCGATTGACGAAGGGCGGGGATTTCCCCGCCCTTTTCGTTATCGGCAGCGCCGATTGGTCTCGCGTTGCGCCAGCCCGGTTTCGACCAGCAGGCAGCGGTCGCGGGCGTCGTAGTAATAGCCCCGCGCATAGAACATGACGGCGCGGTCCATGTCGCCCTCGGACAGGATCCAGGCGCCGCGCAGATAGCGTCCGGCGTAGCGCAGGTTCACTTCCGGGTTCAGCAATTCCTGAGGCTCGCCCCGGAAGCCCATGGTGCGCGCGGTCTGCGGCAGGATCTGCATCAGCCCCCAATAGGGCCCGTTGCGGGCATCGGCCCGGTAATCGGATTCGCGCTGGATCACCCGGTGCAGCAGCGCCTCGGGGATCTCCAGCTCGTCGGCGGCGCGGCGGATATGGACCCGCATCTGCGGGGTCTCGCCGGGATAGAGGCGCGAGGGCACGTCGGGCACCGGATCATGGCCGCCGCCGCAGGCGGACAGAAACAGGGTCAGGGCTGTCAGGGCCGCAGTCAGACGCATCATCCGTTCCTTGCCGGTTTGGCGGCTCGCCGTCTGGGGCCCGCCGGGTCGATCACGCCGATCTCATCGAGGATCGCCTCGATCCCTTCAATCCCCCCCTTGGCGCCATGCGCGGCTTTCAGCGCATCGAACCGCAAGCGCAGCGCGTCCTTCTCGGCGCCCTTGCAATCGTTCCAGGGGCGGCCCTGCAAGGCCATGTGCAGGACGTAATAGCCGATGAAATGCGGCCGCTCGCCCGAGTCCAGCAGGCGCTGATAGGCGGCATCGGCGCCGAGGCTGCGCAGCGTCTCTGCATCCGGAATACCGGCGCGGATCATCGCCTCTTCCGAGGCGGGACCGAGGTTGGGAATCGAGGAAATCGGGGTCGCCATGCGCCCGACCCTGACCCCAAGGGGCCGGATTTGGCAAGGGTCGGCGCAGGGCCTGTGCAAATGTCTGATTTATCGCAGCGAGCGCCGGATTCCGGCGGTTTCCGGACGCGGGACGCGCGGGCCTCCTGGGGCTTGCTGCGGCGCGGCACCGTCGGACATTCGCGCAAGGGAGGGCGAAGCCCCGCAATCCCTGCTGCGGCGCGACATCGCTGCCGGCTTGGGGTCGCGGCGCCCGCCCGGCCACGCAATATTTATGTCATACATTTATGAATCTCAGGCTATTAGGGCGAAACCCTGAGAAAAATCGCTCCTGAGCCAGGTGAGGCGCCCTTCGTCCTTCATGGAGGGTCTTCAGGCCAAGATCGCCCCGCCACCCGTCCGGGGACCGATGCACTTCCGAACTCATAATGTCAGGCTTTTGAATGTCTGACATGAAATTCCACAAATCCGCTTGTCCGCCCGTTTCCCCCGCCCTAGCCTGAGGAAAACCCCGGAGAAAGCCATGGATCTTCCCTTCGACGGCGCCATCTCGCGCTATTACGAATCCGAGGCGCCCGAGGCGGTGCGCAAGGCCGTCGCCGAGGGCGGCAAGAAGGACATCCTGACCGAGGGCTTCCCCTATGAACGCTGGATGAAATCGGCGGAATACGAGGAGCGGATGAAGCCCCTCCAGGTCGAGCTGGTGAAGTTCCAGCGCTGGGTCGAGGCCACCGGCCAGCGCGTCGTCGTCATCTTCGAGGGCCGCGACACGGCGGGCAAGTCGGGCGCCATCAAGCGGGTGAGCGAGAACCTCAACCCGCGCGGCGCCCCTGTCGTGGCGCTGCCCAAACCCACCGACCGCGAGCGCACGCAATGGTATTTCCAGCGCTACATCGCCCAGATGCCCGCGGCGGGCGAGATCGCGCTGCTGGACCGGTCGTGGTACAACCGCGGCGTGGTCGAGAAGGTCTTCGGCTTCTGCTCGGAGGCCGAGCGCGCGCATTTCTTCGGCCAGCTTCCGGGGTTCGAACAGGCGCTGGTCGATGACGGGATCCGGCTGATCAAGCTGTGGTTCAACGTCGGCCAGGCCGAACAGCTGCGCCGCATGCTGGAACGCGAGAAGCATGTCCTCAAGCAATGGAAACTCTCGTCCATCGACGTGAAGGGCCTGTCGAAATGGGACGCCTACACCGAGGCGATCGGCGAGACCTTTGCCCGCTCGGATTTCCCCTATGCGCCCTGGACGGTGATCCGCGGCGACGACAAATACCGCGCGCGGCTGGCCGCGGTGCAGCGGGTGCTCAGGGATTTCGACTATGACCGCAAGGATCCCGAGGCCATCAGCGCCCCGGATCCGAAGATCATCGGCGGTGTGGACCTGTGGCCGGGACACGCAGACTGACCGGCAGACCGGCAGGCGGTGGCGCGTCCGAGGCCCAGATCAGGGGCCCCTGCCCGGCCAGCGCCGCCCCCGTGGCGTGATCGCCCTGCAGCATCGCCAGCCCGGCGCCCGCTACCGGCCCCAGCGCCCGGATCAGCGCATGGGCCGAGGCCGCGGCGCCCGGCGCGGGCTTCCACAGCATCCCTTGACCGGCCCCGGCGATCAGCAGCCCCGCGACCCGCGACAGCGGCACCGAGGTGGCGGTGACCAGGACCGCGGGACCGGCGAAGGGCAGCGCCCAATCCTCGGGCTCGGAGACGGGATCGTCCATCACCTCATAGGCCCGCAAGGCCCGGAGCAGCGGCGCGCTTGCGGCATAGGCGGCGCGGAGCGCCCCGACCTCGGCCCCGGCGGGGCGCAACCCCGCCCGGGCCCGCGCCACATCCCCCGCCTCGGCGCAGGCGAGCCGGGCCATCGGCAGGCCCGGCACGCCGATCAGCCGACCCGAAAGGGGCGCCATCCAGCGCCCGCCCAGATAGAGCACGAAAAGCCGTTCGCTCAGTTCAGCCCGGAAATCGGCGGCCGCGCCTTCCACCTCAATTGGCGGTGCAGCTCGAGGTCAGTTCCTCGTAACGGGCGACGATCCAGTTCGGCGCATCCTCGGGCAGGTTCTCGGTGATCGAGGCCTCGACCCGCGAGAAAAGCGCGATGGAGCGGGAATTGTCGATCATCGGCACCGTGCCCGCAGGCACCGCGCGCTGGAAGACGATCAGCGCTACGGCGATCAGCAGGATGCCCCGCAAGACGCCGAAGAAGAACCCGAGCCCCTGATCGATCCCGCCCAGCGCCGAGTTGCGGATCAGGCTGGAGAACAGCGGCGTGAACAGCGCCATCACCACCAGCATCACGGCAAAGACCGCGGCAAAGGCGGCGATGATGGTCAATTCGCAGGAATCGCCCAGGATGTCGCCGACATAGGGGATCTCGCGCACCAGCGGCTCGACCGTCGGCGCCAGCACGAAGGCGGCGATGGCGGCGACGACCCAGCCGGCGATGGCCAGCAACTCGCGCACCAGACCCCGCGAATAGGCCAGGATCGCCGAGACGACGATGACCAGCGCAACGGCCGCATCGACCAGGGTGAAAGTATCCATTCCTACCGCTCCCTCGGGCCTCGACCCGTCTTCCGTCGGCGCATCAGCCCGCGCCAAAAACCTCGCCCACGAACCCGGTCAGGTCCGCCATCTCGCGCAAGCTGACGCCCGCGCCGGGGCCCGGCTTGCCGCCCTTGGGCAGCATGGCCGTGGTGAAACCAAGTTTCGCCGCCTCTTTCAACCTGTTTTCGCTCTGCGCCACCGGACGGAGCGCACCGGATAGCGAGATTTCACCGAAGACGACGCAATCGGCGGGCAGCGCCACATCCTCGCGCGCGCTGAGAAGGGCGGCGGCGACGGCCAGATCGGCGGCGGGCTCGCTGACCCGCATGCCGCCCGCCACGTTCAGGAAGACATCGAGCCCGGCAAAGGGAATGCCGCAGCGCGCCTCCAACACGGCCAGGATGGTGGAAAGCCGCCCGCCATCGAGCCCGACCACCGTGCGGCGCGGATTGGACAGCGGCGAGGGCGCGACCAGGGCCTGGATCTCGGTCAGCATCGGCCGCGTGCCCTCGATCCCCGCGAAGACCACCGAGCCCGCGGCGGGCTGGCCGCGCTCGGACAGAAACAGCGCCGAGGGGTTCGGCACCTCGGCCAGCCCCGCCCCGGTCATCTCGAACACGCCGATCTCGTCGGCCGGGCCAAAGCGGTTCTTGACCGCGCGCAGGATGCGGAACTGGTGGCCGCGCTCGCCCTCGAAATAAAGGACGCAATCGACCATATGCTCGATCACCCGGGGCCCGGCGATCTGGCCGTCCTTGGTGACATGGCCGACCAGGATGACACTGATGCCGCGCCGCTTGGCCAGCGTGACCAGCTCATGCGAGGCGGCGCGCAGCTGGGTGACGGAACCGGGCGCCGAGTCGACGCTGTCCAGCCACATGGTCTGGATCGAATCGATCACCACCAGATCCGGGCGCTCAGCGTCGAGCGTGGTCAGGATGTCGCGCAGATTGGTCTCGGCGCCCAGCCGGACGGGCGCGTCGCCCAGACCCAGCCGTTGCGCCCGCATGCGCACCTGCGCTGCGGCCTCCTCGCCGGAAATATAGAGCGTCTTCAAGCCCCTGCGGGCGAAGGCCGCGACGCTTTGCAAGAGGAGCGTGGATTTGCCGATGCCGGGGTCCCCGCCCACCAGAATGGCCGAGGCCGGAACCAGCCCGCCCCCCAGCACCCGGTCGAATTCGGCGATCCCCGAGAGCGAGCGCGGCGGCGGCGGTTCCTCGGTGTCGAGCGCGCTCAGGGTGATGGCGCGGCCCTTGGCCAGCGGCCCCTTGGGCCCCGAGGCGACCGGCGCCTCCTCATGGATCGAATTCCAGGCGCCACAGGCATCGCACCGCCCGCTCCATTTGCGATGGGCAGCGCCGCATTCGGCGCAGACGAACTGGGCAGAGATCTTGGCCATCCTGCCTTATCCCCCAGCCCGAAAACCCGCGCAACCCGTCCCGTCGCGCGGGTGGCGAGGCCGGGGGGCCAGCCCCCCGGACCCCCCGGGATATTTGACGCGCAAAGATGAAGGCTAACGACTCTCCAAGACCCATCTTTGCGCCTCAAATATCCACGGGGATTTTCAAGGGGGGCGTGCCCCCCTTGAAGCAGGGGGTGCGGGGGGCGGCAGCCCCCCGCCCTTTGCATTCTCTGGGGGCGGCAGCCCCCCGCCCTTTGCATCCTCTGGGGGCGGCGGCTGCCCGCCTCCGGTCGCCCGAGGCACGAGGGCGAAATCGCCTGACGCAAGGTTTCGGATGACAAAGCCTCAGCCGCGGCTAGGGTGGCCGCACGTCGCCAGACCGGAGGAGATGCCGATGTCCAGCCCCTATCCCCTGATGCTCGCCCCGCTCGATCTGGGCTTCACCACCTTGAAGAACCGGGTGCTCATGGGCTCCATGCATTCGGGGCTGGAGGAGCGCGGCGACTGGCCCCGGGTGGCCGCCTATTACGCCGAACGGGCGCGCGGCGGCGTGGGGCTGATCGTCACCGGCGGCATGGCGCCGAACCCCGAGGGCGGGGTGTTCCCGGGCGCGGCCGGGCTCTACACGCCGCAGGACATCGCCAATCACCGGCTGGTCACCGATGCGGTCCATGCCGAGGGCGGCAAGATCGCCATGCAGATCCTGCACGCCGGGCGCTATGCCTATGGCAAGGATTGCGTCTCCTCCTCGGCGGTCAAATCGCCGATCAGCCCCTTCGTGCCGAAGGAGCTGGACGAAGACGGCATCGAAAAGCAGATCGCCGATTTCGTCACCGCCGCCGTGCGCGCCCGCGAGGCGGGTTATGACGGCGTCGAGGTGATGGGGTCCGAGGGCTATTTCCTCAATCAATTCCTCAGCCTGCATGTCAACCAGCGGAATGACCGCTGGGGCGGCAGCTATGAGAACCGGATGCGTCTGCCGGTCGAGGTGGTGCGCCGGGTGCGCGAGGCCGTGGGCCCCGATTTCATCATCATCTACCGCATCTCGCTGTTGGATCTGGTGCCGAACGGTCAGAGCTTCGACGAGATCGTGCGGCTGGCGCAGGCCATCGAGGCCGCCGGGGCCACGATCCTCAACACCGGGATTGGCTGGCACGAGGCCCGGGTGCCGACCATCGCCACCTCCGTTCCGCGCGCGGGCTTCGCCTGGGTCACGAAGAAGCTGATGGGCAAGGTCGGCATCCCGCTCATCACCTCGAACCGGATCAACAACCCCGATACGGCCGAGCAGGTGCTGAAGGACGGTTGCGCCGACATGATCTCGATGGCGCGGCCCTTCCTGGCCGATGCCGATTTCGTCGCCAAGGCGGCGGCGGGCAAGGCCGCGACCATTGCCCCCTGCATCGGCTGCAATCAGGCCTGCCTGGACCATACCTTCAGCGGCAAGATCTCGACCTGTCTGGTCAACCCGCGCGCCTGCCACGAGACCGAACTCACCTACACCCCGACCGAGGCCCCGCAGAATATCGCCGTGGTGGGCGCGGGTCCGGCCGGGCTGATGGCGGCGCTGGTCGCCGATCAGCGCGGCCACAAGGTGACGCTCTTCGAGAAGGACAGCGGGCTGGGCGGGCAGCTGAACATGGCGCGCGTCATCCCGGGCAAGGAGGAATTCCACGGCCTCGTCGCCTGGTTCGAGACGATGGTCGCGGGCTCGGGGATCACCCTGCGCCTGGGCACCGAGGCCACGCCCGAGGCGCTTGCCCCCTTCGATCAGGTGATCGTGGCGACCGGCGTCACGCCGCGCGATCCGGGCATCCCCGGGCAGGACGGCGCCAATGTCCTGAATTACATCGACGTGCTGCGGGGCAAGGCGCCGGTCGGCAAGCGTGTGGCCGTGGTGGGCGCTGGCGGCATCGGCTTTGACGTGGCCGAATACGTCACGCATCAGGGCGTCTCGCCCACGCTCGACACCGCCGAATGGCGCAAGGAATGGGGCGTCGGCGATCCCTCCGAGGTGCCGGGCGGCCTGCTCGAGCCCGAGCCCCCTGCCCCGGCCCGCGCCGTGACGCTGTTGCAGCGCAAGGCCGAGAAGCCCGGCAAGCGTCTGGGCAAGACCACCGGCTGGATCCACCGCGCCAGCCTGCAGGCGCGGGGCGTGAAGATGCTGGGCGGCGTCAGCTACGAGGCGATCACGCCCGAGGGCATGATCCTCGGCACGCCCTCGGGCCCGCAGGAACTGGCGGTGGATACCGTCATCCTCTGCGCCGGGCAGGAATCGAACCGCGGGCTCGCCGACCGTCTGGAAGCGGCGGGCAAAACCGTGCATGTGATCGGCGGGGCGGATCTGGCCGCTGAACTCGACGCCAAGCGGGCCATCGACCAGGGGGCGCGGCTGGCGGCGCAACTGTAAGGAATTGCGATGGTCGTCGCGGCCGTTCTTGCCGGCCTGATCCCCAGCTTCCTGCTGGTGGGACTGGGCGGCCTGCTGCGCAAGCGGCTGTCCGAGAACGCCTGGACCGGCCTCGACCGGCTGAATTTCGAGATCCTGTTTCCGGCGCTGCTGTTCACCGCCGCCGCCAGCCGGCCGATGGATCTGGGCCGGGTGGCGGTGATCGGCCCCTCGGTCTGGGCGATCCTGACGCTGGGTCTGGTCGCGGGCTATGCCGCGCGGCGCTTCGGCCCGCCGCGGTTTCTGGATTTCGCCGGCAGCTGGCAGACCGCCTGGCGCTTCAACACCGCCATGGGCTTCGTCGCCGTCGCTACGCTGAGCCTGGCCGATGCCGGGATGATGGCGGTGGTCGCGGGGATGGCGGTGCCGCTGGCCAATATCTTTGCCGTCGGCGCCCTGTCGCGGGGCGGAGGGCTGGGGCTTTGGGCCACGGTCCGGCGGGTGGCGCTGAACCCGTTCCTGCTGGCCTCGGTCGGGGGCGTGCTGGTCGGCATCAGCGGCTGGACCCCGCCGGGGCTGATTCTGGCGCCGCTGCTTCTGCTGGCGCAGGCGGCGATTCCCGTGGCGCTGCTGTCGGTCGGCGCGACGATGGACTGGCGGGCGCTGGGGCGGATGGATGCCTTCAGCGCGGTGCTGGTGGGGGTGAAGCTGCTGCTGCTGCCGGCGGTCACGCTGGGCACCTGCCTCGGCCTCGGAGCCGACCCCGCGCTGACCCAGGTGCTGACCATGTTCGCGGCGCTTCCCACCGCCTCGGCCGCGCATGTTCTGGCCTCGGCTTTCGGCGCCGACCGGATGCGGGCGGCCACCGTGGTGGCGCAATCGACGCTGCTGTCGGCGCTCACGCTGCCGCTGTGGATTTCGCTGGTTGAATTCTTGACCTGACGGACACAATCGCCGCGCCAGGGCGCGACAATCCTAGAATCTCGTGAAAATTGTTCTGAATTTCCAGACAATTGTCCCACCAATACCCCGGGTACGCCCAGATCGCGCCGCAATTGAGGTGTGTAACGGAAACATCGAAACAGTCTGGGTTACGGGTGAAACATGGACCGTCTGACCGAAATGGAAGCCTTTGCCACGGTGGTCGACCAGGGGGGATTCACCGATGCGGCGCGGAAGATGGGGATCTCGAAATCCGCCGTCTCCAAGCACGTCTCGTCGCTGGAAGCGCGCCTCGGCGCCCGCCTTCTGAACCGCACGACGCGCCGGGTCAGCCCGACCGAGATCGGCCTCGTCTATTACGACCGCGCCCGCCGGGTGCTGAACGACGCGGGTGAAGCCGACAGCATCGTAACCGCCATGCAATCGGCCCCCTCGGGCGTGCTGCGCATGTCGGTCGCCACCGATTTCGGCGTCAGCCTGCTGTCGCCGGTACTGGACGAATTCCTGACCGAATTCCCGGAAATCAGCGTCAACATGGTGCTGAAGAACCGCTATGTGGAGCTGATTTCCGAAGGCTTCGACATGTCGATCCGGGTGGGCGAGATGGAGGACAGCTCGCTGCGCGCCCGCAAGATCACCGAGACGACGCAGCGCCTGATCGCCGCGCCGCGCTATTTCAAGGCCCATGGCCGCCCCGCCCGGATCGACGATCTGAACGAACACCGGCTGTTGCATTACTCCAACCAGGCCAGCGCCAACGTCTGGAAGATCACCGCCCCCTCGGGCGAGGTTCGTCAGGTGCGCGGCACCGGCTGGCTGACGGTCAACGACGGGCAATCGCTGCTCAATGCCGCCGTGAAGGGCCTCGGCATCGCCTATCTGCCGAGCTTCCTGTACCACGACGCCATGGCGCAGGGCCTGGTCGAGGATGTGATCCCCGATCTGCCGCCGACCACGCTGGGCATCTATGCGGTCTATCCGCCCGGGCGCTTCACGCAGCCCAAGGTGCGGGCCTTCATCGATTTCCTGGTCGAGCGTTTCGCCGACAAGGGCCCCGATATCTGGTGAGTTTCCTGCTCTGACCTTGTTCCCTCAGGTCGGAGGATCGACTTGGCCGGCCGAAGGGCCGGCCATTTTTCGTTGCGCGAGCGGGGCTCGCCAGAGGGCTTACTTCTTGCCGCCCTTGACCGGGGCGTCGCCGCCCTTGCCGGTGCCGAGCGGCGTGACCGAGCCCTTGTCGACGCTGCCGCCGCTGGCCGGGGTGAGGCCGCCGCTCGAGCCCTTGCCGCCCTTGATATCCTTGCTCATACCGTTGATTCCTTTGTGCTAATGGGTTCTCGCCGATCACGCGGACCGGGGCCGGTCGAAAGAAGGACCCGACCGCATCAGCCTAGCGCAATCGGCGGGCGGGTCAAAAGCAAAGAGCGACGGGGCGGAGAAAAGCCCGGCACCCCGGACCCCGCCACGCAAAAGCCCGGCACCTGGGGGTGCCGGGCAGGTCATTCCTCAATCGCGGGCCTGCGCGTGACGCGCCCCCGCATGGCCTCACTTCTTGCCGCCGGTGCCCTTGACGGGCGCCGCACCCTTGGCCGGTGCGCCCTTGGCCGGAGCCCCTTTGCCGGTGCCTTTGGGATCTGCCTTCTTGGTGTCAGCCATCTCCGCTCCTCCTGTGCGGAACCCCTCTGCCCGGCGGGGATATCCCGCACGGGGGGAGGGCATGGGCCGCAGCGCGGCCCGTGACACCGACGATATACCCGGCGCTGATTCCGTCAATAGATCCAGTACACTGATGCCCCGCGCCCGGGGGAAATCCGCCACCCCCCGCGCGCGCGCCTCAGGCCACGCGCAGATAGGCGGTGA
Organism: Pararhodobacter aggregans; assembly: GCF_003075525.1. Classification (GTDB taxonomy): domain Bacteria; phylum Pseudomonadota; class Alphaproteobacteria; order Rhodobacterales; family Rhodobacteraceae; genus Pararhodobacter; species Pararhodobacter aggregans. Next base: position 807,274 of record NZ_QDDR01000001.1, on the reverse strand, counting down.
GGCCGGTTTTCTGATGCTCGATCACGTGGCAATGGAAGGCCCAGTCACCGGGATTGTCGGCGACCAGCGCCACCTCCATCGTCTCCTCGGCCAGCAGCATGGCGGTATCGACCCAATTGCCCGAAACCTCCCGCCGGTTCGAGCGCAGCGGCTTGAAGACCATGCCGTGCAGGTGGATCGGGTGGTCGTTGGGGCTCTCGTTCCTGAGCCTGAGGATATAGGTCTGCCCCAGCCGCAGCTCGGCCAAAGGCCCGGTGCCCGAGGCATCGCCCGGCCAGGCCACCCGGTTGATCGACCAGAAGGTATAGCCGAGCGAGCCGCAGAAACCGTCATTGACCGGCGCGTCGCTGGGCGACCAGCCGAACACGAAATCCAGCACCTCGGCCTGGGCGAGGTCGGGCTCGGGCAGCGGATTGGCGGCGAGGGGCGCAAGGTCGCCCAGATCGTGGCGCAGATCCGCCCCGACCGCGCGCAGCCTCAGCAGCACCCGCGGCCCGCCCGGCTGGTCGTTCTGCAATACCAGTTCCGCCCCCTCCTGCCCCGGCGCCCGGATCGCCAGATCGACCCGCTGGCCGCAACCCAGCACGAGCGGCGCCTCGGGACCGGGCCAGAGCACCGGGTCGATCACCGGATGCCCGTCCAGCGCGATCACCCGCCCCTCGGCCCCCGGCATCTGCAAGCGGTAAACGCGCGTCGTGTCGGTCGCCGCCAGCCTGAACCGCACCAGCCCCCCGGCGGGCACGTCATAGACCGGCTCGGAGGCCCAGTTGGCGGTCATCAGCGTCCCAAACGTGCCGTTCCGCGCCGCGCCGCGGGCGGTGTAGAGGTCGATGAACTGGCTGTCCTCGCCCAGCCGCCAGTCGCGCAGATTGACCGGCAGGTCGAGGTCGAAGCGCGGGTCGCGCTCGTCCTCGACGATCAGAAGGCCGGTCAGGCCCTTGGCCATCTGCTCCATAGTGGTGCAATGCGGGTGATACCAGAAGGTCCCGGCGTCCTGCGGCGTGAAGTCATAGACATAGCGGTCGCCCTGCCCCAGCGGCACCTGGGTCAGGTAGGGCACGCCATCCATGACATTGGGCAACCTGAGACCATGCCAGTGCATCGAGGTATAGGCGTCGAGCGTGTTCAGCACCTCGGCCCGGAACGGCTGGCCGCGGCTGAGGCGCAGGACCGGTGGCGGGGCGTCGGGCGAGAGGCTGACCATGCCCTCGGTCGGGGTGGCCTCCAGCGCGTAGCGGGCGTTCTGGATGGTCAGCGCCAGAGGCTCGGCCCGCGCCTGCCGCCCGAGGCTCAGCCCGCCCAACAGCGAGAGACCGGCGAGGCCCGAGGTGGCGAGGAACTGGCGGCGATGCATGAGGCTGCTCATGGCGCGACTCCCGGTGTTACCCGAGTCTTTCTATCAGAGTTGTGCGGTGAAGCGAGATCCGCCGATGTCGCACCCCGGGGGCCAGAGGGGCGGGGGGACGGAGGGAGGGGGGCCGTCTGCCCCCCTCTTCGCCTGACGGCTGTCCGGCCCGGCGCTTGCGCGCCGGGCGTTCGGGCCTGACGAGGCGCCACCGGCGCCTTGTCCGGGCGGCCCTCACCCCCGAGGATATTTAGAGCGCAAAGATGCGCGGATTGACGATGGCAATCCCTCAGACGTCGAACTTCACGCCCTGCGCCAGCGGCAGGCTGGCCGAGTAGTTCACCGTATTGGTGGCGCGGCGCATATAGCCCTTCCAGGCGTCCGAGCCCGATTCGCGCCCGCCGCCCGTTTCCTTCTCGCCGCCGAAAGCGCCGCCGATCTCGGCGCCCGAGGGGCCGATGTTGACATTGGCGATGCCGCAATCGGAACGCTGCAGGAAATCCTCGGCCTCGCGCAGGTTCAGGGTGAAGATGCAGGACGACAGCCCCTGCGGGACGCCGTTTTGCAGGGCAATCGCCTCGTCCAGCGTCTCGTAGCCCATGACATAGAGGATGGGGGCAAAGGTTTCCTCGCGCACCACCGCCGTCTGGGCGGGCATCTCGACGATCGCCGGTTCGACATAGGCGCCGCCTTGCGGGGCATTGGTCGCGGCCTTGCCGCCGTGGACGATGCCGCCCTCGGCCTTGGCCTGTTCCAGCGCCGCCTGCATCCGGGCCCGGGCACCGGCGTCGATCAGGGGCCCGACCAGCGTGGTGCCCTTGCGGGGGTCGCCCACCGGCAGGCTGGCATAGGCGCGGGTCAGGCGTTCGACCAGTTGCTCGCGGATCGAATGATGGGCGATCAGGCGGCGCAGCGAGGTGCAGCGCTGCCCGGCGGTGCCGACGGCCGAGAAGACGATGGCGCGCACCGCCATGTCGAGGTCGGCCGAGGGCGCCACGATCATCGCGTTATTGCCGCCCAGTTCCAGGATCGAGCGGCCGAAACGCTTGGCCACCTCGGGCCCGACGATGCGGCCCATGCGGGTGGAGCCGGTGGCCGAGACGATCGGCACCTCGGCCGAGGCGGTCAGCGCCGCGCCCAGCTCGGCGCCGCCGATCACCACCTGCATCAGCCCCTCGGGCGCGTCGCCGAAGCGGGCCAGCGCGCGCTCGAAGATCCTGGCGCAGGCCAGCGCGGTCAGGGGCGTCTTTTCCGAGGGTTTCCAGATCACCGAATCGCCGCAGACCAAGGCCAGCGCCGCGTTCCAGGACCAGACGGCCACGGGGAAGTTGAAGGCGGTGATGACGGCGCAGGGGCCCATCGGGTGCCATGTCTCGCGCATCACATGGCCGGGGCGTTCCGAGGCGATGGTCAGCCCGTAAAGCTGGCGCGAAAGGCCGGTCGCGAAGTCGCAGATGTCGATCATCTCCTGCACCTCGCCCAGACCCTCGGAGACGATCTTGCCCGCCTCCAGCGTGACCAGCGCGCCGAGTGCGTCTTTCGAGGCGCGCAACTCCTCGCCCAGCAGGCGGACCAGCTCGCCCCGGCGCGGGGCCGAAACCGTCTTCCAGGCGGCGAAGGCGGTTTGCGAGCGGGCAATCACGGCGTGCATCTCGGCGGCCGGGGTCTCGGCCAGGCGGGCGATTTCGGCCCCGTCGATGGGGCTGTGGACGGCCAGCGTGCCGCCGTTGAGCGTGGCGGCATCGAGGCCGCAGGCGGCGAGGATCTCGGCGGCGGCGGAAAGGTCGGTCATGGGAAATCTCCGGGTCTTTGCGGCCCGGAGGATAGGCGCCCGGGCGCCCGGGCGAAAGGGGTCACCGCTGGTCAGGGGCGACGCTGGCAAGGCGGTGGACCATCTCGGCGATCTGCGCGGCGCTCCAGGGCGAATGGTGGCGGCGGGTCGCGGCGGGGTGATGGCCGAGGCCCAGCGCCTTGCCCTCGCGGTGGTTGCGGCGGGGACGGATCGGGCGCGGCTGGAAATTGCCGCCGCAGGTGGGGCAGACATTGTGCAGCAGGTTCTCGGCGCACTCGGCGCAATAGGTGCATTCATAGCTGCAGATCCGGGCCTCGGCCGTATCGGGCGGCAGGTCGCGGTCGCAGAATTCGCAATTGGGGCGCAGGTCGAGCATGGGGCCTCCTTTCTCTGCCCCCTTGATGGCAGGGGACAGGCTTGGCAGAAATGACAAGATGCCCTCCGATTCCGCCACCATCGCCTTCCTGCTGTTTCCCGCCACCAAACTTCTGGATGTGGCCGGGCCCCTGCAGGTCTTTGCCGATGCGCGGCCCGGCTACCGGGTGGTGCTGACCTCGGCCGCGGGCGGGCGGATCGTCACCGATACCGGCGTGGCGCTGGAGACACTGCCGCTGGCGGGCGCCGGGCCCATCGACACGCTGATCGTCTCGGGCGGGGATGCGGCGCGGGGCGCGGCGGCGGATCCCGCGCTGCAGGCGGCACTGGCGCAGGCGGTGCCGGGGCTGCGGCGGCTGGCCTCGGTCTGTGTCGGCGCCTTCGTACTGGCGGCGGGCGGCTGGCTGGACGGGCGGCGGGCGGTCACGCATTGGGAATATTGCGACCGGCTGGCAGCGGGCTGGCCCGGGATCACGGTCGAGCCCGACGCGATCTTCTCCGAGGACCGGGGCGTCTGGACCTCGGCCGGGGTGACGGCGGGGATCGACATGGCGCTGGCCATGGTCGAGGCCGACCACGGCCGGGCCGAGGCGCTGCGGCTGGCGCGCGACATGGTGCTCTACCTCAAGCGGCCCGGCGGGCAGCGGCAGTTCAGCCAGCCGCTGCGGCAGCAAATCGCGGCCCGGGACGGCCGGTTCGAGGGGCTGACGGCCTGGATCGCCGACCATCTGTCCGGGGACCTGTCGGTGCCGGTGCTGGCGGCGCGGGCGGGCATGTCCGAGCGCAGTTTCGCCCGGATCTTCCGGCAGGTGACAGGCCTGCCCCCGGCCCGCTATGTCGAGGAAGCGCGGGTCGAGGCCGCGGCAGAGGCGCTGGCCCGGGGCGAGATCACCCGCAAGCAGGCGGTGGCGGCCTTTGGCTTCGGGCAGGAGGAACGCATGCGGCGGGCCTTTCACCGCTGCAAGGGGGTGGCGCCCGCCGACTGGATGGCACGATTCGGCACGAAACCTTGAGCGAAAGGCCGCTTGTACCGCGGCTGCGAGCGCCTATTCTGGGGCTCCGTCCGCATGACGAAGGGGTCGCCGATGCTTGAGGTCCTTCTTTCCGGGGCCATGGCGCCCTTCACCGCCGCGCTGGGGCTGCTGCTGGGGCTGCTGGTGCTGGAACTGGTGATGGGGCTGATGGGGGGCTCGCTCTTGGGCGGCGGGGCCGAGGGGCTGGATGCGCCCGAAATCGACATGCCCGAAGTCGACGCGCCTGAAATCGACGCGCCAGAGCTAGACCTGCCGGAAGCCGAACTGCCCGAAATCGACGGGTTCGAACCCGCCGCGGTCGAGGCGCCGGCCATCTCGGGCGTGGCCTCGGTCCTTGGCCTCGGCCGGACGCCGTTCATGATCTGGCTCGCCTCGGCGCTGCTGGGCTTCGGCGCGGGCGGCATGGCGCTGCAGAGCCTGGCCGAGGGCCTGACCGGCAGCCCCCTGCCCGCCTGGCTGGCGGCGATCCCGGCGCTGCTGGCGGGCTGGGGCGTGGCGCGGGGCTTTGGCGGTATCTTCGCCCGGCTGGTCCCCCGGGACGAGACGCAATCGGTCAGCGAGACGCAGCTCGGCCGCCGCCGGGGCATCATCACCCAGGGCACCGCCGCGCGCGGCCGCCCGGCCGAGGTGCGGGTCACCGACCGCCACGGCAATCCCCATTACCTGCGCGCCGAACCGCTCGAGGATGCGGCGCAACTTGCCCAGGGCACCGAAGTTCTGGTGCTGCGTGACCACCGGCGCGGCCTCTACCGGCTGATGCCGCTTGAATAAGCCCTTCTCATTGAACGGAGTTCTTTCATGGCTTTCACATCCCTGCTGACGCTGGTCGGCGCTGTTCTGGTCTTTCTCATCCTGCTGGCCCTGGTCCTGGGCCGCCTCTACCGCCGCGCCACGCGCGAGGTGAGCCTGGTCAAGACCGGGGCGGGCGGCAAACGGGTCATCATGGATGGCGGCACCATCGTCATCCCGCTGCTGCACGAGGTGAACCGGGTCAACATGAAGACCCTGCGGCTGGAGGTGAAGCGCGACAACGAGGCGGCGCTCATCACCAAGGACCGGATGCGGGTCGATGTCGGCGTGGAATTCTACGTCTCGGTCAGCCCCACCGACGAGGGGATCGCCCGCGCCGCCCAGACATTGGGCGCGCGGACCTTTGACGTCGACCAGCTGCGCGAGATGATCGAGGGCAAGCTGATCGACGGGTTGCGCTCGGTCGCGGCCCGGATGACCATGGACGAATTGCACGAAAGCCGGGCCGATTTCGTGCAGGAAGTGCAGAATGCGGTGTCCGAGGATCTGCTGAAGAACGGGCTGTCGCTGGAATCCGTCTCGCTGACGGCGCTGGACCAGACCCCGTTCGCAGCGCTTGATGAGAACAACGCCTTCAACGCGGTGGGCATGCGGCGGCTGGCCGAGGTGATCGCCACCTCGAAGAAGGAACGCGCCCAGATCGACGCCGACGCCGAGGTCTCGGTCCGCCGGGCGGCGATGGAGGCGCAGCGCCACAAGCTGCTGATCGAGCAGGACGAGGAACAGGCCCGCATCGAGCAGGCGCAGCGCATCGCCACGCTGAAGGCCGCACAGGAGGCGCAGATCGCCACCGACAACGAGAATTCGGCCCGCGAACGCGAGCGCGCCCGGATCGCCCGTGAAGAGGCCATCCGCTCGCGCGAGATCGAGCGCGAGCGCACGCTGCGCGAGGCCGAGATCGCCAAGGAGCGCGAGCTGGAAGTGGCCGATCAGGAGCGCCAGATCATCGTCGCCAAGAAATCCGAGGAGGAAAGCCGCGCCCGCGCCTCGGCCGATCTGGCCCGGGCCGAAGCGACCAAGGCGATGGAGGCGGTGACGACGGCGCGGCAGGTGGCCGAGGCCGAGCGCGTCAAGCAGATCGCCCTGATCGACGCCCAGCGCGAGGCCGAGCGCGAAGCGACCCGCATCCGCCTGGCCGCCCAGGCCGAGCGGGACGCGGCCCAGGACCGGGCCGAGGCGCGGCGCGAGGAAGCCCGCGCCGAGGCCGACGCCATCGCCATCCGCGCCGAGGCCAAGAAGACCGACATGCTGGCCGAAGCCGAGGGCAAGCGGGCGATCACCGAGGCCGACAACGCGATTTCGCCCGCGATCGTGGCGATGAAGGTGGATCTGGCGCGGCTCGAGGCCTTCCCCTCGATCATGGCGCAGATGGTGAAGCCGGTGGAGAAGATCGACTCGATCAAGATCCATTACGTCGGCGGGCTGGGCGGCCCGGGCGGTGGCGGCGGCGGCGCTGGCGGGGCGCCGGGCGAGAAGCCGGTGGTCAATCAGGCACTCGATTCGATCATGGGCATGGCGGTGCAGATGCCCGCGCTGCGCAAGCTCGGCGAGGAGCTGGGCCTGTCGATGGAGGGCGGTCTGGCAGGGATGGCAGAGGGCGCACTGGGCGCCAGACCCGTGCCCCCGGCGGCCGGGACCGAGTGAGGGAAGCGGGGGTTGCTCGCCCCCGGAGGACGTAAACGCGGGGGCGCTGCCGCCCCCAGTGGACGCGAAGGGCGGGGGGCTGTCGCCCCAAGTGGACGCAAAGGGCGGGGGGCTGCCGCCCCCAGTGGACGCAAAGGGCGGGGGGCTGCCGCCCCCAGTGGACGCAAAGGGCGGGGGGCTGCCGCCCCCCGCACCCCCTGCCCAAAGGGGGGCACGCCCCCCTTTGGAAACCCCGTGGATATTTGGAGAACAAAGATGGTTTCGGGGGATCGTCGAGCGATCTAATTGTCCCTCGCCTGGCCCGGGAGCGGCGCGGCAGGGGGGCGGGGTGATCGGGGCGCGCGACAGGAAAGGGCCCCTGCCGATGGCAGAGGCCCCCTGTCCCGTTCGAGGACGCGCCCCGTTTTAGGGCTCTCAGGCGCGCGCGGCGCCCTGATTGTGTTTGCGCGCGACCAGCGCCTTGGCGGTCTCGACCGCCACCGCCGCATCCCGGCAATAGGCGTCGGCGCCGATGGCGCGGCCGAATTCCTCGTTCAGGGGCGCGCCGCCGACGAGGATGATGTATTCCTCGCGCATGCCGCGTTCTTTCAGGGTGTCGATGACCACCTTCATATAGGGCATCGTCGTGGTCAGCAGGGCCGACATGCCGATGATGTCGGCGCCTTCGGCCACCGCGGTATCGAGGTATTTCTCGACCGGGTTGTTGATGCCCAGATCCACCACCTCGAAGCCCGCGCCCTCCATCATCATGCCGACGAGGTTCTTGCCGATGTCATGGATGTCGCCCTTGACGGTGCCGATCACCATCTTACCCATGCGGGGCGCGCCGGTTTCGGCCAGCAGCGGCTTCAGGATCGACATGCCCGCCTTCATCGCGTTCGCCGCCAGCAGCACCTCGGGGACGAAGAGGATCCCGTCGCGGAAGTCGTGGCCGACGATGGTCATGCCGGCGACCAGCGCCTTGGTCAGCACGTCATAGGGCGTCCAGCCGCGTTCCAGCAGCAGGTTGACGCCTTCCTCGATCTCGTCCTTCAAGCCGTCGTAGAGGTCGTCCATCATCTGGGCGACGAGTTCCTCGTCGTTCAGTTCGGACAGGATGATGTCGTCGTCCTCGGCCATGGCGGGGTCTCCGGATAGAGGTCTCTGGATCCGTAGATGCGGCAGGAAGCGGGCGGCAACTGATCCATTCCCGACATGCCCCGGATAAAAGACGACAGCAAGCTCAGGTTTCCATCCGGGACTTGAAAATTGTTCATGTTATGTTCAAGTTTGATTCATGCCGCCGCGCTCGCCCCCCCTGCCCCCGACCGATCCCTCCTTGCGCGCGCCCGCGCGGGGCACGCTGGCGCAGCCCGCGCCGCGGTATGACAGCGAGGTCCGCGCCTGGGAGCATGACGGCTGGGACCTGCCCGAGGAGGAGCATCTCAGGCGCCGCGAGGTCAGCGTCGAGCGGCCGCGCTCGGTCATCGCCTGGAACCAGTCGCCGGATCTGGGCTTCGACCGGGCGGTCAATTCCTACCGCGGTTGCGAGCATGGCTGCATCTATTGCTACGCCCGGCCGAGCCACGCCTATCTGGGCCTGTCGCCGGGGCTCGATTTCGAGACGAAGCTCATCGCCCGGCCCGATGCCGCCCGGGTGCTGGAGAAGGAGCTGGCGCGCAAATCCTATGTCGTGCGGCCGATGGGGCTGGGCACCAACACCGATCCCTGGCAGCCGATCGAGGCGCAATACCGCGTGACGCGCGCGGTGCTGGAGGTGCTGTGGAACTGGCGCCATCCGGTCAGCATCACCACCCGCGGCGCGCTGATCGAGCGCGATATCGACCTGCTGGGCCCGATGGCGGCCGAGGGGCTGACCGAGGTCGGGATCAGCGTGACGACGCTGGACGCGGGGCTCGCCCGGGCGATGGAACCGCGCGCGCCCTCGCCGGCCCGGCGGCTGGCGATGATCCGGGCGCTTTCGGCCGCCGGGGTGCCGGTACGGCTGATGATGGGGCCGGTGATCCCGGGGCTGACCGATCACGAGATCGAGGCGCTGATGGACGCCGGGCGCGAGGCGGGCGCGAAGACGGCCTGGTACGCGCTGCTCAGGCTGCCGCGCGAGGTCTCGCCGCTGTTTCAGGACTGGCTGGCGCGGCACCGGCCCAACCATGCGGGCAAGGTCATGAAACTGCTGCGCGAGATGCGGGGCGGGCGCGACAATGACCCCGATTTCCACAGCCGCTTCCGGGGCGAAGGCCCCTATGCCGATCTGCTGCGCGCCCGGGTCGTCGCCGCGCGGCGCCGCCTGGGCTATGCCCAGACCCTGCCCGCGCTCGATTGCGGCAAGTTCCGCCCGCCGCCGCGGCCGGGCGATCAGCTCAGCCTGTTCTGAGGGGCCAAAAGCCGCGGGCGGGCTCCCGAAGGAACCCGCCCGTTGCCCGTTTCCGATACTGCGACCCGAGGGATCAGACGCAGGGACCGGTGTAATAGGTGCCGTCGCCGTTCGAATAGGCGCATTGGCCGCTGGCGGTGTTGCGCGCAACCAGCGCGCCCGCGGCGGCGCCGCCAAGCGCCGCGACCACGGTCCAGTTGGGGTTGGCGTCAAAGGCATCGGCGAGAATCAGACCGCCCGCAGCGCCGGCGAGACCGCCGACCACGGTGCGTTCGTTCTGGGACATGGTGCAGGCCCCGAGCGCCAGGCTGGCGGTAGCGACGGTGGCGAGGATCACGGATTTCATGAAAAGGTCTCCTGTTGGGTTCCGGCGAAATAACGCGCGGTCCCGCGAGAGGTTCCATGTTCCGGGCGAAAAATGAAGGCACGCCCGCGTGAAGCGGCGAAATACCGCTCAGGCGGTCCCGGCCGCGCCCGATGCACGGCCGGGTTGAGGGGCGGGCCTCAGCCCTCGGACAGCATGTCCTTGACCATGGGGATCACCTGCTCACCGTAAAGCCGCAGCGCCTCCATGTTCTGCTCATGCGGCACGGGGCCGGTGGTGTATTTCAGATCGAAGCGCTGCACACCCAAGCCCTTGACCGCGCGGACGATCTTGCGGGCGACCGTCTCGGGCGAGCCGACGAAGAGCGCGCCATGGGCGACCTCGGCCAGATAGCGGTCCTTGGTCGTGGGCGGCCAGCCGCGCTCGCGCCCGATGCGGCCGAACATCGCCTGGTAATGCGGCCAGAGCGTTTCGCGCGCTTCCTCGTCGGTGGCGGCGACGAAACCCGGGGAATGCACGCCGATCGGCTTCGCCTCGGTCCCGAACTGGGCGACGGCGCGGTGGTAGAGTTCGACATAAGGTTTGAAGCGCAGGGGATCGCCGCCGATGATCGCCAGCATCAGCTGCAGATCCTGCCGGGCCACGCGCACCACCGATTCCGGGCTGCCGCCGACGCCGACCCAGGTGGTCATCGGCTGGCCGAGGCGCGGATAGACCGTCGCGTTCCTGAGTGCCGTGCGGGTCTTGCCCTGCCAGGTCACGCTTTCCTCGCGCAGGAGGCGGGCGAAGATGTCGAGCTTCTCCTCGAAGAGCTGGTCGTAATCGTTCATGTCATAGCCGAAGAGCGGATAGCTCTCGGTAAAGCTGCCGCGGCCGAGGATCGGCTCGGCCCGCCCGTTCGACACCGCGTTCAGCGTGGAGAACCGCTGGAACACCCGCACCGGGTCATCGGTCGACAGGATCGTGACGGCCGTCCCCAGCTTGATGCGCTTGGTGCGGCCGGCGATGGCGCCCAGCACGATCTCGGGCGCCGAGATGGCGAAATCGTCGCGGTGATGCTCGCCGAGGCCGATGAAGTCGATGCCGAGTTCGTCGGCATAGGCCGCTTCCTCGACCACGTCGCGCAGCACCTGGTCCATGGGTTTCGGCTGGCCGTCGGCGCCGGTGCTGATGTCGCCGAAGGTGTCGAGGCCGAGGGAAATGTCGCTCATTGAGAACTCCTGTTTGCCCTCAGCTAAGCGCGCGTGGCCTTTCCGTAAAGGCGCGCGGGCGCAAGCATCCTGTGCAGGGGTTCACAGATCGAGTGTCAGCACCCCCGCCGCATCCCGGGCCCGCGAGCAGCACAGGATCACCCGGTTTTCGCGCTCCTTCGCCGACAGCACATAGTCGCGGTGCTCGATCCCCTCGGGCGTCTGGTGCGTGACGGCGCAGACGCCGCAGATCCCGTCCGAGCATTTGGTGGGGATCGTGATGCCCACCGCCGCCAGCGCCTCGGTCGCCGATTGGTCGGCGGCGACGGGCACGTCGCGCCTCGATTGGGTCAGGCGCAGGGTGAAGGGGTGGTTCACCCAGTCGGGCGCCTCGGGCACGGCGAAATATTCGCGGGACAGCGCGTCCTCGGGCCAGCCCTGCGCCCGGGCCGTGTCGAAAACGCCGTCCATGAACCCGCCCCCGCCGCAGGTGTAGAGCTTGGCGCCCGGGGTATAGGGCGGGATCAGCGTGGCGAGGTCCACCCGCGGCCCGTCGGTCTTCACATGGGTCTGGGCGTGCCCGGCCCAGGGCGCGGCGGCGATTTCGGCCCCGAAGGGCGCCGTGCCGCGCGCAAGGTAATGCAGGCGGAAATCCCGGCCCAGAGCGTGCAGCCGGTGAGCCATGGTCAGCATCGGCGTGACCCCGATCCCGCCGCCGATCAGCAGGGTGAAGGGCGCGGCCTCGTCCAGCGGGAAGAGGTTCGAGGGCGGGGTGACGAACACCCGCCGCCCCTCGCGGAACACCCGGTGGATCAGCAGCGAGCCGCCCCGCCCGGCGGCCTCTTTCTGGATGCCGAGGACGTATTTCGTGCTGTCGGCGGGGTTCCCGGCCAGCGAATAATCGCGCTGATATTCCGGCGCGATCATCAGGGCGACATGGGCCCCCGCCTCGAAGGGCGGCAAGGGCTGGCCATCGGCGCGGGTCAGTTCGAACCGCATCGTGTCGTCGCTGAGGTCCTCGCGCCGGGCGATCAACACGGGGAAGACCGGCGGCGCCTCGGGCGGCCTTGTCCCCGGCACCAGCCCCTCGGTCTGGCCCCTCGCCAGCCGGTTGCGGTATTCCTCGGGCGTCAGCATGGCGCGGTAGCGGGCGATCCCCTCCTCGCGGTTCAGGGGCTGGGTGATCGGGAAGGGCTGCGGCATGACATCGGCCGGGTAAACCGCCAGCGTCTGGTCCTCATACTTCAGGTCCAGATCGCGGTTGAGGTCCCGCCGGTTGGTCTGCGCCGCGGGGACGTACCGCTTGCCGGCCTTGTCCAGTTCGATGTCCCACCACCAGGCCTTGACCGGGTTGATCGCCCCGCGCCCTAGCCGGTCGTCCAGCGCCGCCAGCGCCTTGGCCGAGCCCGGCGCGTTCATCGCCAGCCAGCGGAACGGCGCCTCGGCGAAGAGGCCCTGCAGGTTCCACGGGCAGGTCTTCATGCAGCGCCCGCACATGCCGCCCGCCTGGTTGGTGATCCGGTAGCGGGCGCATTTCTCGGCGTCGGATTTCCAGATCTCGTAGCCGTTGTACATCAGCTTCGGCCCGGCGGTGATCGCGCCCGAGGGGCATTCCCGCGCGCATTTGTTGCAGGCATTGCAGAAGGTCTGGAGGCCGAAGTCGATGGGCTTGTCGGCGGCCATCGGCATGTCGGTGGTGACGCTGCCGGATTTCAGGCGCGGCCCGAGGTAGGGGTTCAGGATCACCTCGCCGATCCGGCTGACTTCGCCGAGGCCGGACAGCAGCAGCAGCGGCGGTTGCAGCACGTCGCCGTCCAGCACCGAATGCACCCGCGCCGAATAGCCCAGCCGCCGGATCTGCTCCGCCACCACGCCGCCCAAGAGCGAGAACCTGAGATAGGCCCGCATCGACTGCGCGACGCTGATCCAGTCGTCGCCCGAGGCGCCTTCCATCGTCTCGTGCCCCTGGTCGAAGAGCATGTTGACGGCGTTCCGGTGGTAGGGCTGAAGCGCCTCGCCCGCCGAGTTATGCGAGTAATAGGCCCAGTCCGGCACGGCGCAGAGCCCCACCGCATCGGCGCTGAGGTAATAGCCCGCCGCTTTCAGATTCTCTGCATTTCTTTCGGGATCGGGGGCGGATTCCGGCCCGCGGGCATCCCCGAACTGCAACAAAAGCAACGCACCCAGTGCCCGGCGCGCACAGGCCCCGATCGGCGACTTGGCGACATAGCGCCCGCCCTTGGCCCCCTCCTGCACCGATTTCCCCATGTCGCCGTAAAGCGCCCGGGCGAAGAAATCCGCCCGTTTGGGGAAGCGCGGGACACGGGCATGGTCGATCAGCGTGGTCGGTTCCTCGACCCGTTTCAGCCGCTCGAACGGGTACGGCCCCTTGCGGAATTCCCGATGGGCGAAAGGCTCGGCGGTGGCCGCCCGCCGGGGGGCGGCGGCGCCGCTCCACCAGCCCGGCCCGTGGCTGCGCGCGCTGCGCCCGTCGCCGTCGAGCGGCTGATCGGGCGCCAGCTCCAGCGTCGTCGTCACCGCTGCCAACCCGTAGCGCGTGCCCAGATAGGGGCTGACCGCCGCGCCCCCGTCCACGAAGGCCAGCCCCGACGAGACCGCCAGCCGCGGCAGATCCACCTCGGAGGTCGACATGGAATGCGCCCGCGCCTCGTGCCCCAGCATCCTGAGATAGGACGACAGCACCACCGCCGTGTTGTTGGCCAGAAGCGCCGCACGCTCGGCCTGCGTGCCGTGCAGCCAGTCGCAGCCGGGCTCGCCCTGCCCCGGATCGCGGGTATAGCCCACGGCGATCAGCAGGGCGAAGCGGTGATGCGTGACCGGCCCGTGCGGCGAGCGCGCGGCGTCCAGAATATCGGCATAGATCGCGTCGATCCCGGCGGCATGGGTCTTGGGCTGGCCGCGCTCCAGCTCTTCCCGTAGCGCGTCGATCATCGGGTTGCGATGCGGCTCGGGCAGGTGGTGGGCGGGCTCCAGCCGGCACACGCCCATCATCGAGGCGTCGAAGTAATAGCCCGCGGCCTTCAGGTGGTTCGACCGCTCCACCGGGTCGTCCGGGATGCCCGCCGCCTCATGCACCACCGGCCCCTGCCGCACCGTGTCGAACATGGTCTGATAGCGCGCCATGGCATGGGCCAGCGAATGCGGGTCGGGATGATCGAAGCGCAGCGGCTGCGAGAAGGGCAAGCCCTCCAGCGACACGCCGCCCCCGCGCCGCAACCGCTCCAGCGGAAAGGGGCCGAGGTGGACGGGACGGTCGGCATGGGCAAAGAGCGGCATCGCGGGACCTCAGAAATCGGTGGGATCGGGCTCGCCCTCGGCCAGACGGGCCAGGGCGCGGGTCAGGGCGGAGAGTTCCTCGGGCGTGAGCTTGGCCGCGAAATGCGCCTGCAGGGCATCGCCCGCGCGCCGCGCCTCGGCCAGCACCGCCACCCCCCGGGGCGTCAGCGCCACGGCGGTCTGCCGCCCGTCCTCGCCCCCGGCGGCGGCGCGGGCGACGTAGCCCTTCGCCTCCAGCCCCCTGAGCAGCCGCGACATGGCAGGCCGGGTGATGCCGACATAAGCGGCAAGGTCCGAGGGCGTCACGACCCCCTCTTCCCCCACGCCCCCCAGCACGGCCGCGCCCAACCGCGTCAGCCCCGCGGGCAGCGCCGCCTCGTGGCGCGCCTGCATCAGCCGCGCCAGCCGCGAGACGCGGAACCCCAGCCTGCCATGCAACCGATAGCCGCCCATTCGGTCCTCTCCCTTGCCGCAAGACAAGCCGAAATGATTACCCATGTCAATCATCTCGACAAAAGAAAGGGGCCCGCAGGCCCCCATCTTTGTTCTGGAAATATCCACGGGGTTTCCAAAGGGGGGCGTGCCCCCCTTTGGGCGGGGGGCGCGGGGGGCGGCAGCCCCCCGCCCTTGGTCGCCCGAGGAACGAGGGCGAAAAGCCTCAGCCTTCGGTTACACCCTGATACCACCGAACGATCAACGCCCGCTCTTCCGGCTCCATCCAGCTCAGGTTCGCCGGTGGCATGGCGTGCGCCCGGCCCGATTGCAGATAGATCACCCGGGCCGCGCGGGCGACTTCGGCCTCGGTCTCCAGCCTGAGCCCGTGGGGCGCCCAGTTGATGCCGGGATAGGCCGGGTATTCGGCATGGCACATCGAACAGCGGCCGGTCACGGTGTCATAGACCTCGGGGAAATCCTCGGCCATGGCGAAGCGCTGGACCGAGGGGGGCAGCGCCGCGACCTCCTCGGGATCGCGCAGCGCCGGGGCCACGGACAGCCACATGATGACGATGAAGATCACCGCCGTCACCGCCCAGGTCCAGGTCGGATTGCCGGTGCGCGCGTGGTTCGAGTTGAAGTAATGCCGGATCGTCACCCCCATCAGGAACACCAGGGACGCGATGATCCAGGTGTATTCCGTGGCGAAGGCCAGCGGGTAATGGTTCGACAGCATCAGGAAGATCACCGGCAGCGTCAGGTAATTGTTGTGCGTCGAGCGCTGCTTGGCGATCTTGCCGTATTTCGGATCGGGCTTCCGGCCCGCTTTCAGGTCCGCCACCACGATCTTCTGGTTGGGGATGATGATCATGAAGACGTTGGCGGACATGATCGTCGCCGTCCAGGCGCCCAGATGGATCAGCGCCGCCCGCCCGGTGAAGACCGAGGTGTAGAAATAGCTCATCCCGACCAGCACGACGAAGAGCGCGATCATCACCAGCGTCTGGTTCGAGTTCACGAAGCGCTTGCAGATCTGGTCATAGACCAGCCAGCCGAAGGCCAAGGACGCCAGCGAGATCCCGATCGCCTGCCAAGGGGCCAGCGCCATCACCTCGGGGTCGATCAGGTAGAATTCCGAGCCGAGGTAATAGACCAGCACCATCAGGGTGAAGCCCGACAGCCAGGTCATGTAGCTTTCCCATTTGAACCAGACCAGATGCTCGGGCATCCGCTCGGGCGCCACCAGATACTTCTGGATATGGTAGAAGCCGCCGCCGTGGACCTGCCATTCCTCGCCATCGGCGGGGCCGGGGATGTTGCGGTTCAGCCCCAGATCCAGCGCGATGAAATAGAAGGACGAGCCGATCCAGGCCATGGCCGTGACGACATGCAGCCAGCGCACGGCGAATTCGGCCCAGGCACCGATGATGGCGAGTTCGAACATCCTACTCTCCCCGTTGTTTGGGCCAAGGCTATACCCCGCCCCGTCTTTCTGTTAGTCCAACAAATCTCTGAGGACTTTCAAGCGGGGCCTGAAAGTGTCCTATGTCAACATGATCCGCATGTTCGTGCGTGTCTACGAATTGGGCAGCATGTCCGCTGCGGCGCGCGATCAGCGAACCTCGCCTGCGGTCGCCTCGGGGCGGATTTCCGAGCTGGAGAAGCATCTGGGCGTGCGGCTGTTCAACCGCACCACCCGCAAGCTGCAACCGACCGAGAACGGGCGGATCTTCTACGAGGGCGCGCTGGGCATCCTGCACGCCATCGAGGATGCCGAATCCGCCGTGGCCGACGCCACGCAGAACCCGCGGGGGGTGTTGTTCGTGGGGGCGCCGCTGGGCGTGGGGCGCCGGTTCCTCGGGCCCTTTGTCCCCGATTTCAAGGCGGCCTATCCGCTGATCGACCTGCGGCTGCGCCTCTCGGACCGGATCATCGACGTCACCGCCGAGGGGCTCGATGTGGTGCTGCATCTCGGCCGGCTCGAGGACAGCGCGCTGAAGATGCGGGTGATCGCCGAATGCCCGCGCATCCTGTGCGCCGCACCCGCCTATGTCGCGCGGCGCGGCATGCCGCAGGACGGCGCGGCGCTGATCCGCGAGCGGCATGATTGCCTGAACCTGCGCTATCCCGGGGCCAAGGAATTCCAATGGGCGCTGCAAACCCCGGCGGGCGTTCAGAAATTCGACATTTCCGGGCCTTACGAATCGGATGACGGCGATGTGCTGACCGATTGGGCGCTGGCGGGTCACGGCATCGTGTTGAAACCGCTCTTCGAGGTGGGCGCTTACCTTCGCACGGGTCAGCTGGTGCCGGTGGCCATCGCCACGCCGCCCCTGCCCGTGACGCTGAGCCTGCTGACCCCGCACCGGCGGCTTCGCGATCCCAAGGTGCGGCTCTTTGCCGATTTCATCGTCGGGCGGATCCGCACCGACATGGCGGCGCAGGTGCAGGGGCTCGACCTGCCCGAGATCGAGGTGCGACCGAAGGATGCCCAGCCCCAGCGACAGCCGGACCCCGATCCGACCTGAGGAGATCTGCGTCATCGCCAACCCCAAATCCGGCCGCAACAGCCGCGACAAGGCGGCCATCGACCGCGCCATGGCGGTGCTGGGCCCGGGTGCCCGCCTGCGCCGCTGGTCGGCCGAGAGCGGGCTGGAGGATGAGGTCAGGCAGGCGGTGGCCGAGGGCTACAGGATCATCGTCGCCGCCGGGGGCGACGGCACCGTCACCGGCGTGGCGCAGGCCCTGATCGGCACCGGCGTGCCGATGGGCGTGCTGCCCCTCGGCACCTTCAACTATTTCGCCCGCGGCCTCGGCCTGCCGCAAGAGCCCGAGGCCGCGGCCCGCGCCATCCTCAATGGCAGCCCGCACCGCATCTCGGTCGGCGTGGTCAACGGGCAGGTATTCCTCAACAACGCCTCGCTCGGCCTTTATCCGAAAGCGCTGCGCGAACGCGAGACCGCCTACAAGCGCTGGGGTCGGTCGCGGCTGATGGCGCATGTGGCGCTCTTGCGCACGCTCTACCGCTTCCAGCGCCCGCACCGGCTGACCATCGAGACCGACGACGGCGCCCGCATGGAGATCCGCACGCCCTTGGTCTTTGCCGCGCGCTCGGCCTATCAGGTCGATTACTTCGGCCTCGACGGGCGGGAGGCGATCAGCGCCGACCAGTTCGCGGTCTATATCGCCCGCGACGGCTCGCGCTGGCACCTGTTCCGCATGGCGCTGCGGCTGGCCACCGGCAGCATGAAGGCCGGGCGCGACATCGACCTGATCACGCCGCGCCAGATGCGCATCGCCACCCGGGCCAGCCAGCCCTATGTCGCCTATGACGGCGAGAAACGCCGGATGCCCGCGCCGCTGGAATTCAAGATCCTCGACGATGCGCTGGCGATCATCCGGCCCGACCCCGCGGACCGGATCGCCGCATGACGCGGATCGTCCATCTGTCCGACCTGCATTTCGGCGCCCATGAACCGGCGCTGATCGCGCCGCTGATCGACGCGGTGGGCCGCGCCCGCCCCGACCTGACGGTGATCTCGGGCGATTTCGCCCAGCGCGGCACCCGCCCGCAATGGCAGCAGGCCGAGGGTTTTCTGAACGCCCTGCCCGGCCCCCTGCTGTCGATCCCCGGCAATCACGACATCCCGCATTACAACCCGCTCCTGCGCGCCTTCGCCCCCTATGGCCGCTTTCGCCGCGCCACCGGCGGACCGGACGAGCCCGTCTGGCGCAATTCCCGCGCGGTGGTGGCCGGGCTCAACACCGCCGACCGCTGGCAATGGATGCGCGGCAAGGTCAGCCCGCCGCATATCGACGGCCTGCGCCGCGCCTATGAGGGCGCCGCCCACCGCACCCGCATCGCCGTCATGCATCACCCTCTGGAACATGCCGCGGTGACGGTCGATCCGCTGATGCGCGGCGCCCGGGACCTGATGCAGGCGCTGCCCGGGATGGGGGTGCGGATGGTGCTCTCGGGCCATATCCATGTCAGCCACATCGCGCCCTTCCGCGACGATCCCGGCATCCTCTTCGTGCAGAACGGCACCTCGCTCTCGACCCGGCGGCGGGGCGAGGCGAATGTCTTCCTGACCCTGGATCTGGAGGGGCCGAGCCTGCGCGTCACCCGCCACTACGCCACCCCCCGCGGCTTTGTCGCCACCGCGCCCGAAAGCTGGTGTCTGGAGGACGGCCTCTGGCTGCAGCCCGGGCACCAGCCGATGCGGGCTCAGCTGCCGCGATAGGTCGAATAGCCGTAGGGCGACAGCAGCAGCGGCACGTGGTAATGCGCCCCCACGTCGCTCATGCCGAAACGGATCGGGATCTGGTCCAGAAACAGCGGCTCCGCCCCGCCCTGTCCGGTCGCCCTGAGGTAATCGCCCGCGAAGAACACCAGTTCATAGGTCCCGGTCCTGAACCTGTCCTGCGGCAGGATCGGACTGTCGGTGCGCCCGTCGGCGTTGGTCACCGTCTCGGCGATCTTCTTGTGCGAATTGCCGCTGACCCGGTAGAGCGCGATGGTCACGCCCTCGGCCGGCAGCCCGCGGGCGGTGTCGAGGACATGGGTGGTCAGATAACCCGGCATGGCGCGCTCCTGTTCATGGTCCCGGCCATTCTGCCCAAGCGGCGCGCAAAGGCCAGCCCGCCCGCGCCGCAAAGGTCTTTTCGGGATAATTTGATAAACGCGCCGATTTTTTGGGCTACCCTGAAGATGGAATGAGACCTGCCGAGGATCCTGTCGTGACCGAGCCCCCCCGTTATCCCCGCGACATGATCGGCTACGGCCCCCGCGCGCCCCAGGTCGCCTGGCCGGGCGGGGCGCGGGTGGCCATCTCGCTGGTGCTGAACTACGAGGAGGGCGGCGAAAACAGCGTCCTGCATGGCGACGCCCAGTCCGAGGCGTTCCTCTCCGACATCGCCGGGGCCCAGCCCTGGCCGGGTCAGCGCCACTGGAACATGGATTCGATCTATGAATACGGCGCCCGCGCCGGGTTCTGGCGCCTGCACCGGCTTTTTACCCGCCGCGACCTGCCGGTGACGATCTATGGCGTGGCCAGCGCGCTGGCCCGCAGCCCCGAACAGGTCAAGGCGATGAAGACCGCGCGCTGGGACATCGCCAGCCACGGGCTGAAATGGGTCGAGCACAAGGACATGCCCGAGGAGGTCGAACGCGCCCAGATCGCCGAGGCGATCCGCCTCCACACCGAAGTGGTGGGCGAGCCGCCGCGCGGCTGGTACACCGGCCGCTGTTCGGTCAACACCGTTCGGCTCACGGCCGAGACCGGGGCACTCGACTGGATTTCCGACACCTATGACGACGACCTGCCCTATTGGCTGGAGGCGGGCGAGCGCGACCAGCTGGTCATCCCCTATACGCTGGAAGCCAATGACATGCGCTTCGCCACCGCGCCCGGCTGGGTCACGGGGCAGGATTTCGGCCAATACCTGATCGACAGTTTCGAGACGCTCCATGCCGAGGGCGGGCGCATGGTCTCCATCGGGCTGCATTGCCGCCTGATCGGGCGGCCGGGGAAACTGGCCGGGCTGATCCGCTTTCTGGATCATGTGGCGGCCAGGGGCGGCGCCTGGTTCGCCACCCGCAGCCAGATCGCCGATTTCTGGGCTGCGCAATACCCGCCGCGGCGCTATCCGCGCCCCTCGCGCATGGACCGCGAGACTTTCGTGCAGCGTTACGGCTCGATCTTCGAGCATTCCCCCTGGATCGCCGAACGCGCCTATCAGCTGGAGCTGGGCCCGGCTCATGACACGGCCGTAGGCCTGCACAACGCACTGGCCCGCATGTTCCGCTCCGCCACGCCCGAGGAACGGCTCGGCGTGCTGCGCGCCCACCCCGACCTTGCCGGCAAGCTGGCGCAGGCCAGACGCCTCACCGCGGAATCGACGCAGGAGCAGACCAGCGCCGGGCTCGATGCGCTGACCGATCAGGAACGCACCACCTTCCAGACCCTGAACGGCGCCTATGTCGCCAAGCACGGCTTCCCCTTCATCATCGCCGTGCGGGACAACACCAAGGCCTCGATCCTCGCTGCGTTCGAGACCCGCATCGCCAATGATACCGCGACCGAATTCGCCACCGCCTGCCGTCAGGTCGAGCGGATCGCCGAAATCCGCCTGATGGACCTTCTGCCATGAGCACCTATGCCGGGCCCGCCGACGGCCTGCCCCCCCAGACCCAGATCCACACCGGCCGCGCCGTCTTCACCGAGGCCTATGCGGTGATCCCGCGCGGCGTGATGCGCGATATCGTCACCTCCTACCTGCCGGGCTGGGACAAGGCGCATGCCTGGATCATCGCCCGGCCGATGTCGGGCTTTTCCGAGACCTTCACCCAATACATCCTGACGCTCGATCCCGAGGGCGGCAGCCAGGGTCAGGGCGAGCCCGAGGCCGAGGTTCAGGGCGTCCTCTTCGTCACCGAGGGCCGCCCGGTCCTGACGCTCGAGGGCGAGGAGCACGCGCTGGCGCCGGGCGGCTACGCTTATCTCCCCGCGGGGTCCCGCTGGAGCCTGAAGAACCCGCAGACCACGCCCGCGACGCTGCACTGGGTCCGCAAGATCTGGGAACCGGCGCCGGGGATCGAGAAGCCGCCCGCCTTCGTCACCAACGAACAGCACCATGCCCCCGCCTCGATGCCCGGCACCAAGGGCGACTGGGCCACGACCCGCTTCGTCGATCCGCGCGATCTGCGCCACGACATGCATGTGAACATCGTCACCTTCCAGCCGGGCGGCCTCATCCCCTTCGAGGAAACCCATGTCATGGAACACGGGCTCTACGTGCTGGAGGGCAAGGCGGTCTACAAGCTGAACCGCGATTGGGTCGAGGTCGAGGCGGGCGATTTCATGTGGCTGCGCGCCTATTGCCCGCAGGCCTGCTACGCCGGCGGCCCCGGCCCCTTCCGCTATCTCCTCTACAAGGACGTGAACCGCCATCCCCGCCTGCGCGGCCCCTGGTCGAGGCCCTGAGCCCCGCCCCTTCATTCTGCTGACAATACGCCACGGGGGTCCGGGGGTGTGAAACCCCCGGCTTCTCTGCCCAGGAGCCGCCCGATGCCTCAGACCATCCGCCTCCAGCCCCTGACCGCCCCGGCCTTCGCCCCGTTCGGCGACGTGCTGGAGGCGCGTGGCGCGCCCGACAAGATCATCAACCAGGGCCTCTGCGGCCGCTTCCATGACCGCGCGGCGCTCGATTTCGGACCGGAGGGACGGGCCGGGATCTCGGTCTTCAACGCCGAGCCGCGCGCCCTGCCCTACCGTCTGGAGATGGTCGAGCGTCACCCCGAGGGCAGTCAGGCCTTCCTGCCGCTGCACCAGCAGCCCTTTCTGGTCATCGTCGCGCCCGACGCGGGCGGGCGGCCCGGCCAGCCGCTGGCCTTCCTGACCGATGGCGCGCAGGGGATCAACCTGCACCGGGGCACCTGGCACGGGGTGCTGACGCCGCTGGCCGCGCCCGGGCTTTTCGCCGTGGTCGACCGGATCGGCCCCACGCCCAACCTTCAGGAGCATTGGTTCGACACGGCCCATACCGTGACGGAGTAACGCGCCTCAATCCAGACCGGGGCCAACCCGGCGACGACCTAACCGGACCGCTTCCCCGGGGGAGGGCGCGGAGACGGCGCGAAAAATCACATCTCCCCCCGGGAAAGGACAGATCATGACCGCCAGCAGCAGCATCGGCACGCCCGAACAATTGCGCGACCCCAACTATACCCCACCGCTCGGCGTGGCCGTACCGCTGGGCATCCAGCATGTGCTGGCCATGTTCGTGGCCAATGTGACCCCGGCGATCATCGTCTGCGGCGCGGCGGGGATCGGCTTCGGCTCGGATCAGGGGGCGCTGGGCTTTCCCGACATGACCTACATGATCCAGATGTCGATGCTGTTCGCCGGCATCGCCACGCTGTTCCAGACCATCGGCTTCGGCCCGGTCGGCGCGCGGCTGCCGATCGTGCAGGGCACCTCCTTCGCTTTCATCCCGGTCATGATCCCGGCCGTGGCAGGCGCGGGCACCGCCGGGCTAGCGGGCCTGCTGACCGGGGTCTTCATCGGCGGGATCTTCCATTTCCTGCTCGGCACGGTGATCGGCAAGATCCGGTTCGCCCTGCCGCCCCTGGTCACCGGGCTGATCGTGCTGATGATCGGCCTCGCGCTGGTGCGGGTCGGCATCCAGTATGCCGCGGGCGGGGTGCCGCTGATGGGGACCGAGAATTTCGGCACGCTGTCGAAATGGACGCCGGCGCTGGTGGTGATCGCCGTCACGCTGGCCATCAAGTTCTTCGCCCGGGGCTTTGCCGCCGTCGCCGCCGTGCTGATCGGCATCATCGCCGGCTACCTGGTGGCGCTGGCCATGGGGCAGGTCAGCTTCGCGCCGATGGACCGGGCGGGCTGGTTCACCGTGCCCTCGCCCTTCCACTGGGGTTTCCGCTTCGACTGGGCCATCGTCATCGGCATGTGCTTCATGGCGGTCGTCTCGGCCATCGAGACGGTGGGCGACACCTCAGGGATCACCAAGGGCGGCGCGGGACGCGAGGCCACCGACAAGGAGATCCAGGGCGCGACTTTTGCCGACGGCCTCGGCACGGCGCTGGCGGGGGTCTTCGGCGGCCTGCCCAACACCTCGTTCAGCCAGAACGTCGGCCTCGTCGCCATGACCGGCGTCATGAGCCGCCATGTGGTGACCTTCGGCGCGCTGTTCCTGATCCTCTGCGGGCTGGTGCCCAAGGTCGGCGCCTTCATCAACACCGTGCCGATCAACGTGCTGGGCGGCGGGGTCATCGTCATGTTCGGCATGGTCTGCGCCTCGGGCATCTCGATGCTGTCGGACGTCCACTGGAACCGGCGCAACATGGTGATCTTCGCCGTGGCGCTGTCCGTCAGCCTCGGCCTGCAGCTGGAGCCCTCGGCGCTGCAGCACCTGCCGCGCACGGCGCAGATCCTGCTGACCTCGGGCCTTCTGCCCGCGGCGCTGATCGCGGTGGTGCTGAACCTGCTGCTGCCCGAGCATCTGACCGAGGAATCGACCGAGGAAGTCTCGGGCGGGCTCGCCGGTCAGAAGGGCTGATCCAACGGGGGCCCCGCCGGGCCCCCGTTTCGCCAAGGGAAAAGACGATGCCACAGATCCTGATCCGCAACGCCGAGGTGGTGGTGACGATGGACGGCGCGCGGCGCGAGCTGGCGGGCGCCTCGATCCTGATCGAGAGCGGCGCCATCAGCGCCCTCGGCCCCGGTCTGACCGCCCCGGGGGCCGAGGTGATCGACGCCTCGGGCTGCGTCGTCACCCCGGGGCTGGTGAACACCCACCACCACCTCTATCAGTCGCTGACCCGCGCCGTGCCGGGCGGGCAGGACGCGCTGCTCTTCGGCTGGCTGAAGACGCTCTATCCGATCTGGGCCCGCTACCGGCCCGAGGACATGCAGGTCTCCACCCAGCTGGGGCTGGCGGAACTGGCGCTGTCCGGCTGCACGATGTCCTCGGACCACCTCTATCTCTACCCCAACGGCTCGCGGCTTGATGACACGATCCACGCCGCCCGGGCGCTGGGGCTGAGGTTCCACGCCACCCGCGGCGCCATGTCGATCGGCGAGTCCAAGGGCGGCCTGCCCCCGGATTCGCTGGTCGAGGACGAGGCGGCGATCCTCGACGATTGCATCCGCGTGGTGGACGCCTTCCACGACCCCTCGCCACAGGCCATGACCCGCGTCGGCCTCGCCCCCTGCTCGCCCTTCTCGGTCAGCCGCGAGTTGATGCGCGACGCGGCGCTGCTGGCGCGGGACAAGGGCGTCATGCTGCACACCCATCTGGCCGAGAATGACGAGGATATCGCCTATTCGTTGGCCCAGTTCGGCTGCCGCCCGGGCCAGTATGCCGAGGAACTGGGCTGGACCGGCGCCGATGTCTGGCACGCGCATTGCGTGAAACTGGACGCCGCCGAGATCGCGCTCTTTGCCCATACCAAAACCGGCGTCGCCCATTGTCCCTGCTCGAACTGCCGCCTCGGCTCGGGCATCGCCCCGGTGCGGGCGATGCGGGACGCGGGCGTGACGGTCGGGCTGGGCGTCGACGGATCGGCCTCGAACGACGCGGGCGACCTGATCGGCGAGGCGCGGCAATTGATGCTGTTGCAGCGGGTGGCGAACGGCGCCGACGCCATGGCCGCGCGCGAGGCATTGGAGATCGCCACGCTGGGCGGTGCCTCGGTGCTGGGGCGGGCGGCGGAACTGGGCTCGCTGGAGCCCGGCAAACGCGCCGACATCGCCATCTGGGACCTGCGCGCCCTGCAGGCTGCGGGGTCCTGGGACCCGGTCGCGGCGCTGGTCCTCTGCGGCCCGCACCGCGTGCGCCACCTGCTGGTTGAAGGTCGTCAGATAGTCCGCGACGGGCAATTGGTCACGCTGGACGAACAGGCGCTGGCCGAAAGCGCCCGCCGCGCCACCGCCCGGCTGATGGCCTGAGCCTCAGCCCAGCGCCTCGGTCGCCACCAGCTTGATGCGCTCGACCATCGCCCTGAGGCCGTTCGAGCGCTGGGACGACAGATGCTCGTCCAGCCCCAGCCGCTTCAGCGCGCCCGCCGCATCGACGCCCGGCACCTCGGCCAGCGGCCGCCCGGCGTAAAGCGCGTGCAGCACCGCAATCAGCCCGCTGACGATCATCGCGTCCGAGGCACCGAGGAAGTCGAAGCGCCCGTCCTCGATCTGCGGAAACAGCCAGACCTGGCTGGCGCAGCCGTTCACCTTGTTCGCGGGCACCTTCAACGCCTCGGGCATCGGCGGCAGATCGCGGCCCAGCTCGATCACATGGCGATAGCGGTCCTCCCAATCGTCGAGGAACTCGAAAGTCTCGGCGATCTCGTCAAACTCTGCCTGGGCCATGGCGCGTCTTCCCCTTGCTGCGGGTCCAGACCTAGGCCCCGGCGCGGCAAAGGTCCAGTCCCGCCCTTTTCAACCCCCCGCCTTTGCGCTAGGCCAAGGGCGCCCGCCCCGCCTGTCCCGCATGGAGAGACCCGATGAAAGCGCCGCTGACCATCCTGCTTGTCGCCACGCTCGCCGTTTCCGGCTGCGGCGGCTTCCGCGAGTCGCGCATGAACCCGCGCAACTGGTTCGGCAGTTCCAGCGAGGACACGCGCCCGGAACTGGGTCCGGTCAGCGACGTGATCGACGGCCGCCCGCTGGTGCCCGCGGTGACGGCGATGACCATCGAGAGCACCTCCTCCGGCGCCATCGTCCGGGCCGAGGCGCTGATGCCCTCGGACGGCTGGTGGGACGCGCAGCTGCTGCCCGAGAATTTCGGCCGCCCGGTCGGCGGCGTGCTGACCTTCCGCTTCGTCGCCGCCGCGCCCTCGGCGCCCGTCTCAGGCCCGAATACCGAGGCCACGCGCACCATCACCGCCGTCGCGGCGCTGACCCAGGCGCAGCTGGAAACCGCCTCGGAGATCGTCGTGGTCGGCGAAACCAATTCCCGCCGCTCGCGCCGCTGAGGCGCGCTGCAAACGGGACGCCCGGGGCCGCCCTCGCGGCCCCTTTTTCATGACCCCGCCCCCTAGAGGCCGCCATGAAAAAAGGCGCGCAGCCTCCTCGCCGCGCGCCCTCCCGTCTACGCCCGGGGCGTAGGGTGCGTGCTCGCACGCACCGTTTTCCGCACTCAGTTCCGCGACTTGTCGACCATCTTGCCCTTCGAGATCCAGGGCATCATGGCGCGCAGCTTCTCGCCGACCTGCTCGATCTGATGCTCGTCGTTCAGACGACGGGTCGCCTTGAAGAACGGCTGGCCGACGGCGTTTTCCTGCATGAAGTCACGCACGAACTTGCCGGTCTGGATGTCGGTCAGCACGGCTTTCATGCGGGCCTTGGTCTCGTCGTAGGGCAGGATGCGCGGGCCCGAGACATACTCGCCGTATTCGGCGGTGTTCGAGATCGAGTAGTTCATGTTGGCGATGCCGCCTTCGTAGATCAGGTCCACGATCAGCTTCACCTCGTGCAGGCACTCGAAATAGGCCATCTCGGGCTCGTAACCCGCCTCGACCAGCGTCTCGAAGCCCATGCGGATCAGCTCGACCAGACCGCCGCACAGCACCGCCTGCTCGCCGAAGAGGTCGGTTTCGCATTCCTGACGGAAATTGGTCTCGATGATCCCCGAACGCCCGCCCCCGATGGCCGAGCAATAGCTCAGGCCCAGTTCCATGGCGCGGCCGGTCGCGTCCTGATGCACGGCCACGAGGCAAGGCACGCCGCCGCCCTTGACGTATTCGCCGCGCACGGTGTGGCCCGGGCCCTTCGGCGCCATCATGATGACGTCGACGCCGGCTTTCGGCTCGATCAGGCCGAAGTGGACGTTCAGGCCATGGGCGAAGGCGATCGCCGCGCCTTCGCGCAGGTTGTCATGGACGTATTTCTTGTAGGTCGCGGCCTGCAGCTCGTCGGGCATGGTGAACATGATGAGGTCGGCCCAGGCGGCAGCCTCGGCGATGCCCATGACCTTCAGGCCCTCTTTCTCGCATTTCGCGGCCGAGGCCGAACCCTCGCGCAGCGCCACGACGACGTTCTTCGCGCCCGAATCGCGCAGGTTCAGCGCATGGGCATGGCCCTGGGACCCGTAGCCGAGGATGGCCACTTTCTTGTCCTTGATCAGGTTGATGTCGCAGTCGCGGTCGTAATACACGCGCATCGGGGCGCTCCTTTGTTCGTTGGTGGGGGCATCATAGGCGGTTTGGCGGGAATTCCATTGCAATCTCCCGCATTTTTGGCGCAAACCTGTCATGCATCATTCGCAGATCTTGGTATTTTCGGGGTTTTCATGTCCGTCGATGACACCGACCGCCGCCTGTTGCGCCAGTATCAGGCCGATCCCGGCCTGCCGCTGGCCGAACTGGCCCGCCGCGCCACGATGACCGAGGCGACGGCCTCGCGCCGCCTCGACCGGCTGCGCGCGCGCGGCATCCTCAAGGGCGTCGGCGCGGTGATCGACTGGCGCCGCCTCGGCTGGGAGGTCGAGGTCTCGCTCAGGATCACGCTCGACAAGACCGACCCGCGCGCCTTCGACGAATTCATCGCCGCCGCCCGGCACGTGCCCGAGGTGCTGGAGATCCAGACTTTCCTCGGCCGGGTCGACGTGCGCCTCAACGTCATCGCCCGCGACATGGCCCATTACCAGGAGGTCTACCGCACCCGCCTCCTCACCCTCCCCCATATCGCCGATCTGGAGGCGCTGATGCACGTGGCCGAAATCAAGCGCGGCGAGGCGCTGCCGCTGTGATCGCCCCCGAGCCCGCCAGCACGCCCCGGCCCCCTCGCGCGCACCCCATGGGGGGCGGCGCCCTGACGGCGGCTCCGGCCAGGACGGCGCCACACGGGGACGCGCGGCCGGGCGCTGCCCCCGCGACCAGCGCCGCACCGGTTTGGCTCTCGGCCGGCAATGCGCCGCCCGCCGCCCCATCCCACCGCCCCCCCAGACACCGCTGGGGCACCGACACTGACGACGGCACAGTGCGCGGCACCGGCTTTGGCCTCGCTGCGTCGGCCGGGACCGGCACCACGCCCCTCCCGCAGAACGCCCGGGTCCCCCCCACTGCCCGCCCCCGCCGGACCACAGACGGCGGCCTCCCCGCCGCCCTGCCCCGCACCCTTCTTTGCCCGCCCAATATCCCGGAGGGCCCGGGGGGCAGCGCCCCCCGCCCCGCCCCGGGCGCAGGCCAAGCCGCCAAGGGCGCCTCTCTCGCCCGCCCCTTCTTTGCGCCCCAAATATCCCGGGGGGTCCGGGGGGCAGCGCCCCCCGGCCGGTCGCCCGAGGAGACCGCGCCGCGGGCGCGGGGGACGAGGGCGAAACCCCTCCCCCGGGGCCGCCGATGATCGCCCTCGACGAGACCGACCGCGCGATCCTGCGGGCGCTGGCCGAGGATGCCACGCAAAGCGCCGGTGCCCTGGGGCGCAAGCTCGGGCTCAGCCAGCCCGCCGCCTGGCGGCGTATCCGGCGCCTGACGGACGAGGGCGCGATTGCCGGGCGCCGGTTGATCCTCGATCAGGCGCCGCTGGGTTTCGGCGTCACCGTCTTTCTCGGCGTCAGCCTCGCCGCCAAGGGCCGGGTCAGCCTCGAGGATTTCGAACGCGCCGTCTCGGCCATCCCCGAGGTGCAGACGGTCCAGCACGTCCTCGGGCTCTATGATTACCGGCTGCGGGTGGTGGCGCGGGATCTGGCGGATTTCGAGCGGGTGCTCCGGCGGCGGATCATGACCCTGCCCGGGATCGGCGCGGTCGATGCCAATGTACTCCTCAGCGAGGAACGCCTGCCGGGGCCGTTGTAACGGCGGTGCGTGCGAGCACGCACCCTACCGGGGCGGCAACGGTGGGACGAAATCCCACCCTACAGGGCGCCCGCCGGGTGCGCGCGCCTCGCCGCTGCCCCTGCGCAGGCCGGGGTCGGATCCCGCCGCCCTACGCAGGAGGATCTCGCCCGGCCCCTCGCGCACCGGGCGTGTCACGGAGACCCGGCGCGATGCACGGCGGTCCTCCCGGGCCCCGTAGGGTGCGTGCTCGCACGCACCGGACCAGGCCCCGTAGGTTTGCTTCGCAACCCACCCCGCGGGACGCCGCTCAATAGGGCTCGATCAGCCGGTTGAGGTAATCCCGCTCGGCCTCGGGACGTTCGCGTTCGGCCTGGCGGCGGCGGATCTCGTCCATCAGCTCGCGCGCCCGCTCCCGCGGATCCTCGCCCGGCACGACCGAGCCGAAATCCCCGCTCTGCGCCGAGGGCCCCATCTCGCGGCCCAGAGGATCGCGGCCCGAGCCCTGGGCCTGCGCCTGATCCGGGTCGCCCTCGGAGCCCGCGCGCTCGCGCCGGTCGGCGTCCATCGCGTCGCGGAATTCGCGCAGCCCCTCGCGCAGGGCATCCAGCGCCTCGGCCTGCCGCTGCAACGCGCCGCGCATGTCGCCCTGTTCGAGCGACTCGGCCGCCTGATCCATGGCGCGGTTGGCCTCTTCCAGCGCCTGCAGACCGGCCTCGCCCTCGTCGGTGCCCTCGCCCGGCAGATCGCCCAGCTGCTGCTGGCGCAGCCGCTCGCGCAATTCGCGCTGCCGCTCGGCCAGCTCGCGCATCGCCTGCTCATCATCCTTGCCGGCTTCGCCCTGCTGGCCCTGCTGTTGCTGGCCCTGTTGCTGGCCTTGCTGCGGTTGACCGTCCTGAGGCTGGCCGCCTTGGCCGAATTGCTCCTGCAATTGCTCGAAGGTCTCGTCGGCGAGGCCCTGCTGCTCGCCCAACGTGTCGCCCAGACCCTCCATCGCCTCGCCGCCCGGCATGGGCTCGCCACCCTCGCCGCGGGTCATCTGCAAATTGTCGAGCAGCGCGTTCAGCTGCGCCATCATCTCGGCGGCGTCCTCCATCCGGCCCTCTTCCATGGCCTGCTGGATCGCGTCCATCATCTCCTGGATCTGGCTCTGGCTGACGCGCTCGCCCTCCTGCCGCTCGCCCTGATCGCGCTGGTCGGCCTGCGGGTCCTCGGCATCGGGGGCCTGTTCGGCCAGCATCGCCATGTAATCGCGGGTGGCCTCGCGCAGCTCGTCCATCAGGTCCTGGATCTCGGACGGGTCGGCGCCGCGCTCCATCGCCTCGGCCAGCCGGTCGCGGGCACGTTGCAGCCGGTCGCGGGCATTGGCCAGCTCGCCTTCCTCCATCAACAGCGCCAGATCCCAGAGCCGCTGCGCCAGATCATCGCGCGCCTCGGGCGTGAAGGTCCCGGCATCGAGCCGCGTCTCGATGAAATTGACCGCGCCGCGGATCAGGACCGGCGCGTTCTCGTAATGGAAAGCGCCTTCCGAGCGATGCAGCATGGCCCGCATCAGCATCGCCGCGCGCCGACCATTCACCGCGTTCCACAGCACGTCGCGCCTGAGTTCGATCAGCGCCTTGGCCGCGGGTTCGAAGAACCGCCGCCCGGGCAGGATCGCCGCCTCGGCCGGGCTCTCGCCCGCCTGCCCCGCCGCATCGACCGCGCGCAGCACGACCTGCACCGGCAGGTTGGCCCAGGGGTGTTGCGAGAGGTCCTCGCGCAGGGTCTCGGTCAGCGACATGCGGTCGCCCGACATCGGCATCGGCAGCGCCAGCAGCAAGGGTGCGCGCGCCTCGGGATCGACCGAAAGGCCGTAGCGGCGGTCGATGGCCTCCAGATCGAGGGTGATGACCGCCTCGCCACGCAGCACGCCGTAATCGTCGCTGGCGGTGAAGGGCAGTTCGGCCACCCCGCCCCGGGCGCGTTCCATCGGCCCCATCGGCAGGATCTCGGGGAGCATGTCGGCGGCCACGGCGACGTCCCAGCGGCGGCCGTTCGGCCCCTCGATGGCGATCTCGCCGCTGCGGCGGGCGTCGAATTCCAGCGCCTGCCCGGTCTCGTCGGCCTGCACGCCATCGGCGAGCGACTGCTCCAGCGTCAGCGCGCCGGGCGGTCCGTAGAAGCGCAGCACGACGCGGCTGCCCTGCGGCACCTCGAAACTCTCGCGGTCGATTTCATTGAGGTAGAGGCCCGGCCGCCCGGTATAGGCGGGCGGCACGATCCAGCCTTCCCAGCTGGGTCCGATGGCGGCCCCGGCGGCGCCTGGCATGCCCGCCAGCGGCCCCTGCTGGCCCGGCACGGCGAAAAGCACCGCCACCGCCGCAGCGGTCAGCGCGACAAGGCGCACCGCATAGGGGTCGCGGCGGGCCAGTTGCGGATCGGGGCGGACAGCCCTCGCCTTGGCCGCCTGCGCCTGCATCCGGGCGCGGTGCGCCTGCCAGAGCGCGGCCGAGGCGGGATCGGTCGCGCCCAGCGCCTGCGTATCGGTCAGCGCGGCCAGCGGCCGGCCGGTCAGCGTGCGGTCAAGCCGCGCCATCGCCTCGGCCCGGGACGGCCAGCGGAAGCGCCAGAGGCCCAGCGCCAGCGTGACCAGCATCGCCAGCCCGAAGGCCCCCGCGACCCAGAGCGCGGCATCGCCCGGCAACCGGGTGTGCAGGTCAAAGGCCCAGAGGGTGGCGGCGATCAGCGCCAGCGACAGCGGCAGCCACAGCGCCCGGGCGACCCGTTCCGCCACCATCCCCGCGCGTGTGAGCCACAGCGCGCGCGAAGCGGGGGCGAGCGGGTCCTTGGGGTCCGCCATGGAAATCCTCTTCTACAGCCAGGCCGGGATGGTATCGCGGGCGATCATCTCGTCATAGGTCGGGCGGGGGCGGATAACGGCGAAATGATCGCCCGAGACCAGCACCTCGGGCACCAAGGGGCGGGA
This sequence comes from Pararhodobacter aggregans, assembly GCF_003075525.1. Lineage (GTDB taxonomy): Bacteria > Pseudomonadota > Alphaproteobacteria > Rhodobacterales > Rhodobacteraceae > Pararhodobacter > Pararhodobacter aggregans. Next base: position 775,392 of record NZ_QDDR01000001.1, on the reverse strand, counting down.
GTTGTATTCGGAGGACATGACCGCGCCGTAGGCGCCCGCCGAGCGGAAACCGACCAGCTCGCCTGCCTGCACCAGCGGCATGGCGCGCTGCTTGGCGAAGGTGTCGCCCGATTCGCAGATCGGCCCGACCACATCCACCGCCACCTGCGGCTCGCCCGCCGGCGGTTCGACCAACGGCACGATATCGTGGTGCGAGCCGTACATCGCCGGGCGCACCAGATCGTTCATCGCCGCGTCGATGATGAGGAATTCGCGTTCCTCGGCCTTCTTGCGGTAGATCACCTGCGAGACCAGCATCCCGGCATTGCCGGAAATCAGCCGGCCCGGCTCGATCTCGATCTCGCAGCCCAGATCGCCCAGCACCCGCTTGACCATGGCGCCATATTCCACCGGCAGGGGCGGGGCTTCGTTGCCGCGGGTATAGGGGATGCCGAGGCCCCCGCCGAGGTCCAGCCGCTCGATCGTATGGCCGTCGGCGCGCAGCTCTTCAACGAGGGCGCGCATCTTGGTATAGGCGGCCTCGAAGGGGGCAAGGTCGGTCAACTGGCTGCCGATATGCATGTCGACACCGATCACCCTGATCCCCGGCAGCGCGGCGGCCCGGGCGTAGATCTCCCGCGCGCGGGAGATCGGCACGCCGAACTTGTCCTCCTTGCGGCCGGTCGAGATCTTCTCATGCGTCTTGGCGTCGACGTCAGGGTTGACCCTGAGCGTGATCGGCGCCGCGACCCCCATGGCGGAGGCGACGGCGCTCAGCGCTTCCAGTTCGGGTTCGGATTCGACGTTGAACTGGCGGATGCCGCCCTCCAGCGCCATGCGCATCTCGGCCGGCGTCTTGCCGACGCCGGAAAAGACGATGCGCTCGCCCGGCACGCCCGCGGCCCTGGCCCGCAGGTATTCGCCGATGGAGACGACATCCATCCCGGCGCCCAGATCGCCCAGCAGTTTCAGGACGGCGACGTTCGAGTTCGACTTGACCGCGAAGCAGACGAGCGACGGCAGCGGCTCCAGCGCTTCCTTGAACAGCAGGAAGTGGCGGCTCAGCGTCGCGGCGGAATAGCAGTAAAACGGCGTGCCCACCGCGGCGGCAATGTCGGACATTGCGACGTCTTCGGCGTGCAGATGCCCGTTACGATAGAGAAAATGGTCCACGAAGGCCCCCGGAATGCGCGCGCGGCGCTGTCAGAAAGTCAATCCTGCCTGCGCAGGTACAGATACAGCGGCAAGCCGCAGCTCACGCCGATACAGAAGGTCGCCGGGATCGCCCAGAGCCCCCGCCAGTGCCGGGTCCGGGCGCCCTCGACGACGATCCAGAGCGTCAGCACCACGGCCGAGATGGTCAGGTCCCAGACCAGACCCGAGGTCGCGGCATTGGCGTGCCAGGCCCCGATCATGCCGGAGAGGGTGAAGCCGTGCTCGCCGAACCAGTCGAGGAACCACGACATCGGATGCACCGCGCCCCAGAGCGCCAGCAGCAGCCAGACCGGCCTCACGATCCTTCGGCCCAGAAGGCCCGCAGATCCATGCCACCCGGGGCCGAGGGCGGATCCCCTGCCCCGCAACCCGCCAAGGCCAGCAAAGCCGCCCAGAGAAGGTGTTTCATGCCAGCGCCTCCTTCCAGCGCGCGACCTGCGCCTCGACATTCGAGGGGGCCGTCCCGCCATAGGAAACCCGAGACCGCACCGAATTGTCGACCCCCAGCACGGAATAGACTTCCTGGGTGATGCCCGGATGCCCGGTCTGCATCTCGGCCAGCGTCAGGTCGGGCAGGTCGCAACCCTTCTTCTCGGCCAGCGCCACCAGCGAGCCGGTGACATGATGCGCGTCGCGGAACGGCAGGTTCAGGCTGCGCACCAGCCAGTCGGCCAGATCCGTCGCGGTCGAAAAACCGGACGAGGCCGCCGCCGCCAGAACCTCGCGGTTGGCGTTCATGTCCTTGACCATGCCCTCCATCGCGGCGAGGCCCAGCATCAAGTTGTCGGCGGCGTCGAAGACCTGTTCCTTGTCCTCCTGCATGTCCTTGGAATAGGTCAGCGGCAGGCCCTTCATCACCATGAACAGTGCGACGGTCGCGCCGAGGATCCTCCCGACCTTGGCGCGCAGAAGTTCCGCCGCATCGGGGTTCTTCTTCTGCGGCATGATGCTGGAGCCGGTGGTGAAGCTGTCGGACAGCCGCACGAAGCGGAATTGCGCGGAAGACCAGATCACCAGCTCTTCCGCAAAGCGGCTCAGATGCATGGCGCAGATCGACGAAGCCGACAGGAATTCCAGCGCGAAATCGCGGTCCGAGGTGCTGTCGAGCGAGTTCGCCGTCGGCCGGTCGAAGCCAAGCGCCGCGGCGGTCATGTGCCGGTCGATGGGGAACGAGGTCCCGGCCAGCGCCGCGGCACCCAGCGGGCATTCGTTCATCCGCTTGCGGGCGTCATGAAAGCGCGATTTGTCCCGCGCCAGCATCTCGACATAGGCCAGCATGTGGTGGCCCCAGGTGACGGGCTGCGCGGTCTGCAGATGGGTGAAGCCCGGCATCACCCAGGCGGCCCCGGCCTCGGCCTGTTTCAGGAAAGCGCGCATCAGCCGGTCGATCCCGGCAATCGCCGCGTCGCATTGGTCGCGCACCCAGAGGCGGAAATCGACCGCCACCTGATCGTTGCGCGAGCGCGCGGTGTGCAGCCGCCCGGCCGGTTCGCCGATGATCTCCTTGAGGCGGGATTCCACATTCATGTGAATGTCTTCCAGCGCGGTCTTGAACTGGAAATTCCCGGCCTCGATCTCGTCCTTGACCTGCTGCAGGCCCGCGTCGATGGCGGCGTGGTCCGCCTTGGTGATGATCCCGGTCGCGGCCAGCATCGCCGCATGGGCGCGCGATCCGGCGATGTCCTGCGCGTAGAGGCGTTTGTCGAAGCCGATCGAGGCGTTGATCGCCTCCATGATCGCATCCACCCCACCGGCGAACCGGCCGCCCCACATGCTGTTCGCGCTGTCGCTCATCCTGACCCCCTGTCGCCTTGCGGCGCCGGTATACGCCCGGCCTCCCCGGCGTGCAATCAGCGCCGCGATTCACCGGGCGTTAACGAATTTCGCGTCTAAGTAGAAAAAACCCTCAGGAGGGAGTCTCCGAATGTCCACGCCCCAGAACCAAGCCCTGCCCGAAGACGGCTACGACAGCCCGCTTTCCGTGGCCGACCGGATGCGCCAGCAGGAGACGATCGACATGGTGCGCCGGGCGCTGGACGAAAAGCGCGCGATGCTGGCCTATCAGCCGGTGGTGCAGGCCCGCATGACCAACCGCGCCGCCTTCTACGAGGCCTATATCCGCATCCTCGACGACAAGGGCCGGGTGATCCCCGCGCGTGACTTCATGGGCGCGGTGGAGACCCACGAAATCGGCCGCCGCATCGACTGTCTGGCGCTGGAACTGGGCCTCGCCGCGCTGGCGAAGGAACATTCGATCCGCCTCAGCGTCAACATGTCGGCGCGCTCCATCGGCTATCCGCAATGGCTGGCGACGCTGGAACGCGGGCTGCGCGCCGATCCGACCATCGCCGAACGCCTGATCCTGGAGATCACCGAAGGCTCGGCCATGCTGATGCCCGATCTGGTGACGGTCTTCATGGCCGACATGCAGTCGCGCGGCATCTGTTTCGCGCTCGACGATTTCGGCGCGGGCTATACCGCCTTCCGGTATCTGAAGGATTTCTATTTCGACATCATCAAGATCGACGGCCAGTTCATCCGCGGCATCGCCCATGACCCGGACAATCAGGTGCTGGCCGCGGCGCTGGTCTCCATCGCCCGGCATTTCGACATGTTCACCGTCGCCGAATCGGTCGAGAACGAGGAAGACGCGCGCTACCTCATCGACATCGGCTTCGACTGCCTGCAGGGCTATTTCTACGGCATCCCCTCGACCGAGGCGCCGTGGCTGACCTCGCGTCTGAGCAAGCTGGCCTGACCGGGCGGGCGGGTCTCGTGCCGGGGGCGCTACCGGCCGCGATACCGGCGGCGCTAACGCCGTGAATTAGGGCAGAACGCCTGCCTTTTCCGCACTGCGGCATTGATTTGAGGGGGCGCCGGGCATAAACCTACGCGCAGTCTCGCGGCCTGGCGGTCGCGCCAAACGCGAAGGGAGCCTCCATGACCAACGTCGTTATCGTCTCTGCCGGCCGAACCGCAGTCGGTTCGTTCAACGGCAGCTTCGCCAATACGCCCGCCCATGAACTGGGCGCCGCGGTCATCGAAGCGGTCGTTGCCCGCGCCGGGATCGACAAGGCGGAGGTGTCGGAAACCATCCTCGGCCAGGTGCTGACCGCGGGCCAGGGCCAGAACCCGGCCCGCCAGGCGGCGATCCTCGCCGGTCTGCCGCAGGAGGCCTCGGCCTGGGGCATCAACCAGGTCTGCGGCTCGGGCCTGCGCGCCGTGGCGCTGGGCGCCCAGCACGTCCAGCTTGGTGACGCGGCCATCGTCATCGCCGGCGGTCAGGAAAACATGTCGCTCAGCCCCCATGTCGCGCATCTGCGCGCCGGCACCAAGATGGGCGACATGAAGTTCATCGATTCGATGATCAAGGACGGGCTCTGGGACGCCTTCAACGGCTACCACATGGGCCAGACGGCCGAGAATGTCGCGCAGAAGTGGCAGATCAGCCGCGAGATGCAGGATGAATTCGCCGTCGCCAGCCAGAACAAGGCCGAGGCCGCGCAGAAGGCCGGGAAATTCGCCGACGAGGTGATCCCCTTCACCATCAAGACCCGCAAGGGCGATATCGTGGTCGATTCCGATGAATACATCCGCCACGGCGCCACGATCGAGGCCATGCAGAAGCTGAAGCCCGCCTTCACCAAGGACGGCTCGGTCACCGCTGCCAACGCCTCGGGGCTCAACGACGGTGCCGCTGCCGTCATGCTGATGTCGGAAGCCGAAGCCGCCCGCCGCGGGCTGACGCCGCTGGCGCGCATCGCCTCCTACGCCACCGCGGGCCTCGACCCGGCGATCATGGGCGTGGGCCCGATCTTCGCCTCGCGCAAGGCGCTGGAGAAAGCCGGCTGGAACGCCGCCGACCTGGACCTCGTCGAAGCCAACGAAGCCTTCGCCGCCCAGGCCTGCGCAGTCAACAAGGACATGGGCTGGAACCCCGAGGTGGTGAACGTCAACGGCGGCGCCATCGCCATCGGCCACCCGATCGGCGCCTCGGGCGCGCGGATCCTCAACACGCTGATCTTCGAGATGCAGCGCCGCGGCGCCAAGAAGGGCCTCGCCACGCTGTGCATCGGCGGCGGCATGGGCGTTGCCATGTGCATCGAGCGCTAAGGCGCCTGAATCTCGCAAGGAATTGCCAGGGGCGGGCGCAACTTTGTTGCGCCCGCCCTTTCATTTCGATAATAGAATTACAACGCCAATACCCAGGAGGAAAATATGGGACGGGTTGCACTGGTTACGGGTGGGTCGCGCGGTATCGGCGCTGCGATTTCGGTCGCATTGAAGAACGCGGGCTACACCGTCGCCGCCAATTACGCCGGCAATGACGAGGCGGCGGCCAAGTTCACCGCCGAGACCGGCATCAAGACCTACAAGTGGAACGTCGCCGATTACGACGCCTCGAAAGCCGGGATCGCCCAGGTCGAGGCCGATCTGGGCCCGGTCGATGTGGTGATCGCCAATGCCGGCATCACCCGCGACGCGCCCTTCCACAAGATGACCCCCGATCAGTGGAAGCAGGTCATCGACACCAACCTGACCGGCGTCTTCAACACCGTCCATCCGCTCTGACCCGGGATGCGCGAGCGCAAGTTCGGCCGCGTGGTCGTCATCAGCTCGATCAACGGGCAGAAGGGCCAGTTCGGCCAGGTGAACTATGCCGCGACCAAGGCCGGCGATCTGGGCATCGTCAAGTCGCTGGCCCAGGAAGGCGCGCGCTTCGGCATCACCGCCAACGCGGTCTGCCCGGGCTATATCGCCACGGAAATGGTGATGGCGGTTCCGGAAAAGGTGCGCGAATCGATCATCGCCGGGATCCCGGCGGGCCGTCTGGGCGAGCCCGAGGAAATCGCCCGCTGCGTGGCCTTCCTCATCTCGGATGACGCGGGCTTCGTCAACGGCTCGACCATCAGCGCCAACGGCGCGCAATTCTTCGTCTGATCCCTTCCGGGGGCGGAACGACAGGGCGGGGCCTCGGCCCCGCCCTGTGCGTTTCAGCGCGACAGGCCGGTGCAGCAGCCGGGCGCTGCCGGACCCCGAGGCCGCGGGCGCGGTGGCGGCAGGGGCATGTCGCCCTGCAGGACCACATCACCGCTGGAATTGCCGGGGCCCGTGGGCTGGCCCAGCGCCGGCCCGCCCAGCGCGAGCAGCAACGCAAGGAGGAGGGGCGCGTGGATCATCACGCCCCTCCCCGGCGGTTCGGAGAGTGCGGCGCCCCGCGCGACGCTCGATTGTGGAAGACCGGCACTCATCGGCTTGTCCTTTCCCAAAGGGTACGCTTTTCTGTCGTGCCGGGTCGGGTCCCGGTTCAATCGGGACGGGACGATGGCACGGCGCAAGGCAACCTGGGTGGGATTCTCGGCGGTGGCGCTCTGGTCGCTGCTGGCGCTCTTCACGGTGGCCACCGCGCCGGTGCCCCCCTTCCTGCTGACCGCGCTGACCTTCGCCATCGGCGGCGCTGTCGGGCTGGTCTGGATCGTCGCGAACGGCAGCCTCGCCAAGCTGCGCGCGGTGCCGCTCTCGGCCTATGCCTTCGGCACGGCGGGGCTTTTTGGCTATCACTTCCTCTATTTCACCGCGCTCAGGCTGGCCCCCGCGGCCGAGGCCGGGCTGATCTGCTACCTCTGGCCGCTGTTCATCGTGCTCTTCTCGGGCCTTCTGCCGGGCGAGACGCTGCGTCCGGGGCATATCGCCGGGGCGCTCCTGGCCTTCGCCGGGGCGGCGCTGATCGTCGCGGGCGGGATCGGCGCGGTCTCGGGCGCGATGGCGGGCTATGCGGTGGCCTTCGTGGCGGCGCTGACCTGGGCGGGCTATTCGCTGGGCTCGCGGCGGCTGGCGGGCGTGCCGACCGAGGCGGTCGCGGTCACCTGCCTCGCCACGGCGCTGCTGTCCACCCTGGCGCATTGGGGGCTGGAGACGACGATCTGGCCGGAAAGCGCCTGGGGCTGGCTGGCCATTCTGGCGCTGGGGCTCGGCCCGGTGGGGCTGGCCTTCTACACCTGGGATGTGGGGGTCAAGGGCGGGGACATCCAGCTCTTGGGGACGGCGTCCTATGCGGCGCCACTCCTGTCCACGCTGGCGCTGGTGCTGGCCGGGATGGCGCCGGCCAGCCTGTCGCTGGCCCTGGCAGCCCTGGTCATCACCGGCGGCGCGGCCCTCGCCGCGCGCGCCGGGTCGTCACGCGTCACTCAGCCGCAAGGCGAGTGATCTGCTCTTTCAGGCGGAGCTTCTGCTTCTTCATCTCGGCGATGGCCAGGTCGTCCTTGCCCGGCGCGCGCTGGGCCACTTCAACCTGGTCCGACAGGGCCTGATGGCGGCGGCGCAATTCCTGAAGATGCGAAGTCAACGACATTGGTATCCTCCTGTTTCGGGTATCCGAGACATCAGTGCACCACAGTTTCATCGGTTTGTCACATGAAACCCGAAGTTGTTTTGCGGCAATTTGACCGGACCGGCGGGTTCAGGCCGAAACCGCGGAATCACCCCAGTCGAGCGCCTGCGCGTGGCGCAGGATCGCCTGCGCGCCGGGGGTGAAATCGTCGCCATCGGCCCGGTGCGCGGGGCCTTCGTGCATCACGAGCGGCGCCAGCAGCCGGAATGGCGCGCGGCCGCCCTTGCGGGCCTGGACCAGCACGCGACCGGCCGCCCTGCCCTCGCGCGCGGCGATCGGCCGCACCGTGGCCGAGGCCCGGCCGCCCAGCGCCGCCAGGATCTCGGGCAGACGCTCGGCCAGATGGATCAGCGTCAGGAAACCGCCGCCTTTCGCCCGTCTGAGACCGGTCGCCACCCAGTCGGCCAGCGGCGTCTCCTCGCGCAGGGCGGCGTCGCGCCCCGCGTCGCGCGCGGGGGGCGAGCCCGGGCGGTAATAGGGCGGGTTGGCCATGACATGGTCGAACCCTTCGCGCAGCTCGGGCGGCAGCGCCACCAGATCGGCCTCGGTCACCTGCAGATCGACGCCGTTCTCGGCGCCATTGCGCCGGGCGAGCGCTGCGTATTCCGCCTGCCGTTCGACGCCGCGCAGGCTCAGCCCCGGCACCCTGAGGCCCAGCGCCAGCAGCGCCACCCCCGCGCCGCAGCCCAGTTCCAGCACCCGCTGCCCCGGCCGTGCCGGAACCGCGGCGGCCAGCAGCAGGGGGTCGGTCGCCGCGCGGTAGCCGTCCTTCGGCTGCCAGGCGATCAGGCGGCCGTCCAGAAACACGTCCCGCGTGAGTGCGGGCTCAGCCATCAACCTGAACGCCATTGTCGCGCAGGATGGCCTTGGCCATGAACAGGTTTTCGTCCCGCACCAGCAGCCGTTGCGGCACAATGGCCAGCGCGCTCATATGGACGTCCACCGCAAAGGCCTCTATACCTTCGGCCGCGAGCAGGGCCGTTGCGAAGGGGATCACCGTTGGATCGGTCGTGCGCAGCAGTTCTTTCATCCGGTCACTAAACGGCAAGGCCCCGGACTTGTCAAAGCAAGGCAGGCAGCCGATGAGCGTCACCCAAATCAGTCCGCTGGAAGCCCTGTCTCAGGTGCTGGCCGAGGACATGGGCCGGGTGAACGCGCTGATCCGCGAGCGCATGGCCTCCGAAAACGCGCCCCGCATCCCCGAGGTCACCGCGCATCTGATCGAGGCCGGTGGCAAGCGCATCCGGCCGATGATGACCCTGGCCGCGGCGCAGCTTTGCGGCTACCGGGGCGACGCGCATGTGAAGCTGGCGGCGACGGTCGAATTCATCCACACCGCCACGCTGCTGCATGACGATGTGGTCGATGAAAGCGCCCAGCGTCGGGGCCGTCCGACCGCGAACCTGCTGTGGGACAACAAATCCTCGGTCCTGGTGGGGGATTACCTCTTTGCCCGGGCCTTCCAGCTGATGGTCGAGCCCGGCAACCTGCGGGCGCTGGGCATCCTGTCGAACGCCGCGGCGGTAATCGCCGAGGGCGAGGTGTTGCAGCTGACCGCGGCGCAGAACATCGCCACCTCCGAAGACACCTATATGACGGTGATCCGCGGCAAGACGGCGGCGCTGTTCTCGGCCGCGACGCAGGTGGGCCCGGTGGTCGCCGGCGCGCCCGAGGCGCAGGTGCAGGCGCTTTTCGACTATGGCGACGCGCTGGGGATCTGCTTCCAGATCGTTGACGATTTCCTCGATTACGGCGGGGCGGGCGACGGGCTTGGCAAGAACCTCGGCGACGATTTCCGCGAACGCAAGCTCACGCTGCCGGTGATCCGCGCCATCGCCGCCGCCAATGCCGAGGAACGCGCCTTCTGGGAGCGGACCATCGGCCGGGGCGAGCAGCGGGATGCGGATCTGGCGCAGGCCATGGCGCTGATGGCGCGGCACGGCACGCTGGCCAGCACGCGGCAGACGGCGCTGGACTGGGCGGCGCGGGCCCGGCGGGCGCTCGACCCGCTGCCCGATCACCCGCTGAAGGCGATGCTGGCGGATCTGGCCGATTTCGTGGTCGAACGGGTCAACTGACCCGCGATTTCACCTGACCGACGGCAGGCTGCGCGTCGGCAAGACGAAGCGCCCCGGCGCAGCCAGCGCGCGGGCCGCGTCCTGCGCCGCGCCCTCGGTGGCGAAGATCCCGAAACAGGTGGCGCCCGAGCCGGTCATCCGCGCCAGCAGGCAGCCCGGCTGCGCCCGCAGCGCCGCCAGCAGATCGCCGATCCCGGGCATCAGCGCCGTCGCAGGCGGCTCCAGATCATTGCGCATGTCCCGCAGCCATTCGGCCAGCGCCGGGGCGTCGGACCAGCCCGGCAGCACCTCGGGCATCGGGGGATTGTCGCGCTGATTCAGAGCCTTGAAGACGGCGGGCGTGGACAGAGCCTGCCCCGGGTTCACCAGCAAGAGCCAAAGCGCGGGCACCCCCGCCACCGGCGCCACGCCCTCGCCCAGCCCGGTCATGCGGCTGGGCGCGGGCGCGGCCATGCAGACCGGCAGATCGGCGCCCAGCCGCATCAGCCCGGCGGTATCGGGCGGCGGGAAGCCCCGCCCCGCCAGCAGCTTCAGCGCCGCCGCCGCGTCGGACGAGCCGCCCCCCATGCCCGAGGCCACCGGCAGGCGCTTTTCCAGCGTGAAGGCCGCGCGGGTGGCGCCCACGGCCCGGGCGGCGCGCAGGACCAGATTGTCAGGCTCGACCGCCAGCGCGGGCGCCGCGGGGCCGGTCAGGTCCAGGGACAGGCCCGGTCCGTCCGCCAGGGTCAGCCCGTCGCCCGCCTCGGTGAAGACCACCAGCGAATCGAGCAGGTGATAGCCGTCGGCGCGCTGGCCGGTGACGTGCAGGGTCAGATTGATCTTGGCCGGGGCGACGGCCCGGACCCTGCCGGACATCAGTTCGCCGGGTGCAGCGGCGGCTCGCCCGCCTCGGCCCGCACGGTGTCAAGCCCGACCTCGATCTTGCGGCGCAGACGCTCTTCGTCGAGATCCTCGGCCGGGGCGAAGGACAGCGCCCGGCGCCACTGGAAATGCGCCTCGCGGTGTCGGCCCACGGCCCAATAGACATCGCCCAGATGGTCGTTGAGCACCGCGTCGGTCGGCTCCATCTCGACCGCGCGCTCCATATGGCCCACGGCCTCGTCATAGCGACCGAGCCGGTAGAGCGCCCAGGCGAGGCTGTCGAGGATATAGCCGCTGTCGGGATCGCCCGCGACGGCGCGCTCGATCATCTCCATCGCCTCGTCCTGCTTCTCGCCGCGTTCGATCAGCGAATAGCCGAGGTAGTTCAGCACCGTCGGCTGATCGGGCTGCAGGGCCAGCGCGGCGCGGAAATCGGCCTCGGCCGCCTGCCATTGATCGGCCCGCGACAGGGCCACCGCGCGCGAGAACCAGAGCTGCCATTCCGGTTCGAGCCCGGCCTCGGTCAGCAGGTCCATGGCCCTTGTATAGGCGGCGGCGGACTCGGCGAACTGGTTGTCGCGGCGCAGGAAATCGCCCAGCACGCTGTGCGCGGCATAGCTTTGCGGATTGGCCTCGGCCATGGCCTGCAGATCGGCGATCGCCTCGTCCCGGCGGCCCAGCGTTTCCAGCACCTGCGCCCGGCCCATCCGCGCGGCATTGCCGAAGACGTTGTCGGCCGGGATCGCCTCGTAGGCGGCAGCGGCCATCTGCGGCTGGTCCATCTCTTCGAAGATCTGGCCGATCAGCAGCTGCGACTCGGTCAACGCCGGATTCACCCAGACCGAGGCCTGCGAATAGATCAGCGCTTCCAGCGGGTTGCGACCGGTGACCATGGCATTGGCCATGACCGAAAACACCTCGCCCATGCCCTCGCTGGGCGAGGCGATGACGTCGAAGGGCAGCGCCCGCCCTTCCGCATAGGCGGCGCGCATGCGGTCGATGGCGGGATCGGCGCCCGGGGCGAAGACCGTGTCGATCAGCGCCAGCGCGTCGTCGTAGCGCTCGCTCAGCGCCAGAAGCTGGGCATAGGCGATATAGCCGCGCCGGTTCAGCGCGGTCGACACCCCGGCCGCGTCATCCTCGATCACCGCCACGGCGCCTTCGACATCGCCGACGGTCGCCAGCATCAGCGCCCGGCAATATTCGGCGAAAGCCTGCATCCCCTCGACCCCGGCCACGGTGTCGAGCGTCGCCAGCGCGTCGGACATGCGCCCGGCGCCCAGTTGCGCCCAGGCGCGGGCCAGCCCCTCGATCAGGGGATGGATCGACGCCCCGCTGTCGCTGATCGTCAGCGCGGCGGCGTAATCGCCCTCGTGAAAGGCCTTGGCCAGAAGCAGCAGCGCCGCCGCCCGGTTGGCCGGGTCCAGCGCCGCCAGTTCGCCCGCGGTCTGCGCCGCCAGATCGAATTCGCCCACGGAAAAGGCGCTGACCGCCAGACTTTCCAGCGTACCCAGATTGGAAGGATCGGCCTGTTGCAGCCGTTGCAGATAGGGCAGCGAGGCGGCGAAATCGTTCATCACCCCGGCCTCGCGCGCGGCGAGGAAGGCGCCTGCCGTCCCCTCGGCCCGCCCCGCCTGAGGCGCCAGCGCCAGGGCCGGGATCAGCAGCAGGGCCAGAGAGGCCGGGCGAAATCGGGGGGAAAGAGGCAAGGGGAACTCCCGCGTCGGTCAGGGATGCGTTGCCCAAGGTGTAGCGGTCCGGCCCGGCAAGGGCAATGCGCGCGTCCCTCCGTCAGGGACGCGCGCCATCACGCAACCGCGAGACCGTCACATATTCGGGTAGTTCGGCCCGTCCCCGCCCTGCGGCGTGGTCCAGTTGATGTTCTGGCTGGGGTCCTTGATGTCGCAGGTCTTGCAGTGGACGCAGTTCTGGAAGTTGATGACGAACTCGGGCTTGCCGTCCTTCTCGACCACCTCGTAGACGCCGGCCGGGCAATAACGCTGCGCGGGCTCGGCGTATTTCGGCAGGTTCACCGCGATCGGGATCGAGGGATCCTTGAGCTTGAGATGCGCGGGCTGGCTTTCCTCGTGGTTGGTGAACGAGAAGCTGACGTTGGTCAGCCGGTCGAAGGACAGCACGCCATCGGGCTTGGGATAGTCGATCGGCTTGAAATCCTTGGCCTCGCCGGTGGCCTTGGCGTCGGACTTGCCGTGCCGGAGCGTGCCGAACAGCGAAAAGCCCAGCGTGTTGGTCCACATGTCCAGCCCGCCGAACGCGAGCGACGGCGCGAGGCCCCATTTCGACCACATCGGCTTGACGTTGCGGACCTTCTTCAGGTCCTTGCCGATCACGCCGCCGCGGACGTTTTCCTCATAGATCGTGAGCTCATCGCCCTCGCGCCCGGCCTGGATCGCGGCATAGGCAGCTTCGGCCGCCTCGATCCCCGAATGCATGGCGTTGTGGTTGCCCTTGATCCGCGGCACGTTCACCAGCCCCGCCGAGCAGCCCAGCAGCACCGCGCCCGGCATGGTCATCTTGGGGATCGACTGCCAGCCGCCCTCGGAAATCGCCCGGGCGCCATAGGCCACGCGCTTGCCGCCCTTCAGCAGCTCCGCCACCATCGGATGGTGCTTGAAGTGCTGGAATTCCATGTAGGGATAGAGGTAGGGGTTGGCGTAGTTCAGGTGCACGACGAAACCGATCAGCACCTGATTGTTCTCGAAATGATAGATGAACGAGCCGCCGCCCGCTTTCGAGCCCAGCGGCCAGCCCATGGTGTGGGTGACGGTGCCCTCGCGGTGCTTCTCGGGGTCGATCTCCCAGATCTCTTTCATCCCGAGGCCGAATTTCTGCGGGCAATGCCCCTTCGACAGCTCGTATTTCTCGATCAACTGCTTGGCCAGCGAGCCGCGCACGCCCTCGGCGATGAAGACGTATTTGCCGTGCAGCTCCATCCCCGGCTCGTAGTTCGGGCCCATCGAGCCATCGGCCTCGCGTCCGAATTCGCCCGCGACGACGCCCTTCACCCGGTCGCCGTCATAGACCAGCGCGCTGGCGGCCATGCCCGGGAAGATCTCGACGCCCAGCGCCTCAGCCTGTTCGGCCATCCAGCGGGTGACGTTGCCCATCGAGACGATGTAATTGCCGTGGTTGTTCATCAGGGGCGGCATCGGCCAGTTCGGCACGCGGATCTTGCCCGCCTCGCCCAGCAGATAGAAATTGTCATGCGTGACCGGCACGTTCAGGGGGGCGCCCTTTTCCTTCCAGTCGGGGATCAGCCGGTTCAGCCCCGAAGGGTCCAGCACCGCGCCCGAGAGGATATGCGCGCCGACTTCCGAGCCCTTCTCCAGCACGACCACATTGAGGTCGGCATCGAGCTGCTTGAGCCGGATCGCCGCCGACAGACCGGCAGGGCCTGCGCCGACGATGACGACATCGTATTCCATCGACTCGCGTTCGATCCCGGTTTCGACTTCGGACATGGGGGCTCCTCGCTGGCTGACGTCGTGCGCAACATTGTTACGGTTCGCTATGCTGCGGCATACCCTTTGAAACCGGGCGGGGTCAATTGCTACGGAACGTCAGAATGCCTTGCCCGCGCGACTCATCCCGGCCGGTCGCCCATCAGATAGCGCGGCCCCGCGCCGCGCTCGCCTGCCCGGTCGCCGGGGTTGTAGAGCGCGCATTTCGGCAGGCTCAGGCAGCCGCAGCCGATGCAGCCGTCCAGATCGTCCCTCAGCCGGGTCAGCGTGGCGATGCGCTGGTCCAGCCGGTCGCGGAACTGCAGGCTGATGCGGCGCCAGTCGGCGGGGCTGGGGTTGCGCCCCTCGGGCAGGTCGGCCAGCAGCACCCGGATCTCGGCCAGCGAGACGCCGAATTGCTGGGCGATGAGGATGAAGCTCAACCGCCGGATCGCCGCCCGGGGAAAGCGCCGCTGATTGCCCGCGTTGCGCTCGGCGGCAATCAGCCCCTGCGCCTCGTAATAGCGGATGGCCGAGACGGCGAGCCCGGTGCGCCCGGCCAGCGCGCCGATGGAAAGTCCGCGTTCCGGTGGCATGGCTTCCTCCCTTGACCTAAAGTCAGGTTTAGGAATTACACAAGCGGCCTGCAACCCGAATCACGAGGAGACCATCATGCAGGCCGCGCTGGAACACACCAATCTCACCGTCACCGACCCCGAGGCCACCGCCCGCTGGATGGCGCAGGTCTTTGGCTGGCACATCCGCTGGCAGGGCTCGGCGATCCATGGCGGGCGCTCGATCCATATCGGCGGCGACGACAGCTATCTGGCGCTCTACCGCCCATCGCAGGCGCCCCGCCCGGCCGCTGCCCGCAGCTATGACACGATCGGCGGGCTGAACCATCTGGCGGTGACCGTCGCCGACCTCGACGCGACCGAGGCGAAAGTGCGCGAGGCCGGGTTCCAGACCCACAGCCACGCCGATTACGAACCCGGCCGGCGGTTCTATTTCCACGATGCCGATGGCGTCGAATACGAGGTGGTCAGCTACGCCTGACGCTTCGGGCAAGCCCCGCTCATCGGCCACCCGCGGGGCTTGCATTTCATCGCCGCCTGCTATCAGGTAGGGGCCTGAACCCTGATTGCCCCGGCCCCGGCCGCGGGCGTTTTCTTTTCGTGTGAGACCCGATGGAAAAGATCCCCATGACCCGCCGCGGCTTCGACGCCCTGGATGCGGAACTGCGCGAGCTCAAGTCAGTCGAGCGGCCGGCGGTGATCCGTGCCATTGCCGAGGCCCGCGAACATGGCGACCTGTCCGAGAATGCCGAGTACCATGCCGCCCGCGAGAAGCAGAGCTTCATCGAGGGCCGGATCAAGGAAGTCGAGGGCCTGATCGGCCGCGCCGAGGTCATCGACCCGTCGAAACTCTCGGGCGCCATCAAGTTCGGCGCGACGATCACCATCGTCGACGAGGACACCGACGAGCAGCGGACCTATCAGATCGTCGGCGAGGCCGAGGCGGATATCGAGAACAACCTCCTCAACATCAAGTCGCCTCTGGCGCGCGCCCTGATCGGCAAGGAGCCCGGCGATTCGGTCGAGGTGCGCACCCCCGGCGGCGAGCGCAGCTACGAGGTTCTCTCGGTCGAATACCGCTGAGAGGCGGCCGTCGATGCCCGACGAGCCAGCCCCCCGCCGCCGCCCGCGCCTCTCGCCCGAGTTGCTGGCCTTCCTGCTGTCGCTGGCCTGGCTGGTGGCGCTGGTCGCGGCCTTCCGGGTGCTGGGCCAGCAGGGTATGCGGATCTCGGATACGCTGGGGCTGGTCGTGGTGGCGCTGGCGGTCTTTCTGCCGGTGGCGCTGATCTGGATGGCGGTGCTGGTGCTGCGCGCGGCCCGCGACATGCGCGACGAATCGCTCAGGCTTCAGGCCAGCGTCGAGGGGATGCGCCGCGGCTGGATCCGCGAGCAGCAGGCGGCGGGTCTGGCGCTGCGCCCGACGGTCGAGGAAAAGCTCGACGAGATCGCCGCGTCGCAGAAGGCGGCCGAGGAGCGGATGGCCATGTTCCACACCCGCCGCGCGCCGACCCGCCCCGCCACGGCCGAGGAACCGGCGCCGCAGGACGGCACCCAGCCGGTGCTGGCGCTGGAAAACCCCGCGCCCGCGCCCGAACCCCTGCCGCCGGCCGACTTCATCCGGGCCCTCAACTTCCCCGAGACCGAAGCGGACGAAGAAGGCTTCGCCGCGCTGCGCCGGGCGCTCGGCGACCACGGCACCGCCATTCTGGTGCGCGCGGCGCAGGACGTGCTGACCACGCTGGCGCAGGAAGGCATCTACATGGACGACCTGCGCCCCGACCGGGCCCGGCCCGAGGTCTGGCGGGCCTTCGCGCTCGGCGCCCGCGGGTCCGAGGTGGCGGCGCTGGGCGGGATCCGCGACCGCTCGTGCCTGGCGCTGACCTATGCCAGAATGCGCTCGGACCCCGGGTTCCGCGAGGCCGCGCACCGCTTCCTGCGCGCCTTCGACCGCCGTTTCACCGTGTTCGAGGCCTCGGCCTCGGACGGCGAGATCGCGCAATTCGCCGAGACCCGCTCGGCGCGGGCCTTCATGCTGCTGGGCCGGGTCACCGGCATTTTTGGATGAACGGCATTTTCGGATAAACCATGAGCACTGACATCACTCCCTCGAGCGCCTTCTGGCAAGGCGTGCGCAACGGCGGGCCGTTCATCCTGATTGTCGCCCCCTTCGGCCTCGTCTTCGGCGTGGTCGCCGGCGAGGCCGGGCTCGACGTCTGGCAGACCATGGCCTTTTCGGTCGCGGTGATCGCCGGGGCGGCGCAGCTGACCGCGCTGCAGCTGATGACCGATCAGGCGCCGACCATCATCGTCATCATCACCGCGCTGGCGGTGAACACGCGGATGGCGATGTATTCGGCCTCTCTGACGCCGCATCTGGGCGGGGCCTCGGTCTGGCAGCGGGCAGCGGTGGCCTATCTGATGGTCGATCAGGCCTATGCGGTGTCGATCCTGCGCTACGAGCAGGGACCGCCGCTGAGCCCCCGGGCCAAGCTCGCCTTCTATTTCGGGGTGGTGTTCCTGATCTGCCCGACCTGGTATCTGGGCACGCTGATGGGGGCGCTGGTCGGCAGCCAGATCCCCGATTGGGTGCCTATTGGCGCCGCCGTGCCCATTGCCTTCATCGCCCTCATCGGCCCGATGCTGCGGACGCTGGCCCATGTCGCGGCGGCCTTCGTCTCGGTGGTGGTGGCGCTGGGGCTGGCCTTTCTGCCCTATAGCCTGGGCCTGCTGATCGCGGCGCTGGCCGCCATGGTCACCGGCGCCCTGGTCGAGGTCTGGACCGAGAAGAACCGCCCGGTGGGAGGCGCGTCATGATTCTGGATCAGACGACGATCTGGATCGTCATCGTGGCGCTGGCCATCGGCACCTTCACCCTGCGCTTCTCGTTCCTGGGGCTGGTCGGGCGTCGCCCGCTGCCGCCCTGGGCGCTGAGGCTTTTGCGCTATACGCCGGTGGCGGTGATCCCCGGGCTGATGGCGCCGCAGATCTTCCTGCCGCTCGAGGGGCAATCCGGCCCCGATCCGGTGCGGCTGGCGGCGGTGGTGGTGACGCTGGCGGTGGGTGTCTGGACCAAGAATGCCATCTGGGCGATGCTGGGCGGCGCCGCGACGCTGACCCTGCTGACCCTGACGCTGGGCGCCTGAGGCTCCGGCCATCCCCCCGAACAAACGAAAAACGGGGCCCGAAGGCCCCGTTTTGCTTATTGCGTGTATTGCTGTCGTTCGGTGGGCAGCGCGTCGGAATAGACCCTTTCCTCCCGCACCCCCGGAATCGTTGCAAACTGCTCGGACAGGCTGTTGGGGTAGAAGGAATCACGGATCCATTCATAGCCCGGCACCTGATGCAGGATGCTGATGATGGATTTCGCGCAATAGGCGTCGGGCACCGGCCCCTCGACCTCGGCCAGCCGCAGGATGCGCTCGGCCACCTCGGGCGGCACGAACAGCGTCTGCATCAGCACGTGATGGGTGCGGCGCGCGTGGTAATAGGTGTAGCGGTAGAGCTGGGCGTCATCGAAGCCGTAATGCACGTCATGGCGTTCCGGCGCCGCCGGATGCGTCCAGGTGCCGGCCGGATCGAACAGCACCCGCTGGCTGGGCGCGTTGATCATCAGCGCCGAATGCTCGCCGCGACCGTTCTCGTTATTGATGACGTTGAAGAGCACGATCTCGGTCGGCCCCGCCGCCTGATAGCGGGCGGCCATCACCGCCTCGTCCGGGGCCCAGACCGCGGGCTTGGTCGTACAGCCAGCCAGCACGACCAGCGTGACAAGGGCCAGAAGGCGCGTCAGCAGCGACATGTCGGGATGTCCTTTGTCAGGCCGCGCGAAGCGGCTTGGCGAGGGCGCCTTGGGCGGCGCCCGCCGGGGTTCCTCAGGAATTGACGAGGCCCATGAAGATCAGGCAGGCGATCGAGAAGGCCGCGACATAGATCGACGCCTTGATGAAGCCGTTGAAGGTTTTTTCCTGCTCGGTGGTGTCCATCGAGCCGTGCTTGTACTCAGCCATGGGGGTCTCCATTCCCGTGTGTTTTCCACTCCATAGCGGATGGCGAAACCCCTGTCACCCCGCCAGCGCGGCCCGGGCCCTGCGCCAGGCCGACCTGACGCCGCAGGGCCACAGCGAAGGCCGCCTCAGCCCTGCGCCTGCCAGAGCCAGGCGCCGCGCTCGTCGCGCCAGCGCCGCACCCGCCCCTCGACCAGCAGCCGGTTGAGATGCGCCACCGCCTCGACCAGCGCCATGCCGGCGGCGGGGCCGGTGATCTCGCGCTTGAAGAGCGGCAGGAAGCATTGCGCCGCGGTCTTCGGTTCGGTCAGCCAGCCCTGCAGACGGTTCAGCGCGCCCTGATGGTTCTCGACCATCTGGCGCAGGCGCAGCGGCAGGCCGGTGAACGGCAGCTTGTGGCCGGGCAGCACCAGATGGCGGTCCTCGGCGAAGCCCGCGAGCCGGGTGCAGCTCTCGATCCAGTCGCCGACCGGATCGGCGCCGGGCTCGGTCGCATAGACGCCGAGATTGGCGCTGATCCCCGGCAGCAGCTGGTCACCGCCGATCACCAGATCGTCGTCGAGGCTCCAGAAGGTCGCGTGTTCGGGTGCATGGCCATTGCCGCAATGCACGACCCAGCGGCGGCCGCCCATGGTGATCTCGTGCCCCTCGCCGACCCGGGTGAAACCCAGCGGCATCGGGTCGACCACATCGCAGAAATTGAACGGCCGCTCGGCGATGCGCCGGGCGATCTCGTCTTCCTCAAGACCCGCGCCGCGCCAGAAGGCGATGGTCTCGGGCACCGGCTGGGCATGGGCATCGAGCAGCAGCATCCGGGCGAACAGCCAGGCGGTGCGGGTCGTGACCAGCTCGGCCCCGTGTTCGGTCTGGAACCAGCCCGCCAGCCCGACATGGTCGGGATGGTGATGCGTGACCACCACGCGGCGCACCGGCCGCCCGCCCAAGGGCCCCGCCAGCAGCGCCTGCCATTCGGCCTTGGCCCGTTTCGAGGAAAAGCCGGTGTCGATCACCGTCCAGCCGTCTCCCTCGTCCAGCGCGAAGACGTTGACATGGTCCAGCGCCATCGGCAGCGGCAGACGCATCCACAGCACCCCCGGCGCCACCTCGATGGCCTCGCCCGGGCCGGGCGGCGCCTCATGCGGGAAGCGGATACCGGGCTCGGCCGGGCGGGGGGCGGTGGTGGCGCTGGTCATGCGGTCTGCAGATCCTCGATGCTGAGGTCGTAAAGCTGCGCCGCCCCGGCGCGGGCCTGCACCAGAAGCGATTCGTGCTCGGGCAGGATGCGGGTGATGAAGACCCGGGCCAGACGCGCGCGCGGCCCCTCGGGATCGGCCAGCGCCGCCTTCAGATGGTAATGCGCGCCCAGCACCCGGGCAAAGGCCCGCAGGAAGGCCGTGGCCCCGGCGAAACGCTCGTTCATCTCCTGCCCGACCAGCCATTCGACCGCCTCGCGCATCGTCTCGGCCGCTTCCCAGACCTTTTCGGCCAGATCGGGCAGCGTGGCGCGGGCGCCTTCGGCCGCATCCTCGACCTCCTGCAACAGGCGGCTCGCGGCCTCGCCCCCGTCCATCATCTTGCGCGCCACAAGGTCCATGGCCTGAATGCCGTTGGTGCCCTCGTAGATGGGCGTGATGCGGGCATCGCGGAAATATTGCGCCGCGCCGGTTTCCTCGATGAAGCCCATGCCGCCGTGGACCTGCACGCCCATCGAACTGACCTCGCAGCCGATATCGGTGCCATGCGCCTTGGCGATGGGGGTCAGCAGCGCCGCGCGGGCCTTCCAGCTGTCCTTGCCGGTGGCGCGCCCCATGTCGATGGCCAGCCCGCAATCGAGCGCGATGGCCCGGGCCGCGAAGGTCTCGGCCTTCATCACCGCCAGCATCCGGCGCACGTCGGCATGGTCGATGATCGCCGTGTCACCCTGGGGCGTGCGGCCCTGCTTGCGCTCCTGGGCATAGGCCAGCGCGTGCTGATAGGCGGCCTCGGCCACGCCGATGCCCTGGGCGCCGACGCCGAGGCGGGCGTTGTTCATCATGGTGAACATCGCCGCCATGCCGCCATTCGGCTTGCCGACCATCCAGCCTTTCGCGCCCTCGAAGGACATGACGCAGGTGGGCGAGCCATGGATGCCCAGCTTGTGCTCCAGTGAGACGACGCGCAATGAATTGCGCTCGCCCGGCTTGCCCGCGGCATCGGGGATCAGCTTCGGCACCAGGAACAGGCTGATGCCCTTGGTCCCCGCCACCCCGTCGGGCAGACGCGCCAGCACCAGATGGCAGACGTTCTCGGCCACGTCATGGTCGCCCCAGGTGATGAAGATCTTCTGCCCGGTCACGCTGAACGTGCCGTCGCCGTTATCCTCGGCCTTGGTCCTCAGCGCACCCACGTCCGAGCCGGCCTGCGGCTCGGTCAGGTTCATGGTGCCGGTCCATTCGCCGGAAATCAGCTTCGGCAGATAGAGGTCCTTCAGCGCGTCCGAGGCGTGATGCTCCAGCGCCTCGATCTGGCCCTGCGACAGCAGCGGGCAGAGCTGCAGCGCCAGGTTCGCGCCCGACATCATCTCGTTCATCGCCGTGTTCAGGGTCTGCGGCAGGCCCATCCCGCCATGCTCGGGCGTGGCCGAGATGCCCAGCCAGCCCCCCTCGGCAATCGCCTTGTAGCCGTCCTTGAAGCCGGGCGAGGTGCGCACCACGCCATTCTCCAGCCGGGCCGGAGTCAGGTCGCCCGCGCGGTTCAGGGGCGCCAGCACCCCGTCGCAAAGCCGGCCGAGTTCGCCCAGGATCGCCTCGGTCACATCGGCGCCCGCCTCGGCGAAAGTCTCGGTGGCGGCGAGCCGATCATAGCCCAGCACCTTGTCGAGCAGGAAACGGATATCGGCAACAGGCGCGGCGTAGGGCATGGCATCCTCCGGGCTAACACGCGGGCCGGGCGACTTGGCAAGCCCGGTCGCCGGCTGTATTGCCGCAAATGAACCTCGCACGCTACCCACGGAAATCAAGACGCAGCGTCACCGGACCATGGCCGAAACCCGCCTCCTGCCCCCCGATGCGACGGGCCTGCGCGACGCCGCCGGGCTGTTGCGCGACGGCAAGCTCGTCGCCTTCCCGACCGAGACGGTCTACGGGCTGGGGGGCGATGCGCGCGACGATCAGGCGGTGGCGGGGATCTTCGCCGCCAAGGGGCGGCCCCGGTTCAACCCCTTGATCGCGCATCTGCCGGACCTCGATCAGGTCGAGCGTTACGCCCGGCTGACGCCCCTGGCCCGGCGGCTGGCGCAGGCCTTCTGGCCCGGACCGCTGACGCTGGTGCTGCCGCTGAAGGGCGGGCTGTCACCGCTGGTGACGGCGGGGCTGGACACGGTGGCGATCCGGGTGCCCGCCCATCCGGTGGCGCAGACGCTGCTGCAGGCCTTCGACGGGCCGCTGGCGGCGCCCTCGGCCAATCCCTCGGGCCGGATCAGCCCGGTGACGGCGCGCCATGTGCTGGAGGGGCTTGGCGGGCGCATCGCGGCGGTGGTGGATGGCGGCGATTGCGCGGTCGGGCTGGAATCGACGATCCTGGATGCGACGGGCGAGGCGCCGGTGCTGCTGCGCGCGGGCGGCCTGCCGGTCGAGGCGATCGAGGCGCTGGGGTTGAAGGTTACGGCGCGCGAGGGCGGCGCCATCACCGCCCCCGGGCAGCTGGCGTCCCATTACGCGCCGCGCGGCCGGGTCCGGCTGGAGGCGACGGCGCCCGAGCCCGGCGAGATCTGGGTCGGCTTCGGCCCCTGCCCCGGCGCCGCGCTGACGCTGAGCGCGACCGGCGACACCACCGAAGCCGCCGCCCGCCTGTTCCACGCCCTGCACGAGGCCGATGCGCTGGCCGGGCCCGAGGGGCGGATCGCCTTTGCCCCTTTGCCCGAGACGGGGCTGGGGCGCGCCATCAATGACCGGTTGCGCCGCGCCGCGGCGCCGCGGTAGCGGGGGGCTGCTCGCCCCCCGCACCCCCTCGCCAGAGGGGGAAGCAGGCTCCCCCCTCTGGACACCCCCCCTGCGTATTTGAAACAAAGTGAATGAAGAAGGTCGGGGCACGCCCGGGCCGCAAGGAGGAAACCGATGCCGAACCCGCTCTATGACGCGCTCTTCGCGCCCCTGAAGACCCGCGACAGCGCCTTCCTGATCCTGCCCGATGGCAGCACGATCTCGGGCGCCGCCTTCCACGCGATGTGCGCGCGGGTGGCGGGGGCGCTGCGGGGGCTGGGGCTGGAACCGGGCGACCGGATGGCGGTGCAGGTCGAGAAATCGCCCGAGGCGCTGGCGCTTTACGGCGGCGCGGTGATGGCGGGCGTGGTCTTCCTGCCCCTCAACACCGCCTATACCCCGGATGAGGTGGCCTATTTCCTCGGCGACGCCGGGGCGAAGCTGCTGCTGGCCGACGGCGCCAAGGCGGCGGCGCTGGCCCCGGTGGCCGAGCGTTGCGGCACGCGGCTGATGGTGCTGAACGCCGATGGCAGCGGCAGTTTCGCCGAGGCGATGGCGGGGGCGCCCGAGGCGGCGGCGGTGGAGCGGGGGTCCGAGGATCTGGCGGCGCTGCTTTATACCTCGGGGACCACTGGCCGCTCCAAGGGCGCGATGCTCAGCCAGCGCAACCTTCTGTCCAATGCCGAGGTGCTGGTCGATCACTGGCAGTTCAGCGACCGCGACGTGCTGCTGCATGCCCTGCCGATCTTCCACACCCACGGGCTCTTCGTCGCCACCAACACGCTGCTCGCCGCGGGCGGCACGCTGATCCTGCTGCCGAGGCTCGACATCGACGCGCTCATTCACTGGATGCCCCGGGCCACCAGCCTGATGGGGGTGCCGACCTTCTACACCCGCCTTCTGGACGATCCCCGCTTCACCCGGGATCTGGTCGCGCATATGCGGCTCTTCATCTCGGGCTCGGCGCCCCTGCTGGCCGAGACGCATATCGCCTTCGAGGACCGCACCGGGCACCGGATCCTCGAACGCTACGGCATGACCGAGACCAACATGAACACCTCGAACCCCTATGACGGCGAACGCCGCGCCGGGACCGTGGGCCTGCCCCTGCCGGGCGTCGAGGTGAAGGTGACCGATCCCGATACCGGCGCGACCCTGCCCCGGGGCGAGATCGGCATCCTCGAGGTGCGGGGACCGAACGTGTTCCAGGGCTATTGGCAGATGCCCGAGAAGACCGCGGCGGAACTCAGGGCCGACGGGTTCTTCATCACCGGCGATCTGGGGCGGATCGACACGGACGGCTATGTCACCATCGTCGGCCGCCAGAAGGACCTGATCATCGCCGGGGGCTACAACATCTATCCCAAGGAGATCGAGCTGGAACTGGACGAGGCGCCGGGTGTCAAGGAAAGCGCCGTCATCGGCGTGCCGCACCCGGATCTGGGCGAGGGCGTGCTGGGGGTGATCGTGCCCCTGCCGGGCGAGACGCCGGATACGGCGGCGATCCTGAAGGACCTCGGCGCCCGGCTCGCGCGGTTCAAGGTGCCGCGCGCTCTGGTGCTGGTCGCGGACCTGCCCCGCAACACCATGGGCAAGGTGCAGAAGAACCTGCTGCGCGACGCGTTCAAGGATTGGTTCAAGCGCTGAGCGGAACCGGAACCGCGCGCGTGCCTCAAGCCCCGGGGGCCGTCTGCCCCCGGACCCCCGAGGATATTTGGAGCGCAAAGAAGGCGGGTTAACGCCCCCTTAGTCTTCATCTTTGTTCTGGAAATATCCTCGGGGGGTGAATTGGCCCTTGGGCCAAGAGGGGGGCAGACGGCCCCCCTTCCTTCGGCGCGGCGGCACGCCGCGCCGCTGGTCGCCCGAGGCGCCCGCGGCAGCGGGCAACGAGGGCGAAACCCCTCCCCCGCCCCCGGCCATGAGAAAACCCCCGCACCTTGCGGTACGGGGGGCCCATTTCCTCAGCGGGTCGGGAAGCCTCAGGCTTCCTCTTCCAGCTTGTCCAGCGCCGCTTTCAGGTCGTCTTTCGAAACTTCCTTCTCGCTCACCGAGGCTTTGCCGAGGATCATGTCCACGACCTTGTCCTCGAAGAGCGGCGCGCGCAGCTGCTGTTGCATCTGCGGGTTCTTCTGCACGAATTCGAAGAATTCGCGCTCCTGCCCCGGGTACTGGCGGGCCTGAGCCAGGATGGCCTGGGTCATCTCGGCGTCCGATACCGTCACCTCGGCCTTGCGGCCGACTTCGGCCAGCAGGAGGCCGAGCTTCACGCGGCGCACGGCCAGCTTGCGGTGTTCGTCGGTGGTCTCGATCGAGCCGTGGTTGTGGTCATGGACCTGCGGGTTCTCGTCATGCCAGAGCTGGTGGGCGATCTGGCTGGCCTCGGCCTCGACCAGGCTTTCCGGCAGATCGAACGAGACGGTGCTGTCCAGCTGGTCCAGAAGGCCGCGCTTGACCACCGCGCGGGCGGCCTGGGCGTATTCGCCTTCCAGCCCCTCACGGATCTGGCCTTTCAGCGCCTCGAGCGATTCGGCGCCGAATTTCGCCGCCAGCTCGTCGTTCAGTTCCGCTTCGGCCGGGGCTTTCACGCCCTTGATCACGCAGGCGAAGACCGCTTCCTTGCCCGCCAGATGCTCGGCGCCGTAGTTCTCCGGGAAGGTGACGGTGACGTCTTTCTCGTCACCGGCCTTGGTGCCGACCAGCTGGTCCTCGAAGCCGGGGATGAACTGACCCGAGCCCAGCACCAGCGGGTAATCCTGCGCAGCGCCGCCCTCGAAGGCCTCGCCGTCGACGCGCCCGGTGAAGTCGAAGGTCACCTGGTCGCCGTTCTCGGCCGCGCCGTCCTTGTCCTCGAAGCTCTGCGCCTGCTTGGCGAGGTTGCCCAGCGCCTCGTCCACGGCCGATTCATCGGCCTTCACCACCAGACGCTCCAGCGTCAGGGCGGTGAAGTCGGGTTCGGCGATCTCGGGCAGGGCCTCGTAGCTCAGCTCGACCACGACGTCGTCGCCCTCTTTCCAGGTCTCGCCGTCCTTCATCTCGACCTTCGGCTGCATCGCCGGACGGTCGCCCGAGGCGTCGAAGTGGTTCTGCATGGCGCCGTCGACGGCTTCCTGCATCGCTTCGCCCATCAGGCGCGGGCCGAATTGCTTCTTCAGCATCGCCATCGGAACCTTGCCCTTGCGGAAGCCCTTCAGCTCGACTTCGGGCTGGGCCTCGCGCAGCTTCTCGTCCACCTTGGCGGCCAGATCGGCGGCCGGGATGGTGATCGTGTAGCCGCGCTTCAGACCGTCGTTCAGGGTCTCGGTGACTTGCATTCGTGTCCTCGCATAAGCTGACAGGCCGCCCGGACGGCGGCCTGAAGAAATCTGCGCCTTCCTAGAGCGGGCGGGAAGGCGGATCAACCCTGAATCAGCGCCAGCGGGTCAGGGCCAGGGCCCCCGCCACGAAGAAACCATAGCTCGCCATGCCCCCCGCGATGGCGATGAACACGCCGCTCACGCCCCAGCCGGTCCATGCCACCGCCGCCATCGCGCCGCCAAAGGCGACGGCGATCCGGACCACGCCGCCCAGGAAGGGCCAGAGCATCCGCCCCGCCCCCTGGCTGGCAAAATAGAGCGCGAGGCCCAGGGCGAAGAAGCCGTAAAAGGGCGCAACGATGCGGAAATAGGACCGGCCCGCGGCCAGCGCCCCGCCCTCTTCCGCCGTCAGGAACAGCCGCAGCCAGAGGTCCGGCGCCAGCGCCACCGTCAGGCCGATGGCGCCGACGATGACGGCGGCGGCGACCGATCCGGCCCAGGCCACCCGCAGCGCCCGTTCCTTCTGCCCGGCGCCGGTGTTGGCGCCGACCATGGCGGTCATCGCCGCGCCGATGCCGAACACGACCGGGATCATCAGGAATTCCAGCCGCGCGCCCAGCCCGTAGCCCGCCAGCGCCTCGGCCCCGAAGCGGCCGACCGCGCCGACCATCAGCACGATGGTCAGCACCGTCAGCGCGGTATTGAGCGCGGCGATGCCCCCCACCCGCAGGATGTCGGCATACATGCCCCGGGCGATCCGCGCGCCCCTGAGCGAAAGCCCGGCCCGCCCCGAGGCCAGCAGCGCCACCGCCAGCACCGCCCCCGCGCCATGCGCCAGCACCGTCCCCAGCGCGAGCCCCGCCATGCCCAGCGCCGGCAGCCCGCCCCAGCCCAGCGCCAATGCCCCCGACATCGGGATCGACACCAGCGACACCGCCAGCAGGATGCCCGAGGCCGCGGCCATCCCGCCGGTGCCCCTGAGCACGCTCAGCGTCGCGTGGCAGAGCCAGAGCGCGAGGCAGCCGGGGAAAAACACCGCGGCATAGGCCAGCGCCGCCTCGGCGGGCTCGCCCGCGCCGCCCAGCGCCTCGAAGATCACGCGGCCGAACAGGGCCATTGCCAAGAGCGACAGCAGCGCCGAACCCGTGGCGACCACCCAGGCGGCCAGCACAAGGCCGCTGGCCCGCGCCGCGTTCCCCGCCCCCAGCGCCCGCGCCACCGCCGAGGAGATGGCGCCGCCGATCGCCCCCGCCGACAGCATCTGCGTCAGCATGACCAGCGGGAAGACCAGCGCGAGCCCGGCCAGCGCCCCGACGCCAAGGCGGGCGGCGAAGATGCCCTCGGCGATGCTCATCAGCGCCTGCACCACCATGGCCAGCACATTGGGCGCGGCAAGGCGGGCCAGCACCGGGCCGATCGGCCCCTCGAGCATCGCCTTGGTCCGCGCCGCGCGCCGCGCCGCCGCCGCTTGCTCGCGGCCCTCCATCGCCATGCTCATCGCCCGCACCTCGCCTGATGATATAGTGGGTTCCAAAAAGGAATGGACTATGGGTAAGTTCCCTTTCGGAACCTGTCAACGTGGTTTAGGATGGCCGCATGAAATGGGACGAGCTGAAAGACCAATCCTGCCCCGTGGCCCGCGGCCTGTCGGTGATCGGCGACCGCTGGACGCTGATGGTGCTGCGCGACTGCTTCCTCGGCATCCGCCGGTTCGAGGCGATGCAGGCCCGGCTGGGCATCACCCGCCATGTCCTGGCCGACAGGTTGCGCAAGCTGGAAGCCGATGGCGTGCTGCGGCGCGAGGCCTATCAGGAGCGTCCGACGCGCTACGAATACCGCCTGACCGAGAAGGGCAAGGCGCTCTATCCGGTGCTGGTGGCGCTGATCGGCTGGGCCGAGGACCATGTCCCGCCCGAGGGGGAAACCGCCATCACGCTGGTCTCGCGCGAGACGGGTGAGAGAATCGAGCCGGTGCTGACCGACGCCCGCACCGGACGGCCGATCACCCATCGCGACGTGACAGCGGTACGGAACGCCTGACAAAGCCCGGCCGCGGCTGGCGGGGATTGTCCCGCGATGTCAGGATGGTGCGGGTGAAGGGACTCGAACCCCCACGCCAAAGGCGCCAGAACCTAAATCTGGTGCGTCTACCAATTCCGCCACACCCGCATGCGCCGCTTCTAGCAACGCCCTCGCCGCCGCGCGAGGGGGAATCGCCGCGAAAACGCGCCGGTGATGCCCTATTTGCGCCAAGATTGTCGTCAGATTGGAAACAGTAACCCGGAAAGGACGCCCGATGCTTCCGCAGCTTGCCCCCAGTTTGCCGCCCCTCCCCCTCGCCACCCGCCGCTCGCGCCCGACCGGGCTGTTGCCCGGCACGCTGGTGGAGACCGCCGAGGGTCCGATGCCGGTGGAATTCCTGCTGGCGGGCGACCGGATCCAGACCCGCAACGGGCTGGTGGAACTGCGCGGGACCTCGGTCCTCGAGGCCCTGAGCGTCGAGGTGGTGGTGATCGACAGCCCCGCCGCCACCGGGGGCGAGGCCGGGGCGCCGCTGACCCTGCCCGCCAACCAGCAGGTGCTGGTCCGCGACTGGCGGGCCATGGTGCTGCACGGCCAGGACGAGATGCTGACCCCGGCGGCCTCGCTGGTCGACGACCTGTTCGTCCGACGCGAGACGCGGGCGCGGCTGCGGCTGATCCGGCTGCATTTCGACGCGCCGCAGGTGTTCAGCGCGGGCGGGCACGAGATCGCCAGCGCCCGCACGCCGGTCGCCGCGCATCAGCGCTGGCTGCACTGAGCGGCGCCCGTAGGATGGGCAATATTGCCCATCCTACCCCAGCGCCCGCAACACCCCCGGCAGGGCCTCGGGCAGATCCTCGGCGATCAGGCCCGGCCCGAAGGCCCGCGCCGCCTCGACGTGAAGCCAGGCCGCGGCGCAGGCGGCCTCGAACCCGCCGAGCCCGCGGGCGCAAAGCCCCGCGATCAGCCCGGCCAGCACATCCCCCGCCCCCGCCGTCGCCAGCCAGGGCACCGCCCGCGCGCCCGTCGCCGCATGCACCGCCGCCCGCCCGTCCGGCGCGGCGATCACCGTGTCCGGCCCCTTGAACAGCACCACACAACCCGCCCGTGCCGCCGCCTCGCGCGTCGCATCGACCTTGGAATAGGCCGGGCCGGTGTCCGCTGGCGCCGTCAGTTTCGCGGCAAGATCGGGGAAGAGCCGCGCGAATTCCCCACCGTGCGGCGTCAGCACCCAGCCGGGCGGCAGGGGCGCCGCAACCGGCCCCAGAGCGGTCAGCCCATCGGCATCGACCACCACCGTAGGATGGGGTTTCACACCACCCTCCCGCACCACTGCCAGCATCTCCGCCGCCCGCTCCACCCCCATCCCGGGCCCGAGGCACAGCGCGGTGATCCGAGGGTCGCCGAGCAGCGCCGCCAGATCCCCGCCGCCCTCGACCCGGCGCAGCATCAGCGCGGTGATCTGCGCCGCGCATTCCAGCATCGCCCCGCCCGGCGCGCCCAGCGTCACCAGCCCGGCGCCGACCCTGAGCGCCGCCCGCGCCGCCAGCCGCGCCGCCCCGGTACGGCCCATGCCGCCGGTCAGGACCAGCGCGTGTCCATAGGTGTATTTGTGGGTCTCCTCGCTCAGTCGGCCAAACTTGTTCAGAGCCTCAATCATGAACGAACCGACCCGCGCGTCGGCGTTCATCCTCTCGAAGGGAAGCGGAGACACCAGGCCAAGCGGAGGGGTGCGCCCGGCCATGAACCAGGCGAACTCTTGCGAATTCATGCCTTTGCGATTTCGCAACCAGGGTTCAAGGCCGATATCGTGCACGACGACTTCGCCGCAGACCTCGGGCCCGCGCGACAGGACGTGCCCAGCCTTCAGGCAGTGAAAGGTCACCGTCAACGCCGCATGGGGCACCGATTCCCCGGCCAGGAGGATGCGTCCGCTGTCAAGACACAGGCCCGAAGGTGCGTCGATGGCCACCAGCCGGTTTGAGTAGTATTCGCCATCGCCGCTCGCGCCGCCGAGGCGCAACAGGACGCTGGCGATGTCACCTTTGGGCGGGCGCGAAAGCCCGGTGCCGAAGATCGCATCGACATAGAGATCGGAGCGTCCCCAGTCAGGATCGTTCAACGTCTTGCGTGTCAGGGGCAGTATGACGCCCGCCTCCAGCCACCGCCGCGCATTTTCGGCGGCGTCGGGCGGCATCCTGTCGGGCACCGCCGCCGCCAGCACCCTCACCGCGCAGCCCGCCTCGCGCAAGAGCCGCGCCACGACGAACCCGTCGCCGCCGTTGTTGCCCGGCCCGCAGAGCACGGTGACCCGCTGCGCGTCCGGCCAGCGCATCTGAATCGCCGCCACGACCCCCTCACCCGCGCGCTCCATCAGGTCCAGGCCAGTCACAACCCCCGACTCAAAGGCCGTTCGCTCGATGGCGCGCATTTGTGCAGATGTCACCAAATCGGTCATTTCGCCGCTCAATCATCCATAACCCGCACATCAGGTGGGCCATTTGCTTGTTTTTTAGGCACGATTAGGCAAATCCTGCCGACAGGCGGGGGAAAACCGGCCTGCGGCAGGCTAGCGGATTGTCGTGCCGGTGTGAACGTGGTCATTGGGCTCCGTGCCCGAACCGGACGGGGGAACCGTGCATGAAAAAGATTGAAGCCATCATCAAGCCCTTCAAGCTCGACGAAGTGAAAGAGGCCCTGCAGGACATCGGGATCCAGGGGCTGTCGGTGATCGAGGTGAAGGGCTTTGGCCGCCAGAAAGGCCACACGGAACTTTACCGTGGCGCCGAATACGTCGTGGACTTCCTTCCCAAGGTCAAGATCGAGGTGGTGCTGACCGACGACATGGTCGAGGCCGCCATCGAGGCGATCATCGCCGCCGCGCGGACCGACAAGATCGGCGACGGCAAGATCTTCGTCTCGCCCGTCGAACAGGTCATCCGCATCCGCACCGGCGAATCCGGCGAAGATGCGGTCTGACCCTAAACTTCTCTAACAATCCAGGGGACTTAGTATGAGCGTTGAATCAGTTCTCAAGCTGATTGCCGACGAACAGGTCGAATATGTGGACATCCGTTTCACCGACCCCAAAGGCAAACTCCAGCACGTGACCGTCGTGTCGGATCTGGTGGACGAGGACTTCCTCGAAGAAGGCTTCATGTTCGACGGCTCGTCGATCGCCGGCTGGAAATCCATCGATCAGTCGGACATGAAACTGATGCCCGACACCACGAGCGTCTACCTCGACCCGTTCTACGCCGAGAAGACGCTGGCCATCCATTGCGACGTGGTCGAGCCCGACACCGGCGAAGTCTATGACCGCTGCCCGCGCCAGACCGCCAAGAAGGCCGAAGCCTACCTGAAATCCTCGGGGATCGGTGACACCTTCTACGCGGGCCCCGAGGCCGAGTTCTTCCTGTTCGACGACGTGCGCTATTCGGTCACCCCGGCGAAAGTCGGCTATTCGATCGACGCCGATGCCGCGGCCTGGAACACGGATGCCGAATTCGAAGGCGGCAACCTCGCCCACCGCGCCGGCCACAAGGGCGGCTACTTCCCGGTCAACCCGATCGACGAAGCCCAGGACATCCGCTCGGAAATGCTGTCGACCATGAAGTCGATCGGCATGAAGGTCGACAAGCACCACCACGAGGTCGCGACCTGCCAGCACGAGCTGGGCATGATCTTCGGCGGTCTGGTCGAACAGGCCGACAACATCCAGAAATACAAGTACATCATCCACAACGTCGCTGCCGGCTACGGCAAGACCGCGACCTTCATGCCCAAGCCCATGAAGGGCGACAACGGCTCGGGGATGCATGTCAACATGTCGATCTGGAAGGACGGCAAACCGCTCTTCGCGGGCGACCAATATGCCGACCTGTCGATGGAAGCGCTCTACTTCATCGGCGGCATCCTGAAGCACGCCAAGGCGCTCAACGCCATCACCAACCCCTCGACCAACTCGTACAAGCGCCTGATCCCCGGCTTCGAAGCCCCGGTTCTGCGCGCGTATTCCGCCCGCAACCGCTCGGGCTGCGTGCGTATTCCGTGGACCGAATCGCCGAAAGCCAAGCGCGTCGAAGCCCGCTTCCCCGATCCCTCGGCGAACCCCTACCTGGCCTTCGCCGCCCTCTTGATGGCCGGCCTCGACGGCATCAAGAACAAGATCCACCCGGGCGAAGCCTCGGACAAGGACCTCTACGACCTGCCGCCGGAAGAACTGGCCCAGATCCCGACCGTCTGCGGCTCGCTGCGCGAGGCGCTGGAGGAGCTGGAGAAGGACATGGACTTCCTGCTGGCCGGCGACGTGTTCACCAAGGACCAGCTCGAGGGCTACATGGCGCTCAAGTGGGAAGAGGTCTACGCCTACGAGCACACGCCGCACCCGATTGAGTACCAGATGTACTATTCCTGCTGATCCCTCAGGATCGAAGGACCCGGAGGGGCGCCGCAAGGCGCCCCTTCTGCTTGGGTGACCTCGCATTTGCGTGGGCGCGCACCGTGGCCTCTTTTGCCCCGCGCAGGCGGGTTGTAGGATGGCCTCCGGCCAGTCGGCCCGGATCGGGAACACCATGAGCAAATATCACCCCCTCGACGTGCGCCACCCTTCGAACCGGGACCTCACGCGCCGCGACTACCTGCTGGACGCGATGCCCGCGCGCAGCGCCGCGCCCCAGCCCGCCCGTGCCTCGGGCGCGCGGACGGAAAAGGCCCGACCGGCCACCGCCGGCGTGCAGCAGCCCGCCGCCCCCTGGTCCAGCACCAGCGGCAGAAGCCGCACCGCCGCCACCCCGGCGGCCAGCCCGGCCCCGGGCAGCGCCACGCGCCGCGCCGAAAGCGCGCTCGGCGGGCTGATGGGGTTCCTGCGCTCGCTGATCATCTTCGGGATCATCGTGATCGTGCTGGCGCAGCAGACCGACATCCTCGATCCGTTGATCCTGCAGCTGCGCCTCTGGGCGCTGGATCTCGGCTTCCGCCTGCCCTTCTGACCCGGCCGCCGCCCCGACAAGTGTACTGAAATTGTAAGAATTTCAGGGGGGAAGCCAGAGCCGCCTTTTGCTATCCTCCGACCCTGCGCCCCAACCCGGCGCGGCGGAGAAGGGGCACCATGCGCAAGGGATCGGGGATTGCCGGGGCGACCATGCTCTTCGGGCCGCGCGACAAGGCGCCCGATCTGGTGCAGGCCATGCAATACCTGCTCGACGACCTGCGCAGCGAAGGGCGGCGCATCGCCGCGATCAAGCTGACCCCCTCGACGCTGCGGCTGCGCACCGACCCCTATGAGCTGGTGCTGACCGTGGCCGAGGCGCCGCTGCCCTTCACCTCGATGCAGGGCCTGCTGCGCCCGCCGATGGGCGAGGCGCCGGATTTCGCCCGCGTGCATCTGGGACGGACGCTGCGCATCCACCGCCACGCCATGGGGTTCCTCCTGCGCCGCCGTGGCGCACCGATCCTCGACCTGGACGAGGCGATGCGGACCCTCGCCGAGGAGGGCCGCTTCTGCCTGCTGCCGGTGATCGAGGCCACGGCGCCCTCGATGCTGGTCTGGCAACCCGGCGGCCTGGTGCTCACGACCGAGGAATTCCGCCGCGCCGGGGTCGATCTGCTGCTGCAACCGGGCGATGCCCGCGTGCCCCTGACCCCGCCCCGCAGCGACCGTCTGGCCCTGCCCCGCCCAGGCGCGAGCGCGCTGATGACGGACGCGTCCCCCCCCGACCCCGTCACCCGCCAGGACCGCGCCGACGCCGCCAGCCTCGGCCGCCTCTTCGGCAGACGCGAGCCCCCGGGGCGCGCGCCCCTCCTGCCCCGCCTCGACCGCGCCTCCGACCGGGTGACCGCCGCACTGCGCGACACCGGGCCGGAACAGAAACACGCCAACCGCCGGGCCGCCTCCCTCTGGACCAGCCTTCTCCCTGCCCTCACCGGCCTCGGCGGTGTCGGCTGAAACGGCCCGCCCTGAAAGACGGGGGAGGTGTTTCGCCCTCGTTGCCCGCTGCCGCGGGCGCCTCGGGCGACCAGCGGCGCGGCTTCGCCGCGCCGAAGAAAGGGGGGCCGTCTGCCCCCCTCTGCCCTGCGGGCATTCACCCCCCGAGAATATTTGAAGAACAAAGATGGGGCTTAGTACCCTCTTAATCTTCATCTTTGTTCTCTAAATATCCTCGGGGGTTTCCAAAGGGGGCCCGAGGGTCCCCTTTGGCGGGGGGTGAGCGGCGTCTCGGGAACGCGCCAGTGGCGCGCCTCTCGCCGCGAACGCCGCGCCCGTGGCGCGGCCGGGAGTCGAGGGGGCTGGCCCCCCGCTTCCTCATGGTCCGAGCGCGCTCACCCCAACAGAGCCGGATCAAACGGATACCGCGTCAGGTTCTCATACCCCGTCTCGGTGATCAGCACCTGTTCCTCGAGCTTGATCGAGAAATCCCCGCCCTCGGGCGAGACCAGTGCCTCGACGCAGAGCACCATGCCGGGCTCCAGCACGGCGTCGAAGGCCCCCGGGATCCAGCCGTCGGGATAGGGCACGTAGGGCCATTCATCGCAGAGCCCGACCCCATGCATCTTGCAGGAATATTTCTGCGCCCAGTATTCCGGTGCCAGCTGATGCCCGCCCCGCACCAGGTCCTCGATCGCGACGCCGGGTTTCAGCATCGCCATATTGGTCCGGATATGGTCCATCGCGTGCTGCATGGCCGAGACCATGGCGTTGGTCGGCCGCCCCTCGCCCACCCACCAGGTGCGGCTGATGTCGATGCAGATGCCGTAGCAGCCGATCAGGTCGGTGTCGAAAGCCACGATCTCATTCGGCTGGATGATCCGGGGCCCGCATTCCTGGAACCAGGGGTTGGTCCGGGGACCCGAGGCCAGAAGCCGCGTCTCGATCCATTCGCCGCCGCGGCGGATGTTGCCGCGGTGAAGCTCGGCCCAGACATCATCCTCGCTGACCCCGCCTTTCGGGATCTCGGCCCTGGCGAAGGCCTCCATCCCGGCCATCGCCGCCTCGCAGGCGTGGTGGGCGCAGCGCATGGCCAGGATCTCGTCCGGGCCCTTCACCGCGCGGGTGCGTTCGGTCACCTCCTCGCCTTCCAGCACCGCGAATCCCGCGCGTTCCAGCGCCCTGAGCCCCGCGACCATGATCTTGTCGACCGCGAGCCGCCGGTTCGCCCCGGCATGGGCCCGCATCACCTCGTCCACCTGACCGGCGAAGCCCCGGGCGGCGTCCTCGCCCTTGTCGCCGGTCACCGCATAGAAGAAGGACGCGCCGTGCCGCAGCTCCGCCACCAGCGGGTTGAAGGTCACGAGGAAGGGCGATTGCTTGTATTCCCAGACCACCATATGCCCGTCGGCGCAGACCAGACAGGCGCGGAACGGGTTGTGGCTGTTCCACAGCTGCATGTTGGTCGTGTCGGTCGCGTAGCGGATGTTCAGCGGGTCGAACAGCAGCAGCCCGCCGATGTCGCGCGCCTGCAGGGCCGCCACCAGCCGGTCCAGCCGGTAGCGCCGCATCCGCGCCAGGTCCGGCAGCGCCAGCCCCGCCTCGGCCCATTCGCGGAAGGCCAGCTGCGTGGGTCCGATCTCGACCCGGTCGTTGTCGTTCGGCGTGCCGTCCGCCAGCGTCTCGCCGCGGCCGGGGTCGATCTTGCGCCGGTCTCGGTAGTGGTCCATCGTCGCGCCTCCTGTCCCCGGGAAGCCTCGCGCGGGGCCGGGGGCGGGTCTGGCCTGAACGCGACCCGGAGCCCCGATCCCATGGCGATTTTGCACGATTCCCTGCCCTTCAAGGTCTGGATGGACCCGCGCCTGACCCGGCTGCCGGGGATCCTGCCCATGGACCCGGAGGATTGGCTGCGGGTGGACGAGGCCTATGCCGGGCAGATGGCGGAACGCGCACGGCTGATCGCCGGCGAGCCCGGGGCGGTGACCGGAGCCCTGCCCGGTTCGGAACCGGCGGTGGCGGAACTGGCCGAGGCGGTGGAGGCACGGTTGCCCGGCCTCGGCTTCGCCCGTGAGGGGGCGGCCTGGCGCTGCCCGGACGGGCGGCTGGTGGCGGATGGCGGCCCGGTGCTCGCCCGGCTGGGGCAGCTGGTGCAGGAGGATCTCTGCGTCATGGAAGCGGGTCCCGAGGGGCATCATGTCCTGACCGCCGCCGTGCTCTGTTTTCCCGCCAGCTGGACGCTGGTCGAGAAACTCGGCCGCGGCCTGCCCGGCATCCACCGCCCGGTCTCGGTCTATGACGAGGGGCTCGCGGCCCGCGTGCAGCGGCTGTTCGACGCGGTGCGGGTCGGGCAGCCGCTCTGGCGGGCGAATGTGCTCGATTACGTCGATCCCTCGCTCTACCAGCCGCGGTCCGAGGCCAACCGGCGGGAGAAGCCCGAAGGCCCGCGCGGTTTCATCCGCAGCGAACGGCAGGGGCTGATGCGGCTGCCCCGGACGCAGGCGGTGATCTTCTCGATCCACACGTATGTCGTGGCGCGCGAAATGCTGACGGCCGAGGAAGAGGCGGCCTTTTCGGCCCGGCCACGGTAGAGGCCGGGTCATGCGGGGGGCTGCCGCCCCCCGCACCCCCTGCCCAAAGGGGGGTACGCCCCCCTTTGGAAACCCCGTGGATATTTGAAGAACAAAGATGAAGATTAAGAGGGCGTTACGCCGACTTCTTTGCGCTGCAAATATCCTCGGGGGGTGAATTGGCCTTCAGGCCAAGAGGGGGGCAGAAAGCCCCCCTTCTTCGGCGCGGCGGCACGCCGCGCCGTTGGTCGCCCGAGGCGCCCGCGGCAGCGGGCAACGAGGGCGAAACACCTCGCCTATTCCGCCGCGTGGCGGGGCGTGCCGGGGGCCCCGCGGACGGGTGTCTCGGGGCGCTTTTCCGGGACCGAGGCGGGCGCGGCGGGGGCGCCAGTCGGGTCCCAGATGATCTCGGCATGGCGCACGCGGCCAGTGCGGCGCTTGAGCCTGCGGTCGTCGCGCGCGCGTCCCCCGGCCAGCGAGCGCAGGAAGGGCAGCACCGCCTTGAAGAAGGCCTCGACCCAGACCCGGACCGCCAGCAGCGCCGGGGTCAGCACCAGCGTCAGCACCGTCGAGACGCCGAGCCCGAAGACCACCGCCGTCGCCAGCGGTTTCCACCACATCGAGGTCGGGCTGTCGATCGTGTAGCCGCCATTCACGAAATCGATGGAAAGCCCCAGCATCATCGGGGCCAGCCCCGCCATGGTGGTGATCGTGGTCAGCAGCACCGGCCGCAGCCGCTGTTCCGCCGTGCGCACGATGGCCTCGAGCCGCGGCATGTAGCGGACGAATTCCTGATAGGTATCAATCAGCACGATGTTGTTGTTCACCACGATCCCGGCCAGCGCCACCACGCCCGTGCCGGTCATGATCATGGAAAAGCTCTGCCCCATCACCAGCATGCCGATCAGCACGCCCGCCGTGGACAGAACCACCGCCAGCAGCACCAGAATGGCGTTGTAGAAGCTGTTGAACTGCGCCAGCAGGATGATGAACATCAGCCCCAGCGCCGCGCTGAAGGCGACGCCGAGGAAGGCGCCGGTCTCTTCCTGGTCCTGCTGCTCGCCGGTCCATTGCCAGTTGACGCCGTCGGGCAGCGGCGTCTCGGCGGTGAGCCATTGGGTCAGCGCCGCGATCCGTTCCGAGGGCGTGACCGGCACCAGATGCTGCCCGGCCCCGGTAATTTCGGCCCGGGCCGCGCGCGCGGCTTCGGCCTCGGCCGAGCCCGCCGGATGCAGCCGCGGATCGACCTGCGCCGCCGGCACCAGCCGCAGGCTCTGCCCCCCGGCATCGACCACGCTCAGCATGGCGGGCGCGGCATCGGCCTTGACGTCGAAATAGCGTTCCTCGCCGTAGCGGTCGATGGTGCCGCGCAGCGCCACCGGGGCGCGGGTGACGAAGTTGGAGAGCGGCACCAGCCCGCGCGCCGTAGGCACCCGCAGCGTGTCCAGCGTCGCCAGCAGGCGGTCTTCCTCGGGCAGGCGGACGCGGATCTCGATTTCCTCGTCCGAGGTCTCGACCCGCATCGTGTCCAGCATGATGCCGCGGGTGACCAGCTGCACCATGCCGCCGACCGTCGCCACATCCGCCCCGAACCGTCCGGCCATCGCCGTATCGACGCGGATTTCCCAGTCGATGCCGGGCAAGGGGCGGCTGTCCTCGATGCCGGTGATGCCGCCGATCTCGCGCATGCGGGCCTGCACGATGTCGACCGCCTGACCCAGCGCGTCGAAATCCTGCCCGGTCAGCCGCAGATGGATCGGCTTGGCCGAGGCGGGCCCCCCCGACATGATCATGTATTCGGTGATGATCCCCGGGATCTGCTGGAAGCGCGCCTCCATCCGGTCGAGGATCGCCTGGCCCAGCATCTCGGGATGGCCGCCGCGCTGATCCCAGTTGACCAGTTCGAACTGGATCTGGCCGACGGCGTCGCGGGGCGCCTGCCCGCCGCCGGTGTTGGAATTGAGCCCGCCCGAGCCGCCGAAGGCGAAGCTCGCGGCGACGCCGGGTTCCTCCAGCACGATGGCCTCGACCTGGGCCAGCATGGCGTCCTTTTCGGCGAGCGACAGGTTGCCGCGGGCACGGACATAGACGATGCCCTGCTCGGGCTCGGTCTCGACGAAGAAATCGACGCCGTAATTGTTCTCGCCGTAATAGGTGAATACCTGCCAGACGGCGAAGACGATGGTGGCGGTGGCGACGAAGGGCATCACCGGATTGCCGACGATCAGCTTGGTGATCCAGCCGAACAGCGTGTGGCGATAGGTGGCGTCCACGGGTTTCGGCCGGGCCCGCGGCTTCAGCGCGTTCAGCGTGATCGACATGCCCGCCGCGCCCAGCGCCATGCCTAGCGCGCCGGGCACCACGGCCAGCGCCCCCATCGCCAGCCGCGCGGCCGGATCGGGGAACAGCAGCCCCGGGTTCAGCATCGCCACCACCCCGCCCGCCAGCAGGGCCAGCGCCAGCAGCATGACCGGCACGCGCGCCAGCCAGGGCAGGCGCCGCAGCCCCTGCGCGATCTGGTCGAAGCGCCGCGCGATGCGACCGGTGACGCCGCCCAGGATCGGCAGATAGATCAGCGCCACGATCAGCGACGAGGCCAGCACGAAGATCAGCGTGACCGGCAGCATGCCCATGAACTCGCCCGCCACGCCCGGCCAGAACAGCATCGGCAGGAAGGCGCAGAGCGTCGTCGCGGTCGAGGAGACGACCGGCCAGAACATGCGTTTGGCGGCCGTGGTATAAGCGGCCATCGGCCCCTTGCCCTCGGCGATCTGGTTGTCGGCGTATTCGGCGACGACGATGGCGCCGTCGACCAGCATCCCCACGGCCAGGATCAGGCCGAACATGACGATGTTCGAGATCGTCACCCCCATGATCCCCAGCAGAATGAAGGACAGAAGGAACGAGGACGGGATCGAGAAGCCGACCAGCAGCGCCGTGCGGGTGCCGAGCGAGGCCAGCACCACGATCATGACCAGCGCGATCGCCGTCAGCACCGAGCCTTCGAGCTGGTCGATCATCGAGGCGACCTGATAGCTGCGGTCGAGCGCGGGCGTCACATGGATGGTCTGTTGCAGCGCCTGGGGCCAGGTGGCGACCTCGGCGTCGATGGCGGCGCGCACCGCGGCCACCGTGTCGATCAGGTTGAAGCCCTTGCGCTTGACCACCTGAAGGGCCAGCGTCGGCTCGCCATTGAAGCGCGCCGTGCCGGTGCGGTCCTGAAAGGTCATGTGGATCGTCGCCAGATCGCCCAGCGTCACCGTGCGGTCGCCGTTCACCTTGATCGGCAGCTCGTAGATGTCCTGGATATCCTCGAACGAGCCCGGCAGCGACAGAGAGAAGCGCCCGCTCTCGGTTTCGATCTCGCCCGCGGCCACCAGCTGGTTGTTCAGGGTGACGGCGTTTATCAGCTCACCGGCGCTGACGTTGTAGGCTTCCAGCCGCAAGGGGTCGATCACCACCTCGACCATCTCGTCGCGGGTGCCCGCCACCTCGGCGCTGAGCACCGCGTCCACCCCCTCGATGGCGCGCTGCAGATCGGTCGCGGCGCGCATCAGGGTGCGTTCGGGCACATCGCCCGCCACCGCCACGATGACGATGGGGAACTGGCTGAAGTTGAATTCGTTGATCGTGTAACTGTCGGCGCCTTCGGGGAAATTCGTCGCCGCCCGGCTCATCCGGTCGCGCACGTCGGCGATGGTCGCGTTCTTGTCCCAGTCGAATTCGAATTCCAGCACGACCGAGGCATAGCCCTGATACGCCGTCGCCGTCATGTCGGTAAGCCCGGTCAGGCCCGAGAGTTCCTGCTCCATCGGCCGGACCAGCAAGGTCTCGGAATCGCTGGCGGAAATCCCTTGGAACGGGACCGAGATGAACAGCGCGGGCACCTCGATATCGGGCTCGCCCTCCTTGGGCAGGCCGACATAGGCCATGAGCCCCGCGGCCAGCGTCAGCGCCACGAAGGCCAGAACCATGCGGGCGCGGGCCGCGGCCCAGTCGATCATGCCCGACATCGCGCTATTCCTCCCCGCGGCGCGTCACCCGCACCTCGATCCCGTCGGTGACATATTCCTGACCGACCACGATGACATCGGCCTCGGTCGGCAGACCATCGACCCAGAAACCCTGCGGCGCGTCGCGCAGCACGCGCACCGGCTGGAAGAAGGTGCGGCTCTCGGCATCGACCAGCCGCAGGCCCAGCTCGCCCTCGTCGTTGATGGTCAGCGCCGAACCCGGCACCAAATGGCCGCGCGTCGCGGTGGCGGCGACCAGCATGTCGGCG
This sequence comes from Pararhodobacter aggregans, assembly GCF_003075525.1. Classification (GTDB taxonomy): domain Bacteria; phylum Pseudomonadota; class Alphaproteobacteria; order Rhodobacterales; family Rhodobacteraceae; genus Pararhodobacter; species Pararhodobacter aggregans. The sequence continues at coordinate 734,779 of NZ_QDDR01000001.1, read as the reverse complement.
CTCAGCCCGTCGCGGATGGCGAAATCGGGGTTCGGCACCGTCACCTCGACGCGGAAGGTCCGGGTCGCGGGATCGGCGGCGCGGGCGAGGAAGGTCACCTGCCCCACAACCTGCTCGCCGCTGGGCAGCTGCGCGCCCGCCATGGCCCCCACCGCCAGCCGGTCGATCTGCGCCTCGGCGGCATAGCCCACGATCAGCAGCGGATCGAGCTGGATCACCGTGGCGCAGAGCCCGCCCGCCTGCATCAGGCTGCCCGTCTCGGCCGGATCGGCCTCGACCAGCCCGGCAAAGGGCGCGGTGATGGTCAGGCGGTCCAGCTCGGCCTGCGCCGCCTCGACGCCCGCATGCGCCGCCTCGACCGAGGCGCGCGCGCCTTCGAGCGCGGCGTCGGCGCTGGCGGTGGTGTTCTGGGCGCGGAACCCACCCTCGGCCAGCCGGGTGGCGGTGGCGCGGTTCAGCTCGGCCTCGGCCAGACCGGCCTCGGCCCCCGCCAGCCGCGCCCGCGCCTCGGCCATCGAGGCCGCCCGGGTGCCGGGATCGAGTTCGCAGAGCACATCGCCCTCGGCCACCATCGAGCCCCGCGCCAGCGGCGACGAGATCACCAGACCCGTGGTCTGGGCCCGAACCTCGACCGAGCGCGAGGCGGCGGTGCGCCCGCGCAGAACGATGGCGCTTTCGAGGTCACGCTCGACCAGATGCTCGACGACCACGGCAAAGGGCAGATCCTCGGCCACCGGCGCGGCCATCGCCGCCCCGGCGGGCGCCGCAGCCTCGACCGGGGCGGGCTCGACGCCGACCCAGGACAGCAGCGTCTCGCGCTCCATCACGAACAGGTACAGCAACACCAGCACCAGCGTGGCGGTAATCAGCGGGACCACTCGCATGTCTACACCCATCCTTGCCCGGACCCATGCCCGGATTTCTCGCGCCGCCGGAAGCGTCACCCGCAAGGCGCAGACCCCGGCGCCCCGCGATCCACGCCCCTGGCGTGCGCGTGCCTTATATAGGCAGGCTATGGCCGGTGGATTACTCCCAGCCCCTTTTTTTTGCAATCGCGGCGCGCGGCCTGCCGCCACGTCACCCCGCCCCTTGCGCCCGGCCGCTGCCCCAGGGGCAGCCCTGCCCCGCGCTGACGTGAAAAGCGGCAAACCCACGCGGGGGTGATGGCGGCAGGCTTGGCAGCCCGGCCGGTCCGCGCTAAGAGGGGGACCAAAGCGCCGCGAGCCCGCCTCGCGGGCTGCCCAGCAGGACCCGGAGGCGAGACGTGAGCAACCCCGACAGCTTCATCGACGAGGTGAACGAGGAACTCAAGCGCGACCGCCTGTTCGCCGCCATGCGCCGCTACGGCTGGATCGCCATCGTGCTGGTGATCGTGCTGGTGGGCGGTGCCGCCTATAACGAATGGCGCAAGGCCCAGGACCGTGCCGCCGCCGAAGCCTTTGGCGATCAGGTGGTTGCCGCGCTCGACGTGACCGACCCCGAGGCGCGCCGCGCCGCGCTGGGCGGGGTGACGGCCGCGGGCGACCGCCAGGGCATCCTGAACCTGCTCATCGCCGCCACCGATCTGGCCGAGGGCGACCGCCCCGGCACGCTGACCGCCCTCGCCGCGGTCGAGAATGACGCGACTCTGCCGCTCAGCTACCGCCAGATCGCCGCGCTGAAGCGGGTGATGATCGGCGGCGCCGAGATTCCCGCCGACGACCGCCGCGCCACGCTGCAGGGCCTTGCGGCGCCGGGCGGCACCTTCCGGCCGCTGGCGCTGGAACAACTGGCGCTTCTGGCGCTGGAACAGGGCGACCGCGCCGCCGCGCTGCAACAGGCGCAGGCGCTGGCCCAGGAACCCGAATTGACCGACGGGCTGCGCCGCCGCGTCGCGCAACTGATCGTCCTGCTCGGCGGCGCCCAGCCGACCGATCTGGGCTGAGACGAGGGAGAGCGACCGTGAGCCTGACCCGCCGACACGCCCTGACCGGCCTTGCCGCCCTGATGGCCACCAGCGCGCTGGCTGCCTGCAACCGCGAGCGCCCGCTGGAAGGCGAGCGCGTCGACCTGCGCGCCCCCTGGGGCGGCAGCGACGCCGAGACCGCCAACCGCAGTCTGCCGATCTCGCTGCCCGGGCAAAGCGCCAATGCCAGCTGGAGCCAGCGCCAGGGCACGCCCGGCGGCCGCCCGGGTCATCCCGCGCTCTCGGCCAGCCCGCAGCTGATCTGGTCTACCCCGATCGGCCAGGGCGACAGCCGCCGCGCGCGCCTGACCACCGATCCGGTCTATGCCGACGGCCGCGTCTACACGCTCGACGCCCGCGCCCATGTGCAGGCGACCTCGCCCTCGGGCGCGGTGCTCTGGGGCACGGACCTCACGCCGTCCCGCGATGCGCGCTCCTCGGCCTCGGGCGGCTCGCTGGCCGTGGCGGGGGGCCGGGTCTTCGTCGCCTCGGCCCAGGCCTATCTGGCCGCGCTCGATGCCGCGACCGGGCAAGAGATCTGGCGCACCGATTTCGCGGCGCCGCTGACCGGCTCGCCCGCGGTCGCCGACAACCGGGTCTATGTCACGGCCATCGATTCGACCCTCTGGGGCCTCGACGCCGCGACGGGCCGCATCGAATGGACCCTGGCCGGCACGCCCGCGCTGTCGACCATCGCCCGCGGCTCGGCCCCGGCCATCGCCGGGGAAGCCGTGGTCTTCCCGACCCAGGCCGGGGAACTGACCGCCGTGCGCCGCTCGAACGGCGGGCTCCTCTGGACCACGGTCGCCGCAGGCCGCCGCACCGGCGCCGCGCTGGGTACGATCCCGGCGCTGACCGGCGATCCCGTGGTCGAGGGCAACCGCATCTATGCCGCGAACCAATCGGGCCGGGTCTTCGCCATGGACGCCCGCAGCGGCGCCACCATCTGGTCGGTCGAGGAAGGCGCCAACGCCCCGGTCTGGCCGGTGGGCGGCTCGGTCTTCCTCGTGTCCGACCAGAACCGCCTGCTCCGGCTCGACGCCAGCGACGGCTCGCTGATCTGGGCGCATGAGCTGCCGCTCTACACCACGTCCCGCGTGCGCCGCCGTCTGGCGATCTATCCGCAGCACGGGCCGGTCCTGGCCGGCGGACGGCTCTGGGTCGCGTCGGGCGACGGGGTGCTCAGGGGCTTCGATCCTGTCTCGGGCAACACCACCGCCGAGATCGAGATTCCCGGCGGCGCGGCCTCGGCCCCGATCGTTGCGGGCGGCATCATGTACATCCTCAGCCGCGACGGGGATCTGCTCGCCTACCGCTGAGCGCTTTACAAACGCGGCAGTCCCGCGTATCGGGGCGGCTTGCGCTGAACCCGAGTAGATCATGAGCTTCACCCTCGCCCTCGTGGGCCGCCCGAACGTGGGCAAGTCCACGCTCTTCAACCGCCTCGTCGGCAAGAAGCTGGCCCTGGTCGACGACCAGCCCGGCGTCACGCGCGACCTGCGCGAGGGCGAGGCGCGTCTGCACAACCTGCGCTTCACGGTGATCGACACCGCGGGGCTGGAGAATGTGACCGACGACAGCCTGCAAGGCCGGATGCGCCGCCTGACCGAACGCGCGGTCGAGATGGTTGATGTGTGCCTCTTCATGATCGACGCGAGGGTGGGGGTGACCCCGGCCGACGAGATCTTCGCCGACATCCTCCGCCGCCGGGCGCGCCACGTCATCCTCGCCGCCAACAAGTCCGAGGGCAACGCGGCCGAGGGCGGCTATCTCGAGGCCTTCTCGCTGGGTCTGGGCGAGCCCATTCGCCTGTCCGCCGAACACGGCGCCGGGATCGACGAGCTTTACCACGAACTCCTGCCGCTGGCCGCCACCTTCGAGGAACGCGCCGCCGCCGAGGCGCCGGAGACCGATGTCTCCATCGCCGAGGACAGCGAGGACGACAACACCGAGGGTGAAGAGGCCCCGGTCTGGGCCCCCACCGAAAAGCGCCCCCTCCAGGTCGCGGTGATCGGCCGCCCGAACGCCGGAAAATCCACGCTCATCAACAAGATCATCGGCGAGGACCGCTTGCTGACCGGGCCGGAGGCCGGGATCACCCGCGATTCCATCGCCCTGCCCTTCACCTGGAACCAGACGCCCATGCGGCTGTTCGATACGGCCGGGATGCGGCGCCGCGCCCGGGTGACGGACAAGCTGGAGAAGCTGTCGGTTGCGGATGGCCTGCGCGCCGTGAAATTCGCCGAAGTCGTGGTCGTGCTGCTCGACGCCCAGATCCCGTTCGAAACGCAGGACCTGCGCATCGCCGACCTCGCCGAGACCGAGGGCCGCGCCGTCGTCGTCGCGGTCAACAAATGGGACCTCGAGGACGACAAGCAGGACAAGCTGAAAGCGCTGCTCGAGATGTTCGAGCGCGCCTTGCCGCAGCTGAAAGGCGCGCCGCTGGTCACCGTTTCGGCCAAGACCGGCCGGGGGCTGGACCGTCTGCATGCCGCGATCCTGCGGGCGCATGCGATCTGGAACCGCCGCGTCGGCACCTCGCGCCTCAACCAATGGCTGGGCGCGATGACCGAGGCGCATCCCCCGCCCGCCCCCGGCGGCCGCCGCATCAAGCTGAAATACATCACCCAGGCCAAGACGCGCCCCCCGGGTTTCGTGGTGAAATGTTCGCACCCCGAGGAACTGCCCGAGGCCTATCGCCGCTATCTGGTCAACGGGCTGCGCGAACGCTTCGACATGCCCGGCACGCCGATTCGCCTGTTCTTCCGCTCGGATGCGAAGAAGAACCCCTATCAGGGCCGCAAGACCAGCCAGCCCTCGCGGCTGAAGAAGCACATCAACCCAGGGCGCTGAGCGCCGCCTCGGCGGCTGCGACCTGGGCGATGCCCTCGCCCCATTCCTCGCGCAACAGCGGCAGAGCCTCGCGCAGTACGCGCCGGGCCGCTGCCCCCTGCCCCGTGGCCGCCAGCGCCCGTCCCAGCGCGCCCCCGGCCAGCGCCGCGAAGCGCGCGTCCTGCCGGTCGCGCGAGGCCTTCAGCGCCATGCGGGCGGGCGCGATGGCCTCGGCGGCCCGCCCCTCGTCCAGCAGCGCCTCGGCCCGGGCCGCGCCCGCCGACCAGAGGGGTTCCGCCCCGCCCGCCTCGTACCAGGCATAGGCCCGCGCCGCGCCGACCCAATCCTCCAGCGCCATCAGGGCGTTGGATTGCCGGGCGAAGGCCACCGGCAGCCCGAACTCCTGCCCGACCCGCTGCCAGAGCGCCGCCGCCTCGCGATGCGCGCCGCTGCGGGCGCAAGCCTCGGCCCGGGCCGCGTGAACCGCCTCGGGCTGCGGAAAGGCCAGCGCCGCCGTCAGATCGGCGAAAGCCTCACCCGCCAGCGCCTGCTCCCGGGCGCGGTCGGGACGCGTGCTGCCATGGTCACAGGTCGTGGCCAGCGCCAGCAGATGCTGGCCGCTGACCGCCAGCACCCCGGCCAGAGGCGCACCGGACAGCCCGGCCATGGCCCGGGCCCGGACCAGCCGCAGCGCCCCCTGAACCGAGGGCGCCGGCATCTGCCCCAGCACCGCGGCCAGATCCGGCAGCACCTCGGGCAGGTCGATCACCATCGCCGCGCAGACCGCATCCAGCGCCGCCTCGCCGTCGCGCAGCGCCCACAGGGACCGGGCCAGCGCCAGGTTCAGCCGTGCCCGGTCCTCAAGGCTCGGCCCGTCAAAGGCCAGCGCCCGGCGCAGCCTCGTTGCGGCCGCATCCGGGCGGTGATGGGTTGTCAGCCTCTCGGCATCGGCGATCAGGGCAGCGACGGTTTCGACCATGACGGGCTCCTTGGGTATGCCCCACCCTGCCCCGCAGACGCCGTGCCCTGCTGTTCCCCGCGGCACAGCTTGATCTGGATCAAGGAGCCGCCGCCCCGGGCCCCGCATAGTTGTTGCCAATGCAACGGGGTTGGGCGGGAGCACACCATGGGCTTTTTCAAGAAACTGGACCGCGCAAGCGGCCTGATCGGCAGCATGGCCGAAACGCTTCACGCCGATCTCGGCCAGGGTCTGGCGGAAGGCAGGATTACCGGGCAGGATATGCGCAACGCGGTCATGGCCTGCATGGGCTGCGAAGGCTCGGGCGAGTGCGCCAATTGGCTGAGCGATCACGCCGCGGGCGCCGGGGATACGCCCGATTACTGCCGCAACCGGGCGATGCTGCATCGCCTGCGCGCGGACTGACCTGGGGGCGGGGCGGTGGCCGGGTGTGTTCCGGTGCCGCCTGTCCCGCAGGAGGAGAATCACGCTTCTGTAGATTGACGGTACCTTTTTCGTCGGCAAGGTGAGCCGGAAAACAGGAGAATCCGCCATATCTTCGCAATTCGTCATCTACCGGCGCTCGACGGGTGCAGACGCCGAAACCGTCTTTTCTCTGACCGGCGATTCGGTGCGGCGGCTGGCGCCCGATCCCTATCCGCCCGAGGTCGTCGCCACCTGGATGACCGGCCGCACGCCCGAGGATTACCGGCCCGATTGCGCCGCGGGCAAGGTCTGGATCGCCGAGGCGGATGGCGTGACCCTGGGTTTTGCCCTGGGTGAGCCGGGTGAGGTGAAACGCCTATTCGTGCGCGCCGATCATGCCGGACGCGGGCTGGGCCAGTCGCTGATGGAGCGCGCGCTGGCCGATGCGCGGGCGGCGGGTGACCGGCTGATCCGCATCGAGGCCACGCTGAACGCGGTGGCCTTCTACCGCCGCTGGGGCTTTGCCGAAGTCGGGCGCGGCGTTTTCCCGGGGCGCGAGGGTCTGCCGCCGATCGCCGTGGTCCTGCTGGAAGCGCGGTTCTGACCCCGCCTTCCGTCCAAAGGGACTTTCTTAAGTTTTCCTGAATGCGCGCGGCCAAGCCTTTGGAAAGGCTTGGCCGGTCGGGGTGTCCCACGCGGGGGACACCGGCACCGTCAGCGGATTTTCAGCGTCGCGAGGCCGATCAGGGCCAGGATCAGGCTGATGATCCAGAACCGGATCACGATCTGCGGCTCGGCCCAGCCCCGTTTCTCGAAATGATGGTGGATCGGGGCCATCAGGAAGACCCGTTTCCCGGTCCGCTTGAAATAGACGACCTGGATGATGACCGACATCGCCTCGACCACGAAGAGGCCGCCGACGATGGCCAGCACGATCTCATGCTTGATCGCCACCGCGATCGCCCCCAGCGCGCCGCCCAGCGCCAGCGAGCCGGTGTCGCCCATGAACACCGCCGCCGGCGGCGCGTTGTACCACAGGAAGCCGAGGCCCCCGCCCGCCAGCGCCGCGGTGAAGATCAGCAGTTCCCCGGTCCCCGGCACGTAATGCACGTCCAGATAGGCGGTGAAGTCGACCCGGCCGACCGCATAGGCGATCACCCCCAGCGTCCCCGCCGCGATCATCACCGGCATGATGGCCAGACCATCCAGCCCGTCCGTCAGGTTGACCGCATTGGCCGATCCCACGATCACCAGCATGGCGAAGGGCACGAAGGCCCAGCCCAGCGGGAGGAGCGCGCTCTTGAACACCGGCATGGCCAGCTGGCCGGTCAGCTCGGCCGGATGCAGCCACATCGCCACCACGGCGGCAATCAGCGCGATCACCAGCCCCGCCGCCATGCGGATCTTGCCCGAAACGCCCTTGACGTTGGACTTGGTCACCTTGGCGTAATCGTCGGCAAAGCCGATCAGCCCGAAGCCCCAGGTCACGCCCATCACCAGCCAGACATAGGGATTGTCGAGCCGCGCCCAGAGCAGGGTCGAGACGGTCAGCGCGCTGAGGATCAAAAGCCCGCCCATGGTCGGCGTGCCCTTCTTGGTCAATAGATGCGATTGCGGCCCGTCCTCGCGGATCGGCTGGCCCTTGCCCTGCCGCTTCCTGAGGAAGTTGATCAGCGGCTTGCCGAAGACGAAGCCGAAGATCAGCGCCGTGAAGAAGGCGGCGCCGGCGCGGACGGTGATGTAGCGAAACAGGTTGAAGCCGATGAAGGCCTCGGAAAATTCGGCAAGCCAGTAGAGCATCCTATTCCCCTGTCGGCTCTTCAGGTAGCGGGTGACCCAGATGGCGCAGCGCATCCACGACGCGGGACACATAGCTGCCTTTCGACCCCTTCACCAGCACGACATCACCGGGATGGACCAGGTGATGCGCCTTGGCGCCCAGATCGTCGGCCTGCGCGACATGCTTGCCGCGCTTCGATTGCGGTAGCGCCTGCCACAGGGCCTCCATCCGCCTCCCGACCGTGTGCACAAGGTCGGTGCGGGCGATGGCCGGGTGGTCGGCAATGGCGCGGTGCAGGGCGATTTCGTCGGGGCCGAGTTCCAGCATGTCGCCCAGGATGGCGATGCGGCGCCCGCCCGGGCCGGGCTGGGTCGCGGCCAGCACGTCGAGCGCGGCGGCGAGCGAGGCGGGATTGGCGTTGAAGGCGTCGTCGATCAGCGTGGCCCGGGCATCGCTGGCCGGATCGAGCAGCAGCACCTCGCGCTTGCCGCGCCCGGCGGGCGGCCGCCAGCGGCCCAGCGCCTGCGCCGCCAGCGCGAGGTCGAGGTCCAGCGCCCGGGCCACCGCCAGACAGCCCAGCCCGTTCAGCGCGAAATGCGGTCCGGCGTCGGCGAGCCTGAGCAGGTAATGCCCGCCGTCGATATCGGCCTCGGCCACCGTCGCGACCGCGGTCTGGCGGATCGCGGTCAGTGTCACCGTGCCCCTCAGGCCGAAGGACAGCGCCCCCTCACCCGCCGCCGCGGCCAGGATCGGGCTGGTCTCGAGATCGGCGTTGTAGACGCCGGTGCCGCCGGGTTCGAGGCCGAGGAAGATGTCGGCCTTTTCCCGCGCGATGCCCGCGAGCGAGTCGAAGGCCTCCAGATGGGCGGGGGCGATGGTGGTGACCATCGCCACATGCGGCCGGGCGAGGCGGGCCAGCGGCGCGATCTCGCCGGGGTGGTTCATGCCGATCTCGATGACGGCGAAATCGGCCTCGGCGGGCAGCCGGGCCAGGGTGATCGGCACGCCCCAATGGTTGTTAAAGCTGGCCTCGGCGGCGTGGACGCTGCCGAAAGCGTCGAACATCTCGCGCAGCATCTCCTTGGTCGAGGTCTTGCCGACGGACCCCGTGACGGCGATCACCTTGCCCTTGGCCCGCGCGCGCCCGGCCGCGCCCAGCGCGGTCAGCGCCGCCAGCACCTCGGGCACCACCAGGCAGGGGCCGGTCACGCCCTCGGGCACGTGGTCGACCAGCGCCGCCGCGGCGCCTGCGGCAAAGGCCTGGGCCACGAAATCATGCCCGTCCCGCGCCGCTTTCAGGGCGACGAACAGGTCGCCCGGGCGCAGGCTGCGGGTGTCGATGGAAAGGCCGGTCACCGCGAAGGGCGCGGTGGCGCTGCCGCCGGTGGCCGCTTCGGCCTCGGTATGGGTCCAGAGGCTCATGTCACAATGTCCCGTCAAGCGCGGCCACCGCCACGCTGGCCTGTTCCAGATCGTCGAAGGGATAGACGATGCCTCCGACCGTCTGCCCGGTCTCGTGCCCCTTGCCCGCGATCAACAGGGCATCGCCCGGCTCCAGCGCGTCAACGGCCCGCAGGATCGCCTCGGCCCTGTCGCCGACTTCGGTGGCTTCGGGCGCGGCTTGCAATATTTCTGCACGGATCACCGCCGGATCCTCGCTCCGAGGGTTGTCGTCTGTCACAAAAACAACATCCGCATTCTCGACCGCCGCCTTGCCCATCAGCGGGCGCTTGGTCTTGTCACGGTCGCCGCCCGCCCCCAGCACCACGATCAGCCGCCCCATCACATGCGGGCGCAGCGCCTTCAGCGCGGTTTCCACCGCTGCCGGGGTATGGGCGTAATCGACGAAGACCGGGGCGCCGTTCTGCCGCGTGGCGGCCAGCTGCATCCGGCCGCGCACGCCTTGCAGCGTCTCCATCGCCGAAATCGCCTCGGCCGCGTCGCCGCCGGTGGCCAGCACCAGCCCCAGCGCCAGCAGCGCATTCGCCGCCTGAAAGCCCCCGACCAGCGCCAGATCGACCTGCTGCGCCCGGCCCTTCCAGCGGAAACGCAGCGTCTGACCATGGGCGGTGAAACGCTGGTCGAGAATGCGCAGGTCGCAATCCTCGTCCTGGCCGACCTTGAGCACCGGCTGTTCGACCATGCCCAACAGGCGCCGCCCATAGGCATCGTCGGTGTTGATGACCGCGATCCCTTCCTCGGGCAGGAGGCGGGTGAAGAGCCCGGCCTTGGCGAGGAAATACTCCTCCATCGAGGGGTGATAATCGAGGTGGTCCTGCGTGAGGTTGGTAAAGGCCGCCGCCGACAGGCGCACGCCCTCCAGCCGCCGCTGGTCGAGGCCGTGCGAGCTCGCCTCCATCGCCGCATGCGTCACGCCCGCCGCCGCGGCCTGGGCCAGCAGCGATTGCAGCGTCACCGCGTCGGGGGTGGTATGGGCCAGCGGCATGCCCCAGGCGCCCTCGACCCCCGTGGTGCCGACATTGATCGCGGCATGGCCCAGCGCGGTCCAGAGCTGGCGGGTGAAGCTGGCGACCGAGGTCTTGCCGTTGGTCCCCGTCACCGCCGCCATCACCGAGGGCTGCGCGCCGTAGAAAAGCGCCGCCGCCATGGCCAGCGCCGCGCGTGCGTCCTCGGCCACGACAAGGGCTGCCTGCGGGTGGCGGGCCAGCGTCTCGGCGGCGATCTGGACGCCCTGCCGGTCGGTCAGGATGGCCGAGGCCCCCATGCGCAGCGCCGGGTCGATGAACTCGGCCCCGTGCACCCGGCTGCCGGGCAGCGCCGCGAACAGCGTCCCGGGCCGCACCGCGCGGCTGTCGAGCGTGATCGCCGTGATCGGCGCCCGGGAATCGCCGCTTTGCGCGGTAAGTCCCAGCTCTCCCAGGGTCTTGTCGGTCATCCTGGTCCCCTTGCCCGTCGGCGTCAGCCCGTCTGGGGGATGCCTAACGCAGCTGCATGCCCGCTTCAATCTCTGCGGGGGTCTGCGGGCGCAATCCCAGCATCGGCGCCACCCGGCCGATCATCTGCGCCACCACCGGCACCACCGTCCAGCCCGCCGTGCGCCGGTTCTGGCCGGCGACAAAGATCGTCGGCTCATCCATCGTCACCACAAAGACATAGCGGGGGTCGTTCATCGGAAAGGCCCCGGCAAAGGTGGCAACGGTACGGTCCTGATAATAGCCGCCCTCGGGACGGACCTTGTTGGCGGTCCCGGTCTTTCCGCCCACGGCATAGCCGTCGACATCGCCGAACGAGGCCGTGCCCTCGGTCACCACATCACGCAGCATGGTGCGGATGATGCGCGAGGTCTCTTCGGTGATGACCCGCTGCCCCACGGGCGCGTCGGGGCGGCGCAGCAGCGTCGGCTGCACCAGCGTGCCCCCGTTCACCATCGCCGCATAGCCCGCCGCCAGATGCAGCGGCGTCATGGTCATGCCGTGGCCATAGCTGATGGTCATGGCCGAAAGCTCCGACCAGCGCGCCGGGTATTGCGGGCGCACACGGCCGGTTTCGCTGACCTCCAGCGGCATCTGGTCCAGAAGGCCCAGACGGCGCAGGAAGTTCTGCTGCTGCTCGGCCCCGATCATCTGGGCGATCCGCGCGGTGCCGACGTTCGAGCTTTCGACCAGCACGTCGGTCACCGACATCGAGGCGGGCATCGAATGCATGTCGCTCAGCCGGAAGCGGCCGAAGCGGATCGGGCCGCGGGTGTCGATCATCGTCTCGGGCGTGACCATGTTCATGTCGAGCGCCTGGGCCACGGTGAAGACCTTCATCACCGAGCCCAGCTCGTAAAGCCCCTGCACCGCCCGGTTGAACAGCGGCGAATCGGCCGGATCGCCGGTCAGTGCCGGCGCCGGGCGGTCGTTCGGATCGAAGGTCGGGGCCGAGGTCATGGCGACGATCTCGCCGGTATGCGCGTCCATCAGGATCGCCGAGCCGCCGTTGGCGTTATACATGGCGATGCCGTCTGCCAGCACCTCCTCGACCGCCGCCTGCACGCCAAGGTCCAGCGACAGGGTGAGCGGCACGTCGGCCAGATCGGCGTCGCTCAGCCGCTGGTTCTGGGCGTATTCGAGGCCGGCAACGCCCTGGATCTCGGCCGCGGTGACACCCTGTTCGCCATAGGTCGTGCCACCCAGCACATGCGCGGCCAGCGTCCCGTTGGGATAAAGCCGCATGTCGCGCGGGCCCAGCAGCAGGCCCGGCTCGCCGATGTCATGCGCGGCCTGCGCCTGTTCGGGCGAAACGCGGGCCCGGATCCAGTCGAAGCGGCGGTTGGGATCGGTCAGCCGCGCGGCCAGACGTTCCTCGTCCAGATCGGGGAAGATCTGCACCAGTTCATGCGCGGCGCGGCGGCCGTCGACCATGTAGCGCATCTCGGCGTAAAGCGAATGCGTCACCAGGTTGGTGGCGAGGATATTGCCATTGCGATCAAGCACATCGGCCCGTTCGCCCGAGATGCTCTCGCCGACATAGGGTTCGGATTCCACGACCGGCGAGGCGGCCAGCATCCCCATCTTGGCGCCGATCGCCGCATAGCCCGCGAAAAACGCGGTGGCGAGGAACAGCAGCCGCCATTCCGCCCGGCGGCGCCCGGCGTCGCGCTGCTGCTCGCGGCGCAGGCGCAGGTTTTCCTTCTCGATGGTCAGCGGGTTCACGCCCTGGGCGCGGGCATCGAGGATGCGGGCCAGCGGGCGCAGCGGCAGGCGGTTCACAGCGTATCCTCCGGGCCGGTGCTGGCGGCGGCGCCGATCAGCGGATAAGGGATCTCGTCAACCTGGCCGAATTGCCCGCCTTGCAGCGGCAGAAGGCCCAGGCGCTCGAAATTCATCTGAGCCAGCGCCCGCAGGCGTTGCGGGCGGTTGAGATAGGCCCATTCGGCGCGCTGCACATCCAGCGCCTCGTGCAGCGCGCGGATCTCGGCGCGCAGGCCCCGCACGTCGCGGATCGCCACCTGGGTCTTCTGGTTCTGGTCATAGGCCCAGATCGCCAGCCCGATCACCCCGAAGGCCGTCAGCAGATAGAAGAGCGCGCGCAACTCAGTCTCCTTTCAGGACAAGCGAGGGAAGGCCAAGGGCCGAACGGTCGACGGGGCCGGCCGGGGCATCGGTGCGCCGGGCGATCCTGAGAAGGGCCGAGCGCGCGCGGGGGTTGGCGGCGCATTCGGCCTCGTCGGCGGCGACCGCCTTGCGGGTCAGGGTCTCGAAGCGCGGCGCTTCGGCCTCCTGCATCGGGGCGTGGCGGCTCCCCTGCCCGGCGCGGCCCGAGCGTTGCTGCAGGAAGCGTTTCACGATCCGGTCTTCCAGCGAATGGAAGCTGACCACGGCCAGCATGCCGCCCGGTTTCAGCGCCCGTTCGGCGGCCTCGAGCCCTTCGGCGAGCTGGTGGAACTCGGCATTCACCGCGATGCGAAGCGCCTGAAAGCTGCGCGTCGCGGGGTGGCTTTGCCCGGGTTTCGGCCGGGGCAGCTGGCTGCTGACGATCTCGGTCAGGCGCAGCGTGGTCTCGATGGGTTCCAGCGCGCGGGCCTTGACGATGGCCCGGGCGATGCGGCGCGAGGCGCGTTCTTCGCCGTAATGGTAGAGGATGTCGGCCAGCGCCGCTTCATCCTCGTGGTTGACCAGATCGGCGGCCGAGGGCCCCTCCTGGCTCATCCGCATGTCGAGGGGGCCGTCCTTGGCGAAAGAAAAGCCGCGTTCGGGCAGGTCGAGCTGCATGGACGACACGCCAAGGTCGAGCACCACGCCGTCAAGCGGCTCGCCCGCCAGCGTATCGAGGTCCGAAAACGTGCCCTGCACCACCCGCAGCCGCTCGCCATAGGGCCGGCCCCAGTCCCGCGCCAGATCCAGCGCCAGCGGGTCGCGGTCGATGCCGATGACCAGATCCGCACCGGCCGCCAGAAGGCCCCGGGCATAGCCGCCCGCGCCCAAGGTCCCGTCCAGCCACACGCCCGAGACTGCCCCTACCCCGGCCAGAAGCGGGGTCAGGAGGACGGGGATGTGCGGGGCGTCGGGGTTCTCGGAGGGCATCGTCCTTTCCGTCACACGGCAGGGGTCGGTTTCGGCGGAAGCTTCGGCAGCAGCGAAGCGGGATCGAAGCGGGCACCGCCACGCTCGACGATCAGCGCGTCCGTGCGGCCGGCTTCATGCGCCTTGTAGGTCTCGGGCTTCCACATCTTGAAGTGGCTGCCGACACCGATGAAATAGATGCGGTCGTCGAGGTCGAGCTTCTTGCGCAGCCGTTGCGGCAGGACGATGCGTCCGTCGTCGCCCAGCTGCACGTCCATCGAGGAACCGAGGAAGAAGGTCTCGGCGATCTCGCGCTCTTCGGTCCCCTCGTCGAGAAGCTCGATACGCTCCTCGATCTTCTCCATCTCCTTGCGGGTATAGCAGCGCAGGTGATTAAGCGAGTCGGTGCCGTAGACGATGACGAAGGTGGGGCGCTCGCCCTGGGCCATCAGATGGTCGCCCGCGGCGATGACAGGACGGAAAGCGGCGGGAATGGAGACGCGCCCCTTCCCGTCGATGCCCTGTTCGTCGTCGCTGCGAAATCTGAGCGACACGCCGCATTCTCCTGTTGCTCCACCGATCCGGGAGCGCCAAAATTGAAACGGCGGCTCGGGTGCTGCCATACCCGAGCCGCCGCCCTCGTCCCACTGCGGGGTCGCCTGGTCACGTAACCGTCTTTACTAGGGGGGGGGATGAAAGACGTCTGCTCGCTACGCTCCAGATCTTGATGTGAAGTTGCCTGTAGTTACTGCCTTGGTATCGGAGGATCTTTTTTGTGTCCTTCCATGGTCCTTTGATGCCATGGGACTTCACGGATATCAACGGGAATTCGAGGGAATGCGCAGGTCGCGCAGGGGATGACGCTACCAGTCGTTGAGGCCCGGCCTGGCGCAACACTAGATATCGGCCAGACCCCCTACCCGCCCCACCAGATAAAGCGCTAACAGCCCCCTTCAGGGTCAGGGGAAGAATCGGCGGCGGGGCGCGGATTTGTGTCCATAGGGACACACGCAATCGTTAAGATTAATTATCCCACACTTATCCACAATTAATATCCCCCTCACCGGGGTGTGATTCCGATTCGGCGGAGGTTGGCCCAGAGCGATCCCATCCAGTCCCAGGCCATTTCCCAGCCTGTCCCAGCCGGACTCCGGGCCTCATTCTGGGATTTCGTGGGTTCGGCGGTTTCCCGGAGGGGGCTGCGATGGGACGGAACGGGTCAGCGCCAGGGAAAACCCCGGCCGTCCCGAGCGGATCCCTGGAATTCCCAGCCCGATCCCGGGCCTGACCGCGCGCCGCCTCCTCGCCGGGCCTGCGCCCCCGCCCTTGCGGATACCCGGCCCCCAGATCAGCCGCCGCCAGGACCTTGAGACCCGCGGGTCCTCCCCACGGACCCCACCCGCTGCCGCGCCATCACGCCTGATGCGTCGCAGCCGCCGTGTTCGCGGCGCCACGCTTTCGCGCCCCTCCCCCGCCTTTCCAGGCCATTCCCCCGAAACACCGCTGGGATTTCACGGATCCGGGCGGCGGAGGCCCCGTATCAGAGGGTCGAAAAACCAAAAGCCCGGGCGTTTCCGCCCGGGCTCCCTGAAAATCCCAGCCTGATCCCGCGTCAGACCAGCTGCGCGATCAGCGACCGCGCCATGCGCCGGTAGGGCTCGCCCGCCGGGCTGTCGCCCGCCGCCACCGGCTGCCCGCCATCACCCGACAGGCGCACCTCCAGCAGCAGGGGAAGCGATCCCAGCATCGGCAGCCCATGTTTCTCGGCCTCGCGCGCCACGCCGCCATCGCCGAAGATATGCTCCTCATGCCCGCAGTTCGGACAGACGAAGGTCGACATGTTCTCGATCAGCCCCAGCACCGGGGTCTTCAGCGTCTCGAAGGCGTTGAGCGCGCGCCGCGCGTCCAGGAGCGCCACATCCTGCGGGGTCGAGACGATGATCGCCCCGGTCACCGGGAACTTCTGGCAAAGCGTCATCTGCACATCGCCCGTCCCCGGCGGCATGTCGATGACCAGCGCATCAAGATCGCCCCAGGCGACCTGCGTCATCAGCTGTTGCAAGGCCCCCATCAGCATCGGGCCGCGCCAGATCAGTGCCTGTTCCTCGGGCAGCATCATGCCGATGGAGATGACGCGCACCCCGAAGGCCACCGGCGGGATGATGGTCTTGCCATCGGGCGAGGCGGGTTTCTTGGTCACGCCCATCATCCGCGGCTGGCTGGGGCCATAGATATCGGCGTCGACCAGCCCGACCCGCCAGCCCTCGCGCGCCAGCGCCACGGCAAGGTTGGCCGAGACGGTCGACTTGCCGACCCCGCCCTTGCCCGAGCCCACGGCGATGATGCGCTTGACGCCCGGCACCTCGTTGGGACCGGCGGTCGGGTGGCGACCGATCGAGAGCGAGGGCGCGGCCCCCTTCCCCGCCCCGGCGGGTGCCTTCGCGGCCGGGCCATGCGCGGTCAGCGCGACCGAGACCTTGCTCACCCCCTCCATCGCCGCCACCGCCGCCTCGGCCGCGGCGCGCACCGGTTCCAGCGCGCGGGCGGTGTCGGCGGAGTCGGTCTCGATGACGAACCGGACGCTGCCCGCATCGACACCCAGCGCGCGGACGAGGTCGCGGCTGACCAGATCGCCCCCGCCGGGCACCGCGATGCGGGCAAGCGTGGCGAGGATCGCGTCGCGCGACGGGCTGGCGGCCATGGGATACTCCTGTTCCTTCAGAATCGGTTTGCCCTAACCTGTCCGGGAATCGGCCGGTGACAAGCCCCCGCGACCCGGGCGCCGAAAGGGACATTCTGCCGCAGGGAAGGGCCGCTCAGGCCGCCCGTGCCCCCGCCGAATGCGACCTTTGTCCCCAAGATACACCCCTGAGGCAGCTTTCCCCTACGTCGCCATGCTGTCGCTGCATAGCAGCATTGCCGTGAGGAGGGATTGTGCAGGCGCAGCATTTGGGCCATCTTTGCTTCAACGGCGAAACAAAATCACCAGCCCGGCTGGAAACGGATCGCCTCGAAACGAAAAGGTAACACCCATGGCTTACGCCTCTGCACAAACGACCCGCGCGACCGGCGTGTTCGGCCAGATCGCCGAAGCCTTCTCGTCGCTGCGGACGGCCTGGGCGCGCTCGCGTGTCTATGTCCGGACCTACAACGAGCTGAATGCGCTGACCAGCCGCGAACTGGCTGACCTCGGCATCAGCCGCTCGATGATCTCGCGCCTGGCCTATGAGGCCGCCTACGGCCGCGACGCTTAAGAATTCCGGGCCCCGCGGGGCCTGTGACCGAAACGACGGCCCCTCCTCCTCCCTGGGCCGATCGTGCAAGGAACCGCCGCTTCCTCCTCCCTGCGGTAAGGTTCCGACCTGTTGCTGAGGCCCCTCCTCCTCCCTGGGCCGAAGGCACTCCGGCGCGGTTCCCCCTCCTCCTCCCTGGGGAACCGCGCCCCGAATTCCGGGGCTCCCCGCCTGGCGGGCCGACCCCAAAAGTTACGGATGCCCCTCCTCCTCCCTGGGTATCCGTTCGTGGCGCGGCGATCCTACCTCCTCCCAGGATCGCCGCGCCCCAAACAGGCGGCGGACGGTCCTCCCCCGAACGCCGATGATGACGCGGCTGCCCACCTCCTCCCGGGCAGCCGCGTTTTTTCGTTTTGTCCCTGCAGTTTTAAGATGTTTCCGGCATGCCTGTTTTCCGGGCACGGGCCCGGAATCTCGCATATTGCGACGACATCGCGTGTTTTTGTTTTTTCGAAAGTAGAATTGCAGTCATATATGGACCGCTTGGTAAAGAACGCGCCTCAGAAGGGCACGTCGTCCATACCATCCGCGGGCATCAGGAAGCGGGCGACGATATGTTTCTCGCCCGCCCGGTCGAAGGCCACGGCGACCTTGTCGCCGTCCACCGCGACCACCGACCCCGTCCCGAATTTCTGGTGAAAAACCCGCTCGCCGGGGGCGAAATGCACCTCGGCGGTGGCGCTGCGCACGGCCATCGGTGTGGGCGGCGCCACGCGGGCCCGGGCCTGCATGCGCCGCCAGCCGGGGGCGTTGTAGACATCCGCCTTGGCCGCCCGGTGTTCGAGGCTGTCGTCATCCTCGGCCCGGGCGTGACGGCTCTGCGCCGCGCCGCCAAGGCCACCCAGCCCGGGCGCGCTGAGCAGCTCGACATGGTCGCGCGGCATCTCGTCGATGAAGCGGCTGGGCAGCTGGCTTTGCCACTGGCCATAGACCCGGCGGTTGGCGGCGAAGGAGACGAAGCACAGCTCCTCGGCGCGGGTGATGCCGACATAGGCCAGCCGCCGCTCTTCCTCGAGCCCCTTGAGCCCCGATTCGTCCATCGAGCGCTGCGAGGGGAACAGCCCCTCTTCCCAGCCGGTCAGGAAGACCACCGGGAATTCCAGACCCTTGGCCGCGTGCAGGGTCATGATCGTGACCTTGGCCTGACTTTCCTCGGTCTCGTTGTCCATGATCAGCGCCACATGCTCCAGAAAATCCTGCAGCGAGCCGAAGCCCTCCAGCGCCTTGATGAGTTCCTTGAGGTTCTCCAGCCGCCCCTCGGCCTCGGGCGTCTTCTCGGCCTGCCACATCGCCGTATAGCCGCTTTCGTCGAGAATCATCTCGGCCAGCCGGACATGCGAGAGGCCGGGCGCGGGCGCGTCGAAATCCTCGACCACCAGTGCGGCATCCTCGGGCGGTGCGGCGGGTGCCCGCACCATATCGTGCCAGCGCGCCATATTCTCGATGAATTCCCGCAGGTTGCCCGCGGCACGACCGCCCAGCATCCCATCGCGCAACACCAGTGCCGCCCCCATCAGCAAGGGCAGATCCGCCTCACGCGCGACGCGCTGGATGGTCTGCTGCGCCTTGTCGCCGATACCGCGCTTGGGGGTGTTGATGATCCGCTCGAAGGCCAGATCGTCGGTGGGCGAGATGGCGAGGCGGAAATAGGCCATCGCATCGCGGATCTCCATCCGCTCGTAAAAGCGCGGGCCGCCGATGACGCGATAGGGCAGCCCGATCGACAGGAAGCGGTCCTCGAAGGCGCGCATCTGATGGCTGGCGCGGACCAGAATCGCCATCTCGTCAGGAGAAATCTCGGGTCCAAACTGGGGGCTATCAGGATCTGAAATTAGCTTCCGAGACTTAAAGTCAGTCTCGGGGTCTCCGGCGCGACCGACGGGCAGCGATCTTGATTCGGCCCGTGCCGCGTAGTTCTTCGCGAGTCGGTCGTTCTCTTGGTCTACGGTTTGTGACCTTGGGTTCCTTCGATACGAGTAATACGCACTGGTTCCGCGTTCCAGTTTCTCGACTTGCTCGCCCACCCAGCGCGCCTCGTCTTCGCTGTCCCAATGACCGATAAGCCGAACCTTTTCTCCCTCGGTCGCCTCGGTCCACAGGGTCTTGCCCAGCCGGCTCTGGTTGGCGGCGATGACGCCCGAGGCGGCGGCCAGGATATGCGGGGTCGAGCGGTAATTCTGCTCCAGCCGGATGACCTTGGCGCCCGGGAAATCCCGCTCGAAGCGCAGGATGTTGCCGACCTCGGCGCCGCGCCAGCCATAGATCGACTGATCGTCGTCGCCGACGCAGCAGATGTTGGAATGGCTCTGCGCCAGCAGCCTGAGCAGCAGGTATTGGGCGACGTTGGTATCCTGGTATTCGTCCACCATGATGTAGCGCAGCCAACGCTGGTATTGCGCCAGAACATCCGGGTTCTGCTGGAAGATCGTCACCACATGCAGGATCAGATCGCCGAAATCGCAGGCGTTGAGGGTCCGCAGGCGGTCCTGATAGGCGGCGTAAAGCTCGGTCCCGCGGTTGTTGAAGGCGCTGGCCTCCGCCCCCGGCACCTGATCCGGCCGCCAGGCGCGGTTCTTCCAGGCGTCGATCAGATTGGCCAGCTGCCGCGCGGGCCAACGCTTTTCGTCCATGTTCAGGGCTTGAATGAGCTGCTTCATCAACCGCAGCTGGTCGTCGGTATCGAGGATGGTGAAGTTGGACTTCAGTCCGACCAATTCGGCATGGCGCCGCAGTATCTTCGCTGAGATGGAATGGAAGGTGCCCATCCAGCGGATCGGCTCCTTCAACTCGAACGGCGTGACGAGCAAGCGTTGCTGCATCTCCTTCGCCGCCTTGTTGGTGAAGGTAACGGCGAGGATCTCGTCAGAGCGTGCGGCGCCGGTGGTAATGAGATGCGCAACCCTCGCCATCAGGGCTTTGGTCTTGCCGGTCCCCGCCCCGGCCAGCATCAGCACCGGGCCGTTCAGGGTTTCCACCGCCTCGCGCTGGGGGGCGTTCAGCCCCTCCATGTATTGCGCCGAGCGGCTGGCCGTGGCGCCGGCCATGGCCAAGGATGACAGGCTGCGTTCGCTCATTGGTCGTTCCCCACTTGTTCCCGTCATGCCCTGTGCAGCCCCGGGGCGCAAGCCCCGTCAGCGCCGCCGGGCCAGATAGGCGCGGGAAAACGCCGCATAGCCGGGGGCGGTGACGCGCAAGTGATCCCGCATCAGCGCGTGCAGCGCCGGGAGCTGGTCGAAGGGCACGGCCGGATAGACGTGATGTTCGACATGATAGGGCATGTTCCAGGCGAGAAAGCGCACCAGCCGGTTGGTGAAGGTGGTCCTGGTGTTGTCGAACATGTCGGCCACCTGCGGGCAATCGCCATGTTCGGCCAGCAGGTAGAGCCTGAGGAAGGGCTGGCCGATGACGATTGGCAGCAGCCAGACCCAGAGGATCACGGGCGTCCACAGCAGCGACAGCAGCGCCACGGCGTAGAGCGCGAGCAGGATCCGCGCCTCGCGTTCCGCCCGGGGCCGCGCGCGCTCGGGCAGGTAGGATGGGCGCTCGGCGCCCATCGCCAGCCGGCCGAGCAGCCGCAGCGACCCGATCCAGAGCGGGATGCCCGAGACATGCCAGAGCCAGTCCCCCCGGGTTTCGGGCTTGGGGGAGGCCAACTCGGGGTCGCCGGGCTGATTGGTGAAGCGGTGATGCGCCAGATGGAAATAGCGAAACCATTGAAAGGGATTGAGGATCAGCGCCCCGGCGAGCGTGCCCATGACCTCGCACAGCCGGTCACTGGCGAAAGGCGTCTTGTGGGTGCATTCATGCTCCAACGTGAAGAGGAAGACGATCAACACCCCCTGCACCGGCAGCAGCAGCGGCCAGCCCGGCACGCCCGCCGCGATCAGCCCGCCCGCCAGCAGGATGGCGCCGCCATGCGCCGCCAGATGCACCAGCCCTGCCCGGCGCGGCCGCGCGGTCAGCGCCGCCCTTGCCTCGGGCGTCAGGGATCTGAGGAAGTCGCTATGGCTCAGGGGTGGTTCCATCGGTCCATGAGCCCCCGAAGCGCGCCCCGGGTCAAGCCGCCTGCGCGATGCCCTCCGGCGCGAAGGGCCGGATTTCGACCTCGGCGCCCCGGAACCGGCAGAAGGAACCGGGCGGGATCGCCTGCCAATCGCCCTCGTCCGCCTCCAGCGGTTCCGAGACCACAGCCCGCCCGCCCCGGGTGTCGGACCAGCGGTGCCAGAGGCTCGGCGCCTTGTCGTCGGTGGCATAGCGCACGGCGTAAAGCGTCTCGCCATCGCTGAAACAGCAGGTCAGCCGCAGATGCGGCCCGCAGCCCTTGGCCCGGCTCAGCGCCGCCAGCCGGGCGGCGGCGCGTTCCAGCCCGCCCTGCGGGTCGCGGTCCAGCCCCTCGGCCAGGGCGATCAGGAACAGGGCCTCGCTGTCGGTGGCGCCCTTGCGCTGGGGATAGAGGTCGTCGGGGATCATCATGTCGGCATCGCGCCGGAACCCGTCATAGCCGCCGACCTGCCCGTTATGCATGAAGCTCCAGCGCCCCACCACGAAGGGATGACAATTGTTGCGGCTGGTGGCGGTGCCGGTCGAGGCCCGGACATGCGCGAGGAACAGGGACGAGCGCACCTGGGCAGTGATGGCGCGCAGGTTCGGATCGGACCAGGCGGGCAGGATGTCGCGGTAAAGCCCGGGCTCCGGCCGCTCGCCATACCAGGCGATGCCGAATCCGTCGGCGTTGATCGCGGTGGTGCTCTGCATCGCGTGATGGCTCTGGGCGATCAGCGAATGGCCGGGGCGACAGACGATGTCCTCAAGAAAAATCGGCGCTCCGACATAGGCGGCCCAGCGACACATTCAGCGACTCCGGTCTTCGGTGATCGGCAGGAGGGGCGCGGCAGCCCCGGGGTAGCCGGGAAAAGCTAGCACGCGGTGACGGGAACCCGCCAGCCCCGCCAGGGGCAGCCATGGAGCGTGTCGGAGGGGGAGGTGGGGTGGCAGCATCGGGTCTCTCCTGACTGGCTGGCAGTCTAGCCAATCCTTCGCGGGAAAGGGTCGCAAAGATCCGTGATTTCTGCCAGGGTTCTTGTGACATTCTCCCAAGATATCGGGAAAAGCCATGACACTGGACGAAATCGACCGCCGGATCCTCGCCATCTTGCAACAGGATGCGGGACTTCCGCTCGAGGAGATCGGCAGTCGCGTGTCTCTGTCGCGCAACGCCGTCTGGCGCCGGATCCGGCTGATGGAAGAGGCGGGCGTGATCCGCGCCCGGGTGGCGCTGCTCGACGCCGAGGCCTTGGGACTGGGCCTGTCGGTCTTTCTGATGATCCGCACCTCGGACCACCGGCCCGACTGGCTGGAGCGCTTCGCCAGGGCCACCCGCGACCTGCCGGAGATCCTGGGCGCCTACCGCATGACCGGCGACCTCGACTACCTTATCCACGCCCGGGTCGCCGATGTGAAAGCCTATGACGCGCTCTATCAGCGGCTGATCCGGCGGGTGGACCTGTCGGATGTCTCGGCAAGCTTCGTGATGGAAGAGCTCAAGGACACGACGGCGCTGCCCTTGTGAAACGAAGAAAGGGGGGCGCTGCCCCCCTCGCCTGCGGCTCACCCCCCGGGATATTTGAAGAACAAAGATGCACGGTTAACGAAAGGCTAATCTTGATCTTTGTTCTGCAAATATCCTCGGGGGTTTCCAAAGGGGGCCCGAGGGTCCCCTTTGGCGGGGGGTGCGGGGGGCTGGCCCCCCGCATTCCCCGTCTCTGGGGGCTGGCCCCCGCCATTCACAGGCTCGCGTCGTCCATCAGCTCGACGATCACCAGATCCCGGACCGAGGCGCCGCGGGCGTGGTCCAGTGCCGCCTGGTATTCGGGCGAATGGTAGCAGGTCTCGGCCGCCTCCAGCGAGGGGAAGACCGCCACCACATTGCGGGCGCGGTCCTTGCCTTCCAGCGTCACGTAGCGCCCGCCACGGGCGATGAACTTGCCGCCGTGCCCGGCGATGGCCGGACCGGCGCCCTGGGCATAGCGGCCATAGGAATCGGCGTCGGTCACCTCGACATGGGCGATCCAGAGGGCTTTGGGCATGGTCAGTTTCCTTTGATGATGGCTTCGGCCGCGGCGATGGCCTTCTCGGCCCCGGCCATGTCGGCGCCGCCGCCCTGGGCCAGCGCCGGGCGGCCGCCGCCGCCCTTGCCGCCCAGTTCCACGACCGCCGCTTTCAACAGATCCACGGCCGAGAGGCGCGCGGTCAGGTCATCGGTGACCCCCGCCGCCACCGCCGGTTTGCCGCCGGTATCGGCGATGAGCAGCACCGCGCCCGAGCCGAGCCTGGCCTTCATCGCGTCGACCATGGCCGGCAGGTCCTTGCCCGAGACGCCGGACAGCACCTGGCCGATGAACTTGACGCCGGCGATGTCCTTGGCCTCGGTCCCGCCGCCCGTGCCGCCGCCCATGGCGAGGTCGCGTTTCAGCTGCGCCACTTCGTTGGAGAGCGCCCGGCGTTCCTCGGCCAGCGCCTTCACCCGTTCCACCACATCGGCGAGCGGGGTTTTCAGCAGCGCCGCGACCTCGGTCAGGCGGGCTTCCTGCTGGCGCAGATGGGCGAGCGCCGCCTCGCCGGTCAGGGCCTCGATCCGCCGCACGCCGGCCGACGAGGCCGAGTCGCCCAAGAGCACGAAGGCGCCGATGTCGCCGGTGCGCTTCACATGGGTGCCGCCGCAGAGTTCCAGCGAATAGGTGTTGCCCTCGGCACCCTTGCCGGAATCGAGCAACGTCCCCATCGACACGACCCGCACCTCGTCGCCGTATTTCTCGCCGAAGAGGGCCTGCGCGCCCAGCGCGCGGGCGTCGTCGGGGGTCATGATGCGGGTGTCCACCGGGGCGTTCTGGCGGATGAAGGTGTTGACCTCGGCCTCGACAATCGCCAGTTCGCCGCCGTCCAGCGCCTTGCCATGGCTGAAGTCAAACCGCAACCGGTCGGGTGCGTTCAAGGAGCCGCGCTGCGCGACGTGATCGCCCAGCGCCCGGCGCAGGGCCTCATGCAAGAGGTGCGTGGCCGAGTGGTTGGCGCGGATCGCGCCGCGGCGGGAATGGTCCACTTCCAGCTTCACCGCTGCACCCCGGCGCAGGGCGCCCTTGGTGACCACGGCCTGATGCACGAAGACGCCGTTCAGCTTCTTGGTGTCCTTGACCGCGGCCTCGCCGCCGTCCCAGCGCAGGAAGCCGCTGTCGCCGACCTGACCGCCGCTTTCGGCGTAGAACGGGGTCTGGTTGACGACGACCGAGACCTCGCCCTTGGCCTCGTCGACCAGGGTGTCGCCCTCGACCAGCGCCAGGACCTGCCCTTCGGCGGTTTCGGTGTCATAGCCCAGGAATTCGCTGCCGCCGTGCTTCTCGGCCAGTTCGAACCAGATCGCCTGATTGGCCGTATCGCCCGACCCCGCCCAGGAGGCGCGGGCCTTGGCCTTCTGCTCGGCCATCGCCGCCTCGAAGCCCCTTGTGTCGACGCCCCGGCCCTTTTCGCGCAGCGCGTCCTGCGTCAGGTCCAGCGGGAAGCCGTAAGTGTCATAGAGCTTGAACGCCGCCTCGCCCGGAAGGTCGGTGTTGTCGGCGATCTTCTCCAGCTCGGCGTCGAGCAGTTTCAGGCCCCGGTCCAGCGTGGTGCGGAAGCGGGTTTCCTCCAGGCGCAGCGTCTCGGCGATCAGGGCCTCGGCGGTCTTCAACTCGGTGTAATGGCCGCCCATGGCCCGCACCAGCGCCGGCACCAGCTTGAACATCACCGGATCCTGCGCGCCCAGCATATGCGCATGGCGCATGGCGCGGCGCATGATCCGGCGCAGGACATAGCCGCGGCCTTCGTTCGAGGGCATGACGCCATCGGCGATCAGGAAGGCAGTCGAGCGCAGGTGGTCGGCGATGACCCGGTGATGGGTCTTGCCGGGGCCATCGGGGGCGCCGTCGGTCACATTGGCCGAGGCCTCGATCAACCCGCGCATCAGGTCGGTGTCGTAATTGTCGTGCTTGCCCTGCAGCAGCGCGCCGATCCGTTCCAGCCCCATGCCGGTGTCGATCGACTGCATCTCCAGCGGGCGCAGCGTGCCGTCCTCGAACTGCTCGTTCTGCATGAACACGACGTTCCAGATCTCGATGAAGCGGTCACCGTCCTCATCCTTCGAGCCGGGCGGGCCGCCCCAGATATGGTCGCCGTGATCGTAGAAGATCTCGGTGCAGGGGCCGCAGGGGCCGGTCGGGCCCATGCGCCAGAAATTGTCGTCGGTGGCGATGCGGATGATCCGGTCTTCCGGCACACCGACCTTGCGCCAGATCTCGAAGGCCTCGTCATCGGTGTGGTAGACCGTGGTCAGAAGCCGGGTCTTGTCGATGCCGAAATCCTTGGTCAGGAGTTCCCAGGCAAAGGGGATCGCCTCGGTCTTGAAGTAATCGCCGAACGAGAAATTCCCCAGCATCTCGAAGAACGTATGGTGACGGGCGGTATAACCCACGTTGTCGAGGTCGTTGTGCTTGCCGCCGGCGCGGACGCATTTCTGGGACGTGGTCGCGCGGTTGTAGGGGCGGTGTTCCAGCCCGGTGAAGACGTTCTTGAACTGGACCATGCCCGAGTTCGTGAACATCAGCGTCGGGTCGTTGCGCGGCACCAGGGGCGAGCTGTCCACCACGGCATGGCCCTGGCGGCGGAAATAATCGAGGAAGGTCGAGCGGATATCGTTGAGGCTTGCCATTGGCGGAACGGGCCCTTCGGTCTGCGGGTTTGCGCGCCATTTAGAGGATTTCCGCGCCGCGTTCCAAGGGGAATCGCGCGGCGCCCGGCCCTCAGGGTTTCAGCCCCCGGGCCAGGAGCCCCGCCATGAGGGCGATTTCCGCCTCGTCGTCCCACTCGCCGGGCGCCACCATGGAGCGCGCGATCCAGTAGCCGATCAGCATGGAGGCAAGGATCCTGAGGAAGCGCGGCGCCGGGATCGGGCGCAGGCGGCCCTGGGCGATCTCTTCGCCCAGCGCGATATCGAGGAAGCGGATCAGCCCGCCGATCACGCTGTCCTGCAAAAGCCCGTGCAATTCCGGGTTCACCGGCAGTTCCTGCAGCAGGATGCGCACCAGCGGCGCATAGCGGTCGGCGAAGGCCAGCCGCGCGGTCATCATGCGGGCGATCTTGGCCTCGAGATTGCCTTCGGTCTCGGCGAAGATCTCCTGCGCCTCGACCAGACCCGGCTGGATCAGCCGCGCGGCGACCGGCCGGACCAGACGCAGAAGCAGGTCGGCCTTGGTGCCGAAATGGCGAAAGATCGTGGCCTCGGCGACACCGGCGCGGTGGGCGATGCTGCGGGTCGAGGTCGCGGCATAGCCGGTTTCGGCGAAGCACAGCAGCGCGGCCTCGATGACCGCGCGTTTCTTGGGGGCAAGGCGGCCCTCCGCGGCCTCGACCGCGGCGAGGACGGCGGCGACCGCCTCGGTCAGATCGCCGGGCTTCATGCGGCGACCGGCGCCGGACGGCGGACAAGGGCGGCGCGCAGCCAGATCATCGCCAGTCCCAGCGCCGCCGCGCCCAGCGCCAGCGACCAGGGGAAGTCATGCCCCGCGCCCAGGATCAGCGCCCGGAAATAGCCGCCGATGGCGTCCAGATGCAGCGGTGCCAGCCAGTGCAGCCACGCGGGCGCGGCGGAAAGCGGCATCTGCCCGCCACCGATGGCCGGCTGCCAGAAGGCGAGCGGCACCAGCACCAGCAGGGCCAGCGGACCGAAGAGCGCCAGCGCCCCGGCGAAGAACCAGCCGAAGGCCACGCCCAGCCCGGCGATGGCCAGCCACAGCGCGCCGAACGACCCCCCGGCGAGGCCAGCGACGATCCCCGCCAGCACCAGCCCGGCAACGGGCAGCGCGGCCAGCGGAACGAGGGTGCGCACCATGGCGCCCCGCCTGCCGCCCAGCCCCCGGGTGCCGACCCAGCCGAGGATGCCGCCGACCAGCGCCGCCAGCGCCGTGGCAAAGCCCGCCACGAAGGGCGCGGCGCGGGCCGCCGCGCTGGCGGGCGGGTTCTGCGTCTCGGCATTCAGGGCAACGGGCGGGGTCATGTCGGGCATCTGGCCCCGCGCCATGGCCAGCCGGATCGACTGCACCGCGGCCGAGACGCCCGATTCCACCATCCCCGGCAGCGCGCCGGTCAGCTGCGCCTCGGCCATGGTCAGGCTGCCCGAGGTGATGAGCGTCAACGGCACGGCCTCGGACCCGGCGACCGCGCGCGAGAAATCCTCGGGGAAGATCAGCACCGCCTGCACCGTTTCGGCATCGAGCGCGGCGCGCGCCGCCGCGTCGCTGTCGAAGGCTTGCAGCTGCATCGGCAGGCGGGCGTCCAGCCCGTCGATCATCCGGCTGGCCACGTTGATCGGCGGAAAGGGCAGGCCCGCGTCGTGGTTGACCGTGGCGATGGTCACGCCCGAGGCCAGCGTCACCGGGTCCGGCGCGGCCGTGAGGGTGAAGAGCGAGAAGATCAGCGCCGCCACCGAGGGGGCGATCAGCGCCCCCCTGAGAACGGGACGCTCGCGCAGGGCATCGGCGATGAGGGACATGGCGACCTCCGGGGAATCATGATAGTGAGTGCTTACTCACAAAATCGGCACCGATCAAGCCCCCTGCCCCGCCGCTTGCCGTGCCGCAGGTCAGCGTTCGGTGAGTTTCAGCTCGATCCGGCGGTTGGCTGCCCGCGCTTCGGCGCTGGAGCCGGGGACCACCGGGCGGAACTCGCCAAAGCCGGTGGCGGCCAGCCGTTCGGGCGGGAAATCCAGCTCGCTGATGAGATAGAGCACGACGGACAGCGCCCGCGCCTGGCTCAGCTCCCAGTTCGAGGCATAGGCGCCGCCGGGCCGGATCTGGGCGTTGTCGGTGTGGCCGTCGACCCGCAGCACCCAGTCGATATCATCGGGGATCTCGCGCGAGGCGTCGAGCAGCAGCTGGCCGATCGACCGGATCTGCGCCTGCCCCTCGGCCGAGAGGTCGGCAGAGCCGGGCGGGAACAGCACCTCGGATTGAAAGACGAAGCGGTCGCCGACGATCTGCACCCCATCCCGCCCGCCGATGATGTCACGCATCCGGCCGAAGAATTCCGAGCGGTAACGCTCCAGATTGGCGGCCTCGCGCTCCAGCCGCGCCCGTTCGGCGGCTTCCAGCTCGGCCCGGCGGCGTTCCTCGGCGGCGACGCGGGCCAGCGCGGCGTTGAGTTCGCTGCCCAGCGAATCGATCTGCGTGCCGGCTTCGGCCTCGCGCTCGCGGCTTTCACCCAGAAGGTCCTGCAGGCCCGCCACCTGCCGCTGCAATTGCGCCACCTGTTCGTTGAGCAGGGCAAGGCGCCGCTGATCCTCGGTCGAGGCGCTCTGCGCGTCGGTCAATTGCTGCTGCGCCAGTTGCAGGAGGGCGGCGCGGGTCTCGGCTTCGGTCGCCTCGCGGGTCAGGGTCTGCCGGGCCTCGTCGCGGGCGGCTTCGGCGGCGGCGAGCAGGGTCAGCGTCTCCTCGGCCCGCTGGCGCTGCGCCTCCAGCGCCATGGTCATCGCCGTCAGTTCGGCGTCCGACGAGGCGAGCCGTTCGCGCAAGGCCTCGGCCGCCGCCAGTTGCGCCAGCCGCTCGCGTTCGGCGTCGCTGAGCGTCGCCTCGGCATCGGCGAGCCGCTGGCGCAGGGCCTCGGCGGCGGCGGCTTCGGCCAGACGCGCGCGTTCCGATTCCTCCAGCGCGGCGCCGCTGTCGCCCTGCGCCTGCACCAGTTGCGCCACGGCCTGCTGGCGGGCGATCTCGGCATCGGACAGCCGCGCCTCCAGTTCGGCGATGCGGGCCCGCGTCGTCTCGTCGAGGCTGGCGAGTTGCACCAGCGCCTGCTGGCGGGCGATGTCGGCATCGCTCAGCCGCTGCTCCAGATCCGCCACCCGCGCCCGGGTCGCCGCATCGAGCGTGGCGATATCGGCCAGCGCCTGCTGACGCGCCAGATCCGCGTCCGACAATTGCGCCTGCAATTCGGCGATCCGCGCCCGCGTGCTGTCATCGAGCGCCGCCATCTCGGCCAGCGCCCGCTGCCGCGCGAGGTCCGCCGCGGAAAGCTGCGCCTCCAGTTCCGCCACCCGGGCCCGGGTCTGGTCATCCATCGCCGCCAGCTGTGCCAAAGCCTGCTGGCGGGCGAGGTCGCTGTCGGAGAGCTGCGCTTCAAGCTCGGCGATCCGGGCCCGAGTCTGGTCATCCTGCGCCGCGAGTTGTGCCAAGGCCTGCTGGCGGGCGAGGTCGCTGTCGGAGAGCTGCGCCTCCAACTCGGCGATCCGGGCGCGGGTCGCGTCGTTGAGCGTCGCCAGATCGGCCAGCGCGCGCTGGCGGGCGGCCTGCTCGTCGGTCAGCTGCGATTCCAGCTCGGCGATGCGGGCCCGGGTCTGCTCGTCCAGTCCCGCCAGATCCGCCAGCGCCCGCTGCCGCGCCAGATCCGCCTCTGACATCTGCCCCTGCAATTCCGCGATCCGCGCCTGCGTCTGCGCATCCAGCGCCGCCAGATCGGCCAAAGCCTGTTGCCGCGCGAGGTCCGCGTCCGAGAGTTGGGCATCGAGCGCCGCGATCCGGGCCGTCTGATCCTCGGTCTGGCTGGCCAAGGCCGCCAGCGCCGCCTCGCGCGCGGCCAGTGTCGCGGCAGTGCGCGATTGCGCCGTCAGCGCGTCGTTGCGGGCGCTTTCGGCCCGTGCGAGCTGATCCTGCAGCTGCGTCAGCCGGTCGGCGGTCTCGGCCTGACGGGCGCGGGTCTGGGCCAGCGCCTCCTCGGTCGAGGCAAGCGCCGTCACTGCCGCGTCGCGGGCGCCCTGCGTCTCGGTCAGCCGCGCCAGCATCTCGGCCAGCGAGGCCTCGCCCGACTCCGCCCGCGCGCGCATCTCGGCCAGCGCCGCCTCGATGGCCTCGCGCTCGGCCGCCGCCAGCCGCGCCGCTTCGGTCTGCGCGTCGATCTCGCCCCGGGCCTGGGCCAGCGCCAGGTTCAGCGCCTCGGTCTCGGACATCAGCGCGTCGCGATTGGCCTCGGTCTCGGCCAATTGGGTGTTGAGCCGGGTCTGGTCGGCCAGCAGGGCCGCGACCTGCGCCTCGAAGGCGGTGATCTGGGTGCGGGCCTCGGTCAGATCGGCGTTGCGCGCGGCGAGGTCGGTGTTCAGCGCGGCGATCGCCGCCTCCTGCTGGCGCGAGGTGGCGCGCAGGGCGTCGAGGTCCGAGTTCAGCCCCGCCACCTGCCCCTCCAGCGCGCCGACCCGGCTGCGCGAGAGGCCCAGCGCGTCGGTCAGGCTGGCCACCTGCGCAGTCAGGCCTTCAAGTTCGTGGTCCTGCGTGGTGATCGTCTCGCGCAGCACCGATTGCACGATCATGAAGATCGACAGCACGAACATCAGCACCAGCAACAGCGCCGTCATGGCATCGACGAAGCCCGGCCAGATCGAGGCCGAGAATCGCTGACCGCCGCGGCGCGAGAGGCCCATCAGTAGTCATCCTCGCGGCCCATGCTGGGCGGCGGCTGGCGGTTGAGCATGCGGACGGCCTGCGTCAGCATGGCGATGTCGCTGCGCAGGTCGGCCATGGATTCCTGCCGGCCCGCCGAGAGTTCCTCAAGGATCCGAACCAGTTGCACATCCATCGAGCGCAGCCTGAGCCGCGTCTCGGCCTCGATATGCGGTTCGGCCTCGTTGCCCTGCTGGCGCTCGATCAGGGCGATCAGACGCTCCTGCCCCGTGGCCACCCGCTCCAGCGCGCTGCGGGTCGCGCCCTCGGCCTGCCCGCGGTCCGCCAGCCGGTTCAGCGCCGCCGACACCCCTTCGAGCGCCGCATCGAGCTGGGCGCGCCCCTCCTCGGCCTGAGCCTGCAGGACGCGCATGCCCTCCATCTGCTCGGCCAGCGAATCCAGCACCTCGGCCACCGCGCCAAGACCCGCGCCGCCGCCCTCGCCCTCGGTCAAGGCGGTGCCGAGGCGGGTGATGGAGCTGAGCCATTCCTCCAACTCGCGGTAGAAGCGGTTCTGCGCCTGACTGGCGAAGAGTTCGAGGATGCCGACGACCAGCGAGCCCGCGAGACCCAGCAGCGACGAGGAAAACGCCGTCCCCATGCCGCCCATCTGCGCCTCGAGCCCGCCCATCAGCCGCCCGAAGCCCGAAAGCGCGCTTTCACCTTCCTGCGGCGCCAGCGAGCGGATCGTCTCCACCACCGCCGGGACCGAGGTGGCGAGGCCGTAGAACGTGCCCAGAAGCCCCAGGAAAATCAGCAGGTTGACCAGATAGCGGGTGATGTCCCGCTCTTCCTCGATCCGCGTGCCGACCGATTCCAGGATCGAGCGGGCCGAGGTCGACGAGATATGGCTGCCCTTGCCGTGCTGGCGCAGCAGCGCGGCGAGCGGGGCCAGCAGCCGGGGGGCGATGGTGATCTGATGGCCGGGCGTTCCGGCGACGAAACCGCCGATCCAGCGCACGGAACTGAACAGCTGCAGCGTCTGCCAGAAGGTCGCCAGCACGCCGATCACGAAGACCAGCGCGATGAAACCGTTCAGCCAGACATTGGCAAGAAAGATCGGCGAGACGCGGGGAAAGGCCAGCGCGACACCCGCGCCCACCAGCCCCAGCGAGATCAGCATGAGCGTCAGCTGGCGCAGGGGCGGCGTGAACTGGACCCGCCCGATCGGCCCCAGCGCGCCCGCTCGCAATTGTTTCGCCATCCGGCCCACCTGTTTCTTTTGCCTCAAAATCTAGTGGTCCGGCCGGGCTTTGCCAACAAGGAACTAGGCCCCCTGCAACACCTTGACGCGATCCGACAGCCATTCGAGTTCCGCATCCGGCAGGCCCAGCGCCGCCAGATGCGCCGCCGTCTGGTGCAGATAGTCGCCATTGGGGCCGCGCCCGCCGACCGCCCCGGCGATCCGCTGCGCCTGATCCTCCAGCGTCAGCGCCCCGCAATATTGCTCATGCGTGGGGT
Organism: Pararhodobacter aggregans; assembly: GCF_003075525.1. Lineage (GTDB taxonomy): Bacteria > Pseudomonadota > Alphaproteobacteria > Rhodobacterales > Rhodobacteraceae > Pararhodobacter > Pararhodobacter aggregans. The sequence goes on along the minus strand of NZ_QDDR01000001.1, from coordinate 702,565 downwards.
CGATGACATAGACCACGGCCTCCACCACCCGGCCGTCTTCCAGCGTCAGGGGATGGATTTCCTCAAGATAGGCGGCCGAGATCAGCTCCCGCGCGCGCAGATATTCCAGCGTCTCGTCGGCGATCTGCGGCGCGATCTCGAAGGCGACGCCGTGGCATTCGGCCCCTTCGGCCGCATCCAGCGCCAGCACCAGCCCCGGGCGTTCGACGGTGCCGCGATGGTGGATCGACAGCATGCAGAAGGACCGCCGGTAGCCCTTCAGCACCGCCAGATGCCGGGCGCTCCAGGCGAAACCGGGGTTCCACACCAGCGATCCGTAACCGAATACCCACAGCGGGCGCATGCCGGGCCTCCTCGACAGGGCGCGGCAGGTCTGGCCCGCCCCGCGCGTGCTGTGTAAACAGCACGGGCAGAAAGAACAACGGGGGCAGCCGATGCGGGCGCTCAAGGCATTGACGGCGCTGGCCGTGGTCGTGGCGGTGATCTGGTGCGGCTATTGGTTCGTGGGGGCGCGGGCGCTTGACCGGGCGATCGAGCGGGGCCTTGCCCATGTGCCCGAGGTCGAGGTTCAGGGCCATTCGATCCAGGGCTTTCCCAACCGCTTTGACGTGACCTTCACCGAACCCCGGATCCGGGTCGCCGGCGCCGAGTGGCAGGCGCCCTTCGTGCAGATCTTCGCGCTCAGCTACCGGCTGAACCACCTGATCGCCGTCTTCGCCCCGGACCAGCTCTGGCAGCGGGGCGATCTGTCGGTGGCGGTGCATGCGCAGGATCTGCGCGCCTCCCTGCAGATGGAGCCGGGGCTGGACCTGCCGCTCAGGGCTCTGACGCTGGTCGGCGAGGGTCTGGACCTGTCACTGACCGACGCCACCCACGGGCTGGACCGGATCAGGCTGGCCAGCCGCCGGATCGGTGAGCGGGTGCATCAGCTGGTGGCGCTGGCCGAGGGCGTGTTCCCCGATCCCGCGCTGATGGACCGGCTGGACCCGCAGCGCCTCTGGCCGCGGCGGATCGAGGCGCTGCGCCTCGATGCCGAGGCCGAATTCGACCGGCCGCTGGACCGCCACCTCTTCGACGGGCCGGAACCCCAACTCACCCGCCTGACCCTGACCGGCGGCCATGCCACCTGGGAAGGCGTCGATATCGACGTGACCGGACGGCTGACCCCGGGTCTGGACGGCGCGCTGTCGGGCGATGCGACAGCGGTGATCCAGGGCTGGCGGCAATTGCTGGCGACCCTGCGCGACGCGGGCATCATCGCGCCCGATCTGGAATCGGGGCTGGAACCGGCGCTTGCCGCCATGGCCGCCGGGTCCGAGGGCGAAACGCTGGAAGTGCCGCTGTCGGTGGTCGAGGGCGAGGTCCGGCTCGGGCCGCTGTGGCTGGGCACGCTGCCGCGGCTGGTGCCGGGGCTCGGCGGCTAGTGACGGCGCGGGGCGGGCGGTGCCGCCGGGGTGGCCGCCGGCGGCTCGGCCTCGGGCGGGGCGCTGGCCTCGGCAGCCCCGGCCCGCATCCCGGTCAGTTCTTCCCGCAGCAGGACCCGCAATTCATCCACCAGTTCGGCGCGCATCGCCTCGACCCTGAGCGCCTCGGCCTCCAGATCGGCATCGGGCAGATCGACGGTCTCGACGGCAAAGAACCGGTCGCGGATCCGGTCGTGCAGGATCTCGGCCAGCGCGGCCCCGGCCAGGACGCCGGTCAGATTGGCGCCGAAATCGAGCCAGTCGGCACTCCGCCCGACGCTGGGCTGGATCAGCTCGATCGCCCCGCCATACGCGACGGCCAGCGGCACCGCCCAGAGCCAGCGCCGCGAATCCGTCAGGATCACCGGAAAGATCAGCGCCGCGAAGCCAAGGAAATGGTAAACCTTGTCGATCCCGCCGGTCATGATGCGCTCGGCCGGCAGCGGCGTCAGGGTCAGCGAGGCGATGAGCAAGGCCAGCATCACGCCCAGCACCAGACCCGACCAGCGCCAGAGCCAGGTCTGGCCGACGATCAGCGCACTCAGCGGCCCTGTCGCCCCGGGTACTTCGCCGCGGATCGCCTTCAGGCGATCATCAGGAGAGGGACTTCTCGTCATCGGGGGACACCGCCCGTTTGCCTTCGGCAATTCACCGTTGAACCAATAGACCATGGCTCAACGGTGAAGAAAAGGCGGCGGAACAAAGGCGTGGCAAAACGGCGGCGCATCATGGCCGCCGTTCCCTCAATGCACAGACAGCGCGTTGGTCTGCCGCACCAGCGTCGTCAGCCGGGCCAGGGCGCGTTCTTCGAGCTGGCGCACCCGCTCTTTCGAGATGCCCATCTCGGCGCCCAGATCGCTCAGCGTCGCCGGTTCTTCCGACAGGTGCCGGGCGGAAACGATGTGCCGCTCACGGTCGGGCAGCTGCTCGACCGCCGCATGCAGGGCAGCGCGGCGGCGGGCGCCATCGAGCTTTTCGACCACCTCGGCTTCGGTGGCGATATCCTCGTCCTCGATCGTGTCGACCCACGAGCGCCCGTCCTCATCGGCGCCCTGCGGCGCGTCGAGCGACAGGTCGGGACCGGCCATGCGGCCCATCATCGCCTCGACCTGATCGGCGGGCACCTGCAATTCCCGCGCGACCCGCAGGCTGAGGGGCTCGTCCGCCCCCTCGTCCCGCGCGTGTTTCTGCATGGCCCGGCGCAGGTGGAAGAACAGCTTCTTCTGCGTCGCATTGGTGCCGGTACGCACCAAGGACCAGTTGCGCATCACGTAATCCTGCATGGACGCACGGATCCACCAGGCGGCATAGGTCGAAAAGCGCGAGCCATTCTCGGGGTCGAATTTCTCCGCCGCGCGCATCAGGCCCAGGTTGCCCTGCTGGATCAGATCCTCGTAGGGGACATCATAGCGCTTGAAACGGCCCGCGAAGGACACGGCCAGACGGGCATAGGCCTGGATCAGGCGGTGAAGCGCGGCCTCGTCGGCGTGGTCACGCCAGGCGATGGCCAGCTGCGTCTCGGTTTCGGCGTCGAGGATTTCCTCGGCCATCGAGGCGCGCACGTAGCGGCGGATATGCGGATCCTGAAAGCCCATGGCACTCATCCTTGGAGAAGCGCAAGTAATAGCGCATCGAACTCATATTGTTTCGTGACGCTACTATCTGACCTCCCCCTTGTCAAGTTCGAGGAATCGCTTATTTCCGGGCCATGAGCGAACCCGCACCGATGATGTCGCCCAATTCCCAGCCGGAGCCCGCGCAGGACGCAGGCCCGATTCCCTGCCATTCCGCCGAGCTTCTGGTTCACCTCGCGCGGCTCGTGCACAGCGCGGCCGCCGATGTCAGCCTGACGCCCGCGCAATGGACGGCGCTGCGCTATTTCGCCTCGGCCAACCGGCTGTCGCGAACGCCCTCGGCCTTTTCGGAATTCAACGCCACGACCCGGGGCACCGCGTCGCAGACCGTGAAATCGCTGATCGCGCTGGGGCTCTTGGAAAAGCGCGCGCATGAAAGCGACGGGCGCTCGTTCCTGATCGAGCTGACCGAGGCCGGGCGCGCCAAGCTGGCCGACGACCCGCTCGACGATCTGATCCATTGCATCAAGGATCTGTCGCCCGCCCGCCGCGCCGCCTTTACCGAGACCCTGGCGCAGCTGGGCGAGGCGCTGGCCCGCTTGCGCGCCGCGCCGAGCTTCGGCAAATGCGGCGATTGCGGGCATTGCGACACATCGCGGTCGGGCGAGGTCTTCTGCCGCTGCAGCCAGTCGCTGCTGAACAGCGCGGACATGCGCGCGCTCTGCATCGATTTCGCGCCGGGCAATCTGCGGCGCTGACTGGCACTTTTCCTGCAATCGTCGGACCCTGCGGCGGCGCGGTGCCCCTATCGGTGGCCCGCCGCAGGAGCTTCGTGGCGCCGTGAGACGCGGCACACCACCCGCCAAACCGCCGGAATTGCACGCCCCCTTGAATGTCTGTCCTTGAAAGGTCTGACCGGGATAGGCCGCTCGCACCCGAGTGCGCGGCGATCCCCCTCAGTCGCGACTGTTCATTTTCCGACAACCGCTTCATGCTTGCCCCCGAATCCGCAAGCCTCGCCTCGCCGCAAAGGAGCCCCCATGATCCCCGTCCTGACCCTGGAAAAGGTGGAACCGCTGCTGGATTGGCTCGACCTCTCCTCGGCCCTGCTGGCGGGCCATCGCGCCGCCCCGCCGCAGATCGAGGATGTCCTGCTGTCGCGTCGGGACGACCGGATGCTGTCGCGCTGCGCCTGGATCGACGGCATGGGGCTGGGGGTGAAATCGGTCTCGGTTTTTCCGGGCAACGCGGCGCAGGGGCGGCCCAGCGTGCAGGGCGCCATGCTGGTCTTCGACGACACGACCGGCGCCATCGAGGCGGTGATCGACAACGCGCTGATCACCAAGTGGAAGACCGCGGGCGACTCGCTGCTGGGGGCCCGCCTGCTGGCCCGCCCCGACGCCGCAAGCCTGCTGATCGTCGGCGCGGGCACCGTCGCCAGCACGCTGATCGAGGCCTATCGCGCCTGGAAACCGGGGATCGCCATCACCCTCTGGGCCCGCCGGACCGAAGCGGCCGCGGCCCTCGCCGCCCGCTATCCCGGTGTCGGCGTTGCGCAGGATCTGCAGGCGGCGGTGGCGGCGGCCGATATCGTCAGCACCTGCACCATGGCCAAGGCCCCGGTCGTGCTGGGCGAGTGGCTGCGACCGGGCCAGCATCTGGACCTGATCGGCGCCTATACGCCCGAGATGCGCGAGGTCGACGACACCGCCCTGACCCGTGCCCGGATCTTCGTCGACAGCCGCGCCACGACCCTGCCCCATATCGGCGAATTGCTGATTCCGCTGGCCAGGGGCACGATCAGCGAAGCCGATATCCTGGGCGACTTGCGCGACTTCGCCGCCGAGCGCGTGGCCCCGCGCGGACCCGGGGATATCACGATTTTCAAGAACGGCGGCGGGGCACATCTGGACCTGATGACGGCACGCTATATGCTGCAACGATGGCACGCCTCGCACGCCCCGACCTGAGCGATTCACGCCGCCCCGACAGCGGCGCCGCAACGCAAAATCTGCGGCCGATCCGCCTTGAAATCCGCCAAAACAACGGTATTCAGGGAGTATGACCGAAAATCAGGGCAAATCCGCAGAGGAACCCGGCGCCGGCATCTGGCGCGACTGGGTGTATTCCACGCTTCGTGAAACGCACGAGACCCTGCGACGGCCGTTTTTCTGGACCCTGCTGGCGACCGGGGTGGCGTTGACCGTGGTGGCCGGGCCCTTCGGCACGCTGGCCAAGATGAGCCTCGCCTCGCGGGTGGTGTTCTGGGGCGTCGGCCTGCTGAGCACCAGCCTGGTCATGACGGTTGTGGTCACCGGCGCGCGCCATTTCAACGCCGATCGCCGCTATCCCTGGACCCTGGTGTCGGCGGCGGCGGCGCTTTTCGCCGTGCCGCCAGCCTTCGTGATCTTCTACGGGCTGAACAGCGCGTTCTCACGCTTCGGCGCGCCGCAGGATCCGCTGCGCATGCTGATCGAACTGGCGACGATCCTCGTGCTGATGAGCATCGTCGGCAACGCAAGGTACTATGTGCTCGGCCCCCAGTCCCCGGCACCGGCGCGCCCCGTCGCTGTGCTGCACGCTGTCGACCCCTCCCCGGCCCAGCCCCTTCTCTTCGAGAAACTGCCCGCGGAACTGGGGCGTGACCTCGTCTGCCTGCGCGCGCAGGACCATTATGTCGAGGCCGTCACCCCCCGCGGCAGCACCAATGTGCTGATGCGCCTGTCGGATGCCGAGCGCGACCTGAGCGGGTTCAACGGGCTCAGGGTGCATCGATCGTGGTGGGTCAACCTCGACCATGTGGTGAGCCTGGCGCGGACCGAGGCCGGGGGGATGGAGTTGACCACCTCGACCGGGATGACGATCCCGGTGGCGCGGGGCCAGCGTGCCGCGTTGCGGGCGGCGCTCGACCAGCGCCGGGCGGCGGCCGAATAGCTATTCCAGCCGCGCCGGGAAGCCCTCGGCGCGCAGGTCGGTGCCCAGCAGATCCTCCAGCAGCTTGACGATCTGCGTCGATTGCGCCGCCCCGCCATAGGCCGCGCGGCCCTTGAGGAAGGTCTGTTCGGTCATCGAGGCCAGATCCAGCGGCACGCCGAATTCCCGCCCGAACCGCATGGCAAAGCCCAGATCCTTCAGCGCCAGATCCATGGTGAAGGCGATGTCGTAGCTGCCGTTCAGGATCAGCTGGCCCTCGGTCTCGTGCACGAAGGAACTGCCCGAGGAGGCGGCGATCGCCTCCCACGCCGTCTTCAGGTCCAGCCCGCCGCGCTTGGCCAGCATCAGCGCCTCGCCATCGGCGACCAGATGGACGAAGGCCAGCATGTTGGTGATGACCTTGATAAGCGCGGCCGAGCCCAGCGGCCCCATGTGGAAGATCCGTCCACCCATTGCTTCCAGCGCCGGGCGGTGGCGGTCGACCAGCGCCGCCTCGCCCCCGGCCAGCACGGTGATCTCGCCCTGCGCCGCCAGATGCACGCCGCCGGTGACCGGGCATTCCAGCACGCCCAGGCCCTGCGCCTCGGCCGTGGCGGCAAGGCGCAGCATCTCGGCCCGGCCCAGCGTCGACATCTCGATCCAGTCGGCGCCGGGTTTCATCACCGGCAGGATCTGGGCCAGCACCGCCTCGCTGACCGCGGGCGAGGGCAGGCAGGTGATGACCGCATCGGCCTCGGCCGCGGCTTCGGCGGCGACATCGGCCCAATCGACCCCCAGCGCGTCGAACCGGGGCCTCAGCCCCGGGTCGCGGTCATGCACCACCAGCGGAAAACCGGCGCTTGCCAGCGAGGCCGCCAGATGCCCGCCGAGGTTTCCCAATCCGATATAGGCATAGCGCATCGCGGCCCTCCCCTGCCCTGTCCCCACCCAGCCTGTCACGCCGTCCGCGCCGAAAGCGCGTCCGAAACCGACCTCTCAGGTCGCAGGGCCACATCGGACTCAAGGCGGGGCGGGCTCAAGGGGGGGCGGGTTCAGGGCGCGCGGTTGCGGGCCTCGCCGACAAGAGCGCGGGCTTGCAGCGGCCGGGTCGGCGCCGCGAGGCAATCGCCATAGACCCCGGCCCAGTCGCTGGGGAAATCGGGGCTGACGAAGGTCAGGAGGGCGCTGCCCCAATAGCCTGTCTTGGTGCCGTCCATCGGGTCGATCACCTCGACCGCGCAGGCCGTCTCGCCCTCGGTAGAGAGCCAGAGCGCCTCGTAGCTGCCGCGCTCGCCCATCATGTCGCGGCCGAGTCCCGGCACGACCAGCCGCGTTACCGGCCCCTCGGTGCCCGGCCCCTGATAGAGGCGCAGCACCGCGTCGGCGCCGCGCGTCTCTTCCCAGACGGCATAGCCGAGGTTCGTCTCCCAGGCCTCGTCGGCCAGGACCGGCGATCCGAGCAGGGCGGCGGCGAGCGCCAGGATGGGGGCAAAGATCTTGGGGCGCATCGGGTCCTCCTGGCCTCGGTCAGGGGTGAGCCTAGCATCCGCCCCCCGGGATGGCGCCGCAAAAACGCGTGACAGCGGCGCCGGAGGCCCGGAAGGCGCCCCCCGCGCTTGCCGCCCGTCCCCGGCTGGACTAAGCAGAGGCGAGCGACAGGAAAGGCCCGACATGCGCATTCTCGTGACCAATGACGACGGTATCAACGCGCCCGGCCTGAAGGTGATCGAAGCCATCGCCGCCGAGATCGCCGGCCCCGACGGCGAGGTCTGGGTCGTGGCCCCGGCCTTCGAGCAATCGGGCGTCGGCCACAAGATCAGCTACACCCATCCGATGATGATTATGGAACTGGCGCCGCGCCGCTTCGCCACCGAGGGCAGCCCCGCCGATTGCGTGCTGGCCGGGCTCTATGAGGTGCTGGACGGTGCGCGGCCGGATCTGGTGCTCTCGGGCGTGAATCGCGGCAACAATTCGGCCGAGAACACGCTCTATTCGGGCACCATCGGCGGCGCGATGGAAGCCGCCCTGCAGGGGATGAAGGCGATTGCGCTCTCGCAATACATCGGCCCCCGCAGCGCCGACATGGAGGGCGGCATGTTCGAACCCGCCGTCCTGCACGGCACCAAGGTGGTGCGCGACCTGCTGGAGCGGGGCCTTTGGGACGATACCGATTACCGGCTGTTCTATAACGTCAACTTCCCGGCGGTCCCGGCGGATGAGGTCAAGGGCGTCAAGGTCGCCGCACAGGGTTTCCGGCGCCACACCTCGTTCGGGGTGGAACCGCATGTCTCGCCCTCGGGGCGCAAGTTCCTGTGGATCAAGGGCGGCCCGCAGGGCGTGCCGACGCTGCCCGGCACCGATGCGGCGGCCAATCTCGACGGCTGGATCTCGGTCACGCCGATGCGCTGCGACCTGACCGCGCACGAGAGCCTCGACACCCTCCGCGAGCGGCTGGAATGACCGAGGCCGAGCGCGCTCAGAACGTGATGCGCCTGATCCTGACCCTGCGTTCGCGCGGCGTCACCGATCCGGCCATCCTGCGCGCCTTCGAGACCATCGACCGCGGCCTTTTCGTCACCGGCATCTTCGCCGACCGCGCCTATGAGGACACGCCGCTGCCCATCGGCTGCGGCCAGACCATCAGCCAGCCCTCGGTCGTGGCGCTGATGACCGAGGCGCTGGAGGTCACGCCCCGCGACAAGGTGCTCGAGGTCGGAACCGGCTCGGGCTATCAGGCGGCGATCCTGAGCCGGCTGGCGCGGCGGGTCTATACGGTGGAACGCCACCGCCCGCTGATCGCCGAGGCGCGCGCGCTCTTTGCCCGGCTCGACCTGCACAACATCACCGCCATCGCCACGGACGGCAGTTTCGGCCTGCCCGATCAGGCGCCCTTCGACCGGATCATCGTCACCGCCGCGGCCGAGGACCCGCCCGGCCCCCTGCTGGCGCAGCTGCGCCCGGGCGGGATCATGGTGGTGCCGGTGGGTCAGACCGATACGGTGCAAAGCCTCATCAAGGTGCGCAAGACCGAGCAGGGCTACGAGTACGAGGAGCTGCGGCCGGTACGTTTCGTGCCGCTTCTGGAGGGGATGGCGCGGGATTGACGGGCTGGACCTCGCGTCCGATGCGCGGAAATCCACAACACGTTGTGGTGATGGGGTGTATTACCCCTTGTTTTTCGGTATAGATGTCACAAGGCCCGCGCGGTGCCGGTTCTCCGGCCAATGACGGGCTATGAACGGGCGGAAATGGCGTGGACGGAATGAGCAGACAGCATTTGGCGATACGGGAACCGAGCCGCGGCTTGCGGCTGACGACACTGGCGGTGCTGGCGGGGCTCAGCGTCGCGGGCTGCAGCAACGTGAACGATCTGGACTGGGACCTGCGGCCGTCCGAGCGCTTCTCGACCACGGATGCGGCGCGCAACACCACCGGCTCGCGCCCGGCGCCCGATGGGCGTGGCGTCATCTCCTACCCCGGCTATCAGGTCGTCGTCGCCCAGCGCGGCGAGCGGGTCGCGGATATCGCCGCCCGGCTCGGCCTCGATGCGACCTCGCTTGCCAACCACAATGCCATCGCCCCCGACACGGCGCTGCGCGGCGGCGAATTGCTGGTGCTGCCGTCCCGGGTCGGTGACGGTTCGGCCAGCACGCCGATCACCTCGACGCCGTTGGGCCCGGCGACGCCCGCGGTGGCCGAGCCGCTGCGCCACACCGTCGAACGGGGCGAGACCGCCTTCACCATCGCCCGGCTCTACAACGTCTCGCCGCGCTCGATCGCCGAATGGAACGGGCTGCCCGCCGACATGAGCGTGCGCGAGGGCCAGATCCTGGTGATCCCGGTGCCGCAATCCATCACCGCCGCGGCCGCAGGCGACCCGCTGAATGCGACCGGGCTTGCCGCGCCGACGGTGCCGGTGCCCGCCTCGCTGCCGGCCAGCGAGACGACGACCAGCACCACGCCGCCCGGCCAGGGCTCGCCCACGCCGGTGCCACCCTCGGCCGCGACCCCGCTGCCGCAGACCAATCCGGCGCCTGCCGGTCAGGGCGCGACCCAGCCCGCCGCGCCGGTCGCCGACATGGCCGGTCAGCGCACCCAGGGCCCGCGTCTGGGCATGCCGGTGCAGGGCCGCATCATCCGCGCCTATGCCCAGGGCCGCAACGATGGCGTCGGCATCGGCGCCCCGGCCGGGACCGAGGTCCATGCCGCCGCCGCGGGCACGGTCGCGGCGATCACCCAGGACACCGATCAGGTGCCGATCATGGTGATCCGCCACGAGAACAACCTGCTGACGGTCTATGCCAATATCGACGGCATCCGCGTGGCCCGCGGCGACCGGGTGACCCGCGGCCAGAGCATCGCCACGGTGCGCTCGGGCGATCCCTCGTTCCTGCATTTCGAGGTCCGCGAGGGCTTCGAGAGCGTGGATCCGATGCCCTATCTGCAATAAGCGCCGGGGCCCCGGGTTTCGCCCTGGGCTTGCGCCTGCGGGCGACCGGAAGCGGGGGGCTGCTCGCCCCCCGCACCCCCTCGCCAAAGGGGGTTTTCCACCCCCTTTGGAAACCCCCGAGGATATTTGAGGCGCAAAGAAGGCGCGAGGTTCGGGGAGAGCGTCGGGCGCACCGTGCCCTTGGGGTGTCAGGTGGGCTTGTCGCTGGGTCTCAATGCCCACTCACGCCGGGGCGCCGGTTCTTTGCCAGGGTCTCGGCTTTGCCTTGGGGGGGATGCCAGCAGGGTCAATCGGTTCGCCCCGGTGTCAATCCTCCGGCAGAGAGGACTTTCAGAGGCGCTGAGGAGGCGTCCGGCGGGTTCCCCGGCGGCCGGGTGCATCGGATCGTGGCCCGATCCTCGCCGCATGTCGCTCAGCGGTCGCACGATCGTCCGGGGTTCCGCGGCAGAGGTGGAACGACTGCAAGGCGCCCATCCCGCCCTTTCCCGTCATCGAGGCAAGGCGTCGGGCTGCCGGTTGCGGGTGAGCTGTGCCCCGAGATCCTGCCAATGGCGTCTTCCCCGGGGATTGCGCCCTGCTGCCGGAGTGCCCGTGGCCATGAGGCCCGCTCAGGCCCGCAACCGGACTCTCCGAGGTCGCCACGGAGCTACGATCCGTCGGCCTCCCGCCAGAGGGGCCGTTTTCTGCCGGCGATCCCCCTTGTCGCGCCGGGGTTCAGCGCAGGGCGCGAATCACGTCGCCGTTGGCGAGCTCACCGTCCGTCTCCACGCTGCACAGCAGCCCGCGCAGGCGCAGGGGCGGATGGCCGGGGGCGGTGATCCAGTCCTTGGCGGCACTGCCGTAGCGGACCTTCCACTTCACGCAGGCGTCGTTGAAGACCTCGGACACCCGCAGCACCGCGCTGCCGACGGCCAGCAGCGTGCCGGTCGGCAGATTGGCCTCGCTGGTATCCAGATCCGCCACGAAGGTGTCGCCCGGATGCGGCGTGCCCTCGCGGTCGCGCCAGACCAGGTCCATGACCCGCCGCGGCAGGATCGAGACCTGGATGCCGGGATGCGGACTGCCGTCGGGCAGGCGCAGCCAGGGAGCGGTGGACCAGCGTTCGCCGGGGATCCCGCCGGCGCGCGTCATCGTGATCCGGTCGACGAAGCGGCGTTCGTTATAGGCGGGGCGCAGGCAGAGCAGCTCGACCGCCGCGCCGTCCTTCGGCGCGGCCAGCACATGCGGCAATCCGGCGGCGAGTTCCTCGGCCGTGACCTGCGCCCTGCCCGTCACTCGTCGAGCACCGCGCCGTCTTCCTCGCTCATGTGGAAGTCGAGGCCGTTCGCCGCGCGGATCTTGTCCTCGATCTCGTAGGCGATCTGCGGGTTGGATTTGAGGAAGCCCTTGGCATTCTCGCGCCCCTGGCCGATCCGTTCGTCGCCGTAGGAATACCACGAGCCCGATTTCTCCACCACGCCGGCCTTCACGCCGATGTCGAGAAGCTCGCCGGTCTTGGAAATCCCGTCGCCGTACATGATGTCGAATTCGACCTGCTTGAAGGGCGGCGCGACCTTGTTCTTCACCACTTTCACGCGGGTCTGGTTGCCCACGACCTCGTCCCGGTCCTTGATCGAACCGATCCGGCGGATGTCGAGGCGCACGGAGGCGTAGAATTTCAGCGCATTGCCGCCGGTCGTGGTCTCGGGCGAGCCGAACATCACGCCGATCTTCATGCGGATCTGGTTGATGAAGATCACCATGCAGTTCGAGCGGCTGATCGAGCCGGTCAGCTTGCGCATGGCCTGGCTCATCAGGCGGGCGTGCACGCCGACCGAGCTGTCGCCCATATCGCCCTCAAGCTCCGATTTCGGGGTGAGCGCGGCAACCGAGTCGACCACCACCACCGAGACGGCGCCCGAGCGCACCAGCATGTCGACGATTTCCAGCGCCTGTTCGCCGGTGTCGGGCTGCGAGATCAGCAGGTCGTCCAGATTGACGCCCAGCTTCTTGGCATATTGCGGGTCGAGCGCGTGTTCAGCGTCGACAAAGGCGCAGGTGCCGCCTTTTTTCTGTTCTTCGGCAATGACATGCAGCGTCAGCGTCGTCTTGCCCGAGCTTTCGGGCCCGTAAACCTCGATGATGCGGCCCTTGGGCAGGCCGCCGATGCCCAGCGCGATGTCGAGGCCGAGCGAGCCGGTCGAGGTCGATTCGATCTCGGCCACGGGATTGTCTTTCCCCAGCCGCATGATCGAGCCCTTGCCGAACTGCCGTTCGATCTGCGCCAGCGCCGAGTCGAGCGCCTTCTGCTTGTCCTGTGCGCGTTTGTCCTGCATGTCGAGAAGGCTCGCCGTTGCCATGTTCAGACCCCTTATCCCATAGCCCGTACCGGGCGGCAATGTCGCGTTTGTTCCATTCTTGTTCTCGCCAATATGCGCACAAAACAGGAACATTTCAAGCGGAGTTTCAGGAACCCCAGCCTCGCGTCCATATGGTTAAGAAAGCATTGATACCGGAGCCGGATCAGGGCTTGCCGATGCGGTAATTCTTCAGCTTGCGGTAGAGCGTCGGGCGCGAGATGCCCAATTGCGCCGCAACCCGGGTCAGGTTGCCCCCTTCGGCGACCATCGCCCGGCGGATCGCGCCTGCCTCGATGCTCTCCAGATCGCCGGAATTGCCCTTGAGGATATTGCCCAGGGATTCGTCGGTCGGATCGTCCAGATCCTCGCGGATCTCGGCCGGCAGATCGGCCAGCGTCACGACATCGCCCCGCACCATCAGGTAGCTGCGCTGCACGAGGTTGCGCAATTCGCGGACATTGCCGGGCCAGGGATAGGACAGCAGCCGCTCCATCGCCTGATCGGCGAAGCGCAACGCCGGGCGGTTGAACTCGGCGGCGTAGAGACCGGCGAAATGCTGGCAAAGCCCCAGCACATCCTCACCCCGCTCGCGCAGGGGCGGAACCTCGATGGTGACGACGCTGATCCGGTAGAACAGGTCGCGGCGGAATTTTCCCTTGTCGATCTCCTGCCGCAGGTCGCGGTTGGTGATCGACACCAGCTTCACATCGACCGGCCGGCGCTGGTTGTCGCCCATGCGGTAGATGGCCCGCTGCTCCAGCGCGCGCAGCAGATAGGGCTGCAATTCGATGGGCATGTCGCCGATCTCATCGAGGCAGAGCACCCCGCCATTGGCCAGTTCGAACTTGCCCGGCCGCCCGCCGCGCGTGGCCCCGGTGAAGGCCCCGTCGACATAGCCGAACAGCTCGGCCCCGATCAGGTCGTTGGAGACGGCGGCGCAATTGACCGGCACATAGGGCGCCTTTTCCGAGGCGAGGCTGCCATGGACCAGCCGGGCGAACAGCTCCTTGCCGACCCCGGTCTCGCCCAGGATCAGCACCGAGACATTGGTATGCGCGGCGCGTTCGGCCAGTTCCATCGCCTCGACCATCCTGGGCGAACTGCCGACGATGTCGATCCGCCGCTCGGCCACGTCGCGGCGCGGCTTGATCGAGCGGGTGGTCGGCAGGGGTTTGCCCGGCGTGCGCTCGGTCTTCAGAAAAAGCGCGGCGCCCCGATTGGCGCCGTCGAAATAGAGCAATTCGAGTCCCCGGGCCTCGATCGCGGGGGGCAGCAGCTTGACCAGATCCTGATCGCTGTGCCCGTCGAGCTTGGGCAACAGGCGGCTGCCCAGCGCCAGCGAGCCGACCGCGGGGTGCTCCTTGTCGTCCAGCCCCCGGCGGAACAGGATGCGCCCGTTGCGGTCCAGGAGCAGCACCTTGTTGTCGAGCTGCGCGCGTTCGGACATCAGGAACGCCTCCAGCAGCTGGGTGCGGTCCTGGCGTTGCTGTTCGGCCAGCGCGATCTCGATCTCGCGCGCGGCGGCCAGCACCAGGGCGATGTTGTGCTGCTGGAAGATCTGCGGCGGGCCGGACAGATCGACCACGCCGACCACCGCCTGGGTCATCGGATCGCGGATCGGCACCCCGGCGCAGGTCCAGCTCTGCACGCCTTCGACGAAATGCTCGGAGGCATGGACATAGATCGGCAGGCCGGTCTTGAGCGCGGTGCCGATGCCATTGGTGCCGACGCTGCTTTCCGTCCAGTCGCCGCCCACCTCCAGATGGATCGACTGCCCTTCGTCCAGCACCGATTCATCGCCGATGGCGTCGATGATGACGCCCTGGTCATCGGCCAGGATCAGAATGGTCTTCGCTTCTTTCAGATAGGGTTCGAGGCGGCGGAAGGCGGCCAGCGCCGCCCGCCGCAACGAGGCGTTGCGCTCGCGGCGCTGATAGATCTCCTCGTCATCGGCGATCTTGCGGGCGACCAGCCCCGAGGCGTCGATCCCCAGTTCGGCGCTGCGGCGCCAGGAATCGAGGATCGGCTCGCGGACATTGCGCGGGCGGGCCTCGTCGGGGCGACCGGAGGTGACAAAGCTCTCCCAGGCCTGCCGGGTGCTGCGCTCGGAGACGCCGCTGGCACCCGCCTTGCCGGCCGGGGGATCGTTCGGTTTGAAATAGCTACTGCGGGCCATGATAAGAGCGGGTTCCGTTTTGCCATGCTGAGCCCGAACCGGCTCGGTCATCGGGTCACGTCACACGCCGAGGGCCTCCTCTAGCGCGCGGGCGAGGTCTTTCTCGGTGAACGCGCGCGTCAGGGGGATCTCGGCAAAGGGGGCAAGGGCGCCCCGCATCTGGTCGTCGATCGGTGACAGGAAGCCGTTCTCGGCGGTGGCCAGGACGAAGCGCCGGGCGAACGAGGCGCCGCGGATCTCGCCCAGCATCTGCAGCTGGCGGCTGGTGACCTTGTCGACCAGAACCACGCGGCCGTTCAGGCTGACCTTGACATAGGGCTCGACCGTATCGGCCGCAGCGGGCGCCTTGAGGTCGCGGATAATCAACCCCTCGGCCTGCGGCTGCTGGGCCCGGCGGGCCTTGTCCTGTTGCATCTTGGTGTATCCGCCGTTGCTGATCTGGTCGGCCAGTCGGCGGATGGTGGTGGAGTTCTCGGCAATCATCCGCCGGGCACGCAGGTCCTCGGCACGCGGGCCTTCGCGCTTGGAAATGATATCCACGGTTGGTCTCCTCCTAATTCCAAATGGTAGCATTGCGGGCCTATCCCGCAAAGGAAATTCGGCTTTGATCCGGGCGAGAAATGCGCCGGGAAAGCGCAGGCCGCCGAACCGGAGTGCGGCAAGAATGGCCGGATATTACCCTTTACAAACAAGGCTCTGAAACGGGTCGTGATCCCGGGGGCCGGATCCGCCCCCCGGGTTTCGTTGCTTCGTTCAGCATGGCGCCGGGGCGGTGTCAGAAACGGTCGGCCTGCATCACCTTCGTCCAGGCGGCGACGAAGGCGTTGACGAAGGCCCGCTCGTTCGCGGGGCTGGCATAGACCTCGGCCAGCGCGCGCAGTTGCGAGTTCGAACCGAAGACCAGATCGACCCGGCTGCCGGTCCATGTCACCGCGCCGGTCTTGCGGCAGCGGCCCTCGAAGCGGGTGGCCTCGGCGTCGACCGGCGCCCAGCTGGTCCCCATGTCGAGGATGTTGACGAAGAAATCGCGGCTGAGTGTGCCGGGCCGATGGGTCAGCACCCCGGCGGGATCGGCGCCATGCGTCGCGCCGATGGTCCTGAGGCCGCCGACCAGCGCGGTCATTTCCGGCGCGCTGAGGCCCAGAAGCTGCGCGCGATCGACCAGCAGCGCCTCGGCCGGGACCGAGTATTCCCGCTTCTGGAAGTTGCGGAAGCCGTCGGCGATGGGCTCCATCGGCGCGAAGCTCTCGGCATCGGTCTGGGCTTCGGTCGCGTCGGTGCGGCCGGGGGTGAAGGGCACGGCGATGTCGTGCCCCCCGGCGCGGGCCGCGGTTTCGACCCCCAGAGCACCGGCCAGCACGATCAGATCGGCCATCGAGACCGTCTTCGCCCCCCGGTTGAAGCCCTCCTGCACCGCGCCCAGCGTGGCGAGGATATGGGCGAGGCGCGTCGGTTCGTTCGCCTCCCAGTCCTTTTGCGGCGCGAGGCGGATGCGCGCGCCATTGGCCCCGCCCCGCTTGTCCGACCCCCGGAAGGTCGAGGCCGAGGCCCACGCGACCCACACCAGATCCGCCACCGGCAGCCCGGTCGCCGCGATCTGCGCTTTCAGCGTGGCGATATCCCCGGCGTCGATCAGCGGGTGGGTGACCGGCGGCAGCGGGTCCTGCCAGATCAGATCCTCGCGCGGGACCTCCTTGCCGAGGTAGCGCGCCTTCGGCCCCATGTCGCGGTGCGTGAGCTTGAACCAGGCGCGGGCGAAGGCCTCGGCGAACTCGCCGGGGTTCTGCTGGAAGCGCTTGGCGATGGGGCCATAGATCGGGTCCATTCGCATCGCCATGTCGGCGGTGGTCATCATGATCGGGACGCGCTTGGCCGAGCCGTCCACCTCGGGCGCGTGATCCTCGGGCGCCAGCCCCTTGGCGTGCCAGATATGCGCGCCCGCGGGGCTTTTGGTCAGGTCCCAATCGTAGCCGAACAGCACGTCCAGATAGGCCGTGTCCCAGCGGATCGGGTTCGGGGTCCAGGCGCCCTCGATCCCCGAGGTCGTGGTATCGACCCCCTTGCCGCTGCGGTGCGCGTTGATCCAGCCAAAGCCCATGGCCTCCAGAGGCGCCGCCTCGGGTTCGGGACCGACAAGGCCGGGATTGCCCGCGCCATGGGCCTTGCCGAAGGTGTGGCCGCCCGCGACCAGCGCCACGGTATCTTCGTCATTCATCCCCATCCGGGCGAAGGTGTCGCGGATGTCGCGGCCCGAGGCCAGCGGGTCCGGGTTGCCGTTCGGTCCCTCGGGGTTCACATAGATCAGCCCCATCTGCACGGCGGCCAGAGGGTTTTCGAGCACCCGGTCGCCCGAATAGCGGGTATCGCCCAGCCAGGACGTCTCGGCGCCCCAATAGATGTCCTCCTCCGGCGCCCAGACGTCCTCGCGCCCGCCGCCGAAGCCGAAGGTGCGCCCGCCCATGCTTTCGATGGCGACATTGCCCGCCAGGATCATCAGGTCGGCCCAGGAGATCGCGTTGCCGTATTTCTCCTTGATCGGCCACAGAAGCCGCCGCGCCTTGTCGAGGTTGCCGTTATCGGGCCACGAGTTCAGCGGCGCGAAGCGCTGCGTCCCGGTCGAGGCCCCGCCCCGCCCGTCCGCCGTGCGGTAGGTGCCGGCCGAATGCCAGGCCATGCGGATGAAGAAGGGCCCGTAATGGCCGTAATCGGCGGGCCACCACTCCTGACTGTCGGTCATCAGATGGGTGAGGTCGGCCTTCACCGCATCGAGGTCCAGCGCCTTGAAGGCCTCGGCATAGTCGAAGCCCTCGGGCATCGGGTCGGCGCTCGGCGGATGCTGGTGCAGGATGCGCAGGTTCAGCTGGTTCGGCCACCAGTCGCGGTTGCTTTGCCCCGCGACATTGGTGGCGCCGTGCATGACCGGGCATTTGCCCGCGTCGGTGATCTTGTTTCCGTCCATGTGTGTCTCCCTCAGGCGGATAGTCTGGTCGGGCGCCTGGCGCGCCTTATTGGAAGCGGCCCCCGCGCTGGAGGACCTCGATCTGGTAGCCGTCCGGGTCGGCGATGAAGAAAAACCGGGCGACCAGCGTGTCGCCGTTCCGGAAATCCACGAGCTTGCGGGGGTTCAGGCCCAGCGCCGTCATCCGGGCGTGTTCGGCGTCCACATCGTCGACGCTGACGGCGAAATGGCCGTAGCCGTCGCCCAGCGCATAGGGGGCGGTCCGGTCCTTGTTGACCGTCAGCTCCAGCTCGAACCCGCTTTCGGGGTTCGAGAGATAAATCAGCGTGAAGCCTTCGAAATCCAGCCGGTCGGCTTGCGTCAACCCGAAAGCGTCGCGGTAGAAGGCGGTCGAACGCGCCTCGTCGAGGACGCGGATCATGGAATGGATGGCCTTGGCCATGAGAGCCTCGCAGGGGAAAAAGGTCCCTGCGGCACGCGGGAGGGAATGCGGCCGCAGGGACATGCCCGGCCATCGGGGAGACGGCCGGAGTTGCTGTCAGGGCGTCAGGGAACGATCACGCCCCGCCCGGTGAACTTGCGGTTCTTGAAATCCGAGATGGCGGTGTTGATGTCGTCGAGCTTGTACTCGGTCTGGTGCATCATCACTTTGCCGTCGGCGTTCATCTCCATCAGCTCGACCAGTTCGGTGTAATCGCCCACGAGGCTGCCGCCGATGCGGATCTCACGCGAGACGAGGTCCAGCGTCGGCACCTGGATCGTGCCGCCATAGCCCACCATGATCAGGTCGCCCCCCTGACGCAGCATCTGCCAGCAGAGGTTCTCGGTCCCGTGCTCGCCCACGAAGTCGATCACCACATGCGCGCCGCCGCCGGTGATGTCGGCCACCTGCGTCAGCAGGTCGGGCCCGCCATCCAGCACGAAATCGGCGCCCAACTCGCGGGCCAGCACCTGCGCGCCGGGCTCGCGATCCACCGCGATGACCCGCGCGCCGCTCATGTGCTTCAGGACCTGCAGCGCGATATGGCCCAGCCCGCCGATGCCCAGAAGCAGCACATAGGCGCCCGGCCGCAGCAGCTTCGCGGCCTTCTTGGCGGCGCGATAGGCGGTGATCCCGGCATCGGCCATCGGCGCCACGCTGAGCGGCGTGATCCCGGTGTTCAGCTTGATGACCGAGCTTTCGTTGGTCTTGAAATACTCGGCGAACCCGCCGTCCAGCCCCAGCCCAGGGAAGAGGCCGTGGTCGCAATACATGTCATGGCCATAGCGGCAGTTGAGGCAGATGCCGCAGCTGCGGTGCGGGTGGCAGATGACCGCATCGCCGGGCTTCACCGAGGTCACGGCGCTGCCGACATCCTCGACCCAGCCCGCGTTCTCGTGCCCCATGATATAGGGCAGCAGGTTGCCGTGGGTGTCCATGATCTCGCGCCAGACCCCCTCGATAATATGGAGGTCGGTGCGGCACAGGCCCGCCGCGCCCACCTTGACGATCACCTCGTTCGGGCCGGTGATGGTCGGCGCCGCGACGTTCTCGATCTTGAGCTGGACGTTCATCTCGGGGTCGTATTCGTAGAGTCTCGCTGCTTTCATCTCTCTCATCCTTTCCGGGAATGGCCGCCGCCCCGCGCCCGGGACGGCGGGAAGGCGTCACTTGCGGCCCAGAAGTTCGGCACCGCCGCCCAGCGCCGGGCCCTCGGTCGGGTCGGGTTCCCCCTCGCCGAGGCTGGCGACCAGCGTCTCGGTGGTCAGGATCAGCGTGGCGACCGAGGCGGCGTTGACCAGCGCGCTGGCCGGCACCCGAGCCGGGTCGATGATCCCGGCCGCGAACATGTCGCCGAAGGTGCCCGTCGCGGCGTCATAGCCGCTGCCCGCCGCCCCGCCGGTCACCCGGGAAACCACGCTTTCCACATCCGCCCCGGCGTTGCGGGCGATGCGGCGCAGGGGCTGGGTCAGGATCTGGCGGACCAGCGCCACGCCCTTGGCCGCATCGCCCTCGGGCGTGAGTCCGTCGAGGCAGGGCGCGATCTGCGCCAGCGCCGTGCCGCCGCCGGCCACAACGCCATCCTCGGCCGCCGCCTTGACGGCGCAGAGCGCGTCCTCGACCAGCTGGATGGTGCGCTTCTGCTCGACCGGGGTGAAGCCGCCCGCATAGATGATGGCACTGCCGCCGGTCAGTTTCGACAGCCGCTCGCGCAGCTTGTCCTTCTCCACGTTCGGCGGCGCCACGTCATGCTGGCGCTGCACCTGCGCGCGCCGGGCCGTGATGGCGGCGGGATCGCCCTGCCCTTTCAATACGCTGGTGCCCGAGGCATGGGAGCGGACGATCTCCGCCCCGCCGAGTTGCGCCCGGGTGACGTTCTCGATCTTCTTGCCCAGATCGCGGGCCAGAACCTCGCCGCCGGTCAGGATCGCGAGGTCATCCAGCATCGCCGTGCGCCAATGGCCGTATTCCGGGGGATGGACGATCAGGTATTTCCCGGCGCCGCCGCCATCCAGAAGCGAGATCACCACCTCGGGCGCGATCTCTTCGGCGATGATCATCAGCGGGCGGCCCTCGTCATCGGCGATGCGGCGGGCATTGGCCAGAACCTCGGGCTTCAGGATCTTCTGATCCGTCATCAGGATCAGCGGGTTGCGCAGCACCGCTTCCATCGCGTCACGGTCGGTGACCATGTGATGCGAGATATAGCCGCGCTCGAAGGACATGCCCTCGACCACCTCCATCGTCGTGTCGATGGTCACGCCGAAATCGGCCGAGATGACGCCATCGCGCCCGACCCGCTGATAGGCCTCGGCCACCAGCGCGCCGAGCTTCGCATCGGTGGCTGAAACCCGGGCCACGGCTTGCAGATATTCCGGGTGATCGGCGCAATCGCGCGAGCTTTCGTCCAGCGCCGTCAGGATCCGCTGCACCGCCAGGTCGATGCCCTTGCACAGATCGACCGGCGCGACGCCCTCGGCCGTCAGCTTGACGCCGCCCTGCACCAGCGCATTGGCCAGCACGATGGCGGTGGTGGTGCCGTCGCCGGCCACGTCGTTGGTCTGCATCGAGACTTCGCGCACGACCTGCGCGCCCATGTTCTCGAACCGGTCGGTCAGCTCGATCTCGCTGGCGATGCTGACGCCGTCGCGGGTCACCATCGGCGTGCCGACCGGGCGGTCGACCATGGCGTTCATGCCCTTCGGTCCCAGCGTCGGTTCCACCGCCGCCGCCAGCCGGGCCACGCCCCGGGCGAGGCTTTGCCGCGCCGCCTCGCCATGCACCATGAGTTTAGCCATATCTTCCTCCCTCCCCGAGGGTGAAACCCCTCGGGACCTTTTGATTTCGTTGCGAGATTGTCGGCGGTCAGGCGCGCTGAGCCGCCCCTTCCCGGGGCGGCACCCGCCCCTGGATGAAGTCGACAAGCGTCGGTCCCTCCGGCCCGATCTCGACTTCCTTGTAGCGCGTCGCGGCGAGGCCCCGGCACATGGCGCCGTTGAACTCCATGTTGATCCGCGTCGAACGCAGGCGCTGGACATGGTCGGCGAAACCCGCCTCGGTGACGAGCGCGCCCTCCCAGGTGACGAAGGCCGGAGCCTCCGGCCCCCGGGCAAGGCCCCGCTCGGCCAGCAGCGACAGGTAGCGCGGCAGTTGCGCGCGCGCTTCCTCGCCGCCGAAGGTCACCTCGGCCAGCTCGCCCAGCCGCATGCGGGTGATGGCCCCCGGCGTCCGCCCCTGCGCCAGAAGGCCCGAGAGGACCGATTCCTGCCGCCGGTCAAAGGCCTTGGCCAGGAATTTCGCCTCGACCTCGGCCAGATCCGCGCCGTCGCAATATTCGGCGAAGACCTCGTGATAGGCGCGGCCGCTGTTCACGCCCTCGTTCACCTGCTCGCCGAAGCAATGGTCCTGAAGCTGGACCTCGACCCCCTTGACCCAGGGCAGCCGGGCGACCTCGCGCCGGATGCCGAAGGCCATGAGGAAGGCGAAATTGGGCGAGCACCAATAGGTGGGCAGCCGGAACTCGATGCGGACCCGGCTGTCCCCCGTGAGCGTCACGCGCTCGACGAAACCCATCTCGGTGATGGGTTCGTCAAGCTCCGGGTCCGTCACCGCCTCGAGGCGTTCCCAGACATCGAACTCCAGTTCCGCGATCAGGGGGGCGACGGTCATCGGCCTCACTCCGCGGCGATCTGGACCGGGGCGCCGGCCAGCTGAGCCCGCTTGGCCGCCACGTCGATGTCATAGAGCCGGGCGGCGTTGAGGCCGAGGATCTTCTCCTTGACCGCATCGGTCAGCTGCACGCCGCGCTCGGCGGCGATATCCTCGGGGATCTGGTAGTTCCAGAACTTCTCGACCAGCCATTTCGGCGTCCAGATCGCGTAATCCGAACCGAACAGGATCTTGTCCTCGCCGATCCAGAACAGCAGTTCCGCCATCACCTCGCCGAAATAGCGCGGGCGGGTATGGATGAAGGGCATGGCCACGGCCAGACCGGCATAGACGTTGGTCTCCTGCGTGGCGATCCAGCAGAAATCATCGAGACGCGGCAGGCCGCAATGTTCGACGATCCAGTTGAGGTTCTGGAAATCGGTCGCGGCGTAATCGACGTCATCGACGCTGAAGGCATCCTTCGACAGCGGGATGATGGTCGGGCCCTTGTGGACATGGACGTTGCGGATGCCCAGCTTGTCGCAGAGTTCGAAGCATTTGTAGGCCGAGGGATCGTTCAGCGCCCAGCCCTTGCTGTCGCCGTTCCACTCCGCCGTGTACATCTTCACCCCTTTGATATCAAAGGTTTCTTTCATGTAGTGGATGTATTCCAGCGCCTTCTCGCCGTCGCGCGGATCGAAGGAGCCGTTGACGATGAACCGCTCGGGGTGGCGGCGCGCCATCGAGGTGCTGCGCTCGATGGACGAAAAGCCGTTCTTGTAGAAATCCTTCAGATAGGTCGACTGGATGATCGCCATGTCATCCGGCCCGTCGACGAACAGGTCGCGGTAGATGTCGTCCTCGGTGTACTTCTCGAACCGCGCCTTGGCCCAGAGTTCTTCCTTGGGGCTGAGGTTGGTGTGATAGGCGTAGAAACAGTCGATGAACTGCTTGCCGTGGATGTTCGACTGGTTCTCGGGGCTGCCGTCCCAGAAATGGACATGGCCGTCCAGCACGAAGATCTCTTTGCCGTCGGGGGTCTTGTACATGGTATCCTCCTACCTGACTTGTACGTTTCGCCTTAGGTGGTGATCGCGACCTTCAGGACACCGTCGCGCTGGTTCCCGAAGAGCTCGTAGGCATCCTCGATCTGGTCGAGGGTGAAGCGATGCGTGACGAGGCTTTTCATGTCGACGCGGCCCGAGCGGACCACATCCATCATCCGCCGCATCCGTTCCTTGCCGCCCGGGCAGAGCGCGGTGCGGATGGTCTTTTCGCCCAGGCCCGCCGCATAGGCGTCGAGCGGGATGCGCAGATCGGTCGAATAGACCCCGAGGCTGGACAGCGTGCCGCCCGGCCGGATGACCCTGAGCGCGGATTCGAAGGTCGATTGCAGGCCCAGCGCCTCGATCGCGACATCGACGCCGCGGCCGTCGGTCAGCTCCATGATCGCCGCCACCGGGTCGTTCGAGGCCTTGATGTCGACCACCTCGTCGGCGCCCATCTTGCGGGCCATGGCCAGCCGTTCGGGGATGCCGTCAACGGCGATGATGCGGCTCGCGCCCATCAGCCTGGCCCCGGCTGTGGCGCACAGGCCGATCGGCCCCTGGGCGAAGATCGCCACCGTGTCGCCGATCTTGATGCCGCCATTCTCGGCGCCGGCGAAGCCCGTGGACATGATGTCGGGGCACATCAGCACCTCTTCATCCGTCAGCCCGTCGGCAATCGGCGCCAGATTGGCCATCGCATCGGGCACCAGCACGTATTCCGCCTGGCAGCCGTCGATGGTGTTGCCGAATTTCCAGCCGCCGATGGCCTTCCAGCCGTGCTTGGTCCCGGCCCCGTCCTGCGAGCAATAGCCGCAAAGGCAGGCGTGGCTCCAGCCCGAGGGCGTGATCGCCCCGGCAATCACCCGCTGGCCCTCGCGGAAACCGGTCACGGCCGAGCCCAGCTTCTCGATCACGCCGACCGGCTCGTGGCCGATGGTCAGCCCCTTCTCGACCGGGTATTCCCCCTTGAGGATATGGATATCGGTGCCGCAGATCGTGGTGGTGGTGACGCGCACCAGCGCGTCATTGGGTCCGACATCGGGGATGCGCTTGTCCTCCAGAACGATGCGCCCCTTTTCCACGAAAACCGCGGCCTTCATCATCGCAGCCATACTGGCCCCCTGTGCTGGTCAATGTCCGTTGGGGCGCGGCAGGCCGCGCCCCGGGGTCGCGCAAAGCCGTCAGATGTATTCGAACACGTCGTCCATGTTGCCGTAGAGGATGACCGTGTTGTCATCGACGCGGACCATCCGCCCGTAATGGGTGGAGGTGTTCACCTCGAAGATCTCGGCGGTCATCTCGCGGCCGAGGTATTCGCTGATCTCGTCCATCTTGAAGACCAGCTTGCCCTCGCCGTCGACGCGGATCGTGGCGGGGTTGTAGGTCACCGTCACCTTCGGGTCCTGGCCCATGAATTCGGCGATGGCGCGGGCCTCGACCGAGTCGTTCATGGTGACGCCGCATTGATGCGAGATCGTCTGTTCGAAGGTGATGTCCTTCATCGACTTGAAGATGTTCTGCTTCGAGGAATCGCGAGCGGTGGTAGACATTTCGTTGCCCTTTCAGAGGATTAGCTGAGACCCAGCTCGCGGAGGATCTGGCCGATGCGCTCTTGGCTCACGGCTTTCACATCCTCGAACGACACGGGCTTGGAATGGGGCTGCGACCAGATCGGCTGCAGCGCCTGGGCGGCTTTCTCGGCCAGGGCGCGGTGCTTTTTCAGCCAGGCGCCGAACAGCGCGCGGTTGTGGGCGCCGTGCTTCTCGTCATGGGCCAGCAGGTAGATCAGGTCGACCGTGTTCGCGAGATTGCGCTCGTAATCGGCCTCGGCGGCCGAGACGACGGGGGGCGTGATGAAATCGTTGTTCGCCGCCGCCGCCTGCATGAAGAACCCGGACCGGATCAGCTCGCCCACCAGCGGCTCGAAGACGATGTTGATGGCGAAATACTGCTCGAGGTAATCCTCGCAGCCCATGATCGTCTCGACCGCCTCGCGGCAGGGCTGCCAGACCGGGTCTTCCAGCCAGGTCCGCTTGCCCAGCTCGTCGTCCCAGCCCTCGATATCCATGCCGATTTCGGCCAGATAGAGGGTGATGTCCTGCGTGAGGCGCATCTTGTAGGACGAGTTGGTCAACGTCGCGTTGTTGATCATCTGCGTGTAGCCGTAGCGCTGCGCCTGCATGAGCGAGGTGCCGAGGCCGAATTCGGCGTGTTTCCACGCGCCCAGATGCTTTTGCAGGATCTTCTGCCAGGCCTTGTCGAAGGCGCGCGGCGCGCCGGCCTTGCGGGCATTGGCGATCACCGCCTGCACCATGGTCTCGATCTTGGACTGGCGCTGGTAATGGGTGCGTTCCCATTCCTGGTCGGGCGCCCGGAAGGCGTGCCAGTTCGACGACAGCGCCGCGGTGTTGTCCTTGCGATAGGCGCCGCCCCCCTTGCCGCCCTCGAATTCGATGATCCAGTCCTGGATCAGATAGCGCTCGGGGTCGGGCTGGACGTCGACGGTGACGTCCTCGTAATGCGTGGCGCGTTTGCCACGCGGCTCGAAGTAATTGTATTTGCGGCTGTTCGAGCCGACGAAGATCGCGTCACCGGCGGCGCCGGATCCCACGGAACTGGAAGTTGCTGGCATATTTGCCTCCCTTTGGATGTGGTCACGTCACTAGCGTTCGGGCCGTCTCAGTGGCCCGAAGAACCGGAAGTGGGCGTGAACTTGTCGTAGAAGATGCGTTCGCTATCGAAGTCGTTCATGAAGAGGACGGGCGTCAGCGCGTCGATCATCGGCGGCGGGCCGCAGGCATAGACATCGCCCTGCCCTTCGCAGCCCAGCGCCTTGAGCCGCCGGTCCACGCATTCGTGGACAAAGCCGCGCTCGCCGGTCCAGCCCGCGTCATCGCCCGCATGGCTGAGGACCGGGATGAATTCGACCTCCGGGTGGGCGTCGGTCAGGGCCTTGATCTCGTCGAGCTTGAAGAGGTCGGCCTGGGTCCGCGCGCCGTAGAAGAACAGCACCGGCCGCGTCTCGCCGCTGGTCACCTGATCGTTGAGGATCGACCAGACCGGCGACATGCCAGAGCCCGCACCGACCAGGATCACGGGTCCTTGCCGCTCCTCGCGTCGGAAGCACATCCCGAAGGGTCCTTCGACGCGCACCTCGGCTCCGGCCCGGATTCCGCCGTCGTCGAGTTCGTTGGAGAACCGTCCGTCGGGGTATTTCTTGATGATGAAGCCGAGGTTTTGGGTTTCGCTCGGCGGATTTGCCATGGAGAACGAGCGCGTAATCTCCTCCCCTTTTTCCGTCCTGACGGTGATGTCGACATATTGGCCCGCCCAGAATTTGAGAGGCGCGTCCAGCGCGATCTGCACCCCCCGGATATCGTGGGTCAGTTTCTGGAAATCGACGATCTTGCCGGCGAATTGCTTCACCGGAATGGACTTGGACAGAACCTCTTCGTCATAATTCAGAAGCTCGATCTCCACATCGCTGTAGGCGAGCGCCCGGCACATCAGGATATGGCCGCTGTCCTTCTCGCCGTCGTTCAGCGCGAAGGTCGAGTATTTCAGCATCTCGGTTTCGCCATCGAGCTGGACGCATTTGCACGCCGAGCACTGGCCTTCCTTGCAGCCGTGCGGCAGGGCGATGCCCTGGCGGAAGGCCGCGTTGAGAATGGTCTCGTTTTCCTCGACCTCGAACTCGACGCCGACCGGCTCCAGCCGGACCTTGTACACGTCTGTCATTCTAGTCCTCCCAGACCACGTTTGAGGTGGTCGCGCGTTGGGGGGTGAGGGCCGCGGACGGCCCCCACCGGATCGGGGTCAGTTGCAGGGACGGATGGTGAAGCCCTTGCGGTACTCGGCGACATGCGCCTCGCGCTCGGCGTCCGACATGGCACGCAGCATGTTCAAGGGCGAACGCAGCGTGTGGCCGCGCACATGGTCCAGCGTCCACATGTCCTTGTTGTCGAACCGCAGATGCGGCTGCGGCACCAGCGTCTTGCCGTCTTCGCGCACGAAGTTCAGGTCGGTGATCGCGTCGGCGAGATCCCAGCCGTCATAGACCGTCTCCCATTCGCGCTTGCCCGAGAACTTGCCCATCGCCGGGGTCGGCCGGCCCTGGTATTCGTCCGAGAAGGCCTCGACGGCGGTCCAGCGGTCCAGATCATGGGCGAAGGTGTGCCATTTGCCGTCGATCTGATCGACCACCATGTCCTCGCGGATCAGGCAGGGCACCAGGCACGACCAGCAGCGGTGCGGATAGACGTAGCCGGTGTCCTGGTTGAAGGTGATGACCGTCTCGCCGGGCTTCGACAGCTTGGCGTACCATTTCCAGAACTCGCCGAATTCGGCGTACCAGCCCGGGTATTTGGCCTCGAACCAGTCGAAGTCCTTCTCGGTCTGGGCCTCGATGCGCCAGAAGTTGACCGGCCAGCCGACGGCGAAGAACTGGGCGACCTTGTGGACGTAGTTCTTCTTGGTGATCCGGTTCCAGGCCTCGTGCACGTCGTCGTGGTGGACCTTGATGCCGTACTTTTCCAAGGGCAGCATGTAGGTGCGGTAATAGTCCTCGAAGATCCAGCGGTGCCACATTTCCGCGTAGGATTCCTTGTCCTTGTCGCGGTTGGTGGTGCCGTATTCGATCAGCGTGCCGATGGCGGCGTCGACGATGGCGTGGTTCTGCCAGAAGGCATACCGCAGGTCGCGTTCCAGCAGCAGGTGGTTCTCCGGCTCCTTCAGCGCGGCCATCAGCAGCGAATGGCCGTTGCCGATGTGGCGCGATTCATCCGATTGCACCGACAGGAACACCGTGGGCAGCGCGTAATCGCCGTTGCGGGCGGCTTCCGAGGGCATGGCCACGAACAGCGTGTTGGTGAAGGCGGTTTCCGCGACCACGGTCAGGTACATGCAGGCCGAGGTCATCACGTCGCCGGTGATGAAACCCTCGCCGAACTGGCGGCCGATGGTGGTGGCATAGCACTTGCCGAAGGCTTCCTCGGTGATGTCGAAGCCCGCGGGGTCGATGTAGTTCTCCATGTACCACTTCTTCAGGTTCATCTGAATCGTGGAATGGCGGAACTCGTCGACCATCTGCATGGTGAAGCCGGTGCGCAGGTCTTCGCCCGGTGCCAGGCGGGCGACCATGGCCATCGAGCGCGCGGCCGAGATTTCCGGGAAGGGGATGATCGCCAGGAACAGCTTCATCCATTCGACCCAGCGCGGTTCCACGTTGCGGAACATGTCGCCGCGCAGCGCCGCGTCCAGCGCGCCGTAGACCCGGTTGTCCTTTTCTTCCTGCATCGGGAAGTAGGACCGCAGGACCTGCTTCATCGGGTCGCGCGGGGCCTTGGTGATCTTGTAGTCGGTGGGGAAGGTCGCCGCTTCCTGCACATAAGTCGGGTTCCACCCAAGATCCGAGATCTTCTTGGTGGCTTCCCCGACCGAGATACCCCGTTGGGACGTGATCTTGTTGAGCGTCAATGTCATGCCGTGAGCCTCCTTACAGCTCGGCAGCCCCCTCGGGGCCGCGGTTGTCGGCTTTCACCGTTGCGGTTGGACGCCACGGGCTTGCATCCGCGGCGCCGGCTGGCGGCAAAGGTTGAGGCTCCCGGTCTTGAATGGCGCGCGCCGGGTCTCCTCCCTGGCCCGCGGTCCGCGACCGCTTCTCCCTGTCCTTCGTTCTTGGGGCCGTCGCCGGTGTCCCGGCTGTTCCCCTGTTCTGTCCTATTTCCTGCAAGAGCCGTTCCAGAGGCGGCCCGACACCGCCGGAAAACCGGGGCTGCGGCGGTAAGCCCCTGATTTACGTGATTTAAAAATGCATGATTTTTTTGCAGGATCCGGCTGGCGTGGTGCCCGCCGATGGCGCCGCCGGACGGGGTGTCAAAAAACGTTACAGCGCTGTCCACGGGGGTGTTAACGCAACGTTACATGCTGCAGCGCGGCTGTTACGTTAGCGGTCGCAGCATAAGGAAACGGCGCGATCCGGGGACCGCGCCGCTCGGGGCATCGAAGGGGAAAGGGTCAGGCCGACTGGCGGCGTTGCGCGGCGGGGGCCTTGCCGATCTCCTGCCGGTATTTGGCGACGACACGGCGCGAGACGGCCATGCCCTCGGCCGCCAGCCGCTCGGCAAGGTCCTGATCCGACAACGGGTTGCCCGGATCCTCGGCGGCGATCCAGGCGCGCAGCCGGGCCATGACCCTGGGTTTCGAGGCGCCGTCCGCGCAGGCCGCCCCGACGCAGAGGTCGCGCGCCGCGACGATGCCGCCCGGCCCCTCGATCAGGAGGCCCGCCAGGACCCGGCTGACCGTGCTGGCGTGAAACCCGGTCTCGGCGGCGATCTCGGCCATGGTCATCGGCACCAGCGCCTCGGCCCCGCCCCTGAAATAGCCGCCCTGCCGCGCGACCAGCACCGCCATGACCCGCCGGATCGCCGATTGCCGGAGCGCCAGCGCCTGTCTCAGGGCCCGCGCCTGCGCCTGTGCCTCGCGCAGGGCGGGCGTGGCGGCGCCGGGGCCCATGGGCAGGATGCCGATCTGCGCCTCGCGTTCGAAGGCGAACTCGACCTGCCAGCCCTCGGCCCCCGGCGTCACCCGCACATCGGGCTCGCGCATCAGCGTCGGATCCCGGACAAAGGCCGCGCCGGGCTTGGGGTCGAGCCGCCGGAGCGTGGCGAGGCAGCGCGCGACCTCCCCGGGCTCGAGCCCGGTCGCCGCGACCAGCGCCGCCCGCCCGCCCCTTTCCATAACCGCCAGATGCCGCAGCACAAGGGCCATGGCGGCGTCGTAAAGCCCGCGGTCCTGCACCTGCAGCCGCAGGCATTCCTCCAGATTGCGGGCGAAAAGCCCGGCGGGCTCGATCCGCCGCTGGACCAGTGCCAGCCCCTTGTCCACCACCTCGACCGAGAGCCCCAGCTCGGCGGCGATCAGCGCCACTGGCCGCGACAGCCAGCCCGAAGGCTCCAGATCCTCGATCAGCGCCATGACCAGCCGCGCCACCGGCCCGCCGCCCGCCAGAAGCCCCGCCAATTGCCGCATGGCATGGTCGTAAAGGCTGCTCGCGCTATCGGCGGCGGTCAGTTCCAGCGCCTCGGTCGTGGAATTGCCCAGACGCATCGGCGGCCGGGCGCGGACCACCAGCAAGGGGTTGTCCCGGGCGCAATCGGTCAGGTGATCCTCGACCTCGCCGGCGGACATCTGCAGGATGCCCACCACCTGCCCCATCCTGAAAACCTGTGCCTGACGGGTGCGCAATTGCGTGCCTAGAGGCATCCTTTTCCCCTGTTGTTCCAGTCTTCACAAAGCGCTGGCCATCGCGGCGAGGGCCAGTCTATCCTTCACGCACCGACCCAACGCATGGCTGGCCGATGACCTTGTCCGATCCCGGCGGCGGCGTACTTCCCCTCGACACCGCGCCGCCCGAACTCAGCTACCCCGGCCTCTCGCCCCAGCTTCTGGCGCGGGTGAAACAGCTGTGGTCGGCCAGCGGCCTCGATTTCGACCGCGCCTGGCGGCTGGGCCTGCGGCCGGTGCCCGGCTTCCGCCCCGTGCCCCGGATGGAACTGGCGGCGAACAGCGCGGGCGTCGATCTGGTGTTCCTGTTCGACCAGTGCCTGCTCTGGGTCCGGGCCCTGCATGCCGCGGCGCATGCCGGCCACGGCCATCAGGTCGCCGGCCTCAGTGCCGCGCAATGGCAGGGGCTCGCGGGCCTCACCGCGCGGCTGACCGACCAGCTGGCGGCGCTGCGGCTGCTGGCTCTGACCGGGCTGCCGATGCCCGCCATGCAGATCGCCCGTTCGGTGTCGGAAGACGCCGATATGGCGCTGGTGCTGCTGGTGCGGCCGAAGCTGGCCCAGACCTTTGCCGATTGCCGCACTGTCGAGGAGGCGAGCGATTTCTGGCGCCGCCACATCGCCGGGGGCCGGGCCTTCAAGACCGTGTCCGAACGCCTCTATGCCGTGGGCATCGACCATTCTGCCGATACCGAATATGCGGGCTGGCGGCGGCAGGTGCTGGCCACGCTGGGCGCCGCGGTCCACAGCAATGCGTTGCAGACCCGCCTGCCCGAGACGCGCGGCCCCGACAGCCTGCTCAACGACGACAGCCTCTATTTCGCGACCTTCCGGGTGCATGAACTCTGTGCCTTCGCGCAATTGATCGAACCCGCCTTCACCGATCTGCTGATCGAGGCCGGGGCCGCCGCCCGAACCGAGGGAACGGGCGGGCTGGCGGCGCTGGCGGCGCCGATGAACGCGATTGTGGTGAACCAGCTGCACAGCCTGACCGCGCCCGAGCCGCCACAGGCCCGGGCCACGGCGCGGCATTAGTGCATCGGGTCGTCCTTTTTGCCGATCCGGTTCTGCGCCACCCATTGCGCGGCCAGGATCAGCGCGCCCGAGGCGAATTCCTTGCCGTGTTTCTCGACCATGTCTTCGGCGACGCGGGCCAGCGCCTGAAAGAATTCGTCCTTGCTTTTCTCTTCATTGGTAAGGGCTTGGGTCATGTCTGCCTCGCTGTTGGGGGTTATTTGAACATGGATTTCGGGAAGGTGGCGATGGCGACGGAGCCGTCCGCCCCGCCGATCGCCAGATGCGCGCCGTCCTGGGTCCAGGCCAGCGCCGTGACCGGCTTGCCCTGCCCCTCGGCCAGCATCAGCTCGTCGCGCTCGCCGATCCGGCCCAGCACCACCAGCCCGTTGGCATAGCCCACCGCACAGAGCGCGCGGCCGGGCTGAGGGGCCAGTACCTCGACCGGGATCAGGCCCGGGCGGCCGGTGGAAAGCGCGGTGCCGCCGTGCTCGCCGAAGGGCAGGTCCGGCCCCTGCCAGCCGACCACGCGATAGGCGCCCGAAGCGATCAGCGCGTTCGAGGCGGCACAGAAGGCCGCGGTCTTCACCGCGTCGGGGAAATCGACGATCCGGTCGGCCTTTGCCGCCGCCAGATCGACCAGAAACAGCGCCTTCTCGGCGCAGCCCCCAGCCAGCCAGCGACCGTCCGGCGAAAAGGCAAGCGTGAGCGCGCTGCCCTCGACCGCGACCTGCACCTGCGCCGTGAGGTCGCCCCGCAGGATCGTCACCTGCCCCGGCCCCCAGCAGGCGATCCGCGCCCCGTCGGCCGAGATCGCAAGCCGCGCCACCGGATGCGCCAGCGTGCTGGTGGCGATCACCTCGCCCCATTCCTCATTCAGCAGCGTGACCTGCCCGCCCTCCTGCGCCACGACCAGCTGTTGCGCCTGCGGCCGGGCGGCCAGCGCGGTGATCGTCACGCCGTTGAGCGTGGCCTTGCGCAGCAATTGGCCGCGCGCGGTGGCGTGCCAGACCTCGGAGCCGCGGGCATGGACGAAGGCGAAACCCTGCTCGCCGCAGCGGACCACCGGCAGGCCGGGCGCCGCCACCGGCCCCTCGCTCAACAGCGGCGCGGGCAAGGGCTGCTCGCGCGGGCGGATCGTCATGCGGCCGCTGTCCAGCTCCATCCTCAGGCGCTTTTCCGGGCTCTCGGCATCCTCCATCCGCAGGAAGGCGAGCTGCCCGTCCTCCAGCAGGGCCACCACCGCCGTGCCCGCGGCATTAGCCAGCACCTGCCGGACCGGCGCGCCCAGCGACCAGCGCCGCGCCAGGAGCTCGAAGAGGCTCGTCGCCTGCGGGGGTTTCTCCATGTTCATCGGATCTGTCCTTTCATCGCGCGGGCAAGCTCGTCATCGAGGCCCGCCAGCATGGCATCCAGCCGGTTGAGGGTTTCGAGACTGTCGTCGAGCGCCCGGTGGCTGGTCTCCTGTTCGGCCCCGAGCGCCGCCGTCGCCTCGCCGTCGCGGTCTTCCTTCAGCGCCAGC
Source organism: Pararhodobacter aggregans (assembly GCF_003075525.1). Taxonomy (GTDB): domain Bacteria; phylum Pseudomonadota; class Alphaproteobacteria; order Rhodobacterales; family Rhodobacteraceae; genus Pararhodobacter; species Pararhodobacter aggregans. Next base: position 669,694 of record NZ_QDDR01000001.1, on the reverse strand, counting down.
ACCTCGAGGCCCCGCGCGATCTGCACCAGCCGCAGATGCTCGCGATTGGCGGCGGCGATGTCCTGCGCGAGCCGCAGGCGGTCTTGCAGGATCGCCTCAAGGCTGCGGGCGTGTTGACCGGTCATGGCGGCCTCCTGTATGGGGCGCGGGCCTTCCGAGGAAAGGAACCGGCCGATGATGGACCCCGTCGACACGCGCTTCTTCACCCTGCTGGTGCAGGTTCTGGCCGAGGACGGCCCGCCCCCCGACAGCGAGACCGACGCGGTGACGCAGGCCGCGAAACGCGCGCTGGAAACCGGCGCGCCGCTGGACCTGCTGGCCGCGCGGCGGGCGCTGGACGGGCTGGAACCGGGCCGCAAGGACCGGATCCTGAGCCGGGTGCATGCCGGGATGGCGGGCGATCTCTCGGCCATCTGGGACCAGCTGCCCCAGGGCATCGGCCGCCCGGGCGGCCCGCGAAAACTGCATTGAAAGACCGGGCGCCGCTGCGATGCAGCGTCGCTTTCTGGGTTCGATCAACGGCCCCACCTCCCTTGGACAACCGAAGTTTCGACAGGCCCTCAGTGTGCAAAAAGGGGGATCTGACGCAAATGAATCCGCAGCTTTTCGGCAGTTTTCCGACGATCCGCCCGCGCGGGGCGTGAAAGATGTAACGGAATTTTACACTCGCCTCCGGCAAGCGTAACGCTCTGTGTCACCTGAAATTTTCTGCGATGCAGCAAATCCGCGCATGCGGCGCGGCAAGGCGAATCACCGGCTTGATTCGCCCGCCCCGATCGGCACAGGCTGGGCTGACCGCCGCCAGAGACGGAGCGCCCGATGCCCGCTTTCCCCCTGACCCTGCCGCTGCCCGATGGCCGCCTGCGCCCCCTTGTGCCCGGTGACCTGCCCGCGCTCAGCGCGCAGCTCTCGGACCCCAGGGTCGCGCCCTGGCTGGCCGCCGTGCCGCAGCCCTTCACCCGGGTCGAGGCCGAGGCGCTGCTGGCGCTGGCCGAGGATCCGGCCGAGGGGGTGCGGGTGCTGGAACTGGAGGGCCAGCCGGCGGGCTGCCTGCGGATCGCGCCTGCGCTCTGGTACTGGCTGGCGCCCTCGCAGGGCGGGCGGGGGATCATGACGCGCGCGCTGGGCGCTGCGATCACGGCCCATGTCGCGAGCGGCGGGGCGCCGCTGGTCGCCACGGTGCGCGAGGGCAACGCGGCCTCCGAGGCGCTGCTTCTCCGGCTCGGCTTTTCGCGCGCTCCCCGGGGGCGGCGGATGTTCTTTCAGGCGACCGGCCGGGCCGAGCCCTGCCAGGACTTCCACCTGACGCCCGAACAATGGCTCGTCCTGAACGCGCCGCTGCGTGAGTCCGGCGCCTTCCGCCTGCGTCCGGCCACGGCCCGGGACGCGGGCCTGATGGCCCTGCTGCTGCCCCGCCCCGGATCAGCCGGGGCCGCGTTGTGGCCCGGCGCCGAGGGCATCGCCGCTTTCCTGGAAACCCACCGCTGCCGCCGCCCCTCGACCGGGCTTTTCGTCATCGAGGACGACACACGCCGCGCTCTGGGCCTGGTGCTGCTGGGGCGGGAGACTGCGCTGCTGGTGCATCCCGTGCTGGCCGGGACCGCGCAGGAAACGGCGCTGCGTCAGATGGTTGCGGGGATTGGCCCGTCAGATGCGGCCGGTTGCAACGCATGATCGGGGAACAACCTGGAGCGGGTAGCGGGAATCGAACCCGCCCCATCAGCTTGGAAGGCTGAGGCGCTACCACTACACCATACCCGCCAGGTGCTGCAGGGATAGCGCCTCGGCGGGCAGAGGGCAAGAGCCGCCGACAATCCGGGGCCCGAGTGTTCAGGACGCTTGCAAATTGCAAAAATCGCGCGATAACCCTAGGAACTTCGGGTTTTCCGGCGATGATGAATTCTATTGACGAAACCATTCTTCAACTGCTTGCGGCCGATGCTCGGCGCGCACTGGCCGACATCGGCGCCCATGTCGGCCTGTCGCCTTCTGCGGTGAACGAGCGGATCCGGCGGCTGGTGGCGCGCGGCGTGATCCGGCGCTTCACGGTCGAGGTGGATCCGGCGGCGCTGAACCGGGCGATCCTGGCCTTTGTCTGGGCAACGCTCGCCGAAACCGGCGACGAGGCCAAGCTGCACGCGCAGGCCAGCCAGGACCCGCGGGTCATCGAATGCCATCACGTGACGGGCGAATGGCGCTATCTGCTGAAAGTGCGGGTGGAATCGCTGGCCGCGCTCGAGGATTTCATGACCGAGCTGAAGGCAGCGGGTCAGGTCGGCCGCTCGCATGCGGTGGTGGCGATGTCCTCGCCGGTGGCCGACGCCTATGTGCCACCGCTTGGCTGAGGGGCGGTCGGCTGACACGCCGCGGCCCTGAGGCCGCGGCGCGGGTCATGGTTCAGCGGCGACGGTCGCGGCGCGCCTGCATCGGCTGGAACGCCACCGAGACATGCGCCTCGCAATAGGGTTTGCCCGCCACCGACGGCAGGCCGCAGAACCAGAATTCATCCGTCGCCGGATCGCCGATCGGCCATTTGCAGGTCCGTTCGGTCAATTCCATCAGGCTGAGCTTGCGCGCGGTCTTCTCGACCTCGCGCACCGTGGCCAGCGCCTCGGGCGAGATTTCATTGGCCGAGGGCTGCGGCGGCAGCGGCTGGCCGGCGGGCACGATGGGACGGCGGCCCGGCACCAGCGGCGCCACGACCCCGCCCTGCGCGGCGGCAGGCGCGGCGGGCGCGGCGCGGGGTGCCACGGGTTCCGGCGCCTCGGGCGCGTCATCCTCGGGCTCGGGCTCGGCCGCCGGGGCCGACGCGGCCTGAGGCACGACCGCCTCGGGCGGCGGCGCGGCCTCGGCGGAGGCGGTGCTGGCCGCAGGGGCCGCCGCCGCGGGGCTCGCCGCCCCCTCGGTTTCGCCACCACGGCTTGACAGGCCCAGCCGGTGCACCTTGCCGATCACGGCATTGCGCGTCACCGAGCCCAGCTCCTTGGCGATCTGCGAGGCCGATTTACCTTCGGCCCACATCTTCTTGAGCAATTCGACCCGCTCGTCGGTCCAGGACATCCGTGACGCTCCGCAAGAGTGAAGACGGCCCGGGCGGCGCCAGATGGCACCGCGGGACTGGCCGTCGATCGTCCCTATTCTATCTGCGAGCGGGTGAGATACAAGGAGGCGCAGCCGAGGGCAAGGCCTGCCCCCGCTTCCGGGCCCGCGAAGGGCCCCTTTGCGCCCCCGGCAACCGGCCCCAGTAAGGAGAAGTCCATGACCCATGCCGTCACCCCGCCCGATGCGGACGCCAGCGCCGCCGCCCAGCGCATCACCGCGCTTCGCGCCATGGGCGCGCGTCGCTTCGGCCGGTTCAACACGCTGGGCACCTGGACGCTGGCCCTGCGCGAGATCCGCCGCTTCCTGGCCGTCTGGCAGCAGACCGTCGCCGCGCCTCTGGTGACGGCGGCGCTGTTCCTCGGCGTCTTCTCGCTGGCGATGAGCGGGCGCCCCCCGGTGATGGGCGTGCCCTTCCTGCATTTCCTGGTGCCCGGCATCCTGATGATGTCGGTGATCCAGAACGCTTTCGCCAATACCTCGTCCTCGATCGTCGGCTCCAAGGTCATGGGGTCGATCGTCGACACGCTGATGCCGCCGCTTTCGCCGGTCGAGCTGCTGGCGGGCTATCTGGCCGGGGGCATCGCCCGCGGGCTGCTGGTCGCCGTGGTCATGGTGCTGGCGGTGGGGCTGACGCTGGGCCTCTGGCCCGCGCATCCGCTGTGGCTGCTGGCCATCACCGTGGTGGCGGGGGCGCTTCTGGGGGCGCTGGGGATCGTCGCCGGGATCCTGGCGAACAAGTTCGACCAGATCGCCGCCATCACCAATTTCGTGGTGACGCCGCTGTCGTTCCTGTCCGGCACCTTCTATTCGGTCGAGGCGATGCCGCCCGCCATGGCCGCGGCCAGCCACGCCAACCCGTTCTTCTACCTGATCGACGGCGCGCGCTTTGCCTATCTCGGCGCCTCGGACAGCTCGCCCTGGCTGGGTCTGGCGGTGACCGGGGCGGCGGCGCTGGCCCTGTCGCTGCTGTCCTGGGTCTGGCTCAGCCGCGGTTTCCGGCTGAAGGCCTGAGCCCGCGGCATCGGTGACCGACCTGTGACATATCGCTGCAATCCCTAGACCGGGGCGCCGCCCCGGGCCTATAGAGGGCAGCGAAAGCCATCTGCGGGGCAGCGCTGCCCCGCGCAGCCGGAGAGAGCGTTGCCATGATGAAGATCCTTACCCTGTCCGCCACCGCGCTTCTGTCGCTGGGCGCCGGTGCTGCCCATGCCGAAGGCGATGCCGCCGCGGGCGAAGGCATGTGGCGCAATTGCCGCTCGTGCCATGCCATCGTCGCCGACGACGGCACGGTTATCCAGCGCGGCGGCCGCACCGGGCCGAACCTCTATGGCCTGCCGGGCCGCGCCCCGGCCTCGGTCGAGGGGTTCCGCTATTCGGACGGGCTGCACCAGCTGGCCGCCTCCGAAGGCGGCGAGGTCTGGACCGAGGATCTGTTCGCGGAATATGTCGCCGATCCCACCGGCTTCCTGCGCGCGCATCTGGGCAACAACTCGGTCCGTTCGCCGATGAGCTACCGCCTCGCCTCGGGCGCCGAGGATATGTGGGCCTATCTGGTCAGCGTCTCGCCCGAAGCGGCGCCCGCCGAATAAGCGCGCCACACCAAGACCGTGCAACGCCCCGCCCCGCGCGGGGCGTTCGCGTTTCACAGCCCCGGGTCGCGCAAGCCCTGTTGCCGCAGCGCCGCCATGCGGGCGAATTTCAGCGTCATCGCCTTGCGCCGGGCGCCGGGCAGTGGCGTCTCGGCGCCTTGGCCCAGGATCTCACCGCCGTAATCATCGGCCAGGATCAGCCCGGCCCCGCTGTCCAGCGGCAGGATCTCGGTCGGGAAATCCGGCGGCACGGCCCAGAAGAAGCGGTCGCACCATTCCAGATAGCCCTGCCATTTGCGGTCCGAGGTGAAATCGGCGCGGCAGGATTTGCATTCCACCACCCAGATCTCGCCCTTCGGTCCCAGCGCCATGACATCGACGCGCAGGCCCGGCTTCGGCACCACCTCGTCAAGGCAGGCGAAATCGTGGCTGCGCAGCAGGCGGCAGACGCCGCGCGCGATCCTTTGGCCGGGCATCAGCAGATCATCGGGCATGGGCACGAGAATAAATCATGAACACCAGCTTTCCAAGCCTCAAACCGCAGGTGGAGAGCGGCCTTCCCGGCCGGTTTTCCCCCCAGATCGCCATTGACGCCGGACGGCGGCGCATGCTGTCGCTGACCCGTCAAGGGGAGACGTTTCTCGATGCTGTCCGATCGCATGGTGGCCACCGGCCACGTCCTGTTCCGCTGGCGCAGCTATGCGCTGCTGGTGTTCCTGCCGCTTTTTGTCTGGGCCGTCCGGGACGGGGAGAGCATCGAGGCGCATTGGGGCGAGGCTCTGGGCCAGACGGTCGAGGCGCTGGCCATCCTCATGGTCCTTTCGGGCGAGGCGCTGCGCATCGCCACCGTGGGCTTCGTCCCCGCCGGCACTTCGGGGCGCAACACTCTGGTGGGTCAGGTGGCGTCGGTCCTGAACACCGGCGGGCTCTATTCGCAGACCCGCAACCCGCTCTATCTGGGCAATTGCCTGATGTATGTGGGGGCGGCGCTGTTCACCCAGCATCTGTGGGTGGTGGCGGTGCTGAGCCTGTCGCTGATCCTCTATTACGAGCGGATCATCGCCGCCGAAGAGAGCTTTCTGGTCGGGAAATTCGGCCAGCCCTATCGCGACTGGGCGGCCGAGACGCCCGCCTTCCTGCCGCGCCTTCATGGCTGGCGGGCGCCCGGGATGCCCTTTTCGCTGAAAACGGTGATCCGGCGCGAGCATGCTTCGATCTTCGGCGGGCTGGCGATCCTGTACCTGATCGAGCTGGGCCTGCATAATCTGCCCGCTGGCAGTGACGGCATCGCCCCGGGCTGGCATTGGCTGATGGTGCTGGCCGCCGTGCTGGAGCTTCTGGCCATCACCGCCAAGAAACGCGGCTGGCTGGAGGTCGCCGGGCGCTGAGCCCGGTGACGTGCGATCGTGATGGCCCTTGCCGGAAGCGGGGCGCCCCCCTACATTGGGCAGTGGCGGGTTCTGCTCTTCTCGAGGACGGCACTTTTCCAGTGGCCGATAAGCATTTCCGAGGGGGCTGGCTCTGCCGGGATTCTGGTCCCGGTATCTGGCGCCCACCTGATTCGTCAGGCTCTCGGGAAAACACAGCCCGATACGGTCGCTGCGGGCCCGCCACCTTTCCCTTTTCTCAGCGACCGGCCGCCACCCGGACGGGGACAGGCTGGCCGTACCGGACCCGCTGACGGTGGCCGCCCTTGGGGCCCTGATCGTCCTTGTCGGCCATGCGCATGATCGAGATGGCGAATTGCACCCCGGCGAAGACCAGACCGTTGAAGAAGAACAGCATGAAGGCGGCGATATAGCCGCCCTGCGTCGCCAGCATCAGCCCGCGCAGATTGGCGACGTTGAAGCCCAGAAGCAGGCCGACGAAGATCGCCGACAGTACGAAACCCACCGCCACCTGCCGCAGGTAGAGCTTCACCAGTTTGGGCAGTCCGGGGTCGGGGTCGGGCATCATGGTCATGGCAGGCGCCTCCTGTCCCCAAAGGATAGGCGCCTGACCGGAAAATGCCAGAGGGTCGAATGTCGCGCCCCCTAGCGCTCGGCCCCCTGCCCGATCAGCCCCTGCGCCGCGGTGGCGATGATCGCCAGCGCCAGCCGGTGCAAAAGCGCGCCGTCGCCAAGGTCGGGCGCCTCCTCCATCGCCTCGAGCCGGGTGACCAGCGCCCGCAGATCCTCGCGCGCGGCGCCCGCGCGCTCGGGATCGTCCAGCGCCGCCAGCGCCTCGCGCGCCTCGGTCCGCGCGGCCTGAACCTGAGCCTGCATCGCCCCGAGGTCGGTGCGCAAATCCGTGGCCAGCCCCCGGAGTTGCCAGACCAGCACCACCGCCAGCAGCAGCACCAGCGCCACCAGCATCAGCGTCGCATTCAGCAGCGCCAGCCCCAGCTGTTTCAGCCGCGATCCGGTTTCAGACGGCATTGGGCAGGTCCCTTCCCTCTTTGAAAGCCACGGCATTGGCCACGGCCATCAGCCCCATCTCGGTCCGCACTTCCAGAGCGGCGGTGCCCAGATGCGGCAGCAGCACGACATTCTCCAAGGCGCGCAGGGCTTCGGGCACCCGGGGCTCGAATTCATAGACATCGAGCCCCGCCCCGGCGATCCGCCCCTCGGCCAGCGCGGCGATCAGCGCCGCCTCGTCGATGATGTCGCCCCGGGCGATATTGACCAGATGCGCATGCGGCTGCATCGCCGCCAGCGCCTCGGCACCGATCAGGTGGTGGGTAGCGGGGGTCGCGGGCAGCGCCACGACCACCACGTCCGATTGCGCCATCAGCCCGGTCAGCGAGGTCACCGCCTCGGCCCCCGGCAGATCCGGCAAGTCTTTGGGCGAGCGGGTGAAATAGGCGATCTTCATGCCGAACCCATGCATCGCGCGCCGGGCGATGGCCTGCCCGATCCGCCCCATGCCGATCACGCCCAGCCGCTTGCCCGACAGGTGCAGGCCCAGCATCTGCGTCGGATGCCAGCCCTCCCAGCGGCCCGAGCGCACCAGCCGCTCGCCCTCGCCCGCCCGCCGCGCGCTCATCAGCATCAGCGTCAGGGCAATGTCGGCGGTGGCTTCGGTGACCGCGCCCGGCGTGTTGGTCACGGCGAGCCCCGCCGCCTTGGCCGCCGCCACGTCGATATGGTTGTAGCCGACGCCGAAATTCGCCAGCAGTTTCGCCCGGGGCGCGGTCACGGCGGCGAAGACCGGCGCCTGAAAGCGGTCGCCAAGGGTCGGCAGCACCACGTCGTGGTCGCTCAGCGCGGCGACCATCTCGTCATGCGACAACGGCGCGTTGGAGGAGCGCATCGTCACCTCAAAGGCCGCCCGGGCGGCGTCCATCACCGCCTCAGGCAGGGGCCGCGAGACAAAGAGCTTCATCAGCACATCCTCGACCCGTTGGGGACCGCGCGTTCCGGCCCGATCACCACCACCGCGCCGCCCGCGTCATAAAGGCCCAGCACCAGCACCTCGGACATGAACTTGCCGATCTGGCGGGGCGGGAAATTCACCACGCCCATCACCTGACGGCCCAGCAGATCCTCCTTGCCGTAATGCACGGTGATCTGCGCCGAGGAGCGCTTGACGCCCACCTCCGGCCCGAAATCGACCGTCAGCTTCCACGCGGGTTTGCGGGCCTCGGGGAAGTCGTCGACGGCGACCACCGTGCCGACGCGGATATCCACCTTCTCGAAATCGGCAAAGTCGATCATCGGCCCAGCTCCCGCGAGCGGTCGGCCGCGGCCTTCACCGCGCGGCGCAGGAGGGGGGGAAAGCCCGCCTCCTCGGCCATCAGCACGCCCAGCGCCGCCGCCGTGGTCCCGCCGGGCGAGGTGACGTTGATCCTGAGCTGCGAGGCGCTTTCCGGCGATTGCCGCGCCAGTTCGCCCGCGCCGCAGACCGTCGCCCGGGCCAGCTGCATGGCCATCGCGGCGGGCAAGCCTTCGGCCTCGCCCGCCGCGGCCAGCGCCTCGATCAGGTGGAATACATAGGCGGGACCCGAGCCCGAAACGGCCGTCACCGCGTCCATCTGCCCCTCGTGTTCCAGCATCACCGTCTGGCCGACGGCCGCCATCAGGCTCTCGGCCAGCGCCAGTTCGGCGGGGGAAACGAAGGGATTGCCGATCAGCGCGCTGATGCCGCGCCCGACCGCCGCCGGGGTGTTGGGCATGACCCGCACCACCGGCGTGCCCGCGCCCAGCGCCGCCTCCAGCGAGGCGAGCGAGGTGCCCGCCGCGATCGAGACAAACAGCGTCCCGCCGCCCCCCAGCGCCTGCAGCGCGGGCAGCGCCTCGCCCATCATCTGCGGCTTGACCGCCAGCAGCGCCACGGCGGGCGCGGCGGGCAGAGGGCCGTTCAGATGCACGCCGGTGGCCGTCAGCCAGTCCGACGGCCGCGGCTCCAGCACATGCACGGAGGTCGCGGGCAGGCCCTGGTGCAGCCAGCCCTCCAGCAGCGCCGAGCCCATCTTGCCGCAGCCCAGCAGCACCAGCCCGCGCGTGGCGATATCGTTCATGTCCATGAAAACCCCCATCGTTCGGCCGCAGCCTAGCCGCGCCGGGCGGCAGGGAAAAGCCCTCAGAGCGCGGCCCAATCGGCCTCGGCCGCGGCGATCTCGGCGATCAGCCAGTCGCGGAAGGCCCGGACCGCCGGTTTGCGGGCCGAGAGGGGCGAGGTCACGAACCAGAAGGCCTGCCCGCTCGGCACCCGGCGCGGCAGGGGCGCGGCCAGCGTGCCGCGGCGGACGGCATCGCCCGCCACCGCCTCCCACCCCATGAAGAGCCCCTGCCCGGTCATCGCCGCGTCGAGGCAGAGCGCCGCATCGCCATAGGCCGGTCCCGGTTGCAGCCCCTGCGTCCCGCGCCCTTCGGCGGCGAGCCAGACCGCCCAATCGTCCAGATCCTCGCGCCCCCGGATCACCGGATGGCGGTAGAGGTCGTCAAGGCTGCGGATCCCAGCCGCCAGCGCGGGCGCACAGACCGGAAAGAACCGCCGCTCCATCAACTTCAGCGCCTGAACGCCCGGCCCGGCGTCACGTCCCACCCGGATCGCCGCATCGACGCCCGAGGCGTCGAGGTCAACGAGCGTCACGCTCGGCTCCAGCCTGAGCGTGACCTCCGGGTGGCTCTCGGCGAAGCGGTGCAGCCGCCAGATCAGCCAGCGCGAGGCAAAGACCGGCGCGACCGACAGCACCAGCACCCCGGGCTCGCCGCCCCTCAGCGCGCCCGCGGCGGCGTCGAGCCCGGCCATGTGCTGGGTCAGCCGCGGCAGGATATCGGCCAGCGCCTCGGTCGGGGTCAGGCCGTCAGGTTGGCGGTGAAAGAGCGGGCGGGCGATCGCCTCCTCGGCCTTGCGCAGCCGCTGGCTGAGGGCGCCGGGGGTCACGCCCAGCTCGGCCGCCGCCGCGGTCAGGCTGCCGAGCCGCCCGGCGGCCTCGATCACGCGCAGCGCCGACAGGGGCAGGAGGTTGAGGTGACGCATGGAGGTTTTCTAAACCCCAGCCCTCGATTCGTCAATTTTCAGGCGAGCTGACTTCAGGCAGGATAAAGCCAAGCCAAGGAGGTTCCGATGTTCTGGAAAGCCGTGAAAGAATGCGCCCGCTGGTGGCGCGACCCGTTGAGCCACCCCGATATCGCCCGCATGAGCGAACGCGAGCGCGCCGATCTGCCGTTCGAGAGGCCCGCTCAGGCCCGCCCGTAGGCCCGGGTGATCGCCAGTTTCAGCGCCTCTTCCGGCGGCCGGTCGGCCCAGGCAACCAGCTGGAAAGCCGGGTAGAACCGCTCGCAGGCGGCGACGGCGGCCTGGATCATCTGGTCGACCTGTTCGCTGGCGGCGATCTGGCCGCCGCTGAGCAACAGGCCGTAGCGCCAGACCATCAGCCCCTGCTGCGCCCAATAGCTGAAGCCCCCTGACCAGACCATGTCATTGGCCAGATTGAGAACTTCGTAGAGTTCGGGCATCCGGGCCGAGGGCGGCTCCATCTCGAAGGTGCAGATCAGCCGCAGCGTCTCGTCCGGCGCCGACCAGGCCAGCGTCAGCGAATAGGTCCGCCACTGACCCTCGACCGCCATGGCGATCTGGTCGTCGCCCACCCGGTCGAATTCCCAGGCATGGTGCTCGGCGAGGGTCTCGACGATGTCGATCGGATGAATCTCATCCGTCAGGAGGTCGTGCTCGGACAGGGGCATATCCCGGTCTTTCCTGCTTAGCCTCAACAGACGCCACGCCCACTATTACTGCGGGCTCAGGCAAGGTGCGGCGATCTTTGTCACCGTCGATACTAGATATGGTGGGAGAAAAGGCCATGCCTGTAAAGGAAATTTCCTGTGGACAAGCGACAAGGCGCCGGGAATTCCCGAAATAGCTGGGGATAACTGCGCCCGTGGCCGGATCGCCCGGGGGCACAACCGCCCTGCCCCGGCGCGGGATGGCAAAAGGGCCCGCGAGGAACGCGGGCCCGGATGGTGCGGCCAAGCCTTGATTAGCCAGGCCTCGACTATTCGACGCAGCGGAAGCTGGCTGCCTCGGCCTCGGGCCCCGACTGGTATTGCGGCCAGGTCGGATAGAGGCAGAGCGGACGGGTCACGCTGCCATCCTCCGAGGCATTGACCAGCTCGCCCGGCGCCTGATCCTCGGTCACCCAGGCTTCCAGCACGCTGAACAGATCCGCCCGGTTCGGCATCCCCGCCGGCCCGACGCCGCCGTGGTTGATCGAGGGGAAGATGTAGAAGCGGGCGAAATCCTGCACGACTTCACTGCCCAGCGTCTCGATCACGCGGGTCCAATAGGCGGCGACCTCGGCCGGGGGAACCTCGGAGGCGCCGCCAGCATAGAGGATCAAACGCCCGCCGTGGTCATGGAAGGCCGAGAGGTCCGGGTTGGTCGCGTCCAGCAGGGCCGAAATCTCCTGGATCCGGTCGCGCAGGGCGGGGTCGTTCGGGTCGAAGCCGAAGCTGTCATAAGCCTCATCGCGGGCGAGGATGAAGCGGGCATAGGCGTCGCCCAGACCCCAGACATAGCCGTCATTGGCGCCCTGGTTCGGGGCCGGGCGCGAAGGCTGGGCGCGGCTGCCGGCGAAGCTGCCCTGCCAGGCAGTGTTGCCCCATGGATAGCCCGCATGGCCGGTCAGCCCGTTGGCCAGTTCATAGTCCAGCGTGACCGGGCGGTGCATGTTGGTCACCGCGTCGATCTGCGCCTGCGTTAGGCAGCCCTCGGTCGCGCCCTCGGCGCAGAGCAGGCCGGTCAGATCCGGCGCGCAGCCCTCGAAATCGGCGATCCAGCCATCCGCCAGCCCGTCCTGCGGGTCGCATTGGGCATAGACCGCCTCGGTCACCAGCGGCGCAAGCTCGGGGCTGACCCAGCCCGCGCCCTCGTTGCCGTAAAAGCCCATCGAGGATTGCAGATGCGCGAAGTTGAGGCCCGACAGGTTCGACACCGGATCGCCCGCGAGGATGCCGTTGTAGCGGGTCGGGTGGTCCTGCGCGGCGATCATCGCCTCTTTCCCGCCCTGCGAGAAGCCGATGAAATAGCGCAACTCCGGCGCGCGGCCGTAATGCGCCTCGATGATCTGCATCGCCGCCTCGTAGGTCTCGCCGACCGAGGTGCGGGCGTAGCGGGTGAAGGCCTCGTCATTCAGCGCGAAGGAGGCGCGGCGCGGATCCGCCTCGGGGCCGAGCGGCAGGTTGTCGACGGAATGGCCGCTGTCGCCCGAGAAGGTCACATGGCCCCGGTGCGGGAAGGCGGCGGCTGCGTCGGCGGTCTGCCAGCGCCCGCCATCCTGCCGGGGGATGATCCCGTTATAGCCGCCGCCGCCGAATTGCACGGCCGCGCCGCTCCACTCCTCGGGCAGGACGACGCGCAGATTGATCGGCCAGCCCTCGGGGTCACTCGGCGGCACCTGCGCCAGAACCTCGCAATGGGCGGGCTGGGCATCGGTGGCGGCGACAGGCTGGGCCGAGGTCACGCTGACGCCGGTCAGGGCCTGCGCGCCCAAGGCATCGCAGGCGATCTGGGCCTGAACCGGCAGGACGGCAAGCGCCATCACCCCGCTGGCGAGCGGGACCGAAATTTTGAAAAACATGATCTCTCCTCCAAGGCCGGAGGCACCCCTCCTGGTGCAGGCCTCCCCTCCGGCGTGTCATTGGAGGCCATGTCGCACGCTATGGGCGATCCGGTTGTATTGTCAACGATGTATTCAACCGGAGTCTGAAACGGGCCGATTTCCGCCCCTTGCCGGGTTTATGTATACATTCCTGCCGATCCAGACTCGCGCAGGCGCCGCACCCGCGCATTCATCCAATGCCGGATGGCGTGCCGGTAGAGCCAGCCGCGCAGCCCGCCGAAACCCTGCGCATGGCTCGCATAGAAGGCATCCGGGCTGTCCCAGAGTCCCAGATCGGCGTTGATGCCGGTGCGCTGGATATAGGTGCTCTCGCCCTGCCAGGCGACGCCGGGCGCCCCAAGACACTCGGTCCCCGCGCCATAGCCGCACAGCGCCCCGGCCCCGAAGCGGCGTTGCAGCGCCGAAAGGTAGTCGGCGTCGAGGATGAAGCCCTCCAGATCCAGCCAGCGCCCCTGATGGCGGATCTCGACCCAGGAATGCAGGATATCGCGGGGGGCAAGCGGATAGACCAGCGGCGGCACCACGCCCTTTTGCAGGCGCTTGTCGATGGTGAAGCCGTGCAACCGGCAGGGCACGCCCAGCGCCCGGAGCAGCGCCATCAGCAGGACCGCCTTGGTGTTGCACTGGCCGTAGCCGTCGGCCAGCACCTCGGAGGCCGGGATCGCATCCTCGCGGTTGTAGCCAAAGGCGATCTCGTCACGCACGAAGTCATAGGTGGCGCCGATCCGCCCGGCCTCGGGCAGCGTCGCCCAGCCGCGGCGGGCGATCAGCGCGGTCAGCGCCGGGTGGTCGAAATCCAGAAGCGGGGTCCGGGCCAGCAGCGCGGGTCGGGTCGGGGCAAGGTCGTTCATCATGATCTCCGGGATGGGCAGCGCGGTGGTAATTCCTCCAGTCACTGGAGGATCAAGCCCTTTCTCGCCCGCCCCGCACGAGCGCGTGACAGGGGATAGGCGCGGGCGGCGGCCGGGCGTAGGCTGAGGGCCCCGCACAGCCGCCCGGAGGTTCCGATGCGCCCTGCCCTGCTGCTCGCCGTCCTGCTTGCCCTGCCCCTGCCCGCCAGCGCCGCGAGCTATGATTGCTCCCTGCCGACGCTCACCCCCAACGAGCGGGCGATCTGCCAGACCCGCGACCTCAACGACATGGATGTCGAGATGGCGACCATGTTCCGCCTGCTCAGCGGCCTCTTTGGCATGGGCATGCGCGGCGCCATGCAGGACGACCAGCGCGCCTGGCTGCAAACCCGCATGGCCTGCGGCCCCGACGCCGCCTGCATCCGCCATGCCTATCGCCAGCGGATCGACGCCTTGCAGGCGATCTATGACGGGATCGACCGGCCGATCTGAAACGCCGGGCCTCGCCACAACGGAGGCACCGGCCTTCGTTGGGGAAAGCGAGGAGCGGGCGCAGCCCGGCCCGCTCGACGCTGCCCACGATCCCTCGGACTGCGTGCGCGCGACCGCCTCGCGCCGTGCCGACCAGGCCCGGCGGCGATCCGGCTTGCCCCCCGGCCCGCTGCGTATCATAGCAGCAGGAGCCGGGGATGAGCCGCAATGAAGTTCCGACTGCCTGACGCCGACCTCCTTTTCACCGCCCTGACCCTTACCGGCCTGCTGGTGGCGGCGCTGGCGCGCTGGGCCCTTCCGCAGCCGGGGGTGGAGGCCGCAGGCTATCTCCTCGCCTATCTGGCGGGGGGCGTTCCGGCATTTCTCAGGGCCGGGCGGGAGCTGATCCGCCAACGCGTCCTCGACATCGACCTGCTGATGGTGGTCGCGGCACTGGCGGCGCTGGCCGTGGGGGCGGCGATGGAGGGGGCGGTGCTGCTCACGCTCTTCTCGCTGTCCAGCACGCTCGAGGACCGGGCCATGGGCCGCGCCCGCCGCGCGGTCGAGGCGCTGATGGCGCTCAGGCCCGACACGGCGCTGAGGCGCGAGGGCGCTGCCACCCGCGAGGTGCCGGTCGCGGCGCTGGTTCCGGGCGATGTCGTGGTCCTGCGCCCGGGCGCAAGGGTGCCGGTCGATGGCACCATCGCCGAGGGCAGCGGCGCCCTCGATGAAAGCACCATCACCGGCGAATCCATGCCCGTGCACAAGGGCCCCGGCGCGCCGGTCTTCGAGGCGACGGTGAACCTGGACGGCGTGCTGGCGGTGACGGTGACCCGGGGCACGGCGGAATCGACCGTCGCCCGGATGATCGCCCTGGTGACCGAGGCGCAGGCGGCCAAGGCCCCCTCCGAGCGGTTCAGCGAATGGTTCGGGCAGCGCTATACCGTCGCGGTGCTGCTGGGCGCGATCCTGGCCTTCGGGATCTTTCTGGCGCTCGGTTGGGGCCATGACCTGGCGCTCTACCGCGCGGCCACGCTGCTGGTCGCGGCCTCGCCCTGCGCGGTGGTGATCTCGGTCCCCGCCGCGATCCTGAGTGCGCTGTCGGCGGCGGCGCGGGGCGGTGTCCTCTTCAAGGGCGGCGCCGCGCTGGAGACGCTGGCCGAGGTCCGGGCCTTTGCCTTCGACAAGACCGGCACGCTGACCACCGGCAGGGCCGAGGTGACGGGAATCTGGACGCCGGACGGGAACGAGGCCGGGTTCCTGAGCGCGCTGGCGGGGCTGGAGGCGCAATCCGAGCACCCGATCGGCCGCGCGGTCCGGGCCGAGGCCCAGCGCCGGGGCCTGTCGCCTGCCCCGGTGACGGCGGTGCATTCCGCCCCTTCCGAGGGGATCGAGGGGCGGGATGCGGAGGGCACGCTCTGGGCCGGGAACGCCCGGATGGTGGCCCGGCGCGGCGCTGGATCGGACGCCCCGGCCCTCGCCGCACTGGCCGAGGGGGCCGAGACGCTGATCTATGCCGGGCGCGGCGAGCGGCTCCTCGGCGCGGTGACGGTGGCCGACCGGCCGCGCGTCACCTCGGCCGCGGGGCTGAGGGCGCTGCGCGCGGGCGGCGTCACCGAACGGGCGATGATGACCGGCGACCGGCGGGCCGTGGCGCTGAGGATCGGCGCCGAGCTGGGCCTGCGCCCGGACGAGATCCACGCCGACCTCCTGCCCGGCGACAAGGTGCGGCTCATCGCGGCGATGACCGAACGCGGCAAGGTGGCTTTCGTCGGCGACGGGGTGAACGATGCGGCGGCACTGGCGCGGGCCGATGTCGGCATCGCCATGGGCGCGGCGGGCTCCGAGGTGGCGTTGCAGGCCGCCGATGTGGCGCTGCTGAGCGAGGACATGACCCGTCTGGCCGAGGCCCACCGGCTGGCCCGCCGCACCGCCCGGATCGTCAGGCAGAACCTGACCTTCGCGCTGGGGGCCATGGCGGTGCTGGTGACCGGCGGGCTGTTCTTCGAGCTGCCCTTGCCCCTGGCGGTGATCGGACACGAAGGCGGCACGGTGCTGGTGGTGCTGAACGGGCTGCGGCTGCTGGCCGACCCGATCCGCAGCGACCGCCGGGGGCGCTGAGGCTCAGCCGGGCATCAGCACCCTGACGCCCTCGATCCCCGCCAGATCGCCCCATTCCGTGGCATAGCCCGCATCGAGTTCCTGCAGCCGCACCCGCGCCCAGGCCGGCAACCCGGCGGCCGGGTCGGGATCGGGCGCCGCCCCGTAGCGGCGGGCGAAGACCCCGGCCACCTGCCGCAACTGCCCGGCGCTGGCGGGCGGCGCCTCGGCGCTGGCCAGATAGCGGGTGAGCCGCAGCCGCGCCTCGGCCCCCAGCCCGGCGGCGGCGAAATCCAGCAGGCCCGCGGGCGGCAGGGGCGCGCGATTGCCGACGATCTCGGCCAGCACTCCGGGCCAGACCTGCGGCAGATCCTCGTGCCGCCAGGCCAGCAGCGAGGCGCCCGGCGTCTGGCGGCGGATCGTCCCGGCCAGCCGCGACCAGGGCAGCGTATCGTCGGTCAGCAGCGGCACCAGCGTCTCGACCGCGCCTGCATCGTCGGGCAGGATCGCCGGGATCACGCCCGAGGCCTTGCGCACCGCCAGCAGGAAGCTGAGCCCGGTGCGGGGAAAGAGCGTGCGCAGCCCATAAAGGCGGCGCGCCACGTCGCGGGTGTAAAAGCCGTCGGGCGCCAGCACATCGGCGACGCTGCCCAGAAGCCCCGGGGCGCTGACCACCATGCGCCGCCGCTGACCGGTGGCGCCAAGGCCCCTGAGCAGCGCCTCCTCGCGCGTCAGCGGGTCGGCGTCGCGCTGGAGATCCAGCGCCTCGGAGATACGCGCCAGGAACAGGCGCGGCGGCGGGGCGGCGATCCCCTCGGCCTCGAGCGCGGCGCGGTTCTGGGCGATCCAGGCCGCGACTTGCCCCCGGTCAGTGCCATGCGCGCCGATATGGAGGACAAGGCGCACTCTGCTGCGTCCCTAGCCGCCAGCCACGGAGCTGCGGGCGTTTTCAAGCGCCGCGCGGGTCTCGTCGGTGGAAAGCTCGTTGTTCAGCCGCTCGAACTCGGCCAGCGCCTGACGCGGCTGGTCGTTGTTCTGATAGGCATAGGCGCGCAGCATCGCCAGATCCCGCCGCAGGGGCCCGGTGAGTTGCTCCAGCGCATTGAGATAGGCGATCGACTGGGCGTAATCGCGGCGGTGGAAGGACCGGACGCCGCGCTGGTCCAGGATCGACGATTCCGCGGTGATCCGCTGTTCCTGCGTGAGGTTGGTCGCGGCGGCGAGGCGCGCGGCTTCCTCGGTCATGTTCATCGCCAGATAGGACAGGATCATGCCGAAACGCGCGTCCCGCGGCACGTTGCCGCCCAGCCCGCCGCCCGATTGCACCGTGGTCGAGAAACCGGCCAGCGCCTCGCCCGTGCGGTCGAGGTTATAGGCGCACCACGAGCGTTCGTAGAGCAGCTCGATCGAGCGCGGATTGGCCGAGGCGGCAAGGCAGGCGGGCCAGTTGCCCTGTTCCTTCAGCGCGCGGGTCTGGCCGACGCGGCCGTCGCCCCTGAGCCCGAGGCGCCCCGCGGGCACCGGGACCGAGGGCGCCGGGCCCCCGACACTGGGCGCGGCGCTGACGACCGGGGCGGCGGCGGCGGGTGCGGGCGCGGCGGCGGTGGTGGTCGCCGCGGCAGGCGCGCGCGGGGTGCTGGCCCGGGGGGCGCTGCCGCCCCGTCCGGCGCGCAGGCGCTCTTCCAGCGGGTCGAGCTGGGTGCGGTTCGCCGGAGCGGTCTGGCGCGCCACCTCGAACAGCTGGACCATCTCGTCCCAGCTGGCCACGTCATTGGCCTTTTCCAGGGTCGGGATGACGTCGCCCGCGCGGGTGCACGACGACAGCACGCCGCGATAGGTGGTCACGGCGTTGCCGTTCTGCCCGGCCCCGGCGTAAAGCTCGGCAAGGCGCCAGGCGTTGTTGATCCGGTCGCAGCGCATCAGCGCCGGAACCCGGCGGGCGGCGGCGATGGCCCCGGCCGCGTCGCGGCGCGCATAGGCCTCGTCGAAGGCGGCCTGGGATTCGTTCAGTTCCAGCACGCGCAGCATCTCGGCATCGGGCTGCCAGCCGGGCACGCGCGTGCGGGCCTCGTCGATCAGGCCGCGGGCGCCCAGATAATCCTGACGCTCGATCCGCGCCCAGATCGGCGCCACATCGACCGAGGCGGTGGCGGTGGCGCCCATCGCCCGCAGCTCGTTCACGTCGCCGGGCGGCGTCCAGCGCGGGAATTGCGCGCGCAGGCGGCGCATCTCGGCCTGCACGGCGCGCTGGTCGTCGTGGTCGAGGTAATAGATCAGCGCCCTGAGATCCTCGGCCGCGGGGGCCTGGGCCATGGCCGGCATCGGCGCCATCAGGCTGAGCGCCAGAGCGGTCGCGGCGCTGGCCAGAAGGGGGCGGAGGGCGGGGATCAGATCGGCACGCATTCGGGGCTCACCTGGTTGGCAGCGATCATCGCGAACATTTGCAACGTCGCCGGGTAATAGGGTTGCGAGGGGTCGAAGGGCGGCATGTCCGACCCCACACTCCCCGCGGCACCGGCGCAGGACACGAGCGCGGCCAGCGCCCGGTAGCCCGCGTCGGACGAGGCCTCGAGCACCGCGCCCGACAGCGGGTCCACCCGCGTGGGCACCGGCACCCCGGGCTGCACGGTGCGGGCATAGACCCGCATCATCTGCGTGACCGCCGGGTGACGGTTCAGGCCCGACCACACCAGATAGAGCGGCACGCGCATCGCCTCGTAGCCCGCGGCGGTCGAAAAGCCCTCGGCCGGAACGATGCCGCGGGCCGTGACCTGCACCCAGTCGGGCACCGGCCCGCTGTCGGCCATCCGCACCAGCATCGCCTCGGCATGCTGGGCGGTCTGGGCCAGTTCGACCACGCCCGTGGCCATCGCCACCTCGCGCATCGCCAGCGGCATGATGTAGCTGGGGTTGAAGACCAGCCGGTCCTCATGCACGAAACCCTGCGCCGCGGGCAGGAACACCGTCTCGCCGGCATTGGCCAGCGAAGCGACGATGCAGCGTTCGGCCAGCGCCGTGGCGATCTGCTGGGCGCGGACCAGATGCTGGCGCTCGTTGAAGCGGTTGGCGGCACGGACCAGCGCCCAGGCGTAGAACAGATCGCCGTCCGAGGCATTGTTGAGGTCGGGCACCGGATTGGCCTGCCCCGGCAGGAAGCGCCAGGCCAGAAGCCCGTCGCCGCGGATCGAGAGGTTCATCTCGGTCCAGTCAAAGATCCGCCGGAACGCATCCTGATCGCCGAATTCGGTCGACAGGAACAGGCCGTAGCCCTGGCTTTCGGAATGGCTGGCGTTCTGCTGCAACCCGTCGACCACCCGGCCGTCGTTCTGCAGATAGGCGGCTTTCCACGCCTGCCAGACCGGGGCGGCAGTCTGCGCCAGATCCGCCGTCGTCAGCAGGCCCTGCGCGCCCGCCTCCCCGCCCGCGCAGGCCGCGGCAAAGGGCGCGACTCCGGCCAGCGTCAGGAAATGGCGTCGGTTCATTGCTTGTGCTCCCGCGTGGCGATCACCAGTCTGAGCGCGAAAAGCGCCGAGACGAGGGCAAGGAAGAAGAGGCCGGCCACGTAGCGGATCGGCATGGCCGAGACGACATTGCCAACCACGTGGCGGACGTTGGACAGGGTGACGGCCTCCAGCAGCACCGGCTGGCGGTCGGGCGCGGTCCAGTTCTGCCAGCGGCCGTCCCGGTCGAGGACCGAGACCTGCCCGCGCGGCCCGTCGGTATTGGTGCGCGCGGCAACGATGGCCGAGGCGATGGCGCTGATGTCGCTTTCGGGCGCACGGACCATCCACAGCTGGTTGGGCCGCCCGGGATCCAGCTGCAACAGCACCGCCTGGGCGTTCTGGCGCTCGAGCCATTGTTCCAGCAACAGGCCCGAGCGCGGTTGCAGCCATTGCAGCGCCGTCTGGAACCCGTTCTTCAGCCAGTCCCAGCCGCGCGACAGCGCCGCCCCGCTGTCCGACCGCTCGCGCGCCCTGAGCAGCGCATGCGCGGGCTCGGCGCCGGTGGCGGCCGGGGCGGTGTCGTTGTGCAGAAGCGCCGCCTCAAGCGCCCGGCGGCTGAGCTGATAGCCCCCCAGCGGCACCGAACCCAGATCGTCCAGCGCCAGCAGGTAGAGATGCGTGTTCAGCGCCACAGCGTCGGGCCGCTCGCCGCCGCTGAGCGCGGCCTGCAGCGTCACCACGTCGTTGTCGTCGAAGGAGCGGGCCGACATCTCGTTGGTCTCGACGCTGGCCGGGGTCAGCCCGGCGAAGGCGATGTGCATGTCGGGCAGATACATCGACGGGCTGTAGGGCACCGAAAGGGTCGAGCTCTGGCCGATGGCCAGGATCGGCGTGTCGTTGAAGGGGCACGGCATGTCGGGGGGCGAGCCCGGGACCAGCACCTCGAAGCTGAGCGTGTTGATGCCCGCCCGCAGCAGCCGCGCCTCGAAGCGGACCGGGAATTGCTCGATCAGCTCGCCGCCGCCGCGCCACATCGGCAGCAGGCGAACGTTTTCGTTGTTGATATGGACCAGCAGCACCGATTGGTCGGGCAGGCCCTCGATGAAGATATAGTCGAGCCGGATCTCGGCCTTGTCGTTGGTCAGGACAATCCAGTCGTCGGGCAGCCGGAAGCGCGTGTCGATGCGGGCGTAATGGTCATAGACCTCGGTCGTCTCGAAGCCGAATTCCGAGAAGGCGACCGGGCGCATCGTGTCGATCAGGGGCGGCTGGGCCCGGTCGGCGACGCGCGGCAGGATGTTCTCGAATTCAGGCAGGGCGTGCGGGCGTTCGTCGGGGACGAATTCGACCACCATGACCTGCGCCCCGTCGCCCGAGACGCGGAAGGTCAGCCGGTTGGCGGTCGACGGCAGGAAGGTGATCCGCGCAGCCGAGCGGGCCGCGCCCTGCACCGACCAGTATTCGGTGAAGCGGAACGGGATCGGGTCACCCCCCAGCGCGGCGCTGATCCGCTGGGTGATGGTCGAGACCCAGGCGTCGCGATAGGCGCCGAGCCCGTCGGCGCCGCGGATCTCGATCCCCGAGCCGGTGGCGGCGGCGGCGGCGAGGCCCATCAGGAACCCCTCCTGCCCCGAGATGCCCTCGGACGAGGCCAGCACCGCACCCGAATTCGCGAGGTCGATGTCCGACCACAGCGCGAACGAGGCTTCCGGCCCGCAATAGATCCGGTGGTATTGCACCAGTTCGATGCGGACATTGTTCTGCCCGGGCAGCACGGCAGCCGCGTTCATCGGGAAGTCGACGGTGCCGAAGCTGGTGAAATTCTCCAGCCGCCCCTCGCCCACCATCGTCTCGTTGACCCAGACGCGGTAATGCGAGCGCTCGGGCAGGACGTTGATCGACGAGAGCGTGGAAATCCTGAGCGCGCGCACCTGATCGGGGCGCGGCACGAAGAGGGCGAATTGCAGCGTGCGCCGTTCGCCGTCAAAGCGGATGGCGCTGCCCGCGGGTCGGCCGCGGGCCTCGATCGGGCGCAGCGGGCTGATGACCGTGGGGTCGACGGCGATTTCCTCGACATAGGTGCCGCGGTGGGCCTCGGCCTCGATCCGGTCGGCGTTGAGCTGGTCGATCATGCTGTCCGAGACGCCGCCCGACGGATCGCTGTCCAGAGGCAGCGGGATGATCCCGCCCGATTGCGCGAAAGCCGCGACCGGCAGGGCGAGGGACAGCAGGGCTGCAGCCAGAAGGGGACGGAAGCGGCGCATCAATAGGCCTCCCCCGGGGTGTTGGCCCCCTGCGGCGGCACGCCCCGCCCGGCATTTTGCGAAATCGCCGCCTGCAGCAGGCTGATCGGCCGGTCGGTGGTGGGCGGGTCGAACGCCTCGCCAAAGGCCATCATGTGGGCGGGCACCGTGCGGGTCACCTGGGCGTTGCGCTCGCGCTCGCGCACGCGCTGCTGGCGGGCGGGCTCTTCGGCCAGCGCGCGCAGCGTGTGATAGATGCCCTGGAACGACAGCTGGAACACGTAGAGCATGCCCCGGATCAGGCCCATCTTCTTGTGGCGGCGGGCGCGGATCGCCTCCCACGAGGCACTGTCGCCGAAGATCATGTGGGCGATGGTCTCGCGCACGATCATCGGCTGGGTCGGGTCGAACTTGACGCCCAGCGCGACCGCCTCGCCCTCACGCGTGACGCTCTGGACCTGAACGCGGACCGCGTTCTCCAGATGCGGCGAACGGGGGAATTCGGGCGTGAAATAGAAGGTGTCGGCGACGCGGGGCATCACCGGCGTGGTGCCATCGGCCAGCGGTTTCGAGCGCAGCACCAGCCGGCAGCCCGAGGTCGAGGCATCGACCACCGTGGCGGGCATGAACACCGGATGATCGAGGCCCAGCGCCACCGTCGCGGGCACATTCACCGGCACGCGCGGCACGGCGCGGCGTTGCTGGCGCTCGGCGACGGCGCGCATCGAGGCGCCGACCAGCAGGAAGTTGTAGATCGCCCAGCCGCCCACCACCATGATGATGTTGTGATCGCCCGGGAACATGACCCAGCGCACCGCCGCGGCGACGACGCCCAGCAGGGTCAGCGCGAAGATGAAGATCAGGGGCTTGTAGATCGGCGAGACGAAATCCTCTTCCAGGACCTCGTCCTTGGCGGTCACGTTGAACTTGGCGCCGCGCGGGTTCCAGAAGGTCTTGAAGATCGCCGCCGCCAGATAGGGGGCCTGCGCCGTCTCGTAGATCTCGGAGACCAGCGGCCAGCGCACCTTGCCGTAAAGCGCGTTCTGGATCAGGAAGTTCACCGCCATGTAGCTGGTCATGTAGACCGCGACCTCGCCGATGGTGGCGACGAAGATCTGCAGGCCGAAGAACAGGTACATCAAGGGCGCGAGGATGAAGGTCATCCGCACCAGCGGGAACAGCCAGAAGGTCATCGAGTTCAGGTAGCACAGCTTCTGCGTCAGGCTGAGGCCGCGGTATTTCAGCGGGTTCTTCAGGATCAGCAGCTGCATCATCCCCGTCGCCCAGCGGCCGCGCTGCTCGATGAAGGAGACGAAGGTCTCGGGCTGCAGGCCCGCGATCATCGCGTGATCGACATAGAGCGACTTCCAGCCGCGGGCGTGGATGCCCAGCGCGGTCTCCGCGTCCTCGGTGATCGTGTCACCGGCGAAACCGCCCGCCTCGTCCAGCGCCTTGCGGCGCAACAGCGCCGCCGAGCCGCAGAAGAACGCCCCGCCCCAGCGGTCCAGCCCGCGGTGGCTGAGGTGGTAGAACATCTCGTTTTCCGGCGGGCAATCGTCGCGCAGGCCGATGTTGCGGTCGATGGGATCGGGGTTGAGGAAGAAGTGCGGCGTCTGCACCAGGAACAGCTTCGGATCCTCGACGAAATAGCCGACCGTGCGGGCCAGGAAATCGCGGCTGGGAACGTGGTCGGCGTCGAACACCACGACGATATCGCCGTCGAGTTTCTCCAGCGCCGCTGACATGTTGCCGGCCTTGGCATGAACGTTGCGCTCACGCGTCGAATACATCACCCCCAGCTCGGCGCAGAGCTGGATCAGGTCACGCCGCCGCTTCCTGGCCTTCTCGGCCAGTTCGGGATTGTCGCTGTTGCAGCGCTGGTCGGTGCCGCCGTCGTCGCACAGCACCACGGTGCGCTTGTGCTCGGGGTAATGCATGTTCTTGGCGGCCGAGAGGGTGACCGCCAGCATCTCGACCGGCTCGTTATAGGACGGCACGAGGATATCGACGGTCGGCAGATCGCTGGCAGCGACCCGGGGCGGCAGCGTGCGGTTCACCGGATCCGCGGTCATGAAGGCCGACAGGAAGAAGACGCCGATCGCGTAGGTCTCGACCAGAAACAGCACGATGGCCGGGATGAACGAGATGACATCGGTCACCGGCGGCAGGGTTTCGGTCACGCGCCAGGCCCAGTAGCGCAGCACCAGGGTCGAGGCGATGGACATCATCGCGAACCGCGCGACCATGCTTTCCATGGCAACCGGCTTGAGCGCGACGACAACCAGGAACGAGGCGATGCCCAGCGTGGCCTGCACCTGGATCGAGGTCGGTACGCTGACCAGACCAGCCACCAGGACCATCAGACCCAGCCAGAGCAGCAAATTCGTCTTGTCGCCCAGGGACAGCGTCCGCGTCCCGATCATCTTGCCCATGTCACCTGTCCCTGCAAAACTCTTTACCTTCCCGAACTTGGGTGTCGGGCTCAGCCCTGTGGCGCCGCATGCGGCGACATCGTGTAGATCGTGCCGCTGGCGCCGCCGACCCCGAAGGCGCGCCCGCCCATCGGCTCCATCGCCTGCTCCAGCGAGCCGTTGACGCAATTGCGCATCATCACGTCGAGCGCCTGCGTGCCGCGCGGCAGCGGCCGGGCGCCGACCCCCATCCGCCGCAGCACCAGCACGCAAAGCGTGCCCGCGCCCACCGATTCGGTGGCGTAGACATAGCTGCCCAGCGCGTCCGACCCGGTGTTCAGCCCCGAGGCCGAGACCCGCTCGAAGGGCGGCGGCAGGCCGCCGAAGCGGGCCCGCATCTCGTCGAAGTCAAAGCGAGTCAGCTCGGCGCTGCGGCCGGTCTGGGCGCGGATATGCAGCAGGTTGTCACCCCGGACCGCGGTGGCGTTCGGCAGGATGATCCGTTGCTCTATGGCGCCGTTGAGGTTGCGCTCGAAGACCAGCAGCGCCTCGGGCGCGTTGACCATGGCGCGCGAGGGCTGGACAATGGTGAACTCGACCGTGTTCTCCAGCGTCTCCATCCCCGGGTGGTTGGTGGAGTTGAAGAAACGGTTGAGGCCGCCAGCCGCCTGATCGCCCGCCTCCTGCGAACATCCCGCCAGAAGGGCCAGCGCGGCAAGCCCGCCCCATAGCGCGCGAACCGAGAGCGAACGCCCGGAATCGGACGCATCGCGGCGGATGGGGCCCTTGGCCCGTGACCGGTCAAACATGGTGCCTGCTCTGCCTTTTTTCCGAGGAGTGCAGCGAACCACCCGTAGCGGCAGACTGCAGGCCCCGGGGCTCACCCTGTGCCTGCGCCCAGCCGGGAACGCGTTTCTGCCTGTGCCTCGGTTTATTGTTTTGCCTGCAAATCTACTGAATTTGCCGAAATCGCGCAATCCACTTTCTCAGAACGGGCCACAAACGCTCGAATTTTAGGGATTTTCTTAAGATCTCGTCCACAATTTGCGCCCGTTGCTCTGCGGGGCGGCATTTGTAGTGCGTGAAAGGTCAGACATTCATCGCCGCAGGGTGGTAAAGAAGTCACGCAACAATCGCGCGGCCTCGTCCTCGGCGATCCCGTCATAGACCTCGGGCGCATGATGGCACTGCGGATGGGTATAGACCCGCGGCGCCTGCGCCACGCCGCCCGACTTGGGGTCCGAGGCCCCGTAGTACAGCCGGGCGATGCGGGCAAAGCCGATGGCGGCGGCGCACATCGGGCAGGGTTCGAGCGTGACCCACAGCGCGTGGCCCGGCAGCCGCTCGCTGCCCGCTGCGGCGCAGGCCGCGCGCAGCGCCAGCACCTCGGCATGCGCGGTGGGGTCGGACAGCTCGCGCGTGCGGTTGCCGGCCTGCGCCACGATGCGTCCCGAGGGGTCCACCACCACCGCGCCGACAGGCACCTCGCCCCGGAGGGCGGCCGCCCGCGCCTCGTCGAGGGCGATCTGCATGGGGCTGACAGGAACGGGCTTCATTGACATGGCGGGCGCAACGCGGTTGATGGGACTGGATGCCCGCTTGCGCGCCCCCATGCAAGCCCATGCAAGCCCAGACCCTTTCCCGGAACCCGATGACCCTGACGCCCAAGCCCCCCCCCCGTCCTGCCGCCACCGCCCTGCCCCAGGGCGACAAACGGGCGGGCGAGCGCATCGCCAAGGTGCTGGCCCGCGCCGGTGTCGCCTCGCGCCGCGCGGCCGAGACGCTGATCGCCGAGGGCCGGGTTTCGGTCAACGGCACGATCATCGACAGCCCGGCGCTGAACGTGACGCCGCGCGACAAGATCACCGTCGATGGCCAGCCGCTGGGCGCCAAGGAGCCGACGCGCGTCTGGCTCTATCACAAGCCCCTGGGCCTGGTGACCTCGGAGAAGGACGAAAAGGGCCGCGCCACGGTGTTCGAGACCCTGCCGCCCGAACTGGGGCGCGTGCTGTCGGTCGGGCGGCTCGACCTCAATTCCGAAGGCCTCCTGCTGCTGACCAATGACGGGGATTTGAAGCGGCGGCTCGAATTGCCCTCGACCGGCTGGCTGCGCAAGTACCGGGTGCGGGTGAACGGCACCCCGACCGAGGCGATGCTGGCCCCCCTGAAGCTGGGCGTGACCATCGACGGCGAGAAATTCCAGCCGATGATGGTCAATGTCGACCGCCAGCAGGGCGCCAACGCCTGGCTGACCGTCGGCATCCGCGAGGGCCGCAACCGCGAGATCCGCCGCGCGCTGGATACGGTCGGGCTGACGGTGAACCGGCTGATCCGTACCGCCTATGGCCCGTTCCAGCTGGGCAATCTGGAGCCCGGCGCGGTCGAGGAACTGCGTCCGCGGGTGCTGCGCGACCAGCTGGGCCTTGCGGCGGACGATGTGGCCGAGGGCCGCGCCGCGCCCCCTGCCCCGCCCGCCAAGAGCGCGCCGAAAGCGCCCGCCAAACCCGGCCGCGCCCCGACCAGGACGCCGGTGGGCGAGGATGGCAAGCCGCAGCGCGTCTCCTGGGGGATGAAGTCCCACGGCGGGCGCAAGGGCCCCGATGGCGAACCGGCCAAGCCGAAATCCTGGGGTACCAAATCTGCCCGCCCGACAGGCGATGCGCCCAAAGGTCGGCCCAAGCCCCGCGGCTGACCCGCCATCGGCGCTTTCCATTCGCCCGACAGCTGTCTTATAGTTTCCATAACACGCCCTATATCTGGGGGCTAAGGCCTCCCCACCGGGTAACGACAGGGAAACGGACGTGACCACCACCGGCTTGCAGAAAACCGCCTATGCGCTGCTGATCGCGCTTCTCGTCTACGCCTGGGTCGTGGGGGGCTGAGCATGGCACGACGCTATGGCGGCCCCAACAGCCCCGGCGGCGATCCGCGCCCGGAGAACGAGCGCACAGCGCCCGCGCCCCGTTCCGCGCGCCGCCAGCGGGCCCGCCGCCATCCGGCCGGCTTTCGCGTGAACCTGCTGTTCGTGATGCCCTTCCTCTGGGCGTTCAGCGCGTTTTTCCGCGATCCCGCGGGCATGGCGCAGCATCTGGGGGTCTTCGCGCTGTTGATGTTCTCGGCCTGGCTGACGCGCGAGGGGGTGATCGCCCAGGACGCCTATGACCAGCGCCGCGTCGCCCGCCGCCCGGCCATCCCGCGCAAGATCTTCGGTTCTGTCGCGATGGGGCTGGGCCTGGCGCTGGCCGGTGTCGGCAGCGCCTATGGCATGGCGGTGCCGGTGGTGCTGGGCCTGATCGGCGGCGCGCTGCATCTCACCGCCTTTGGCCCCGATCCCTTGACCAGCAAGGGGATGGAAGGGGTCGACGAATTCCAGACCGACCGCGTGGCCCGGGCCGTCGAAGGCGCCGAGGCCTATCTGCGCGCCATGTCCGACGCCATGCTGCGCGCCCGCGACCGCGATCTGGAGGCCCGGCTCACCCGCTTCCAGTCGCATGTCCGCGAGTTGCTGCGCGCAGTCGAGGACGATCCGCAGAACCTGACCGCCGCCCGGCGCTATCTCAGCGTCTATCTGCAGGGTGCCCGCGACGCGACGGTCAAGTTCGTCGAGGTCTACGAGCGCCAGCGCGATCCCGGCGCGCGCAAGGATTACCTCGACCTTCTGGACGATCTGGAAGAGAATTTCATGCTGCGCACCGAGACTTTGCGCGATTCCGACCGCCAGGCGATGGAGATCGAGATCGACGTGCTGCGCGAACGCCTTGAACGCGAGGGGCTGCGCCCCGCCCTGCCCCCGGCCAATCCCGCCATTGACCCGCTCTCTCCGGCATTTCAGAACCAGACGAAAGTCCCCGTGAAAGGAAACCCCGATGTCTGACGACGTTCGCCAGCAGGCCACGCAACTGACGACCGCCATCCAGGAAGCGACCGCGCTGCGCCTGCCCGAGCCGGTCGGCGAACTCGTCCCCATCGAACAGGCCGATGCGCCGGTGGCCGAGGCCATCCGCAGCCGGATGAACGAGATCGACATGACGGAAACCTCGTCGATCATCGGCTTCGGCTCGCGCGCGCAGCTGGAATTGCAGACCATCAGCCAGGCGATGCTGGACGATGTGCGCAACAAGGACGTGGGCCCCGCGGGCGACAGCCTGCGCCAGATCGTCACCACGATCCGCGGCTTTTCGGTCAGCGAGCTGGACACCCGGCGCGAGCGCAGCTGGTGGGAACGCCTGACCGGCAAGGCGGCGCCGCTGGCCAATTTCATGGCCCGTTACGAAACGGTGCAGGGCCAGATCGACAAGATCACCGAGACCCTGCTCGGCCATGAGACGGTGCTGCTGAAAGACATCAAGTCGCTGGATCTGCTCTATGAAAAGACCCTCGACTTCTATCAGGAACTGGCGCTCTACATCGCCGCGGGCGAAGAAAAGCTGAAAGACCTCGACGCCACCACCATCCCCGCCAAGATGGCCGAAGTCGAGGCCGCCTCGGAAGACCAGAAGATCGTCGTGGCGCAGGAACTGCGCGATCTGCGCGCCGCCCGCGACGATCTGGAGCGCCGGGTGCATGACCTGAAACTGACCCGTCAGGTGACGATGCAATCCCTGCCCTCGATCCGGCTGGTGCAGGAAAACGACAAGTCGCTGGTGACCAAGATCAACTCGACGCTGGTCAACACCGTGCCGCTGTGGGAGACTCAGCTGGCCCAGGCGCTGACCATCCAGCGTTCGAAAGAGGCGGCGGAATCGATCCGCGCGGCGAACGATCTGACCAACGAACTGCTGACCAAGAACGCCGACAACCTGCGCGAGACGAACCGCGTGGTGCGCGAGCAGATGGAGCGCGGGGTCTTCGACATCGAGGCCGTCAAGCACGCCAACGAAAGCCTGATCGCCACGATCCAGGACAGCCTGCAGATCGCCGACGAGGGCAAGGCAAAGCGCGCCGCCGCCGAGGAAGAACTGCGCAAGATGGAGGCCGAACTGCGCGACTCGCTCGCCGCGGCGAAGGCGCGTGGCGACAACCCGGCGGCCTGAGCGGGCCGCCGCCCTCTTTGCGCTGATGCTGACCGCGGCCCTCGCCGCGGGCTGCACCGCGCTGCAGCGGGGGGAACCGGCGCCCGGCCCCAGCGCCGCCCCGCAACGCCCGGCCGAGGTGCTGCCGGTTGACCCAAGGTCGGCCGATATGCGCGCCTATTACACCCGGATCGAGGACGAACGCCGCGCCCGCGGCCTGATGCGCACCGATCCCGGGGCGCAGGACGTCGTCGTGACCCCGGCGCGGCTGGCCGAGACCTATATCGCCATCGCCCTCAACAACGAACTCGCCACCCCCGACACCAGCAGCGCCAGCGTGCTGCGCCGCTGGGAGGTGCCGGTGCGCTACAGCCTCGAATTCGGCGCCTCGACCGGGCGCGCGACGCGGGTGCGCGACTATCAGGACGTCCGCGCGCTGGCCGCCCGGATGGGCACCGCCGCGAACCATCCGATCACGGTGGCGCCCCTGGGCGACAGTTCGGGGAATTTCCACGTCCTGGTGCTGTCGGAATCCGAACGCCAGGAGGCGGGCCAGCGCATCCGCACCCTGATCCCCGGCATCGACGAGCGGGCCGTGCGGCTGATCACCGACATGCCGCGCGAGACCTTCTGCCTGGCCATGGCCTTTGCCCGCGACGGCTCGGCTGCCTATACCGAGGCGGTGGCGGTGATCCGCGCCGAACACCCCGACCTGACGCGGCTCGCCTGCTATCACGAAGAACTGAGCCAGGGCCTGGGACTGGCCGCGGATTCGGGCCGCGCGCGGCCCTCGATCTTCAACGACGATCAGGAATTCGCGCTGCTGACCGATCTGGACCTGCTGCTGCTGCAGATCCATTACGACCCCCGCCTGCGCCCCGGCATGACAGAACGTGAAGCCCGCCCGATCATCTTTTCCATTGCGTCCGAACTGGTGGCGGGTGCAAGTTGACCGCAGATTTGAAAGCATTTCCGCAGGAGTGACCCATGGTTTTCAGCTTCCTCAAGGGCCAGTTCATCGATGTCATCGAGTGGCTCGACGACAGCCGGGACACACTCGTCTACCGCTTCGAGCGCTACGGCAACAACATCATGATGGGCGCCAAGCTGACCGTGCGCGAGGGGCAGGCCGCCGTCTTCATCCATGAAGGCCAGCTGGCCGATATCTTCGGCCCCGGGCTCTACGAGCTTGAAACCAACAACATGCCGATCATGACGGCGCTGCAGCACTGGGACCACGGCTTCAAGTCGCCCTTCAAGTCCGAGGTCTATTTCGTCAACACCCGGCGCTTCCCCGGTCTGAAATGGGGCACGCAGAACCCGATCATGCTGCGCGACCCGGAATTCGGGGCGCTGCGCCTCAGGGCCTTCGGCAGCTACACGATCCGCGTGACCGACCCGGCCAAGTTCATGACCGAGATCGTCGGCACCGATGGCGAGTTCACCCAGGACGAGATCTCGGGCCAGATCCGCAACATCGTGGTGCAGAAGGTCAGCCAGTCGCTGGCGGCCTCGGGCATCCCCGCGCTCGACATGGCGGCGAACACGCAGGACCTGTCCAAGATCGTCGGCGATGCGATCCAGCCGACGCTGACCGAATACGGCCTGTCGATGCCGGAACTCTATATCGAGAACATCTCCCTGCCGCCCGAGGTCGAGAAGGTGCTCGACCAGCGCTCGTCGATGGGGATCGTCGGCGATCTGAACAAATACACCCAGTTCTCGGCCGCGCAGGCGATGCAGAACGCGGCCAGTGCCGGGGGCGACAACGCCATGGGCGCCGGGATGGGCATGGGGATGGGGATGGGCATGGCGCAGGCCATGGCCAATGCGATGGGCGGCATGGGGGGCCAGCAGGGCAACCAGGCGCCCGCCGGTGCCGCCCCGCCGCCTCCGCCTCCGCCCGCCGCGGCGCAGTTCCACGTCGCCAAGGACGGGCAGACCACCGGCCCCTTCGGCACGGCCGCGCTGCAGCAGATGATGGGCTCCGGGCAGTTCGACCGCGACACGATGGTCTGGACGCAGGGCATGGCCGGCTGGGCCAAGGCGGGCGAGGTGCCGGCGCTGGCGTCCCTCTTCGCCGCGATGCCGCCCCCGCCCCCGCCCGCGGGGTAAGCCGCCATGTGCCCCAGCGACGACACGCCCCCGCCGCCGCCCGGCGCGGCGCCCTGGGGGCAACCGACACCCCCTGCGCCCGCCCCTGAGCCCGCGGGCAGCGACGAGCACCGCTTTCCCTGCGAGAATTGCGGCGCCCAGCTGCGTTTCGCGCCGGGGCAGCGGCGGCTGACCTGCCAGTATTGCGGCCACGAACAGGACATCCCCTATTCCGAGGGCGAACGCGAGACGGCGCTCGAAGCCTATGACCTGCGCGAAGCGCTGGCCAATCACCTGCCGCCGCAGGCGATGGAGGAACACCGGGTCCTCAGCTGCTCGAACTGCGGGGCGCAGGTGGAATTCGACCCCGCCCAGCACGCGGCGCAATGCCCGTTCTGCGGCTCGCCGGTCGTCACCGACACCGGGACGCAACGGCAGATCAAGCCGGGCGCCGTGCTGCCCTTCAAGCTGACCGAACGCGAGGCGCATGACGCGATGCGCGGCTGGCTGGGGCGGCTGTGGTTCGCGCCGAACAAGCTGAAGGATTACGCGCGCTCGGACGGCTCGCGGCTGGACGGGCTCTATGTGCCCTATTGGTCCTTCGACGCCGACACGCGCAGCCGCTACCGCGGCGAGCGGGGCGACGCCTATTACGAGACGCGCACCGTCACCCGCAACGGCAAGACCGAGACGGAACGGGTGCGCCGGATCCGCTGGACGCCGGTGTCTGGCCGCGTCGCGCGGGATTTTCGCGACATGCTGGTCATGGCCTCGCAATCGCTGCCGCGCAATTTCGCCCATGCGCTGGAGCCCTGGATGCTGGGCGAACTCGCCCCCTACAACCCGCAATACCTGTCGGGTTTCCGGGCCGAGGGCTATACGGTGCAGCTGCCCGAGGGGCATGTGATCGGCGTCCAGCGCATGGACGAGGTGATCCGCCAGGACGTGCGCCGCGACATCGGCGGCGATGAGCAGCGGGTGCATTCGGTCGATACCGACCACGACAACGAGAAGTTCAAGCACGTCCTCCTGCCGATCTGGATGGCGGCCTATCGCTACCGCGACAAATCCTACCGCTTCATCGTCAACGGCCAGACCGGCAAGGTGCAGGGCGAGCGGCCCTGGTCGGCCTGGAAGATCGCCGGCGCCGTGGTCGTGGCACTGATCGTGGCGGGCGTCGTCCTCTATGTGACGCAGGGCCGCTGATGCGCGCGCTGGTGCAACGGGTGACCTCGGCCTCGGTCGCGGTCGAGGCCGAGATCGTCGGCGCCTGCGGTCCGGGGCTGATGATCCTGGTCTGCGCCATGCAGGGCGACGACACGGCAAAGGCCGAGGCCCTGGCGGACAAGATCCTGAAACTGCGGATCTTTCGGGACGAGGCGGGCAAGACCAACCGCTCGCTGACCGATGTCGGGGGCGGCGCGCTGGTCGTGTCGCAATTTACCCTGGCCGCCGATACCTCGCGCGGGAACCGCCCCGGGTTTTCCGCCGCCGCCCCGCCCGATCTGGGTCGCGCGCTTTATGAGCATTTCGCGGCGACGCTGGCCGCGCGCGGCGTGACGGTCGGGCGCGGGGTCTTCGGGGCGGAGATGCAGGTCTCGCTGGTCAATGACGGGCCGATGACCATCTGGCTGGACCTCTGAGCGGTTTCGCCCTGGGCTGACGCCTGCGGGCGACAAAGGCGGGGGGCTGCTCGCCCCCCGCGCCCCCTCGCCAAAGGGGGGCACGCCCCCCTTTGGAAACCCCGTGGATATTTGGGGAACAAAGATCGGGTTTGGTGGCGCGTCTCTGGCGTGCCACACTCGGGCATGACCGAGGGGGTGCCATGGACGAGACCGATTTTTCCCTGAGTGAATACGAGGCGCGGCTGGCGCGGATCCGGGTGGCGATGGCGGCGCAGGGCCTCGTGGCGCTGATCGTCAGCGATCCGTCGAACATGGCCTGGGCCACCGGCTATGACGGCTGGTCCTTCTATGTGCATCAGGGGGTGGTGATCGGGCCTTCCGGCCCGCCGCTCTGGTGGGGGCGCGGCATGGATGCGGCAGGCGCCCGGCGCACGGTCTGGATGGGCGAGGAGGCGATCCATGGCTATGACGACAGCTATGTGCAGAACCCGGACAAGCACCCGATGGAGGTGCTGGCCGCGCTGATCCGCGATCAGGGCTGGGCTGGCGGGCGCGTCGGCGTCGAGATGGACAATTACTATTATTCGGCCAAGGCCCATGCCGTGCTGGCCGATCATCTGGACCTGGCCGATGCCACGGGGCTGGTGAACTGGCAGCGGCTGGTGAAATCGCCCGCGGAAATCGCCCGGATGCGGCGCGCCGCGGGCATCGTCGAGGCGATGCACAAGCGCATCCTGGAGGTGGCGGAGCCCGGGCTGCCCAAGAACCGGCTGGTGGCCGAGATCCTGCATGCCGGGGCGACGGGCGCGGGCGGGCATTGGGGGGATTACCCGGCGATCGTGCCGATGGCGCCCTCGGGCATGGACGCGACGGCGCCGCATCTGACCTGGGACGACCGGCCGATGCAGCGGGGCGAGGCGCATTTCTTCGAGATCGCCGGGGTTTACCGGCGCTATCATTGCCCGCAATCGCGCACGCTGTTCTTCGGCGAGCCGCCCGCCACCTACCGGCGGGCCGAGACCGCGGTGCAGGAGGCGACCGAGGCGGCGCTGGCCAGGGCCCGGCCGGGCAATACCTGCGAGGACATGGCGATCGCCTTCTACGACACGCTGGGGCGGCACGGGTTCCGCAAGGACAGCCGCACCGGCTATTCCATCGGCCTCAGCTATCCGCCGGACTGGGGCGAGCGCACGCTGTCGCTGCGCCGCGGGGATCTGACGCCCCTGCAGCCGGGCATGACGCTGCATTTCATGCCGGCGCTCTGGCTCGACGATGGCGGGATCGAGATCACCGAACCGATCCTGATCACCGAGACCGGGGTCGAGAAGCTGAGCACCCTGCCCGGCGCGCTGTTCATCCGGTCATGATCCGCCGTTCGGCCCCATCGGCACGGGCCAGTTCCTGCGACACCGACTGATCGGCGTTCCACAGCATCATGCGCCCGCGTCCGGCCCGTTTCGAAGCATAGAGCGCCAGATCGGCCAGCGAGACGAGCGCTGCCTCGCCCTGGTCGCTGCCCGGCCCGACCAGCACGGCGCCGATCGACAGGCCGACGGGACAGGGGTGCCCCTCATGGGTGATGGTCAGGCGCATGTGGTCGTAGATCGTGGCGCCGACCCGGGCCAGCGCCGCGCGGTCGAGGACTCCGGCCAGCAGGATGACGAATTCGTCGCCCCCCACCCGCGCCACCAGATCGCCCGCGCGGACACTGCGCCGCAGCCGCGAGGCGACTTCGGCCAGGACATGATCGCCCGCGGAATGGCCGAGCGTATCGTTGACCTGCTTGAAGTAATCGAGGTCGATATGCAGCAGCGCGAAGCCCTCGCCCCCGCGCAGCAGGCGGTCCAGCGCCGCCTCCATCGCCCGGCGGTTGCCGAGGCCGGTCAGCGGATCGGTCGCCGCCTGTTCCTCGGCCCGGACGCGGGCGCCGCGCAGCCGGTCGGCCATGCGGGTCAGTTCGCCCATGACGGCGGTCTTGGCCTCGTAGAGGTAGAGAAGTTCGATGGCGAGGTCGGTATCGGCGAAATCGGTGGCAGAAAGCCCGTGTTCGCGCACCGCATCCCTGACGCCGAAGCCGAAGGAGAGGTTCAGCAGCACCCCGTCGCCCAGAAGCGGCACCGCGGTGCCCTTGAACGTGGTGGCGGGGGTGCCGCGCAGCGACATCTGCAGGCGCTGCGCGCGCAACAGGACGCTGGCCTGCGCCGCGTTGCGGGGTTTGCGCAGGGTGAAGACCTCCTCCAGCGGCTTGCCGATCGCCCCCTCGCCCATCAGTTTCAGCAGCGTCGGCCCGGCGCCGCGGATGCGGCAGGCGGAGTCGAGCGACAGATACATTGGCATCAATTGCCCCAGCGCGCCGGGGCCGAGGTGAAAGCCGGGTTGGCGCAGATCCCCCTCCATCATTGTGCCGCCTCGGTGGCGAGGTCGAAGCGTCTGCCGGCGTGATAGGCCGGATCATGCACCTCGATCCCGATCAGGTCGACCGTGCCGGGGGTGCCGTCCGCCCGGTCGGCCCGCTGCATCCCGCGATGTTCCAGCACCACGAGCGCCCCGTAATCGTCCGCCAGCGCCCGCAGGATGCCGACCATGACATGGCCGAAGCCAAGCGGCCCGCCGGTGCAGGTCAGCAGGAAACTGTCCGGCCCGGCCTCGCTGATGACGAGATCGGGCAGCGCCAGATCGGGGACCGCCAGATGGCTGCGGCCCTGCAATTCGTCCAGCGAATAGAGGAAATCGGTGAAGCTGACCCCGCCGAAGCGCAGCAGGCGGCGCAGCGGCTCCATCCGCTCGTGGGAAATGAGGTAGGTCCCCAGATCCTCGAGCAGCGAATCGCGCGGACGGCGCAGCAGGATGACGGCGGCCTCGATCACCGATTCCGTCAGGGAATCGTCATAGCTTTGCATCGCCTCGAAACCGTCCGCACCCAGAAGCTGCGTGATTCCCGAGTGTTGCGCCACGTCGTGCCAGACCACGCCGCCGAAGGCATCGCTGATGAAACTCTGCAACGCCTTGTTGACCAGACCATGCATTCCCAGTCCCCGTACTCCACCGCCCCTGAGAGTCGCGTGAATGCGTTAACAAATTGCAAACGGCCTCAGGCCAGGTCGAGCAGCGCCGGCAGATGGCCGATATCGGGGCGCACCGCATCGGCAAGGTCGGCCAGATCCGCGGCCTCGGCCACGCCGGTCAGCACCGCCAGCGTCGCCATGCCCGCGCGGCGTCCGGCGATCAGGTCATGCCGGGAATCGCCGACCATCAGCACCGCCGAGGGTGCGAGCCCGGCGGTCCGGGCGAAAGCCAGCAGCATCCCCGGCTCGGGCTTGCCGCCATGGCCGGAATCGAAGCCCGCGACGAAATCGAAAAGCTCGATCACCCCGGCCACGTGCTGCCGGGCCACGGATTCGAAATCATTGGTGGCGACGCCCAGCTTCAGGCCCGCCCCGCGCAACCGCTCCAGCAGCGCCCTGAGCGGCACCGCCTCGGCCAGCGGCGCCTCGGCCGCGGCGCGGGCGATCCGGGCCTCCAGCGCATCGGCCGTCAGGCCCGCGAGCGGCGCCAGCAGTTCGGCCACCTCGCGGCCGGTGCCGGCGATCACCGGCGATTCCGGCCGGAAACGCCCGCGGTCCAGGTCGAAGGCCATCGCCTCGGCCATCGCCGCGGCGCGGGCCGGGTCGCCGCCCGAGAGTTCGCCCAGAAGCTGCCGCGCCCAGGCGCCCCAGGTCGCCTGAAAATCAAACAGCGTGCCGTCCTTGTCGAAAAGGATGCCGCGAATGCCCTTCATCATCAGGTCCAATGCATCTCTGCGCCGCCGGGCAGCGCCGCGCGTGCCCGGCCGGGGGTTTCCGGCGGCAGATTGAGCACCCGGCAGGCCTCGAGCAAGAGGGCTTCGTCACCCATGATGAATTCCAGCACCGCCAGCAGCAGGCCCGGGTCCGAGAGGCGCGACCGGAGCGAGTCGGGCGACTCGCCCGACCAGCCCAGAAAGCTGCCCAGCCGCTCGGAATCCCCGGTCAGCCAGGCGAGCAGGGTCGCGGCCACAATTTCGGCGTCTTCTTGCCTCATGAAAATCAGAATCTCGCGCACAAGTTTGCTGGATGAAAGGTTTCGTTAACCATTGTTAGGCTATCGTTTCAGCTAAGCCCCCGGATCACCGGGATCAAGCGAAATGACCGGGGCGGGCACAGGCAGGATAGCATCGATGTCAGGCAGAATACTCATCGTCGACGATCTGGCCACCAACCGGATCATACTCAAGGTCAAGCTGAACGCGGCCTGCTATGAAACGCTGCAGGCCGCGACAGGGGCCGAGGCGCTGGCCGTGGCCCGGACCGAACAGCCGAAGCTCATTCTCCTCGACATGGTCCTGCCCGATATCTCGGGGATCGAGGTCTGCCGCCAGCTGCGCGCCGACCCGACCACGACGCATATCCCGGTGGTAATCATCACCGCCTCGAACGACCGCCGGGCGCGGCTCAGCGCGCTGGAGGCAGGCGCCGACGAATTCCTGACCAAGCCTTTGAACGAGGTGATCCTGCTGGCCCGGATCCGGGCGCTCCTCAGGGCGCGCGAGACCGAGGCGGAGCTTCGCCTGCGCTCGGAAACCTGGGGCGATCTGGACCTGGCCGAGGGCGAGTCCGTCTTCGCCATGCCCGGCCGGGTGGCGCTGGTCGCCGCCGAGCCCGCCATCGCCATGGCATGGCGCGCGGCGCTCGCGCCGCATGTGCAGGAACGGCTGGCGGTGATGACCCCCAATGCCGCGCTCAGCGACATGCCGCAGGGCGCGATCCCGGATTTCTACCTGATCGCCGCCGATCTGGGCAGCCATGGCTCGGGCCAGCGGCTGGTGGCGGATCTGCGGGCACGCGAAGCCAGCCGCCACGCCGCCATCGCCCTGGTCCTGCCCGAGGCCGATCCCGACATCGCCGCCATGGCGCTCGATCTCGGCGCCTCGGACCTGCTGACGCTGCCGCTCGACCCGCAGGAAACCGCGCTGCGCATCACGCTGCACGTGACCCGCAAGCGCCGCGCCGACCAGCTCAGGCGGGCGGTGAACACCGGGCTGCGGCTGGCGGTGACCGACCCGCTGACCGGGCTCTACAACCGCCGCTACGCGCTGGCCCATCTGGACCGGATCGCCAGCCGCGCCGCCGAACAGGGACGGCGCTATGCGATCATGGTGCTGGACCTCGACCGCTTCAAATCGGTGAACGACACCTTCGGCCATGTCGCGGGCGACGCGGTGCTGGAAACGGTGGCGACCCGGCTGCGCAACAACCTGCGCCCCTCGGATCTGGTGGCGAGGATCGGCGGCGAGGAATTTCTCGTGGCCCTGCCCGACGCGACGCTGGGCTCCGCGCGCCTCGCCGCGGAACGCCTGTGCCGCGTGGTCGGCGACGAGCCCGTGCCGCTGCCCGACGGCCGCGGCTCGGTCGCGGTGACGATCTCGGTGGGCCTGGCCATGGGCCCCGCGCCGCATGGCCCCGGCGAGGAATCCCCCGCCCGCGAGGCGCTGAACCGCGCCGATTGCGCGCTGATGAGCGCCAAGGCCGAGGGCCGCAACCAGGTGACGATCGCCAGCGCCGCCTGAGGCGACGGCGGGCCAGAGCGGGATCCTCCCCGGCAGAGCGGTGGCCTTTGGACGTCGGAGCGGTTTCGCCCTCTGTGCCCTCAGGCGACCGCAAGCGGACGGCTGCCGCCCCCAGAGAACGCAAAGAGCGGGGGGCTGCCGCCCCCCGCACCCCCTGCTTCAAGGGGGGCACGCCCCCCTTGAAAATCCCCGTGGATATTTGAGGCGCAAAGATGAGACCAGGGGCGACCTGCCCCTTTCTTTGTTCCGCAAATATCCCACGGGGGTCCGGGGGTGTGAAACCCCCGGCGCTGCCACGCACACCGTCCTCTCCGCGGCGGGAGGCGCGCGGGGCGGGCGGGTGGGAGCGTGCCTCCCGCCGCTTTGCCCCCAACCCGCCACCCGCGACAAAACTTCAACTGTGAACATTTTCACTTCCCTTCCCCCGGAGCCCGCGCTACGCCATCGGCATGAGCACGATGCCCCTCTCCGACGACCGGCGCGCCAAGCGCAATGTCACCGTCTTGGTGGCGGCCCAGGCCATTCTCGGCGCGCAGATGCCGATGATCTTCACCACCGCGGGTCTGGCCGGGCAATCGCTGGCGCCCAACCCCTGCTGGGCCACGCTGCCCATTTCGGCCAGCGTGCTGGGCTCGATGCTCTCGGCCGCGCCGATGTCGGCCTTCATGCAGCGGCGCGGGCGGCGGCAGGGCTTCGTGCTGGGGTCGCTGGCGGGCGCGCTGGGCGCGGCGATCGGGGCGCTGGGGCTGCTGAACGGCTCGTTCATGCTGTTCGTCATCGGCGCGCTCTTCACCGGGGTCTACATGTCGGCCCAGGGCTTCTACCGCTTCGCCGCGACCGATACCGCGTCCGATGGCTACAAGCCCAAGGCGATCAGCTATGTCATGGCCGGCGGCCTGTTGAGCGCGGTGATCGGGCCGCAGCTGGTCAAGGTCACGGCCGACTCCATGGTCGTGCCCTTCCTCGGCACCTATTTCGGCGTCATCGTGCTGAACCTCATCGGCATGTGGCTCTTTGCCTTCCTCGACATCCCGCGCCCGGTCCTGGCCCCCAAGGGCACCCCGCGCGAGGGCCGCAGCCGGATGCAGCTCTTGCGCGAGCCGGTGATCGCCGTCGCCATCATCTGCGCCACGGTCAGCTACGCGCTGATGAACCTGGTCATGACCTCGACGCCGCTGGCGGTGGTGGGCTGCGGGTTCCAGACCTCGAACGCGGCCGATATCGTCTCGGCCCATGTGCTGGCGATGTATGCGCCCTCGTTCTTCACCGGGCATCTGATCGCCCGTTTCGGGGTCGAGAAGATCATCGCCGCGGGCCTCGTGATCCTGGCGGGATCCGGCGCGGTGGCGCTGTCGGGCGTCGAGCTCGAGCATTTCTTCATCGCGCTGGTCCTTCTGGGCATCGGCTGGAACTTCGGCTTCATCGGCGGCACGACGATGCTGGCGCGGTCGCATACCCAGGCCGAGCGCGGCACGATCCAGGGCGTCAACGACGCCATCGTCTTCGGCGGCGTCACGCTGGCCTCGATCAGTTCGGGCCAGTTGATGAATTGTTCGGGCTCGAACGTGGAAACCGGCTGGCAGCTGGTCAATGTCGCCATGCTGCCCTTCCTGGTGCTGGCGGGCGGTGCGCTGATCTGGCTGGCGATGCGCCCCCGCGCCGCCTGAGCCAGACCGAAACCGCTGCCGAAATCGTCAGCTTGCCCGAAAAATCACCCGCTTTCAGAGACTTGTCGCCCCGTGCGGCGGCCTGATCACGGACCGTTGATTTCCTGTTGACGCATGAAGTTTTTGTCCATAGCGTCGGGTTCAATAAGTCGGCCAGTCCGACAGGGAGCAAAAAAGTCGGAAGGGGTCCAGCTTGCGGGCCCCTTTCGCTTTTTTGTCATCGCCCCGTCCGGCGGGTGATTTCCCCCTGACTTGCCCCCGGCTTCATGCTAGGCCCAAGGCCGACAGTCACGCACCAGAGGATGCTTCCATGACCCTCCGTTCCGCCCTGCTTTCGGGCCTTTTCGGCGCCGCCCTGCTGGCCGCGCCCGCGCTGGCGCAGGACACGACGACCGCCGCTCCGGCCGCTCCGGCCACCGCCGCCCCCGAACAGGGCGCGCCGGTTGTGGCCGCGACCCATCGCGACTGGCAGAT
The DNA here is from genome assembly GCF_003075525.1 of Pararhodobacter aggregans. Lineage (GTDB taxonomy): Bacteria > Pseudomonadota > Alphaproteobacteria > Rhodobacterales > Rhodobacteraceae > Pararhodobacter > Pararhodobacter aggregans. The sequence continues at coordinate 628,924 of NZ_QDDR01000001.1, read as the reverse complement.
CGTCTGTTCGCCCGAGGTCGAGGGCCAGCCGCAGCAATGCGAGATGTACCAGCTGCTCACCGACCAGACCAACAACCCGATCGCCGAGATCAGCATCGCCGCCCTGCCGCTGGGCGCGGAATTCGCCGCCGGCGCCACGGTGACCACGCCCTTGGAGACCTTCCTGCCGACCGGGATGGGCTTCTACGTCGGCACCGAGCCCGCCGATGGCCAGATGCGGGTCGAGGGCTTCCGCGTCTGCACCGTGGTCGGCTGCGTGGTCCGCATGGGCCTCTCGGTCGAGGAAGTCGACAGCATGAAATCCGGCTCCTCGGCGACGATCATGATCGCGCCCTTCGTGGCCATCGACCAGCCGATCCGGGTCAACGTCTCGCTGGCCGGGTTCACCGCCGCCTATGACGACCTGCAGACCCGCCTGTCCGAGGCCGCCGCCGCCGCCCGCTCCGGCCAGTAACCCTCGTCCTCAGGCCCGCCTGAGCGCCAGACAGGCGTTCAGGCCGCCGAAGGCGAACGCATTGCTCAGCGCCGCGTCCACCCGGGCGCGGCGCGCCACATTCGGCACCACGTCGAGGCCCAGCACCTCGGGATCCTCGGTGGTCCATCCGGCGGTGGGGGCGATCACCCCCTCGCCCAGTGCCAGCAGCACCGCCAGCAACTCCACCGCCCCGGCCGCGCCCAGCAGATGGCCGTGCATCGACTTGGTGGAGCTGACCGGCGGCGGTGCGGCAAAGACCCGGCGGATCGCCTGCGCCTCGGAGCGGTCATTGACCGCGGTGCCGGTGCCATGGGCGTTGATGTAGCCGACCTCGGCCGGCGCCATCCCGGCATCCTCCAGCGCCCCCTGCATGGCCCGCACCGCGCCGTCGGGGTCGGGCATGACGATATCGCCCGCGTCCGAGGTCATGGCGAAGCCCGCCACCTCGGCCAGGATCCGCGCGCCGCGCGCCGTGGCGCGGTCCCAATCCTCGAAGACGAAGACCGCCGCGCCCTCGCCCTGCACCATGCCGTTGCGGTCGGCTGAAAAGGGGCGGCAGCCGTCGGGCGACATGACGCGCAGCCCCTCCCAGGCCTTGAGCCCGCCGAAGCAGAGCGTGGCCTCCGCCCCGCCCGCCAGCATGACATCGGCGCCACCCGAGCGGATCATCTGGAAGGCCTGCCCCATGGCGTGGTTGGAACTGGCGCAGGCGGTCGAGACGGTGAAGGCCGGGCCCTTCAGCCCGTGGCGCATGGCCAGATGCGCGGCGGCGGCGGCATGCATCAGCCGGGGGATGGTGAAGGGGTGGACCCGGTTCTTGCCCTGCGACAGGACCGCGCGATAGCTGTCGTCGATGGTCGTGTAGCCGCCGCCACCCGTCCCCATGACCACGCCCGCCCTGAGCGCCTCGTCCGGCGTCAGCGAGAGCCCGGATTGCGCCACGGCCTGCCGCCCTGCCTCCAGCGCGAATTGCACGGCGCGGTCATAGAGCGCCAGCTCCTGCCGCCCATGCCGCGCCTCGGCGTCCCAATCCCGGATCTGGCCGCCGATCCGCACCGTCAGCCGCTCGACATCCTCGAACTCGAGCGGACCGATCGCCACCCGCCCTGCTGTCAGCGCGGCGAAGGTGCCGGGCACATCGAGGGCCAGCGCGTTGACGCTTCCCGCGCCGGTGATCGCCACGCGCCGGGCCATGGCTCAGGCCCGGTCCGCGGCCACCAGCGCCTCGACCGCGTCGCAGATCGCGCCCACGGTGCTCAGGTCCATCGTCGCGCCGGGTTCGTTGGCGTTGAAGGGCACCTGCACCTCGAAGGCCTCTTCGATGGCGAAAAGGATCTCGGCCATGCCCAAGGAGTCGATGCCCAGGCTTTCGAGACTCATCTCGCGGGTCAGCCCCGAAGGCTCGCGCAGCGCCTGCGCGGCCAGAATCGCGATCACGCGGCGATGCAGCCCGTCTCCGAGCGCCACAAAACTGCCGTCCATCCTGTCATCTCCCGATCAAGAGCCTTTCGGCCCCTTCTCCATGAGACGTGCGACAGTTTTCTGAAGCTCGGCGATTTGGGTGAGGATTCTCGGCAAACGGCGGCTGGCTTTGTAGATCTCGACATGCTGATCCATGCGCACTGCCGGAAAACCCATCAGCACGCGGCCCGCGGGGGCGTTCGAGCTCACGATCGAGCCGCCGCCCACCACCACGTCATCGCCGACGAAGATGTTGTCGACGACGCCGACCTGCCCGCCCAGGACCACGCGGTCGCCGATCCGGGTCGACCCCGCCACCCCGCATTGCCCGCACAGCAGGCAATCCTCGCCCACCACCACGTTGTGGCCGACCTGCACGAGGCTGTCGAGCTTGGTGCCCCGGCCGATCCGGGTGTCGCGGATCGTGCCGCGGTCGATGGAGCTGTTCGCGCCGACCTCGACATCGTCGCCGATGCTCACCGCGCCCAGCGAATGGATGCGCAGCCAGGATTGCGGCTTGGTCTCGCCGGGTTTGCCCAGCGTGGCGCGGGCTTCCTCGACGCGCGAGCGCTCTTCCGTCACGAAGCTGAAACCGTCGCCGCCGATCACGCAGCCCGGCTGGCCGATGAAGCGCGCCCCGATGGTCACCCGGGCGCCGATCCTGACCCCGGGCAGGATCAGCGCATCCGCGCCGATCACCGCGCCCGCGCCGATGGAGACCTGCTCGGCGATGCGCGAGCGTGGGCCGATCCGGGCGTCGGGGCCGATGACGGTGAAGGGGCCGATGGCGACATCCTCGCCGATCTCGGCGCTGGGATGGATCGAGGCAAGGGGCGAAATACCCGGCAGCAGCCCGGGGCCGGGATCGAAGACCTGGGTGAGCCGGGCCATGGCGAGCCGGGCGCGGGGGGCGAAGATCGCCGCCTGCAGGCCCAGCGCCTGCCAGTCGGCCCCGGCCCAAAGGATCGCCGCCCGGGCGCGGCCCTTGGCGATGCCCTCGGCGAAGCGGGGATCCATGGCCATCGCCAGATCGAAGGGGCCGGCCGAGGCTGGCTCGGCGGCCCCTGTCACCGTCAGGTCACCGGATCCGGCATAATCCGCGCCCAGCGCGGCGGCGATCTCGGAAACCTTGTGCGGCATGTGGGGGGAACTCCGGTCAGGACGTTCCCCCGGTGTACGGCACTCAGGCCCCCACTTCCACCCCGGCGTTGACCAGCGCGTTATAGAGGGTCGCGTCGCGGCCATAGACATCGGCGCGGTACTGCATGCGCCCGGTGACCGAGGTATAGGCCGTGCGATAGACCAAATGCACCGGCACATGGTCGATCAGCGGCACGCGGGTCTGACGGCCGGTGCGCTGGATCGCGTGGTAATAGGTCACCGGATCGGCTTCCTGCGGGGCGAGCAGCGCATAGGCGAATTCACGCGGGTCCTGCAGCCGGATGCACCCATGCGAGAAGGCCCGCGTATCCTGCGCGAAGAGCGAGCGCGAGGGCGTGTCGTGCAGGTAGATCGCGTATTGGTTGGGGAACATGAACTTGATTTCGCCCAGGGCGTTGCCTGGCCCCGGCGGCTGGCGAACCTCGAACGGCAGGGTCTGGGGCGTGTAGGCGGCGACGTTGACGTATTCGCGCGGCACAACCCGGCCCGCGCCGTCGACGAATTGCAGGTGGTTGGCGCCGCCCGACGACAGCGCGCCCCAGTATTCCCCGATGATCGACCGCGGCAGCGTCCAGTCGGGGTTGATCTCCATGTATTCCATCTCGTCCGAGAATTCGGGCGTCTGGTTGCTGCGCGAGCCGACGACGGCCCGGGTCTCGAAGGTCACCTGGTCGAAATCGACGATGCGGGCGACGAAATCGGTGAGGTTCACCCAGATATGGCGGTCGCCGCGGGGGATGTTCAGCCAGCGCTCGCGCTCCAGCGCCACGGTGATGGCGCGCAGACGCTCCTGCGGGTCGACATTGATCGCCCGGATGGTCGCGCTTCCGGCGATGCCGTCGGCGTCGATGCCGACCGATTCCTGGAATTCCTGTACCGCCTGCTGCATCAGGCTGTCATAGCTGGCGGTGGCGATGCGCGGCAGGAAGCCCTGGGCGATCAGCCGGTTGCGCAGCTGGATCACGGCCTCGCCGCGGTCGCCCGGACGCAGGCTGCCCGCCTGCACCTGCGGGCCCCAGCCGCCCTCGGCGATGGTCTGCACCAGTTCCTGCCGGGCGCGGTAGAGCCGCGCGTATTCCGGCGACGAGGGCGCCAGGTTGCGGATGAAGCTGACCGGCTCGCCGCTGGTGAAGTCGCGCATCAGTTCGGTCGGATCGGGACGCGGCAGGACACGGACGATATCGGGGATCAGCGCCTGCGGCTCCAGCACGCCCGAATGGATGTCGCGGGCATATTGCAGGAAGGTCATCGAGGCGCGGGCCTCCAGCAGACCACGGTCCCGCTCGGTCTCGACGGCCTCGAAGGCGGCGATCAGGCCGGGCAGGTCGTAGCGGGCTTCGGGCAGGCCATGCTCGGCGGCGCGGCTGAGCGCCGAAACCAGCGCGGTGCGGCGCGCCGCATCCTCGGCCCCGGTCCAGATCGCCTGATAGCCGTTCTCGCGGTAGAAGGCCGCCAGCTCGCGATTCTCGGCCACGCCCTCGGCCAGCGCCTGGCGGAAGGCGGGGAATTGCTGCGCCACCGCGGGCGAAGGCGCCATCAGCGTGACCAGCGCAGGAGCCGCGGCGCCCATGCCCAGCGTCAGCGCCGTCAGCGCCGCCCGCATGCCCGTCGAGGTCCGTCGCATCGTTTGCATCGCTGTCTCCCGTTCAGAGGTTCGCCGGGATCTGTCGCCCGGCTGTTGTTGCGCGTGTGTCGTATCCCGACACCCGTAAGTTCACGGAATTGTGCCAAGATTGCAGATTTGGGGTCGATTCACAATGTCGAGACACACCCGATTCCCGGCCCAACGCGCCTGCCCCCGATCCGGTTCCGTGCCGCGATGCGGCGCGCCCGGAATTCTTGCCTCGGAGCCTGTCAGAGGCCCCCTCGGGACCGCGTTATCCACATGAAGGTCCGCGTGCAGCGACATGTTAACAAAAGATTTTTGGGCACCTTAAGGGAATTTCAGCAGATTCCCGCCTATTTTGTCCTCAGTCCAGGGAACCACCCGAATCCGCGCTTGGGATAACGACATCGTTGTGGCATAGAAGCATCAGACAGGAAAATATCTTCGTGATGCACAGCCCCCGGTGACCGCCCCAGCGCGGCGCAACCCAGAAGGGGAATGCTCATGACCATAAGCCGCAAAGGCTCTCAACTGAACTTGGGATGGGACAGGACAACGATGACTTCCTCGGCTGAGACCGGTTTTTCCCGGCGTTCGCTGCTTGGCATCTTCGCCGCGACCGCCGTAACCGCCGCTCCGACCATGTCGAAAGCCTTCGGCTTCAACCGTGGCGCGGGCGACATCCGCCGCCTCCGCATGTACTCGGGCCATTCGGGCGAAACGCTGGACACGATCTACTGGGTCGACGGCGAATACATCCCCGAAGTGCTGGCCGAAGTGAACCGCTTCTTCCGCGACTGGCGCAACGACCGCGAGCATCTGATCGACACCCGCACCGTCGATATCCTCGCCGCCGCGCATAACCTGCTCGACGTCTCGGAACCCTATATGCTGCTCTCGGGCTACCGTTCGCCCGAAACCAACGCCATGCTGCGTGCGCGGTCCTCGGGCGTGGCCCGCAATTCGCGCCACATGGTCGGTCAGGCCGCCGATGTGCGGATGAGCAACCGCTCGGTCAGCCAGGTCGCCCGCGCGGCGCTCGCCTGCAACGCCGGGGGCGTCGGCCGCTACTCGCGCTCGAACTTCACCCACATGGATTGCGGCCCGGTCCGCAGCTGGGGCGGCTGATCCGTCCAGATCGTCAGCCCGTCACACGACGCCCCGCGCCCTCCCGGTCGCGGGGCGTCGTTTTTTTGTTGTGCCGCGCGACCTTGCGCAGCCCCCCCCCGGCACCCTAGATTGAGGGCTTCCCAACATTCATCGGATCATGCCCGTTCTCGACACCTCCTTCTGGCTGACCATCGGCGCCATTCTGGCGCTGATCGTGCTTTCCGCCTTCTTCTCGGGCAGCGAGACCGCGCTCACCGCTTCATCGCGCGCCAAATTGCGCGCGCTGGCCGACCGTGGCTCCTCGGGCGCCGAGACCGCGCTCAAGATCACCGAGGACAGCGAAAGGCTGATCGGCTCGGTGCTTCTGGGCAACAACCTGGTCAACATCCTCTCGGCCTCGCTGGCCACCGCGCTGTTTACCCGGCTCTTCGGCGATTCGGGCGTGGCGCTGGCCACGCTGGTGATGACGCTGCTGCTGCTCATCTTCGCCGAGGTGATGCCCAAGACCTATGCCATCACCAACCCCGAGACCGCGGCCTCGCTGGTTGCCCGGCCGATCCGGCTGATCGTGCTGGTCTTCGCGCCGATCGTGACGGCGGTGCGGATGCTGGTGCGGGCCCTGCTGGCGCTGGTCGGCGTGCGCACCGATCCCGACAGCGCGATCCTTTCGTATCACGAGGAGATCGCCGGCACGCTGGCGCTGGGCCATTCCGAGGGCACGGTCGACAAGCAGGACCGCGACCGGCTGCTGGGCGCGCTCGACCTCGGCCATCGCACGGTCGAGGAGGTGATGCTGCACCGCTCGCAGCTGGAGACGGTGAACCTCGCCGCCCCCCCGGCCGAGATCATCGCCCTCTCGGTCAATTCGCCGCATTCGCGCCTGCCCGCCTGGAAGGACGACCCGGAAAACATCGTCGGCGTGATCCATGTCCGCGACCTGATGCGTGAGGTCCATCGCCTGGTGACCGAGGCGAAGGGCGATTTCTCGGCCGTCGACAAGCTCGACATCGCTTCGGTCGCGCGCGAGCCCTATTTCGTGCCCGACACCACGCCGCTGGACGAACAGATGCAGCAATTCCTGCAGCAGCGGCGCCACTTCGGCCTGGTGATCGACGAATACGGCGCGCTGCAGGGGCTCATCACGCTCGAGGACATCCTCGAGGAGATCGTGGGCGAGATCGTCGACGAACACGACCTGCCGACCGAGGACCCGATCACCCGCCTCGATTCGGGCGCGATCGAGATCGACGGCACGATGACGATCCGTGACCTGAACCGGGCGATGGACTGGTCGCTGCCCGACGAGGAGGCGAATACCGTCGCCGGGCTGGTGATCCACGAGGCGCAACTGATCCCCGAGGCGGGGCAGGTGTTCCAGTTCCACGGCTTCCGCTTCACCGTGGTCGAACGGCTGGAGAACCGCCTGACCCGGCTGCGCATCCGCGCCATGTGAGGGGTGGGCGAATCGCCCACCCTACCCCGCGGCCTCAGAGGTTGGTCTGGATCCAGCGCGGCGCGTGATGGATGTCGAGCGTCTGCAGGCGCCCGGGCCCGAGGTTCTCGAACCGGTGCGGCACGCCGCGGGGGCCCAGCAGCACGCTTCCCGCCGCAGCCTCGATCACCGCCTCCCCCACGAAGAACCGCGCCCGGCCCTCGAGCACGACGAAGGTCTCGTCATAGGGATGGACATGCCAGGGCGGCCCCTCGCCCGGCTGGTCCGTGCCATAGGCGAGCACCGTGACCGGCCCGGCCAGCGCCGCCCCCTCGACCACCCCGCGCCAGGGACCGCCGCCCGCCGGATCGAAGAGCCGGGCCGAGGCGGCCGGGCGGCCATCGGGCAGGACCTCGGCAGGGTCGAAATCGCGGCGGGTCATGCGGGCCTCCTGTGCAGCGCCGGGCAGGATCGGATCCCCCGCCCCGCCGGTCAAGAGCCCGCTCACGCGATCCTGAAACCCGGGGGCTGGGGCCGTGCCCCAATTCATGGCATCATGACCCTCTTTGCAGCCATTTCCGGATTTCATTCATGCACAAGACCTTGCTCGTCGCCGCCTTCTCCCTGCTCGCCACCGGCCCCGCCCTTGCCCTGGGATGCAGCGAAGGCAGCCATTTCGCCAATGCCGAAGTCTATCCGGCCAAGACCATGGGCACGCTGACGACCGCCACGCAATACGCCTGGGACGGCGGGACCGGAATCGTGCGGACCTGCAACCTGACGACCGAGAGCGGCGATCTGGCCGGGGTGTGGAACCTCTTCTCGGGCGAGATCGACGTGGCGCATGGCGGGATCTGCATCGCCCTGACCAACAGCGACGGACGCAGCTGGTATTCCTGCGTCACCCCGGACGCCGTCGCCCGCGCCAGCGCCGCCCGCCCCGACACGCCCGGGTTCGCGCTGTCGTTCCGCGACTGGCAGACCGAGGTGGCCGCGTTCCGGCGCTGAGGCCCCGGCCGGTGCAAAGGGGGGCTTTCTGCCCCCCTCTTGGCCTGACGGCCAATTCACCCCCCGAGGATACTTGGAGCGCAAAGAAGGCGGCTTAACGCCCTCTTAACTTGCATCTTTGTTCTCTAAATATCCTCGGGGGTTTCCAAAGGGGGCCCGAGGGTCCCCTTTGGCGGGGGGTGCGGGGGGCTGGCCCCCCGCTCCTTGCTCACCCGTCCCCTCAGGAATGCTCCTCGGCGGCCGTCGCCGCCAGCGCCCGGTTGAAGGCCTTCAGCGCATCGACATGGCTGAGGCTGCCGCCGACCTTCACCACCCCGTCCGCCCCGCGCTGCATCACCGCCAGATGCGAGGCGCCGGTGCGGTCGAAGATCCGCAGCGCCGGTTTCAGCCGCGCCTCCCAGGGGATGCTGCGGCCCTGGGCGGCCAGCGCCTCCAATTCCTCGAGCGGGGGCGCCCCGGGACTGCCGGGTTTGCGCGTCGAGCCCGAGACGCTGACCAGTTGCAGCAGGTATTCCTGCGGCCCCTGGGCGATCCGCACGTCGCGCCGGGCCAGTTGCGCCAGGAAGAACGAGCGTTTCACGAAGCGGCTGGCCACCGCCGAGCCGGTCGAGACCGCGGCCAGCACCGCGATCGCCGTCTGCCAGTCGCCGGTCAGTTCGAACACGATCAGCGTGGTCGAGACCGGCGCCCCCAGCACCGCCGCCGCCACCGCCCCCATGCCCGCCAGCGCATAGGTCGTGGCGCTGCCGGAATAGGCCGGGATCAGCGCGGTCGCGACCAGGCCGAAGGCGAGCCCGGTCAGCGCCCCCACCACCAGAGAGGGGGAAAACACCCCGCCGCCCATCCGCCCGCCCAGCGTGATCGACACCGCCACCACCTTGGCGAAGGCGATCAGGATCGCCTCGTGCAGCAGCATGTGCCCGGTCAGGGCCAGGGTCGTCACCTCGTAGCCGATGCCGATGACCTGCGGCGCGACGATGGCCAGCGCGCCGACCAGCGCCCCCGCCACCGCCGGGCGCAGCCAGCGCGGCAGGCCGGTCCGGGCCTGCACCCGGTTGGCCAGATCCTCGGCGAAGAAGACCGAGCGCATCAGCGCCACCGCCACCGCGCCCGAAACCAGACCAAGGATCAGATAGGCCGGGATCTCCCAGTAGAAGGCCACCATGTTGCGCACCGGCAGGGTGAATTCGGCGACATCGCCGAAGGCCAGCCGGTTGACCAGCGTCCCCATGATCGAGGCGATGGCGATGGGCGCGAAAGCGTGCAGCGCGTAATGGCGCAGCACCACCTCCATGGCAAAGATCGCCCCGGCAATCGGCGCGTTGAACGAGGCCGAGACGGCGGCGGCCACCGCGCAGCCCAGCAGGTCGCGCCCGGTGACGCCCGAGGCATGGATCCGGTCCGCCACCCGCGTGGCCAGCACGGCCGCGAGATGCACCACCGGCCCCTCGCGCCCGGCCGAGCCCCCTGCCCCCAGCGTGACCATCGAGGCCAGGGCCGAGGCCAGTCCCTCGCGCGTTTCGACCCGGCCGCCGCGCAGGGCGGCGCCCTCGATCACGTCGGCCACCGCGCGCACCCGTCCGTCCGGGGTGAAGCGGTGCAGGATCAGCCCGACCAGCAGCCCGGCCAGTGTCGGGATCGCCACCAGCGCCCACCAGGGCATCGCCGAGGCCGCCGCCAGGACCGCGTGGTTCTGCGCGCCGTAGAGCAGCGTCTCCAGCGTCCCGATCCCCAGCCGGAACAACAGCGCCGCCGCCCCCGCCGCGGTGCCGAGGAAGAAGGCGATGACCCAGAATTGCACCTCGTCCGGTCCCTGCTGGCGGATGCGCCGCAGGGCCAGGGTCAGCAATCGGGTCAGCCGGGGGCGGTGATGGTGTTTGCGCATCGCATCCTCTCACCTTGTGAAAAGCACGCAAGCAGGCGGGGTTGCAAGCGATTTGCCCCCTCTGGTCAGCGCCCGGCCCAGCCGCTAGGGTCCGGGCGGGACGGAAATACCCCGGGGGAGGAAGGGATGAGCACCAAGAACGATGCGCTGGAGGCCTTGAGCGACCTGCTTGGCCCGCGGCTCAACCGCTCGGACTCGGACCGGGCGCTGCATGGCCGCTCCGAGGCGCATTTCCAGGACATGCCGCCCGACGCGGTTGCCTATCCCGAGACGACCGCCGAGGTGGCCGAGATCGTGCGCCTGTGCCGCGCTGCCGGATTGCCGCTGATCGGCTGGGGGGCCGGCACCTCGCTCGAAGGGCACGCGCTGGCCCCGCGGGGCGGGGTCACGGTCGATTTCACCCGCATGAACAAGGTGTTGGAGGTCGCGCCCGAGGATATGGTCGTCACCGTCCAGCCCGGCATCACCCGCGAGGAACTGAACACCGAACTGCGCGCCACGGGGCTCTTCTTCCCCATCGACCCCGGCGCCAATGCCAGCCTCGGCGGCATGGCCTCGACCCGGGCCTCGGGCACGACGGCGGTGCGCTATGGCACGATGCGGGCCAATGTGCTGGGGCTGGAGGTGGTGCTGGCCGATGGCCGCATCATCCGCACCGGGACGCGGGCGCCCAAGTCCTCGACCGGCTATGACCTGACGGCGCTGTTCGTGGGCGCCGAGGGCACGCTGGGCCTCATCACCGAACTGACCCTGAAACTGCACGGCCAGCCCGAGGCGGTGCGGGCCGCGGTCTGCGCCTTCGACAGCATGGCGGGCGCGGTCGATGCGGTGATCGCCACGATCCAGTCGGGCATCCCCATGGCGCGGATCGAATTCGTCGACCGGGCCGCGGCCGAGGCCTTCAACCGCGGCGCCGGATCGGACTGGCCCGACGCCCCGCATCTGATGCTGGAATTCCACGGCACCGAGGCGGGCGTCACCGAACAGATGGCGCGTTTCGCCGAGATCGCCACCGATTTCGGCGGACAAGACTTCCGCTGGGCCGAGAAGCCCGAGGACCGCACGGCCCTCTGGGCCATGCGCCACAACGCCTATCGCACCACGCTCAGGGCCTATCCGGACAGCGACCCGCTGACGACGGATATCTGCGTGCCGATCTCGAAACTGGCGCAGGCGGTCGAGGAGACGGCGGCGGAAATCGCCGCAGCAGGCATCCCCGGCCCCATCGTCGGCCATGTCGGCGACGGCAATTTCCACGCGCTGCTGCTGCCCCGCAAGGGCGACGCGGTGCAGAAGGCGGCGGCGGTGAAACTGGCGTCCAACATGGCCGAGCGGGCGCTCAGGCTGGGCGGCACGGTCAGCGGCGAGCATGGGATCGGCATGGGCAAGACCAAATACATGCGGGCCGAGCATGGCGACGCCTGGGACGTGATGGGCGCGATCAAGACGGCGCTCGATCCCGAGGGGCTGATGAACCCGGGCAAGCTGCTGCCGGGGAATTGAGCGCGGCTAGAGGCCGGGCGCCGGGTCCACGCCCGCCCTGGCCAGGATGGCGTCGAAACGGTGGTCGAGGCAGACGCTCAGATCATTCGTGACGAAGCGGTCCCCGGCGAACAGGCTGAAGATCGTCGCCGGTGAGGGGGCGTTCTGCGCCTTCTCGCGGCTGTCGAGCTTGACGATGGTCGGGCTCAGCCCCCGTTTGGCACAGGTCTCGCGCAGCGCCGTGCCGATGTGAAACTCGGTGAAGGGGCAGCGGTCGGAATAGAAGACGGTCAGTCCCTGCGTCCCCGCAGGCAGCCCCCGCCGGGCGCTGTCGGCAAAGCGGGGGGCGGGCGCCGCGGCCGCGCCCTCATGGCCCAGCGCCAGCAGGCTGAAGCCGCTGTCGGTCGCATCGACTTCGTGAAAGCCCTGTCTGCGCAGCCAGGCGCCATCGCTGAGGAAGGGCAGCTTCCGCCGCCCCACCACCGCGACCAATCCCGCCAGCCCTGCCCCGCGCGCCGCCTCCAGCGCGGTCCCCAGCAGCGCCTTGCCGTGCCCCTGCTGCTTGAACCGGCCCGAGACCCAGAAGCAGCCCATCACCATCCAGTCGGGCGCCACCACCGGCTGCCAGGCCTCGGCCCCCGGCCCGTATTCGATCAGCACCTTGCCGCGTTCGTCCAGCCGCGAGAAGCGGTAGCCCTGCGCATGGGTTTCGGCCAGCCAGCGCTTCTTGGCCTCGGTGCCCGCGGCGTAGCGCCGGTCGGACATCGCGCAGCAGATATGGCTGTCGGGCAGGGTCTCGGGGGTGAGGGTCAGGAAGGTCATGGCGCCACCTAACCACCTTTCAGGGGCGGGACCAATCCTGCTCCAGCAGCCAGCGGTGCAGGGCCGCAACCGGCTTCACGCGCAGCCGGGGCCTGGTGCTGATGACGTAGAAACCGGGGATCGCCGCCTCGGGCATGCCGACCAGCGCATCAAGGCCCAGCGGCGCGACCAGCCTGCCCGCGGCAAGATCCTCCTCGGCGTCGATGCGCGAGACGAGGCCCACGCCCAGCCCCTGCTGCGCCGCGCGGCGCATGGTGGCGGAATCGTCGAAGGTCAGCTGGCGGTCCGGCTTCGGCACCGTCAGACCCAGATACAGCAGGATATCGGGCCAGAGCCGCGTCGAACGCGAGGGCTGCAACAGGCCGACCGTCAGCAGATCGGCGGGCCCCCGGATCGCCCGGGCCAGATCGGGGTGGCAGCAGATCACCTTGGGATCGCGCAGCAGCAGGTGGCTTTGCACATCCTTGCGGTCGCCGTAGCCCCATTGCACCGCCAGGTCGATCTCGTCGCGTTCGAGGTCCACGAGGTCGATGAGCGTGGTCAGCACGATCTCGGCATCGGGCACCGCTTTGCGGAAATCGGCGAGGCGCGGCATCAGGTAGCGGGTGCCGAAATAGGGGCTCACGTTGAAGGCGATGCGCGGCCGATCCGAGGTGGTGGTGATGCGGCGGATCCCCTCCTCGAATTCGTCGAACCCGGCGCGGACATGGTAGGACAGCGCGATCGCCGCATCGGTCAGGCGGATCGAGCGGCCCTCGCGCTCGACCAGCGTGACGCCCAGCGCCTCTTCCAGCTGACGGATCTGCTGGCCGACCGCCTGCGGCGAGACGCGCAATTCCTCGGCCGCCTTGACCAGCGAGCGCGAGCGCGCCACCGCGTGAAAGACCCGCAGCGCATTGAGCGAGGGCAGACGCACGCGGCCCGTCACGGCGACCTCCTTCATCGGGGGCGAAAGTTCTGTCCTCCGGTCATAGCGCGTTCAGGCTGACGAGGCAAAGCGCCCTCGGGCTGGCGCTGCCCGCAACCCGAAAGCCCAGCTTTGTCGCCCCCTGCCCCGTCAGGCGTAGATATAGCCGCCCGAGACGATGATGTTCTCGCCGGTCATGTAGGTGTTCTTCGGCCCGCCCGCGACCAGCACCCATTCGGCGATCTCGCGCGGCAGCGCGCCGCGGCCCAGCGGGCTGGCCTTGGCCAGTTCCGGCAGGAACCCGGCCTGGCGGGCCTTTTCCGTCGCCATCCCGGCCGGGGCCACCGAATTGACCAGGATCCCGTCGGGCGCCACGTGATCGGCGACCGAGCGGGTCAGGCTGACCACCGCCGCCTTGGTCGCGGCGTAATGGATGTTGTTGGGATGGGCCTTGAAGGCATCGACCGAGGTGATGTTGACGATCCGGCCGCGAATATGCCCGCGCGGTTCCTGCGTCCGCATATGGGCGATGGCCGCGACCATCATGTGATAGGTGCCCTTGATGTTGATGGCGTTGGACAGGTCCCAGTCTTCATCCGTGACGCCCAAAGTCGGGCGCCGGGGATAGATCGCGGCGGAATTGACCAGCGTGTCGACCCGCCCCAGCGCCCCGGCCACCTCGGCGAAGGCGGCATTGCAGGCCGGGGCCCTGCGGATATCGCAGGCGGCGAAGGCGGTGGTCAGGCCCTTGGTGCGGGCCGGGGCCAGCGCGGCCTCGGCCGCCGCGCCGTCGATGTCGATGATGCCGACGGCGCGCGCGCCGGCCTCGGCCGCCATCTCGGCCAGCAGGGCGCCGAGGCCCGAGGCGCCGCCGACGATGACCCAGCTCATATCCTGCATCTGGTTCCTCATGACAGGGGGACGGGGGAAACGGGACGGGTCGGCATCAGATCGACCCGCGTGACCGAGGCGCGGGCGGGCAGGCGCAGCACCGCCAGCAGCACATCGGCCACGTCCTGCGGCTGCAGCGCATGGCCGTCGTGATACATCGCCGCCCGCGCCTCTTCGGGCAGAACGCCGGAATAGAGCCCGGTCTCCACCCGCCCCGGGACCAGCTCGGTGACGCGCAGGCCATGGGCCGAGACCTCGGCCCTGAGCGCGGTGGCGAAAGCGGCGATCCCGGCTTTCGAGGCGGCATAGGCGGCGAACCCCGCCCCCGGCGCATGCGCGGCCGAAGAGCCGGTGAAAACCACATGCCCCGCCCCCCGCGCCAGCATCCCGGGCAGCACAAGCCGGGTGAGCGCCAGCGTATCGGCGAGGTTCACCGCCAGCGTGCGCCCGATCGCCTCGGGCTCCATGCTGGCGAAGGGTCCCGGGCGCGGCATCATCCCGGCATTGTTGACCAGCACGTCGATGGCCCGTCCCGCCAGCGCCTCGGCCAGCCCGGCGTGGTCGGCGAGGTCGAGGGCAATCCCCTCGATCCCGGGCGCCTCGGCGCTGAGCGCCGCCAGCGCGGCGCGGTTGCGGCCCAGCGCCAGCACGGCGTAGCCCGCCTGCGCCAGCGTCAGCGCCATGGCCCGGCCGATGCCGCTGGTCGCGCCGGTGATGAGGATCCTGTCCATCGGGGTTCCGCCTTTCTGCTCGGGTCAGGGCTCCGCCCCCGTCGCCGGGGAAGGAGGGCTCGCATGGCCGGGGTGCGCGCCCCTCAGATCACCGCCTTCTCCAGGAAGGGCCGGTTTTCCAGCACCCGTTCATAGCCCACCTCGCTCAGGTCGAGCGTGCGGAACCCACCATAGGTGATGAGCTCGGCCACCCCCCGCCCCGCCGCCGGACCCTGCTGCAGGCCGTGGCCCGAAAAGCCGTTGGCGAAGATGAAATTCGTCACCTCCGGGTGGCGGCCGACGATCAGGTTGTGGTCCAGCACGTTGAAATCGTAATGCCCGGCCCAGCGGTTGACGACCTTGATCGCCTCGAAGGCAGGCGAGCGGTCGGCCAGCGCGGGCCAGATGATATCCTCGAATTCCTCATAGCGCGGCTCGAAATCGTCCCAATCGGCGGCCGGATCCTCGACCGGCGGGCAGCCGGTCAGGAAGTAACGCCCCTCAGGCCGGCAGAAGACGCCGGTCGGGTCGATCATCAGCGGCAGACGGCCCTCGTTGACCGTGGCGCTGCCCTCCGGCGTCGTCGCGCAATCGAAGACGAAGAGCGTGCGCTTGCGGGGTTCGACCGGCACGTCCAGCCCCGCCATCCGCGCCGTCAGCGCCGCCCGCGGGCCCGAGGCGTTGACCACGGTCCCCGCCCCCACCACCGCGCCGGATTTCAGCGTGACCGACGCCACGCGCGCGCCGGTCCGGGTGATGGCGACCACCTCGTCGGTGACGTAATCGACGCCCAGTTCCCGCGCCTTGGCCCGGAAGCCGTTCATCAGGCCGGTGTTGGAGAACCACCCCTCGCTCGACTGACCGTAGCTCGCCAGCCGCACATCCGCGACATTGAGATGCGGGAAGGCCCGCGACAGGTCCTCCGGCCCCCACAGCACCACATCCGCGCCGCAGGCCCGCTGCACGGCGTGGTTCTCGCGCAGGGTCTGCTCCTGCTCGGGCGTGGCGGCGAGGAACAGATAGCCGCCCTTGTGGAAATTGAGGTCGGGCGGGGCCTCGCCCGTCACCTGCATGGTGCGGGCGAAATCGCGGATGAAGGCGCTGCCGAACTGGCTGATCTTCACATTGATCGGGTTGGAGAATTGCACCCGGATCGAGGCGGCCGACAGCGAGGTCGCGGCGAAGCGATAGGTCGGGTCACGTTCGACCACCAGCACTGAGCCCGCGAAATCCGGGTTCGCGGCCAGGAAATAGGCGACGGACGAGCCGATCACGGCCCCGCCCACGATCACCACGTCATAGGACGCTTTCACTTTTGCGCCTCATCGTCAGGATGGCCAAGATCGACGAACCAGCCGCCCAGGCATTGCACGGCGGGGGCGGTGCCGTCCGGGCGGGGCAGCCGCGCCTCGACGCCCGCGCGGAAGGCTTCGGTATTGTCCTGCGGCTGATAGCCCAGATGCCCGGCCAGCCGGTTGTCCACGGGCTTGACCCTGTTGTCGGACATGCCGAAGGAAATGGTGAAACCGACGCTGGGCGCGGTCAGCGCCGCGCTCACCAGCCGGTTGCAATCCTCGAACGAGAGCCAGGACCAGAGCATCCGGCGGTCGGCGGGTTCGGGGAAGGACGAGAAGATCCGCAGCATCACGCTTTCGATGCCGAACTTGTCCCAGTACAGGCGGCCCAGGTCCTCGACGAAGCATTTCGACAGACCATAGAGGCTGTCGGGGCGATGCGGCGCCTCGGCGTCGATCTGGTCGGTGAGCCGGTGATAGCCGATCGCATGCACCGACGAGGCATAGACCACGCGCTTCACGCCGTGTTTCCGCGCCGCCTCGTAGATGTGGTAACTGCCGCGGATGTTGGAATCGAGCACCTCCTGCCAGGGCCGTTCCAGCGGTGCGCCGCCGAAATGGACGATGGCATCGACGCCCTCGACCGCCGCCATGACCGCCGCCTCATCGGCCAGGTCGAAGGTCACGGCGTCCTCGTTCGGGGCAAGGTCGGCGATCTCGGTCACATCGGCCAGCCGCAGTTTGCGCGCCAGCGGTTTCAGGCCGCGGCGCAATTCGGTGCCCAGCCGTCCGGCGGCGCCGGTCATCAGGATCGTGTCGAAGGGGGTGCTCATCTCAGGCCTCCGTCAGCGCGGCGACGGCCTTGCCGATCCGCGAAAGCGCCTCGGCCAGCACCGCATCGGCGGTGGCGGTCGAGATGCGGAAATAGGGCGACACGCCATAGGCGGCGCCGGGGACCGAACTGACATGGCCCGCGTTCAGCAGATAGGCCACGACATCGGTGTCGTCGGTCAGGATCGCGCCGTCGGGCGTGCGTTTACCAAGGAGCCCGGCGCAGCCGATATAGGCGTAGAAGGCGCCTTCGGGCGGCGGCAGGGTCAGGCCGGGGATCGCGGCCACGCCCGCCACGACCAGATCCCGGCGGCGCTGGAAGGCCGCGCGGAACTCGGCCACGCAATCCTGCGGGCCATTGAGCGCCGCCAGCGCCGCCGCCTGCATCGGTGCCGCGACCGAGGTGCAGGACTGGCTTTGCACGGTGTTCATCGCCTTCACCAAGGGCGCCGGACCCGCCGCATAACCCACGCGCCAGCCGGTCATGGCATAGGCCTTGGCCACGCCATTCACGATGAGCGTCCGGTCGCGCAATTCCGGGCAGGCCTGACCGAAGCTGACGAAGGCGCGGCCGTCGAACAGGATGTGTTCGTAGATCTCGTCCGACAGGATCAGCACCTGCGGATGGCGGGCCAGCACCGCGCCCAGCGCCTTCAGGTCGTCCATGCCATAGACCGCGCCCGAGGGGTTGCCGGGCATGTTCAGGAACAGCCATTTCGTGCGGGGGGTGATGGCGGCCTCCAGCGCCTCGGGCGTCAGGCGAAAGCCCGAGCCCGCGCCGCAGACCGGGGTGACGGGGACACCGCCCAAGAGCTTCACCATCTCGGGGTAGCTGACGAAATAGGGCGCGGGCAGCACGGCCTCGTCCCCCTCGTTCAGCGTCGCCATCAGCGCGTTGAAGATGATCTGCTTGGCGCCATTGGCCACGGCGATCTCGTCAACGCTGTAATCGAGCCCGTTCTCGCGCCGGAACTTTCCGGCCACCGCCTGGCGCAGTTCAAGCGTGCCTCCGGCGGCGGTGTAGAGCGTCTCGCCCCGGAGCGCGGCCTGATGGGCGGCGTCGATGATATGGCGGGGCGTCGGGAAATCCGGCTCGCCCAGACCGAGGTCGATCACGTCAACCCCCTTGGCCCTCAGCGCCTTGGCCGCCAGCGAGGCCGCCATCGAGGCCGAGGGTTTCACCGCCGACAGGCGGCTTGCGACATAGCTCATTTCCGCCTCTCCGTGACATAGCCCTTCGACAGATCGCCCGCCCGCGCCTCGGCCGGGCGCCGCGCGGGATCGCCATAGCCGCCGCCGCCGGGCAGTTCCAGCACCAGACGGCGCCCGGCGGGGACATGCTGCCAGCCCTTCGGCTTCAGCACCGTCCCATCGTCCAGCGAGGCCGAGCCCGCCGCGCCCTCCTGCCCGCCGTCGCGGCCCCGCGCCGGGTGGTGGATGCGGTCGAACATGGCCGAGAAGTCGAATTCATGCCCCGGCGCCGGCTCGATCTCGATCACCTGGCCCAGACCGCCCCGGAACTCGCCGTCGCCGCCGGAATCCGGCCGCAACTCCTTGCGCCAGATGACGATGGGGCCGGTATGTTCCGTGGCCTCGATCGGCATGGTCATCACGCCCGAGGGGAAGGCGGTCGCGGAGAGCCCGTCCAGCCCCGGCCGCGCCCCCATGCCGCCCGAGTTGAACATCAGGATCTCGGCCTGCCGCCCCGCCTGCCCCCCGGCCGGACGCACCGACATGTGGATGTTCCACAGGGCCCCCGCCCCTTCGGCCAGGATCTTTCCGGGCAGCGCCTGCGCCAGCGCACCCAGCACCAGATCCGGCACCATATGGCCGAAGACATGCCTGAGGCTGACCGGCGCCGGGCGTTCGGCGTTCAGGATATTGACGGGCGACGAGATGGTGAAGGGCGCAAGCGAGGCCCAGTTGTTGGGAATGTCCGGCGCGATCACGCATTTCATCGCGTAGCAGGCATAGGCCTTGGTGTAGATGATCGGCACGTTGATGCCCCAGCGGCTGGGCGCGTCGGTGCCGGTGAAGTCGACATTCACCGTATCGCCGCGCGTCTCCAGCGTCGCTTTCAGCGTCACCGGCTGGTCGTAGCCGTCCGTGACCAGCGTGTTGGTCCACGCCCCACGAGGCAGCGCCGCGATCCGGTCGAGCGTGGCGGCGCGCGTCCGCTCGAAGATGAAGGCGCCGAGCTCGTCCAGCGTCTCAAGCCCGATCTCCTCCATCATGGCGATGAGGCGGCGGTGGCCGACATCGTTGCAGGCGGCCAGCGAATAGAAATCGCCCACCACCTGATTGGGTTCGCGCACATTGGCGCGCAGCATCCGCACCAAGTCCTTGTTCACCACGCCCCGCTCGGCGAATTTCATGATCGGGATCTGGATCCCTTCCTCGTAGACGGTCTTGGCATCGGCCCCGAAGCCGCGCCCGCCGACATCGACCACATGCGCGGTGCAGGCGAAGAAGCCGACCAGCCGGTCGCCCTTGAACGAGGGCGAGACCATGGTGATGTCATGCAGATGCCCGGTCCCCTTCCAGGGGTCGTTGGTGACATAGGTGTCGCCCGGGTACATGTCGTCATAGCCGATCTCCCGGGCGAAATGCAGCACCGCCTCGGCCATCGTGTTGACATGGCCCGGGGTGCCGGTCACCGCCTGCGCCAGCATCCGGCCCTCAGGGTCGAAGACCCCGGCGGAAAGATCCCCGGCTTCCCGGACCGAGGTGGAAAAGGCGGTACGCAGCAGCGTCATCGCCTGTTCCTCGACCACGGAAATCAGGCGGTTCCACATCACCTGAAGGCGGATCTCGCGGGTCCGGTCACTCATCGGCCATATCCTTGCGCAGGAGGAGCAGCGAGCCGTCAGGCTGCATGACGGTATCGAAGGGCGAGGTGACGATGGTCGAGGTCTCGCGCTCGGTGATGACGGCGGGGCCGCGGACCCGGTCGCCCGGGGAAAGGTCGGCGCGGGCAACGATGGCGGTGTCGAGATGCCGCGCCGCCGCCGGGTCGAAGACCGCGCGCCAGACGCTTGGCTCGTGGATCCGCGCGCCCCGGGTCAGCGTGACCGGCGCCGGTGCCGGGCGTTCGTCCATCGCCTTGACCGACAGGGTGACGATCTCGACCTCCAGCCCCGAAAGCCCGTCGATGGCCCGGCCGAAGAAGCGCGCATAGGCCGCGCGGAAATCGGCGCCGATCAGGACAGCGTCCTCCGCGGTGAAGGGGCGGTCGGGCAGCGGCACCGGGATCTCCCATCCCTGCCCGCGGTAGCGCATGAAGGCGGTGATCTCGGACAGGATCGCGCCCTCGGTCCCCTGACGCACGAAGCCCTCGGCGGTGGCTTTCAGGTCCGCGATCAGGGCGTTGACCTGCTCCGCATCGAAGGCCGACATGCCGATGATGCGCGAGGCCAGCGCCTCGTATCCGAAGGGGGCTTTCAGGAAGCCGATGGCCGAGCCCACCCCCGCGCCCGGCGGGATCAGGCAGTCGCCGATGCCCAGCTTCTCGCAGAGCCGGGCGGCATGAAGCGGCGCGGCCCCCCCGAAAGCCACCATGATATTGTCCGAGATGTTCTTGCCGTTCTCGACCGCATGGACCCGGGCGGCATTGGCCATGTTCTCGTCCACCACCTCGCCGATGCCGAAGGCCGCGGCCCCGGCGTCGAGGCCGAGCCGGTCGCCGACCGCGCCCAGGATCGCCGCCTCGGCCAGATCGCGAGACAGCCGGATGGCGCCGCCCGCGAAATTCTCGGGGTCGATCTTGCCCAGCACCAGATCGGCATCGGTGATCGCCGGACGCGCCCCGCCCCGCTGATAGCAGGCGGGCCCGGGTTCGGACCCCGCGCTTTCGGGGCCGGTCTGGATGCGGCCCATCGCATCGACCCAGGCCAAGGAGCCGCCGCCCGCCCCGATCTCGATCATCTCGATCACCGGGATCGACACCGGCATGCCCGAGCCCTTGGCGAAGCGCGTGGTGCGCGCCACCTCGAAGGTCCGCGCGGTCTTGGGCGAGAAATCCTCGATCAGGCAGATCTTGGCGGTGGTGCCGCCCATGTCGTAGCTGACGACCCGCTCCAGCCCGAAGCGCCGCGCCACATCGGCGGCGAAGATCGCGCCGCCGGCCGGCCCGGATTCGACCAGCCGCACCGGGAATTCGGCCGCGGTTTCAACGGACACCAGCCCGCCCCCCGAATGGATCATGAAGACCGGGCAGCGCGCGCCCCTCTCCGTCAGCCGGACCTGCAGGCGCTGCAGATAGCTGGCCATCTGCGGCCGGACATAGGCATTGGCGCAGACGGTGTTGAACCGCTCGAATTCGCGCATCTGCGGCGAGACCTCGCTGGAGAGCGAGATCGGCAGGTCGCAGTGCGCGGCGATGATCTCGCGCGCCCGGCGCTCATGGGCGGGGTTCAGATAGGCATGGATGAAACCGATCGCCACGGCCGCGTAGCCGCCCGTCGCGATCCGCTCGGCCACCGCCGCCAGCGCCGCCTCGTCCAGCGGCGCCAGCTCCTGCCCCTGCGCGCCGATCCGACCGGCCACGGCGAAGCGATCCTCACGCGGGACCAGCGGCTTGGGCAGCTGGATCGTCAGGTCGTATTGGTCGAAGCGGCTTTCGGTCCGCATCTCGATCACGTCGCGGAAGCCCTCGGTGGTGACGAAGGCGGTCTTCGCGCCCCGCCGTTCGATCAGCGCGTTGGTGGCCAGCGTCGTGCCGTGGATCACGATCTCCAGATCCGCATAGCCGATCCCGGTCTCGGCCAGCACGATGTCGATCCCGTCGAGGATCGCCTGCTCCGGCGCCGCGTAGCTGGTCAGTACCTTGGTCGAGTGGATCGCACCGCGATATTCCAGCGCGATATCGGTGAAGGTGCCGCCGATATCGGCCCCCAGTCGGATCGAAGAGGTCATGGCGCGGCCTTCCGGGCAAGCGCCGCCGCGCGCATCTGGCTGAGCGTCTGGCGGGGGGTCAGGGCTTCGGGCGAAATGTCGAGGTCCAGCACCGCCCCGGTCGTCGAGGCCAGCGCCCGGGCGAAGGCCGGGGCGAAATCCCCGGTGGTGGCGACGCGTTCGGCGTGGAACCCGTAAGCCTTTGCCAAAGCCACGAAATCAGGGTTCGTCATGTCGGTGCCCGAAACGCGGGCGGGATAATGCCGCTCCTGATGGGCGCGGATCGTGCCATAGATGCCGTTGTTCAGGATCAGGACGATCGGCTGCGCACCATATTGCGCGGCGGTGGCAAGCTCCTGACAATTCATCTGAAAATCACCGTCCCCGGCGAAGCAGACCACCCGGCGCGACGGGTCGGCGATCCGGGCGGCGATGGCGGCGGGCAGGCCGTAGCCCATGGCGCCCGATTGGGGCGCGAGCAGGCGCGCGCGCGGGCCGAACTTGAAGAACTTGTTCGGCCAGACGGTGAAATTCCCCGCGCCATTGGTCAGGATGACATCCTCGGGCAGCACGTCACGCAGATGCGCCGTGACCTCCCCCATATCGACCGGCGAGGGCTGCGGCGGCAGGGCGAATCCCGCCTCCCACTCGGCCCGGGCCCTCGCCCGCCATGCGGACCACGGGCCCTGTACCGGGTTCAGCGCCATGGCGAAGGCGTTGGGTCCGGCCTGCACGCCCAGCTCTGGCTGGTAGATCTTGCCGATCTCGGCCGGAGAGGCATGGACATGGATCAGCCGCTGTTTCGGGACCGGCACGTCGAGAAGCGTATAGCCATCCGTCGTCATCTCGCCGAACCGGACGTTGAGGGCGAGGATCACATCCGCCTCGCTGATCGCCCGGCGCACGTTCGGGTTCATGCCGACCCCGGCCTCGCCGACATAGACCCGCGAGGAATTGTCGTATTGGTCCTGAAAGCGGAAGGCGGCGACGACCGGGATGTCGCTGGCCTCGGCAAAGGCTTGCAGGGCCGCCCGGCCCGCGGCCGTCCAGTTGCAGCCGCCGATCAGGATCAGCGGACGCCGGGCGTCGCCCAGGATCGCCCGCGCCCGGTCCATCGTGGCGGCTGAGGGCGCGGCTTCGGCGACGAAGGCGGGGCCGGTCAGGGGGAGGGCTTCGGTGGGGCTGGTCAGCATGTCCTCGGGCAGCGCGATGACCACCGGGCCGGGGCGGCCGGTGGTCGCCGTGGTCCAGGCGCGGGCCAGGATCTCGGGGACGCGGTCGGCGCTGTCGATCTCGACCGCCGCTTTCGCCATCGAGCCGAAGACCGCGCGGTAATCGAGTTCCTGAAACGCCTCGCGGCCTTTCATGTCTGTGCCGACCTGGCCGACGAACAGGATCATCGGCGCGCTGTCCTGCATCGCCGTATGCACCCCGATCGCGGCATTGGTTGCTCCCGGACCGCGGGTCACGAAGCACAGGCCCGGCCGGCCGGTCAGCTTGCCCCAGGCCGCGGCCATGAACGCGGCGCCACCCTCGTTGCGGCAATTGATGAAATCGAGGCGGCCCCGGGTGTCATGCAGCGCGTCCAGCACCGCCAGATAGCTCTCGCCCGGAACGCCGAAGCCCGTCTCGGCGCCGAGCGCGAGCAGGCAATCGACAAGGAGCTGTCCGCCGGTTCGTGTCATGATCGTCCTTCGATGCCGCAGGGGATGCCGGAGGAGTGTGACAAGAAAGACCGGCGCGGAAAATCAACTTCTCTGCGCGAAAGGAAAGGTCAGCTTTGGTGTTCAGGCGCGGGCCCTGCCCCTGGGCCCGGGGTCGCCGGACGCTTTGAAGTGGCATTCCGGCCGGACCGCAGAGCAACCCTTGCGCTTGCCGGCCACGCGACGCGCAACCACATGACGCGCACCGCCCCGCCAACCGGGCAGGCTGTTTCGGATCCACCGCAGACGACTGAAACACGGGAGGTTTGGCAGCGCCCCCAGCCATTCGGCCCCTTGCCCCTCAGGGCCGGGTCCTCAACGCGGGATGGTCGGGGCGATAGGATTCGAACCTACGACCTACGGTACCCAAAACCGTCGCGCTACCAGACTGCGCCACGCCCCGATGATCCCTCGTCACCGGCCTCTTAGACCAGTGCGCGCGAAGTGGAAAGGGTCACTCGCAGGGCCAGGCCGCGAGATCTTGCGCGATGGCCGGATGACGCAGCTCGGCCCCCGGCGCAAGGTGCAGGCGCGAGGCCATGCCGCCGTTGATCTCGAGGACGTAGCGGATGCCCTCGCCCCCGTCGATGGGGGTGCGGTCCAGCGGCACGGCATTCTCGTGCACGGCCTGGACCACACCCTGTTCGTCGATGAACAGCATGTCGAGGGGGATCAGCGTGTTCTCCATCCAGAAGACCGCGCGCTGCGGCCGGTCGAAGACGAAGAGCATGCCGTTGAAGCGCGGCATCGAGGCGACATGCATCAGCCCCTGGGCGCGCTCGGCGTCGGTGTCGGCGATCTCGACGGTAAAGGCGGCGGTCCCCTGCGCGCTGCGCAGCTGGACCCGGTCCTCGCGGCATTCCGACGCCAGCGCCGGAACCGCCATCATCACCAGGGCGATGAAACCCGTCAGCACGCCGCCGACCAACCCCTCACGCATCCGCCCTCACTCCTTCTTGTGCAACGCCGTTTCCCACGACGAGATGGACACCGCCATGCGGCCCCGCTCGCCCTCGACGATGCGCAGACCCACGGCCTCACCGGGTTGTAGCTCGGCGAAGCCCGATTTGCGCAGCACTTCCATGTGAATGAAGACATCCTCGGGCCGGCCGAAGACATTGGCAAAGCCGAAGCCCTTGACCTTGTCGAACCATTTCACCCGCGCCGGTTCGAGCGTCAGCAGCTCGTCCGCCGGGTCGAGTTCGGGCATATCGACCTCGCCGTCATCGGGCGGCGACACCTCGAAAACCTCGACCGCTTGCAGCCCGCGTTGCGTCTGCTGCACACTGACCACGATTCCCGCGCGGTCACATACCGAACTCTGCCCGAAATTCCGCAGCGCATTCACATGCAGCAGAATGTCCGGCCCCCCCGACTCGGCAACGATAAATCCGAACCCTTTCGCAGGATCGAACCATTTCACGCTGCCACGGACGCGCGGGAGGCCCCGCTCAACCTCGACCATTGTATTCCCAACCATAGAAGTCCCAACCGCGTTCAGCATCTTCGCATTTTGCAGCAAGTGCAAGGGGAAGGCGTTTCGCGAAGCGTGAATTTCACGGATTCAGCCGGATATTGGTCCATCGTCCCGTTCCCTGACTGCGTGTAAAGCGGAACCGGTCATGCAACCGGAAGGCGCCGTCTGCCCAGAACTCAATTTCAACCGGAAGGAGACGAAATCCACCCCAGAATTCAGGTCTCGGCGGGTTTATGCCGAATTTGAGACTCATCTTTGCAACCTCCGCCATCAGCGCGCCGCGCGACTCGAGCGGTTGCGACTGCTTGCTGGCCCAGGCGCCGAGCCGCGATTGCAGCGAGCGGCTGGCGTAATAGGCGTCGGCCTGAGGCCCCTCTTCGCGGGTCACGGTGCCGCGGACGCGAATCTGTCGGCGCAGCGACTTCCAGTGCATGACGAAGGCCGCCTTGCCCGCGCCCTCGATCTCGGCCCCCTTGCGGCTGCCGTAATTGGTATAGAAGACGAAGGCGCCGTCGCCGCCGCCGTGGCTCTCGATGTCCTTGAGCAGCACCATGCGGACATTGGGCAGCCCCTCGGGGTCAACCGTCGCAAGGGCTATTGCGTTGGGATCGTTCGGTTCGCTCTCTTCGGCTTCGGCCAGCCAGCGGCGGGCGATGACGAAGGGATCCTCGCCCGCGAAGATGCCGGTACGGATGCTGTCGTCGTGGTCGTCGCTCATGGCCGGGCCTTCCTTGCTGGCGGATCGCGGGGCCGACACTCGCAGCAAACCCGGCCAGGCCGCAAGTCCTGCGCGCCCTTGATGCGTCAGGGGCTTTGGCCTAAAGCTGGCCCCTACGTAAACTCAGGAGCCGGAGAGCGCGATGTCAGCAGGACTTATGGCGGGCAAAAAAGGCCTTATCATGGGCCTCGCCAACGACAAATCCATCGCCTGGGGCATTGCTCAGGCGCTGGCGTCGCAGGGCGCGGAACTGGCCTTCAGCTATCAGGGCGAAGCGCTGAAGAAGCGGGTCGTGCCGCTGGCCGAGAGCCTGGGCGCGCCGCGGCTCTTCGAATGCGACGTCTCGAACATGGACTCGGTCGATTCGATGTTCGCCGCGCTGCAGGCCGACTGGCCCGAGATCGACTTCGTGGTCCACGCCATCGGCTTTTCCGACAAGAACGAGCTGCGCGGCCGCTATGTCGATACCAGCCACGCCAACTTCCTGATGACGATGGATATTTCCGTCTATTCCTTCACCGCCGTCGCCAAGCGCGCCGCGGCGATGATGCCCAAAGGCGGCTCGCTGCTGACGCTGACCTATTACGGGGCCGAGCAGGTCATGCCGCATTACAACGTGATGGGCATCGCCAAGGCGGCGCTGGAGGCTTCGGTCATGTATATCGCCGAGGATCTGGGCAAGGACGGCATCCGCTGCAACGCCATCTCGGCCGGGCCGATCAAGACGCTGGCGGCCTCGGGGATCGGCGATTTCCGCTACATCATGAAGTGGAACGAGCTGAACTCGCCGCTGCGCCGCAACGTGACGCAGGAAGAGGTCGGCAAGGCCGCGCTCTACCTGCTGTCGGATCTGGGCTCGGGCACCACGGGCGAGACGCTGCATGTCGATGCGGGCTATCACGTCGTCGGCATGAAGGCGGTGGACGCGCCCGATATCGACGTGGTGACCGGCCGCAAGGGCGAGTGACATGACCGCCGCCCAGCTTGCCGCCTTCGTGCTGACCCTCTCCGCGGCCTTCATCGTGCCGGGTCCGGCGATGCTGCTGGCGCTGAGGAACACGCTGACCGGCGGGCTGGGGGCGGGGATCGCCACCGGCGCCGGGCTGGCGCTGGTCGCGGCCGGCTGGACGGCGGCGGCGCTGGCGGGGCTGGGGGCGCTGTTCGTGCTGGTGCCCTGGGCCTTTGCGGCGATGAAGCTGGCGGGCGCGCTCTATCTTCTGTGGATCGCCGTGCAGATCTGGCGCGACGCGGGCAGCCCGCTGGGTCAGGGCCCCTCGGACGGGCGGCGGCGCTGGAGCCGGGCTTTCGGGTCGGGTCTGCTGGTCAACCTCGCCAATCCGAAATCGGTGCTCTTTTCCGCCGCTGTGCTGGTGGTGATCTTCCCTGCCGGGCTGGGCTTCGGTGACGCAACGTTCGTCGTCGCGGCCCATTTCCTGCTGGAGATCCTCGGCTATACGCTTCTGGCGCTGATCCTCTCGCGTCCTGCGGCGCGGGCGGCCTATCTCGGCGCCAAGCTCTGGATCGACCGGACCGCTGGGGCGGTGCTGGGCGCGCTGGGGCTGCGCCTGCTTCTGTCCCGCTGAAGGAGTTCCCGATGATCGACCGCCTGCCTCATGAAAAGGGCTTCCACGTCAGCTGGGACCAGCTGCACCGCGACGCGCGCGCGCTGGCCTGGCGCCTGCAGGGCCGCGGTCCCGATGACGGCAGCTGGCGCGCGGTGGTGGCCATCACCCGGGGCGGTATGGCTCCGGCGATGATCGTCGCCCGCGAGCTCGACATCCGCACCGTCGATACGATCAGCGTGAAGTCCTACCATTCGGGCGGCGGCAAGGAAGACCAGCGGCGCGAGGCGCAGGTCATCAAATCCCCCAATGCCGAGATGATGGGCGACGGCGAAGGCATTCTTGTCGTCGACGATCTGGTCGATACCGGCAAGACGCTGGAACTGGTGCGCAAGCTCTATCCCAAGGCGCATTTCGCCTGCGTCTATGCCAAGCCCGAGGGCGAGAAGCAGACCGACACCTTCATCACCGGCGTCAGCCAGGATACCTGGATCTTCTTCCCCTGGGACATGGCGCTGCAATACGTCGAGCCCTTCCGCGGCCGCGACTGACCGGCGCCCACCCCGAACCCCGACCGAAAGGCCGGGGTTTTTCCTTGCCGTTTCCACGCCTTGGCGCGAGACTGGCGGCGGAGGTGGCCATGTCCTTTCCCGAACTGACCTTTCACGGTGCGGCGCGCGGTGTCACCGGCTCGTGCTTCCGGCTGAAGTGCGCGGCGGGGACGATCCTTGTCGATTGCGGCATGTTCCAGGGTTCCAAGACCGAGAAAGAGCTGAACTACCGCCCCTTCCCCTTCGACCCCGCGGATATCGACGCGGTGGTCCTGACCCATGCCCATATCGACCATTCCGGGCTTCTGCCGAAGCTGGTGCATGACGGGTTTGCCGGCGTGATCCATGCCACGCGCGCCACGGTCGACCTTTGCGGCGTGATGCTGCCCGATTCCGCGCATATCCAGGCGCTGGAGGTGCAGCAGCTCAACCGCCGCCGCGCCCGCTGGCAGAAGGACGCGGTGACGCCGATCTATGACGGCGCCGACGTCGACCGGACCATGGCGCAGATGCGGGGCCATGATTACGGCGATTGGGTCGCGGTCCTGCCCGGGCTCCGGGCGCGGTTCTGGAACGCGGGGCATATGCTGGGCTCGGCCTCGGTCGAGCTGGAGGTGATGCTGCCCGGCCACCGCGAGCCGATGGTGCTGTGTTTCTCGGGCGATATCGGCCCGGCCTACAAGCTCCTGCATCCCGATCCCGAGGGGCCTGCGGGTGTCGATTACCTGATCTGCGAAAGCACCTATGGCGGGACCGACCGGCTGGGTGCCTCGGACGAGGTGCGCCGCGCCATCCTGGGCGAGGAGGTGCGCGCGGCGATCCGGCCCGATGGCGCCCTGCTGATCCCCTCCTTCGCCGTCGAGCGCGCGCAGGAACTGATCGCCGACCTGACCCGGCTGATGGACGAGGGCGTTCTGCCGCCGATCCCGATCTATGTGGACAGCCCGCTGGCCGCCCGCGCGACCGAGGTTTTCGACCGCCACCGCCGGACGCTGGAGAAGGGCAATGCGCTGGCCAAGGGGCTGCACAACCCGAACCTGCATTTCACCCAGGATGTCGAGGAGTCGAAGCGCCTCGATCAGGTCGAGGGCTTCCACATCGTCATCGCCGCCTCGGGCATGGCCGAGGCCGGGCGCATCCGCCACCGGCTGAAACGCTGGCTCTGGTCCGAGGCGGCGACGGTCCTCTTCGTCGGCTATCAGGCGCAGGGGACGCTGGGGCGGCTGCTGGTCGACGGCGCGAAACAGGTGCGGATCCAGGGCGAGGGCTATGACGTGCAGGCCCGGATCCGGGTGATCGACCTTTATTCCGGCCACGCCGACGGGCCGGAACTGACCGCCTGGATCGCCGCCCGCGCCCCGGTGCGGCAGGCCCTGTTCCTGACCCATGGCGAGCCCCCGGCCATGGAAGCGCTGGCCCGGTCCGAGTCCGAGGCGCTGGCCCCCCTGCCCGTCCTGCAACCGGCGCTGGACGCAAGCTACCGGCTCACCCCCTCGGGCCCGCAGGAACTCGACGAGGGTCAGGGCCGCCCCGCCCCCCGCCTGCCCCCGGCAGCGGTGGCCAACCTCGACTGGCACAACGACGTGTCGACGCTTTTCCTCGACCTCAACGAGGCGCTGTCGGGCGCGGGCGACGAAAAGGCCCGCGGCGTGCTGATCCGCCGCCTGCGCGCCGCGCTGGAGGACTGGCAGGCGGGACACGGCGGCTGACTAGGCACCCTTCCGCGCATGGCCGCGCGGGCGGCTGGACGGCTTCGGCCTTCCCGCCCAGACTGCCGGGATGACTCGCTGGTTGGTGCTCCTCGCGGCCGTCGCCGCCCTCGTGCTGGGCCTCTGGCAGCTGTCCCGGGCGCGGGAGTTCCAGCTTTTCGGGCGGCTCATTGCCCATGTGGCGACCGACCGCCCGCTGGTCGCGCTGACCTTCGACGACGGGCCGACCCCGGGCTATACCGACCAGATCCTCGGCATCCTGGCCGGGCGCGGGGTGCGGGCGACCTTCTTCGTCACCGGCCGCGAGGCCGCCGAATACCCGGCCGAGACCGCCGCCCTGGTCGCCGCCGGCCATGCGCTGGGCAACCATTCCTGGAGCCACCAGCGCATGGTCCTGATGCGCCCGGCCGAGGTCGTCCAGGAACTGGCCCGCACCGATGCCGCGATCCGCGCCGCGGGCTACGAGGGGCCGCTGCCCTTCCGCCCGCCCTATGGCAAGAAGCTGTTCTCCCTGCCCTGGGTGCTGGCGCAACAGGACCGGCTGACGGTGATGTGGGATGTCGAACCCGACAGCGACCCCAACGCCGGGGCCGAACGCATCGCCCGCGCCGCCATCGATCAGGCGCGGCCGGGGTCGATCATCCTGCTGCATGCGATGTACGAGAGCCGCGCCGCTACCCGCGCCGCGCTGCCCGCGATCATCGACGGGCTGCGCGGCCGGGGCTTCCAGCTGGTCACCGTGCCCGACCTGCTGGCCGCGGGCGGCGTTGCGCCCGGCCCCGCCACACCCTAGTGTGCGCGCGACATCAAACACGGAGATTGAGATGCCCGCCCTCCACGACCATATCGACGCCGGCGGCCTCGAAGAATTCTCGGTCGTCTTCACCGACCGCTCGCTCAACCACATGTCCAAGCGCTTTCAGGGCGTGATGACGGACATCTCGGCCACGATGAAAGAGGTCTACAACGGCTCGGCCGTGGCGCTCGTGCCCGGCGGCGGCACCTTCGCCATGGAATCGGTCGCCCGCCAGTTCGGCCGCGGCAAATGCCTCGTGGTCCGCAACGGCCTGTTCAGCTTCCGCTGGAGCGCGATCTTCGACGCGGGCCACCTGAACGACGGGACCGAGGTGATGAACGCCCGTCCCCAGGGCAACGAGTCCGAGGCCCCCTTCGCCCCCGCCCCCATCGCCGAAGTCACCGCCCGGATCCTGTCGGAAAAGCCCGAAGCGGTCTTCGCGCCGCATGTCGAGACCTCGGCCGGGATGATCCTGCCCGACGCCTATATCAAGGCGATGGCCGACGCCGCGCATGAAGTGGGCGCGCTGATGGTGCTGGACTGCATCGCCTCGGGCGCGGCCTGGGTCGACATGAAGGCGCTCGGCGTCGATGTGCTGGTCTCGGCGCCGCAAAAGGGCTGGAGCGCCTCGCCCTCGGCCGGGATCGTGGTGATGGGCACGCGCGCCGAACAGCGGCTCGAGGCCACGACCTCGGACAGTTTTGCGCTGGACCTGAAGAAATGGCGCGCGATCATGAAGGCCTACGAGGACGGCGGCCACGCCTATCACGCGACCATGCCCACCGACGCGCTGGCGGGCTTCCGCGACGCGATGCTGGAGACGAAGGCGATGGGCTTCGACGCCGCCAAGGCCGCGCAACACGCGCTGGGCAAGGGCGCGCGGGCGCTGCTCGCCGCCTATGGCCACAAGCCGCTGGCGGCCGAGGGCTTCGGCGCGCCGGGGGTGGTGGTCTGCTATACCGACCGGCCCGAGCTGCAGAACGGCTCGGCCTTCGCCGCCGCGGGATACCAGATCGCCGCCGGCGTGCCCCTGATGATCGGCGAGGGCGAGGGCTTCCGCACCTTCCGCATCGGCCTCTTCGGGCTCGACAAGCTGAAGGACGTCCCCGGCACGCTGGCCCGCCTCGACGCGGCGCTGAAGGCGGTCGCCTGAGGCGATACGCCGGGCGCTGCTCGCGGCGCTGGTGACGGGGGCCCGCGCGGCCAGTTCGCTGCTGTGCCGGGCAGCGACAAGGGCAGGGCTCACCGAGGCCCTGCCCCTTGCCGTGATCCGGGTGGTGGCGAGCGCGAAGCCCCCAGCGCGGCGTTGTGCCGGCGCTGGCGGGGCCGGCGGCGCTGCTGCCCGACACGCGGACGGGGCCCGCGCTCCTGATGACCTGGGCGGCCCTGTGGCCGACGCTCCACCTGCCGGGTTTCTCCTTGGCCCAAAGAGCGCTCGACGCGGGCGTCAGGGCGCTGGTCCTGTTCACCGGAAGGCAGGGAAAGCGCTGACAAAGGGCGCTGCAGCCGGGCAGACGGCGCCTTGCCGAGGCCGCGGAGGCGCCGACGGAAGCCACAACCCCGCCGCCGCCCGGGATGAGGGCGCCGCCCGCTCCAACCGCGGCGCTGCTGTCGGCGGGGGTAGCGCCGGGTGCGGGATAATGGTCCCCGCCCGGGCGGGAGGCCTGCCCGCCGCTCGGGGCGCCGGCCGGGCATCTCCTGCTGGCAATGCCGCTGCTGGTTCTGGCCTTCCTGCCCCGCGGCTGGGGCAAAGCCAGCCCCGGGACCTGCTGCGCGCGGCGCTATGGGGCGCGGTGACCTCGGGGCTGGGTTCTCCGCTCCGGCAGGCGATCCCGGGCCCCGCCCGCGCGGCAGAGGCGCAGCTGAGCGGTCCGGTGATTGCCCTCGGCGCCAGGGCAATGTTTCTGGGCGAACGGCTGAGCCCCACCGCCTGAATGGCGTCGGCGCGGGTGCCAGCCGGGGAGGCACCGGCCAGACTTGCGGCACGGAGGCGCGGGCAGCAGAGGGGTTTCGCCCTCGTTACCCGCTATCGCGGGCGCCTCGGGCGACCAGCGGCGCGGCGTGCCGCCGCGCCGAAGAAGGGGGGCCGTCTGCCCCCCTCTGCCCTGCGGGCATTCACCCCCCGAGGATATTTGAAGAACGAAGATTGCGGCTTAACGCCCTCTTAATCTTCATCTTTGTTCTAAAAATATCCTCGGGGGTTTCCAAAGGGGGCCCGAGGGTCCCCTTTGGCGGGGGGTGAGCGGCGTCTCGGGAACGCCGCGCCCGTGGCGCGGCCGGGAGTCGAGGGGGCTGGCCCCCGCTTCCTTCCTCACTCCTGAGCGCGGAGCACGCCCGCAGGCCGCGCCGCCAGCGGACGGAGCGCGAACAACAGCCCCGCGAGCAGCACCGCCAGGATTCCGCCCAGCACGATCAGCAGGGCCGAGACCGGGTCGAAGCGGAACGGGATCTCCATCACCTGGGTGAGCACGGCCCAGGCGGAAAACCCGCCCGCGCCGATCGCCACCAGCCCGGCCGCGCCCCCCATCAGCGCCGAGCGCAGGGCGAAGCTGGCGAGGATCCGGCCGCGCGTCGCCCCCAGCGTCTTCAGCACCGCCGCCTCGAAGACCCGCGCCCTTTCGCCCGCGGCGGCAGCGCCGATCAGCACCACGAAGCCGGTGGCGAGCGTCGCCAGCGCCGCCAGCGAGGTGGCGGCGGCCAGCGCGCCCAGCGCCTCGCCCAGCCGCTCGGCAGCCTCGCGGATCGGGATGGCGGTCACGTTCGGGAAGTCCCGCCCCAATGCCCGCAGGATCGCCCCCTCGCTGCCCTCGGGCGCACGGGCGGTGGCGATCACCGTATGCGGCGCCCCGGTAAAGGCGCCCGGGTTGAAGGTCATGACGAAGCCGATCCCGCCGGTGCGGAAGTCGAGTTCGCGGAAATTGGCGATGGTGCCGGTGATGTCGCGGCCGAGCACGTTCACGGTGATCGTGTCGCCGAGCTTCAGTCCCAGCTCCGCCCCTTCCTCGGCCCCGAAGGAGATCAGCGGCGGGCCAGCGTAATCCTCGGGCCACCACTCGCCCTCGGTCAGCCTGAGCCGCCCCTGATCGGCGGCATAGGTCAGGCCACGGTCGCCCCTCAGCACCCAATGGTTGCCGTATTCCCGCGCCGGGCGGCCGTTGATCTGGGCGATCACCCCCCGCAGCTGCGGCGCCGTCTCGATGTCGCTCACGCCCTCGAAGGACGAAAGCGCCATCCGGAACGGTTCCACCTGATCGGGTTGCAGGTCGAGGAAGAAGAACGAGGGCGCGCGGTCGGGCATCTCGGTCGAGATGGCGCCGCGCAGGTTGGCGTCGATCTGCCCGACGGTGGCCAGCACCGTCAGGCCCAGCCCCAGCGACAGCACCACCGCCACCGCGCCTTCCCTCGGGTTGCCGACCGCGCCCAGCGCCAACCGCAGCGCCGTCCGCCCCCTGAGTGCGCGCGACCGCGCCGCCCGCCGGGCCAGCGCCCTGAGCGCCACCGCCACCAGCGCCAGCAGCCCGAGCGAGCCGGCGATGCCCAGCGCCGTGCCCAGCGCCAGCTGCCAGGTGCCCGAGAACCAGACCGCCACGCCGATCAGCGCCGCGACCGAGAGCGCCAGCGCCAGCATCAGCAAGGCGCGCGGCCGGGCCCGGGCCTCGCCCCCCTGCCCGCGATACAGCGCGGCGGCGCGGACCCGTTCGACCCGGGCCAGCGGCCAGAGGGTGAAGACCAGCGCCGTCAGCAGGCCATAGAGCGCGGCCTCGGCCAGCGGACGCGGGTAGATGCCGTTGGCAATGGGCACCGGCAGGCTGTCCTGCGCCAGCGGCACAGCGACCAGCAGCGCCCCGGCGCCCAACGCCACGCCCAGCGCCACGCCCAGCAGGGTCAGCGCGCCGATCTGCAGGAAATAGGTGGCGAAGATCACCCGCCCCTCGGCCCCCAGCGTCTTCAGCGTGGCGATGACCCCGGTCTTCGCGTCGAGATAGGCCCGCACCGCCGCCGAGACGCCGATGCCGCCCACGGCGAGCCCGGCCAGCCCGACCAGCACCAGGAAGGCGCCGATCCGGTCGACGAAACGCTCGATCCCCGGCTCGGCCCGGGTCGAATCGCGCCAGCGGATGCCGGCGTCGTGGAAGGTGTCGATCAGCGAGCGGCGGGTCTGGGCCAGGGTCGCGCCCTCGGGCAGCAGCAGCCGGTACGAGGTGTCGAACATCGACCCGGCGCCGACCAGCCCGGACTGGCGCAGGGCCTCGATCCCCACCAGGCTGCGGGGGCCGAAGCCGAAGGTGGTGCCCACGGTGTCCGGCTCGCGCACCACCGCGGCCATCAGGGCGAAATCCTGGGTGCCGAGGCGCACCGTATCGCCCACGGCGAGGCCCAGCCGGTCGATCAGCAAGGGGTCGAGCGCCGCGCCCGGCAGCCCGTCGCGCCCGGCGAGCAGGGTGGCCACGTCCATCGGCGGCTCGAAGACCGGGGCGCCGACCAGCGGCCAGTTGTCGTCGATGGCCTTGACCTGGGTCAGCGACCGCTCACCCGAGGGCGCGGTGGCCATGGAGCGGAAATCGACCACCTCCGACCAGGCGGCGGCATGCTCGGTCAGCCAGGCGCGTTCGGCCTCATCGGCGAAGCGATAGGTCAGGCGCAGTTCGGCGTCACCGCCCAGAAGCGCCCGCCCCTCGCGGGCGAGCCCGCCCTCGATGGCCGAGCGGACCGAACCCACGGCGGCGATGGCCCCCACGCCCAGCGTCAGGCACAAAAGAAAGATGCGGAACCCGCCCAACCCGCTGCGCAGCTCGCGCCGGGCCAGCCTTGCGGCGATGGCGAGGCTCATTGCGCGGCCTCGGCGCGGGGCGTCGACCGGGTCTCGGTCTCGATCATCCCGTCGCGCAGATGGATCACCCGGTCGCAGCGCGCGGCGAGGTCCGGCGCATGGGTGACCAGCACCAGCGTCGCCCCGTGCCGGTCGCGCAGGCCGAAGAGCATGTCCATGATCGCCTGCCCGTTCGGCCCGTCGAGGTTGCCGGTCGGCTCATCGGCCAAGAGGATCGCCGGCCGGGGCGCGGCGGCACGGGCCAGCGCCACGCGCTGCTGTTCGCCGCCCGACAGCTGCGCCGGGTAATGGTGCATCCGGGCGCCGAG
Organism: Pararhodobacter aggregans; assembly: GCF_003075525.1. Classification (GTDB taxonomy): domain Bacteria; phylum Pseudomonadota; class Alphaproteobacteria; order Rhodobacterales; family Rhodobacteraceae; genus Pararhodobacter; species Pararhodobacter aggregans. Next base: position 593,300 of record NZ_QDDR01000001.1, on the reverse strand, counting down.
ACCCACGGCGGTGAGCTCTGCCTCGGCCCGTTCGAAAGCGTCCTTGCGGCCCGCCAGTTCCAGCGGCGTCGCGACGTTTTCCAGCGCGGTCATGGTCGGGATCAGGTGGAAGGACTGGAAGACCACCCCCATATTGCCCCGGCGAAAGCGGGCCAGCTGATCCTCGTTCATCGCGGTCAGGTCCTGGTCCAGCGCCCGCACGCTGCCGCCGGTGGCGCGCTCCAGCCCGCCCATCAGCATCAGGAGCGAGGACTTGCCCGAGCCCGAGGGCCCGACCAGACCGACCGATTGCCCCCGCTCAACTTCCAGCGAGATGCCCTTGAGGATATCGACAGGCCCGGCGTTGCCCTGCAAGGTCAGACGGGCATCGCGAAGCGACAGGACAGGATCGGGCATGAAGAATTTCCTTGGCGGTTTAGGCCGATATGGGGTCTCGGGGCGCACAGGCAAGCGCTGGATGGCGGCGGCAGCGCTGGTTTTCACGCTGGCCGCGCCGTTTTCCGTCGCCTCTGCCGAAACATTGCGCATCACCGCACTGGGGGATTCGCTGACCCAGGGCTACGGGCTGATGCAGGACGAAGGGCTGGTGCCGCAGCTGGAAGCCTGGCTCAGGGCGCGCGGGCATGACGTGGCGGTGCAGAATGCGGGGGTCAGCGGCGATACGACGACCGGGGGGCTGGCGCGGCTCGACTGGACGCTGGCCGATGGGCCGCAGGCGGTGATCGTGGCGCTGGGGGGCAATGATCTGTTGCGCGGGATTGACCCGGCGCTGAGCCGCGCCAACCTCGACGCGATCCTGGCCCGGCTCTCGGACGAGGGGATCCCGGCGCTGCTGGTCGGCCTGCCCGCCCCCGGCAATTACGGGCCGGAGTATCAGCAGGCCTTCGCGGCGATGTATCCCGAGGTCGCGGCGGAACACGGCGCGCTCCTCGTCCCCGACATGCTGGCCCCGATCGGCGCCGCGGTCGAGGCGGGGGCGGCGCCCGGGTCGCTGTTTCAGAACGACATGATCCACCCCAACCCGCAGGGTGTGGACCTGGTGGTTGAGGCCCTGGGTCCGGCGGTCGAGGATCTCCTGGCCCGCATCACGCCCTGAGCGGAGCGATGCGCTGGTGGCGAGGCCGGGGGGTTTTCCACCCCCCGGACCCCCCGGAGGATATTTGGAGAACAAAGATGGCGCAGTTTACCGACCCTTAAGGTTAACGCACCATCCTGAGGCCACGGTACAGGCTGGGAAGCCGATGACCGTGAACGAAGAGGGCGGCCTGGTCCCGGTGGCCACGCCGCTTTCCCATCTTTGTTCTTCAAATATCCACGGGGTTTCCAAAGGGGGGCGTGCCCCCCTTTGGGCGGGGGGTGCGGGGGGCGGCAGCCCCCCGCCTTGGTCGCCCGAGGAACGAGGGCGAAACCGATCCCGCCTCAGGCCATCGCCCGCAGCTTCGCCAGCACCTCGGAGAGCCGCGCCGCCTCGTCCGATTTCTCGGCCAGCGTGGCGCGGGCCTCCTCGACCACCTCCTCGGCAGCATTGGCGACGAAGCGGGGATTGTCGAGCCGGCCCTTCAGCCCGCCGATCTCTTTCTCCAGCTTCTCCAGTCCTTTGCCCAGCCGGTCCGCCTCGGCCTTGACGTCGATCACACCCTCCAGCGGCAGCGCATAGGTTGCGCCCTCGGCCGCCACGGTCAGCGCCGCGCGCGGCACCGGCGCCCCGCGGTGCAGCCCGTCGAGCCGCGCCAGACGCTCGATCAGCGCCTCGTTGCGGGCATAGCGCCGGGTCGCCGTCGCGTCCTCGTCCACCACCAGCATCGGCAGTTTCAGCCCCGCGGGCACCCGCATCTGCGTGCGCGACGAGCGGATCGCCTCGATCAGCCCGATCACCCAGGACATCTCGCGATCCGCCTCGGCATCGGCCAGGTCCGGCCCGTATTCCGGCCAGGGCGCGTGCACGCAGAGCGTCTCGCGCGGGCCGGTCAGGGCCCAGAGCTCCTCGGTGATGAAGGGCATGATCGGGTGCAGCAGGACGAAGCACTGGTCCAGCACCCAGCGCATCACCGCCTTGGTCTCGGCCGCCTGCTCGCCGTCGAACAGGGGCTTGGCGAATTCGACGTACCAGTCGCAGACCTTGCCCCAGACGAAGGCATAGAGCGCATTGGCCGCGTCATTGAAGCGGTAGCTGGCCAGCGCTTCGTCCACCGCCGCCCGGGTGCGCGCCGTCTCACCGATGATCCAGCGGTTGGCAGTCGCCGTGGCCGCAGGGATCCCCATGACCGGCGCGCCCTCGAACACGCCGTTCATCTCGGCGAAGCGGGTCGCGTTCCAGAGCTTGGTGGTGAAGTTCCGGTAGCCAGTGATCCGCTGGGTATCGAGCTTCAGCACGCCGCCCAGCGAGGCCATGGCGGCATTGGTGAACCTCAGCGCATCCGCGCCGAATTCGTCAATGATTTCCAAGGGGTCGATGACGTTGCCCACGGATTTCGACATCTTCTTGCCCTTGGCGTCGCGAACGAGGCCATGCAGATAGACCGTGTGGAACGGCACCTCGCCCACCACGGCCAGCTGCATCATCATCATCCGGGCGACCCAGAAGAACAGGATATCCTGCCCCGTCACCAGCACGTCGGTGGGGAAATATCTGGCCAGTTCCGGCGTTTCCTCCGGCCAGCCCAGCGTGCCGATCGGCCAGAGGCCCGAGGAGAACCAGGTGTCGAGGACGTCGGGGTCGCGGGTCAGCGTCCTGCCCGGCGCCATGGCCTGAGCCTCGGCCTCGGAAGGCGCGCAATACTGATTGCCCTCCTCGTCGTACCACACCGGGATCTGATGCCCCCACCACAGCTGGCGCGAGATGCACCAGGGCTCGATGTTCTCCAGCCAGTGGTAATAGGTCTTCTCGCCCGATTCCGGCAGGATCCGGGTATAGCCGGCGGTCTCGTCGAAGCCGCCCGCGCGGTCGGCCTCGCAACCCTTGCGGACGGCGTCCAGCGCCGGACCCACGAGTTTCGAGGTATCGACGAACCATTGCCAGGTCAGATAGGGCTCGATCACCACTTTCGAACGGTCGCCGAAGGGCTGCATGATCGGCTTGTCCTCGACCAGCGGCACCTTCTCCAGATGCTCGGCGTTGGTCTCGGGGTCGATGCTCTTCTTCAGCACCGTCACCGCCAGCCCCTCGGCATTGATCGCCGCGACCACGGCCTTGCGGGCGTCATAGCGGTCGAGGCCGCGCAGCTCCTCGGGCACCAGATTGATCGCCGAGACATCGCCCGCCTCGCGCTCGCCCCGGGCAATCGCCCCGGCGATCGTCGCGCTTTCCTCATAGGACAGCCCGTCGGCGCGCATCCGCGCCTTGGTGTCCATCAGGTTGTAAAGCGGGATGCCGTTGCGCTGCGCCACGGCGTAGTCGTTGAAATCATGCGCGCCGGTGATCTTCACCGCGCCCGAGCCGAAGGTCGGGTCGGGGTAGTCGTCGGTGATGATCGGGATCAGGCGGCGATGTTCCTTCGGGCCCACCGGGATCTCGCAGAGCATGCCGACGATGGGCTTGTAGCGCTCGTCCGAGGGATGCACGGCCACCGCACCATCGCCCAGCATGGTCTCGGGCCGGGTGGTGGCGATGGAGATGTAGTTGCGGGTCTCGCGCTTGGTGACGTTCCCGTCCTCGTCGCGCTCGACGTATTCATAGGTGGCGCCGCCCGCGAGCGGATACTTGAAATGCCACATATGGCCCGCGACCTCGGTGTTCTCGACCTCGAGGTCCGAGATCGCCGTCTCGAAATGCGGGTCCCAGTTCACCAGCCGCTGGCCGCGATAGATCAGGCCCTTGGTGTAGAGATCGACGAAGACCTTGATGACGGCATCGTGGAAATTGCCCTCCTCGCCCGCGGGCGCATTGGGGGCGCCCGACATGGTGAAGGCATTGCGCGACCAGTCCAGCGAACAGCCGAGGCGCTGCAGCTGGCCGATGATCGTGCCGCCGGATTTCTTCTTCTGCTCCCAGACCAGCGCCGTGAATTCATCGCGGCTGAAATCGGTGCGGCGGCGGTTGGTCTTGGCCAGTTCGCGCTCGACCACCAGCTGGGTGGCGATCCCGGCGTGGTCTTGACCGGGCTGCCAGAGCGTGTCGAAACCGCGCATCCGGTGCCAGCGCACCAGGATGTCCTGCAGCGTGTTGTTGAAGGCATGCCCGATATGCAGGGACCCGGTGACGTTGGGCGGCGGGATCATGATGCAGAAGGTCTCGTCGCGGCGGGCGCCGGCCCCGGCCCTGAAGGCGCCACGCTCCTCCCAAAGGCGGGCGATCCGGGCCTCGGCTTCGGTGGCGTCGAAAGTCTTGTCCATCGTCATCTGCGCAATCCTCGGGAGGTTTCGCCGGTGTTTAGCCAAGCAAAGCGCAAAGGGGAAGAGCGGCGCACTGGTTGCAGGCCCCGGGGGTTTCACACCCCCGGACCCCCGTGGGATATTTGAAGAACAAAGATGCAGGTTAACGAAACGCTAATCCGCATCTTTGTTCTTCAAATATCCACGGGGTTTCCAAAGGGGGGCGTGCCCCCCTTTGGGCAGGGGGTGCGGGGGGCGGCAGCCCCCCGCGTCTTGCCTTCTCTGGCGGCGGCAGCCACCTGCCCCGGTCGCCCGCAGGTGCAGCCCAGGGCGAAACCCCTTCCCGGCCTGCCTTCGCTCCGCTAAGCCAGAGCCATGCAGCGCGTCACCCTCACCTCGATCGCCGATCTCGCCTCGCTTCCCTATGACGAGGTGATCGACACCCGTTCGCCCGCCGAATACGCCGAGGATCACGTCCCCGGCGCCGTTAACCTCCCGTCGCTCAGCAACGCGGAACGGGCCGAGATCGGCACGATCTATGTGCAGGAAAGCCGCTTCCTCGCCCGGCGCCTCGGCGCCGCCTATGTCGCGCGGAACGCCGCCGGGCACCTGCTGACCCATCTGGCCGACAAGCCCGCCACCTATCGCCCGCTGGTCTATTGCTGGCGCGGAGGCATGCGCTCGAATTCCATTGCCCTGATCTACGGCCAGATCGGCTGGCGGGTCGGCGTGCTGGAGGGCGGCTGGCGCAGCTGGCGGCGGCTGGTGCAGCAGGCGCTTTACGAGGCGCCCTTCCCCGGCCCGGTCGCGGTGCTCGACGGCAATACCGGCAGCGCCAAGACCGCGATCCTGGCGAAGGTGCGGGCGCGCGGCGGGCAGGTCATCGACCTGGAGGGGCTGGCGCGGCACCGGGGCAGCCTGTTCGGCTTGGTGCCGGGCGATGCCCAGCCGGCGCAGAAGGGCTTCGAGAGCGCGCTTGCCCATGCCATGGCGCGGCTCGATCCCACCCGGCCGGTGCTGGTCGAGGCGGAATCGAACCGGATCGGCGAGCTGCGCCTGCCGCCTGCGCTGTGGCGCGCGATGCAGGAGGCGCCGCGGATCGAGATCGCCGCGCCGGTGGCGGCGCGGGCCGCATGGCTGACCCGCGCCTATGCCGATATCAGCGCCGACCCCGAGGAGCTGGCGGCACGTATCGCCGCCCTTGGCCCCTATCACGCGCGCGAGACCATTGCCGAGTGGCAGGCGCTGGCCGGGGCGGGCGATTTCGCACCACTGGCGGCGCGGCTGATGCAGGAACATTACGATCCGCGCTATGCCAAGACCCGGCTGCGGCAGGCCCCGGCGACCGAGGTCCTGGTCGCGGACAGGCTGGACGACGCCGCGCAGGAGGGTCTGGCGGATCGCATCGCCGCCTGGCTCGGCTGACACTTTCCCGACAGGGGAATACGAAAACCCCGGCGCCATGGCGGCCGGAGTTTCAGTTTTCCAACATCAGTGAAATGTCAGGCCTTCAGGCCCGCCAGTCGAAGAATCCGGCCGGTGCCCGGGCCAGCAGGCGGCGGGCGATCTCCTCGCCCAGCGCCGCACCCTCGGCGACCGGGGCGCGGCCTTCCTCGGCCAGCGCGTCCGAGCCGTCGGGGCGCAGGATCTCGCCCCTGAGCCAGATCTCGCCGCCTTCCAGCACCGCCAGCCCGGCGATCGGCGTCTCGCAGGAGCCGTCGAGCGTCGCCAGATAGGCGCGTTCGGCGGCCAGCCGCTGGCCGGTCGGCCCGTGGTGGATCATCGCCAGCATCTCGGCCGCGCGCCGGTCGTCCTGCCGCCGCTCGATGCCGATGGCGCCCTGGGCGACCGCCGGCAGCATCTCCTCGGGCGCGATGGCCGAGCGCGCCACCTCGGCCATGCCCAGCCGGTTGAGGCCCGCCATGGCGAGGAAGGTGCAATCGGCGACCTTCTCGGACAATTTGCGCAGCCGGGTCTGCACGTTGCCGCGGAATTCCACGACCTTCAGGTCCGGCCGCCGGTGCAGAAGCTGCGCGCGGCGCCTGAGCGACGAGGTGCCGACCACCTGCCCCGGCGCCAGATCCGCCAGCCGCCCGACCTGCGGCGAGACGAAGGCGTCGCGCACATCTTCACGCGGCAGGTAGCAGTCCAGCACCAGCCCCTCGGGCTGCGCGACCGGCATGTCCTTCATCGAATGGACGGCGATGTCCAGCGTCCCCGCCAGCATCATCTCCTCGATCTCGCGGGTGAAAAGGCCCTTGCCGCCCAGCTCCTTCAGCGCGCGGTCCTGCACGCGGTCGCCGGTCGTCAGCACGGTGACGATCTCGAAGGCCGCTTCCGGCAGGTCGAAGGCCGCCATCAGCCGGGCGCGCGTTTCATGGGCCTGCGCCAGCGCCAGCGGCGAGCCGCGGGTGCCGATACGCAACGGGTCGGAGGGGGAAGGCAGGGTCACGCTCATGGCTTTCCTTAGCCCCGCGCGCGAAGGCGCGCAACGGGGCGCGCATTTTTGAACCGGCGCGCGATGCCGCACGACCCATGGGCATCAGCGTGAAAGGAGACCGCCATGCCCCGCCATTTCAAAGCCGCCCGCCTCTGGGGCGCCGTCGCCGCCGCCCTGCTGATCGCCGGGACCGTCTCGGCCCTCGGCCATGGCGCGACCGAGGTCGCGGCGTTGCATCCTGCAATTTTCTCCGGCGCGATCTGAAGGTTTTCCGATACATTGCCCAAGTGTTGCCTCATTGTGGGATCACGACCGATCCATTCCAAGCGGATGGAGACGACCCATGAAGGACTTCGCAGGCATGTCGGAAACGATTGCCCCGCTGAGCATCTACCCATGCTGCCCCCTCACGGGGTCTGTCATGCACCCCGGTCTTACGGTGCCCATCGACTGGCGCCGCCCCGCTGACCGGCGCGCCTGGCAGATCTGGTGGAACGCCGACGACGGTTTCGGCCAGGTCTTCCCGCGGCCGCGCCCCTCCGAAGTCGCCAGTTTCTACGACATCGACGCCTATTACACCCATGCCGAGCGTTACAAACCCGATGTGGAGGCCGAGGCCGAAAGCGTGGGTCTGCTGGGCAAGGTGCTGGGCGCGCTGGCCTATCGGTTCGAGCGCGGGGCGGAGCCCACCTCGGCCTGGTGGCGCTCGATCATTCCGGCGGGATCGGAGAACGGGCTGGAAATCGGTTGCGGCGACGGTGACCGGATGCGGACCTTCGGGCCCCATCTGCGCCATGTCCGCGGGGTGGAGCCCGACCCGCGCGCGGTCCGGGTGGCGCGGGAGCGCGGCCTCGACGTGATGGAGGGCACGGCCGAACAGCTGCCCGCCGAGGTGCAGGACCGGCGCTACGACCTCATCGTCTTCTCGCATGTGCTGGAGCATACGCTGGACCCGGTTCTGGCGCTGGCCAATGCCCGTGAACTGCTGACCGAGGACGGGGTCATGTCGGTCGAAGTGCCGAACAACGCCTCCGAGGGCAGCCGCCGGATGGGCCCGCGCTGGCGCTGGCTGGACGTGCCGCGCCATCTGAATTTCTTCACGCCGGAAAGCCTGCAGGCCTGCGCCGAGGCCGCGGGGCTGAAGGTGCAGGCCGTGCTCTATCGCGGCTATGTCCGGCAATTCCTGCCTGACTGGATGGTCGACGAGGCCCGGATCACCGCCGAGATGGAGCGCCGCGACGTCACGCAGGCCGACATCGACGCGCAGGTCCGCCATTCGGCCCGGCTGTTTGCCGCGACCGCGCTGGCCGAGCCGCGGAAGAAATACGATTCGGTCCGGGTGATCTGCACCCGCGACTGAGCAGTCCCTCGGGTGGTGGAAGAACGGGCAGGACTTCGGTCCTGCCCGCTGCATTTGGGGGGGCTGGCGGGCGCCTAGCGCTCGCGGCGGCGGCGGATGCGGCCGGCCTTGGCGGCGGCCCCCTTGCGCGAGACCGGCCCCTTGCCGCGACCCTTGCCCCGGCGGGCGCGGGCCATGGGGGCGCCTTCGACCTCCAGCAGTTCCAGCAGCAGGCCGCCGGTCATCGCCTCGGCCTCGGCCAGTTTCACCTCCACCCGCTGACCAAGGCCCAGAACCGTGCCGGTCTTCTCGCCGCGCAGCGTCTGGCTGTCGGCATCGTGGTGGAAATATTCGTCGCCCAGCGAGCGGATCGGCACCAGCCCGTCCGCCCCCGTCTCGTCGAGTTTCACGAAGAGACCGAAGCGCGCCACGCCGCTGATCCGGCCCCGGAACACGGCGCCGATCCGGTCGGCCATGAAGGCCGCCAGATAACGGTCGGAGGTGTCGCGCTCGGCCGCCATCGAGCGGCGCTCGGTTTCCGAGATCTGAGTCGCGGTCTCGGCCAGATGCTCGGTGTCCCAGTCGCTGAGCCCGTCCTTGCCCCATTTATGGGCCGCGATCAGGGCGCGGTGGACGATCAGGTCGGAATAGCGCCGGATCGGCGAGGTGAAATGCGCGTAATTGCGCAGCGCGAGGCCGAAATGGCCGAAATTCTCGGGCGCGTAATAGGCCTGGGTCATGGACCTGAGCGTCGCCATGTTGATGAGTTCGTCGAATTCCGAGCCCTCGGCATCGGCCAGCAGCTTGTTCAGGTGCCGGGTTTGCAACACCTGCCCCTTGGCCAGCACCAGCCCCGCCCCCTGCGCAACCTCGCGCAATGCCTCGATTTTCTCGATGGTTGGTTCCTCGTGCACCCGGAACAGCAGGGGCGAGCGGCGGGCGATCAATTCCTCGGCGGCGGCGACATTGGCCATCACCATGAATTCCTCGATCACCTTGTGCGCGTCGAGCCGGTCCTTGAAGGCGACCGAGGTCACGGTTCCGTCCTCGTCCAGCACGATCCGGCGTTCGGGCAGGTCCAGATCCAGCGGCTGGCGGGCGGCGCGGGCCGTCAGCGTCGCCTGCCAGGCGGCGTAGAGATGGCTCAGCCCCTCGGCCAGCGGGTCGGTCTGCGAGTCGAGCCGCCCCTCGAAGGCGGCCTGCGCCTGTTCATAGGTCAGCGAGGCGCGGGAATTCATCATCCCCCGAACGAAACGATGGCCGGTCTTCTCGCCTTGCGCACTGACCTCCATCCGCACGGCCAGAACCGGGCGGTCCACGCCCTCGTGCAACGAACACAGGTCGCCCGACAGCCGGTCGGGCAGCATCGGCACCACGCGGTCGGGGAAATAGCTGGAATTGCCGCGCTTGCGGGCCTCGCGGTCCAGTTCCGAGCCGGGGCGCACATAGGCCGCGACATCGGCGATGGCGACCCAGACAACGAACCCGCCGTCCGCGCCCGGCTCGGCGCAGACCGCGTCATCATGGTCGCGGGCATCCGAGGGGTCGATGGTCAGCAAGGGCAGCCCGCGCAGATCCTCGCGCTTACCGCCGGGATCGGCGGGGGCGGAATCGGCCTCGGCCAGAACCGAGTCGGGGAAATGGTCGGGAATGCCGTGCTGGTGGATGGCGATCAGGCTGACCGCGCGCGGTGCGCCCGGATCGCCCAGCCGCCGCACGATCCGCGCCTTGGGCAGGCCCAGACGGGGCGGCGAGGTCTGCTCGGCCTCGACCAATTCGCCGTCCTTGGCGCCCCGGGCATCGGCCGCCGCCACCCGGAATTCCAGATCGGCGCCCTTGTCGATGGGCAGGATCCGCCCGAATTCGGACCCGGCGCGATAGATGCCCAGCACGGTGCGCGGGCCCGATTGCAGCTTGCGGATCGGATGGGCGTGCCAGCCGTCCTCGGTCTGCGTGAGCTTGGCCAGCACCCGGTCGCCCGCGCCCAGCGCCGGCTGGTCCTTGCGCTCGATCACCAGGATGCGCGGCGCGTCACCCTCGCCGTCGGCGGGTTCGGCCAGCAGGTCGCCCTGCGCATCGGGGCCGGTCACGCGGATGATGCCAACCGGCGGCAGGCCCTCGCCCCGGGGACGGCGCTTCTTGCGACCCTCGTAGAGACCCTCGGCCTCCAGTTCCGCCAGCATACGCTTGAGGTCGATCTTGGCCGCGCCCTTGATGCCGAAGGCGCGGCTGATGTCGTGAAAGGCCGGGCGCCCCTCGTGTTCAGAGAGCCACTGGGCGATTTCGGGTTTCGAGGGCAGACGTTTCATCCCCCGGCGCTACCACGCGGGGCGGGCGTCGTCACGCGCAAACCGGCGCCGGTGGCGGACCTCAGGAGGGGTCCACCACCGTGCAATCCTGATCGCGGGCGGCAAGGCGCAGGCAGGCAAGCTGCGCCTCTTCATGGGTCAGCGAATTGACCTCGGCCACGTGGCGCCCGCCGCGCGCCGTGACCCGGCGCACGCCGTTGCGCAGCGTCCCGGCCTCGGACAGCGCCACCCGCAGCAGCACGCGCTCGGCGTCGAAGGGAGTGTTGAAGCGGCCCAGTTCCACCCGCCACAGCCGCCCGCCCGAAGTCGAGACATGGGTGACGATCTCGGGCGTGGGGGTGCTGGCCACCACATCGGCATCGGACGAGCTGGTCAGCACGATGGTCGGCGCCAGCACCGGCTCTTCGGGGTCCTCGTGGCTCAGCGCCTGAAGGAGTTCCTCGTCGCGCCACAGGATGCGGCCGTCGTCATCGACGGAAAGCTCCGAGGCCACGGGTTCGAGCGAGGGCATCAGCGGCGCCTCGGCCGGGGTTTCGAGCGCGGCAAGCTGGGTTTCGGGTTGGGTTTCGGGCGCCTCGGCCCCCTCTGCCAGCGGGATCGGCGGCAGGCCGGGGATGGTCAGCGCCCCGCCGTCGGTCGAGACATCGGCCAGCGCCACGGCGTCCCCGGCCGGAGCCTCGGTGCCATCGGCGGGCAGATCCCCGACCAGGGCGGCGACCAGATCCTCGGGCCGGGCGGGCGGCGTCACCGGCACCTGCACGCCGCTTTCGGCCAGCGCCACGTAATCCTCGGTGCCCAGAGGACCGCTACCCGAGCGCGCCGCGATGGCGATCTCTTCCCCGGCCTCGGCGGGGTCGGCGGCGGCCAGCGTCACCGCCTCGTCCACCGGCCTGCCCCGCGGCAGGGGCGAACGCTCGGGGGCGACGGCGGCGACCAGAACCTGGTCGACCGCTTCGGCCAGCCCCTCGGGCGCATCGCTCTCTTCGGGCTCTTCCGAGGTCACGCCGGGCGCGACACCCGGATCGTCGGTATCCGAGGCCGGATCGGGCTCGCGGATTTCCTCGATCAGCTCGTCGATCCCGGTGCTCAGGGCGGCGATCAGCTCCTCGGCCGGGGCCTCGCCCGGTTGCGGGCGGGCCCGCGGAAAGCGCGAGGTGGTGGGCGCGGTCTGCAGGCGGATCACCCGACCGGCGGCGGGGCCGCTGCCGCGATCATCGGCACCGCGCACGTAATCGGGCCGCGCCGGACGCCGTACCGCCGCGCGCCGCGGCGCGTCGCGGAAGCCGCGGTCCATCAGCTGCGACACCCGCCGCAGCCGGTCCTGCGACGACCGCGCGCCGAAGACGGTGACCAGCAGCCGCACGCCGTCCCGCTCGGCCATGGCGGTGAGGTTGTAGCCCGCGGCATTGGTGAAACCGGTCTTGATCCCGTCGGCCCCGCGATAGCTGCCCAGGAACAGCCGATTCGTGTTGTTCACCGTGGCGATCCCGGCGTTGTCCGACCGGCGCGAGAAGATGCCGTAATAGCTGGGATAGTCGAAATAGAGCTGCCGCCCCAGGATCGACATGTCGCGCGCGGTGGACAGATGCCCGTCCGTGGTCAGCCCGTGCGGGTTGCGAAAGGTGGTGCGCGACATGCCGATGGCGCGGGCCGTGCGGTTCATCCGCTCGGCGAAGGCCGGGACCGAGCCTTCGAGAGCCTCGGCAATCGCCACCGCCGCGTCATTGGCCGAGCGCAGGGCGGCGGCGCGGATCAGATAGCGGAAGGCGATGGTCTGGCCCGCCCGCAGACCCAGCCGCGAGGGCGGTTGCGAGGCGGCATGGCGCGAGATGCGCACCGGCGTGTCCTCGGTGATCTCGCCGTTCTGCAACGCCTCGAAGGCGATGTAGAGCGTCATCATCTTGGTCAACGACGCGGGATGCAGTCGCGACGTGGAATTGTCGGTCTGATACAGGATTTCGCCGGTGCGGGCGTCCATGACCACCGCGGCGAAGGGTTGCGCATGGGCGCGCGGTGCGACGCATAGTACCACCATCACAGCCACCAGGGCCGTCATGCCGATCACGCCAAAGCCGCGGAACCAACGCCCGAATCGCGTTGTCACGTGCCTGTCCTCTGCCTCTGCGCCCCCGTTTATCCGGCGGCGTCAATTTTGCTCAACAACAGGCTACCACCAAAGGCACGACATGAAAACCCCCCGTGTTTTCAACGCCTTTCCCGACGATCTTGAGACGGCATCAAGATTTCGCGGATTCTCCGCGCGGGGCTACTACATTCAGGATTGCTCGATATCGCGGATCAGATCGGGCAGATCCGACAAGGTGGAAATCCGCCGATAGCGGGGGTGGTCCTCGGGCGGGTCGGCCCTTTCCAGCGCCCATTCCAGCCCGTGCGGCACAAAGACCCCCCAGGCCCCGGCCCGGATCGGCGCCACCACGTCCGAAGCCATGGAATTCCCCGCCATCAGCGCGCCCTCGGCCCCGCCATAGCGGGCGAAAACAGTGGCATAGGTCTCGGGATTCTTGTGGCTGACGATCTCGACCCCGGCGAAATGATCGCCCAGCCCCGATTGCGCGAGCTTCCGTTCCTGATCCAGCAGGTCGCCCTTGGTGATCAGCACCAGCCGATGCACCCCGGCCAGTGATTCGACCGTCTCGGCCACCCCCGGCAGCAGTTCGATCGGATGGGCCAGCATGTCCTGCCCGGCGGCGATGATCTGGCCGATGACATGGCCGGGCACCCGGCCCTCGGTCACCTCGACCGCCGTCTCGATCATCGACAGCATGAAGCCTTTGATGCCGAATCCATAACGGCCGATGTTGCGCCGCTCGGAGGCCAGAAGACGGTCCGCCAGATCCTCGGGCGCGGCGTGATCGGCCAGAAGCTCGGCAAACCGGGCCTGTGTCAGGTGGAAGAAACGCTCGTTGTGCCAGAGCGTATCATCGGCATCGAGGGCAATCGTGGTCAGGCGCGTCATGGCTTTTGTCCGCTAGGGTTTTCTTGGCCGCTGTGGGCGCTATATACTGCCCTGCAACCGAATCTGTCACCCCAGGCCCCAACCGCATGGCTCAGACCGTTACGATGACCGAGCGCAAGCATGGCCCCGGTGAGGGCGATCCGGGCGTCGCGGTCAAGACCCGCACCCGCACCCAGCGCCCGCCGATGTACAAGGTGATGCTGCTGAACGACGATTACACGCCGATGGAATTCGTCGTGCATGTGCTTGAACGCTTCTTCGGCATGAGCCACGCCCAGGCGTTCGAGATCATGCTGACGGTCCACAAGAAGGGTCTGGCCGTGGTCGGGGTCTTCTCGTACGAGATCGCCGAGACCAAGGTCGCGCAGGTGATGGACTTCGCCCGCCGCCACCAGCATCCGCTGCAATGCACCCTGGAAAAGGAGTGAGGCGCGTCTGCGCCCGCCGATGACCATGTCCTTTCATGAACCGGCGCCCCGTGCGCTGCGGCTGGAGCTTGCCGTCGAGGCAGGCCTGGCCCTGCCCGATGCGGGCACCATTGCCGTCCTCCACCCCCGCGCGGGCGAGGATTTCGGCCCCCTGCCCTCCTCGCAGCTGCAGATCGTGACGCCCTTCGCGCCCGACCACGGCTTTTTCACCGCCCGGGGCCTGGCTTGCGCGCAGGCGGCCGAGGGGCCCTATGCCGCGGCGCTGGTCTGTCTGCCCCGTTCGCGGGTCGAGGCCCGCGACCTGATCGCCCAGGCCGCGGCGCTGACCTCGGGCCCGGTCATCATCGACGGGCAGAAGAACGACGGCGTTGACGCCATGCTGCGCGAATTGCGCGACCGGGTGGAGCTGAGCGCGGCCATCGCCAAGGGCCACGGCAAGATCGCCTGGTTCCCCTCGCCGGGTGCGGCGCTGGCCGATTGGCGCGCGGCCCCGGGCGAGGCGCAGGACGGCGAGCGGATCTATCGCACGCTGCCCGGCCTCTTTTCCGCCGACGGGATCGACCCGGCCTCGGCGCTGCTGGCGGCCTCGCTGCCCGCCGGGTTGAAGGGCGTGGTGGCGGACCTTGGCGCGGGCTGGGGGTATCTCTCGGCGCAGATACTTGCCCGCGCGCCCGGCATCGCCACGCTGCACCTGATCGAGGCCGACGCCCGCGCCTTGGCCTGCGCGCGCCAGAACGTGACCGATCCCCGGGCGCAGTTCCATTGGGCCGATGCCACCAACCCGTTGAAATTGCCGCTTGACGCCGTGGTGATGAACCCGCCCTTCCATCAGGGCCGCGAGGCGCGGCCGCAGCTGGGCGCGGCCTTCATCCGCAGCGCGGCGGCGATGCTGAAACCCTCGGGCCAGCTGTTTCTGGTGGCCAACCGCCACCTGCCCTACGAGCAGACCCTGGCCGAGGCCTTCCGCAAGCACAGCGAGCTTCCCGGCAGCCCGGGCTTCAAGATCTTCCATGCCGAAGGCCCCCAGCGGGCGCCCGCCGCGGCCCCGGCCGCGCGCGCCCGTGCGACCCACAGCAGAGGACGGCGCTGATGAGCTTTTCCATCGAGGGCAAGACCGCGATCATCACCGGCGCCGCCACCGGCATCGGCCATGCCATCGCCCGGCATTTCGTCGATGAAGGCGCCAATGTCGTCTTTTCGGACATGAACGAGAAGCGGCTGAAATCGGGGTGCGACGATCTGGCGGACCTGCCGAACTGCCGCCTTTTTGCCGGTGACCTGCGCGAGAAGCTGAACGTGGCGAACCTGCTGTCGACCGCGCTCGACGCTTTCGACCGGGTGGATATCCTGATCAACGCCACGCGCAGCTTCGCCGTGACCGACCCGCTGGACCCGACCGACACTTCGGTCGAGACGCTGCTGGACCATAACCTCAATGTCGCGCTCCGCACTTCGCAGGCGGTGGCGCGGCGGATGATCCTGCAGGCGGAACAAGAGGATACCAAGCCGCAGGTGGCGGGCGCGATCATCAATATCTCGTCCATCGCCGCGCATCGGACGCAGCCGGAATTGCTGGGCTTCTCGATCTCGAACGCGGCGCTGGAACAGATGACCCGCTCGCTGGCCGTGTCGCTGGCGCCGCAGGCGATCCGGGTCAATGCCATCGCCGTGGGGTCGCTCATGTCGGGCACCCTGCGCGACACGATTGCCGAGCATCCCGAATACCGCGAGGCGATCATCGCCGGAACGCCCTTGCACCGGATCGGCACGGCCTCGGAAGTGGCGGAGCTGGCGCAGTTCCTGGCCTCGTCGGCCTCGGCCTTCATGACCGGGCAGATCGTCACGCTGGATGGCGGGCGCTCGGTGCTGGACACCGTGCAGCGGCCCGCCCATTAACGGTTGAAGCGCAGCGGGCTGACCGCCTCGTCCAGCGG
This sequence comes from Pararhodobacter aggregans, assembly GCF_003075525.1. Lineage (GTDB taxonomy): Bacteria > Pseudomonadota > Alphaproteobacteria > Rhodobacterales > Rhodobacteraceae > Pararhodobacter > Pararhodobacter aggregans. The sequence continues at coordinate 577,562 of NZ_QDDR01000001.1, read as the reverse complement.
CCCGCCCGCCAGCGCAGCCGAGACCCGCTCGGCCGTCCAGGGCGCCAGCGTCAGGCCCAGATGGCCATGGCCGAAGGCGCAGACCAGCCCCTTGCGGGCCAGCCCCACCACCGGCAGGCTGTCAGGGACCGAGGGGCGCAGCCCCATCCAGCGGCGGGACGGCGGCGGCAGGTCGGGAAAGACGCTGCGCACCCCCTCTTCCAGCCAGTCCCAGCGATGGGGCGAGGGCGCCGCGCCGATCCCGCCCAGCTCGACCGTGCCAGCCGCGCGCAGCCGCCCTGCCATCGGCGTGAAATAGAAGCCGCGCCGCACCGGACAGAGCGGGCGCGCGACCTTCTCCACCCGGTCGAATTCCAGATGATAGCCGCGCTCGGCGGTCAGCGGCACCCGCACGCCCAACGGTTTGAGCAGCCGCGCCGACCAGGCCCCGGCGGCCAGCACCACGGCCTCGACCTCCTGCGCGCCCTCTTCATGCGTGACCTGCCAGCCCGCGCCGCGCCGGGTCAGCGCCGTCACCCGCGCCTCGATCCGCGCCACGCGCAGCGCGGCCTCGATCCGGGTGAGCATGGCGGCCGGATCGCTGAGCCACAGCGTGCCCGGAAACAGCATCCCGCCCCCGAACCGTCCCGGCGGCAGGCGCGGTTCCAGCGCCAGAAGTTGCGAGGCATCGAGCCGCTCGACCGTGACGCCATGGGCGCGACGGCGGTCCATCCCGGCCTCGGCCGCGTTCAGACCCTCGACGGTGTCATAGGCATAGAGCGCGCCCGCCTCCCTCAGCAGCCCCCCTGCCCCCAGCGAGAAGGCCAGCCCCCGCCAGCGGCTGTCGGCATCGCCCAGGATACGGGCCAGCACGCGGCGGTTGGCCTCGGCCCCCCGGGGGCCCGCCTGCCGGGCGAACCGCCAGAGCCAGGGCGCCAGCCGCAGGGCCGAGGGGCGGTGGATCGCCAGGGGGCTGTCGCGGTTGAGCAAAAGCCGCGGCAGGTCGCGCAGCACCTCGGGCGTGCCGACCGGATCGACCGCATAGCCCGCGATGGTCCCCGCATTGCCGGTCGAGGCCTTGTGCGGCTCCTCGGCCGGGGCGATCAGGGTGACGCGATGCCCCTCGCCCGCCAGCCGATGGGCGACGGTCAGGCCGATGATGCCCGCGCCGACGACCGCGATCTCCATCAATAGCCCTCGGCCCGGTCCACGAGATGCAGAAGCGGCTCGCCCGCGCTCAGCCGCCGCAGGTTCTCGACCACCACGCGGGCGGCGGTCACCGCGCGGGTTTCGGCGGCGATATGGGGCGTCACGGTGACCTTGGGATGCGCCCAATAGGGATGGTCCGGCGGCAGGGGCTCCACCCGGAAGACATCGAGCGTCGCGGCGCCGACCTGGCCCGAGGCCAGCGCGGCGAGCAGCGCCTCGTCGTCGATCAGCGGACCCCGGCCGGGGTTGATGATCGCGGCGCCCTTCGGCAGCCAGCCCAGCGTCTCGGCGTTCAGCGTGTTCTCGGTCCCCGGCGTCGCGGGCAGCAGCGTAACCACGATCTGCGCCCGGCTCAGCACCGCCTTCAGCCCGTCCCGGCCGTGGTGGCAGGCGATGCCCGGCAGATCCTTCGGCGTCCTGCTCCAGCCCAGCACCGGAAAGCCCAGCCCCGCCAGCGCCCCGGCGCAGGCCGCACCCAGCGCGCCGAGGCCCAGTACCGCCACCGGCCGTTCACGCGCCAGCGGCGGCACCACCGGCTCCCAGCGGTCCTGCGTCGCCAGCACCCGGTCGATTCCCAGATGATAGCGCAGCGCATGGCCGGTCACGTATTCGACCATCCCCTCGGTCAGGCCGGGATCGACCATGCGACACAGCGGCTGGGTCAGCGTGCGGTTGCCGACAATCTTCTCGACCCCGGCCCAGAGGCTGAGCACCGCGCGGCAGGCGGTGTAGGGGGTGAAATCGTCGGGCGTCTCGCCGCCCGGGGCGTAGATCATCGCATCGACCGTCTCGGGCGCGGCGTCGCGCACCAGATCGACATCAAGACCCGCCTCGGCGAGCGCGGCGCGCAGCGGCGCCTCGTAAGCGGGCCAGCGGCTTTCACCGGCGGCAAACAGAACCTTCATGCCTTCTCCCTCGGGCGGTGGATGCAGGCGGATTGCACGAGGCCGAAGCCGATCAGGATCATCAGCATGGCCGATCCGCCGTAGCTGACCAGCGGCAGAGGCACGCCGACCACCGGCGCCAGCCCCATGACCATGGCCATGTTGATCGCGAAATAGAGGAAGAAGTTGCCGGCAATGCCGAGGATCAACAGCGAGGCATAGCGGTTCTTCGACTGCATCGCCGCGATCACGCAGGTGACGATGATGCCGACATAGAGCGTCAGCAGGAAGATGCCGCCGATGAAGCCGAATTCCTCGGCCAGGGTGTTGAAGATGAAATCGGTGTGCTTTTCCGGCAGGAAGTTCAGCCGCGACTGGGTGCCCTGCATGAAGCCCCGCCCCGACCAGCCGCCCGAGCCCAGCGCGATCATCGCCTGGTTGATGTGGTAGGACGATCCCAGCGGGTCCAGCGAAGGGTCGAGGAAGGCGTCGATGCGGCGGAACTGGTAGTCGCGCAGCAATTGCCACGAGGTTCCCCGCGAGGCGAAGACCAGCGTGACCAGCCCGGCGCCCGCGCCGATCACGCCGCCGAAATACCACAGGCTGACGCCGGCGAAGAACATCACCATGCCCCCCGCGCCGATAATCATCAGCGCGGTGCCGAGGTCGGGCTGGATCAGCACCAGAAACGACGGCACCAGGATCAGCGCCACCGCCACCAGCACCCAGAAGGGATGCGAGACGCGCTTGATGTCGAGCCAGTCGTAATAGGCGGCCATCATCATGACGATGGCGATCTTCATCATTTCCGAGGGTTGCAGCCGGATCGGCCCCAGTTCCAGCCAGCGCTGCGCGCCCATGCCGACCGAGCCGAAGAACTCGACCCCCAGGAGCAAGACGAACGAGACCCCGTAGGCCATGACCGACAGCGAGCGCCAGAACCACAGCGGCACGAAGCCGATGGCGAACATCACCGCCAGCGCCAAAGCGAAGCGCTGCATCTGCGGCTCGGTCCAGCGCTCGAAATTCCCGCCCGAGACGGAATAGAGCTGCAGAAAGCCGATCGAGGCCACCGCTGCCAGCAGCAGGACCAGCGCCCAGTTGACATGCAGCACCTTGCGAAAGCCCGAGGGCGAGCGTTTGACGTTGTATTCGAGGTAGCTCATGCGCGGCTCCGCCCGGTCGGCGGCGCGACGGCGGGGCCGATCTGCTCGCTGATGGTGCGCATCATGGTCTCGATCCGGTTGCGCTGCGGCTGGGGATAGGCCTCGATCGGCGGCAGGCCGCCCGATTGCGCGGCCAGGATGATGTCGCGGGCGATGGGTGCCGCGACCGACGAGCCGCCGCCGCCGTGTTCCACCACGACCGAGACGGCATAGCGCGGGTCGGTATCGGGGGCGTAGCAGACGAAAAGCGCGTGGTCGCGCCGGTTCCACGGCAGCTGATCCTGGCGCCGGACGCCCGCCGCCCGCTCGGCCGCGGTGATCGAGAAGACCTGGCTGCTGCCCGTCTTGCCGGCCATCCTGAGATTGGCGTCGACGATGCGCGAGCCATAGGCCGTGCCGCGCTGCGCGTTCGAGACTTCCCACATGCCGCGCTGCACCTGCGCCAGCGCGGCGGCGCTCAGGCCCAGCGGCGGCTGGTCGGGGATCGGCTGCTCGATATCGTCGATGGCGTGGATCAGCCGCGGCAGGATCGCCCGGTTGGTGGCCAGCCGCGCCGTCATCACCGCCAGTTGCAGGGGCGTGGCCAGCACATAGCCCTGCCCGATCGAGGCGTTGATCGTGTCGCCCACCACCCATTCGGCGCCGCGCCGCTCGCGCTTCCACTCGCGCGAGGGGTTGAGCCCCGAGGAGATCCCCGACAGCGGCAGGTCGTAGCGGATGCCGAGGCCCAGCCGCTCGGCCATGGCGTTGATCCGGTCGATGCCGACGCGCTGCGCCATGTCGTAGAAGAAGACGTCGCAGCTTTCGGACAGCGCCGAGGTCAGGTTGACCCGCCCGTGCCCGCCCCGGTTCCAGCAATGGAACCGGCGGCCCGCAGCCTCGATATAGCCCGGGCAATAGACCCGCTCGTCGGGCGTCGCCAGCCCCGCCTCGAAAGCGGCCAGCGCCGTGACCATCTTGAAGGTCGAGCCCGGCGGATAGGCGCCCTGCACGGTCTTGTTGGACATCGGCCGGTGGTCGTTGTCCCGAAGCGCGCCGTAATCCGCGACCGAGATCCCGCGCACGAAGAGGTTCGGATCAAAGGACGGGGCCGAGGCCAGCGCCAGCACATTGCCGGTCTGCACCTCCAGCACCACGGCGGCCGCGCTGTCCTCGCCCAGCCGGGCCAGGGTGAAGGCCTGAAGCTGGCGGTCCAGCGTCAGTTGCAGGGTCGAGCCGGGGTCGCCCTCCTGCCGGTCCAGCTCGCGCATTTCGCGGCCGACGGCGTTGACCTCGACCCGGCGGTGCCCGGCGGTGCCGCGCAGGGTCTCCTCGTATTCCCGCTCCACCCCGATCTTGCCGATCTGGAAACGCGGGATCATCAGCAGCGGTTCGGGCGTCTCGCGCGCCGCCAGATCGGCCTCGGACACCGGGCCGACATAGCCCACGGAATGCGCGAATTCGGCGCCGAAGGGGTAGTGCCGGTTGAAACCGACCTCGGGCGTGATGCCGGGCATGGCAGGCGCATTGGCGGCGACGCGCGCCACCTCCTCCCAGTTCAGCTGGTCGACGATGGTGACCGGCACGAAGGGGCGGTGGCGCATGATCTCACGCTCGGCCCGGTCGATTTCGTCGGGCGAGAGCGGGATCAGCTGCGCCAGACGCTCCAGCGCCGCCCGCGGCTCACCGGCATCCTCGCGCACCAGAACGATGCGGTAATTCTGCACATTGCCCGCCAGAAGCGTGCCGTTGCGGTCGACGATCAGCCCGCGCGACGGCGGCAGCAGGCGGATGTTGATCCGGTTTTCATCGGCCAGCAGGCGGAATTCCTCGGCCTGGCCCAGCTGGAGGTTGCGCATGCGCAGCACCAGCGCCCCGGCAAAGACCATCTGCGCGCCGCCCATGAGCATCGCCCGGCGCGAGATGACGCGCGCGCTGTCCTCGTTGTCCTTGGGCGGTCTCTTCATAGCCTGCGGCCCAGTTCGTCCACTTCGCCGGTGGCGGGTTTCTTCACGCGCAGCACGACCTGCAAGACCCAGACGACCAGCGGATAGACAAGGATTGTGACGACAAGTGTCTTCAGGCTCAAGTCGAGCGGCTCGCGCGGGGACATCACGATCATGAGCACAAGCCGGTACGCGACGGTCATCGCGACCAGAACCGCCGCCACCATGGCCCATTCCAGCAGCAGGTTCATCTCGCGCACCACCTGGTTGCGGCGGCGCAGGAACTCGGTCCCGGCCAGCACCGCCAGCGCCCAGAGGCCGGGCGGACGCATCATGAACAGATCCTCGGCCAGAAAGACCAGCACGATGGCCAGCGCCGGCAGATGCGCGGGGCGCCTGAGCACCCAGGCCATGGTCAAGAGAAGCAGCAGGTCCGGCAACGGCCAGCCTGCTTCCAGCACGCCAAGTGGCAGGATCCGGCTCAGGATCGAGACGCTGGCGATCAGCAGATAGAGGCCGAGATAGGCCAGCGTATCGAAGCGCAGCGTCTCATTCATCGGGCGGCCCGTCGCTGGTGCCCGCCCCGGGCAAGGGCACCGCGGGCACGGCCTCGACACTGCCCGCGGCCGGGTCGGGCACCGTCTCGGGCAAGGGCGGCTGCGCGGGCGCGCCGGTCGCGGGATCCAGCAGCGTCCCGTCGCCCGCCACCGGGCGCAGCAGCGTGCCCGATTGCTCGATCCGCTCGGCCGGACGCGAGCGCAGGACGCGCAGGAAGTCGAGCCGCCCGTAATCGGCCGCCAGCTGCACCCTGAGGCGCCCGTCGGTGGCCATCACCACCTCGCCCACCAGCAGGCCGGGCGGAAAGACCCCGCCGTCCGAGGCGCTGATGACCCGGTCGCCGGGCCTGAGCGCCTCGGGCGATTCGACGAAATCGAGGACCGGCAGCGGGGTGTTGTCCCCCGACAAGAGCGCCCGCTGGCCGGTGGGCTGCACCATCACCGGGACGCGGCTGTTCGAATCGGTCAACAGGATGACGCGCGACGAGCGGTCCCCCACCCCGGCGATGCGCCCGGCCAGGCCCAGCCCGTCCATCACCGCCCAGCCGTCGACGATCCCGTCGCGCGCGCCCACATTCAGCAGCACCGATTGCCGGTAGGGGCTGCCCGCGTCGGCCATCACCACACCGGTGACATGCGTGAGCTGCGGATCAAGCCTGACGCGCGCCATGTCCAGCAACTGCGCATTGCGCTGTTCCAGTTGCAGCGCCGCTTCTCGCCAGGCCCGCATCTGCTGCAACTCGCGCCTGAGTTCCTGGTTCTGCTCGTAGATCCGGGCGTAGCTGCGGAAATCCTCGATCATCCGGGCGACGCCGGTGATCGGCGCCATGGCCCAATCCATGTTGGGCACCACGGCATCGACCACGGCGGTCCGGAACCGCTCGATCCGCGGCGAATCGATCCGCCAGAGCAGGAAAAGGCCGAACAACACCAGCACCAGCACGCCGATGACGAGTCGGCGCACGGGGCGGACGTAATCGGCCTCGTTGCTGCGGTCGCTGGGCACGGCGATCCCCTACGCGGGACCCAAAGGGTCAGCTTTCGTAATCGATGGCGTGGCGGAGCTGCTTTTCGTATTCTAGCGCCTTGCCGGTCCCCAGCGCCACGCAATTGAGCGACTGGTCGGCCACGGTGATGATAAGGCCGGTCTGCTCGCGCAGCGCCAGATCCAGATCGCCCAGCAGCGCGCCGCCGCCGGTCAGCATCACGCCGCGATCGACAATGTCGGCGGCCAGATCGGGCGGGGTGGTTTCCAGCGCGATCATCACCGCCTCGCAGATGGTCTGCACGGTCTCGCTCAGCGCCTCGGCCACCTGCCCCTGCGTAATCTCGATTTCCTTCGGCACGCCGTTCAGCAGGTCGCGGCCGCGGATCTGCATCACCTTGCCGCGCCCGTCGTCGGGCATCCGGGCGGTGCCGATGGTGCATTTGATGCGCTCGGCGGTGGATTCGCCGATCAGCAGGTTCTGGTGGCGCCGCAGGTAGGAGATGATCGCCTCGTCCATCCGGTCGCCGCCGACGCGGACCGAGCGGGCATAGACGATGTCACCGAGCGAGAGCACGGCGACCTCGGTGGTCCCGCCGCCGATATCGACGACCATGGAGCCGGTGGGATCGGTGATCGGCATCCCGGCGCCGATGGCGGCGGCGATGGGCTCGGCGATGAGCCCGGCGCGGCGGGCGCCGGCCGAGAGGACCGACTGGCGGATGGCGCGCTTTTCAACCGGCGTCGCGCCATAGGGCACGCAGACGATGATCTTCGGCTTCGAGAAGGTCGAGCGCTTGTGCACCTTGCGGATGAAATGCTTGATCATTTCTTCCGCGACGTCGAAATCGGCAATCACGCCGTCGCGCATCGGGCGGATCGCCTCGATGGAGCCGGGGGTCCGGCCGAGCATGAGCTTGGCGTCCTCGCCCACCGCGAGGACCTGCTTTCGCCCGTCCTTGACGTGATAGGCCACGACCGACGGCTCATTCAGAATGATCCCCCGACCCTTGACATAGACCAGCGTGTTCGCGGTCCCCAGGTCGATGGCCATATCCGACGAAAAGAGGCCAGTCAGTCCCAACATGCGGCGATCTTCCTGAAGATGTGGAGGGCCCGAGCGCAGCGCCAGCGGGCCGAAGCGGGGCCCTTATAGGCCCCCTATGGCAGCCGCGTAAAGGCCCCCGCCCCGCCGCGACCGCCTTTGCACGGCACTTATCCGCTCACGAAACAGTATGGGCGGGGGATTGGCGCCCCCCGCCCGTCATTCTGCCGGAAATACGCCGCGCCGGTGCCGGTAGGATGGGCAATATTGCCCATCCTACGGGGCAGGCCCCCACGCCTACCCGGCGGCCGAGGTCTGCAGCGCCGAATTGTTGGCCCGCCCCTGCCCGGCATGCATCCGGTTCAGCGCGTTGACATAGGCCTTGACCGAGGCGACGACGGTATCCGTATCCGCCGATTGCCCGGTATAGACCCGCCCGTCGCGGCTGAGCCGCACGCTGACCGTGGCCTGGGCATCGGTGCCCTCGGTCACGGCCGAGACCTGATAGAGGTCGAGCTTGGCACTGTGCGGATAGAGCATCTTCACCGCGTTGAAACAGGCATCGACCGGCCCGTCGCCCGTGGCATCGACGAATTTCTCCTCGCCGCCCACGGCCAGCGTCAGCTCGGCCTCCTGCGGGCCTTCGGTGCCGCAGACCACGCGCAGCTTGCGGACCTGGAGATGATCGTCCCCGCCCGAGGCCGAGGTATCGGCGACCAGCGCGATCAGGTCGTCGTCATAGACCTCTTTCTTGCGGTCGGCCAAGGCCTTGAACCGCACGAAGACGTCTTTCAGCTGGTTGTCGCCCAGATCATAGCCCAGCTCGGCCATCTTGGCGCGCAGCGCCGCGCGGCCCGAATGCTTGCCCATGGCGATGTTCTTCGAGGTCAGGCCGATATCCTCGGGGCGCATGATCTCGAAAGTCTGGACGTTCTTCAGCACGCCATCCTGATGGATGCCCGATTCGTGCAAGAAGGCGTTCTTGCCGACCACCGCCTTGTTGTACTGGACGGCAAAGCCCGAGACCTGGCTCACCCGGCGCGACAGATGCATGATCTTCGTCGTGTCGATCCCGGTCTGATAGGGCATGATGTCGTTGCGCACCCGCATCGCCATCACCACCTCTTCCAGCGCCGTGTTGCCGGCGCGCTCGCCCAGACCGTTGATCGTGCATTCGATCTGCCGCGCGCCCGCCTCGACCGCGGCGAGGCTGTTGGCCGTCGCCATGCCCAGATCGTTGTGGCAATGCGTGGCGAAGACGATGCGGTCGGCGCCCGGCACCCGCTCCAGCAACATGCGGATCAGGTCGGCGCTTTCGCGCGGCGCGGTGTAGCCGACGGTATCGGGGATGTTGATCGTCGTGGCACCCGCCTTGATCGCGGTTTCCACCACCCGGCAGAGATACTCATGCTCGGTCCGCGTCGCATCCATCGGCGACCATTGCACATTGTCGCAGAGGTTGCGAGCATGGGCCACGGTGGCGGCGATCTTCTCGATCATCCCCTCCTGATCCAGCGCGGTGATGTCGCGGTGCAGGGGCGAGGTGCCGATGAAGGTGTGGATGCGCGGCTTCGCGGCATGCTTCACCGCTTCCCAGCAGCGGTCTATGTCTGCGAAATTGGCCCGCGCCAGACCGCAGATGACCGAGTTCCGGGAATTGCGGGCGATGTCCGAAACGGCGGCGAAATCGCCCTCCGAGGCGATGGGGAACCCCGCCTCGATGATGTCCACCCCCATCTCGTCCAGGAGGCCGGCGATCTCCAGCTTCTCGTCATGGCTCATGGTGGCGCCGGGCGATTGCTCGCCATCGCGCAGGGTGGTGTCGAAGATCAAGACATGATCTTGGGCTTTGGCTGCGTCCGTCATGGGAAAATCTTTCCTGTCCTTGGTGTCCTTTAGCGTCGTATCCGGGCGCTGGCTACCTCTGAGCGGTCGCGCCCGGGGGCACGCTCAGAGGAGGCTAAGGAGCAGGAGACCGCGCGCGCGCAAGGGCCGGGCCGGGGAGGCCAGCAGGCTCAGGACATCAAGGGGGCGCGTGCGGTTCATGGGCCGGACTATACGGGGGCTTTCGGAAAAGAAAAGTGAAAATGCGCCCATCCGGGGGGCCGCAACCGCCCGCCCGCGGCGAGCCCCGGGAGGGTTTTGCACCCTCCCGGACCCTCCCGCAGGATATTTGCAGAACGAAGATGGGCAGGTTAACGCCCTCTTAATCTTCATCTTTGTTCCAAAAAATATCCTCGGGGGTTTCCAAAGGGGGCCCGAGGGTCCCCTTTGGCGGGGGGTGAGCGGCGTCTCGGAAACGCGCCAGTGGCGCGTTTCAGCCGCGAACGCCGCGCCCGTGGCGCGGCCGGGAGTCGAGGGGGCTGGCCCCCCGCATGTTCCAGCCCGGCCTCAGGCCGCGAAGTACCGTTCGGCGCTCAGGTAATACCCCAGCCGCGCGGCCCGGGACCAGTCGCGTTCCTCGGCCGTATCCCCCACCATCACCACCCGGTCGGCGGGCCAGCGACCTTCGGCCACCGCCGCAAGCAGCGCCCGGCGGCTCTCGGACCAGGGGGCGAAGGGCCGGGGCGCGGGGGCGGCATGGTCGATCAGGCCAGGTGCCAGGTCCAGCACCTGGGCGGCGGAGATCGGCGCCCGGGCCAGCGCCGCGCGGCCCGCGGCGAGGGTCGCGAGCCTTGCCGCCCGGTCTTCGGGCAGCGCCGGTTGCGGCGCCAGCAGCCGCAGCGCGTTGGTCGAGAACAGGAAGGCGATCACGTCATGACCCGAGGCCGCGCGGATCGAGGCATAGGTCCGGTAATCGAGCCCGATCTCGGCCGCCCGTTTCACCCGCAGGCGCACCACCTCGATCGGCAGGGTGGGCATCAGCCGGGCCCGCGCCTTGCCCCAGGCGTGGCGCCGCCAGCTTTCGCCCGCTTCCATCGTCGGGCCGTTGTTATGTCCGATACCTGCCATGGCTCGCTCCTGTCGCTTTGCGCCAGAGTATCGCGCGGGCTGGCAAAGGGAAGAGCCGCAACGGCCAGATCAGACCTGCGGCGGCCAGGGCCTTTCGGCATCGGCCGCGATCCAGGCGCGGACCCAGGCGGGCAGCTCCGGTGGCGGCGGGTCCTGACCGAGGAGCGCCGCCACCTCGACGGGTGGCACGATCCCCCGCGGCCCGGTCACCGCCATCCGCACCAGCAGGTGGTTCAGCGCCTCGCCCCCGCCCCAGATCGCCTGCTCGATATAGAGAAACCGCCCGTCCCAGCCCAGCAGCCGGCTGTGCATCTCGAATCGCTGGAAGGCGCGGATCCGTCGGCGATAGCGCACGGTGGACCCGGCCACCGTCATGCCCCAGCGGTTGCCGAACACCACTTTCGTCAGCCCGATCCGGGTGCAGAGCGGGATCCGCCCCAGATCGTAAAGCGTCAGCGTCCGGCCGTTGTTCAGCTCCATCCAGGGGTCGAGGTCCCAGGGCCAGCAGAGGTGATGCGAGACATGCGTCTCGAACAGGCCCAGCGGGCGGCGGTGATGGGTCACCGATTCCTTGAGGAAGCGAAGAAGAGGATACATGCGGGACCTCCTGCGGCTGGGGTCCTGCCTCGGCCAGCGGGGCGCCCGGGTCAACCCGCGTCGCAGCGTCAGAACCGGCAGGAATCCGCCCGATTGACGAAACGGTTACAATCGGGGTGCAAGGTTGACCAAGCGTCGGCGTTGCCCTGACCCGCGCCCGCGCCTAGCATGGGGTGACCCCACGGAGACCACGATGACCGGCGCCTTCCGCACCGCCTATTCCAAGGCCGAGCAGATCTCGGATGCCGTGGTGCATGTCGCCGGGCTGATGCTGGTCCTGATGGCGGTGCCCGTCCTGATCGTGCTGACCGCGCTCTACCGGGGCGATGCGGCCTCGATCACCGGCGTCTCGGTCTATGGCGGCGCGCTGATCGCCATGATCCTGTTCTCGGCGCTGTATAATATCGGCGAGACCTCGGGCTATGGCACGGCCAAGGAATGGCTGCTCAGGCGGCTGGACCATTCCGCCATCTACCTCAAGATCGCGGGCACCTACACGCCCTTCACCCTGCTGTCGGGCCATGGCGTGGCGCTGACGCTGGGCGTCTGGGGCGCGGCGCTGGCCGGGATCGCGCTGAAGATCGTCTCGCCCGAGCGGTTCAAATGGATCGCGCTGGCGCTCTATCTCGGCATGGGCTGGGCGGGCGTGGTGGCGGGCGGGCCGCTGTTCGCGGCGCTGCCGACCTCGGTGCTGGTGCTGATGGCGGTGGGCGGCGGGCTCTATACGCTGGGCGTGGTCTTCTACCTCTGGCGCCGCCTGCCCTTCCATTACACGATCTGGCACGTCTTCGTGCTGGCGGCGAGCTTCGTCTTCTACTCGGCGGTGCTGGTCTTCGTGCTGCTGGGGCCGGAGGCGGCGCTGGCCTAGGTATCGGCCAGCACGCCCAGAAACGCCTCGCCGAAGCGCTCGACCTTGGCCGTCCCCATGCCCTGGATCCGCTCCAGTTCCGACAGGCTGCGCGGGCGGCGCTCGGCGATGGCGCGCAGCGTCGCATGGGTACAGACGAGGTATTTGCCGGTGCCGTCCTCGCCCCGCGTGAGGGCTGCCTGCGCCTCGGCCAGGCGGTCCATGACCTCGCCCGCCTCGCTGCCCGCGAGCTTGCGGCGGGCGGGATGGGCGGCGGGCGTCACGGCCCCGGTGATGACGCCGAGGAAGGTCTGGCCGTAGCGTTCGAGCTTGGTCGCCCCCACGCCGGAAATCGCCGCGAAATCGTCCAGCGAGGTCGGGCGCCGTTCGGCCATCTCGATCAGCGAGCGGTCGGTGAAGATCACATAGGGCGGCACCCCGGCCCGGTCGGCCAGCGCCCGGCGCATCGCCTTGAGGGCCGAGAGCAGCGGCGCGTCCTCGTCCGAGACCAGCGCCCGGGGTTCGGTCCGGGTGGCGATCCGCTCGACGGTATCGGCGCGGAAGGTGAGTGCCTGCTCACCTTTCAGCACCGGCCGCGCCGCTTCGGTCATCCTGAGCGCGCCGTGGCGTTCGGCATCGGGGCGCACCAGATCGCGGCCCATCATCTGCCGGAAAACCGCCTGCCAGGCGTGCTTGCTCAGCTCCCGTCCGACGCCGAAGGTCGGCAGATCGTCGTGGCGCCATTGCTTGACCTTGTCGGTCAGCGTGCCGGTCAGGATATCGACCAGATGGCCGGTGCCGAAACTCTCGCCCGTGCGCAGCATGGCCGACAGGGCCTTGCGCACCGCCTCGGTCGCGTCGAAGGTCTTGGCCGGGCGCTCGCAGAGGTCGCAATTGCCGCACGGCTCTGACACTTCACCGAAATAGGCCAGCAGCATCCGGCGGCGGCAGGCGGTGGCCTCGGCCAGCCCCAGCAGCGTGTTGAGGCGGGCGTGATCGGCCTCGCGCCGTTCGGGCGGCGCGTTCGATTCGTCGATCTGGGCCCGGCGCAGGCGGATGTCGTCGGGACCATAGAGGGTCAGCGTATCGGCGGGCAGCCCGTCGCGCCCGGCGCGGCCGATCTCCTGATAATAGGCCTCGATGGATTTCGGCAGGTCGGAATGGGCGACCCAGCGCACATCGGGCTTGTCCACCCCCATGCCGAAGGCGACGGTGGCGCAGACGATCAGGCCCTCTTCGGTCTGAAACAGGCTCTCGACCTTGCGGCGCTCCCAATCCTCCATCCCGCCGTGATAGGCGCGGGCATTGTGCCCGGCCTCTTCCAGCGCGCGGGCCAGCGTCTCGGTCCGGGCGCGGGTGGCGCAATAGACGATGCCGGACTGACCCTTGCGGGCGGCGGCGAAGGCCATGATCTGCTTGCGCGGGCTGTCCTTGGCGGCAAAGGCCAGACGGATGTTCGGCCGGTCGAAACCGCGCAGGAAGGTCTCGGGCTGGCCCCCGGCAAAGAGGCGCTGGACGATCTCGTCCTGCGTGGCGCGGTCGGCGGTGGCGGTGAAGGCGGCGAGCGGGACGCCCAGCGCCTGCCGGAGTTCGCCGATGCGCAGGTAATCGGGGCGGAAATCATGGCCCCATTGGCTGACGCAATGCGCCTCATCCACCGCGATCAGCCGGCAATCCGAGCGTCTGAGCATCGCCGTGGTGCCCGAGGAGGCCAGCCGCTCCGGCGCGATATAGAGGAGCTTGAGCCGCCCCCCCTCCATCGCCGCGAAGATTTCCTCGTTCTCTTCGGGCGTGTTGCCCGAGGTCAGCGCGCCCGCGGCCACGCCCGCTTCCTGCAGGCCGCGCACCTGATCCCGCATCAACGCGATCAGCGGCGAGATGACCACCGTCAGCCCGTCCCGCGCCAGCGCCGGCAGCTGGAAACACAGCGACTTGCCGCCGCCCGTGGGCATGATCGCCAGCACATCCTGCCCGGCGATCACCGCCTCGACGATCTCTTCCTGCCCGGGGCGGAAGGCGGCAAAGCCGAAGACCCGCGCCAGCAGGTCGCGGCTGCGATCCGGGGCGGCGGCCTCGCTCACCGGATCAGCGGGCGTAGAGGAAATTGTTCACCAGAACGATCCGCAGCGCATAGATCGCCAGCAGCACGATCAGCGGCGCCAGGTCGAGCCCGCCCATATTGGGCAAGAGGCGGCGGATGCGCGAATAGAGCGGGTCCAGCAGCCGGTTCAGCCCGTCCCAGATCTGCCCGACCAGCGGCTGGCGCAGGTTCAGCACCTGGAAATTGATCAGCCAGGACATGATCACATGGACGATGACGATCCACCAGACGACATCGAGAATCATCAGCAGGATCTGGATCAGGGACGTCATGGAAGCCTCTTTCGTCGGGGTCTCCCTCAGGTAAGGCCTGCACCGGCCCGCCGCAAGCCTTCAACACCGCTCAGGCCAGCCGTTCCAGCGGTGCGGCGACCGGACAGGCCCCTTCGGGGTGGTAACGCTGGATCATTTCCATCAGGAGCGGCTTTTTCAGGGGCTTGGTCATCACGTGATCCAGCCCCGCCGCCAGAATGTCGTCCCGGTCCCCCTCCATCGCATGGGCGGTCAGCGCCACGATCGGCACCTGCGCGCCGCCCGGCATCTGCCGGATCTCGCGCGTGGCGGCGCGGCCGTCCATGCCGGGCATGGAGATGTCCATGAAGATGAGGTCGGGCTTTCGGTCGCGAAACGCCTCGACCGCCTGCACACCGTCCTCGGCAAAGGTCAGATCGACCGCCAGCCCGTCGATCATCTTGGAAAAGACCAGCCGGTTGGTGCGGTTATCCTCGGCCGCGAGGATCCGCATCCGCCGCCCCGGCGCGTGGGGGGGCGGCGGCAGGACGGCGACCGGGCGGGGCACGGGCGGGGC
Source organism: Pararhodobacter aggregans (assembly GCF_003075525.1). Lineage (GTDB taxonomy): Bacteria > Pseudomonadota > Alphaproteobacteria > Rhodobacterales > Rhodobacteraceae > Pararhodobacter > Pararhodobacter aggregans. The sequence continues at coordinate 562,508 of NZ_QDDR01000001.1, read as the reverse complement.
ATCGGGCGCCGAGAGCAGGTGCAGCTGGCGCACCAGATCGTGGCGCAGCAGCGGCTTTTGCAGGATCGCCCGCAACTCGCCGATCGCCGGGTGATCGCGCAGCACCGCGGGGCTGGAGCTGAGCAGGATCACCGGCACCGCGTGGCCCGCCGCGCGCAGTTTCAGCACCAGATCCAGCCCGTCCAGACCCGGCATCTCGTGATCGGTTATCAGCAGATCCACCCCCTCCCCCGCGCCCGAGGCAAAGAGGTCGAGCGCGGCCTGCGCCGTGCCGGCCATCGTCACCCGCAGCCCCTGCGCGGCCAGCTGCCGGTCCAGGATCGTGCGGTTGATGACGTTGTCATCGACGGCCATCACATGGTCCAGCCGGATCGGCGCATGGGTGAAGGGCTCGCCGGCCTCGGCCAGCGGCAAGGTCAGCGCGAAGCCGAAGCACGAGCCCTTGCCCAGCTCGCTCTCGACCCAGATCTGGCCGCCCATCAGCTCGATCAGGCGGCGGGTGATGGCAAGGCCCAGGCCCGTCCCCTCGAACTTGCGGTTGGCCTGTTCGTCGACCTGGGCGAATTCGCCGAAGATCCGCTCGACATGTTCGGGGGCGATGCCGATCCCGGTATCCTCGACCGTCACCGTGACGCGGCAGGCGGCCTCGCCTTCCTCCATGCCGACGACGCGGATCAGCACATGGCCGTCCTGGGTGAACTTCACCGCATTGCCGATCAGGTTGGTCATCACCTGCCGCATGCGCCCAGGGTCGGCCATGAACCGGGTGGGCAGGAACAGGTCGTAATCCATCAGCAGGTCGATGCGCCGCTTGCGGGCGCCCGCCTGCAGCAGGATCAGCACCTCATGGATGCAGCGCTCCAGATCGAAGGGTTCGGGATGCAGCGTCAGCTTGTCGGCCTCGATCTTCGAGAAATCGAGCACGTCGTTGATGATGTTGAGCAAGGCCTCGCCCGAGGAGCGGATCGTCTCGGCATAGAGGCGCTGTTCGTCGCTGAGGCTGGTGTCGCAGAGCAGTTCCGCCATGCCGACGACGCCGTTCATCGGCGTGCGGATCTCGTGGCTCATATTGGCCAGGAACGCCGATTTCGCCCGGTTCGCGGCCTCCGCCCGCTGGCGGGCATCGTCCAGTTCGGCGGCGTGGCGCTGGCTTTCGGTGATGTCGCGCACCAGGCTGACGATATCGCCGCCGCGCGCGCGCCGGTCGTAGATCCGCGCCGTGTCGCCCCGGGTGAAGGTCAGGAGCATCGGCTCGATCTCCTCGGCATCCCAGCGCGACAGCATGGCGGCGATCCAGCCCTCCCTGCTGATGCCGTCCAGCTGCACGCGCTCTTCATGCACCAGAATCTCGACCAGCCGGCGGTAGCTGATGCCGATCTGCACCTCGGGGATGCCGGAAAAGACGCCCAGATAAGCCTGATTGGCGATCACCAGCTGCTGCTGGCTGTTGAAGACCGCAAAGCCGTCGCGAATCGTGTTGATCGAATCCCAGAGCCGCCGTTCCGCCTGGGTGGCGTGGCGCTGCGCATTCTCCGCCTCGGCCCGGGCGCGGTGCTGCAGGGTCTGCACTTCGGCCGCGCGCTGCGCTTCCTCCAGCGCGCTGGTGCGGCCGCGCTGGCGCAGGGAATGAAGCTCGGCCCGGATGGCATCGACCTGGGCCAGCGCCTGATCCCGCTCCCGCGTTCGCTGTTCGAGGCGCTGCTCGGCGGTCAGCCGCGCGCGCCGCTCCTGAGTGAGCTTGTCGAAGAGCGTCATCTGCCCCGTAACCCTGAATCAACGGACCGGCACAAGGGCCGGTCCGCCGAGGATCCCCGGGATGGGTGAAGAGGTCCTTAACCCGCGTAGGGTTTTTTGCCGGGTGGGCGTCTTGTCACGGCCGCCGTGTCACAGCCGTTCGATGGCCAGCGCGATGCCCTGCCCGCCGCCGATGCACATGGTGATGAGGCCATAGCGACCGCCGATGCGCTCCAGCTCGTACATCGTCTTGACGGTGACGATGGCGCCGGTGGCGCCGACCGGATGGCCCAGCGCGATGGCGCCGCCGTTGGGGTTCACCTTGGCCGGATCGAGGCCGAGGCCCTTGTTCACCGCCAGAGCCTGCGCCGCGAAAGCCTCGTTCGATTCGATGACATCGAAATCCTCGACCTTGAGGCCGGTGCGCGCGCAGAGCAGCTGCACCGCCGGGATCGGGCCGATGCCCATGACCTCGGGCCGGACGCCCGCCACGGCATAGCCGACGATCCGCGCCAAGGGCTTCAGGCCCGCCTTCTCGGCCGCATCGCGCCGCGCCAGCACCACTGCCGCCGCCCCGTCATTGATCCCCGAAGCATTGCCCGCCGTCACGCTGCCGTCCTTCTTGAAGGCCGGGCGCAGGCCCGCCAGCGCCTCGGCCGAGGTGGCCTTGGGGTGCTCGTCGGTGTCGAAGACCACGTCGCCCTTGCGGCCCTTCACCGTGATCGGAACGATCTGGCTGGCGAAACGGCCCTCGGCGATGGCCCGCGCCGCGCGGTTCTGGCTTTCCAGCGCGAAGGCATCCTGCGCCTCGCGGCTGATGTCATGCTCGGCCGAGACGTTCTCGGCGGTCACGCCCATATGGCCGGTGCCGAAGGGGCAGGTCAGCGCGCCCAGCATCATGTCGAGCACCTGCGCGTCGCCCATCTTCTGGCCGAAACGCGCGGCCGGGACGATATAGGGGGCACGGCTCATGCTCTCGGCCCCACCGGCCAGCGCGAAATCCGCGTCGCCCAGCGCCAGCGCCTGCACCGCCGAGACGATGGCCTGCGCGCCCGAACCGCAAAGCCGGTTCACGTTCATCGCCGGGGTCGTGTCGGGGATGCCCGCGCCGATGGCCGCGACGCGCGACAGATAGGCGTCGCGCGGGATGGTGTTGATGACGTGGCCGAAGACCACGGTGCCGATCATCGCGGGATCGACGCCCGCGCGCTCCAGCGCCGCTTTCGAGACTTGCGTCGCCACCTCGGCCGGGGGCAGACCCGCAAGGCTGCCGCCGAAGGTGCCGATGGCGCTGCGCGCGCCGCTGAGAATGACGATCTCGTCCATGTCCATCCCTTTCCGTGATGCTCCTCGCCCCTTCTATAGACCCGTGCTGCACCTGCACAAAGCGCCCTGCGCGAAAGTCACGCAGCGTCAGAAGCGCTCAGCGGCAATAGGTGCCGCCGCCCCGGTGCTGGGCCACGTCGAAGTGGAAGTGATCCTGATGGAAGCGGTCCGAATCGGGGCCGAGCGTGGTGCGGAAGATGCCGCAGGCCGCCTGATACATCTGCCGCATCATGCGCCGGTAGGGGCCGCGGCGGTAATGCTGCTCGACCGTGACGACGGTGCCGTCGGCCAGCCGGAAGCCGCCGACATCCACCGCCCTGCCCCGCCCGTGCTCGGAAATCCGCGCCCCGCGCTGGTTGTTGCGGGGACGGCAGGAATAATGGCCCATGATGCGGATCTGGGTGACACCGCCGCCGGTGCGGCCGATGGCGGGCAGCGCCTCGGTGCGGACCCAGCGTTCGAAGGCCGTCGCCGCGTCGCAATCGAGGGTCGCGGCCAGGGACAGCGGGATGCCGTTGACCGAGGTGACGCTGACCGGCCGGGCGATGCCGCAGCCCTGCGTGGACGAGGTGATGCGCGGCAATTCCCGCCCGGCAAGGCCCCGCACGCCGCAAAGGCCGCTGCCCGAGGGGCCGCCGGTGCGGTTCGGCACGGCGACGGCGGCCTGCTGTTCGGCCCTTGCCTGCGCCCGGATCCCCGCCAGCGTGGCGAAGCGCTGCACGACCGAGGCGGTCCGGCGCCGGGGAAACAGGCTGCTGGCGACGGCAAGCGGGCTGATCTCGGCCGCTCCCGCGTCGTCGTCATGCGCGACGCGCTCGGCCACCTGCCGCTCGGCCTCGATGCGCGCTGCCTGCGCGGCTTCGGCGGCGTGGCGGGCGGCATCGGCGGCCTGCTGGGCGGCCAGTGCCTCGGCCGCGACCGCCTCGCTCAGGGGGACGGCACCGGGCGGACGCGGCGGCGGGGCGGTCAGGGCGGCGGCGACGGCCGCGTCGATGCCCGGGGTGGCCGGGCGGGCGCGCGGAGCGGGCGAGGTCAGCGGCGCCTCTCCCCAGCCCGGCCCCGGCGCCATCAGCGCCAGAACCAGCAGGGAGATGCGCCAGAACGCCACCCGCCTCAGCCCTTCCGCACCCGGCCGAAATCCGGCGCGTCGGTGTCCTGACCGGCCTCGATGATCCCGCGCCGGATGGCCCGGGTGCGGGTGAAATAGTCGAAGAGGTGGTCGCCGTCGCCCATGCGGATCGCCCGTTGCAGCACGAACAATTCTTCGGTGAAGCGGCCGAGGATGTCGAGCGTCGCGTCCTTGTTGGTCAGGAAAACATCGCGCCACATGGTCGGATCCGAGGCCGCGATCCGGGTGAAGTCGCGAAAACCCGAGGCGGAATACTTGATGACTTCCGATTGCGAGACGCGGCGCAAATGGTCGGCGACGCCGACCATCGTATAGGCGATCAGGTGCGGCGTATGCGACACGACCGCCAGCACCAGATCATGATGCCCGGGCTCCATCGTGTCGACATTGGCGCCGACGCCCTCGTAAAGCGCGCGGAGCCGCGCCACGGCGTCCGGGTCCGCGCCCTCGGGCGGGGTGAGCAGCCACCAGCGGTTCTCAAAGAGCGTGGCAAAGCCCGAATAGGGCCCCGAATGTTCGGTCCCGGCCAGCGGGTGGCTGGGGATGAAATGCACGCCCTCGGGGATATGCGGCCCGACCGCGTCGATCACCGCCTGCTTGACCGAACCCACATCGGTGACCGTCGCGCCCGGGGCCAGATGCGGGGCGATCTCCTCGGCCACCTTGCCCATGGCACCCACCGGCACGGCGAGGACCACGAGGTCCGCGCCCTTCACCGCCTCGGCCGCGCTCTCGTGCACGCTGTCGACAAAGCCGATCTCGGCCGCGGCCTTGCGCGTCTCGTCGGTGCGGGCGAAACCGGCGATATGGCCGGCGAGGCCCCGCCGCTTCATCGCATGGGCCATCGAGCCCGCGATCAGCCCCAGCCCGATCAGGGCGACCCGCTCATAGACCTGCGCCATCAGCGGATTCCCTTGAAGGTGGCGATCACGCCGAGGATGCGGCGGCAGGCGGCTTCATCGCCCACGGTGATGCGCAGGCACTGCGGCAGGCCGTAGCCCCCCACCTTGCGCACCAGAATCCCGTCCTCGCGCAAGGCGCGGTCGGCGGCCTCGGCCTCGTCGGAACTGGCGAAGCGGGCGAGGACGAAATTGGCGAAACTCTCGTCGCAGGCGACGCCCATCTGCACCAGGCCATTCCGCAGGAAATCCCGCCACCTGGCGTTCTCGGTGGCGCAGAACCGGGTGTAGTCCACATCCCGCACCGCCGCCTCGGCCGCCGCCATCTGCGCCAGGCTCAGGTTGAAGGGCTGGCGGATGCGGTTCAGGACGTCGATGATCTCGCGCCGCGCATAGCCCCAGCCGATCCTGAGACCGCCGAGGCCGTGGATCTTCGAGAAGGTGCGCGTCATCACCACCTGCGGAAACTCCTCGACCAGCGAGACGCCGCCGTCGAAATCGCCCGCGAATTCGGCGTAAGCCCCGTCCAGCACCAGGATCACCCCCGCACCCAGCCCCTCGGCCAGACGGCGCAGATCGGCCTCGGCCACCATGGTCCCGGTCGGGTTGGCGGGATTGGCGATGAAGACCACGCGCGTGCGGGGCGTCACCGCCGCCAGGATCGCGTCCACATCGACCCGCCGCTCGCGCTCGGCCACCGTGACCGGGGTCGCCCCCGCCGCATGGGCGAGGATCGGGTACATGGAAAAGCCATGCTCGGTGGTGATGCATTCATCGCCGGGCCCGGCATAGGCCTGGGTGATGAATTGCAGCACCTCGTCCGAGCCCACGCCGCAGATGATCCGCTCGGGGTCCAGCCCATGCACCGCGCCGATCGCCGCGCGCAGCTCGGCATGGTCGGTCGAGGGGTAGCGATGCAAGGACGCCGCGGCCTCCGCGAAGGCGGCCTGCGCCCGGGGCGAGGGGCCATAGGGGTTCTCGTTCGAGGAAAGCTTCAGCACCTCGGTCTTGCCCGCGACCTTGCTCTCGCCGCTGACATAGAGGGCGATATCCATGATCCCGGGTTGCGGGCGGATGGCGTCGTTCATGTTCTCATGTCCCCCAGAACGCATTTATCCGGTGATGACCCTGGCGGCTACCCGCCCGGGTCCCTCGTATCGCCCCGCTGGCTTCATTCTGCCGAAAATACGCTCTTCGGGCGCCACGCATGCGAAAGGGCCGCACCGGTTCCCCGGCGCGGCCCTTCCCCAAAGGCAAGACCTCAGCCGTGGCCGGATCAGTTCTTCGCGTAATATTCGACGACGAGGTTCGGTTCCATCTGAACCGCGTAGGGCACATCGCCCAGACCCGGCGTGCGCACGAAGGTCGCGGTCAGTTTGGAATGGTCGACTTCGAGGTAATCGGGCACGTCACGCTCGGCGGAAGCGACGGCTTCCAGCACGATGGCGAGCTGCTTCGAGCGGTCACGGACAGCGATCACGTCGCCTTCCTTGACGCGGTACGACGCGATGTTCACGCGCTTGCCGTTCACGGTGACATGGCCGTGGTTCACGAACTGGCGGGCCGCGAAGATGGTCGGAACGAACTTGGCGCGGTAGACGACGGCGTCCAGACGACGCTCCAGCAGGCCGATCAGCATCTCGCCGGTGTCACCCTTCACGCGGGCGGCTTCGCCGTAGATCTTCTTGAACTGCTTTTCGGTCAGGTCGCCGTAATAGCCCTTCAGCTTCTGCTTGGCGCGCAGCTGCGTGCCGAAGTCCGAGAGCTTGTTCTTGCGGCGCTGGCCGTGCTGGCCGGGGCCGTATTCGCGCTTGTTGACCGGCGACTTGGCGCGGCCCCAGATGTTCTCGCCCATGCGGCGGTCGATCTTGTACTTGGCAGTCGTGCGTTTGGTCACGGCTGATCTCCTTTTCGTTTTGGCTTTCTCGGCTGATCCGAAAACCGGTTCCCACTTTTCGGGCCTCGAACAGCTCTGCGCCGCTCTGCTCGACCGTAGGCTCCGGCCCTCAGGGCCAAGTCACGTAAAAGGGCGTTGTCCTTTCCGGGTTTCCCCGGCGACAGGCTTCCCCTTGCGGGGTCCCCCAACACCAATGAAAATCCGGGCCAACGCCTTGAGGGGCGGACCACCCGGACGGCGCGCTTATACAGCCCCGCCCGGCACTGTCAATCGGTTCAGAGAGATCGGGCGGTTCAGAGAAATCGGGCGGTTCAGAGAGATCGTCCCGGGCGCTGACCGGAAGTTGAGGCGCGGGCCCCTTGCCGCGGCCCCTGCCCTACCCCACATCGCCACCGCCAACCAGCCAGAGGGCCCCGATGAACCGCCACCACCGCCGATTCGAGCGCCAGCTCGACCGCATGGGCCGCAGCCTGCCGGGCGTCGGAGGGCCGCTGAGGGGCCTCGCCGCGCCGGGGCGGTTCTGGATCCGGCTGCCGGTGGCGATTCTGCTGATCCTTGGCGGGTTCCTGGGCTTCCTGCCGGTGCTGGGCTTCTGGATGATCCCGATGGGGCTGATCCTGCTGGCCGTCGACCTGCCGGGCCTGCGCCCGCGGGTCGCGGCGCTGCTGGTGCGCGGCCGGGCGCTCTGGCGCCGGTTCCGCCGCCGCTGAGCCAGCCGCCGCCCAAATCCCCCCGCCCTGCCGTTCCTCGCTTGCCAAGCCGGGGTCTGCGTGGTCCGGTGGACTTGCCCGGCTGCGGCCGGGGCGTCAGTAACAGCGAGAAGGAAACGGCACCATGGGACTCCTCGACGGTATCCTCGGCGGGATCGTGGGCGCGGGCGCGGCGCGCGTCATCGAACAGGTCCTGCAGAACAACGGCGGCGTTCAGGGCCTGCTCCAGAATTTCGAGCGCAACGGGCTGGGCGGCATCGCGCAAAGCTGGGTCGGCAACGGCCAGAACCAGACGGTCACCCCCGAACAGGTGCAGCAGGCGCTCGGCCCCGAGGCGCTGAACAACCTCGCCGCGACCACCGGCCTCGACCCGCAGGCGCTGCTGGCACAGCTGGCGCAGCACCTGCCCGGCGCGGTCGATGGCATGACCCCGGGCGGGCGGATGCCCTCCTGAGCCGGATCGCGTAATCAGGCGGTGGCGAAGCGCAGGATTGCCGCTTCGCCCCGCGTCAGGCAGCGCCGCGCCGTCTCGCCGAAACGCGCGGGATCGCCCACCAGCCCCGGCGCCGCCTTTTCCAGACTGCGCGCGTGCCATTTGAGCACCGCCGGATCGGCCATGCCGGGATGGAAACTCTCGCAGGGCTGACCATTGGCGGTCAGGATCTCGTGGCGCTCCAGCATCAGATGGATGTAGCGCACCGCGGGCAGCGCGAAATCGCGCCGGATGCCGCGCCCGTCCTCCAGATGCGCCGCCGCGACCAGCACCTCGCCCGCACCCAGCCCCTCGGGCGCCGGCATCAGCAGGCGGTGCGCGGGCGAGACCAGCAGGTCGCTGTCCGGCCGGCCGCCGGGCAAGGCACCGGCGGCGATGCGCAGGGGCCGGAGATGGGGATGCAGGTAGAGTTCCGCGCCCGAAAGCCGCGTCTCGCCCCGCCAGACGACCGGCTGCGGGCCATTGTCACGGGTCAGGACCGTCTCGCCGGGTTCCAGCGCCTCAACCGCGCGCGGTCCCTGGGGCGTGGCGATCAGCGTGCCCGGCAGGAAACAGATCACCCCGCCCCGGCGGGTCAGCGCGGGTGCAAGGCTCAGCGCGGCGATCCAGAGTTCGGTGTCGGGGGCGGGCAGCAGCGGATGGAACACCGCCAGCCGCCTCCCGTGCCGCTCGACAATCCGGGCGGGATAGAGCCGCGCGCCATCGGTCAGCACCAGCGAGCCGCCGCCGGGGGCGTCGTCCTGCAGATCCTCGCCCGCGCCCTCGGGCATGGCGGCCAGCGACAGGCGCTGCATCCGGCGCCGGGCCCGTCTGCGCGGGTCTTCCCGGTCGGCCGGGCGATCCAGCCACAGCGCCGCCACCCCGGCATCAAGCCGTTGCGCCACGCCGCGCCAGCGCCAGGACATGCCCACCGCCAGCAGGTCCGGCGGCAAACCCCACTCCTCTCCAGGCGCAGTCTGCGCCCATTCCACGGCATACACGCCGCTGAACCCGGATACACTGCTCATTGTTTTGCCTGTTTGTTTCCGCAAGCGTAACAAACGCCGAGTCACCGGGCGAGCCTTATGTGCCCCCATTCCCGCGCATTCCCCGCCGTGTGTTGCCGTCAGGACTCAATCCGCGCGACCCGGGCGCGGGGCCGGGCTCCAGAGCCGGTGACCCGAGGCCTCGGCCGCCGTCCGCATCCCGCCCTCGGCATCGAAGGCCAGCGCGCCCGTGGCCCGCAAGGTCCGCGGGTCCCAGAGCGTGCAGGTCCCGGCAGGCGGGCCCTCCAGCCGCTGATCCGTGACGATGACCACCCCGTCGCGGCAGGCCGCCGCCAGCGCCGCCGCCCCGCGCCGTCCGGTCAGATGCAGCCATTCCCCCCCGTCAAAGGCAAAGCGCACGCCGCCCGGCACCGGGGTGAAGCCGGGCCGCGCTGCGGCGAGGTCCTGGGTGACCGCATCGCCATCCGCCTCCAGCCAGTTGCGGGCGACGAAGCCCGCGCCGCGCGGTTTGCTCAGCGCCCGGCCCTCGGGCGTCATCAGCCCAACCAGCGCACCGCCCCCCTCGACCAGCAGCGCGGGCCTTGTGCCCTGCCCCCAGAACCCGAGCGCCGCAATGGCCAGCGCCGCCCCGGCCAGCCGCGCGCGCCCGGGCCAGAGCACCAGCCACAGCGCCCCCAGCGTGAAGACCGGCAGCAGCCAGCCGGGCGGCGCGGGCACCTGCCGGACCGCGCCCTCCAGCCCGCCGACCCATTCGGCGACGAACAGGATCCAGCGCGTCCCCTGCGCCATCAGCCAAAGGCCAACGCCCTCCAGCCCCAAGGGCCAGAGCACCGCCGCCAGCACCGCCGCGGGCATCACCAGCGCCCCCATCAGCGGGACGCTGACGATATTGGCCAGAAGCCCGTATTCGGCGATCCGATGGAATTGCGCCGCGGCATAGGGCGCCGTCGCCAGCCCCGCCACCAGCGAGCACAGCGCCGCCCCCGCCAAGGGCGCCAGCGCCCGCCGCCAGCCTCGGGGATGCGGGGCGCCCTGCCGCCTTTCGCGCAGCGCCCGGAACACCGCGACCAGCGCCACGGTCGCGGCAAAGGACATGTGGAAGCCGACCGACAGCAGCGCCTCGGGCCGCCAGGCGAGCAGGATCAGCGCCGCCAGCGCCACCGAGCGCATCGACAGCGCGCGGCGTTCGGCCAGCACCGCGCCCAGCATCACCGCCACCATGACGAAGGCGCGCTGCGTCGCCACATTCCCGCCCGAGAGCGCCAGATAGGCCGCCGCCGCGACCAGCGCGACCAGCGCCGCGATCTTGCGGATCGGCAGGCGCAGGGCCAGTACCGGAAAGAGCGCCAGAAAGGCCCTGAGCCCGCCATAGACCACCCCGGTCAGCAGCCCCATGTGCAGCCCGGAAATCGCCAAGAGATGCGCGAGGTTCGAGCGTCTGAGATCCTCGGTCGTCTCGACCCCCACGCCCGAACGGTCGCCGGTCAGGATCGCCGCGACGAAGCCCCCCGTCTCGCCCGGAAGCCGGTCGCGGATCCCTTGTGCCAGGCGCTGGCGCAGCCGGGTCAGCGACAGCGCGAGGCCCGGCTCGGGATCCTCCAGCGCCAGCACCGGGCTTTGCGTGTAGCCGACCGCGCCCAGCCCCTCGAACCACGCGAGCCGCCGGAAATCGAACCCGCCCGGCTCGACCGGCCCGCCGGGTGGACCGAGGCGGCCGGTCAGCATCACCCGCGTGCCCGCCACCGGGTCCAGATCCAGCGCCCCATGGACCGAGACGCGCACCGACTGCGGGACCCGCGCCGGGTCGATCCCCGGCAGCACCACCCGGTCCAGCGTCAGCCGCACCGCGTCCGAGACCGAGCGGTCGACCTCGACAATCCGTCCCTCGACCGGGCCATAGCGGTGCCAGCCCAGCACCGGCGCCGCCACCGATTGCGCCCGCCACGCCGCCAGCAGCAGCCCCGCCGCCACCAGCGCCCCGGCCAGAGCCAGCGGCCGCAGCCCATCCGGCGCCCGGCGCGCACCGATCAGGCAGAGGGCGCCCGCCAGCGCGACGGCGGCCAGGAGCGGCAGGCCCGGTTCGTCCTTCAGCGCGAAATAAAGGCCGACGCCGATGCCCAGCGCCACCGGCGCCAGCGGGAACAGCGCCCCCCGGGCGGCGGAGACGGCGGCCGAGACCCGCCGAACCGCCCCGGCCCCGAGCCCGCGCGCATCGGGCAGCGGCAGATCCTCGGCGGCTCGGGCGGGGCTCCACACTTGTTCTCGCCCCCGTCATTGCCTAGAGGTTTCGTCCAGCCTATCTCCCCCTTGGTTTCCGAAAGGTTAACAACAGATGAACGCCGCTGTGGTCACCCGTTTCGCCCCCTCGCCCACGGGTTTCCTGCATATCGGCGGGGCCCGGACGGCGCTGTTCAACTGGCTTTATGCCCGGGGCCGGGGCGGGAAATTCCTGCTGCGCATCGAGGATACCGACCGCGCGCGCTCGACGCCCGAGGCCACGGCGGCCATTCTCAGCGGCCTGACCTGGCTGGGCCTCGACTGGGACGGCGAGGCGGTGAGCCAGTTCGAACAGGCCCCCCGCCACGCCGAGGTCGCGCTGGAAATGCTGGCCCGCGGCCATGCCTACAAATGCTTCGCCACCCAGGACGAGATCGAGGCCTTCCGCGAGGCGGCGCGGGCCGAGGGGCGCTCGACCCTCTATCAATCGCCCTGGCGCGACGCCGATCCCGCGACCCACCCCGACCTGCCCCATGTGATCCGCCTGAAAGCGCCCCGCGACGGCGAGACGGTGATCGAGGATGCGGTGCAGGGCCGGGTCGTGTTCCGCAACGACCAGCTCGATGACATGGTTTGTTTACGCTCGGATGGTACGCCGACCTACATGCTCGCCGTGGTGGTCGATGACCACGACATGGGCGTCACGCATGTGATCCGGGGGGACGACCACCTGAACAACGCCGCGCGCCAGACGCAGGTCTATCAGGCGATGGGCTGGGATGTGCCCCGGTTCGCGCATATCCCGCTGATCCATGGCGAGGATGGCAAGAAACTGTCGAAACGCCACGGCGCCCTGGGGGTCGAGGATTACCAGAAGATGGGCTATCCCGCCGCCGCGATCCGCAATTACCTGGCCCGGCTGGGCTGGAGCCATGGTGACGACGAGTTCTTCTCGGACGCGCAGGCGGTCGAATGGTTCGATCTGGGCGGCATCGGCAAGGCGCCGGCGCGTCTGGACCTGAAAAAGCTGGACCACCTGACGGCGCAGCATTTCACGGCGATGGACGAGGGCGCTGCACTGCAGGAACTGGAGGCCTATCTGGCGGCCACCGAGGCCGCGCCACTGACCTCGCGGCAGCGCGAAGGCGTGGCCCGGGCCATGGGCCCCCTGAAAGAGAAAGCCCGCAATTTCAGCCAAATCCTTGAACGGGCTCACTTTGTCCTGACGGAGCGGCCGATCTCCCCCGACGAGAAAGCGGAAAAATCCCTGGACGCGGTATCCCGTCGTATACTGGGTGAATTGACGCCGCATCTGCAAAATGCTAGCTGGGAGCGCGAAAGACTCGAAGCCATCGTGAGCGACGTCGCAGCGACGCACGGCCTCGGACTCGGCAAGATCGCCCCCTCGTTGCGGGCGGCTCTGGCCGGTCGGGCCGTGTCACCCAGCGTGTTCGACATGATGCTTGTTCTGGGACGTGATGAAACCCTTGCGCGGCTCTCGGACGCCGCTGCAGGGGGCTGACTACCCCGCGGCCCGGGGCTGGGCCGCCCAACGCTGGTTAATAAGGAGCGAGGGACGCGATGGCAGACACCAAGGGAAGTGCAACACTCACGATTGGCAACAAGGCAATCGACCTGCCGATCCATTCGCCCACCGTCGGCCCGGACGTGCTGGATATCCGCAAACTCTACGCGCAGGGCGACGTTTTCACCTACGACCCGGGCTTTACCTCGACCGCGTCCTGCTCCTCGACCATCACCTATATCGACGGCGACAAGGGTGAGCTGCTCTATCGGGGCTATCCGATCGAACAGCTCGCCGAGAAGTCGCACCATCTCGAAGTCTGCTACCTGCTCCTCTACGGAGAGCTGCCGACCGCCCAGCAGATGGTCGATTTCGAGACCCGTGTGACCCGTCACACCATGGTGCATGAGCAGATGCACTATTTCTTCCGCGGCTTCCGCCGCGACGCGCATCCGATGGCCACCATGGTCGGCGTGGTCGGCGCGATGTCGGCCTTCTATCACGATTCGACCGACGTCAACGATCCCTGGCAGCGTGAGGTCGCGGCGATCCGCATGGTCGCCAAGATCCCGACCATCGCCGCCATGGCCTACAAATATTCGATCGGCCAACCCTTCGTCTATCCGAAGAACTCGCTCGATTACGCCGGCAACTTCCTGCACATGTGCTTCGCCGTCCCGGCCGAGGATTATGTCGTCGACCCGATCCTGGCCAAGGCCATGGACCGGATCATGATGCTGCACGCCGATCACGAGCAGAACGCCTCGACCTCGACCGTGCGTCTGGCGGGGTCCTCGGGCGCCAATCCCTTCGCCTGCATCGCCGCCGGCATCGCCTGTCTCTGGGGCCCGGCCCATGGCGGCGCCAACCAGGCCTGCCTGGAAATGCTGCGCGAGATCGGCACCGTGGACCGGATCCCCGAGTTCATCGCCCGCGCCAAGGACAAGAACGACCCGTTCCGCCTGATGGGCTTCGGCCACCGCGTCTACAAGAACTTCGACCCGCGGGCGAAGGTCATGAAGGAATCGGCGGACGAGGTTCTGGGCCTCTTGGGCATCCACGACAACGAGACGCTGAAAGTCGCGAAAGAGCTGGAGCGCATCGCGCTCGAAGACCCCTATTTCGTCGAGAAGAAGCTCTATCCGAACGTCGACTTCTATTCGGGCATCATCCTCGAGGCGATGGGCTTCCCCACCTCGATGTTCACGCCGATCTTCGCGCTGTCGCGTGCGGTCGGCTGGATCGCCCAGTGGAAAGAGATGATCGGCGATCCGGAACTGAAGATCGGCCGCCCGCGCCAGCTCTATACCGGCGCGCCGCGCCGCGACTATTCCGAAGTCGAAGAGCGCTGAGCCACCCGACCCAAGCCCTGCAACGCCGCCCTCCGGGGCGGCGTTTCGCGTTGCAGGACCTTGCGCCAGCCCCGCCGCCGCGTCGCAGCGATTCCCGCCTTGACATTATCTTTCGTGTGCCTATTCCCTTCGGGTAAGAAAGTTGCGCTGCGACTGCATCCATAGCGGAGGCTCCGATGACCCAAGACACCGTCAAGAAAGACAAGCCCTGGCTCTTCCGCACCTATGCCGGCCATTCCACCGCCAAGGCCTCGAACGAGCTGTACCGGACCAACCTGTCCAAGGGTCAGACGGGCCTCTCGGTCGCCTTCGACCTGCCGACCCAGACCGGCTATGACAGCGACCACGAACTGTCGCGGGGCGAGGTGGGCAAGGTCGGCGTGCCCATCTGCCATATCGGCGACATGCGGGCGCTCTTCGACCAGATCCCGCTGGAGCAGATGAACACCTCGATGACGATCAACGCGACGGCGCCCTGGCTGCTGGCGCTCTATATCGCCGTGGCCGAGGAACAGGGCGCCGATGTCACCCAGCTTCAGGGCACGGTGCAGAACGACCTCATCAAGGAATACCTCTCGCGCGGGACCTATATCTGCCCGCCGAAACCCTCGCTGCGGATGATTACCGATGTCGCGGCCTATACCCGCGAGCATCTGCCGAAGTGGAACCCGATGAACGTCTGTTCCTACCATCTGCAGGAAGCGGGCGCGACGCCCGAGCAGGAGCTGGCCTTCGCGCTGGCCACGGCCATCGCGGTGCTGGATGACCTGAAGGGCAAGGTGCCGGCGCAGCATTTCCCCGAGATGGTCGGGCGCATTTCCTTCTTCGTGAACGCCGGCATCCGCTTCGTCACCGAACTGTGCAAGATGCGCGCCTTCTCGGAACTCTGGGACGAGATCTGTCTGGAACGCTACGGCGTCGAGGACGCGCGCTACCGCCGCTTCCGCTATGGCGTGCAGGTCAACAGCCTGGGCCTGACCGAGCAGCAGCCGGAAAACAACGTCTACCGCATCCTGATCGAGGCGCTGGCCGTCACCCTGTCGAAGAACGCCCGCGCCCGCGCCGTGCAATTGCCCGCCTGGAACGAGGCGCTGGGCCTGCCCCGCAAATGGGACCAGCAATGGTCGCTCCGCATGCAGCAGATCCTGGCCTATGAGACGGATCTCCTGGAATACGGCGACCTTTTCGACGGCAACCCGGTGGTCGCAGCCAAGGTCGAGGCGCTGAAACAGGGCGCCCGGGCCGAACTGGCGCTCATTGACGACATGGGCGGCGCGGTGCAGGCCATCGATTACATGAAGGGCCGTCTGGTCGAGGCCAATGCCGAACGCATCGGCCGCATCGAACAGGGCGAGACGGTGGTGGTGGGCGTCAACCGCTTCACCACGACCGAACCCTCGCCGCTCACCACCGGCGACGGCTCGATCATGGTCGCGGATGCCGATGCCGAGGCCGACCAGATCGCCCGCCTGACCGCCTGGCGCGGCGCCCGCAATGAGGCCGCGGTCAAGGCCGCGCTGGCCGAGCTGCGCGAGGCGGCGCTGTCGGGCGCCAATGTCATGCCGGCCTCGATCAAGGCGGCGAAGGCCGGGGCCACGACCGGCGAATGGGGCCTTGTCGTGCGCAAGGCTTTCGGCGAATACCGCGCGCCGACCGGCGTCAGCCGCAACCCCTCGAACCGCACCGAGGGGCTGGAGGAGATCCGCGCCGCGGTCGATGCGGTCAGCAGCCAGCTGGGCCGCAAGCTGAAATTCGTGGTCGGCAAGCCCGGCCTCGACGGGCATTCCAACGGCGCCGAACAGATCGCGGCGCGGGCCCGCGATTGCGGCATGGACATCCATTACGAGGGCATCCGCCTGACCCCCGCCGAAATCGTCTCGGCCGCCGAGGCGGAAGCGGCGCATGTGGTCGGCCTGTCGATCCTGTCGGGCAGCCATGTGCCGCTGGTGGCCGAGGTGATGGAACGGATGCAGGCCGCGGGGCTGTCGGACGTGCCGGTGGTCGTCGGCGGGATCATCCCCGAGGAAGACGCGATCGCCCTGCGCGCCATGGGCGTGGCCGCCGTCTATACCCCCAAGGATTTCGAGCTGAACCGGATCATGATGGATATCGTAGGCCTGGTCGAAGCCCGGCCGGTCGCCGCGGAATAGGAGGGGTTTCGCCCTCGTTGCCCGCGCCTCCGGCACGAGCGCCTCGGGCGACCGGCGGCGCCGCGTTCCGCGGCGCCGAAGGAGGGGGGCCGTCTGCCCCCCTCTTGGCCTGCGGCCAATTCACCCCCCGAGGATATTTGAAGCGCAAAGAAGGCGGCTTAACGCCCCCTTAATATTCATCTTTGTTCCTGAAATATCCCGGGGGGTCCGGGGGGATGGCCCCCCGGGGCTTCCACGCGCGCTGACCTCTCCGCGGCGGGAGGCGCGCGGGGTGGGCGGGTGGGAGCGTGCCTCCCGCCGCTTCAGCGCCTCATGCCCAGCCGCTGCAGGGCCTGGGTCACCCCCCCGGCCATCGCCGCGTAGAAATCGGCCAGCCCGCAAAGCCGACGCCGGGCGCCTTCGTCAGACGGCAGCGCTTCGGCAAAGCCGCGCACCGCCTCCGAGGTTTCCGTCATCCGGGCGATCAGCTCGGTCAGGATCTGGTCCAGGGATTGTTCGGCCACGCAGAAGTAATCCTGCCGGTCGCCGGGGCGGTTCTGCTTGACGATGGCGCCGCGGGCCAGCAGGTGGCGGGCATTGGCGCTGATCGAGCCGCGGCTGACCCCGAGCTCCGTCGCCAGGTCGCTGAACGAGCGCGGCGCCCCGTCGAAGATCAGGAGACCCAGCATCCGCCCGGCGATCGGCGACAGGCCTTTCGCCTCGAGTGCCTGGCCCATATAGGCGATGAAATCGGCGCGGGTGCGGGAAATCGGCGGGGTCATGATCTCTTCCGTGAACCATGCTAGTCTTGGCGGGCACAATACGTCATTCAAGACTGAACGCTTCTTGACGGGCCTACCCCATATTCCTATCTGCGTTCAATCAAAACTGAACATTCCCGGCACCGGACGGTGCCGCATGCGGAGGCCAGGAATGCCGAGACCCCCACTCTCCACCGCGGGCCTCTGGCTGGCGCTTGCCCTCACGACCGCCCCCGCCCTTGCCGACGAGGCCACGCCGGCGGTCACCGTCGCCGCGGCCTCGATCCAGCCGCTGATGCAGGTGGTGCCGGTGTCGGGCTCGCTGGTGGCGCGCAACGAGGTGCTGGTCTTCCCGCATTCGGGCGGTTTCGCCATCACTGAGCTGGCCGCCGAAGTGGGCGACAGCGTGACAGCGGGCGAGACCGTGGCGCGGCTCGACGACCGGACGCTCAGGCTGAGGGTCACCCAGGCCGAGGCGGTTCTGGCCAATGCCCGCGCCGGGCTTGCCCAAGCCGAGAGTCAGGTCAACGCCACCTCGGCGCAGCTGAGGCAGGCCAATCAGGTGCAGGAGCGGCTGCGCAGCCTGCGCGCGAGCGGCACCGCCACGCAATCGGCGCTGGACGAGGCCGAGACCGCGCAGCTGGGCGCCGCGGCCAGCGCGCAATCGGCGCTGGACGGGGTCCAGGCCGCCCGCGCCGCGTTGCAACAGGCGCAGGCCTCGCTCGACGTGGCGCAGCTCGATTACGCCAATGCCCGGATCACCTCGCCGGTGGCGGGGGTGGTCAGCGCCCGCAACGGCCAGATCGGCGCCATCGCCTCGACCGGGGGCGAGCCGATCTACCGCATCATCGAGGAAGGCACGGTCGAGGCCGTCGCCGAGGTGATCGAGACGGAACTGGTGCTGCTCAGCCCCGGCGACCCGGCGTCCCTGCAGATCGCCGGGCTGCCGCCGGTCACCGGCCAGGTGCGGCTGGTGGCGCCGACGGTCAGCGCCACGACCCGGCTGGGCGAGGTGCGGATCGCACTGGAGGGGCGCGAGGGGCTGAGGCCCGGGCTCTATGTCGGCGGGCAGATCATCGCCGAGGACCGGCAGGGGCTGGCCGTGCCCGTCTCGGCCGTGCTGCGTGACGCGCGGGGGGCCTATGTCCTGCGGCTGGGCGAGGGCGACACGCTGGAACGGCGCGGCGTCGAGACCGGGATCGCCTGGGACGGCTGGCAGGAGGTGACCTCGGGCCTGGCCGAGGGCGACGAAGTCGTGTCCCGCGCCGGTGCCTTCTTCGGCGAAGGCGATGTGGTGCGGCCGATCCGGGCCGAAGGCCAGAGCGGGACCGAAACCACGACCAGCACCGGGGCCGATCAATGAACCTGTCAACCTGGTCGATCCGGCACCCGGTCCCGCCGATCGCGCTGTTCGTCGTGCTCTGCATCGCGGGGCTCGTCAGCTTCGCCCGGCTTCCGGTCACCGAGATGCCCAACGTCGACCTGCCGGTCATCACCATCGACGTGAGCGCGCCCGGCACCGCCCCCTCCGAGATCGCCAGCCAGGTGATCCAGCCCATCGAGGACGAGGTCAGCGACATCGCGGGCCTCAGGCATATCCAGGCCACCGCGCGCGACGGCAGCGCGCAGCTGGTCGTCGAATTCGAATTCGGCACCAACACCGACCGGGCGCTGAATGATGTCAAGGACGCGGTCACGGCGGCGCGCTCGTCGATGCCCGATACCGCGACCGACCCCGTAGTCCAGCGGCTGGATTTCACCGGGCGGCCGATCCTGACCTATGCGGTGGCCGACCGGACCCGCAGCATCGAGGACCTGTCGAGCTTCGTCGACGACGTGGTGGCGCGTTCGCTGCAGGGCGCCGAAGGGGTGGGATCGGTCAGCCGCCTGGGCGGCGCCGAGCGCGAGATCCGGGTGGATCTGGACCCCGACCGGCTGCTCGCCCTGACGCTCTCGGCCTCCAGCATCAGCCAGCAACTGGCCCAGACCAACCTTGACCAGGGCGGCGGCCAGGGCGACCTTTTCGGCTCGGAATACGTGATCCGGGCGCTGGGGTCGGCGCCGACGCTGGCCCAGCTTGCCGCCACGCCGATCCGCCTGCCCAGCGGCCAGACCGTGCCCCTGAACCAGCTGGGCACCGTCACCGACGGTGCGGGCGAAGCCGAGACCTTCGCGCTGTTCAACGGCCGCCCGGTCGTGGCCTTCGGCGTGTTCCGCGCCACCGGCGCCTCGGATCTGGTGGCGGCTGATTCCGCCCGGGCCCGGCTTGCCGAGTTGCAGGAACAATATCCCGACACCGTCTTCTCGCTGATCGACGACGCGACCATCACCACCGAGGCGACCTTCGACTCGGCGATGAACACGCTTTACGAGGGCGCGGCGCTGGCGATCCTCGTGGTCTTCCTGTTCCTCAGGAACTGGCGGGCGACGGTGGTGGCCTTCATCGCCCTGCCCCTCTCGGCGATCCCCACCTTCATCGTCATGGATCTGCTGGGCTTCTCGCTCAACACGATCAGCCTTCTGGGGATCACGCTGGTGGTCGGCATCCTGGTGGATGACGCCATCGTCGAGATCGAGAACATCGACCGACATATCCACATGGGCAAACCCGCCTACGAGGCGGCGATGGAGGCGGCGACCGAAATCGGCACCACGGTGATTGCGATCTCGCTGACCATCGTCGCGGTCTTCGCGCCGGTCAGCTTCATGGGCGGGGTCGCGGGCGAGTTCTTCAAGCAATTCGGCCTGACGGTCGCGGTGGCAGTCCTGTTCTCGCTGACCGTCGCGCGGCTCATCACGCCGCTCTTTGCCGCGCATTTCATGCGCTCGAAGCCCGGTGCGGGCGACCATGAGGTCAAGGACGGGTTCCTCATGCGGGGCTATCTGCGCATGCTGACCTGGACCCTGCACCACCGGCTGGTGACGCTGCTGGCGGGGGTGCTGATCTTCGGCGTCTCGATCTATTCCGCCACTCTCTTGCCGCAGGAATTCATCCCGCCCTCGGATGCTGGCCGGTCGGTCGTCTCGGTCGAACTGCCGCCCGGCACCACGCTGCGCGAGGCGCGGGTCGTGGCGCAGCAGGTTTCCGAACGCATCCAGCAGGTGCCCGAGGTGCAGCGCGTCTTCGTCAACGGCTCGTCCGCGACCACGCTCAGCATCCAGGTGAATTACGGGGACAAGGAAACCCGCGAGCGCCCGTGGACCGCGATCAATGCCGAGATCGAGGAGCGGCTGGCCGATCTGCCCGACTTGCGCGTCTTCGTGCTGGGCGCCGAGGGTCAGCGCGACATCACCATCAACGTGCTGGCCGATACCGAGGCCGGGGTGACCGAGGCGGCGACCGCGCTCTTGCACCAGATGGGCGAGGTGCCGCTGATCCGCCATCCCTCGTCCGAGGCGGCGCTTCTGCGTCCCGAAATCCAGATCGTCCCCGATCCCGAGCGCGCCGCGCAGCTGGGCGTGACGGCGGCGACGCTGGCCTCGGCGATCCGGGTGGCCACGATCGGCGACATCGACGCCAATCTGGCGCAATTCAGCGTCGATGACGAACGCATCCCGATCCGCGTGCGCCTGAACGAGGAGGCCCGCAGCGACATCTCTCGGCTGGCCGGGTTCCGCGTGCCCTCGTCGCAGGGCACGATGGTGCCGCTCTTTGCGGTGGCCGATGTGAACCTCGCCTCGGGCGTCTCGGTGATCGAGCGGTATGACCGCCGCTACCGTGTCTCGATCCAGGCGGATCTGGCGCCCGGCGCCTATCTCGGCCCGGCAACCGCCGCCATCGAGGCGCTTCCCGCCGCCCTGAACATGCCCCCCGGCACCCAGATCCAGCCCTCGGGCGATGTCGAGGTGATGGGCGAGATCTTCGCCTCGTTCGGGCTGGCGATGGGCGCGGGGCTGATGCTGGTCTATGTGGTGCTGGTCCTCTTGTTCAACAGCTTCGTCACGCCCCTGACGATCATGCTGTCCCTGCCGCTGGCCATCGGCGGCGCCATCTTCGCGCTCTATCTCTATGGCGCGGGGATCGGGCTTTCGGTGGTGATCGGCTTCCTCATGCTGATGGGGATCGTGACCAAGAACGCGATCATGCTGGTCGAATTCGCGCTCGAAGGGATCAAGGACGGCAAGGACCGCGCCGCCGCCATGATCGACGCGGGCCACAAGCGCGCCCGCCCGATCATCATGACCACCATCGCCATGACCGCGGGCATGATCCCCTCGGCGCTGGCCCATTCGACGGGGGGCGAGTTCCGGGCTCCGATGGCCATCGCGGTGATCGGCGGGCTCCTGTTGTCAACGGCGCTGTCGCTGGTCTTCGTCCCCTCGCTGTTCAGCGTGATGGAGGGGCTGAAGGACCGGCTGCGCTGGCTTCTGTCAAAGGTCTTCGGCAGCGACACGCTGGCGGCGCACCGCCGTCACTGAAGCCACCACCGAAGCCGTCATTGACCGGCCCGCAGGCGGTCGAGGAACGCCTCGGCCGCCAGCGATTTCCGCCTTGCGCGGGGCCAGGCCACGTACCAGTGGCGCATCAGCGGGAAGCCCTCGACCGCCAGTTCCACCAGATAGCCGTGGCGCAGTTCCAGCGCCACGGTGCCGCGGCTGAGAACGCTGAGCCCCAGCCCGGCGATCACCCCCTGCTTCACCGCCTCGTTGGCACCCAGCTCCATCCGCCCCTTCGGCGCCACCCCGGCCGCGGCAAAGGCCGCCTCGACCGCGCGGCGGGTGCCCGACCCCTCCTCTCGCGTCAGGAACGGATAGCCCGCCAGATCGGCGATGCGGGACTGCCGCCCGGCCAGCGGATGCCCCGGCGGCGCGATCACCACCAGCGGGTTCTCGGCATAGACCTCGGCCCCGGCGTCGATCCCCTCGGGCGGCTGGCCGAGGATATAGAGGTCGTCGGCATTCTGCGCGAAACGCGCCAGCAGCTCCTGCCGGTTGCCGACGGTCAGCGCCACCTCGATCCCCGGATGCGCCGCGCCGAAGGCACCGATCACCGCCGGCAGGTCGTATTTCGCGGTCGAGACCACGGCAAGCCGCAGCCGCCCCCGCGCCAGCCCGCCGAGTTCCGCCAGACGCATCTCCATCGCCTCGGCCTCGGCCAGAATGGCGCGGGCCGAGGCAAGGACCTCCTGCCCCGCCTCGGTCAGATAGAGCCGCTTGCCCAGCCGCTCGATCAGCGGCTGGCCGAGTTGCCCCTGCAATTCGCGCACCTGGGCGAAAACGGCGGGCTGGGTAAGGTTCAGGGCCTCGGCCGCCCGCGTGTAGGACAGGCTCTCGGCCACCGCCTGAAAGATCTGCAATTGCCGGAGGGAATAGCGCATGAACAGATCAAACCCTATTCTTTGACTAAAAACTATTCATTTTTCTTTATTCCACAAATCCCGCTTACTCCCCCCAGCAAGGGGAGGAGACCCGCATGAACATGCAAACCAGCAAGCGCTATGACGCCGGGGTGAAGGAATACCGCTCGACCTATTGGGAACCGAATTACACCCCCAGGGACACCGACATCCTGGCCGTGTTCAAGGTCATCCCCCAGGCCGGCGTCCCGCGTGAGGAAGCCGCCGCGGCGGTGGCCGCCGAAAGCTCGACCGGCACCTGGACCACGGTCTGGACCGACCTGCTGACCGACCTCGATTTCTACAAGGGCCGCGCCTACCGGGTCGAGGATGTGCCAGGCCATGACGACGCCTTCTATGCCTTCGTGGCCTACCCCGCCGACCTTTTCGAGGAAGGCTCGGTGGTCAACGTCTTCACCTCGCTGGTGGGCAACGTCTTCGGCTTCAAGGCGGTGCGGTCCCTGCGCCTGGAGGACGTCCGCTTCCCCATCTGGTTCGTGAAAACCTGCTTCGGCCCGCCCCACGGCATCCATGTCGAACGCGACAAGATGGACAAATACGGCCGCCCCCTGCTGGGCTGCACCATCAAGCCGAAGCTCGGCCTTTCCGCCAAGAACTACGGCCGCGCCGTCTATGAATGCCTGCGCGGCGGGCTCGACTTCACCAAGGACGACGAGAACGTCAATTCCCAGCCCTTCATGCGCTGGCGCGACCGCTTCCTCTTCTGCCAGGAGGCCATCGAGAAATCCGAGGCCGAGACCGGCGAGCGCAAGGGTCACTACATGAACGTGACCGCGCCCACCATCGAGGACATGTTCCAGCGCGCCGAATTCGCCAAGGAACTGGGCACGCCGATCATCATGTCGGATTACCTGACGCTGGGCTGGGCCGCGCATAACTCGCTGTCCAAGTGGTGCCGCGACAACGGCATGCTGCTGCACGTCCACCGCGCCATGCACGCCGTGCTCGACCGCAACCCCAATCACGGCATCAACTTCCGGGTGCTGGCCAAGCTGCTGCGGCTTCTCGGCGGCGACCACCTGCATTCCGGCACCGTGGTCGGCAAGCTCGAAGGCGACCGCGAGGCGACGCTGGGCTGGATCGACCTGATGCGCGACCGCTATGTCAAGGA
The DNA here is from genome assembly GCF_003075525.1 of Pararhodobacter aggregans. Classification (GTDB taxonomy): domain Bacteria; phylum Pseudomonadota; class Alphaproteobacteria; order Rhodobacterales; family Rhodobacteraceae; genus Pararhodobacter; species Pararhodobacter aggregans. The sequence goes on along the minus strand of NZ_QDDR01000001.1, from coordinate 538,882 downwards.
AGACCGCGCGCGCGGCATCTTCTTCGATCAGGACTGGGGCTCGATGCCCGGCGTCTTCCCGGTCGCCTCGGGCGGGATCCATGTCTGGCACATGCCGGCGCTGGTCTCGATCTTCGGCAATGACTCGGTCCTGCAATTCGGCGGTGGCACGCTGGGCCACCCCTGGGGCAACGCCGCCGGCGCCGCCGCCAACCGCGTCGCGCTCGAGGCCTGCGTCCAGGCCCGCAACGAGGGCCGCGAGCTGGAACGCGAAGGCAAGGACATCCTGACGAAGGCCGCCCGGCACTCGCCCGAGCTGAAGATCGCCATGGAAACCTGGAAGGAAATCAAGTTCGAGTTCGACACCGTCGACAAGCTCGACGTCCAGCACCGCTGACCGCCCTTTCATTCTGCCCCAAATACGCTGGGGGTCCGGGGGTGAAACCCCCGGCTCCCGGCCGCCACGAGGACCAACGCATGAGCGTCCAGGACTACACCTCCCGCCTTTCCGACCCCGCCAGCCGCAAGATGGGCACCTTTTCCTACCTGCCCGAGATGACCAAGGACCAGATCCGCAAACAGGTGGAATGGGTGGTCAAGCACGGCTGGAACCCGGCCATCGAACACACCGAGCCGCAATTCGCCATGTCGAACTACTGGTACATGTGGAAGCTGCCGATGTTCGGCGAGATCGATGTCGACGCCATCATCGCCGAGCTTGACGCCTGCCACGCGGCCAATCCCGGCAACCATGTCCGCTTCGTCGGCTACAACAATTTCACCCAGTCGCAGGGTGCCAACATGGTCGTCTACCGGGGCATCCCGGTCTGAGACCTGCGGCCCGCCGAGCCCCCTCTCCGGCGGGCCGCGCCTTTTGCGGAGGCTCCGATGAAAGACACACTCGACCAGCACCGCGTCGCGGCCGAACCCTGGTACAAGCCCCAGGGCGATGAGGTCGCGCTTTTCACCGCCGCCTGGACCGCGCGGATGCCGGTCATGCTGAAGGGCCCGACCGGCTGCGGCAAGACGCGCTTTGTCGAACACATGGCCTGGGCGCTGGGCCGGCCCCTGGTGACAATCGCCTGCAACGAGGACATGACCGCCTCGGATCTGGTGGGCCGCTTCCTCCTCGATGCCGAGGGGACGCGCTGGCAGGACGGCCCCCTGACCTTTGCCGCCCGCCATGGCGCCATCTGCTATCTGGATGAGGTGGTCGAGGCGCGGCAGGACACGACCGTCGCGATCCACCCGCTGACCGATGACCGCCGCGCCCTGCCCCTTGAAAAGAAAGGGGAACTCCTGCGCGCGCATGCCGATTTCCTGCTCGTCATCAGCTACAACCCCGGCTACCAGTCCTTGATGAAGGACCTCAAGCAATCGACCAAGCAACGCTTCGGCGCGCTCGATTTCACCTGGCCCGAGCCCGGGATCGAGGCCGAGATCGTCGCCCATGAAAGCGGCGTCGAGGCCGGGACGGCGGGGAGGCTGGTCGAGATCGGCACCCGCGCCCGCAACCTCAAGGGCCATGGTCTGGACGAGGGGCTGAGCACGCGGATGCTGATCCACGCGGGCCGGCTGATTGCTGGCGGTGTCGCCCCCCGTGCCGCCTGTTCCATGGCCCTGGTCCGCCCGATCACCGACGATCCGGACATGCGGGACGCGCTCGATGCCGCCGTCGCCACCTGGTTCTGACCTCGCGGCGGCGCTCGAGGCCGCGCGGCCCGAGGCGATCCGCCGCCTCTCGCCCCGAGGGTTGGAAATCTGGCAGAAGGGTGCCGAGGCGCTGACCCAGATGGGCCGCGGCGAGGCTGTGGTTCTGGCCTGGATCGAGGCCGCGCCGCAGATCGCGCGCGAGATCGGCGAGGAGGTCCTGGCCGACCTCGCCCCCGCCTGTCTGACCTTTGCCTCGCGCACCTCGGGCGCGGTGATCGAACGGATTCTGGCGACCGCGCCGCTGGCCGCGCGGCGGCTGGGGGATGCCGGCCTGTTCCGCTCGTACCTGCGGTTTCTCGACCACCTCCTGTCCCGCGCCCCCCGCGCGCTGCGCCCGATGCTGGACCATCTGGGCGCGCTGCTGGACGTCCTCACCCTCGGCGGCCTGCGCCGCTGGGCCGATTGGGGGGCCGAGGCGCATCGCACCGATTACCGCGAGCTCGACCGCTATTTCTCGCTGGTCTCGGCCGAGTCGAAGGCGGTCTTGCAGCGCGAACGCAAGGGGGTGCTGCTGGTCGATGTGCAGCGCCGCCTCGGCATGTATCTGCGCGCCCTCTGGGGCCGGGATTTCCTGCTGGTGCCGACCGCGGGCGATGTCGAGACCCGCGCCGGCCTCCAACCCTTTATCGAAGGCCCCGCCCTGCACCTGCCCGACGCGCTGGATGACTGGCAGGACCTGCCGGCGCTGGACCTCTACCGCGCGCAGGTCGCCCATCTGGCCGCGCATCTCGGCTGCCTGCGAAAGCCCTTTCAAGGCGAAGGGCTGAGCGCCCTGCAGAGCCTCTGCATCGGCCTGATCGAGGACGCCCGCGCCGAGGCGCTGGCCATCGCCCGCTTCCCCCGACTGCGCGACCTCTGGGCGCCGTTTCACCAGGGCGAAGGCCCGGGCCTTGGCGGTCAGGTCGACCGGATCGCCCGGGCGCTATTGCTGGGACAGGCATCTGAGGATGCCCCGCTAGAGCGCTGGATTCTGGACCTCTTCCAGACGTCTGACCTTCAATCGCCTGACCAGTCGCGCGATCTGGGGCTGCGCCTCGCCGACCGCCTTAAAGGTCAGACTTTCTCTGCTTGGGCTGATCGGCCCTCATGCCCCTACCGCTGCGACAACCGGGTGCTCTGGACCTTCGAAGAACTGGAGATCGACAGCGCCCCCGCCCAGACGCCGCAACTGCGCAAATACGTCTCGATCATGGAGATGGTGAACGAGGTCGAGGTCGAGACCGCCGGCGCCGATGCCCAGGAAATCTGGGTCCAGGCGCACGAGCTTTTCGACGATGACGGCAGCAGCGTCAACGACCGCGAGGGCAAGGAACCGCTCTCGCCGCCCATCCCCTATGACGAGTTCGACCACCAGATCCAGTTGATGCGCCCGGCCTGGGCGAACGTGCTGGAAAAACGGCCCCGGCTGGGCGATCCCACCAAGGCCGAGGCGATCCTCGACCGCCACCGCAAGGTCATGGAAAGCCTGCGCCACCGGCTGGATGCGATGCGCCCGCAGGGCACAATCCGGGTGCGCAAGCTGGAGGACGGCGACGAGCTGGACCTCAACGCCGCCGTCTCTGCCGCCATCGACACGCGCCTTCGCCGGCAGCCCGACCCGAGGGTAATGATGCGGCTCGACCGCAAGATCCGCGATACGGCGGTGATGGTGCTGCTCGACCTCAGCGAATCCACCAACGACCCCACGGCGGGCGGCGAGACGGTCCTGGACCTCACGCAATCCGCCTGCGTCCTGCTGGCCGAGGCGATCCACCGCGTCGGCGATGCCTTCGCCCTCCACGGCTTTCAGTCGGACGGACGGCAGCAGGTTTTCTACAGCCGTTTCAAGGACTTCACCGCCCCTTGGGATACCATGGCCAAGGCCCGCCTGATGGGCGCCGAGGGCCGCCTCAGCACCAGAATGGGCACCGCGATCCGCCACGCGACGCACCATCTGGGTCAGGTGAAAGCCAGCCGCAAGCTGATGATCGTGCTGACTGACGGCGCCCCCGCCGACATCGACGTGAAGGACCCGCTCTCTCTGCGCGCCGACGCCCGCCGGGCCGTCGAAGAGGCCGCGCGGCAGGGTGTGACGCCCTTCTGCCTGTCGCTCGACCCCGGGGCGGATGCCTATGTCACGCGCATCTTCGGCCCCCGCAACGCGCTGGTTCTGGACCGCGTCGACCGCCTGCCCGAGCGTCTGCCGCAGCTCTACGCCGCCCTTACCCGCTGAGCGGCGGATCAGGGAAATAGGCGCCGTTCAACCCGACGATCTGGTCGGCGATGCGCCGCGCGACGCCCGAGGGCTGCGGCGGCACGATCAGATACCAGTGCCGCATCAGCGGCAGCCCCAGCCCGCGAAGCAGCGTCAGCCGACCGGCGCGCAATTCCTCGACCACCGTGTGCAGGCTGAGGAAGGCGACGCCCAGCCCGGCGATCACCGCCTGCTTGATCGTCTCGTTCGAATCCATCGTCACGATCCGCGCGGGCGGCCCCTCGCCCGTCCGGTCGAGGAAGCGCTCCATCAGGATCCGCGTCCCCGACCCGGCCTCGCGCACCAGCCAGGTCTCGGCCATCAGGCGCGATGCGTCGAAGCCCTCGGCCGCGGCGAGCGGGTGGCCCGGCGGCAGGATCACGCCATGCGGGTGCGGTCCCAGCGGCACCGCGCCTTGCAGATACTCGCGCGGCGGCCGGCCCATGATGGCGAGATCGTATTCGCCCCGGCCGAGTTCGGCCAGCGTCTCGCCCCGGTTCGCGACCCGCAAAGCGATCTCGATATCCGGGGACGCGCGTTGCAGCAGCGCCACCAGATGCGGCGCGAAATACTTGGCGGTCGAGACGGTGCCCAGCGTCACATGCCCGGCGTGACCGGCGCCCAAGGCCCGGATCTGATCCCGCGCCTGCGACAAAAGCGCCATCATCCGGCGCGCGGCCTCCAGCATCGCGGCGCCTTCGGGGGTTGGCAGAAAGGCCGCGCCATCGGCGGGGCGGGTCAGCAAGGGGCGCCCCACCGCCTCCTCCAACCCTTTGATCTGGCTGTGAATAGCGGGCGCCGACAGGTGTTGCGCATGGGCCGCTTCGGTCAGCGAGCGATGCTCGGCCACGGCGATCAGGGCGCGCAATTGCTTCAGTGTCACGGCGTCCAGACGGGCCATTCCAAAAACCTGAATATCCATTCCGAAAGTTTAAATTTCCTCAAATCTGACCCTGCCGCATGGTGCTGTCAAGCCTGAGGCCCCAAGCCCGGCCCATCTGGGAGGATCCATCATCATGCTGACAAGCCTCGACCGGGTGCCGCTGGGCACCCCGGATGACCTCGCGCTGGCGGTCGACCGTCTGGCCGGCGTGGCGGCGACGCTCGCCCGGCGCATCCAGCGCGGCGGTCTGGACGAGGCGCTGGGGGCCAGCGCCGGCACCAACAGCGACGGCGACGCGCAAAAGGCGCTGGACGTGATCGCCGACGATGCCTTCCGGGCGGCCATGGCCGGGGCGGGCGTGCGGTTCTATGCGTCGGAGGAGCAGGAAACCGTGGTCGCGCTGGACCCCGAGGGCACGCTGGCACTGGCCATCGACCCCTTGGACGGGTCCTCCAACATCGACACCAATGTCTCGATCGGCACGATCTTCGGCCTCTACCCCGCCGCCGCCACGCCCGAGGCCAGCTTCCTGCGCCCGGGCCGCGACCTGCGTGCGGCGGGCTATGCGATCTTCGGCCCGCAATGCGCGCTGGTCGTCAGCGTCGGCGACGCGCCGGTGAAATATGTGCTGGACCCCGACACCGGCCGCTTCCGCCTGCTGGGCCCCCTGCCCGTCCTGCCGCCGGAATCCAGCGAATACGCCATCAACGCCTCGAACTACCGCCATTGGGAAGCACCGATCCGCGCCTATATCGACGACCGCGTGGCGGGCGCCGAGGGGCCTGCGGGGCGCAATTTCAACATGCGCTGGATCGCGTCCCTGGTGGCCGAGACGCACCGCATCCTGACCCGGGGCGGCATCTTTCTCTACCCGGGCGACGCGCGCCCCGGCTATCGCGCGGGGCGCCTGAGGCTGGTCTACGAATGCGCGCCCATCGCCTTTCTGGTCGAAAAGGCCGGCGGGCGGGCCACCGATGGCGTCGACCCGGTGCTGGACGCGATCCCCGGCCAGTTGCACGCCCGCATCCCCTTCGTCTTCGGGTCGGCCAACAAGGTCGCCCGCGTCGCCACCTACCACGACCTGCCCGCGGCCGAGACCTCGGCGCTGTTCGGCAAGCGTGGCCTGTTCCGGAGCCCCCAATGAGCCGCAAATATCCGATCATTTCCGTCACCGGCTCGTCCGGCGCGGGGACCTCGACCGTCAAGGCGACCTTCGACCAGATCTTCCGCCGCGAGGGCATCACCGCCGTGGCGATCGAAGGCGACGCCTTTCACCGCTTCAACCGGGCCGAGATGCGGGACGAACTGGCCCGGCGCTATGCCGAGGGCGACCAGACCTTTTCCCATTTCAGCTATGAAGCCAATGAGTTGGGAGAACTGGAGCGGGTCTTTCGCGACTATGGCGAGACCGGCAAGGGCCGCACCCGGCATTATGTCCATGACGCGGCCGAGGCCGAACGGCACGGCGTCCCCCCCGGCGAATTCACCGCCTGGAAACCCTTTGCCGATGGCTCGGACGTCCTCTTCTACGAAGGGCTGCATGGCGCCGTGGTCAACGATCAGGTCAACCTGCCGGCGCTGGCGGATCTGAAGATCGGCGTGGTGCCGGTCATCAACCTCGAATGGATCCAGAAGATCCACCGCGACCGCGCCACCCGCGGCTATTCGACCGAGGCCGTGACCGATGTGATCCTGCGCCGGATGCATGCCTATGTGCATTGCATCACGCCGCAATTCACTGAAACCGATATCAATTTCCAGCGCGTGCCGGTGGTCGATACCTCGAACCCTTTCGTCGCCCGCTGGATCCCGACGCCCGACGAAAGCCTGGTCGTCATCCGCTTCAAGAACCCGCGCGGGATCGATTTTCCGTATCTGACCGCGATGATCCAGGGCTCGTGGATGACCCGCGCCAATTCCATCGTCATCCCCGGCAACAAGCAGGATCTGGCGATGCAACTGATCCTGACCCCGCTGATCGAGCGGCTGGTCTCGACCGCGCGCAAGCTGCGCGCCTGAGGAGGGTTTCATGATCCTGCACACCCCGATTGCTGACGAACGCACCATGGCGAACGCCATCCGCGCCCTGGCCATGGACGCGGTTCAGGCGGCCAATTCCGGCCATCCCGGCATGCCGATGGGCATGGCCGATGTGGCGAGCGTCCTCTTTAACCGCTTCGTGACGCTGGACCCCACGGCACCAGACTGGCCGAACCGCGACCGCTTCGTGCTGTCCGCCGGGCATGGATCGATGCTGCTCTACGCGATCCATCACCTGCTGGGCTATGACGACATGGGGATGGACCAGCTTCGTGCCTTCCGCCAGCTCGGCAGCCGCACCGCCGGCCACCCGGAATACGGCCACGCCAAGGGGATCGAGATGACCACCGGCCCGCTGGGTCAGGGCATCGCCACCGCCGTCGGCATGGCCTTGTCCGAGCGGCTGGGCCATGCGCGCTTCCCCGGGTTGATCGACCATTTCACCTATGTCATCGCCGGGGACGGCTGTCTGATGGAGGGGATCAGCCAGGAAGCCCTTGATCTGGCCGGGCATCTTGGCCTCGGCCATCTGATCGTGCTGTGGGACGACAACAAGATCACCATCGACGGCGACACGGATCTGGCGACCTCGACCGACCAATTGGCGCGCTTCGCGGCCTCGGGCTGGCATGTGCTTTCGTGCGACGGGCACACACCGACCGAGATCGCCGACGCCATCGAGGCGGCGCGCAAGGACCCCCGCCCCTCGCTCATCGCCTGCCGCACCGTGATCGGCTTCGGCGCGCCGAACAAGCAGGGGGGCCATGACGTGCACGGGGCGCCCTTGGGGGCCGAGGAGATCGCCGCCGCCCGCGCCCATCTCGGCTGGACCCACGCGCCTTTCGAGATCCCGGCCAGCGTCTACGCCGCCTGGGCCCGGGTTGCCCGCCGGGGGACCGAAGCCCGCGCCGCCTGGGAGGCTCGCTTGGCCTCGGCCCCGGACCGTCACGAGTTCAACGCGTTGCGGGGGAAAGATCTGACGGGTTTCACGGCGGCGATGGCCGACTACAAGCAACGCCTATTGTCAGACAAACCGAAAGTCGCCACCCGCAAGGCATCGGAAATGGCTTTGGGCGTGGTCAATGGCACCCTGCCCCTTATGATCGGCGGATCGGCGGATCTGACCGGCTCGAACCTGACTCGGACCAAAGGTCAGACATCGGTCCGGCCCGGCGATTTCACCGGCGACTACCTGCATTACGGGGTGCGCGAGCATGGGATGGCCGCGGCGATGAACGGCATCGCTCTGGCGGGGCTGTTCCGGCCCTATGGCGGCACCTTCCTCGCCTTCGCCGATTACGCCCGGCCGGCGATCCGGCTGGCGGCGCTGATGGGCGTGCCGACAGTGTTTGTCATGACCCATGACAGCATCGGTCTGGGTGAGGATGGGCCGACGCATCAACCCGTTGAAATCCTTGCCTCGCTGCGGGCCATACCCAACCTGACCGTCCTGCGCCCCGCCGACGCCGTGGAAACCGCCGAGGCCTGGGAGATCGCCGTCGCGGCAACCGACGGCCCGGTGCTGCTGGCGCTCAGCCGCCAGAACCTGCCCCTCCTCCGGGCCGAGGCGGGCGAGAACCTGACCGCCCGCGGCGCCTATCTGCTGCGCGACCCGGGCGAGCGGCAGGTGACGCTGATCGCCACCGGCTCGGAGGTCGACCTCGCGGTGAAAGCCGCCGAGGCGCTGGCGGCCGAGGGCATCCGCGCCGCCGTCGTCTCCGCCCCTTCCTTCGAGCATTTCGCGCGCCAATCCGACGCCTACCGCGCCGCCGTGCTGGGTCAGGCGCCCCGGATCGGCGTGGAAGCGGCGATCCGCATGGGCTGGGACAGCCTCCTGCGCAGCACGGATGCTTTCGTCGGCATGAATGGCTTCGGCGCCTCCGCCGCCGCGCCCGCGCTTTACGAGCATTTCGGCATCACGCCGCAAGCCGTTGTCGAAACGGCCAAATCCCTGATCTGAGGATAACGTATGACAATCAAGGTTGCCATCAACGGCTTCGGCCGTATCGGTCGGAATGTGCTGCGCGCCATCGCCGAATCCGGTCGCACCGACATCGAGGTCATCGCCATCAACGACCTGGGCCCGGTCGAGACCAACGCGCATCTGTTGCAGTTCGACAGCGTCCACGGACGCTTCCCGGGCAGCGTCAGCCATGGCGACGGCTGGATCGACGCGGGCCGCGGCAAGGTCCGGGTCACGGCGCTGCGCAACCCCGAGGATCTGCCCTGGGCGGATGTGGACGTGGCGCTGGAATGCACCGGCATCTTCACCGCCCGCGACAAGGCCGCGCTGCATCTGAAGAACGGATCGAAGCGCGTTCTGGTCTCGGCCCCGGCGGAAAATGCTGACCGGACCGTGGTCTACGGTGTCAACCACCAGGCGCTGACGCCGCAGGATCTGGTGGTGTCGAACGCCTCCTGCACCACCAATTGCCTGAGCCCGGTCGCCAAAGTGCTGAACGATTCCATCGGCATCGCCAAGGGCTTCATGACCACGATCCATTCCTACACCGGCGACCAGCCGACGCTGGACACGATGCACAAGGATCTCTACCGCGCCCGCGCCGCGGCGCTGAGCATGATCCCGACCTCGACCGGGGCGGCGAAGGCGGTGGGGCTGGTGCTGCCCGAGCTGAAAGGGCGGCTCGACGGCGTGGCGATCCGGGTGCCGACGCCCAATGTCTCGGTCGTCGATCTGGTGTTCGAGGCCGCCCGCGACACCAGCGCCGAGGAGGTCAACGCCGCAATCCGCGCGGCCGCCGACGGGCCGCTGAAAGGCATCCTCGGCTATACCGACAAAGCCAATGTTTCCAGTGACTTCAACCACGATCCGCATTCGTCTGTCTTTCACATGGACCAGACCAGGGTGATGGACGGCCGCATGGTCCGCATCCTCAGCTGGTACGACAACGAATGGGGCTTTTCCAACCGCATGGCCGACACCGCCGTCGCACTCGGCCGCCTGATCTGAGGAGAGAACACCATGGCCCTCATCACCCTGCGCCAGCTTCTGGACCATGCCGCCGAGCATGGCTACGGCGTTCCCGCCTTCAATATCAACAACATGGAGCAAGGTCTGGCGATCATGGAGGCGGCCCGCGCCACCGATGCGCCGGTCATCATCCAGGCCAGCCGCGGCGCGCGGACCTATGCCAATGACATCATGCTGGCCAAGATGATCGAGGCCTTGGCCGCGATCTATCCCGAGATCCCGCTCTGCATGCATCAGGACCACGGCAACGACGAGGCCACCTGCATGAGCGCCATCCGCCACGGGTTCACCAGCGTGATGATGGACGGCAGCCTCAAGGCAGATGCCAAGACCCCGGCCGATTACGCCTATAACGTTGTGATCACAGAGCGCGTGAGCCGGATGGCGCATTGGGTCGGCGCCTCGGTCGAGGGCGAGTTGGGGGTGCTGGGTTCACTGGAAACCGGCGAGGGCGAGGCCGAGGACGGGCATGGCGCGGTCGGCACGCTCAACCATGCGCAACTGTTGACCGACCCCGACCAGGCCGTTGATTTCGTGAGGGAAACCCGGGTTGACGCGCTGGCCATTGCCTGCGGCACCTCGCATGGGGCCTACAAGTTCAGCCGCAAGCCGGATGGGGACATTCTGGCCATGGGGGTGATTGAGGCCATTCACAAAAGGCTGCCGAACACGCATCTGGTAATGCATGGCTCGTCCTCGGTGCCGCAGGACTTGCAGGACATCATCAACGCCCATGGCGGCGAGATGCCCCAGACCTTCGGCGTGCCGGTCGAGGAGATCGTGCGCGGCATCCGCCACGGGGTGCGCAAGGTCAATATCGACACCGATTGCCGGATGGCGATGGCCGGGCAGTTCCGCAAAGTGGCGCAGAAGAACCCGCGCGAGTTCGATCCGCGGAAATTCCTGAAACCGGCGATGGATGCGATGCGCGACCTCTGCCGCGACCGGTTCGAGGCTTTCGGCACCGCCGGAAAGGCCCACAAGATCAAGGTCATCCCGATGGATGACATGGCCAAGCGCTACAAGGCGGGCACGCTGTGAGGCGGCCCCTGATTATCGCGCCCTCGATCCTCAGCGCCGATTTCGCCGATTTCGGGCGGGAGATCGAGGCGATCGAGGCGCAGGGTGCCGATTGGGTGCATGTCGATGTCATGGACGGGCATTTCGTGCCGAACCTGACCTTCGGCCCGCCGGCCGTGGCCGCCTTCCGCCGGCATGTGAAGACGGTGATGGACGTGCATCTGATGATCGCGCCCGTGGACCCCTCTATCGAGGCCTTCGCCGAGGCGGGCGCCGATGTGATCACAGCGCATGTGGAGGCCGGACCCCACATCCACCGCACCCTGCAAGCCATTCGCGGAACGGGGAAAAAGGCGGGCGTGGCCCTCAATCCGGGGACCCCGGCCGAGGCGGTCCAGCACCTTCTCGACCTGACCGATCTGGTCTGCGTGATGACCGTGAACCCCGGCTTCGGCGGGCAGAGGTTCCTCGACATGACCGACAAGATCCGCGCGCTCCGGGCGATGATCGGCGACCGGCCGGTGCAGATCGAGATCGACGGCGGCGTCACGCCGGAGACCGCGCCCAAGGTCGTCGCGGCGGGCGCCGATGTGCTGGTCGCGGGATCAGCGGTGTTCAAGGGCGGCTCGGTCGCGAACCCCGCCCCCTATGGCGCCAACATGCGGGCGATCCGGGACTCGGTCCTCAGGGCCGTGGCATGAGGATCGTCTTCGATCTGGACGGCACGCTGATCGACAGCGCGCCGGACCTGCATGTGGCGATCAACCGGGTGCTGGGGGAATGGGGGGCGAAGCCGCTGGACCTGTCCACCCTCACCCGCTTCATCGGCAATGGCATCCCGGCGCTGGTCAGTCTGGCGCGGCAGTCGCGCGGCATCCCGCTGGAGGAACAGCCGCTGATGACCGCGCGCATGTTCGCCCATTACACCGCCGCGCCCGCCGATCTGACCCGCCCCTATCCGCATGTCATCCCGACGCTGCAACGGCTGGTGGGACAGGGGGCAAAGCTGGGGCTCTGCACCAACAAGGCCGAGGCGCCGACGCTGGGGATCCTGTCGGCGCTGAGGCTGGAGCGGTTCTTCGTCTCGGTGGTGGGCGGCGACACCATGCCGACCAAGAAGCCTGATGCGGCCCCGCTGCTGGCCGCTTTCGAGGGGCTGGGCGGCCCGGGGCTCTATATCGGTGACAGCGAGGTCGATGCCGAGACGGCGGTGCGGGCGCGGGTCCGCTTCGGGCTTTATACCCGGGGCTATCGCAAGACGCCGGTGGATGGCTTGCCGCATGATTTCGCCTTCGACGATTACGCGGCGCTGCCGGGGCTGCTGGCGGCGGAACGATGCGACTGAAGGCGCTGATCTTCGACGTGGACGGCACGCTGGCCGAGACCGAGCAGGGCCACCGTGCCGCCTTCAACGCGGCGTTCCGGGCGGCGGGGCTGGGCTGGCACTGGTCGGTCGCGGATTACGCCCGGCTCCTGACCACCACCGGCGGCAAGGAGCGGATCGCGCGGTATGGGGATGAGGTCGGGGCCGGGCCGCTGGACATCAGGGCGCTGCATGCCGACAAGACCGCGCGCTACACGGCCTGGGTGGCGGCGGGGGGCCTCCGGCTGCGGCCGGGGATCGCGGCGCTGATCGCCATGGCGCGCGAGGGCGGCCTCGGGCTGGCTGTCGCCACCACCACCAGCCGCCCGAATGTCGAAGCCCTGGCACAGGCGGCCTTCGGGCGGGGCGCGGCCGAGGTCTTTGACGTGCTGGCCTGCGGGGACGAGGTGAAGGCAAAGAAACCGGCGCCCGATGTCTACCTTCTGGCGCTGGCGCGGCTGGGGCTCAGACCGGAGCAGGCGCTGGCCTTCGAGGATACGCCGATGGGCGTGGCCTCGGCCCGGGGCGCGGGGCTGCGGGTCGTCGCCTCGCCCGGGATCTACGCGCAGGGCGCGGATCTGTCGGCTGCGCAGAAGGTGGTGGCGGAGTTCAGCGCATTGGTGCCGGGCGGGCTGGCGGGGCTCGACGCGCTTTAGACGCGCAACAGGCCGGTGAAGGGCTCCAGCCCGCCGCTGTCGGGGAAGACCACGCGCTCGGCATAGCCGGGGTCGAGGCCCAGATGCCCGATCAGCACCGATTTGAAGATCGCCTCATAGGCATTGACCGCGCGCACGTCGCGTTCGTCGTTCAGCGCCGTCGGGCTGAGGCCGGGCCAGTCGCCCAGGATCCGTCCGCCCCGTACCGCGCCCCCGGCCAGCAGCGCCAGCCCGCCGGTGCCGTGGTCGGTGCCGCCGGCGCCATTCTCGGCCGCGGTGCGCCCGAATTCCGAGGCGACCATGACCACGGTGCGCGACCATTCCGCCCCCAGCCCCTCGCGCAGGGTCAGTATGCCCTGCGCCAGCAGGTTCATGAGCCCGCGCAGGCGGCCGGTCTGGTTGGCATGCGTGTCCCAGCCGTTCAGGTCCATCACCGCGATCCGCGGGCCTTCGGCGCGCGACAGCAGGTCGGCGGCGGCGGTGGCCGACAGCAGGAAGCCGTTGTCGGGGGGATTGGCCCCCATCATCGGCTCGGGCGAGTTGGCGGCATTGCCCAGCGCCGTCGCGAACAAGGGATCGTCGCGGTAGACGATGGCGAGCCGGGTCAGGAAATCCTCATCCAGATCCGGCAGTTGCGCGTTGGTCCAGGCCTGCACCGGCGCGCCGCCCTGCAAGATCAGCGGCAGCGAGGGGCCCAGCGTCAGCCCCAGCCGCCGGTCGCCCGCGTTCAGCCCCAGGATCGCCCGGCTCAGCCAGCCGTCGCGGGCGCCGAAGGGCCGGGCGGTGCCGTTCTCCAGCAGGTTCTGGCCGTCGAAATGCGAGCGGTTGCGGTAGCGGGTGGTCGCGGCCGGGATCAGCGCCAGTTCACCCGCCTGCCACAGCGGCATCAGCCCGCCCAGCGCGGCATGCAGCGCGAAATAACCGTCGAGGTCCAGCCGATCCTCCGCCCCCGGGGCCAGCCGGGGCCGCAGGCGCTGAAAATCGCTGTCGGCATAGGGGATCAGCGCGTGCAGCCCGTCGAGCCCGCCGCGCAGGAAGATGAAGACGAAGCGGCTGTCGGTCGGGGCGCCCGCGAAGGCCACGCCCGAGGCGGCAAGCGTCGCGGCCAGGCTCGCGCCCGACATCTGCAGGAAGAGGCGGCGGTTGAGCATGCTCATCTCCTCTGGAACTCGGGACTGCCGAACAGCAGCGTCAGCGCCTGATCGCCCGAGGGGGCACGCAGGAGCCAGGTCTCGGTCACCGGCCGCGCGACCGGGCCGATGGTGGCCTGCAACAACGCCCGGGGAACATAGCCGCCCGGCAATCCGGCCGCGTATTGCTGCGCCCATTCGAGGCGCAGCATCAGCGCCTCGGGGCTGATCCAGTCGCCCGCCCGGTCGCCCCAGCCCTGCGGCGAGGGGGCGGTGAAGGGCTCGTTGCCCATCATCCGCAACGGGCGGAACAGGTTGCGCGCCCGGGGCACATCAGGACCGATGGCGCGGTGCACGGCGATGATGAATTCGTAATGCGTCTTGACCTTGGCCAGCGGCTCGGCCCAGGCCGAGGGCAGGTCGATCAGCGCCCGCGTCACCTCGGCCAGATCGCCGTCGCTGTCCTGAAACACCCGGGCGATGTGGTCCACATCGGCGGCGGGCGGGTCGTCGGCCACGAAATGGCGCACCAGCTTGGTGGCGAGATGGCGCGCCGTCGCCGGGTGCCGCGCCAGATCGTCGAGGATCGCCAGCCCCTCCTCCGCGCCCGCCTCGTCGTAGCGGCGTCCCAGGACGGTCTTGGCGCCGGGCTGGTGCTGGCGGCGGAAGAACTGGAAGCGGCCGTGCACCGGATCGTCCTCGCCCCCCCGGCGCAGTCCGCCATGGCTCCAGCCGGTCAGCGCCAGCGCCAGCTGGATCACATCCGCCTGGCCATAGCCGCCATCGACGCCCAGCGTGTGCAGTTCCAGGATCTCACGCGCGAGGTTCTCGTTCAGCGTTGTCTCGACACCGCGGTTCGCGCGCCGGTTGCGGCCGGCGGGCGAGTCCGGCCCCATCGAGGCGATGTTGTCCAGATAGGTCAGCATGCAGGGATGGCGCGTCACCGCCTTCAGCATGTCGGCGAAGCGGCCGAAGACATGCGGGCGGATCGCCTCGCGTTCATAGGCCGGGATCGCGGGTGCGGTGATCCGGCGCGTGGTCGAGACGGTGAAATGATTGGACCAGAAATGCGCCATGCGTTCGGGCAGCGGCCGGGCCGTGGCGATGGCCAGCGCGGTGCGGGCCTGGACCGCGGGGCGGAAATCGTCCCGGATCGCCTCGCGTACCGCCTCGGCCTGCCGGTTGGGCCGTTCGAGCCGGGCGGCAAAGATCCCGGCGATGATCGCCTCGGAGGAGCGGAAATCGCCCGGGACCGGCGCCAGCGGGCCGATCTGCGCCTTCAGCCAGCCGCGCGGGTCATCGCCCGGGCGCGCGCCATCCTCCGGCCCGGCGCCCATGCCGAAGCGGTTGAGGGCGATGAAACTGGCAATATCGCGCATGCGGGGCTCCGGTTCCGGCGGCGGCGCTGGCCTCGGACCATCCTAGCCGCGTTCTGCCCGTCCGGGTAGCGTTCCGAGGCGCACAAAAACGTGCGAGCAGCGGCCTGCGCGCGGGCAAGTGCTCTGGCATGGGGCGCGGGCCTTGCCTAAGCTGGCTGCAAACCGAACCGGGCTGCAGAGGCGCTTTCGCAATGACCCCCATGATCCATATCCTCAACGGTCCCAACCTGAACCTGCTGGGCCGCCGCCAGCCCGAGATCTACGGGCGCGAGACGCTGGACGACGTGGCCGCCGCCTGCGCCGCGATCGGCGCCGAGGCGGGACTGGAGACACGACTTCTGCAATCCAACTGGGAGGGGCAGATCGTCGACTGGATCCACGAGGCACGCGAGTCGGCGGCGGGGATCATCATCAACCCGGCGGCGCTGACCCATACCTCGGTGGCGGTACTGGATGCGCTGAACACCTTCGAAGGCCCGGTGATCGAGGTGCATATCAGCCAGGTCCACAAGCGCGAGGCCTTCCGCCACCATTCCTATGTCAGCCACCGGGCCGATGCGGTGATGGCGGGGTTCGGGGTGCATGGCTATGTGTTGGCCATGCGGCACATGGCGCATCTGCTGGGCTGAGCCCCCCTACCAGTAGCGCGCCATCATCTCGGTCACCCAGTCGGGCTGTTCGACCCGGCCGCGCGGAAGGAATTCCCGCATCACCGGCTTGATGTCGATCACCGGCGTCCCGTCAATGGCGTCGAGCCCCTCGACGCTAAGCGCCCGCCCCTCGACCCCCAGGATCCGGCAGATCGTCACCCCCAGCCGGTTGGGCCGGTTCTTGCCGCGCTGGGCGAAGATCCCGGTCAGCGGCCAATCGGCGCGGTTGCGGGGATGGCGGGCGCCGGTCTCGATCTTCTCGGGCGGGACGCGGTCGAACAGGAAGATCACCTCGGCATGGCTGAAGGCGTCGAGCCCGGCCAGCGCCTCGGGCCCGAAGCGGCTTGCGTCCAGCTCGATCACCGCGCGGCTGGGGCCCCAGGCGTCGTCCTCGGGCAGCGTGCGGCCGCCCCGGACATGGCCGACGGGCTCGATCTGATAGGATGTCATGGCTCCCCCTGCGCCTGCTTGCGCCCAGCATAGCAGGGAGACGCGCGGCGGAAAGACGCGGCGGCGGCGGCCCGCCCGGAATACCCAACTAAAGATATCGGGATTGACTTTCGGCCTGACCGGCGCCATGGTGCCCGCGCCAAGCCAAGCCGTTTTCTCGTTGCGATGGCCAGCCCGGCATGCCCTTCCGCGCCCCGCGCGGTGCCAGCCAGAGGATCCCATGCGCCCGATCTCGCCCCTGCTTCTTGCCGCCGCCATCGCCCTGCCCGTCTCGGCGCCCCTGACGGCACAGGCCGCCACCCCGGGCGAGGTGCTGACCACCTATGCCGATATCGCCGAGGCCGCCTATGCCGACGCCCACAGCAGCGCCGAGACCCTGCAGGCCGCCATCGAGGCCTTCCTCGCCGCCCCCTCGGCCGAGGGGCTCGAGGCCGCCCGCACCGCCTGGCGCGCCGCCCGCGTGCCCTACATGCAGACCGAGGTGTTCCGCTTCGGCAATGCCATCGTCGACGATTGGGAAGGCCGCGTGAACGCCTGGCCGCTGGACGAGGGGCTGATCGACTATGTGGCGCGCGGCTATGTCGGCGGCGACGACAACGGGCTGGCGGACCTCAACGTCGTCGCCAATCCCAGCTTCACGCTGGGCGGCGAGACGGTCGATGCCGCGACCATCGACGCGGCGCTGTTGCAGGATGTCCTGCACGAGGCCGATGACGTCGACGCCAATGTGGCGACCGGCTATCACGCGGTGGAATTCCTGCTCTGGGGTCAGGACCTGAACGGCACCGGGCCGGGCGCCGGCGACCGCCCCTGGACCGATTACGCCCAGGGCGAGGCCTGCACCAACGACAATTGCGACCGCCGCGCCGAATACCTGCGCGCCGCGACCGGGCTTCTGGTCGCCGATCTGGCCGAGATGGCCGGGCATTGGACCGAGGAAGGCGAGGCCCGCGCCACGCTGATGGCCGATGAACGCGCCGGGCTTGCCAGCATCCTCACCGGCATGGGCAGCCTGTCCTACGGCGAGCTGGCCGGTGAGCGGATCCGGCTGGGCCTGTTGCTGAACGACCCCGAGGAAGAGCAGGATTGCTTCTCGGACAACACGCCCTGGAGCCATTTCTACGACGGCGTCGGCATCCGCAACGTCTATGTCGGCACCTACACCCGCATCGACGGCAGCGTGGTCAGCGGCGCGGGACTGGATACGCTGGTCGCGGCCGCGGATCCGGCGCTGGATACGGCGCTGCGCGGCGGGCTCGATGCCTCGGTCGCGGCCTTGCAGACCATGGTCGACACCGCCGAGGGCGGCATGGCCTATGACATGATGCTGGCGCCCGGCAATGCCGAGGGCGAGACGGTCATCATGGCGGCCGTCAACGCGCTGGTTGCCCAGACCCGCGACATCGAACGCGCGATCACCGCGCTGGGGCTGGATGGCGTCTCGCTCGAAGGGTCGGACAGCCTCGACAACCCCTCGTCCGTCTTCCAGTGAGGCCCCGGCGATGATCGTCTGTTCCTGCCAGCATATCACCGACCGCGACATCCATGCCGCGGTCGACTGGATGCGCGCCGCCGACCCGATGACCATCGTCACCCCGGGCAAGGTCTATCGCGCCTTGGGGAAATCGGCCGATTGCGGGGGCTGCATGTCCCTGTTCCTCTCGACGCTGCGGTCGAATCCGCATACGCAGGTTCCCATGCAGCTGCGCGGATTGCGCCGCGCGGCCACACAGGAGGAACGCTCATGAGGGGTGACGCCAAGGTCATCGAGTATCTCAACCGCGCTCTGCGCTCGGAACTGACCGCGGTCAGCCAGTACTGGCTGCATTTCCGCCTTCAGGAAGACTGGGGCCTGGCCAAGATGGCCAAGAAGAGCCGCGAGGAAAGCATCGAGGAGATGCAGCACGCCGACAAGCTGATCGCCCGGATCATCTTTCTCGGTGGCCATCCGAACCTGCAGAAGCTCGATTCGCTGCGCATCGGCGAGACCCCGATCGAGACGCTGAAAGCCGACCTCGCCGCCGAGGAAGAGGCCGCCGCGCTCTATCGCGAGGCCCGCGCCTATTGCCAGTCGGTCAGCGACTTCGTGTCGATGGAGCTGTTCCAGGAGCTGCTGGCGGACGAGGAAGGCCATATCGACTTCCTCGAGACGCAGATCGCGCTGCACGACCGGCTTGGGGAAGAACGCTATGCGCTGCTCAACGCCGCCTCGATGGATGCCGCCGAGTAAGGTCCTCGCGGCCGCGACCCTGTTCGCGGCCGCCCTTCCCCTCGGCACCGCCGCGCAAGAGCCGTCAGCGCTGCATCTCGCCGTCCCGCCGCATGACCCGCGCGAGGCGCGGCGGGCGGCGCTGGTCGTTGGCCCGCCATCCGATCCGACACAGGCGCAACGCTTCGAGCTGCGTTCGGGCGGGGCGGGCACGGTCCGCGCGCGGGACGGCGCCGACGCCTTTTCCCAACCCGCCGCCAATCTGAGCGCCGAACAGCGCATGGATTTCGTGCTGGGTGAGGCGCTGTTCCAGCGGCCCTGGGTCTCGGCCCCCTCCTCGACCATCGCCTCGGACGGGCTGGGGCCCCTGTTCAACGCCCGGGCCTGCGTGCTCTGCCACCGGCAGGACGGCCGCGGCCAGGTGCCCGATGGCAGCGACCAGCCCTCGGGTCTGGTGCTGCACCTCTCGATCCCCGCGCCCTCGGGCACTTCCGGCCCCCAGGGCATCGCCGAGTGGATCGCCACCCTGCCCGAACCGACCTATGGCGACCAGTTGCAGGACCATGCCCTGCCCGGCCATGCCGCCGAGGGTCAGGTCGCCGTCACCTGGCAAGAGGTCCCGGTCGAGCTGTCGGGCGGCGAGACCGTGACCCTGCGCCGCCCCCTCTGGTCGGTCGCCGATCCGGCCCATGGCCCGCTGGCCGCCGATGCCATGCTCAGCCCGCGCGTGGCGCCGCCGCTGATCGGGCTGGGCCTGCTGGAGGCGATCCCCGAGGCCCAGATCCTGGCGCTGGCCGATCCTGACGACGCGGATGGCGACGGTATTTCCGGCCGCGCCGCCTTCGTCTGGTCGGCGGAATTCGACGCGCCGATGCTGGGACGCTTCGGCCACAAGGCGGGCATGCCGACCCTGCGGGCGCAGGTCGCCTCGGCTTTCCACCGCGACATGGGCCTCTCCAGCACGCTCCACCGCCAGGGCTGGGGCGATTGCACCGTGGTGCAGGCCGATTGCCGCGCCGCCCCCGATGGCGCCGACGCCGAACAGGGCGGGCTGGAGGTGGGCGACGCCGTGCTCGACCTCGTGACCTTCTACAGCGCCACGCTGGGCGTGCCCGCCCGCCGCGAGGTCGAGGATGCCGAAGTCCTGCGCGGCCGCACCATCTTTCACGACTCGGGCTGCGCCGCCTGTCACCGCCCGGCCTTCGTCACCGCCACCCTGCCCGACCAGCCCGAACGCTCGTTCCAGCTGATCTGGCCCTACACGGACCTCCTCCTGCACGACATGGGCGAGGGTCTGGCCGACGACCGCCCCGAGGGGCGCGCCAGCGGCCGGGAATGGCGCACGCCGCCGCTCTGGGGCATCGGCTTGACCGGGCAGGTCAGCGGGCATACCCAGTTCCTGCACGATGGCCGCGCCCGCACCCTGCTCGAGGCGATCCTCTGGCACGGGGGCGAGGCGCAGGCCGCGCGCGACGAGATCGTCGCGCTGGCCCCCGACGACCGCGCCGCCCTGTTGCGCTTTCTGGAGTCCCTGTGATGCGCCTTGCCCCCGCCGTTCTGGCCCTGACCCTTGTCGCTGCACCCGCGCTGGCCGGTGTCGACGCGGTCCTCGACGATCACGTGCTGCCCGGCACCGCCGCTTTTGCCCAGGCCACGCAGGCGCTTGACGATCAGGCGATCGACTTCTGCCAGCCGCAGGACCTCGCGCCGCTGTGGAACAGCGCCATGGATGCCTGGGTCCGCATCGGCCATCTGCGGCTTGGCCCCGGGGAACAGGCGGCGCTGACCATCGCCTTCTGGCCAGACGCGCGCAGCGCCGGGCGCCGGACGCTGGCCCGGATGATCGCCGCGCAGGACCCGATGGGCGTGCATGGCGACGACTTCCCCCAGGTCTCGGCCGCGGCGCGCGGGCTCTATGCGCTGGAGACCCTGCTCTACGACCCCGATTTCAACGGGTACGAGCCCGACAGCTATTCCTGCACGCTGGTCTCGGTCATGGCCCATGACCTCGCCACCCAGGCCGCCGCGCTGGACGCGGCCTGGCGCGAGAAATTCGCGCCCGAGCTGCGCACCGCCGGGCAGCCCGGCAACGCCACCTTCCTGTCGATGGCCGAGGCCGAGCGCGCGCTTTTCACCGCGCTGCACGGGGGTGTCGAGTTCGACGCCGACCAGCGCCTCGGCCAGCCGATGGGGACCGAGGACCGCCCCCGCCCGCAACGGGCCGAAAACTGGCGCTCGGGCCGCAGCCTGCGCAACCTGACCCTGTCGCTTGAATCGCTGCATGCGATGGCGACCGCGCTCGCCGGTCATCCGGTCGACGCCGTGGACAGCGCCTTCGACGCCGCCGCCTATTTCTCGCTGGCCATCACCGACCCGGCCTTTCAGGACATCAGCGATCCGCAAGGCCGCCTGCATCTGGAATCGCTGCAGGGGCGGGTGCGGACCATCGGCGAGGTGCTGATCTCCGAGATCGGCACCTCGATGGGCATCGCCCCCGGGTTCAACGCCCTGGACGGCGACTGAGATGGGATCGCGCCGCGCCTTCCTCGCCGGGCTCGCGGCCCTCGCCGCGCCCCTGCCCTCCTGGGCCGATGCCGGAAACCCGCGCTGGCTGGCCTGCGCGCGGGAAGCGGATGGCGGGCACGCGCTTTTCGGCCTCGACACCGCGGGGGCGGACACGTTCCGCCTGCCGCTGCCCGCGCGCGGCCATGCCGGCGCCGCCCATCCCTCGCGCCCCGAAGCCGTGGTCTTCGCCCGCCGCCCCGGCGCCTGGGCGCTGGTCCTCGATTGCGGCTCGGGCGCGCGGCTCAGGCAGCTGACCCCGCCCGAGGGCATGCAGTTCAACGGCCATGGCGCCTTCACCGAGGACGGCACCCGCCTTTACACGGTCGAGCAGCGGGCCTCGGACAGCCAGGGCTTCCTCGGCCTCTGGGACAGCGACTATCGCCGGATCGGCCAGATCGAGACCGGCGGCATCGGCCCGCATGAGGTGCTGCGCCTTCCGGGTGACGTCTTCGCCGTGGCCAATGGCGGCATCGCCACCGATCCCACGGACCGCACCAAGCTGAACCTTCCGACGATGGCGCCGTCGCTGGTCTATATCGAGGGCGACCGCCTCGCCGAACAGATCACCCTGCCCGCGGATCTGCATTCCAACTCGATCCGCCATCTGGCCCATGCCGAGGGCAGGCTCGCCTTCGCCCTGCAATGGGAGGGCGATCCGGCGCGGACCGTCCCCCTCCTCGGCCTGCACCGCCGGGGCGCGGCGCCGGTGCTGGCCATGGCCCCCGGCCCCGAACAGGCGATGATGCAGGGCTACGCGGGCTCGGTCGCCATCTCGGGGGCGGAGGTCGCGATCACCTCGCCCCGCGGCGGCCGGATGCACCGCTTCTCGCTGGAGGGCGCGTTTCTCGGCGCCACGACGCGCGCCGATGTCTGCGGCCTCGCCCCCTGCGAGAGCGGGTTCCTGACCACCGACGGCGGCGGCGGCATCCTCCGGGTCGAGGGCGGCATCGCCCGCCCCCTCGGCCTGCGGCCGCGCGCCTGGGACAACCATGTCGTGACGCTGTGAGGCGCTTTTCGGCCAATCTCGGCTTCCTCTGGACCGACCGCCCCCTGCCCGAGGCGATCCGCGCCGCCAAGGCGGCGGGTTTCGCCGCGGTCGAATGCCATTTCCCCTATGCCATCCCGGCCGCGCAGGTCGCCGCCGCCCTGACCGAGACCGGCCTGCCCATGGTCAGCCTCAACACCCGTCCCGGCGGCCCGGGCGAGTTCGGCCTCGCCGCGCTCAGGGGCCGCGAGGCCGAGGCCCGCGCCGCCATCGACGACGCGCTGGCCTATGCCGCGGCGACCGGGACTGGCGCCGTGCATGTCATGGCAGGCCGGCACGGCGACGAGGCCACCTTCCGCGCCAATCTCGCCCATGCCTGCGACCGGGCGCCGCCCGGCGTCACCATCCTGATCGAGGCGATCAACGCCCATGACGTGCCGGGCTACCACCTCGCCAGCCAGGCGCAGGCGGCGGAAACCCTCGCCGCCCTGAACCGCCCCAACCTGAAACAGATGTTCGACTGCTACCATGTCGGCCGGACCGAGGGCGATATCGCCGCCACCTTCCGCGCCCACCGCACCCGCATCGGGCATGTGCAGTTCGCCGCCGTCCCGGATCGCGGCCCGCCCGATCACGGCAGCGTCGATTACGCCAGCCTCCTGCCGCAGCTCGACTGGCCGGGCTTCATCGGCGCCGAATACCGCCCGAACGGCGCCACCGAGGCCTCGCTCGACTGGCTCACCCGCCTATCATCTTGTTGAAAATACGCCCTGTCTCCCGCTTTCCGCAGCGATGCCCTCGCTCTTCGGGCTCCACCTGCCGCAGCCCGCCCCGACCGCCCGCAGGTTTCATTCTGCTCCAAATACGCAGGGGGGATTTTCAAGGGGGGAGCCTGCTCCCCCCTTGAAGCAGGGGGTGCGGGGGGCGGCAGCCCCCCGCCCTTTTACTTATGCTCGCCCAGCCACTCGGCCGAGGTCTTGATCCCGCCCAGCGGGAACAGATGCACCTTCTGCAAAAGGCTGTCCGGGTTCGTCGCGCGGTAGGCGGCGATCTCGGTCAGCAGGTCGGTGGGCTCGAAGGGCACCAGCAGCTTGGTCAGATCCATGGCCCGCTTCTGCAATACGCTCAAGGACGGCCCCACCCCGCAGGCGATGGCGAATTTGATCAGCGTCTGCAGCTTCGTCGGCCCCGCCACGCCCAGATGGATCGGCAGGGTGATGCCCATCGCCGCCAGCCGCTCGGCCCAGGCGATGATCGGACCCGATTCAAAGGCGAATTGCGTGGCGATCGCCATCTCGGCGTCGGTCTGCTGGGAAAATCCCTGTTTCCACATCAGCGCCTCGTCCACCACCTTCGTCCCGCCCGCCGGGTCGATGTCCTTGTTGCCCTCGGGATGCCCCGCGACATGCAGCCGCTTGAAGCCGAGCTGGTCGAAAAGCCCGGTCTTCAAGAGATCGATGGCCGAGGTGAATTCGCCCGCCACCGTCGGCACGCCGCCCGCCAGAACCAGCGCCTGCTCGGCGCCCGCTTCCTCGCGGTAGCGCTTCAGCCAGGTTTCCAGCGTGGCGCGGCTGTCGATGATCCGGCCGGGGACATGCGGCATGGCCGCAAAGCCCTCGTCCGTCAGCCGCTTCACCGTGGCCACCATCTCGTCGATGGGCGTGCCCTCGATATGCGCGACATAGACCCGCGTGCCCGCCGGCAGGATCTCGGCGAAGCTGTCGATCTTGGCGGCGGTGCGGGGCATCACCTCGAGCGAGGCCCCGTCCAAGAGCGCGGCCAGCGCGTCGGACTTGGGTGCAGTCCCCTTGGTGGGGCGCAGGTTGAACAGGGCCATCTCGGATCTCCTCAGTTCTGGTTTCGGTAGGTGAGGCGCGAGGCCTCGTGAATGGGCCAGGGGTGGACGGTGGCGCGCAGCGTGACCTGCCGGTGGCGCTCCACCGCCGGCTTGCGGCTGCCGCCATCGGGCTCGCCCCAGACCACGGACAGTTCGGTGCCGGTCACGGCCTGTTCCGGCGCGACGATGGCCAGCGACAGGAAGGCCCGTTCGTTGGCCGAATAGATCGGCGTGATCGAGACACCGACCAGCGCGCCGTCCTTTTCCACCCGGTCATAGGGATGGGCCGCGTAATGCGCCGCGGGCATTTCCATGATCTTGGGCGCCAGCCCCTCGGCATCCTGAAGGCCGCGGAAGAGGTCCGCCACATCGTCGGGGTTCCAGACCAGCGTCACCTTCTGCCGGTGCGGCCCCGGCGCCATGGCCTCCAGCGCCTTGCGGCCGATGAAATCGTGGTCGAATTTCACCACCCGGCCGTAATCGAGGTCCCAGGGCGTGAAGTAGTAATCCTCGACCCGGTCCGAGACGAAGCTGCCGCCGATGGTGCTCATCCCCTCGAAGCCTTGCGCGGGCAGCCAGTCGCGATAGGCGCGCGTGCCGTCGCCGGTGTAGATCGCCGGCAGGGGCGAGGGCACCCAGCCCGATTCCGCCGCCGCCGAGGCATAGGCGCGCGAGCCGACCTGCCGCAGCCCGAACGCCTCACCGGCTTTCAGGAGCGCCGCCTTGACCTTCGGTCCATCCGCCGCCGGGCCGAAGATCTCCAACCCCTGCGAGCCGCCCATGCCGTGCGACAGCGTCCGTCCGACGCAACCGGCGATGGTGATCTCGCCCATGTTGAAGAACTTGGTGGTCAGCGGCCCGCCCTCGTTCACCGCGTTCAGCAGGTCCAGCGCCTTCGGGCCCTGCACCTCGTAGCGGTAGGTGAGGCGCGGCTTGTCGGGATCGTCGAGGCTGCGCTGGTCGCGGGTGATCGTCACATCCCAATCGCCGGTTTCGGCGTGGAACTGCACCCAGTTCGGCACCGGCGGGCGGCCGACGATGTTGACCGAATCGTCCTCCAGCCCGAAGACGATGCAATCGCCGATCAGGTAGCCGTCCTCGTTGCAGCAGACGATCTGCTTGGCCTTGTTGCGCCCGAAGCCCTTGAAAGAATTGACGGCGAGGTGTTCCAGCAGCCGGATCGTATCGGGCCCCGACACATAGAGGTCGGTCATGTGGAACGACTGGTCCATCAGCGCCACGCCCTCGCGCCAGGCGCGCTGCTCTTCGGCCCAATGCGTGAATTCCGAGGCGATGGGGAAGGCGTAGCGCCCGGTCGGGGCGTTGTACATCATGCGGGCCGGGTTGCCCTCGGCGTTGAGCTTGTCGGTGAGCGATCTGACGGTCACGGAATCCTCCCTTGCGAAACCTGTGACCCGTCAGTAGCAGGGCGCGCGCCGACCCGCTTATGTTCGATTTGAATATCACCCGTCACTTTGCTTATATCCGCGCCATGAACCCCGCCCTGCCCCTTTCCGCCGCCGAGATCCGCGCCGTCCGGGCGCTGGCCGAGCACCGCCGCACCGCGCAGGCGGCCGAGGCGCTGAACCTCAGCCAGTCGGCGCTGTCGCGCCATGTCCGCGCCGCCGAGGAACGGCTGGGCGTCACGCTTTTCCAGCGCGGCTGGTCGGGGACCGACACCACAGCGGCGGGCGATGTGGTGGCGCGGCAATGCCAGCGGGTGCTGAACCGGATCGAGGCGTTTGATGCCGCCCATCCCCCGGCCCGGCTGGCGGCGCTGGCCCGCTGGCGCCATCTGCGCGCCGTCTCTACCTGCGTCCGGGCGGGCAGCGCCTCGGCCGCGGCGCAGGCGCTGGGGATGC
The DNA here is from genome assembly GCF_003075525.1 of Pararhodobacter aggregans. GTDB lineage: Bacteria > Pseudomonadota > Alphaproteobacteria > Rhodobacterales > Rhodobacteraceae > Pararhodobacter > Pararhodobacter aggregans. The sequence continues at coordinate 512,936 of NZ_QDDR01000001.1, read as the reverse complement.
GGCAGCCCGCCGTCAGCCAGGCCCTGGGCGAGGTCGCGGGCTATGCCGGACAGCCGCTTTTCGCCCGGCGCCCCGACGGGTTGCAGGCCCTGCCGGTGGCGCGGGATCTGGCCTTCCTGTGGCACGAGGTGGCTCAGGAGCTGGGCGCGCTGGCCGGGCTTCTGGACAGCAGCACCACCGGCCTCAGCGGGCGGGTCGCGGTCGGCATGTTGCCGTTTTCCGGGCAGAATCTGGTGGTCGAGGCTTTCGCCGAGATGACGCGCGACCATCCGCGCTTGCGGCTGGTGGCGGTGCCGGGGGGCTATTCCATGCTGGTCGACGCCCTGCTGCGGGGCGAGATCGACCTCATCATGGGCACCTTGCGCGTCCCGCCGCCGCCCGGCCTGACCGAGGAATGGCTCTATGACGAGGAATACGTGATGATCGCGCGCCGCGACCATCCCTGCCACGCCGGCCCCTTCACGCGCGAGGCGCTGGCCGCGCTCAACTGGAGCGTGGCGCCGCATGGCACGCCGGTCCGGCGCTATTTCGAGGCGTTCTTTCTGGACGCGCCCCGCCCGCCGCAAACCCAGTCGGTCGAGATCTTTTCCTTCGCCAATGCCGAGCAAATGAGCCTCGGCAGCGAATCCGTGGCGATGCTGTGCTACAGCCGCGAGCGTCTGGCGCGGCTCAATCCCGATCTGAAGCGCCTCGACGTGGCCCTGCCCGATCCCCGGGTGCCCATCGGCCTGACCCGCCGCGCCGACACGCCCAACCCGGCGGCGGTCGAGGTGTTCGTGGCATGCCTGAGGCGTCATATCGCGGCGCTCGGGCTGGTCTAGAGGGTCATCCGGGGGCTCACCCGGTCGGCCATGAAGGTGTCGGCCAGCCGCGTGACCTTGATTTCGCGCACCACGCCCTCAAGGGCGAAGGGATCGCCCCCGGCAAAGGCGCGCGCGGCCTCGGGCGTCTCGGCCTCCAGAATGCCCCAATGGCCGATGGCGCTGCCGTCATCGGCCCAGAGTGCCGAGCCGATCAGGACCGACGCCAGCCCCGCGCCCCCCGATTTCACCCAATCGCGATGCACCGGGCGCAGGCGGTCGCGGGCCTCGGCGACGCCCTCGTTGTGCAGGCATTCCATCAGGAAGAACATGGGGTTACTCCGACAGGAAGGGGACCAGACGGTCGGCGACAGCCTCGGGCTGTTCGACCGGGGCGAAATGGCCGGCGTTCTCTATGATTTCCAGCCGCGCGCCGGGGACGAGGCGCAGCATGTCCTCGTGCTGCGACACGGGCGACCATTGGTCCTGACGGCCGACCATCAGCAGAACCGGACAGGCGACCCGCGCCAGCCCCGCCTCGGCATCCGGGCGCTCGACCAGCGCCTTGATCTGGCGGGCGTGCAGGTCGGGGTCCATGCGCAGGACCATGGCGGTGAGGTCGGCCATCAGCTGCGCATTCGACTGGTTGCCCTCCCAGACCATCGGCGGCAGCCAGCGCGCGGCCAGCGCCTGCATCCCGTGGTCATAGGCATAGCGCACGATCTCGGCCCGGCTGGCGGGCTCACCGGGTTTCAGCGGGTGGATGCCGGTATCCAGCAGCGCCAGCCGCTCGATCCGCTCGGGCGAGAGGCGGGTCATCTCGATGGCGACGCGCGCGCCCATGGAATGCCCGGCCACGCGCAAAGGCCCGGGGTTTTGCGCCAGCAGATCCTCGGCCATCCTTGTGATGCTGTCCTGGCTGGACAGATCAGCGACGCGGGCCCCGGGCAGACGCGAAACGACCGGCCCCCAGCAATAGGAATCGCACAGGAGGCCGGGTATCAGCAGAACGTTCATCAGTTGATCATCGTGTTGGGCAGGTAGAGCGCGATCTGCGGGAAAGCCACCAGCAGGCCCAGCGTCACCATCATGGCGATCCAGAACGGCACCACGCCGCGGAAGATCGTGCCCAGCGTGACATGCGGCACCAGCGACTTGACGATGAAGACGTTGACCCCGACGGGAGGCGAGATCAGCCCCATTTCCAGCGTCAGCACCACGAGGACGCCGAACCAGATCGGGTCGAGCCCCAGTTGCTGGATCACCGGGAAGAAGATCGGCATCGTCAGCACCAGCATGGCGAAGCCTTCCAGGAAGCAGCCCAGGATCAGGTAGCAGAACAGGATCAGACCCAGCACCACCAGCGGCGGCACGTCGAGGCCCGAGAGGAAGGCGCCCAGCTGCTGCGGGATATGCGTCAGCGCCAGGAAGGGAATAATCATATGGGCCGCGATCAGGATCAGCATCACCGTGGCGGTGGTGGTGACCGAGGATTTGGCCGCGTTCCAGAAGACCCTGAGCGTCAGCGTGCGGCTGATGAGGCCGATGGCGATAATCAGGCCCGCGCCGACGGCCGAGGCCTCGGTCGGCGAGAAGATGCCGGTATAGATGCCGCCGATGGTGACGACGATGACCGACAGGATCGGCACCGCGCCGATCATGGCGCGCATCTTCTCGGTCAGGGTGGTGCGCGGACCCGCGGGGCCCATCTCGGGCCAGATCCAGCACATCAGGATGATGGTCAGCACGAACATCGCCAGCAGCAGAAGCCCCGGCAGCACGCCCGCCAGGAACAGCCGCCCGATCGATTCCTGCGTCAGGATGGCGTAGATGACGAAGCCGGTCGAGGGCGGGATCAGGATGCCCAGCGTGCCGCCCGCGGCGACCGAGCCGGTCGAGAGGCGGTTGTCGTAGCCGAAGCGCTCCATCTCGCCCAGGGACACCCGGCCCATGGTCAGCGCCGAGGCGACCGACGAGCCGGAAAGCGCGGCAAAGCCGCCGCAGCCGATGATCGTGGCCGAGGCAAGCCCGCCCCGGACCGAGCCGATGATGGCATAGGCCGCGTCATAGAGCCGGCGGCTCATGCCGGTCTCGGTGGCGACATTGCCCATCAGGATGAAGAGCGGCACGACGACCAGTTCGGCCGAGGCGCCCAGCGTGAAGGGTTCGGAGGCGAGGTAATTGACCGCGACATTGAATCCGCGCATCGCGGCAATGCCCAGAAAGCCCACCACGAACATGGAGAAGGCGACCGGAATGCGGAAACCCAGCAGGACGAAGAGGCTCGCCATGCCGATGATGCCAATGGCGAGTTCGCTCATGATTGGTGACCTTCCGAGCGCCGGATCGGCCCGCCCATCAGCAGCGACACCACGCGCAGCAGCATCCCGACGGCGGTGATGATGCAGCAGACGACGATGTAGTACTGGAACCAGGCCTTCGGCAGGTAGATGATATTGGTGGCGAGGTTCAGCATCCGGCTGATGGCGGCGGATTTCCACATCTGCCAGGCGATGCCGGAGAAGATCAGCGCCCCGGCACCCGCGGCCAGCAGGTCGGTCAGACGGATCATCCAATCGGGCATCTTGCGCTCGAACAGGTCGACGGCGATATGCCCGCCCTGGCGGTCGCACAGCGCCATGCCGCCGAAGACAAGGACCACCATCCCCATCTGCGTCAGATCCTGCGCGCCCCTCAGGGGCGAGCCGAAATAGCGCCCGGCCACGTCGATCAGGATCACGACGACTTCGCCGATCAGCCCCAGCGTGCCGAGGATCGCGGACAGGGCGATGACCCTGCCCGCGAAAGTGTCAAGAGTGCGAAGCACTTACTGGCCCTGCATCACGCTCAGGACTTCAGCGCCGCCATCGACGGTGGCGACGACCGCGTCACGGACCGGCAGGGTCAGCGCGGCGAAGGCCTCGGCCTCTTCCGGGGTCAGCGTGTAGACGGTGTTGTCACCGGTGGCGCTGATCTGGTCGATCACCTGCTGGGCGCGGGCGTTCCAGCCTTCCTCGGCCGATTGCGACAGCGCACGGCCGGCGATGGCGTCGAGCGCGGCGCGCTCGTCATCCGATAGCCCGTCATAGGCGCCCTGGTTCATGACCAGATAGAACGAGATGCGGCCGAGCGGCGCGCCCAGCGTGTAGCTGTTCGCCACCTCGTCCAGACGGAAATCACCGATCGCCGAGGCGCCGGTGATGACGCCGTCGATCAGGCCGGTCTGCAGGGCGTTGTAGATCTCGCCCGCGGGCATCTGCACCGGGGTCGCGCCCAGCGCCTCGACGGCGGCGGCGGCGGCCGAGCCCGAGACGCGGATCTTCAGCCCGGCCACATCGGCGGGGGTGCGGATGTCATGGTCGCGCATGATGAAGACGTTGGGTTCGCTGAGCCACAGGGCCAGCGGCCGGGTGCCGGGGAACTCGCCGTCCAGAAGGCCCGCTTCCTGGGCGTTCCACAGCATGTCGTAGCCGTTCACGCCCTCGGGCAGCGCGCCCGGCAGTTCCGAGATCATGGTGCGCGGGAATTGCGACGAGGTATAGCCCTGAAGCCCCCAGACGATGTCGGCAACGCCGGTCACGGCGCGGACATATTGCTCCAGGGGACCGGCGCCCAGTTCGCCGCCGGGATAGACCTGGATCTCGACGCCGGCACCCGACACGGCCGCCTGCAGCGGTTCGATGGTCGAGGCGGTCAGCGTGTGCTGCGGCGGCACCCAATGGGCCAGGCGCAGGGTCGTGGCGGTGGCCGGGGCGGCCAGGACGGCGGCAGCGGCCAGCGCCGCACCCGCGGTGCGCAGGGTGGTGAAGTCAAGCATGGCAGTTCCTCCCAGGTTCGGGGCCTCGATGCCCCGGTTCGACGTGCGTCCGCGCCACTATCACCGGAAACGGCGCGCGACAAAATCGATTTCGCGGCACCGGGCATAAGACCGGGCTATACCTGCCTCCCCGGCAGGGCGCCCGCCCGATGCGGCGTGGACGGCGCAGAACGCCGCCCGGCCAAAGCGGAGACGGCGGCGGGGTGACCCGCCGCCGTCCTGTCCGGTCTTAGCTGCGGGTCCGCCAGCTGTCGGCGTAGTTGGTGCGCGCTTCCGCCGAATAGGGCGTCGGCGAGACGCGAACGCGGATATCCGCCTGCTTGTGCTTCTCGGTCGAGGTCTTGCCGGTCGGCTCGGGCTCGCCCCATTTCAGCGTCAGCACGTCGCCGACCTGCACGTCGGTCGACACGACGCCGAGGCTCAGCAGGCAGCGTTCGTTGAACGAATAGCCGTTGAACATCGACATGCCGACCATCGAGCCGTCTTCCTTGCAGACCATGTCGGCCGAGGACGAGGCGTAGTTCGGCTGCGGGAAGTCGATCCACTTGTAGGGCGTGCCCTGCTCGAAGGACGAGGCGATGACCTTCAGCACATCGTCACGGTTCCATTCGAACGTGACCTTCTTGCGCTTCGGACCCTCGGCCTTGATCTTCTCCAGCGCGGCCTTGCCGACGAAATCGTCTTTCTTCCAGCCGATGTAGAAGTCGTAGCCCAGCTCAAACGGGTTGACGTAATAGTCTTCGATATTGTTCGAGACATACGAGCCGCCGATGGCGCCCGCGGCTTCGTACATATCGGTGCCCAGCCATTCGCGGAAGGCCTTGGTCATGCCGTCGCCGGTGTAGATCCCGGGCAGCGGCGAGGGGATCCAGCCCGATTCCAGCGTGTTGGTCGAATAGGCACGCGAGCCGCATTGCACGAGGTTCACGCCGGCGTCGCGGGCGGCCTGCATCACGGTCGAGTGGATGTAATCCTTGTCCTTGTAGGGACCCCAGATCTCCAGACCCGGCGCGCCGGACATGCCGTGACGCAGCGCCTGCACCTTCTTCGAGCCGATGTTGATCCAGTCAACGTGGAAGAACTTGATGTCCGGGATCGGGCCGCCGTTCATCTTCTCGAAGATCGCGCCCGCATCGGGGCCCTGGATCTGGAAGCGGTAATGCTCGCGCAGGACGCGTTCGCCCTCGGGGCGGCTCGGCGAACGGGGGTCATAGCGCAGGCGGACGTTCCACTTGCCGTAGGCGGCGGCGAACATCAGCCAGTTCGAGGTCGGCGCGCGGCCGACGAGAACGTACTTGTCCTCACGCTCGCGGAAAATGATGTGGTCGCCGATGACATGGCCGGCGGGGGTCACGGGCACATAGTGCTTGGCGCGGTTCAGGCCGAAATTCCCGAAGGCGTTGATGCCGTGATAGGCGAGGAATTCGGTGGCCTGCGGGCCTTCGACGATGACCTCGTCCATGTGGTGCGACTGGTCGAACAGCACCGCGCTGTGGCGCCAGGCTTCCTGTTCGACACGCCAGTTCGAGAATTCAGGCGCGACGACCGGATAGACATACATGCCGATCTTCGAGTTGCGCAGGATGTCGACGGGGTTGCCGCCCTTCTCCGCGATCAGGGCTTCAAGGCTGGTAGCAGCCATCTCGATTCTCCTCCCAAGGCAAGAATGTATACACATTGCTCAGAGGGGGCCGCCTTTGCAAGCGGATTCGACCGATCCGCGGCGGATCGGCATCAATTTGTATGCATCACCCCGGCCGCCCCTCGCGCACGATCAGCGCGATCCCGGGCATCGCCTCGGGGGTCTGCGCATCGGTGACGAAGGTCGATTCCAGGTTCGCCCGGGCAATGCGGGCGTGTTCGCGGGCGATGGCCTCGGCCCGCGCCCCCTCGCGCCGTTCGATGGCCTGGACCATGGCCCGGTGCTGCACCTGCGCCACGACCAGCGAATGGAACGAGCGCGCGTTCTCGTTCGAGCCCAGCACGAAGGCCGAGGGCGAGGCGAAGGGCAGCGATTTCACCCGCTCCAGCTCGCGCAGGATCACCGGGCTCTGACACAATTCCGCCAGCCGGGTGTGGAATTGCGCGTTCAGCTCGCTGTAGCCGTCGAAATCGATGGCGCCCACGGTGCCGGTGGCGAAACAGGCGTCGAGCCGGTCGAGGATCGCCCCGATCTCGGCCAGCGCGCGGGGCTCGGCGCCCTGCTCGGCGGCGAGGCGGGCGGCGGTGCCCTCCAGCACGCCCCTGAGTTCGATGGCGTCGGTCACATCGCGCAGGGTGAAACTGCGCACCTGAAAGCCGCCGCCGGGCGCGCGCTCCAGCAGGCCTTCCTCCGCCAGCCGCGACATGGCTTCGCGCACGGGGGTGCGGGAGATCTGCAGATCCTCGCTCAGCGCCACCTCGTAAAGCCGCGTGCCGCCGGGCAATCCGCCGTGGATGATCCGCTGGCGCAGCTCGTAGGTCGCGCGCTTGGTCAGGTTGACGGATTTGGATTCGGCCATGGTTCCCCCCGGTGTATACAGTGAATGTATACATTCCCGAAGGCGCCGCAAACCCTTTCCGGCGCGCGGGGCGTGAGGGCGTGAGGGGGCCTTCTGCCCCCTCTTCGGCTACGCCGAATTCACCCCCGAGGATATTTGCAGAACGAAGATGGGGCGTTAAGGACCTCTTAACCGCGCATCTTTGTTCCCTAAATATCCTCCGGGTGGGTGATCGGCGTCTCGGAAACGTGCCAGTGGCACGTTTCAGCCGAGAAGGCCGCGCCCGTGGCGCGGCTGGGGGAGGGTGGAAAACCCTCCCGGGTCTCTCAACCCGCGCGACGGCGCGGCAAGGTCATTTCGCCTTCAGCCGGACCGAGCCGTCCAGACGCAGGCATTCGCCGTTGACGTAGCGGTTGGTGGCCATGAAGCAAACCGCATCGGCGAATTCCGCCGGATCGCCCAGCCGCTGCGGGAAGGGGATGTCGGCGGCGAGCGCCTTCTGCGCCTCCTCGGGCAGGGTGTAGAGCAAGGGCGTCAGGAAGATCCCCGGCGCGATCACGTTGACCCGGACGCCGACCCGCGCCAGTTCACGGGCGATGGGCAGCGACATGGCCACGATCCCGCCCTTCGATGCCGCATAGGCGGCCTGGCCGATCTGGCCGTCCCAGGCCGCGACCGAGGCGGTGTTGATCACCACGCCGCGCTCGCCATCCTCCAGCGGGTCGGCCGTGGCCATCCGCGCCGAGGCAAGCCGCAGCACGTTGAAACTGCCCACCAGATTGACGGTGATGGTGCGCTGGAAGACCTCCAGCGCCAGCGGCCCCTCGCGGCCCAGCACCCGGCCCGCCGTACCGATGCCGGCGCAATTCACCACGATCCGCGGCACGCCATGCGCCGCCCCCGCCGCGTCGAGCGCGGCGTTCACGTCGCCCTCGGAGGTCACGTCCCCGGCCGCGGCGATCCCGCCGATGGCTTCGGCCACCGCCCTGCCCTTCCCGGCGTCGCGGTCCAGCACGCAGACTTTCGCGCCCCGCGCCGCCAGCATCCGCGCCGTCGCCTCGCCGAGGCCCGAGCCCGCGCCGGTGACCAGCGCCGATATTCCCTCGATCTGCATCGCTTATGCCTTTCCGCTTTCGATCACCCGCGCATCGCCCGCGTAGATCGCCGCCACCAGATCACCCCGATGCGCCCGCACGGCGCGCTGGTTGACCGAGCCCTTGTCCGTCACCTCGCCCCGGTCGATGCTGAGGGGATCGACCATCATCATGACCCGCGGCACGCGCAGGGACGAGCCGGTGGCGGTGGCGTTATAGGCCGCGAGCCGCTTGGCCAGTTCGGCGCTGAGCGTCGGATGGGTGAAGAGATCGGCATCCGCCATCGCCTCGCCGCCCGGCACCAGCTTTTCGATGGCGGGGCGGAAGGGCACCAGCAGCGCGCCCAGCCAATCCTCGCCCTCGCCGACGATCACCGCGTCCCGGGCATAGCCGCCCAGCGCGTCGGTCAGCTTGGCGCGCAGCGCACCGACGCCGACCCAGGTCCCGGTCGAGAGTTTGAAGTTCTCGGCCACGCGGCCGTCGAAGAAGAAGCCCTTCGAGGGATCCTCGGGATCAGCGAAACGCAGCGCGTCGCCGAGGCAATAGAAGCCTTCGTCATCGAAGGCCTCGGCCGTCAGCCTGGGATTGCGCCAATAGCCGGGAGTCACGTTCGGGCCCTTGACGCGGGCCTCCCATTTGCCCTCGGTCGGGACCAGTTTCAGCAAGATCTCCTTGGCGGGCACGCCCAGATTGCCGGGGGCCGCATCGGGATCGGTGTTGAAAAGCGCGAAGGGCGCGGTTTCGGTCGATCCGAGCCCGGTGCCCAGCTGGATCCGCTCGCCGGTGGCCTTCTGGGCCAGACGCTCCAGCGCCTCCCAGGTGTGGCTCGCCATGGCGGCGCCGGCGTAATACTTGAACTTCAGCTTCGAGAAGAAGGCGCGGGCGAGGTCGGGATCGTCCTCCATCGCCTCGACCAGCATCTCGTAGCCGAAGGGCACGTTGAAATACCAGTTGGTGCCGACCTCGCGCAGGTTGCGGATCGTCTCGGGCATCATCTGCGGCGTGGGCCGGCCCCCGTCGATATAGAAGGTGCCGCCGTTCCAGATCGCCGCGTTGAACACCAGATTCCCGGCCGCAACGTGGTTCCAGGGCGCCCAGTCCAGGATCACCGGCGGCTCGTCCTTGAGGAAGGCGTAGCAATCGACCACCTGCTCCATATTGGCGCAGAGCATGCGTTGCGTGGTGATGACCGCCTTGGGGCTGCCCGTGGTGCCCGAGGTGAAGAGGAATTTCGCCACCGTATCGAGCCCGGTCGCGGCATTGGCCTTGTCGACGGCGGGCGTTACCGGGGTGGCATTGAGCGTGGCCCAGTCGAGCGTCACGCCCGCGCCCCGCACCGCCAGCAGCGGCAGATCGCCGAAGACCTCGCCCACGGCGCGGGCGAAGGGGGCGGTATCCTCGACGAATACGGCGCCGGGGGTGATCTGTTCGCGGATCGAGATCAGCTTGCCGAACTCGCCCGCCACCAGCGAATAGGCGGGGGCGATGGCGGCCGAGGGGATGCCGACATATTGCGCGCCCAGCGCCATCAGCGCATGGGCCACGGAATTGGCCGACAGGATGATGAGCGGCCGCTCGGTGGACAGCCCCATGTCGAGCAGCGCCTGACCGATGGCGCGCACCCGCGCCAGCATTTCGGCGAAGCTCACCCGCTCCCAATCGCCCGAGGCGCCGCGCTCGGCCATCCAGGTACGCTCGGGCGTCCGCTCGGCCCAGTGATGAATGCGGTCCGAGATCCGGTGCGGATACGCGCCCAGCTTGCCGTTCTGCCAGATCAGGATTGAGCCGTCGTCCCGGCGCTCCCAGTCGATATCCGGTTGCCACAGCCTGACGGCGCGCAAGGGTGATTCTGTCATGATGCCTTCCTCCCGAGAGAAAGTTTACATGGATACAATTTCCCCGGATAGCGAATGTTTGTTTACACGGATACTTTTTGCGCGGATACTTCCTCGGGAATCGGCCCGGGGGGAGCGGTTCGCCACCACAGACACGTCAGGGCGACAGGGCACGACATGGAATACCTCACACTTGAGTATAACGGCGATGTCGCCGTTGTGGGCTTGAATCGTCCGCAGAAGCGCAACGCGATTTCGGACGCGTTCATCGAAGAACTGAACGACGTCATCACCGAGGTCGAGGCGCGCGCCAAAGCCGCGGTGATCCACGGCCATGGCCCGCATTTCTGCGCCGGGCTCGATCTGGCCGAACACGTCAAGAAGACCCCGTTCGAAGGCGTGCACGGCTCGCGCCGCTGGCACGAGGTCTTCGCCCGCATCCAGCGCGGCAAGCTGCCGTGGTTCGCGGCGCTGCACGGCGCGGTGGTCGGCGGCGGGCTGGAGCTGGCCTCGTCGGTGCATGTGCGCGTGGCGGACCGGACGGCGTTCTTCGCCCTGCCCGAGGGGCAGCGCGGGATCTTCGTCGGCGGCGGCGCCTCGGTGCGCTCGGCGCGGCTGATGGGCGTGTCGCGGATGACCGACCTGATGCTCACCGGCCGCTCGGTCGATGCCGACACCGCCGAACGCTGGGGCATCGCCAATTACGTGGTCGATGCGGGCGAGGCGCTGGCCAAGGCCATCGAGCTGGCCAAGCATGCCGCCACCAATGCCGAAATCTCGACCTATGCCATCATCCACGCCCTGCCGCGGATCAATGACATGGGCTCGGAAGACGGTCTGTTTGTCGAAAGTTTCATCGCCTCGTTCACGGCAACCTCGCCCGAGGCGGAAGCGCGGCTGAATGCCTTCCTGTCGAAAAAGGCAGGCAAGGTCACCAACCCGAACGGGTGAGGCGATGAACGCGCCCTTCCCCCTGACGGACGAGGAAACGGTCGAGCTGGGCGCGCTGAACGAGTCGGTGGGCTTCATGCTGCGCATGACCCAGACCCGGGCCTATGACCAGTTCTTCCGCGATTTCGCCGGGACCGATGTCCGGCCCGGCGAATACACCGTGCTTCAGGTCGTGGGCATGAACCCCGGGCTGAAACAGGGCTCGCTGGCCCGGACGCTGAACATCAAGCCCGCGCATATGACCAAGCTGGTGCAGCGACTGGTCCGCGCGGGATACCTCAAGCGCACGGTCCCGCCCGAGGACCGCCGCTCGGTCCGGCTGGCGCTGACGCAAGCGGGCCAGGCCCATGTCGACCGGCATCACGCGCGGTTCCTGTCGGTCCACCGCGCCGAACGCATCGGGCTGACCGATGCCGAGAATGCAACGCTTCTGGCGCTGCTCAAGAAACTGTCCTTCAACGAGGATCCCGAATGCCCCTGAATCTCGACGATATCATCGCCATCGACATCCACACCCATGCCGAGGAGCCCTGCGACTCGTGCCGGGATGATGGCTATAACGAGTTCCAGTCCGGCATGGCCGCCTATTTCAAGAACCCGGCCGGCGCCGAGGGCATGCTGCCGACCGTGCAGGATACCGCCGCCTATTACCGCGAGCGCCGCATCGCCGCGGTGATCTTTCCGGTCGATGCCGAGCGCGAGACGGGCTTCCGGCGCTATCACAACGAGGAAGTCGCCCAGATCTGCGCCGAGAACGACGACATCCTGATCCCCTTCGCCTCGATCGACCCCTGGAAGGGCAAGGTCGGCGTGCGCGAGGCGCGGCGGCTGGTGCGCGACTTCGGCGTGAAGGGCTTCAAGTTCCACCCGACCATGCAAGGCTTCTACCCCAACGACCGCATGGCCTATGACCTCTACGAGGCGATCCAGGACGAGGGCGCCATTGCCCTTTTCCACACCGGGCAGACCGGCGTCGGATCGGGGATGCGGGGCGGCATGGGGATGCGGCTCAAATTCTCGAACCCGATGTATCTGGACGATGTGGCGGTCGATTTCCCCGACCTGAAGATCATCCTCGCGCATCCCTCCTTCCCCTGGCAGGAGGAAGCGCTGTCTGTCGCGACGCACAAGCCCAATGTCTACATCGACCTGTCGGGCTGGTCGCCGAAGTATTTCCCGCCGATCCTGATGCAATACGCCAACACCATGTTGCGCAAGAAAATGCTGTTCGGATCGGACTGGCCGGCCATCACCCCCGACCGGTGGCTCGCCGATTTCGAGAAAGCCGATTTTCGGGACGAGGTGCGCCCCCTCATCCTGAAAGAAAACGCGAAGAGGTTGCTGAACCTCTGAGCAATCGGGCGTCCTTGGGAGGAGACCAATGATGAAACTCACGAAACTTGCCGGGCTGACGCTGGCCGCGTCGGTCCTCGCCTTCAGCGCCGCCGCGCAGGACCGCGTCCTTCGCATCGCCCCGGCCGCACCGCCCGCGCACCCCGCGAACGGCGTGCTCTACACCAACTTCGCGCAATACCTGCCCGAGGAATCCGAAGGCCGCCTCGGCACGACGATGCTGGGCCCGGAGGTGGTGAACCTCGGCCAGATGAAGGACGCGCTGCAAAGCCAGGTGGCCGAGGTCGGCAACTTCCTGCCCCTCTACTTCCCGGCCGAACTGCCGCACATGTCGCTGGCGGGCGAGCTGTCGCTCACCTCGGGCAACAGCCAGGCCGCCGCCGCGGCGATGACCCAGTGGATCGTCGAATGCGAGCCCTGCCTGCAGGAGCTGCATGATTTCGGCTTCGTCTATCTGGGCTCGGGCGCGTCCGACGTCTACGAGATCCTCTCGACCCGCCCGGTGCATTCGGTCGAGGACCTGCAAGGCCTGCGCCTGCGCTCGGGCGGCAGCCCCTGGGCCCGCTTCGCCGAGCATTTCGGCGCCGTGCCCGCGCAGATCTCGGTCAACGACACCTTCGAGGCGGTGAGCCAGGGCGTGGTCGACGGCTCGATGGCCTCGATCGCCGACCTGATCTCGTTCCGGCTGGTCGACGTGATCCGTCACGTGACCTTCCTGCCGCTGGGCCTTTATCAGGCGACCTCGAACTTCATGACCTCGGGCCAGACCTGGTCGGAACTCTCGGTCGAGGACCGCGCCGCCATGGCCCGGGCCGCGAACCGCGCCAACGCCGACTTCACCAACCGCTGGGGCCACACCATGCCGGCCGAGGCGGAAGAAGCCGCGCGCGCCGCCGGGATCGAGCTCTATCAGGCCGATGACGCCTTCGTCGCCGCCGTGCAGGAGTTCGTCGCCACCGAGGCCGCGACCGCCGCGACCATCGCCCAGGAGCGCTTCGGCATCGCCGATGCCGCCGAGCGCATCGCCCGCTTCCAGGAGCTCTATGCCCAGTGGGAAGCCGTGGCCATCGAGGTCGACAACGACCCGGTGCAGATGGCGCAGCGCGTCTATGACGCGGTCTGGGCGAACGTCGATTACGCCACCTACGGCCAGTGATCCCCGACCGCCGGGCCCCTTCCGGGCCCGGCGGTTCCCTGTCCTGCTTGGCCCGCAAGGCAACCGGAGCTTCCGATGAACCGTCTGGAACGGATCGAGGACGCGGCACTGTCGCTGCTCGCGCTGCTGGGAGCGATCGCCACCATCGCCCTCATGTTGCATGTCGCCGCCGACATCACCCTGCGCAACCTCACCAATCGCCCGATCCCCGCCACCTTCGAGGTGGTGACCAATTATTACATGGTCGCGCTCGCCTTCATCCCGCTCGCCTGGGTCGAGAAATCCGGCGGCATGGTGCAGGTCGAGGTGCTGGAGGGCTTCATGAGCCCCTTCGTCAAGCGCCTGTCGGACCGCATCGTCTCGCTGATCTCGATGATCGTCTACGGGGTGCTGGCCTATGTCACCTGGCAGGTCGCCATCCGCAATTCCGCGACCGGCAGCTTCCTGATGGCCAATAACGTCCGCGTGCTGACCTGGCCCGCCTATTGGATCCCGCCGCTGGGCTTCGGCCTCGCCGCGCTGGTCACCTTCATCCGTCTCGTTTCGCCCCTCAAGGATCCGCGCGTATGAGCATCACCGTCGGTTTCATGGGCGTCGCCGTCCTCTTCGTGCTGCTGGCCCTGCGGGTGCCGGTGGCCATCGGGCTGATCGGCGTCTCGTTCGGGGGCGTGGCCTGGATGCTGGGGCTGACGCCCGCCATCGGCATCGTCTCGAACACGCCCTTCTCGTTCATCGCCAACTGGACCCTCTCGGCCGTGCCGATGTTCCTGCTGATGGGTTTCGTCAGCTACCACGCGGGCCTGACCGCCGGGCTGTTCGAGGCCGCAAAGGCGGTGCTGCGCCGGGTGCCCGGCGCGCTCGCCATCTCGTCCATCTTCGCCTGTTCGGGCTTTGCCGCGGTCTGCGGCTCGTCCCTGGCCACCGCCGCCGCCATGGGCCGGATCGCCATCCCGGAAATGGTGCGTTCGGGCTATTCGCCCAGCTTCGCCGCGGGCTCCATCGCCGCGGGCGGCACCATCGGCGCGCTGATCCCGCCGTCCATCCTGATGATCGTCTACGGCGTCTTCGCCGAGACCTCGATCACCAAGGTCTTCGTCGGCGGCATCACCATCGGCATCGTCACCGCGATCTCGTATTCGGTGATCGTGCTCTTGACCTGCTGGCTGCGCCCCGACATCGCCCCGCCCCGGCCGCTGGATGCCGAGGGGCTGGACACGAAGAAGGCGCTGCTCAACATCTGGCCGGTTCTGCTGCTGATGGGCGTCGTCTTCGGCGGCCTCTTCACCGGCACCTTCACCGCCACCGAGGCGGGCGCGGTCGGGGCGCTGGGATCGCTGGTCATCGGTCTGGTGACGAAACGCCTGACCTGGAGCATCTTCCGCATCTCGATGATCGAGACGCTGCAGACCTCGGCCTCGCTGTTCATCATCGGTGTCGGCGCGGCGATGTTCACCCGCTTCCTGGGCCTCACCGGCCTGTCCGGCTTCCTGTCCAACTTCGTCGCCGGGGCCGACCTGCCCTATTGGCAGCTGATGGCCGTGGTCGTGGTGATCTACCTGATCCTCGGCATGTTCATGGAGCCCTTCGGCGCCATGATGGTGACGCTGCCGGTGCTGCTGCCGATCTTCCGCGCCGAAGGCATCGACCTGGTGTGGTTCGGCGTCCTGCTGGTGAAACTGCTCGAGATCGGGATGATCACGCCCCCGGTGGGGATGAACGTCTTCGTCATCCGCAACGTGGCCAGCCAATACGCCACGGTGACGCAGATCTTCAAGGGCGTGGTGCCGTTCCTTGGCGCCGACCTTGTCGTGGTGATCCTGTCGATCGCCTTCCCCGCCTTCATCCTCTACCTGCCGAGCCTGATGTGACCTACCGCCAAGACGCCGAGGCGATGCGCGACGCCCTTTCGCGCACCCCGAACTGGAGCCGCGCCCGGGGCGCGCTGGACGATGCGACGCTGGATTCGATCCTGACCGAGGCCGCCAAGGTCGCCGAGCAGGTCGTGGCGCCGCTCGACATCCCCGCCGACCGCGAGGGCGCGCGCTTCGAGGACGGTCGCGTCCGGGTGCCCGAGGCCTATCACGCCGCCTTCGACACGCTGGCCGAGGGCGGCTGGATGGGGCTTGAGGTCTCGGAAGAGCTGGGCGGGATGGGGATGCCGCTGGCGCTCTACGCCGCCTCGGGTCCGATGTTCGACCGCGCCTGCCCGGCCTTCAACATGGCGGTGGTCAGCACCCGCTCGGCGGCGCTGCTGCTGACCGACTGGGCCGCGCCCGAGATCCGCGACGATTGGGTGCCGGCACTGGCGGCGGGCGAACGCTCGGCCACGATCTGCATCTCGGAGCCCGGCGCGGGCTCGGACGTGGGGCGCATCCGCACCCGGGCGGTGCCTCAGCCGGACGGGAGCTGGCGGGTCAGCGGCCAGAAGATCTGGATCAGCTTCGGCGACCATGACCTGAGGGAGCGCATCGGCCATTGCCTGCTGGCGCGGACCGGCGACGCGCCCGGCACGCGGGGCCTGTCGCTGTTTCTGGTCGAACGCGGGCCGGGCGTCACCTGCGAGCGCATCGAAGAGAAGATGGGCCTGCACGGCTCGCCCACCTGCGCGCTGCAATTCGAGGACGCGCCCGCGCGCCTCATCGGCGAGGAAGGGCGCGGCCTGCCGCAGATGTTCTCGATGATCCGCCACATGCGGCTGTCGGTCGCCTGTCAGGGGCTGGGGGCGGCGCTGAAATGCTACGATGTTGCGGCCCAGCACGCGCAGGACCGCCGCCAGGGCGGCAATCCCAAGGAGCCGCCGGTCGCCATCTTCACCCACCCGGATGTGCGCCGCCAGCTGATCGAGATGAAAAGCGCCATCGACCTCTACCGGCTGGCGCTGCTGGAAGCGGCCTGTTCGGCGGATCTGTCGGCCGGGGACGAGGATCTGGCGCGCTTCACCGCCTGGATGCTGCCGCTCATCAAGAATTTCGGCGCGGAACTGGCCTTCGACACGGCGGCGAAGTCGATCCTGGTACTGGGCGGCGCGGGTTTCACCCGGGATTACCCGCTGGAGCAATCGCTGCGCGACAGCCGCGTCTACGCGATCTACGAGGGCACGACCGGCATGCAGGGGCAGGATTTCTTCCTGCGCCAGACGCTGGGCGACGGCGGCAAGGCGCTGGGGGTCTTCCTGACCCGCGCCCGGGCGGAATGCGCGGGCCACCCGGAGGCGCTGGCCGTGGTCGAGAGCTTCGCCGCCTTCATCGCCCGTGCCGCGACCGAGCCTGACCGCAACCGGCAGGCCTGGATGGCGGATGGCGTGCTGCGCGCGGGCTGGGTGGCGGTGCAGGCCTGGCTGTCGTGCCGCATCGCCGGGACGCCCGAGGCCCGGCATTTCCTCGCCGCCGCCCCGGCGCTGATGGCGTTCCACATCGCCAAGGCCGAGGCGCCGATGCAGGCCTGAGGGGTTTCGCCCTCGTTCCTCGGGCGACCAAGGCGGGGGGCCAGCCCCCCGCACCCCCCGGGATATTTGAAGAACAAAGATGGGGCGTAGTCCGCCCGCAAAGACGCCCCTCGGGAGCGGGTCACAGGCCCTGCCCGAGGGCGCGCAGGATCGCCACGAACCGGGCCTGGGCGGCCGTCGGCAGCCAGTCGGCCCGGTGGCTGAGGCCTATGGGCCGCGCCGACCCCGGCAGGGCCAGATCCAGCGGCACCAAGGCGCCCAGCGCGATCTCGGCGCTGGCCTGCAGGCGGCTGATGCAGCCGATGTGATCGGACAGGCGCAGCAATTCCCGCATCAGGATCGCCGAGCCGCATTCGATGAGCGCCGGGCGCGGCAGATCCCCCGCCCCGAGCGCGACAAGCGCCTGTTCGAAATGGGCGCGGGAGGGCGTGTCGGCGCGGGGCAGGATCCAGGGGAAACCGGTCAGCGCCGATACCGTCAGCGGCGCGGCCAGCAGCGGATGGCCCGGGCGCGCGACCAGCACCAGATCGTCGGTGAACAGCCGTTCCTCGGTCACATCGGGCACCGGGGCGGGCTGGCGCAGCGCGCCGATCAGCAGGTCGATCTCGCCCCGCCTCAGCCCGGCCAGCAGATCCTCGTAGGGGCCGTCGACCACGCTCAGCGCCGTGGACGGGCGCAGGCGGCGGAACTCGGCCAGCGCCCGGGGCAGGACGATCGAGCGCGACAGCGGCATGGCGCCGATGACGATGCGCCCGGCCTCGCGCCCCGAGATCTCGCCCAGATCCGCCGCCGCCTGGTCGAGTTCGGAAAAGCAGAGCCGCGCGGCATCGGCCAGCACCTCGGCGGCGCGGGTCGGCTGCATGCGGCGGCCATTGCGCTGGAAGAGGGGGCGCCCGGCATCGGATTCGAGCTGGGTCACGGCGCGGTGGACGCTGGGCTGGGCAAGGCCCAGCCGGTGCGCGGCGAGGGTGAAATTCTCGGCGTCGCGCACCGCGATCAGCGCCGTCAGCTGCGCCCGGGTCGCGGTCAGCACCAGCCGCGGCGCCACCGCCCCCAGCGCCGCGTCGAGCCGCCCCAGCGCCCGGCGGAGCCGCCTGCCGAAGGCGCGCCCGGCCTCGGTCGGCCCCGCCCCGTCGCGCCCGTGGTTGAGGAGCGGCAATCCCGCCTCGGCCTCGAGCCGGGCCATGGCCTGCGAGGCGGCGGGTTGCGAGACGTGGCAGGCGCGCGCCGCCCCGGTCACCGTGCCGGTGTCGAGCACGGCCAGGAACACCCGCAGGTGGCGCAGGTTGGGTGTCACCCGCGCAGCGCCGCCAGCAGCGCATCGGCGCGGGCGTCGAGGCCTTCGTCCTCCATCGGCACGCCGAGCGCGCCGAGCTGGTCCTGCCAGAGCGCGGTCGCAGCGGCCATGCGGTCGGGCAGGCCCAGCTCGGCCAGCGTCTTCGCCACCTCGCGCATTTCGGCGGCCCGGCGGATGCCATGCGCGGCCATCCGTTCGAGGTTATAGGCCGAGCGCGCCGTCCAGTCGAAGCCCGGGTCCGATTTCTGCAGGGAGGCCAGCACCTTGCCCTCGACCCCGGCGGTCCGTGCGGCCAGCACGCATTCGGCGGTCAGCGCCTCGATCCCCTTGACCATCACCGAGCGCAGCATCTTGATGGTCGAGGCCTGGCCCACCGTCCCGCCCACCACGGTTGGCTGCATGCCAAGGCCCCGGAGCGCCGCCTCGGCCGCTGCGGCATGCCGCCCCGCGATCAGGAGCGGCACGGCGGCGCGCAACGGATGTACCGGCGCCATGATCGCCACATCGACATAGCGCCCGCCCGCGGCCTCGATCACCCCCTCGGCGCGGGCCTTGGTGCCGGGCGAGCAGGAATTGCCATCGAACCAGAGCGTGCCCGGCGCCAGATGCGGCGCGCATTCCCGCGCCGCGGCCTCGGCCCGGTCGGCGGTGACGAGGCACCAGACCGCCCCGGCCCCAGCCAGCGCCGCCCCGCGGTCGGGCGCGGCCTCGACCCCCAGCCCGGCCATGGCCGCGGCGCGGTCCTTCAGGTCGAATCCCGTGACCCGCGCGGGCTGCGCGACAGAGCCCGCAAAGGCCTGTCCGGCCTCGCCGAAGCCGATGAATGCGAGGGTCTGCATGGCTGCCTCCGTCCTTCTGCCGGGCATGACTATAGCACTCTCTTATACCGGCGCACGGCTTTCGGATTGGACTTCCGCCCGCCGGATGCGCAGATTGCGCCCAGATCCGGAGGAGCTTTCCATGACCGAGAAGAAAAAGACCGCGCTGATCGTCAGCGCCCATGCCGCCGATTTCGTCTGGCGCTGCGGCGGCGCCATCGCGCTGCATGCCGAACTGGGCTACAACGTCACCGTCGCCTGCCTCTCCTATGGCGAGCGCGGCGAAAGCGCCAAGCTGTGGAAAGAGGGCAAGACCCTCGACGAGGTGAAATCGATCCGCCGCGCCGAGGCCGAGGCCGCCGCCAAGGTGCTGGGCGTGCATGATCTGGTGGAATTCGACCTCGGCGATTACCCGATGGATTTCACCCGCGACGACCGCATGAAGCTGGTGCAGGTGATGCGCGACGTGCAGCCCGCCTTCCTGATGTCGCATTCGCGCTGGGACCCCTATAACTCGGACCACATGAACACGACGCAGATCGTGCTGGAATGCCGCGCCACCGCCCAGGCCTGGGGCCATAACCCCGGCGAGAAAGTGCTGGGCGCGCCGCAGGTCTATCTGTTCGAGCCGCACCAGACCGAACAGATGGGCTGGAAGCCCTCGGTCTTCCTCGACATCACCCCGGTCTGGGAAAAGAAGCGCGCCGCCATGGAGCACATGAACGGCCAGGTCCACCTGTGGGATTATTACACCCGCGTCGCCCAGCAGCGGGCCAACCATTTCAAGCGCAACTCGGGCGGCATGTCCGGCGGGCGCGATTGCAAATATGCCGAGGGTTTCGAGTCGATCTTCCCGCGCACGGTGGACGAACTCTGAGGCCAGCGGCCCCCTTGCCCCCGCGCGGTTGCAAGCCCGCGCCGGGGGGTCACGGGGGCACCGGCCGACGGTGCCCCCGCCTGTTTCGGGGCCTGCGGGCCCCCACCCGATCCGGCCCCGCGCCGAGAATCTTTGCCGCACAGAAAGGCTGACCCATGGGAGTCGTCGTCCAGACAATCGACCGCGCCGACAAGGCGATCATCGAAGCGCTCGGCAAGGCGGGCGTCGCCACCGTGCACGAGGCGCAGGGGCGGACCGGCCTCATGGGCTGCAAGATGCGCCCGATCCAGCAGGATCTGACGATCTGCGGCTCGGCCGTGACCATCTCGGCGCCCCCCGGCGACAATTGGATGATCCATGTGGCGATCGAGCAGTTGCAGGCGGGCGATGTGATGGTGCTGGCCCCGACCTCGCCCTGCGACATGGGCTATTTCGGCGACCTCCTGGCGACCTCGGCCATGGCGCGGGGCTGCAAGGCGCTGATCATCGACGCGGGCGTGCGCGACACGCGCGACCTGCGCGGCATGGGGTTCGGGGTCTGGTCGACCGCGGTCTCGGCCCAGGGCACGGTGAAGGAGACGCTGGGGTCGGTCAACGTGCCCGTGGTCTGCGCCGGCGCGCTGGTCAATCCGGGCGACGTGGTCATCGCCGATGACGACGGCGTGGTGATCGTGCCGCGCGAGAAGGCAGCCGAGGTGGCGAAGGCGGCGCAGGCGCGGCTCGACGCCGAAGAGGCCAAGCGGGTCAAGCTGGCCTCGGGCGAGCTGGGGCTCGACATCTACAAGATGCGGCCGCGGCTTGAGGAAAAGGGCCTGAAGTACATCTGACGCAAGCGGGGGGCTTCTCGCCCCCCGCGCCCCCTCGCCAAAGGGGGGAGCACGCTCCCCCCTTTGGAAACCCCCCGTGGATATTTGGAGAACAAAGATGGGCGATCCGGTCGAAGAGGGAATCCCGTGTCTCTGGATGCGGGGCGGGACCTCGAAAGGGGCGTATTTTCTGGCGGCCGACATGCCCCGCGATACGGCGGCGCGCGATGCGCTGCTGCTGGCGATCATGGGCTCGCCCGATGCGCGGCAGATCGACGGGATCGGCGGCGCGGATCCGCTGACCTCGAAAGTGGCGATCCTGGCCCCGGCCTCGCGGCCTGATGCGGATGTCGATTACCTGTTCCTGCAGGTCTATGTCGACCAGGCGCTGGTCTCGGACGCGCAGGGCTGCGGCAATATCCTGGCCGGTGTCGGCCCGGCGGCGATCGAGCGCGGGCTGGTCGCACCCGCCGGTGACGAGACACCGGTACGGATCCACATGCTGAACACCGGCGAGGTGGCGCTGGCCCGGGTGCAGACGCCGGGCGGCAAGGTCAGCTACCGGGGCGAGGCGCGGATCGACGGCGTTCCGGGCAGCCACGCGGCGGTGCCGCTGATGTTCCAGAACATCGCAGGCTCCATGTGCGGCAGCCTCCTGCCCTCGGGCAACATCGTCGACGTGATCGACGGGGTGGACTGCACGCTGATCGACAACGGCATGCCCTGCGTGATCATGGAAGCGGCGGCCTTCGGCCTGACGGGCGAGGAAAGCCGCGAGGCGCTGGATGGCGACAGCGCGCTGAAGGCGAAGCTGGAGGCGATTCGCCTGCAGGTCGGGCCGCTGATGAACCTCGGTGACGTGACCGACAAATCGGTGCCGAAGATGACCCTTGTCTCGCGTGCCCGCAACGGCGGCGCGATCAGCACCCGCAGCTTCATCCCCCACCGCTGCCACGCCTCGATCGGGGTTTTCGCCGCGGTCAGCGTCGCCACCGCCTGCACGCTCGAAGGGTCGCCCGCCGCGAAACTCGCGAGCCTGCCCTCGGATGGCCGCTACCTGATCGAGCACCCGACCGGCGCGGCCGAGGTGCTGATCGAGACCGACGCCACCGGCACGGTCACCGGCGCAGGCACGCTGCGCACCGCGCGCAAGCTGTTCGACGGCCGCGTCTTTCCGCACGCCTGAGGCTTCTTCGTTCTGAAAATATCCTCGGGAGGATTTTCAAGGAGGGTGGAAAACCCTCCTTGAAGCGGGGGGCCCGGGGGGCGGCAGCCCCCCGCCTTCCGAGTCACTTGGAGCGGCAGCCCCCCGCCTTTTGCGTCACCCCGGGGGGCGCCCCCTTCCCCGGACCGGTCAGGCAAAAAATCCCGCTCTTGGCCGAAAAAACATATTCCAAAATACGAATTTCAGTATATCTAGTGACTAGATCACTGACCGGCAGCGGCAAAAGCGGTAGCCGAGGCGCCTCTTCATACGCCCCGGCCGGGCGCCGGCCCCTGTCTTCGGAAGGACAAGACCCATGGAACCCAGGAAGATTTCCGACACCCTCTCGGTCGCGCCGCAGATCTCTGTGGCCGATGTGGCGCTGGCCCGCGCGCAGGGCTTCCGCGCCATCGTCTGCAACCGCCCCGATGCCGAGGCCCCCGACCAGCCCGGTTTCGCCGAGATCGAGGCCGCGGCGCAGGCCGCCGGGATGGAGGCGCGCTATATCCCCGTCACGCCGGGCCTCGTCCAGGACACCGACGCCGAGGCCATGGGCGCGGCGCTGCGCGACCTGCCGGGGCCGGTGCTGGCCTATTGCCGGACCGGCACCCGCTCGGCCACGCTCTGGTCGCTGGCCGAGGCGAAAACCCGCCCCTTGCCCGAGATCCTCGCCGCCGCCAAGGCCGCGGGCTATGACATGAATGGCGTGGCGCGGCGCATCGCCAATGGCGGGCGGACGCCCACCGACACCGGGGACGCAAGTTTCGACGTGGTGATCGTCGGCGCGGGGGCGGGCGGGATCTCGGTCGCGGCCTCGCTGAAGACGCGCAAGCCCGACCTCAGCATCGCCCTGATCGACCCGGCCGACATCCATTATTACCAGCCCGGCTGGACCATGGTCGGCGGCGGCATCTTCGAGGCGCAGACCACGGCGCGGACCATGGGCAGCCTGATCCCCTCCGGCGTCCATTGGATCAAATCCGCCGTCGCCGCTTTCGAGCCCGCCAACAACGCCGTCATCCTCGACGGCTGCAGGGTGGTGAAATACACCCGTCTCATCGTCACCCCCGGGCTGAAGCTCGACTGGGGCCGGATCGAGGGGCTGCACGAGACGCTGGGCCGCAACGGCGTGACCTCGAACTACCGCTACGACCTCGCGCCCTATACCTGGCAGCTGGTGCAGGGGCTGAAGGGCGGGCGGGCGATCTTCACCCAGCCGCCGATGCCGATCAAATGCGCGGGGGCGCCGCAGAAAGCGATGTACCTCAGCGCCGATGCCTGGCTGAAACGCGGGGTGCTAAAGGATATCGACATCCAGTTCAACAACGCGGGCGGGGTGCTGTTCGGCGTCAAGGATTACGTCCCGGCGCTGGAATCCTATGTGAAGAAATACGGCATCAACCTGAATTTCTTTCACAATCTCATCGCCGTGGACGGCCCGGCCAAGACCGCGACCTTCCGCGTGGCGAAGCCCGAGACCGAGCCCACGACCGTGACGATGGAGTTCGACATGCTGCATGTCGTGCCGCCGCAGGTGGCGCCCGATTTCATCCGCGTCTCGCCTCTGGCCGATGCGGCGGGCTGGGTCGACGTGGATCAGGCGACGCTCCGGCACAAGACCCATGACAATATCTGGTCGCTGGGCGATGTGATGAACGCGCCCAATGCCAAGACCGCGGCGGCCGCACGGATGCAGGCGCCGGTGGTGGCGCAGAATGTGGCCGACGACATCGACGGGCATTCGCCGTCCGCGCTCTACAACGGCTATGGTTCCTGCCCGCTGACGGTCGAGCGCGGCAAGATCGTGCTGGCGGAATTCGGCTATGGCGGGGCCCTGCTGCCCTCCTTCCCGAAAGTCGTCATCGACGGCACGAAACCCAGCCGCGCCGCCTGGCTGCTCAAGGAAAAACTGCTGCCGCCGGTCTATTGGCGGGGCATGCTGCGCGGCAAGGAATGGATGGTGAAGCCCGAGAAGGTCACCGCCCCCTCTGCCTGAACGATACGACCCGAGACTGACCCAGAAAGCCTGAACCATGTCCTTCCGTCTTGCCAAATACGTTCCCGTGCTGGACTGGGGCCGCCGCTATGACCGCGACGCGCTGTCCAACGACCTGATCGCCGCGGTGATCGTCACCATCATGCTGATCCCGCAATCCTTGGCCTATGCCCTGCTGGCGGGTCTGCCGCCCGAGGCCGGGATCTATGCCTCGATCGTGCCGATCGTGCTTTACGCGATCTTCGGCACCTCGCGGGCGCTGGCGGTGGGGCCGGTCGCCGTGGTGTCCTTGATGACCGCCGCTGCGGTCGGTCAGGTGGCCGAGGCGGGGACCATGGGTTACGCGCTCGCGGCGCTGACGCTGGCGTTCCTGTCGGGGGCGATCCTGCTGGCCATGGGGGTGTTCCGGCTGGGGTTCCTGGCGAATTTCCTGTCGCATCCGGTGATCGCCGGGTTCATCACCGCCTCGGGCATCCTGATCGCCGCCAGCCAGCTGAAGCATGTGCTGGGGATCGGCGGCGGCGGCGACACGCTGATCGAGGTGCTGGAATCGCTGGTCTCGCATCTGGGCCAGACCAACCCGATCACGCTGGCCATCGGCATCAGCGCCACGGCCTTCCTCTTCTGGGTCAGGAAGGGCCTGAAACCCCGCCTGCGCGCGCTGGGTCTCGGCCCCCGGATGGCCGATGTGCTGACCAAGGCCGGCCCCGTGGCGGCGGTGCTGGTGACGACGCTGCTGACCTGGGGCCTTGGCCTGACCGACCGTGGTGTCTCGGTGGTGGGCGAGGTGCCGCAATCGCTGCCGCCGCTGACCCTGCCCTCCTTCTCGCCCGAGTTGCTGAAACAGCTGCTGGTCCCGGCGATCCTGATCTCGGTGATCGGCTTCGTCGAATCCATCTCGGTCGCGCAGACTTTGGCCGCCAAGAAGCGCCAGCGCATCGACCCGGATCAGGAGCTGATCGGTCTGGGTGCCGCCAACCTCGGCGCGGCCTTCACCGGCGGCTATCCGGTGACCGGGGGCTTCGCCCGCTCGGTGGTGAACTTCGACGCGGGCGCCGAGACGCCGGCCGCCGGGGCCTTCACCGCCGTGGGTCTGGCCATCGCTGCCGTGGCCCTGACGCCGCTGGTCTATTTCCTGCCGAAAGCCACGCTCGCCGCGACGATCATCGTCGCCGTGCTGTCGCTGGTGGATTTCTCGATCCTCGGCAAGACCTGGAAATACTCGCGCGCCGATTTCTTCGCCGTCGCCGCCACCATCCTGCTGACGCTGGGTTTCGGGGTGGAGACGGGGGTCTCGGCCGGGGTGATCCTGTCCATCGGCCTGCACCTCTACAAGACCTCGCGCCCGCATGTGGCCGAGGTGGGTCTGGTCCCCGGCACCCAGCATTTCCGCAACATCAACCGCCACAAGGTCGAGACGGATCCCAAGATCCTGAGCCTGCGGGTGGATGAGAGCCTCTATTTCGTCAACGCCCGCTTTCTGGAGGATCTGGTGCAGGACCGCATCGCCCAGGATTGCCCGATCCGCCACGTGGTCCTGATGTGCACCGCCGTCAACGCCATCGATTATTCGGCGCTGGAGAGTCTGGAGGCGATCAACACCCGCCTCAAGGATCTGGGCATCGGCTTCCACCTGTCCGAGGTGAAGGGCCCGGTGATGGACCGCCTGCACAAGACGCATTTCCTGGACGATCTGAACGGCCGTGTCTTTCAGTCGCAATACGACGCCTGGCGCAGCCTGACCGGGGCGCCGCGGCCGGTGCCCGCGCCCTCGACCGTCGCCGCCAATGCCTGAAACGCGAAACGGCCCCCGGATCGGGGGCCGTTTCTCGGACGCGCGAGGCCGAGAGGCTCAGTCCTCCATCGCCTCCAGCTCGTCGATGAAGCCCGAGATCATGCTCAGACCCTTGTCCCAGAACGCCGGGTCCGAGGCATCAAGGCCGAAGGGCGCCAGCAGCTCCTTGTGGTGCATCGAGCCGCCCGCCTTCAGCATGTCCAGATACTTGTCCTGGAACCCTTCGGGCGCGTCGCGATAGGCGGCATAGAGCGCGTTCACGAGGCCATCCCCGAAGGCATAGGCATAGACGTAGAAGGGCGAGTGGACGAAATGCGGGATATAGGACCAGAAGGTCTCGTATCCGTCCATGAAGCGGAACACCGGGCCCAGGCTTTCGGCCTGCACCGACATCCAGAGCACGTTGATATCGTCCGGGGTCAGTTCCCCCTCGCGTCGCGCCGCGTGCAGCTTGCACTCGAAATCGTAGAACGCGATCTGGCGGACCACGGTGTTAATCATGTCCTCGACCTTGCCGGCCAGCAGCGTCTTGCGCTCGGCCTTGGTCTTGGCCCCCGCCAGCAACTTCTGGAAGGTCAGCATCTCACCGAAGACGGACGCGGTTTCGGCCAGCGTGAGGGGGGTCGAGGACAGCAATTCCCCCTGCCCCGCCGCCAGCCGCTGGTGGACGCCGTGGCCCAGCTCATGCGCCAGCGTCATCACGTCGCGCGGTTTGCCGAGGTAGTTGAGCATCACATAGGGGTGGACGGTGGTGACCGTAGGATGGGCAAAGGCCCCCGGGGCTTTGCCCATCTTCACGCCCGCGTCGATCCAGCCCTTGTCGAAGAAGGGTTCGGCCAGCTCGGCCATGCGCGGATCGAAGGCGCCGTAAGCCTCCATCACCATGGATTTCGCCTCGTCCCAGCCGATCAGGCGCGGGCTCTCCATCGGCAGGGGCGCGTTGCGGTCCCAGATCTCCAGCCGCTCGAGCCCCAGCCATTTGGCCTTCAGCGCGTAATAGCGGTGCGAGAGGCGCGGATAGGCCGCGACCACCGCGTCGCGCAGCGCCTCGACCACCTCGGGTTCCACATGGTTGGACAGGTGCCGCCCGGTCTGCGGCGTCGGCATCTTGCGCCAGCGGTCGGAGATTTCCTTTTCCTTGGCCAGCGTGTTGTGGACCCGGGCAAAGAGGCGGATGTTCTTCTCGAAAACGCCCGCCAGCGCCCGCGCCGCGGCCTCGCGCTTGGCGCGCGCCGGGTCGGTCAGCAGGTTCAGCGTGGCCTCCAGCGGCAGCGGCTCTTCCTCGCCCTCCACCTCGAATGACAGGCTCGCCATCGTCTCGTCGAACAGACGGTTCCAGGCGGCGGCGCCGACCGTCGACTGGTCGTGCAGGAATTTCTCCAGCTCGTCGGACAGCTGGTGCGGGCGCATGGCGCGCATCCGCTCGATCACCGGGCGGTAGCGGTTCAGCCCCTCGTTGGCCGAGAGGAGCGCCTCCATCCGGCTGTCGTCCAGCCGGTTGAGTTCCAGCGAGAAAAAGACCAGCGGCGTGGTCGCCACCGTCACCCGGTCCTGCGCATCGGCCATGAACTTGGCGCGCTCGCTGTCGGTGGTCATCTGGTAATAGCGCAGACCCGCGTAGCTCATCAGCCGCCCGGCGGTGATGTCGATCGCCTCATAATCCTCGATGCATGTGAGCAGCGCGGCGGCGTCGAGCCCCGCCAGCTTGCCATCATAGGTCGCGGCGAAATCGGCGCAGGCCTTGTCCAGCCAGTCGAAATCGCGGGCAACCTCGGGCGCATCGGGCGCGGGATAAAGGTCGGTCAGGTCCCATTCCGGCAGCTTTCCCAGCGCCTTTCCCGACAGATCGGCATCGAAACGGCGGAGTTCGGTCAGCGCGGGCAGTCGGAACATGGGTCACCTTCTCTTTGGGTTGGCCAAGATGTAGTCGCCGCGACCCCGGCGTGCAAGCGCGGGGCCTTGCGCGTTGGACAGGACGCCCGGCCACGCTAGACTGAATCCCGACCCGCAAGGAGCCGCCGATGCCCGACACGCCCACCCCGGAACTGCCGCCGCTGATCGGCACCTTCGTCGGGGCGATGCATCGGGGCGACGTGGCGGCGATGCTGGCCTGCCTTGCGCCCGACATCCACCTGACCCGCATCGACGATGGCCAGGTCACCGCCGAGGCCCGCGGCCTGTCCGCCGTGGCGGCGCTGATCGGGCACGAGATGCAGGCGCCCACCCGCCGCGGCTGGGAATTGCGCGAGATCCGCAGCGCCGGGGAGACGACGCTGGTCGAGATCGCCGTGGTCGAGCATCCCGGCCCCGGGATCGAGCGGCGCAGCCGGGGCGCCGTCTCGTTCCGGCTGCGCCCTGACGGGCTCATTCAGCGGCTGGTCGAAGAGGTCTGAGGCCTCAGCTCCGGCGGCGCCCGCGGCGTTCGCGGCCGTGGTTATGCGAGGGATCGCCGCAGCCCGGCGCCTCGGTCCCGTCCGAGGCCGAGCTGAACGGACCCAGCGCGGCGGTGATCTGCTCCAGCGTCGGACGCTCGCCGCGCGGGCGGGTGTCCAGTGCCTCGCGCATGGCGCGCAGGTGCTCGGGCATCGTGCCGCAGCAGCCGCCGATGATCGAGGCGCCCGCATCCCGCGCCAGCACCGCGTAATCGGCCATCAGATCGGGCGTGCCGTCATATTTGATCGCGCCGTCGACGTATTTCGGGATGCCGGCATTGCCCTTGGCGATGATCGGCAGTTCCGGCCCCTGCGCGGCGAAGCCGAGGACGGTGCGCATCAGGTCCGAGGCCCCGGTGCCGCAATTGGCGCCAAAACCCACCGGCGGATGCGCCAGCTTGCCCACCAGCTTGACGAAATCGGCCGAGGTCACGCCCATCATGGTGCGCCCGGCGGTATCGAAGCTCATGGTCCCGACAAAGGGCATGCCCGCCAGGAAGCAGCCCTCGGCCGCGGCCTTGTATTCCTCGGGCGCCGAGATCGTCTCGACCCAGAGGACATCGGCGCCGCCTTCCTTCAGACCCTCGGCCTGTTCGTGGAACATCTCGACCGCGACCTCATGGGTCAGCGTGCCCATCGGCGCGAAGATCTCGCCCGTGGGGCCCATCGAGCCCGCGACCAGCACCTTCCGCCCCGCCTTGTCGGCGACCTCGCTCCCGATCTCGGCCCCGATGCGGTTCAGCTCGCGCACCCGGCCCTGCGCCTCGTGCAGTTTCAGGCGGCTGGCGTTGCCGCCGAAGGTGTTGGTCAGGAACAGGTCCGACCCGGCCTCGACCGCCGAGGCATAGAGCGCGTGGATCCGCTCGGGGTATTCGGTGTTCCAGAATTCCGGCGCCTCGCCAGAACTGAGGCCCATGTTGAACAGATTGGTCCCCGTGGCGCCATCGGCCAACAGGAAACCGCGTTCGGCCAGCAGGACGGACAGGGGATCGCGGGAAACGGACATCTCTACCTCGGCAATGCAAAACGCGCCGCGGTGCGCGGCGCGTCAATCTTCTGGCTTGTCGCATATCGCCGGGCGCAGCGCAAATGCACCCTGCGCATGACGATCATGAGGCCGGTTCAGCCCTCGGACACCATCTTGGCTTTCACGTCGCGCATGATGGCGAGCATCTGCGCGCGGATCTCGGCCTCGGTCGCCTTGCCCTGCAGATCCTTGACCAGCTTGCGCAGCACGTCCTCGTCGCCTTCTTCCTCGAAATCGGCGGTGATGACTTCCATCTGATAGGCGCCGACCGCATCACCCGTCAGGCCCAGAAGACCCGCCGCCCAGGCGCCCAGCGCCTTGTTGCGCCGCGCCGCGGCCTTGAAGGCCATCTCGGCGTCATGGGCATATTTGGATTCGAAGGCGTTTTCGCGATCATCGAAGGTGGTCATGGGCGGGCCTCTCTTTAAACCGGACGCGGGGTCGTTTCCGCCTCAGATATGGGGGGAGACGGCCCAGCCTGCAAGCCTTGTTTGCACCGGGAACGCCCCTGCCGCCTGCGGCGCGCCGTCGCCGGGCGCTGCGCTTGCGGGGCGGGTCTGCATGGCGTATAGGCACCCTGACTTCAGCCGCCTGCGCCCCTGCCGCGGGCCTCCCGGGGAATCATCTGACATGGCAAGACGCACCAAGGTTTACGAGGGCAAGGCCAAGATCCTCTACGAAGGCCCCGAGCCCGGAACCTTTGTTCAGTACTTCAAGGACGACACCTCGGCCGGGGACGGCGCCAAGAAGGCGCAGATCGAGGGCAAGGGCGTCCTGAACAACCGCCTGTCTGAATATTTCATGACCGGCCTCAACGACATCGGCGTGCCGACCCATTTCATCCGCCGCATCAACATGCGCGAGCAGCTGATCCGCGCGGTCGAGATCATCCCGCTGGAAGTCGTGGTGCGCAACATCGCCGCCGGCTCGATTTCCAAGCGGCTGGGCATCGAGGAGGGCACGCCCCTGCCCCGCCCGATCGTCGAATTCTACTACAAGAACGACGCGCTGCACGACCCGATGGTCAGCGAGGAACACATCCTCGCCTTCGGCTGGGCCACGCATCAGGATCTGGACGACATCGTGGCGCTGGCGCTCAGGGTCAACGACTTCCTGTCGGGCGTGATGATGGGCGTCAGCATCAAGCTGGTGGATTTCAAGATCGAGATCGGCCGCATCTATGATGGCGATTTCATGCGCCTCGTCGTCGCCGACGAGATCAGCCCCGACAGCTGCCGCCTGTGGGACGCCAAGACCGGCCAGAAGCTGGACAAGGACGTCTTCCGCCGCGATCTGGGCGATCTGAGCGAAGCCTATACCGAGGTGGCGCGCCGTCTGGGGGTCATGCCGACCAACGTGGCGCCCATCACCAAGCCGAAGCTGATGAACTGAAGGACCTGCCGATGAAAGCGCGCGTGCATGTGATGCTGAAAACCGGGGTGCTGGACCCGCAAGGCGAGGCCGTGCGCCACGCTCTGGGCGCGCTCGGCTTCGACGGGGTCGAAGCGGTGCGGCAGGGCAAGGTCATCGAGCTGGATCTGGCCGAGACCGACCGCGCCAAGGCCGAGACCGCGGTCAAGGCGATGTGCGAGAAGCTGCTCGCCAACACGGTGATCGAACGCTACGAGGTCGAGCTGGTCTGACCAGCCGCCGCAAGGACCGGAACCGGGGGGCCCAGCGCCCCCCTTTTCATACCCGGAAATGCCCATGGATATCCTCGACCGCCTGCCCGCCCCCGTGCCGCAAACCCGCCTGCTGTGGGAGGCGCTGGTCGATCTGCAGGACCGGACCGATCTGGGCATCGGCCCGCTGGGCCCGCGCGGCATCATCCCGATCACCGGCGGCCGGTTCCGCGGCGCTCCGGGCTTCGAGGCGCTCTCCGGCACGGTCCTGCCCGGCGGCGCCGACCGCCAGCAGGTGCGGCCGGACGGCGCGCGCGAACTCGATGCGCTCTATGAGATGCAGGTGGCGGACGGCGCGATCCTGACGATCCGCAACCGGGTAATCATCGACGAAAGCGTTGCCGGGCCGCGCTATGCCATCGGCAGGGTGCAGGTCATTGCGCCCGAAGGCCGCTGGGGCTGGCTGAACCGGCGGGTCTTCGTCGGCACCATGGCCAGCGCGCGGCCCGAGCGCGCGGCGGTGGTGATCCGTGTCTGGCTGGTCGAGGAGCACCCGGTCGCGTCTTCCGGGGCGTGAGCCCTCAGGACCCCATCGGCGTCCATGGCCAGGGCTTCTGCTCGCTCGCCGCCGATTGATAGCGCGCGGCCTTGGCCACCCAGGCGCCGACCATGGCGCCGAAATCGCCCAGTTCCTCGTTCGGGCGGCCCTTGTTGGCGATCATGATTACCACCTGCAGCACTGCCACGGCAAAGAGCAGCGATTGCGCGACGCTGATCAGCATGGTGATGACCACGATCCACAGAATCCGCGGGATCAGCTGACGATAGCTTTCCTCGACCGGCGGCTCGGCCTTGTCGTCGTCAAGATGCGGATGCTGGCGCGCGCGCTCTGCCATGTCGGGGCCCTTCTGTGGAATGCCGCCAGAGTGGCGCAATGCGGCGCCACCGGCAAGCCCGGCGCTTGCATTGCCGGGCGGGGTTCGCCTACCCTGCGGCGACCGGAGGCTTCTGATGAGCAAACCCCCTCTCGACCGCGACACCCACCTGAGCTTTCAGGAACGCCAGTGGCGGCGCAATCCGAATTACGTCCCGCCGCCCTATGTCGCGCCGGGCGGAAAACGGCGCGAGGGCTTGGTGCTGGTGCTGGCCTTCGTGATCCTCGTCGCGGCTTTCGGCGGCGGGATCTGGCTGGGGATCCTGTGAGGGGTCAGGAACCCAGCCGGTAATTCGGGCTTTCCCGCGTGATCTGCACGTCGTGGACATGGCTTTCGCTCAGGCCCGCGCCGGTGATCTTCACGAACTGGCAGCCCTTGCGCATCTCTTCGACCGTGCCGTTGCCGGTATAGCCCATGGCGGCGCGCAGGCCGCCCACCAGCTGGTGAATGACCGCGCCGGCCGGACCCTTGTAGGGCACCTGCCCCTCGATCCCCTCGGGGACCAGCTTGTCCGAGGCCGCGTCCTTCTGGAAATAGCGGTCGGCCGAACCGCGGGCCATGGCGCCGAGGCTGCCCATGCCGCGATAGGATTTGTAGCTGCGGCCCTGATAGAGGATCACCTCGCCCGGCGCCTCATCGGTGCCGGCGATGGCCGAACCGACCATGGCGCAGGAGGCCCCGGCCGCGATGGCCTTGGCGAAATCGCCCGAGAACTTGATCCCGCCATCGGCGATCACCGGCACGTCGCCCGCGGCGGCGGCGGCATCCATGATCGCCGTCAGCTGCGGCACGCCCACGCCCGCCACGATCCGCGTCGTGCAGATGGAGCCCGGGCCGATGCCGACCTTCACCGCATCGGCGCCCGCGCCGATCAGCGCCCTGGTCGCCTCGCCGGTCGCCACGTTCCCCGCCACGACCTGCACCGCGTTGGACAGCGCCTTCACCCGCTCGACCGCCTCGGCGACCGAGGCCGAATGGCCATGCGCCGTGTCGATGACCACCAGATCGACGCCCGCGTCGATCAGCATGGCCGAGCGTTCATAGCCCGCATCCCCCACGGTCGAAGCCGCGGCGACCCTGAGGCGGCCCAGCTCGTCCTTGCAGGCCATCGGGTGCAGGACCGCCTGTTCGGTGTCCTTCAGCGTCAGAAGGCCGGTCAGGCGGCCCTTGTCATCGACGACCAGCAGCTTCTCGATCCGGCGGGCGTGCATCAGGCTGCGCGCTTCCTCGCGGTCGGCGGGCTCGCGCAGGATGACCAGATTGTCGGCGGTCATCATCGCATGCACCGGGGTCTTGGGATCGGTGGCAAAGCGCATGTCACGGTTGGTGATGATGCCGACCACCCGGCCCGAAGCATCCACGACCGGGAAACCCGTGATGTTGTAGCGCTCGGCCAGGGCGCGGGCATCGGCCAGCGTGGCGTCGGGCGTCAGGGTGATCGGGTTGTAGACCATGCCCGATTCGAAGCGCTTGACGCGGCGGACCTGCTCGGCCTGCGCCTCGGGGTCGAGGTTGCGGTGGATCACGCCGATGCCGCCGGCCTGCGCCATGGCGATGGCCATCCGCGCCTCGGTCACCGTGTCCATGGCCGAGGACAACAGCGGAATGTTCATGCGGATCGACTTGGTCACATGGGTGGACACATCCGCCGTGGAGGGCAGAACGGTCGAGGCCGCAGGGACCAGGAGGACGTCATCAAAGGTGAGAGCCTCGCGAATCTGCATGGGAATCTCCTGTTGCAGGATGGCAGCGCTTGGCACGGCCCTATCGCATGGTCCGCCGGGAAAGGAAAGGGGTCGAGACAAGGGATTGTGGCGGCTTAGTCCCGCGCGGCGAGATAGGCCTCGAAGGCGGCCAGCGTCACGTCCGAGACGTGGTGTTCCATGCCCTCGGCGTCCAGTTCCGCGGTGTCGGACGGTACGCCCAGCGCCACCAGCAGCGAGACCAGCGTCCGGTGGCGCGTGCGCACCTTCTCGGCCAGCGCGGCGCCCGCTTCGGTCAGGAACACCCCGCGATAGGGGCGCGAATTGGCCAGCCCCTCGCGCTTCAGCCGTGCCACGGCCTTGGTCACGGTCGGATGCGCGACGCCCAGACGCTGCGCGATGTCGGTGATGCGCGCCTCGCCCTGCTCGGCGATCAAATCGCCGATCAGCTCGACGTAATCCTCGATCAGCGCCACGGATTGGGCGCTGCGGGCCTGGGCGAAACGGTCGGGGGATTCGGCCTCGGGCGTCGGCTCGGGGCCGGGGCTGGAGGCAGGCTCTGGCGGCAATCCGGTCATGCGCGCGCCTCCCTTTCCGCCGCTCTGGCGCCCCGTCGGCGCCCTTCCCCCCTTCTAACGGCTGGTCCCGGGATTGCAAAGGGCAGGAGCAACCCTTTGCCTCTTGCAAAAGATGTAGCCATGGCTACATTCGCCGCATCCGCCGGAGTTCCCCGATGCAGACCAGCCTCAGCGACCGCACCCGCCTCTCCATGGCCGAGACCCTGGCCGGCAACCGCCGGGGCCTGCGCCCGGCGCTGGCCTTTTTCGGCCCCGCCGTCATCGCCTCGGTCGCCTATATGGACCCCGGCAATTACGCGACCAACATTCAGGCGGGCGCGGGCTATGGCTATGCGCTGCTGTGGGTCGTGCTGATGGCCAACGGGATCGCCATGCTGTTCCAGGCGCTGTCGGCGCGGCTGGGCATCGTCACCGGCAAGAACCTGGCCGAACTCTGCCGCGACCATTTCCCCCGGCCGCTGGTCGGCGTGATGTGGGCGGTGAGCGAGGTCGCGGCCATGGCCACCGACCTTGCCGAATTCCTGGGCGGCGCCATCGGCCTTGCGCTGCTCTTCGGCCTGCCGCTGATGCAGGGGATGATCGCGACCGCGGTCATCACCTATGCCATCCTGCTGCTGGGCGGGCGCGGCTTCCGGCCGATGGAACTGGTCATCGCCACCTTCGTCGGCATCATCGGCCTGAGCTATCTGGCCGAGATGCTGATCGCCCCGGTCGATTGGGGCGCGGCGGGGATGGGGCTGGTCTCGCCCGCCCTGCCCGATGCGGCGGCGCTGACCATCGCTGTCGGCATCATCGGCGCCACGGTCATGCCGCATGCCATCTACCTGCATTCGGGTCTGACGCAGGACCGCGCGGGCTCGCCCGATCCGGTCGCCAAACGCCGCCTCCTGCGCTATTCCAACCGCGAGGTGGTGATCGCGCTGGCCGTGGCGGGGATGATAAACATGGCAATGGTCATCATGGCCGCCACCGCCTTTCACCAGGGCAATCCCGAGGTGGCCGAGATCGAGACCGCCTATCACATGCTGACCCCGCTCTTGGGCGCCGCCGCGGCCGGGGCGTTCCTCGTGTCGCTGATCGCCTCGGGGATTTCCTCGTCGGTGGTCGGCACCATGGCCGGGCAGATGATCATGCAGGGCTTCCTGCGCCGCCGGATCCCGGTCTGGCTCAGGCGGCTTGTCACCATGGCCCCGGCCTTCGTGGTCGTCGCCATGGGCGTGAACCCGACCGAGGCGCTGGTCCTCAGCCAGGTGGTGCTGTCGATCGCCCTGCCGGTGCCGATGGTGGCGCTGGTGATCTTCACCGCCCGGCCCGAGCTGATGGGTGAGCACGTCACCGGCCCGCTGGTGCGGGGGCTGGCCATCCTCGGCGCGGGCGTCGTGCTGTCGCTGAACGCGGTGCTGCTCTACGGCTTCTTCGCGGGCTGAGGCTCAGACCGGCGGCAGGACCTCGGGCGGCATCGGGCAGACATAGGGCTCTTCGGCCAGCCGTTCGGCCTGTTCGGCCTTGGCCGCGGCAATCGTCTCGGGCTCGGTGATGAGCAATTGCGCGCAACGCGCCATGGCGAGGCCCGCATGGGTCATCCCCTTGTGCGCCTGCCCCGACTTGCCCTGCGCCGTGGCCTGCCAGGAATGAAGGGGCGTGCCGATGGCCATGGTCGCGCATTGCAGCTGGGTCAGCGGCACGACCTGGCTCACGTCGCAGACATCGGTCGAGCCGGTCAGCACCTCGCCACCCGGGCGCAGCGGCACCACCCAATCGGCCAGCGAAACATCGAACCGCGGCTTCATCCTGGCGATGCGGTAGGGCAGCGAGATATCCGTCTCGGTCAGCGTCGCCTGGATGCGGGCGGCGTATTCGCGGTCGGCATCGTCGAAGGGCACGCCACCGATCTCGTCCAGGACCCGCTGCATGGTGCGGTCCATGGTCAGGTTCTCCTGCATGGAGGACACCGCCGAGAAGATCTTCGCTTCGACCTGCGTGCCGGTCATCAGCGCCGCACCCCGGGCCACGTCCTTGACCCGCTCCACCAGCGCCAGCATGTCCGCGGATTTCAGCGCCCGGATCGAATAGCGCACCTTGGCGCGGGCCTGCACCACGTTCGGCGCCTTGCCGCCCGCGTCGAGATAGGCGTAATGGATCCGCGCATCCTGCACCATATGCTCGCGCAGGTAGTTGACGCCCACTGACATCAGCTCCACCGCGTCAAGCGCCGAGCGCCCCAGATGCGGCGACATCGCGGCATGGGACGCCCGACCGGTGAAGGTGAAATCGACCCGCGTATTGGCCAGGAAGATCGGGTCCGAGACCCGGGTCATGCTGTCCGGGTGCCAGGTGATCGCCGCATCCACCCCGTCAAAGGCGCCGTCCCTGACCATGAAGGTCTTGGCCGCGCCCCCCTCTTCCGCCGGGCAGCCGTAATAGCGCACGCGGCCGGGGGTGCCGGTTTCCTCCAGCCAGTCCTTCACCGCGCAGGCCGCCAGCAGCGCGGCCGCGCCCAACAGGTTGTGCCCGCAGCCATGGCCGTTGCCGTCCTTGACCAGTTCCTGCGGCGCGTCGATCCCCGCCACCTGGCTCAGCCCCGGCAGCGCGTCATACTCGCCGAGGATGGCGATGATCGGCCCGCCCGCGCCCGCCTCGCCCATCACCGCGGTGGGGATGCCGGCGACATTCTCGGTCACCCGGAATCCCTTGGCCTTCAGCATCGCCGTATGCTCGGCGCAGGAGGCGACCTCCTGGTACAGCAGCTCCGGCGTGCCCCAGACCCGGTCGGCCATGGAAGTCAGGTCGTCGCGGTGGGTGTCGATGGCGATGTCGATCGGGTGGGTATTGCGCATGTTAACCTCTCCAGCTGAGGTCAGCTTGCGACGCTTGGCGAATGGGTGCAAGCCCCCCTCAGTCGGTCACCTTCTTCACGAACTGCGATTTCAGCCCGATGGCGCCGACGCCCGGCAGCTTGCAGTCGATGTCGTGATCGCCCGCGACCAGCCGGATGCCGCGCACCTTGGTGCCGACCTTGATCGTGGTGGACGAGCCCTTGAGCTTCAGGTCCTTGATCAGCGTCACCGTGTCGCCATCGGCCAGCAGATTGCCGACCGCATCGCGCACGACATCCCCCTCCGCTGCCGCGCCGGGCGCGAATTCATGCCCGCATTCGGGGCAGATCAACAGGGAATCCGCCTCGTAGACGAAGGCGGAATTGCACTCGGGGCACGGCGGCAGGGTCTCGGTCATGACCCGGCCATACACCCGCCCCGGCCCTGCCACCAGCCCGGATTGCCCGGGCGCCGTTCCGTGCTAGGCTTGCCGCAGATCCCGGAGGTCCCCATGGCAACCCTCGTCTTCGGCATGAATGTCTCGCTCGACGGCTATGTCGACCATGGCCGCTTCGCCCCGGTGCCTGCGCTGTTCCGGCATTTCATCGACCAGGCGCAGGAGCAGGCCGGCAGCCTCTACGGCCGCAAACTCTACGAGATCATGGCCTATTGGGATCAGGACCGCCCGGAATGGGGCGCCCCCGACCGCGCCTTCGCCAGGGCCTGGCGCCGCATGCCGAAATGGGTCGCCTCGCGCGGGACGCCCGCGCTGGGGCCGAACGCCACCCTGCTGGGGCCCGACCTCGCGGCCGAGGTCCGGGCGCTGAAAGCCTCGGTCGCGGGCGAGATCGAACTGGGCGGCCCCGACCTCGCCGCCAGCCTCGCGCCCCTTGGCCTGATCGACCTCTACCGCCTCTATGTGCATCCGGTGGTGTTGGGCGGCGGAAACCGCTATTTCCGCACCGCCCTGCCCCGCCTGCGGCTTGTCGCCCAGGACCCGATGCCGGGCGATGTCATCCGCCTCAGCTACGCCCCGGCCTGAAGCGCGCCGAAAAGACCCGCGGAAACCCCGCCCCCTTCTTTGCGCTTCAAATATCCCGGGGGGTCCGGGGGGCTGGCCCCCCGGCCTCTCCCCCCGCGCGACGCCGCCTCAAAGCCGCCCGGCCAGCCAGCGCGACACGAGGCTCACCGCGTCCACCGCTTGCGGGATCGCCCGGCGGGCCGAGACGAAGGCATGCACCTGCCCGGGGAAAGGATGCAGCACCGCCTCGCCCCCCGCCGCCGTGAGCGCCTCGTGATAGATGCTGCCGTCATCGTAGAGCGGATCATGGCCCGCGTTGAGGATCAGCGCCGGGGGCTGGCCCGCCAGATGCGGCGAGGTCAGGGGCGAGACGCGCGGGTCCAGCCAGTCCTGCCCCTCGGGGAGGTATTGCTCCAGATACCATTGGATCCGGTCGCGCGGCAGGACATAGGCGTCCTTCAACGCTTCCATCGAGCGGCTCTGCATCCGAGCGTCAACCGCCGGATAGATCAGCACCTGCGCCCGGGGCAGCGCCTCGCCCGCCGCCGACAGGTCGTGCATCAGCACCGCCGTCAGGTTGCCGCCCGCGCTGTCGCCGCCCACCGCCAGCCGCGCCGGGTCGACGCCCCAGACCCGGGGCGAGGCCCGGAGCGCGCGGTACGCCGCCAGCACATCATCGGGCCCGGCCGGAAACTTGTGCTCGGGCGCCAGCCGGTAGTCGAGCGAGATGACCCGGATCCCCGCCTCCAGCGCCACTTGCCCGCAAAGCCCGTCATGCGTGTCGATGCCGCCCTGCACCCAGCCGCCGCCATGGATGTACAGCAGCGTCGGCCGGTCCATCGCCGAGAGGTCCGTGTCATAGATCCGCGCCGGCCGTTCGCCCGCGCCGCCCGGCAGCATCACGTCGCGCTTTTGCACCGGGGCCGGGCTGGGCAGGTCGAACTTGTCGGCCAGGATCTGCAGCGAGCGGCGGCTGTCGGCCAGGGTCGGCGTGACGCCCGGCACGCGGACCGAGTTGAAGAGTTCGCCCAGCGCCTGGGCCTTGGCGTCGATGCGCCGCCCGTCGACCACCTTGCGCCGCCCGGCAAAGAACAGGGCCGCCAGCGGCTCGGGGGCGCGGGCCACCGCGACCAGCGTCAGAAGTTTCAGCTTGCCCATGATCCTCTCGCTTTTGCCCCAGATGGGCACGTCGGGCGGGCGGGATCAAGCCTCGATCCGCACCTCGATGCCCCAGGGATCCTGCGTCACCCGTCGCGTGGCCCCGTCGCGCGCCCGCAGCGTGACGTGATGGAGCCCGGCATAGCCTTCCTGCATCGGCGCCGCCCCCCGGCTGTTCCACTGGTTGACGGCGATATGGTGGTGATAGCCGCCGGTCGACAGGAAATTCGCCTCGCGCGAGCCGCGCACCAGGTCGAAACCCAGTTCGTCATGCCACCAGGCGGCCGCGGCCAGCGCGTCGCCCACCTGCAGATGGACATGGCCCACCATCGTGCCCGCGGGGGCGCGGAACCCGCCCGCGGGCAGGGCCGGGGCCTCGGCCATCAGCCCGCGCAGGTCGAGCCTGTCGCTGCCCATGCTCACCTGCCCCCGGGTCCAGGTCCAGCCGTCCTGCGGGCGGTCGGCGTAGATCTCTACCCCGTTGCCCTCGGGATCGGCGAGGTAAAGCGCCTCGCTCACCCGGTGGTCCGCGGCGCCCTGCATCGGCACCTGCCGCTCCATCGCCTGCCGCAGCCATTGGCCGAGGAACGGCCGCTCGGGCAACAGGAAAGCGGTGTGATAGAGCCCGGCCCAGCTGGGGAACGGACGGCGCAGCGCGGAATCGCCGGTGATCTCCAGCAGCACCTGTCCGCCCGCGCCCAGCCGGATCACCGGGCCGTCGCTGCCCAGCCGCTCCAGCCCCAGCACCTCCTGATACCAGCCCGCCAGCGCCTCGGCATCCGGGCTGCGCAGCCCGACGCGGGCGACGGACAGCGGCGCATCCAGGGGCAGCGTGTTGCGCCCGGTGGCCCCGGCGGAAAGCGCGGTGGCGGCAGCCGTGGCCGCACTGGCCGTGGCGAGGAACTGGCGGCGCATCATGGGGGACTCCGGCGTGCTGGCAGCGGTGATCTGCCGGTAAAATACCCCTACCGCCGGGCCGGGGACAGGGCGCCTCACGGCGCCGTGATCACGCCACCCGCATCCGCTTCTCGGTCAGCCGGGAATAGAGGCCGCCGCCACGGATCATCCCCCGATAGGCCAGTTTCTGCGCCAGCCGGGTGACCGGCCGCTGCACGTCGAGCAACAGCGCGATGCGCGGGTGGCTGCCGGGGTTCAGCACCTCATGGGTGAAGGTGTCGTCCCACAGAAGCGCGCCGCCCTCCTCATAGGGCACGGTCACCCCGTCCACCTTCAGCCAGGGCCCCGGCTCGGGTGCGTAAAGGCACAGGTGATAGCGCAGGATGCCCCGGAACGGACCGCGATGCGGCGGGATATGCTTGCCGGGGTCGAGGAAGGAATAGGCCGCGGTCGAAACCTGCGGATTGGCGGCCAGAAACCCGGCCAGCGCCGGGGTCCGCGCGGCATTGGCCCGGATCAGATGGCCATAGGACTTGACCATGACCATGCGCCAATCCTTGCCGTCCGAAGCCGAAATGCGCGTCTGGGTGGTGGAAATCTCGTGAAACCGCGGGATGCCCGCGGCGCCCGCATAAAGCGCCAGCGCCTCGTCCCTGAGCATCGGATAGAGCATCTGCAGCGCTTCGGCCTGCGGGAAATAGGCCTCCAAGTCCAGGATCGGCGGCGTGTCGATTCCGGCATAGAGCTGCCGCATCCGCTTGCGCAGGCGGCCCATGACGATCTGTTCCAGCATGCGCGACACTCCCGCTTCGGCCCGACGATAGCGGTTTTACGACCCTTTGGCGACGGCCGGGTGACAGTTTGACGGGGGAGGTCTGCGGGGCAGGACGGCGGGCCGCGGCCGGGGTGGGCGGGCGGGAGGCTGCGGCCCGCCGTCCTGCCCCCATCTTGCCGCAACGAAAAAGGGCGACCCGCAGGCCGCCCCTTCCCCGTTCCGTCACCTGCCTCAGCCGATGATCGCGTTCAACGTGGCCGAGGGGCGCATCACCTTGGCGACCTTGGCATCGTCCAGCAGGTAATACCCGCCCAGATCGGCCGGCACGCCCTCGACCGCGTGCAGTTCGGCGACGATCTTCGCCTCGTTCTCGGCCAGCGCCTTGGCGATCGGCGCGAAATGCGCGGCCAGCGCGGCATTGTCCGTCTGCGCGGCCAGCGCCTCGGCCCAGTAGCGGGCGAAGAAGTAATGCGAGGTGCGGTTGTCGTTCTGGCCGACCTTGCCCTCGGGGCTGTCGTTGTTGTCCAGAACCTTCTGCGTCGCCGCGTCGACCGCCGCGCCCAGAACCGCCGCCGCCGGGTTGTTCTTGGCGTCCGCGAGGAAGTTGAACGATTCCCCCAGCGCGCAAAACTCGCCCAGGCTGTCCCAGCGCAGGTGGTTCTCTTCCTGAACCTGCTGCACGTGCTTCGGCGCGGTGCCGCCGGCGCCCGTCTCGAACATGCCGCCGCCCTGCATCAGCTTGACGATCGACAGCATCTTGGCCGAGGTGCCCAGCTCCAGGATCGGGAACAGGTCGGTCAGATAATCGCGCAGCACGTTGCCGGTGATGGTCACGCAATCCTTGCCGGCGCGCATGGTTTCCAGCGTGTAGCGGGTCGCCGCGCGCGGATCGAGGATCAGGATCTCGATCCCGGCTTCCTTCAGCGCGGGCTCGACATACTTGATGAGTTCGGCGTCATGGGCGCGGTTCTTGTCCAGCCAGAAGGCCGCGGCGCCGGTCGCCTTGGTGCGGGCGATGCCCAGCTGGATCCAGTCGAGGATCGGCGCCTTCTTGGCAGTGGCCGAGCGCCAGATATCGCCCTTTTCGACCGCGTGCTGGTGGAGCACCTCGCCCGAGGCCAGCACGATCCTGATCGTGCCATCGGCGGGGGCTTCGAAGGTCGTCGGGTGCGAGCCGTATTCCTCGGCCTTCTGCGCCATCAGGCCGACGTTCGACACCGCGCCGCAGGTGGTCACGTCCAGCTTGCCGGTTTCCTTGAAATACTCGACCGTCTCGTCATAGACGCAGGCATAGGAATTGTCGGGGATGCAG
The DNA here is from genome assembly GCF_003075525.1 of Pararhodobacter aggregans. Classification (GTDB taxonomy): domain Bacteria; phylum Pseudomonadota; class Alphaproteobacteria; order Rhodobacterales; family Rhodobacteraceae; genus Pararhodobacter; species Pararhodobacter aggregans. The sequence goes on along the minus strand of NZ_QDDR01000001.1, from coordinate 470,936 downwards.
CACAGCACATCCGCTTCCTTGCCGTCCGGACCCCAGCCCTTGCCGCCCGCGCGGATCACGGCGGGCATCGAGGCGTCGATGATGACGTCGGACGAGACGTGCAGGTTGGTGATCCCCTTGTCCGAGTTCACCATGTACATCGGCGGCTGCGACGCCATGACGGCCTTGTAATCGGCCTCGAGCGTCGCGTTGCCGGCGATCTTCTTCTCCAGATCGCCGAGGCCCGAGTTCGGGTTCCAGCCCAGCGCGTCCAGTTCCGCGCCGTGCCTGGCGATGAAGTCCTTGAGGTAGACCTTGACGAAATGGCCGAAGATGATCGGGTCCGAGACCTTCATCATCGTGGCTTTCAGGTGGGCCGAGAACAGCACGCCCGGCTCGACCGAGGCGAGCGCCTGCTCGATATAGGCGGTCAGCGCCTTGGCCGACAGGAAGGTCGCGTCGACGACCTCTCCTTCGGTGTATTTCAGGCCCTTCTTCAGCACGGTTTCCGCGCCGTCCTTGCCGGTGAAGACGATCGAGGCGCCACCCGCCTGCGCCGCGGTGAGGGTCGCCGACTTCTCGTTGGCGAAGAAGTCGTTGCCCGGCATCGAGGCGACGCGGGTCTTCGAGTCCTTCGACCAGTTGCCCATCCGGTGCGGGTTGGCCTTGGCATAGGCCTTGACCGCCTTGGCCGAGCGGCGGTCCGAGTTGCCCTCGCGCAGGACCGGGTTCACGGCCGAGCCCTTGACCGCGTCATAACGGGCCTTGATGTCCTTTTCCGCCTCCGTCGCGGGTTCGGCCGGATAATCCGGCACGGCATAGCCCTTGGCCTGCAATTCCTTGATCGCGGCGTTCAGCTGCGGCTGCGAGGCCGAAATGTTGGGCAGCTTGATGACATTGGCGGCGGGGGTCTTCACCAGCTCGCCCAGCCAGGCCAGATCGTCCGAGACCTTCTGCGCCTCGGTCAGGAAATCGGGGAACACCGCCAGGATGCGGCCCGCGACCGAGATATCGCGCGTCTCGACGCTGACGCCCGCAGCGCCGGCGAAAGCGCGGATGATCGGCTCCAGCGAAGCGCGCGCCAGTTCGGGGGCCTCGTCCACCTTGGTGTAGATGATGTCGGGGGTATCGCTCATGGCCATGCATCCTCTGTCGGTCAAAGCCCCGGGGCGGCCTCGGCAGGCGGACCCTGGCGCGGGGGATTCGGACAGCGGCGGGTGCCGCCGTTCGCTGAGCGCTTCCTGACCGAAAACCGCGTCCGCGTCAAGCGTTGTGTGCAATGGTATACAATCAATTCACCGCGCGCCCGCGCTGGCCGCAATGGTGCCGATTTTACAGGGCCTCGCTCAGGAAATCGAGCATTCCCTGCCAGCTTTGCGCATCTGCCCCGGCATCATAATCGCGCCCGCCCCAGACGGTGAAGGCATGTCGGACATTGCCGTAGACTTCCGCCCCATGCGCCACCCCGGCGGCGCTGAGCCCGGTCAGCGCCGCGGCCAGCGTCTCGGGCCCCGAGGCCGGATCGGCCGAGCCGTGGAACAGCTGCACCGGGGCGGTCACGGCGGCGTAATCCTGACCCTCGGGGGTGGCGAGCCCGCCGTGGAAGATGACGAAGCCCTGCGTCTCGGCCCCTGCCCGCGCGGCTTCCAGCGCCGCCGATCCGCCGAAGCAATAGCCGATCAACACCCGTCCCGCCTCGGCCCCCGGCAGACCCTCGGCCGCGGCCATCGCCGCCTGCAGCCGGGCGCGCAGTTCCGGCCGGTCGCCCAACAGTGCGCCCGAGAGGCGGCGGTAATCCTCCACCCCCTGCGGATCCTCGGCCGTGCCGTAAAGGTCGAGCGCCACGGCCGTGTAACCCTGCGCCGCCAGCATCTGCGCCCGGGTCCGTTCATAGGCGGTCAGCCCGTCCCAATCATGGGCAATCAGCACGATCCCGCGCGAGGGCACGGCCTCGTTGCGCGCCACATAGCCCTCGAATGCCAGATCCCCGCTGCGATAGGGCAAGGGCGTGCCGGTGATCTCGGCCCCTGCCGCACCCGCCAGAAAAGGAATGAATGCCGTGACGAATGCCGCGCTGCGCATGATGTCCTCCCGATGACCTGACCGGGAGTCTAGCGCGCATTGCTGCCGCGGCCAGAGCGCGCTTTCCGCCTCAGCCCGGCGCGTTCCAGGAGGTGACATTGCCCGCCACCCCGTCCCAGGCCCCCGGCGCCAGGGCGATGCCCAGCACCCGTTCGGGGTTGGTCGGCGGCGGCATGGTGACGCCGGTCAGCTTCTCGAAGCCGAAGCGGCGATAATAGGGATAGTCGCCGACCAGCATGACCCGCGACCAGCCGAGCTTCGCCGCCCGCCTGAGGCTTTCCCGGATCAACAGGCCCGCCAGCCCCTCGCCCTGCCGGGTCGGGTGCACGGCCACCGGCCCCAGCAGCAGGGCGGGCGTGCCGCCCACCCGCACCGGCCAATAGCGGATCACGCCCGCCAGCGCCTCGGTCTCGTCCCACAGGCACAGGCACAACTCCGGCACCGGCGGCACGTCGTCGCGCAGCCGGTACGAGCTCAACGCCGTCCGGCCCGGTGCGAAGCACAGGTCATAAAGCGCCTCGACCTCCCACCAATCGGCGGGTTCTTCCCGTTCCAGATCCACCGGCCCCTCCGACGGTTGCGCCTTCTGACACCGCCTCCGGGCCGCCGGGGCACCGGTGCGGCAGGGAAACGCTGGACTCGCCCCTAACACGCGTTAAATCCAAGATCAAATCCGCCCTACGCCCGAAGGATGCCGATGTTCTACCGTCCCGCCGATGGCCATGGCCTGCCGCATAATCCCTTCAACGCGCTGGTCTCGCCCCGGCCGATCGGCTGGATCTCGACCCGGGGCGCCGACGGGTCGGAAAACCTCGCGCCCTACAGCTTCTTCAACGCCGTGGCCTATGTGCCGCCGCAGGTGATGTTTGCCACCACGGGCAGCAAGCCCGACCGCGAGGGCGGCAAGGATTCGCTGGCCAATATCCGCGAGACCGGGGTTTTCTGCGTCAATGTCGTCTCGAAAGCGCTGTTCCTGGCGATGAACACCAGCTCCGGCCCCTGGCCGAAAGAGGTGGACGAATTCCGCCTCGCCGGTCTTGAGCGCATTGACTGCGAGACCATCGCCTGCTCGCGCGTGCTCGAGGCCCCGGCAGGCCTCGAATGCCGGGTCACGCAGATCGTGCCGCTGGCCGGGCGCGACAACACGATGGTGATCGGCGAGGTGACGGGCATCCATCTGCGCGACGATTGCCTCGTTGAGGGCCGCTTCGCCTATGAACGCTTCACGCCGGTCGGCCGCCTCGGTTACCGCGATTACGCCTATGTCGACGACCCGTTCGAACTGGCGCGGCCGGGCGAGGACTGACGCCCCCCTTCATCTTTGTTCCAGAAATATCCTCGGGGGTTTCTCAAGGGGGTGGAAAACCCCCTTGAGCGGGGCGCGGGGGTGAGCGGCGTCTCGGAAACGCGCCGGTGGCGCGTTTCAGACGCAAACGCCGCGCCCGTGGCGCGGCCGGACCTTGGCCCCCCGCCTTGGCCGCCCGCAGGCCGAAGGCCCAGGGCGAAACCCCTCGCCGGTCAGAAATACCCCCGCACCAGCGAGGCCGAGACCAGCGTCCAGCCATCGGCCACCACGAAGAACGCCAGCTTGAAGGGTAGCGAGACCACGGCCGGCGGCACCATCATCATGCCCATCGACATCAGGACCGCGGCCACCACTAGGTCGATGATCAGGAAGGGCAGGAAGATCACGAAGCCCACTTCGAAGGCATGGCTCAGTTCGGACAGCAGGAACGAGGGGATGAGCACCGAGAGCGGCCCCTCGGCCGAGAAGGCGGGCGGGTCGGGGCGCAACTCTGCCAGTCCGGCCCAGGTCTGGGGGTCGATGCGCGCGGCCATGAAGCCGCGGAAGGGCGCGATGGCCTCGGTCATCGCCGCCTCGACCCCGATCTGCCCGGCCTGCAGGGGCAGCACCCCGGCCTCCCAGGCGGCGGTGAAGGTCGGCTCCATGACGAAATAGGTCAGAAACAGCGCCAAGGTCGTCAACAGCATCCCGGGCGGCGATTGCTGCAGCCCGATGGCCTGCCGCAGGATCGCCAGCACGGTGACGATGAAGGGAAAGCAGGTCACCATGATCATCAGCCCCGGCACCAGGCTCAGCAGCGTGAGCAGCACCAGCAGCTGGACCGAGCGCAGGGCGAGGCTGCCGCCTTCGCCCATGTCGAGCGTGATCTCCTGCGCCAGGGCCGCCTGGGGCAGCACCACGATCAGCGCCGCGCCCAGCGCCAGCAGGGCACAGCGGCGGGCGCCCCCGGTCTTCCATCCCGGCGCGCCCCGCCCCATCTCAGAGACCGTTCGACAGATCGGCGACCTCGGTCAGCCGCACCGCCATCTGCCCGGCCTGATCGCCGTCCAGTTCCTCCAGCACGCCGCGCGCGATCAGCCGGTCCCCGACGAACAGCTCGACCGGATCCTCGACCCGGCGGTCCAGCGACAGGACCGAGTCGCGCTGCAGCCGCAACAGGTCGCGGACCAGCGGGCGGGCGCGACCGACGGCGACGGTGATCTCGATCGGCACCTGGGTGAAGGCGCCGCGGCCCAGGGTGGCGGGGCTCTCGGGCGATGCGGATTCAGGCAAGGCGGCTCTCCTCGTGCTGGATGCTGTAGAAGGCGTCGATGGCCTGACCGATGGCCAGGGAGGCATGGGTCAGGTCGATGCAGGTCTCGGCGGGGCCGAAGGCAAAGGCCGCCTGCCCCTCGGCCAGATCCTCGGTCTCGACGATGTCGAGGGGCGGCAGCACCACCCCCGACAGCGCCGCGCGGAACGCGTCGCGCCGCCCGGGCGGCACGCGCAGCACCAGCGGCGCCTCGGCCGTGGCATGGGCAAGCGGCATCAGCTGTTCCAGCGCCAGCGGCACGACCGCAGCCCGGGCGGCCCGCGGCAGCACCGTCTCGACCATCGCCGCAAAAAGCGGTTCCAGCGCCCTGAGCACATGGCCCCGCGCCTCGTGATAGGTGAAGGCCAGCTGCTCGGCGGTCCGTTCCACCGCCGCGCGGCGCTGGTCGCTTTCGCCGGTCACCTGCTGGCTGCCGTCTTCCCAGCCTGCGACATAGCCGCGTTCATAGGCGTTGAGGCGCAGATCCTCGAGCTCCTCGGGCATGAGCAGCGCCGGACCGTCGAGCGTATCGGGGGTCTCGAAAACCTCCAGGCGCAGGGGCTGGGGCATCAGCGGTTCTCCTCGGGTTCTTCCATCCAGTTGCGCAGGATCTCCAGCGTCTCGTCCTGGCGCTCGGCGATCAGGGCGCGCATCCGCTCGACCGGATCGGCACCCTCGCCCGTCTCGTCGCCGGCGCTGAAATCGCCGTCGATCTCGCCGCTGAGCCCCGGCGCCATGGCGATCATCGGTGCGAAACCGGCCATCAGGTCGTCATCCTCGGCCGGTGCGGCCGCCGCCCCGCCGCCGCCGCCGCCCTTCAGGATCGGCCGCAGCACGAAGAGCGCGACGAACAGCACCACCAGCGCCAGCGCCGCCAGCCGGATCAGACTCATGATGTCGAGCCCGGCCAGCCAGCTGGTGACCCCGGGCGTGCCCAGCGTCTCGGCCACCGGCTCGAATTGCAGCGAGCGCAGCGTGATGACATCGCCGCGCTGCTCGTCGAACCCCACGGCCGAGGCAACCAGTTCGCGCAGCGCCACCAGTTCCTCCTCGGGGCGCGGGGTCCATTGCACGACGCCATTGGCATCGGTGCTGCGCACCCCGTCGACCAGCACCGCGACCGTCAGCCGCCGGATCGCCCCCGGCCCGCGCTCGACCTGGCGGCTGGTCTGGCTGACTTCCCAGTCGGTGCGCTCGCGGGTCGTCTGGTCGCGCGACTCGCTGCGCCCGTCGCCCGCCGCGGCATTGCCGTCCGGCAGGTTGGAGGCAACGGTGACCCCGGCGCCCGGGGTCTCGGTCGAGGTGGCGTTGCGCTGCTCGCTCTCCTGGCTGACCGCGGCCCGGGTCGTCGGATCGACCAGCCGCTCGGTGATCGTCTCGCGGTCGGTCACCGTCTCGATGTTCACCTCGACCACGGCGCGGCCGCTGCCGACCCGGGCCTCCAGCATGCGCTCCACATTGTGGCGCATCTGTTCGGCCCGGTCGTTGGTGCGGGCAGTGGGGCTGTCGTCCTCGCCCAGCACCATGCCACCGTTCGAATCGATCACCGCCACATGCTCGGGCGCGAGCCCGGCCACCGCCGAGGCGACGAGATAGCGCAGCGCCTGGCCCTGCTGCGGCGTCATCGCGCCGCCGGTCGTCGTCACCGTGACCGAGGCCGAGGCGTTCTGGTCGCGCCGGAAGGGCTGGGTCGCGCCTTGCGAGATATGCACCCGGGCGAAGCGGATATAGGGGCTCGCCATGATCGTGCGGGCCAGCTCCCCTTCCTTGGCGCGCCAATAGGCGGCGTCGAACATCTGCGCCGTGGTGCCGAAGCCCGTGAGCCCGTCGAGGATCTCGTAGCCGGTCGAGGAATTGGCCGGCAGCCCCTGCGCGGCCAGCGCCATCCGCGTCTCGTCCCGCTGCGTGGCATCGACATAGATCGCGTCGCCCCGCACCTCGTAGCGCAGCCCGCGCTGGTCAAGCGCCTGGATCACCTCACCGGCCTGGGACCCTTCGAGCCCGGCATAGAGCAGCGCCATGCCCGGCGTGGTGGCGATCCGGGCCAGCATCAGGATACCCGCGAAGACGCCCACCGCCGCCACCACGGCGATCAGTCGGCGGCGCGGCTCCAGCGCGTTCCAGGTTGACAGGAGCTGTTCCAAAGTCGGTCCCCCTCGCGGACGTTCTGTCCCGATGAGGCGATCCTTGACCCGACTCGATTAACAATGAGTTAGCCACATCATGCGAAAACGGTCTCGGGAACATCGCAGGAACGCGATTCCGATCCAGAAGGGACCCCCGCGCCATGGCCACCGCTGCCCCACCCGACCAAGCGCCTGAAAAGAAATCGAAACTTCCGCTTCTGATTGGCCTCGTGCTGGCGCTCGCGGGGGCGGGCGGGGGCTTTTACGCCACCTATTCCGGGATGCTCGATTCCCTTCTGGGCGGCGGCGCGCCGGCAAGCGAATCGGCCGCGGCGGAGGGCGGGCACGGCGCCGCCCCGGCGCATGGCGCGCCCGCCGCGGCCCCTGCCGGGGGCCATGGCGAGGCCGGGGGCAGCACCGGTTTCGTGCCGCTTGAGCCGATCACCGTCAACCTCGGCCGCGGCGCCGACACCCGCCATCTGCGGTTCGGCGCCCAGCTTGAGGTGGCGCCGGGCGCCGCGGGGGCGGTGCAGGCGCTGATGCCGCGGATCATGGATGTGCTGAACATCTATCTGCGGGCGCTCGACCCGCCGGAACTCGAGGAACCCGCGGCGCTGCTGCGGCTTCGCGCGCAGATGCTGCGCCGGGTCCAGATCGTCACCGGGCCCGGCCTGGTCAACGACCTTCTCATCATCGAATTCGTCTTCAACTGAGGGGCTTGTCATGGAGTATCTGTCCGACCTTCTTCTTACCGCCGCCTCGATGGGCGCGGCCACCTATTGCGTGATCCTGTCGCGGCGCCTGAAGGCGCTGGGCTCGCTTGAGGGCGGGATGGGCAGCGCCATCGCCGTCCTTTCGGCGCAGGTCGACGACCTCGCCCGCTCGTTGCGCTCCGCGCAGGAGGCGACCGGCCGGGCCGGCGGGCGTCTGGACGGCCAGACCGCCCGCGCCGAAGCCGTGGCCCGCAAGCTGGAGCTGCTGGTCGCCTCGATGCACGACCTGCCCGAGGAGGCGCGGGCCGCCGCCCCGCGCGCCCCCGGCCCGCGCCCGCCGACCCCCTGGCCGGGCGAGACGCTGCGGCGCAGCATACGCCCGGTCGAGGCGCTGGCCGAGGAGCCCGCCGATGACCCGGCCGAGCCCCCGCAGCGCGCCCGCGTCCTGCGCCGCCGCCAGACCAGCGGAGCGCTCTGATGCTGCGGCTGCCCCGCGCGCCTGCGGCGCCGAAACCGGCCCCCGCCGCCAGACCGGCCCCCTCTGCCAAACCGGCCGCCAAGGTCCGGGCCGCCCCTCGTCGCCGGACCCGGGTGCTGCCGGTGCTGGCGGTGCTGTTCCTGATCGGCGGCGGCCTGCGCCTCGTGTCCGGCGTCGGCAGCGCCCTGGCCCAGGACCCGCCCGCCAGCAGCCCGACCCGGGCTGAGGACATCCTGCCCCTGCGCACGAGCCCGGTCAGCGACGCCCGCCTGTCGCTGGAACTGCGCGAGCGCGAAACCGCTCTGGCCGAGCGCGAGGCGCAGCTCGACGAACGCGCCGCCCTCCTTGCCGCCGCGCAGGAGCGCGTGCAGGCCCAGATCGAGGCACTGCAGGCGGCCGAGGCCGACCTCGCCGCGACCATGGCCCGGGCCGACCAGGCGGCCGAAACCGATATCTCGCGTCTCGTCAACGTCTTCCAGACCATGCGCCCCGAGGACGCGGCGAATGTCTTCACCGAGATGGACCCCGACTTCGCCGCGGGCTTCCTGGCCCGGCTGGAGCCGCAGGTCGCCGGGGCGATCCTGGCCCGGATCGAGCCCCGCCAGGCCTATGCGCTCAGCGCCATCGTCGCCGGTCGCAACGCGCTGGTGCCGCGCGAATGAGGGGCGTGGTGAGGCTTTCTTAAGCTCCTCCTGCCAGCGTCGAACCAACAGCTTCGGGAATGCGTCATGCTCGGAATCATCGGCATCGTCACGGTCTTCGCCACCGTCTTCGGGGGCTACCTGCTGGCCGGCGGGCATATGGACATCATCCTGCACGCCCTGCCGTTCGAAGGGCTGATGATCGGCGGCGCGGCGCTGGGGGCCTTCCTGATCGCCAACAGCGGCGCCGGTGCCAAGCATACGGCCAAGGACATAAGCAAGGTCTTCAAGGGGTCGCACTGGAAACCGCAGGATTATCAGGACCTTCTGTGCCTGCTGTTCGAACTGATCCGGCTGGCGCGGCAAAACCCCGTGGCGCTTGAGGAACATATCGAAGGCCCCGATTCTTCGGAAATCTTCAGCCGATATCCCAAGATCCAGAAGGATCACGAGGCGATCGAGCTGATCTGCGACACGCTCCGGTCAATGACCCTCAGCTACGACGACCCCCTCCAGGTCGAGGAGGTTCTGGACAAGCGGATGGAGGCCTCGCTCACCCATGCGCTCCATTCCAGCCATGCGATGCAGACCGTGGCCGACGGCATGCCCGCGCTGGGGATCGTCGCCGCCGTGCTGGGCGTCATCAAGACCATGGCCTCCATCGACCAGCCGCCCGAGATCCTGGGCGCGCTGATCGGCGGCGCGCTGGTCGGCACCTTCATGGGGGTTTTCCTGGCCTATGGCTTCGTCGGCCCCTTCGCCGCCAAGATGCAGATGGTGGTGCAGGAGGACGCGCATTTCTACAAGCTGATCCGCGAGGTGCTGATCGCCAACCTGCACAACCACCCGGCCAATATGTGCATCGAGGTCGGGCGCCAGAACACGCCCCACCACGTCCGCCCCAGCTATGGCGAGCTGGAGGAGGCGATGCGCGCCCTGAAACGCGAGGCCGCCTGATGCGCGCCCTCGCCCTGGGCGCCCTCCTTGCCCTCGCCGGACCGGCGGGGGCCCAGACCATCGCGCCCTTCGCGGGCGAGCACGCCGATTTCACCCGCGTCGTGGTGCGGATCCCGCCGGGCACCGGCTGGGCCCTGACGCCCGACGGACGGGAGAGGCAGCTCACCATCACCGCCGACGGGGCACGCTTCGATCTGGCGCAGCTCTTTCAGCGGATCCCGCGGGGCCGTCTGGCCGAGGCAAGCGCCGAGGGTCCGGTGCTCAGCCTCGGCCTGGCCTGCGACTGCCCGATCCGCGCCTGGGAGGAGCGGCCGGGCCTGGTGATCCTCGACATCACCGATGCGCCGCCCGAGGTCGCACTGCCCCCCGCCCCGCCCGCGCCGCCGCGCCGCGTCCCGCCGCCCGATCCGATCGCCGCCGGCCGTGCCGCCGGGGCAGCCCTCGCCCGCGCCCTGCCTCCGCCGACCCCGCCCGACGCCCCCGTGCCCGAGGCCGATCCGCGCCTCGAAACCCTGGCCCAGGATCTCGGCCGCTCGATTGCCGCCGCCGCCGGGCAGCGCCTGCTGGATGTCGCCGCCGATCATGCCGCCACCGGCCAGGGGGTGCTGCCCGACGCGCCGCTCCCCGACATGCCGCCGAACATGCGGATCGCCACGGTGCTCGACCGGCCCGATCCCGATGCCCCGCCGGTCGCCACCCCGCCCGCGCTTTGCAACGGCAGCGCGCTGCTCGATCGCCTGCTCGGCCACGATCCCGCCCGTTTCACCGAGGATCTCGGCCGCCTCACCCGCGCGCTTTACGGCGAGTTCGATCAGCCCGATCCACAGAGCCAGCTCGACCTGATCGGCGTCTATCTCTCGGCCGGTTTCGGCGCCGAGGCGCGGGCGCTCATCGACAACAGCCCCGATCCGGTCGCCGGCCGCGATTTCGCCCTTGGCACCGCCGATGTGCTCGAGGATCGCGCCTCGAATTCGCGCATGCGCCTGGCGCAGGCCATCGCTTGCGGTGGCGCCGCCTCGGTGATGGCCGTGCTCGCCGGCGCCGAGGCCGACGCGATCCGCCAGAACGCCGACCAGCTGGCGCTGACGTTCTCGACGCTGCCCGCCTCGATGCGCGGGCTGATCGGCCTGCGCCTGGCCGAGGCCCTGGTCGATGCCGGGGCGCTTGATGCCGCGCGGATCATCGCCGATGCGCTGCAACGCTCGGACTGGGTCTCGCCCGGGGCCCTGGCCCTGGTCGAGGCCCGGCTCGATCGCGCCCGGGGGCTGCCCGTCGATGCCGCGCTGCGGCTCGCGCATGAGGGCGACGCCAGCAGCGACACGGTGCAGACCCGCCTCGATCTGGCTTTGCAGACCGCGGCCCCGGTCCCGCCCGAGTATATCGCCGGGGCCGAGGCCCTGGCCGCCACCGCCCGCGACGAGCCCACCGGACCCGAGCTGATGGCCGCGGTGATCCGGCTGAACGCGCGCTCGGGGGCGATGACCGATGCCTTCGCGGCGCTCGACCGGCTGGAAAGCTGGATGAGCGGGACGGGCGAGAACCGCCGCCTGCTGGGCGATCTGCGCGACGAGGTCTGGGCGGCGATGGCGTCCAATGGCACCGATCTGGGGCTGGTCGAGGCCGTGCTCTCGCGCGAGGATTGGCGCGATCCGGCGCTGCTGCCGCAGACCCGGCGGGCGCTGGCATCGCGGCTTCTGGACCTCCGGCTGGCGACCCCGGTCGAGGCGCTGGTCGGCACGCTCGACGATCCCGAGGCGCGGGTGCTGCGGGCGCGGGCCGCGCTCGATGGCGGCGACGGGACGGCCGCGCTGGATCTGCTTGGCGAGGATGACAGCGAGGCGGCGCGGCTGGTGCGCGCGGCGGCGCTCGAAAGGATCGGCCAGCACCGGGCGGCGGGCGACGAATTCGCCACGCTCGGCGATACCGGGGCCGAGACCCGGGCAGCGATCCTCGACGCCGATTGGCGCCGGGTCGAAGGGTTGGCCGCCGCGCAGGAGGCCCCCGCCCCCGCCGCCGACCTGGGACCGCTGCTGGGTCGCCCCCCCGGCCATGCCGAGATCGCCCTCACCCAGCCGGACACCTCCTCGCCGCCCGCCGATGCTGCCGGCGCGGCGGCTCCGGCAGGAGCCCCGCCCTCGGAAACGGTCCCCGCCGCGGCGGCGCCCTCGCCGTTGCCCGATCCAGGCGCGGCCTTCGACCGGCTGGGACTGGTGCGGCGCAGCTCGACCCTGCTGGCGGAAAGCGAACGCCTGCGCGGCGCCCTCGCGCCGCTGGTCCGCCCCCCGCCCTAGTCCGGGCGCGGGACCGAGGGACCGGGCGGCCGCCTGCGAAAGCGAGCCCTGGAACTCAACGATCCAATGCGGCGGCGCCATCCCTGCCTGCCAACCGCCCCTTCCGGGCAGGGTCCGCCCGCTCGCGCGTCTCTCGGCCGGACCAGGACCGGCCGGGCCGGCCGCCGCAGACAACAGAGGCTCGACAGCGGGATCAGCCACGACCTTGTCCAATGGGCCAACGCCGACCGCCCGGAGCGGCCCGCCCCGGCAGAACGGGCGTCCCCCGGTCGGGTCGCGGGCGCGGTCAGGCGGCCGCTCACAGACGCGCGCGGAAAGGATCCGGGCACCGCCAGGGCCCGCCTTCGCCTCCCCGCATCAGCGCACGCCCGAAAAATCGGCGCCGCCTCCGACCGGCATGCTCTGCCCTGCGGCAGGGACTTTCCGGTCCGCACCGCACCGATCCCCCAGCCTGTCGCCGTTTCTGATGCCGCGAATCGGACCCACGGCCAGCCAGAGGAGAGGCAGGCGCTCACGGGATCGCGCCCCCGCCCGTGTCGAGCCTTGCAATGAGGCGGTCGAGACGCGAGGCCCTGCGCCCTGCTCGGCGTTGACCACGTATCGCTGTCACCACCCGCATTTTCGACACCATGGAAGGGGGACAGGAAACCGCCGGACCCGTCCGGAGCCGCCCCCTAGCCCCCCACCCCGCCGATGCCGTCGAGGATCAGCGCCGTGGCGATATCGGCATAGGCTTCGCGGGTCAGCGGGCCGCCGTCGCGGAACCACATGTAGACCCAATTCATCATGCCGAAGAGCGACATGGTGACCGGCATCAGCAGCGGCGCCGCCAGCCCCGGCCGCAGGTCGCGCAGCACGGCCGAGAACCGGCCGACGACGCGGCGCTCGATGGCGTGGATTTCGTGGCGCTGGTCGGCGGGCAGGGTCGGCGTGCCGTTCAGCTGCACCTTGTGGTAATTGTCGGCGTCGCGGTAGCATTCCAGCACCGCGCCGACCAGCGCGCGCAGCCGCTCGCGGGGCGGCAGCGCCGGGTCGTGGGCGGCCTCGACCGCTGCGTCCAGCTCGCTCAGATGGGTGCGGATGATGTCGAAGATCAGCGCGTCCTTGCCGGGATAATAGTGGTAAAGCAAGGCCTTGGAGACCCCGGCCTGCCCGGCGATCTGGGCCATCGAGGCCTTGTCCATCCCCTGCTCGGCCAGAACCGCGGCAGCGCTCGACAGGATCGCGCGCTGCTTGTCCTCGAAATCGGCGGCACGGGTGCGGGCCATGGCTCAGCCCTTGGGCCGGTTGTCGACGACGCGTTTCGCCTTGCCCTCGGAACGCGGGGCACCGCCCGGTTCGTGTACCTGGATCTTCGACGACACACCCACCACCGACTTGATGTGATGCGCGAGTTCCTTGCCAGATGCCGCGCGGGCCTCGGCACTGGCGGCGGCCCCGGTCGCCTCGCAATGCACGATCATCGCATCCATCCGGTCGTTGCGGACCAATTCGATCTGGAAATGCGGCGCGAGGCCGGCGCATTTCAGGATCTGCTCCTCGATCTGGGTGGGGAACACGTTGACCCCGCGCAGGATAATCATGTCGTCCGAGCGGCCGGTGATCTTCTCCATCCGCCGCATGGAGCGGGCCGTGCCGGGCAGAAGGCGCGTCAGGTCGCGGGTGCGGTAGCGGATGATCGGCAGGCCCTCCTTGGTGAGCGTGGTGAACACGAGTTCCCCCATCTCGCCATCGGCCACCGGCTCGCCGGTCTCGGGGTTGATGATCTCGGGATAGAAATGGTCCTCCCAGATGTGCAGCCCGTCCTTGGTTTCCACGCATTCATTGGCCACGCCCGGCCCCATGACCTCGGAAAGGCCATAGATATCAACGGCGTGCATGTCGAAGGCATCCTCGATCTCGCGCCGCATGGCGTTGGTCCAGGGCTCGGCGCCGAAGATGCCGACGGCCAGCGAGGACTCGCGCGGGTCCAGCCCCTGACGGCGGAATTCATCAAGGATCGACAGCATGTAGCTGGGCGTGACCATGATGATCCGCGGCTTGAAATCCTGGATCAGCGTCACCTGCCGCTCGGTCATCCCGCCCGAGACGGGGACCACGGTGCAGCCCAGCCGTTCCGCCGCCGCATGGGCGCCGAGGCCGCCGGTGAAAAGCCCGTAGCCATAGGCCACATGCACGATGTCGCCCGCACGCCCCCCCGAGGCCCGGATCGAGCGCGCGCCGCAATCGGCCCAGACATCGAGGTCGCGCCTGGTGTAGCCCACGACCGTCGGCTTGCCGGTGGTGCCGGAGGAGGCATGGATCCGCAGGATCTGCTCCCGCGGGACGGCGAACATCCCGAACGGGTAATTGTCGCGCAGGTCGGTCTTGTAGGTGAAGGGGAATTTCGCCAGATCCGCCAGGGACTTGAGGTCATCCGGATGGACACCATGCGCGTCGAACCGGGCCCGGTAGAAGGGCGAATTGTCATAGGCGTGGCGCAGCGACCATTTCATCCGCTCCAGCTGCAGGGCGGCGATTTCGTCGCGGGAGGCGGTCTCGATCGGCTCCAGATCGCCGGGACGGGGAGAGAGGTTTTCCATGGTTCACTCCTCGGGCAGATGGGTGCCCTTGATGCTGCGCGAATGGCCGCGGAATTCGGCGATCTTGGTGCCGTCCTGCCGGGTCACGGTAATGTCGTAGATGCCGCTGCGCCCCTGACGCCAGACTTCCACGGCGCGGGCGGTCAGCACGTCCCCTTCCTGCCCCGGGGCGAGGAAGGTGATCTGGCCCATCTGGGCCACGACGCGCTGGTTGTAGGTGTTGCAGGCGAAGGCGAAGGCGCTGTCCGCCAGCGTGAAGATATAGCCGCCGTGACAGATCTTGTGGCCGTTGGTCATCTCGGGCCGGACGCGCATTTTCATGGTGGCGTGGCCGGCGCGGACATCGGACAGCTCCATGCCCAGGTGCTGCGTGGCGTTGTCGTCGGCCCACATGGCGGCGGCGCAGGCCTGGGCCAGTTCGTCGGGGGTCATTGGCCTTTGAACTCCGGCTGGCGCTTGTCGAGGAAGGCGGCGACGCCCTCGGCGTAATCGGCGCTTTCGCCGCAGGCTTTCATCAGCTCGGCCTCCAGCTCCAGATGCGCGTCGAGCGTGTTGGTCTGGGCCGCCTGCATCGCCCGCTTGGTGCTGGCGTAGCCGAAGGTCGGACCGGCGGCGAGCTTGCAGGCCAGCGCGCGGGCCTCGGTCATCAGCTGGTCATCGGGCAGGGATTGCCAGATCAGGCCCCAGTCGGCGGCCTGCTGCGCCGGCAGCGGCTGCGCGGTCAGGGCAAGGCCCATGGCCCGCTGCGGGCCCAGCAGCTTGGGCAGGTGCCAGCTGCCAGCGGTGTCGGGAATGAGGCCGACCTTGCCGAAGGACTGGATGAATTTTGCCGATTCCGCGGCCAGCGTCAGGTCGCAGGCCAAGGCCAACGAGGACCCCGCCCCCGCCGCCACGCCATTGACCGCGCAGATCACCGGCATCGGCAGGGCCTTGATCTGGCGGATCAGCGGCGCCCAGAGACGGCGCACCGTGTCGCCCAGATCGGGGGGCCCGTCCATCTTGCGTGGGTCGCGGTCGCCCAGATCCTGCCCGGCGCAGAAGCCCCGACCGGCGCCGGTCAGCAGCACGGCGCGGGCCTCGGCGGCGGCACGGGTCAGGGCCGCGCGCAGGGCCATATGCTGGTCTTCGTTGAAGGAATTGAGCCTCTCGGGCCGGTTCAGCGTGATTTCCAGCACGCCCGCTTCAAGGCTCACCAGAACGGTGTCCGAATCGCTCATGTCATCCTCCCTGCACGCGATTCCGCGCCCGGGAATACTTTCATCAACCGTCCGGTCAGTCAATCAATTTGCGGCGCAATTCCGATGGCATCGTGGCGACGCTCGTGGCAGAAACAGAGGATGAAGTGGGTAGCGAGTATCTGCGCCAGGTGGCGCATCGGGCAAGGGCGGCACTCGGCGATCCGGGGCGGCCGGGGGCTTGCGCTCAGCCTGCCAGCGCCGAGGGGCGGGGACGCGAGGGTACGCCGATGACGCCTGCAAAACGCGCCTTCGATCTGTGGACCGCGGCCATGATAACCCCTTTCGTGGCGCCGATGATCCTCGTCATCGCGCTGGTGATCCTGCTGCGCGACGGGCGGCCGATCTTTCACGCGGGCGAGCGGATGCGGACCCCGACCCAGGGCTTCCGGCTGTGGAAGTTCCGCACCATGCGGGTGGATCCGGCCGATACCGGGGCGTCGGGCGGGCACAAGGCGCCGCGCATCACACCGACCGGCCGCTGGCTCAGGCGGCGGCGGCTGGATGAGCTGCCGCAGCTGTGGAACCTCTGGCGCGGGGACATCTCGGTGGTGGGGCCGCGCCCGCCGCTCAGACTTTATGTCGAGCGTTTCCCCGATCTTTACGGCGAGGTGTTGAAAAGCCGCCCCGGGCTGACCGGCCTTGCCACCATTGCCTTCGCCCGGCACGAGGAGCGTTTGCTGGCGCGCACCAGGACGGCCGAGGAAACCGAAGCCATCTATGGCCGCACCTGCGCCCCCAGAAAGGCGCGGATCGACCTGATCTATCAGAGGAACCGCAGCTTCTGCTTCGACCTGAACCTCGTCCGCAAGACGCTGTTCCCCTCGGCCCGATAGGGAAAGGGGGCCCCGAGGCCCCCCGTCGTCAGTCTTCGTTGATGTCGTGGTCGATGCGTTTCATCTGGCCCTGCCGGACCCCCAGCACCGCCCGCATCGCCAGCCAGGCCACGACCGAGATCACCGCGAAGACCACCAGCGACACGGTGAGCGAGCCGGTCATCCAGTCCATCCCCGGCAGCGCCAGGCCGACGACCACCCCGGTAATCACCGCACCGACCGCGAAACCGGCGAACAGGAAGCCCGGCACCAGCACCTCGACAATGGCCAGCGCCAGACCCGCGGCGATCCAGACCCACCACATCTCGTGCATCATGGCTTGCCCTTCAGCATCTTGAAGGCGTCGCCGAAGGCATCCATCAGATGCGCGGGCAGGATGACGGTCTGCTTGCCCTGCCCCTCGGCCACTTTCTTCATCGCCTCGACCTGGGCCAGCGCGATCTGGTATTGCGCGGCCTCCAGCCCGTTCTTGGCGATGGCCTCGGCGATGACGCCGGTGGCATAGGCCTCGGCGTCGGCGGTGATGCGCTTGGCCTTGGCCTCCTGCTCGGCGGCGTAGAGTTCCCCGTCAGAGGCGAGCTCCACGGCGCGCCGCTTGCCCTCGGCCTCGGTCACCGCGGCACGGCGGGCCCGCTCGGCGTTGAGCTGTTGCAGCATGGCGGCGCGGGTCGCCTCGTCGAGGTTCACGTCGAGGAGTTCGGCGCGGGTGACCACGATCCCCCAATCGTCGACCACATCGGCAATCGCCGCGCCGATCTTCTGCGTCAGGCGGGCGCGGTTCGACTGGACCTCGTCCAGTTCCATCGTGCCGATTTCCGAGCGCACGATACCGGCGACGGTCGTCAGGATCGCCGCATCCACGTCGCGGATCCGGTAGACGGTCTTTTCCGGCTCCATGATGCGGTAGAAGACCGAAGTCTCGACCTGCACCAGCACGTTGTCGGTGGTGATGGCGTCCTGCCGCTGGTTGGGCAGCTGGCGTTCCAGGATCGAGACCTTGTGCGCCACGGTATCGACGAAGGGCACGATCAGGTTGATCCCCGGGCCCAGCACGGCGCGCAGGCGGCCGAAGCGTTCCACGACGTATTTCTGCGACTGGGGCACGATGCGCACGCCCAGGAACAGCGAAATGATGATGAAAATGGCAAGCAGCAACAGGACGATAGTGCCGCCGCCGATGGAATCGAAGGGCATGAAGAACTCCGGGATCAATGGCTGTGGGGTCGGGATGGGATCGGGTTTCACAGCAAGCCAGGGATAGTCGCAAGACGTGCAGTATGGAGGCTGGCGGGGCCGAGGGAAAGAGGCACGGCTTGCAGCGAGGCCCCCGCCCCTGTAGGGAACGTGCAAATCCCCGTTATATCTGGAGCGTGAGATGGCCTCGTATCAGTACGTCTATCACATGGATGGCGTGTCCAAGACCTACCCCGGCGGCAAGAAATGCTTCGAGAACATCCGCCTGAACTTTCTGCCCGGTGTGAAGATCGGTGTCGTCGGCGTCAACGGCGCCGGTAAATCGACGCTCTTGCGCATCATGGCGGGCATCGACAAGGATTTCTCCGGCGAGGCCTGGGCCGCCAAGGGCGCCAAGGTCGGCTACCTGCCGCAGGAGCCCGCGCTGGATGAAAGCCTCGACGTGCGCGGCAACGTCATGCTGGGCGTGGCGGCCAAGCAGGTGAAGCTCGACCGCTACAACGAACTCGCCATGAACTACTCGGACGAGACGGCCGAGGAGATGGCGAAGCTGCAAGACGAGATCGACGCCGAGAACCTCTGGGATCTCGACAGCCAGGTCGATGTGGCGATGGAAGCGCTGCGCTGCCCGGCCGACGACGCCGATGTCGCGACCCTCTCGGGCGGGGAGCGTCGCCGCGTGGCGCTCTGCAAGTTGCTCTTGGAAGCGCCCGACATGCTGCTGCTGGACGAACCGACCAACCACCTCGATGCCGAAACCATCGCCTGGCTGCAAAAGCACCTGATCGAGTACAAGGGCACCATCCTCTGCGTCACGCACGACCGCTATTTCCTCGACGACATCACGTCGTGGATTCTGGAGCTGGAGCGCGGGCGCGGCATTCCCTACGAGGGGAACTACTCCGCCTGGCTGGAACAGAAGGCCAAGCGCGTGGCGCAGGAAGCGCGCGAGGACAAGGCCAAGCAGAAGGTTCTGGAAAAGGAACTGGAATGGATCCGCGCCGGGGCCAAGGCCCGTCAGGCGAAGTCGAAGGCCCGTATCTCGGCCTACGAAAAGATGGCCGACCAGTCCGAGAAGGAACGCGTGGGCAAGGCCCAGATCATCATCCCCAACGGCCCGCGTCTGGGCGGCAAGGTGATCGAGGTCGAGAACCTCAGCAAGCATTACGGCGACCGCCAGCTGATCGAGAACCTGTCGTTCAGCATTCCGCCGGGCGCCATCGTCGGCGTGATCGGCCCGAACGGCGCCGGGAAATCGACGCTGTTCCGCATGATTACCGGCAAGGAACAACCCGATGCGGGCTCGGTCACGCTGGGGGACACGGTGAAGCTGGCCTATGTCGACCAGTCGCGCGACGCGCTCGACCCCAACGCGACCGTCTGGGAAGAGATCTCCGGCGGGGCCGAGCTGATCGAGCTGGGCGATGCCCAGGTCAACAGCCGGGCCTATTGCGGCGCCTTCAACTTCAAGGGCGGCGACCAGCAGAAGAAAGTCGGCCTGCTGTCGGGCGGTGAACGCAACCGCGTGCATATGGCGAAGCTCTTGAAAGAGGGCGGCAACGTCCTCCTGCTCGACGAACCGACCAACGACCTGGACGTGGAAACGCTGCAGGCGCTGGAAGCGGCGATCGAGGATTTCGCCGGCAACGCGATCATCATCTCGCACGACCGCTTCTTCCTCGACCGGCTTTGCACGCATATCCTCGCCTTCGAGGGCGAGGCCAAGGTCGAATGGTTCGAAGGCAACTTCGAGGCCTATGAGGAAGACAAGATCCGCCGTCTGGGCCCCGATGCGGTCGAACCCAAGCGGGTCAAATACAAGAAATTCTCGCGCTAAGACAAAGGGCCCGGCGACGGGCCCTTTTCCTTTCCCTCAGGTCGCCGGATGGCCGGGGTTCTGCGGGGCGTCGTCACAGATCTGGACCCAGCCCGGCTTTTCCGAGGTGAATTCGTGAAAGCGGTTCCTGAGGCCGATCTCGGTGTCCAGTGCATTGGCGGCGATGGGAAAACTCGCCTCGCCGGACAGGATCTCGCCCAGCGAACTGCCGCAGATCCGGCAGAAGCAGCGGGCGTATTGATAGGGCGGATCGGGTTGGTAGGTCGCCACATGCTCCCTGCCCTGCACCCAGCGCAAATCCTCGCGCTTGACGAAGACGATGGTGCTGGCCCCCGCCTTGCGGCAGCGCGAGCAATGGCAGGTCCCCATCGTCGAGGGCTGAGCCAGAAGTTCGAACCTCACAGCGCCGCAGCAGCAGCTGCCTTCGATCATGATCGTCTCCTTTAGCGGGCGGGCGGGGATCCAGAATGAGCAGAACATTACGTGAACATTTGCGCCGCGACAAGCTGCACCTTGGGGCTGGCTGCGATATCGGTAAGGCGCGCGGCGAGGCGTCGGGGGTGCTATCCGCTGGCCAAGACGGACAACACGGCGACAGACCGGGGGAAACTGGCGATCCCGAGAGGACTCGAACCCCTGACCAACTGCTTAGAAGGCAGCCGCTCTATCCAGCTGAGCTACGGGACCGCACCGCTTTCTCATGCGTCACCCAGCCCGGGGCGTCAAGTCAGAGGCCGCGTGCCCAGACGATGCTGGCGGCCAGCACCCCCGCCGTCGCATCGGGCGAGAGGATGTCACCGGCGATGACATGCTGCTGCGGGTCGTTCGCGTCCTCGACCCGGTGCATCGTCACCGGCGCGCCCCAGCGGGCCATGATGTCCTCGGTCACGCGGGCATCGACCACCCGGTCGCCCTCGGCAAAGAAGACCAGCGCGGGCACCCTCGCTTGTTCGACCGGGGCGTGGCGGGCGGCCTGCTGGACCACGCGCATCGGGAACAGCGCGGCACTGGGGTAGCGCGTGGTCCAGTAGCGGCCCTGCGCGGCATTGGCCGGCTCCCAGGCGCGCTCGGCGCCGAAGATCCACGGGCCCCAGGTGCTGGCCCAGGGCAGATCCAGCACGAAGGCCATGCGGTCGGCGGGCGAGAAATTGGGGGAAATCAGGATGATCCCGGCGATCCGCTCGCGATACTCCGGGTCCAGCGCCGCCAGAACGGCCAGCGCGCCGCCGGTCGAGGTGCCGATCAGCACCACCCGCTGACCCAGCCTTTCGCCGATGGCCATGGCCTCGGCGAGGTCGGTGGCCCAGTCATCGACGGTGACCTCGCCCAAGGCCGCGCCGGGGCGGCCGTGCCCGGCCAGCCGGGTCTCGAAGAGATTGGCGCCCAGCGCCTCGGCGAGGCGCAGCGGGACCGGCGCGATCTCCTGCCGGGTGGCGGAGAAGCCGGGCAGATAGACCAGCGCCAGCGCCGTCCCGGCGTCGCGTTCGCCCGCCCAGTGGATCAGCTTCTGCGTGCCGGGGGTGAGGTCGTCGAACACCCCCTCGCGGGTCTCCAGCCAGGCGTCGAGGTCTTCGCCCGGGATCACCGGCGCCACCTGCGTGGCCGGGGGCCATTCGGGGCGGGGCGCGAAAAACCACAGCGCCCCGCCGACCAGCAGCAGATCGCCCAGCAGCGCCAGCAGGAGGAGCCGCGCCTTCATCGCTCAGACCGGCAACCGGGCGAGCGTCTCGGCCAGCAGCGCCAAATTCTCGGGTTCCGAAAAGCGGTGATCGGCCCCCTTGACCAGCGTCAGCCGCAGATCGGGGCTGTCGGCATGGTCGAAGAGCTTCAGCGCCACCGAGGGCGGCACGTCGACATCGGCCGAGCCCTGCAACAGCCGCACCGGAAAGGGCAGCGGCAGCGGGCTGCGCAGCACCAGACGGTTGCGCCCTTCCTCGATCAGGCGGCGGGTGATGACATAGGGCTCGTCGCCATAGTCCGAGGGCTGCTCGATGCGTCCCGTCGCGGCCATGGCGGCGCGTTCGGCCCCGGTGAACGCGGGCTCCATCAGGTCTTCGGTGAAATCGGGCGCGGCGGCGATGCCTATCAGCCCGGCGATCCGCTCGGGGATGGCACGGGCGACCAGGAGCGCGATCCAGCCGCCCATCGAGGAGCCGACCAGCACCTGCCGCCCCTCGGTCAGGGCCTCGATGGCGCTGAGCGCATCCTCGAACCAGTCACCGATGGCGCCGTCGAGGAAATCGCCGTCCGACTGGCCATGCCCGGAATAATCGAAACGCAGGAAGGGGCGGCCCTGATCCTCGGCCCAGGCTTGCAGGAATTGCGCCTTGCTGCCGGTCATGTCCGACTTGAAGCCGCCGAGGAAGACGACCCCCGGCCCGCTACCGGCGGTTCGGTGATAGGCCAGGCGGCGGCCCTGCGGGGTGCTCAGAAAGTCGGTCACCGGAAGGGCACTCCCTGCGTGCCCTCGCCCCGGACATCCAAGACCGGCGCCCAGGTCTCGGGGTCGCGGATCAGGGCGGCGACGGCCTCGGCGCCCGCTTCGAGCATCGCCTCGCCCTTGGCGGCGCTGGCGCGGGTGGGATTGCCGACGATGCCGTTGGCGGTGACGTGCTGGAAGGGGCGCCAGCGGTAGCTCGCCTTGCCGGCCTTGAGGAACCGCGCCCCGTCCATGGCCTGCGTGAGGTTCCCGAGGTCCGAGGTATCGACCAGATCCGGTTCGCAGACCATCATCATCGAGGTCTCGGCCTCGCCCGCATGCATGACGCCGGGCTGGTCCTGGCAATGGCGGGCCAGATCGTCGCCCGCTTCCGTGACATAGGTGGTGGCGACCAGCGTCGCGGCCGAGGTCGGGGCCAGTTCGTCGCAGATCTGCTGCATGGCGATCTGGTTGCCGCCATGGCTGTTCGAGATGAGGATATGGCGGAAGCCGTGGCGGGTGATGGCCTCCACCAGGTCGCGGATCACGGCGCGGAAGGTCGACTGGCTCAGCGTCAGCGTGCCGCCATAGGGCATGTGATGCTCGCTGAGGCCGGACCAGACCACGGGGGTGACGACGACCGGGCGGGTGTCCCGGGCCTTGCGGGCGGCGCGCATGGCGATCTCGTAGCCGAGGCGGGTGTCGGTCATGGTCGGCAGGTGCGGCCCGTGCTGCTCGATCGAGGCGATGGGCAGGATGACGACGGCATCCTGCGCGGCCAGCGCGCGGAGTTCATGCGCCTTGAGGCGGGACCAGTCGGTTTCAGGCATGGGCATCTCCCTTGGGGTTGCGGGCATGATGCACGCGCGGGCCGCGGGTGCAACCGCCGTGGACGGCGGATGGTGCGGGCGCTGCCGGGCGGGCCATCCGTAGGGTGCGTGCTTGCACGCACCGTTGCGGAAGGTGCGTGCAAGCACGCACCCTACGGGGGGCGGCGCTTGGTGGGATGAAATCCCACCCTACAGGGATTGCGCCAGCACCCGGCTGATTTTCGTGAGGCTGGCGCCGGATTGGGCCTGCCAGATGTTGAAGGCCTCCTGCACCGCCGCCCATGCCTTTTTCGACGAGGGCGCCTTGTCCACCACCCCCTCGGCCACCAGCCGGGCGACGACATCCTGAGACATCAGGTAGGAATCCTTGCCCATCTGCCGCAGCGCATAGGCCCCGGTATTGCCCCCCAGCCGCGCGCCCTCGGCTTGCAACCATTGCACCAGCCCCGCGAAATCCGAGGACGGCCAGTCGCCGATCCGCCGCCCGAAGGAGCCCGCCTCGTCCCTGACCCGCCGGATGAAGGCCGCGTTGTGAAGGATCGCCTGCACCTTGGGCGGCGAACGGATGATCCGGGTATCGCCGATCAGCTCATGCGCCCAGTCGGGTGGCTGGAAGGTGATGGCGGTGATGTCGAAGCCCAGAAAGGCCGCCTCGATGCCGGGCCATTTCTTGTCCACCACACTCCAGGAAATCCCCGCCTGCAGGATCCCCCGGGCGAATTGTGCCAGCCAGCGGTCGTCCGGGATCGCCGCCAGCGCATCGGCGCTCAGGGGTTGGGGCATGCCCTCAAGCACCGCCGCAACACCGCCCTTGCGGTCGGCGGCAATCGCCAGGATCTCGTCATAACTGCGCATTCTCGGCCCTTTCGTCCCGCGCCACCCCCGCCTCGCGCAGGATGTCCGCCACCAGATGCTCGCGCCGGTAGGCCATGACATGCACCCCCGCGACGCCCTTCACCTCGCGGATCTGCTGGATCAGTTCCACGCAGATCCGCCGCCCCTCGTCGCCGGGGTTCGCGGCCTTCTCCATCCGCTCGACCACCGCATCGGGGATATGGATCCCCGGCACGTTCGAGCGCATCCAGCGCGCCGCCTTGCCGCTGGCCAGGGGCCCGACGCCCGGCAGGATGAACACGCGCTTCTCCAGCCCCAGGTCGCGGACCCGGGCCATGAAGGCCTCGAACCGCGGCATGTCGAAGATGTAGTTGGTCTGAATGAACTCGGCCCCGGCCTCGACCTTCTTGGCCAGCCGCTCGGGCCGCCATTCCACCGGATCGACGCAGGGGTTCTCGGCCGCGCCGATGAACAGCTTCGGCGGCTTGGTGATCTTGCGCCCCGACAGGAACACGCCCTGATCGCGCATCGTGCGGATGGTGCGGATCAGCGTCAGCGAATCGAGGTCGAAGACCGGCTTCGCGCCCGGCTGGTCCCCCGCCCCCACATCGTCGCCAGTGAGGCACAGCACGTTCTTCACCCCCATCGCCGCGGCGCCCAGCACGTCGCCCTGAATGGCGATCCGGTTCCGGTCGCGGCAGCTGATCTGATAGACCGTGCCATGCCCCATCCGGGTGAGCAGCGCGCAGATCCCGATCGAGGACATGTGGCAATTGGCGCCCGAGGCATCGGTGGCGTTGATCGCATGGGCCACATCGGCCAGCGGTTTCGCCGCCTCGAAGACATCGGCCGGGTCGGCGCTGTCGGGCGGGTTCATCTCGGCCGTGACGGCGAACTGGCCCGCGCGCAGGGCGATTTCCAGCTTCGAGCCCGCGACATGGCCGGGGGGCGGCGCCTCGTAGGGGCGGATGGCGTTGGGATCGCTCCAGAAAAGGCTCATGACCCTTCCCCCCGGTTGACGGCGCGCGGCGGTTCCTCGGCCAGCGGCGCGGCCGAGGGTTCGAGCACCCGGGCGCGGGGAAAGGCCTGCGCCAGCGCGGCGCGGGCCTTGTCGGTGGCGGCTTCCTCGGGCCGGGCCTTCTCGCGGCTGGCGCGCAGCCAGGCAGACGAGCCTTCGAGCCGGCGGTCCACCGGCGGCAGCACCTCGGCGATGCGCTCGCCGTGCTTCATGCGCGAGGCGCCCTCCCAGGCTTCGGTCCAGACGCAGCGCATCTGCGGCTTCACCTCGCAATAGCCCCCGGGCCGGACCCCGCCGCAGGGCCCGTTCCTCAGTTGCTTGGGGCAGTTCATCGGGCAGGCCATGCCGGTCGAGGACAGGACGCATTGGCCGCACATCTTGCAGTCGAAAAGGAAGCTCTTCACCCAGCGTTCCGGCACGGCGACCACGCGCTCCACCCGGTTGTAGCCAAGGCGGCGGAACAACGGGTCCAGCGCGACGAAGACCGTCTCCAGCCGCTGATAGATCCATTCGAAGGCGCGGGAATGGCGGGTGGCGAACAGGCGCACGCGGTACATGGCATCCTCCCTGCCGCGGTGCGAGGGCGCCGCGATGGGGAAGTGTCGCCGAAACCGGCCCCGCAAGGCAAGCCCGTGGCGCAGGCGTAGGGGGCCGAAAACGCACAAGACCCGGGCGGTTGGCCCGGGCCTTGTGTCGATGGTACCGCCTCCCCGGCTCGAACGGGGGACCTCTAGATCCACAATCTAGCGCTCTAACCAACTGAGCTAAGGCGGCACGTGCGGGCCGTTTAGCCGCCCCTCGCGACGATTGCAAGAGGGGTCTGCGCCTAGAGTTCACGCTCCCATGTCTGGGCCACGACATCCTGCCCGAACGAGCGTTTGGCCTCGCTCGCCACCAGCGCGAAACCGTTTCTGGCATAGAGCCGTCCGGCCGCGCGGTGGCTCTCATGGGTCCAGAGCCGCATCGCCCGGTAGCCCGCGCCGCGGGCGAAATCCATCGCCTGCTCCAGCAGCCGCTGCGCCAGCCCGGTGCCCCGCGCCGCTGGTTCCAGCAGAACGAGTCGCAGCTTGGCGGTCTGCGCGTCCTCCTCGACCACGAAGGTCGAGCCCAGACGCTCGGCCCCTCGCCAGGCGATCCAGCCCTCCTCGCGGCCGGGCTTCTGATGGGCCAGGAAATCGGCGATGATCTCGGCCACCAGCGCCTCGAAACTGGCGTCGAAGCCCTCATGCTCGGCATAGAGCGCGCCGTGACGGGCGATCAGCCAGTCGGCATCCTCGGCGGTGAAGGGGCGCAGGGTCACGGAGTGCATGCCCGCAGGCTGCGTCCGGATCGCCTGCCCTGTCAAGCGGTGGGCGCTGGCTTGCGCGGGCCTCGCCTGCGGGGTAGGGCTGAACGAAAGCAAAAGGGGATGGCCATGGGCATCAACAAGCAAAGCGACATCGCCGCGAACCTGCAGATCGGGCCGACCTCGGCCGGCATGGTGCGGATCTATGTCGAGGCCGAGGGCCTCGAACTGCCGCTGGATTTCGATCCCGAGGAAGCCGAAGAGATTGCCGAGGAACTGCGCGCCGCTGCGGAAGCCGCGCGCGACATCGGTGAGGGCACCACGGGCGGCGGCAAGGGAAAAGGCAAGCGGTAAAAGGTGAGAGACCGGACACGACCCAAGCGGGAATCGTTGCGGCTGCTTCCTTCCGGACCTGACCGGGTTGGCGAAACGCCTGCCCGCGCCAGCCTCTCGCGGGCTATGTATGAAAGACGGCGGGGCAATGCAAGGGCCCTGCGCGCGGCGCCGGTTGCCAGCGGGGCGGCATCTGCGATACTCGCCCTTCCCCGCGCCCGGCGCGCGCCGGATCGGACCCGATGAGCAAACGCGGCTATCACCACGGAAATCTGCGCCAGGCCCTGGTCGAGGCGGCGCTGGACCTCATCGCCGAGAAGGGGCCGACCGGCTTCACCATGGCCGAGGCGGCGAAACGGGCCGAGGTCTCGGCCGCGGCGCCCTACCGGCATTTCTCGGGGCGCGAGGACCTGATCGCCGAGGTGGCGACCCAGGGCTACGAGCTGTTCGCCGATGTGCTGGATTACGCCTATAACGACGGCAAGCCCTCGCCGCTGGCCGCGTTCGAGGCGGTGGGCCGGGCCTATCTGGCCTTCGCCCGCAAATATCCCGGCCATTACATGGCGATGTTCGAATCGGGCATCGCCCCCGGCCAGACGCCGGAACTGGCCCGCGCCGCCGAACGCGCCAACCGGGTGCTGACCAGTGCCGCCGGTGCGCTTTCGGCCCGGATCCCGGCCGACAGGCGCCCGCCCGCGGCGATGTTCTCGGCGCATATCACGGCGATGAGTCACGGGATTGTCGAACTCTACGCCCGCGGCAAGCCCGGCGCCCGCACCCCTTTCACACCCGAGGAATTGCTGGAGGCCGGGATCGGCATCTACCTGCGCGGACTGGGGCTGATCGCGGGCGACTGAACGCGCCCCACCCGCCATGCGGGAAATTCCGCCGATCCCTGCACGCGCCCCCTTGCCGTCCGGCCCCGGGACGGCGAATGCTCGGCGCCTGCCGGTGATTTCCGGCCGGAACACCCTGTCGAGTTGAAATGCCGGTCTTTCCCGCTGCTGCCTTTTTCCGTTTCGCGCTGACCTATGCGGCCGTGGCCCTGGGGCTGGCCGTCAGCTTTCGCGACAATGTGCTCGAGGATTTTCTGGCCGCGATGGGCGGCGACATCGACATGCCGCTCTACGGGCTCTGGGCGATGGTGGCGCTGGTCTCGCTCTGGGCACTCAGGACCGAAAGGCGGCGCGGCGCGGCGCCGGGGATGGCGATGCGGCGGCTGGGGCTGGTCTTCGGCGCGGTGCTGGCGCTGCATGTCGGCTTCACCCTGGTCAAGACGACGATGCCGCAGATCGTGCCCTATTACGCCGATCCCTCGCTCACCGCGCTCGATGCCTGGCTGCATGGCGATACCGACCCCTGGCGGGTGCTGGAGCAATTGCTGGGCGACCGGCTGCTGGTCCGGCTGACGCCGCTCTATCAGGGGCCCTGGCTGATCCTCGCCGTCCTCTTCCCGGTGATCCTGCTGGCGGGGGACGAGGAACCCCGGCGCGTGCGCCGCTTTCTGGTGCTCTATACGGTGGCCTGGATCGGAATGGGCAATGTCGTGGCGCTGATGGGCATGTCGGTGGGGCCGGTGTTCCATGACCGCTTCTATGACAGCACCCGCTTTGCGGCGCTGACCCGCAACCTGCAGGACGCGGGTCTGGACGGCACGGTCATGGGCGCCCTGCAACAGCATCTGTGGAGCATGTACGCCGCCGGTCGCGAGGGGTTCGGAACCGGCCTGTCGGCCTTTCCCTCGGTGCATGTGGCGGTGGCGACGGTGGTGGCGCTCTATTGCGCCGAGCGCTCGCTCCTGCTGGCGATCCCGGCCGGGATCTTCGCCGGGACGATCCTGATCCTCTCGGTCTGGAGCGGGTATCACTACGCCATCGACGGCTACGTCTCGATCCTGCTCATCGCCGGGCTCTGGGCCGGCCTGCGGCGGCTGGCGCGGTTCCGCCCGCCCGAGGCTGCGCCGACGCGCGGCTGGCACCCTGCCGCCGACCCGGCCGAATAGGCGACCGCGCAGCCATTGGCGCCCCTGCAACCGCGAGTTGCCACATC
Source organism: Pararhodobacter aggregans (assembly GCF_003075525.1). GTDB lineage: Bacteria > Pseudomonadota > Alphaproteobacteria > Rhodobacterales > Rhodobacteraceae > Pararhodobacter > Pararhodobacter aggregans. The sequence continues at coordinate 442,620 of NZ_QDDR01000001.1, read as the reverse complement.
TCTTCCCCAGTGATGCCATTTTCGGCGGGCATTCCGGCCGAATGACCCGCCTGCCGTCCATAGATGTGCTGAAATTCCTGCTCGCCCTCGGCGTGGTCTGGGCGCATTCCGTGCTGATCGGACAGCATTACAGCACCGCGGCCTATCTCTTCGGGCAAGGGCTGGTCCGCGCCGCGGTGCCGACCTTCGCGCTGGTCTCGGGCTTTCTGTTCCACGCCACCAGCCGTCGTGGCCGGACCCGGCCCTGGCTGATGCTCATGAGCGGCGCCTATCTGATGTGGTGCCTGATCTACGGCCCCGTCTGGGTCATGAGCGAACCGGACATCCTGCATCTGCTGGGCCGTCTGGTCGTGGGGCCGCTGCACCTTTGGTACATGGCGGCGCTGATTGTCGCGGTCCTGATGATCGCCGCGGTCGTGCGGCTGGTTCCCGACCCGGTGGCGCAGCGCCGCTGGCTGCTGGGTTCGGCGGTCGCGTTGCTGTTTACCGGTGCCGCGCTGCAGGGCATCGACTTCTTCACGCCGGTCGACCTGCCGCTCAACGTCTACCGCAACGGGATCTTCGTCGAATACCCCTATGCCGCGCTCGGTTTCCTGCTGGCCGACAAGATTCATCGCGACGGCCGCGACTGGATGCCCGCGGCGCTGCCCCTGTGGCTGCTGCTGGGCGTCCTGGCGGCGCTGCGCCTGGCCGAGGCCTGGCTCTCGCTCACGGCCTTCGGCCTCAGCCCTGCCGCGCCGCCGGAATTCCCGCCGCTGGCCATGGCCTTCAGCGTGACGCTGATGATGGCGATGCTGCGGCTCGATCTGCCGGATTGGACGCGACGGCTGGGGAAACTGTCGATGGCGCTCTATTTCCTGCATTATCTGGTGCTGCTGGGGGCGCTGTCGCTGGGCCTGACCTCGATGGCGGCGATGATGGTGCTGGGCGTCGCCGGGCCGATCCTGCTGACCCTGCTGGGCCGCCTGCTGTGGCGCGAGATGCGGCGGTTCCTGCGTCAGCGCGAGGAAACGGCCGAGGCCTGGGCCCGCCCCGACGGGCGCCGTTAATCCCGCCCGCCGAACTCGGCGGCGGCCTGCGCCACCCGCCCCGCCGCCGTGACCAGCGTCAGCGCGGCAAAGGCCCAGGCCAGCGGCGCGAAGGCCGCGGGCCAGAGGCAGAAGGCCAGGAAGAAGGCGATGGTCTCGCTCCCCTCCAGCAACCCGCCGGCGTGATACCAGGACTTGCGGCCGCGCGCCTCGGTCGAAAGGCCGCGCTTGGCGGCGAGGATGGAGAAGCCGAGAAAGGTCGCGGCATTGACGTAGAAGCTGGCGATCAGCGCCGCACCCGCCACGGCATTCGCCCCGGGATCGGCCAGAACGAAACCCAGCGGCACGGCGGCGTAGAAGATGAAATCCGCGACGATATCGAGGAACCCGCCCAAGTCCGAAAGCCGCGTGGCCCGCGCCACGGCCCCGTCCAGCCCATCCGCCAGCCGCGAGGCCAGGATCAGCCCCAGCCCGACCAGCGGCGCCCCCCAGGCGATGGCCAGCGCCGCGCCCAGCCCCAGCAGCAGCCCCGCCAGCGTCACCGCATTCGCCCCGATCCCGGCCCGGGCCAGCGCCCGGCCCAGCCAGTTCAGCGGCGGGTCGATCAGCGGGCGGAGATAGCGGTCCAGCATCGCGCGCTCATTGCGCGACGGGGAAAGCGCGCAGCAAGGCGTCACCGTCGAGAAGCAGCTCCAGGCTGTCATCCTCGCCCAGCCGCCAGTCGTTGACCTGGGCCAGCGCGGCGAGGAAGGCCGCCTCGACCTCGGCCCGGCGGCCGGTACAGGCCATGCGCGTGGTGCCGATGCCGTCAAAGCTCATGCCCGGCATCAGGGAATAGCCGCCGAAGAACCGGTTGCACCCGGCCGAGCCCGCGATCCGGCCCTTGGTGAACCGCAGCACCACCCCGTCTTCAGCCGTCAGGTCGAGCGGCCCGACAAGGCTGGCCAGCCACTCCCCCTCGGGCGAGAGGCGCGGCACCTCTGCCATGGCCGGGGTCGCCAGAAGCGCCACGATCAGGGGCAGCAGGCGCCGCATCGCTCAGGCGCGCTCGGAATATTCGAAGGTCTCGGTATGGACGACGATATCCTCGTCCTGGCCGATGAAGGGCGGCACCATCAGCCGGATCCCGTTGTCGAGGATCGCGGGCTTGTAGCTTTTCGCCGCGGTCTGGCCGTTCAGCACCGGCTCGGTCTCGACCACCTTGCAGATCACCTTCTGCGGCAGCGTCACGTTCAGCGCCTCGTCGCCGTAATATTCCACGGCCACGGTCATGCCGTCCTGCAGGAAGGGGCGGCGGTCGCCCAGCAGGTCGGCGGGCAGTTCGATCTGCTCGAAGCTCTCGCTGTCCATGAAGGTCAGCATGCCGTCGGCCTCGAAGAGGAATTGCTGGTCCTTGCGTTCGAGCCGGACCTCATCGACCTTGTCCTCGGACCGGAAGCGCTCGTTCAGCTTGCGGCCGTCGCGGAGGTTCTTCATCTCCACCTGGGCAAAGGCGCCGCCCTTGCCGGGCTTCACGATATTGACCTTCACCGCGACCCACAGGCCGCCGTCATGCTCCAGCACGTTGCCGGGCCGGATTTCGTTGCCATTGATCTTGGCCATGGGAAAACTCTTGGGGGGAGACGTTGAGATCGCGTGGACCAAGCCTATATCTTGCGGGGTCCACCCGCGCAAGCCAACGAGATGCGGTCACAGCCGACCGCACGCCCCGTGACAGCCATGCGTAAAATGCATGACGGGCATGCAACAAATCGGTAGCGAATCGCAACCTGTTATCGGTAAAGAGGCGGACGCACGAAAATGCAAGAGCAAGAATAAGGACGGTAACATGTTCGACTCCGTGGACGCCTCGGCCTACAATCACGAGCAGGGCCAGCGTGCGCGCAAACTGTTCGCGGCGGTCGTCCTGGCCGCGCTGGACGACGCAATCGCCGACGACAAGAAATACGGCAATGGTCCCGAGCAGATCGCCCGCTGGGCGCGCTCGCGCGATGGCCGTGAGGTGCTGACCTGCGCCGGGATCGACCCCAACGAGCGGGTGGTGAACGGCCTCATGCAATTCGTTGCCGCGGGTGTGCGCACCTCGGTCGCGCTGTCGCGCGAGGAAAGCGAGCGCCGCATGGCCGCTCAGCAGGCCGAAGCTGCCTGATTATCGACGCGCCCCTCCGGGGGCGACGTTCTGGAAAACCCCCGCGTCATCTGACGTGGGGGTTTTCCGTTGCCTCGGCCAGACCGGGCTCCAGCCCCTTGGCGCGCATCCACTGGTGGATGACCGCGGCGGTCGGCTGCGCATGGCTCAGCGGCACCATATGGCCCGCGCCGGGGATCGTTGCTGCCGTGACGTCAGGCAGACGGTCCTGCAAACCCCTGAGGGTAGCGCGAAAAATCGGCGTGGTGTCCGACCCGAGGATGACCAGCACCGGCGTGTCGAACCCCTCCATCAGACCCGGACGCAGCAGGCCGCCGCTGTCCTCGAACAGCCCCGCCCGGGTCGCCGTGACCAGCCGCATCTGCGCCGCCATCCCGGCCTGCGCCGTGGGCGGCAGGCGGTCGAAATCGGGTGAGCCGGGGTTCAGCGCCAGAAACAGCCGCGCCGCCTGAGCCAGATCGCCCTGCGCCACCGCGGCATGCAGCGGCGTCTCGATGGCGCGATAGGGCTCATAGGCCGCCTCGCCCTCGGCGGCGGCGAAGAACACCGGCTCGATCAGCACGAGGCCGGTGACCGTGGCGGGGTGGTGCAGCGCGTGGCGCAGCAGCGAGGCCGCACCGAAGCTGTGCCCGATCAGAAGCGAGGGCCGCGTGACCAAGGCCCCCAGCGCCGCCGCGGTCAGTGCGTGGAAGTCGCCGGGATCGGCGGGCGCCGGGCTTTGCCCGTGGCCCGGCAGGTCCGGCACCAGCGCGTCCAGGGGCACCGGCAGCGCCTCGACCAGCGGCTTCCAGCTGCCGCCGTGACCCAGGAAGCAATGCGCCAGCAGCGCGGGCAGGCCGCCGGGCGTGCCCAGCCGCCGGCTATGCAGCATGGTCAAAGCTCACCCGCCAGATAGGCGTCCAGATCGTCCAGCCGGTCCTGGCCCCAGAAACACTCGCTGCCATCGACCACAAAGAAGGGAAAGCCGAAGGCACCGGCCGCGACCGCCTCTTCCAGGAAGCGGCCGTAAAGCTCGGCCCCGGTCAGCATGCCCGACATCGCCAGGCTCCTGGGGAAGCCCGCGGCGGCCAGCGCCTCGGTGATGACCTCGTCCTCGGCGACGTTCTTCTCCTCGACCCAGCAGGCACGCAAGAGGCTCTGCACCAGCTGGTCGAGGTCCCCGCCCCCCGCCTCCTGCGCGGCGATGATCGCATAGGCCGCGGGCGCGGGATTGGTGGGGGCGAAAGCGGGCCGCAGAGTCAGCGGCAGGCCGGTCTTCTTCGCCTGCCGCCGCAGTTCCTGCAGGCGATAGGCCTTGCGGCTGTCATGCCGGTCGGCCAGTGCCACACCGCCGGTGCGCTGGAACAGCGCGCTCGGATCGACCGGCTTGTAGCGCAGCCGGGCGCCGTGGCGGGCGGCAATCCCGGCCGGGCGAGTGCCTGCCAGATAGGTCCAGGGCGAGATCACGGTGAGGTAGAAGTCAATCTGTCGCATCGGTGCGGCGCTTCCGTCGGCAAGGCCCGGGGCTTCGGGTTTGCAAGACCCTAGCGGGGTGATAAGCGGTGTCAACCGGCCGAATCCCCCCGCAGCCCCTGCCCCGCCGAGGACCCGATGCCCACCATGATCGAACCGAAACTGATTTCCGGCAACGCCAACAAGCCGCTGGCCAAGGCGATTGCCCGGCGCATGTCGCTGCACCGGGGCATGAGCGTGAACCTGGTGGACGCGCGGGTCGAACGCTTCAACGACCAGGAGATCTTCGTCGAGGTCTACGAGAATGTCCGCGGCGAGGATATGTACATCATCCAGCCGACCTCGAACCCGGCCAACGACAACCTGATGGAACTGCTGATCATCGCCGATGCGCTGAAACGCTCCTCGGCGGCGCGGATCACCGCCGTGATCCCCTATTTCGGCTACGCCCGCCAGGACCGCCGCGCCAAGGCCCGGACGCCCATCTCGGCCAAGCTGGTGGCCAACCTGATCACCCGCGCCGGGGTCGACCGGATCCTGACGCTGGACCTGCACGCGACGCAGATCCAGGGCTTCTTCGACATCCCCGTCGACAACCTCTATGCCGCGCCGATCTTCGCGCTCGACGTGCTGCACACCTTCCGCGACCGGCTGGGCGACCTGATGGTCGTCTCGCCCGACGTCGGCGGCGTGGCCCGCGCCCGGGAACTGGCCAAGCGGATCAACGCGCCCCTGTCGATCGTCGACAAGCGGCGCGAGAAGCCGGGCGAAGTGGCCGAAATGACGGTGATCGGCGATGTGAAGGGCAAGGCCTGCATCATCGTCGACGACATCTGCGACACCGCGGGCACGCTGTGCAAGGCGGCCGAGGTGCTGATGGACGCGGGCGCGACCGAGGTCCATTCCTACATCACCCACGGCGTGCTGTCGGGCCCCGCGGTCGAGCGGATCCGCAATTCGGTGATGAAGACGCTGGTGATCACCGATTCCATCGAGCCGACCGAAGCGGTGAAGGCCACGCCCAATATCCGCATCGTGCCGACCGCGCCGATGTTCGCCCAGGCGATCCTGAATACCTGGAACGGCACTTCGGTCTCGTCCCTCTTCGACATGGAAACCCTGACGCCGATCTACGAGGGCTTCTACTCGCGCGGCTGAGCTTGCAGGAAGCGGGGAGGCCAGCCCCCTCGACTCCCGGCCGCGCCACGGGCGCGGCGTTCGCGGCGAGAGGCGCGCCACTGGCGCGTTTCCGAGACGCCGCTCACCCCCCGCTCAAGGGGGTTTTCCACCCCCTTGAGAAACCCCCGAGGATATTTCAGGAACAAAGATGAAGAATAAGAGGGCGTTAACCCGCCATCTTCGTTCTTCAAATATCCTCGGGGGGTGAATTGGCCGCAGGCCAAGAGGGGGGCAGACGGCCCCCCTTCCTGTTTCGGCGCGGCGGCACGCCGCGCCGCTGGTCGCCCGAGGCGCCCGCGGCAGCGGGCAACGAGGGCGAAACCCCTCCCCCGCCCCAAAACGAAAGCCCCGCCGGAGCGGGGCTTTTCAGCATTGCAAAGCGCGTCGCCTCAGAAGTTCGCCACATTCGGGTCGAGCCCGATATGCGTGCCCATCGCCACCATGTCGGCCAGCAGCTTGGCTGCGTCGTCGACCACGGTGTGATGCGCCTCCTTGTGGGCCTTATGCGCCTCGGTCACCCAATCGGTGTAGATCGCCTGCGTGACCTCCCCCTTGGGCAGCGAGCGTTCGGCCAGGACCGACACCCCTTCGGGCGTGATCTCGGCGAAGCCGCCGGTCACGGCGAATTCGGTCGTCTGACCGTTCGCCGTCACCTTCAGGATCCCGGGCCGCAGCGTGGTGATCAGCGGCGAATGCCCGGGCATCGCCGTCAGTTCACCGTCCGCGCCGGGGATCTGGACCTCGCTCGCCTGCGCGGAGAGCAGTTTCCGCTCGGGCGAGACCAGGTCGAATTGCATCGTATCGGCCATGTTTGGCCCTCCTCTGCGTCAGATCAAGCGGCGGCGGCGAGGCGCTGCGCTTTGGCGACCGCTTCCTCGATGTCGCCGACCATGTAGAAGGCGGCTTCGGGCAGGTGGTCGTATTCGCCGGCAACCACGGCCTTGAACGAGGCGATGGTCTTCTCGAGCGGCACCTGGACGCCGTCCGACCCGGTGAAGACTTTCGCCACGTCGAAGGGCTGCGACAGGAAGCGCTGGATCTTCCGGGCGCGGGCCACGGTCAGCTTGTCCTCTTCCGACAATTCGTCCATCCCGAGGATGGCGATGATGTCCTGAAGCGACTTGTAGCGCTGCAGGATCCCCTGCACGTCACGGGCGACCTGGTAATGCTCTTCGCCGATGATCTGCGGGTCCATGAGACGCGAGGTCGAGTCGAGCGGGTCCACGGCCGGGTAGATGCCGAGTTCCGAGATCGCGCGGTTGAGCACGGTCGTCGCGTCGAGGTGGGCGAAGGTCGTGGCAGGCGCCGGGTCGGTCAAGTCATCGGCCGGAACGTAGACGGCCTGGATCGAGGTGATCGAGCCGTTCTTGGTCGAGGTGATGCGTTCCTGCATCGCGCCCATGTCGGTGGCCAGCGTCGGCTGGTAGCCCACGGCCGAGGGGATCCGGCCCAGCAGCGCCGACATTTCCGAACCGGCCTGGGTGAAGCGGAAGATGTTGTCCACGAAGAACAGCACGTCGGTCCCGGTGGCGTCGCGGAACTGCTCGGCCAGCGTCAGGCCGGTCAGCGCCACGCGGGCACGGGCGCCCGGCGGTTCGTTCATCTGGCCGAAGACCAGGGCGATTTTCGAGTCCGGCAGGTTGTCCGGGGTCAGAACGCCCGATTCGATCATCTCGTGGTAGAGGTCGTTCCCTTCCCGGGTCCGCTCGCCCACGCCGGCGAACACGGAGAGACCCGAGTGCACCTTGGCGATGTTGTTGATCAGTTCCTGGATCAGAACCGTCTTGCCCACACCGGCGCCGCCGAACAGGCCGATCTTGCCGCCCTTGGAATAGGGCGCCAGCAGGTCGATGACCTTGATGCCGGTAACGAGGATCTGCGCCTCAGTCGCCTGGTCCTCGAGGTTCGGGGCCGGGGCGTGGATCGAGCGGTACTCGTCAGCCACGACCGGGCCCTTCTCGTCAACGGGCTCGCCGACGACGTTCAGGATGCGGCCCAGCGTGGCGATGCCCACGGGCACCTGGATCGGCGCGCCGGTATCGGTCACGGCCTGGCCGCGGACCAGACCTTCGGTCGCGTCCATGGCGATGGTGCGCACGGTGTTCTCGCCGAGGTGCTGGGCAACTTCCAGCACCAGCGTCTTGCCGGCGTTCTCGGTGGTCAGGGCGTTCAGAATCGCGGGCAGGGTTCCGTCGAACTGCACGTCGACGACGGCGCCGATCACCTGGGTGACCTTGCCGGTGGCTTTTGCATTGGCCATTGTGGTTTTCTCCGGTTCCTCAGAGCGCCTCGGCGCCCGAAATGATCTCGATCAGTTCGTTGGTGATGACAGCCTGACGCGAGCGGTTGAACTCGATGGTCAGCTTGTCGATCATGTCGCCCGCGTTGCGCGTCGCGTTGTCCATGGCCGACATCTGCGCGCCGTTGAACGAGGCGTTGTTCTCGAGCAGCGCGGTGAAGATCTGCGTGGCGATGGAGCGCGGCAGCAGGTCGGCGAGGATCGCTTCTTCCGAGGGTTCGTAATCATAGACCGCGCCCGTATCGGCCACATCGGCGACCGGGGCGGGGATGATCTGCTGCGCGGTCGGGATCTGGCTGATCACCGACTGGAACCGGTTGAAGAAGATGGTCGCGACGTCGAATTCGCCGGCGTCGAAGCGGGCCATCACCAGGCGGGCGATGTCACGCGCCGTGTCATAGCCGATCCGCTTGATCTCGGACATGTCGACATGGCCGACCATGTATTCGCTCATGTCGCGGCGCAGCTGCTCGCGGCCCTTCTTGCCGACGGTGAGGATCTTCACCGTCTTGCCGGCCGCCAGCAGCTCCTGGGCGTGCGAACGCGCCAGTTTGACGATCGACGAGTTGAAGCCGCCGGCAAGGCCGCGCTCGCCGGTCATGACGACCAGCAAATGCACCTTGTCCGCGCCGGTTCCCGCCAGAAGGCGGGGCGCGCTGTCCGACCCCGCGACCGACGCCGCGAGACCGTTGACCACCGCTTCCATCCGCGCGGCATAGGGCCGCGCGGCCTCGGCCGCTTCCTGGGCACGGCGGAGCTTGGCCGCCGCGACCATCTGCATGGCCTTGGTGATCTTGCGAGTGTTCTTGACACTCGTGATCCGGTTTTTCAGGTCCTTGAGGCTAGGCATCTAGCGATCCTCTCCTCCGCGCTCAGGCGAAATCTTTGGCGAATTCGTCGATGGCGGCTTTGATCTTGGCTTCGGCCTCGCCCTTCACCTTGGGGTCTTCCTTGGTGATGAACTCCAGCACATCGGCGCGGTTGTTGCGCAGATGGGCCAGCAGGCCCTTCTCGAAGCGGCTCACGGCCGAGACCGGCAGCGCGTCGAGATAGCCGTTGGTGCCCGCGTAGATGACGCAGACGATCTCGGCGTTGGTCAGCGGCGCGTATTGCGGCTGCTTCATCAGCTCGGTCAGGCGCGCACCGCGGTTCAGCAGCTTCTGCGTCGCGGCGTCGAGGTCCGAGCCGAACTGCGCGAAGGCGGCCATTTCGCGGTACTGGGCGAGTTCCAGTTTCACCGGACCCGCGACCGACTTCATGGCGTTGGTCTGAGCCGACGAACCCACGCGCGACACCGAGAGACCCGTGTTCACGGCCGGGCGGATGCCCTGGTAGAACAGTTCGGTTTCCAGGAAGATCTGACCGTCGGTGATCGAGATCACGTTGGTCGGGATGAAGGCCGACACGTCGCCGCCTTGGGTTTCGATGATCGGCAGCGCGGTCAGCGAGCCCGAGCCGAAGTCCGAGTTCAGCTTGGCCGAACGCTCCAGCAGGCGCGAGTGCAGGTAGAAAACGTCGCCCGGATAGGCTTCGCGGCCCGGCGGACGGCGCAGCAGCAGCGACATCTGGCGGTAGGCGACGGCCTGTTTCGAAAGGTCATCGTAAACGATCAGCGCGTGGCGGCCGTTGTCGCGGAAGTATTCCGCCATGGCGGTCGCGGCATAGGGCGCGAGGAACTGCATCGGAGCGGGGTCCGAGGCGGTCGCGGCGACGACGATCGAATATTCCAGCGCGCCGTTCTCTTCCAGCTTCTTGACCAGCTGGGCAACGGTCGAGCGCTTCTGGCCGATGGCGACGTAGACGCAGTACAGCTTCTTCGACTCGTCCGAACCGGCGGCGTCGTTGTACGACTTCTGGTTCAGGATGGCGTCGAGGGCCACGGCGGTCTTGCCGGTCTGACGGTCGCCGATGATCAGCTCGCGCTGGCCGCGGCCGATCGGGATCATGGCGTCGACCGATTTCAGGCCGGTGGCCATCGGCTCGTGCACCGATTTCCGCGGGATGATGCCCGGGGCCTTGACGTCGGCGATGCGGCGCTCGGTAAAGGCGATCGGGCCCTTGCCGTCGATCGGGTTGCCCAGACCGTCGACCACGCGACCCAGCAGGCCCTCGCCGGCGGGCACGTCCACGATGGACTGCGTGCGCTTGACGGTGTCGCCTTCCTTGATCGAGCGGTCGTCACCGAAGATAACGATACCGACGTTGTCGCTTTCGAGGTTCAGCGCCATGCCGCGGATGCCGCCGGGGAATTCCACCATCTCGCCGGCCTGGACGTTGTCGAGGCCGTGGACACGGGCGATACCGTCACCCACCGAGAGGACGCGACCGACTTCGGCCACTTCGACCTGCTGGCCGAAGTTCTTGATCTGCTCCTTGAGGATCGCAGAGATCTCAGCTGCTTGGATACCCATTATCCGACCTCTTTCATGCTGTGCTGGAGGGCCGCGAGCTTTGACCTGATCGAGGTGTCGATCATCTTCGAGCCCACTTTGACAATCAGGCCACCGATGAGGTTCTCATCGACGGCGACATTCAGTTTCACGGTCTTGCCGACATTCGCCTTCAAGGTGGCGGCGAGCTGGTCGGCTTGCGCCTTGGTCAGCACCGTGGCCGAGGTGACCTCGGCGGTAATCTCGCCCTTCTCGTCGGCGATCATGCGGCGCAGCTCGGCGATGAGCTGCGGCAGCGCGAACAGGCGGCGGTTCTGGGCCATCATGCCCAGCGCGCCCTTCGTCGTCGCCGAGAGGCCGAGTTTGTCGGACAGGGCGGTGATCGCCTTGCCCAGATCCTCACGGCTGTAGACCGGCGAGCTCAGCACGGCCCGAAGGTCGGCGCTGTCGTTCAATGCGGTTTCCAGCGTGTCGAGATCGGCTTCCAGCGCGGTCAGGGCCGAGCCCTCTTTCGCCAGTTCGAAGATGGCGGTGGCATAGCGCGCGGCGATGCCTGTGGAGATCGAAGCAGGTTCGGACACGTCCACCCTTTCGAGTTTGTGCGCCCCTTGGACCTCGCGCAAGGCCCGGGCTGGTCTGGGTGCTCGTGAGGATTGCGCGGCACCCGAAATCGGCGCGGGTGTAGCAGAGCAAACCCCTCCCCGCAACCATCAACGAGGTGTGAACAACCCCCTTGTTAGCGCTTAGCCGGGCCAGTGCCGGACAGAATGTCGCAGGCGTGGCGCTTTGCCGCCCCATCGTCTTGCCGCGGCGCAGAAAGAGGCGGTGCAGGACCGGCCTTTCGCGCGCGCGAATCTATAGATTCGTCGCTGGATTCGGTCTTGTCTCTCCCCCGCGTGCCGCCGTCTCGCGCCAGGCCGGTTGCGCGCCGCTGACCGGGATCCCTTCGAGCACCCGCAGCGGCATGCGCTCGGCCACCCGCAGCCCCCGGGGCGTGGCCGTGTCGCGGCGCATCGCCTCGACGATCAGCACGCCGCCCAGCCGGTCCGGCCCCCAGTTGCGCCCGGCCTTCTCCAGGGTCCGGGCCGAGCGCAGCCAGAAGCGCCGCGACGAGGGCGGGAAGAACAGCGCCGTGGTATGGGCGGCGCAGACGAAGCCCGCCTCGGCCATCAGCCGCTCCATCTGGCCGCGCGAATAGGGACGGCCGAAGCCGAAGGGCGTGGCATCCGACCGCGCCCAGAGCCCGCCGCGGCTGGGCACCACCACCAGCGCCCGCCCCTGTGGCGAGAGGACCCGGTGCATCTCATCGAGCAGCGCCAGCGGATGGTCCGAGGTTTCGAGCCCGTGCATCACCACCAGCCGGTCGACGCTGTCATTGGCCAGCGGCCAGCGGGCCTCGTCGCACAGGACGGAGTGATTGGCGCCATCCGCCGGCCAGTGCATGACCCCCTGCGGCCCCGGCATCAGCCCGATCACCCGCTCGGCCGTGCCCAGAAACGGCCTGAGCAGCGGCACCGCGAAACCGTAGCCCGCCAGCGTCAGGCCCCGCGTATCGCCCCAACGCTCGACCACCCGGTCGCGCACACCCTTCTGCGCCGCACGACCCAGCTGGCTGCGGTAATAGAAGTCGCGCAAGACTTGCACGTCGAGATGCATTGAACCCCGGGCCCGGCTGAGACAGACTGCACCCTGCCCCATCGCAATCGCTTTGCAAAGCCTGCGATTGCCGCAGGTCGCCGCAGGAGTTTCCCATGACCATCGAGATCATCCGCTGTCTTCAGGACAATTACGCCTACCTCGTCCATGACGCGGCGACCGGCGACACGACCCTGATCGACGCGCCCGAGGCCGCCCCGATCCTCGCCCGGCTGGCCGAACGCGGCTGGCGGCTGGCGCGGATCTACATCACCCATCACCACAACGACCACATCGACGCGGTGCCCGAGATCGTCGCCGCCACCGGCGCCAAGGTCTGGGGTGCGAAAGCCGATGCCCACCGCCTGCCGCCGCTGGACCACGCCTTCGCGCCCGGCGACACCCTGCCCGGCGGGGCCGAGGTGCTGGACGCGCCGGGCCACACGCTGGGCCATGTCGCCTTCCATTACCCGGCGCTGAAGGCGCTGTTCTCGGCCGACAGCCTGATGACCCATGGCTGCGGGCGGCTCTTCGAGGGCACGGCCGAGCAGATGTTCGCCACCATCGCCCGCTTCAACGCCCTGCCCGCCGAGACCCGCGTGCTGTCGGGCCACGATTACGCCCGCGCCAACCTCGCCTTCGCCGCCCGCTATGCGCCCGATGCCTCGGCGCTGGCGGTCCGTCAGGCCGATCTGCCGCGTCTGGCGCAGGAAGCGCTGCCGACCACCGGCACCACCCTTGAAAGTGAGCGCCTCCTGAACCCATATCTGCGCTGCCACCTGCCCGAGGTGGCCGCCGCCGCCGGGCTTGCGGGCGCCGATCCCCTCAGCGTCTTTACGGCGATCCGTCGCCAGAAGGACAACGCCTGATTGTGCGGGCACCCCTCAGCCCCCTCCCGCAAGGGATTTCGGGCCCGGGGTGCCGCCCGAAAAGGCGGCAAACTGAATCGTGACGCATTTCTCGTGCAGAAAACACTTGAAGCGCCGCGGGGAAAACCAAAGTTTAATCACATGGACCCACCCTGTGGTGGCCCGGGTCCCCGCCCTCCCACGGTCGCGGACCCGCACAAAGCGGCCCCGGCCGCATAATATGAAGGAGCAAGGACGTGCCCTCGTTTTCTGCGACCCTTGAACAGGCGATCCACGGCGCGCTGGCTCTGGCCAACACCCGCCGGCACGAGCTTGCCACGCTCGAGCACCTCTTGCTCGCGCTTCTCGACGAACCCGACGCCGCGCGCGTCATGCAGGCCTGCAACGTCGATCTCGACGAGCTTCGCAAGACGCTCGACGAATTCATCGACGATGACCTGTCCACCCTCATCACCAATGTCGAAGGCTCCGAAGCGGTCCCCACCGCCGCCTTCCAGCGCGTGATCCAGCGCGCTGCCATTCACGTGCAATCCTCGGGTCGCAACGAGGTCACCGGCGCCAATGTGCTGGTGGCGATCTTCGCCGAACGGGAATCGAACGCGGCCTATTTCCTGCAAGAACAGGACATGACCCGCTACGACGCGGTCAATTTCATCGCCCATGGCGTGGCTAAGAACCCCGGCTTCTCCGAGGCGCGGCCGGTCACCGGCGCCGAGGAAGGGCAGTCCGAACAGGCCTCCGCGCCCAAGGTCGATCCCAAGGATTCGGCGCTGGCCAAGTATTGCGTCGACCTCAACCAGAAGGCCCGCAAGGGCGACGTGGATCCCCTGATCGGCCGCCATGCCGAAGTGGAACGCGCGATCCAGGTCCTGTGCCGCCGGCGCAAGAACAACCCGCTTCTGGTGGGGGATCCCGGCGTCGGCAAGACGGCGATCGCCGAAGGCCTCGCCAAGAAGATCGTCGACGGCGAGACGCCGGATATCCTGGCGGGCTCGACCATCTACTCGCTCGACATGGGCGCGCTGCTGGCCGGGACCCGCTATCGCGGCGATTTCGAGGAACGGCTGAAAGCCGTGGTCAAGGAACTGGAAGATCACGAGGACGCGGTCCTCTTCATCGACGAGATCCACACGGTGATCGGCGCGGGCGCCACCTCGGGCGGGGCGATGGACGCCTCGAACCTGCTGAAACCCGCGCTGCAGGGCGGCAAGCTGCGCTGCATGGGCTCGACGACCTACAAGGAGTTCCGCCAGCACTTCGAAAAAGACCGCGCGCTCAGCCGCCGGTTCCAGAAGATCGACGTGAACGAGCCGACGGTCGAGGATTCGGTGAAGATCCTGATGGGGCTGAAGCCCTATTTCGAAAAGCACCACGACCTGCGCTACACCAATGACGCGATCAAGGTCGCGGTGGAGCTCAGCTCGCGCTACATCAACGACCGCAAACTGCCCGACAAGGCCATCGACGTGATCGACGAGGCGGGCGCGGCGCAACATCTGGTGCCGCATGCCAAGCGGCGCAAGACCATCACGCCGAAGGAGATCGAAGCCGTCGTTGCCAAGATCGCCCGCATCCCGCCGAAGAACGTGTCGAAGAACGACACCGAACTGCTGCGCGATCTGGAAACGACGCTGAAACGCGTGGTCTTCGGTCAGGACAACGCCATCGAGGCGCTGTCCTCGGCCATCAAGCTGGCCCGCGCCGGCCTGCGCGAACCGGAAAAGCCGATCGGCAATTACCTCTTCGCGGGCCCGACCGGCGTCGGCAAGACCGAGGTGGCCAAGCAACTGGCGAACACGCTGGGCGTGGAACTGCTGCGTTTCGACATGTCGGAATACATGGAGAAACACGCGGTCTCCCGCCTGATCGGCGCGCCGCCCGGTTATGTCGGCTTTGACCAGGGGGGCCTCCTGACCGATGGCGTCGACCAGCACCCGCATTGCGTGCTGCTGCTCGACGAGATCGAGAAGGCGCATCCGGATGTCTACAACATCCTGCTGCAGGTGATGGACCACGGCAAACTGACCGACCACAACGGCCGTCAGGTGGATTTCCGCAACGTGATCCTGATCATGACCTCGAACGCGGGCGCCTCGGAACAGGCCAAGGCCGCGATCGGCTTCGGCCGCGACCGGCGCGAGGGCGAGGATACCGCCGCCATCGAGCGGACCTTCACGCCCGAGTTCCGCAACCGTCTGGACGCGGTGATCAGCTTCGCGCCGCTCGGCAAGGGCACGATCATGAAGGTGGTCGAGAAGTTCGTGCTGCAGCTGGAAGCGCAGCTCATGGACCGCAACGTGACCTTCGAATTGTCCGAAGCCGCGGCGGCCTGGCTGGGCGACAAGGGCTATGACGACAAGATGGGCGCCCGGCCGCTGGCCCGGGTGATCCAGGAACACGTCAAGAAGCCTCTGGCGGAAGAACTGCTCTTCGGCCGCCTGACCAAGGGCGGATTGGTCCGCGTGGTCGTGCGCGACAACAAGATCGTGCTCGAGATCGAAGAGAACGACAAACCGCGCATCGCCGGCTCGAAACCGCCGCTGCTGACGGCCGACTGAACCAGAAAAGGCGCCCCCCGGGGCGCCTTTTCGTTGCGGCCTGATTGGCCGGGGCCGCAGGGGGGGTCACCCTCGGCCGCGACACCTCCGGCGCCGAGGCCCCGAGAGACGAAACGGGGGGACGACCAGCGGCGCGGTATGCCGCCGCGCCGAAGAAAGGGGGGCCGTCTGCCCCCCTCTGCCCTGCGGGCATTCACCCCCCGAGGATATTTGAAGAACGAAGATGAGGGTTAAGAGGGCGTTAATCCGCCATCTTCGTTCCTTAAATATCCTCGGGGGTCCGGGGGCAGAAGGCCCCCGGGGCTGCCACGAGCGCCGACCTCTCCGCGGCGGGAGGCGCGCGGGGTGGGTGGGCGGGAGCGCGCCTTCCGCCGCTTCGCCCAGGTGTCGGGCGCCCCCCGCGGCCTTTGTGCGCTTCCCTGCCCTCAGTCCAGCCTCAGCCCCCGGGCGCGGAAGAGTTCCTCGGCGACGATCAGCTTGCGCACCTCGGTCGTGCCGCCGCCCAGCGAGGCGATCCGCGCATTCCGGTAGTGGCGGTTCACCTCCGTCTCCCAGACGAAGCCCGACCCGCCGTGGATCTGCACCGCCAGATCCGTCACCTTGGCGATCATCGCCGCCCCGTTCAGCACGGCGCCGGCGCAGAGCTGATGCACCCGGCCGCGCCCCCCCTCGCCCCGGCGCAGGGCATCGCAGGCGGCTAGCGCCTGATAGGTATAGACCCGCGCGGCCTCCAGCGCGGTCGACATCTCGGCCAGATGCGACTGGATCATCTGGAAGCTGCCGATCGGCCGGCCGAACTGCCGCCGCGTCGCCGCGTAATCCAGCGACAGGTCGAGGCAGCGCTGCGCCGCCCCCAGATAGGGCGTGCCGAGGAAGGCGCGCTCGATATCGAGGCCCGACATGACGATGCCGACGCCCTGGTTCTCGGCGCCCAGCAGGTTCGCCGCGGGCACGCGCACGCCCTCGAAGACCAGCTCGCCCGTGGGGCAGCCGCGCCAGCCCATCTTGGTGAGTGTCTGGGCGACCGAGAAACCCGGTGTCCCCGTCTCGACCACGAAGGCCGAGATGCCCTTGGGCCCGAGTTCCGGTGCCGTCTTGGCATAGGTCAGCACCAGATCCGCCACCGGCCCGTTCGAGATGAACATCTTGCGGCCGGTCAGCAGGTAATCCTCGCCATCCCGCACCGCCCGCAGGACCATGGACCCCAGCGCATCCGATCCCGCCCCCGGCTCGGTCAGGCCCAGCGCGCCGATCTTCCGACCCGCGATCAGGTCGGGCACGAAGCGGGCGATCTGCTCGGGCGTGCCGTTCCGCAGGATATTGTTCAGGCAGAGGTTTTCATGCGGGCCCCAGATGAAGGCCGCGTTGGTGTTCCAGTAGCCGAAGGCCTCGCCCACCAGCCCGGCCGAGACCAGATCCATCCCCGCCCCGCCCAGATCCGGGGGCGCGGTCAGCCCGCAATAGCCATCCGCGCCCAGCCGGGCGATCAGATCGGGGGGAAACCAATCCTCGTCATCCATCCGGGCGAAAAGCGGGTGCAGCTCGGCCTCGGCATAGCGGAAGGCGGCGTCATAGAGGCTGCGCTGGTCGTCGGTCAGGTCGAATTGCATGCTCATCCCCCGAGCGATGGCGCGCCCAGCGCGTTGGCCCGCTGAAAGGCCGGGCGCGCGGTGAGACGGTCGAGATAGGCGCGGGTCTGTGGCTTCAACGAAGCCCCAAGCCCGATCGTCTCGGCCAGATAGAGCGCGTAGCCGACGGCGATATCGGCGGCGGTGAAGCGGTCGGCGGCGAGATACTCGTGCTCCTCCAGCCGGGCGTTCACCAGTTTCAGCCGCGAGAAGAACCATTGCGTGTAATCCTCGACCACCTGCGGCTGGCGGCGGTCCTTCGGCTCGAACCGTCCGTAGCGCAGAAGCAGCGTCTGCGGGAAGGTCAGCGTCGCGTCGGAATGGTAGAGCCAGTTCAGCCAGTCGCCATAGGCCGGATCCTCGGGCGCGAGGGCCAGCCCCCCCTCGCCATAGCGCCGGGCGAGGTAATGGGCGATGGCGGAGGATTCGGTCATCCGGGTCGCGCCATCAGTGAGATAGGGCACGGTGCCCAGCGGGTTGATCGCGGTATAGCCGGGGTCGGTCAGCCGGGGCGGGAATTGCAGCAGGTGCAGCCGGTAGTCCAGCCCCAGCTCCTCGAGCGTCCAGAGCGCGCGGAGCGAGCGGGAATCCTTGCAATGCCAGAGTTCGATCATGATTCCTCCGGGGTGATCTCGATCAGGGTTTGACGGGCGCGGACCTGCGCGCCCGGTGTCAGCATCAGCGCCGTGACGCGCCCGGCAATGGGCGCGCGCAGCGGGTGTTCCATCTTCATCGCTTCCAGGACGGCGAGGGTCTGGCCCTTCTCGACCCGCGCGCCTTCGGCCACCAGCACCTGCACGACGCTGCCCGCCATGGGCGCCAGGATCCGGCCATCGGCGCCCTCGTCCTTCGCCGCGGCCGGGGCCAGGGTGATGTCGGTCAGGATCAGATCGCCGAGGTGCAGCGTCGCCCCCTCGCGCGCATGGGGCAGGTCGCGGGCGATCCCGTCGATCCGGGCGCGGACATGGGAATCGTTCCGCGATTCCAGCGTGATGCGGCGCCCGTCTTCCAGTGTCGCCGTCGTGCCCTCCAGCAGCAGAGAGACCGCGACGGGCCCCGAGGCGGTGTCGAAGCGGCGGGTGAGCCGGGGGGAGGGGCCGGTGGAAAAGCCGAAGCGCGGCGCCGGCGCCCCGGCCAGCACCAGCACGGCCAGCGCCAGCAGGGCCGGGTCCGCTTCGGGCGGCGCCAGGGTGAAGTCGCGGGTCAGGAAGGCCGTGGTCGCCTCGCCCGCGGCAAAGACCGGATGCTCGATCACCTGCCGCAGGAAGGGCAGGTTCGTCCGCAGGCCCAGAAGCTCGGTCCGCGCCAGCCCTTCGGCCAGCGCCTGCCGCGCCGCCTCGCGCGTCTCCCCCCGGGCGATCAGCTTGGCCAGCATCGGGTCGAATCCCGCGCCGATTGCCTGCCCCGGCGCCAGCGCATCATCCGAGCGCAGCCCCGCCCCCGGTCGCCAGGCCAGCACCCGGCCGGTCTGCGGCAGAAAGCCATTGGCCGGATCCTCGGCATAAAGCCGCAGCTCGATGGCATGGCCGCTGAGCGTGATCTCCTCCTGCGCCAGCGGCAGCGGCTCGCCCCGCGCCACCCGGAACTGCCACTCGACCAGATCCAGCCCGGTGATCGCCTCGGTCACCGGATGCTCGACCTGCAACCTTGTGTTCATCTCCAGAAACCAGAAGGCCCCGTCTTCCAGCAGGAATTCCACCGTCCCCGCGCCGACATAGCCGCAGGCCCGGGCCAGCGCGACCGCTGCGGCGCCCATCCGCGCCCGCAGCGCCGGGTCGACAGCGGGCGACGGCGCTTCCTCCACCACCTTCTGATGCCGCCGCTGGATCGAGCAATCCCGCTCGCCCAGATGCACCACATTCCCGTGCCGGTCGCCAAAGACCTGCACCTCGATATGGCGCGGGTTCAAGAGCGCTTTCTCGACGATCAGGCTGCCGTCACCGAAAGCCTTCAGCGCCTCCGAGGCGGCGCGGTCCAGCGCCTCGGGCAGGTCGGCGAGGTCGGTGACCAGACGCATCCCCTTGCCGCCGCCGCCCATCGCCGCCTTGACCATCAAGGGCACGCCGATGGCCTCGGCCGCCTCCGGCCCGCCCCCGGGCAGGACCGGCACGCCCGCCGCCGCCGCGGCCGCCTTGGCCCGGCCCTTGTCGCCCATCAGCGCGATGGCCTCGGGCGGGGGGCCGACGAAAATCAGCCCCGCCTCGGCGCAAGCCCTTGCGAAGCCGGCATTTTCCGACAGGAACCCATAGCCCGGATGCACCATCTCCGCGCCGGTGGCCCGGGCCGCGGCGATCACCGCCGCCCCGTCCAGATAGGACGGCACCGCCACCGCCAGATCCGCCGCCCGCGCATGCGGCGCCTCGCCCTCGCCCGGCGCATGCA
Source organism: Pararhodobacter aggregans (assembly GCF_003075525.1). Lineage (GTDB taxonomy): Bacteria > Pseudomonadota > Alphaproteobacteria > Rhodobacterales > Rhodobacteraceae > Pararhodobacter > Pararhodobacter aggregans. The sequence goes on along the minus strand of NZ_QDDR01000001.1, from coordinate 423,051 downwards.
CCGCGACGCAGCCATAGCCCAACGCCCGCGCCGTGCGCATCACCCTCAGCGCGATCTCGCCCCGGTTGGCAACCAGCACCCTCATAGCCGCGCCACCCCGAAGGTCGACGGCCGCGTGATCCGCGCCCCCTCGGTCGCGATCAACCCCAGTACCAGCCCCAGGATGTCGCGCGTCTGGCGCGGGTCGATGATCCCGTCATCCTCCAGCCGGGCCGAGGAAGCCAGCGCCGTCGTCGCCTCCGCCAGCATCGCCGCCGTCCCCTGTTCCAGCGCGTCGAGCTTCGCCGCGTCCACGGCGCCTGCGCGCGCCATCGCCGCCTCGGTCACGATCCGCATCACCTGCCCCGCCTGCGCCGGCCCCATGACCGAGGTCCGGGCATTCGGCCAGGCGAACAGGAACCGCGGATCGAAGCCCCGCCCGCACATCGCGTAATTCCCCGCGCCATAGCTGCCGCCGACCACCACCGAGATCTTCGGCACCCGGGCATTGGCCACCGCCTGGATCATTTTCGAGCCGTGTTTGATGATGCCCGCCCGCTCGGGCTCGGTCCCCACCAGAAAGCCGGTGGTGTTGTGCAGGAACAGCAGGGGGATACCGGCCTGATCGCACAGCTGGATGAACTGCCCCGCCTTCGCCGCCCCCGGCGCGGTGATCGGGCCGTTGTTGCCAATGAGGCCGATGGCGTGCCCCTCGATCCGCGCATGGCCGCAGACGGTCGCCGCGTCGTACTCGGGCTTGAAATCGAGGAACGCCGACCCGTCCACCAGCCGCGCCACGATCTCGCGGCAATCGTAGGGCTGGCGGGGATCGGCCGGCACCAGCCCCATCAGGTCCGTGGCCGGGAACAAGGGCGCCTCGACCACCCCCGGCCCCTCATCCCGGGGCCAGGGCAAGGCGGCGATCACCGCCCGCGCCAGCCGGATCCCGTCCGCGTCATCCTCGGCCAGGTAATCGCCGACGCCCGAGACCTGGGTATGCATCGCCGCACCCCCCAGCTCCTCGTCCGTCGCCACCTCGCCGGTCGCCGCCTTCAGCAGCGGCGGTCCGGCCAGATACATCGTCGCCTGCCCCCGCACCATGATGACGTAATCGGACAGCCCCGGCTGATAGGCCCCGCCCGCGGTGGCCGAGCCATGCACCAATGTCACCTGCGGAATGCCCAGCGCCGAAAGCCGCGCCTGATTGGCGAAACCCCGCCCCCCCGGAATGAAGACCTCATGCGCATATTGCAGATTGGCGCCCCCCGACTGGCTGAGCGAGACCAGAGGCAGCCGGTTCTCCCGCGCCACCTCCTGCAGCCTGAGCTTCTTGGCCAGCCCGTCCGGCGTCACCGTCCCGCCCTTCACCGCGAAATTGTCGATGACCACCACACAGGAGCGCCCCTCGATCCGCCCGATCCCGGCGATGGCGCCCGCTCCCGCCCCGGTCCCGTCCTTGTCGCCATAACGCTTCCAGCCGGCATAGGGGCAAAGCTCCAGCCAGGGCGCACCCGGGTCCAGCAGCAGCGCCAGACGCGCGCGCGGCAACACCTGCCCCCGCTTGGCGTAACGCGCCCGCACCGCCTCGGCCGCCGCCTCGACCGCCTCCCGCACCGCCAGAACCGGCGCCAAAGCCGCCTCCATCGCCGCCGCATTCGCCGCGAAAGCCGCGCTCCCTGCGTCCATAGATGCGCTCAGAACCGCCACCAGCGCCCCCTCATCTTTGTTCTGCAAATATCCTCGGGGGGCGGGGCCGGCACGGCCCCGGCGGGGGGCAGAAAGCCCCCCGAGGCGCGCCGAACCCCCTCAACGGGGGTGAGGCGCGCCGCCTCCCTCACGCCAGCCCCCAGAGAACCCGCGCCTCGGCGGCGGAGGCGACCGGGCGCCCGGCCTCCCGCGCCACCGAGGCCAGAGCCGCGACCAGATGGCCATTGCCCCGGGCCCGCGATCCGTCCGGCAGATAGAACGTATCCTCCAGCCCGCTGCGCAGATGACCGCCCAGTTCGGCGGCGCGGCGGTGCAGGGCCCAGACCTCGGCCCGGCCGATCACCGTCGCCTGCCAGGGACAACCCTCGGGCCGGTATTTCAACAGGAGCGGCAACAGTTCCGGGTCCGCCGGCATGCCCGAGGCCACGCCCATCACGAAATTCACCTGCGGCGCCGTCACCATCCCGGCCTCGACATACATCCCCACCGACCGCACGATCCCGGTGTCGAAACACTCGAACTCGGGCTTCGTCCCGGTCTCGGCCATGACGCCGACGATCTCGGCCACCTTCTCGACCGGGTTGTCGAACAGCATCGGCGGCCAGGCCCAACCGCCATCCGCGCGTGTTTTCAGATAATTGAGCGATCCCGCGTTGCAGGCGGCGATCTCGGGCCGCCCCGCGCGCAGGCAGGCGATCGGCCCCGACTGGTCGCGCCCCACGACGCCGGTGGTGAAATTCAGGATCACCCCCGGGCAGACCTCGCGGATCGCGTCGGCCACTTCGACCGCCAGCGCCGGGTCCCAGCTGGGCAGATGCCCCCGCCCATCGCCCTGCTGGCGGAAATGCACATGCATGCAGACCGCGCCCGCCTCCCAGGCCTCGCGGGCGCTGGCGGCCAGCTCGGCGGGCGTCACCGGCACGGGATGCACCCGTGGATCGGTCAGCACGCCGGTCAGCGCGCAGGTGATGATGGCCGCGTCGGGCATCGGCTCCTCCCCATTTCGGTCAGCCTAACCGCCCGGGGACAGCCCAAGCAAGCGCTTGGTTGTGTTCCGCCACGTCACGGGCTAGACCTTGCCCATGCAGGCGCCGCTCTTCGATCCCGACAAACCCCGCGACCGGCTTCTCGCCGCCGCCGCGCGGCTGTTCCGCCAGCGGGGCTATGCCGCGACCACGGTGCGCGAGATCGGGGCCGAGGTCGGGATCCTCTCGGGTTCGCTCTTCCACCACGTCCGCTCGAAGGAGGAGATCCTCTTCGCCGTCATGGAGCGGGTGATCGCGGCGATGCTGGCCGATCTCACCGCGGAACTCGCCCGGGCCGAGAGGGCCGAGGCCCGCCTTCGCGCCCTGATCGCCGTCGAACTGACCTATCTGCACGGCCCGGCCGCCGATGCCACGGCGGTGCTGTTCCATGAATGGCGCGCGCTCTCGCCGGACCGGCAGGCGGTGCTGCTCGATGGCCGCAGCGCCTATTTCGCGCTCTGGGACCGGGTGCTGGCCGAGGCGGAAACGCCGCTGGACCCCGCCGTCCTGCGGCAATTCCTGCATGGCGCGCTGGCCTGGACCAGCTTCTGGTATCGGCCCGCGGGGGCGCTGGATCTCGACGGGCTGACCGCGCAGGCGCTGGCCCTCTTGCAGGGGGCCGCCCTCCCCTTGCGCTGAGCCGCCACCCGCCGCAGGATGGCCCGCCGGATCCGAGGTCTGCCCATGCCCCACATTGCCGAGCCCGCCGAGTGATGACCGGACCGGACCGGACCCCCTGGGGCGGCGGCCCGACGCGGCCGCGCCGCCCGCTGGGCCTGAAGGGCGCGCTGGCGCTGCTGCTGCTCTGGGCGCTGGCCACGCTGGCCAATATCTTTCCGTTCCTGACCGGCGGGCTGCTGCTGGCGCCCCTGCCGCAGGCGCTGGCCACGCTGATCCTGCTGACATGTCTGGGAATTTTCCGCTGGTCGGATACCGCGCTCGGCATGCCGAGGCCCGGCTCGCTGCGTCTCTTCTGGCTGCCCTTCCTCTATCTGGCGGCCCTCGGCGCGGGGATCGTGGCGCTCGGCGGCCTGCCCGGCGCGCTGTTCCTGGGGCTGGCGGCGGCGATGGTCTGGGTCGCGCTGTCCGAGGAACTGATGTTCCGCGGGCTGCTCTTTCCGGCGCTACGCCGGCGGTTCCGGCCCTGGCCCGCGATCTGGCTGACCAGCCTGATGTTCGGCGCGGTGCATCTGGGCAACGGCTGGGCCGAGGGGCTGCACGGGCTGGCGCTGGCCCAGAGCCTCGCCGCGGTCTCGACCGGGCTGGTCCTGCTGGCGATGCGGCTGCGCAGCGGGTCGATCCTGCTGCCGATGCTCTATCATTTGCTGTGGAACATCGGCGTTCTCGGGCTGGACCATGCGCTGCTCCGGCAGGGGGGTGCCCCCGGCTGGCTGGCCGACCCGAACCCGCTGGCGCAGATCGCGGTTTCGCTGGCGCTGGTGCTGCCGAACGGGCTTTACGCGCTCTGGCTGATGCGGGATGTCGGGCGGGGCGCGCTGCCCGGGGATGTCCCCGGACCCGAGGCGGGGATTGGTAGCCGCTGAGGGACTCGAACCCTCACGCCCATCCGGGCAACGGATTTTAAGTCCGGTCTGTCTACCATTCCAGCAAGCGGCCCCGCCCCTCCTCATAGCAGGCGGGCCGGGGCGCTCAAGCCCCGCGTGTCTCGTGCCAGCGGATAAACCAGTCGAAGCTGTCCGGGTTGGCCATGGAATCGCGGTTGACCACCCGGGCCGGGTCGCCGCCGAGGAACAGTTTCTTCACCGGCACCTCCAGCTTCTTGCCCGACAGCGTGCGCGGCACCTCGGGCACCGCCTCGATCAGATCGGGCACGAAGCGGGGCGAGACCTCGGCCCGGATCCGGGCGCGGATGCGGTCCATCAGCGCCTCGTCCAGCGCCACGCCCGGGGCGGGGACGACAAAAAGCGGCATGAAACTGGCCCGCCCCAGATATTCGCAATCGATGACCAGCGAATCGGCGATCTCGTCCAGCGCCTCGACCACCCGGTAGATCTCGGACGAGCCGAGCCTCAGCCCGTGCCGGTTGATCGTCGCATCCGAACGGCCATAGATCACCGCGCCGCCGTCCCCGGTGATCTCGATCCAGTCGCCGTGGCGCCAGACGCCCGGGTAGGTGTCGAAATAGCTGTCCAGATAGCGCCGGTTGCCGGGATCGTTCCAGAAATACAAAGGCATGGCAGGCAAGGGCTCGGTGCAGACCAGCTCGCCCACCTGATCGAAGACCTCGTTGCCCGCCTCGTCGAAGGCCCGGACCGCGTTGCCGAGGAAGCGGCATTGCATCTCGCCCGCGCGGACCGGCAACATCGGATTGCCGCCGACGAAAGCGCCGCAGAGGTCGGTCCCGCCGGAGAGTGGCGCGAGCCAGAGGTCGGATTTGACCGCAGAATAGATCCAGTCATAGCCCTCGGGCGAGAGGGGCGAGCCGGTCGAGCCGAGGTGCCTGAGCGCCGAGAGGTCCAGCGTTTTCGGCTCGATCCCGGCCTTGAGGCAGGATTGATAGAAGGCCGCCCCCGCGCCCAGATGCGTCAGCCTCTCGTCGGCCGCGGCGCGCCACAGCGCCATCAGGTCGGGATAGCCCGGCGCCACGTCGAAAAGCACCACCGCCGCGCCGTTCATCAGCGCGAAGAACTGGGTGTTCCACATGATCCAGCCCGAGGAGGTCAGCCAGCAATAGCGGTCGCCCGGGTGCAGATCCATGTGCAGCGCCGATTTCGCGCATTCGACCAGGATGCCGCCATGGCCATGGACGATGGGCTTGGGGTTGCCCGTGGTGCCCGAGGAATAGACGATCCAGAGCGGGTGATCGAAAGGCACGGGGACCGGCGCCGCGGGCTCTCCCGCCAGCGCCCGCCAATCCGACCAGCCGGGGGCAAGGCCGTTCAGCCCCGGCACCATCAGCCGCGCGCTGAGCGAGGGCAGGCCCGCGGCGATCCCCTCGATCTGCGCCCGGCGGTCGATGGGTTTGCCCGCCAGGGTGTAGCTGTCCTGCGCGATCAGCACCTTGGGCTCGATCTGGCGGAAACGGTCCAGCACCGCGGTCGGCCCCATGTCAGGCGCGGCCTGCGACCAGATCGCGCCCAGGCTGGTGACGGCAAGGAACGCCACCATCGAGTCCGTCGTGTTGGGCAGGATGGCGACCACCCGGTCCCCCTGCCCCACGCCCAGCGCCCGAAGCCCGCCCGCCTTGGCCGCCACCTCGGCCGCCAGCGCCCGCCAGCTCAGCTCGCGGCGGCCGAAGGTCTCGGATAGCCCGATCAGCGCAGGCGCGTCGGGATCGGTCGCGGCATGGGCCAGCACCTGCGCGGCCAGCGAGCAGCGGGCGCCCGGAAACCACTCGGCGCCGGGCATCTCGCGCCGCCCCAGAACTGCGCCGTGGCCCCGGATGTCGAGCCCGGCGTAGTCGACCAGCGCCGACCAGAAGCCCGGCAGATCGCCGACCGACCAGCGCCAGAGCGCGTTGTAATCGGCGAAGGAAAGCCCGCGTTCGGCCTTGAGCCAGCGGATGAAATCCGCCATGCGGGTTGCCTCTGCGCGCTCGGGCGTGGGCGCCCAGAGGATGGGCCGTGCCTCGGTCATGCTGTCCTCCCTGTTGCCCCTTCGTCGCCCGAAGCGGGCGGCGGATCAAGACCCGGCTTCCCGGCGGGCCCGACCTGTGCCACGCTCGGCGCAGGATGCTGATCGGGGCCTTTCTCCTCTTTGCCGGGCTGACGCTGGCGGGGTGCCTCGCCGGGGGGCTGGCCCTGGCGATGCGGGTGGCGCCCTATCGCGGCAGCCGGGAAAGGCTGCGCTGGTCGGTCTGGCTTGCGATCTACGTCACCACCTTCCTGGCCTGCCTGCCGGCGCTGGCGGTGTTTCTGGGGCTGATCGACTTCGAGAGTCCCCCGACGCTGTGGCTGCTGCTGCTGGCCGCCCTGGCGACCGGCCTGCCGCTGCTGATCCCGGCCGCACGGCTGCCGCGACACGAGGCGCCGATCCTCGGCTGTCTCGCGCTTGCGGTGATTCTGGCGGCGGTGGCGCTGATCCCCGTCTCGGGCCAGATCCGCGCCGCGCGCGAGGCGCTGCACGGTGATTGCCGCGACCGGAGTCAGGGTCTGGAGGCCCGGATGGCCTGCATCGCCCATGTCGATGACTGGCTTTCCCTGCCGCAGGAAGCACGCCGCCACTGACGCAAAGTCACACGCCTCCGTGACGCTACGTTAGGCCGCTTGACCGTTCCGGCGCAGGCTTTAGGCATAGGACACCCAAAGGGAGGACCGAGAATGCTTGGGCAGATGATGAGCCAGCCGCTGCTGATTTCCAGCCTGCTGGTGCATGCCGACCGACACCACGGCAACCGCGAGATCGTCACGCGCCGTCCGGAGGGCGAGATTCACCGCACGACCTGGCGCGGCATCGCCGGGCGCTCGCGCCGCGTCGCCAATGCGCTGGAGGGGCTGGGGATCAAGCAGACGCAGCGGGTGGCGTCGCTGGCCTGGAACACCGACCGGCATATGGAGCTGTATTACGGGGCCTCGGGCGCGGGCATGGTGCTGCACACGCTGAACCCCCGGCTGCATCCCGATCAACTGGTGTGGATCGCCGATAACGCGGGCGATCAGGCGCTGTTTTTCGACATCACCTTCCTGCCGCTGGTCGAGGCGACCGCCGCCCGCTACGCCACCGTCAAGCATTTCATCCTGATGTCGGACCGCGCGCATATGCCGGCCGCGACCAAGATCCCGGGGCTGATCTGTTACGAGGACCTGCTGGAGGCCAGCTCGGACGCCTATGACTGGCCGCAGCTGGACGAGAATCTGGCCTCGTCCCTGTGCTACACCTCGGGCACCACGGGCAATCCCAAGGGTGTGCTCTATTCCCACCGCTCGACCGTGCTGCACGCTTATGCCGCGGTGGCGCCCGATGCGCTGAACCTCAGCTCGCGCGACACGATCCTGCCGGTGGTGCCGATGTTCCACGTCAACGCCTGGGGCCTGCCCTATGCCGCGGCGATGACCGGCGCCAAGATCGTCTTCCCGGGCGCGGCGATGGACGGCAAGTCGCTCTATGACCTGTTCGAGGGCGAGGGCGTGACGCTGTCCGCCGGGGTGCCCACCGTCTGGCAGGGGCTTCTGGCCCATACCGAGGCCAACGGGCTCAGCTTCTCGACCATGCGGCGCACGGTGATCGGCGGCTCGGCCTGCCCGCCCGCCATGCTGCGGGCCTTCGACCAGAAATACAACGTGCAGGTGCTGCACGCCTGGGGCATGACCGAGATGTCGCCCTTGGGCACCGTCTGCACGCTGAAGGGCGGTCAGGAGGGGCTGAAGGGCGAGGATCGCTACAGCGTCCTGTCCAAGCAGGGCCGCGCCATCTATGGCGTCGACATGAAGATCGTCGGGCCGGATGGCAAGGAACTGCCCTGGGACGGCAAGACCTCGGGCGAGTTGCTGGTGCGTGGTCCCTGGATCGTCGACAGCTATTACAACCGCCATGGCGAGGACATCCTGCGCTTCGACGATGCCGGGCTGGGCTGGTTCCCGACGGGTGACGTCTCGGCCATCGACCCGGACGGGTTCATGCAGATCACCGACCGGACCAAGGATGTTATCAAGTCGGGTGGCGAGTGGATTTCCTCGATCGACCTCGAGAACATCGCCATGGGCCATCCCGGCATCGCCATGGCCGCCTGCATCGCCGCGCATCACCCGAAATGGGACGAGCGCCCGCTCTTGGTGGTGATGAAGAAGCCCGATGCGAAAGTGACGAAAGAGGACGTGCTGGCCTGGTTCGACGGCAAGATCGCCAAATGGTGGCTGCCCGATGACGTGGTCTTCGTCGAGACGATCCCGCTGGGGGCGACCGGCAAGATGCAGAAGAACAAGCTCAGGGACGAGTTCAAGGATTACGTCCTGCCGACGGCGTGACGGAGGAAGGGGCGGCGCGAGCCGCCCCTTTGTCTTGGCGCGGGCGCGGGACGGTGCGTGCGAGCACGCACCCTACGGGGTGGAGACGGACCTTTACCCGGAACTTTCGCGGAGAGGGCGATGGCGGGGTGAAACCCCACCCTGCAGAGTGCCACTTCTTGGGGTCTCACCCTCACCGCCAACAATCGGCCTGCCCCTGCTACCGACGCCCGTAGGGTGCGTGCTCGCACGCACCGTCCCGGCGCCTGCGGGCTGGGGTTTCACCCCACCATCGCCCCCCTCACCGCCACCAATGCGCGTAGCTCGCCACGCTTCCCTGCAGCTTCGCCAGCAGCCTGAGCCGCCAGCTCCCCCGCGCCGTCCTGCCGCTGGCCAGCCGCTCGACCGCCAGTTCCGGCGGGCAGATCTCGCGCGTCACCGGGTCCAGATACCGCGGATAGGCGATCAGCGCCGCATGGGTCAGCCGGTCGAGATCGGGCCGCGGATAGACGCCCAGCCGCCGCCCGGGCACTTCCCCCAGATCCTCGGTCAGGCCCCAGCCGGCGTAGAAGGGCGCGCCCAGCGTGGTGACCGGGATGCCGCGCAGCAGGGCCTCGAACCCCAGACCCGAGGTCATGGTCCAGACCCGGTCGGCCAGCGCCAGCGCCGCCCCGGCCTCGACCCCGTTCAGCACCAGATCGACCGGCGGCTCCACCACCTTGCCCGGCCGCAACCCCGCCTCCACATCCGGGTGCGGCTTGTAGAGCAGGATCGCCCCGGGATGCGCCGCCCGGGCCGCGAGGATCAGCGCGCGGTTGCTCCGGACCTCCCCCGCCCCCAGCCGGATCGAGGCATCGTCCTCGACCTGCCCGGGGATCAGGATCACCGGTGCGCCCGGCCTCTCGGCCGTGAGCGCCGCCACCGCCGCCGCCGCGTCCGGGCCGGGGCCGAGGTTGTACTTGGTCACCCCCGCCGCCAGGATCACCCGGCGCAGCCGCTCGGCCCGGGCGGCGCCTCCCGGTGGCAGGGGCCCGGCGATCAGCCGCTCCAACCGGCTCTCGCGCGTCGGATCGTAGTAGATGCCGAGGTCATCGACGGCCAGTGATAGGGGCGGCACCAGTTCGGCGCCCAGGCCCCGCGAGCGCAGGAAACCGTCCTCGACCCGGAGCCCCGCGAAATCCTCGGGCGCCTGCGAGGCCCAGGCCAGCGTCGCCCCTTCCGCCCCGAAGCGCACCGGCGTCTCGCGTCCGAAGAAATCCTGCAGATGCGCCCGTTTCCAACGCCGCATCCCGAGGGCGACATGGCCATGGCGGTCCTGACGAAAGGCGGTGAGGCGGGCCTCCATCTGGTCCAGAACCTCTTCGAACGGGCAGAGCCGGTCGCGGAGCGGGTCGTACCAGAGCGGATAGACCAGCATCGCCAGCGCGAAAAGCTGCACCCGGGTCAGCTGCCGCTGGCGGCGGGGCGGCGCGTTTTCGTCGTCGGACAGGCCCCAGCCAGCATAGAAGGGCTGGCCGAAGACCCGGGGCCGGTGACCGGCCAGGATCGCCTCGAACCCCATCTGGGAGGCGACGGTATAAACCCCGACCGCGCCTTCGAACAGCGACCAGGGCGAATGCGGCCCGTCGACGAAGGCGACGCGCCCCGTGGCATCCCCTGCGCCGTAATAGCCCGGCCGCGCGCCCGAGGCAGTTTCGGGATGGGCGCGGATCAGGACGCGGGCACCGGGGTTCTCCTCCTGCGCCATGACCAGCATCTCGCGGAAGCGCCGCTCGGGCCGCGCCAGCCCGCCATGGGTCAGCGAGGCGTCGCCGCGCACCTGATCGACCACCAGCACATAGCCGGGCGGCGGCGGCTCCAGCCCCGGATCATGGGTGTTGTATTTGGACAGATGCAGCGCGCGCAGCCGCTCCAGCGCCAGCCGGGCCCGGGCGATCAGCGCCCCGTCGTCCAGCGCATGGGTGGCCAGCAGGACCTCAAGCTCCGAGGGCTGGGCCGGGTCGTAATGCATGCCCAGCCGGTCGAGCAGCAGGCCCATCGGCGGCCCGCCCCCGGCGCGTCCGGGCCTCAGTGAGCGGATCCAGGCATCCTCGATCCGCCAGAGGGGGGCGCCGGTGCGGGCGGCCAAAGCCTCGGCCCGCCGGGCGCGGGGCGCATGGCCCCAGGCGATCACCGCGTCCTCCGCGCCGGGCCAGCCCAGCGTCGGGCGGGCCACGGCCAGTTCCAGGATGCGGCGCAGGCGCCTCGCGGTGGCGCCCGGGCCGAGGAACCCGCCGCTGGTGGCGATCAGGCGGCGCGGGGAACGGCTGTCACCCGGCATCGCGGGCCCCGCCCGGTCAAGGGCTGGTCGCCCGGTCGATGGCTGTGATCGCCGAGCCGGTGGCACTGAGCGCGCCGGTGAGCGTGGCGATCTGGCGGTTCCAGCGGACGGCCGAGGCTTCGGTCACATAGATCGAATCGCCGTCGCGGATCTGGAAGTCGCGGGCCATGAACATGCCGTTCGGCGCGGTCAGGTCCAGCACGTAGACGATGCGCGTGTCGCCCTGCAGGTTGGGCATGCCCAGCACGTTGCGCGCCACTTCGGCCGGTTCGTCGCGGAACACGAAGACGCCGGTCGGATCGGCCCGCGCGGCATCGAGCCCGCCGACCTGGGCCAGAGCCTCGATCGCGGTCAGTTCGCGCTGGTCGAAGGTAATCAGCGCCTGGCTGCCGGTCGCGCCCATGACGGTGAAGCGCCGCTGGTCCTGTTCGACGAAGATCCGGTCGCCGCCGCGCATGGCGATGTCGAGCTGCGGATAGCGGAAGAGGTCGTCAAGCCAGACCCGGTCGATGACCGAGCCGCGGGCCACGGTGACCATGGCGGTCTGGGTTGGCACGCTGACGCCGCCCGCGGTGGCGATCATGGCGGTCAGGCGGCGGTTCGGACGCTCGATCGGATAGACGCCCTGTGCGCCGACCCGGCCGACGACACTGACCGTGGCCCCGTCGCCGCCGGTGCGGCTGACATAGACCTGCGGGTCGGGCGTCTGCTGGTCGAGCTGTTCGGCGATGGCCGAGCGCAGCCCCTCGGGCGATTGGCCCGCGGCACGGACGCGGCCGGCGAAGGGGACGAAGATATAGCCCTGATCGTCGACCTGAAGCTCGGTCAGCCGGGCGCCGGGGGTGTCGGCCGAGGTCAGCAGCCCCTCGGGCACGTTTTCGAACACGGTCACCGAGACGGTATCGCCGGTGCGGATCGTGTCGCCGCCCAGAAGCCGCGCGTGGCGCAGCGCGTCCGAGAAGCCCAGCGAGGTCGGGACGTTCGCGGCCCGGTTCACCCGGTCGCCGACGGCGACGATATAGCTGTCGCCCTCGCGCAGGACCGAGCCTGCGAAGATCTCGTTCATGGTCGGGCCCGGACGTGGCGCGGTGCAAGCCGCGACTCCCGCAACAAGGACACCGAGCGCCAGCGCGCGAACGCGGCGGGAAGGTCTGACAAACACTGCTCGGGCTCCTTTAATGGATCTGCCTCAAGTTTTTTACGCAAGTATACGCAGAAGCGTCAGAATTTCCAAGTGGGGATTGCCGTGGGCGGCTGTCTGACGGCCAAAGGTCTGACGGCTGGCCGGGCCCGGCAAGATACAGGTGATCCCCGCCAGAGGCCTCCCGCATCTTGTGCCGCCCCGGCTCAGGGCACAAGCCGCAAGTGTTGCCGTGGCGCCGCACGTCCGGCGATCAGCGCCGAATAGGGATCCTCGGGCGAGAGGATCAGGTCGACCACCTGCCGCAGGAGCTGCCGCCGCCCGGCGGCGGAATAGAAGCCCCCCGGCAGTTGCGAGGTCTCCAGCAGGAATCGCCGGTAGTCGCGGTAGGCGCGCAGGTCGGGGCGGGTCGGATGGGCGAAGAACTCGGGCAGCGGCTGGGTCGAGACGAATTCCGGCTTGTCATAGACCGCGGCGCCGAAGACCTTGAGCGGCATGCCCCGCCACAGCACCTGCTGCGCGGCGGTGGAATTGACGGTCACGGCCGAGCGCGCGTGGTTCAGCAGGCCCGCCAGCTTGCCGCCACGGATGAAATGCACGCGATCCGCCACGCCCAAGGCCCCGGCGATGCGGGCGATATCGGCCTTCAGCTTCGTGCGGCCGTCCTCCAGCGGATGGGCCTTGAACACGAGGTGATGGTGGCGCGGCGCGCCCTCGGCAAAGCCGCGGATCGCCACCTCCAGAAACTCGGTCATCGTGCGGAAGGGCGAGTGCTGCTGGAAGCTCGCGTCATGTTCCAGCTGCAAAAGCGCCAGATGATAGGGGAAGCCGCCCGTGCGCACCCGCCAGGTGGCCAGCCGCCGCTCGATGGCGTGGAAGGGCATCATCACCAGCCGGTTCAGGTGCAGGCGGAATTCCTGAACCACGTTCAGCGCCCGGTGCGGGCGGAAGCCCTTGTAGGCGCCGTTGGCCAACAGGATCCGCGCGTGATAGGCAAAGCCGTAATAGACGTGCTGGCGCATGTCGCCCCAATGCGCGGGGGCGTCGATCAGGTCGGTCTCACAATTCTCCAGCGCCTGGCGCATCTGCGGGATGGACAGCTCCATCAGCCGCGAATGGCCGTTGGCCCCGCCCCGCTCGTAGGTCACCCACCAGGGGCGCAGGTAGCCTTCCTCGAAGACATGGACGGTGATGCCGTGGGCATGGGCCTGACGCACCGCTTCGGCATGGATGAAGCGGGTGTCGCCGTAGAGCACGAGGTCCGTGGTCCCCTGCCCCGCGAATTCCCGGGCGATGGCGGCGGGCCAATCCTCGGGCGTGCCGGTATAGGGCACATAGCCCTCCCGCCCCCAATAGGCCTGATCGCCGCGGTTGAAACCGATGCGCCGGACCTCGGCCCCGGTGCGGCGCAGCATGGCGCCCAGATCGCGAAAGAACGGTCCGTGCGGGCCTTGCAGAAAGAGGAAACGGCGCCCCTCGCCGGTGGTGCGTATCATGTGCCTGCCTCTGCCCTTGGGGTGTTCCCCTTTGTGGAAAAGGATGCCAGAGAGGAGGCCAGTGTTAAACCCCGATGATGGCCGAATTTTGGCCCGCCCGGGGCCCTGGAACGGAGAGACGCGCATGTTCACCGGAATCATCACCGATATCGGCCGGGTCCTGTCGGTCGAGCAGCGCGGCGACCTGCGCGCGCGGATCGCCACGGGCTATGACGTGGAGGGGATCGAGATCGGCGCCTCGATCGCCTGCGACGGCGTCTGCCTGACGGTCGTGGCGCTGGGGCGGATGCCGGAGAACTGGTTCGACGTCGACATCTCGGCCGAGACGGTCGACAAGACGGCGATCGGCCGCAACCTCTGGTCGGCGGGCAAGCGCCTCAACCTCGAACGCGCGCTGAAGGTCGGGGACGAGCTGGGCGGGCATATCGTCTCGGGTCACGTCGATGGCGTGGCCGAGGTGATCGGCGTCGCCACCGAGGGCGACAGCACCCGCGTGCGGTTCCGCGCCCCCGAGGCGCTGGCGCGGTTCATCGCCCCCAAGGGCTCGGTGGCGCTGAACGGCACCTCGCTGACGGTGAACGAGGTCGAGGGCGCGGTATTCGGCGTCAACCTGATCCCGCATACCCAGCAGGTCACCACCTGGGGCGATGTTGCAATCGGCGATCCGGTCAATCTGGAGATCGACACGCTGGCGCGCTACGTCGCCCGGATGCAGGATTGGGACAAGGGTCTCTGACAGCCCCGTGAGGGGTCAGAGCCGGTCGCGCGGAATGGCGATCAGCCCCATCTGCTGCGCGGCATCGAGCGACAGCACGCCGCTGTCCAGCCCCTGCGGCGCCTGATAGCGGCGCACGGCCTCGGTCGTCTCGGCATCCATCGTGCCGGTGATCGGCCCGGCATAAAGCCCCCGCGCGCTGAGCGCCCGCTGCAAGGAGGCGGTGAGTTCGCCATCCAGCTGTTCCGGGCAGGGCACGGCGAACAGCCGATCCTCGGCCGGGCGCAGCGTGGTTTCTTCGGGCTGCAGGCCGCTGCGACCCTCGACCGCGACAAAGCGGGTCTCGGTCAGGGCCGGCACCCGGTCGGTCGCCCAGCAGGCCCCCGCCGGCACCACGGCGGCGCGGCCGGCCTCGGGCGCGGGCTGGGCCCGGCTCACGGTGGCCTCGGGATCGGCGGCCTGACAGGCGCCGAGGGCGAGGGTGACCAGAAGCGGAAGAGCGAAGCGAAGCATGACGACCCCAAACGCGCGATTCGGCGTATTGTTTCCTGACATGCGGATAATCTGGCGTCGGATCGGGGCATTTTCCGGGCAGAGAAACGGCGCACCGGGGGCGCAGGCGGCACCATTTCGCGGCGCGCACCCCATGCAGGCCCGTGCCTCCGCAACTCTGGTCAAACGCCCCGGCGTGTTTTATGTCGGGGCTGACAGAGGGCGGACGAGGCAAGAATGGTCAAGATTACCTATATCGAGTTCGACGGGACGGAGCATGTCATCGACGTGGCCCCGGGGCTCACGGTCATGGAAGGCGCGCGCGACAACGGCGTGAACGGCATCGAGGCCGATTGCGGCGGCGCCTGCGCCTGTTCGACCTGCCATGTCTATGTGGACGAGGCCTGGGTCGGCAAACTGCCCCCCAAGGACCCGATGGAAGAGGACATGCTGGATTTCGCCTTCGAGCCCAATCCGGCGCTCTCGCGGCTGACCTGCCAGATCAAGGTGACGCCTGCCCTCGAGGGTCTGGTGGTGCGTCTGCCCGAGCGGCAGATCTGATCCATGGCGCTCAGCGTCAAGCGCCAGTTGCAGATCTGGGGGGTTCTGGCCGCCCTGCTGATTCTGGCGCTGTGGCGGCTGGGCGACGTGATCCTGCCCTTCGTGCTGGGCGCGGCGCTGGCCTATTTCCTCGACCCGCTGGCCGACCGGCTGGAGCGGCTGGGAGCCAGCCGGACGCTGGCGACGGTGCTGATCTCGCTGATCGTGCTGCTGGTCTTCGTGCTGGCGATCCTGCTGGTCGTGCCGCTGCTGGTCGAGCAGTTCCAGGCCCTGCGCGAGGCGATCCCCAGCCTTGTCGACCGGGCCTATACGCTGGCCACCGAACGCCTGCCCTCGATCGCCGATCCCGAATCGACGCTGCGCCAGTCGCTGGCCCAGATGGGCGAGGCGATCCAGTCCCGCAGCGGCGAGCTGGTCAACGCGGTGCTGGGATCGGCCTGGTCGGTCCTCAACGTCGTGCTGTTGATCGTCGTGGTGCCGGTGGTGGCCTTTTACCTGCTGCTCGACTGGGACCGCATGATCGCCCGGATCGACGACATGCTGCCGCGCGACCACGCCCCCACCATCCGCCGCGTCGCGGCCGAGATCGACCGCACCGTGGCCGCCTTCGTGCGCGGCATGGGCACGGTCTGCCTGCTGATGGGCGTCTATTATGCCGCCGGTCTCATGCTGGTCGGGCTGCAATTCGGGCTGGTGATCGGGGCGATCACCGGGCTCATCACCTTCATTCCCTATGTCGGGGCGGTGATCGGCGGCATGCTGGCGCTGGGGCTGGGGCTGGTGCAATTCTGGGGCGACTGGGTGCAGCTGGGGCTGGTCGCGGCGGTCTTCGTCGCCGGGCAGGCCATCGAGGGCAATGTGCTCACGCCCAAGCTGGTGGGCCGCTCGGTCGGCCTGCACCCGGTCTGGCTGATCTTCGCGCTCAGCGTCTTCGGCGCGGCCTTCGGCTTCGTCGGCATGCTGGTGGCGGTGCCGGTGGCGGCGGCGATCGGCGTGATCGCCCGCCATTTCGCCGGGGTCTACCGCGAAAGCGCGCTCTATGCCGGGACCAACAGCGACGGCGCGCCGCGCTCGTGGGTCCTGCGCGACACGCCGCCCCGGGTGGCCGGAGACGGTGATGACGGACCGGAAATTCCCTGAACAATTGCCGCTGGCCCTGCCCAGCGACGCGGCCATGGGGCGCGAGGATTTCCTCGAAGCGCCGTCCAACGCGCAGGCGGTGGCGGCGCTCGACGATCCGCGCGGCCTGCCTGCGGGGCTTTCGGTGCTGGTGGGGCCGACCGGCTCGGGCAAGACGCATCTGGCGCATGTCTGGGCCCGGCGGGTCGGCGCCCATTGGCAGCCGGTCCAGCACTTCCGCGCCGACCTGCCCGCCCTGCTGGCGCCCGGCGCCCCCCTCAAGGTGGTGATCGACGACGCCGCGACGCTGGCCGGGACCGGCGGCGAAGAGGCGCTCTTTCATCTCATCAACCATCTTCGCGGACGGGGCGAGCTGCTGCTCACCGCCCCCGTCCCTGCCCGAGACTGGGGCCTGGCCCTGCCCGACCTCTATTCGCGCCTGTCGGCCGCCGCGCATCCGGCACTGGCCGAACCCGACGAGGCGCTGCTGGCCGCGGTGCTGGTCAAGCTGTTCACCGACCGGCAATTGCAGGTCGACCCCGGCCTGATCGACTTCCTGCTGCCCCGGATGGAGCGTTCGCTGGCCGCGGCAGGCGCGCTGGTCGCCCGGATCGACCGCCGCGCGCTGCAGCTCAAGCGCCCCGTCACCGTGCGGCTGGCGAGCGAGGTTCTGGCCGAAGATCTCGACAAGGACGGGGACTCAGCCGCATCATGAAGACCGTCACCCAAGTGTCGCAATTGCGGGCTAACGAACGCTCATGAGCACCGCCGATTTCCTCCATGGCCCGTTCCCCGCGCCCATCGATCCGCCCGAAGGTTTCGATCCGTCGGCGCCGGGGCGTTTCTTCAACCGCGAATTGTCCTGGATCGCCTTCAACTGGCGGGTCCTGGACGAGGCCTCGAACCCCCGCGTGCCGCTGCTCGAACGGGTGCGGTTCCTGTCGATCTCGGCCACCAACCTGGACGAGTTCTATACCGTCCGTGTGGCCGGCCTGCGCGAGCTGTACCGCTCGGGCAACATCACGCCCTCGCTGGACGGGATGACCGCCTATGAGCAGCTGACGCTGATAAACGAGGACGCCCGCCGCCTCATGCTGACCCAGCAGGAGACGTTCCGCGCCCTGCGCAGCGAGCTGGAAAACGAGAAGATGGTGATCCTGGATCGCCAGGCGCTGACCGAGGCCGACCGCGCCTTCCTGGGCGAATATTTCCTGTCGAACGTCTTCCCGATGCTCTCGCCGCTGGCCATCGACCCGGCGCATCCCTTCCCCTTCATCCCCAACGCCGGTTTCTGTCTGGCCCTGACCATCGAGCGGCGGGCCGACGGCCTCAGGCGCAGCGCGCTCCTGCCGGTGCCGCAGCAGATCGACCGCTTCATCCGCCTGCCGGCCGAGGGGCTCGCCTATCGCTTCCTGCCGCTGGAAGAGCTGCTGCTCGACCAGTTGCAGGCGCTTTTCCCGGGCTATGTCGCGCTGAATTCCTGCGCCTTCCGGGTGCTGCGCGATTCGGACATGGAGGTCGAGGAAGAGGCCGAGGATCTGGTCCGCGAATTCGAGGTGGCGCTGAAGCGCCGCCGCCGGGGCGAGGTGGTGCGCCTGACGCTGACCGCCGGGGCCGAGCCCACGCTCAAGGCGCTGGTCATGCAGGAGCTGGAGGTCAACTCGGACGAGGTGATCGAACTGGACGGCCTCCTGGGCATGGCCGACCTCAAGGAACTGGTGGTGGACGGGCGGCGCGACCTGCAATGGCCGCCCTTCAGCCCCCGGGTGCCCGAGCGGGTGCAGGACCACGAGGGCGACATGTTCGCGGCGATCCGCCAGAAGGACATGCTGCTGCACCACCCCTATGAGACCTTCGACATGGTGGTCCGCTTCCTGACGCAGGCGGCCTCCGACCCCAACGTCCTGGCCATCAAGCAGACGCTCTACCGCACCAGCCGCGACAGCCCGATCGTCGACGCGCTCTGCGAGGCGGCCGAGGCGGGCAAATCCGTCACCGCCTTTGTGGAACTGAAAGCCCGTTTCGACGAGGCCGCCAACATCCGCCAGTCGCGCCGTCTGGAACGCGCGGGCGCGCATGTCGTCTATGGTTTCATCCAGTACAAGACGCATGCCAAGATCTCGGCCGTGGTGCGGCGCGAGGGGGACAAGCTGGTCACCTATACCCATTGGGGCACCGGCAATTACCACCCGATCACCGCGCGGATCTATACCGACCTCAGCCTTTTCACCTGCAACGCCCCCATCGGGCGCGATGCGGCGCGGGTCTTCAACTTCCTGTCGGGCTATGCCGAGCCCGAGATGCTGGAAAACCTCGCCATCTCGCCCCTGTCGCTGAAAAGCCGCCTGCTGGAACTGATCGCGCGCGAGGCCGATCATGCCCGCGCCGGACGCCCGGCGCAGATCTGGGCCAAGATGAATTCCGTGGTCGACGAGGACGTGATCGACGCGCTCTATGCCGCCGGTCAGGCGGGGGTGCAGATCAGCCTCGTGGTACGCGGGATCTGCGGGCTCAGGCCCGGCATCAAGGGCTTTTCCGAGAATATCCGCGTCAAGTCCATCGTCGGCCGGTTCCTGGAACATTCTCGGATCGTCTGTTTCGGCTCGGGCTTCGGCCTGCCCTCCGATCAGGCGCGGGTCTTCATGTCCTCGGCCGACTGGATGGGGCGCAACCTGCTGCGGCGGGTGGAAACCCTGGTCGAGATCAAGAACAAGACCGTCAAGGCGCAGATCGTCAGCCAGATCATGGCCGCCAACCTCTATGACGAGGCGCAAAGCTGGGTGCTGGACGGCAACGGCCGATACCTGCGCGACCCGCAGAGCGGCGATCCCGACCGGCCGATGTTCTCGTGCCATCGGTTCTTCATGGAGAACCCCTCGCTCTCGGGTCGTGGATCGGCCGGGGCGCGGGATGTGCCCGAGCTGGCGCATACCCCCGACTGACAGCCGCGGTTGACGCCGCGCCGCGGCACTGACTAGATGACCCTGCTGCCAATGACGAAAGAGACAGGCCATGGATGCAGACAGCGAGACCATGACCACCCCGCCCGTATCGCCTCCGCCGGTGCGTGGCTATTTCGGCGGACAATCGCTCTTCGATGACGAATCGATGCGGGCGCTGGATCGGGTGGGCGTGATCGACGTCGGCTCCAACTCGGTGCGCATGGTGGTGTTCGACGGTGCCGCCCGCTCGCCGGCCTATTTCTTCAACGAGAAGGTGCTCTGCGGGCTGGGCCGCGATCTGGCCCAGACCAACCGCCTGCATCCCGAGGGCCGCGCCCGGGCGCTGGCCGCGATCAAGCGCTTTGCGCTCCTCTCGGCCGACATGCGGCTCACCAGCCTGACCATGGTCGCCACCGCCGCCGTGCGTGAGGCCGAGGACGGCACCGAGTTCAAGGCCGAGGTCGAGGCCGCGACCGGGGTCGAGATGCTGATCATCCCCGGGACCGAGGAGGCCCGCCTGTCCGCCCAGGGGGTGCTGCTGGGCTGGCCCGGGGCGCGCGGGCTGGTCTGCGACATCGGCGGTTCGTCCATGGAACTGGCCGAGATCGGCGATGCCACGGTCGGGCGGCGGGTCAGTTCGACCCTGGGCCCCTTCCGCCTGCAGCAGGTGCCGGGTGGCAAGAAGGGTCTGCGGACCCATATCACCGAGACGCTGAAGGCCCTGCGCGACGAGGTGGGGGCCGACCACAAGGCGCTCTATCTGGTGGGTGGGTCGTGGCGGGCGCTGGCCCGGCTCGACATGGAGCGGCGCGGCTATCCGCTGACCGTGCTGCACGAATACGAGATGACGCCCAAGTCGATCCGCAAGACCATCGACTGGCTGGAAACCCAGGATCTGAAGAAGCTGCGCGACAAGACCGGGATTTCGCCCGAGCGGATCGTGCTGGTGCCGCTGGCCACCATCGTGCTGCGCCAAATGCTGACCGTGTTCCGCCCGCGCGAGATCTATATCTCCAGTTACGGCATTCGTGAGGGGATCCTGTACGAACAGATGCCCGAGGAATTGCGCGCCCGCGATCCGCTGATCGAGGCCTGCCGCCATCTGGAGAATTCCTCGGCCCGCATCCCCGGTTTCGGGCGGCGGATGTTCGACTTCCTCATGCCGCTTTACCGCAACGTCCCCGACGAGCGGATGCGGCTGGTCAAGGCCGCCTGCCTTCTGCATGACGTGAACTGGCGGGCGCATCCGGACTATCGCTCGGAAAGCTGCTTCGACACGGCGACGCGGGCCAATCTGGGCGGGCTCGACCACAAGGGGCGGGTCTATCTGGGCCTCGCGCTGATGAACCGCTACAAATCGCCCGGCGCCGACAGCCGCCTGACACCGCTGCTGCGGCTGCTGGACGAGGAAGAGATCCGCCACGCCATCATGATCGGCCGGGCCATGCGCTTTGGCGCCATGTTCTCGCTGGCCGGACCGGACGAGGCGGGCGAGCTGCGCTATTTCCCCAAGAAAAAGGTGCTGGAGCTGATCCTGCAGCCCGAACGCAAGGATCTGTTCGGCGAGGTCGCGGCCTCACGCTTTGCCGCGCTGGCCAAGACGCTGGGCGTGACCACCATCCAGCGGGTCGGGCGGCATCACAATTCCAGGCTCTCGCCCGGGGCCAAGGGCGCGTCCTCGTCCTGAGGCTCGGGCGCGGTCCCGCCCGGTTCGTCCGGCTGGCGGCGGCGGATCAGGATATCGCCATTGGGCAGGAATTCCGGCGCGTGCCAGCCGGTCAGGTCGCCCAGCATCTCGACCAGATCGGCCAGCCAGGGGTTCACCGCCCCCATCATGTCGTCAAGCATGCCCTGCAGCGAGCTGCCGGGCGGCGGTTCCTCCTGCGCCTGAACCGGCGCGGCGAGGGTCAGGGTCAGGGCAAGAACGGGGACAAGACGCATGGCCGGGGCTCCTGAGTCGGGGGCGGGCGGTTACCAATATGGCCAAGATAGCGCCCGAGCGGGTTTTGACGAGGGCCGCGCCCTCAGCGGCGGGGCGCGTCGGGCGGCCGGGTCGAGGACAGGAACGAGGCCGAGACCCATTCCGCGACCCGCCCACCCTCGATCCCGTTGCCCGGCGCGCAGGCGGCATTGCCCGTCTCGACCATGCCGCTGGCGCCGCCCCGGCAGGCCGCGTCATAGGGTTCGCTGATCCGCGCCCAGCCGTTCTGGATCTCGCGCACCGTGACCCCCTCGCCCAGCGCCAGCCAGCCAAGGCTGCCGCAATCGGTCGAGGGGCAGGTCCGCCGGTGCAGCCGGTCGGTCGTGACCCAGAGCCGCTCGGTGCCGGGCGCATTCTGCCAGGGGCGGGCCTCGGCCGTGGGCGAGCGGCGCGGCGCGGTGGCGGGTTCCCCGCCGCCCTGCAGGCCCAGCGCCGCCGCGATCATCCCGCCGCCCAGCCCCATCATCAGCCGGAACGACCGCTTGAGCAGCGCCAGCAGCAGCAGGGCACCAAGGCCGATAAAGATCAGGGACACGCGCGCTCCTGTCCGGGTTGAACCGGGGCGACCCTAGCACAGCCGAAACGCGGTCTTAAGCCGCGTGGCGCTGCTGGACCTCTTCCCACGCGGAATTGAGCGCCTTGAGCCGATCCTCGGCCAGCCGCACGGCCTCGTCCGGGACGCCGCGGGCGCGCAGGGCATCGGGATGCGATTCCCGCACCATGCGCCGGAACGCCGCCCGCGCCTGATCGAGCGAGGCATCATGCGGCAGTTCCAGCAGTTCATAGGGATCGGGCGCCGCACCCGGGACATTGCGGGCATAGATCGCCCGGTAACAGGCGTCCCCCAGCCCGAAGATGCCCGACACCTCGCGCAGGAAGGCCTCCTCGGCCGGGTGAAAATCGCCATCCGCCACGGCGACGTGGAACAGCCCCTCGATCAGGTCGCGCAGCACCGGATCATTGGGCGGAAACAGACCGGCGATCTTGCGCGCATAGGAATCGTAGCCCGCCACGTCCTGCCGGGCCAGATTGAAGACCCGCGCCGCGCTCGCCTCGTCTTCCTTGGGGATGGTGAAGACCTCGCGGAACATCGCCACCTCGTCGCGGGTGACGGTGCCGTCGGCCTTGGCCAGCTTGGCCCCCAGCGCGATCACGCCGATGGTGAAGGCGACGGTGCGTTCCGGGCGCACGCGCAGCCGGTCGAACACCGCGCTGAGCGGCTCACCTGTACGCAGCGCCTCGATGGCGTCAGTGATCCGGGACCAAAGGGACATGGCCGCATTCTAGCGCCGCTCAGGGCGCTTGAACATGCGACGTTCACAACAATTTCTGCATGAACACAAGATCGTGCCATGCGCCCAGTTTCCAGCCAACCTGGGGCATCCTTGCGACTTCGGCATAGCCGATTCGGGCATGAAAGGCGATGCCATCGGGGTTCGAGCCCGAGACCCCACCAATCATCGCATGGTGGCCCTGACTGCGGGCGTGGTCCTCCAGCGCCGTCATCAACGCGCGGCCCGCCCCTCGCCCCCGGGACGAGGGCGCCAGAATCACCGTGTGTTCCTGTGCGAAGGCATAGCCGGGGCCGCTGCGGAACTGGGCGTAGGTGGCAAAGCCCTCGGCCCCCTGCCCCCGGTCGATGACCAGAAAGGCCGGCCTTGTGGCGATCATCGCGGCGATCTCCTCCACCGTCTTTTCGAGCGGCGAGAAGGTGACGGCGGTGTCGCGGATGATCGGGTTCCAGAAAGCGGCGATGACCGGCGCATCGCCGTGGCGGGCGGGCCGGATCATGCCAGTTCGCGCGGACCGTTCGGGGTGTCGAAGGCAAAGGCGATGCCCGGCGCCCCGGTCTCGACCGTCAGGCGCGGCTCGTCGATCAGCCCGGCCAGTGCCTGCCGCAGCACATCGGGCCGGGGGTGGCGCAGGGTGACGCCGGTCAGCCGCACCCCCCGGTCGGGCAGGCGGACAGAGGGATGGACCATCCCCTCGCCCCATTCGATGAGCGCGGGCGCGGTGCCGTCAAAGGGCTGCTGGCCGCTGTCGGGCAGCGCGAAGGTCCAGCTCAGCGCGTCACGACGAAAGAGCGTCGGCACGCCGGTCCCCGCGGGCGCCCGGGCCAGCGCCGCCTCCATGTCGTCGGTGCGCAGGATCCAGCATTGCGGCCGGGTCTCGCCCGCGAAGGCGTCGAGGTCGAACCAGCGCGGGCGGTCCGGCGCCTGCCCCTCGGGGTCGATGGCGATGAGTTCGAGGTATTCACCGGGCCCCAGCGACAGCAGCCGGTTATGCGTCCCCATCTGCGCATGGCGCCCGCCGGGCTCCAGCGGCACGCCCAGCGCGGCCTCGATGGCGGCGCTACCTTCGTCGAGCGACAGGGCGGCAAGGGCGATATGGTCGAGCGCGATCATGACGATCCTCCGAGTGAGACAACAAGCGCCCAGATCCCCGCCACCATGGTCGGGTAGAAACTGGCCGCGAATCCAAAGCCCCTGAGGGGCGGCGAGGCGTGATAGCCGATCCAGAAGAGCAGTCGGCTCAGGGCGAAGGACAGGCCGAGCCAGGGCAGCAGCCCCCAGCCCAGCACCAGCCCGGCGAAGGGCCAGACGGCGAGTGCCAGCACCAGCTGCTCGGTGGTATTGGTCAGGACCCGCTGGTCGATCTGGGCACCCGAGCCGGGGAGGAAAGCCGCGCCGTCGATGGTCGCGTCATCGAAAAAGCGCCGCTGCGCCAGCCGCCCGACCATCAGCCCCATGACCAGCCCGCCCGGCAGAAAGGCCCCGGCGAGCGAGGGCCAGACCTCGCCCGGTGCCCGGCCCCACCAGACGAGCCCCAGCGCCCAGAGCATCGCGAGCGCCATCGATCCCGCGATCACCCGCCGTTTGCCATCCATCGCCCGCCTCCGATCCGCCCGCATCCTGCCCCCGTCGCCGGGCCAGCGGAAGGGGGTTCAATCGGCGGCGGCGAAATGGGCCATCTGATCGGCCAGGGCCTTGCGGAAGGCGGGCCTTTCGGTGGCGCGGGTGACATAGGCCTTGCAGGCCGGATGCGCCGCCAGCCCGTCGAACCGGTCCACGAGGCGCAGCACATCGGCCATCAGGATATCGGCCACTGAGAAGCCGTGCGGCAGCCAGTCGCCCGCCGCCAGAACCGCCTCCATCCGGTCAAGGCGCAGGGACAGGAAGCGGGTCATCGCCTCGGGCACGGGATCGGTGCCGAAGCGCAGCAGCGCCCAGGGCAGGCCCGCCATTTCCACCGAGTTGAGCGCGGCGAAGACCCATTGGGTCACCGCCGAGCGGCCCGCGGCCTCGCGGGGCATCAGTGCCGGGCTCTTCTCGGCCAGATGCAGCAGGATCGCGCCCGTTTCGAACACGGACAGATCGCCGTCCAGCAGCCAGGGCACCTGACCGAAGGGCTGATGCGCCAGATGCGCGGCGCCCCGGTCGTGGAACGGGACCGAGGCCACGCGGTAGGGCAGCCCCGCCTCCTCGAGCGCCCAGCGGACCCGCAGGTCGCGGACATAGCCGCGCGGCAGGTCCGGCACCCAGTCATAGGTCGTGAGGATCAGTTCGGTCATGACGGCCCTCCATGCGGCCATCCTGCCCCCGATCGGCGCAAACGAAAAGGGCGGCGGCCTCCCCGCCGCCGCCCCCTTCGGCCGGGACCCCTCCCCCGGGGTCCGCCAGCCGGAGTTCCCTAACCGCGCGCCTCGCGGATCAGACGCAGGATATCCTTGGCCGCGGCGGGGATGTTGGTGCCGGGACCGAAGATCGCCTTCACGCCGTGGTCGTAGAGATACTGGTAGTCCTGCTGCGGAATCACCCCGCCGCAGATCACCAGAATGTCGCCCGCGCCCTGTTCTTTCAACGCCTCCACCAGCTTCGGCGCAAGGGTCTTGTGACCCGCCGCCTGGCTGGAGATGCCGATGACATGCACGTCGTTGTCGATGGCGTCCTGCGCCGCCTCTTCCGGGGTCTGGAACAGGGGGCCCACGTCGACGTCGAACCCGATATCGGCAAAGGCGGTGGCGATGACCTTGGCGCCGCGGTCGTGGCCGTCCTGGCCCATCTTGACCACCAGCATCCGGGGACGGCGCCCCTCGTCCTCGGCGAAGGCCTCGACGTCCTTCTGGATCTGGGCAAAGCCCGCGTCGCCCTCATAGGCCGCGCCATAGACCCCGGCGAGGGTCTTCACCTCGGCCCGGTGACGGCCGAACACCTTTTCCATCGCCATGCTGATCTCTCCGACAGAGGCGCGTGCCCGCGCGGCTTCGACGGCGCCTTCCAGAAGGTTGCCGCCTTCCTTCGCCCGACGCTCCAGTTCCGCCAGCGCGGCGCTGCAGGCCGCCTCGTCGCGCTTGGCGCGCATCGCGGTCAGACGGGCGATCTGGCTCTCGCGCACCTTGACGTTGTCGATGTCGAGGATGTCGATCGGGTCTTCCTTGGCGAGGCGGTACTTGTTGACGCCGACGATGACCTCTTCGCCCCGGTCGATCTGCGCCTGCCGCCGCGCGGCCGATTCCTCGATGCGGAGCTTCGGCATGCCCGAGGCCACGGCCTTGGTCATCCCTCCCAGTTCTTCAACTTCCTCGATCAGTTTCCAGGCCGCTTCCGCCAGGTCCGCTGTCAGTTTCTCAACATAGTAAGATCCCGCCAACGGATCGATGACCTTGGTCACCCCGGTCTCTTCCTGCAGGATGAGCTGGGTGTTGCGGGCAATGCGGGCGCTGAATTCGGTGGGCAGCGCGATGGCTTCGTCCAGCGCGTTGGTGTGCAACGACTGCGTGCCCCCCAGCGCCGCCGCCAGCGCCTCGTAGGCGGTGCGCACGACGTTGTTGTAGGGGTCCTGCTCCTGCAGCGACACGCCTGAGGTCTGGCAATGGGTCCGCAGCATCAGGCTGCCCGACTTCTTCGGGTTGAACTCGGTCATGATGCGGTGCCAGAGCAGCCGCGCGGCGCGCAGCTTGGCGGCCTCCATGAAGAAATTCATGCCGATGGCGAAGAAGAACGACAGCCGCCCGGCGAAAGCGTCCACATCCATGCCCCGCGCCAGCGCTGCCCGGACGTATTCGCGCCCGTCGGCCAGGGTGAAGGCCAGCTCCTGCACCAGGTTCGCGCCCGCTTCCTGCATGTGGTAGCCGGAGATCGAGATCGAGTTGAACTTCGGCATCTCGGCCGAGGTGTATTCGATGATATCCGCGATGATCCGCATCGAGGGTTCGGGCGGATAGACATAGGTGTTGCGGACCATGAACTCCTTGAGGATGTCGTTCTGGATGGTCCCGGACAGCAGGCTGCGGTCCACGCCCTGCTCCTCGCCGGTGACGATGAAATTGGCCAGGATCGGGATCACCGCGCCGTTCATGGTCATCGAGACCGAGACCTTTTCCAGCGGGATGCCGTCGAAGAGGATCTTCATGTCCTCGACCGAATCGATGGCCACGCCCGCCTTGCCCACATCCCCCACCACGCGCGGATGGTCGCTGTCATAGCCGCGGTGCGTCGCCAGGTCGAAGGCGACCGAGACGCCCTGCTGACCGGCGGCCAGGGCCTTGCGGTAGAAGGCGTTCGATTCCTCGGCCGTGGAGAACCCGGCGTATTGGCGGATGGTCCAGGGACGGCCCGCGTACATCGTCGCCCGGGGGCCACGGGTGAAGGGCGCCATGCCGGGCATCGAGCCCAGATGGTCCAGCCCCTCGAGATCGGCCTCGGTATAGACCGGCTTGACCGCGATCCCCTCCAGCGTCTGCCAGGTCAGCGTCTCGGGCGAGGCGCCCTTCAGCTCCTTGGCGGCCAGCGCTTCCCAGGCTTTCATCTTGTCGGTCTCGGACATCGGGGTTCCTCCAAAGCGTCAGGCCGCGGCCAGGCGGGGCCGGGGCGAAATCTGTGTGATCACGGGTGCAATCGCCGGGGGATTGCTTATATGGGGGCGAAAGGGAGTCCTATCGCCGATGAAGTCCGTCCTCGTTGCCCTGCTCGTGCTGCTCGCGCCCCACGCCGCCCTCGCGCAGACGGTCGAGCCGGAAGCGGCGACGCCCGAACTGATGATTCTGGACGCGGCCGATGTGGACCCCGACGATTTCCTCTGGACGCTGCGCATCGTCGCCGTAATGGCCGACAGTCCCAACGACCCGGCCTTCCAGCGGCAGATGCGCGATATCGAGGAAAGGCCCGGCGACCTTCTGACCCGCGATGTGGTGGTGATCGTCGACAGCGACCGCAATTCCGGCAGCCCGCTGCGGCAAAGGCTCAGGCCGCGCGGCTTCATGCTGGCGATCATCGACAAGGACGGCGAGATCAAGCAACGCCGCCCCGCCCCCCGCGACGTGCGCGAGATCGGCGACATGATCGACCGCTTCCCGCTCAGGCGCCAGGAATTGCTGGAACGGCTGCCCGCAGGGCGGTAACCCGCGCGCCCCTGCCCCGCCCGAAGAGGCGTATTTGGGGCAGAATGAAGGGCGCGCGGCAGCACTTATTCGAACTCCATGATGACGTCGTCGACCATCAGCGAGCCGCCGACGGTGGCGTTGATCGTCTTGACCACGCCCTTCTTCTCGGCGCGCAGGATGTTCTCCATCTTCATCGCCTCGACGGTGCAGAGCGCCTGACCCTCGAAGACCTCGTCGCCCTCGTTGACCGACAGCTTCACCATCAGCCCCGGCATCGGGCAAAGCAGCAGCTTCGAGGTATCGGGCGGCATCTTTTCAGGCATCAGACGCGCCAGTTCCGCCTGACGCGGGGTGCGGATATGCACCTTCAGATCGGCGCCGCGCACCCGGATGCGGTAGCCGCCGGTCACCCGGCCGACCTTCATCACCAGGGGCTCGCCATCGACCAGCACCCGGGCCAGCGTCTGCCCCGGCGTCCAGTCCGATTCCACCCGCATCGCCGCGCCATCGGCGAAAGCCACCGTCGCCCCGCCGCGGTCGGCGCGGATCGCCACCGGGAATTCCTCGCCCTGGATCGAGACGACCCAATCGTCGCCGACCTTGCGCTCGTGGTTGTCCATCCGGCCCGAGAGCCGCGTGCGCCGGATCTCGGCCACCCGGTTCATCGCCGCCGCCGCCGCCGAAACGCGCTTGAGCATCGCGGCGGGCAGCGAGACGCCGTGGAAGCCTTCGGGGAATTCCTCGGCGATGAAGGCCGTGGTGATATTGCCCGAGGTGAACCGCGGATGGTCCATCACCGCCGCGCAGAACGGCAGGTTGTGGCCGATCCCCTCGACCTCGAACGTGTCGAGCGCGAGGCGCATTTCCTCGATCGCCTCGGCCCTCGTCTTGCCCCAGGTGCAGAGCTTGGCGATCATCGGGTCGTAATACATCGAGATCTCGCCGCCCTCGAAGACGCCGGTATCGTTGCGCACGATGCCGCCGCGGCTGGTCGGCCCTTCGACCGGCGGGCGGTAGCGGGTCAGACGGCCGATCGAGGGCAGGAAGTTGCGATAGGGGTCCTCGGCATAGAGGCGGCTTTCCATCGCCCAGCCGTTGATCTTCAGGTCTTCCTGCTTGAAGGGCAGCGGCTCGCCGTTGGCGACGCGGATCATCTGCTCCACGAGGTCGACGCCGGTGATGAGTTCGGTGACCGGATGCTCCACCTGCAGGCGGGTGTTCATCTCGAGGAAATAGAAATTGCGGTTGCCGTCGACGATGAATTCCACGGTCCCGGCGCTGGTATAGCCCACGGCCTTGGCCAAAGCGCAGGCCTGCTCGCCCATCGCCTTGCGGGTCTCGGGGTCAAGGAAGGGCGAGGGCGCCTCTTCGATGACCTTCTGGTTGCGGCGCTGGATCGAGCATTCGCGCTCATGCAGATAGACGCAATTGCCGTGTTTGTCGGCCAGCACTTGGATCTCGATATGGCGCGGCTGCGTCACGAATTTCTCGATGAAGATCCGGTCGTCGCCGAAGCTGTTGGCGGCCTCGTTCTTGGACGATTCGAACCCTTCGCGCGCCTCCTGCGCGTTCCAGGCGATCCGCATCCCCTTGCCGCCGCCGCCCGCGCTGGCCTTGATCATCACCGGATAGCCGATCTGGTC
Organism: Pararhodobacter aggregans; assembly: GCF_003075525.1. GTDB lineage: Bacteria > Pseudomonadota > Alphaproteobacteria > Rhodobacterales > Rhodobacteraceae > Pararhodobacter > Pararhodobacter aggregans. The sequence goes on along the minus strand of NZ_QDDR01000001.1, from coordinate 393,645 downwards.
CGAGATGGTCACGGCTTCCTCGGCATCGGCAATGAGGCCCATATAGCCGGGGACGGTGCTGACGCCCGCTTCCTGAGCCAGCTTCTTCGAGGTGATCTTGTCGCCCATCGCCTCGATCGCGGGGCTGGGCGGGCCGACGAAGATCACGCCTTCCTTCTCCAGCGCCTCGGCGAACTTCATGTTTTCGCTGAGGAAACCATAGCCCGGATGGACCGCTTCGGCGCCGGTCTGGCGGATCGCGTCCATGATCTTGTCGATGACAATATAGGATTGGTTGGCGGGCGGCGGGCCGATATGCACCGCCTCATCGGCCATCTTCACATGCAGCGCATTGCGGTCGGCATCGGAGTAGACCGCCACCGTCTTGATGCCCATCTTGCGCGCGGATTTGATGACCCGGCAGGCGATTTCGCCGCGGTTGGCGATCAGGATCTTCTTGAACATGCTCACTCCCCCGCCCCGGACGGGGCCCCAAATTCGTTCTGTGCGGCGATGATCCGAGGGCGGCTCATGCGTCGTCCTCCTCGTCCCAGGGCTCATCGTCCTCGTCATCGTCCTCGGCCAGATCGTCGAAGATCTCGGGGAACGAGACCCGGGCCTTGCCCAGGTCGATGCGCAACAGCGCGTCATAGCTTTTCGGATCGAAGGGATCTTCCGCCGCCACCACCTCGCGGCCGAAGAGCCACGACAGACGCCCGGCATCGAGGTTGCCGCGCTCGAACGGTTCCTCGCCGAAATGCTCCCAGAGTGCGGCCATGAAGCCGCGGTCGGCGGCCCGGTCGGGGGCGCGGCGATCCTTGTAGCGCTCGCGCGCGATCAGGGGGGTGGCCCCTTCCTTCACATTGGCGCGGCGGATGGTGAACTGGAAATCGGTGCCGGGCAGGCGCCCGGGAAAGCCGCGGTGCTTCAGCATGGGGTCACCCCCAGCGGCAGGCGGCGGGCGGGCGGGGCCGCGAAGGGCCCCGCCCGAAACTCTGTCACGCCCGAGGGCGCGCGGTCAGCGGTATTTCGGGGCGACCGGCTCGACGTAGATCGGCTGCGGCGCGGGCTCGACGGCGACGTACTCTTCTTGCTGGTGGTGGAAGTGGCTGCAACCACCCAGAACCGCCAGCGCGAGGGCACCGGCGAAAACGCCGATGGTCGATGTGGACATGCGTTACTCCTGCTCTCTTCGCGGTCCGGTCGCCGGGAGATCCCGAGACGCCGGATGCTCTTTTCTGCACAAACCACATTGGTTGCGCTGTCCGCGAGCTTACCCGAAGGCAGAGGTCGAATCCAGTTTTTGTGTTCAAACATGGGGGCTTGCGAGGCGTTCTGTGGTTTTGTCGCACCAGGGTACGAACTGGGTGAGGTGAAAAAATCAACATCTAGCGCCGGTTGGCAGAGCGGCCTCAGATGCTGGGGTCGGTGGGGTCCCGCCATCACAGCGGGATGTTGTCGTGTTTTTTCCACGGATTGCTCAGCTTCTTGCCGCGGAGCGAGGCAAAGGCCCGCGACACCCGGCGGCGGGTCGACCGGGGCTGGATCACCTCGTCGATGAAGCCCTTTTCGGCGGCGACGAAGGGATTGGCGAAGCGGTCCTCGTAATCCTTGGTGCGCGCCGCGATCTTCTCCTTGTCGGCCAGTTCCGAGCGATAAAGGATCTCGACCGCGCCCTTGGCACCCATCACCGCGATCTCGGCGGTCGGCCAGGCATAGTTGAAATCGCCGCGCAGATGCTTGGACGCCATCACGTCATAGGCCCCGCCATAGGCCTTGCGGGTGATGACCGTGACCTTCGGCACCGTCGCCTCGCCATAGGCAAAGAGCAGCTTGGCGCCGTGCTTGATGACCCCGCCATATTCCTGACCGGTGCCGGGCAGGAAGCCGGGCACATCGACCAGCGTCAGGATCGGGATCTCGAAGGCGTCGCAGAAGCGCACGAAACGGGCGGCCTTGCGGCTGGAATCGATGTCCAGACAGCCGGCCAGCACCATCGGCTGGTTCGCCACGACGCCGACACTCTGCCCTTCCAGACGGATGAAGCCGGTGATGATGTTCTTGGCGAAATCCTGCTGGATCTCGTAGAAATCACCCTCGTCCGCGACCTTCAGGATCAGTTCCTTCATGTCGTAGGGGGTGTTCGGATTGTCGGGGATCAGCGTGTCGAGGCTTTCCTCGATCCGGCCCGGCTCGTCGAAGAAGGGGCGGACCGGCGGCTTCTCGCGGTTGTTGAGCGGCAGGAAGTCGATCAGGCGGCGGACCTCGATCAGCGCCTCCACGTCATTCTCGAAAGCGCCGTCCGCGACCGAGGATTTCCGGGTGTGGGTCGAGGCCCCGCCCAGTTCCTCGGCGGTGACGATCTCGTTGGTGACGGTCTTCACCACATCGGGGCCGGTCACGAACATATAGGACGAATCGCGCACCATGAAGATGAAGTCGGTCATGGCGGGCGAATAGACCGCGCCCCCGGCGCAGGGGCCCATGATGACGGAGATCTGCGGCACCACGCCCGAGGCCATGATGTTGCGCTGGAAGACATCGGCATAGCCCGCCAGCGAGGCCACACCCTCCTGGATGCGCGCGCCGCCCGAATCGTTCAGCCCGATCACCGGGGCGCCGTTCTGGATCGCCATGTCCATGATCTTGCAGATTTTCTGGGCATGGGTTTCCGACAGCGAGCCGCCGAAGACGGTGAAATCCTGACTGAAGACATAGACCATGCGGCCGTTGACCGTGCCCCAGCCGGTCACCACGCCGTCCCCCGCCGGGCGGTCCTGCTCCATGCCGAAATCGGTGCAGCGATGGGCGACGAAGGTGTCGAATTCCTCGAACGAGCCTTCGTCCAGCAGCAGCTCGATGCGTTCGCGCGCCGTCAGCTTGCCCTTGGCGTGCTGCGCGTCGATGCGGCGCTGACCGCCCCCCAGACGCGCGGCCGCCCGCCGGTTCTCGAGCTCTTGCAGAATGTCCTTCATCGCGCCCTCCTCGGATTTGGCGCGCAATGTACGTTCGCGCCTGCAGCAAAGGAAGCAAAATCGAGAAAATTTGCAAATCACTTGGCAAGTCGTCAGTGCGAAATGCAAATCTGCTAATTCTGGCCACTTGCACGGGGGCGCGGCCGGTTTATAGCCCGCAGTCTGACCGTAATTGCAACCCCCGGCGCGCCATGCCCCTGTCCGTTCCGCTGCAGACCATCCTGCTGCTGCTTGCCTCGAATGTTTTCATGACCTTCGCCTGGTACGGGCATCTGAAATACCGCAGCGCGCCGCTGATCACCGTCATCCTGATCAGCTGGGGCATCGCCTTTTTCGAATACCTGCTGCAGGTGCCCGCCAACCGCATCGGGCATGAGGTCTTCTCGGCCGCGCAGCTGAAGACCATTCAGGAGGTCATCACGCTCAGCGTCTTCGCCGCCTTTTCGGTCTTTTACCTGAAAGAGCCGTTGACCTGGAATCACGCGCTGGGCTTCACGCTGATCGCCGCGGGCGCCGCCGTCATCTTTCACCGTCCGTTCTGAGGGCACTGGACACTCCCGGCGGGCGTCTTTACGCTTGTGAAATGAATGGTGTGACACCCCGGTTCCTGGACCGCAAAACCCCCCCGCATCTGGCGACGCTGATTCTGCTTTCGGCAGTCTCTGCGCTGTCGATGAACGTCTTCCTGCCGTCGCTGCCGAACATGGCGGAATATTTCGACGCGGATTACCGGCTGATGCAGCTGTCGATCTCGGTCTATCTGGCCTTCAGCGCCGTGCTGCAGCTGGTGATCGGCCCGCTGTCCGACCGCTTCGGGCGGCGGAACATCGTGCTGGTGTCGCTGGTCGTGTTCCTCCTGGCCAGCGTCGGCACGTTGCTTGCCCCCAATGCCACGGTCTTCCTGATCTTCCGCATGCTGCAGGCCGCGGTCGCGACCGGCATGGCGCTGGGCCGGGCCATCGTGCGCGACATGGTGGACGAGGACCGCGCGGCCTCGATGATCGCCTATGTGACGCTGGGCATGTCGATCGTGCCGATGCTGGGGCCGATCGTCGGCGGCGCGCTGGACGAGGTCTGGGGCTGGCAGGCCAGCTTCCTGCTGCTGGCGGTGCTGGGCGCGCTGGTGCTGTGGCTGGTCTGGGCCGATCTCGGCGAGACGATGGAGCGTCGGCCGTCGAGCTTCCGCGCCCAGATCGCCGATTACCCCGAGCTGTTGACCTCGCCGCGCTTCTGGGGCTACGTGCTGACCACGGCGTTTTCCTCGGGCGTGTTCTTCGCCTATCTCGGCGGGGCGCCCTTCGTCGGTTCCGAGATCTATGGCCTGACCCCCAGCGAGCTGGGCCTCTTCTTCGGCGTCACCGGCGTCGGCTATGGCATGGGCAATTACCTGTCGGGCCGGTATTCCACCCGCTTCGGCGTGGTGCGGATGATCGTCTACGGCAATATCGGCATGGCCATCGGCATCGTGGTGCAGATCTTCGCCGTCGCCACCGGCTGGGGCGGCGCGGCGGGGTTCTTCGTGCCCTTCCTGATCGTCGGCATCGGCAACGGGCTGGTACTGCCCAATTCGAACGCCGGGATGCTGTCGGTCCGGCCGGCGCTGGCGGGCACCGCGGCGGGCCTGGGCGGCGCCTTCATGATCGGCGGCGGCGCGGCGCTTTCGGCCATGGCCGGGGCCATGCTCACCGAAGAGACCGGCGCCTGGCCGCTGATCGCGATCATGAGCGCCTCGATGGTCGGCTCGATCCTGTCGATCCTGCTGGTCATCCGCCGCAACAAGCAGCTGGGCCTCTGAGCCCGCTTGGCAAGGCCGCTTTGCAAAGATAGGGTTCCGGCGTTGCAAAGCGGGAGGCTGCGATGGCCGTGCAGAAGCTTTATGCGGGGGCGAAGCTGCGCGAGATCCGCTCGCGGCTGCAGCTGACGCAGAAGGAATTCGCGGCCCGGCTGGGCGTCTCGCTGCCCTATCTCAACCAGATGGAGAACAACAACCGCCCGGTCTCGACCGCGGTGGTGCTGGCGCTGGCGCGCGAGTTCGGCACCGATGTGACGGAACTGTCCACGGGCGACAGCGAGCGCATGGTCACCGATCTGCGCGAGGCGCTGGCCGATCCGGTGTTTCCCGCCCCGGCCCCCTCGGCCGCCGATCTGCGGTTGGTGGCCTCGAACGCGCCGGGGGTGGCCCGCGCCCTGCTGGCCCTGCACCGGGCCTATCGTCAGACACATGAACGTCTGGCATCCCTGGACGAGGCTTTGGGCCGCGATGACAGGATGTTGCGTGCCTCGCCCTGGGAGGAGGTGCGCGACTTCTTCCATTACTGCGACAATTACCTCGATGCTGTCGACCGCGCCGCCGAGCATTTCGCCCAAGGGCCGGAAAGCATCGAGGCGAAGGCCGGCAAATTGCTGGAACGGCGCAGCATCGGCTTGCAATTTTCCGATGATCCGATGCTCAGGCGCTACGATCCGCAGCGCCGGATCCTCACTTTATCAACAAAAGCTACCGGAGCGACCCGCCGCTTCCAGCTGTTGCACCAGATCGCCCTGCTGACCCAGAACGAGCTGCTGGAGGCGACGCTGGACCTGGCGCGCTTCCAGTCGGACGAGGCACGGGGCATCGCCAAGATCGGGCTGGCCAATTACTTCGCCGGGGCCGCCCTGCTGCCCTATCGCGCCTTCCTGACCGCGGCGCAGGAAACCCGCCACGATCTGGAGATGCTGGCCGACCGTTTCGGCGCCTCGATCGAGCAGGTGGCGCACCGGCTTTCGACCCTGCAACGGCCGGGTGCCAAGGGCGTGCCCTTCTATTTCGTCCGGGTCGATCAGGCGGGGACGATCACCAAGCGGCATTCGGCGACGCGGCTGCAATTCGCCCGCTACGGCGGCGCCTGCCCCCTGTGGAACGTGCATCAGGCCTTCGAGACGCCGGGCCGTTTCCTGCGCCAGCTGGCCGAGACGCCGGACGGGGTGCGGTACTTCTCCCTGGCGCGGGACGTGTCGAAAAGCGGCGGCTCGTTCCGGGCGCCGGTGCGGCGCTATGCCATCGGGCTTGGCTGCGAGATCCGCCATGCCGAGCAGCTGACCTATGCCGATGACATGGACCTGAGCCATCCCCAGGCCTTCGAGCCGATCGGCATTTCCTGCCGGATCTGCGCCCGGCCCGATTGCCACCAGCGCTCGGTCCCGCCGCTGGAGCAGGAGCTGCGCATCGACCCCGACCGGCGGGGCGTGCTGCCCTATGCCATCGCCGAACAAAGTGGCCCCTGAACGCGAAAGGGGTCGCCCGGAAGCGACCCCTGATGCTGTCTGTCGCGCGGTTCAGGCGGTTTCGCGCAGCTTGGCGGCGATCTGGTCCTTCAGCGCCATGCGGGTCTTGCGCAGCGCGGTTTCATGCTCTTCCGCCACCGGCTCGACCTTGGTTTCGGCGCGGTGGATGGCCTTGTTCACCTCGTGATACTCGTCGAAGAGCTTGGCGAAATGCGCGTCCGCGGTCTTCAGCGCATGCATGCGCTCGACCTCGGCGGGGAATTCTTCGGCCAGTTCGTGGGGCGTGTTGGACATGCTTGTCTCCGTTCGTTGCCCCTGCAGGTTAGCCCGCCCTTTCGACGAAGCCCTTGATCTGGATCAGAAGCTGACCGCGCGATGCAGAATTATCGGCACGACCAGATCCTCCTCGTCGCTCAGATGCCGGTCGAGGAAACCCGCGAAGGGCGTCAGCGCCTCGTCGAGCCGGGCGGCGGTTTCGCGCGGGGGCTGGTTTTCCGACAGCGCCTTCAGCACCGCGTTGGTGCGATCGGCCAGCGCGTGCAGATGGGCGTCCAGCGTGTGGTGGTCGGCATCAAGCAGCGCGAACCCCTGTTCGAGGCGCGGCTCGGTCTGGGCCAGCAGCGGGAAATAATGGTGATCCTCGACCTGATGATGGCCATGCAGGTCGTTGAGCAGCGTGCCCGCCAGCCGGACCAGCATCTGCGGCTCGGGCTCGGCGTCGCGCTCGATGATGCCGCGGGCGCGGTCCTGCAGCAGCGGCAGCAGGCGACGGAAACCGAGGTGCCGGTCGAGCCAATAGCTGGTCAGGCCGTGGAACCGCGGATGCGCCTGCCAGCCGTCGCGCGGGTAGTCGGCGAGGAGGATGCGCAGCGCTTCGGGCAGCGACTCGCGGGTTTCAAGCTCGTCCATCGGGGTCCTTTCTGAACGCGGCGGTCAGCGGCGGGCGCGGCGCCATCCGGCGGCGCGCGCCTCGGCTTCGGTGCAGAACCAGCGCTCGCCCCGCCCGGTGTCGATCCGGGTGCGATCATAATCGCGCTGGCCGGGCAGATGATAGACCCGCCCGCTGTCCGAGATATTGCCCTTGATCGCGCAGCCGCCACGGGGCGCCTGCTGCGGCTCCTCCGTCACCGAGGAGCGGTGCGCGGCGCGGAAATCCTCGGGCAGGGTCACGCCCCGCCCGCCGTCCCGCCAGAGACCCCGCTCTGCCGCCCGTGCCGTGCGTTCGGCGCCGACGTAATCCAGGGCATAGCGGCGGTAGGCGAAGGCCGCGCCGCCCTGCACCATGGCCTGCCCCAGATCGCCGCGCCCGGCGTCGCAGCGCGCCAGCAGGCGGCCATAGCGGTCGGGCGCCCCCTCGGAACAGGTGACGCGCCGCCCGCCGATCAGCCGCGCGAGTTCGTCGCGCGCCCAGCGCCCGCAGGCCCAGTCGCCGCAGGGCTGGTCCATTTCCGGCGCGTCGATGCCGAAGAGGCGGATGTGCACGCCCGCCACCTCCAGCGTGTCGCCGTCGATGACCCGGGCCGCCCCCCGGATATCAGCCTGCGCCGCCCCGGCCAGCATGAGAACGAGAAGTGAACAAATCTTTAACATGCCCCCGATCTACTGGGGCGTGACTCCGGCCGCAAGGGCGTCGTCAAGAATTCCTTAACGCTGCGCCACCGCCCAGTCGGGATTGATCCAGGGCTCAAGATTTGAGGCAGGCAGCGGGTCCTTCCCCAAGATATGGTCCGCCATCTTCTCTCCGACCAAGATCGAGGGCCCGTTGAGATTGCCGTTGGTGATGCGCGGGAAGACCGAACTGTCGGCCACGCGCAGCCCCTCGACCCCGATCACCTTTCCCTGCGGATCGACCACCGCCATCGGGTCGTCGCGCCGCCCCATGCGGGCCGTGCCGCAGGGGTGGAAGGCCGATTCGGCGTGCTCGCGGATGAAGGCGTCGAGCGCCTCGTCCGATTGCACCGCGGCGCCCGGCTGGATCTCGTGCTTCACATGGAGCGCCATGGCGGGCTGATCCATGATTTCGCGCGTGAGGCGGATGGCGGCGCGGAAGTCGGTCCAGTCATCGGGATGGGACATGTAGTTGAAGCGGATCACCGGGTTGTCGGCGGGATCCTTCGAGCGAAGCCGCACGCTGCCCCGGGATTTGGAGCGCATCGGCCCGACATGGGTCTGGAACCCGTGCCCCTCGGCCACCGCGCGGCCGTCGTAGCGCACGGCGATGGGCAGGAAATGGTACTGGATATCGGGGTAATCGACGCCCGCCGCCGAACGGATGAAGCCGCAGCTTTCGAACTGGTTCGAGGCGCCCGGCCCGCGGCCCAGCACCAGCCATTGCGCCCCGACCCAGGCCTTGCCCCAGAGGTTCCAGTATTTGTAGAGCGAGATCGGCGTCTTCGTGGCGAATTGCAGGTAGAGTTCCAGATGGTCCTGCAGGTTCGCGCCGACGCCCGGCCGGTCTGCGACCACGGCGATCCCGTGCTCGGCCAGATGCGCCGCCGGGCCGATGCCCGAGAGCATCAGCAGTTTCGGGGTGTTCAGCGACGAGGCGGCGAGGATCACCTCGCGCCCCGCGGTGATGACCCGGCCATCCGACAGCGCGACGCCGGTGGCCTTGCCGCCCTCGATCACCACCTTGGCGGCAAGGCCCCGGACCAGCCGCACCCGCCCGGTCTTCAGCGCGGGCTTGAGATAGGCCCGGGCCGCCGACCAGCGCACGCCCTGGCGGATCGTCGCCTCCATGGCGCCGAAGCCTTCCTGCTGCTGGCCGTTGTAGTCGCGGGTGACGGGATAGCCCGCCTGACGCCCGGCCTCGATGAAGGCGTTGAACAGCGGGTTCTCGCGCCGGCCGCGGCTGATGTGCAGGGGGCCGGCGGTGCCGCGCCATTCGGCGCCGCCGCCCGCGTCTGCCTCGCCGTGCCAATGCTCCAGCCGTTTGAAATAGGGCAGCACGTCGGCATAGGACCAGCCATCGGCGCCCTGCTCGGCCCAATGGTCGTAGTCGCGGGCATGGCCCCGGACATAGACCATGCCGTTGATCGAGGACGAGCCGCCGATCACCTTGCCGCGCGGCGTGACCAGCGAGCGCCCGCCGAGGCCCGGCTCGGGCTCGGAGGCCATGCCCCAATCGTAGCGCTTCATGTTCATCGGGTAGCTGAGCGCCCCCGGCATCTGGATGAAGGGCCCGGCGTCCGAGCCGCCGAATTCCACGACGATCACCGAATGCCCCGCCTCGGCCAGACGGAACGCCACCGCCGACCCGCCCGAACCGGCGCCCACGATCACATACTCGGCCTGCATGTCAGCGTCCCTTCAGGGCCAGCGTCAGATAGGCCTCGACCCGCGCCGTGGCCCGGGCCGCATCGGGCGATTCGGCGCCCAGCGCGGCGTGCAGATAGGCCCCGTCGATCATCGCCGCGATGGAAGAGGCGACCTCGACCGCCGAAGCCCCCAGCCGGGGCCGCAGCGCATGGGTCAGGTTCGAGACGATGCGCTTCTGGTAAACGTTGAGAAGGCGCCGCGCCTCGGGCAGGGTCTGGGCCAGGACGTAGAAATTGAGCCAGGCCGCCACCACTTCGCGCCGGAAATTGGCGCCCGCGAACGAGGCCCGGATCACCGCCCGCGCCCGCCCCTCGCCGCCCTCGGCGCTGGCCAGCGCGCCTCGCACCTCGGCGCCGTAGACGGTCAGCACATGACGCATGGCGGCCAGGAACATCGCCTCTTTCGAGCCGAAATAATGATGCGCCAGCGCCGAGGACATGCCCGCGCGCTTGGCGATCCGGGCAACCGTCACCTCGAGCGAGCCCACGGCCCCGATCTCGGTGATTGTGGCCTTGATCAGCGAGGCACGTCGTATAGGCTCCATCCCGATCTTGGGCATCGTGCGTTCCCTTCCACCCGGTTCGGACTCGGCCCGCCCCGCAATTTTTGTTGATTCCGTGCTAGACCAATGTTTATTGATCCGTCAATCAACAAAAATATTCTGACAGGAGAGACCATGCGCATCACCCGCTTTTCGCTGACCACTGCCGTTCTGGCCCTGGCCACCGCCCCCGCCTTCGCCGATTGCGGCACCGTCCGTTTCTCGGACGTGGGCTGGACCGACATCACCGCCACCACCGCCGTCGCCACCACCATCCTGGACGCGCTGGGTTACCAGACCGAGACGCTGGTCCTGTCGGTGCCGGTGACCTACACCTCGATGGCCAATGGCGATATCGACGTGTTCCTCGGCAACTGGATGCCGACGATGGAGGCCGATATCGCCCCGTTCCGCGAGGCCGGGACCGTCGACACGGTGCGCATGAACCTGACCGGCGCCAAATACACGCTGGCCACCAATGCCGCCGGGGCGGCGCTGGGCATCGCCTCGTTCGCCGATATCGCCACGCATCGCGACGCGCTGGGCGGCCATATCTACGGCATCGAGCCGGGCAATGACGGCAACCGCCTGATCCTCGACATGATCGGGGCCGACGCTTTCGGGCTGCAGGGCTTCGAGGTGGTGGAAAGCTCGGAACAGGGGATGCTGGCGCAGGTCCAGCGCTCGGACCGCCGCAACGAGCCGGTGGTGTTCCTGGGCTGGGAACCGCATCCGATGAACGCCAATTTCCAGATGACCTATCTGGAAGGCGGTGACGATTACTTCGGCCCGAACCTCGGCGGCGCCGAGATCTATACCAACACCCGCGCGGGCTATGTCACCGAATGCCCGAACGTGGGCCGGCTTCTTGGCAACATGGAATTCACCCTGGCCATGGAAAACGAGATCATGGGCGCGATCCTCAATGACGGGACCGAGCCCGGCGCCGCGGCCCGCGCCTGGCTGGCCGACCACCGCCATGTGCTCAGCCCCTGGATGGTCGGCGTGACCACCATCGACGGGGCCGACGGCCTGGCCGCCGTGAACACCGCGCTCGACGGCTGATCCCCTCCAGACCCCGGCCCCTGCGGGCCGGGGCCTTCGCATCCGGTGGAGCACGTATGGCCGACCCGATTTCCGACGCCGTGACCGGGGCGAAGATCCCCGTCGGGCGCACCGTCGCCACCCTCTTTACCTGGGTGCAGGACAATTTCTGGCCCTTCTTCGACGCGGTCGAGCTGGGCCTGCGCACCGCGGTGGACGCGTTGTCCACGGCGCTGATGACCCCGCATCCGCTGATTATCATCGCCATCTTCGCCGCCATCACCTGGGCCTTGCAGCGCAAATGGGTGGCGGTCGCCATCGTCGTCGGCTGCGCCCTCTTCGCCTGGAACCAGAATTACTGGGACCTGACGATGCAGACGCTGGTGCTGGTGCTGGGCTCCTGCGCGGTCTGCATGGCGGTGGGCGTGCCGCTGGGCATCTTCAGCGCCCATCACCCGAAATTCTACCGCTTCCTGACGCCGGTCCTGGACCTGATGCAGACCCTGCCGACCTTCGTCTATCTGATCCCGGTGCTGGTGCTCTTCGGTCTTGGCATGGTCCCGGGGCTGGTCGCAACGGTGATCTTCGCCATGCCCGCCGCCATCCGGCTGACCGAACTCGGCATCCGCTCCACCCCCACCGCGCTGAGCGAGGCGGCGACCGCCTTCGGCTCGACCAACATGCAGCGGATCTTCAAGGTGGAACTGCCCTGGGCCTTTCCGCAGATCATGACCGGCCTCAACCAGACCATCATGCTGTCGCTGTCGATGGTCGTCATCGCCGGACTGGTCGGCGCGCCGGGGCTGGGCGTGCCGGTGGTCCGGGCGCTGAATTCGGTCAACGCGGCGCTGGGCTTTGAATCCGGCGCGGTGATCGTCGCTGTCGCCATCATGCTGGACCGCATGCTGCGGGTGGAGGCCAAGTCGTGACCGAGACCACCGACGCCCCCACCGAAGCCGCCGCCCCCTCCGAGCCGAAAACCGCCGTCTCGTTCCGCCATGTCTCCATCGTGTTCGGCGACAATCCCTGGCGCGCCATCCCGCTGATGGAGACTGGCCAGTCCCGCGCCGATATCCAGAAAGAGACCGGCCAGATCCTGGGCGTGCACGATTGCTCCATCGACGTGGCGCAGGGCGAGATCCTGGTGCTGATGGGCCTCTCGGGCTCGGGAAAATCCACGTTGCTGCGGTCGGTCAACGGCCTCAATCCGATCGTGCAGGGCGAGGTCATCGTCCATGACGAGGATTGGAGCGCCTCGGTCGGGACCGCCAGCAAGGCGGAACTGCGCAAGCTCCGGCGCGAATGCGTGGCGATGGTGTTCCAGCAATTCGGCCTGCTGCCCTGGCGCTCGGTGCGTGAAAACGTCGGGCTGGGGCTGGAACTGGCGGGCGTCGGCCGCAAGGAACGCACCCGGCGGGTGGCGGAACAGCTGGAACTCGTCGGCCTCTCGCAATGGGCCGGGCGCAAGGTCGCGGAACTCTCGGGCGGGATGCAGCAGCGGGTGGGTCTTGCCCGCGCCTTCGCCACCGAGGCGCCGATCCTGCTGATGGACGAGCCGTTCAGCGCGCTCGATCCCCTGATCCGCACCCGGTTGCAGGACGAACTCCTCGACCTGCAGGCGCGGCTGAAACGCACGATCATCTTCGTCAGCCATGACCTCGACGAGGCCTTCAAACTGGGCAACCGCATCGCCATCATGGAGGGCGGGCGGATCATCCAATGCGGCACGCCGTCCGAGATCTACACCAAGCCCGCCAACGGCTATGTCGCTGATTTCGTGGCGCATATGAACCCGCTGGGGGTGCTGACCGCGCGCGACGCCATGGTCCCGGCGCCCAGCCCGATGCCCGCCGGCCTGACCCTGCCCGCAGCGACGCCCCTGAAGGCGGCGATGCAGCGGCTGGCCGAGGGGCGCGGGCGGATCCTGCTGACCGAGGGCGGGCAGGTCGTGGGCCTTCTGACCGACGCGAGCGCGGTGGCGGCGCTGGTGGCGCAACGGGGCGACGGCGGGCGGGCCGAGGAGGCGGTCTGAACCCCTAGCCGTCCGAATACTGCGACTTGTCGATGCCGAGCTTCTGCATCTTTTCGTAGAGGGTCTTCCGCGACAGGCCCAGCGCCTCGTAGACCGGCTTCAGCGCCCCGCCCGAGGCCATCAGCGCCCGCACGATCTCGGCCTTCTCGAAGGCCGCGACCCGGTCGGACAGCCGCCCGCCCTCGCCCCAGGTCTCGCCCGCGGGCTCGACCGGACCCTGCAGGCCCAACCCCAGCGCGCAGCGTTCGGCGGCGTTGCGCAATTCGCGGACATTGCCCGGCCAGTCGCGGGCCATGATCGCCTCGACCAGCGAGGGCGGCGGCGTCACCGGCTCCACCCGGTTGCGCCCCGCGGCCTCGGCCAGAAGGCGCGCGAAGAGCAGCGGGATGTCCTCGCGGCGGGCGGTCAGCGGCGGCACATTCAGGCTGACCACGGCAAGGCGGTAGAAGAGGTCGGCGCGGAACCGTCCCTCGGTCACCTCATGCTCCAGCGGCATGCGCGAGGTGGCGATGAAGCGGATATCCACCGGCCGCGCCTCGTTCGAGCCAAGCGGCTGAATGGTCCGCTCCTGAATGACCCGCAGCAGTTTTCCCTGCAATCCCATCGGCATGGAGCCGATGTCATCCAGCAGCACCGTCCCGCCCCGCGCGTGTTCGAACCGCCCGTAGCGCTGCCGCATCGCACCCGGGAAGGCGCCCGGCTCATGGCCGAACAGCTCGCTCTCGATCTGCGCCTCGGGCAGGGCCGCGCAATCGATGGCGATGAAGGGCTTGGCCGCCCGCGCCGAAAGGTCGTGCAGCGCCCGTGCCACGACCTCCTTGCCGGTGCCGGTGTCGCCGGTAATCAGCACATCGGTTTCCGCCGGGCCGATGGTCCGCACCCGGCGCCGCAGGTCGATCATCACGTTCGAGCGCCCGACCAGCCGCTGTTCCAGATCGTCCGCCTGCCCGGCCGAGGCGCGCAGCACCCGGTTCTCAAGCACCAGCCGCCGGTAATCCATCGCCCGGGCGCAGGTCTCGGCCAGTTGCGCGGCCGAAAACGGCTTCTCGATGAAATCATGCGCGCCCTCGCGCATCGCCCGGACCGCCAGCTGCACGTCGGAATGGCCGGTAATCAGGATCACCGGCACCTCGCGGTCGATGCCGTGGATCTGGTTCATCAGGCTGATCCCGTCGAGCCGCGGCATGCGGATGTCGGTGACCACGATGCCGTTGAAGCCGAAGGAAATCAGCGCCGGCACATCCTCGGGCTGGTCGGTGTCCAGCACCTCGAACCCGGCCAGATCCAGCGCCTGCGCCGTCGATTGGCGCAGGTCGGCATCGTCGTCCACCAGCAGGATACGGCCCCGGTTCATGCCGCCTTTTCGCCTTGGGCGAGCGGCAGCACAAGGGTGAAGACGGCGCCCCCCTCGGGCCGGTTGGCCACGGCCAGCGTGCCGCCGAAATCATGGACGATGTTGTAGCTGATCGACAGCCCCAGCCCCAGCCCCTTGCCCACCCCCTTGGTCGAGAAGAACGGATCGAAAATCCGCTCGACCAGCTGCGGCGCGACGCCCGGGCCACTGTCGGCGATGGTCAGCACCGCCGTGCCGCCCTGCTGGCGGGCGCTGACGGCGATGGTGCGGATCTCGCATTCCTCCAGCGCGTCGATGGCGTTCGACAGGATGTTGACCAGCACCTGTTGCAGCCGCACCGGCCCGGCGCGGACCGCAAGCGGCGGAATCTCGACCGTCAGGGCGATCGACTGCGCCCTGAGCCGCCAGCCCAACAATTCCAGCGCCGACGTGACGGCCTCGGTCAGTGCGACATCCGAGAGCTGGCTGTTCGGCTTGCGGGCAAAGTTGCGCAGATGCTTGGACAGGTCGCCCATACGGCCGATCAGGCCGAGGATGCGGTCGATATTGCCCTTGGCATCCTCGATCCGTCCGCGCTCGATCAGCAGTTGGGCGTTCTCGGCGTAGTTGCGGGCGGCGCCCAGCGGCTGGTTGAACTCATGGCTCAGCGCCGCCGACATCTGCCCCAGCGCCGCCAGCTTGCCGGCCTGCACCAGATCGGCCTGGGTGGCGCGGAGCCGCTCCTCGGTCGAACGCCGCTCGGCGACTTCGCCCTCCAGCCGCGTGTTGACCGCGGCCAGTTCGGCGGTGCGTTCGTCCACCCGGCGCTCCAGCTGCGCCTGCGCCTCGGCCTGAAGCGCCAGACGCTCGCGCAACGCCGCCCGCCGCTGGGCGACGATGACCAGCGCCAGCACCGCCAGCACCATTGCCAGCGCCCCCAGCGCCAGCCGGGTCAGGGCCTGCTGGCGGGCGGGCGCGGTATCGACCAGCACCTGTACCGTCCAGTCCGCCCCGGCCATCGCCGAAGCGATCACCCGGTATTCGGCCCCCTGCAACCGCCAGAGCGGCCCGCCATCCGGCCCGGTCGCCCGGACCAGCGGCAGTTCGGTCAGCTGCCGGTCGGCGTAGCGGCGGGTCGAGCGGGTGCGGTCCAGCCGTTCGGGGGTCAGCGGCCGGGTCGCGCCGAAAGTCCAGGCGGGGTTGGTGGACATGAAGACGATGTCCTCGGGGTCGGTCACCAGAACCTCGGTCCCCGAGCCGCGCCAGCCGTCCTCGATGGCGTCGAGGTCGATCTTGATGACCATGACACCGGCGGGCGCGTCGTCGATCAGCACCGGCGCGCCGAAGTAATAACCCCGCACCTGCGAGGTGGTGCCCAGCGCATAGAACCGCCCCTGCCCCTGCGACAGGGCCTCGGTGAAATAGGGGCGGAAGACGAAATTGCCGCCCACGAAGCTGAGCGGCTGGTCGAAATTCGAGGCGGCGAGGGTCAGCCCCTGCAGGTTCATGACATAGATGTCCGAGGCCTGAAGCAGCTGCGCCGTGGCCCTGAGGTAGAGGTTCGCGGCCTCGACACGATCAAGATCGCGGGGGCGGTAGAGCAGCTCGTGCACCACCTCCTGTTGGGCCAGAAGGCCCGGCAATCGGTCGAAGCGCCGCAGCTGCCCGTCGAGCGCGGCGATGGCCAGACCCAGGGTGCTTTCGCCCTGCCGGGTCAGATCCGCCAACGCCGCCCGGTGCAGGCGGTGATAGGCCAGGCTCCCCAGCCCCAGCGCCACCAGCAGCGTCAGCGTCGCCAGCACCACCCAGAAGGCCCGGCCCGTCGGCCCGGCCGCGGGGGCAACGGGCGGCAGGTCCGCGATTTGGCCGGGCGTGTCACTCATGCCGGTTTCATAGCATGCGACGGGGCCGCGCCAAAGCCCGGCGGTGGCGCGAATTCATGTCAGACATTCACGCAGACCGCCGCGCTGTCGCGTCCGGTCAGAAGGCGGAACGGGCAGGCGCGGTGGTGCGGAATGTTTGATTTGTTGCAGGCAGGGCCAGAGAAAGACGCTGCTGCGCTCCGAAAAGCGCAGAAAAGTCTCAGCTCTCCGAACGGCGGGCGGGCTTGTTGCGGAAGCGGCGGGGCTTCTGGCCGCGCTCTTCGGCGAAAGCCTCGGCCAGCGCCGGATGGACCCGGGGCTTGCGCGGCTTGGCGGGTTTGGCGGCCTCGCCGGTCTTGGGGCCCTGCCCGCCAGTCTTGGGCCCACCAGTCTTCGGCCCACCAGCCTTGCCGCCACCCGTCCTGGCGCCACCGGGCTTGCCCCCCGTCGCGCCACCGGGCTTCCCGCCGGCCTTGGCACCCTGCGGACGCCCGCCGCGACCCTGGTTGGTGGCGGCGCGGGCCTTGGTGCGCGCAGCCTCGGCCAGCGCCTCGGGCCAGGGCTCGCCGCCGATCACCTCGATCTTCTGCTTGGTCAGCGCCTCGATGGCGCGCAAATCGGCCATCTCGGCCGGGGCGCAAAGGGCCACCGCCCGCCCGTCCCGCCCGGCCCGCGCGGTGCGGCCAATGCGGTGCACGTAGTTCTCGGGCACGTTGGGCAGATCGAAATTGTAGACATGCGCGACCAGCGGGATGTCGAGCCCCCGCGCCGCCACATCGGTCGCCACCAGCACCTTGGTCTCGCCCGCGCGGAACGAGGCCAGCGTGCGTTCGCGCTGGCCTTGGCTCTTGTTGCCGTGGATCGAGCCCACCGAGAAGCCCCAGGACGCGAGCAGCTTCGACAGCTTCTCGGAGCCGTGCTTGGTGCGGCCGAAGACCAGCGCCAGCTCCTCGGGGTGCTTGCGCAGGTATTCTTCCAGCAGCTTCGCCTTGTCGCCCTGCGCCACGAAATGCACCGCCTGCTCGATCTTGTCGGCGGCCTTGCCGGGCGGCGAGACCTGCACCCGGACCGGACGGTCCAGATAGGTCTCGGCGATCTCGGACATGTCCTTGGGCATGGTCGCGCTGAACAGCATGGTCTGCCGTTCCTTCGGCAGGTGGCGGGCGATCTTGCGCAGGGCGTGGATGAAGCCGAGGTCGAGCATCTGGTCGGCCTCGTCCAGGACCAGCATCTGCACCTTGGCCAGCGAGACGGCCGAGCGCTCCAGCAGGTCGATCAGCCGCCCCGGCGTCGCCACCAGCACGTCGCAGCCCCGCACCAGCCGGTCCATCTGCCGGTTGATCGAGGCGCCGCCGACCACGGTCACGATCGAGGTGGGCAGGCCCTGCGCCAGCTGCGCCAGCGCCTCGGCGATCTGTTGCACCAGTTCGCGGGTGGGCGCCAGGATCAGGGCGCGGGCGCTTTTCGGCCCGGGCTTGCCCTGCCCCTGCAGGCGGTGCAGGATCGGCAGGCCGAAGGCCAGCGTCTTGCCGGTGCCGGTCTGGGCCAGCCCCATCAGGTCACGCCCCTCCATCAGCGCCGGGATGGCCCGGGCCTGGATCGGGGTGGGCTGATCCTTGCCGGTCCGCTCAAGCGCCGCCAAGAGAGCAGGCGCGAGCCCCAGCATCGAGAATTCGGTCATGTCGTTCCTTTCGGGCGCCAGCCATGCAAGCGGCGCATGCAGCGCCCGCCGCGCGGCGCAGGGCACCGGGCGGGCAAGCCTGCCAGATGGGGCAGCCCTGCCCGGAAGTCAAGCAGGGCTGCGGCAAACGGGCGTGGCGTCACAACAGCACCCTTGATTTGTTGGGGATTCATGGCATCCTTTTGCGGGTGACAACAGACTTCCTGCGCCCGCGCCTCTTCCAGGCAGCCCGCACGACCCGAAGGCCTGGCTGCACGGCCCGCCGACAATGACGTCGCGGGAAACATGAGAGGAATGGGTACGGACATGGCCACTGGCACCGTAAAATGGTTCAACGCGACCAAAGGGTATGGCTTCATCGCCCCCGATGGTGGCGGCAAGGACGTTTTCGTCCACATCTCGGCGGTGGAACGCGCCGGGCTGAAAGGTCTGCAGGATAACCAGAAGATCAGCTTCGAGATGCAATCGGGCCGCGATGGCCGATCCTCGGCCTCGGACCTCAAGCTGCTCTGAGCCTTCGCCCGACCCGGCCGCTTTCCGAAGCCCGCCGGGCTGACCGGCGGGCTTTGTCCTGACCACGACCGCGCGATGCGGCACAGGGCGGCCCCTTCGCAGACGGAACCGCCTCAGGCCACGCCGAGCGCGGCGCGCGCAGCCGGGGTCCAGCCCAGATACCAGACACCCCCCGCCCGGATCACCGGCCGCTTCATCAGCGCCGGATGCTGCGCGAGAAGCTGCGCCGCGGGTTGCCCGCGCTCCTCCTCGGAGAGGCCACGCCAGGTGGTCGAGGCGCGGTTGACCAGCTTTTCCCCGAATTCATTCAGCAGCACGGCGATCTCGGCATCGGTGAGCGGCGTGGCGCGGATGTCGCGGAACTCGGCCGCGGGCAGGGATTTCAGGGCCTTGCGGCAGGTGTCGCAGGTTTTCAGGCCCCAGAGCTGCAGGGTCATGGCGGGTTCCTTCCGGTCAAAGGGGGCGGGGCGCGAGGGGGCATCGAGCCCCCTCGCGCCCCGTCGGGGGCCCTGCCCCCGGACCCCCGGGATATTTGCCGCGCAAAGATGCAGGATCGGGACGGCGAGGGGAAGTCACTCGCGCCGGGTCGGGCTGCGATGGGTGCACAGCGGCCCGGTGGCGAGATCCTCGAGGATCGGGCAATCGGGCCGCCCGTCCCCGGCACAGGCCGAGACCAGCCCCGCCATCGTCGCCCGCATCGCCTGCAATTCAGCGATGCGGCTGTCGATCCGGGCGAGGTGGTCGGCGGCGAGGCGTTTGACATCCTCGCTGGCCCGGCTCGCGTCGTCATAGAGCCCCAGAAGCGCGCGGCAATCCTCGATAGAGAAGCCGAGGCCGCGGGCGCGGTTGAGGAAGGCGAGGCGATGGACCTCATCGGCGCCGAAAGCGCGGTAGCCGTTGCCGTCGCGTTTCGGACGGATCAGGCCGATCTCCTCGTAATAGCGGATGGTCTTGGCGGGCAGGCCCGAGGCCGCCGCCGCTTCGCCGATGTTCATGCGGCCTCCACGGCGGGGCGCAGGGCCTTGAGCCGGAGCGCATTGGTGAGAACGAAGATCGAGCTCAGCGCCATGGCGGCAGCGCCGAGGATGGGCGAGAACTGGATCCCGAAGGCGGGATAGAGCACCCCCGCCGCCACCGGGATCAGCGCCGCGTTATAGGCGAAGGCCCAGAACAGGTTCTGGCGGATGTTGCGCAGCACCCGGCGCGACAGGTGGATGGCGTTGACCACCGCCGAGAGGTCGCCCGACATCAGCACCACCTCGGCCGCTTCGACCGCGACATCGGTGCCGGTGCCGATGGCGAGGCCGACATCCGCCGCCGCCAGCGCCGGGGCGTCGTTGATGCCGTCGCCGACGAAGGCGACCGTGGCGCCGTTCCGTCGCAGGGCCTCGATGGCGGCGACCTTGCCTTCGGGCAGGACCTCGGCCTCGACCTGGTCGATGCCCAGCCGCGCGGCGATGGCCCGCGCGGTGGGCGCGGCGTCGCCGGTCACCATGGCGGTCCTGAGGCCCAGCGCGTGCAGCGCGTCGATGGCCGGTTTCGTGGTCGGCTTGAGGCGGTCGGCGACGATGAAGAGGGCCAGCACCGCGCCATCCGCCGCCAGATAGAGCGGCGTGCCGCCCTCGGCCGCGGCCTGATCCGCCAGCGCGGGCAGGTCACCCAGTACGATCCCCTCGCGGTCCATCAGCCGCCGGGCGCCCAAGAGCACCGTCTGCCCGCCGACCCGGGCCGAAAGGCCGAAGCCCGCGATGGCGGTGGCGCCCTCGGCCGGGGCCAGGGTCAGGTCGCGCTCGGCCGCGGCGCGCAGGATGGCGCCGGCGATCGGGTGTTCCGAGCCTGATTCGGCCGCCGCCGCGAGGGCCAGCGCCGCATCGTCGGCGGTGCCGGGCGCGGGGTGGATTGCAACCAGCGCAGGCCTGCCCTCGGTCAGGGTGCCGGTCTTGTCGAAGGCCACGACCTCGACCCCTTGCAAGGCTTGCAAGGCATCGCCCCGGCGGAACAGCACGCCCATCTCGGCCCCGCGCCCGGTGCCGACCATGATCGAGGTGGGCGTGGCCAGCCCCATGGCACAGGGGCAGGCGATAATCAGCACCGCCACACCCGCGACCATGGCCTGCGCGAGGCCCGGCCCCCAGATCAGCCAGACCGCGAAGGTCAGCGCGGCAATCCCCATGACCACCGGCACGAAGACCCGGGTCACCCGGTCGACCGCCGCCTGGATCGGCAGCTTGGCGCCCTGGGCCTCTTCGACCATGCGGATGATGCGGGCGAGCATCGTGTCGGCGCCGACCCGTTCGGCCCGGTAGGTCATCGCGGCGCTGCCGTTGACGGTGCCCGCGGTGAGGGCGGCGCCCGGCGCCTTCTCGACCGGGAGCGGCTCGCCGGTAATCATGCTTTCATCGAGCCAGGAATGGCCGGTTTCCACCGCGCCATCGACCGCCACCCGCTCGCCGGGGCGCAGATGCAGCAGGTCGCCGGGGCGGATCTGGTCGATCGGCACTTCCTCGATCAGCCCGGCGCGGTCGCGGCGCGCGGTTTTCGGCTGCAGGCCCACCAGTTTCTCGATGGCGGCGCCGGTGCGGCCCTTGGCCCGGGCCTCCAGCCAGCGGCCCAGCAGGATCAGGGTGACGATCACCGCCGCGGCCTCGAAATAGACGACGCGCGAGGCTTCGGGCAAAAGGCCCGGCGCGAAGGTGGCGAGTGTCGAATAGCCCCAGGCGGCGGTCGCCCCCAGCACGACGAGCGAGTTCATGTCGGGCGCGCCATGCAGCAGCGCCGGGACGCCCGCGCGGTAGAAGCGCAGGCCGGGACCGAACAGGACGGCCGAGGTCAGCAGGAATTGCGCGACCCAGAGGGGGAATTGCCCGAAGAGCCCGTGCAGCCAATGGTGAAAGGCCGGGACCGCGTGGCCGCCCATCTCCAGCACGAAGACCGGCAGGGTGAGCGCGGCCGCCAGCAGCACGGCGCGGGCCAGCTTCGCCTGTTCCTCGCCCTTGTGGCGGGCCAGATCCTCACGCGTGGTTTCGGTGGCGATGCGGGCCTCGTAGCCGGCCGAACGCACCGCCTCGGCCAGTTTTTCCGGCATGCCGGTGAGGGCAAGATGGCGCACGGTGGCGGTCTCGCCGGCGAGGTTGACGCTGGCCGCGGTCACGCCCGGCACTTTCTGCAACACCCGCTCGACGCGCGAGACGCAGGAGGCGCAGGTCATGCCACCGATGGCGAGGCGCGTCACATCCTCGGCCGCGGTGAAGCCCGCGCCCGCCAGTTTCTCGGCCAGGCGCGCGGGTTCGGCGGCGCCGTCGATGGCGACGGTGCCGGTCATGAAATTGGCGCGCACGCCGGTCACGCCCTCTTCCTTGCCCAGCATCCGCTCGACGCGGGCGGTGCAGGAGGCGCAGGTCATGCCGTCAATGCGCAGGGTCTGGGTAGTCGGAATATCGGTCATCGGACCCTCCATGGGTGGTCCTGACCGATATGTTGCTTCCAGCTACTGGAAGGTCAAGGGCTCGATTGCCGCGGTTTGTCGGCACCAGTCGAGGATCTGGTCGAGCTCGGCCGGCAGCCCCTGCCCCAGCCCCTCGGCGAAGGTCTCGAACCCCGGGCGGTTGAGGGGTTTCAGCCCCATCAGCACCGGGATGCCCTGTTCCAGCGCGGCGGCGATCAGCGGGCGGAACCCGCGACCCTCGATCTCGGCCTTGCCGAATTTGTTGAGGATCAAGAGGCGCGGCCGTTCGGCCAGCGTGCCCTCGACCAGCGCCACGGCGGTTTCCAGCCCCTCGGGGTCCAGCCGGCAGCCGCGCGATTCCTCGCCCAGGTTCTGGCTGATGCGGATCACCTCGGCCCGGCCCAGCACCTGCAGGTCCATGTCGCAATGCGCCCGGCCCGGGCGACCGCTGTTGACCTGCACGACACCGGCCAGCGCCCAGCCCTCGGCGCTCAGCACCCGCGCCACCTCGGCCAGCAGGCGGTCGGTCTGGCCGCGCTCGGTGCCGGTGACGGTAGCCAGAGGGAAAAGGGCTTGCTCTTGCGGTCTCATGGCACCCTGATAGCCTGTCGGCAGTCAGGGGGAAAGGTGGATGATGGTCGCAGCGGTGATCCTGGCAGGCGGGCGGGCAACGCGGATGGGGGGCGGCGACAAGCCGCTGCTGGCCCTGCGCGACCGGCCTTTGCTGGCGCATGTCATCGACCGGCTGGATCCGCAGGTCGAGGCGATGGCGATCAGCGCCAATGGCGACCCGGCCCGGTTCGCGGCCTATGACCTGCCGGTCCTGCCCGATGCGACGCCCGATTTCCCGGGGCCGCTGGCGGGGATCGTGGCGGGGATGGACTGGGCCGCGGCCAAGGGTTTCTCGCATATCCTCAGCGCGCCGGGCGACACGCCGTTTCTGCCCGCGGATCTGGTGGTGCGGCTGGCCCGTCACCCGTTCGCAATGGCCGAGAGCCGGGGCCGCAAGCATCCCGTCGTTGCCCTCTGGCCGGTGGTGCTGCGCGAGGCGATCCGCAAGGCGCTGGCCGGGGGTGAGCGCCGGGTCGGCCGGGTCGCCGCGGAATTCGGCGCAAGGTCGGTGAGGTTCGACGGCCCCGAAGACCCGTTCTTCAACGTCAATACGCCCGAGGATCTGGACGAGGCGCAGAACCGCCTTGCGACCTGAGCGCCTGGCCATCCTCGACTGGTCGGCCGCCAACCGGCCACGGCAGGGCAAGGATTCGATCTGGCTGGGCCTGTCGGACGGCACCGCCAGCAATCCCCGCACCCGGGCGCTGGCCTTCGAGGCGCTGGCAACCCTGGTCGAGGAGACGCTGACCCGGGGCGAGACGCTGCTGATCGGTGCCGATTTTCCCTTCGGCTATCCGGCGGGTTTCGCCCGGGCGCTGACCGGGCGGGACGGGGCGCTGGCGGTCTGGGGCTGGCTGGCCGCGCAGCTGACGGACGGGCCCGACAACCGCTCGAACCGGATCGAACTGGCGGCGCGGATCAACGGCATGCTGCCCGGCTTCGGCCCCTTCTGGTTCAACCCGACGCGACAGGGCTTCGCCGCCCTGCCCCACAAGGGCAGCCAGCGCGCGGGCCATGGCTTCCCCGAACACCGGCTGGCCGATGCCACCGCCAAAGGCGCGCAATCGCCGTGGAAACTGGGCGGCGCCGGAGCGGTCGGCTCGCAGGCGCTGACCGGGATCGCCATGCTGGAGCGGCTCAGGCGGGCCTTCCCCGGCCGGGTCGCCGTCTGGCCTTTCGAGCCGCTGACAGCGCCGGTGATTCTGGCCGAGGTCTTCCCCTCGATCCTCGCGCCCGAGGTCAACGCCCGGCTCGGGCCGGGGGTGGTCAAGGATCAGGTGCAGGTCACGCTGCTGGCAAGGGCGCTGCATGCCCTGCCCTCGCTCGGCCCGCTGCTGGAAACGCCGCCCGACCCAAGGATCGCGGACGAGGGCTGGATTCTGGGCCTCGGCCACGAAATGGCGCTGCGGGCGGGGCTTTAGCCGCCCCGGCGCAGGCGATGGGCCAGCGCGCCCTCGACCTCGTCGCAGCCCAGATACTCGTGCCCCGCCTGCGAGCAGAAATGCGGCATGTCGATGATCGAGGCCTTGTCCGTCGCCCGGACCCGCAGCACCTGACCCGGCGCCATGGCCATCAGGCGCTTGCGCGCCTTCAGCACCGGCAGGGGACACAGCAGGCCCCGCGCGTCGATCTCGTCATCCCAATCCATGCGCCCCGCCCTATCCGAGCCCTTCACCGCTGTCGAGCCCGCCGCCCGCCCGGCACCCGCGACACGAAGCCCGGCGGCCGCCTCGCCACCCAGGCGATGAAGCGCAGAAGGCGCGGATGGGCGCGCAGCGCCTCGATGGTCGCATAGTTGCGGGCCAGTTCCGCCTCGCTCAGCGCCGCATGGATTTCCTTGTGGCAAAGCGCGTGCAGCAGGACGACCGGCCCGCCCTTGCCGCCCTTCAGCCTCGGCACCAGATGGTGCAGCGATTGCGGCGCATCGGGCGGGATCGGCCTGAGGCAGAGCGGGCAGAGGGGATCGCCGCTCAGACCTGGGCCACCATCTGCGGCAGGCTGACCAGAAGCCGCCCGTCCTGCTCGATCCTCAGCGCGCCTGCGGGTTCGCCGCCTGCTGCCGGTGCCCTGCCCGGTGCCAGACGCCCCGGCAGGTCCCAGCTGTAGTGTCCCGCCGCCACCGTCGCCGCGGCGCCCAGCAGCGGCGCCGCATCCTCGACCCGGGCGATCAGCGTGTTGCGGCCGCGGTCGATCTCGACCGTGCCGAGGGGCAGCGCCTGCCGCCAGCGGGTGCGGAACGGCGTGCGGAACAAGGCGCCGATGCCGCCGCCCACGCCCGACAGGTCGATCCGGTCCTCATCGTAAAGCGCCGCGCCCGAGCGCCAGTCGATCGACAGCGCCTGCCGCCCGTCGGTGACGATGACATGGTCGATCCGCGTGGACTGGCCCGCCCCCAGCACCCGAACCGGGTAATAGGCGCCGGGCTGGATCCCCTCGGGGCCATCGGCCAGCGCAACGGTGGCGGAAAGGGCCGGAAAGGTCAGGGCCAGCGACGTCAGGAAATGGCGCCTGTGCATGGGGTACTCCAATCTGCCTGTGAGAGGCGTTTGGCGGCACCTTATCACGGGCCGCGCTCACCGGCACTCAAACCGGCGTCAACCGCAGATCCCCGCCCGCTCCACCCCGCGCCAGGGCAGCAGGACCTGGACATCGGGCAGATCGCCCGGGGTCATCACCTGCGAGATCAGCCCCTGCAACCGGGCGGTGCGGGCGCCCTCGGGGTCGAGCACCTGACAGCAGAGATATTCCTCAACCAGGCTGGCCTGCTGCTCGTAGCCATAGTCGAGGAACCGGACATTCGCCTCGGTATCAAAGAGATAGGGATCGTCCGAGGTGGCGTGTTCACTCCCGACCCTGAGCGGCGAATAGCCGGTCAGCGCCCGGTTCTGCCATTGCCAGACATGGGTCAGCTCGTGCACCAGATACATCGCCGCGCCCAGCGACATCAGCCCCTCGCGGTGCCAGGCGAAATCGGGGCGCAGCACGTCGGGCCGGACGTTGACGGTGTTGAACAGCACGATCCCCGCCGCGCGGCCCCGTTCATAGGGCTGGTCCGGGGGCGGCAGGATCCGCTCGCGGCAGGTGGTGCGGGGGCGCGCCGGATAGAGATGGCTGCGCATGCCGACAAAGCCGTTGCGATAGAAGCGCACCTGCGTGGTATCGAGGCCCGGGCCGAACAGGCGCGTGGCCAGATCGGTCTCATGGACCGTCAGCGGACGCCCGCAGGCAGCCAGCAGCAGCAGAAGGACGAGGGCCAGGCGCATCCCGCCATCCGACGCCGCAACCCCTTGCCCGTCAAGCGATTCGCGGCTCCGTCGCTCCTCACATCTTTGTTCTGGAAATATCCACTTCAGGGGAACGCCCCGCCCACGCGCCCGGGGCGCGGCCGGGGCATCACCACCCCGCCCCATCGCCGTGATGGCCTGCGGGGGGAGGCGACCGGGGTGGGCGGGCGGGAGGTCGCCTCCCCCCGCACGGATCAGAGCCGCCCGCCCTCCAGCAGCCGTTCCAGAAACTGCCGGGTTCGCGGATGCTCGGGCGCGTTGAAGAGCGCACCGGGCGGCGCCTCCTCGACGATGCGGCCGCCATCGAGGAAACAGACCCGGTCGGCCAGATCCCGGGCAAAGCCCATCTCATGGGTGACGATGACCATGGTCAACCCCTGTGCCTTCAGCCCCCGGATCGCCGCCATCACCTCGCCCACCAGCTCGGGGTCCAGCGCCGCCGTCACCTCATCGAGCAGCAGCACCTCCGGCTCACCCGCCAGCGCCCGGGCCAGCGCCACACGCTGCTGTTGCCCGCCCGACAGCTGCTCGGGATAGGCCCGCGCGAACCGCTCCATCCCGAACAGCGCCAGCACCGCCATCGCCTTGTCATGAGCCTCGACCCGCGAGAGGCCGCGGACCTTGCGGGGCGCCAGCATGATGTTGTCGATGACCCGCATATGCGGAAACAGGTTGTAGGATTGAAAGACGATCCCCACCCGTCGTTGCAACCCGGTCTTGCCCCAGGAGGGATCCTCGACCGCCACGCCGTCCAGCCGGATACTGCCCCAATCGGGCTCGATCAGCCGGTTGATGCAGCGCAGCAGCGTCGATTTGCCCGAGCCCGAGGCGCCGATCAGGCAGACCACCTCGTGCTTCGCGACATCAAGGGTCACCCGGTCCAGCACCAGATGCTCGCCGAAATACTTGGTCAGGCCGCGAATTTCGATCATCCGTCAGCCCGCCAGTTGCAGGCGCCGCACCCGGTCGCGGTGCGTGACCCAATCGGCCAGCCGGGCCATCGGGATCGTGGCCAGAAGGAACAGCAGCGCCGCTACCACCATCGAGGAATAATTGAAGGTGCTGGAGGTATAGATCTGCGCCTCGCGCACCGCGTCGCGCACGCCGATGACCGACAGCAGCGCCACGTCTTTTTGCAGCGCCACGACGATGTTCATCAGGGACGGCACCGCGTTGCGCAGGGCCTGCGGCAGGATGGCGTAGAGCATCACCTGCCCCTCGTTCAACCCCAGCGCCTTGGCGGCGGCGCGCTGGCCCTCGTGCACCGCGTCGATGCCGGCGCGGTAGATCTCGCAGACATAGGCGGAATAGCTGAGCACCATGGCGAACCCGCCCCAGAAGAGGCCGGAACTGGGCAGGCCCGGGATCCTGAGCGCCGGGATGCCGAAGCCGAACAGGATGACCAGCAGCAGCGCCGGCAACCCGCGGAAGAGGTCGATATAGAGCACGACCATCAACCGGAACGGCGCGAACCACGGCCCCCTGAGCGAGCGGATCACCGCCAACAGCAGCGCCCAGACGCCGATACAGGCCATGGCGATCAGCCAGACCTTCATGTTGGTCAGAAAGCCCCAGGCGACGCGGGGCAGCGCCGCCAGCATATGGTCGAGGCTGAAGAACTGCCGCTGGATGCGCGGCCAGTTCTCGTTCCCGGCAATCAGCCAGGCGAGGCCGCCGAACACCACCAGGATCGACAGCGAACTGATGAGCCCCGGAACCAGCGCCCGGCGCCAGTCGAACCCCCGCCGCCGAGGGGGCGGCGGGGGCGTTGTCGGTTGCTCGGGGATCATTCGGTGATGATCGGCAGCGAGGGATCGGCCACCAGCCAGGTGTTGACCAGCTCCTGCACGGTCCCCGCCTCGATCAGCCGGGTGAGCGCGGCATCGACCCAGGGGATCAGCGCATTGCCCTGTTCGAACAGCAGGCCATGGCCTTCGTCATGCGCGTCGGGCGGCAGGATGGCGACGATCGAGGCCTCGGGGATCTGCACGGCGGTGGCGAAAAGCGCGGTCGGCACGGCGGCGACGGTGGCGTCGATCTGCCCCGCCTGCATCGCCAGGAAGACGCCGACCTGATCGTCATAGACCGCCACATCGGTGGCGCCCAGCACGCTCTCCAGATAGGCCAGATCGGTGGTGCCGATGGCCGCGCCCCAGCGGGCGCCCCGCAGATCGGCGAAGGACGCGGCGCCCTCGACCGGCGAGCCGGGCAGCGCGATCACCGCCTTGTCGGATTGGTAATAGACCTGCGAAAAGCCCGCCACCTCGGCCCGGGCGGGCGTGACCGAGACCTGGTTGATGGCGAAATCGAAGGGCTTGTCGCCCGGCGCGATGATCTGCTCGAAGGTCAGCCGCACCCATTGCACCTGATCGCGCTGAAAGCCCATCTCCTCGGCCAGGGCATAGACCAGCGCATTCTCGAAGCCTTCGCCGCTTTCGGGCGAATCGTTCATCATCCACGGTGGGTAGACCGGGTCCGAGGTGCCGACGGTCAGCATGCCGGGATGGATCAGGCGGGCATCGTCGGGCGTGCCGGTGTCCTGAGCGGGGGCGGCGGTGGCCAGCGTCAGCGCGGCGGCCAGCGCCAGGAACGGGGTGAGGAAACGGTCGGACATGGTGGCGCGGCCTCTCTGTTGGTCCCGGGTCGCCCGGGGGAATGAGCGATAGGGCAGCTTTGCGTTCCGGGCCGGTTCTGGCAAGGGGGGAGGTAAAGATGACAGACGCGTGACGCCCCTCTGGGCTTTCTGCGGGCGCTTGGGCATAGTCCGGCGCCACCATGACCGACGACTCATCCCTCTCCCCCGCCCTCGCCCAGGCGCTCGCTGCCGCGCTGGCCTCGACCCCGTCGCGGATCCTGCCGCTGTCGGTCGAGGGACGGCACTACTGGCTCAAACGCCCCGAGGTTCACCGGACCCTGATCCGCCGCCTGCAGAAAGGCGACCCTGCCCGGGCGCTGGCGGCCGACCGCGCCGGGCTGAAACGGATGGCGGCGCTGGGCCTGCCCGCGCCGCGGGTGCTGGCCGAGGGACCGGATTTCGTGCTGACCGAGGATGTCGGGCCGCCGGTCGCCACGCTTCTGCGCGATCCCGGCGCCACGGATGCCGAACGCCACGCGGCGCTGGGCGATGCGGCGCGGGCGCTGGCCCGGTTGCATCACCGGGGCATCGCCCATGGCCGGCCCAAGATCCGCGACATCTGCTGGCAGCGGGACCGGGGCGCCACGCTGATTGACTTCGAACTCTTCAACCCGGCGGCCGACCGGGCGGCGCTGGTGCGCGATGCCGTGCTGTTCCTGCATTCGATCCTGCAACAGCAGCGCGACCGCGACGCCTTTTTCGACACCGCCGCGCAAGCCTACCGGGCCGAGGCGCCCGAGGGGATCTGGGAGAAGATGCAGCGCCGCGTGGACCGCGTGCGCTGGATCGCGCCGCTGGCGCGGCTCGTGCTCTGGCTGCAGCCCAAGGCGCATGAGGTGCGCGCCGCGCTGCAATTGCGCAGGGCGCTCAGGGAGTGAGCCGGGTCAGGCGCTGGCGCGGAACGCGTCGGGCTGCAGGGCCTCGACCGGCTGGCCGCAGAACATCTCGTACATGAGGCCGATGGTCCGCGCGGCGCGGGGATCGCCCAGCGCGTAATAGATCGTCTTGCCCTCGCGCCGGCAGGTCACCAGCCCCTCCAGCCGCAGACGCGCCAGTTGCTGGCTGACCGCCGCCTGCCGCGAGCCCAGAAGCTGCTCCAGCTCGGTCACCGATTTCTCGCCCGAGGAGAGGTAGCACAGGATCAGAAGCCGCCCCTCATGCGCCAGTGCCTTGAGGAAGGCCGCTGCCGCCTGCGCCTGCTCGACCATGTCGTCGACCGGCCGCGACGCGCATTCCCCACCGCCCGCGAACCCGTCGAAAGCGGGGTCGAACATCGCGTCTTCAGGGCTCTGGGCCGTCGGATTCGGGGCCATTCGCGCCACTCCGGTGATTTATGGATGCAAGGATCGCAATCTGTCTTTCCATAAATAGGCCAAGCGCCCCCGCCGGGCAAGAGCGCAGAATGGCAAACGGGCGCACAGTCTTGCGACTGTGCGCCCGCGCTATCACCGCAAAGCGGTCGATCAGGCGTCGTCGTCCTCGCCGGCAGCGCCGCCGAGATCGTCGAAGAGTTCGGCGATCTCGAATTCGGCCGCGGCTTCGGCTTCGGCCGCCAGTTCCTGGATCGACTTGCCCGAGGCTTGCAGCTCGGCTTCCTCGATCGAACGGGCGACGTTGACCGAGATTTTCGCCGTGACTTCCGGGTGCAGCACGACGGTCATGCCGTGCAGGCCCAGGTTCTTGATCGGCGCGTTCAGCACGATCTGGCGACGGTCGATGGTGAAGCCATCGGCCTCGGCGGCATCGGCGACGTCACGCGGGGTGACCGAGCCGTAGAGCGCGCCGCTGTCCGAGGCCGAGCGGATCACGACATAGATCGCGCCGTCCAGCTTCTCGGCCAGGGCCGCGGCCTCTTTCTTGGTTTCCAGGTTGCGCGCTTCGAGCTGCGCTTTCTGGTCCTCGAAGGCGGCCTTGTTGGCATCGGTCGCGCGCAGCGCCTTGCCTTGCGGCAGCAGGAAGTTGCGGGCGAAGCCGTCGCGCACCTTCACCACGTCGCCCATCTGGCCCAGCTTGGCCACACGTTCCAGCAGAATCACTTGCATGGCGGGGTCCTCACTTCACGGCGTAGGGCAGCAGGGCGAGGAAGCGGGCGCGCTTGATGGCCCGGGCCAGTTCGCGCTGCTTCTTCGCCGAGACGGCGGTGATACGGGCGGGCACGATCTTGCCGCGCTCGGAGATGTAACGCTGCAGCAGACGCACGTCCTTGTAGTCGATGGCGGGTGCGTTGTCGCCCGAGAACGGGCAAACCTTGCGGCGGCGGAAAAACGGTTTGGTGGCCATGGTGGTTTACTCCTTCAAGACCGGTCAGCGACGCGGGCCGCGCTCGGGACGGTCGCCCCGCTCGCTACGCTCGTCCCGCTTTTGCATCTGCACCGAGGGGCCGTCTTCGTGCTTCTCGACCTTGATCGAGAGGACGCGCATGACGTCGTCGTGCAGACGGGCCAGACGCTCCATTTCCTGGATCGCGGCCGACGGGGCGTCGGTGCGCAGGAACATGTAGTGGCCCTTGCGGTTCTTGTTGATCTTGTAGGCCATCGTCTTGACACCCCAGTATTCGGTGCCGACGACGTTGCCGCCATTGTCGGAAATCACGGTCGAGAAGTGCTCGATCAGCCCTTCCGCCTGCGCGTTGGACAGGTCCTGACGCGCGATCATGACATGCTCGTAGAGAGACATGCGTGCTCCATTTCTATCAGGGCGCATTTCATAAGGCGGGCTACGAAATCCTGCCACGGCCCGCCCACGAGAATCTGCGCCGGAATCGTGGGATGCGGCAGGATGGGGCCTTATAGCCGGATTGCCGCGCCACGCAAGGGGAACCGGCCGGGGCTGCGGTCCGTCGCATTCCGCAACGACCCGCCTTGACCCGTCTACTTAACGTATTAATCTTCTCTCCTTGCAACGTGCATCGGATTGTGGGGGTCCGCCATGTGGCAAAAATTGCTCGATGCCTATCTCAAGTCGCTGATCCGAACCGGCGCTTTGACCCTGACCCTGCCGGACGGCACCACGCGCCGCTTCGGCCCGGGCGGGCCCGACGCCCCGGATGTGGCGGTCACCATCACCGACGAGGCGACGCTCAAGGCGCTTGCCACCAACCCGCAGCTGGCGCTGGGCGAGGCCTATATGGACCAGCGCCTGACCATCGCAGGCGACGACCTGCACGGGCTGCTGGAACTGGTGCTGCGCAATCTGGCGCATGGTCATGAACGCGGCCTGGCCAAACTGCAGGCGGCGCTGCGCGACCTGACGCGGGGCATCGCCCAGCGCAACCCGGCGGCGCGCTCGAAGGCCAATGTGGCGCATCACTACGATCTTTCGGGGGCGCTTTACGACTTCTTCCTCGATGAGGACCGGCAGTATTCCTGCGCTTATTTCAAGACGCCCGGGGATAGCCTGGATCAGGCCCAGCGCCAGAAAAAGGCGCATATCGCCGGCAAGCTCAGGCTCGAACCCGGGATGACGGTGCTGGATATCGGCTGCGGCTGGGGCGGCATGGGGCTGACGCTGGCGCGCGATTACGGGGCCGAGGTTCTGGGCGTCACGCTGTCCGAGGAACAGCTGAAGGTCGCCCGCGCAAGGGCCGAGGCCGCGGGGCTGTCGAACCGGGTCCGGTTCGAGCTGATGGATTACCGGGCGGTGGCCGGGCAATTCGACCGCATCGTGTCGGTGGGCATGTTCGAACATGTCGGCGCGCCCAATTTCGCCACCTATTTCGGCAAGGTGCGGGAGCTCTTGAAACCCGAGGGCGTGGCGCTGATCCATACCATCGGCCGCTTCACCCCGCCCGGGTCGACCAATCCCTGGATCACCCGCTACATCTTTCCCGGCGGCTATATCCCGGCGCTGTCCGAGACGATGGCCGCGGTCGAGAAGACCGGCCTCGTCTCGACCGATGTCGAGGTCTGGCGCCTGCATTACGCCTATACGCTGCGCCATTGGTACGACCGCTTCATGGCCCGGCAGGACGAGGCGGTGGCGCTTTATGACGAGCGCTTCGTGCGGATGTGGAAATTCTATCTGGTGGCGTCGGAGCAGACCTTCCGCTTCGCCGGCCAATGCGTGTTCCAGCTGCAGCTGGCGCGCGATCAGCAGGCGGTGCCGCTGACGCGCGATTACCTCTATGCGCCCGGGGATCCGGGGGCCTGAGAGGGCAATCCCCCCGGGCCGGGGTCAGTCGCCCTTAGCGGGGGCCTCGGCCCCGGCGGGGGTGGCTTCCTCGGCCTCCTCGGCCTTGGCGCTCTGGGCCGACCGGAAATTGAACGGCTGGCGGGTGTTCTTCTTTCCCGGATGGCTGAGGAATTCTTTCAGGTCGAGTTGTTTCTTCGGCGTCGAATATCCCACGCGGGCGCTCCCATTGGCAGTGATGGTTGGTCGGCGACAGATCAGCTGTCTGCGGGTTCGGGCGCAACCGTGCCCCGGGTCGCCGAGGCGTTGGCGGCGCTCGGCAGGCTGCCCTCGCCCAGGCGCACGAAGAAATCGCGCCAGGAGAGCCCAGTGGCCGGGATCGCGGGGGCGGGCATCGTGGGGGCAGAGGTCGTGCGGCGTTGCTTGTCGGTCATGGGGACTCCTTGTCTCCGGTCGCTTCTGGGGCCCGCCCGTCAGGGCGGAACCACGTCAGGACGGAACCACATCGGCCCAATGCCGGGCCCGGCTCGCCGCGGGGGCCGGAGACGTGACGATCGGCCCGGAACGGGCAGCGATCGGCAGGTCCGGCAAGATGTTACCGATCGCCCGTCCGCTATTGGCGCAGAACGGACGATCGGCAGAGAAGCGGCCGTCGAGGGACCGAACGCTTCCCGTCATCAGATCGCGTCGACCTCAGACGAGCGCGAGGCTCGTCGCCGACGAACGACCGTTGCGGTCGGTTTCCAGCTCGAACGTCACGGCCTGGCCGTCGTCGAGGCGATGGATCCCCGCCCGTTCAAGCGCCGAAGCATGCACGAAGACATCCTGCGAGCCACCCTCGGGGGCGATGAAACCGAAACCTTTGCTCGAATTGAACCATTTCACGGTGCCCTTGGCCATCGTGATATTCCTTCTGTCATATGCCACCCGCACAGCGCGGTAGCCCGGCAAAGCTGCAGATCGAAGGCTGAGCCGGAAGGAACAGGTCCGAAAATAGACGAATGCCCTGTCAATATGACCCTCGCGCGGCCGGATTGCGAGGGCCGCCTTGCCGATTTCCTGCCCCCGCAGCGTTAGGCCTTGTTAATGCACGGAAGAAATACGCCGGACTGCCCCGGAAGGCGCCGCCGGTTTCTTGACAGGGGCTCAGATTCCCCCTTCTCGGGGCCCTCCGGGCTCCGTATGATGGCGCTACTTTCAACCCTTTTCCAACAGGTTAATCATGACCCTGAACGCCCTGCGTTCGCTCGCCCTGGCTGCGGCCACGGTGCTCGTCGCGCTGCCCGCTGCCGCGGATATCAGCTTCTCGTTCACCAACGCGACCGAGCGGACGATCATGTATCTCTACGTCTCGCCCTCGTCCTCGGACGAATGGGGTGACGACATCCTCGGCGACGGCGTGGTCGAGGCCGGCGAGACCGGCACCGTCACCCTGACCGGCGACGAATGCGACTGGGACATCAAGGCGGTGTTCGACGACGAAGAGGAATTCGAGGATTCGATCAACGCCTGCACGGCGACCGATTACTCGATCCACGAAGAGTGATCCCTGCCCGGCGGCGCCCCTCTTGAGGGGCCCGCGCCGAGAGACAAGGCCGCCGCGCGGGTCCCGTGCGGCGGCTTCATATTTAATAAATTGAATACATCCTCTTGCAAGGCCCCTGCCCCGGCTCCCATCTGACAGGGGCAAGAACGGAGGCCGCCATGCCCTATACAATCGACCGTCACTTCCCCGGCGCCAGTTTCGCCGAGATCGACACCCGCACCCGCGCCGCGCTGCAAGCCGGCGGTTTCGGCGTGCTGACCGAGATCGACGTACAGGCGACGATGAAGAAGAAGCTCGACCGCGACATGCCCGCCTACCGCATCCTCGGCGCCTGCAATCCCGCCATGGCCTGGGAGGCCATCGGCATGGAACCCAAGGTCGGCGCCATGCTGCCCTGCAACCTCATCCTGCGCGAGGTCGACGGCGGGGTCGAGGTTTCTGCCATCGACCCGGTCGCCTCGATGCAGGCCATCGACAACCCGGCGCTGCCCGGCGTGGCGGCGCAGGTTCGTACCATGCTGGCGGATGTCGTCGCGGCGATCTGAGCCCCCCGGCTGAACGCCCGGGCCCGCCCCCTGCGTTGCAAAGTCAACAGAGACGGGCGATTCACGAGTTGACAAAACAACACAATCGGTCATGCTTCCCGGGTGCGGGCCCGTCCCGCCACCTGGGAGGACATCATGACATTCATCACGAAACGGCAGCTTGCCGTGACGGTAGCGGCTTGCCTTCTGGCAGGTGCGGCGCAGGCTGATACCATCCGCGTGGGCGTGATCGCGCCCTTCTCGGGCCCCTTCGCCATCTGGGGCCAGCAGTTCCAGCAGGCCATCGAGGTCTATCAGGCCGAGCACGGCACCGAGATCGGCGGCCACAGCATCGAATTCCTCTACCGCGACACCGGCGGGGTGAACCCGGACCAGACCCGCGCGCTGGCGCAGGAGCTGCTGATCCGCGAGGGCGTCGATTACCTCAGCGGGCTGGTCTTCACGCCCAACGCCCTGGCGGTCGCCGAACTGGCCACGCAGTCGGAAACCCCGACCGTTATCATGAACGCCGCCACCTCGATGATAACCACGCAATCCGACTATTTCCTGCGTACCGGCTTCACGCTGTGGCAGGTGACGGTGCCGATGGCCGATTGGGCGCTGGCGCAGGGGATCACCACGGCGGTCACGGCCGTCACCGACTACGGCCCCGGCATCGACGCCGAGAACGCCTTCCGCTCGGCCTTCGAGGCGGGCGGCGGCACGGTGCTGGATGCGATCCGCATGCCGATCCAGACCACCGATTTCGCCCCCTTCATGCAGCGCGTGCGCGATCAGGCGCCGGCCGCGGTCTTCGGCTTCCTGCCCGCGGGTCCGCCCACCTATGCCTTCACCCGCGCCTATAACGAGAACGGCCTGCGCGAGGCGGGGATCACCTTCCTCGGCACCGGCGAGACCGACGAGACGACGCTGGAGGCGCTGGGCGAGCCTGCCATGGGCCTGCACACGGCCTATCACTACTCCGCCGCCCACGAGTCGGAGATGAACCACGCCTTCACCGCCCGCCTGGCCGAGATGTTCCCGGGCAGCGTGGCGAACCTGGCCTCGGTCGGGGCCTATGACGGCGCGGCGCTGATCTACCACATGGTCGAGGTCGCGGGCTCGGACGGTCCGGCGGCGATGCAGGCGGCAATGGGCCATGCCTGGGAAAGCCCGCGCGGCCCGGTCTCCATCGACCCGGCCACCCGGCATATCACGCAGAACGTCTATATCCGCATGGTGGACCGCGACGCCGAAGGGCGCCTCATCAACCGCGAGATCGACACCATCGAGGCGGTGCCGGATCTCGGCCTCTCGCAATAAGCCAAAGGGCCGCCCGGATCCCGGGCGGCCCCCTCTCTGAGCCCGGCATTCCCCCATGACCACGCTTCTTTCCATCCTGGTGGACGGCATCGCCTACGGGATGATCCTGTTCATGATCTCGGTCGGCCTGTCGGTGACGATGGGGCTGATGCGGGTGATCAACCTCGCCCATGGCGGCTTCGCCCTGATCGGCGGCGCGCTGGCCCATGCGCTGGTGACCCATGGCGTCAATTACTGGGCCGGGATGGGGCTGGCGGTGCTGGGCACCATGCTGATCGCCCTGCCGATGGAGCGCGGGCTCTACGCAAGGATCTACCGGATGGGCGAGTTGCAGCAGGTGCTGGCCACCATCGGGATCGCCTTCATGATCATCGCCACGGTGAATTACACGCTCGGCTCGACCCTGTTGCCGATCCCCACGCCCGAGGGGTTGCGCGGCTCGCTGGACCTCGGCTTCCGCACCCTGCCCTATCACCGGGTGGCGGTGATCGTGGCGGGGCTGCTGGTGACGCTGTTCCTGTACCTTCTGATCGAGCGCACCCGCTTCGGCATCCGCCTGCGCGCGGCGGTCGATCACCGGGCGACGGCGGCGACGCTGGGCATCAACACCGGCCGCATCTTCGCGCTGACCTTCATGCTGGGGGCGGGGCTGGCGGCGCTGGGCGGCATCCTCGGCGCCGAACTGCTGCCCATCGAGGCCTATTACCCCCTGCGCTACATGGTCCTGTTCCTCGTCGTCGTCGCCGTGGGCGGCATGGGGTCGATCACCGGCTCGTTCGTGGCGGCGCTGGGGCTTGGCACACTGGATACCGCGTCGCGCTATCTGGCGCCGGAATACGGCACCATCGTTTTCTTCGTCACCATGGCGGTGCTCCTCACGCTGCGCCCGCAGGGCCTTTTGGGAAAGGGCCGGGCATGAAGATGCTGCGTTCGTTCATCCCCGACACGCTGCTGATCGCGCTGGCGGTCGGGGCTTTCTTCGCCTTCCCCTATGACCTCGCGTTCCTGACGCGGATCGTCATCATGATGATCTTCGTCCTGTCCATCGACCTGATCCTGGGGCTGGGCGGCATCGTCACGCTGGGACAGGCGGCGATGTACGGAACCGGGGCCTATGCGGCGGGGCTTTTCGCGGTGCATGTCTCGAACGATCCGCTGCTGGGGCTGCTCGCGGGCATGGCGGCGGGGGCGGTCATCGCGCTCATGTCGGGCCTTTTGCTGATGCGGGCCGGGGGGCTCACGCTCATCATGCTCTCCATCGCCGTGGCGCAGGTCCTGGCCGAGATCGCCAACCGCGCCCGCGACTGGACCGGCGGCGCCGACGGGATGCGCGGCATCCGCATGGGGCCGATCCTGGGGCAATGGCGCTTCGATTTCATCGGTCAGACGGGCTATATCTATTGCGTCGTGGTGCTCTTCGTCGTGCTTTTCGCGCTGAAGGGGCTGAAAGCCTCGCCCCTCGGCCTGATGGCGCGCGGCATCCACGAAAGCCCGGCCCGGATGCGGGCCATCGGCGCGCCGGTCTATCAGCGGCGGCTGATCCTTTATACCATCGGCGGGGCGATTGCCGGGATCGCGGGCGCGCTCGCCGCGCAGATCACCCAGCTGGTCAGTCTGGAGGTGTTCAGCTTCACGCTCAGCGCCGAGGCGGTCATCATGCTGATCCTCGGCGGCGCCGGGCGGCTTTACGGGGCCATTCTGGGGGTCCTGATCTTCATGGTGGTCCATCACCTCGCCGCCTCGGTCGATCCGATCAACTGGCTGTTCCTGATCGGGCTGATGGTGCTGCTGGTGGTGTTCTTCCTGCCCAAGGGCCTGCTGTCGCTGCCGCCGGCCCTGCAACGGCTGATCGGGGGTGCGCGATGAAAGGCTTGCAGGTCACGGGCCTGAACAAGGCCTTCGGCGGGCTGGTCGTGGCCCGCGATATCACCCTGTCGTTGCAGCCCGGCGACCGGACGGCGCTGATCGGGCCGAACGGCGCGGGCAAAACCACGTTTTCGAACCTTATCACCGGGATCCTGAAACCCTCGTCCGGGGAAATCACGCTGGACGGGCGCGACATCAGGCGGCTGGGCGAGGCGCAACGGGTCAAGGCCGGCATCGCCAAGACCTTCCAGATCACCACCCTTTTCCGCCAGCTGACGGTGCGCGAGAACATCCGCCTTGCGCTGCTGGAACGCGAGGGCCGGGCGCTGAGGTTCTGGCACCGCGCCGACCGCGACCCGGGGGTCGAGGCCGAGATCGAGGCGCAGCTGGCCGCCTTCCGGCTGGTGCCGCTCGCCGACAAGCCGGTCGCCGACCTCGCCTATGGCCAGCAGCGGCTGGTGGAGATGGCGATGACGCTGGCGCTGAAACCGCGCGTGCTGATCCTGGACGAACCCGCGGCGGGCGTGCCCTCGTCCGACAGCCCACTGATCACCGACGCCATCGAGGCGCTGCCCAAGGATCTGGCGGTCCTCATCATCGAGCATGACATGAAACTGGTCTTCAAGGTCGCCCGGTCGATCATCGTGCTGGTGCAGGGCGCGATCCTGACACAGGGCACCCCGGCCGAGATCGCCGCCGATACGCGAGTGCGCGACCTCTATCTGGGGGCGCATCATGCCTGAGGCGGTGCTGGAACTGGAGGGGCTGGTCGCGGGCTATGGCGACACGACGGTCCTGCAGGGGATCAGCCTGTCGGTGCCCAAAGGGCAGCGGCTGGCGGTGATCGGCCGCAACGGGGTGGGCAAGACGACGCTGCTGGCCTCGATCATGGGGCTGACGCGGCAGCATGGCGGAAAGGTCCGCTACCGTGGCCACGACCTGCACGGGCTGGCGCCGCACCGCCGCTCGGCGCTGGGTCTGGGCCTTGTGCCGCAGACGCGCGACATCTTCCCCTCGCTCAGCGTCGAGGAAAACCTGATCGCCGGGATGCGCGGCGACGCCAGCCTTGACGAGGCCTATGCCCTCTTCCCCCGGCTGAAGGAACGCCGGCGCAACGGCGGCGGGCAGTTGTCGGGCGGCGAGCAACAGATGCTGTCCATCGCCCGCACGCTGATGGGACGGCCGGAATTGCTGATGCTGGACGAGCCGCTGGAGGGGCTGGCGCCGGTCATCTGCGACATGCTGATGGAGACGTTCGAGGCGCTGGCCGCCGACGGGCGGCACACGATTGTTCTGGTCGAACAACACACCGACCTCGCGCTCAGCTTTGCCGAACAGGTGCTGATCCTCGACGCCGGGTCAATCGTCCACGCAGGGCCCGCCGAAACCTTGCGGCTTGACCCCTCGATCCTGGAGCGCCATGTAGGCGTGGGCCTCGCCGCCCCGCCACCCTGAGCCTCTGGATTTGACGTGACCGACAAAGACCCGGCCCGCCTGTGCCCCGATGCGCGTCTCTCGCGCCCGACCAAGCTGCGGGACGGTCGGGCGATCGTCGATATCGACACCTATGTCCCCTATTTCCTGTCCTCGGTCAGCAATGCGATGTCGCGCGGCGCCTCGCAAATCTATCTGGACCGCTTCGGGATCGGCATCGTCGACTGGCGGGTGATCTCGATGCTGGCCATCGAGCCCTGGATCCCGGCGTCGCGCATCTGCACCGTGGTGCAGCTGGACAAGGGCGCGACCAGCCGCTCGCTGGTCAAGCTGGTCGAAACCGGGTTTCTGGACCACGAGGCCTCGGAACAGGACGCGCGGCGCAAGACCTACGCGCTGAACGACAAGGGCTATGCCCTGCATGACGAGATCCTCGCCATCGCGCTGGAGCGCGAGCGTGCGCTGATCCAGGGGGTCGAGCCCGAGGATCTGGAAGCCTTCCTGCGGGTGATGCGCGTCATGAAGGGCAATCTGCGCTACGTGGAGTGACCCCTCACCTGCGGCTCGGTCAGGCAAAGGGGCACCACCCGCTCGCCCGATGGCAGGGTCGTGTCCCCGGGGTAAAGCCGCGCGCCCGCAGGCATCACCGTCCAGTCGGCCGCCTGATCGGTGAAGATGTAATGCGTCCGGGCCGGGCTGCGGTCAAAGCCGTTGGGATCGTCCAGCGTCCCCGCATAGACGCCGACCAGATCCGGCCAGCGGTCGAATTCCAGCCAGAGCTTGGTGCCGCAGGCCTCGCAGAACTGGATATGCACCAGATTGCCGCTGCCCTCGGACCGGTGGTCATAAACCCGGGGCCTGCCCTGCACGATGCGAAACCGCGCGCGTTTGAACAGCGCATCCACCAGATAGGCGCCGCCCGTCGCCCGCTGGCAGAAGCGGCAGTGACAGATCGTCACCGTCGCGGGCTGCCCCTCGGCCTCGTAGACCAGCGCGCCGCACAGACACCGCCCCTGCACGTCACTCGCCCCGGAACCGCACCGCCAGCTCGGGCGGGATCGGCGCCGACTTGAGGCCGCGCTCGAGGTCCTTGACGGTCCAGACGCGGGTTTCAAACCCCTCGACGCAGAGCCTGCCGTTCAGCGTGAGGCTGTGGCGGATGTCAAAGCTGCGGTCCTTCACCTCGGCGATTTCGGTGGTGATCTCCACATCGTCGCCATAGCGGCAGGGCGCCTTGAACAGGGCGCGGGTGTCGACCAGCGGACAGCCTGCGCCGCCGAACCGCGCCAGCATCTCCTGCTTGGGCCAGCCCGCGGCCTCATAAAGCATGGTCGTGCCGTGGTCGAACCAGCGGAAGAATTGCGGGTTGAAGACGATACCGGCCGGGTCGCAATCGCCCCATTCGACCCGCCGTTTCAGGATGTTGGACAGCATCAGCCCTTGTTCCTCTGGTCGTTCACGCGCTTGGCTTTCATCTCGGTCTTGGGCAGGGTGTCGGGGGCCAGCACCTCGACCGCGCAGCGGATCTCGCAGCGCGAGCGGATTTCCCGCGCCACCGCCTCGCCCGCCGACTGGTCGGCATGTTCCACCAGCACGGTCATGACGTCCAGCCCGTCGGGCTGCGTCACCAGCCTGATCTGGAACTCGTCGCCGGTGCCCTTCACCGCGCGCACCGCCTCCTCGATCTGCACCGGGAAGAACTTGATGCCGCGCAGGTTGATCAGGTCGTCCGAGCGGCCCGTCATGCAGCCCATGGCCCGCACATGGTTGCGACCGCAGGCGCAGGGCTCATGGGACAGGCGCGTGTAATCGCCGACCAGAAACCGCAGCTGCGCCGAGCTTTCGCTGTTGAGGTTCGAGCAGACGGTCAGGCCGCGCGCGCCTTCGGCCACCGGGGACAGCGTGTCGGGATCGACGGTTTCCCAGACCTGAATATCCTCCATCAGGTGGATGAAATTCTCGTCCCCCTCCTGATATTCCGGGCAGGAATAACCGCCGCAATGGGGCGAAACCTCGGTGCAGCCGTAGAACTCAAGCGATTTCGCGCCCCAGAGGTCCTGCAACCGTTCCAGCGTCCCTTCGACGCCCGAGAAGGGCTCGCCCCCCGTCACCAGCCACTTGACCGAGGACGCTGCGGGATCCAGCCCCATGTCCTGCATCACCCGCCCCAGATAGAGCGCATAGGAGGGCGTGCAGACCAGCACGGTGGGCTTGAACCGCTCGATGTGATGGGCGCGGGCCTTGCCGTCCATGCCGCCGCCGGGGATCACCGGCAGTTCCATCTTGGCCAGCGTGTATTGCACGCCCCAGGCAAAGACATGCGGGCCGAAACCCACCATCGGAAAGGCGGTGTCGCCCTTCCTGAGGCCGCCGGAATAGAGAGCCCGCGCGTTGGCCTGCTCCCAGAAGCGGCGGTCGAAATGGGTGTAGCGGAAGACCCGCGGCACCCCGGTCGAGCCGGAGGAGGAGAAGTGCATCCAGCCGCGATCCGCCCATTCCTCGGGCCCGCAGGTGGTGTAGGTGCCATAGGGCGGATGGGCCAGCGCGTCCTCCATCATCTCCTGCTTGGTGATGACGGGCCAGTTGGCGATCAGGCTGTCCACATCGCGGATATCGCTGGGCGCCACGCCGAGGCTGTCGAACCGGCGCCGGTAGAAATCGCTGTTTTCATAGAGGAACGGCGCCACGGCGGCCAGCTTCTCGTCCTGTACCGCGCGGATCCTGTCGCGCGACCAGGTGTCCTTTTCGGACCAGTATTGCGCGCTCAGGGGCGTGCTGCGGTCTTCGTAGTATTTCTCCAGCACCGCTTTCCACGCTTGGCGGGTCTCGGCGGCACGGCTTGACGGATGCGTCATTTCTCTCCCTCCCCGAAAGGTCTCCTGCCCGCCTCCTCTGCGGGCAGGAAGCCGTCTCACACGTCCGACAGCGAGCCGCGCTTGATGCCGATCTCGCTGCGATAGCTCTGCGCCGCGCGGCTGATCGGGCTGGGCGCGACAATGGCGCGGATCTTCACCTGTTTATGCGGCTCGATATGGCCGGCGCTGCGGCTGCCGCCGCCATCCTCGCCCCAAAGCAGCACCACTTCCGTCCCCGGCTCGGCAAAATCCGCATCGACCGAGGCGAGCGACATCATCGCCCGTTCGTTGGCGGTATAGCCGGGATAGGTGGCCAGCCCGATGGTATTCCCCTGGGTATCCGTCACCCGGTCGTAATGCATCCGGGCGGCGGCGGCCAAGGGCAGCGTGATCGGCAAGGGCTTGTCGGCCGCCTCGCCCGCCTCCAACCCCGCCGCCATGACCGAGAGCACGTCGTCGGCGTTCCAGACCAGCGTCACCTTCTTGCGGTGGGGCTGATCCTTCATCGCCTCCAGCGCGGCGCGGCCGATGTAATCGTGGTCGAACTTGATGATATGGCCGTAGTTCACGTCATAGGGCGTCAGGTAGTAATCGGCGATATTCGGGCTGTAGAAGCTGCCGCCCAGCGACATGCGCATCGCCGCGTTCTGGGCCGAGCACCATTGCCGGTAGCCCTCGGTCCCCTGCCCCGTGTAGACGCCCGAGACCGGGACCGCCCACCAGCCCGATTCGATGACGGTGGTGAAATAGGCGATCGAGCCGACCATGCGCAGGCCGTATTTCTGGCCAGCCTTCTGGATCAGGCGCTTCACCTCGCGGTACTCATCCCAGGGGCCCGAGATTTCGAGGCCCGGCATCCCGCCCATCGAATGCCGCATGCCCCGGGCGCGGAACTTGCCCAGTCCGATCTCGGCCGATTTGAAGAACTTGATCTCGGGCAGCGGGCCGCCGTTCAATTCTTCCAGCAATTCCCAGGCCTTGGGCCCCTCGACCTGGAAGCGGTAGAACTCGCGCCGCTTGGCCTTGTTCAGGGTCCACATCATGTCGGAGTCGGTCGTCACGTCGAAATCCAGCGCCTGGGCGTTGTATTCGACCCATTCGGTCGTCGCCGGGTTGCCGACCACCATGTAATCGTCCTCGGCCATGCGGTAGAGGATCGCGTCGCCGATCAGATAGCCTTCGGGCGAGCAGCAGACGAGCTGCTTGGCCGCGCCGACCTCGAAATTCCTGAAGGTATTGACCGACAGGTATTGCGTGAAGGCCAGCGCATCGGGGCCGCGCACATGGGTCGAGCACATGTGGTAGCTCTGGTCATGCACGGCGATGGTGTTGCGCCAGGCCCATTGCTCGTCGCGCCAGGTGGTGAATTCGGGGCGCACGCCGTCGCCTGGCATCATCTGCGTGTAGATGGTCAGCGCGTTCTTCGGCGCGTTCTGGAACAGGTGATCGGTGATGCTGGGCACCTGCGCGATCATCTCGGCCAGGGATTTGGGCGTATCGGGACGGTTCATCGGGACTCCTCCTCCGGGTCCGGTGTCGGCCAGCCCCGCGGACCCGGGTTTCCGGGCCTCCTCCTCGGCGGGATTGGACGGACAATCGGTTGTCATGTCAACACGCCCGTTGTGACGCAAGCGAGTTGTTATGTCAACTCATATCCTGCGCCACGGCCCTGCCCCGGCAAGGCGGCGGTCAGTGCATGGCAAGGATGGCGTTGCGCACCACGGGATAGATCTCGTTCTCCCAGCGGCGCCCGGCGAAAACGCCGTAATGGCCGACATTGGCCTGCAGATGATGGCGCTTCAGATGCGGGCGGAGCGAGGAACAGAGGTCATGCGCGGCGCTGGTCTGGCCCAGCCCGCAGATGTCGTCCCGCCCGCCCTCGACCGTCAGCAACAGGGTGTTGCGAATCGTCCCCGGGTCGACCGGCTTGCCGCGATAGGTGAAATCGCCCGTGGCCAGTTCCGCGCGCTGGAAGACCCGGTCGATGGTCTCGATGTAGAATTCCTCGGTCAGGTCGAGGACGGCGAAATACTCGTCGTAGAATTCCTTGATCCTGCGCGCTTCCTCGTGTTCGCCCGCCGCCAGATGGTCGTAGAGCTTGCGGTGGGTGGCGAGGTGACGCTCCATGTTCATGGTCATGAAGGCGGTCAGCTGCACGAAGCCCGGATAGACCTTGCGCCCGCCGCCCGCGAACCGCCCGGGCACCGTGGCGATGACGTTCTTCTGAAACCACGACAGCGGCTTTTCCATCGCCAGAGCGTTCACCGCCGTCGGGCTTTCGCGCACATCGACCGGCCCGGCCATCAGGGTCATGCTCAGCGGCGTCGCCGGGTTCCTGTCGGCCGACATGACGGCGACGGCGGCCAGCGTCTGCACGCAGGGCTGACAGACGGCGACGACATGGCTGCCCGGCCCCAGCTCCTCCATGAAGCGGATGACATAGCCGATGTAATCCTCGACCCCGAATTCGCCGGCCGAGCGCGGCACGTCGCGGGCGTTCTTCCAG
Organism: Pararhodobacter aggregans; assembly: GCF_003075525.1. Lineage (GTDB taxonomy): Bacteria > Pseudomonadota > Alphaproteobacteria > Rhodobacterales > Rhodobacteraceae > Pararhodobacter > Pararhodobacter aggregans. The sequence continues at coordinate 348,945 of NZ_QDDR01000001.1, read as the reverse complement.
TCGGTGACATAGACATCGTGGTCGCGCAGCAGCACCTGCACCGTCTGCGCCAGCAAGGTCGCGAAATGCCCCGACAGCGGCGCGGTCAGCAGGACCTTGGGCTGCGGCGTGTCGATGTCGCGCCTGAAGTGCAGCAACTGGCCGAAGGGCAGGTCCAGCGCCACCTCCTCGGTCACCGGCACGTCGCGGTTGCCGACCCGGACCGAGGTGATGCCCCAATCGGGCCGCGCATGCGTCAGCTGGTAGCGCGAGACCATCTCCAGCCCTGCCGCGGTGTGGCGCAGCAGATCGGCGAAGGGACCGGAGAGTTTCGGGGTGAGCGCCAGTCCAAGCTGGGCCCAGGTTCTCAAAGGGGCGAAGAAATCATCAGCCCCCTGATAAGCTGCATAAAGCACGGCGTTCCGCCCTCCTGATCCTGGGAAAAGACTAGCCACGCGCCAGGACCCATGCGACACAAATCGTGTGCTTCGCTGCATTGCGGCATCAGGAGGCGATCATGCCACGCGCAACGCTTACGATTTCATCAAAGAATTACTCGTCCTGGTCTCTGCGCGGCTGGTTATTGTGCAAGATGGCCGGAATCGCCTTTGACGAGGCGCAGGTCGACCCCGACAGCGCCGCCAACCGGCAGGAGCTGCTGCTGCTCTCGCCCTCGGTCCGGGTGCCGCGGCTGGAACGCGGGACCATCGCCGTCTGGGACACGCTGGCCATCGCCGAATACCTGCACGAGACCTTCCCCGAGGCCGGGCTCTACCCCCGCGACGTGACCCAGCGGGCGCTCTGCCGCTCGATCTCGGGCGAGATGCATTCGGGGTTCTACAACCTGCGCTCGGCCCTGCCGATGAACCTGAAGGCCCGGCACAAGGCGTTCAAGATCTTCTCGGGCGCGCGGCCGGATATCGAGCGGGTCAAGGAGATCTGGCATCAATGCCTGCTGACCTCGCCCGGGCCCTTCCTGTTCGGGCCGACGCCCAGCGTGGCCGATGCGATGTATGCCCCGGTCTGCACCCGCTTCCGCACCTATTCGGTCGATCTGGACCCGGTGCTTCAGGCCTATGTCGAGGCGGTGCTGGCCTGGGATCTGATGGTCGAATGGACCGAGGGCGCGCTAGCCGAACCCGACGAGATCACCGAACTGGACGTCGAGTTCTGAGCCCGGCTCAGCCGAGGACCAGCGCCGCCCCCAGCCCCAGCCCGGCGATCACCGCATAGGTGGCCGCCCCCTGCCAGAGGGGCGCGGCGCCCAGCGCCCGCAGGCTGGCAAAGCGCGTCCCCATGCCCAGCGCGGCCAGCGAGGCGGCCAGCATCAGGGGCGTGGCCAGCGCCGCGAGGTCGCGCAGCGCGCCGGGCAGGAAGCCCGCGGAATTCAGCGCGGCGAGGCCCAGGAAAACCAGCAGGAATTCCGGCACGGCGCGGGGCTTGCCCTCGCCCGGGGCGGGTTGCCGGTGCCAGAACCGGCCCAGAGCGAAGACCACCCCCGCCAGCAGCAGCACCCGGCCGAGTTTCATCGCCACCGCCGCCTGGCCCGAGGCCTCGCCCCCCGCGAATCCGGCGCCGACCGCCTGCGCCACCTCGTGCAGCGAGAGGCCCGCCCAGATCCCGGTCTGCACCGGGCTGAGGCCGATCAGATCGCCCAGCAACGGCACGGCGAACAGCCCGATCGTGCCCCAGAGCGTGATGACGGCGACGGCATAGCTGACGTGATCCTCCCGCGCCCGGATCACCGAATTGGCCCCGGCGATGGCCGAGGCGCCGCAGACCGCGCTGCCGGTGGCGATGAGGATCGACAGGTCCGGCGCCACGCCCAGCCTGCGGCCGATCCCATGGCTGACCGGCAGCGTCACCGCGACGGCGGCCAGTACAGCCACCAGCCCCTGCCAGCCGAACGCCATCAGGTCGGCCAGGGTGATCTGCGCCCCCAAGAGCGCCACCGCCGCCCGCATCACCCGCCGCCCGGCGAAGGCGATCCCGGGGCGGCAGGATTCGGACACCCCGACCAGATTGGCAAAGGCCATGCCCAGCAGGATCGCCAGAATGACCGGGCTCAGCCCCGACAGACCCGGCAACGCGCTGGCCTGAAAGGCGGCCGCCGTGACGATGCCCACCAGCAGGAGACCCGGCACCAGATCACCCAGCGTGCTGCGGACATGGGGGGCAAGGGTGGACATGGGCTCTCCTTCATCGCTGCCTTGGGCTCTAGTGGCTTGTGTCCCAGCACTCCAACTGATTATTCTGGATGAAATGATCTTGGATTCCGATCAATGACCCTGGAACAGCTCCGCATCTTCCTGGCCGTGGCCCGGCTTCAGCACGTCACCCGCGCCGCCGAGGTGCTGAACCTGACGCAATCGGCGGTCAGCGCCTCGGTGCAGGCGCTGGAGGCGCAGCATGGCGTCGCGCTTTTCGACCGGGTCGGCCGGGGGATCGCGCTGAACGAGGCGGGGCGGCTGTTCCTACCCCGGGCCGAGGCGCTGTTGGCCCGGGCGCGCGAGGCCGAGGCCTGGCTCGCGGATCTGCGCGGCGGCGAGGTCGGCACCCTGCGCCTTCAGGCCAGCCAGACCGTCGCCAGCTATTTCCTGCCCCGGCATCTGATCGCCTTCCAGACCCGCCACCCCCGCGTCGCGCTGGATTTCAGGCAGGGCAATACCGCCTCGGTCCTGGCCGCGGTGCGGGCGGGAGAGACCGATCTGGGGCTGGTCGAGGGGCGCGTCGAAGGCTCGGATCTGGCGGTCGAGACCATCGGCGGCGACCGGTTGGTGTTGCTGGTGGGCCGGGACCATCCCTGGCGCGGGCGCCAGCGGCTGGGGCCGGACGATCTGGCGGGCGCGGATTGGGTGCTGCGCGAGCCGGGGTCCGGCACCCGCGCCACGGTGGACGAGGCGCTGGCGGCGCTGGGCATCGGGCCGGTGGCGCCGATGCTGGAACTGCCGTCGAACGAGGCCTGCGTCGCCGCCATCGAGACCGGGCGCGGGGCCAGCGTGCTGTCGGATCTGGCCGCCGCGCCGCATTGCGAGCGGGGCCGGGTCTTCGAGGGGCCTGCCCCCTTCCCCGCCCGCCGCTTCACCGCCCTCAGCCACCGCCCGCGCCACCGCAGCCGCGCCGCCGAGAATTTCCTGGCGCTGCTGAGGGCGGCGAACATGGCGTCACCCTCATGATCGTCATGAGAATTATGCGGCGTCCCTCATGTTGACCTGGCAACTCGGCTGCATGATTTTGCCGCCATCCCGGGCCCGCCCCTGCGGGCCCTCCGAAAGGCACGATCATGATCGACACCAACACCCCCAAACGCCGCGCGCCGCATCGCGCGGACCATGTCGGCTCGCTGCTGCGCCCGGCCGCGATCCAGGCCGCGCGCAACGCCCCTGTCCCGGCCGATGAACTGACCGCCATCGAGGATGCGGGCATCCGCGAGCTGGTCGATCTGCAACGGGCGACCGGCCTCAAGGTCTTTACCGATGGCGAGGCGCGCCGGGCCTTCTGGCATTACGATTTCATGGGCATGCTGACCGGGCTCGACATGAAAGCCGCGACCAAATCGCTGGATTTCAAGACCGAGCACAAGACGCCGCCCATCGAGCCGCATCTGACCGGGCCGCTGGATTTCCCGGCCGACCACCCGATGCTGCGCCATTTCACCTATCTGCAGGGGCTGGTCAGCCCGGAGGATGGCGTGGCCAAAATCTCGATCCCCGGCCCCTCGGCCTGCCATTTCCGCATGGAGCCCGAGAATATCGACCACGCCCCCTACCGTGACCCGGACCTGATGGTTCAGGACATCGCCAAGACCTACAAGAAAGCCGTGCAGGCCTTCTACGATGCGGGCTGCCGCTATCTGCAACTGGACGACATCTTCTTCGCCTATCTCTCGGATCCCAAACAGCGCGAGATGCGCCGCGCCAAGGGCCAGGACCCCGACAAGCTGGTCGATACCTATGCCTGGATGCTGGAAGAGGCGATCAAGGACCGGCCCGAGGATATGGTGATCGGCATGCACATGTGCCGCGGCAATTTCCGCTCGTCGCATGTGGCCGAGGGGGGCTATGACCTTGCCGCCGATGCGATCTTCAACCGCACCTCGGTCGATGTCTATTTCATGGAATACGACACCGAGCGCGCGGGCGGGCTGGAGCCGCTGAAGCTGCTGCCCAAGGGCCACAAGCGGGTCATGGCCGGGTTCATCACCACCAAGACCGGCACGCTGGAAAGCCCAGACTGGCTGAAGGCGAAATTCGACGAGGCGTCGAAATACGTCGATCTCGACCAGCTGGGCATCGCCCCGCAATGCGGTTTCGCCTCGACCGAGCACGGCAACGCGATCACGGTGGAATACGAGAAGCGCAAGCTGGAGCTGGTGGTCAGCACCGCGCAGGCGATCTGGGGCGAGAGCTGAGACCGCCTGCCACCGGACAGGAAACGGGCCCCTCGCGGGCCCGTTTTTCATTTGCCGGGTCGCAAGAGGATTTTCCCGCTCTGGCATAGTTTCGAAAATTTGCTATATGCCGATAATCTGAGACGATTTCAAATTTCCGCCGGAAGGACGCCCCCGATGAACTACGCCAGTTTCCGCCTTGGTGCGCAGGTGATCTATGGCGTCGTTCAGGGGGAAAGCCTGCACCGGCTGGATACCCTGCCCGGCCTGCCGCCCACCCTGAAAGCGCTGCTGCCCCGCCTCGCCGAAGGGTTCCGCCCCGATCTGTCCGCGGCGCCGGTGCTGCCGCTGGCGGGGCTGACCTATCTGCCGCCGGTGCCGGATCCGGGCAAGGTGCTCTGCGTCGCGACGAATTTCCACGAGGCCGGAAAGGAGGCGCCTGCCTATCCGCTGGTCTTCACCCGCTTCGCCGAATCGCTGACCGGCCACGATCAGCCGCTGCGGAAACCCGCGGCGTCCGAGAGGTTCGACTACGAGGGCGAGGTGGCGCTCATCATCGGCAAGCCCGGCCACCGGATCCCGCGCGAGCGTGCCCAAAGCCATATTGCCGGATACGCGCTGTTCAACGACGGCTCGGTGCGGGACTGGCAGAAGCACTCGACCCAGTTCACGCCCGGCAAGAACTTCTGGGAAAGCGGCGCCTTCGGCCCCTGGATGGTCAGCCGCGACTCGGTGCCGGATCTGTCGGCGCTGGTGCTTCGGACCCGGGTCAACGGCGTGGTCAAGCAGCAGGTGGCGCTGTCGACCATGATCTTCGATCCGGCCTGGCTGATCGCCTACATGTCCAGCTTCACTCCGCTGGCCCCCGGTGACGTGATCGTCACCGGCACGCCCTCGGGCTTCGGCGCCACCCGCAAACCGCCGGAATTCCTGGCCCCCGGCGATCTGGTCGAGGTCGAGGTGCCGGGCCTCGGCCTGTTGCGCAACCGGGTGGTGCAGGACGGGGCCGAGCCCCGCTGATCCGGCGTTTTTCGGAATACATCAGATTTTCGAAACTTCTTGCGTCTTTCAAAATTCCTCTCTACAACCGCGATACCGGAATCGTTCGCATTGAGGGAGGCGGCCTATGGCCCAGATCGTCCACGCCGTGGGGCATGTGAAGCTCAACACCAGCTGCATCGCCGATGTGGTGCGCGACTCGACCGAGATCCTCGGCCTGCGCGTGACGCATGAGGGCCAGGGTCAGGTCTGGCTCAGCTCGAACGGGCGCAAGGCCGAACTGGTGCTGGTCGAGGCTACCGAGAACTCGACCCACACCATCGGGCTGGAAGCACTGACCGCCGCCGATGTCGAGGCTGCCGCCGCCCGGGTCGAGGGCGCGGGCTGCCGCATCACCGCGCGCGAGCCGAGCCTCGATTGCATGGACGCGGGCGTCACCTTCGCCACGCCCGAGGGCCTGCAATTCGAGATCCACACGCCGATCCGCAACGACATCCACAACCCGCGTCAGGCGACGCCCGGCGTGGCACCGCGGCGGCTGGACCACATGAACCTGCTCAGCCCCGATCCGCAGGCCACCGTGCGCCAGCTCAAGGCGATCGGCGATCTGGGCATGTCGGAAAAGATGGTGAACGACTCGCTCACCTGGCTCTATGGCGGCAACCGCCAGCACCACATCCTCGGCATCGTCAAAAGCCATGCCGCCGGGCTGCACCATTACTCGTTCGAATTCCCCGAATTCAACATGTACTGCCGTCTGGGCGACCTGCTGGACGATTACGACCGGCAGTTCATCTGGGGCCCGGGCCGCCACCGGCCGGGCGACAACACCTATGCCTATTACCTCGACAGCTCGGGCGCGATGGTCGAATGCGCGGGCCCCATGTCGACGGTGGCCGATGACGCGCATTTCGAAGCCAACATCATCACCAACCTCGAACGGCCCGGCAATGTGCGGGTGATGAACGTCTGGGGCACGCCCGCGCCCCTCGAATGGCGCGAGCATTTCTTCCCCTTCATGGCGCTGGCCTGAACCGGAACAAGGAGCCTGACAATGCAGGAAAAGATCACCTTCGACTCCGACGGGCTGAAACTCTCGGGCGTCGTGCATATCCCCGATGGCTATGACGGCACGCCGCTGCCCGCCTTCATCGTCTGCCATGGTTTCGTCGGCTCCAAGGACGAGAGCCATGCCCAGATCCAGGCCGAGATGATGGAGGAGTTCGGCTATGTCGCGCTGCGCTTCGATTTCCGCTGCTGCGGTGAATCAGAAGGCGAGCGGGCGCAGGTCCGCTGCATGGATCAGGTGGCCGACGCCAAGAACGCGCTGACCTGGCTGGCCAGGCGCCCCGAGGTCGATGCCAAGCGCATCGGCATCACCGGCCACAGCTTCGGTGCCGCCGTCTCGGTCTATACCGCCGGGGTCGACGAACGCGTCGCCTGCTGCCTGTCCTCCTGCGGCTGGGGCGATGGCGAGCGCAAGTTCCGCGGCCAGCACCCGACCGAGGAAAGCTGGACCAAGTTCGTGACGATCCTGGACGAGGGCCGCAAGCACAAGCAGGAGACCGGCGAAAGCGCCTGGATGTCGCGCTTCGACGCCGTGCCGATACCGCCCGCGCTGCGTGCCAACCTCTCGCCCAAGGCCATCATGGAGATCCCCACCGAAACCGCCTGGTCGATGCGCAATTTCCGTGCCGACGATGTGGTGGCGAACATCGCACCGCGGCCGCTGCTGTTGTTCCACACCGCCAATGACACGATCACGCCGACGATTGAATCGGTGCGGCTGTGGGAAAAGGCGGGCCATCCCAAGGAGTTGATGCTGGTCGACACGATGGCGCATTTCCCGCTCTCGCCCCAGGATGCGCCGCGCACCAAGGCGATGATGAAGGGCTGGCTGGACAAGTTCTTCCCGACGCCCCTCTCGGCCTGACGCTGGAAAGACCGACAGATGCCCCAGATCGACGCCGCCGTCCTGCGCCGTTTCGCCCATGACCTGCTCTGCGCGGGCGGGTTCACCAATGCCGATGCCACCCAGACCGCCGAGCTGCTGGTCTGGGCCAACCTGCGCGGCGTCGACAGCCACGGGGTGCTGCGCATCCCGCGGTATCTGGAGATGATCGAGACGGGCGTCATGCTGTCGGGCGGCAGCATCGAGACGGTGAGCGAGCGCGGCGCGGTCTGCCTGCTCGATGGCGGCAAATGCCCGGGCGCGGTGGGGATGAACGCGGCCGTCGCCAAGGCGGCCGACCTGGCCCGCGTGCAGGGGTTGGGCTGGTGCGCCGTACGACGGATCAGCCATGCCGGCGCGGTCGGCTATTTCACCAGCGCGCTGGCCCGGCAGGGGCTGGTGGGGCTGGCGATGACGGCCTCGAAACCCCTGATGAACTATCATGGCGCGGTGGGCGAGGCCTTGTCCACCAACCCCCTCGCCATCGCCGTGCCGGTCCCGGGCGCCGAGCCGGTGGTGCTGGACATGTCCACCGCCGCCGTGGCCCTGGGCAAGATCATGGCCGCCAAGGAGAACGGGCGGGCGATCCCCAGGGGCTGGGGCGTCGATGCCGAGGGGCGCGAGACGACCGACCCCGCCGCCGTGACCTCGCTTCTGCCGATGGCGGGGGCGAAGGGCTCGGGCCTGTCGCTGATGATCGAGCTTCTGACCAGCGTACTGGCGGGCAATCCGGTGATCGGCCCGGTGCTGGAGGGGACGAAGAAGGGCGGGTTCAACGGCATGGTGCTGGCCATCGACCCGGCGGCCTTCGGCGCGACCGAGGTTTTCCTGGCTTCGGTCCGGCTGCTGGTCGACCAGATCCACGCCCTGCCCCCCGCCCCCGGCACCGACGCGGTGCTGCTGCCGGGCGAGCGCGGCGCGCAGACCGCAGCACGACGCAGGGCCGAGGGCATCCCGCTGGCCGCCGGCACTGCCGCCAATCTGGCGGCGCTGGCGGGCAGGCTGGGCGTGGCGGTTCCCTATGACCTCTGAGGCGGCTGCGCCCCTCAAGGGGCTGCGCGTCGTCGAACTGGCGCGCATCCTCGCCGGGCCCTGGATCGGCCAGACGCTGGCCGACCTCGGCGCCGAGGTCATCAAGATCGAGGCGCCCGAGGGCGACGATACCCGCCGCTGGGGCCCGCCTTTCATCGAGCGCCCGCTGCCCGGCGGCGGCACCGAGACGGTCGCCGCCTATTTCCACGCGGCGAACCGGGGCAAGACCTCGGTCATCTGCGATTTCCAGAACGAGGGCGACCTGGCCCGTCTGCGCGACCTCATCGCCGAAGCCGATGTGCTGGTCGAGAATTTCAAGCTGGGGGGCCTGCGGAAGTTCGGCCTCGATTACGAGAGCCTGAGCGTGCTGAACCCGCGCCTCGTCTATGCCTCGGTCACCGGCTTCGGCCAGACCGGCCCCCGCGCCGCCCTACCGGGCTACGATTTCCTCGTGCAGGGCATGAGCGGGATCATGGACCTGACCGGCGATCCCGCGGGCGAGCCGCAGAAGGTGGGCGTGGCCTGGATCGACATCTTCACCGGGCTTTACGGGGTGATCGGCATTCAGGCGGCGCTGACCGAGCGGGCGCGGTCCGGCCGGGGCCAGCATCTGGACCTGTCCTTGCTGGATTGCGGCGTGGCGGTGCTGGCCAATCAGGCAACGAATTACCTGCTGGGCGGGGTGACCCCCACCCGGCTGGGCAATGCGCATCCGAATATCGTGCCCTATCAGGTGTTTCCGGCCTCGGACGGGCATGTGATCGTCGCCTGCGGCAATGACCGGCAATTCGCGGCCTTCTGCCGGGTGCTGGATCTGCCCGACCTGCCGGGGAACCCCGATTATGCCACCAACCCGGCCCGCGTCGCGCATCGCCAGACGCTGTGCCCCCTGCTGGCCGAGGCGACCACCCGCCACACCAAGGCCGCGCTGATCGCGTTGATGGAGGCCAACGGCGTCCCCGGCGGGCCGATCAACACGGTGGCCGAGGCGCTGGAAGAGCCGCAGGTCCTGGCCCGCGACCTGAAGATCGCGCCCGAGGGGCTGGCGGGCCTGCGCTCGCCCCTGCGCTTTTCGCGCAGCGATCTGGCGCTGGACCGGGCGGCCCCGGCACTGGGGACCGGCGACTGGGCGTTTTCGGCCCGCGACTGAGGCGCTTCCCACGAAAAACCCCCGCGCCGGAACTCCGGCGCGGGGGTTTCGCTTTGCCCCTCTGGCGGCGGGATCAGCCCGCCGCCTGTGCCTTCACCCGCCGCCTGGTCAGGGCGTTGCGCCACAGCGACCAGCCGACCATGGCGATCATCAGCAGGTAGATCCCCCAGGTCAGCCCGGTCGACAGGAAGGCGGCCGGATCGCCGCGCGAAATCAGCAGGGTGCGGCGGAAATGCTCCTCCATCATCGGCCCCAGAACGAAGCCCAGAAGCAGCGGCGGCGCATCCAGCCGGAAACTGCGCATCAGGTAGCCCAGCACCGCGCAGCCAGCCATCAGGAACAGGTCGCTGGGCATCAGCCGGACGCTGTATACGCCGATGCAGCTGAAGACGACGATGGCGGGATAGAGGATCGAATTGGGGATCCGCAGCATTTTCACCCACAGACCGATGAACGGCAGGTTCAGCACCAGCAGCATCAGGTTGCCGATCAGGAAGCTGACGATCAGGCCCCAGAAGATGTTCGGGTGCTGGGTGACGAAATTCGGCCCCGGGTCGATGCCGTGATAGATCAGCGCCACCAGCACGATGGCCATGGTCGAATCGCCCGGCACGCCCAGGCTCAGCGTCGGGATGAAGGCGGTCTGGATGGCGGCGTTGTTGGCCGTCTCGGGGCCGGCGATCCCCTCGATCATGCCGGTGCCGAACTTCTCGGGGGTTTTCGAGGAATTGCGCTCGACCGCGTAGGACATGAACGAGGCCAGCAGGCTCCCCGCACCGGGCAGGATGCCGAACAGGCAGCCGACCAGCCCGCCCCGGACCATCGAGGGGGTCGAGCGGCGCATGTCCTCGCGCGTGGGCAGCATCTCGCGCAGCGTGACCGAGATGACCGGCGGCGGGGCCTCATCCCGGCGCGAGAGATTGGCCAGAACCTCGGGCAGGCCGAACAGGCCGATGGCGATGGCCACGATCGGCACCCCGTCGAAAAGGGACGGCATGCCGAAGGTATAGCGCTCGAGCCCGGTGTTGAGGTCGATGCCGATCAGACCGATCAGGATGCCCAGCGCCGTCATCGCCATGGCCCGCGCCAGCCCGTAGGTGGCGAAGGCCGCGGCCGCCATCAGGCCCAGCACCATGACCGCCAGATACTCCTGCGAGCCGAAGTTGCGCGCCAGATTGGCCAGCGGCATCGACAGCACCGCCAGCACGATGGCCCCGCCGATGGAGCCGATGAACGAGGCGATGGTGGTGATGAACAGCGCGACCCCCGCCCGCCCCTGCTGCGCCATCGGATGACCGTCCAGACAGGTGACGGCCGTGTTCGCGGTTCCCGGCAGGTTCATCAGGATCGAGGTGGTCGAGCCGCCATAGGCGGCGCCGTAGAACACGCCCGACAGCATGATGAGCCCGATGGCCGGCGGGTAGCCGAAGGTGATCGGCATCAGCAGCGACACCGAGGCCAGCACCCCGATCCCCGGCAACACCCCGATGACCGTGCCCAGCGTCACGCCGATGGCGCACATCAACAGGCCCTGCCACGACAGCGCGACCTCGACGCCCAGGAGAAGTCCGTCCAGCATGATGATCCTACCCGAATGCGTGCAATTGCTGGCCGAGGCCCAGCGCGAAGATGAGCCACGAGGCGAGCGGCAGCACCACCATCAGCGCCAGAGTGTGGCGCCAGTTGACGCTCTGGCCCGCCAGCGAGACGAAGAAGACGCAAAGCGCCACCGCCGCCAGCAGACCCAGGCTCTGAATGGTCAGGGCAAAGGTGGCGATGGCCGCGACAAGGCCCAGCCCGGCCCGCAGCGCGCCCAGCGGGATGACCGCCGCCCGTCCCCTGCCCCAGAGCGATTCGGCCATCACCGCCAGCCCGCAGGCCAGCATCAGCCCCGACACGACGACCGGAAAGGCCCCGGCGCCGACGCGCATCATGCTGCCCATGCCATAGCCCAGCCCGGTCCAGAGCGCCCCGGCCCCGATCAGCGAGAGGACCCCGCCGATGACCAGATTGCCCTGAAAGATCTCGAATTTCGGTTCAGACACCCAACCCTCCCGTGCTGTGTCCTGCGCCCCGTGCGACAGGAGCGCGCGGAAGGCGGTTGCCGGGCACCCTAATCGCAAAGATCCGATTATTCAACAATTGACATAAGTTTCGAAAGTAATCACTGTGCCGAAAATTACCCAGTGCAGGCCGGTCTGTCCGCGCCGCGCCGGGCATCGACGGCCGGGAGGAGAACAGGATGTCGAGCAGCACCCAAACACAGGTCATCATCTGCGGGGCGGGGCCCATCGGGATGACGCTGGCGCTGGACCTGGCGCGGCGGGGGATCCGCAGCACCTTGATCGAGCGCACCGACGGCCGGGTCGAGACGCCGAAGCTGGGCCTGGTCGGCATCCGCACGATGGAGATCTTCCGCCGCATGGGGCTGGCGGATGACGTGCGCGACACCGAGTTCCGGCGCGATTTCGGCCTGTCGATGGTCTATTGCACCACCATCGCCCAGCATTTCCTCGGCCGCATCGCCTATCCCTCGCTTCAGGACGAGCCCCCGATCGCCGAGAGCCCGGAAACCAAGTGGCGCTGCTCGCAGATCTTCCTCAACCCGATGCTTCAGGCCCGGGTCGAGGCCGAACCGCTGATCGACCTGCGGCTGAACACCAGCCTCGACGCGTTCGCCGATCAGGACGAGGGCGTCTCGGTCACCGTGACCGGGCCGGATGGCGCGCAAGCGGTGCTGTCGGGCGCCTATCTGGTCGGTTGCGACGGGGCGGGCAGCCGCGTGCGCCGGGCGCTCGACATCGGCATGACCGGCAAGCAGGAGCTGGATCATTCCGTCGCCGTCTTTTTCCGCTCTGCCGCGCTGGGGGGCGAGCACAAGATGGGCCATGCCGAGCGGTATTATTTCCTCGGCGAGAATGGCTGGTGGGGCAATATCTCGGCCATGGACGGGCATGAGCTGTGGCGCCTGACCGTGCCGTCGAACAAGGACGGCGTGGACGAGGTGATCCGCACCGCCGACGCCTGGGTGCGCAAGGCGCTGGGGACCGACGACATGTTGTTCGAGGTGATCTCGGCCCTGCCGTGGCGGCGGACGGAACTGACCGCCGACAGCTACGGAAGGGGCCGCGTCTGGCTCTGCGGCGACAGCGCGCACACGATGTCGCCGACCGGCGGGCTGGGCATGAACACCGGCATGGGCGATGTCGAGAACCTCGGCTGGAAACTGGCGGCGATGCTGCAGGGCTGGGGCGGGCCGTCGCTGCTGGCCAGCTACGAGGTCGAGCGGCGGCCGATCGCCCAGCGCAATTCCAGCGCCTCGACCCGGAATTATTCGCAGCTGAAATCGGTGCAGGATTGCAAGGGCATCCTTGATGAAACGCCCGAGGGCGAAGCCGCCCGCGCCCGGGTCGGCGAGACGATCACCAAGGCGACCGAAACGGAATGGGAGACGCTGGGCATACACCTTGGCTACCGCTACGAGGGCTCGCCGGTCATCGCGCCCGACGGGACCGGGGCCGACAGCGACGACTGGCGCTGGTACAAGCCCAGCGCCCGGCCGGGCCACCGTGCGCCGCATGCCTGGATCAGCGGCGGCGCGCGCGAGGGGCTGTCGACGCTCGACCTTTTCGGCGAGGGCTTCGTGCTGCTGCGTCTGGGCGCCCAGCCGCCCGAGGGCGAGGCGCTGGCCCGCGCCGCCCGGGCCCGCAACCTCAGCCTGCGCAGCCATTGGCTGACGGATCCCGCCATCGAGACGCTTTACGGCGCGCCGCTGGTGCTGGTGCGCCCGGACGGCCATGTCGCCTGGCGCGGCGACGCCTTGCCCGGGGATTGCGGCGCGCTGATCGCCCGCGTCACCGGCGCCTGACAATCAGGCGGCGGTCCCCGGGCCGCCGCCCCAAGCCCCGGCATCCCGCCGGGCACCAGAGGAGGAGAGACATGACCCGATTTGCGACCCTGACCCGCAGCCTGATCGCGGCAACCGCGCTGATGGCGCCGCTCGCCCTGCCCGCGTCGGCCGATACCTTTCCCGAGCGCGACGTGACCATCGTCCTGCCCTTCCCGCCCGGCGGCGGCACCGATCAGGTGATGCGCGTCATCGCCGCCGAGGCCAGCCAGCAGATGGGTCATCAGCTGATCGTCGAGAACCGCCCCGGTGCCGGTGGCTCGATCGCGGCGATGTATGTGAAGAACGCCGAAGCCGACGGCTACACGCTGTTCTTCGGCAATGCCTCGACCCATGCCATCAACCCCTATCTGATGAACATCACCTACGACCCCGTCGCCGATTTCGCGCCGGTCACCGAGATCATGCTCTTCCCGCATGTGCTGGTGGTGCCGGGCGACAGCGAGATCCAGACGCTGGACGATCTGCTGGCGGCGGCGGCCGGGCGGCCGGGCGGCTTGAGCTTTGCCACGCAGGGCCTGGGCTCGGGCGGGCAATTGCTGGGCGAACAGCTGCGCCTCGCCACCGGCGCCAACATGGTTGCCGTGCCCTTTCAGGGCGGCGGGCCCGCGCTGCTGGAAACCTCGACCGGGCGGGTCGATTTCATGTTCTCGGGCTATGGGCCGACGCGCTCTTTCGTCAATGACGGGACGCTGCGGGTGATCGCGGTGACCGGCTCGGAACGGCTGCCCTTCCTGCCCGACGTGCCCTCGCTGGGGGAACTGGGTTACCCGCAGGTGAACAAGGAATTCTGGTTCGCCGTCTTCGCCCCGGCCGGCACGCCCGAGGATGTGGTGACCACCCTCTCCGGCATCTTCGCCCAGGCCGTCGCCACCCCGGCGGTGCAGGAAGTGCTCGACGCCAATGCGGCGACGGCGCGGGTCGGCGATCCGGCGGCGCTGGCCGATCTGGTCGCGCGGGACCTGGCCGAGATGGAAGTGCTGACCCGCGAGGCGGGCATCGCCGCCAACTGAGGCGCCGCCCCTGACAAAGACCAAGCCCCGCGCCGTTCGGCCGCGGGGCTTTCCTGTCGAGGGAGGGCCCGCCACGCAGGCGTGACCCTCCTTCCCTGCGCCGGATCGACCGCGTAGCCTTCCGGCATGACCAGGGGCGTTCTCAGATTCTTTTTCGACTATGGCGCCGGCGGCTGCCTATGGGCGGGCGACGACGAGACGCGGTCGAGCCTTGGCCTCGGGCCGCTGGATGCCGGAACCTTCGCCTTGGACGGGCGGCTGCTCTCGCCGGTCAGGCTGCCCCTCCCGGTGGCGGCGCGGTGCCTGCGCGACCACCTCGACTCGCTGCATGCGGGCTACCTGAACCCGCTCTCCCCGACCGATCCCAGTCTGTGGTCACAGGGCCTTTGCGAGCGCTTCAATGCCGATGTGGATAGGCTTCTCATGCTGTTGCGTCAGGAGCTGGGGCGGGATTACACGATCCGGGACGAGCAGCCGCGCTACGCCGAGGACCCCGGACTTGCCGACTACCTGACGCGCCATCCCGGCCTTGCTCCGGTCGAGGCGGTGACGGCGCCGAGCGTCGGGCGGGGCTGACCCGAGGCTCCGGCCCGGCGCTTCTTGCCCGCGCCGCCGGGGGCCTCAGCCGTTGCGGGCCAGGATGGTCAGCGCCCGGTCCGAGGTGTCGCGGATGTGCTTCTCGATCAGTTCGGCGGCCTTGTCGCCGTCGCGGGCGATGGTGGCCAGCATGATCTCGCGGTGCTCGTCGAACTTCTTGCGCCCCTGGCTTTCCGAGGCGTTCTTGGTGACGAAACGGTAGCGGTCGAGCTGGTCGAACATCATCGTCCTGAGCCTGAGCAGCCAATGCCCCGGGCAGGCTGCAACCAGCGCCTCGTGGAACTCGCGGTGGCGCTGCACCCATTCGGCATGCCGCTCCATCCGGTCGGCCCAGGGCAGCCCCTCGATCAGGCTCAGCCGGTGGTGCACGGCGACGATATTGGCCTCCCAATCCTCGTCGCCATCGGCGATGGCCTCGCGAATCGCCCGCTTCTCGAAGCTGATGAAAAGGTCGGTGATCTCGACCAGTTCCTCGGCCGAAACGGGGGCAACCTTGAAGCCCTTGCCCGCCTCGACAGTGACGAAACCTTCGGAGGCCAGCTGCGACAGCGCCTCGCGCAGGGTGCCGATGCCGACATCGTAGCGCTTGGTCAGTTCGGCGAATTTCAACCGGGCCGAGGGTTTGAACTCGCTGCTGACGATATCCGAGCGCAGCCGGGTCAGGACATGGCCGCCAGTCGAGGCCTCGGCCTTCGCTGCCGCCGTCTTTGCCACCGCGCGCCCCGTTGCGGGCAGGGACCGTATTGTCATGCGTACCACCTTTAGCTTCGACCCGTTACCCGGCCCTGTCACGCCCAAGAACCCGCCGGCGCTGGCGATCAACTTCCAGCATAGCGTGATTTTCGAAGAAAAAAAGAATTCTTGCATATACTCGTCGATCCTTCGATCAACGTCGTATTTTCGAAAATATTTGAGTTATCTGAAACTGTGTGCTACCCCCGACCGCAGCAAGACGAGTCAGGGAGGTCTTCGTGACAGGCAAACGGCATCTCGGCATCTGGGAAGGATCGCTGCGCAGCGCCTCGCTGTCGCGCGCCGCCGCCCGGGCCGTGGCGGGGCTGGCGCCCGGGGGATTCAGCGTCGAAACGCTGCCCAATCCCGGCACGCTGCCGCTTTTCGACCAGGACGTGATGGATCGGGGCCTGCCCGAAAGCGTCGCGGCGCTGCTGGCCGCCGTCACCCGCTGCGACGCCATCCTGATCGTCACCCCCGAATACAATTGGTCCGTGCCGGGCGCTCTGAAGAACGCCATCGACTGGGTGTCGCGCGCCCAGCCGGTGCCGCTGGCGGGGAAACCCGTGGCGATCTGGAGCGTCTCGCCCGGGCTTCTGGGCGGCGCCCGCGTGCATGAGAGCCTGCGCCACGTGCTGCATTCGCAGGACATGCGCATCATGGCCAAGCCCGAGGTGCAGATCGCCCAGGCCCGCGCCAAGCTCGATGTCGAGGCCGGGCGCATCACCGATCCCCAGACCGAGGCCTTCCTGCGCGGCCATCTGGAGCAATTCCTGCGCTACAGCCGCCAGACGGCGCTGACCGAGGCCTGACGGACCATCCGGCAAGGAAGGAGACCCCATGTCACATCCCGACCCGATCCCGACGATGCCCCGCAGCGTCCCCGGCCTGGTCCAGCGCGCCCTCGGCGGCGGGCTGGTGCTGGCGCTGGGCGCGGCCCTGCTGGTCATCGCCCGCGACTATCCGATGGGGCGCCTTTACGACATGGGCCCGGGCTTTGTCCCGGTCTGGACCGGCGTTGCGCTTTGCCTGATGGGGCTGGCGATCCTGATCGCCGACCTGCGGCCGCAGCCGGATCTGGCCATGCCCGGCCTGCACTGGCGGGGGCTGATCTTCGTCTCGGCCTCGATCCTCGCCTTCGCCGGGCTGATCCAGCCCGCGGGTCTGGTCCCCGCGATGTTCGCCGCCGTCGCCATCTCGAAATTCGGCGACAGCACCAACCGGGTGCTGCCGATCCTGATCTACGCGGTGCTGGCCGCGCTGGGCGGCTGGGCGCTGTTCCTGGTCGCTCTGGAACTGCCGATCCGCGCCTTCTGGAGGTAAACCATGCTCGAGCAATTCATGATGGGCCTGGGCGTGGTCATGCAGCCCTCGGTCCTAGTCTACGCGCTGGCGGGCGTGGTCATCGGCCAGCTGATCGGCGTGCTGCCGGGGATCGGCGCGATCACCGCCATCTCGCTGTTGCTGCCGATCACCTTTCACCTCGACGCCACCTCGTCGATCATCCTGCTGGCGGGCATCTACTACGGCTCGCAATACGGCGGCTCGATCGCTTCGATCCTGCTGAACCTGCCCGGCACGCCCTCGTCGGTCGTCACCTGCCTCGAAGGCTACCCGATGGCGCAGAAGGGCCGGGCGGGGCTTGCGCTGTTCATCGCCGCCTTCTCGTCCTTCATCGGCGGCATGATCGGCGTGGCGCTGGTGGTGGCGGCAGCGATCCCCATGGCCTCGATCGCGCTGCGCTTCGGCGCCGCCGAATACGCCATGCTGGTGGTGCTGGGGCTGATCGCGGCCTCGCTGATCGGCACCGGCTCGCAACTGCGCTCGCTGGCCATGGTGCTGGTCGGCATCGCGCTGGGCCTGGTCGGCGCCGACACGACCACGGGCTTCTACCGCTTCGTCGGCATGCCGGAGCTGGCGGAAGGCATCAGCCTTGTGTCGCTGGCCATGGGCCTGTTCGGCGTCAGCGAGATCATCCGCTCGGTCAATTCCGAGGCCCCGCGACAGACCAGAATCGCCGTCTCGATGCGGGACATCCTGCCGACCCGCGCCGAGTTCCGGGAGATCACCGGCCCGATCCTGCGCGGCGCCGGGATCGGCAGCTTCTTCGGCGCCCTGCCCGGAACCGGGGCCGCCATCGCCTCGTTCATGGCCTATGCCGTGGAAAAGCGCGTCTCGCGCACGCCGGGCAGGTTCGGCACCGGCCATCTGCCGGGCATCGCCGCGCCCGAATCCTCGAACAACGCGGCGGCGCAGACCAGCTTCATCCCGACGCTGACGCTGGGCGTGCCCGGGGATGCGGTGATGGCGCTGATGATCGGCGCGCTGGTCCTGAACGGGGTGATCCCGGGGCCGCGGCTGATGATCGACCAGCCGACGCTGTTCTGGGGGGTCATCGCCAGCTTCTTCATCGGCAACCTGATCCTGCTGCTGATCAACATCCCGCTGATCCGCCTCTGGGTCCTGCTGCTGCGCATCCCCTACCGCAAGCTCTATCCGGTCATCATCATCATGATCTGCGTCGGCGTCTATTCGCACCGCACCAGCGTGGTGGATGTGGTGCTGACGCTGGGCTTCGGCATCCTCGGCTATCTGCTGAAGAACGTCCGTTTCGAGCCGGCGCCGATCCTGCTGGGCTTCGTCCTGGGTCCGCTGTTCGAGGAAAACTTCCGCCGGGCGATGCTGCTCAACGGGGGCGATTTCACCGTCTTCGCCACCCGTCCGATCAGCGGCACGCTGCTGGCCTGCACCGTCGCGCTCTTGGTCTATTCGCTCGCCTCGGGCCTTGCCGCCCGCCGCCGCGCCCGCCGTGCCGCGCCCCCTTCCTGACCCCACCTGCCGGGGGGAGGCCCGGCGCAACATCCCAACGGAGGAACCATGTTGAAAACCCTGTTCGCCGCCCTGCCGCTGGCCTTGGCCCTGAGCCTGCCCGCCGCCGCGCAAAGCCCCTATCCCGACCACACCATCCGCATCGTCCACGGCTTCGCCGCCGGCGGCAACGCCGATACCGTCTCGCGCATCATCGCCGACGCACTGTCGCAGGATCTGGGCCAGGCCGTGATCGTCGAGGCCCGCCCGGGCGCCGGTGGCACCGTCGCTTCGGGCTATGTCGCCCAGCAGGAGGCCGACGGCTACACGCTGCAATTGCTGGTCGGCGGTCACCCGGTCGCGGCGGCCCTCTACAATTCCCTGCCCTTCGACTCGCTTGACGACTTCACCTTCATCTCGACCGTCGGGCAGTTTCCCTTCTTCGTCGGCGCCCAGCATGGCCGCTTCGCCTCGATCCAGGAGGTCATCGACGCAGCCCGCGCCAACCCGCGCTCGATCCGCATCGGCCATGCCGGTGTCGGCTCCACCCAGCACCTGACCGGCGAATTGCTGGGGCTGGAGACCGGCGTGCAGTTCCTGCACGTGCCCTATCAGGGCGGCGCGGCTGCAACGACGGCGCTGATGGGCGGCGAGATCGACCTGGTGATCGACGCGGGCACCGTGATCCTGGGCCAGGCCGATGCGGGCGTCTTCGACGCGCTGGCGGTGACCTCGGGCGAACGCTGGGACGACCGCCCCGACGTGCCGACGCTGGCCGAAACCGTGGCGCCGGGCTTTGACGTCCTGTCCTGGACCGGCATCGGCGCCCCCGCCGGCCTGCCCGCCGACATCGCCGAGACGCTGAACGCCGCCGTCAACCGCGCCCTGCAGGACGAGGGCGTGCGCGAGCGGATCCTGGCGCTGGGCGCGAGCCCCGTGGGCTCCACCGGCGAGGAGTTCCGCGCCATGGTCGAGCGGCAGATCGCCACCTGGACCCGGGTGATCGACGCCGCCGAGATCGAGCGCCGCTGAGCCCTCGCCCGGACCGGCCGCCCGCTCCCGCGGCCGGTCCACCCCCCCGCTGCCCGGATGGACAAGATGACCGAGACGACGCCCGAATCCCTCTATGCCAGCATGCTGCGCCAGTCGCTCTGGGTGGTGACCACCCGCCCCGCCCGCGGCCCCGGCATCCAGGCGGTGCTGCCCGAGCATCTGGCCTATCAGGTGGCGCTGGAACGCGCGGGCACGCTCTTTGGTGCGGGTCCGATCTTCGAGGACGGCGACGCAGCGCCCCCCACCGGCGGCATGGTCATCCTGCGCGCGGGATCCGAGGCCGAGGCGCGGCAGATCGCCGAAGCCGACCCGTTCCATGCCAGGGGCCTCAGGCAGTTCACCCTGCACCGCTGGCTGCTGAACGAGGGGTCGATGACCCTCACCCTGCGCTATTCCGACCAGAGCCTCGTTCTGGGCTGAGCCCCCTTTCAGGAAAGACCCCGATGTCCGACCCCAAACCCAACCTGATCGGCGGCGCCTGGCGCCCCGGCGAGGGCGCGCCCAACGCCTGCCCCTCCGACCTGTCGCTGACGCTGGGCGCATATGCCCGTGGCACCCGCGCCGATGCGCTCGACGCCATTGCCGCCGCCAAAGCCGCCTTCCCGGCCTGGTCGCGCTCGGCCCCGCTCACCCGCCACGCCATCCTGCGCAAGGCCGCCGACGAGATCCTGGCACGGCGCGAGGAACTGGGACGGCTTCTGTCCCTCGAAGAGGGCAAGACCCTGCCCGAAGGCATCGGCGAGGTGACCCGCGCCGGCCAGATCTTCGATTTCTTCGCCGGGGAATGCCTCAGGCTCTCGGGCGAGCTCCTGCCCTCGGTCCGCCCCGGCGTCGGGGTCGAGATCACCCGCGAGGCGGTCGGCGTCGTCGGCATCATCACGCCCTGGAACTTCCCCATCGCCATCCCGGCCTGGAAGATCGCGCCCGCGCTCTGCCATGGCAATACCGTGGTTTTCAAACCCGCCGATCTGGTCCCCGGCTCGGCCTGGGCACTCGTTGACATCCTGCACCGCGCGGGCCTTCCCGAAGGCGTTCTGAACCTGGTCATGGGCCGCGGCTCGGTGGTCGGTCAGGCGATCGTCGAAAGCCCGGACGTGACGGCGCTGACCTTCACCGGCTCGCGCCAGACCGGCGAAGCGCTGGCCCAGGCCTCGGCCCGGCTGATGCGCAAGGTGCAGTTCGAAATGGGCGGCAAGAACCCCTTCGTCGTGCTGAAGGACGCCGACCTCGACGTGGCGGTCGAGGCGGTGGTCAACGGCTCGTTCTTCTCGACCGGCCAGCGCTGCACCGCCTCCTCGCGGATCATCGTCGAACAGGCGGTCTACGCGCCCTTCCTCGCCGCGGTGAAAGCCCGGCTCGAGGCGCTGACCACCGGTCACGCGCTGGAGACGGGCACCGATATCGGCCCGGTGGTCGACGAAAGCCAGCTCGCGCAGGACCTCGATTACATCGCCCGGGGCCAAGGCGAAGGCGCCCGCCTCGTCACCGGCGGCGAGCGGGTGAGCCGCGCGACCGAAGGCTTCTTCCTCACCCCCGCCCTCTTCGCCGATTGCACCAACCAGATGACCATCGCCCGGGACGAGATCTTCGGCCCGGTCGCCGCGGTGATCCCGGTGCGCGACTATGACGAAGCGCTGAGCCTCGCCAATGACACGCCCTACGGGCTCTCGGCCGGGATCGCCACCACCAGCCTGAAACACGCCAGCCATTTCAAGCGCAACGCCCAGGCCGGGATGGTGATGGTCAACCTGCCGACCGCGGGGGTGGATTTCCACGTCCCCTTCGGCGGCACCAAGGGCTCCAGCCACGGCCCCCGCGAACAGGGCCGCTACGCCGCCGAGTTCTTCACCAGCATCAAGACCGCCTACCAACAGCCCTGATATCTTTGTTCCTCAAATATCCACGGGGATTTTCAAGGGGGGCGTGCCCCCCTTGAAGCAGGGGGTGCGGGGGGCGGCAGCCCCCCGCTCTTTGCGTTCTCTGGGGGCGGCAGCCAGCCGCCTTGGTCGCCCGAGGCACGAGGGCGAACCCCCTCACCCCGCCCGCAGCCGCAGATAGCTCCCCTCCCCCTCCAGCACGAAACGCAGGATCCGCGCCTCGGCCGCCAGGGCGTCGCGGGCGGCGAAGGCCGCCAGCAGGTCGCGCTGTCCGGCGATGATGGTGCGATGCGCCTCGCCGTCGCGCATCGTCGCCAGCCGCACCGCCTGCACCTGCCCCGACAGCCGCTGGATCGCCGCGCCCAGCTCCGCATTCGGCACCGCCGAGAGCCAGGTGTTCCGGAACACCTCGGACGCGCGGTAGAAGGTCTCGAAATCGTCCTTCTCCAGCGTGCCCATCGCCTCGTCCACCGCCGCCCGCATCCGCGCCACATGCGCCTCGCTGCAGGCCTGGGCGGCGCTGGCCGCGGCATGGGGCTCCAGCAGGCGGCGCAGGACGAAGACCTGCATGATCTTCTCATGGGTGAAATTGGGCAGCGAATAGCCGCGCGTCGTGCCCTCCAGATAGCCCTCGCTCACCAGCTGCATCAGCGCCTCGCGCACCGGCATGCGCGAGACGCCCATCTCGGCGGCGATGGCGGTATCGACCAGCCTGTCGGCCGCGCCGATCTTGCCGGTCAGGATCCTCGTGCGGATCGTGTCATGGATTCGCTGCCGGTGGCTGGGGCGCTGGCTGGAACGGGACATGAGCCTTCTTTCGGTCAAGGAGCAGGCATTACGGGTCGAACAGTATACTAAATTTACCCGCACGGCAGCCTTTGTCACGCAGAATTCGCGGCAAAACCAAGCATATCGCGCCCAACAATTTTAATCTTAAAAGAAATGGATTGACAATTGCATACTGTTTGCCATCCTCGACCCAGCACCAGAGAGGAGCGCCCGATGCCCAGCCCGGATCTTGCCCATATGACGGCCATTCTGGCCGAGGTCCCGGCCGCTTTCGCCTTCGCGCTTCTGTCCGAGCCCGCTTTCGTCGGCGGCTGGTCGCTGGGATCCATGGGCCTGACCGAGGTCGCCGAGGGGGTCTACCGCGGCACCTCGCTCTTTGACGGCAGCGCCGCGCATGTCGATATCCGCCCGGTCCCGGCGCTGGGGCTGATCGATTTCGGCGTCGGCACCCTCGCGGCGCGCACGCCCCGCATCTATATCCGCGTGACCCCCGGCCCCGATCTGGGCCATCCCGAAGGCCGCTGCCAGATCGCGCTGCACGCGCTGCGCGCGGCGGGCAGCCCGGACGAGCGCTGGGCGCGCACCTGCATCACCCACGAGACCGAGATCCTGCTGATCAAGGCGCAGCTCGAAACCGCCTTCGCGGGGACCGGCGGATGACGACCGGCCACGCCCTCAGGCTCGAGGCGCGGGCGGGGCGCCTGAACGGGCCGACCGGCTCGATGGCGCCGGGGCTGGCGCAGGCCAATCTGGCGCTGATCCCCGCCCGGCTGGCCGATGATTTCGAGGCCTTCCTGCGGGCCAATCCCGCCGCCTTCCCGCTGCTGGCCCGGGGCCGCGCCGGGGATCCCGCATTGCCCGAGCTGGGCGCGGATATCGACCTCAGGACCGACCTGCCCCGCTACCGGGTGTTCCGCGACGGCGGGCCGGTGGCGATGCCCACCGACATCACCGGCCTCTGGCGCGACGACCTGACCGCCTTCGCCATCGGCTGTTCGCTCAGTTTCGAGGCGGATCTGGTGGCGGCGGGCGTGACCCTGCGCTGCCATGCGCCGGGGCTGACCTGTTCGGCCTTCGACACCGATCTGCCGCTTACCCCTTCGGGCCCTTTCGGCGGCAGGCTCGTCGTCTCGATGCGCGCCGTCCCCGCCGCTCAGGTCGCGCTGGCCGAGGCGGTGACCCGGGCGCATCCGCAATCGCATGGCGCGCCGGTCCATGTCGGCGACCCCGCCGCGATCGGCGCCGACCTCGGCCGCCCGATCGACGGGATCGGCCTGACCGACATCCGGCCGGGCGAGGTGCCGGTGTTCTGGGCCTGCGGCGTCTCGCTCGAACGGGCCATCGCCCATGCCGCGCCCGACCTCGCCATCACCCATGCCCCCGGCCACATGCTGATTACCGATCTGCCAGCCCGGGAACTTGCGCCAGAAACCACCCGGTGAACGGAAACATCCGCCCGGATCAACCGGCCGCCCGACAGGACCCGGCCACCACCCACGGGGAGAAAACCTGATGACGCTTCACCGCCGCCTGTTCCTTGGCGCCGCGACCGGCCTTGCGCTGTCGCTCGCCTCCCTTCCCGCCCTTGCGCAGGATGTCCTGCGCGTCGGCTCCTACCCGGCCAACCCGCCGTGGGAGAACCGCAATGCCGAGGGCGTGTTCGAGGGGTTCGAGGTCGATATCGTCACCGAGATCGCCAACCGCATCGGCCGCACCGCCGAGATCGAGGGCTATGATTTCCGCGCGCTGTTCGTCGCCACCGCCTCGGGCCGGGTCGATATCGTCATCTCGTCCCTGACCATCACCGACGAGCGCCTTGAATCGCAAAGCTTCACCCAGCCCTATGTCGAGGGCGCCATGGGTATCGGCGTGCGGGCGGGCAGCGACATTCACGGCCTCGAGGACCTGCGCGACCGCCGGATCGGCACCATCGCCACCTCGTTCCCCGAGGCATGGCTGAACGAACGCGCGGGCGAGATCGGCTTTGCCGCCAACAACAGCTACGACACCACGGCCAACATGCTGACCGACCTGATGGCCGGACGCATCGACGCGGTGGTCAATGATGTGGTCGGCCTGCGCTATGCCTTCCAGCAGATGACCGGGCTGGAGGTCGCCCATGAGATCGTCACCGGCGAGCGTTTCGCCATGATGATGGCCAAGGATTCGCCGCTGCTGGAGCCGGTGAACGAGGCGATCAGCGCGATGAAGGAAGACGGCACCATGGCCGCGATCTTCGAGCGCTGGATGGGTGTGGCCCCGGCCGAGGGCAGCCTGACCGTGACGCCGCTGCCGATCCCGACCCCCGGCAATTACTGAGACGCCGGCCGGGGGGCGGCCCTGCCCCCCGCCTGACCCGAGCGGAGGGATGGCATGAGCGCGGTCGATATCTTCTTCAACCTGAGTGTTCTGGAACGCGCGCTGCCGATGCTGCTGCGGGGGTTGTGGTACACGCTCAGCCTGGGCGTCACGGCCATCGTGCTGGGCTCGGCCCTGGGCGTGATGATCGCCATCACCCGGCTTTATGCGCCCAAGCCCCTGCGCCTGCTGGCCGTGCTCTACACCGATCTGGTGCGTGCGGTGCCGGTGCTGGTGCTCTTGATCCTGCTCTATTACGCGCTGCCCTTCGCGGGCATCACGCTCTCGTCCTTCGCGGCCGCCGCCACGGCGCTGACCATGGTGCTGGCCGCCTTCACCGCCGAGGTCGTCCGCTCGGGCATCGAGGCCACGCCCAAGGGCCAGTTCGAGGCCGCCTCGGCCCTCGGGCTCGGCTTCTGGGTGACGATGCGCAAGGTGATCCTGCCGCAGGCGATCCGCATCGTCATTCCGCCGCATGCCTCGAATTGCGTCTCGGTCATCAAGGACACGGCGCTGGCCTCGGTCGTGGCGCTGTCGGACCTTCTGAAACAGGCGACGGACGCGCAGGCGCTCTTTGCCAATCCCTCGCCCCTGATCGGGGCGGCGCTGATCTATGTCGCGATCCTGTGGCCCCTCGTCCGGCTGACCGGCCGGCTCGAACGCCACGCCAAGCGTGCCTATACCCGCTAACCCCCTTCCCGCCCCCCCCCCAACAGAGGAAACGCCATGAAACCGCTTGTCCCCTCCCTTGCCGCGCTGCTGCTGTCGGCCGGTCTGGCCCTGCCCGCCGCCGCGCAGACCATCACCATCGGCCTGTCGCTGCCCGAAAACATCGAGGGCTTCGACTTCGTCAACGGCATGTACCGGACCTTCGCCGCAGAGGTTGAGGCGCATTCGGACATGTCGGTGAACATCGTCTACGGCGGCGCGCTGGGCAATCCCAACGACCGGCTGGCGCAGATGCGCCGCGGCGTGATCGAGATGACCGATGCCGCGGACGGCAATTACGCCTCGATCTTCTCGGACATCATGGTCCTGAACATGCCCTACCTCTTCCCCTCGGAACAGGTGGCCTGGCAGGTCTTCGACGGCCCCTTCGGCACCCAGATGGCCGAGGATATCCGCGAAGCCACCGGCATCCGCGTGCTGGGCTGGTGGGAATCGGGCGGCTTCAAGCATTTCAGCGCCAGCCGCCTGATCGAAAGCCCGGCCGACATGGAAGGGCTGAAGATGCGGGTCCTCGGCCCCCTGGCGACGATCCCGGTCGAGGCGATGGGCGCCTCGGCCAGTCCCGTGGCCTTTGGCGAGCTCTATACCGCGCTCAGCACCGGCGTGGTGGACGGACAGGACAATTCGGTCTCCACCTTCAACCTGATCCGGCTCTACGAGGTGCAGTCGCATCTGATGATGACCGGCCATGTCTATGCCTTCGGCCCGCTGGGGATCTCGGACGCCTTCTTCTCGGGCCTCACGCCGGAAAACCAGCAGGTGATCCTGGATGCCGCCGCCACCGCCATCGCCTATAACCGCGAGACCTCGCGCGCGGTCGAGGCCTCGGCCATCACCCGGGCCGAGGAGGCGGGCGTCACCGTGGTCCGCATGACCGACGAGCAGCGCGATGCCTTCCGGCAGGTCATGCAGCCCGCCGCCATCGAGTGGCTGCAGGGCAACGTCGACCATCCCGACCTGATCGACGCCGCGCTGGCCGCGGTCGCGGCGGCCGAGTGACGATGAAGGCGCTGGCCTCCCTCGTCGGCGCCCTGGACAGGGGGCTGCGCATCGTCGCGGCCCTCTGCCTCGCGGGGCTGTTCCTGCTGATGCTGGCGCAGGTGGCGCTGCGCTATACCGCGCTGGGCGTGCCGGCCTTTGCCGAGGAACTGGCCCGCTACGCCATGGTCTGGATGGCGCTGCTGGCCACCGCCGTCGCGGTGCGGGAAGGCAGCCATATCCGCGTGGATTTCGTTCCCCTCGCGCTGGGCGCGGCGGCGCCTGTCCTCGGCCGGGCGCTGGAGGCTGTGCTGGACGCGCTGACGCTCGGCATCTGTCTGGTGATCTTCTGGCAGGGGCTCGACATCGTGTCCTTCGCCGCGGGCCAGCGAAGCGACGGGCTGCGGATCCCGATGTCCTGGCCCTATGGCGCGATGCCGGTGGCCTTCGGCCTTGCCGCGATCCTGGCGCTGGCGCGACTGTTCGAGCGGAGGACCCCGGCATGACCGACACACTCATGGTGCTGCTGGGCAGCTTCCTGCTGCTGATGCTGCTGGGCCTGCCGGTCGCCTGGTCGCTGCTGACCTCGATGCTGGCCTGGGTCGCCTATGGCGGGCAATGGCGCTTCCTGCCCATCGCCGCCGAACGGATCTGGCAGGGCATGGATGTCTTCGTGCTGATGGCCATTCCGCTCTTCATCCTGGCCGGGGAACTGGTCAACGCGGGCAAGATCACCGACCGGCTGATCCATTTCGCCAATGTCCTCTTCGGCTGGATGCGGGGCGGGCTGGCGCAGGTGAATATCGGCGCCTCGATCCTGTTCTCCGGCATCACCGGCGTGGCTTTGGGCGATATCGCCGCGCTGGGCCGGGTGTTCATCCCGGCCATGGTGAAACAGGGCTACAGCCCCGCCTATGCCGCGGCCGTCACCGCGTCCTCGTCGATCATCGGGCCGATGGTGCCGCCCTCGCTGGTCGCGGTGATCTATGGCTCGATGACCGGGCTTTCGATCGGCGCGCTGATGGCGGCGACGCTGATCCCGGGGCTGCTGATCGGGCTGGTGCAGATGCTGCTGGTCGCGGTGCAGGCCCGCCGCCACAATTTCCCCCAGGTCGAGATGGACCGCAGCCCCGCCGTGGCGGTGCGCGCCACCGGGCAGGCGCTGGTGCCGCTGATGATCCCCGTCATCATCCTGGCGGGGCTGATGGGCGGGCTGATGACCCCGACCGAGGCCGGGGCGGTCGCGGCGGGCTACGCGTTGGTCGTGGCCACGCTGGTCTATCGCAGCCTGCGGCTGGGCACGCTGGGCGAGGTCTTCCAGCGCTCGGCGCTCTTTTCCGGGCAGCTCCTCATCATCGTCGGCTGCGGCGCGGCCTTTTCCTGGGTCATGGGCATGGAGAACGTGCCGCGCATGGTCGCAGGCTGGATCGGCGGCTGGGAGATGGGCTATCTGGGCACGCTGCTGGTCTTCAACGCCATCCTCCTCGTGCTGGGGATGTTCATCGACCCGACCACGGTCATCATCCTCTTCGGTCCGATCCTGTCGGCCGCCGCCGTCCATGCCGGGATCGACCCGCTGCATTTCGGCGTGATCGCCATCCTCAACCTGAACATCGGCCTGCTGACCCCGCCGCTGGGCGTCTGCCTGTTCGCCGCCGAGCGGATCGCCGGTTGCGGCCTTGGCACGCTCATCAAAGCCAACACGCCCTTCCTGCTGGTCAATCTGGCCGGGCTGGGCCTCATCGCGGCCGTTCCGGGCTTCAGCCTCTGGCTGCCCGCGGCCCTCGGATTCTGACGAAAAGGACAAGGCATGCGCCGCAACACCAAGGCCGCCGGATATTTCCTCTATCACTCCATCGGCATCTATCCCGGCAAGGACGAGGACATGGCCCGCGCCATGGCCGAGTTCTCGGCCATCTGGGCCGCGCCCGATGACCGGCAATGGGGCTATGTGCTGAGGAAGCGTCAGGAATACCTCGACGCCTGGGGGCGGCTGATCCGGGCGCCCAAGGGTTCGCTCACCCATGTCGACAACGTGACCGAGGGCATGCACAAGCTGATGCGCTCGCTGCCCGAGGGCTGGCTGAGGGGCAAGAAGGTGCTGGTCGGCGCCGATTGCTTCCCGTCCCTGCATTTCATGCTGGCTGGGCTGGCGCCGAAAATCGGCTTCACGCTGGTCACCGTGCCCCGGTCCGAGGGCAAGGCCTGGGTCGAGACCGAGGATTTCATCGCCCAGTGGGATCGCGACGTCGCCTTGTCCCTGCTGACCTGGGTCACCTCCACCGCCTCGGCCCGGATGGATTACCCGGCGCTGGTGGCGCATGGCCGGGCGATGGGCAGCCTGATGGTCGCCGACATCACCCAGGCGGCGGGGCTTCTGCCCTTCGACGTGACCGAGCCGCGGGTCGACTTCGTCGTCTCGACCAGCCTCAAATGGCTTTGCGGCACGCCGGGCGCCGGGATCCTCTATGTCGACAAGGGGCTGGTGGCCGAGTTGCAGCCCGAGGCGCGCGGCTGGTTCAGCCAGAACAACCCCTTCTCCTGGGATCTCGACAAGTTCCAATACGCCCCCGACGTGCGCCGCTTCGACACCGGCACGCCGGGATCGGTCGCGGCCATCGCCTCGTTGCCCGCGATCCAGTGGTTCACCGCGCAGGATCAGGGCGCCATCGCTGCCCGCAACCGGTCGATGGTCGACCAGATCATCGGCCATGCCGACGCGCTGGGCCTGCCGCTCCTCTCCCCGCGTGAGGCGGAACGCCGGGGCGGCGCGGCGATGCTGCGCATGCCGTCGCGGGCCGAGGCGGCGGCGGTGGTCGGCGCCCTGGGGGTCGAGGGCTATTCGGTCGATTTCCGCGACACGATCCTGCGGCTTTCACCCGGGATCGTCACCGAGGACAGCGCCATCGAGACGGTCTTCGACATCACCAAACGCACCATGGACCGCCGCCAGGCCCGTTTCGCAGGCCAAGGGATCAATCTGGAACGGAAGGGCAAGACGATGGACAATCTTCTGGGCGGGCTGGGCGAGGCCCTGCTGACCGGCGCGGTCAGGATCGTCGATTGCACCGCGGTGCTGGGCCCCGACACGCCGCTTCTGCGCCTGCCCGAGGAGATCGCCCGCAACACCCCGCAGGTGAAGATCCACAAGATCAGCAATTACGACATCGACGGGCCCTATTGGGCCTGGAACTGGCTGGAACTGGGCGAGCATTCCGGCACCCATTTCGACGCGCCGCACCATTGGCTGACCGGCAAGGATTACCCCGACGGCGCCACCGACACGCTGGACGTGCAGCGGCTGATGGCGCCGGTCAATGTCATCGACTGCTCGACCGAGGCCGCGGCCGACCCCGATTTCCTGCTGACCGCCCAGCGGGTCAAGGAATGGGAGGCCCGGCATGGCGAGATCGGGCCGGGCGAATGGGTCGTCATGCGCACCGATTGGGACAAGCGCATGCAGGATGCGGAACTGTTCCTGAACATGGATCAGGGCCCTGACGGCGACGGCGCGCATACCCCCGGCCCCTCGACCGATTGCATGGATTACCTGCTGTCCAAGGGCATCGTTGGCTGGGGCACGCAATGCGTGGGTACCGATGCCGGGATGGCCGGGAAATTCAGCCCGCCCTATCCCGCGCATAACTTCCTGCACCGCGACAATTGCTTCGGCCTCGCCAGCCTGTGCAACCTCGACCAGCTGCCGCCCAAGGGCGCGATCCTGATGGTGGCGCCCCTGAAGATCGAGCACGGCACCGGCTCGCCCATCCGGGCGCTGGCGCTGGTGCAGGGGGGCTGAGCGCGGCTAGCGGCGGGCGCGGCAGCTGCCGTCCGCGATCATCGCCGCCGCCAGATCGCGCCCCCCGGGCAGCTGGCAACTGGCGATCTGCCGGTCGTAGGAGGTCTCGCCCGTCAGGCGGCAGGTGAGCCGCGCGCCCCGCACGAGGGCCTCCATCCGCGCCTTGGCCCGCGCGCCCTCGACCGTGCCCAGCTCGGCGCAATCGAGCGTGGCGAGGCGCAGGGCGAGGGCGCCCAGCTCGATCGTGTCGCCGTCCCGGACATGGGTCACGGCGGCGGGGCCGAGGGTGCGGGCGGTTGCGGAGGTGGCGGTGGACGGCGTGGCGGTGGGCGGCGCCTCGAACCCGCCCCAGGCCTGCCCGCCGTTCAGGACGCGCGGCAGGCGCTCGCCCGGCGGAAGGCCGTCGCGGGCCCCGGGCGACCAGGCCAGAGGCGTCAACCCCGCGGCGACCACCAGCGCCACCATCAGCCCCCGCCGCAACAGGCGCAGACGCTGTTTTCGACGGCGCGACAGCGCCCAGGGCGGAAGGTTTCGCGGTGCCATTCCCGAAGTCTCGACAGGAATTGCGGCGCTTTTGCGGAGGCGCGCGGCCGGCGCAGACCCGCCGCCCGGGCGAGGGGCGGGGCACTCGGCCATTGTGCCCGGGGGCCGTTCGCGGCACCATGGGGCAAAACAAGACCGGGAGGTGAGCAGCCGATGCCGATCAATCGACGCCTATTCGGGGCGGGGCTTCTGGGCCTCGGCCTGGCTGCCTGTTCGCGCAGCCTGCCCTCGCGGGCCAGCAGCGCGAGCCCGGACGAATTGCCGCCCGACCTGTTGCCCGCCTCGAACCGCGAGTATGACGCCTGGGTCGAGGCCTTCCGCAGCCGGGCCGAGGCCGCGGGCATCACCCGCCAGACCCTGAACACCGCCTTCCGCGGTGCGGGCTTCCTGCCGGGCGTGGTCACCCGCGACCAGAACCAGACCGAATTCCGCCGCTCGCTGGAGGATTACCTCTCCATCGCCGCGTCGGACGAGCGGATCGAAAAGGGCCGCGCCGCCTTTGCCCGCCACCGCCGCACGCTGGAGGCGATCGAGGCCGATACCGGCGTCGATGCGAAGATCGTGACCGCCATCTGGGGGCTGGAAAGCTATTACGGCGAGCGGCAGGGCCTGATCCCGGTGATCTCGGCCACCTCGACCCTGGCGTTCGAGGGCCGCCGCGGCCGCTATTTCGAGCGCGAGCTGATCGCGGCGCTGAGGATCGTGCAGAACGGCGACATCCCCGCCAGCCGCATGACCGGCAGCTGGGCCGGCGCCATGGGCCACACGCAATGCATGCCGACGGTGTTTCAGGAATACGCCGTCGATTTCACCGGCGACGGGCGGCGCGACATCTGGTCCGAGGATCCCTCGGACGCGCTGGCCACCACCGCGACCTATCTGCGCCGCCACGGCTGGACCCGCGGCCTGCCCTGGGGGCGCGAATTGCTGAGCGGTTCGGCCAGCGGGACGGTGCTGCAACCGCAGGCGGGCGGGCCGCGCTTTGACGTGACCTCGAACTTCCGGGTCATCAAGCGCTACAACCCGTCGGACGCCTATGCGCTGGGGGTCGGGCATCTGGCCGACCGGATCGGCGGCGCGGGCCCCCTTCGCAGCCCCTTCCCGCCCGACGAGAACGGGCTCAGCCGCGCCGACCGCATCGCGCTGCAACAGCGCCTCACCGCCCGGGGCTTCGACACGCAGGGCTCGGACGGGGTGATCGGCCGCAACACCGAGAGCGCGATCCGCGCCTATCAGCAGAGCCGCGGCATGGCGGTGACCGGCACCCCCTCGCGCGAGCTGCTGCAAAGCCTCGGCTGAACCCGGCACTGCCGGAAAATCCGCCAATCCCCGCCCCGGCAGCCGCTGCCGGGGCCTTAAGACTTGGCATCGGCGCCGGATCGCCGTAACCGGGGGCCAGCGAACACGGAGCCGGGTGCAAGCCCCGGCTGGCTCTTCCGGCCGCCGATCCGCCGGACAACCAGACCAAACCCCGCTTTGGAACAACGGCCCGACCGGGCCGACTGGATGACGACATGATCTCTCTCGACGCCTACCGCGCGCAGTGGTTCGGCAATATCCGGCCCGACCTGCTGTCCGGCCTCGTGGTGGCGCTGGCGCTGATCCCCGAAGCCATCGCCTTTTCGCTGATCGCGGGCGTGGACCCCAAGGTCGGGCTTTATGCCAGCTTCTCCATCGCCGTGCTGACCGCCATCGCCGGAGGACGGCCCGGCATGATCTCGGCCGCGACGGCGGCGACGGCGGTGCTGATGGTGACGCTGGTGCGCGACCACGGGCTGCAATACCTGCTGGCCGCCACGGTGCTGGCCGGGCTGATCCAGATCGCGGCGGGGCTGCTGCGGCTGGGGTTCGTCATGCGCTATGTCTCGAAATCGGTGATGACCGGCTTCGTCAACGCGCTGGCGATCCTGATCTTCATGGCACAGCTGCCGGAACTGGACCCGACCCGCGTCAGCTGGACCACCTATGCCATGGTCGCGGCGGGGCTGGCGATCATCTATCTGTTTCCCCGGATCACCCGCGCGGTGCCCTCGCCCCTGGTCACCATCATCGTGCTGACCGCGCTGACGCTGATCTTCCAATGGGACGTGCGCACGGTGGGCGACATGGGCGAATTGCCCGACACGCTGCCGATGTTCCTGCTGCCCGAGGTGCCCCTGACCTGGGAGACGCTGGGCATCATCCTGCCCTATTCGATTGCCGTTGCCGTGGTCGGGCTGCTGGAAAGCCTGATGACCCAGAACCTGGTCGACGAGCTGACCGACACCCGCACCGACCGCAATCAGGAATGCATCGGCCAGGGCATCGCCAATACCGCGACCGGCTTCATCGGCGGCATGGCGGGTTGTGCGATGATCGGGCAGAGCATGATCAACGTGAAATCGGGTGGCCGGGGGCGGCTGTCGTCCTTCACCGCCGGAACGGTGCTGCTGATCCTCGTGGTCTTTCTGGGCGAGTGGGTGGCGAAGATCCCGATGCCCGCGCTGGTGGCGATCATGATCATGGTCTCGGTCGGCACCTTCTCGTGGTCGTCGATCAGGAACCTGCGGACGCATCCGCGTTCGTCCTCGGTGGTGATGCTGGCGACGGTGGCGACGGTGGTCTGGACGCATAACCTGGCCATCGGCGTGCTGGTGGGCGTGCTGCTGTCGGGCATCTTCTTTGCCGCCAAGATCGCCCAGCTCTTCAGGGTCACCTCGACCATCTCGCCCGACGGGCGCGAGAGGGTCTATCGTGTCGAGGGTCAGATGTTCTACGGCTCGGTCGAGGATTTCATGGCCGCTTTCGACTTCGGCGAGGCGCTGGAGCGGGTGGTCATCGACGTCAGCGCGGCGCATATCTGGGATATTTCCTCGGTTCAGGCGCTGGACATGGCGGTGTTGAAATTCCGCCGCGACGGGGCCGAGGTGGAGATCGTCGGCATGAACAAGGCATCGGAAACCATCGTCGACCGGCTTGCCGTGCACGACAAACCCGGCGCGGGTGACGCGCTGATGGCGCATTGAGGAACGGGGACATGAACAGAGCGGAACAGAAAATCGTAGCCCTTGTCGACGGGTCTGTCTATTCCGCCTCGGTCTGCGACCACGCCGCGTGGATTTCCGGCCTGACGGGCGAGCCGGTCGAGGTGGTGCATGTGCTGGGCCGGCGCGAGGCGGCGCAGACGCAGGACCGTTCGGGCACGCTGGCGCTGGGCGCACGCAGCGCGCTGATGCAGGAGCTGGCCGATCTGGACGCGCAGCGCGCCAAGCTGATCGGCCATCGCGGCCGGGCGATCCTGGACGATGCGCGCGCGCTCCTCGAAACCGCGGGCGTGGCCGAGGTCACCACGCGGCTCAGGCAGGGCGATATCGTCGACACCCTGGCCGAGGTCGAGGCCGAGGCCCGCGTCGTGCTGATCGGCAAGCGCGGCGAGGCGGCGGATTTCGCCAAGGGGCATCTGGGTTCGAACCTGGAGCGGATCGTGCGCGCCAGCCACCGGCCGATCTTCGTGGCCTCGCGCGCCTTCCGGCCGATCCGGAAGGTGCTGGTGGCCTATGACGGCGGCGTCTCGGCGATGAAGGCCATCGACCACATCGCCCAGAGCGCGGTGTTCCAGGGGCTCGAGGTGCATGTGGTGACGCTGGGTCCTGCCACGCCCGATACCGTCAACGGGCTGGAGGACACGACCGCCATGCTGCGCACCGCGGGGATCAGCGCCGAGTCCTCGGTCCGTCCCGGCCAGCCCGAGACCGCGCTCGCCTCGATTGTCGAGGACGAGGGCTTCGACATGCTGGTGATGGGCGCCTATGGCCACAGCCGGATCCGCAGCCTGATTATCGGTTCGACCACCACGGCGATGATCCGGTCGTGCAAGGTGCCGGTGGTGCTGATGCGCTGAGGCCCTGAGCCTCGGCGCGCGATCTGAAAAACCGATATCCCCGCCGCGGATTTTCGTCTTTTCGCGCGGCGGGCGGGGTTGCAGGCTGGTCGGGCCGCCAAGGATGGAGGATCCGTGGCCCCGTCTTCCCCGAAACCCGCTTTGGGCCTGCTGGTCGCGCTGGCCTCGACCGGCACGCTGGCCATGCACATGTTCGTGCCCGCCCTGCCCTATGCGGCCGAGGATCTGGGCGTCGGCAGCGCCGCGGTGCAGCTGTCGCTCACGCTTTATGTGCTGGGCCTCGCGCTGGGGCAGATCGGCTACGGGCCGGTTTCCGACGCGCTGGGCCGGCGGCCGGTGGTGATCGCGGCGCTGGGGATCTTCGTCCTAGGCTCCTTGCTCTGCGCGCTGGCGCCGACGCTGCCCTGGCTTCTGGCCGGGCGGCTGACGCAGGCGCTGGGCGGGGCCGGAGGGCTGGCCCTGGCCCGGGCCATCGCCCGGGATGCGGCGGGGCCCGAGGGCTCGCAGCGCGACATCTCGCTTCTCAACACCGTCATGCTGATCGGCCCCGCCATCAGCCCGGTGCTGGGCGCGGGCGTCGCCGCCTATGCCGACTGGCGGGGGATCTTCCTGGTGCTGGGGCTGCTGGCGCTGGGCACGCTCGCCGCGACGCTCTGGTCCCTGCCCGAGACCGCGCGCCACCGCAAGCCGCTGAGGTTCGGCCAGATGGGCCGCGATTTCGCCACGCTGGGCCGCAACCGCCGCTTCGTCTGCATCGCGCTGGGCGGCGCGATGGGCTCGACCACCACCTATGGCTATTTCGCGGCCGCCCCCTTCATCTTGCAGGAGCAACTGGGCGTGCCGGGGGGCGAGGTCGGTTTCTACGTCGGCGGCATCCTGCTGGGGGCGCTGGCCGGGACCTGGGTCTCGCGGCTCAGGGTCGGCCATGTCTCGCGCGATGGGTTCTTCCTGCTGGCGGGCCTTTTCGCCATCGCCATGGCGGGGGCTTTCCTGGCCGCCGCCTGGGCCGGGCTGATGACGCCCGCGCTGATCTTCCTGTTGACGCTGGGGCTGATGTTCGCGGCGGGCTGCATCAGCCCGACCGGGCTGTCCGCCTCGCTCGACGCGGTGCCGGAACTGGCGGGCTCGGCCGCGGGGCTGTTCGGCGCGGCGCAGATGGCCTGCGGGGCACTGTCGACCTTCCTTGTCGGCATCGGCGCCCAGCATGACCTGAGTTGCGGGATCGTGCTGACCGGGGCCACGATCCTCAGCTTCCTGCTGTTGCGGCTGGGGCGGGCCTGACTATTCAGTCCAGCCCGTCGCTGACCGGCACCGACTGGCGCAGGAAGCTGGCGAAACCTTCGGTCACCTCGTCCATCGGCCGGTCCTTGCGCCAGACGAGGCCGATTTCCAGCGGCGGGATCGGATCGGCCAGCGGGCGGCGCTCGATCTTCAGCCCCTCCAGCGACCAGGGCCGATAGACCGTGTCGGCGACGATGGTCACCCCCAGTCCCAGCCCGATCCATTCGCGCATCGCCTCCATCGAGGTGGTGCGCAGGACCACATTCGGCTCGAAGCCGAAGGGACGGACCAGTTCGCGCAAGACCCGCTCGCCCTCGTCCACCATCAGGAAGACGTAGGGCAGCCCGTTCAGCCGCTCCAACGGCACCGACTTTTCCGCCATCAGGGGCGAGTTGTTCGAGATCCAGAGCCGCCGCTGCGCCTGGATCAGCGGGCGCTTCTGCAATTCGTCGGGATTGCCGAGGTTCGAGGTCAGGATGATCCCCAGGTCGGCCTTGCCGGCGATCAGCGCATCCTCGCATTCGGGCCGCGTCATCTCGGACAGCGAGACCTCGACCTTGGGATGCGCGGCCAGGAACTTGCCCAGATAGGGCAGCAGGAAATAGCCGACGACGACATGGGTGGCGGCGATCCTCAGCGTGCCCGACAGGTTGAGCGAGGCCTGGAACGGCCAGCGCTGCGCCTCGTCCGCGGCCTCCAGCACCTTCATGGCGTGCTGGTGGAAGAGGTGCCCGCGATGGGTCAGCGTGACGCCGCTGACATGGCGATCGAGCAGCGGGAAGCCCAGCGTGCGCTCCAGATCGAGGATCGCCGTGGTCACCGCCGATTGCGAGATGCCGATCTCGACCGCGGCATTGGCGATCTTGCCGTATTTGGCGGCGGCCACGAAATACATCAGCTGCCGCAGGGTGAAATTCGGTGCCTTCATGGACGCCCCCTCCCCCGGGGCCGAGCCGCTCTCCATCTGAAATTCAGAATTTACTCATAAGAATATCCGGTTTGACTATATCTGTGTCCTGGGCAAGCTGGCAATCAGGGAGATGCAATGAGGGAGGATTCCAATGAGCGTGCTAGAGATGCGCGTGGCCGCAATCCGGCGCGAGGCCGAGGGGATTCTGGGCTTCGACCTGGTGCCGGTCACCGGCGGCGCGCTGCCTGCCTTCACGGCAGGCGCCCATATCGACGTGATGCTGCCCGGCCTGCCCGCCCGGCAATATTCGCTCTGCAACGCGCCGGGCGAGACGCATCGCTACCAGATCGCGGTCCTGCTCGAACCGGCATCGCGCGGGGGATCGCAACATCTGCACGAGCGGGTGGCGACCGGTGACCGGCTGCTGATCGGCCCGCCGAAGAACCATTTCGAGCTGGCCCCCGGCGCCGGGCATTCGCTGCTGATCGCGGGCGGGATCGGGGTGACGCCGATCCTGGCCATGGCCGAGGCGCTGGCGGCCGAGGGCGCGTCCTTCGCCCTGCATTACTGCGCCCGGTCGGCTGCGCGGATGGCCTTTGCCGGGCGGCTGGCGGCAGCACCCTTCCGCGACCGGGTGCATCTGCATCTGGATGACGGGCCAGAGGCGCAGCGCCTGCCCTTGGCTGCCCTGCTGGCGGCGCGGGGGGCCGGGGATCACGTCTACATCTGCGGACCCTCGGGGTTTCTGGACTGGGTGAAGGGCGCGGCTCTGGCGGCGGGCTGGCCCGAGGAAGCGGTGCATACCGAATATTTCTCCGGCACTGTCGAGCAGCGCGACAGCGATTGCGCCTTCGAGATCGAGGTGGCGGGCAGCGGGCAGGTGGTGACGGTCGCCAAGGGCCAGACGGCGCTGGACGCGCTGCTGGCGGCGGGGCTCGACGTGCCCAATTCCTGCACCGAGGGGGTCTGCGGCATGTGCATGACCCGGGTCATCGACGGCGCGCCCGACCATCGCGACCAGTTCCTGACCGCAGCCGAGCGCGCGCGCAACGATTGCTTCATGCCCTGTTCGTCGCGCGCGCTGGGGGCACGGCTGGTGATCGAGCCGGATTACTGAGAGCCCCGATTACTGAGACCCGTCACCGGGGATGTCCTGCAGGGCGACCCTGGTGCCGACCATGCTCGGCAAATGGGCGCCTTGCAGACGCGGCCCCTCGACCGGGGCGCTCAGGCCCAGCGCTGCGGCATGGCCCGCGATCCGGCCCAGCGTGAAGCCACCGCAAAGCCGCATGCCGCCCAGTTCCGCCGTCGGGTTCAGCCCGCCCACCGCGTCGCCCGCCGCGTAAAGCCCGGGGATCGCCGCGCCGAACACATCGACCGCCTGCATCGCCGCGGTGACCCTGAGGCCGCCCGCCACGAAGTTTGAGCCCACGACCATGGGCAGGGCGTGGAACGGCCCCTTTGCGATGGGGCGGCGGCCTTCGGGCAGGATGACCCGGCCGAAATCGGGGTCCTTTGCCCCGGTCCCGGCAAGGAAGGCGTTCCAGCCGGCGACCGATGCGGCAAGCCCCGCGGGATCCACCCCGATCCGCGAAGCCAGCGTCGCCAGATCCGGGGCCGAGACACCCGGGCGCGGCATCTGCGCCACCAGCTGCCCTTTGCGGCGCAGGGTCTCGTCGTCGATGATGTACCAGGCCTCGCGTCCCGGCTGGGCCTGCAAGGCCTCGACCCGGCGCTCGTAGGGACCGGCCTCGTCATGGAAGCGGCGGCCCTCGCGGGTGACGGCGATGCAATCCTCGACCAGGGAGGACGAGACGATCACCAGGGGCAGAACCTGCGCC
This sequence comes from Pararhodobacter aggregans, assembly GCF_003075525.1. Classification (GTDB taxonomy): domain Bacteria; phylum Pseudomonadota; class Alphaproteobacteria; order Rhodobacterales; family Rhodobacteraceae; genus Pararhodobacter; species Pararhodobacter aggregans. The sequence goes on along the minus strand of NZ_QDDR01000001.1, from coordinate 310,349 downwards.
ATGTTGATGAGGTCGGCCCCCACTGCGCCGGCCATCAGGTGCCCGTCGCCCCGGCAGGTATCGACGCCGAGATAGGGCGCGCGGGCCAGATAGCCGGGCACATGGCGGGCGCGCAGTTCCGGGTTCGCCTGAAAGCCGCCGGTGGCCAGCACCACCCCCTTGCGGGCCTGCCAGCGGCGGGTCTGGCCGGTGGCATCCTCGGCGATCAGGCCCGTCACGCGGCCCCCTTCGGTCACCAGCCGCCGGGCGCTGGTGTTCAGGTGCAGCGTCACGTTCGGCCGGGCGAAATCAGGGGCGAAGGCGCGGCGGAAGGCCATCATGTCCTCGACCGCCAGCATCCGGTCGGTGCGGTGCTGAAGGGGGCGCGGGATGAAGCGGGAAAAGCGCACGCCCCGGGCGATCAGATCGTCATAGGTGGCGGCGCTGTGTTCGGCGAAGAGCCGCATCAGTGCCGGATCGGCAATCATCGGGTAGCGGTCGCCAAGCAGGGAAATGCTGTGTTCGGCATCCGCCAGGAAAGCCTCGGCGCTGTCCCGGATCCCCGCCTCAATCTGAGCGCGGGACCCGACGAAGGCCATGTAGCCGGTGGACCAGACGGCATTGCCGCCAATGGCGTCCAGCGCCTCGATGACATGGACAGACGCCCCGGTGGCGGCCGCGGCGGCGGTGGCGGCCATGCCGCCCGGCCCCGTCCCCACCACCAGCACGTCGCAGGAGAGATCGGCACCGGGCTTGTCGCCCGGTGCCTTGGTGCCGGAAACCCCGGCCATGGTTACTGGACCACTTCCCAGCCGCCATCGCGCACGCGCATGACGACGCTGCCATGCACCGGCACCCGGCCCTCGCCGAAGGTCATGGAGCCCGTGCCCATCAGCACCGGCACGTCATGGGTCTGGGTCATCGCCTCGCGCAGGGTCTCGCGCGTGACCTCGCCCTCGATGCTGCTGATCGCCGCGGCGATGATCGACATCATCGAATAGCCGGTCGCCGCCCAATGGTCGGGCGGGATGCCGTAGCGGGCCTGATAGCGCTCGGCGAAGGCGCGGGTCGCGTCCGAATAATCCTCGGAGAAGATCGAGACGAAGAGCGTCCCCTCCCCCGCCGACCCGGCAGCGTTGATGAATTGCGACGAGCCGAGGCCGGTGTCGCCCGCGATGATCGTGTCGGGGTCGAGGCCCGCCTGCCGCGCCTGCAGGATGATGTTGGCGGCCTGTTCGGGCGGGGTGGTGACAAAGAGGCACTCGGGGTCCGCATCGACGATCTTTGTCGACAGCGCCGTGAAGTCGGTGTCCGAGGCGAGGATCCCCTCGTCGGCGATGATTTCGACCCCGTGCGAGGCGAGCGTGTCGCGGAACACGTCCTTCTGGATGATGTAGCCCGGGTTATCGAGGATCGAGACCAGATAGCAATTCGCCGGGTGCAGCGTCTCGCCGATGTAATTGGCGAGGGGCGGCATGTAGGTGACGGCGGTTTCGGTCGATTTGAAGATCCATTCGCCCAGCGGCAGCACCTCGGAAGTCATCGCCACGGTGAACATCGGCACCTGCAACTGGACCGCAACAGGACCGGTCGCCATCGCCTCGGACGAGGCGATCGGGCCGAGGATCAGGTCGGACTGATCGACGTTGGCACGCCGGGTCAGCAGCGAGATCGCCTCCTGCCGGTCCGAGCGGTTGTCGTCGTACTGGATGGCGACGGTGTGATCGCCATAGCCGCCCGCGGCCGCCAGTTCCTCGTCCGCCATGCGGATGCCGTTGACCAGCGGCACGCCGACGAAGGCATAGGTGCCGGTCGTCGACAGGATCGCGGCGATGTTCACCTCGTCCGCCGCGGCGGGTCCGGCGAGAAGCGTGGCGCCCAGGAGCGCCCTCATTGTCAGTCTGGAAACCTTCGTCATCCTGTCCTCCCTGTATGACGTGGGTTGCGATGCTCGGGCGTCAGCCTTCGGGCGTGACGCCGAGGTAGTGGGAAACGACATCCGCATCGGCGGCGAGGGCTTTGCTGGCCCCCGACATCACCACGCGGCCCTGTTCGAGGATGTAGGCGCGGTCCGACAGATCGAGCGCGAGGGTGGCGTTCTGCTCGATCAGCAGGATGGTCATGCCGCGCTCTTTCAGCGTGCGCAGCGCCGCGAAGACCTGGGCGATGATGACGGGTGCCAGGCCGAGGCTGGGTTCATCCAGGAGCAGCAGCCGCGGCGAGCCCATCAGCGCCCGGCCGATGGCCAGCATCTGCTGTTGCCCGCCCGACAGCGAGCCCGCCAGCTGCTCGGCCCGTTCGCGCAGGATCGGGAACAGGGCATGGACCTCGTCCAGCGGGATCCCGGCCTTGCGGCCGCGCAGCGCCGTGGCGCCCAGTTGCAGGTTCTCGGTCACGGTCAGCTGCGGGAAGACCTGCCGCCCCTCGGGCACCTGCAAGACCCCCATGCCCGAGATGGTCCAGGCGCGGCTCGAATGCAGGGGTTTCCCCTCGAAGGCGATGGTCCCGGCCGAGGGGCTGACGATGCCCGAGACGGCGTTGACCAGCGTCGACTTGCCCGCGCCGTTGGGGCCAATCAGGGCCACGACCTCGCCCTGATTGACGTCGAGCGAAACGCCCCTCAGCGCGGTGATGCCGTTGTAATGGACCTGAAGATCGCGGATCTCAAGCATGCTCGCCTCCGACATAGGCGGTCAGCACCGCGGGATCCGAAAGCACCGCCTCGGGCGCGCCCTCGGCGATGAGGCGCCCGCCGTCCAGCACGTAGATATGCTGGCAGAGCCGGGTGACGAAGCGCAGGTTGTGTTCGATCAGCAGGATGCCGATGCCGCTGTCGGCGAGGTCGCGGAAGAGGACGGCCAGCGCATCGGATTCGACGTCGTTCATCCCGGCGATGGGCTCGTCGAGCAGGATGTATTCCGGCTCGGACGCCAGCGCGCGCATCATCTCGACCCGCCGCTGGTGGCCATAGGACAGGCCCCCCGCCGGATATTCCGCCAGATGCCGCATGCCGAAGCGTTCCAGCAGCGCCTCGGCCCGGGCGCGCATCGCCGCGGTTTCCCTGCGCGAGGCGGGCAGGCCCAGCAGCGCCGAGAGGGTCGAGCAGCGCTCGTGCCGGTGAAAGCCGATCAGGATGTTATCCAGCACCGAGTTCTCCGGCAGGATGCGGATGTTCTGGAAGGTCCGCGCCAGCCCCGCCCGGCAGATCTGATCGGCGGGGGCGCGGGTGATGTCGGTGTCATCGACCCGGATCGTGCCGCCGCTCACCGCCAGCATGCCGGTAATCATGTTGACGATGGTGGTCTTGCCCGCGCCGTTGGGGCCGATCAGCCCGGTGATCTTGCCCTTCGGCACGGTGATGTTGACGTTTTCCGAGGCGACGACGCCGCCGAAACGCTTGCTGAGATTGTCGAGGATGAGGGCCATGGCTCAGCTCCCTTTCGCGGTATCGGCCTCGGCCGGGCGACGGGCGCCCAGCCGCCGGCCCCGGGCGCGCTCGATCAGCGTGTCGGCGATACCCTTGGGCAGGAAGTTGATGGTGAGGATCAGCAGGATCCCGAAAACCAGCATCCGCGCATCCGCCAGCGGGCGCACCACCTCGGGCAAGAGGATCAGCACCGCGGTGCCGACGATCGGACCCCAGAGGCTCGTGCGGCCGCCGAAGACCACGTAGGACAGGATGGCGATGAGGTAGGGGAAGCCGAATTGCGACGGCACCAGCGCGTAGGAATGGAAGGCCTCGAGCGCGCCGTAAACCCCGGCCAGCGCGCCCGAGAGCACGAAGGCCAGCGTCTGGTGGCGCACGATGGAGACGCCGAGCGAGGCGGCCACGGCCTCGTTCTGGCGGATCGCGTCGAAGGCCCGGCCCAGACGGCTGTGGGTGATGGCGTACATCAGGTAAATGGTCGCCGCGCCCGCCAGCAGCAGCAGCGGCGTGCCCACGGTCTTGGGGATGCCGGTGATGCCCTGCGCGCCGCCGGTGACATTGGTGGCGTAGATGTTGAGCGACAGCACGATCTGGATGAAGGCGACCGTGGCGATGGCCTGATAGATGCCCCGCAGCCGCGCCAGCGGCACCGAGAGCGCCAGCGCCACCAGCCCGCCCGACAACGCCGAGGCGATCAGCGCCAAGGGCGCGGGCAGGCCATAGGTCACGACCAGAATCCCGCCCGTATAGGCGCCGACCGCGGCCAGCCCCACCGTCCCCAGCGAGAAGACCCCGGCGCGCAGCACCAGCCATTGCGCATAGGCAAGGCCGAGATGCAGCAGGAACAGGTCCAGAAGCGGCTGATAGCCAAGAAGAAGGTTCATCATGGCTTATCTCCGTCCACGCAGGCTGCCGGCCTCTTCCCGGCCCATCAGCCCGTTGGGGCGGACCAGCAGGATCAGGAACATGGCCGAAAAGATGAAGGCGGTGGTCAGGCCCGAGGGCAGGTAGGCGATGGAGAGGGTCTGCACCATGCCGAAGATCAGGCTCGCCATCAGCGCGCCCGGGATCGACCCCAGACCGCCGAGGATGATGATCGCGAAGCCGAACATGAGGTAGGGCTCGCCCATGGTGAAGTTGATGTTGTTGAACGCGAGCCCCACCAGCACCCCCGCCGCGCCCGCCAGCGCGCCCGAGATGAAATAGGTGAGGTTGTAGATGCGGTTGGGGTTGATGCCGACCAGCATCGAGGCCCGCTCGCTATCCGTCACCGCGCGGACCTGACGGCCGAAGGCGGTGCGATAGATGAACCAGGCCATGACCAGCACGATGGCGATGGCCGCCGCCGCCATCATCAGCTGCAGGAGCGAGACGCGCAGGCCCCAGAAGCGGTAGATCACCACCGGCACGGTATCGAAGGGAAAGCGCAGCACCTGGGTCTGCGAGACCCATTGCCAGAAGGTCATGATGACCATCCCCGCCCCCATGGACGAGATGATGGCGCCGAATTCCGCATCCCCCGATTTGCGCAGGCGGCGGAAGCAGACCACCTCGATGATCATGGCCAGCACGCCCGAGGCCACGGCCGCGGCGACAAAGCCCAGGATCAGCGGACCGCCAGCGCGGACCGTGTAATAGGCGACGAAGGCGCCGGTCATGAAGACCGCCCCATGCGCAAGGTTCAACAGCCGTTGCACCCCGAAGACCAGATTGAAGCCCACCGCGAAAAGCGCGTAGACCCCGCCCACGACAACGCCGTTCAGTAGCTGCTGCAGCAGCATGCCGTCTCCTCCCTTTCCGGGTCTCGCGACCCGTTCTTCCCGGGCCCGTTCGGGGCCATCTTGGTCACGTCAGCCGCTCCAGATGCCGCCGGTCATAGGCGGCGAGCGTCGCCGCCCCGCCCGACAGGATCCGTGCCGCCAGATCGGCATTGGCCAGATGGCCGCGGCCGCTGGCAATGAGGTCGAATTCGCCGCGCTCGATCCCCTCGGCGGCCCAGCCCAGCGTGGCGGGCGCCAGCGCCGCATGCTGCTTGCCGCGCGCCGCCTTGAAGTCGATGTCCATCAGAAGCGAGCCCACGGCGATCACCGGCCGGTTGCTCAGCCGCCGCACGAAGGCGGCGAGGCTCGTCTCGTTTCCCGGGAAAGCCGGGTCCCAGAAGCGCCGGGTCGAGACGTGGAAAGCATCCGTCCCCGCCGCGACCAGCGGGGCGAGCCAGCTGGCCAGCTCCTCGGGGCTTTCGGCGACGCGGGCGGCGTAGTCGAGTTGTTTCCACTGGGAAATCCTGAGGATCACCGGGAAATCCGCGCCCGCCTTTTCCTTGCAGGCCATGACCAGTTCCGCCGCGAAGCGCGCCCGTTGGGCGAGGGTGCCGCCATAGCCATCCGCGCGCCGGTTGGTGGCGGCGTGGAAGAACTGGTCGGGCAGGTAGCCATGCGCGGCGTGGATCTCGATCCCGTCGAAACCGGCCTCGCGCGCGGCACGGGCGGCCTTTGCGTAATCGGCGATGGTGCGGGCGATTTCCGCCCCGGTCATCGCCCGGCCCAGCGCGCGGCCCGGCCCTGCAAGGCCCGAGGGGCCGAGGCGCGTGACCTCCAGCGTGTCGGTCATGCCGACCAGCGACGGGGTGAAGGCGCCCACATGCCAGACCTGCGCAACAATCGCAGCCCCCTGCGCATGGACGCCCGCCACCACCCTCTCCCAACCCTTGAGCGCGTCGGTCCCGTAAAGCCGGGGCACATCGCGGCCGAAGCGGCCTTCCTCGTTCGGCGCCGCGCCCTCGGTGATCAGAAGCCCGGCGCCGCCCTCGGCCCGGCGGGCGTAATAGGCGGCCATCTCGGCCGTGGGCACGCCATCCGGCGCCGCCTCGCGCGTCATCGGTGCCATCACCAGCCGGTTGCGCAGCGCCAGCCCGGCCAGCGTCAGCGGGCGGGCGAGGATCGTGGCGGGATCGGTGAGGGGGGCGTGCATCTGCATTTCAGGTCGCCAGAAAGCCGCCGTCGACGGGAATATCCGCCCCGGTCACATAGCCCGCCGCGTCGGAGGCGAGGAACAGCACCACCTTCGCCACATCGTCCCAATCGCCGGTGCGGCGCAGCGGGATCCGTTCGATCAGCCGGTCGCGGGTGGCGTGGCTGGCGCCCTGCCGGTCGCGCATCGGCGGCATGACGCCGGGATGCACGCAATTGACCCGGATGCCGCGCGGGCCGAATTCGGCGGCCGCCGCGCGGGTGAAGGCCAGGATCGCCCCCTTGGTCGCGTGATAGGCCAGATGCACGCCCGGCGTGCCGACCCGGGCGCAGATCGAGCCCACGGTGATGATAGACGCGCCCTGCCCCATCAGCGGGACCAGCGCCTGCAGGCCCAGAAAGGTGCCGTTGAGGTTGATGGCGACCAACTTCTGCAGCAGGTCCGAGGACAGGACATCCGGCGCGGCCGAGCCATTGGCCCCGGCATTGGCGACGAGGATATCGACATTGCCCCGACCCGCGCGGATCTCCCCGGCCAGCGCCGCCCAGTCGTCGGCGTTCGAGACATCGAGATGGCGGTAGCGCATGCCCAGATCGGCCGCCGCCGCCGTGCCTTCGGCGTCCAGCACATCGGTCAGGATCACCTCGGCCCCCGCCTGCGCCAGCAGCGCGGCCTCGGCCCGGCCCATGCCGGAGGCGGCGCCGGTGACCACGGCCAGCTTGCCGCTGAGGTCGAGGGTAAGCGCGCTCATACCCGCCCCTCCGCATCCGCAAGGGCGCTCTCGGCCGCGATCTGGCCGAAGCAGAAGCCTTCGGACAGGTTCGAGCCATCGGAGGGATAGAGCATCCCCGTCGCCTGCCCCAATTCCCCCGCGGCATAAAGCCCGGGGATCGGCGCGCCCCTTGTGTCGAGGATCCGCGCCCCCGCGTCACGGCGCGGCCCGCCGGTGGTGTTCGAGCCGCCGGGATAGAGCCGCACGCAATAGAACGGGCCCTGATCGACCGGCACCATCGTCTCGGCCGGGCGGCCGAAGGGATCGGGCGTGCCCGCGTGGCAGGCGGCGTTATAGGCGGCGATCTCGGCCTCGGCCCCGTCGGGATCGGCCAGCCCGGCCGCGCGCGCCGCCTCGGCGATGGTCGCGCCCGAGGCGATCCAGCCGCGCTCGATCTCGGCGCTGTTGTCCTCGCTCCAGCGGTAGATCCCCACCGCATGCACGCCGACCGAGGGCAGGGTCAGCATCCCCGCCTGCCGCCGCCGCTCGTCGAAGAACCAATAGCAGGGATTGCGCGGGGTCTCGCCGGTTTCGGGATCATAGGCCAGCAGGTGATAATAGAAGCCGTGCAGCAGGTTGGCCTGCGTGCTCTCATCGGCAAAGCGCCTGCCGTTGCGGTCGGTGATGACATAGCCCGGCGGGTTGAGGAACAGCATGACCGACAGGTCCGAGCCGTCCTCCAGCGTGAAATTGCCGATGGCCCGGCCGATCATCTGGTTCATGTGCCACAGATCCGCGCCGACTTCCTGCGCCATGCGCACGCCGTCGCCGGTATTGCCCGGGTTGCCGTAGAAATAGACCGGCCAGGTGCGCAGGAAATCGCGCTTCATCTGCGCGTTGTGCAGATAGCCGCCGCAGGTCAGCACCACGCCCTTGCGCGCCTCGACCCGCAGGCCGGCGGTGGTTTCCACGCCGATCACCCGGCCCGCGCCGTCGCGGATCAGCCGGTCGGCGGGGCTGTCCCAAAGGATCGGCACCCCGGTCTTGGCATGGAAATTCTGCGCGAGCTTCTCCCACAGGAACGGCCCTGCCTTGCCGTTCAGGTCAAGCCGGGTCTTGGCCCCGCCCGGCTGGTAGACGCCAAAGGCCTCTGCCCCCGGGAAAGCCGGATGCTCGGCCCCGCCGACCCGGCGCAGGTCCAGTTCCGGCGCGATCCCGGTCAGCCAGTCGATCAGCCCCACGGCGCGCTCCGCCCAGGCCTCGCTGATCCCGCGCGGGACCATGCCGCCCGCGCAGCGGTCGAGGTAATCGGTGGCGGGGCCGGGGTCGGTCACCGCCATCATCATCCCGCCCGACATCCGGGTCGAGGGGGTATGCGCGCCCTCGGCCTGCTTTTCCAGCACCAGCACCTCGGCCCCCGCCCGCCAGCCGGTGATCGCCGCCGCCAGCCCCGCGCAGCCGAAGCCCACGACCACGAGGTCGGCGCTGAGGTCCCAATCGGCGGACGCGCTGGTCATGGCTCAGCCCTTTCCCGGCAACAGGAACGGGAAGCTTTCGAAATGCTTGCGCTCGGTGGAATCGTCGATCCTGGGCGGGTTCGCCGGGTCGAAGGCGATCCCGTTTTCCAAAAGCGCGCGGATCACCTCGTGCAGCGTGCCGTATTCGGTCTCATCCTCGCCCTCGGCGCCCGGGCGGATCGGCATCCCGGCGGCAAGGATCCGGCCGACGCAGGAATGCATCCCCGCGCCGAAGGTCATGCCATAGAGCTGCACCCGGCCGGTCAGGTCGCGGTAGGGATTGAAGGTCGCGGCATCCGGGCCGAAGATCTCGGGATCGCGGTTGGCGCGGGCCATGTTGACGTCGACGATCTCGCCGGTCTCGACCTCGGTGCCATCGGGCAGATGCATCGGGCAGAGCGCCTTGCGCCGGGCGACCGGACTGGCCGGGTGCAGCCGCAGGCTTTCCCAGATGAATTTCTGCAAGAGCGCGGGGTCGGCCAGCAATTCCGCCCGCGTCTCGGGCCTGGCCTCGCACCAGGTCAGGATCTCCCAGACCGTGTTCTGCAGGGCATTGGCCTGGGTGAAGGCGCCCGCCAGGATGAAGAAGGCGGTGTCGCGGACCAGCTGGTCCTCCTCGATCCGACCGTCATAGGCGCGCAGCATGTAAAGCAGCATGTCGCGCGGCAGCTCGACCGAGGGGTCCTTGGCATGGGCGGCCAGCAGGGCGCGACGGCGGGCGGCGGAATGGGCGTAGAACTCGTCCTTGAAGATCGCCAGCGCCTCGCGGATCTCGGCCCGCGCCGCCTCGACACTGCCAGACAGCATCTGGCCGATGGTCGGCGCCTTGCCCAGCTTGCCGATGATCATCAGGATCCGGTCGGTCTGCACCTCGGTCCGGTCGCGGTCGAGCCCGGCGGCATCGGCCACGAGGTTGGCCAGCACGCGATAGGCAAAGCGGCTCAGATCGCCCCGCCCCTCGGCCAGCGCGGGGGCCAGGGTTTCCTCCAGCGCCTCGGGGAAGACGTGGTTCTGATAGTTGCGGAAGAATTCGCGGGTGAAGAGGCTTTGCACCACCCGGCGCTTTTCCTTGTGCTCCTCGCCATGCAGGCTGACCACCGTGGTCGGCAGGAACAGCGGGTCGCCGTCATAGAGCGCCTGTTTCAGGTCCGGCAGGCGCAGCGTGGGTTCGACCTGCGGATAGGCGGTGATCTGATGCGTCATCTCGTGCCTCCGTTACAGATTGGAAATGCCCAGCGAGAGCCCGCCGTCCACCACCAGCGAGGTGCCGGTGACCCATTCAGCGCAGGCCATATAGGCGATGCCCTCGGCCAGTTCCTCTTCGGTGCCGATGCGGCCCAGCGCGTGCGAGCTTTCCAGCGCCTTCATGCGGACGCGCTGCTGGTCTTCGGTCACCAGCCCGGCGCGGATGTTGAGTTCGGTCGAGACCGCGCCGGGAATGACGCAATTGACCCGCACGCCCTGCGGGCCCAGTTCGGCGGCCAGCACCTTGGCCAGAACCTCGACCGCGCCCTTGGTCGCGGCATAGGGCGAGGCCCCGGGATAGGCGCGCCGCGTATGGACCGAGCCGAGGAAGACGACCGAGCCCTTGCGCGCCGACAGATGCGGCAGAGCGAGGCCGGTCAGGATCATGCCCGAGACGACATTGCTGTCGAAAACCTCGGTCAGGGCTTCGCGGGTCATCTCGGCGATCGGGCCGCGCAGCATGTTGCCGGCGTTGTTGATCAACGCGTCGAGCCCGCCGCCATGGGCGACCGCGGCCTCGATGATCCGGGCGCAATCGGCGTCCCGGGTGATATCGGCCACCACATAGGCGCAGGCCGGGCCGATGCTGTCCGCCACCGCCTTCAGCTTCTCCTCGCGTCGGCCGCAGATGGTGACGCGGGCGCCGTGGCGGGCGAAATGGCGGGCCGTGCCCTCGCCAATGCCCGAGCCGCCGCCGGTAATCAGAACGGACATCTCGCTCATCGGTGTCATGCTCTGGTCTCTCCCGTCATGCCAGCCGCCCAGCGCGCGGCGCGGGCAATGAAAGCGGCCTGCCCCGGCTCCGTCAGCGAGGCGAGGTCATGGCCCGTGGTCAGCGTCACCGCCCGGCCCTTGGCCCAGGCCAGCGGGAAGTCGCCCGCCGGGCTGTGGCCTTCGGCCAGAACCGTCACCCCGGGGTCGAGGCGCAGGGCGCGGTAATGTTCGTCGGTCACGGTGAAGGGCGCGAGCCCCTCGGTCACCGGATGGCCCGGCACCGGCGTCGCGGTCACCGGCTCCAGATCCGGGGCGTGGAAACTCTGCCCCCAGACCCAGCCGCCGCCCAGCAGGTCCAGCCAGCCGGGCCAGTCGTCAAAGCAGATGCAGCCGGTGTGCAGCGCCAGAAGCCCGGCGCCCCGGGCGACATGGCCCTCGAGCGCGGCGATCAGATCGGGCTGCGCCTGATAGGCCCAATCGGCGCGGAAGGGCTCATATTTCTCGTGCCCCAGCATCCGCCAGCGCAGCGCCTGCACCGCCACCAGATCGGCCGGTTCCGCCAGCGCGGCGGCCAGCGCGTCGGGATGGGTGACGATCTCGCAGCGGAAGCCCTGCGCCGACAGGATGCCCGCCAGCGCCGAGCCGAGCCGGTCGAAATCGTGGTAAATGCCACCGCTGAGGATCAGGGCCCGCATGCGTTCATTCCCTCGGCAGCGCGCGCAGCAGGCTGTGGGTGACGGCGCCATCCACGACCAGCTGATGGCCGCTGACATAGCGCGCCTTGTCGCTGGCGAGATACCAGACCGCCTCGGCGATATCCTCGACCCGGCCGAGCCCGCCGAAGGGCACCGCCCCGCCGCGCACGGCGCGGATCTTGGGGTCGGCGTAGAAGGGCGCCGACATGCCGCCGTCGATGAAGCCCGGCGCCACGCAATTGACCCGGATGCCGAGCGGGCCCCATTCCACCGCCATGTGTTCGGTCAGCTTGGCAATCGCCGCCTTGGCCGCCGGATAGGCGCCCGAGCCCGGCCCGGGCGTCACCGCGTTGATCGAGGTCAGGTTGACGATGGCGCCGCCCCTGCCCGCGTCGCGCATCGCCCGCGCGGCGATGCCGGCGCAGGTGAAAGTGCCCATGACATGCACGTCCAGCACCTTGCGGAATTGCGCGGGCGTCTGGTCGATCAGCGCGCCGAGCGACAGGATGCCGGCGTTGTTGACCAGTACATCGGGCGCGCCGAAGCGGTCGAAGGCGGCCTGAACCGCGGCCTCGTCGGTCACGTCGGCGACGAGCGCCACGCCATCGGGCAGCGCCTTGGCCGCAGCCTCGGTCGCGGCGGGGTCGAGGTCGAGGACGCCGACCCGGAACCCCTCGGCCGCGAATTTCTGGGCGATCCCGTTGCCGAGGCCCGCGGCCCCGCCGGTGATGATGACGGATTTCTGGCTCATTGCGCGGGCTCGGTCTTGAGAAGGACGGGATAGGACGAGAAATTCTGCCGCAGCGTGCGGGTGTCCTGCACCGCCGGGTTGTCGGGATCGGGGCGGACGTCGCGGGCCAGAAGCGTGCGGACCAGCTGCGTGACGATGCCGTATTGATGCGTGGCGGGGTCGGTATCCGGCCCGGCGGTCAGCCCCCCGTCCAGATCGCGGCCGAGGCACATATGCATGCCGAAGCCGAAGGTCAGGCCCCAGCGCGGCACGCCCTCGGGCGGGGCGCGGTCGGGGTCGAAAACATCCGCCGTCTCGCCGAAAATGTCGCGCTGCCGGTTGGCGGCGGCGAAGTTCAGCTCGACCCGCCCTTCGGCGGACATCGGGCAGGACGCCTCGGGCCTGCGCCAGGCGACGGGGCTGGCCGGGTGCAGGCGGAAACTCTCGTGCACGCAACGCTGGACATAGAGCGGGTCTTCACGCAGCGCCGCGCGGGCCTCGACACTCGGCCAGCGCAGGAAGATCTCGTGCAGGGCGTGGACCGTGGAATTGGCGGTGGAATGCGAGCCCGCCTGCAGGAAGAAGGCCATCTCGCGCAGGATCACCGCGTCCGAGAGCCCGTGCTTTTCCCGGTCGCGCAACAAGAGCGTCAGCACGTCGCGCGGGAGGTCTGCATCGCCCCGGTCCAGCGCCGCCTGACGCCGGGCGATCGACGGGGCGAGGAAGGTCTCGCGCAGTTCCTCCAGCCCGGCGCGGACCTCGGCGCGGACCTCGTCCTTGTCGCGGGTCGAATGCACCAGCGTCGCGCCTTCGGAGAAGATCTTGACCAGCTTCAGCAGGCGCTCGGTCTCGGCCGCCGATTTCTCGGGCCGGTCGATTCCGGCGAAATCGGCGGTCAGGTTCATCGTCACCCGGTAGCCGAAATCCACCAGATCCATGCGCCCGCCCGCGGCCAAGGGGCCGATGACCTGCGCCAAGGCGGGCGGAAAGACCTGCTGTTCGTAATAGGCGAAGTAATCCTTGCGCAGGATCGAGAACTCCAGAACCCGCCGCGCGTGATGCTCGCGCCCGTGCAGCGTCAGCAGCACGTCGTCCATCACCACCCCGCCCTCGTCATAGAGCGCCTGCCGCATCGAGCGATCCGTCAGCACACGGGTGATTTCCTTGTAATCGGTGATGACTTGCTCGGTCACGTCGCGCTGTCTCCCTCGCCGCCGGGGCGGTGATCCTGATCCGGTTCGCAGGGGAAGGACGCACGGCGACCCGTCGCCCCGGACGCCGAGGCGCCGGGCGGGGGTGACCGGACCGCTCCTCCCCAAGCGGTTGTCGGGTCGAGTGTTCACCAGCCCCGAGATATGGTCAATTTCAATATTCTTAGGTGTATCTTCTGAAAAACAGATACCTCACCAAACCGAACGCGGGGTCAGACCTGCGCCTTGGGCCAGCCCTCGCGGATCGGATCGGTGCCGTCCCATCCCGCCGCCGCCGCCGCGATCTGCTCGAAGATCGAGCGCCGCTCGGGGCCCTTGCGGGTGATCTCGAACACCACATCGGGATCGTCGGGGTGTTCGAGATAGGCGAAGGGACCATAGGCCGAGCGCCCCTCCTGGATCATCACCCAGCCCTTGTCCCGGGCGCGGTCGACGGCGCCGTCGAAATCCTCCTCCCAGGACGAGACATGCTGCAGGGGGCTGCGCCCGGGGAAGCGTGCCAGCCATTCGGTGTAGATGCTGGGTTCCCGACTGACCTGCTGGATCAGCTCGATCTGATGGGTGCCGCTGTTGGCCAGCGCCGCATGCATCTCCATGCGGATCTCCCGCCCGCGATAGCGGCAGACCGGCAGCACCGCGTTGCGGGCCACGAACCACGGGCCGATCCCCGCCTTGTCGGACAGGAAGCGCAGATGCGCGTCGATGTCCTTGACCACATAGCCCGCCTGCCGGATGTCGCCGAAAATCCTGCTCATGGATGCCCCTCCCTGCTTCCGTCGACATGATGTATTGATTTCGATTAATTCGAAAGCAATAATTTTGTCGAGAGCGGGCGGCCGGCGTTTCGGACGCCGCGACAGGGGGGAAAGCGATGGATCTGGGATTGACCGGCCGCCGGGCGATTGTCTGCGGCTCGACCAAGGGGCTGGGGCGGGCCTGCGCCGAGGAGCTGCTGCGCGCGGGCGCCGTGGTCGTGGTGAACGGCCGCAGCGCGGAGGGGACCGAGGCCGCGGCGAAGGCCCTGCGCCAGCAGACGGGGGGCGAGGCGATCCCGCTCGCCGCCGACCTCAACAGTGACGAGGGGCGCGCGGCCCTGCTGGCCGCCTGCCCCGAGCCCGACATTCTGGTCAACAACAACGGCGGGCCGCCGTTCCGCGATTTCCGGTCGCTGGACCGGGCGGCGCTGGAACAGGGCGTGGCGATGAACATGCTGGCGCCGATCCAGCTGATTCAATCGGTGATCGACGGCATGGCGGCGCGCGGCTTCGGGCGGATCGTCAACATCACCTCGGTCACGGTGAAGATGCCGGTGGCGGGGCTCGACCTGTCCTCGGGCGCGCGGGCGGGGCTGACCGCCTTTCTGGCCGGCATCGCCCGGACGGTGGCGCATCAGGGCGTGACCATCAACCAGATCCTGCCCGGCTATTTCGCCACCGAACGCCTGCGCGAGGGGTTCCGGGCCAGCGCCTCCTCGACCGGCAAGGACATGGCGGCCGTGGAACAGGCCTGGAAGGATCAGGTCCCCGCCGCCCGGCTGGGCGATCCCGCCGAATTCGGCAAGGCCTGCGCCTTCCTGTGCAGCGCGCATGCGGGCTACATCACCGGACAGAACCTGCTGCTCGACGGCGGGCTCTTCCGCGGCACGTTCTGAGGGAGGCTCGGATGATCGTCGAACAACGCACCTATCGCTTCAAGCCGGGCGCTGTCCCCGCCTTCATGGCGCTTTACGAGGCCAAGGGGCTGGCCCTGCAAAAGCGGGTGCTGGGCAATCTGCTGGGCTATTTCGTCACCGAACTGGGACCACTCAATGAGACCGTCCACCTCTGGGGCTACGACAGTCTGGACGAGCGCAGCCGCAGACGGGCGGCGCTGATGGCGGAACCGGAATGGCGGGCGTTTCTGGCCGAGATCCTGCCGCTTCTGGAAAGCCAGGAGAGCAAGATCCTGCTGCCGACGGGCTTTTCGCCCCTCGGCTGAGGCTCAGTGCAATTCCTCGACATGCAGGGGCTCGGGCCCGCCTTTGGGCCCGAACGCCACCTCCCGCGTCAGCCGCTTGCCCCCCATCGAGGCCAGCCGCCAGCCCGGAATGGGTTTGCGCTTTGGCGGCGGGGTCAGGTCCTTCTCCACCCCGTCGATCATCACGCGGGTGATGTTGTCGGGGTCGCCCAGCAGGGTCAGGTCTTCCTCGACCTTGCCGGTGACGCAGATCACATCCGCCCGGTAGCCCGGCGCGATCACCCCCGTCTCGCCCAGCATCTTGATGCCGAAGGCGCTTTTCTGGGTGGCGCATTGGATCGCCTCCAGCGGGCTCATGCCGAAATATTTCACGAAGACTTCCATCTCCCGGTAATGCCAGTCGCCATAGGGGACCAGCGCGAACCCGGCCTCGGACCCGGTGAGGATCGGCACCCCCGCCTTGTGCGCCAGGGTGATCGTCTCGATGGAATCGGTGATCTCGCGCTCGAAAAGCTTGATAAGTTCGGCCGAGGTGCCCAGCGCCGGGCCGAAGTCGACCATGTTCGCCTGGAAGGTCAGCGCGGGGGCGATGGGCAGCTTGCGGTCGATGATCTCGCGCAGCGCCGCCTCGTCCATGCCGGTGCCGTGGAAGATGAAGTCGAACCCGGCGACGGCGGCGCGGCGCGTGGCCTCGGCACCGCGGCAATGGCCCATGACCGGGGTCATCAGCTCATGCGCCGTGTCGCAGATCAGCTTCAGTTCATCCAGCGTCCAGACGCACATCTCGCCCCGGTGCGACTGACGCGGGATGATGCCGGTGACATGGACCTTGATCCAGTCGGCGCCGTGCTTGATCTGGCGGCGGACCTCACGCACGATCTCGTCGCGGGAATTGACCGGCATGTAATAGCCCGTGACGCCCTCGTCGGCGATCAGCCGTCCGGCGGTGCCGCCCACCCCGGTAATCAGCGCGTAGGAACCGCAGGACATGCGCGGTCCCTCGACGATCCCGGCCTCGATGGCGTCGCGCAGGTCGATCATGTTCTCGAAGGTCGAATCGGGGTCCAGCATCCCCGTGACGCCCGCGCGCAGCAGCTTGCGGGCATTGTAGCTGGCGACCAGCGCCGACAGCGCGTTGCGCCGCTGGTGGAAGATCTCGGCGTTCGAGGCCGCGTCGTCGAAGGCCAGATGGCAATGGGTGTCGATGAGGCCGGGCATGACCGTCTGGCCGCTGGCGTCGATGCGCCGCGCGTCGGGCGCGGCTTGCGCATCGGCCTCGGCCCCGACGGCGATGATCTTGGTCCCCTCGATCAGGACCGAACCCATGAAGGCGGGTTTGCCGGTCCCGTCGATCACGCGCCCGTTGGTGATGATGCTCTGCGTCATGTCAGCCTCCTGTCAGCGGATGCGCAGCAGCCTGCGCGCGTTGTCGGCGAGTTTGGGGGCGGGGCGGTGGGCGCCCAGATCCTCGGGCGCGTCCCAGCCGGCGAAATTGGTGCCGAAGACCAGCCGGTCGTCGCCCACCATCGCGGTCAGGAGGTCGAGCGAGGCGTCCTTGTTCAGGTGATTGTCGAACCAGAGCCGCGCCACGCGCTCTTCGAAGGCCCCGTCATGGCGCAGCTCGGGCGGCGACCAGGGCCGCTTGCGCATCGCCTGCGCCATGCGGCCGGCCAGAAAGGCAGTCGCCCCGCCGCCATGGCTGAGGCAGAGGTCCAGCGCCGGATGCCGGTCCAGCACCCCGCCGAAGATCAGCCGGGCCACCGCCAGCGTCTCCTGCGCGGCGAAGCCGATCACCACGTCGAGGTCATAGCCCCTGAGGTTGGCGTCGCCCTTCGGCCCGTCGATCCCGGCCGGGCCGGGATGGATGAAGAGCGGCACGTCCAGCGCGACCGAGGCCTCGTAGAGCCGGTCCATCGCGGGCGCGTCCAGGGGTTGCGGCATGTCGGTGCCGATATAGCCGCCGAGCAGCCCCAGATCGCCGACCGCGCGGTGCAATTCCTCGACCGCGGCGCCGATGTCCTGCATCGGCAGCGCGGCGAAGCCCGCCAGCCGGTCGCCATGCGGCGCGATCAGCGCGGCCAGCGCGTCGTTATGGGTGCGGCAGAAGCCGCGGGCGGCCTCAGGCTCGATGAAATGCAGATAGGTCAGCGGGTTGGGCGAGAGGACCTGAAAGTCGATCCCGGCCGCATCCATCCGCACCAGCCGCACCTGCGGGTCCATGAAGGGGCTACCCTGATAGCGCACCCCGTCCAGCCGGTAGTCGCCGACCCGGAACCAGGGTTTCGGCCCGTCCTGCCCGCCCATTTCGGGCCCCAGATCGCCGGCCGCACCGAAACTCTCGGCCAGCACGACATGCGCATGCACGTCGATGACGCGCGCTTCGCCCGCTCCTGCCACCGGCTCCCCCCTTGGACAGAAATCATTTCGATTTCAATATAATCGAATTCGATACATACTGTCAAACTTGGAAAGCAGGGAATTTCATGGCAAGGGCGGATCAGGGACCGGGCAGATGAACGATCGAGGAGACGAGACCATGGCGCATGCCGATCTTCCCCGGCTGGAAAACCGCGTGACCTTCCTGACGCACCGGATCAATGCCCGGCTGCAACAGGTCAGCCTGCCGGTGATCTCGCCGCATGGCATGGACCTCTATAGCTCGCGCATCCTGTTCGCGCTGGACCAGAACGGACCGATGAAAGTGGGCCAGCTGGTCGAGCTGATGGCACTGCCGCAATCGACGATCTCGCATCAGCTGAAGCGGATGGAAAAGAGCGGGCTGATCCGGCGCACGCGCTCGGATCAGGACAACCGCTCGGTCGAGGTGTCGCAGACCGAGGCCGGGATCGAGGTGACGCGGATCTGCACGGCGCTGAGCGATGCGGTCACCGAACGGCTGAACGCGGCCTTCGCCCCGGACGAGATGCAGGCGTTGATCGAGGGGCTCAACCGGGTGTTCGAGGCGCTGGGCGACCTGCCCTCGCTGGAAGCGCGCTGCGAGGAACTGATCGCCGAGGGGTGAGACTTTTCCGACTTTCTGCTGCCCCATAGGGCGGTCCAAGCGGATCAGCCTTGCAGAAAACCGATATTCCCCGGGCTTTGCCGCGGAACGAAGGGGCGCCCGGAGAACCGGGCGCCGCCAGATGTCAGACTTTTTCAAGGGCGATGGCGATGCCCTGCCCCACGCCGATGCACATGGTGCTGAGCGAGCGCTTGCCGCCGTTGAGCTGCATCTCCAGCGCCGCCGTCCCGGCGATGCGGGCGCCCGACATGCCCAGCGGATGGCCCAGCGCGATGGCCCCGCCATTGGGGTTCACCCGGGGGTCGTCATCGGCGATGCCGAGCTGGCGCAGGGTGGCGAGGCCCTGCGAGGCAAACGCCTCGTTCAGCTCGATCACGTCGAAATCGGCCTGACCCAGCCCCAGCCGCGCCATCAGCTTCTGCGAGGCGGGCGCGGGCCCGATGCCCATGATCCGCGGCGGCACGCCCGCCGTGGCCCCGCCCAGCACGCGGGCAATCGGGGTCAGCCCGTATTTCTTCACCGCCGCTTCCGAGGCGACGATCAGCGCCGCCGCCCCGTCGTTCACGCCCGAGGCATTGCCCGCCGTGACGGTGCCGTCGGCCTTCACGAAGGTCTTGAGCTTCTGCAGATCCTCCAGCGTGGTCGAGCCGCGCGGGTGTTCGTCACTGTCCACGACGACGACGCCCTTGCGGGTCTTCACCTCGACCGCGACGATCTCTTTCGCGAGCCGCCCGTTGGCCTGCGCCGCCCCCGCCTTCTGCTGCGAGCGCAGCGCGAAGAGGTCCTGATCGGCGCGGTTCACGGCGAAATCCTCGGCCACGTTCTCGGCCGTCTCGGGCATGGAATCGACGCCGTATTGCTTTTTCATCAGGGGGTTGATGAAGCGCCAGCCGATGGTCGTGTCATGCACCTCGTTGGCGCGCGAAAAGGCGCTTTCGGCCTTGGGCATGACGAAGGGGGCGCGCGACATGCTTTCGACGCCGCCCGCGATCATCAGCTCCGCCTCGCCCGCCTTGATGGCGCGGGCGGCGGCCAGCACCGCGTCCATGCCCGAGCCGCAAAGCCGGTTCATCGTCGTGCCGGGCACATCGACCGGCAGGCCGGCCAGCAGCACCGCCATGCGGGCGACGTTGCGGTTGTCCTCGCCCGCCTGGTTGGCGCAGCCGTAGATCACGTCATCGACCGCGGCCCAGTCGACACCGGGGTTCCGCGCCATCAGTGCCTTCAGCGGCACGGCGGCCAGATCGTCGGCGCGCACCGTGGCGAGGCTGCCGCCGAAGCGGCCGATGGGCGTGCGGATATAGTCGCAGATATAGGCGTCGGTCATCTCAGAGCTCCGGTGCGATCAGGTCGGCCACGGGGCCGTCCGTGTGAAGGGGCGCCCCGGTCATCGCCTGTAGTTCGTCAAAGGACAAGCCCGGAACCTTTTCGCGCAGCACGAAATGGCCGCCTTCAATGTCGACCACGGCCAGGCTGGAATAGACCCGGGTCACGCAGCCGACCCCGGTCAGGGGCAGCGAGCAGCGGCTCAGAAGCTTCGGTTTCCCGTCTTTCGTCACGTGATCCATCATCACGGCGACGCGCTTGGCGCCATGCACCAGATCCATCGCCCCGCCCACGGCCGGAACGCCCTTGGGCCCGGTCGACCAATTGGCCAGATCGCCGTTCTCGGCCACCTCATAGGCGCCCAGAATCGCCACATCCAGATGCCCGCCCCGCACCATGGCGAAGCTGTCGGCGTGGTGGAAAAAGGCGGTGCCGGGCTTCAGCGTCACCGCCTTCTTGCCGGCGTTGATCAGATCCCAATCCTCGGCGCCGGGCTCCGGCGCCTCGCCAAAGCCGAGGATGCCGTTTTCGGTATGGAAGATCGCCTGCCGCCCGGGGGGCTGGAAGCGGGCCACCATCTCGGGCTGGCCGATGCCGAGGTTGACATAGGCGCCGTCCTCGATGTCCTGCGCCGCGCGCCAGGCCATTTGCGTGGGGGTCAGTCTCATGCCGGAACCTCCGGGTGATGGGCGTTGGCGCGGTTGAGGGCTTCTTCCTGCGCGGGATCGGGCACTTCGACGACGCCCTGAACGAAGATGCCCGGGGTGATGACCGCCTCGGGGTCGATGGCCCCGGGCTGCACCAGTTCCGAGACCTGGACGATGGCCCTGGCTGCCGCCATGCACATCAGCGGGCCGAAATTGCGCGCCGCCATGCGGTAGGTCAGGTTGCCCAGAGTGTCGCCGCGATGGGCCTTGACCAGCGCGTAATCGGCCTTCAGCCAGCGTTCCTGCACGTAGAAACGGCCGTCGAATTCCTCGACCGGCTTGCCCTCGGCCAGCAGGGTCCCGTAGCTGGTCGGCGTGTAGAAGGCCGGGATCCCGGCGCCCCCGGCGCGGATCCGTTCGGCCAGCGTGCCCTGCGGCACCAGTTCCAGCGCCACGCTGCCCGCCTTGTAGGCCTCGGTGAAGACCACCGGGTCCGAGGAGCGCGGGAAGGAGCAGATCAGCTTCGCCACCAGCCCCTGTTCGATCAGCGCAGCGAGGCCGACATGGCCGTTGCCCGCATTGTTGTTGATGACGGTCAGGTTCTTGGGATGGCCGGTCGCCAGAAAACGGTCGATCAGCGCGTGGATCAGTTCGATCGGCGCGCCCGAGCCGCCGAACCCGCCGATCATCACGCTCATGCCATCCTCGATCCCCGCCACGGCGGTGGCGAGGTCGGGCAGGGTCTTGTCCATCGGAACCTCCTGAATGTTGCGCCCTTGGGATAGCGAGGTCGGGGGCCTTCCGTCCATCCGATTTGTGCGTTATCCTAACTTTGTTCGACAATCGCACAAATGGAATGGACATGGCAGCGGAGCGGGACCTGATGGGCGGGCTGGCGAAGGGGCTCAGGGTGATCGAGACCTTCACCGCCGAGCGTCCGCGCCAGTCGATCAGCGAGGTCTCGGCCGCCTGCGACATGGACCGGGCGACGGTGCGGCGCTGCCTGCTGACGCTGGCGCATGAGGGCTACGCCGATTACGACGGCAAGTTCTTCACCCTGACGCCCCGGGTGCTCAGGCTGGGGACGGCCTGCCTGGCGACGATGCCGCTGCCGCAGATCGTGCAGCCGATGCTGGACGCGCTGTCCGAGGCGATCGGCGAAAGCTCCTCGGTGTCGATTCTGGACGGGGACGAGATCGTCTATGTCGCCCGCGCCGCCCAGCGCCGGGTGATGTCGATTGCGCTGATGCCGGGGTCGCGCCTGCCCGCCTTCTGCACCAGCATGGGCCGCGTGCTGCTGGCCGCCCTGCCGGAGGCGGAGGTCCGCGTGCTGCTGGAAGCCGCGCCCCTGCCCGCCCGGACACCGAAGACGCTGACCGATCCCGGGGCGATTCTGGCCGAACTGGCCCGGGTCCGGGCGCAGGGATACGCGGTGATCGACGAGGAGGTGGAACTGGGCCTGCGCTCGCTCGCCGTGCCCCTGGTCAGCGCCCGGGGTCGGACTGTCGCGGCGCTGAACGTGGGACTCGCGGCCTCGCGCATGGAGGCAGGGGCGCTGGCGGGGCATTTCCTGCCCGCCTTGCAGGAGTTGCAGGCACGGCTGCGGGGGCTGCTGCCCGGCTGAGGCCGGGTCTCAGGAAGGGGCGGACAGGTCCGTGACCTTCACCCCGGGGCAGACCGCGCGGGCGATGTCGCACAGATGCCGGTGATGGGTCAGGTAGATGACCTGACCCACAAGCGACATCTCGGCCAGCAGGCCGAAAGCGGCGGCCGAGCGGGCATCGTCGAAGGTCTCCATGATGTCGTCGGCGATGAAGGGCACCGTCGGGCGGCTTTGCGCCATCTCGTGGTAGCCGGCGATGCGCAGCGCGAGATAGAGCTGGAACCGCGTCCCCTTCGACAGATCCGCCGCCAGCTTGGCGCCGCCGCCGGCGGGCAGCGCGACCAGCACCTCGCTCTTGCCGTCGGGCTGGGCGGCGAGCCCCTGATAGGCGCCGCAGCTCAGTGCGGCGAACGCGTCCGAGGCGCGGGCCAGCATGCCGCTGCGGTGGTGGTCGCGGTAGCGCCGCAGCCCGGCCTCGAAGGCGATGAGGCCGAAGCGCCGCGCCAGATGCGCCTCGGCCCGCTCGCGCAGATCCAGCAGCAGCGTCTCGCGCTCGGCAATGATGCGGGCCAGCGCGTCGTCGCCGCCAACCGCGTCCAGCCGGCCCCGGGCTTCGAGATGCTCCTTGAGCCGCGCCTCGGTATCATGGCGCAGGACGTCGAGTTCGGCCCTGAGATCCCCGATCGCCGCCTTGACGCTCTCCTCATCCTCGCCCTCCTGCGGCAGGGGGCGGTCCTGAAGCTCGGCCTCCAGCGCGGCGAGGTCCTGCCGCAGCCCCGTGGCCATCCGGCAGCGGGCGACATGGGCGGCGAGCGGCCCCTCGGCGGGGGTCCAGCCCAGCGCCGCGCCCAGGCGTTCGGCCTCGGCGTCGCGGGCGGCGAGGGCGTGGCGGTCAACCCCGTCCTGCCGCTGCTCCTGCGCCAGTTGCCGGTCCAGCAGATCGCGGTCGCGGGCGGCATCCTGCGCCTGACGCAGGCGGTGCTGAACGGCGCTCCAGGGCGTGCCCGCCTCCGCCCCCAGCGCCGTCAGGACCAGGGCCTTGGCATTCTGGAACCGCTGCCGGTTGGCCTGCATCTTGGCGATCCGGTCGTCAAGCGCCTCGGCCGCGCGGTGTTCGGCGCCCAGCCGGTCCAGAAGGTCCAGCAGCGTGCCGAGGCCCGCGTCATCCTCGCCGCGCGCGGCCAGAAGCGTGTCGCGGCTGGCCTTCGCCCATTTCGCGCGCCAGGCGTCGAGCGCGGCTTGCGCCTCGGCCCCGGCCTGCTGGCGGGCGCCGAGATCGGCGGTGAGCGTGGCCAGACGGCGGCGGGCCTCGCGGCGGCGTTCGGCGGCCTCGGTCCGGGCAACGGCGCGGGCCAGCAGGGCCTCGAAATCCTCGTCCGCGGGACGGCCCAGCATCCCGGCGAGCGTCTGCGCCGCGGCCCTGCGCGCCTCGGTCGCGCGCGTCACGTCGGCCTCGGCCGCCTGCAGGACCCTGAGCACCGCCAGCGCCTGCTCGCGCCGGTCCAGAAACAGCCGCAGCGCCGCCAGATCGGCCCCCGGCAGGCCCAGCGCCGATGCGGCCCGTTCGACCGCCTTCTCCGCATCGGCAAGCGCGGCTTCGGCCTCGGCCAGCGCCGCCTCTGCCGCCTGCTGCCGCCCGACCAGCGCCGCGCGTTCCGCCTGATGCCGGGCGGCGCGGCGGCCCTCGGCCAGTGAATCGGCCAGCGCGGCCGAGATCCGGTCATCCTCGCGCAGGGCCGCCTCGAAATCGTCGGCGCTGGCGGCGGTGAGGTCGGCACGATGCGCGGCCCAGAGCGCCTCGCGCCGGCTGCGGGCCTTGGCGGCATCGGCCAGCGTCAGCCCGCCCTGCCCCGCCGCCCGCGTCGCCGCCTCGGCGTCCATCCTGTCGATCTGCGCCGCCAAGGCCGCCAGGTCGCGCCCTGCGTCGGCCCGGGCCTGCCGCGCGGCTTCGGCGCTGCGGCCCCAATCGTCCAGGTGCCGCGCCCCCGGCACGTCCTGTGCCGCCAGCGCCGCCCCGGTGCCCCGCCAAGGCGCCAATGCCGCCAAGCCCTCGTCGGCGCGGCCCCGGGCTTCGGCGCAGGCGCGTTCGGCCCGGGTCAGCGCCTCGGCCGGGTCCTGCGCGCGCAGGCGGGTCAGCAGGGCGGCGAGCGCCGCCTCTTCCTCGGCGGGGCCGGGATCGTCTGTTGCGGCCCGCTCGCTGTCGAGAAGCGCCTGGGCCCTCGCGGTCTCGGCCGCGCTGCTCTGCACCGCCCCTTGCAGGCCCGAGCGTCTGGCCAGCAGCCCCCGAAGGGTCGACAGCGCCGCCTCGGGCAGACACAGACTCCCCGGCTCTGCCCCCGGCTGGCCCAGTTGCGCCAGAAGACCCCGGATACGGGCCCGAGCTTCTGCCGCCTCGTCCTCGCGGCGGGGAAGGTCCTTCAGCGCAGCGTCATGCTCGGCCCGCAACGCCTCGGCCGCCTCGATGGCCGGGGCCGCGGCCAGAACCGCCGCGTCCTGCGGCAGTGCATCGCGCTGGTCCCTGAGGCCCTTGCAACGCTCGGCCCGGTCGGCGATCCGGGCGCCGATGTCGCGCTGCCCGGCCTCGATCTTGGCGGCCAGCGCCTCGTCGTCAGCCGTCGCCTCGGGCAGCGCGGCGAGGGGTTCCAGTTGCGCCGCGAGCCTCGCGCGGCGGGCCAGCAGCGGCAGGGTCTGGGCGACCTGCTGCAGCCGATCCAGCGCCGCCTGCGCCGCCTCGGCCTGCCCCCGCGCCGCCTGCCAGGCCTGTTCCGCCGCCTCGGCTTCCCGCGCGAGCTTCTGCAGCGCGCTGGCCGATACCTCGACCGCGCGGCGCTGGCGCTCCAGCTCGGTCAGCGCCCGTTTCGCCTCGACCAGCCCGCCGCTGCGCTTGCCGCTGCGGTGGAAATCATCGAGCCCCGCGCGCAGCCCCTCCAGTTGCGGCGCCAGCCCCGAAAGCCCGGCACTGGCCGAAAACAGCATCTCGCCCAGATCGCCGCGGCTGGCGAGGATGCTGTCGCCGCCCTGTTCCAGCGTCTCGTCATCGAGCGAGAACATCGCCGAATATCCCTCACGCGAGAGGCCGCCCAGCGCGCCCTGCAGAACCGCCTCGGGCACCGGCGCGTCGTAGCGATCCAGCAGGCTGCCGGCATTGCGCTTGAGCCGCTTGAGGTCCAGCGCCCCGCCCGCATGGCTGAGCGCGGCGCCGATCTGCAGGCTGGGCCCGGCATGGCGGAAGTCGTAGCGGGTGCGCAGCGGGATGCCGAACAGGAAATCGAGCCAGGCCGAGAAGAGCGTCGATTTCCCCGCTTCGTTCGGCCCGTAAAGGACGTGCAGATCCGGCTGGCCCGGCGCGGGCGGCTCGAAAGACAGGCTGCGGTCGGTAAAGCGCCCGTAGCGGGTCAGGTCCAGCCGGTCGAGCCGCATCACCCCTCCTCGCCGGCCGAGAGGCTGGACAGGATGAGGGGCGCGCCCCGGGCCAGCAAATCCTGACAGTGGCGGGTCAGATCGGCCTCGTCCTGCCCCAGAAGATCGCGCAGCTCGGCCGGAAGGTCCTTGAGCAGATCCTGCGCGGCCTCGGTCAGCGCCTGGATCAGCGCCGGGTCCTGCGGCAGGTCCTCAAGCACGCTGCGCACCAGCTCCTCGGGCAGGGCCTCGCCCGGGCCTTTCGCCTCGCCCGAGCGGTCGAGGCGAAGCTCCAGCTTGTCGATCCAGACCCCGGCCCCGGCGGCAAAGGCGCGCGCTTCCTCGGTCAGGCGGTCGCGGTCGCGCTCGATCCGCCAGGCCAGCGGGGTGGCGCCCTCCAGCAGCGGACGCAGGACCAGGTGATCCTCGGGCCGCGGGGCCGCGCCCGCCGCCCGCAGCGCCGCTTCCAGCGCGGCCAGCAGATCGGCCCAATCCTCCAGCCCGGTGCAATCGACGGGCAGGCGGTCGAAACGCAGGCAGGCGACCGAGCGTTCCTCGAGCAAGACGCTGCGGTCGTCGCCCACCCGTACCAGCGTCACCGACGCAGGCCCGGGCTCGTCGATGCCGCGGCCCTGGGGAATGCCCGGCATGACGACCACCGCCTGCCCGTGGTGTTCGGCGCGGCGGTGGATATGGCCCAGCGCCCAGTAATCGTAGCCCTGCGCGTCCAGCTCGGCCAGGCTGCAGGGGGCATAGGGATCGTGGCGCGGGCTGCCGTTCAGGCTGGTGTGCATCAGGCCGATGTTGAAGGCGCCTGCCTCGGGCGCGGGATAGCGCGGCAGCAGGCTTTCCGGCGCATGGATCTCGCGGAAGCTGAGGCCGTGCAGCGCAACCCTCTCGCCGTCCAGATCAAGCGTCACGGTCCCGGCGCGGCCGAGGAAGAGATGGGTGTTGGCGGGCAGGTCCAGCTCACCCGTCTGCCGCGCCATGGCGTCGTGATTGCCGCGGATCAGGTAGCAGCCGATCCCCGCCGCCTGCAGGCGCAGCAGTTCCTGCTTGAGGAAGCGCGGGGTCTTGGTGGAGCTGAAGGTTCCGTCCCAGAGATCGCCCGCGATCAGCAGGAAGGCCGCGCCCTCGTCGATGCACAGATCAACGATTCGCGTCAGCGCCACGCGCGAGGCCACGCCGACCTGCGCCGCCAGATCGGGGTCACGCAGCGCCAGCGCCGTCAGCGGCGCATCGAGATGCAGATCGGCCGTATGGACGAAGGTGAAACTCAAACCAGGCCTCGGCAGCGGACAAACCCCGGCATCGGGGACCCGGACTATGGGGATCCCCGACGCCCGCGGCAAGCCCGGCCGATCCGACCGGGGGTCAGTCGCGGCTGCGGATGACTTTGGCGAAGGGCTCGAAGATATCGCTGTTGGCGGCGATCAGGTTGCCCGATTCGACCGGGTCCTGCCCGTCGCGGATCGGGCCGAAGAACCCGCCCGCTTCCTTGACCAGCAGCACGCCCGCCGCCACGTCCCAGGGGTTCAGCCCGCGCTCCCAATAGCCGTCGTAGCGGCCCGCCGCGACATAGGCGAGGTCCAGCGCCGCGGCCCCGAACCGGCGCACACCGGCGCAGACCGGCATCAGCCGCGCCAGATCCTGCAGCGAGGCGGGCAGCGCCGGGCGGCCGCCGAAGGGGATGCCGGTGGCGAAGATGCATTCGATCATCGAGCGGCGGCCGGAAACCCTGAGGCGCGACTCGTTCATATAGGCCCCGAGGCCCTTCTCGGCGATGAACATCTCGTCCTTGGCCGCATCGAAGATGACGCCCGCGACGATCTCGCCCTTGTGCTCCAGCGCGATCGAGATCGCCCAATGCGGCAGGCCGTGCAGGAAGTTGGTGGTGCCGTCCAGCGGATCGACGATCCAGCGCCGGGTCGGGTCGGTGCCCTCCTCGCCGCCGGTTTCCTCGCCCAGCCAGCCATAGTTCGGCCGGCCGCCCATCAGCTCTTCCTTGAGGATGCGTTCGGCCTCGCGGTCGGCCTTGGTCACGAAGTCGCCCGGCCCCTTGGTCGAGACCTGAAGGTTCTCGACCTCGCGGAAGTCCTTGACCAGCGAGCGCCCCGCCTTGCGCGCGGCCTTGATCATGAGGTTGAGGTTGGCGCTTCCCTGCATGGTGCGGGCTCCCGTGCTGAACAGGCCGCCCCTTACGGGAAAGGCGCGCCAAAGGAAAGGGGAACCTCGCGCCGCGGCTGGACGGCGCCACCGCCCGGGGCTAGCCTCGGCCGCCCGAGAAGGAGGTTGCCCATGCTGATCCGCCGCCCGCAAGACCAGGACCGCGCTGCCTGGGAAGATCTCTACGCAGGCTACGCCGCGTTCTACCAGGTGACGCAGACCGCCGAAATGCGCGCCCGGGTCTGGGACTGGATCCACGACCCCGCGCAGGAGGTCGAGGCTTTCGTCGCCGAGGATGACGCGGGGCGGCTGGTCGGCCTCACCCATTTCCGGCCCTATGCCAGGCCCCTCTCGGCCAGCACCGGCGGCTTTCTCGACGACCTGTTCGTCACGCCCGAGGCCCGCGGTTCGGGCGCTGCCCGCGCGCTGATCGAGGCGGTGGCGGCGGAGGGGCGCGCCCGGGGCTGGACCCTGATCCGCTGGATCACCGCCGAGGACAACGCCCGCGCCCGCGCGCTCTATGACAAGCTCGCCACCGCGACACAGTGGAAGACTTACGACCTCAAGCTCTGAGCGATCTTTGTTCCTCAAATATCCACGGGGATCGCCAAGGGGGGCGTGCCCCCCTTGGCGCGGGGTCGGGCGGCAGCCCGGGGGGGGGGGGGGGGGGGGGGGGGGGGCGGGCCCCCCCCCCCCCCCCCCGCCCCTCCTCCTGAACGGCCCCTTGATTCCCCCCGCCCTTCCCCGTAAGGACGGGCGGATACAGACAGGAGCCGTCCGATGTCCGCAGCCCCCGCGCAGCCGCGCCCGACCGCATGCCTTGTTCTCGCCGACGGCACCATCTTCTACGGTCACGGATTCGGCGCGACCGGCGAGACGGTGGCGGAACTGTGTTTCAACACCGCGATGACCGGCTATCAGGAGATCATGACCGATCCCTCCTATGCCGGGCAGGTCGTGACCTTCACCTTCCCCCATATCGGCAATGTCGGCGTCAATGACGCCGATGACGAGGCCAGCAAGGCCACCGCCGAGGGCATGGTGGTGAAATGGGATCCGACCGAACCCTCGAACTGGCGTGCGGCGGGCGAGCTGACCGCCTGGATGACCCGGCAGGGCCGGATCGGCATCGGCGGGCTCGACACCCGCCGCCTGACCCGGGCCATCCGCCAGCTGGGCGCCCCGCATGTGGCGCTGGCCCATGACCCCGAGGGCAATTTCGACATCGAGCGTCTGCTGGCCCGGGCCCGCGGCTGGAAGGGGCTGGTCGGCCTCGACCTGGCGAAGGACGTGACCTGCGCCCAATCCTACCGCTGGAACGAGATGCGCTGGGCCTGGCCCGAGGGTTACAAGCCCCAGATCGAGCCCCTGCACAAGGTCGTGGCCATCGACTATGGCGCGAAGAAGAACATCCTGCGCTGCCTGGCCTCGGCCGGCTGCGACGTGACGGTGCTGCCGGCCAATGCCACCGCCGAAGAGGTGCTGGCGCTGAACCCCGATGGCGTCTTCCTGTCGAACGGCCCGGGCGATCCGGCGGCGACCGGCGATTATGCCGTGCCGATGATCAAGGGCGTGCTGGCGGCCGATCTGCCGGTCTTCGGCATCTGCCTTGGCCACCAGATGCTGGCGCTGGCGCTGGGCGCCCGCACGGTCAAGATGAACCACGGCCACCATGGTGCCAACCACCCGGTCAAGGACAACGACACCGGCAAGGTCGAGATCACCTCGATGAACCACGGTTTCACCGTCGACAGCCAGACCCTGCCCAAGGGTGTGGTCGAGACGCATGTCTCGCTCTTCGACGGCTCGAATTGCGGGATCCGCATGGCCGACCGGCCGGTGTTCAGCGTGCAATACCACCCCGAGGCCAGCCCCGGCCCGCAGGACAGCTATTACCTGTTCGAGCGGTTCGCCGCTGCCATGGCCGCCCGCAAGGCGGCCAGCGCCGCCTGACCGCAGGGCGCGCGGCCCTCGCTGCCGCGCGCTGTTCCGCCCCCCCCGCGGCCCTGCCCGGCAGGGTTCCGGCGACGCGGCCTGGCCGTTAACGATCTGTTAACCTTCTCTCGCCAAGACTCCTCCCGTTGGTGTGTGTGGGGGTGTCTATGGGGCACGCGTGTGCAAAGCTCGATGAGCCGGGCGTCGAGGCTCTTTCGCGCCAGCACGCCCCCGACGAGGTGGCGCCTCCCTCGGCCCCTCGCCCCTCTCCGGTCCACATACCCCTCGGCACGATCCTCCTGCGACGCGGCGCGATCCATGCGGCCGATCTGGTTCGCGCGCTGGAAATGCAAAGCCGCAAGCAGGCCCGGCTGGGCGACATCCTGCGCGCCCATGGCATGGCCAGCGAGGAGGACATCGTGGCGGCGCTGGCCGAGCAATTCGGCACAACGGTCATCGACGCCCGCCAAAGCCGCCCCGATCCGCGCCTGATCGACCGTCTGGGCCCGCGCCGCTGCCTGCAGATCGGCTGTCTGCCCTGGTCGCGGGCGGGGGCGGTCACCGTCGTCGGCACGGCCACGCCCGACACGTTCGAGGCCCAGAGGCCCGAGCTTGAGGCGCGGCTGGGTCCGGTCGTCATGGCCGTGCTGCCCGAAGCCGGGATGCACCGCGCCCTGCTGCGATCGCGTCAATCCGCCCTGCGGCTGATGGCGGAAACCTGCGTCGCAGCGGCGGAAAGCTGCCGGATCTGGGACGCGCGGCGCTTCAGCCGCCGGGTTCTTGTGGCGGCCCTGTTTCTGGGCCTGTCGACGGCGATCGCGCCGAGCGTGACCTTCTTCGGTCTCTTCGCCGTCGTCATGCTGTTCCTGTTCGCGGGCAATCTGATGAAGCTGGCCGCGACCATCGCGCAGCTTCGCGCGGTGCGACAGGGGGCCGGGGCACAATCCCCGGCGCCCACGATCCGCAAGCCCACAATCTCGATCATGGTGCCGCTGTTTCGAGAGCCCGACATCGCGCCGCGGCTGGTCAAGCGGCTGGGCGCGCTGACCTATCCGCGGGAGATGCTCGATGTCATGCTGGTGGTCGAAGAGGACGATCACCTGACCCGGGCCGCCCTGGCCGGGACCCGGTTACCGGACTGGATGCGGGTCATCCCGGTGCCGAACGCACCGCTCAGGACCAAGCCCCGGGCCCTGAACTATGCCCTGAATTTCGCCCGCGGGTCGATCATCGGCGTCTATGACGCCGAGGATGCGCCCGCCCCCGACCAGCTGCTTCGCGTGATCGAGGTGTTTGACGCCGGCGGGCCGTCGCTGGCCTGCGTGCAGGGCATCCTCGATTACGTGAACCCCCGGACCAACTGGCTGAGCCGTTGCTTCACCATCGAATACGCCGCCTGGTTCCGCCTGATCCTGCCGGGGCTGGCGCGTCTGGGGCTGGTGGTGCCGCTGGGGGGCACGACCCTGTTCTTCCGCCGCGCGATCCTTGAGGAACTTGGTGGCTGGGACGCCCATAACGTGACCGAGGATGCCGACCTCGGGCTCAGGCTCGCGCGGCACGGCTACCGGACGGATCTGGTCGCCTCGGTCACGCTGGAGGAGGCGAATTGCCGGGTCTGGCCCTGGATCAAGCAGCGGTCCCGCTGGCTGAAGGGCTACGGCATGACCTATGCCGTGCACATGCGCGACCCGGTCCTGCTGTGGCGGCAACTGGGTCCGTGGAAATTCGCCGGGGTGCAGGTCCTGTTTCTGGGGACGTTGATCCAGTTCCTGTTCGCCCCGATCCTGTGGAGCTTCTGGCTGCTGCTGTTCGGGTTCGGCCATCCCTTCGCGACCGAGATGACGTCGCGAGCCGCCGACACCGTGGCGGTGGTGTTTCTGGGCATCGAGGTGATGTCGCTGGCGATCAACATCCTGGCGCTGCAGGGGACGCAACACCGCTTCCTGCGGGTCTGGGCGCTGAGCCTGCACCTGTATTTCCCCCTGGCCGTCGTTGCCGCCTGGAAAGGCTGCTGGGAACTGGTGGCGAAGCCCTTCTACTGGGACAAGACGACCCACGGGCTGCATGACGGCACCGCCGCGGTCAGCTACGTCTGAGCGGGTCAGCGCGCCTTGCGACGGTCGCCCGATTCGAGCTTCAGCCGCGTCTCGAAAGCCCGGCTGATATGCTCGCGCAGGGCCCGGTCGGCGGCCTCGCCATCGCCGCGGGCAATGGCCTCGACGATCGCCTCGTGCTCGTCAAGCGCGGTGCGCCCCCGCCCCTCGGCTTCCAGCGAGGTCGTGGCCAGCAGCGCCATCGAGCGGTGCACGAGGTCCAGCTGCTGCACGAGGAAGCGGTTGTGGCTGGCCAGGTGAATCTGCTTGTGGAAACGCTTGTTGGCCCGGCTCAGCGCCTTGGGGTCGTTCATCAGCCGCCGGTCGTCGTTCACCATGTCGCGCAGGACGCGCACTTCCTCGACCGAGGCGTGTTTCGCCGCGAGCCGCGCCGCCAGCCCCTCCAGCTGCGCGCGCACCACATAGAGTTCCGCCAGCTGGTTGTGATCGAGCGAGGCCACGATCAGCGAGCGGCCGTCGCGGGTCAGCAGGCTTTGCGTCTCAAGCCGTTGCAGGGCCTCGCGGATCGGCGTGCGCGAGACGCCGAAGCGTTCGGCCAGTTCCGATTCGACCAGCCGGTCGCCGGGTTTGTAGACCCCGTCGTCGATCGCCGCCAGGATCAGCGAATAGGCGTCGAGTAGGGGTTGGCGCTGGTCGTTCATGCGGGTCCTCCGAGGGGGCGAAGACTAGTGTCGGGCGCGGGCGGTGAAAAGCCCTGATTCGCGCCCTGGCATCTTGTGCCGCAGCCGCCTTGTCGGTAGCCCTTGGCCATGGCGCACGAACATTTCCAGCATGTCGACACCTGGGTCTTCGACCTCGACAACACGCTCTATCATCCGCGGGTCCGGCTGTTTGACCAGATCGACGTGAAGATGACCGATTTCGTCATGCGGGTGACGGGGGCGGACCGGGCGGAATCGGACCGCCTCAGGCGCGATTACTGGCTGACCTATGGCACGACGCTGGCCGGGCTGATGGCGCATCACGCGGTCGATCCGGTGCCCTATCTGGTCGAGGTTCACGACATCGACTTTTCGGTGCTGGAGCCCGATCCCGAGCTGCGCGACGCCATCCTCGCGCTGAAGGGGCGGCGCATCGTCTATACCAACGGCTCGGCCCCCTATGCCCGCCGGGTGCTGGAGGCCCGGGGGCTGGAGGGGCTGTTCGAGGCGGTCTATGGCGTCGAGGACGCGGGCTACCGGCCGAAACCGCAGGCCGAGGCTTTCGAGACGGTCTTTGGTCTGGCCGGGCTGGACCCGTCCCGCGCGGCGATGTTCGAGGATGACCTGCGCAACCTCAAGGTGCCGCATGCGCTGGGAATGCGGACGGTTCTGGTCGGGCCCGAGGCGGAAACCCCCGACCCGGAAGCCCACGCCCATGTGCATCATCGCACGGATGATCTGGCGGGTTTCCTGCGGGGGCTCTGAGCGCCTATTCGGCGCTCAGCGAATGGTTCATCGACAGCGCGGGCTGGGCGCAGCCGGCCTCGCCCACGATCTTGGCGGGAACCCCGGCCACGGTCTTGCAGCAGGGTACGTCCTCCAGCACCACCGAACCCGCGGCGATGCGGGAATTGGCGCCGACCTTGATATTGCCCAGCACCTTGGCCCCGGCGCCGATCAGCACGCCGTCGCCGATCTTCGGATGGCGGTCGCCGTCTTCCTTGCCGGTGCCGCCCAGCGTCACCGAATGCAGCATCGACACGTTGTCGCCCACCACCGCAGTTTCGCCGATGACGATGGAATGGGCGTGGTCAATCATGATCCCCTTGCCGAAGCGGGCGGCTGGGTGGATGTCGACGCCGAACATCTCGGAAATCCGCATCTGCACGAAAAGCGCCATGTCGCGGCGCCCGGTTTCCCACAGCCAGTGGCCGACGCGGTAGGCCTGCACCGCCTGGTAGCCTTTGAAATACATGACCGGCTGAAGATAGCGGTGGCAGGCCGGGTCGCGGTCATAGACCGCCATCAGGTCGGCGCGCGCCGCCTCGCCCAGCCAGGGCGAGGTTTCATAGGCTTCCTCGGCGATCTCGCGCAGGATCTGCTCGCTGATTTCGGCCGAGGACAGCTTCAGCGCGAAACGGTAGGCCAGCGCCCGTTCCATGGTCGCGTGATGCAGGAGATTGTTGTGCATGACGCCGCCCAGCAGGGGCTCGTCGCGGACAACAGCGTTCGCCTCTTCGCAGATGCGCTGCCAGACGGGATCGAACGGGGCAAGCTTGGCGCGGGACTCGGGCATGGCGCATCTCCGGTGTTGATCCCCGAAACATAGCGGATCGACACCGGAATTCCAGTGGCGCGGGCTCAGGAAATCGGCGGATGGCCGACAAGCGCCTCGACAAGCGCCCCCGCAGCCAGCGCCAGACAGGCCAGATACTCGGGCGCACCGGGCCTTGCGGGATCGGCGGCGGGATGGGCCAGCGCCGCCGCCAAGAGCGTGCCGTTGCCATAGGCCGGGTGCAGGCGGCCGGTCGACTGGCGGTGGCGGTCGGCGGCCTCGGCCCGGGCGATGAGCGCCGCCATCCCCGCCGCCCGCCGCCCCTCGGGCAGCGCCAGCAGCACCCGTGCGGCGGCCGAGAGGTCGGTGAGGGTGACGGGCCGCATCAGCCCGCCACCTCCAGCGCGGCATAGAGGCCGGGGCCGAAACTGGCCGAGACCTGCGCCACCTCGACGCTGAACGGCCCGGTGATGCCGTCGGCCGCCTGCTGCGCGGCGGTATAGGTCCAGCCGGGCGCGCTCAGGTCGGTTTCGCGCACGATCACCCCCAGGTGCCGGACCTGCAGGTGGTAAAGCTCGGCCTCCTCGCTCAGCGGCACCTCGGGCGCGTCCCAGCCGTCGCCGCCCAGCCGGGTGCGGCGGATCCAGGCGAGGTCCAGATCGCCCGACCCCGGCCATGTGGCGCTCAGATGAACCGGGGCGTAGGGCCGCAACCCGTTGCCCGCGAAGGCCTCGGTCGTCTCGACATAGACCGGGTCGTCATAGGCCAGCGCCGCCGGACCGACCCGCCAGCGCCGCGCCACACCGCGGGCCGAGGCCGCCAGATCGACCTGCGCGGGCGCCCCGTCCATCAGCACCACCACCGCGCCGGGCGGCCAGGCGCCCGGCATCAGCGGCTCGGTGCCGAACTGGCCGCGCAAGAGGTCGTGCAGCCGCCAGACCCCCGGCTCGACCAGCGTCGCCCCGCGGTACTGGAACAGCTCCCACCCCGCGCCGGTGCCGATGGCGGCGAGATTGGCGCCGTCGAGCAGTTCCTCCCCGCTGACCGAGGCGGGCGCGACCGAGCCCGGAAAGGCGACCTGAACCCCCGCCCCGTGCTGCACCAGCCCGGGCGAGGCGCTGAAAAGCGGCGTGATGGTCTGCCCGACGCTGGCCCTGAGCCCGATCAGCGTGTTCAGCACGAAACTGCCGCTGGCGGCGGGCGCGTCATAGGCGGCGACGGCACCGGGCCAGGGCAGACCCAGCACCGCCAGATGCGGCGCATGCGGCACCTCGTCGCCGCGCATCAGCGGCAGGTCCATCCAGATCGGCACCACCGGCACCGCGGCCTCATAGGCCCCGGCGGCGGGCAGGTCGGTCGAGGCATCGCGGTGCCGGTAGAGGCCGGGCTCGATGCGCACCGCCTCGATGGCGCGCTCGCCGGTCAGGTCCATGCGGTCGATCCGGTAATGCCGGGTGCCGCCGCCCTGCGGCATCGTCACCACATCGCCCACCGCCAAAGTCGAGGACATCGGCTGGCCGAAGCGCGCCGTGTCGCGGGCGATCCTTGCCTCGGTCAGCCAGCGCTTGACGGCGGTGCGGGCCTCGCCCCGGGTCAGCGACAGGGGCATCTCGGTCTCGGCCGCGTCGCCCGCCGGGGTGTCGGGATGCACCGCCTCGGCGCTGCGGGTCTCGAACCCGCCTTCGGCCTCGATATAGGTCAGGCGCAGGCGACCCGCAGTCTGGGGCTCGGAGGCGCGCGACACCTCCAGATCGCCACTGTCACGCGCGACAAGGCGGCCGGGGTCCAGCACCACCGGCTCGCGCCCGGTGCGCATGCGGAAGACGAGGCGGCCGTCCCGTTCTACCGCCTCGAACCCATGGGCCAGCATCAGGGGTTGCAGCGCCGCGCGGCCGGTCGCGGTCGAGGCCACGGCATAGCCGCGCACCACCCCGTAAAGGCCCGAGACATCGGCATCGGCGATGCCCGCGCGCTGGCAGATCTCGGCCACCACGGCGTCGAGCGGCTGGGCCGAGGCCCGCCCGGTCAGCCAATGCCCGCGCAGCCAGTTGTCGCCATCGGACCACAGGTCGGTGCGGGCCGGGAACCAGGGCCAGGGCCGTGCGTCCCAGGCCCAGGCATGGCTGCGCGACCAGTCGACCATCCGCCCCTCGTAGAGGTCCGAGGCCGGGTTGTTCGCGGGATCGGTCCAATAGGCCTGCATGGCGCGCAGGTATTGCATCTGCATCAGATCGTCGCGCACCCCGGTCGAGTCATGGGGCGCGTAGGATTCCGAGGATTTCGGGTCGAGGAAGACATTGGGCTGATTGGCGCCCTTGTCGATCGCCGCGCAGCCGTATTCGGTGAACCACACGGGTTTCGAGCGCGGCTCCCATTCGGTCGAGTCGGGCTGTTTGACGCCCGCGTGGCGCTCGGTATGCGCGTTCTCCCACCAGCGGCGCAGATCCTTGACGCGCCAGATCCAGGGCTCGGATTCGCCCTCGTCGGTGATCGGGGTGCGGACCTGGGCGTCCCTTTCGGGCTGGCTGGCGTAATACCAGTCGAACCCCTCGCCCCCGGCGATATTGGCCTTGAGGTAGTCGGGATCGTAGATATCGCGCCAGCCCGCCTGCCAATCGGCATGCGCCTCTCCCTCGCGCCAGTCAGCCAGCGGCATGTAATTGTCGATGCCGATGACATTGAGTTCGTCATCGGACCAGAGCGGGTCGAGGTGGAAATAGCGGTTGCCCTCGCCCGCATCATAGCCTGCGTATTCCGACCAATCGGCGGCATAGGTCAGCGTGACCGCGGGGCCGAGGATTGCCCGGACCTCGTGCAGCAGGTCGACCATGGCGGCGACGGCGGGGAAGCTGTCGCCCGCGCCCCGGATCTGCAACAGGCTGCGCATTTCCGAGCCGATGCAGAAGGCATCCACCCCGTCCGAGGCCGCGCAGAGCGCCGCGTAATGCAGGATGAAGCGGCGATAGGACCATTCCTCGGGGCCCGAGTAGCCGACGCTGCCCGGGGTGACGGTGAAATCGGCGGCCGTGGCGGTGCCGAAGAAGGCCGCGACCTCGGCCGTGGCGGCGGCGCTGCGGTCGGTGGTGCCGGGCTGGCCCGGGGCCTTCTGCGTGGTGATCCGGCCGCGCCAGGGCAGCGCGGGCTGGTCCCCGGCCTCGGACCAGGGGTCGGGCAGGCCGTTGCCGGCCAGTTGCTCCATCAGGATGAAGGGGTAGAAGACGACCCGCTGCCCGGCCCCGTTCAGCGCCGCGATGGCTTGCAGGATCGAGCGGTCGGAGGGCGTGCCGCCATAGACCGGCTTGCCGCCCAGCATCGGCACCACGGCGGCCGAGGCCCGGTCCAGCCCCGCCACGCTCCAGGGCTGGTTGCTGCCGGTGCGGTCATGCCCCTCGACCTTGGGCCTGAGCGTACAGGCGCCGCAGCGCAGATCGTTGCCGAACCACGACGCGATCAGGAGCGAGGATTTGGCGTTCGGAAGCTCGTTCTCCAGCGCCCTCAGCGCGGTGACGAAATCCGCCTCGCCCGAGGGGGAATGCGCGTTCGCCTGCCGGTCGTTCGCCGCCTCCAGAATGGAGAATTCCTCGGCGAAGACCGGGACGCCGTTCCCCGACAGCAGCACCTTCTCGGTGGCCAGCGCGTATTCCCCGGCGCCGGGCAGCCAGGCGACGCCCTCGATGGCCTGTTGCAGCGTGCTGACGCCCTCGGCTTCGGCCCCGCGGATCACCTCGAAGGCGAGGTTCGGCAGCCGGTTGCCATAGGGGCCGAGGTCCAGATCCTCGATCACCACATAGGCGGTGCCGCGATAGGCGGGCGCCATGCCCGCGCCCTCGACCGCCTCGATCTTGGGATCGGGCAGCTGGTCCATGGTCCCGGTATAGAGCCGCAGGTTCAGGTCGCCGGGCGCGATCTCGTCGCCATAGGCCCAGATCCGGCCGATGCCGGTGATCTGCCCCTCGGCCAGCGCGATGGCCACGCTGACGGTATAGCGCGACTGCTCGGTCACCTTGGGGCCGAGACCGCCCTTGGTGCGGCGCGAGCGGCCCGGGATCTCCTCGAAGCGCGAGGCCCAGATGACGTGACCGGCGGTGCGCACCCGGCCCCAGACGCGGGGCAAGGCCACGCCCTCGCCGGCGCCGGTGATCTGCAGCCGCTGGATGCGCCCGGTGTCGACGCTGCCGGATCCCAGGCCCAGCAGCCGCTGGTCGATCAGGCGGCCGACGGTGGCGCCGATGGCGCGGCCGATCACCAGACCCGAAAGGCCCAGCACCGCGCCGCCGAAATTCGCGCCGATCGCCGCACCGGCGGCGGACAGGAGGAGGGTCGCCATCCGAGGGCTCCTTTCAGGTCACGTCAACTCGAAACGCGCCACGATGCGGCGCGCCCAGGGCTGGCTCAGCGGGCTTTCGACAACCCCGTGGCCGCAATAGGCATGGATGAAACGGGCGTTCGGCCCGGCCTCGGTCAGCACGCCCAGATGTTTCGCGACCGAGCGCGCGCGCATCCGGAAAAGCAGCACGTCGCCCGGCGCGGGATCGCCCGGGGCCGGACGCAGGTGGCGGGAAAGGCCCTGCCAGAGCGCCTCGGCCCCGCCCGATTCCGCCCAGTCCGGGCCATAGGGCGGCAGCGCCTCGGGCTCGGTTCCGTGCCGGGCCCGCCAGAGGCCGCGGATCAGGCCGAGGCAATCGCAGCCCGCGCCGAGGACCGAAGCCTGATGCCGGTAGGGCGTGCCGATCCAGCGCCGGGCCTCGGCAACAAGCGCCGTTCGGGCGTCAGCCATGGGTGAGGCTCCCGCCCGAGTTCGGCCCGTCGATACGCGGCGTGGCCTGCAGCCAGTCTTCCGAAGGGATATGCGGGAAACCCTGGAAATTCCGCTGGTTGAGGAACTTCAACCGGCAGGTCTGGAACCGCTTGTCGCAGCCCGCCTCGATCCTGAGCGTATCGCCCGGCGCCGGTTCGAACCCGGGCGCGGACCAGAGGGAGAAGCGCCGCCGCCCGGGCAAGGATTCTTCCCGCCGGACCGGCACGACCATGCCCGCCGCGGCGCCATCCAGAAACCGCGCCGCGCCATCGACGAACCAATCGGCGGCGAATTCCGGCAGCTCGGCGATCTCCAGCACCGCGCCGCCCTCGGCGACCGCCAGCAACGGAACCTCGGCGGCGAAGCCGGGCTGCGTCAGGTCGAAGGTGCAGGTGGCATCCCCCAGAACCGCCGGGCAGAGCGCGCCGAACACCCGCCCGCCCGCCTTGGACAGGGGCTCGGTCAACCCGCGCAGTTCCGCCTTGAAGGCCCGGTCCAGCCGCGTGATCTCGCCCAGCGAGCCGCGAAACAGGATGCGGCGCCAGAGGGGATCGGTCCAGTCGACCTCCCAGATGGTCAGCTCGGCCCCGTCGTAGAGCCCGGCCAGGATATCCCCCTCGGTCAGCGCCGCATCGGACAGCGCGCCCGTGGCCTCGGTATTGTCCACCGACAGCCCGGTCCCCTGCACGATGGCGCTGGCCGTCATGCCGGTCCCGGCGCGAAAGGCGATGCCGTCGAAGGCAAGGTCGCGGTCGTGGTCGGTGAAGCCCAGCACCGCGCCATCCGCGCGCCTGAGCGCCCAGGCCCGGGCGCGGGTGGTGGTGAGTTCGCTCATTGCCGCACCTCGATCACCGGGACCTTGGGCACGTCGCCCGCCTGGAACGAGGCGACCGAGACCTGCACGAGGTCGGTGTCGAAACGCACCGGCACGTCGAATTCGCAACCCATCGTCACCTCGGCCCCGACCCCGGGCGGCGCGTCAAAGCTGACGATGCCGGTGGCGGGATCGACCTGCCAGGCCAGCCCCTCGGGCTGCTCGGTGCCGCCGATGGCAAGCCTGAGCGTTCCGGTCACCGGCTTGGTCAGCACCCGCGTGGCCGCCCAATCGCCCGAGCGATAGGTCTTCGTCAGCTGGAAATCGTGCCTGACCCCGTCACCGTAACCCAGCGACTGGTCCAGCGGCGTGATCGCGCGCGAGGCGCGGCCGGTCTTGAAATCGGCCCAGTCCTTCCAGCGAAAGCCGTGCAGGCGACCCTGCCGGGCTTCGAAGAAAGCGATCAGCACCTCGACATCGTCAAGCGACCTGAGCCCCAGCCCCGCGTCATAGCGGCGCCGGGCCTGCGCCCAGGGTGTGTTGCGCTCCTCGAAGCCGTTCGCCAGGGTGACGATCTCGGTCCGGCGCTCGGGCCCGCCCAGGGAGCCGAAGCTCAGATTGGCGGGGAAACGGATCTCGTGGAAGGCCATGTCGGTGTCCCCGCTCAATAATTGCGCTGACCCTGGGCCAGCAGGCGCTGCATCTGCGCGGCGATCTGGCTCTGGCTGCGCTGGAATCCGGCGACATCGGGGGTGGTCACGTTGATGACCACGCTGGTGGCCCGCCCGCCCGCGCCGCGCACCCCCAGCCTGCCGTCCGCGCCGCGGGCCAGCGGCAGGATCGCCTCGGGCCCGGCCTCGCCCATCAGGCCGGAGCCGCCCCGCATCGAAAAGGCGACGGGCGAGGAGACGATGCCGCCCTGCGCGAAGGGCATGACCCGGCCCTGGCTGAAGGACGCGCCATTGGCGAAGGGCAGCAGGCTGTTGGCCAGCCCGCCGATCGCCGAGGACAGCGCGCCGCCCAGCGCCGATTGCACCGGGCGCATGGCCGCGGAATAGATCGCCTCGCTGATCGACCGGCCGAGGCCGCGCATCGCGTCGGACAACCGCTGGCCGTCGAAAACCACGCCGTCAAAGGCCCGCCTCAGCCCCGATCCCAAGGACCGCGACAGGCCGGCCATCTCACGGTTCGTCTCGATCAGGTTGCGCCCCATGTCGCCGAGACCGGAATCGAAGGCCGCCACCTGGTCCGAGGTCGCGCCGATCTGCGCCTCCAGCTCGGCCAGCTGCGCGTTCAGTTCCTCCAGCGTCGCCATTCTCCGCTCCCTTCCTTCCCTGATCCGGGAAGCGCTTGAGCAAGGCGTCGAGCCTTGCGCGGGTGAAACCCGGCCGGGCCGCCTCGTCGCGGCCCAGCATCATCATCAGTTCGGCCGGGGTGAGGGCCCAGAACTCGGCGGGCCTGAGCCCCAGCCCATGCAGTCCCGCCCGCATCAGCCCCGGCCAGTCGAGCCCCCTCACCCCGCGGCCCCCGCCGGGTTGAAGGCCCGCGCCAGCAACAGGCCCGCGACGCGCGCGGCCTCGACCGCCCCGCCCTCGATCTCGGCGCCGAGCAGGGCCGAGGCGGGCAGCGGATGCCCCCCGCCGTGCAGCCCCGCCAACAGGAGCGCCATCACGTCGCGGGCCCGGAAGCCGCCGGTCTCGAACCGTTCGACCAGCGCCACCAGCGACTCGGCGCCCAGCGCCTCTTCCAGTTCCGCCAGCGCCCCCAGCGTCAGCTTCAGCACCCGCCGCTCGCCATCGAGGACCAGCGCCACTTCCCCGGCCATGGGATTGACCATCAGACCGGCTCACCAGGATCGGGCATTTCCGGCGGCTGGTCGCCGCCGTCGCCCATGTAATCCTCGGGATCGGGGGCGAGCGGCGTCGCCACCACGAAGTCGAGCGCGCCGGCCGAGGCCATCGACATCTCGAACGTGGCCTCGCCGTTGTAGCTGCCCGCGTATTCGATGGCGGTGATCTGGAACGGCCCCTCGACGGTGCCGAAATCCGGGATCACCACCTGAAACTCGGGGATCTCGCCGTTGAAGAAGACCGCGCGGGCCCGTTCATCCGTCGCCTCGTCCCGGAACACGCCCGAGCCCGAGATCGACGCCGCCTTGACCCCTGCCCCCGCCAGCAGCTCGCGCCAGCCACCCAGACTGTCGAGGCTGGTCACATCGACCGTCTCGGCGTTGAAGCTGATCCGCGTGGCGCGAAGGCCCGCGATGGTCTCGAACAGACCGGCGCCGGTCATGTCCATCTTGATCAGAAGATCCTTGCCGCTTTGCACAGCCATCCCGGCCACTCCTTTGAAAGATTGTCAGATCTCGATCCGCACCCGGAAGCGCAGGTCGATGCGGCGGAAGGCGTTGCCCTCGGCCCGGCGGGCCTGCGCCTGGTGGAACCAGATCGCCACGACCCGGCCGGTGGCCAGCGCGGGCTGCGTGCCGGGCAGGATCGCGGCGATCCGGGCGGCGGCGGCCTTGGCGGTGGCGAAACCGCTCGCATCCGAGACGACCTGCACCAGCAGGCGATGTTCGGCGCCCGCGCCGGTCCCGTCCGAGCGGTCGATCGCCTCTTCCTCGCCGATCACGCCATAGGTGCCCTGCGGCGTGCCGGGCGGCGGCGCATCGAAGATGCCGCCCGGCAGAAGCCCGGCGAGCGTCGCGTCGCCCGTGAGCAGGTCATAGAGCGCGACCTGCAGCGCGGCGGTGGCCTGATAGCTCATGCCGGAACCTCCTCACGCGCGTGGCAGACCAGCCAGGCGCCTGCCGCATCGGCCTCGCTGACGGCGAGGATGGTGAAGATGCGCGCGCCCTCGGTCAGGCGCTGGCCGGGACGGGGGCGCTGCGGGCTGCCCTGGGGGGCGGCGCGCAGGAAGATGCGGAACAGCATCCGTCCCTCGGGTGCGATGAGCCCCCGGCGTTCGGAGCCCGCGCCCGCACGCAGCTCGCACCACAGCGTGCCCAGCGCGGACCAGGTGGTCGTGTAGCCGCCCGCCCCGTCGGGGGTGGCGAGCGCCTCTTCCAGCGCCATCGGCCGGGTCGGGGCATAGGCCATCAGCGATGCCCCCCGGCCGTCACCCTGAGCGCCATCCACCGCGCCAGCAGCGCCGCCACCGGTCCGGGGATCGGCTCGACCCCCGTGCCGCCCGCGATGCGGCTGTCATAGAATCGCGCGGCCAGCAGCAGCACCGCCTGACGCAGATCGTCGGGCACCGCGTCCCAGCCCGCGCCGAAACCGGCGGTGAAATCGACCTCGACCCGGCCGTTCGCGGGCACCCCCGGCAGCACCGCCCCGGTGGCCAGCAGCACCGGGCGGTGGGTGTCGACCGCCAGCCGCCAGCCGCCCGGATCGGCGGTTTCCGCGCCGCCCCCGGCATCGACCAGCCGGACCGCGGTCACGACCGAGACCGGCGCGACCGGCAGGGCCTGCACATCCGGCCAGCGCCAGCGCGGCAGGATCAGGCGGAAATCGCGCGCGATCAGCACCTTGCCGGTCCGCGCCTCGATGGCGGCGATGGCGGCGCGCAGATACTGGATCAGCAGCGCATCGCCCGTGGTCTCGTCGGCAAAGCCGGTGCCCAGCCGCAGATGCGCCCGGAAGGCTGCAACCGGCAGGACGCCATCCGCGACGATGCTGGTCTCTATCAGGTCCATGCTTGCCTCCTGAAATCCCTGTTCCGGTTGATCGGCGCAGACGCGCCCCCGCAGCGCTCGCACGGAGGGGGAGCAGCCGGACGATGCGGGGTGTCGGCCTTCTGCCGTCCCCGCGCGTCTGCGCCGCCATCGGCCCGGCCCCGGAACCCGGGACCGGGCCAATCCCGCGCCGCTTACGAGGCGGCGAACTTCAGGAGCTTGATCGCCGAGAAGTCGGTCACATCACCGCCCACGCGCTTGGTCGCGTAGAACAGGACATGCGGCTTGGCGCTGAAGGGATCGCGCAGGACGCGCAGATCCGGGCGCTCGGCGATGGTGTAGCCCGCGCGGAAATCGCCGAAGGCCACGGCATGGGCATTCGCCGCAATGTCGGGCATGTCCTCGGCGATCAGCACCGGGTAGCCCATCAGCCGCGCCGGTTCCCCCGCCGCCAGCCCGTCCGACCACAGGAAGCGGCCGTCCGCGTCCTTCATCTTGCGCACGGCGCCCGCGGTCTTCGAGTTCATCACGAAGACCGCGTTGGCGCGGTAGCCCGCATCCAGCGCATAGACCAGATCGACGATGGCATCGGCCGGGTTGGTGGCGGCGAAATCGCCCGCCGCGCCGGTCGCGACATAGCCCAGCTCGCCCCAGGTCTCGGTCCCGTTGGCCACGATGTCGTGGTCCAGGAACCCACGCGGCTGGTCGGTGCCGCTGCCGCCGATGAAGGCCGCGGCCTCGGCCCGGGCGAATTTCGTGGCGATGCGCTCGGCCAGCCAGCCCTCGACGTCAAAGGCGCTGTCTTCCAGCAGCCGTTGCGAGGCCTTGGGCATCGCCGACAGCTCGTGCAGCTTGATCGAGATGCGGTCGATGGCCGCGGTCCCGGTCTCGGTCAGGGTCGAGGCCTCGTTCTCCCAGCCCGAGCCCACGTCACCGTGGTCGACGAGCACGTCGAACGAGCCCGCCTCGACCTGCACGACATTGGCGATGGCCCGGATCGAGGCCGCGGCGTCCAGCACCGCGTGGATCCGGTCCGAGGTCTGCGGATCGACCAGATAGCCGCCCTCGGCATTGACCGAGGTGATGAGGCCCTTGCCCTCCAGCGTCAGGCCGCGCAGCCCGTCGTCGTCGCCCTGACGCAGATAGGCGTCGAAGGCCTTCAGATGCAGGCCCTCGCCCGCGTCGGCCTGCGCCAGCACCGGGCGCGCCGTCTTGGTGGTGAATTTGCGGTCCAGCATGGTCAGTCGCTCGTCCTGTTCTTTGAGATTGCCCATCACATCGGCGCGGAAGGTCTTGATCTCGGTCACGAACCCATCCAGCGCCGCCCTCAGCACAGCCGCCTCGTCACCGGGCGCCGCGCTCTTTTCCTCGCCCGCGCGAAGCCGGCCGGGAAACTCGCTCGTCATCGCATCCATCCTTTCATGGTTGCCCTTGCACGGGCTCCCGACAGGCAACCCGCCCCAACGCGCCGGGCCCCTGACCCCGCGCATGGTTCCGTCAGTGGCCGCCGAGCGCGGCCCGCGCCGCCTGAAGGCCCTGCGCGAGGTCCAGCAGCAGCCCGCCCGACTTGGCCGAGGCCCGGGCGATGGGCAGCATCGGGAAGGTCACCAGCGACACTTCCCACAGCTCCAGCTCGATCAGCTTGCGCCCGCCCTCGGGCAGCTTTTCCGCGCGGATCGTGCGGTAGCCGATGCTCAGCCCGTCCACCGCCCCCGCCGCCATCAGCGCCGCCGCCTCGCGCCCCTTCTCGACCTCGGTC
Source organism: Pararhodobacter aggregans (assembly GCF_003075525.1). Taxonomy (GTDB): domain Bacteria; phylum Pseudomonadota; class Alphaproteobacteria; order Rhodobacterales; family Rhodobacteraceae; genus Pararhodobacter; species Pararhodobacter aggregans. Next base: position 265,738 of record NZ_QDDR01000001.1, on the reverse strand, counting down.
AGCAGGCGCCCCTTGACGCGCAGCCCCTGCGCGTCCTCGACCACCTCGTCCCAGACACCGATCGGCTGGCCCTGGTCGTGCTGCCAGAGCATCCGCACCCGGCCTCCCGACGCCGCCATCCGCGCGAGCGAGGCGGCATAGGCGCCCGGCATGACCACATCGCCGCCCCGGTCGCGCACCCCGAAGACCGAGGCATAGCCCGCGATCACCGCGCCCTCGCCCAGCACCACGCCGGGCGCCCCCGGCGGGTGGAATTTCGTCTCAAGACCCTGCATGAACTCTCCTCAGAACTGCGTCGCCAGAAAGGCCAGCGCGCCATGCACCACCACGCCCGAGGCGACGCCATAGACCGCCAGCCACAGGCGTTTCTCCAGCCGCTCAAGCGTCTCCTCGATCCGGGACAGCCGGAACTCGAGGCCGGCGCGGCGTTCCTCGTCCACGCGCTCCTGCGCGTCGATCCGGGCCTGGGCGAGGTCGAAACTGTCGTAGAGAAAGCGCGATCCGCCGATCGTCTTGCGCTGGGGGCTGGCCATCGCCGCGGCCCCCCTCATTCCGACCGGGGCGGCAGGCCCAGCATGGCGCGCTTCTCGGCCTCGGTCAGGAAATCGGCCTCGGTCACGCGGCGCCAGACCGCCTCGCGCTCGGCCGCCAGCGCCGGCACCTGGTCGAGGTCGGGGCGCAGCTGCAATTCGGCCCCCAGATAGCCCGAGAGCCAATGCGCCAGCGCCGCGCTGACCTTGGCCGCCAGCGGCAGCACCGTCAGCCGGTAGAAGCCGCGGTTGGCCTCCTGGTAATTGGCATAGGTCGCGTCGCCCGGGATCCCCAGCAGCATGGGCGGCACGCCGAAGGCCAGCGCGATCTCGCGCGCGGCGGCCTCCTTGGTCTGGTGGAATTCCATGTCGGAGGGGGAAAAGCCCATCGGCTTCCAGTCGAGCCCGCCCTCCAGCAGCATCGGCCGCCCGGCGTTGCGCGCGCCCTGATGGTGCATCTCCATCTCTGCCTGCAACCGCTCGAACTGGTCGTTCGACATCTGCCCCTGCCCGTCCGCGCCCCTGTAGACGATGGCGCCCGAGGGCCGCGCGGCGTTGTCCAGCAGCGCCTTCGACCAGCGCGACGCGCTGTTGTGCACATCGACCGCGGTCGCCGCCGCCTCGATGGGCGACAGGCCGTAATGGTCGTCCAGCGGATGGAAGGCGCGAACATGGCAGATCGGCGCCGCGCCCTCGGTCATCTGGAACCGATGTTTGCGACCGTTCACCGCATAATCGTAGCCCGCGGGCCAGCCATCCGGCCCCGGCACCACCGACATCCGGTCCGAGCGCAGAACATGCAGCTCGCCCGGCACCCCGCCCTCGGGCGTGGCCACCGCCTCGACATAGGCGTTCCCCGAGAGCAGCAGCTGCGCATAGACCGCCTCCAGAAACTCGGCCCGCCCCTGCGCCGGGTTCGGCCGCCCCAGCAGGGACAACAGCGGATGCGCGTCATAACGCTGGGCGCTGTCCTGCAGCACCAGCGGCAGCGCCGCCGCGGCCTCGGAAATCATCCGCACCACCCGAAAGCCGACCGGATTGCCCTGAAACCCGGCCCGGGTCAGCGATACGCTGTCGCGCGCCGTCCAGCGCAGCTGGCTGGCCGGTTGCAGCGCCGCGATCTTGCCGAAGCCACCCGAGGGCGCGCCCGCCGTCAGCGGCCCCACGGCCGAGGCCTTGGCCTCGGGCGCGGTATCGGCGACGGGCTTGCGAAAGATGTCGAACATGGCTCTGCCTCCGTTGTCGCGCGGGGCGGGACGAACCCGGCGCCGCGGCCTTGAGACGGGTTATCGCGGGGAAATCCGAACATCGGCTGGAGCCACCGTGCGCTGCCCCGGAGCGCGCGCAACGGCCAGAAAAAGGGGGGCCCGAAGCCCCCCCCTCACAGCACACGCCTTACAGCACCCGGGCGCGCGGGCTTCGATGCGAGCGCGCCGGGCCCAGAATCAGCTCGTGCAGGGCCCAGACCAGGGCGTCCACCCGGTCGGGACTGCCCGTCCCCTTGAAGCCCTGGGCCGTCATCAGCGCCATCTGTTCCTCCAGCGCGCCGAGGCCCGGCAGATGCGCGACCCGCCCCTGTTCGTAAAGCGCGGCGGCGGGTTCGGCCCGGGCACCCTTGCCCTTGACCGCATGCGCCGCCGTCACCGGCACCAGCGGATCCACCTGACGCAGCACCTCGGCCACCAGATTGCCGCCCTGATTGACCTCGGCCACCAGCCGCTCGGCCCCGTGACGCTGCATCGCCGCGATGGCGGCCCGCGCCCAGTCGGTGGGGCTGGCGGCCCTAAGGCTCGCGTCCTCCAGCACCACCGCCCGCCAGTCGCTGACCGGACCCTCCGTCACCGCGCCGACCACGACGATCCCGCACAGGTCCGAGCCTGCGTGCCCGCTCACCGCCGGATCGACCGCCACCACCACCCGGCTGAACGCCGGCACCGCGCGCGTCCGGCAGCGCTCGATCAGTGCCTGCGGGAAAAGCGAGCCCTCGACATCCTCCAGAAGCAGCCCCTCCAGCTCCTGCCGACCCAGCCGCGAGCCGCCATAGCGCTCCTCGACCTCGCGCAGGAACGAGGCGGCGAGGAAGGCGCGGTTGGCCTGCGTCGGCGCCCGGCTGACCACGGTCGAGGGCAGCGCCAGGACCCGCCTGAGCACCCCCTCGGCCCGGGGCGTCGTCGTCACCACGCAGCGCGGATCCTCACCCAGCCTGAGCGCGAATTGCAGCTGGTCCCAGGCGGCGTCGGATTTCTTCCACTTGCCCAGCTCGTCGGCCCAGGCCGCGTCGAACTGCGGGCCCCGCAACGCCTCGGGCGCATGGGCGGAGAACGCTTGCGCCACCGCGCCGTTGGGCCAGACGAGGCGCTTCCTCGTCGCTTCCCAGACCGGGCGGCGGTCGGGGGGCGAACAGGCCAGGATCCCGCTTTCACCGAAAACCATCACCTCGCGCACCTGATCCAGCGTTTCGCCCACCAGGGCCACACGGGCCGCGCGGCCCGGGTCGCGCGGCCCCGCCCCCTCGACCTGCAGGCGCACCCATTCGGCCCCGGCCCGGGTCTTGCCCGCACCGCGACCGCCCATGATGACCCAGTTGCGCCAATTGCCGCCCGGCGCCTTCTGATGCGGCAGCGCCCAGAAATCCCACAGCCAGGGCAGCGCCAGCAGCGCCTGGTCACTCAGGCCGTTCAGGAAATCCTCCCGCACCTGCTGCGGCGCGCAGGCGATCCATTCGGCATCGCACCTCGGCCCCTGCGGCGGCGAGATCCAGCTCTCCGGCTCGCTGTCCGCCACCCTCTTCAAGTTTCTCGAGTTTCGCCCGTTCACTGAACACCGCCTCCAATGCCTTGCGCAACGAGGACACGGTCGCCGCCCATTCGCGCGACGCCGTCATATCCCCGGCCCTGATGCTCTCGATGGCGGCGTCGAGCTCGGCTCCATAGGCCGCCAGTTGCCGTTCCGCCTGCGCCACCAGATGGCGCGGCGGGCTATCCCCCGTTCCGTGGTCTCGTTTCTTCATCGGTTTGCCTGCTGCCTCGCTGCCCCGCGCGATGAGAACGCAAACGGCCCGGGGATGTCCCCGGGCCGAGAGCCGAACTGTGCCAGCATGCCTTTAGCGCTACCATGGACCGCGCCGAAAGTCAATCCGCAACACCTTGGGATGCAACGGAAAACTCGCTAAAACCTTAGTTACCCTGCTGCGCCTCGATCTGCCGCCAGCGGGCCACGTTCTCGTTATGCTCGGCCAGCGTGCGGCCGAAAACATGCCCGCCGGTGCCGTCGGCGACGAAGTACAGATACTCCGTCTCCTCGGGGTTCAGCACCGCCTCGATGGCAGCGCGGCCCGGGTTGGCAATCGGCGTCGGCGGCAGGCCGTCGATGCGATAGGTGTTGTAGGGCGTCGCCGCGTCCAGTTCCGACCGCCTGAGGCCCCGGCCCAGCACGCCCTGCCCGCGGGTGATGCCATAGATCACCGTCGGGTCGGTCTGGAGCCGCATCGGCACACGCAGACGGTTGATGAAGACGCTCGCCACCACGCGGCGCTCCTCGGCGATGCCGGTTTCCTTCTCGACGATCGAGGCCAGCGTCAGCGCCTCTTCGGGCGTGTCGAAAGGCAGCCCCTCGACCCGGTTCTCCCAGGCCTGGGCCAGGAAGGTCTCCTGTGCGCTCTGCATCCGGGCCAGCAACTCGCCCCGGTCCGCCCCGCGCCGCACCTCGTAGCCATCGGGCGCCAGATGCCCCTCCGGCGGGACCTCGTCCACGCTGCCGGACAGGAATTCGGCATTGCCCAGCGCGTTCCAGATCTGCCAGCTGGTCGCGCCTTCGGCCACGACGATGCGGAACCGGGTATCCGGCGCCTCGGCGACGTCGGTGTATTCGGCCGGGAAATCGGTCGTGTCGATGGGCAGGTCCACCGTCTCGGTGAAGCGGCTGGTGGCGGGGTCAAGCTCGCGCACCAGATAGCTCGCCGCGGTCACCCCGATCCTGAGCACCACCTCGGTGCCGCAGGTCGAAGCCCCGCCGCGCGTCACGATATCGAGGATCTGGTCCATCGAGGCCCCGGCCGGCACCAGATAGGACCCGAACCGCAGCTGCCCGTCCCGCCCGTCATATTGCGCGCCGATGCGGAACAGCATCGGGCTGGTCACCGCGCCCTGCTCATCGAGCGAGGTCGCGACATTGCGCAGCGAGGCGCCCTGATCCACCCTGAGACAGATCGCCTGATCCAGCGGCCCCTCCGCCCGGAAGGCGTGCTGACCCATGGCCACCACACCCGCCAGCATGACGAAGCCCACGATGAGCAGCGTCAGCGCGTTCGCCGCGATGTGCTTCCACATCAGTCGCGCACCTTGCCCAGCACCAGGCTTGCATTGGTGCCGCCAAAGCCGAAGGAATTGGACAGCGCCACGTCGATCTTGCGCTGGCGCGCGGCGTTGGGCGCCAGATCCAGCCGCGGCGTGACCGCGGGGTTATCCAGGTTGATGGTCGGCGGCGCCACCTGATCGCGGATCGCCAGCACGCAGAAGATCGCTTCCACCGCGCCCGCCGCCCCCAGCAGGTGGCCGATGGCCGATTTGGTCGAGGACATGGTGGCCTTCTCGGCCGCATCGCCCATCAGCCGCTCGACCGCGCCCAGTTCAATGGTATCGGCCATGGTCGAGGTGCCGTGCGCGTTGATGTAGTCGACATCGGCCGGCGTCAGGCCCGCCCGCTTCAGCGCCGCCGCCATCGAGCGGAAGCCGCCGTCGCCATCCTCGGACGGCGCGGTGATGTGATAGGCGTCGCCCGACAGGCCATAACCCAGCACCTCGCAATAGATCTTCGCGCCGCGGGCCTTGGCGTGCTCGTATTCCTCCAGCACGACGATGCCCGCGCCCTCGCCCATGACGAAGCCGTCGCGGTCCGCGTCATAGGGGCGGCTGGCCTTCTGCGGCTCGTCGCCGCGCTTGGTCGAGAGCGCCTTGCAGGCGTTGAACCCAGCGATGCCGATCTCGCTGATCGGCGCCTCGGCCCCGCCCGCGACCATCACATCCGCGTCGCCCAGCATAATCAGCCGCGCCGCGTCGCCGATGGCATGGGCGCCGGTCGAACAGGCGGTGACCACCGCGTGGTTCGGGCCCTTGAAGCCGTATTTGATCGAGACCTGACCCGAGACGAGGTTGATGAGCGAGCCGGGGATGAAGAAGGGCGAAACGCGCTTCGGCCCCTTTTCCTTGATCAGGATGGCGGTCTCGGCGATCGTCGTCAGCCCTCCGATGCCCGAGCCGATCATCACGCCGGTGCGCTCGCGGTCCTCGTCGGTCTCGGGCTGCCAGCCGGAATCCTCTACCGCCTGGGTCGCGGCGACCAGGCCGTAGAGGATGAAATCGTCGACCTTGCGCCGGTCCTTCGGTGCCATCCAGTCGTCGGGGTTGAAGCTGCCGTCCGAGCCGTCGCCGAACGGGATCTCGCAGGCATAGGTGGTGGACAGGTGGCTCGCGTCGAAACGCGTGATCGGGCCCGCGCCCGATTGTCCGTCCAGAAGCCGCTTCCAGGTCTCCTCGACCCCACAGGCAAGCGGCGTCAGCATACCCAGCCCCGTGACCACGACTCGACGCATCTGCATTCCTCCGTCTTCGGCCTTCGCCGATCCATAGCTTTGCCTTGCCACATACACATTGTTACCGCGCGGGAAAAGAGCGCGGGCGCGTAGCGGCGAACTCCTGCCCGCTGGCGCCAGGACCCGGCGGCTGCTAGAACCGCGCCCAATCGCCGGGCAGACCGCCCCCCGTATCATCCTGCCGGCAAATCGCCGCGGGTGACTTGGCCACCGGCCAGGAGGGGACAGCGCCCCCTGTCCGGTTCCCGCACAGCCTGACCGAAAGGATATCCCATGTTCGACCTCAGCGGCAAACGCGCCCTTGTCACCGGCGCCTCGGGCGGCATCGGTGCCGCCATCGCCCGCGCCCTGCACGGCGCGGGCGCGACCGTCGGCCTTTCCGGCACCCGCGAGGCGCCCTTGCAGGAACTGGCGGCGGAGCTGGGCGAACGGGCCTTCGTGCTGCCCTGCAACCTCGGCGATTCCGAAGCGGTCGAGGCGCTGCCGAAACAGGCGATCGAGGCGATGGGCGGGCTCGACATCCTGGTCAACAACGCCGGCATCACCCGCGACCAGATCTTCATGCGCATGTCGGACGAGGATTGGGCCTCGGTCATCGACGTCAACCTGACCGCCACGATGCGCCTGTGCCGGGCGGTGATGCGGCCGATGATGAAGGCCCGCTGGGGCCGGATCGTCAACATCTCGTCCATCGTCGGCGCCACCGGCAACGCGGGTCAGGTGAACTATGCCGCCTCCAAGGCCGGGATGATCGGCCTGACGAAATCCATCGCCGCCGAGGTCGCCTCGCGCAACATCACCGCCAATGCGGTGGCGCCCGGCTTCATCGCCACGCCGATGACCGACAAGCTGACGGACGACCAGAAAGCCAAGATCAACGGCCAGATCCCCGCGGGCCGCATGGGCACGCCCGAGGAGATCGCGGCGGCGGTCCTTTACCTCGCCTCGCCCGAGGCCGCCTATGTCACCGGCACCACGATCCATGTGAACGGCGGCATGGCGATGCTCTGACCCTTCCGGCTCAGAACGCCATCCCCTTCCCCGCGATCAGGCGGCGCAGCACATGCGCCGCCAGCCCCAGCGGCCCGAAGACCAGGGTCAGCAGCAGGACCGGCACCGTTCCGGCATGACCGAATCCCTGCGCCCTTGCGTCCCGCGCGATCCAGGCGCCGACGAACAGGTCGAAGACCAGGAAATGTGCCCATCCGGTCAGCGCCCCCACCGGATGCGACATCAGCGCCATGATGCCCGCCAGCGACCCCATCCCCGCGCCCTCGGCCGCCTGGCCAAAGACCACGCCCGCGGTCAGGAACACGGCATAGACCGCGCCCATCAGCAACGGAATCAGCCCCGAATGCACCAGCCGCCGGGTCGCTTTCGCCTCGGGCAGCAGGATCAGCATCAGCCATGCCGGCAGCACTGGCAGATGGATAACAAGGTAAAGGTTTGCCATGATTTCCTGTCTGTTGTGGCCCGAACACGCCCCCCGGGCGGCAACACCCTAGGGCCCGGCGCCGGGACGGGAAAGCGTTTGCCTCGTGGCGCGCTTGTGCTATAGGCGGCGCTGATTGAGCCGGGGCCTGCCCGTGCTGGTCCGGTTTGGCGCCCTCGCAAGGGCGTGGCCGTTACAGCTTGCGAGAGCCAATTCAACACTGGGCGGGTTCCGCCAGAGGGAAACGAGGACTGAACATGAGCGACATCGCTGATCGCGTGAAGAAGATTGTGGTCGAGCATCTCGGCGTCGAAGAAGACAAGATCACCGAGAACGCCTCGTTCATCGACGATCTGGGCGCCGACTCGCTGGACACCGTCGAGCTGGTCATGGCCTTCGAGGAAGAATTCGGGATCGAGATCCCCGATGACGCCGCCGAGAACATCCAGACCTTCGGCGACGCGGTGAAGTTCATCAGCGAAGCGGTCTGACCTCCGGGCGGCCCTGCCGCCGGACACGACCTGACAGACCGCGCGGCCGTTCCAGATCCCGGAGTGGCCGCGTTTTCTTTTCGGCTGAGCCCGCATCCCCGTCATGACCACCGACCCTGCCCCGTCGCCCGACGCCCCCGCACCCGAGCGGCCGCGCGACCGCGTGACGCTGGCGCTGGTCTCGGGCCTGATGGCGCTGCCGTTCGGGATCCGGGCGCCGCTGGCGGGCTTCATCGGCCGCACGCTGGGCCGCTTCACCGCGATCCGCCGCCGGGTCACCGAGGCCGTTCACCATTTCCGCCCCGACCTGCCCGAGGCCGAGGTCCGCCGCATCGCCCTGGCGGTGCCCGGCAACCTCGCCCGCATGATCGTCGAGGTCGTCTCGGCCCGGGACATGGCGGCGCTGGCCGCGACGCTGCCCATCGAGGGGCCGGGCCTCGCCGCCCTCGATCAGGCGCAGGCCGAGGGGCGGCCAGTGATCCTCGTCTCGGCGCATTTCGGCAATTATGACGCCTGGCGGCTGGCGCTGATCCATCGCGGCTACACCATCGGCGGCTATTACAAGGAACTGGGCAGCCCGGCGATGAACCGCCGCTATGTCGAGGCCGTCTCGGCCTCGGGCCAGCCGATGTTCCCCGACACCAACGAAGGGCTCCGCAACGTCGTGCGCTTCCTGCGCAAGGGCGGCATGCTGGGGATCCTGATGGATCTGGACCGGCCGAACGGCGTGCTGATCGACTTTCTGGGCAAGCCCACCCGCACCGTGCTGTCGATGGCCGAGATGGCGCTGCGCTATGACGCGCTGCTGGTGCCGGTCTGGGGCATCCGCACCAGGGCCAAGCCCGGTTTTCGGGTGCAGGTCGATGCGCCGATCCCGCCGTCCGACCCCGAGACGATGACCGCCGCCCTCAACCGGGCCTTCGGCGCGCAGGTCATCGCCCATCCCGAGCAATGGGTCTGGTGGCATAACCGCCGCAAGAAGTCCCATCCCTGAGCTGCCCCGCCCGGATGGACAGCGCCGCGGCGGGTGACTAGATAGCGCCCATGACCCGCACGACTGCCGCCCCCCCGGATCCAGCGCCCGCGCGACTCTCGGTTCGTCACTGGATCGACGACCGGCTGACCGCCGCCGTGATCGGCACGGTCAAGCTGCTGCCCTACCACCGCCGCGTGCCCGCCATGGGCTGGTTCTTCCGCCGGGTGCTGGGTCCGCTGGCCCTGAACCGCCGGATCCGCCAGAACCTGCGCCACGTCTTCCCCGACATGCCGGAGGCCGAGGTCAGCGCCATCTGCCACGGCGTCGCCGACAATTTCGGCCGCTCGTTCATCGAGCTGCATTCAGGCCCCGACTTCGCCCGCCGCGCTGCCACGTTCGAGCCCGGCGGCCCGGGGCTTGCCGCGCTTGACCGGGCGCATGCCGAGGGGCGGCCGGTGATCCTGGTGTCCGCGCATTTCGGCAATTACGACGCCTGGCGCTCTAACCTCAGCGCGCGGGGCTTCCGGGTCGGCGGGCTCTACATGCCCATGACCAACCCCGCGGCAAACGCCCGCTATGTGGCGACCATCGAGAGCATCGCCCGCCCGCTCTTTCCGCGCGGGTCCGAAGGGCTGAGCGACATGATCCGCTTCGTGAAATCGGGCGGCATGCTGGGCCTGCTGGGCGACCATTACATGGCGCATGGCGAACTGGTGGATTTCCTGGGAAAACCGGCCTGGACCGCCACCTCGGCCGCCAAGATGGCGCTGAAATACAAGGCGTTGCTGGTGCCGCTCTATGCCACGCGGAACCCGGACGGGCTGACCTTCACCATCGAGGTCGAGGAACCGATCCCCCACACCGACGCGCTGACCATGACGCGGGCGCTGAACGACAGCGCCAGCCGCAAGGTCATGGCGCACAAGGGGCAATGGTTCTGGCTGCACCGGCGCTGGAAACACGCGCCCGAGACGACCGCGGGCTAGGCGCTCAGCGGACCCGCGCCGCGGCGATCACCTCGCCCTGGCCGCTTTCCTGCACCACCACCACCACCGGATCGCTGCCCTCCAGCGGGATGGTCAGGTCCAGCGGCGCCAGCATGTCCCAGCTGCCGATCGGCTGCCAGCTGGTGACGATATTGGCGTAATGCGCGTTCAGACCGGCATTCTCGCCATCGAGGATATCGACCGTCTCGCTGGGCCGGTAGCGGATGATCTGCACCACATAGGGCCCGCTGCCGACCGGTCCCAGCCCGGTGTTGCCCAGCGGCGCGGCGGCCGCGGGCGCCGGAGGGGCGGCGGCGGCATCGGCGGACGGCGCGGCCCCGGCCATCTCGGGGGCGCTGTCAGCGGCGGCGGCTTCCGCCGGGGCCTCGCTTTCGCGGCGCACCATGCTCAGCGTGCCGACCACGGAATTGGTCGCCATCCCCGAGATCGCCGACCGGCGCGAGGCCATGGCGATCTGCGGCGCGGCATCGGCGGTGGGCTCGGCCCGGATCTCGAGCCCGCCCTCGGTGCGGGCGAGATGGAGGCGTACCTCGGGCGGCCGGGCCTGCTGGGCGGCGATGGTGTCCATCACCTCCATCACGCGGAAACCCTCGACGATCTGGGTGCCGTTGATGACGACCTGCGGCGTGTAGATCGTGGAATGGCCGAAGCGGCGGGCATAACGTTGCTGGCGCTCGGTATAGGCGCGGTCGGCAAAGGTATCGGCCCAGCCGATGTAATCCCAGTAATCGACATGCAGGGCCAGGGCGATGACATCCTCGCGCGAGGCGAGATCGATCATCATGTCGTCCGCGGGCGGGCACGAGGCGCAGCCCTGCGCGGTGTAAAGCTCCATCAGGACCGGGGCGTCGGTCACCGATCCGGATTCCTGCGCCCGGACGATTCCCGGCGCCAGCCCCAGCGCCAGCGCCGCCGCCATGCCGACGCCGGCAGCTTGCCCCCGGGCCTGTGACAAGATGCCCGACCGGACCCGTGCCTTCAGCGTCATTCGCCAACTCCTGAAATTCTGCGTCAGTGAACCGGCAAATGGACCCGCGCGCAAGCAGGGGCAACCCGCCCGGGCCTCGGTTACACCAGCTTGTGACAGCGGCGCCACGGCAGCGGCGAGGCTTCGCCACCGCCCGGATGGCGCCGCCGGGGCGGGCAACGCCCCGCTTGCCTGCGCAAAACCCGGGCATCCCCGACCCTGCCGGGGGTCACCGGCGGGTTTCACCGCTTTTTGTGCACAATGGTATACAAAATGCCCCGCCCCCCCTTGATCGGTGGCGCGCGATGAGGCATGAGCAGCGCAGCCAAACCCCTCTTGACCCGAAGGGAGCCTCCCCATGACTGTGATCGTCGGTAAAGATACCGCCAAGACGCGCAAGACGCTGACCGTTGCCGGCCAGTCGATTGCCTATTATTCGATCCCGGCGGCGCAGGCCGCGGGCCTCGGCGACTTCTCGAAACTGCCCGCCTCGCTGAAGGTGGTGCTGGAGAACATGCTGCGCTTCGAGGACGGCGGTTTCACCGTCTCCGTCGAGGACATCAAGGCCTTCGCCGAATGGGGCGCCAAGGGCGGCAAGAACCCGCGCGAGATCGCCTATCGCCCGGCCCGCGTGCTGATGCAGGACTTTACCGGCGTCCCCGCCGTGGTTGACCTCGCCGCCATGCGCGACGGCATCAAGGGCCTCGGCGGCAACGCCCAGAAGATCAACCCGCTGGTGCCCGTTGACCTCGTGATCGACCACTCGGTGATGATCGACGAATTCGGCAACCCGCGCGCCTTCCAGCGCAACGTCGACCTCGAATACGAGCGCAACATGGAGCGCTACGAATTCCTGAAATGGGGTCAGACCGCGTTCGAGAATTTCCGCGTCGTGCCCCCCGGCACCGGCATCTGCCATCAGGTGAACCTCGAATACCTCGCCCAGACCGTCTGGACCGACAAGGACCAGTCGGGCGAGCAGGTCGCCTATCCCGACACCCTCGTCGGCACTGACAGCCACACCACCATGGTCAACGGCATGGCCGTCCTCGGCTGGGGCGTCGGCGGGATCGAGGCCGAGGCCGCGATGCTGGGTCAGCCGGTGTCGATGCTGATCCCCGAGGTCGTCGGCTTCAAGCTGACCGGCCGCATGGTCGAAGGCACCACCGGCACCGACCTGGTGCTGAAGGTCGTGCAGATGCTGCGCAAGCATGGCGTGGTCAACAAGTTCGTGGAATTCTACGGCGAGGGCCTCGACAACCTGCCGCTGGCCCAGCGCGCCACCATCGCCAACATGGCGCCCGAATACGGCGCGACCTGCGGCTTCTTCCCGATCGACGCCGAGACGCTGCGCTACCTCAAGCAGACCGGCCGTGACGAGGCGCGCATCGCCCTGGTCGAGGCCTATGCCAAAGAGAACGGCATGTGGCGCGGCGCCGATTACGCCCCGATCTATTCCTCGACGCTGGAGCTCGACATGAGCACCATCGTGCCCGCCATCTCGGGCCCGAAGCGTCCGCAGGACTACCTGCCGCTGACCGGCGCCTCGTCGGCCTTCACCAAGGTCGTTGCCGATTACCGCGGCCTCGACGTCTCGGAAGCCGCCAAGGACATGGCCGACGAAGGCCCCGTGGCGACGAAACAGGTGGACGTCGCCAAGACCGCGACCGTCGACGGCGAGGACTACACGCTGCGCGACGGCTCGGTGGTGATCGCCTCGATCACCTCCTGCACCAACACCTCGAACCCCTATGTGCTGATCGGCGCGGGCCTCGTCGCCCGCAAGGCCCGCGCGCGGGGCCTGAACCGCAAGCCCTGGGTGAAGACCTCGCTCGCGCCCGGGTCGCAGGTTGTCGAGCAATACCTCAAGGCCGCGAACCTGCAGGAAGACCTCGACGCCGTGGGCTTCAACATCGTCGGCTTCGGCTGCACCACCTGCATCGGCAACTCGGGCCCGCTGCAACCCGAAATCTCGAAGGCGATCAACGAGAACGACCTGATCGCCACGGCGGTCCTCTCGGGCAACCGCAACTTCGAGGGCCGGATCTCGCCCGACGTGCGCGCCAACTACCTGGCCTCGCCGCCGCTGGTCGTGGCCTACGCGCTGGCCGGTGACATGAACATCGACCTGACCACCGAACCGCTGGGCCAGACGCCCGACGGCAAGGACGTCTACCTGAAAGACATCTGGCCGACCGACCAGGAAATCGCCGAGCTGGTGGACCGCGTGGTCACCCGCGAGGCCTTCCTGTCGAAATACGCCGATGTCTTCAAAGGCGACAGCAAGTGGCAGGCGGTGAAGGTCTCGGGCAGCGAAACCTACGACTGGCCCGCGTCCTCGACCTATATCCAGAACCCGCCCTACTTCCGCGGCATGGCGGCCGAGAAAGGTCACATCAACCCGATCACCGATGCCCGCGTGCTGGCGGTGCTGGGCGACATGATCACCACCGACCACATCTCACCCGCAGGCTCGTTCAAGGCCACCACTCCGGCCGGCAAGTACCTGACCGAGCGTCAGGTCGCGGTGAAGGACTTCAACAGCTACGGCTCGCGCCGCGGCAACCACGAAGTGATGATGCGCGGCACCTTCGCCAACATCCGCATCAAGAACGAGATGCTGGACGGCGTCGAGGGCGGCTATACCAAGGGCCCGAACGGCGAGCAGACCTCGATCTACGACGCGGCGATGGAATACCAGGACGCCGGTGTGCCGCTGGTGATCTTCGGCGGCATCGAATACGGCGCCGGTTCCTCGCGCGACTGGGCGGCCAAGGGCACGAACCTCTTGGGCGTCAAGGCCGTGATCGCGGAAAGCTTCGAGCGTATCCACCGCTCGAACCTCGTCGGCATGGGGGTCATCCCCTTCGAGTTCACCGGCGGCGACACCCGCAAGTCGCTGGGCCTGACCGGCGATGAGGTGGTCTCGATCGGCGGCCTCTCGGACGACATCAAGCCGCTCTCGACCGTGCCCTGCACGATCACCATGAAGGACGGCTCGGTGAAGACCATCCAGCTGAAATGCCGGATCGATACCGAGATCGAGGTCGATTACGTCAAGCACGGCGGCGTGCTGCACTACGTGCTGCGCGATCTGGCCAAGAGCTGAGATTTCAGCCTGATCCACAAGAAGGGCCGCGGCATTCGTCGCGGCCCTTATCCGTTTCAGATCCCGGTCAACAGAACGTCGAGCGCGCGGGTTATCCTGTCGGCATGCTCCTCGACCCGACCCGTTCGCCGAACGGCCGCCCTGCTGACCGGCGTGACCAAGCGCGTGGCCAGGATCAGGGAGAGCCCTCGGTAGGGAATGACGGGATTGAGCGTCGTCACCGCTGGATAATTCTCCAGCAACGGGATGACCACGACCGCCGGATCGGGCGGGAGCAATTCGCTCTCCACAACGACCATGGCGATGCCATTCGCCTCGACCACGTCGAACCGGCTCAGGCGCTCCATGTCGCCTTGCCCGGCCCGACCATGATATCGGCCAGCGGATGGCCGTGCGTCCGGTGCCACTCGGCCTGCGCCGCGAAGGCGTCCGCGTTTTCTTCCAGCCACCGCTTGTGACGCGCCTCGGCGACCGCCTGGCGCAGCGCGGCATCGGCGACCGCGGACACGTTCAGATCGAGGTCGCGCGCGTCATCGAGCAACGCCGCGTCGAGCGTGAGGGACGTCTTGCGTTTCGCGGTTGCCGACATGGATACCCTCCCAACGATACCGCATGAATATACCGCACAGCAACCAACCCGACAAGTCACTCACACGACGACCGCCAGTGCCTCCTGCTCGCCGACGCCGAAGACCCGCTTGTAGCGCGCCACCTCGTCGGCCGGGCCCATCGCCTTGTTGGGGTTGTCGGACAGCTTGACCGTCGGCCGCCCGTTCGCCGCAACCGCCTTGCACACCAGCGAGAAGGGGGCCAGCCGGTCGCCCTCGGTCAGGCCGCGGAAATCGTTGGTCAGCAGCGTGCCCCAACCGAACGAGACCTTCACCCGGCCGGCGAATTGCGCCTTCAACGCCTCGATCTTGTCGACATCGAGCCCGTCCGAGAAGATCACCAGCTTCTGGCGCGGATCCTCGCCGCGCTCGGTCCACCAGCGGATCGCCACTTCGGCCGCCGTGGCCGGGTCACCGGAATCGATGCGGATCCCGGTCCAGCCCGCCAGCCAGTCGGGCGCGCGCTTGAGGAAACCCTCGGTCCCGTAGGTGTCCGGCAGGATGATCCGCAGATTGCCGTCATGCTCTTCGTGCCAATCGGCCAGCACCTTGTAGGGCGCCTGCGCCAGCTCGGCGTCGCTTTCGGCCAGGGCCGCGTAAACCATGGGCAATTCATGGGCGTTGGTGCCGATCGCCTCGATGTCGCGGCGCATGGCGATGCGGCAGTTCGAGGTGCCGGTGAAGGCCTCGCCCAACCCCTCCATCAGCGCCTGCACGCACCAATCCTGCCACAGGAAGGAATGCCGCCGCCGGGTGCCGAAATCGGCAATGCGCAGGTTCGGGATCTTGCGCAGCCGCTCGACCTTTTCCCAGACCCGCGACATGGCCCGGGCATAGAGCACTTCCAGCTCGAACTTGCCCATGGTCTTCAGCACGGCGCGCGAGCGCAGCTCCATCAGGATCGCCAGCGCCGGGATCTCCCAGAGCATCACCTCGGGCCAGGCGCCCTCGAAAGTCAGCTCGTACTGGCCGTCGCGCTTTTCCAGATGGTAATCGGGCAGCCTGAGCCCCTCGAACCATTCCATGAAATCGGAACGGAACATCTGCCGCTTGCCGTAAAAGGTGTTGCCCCTCAACCAGGTGCTCTCGCCCCGGGTCAGGCTGAGCCCCCGCACATGGTCCAGCTGCTCGCGCAATTCGCCCTCGTCGATCAGCTCGGCCAGGCGCACATCCTTCGTGCGATTGATCAGCGAAAACGTGACCCGCGTGTCCGGCCGGTTGCGAAAAATCGACTGGCACATAAGTAGCTTGTAGAAATCCGTGTCGATCAGGGACCGGACGATCGGATCGATCTTCCAGTTGTGATTGTGGACGCGGGTTGCGATATCGACCATGAGACCGTCCTGAAACCGGGGTTCGGTCCGTCATAACGTCACGCTGCTTCGGCTGCAAAGCCCGAATGGGCAGAAAGGATCGGCATGGAACGGCCCGAGATCGGGGTTCTGGGCGCTGGCGCCTTCGGAACGGCGCTTGCGATCACACTGGCACGGGCGGGCAGACGCGTGTCGCTCTACGCCCGCGACGAGGCACAGGTGGACCGGATGCGGACGACGGGCGAGAACGCCGCCCGCCTGCCCGGCGTGCCGCTGCCGCCCAGCCTCAGACCGACCGCCGCCGTGGCCGAGGCCGCCGCCGCGCCGATCCTGCTGCTCGCCGTCCCCACCCAGACCCTGCGCCGGCTCGCCGAGACGCAGGCCGGGGCGCTGGCCGGCCGCACACTGGTCGCCTGCTGCAAGGGGGTGGAACTGGGCAGTGGCCTCCTGCCGACCGAGGTGCTGGAACAGGCGATCCCCGGCGCGCGGACCGCGGTGCTGACCGGCCCCAGCTTCGCGGTGGACATCGCCCTGGGCAAACCCACCGCGCTGACGCTCGCCACCGCGCATCGGGGCGGCGAGGCGCTGCAGGCCGAACTCGCCACGCCCGACCTGCGCCTCTACCTGACCGAGGACGCGCTGGGGGCGCAGCTGGGCGGCGCGCTGAAGAACGTGATCGCCATCGCCGCGGGGGTGGTGCTGGGCGCGGGCTTCGGTGAAAGCGCCCGCGCGGCGCTGATGACCCGCGGCTTCGCCGAGATCCAGCGCCTGGCCGAGAGCCGGGGCGCCCTGCCCGAGACGCTGGCCGGACTCTCGGGCTTCGGCGATCTGGTGCTGACCTGCACCTCCGAGAAATCCCGCAACTTCCGCCACGGCCAGGCGATCGGCCGTGGCGAACTGCCGGACGGCGCGCAGACGGTCGAGGGCGTGATGACCGCGCATGCGCTGGCGGCAGACGGCGATTCCGACACGCTGCCGGTGACCTGCATGGTCTCGGCGCTGCTCAAGGGCCAGGTGTCACTGGATGAGGCCAAGGACCTGCTCCTGTCGCGCCCCCTGCGGCACGAACGCGGCTGAAGAGGGGGTGCACCCTCGGCCGCGACACCTCCGACGCCGTGGCTCCAAAAGACGAAACGGGGAGCAAGCAGCGGCGCGGCGTTGCCGCGCCGAAGAAGGGGGGCCGTCTGCCCCCCTCTTGGCCTGACGGCCAATTCACCCCCCGAGGATATTTGGAGCGCAAAGAAGGCGACTTAACGCGCTCTTAACTTGCATCTTTGTTCTCCAAATATCCTCGGGGGTTTCCAAAGGGGGCCCGAGGGTCCCCTTTGGCGGGGGGTGCGGGGGGCTGGCCCCCCGCTCTTTGCCGTCTCCGGGCTTGCCCCCGCATGACCCGGCCTGCACTGCGAAAAACCGCCGGAACGGGGCGGTTTCTGCGCCCTGCCCTCTCGCTTGAACTCGCACCGGCCCCCATATAGGGTGCGCGCCAGATCTGACGGGCCTCTCCGGTCCCGTCCCCACCTGAGGAGCCTCATGTTCATCACCCCCGCCTTCGCGCAGACCGCCGGCGATGCCGGCGTTGCCGGTCTCGCCACGCAGATCATTCCCTTCGCGCTGATCTTCCTGATCATGTGGATGCTGCTGATCCGCCCGCAGCAGAAAAAAATGAAGCAGCACCGTGCGATGGTCGAAGGCCTGCGCCGGGGTGACCAGGTGATCACCGCGGGCGGCCTGATCGGCAAGGTCTCGAAGGTCAAGGAAGACGGCGAGATCGAGGTCGAGATCGCCGAGGGCGTCAAGGTCCGCGTCGTCCGCTCGACCGTGACCAGCGTCCTGTCGAAGACCGAGCCCGCCACGGCCGACTAAGCCCGCCGCTCCGGATCCTGCCCGCGGCGAGGCTGCGGGCGGACCTCCACGCAAGGTTCCCCCATGCTGCAATTCTCGCTCTGGAAGCGCGCGCTGGTCATCCTGATCTGCCTCGCCGCCGTGGTGTTCTCCGCGCCCAACCTGTTTTACGACCGTGTCGAGCGCCATAACGACGCCGTGGCCCAGATCGCCGCGGGGAACGACACGCCCGAACTTCAGGCCGAGCGGGCGCTGTGGCCCGACTGGCTGCCTTCGGACACGATCAATCTGGGCCTCGACCTGCGGGGCGGGGCGCATCTGCTGGTCGAGGTCCGGGTCTCGGATGTCTATGCCGACCGCATCGATGCCCTCTGGCCCGAGGTCCGCGACCTGCTCAGGACCGAGCGCGCCACGGTGGGCGGCGTCCGCCGCATGCCCTCGGACGATCCGGGCGTCCTGCGCGTCGCCATCGGCAATGCCGAGGGGATGCAGCGCGCCCTCGAGGTCGTGCGCACCCTCTCGCAGCCGATGCAGACCCTGACCGGGATCGGCCAGCAGGACCTCGACATCCACGAGGACAACGGCCAGATCATCGTCACCCTTTCCGAGGCCGAGCGTCTGGCGACCGATGACCGCACCATGCGCCAGTCGCTGGAGATCATCCGCCGCCGCGTCGACGAGGCCGGCACGCGGGAGCCGACCATCCTGCGTCAGGGCGCCGACCGCGTGCTGATCCAGGTGCCGGGCGTGGGCTCGGCGGACGAGATCCTCGACCTGATCGGCCGCACCGCGCGGCTGACCTTCCATCCGGTCGTGCGCACCACCTCCAATGGCAACGAGGCCCCGGGCCCGCGTCAGGTGGTCTATCCGGCAATGAATGAACAGGGCGTCTATTACGTCCTCGAACAGACCGCCGTCGTCTCGGGCGAGCAGCTGACCGACGCGCAGCCGACCTTCGACCAGAACGGCCGCCCGGCGGTGAGCTTCCGCTTCAACCCGGCGGGCGCGCGCGCCTTCGGCCTCTACACCGCCGAGAACATCGGCAATCCCTTCGCCATCGTGCTGGACAACGAGGTGATCTCGGCCCCGGTGATCCAGAGCGCCATTCCCGGCGGGTCGGGCATCATCACCGGCCGCTTCACCATCGAGGAATCGACGCAGCTGGCCATCCTGCTGCGCGCGGGCGCCCTGCCCGCCTCGATCCAGGTGCTGGAACAGCGCACCATCGGGCCGGAACTGGGCCAGGACAGCGTCGATGCCGGCAAGGTCGCCGCGGTCGTCGCCATGGCGGCGGTGCTCCTCTACATGGGGCTGAGCTACGGCTTCTACGGCTGGATCGCCAATGTCGCGCTGATGATGAACGTGGCGATGATCTTCGCCATCCTGTCGCTGATCGGCGGCACGTTGACCCTGCCCGGCATCGCCGGCATCGTGCTGACCATCGGTATGGCCGTGGACGCCAACGTGCTGATTTTCGAACGGATCCGCGAGGAATTGCGCACCGCGCGCGGTCCCGCCCGGGCCATCGAACTGGGCTACGAGCGGGCCATGTCGGCGATCCTCGATGCCAACATCACCACCTTCATGACCGCGGCGATCCTCTATGCGCTGGGCTCGGGCCCGGTGCGGGGCTTCGCCATCACCCTGGGCCTGGGCATCGTCACCTCGGTCTTCTCGGCGATCTTCGTCACGCGGCTGATCATCGTCTGGTGGTTCGAACGCCGCCGTCCCAAGACGCTGAACCTCTGAGGAGCGACACAGAATGTATCGGCTGAAAATCGTTCCCGACGACACCGACATCAACTTCATGGGGCCGTGGAAATACACCTTCGGCCTGTCGATGGTGTTGATCGCCGCCTCCATCGCCGTCTTCTTCGCCATCGGCCTGAACTTCGGCATCGACTTCCGCGGCGGCACCACGATCCGCACGGAAGCCACCCAGCCGGTCGATGTCGGCGCCTACCGCGAGGCCCTGGCGCCCCTGAACCTGGGCGACATCGCCATCACCGAGGTCTATGACCCGAGCTTCCGCGACGACCAGCATGTGGCGAGCATGCGCATCCAGGCGCCGGACGACGGCGAGGCCGTCTCGCCCGCGGTGCTGGCCCAGGTGCAGAGCGCGTTGCAGGGCGTCGATCCCTCGATCACCTTCGCCTCGGTCGAATCGGTCGGGCCCAAGGTCTCGGGCGAGTTGGTGCAGGAGGCGATCCTGGCCGTGCTGGCCGCGCTGGGGGCGGTGCTGATCTACATCTGGCTGCGGTTCGAATGGCAATTCGCGCTGGGCGCGGTGGCGGCGCTGGTCCATGACCTGATCCTGACCATCGGCGTCTTCGTGATCCTGCAGCTGCGCTTTGACCTCGCGATCATCGCCGCGCTTCTGACCATCGTCGGCTATTCGCTGAACGATACGGTGGTGGTCTTCGACCGGATGCGCGAGAACCTCATCAAGTATAAGCAGCGCCCGGTTCTGGACGTGATGAACCTGTCCCTGAACGAGACGCTGACCCGGACCCTGATGACCTCGTTCACCACGCTGATCGCGCTCATCGCGCTCTTCGTGCTGGGCGGCGACGTGCTCCGCGGCTTCGTCTTCGCCATGATCTGGGGCATTTTCGTCGGCACCTGGTCGTCGATCTATGTCGCCGCGGTCATCGTCAAGCTGCTGGGCGTCAAGCGCGACTGGGGCAAGGGCGGCGACAAGGCAGGCACGCAATTCGCCACCTCGTCCTCGAAATGAGGCTGACCGAGATCGACTTCGGCACCGCCCAGCCCATCGAGGGCTATGGTGCCGATTTCTTCCGCATCGGCGGGGTGGCGCATCCCGCGCCCCTGGTGATCGTGCCCGGGCAGGTGGTGGCCTGGGGCGGGTTCGGGGATACCGCGACGCTGCTGCCGCTGGCCGGTCAGCTCGACGTGCTCTTCGTCGGCACCGGGGCCGAGATCGCCCATCTGCCAAAGGACTTCCGCGAGACGCTGGAAGCGGCCGGGATCGCCGCCGAGCCGATGGCCTCGCCCGCCGCCTGCCGGACCTATAACGTGCTTTTGTCCGAGGGGCGGCGTGTCGGTGTGGCGCTGCTGGCGGTGGGCAAGGCCGACTGACGGGTCGCGGAAGGTGGGATGAAATCCCACCCTACAGGGCCACCGCGGGGCGATGGTGGGATGAAATCCCACCCTACCCCGCCGCACCGCCCAGGATCGCCACCCCCGTAGGGTGGGATTTCATCCCACCTCGGCGACCATTCTCACTCCGGCACAACCGTCACCGGCTGCCCGCCCACCGTCAGCGCCCCCTCGGCCCGGTCGACCCGCATCAGCGCAAGCCCCCGGCCCCCGGCCTGGGTATAGAGGACCCCGGCCTCGCGTCCGTCCTCCATCAGGACAGGCGTTCCCACCGGCACCGGCTCGGCGACCGACAGGACCATCAACTGCCGGCGCAGCGTGGTCTTGTGGTGCATCCGCGCCGTGACCTCCTGCCCGACGTAGCAGCCCTTGCGGAAATCAACGCCGTTGAGCCGCTCGAACCCCAGTTCCAGCACGAAACTGTCGCCCGGCACCAGCTCGGCCCCGGTCTCGGGCACCAGCGCCGCGATGCGCAGCGCCTCCCAATCGACCGGCGCGCCCTGTTCCAGCGCCACGCCGTAAAGCCGCCAGCCCAGCGCCGGATCGCGCGGATCGGCCAGCGCGCCCTCGGGCCTCGGTCCGATCCCGCGGGTGACCACGCCCTCGACCCGCTCCACCGCGGCCTTCGAGCGCAGCTTGAACATCACCAGCCGCCGCGCCAGATCCTCGGCCAGATCCTCGGCCACGTCGATCAGCACCGCCTCGGGTTCCGCCACCAGCAGGAAATCGGCCAGCAGCTTGCCCTGCGGCGTCAGCATCGCGCCATAGCCGATGCCGTCGCGGATCACCCGACCCATGTCCTGCGTCACCAGTCCTTGCAGGAATTTCTCGCGGTCAGGGCCAGTCACGCGCAGGAATCCGCGCCCGGGAACCGGGGCGCAGCGGGCATCGGGCGACAGGATCGGATCGGGCATCGGCATTCTCTCCATCAGCCCCGGATATAGGTCCGCCGCCGCCCCTTGCACAGCCCCCGCCCCCGTGCCTAATGTCCGGCGACACACTACACAGGTTCAGGAGTTCCCGGCATGTCGCTCGCCAATGGCCGTCCCTATCTGGCCATCCCCGGCCCCTCGGTCATGCCCGACCGCGTGCTCAACGCCATGCACCGCGCCGCGCCCAATATCTACGAGGGCTCGCTGGTGGACATGGTGGCGCCCTTGCGCGCCGATCTGAAGAGGGTCGCCTGCACCGAGCAGAACCTCGCCATCTACATCGGCAACGGCCACGCGACATGGGAGGCCGCCAACACCAACGTCTTCCGCCGCGGCGACAAGGCGGTAGTGCTGGCCACCGGGCGCTTCGGCCATGGCTGGGCCGAACACGCCCGCCTGCTGGGCGTGGAGCCGCTGATAACCGACTTCGGCCGCGAACCCATCGACCTGACCCGGGCCGAAGCCGCGCTGAAAGCCGCCCCCGATGCCCGCGCCGTGATGGTTACCCATGTCGATACCGCGACCAGCGCGCTGAACGACGTGGCGGCGGTGCGCAGGCTGATGGACGACCTCGGCCACCCGGGCCTTTTGATGGTCGATTGCATCGCCTCGCTGGCCTGCGACGAATTCCGCATGGACGACTGGGGCGTCGACGTGATGATCTCGGCCAGCCAGAAGGGGCTGATGACGCCGCCCGGTCTGGGCTTCGTCTTTTTCTCGGACAAGGCGAAGGAGGTCGGCAAAACCTCGGACCTGCGCACGCCCTATTGGGACTGGACGCCCCGCAATACCGCCCAGTTCTTCTATGAGAACTGGTACGGCACGGCGCCCACGCATCACCTTTTCGGCCTGCGCGAGGCGCTGTCGATGATCCACGAGGAAGGGCTGGAGAATGTCTGGGCCCGCCACAGCGCACTGGCCCGGGCCGTCTGGACCGCGGCCGAGGCCTGGGGCCAGGGCGGCGCCTTCCGTCTGAACATCCAGGACCCGGCCCGGCGCGGCCATTCGGTCACCGCCGCGCGGCTCTCGGGCAAGGACGGCACGCGGCTGCGGCAATGGTGCGAACATCAGGCGGGCGTCACGCTGGGCATCGGTCTGGGCATGGCGGAACCCGGCGATCCCGCGGGCGACGCCTATTTCCGCATCGCCCATATGGGCCATGTAAACGCGCATATGACGCTGGGGGCGCTGGCGGTCATGGATACCGGGATGAAGGCGCTGGGGATCGACCACGGGCCGGGCGCGGTGGAGGCCGCGGCACGGGCCCTCGCCAGCGATTGATTTTCGGCGGGCGGCGGATATCACTTCGGAAGCGGGCGCGATATTTGCCCGTTTTCAGGAGCGTTTCATGGACCGCCCGAGCCTTTCCCGAAAGATCTATACCCGCCGCGCGAGCTTTGCCCTCGCCTTCGTTTTCCTGATCTTGGGCGGCCTCACGGCCGCTTTCAGCGTTTACGAACTGCGCGAGGCCGCGCTCTTGGCCAGCGAGGGCGTCGACACGACCGGCGTCGTCATCGACCGCTCGACCAGCGTCACCCGGCGCTCGAACGGCTCCACCTCGCGCAATTACACGCTGGTGATCCGCTTTACCGGCCCCGATGGCACCCCGGTCGAGGTCAACCGTTCGGTCAGTGCCGGGCTTTACGAGTCGAACCGCACCGGCTCCACCCTGCCGGTCCGCTACGCCCGCTCCCATCCGACGACGATCGAGCTGGTCCCGGGCCAGACCGGACGCACCGGCAAGATCGTGGGCTTCATCGCCATCGGCTTCGCCATCGCGGTGCTGATCTCACTGCTGGTGCTGCTGCGCGGGGCGGGCGCCCAGCGCCGGGCCGCGCAGGAGGGCGAGCGTCGGATGGCGACAGTCACCGACCACAAGCGCATCGGCAAGGCCAAGTCCAACCGCTGGACCTTCGGCTGGGAAGCGGGCACCACCCGTGGCCGCTCGGGTCCGGTCACCACCGAGGCCTTGCCCGACATCGGCGCGCCGGTCGCGGTCTATGTCGATCCGCGCAGCGGGCGCGGCTGGTGGGAAGGGGATTACTGACCCCTGACCACCGCCACGGCCCGCCTGCGGCGCCCCCGGTGCAAGAGCGCGTGATGTCCTCGGCTCCGGCTTGAACCCGGGGCCGAAACCCGCATCATTCCGAGGGATTGATGCACGATATTTCCAGCCCGGTATTGCCATGACGGATCTGTCCTCCGGCCCCCGCCCCCTGCCCTCAGCCCGGCTCTACGTCGAACGGCCCGGCTTCTGGCCCGGCGTCGTGCTGCTGCTGGCGGGCCTTGCCTTCGGCTCGGTCGGGCTCTGGCACCTGTATCATGACCTGCGCCTCTCCCGCGGCGGTGTGACGACCCTTGCACAGATCGACCATGCCTATTCCACCACCGCGCGGCGGCGCGACGGCGGGCTCAGCTACCGCCATTACATGGACGTCAGCTTCCGGGACGAGGCCGGGCAGCTGCATTCCGCGGTCTTCCAGGTATCGCAGGGCTTTTACGCCGAATCCCGCGGCCGTTCCGGGGTCGAGCTGCGCTATGTCGCCACCAATCCCGCGATTGCCGAGATCGAGCCGGGACGAAACCGCCGCTTCGGCAGCGTTTTCGGGCTGCTTGGCGGGGCGATCCTCTGGGCCGCGCTGCTGCTGCTGGGTCACGCGCGGCGCCAAGTCTCCTCGCGCCGCCGGGCGGTCGAGGCAGGCGAGGCCCGCAGCGCCACGGTGAGCCAGCATCAGACCTGGGGCAAGAAGGGCAAGGCGCGGCTGCACTGGCAGGACGGCACCGGCCTTGCCGGGATCGCCGTGCCCCGCCCCGCCGCCGACCTGCCGCCCCCGGGCAGCACCGTCACCGTCTACATCGACCCCCTGCAGGGCCGGGGCTATTGGAGCGGCGATTACTGATCAGGCGCCGCGGTCGATCTTGACGCTCAGGTGGATCAGGCTTTCCGACGACCTGACCCCCGGCATCGCCCCGATGGCATCCAGCACCGCGTCCAGCTGCTCGGTGGTCGGCGCCGCCACCTGCAACAAGAGATCCACCCGCCCCGAGGTGGTGAAGGCGCGCTCGACCTCCGGCATGGCCTTGAGCCGCGCCAGAATGTTGGTCTGGTTGCGCGGCTCGATCGAGACCAGCACCGAGGCGCGGATCAGCGGCCGCTCCGCCGGTTGCGCCAGCCGCACGGTATAGCCCTGCACCAGGCCCGAAGCCTCCAGCCGCTCCAGCCGCGATTGCACCGTGCTGCGCGCCACTTTCAGCCTGCGGGCCAGCGTCGCCAGCGGCTGACGCGCATCGGCGATGAGCAGCGACACCAGCGCCCGGTCCAGCTCGTCCATGGCCATCCTGCAAAATGACGAATTCCTCGTCAAAATAACGGGGCCATGGCGCAGATCAACCGAAATGCTGGCTTCGGGACGCATCATTTCGCGGCATCCTGAAAGCAGAGCCGGCCTGAACCGGCCCCATCGAGCAGCGGCGCGAAAGGACACGCCATGGGATTTGCCGACAGCCTCTGGTCCGATCCGGTCGATTACCTGCGGGCGCATCAGCCCGAGGATCCGGTCCTCTTCCTCTCGCCCGCCGCGCTTCAGGCGCAGGCCCGACGGTTCCTGTCGGGGTTTCCCGGCCTCGTCACCTATGCGGTGAAGGCCAACCCGGACGAGACGATCCTCGCCAATCTCGCCGCCGCCGGGATCACCGGCTTCGACGTCGCCTCGCCCGAGGAAATCGCGCTGGTCCGCCGCCTGATCCCCGGCGCGGCGCTGCATTACAACAACCCGGTGCGG
This sequence comes from Pararhodobacter aggregans, assembly GCF_003075525.1. GTDB lineage: Bacteria > Pseudomonadota > Alphaproteobacteria > Rhodobacterales > Rhodobacteraceae > Pararhodobacter > Pararhodobacter aggregans. The sequence continues at coordinate 240,039 of NZ_QDDR01000001.1, read as the reverse complement.
GCCCGGGCCGAGATCGCGCTGGCCGTGGCGCAGGACGTAGCCAGCTATTCGGTCGATGCGCAGAGCGAACTCGACAAGCTGATCGCGCTGGTCCCGCCCCGCCGCGCCTCAGGCACGCAAACCGAGATCGCCGTGCGCTTCAAGCTGCCGGTCCCCGGCGCCGCCTATGATTTCGGCGCCAAATTCGGCGCGGACGAGGGGCTGGCGGCAACCCTCCTCGACCGCGTGGCGCAGGCCGGTTTCGCCCCCGCGCTGACCTTCCACCCCGGCACCCAATGCCAGGACCCCGCCGCCTGGGAGGCCTATATCCGCGCCGCGCGCCGCATCGCCGGGCCGATCCGCCTGTCCCGGCTCAACACCGGCGGCGGCTTCCCCTCGCGCCGCCACCACGCCGATGCCCCGCCGCTGGAAGCGATCTTCGCCACCATCGCCCGCACCACGGCCGAGGTCTTCGGCCCGGACGCCCCGGCGCTGGTCTGCGAGCCCGGCCGGGCCATGGTCGCCGATGCCATGGCGCTGGCCGCACAGGTGAAGGCGCTGCGCGATGACGGGCCGGTGTTCCTGAATGACGGGATCTATGGCGCCTTCGCCGAACTGCCCAGCATCGGCACGCCCGACCGCCTCTGCGCCCTCTCGCCCGAGGGCCTGCCCCGCACCGGCCCCGCCCGCCCGCGCGTGGTTTTCGGCCCGACCTGCGATTCCCTCGACCGGCTGCCGGGCGAACCCGCGCTGCCCGAGGATCTGGCCGAGGGCGACTACCTGCTGGTCCAGGGCATGGGCGCCTATTCCGCCGCCATCGCCACCCGCTTCAACGGCTTCGGCGCGGCGCGGCATCATCTGGTGCTCGACCTCGGCGCCTGAGCGCCTCCCCTTGCCCTCGCGGCCCCGGCGGGTAATCTCCGCCCTGACCATCAAGGGGGTAACATGCGGGCTTTCGGCAAAGCGCAAGGCGTCTTGCGGCGCGAGGATCTGAGGTTTCTGACCGGGACCGGCCGCTACCTGTCCGACATCCTGCCCGAGGGCACGCTCAGGGCGGCCTTTTTGCGCGCGCCGGTCGCGCATGGCGTGATCACCGGGCTGGACACCGCCGATGCCATGGCCCTGCCCGGCGTCCACGCCATCCTGACGGCCGAGGATCTGAAAGCCGCGGGCATCACCGCCAGCCTCTGGGCGGTGCTGGCCAAGGACCGGCTGGGCCGCCCCGGCCGCGCCACTCATCGTCCGGCGCTGGCCGATGGCGTCATGCGCCACATGGGCGAGCCGGTGGCCATCGTCCTGGCCGAGACGCAGGCCCAGGCGCAGGACGCGGTCGAGGCCATCGCCCTCGACTATGACGAGAAGCCGGCGCATCTGAACCTTTTCCCCGGTGGCCCCGCCGTCCATGCCGAGGTGCCCGACAACCTGCCCGTCGACTGGCATCTGGGCGATACCGAGGCGGTCGAGGCCGCCTTTGCCAAGGCCGCCCATGTCACCCGTCTGTCGGTGCGCCAGAACCGCGTCACCACCGTCAGCATGGAACCCCGCGCCGCCTTCGCCCATTGGGACGGCGAGCGGCTGCATTTCGCCTATAACGGACAGGGCGTCTGGGGCCACAAGCGGGAACTGGCCAAGTTCCTGAACCTCAGGCCCGAGCAGGTGCATGTCACCACCCCCGATGTGGGCGGCGGCTTCGGCATGAAATCCATGCAATACCCCGAACAATACGCGCTGGCGCAGGCCGCCATGACCCTTGGCCGTCCGGTCGCCTGGATTTCCGACCGCAGCGAGGCGATGCTGGCCGACAACGGCGCGCGGGATCTGGACAGCGTGGCGGAACTGGCCTTCGACGCCGATCACAGGATCCTGGCCTACCGGGTGCAGAACCGCTCGAACCTCGGTGCCTACAACTCGCAATTCGGCCAGAACATCCAGTGCGAGATGTTCTCGAAGGTGCTGACCGGGGTCTATGACATCCCCTGCGCCACGCTCGACGTGCAGGGGATCTATACGAACACCACGCCGGTCGATGCCTATCGCGGCGCCGGCCGCCCCGAGGCGATCACGCTGCTGGAACGCACCATGGACATGGCGGCGCGCGAGCTGGGCCTCTCGCCGCTCGAGATCCGCCAGCGCAATTTCATCCCCGAGGGCGCCTTCCCCTACCGTACCCCGGGCGAAATGACCTATGACGTGGGCTCGTTCGGCCGGGTGCTGGCCCGGGCCGGGACGCTGGGCGATGTCGCGGGCTTCGCCAAGCGGCGGGCTGAAAGCGAGGCCAAGGGCCTGCTGCGCGGCCTCGGCCTCAGCTATTACATCGAATCCATCCTCGGCGAGGACAGCGAGGCCGCCGTGGTCGAACTGACCGAGACCGGCGCGAAGCTTTATGTCGGCACCCAGTCGAACGGACAGGGGCATGAGACGGTCTATGCCCAGTACCTCGCCGATCTGACCGGCCTGCCCTTCGACGGGATCGAGGTGGTGCAGGGCGACAGCGACCTGATCACCCGCGGCGGCGGCACCGGCGGCTCGCGCTCGGTCACCGTGCAATCGGCGGCGACGCTGGGCACGGTCGAGCAGATGGTCGCCGCTTTCACCGCCTTCCTGGAGGCGGAGATCGAGGCCGCGCCCTTCACCTTCGACGACGGCATCTTCTCGGCCCCCGGCTCGAACCGCCGTCTGACCCTGCTGGAAGCCGCCGACCTTGCCCGCCAGAAGGGCCGCAAGGACCTGCTGCGGCACGAGAAACGCAGCCAGCTGGCCGGGCGCAGCTTTCCCAACGGCGCCCATCTGTGCGAGGTCGAGATCGACCCCGAGACCGGCGCGCTCAGGCTGGACCGCTACCTCGCCGTCGATGATCTGGGCGTCTTGATGCATCCGCAACTGGCCGAGGGTCAGGTGCATGGCGGCGTCGTGCAGGGCTTCGGACAGGCGGTGACCGAGGATCTGCGCTTTGACGATGACGGCCAGCTGCTGACCGGCTCGCTGATGGATTACGCCATGCCGCGCGCCGCGGATGTGCCCTTCATCCGCTTCTTCAGCGAACCGACGCCCTCCAAGAACAACCCGATCGGCATGAAGGGCTGTGGCGAGGCCGGCACCGTCGGCGCGCTCTCGGCCCTTTCCAACGCCGCGCTCGATGCCCTCTGGGGTCGGGGCGTGCGCCATGTCGACATGCCCCTCACCCCCCTCCGGATCTGGACCTGGCTCCAGGACGCCAAGGAACCCACCCGATGAGCCCTCGCTACACCCGTCTGGTCGATACCCTGCCCGCCACCGTGCCCTTCGTCGGCCCCGAGACGCAGGAACGCGCCCGGGGCGCGGCCTTCGAGGCGCGTCTCGGCGCCAACGAGAACGGCTTCGGCCCCTCGCCCCGGGCGATCGAGGCGATGGCGAAGGCCTCGGGCGATCAGTGGATGTATGGCGACCCCGAGAACCACGACCTGAAACAGGCGCTTGCCTTGAGGCTGGGCGTCACGCCCGCGCATCTCATCGTGGGCGAGGGGATCGACGGGCTGCTGGGCTATCTGGTGCGGCTGCTGATCGAGCCGGGCGATGCCGTGGTGACCTCGGAGGGCGCCTATCCCACCTTCAACTACCATGTCGCGGGCTTCGGCGGCGTGCTGCACAAGGTGCCGTATCTCGGCGATCACGAGGATCCCACGGCGCTGATGCACCGCGCGCGCGAGGTCGAGGCGAAGCTCGTCTACCTCGCCAACCCCGACAACCCGATGGGCAGCTGGCACGGGGCCGAGGTGATCCGCGGCGCCATCGAACAGGTGCCCGCTGGCACGCTGCTGGCGCTGGACGAGGCCTATGTCGAGTTCGCCCCCGAAGGCACCGCGCCCGAGATCGACCCCGATGACGAGCGGGTGATCCGCCTGCGCACCTTTTCGAAAGGCTATGGGCTGGCGGGGGCGCGGGTCGGCTACGCGGTGGGGGCGCCCGGGCTGATCGCCGCCTTCGACAAGGTGCGCAACCATTTCGGCATGAACCGCGCGGCGCAGATCGGCGCGCTGGCGGCGCTGGCGGACGAGGGGCATCTGGCGCAGACCATCGCCCAGGTGGTCGCGGCCCGCGCCCGCCTCAACGCCATCGCCGCCGAGAACGGGCTGCGCGCGCTGCCCTCGGCCACCAATTTCGTGACCATCGACTGCGGACGGGATGGCGATTTCGCCCGCCGGGTACTGGCCGGGGTGGTGAAACGCGGGGTCTTCATCCGCATGCCCTTCGTCGCCCCCCATGACCGCTGCATCCGCGTCTCGGCCGGACCCGAGGCCCAGCTCGCCGCCTTCGCCCGGGTTCTGCCAGAAGCGCTGGCCGAGGCCCGGCAGGGCTGACCTCACCGCAGCGTGATTTGCCTTCCAGCAGGGGGAATCCTGTTCCCTGCCCCGGCATCTGACCCGGAGGATCCCCCATGCGCATCGCCCTGACCGCCGCCGCCCTCGCCCTGACCGCCCTGCCGGCGCTGGCGCAGACCAGTGACCATTCCGGCCATGGCATGGCCCCCGCCACGACCATGCAGGCACCCTCGCCCGCGGCCGAGGCCTATGCCGAGATCAACGCCCGGATGCATGCCGACATGGCGGTCCCCCTCACCGGCGACGCCGACCGCGATTTCGTGCTGGGCATGATCCCGCACCATCAGGGCGCGGTGGACATGGCCCGTGTGGTGCTGGAACACGGCCGGGACCCGCAGATCCGCGCCATGGCCGAAGCGGTGATCGCGGCGCAGGAGGCCGAGATCGCCTTCATGCGCGGCTGGCTGGACGCCAATCCGCCCGCCGGGCAGTAACCGCGTGACGTTGCGTCGGGGCCGGAGGGCAGGGCTGGCCCCGCGCCGGGGACCTGCCTAGCTTTCCCGCACCCAAAGGGAGGTCCCGATGCCCGAACAACACGTCGCCCGTTCCCCCGCCGAGATCCCCGACCGCGAGACCATGGCGGGGATGACCGGCCTTGCCTTCATCGAGGCGATCCGCGACGGCACCCTGCCGGGCGCCCCCATCGCCGAGGTGATGAACTTCCGCCTGCATGAAGCGACGAAGGGCGAGGTCGCCTTCCGCGGATCGGCCGAGTTCCGGCATTCCAACCCGATGGGTGGCGTGCATGGCGGCTGGTACGGCACGATCCTCGACAGCGCGCTCGGCTGCGCGGTGGCGACGGTGCTGGAGAAGGGCTCGGTCTATACCACGCTCGAATACAAGGTGAACCTGACCCGGGCGCTGAAACCCGGCGTGCTGGTCGAATGCCGGGCCCGCGTCCAGCACGCCGGCCGCTCGACCGCCGTGGCCGAGGCCACGATCACCGGCGTCGAGGATGGCAAGATCTACGCCACGGGCTCCACGACCTGCATCATCATGCGGGCGTGAGGGAGTAGCGAGGCAGCCGCCGCCAGAGACCGCAAAGGACGGGGGGCTGCCGCCCCGAGTTCATACAAAGGGCGGGGGGCTGCCGCCCCCCGGGCCCCCCGCTTCAAGGAGGGTTTTCCACCCTCCTTGAAAATCCTCCCGAGGATATTTCCAGAACAAAGATGGCTCAGGGTTTGCGGGCCACGAAGTCGATGAGCGCCGAGCGGCCGGAATGGCCGCGGCCCTCCTGCACGTCGCGCTCATAGGTCGCCAGACGCTCGATCCGCCAGCCGGGGAAGGCGGCACGCAGGATCTCGGGTGTCCACATCTGCGCGGGGTTCGGGGGCCCGCCGGTGGCCAGCCCCACCTGCTCGGGCGTGTAGCCATGCAGCACCAGCCGCCCGCCGGGTTTCAGCGTGCGGGCGAGATCGGCGAATTGCGCCGGGCGCTGGTCGGGCGGCATGAACTGGATGAAGATCCCCATGACCAGGTCATAGGGCCGCTCCCATTCCCAGGCCTTCCAGTCGCTGACCCGCGCGTCCAGCGCCACGCCACGCCCCGCCGCCAGCGCCCGGGCCCGGGCCACCGCCGTGGGCGACAGGTCAAAGCTGGTGACATGCATCCCGGCCGCGGCCAGATGGACACCGTTGCGCCCCTCGCCGTCCGAAACGGCGAGGGCGGTGGCCCCCGGGATCAGCGCCCAGGGATTTTCGACCAGAAAGCGCGCGGGCGCGGTGCCGAAGAGGTATTCGTCGCTGCCGCGATAGCGGTCTTCCCACATGGTCAAGATTTCCCCTTGGGATTGAAATTCATTGACAGACTCGCCTTGGTAACGAAATTTTTCGGCATTCATCGTCAAGTATCGAGGGAGCGCAGTCCATGTTCAAGGCCACCACCATCATTCTCAGCGTCGGATTGTCCGTGGCGGCAGGCGCCGCAGGCGCCTGGGAGCGGATCCAGACCGAAGCGCAGTATCGCGAGCGGGTCGCCGGCCGCCAGATCACCCTGGAAAACGGCCATGTGACCTTTGCCGCCGATGGCAGCGCCGCGGGCGCATGGAACGGGACGCCGATGGTCGGCAGCTGGACCTGGAGCGACGGGTTCCATTGCCGGACGCTGCGCATCGGCAGCAATGACCTGGGCACCGATTGCCAGCTCATCGAGCTGCAGGGCAATGAGCTGCGGGCGACCGCCCAGCGCGGGCAGGGTCGGGTCACGACCGCCAGCCTGAACTGATTACCAGAAATTCTGCGGGTCGATATCGACGGCGAGCCTTGTATCGCCGGGCGGTTTCAGACCCGCAAGCCAGGCCCGGATCGCGCCCTGCAGCGGCGCGCCCTTGGCCGCCTTTATCAGAAGCCGCACGCGGTGGCGGCCGCGCACCCGGGCCACGGGGGCGGGTGCCGGACCGAACAGCTGGGCGCCGATCGCGTGCAGCGGCCCCGCGTGCTGGGCCAGCAGGTTGCCGGTCTCGAAGGCCTGCTCGACCGAGGTCGAGGAGATGATGATCCCCGCCAGCCGCCCGTAAGGCGGCATGCCCAGCGCCTGCCGCTCGGCCGCTTCGGCGCGCCAGAAGCCCTCGTCATCGCCGCTGAGAATGGCCTGGATCACCGGATGGTCGGGCTGGTGGGTCTGCAACAGCGCCAGTCCCGGCTTCTCGTGCCGCCCGGCCCGGCCCGCAACCTGCCGGATCAGCTGAAAGGTGCGTTCCGCCGCCCTGAGGTCGCCGCCATGCAGGCCGAGGTCCGCGTCGATCACACCGACCAGCGTCAGCAGCGGGAAATTGTGCCCCTTGGCCACCAGCTGCGTGCCGATGACGATATCGGCGCCGCCTCCGGCAATGGCCGCGATCTGCTCCTTCAGCGCCCGGGCCGAGCCGAACAGGTCCGAGGACAGCACCGCCACCCGGGCCTCGGGCCAGGTGGCGCGGACTTCCTCCTCCAGCCGCTCAACCCCCGGGCCGATCGGATGCATCGAGCCCTCGGTCTTGCAGGCCGGACAGGCGGTCGGGATCGGTGCCGTGGCGCCGCATTGGTGGCACATCAGCCGGTTCAGAAACCGATGCTCGACCATCCGGGCGTCGCACTGGTTGCAGGCGATCTGATGGCCGCAGGCGCGGCAGGTGGTGACCGGCGCATAGCCGCGGCGGTTGAGGAACAAAAGCGATTGCTCGCCCGAGCCGACCCGCTGGTCCACCGCCTCTTTCAGCGCCGGGCTGATCCAGCGGCCGTGCGGCAGTTTCTGGCCGCGCAGGTCCAGCGCCCGCATCTCGGGCAGTTCCGCCACGCCGAAGCGGGCGTGCAGGTCCAGCCGCTCGTATTTGCCGCTTTCGGCATTGGCCCAGCTTTCCAGAGACGGCGTGGCCGAGGCCAGCACCACCTGCGCCGAGGACAGCGAGGCGCGCAGCACCGCCATGTCGCGGGCGTTGTAAAGGACGCCCTCGTCCTGCTTGTAGGAGCTGTCGTGTTCCTCGTCGACGACGATCAGGCCGAGGTCGCGGTAGGGCAGGAACAGGGCCGAACGGGCGCCCACCACCATCTGCACCCCGCCCTCGCCGACCATGCGCCACAGGCGCCGCCGCTCGGTCGTGGTGGCGCCGGAATGCCATTCGCCGGGACGATGGCCGAATCGCGCCTCGACCCGTTCGAGGAAGCCCTCGGTGAGCCCGATCTCGGGCAGCAGGACCAGCGCCTGACGGCCCTTGCGCAGGCATTCGGCGACCGCTTCCAGATAGACCTCGGTCTTGCCCGAGCCGGTCACGCCCTTCAGCAGCGTCACGCCGAACGCATCCGCACGCGACCGCAGCACCGCGGCCGCCGCCGCCTGATCCTCGCTCAGCTCCTTGCCAGCGCGCTCGGGGTCGAGGCGGGGATAGGGCTGGTCCTTGGGCGCCTCCATCTCGATCAGCGCGCCCTGCGCCGCCATCGTGTGCACGACCGATCCGGTGACGCCCGCGGCGCGCGTGATCTCGCCCACGGTCAGCGCGGCGCCGCCATAGGTCTCGAACACATCGAGGATGCGCTTGCGGGCATCGGTCATCCGCGAGGGCGGCTCGCCCGGGGCATAGACGCGGATCGTCGCCGGTCCCTGGAACAGCCCCGGCGCCCGGGTCGCCAGAAACAGCATCAGGGACAGCGGCGTCAGCGTGTATTCGGCGGCCTTTACCAGGAACTGGCGCAATTCGTCCCGCATCGGCGGCACGTCCAGCACCCGGTTGACCGCGCGCAGCTTGCTCACCGGCAACCCGCCCTCGGCCGGGCCCCAGACGCAGCCCAGCACCAGCCGCGGCCCCAGCGGCACCTCGACGAAATCGCCCAGCTGCGCGCCGCCTTCCGGTGCCTTGTAATCCAGCAGCCGGTCCAGCGGCTGCGTGGTCAGCACAGCCAGCGGCTGGCCGGGCTCGAACCGGGGAGCGATGCCTGTTTGCGCAACCAGGGGCACGGGCGAAAGACCTTTCGGGCGGGGTTGCGATAGGGTATGACGCGACCGAACCCCCTTCGCAACCGCAAGACGTCTGCCGCCAGGCGTCGACAGAGCACCGAGAGAGCCATGAAATTCTTCGTCGATACCGCCGATGTGGCCGCGATCCGCGACCTTCACGCCCTGGGCATGGTCGATGGCGTGACCACCAACCCGTCGCTGATCCTGAAATCGGGCCGCGACATCATCGAGGTCACCAAGGAAATCTGCTCGTTCGTCGAAGGTCCGGTCTCGGCCGAGGTCGTGGCGCTGGAAGCGGACGCGATGATCGCCGAGGGCAAGAAACTGGCCGAGATCGCGCCGAACATCGCCATCAAGCTGCCGCTGACCTGGGACGGGCTCAAGGCCTGCAAGTATTTCTCGGACGCGGGCCTGATGGTCAACGTGACGCTTTGTTTCTCGGCCAACCAGGCGCTCTTGGCGGCCAAGGCTGGCGCCACCTTCATCTCGCCCTTCATCGGCCGGCTGGACGACATCAACCTCGACGGGATGGACCTGATCGGCGACATCCGCACGATCTATGACAATTACGGCTTCGCGACCGAGATCCTCGCCGCCTCGATCCGCACGGTGAACCATGTGACGCAGGCCGCGCTGGTCGGCGCCGATGTGATGACCGCGCCCCCGGAAGTGATCCGCAAGCTGGCCTCGCACCCGCTGACCGATGCAGGTCTGGCACAGTTCATGAAGGACTGGGAAAAAACCGGGCAGAAAATCGTCTGATCCGGTATAGGATCGGCCGAAGGACACAAGATCGGGGACGACATGGCTGCCACCGGACCGGCGCAGGACAGCAGAGTGCAGGACGAATGGCGCGCGCGCGTGCTGGCTGACCCCGGGCTGGTGCTGGATGATCCCGAGGTCATGCGCGCCCTCGTCCTGACCTCGGAACGGGCGATGGGCGGCAATGTCGTCGATCTGCGCGGCATGGCGATGGAGCGGCTCGAATCGCGGCTGGAGCGGCTGGAGGATACCCACCGCGCCGTCATCGCCGCCGCCTACGAGAACCTCGCCTCGACCAACCAGATCCACCGGGCACTGCTGAAGCTGCTCGATGCCGACAAGTTCGAGACCTTCGTCATGGACCTCGGCGGCTCGGTCGCCGAGATTCTGGGGGTCGAGGCCGTGCGGCTGGTGCTGGAAAGCGCCGAGCCGGGTGCGAGCCTGGGCAAGCTCGACACCATCCTGCGGGTGAAAAAGCCGGGCTTTACCGAACATTACATGAGCGGGGGCCGCCCGGCCCCGGCCCGGCCCATCGTCCTGCGCCAAGGCGTGCCGCCGTCGTCAGGCCCTTATGGCGAGGTGGCGGCGGACCTGAGGTCCGAGGCGCTGATGCGGCTCGATCTGGGCAAGGGGCGGCTGCCGGGCATGCTGGCCATGGGGTCCGAGGACCCGCACCGCTTCAAGCCCGGGCAGGGCACCGACCTGCTGGCCTTCTTCACCGGCACGTTCGAGCGCGTGCTCCGGCGCTGGCTGTCGTGACCCTGGCGATCAGCCCGGCCCTGCGCGATGCGCTGGCGGGTTGGCTCACCCATCTCGCCGCGCTGAACGACGCCTCGCCCCACACGGTCGAGGCCTATCGCGCCGATGTCACCGGTTTCCTCGATTTCCTCGCCCGCCACCACGGCGGTGCCGCCGGGATGGCGCAGCTGCGCGCGGTCGAAACCGGCGATCTGCGCGCCTGGATGGCGCAGGCCCGGGCCCGGGGGCTTGGCGCGCGCTCGCTCGCCCGGGCGCTCTCGGCGGTGAAGGCCTTCGCGCGCTGGCTGTCCGACCGCGAGGCGGATTTCGACGCCACCGCCATCCTTTCGGCCCGCGCGCCACGCCACCAGAAACCCCTGCCCCGCCCGCTGGACGAGGACGCCGCCCGCGCCGTCACCCGGCAAATCAGCGACGACAAGGCCGAGGCATGGATCCGCGCCCGCGACACCGCCGTGGTGACGCTGCTCTATGGCTCGGGCCTGCGGATATCCGAGGCGCTGGGCCTGACCGGGCGCGACGCGGCGCTGATCGACAGCCCGGGCGCCAGCCTCAGGATCCTCGGCAAAGGCGGCAAGGAACGGCTGGTGCCGGTGATCCCCGCCGCCGCCGCCGCCGTCGCCGCCTATCTAAAGCTCAGCCCCTATCCGCTGGACCCCGACGGCCCGCTGTTCCGCGGCCAGCGCGGCGGCCCCCTGAACCCCCGGCTCATCGCCCGGGCGATGGAGGGGGTGCGCCTGCGCCTCGGCCTGCCCGCGACGGCCACGCCCCATGCGCTCAGGCATTCCTTCGCCACCCATCTGCTCAGCGCGGGCGGTGACCTCAGGGCGATCCAGGAATTGCTGGGCCACGCCAAACTCTCGACCACGCAGGTCTATACCGCGGTCGACAGCGCCCGGCTGATGGAAAGCTACCGCGCCGCGCATCCGAGGGCGCAGGGCGGCTAGCCGCCGCGTGGCGCCCGCAGGCCAAACGCGCTATGGGGACGCGACTCGCCCCTTCAGCCAACGGATCCCGCCATGAGCAAACGCCTCGTCCTCTCCAGCGATCATGCCGCCATCGCGCTGCGCCAGGCCATCGCCTCCCACGCCGCGACGCTGGGCTGGGAGGTGGTCGACATCGGCCCCACCACGCCCGAAAGCACGCATTACCCGCTGCACGGCAAGGCCGCGGCCGAGCGCGTCGCCTCGGGCGAGTGCGATCTGGGGATCATCCTTTGCGGCACCGGGCAGGGCATCATGATGGCCGCCAACAAGGTGCCGGGCATCCGCTGCGGCGTCTGCTCGGACACGTTCTCGGCCCGGATGATCCGCCAGCACAACGACGCCAACATGCTGTCGATCGGCGCCCGCGTGGTGGGCGAGGGTCTGGCGCTGGAAATCGCCGAGGCCTTCCTCGCCGCCGAGTTCGAAGGCGGCCGCCACGCTACCCGGGTGGCGATGATCGAGGGCTGAGCCCGACCCGAACCCGACCGCAAGCGGCGCCCCCTCCCGGGCGCTGTTTTTCTTTGAACCGTCCCGCCTGCCCGCCCGACCTACGGGCAGGAAACACCGGAGACTGCCATGACCCGCCGCTTCACCCTTTTCTCGCCCAAGCCGAAACTCCACGCCCCGCGTCCCGCCCTGCCCGTGACGCCCCGCTGAAAGACGACCATGCCTGACCGGACCCTCGCCCTGCGCCTCTCGGCCGCTTTCGCCCTGCAGGTGCTGATCGGTCTGGGCGGGCAGGCCGCGCCGCTGCCCCGCCTTGCCCTGCCCCTCGCCGAGCGCAGCACGCCGGCCGCCCAGCTGACCCCGGCGCTTGCTTCGGTTGCCTGAAGCACGCCGGCCACAGGCATGCCCCCGGTCCCCCCAGGCCGGGGGCATCGCATTTCGCGAAGCGCCGACCGCTCAGGTCCTTGCGCCAAGCGCCCAAAACCGGCAGACAAGGGCATGATCGAGACCTTCCGCGCCTATTTCGTCCATATGTTCACCGCCACCGGGGCCGTTTTCGCCATGCTGGCGATGCTGGCCGCGGTCGAGTCCGAATGGGCGCTGATGTTCCTGTGGCTGGTCGTGGCGTTGATCGTCGACGGGATCGACGGGCCGATGGCGCGCAAATACGACGTGAAGACCAAGGCGCCGATCATCGACGGGATCCTGCTGGACCTTATCATCGACTATCTGACCTATGTCTTCATCCCGGCCTTCGCCCTGTTCAACTCGGGCCTCCTGCCCGGCTGGACCGGCTGGACGGCGATCATCGTCATCACCTTCGCTTCGGTCCTCTATTTCGCCGACACGCGGATGAAGACGGCGGATTACTCGTTTTCGGGCTTTCCGTCCTGCTGGAACATGGTGGCGCTGGTGGTCTTCGCCACGCGGCCGGATTTCTGGGTCATCCTCGGCGTGGTCGTGATCCTGTCGGTGACCATGTTCCTGCGGGTCAAATTCGTGCATCCGGTCCGGACGCAGCGCTGGCGCTATCTGACGCTGCCGATGGCGCTGGCCTGGGTCGCCTTCGCCACCGCCGCCGCCTGGACCGATTTCACCCAGCCGCCGCTGGTGACGCTGGGTCTGATCGTGACCAGCGTCTACCTGATGTGCGCGGGCTTCGTGCAGCAGCTCCTCTACCGCGAGACGCTCTAGATCAGAAGCCCCCCGGCCTTTTCGTGCCGCAGCAACCAGACCTTGGTCTCGACCCCGCCCGGGGCCGAGAACCCGCCGAGTCCGCCGGTCCCCAGAACCCGGTGACAGGGCACGATCAACGGGATCGGGTTGCGCCCGCAAAGCTGCCCCATGGCCTGGGCGCTGACGCCGAGGTCGCGGGCGATGGCGCCATAGGTCCGGGTCTCGCCGCGGGGAATGGCCGACATGGCAGCGCAGGCCGCCTGCTGGGCGGCGCTGCCATCGATCCTGATCGGCAGGTCGAAATCGGCATCCTCCGACCCGAAATAGGCCGCCACCTGGCGGGCGGCTTCCCGCAGGAGCGGCGTCTCGTCCTGCCCCCGCGCGCCGCCCCAGCGCGCGGAGACCAGAGCGCCGTCGCGCTCGATGAGCGTGAAGGCGCCGGTCGGGGTGTCGAGGGTGAGGGCGGGCATGGCGGCAGCATGGCATAACGCCCGCCGACCGCCCAGCCCCGGGGGCGTAGGATGGGGGCGTAGGATGGGCAATATTGCCCATCCTACCAGGTCTCAGCCCAACGCCGCGTCGCAGCGGGCGCAGGTGCCGGGGTGCTTGTGCCTGCCGACATCGGGCAGGATCTTCCAGCAGCGCTGGCATTTCTCGCCCTCGGCATGGTGGAAGACCACGCCGACCCCTGCCACGTCCTCTGCCATGAAGGCGCCTTCCGGGGCGGGATCGGTCGTCAGCGTCAGCGACGAGGTGATGCAGAGCGTGGCGAAAGTGTCGGGGTTCGTCACGATCTGCGCCAGTTCCGGCGACAGATAGACGGTCGGCGCGGCCTCGAGCGAGGCGCCGATGGTCTTGTTGCGCCGTTCCACCTCCAGCGCGCCGGTCACCACGCGGCGCACGGCGCGGACCTTGGCCGACCGCGCCGCCAGTTCGGCATCCAGCCAGCTGTCGGGCGTTGCCGGGAAGTCCTGCAGATGCACGCTCTCGCCCTCGCCGGGGAAGCGCGACAGCCAGACGTCTTCCATGGTGAAGGGCAGGATCGGCGCCAGCCAGGTGGTCAGCCGGTGGAACAGCGCATCCATCACCGTCAGGCAGGCCTGCCGCACGGCCGAGCCCTTCGGATCGCAGTAAAGTGCATCCTTGCGCACGTCGAAATAGAAAGCCGACAGGTCCGTGGTCGCAAAAGTGAACAGCGCCTGGAACACGCCCTGGAAGTCGAAGGCGGCATAGGACTTCTTCACCAGCGCGTCGAGTTCGGCCAGCCGGTGCAGCATCAGCTGCTCCAGCTCGGGCATATCCTCGCGCGCGACGGCCTGCGCCGGGTCGAAATCGCCCAGCGCGCCCAGCATGAAGCGCAGCGTGTTGCGCAGCCGGCGGTAGCTGTCGGCGGTGCCTTTCAGGATCTCGGGCCCGATGCGCTGGTCCTGGGTGTAATCCGCCAGCGCCACCCAGAGCCGCAGGATATCGGCGCCGTACTGGTCGATGATCTCCTGCGGGACCACGGTATTGCCGATGGACTTGGACATCTTCATGCCCTTCTCGTCCAGCGTGAACCCGTGGGTCACCACGTTGCGGTAAGGCGCCCGCCCCTTGGTGCCGCAGCCCTGCAGCATCGAGGAATGGAACCAGCCGCGGTGCTGGTCGGTGCCTTCCATATAGACATCGGCGATGCCGTCCGGCACGCCGTCCGCCCGGTCGCGCAGCACGAAGGCATGGGTCGAGCCCGAGTCGAACCACACGTCCAGAATGTCAAAAACCTGCTCATAGGCGTCCGGATCGTGCAGGTCTTTCAGCACCTTTTCCTTGAAGCCTTGCACATACCATGCATCGGCGCCTTCGGCCTCGAATGCCAGACGAATCCGGGTATTGACCCGCGGATCCTTGAGCAGGAACTCCGCATCATCCGGTTTCGCGCCCTTCCTGACGAAGCAGGTCAGCGGCACGCCCCAGGCGCGCTGACGGCTCAGCACCCAGTCGGGCCGCGTCTCCATCATCGAATGCAGGCGGTTGCGCCCCGAGACCGGGGTGAACTTCACCAGATCCTCGATCGACTTCAGCGCCCGCTGGCGGATCGTGTCGCCATACTGGCCCATCCCGTCGTCGAGCGTCTTGTCGATGGCGGCGAACCATTGCGGCGTGTTGCGATAGATCACCGGCGCCTTCGAGCGCCAGGAATGCGGGTAGGAATGCTTCAGCTTGCCCTTGGCCAGCAGTGCACCCGACCAGGCCAGCTGCTTGATGACGCTGACATTGGCCGGGCCTTCCTTGCCGTCCGGGGTGATGATGTGCTGACCGGCAAACAGCGGCAGATCGGCGCGGTAGCTGCCGTCCGGCTCGACGTTATAGGTCATCTTGAGGCCGTGCTTCAGCCCCAGCACATAATCGTCGTCGCCGTGCGAGGGCGCGGTATGCACAAAGCCCGTGCCCGCATCGTCGGTCACATGGTCGCCCGGCAGCATGGGGACGTCATAGTCCCATTCGCCATTGCCCTCGGCCACGCCGCGGAACGGATGGGCCAGCACCAGGCCCGAGAGTTCCCCGGCCGACACGCTGCGCACCTTCTCGAAGCCGGTGACCTTGGCCGCCGCCATCACCGCCGAAACCAGCGCCTCGGCCAGAACCAGCGTCTCTCCCTCGGCCACCGTCGCCTTCTCGTCAGCCGACAGCACCCGGAAGATCGCGTAATCGATCCCCGGATTATAGGCCACGGCGCGGTTTTGCGGCAGGGTCCAGGGCGTGGTGGTCCAGATCACCACCGAGGCCCCGTCCAGCACCGCATTCACCGGCTTGAACCGCACCCAGACCTGATGGCTGGTGTGGTCGTGATACTCGACCTCGGCCTCGGCCAAGGCGGTCTTTTCCACCGGCGACCACATCACGGGCTTCGAGCCCTGATAGAGCGCGCCGTTCATCAGGAATTTCATGAATTCCTCGGCGATCACCGCCTCGGCGTGGAAATCCATGGTCAGATAGGGGTCGTCCCAGGTGCCGGTCACGCCCAGCCGCTTGAATTCCTCGCGCTGGACCTCGACCCAGCCCTCGGCGAATTTGCGGCATTCCTGGCGGAAGGCGACGATATCCACGTCGTCCTTGTTCCGCCCCTTGGCGCGGTATTGCTCCTCGATCTTCCATTCGATCGGCAGGCCGTGGCAATCCCAGCCCGGCACATAGCGGCTGTCAAAACCCATCATCTGGTGCGAGCGGACGATGATGTCCTTGATGGTCTTGTTCAGCGCGTGGCCGATGTGCAGATGCCCGTTCGCATAGGGAGGGCCGTCATGCAGGATGAAGGGCTTGCGGCCCGGCTTCTCGCGAAGGCGCTCGTAGACGCCGATCCGCTCCCAGCGCGCCAGCCATTCGGGCTCGCGGGCGGGAAGGCCCGCGCGCATCGGGAAATCGGTTTCGGGAAGGAACAGGGTGTCCTTGTAGTCGGGGGTATCGGCACACATCGCGTGGGCTCCGGTCATCTGGATCGTCTGGGGGAATAGCAAAGGTCGGCGCAGGTCGCCATACGCCTTGTCCCGGCAACTCTGGACTCAGAGCGCCGGGCCGCTAATTCGACGAAGGATGCCGCAAGCGACGTACATGTCGCGGCGTATAGGCTGCCGCGACTGCCGGGTAAAGAGGCCGTGACCGACCGATCCGCCGCCCGGAGGCACCGCAGGCAGGCATTTTTTGCTTCACCCGTGTAAAAAACGCTTGCATTTGCGATGGAAGGCGCAATTGTTACCATATGAAAACAGATTCTGCACGTGCACAGATCCCGCTTCCCGAGGGCATCCCCTCGGGCAAGGAATATTACGAACGCTCGCTGACGGTGGCGCTGCTCAGGGCGCGCGAATCGACCATGCGACGGTTCAAGAAATACGCCGATCAGGCCGACCTGTCGCTGCCGCAATGGCGGGTGCTGAGGGCGCTGGCCGATGGCGACGCGCTGGACGCGGGCACGCTGTGCCAGCGCTGCGTGATCCTGCCGCCCTCGCTGACCCGGATCCTGCGGGCACTGTCGGAACGCGGGTTGATCCGCCCGGTCGAATGCGACGACGCGCGGCGCCACATGGTGACGCTGACGCCCGAGGGTCAGGCGCTGTTCGACCGGCTGGTGGGAGCCTCGGAATCCTCGCGACGCGAGATCGACGAGGCCTTCGGCGAGGAGAAGATGATGCTCCTGCTCGATATGCTGAACGAACTCAGGATCGTGACCGAAGCCCTGCCCGACAGCGAATAGGCCCTCAGGCCCGCCCGGCCACCGTCGACAGGCTCAGGGGATCGACCCCCATCGACCGCAGCGCACCGTTCCACTGATGCTCGCCCGGCGTCGCGGCGAAGACCAGATCCTCGGGCGCGGCCGCGGTCAGCCAGGCGTTCTGGGCGATCTCGGCCTCCAGCTGCCCCGGACCCCAGCCGGCATAGCCCAGCGCCAGCAGCCAGCGCGCGGGCGCCTCGCCCCGGGCAATGGCGCGCAGGATGTCGGTCGAGGCGCTGAGCATCAGGCCGCCCGGCAGCAGCGTGGCCGAGGCGTCCTCGGCGCTGCCCGCGGTATGCAGGACGAAGCCGCGCTGCGTCTCGACGGGGCCGCCCGACAGGACCGGGTTTTCCGCATGCGGGCCGTGCTCGTCGATGCCGATCTGGTCCAGCACATCGCCCAGCGTCAGATGCGGCAGCGGCCGGTTCAGCACCAGCCCGAAAGCCCCCTCGCTGCCATAGGCGCACAGATAGATGACCGAATGCGTGAACCGCCGGTCCCCCATCGAGGGTGTCGAGATCAGCAGTTTTCCGGTCAGGTCGAAGGTCATGGTCATTCTGTCTGGGCCAGCGCCCCCTCAATGTGGCCCGCCCCGGCCCAAAAGCCAAGGCAGGGTCCCCGCCCCTCTCGCCGATTTGTGACTTTTCGCCCCGGGCGCATCTGCTAAGCACGGGGCATGACCGTCATGTACCGCACCCGCCGCGCCGCCCTTGGGACGGCGCTGTCCGCCCTCGCCCTCAGCCTTGGCCTTTCCGGCACCGCCTCGGCCCAGGGCCGGGTCGACAATCCCGTGGTCGAGGCCGAGATCCTGCCGGGCTGGACGACGCAGAACGGCACCCGCATGGCCGCGCTGCGGCTGATCCTGACGCCGGGCTGGCACACCTATTGGCGGATCCCGGGCGAGGCGGGGATCGCGCCGCGGCTCGACTGGGGGCAGTCGCAGAACGTGGCCTCGGTGGTGCCGATCTGGCCCCGGCCCCGGGTGTTCGACCAGAACGGCTATCGCAGCTATGGCTACGAGGACGAGCTGATCCTGCCGCTTCAGGTCACGGCCCAGGACCCCGGCCGCCCGATGGCGCTGCTGGGCGCGCTGTCGATCGGCGTCTGCAACGAGACCTGCGTCCCGGCCGATGTCACGGTCCAGGGCGTGCTGCGCGGCCCGGGCGAGCGGGATCGCCGCATCTCGGGCGCGCTCGATACCGCTGCCCAGCCGGGCGCAAGGGCGGGGCTGACCCGCGCCACCTGCCGGCTGGTGCCCGAGGGGCGCGGCGCGGAACTGACGCTGCGCGCCACCCTGCCGCCGCAGGGCCGGGCCGAGGATATCATCCTCGAACTGCCGGGCAGCCCCTACCGGATCACCGAAAGCCGCACCTGGCGCGAGGGCGACGAGCTGGTCGCGCAAGCCAGCCTGCGCCCGCCCCGGCGCAGCGAGGCGGTGGGGATCGACCGCTCCACCATCGCCTTTACCGTCCTCAGCGAGGGGCGGATGTCCTGGTCGCAGGGCTGCACCGGCGGCTGAGG
The DNA here is from genome assembly GCF_003075525.1 of Pararhodobacter aggregans. Classification (GTDB taxonomy): domain Bacteria; phylum Pseudomonadota; class Alphaproteobacteria; order Rhodobacterales; family Rhodobacteraceae; genus Pararhodobacter; species Pararhodobacter aggregans. The sequence continues at coordinate 221,377 of NZ_QDDR01000001.1, read as the reverse complement.
ACGCAGCCGATCATTCGGCCGGTGGCGCCTCGGGTCCCGCCGGCCGCTTCAGCATCAGCAACCCGCCCAGCCCCCAGAGCAGCACCAGCCCTGCGCCCACCGTCGCCGCGAAGACGACAAAGCCCGCGACCAGCCCCTCGCCCCCGCCCCAGACCAGCGCCGTCAGCGGCCCCGGACGCTCGTAGACCAGCGTCCAGCCCATGCTCAGCCCGAAGGCCACCAGCACCAGCGCCGCCGCGGCGAAGGGCAGCGCCCTCAGCCCCCGCCCGACCTGGCCCGCGGGCATGCGGAAGGCGCGACGCAGCGACCGCACCGCGCGGCTCAGATCATGGCCCGAGGCCAGCAGCGCCGGCACGATCAGCAGCACCAGCACCATGCCGAAACCCAGCCCGTAGGACAGCGTCACCACCGTCGGGCGCAGGAATTGCGCGTCGTTCGAGCGTTCGAACAGCAGCGGCCCCAGCCCGAAAACCGTGGTCGCCGTGGTCAGCAGCACCGGCCTGAGCCGGTCCGCCGCCGCATCGGCGATCGAGGGAAACAGCCCCCGGTCCCGGGCATATTCATCGACCGTCGAGACCAGCACGATACTGTCGTTGATGATGATCCCGGCCATGCCGATGATCCCCACGACCGAGAACATGCTCAGCGCGATGCCCCAGGCCATGTGACCATAGATCACACCGATCAGGCCGAAGGGGATGACCGACATCACCACCAGCGGCCGCAGCCAGCTGGAAAACACCCAGGCCAGCGTCAGGTAGATGGCGATCAGGCAGCCGATGGCGCCCAGCAGCGCGTCCGAGAGGAATTCACTCTCCTGCTCGCTCAGACCCGACAGGCGGAAGGTGATGCCGAAATCCTCGGCCAGCCGCGGCAGGATCTCGGCCTGCATCTGCGCCAGCAGGGCGGCGGCCGCGGCCGGGTCCTCTTCGTCGAGGACCCCGCTCACCGTGACCAGCTGCAACCCGTTCTCGCGCTGGATCGAACTGAAACCCTGCCGGGTCTCGACCTGCACGATGTCGCCCAGGGGCAGGTAGCGCCCGCTGGCCGAGCGCAGCAGCGTGTTCTCCAGGAAATCCGCCGCGCGTTCATGCTCGGGCAGCGTCACCCAGATCTCGGCCGAGCGCACGCCATCGGGAAAGGTCGCCGCCTCGATCCCGCTCAGCCGCTGGCGCAGCTCGCGCGCCAGTGCATCCGTGGAAAAGCCCAAGGCCAGCCCCTGCGGCGTCAGTTGCAGCAGCATCTCTTCCTTGTCATAGGCCAGCGAATCCTCCAGCCCGGTGACATTGGCGAATTGCTCGAGCTGCGCCTTCAGCGCCTCGGCCGCGGCTTTCAGGGTCTCGGCATCCTGGCCGATCAGATCCACCGACAGCGAATCTCCCCCGGGGCCCGAGCCGAAACTGCGGAAACTCAGCTCATCCAGCAGCGGGTTCTGGCGCACCTCCTGCTGCAGCATCGCGGTGAAGTCGAACGAGGAATAGGGCCGGTGATCGGCGCCGATCAGGTCGATGGTCAACGAGCCCAGCCGGTCGGGCTCGGCATTGTCCGCCGCCGCCAGCGCCCGGCCCGCGTTGCCGCCGACTTCGGCCACGATGGAGGCCATCGGCCATTCGCCATGCTCGGCCTCCAGCCGCGCCGACAGGTCATTCGCCGCGCGCTGCAATTCCTGCATCATCGCCATCGTGTCGTCGCGCGTCGCCCCCTGCGCCATGACGAAATTCGCGCTCAGCGTCCCCTGCTCGGGCGAGGCGAAGAAGCGCCATTGCACCTGCCCGCTGATGAGCATCGAGGCCGACCATGCCAGCAGCACCATGAGCCCCGCCAGCACCACATAGCGCGCGCGGATCACCAGCATCATGAAGGGCCGGAACAGCCGCGCCCGGAACCAGTCGAAGCCGCGGTTCACCTGCCGCGAGGGCCAGTCGTACCAATGGTCCCTGGCCGATCCGGCCAGCGCATGGGCCATGTGGTTGGGCAGGATCAGGAAACACTCGACGACCGAGGCGATCAGCACCGCGATCACCGTCCAGGGAATGTCGGCGATCATCGAGCCGAAGCGCCCGCCGATCACCGTCAGCCCGCCAAAGGCGATGATCGTGGTCATCGACGCCGCCAGCACCGGCATGCCCATGCGCGTGGCCGCGTTCTCGGCCGCCTCGAACGGCCCTTCCTTCAAGGCCCGGTGCCGCCAGTCAGCGTGTTCGCCGACGACGATGGCATCGTCCACCACGATCCCCAGCGTGATGATCAGCGCGAAAAGCGAGATCATGTTGAGGCTCATGCCCGCGACATACATCACCGCCACGGCCGACAGCATGCTGACCGGGATCCCCATCGCCACCCAGAGCGCGGTGCGGGCGTTGAGGAACAGAAACAGCAGCACCAGCACCAGCGCCAGCCCCTGCGCGCCGTTCTTCACCAGCAGGTTCAGCCGCGCCGAAATCTCCTGCGCGCGGGCGTTGGCCAGCTGGATATCGACGCCCTCGGGCAAGGACAGCACCATCTCGTCCGCGACGCGCTGCACGCTGTTCTGGATGCCGATGGCGTCGCCCGTGGCCGAGCGGTTCACCCGCACGACGATGGCCTGGCTGGGCCCCACGTAATAGGCGCGGTCGCGGTCGATGCTGCGGGCGGTGACGCTGGCCACGTCGCCCACCGTCAGCGTGCTGCCATCCGCGGCCGAGCGCAGGACGATGGCGCCGATCTCCTCGGGCGTGCGGCGGGCCTGCCCGGTGCGGACCCGCTGCGACCCGCCCGCAATCTCGCCCGAGGGGTCGGCCGCGACCGAGTTGCCGATGGCGGTGGCGATCTCGGCCAGCGTCACGTCGTATTGCACGAGCCGCATCGCCGGCACCTCGACCGAGACCTCGGGCGTGGCGATGCCCTGGATCGAGGCCCGCGTGATCCCGGCGGCAAAGAGCCGGGCCACGAATTCATCGGTGAACCGCGCCAACTGTTCGACCGCGACCGGACCCGAGACGATGACATTCGTCACCCGGTCGCTCCAGGCCGAGCGGCTGACGCGCGCGTCCTCGGCATCGGCGGGCAGGGTCGAGATGCCGTCGATCGCGTCCTGCACATCCTGCGCCGCGCGCTCGATATCGGTGCCCGGCTCGAATTCCAGGGTGATCTGGGCCCGACCTTCGCTGGCCCGCGACGAGGTCGAGGTCACGCCCTCGACCGCCATCAGCACCGGCTCGACGATCTGGACGATGGCGGCATCCACATCCGCCGATCCCGCGCCGGGCCAAGGCACGGTGACGGAAACGCTGTCGACCACGATATCGGGGAAGAATTGCGCATGCATCCGCGGCACGGCGACCAGCCCCGCCGCCAGCATCAGCACCAGCAGCAGGTTGGCGGCGGTCCGGTGGCGGGTGAAATAACGAAACAGGCCCAGCGAGGTGGCGGCGATCATCCGTTCCTTCGCCATGCCTCAGCCCCCCTGCCGCCCGCCGCCCTGCTCCAGCCGTTCGATCAGCTGGGCCGGGACCGTGGGCTGCTCCAGCTGCGCAAGAATGCGCGTGCGGACCTGTTCGGGCATGCGGGTGTTCTGCTCGACCCGGGCGATCAGCGCCGCGCGGCGGTCGGCGTCCAGCGTCACCAGATCGGGCGCGGCGGGGATCCGGGCCGTCCCTTCGTCCCGCTGCGGACGCACGCGGATACCCGCACCCAAGAGCGGGCTGCGGGCCGCGACGATCTCGCGCCCGGCCAGAGCGCCCACCTGCACCAGCACCTGATCGCCCTGCCGCCGCACCACCTCGACCGTCGCCGCCTCCAGCCGGTCATCGGCCGCCAGCACCAGCACGCCGCCATCCGCCCCCACCGCCGCGGCGGGGATCATGGCGACGCCCGGCAATTCCGGCTCGGTGACGCGGACGGTGACGAAATCGCCGGGACGAAAGCCGCGCGGCGCCTCGATCTGGGCATAGACCAGGCGGCCCGATTGCCCCTCGCCGACCGAGGGCGCGGCGCGGCTCAGCCACCCGGGCGAGGTGATCTCGACCCCGCCCATGTCCAGCGCGATCTGCGCCCGGGCCGGAACCAGCGCGCCCTCGGGATCCAGCAGCCGCAGATATTGCGCCGTGGACAGCCGGAACGAGACCTCCAGCGCGTCAGGGTCGATGACCGAGGCCAGCCGCTCGTTGCCCGCCACATGCCCGCCCGCCACCGCCGCCGTGCCGCTCAGCACCCCGCCGAAAGTCGCCACGATCTCGGTCTCGGCCAGCCGCCGCTCGGCCTCGGCCAGGTTGATGCGGGTCCGCTCCAGCGCCGTGCGGGCGCTCGCCACGCGGGCCTCGGCATTGGCCTCGGCCTGCTGGCGGGCGATCAGCGCGGCGCGGGCCGAGGCGAAGGCCAGTTCCGCATCCTCGACCGTCGCCGCGGTGCCGACGCCCCGCTCGCTGAGCGATTGCTGCCGCTCGAAGGCCCGGCGGCGCAGATCGACCTGCGAGTCGGATTCCGCCCGGTCCAGCCGCGCGAGTTCCAGCGCCCGCTCGGCATCGCGCGCCTCGTCCTCGGCCTCGGCCAGATTGGTGCGCACCAGATCGCGCGCCGTCACCGCATCGGCCGGGTCGAGCCGCACCAGAACCTGCCCGGCCTCGACCATGGCGCCTTCCTCGAACCCCGGCGCGATCTCGGCGATCCGCCCGGCCGAGGGCGCGCGCAGTTCCAGCGTCCGGCGCGACACGACCTCGCCGAAGGCCGAGAGCACCGGCGCCACCGCCCCCGGCTCAAGGCTCATCACCCGCACCGTGAACACCCGCTCGCGCGCGGTGCGCGGCATGTCCTCCCGGGAGGCCCGCGCCTCCAGCGTGTCGCGGATCATGCCGCCGGCAAAGCCCAACAGGCCCAGCGCCAGCGCACCGAGGAATACAGCAATCAGGCTGCGGGTCAGAAACCGCATGCATCGACCTTCCGAAGGACCCGTCTGGTACGGGACGAAGTGGGGGCCGGATCACCGCAGCGGGCCAGCCTGTGCCCCCGTTTCACGCAGCACGGAGTTATTTCCGTCGCAGATGTTCGTCCAGCCGGGGCATGATTTCGACGAAATTGCAGGGCCGGTGCCGGAAATCGAGCTGCCAGTGCAGGATCTCGTCCCAGGCATCGCGGCAGGCCCCGGGCGAGCCGGGCAGCGCAAAGAGGTAGGTCCCCCCCGCCACGCCCCCGGTGGCGCGCGATTGCACCGCCGAGGTGCCGATCTTCTGCATCGAGACCATGGTGAAGACCGTGGCGAAGGCCTCGATCTCCTTCTCATAGACATCGCGATGCGCCTCGACCGTCACGTCGCGGCCGGTGAGGCCCGTGCCCCCGGTCGACAGGATCACGTCGATGCCGGGATCGGCGATCCAGCGCCGCAGCTGATCGGCGATCTCGGCCCGTTCATCCGGCAGGATGGTGCGGGCCGCCAGAACATGCCCGTCCGCCGCGATCCGCTCGACCAGCGTTTCGCCCGAGCGATCCTCGGCCGCGGTACGGGTGTCCGAAACGGTCAGCACGGCGATCCGGACCGGGATGAAGGGTTTCGTCTCGTCGATGCGGCCCATGGGTCAGCCCCTCTGAATGAGTGCCAGCCTGAGCGCCAGCCCTGCGAAGATCGCCGCCGAGACGCGCCCCAGCCATGCGGCAAAGCGCGCCGAGCGCATCAGCCGCCCCGCCGCGCCCCCGGCGGCAAGGCCGACCGCGCCGTTCACCACCAGCCCTCCCAGGCCGATGATCGCCCCGAAGAGCAGGAACTGCGGCAGGATGGCCCGGGCGGGATCGACGAATTGCGGGATGAAGGCCAGCACGAACAGGATCACCTTGGGATTGGTCAGATTGACCATCAGCCCCTCGCGAAACGCCCGGCGGGGCGAGACGCGCGGCACCTCGGGCAAAGCGCTGGCCCGCAGGGATTTCCAGGCGAGGAACAGCAGATAGGCGACCCCGATCCAGCGGATCGCGTCGAAGAGCCCCGGATGCGCGGCGACCAGCGCGCCCAGCCCAAGCCCGGCGATCAGCACATGCACCAGCGAGCCCAGCCCGATGCCGAGATTGGCCGCCATTGCCGCCCGCGGCCCGCCCCTGAGCCCCTGGCCGAGGCAGAACATCATATCCGCGCCCGGGGTCAGATTGAGCGCCAAAGCGGCGGGGATATAGGCGAGCAGCACGACAGGATCGATCACGGCAGGCTCCGCAGGCGCGCTTGCAGGGACAGCAGGTCGGCCCAGGCCTCGCGCTTGGCCTCGGGCGAACGCAGCAGGTAGGCCGGATGCAGCATCGGCAGCGCCGGACGACCCAGCGCCTCGGCCCATTTACCGCGCAATCTCAGGATGCCGCGCAGGCCCAGCAGCGCGTCGCAGGCGACATTGCCGACGACCACCAGCAGATCGGGATCGGCCAGCTCGATATGGCGGATCAGGAAGGGCTTCAGCATCGCCAGCTCGTCCTTGGTCGGCTCGCGGTTGCCGGGCGGGCGCCAGGGGACAGTGTTGGTGATATAGAGCGCCTTGCCCGGGTCGGGGCTTTGCCGCGACAGGCCGATGGCGCCAAACATCAGGTCCAGAAGCTGCCCGGCCCGACCGACGAAGGGACGACCCAGACGGTCCTCGTCCGCGCCCGGCCCCTCGCCCACGATCATGACGCGGGCCTTCGGGTTGCCATCGGCAAAGACGCAATTCCGCGCGCCGAGCTTCAGCTGGCAATGATCGAACCCCGCCAGCGCCTCGGCAAGCGCCCCGAGGTCCGGCGCCGCGGCCGCGATGCGCTGCGCCTCGGCCACGCCCAGATCCGGATCGGAAAGCAGCGCGGGCGCGGCAATCGCGCCCGCCGGCCCCACGGCTTTCTGCGCCACCGGCGCAGCACGCGCCGCAGCCGCCTCGGCCACCAGCGCGAATCGGTCCAGCGGCCGCGCCTCCAGCGCCTCCGTCACGCCCAGTTCCGCCTGCCATTCCAGCAGCGCCCGGGCCAGATGCCAGTCGAGATGTGCATTCATCGGCGCGAGACTAGACCATCGGCAGCGCCTCGCCAATGAGTCGCGGCGCGGGCCGGGAGGAAGCGGGGGGCCAGCCCCCCGCACCCCCCGCCAAAGGGGACCCTCGGGCCCCCTTTGGAAACCCCCGAGGACATTTAGAGAACAAAGATGAAGATTAAGAGGGCGTTAAGCCGCCTTCTTTGCGCGTCAAATATCCTCGGGGGTGAGGGCCGCCCGGACGAGGCGCCAGGGGCGCGTCGTCAGGCCCGAACGCCCGGAGCGTAAGCGCAGGGCCGGACCAGGCCGTCAGGCCAAGAGGGGGGCAGACGGCCCCCCTTTCTGTTTCGGCGCGGCGGCACGCCGCGCCGCTGGTCGCCCGAGGCGCCCGCGACAGCGGGCAACGAGGGCGAAACCCCTCCCCCCTTCAGGACTGAAAGCGCTGTACCAGCCGGGCGCGGGCCTCGGGCAAGGGGCGCGAACCCAGCGCAGGGGCCAGGACCTCGGCCAGGAAATGCCCGGTGGTCCGCAAGCCCTCGGCCATCTGGGCGCGGCTTTCCGGCGAGGTCGCGTCCAGCAGCAGCGGCGGCAGCGGCAGCAGACGGTCGGCCCAGTCGCTCGCGCCCTCGGGCGTCACCGCCCGGCCGGTGCGGGGCGAGACATAAGCCAGGCCCTCGACCCCGCCCGTCACCGCGCATTCGCTCAGATCGAGCCCGTAGCCGGTTTCCTCCAGCAACAGCCGTTCCCAGAGGAGATAGGCGCCGAACCAGGCCTCACCCTGCGCCAGCCGGTCCAGAAGATGCAGGCTCAGCGTGTGGAGCCGCGGGTGCGGGTCGCGATCGGGCAGCGCGAACACCGCCAGTGCGCAGAGGGCGTTGAGCGCCGCCAGCCGCTCGGCATCGGCCATGATGGCGCCCGCGCGGGCGTTCAGCGGCTCGACCGTGAAACTGCCCAGCTGGTCGTCGAGCCGCGCCCGCCAGCTCAGCGCCAGCGTGTTGCCGGGCTGCAGGATCGGCGCCAGTTTGCGCGAGGTCCCGCCGCGCAGCACGCCCCGCATCCGGCCCTGTTCGGCCGTCAGGACGTCAAGAATGGCCGAGGTTTCGCCATGGGGACGGGCGGCAAGCAGGATGCCCTCGCCCGCCCATTCCATTCAGAGCGCCCGCCAGCCGATGTCGCGGCGGCAGAACCCGCCCGGCCAGTCGATGGCATCGACCATGGCATAGGCCCGCGCCTGCGCCTCGGCCAGGGTCGCGCCCCGGGCGGTGACGTTCAGGACCCGGCCGCCCTGGGCCAGAATCCGGGCGCCATCCGCCCGTGTCCCCGCGTGGAAGACCATCGCGAAACTGTCCTCGCCCAGCCCGTCCAGCCCCTTGATCTCGCTGCCCTTTTCATAGGCGCCGGGATAGCCCCGCGCGGCCATGACCACGGTCAGCGCATGATCCTCGGCCCAGTTGACCCGCGCCTCGGCCAGCCGCCCCTCGGCTGCGGCCAGCAGCAGGTCCAGCGCCTGCGCTCCCAGCCGCATCATCAGCACCTGGCATTCCGGGTCGCCGAAACGGACGTTGTATTCCACCAGCCGCGCCACGCCGTTCTCGATCATCAGCCCGGCGTAGAGGACCCCCTGATAGGGCGTGCCGCGCCGCGCCATCTCGGCCATGGTCGGGCGGACGATCCGGTCCAGCGCCTGCTCGGCGATCTCGGGGCTCAGCACCGGGGCGGGCGAATAGGCGCCCATGCCGCCGGTATTGGGCCCGGTATCGCCGTCGCCCACCCGCTTGTGGTCCTGCGCGGTGCCGATGGGCAGCACCGTCTCGCCGTCGACCAGCACGAAGAAGCTGGCCTCCTCGCCCGCCATGAACTCCTCGATCACCACCTCGGCGCCCGCCGCGCCGAAGGCCCCGCCGAAGATCTCGTCCAGCCCCGCCAGCGCCTCGTCCAGCGTCATCGCCACGATCACGCCCTTGCCCGCGGCGAGGCCATCGGCCTTGACCACGATGGGCGCACCCTGCGCACGGACATGGGCCTTGGCGGCCTCCAGATCCGAGAACCGCGCCCAGCCCGCGGTCGGTGCCCCGGCGGCGTCGCAGACTTCCTTGGTGAAGCTCTTGGAACTCTCCAGCCTCGCGGCCTCGGCCGAGGGCCCGAAGCAGAGGATCCCGGCGCCCCGCAGCGCATCCGCCACGCCCGCGGCCAGCGGCGCCTCGGGCCCGACGACCACGAAGTCGATGGCATTCTCCTCGCAGAAGGCGACCACCTCGGCCCCGTCCTCGGGGTTCAGCGCTGCGCATTCGGCGATCGCCGCGATCCCGGCATTGCCCGGGGCGACGATCAGCCGGTCGCATTTCGGGTTCTGCTTGATCGCCCAGGCCAGCGCATGTTCGCGCCCACCGCCGCCCAGGATGAGGATGTTCATGCCGCGCCCCTTGCCCGTTTACAACCTTGCGAGCGGCTTTTAGGCTGATTGCACCCCGTGCTCAAGGCGCAGCGACATGCCGATCCGCGACCCCGCCCTGTGGCAACCGCTCAAGAGTTGGCTGGCCGGCCCCGAGGCCGAGGCACTGGCCGCCGCCGCGCTTCGCAAGCTGGTGAAATAACAGGGCGAAGCACGCGCTCTGGTGACCGATTACGCCCGTTGCGCCTATCTGGCGCGGATCGACCCAGAGCGCACCGTGCCGCCGCCGCTGGTGGCCGATGTGGCGCGGCTGCACGACACGATGCGGCTGGCGGCCCTGCCCGCGCTGCCCCGGCACCTGACCGGGCCGTTCTCGCCCTTCGATGCCCTCCACGAGGGCACGATCCCGCTCTATGCCGCCGAGTTCGACGCCGTCCCCGATCCGCGCCTGTGGCTCGGGCGGCGCGAGCGGCGGCAGATGCGGCTGTTGCAGGGCGCTCTGGCGGGCATGGCGGCGCTGGTTGCCCTGGGGGTGGCGGCGCATCTGCTGGACCTGCCGCTGTCGCCCGGCCTCTGGACCGGGCTGATCGGCGCGACTTTCGTCTGGCTGGTGATCGCGAGCTTCCATCAGCCGATGCGCAAACGCTGGCTTTGACCGCGCCGCCGGGCCGCCACGCGGGGCGGGCAGCGATTGACGCGGCCGGCCCAGCCTCTAAGGTCGCCGCATGGACCTGATCGACGACGACCTCCCCGGCCCCGAACGCCCCGGCAACGCCCATGAATACACCGTTTCGGACCTGTCCGGCGCGGTGAAGCGCACGCTGGAGGGCGAGTTCGGCCGCGTGCGGGTGCGCGGCGAGGTGGGCCGCGTGGTCATCGCCCGCACGGGGCACATGTATTTCGACCTCAAGGACGACCGGGCGGTGATTGCCTCGGTCAGCTGGAAGGGTCAGGTCGCGCGGATGACGATCCGCCCCGAGGAGGGGATGGAGGTCATCGCCACCGGCCGCCTGACCACTTTCGCCCCGCAGTCGAAATACCAGCTGCAGGTCGACAACGTCGAACCCGCGGGCGCGGGCGCGCTGATGGCGATGCTGGAGGCGCGGCGCAAGAAGCTGGCGGCCGAAGGGCTGTTCGACGCCGGGCGCAAGCGGCCGATTCCGTTTCTGCCGCAGGTGATCGGGGTGATCACCTCGGCCCAGGGGGCGGTGATCCGCGACATCCTGCACCGGCTGGCCGACCGCTTTCCGCGCCGGGTGATCGTCTGGCCGGTGGCGGTGCAGGGCGAGCGCTGCCCCCGGGACGTGGTCCGCGCCATCGAGGGCTTCAACGCGCTGCAACCGGGCGGCCCGGTGCCCCGGCCCGACGTGCTGATCGTGGCGCGCGGCGGCGGCTCGATCGAGGATCTGTGGGGCTTCAACGACGAGGCGGTGGTGCGGGCAGCGGCGGCCTCGGCGATCCCGCTGATCTCGGCCGTGGGGCACGAGACGGACACCACGCTCATCGACCACGCGGCGGACCTGCGCGCGCCGACGCCGACTGCGGCGGCCGAACTGGCGGTGCCGGTCCGGGCCGAACTGCTGGCGCAGGTGGCGGCACTCGGGGCCCGGCTGCACCGGACCGGGGGCGCGGCGGTCGAGATGCGGACGCAGCGCCTGCGCGACCTCGCCCGCGCCCTGCCCCGGCCCGAGGCACTGCTGGCGACGCCGGTGCAGCGGCTCGACCGCGCCGGCGACCGCTTCGCGGGCTCGCTGAAGGCGCTGGCCGCGCGCAAATTGCTGGAGCTGAACCGGGCGGGCGCCGGGCTGCGCCCCGGCACGCTGCGCGCCCGGATCGAGCAACGCACCGAAAGGCTGGCGCAGGCGGGGAGGCGGCTGACACCAGCCCTGGCCCAGAGCCTTTCGCGCAAGGCCGAGCGGCTCGAGGGGCCGGGCTATGGCCCCCGCGCGGAGGCGGCGCTGTCGCAACGGCTGACCCGGGCGACGGAGCGGCTGGAGGCGCTGTCTCGCATGCACCGCTCGCTCGGCTACCCCGAGACGCTGGCCCGCGGCTATGCCGTGCTGCGCGACGCGGAGGGGCGGCTGCTGACCACCGCCGACGCCGCCCGCGGCCAAGCGGTGGTCACCGCTGAATTGCGCGACGGCAGTTTCGAGGCGGTCCCGGTCGGCGGCTCCCCCCGCCCCCGCCGCAAACCCGCCGAGCCGCCGAAGGGGCAGGGCTCGCTCTTCTGACCGGAGGGGAAGGGGTTTCGCCCTCGGCCGCGACGCCTCCGGCGCCGAGCCCTCAGGCGACCAGCGGCGCGGCTTCGCCGCGCCGAAGAAGGGGGGCTGTCTGCCCCCCTCTTGGCCTTGCGGCCAATTCACCCCCCGAGGATACTTGGAGAACAAAGATGGGCGTTAACGCCCCCTTACTCTTCATCTTTGTTCTCCAAATATCCTCGGGGGTTTCTCAAGGGGGTGGAAAACCCCCTTGAGCGGGGGGTGCGGGGGGCTGGCCCCCCGCATTCTGCGATCTCCGCGGGCTTGCCGCGGGCGTGACCCTGACCCCGCTACCGCCCGCTTTCCTTCACCGATTCCATCGCCACATGCGTCGAGGTCGAGGCGACATGCGGCAGGGCCGAGATCTTTTCGGCCAGGATCTGGCGATAGGCCATGATATCGGCCGATCGCACCTTCAGCAGATAGTCGAAAGCGCCGGCGATCATGTGGCATTCCTCGACCTCGGCCAGAGCCCGCACCGCGGTGTTGAAGGCCTTGAGCGCCGCCTCGCGGGTGTCCGAGAGCTTCACCTCGACGAAGGCCACATGCCCTGCGCCCAGCCGCAGGTGATCGAGCCGCGCCTGGTAGCCGGTGATGAATCCCGCCTTCTCGAGCCGCCGCAGCCGGGTCTGGGTCGGCGATTTCGACAGGTTGATCCGGCTTGCCAGCTCGGTCACGCTGATCCGCCCGTCCTGGCCGAGGATGCGCAGGATCGTCCGGTCGAAATCGTCCAGTTCGTCGCGGGTCATTCGCCTGTCCGGTCTGCGAAAATCGGCATTTCTGCCTGCCAACCAACGGTAATCGGGAAAAACGCGGGCTGCAATCGGCGTATCTTGCGTCGAATCGACATCTTCCGGTGCTCTCATGACGACCCAGCCGCTGCACATTCCGATCCCCGCCGATGAGGAGGCGCTGGTCGCCTCGCTCACCGCCGCCGCCACCCTGCCCGACGAGGCCCGCGCCCGGATCCATGCGCGCGCCGTGGCGCTGGTCAGGGCGATCCGCGAGGGGGCGAAGCCGGGGCTGATGGAGGTGTTCCTCGCCGAATACGGGCTGTCCACCGACGAGGGCATCGCCCTGATGTGTCTGGCCGAGGCGCTGCTGCGCGTCCCCGACGCGGGCACCATGGACGCGCTGATCGAGGACAAGATCGCCCCTTCGGACTGGGGGCGGCATCTGGGCCATTCCGCCTCGTCGCTGGTCAACGCCTCGACCTGGGCGCTGATGCTGACCGGCCGGGTGCTGGACGACGAGGCCGAGCCCGGCATCGCCGGCCACCTGCGCGCCGCCGTCCGCCGTCTGGGCGAGCCCGTCATCCGCACCGCCGTCTCCCGCGCGATGAAGGAGATGGGCCGCCAGTTCGTGCTGGGTGAGACGATCACCGCCGCCATGACCCGGGGCGCGGCGATGGAGGCGCGGGGCTACGCCTATTCCTACGACATGCTGGGCGAGGCCGCGCGGACCGAAGCCGACGCCTTGCGCTATCGGGCCGCCTATGCCCGCGCCATCGAGGCGATCGGCAAGGGCTGCAAGGGCACCGACATCCGCGCCAATCCCGGCATCTCGGTCAAGCTGAGCGCGCTGCATCCGCGCTATGAGGAAGGCCAGCGCGATCGGGTCATGCGCGAGCTGGTGCCGCGGGTCACGCAACTCGCCCGGATGGCCGCCAAGCGCCACATGGGTTTCAACATCGACGCCGAGGAGCAGGACCGGCTGGTTCTCTCGCGCGACGTGATTGCCGCGGTGCTGGCCGACCCGGCGCTGGAAGGCTGGGACGGGTTCGGCGTGGTGGTGCAGGCCTATGGGCCCCGCGCGGGCGCCATGATCGACTGGCTGGCGGCCGAGGCCGGGCGGCTCAACCGCCGGATCATGGTGCGCCTCGTGAAGGGCGCCTATTGGGACAGCGAGATCAAGCGGGCGCAGGTGCTGGGCCTGCCGGGTTTCCCGGTCTTCACCGCCAAGACCGCGACCGACATTTCCTACATGGCCAATGCGCGGAAGCTGCTGGGCCTGACCGACCGGATCTATCCGCAATTCGCCACCCACAACGCCCAGACCGTCGCCGCCGTGCTAGAAATGGCGCGTGACCTGCCGCGCGATGCCTTCGAATTCCAGCGCCTGCACGGGATGGGCGAGCGGCTGCATGATCTGGTGCTGACCGGCGAGGGCACGCGCTGCCGGATCTACGCCCCCGTGGGCGCGCATCGGGACCTTTTGGCCTATCTGGTCCGGCGCCTGCTGGAGAACGGCGCGAATTCCTCCTTCGTCAACCAGATCGTCGACGAGAAGGTGCCGCCGGAGGAGGTGGTCGCCGATCCCCTGACTGCCCATCGCCCCCGCGCGCTGACCAAGGGGCCGGACCTCTTCGCCCCCGAACGACGCAATTCGCAGGGATTCGACCTGACCGACACCGAGGATCTGGCGGTGATCGAGGCCGCCCGGGCGCCCTTTGCCACCACGAGTTTCGCCGCCGTGCCGCTGCTGGCGGTCCCGGCACGGGGCGGCGCCACGCTGCCCGTCGGCAACCCCGCCCGTCCGGGCGAAACGGTGGGCCATGTCACGCAGGCCACGCGGGCCGATGTGGAGGCCGCGCTGGGGGCCGCGCAGGTCTGGGATGCGCCGCCCGCCGAACGGGCCGCCGTCCTGACCCGCGCCGCCCAATTCTATGAGCGCGACTTCGGCCGCTTCTTTGCCCTGCTGGCACGGGAGGCGGGCAAGGGCCTGCCCGATTGCGTGGGTGAAGTCCGTGAGGCGGTGGATTTCCTGCGCTACTACGCCGCGCGGATCGAGGCGGACATGGCGCCGCGCGGCCGGATCACCTGCATCTCGCCCTGGAACTTCCCGCTGGCCATCTTCACCGGCCAGATCGCGGGCGCTCTGGCGGCGGGCAATGCCGTGCTGGCGAAACCCGCCGAACAGACGCCGCTGATCGCCGCCGCCGCCGTGGCGCTGCTGCATGAGGCGGGCGTGCCCCGCACCGCGCTGCAACTCCTGCCCGGCGAGGGGGCCGAGGTGGGCGCCGCGCTGACCTCGGACCCGCGGGTCGATGGCGTGGTCTTCACCGGCTCGACCGAGACGGCGCGGGCGATCCGCCGGGCGATGGCCGCCAACCTCGCCCCCGGCGCGCCGCTGATCGCGGAGACCGGCGGGCTCAACGCCATGGTGGTCGACTCGACCGCCCTGCCGGAACAGGCGGTGCGCGATGTCGTCGCCTCGGCCTTCCAGTCCGCCGGGCAACGCTGCTCGGCGCTGCGTTGCCTCTATGTGCAGGAGGATGTGGCGGAGGGCATGCTGGAGATGCTGGGCGGCGCGATGCAGGCGCTGGTGCTGGGCGATCCCTGGCAGCTGGCGACCGACGTGGGCCCGGTCATCGACCTGGAGGCCGCGCGCGAGATCCGTGCCTATGTGACCGAGGCCCGCCGCGCCGGCCGGGTGCTGCACGAACTCCGCGCGCCGGATGCCGGGCATTTCGTCGCCCCGGTGGTGATCGAGGTTTCCGGGATCGAGGCGCTGCCGCGCGAGATCTTCGGCCCGGTCCTGCACGTCGCCCGCTTCAAGGGCCGCGACCTGCCCAAGGTGCTGGACGCGGTGAACGCCCGCGGCTTCGGCCTGACCTTCGGCCTGCACACAAGGATCGACAACCGGGTGCAGGAGGTGGTCGAGGCGCTGCGCGTCGGCAACCTCTACGTCAACCGCAACCAGATCGGCGCCGTGGTCGGCTCGCAGCCCTTCGGCGGCGAGGGGCTGTCCGGCACCGGACCGAAGGCGGGCGGGCCTGACTATGTCGCGCGCCTTGCGGCCCCCGTGCCGGCGCCGACCGCCAGCGGCGCCGGCGTCCCGGCCGACCTGACGGCGCTCGCAACGGCCCTGAAAACCCCGGTCCCGGCCGAGGCCATCGCCACCCATGACATGCCCGGCCCGACCGGCGAATCGAACCGGCTGAGCCTGCATCCCCGCGCGCCGGTCCTCTGCCTCGGCCCCGGCGCCGAGACGGAGGCCGCGCAGGCCGAGGCGATCCGCGCACTGGGGGGCGTGGCGGTCGTGGCGGGCGGCACGGTTGCGCCCGGGTGGCTGGAAACGGCCGACGGCTTCAGCGGTGTGATCTGGTGGGGCGAGGCGGCCGAGGCCCGGGCCTATGGGCTGGCGCTGTCGCGCCGCAGGGGACCGATCCTGCCTCTGGTCACCGCCAGACCCGACAGCGCCCATGCCCTGACCGAACGACACCTGTGCATCGACACCACGGCATCGGGCGGAAATGCGCAACTGCTTGTTGCCGTATCCGGGGATTGACCATTTGTTAAGCACGCGGCACGCCTAGAGGATGCTGCCGGTCCGTGACCACAACCCCTCGGGGCATGTCCCCGTCTTCTCCTGGGCGCTGATCGCCGTGAACATCACCCTGTTCATGGCCTTCTACCCCTTGGGCAGCGATTCCTCGGTGCGCGCCGTGTATCTGGAATGGGGGATGGTCCCGGCAAGGCTCGGCGCCGGTGAGGGCCTGCTCACCCCTATCACCGCCATGTTCATCCATGGCGGCTGGGTGCATCTGGGGCTGAACATGTTGTTCCTCCGGGTCTTCGGCGACAATGTCGAGGCCGAGATGGGGCCCCTGCGGTTCCTCGGCTTCTATCTCGCCTGCGGGCTGATCGCCTTCGCGCTGCAATTTCTGGCAGGCCCGGGCGGCCGGGTGCCGATCGCCGGGGCCTCGGGCGCGGTGGCGGGGGTCATGGGGGCCTATTTCCTCATGTTTCCGCGGGCGCGCGTCGATCTGCTGGTCTATTACGTGGTCGGGCTGCGGACCTTCGCCGTGCCCGCCTGGGCGCTGCTCGGCGTCTGGCTGCTGGTGCAGGTGGCGGGCGGGCTGGCCACACCCTCGGGCAGCAGCACCGCCTTCTGGGCCCATATCGGCGGCTTCATGGCAGGCGTCGGGCTTTCCGCCCAGACCTGGCGCAGGCTCGGCGGCGTGCGGTTCTGGCGCCGCTTCGGCGGCCTGCCGCCCCATCCCGAGGCGGCCTCGGCAATCCCGGTGGTCCGCCGCGCCGGCGCCGTGCTGCCGCCGCCGCAGCCCCGGGGCCTCTTCCGCCGCGACTGAGCCTGTTCGCCCGCGCAGAGAGGCTGTGCGGGGCTTTGCGAGACCGCCCCGGCAGTCCATCTTTGTGAAAAGCAAAGGAGGATATCATGAGCTGGAACCCGGCCTTCGACCCCGGCCCCCTGACCACAGATCCCGACGCGATCGAAACCCTGATCGTGCCCCGTACCCGCGATCTGGGCGGCTTCGAGGTGCGCCGCGCCCTGCCCGCCGCCCAGCGCCGCATGGTCGGGCCCTTCGTCTTCTTCGACCAGATGGGTCCGGCGGAATTCGTCACCGGCGCCGGGATCGACGTGCGGCCGCATCCGCATATCGGACTGGGCACCGTGACCTATCTGCTCAACGGCCATTTCATCCACAAGGATTCACTCGGCACCGATCAGAAGATCATCCCCGGCGAAGTGAACTGGATGATCGCGGGCCGCGGCATCACCCATTCCGAACGCACCGACCCGCTGGTCCGGCAGGGGCCGCACGACCTGTTCGGCGTGCAGACCTGGCTGGCGCTGCCCGAGGACCGCGAGGAGATGGCCCCCGCCTTCGAGCATTTCGGCAAGGGCGACCTGCCGATGCTGGAGGCCGAAGGCAAACGGGTGCGGCTGATCCTCGGCACCGCCTGGGGCGAGAAGGCGCCGGTCTCGACCTTTGGCGGCGTGTTCTATGCCGATGCGGTGCTGGAAGCGGGCGCGCGGATCCCGCTGCCGATGGATCACGAGGACCGGGGGCTGCATGTGCTGGCGGGTTCGGTCACGGTGGCCGGGCAGGTGCTGGAGACGGGGCAGATGGCGGTCTTCCGTCCCGGCGACGCGATCACGCTTCAGGCGGGACCGGCGGGCGCGCGGCTGATGCTGCTGGGCGGCGATACGCTGAACGGACCGCGGTATATCTGGTGGAATTTCGTCTCCTCCTCGAAGGAGAAGATCGAAGAGGCGAAAGAGGCCTGGCGCCGGGGTGACTGGGGCAAGGGCCTGTTCGAACTGCCGCCGGGGGATACGGAGGAATATATCCCGCTTCCGGATTGAGGGCCCGAGTGTCGGTGCGTGCGAGCACGCACCCTACCGGCAAAGGGGAAAACCTCCTGTAGGGTGCGTGCTCGCACGCACCATCCCTGCCCCTGCCCGCCCCGTAGGATGGGCAATATTGCCCATCCTACCAGCGCAGCACCCGCCCGCCGATCACTGCGCCCAACGCCACGACGACCAGCATCGCGCCCCCATAGGCCGACAGGAAATACATCAGCGGGTCATGCGGACAATGCAGCGAATAGACCGCCGCCCCGATCCCCCCCGCCAACAGGCCCGCGACCGCCCCGGCCAGCACCGGGTGGCGCGGCGCCCCCGCCTTCATCGCCCAGAGCGCGCCCGCCAGCGGCAGCGCCGCGAGGACCGGCACCGAGATCAGGCAATTCTCGAAATCGCGGGTATCCAGCAGCTCGGCGATCTCGGCCGGGCTGTTGGTCGCGAGCCCGTAGGCCAGCGCCCCCAGCAGTCCCAGCCCCAGCACGCCCACGACCGAGGCCTCGGCCCCGACCCGCGCCTCGGGCCGCGCCATGCCGCGGGCCAGCCACAGCGCCGCCAGCGCCATCGCCGCGGGCACCAGCGTCTTGTAAACCGGGACCGAGGTCAGGACCTCGGCCAGATCCGGCCGCACCTGCCAGAAGACCAGCAGCAGCAGCACCGAGACCACAAACGCCACCGGCAGGCTG
Organism: Pararhodobacter aggregans; assembly: GCF_003075525.1. Classification (GTDB taxonomy): domain Bacteria; phylum Pseudomonadota; class Alphaproteobacteria; order Rhodobacterales; family Rhodobacteraceae; genus Pararhodobacter; species Pararhodobacter aggregans. The sequence goes on along the minus strand of NZ_QDDR01000001.1, from coordinate 202,984 downwards.
CGCGCCAGCCGCGCGCCCGGGGCGACCCGGGGCGTGGTATCGGCGGCAAGGGCCGCAATCAGCGCGTCGGTCTTCATTCGATCATCCTTTCCCGCAGCCGGGCCAGCGACTTGAAGGCCCGGTGCAATGCCACCCTGACGGCGCCCTCGCTCATGCCCAGCCGGGCGCCGGCCTCGGCCGCGCTCTCGCCGTCGATGCCGATGGCGCGCACGATCTCGGCCGCGCGGGGCTCCAGCCGCCCGATCACCCGGGCCATGTCGCGGGCCTCGAACGGGTCCTCGCCGGGGGGCGCCGGCAGGATCTCGGCCACGTCCTCGACAGGGATCTCCACCCGATGGCCCCGGGCGCGGAACGCATCCACCACCTTGTGCCGCGTCACGGCATAGAGCCACGGCCTGAGCGGCGCATCCTCGCGCCAGCTCTGCCGTTTCAGGTGGATGGTCAGCAACACCTCCTGCACCACATCCTCGCAAGCCTCGGGACCCAGCGTCCCGCCCCGCGCCCGGACGATTCCGCGCACGACCGGCGTGACCGCCCCCAGAAGCCGGGCATAGGACCGCTGGTCGCCGCGGTTCGCGGCGCGCATCAGCGACTCCCAGCTCGGTTCGTCCATGGGGGGCACGCGACCTCCGATACGGTGCAATGGGCCGAGTTGTTACACCGCCCGCCGCCAAGATCGACGAAAAACGCACCGATGTCACGGCTGCGTGAGCAGGCGTAACGACGCCCTGTCCGGCACCGTCCTGAAGGGCAGGCCCGCAACGGATGCGGGGCCTTCAACCGGGAGATCCCAACCATGAATACCAAAACCCCGATCCTCGCCGCTTCGATCGCCGCCGCGCTGGCGCTTTCCGCCGGGGCCGCCCAGGCCGACGACATGGCGCAAGAGCGCTGCTACGGCGTCTCGATGGCCGGACAGAACGATTGCGCCGCGGGCCCGGGCACCAGCTGCGCCGGCACCTCGACCATCGACTACCAGGGCAATGCCTGGACCCTGGTCCCGGCCGGCACCTGCGCCACGATGGAACTGCCCGCCGATGGCATGGGCCATGCCCGCATGGGTGCCACCGCCGAGCAACTGGAAGCGGGCGGCTACGGCCCCGGCATCAACCGCGACCTGCCCGCGGGTTTCGACATGGCGGTCGCCGATACCTACATGCCGGTCATGATGTGATCCCCGGGCCGCCCCGCGCCCCGGGGCGGCCCCTTCCCTGACAGGAGCCCGCCATGTCCGCCGCCCTTCCCGACGCCCCCGGCCTCGGCTTCAAGCCCGAGCATTTCCGCGAGGCGCTCGGCGCGCCTGTCGCCTTCTACGAGGTGCATGCCGAGAATTACATGGGCGCGGGCGGTGCCCCGCATGCCATGCTGGAACGGCTGCGCGCGGCGCATGCGCTGTCGATCCACGGCGTCGGCCTGTCGATCGGCGGCGCGGGTCCCCTGGACCGCGAGCATCTCGCCCGGCTGAAGCGCCTGCTGGACCGCTATCAACCCGAGAGCTTTTCCGAACATCTCGCCTGGTCCTCGCACGGGGCGGCCTGGCTGAACGACCTGCTGCCGCTGCCCTATACGGATCAGTCGCTGACCACGATCTGCGCCCATATCGACCAGACGCAGGAGGTGCTCGGCCGCCGGATGCTGCTGGAAAACCCCGCCACCTATGTCACCTTCGCCGACAGCACCTGGGCCGAGACGGATTTCCTGCGCGAAATCGCCCGCAGGACCGGCTGCGGCCTGCTGCTCGATGTGAACAACGTCTTCGTCTCGGCGGTGAACCACCGGACCGATCCCCGCGCCTATCTGGCCGATTTCCCGCTGGAGCTGGTCGGCGAGATCCACCTCGCCGGGCACGAGGTCGAGGTGCTGGAGGACGGCCCCCTGCTGATCGACAGCCATTCGCGCCCCGTAGCCGATCCGGTCTGGACGCTCTATGCCGAGGTCATCGCCCGCACCGGTCCGCGCCCCACGCTGATCGAATGGGACAACGACGTGCCCGCCTTCGCGCAGCTCCAGTCCGAAACCCGGCGCGCCGCGACGCTGCTGGCCAGGACCCGCCATGTCCACGCCGCGTGACCTGGCCCGGCGTCCGCCCGGACCTGCGGCGCCCCCAGCGAGGCCCGCGCCCCAGGCCCGGCGCCTCACCGCACAGCCCGGACCGAGGCGGGCGTCGGGTCCGGCCGCCCCTCATCATCTGCAAGACTTAAGGCGCGAGCTGACCAGCAACGGCCTCTCCTCGCGCCAAAAGATGACGCAGGCAGGCACCGCGAATGCCGCCCCGCCCCCAGCCGGTCGGCCCCTGCCCTCCAACGCCCGCCCGCACCGCGACCGGCTCGCCCGGAACATGGCGCCCGCTGCCACGCCGCGAGCCCCCCTGCGCCCGGCCGACGCCCCCCCGGCTCGCCGCCCGAAGGCAGGCAAAACCGACCTGCTCGGGGCCCCTGCGCGTCGGCCCCTGACCCGCGCCGCAACCGCCCTCCAAGACCATCACGCGCCGCCGCAACGCCACCGCCTCACACTCGCCCTGAACACCGCCGAGGTCCCCGATGCCCCCTCCCGCTGACCACGCCGTGACCGAAGCCCGGCTCGCCGCCGCGCTCTGGACGCCCGCGACGCCCGAGGGCCTGGGCCCTGCCCCCACCCGCGACCGCCGCTTCGCCGTCTATCGCAACAATGTCCAGCACGGGCTGTCCCGCGCCCTGGCCGCCCGGTTTCCGGTGATCGAGCGGCTGGTCGGCGCCGAATTCTTCGCCGCCATGGCCCGGGTCTTTGCCGCGCAGCACCCGCCCGATTCGCCCGTCCTCCTCGACTGGGGCGCGGCTTTTCCGGGCTTCCTGGCGCGCTTCCCGCCCGCGCGATCGCTGCCCTACCTGCCCGATGTCGCCCGGCTGGAATGGCTGCGCGGCCTCGCCTATCACGCGCCGGACGCGGCCCCGGCGGACCCCGCGAGGCTTGGACAGGCGGATCCCGAACGCCTGATCCTGCGGCTCGTGCCCTCGGTGCAGGCCTTCGCGGCTGAAAGCCCGGCGGTCAGCCTGTGGCGCCTGAACCAGCCCGGCGCGACGCCCGCGCCCCTGCCCGGCGGCCCCGAACAGGCGCTGATCGCCAGAACGCCGGGCCTTGCCGTTACGGTCGAACCGCTGAGCCGCGACAGCCACGCGCTGCTCTGCGCGTGGCTCCAGGGTCAGCCACTGGCCAAGGCCACCACCGACCCGACCCCGCTGCTGGCCCTGCTGATCCGCCACCACCTCATCGCCGAGATCGGAGAAACCCCATGACCCTGCGCAACCGGATCCTGTCGCTGAACGCCCGCGCTGGCCGGCTGATCCCCGCCGACCTCGTGCAACTCGCCGCACGGATATTCGTCGGCGTGACCTTCTGGCTGTCGGCAAGGACCAAGGTCGAGGGGTTTTCGATCAAACCCTCGACCTTCTACCTGTTCGAGCACGAATACGCGCTGCCGCTGATCCCCCCGGATTGGGCGGCGGTACTGGCCACGCTGGGCGAACACGCCTTCTCGGTGCTGATCATCGCCGGCCTCTGCACGCGATTGTCGGCGGCGGGGCTGCTGACGATGACGGCGGTGATCCAGATCTTCGTCTATCCCGAGGCCTGGGTCCTGCATGGCACCTGGGCTGCGAGCCTCCTGGCGGTGCTGGCCTACGGGCCGGGTCGGCTCTCGGTCGACCGGCTGCTCAGGCTCGACCGCTAGGGAGGTGTTTCGCCCTCGTTGCCCGCTGCCGCGGGCGCCTCGGGCGACCAGCGGCGCGGCGTGCCGCCGCGCCGAAGGGAGGGGGGCCGTCTGCCCCCCTCTTGGCCTGACGGCCAATTCACCCCCCGAGGATATTTGCAGCGCAAAGAAGGCGGCTTAACGCGCTCTTAACTTGCATCTTTGTTCTCTAAATATCCTCGGGGGTTTCCAAAGGGGGCCCGAGGGTCCCCTTTGGCGGGGGGCGCGGGGGGCTGGCCCCCCGCATGCCCTGTCCCCTCAGTCGGCGAGCAACCGCTGGGCCTCTTTCCGGGCAAAAGGTTTCAGCCGGTCGCCGTGCTCGGCGATCCAGGCCCGGGTCCGGTTGGCGTCGTGTTTCGACAGGTCCCGCAGCCACCAGGCGACCGCCTTCTGGATAAACCAGTCGCGGTCGTCGGCGTAGCCCGCGGCCCAGCCCAGCACGCGCTCGCGCACCGCCAGATCGGCCGCTTTCGGGTTGTTGAGCCGCGCCCAGGGCAGGGTCATGACCAGCGCCGCGCGGCGGGTGAACATGTTGGGGTGCTGCGTCCAGCCCTCGACCTGATCGAGCCGCGACGGATCCGCGGCGAGGCGGCGGCTTCCGGCGGCGGCGGCGGTATCGGCCACCGCCCAGCCGTCGAACCCCTCGGCCCAGCCGGCGATCAGGGCCCAGGCCGCGTCATCCGGCCGGAGCCGCGCCTGGGTCAGCAGCTTGGCCGCGGCGATCATCGCCTCATGGATGCCGCTGGCCCAGAGCGCGTCGGCCAGTGCCACGCGCTCCTCGACGCTGCAAACCGCGCGCCATTCGGCGACCAGCGCGTCGATCTGCGGGTTCGACAGGCCCAGATAGATCCGGTCCACCTTGTGATAGGCGCGCATCTCGGCGGCGCGGGTGGGATCGGTCTGGGCGTGCAGGCGGGATAGCGCGGTCTCTGGGTCAATCATGCTCGGGTCATTTCGAAGCGGACGCGGCCCACGGGGATCCCCCAGCGCCGCACGATGGCTTCGTTGATAACCAATCCCCCCGGCGCGCGATAGATCACGTCCGAGAAGGCGAGCCGCGTCACACCCTCGAGCGACTCGAAATCGGCGGTGTAGTCGAGGCGGATCGTCTCGCCTTCCTCGACCACCTCGGCCAGACCCACCGTATCCTCGCGCCGACCGCTCCAGCGACCGGGGCCGAGGGGCTGGAACACCCAGGTCAGGCGGCCCGTCTGGCCGTCGTCATAGGTGAAATCCTCGGCCACGATCAGCTGCTCGCCCTGCATCCGCCCGTGCAGCCGCGCGGTGAAGCGCCGCTCAGCGCCGGTCAGGTCGACGCGGAACAGACCGCGGCCCCGGACCTCGCCCAGGAACACGTCGCGCAGCGTCAGGGGACCGGCGGTCCCGGGGGCGTCGGGGCGGGTGGCGCAGCCCGCGGCGAGGAGTGGTGCGGCGAGCAGGAACAGACGGCGGGTGAGCATGGCGGGCCTCCGGGCGATACCGAGGGGATACGCGCGCCCCGCCCGGCCGGATCACTTTGGCGTGCCGGTGGGGAAACCGTCGAGCGTCAGCGCGTTCTTTTCGGCCCGACAGGCCTGCAGTGCCGCCTCGTCCCGCGGCGTGGCCCAGCGACGGAGCGTGTCGCGCCCGGCCACATGGTCATCGAACGGCACGGCATAGCCGCAGGAGGTCTGCACCGGATCCACATCCAGCAGGTAGGTCTGCCGCGCCCCCGGCGTCGGCTAGAACCGCCCATAAGCCCGGCCCATTCCGCGTCCCGCGGATGCAGGGTGCGGGCCGCGCCACAGGCGCGCAGGATCACCGGCCGTGTGGTGAAGGAACACCACATCAGCGTCCTCCGGGGATCGAGGCGCAGATGACCCGCCGTCTCGTTCCCCGAGCCGGTCACATTCAGCCAGACCAGCCGGTTCGGCCCCGTCACCCTGAGGCTGTCCATGCCCTTGGGTGACAGGTTCACCCGGCCGTGGGCGCCGCGGTGGCGACGAAGACCATCTGCTGCCCGGCGATGAGCCGCAGATGGTCCTCCTCGAACGCCGCGAAGCGCCTGGCCGTCTCACTCCACCGTGACGGATTTCGCCAGGTTGCGCGGCTGGTCCACATCCGTGCCGCGGGCCAGCGCCGTGTGATAGGCCAGCATCTGCGCCGGAACCGCATAGACGATGGGCGCGATCAGGCTCGGCACGTTCGGCATGGTGAGCGTGCCCCAGACCTTGCCTGCCTCGTCGAGGCCCTTGCGGTCCGAGATCAGGATGACCTTGCCCAGCCGGGCCATGACTTCCTGCATGTTCGAGACGGTCTTGTCATAGAGCGCGTCACGGGGCGCCAGCACCACCACCGGCATCACCTCGTCGATCAGCGCGATGGGGCCGTGTTTCAGCTCGCCCGAGGCATAGCCCTCGGCGTGGATATAGCTCAGTTCCTTGAGCTTCAGCGCCGCTTCCAGCGCCAGCGGGTACATCACGCCGCGGCCCAGGAACAGCACGTCCTTGGCGCTGGAGATCTTGTGCGCCAGCGCCTCGATCTCGGATTCGCGATCCAGCGCCTGGGCCAGGATGCCCGGCAGCATGCGCAGCTCGGCCAGTTTCTCGGCCAGCCCCGCATCGTCGAGCCGCCCGCGGTCATGCGCGGCCTTCAGCGCCAGCAGCAGCAGGACCAGCAGCTGCGCCGTGAAGCCCTTGGTCGAGGCCACGCTGATCTCCGGCCCGGCCAGGATCGGCAGCGCCACGTCCGATTCCCGCGCGATGGACGAGGTCGAGACATTGACCACCCCGACCGTGCGGCTCAGCTTGCCGTCGACATAGCGCAGCGCCGCCAGCGTGTCGGCGGTCTCGCCCGACTGGCTGACGAAGATGCCCATGCCCTTGTCGCTCAGCACCGGCTCGCGGTAGCGGAACTCGCTGGCGATATCGGTGTCGCAGGGCAGGCCCGCGATCTGCTCGAACCAGTATTTCGCCACCTGGGTCGCGTAATGGCCGGTGCCGCAGGCGACCATCGTCACCCGGTCGATGCCGCGGAAATCCACCTCGGGCGGGAAGGCGATGGTCTTGCCGTCGGGCGACAGGTGGAAGGCCAGCCCCGCGCCCAGGACCGAGGGCTGCTCGGCGATCTCCTTGGCCATGAAATGCCGGTGGCCGCCCTTGTCGACGCGCGTCTGATCCAGCCGGATCACGCTGACATCACGGTTCACCCGGTTGCCCGCGAAATCGTAGAAGGTGGCGCCGCCGCGGGTCAGAACAACCCAGTCGCCCTCGTCCAGATAGGTGATGCGGTCGGTCATCGGCGCCAGCGCGATCGCGTCCGAGCCCAGATACATCTCGCCGTCGCCCCAGCCCACCGCCAGCGGCGAGCCCTTGCGGGCGCCGATCATCAGATCGTCATGCCCTTCAAAGATGAAGGCCAGCGCGAAGGCCCCGTCCAGCCGCGCCAGCGTCTCGCGCACGGCCGCCTCGGGGTCCATCCCCTGCTCCATCAGGTGCCGGGTCAGCAGCGCGATGGTCTCGGTGTCGGTGTCGGTCTCGTGACCCAGCCCGACCGAGGCCAGCTCCTCGCGCAGGGTGCGGAAATTCTCGATGATGCCGTTATGCACCACCGTCACCGGGCCCGAGCTGTGCGGATGCGCGTTCTTCACATTCGCCTCGCCATGGGTGGCCCAGCGCGTGTGGCCGATCCCCGCCTTGCCCGCCAGCGGTTCGTGCACCAGCAGGTCCGACAGGTTTATCAGCTTGCCCACCGCCCGGCGGCGGTCCAGCCGCCCGGTGTTCACCGTGGCGATCCCGGCGCTATCGTATCCCCGATACTCCAGCCGCTTGAGCGACTCGAGGATCAGCGGTGCCACTTCGTGCGTTCCCAGAACGCCCACAATCCCGCACATGAGATCAGCCCTCTTTCTTTGCCGCGGCCTTCTTGGCCTTCAGACGTTCCATGAGCCGGGTCGCGAGGCCCGGCTTGTTTTCCTGACGGGCCCGGCCCAGCGCCAGCGCCCCGGCCGGCACGTCCTCGGTGATGACCGAACCCGAGCCGGTCATCGACCCGTCGCCCAGCCGCACCGGCGCCACCAGCATCGTGTCCGACCCCACGAACACGTTCTTGCCGATGGTGGTGCGATGCTTGAAGACGCCGTCGTAATTGCAGGTGATGGTGCCCGCGCCGATGTTCGAACCCTCGCCGACATCGGCGTCGCCGATATAGGTCAGATGGTTGACCTTGGCGCCCTCGTCGATGTTGGCATTCTTGATCTCGACGAAATTGCCGACATGCACATCCTCGGCCAGATAGGCATCGGGCCGCAGCCGGGCGAAGGGCCCGACGGTGGCGCCGCGGCTGACGTGGCAGCCCTCCAGATGGCAGAAGGCGCGGATCGTCGCGTCGCTTTCGACGGTGACGCCGGGGGCGAAGACCACGTTCGGCCCGACCACCGCATCCCGCCCGATCACCGTATCCAGCGAGAAATAGATCGTCTCGGGCGCGATCAGCGTCACGCCGTTCTCCAGCGCCTCGGCCCGGGCGCGGGTCTGGAAGGCGACCTCGGCCGCGGCGAGTTCGGCGCGGGTGTTGATGCCCAGCGTCTCGGCCTCGTCGCAGCGCACCGCGCCGACGCTGAGGCCCTTTTGTCTGGCAATCGCCACAATGTCGGTCAAGTAATACTCGCCCGCGGCATTCTCGTTGCCCACGCTGTCGATAAGTTGGAAAAGTACCGATGCGTCGGCGCAGACCACGCCCGAGTTGCACAGCGTGATGGCCCGCTCCGCCTCGGTCGCGTCCTTGAATTCGACGATCCGTTCCAGCATCTCGCCGTTCAGGATCAGCCGGCCATAGCGCCCGGGATCGGCGGCCTCGAAGCCCAGCACCACGACCGCGTGACGCTCGCGCGCCTCGCGCATCCGCTCCAGCGTCTCGGGGCTGACGAAGGGGGTGTCACCGTAAAGGATCACCACATCGCCGGTGAAGCCTTCCAGCGCGGCGCGCGCCTGGGCGACGGCATGGGCGGTGCCCAGCTGCTCGGCCTGATGGGCGATCAGCACCTCGGGATTGGCGGTCTTCGCGGCCTTGGCGACGGCCTCGGCCCCATGGCCGGTGACGACCACGACGCGCTCGGGCTCCAGAATATCGCCCGCGCGCATGGCATGGGCCAGAAGCGGCGCGCCGCCGATCGGATGCAAAACTTTGGGCCGTGCGGAATTCATCCGGCTGCCCATGCCGGCGGCGAGAATGACTAGGGATACAGACATGGTTTTCCTGCTCTAAATTTGCGCCCGTTTTACCCTGTCATTGGGCCATTGCAAGATTCCCCGCGATCACAGCGCGTGACAGTCTGAAACACAGGCAAAACCCCGCCCGGAATTGCCCGCTTGCCTTTGCAGGCGGCTTTTGCTCCCCTGCCCGAGGCGAGGACAAAGGGGCTGGGGATGGCGCTGGAAGACGCAAAGACCGAGGTTGACGGGGCCTTCACCCGCCAGGACCGGCGGGGCCTGAGCTACGAGAACGCCTTTGGCGGCGCGGTGAGCTTCCTCCGGCGCGCCTATACCAAGGATCTGGCCGGCGCCGATCTGGCGGTGACCGGCGTACCCTTCGATCAGGCGGTGACGCATCGGACCGGCACCCGCTTCGGTCCGCGGGCGATCCGCGAGGCCTCGACCCTGCAACCCTATGACCCGCCCTATGGCTGGGGCTTCGATCCGCTGGGGGAATTCAGCGTCGTGGATTACGGCGATCTGGCTTTCGATTATGCCAAGACCTCGGAATTCCCGGCCACGCTGAAACGCCATATCGGCGGGATTCTGGACGCGGGCTGCGGCTCGCTGGTGCTGGGGGGCGATCATTCGATCACCCTGCCGATCCTGGAAGCCCATGCCGAGCGGTTCGGGCCCCTGCGGGTCATCACCTTCGATGCGCATTCCGACCTCTGGGCCGACGACGATTTCGAGCGGATCGACCACGGGACCTTCTATTACAAGGCGGTGAAGAAGGGGTTGGTCGATCCCGCGCATTCGGTACAGATCGGCATCCGCACGGAATGCGAGGATTATCTCGGCGTGAACGTCATCGACGCGCCCTCGGTGCATCAGAGGGGACCGGCGGCGGTGGCGGCGCGGGTGCGGGAGATCGTCGGCGACGGGCCCTGCTATCTGACCTTCGATATCGACGCGCTGGACCCGGCTTTCGCGCCCGGCACCGGCACGCCGGTCTGGGGCGGGCTGGCCAGCTGGCAGGCGGCGGCGATCCTGCGGGGGCTGGCCGGGATCCGGCTGACCGGCGGCGATGTGGTCGAGGTGAGCCCGCCCTATGACACCACCGGGGCCACGGCGATCGCGGGGGCGCATGTGGCGATGGAGATCCTCTGCCTCTGGGCCTGGACCCGGCGAAAGAGCTGAGGTCCCACGCGTGGGACCTCGCCGCCCGCGCCCGGATATCAAAGGCTTGGCCTTGCGCGTTGCCCCCGTGCTACGGTCTTCGGGCCGATCTGTCGAAGCCTGACGCCGAGGATCCCATGCCCCGCCCCCTGCGCTTTGTCGCCCTGACCGCCCTGGTGCTGCTGCTGCTCGCCGCGGGTTTCGCCGCCTATGTGCGGCTCGCCCCCTCGGATCCGGCGCGCTGGCATGTCGATCCCCTGACCGTGCCGGACCCGACCTCGCCCAATTTCGCCCGGGTCGACCGGGTGGTCGCCGCCCCCTCGGCCGAGGTCGCCGCGACCATCGCCGCCCGGGCCGAAGCCGAAGGCGCCCGGGTCCTCGACGCGGGCGGCGGCGTGACCACCTGGATCGCCCGGACGCCGATCATGGGCTATCCCGATTACGTCTCGATCCGGCTGGTCGCCGAGGGCGGCGGCACCCGCATAATCGCCTTCTCGCGCTCGCGCTTCGGCTATGGCGACCGGGGGGTGAACCGGGCGCGGCTGGCGCGGTGGTTGCCGGAGTGAGGTAGGGTGCGTGCTTGCACGCACCATCGCGGCACGCGCGGGGCTGAGGTCGCCGACGGTGGGTTGAAAACCCACCCTACGGGGTCGCGCCTGTAGGGTGGGTTTTCAACCCACCTTGCGGCACGCCCGGGCTCAGATCGCCTTGCCCATCCGCCCGGCCAGATCGCAGAAGAACTGCCAGGCCACCCGGCCCGACCGCCCGCCCCGCGTCGCCTGCCATTCGATGGCCTCGGCGCGCAGCTGCTCGGGATCGACGCTGAGCCCGTATTCGCCGACATAGCCGTCGATCATCGCCAGATATTCGTCCTGCGTGCAGGGGTGGAAGCCCAGCCACAGCCCGAAACGATCCGACAGCGAGACCTTCTCCTCGACCGCCTCGGAGGGCGAGATGGCGGTAGAGCGCTCGTTCTCGATCATGTCGCGGGGCATCAGATGCCGCCGGTTCGAGGTGGCGTAAAGGATCACGTTCGAGGGCCGCCCCTCGATCCCGCCATCCAGCACCGCCTTCAGCGATTTGTAATGCGTGTCGTCGTGGCTGAAACTGAGGTCGTCGCAGAACAGCACGAACCGCCGCTCGGGCGCCGCCCGCAGGTGATTGAGCAGCCGACCGACCGAGGGCAGATCCTCGCGCTGGATCTCGACCAGCGTGCAGGGCAGGCCCCGGGCCAGGACCTCGGCATGCACCGCCTTGACCAGCGAGGATTTCCCCATCCCGCGCGCACCCCAGAGCAGCGCGTTGTTGGCCCCGAACCCGCGCGCGAATTGCAGCGTGTTCTCCAGCAAGATCCCCTGCACCCGGCCGATGCCCTGAAGCAGCGCCAGCGGCACGCGGCTGACCTTGGTCACCGGCTCCAGCCGGTCGGGCTCGGTATGCCAGACGAAGGCATCGGCGGCCGCGAAATCGGGCGCGGCGGCGGGCGGCGGGCTGAGGCGCTCCAGCGCCTCGGCGATGCGGGTCAGGATCGGGTCGGTCATGGGCTTGCGGTTATTCCAGGTCTTCGGGGTCCAGAAGACCCTCGGCCATCAGATCGGCGTTGCGCTTGCGCTCCACCCGGCCGACCAGGATCACCGAGATTTCATAGAGCGAATAGACCACCGAGAAGAGCACGATCTGCGAGATGACATCAGGCGGCGTGGCAAGGGCCGCCAGCACCAGGATGCCGACCACCGCCCATTTGCGCCCGTTCTTCAGCGCCTGGGCCGAGACGAGCCCGGCCTTGCCCATCAGCGTCAGCAGCACCGGCAGCTGGAAGCAGAGGCCGAAGGCGATGATGAACTTGGTGGCGAGCGACAGGTATTCGTTGACCGAGCCCTGGAAGGCGATCCCCGCATGCTGCAGGGATTCGATGGCGCCTTCGGGCGTGACGGGCAAACCATCGGCCCCCGGCGCGCCGGTCACGGCACCGGTCGCGGGGTCCATGGCAATCTGCTGGAAGCCCAGGAAGAAGGTGTAGCCCATCGGCATGATGACGTAATAGGCGAAGGCGGCGCCGAGGAAGAACATCAGCGGCGAGGCCACGAGGAACGGCAGGAACGCGTTCTTCTCGGATTTGTAGAGGCCCGGCGCCACGAAGCGCCACAGCTGGTAGCCGATCACCGGGAAGGCCAGCACGAAGCCGCCCAGCATGGCGATGTTGACGGCGACGAAGAAGCCTTCCTGCAACTGGATCAGGATCAGGTTGCATTCCTGGCCCTGGCTTTCCAGCGCGTCGCAGAGAGGCCGGGTCAGGAAGTTGAAGATCGGGTTCCAGACCGTGAAGCACAGGGTCATCGCCACGATGAAGGCGGCGAGCGACTTGATGATCCGGTTGCGGAGTTCCGCGAGATGCTCGATCAGCGGCGCGGAACTGTCGTCGATTGCATCCGCGGCTTTGGGTTTGGCGACCATGACGGGGCTCAGCCTTCGGGATCGGGGAGGGGCTTGGTCGAGGCGGCGGGCCGCCCGTCGTCCGCGCGGGGATCGGGGCGCCAGCGTTCGACGTCGGCCTCGGCGGCCTCGGCCTCCTTGGCGGCGCGGATCGCGGCGGCTTTCTGGCGCGCGGCCTCGGCCTGCTTTTGCTTCTTCAGGCGCTGCGCCTCGGTCTGCGACACCTCGGCATTGCGGCGGGCGAGGTCCTGGGCGGCGATTTCATCGGCTTCGGCCTCGTCGAACTCGTCCTCGATGGCGACGGGCGAGACTTCGGCCGATTTCGGCGGCATCGCCGGGCCGGCCTTGGTGCCGGGGCTGCGGACCGCCGGCTTGTCATGGCCGATGTCGCGGAAATCCTTTTCGATATCGTCGAAACCGGCAGCTTCCTTGACCGTGTCGCGCAGGCCTTGCCCCGAGGCGGCGCGCTTGAAATCCTTCATCGCCCCGCTGACGCCGGTTTCCTTGGCCGCAGCATCCATCGCGCGCTGGAATTCGCGCGCCATGCCCCGGGCCTTGCCGGTCAATTCACCGATCGTGTGGAACATCTTGGGCAGGTCCTTGGGACCGACCACGATCAGGGCCACGACGCCGACGACCAGCATTTCCGACCAGCCGATGTCGAACATAAGCCGCTCCTTGGCTTTGAGCGCAGGGTAAGATCAGGCGCGGTCGCGCTCGGCCGGCTGGGGCGTCACGTCGCGGGCCTGTTCGGCAGCCTCGGCGGCGCGCTGGTTCTCGATCTCTTCCGAGCCGTCCTTGACGCCGCGGCGGAAGGCGGTGATGCCCTTGCCGACTTCGCCCATCAGGCTGGAGACCTTGCCGCGCCCGAAGAGGACGAGCACGACGGCGGCAATCAGGATAAGGCCCACGGGGCCGATATTGTTGAGCATGGCTCTCTCCTTCAGGTCCGGCGCCATCCTGTCCCGGGGGCGCCCTTGCCCCTGAAATAATCCGGCGCGCCCGGCGATCATAGACCGATTCCGGGTCCATGGGGGGTGGCGGAGGCGGTCTCCTGACAGTATTTTGTCAGTTGGAGGCCCGGATGAACCGCGACCAAAGGCTCTATGATCTGGTGCAGGTGCTGCGCGACGGGCGGCTGCACACGGCCGCCGAACTGGCCCAGGTGATGGGGGTTTCGACCCGCACCATCTGGCGTGACATGGCGATGATGGCGGCGACCGGGATCCCGGTCGAGGGCGAGCGGGGGCTGGGCTATATCCTGCGCACGCCGCTGGTCCTGCCGCCGACCACCCTGACCCCGGACGAGGCGGCGGTGCTGGGCGAGGCTTTGCGCGCCTTCGCCGACGACCCGGCTCACCCCCGCCAGCGGGCGGCGCGGAACCTGCTTTACAAGATCGCAACGCTTTTGCCGCAGGCGGGTTGGGGCGAGGTTTGAGGGGGGATCAGGGCTGAGGCCGATGCAGCTGCCCCGGGCCGTCCCCGGCTTCCGCCGGCCGACGCCGCGGGAACACGCTGTCGGCCCCGTCAGACCGGCCGCATCGCCCCCATGTCCCCCGCCGCGATGACCAGCCCGTTCGCCACGGCCGTAAAGACCTCGCTGAAGGAATGAACGGCCTGCGGGAACTGCCGTTTCATCGTCTCCGAGACCAGCGACATCAGGCTGGAACCCCCGACATAGACCACTGTCTCGACCCGGGCGGCGTCGAGCCCGGCGATGCGCAGCGTCTCGCGCGCGCCCTCGGCCAGGTCGTCGGCGTGGCGGGCCAGGCTTTCCGTCAGGGCATCGGGCGACAGGGGAATGACGAGGCCCGGTTCGATCCCGTCCAGCCGGATCGACGCGCTGTCCGCCCCGCCATTGGCGGCGATCTTGCCCCGCTCCACGGCAAAGCTCAGCTCGTGCCCCAGTTCGTCCTCCAGCACCGTCGCGAGGCGCGCGAGTTTCTCCGGCTCATGCGCCAGCCGCACCATCTCGGCCGCCATCCGTCGGTTCTGCGGCGTGTAGAGGAAGGCGATCTTCTCCCAGGTCGCCAGATCGTTGAAGATCGCATTGGGCGTGGGCGAGCTGCCCGAGCCGAGGACCTTGCGCAGCTCGGTTCCCTTGCCCAGATGCGGCATCACCCGGTCGATGCTGATCGAGCGGTCGAAATCCGTCCCGCCGATGCGCACCCCGTGATTGGCGAGGATCGTCACCCCGTCGCGGTCCGAACGGAAGAGCGAGAAATCCGATGTGCCGCCGCCCACATCGACGATCAACCCCAGCCCGCCCTCGTCCTCAGCCGAGCCGCTGGCAATCGCGGCGGCCTGCGGTTCCAGCATGAAGTCCACCTCGGTGAAGCCGGCAGCCAGGTAGCAGGCCCGCAGATCGGCTTCAGCGGCGGCCTCGCGCGGGTTGTTCGCGCCATGAAACACCACCGGACGCCCGGACAGGACCCGGTCGAAGCGCATCCCCGCTTCGGCCTCGGCCCGCGCCTTCACCTGCGCGAGGAAGCGGGCGATGATCTCGACGAAGGTCACGCGCTCGTTCAGGAGCTGCCGCGGTTCGTGCATCAGGGGGGTGCCCAGAATGCGCTTGAGCGCCCGCATGAAGCGCCCCTCGACGCCATCGAGCAAGGCCTGATTGGCGGGCTCGCCGATCAGCAGGGCGCGCGCGTCGAAGTCGAAGAAGAAGGTCGTCGGGATCGTCGTCTGGCCGGGCTCGAAGGTGATGAGGTGCGGCCGCCCGTCCCGCATGTAGCCTGCGGCGGTGTTCGACGTGCCGAAGTCCACCCCAAGCCCGAGTGCTCGTTGCGCCATGCTCATGTTCCTTGTGCCGTACAGGGCCGGGCTCCCTAGGTTGTGCGCAGGGGGGAGTCAAGCAGGTCCGGGGCGACGGCTAGCGGGCACGCCCCTACCCCACCGGCACCCATTGCACCGCGTCGATATGCGGCGCGGCGGTGGCCAGCATGACCAGCCGGTCGAAACCCAGCGCGATGCCGGACGCCTCGGGCATCAGCGCCAGCGCGGCCAGGAAATCCTCGTCCAGCGGGTAGCGTTCGCGATAGACACGGGCCTTCTCGTCCATCTCGATCTCGAAGCGGCGGCGCTGTTCGGCGGGGTCGGTGAGTTCCCCGAACCCGTTGGCCAGCTCCACCCCGCAGGCATAGACCTCGAACCGCTCGGCCTCGCGCCGGTCATCGGCGCAGGCGCGCGCCAGCGCCGCCTCGCAGGCGGGATAGCGGTCCAGCACCGTCAGCCGCCCCCGCCCCAGATGCGGCTCGACCCGTTCCGACAGCAACCGAGAGAAGATGTCGGACCATGTGTCATCCGCCGCCATCTGCAACCCTTGGGCCTGCCCGCGCAAAGCCGCCGTATCGGGCTCGGGCCCGGTCAGCGTGGCCAGCAGATCGACGCCCGCATACCGCTGGAACGCCTCCGCCACCGAAAGCCGCTCATAGGGCTGGAACGGATCGCAGGTCAGATCGCCGTAGCGCAGCACCGCCGTCCCCGCCGCCTGACAGGCCAGCCGCGCCATTTCGGCCACGTCCTCCATCAGGACCGCATAATCCTCGCCCGCGCGATACCATTCCAGCATGGTGAATTCGGGCGCGTGCTTCGGCCCCCGCTCGCGGTTGCGCCAGACATGGGCGAAGGAAGCGATCCGCCGCTCGCCCGCCGCCAGCAGCTTTTTCAGCGCGAATTCGGGCGAGGTGTGCAGGTACATCACCCGCGCCACGCCGTCATTGCCGATGGCTTCGGTGGCGAAGGCGTGCAGATGCGCCTCGTTGCCGGGGCTGACCGCCAGCGCGGCCGGGTCCACCTCGATGAAATCCTGCCCCGACAGGAAGCCGCGAATCGCCCCCTGAATGCGGTTGCGGGCCAGAAGGATCGGGCGGCGGTCCTCGTGCCGGGCGGGGTGCCACCAGGGGGTTTCGCGCATCAGGGGCACCTCTTCACTGGAAATCCGTTTCGGTTTCGGCTAGGGCCGGGAGCAATCCGCGCATAATCCGCTCTGCGGCCCTCCACAAGGAACCACCCGTGAAAGTCATTGCTTCCTCTCTTCGCAAGGGCAACGTCGTCGACATGAACGGCCAGCTCTACGTCGTGCTCAAGGCCGAGAACTTCCACCCCGGCAAGGGCACGCCCACCACCTCGGTCGACATGCGCCGCATCTCGGACGGGGTGAAGACGAGCGAGCGCTGGAAGACCACCGAGCAGGTCGAGAAGGCCGATGTGGACGAGCGGGAATACGACTTCCTCTACGAGGATGGCGAGGGCTATCACTTCATGAACCCCGAGAGCTTCGAGCAGGTCACCGCGACCGCCGATGTGGTGGGCGATGCGGCGCCGTTCCTGGAGCCGGGCATGCGGGTCTATCTGCAGACCTTCGAGTCGATCCCGATCTCGATCGAACTGCCCGCGCGGATCACCGTCGAGGTGACCGAGACCGAGCCGGTGGTGAAGGGGCAGACCGCCTCGTCGTCCTACAAGCCCGCGATGACCAATATCGGCGTGCGCGTCATGGTCCCGCCGCATATCGGGGTCGAGACGCGGATCGTCATCAACACCGCCGACAACAGCTATTACGAACGCGCCAAGGACTGATTTCCGCCGATGGCGGGGGGCTTCGCGATTTCGTGCGTTGCCCCCGGGGGGCTTGGCGTTTAGCCCTCCCGCAGGCTGCGGGAGCCCCTGGTGAGACGATTATTCCTGACCCTGACCCTGCTGTCCGGCCTCATGCTGGCGGCGAGTTTCCTCGGTCCCCTGCATCCGGCGGGGGATACGCTGGCGGTGTTCCGGCCGTTCTGGGCCGGGGCGATGGCGCTGAGCGCGCTGGCCGCGGGCCTGAGCGGCGCGCGGCGGCTGGGCGCGGTGGCGCTGATCCTGGCGCTGGGGGCCTCGGCGCCGATGATCCTGGGGGCGATGCGGGGCGGCGAGGCTCCGGCCCGGGTGGACCTCACGCTCTACAGCAAGAACCTGCTGGCCTCGCTGGCCGATCCCGCGCCGCTGGTCGCGGATATCCTGGAGTCCGGCGCCGATGTCGTCCTGCTGCAGGAGGTGAGCGATACCAATGCCGCGATCCTCGATCTGCTGCGCGAGACCTATCCTCATCAGCATCTGTGCCGCTTCTCGTCCTGGAGCGGGATCGCGGTCCTGTCGCGCTGGCCGGGCGAGGCGGTGCAATGCTCGCCCATGCGCGGCATGGCGGCGATGCAGGTGGCCTCGCCCTCCGGGCCGGTCTGGGCGGCGTCGATCCATCTGTCCTGGCCCTGGCCCTATGGGCAGGGCGCGGCGGTTGACTCCATCGCTCCGCTGCTGGAACCGATGCGCGGCCGGGTGGTGATCGGGGGCGATTTCAACATGGTGCCCTGGGGATACGCGGTCCGGGCCCTGGGCGCGGCAGCCGGGGCGCAGCGGATCGGGCCGATACGCGCCTCGATCCGGGTCATGGGTCTGGGCTGGCCCATCGACCATGTGCTGACCAGTGGCCAGGGCAGCACCGAGATCCGGCCGGGACTGGGCTCGGATCACGCGGGCGTGGTGGCGCGGATCGGCTTCTGAGGCGCCTAGGCCCTTGATCGCGCCCCGCCCGGGCCCCTATCTGCAAGGCCTGCGGCATCGGGCCGCCCGGGAAGGACCAATATGCGCAACGCGGCTCTGGTGCTGGGGATCGTCGGCGGGCTGATCGCCATGGTGGTGGGCTTCTTCGGCTACGGCTACACCGTGCTGACCGAGACCCATGTCGAGGTTGCGCAGGCCTTCGGCGTGGTCGACGACGCGAGTCTGGTGCGGCTGGCGAGCTTCGTGGCGCCGCTCTTGGCCATCGCCGGAGGCGCCATGGCCCGGGCAAGGGCGCTCTGGGGCGGGGTGATGCTGCTGGCCTCGGCCGGGCTGATGTACGCGGCCTTCGGGTTCGGCGTCTTCACCATGTTCCCGATCGGATTCTGTGCCGTGGCGGGGCTTCTGGCCATCGCCGCCGGACGGCCGGATGAGGAGAAAGCGCATTTCTGAGGGGGTGGCCTTGGGTGGGATGAAATCCCACCCTACTTGATCGCCTCAGGTGGGATAGAACCCCGCCTCCGCGCGGTGCGTGCGAGCACGCACCCTACGGGCCCCTGCCGTAGGATGGGCGATCCGCCCATCCTCAGAGCGCCGCCAGCACCTTGTCGGCGTCGATGGCGACAGCCCCCGCGACCCGGCCCCGCGGCCCCAGCCGCGTCGCCAGCCATTCCCCGGCGAGCGGGCTCTCGGCCAGCATTACCGCCCCGGTCAGCAGCACCCCCAAGGATTCCGCGAACCAGCGCGCCTCGGCCTCGGTCGGCAGGGCCGGCCAGCGCTCGCGGTGCGCCGCCAGCGCCGCGTCATAGCGGGGATCGAGACCCCGCGCCGCTTCCAGCCTTGCCGTCAGCTGGGCCCCCGCCTCGGGCTCCTTCATCAGCGTCCGCAGGATGTCGAGGCAGATGACATTCCCCGACCCCTCCCAGATCGAATTGAGCGGCGCCTCGCGGTAGAGCATGGGCAGCGGCGTCTCCTCGACATAGCCCATGCCGCCCAGCGCCTCCATGCATTCATAGATCATCCCCGGCGCGGCCTTGTTCGACACGAACTTGGCCAGCGCCACGGCGATCCGCGCATAGGGCCGCCGCGCCGGATCGTCGAAGGCCCGCGCCACATCGAGCGCGAGCAGCAGCGCCGCCTCGGCCTCCAGCCCCAGATCGGCCAGAACCGCGCGCATCAAGGGCTGGTCAATGAGCCGCTTCTGGAACGCCGAACGGCCCCGGGCCCAGCTCAGCGCCTCGCCCAGCGCGGCGCGCATCAGCCCGGCAGGCGCGATGGCGGTATCGAGCCGGGTGTGATGCACCATCTCGATGATGGTCTGCACCCCGCGCCCGGGCTCGCCCAGCAGATGCGCCAGCGTGCCGTCGTATTCGATCTCGGACGAGGCATTGGCCTTGTTGCCCAGCTTGTCCTTCAGCCGGAGGAGGGTGAAGGCGTTGCGCGTGCCGTCCGGCAGCCAGCGCGGCACCAGGAAACAGGTGATCGCCCCGTCGAGTTGCGCCAGCGTCAGAAACCCGTCGCACATTGGCGCCGAGCAGAACCATTTGTGGCCCGTCAGCCGGTAGAACTCGCCATCCCTGACCGCGACGGTCGCATTGGCCCGCACGTCCGATCCGCCCTGCTTCTCGGTCATCGCCATGCCCAGCGTCGCCGCCCGCTTGCGGTCCACGGGGATGCTGCGCGGATCATAGGCGGCCGCCGCCAGCTTCGGCTGCCAGAGCGCCGCCAGCCCCGGGTCGGCGTTCAGGGCCGGGATGCCGGCATAGGTCATGGTCATCGGGCAGCAGACCCCGGGCTCGACCTGGCTGAGCAGATAATTGATCGCCGCGTGGCGCAGATGGCTGCCGGTGCCGTCCCAGGCGGTGGCGGCATAGCCCGCCTCCAGCCCCAGCGCCATCAGGCGGTGATAGCCGGGATGGAAATGCACCTCGTCCAGCCGCCGCCCGTTGCGGTCGAAGCTGCGCAATTGCGGCAGTTGGGTCTGCGCGTCGCGGGCGGCCTCGCGGATCTCGTCCGAGGCCAGCGCGGCGCCGAAGGCCGCGAGGCCCGGGTCCGCGCCAAGGATCCGGCGCAGGGTCGGGTCCTCGGCCCAGGGGTCGCGGCCGGGGATGGCGGGCTGGTTGAAAACCTCATGCGTGCGTAGCTGCCCGCGGGGCTCGGATGCGGTCATGATGGTCCTCCCTTTGCCCCAGCCTGCGCCCGGCCGCCCCGTCCTGTCCAGCCGGACGCGGCGTCGGGCCGGCGCGGCGGGCGGGCCGCCGCCGGAACCCGCCTTGAGGGGATTCCTTTTCCCGCGCCGCTGTGGCAGGATGGCGCAAAGGCCCGGTCAGAGGCCACGAGCAGGATCATGAACAGAAAGCGACCCGCCTTCGGGCCCGTCATCTTCTATGCCATCACCGGCACTTTCGGCGCCTATCTGACCTTTGCCGCCGTGCAGGGGGAATATGGCCTGTTCCGCCGCATCCAGGTCGAGGCCGACGCCGCCCAGTTGCGGGTGGAACGCGACCGGCTGGCCGCGGATCTGGTGGTGATCGAGAACCGCACCCGTCGGCTGTCGGACGAATTCCTGGACCTCGACCTCCTGGACCAGCAGGCGCGCGAGGTTCTGGGCTATGTCCGCTCGGACGAGGTCGTCCTGCGCTGAGGCGCGTCTGCCTTCCCCCGTCAGAACCTTCTGGGCACCAGCGCTTTCCGTGCTAGGTTGAACCCCGACCGATCCGGTCGATAGGGGGGAATCCGGCCCTGCCGATTGCGCGCGCGAGTGGTTGCGCAACCAGCGGGCAAAACAGTCTCGCTTTCGATCAGGGCTTGGTGTAAAAGATCGTTTAGTGTTAAACTATTCCTGACGCGACCAGGGGGAGGCACCGATGGCAGCCAGAAAGACCACCGAGAAATCAAACGTCTCGGGCGAGGAACTGCTCAAGTATTACCGCGACATGCTGCTGATCCGGCGATTCGAGGAAAAGGCGGGGCAGCTTTACGGGATGGGGCTGATCGGCGGTTTCTGCCACCTCTACATCGGCCAGGAGGCCGTGGTGGTCGGGATCGAGGCCGCGGCCAAGGACGGCGACAAGCGCATCACCTCCTACCGTGACCACGGCCACATGCTGGTCTGCGGCATGGATCCCAAGGGCGTCATGGCCGAGCTCACGGGCCGCATCGGCGGCTATTCCAAGGGCAAGGGCGGCTCGATGCACATGTTCAGCCGCGAGAAGCATTTCTACGGCGGTCATGGCATCGTCGGCGCGCAGGTGCCGCTGGGCACGGGGCTTGCCTTCTCGGACAAGTACAAGGGCAACGACAACGTCACCTTCACCTATTTCGGTGACGGCGCGGCCAACCAGGGCCAGGTCTACGAGAGCTACAACATGGCCGAGCTGTGGAACCTGCCGGTCGTCTACGTGATCGAGAACAACCAATACGCCATGGGCACCTCGACCAAGCGCTCGACCAAATCCCCGAACCTGTGGGAACGCGGCGCCGCCTACGGCATCAAGGGCGAAGCCGTCGACGGCATGGACGTGCTGGCCGTCAAGGCCGCGGCCGAGAAGGCCATCGCCGCCTGCCGCGCCGGTGACGGCCCCTATATCCTCGAGGTCATGACCTATCGCTACCGCGGGCATTCGATGTCGGACCCCGCCAAGTACCGGACCCGCGAGGAAGTGCAGAAGATGCGCGAAGAGCGGGACGCCATCGAGCGGGTGCGCGAGCTGCTGATCGGCAGCGGCCAGGCCTCGGACGAGGACCTCAAGGCCATCGACAAGGAGATCAAGGCCGTCGTCAACGAGGCCGCCGAATTCTCCAAGGACAGCCCCGAGCCGGATCTTTCCGAGCTCTGGACCGATATCTACGCCTGAGGGAGGAACCAGATGGCAACGCAGATCCTGATGCCCGCCCTCTCGCCCACCATGGAAGAGGGCACGCTGGCCAAATGGCTGGTGAAAGAGGGCGATACCGTAACCTCCGGCATGATCCTCGCCGAGATCGAGACCGACAAGGCGACGATGGAATTCGAAGCGGTCGATGAAGGCGTGATGGGCAAGATCCTGATCGCCGCAGGGACCGAAGGGGTGAAGGTCAACACCCCCATCGCCGTGCTGGTCGAGGAAGGCGAAAGCGCCGAGGACCTGGCGGCGGCCCCCGCGCCGAAGGCCGAGGCGGCGCCCGCAGCGCCCCTGAAGGCTGATGCCCCTGTCGCGGCGCAGGCCGGGGGCGAGGTTCCCTGGCCGCTGAACACGCCCGACTGGCCCGAAGGCACCAAGATGAAGTCCATGACCGTGCGGGAAGCCCTGCGCGAGGCCATGGCCGAAGAGATGCGCGGCAACGAGAACGTCTTCCTGATGGGCGAGGAAGTCGGCGAATACCAGGGCGCCTACAAGATCAGCCAGGGTCTGCTCGATGAATTCGGCGCCCGCCGGGTGATCGACACGCCGATCACCGAGGCCGGGTTCGCCGGTCTGGCGGTCGGCGCAGCCTGGGGCGGTCTGAACCCGATTGTCGAGTTCATGACCTTCAACTTCGCCATGCAGGCCATCGACCACATCATCAACTCGGCCGCCAAGACGAACTACATGTCGGGCGGCCAGCTGCCCTGCCCCATCGTCTTCCGTGGCCCGAATGGTGCTGCGGCCCGGGTGGCCGCCCAGCACAGCCAGGATTACGCGGCGTGGTACTCCCATGTCCCGGGCCTGAAGGTGGTGATGCCCTATTCGGCGGCCGACGCGAAGGGCCTTCTGAAGGCCGCGATCCGCGATCCGAACCCGGTGATCTTCCTCGAAAACGAAATCCTCTACGGCCGCACCTTCGAAGTGCCGGACCTTGAGGATTTCACCGTCGAGATCGGCAAGGCCCGCATCGCCCGTGAGGGCCGCGACGTGACCATCGTCAGCTTCGGGATCGGCATGACCTATGCCCTTGAAGCCGCCGAGAAACTCGCCGCCGAAGGCATCGACGCCGAAGTCATCGACCTGCGCACCATCCGCCCGATGGACACCGCGACGATCATCGCCTCGGTGCAGAAGACCAACCGCCTGGTCACCGTCGAGGAAGGCTTCCCGCAATCGTCGGTCGGCAACTTCATCTCGGCCACGGTGATGATGGAGGCCTTCGATTACCTCGACGCGCCGGTCATCAACCTCTGCGGCAAGGACGTGCCGATGCCCTACGCGGCCAACCTCGAGAAACTGGCGCTGGTCACCACCGCCGAGGTGATCGAGGCCGTCAAAAAAGTCACCTATCGCTGAGGAGGCCGATATGCCCGTGGAAATCCTGATGCCCGCGCTCTCGCCCACCATGGAGGAGGGGACGCTGGCGAAATGGCTGGTCAAGGAGGGGGATGCGATCACCTCCGGCATGGTCATCGCCGAAATCGAGACCGACAAGGCGACAATGGAATTCGAGGCCGTCGATGAAGGCGTGATGGGCAAGCTGCTGATCGCCGAAGGGTCCGAAGGGGTGAAGGTCAACACCCCGATCGCCGTGCTGCTGGAAGAGGGCGAAAGCGCCTCCGACATCGGCACGCCGAAAGCCGCGCCTGCCAAGGCCGAAGCCGCCAAGCCCGAGGCGGAAGCGCCCAAGGCCGAGGCGCCGAAAGCCGCCCCGGCCGCCGCCGCCGGTGACGGCCAGCGCGTCTTCGCCTCGCCGCTGGCGCGGCGGATCGCCAAGGACAAGGGCCTCGACCTGAGCGCCATCGCCGGCTCCGGCCCGCGTGGCCGGATCGTCAAGGCCGATGTCGAGGGCGCGACGGCCACGCCGAAAGCCTCCGCTCCGGCGGCAGCCGCGCCCGCGCCAGCGGCGGCGGCCCCGGCCAAGGCGGCGATGCCGACCGGCGCCGATGCCAATACCGTCATGAAGATGTTCGAGGGCCGGGCCTATGAAGAGGTCAAGCTCGACGGCATGCGCAAGACGGTCGCGGCGCGGCTGACCGAGGCCAAGCAGACCATCCCGCATTTCTACCTGCGCCGCTCGGTCGAACTGGACGCGCTGATGGCCTTCCGCGAGCAGCTGAACGGCCAGCTCGCCTCGCGCGGCGTGAAGCTCAGCGTCAACGATTTCATCATCAAGGCCTCGGCCATGGCGCTGCAGAAGGTGCCCGATGCCAATGCCGTCTGGGCCGGCGACCGGATCCTCAGACTGAAGCCTTCGGATCTGGCCGTGGCGGTGGCGGTCGACGGCGGCCTCTTCACCCCGGTCATCAAGGACGCGCATCTGAAATCGCTGAGCGCCCTTTCGGCCGAGATGAAGGACCTCGCGGGCCGTGCCCGCAACCGCAAGCTGGCGCCGCATGAATATGTGGGCGGCAGCTTCGCGATCTCGAACCTCGGCATGTTCGGGATCGAGAATTTCGACGCGGTCATCAACCCGCCGCATGGCTCGATCCTGGCGGTGGGCGCGGGGATCAAGAAACCGGTGGTGAAGGCGGACGGCACGATCGGCGTGGCCAATGTCATGTCGATGACCCTGTCGGTCGATCACCGGGTGATCGACGGCGCGCTGGGGGCCGAGTTCCTGAGCGCAATCATCGAGAACCTGGAAAACCCGCTGGCGATGCTGGCCTGATCCTTTCGCGTTCCGGCACCCCCCTGCCCCGGCCCGGCCCCCCGCCGCGGCCGGGGTTTTCGTTGCGGGGCCACCGTGGGGGCAAGGCGCTATAGACGTTTCGCCCTCGTTCCCCGCTGCCGCGGGCGCCTCGGGCGACCGGAGGCGGGGGGCTGCCGCCCCCCGCACCCCCTGCTTCAAGGAGGGTTTTCCACCCTCCTTGAAAATCCTCCCGAGGATATTTTCAGAACAAAGATGGAGAACAGAGGGCGCTTGACCCTCATCTTCGTTCTGCAAATATCCTCGGGGGTCCGGGGGCAGAAGGCCCCCGGGGCCAACCCCAAGCGCTGCCCTCTCCGCGGCGGGAGGCGCGCGGGGTGGGCGGGTGGGAGCGTGCCTCCCGCCGCCGGGCGCGACGGGTCAGCTCTTGAAATCGGTGCGGTGGAGATCTTCGAGGAGGTCGAGCAGCACCTCCATCCGGTCCTTGCCGAAGCGGGCCTCCAGCCGGGCGAAGAGGGCGCGGTTGGCCTGGGCGTGGTCCTCGATCACCTGTTGCCCCGCCTCGGAGATCGTCACGATCGAGCGGCGGCGGTCCTCGGCGGCGGTGGCGCGGGTGACGAGGCCCTGATCCTCCATCGCCCGGAGGATCCGGGTCAGCGAAGGCAGTTGCAGGCAGGCGCGTTCGGCCAGGAGGCTCTGATCCAGCGACCCCGCCTCGTCGAGCACCCTGAGCACCCGCCATTTCTGCTCGTTGATCCCCGATTCCGCCAGCATCTCGCGCACCGGGCCCATGACGGTTTCCCGCGCGCGCAGCAGCGCGATGGGCAGCGAGCGGGCGGTGGTGCGCAGCGGTGTCTTGCTCATGGCGTTGCTCTGGCCGAACCTCCGTCACAAAGCAAGGAAATTGCGCTGCCGCCTCTGCCGGGCGCGAGGCCCGGCGGCGGATCTTTGCAATTGACAGGGGCGCGGCAATAACTTAACAAAGCAAGTATAAAGCCCGGGGAGGGAGCCGTGCCGCATCTGTCGATCGAGTATTCGCGCAACCTCGACACGCGCCTCGACATGCCGGGCTTCCTGCGCGTCCTGCGCGATGCGGCGGTGGCGACCGGGGTCTTTCCGCCCGCCGGGATCCGGGTCCGGGCCTTTGCCGCCGATCATGTGCTGATCGCCGACGGCGACCCGCGCCATGGTTTCATCGACATCGCCATCCGCCTGCGCGGCGGCCGCAGTCCCGAGGACAAGGCCCGCGCCACCGCGGCGATCTTTGCCGCGGCCGAGGCGTTCTGCGCCGAGGATCTGGTCGCGAATTCGCTGATGCTCTCGCTGGAAATGCGCGACATCGACCCGGGGCTGAGCCCGAAAACCAGCTCCATCCGCCGTTTCCTGCCGAAGGACATGCAAGCATGAGTGACCTCACCGCCCGCCTCACGCAGCTCGACAGCCACCTCGCCCGCTACCGCGAGCACGGCATCCTGAACCTGATCGGCGGGCAGGATGTGGCCGGGTCGGGCGGCAGCTTCGAGACCCGCTCGCCGGTTGACGAGAGCCTGATCTGCGCCGTCTCGCGCTCCACCGCCGCCGATGTCGATGCCGCCGCCAAAGCCGCCAAGGCTGCCTTCCCCGCCTGGGCGGCGATGGACGGCGCAAAGCGCAAGGCCATCCTGCACCGCGTCGCCGACCTGATCGAGGCCCGGGCCGAGGAAATCGCCCTCTGCGAATGCTGGGACACCGGCCAGGCCTGGCGCTTCATGTCGAAAGCCGCGCTCCGGGGGGCGGAGAACTTCCGCTTCTTCGCCGATCAGGCGCCGGGCGCCCGCGACGGCCAGACCCTGCGCGGGCCGGGGCAGCTGAACGTGACCAGCCGCCATCCGATCGGGCCGGTGGGCGTCATCACGCCCTGGAACACGCCCTTCATGCTGTCCACCTGGAAGATCGCCCCGGCGCTGGCCGCCGGCTGTACCGTGGTTCACAAGCCGGCCGAGTTCAGCCCCCTGACCGCCCGTATCCTGGCCGAGATCTGCCGCGAGGCCGGTCTGCACGACGGCGTGCTGAACCTGGTGAACGGCTTTGGCGAGGATGCGGGCCGCGCCCTGACCGAGCATCCGGACATCAAGGCCATCGCCTTCGTCGGTGAATCGAAAACCGGCTCGATGATCATGAAACAGGGCGCCGACACGCTGAAACTGGTGCATTTCGAGCTGGGCGGCAAGAACCCGGTCATCGTCTTCGACGACGCCGATCTGGAGCGGGCCCTCGATGCCGTGATCTTCATGATCTATTCGCTGAACGGCGAGCGCTGCACCTCCTCCTCGCGCCTGCTGGTGCAGGAGAGCATCGCCGAGGAGTTCCACGCCCGGCTGGTCGAGCGCGTCAACCGCATCAAGGTCGGCCACCCGCTGGACCCGGCGACCGAGGTGGGGCCGCTGATCCACAAGGTCCATTTCGACAAGGTTCTGTCCTATGTCGGTATCGGCCGAGACGAGGGCGCGACCTGTGCGGCGGGCGGCGAGCGGATCGGTGACAAGGGCTGGTTCGTGGCTCCGACCCTCTTTACCGGCGCCACGCCCGGCATGCGGATCGCGCAGGAAGAGGTCTTCGGCCCCTTCCTGACCTCGATCCCCTTCCGGGACGAGGCCGAGGCGCTGGCCATCGCCAATGACGTGGCCTACGGGCTGACCGGCTATCTCTGGACCAACGATCTGACCCGGGCGCTGACCTTCGCCGACCGGCTGGAGGCGGGAATGATCTGGGTGAATTCGGAAAACGTCCGCCACCTGCCGACGCCTTTCGGCGGGGTGAAGGCCTCGGGGATCGGGCGGGACGGCGGCGATTGGTCCTTCGATTTCTACATGGAGACGAAGAACGTGGCCTTCGCGCTGGGCGCGCACAAGATCCAGCGGCTGGGGGCCTGAGGGAGGGGATCATGGGAGAACTGGTTCTCGCCGCCAAGATGACGCATGTGCCGACGCTGCAGATGTCGGAGCAGGAGGGGCGCCTCAAGGGCACCCGCCAGCCGGCCATCGACGGCCATCTGGAGATCGCCCGCCGGGCCAAGGCGCTGGGCGTCGATACCGTGGTGATCTGCGACACGCATTGGCTGGTGAACGCGGGCTTCCATGTCAACGCCAATGAGCGGTTCGAGGGGCTGCTGACCTCCAGCGAGTTCCCGCAATTCATCCGCGACATGCCCTATGCCCATCGCGGCAATCCGGCGCTGGGCGACCTGATCGCCGAGACGGCGACCGAGATGGGGGTCTATACGCTGGCCCATCACCTCGATTCTCTGGATCTGGAATACGGCACGCTGGTGCCGATGAGCTTCATGTCGCGCGAGCATGACATGAAGGTGGTGA
Source organism: Pararhodobacter aggregans (assembly GCF_003075525.1). GTDB lineage: Bacteria > Pseudomonadota > Alphaproteobacteria > Rhodobacterales > Rhodobacteraceae > Pararhodobacter > Pararhodobacter aggregans. The sequence goes on along the minus strand of NZ_QDDR01000001.1, from coordinate 175,049 downwards.
GCGTCGCGGCCTTCTGCACGGTGCATGGCCATGACGAGAGCCGGGTGCTGGGTCAGGCGATCCGGCGGGCCATCGAGGCCTCGGACAGCCGGGTGCTGCTGGTCGCCTCGGGCTCGCTCAGCCACCGGATCTGGTCGAACAAGGAATACGGGCCGAACAACGGCACCTTCACCATTTCCAGCGAGTTCAACCGGCAGGTGGATCTGATGGTGCTGGAGATGTGGCAGCGGGGCGATCACGCCACCTTCCTCAAGATGCTGGGCGATTACGCGCATCATTGCTCGGGCGAGGGGTCGATGCACGACACCGCCATGCTCTATGGGGCGCTGGGCTGGGACGAGTACACCGGCCGCTGCGAGGTGGTGACGCCCTATTTCCCGTCCTCCGGGACCGGGCAGGTCAATGTGATTTTCCCCCTGTAGGATGGGCAATATTGCCCATCCTACGCCGCAATCGTCCGAGGAGGCCCCATGCCGATCCCCGCGCCCAATCTCTACCCGCCTTTCAACATCCTGCGGCTGAGCCATGTCGAATACCGCGTGACCGACCTCGCCCGCGCGCGCGCCTTCTGGGTCGACACGCTGGGCCTGCAGGTGACGGCCGAGGAGCCGGGGCGGCTCTACCTGCGGGCCATGGAGGAGCGGGGCCATCATTGCGTGACGCTGGTCGAGGCCGCCGAGCCCTCGGTCGGGGTGCTGGGGTTCAAGGTCTTTGACGAGGGCGAGCTGGACAAGGCCGCCGCCTGGTTCGCCCGGCAGGGCCTGCCGGTCGAATGGGTGGAGAGCCCCTTCATCACCCGCGCCTTCCGCACCCGCGACCCGTTCGGGATCCCCCTGGAATTCTACGCCCGGATGGAGCGGCTGGCGCCGATCCACCAGAAATACGCCCTCTACCGGGGGGTCAAACCGCTCCGGATCGACCATTTCAACATGTTCGCCTCGGACGTCGATGCCTCGGTCGCCTTCTACAATCAGATCGGTTTCCGGGTGACGGAATACACCGAGGATGCCGAGAGCGGGCGCTGCTGGGCGGCCTGGATGCACCGCAAGGGGGGCGTGCATGACGTGGCCTTCACCAATGGCCGCGGGCCGCGGCTGCATCACACCGCCTTCTGGGTGCCGACGCCCCTGAACATCATCGACCTCTTGGATCTGATGGCCACCACCGGCTATGTGGCGAATATCGAGCGCGGGCCGGGGCGGCACGGGATTTCCAACGCCTTCTTCCTCTATATCCGCGACCCGGACGGGCACCGGATCGAGATCTATTGCTCGGATTACCAGACGGTCGATCCCGATCTGGAGCCGATCCGCTGGGACCTCAAGGACCCGCAGCGCCAGACCCTCTGGGGGGCGCCGGCGCCGCGGTCGTGGTTCGAGGAGGGGTCGGTGTTCGAGGGGGCGGAACTGGTGGCATCGGCCCTGACGGCGCAGCCGATCGTGGCGCCGTGAAAGGCGGGGCGCTGCCGCCCCGAATCTAGGCAAAGGACGGGGGGCTTCCGCCCCAAGTTCATACAAAAGGCGGGGGGCTGCCGCCCCAAGCTCACACAAAAGGCGGGGGGCTGCCGCCCCCCGGGCCCCCTGCTTCAAGGGGGGAGCACGCTCCCCCCTTGAAAATCCCCCCGTGGATATTTGGAGAACAAAGATGAGAACACGGTTTGCAACCATCGAGGCCGGGGGGCGGCAGGTTTACGGCGTGGTCGTCGAGGGGGGCGTGATCGCGCTGTCGGATGACTTCCCGCAGTGGCGGACGTTGCGCGAGGTGATCGCGGCCGGGGGCTTGGGCGATCTGGCCCGGACGGCGGCGGGTCGGGCGGTGACGCATCCCGAGGGGAGTTTCACTTTTTCAATCCCGGTACCCGATCCGGAGAAGATTCTCTGCGTCGGCGTGAACTTTCCCGACCGGAATGCCGAATACAGGGACGGCACCGAGCAGCCCAAGTACATGTCGCTCTTCCCCCGCTTCGCGCGCTCTTTCACCGGCCATGGCCAGCCGCTGATCCGCCCGCCCGAGAACCACACGCTGGATTACGAGGGCGAGGTCGCCGTGGTGATCGGCAAGCCGGGGCGGCGGATCCGGGCCGAGGACGCCTATGACCACATCGCCGGGCTGACGCTGTGCAACGAGGGGACGATCCGCGACTGGGTGCGGCACGCGAAATTCAACGTGACGCAGGGCAAGAACTGGGATTGCTCGGGCGCCATCGGGCCCTGGATGGTGGCCTTCGAGGATCCGGCGCAGCTGGATCAGGCGCGGATCATCACCCGGGTCAATGGCGAGGTGCGGCAGGACGATGTGCTGAGCCGGATGATCTTCCCCATCCGCGAGGAGATCGCCTATATCTCGACCTTCACCACGCTGATGCCCGGCGATATCATCGTCACCGGCACGCCGACCGGCGCCGGGGCGCGCTTCGATCCGCCGCGCTATCTGGTGCCCGGCGATGTGGTGGAGGTTGAGGCCCCGGGCATCGGCATCCTCAGGAACGGGGTGGCCGACGAATGACCCCCGCGCAGCACGACGCCGCCGCCGAGGCGCTGTTTCAGGCCGAGGCCGCGGGGCGGCAGATCGGGCTTCTGTCGCTGGCCCATCCCGGGATGACGCTGGACGATGCCTATGCCGTGCAGGCGGCCCTGGTGGCGCGCAAGAAGGCCGCCGGGCGACAGGTGATCGGCTGGAAGATCGGCCTGACCAGCCGCGCCATGCAGGATGCGCTGAAGATCGACACGCCGGATTCGGGCGTCCTGTTTGACGACATGCTGTTCGAGGACGGGGCGGTGATCCCCGCCGGGCGCTTCATCCAGCCGCGGATCGAGGCCGAGATCGCCTTCCTGCTGAAGGCGCCGCTCACAGGCGCGGGCGTGACCCGCGAGCAGGTGCTGGCCGCGACCGAGGCCGTGGCCCCGGCGCTGGAGATCCTCGACACCCGGATCCTGCGCGCCGATCCCGCCACCGGCCGCGCCCGCGTCGTGACCGACACGATCAGCGACAATGCGGCGAATGCGGGCATCGTGCTGGGTGCCCAGCGCCATGACCCGCGCGGGCTGGACCTGCGCTGGGCGGGCGCCATCCTCAAGCGCGACGGCGTGGTCGAGGAAACCGGCCTCGGCGCCGGGGTGCTGGACGATCCGGTCACCGGCATCGTCTGGCTGGTCGAGCGACTCGCGCGGTACGGGCAGGGGCTGGGCGCGGGCGAGGTGGTGCTGTCGGGATCCTTCATCCGGCCGGTCGAAGCGCCGCCGGGCAGCGTTTTCGACGCCGACTTCGGCAGTTTCGGCCGGGTTCGCACAACCTTCGCGCAGGGTTGAAGGGCCGAGCCGCTTCCCTCAGGGCGGGGGATGGTGTAGCGTCCGGCGCGTTGACTCAAGGCGCGTTGGAACATGACCGAGAACCATCATTTTCTGGTTCAGCAGGTGGGCAAGGGGGACAAGCAGGCCCTTGCCGCGCTCTATCGCGCCTATGAAAGACCGGTCTACAAATTTATCGTTTCACGTTTGAACGATCCGCACGAGGCGGCCGACATACTCCACGAAGTCTTCATGGACATCTGGCGCGTTGCCGCCAGCTTCGAGGGGAGAAGCCAAGTGCGAACCTGGATTTTCGGAATTGCCTATCGCAAGGTCATCGATGCGCATCGCAAGCGCAGCCGGGTGACCGTCACGGATGAAGTGCCCGAAACCGGCGATGTCGCCGAGGCGGCGGATGCGGGCTATGCGGCCAAGCAGGAAGCAGAGCATCTGCGGTTCTGCATGGGCACGCTGTCCGACGACCATCGCAGCGCCATTTCGCTGGCGTTCTACGAGGACATGACCTGCGCCGAGATCGCCGAGATCGCCGGCGTACCCGAGGGCACGATCAAGTCGCGTCTGCACCATGCCAAGAAGCTGCTGCTGCATTGCCTCTCGGGCCGTATCCGCGGGAGGGCCGTGGCATGACCCGCTCCCGCGACGAGATGGAACTGGACCTGGCCTTTCTGGTCAACGGCACCCTGAGCGAGGCCGAAATGGCCGAGATGGAAGCGCTGCTGGCCGAGGATGACCTGCTGGCCGCCGAGCGCGACGCGCTGGCCACGATCCGCGCCGAGATGCAGGCCGAGGAGATCCGCACCCCCGGCGAATTCGGCCTGGCCCGGCTGATGCGCGACGTGAACCGCGACGCCGCCGCCCCGGCCGCGGCCGAGACCAAGGTCGTGGCGCTGCGCTCGCGCACCTGGATGTGGCAGGCGGCCGCCGCGGTGGCGGTGCTGGCGCTGGCGGTGCAGGCCTATCTGCCGACCACCGGCGCGCCGCAGGGCGAGGGCTATGTGCTGGCCGGGGCGAGCGCGCCGGGCGCGCTGGTCGTGAGCTTCGCCCCCGACACGCCCGAACTGCAGATCCGCGACCTGCTGGTCGGCGCCGAGCTGGAAATCGTTTCGGGCCCCTCGGCGCTGGGGCTCTATCGCCTCGACGTTCTGGACGGGGGCGACCTGGACACCGCGACCGCGGCGCTGCGTGCGGCGCGGACCATCGTAGAAAGTGTGGAGAATGCCGAAAACTGATTTCAGGAATGTTGCCAGGTCCATTTTGACCGCCGCCGCGCTCGTTGCAGCGCCGGCGGTTTTGGCACAGGAAACCGGCTATCCGCCGGGCAACGGCTATTATCATGACGAACCCTCGGGCCCCAGCACCCAGCCCTTCGTCACCCCCGGTCAGGGCCGCGCGGTGCGCGTGCAGACCGGCGAGGGCGGGCGCTACGAATGGATCGTCATCGGCCCGCCCGGCGAGGAAGAAGCCGTGCGCCGGATCATCATCGAGAACCGCGGCACCATCACCCGGCGCAGCGATCTGCGCGCGCTGGGCGAAGTGCAGCAGATCGCCTTCTTCCCCAGCGAGGCGGCCCGCCAGCGGGCGACCGAGGCCATCGCGGCACTCGCGCCCAATTCCTCGCTGTCGTGGAACCACATCTATTACATGGCGCAATCGGCCAGCGGCCCGCGGGTCTATGCGCCGCAGCTGATCGGCGATGCCGGACCCGGGCGCTGCAGCGTCGCGGGCGGCATCACCATCGGCATGATCGACGGCCCGGTGAACACCGAACATCCGGCGCTGCGCGGCGTCAACGTGACCTATGAAACCATGGTGCAGAGCAGCCGTGTGCCTGCCTCCAACCACGGGACCGCGGTGGCGGTGCTGCTGGTGGGCGAGGATCCCTCGGGCCTGCTGTCGGGCTTCGCGCGGGGCGCGCGGCTGCACGCGATCTCGGTCTTCTCGGAGACCGAGGAAGAACCCGAGGCCAATGTCGAGCGCATCGCCGCCGCCATCGACCGGCTGGTGGCCAATGGCGTGCGGCTGATAAACTTCTCGCTGGCCGGCCCGCCGAACGAGGCGCTGGGACGCGCCATCGCCGCCGCGGCCGAACGGGGCGTGGTGATGGTCGGCGCCTCGGGCAACGAGCGTCGGCCGGTGGTGGCATGGCCCGCCGCCGCGCCCGAGGTGATCGCCGTGACCGCCGTCGATGCGGCGCGCCACCGCTTCCGCATGGCCAATACCGGGGCCGAGATGGAATTCGCCGCCCCCGGCGTCGACATCTACGCCGCCCAGGCCCGCGGCGCGCGCTACGTCAGCGGCACCTCCTTCGCCGCGCCCATCGTCACCGCGCTGGCCGCGCGGCTGATGGCACAGGGCCGTGGCTCGACCGACGCGATCCGCAGCGCGCTGCGGCAGGGGGTGGAGCCCCTCGGCGCGGGCAGCCGCAACACCGATTTCGGCTATGGGCTGGTGCGGTCGAACGGCTGCTGACCCGGGCTTCGAGGAACAAACGCAAGGGCCGCGTCGGAGTGATCCGCGCGGCCCTTGGCTTTGCCGCCGCCCCCGCTGCCGTCCGCGCAAAAAACCGGCGGAAAATTTGAACCGGGCCCGGGGCCCGCGCGACCCATGGTCACGATGCGATACTGTCCCTGAGGTCCAGAGCCCGCTGCCAGCCAGCCTGCCCGTTTTCCCTCGTGCCGCTCTGACCTTCGTATCCCTCGTTCCCTGTCCCAAACCTGCCCCGGAGTTCGCTCCGGGGCTTTTTTCTGTCCTCCCCCGCCCCGCCGGACAGCGCCGGAAAAAAAGTCGCGCGGGCAGCGGAATTCTTTGAACCCGGGCCCCGCCCCCCGCGACTTACGGGCATTCAAGCGGCCAGTCCGCACCGCCTTTGCAAGAGCGACGTTCAGACCCGAGCCTCCCGGCTTTCATCACCTAATCCTATTCTAGCCCTTTTCAGTCCCACCACGCCCCGGAGTTCGCTCCGGGGCGTTTTTCCTTCCCCCTGCCGGACCGACGAAAAAACCGCCGCCCGGCGCCGCGGTTGCCCGTGGAACACTTTCCCGCCGGGTGGCAGGTCCGCCGCCGGAAACCCGGGCCGATTGCCCCGAACGCGGAACGCCTTCCGCCAGGGGCACCGCCGCGGGGGCCGTCGCGCTGTTGCCTGCCGCACAGCGATCCTCTAGCGTCGCGCCAGATTCTCAGGACAGTTCCTCAGGGGGGATTCCATGACCGATTTCGGCTTCGACACGCTCCAGATCCACGCAGGCGCCCGCCCCGATCCGGCGACCGGCGCGCGGCAGGTGCCGATCTACCAGACCACCGCCTATGTGTTCCGCGATGCCGACCACGCCGCCGCCCTCTTCAACCTGCAAGAGGTCGGCTACATCTATTCCCGCCTGACCAACCCGACCGTCGCCGCGCTGGGCGAGCGTCTGGCGGCGCTGGAGGGTGGCGTCGGCGCGATCTGCACCTCCTCGGGGCATGCGGCGCAGATCATGGCGCTTTACCCGCTGATGGGGCCGGGCAAGAACATCGTGTCCTCGACCCGCCTCTATGGCGGTACGATCACCCAGTTCACCCAGGTCTTCAAACGCTTCGGCTGGTCCACGAATTTCGTCGACACCGATGACCTTGCCGCGGTCGAGGCCGCCATCGACGAGAACACCCGCGCCATCTTCTGCGAAACGATCGCCAACCCCGGCGGCTATGTCACCGACATCCCGGCGCTGGCCGCGATCGCCGACAAGCACGGCATTCCGCTGGTCGTGGACAACACCACCGCGACGCCCTATCTGGCGAAACCCATCGAGATGGGCGCCACGCTGGTCGTCCATTCGACCACCAAATACCTGACCGGCAACGGCACCGTCACCGGCGGGGCGATCATCGATTCGGGCAAGTTCAACTGGTCGAACGGCAAGTTCCCCTCGCTGTCCGATCCCGAGCCCGCCTATCACGGCCTGAAGTTCCACGAGACCTTCGGCGCGCTGGCCTATACGTTCTTCGGCATCGCCATCGGTCTGCGCGACCTCGGCATGACGATGAACCCGCAGGCCGCGCATTACACGCTGATGGGGGTCGAGACGCTGAGCCTGCGCATGCAGAAACACGTCGCCAACGCCCAGAAGGTCGCCGCCTGGCTGGAGAAACACCCGGCGGTCGAGGCCGTGACCTATCCCGGCCTCGACAGCTCGCCCTACAAGGCGCGGGCCGAGCGGCTGCTGCCGAAGGGTGCGGGCGCGCTGTTCACCGTGGCGCTCAAGGGCGGCTACGAGGCCTGCGTCAAGCTGGTCGACTCGCTTGAACTCTTCAGCCATGTGGCGAACCTGGGCGATGCCCGCAGCCTGGTCATCCACTCGGCCTCGACCACCCACCGCCAGCTGACGCCCGAACAGCAGAAAGCGGCGGGGGCGGCGCCCAATCTGGTGCGGCTGTCGATCGGCATCGAGAACGCGGACGACATCATCGCCGACCTCGATCAGGCGCTGGCCAAGGCCTCTGCCTGACCCTGGAACACACAATCAGTTGACTTTCTGTGGCTCGGCGGCACCACCGCCGGGCTTTTTCTTTCATTCGGCGGAATCCTGCTATACGGAGGAAGGAGCACGAGTCGGTGACTCGGCTGATCCCCGTTGGCTGTGATAAACGCGCGGCATGAAACCGAATTTTGCCCTGAAACTCTCGAATGACGGCGCCGAGCTGTTGCACCGGGTCCCGGCTGGCTGGGCGCCTGTCGGGTCTGTCTCCTTCGACGGGGACGATATCGCCTCCGCCTGCGCCGGTCTGATCCAACAGGCCCGGACGCTCGAGCCCGAGGGGATCCGCACCAAGCTCGTGCTGCCCGAAAGCGAATTGCGCTATGCGACCGTGGTGGCCCCCGGCCCCACGGACGAGGCGCGCCGCTATCAGATCGAGGCCGAGGTCGAGCGCCTCACGCCTTACGGCATCGACGAGCTGGCCTATGATTGGTCGGTCGAGGAAGATCACGCGCTGGTCGTGGTCTGCGCCCGCGAGACCTTGATCGAGGCCGAGACCTTTGCCGAGGGTTATGGTTTCAACCCGGTGAGCTTCGTCGCCCATCCCGAGGCCGGGCAATTCCTCGGCGAGCCCTTCTTCGGCGAGACGATGGTGGCGCCGACGCTGCTGCGCGCGGGCGATCACGTGCAGCCCGATGCCGAGGCGATGCGCATCGTCGCCCCGCGCCGGGCCGAGCCGCCGAAACCGGCCCCCGCGCCCAAGGTGGACGCGCCGAAGGGCGAGGCTCCGAAGAGCGAGACGCCGAAGGCTGCCGAACCCAAGGCCCCGGACTCCAAGGTCGAGACGCCCAAAGTCGAGGCCGCGAAGCCCGCCGCCCCGCGTCCGGCCCCGGTTCCTGACACCGAGGCGTCGGCGCCTGCCCGCCCGCTCAATCCCCGCGTCGCGCCGATGACGCCCGAATCCCGCGCGCCCGCGCCGGTGCTGCGCACGCCCGCGCTGCAACCGATCCCGCAAGGGTTCCCGGCCGATCCGGGCGCCCCGGAAAGCACCTCGCGCATGGGCAATCTGGTGCGCCGCATGGGCAACCGCCTGCGCCGCGAACAGGCGGCCTCGGCCAAGGGCGAAGCCCCGGCCGCGCCAAAGCCCGCGCCGCAACCGGACCCGGCCGCCGACAAGACCGCCCCTGCCGTTCCCCCGCTGCGCCCCGCGGCGGCAGGCCCCTCGCCTGCCCTGCCGGTGACGCCCGCCGTCCCGGCCCCGGCAGCGACAACGCCTTCGGTGACCAAGCCCTCCGCGCCCTCCGAAGCCGAGGCCAAACCGGATGCCGAGGCGCTGTCCTTCGCCTCGCGCCGCAAGGCCGCGCCGCCGGTTGCCGTGGTGCCCTCGGCCGCGCCCAAGACCGATGCCACCCCCGCCGCCAACCCCGGCGGCCGGATCGCCGTGCTGCCCGGCGCCCGTGGCGAGCCCTCGACCGGAGCCGCGCAGCGCATGCTGGACCGCGCCCGGGCCGGGGCCAAGACGGCGTTCGCCGGGGCCAGCGCCGCCGCGCAGAATGCCCGCAGCAAGGCCTCGACCCTGCGCCGCGATCCTGCCGCGCCGCAAGCCCCGGTGCCAACGCCCTCCGCACCAACACCCCCGGCACCAGCGCCCTCCATGAGCCCGCCCCCGGCGCCCGTCACGCCGCCGCTCGACAAGCGCGCGGCGCGCAACGGGCCGGGCGCCGAGCCGCTCGCCGCCGCCTCGCGTCCGCCGGTCAACGACCGCGACAAGGAACGCGAAGCCGAGGCGATGACCATCTTCGGCGCGCGCGGCATGCAGCGAGCCGAGCCGAGCCTCGCCCGCCGTGGCCTGATGGCCGCGGGCGGCGGGCTGTTGCTGGTGGTCGCGGTCGGCGTCTGGGCGCTCTATTTCAGCGGATCGGACGACGACATGCCGCTGGCTGGCACCGGCAGCGGCACGGTCGAAACCGGCGCCCTGCCCGGGATCGAGGCGCCGACCGAACTGGCCACCGCCACCGGAACGGCCGAGGCCCCGGCCGCCCTGACCGCCCCGGAACCGGCCGCGACAGAGGCCGCCGCCGTCGAGCCCGAGCCCGACAGTGCGCCGCAGGAAACCGCCAGCGCCCCGGCGCCCGACCCTGACCAGATGCTCGAAACGCTGGTGCAGGAAGCGCTGAACGAGACGCTGCCCAGCCAGGCCCTGCCGACCGAGACGCCGACCGAAGCGCCCGCCGTCGCCGCCGAGACCGCCGAAGCCCCGGCCGCGAGCCCCGAGGCCGCGAGCTCGGGCGATGGGACGCAACTCGCCGGGACCAGCGATTCGCCGCAGGTCGCCCCGGCCGAGGCTGCGGCCACCCGCCTCAGCCTGCCGAGCGGTTTCCAGGTGCCGGGCGGCGCCGAGGTCAGCTTCGCCGCGCCGCCGCCGCCGCCGCCCTTCGGGACCGAATTCACCTTCGACAGCCGCGGTCTGGTCGAGGCGACGCCGGAAGGGGCGCTGACCCCCTCGGGCGTGACCGTCTTTGCCCGCAGGCCCGATGCCGTGCCCGCCCCGCGCCCTGGAACGATCGCGCCGCCGCCCGCCGCCGAAGCGGCCCCGGCCGAAACCGCGACCGCCCCGGCGGAAGCGGCCCCCGCCGAAGCGCCGGCAGAGGTCGCCGTGCCGACCCCGCCGGTCGCCGCCGCCATCGAAAGCGCCATCGCCGAAGCGGTGGGCGAGGCCCCGCCTGCCGAGGCCCCCGCCCTGGCCGACGACACGCCCCGCGCCGATCCGGCGCTGGCCGGTGCCCGTCCCCTGCCCCGCCCCGAGCGCGTGCGCCAGATCGGCGAGGAACTGGAGGCCGAGCGTCAGGCGACCGAGGGTGACCAGACTCAGCTCGTCGACCCGGCGGAAGCGGCCCCCTCCGCCACCGCCGCCGCCGCGACCGATCCCGCGGTGCTGGCTGGCGCTGCCTCGACCACCGGACTGGTGGACGATGCCGCCGCCACCCGCGGCGGTGACGCAGGCGGCGGCGCGGTCGAACTCGCCGCGCTGGAAGCGCCCGGCCCGGGCGGCGTGGCGCTGGCCACGCTGCGGCCGCAACGCCGTCCGACCGATCTGGTGCCGCCGCCCGAGCCCACGCCGGAAATCGACCTCTCGGGCGCCACGCCCGAGGCGGTGGCCGAATCGCCGATGCCGGGCGCGCGCCCGAATGATCTGGCCGAACGCGCCCGCGCCATCCTCGCCGCTGCCGCTGCCGCCCGCGCTGCCGCCGCCCCTGCGGCGACCGCCAGCAACAATACCGACGCCGAGGATCAGGCGGGCGAACCGGCCCAGGCGCTGGCCCGGGCCGAACCCTCGATCCCGACCTCGGCCTCGGTCTCGCGTCAGGCGACGGAAGAAAACGCGATCCGCCTGAACCGGATCAACCTGATCGGCGTCTTCGGCACCCCGAACGCGCGCCGCGCGCTGGTGCGCCTGTCCTCGGGCCGCGTGGTCCGGGTGCAGGTCGGCGACCGGCTGGACGGCGGGCAGGTCGCGGCCATCGGCGATGGCGAGGTCCGCTACGTCAAGAACGGCCGCAACGAAGTCCTGCGCATCGGCAGCTGAGGCTGCCCTCCCCCCCTTTCCGCAGCGGGCGAAGGCACTTTACGCCATCGCCCGCTTCGCCTATCCCCCGGCATGACGCAGGAGAGTGCCATGCCGCAGGTTCTGAACACCCGAGACGCCGGTTTCGAGGCGGAATTCACCCATCTTCTGGGCATGAAGCGCGAGGATTCCCCGGACGTTGACGCGACCGTCGCCGGGATCATCGCCGATGTCCGCGCCCGCGGCGACGCGGCGGTGATCGCGCTGACCGAGCGCTTCGACCGGCTGGCGCTGACGCCCGAGACCCTGGCCTTCACCCCCGCCGAAATCGAGGCCCATTGCGCCCAAGTGCCTGAGGGCGAACGCGTGGCGCTGGAACTCGCGGCCGAGCGCATCCGCGCCTATCACGAACGCCAGAAGCCCGAAGATGCCCGCTGGGAAGACGCCTCGGGCGCCTCGTTGGGCTGGCGCTGGTCGGCGGTCGCGGCTGCCGGGCTCTATGTGCCGGGGGGCCTCGCCTCCTATCCGTCCTCGGTCCTGATGAACGCGATCCCGGCCAAGGTGGCGGGGGTGGAACGGCTGGTCATCGCCTGCCCGACCCCCGGCGGCGCGGTCAATCCGCTGGTGGTGCTGGCGGCGAAGATCTCGGGCGTCGATACGATCTATCGCATCGGCGGGGCGCAGGCGATTGCCGCCTTGGCCTATGGCACGGCGACCATCGCGCCGGTGGACAAGATCACTGGCCCGGGCAACGCCTTCGTGGCCGCCGCCAAGCGCCGGGTCTTCGGCAAGGTCGGCATCGACATGATCGCGGGCCCGTCCGAGATTCTGGTGATCGGCGACGGCACCGGCGATCCCGACTGGATTGCGCTGGATCTGCTGAGCCAGGCCGAACACGATCAGGTCGCGCAATCCATCCTCATCACCACCTCGCAGGCCGAGGCCGAGGCGGTGATGGCCGCCGTCGACCGGCACCTCGCGGTGCTGGAACGGCGCGAAATCGCCGGGGCCTCGTGGCGCGACTACGGCGCCGTGGTGGTCTGCGAGACGCTGGAGCAGGCGGCGGAATTGTCGAACCGCGTGGCGCCCGAGCATCTGGAGCTTTGCGTCGATGACCCCGAGGCGCTGCTGGGGGCGATCCGCCACGCGGGCGCGATCTTCCTCGGCCATTGGACGCCCGAGGCGATCGGCGATTACGTCGGCGGCCCGAACCACGTGCTGCCCACCGCCCGCTCGGCGCGGTTCTCGTCCGGCCTCAGCGTGCTCGATTTCATGAAGCGCACCACGCTGGCCAAGATGACGCCCGAGGCCCTGCGCGCCATCGGCCCCGCGGCCGAGACGCTGGCGATCAGCGAGAGCCTGCAGGCGCATGGTCTCAGCGTCCGGGCGCGTCTGGACAAGCTGAACGGTTAGGCGCGGGGCAGAAGCCCGGCCGCGATCCAGCCATCGACGACCTGCAAGGCGGCCTCGGAAAATTCCGGGTCGTTGATGTGGGCGTCGAGTTCGACCAGCGTCACATTGGCCGGGCATTCCGCGCGCATCGCGTCGACGAAGGCCGCCAGCGCCTCGGGATCGCTGAGCGGCCCGCCCTCGCGGTCCCATTCGTTGCCGCCCTTGAGCGGCAGCAGGAACACCACCGGCCCCGTCGCCTGCGCCAGCCGCTCGCACAATGCCTTCGCCATGCCGCGCCGTTCCTCGGCCGTCATCACCACCGAGGTAATCAGCCGGTTATGGGCATGGGCCGGGCGGTCGCGCAGCCCCTCGGGCCGCTCGTGCCAGCCCACCAGGTCAATGAGGTCATAGCAGCCAATGGAGACGATCTGCGGCACGCCTGCCCTGCCCGCCGCCGTCAGCCGGTCGGGGCCCGCGGTGATGGCCGAGCCGTGCAGATGGTTCGCCACCTCCTGCGGGGCGAAATCGAGGACCGCGGCAAAGGCGCCCTCGGCCGCCAGCGCCTCGAACGCCCGGCCGCCCATGCCGGTGGCGTGGAAGACCGCGACCTCGTAACCCCGCGCCTCGAGCGCCGGTTTCAGCGGGACCATGTAGCGCAGCACGGTCTTGCCGAACGAGGTCATGCCAATGAGCGGCCGGTCGCGCACCGGCGTTTCCACCGCCCGCGCGGCGCCCAGAACCGCGCCCGCCGCCTGCGACAGCGACGCCTTGCAGACCGAGTTCAAGCCATAGAGCCCGCCCGCCCAGAGGATCATCTGCACATCCGCCGCCAGCCGTTCGGTCGGGATCATCGGCGAGAAGCTGACGGTCGAGACGATGTACTTGGGCACGCCCAGCGGCAGCGCCGCGCAGAGGTCGAGCGCCAGATCCGTCCCCATCGAGCCGCCCAGCACGATCACCCCGTCAAAGGCGCCCTCGGCCTGCAATCGCCTGGCCAGCGCGGCCGAGCCCCGGGCCATGATCTGCATGGCGAGGTTCTCGTCCTCACCGGCAATCGCCTCGGCGATCGAGGCGCCCCCCGCCTCGGCCACCTGATGCTTGGAATAATCGGTGGGCATGGCGGGCTCGCCCAGCACGCTCACATCCATGGTCAGCACCCCGCCGCCCTGCCCGCGGATCACCTGTGCCAGATAGCCGAGTTCGTCCTCTTTGGTGTCATAGGTGCCGACGATCAGGATGGTGCGGTCAGACATCGGAAGTCTCCAGATAGGTTTCGGCCAGCGGCAGGGCCGTGGCGACGGCGCGGCGCGAGCGTTCTTCGCCGCCGGGCTCGTCCCGCCTTGGGATGATCCAGCCCAGATAGGTCAGCGCGCGGCAGAGGAGCAGCAGGTCCAGCGCCGCCTCATCGACGGTGCGGCGGGCGGCATAGCCCTCCAACAGGGCGGCGCGCAGGGCGGGGTAATCGGCGGCGGTCAGTTGCCGCATCAGCACGGTGGCGAGGTCGAAATCCCGAAAGCCCCAGCCGCCGTCGTCGAAGTCGATCAGCACCAGTGTTTCGCCGTCGACCATGACATTCTCGGTGATGGCATCGGCATGGATCAGGCCGTAATCCAGCGCGGTTTCGCGAGCGGCGAGATCCGCCTCGGCCCTTATCTGCACCTGCCGCAGGGTGGCGCGCTGCGCCGATGTCAGGTCAGGATTGGCCCAGAACGGGCCCCAGAGCGGCGTCTCGCCCAGCAGGCCGGGACGGTCCCAACGTGGCCGGGTGAAGCCCTCGGGCGGGGTCCAATTGTCGGAAAGGTCGTGCAGCCGGGCCAGCAACGCGCCGAGGCGGTGCATATGGCCCGCGCGGTCGGTGATCCCCTCCAGCGCGCCCTGCTTGCCGACCATCCGGCCGGGCATCCAGGTCAGCAGATCGACCGGCGTGTCGCCGACAACCTCGACCAGCCGCCCGGTCCGCGAGGGAATCGGACGCGGGACGGTGAGCCCGCCCTTGGCCAGCATCGCCATCCAGTCGAGTTCCGATTGCAGCTCGGCCGCGGTCCGGTAACCCGGCCGGTGCAGCCGCAGCGCATAGGGCCCGCCGGGGCCTTCGGCCCGCCAGACCTCGTTCTCGCGCTTCGCGACCAGCGAAACCTGCGCCGGATCGAGCCCCCAGAGCGGGGCCGCCGCATGGGCGAAGCCGTTCATGCCAGCGGGGTCTCGGCCAGCACCCGGTCCAGCGTCCCGATGAGCTGGTCGGCGTTGGCCTTGCTGAACGGCAGCGGCGGGCGGATCTTCAGCACGTTGTAATGGATGCCGAGGAAATTCAGCAGGATACCCTGCTGCCGCATGGCATTGGCGACGCGCTTGGTAAAGGCGGTGGCGGGTTCCTTCGTGCCCCGGTCCAGCACCATCTCGGCCCCGAAGAACAGCCCCGAGCCGCGCACATCGCCGATGCATTCGTGCCTTGTGGCCAACTCCCGCAGCCCGTCGCGGGCGTAATCCCCGACGACGCGGGCGTTTTCCTGCAACCCCTCTTCCTGCACCACGCGCAGGGTGGCGAGCGCCGCGGCGGCGCTGACCGGGTTGCCGCCGAAGGTGTTGAAATAGCGAAACCGTTCGCGGAAGGCCTGCATCGTGGCGGCGGGCGCGACGACAGCGGCGACCGGGTGGCCGTTGGCCATCGGCTTGCCCATGGTGACGATATCGGGCCTGAGGCCGATCTTCTGGTGCCCCCAGAAATGCGTGCCGACCCGGCCGAAGCCCGGCTGCACCTCGTCGGCGATGATGACGCCACCGGCCTTCTTCACGACCGCCTGCACCGGGTCGAGCCAGCCGTGGGGCAGGTCCGGAAAGCCCTCATTGGCGAAGAAGGGGCAGAGGATCAGCGACGAAAAACCATGCCCGGCAGCTTCGAGCGCGTCGATCTGCTCCTGCACCTTGGCGGCGAAGGCCTGGGCATGGGCCATGCCGGGCTCACCGCCAAGGGGGCGGTAGCTGTCCGGCGCGGGCACAAAGCGCACAGAATCCCAATAGCCGCCCGGCGGCGGATTGGTCTGGGAAAGCTGGTGCACGGCGGTCGTATTGCCGTGATAGGTGTGGTCGGTGGCGATGACCCCGGTCTTGCCGGTCAGCGCCTGCGCCATGCGCAGCGCCACGTCATTCGCCTCGGACCCGGTGCAGCACATCAGGGCCGTGTCGAAGGGGGCGTCGAAGGTCGCGACCAGCGCCTCGACATAGTCCAGAATCCCCTCGTGCAGATAGCGGGTGTGGGTGTTCAGCGTCCCGGCCTGCTGGCAGATCGCCTCGACCACCCTGGGGTGGCAATGCCCGACATGCGGCACGTTGTTGTAGCAATCGAGGTATTGCCGCCCGTCCGCGTCCCACAGATGCACCCCCTGCCCGCGCACCAGATGCACGGGCTCGTCATAGAAGGTGCTCATGTTCGGGCCCAGCAGACGGGCGCGGCGTTCGATCAGAGTCTCTGTCACAGCTGGATCCAGGCGGTTTTCAGGTTCACGTATTTGTCCAGCGCGTGCAGGGACTTGTCATGCCCGTTGCCGGATTGCCGGTGCCCGCCCAGAGGCACGGTGTTGTCGGCGCCGCCATAGGTGTTGACGTGCACGACGCCCGCGTCGATGGCCCGCACCATGCGATGCGCGCGCGAAAGGTTGCCGGTCCAGACCGCCGAGGCGAGGCCGAAATCGGTGCCGTTGGCCATCCGCACCGCGTCTTCCTCGGTGTCGAAGGGGGTGACGGCGACCACCGGGCCGAAGACCTCCTCGCGGGCCAGCGTCATGTCCGGGGTCACGTTGTCAAAGACCGTGGGCGCGAAATAGCTGCCGCCGGTCTCGGTCAGGATCCGCGCGCCGCCGGTACGCAGCGCACCGCCTTCCTCATGCGCCTTTTCGACGTAATGCTGAACCCGGGCGAGCTGCGCCTCGGAGGCGATGGCCCCGGCCTGGGTGTCCAGCCTGAGCGGGTTGCCGATCTTCATTGCGCGGGCTTCCTCAGCCAGCATCGCCGCGAATTCCTCGTGCACCGAGCGTTCGACCAGAAGGCGCGAGCCCGCCACGCAGACCTGACCCGAGTTGCGGAAGATCCCCGCCGCGCTGACCCTGGCCGCCTGCCGCAGGTCCGGCGCATCGGCGAAGACCACGTTGGGGGATTTGCCGCCGAGTTCCAGATAGACCCGCTTCAGGTTCGACCGGGCGGAGTATTCCAGGAGCCTGCGACCGACGCCGCCCGAGCCGGTGAAGACCAGCACATCCACATCCGGGTGCAGGCCCAGCGCCTCGCCCGAGACAGCGCCCGCGCCGGTCACGACGTTCAGCACGCCTTCGGGCAGGCCGCATTCGGCGCAGATCTCGGCCAGCCGGAGCAGGGTCAGCGAGGCCACTTCCGAGGGTTTCAGCACCACCGAATTGCCCATGGCCAGCGCCGGCGCGATCTTCCAGGCGCCGATCATCAGCGGGAAGTTCCAGGGCACGATGGCGCCGACCACGCCGACCGGCTCGCGGTGCACCAGCCCCAGCACATTCCCCGCCGTGGGCGCGATCTCGCCGCCGATCTTGTCCAGCGCCTCGGCGTAATAGCGGAAGGTGCCGGCAGCGCTGCCGGGCTCGGCCTTCACCGCCATGGAGATCTCGGTCCCGTTGTCGCGCACGCCGAGGACCGCCAGCGACAGCGCCTCGCGCTCGATCGCCTCGGCGATGCGGAACAGCACCTTCTTGCGCTCGGCCGGGGCCGCGCGCGACCACACGCCCGAGGCATAGGCCCGCCGCGCCGCCCGCACCGCCGCGTCCACATCGGCGGCCGAGGCATCGGCGATATCGGTCAGATGCTGCCCGTCGATGGGCGAGGTGACGGCCATGACCGCCCCGCCCGTGGCCGCGACGCGCTGTCCCCCGATGAACAGGCCCTGCGGCGCAACCTTTTGCGCTGCCAGCGCGTCAATGCTCGACTGATCCATCCCGTTTTCCTTTCCAGTCACGCCACAGCCCCCAGAGGTGCAGCGCCAGCACGATACAGATGAGACAGAAGATGACCATCGCCACCGGCCTGTCGATCCATGAATAAAGCGAGCGGATGCGCGGCAGCGAGGTGCGGAACTTGTTCTCCATGATCCCGCCCAGCACCATGCCGAGGATGATCGGCACCAAGGGCAGGTTCAGCCGTTTCAGGACAACGCCCAAGAGGCCGAAGGCCGCCGCCAGCATGCAGTCAATGGCCGAATTCCTGAGCGAATAGATGCCGACGAAGCTGAGCGTCAGGATCATCATGCCCAGAAAGCGGTTCGGGATCACCAGCACTTTCAGCAGGGGCCGGGTCGCCACCAGCAGGAAGGCCAGCGCCAGAATGTTCAGCAGCGCCAGACAGATATAGAGCGCCATCACGAAATCCATGTGATCGCGAAACAGCGTCGGACCGGGGATCACGTTGTGGACGTAGAAGACGCTGAGCATCATCGCCGTCAGCGCCTCGCCGGGGATGCCCAGCGCCAGCAGCGGCACCATGGCGGCGGGCGGCACCGAATTGTTGGCGGTTTCCGAGGCGATCAGGCCCTCGGGGCTGCCCTTGCCGAACAGGCCCGGGTTCTTCGACGTGGCGCGGGCATAGGAATAGCTGAGGAATTGCGAGGTGAATTCGCCCACCCCCGGGATGATCCCCATGATCGTCCCGGACAGCGACCCCGCGGCGGCGACCCGCTTGTGGCGAAAGACCTCCAGCACGCCGCCCAGCACATTGCCCTTGATCTCGGGCGCGGCCTCCATGTCGTCCTTGCCGACCAGCAGGACAAAGGCCTGCGACACGGCGAAAAGGCCCAGCACCACGACGATCAGGTTGACCCCCTGATCGAGGAAATTCAGCTCGAAGGTGAAGCGGCGGGTGTAATTGTTGGCCTCCATCCCGATGGTGTTGAGGAAAAGGCCGAACATCAACAGCGCCCCCGCCGCCAGCGATTGCCCGCGATGCGCCACCACGACCAGCACGCAACCGAGGAAGGCCGCGAGGAAGATCTCGCGCGAGCCGAACATGGGCGCAACCCGGGCCAGCACCGGCGACAGCAGGACCAGCGCGATGACCGCGAAGATCCCGCCGAAGAAGGACGCGCCGAAACTGAGGCCCAGCGCCCGGGGCGCCTGCCCCTGCTTGGTCATCGGGAAGCCATCGTAAGTGGTCAGCGCGTTGACCGGCGTGCCGGGGGTGTTGATGAGGATGGAGGGGATCGAGCCGCCGAACAGCGCCGAGCCATAGATGCCCAAGAGCAGCGTCAGCCCGACGATCGGCTCCATCCCGAAGGTCGCGGGCAACAGGATGGCGATGGCCACGGCGGGCCCGACGCCCGGGATGGCGCCGATGATGACGCCGCCGACCGATCCCGCGAGCAGCGCCGCGATCACGTCCCAGCGCGAGACGATGGCCAGCGCGGAGAGGAAAGTATCCAAGATGGAAGCCCCTCAGAGATAGAGGACAAGGAAATTGCGCAGGCCCTGCGGCAGCAGGTCATAGGCCTCGCCCCCCGGAATGCGCACGGCCAGGAAGGATTTGAAGGCCACGACGATCAACAGGCCCATGAGGGGAGCCAGCCACAGGATGCGGCGGCGATAGCCCAGCCGGAAGGCGAGCAGCGTGGTGAAGATCAGCGTGGTCGGCAGATAGCCCAGCCGCGGCGTCACCAGAACATAGGCCATGAACCACAGCACATATTCCCCGACCCTGAGCCAGAGCATCAGCTCGGCGCGGACATCGCCACCGCCGTGGCGCAGGTTGCGGATCAGGCAGGCGATCAGCTCGCCCGTGCCGAAAACCAGCATGCCGAGGATGGCAATCAGCGGCCAGAGGCCGGGCTGGCGGCTCCAGGGCTGGCCGTCGATCCATTGCGTCTCGGTCGACCAGAGCGCGGCCAGCAGCAGCGCCACCACGAACGAGGCCACGGCAAAGACGATCTCGGCCCGGTGATGCGGCGGATGGGTCAGGTCGGACAGGTCGTGCGCTTTGTCGTCACTCATGGGCCCCTCGCAGGAAAAGGCCCCGGCGGATTGCGCCGGGGCCATCGGGTCACTGGCCGGTGATCTCGGCGATCCGCCCCATGGTGGCGATATCGCCCTCGATCTGGGCGGTGGCGGCGGCGGTGTCCTGCCAATAGATCTGCGCCCCGGTCTCGGCGGCGAAGGTCTGGGCACGCTCGCTGGCGATGGTGGCCTGCGCCACCTCGGCGATACGGTCGATCACCTCCTGCGGGGTGCCGTTCGGGACAAAGAGCCCGTTCCAGAGCGAGATCGCCAGATCCGGCGCGAGTTCGCCCACGGTCGGCGCATCGGGCGCCAGCGGCAGACGCTCGCCGGTCACCGCGGCCAGGATCGTCACATCGTCAAGGCAGGGCATGATCAGCTGGATCGTGGTGTTGATCACATCCACATCGCCCGAGGCCAGCGTGTTGCAATCGAGCGCGTCATAGGCCGCGTCCGCGCCCCAGGCGAAGCCCATCTCATGCGCCAGCGCGAAGCTGACCTGCGTCGGCGTCAGCTGGGCGCCGAAATGGCCCAACAGGACCTCGTTCGACTGCGCATAGGTGGCGAGTTCCTGCATGGTCTGAAACTCGGCATCGCCCGAGGTCGCCAGCACGAAGGGATAGGTCAGGAAGATGCCGACCGGGGTGAAGGGATTGGGGTTCAACTCGGGGATGCCGATCTGCGGGCCGACTACCGGCACGCCGATCACGAAGGAGCCGACCACCGACCCATCGGCGGGCGAGGTCGCCACTTCCACCGCGCCCGGGAAGGGACCGCCACCGCCGCCGGGCCGGTTCAAGACCGCCGCGGGCTGGCCATAGGCCGCCTGGAAATCCTCGGCGATCATCCGGGTCAGCACATCCTCCAGATCCCCGGGCGGCCAGGGCACCAGAAAGGTCACCGGCCCCTCAGGGTATTCGGCGAGGGCTGCACCGGCCTGCACCGCCAGAGCTGCCGCCAGGGCAAGGGAAACGCGCATTGTCATTCTTGGCCTCCTCGTTGGTTCATTATTTACACCGACGTTTCAAAAATTAGCTTGCGCGACGGGGTGGATTCGGTCAAGACTTTTCTTGCAACCGCAATGAATGATTTCCGTTCCCGCCTTGGGGCCCCCATGAGAACCGTCGAGAAAGCGTTGAAACTGCTGGACTTCTTCACCGACAAGGTGACGGAGATCGGCCTGTCCGACCTCGCGCGGCTCTCGGGAATCGACAAGGCGACGGTTCTCAGAATGCTGCAGGACATGGCAGAAAGTGGCTTTGTCGAGCAGAACCCCGAGAACAAGCGCTGGCGGCTGGGCGCCGGCATCCTGCGGCTGGCCCGCCTGCGCGAGGCGGCGCAGCCGGTGACCCGCGTGCTGACCCCGATCCTGGAGCGGCTGGCAGGCGAGACGGGCGAGACCGCGCATGCCTCGCTGCTGTCAGGGCGGGACCTCGCCAATATCGGCGTGATCGAACCGGCCCGCGCCAACCGCGTCTATATCGAGCCGGGGCTGGCGCTGCCGCTCCATGCCACCGCCTCGGGCCTCGCCTTCACCGCCTTCGCCCGGCCGGAACAACGCGACCGGGTGCTGGGCCGCAAGCTGTCCGCCATCACCGGCACCACGCCCGTAACCCGCGACAGCCTCGCCGCCATGCTCGCCCGCACCGCCGAGCGCGGCTTTGCCGTCGCCGACCAGACCTATGAAGCCGAGGTCTATGGCCTCGCCGTGCCGCTCTTTGGTCCGGACGGTTTCGCCTGCGGGGCGCTGGCAGTGGCCACCCCCGCCTCGCGCGTCAGCGAGCCCCATGAACGCGGCATCCTCGCCGCCCTCGCCCCCGCCGCCGCCGAGGCGACGCGGGGTCTGGGCGGCCGGGTTCCCGCCCATCACCGCATCACCTATTAGGAGCCTCCGATGCCCGCCACCAAGACCCGCGACGAGAACTTCCTCAAGGCCAACAACGCGCGCCACCTGTGGCATCCGATGACCCACCCAGCGGATCACCACAAGAACCCGCCAACCATCGTCACCGCGGCCGAGGGCGTCAGGATCACCGATATCGACGGCCATCAGGTGGTGGACGGCGTCGGCGGCCTGTGGAACGTCAACCTCGGCTATTCCTGCCAGCCGGTGAAGGACGCGATTTCAGCGCAGCTCGATACCCTGCCCTATTACTCGATCTTCCGCGGCACCTCGAACGACAAGGTCATCGAACTGGCCGAGGAGCTGAAGGATTTCTTCGCCCCTGACGGGCTGAGCCGCGCCTTCTACACCTCGGGCGGCGGCGACAGCGTGGAGACCGCGCTGCGCCTTGCCCGCCAGTACCACAAGATCAAGGGCGAGCCCGGGCGGGTCAAATTCCTGTCCCTGAAAAAGGGCTATCACGGTACGCATTTCGGCGGTGCCTCGGTCAATGGCAACGCCAATTTCCGCACCATGTACGAGCCGCTGCTGCCCGGCTGCTTCCACCTGACCGCGCCCTATCCCTACCGCAACCCGTTCAACGAAACCGACCCGGCGAAACTGGCGCAGCTGATCCTGGCGGAGCTTGAGGACGAGATCGCCTTCCAGGGCGCCGGCACCATCGCCGCCTTCATCATGGAGCCGATCCTCGGCGCGGGCGGCGTGATCCCGCCGCATGAAAGCTTCATGCCCGGCGTGGCCGAGATCTGCCGGCGGAACGGCATCCTGCTCATCGCCGATGAAGTGATCACCGCCTTCGGCCGCACCGGCGCCTGGTCCGGCTCGCGCCTCTGGGGGCTGAAGCCCGATTTCATGGCGACGGCCAAGGCCATCACCAACGGCTATTTCCCCTTCGGCGCGCTGATGATCGCCGACCATGTGGCCGAGGTCTTCGAGAAGGACGAGACCGGCAAGGCGGCCATCGGCCATGGCTATACCTATTCCGGCCACCCGGTCGGCGCCGCCGCGGCACTCGCCTGCCTGGCCGAGACCCGGCGCCTGAATGTCGCGGAGAATGCCGCCGCGCGTGGCCGGGAATTGCACGAGGGCCTGCTGGCGCTTCAGGCCAAATACGACGCGATCGGCGACGTCCGGGGCGGCCACGGGCTGATGCTGGCGCTGGAACTGGTCTCGGACCGCAAGACCAAGGCCGCACCGGACAAGGCGGTGGCGGCCAAGATCCAGACGGCGGCCTATCAGGCGGGGGCGATGATCCGCGTCTCGGGCCCCAACATCATCCTCTCGCCGCCCCTGGTCCTGACCTCGGCGGACGCGCAGGTGATCCTCTCCGCCCTCGACGCCGGTTTCCGCGCGCTCTGAAGGGACCGGGTCAGGGAGCCTTCTGCCCCCCTCGCCCTTCGGGCTCACCCCCCGAGGATATTTGGAGAACAAAGATGGGGTTTAACGCCCCCTTAACCTTCATCTTTGTTCTAGAAGTATCCTCGGGGGTTTCCAAAGGGGGCCCGAGGGTCCCCTTTGGCGGGGGGCGCGGGGGGCTGGCCCCCCGCACCTTCCGTCAAGCGTGGATCGCGCCGTCGCCGCAGGCCAGTGCCGCCTCGCGCACCGCTTCCGAATAGGTCGGATGCGCGTGGCAGGTCAGCGCCACGTCCTGGGCCGAGGCGCCGAATTCCATCGCCACGCAGATCTCATGGATCAGGTCGCCCGCGCCCGGGCCGATGATGTGGCAGCCCAGCACCCGGTCGGTTTCCTTGTCGGCCAAGAGCTTGACGAAGCCCTCGGCCTGGAACACCGCCTTGGCGCGGGCGTTGCCCATAAAGGGGAACTTGCCGACCTTGTAGGCGCGGCCTTCCGCTTTCAGCTGTTCCTCGGTCTGGCCGACCGAGGCGACTTCGGGCGTGGTGTAGATCACGCCCGGGATCACGCCGTAATTGACATGCCCATGCTTGCCGGCGATCACCTCGGCGACGGCCATGCCCTCGTCCTCGGCCTTGTGGGCCAGCATCGGGCCGACCACGGCGTCGCCGATGGCGTAGATCCCCTTCACATTGGTCGCCCAATGCCCGTCGATCTTCACCTGGCCGCGCTTTTCCAGCTCGACACCCAGCTCGGCCAGGCCCAGCCCATCGGTGAAGGGTTTGCGCCCGGTCGCGACCAGCACGACCTCGGCCTCCAGCGTATGCTCGCTGTCGTCCTTGCGAAGCTTGTAGGTGACGGTGGCGCCGCCCTTGCCCTTCTCGGCCTTCTGCACAGCGGCGCCGAGGATGAACTTGAAGCCCTGCTTGGTCAGGATCTTCTGGAAGCTCTTCGCCACCTCACCGTCCATGCCGGGGGTTATGGCGTCGAGGTATTCGACCACCGTCACCTCGGCGCCGAGGCGTTTGTAGACCGAGCCCATCTCCAGCCCGATGACGCCCGCGCCGATCACCACCACGGATTTCGGGATCTTGCCCAGCGCCAGCGCGCCGGTCGAGGTGACGATCACCTCCTCATCGACCTCGACTCCCGGCAGCGAGGCCGCTTCCGACCCGGTGGCGATGACGATGTTTTTCGCGCCATGCACCTCGTCGCCGACCTTGACCTTGCCAGCCTCGGGGATCGAGGCCCAGCCCTTCAGCCAGGTCACCTTGTTCTTCTTGAACAGGAATTCGATGCCCTTGGTGTTGCCGTTCACCACGTCCTGCTTGTAGGCCTGCATCTTCTTCCAGTCGACCTTGGGCGCGCCGCCCATCAGGCCCATCTTCTCGAAATTCTCATGCACCTCGTGCAGCTGATGCGTGGCGTTGAGCAGCGCTTTCGACGGGATGCAGCCGACGTTCAGGCAGGTGCCGCCCAGCGTCTCGCGCCCCTCCACGCAGGCGACCTTGAGGCCCAGCTGCGCCGCGTGGATCGCGCAGACATAGCCGCCGGGGCCCGCGCCGATGACGATGAGGTCGAAGTCAGCCATAATGTCGTCCTTCCGTATGCCCGCTCGGGGCCTTGGTGCGGCGGCCTAAAGCAGCGCCGCGATCAGCATCGCGTAGGTGGCAAGCCAGCCCACGAACCAGACAACCGAACGCCAGGGCGTCCAGCCGAAGAGATAAGCCGGCACATAGACCAGTCGAGCGCCCAGGTAGACCCAGGCGGCGCCGGCGGTGACGGCCGAGGATTGGCCCGAGAGGCTGACCACCATCACGGCGATGGCAAAGAGGATCAGCCCCTCGAAATGGTTGTTCAGCGCCCGCTGCGCCCGCCCGGCGATGCCGGTCAGCGCGCGCGCCTCGTCGCGGGGCGAGGCGGCGTAGCGCGAGCCGACCTGCTGCTGCGCCGTAACCGAGAAGAGCGCGAATTGCGCCCCCTGCAGCAGCGCGGCAAGGGTCAGCGCGGTGAGTTCCGGAGTCATCATCAGATCAGCCCCAGCACCAGCAGCGCCAGCGTCGCCACGAAGCCCGCGAACCAGATGACCGAGCGCCAGGGCACCCAGGCCAGGGCATAGGCCGGCACATAAAGGACCCGCGCCGCGACATAGGCCCAGGCCAGCACCGCGGTCAGGGTCGAGGTCTTGCCCGCCAGCACCACCACCAGCACGGCGATGATGAACGGGCCGACATTCTCGGTGAAATTGGCGGTGGCCCGGCGCAGGCGCAGGCTGACCGGCGACAGCCGGTCGTCGAGGTTCTCGCGCGTGCCGGCATTGCCGTCGCGGCCGATGTCACGGGTAAGGAAGCGCTGCGCCACGAAGATCGTGGCGAAATGCACCAGCGCGAGGGCAGAGAGGGCGGCGAGTTCGGGGCTCATGCCCGCAACTCGATGGGGGTGCCATCGGGCACCAGTGACCAGATCTGCCGGATCTCGCGGTTGGTCACGGCGATGCAGCCGGCGGTCCAGTCGCGCGAGCGTTGCAGCGCGCCGAGGAAGCCCCAGCCGTTGTTGATCCCGTGGATCATGATGTCCCCGCCCGCGCTGCGGCCATGGGCGGCGGCATAGGCCACATCCTGCTCGTTCGGGTACGAGATATGCAGGCTCAGGTAGGACACCGAATTCGGATTGCGCCAGTCGATGGTGTAAAGCCCTTCCGGCGTGCGGCCGTCACCCTCGAACCGCTTCGGCCCCTCGTTGGCGCCGTCGCCCATCGAGATGCGGTATTCGCGGATGGCGCTGCCCTGGCGGAACAGGATCAGGCGGCGGGCCGCCTTCAGCACCAGGATGTAATCGGCCTGCTCATGGGCGGGGGCCATGGCCGGCGGCGCGCGGCGGTTCTGCGCCTCGGCCGGGGGGGCGAGCAATGCCGCGGCGGGCAGCGCCACGCAGAGGCGCAGCAGGGCACGGCGGGACAGGGGGAGAGGCGTCGTGGGTTTCATCGGGGCACCGGGCGTAGGATGGGCAATATTGCCCATCCTACAGGGTGAGAGTCACAGGTCCATCACCAGCCGATCACAGGTCCATCAGCAGGCGGCGGGGATCTTCCAGCGCTTCTTTGACGCGCACCAGGAAGGTCACGGCGCCCTTGCCGTCGACGATGCGGTGATCGTAGCTCAGCGCCAGATACATCATCGGCCGGATGACGATCTGACCGTTCACCACCACCGGCCGGTCCTGGATCTTGTGCATGCCCAGGATGCCCGATTGCGGCGGGTTCAGGATCGGCGAGGACATCAAGGAGCCATAGACGCCGCCGTTCGAGATGGTGAACGAACCGCCCTGCATTTCCGCCATCGACAGCTTGCCGTCGCGGGCGCGCAGGCCCAGTTCGCCGATCTTCTTCTCGATCGCGGCAAAGCCCATCTGGTCGGCATCGCGCACCACCGGCACCACCAGGCCCGAGGGCGTGCCCACCGCCACGCCCATATGGACGTAGTTCTTGTAGACGATGTCCTGACCGTCGATCTCGGCGTTGACCTCGGGGACCTCTTTCAGCGCATGGCAGCAGGCCTTCACGAAGAAGGACATGAAGCCGAGTTTCACGCCGTGCTTCTTCTCGAACTGCGTCTTGTACTCGTCGCGCAGCGCCATGATGCCCGACATGTCCACCTCGTTGTAGGTGGTCAGCATGGCGGCGGTGTTCTGCGCGTCCTTCAGGCGCCGGGCGATGGTGGCGCGCAGGCGGGTCATGCGCACGCGCTCTTCGCGGGCCGCGTCATCGGCCGGAACCGGTCCGCGCGGCACCGTGACGGGCGCGGGCGCGGCGGCGGGGGCCGAGGCGCCACCCGAGGCCACGGCCTTCTGCACGTCTTCCTTCATGATCCGGCCGTCGCGGCCGGTGCCGGTGACCTGATCGGCGGTGAGACCGGCCTCGGCCATCGCCTTCTTGGCCGAGGGCGCATCCTCGCCCGCCTTGGCGGCGGAGGCGGGGGCGGCTTCGACCTCTTTCGGGGCTTCCTTGGCGGCCTCTTTCGGCGCCTCGGCGGCCTTGGCCGGGGCGGCACCGGCGCCGCCTTCGGTCAGGATCGCCAGCAGCGCGTTGACGCCGACCGTCTCGCCCTCCTGGGCGATGATCTCGGACAGGACGCCCGCCGAGGGTGCGGGCACTTCGACCGTCACCTTGTCGGTTTCCAGCTCGCACAGCATCTCGTCGGCCGCGACGGCGTCACCCGGTTTCTTGAACCAGGTGGCGATGGTCGCTTCCGAGACGCTTTCCCCCAGCGTGGGCACGCGGACTTCGATGCTCATGACTTCAGTTTCCTTCCGACGAGGTCAGCGCTTCGTTGACCAGCGCTTCTTGTTGCGACTTGTGCTTCGACGCGAGGCCCGTGGCGGGCGAGGCCGAGGCGGCGCGGCCGGCGTACCGGGCGCGGGTCTGTTTGGCGCCGATCTGGGTCAGCACCCATTCGAGGTTGGGCTCCATGAAGGACCAGGCGCCCTGGTTCTTCGGCTCTTCCTGGCACCAGACCATCTCGGCCTGGGGGAAGCGCGCCAGTTCCTGACGCAGCGATTGCGTCGGCACCGGATAGAGTTGTTCCACACGCAGCAGATACACGTCATCGAGCCCGCGCGCGTCCCGCTCGGCCAGCAGGTCGAAATAGACCTTGCCCGAGCACAGGACCACGCGCTTGATCTCGGCATCCGGTTTCAGCGTCAGCGTCGAGGCGGTGCCGCGTTCGGCATCGTCCCACAGCACGCGGTGGAAGGTCGAGCCTTCGGCGAAATCCTCGGCCTGCGACACGCAGAGCGGATGGCGCAGCAGCGATTTCGGCGTCATCAGGATCAGCGGCTTGCGGAAGTCGCGGTGCAGCTGGCGGCGCAGGATGTGGAAATAGTTCGCCGGGGTCGAGCAATTGGCGACGATCCAGTTTTCCTCGGCCGACATCTGCAGGAAGCGTTCCATCCGGGCCGAGGAGTGTTCCGGCCCCTGCCCTTCGAACCCGTGCGGCAGCAGCACCACGAGGCCCGACATCCGCAGCCATTTCGATTCCGACGAGTTGATGAACTGGTCGAACATGATCTGCGCGCCGTTGGCGAAATCGCCGAACTGCGCTTCCCAGAGCGTCAGCGCGTTGGGTTCCGACAGCGAATAGCCGTATTCGAAGCCCAGCACCGCGTATTCCGAGAGCATCGAGTCGATGACCTCGTAGCGCGCCTGACCCGCCCGGATGTGGTTCAGCGGATAATAGCGTTCCTCGGTCGTCTGGTCGACGAAGGCCGAATGCCGCTGCGAGAAGGTGCCGCGGGTGCAATCCTGACCGGCCAGACGGACCGGGAAGCCCTCGACTACCAGCGAACCGAAGGCCATCGCCTCGGCCGTGGCCCAGTCGAAGCCCTTGCCGGTCTCGAACATCGCCTTCTTGCTGTCGAGCTGACGGGCGACGGTCTTGTGCAGGTCGAAATCGGCCGGGGCGGTGGTCAGGGCCTTGCCGATCTCGGCCAGCGTCTCGGACGAGATGGCGGTCTGGCCGCGCTGGTAATTCTCCACATCCTTCGGCTTCAGCGTCTTCCAGCGCCCGTCCAGCCAGTCGGCCTTGTTCGGGCGGTATTCCTTGGCGATCTCGAACTCGCCGTTCAGATGCGCCTGGAAGGCGGCCTTCATGTCGTCGATCTCGCCCTCGGGGATGAGACCGTCCTGCACCAGCCGCTCGGTGTAAAGTTGCAGCGTGGTCTTGTGGCGCTTGATGTTCTTGTACATCGCCGGGTTGGTGAACATGGGCTCGTCGCCCTCGTTGTGACCGAAACGGCGGTAGCAGAAGATGTCGATCACGACATCCTTGCCGAATTGCTGGCGGAACTCGGTGGCGACGCGGGCGGCGTGCACCACGGCCTCCGGGTCATCGCCGTTGACGTGGAAGATCGGCGCCTCGACCATCAGGGCGATGTCGGTCGGATAGGGCGACGTGCGCGAGAAATGCGGCGCCGTGGTGAAACCTATCTGGTTGTTGACGATGATATGGATGCAGCCACCCGTGCGGTGCCCCTTGATGCCCGAAAGCTGCAGGCATTCCGCCACCACGCCCTGACCGGCAAAGGCCGCGTCACCGTGCAACAGGATCGGCAGGACCGAGCGGCGCTCGGGGTCGTTCTTCTGGTCCTGCTTGGCGCGGACCTTGCCCAGCACGACCGGGTTCACCGCCTCGAGGTGCGAGGGGTTGGCGGTCAGGCTGAGGTGCACGACATTGCCGTCGAACTCGCGGTCCGACGAGGCGCCGAGGTGGTATTTCACGTCGCCCGAGCCGTCCACGTCCTCGGGCTTGTAGCTGCCGCCCTGGAATTCGTTGAAGATCGCGCGGTAGGGTTTCGACAGCACATTGGCCAGCACCGACAGACGCCCGCGGTGCGGCATGCCGATCACGATCTCCTGCACCCCCAGCGCGCCGCCGCGCTTGATGATCTGCTCCATGGCCGGGATCAGCGCCTCGCCCCCGTCAAGGCCGAAGCGCTTGGTGCCCATGAACTTGACGTGGCAGAATTTCTCGAAACCCTCGGCTTCCACCAGTTTGTTCAGGATCGCCCGGCGACCCATCTTGGTGAAGGTGATTTCCTTGCCGTAGCCCTCGATCCGCTCTTTCAGCCAGGCGGCCTCGGCGGGGTTCGAGATATGCATGAACTGCAGCGCGAAGGTGCCGCAATAGGTGCGCTTCAGGATCTCCATGATCTGCCGCATCGAGGCGACCTGCAGCCCCAGCACGTTGTCGATGAAGATCGGGCGGTCCATATCGGCCTCGGTGAAGCCGTAGGACGAGGGATCCAGTTCCGGATGCATCGACTCGTCGCGCATGTTCAGCGGGTCGAGGTCGGCGATCAGGTGGCCGCGGATGCGGTAGGCGCGGATAATCATCAGCGCGCGCAGGCTGTCGAGGACAGCGCGCTGCACCTGGGCGTCGGTGATCTCGACGCCTTTCTCGGCGGCGACCGACTTGATCTTGTCGCCCGCGGCCTTGCCTTCCTTGGCGGCGGCAGCGGCCGGCCACATGCCGGTCAGCGCCGCGGTCAGGTCATCGGCGGGCTGCGGCGGCCAGTCGGTCCGTGCCCAGCTCGGCCCCTGCGCCTGACGGGTGGCGGTGACGAAATCATCGCCGTTCGCCTCGAAGAACTGCGCCCAGGCCGCGTCAACGCTGCCGGGGTCCTGCGCGTAGCGGGCCTGCATCTGGTCGATGTAGGCCGCGTTCGCACCGTCGAGGAAGCTGGTCGCCTGGAATTGGGAAGTGGGGCTTTGCTCGGTCATTATGTCCTCCTGGGGATCAGGATGGGGATCAGAGGTCTGCGCCGTTGCCGCCTTGCGGCAGGGCGAAGTAGTTGAAGGCTAGATAGGGATAACGGCGGTACGAGGCGAACAGCTCGGGGCTGATCGCCGGTCGGTCGTAGTAGAGGTCAAAGGCGGCGTGGATGCGGTAACCATGCCCCGCGGTCAGGTAGTCGAAAAGCTGGTCGGCAAGCCCCGCGTCGATGGCGGAATCGCCCAGCGCGCCCGCCTCGAACAGGATGACCGGCCGCTCGCGGCTGAGCAGCGCCTCGGCGCCGCGCAGCGCGGGGTATTCGAAGCCCTCGACGTCGATCTTGAGGAAATCGACCCGGGCCTCGCCCATCAGATCGTCGATCCGCCGGGCGGGCACGCGGATTTCGCGGGTGGCGCCGCGGTCCGAGCGGTCGGCCAGCGAGGAAAAGCCGGGCTGCGCCAGGTTCTCGTAGAAACTGACCTCGCCCGGGGCATCGCTGACCGCCACCGCATGCACGGTGGCGCCGACGAAGCGGCGGGCCAGCTGCGCCGCCTTGCCGGGGCTGGCCTCGACAATCGTCAGATGCCCGCGCGGGGCCAGTTGCTGCAACCGGTAGCTGACCGAGCCCAGGTGCCCGCCGACATCGAGGCAATGCCAGTCCGGTTTCACCAGACGGGTCAGCACCGCGTCGATCAGCGCGTCTTCCTGGCGCAGCAGGCCCAGTTCGGGATGGCCCGCGCCCTTCAGCCGGGCGGCGGTGTGGCGCAGCCAGTTGGCGGGCGCCGCGAGCGGCGAGGTGCCCACGCGATGCTTCAGCCGCAGGCCGAGCGGCAGCGGGAAACTGTCGGTCATGCCCGGCCTCCCCGGTCAGCGGCGGCGAGAACAGACAACGCCCGGGGCGTCTGCGCGCCGCGGGCCAGGGTCGAGAGGAACGGGGCGAGCAGGGGCTGGGTCATCCGTCCGCTGGCTCCTCGATCCGCTCCAACCGATAGGCATCGGTCAGGGGCGTGCGCGGCGGCTCCGAGGTCAGCCGCGACCAGATGGAGATCATCTGGTAGCGTGTCTCGGTCTGCAAGTTGATCGCCGTCTCGTCGAAACGCAGCGCCAGGGTTTCCAGATGGGGCAGATCCTCGGGCTCGCCATAGCGGTCGAACATGGTCTGCAGATCGTCGCTCGGCGGACCGGCGAAGAGGCAGGTGACATGCTCGGTGCCCTCGGCCGTCTGACCGATCGAGAAGGCCAGAAGCGCGCCTTCCCGCTGCCAGAGCGAGATGGTGCCCTCGGCGATCATCCGGTTGATGTTCCCGGCCAGGACCGGGGCCGCGGCGAACCGCGCCTCCAGATCCGGCAGATCGTTGGTGAAGGGCAGGATATGGGCGATCGCCAGATCGCCCAGCGCCCCCTGCGGGTCGGCCTCGGCCGGGGTGAAGCCGTAGCGCAGCATCTGCTCGCGCTTTTCCGGCCCGGTGGTCATCGGGTCGGAACAGAGCGCGGACGCATCCTCCAGCGCCCCCGCCAGGGCAGGCCCGGCGAGAACGGCAGAGATGAGCAGGGCGGCGAACGGCTTCAGCATCGGCTCAGCCCTTGATGGCTTTCATCACCGCTTCGCCCAGCGAGGCGGGGCTGTCGGCAACGATGATCCCGGCCGATTTCATGGCCTCGATCTTCGATTCCGCGTCGCCCTTGCCGCCCGAGACGATGGCGCCGGCATGACCCATGCGGCGGCCGGGAGGGGCGGTGCGGCCGGCGATGAAACCGGCGGTCGGCTTCCAGCGGCCCTTCTTCTTCTGGGCGGCCAGGAATTCCGCCGCTTCTTCCTCGGCCGAGCCGCCGATCTCGCCGATCATGATGATCGACTGGGTTTCGGGGTCCGACAGGAACATGTCCAGCACGTCGATATGCTCGGTGCCCTTGATCGGGTCGCCGCCGATGCCCACGGCCGTCGACTGGCCGAGGCCCAGATCCGAGGTCTGCTTCACGGCTTCATAGGTCAGCGTGCCCGAACGCGACACGACACCGACCGAGCCGCGCTTGTGGATATGGCCGGGCATGATGCCGATCTTGCAGGCGTCGGGCGTGATGACGCCCGGGCAGTTCGGCCCGATCAGGCGCGACTTCGAGTCGACCAGCGCGCGCTTCACCTTCATCATGTCGAGGACCGGGATCCCCTCGGTGATGCAGATGATCAGCTCCATCTCAGCGTCGATCGCTTCCAGGATCGAATCGGCCGCGAAGGGCGGCGGCACGTAGATGACCGAGGCATTGGCTTCAGTCACGTGTTTGGCTTCGTGCACCGAGTTGAAGATCGGCAGATCCAGATGGGTGCCGCCGCCTTTGCCGGGCGTGACGCCGCCGACCATCTTGGTGCCATAGGCGATGGCCTGTTCCGAGTGGAAGGTCCCCTGGCTGCCGGTGAAGCCCTGGCAGATGACCTTGGTGTTTTCGTTGACGAGAATGGCCATGTATCAGGCTCCTCTAGTGTCCCTCAGATCAAAGCGCGTGTGCCGCGCCCCGCATGTTCTTCCAAAATTTCAAGACGACTTCATCTAGTGAAGGAAAGGCTGGCATGAGCCCCGCCGACATGACCTCAAGCAGGTTTGACGTCCTGTCATGGTCGCGCTTCCCAGATCCAGCATCAGCCCAATCGGCGGCGTGACCATCTGAGATGGCCACTTCGACATTCCGGCTCCCGGCCTCACCAGTAAGCCGGATCGACCGAATTGAGGACCAAGCCAACGCCGTGCGAAGCAGACGCTTGTCCCAGATGCCGTGCTCATCAACAACGACGAGCACTTGCCCCGCATGCTTGCGACTGGCCCGGTAATCGGCCGATCCATGCCAGAAGAAGACACCCGCGACGATCGGGAAACCGTATGCCAGACAAACATAGAGCAAGACGGCACGACGATCGAACACTCCCGAAAACCACTCAGGTCCCGCCCAGATCGTCGCGCCAGAAAGCGCAAGAGCGACAAGTCCAACCGCAAAGGAATTCAACAGACGATCCCGGACAATGGCCGGATGGGTCGCCTTGAATTCATAGCACTTGGACGTGTCGACGAGCACGAGCTCTTACCCCTTCACCGCTTTCACGATCTTCTGCGCGGCGTCCGACAGGTTGTCGGCGGCGATCACGTTCAGGCCGCTTTCATTGATGATCTTCTTGCCGAGTTCCACGTTCGTGCCTTCCAGACGCACGACCAGCGGAACCTTCAGGCCGACTTCCTTCACCGCGGCGATGGTGCCTTCGGCGATGATGTCGCAGCGCATGATGCCGCCGAAGATGTTCACCAGGATCCCTTTGACGTTCGGGTCCGAGGTGATGATCTTGAAGGCTTCGGTCACTTTCTCTTTCGTGGCGCCACCGCCGACGTCGAGGAAGTTGGCGGGTTCGGCGCCGTAGAGCTTGATGATGTCCATCGTGGCCATGGCGAGGCCCGCGCCGTTCACCATGCAGCCGATCTCACCGTCCAGCGCGATGTAGTTCAGGTCGAACTTCGAGGCGGCGAGTTCCTTGGGGTCCTCTTCCGTCTCGTCGCGCAGCGCGGCGATGTCGGCGTGGCGGTAGATCGCGTTGCCGTCGAAGCCGACCTTGGCGTCCAGCGCCTTGAGGTTGCCGTCGGTCATGACGATCAGCGGGTTGATTTCCAGCATCTCCATGTCCTTCTCGATGAAGGCACGATAGAGGTTCCGCACAAGGGCCACGCATTGCTTGACCTGAGCGCCGCTCAGACCCAGCGCGAAGGCCACGCGGCGGCCGTGGAAATCCGAGAGCCCGGTCGCCGGATCGACGCTGAACGAGAGGATCTTCTCGGGCGTGTGGGCCGCGACTTCCTCGATGTCCATGCCGCCCTCGGTCGAGCAGACGAACGAGACGCGCGACGACCCGCGGTCCACCAAGAGCGCCAGATAGAGTTCGCGCTCGATGTCCGAGCCGTCCTCGATATAGATGCGGTTGACCTGCTTGCCGGCCGGGCCGGTCTGGTGGGTCACGAGGGTCCGGCCCAGCATCTGCTTGGTCATCGCCTCGGCTTCTTCCACCGATTTGGCGAGGCGGACACCGCCCTTTTCGCCCGCTTCGGCTTCCTTGAACTTGCCCTTGCCGCGGCCGCCGGCATGGATCTGCGCCTTCACGACCCAGAGCGGACCGTCCAGCTCGCCTGCCGCCGTCTTGGCGTCTTCGGCGCGAAGGACCACACGGCCGTCCGACACCGGCACGCCGTAGCTGCGAAGCAGGGCCTTCGCCTGGTATTCATGGATGTTCACGGAACTGCCCCCGTCTGCTGCGAATTTGGGCGTGTCATGCCACAAAGGCATCGTGGCACAAACCGCTATTTCATGCAAAACTGCGCGATCAGGGGTTTTTCTTCGGTTTGTGATCACGCCCTGAAATCGCGTGATCACAACGGGCCGGGACGTGATCGCCCCGTCTTGAGACCCCGCCTTGAGACCCCGTGCTGAGACTCGGCCGCCCGGCGGCACCAGGCTGTGAAAACCGATGACGAACCCGCCCGCGCCCCCCGCCCTGCCCGCCATGCTGCGCCCGGTGCTGACGCTGGGGATCACCCAGATCGTCGGCTTCGGCACGATCTATTACGCCTTCGGGGTGCTGGTCGCGCCGCTCTCGGCCGAGCTGGGGATCAGCGTGACGCTGGCTTACGGCCTCCTGTCGCTGGGCCTGCTGACCGGCGCCATCACCGCGCCCATCGCCGGAAAGGTGATCGACGCACGGGGCGCGCGCGGGGCGATGGCGGTGGGCTCGCTCGCCGTGGCCTTGGCCTTTGCGCTGCTGGCTTTCGTCGAGGGGGCCTGGAGCCTCGGCGCCGCCCTGATCCTGATGGAGTTGATGGCGCCGCTGGTCCTCTATGACGCGGCCTTCGCCGCCGTGGCGCAAGCGGTGGGCGAGACCCGCGCCCGCCGGGCCATCACGCTGACCACGCTGCTGGGCGGCTTCGCCTCGACCGTGTTCTGGCCGCTGACGCTGCTGTTGTCGGAAAACCTCGGCTGGCGCGGCAGTTTCCTG
This sequence comes from Pararhodobacter aggregans, assembly GCF_003075525.1. Classification (GTDB taxonomy): domain Bacteria; phylum Pseudomonadota; class Alphaproteobacteria; order Rhodobacterales; family Rhodobacteraceae; genus Pararhodobacter; species Pararhodobacter aggregans. Next base: position 139,785 of record NZ_QDDR01000001.1, on the reverse strand, counting down.
ACCTTCGCCGCGCTGCATCTCTGCCTGTGCCTGCCGCTGCATCTGTCGCTGCCCCGCCTGAACCGGGGCGGCCCCGCCGCCGCCCCCTCGAAACCCGCCTTCCCGCCCCTGCCGAAGGCCCTGCAAAGCCGGGCCATGGTGCTGCTGGCGCTGGGGCTGTCCTCCAGCTGGGCGATGATGTCGGCCTTCAGCGCGCAATGGGTGCCGGTGATGGCGGCGGTCGGCCTGTCGCAGGGGCTGGCGGTCAGCGCCGGGGCGCTGATGGGCCCGGCGCAGGTCGGCGCAAGGGTGCTGGAGATGGTCTTCATGAGCCGCCGCCACCCGATGAGCACGGCGCTTTTCGCCATGGCCTGCCTGGCGGTGTCGATCGTCGTGCTGGTGCTGGCGCCGGTGGGCTTTGCCTCGGCCGCGGTCTTTGCCGTGCTGTTCGGCGCCGGTCAGGGGCTGGCGACGATGGTGCGGGGCACGGTGCCGCTGGCGCTGTTCGGGCTCACCGGCTATGCGGCGCGGCTGGGGAAACTGGCCAGCCTGCGCTCGCTGGTCGCCGCGATCTCGCCCTTCGCCATGGCCGGGTCGCTGGCCACGCTCGGCCCCGGCCCGACGCTGTGGCTGGCGGCGGCGCTGGCGCTGGTGTCGATGCTGTTGCTGGCGGCGGTGCCCTGGCGGGTTACAGCAGAACCGGGCGCCGGTCCCCGGTGACATAGCGCGCAAGCACCGCGGGATAGAGCGCATGCTCCTGCACCAGCACCCGCGCGGCGAGGCTCCCGGCATCGTCGCCCGGCAGCACCGGGACCCGCGCCTGCCCCAGGATCGGCCCGTCATCCAACACCGAGGTCACCTCGTGCACCGTGCAGCCAGCCTCGGCATCGCCCGCATCGAGCGCCCGCTGATGGGTGTGCAGGCCGGGGTATTTCGGCAGAAGCGAGGGATGGATGTTCAGCATCCGCCCCGCGTAGCGCCCGGTGAAACCGGCGGTCAGGATGCGCATGAAGCCCGCCAGACAGATCACATCCGGCGCCGCGGCGTCGAGTTGCTGGACCAGCGCCGCCTCGAAGGCCGCGCGGTCGCCCTTGAACGGACGGTGATCGACGGCGGCCACGGGAATGCCCATCGCCGCCGCGCGTTCCAGCCCCTTGGCGGAAGGATCGTTCGACAGGACCAGCACCGGCCGCGCCGGATGCGCGCCCTCCATCGAACGGGCCAGCGCGATCATGTTCGAGCCGCCGCCCGAAATCAGGATCGCGACGCGTTTCACAGGATGGCGCCGGAGTAGCTGACGCCCTCGCCGGGGATCACATGGCCCAGCCGGAAGACCTGCTCGCCCGCGCCGATCAGCAGCGCCTCCAGATCATCGGCCTTGGCCGGATCGACCACGGCGATCATGCCGATCCCCGAATTGAAGGTCTTCAGCAGTTCCGGTTCGTCCAGCTCGGCCACCTCGGCCAGCCAGCGGAAGACCGGCGGCAATTCCCACGAACCCAGGTCGATGGTGGCGCCCAGCCCCTCGGGCAGGACGCGCGGCAGGTTCTCGGTCAGGCCGCCGCCGGTGATATGGGCCAGCGCATGCACGCCGCCCGCCTGGATCGCGCCCAGCGCCTGGCGGACGTAAAGCCGGGTCGGCGCCAGCAGCACCTCGCCCACGGTGCCCGCCTCGAAGGGGCAGGGATCGTCCCAGGACAGGCCCGCCTTCTCGACCACTTTGCGCACCAGCGAATAGCCGTTGGAATGTACCCCGTCCGAGGCCAGCCCCAGCAGCACGTCCCCCTCGGCGACACCCTGCGGCAGATCCTCGCCGCGCTCCATCGCGCCGACGGCAAAGCCCGCGAGGTCGAAATCGCCCTTGTGATACATGCCCGGCATCTCGGCCGTTTCGCCGCCGATCAGCGCGCAGCCCGATTTGGCGCAGCCCTCGGCGATGCCCTCGATGATGCGGGTCGCCTGATCCACGTCCAGCTTCCCGGTCGCGAAGTAATCGAGGAAGAACAGCGGCTCGGCCCCCTGGCAGACCAGATCGTTGACGCACATCGCCACGAGGTCGATGCCGATCGTGTCCACGTTGCCGGTGTCGATGGCGATCCTGAGCTTGGTGCCCACGCCATCGGTCGCCGCCACCAGGATCGGGTCGTTGTAGCCCGCACCCTTGAGGTCGAAGAGCGCGCCGAACCCGCCCAGCCCCGACATCGTGCCCGGCCGCGACGTGCGTTTCGCCGCCGGTTTGATGCGGTCGACAAGCGCGTTGCCGGCGTCGATATCGACACCCGCCTGAGCGTAGGTGAGTCCCTTGTTCCCGGTCATCGCGTTCCCTCGCGCTGGTTTGGCGCCGCGTTACCCTATCCGCGTGCGGTCTTCAATGCGGCTGAGGTTTCCCCGGGCGCGAAACAATGCCATCATCGCCCCATGAGCCATGACCGCGCCCCCGTGAACGATTTCTGTGCCGCCCTGCCGGGCGCCACGCTCTCGGACCCCTGGGGCGGCGGGCATGATGTCTGGAAAGTCGGCGGCAAGATGTTCGCCTCCATCGGCGCGGTGACGCCGGGGGTCAGCGTCAAGACCGACAGCCGCGAGACGGCGGCGATGCTGATCGAGGCGGGTATCGGTACCCGGGCGCGCTATTTCCACGCCAGCTGGATCACCCTGCCCCTCGACGCCCCGCGTGAGGAATTGCACCACCGGCTGCTCGCTTCCTACCGGCTGGTCCGGGGGGCGCTGCCGAAAAAGGTGCAGGCCACGCTGGGCTGAGGCTCAGCTGCGGGCGGGCGGGCGGCGCGGGTTCAGCACCGGCGCCGGGCAGAGCGCCGCCTCGGCCTCGGTCAGGGGGCGGAGGCCGGTGGCGCGCCAGCCATCGGGCGGCCCGACCTGCAGCTCGGGCGCCGGGCGGGCGTCGCTCAGCCCCACCGCCGAGGCCCGGCGGGCGCCGCGGGCCTCCCAGGCGTGGTGCTCGGCCCGGGTCAGGCGGTCCTCCAGCGCGTCGATGTAATAGGCCACGTCGCGGCCCAGCCGGGCCGAGCGCTGGCTGGCGTTCGTCACCCGTGCCACCCTTGCATAGCCGCGCCGGACCTGCGCGGGCAGCGCGCCCTCGGGCAGCGCCGCCAGCACCCGGCGCAGGATGCGCCGGACCTCGACATTGCGCACCCTTGTATGGGCGGCGCGGTCGGCGAAGAAGGCGAAGTCGATCTCGGTCGGCTCCAGCCCCGCGTCGCGCCAGGCGTTGAGGAAGACGCGGATCTTGCCGCCGTCGAAACTGGCGGATTCGTAGACCGCCTCGTAGAGCGCCTGCACCGCGGGGTTCTGGCCGAGGCGGGCGAAACCCTGCGACCAGATTTCGCGCCGCGGCAGGTCCAGATAGACCCCGCAGAGGTAACGCCTGAGTTCACCGTCGCGGCCCCAGCGGTCGGCCTGGCCGGGTTCGGCGCCCTCCTCGGCATTCCCGAACCGCAGGTCGAACATCCGCCGCACCGGCGCGGCCTCGTCGCCGAAGGCGCTGTCGATCAGCCGGGTGTCCAGCGCCTCGACCCGGGCCAGGATCGACAGGATCTCGTGTCCATGGCCCGCGGTGGCGCCGTTCGGCCCCCAGGTCAGATACGAGGCCGGATCGTTGGTGAAACAGGGCTGGTCGATGGTCGAGGCGTCATAGACCTCGCGGTTGTTCTGGCAGAAGTTCCAGGCGGCGCCGCGGGTGATGTCGGTCCCCTCGAACGCCAGCAGGAGCGCCCGCATCCGCATCCGCGCATCGGGCGGCGGCAGGGCGGGCAGCAGGACGGACCACAGCGCCTCGGTCACCGCACCTTGGGCGGCTTCCGAGCCCTCGGGCAGGCGGGCGGCGATCGGCGGGCAGGCGGCGACACGTTCCAGCGCGCTTTGCGTCTGGCGGCCGAACATGCCGTCCGTCGCGATCCCGGCCTCCTCGCCGCAGGCCAGCAGGGCCAGGTTCACGGCATGCTGGAGCCGGGCGATCTGCCCGGTCGCGCCATCGACCAGCACGCCCGAGGCCTCGCCCGCCGGATCGCCGGTATAGCGGTAGAGCACCCGGTCGACGCCCGCCTCGCCCGCCTGATCGGCGCGCACCCCGCTGCCGAGGGTCAGGGCGACAAGGATCGCGGCGCGGGCGATGACCATCAGGGGGCGGTTCCAAAATTCACGAAATAAGCGCCATTTTAGGAAGCGGGCGGCGGGGGGGTCAAGCAGATCGGCGCCCGGACGGATCACGGTTGCGCCAAGCCGGGCTGGCGCGGCTTCTTGACCCGGGCGCTCACCCTGCTAATCAGGACGCGGCCGGGCCTGTAGCTCAATGGTCAGAGCAGGGCGCTCATAACGCCTTGGTTGGGGGTTCGAGTCCCTCCGGGCCTACCAAACCCATCCGTCGGCCCTTTGTTTTCATGGGCTTGGCGGGTGCTTTGGCTAACACACTAACGGCGTTAGCCAATTGCCTTCGTCTAGGAAGCTCTACGCAGCTCCCTTGAGCTTCGCGATAGCGGCCTCGGCCAATCGCTTCTTGTTCACCGCAGCACAGTAGGTTTCGATTTCTTTGATGTTGGTGTGCCCGGTGATCGACATGATCTCCAGCGCCGTGCATTCAGCTTCCGCCAGCCTGCGGCACGCTGCTTTCCGCAGCCCGTGAGGCGACCGATGCGGCGGCAGGCCCGCCTCCTTAGCGGCCTCTATGATCCAGTTCGTGAACGACTTCTCCGACCGCGGCTCGCCTAGCTGGGTGATGATCAGGTGACGGTGATTGTGGGTGATCCCATCCAGCACCGCGCGGAAATCCTGGTGGATCGGGATGTTGAGTTCGACAAGCTCCTGGCTCTTCTTGGTCCTGATCACAATGAAGTCGCCCTTGATGTGCCGACGCTCCATGCGCACTACATCACTGCGCCGCAAGCCAGTGTAGAGCATGATCTCGAAAGCCAGGCGCTGCATGGTGCCTTCCGGCCAGCGCTCACGGAATGCGGCCACATCGGCATCGCTCCAGGTCTCATAGCCCTTGGTTTTGTGTTTGACGCGCTCTGCGTTCAGCATCGGGTTCTCCTTTGTGTATTCCCATTTGACGGCCAGACGCATGAGTGTTCCCAGGCGTTTGCGGAGCTTGTGGGCCTGCGCGGTAGAGGTCTCGGCCAGCTTGCCCAGGATCGCATCGACATGCTTGGCTTGGAGGGCCGCCACTGGCTTGTCGCCGTGATCCTTCCGAAACTGCTCAATCTGGCCCCGATATGTGGATCGGGTGCTAGGAGCCAAACTCGTGAAGGCCGTGGACTTGTAGTAGTGGGCGATCAGGTTGTTGAAGGTGCCCGGCGGTGCAGAGGCTGCACTAGGCTTTGCCTTGGGCTTCTGACCTTTCACCGCCTTCTGGTAATCATCCCAGAACGCTTCGGAGAACAGCGGCCCCCGCAACGGGGTTTGAGGCTGCCCCGCACGCCGGTAGTAGATGCGCTCCTTCCCCTGCCGGTCCCAGTAGCGGCGCGTGTACTTCGGGAGCTTGAACCGGTTCATCCAAGCACCTCGTCAAAGGGGTTTGGCGGCTTCTTTGCTTCACCCTTCGCCGCGGCGATCACCCGGAACCCTCCGCCGGGCAATACCTCGATTGCAGCGATGGATTTCCCCTGCCCCGCTAGGAGCTTGAATGCCTTCCTGACCTCCACCATCGGCAGGGATGCCTTCGGGGCCTTCGGTGCGGTTCGCCCAACCCGATTGAGAAACCCGGCCGACTTGGCCGGGCTCTGATGGGGCAGCTTCTGGATTGTGCCGCCCATTGTCATGCGTCCGCAGGGAAAAGCGTTGCCGGGCCATTGGCCCCACCGGGGACGCCGCTGGCATAGAGGCCGTTCAGCGCGAGCGCAAACGCCGCTGCCAGGCTGTTGCAGGCAAGGGCCAGCTCTACCGTGCCTGCCTCAGGCATGGCGACGGCAAGCTCAGCGTAAGCGCGGCCGAGGATGTCGCGCCGGTCGTCGTCGGTGCGTTCCACGCGATTGTGGAAGCGCAGTGCGGCGCGACTGGCGATTTCTTGCAGGGCGTCCATTAGGCGGCTCCTTCATCGATCAGGTCTGCCGCGCCGGGCGGCATTGAGGCAATCAAGCGCCTCGCCTCGGCCAAGGCTTCATCCCGCGAAGTGAACGCACCAAACCGGGCATGGTCGGTGTTGTCACCTATCAGGTGAAACCCGTGGCGATGGGTCATGCACAAGGTAATAGGTTCGGCCTGCATCATGATCCGCAGGATAGCGTTCAGTTCGCTGTTCAAGGACCGGTCGCGGGTTGCAGCGCGGGCCGCGAGGTAGGCGCGTGTTGCTTCGGGCATCCGCAAGCTGAAGGGGGTGATTGCAGTGGGCATAGCATCTCCAATAGTTGAATAGCTACACAACAAGTCATAATGAAGCGATTGCGTCAAGACTCAATATGAAGCCATTATCAGGCATGGCCATCCGCATCCCAAAGAAGCCCGTCGCTAACATCGTGCCGTTCGGTTTGAGGCTTCAGCCTGAATTGAAAGCGGCTCTCGAAGCCGCAGCTCAGGTGTCAGGAAGAAGCTTAAACTCCGAGATCTCGCTGCGCTTGCAGGCATCTTTTCAGATGCAAGACGACGTTAACGCGAACCCGACGAACCCTGTTCGCGACCTCACGGCATCACCCACTGATGCAACACAGCTGTGGGAGGCATTGGAGGCCTTGCGACGGCGCGTGGACGATATCGAGAAGCGGGGGCAATAATGCGGCGTCCACGAGTCGTAGAGTACGAGAATAGCGTGACGGATGTGCCGTCGTTTCTAAGGCGTATTTTTGATTTACCACTTACAGGCGAATTGAGGTGTTTCCGGGGGCAAGCTTCTGCGTCTTGGGGTATCAAGCCGACTGTAATGCGGGATCTAAGAGCAAACGCAGAGCAGAATATTATCGCTGATTTGACTCAAGAGGCGCCGGTTGAATTCCAATCCGACACCTCGATGTTCAATAAGCTTGTGCGCGCTCAGCATTACGGACTTCCAACTAGACTGCTCGATGTCACCATTAATCCACTGATTGCTTTATTCTACGCTTGCTCAAGCAAGGAGCACCTATCAGAGAACGGTGTCGTTTATGTTCTTGACTTTAGGAACGACCGAGTGAAGCGCGCTGATAGCGACACAGTCAGCGTGATTTGTAATCTTGCCCGCCTAGAGGACAAAGAGCGGAACCGCCTCAGGGCCTGGCTACAAGATGAAAAGAAATCCACCGCCTCTCCGGCAGCCAGACTGGCAACGTTCAACAAAACAAATGAGATCCGAAGGCTAATAAATTTTGTTCGTTCGGAGAAACCGTATTTTTCCGAACGAGTTAATCCAGTTGATCTGAAAAAATACTTCTTCGTACATCCACAGAAAAGTAATAGAAGAGTTTTGGCTCAATCTGGAGCGTTCGTTGTCGCAGGCCTCCTTGAATATGCCAACCCTGCGGAGGCAAAGAGCTTTGAGCTATCACGCATAGAAATAAGATCTGATTATAAGGAAAAAGTTATAAGACAACTTGACGACATAGGCATCAACCCCAAAGTCCTTTTCCCCGAGATCGAATACGCATCTAGATACATTAAAGAGAAGTGGGAGGACAAAGGTCGCCGCGGGGATGGCGAAAAAGGCGATCCATTCGCAGACCTCCTGTAAAGATAGGATCTGCCGATTGTAAGGGCAGGTCGCCTATCCTCCTCGCTGCGCGCGTGCGATGTCCTGCCCCAGGCGGGCGTCACGCTGGCGTTTGGTGCGGCCGAAGGTGTCGGGCTCGGGAAGGGCTTTCTGCACCTCGGCCGCGACCAGGCGCGCGAGGGCGCGGTCCTGAGTCGGGTTTCCCGATCCCTGCACATTGATGTTGAGGCTGGGCGCGTAGGTGCTGGCGAATGATCCCGCGCCCACCAGCCCCCCGGTGGCGAAGCCTGGCACCTTCCCTGAGTTGATGGCGTCCAGGAGCGGCAGGTGCCTGCGGGTGGCCGCGGCGTTGATGACGTATTCCCCGTCCGAAAGCATGGCGGGGATGCTGTCGGAGGTGCCGGTGCCTGGGCCGCGGATATGGCCCCCGGTGGCCGCTTTCACCACGCCCCCTTCCCTGAACCCGAACATGCTGAAGAGGCCAGGGCCAAGGCCCGACCAAAGCTGATCGAAGAGCTGGTTTGCGAAGATTTCCAGGAGCCGGTTCACCAGGGTCTGCAAGATCGACAGGAGGTCATTGGCCCCGCTGATCCCGGACACGAAGGCTTCCCGGAACGCATCCTTCACGTCCTCCTGGCGCTGTTCCATTTCCCGCGTGGCCTCGGCCAGCTGACGCGCCGCCTCCTGCGCCCCCACATAGGAGGCAGCTAGCGCGTCCACCTCGCCGCGCAGCGCAGGCGTGACGGTCATCCCCGCTTCCTGGGCCGCAGCCAGAAGGTCATGGGCCGTGCGGGCTTGCTCCACCGCCGCTTCCTGTTCCTGCACCGATCCGGTGACGGCCTGGCGCGCGGTGATCTCGGCTTGCAGGGCCGCGATGTTCTCGCGGATGCGCTCGGTGGCGCGCTCATAGGCATTCTCGCGGGGGGCCGAGGAACCACCGCCCCCACCACCGCCGCCACCTCCACCACCGCCCCCGGTGATGCGAGGAAGCGGGGGCAGGCCAAAGTCGATGTCATTGGGCGCGGCCGGGGGACGCGGGCTGCTGGTGGGTGCCAGGCGTCCCATCCCGAACCGGGTTTCGTTTTCGGGGTCATCCCAGAAATATTCGGATTGCTGCACCCCGACGCCTTCCAGGGACCGGATCGCCTGGGCGGCAGCCGCCACGCGGCCGGGAATGGCAGCGATCACCTGCAAGAGGCCGCCGACGCTGGCGGTCACGTTGCTGACCCGCGCCTGGTCGAGGGCGTCGAGCTCGCCCAGGGTGCTGATCGCCTGGGAACCGATCTCTTCCAGCTTGGCGCGCAGCTCTTCCCCGGTGATCTCCCCCGCCTCGAACTGCTGAACCACCGTCTCCATTTCGGCCGCGATGCCGGTCAGGTCCTGGGCCACGCCCGTCTGGCCGATCCCGCGCAGCACCAGGGCCGCGTCATTCACGGCCAGCGTGGTGGTGCGGGCTTCCTCGGCAAGATAGCTGAACTCGGCCGCGATGCCGTCGATCTCACCCCGCGACGTGTTGGACACCTCGGAGAGGCGCGACAAGCCCTCAGCCAGCTCAGGCCCGAACAGCTGCCCCGTGCGCTCGGCATCAAAGGGCATGGCCTCGTAGGCGTCCCGCACCAGCCCGACCATGCGCGCCAGGTCCACTACCCCCTGCCGGAACATGTTGCCCACGCGGGTTTGCAGCTCGGAGAACTGACGGTCTAGCTGCTGGGCGCGGGCGATCACCTGAGCATCCATCACCGCCCCCAGCTCATGCGCCCGGTCGATGGTGCGGCGCAGCCCGTCTTCACCCTGGTCGATCAGCCGCACGAATTGCTCACCCCCGGTGCCCCCGAAGATTTCGTCGGCCACGCGGATACGGGCGGCCGTGTCGAGGCGTTGCATCCTGCGGACGATTTCCAGCATCAGGGCCGAGGGATCGCGCAGACGCTGCGCCAGGTCGGTCGCGGTGAAGCCTAAGCGGGTGAAGGCCTCGGCCGCAGAGCCGCCCCCGGTGGCGATCCATTCATCCGCCCTGAGGTTCAATTCCTTGAACCCGTCCACCAGGGCATCCATGCTCACCCGGTTCTGATCGGCCACAAAGCCCCATTCCTGGAAGGCTTCCACGGACATGCCCGCACGCTGCGCCTCGTCGCCCACCTCGGCCACGCTGCGCACCACCTCACCCATGTTGCGCACCAGGGCCGCAGCCCCACCCGCCAGGAAGCCCCCGGCAAAGGCGGTGGCCATCCCTTGCAGCCTGCGCGTGATCCCGGCCGAGGCCTGTGCCATCGAGGTTTCCAGACGCTGCGCGGATTGCCTGGCGCGGCGCTCGATGGTGCCGAACTCACGGTTGGCAGTGCCGCGGGCTCGGTTGAAGTTGCGCTCGAACTGGGAAACGCGGGCTTCCAGCGCGACCAGGAGGCGTTCGGTATCGGTGGACATGTTATTGATCCCTCACCAGATCATCAGACCATCGGAACGGTCCTCGGTGTCATAGACGCTGCGGTTGTCTTCGCCCTGTGCCGCACGGGCCACGGCCATCGCGGTGGCGACGGCTCCGTCGATCTTCTCGCTGGACTTGGACTTGTTGAAAGACTTGTTGCCCTTGCCATCGTCCTGGATGGCGATGTTGGCGAAGTTCCAGCGCAGGACCGGGTGGCCCCCGTGGCGGAACTTTCCCGCCAGGATCGCACGTTCCAGCTCCTTGATGGCCGGTCCCATCGTCACCCATCCCTGGCGGAAGGCCACCACGGGGAAGCCGTCCTCGCCCAGGCTGGTCATCAGCATTCCGGCATAGTGTGGGTCGAATGCGATCTCGCGCAGCTGATAGAGCTCGGCCAAGTCGCGGATATGCGCCTCGATCATCCGATAGTCGGTGACGTTGCCGGGGGTCGTGATGATGCGCCCTGCCTCTGCATGGGAGAGGTAGGGGAAGCCCGATTGGATGGTGCGCTTGTCCAGGTTGTCGCCGGGCATGAAGAACCACGGCCGGACGATGTAACCATCCTCGGTGCTGGGGTCGCGGAAGGCCGCGACCACGGCCGAGAGGTCATCCGTCATGCCAAGGTCCACCCCCAGCCAGCACGGCTGCCCCTTGAGGGTGTCCAGGTCGAGGGGCGCGGCCCCCTTGTCATAGATGGCCATGTCCACGAACGGGCTGGTCGAGCGATCCAGCCACATGTTCAGGTGAAGCTGGCGGAAGGCGTCCTGTCCCGCGGGGCTGTCTTCGGCTTCCCTGGCCTCCTGGCGCAGCCCGTTCAGGCTGGGGTAGCCATGCGGCAAGCCGGGGTTGGCCAGAAGCCAGACGCTTTCGTCGCGCCAATCCGCTTCGGCCGGGGCCTCGAACAGGAAGGGCAACGTGAAGGGGTCGGTGATGTCGCCCTTGGCGACCTTGCGGGCGCGTTCGATCACCTCATAGCCGATGGTGTCCTGACCCCTGCCGCCGGTCGTGATGGTGATGCGCAAGCTGTTGTCGGTCTTGGCCAGGCCGGTGCCGATCACGTCCCAGAGGTCGCGCTTCTTCCAGGCGTGGATTTCGTCGCAAAGTGCAAAGGCCGGGGTGCGGCCGTGCTGGGTGCCGCTGTCATTCGAGAGGGCTTCAAGGAAGCTGCCATTCGGGAACCGGATGGTGTTGCGGTAGTCCTGGAAGCGAATGGCCGTGGTCGGGTCGGTGGACTTGGAGGCCTGCCCCTTCTTCCAAAGGTTTGCATCCCCAGCCATCAGGATGTTCATGGCCTCGGTGTAGGCGATGCGCGCCTGTTTCTGGTCCCCAGCCGCGAACAACACCTCGCCGCCCGGCACCGCTTCAGGGCCGAGGGTGTGCAGGAGCGCCAGCGCCGCGCCCAGGCTGGTCTTGCGGTTGCCCCGTCCGATCAGGATCACGGCATGACCACAGATGCGGCGGCCCTGGTCATCGCAGGGGCCGTAGATCATGCGCACGATGCGCTCCTGCCAGGGGTCGAGCTGGAAGGCGCGACCCGGTAGCTGGGACTTGTGGTGCTTCAGGCCGCGTAGGAAATCGACGGCGCGCTGGCCGTAGCCGAACGGATCGGGGATTTCGGGGAAACTGTTGCCGGACAGAGGTTTCGGCTTCTTGAGCTTGATGGCCATCAGGCAGGCCCTCGCGCCACGCAGCGCAGCTCAAGACCCTCACGGCGTCCCAGCTCCTTGATCTCCTTCAGGTCATAGGCCACGGCCGCATAGGTCACGCGGTCGGCGGAGGTCAGACCTTCCAGGAAGCGGATGCGGAAGATCGTGGCGGCCTCGGTCGAGGTGCCCCAGCCGCGAATGAACTCCTGGGCGGTGCTTTGCACGAGCTCGGCGCGCACGCTGGCCAGATCGGCCCAAGTCTGAACCGGCGTCCCGTTCGCGTCCACATTGGTGGTGGCGCGTTGCAGGGTGATGGCCTTGGTGAGCTTTCCGGCCCTCATGCCCCCACCTCCACCATGTCGGCGCGCAGGGTGATGATGCCATGCGACACCCCCTCAGGGTCGCGCAGGAAGCGCGTCTGCCGGATGGCGCTGTCCGCGACATGGAAGCCCGGCACCAGCCAGGGCCGCGTCCTCAGGGCATCCCGGATCGTTCCCGCGATCATCTTGGCGGTGGCGAGGCCCGGTTCCTCGGCCCAGATGTGGAGGTCCGCGAACACCTCATGGCGCGTGCGGGCGAGGCCCGGCCCCGGCAGGGTCTGGGCTTCCCCGATCAGGATGCACGGGAACACCTCGGGCTGGGTGTTGCGGTCCTGGACGTGATCAGCGGGCACCAAGGCCATGACCACGGGCGAGGCGATCAAGCGGGCGCGGATGGCGGCCTGAAGGGCAAGGGACGGCTCAGCCATTCGTCCACCCCTCGCGCACGGCCTTTCCGATGGCGCGCTTGATCCGGTTGGCCGCACGCTTCCGGGCCAGGCGGAACCCCGGCCAGAAGAACGGCTGGGCGGCGTGGCGCTTGGTGCCGTACTCTTGGAGGTGGGCATAGCGCACGTTGGTGTTGCCTGCCGTCACCAGGGCTTCCAGCTCGGAGGCCATGAGGGAGCCCCCCGGCTGCGAATAGGCAGGGGTTGCCTGCCCCGGCGGGGTCACGGTGATGCTGGTGCGCAAGTCGGGAGCACCCGTCGCGGGATCATCCGGCGCAAGCGCACGTTGGGCGGCCGCGACTTCCTCGGCTCCCTTCTCCAGGGCCGGGATCACGGCGCGGCGCACGGCCACGGGGATGGCCGCCATGCGGCGGTTCAGACGGTCGAGTTGTTGCGACATGCGCCAAACCCCCAGCTACGGTGTACATTGATTATGTCCCAGAACCCCAGCGGCAGCGCCTCGGCACCGATCCCCACCAGCGTGGCTTCCCGGTTCTCGAACAGGTGCCCGACCAGGAGCCGCACCGCTTCCAGAAGGTCGGCGGGCAGCGGGTCGAGGTCGGCCATGGGCGTGTCCAGCCAGCGGTTCACGAAGGCCTCGGCCACCGCAATCTTCTGCGCGATCACGGCATCATCCTGGGTGCCGGTGATGTTCAGATGGGCCTTCAAGTCATCAACAGAAGTGATCGGCATTCAGCCCTCCATCACCATTTTCGATTGCAGATCGTTTTCGTGCCTCCCCCCGCCGGTCAGCAGGTCCCCTAGGAAAGTTCGGAGATACCCCGGGGGTGGTGCTTGCGTGCTGCGTGGTCGTGCGCTTACGCTTTGGGCTCGGTGCAGTTGGCGAGGCGTAAGAACATGGACATGGTAGAAATTGGCGCAGCCATTGGCTTGGCTTCGCAAGCTGTCGGGCTGACCGGCAAAGCCGCTGAGGCTGTGGCGTCGATCAAGGGATTGTTCAGACCAGATGGAAGTGTCGATACGGAAGAGGCGAAGAGGCAGCTGAATGCGCTTGCGGCTGAACTCACCGCTGCCAACATGGCTAACGTTCAGATTAGCGGCGCATTGCGGAAGCTGAGCGACGAGCTGAACCGGGCCGATGAGTTCCAAAGCGCGCGTGCGCGATACGAACTTATCCAGACCGAAAACGGCGACTACCTTTTCAGACTGAGGGCCGATGACGCGGCGGGCGAACCCACCCATTACATCTGTCCTGTCTGTTTGAATAAGGACAAGGTATTCAGCTTTGTGCGCGTGTCGGGGGCTGGGTACGGCACCTGCCAAGCCGACAAGCAGCACATTTTCCTCTTCAATGTTCAGCCCAAAGAAAAGCCCAACCCCGCTGTGCGTGGCCGCAGTTCCTCGTGGATGACACGATAACGGCATCACGACACCGCACTTGAATAAGCGGCACCCACCATCCGCCTGATGGCCCGGCGGTTGCGGGTGAGGATCACCATGCGGGTGATGGTGCGGCGATTGCGGACACGGATGGTCCTTGCCTGGTAGGTAGCCTTGATCGGGGTGGTGATGGCGCGGATCGGGTCCCAGCCCATGTAGAAGCGGGAATAGATGGTGAAGCGGTCGATGCCGGTGCGCTTGGCCCAGTCGGCCACGGACAGGTTCTCGCCTTGGTAGAAGATCATCCGGCAAAGGGGATGGGGCTCCATGTAGGGGTCGACCAGCTCTTGCCCGTCCAGGACATGCCCGTTGACGATGCGCCGGCGCACGGTATTGGGGTGCCTGTCCACGACGGCTGCAATCTCCTTGAGCGTCATCATCTGCCCCCGGAACTCGAACACCTTGGGCGGCTTCGGCTTGAACTTGAGGTGTGGCGGCGTAATGGGGCGCGTGGTCGCCTCGTGAATGTCGAGGCCCTGTCGGGTCACACGGTCAAAGAGCGTGCTACGGGCCACCCCCACCATGCTGGCGATCTCCCAAAGGGTGCGATGCGCGCCCTCGAACTTGAAAAGCCTTTTGGTCATGCGCGGCGCTCCTGGGATTGCTTCCGGCTGGAATGGCAGGAAGTGCAGAGGGGCTGCCAATTGCTCCTAGACCAGAACAGCTTCTTGTCGCCGCGGTGCGGGATGCGGTGATCGACCACGGTGGAGGAAGCACCGCACATGGCGCAGGTGGGATGAGAGGCCAGGAAGTCCTTGCGGGCCGTCTGCCACTTGCCGTTGTAGCCCCTCTCCTGGGCGCTGGGGCGGGCTTGGTCGTGCCGGGCCTTGCGTTCCCGGTCGGCCTGGGCACGGCAAGGGCAGCGGCTGCCGCTTTGGACAGCTCGGCCGCATTGGCAGATGGACGGGGCGCGGATGGGCATCACACAGCCCCCGTGTCGTGGTGTCGGGTGTCGAGGGTGAACACTTCCAGGGAGTAGCCCAGGTGGCTCAACCAGGCTTCCAAGATGTCGATGCGCGGGGATCGCTGCCCCGCCAGGAAGGCGCGCAGAGTGGAGCGCGACGTGTCAGTGTCGCGTGCCAGTGCACGCGCCGCGATGCCTCGTTCCTTCAGGAGGTCGCCCAGGATGATGGCCAATTCGCTACGGCTGTTCATGCGGCCCCCATGTTGGTCGAAGGGGCCTTGGTGGTGCCGATGATCCCGAACGCGGCCCTGAACTTGGCTTTGATGTCCACGGGCTCCTTCGGCTTGTCCTCGGCCTCGCTGGTGCCGAAGATCGCGCGCAGCATGTCGGTGCGGCCTTTGACGGCTTCCACGATCTCGGCGGGGGTAGCGGCAAGCGTCTGATCCGGGGTCCAGCCCATCCAGCCGGTGCCGTAACGGTAGAGGCTGGCCAGGTGCTCGGTCAGCGTGACCTGTTTGCCGGTGGCCGGTTCGGCATTGTCGGGCTGTTCCTGGGCGAGGCCCAAACAGGCCAGCACGAAGAACAGGAGCCGAATGGATAGCGCTTCCAGGCCGGTGGCCAGTACCTTCGCTTCCAGGTCGGGAATATCAGGGGACGCTGCGCTGATGATGTCGCAGGCGGCGGTCAGGCTGCCGTCCTGCAAATCCGCGATCAGCTTGGGGAAGCCGCCGGGGCGGTCGGAGAGATTGAAGGATGCGCGCAAGCTAGGACGCAGGGGGACGACTCCCTGGCCCTTCAGGTGCAGCCGGATTTCCTGACCTGCGCGCATCCTATCACCATCAAGCCGGATCGACGGTGATGCTGTAGACCGCCGCACCCGTCCCGCTGGTCGAGTAGGTCGCAGTGATCGTGAAGTTGTAGGTGCCCGCGGTCGTGGGCGTGCCGCTGATCGCCCCAGTCGAGGCATTCAAGCTCAGGCCCGGCGGCAGGTTGCCATCCGTCACGGCATAGCTGGCGGTGCCAGTGCCTCCCGTTGCCGCGATGGTGACGCCCGCATACACGGTGCCCTCTTCCCCGGCGGTCAAGGCACCCATGACGGGACTGAAGTTCAGGCCGAGGGCCGCGGGCACCTCGAACACCTCGCCATCAATCCCCAGCGCGACGTTGGTGCGGGTGATGTTGTTTTCGGCACCAAGCTGGTGACGGAAGGAACTCACCATCGCGCGGAAGTAGAACGTGCTCGGAGTGCCCCCGACCGGCGCGTCTTCCAGACGGACGCGGAACGCATAGGGGCGATGGTCACGAAATGCGGTTTGCAGTTCCTGCTGGCCACGGTTCAGGGGATCACGCCCCAGCACCAGTTCCATCGAACCATAGTCCGGGGTGCCCTTCAGGCGGCGGGTGGCCTTTTCCCCGATGGCCTTGAACAGGAGCTGTTCCGCTTCCCCGCCCAGTTCGCCAAGGTCTTCCACCAGCCCGATGTCGAGCCAGTCGGCGGGGCCATAGGCTTGGAAGTCTGCCATGGTGGCGGCGGTGGTGGTGGCCGGGCCGATGTCCACCAAGGCCCCTGCGGTCGAGTTGATCGACATGGTGTCAGCTCCTTACGCGACGGGGCGCGAATGCGCGCGGCCCAGGATGGCGGTGGCCCCGGCGGCAATCGACGTGCCGCTGACGCGGGTCAGGGACAGACGCACGAAGCGCTCATGGCCCAGGTAGCCCAGCCGGTAGGTGCTGGCCGCTTCCAGGGTCGCGGGGGCATTGGTCTGCACCTGGTCGGCGGCGACATTGGCCCAGCCGGTCGCGCCATCGGCGCTTTCCTGAAGGGCGAGGCCGAAGTCGCCCGACCCGGCGATGGCCCCGGTGTTGACGGCGAAAGCCACGGACTCGAACCCTTGCAGGTCGATGGCCGGGCCTTGGGCGGCGGCGGTCTGGACGGCCGGGGCCAGCGCCAGAACCGTGCCGATATTGGAATGAAGGTCACGCATGAGGGTGCTCCTGGTTCTGGGGGATCAGCTGACGGCCATGCGCAGCTTGCGGAACTTGGCGGGTTGCAGGACGCCCCCGCCCACGCGCCGGTTGGCATGGATGCGTGTCAGACCGTTGCCGCGCCGGGTGAAGGGATCGACCAGGATGTCCACCCCGACCCGGTCCACGATCCGGTATCCCGAGAAGTCGCCGTAGATGATCGGGAAAGCGTCGGCAGCGATGGCGGGCATGTCCACCATTTCGACCACGGGGCGGCCGAGGATCGTCTCAGGCTGGCCCGCTTGGTAGCTGGGTTGCCACAGGTAGTTGCCTTGGCCGTCCTTCAGCGTGCGCAGGATACCCAGCGTGGTGCCGTTCATCGCCCAGGCCCCGGCGGCGCGGTAGGTCGCAGGCAGGGCATACAGGAGCGCGATCAGCGCATCGGCCGAGAGGTTGGCGGCGTGGCCATTGGGGGTGTCGGGGATCGCGGTATTCAGCATGAGGCCAGCGGGCTGGCGCGGACCGGTGCCGAACAGGAAGGCGGTGGCCTCGGTCTTGCCGAAGTCTTCGGCCAGCGCCGCGCGCACTTCGGTTTCGGCCTGCGGGGCGTCGGCCAGAAGGCGGTTGGAAATGTCCACGAAGGTCGCCAGCTCGCGCACCGGAACCTCGGCCTGGCCGAAGGTGATCGTGCTTTCGGTGACGGTCTCGCCCTCGCCCAGCCAGCGGGCGTTGGTGAGGTCGCCGCGGGTCGGATAGATCACCGAAGGCGCGGAGGTGGTGCGCACGCTCGCCACGCTGCGGATGGGGCTGTATTCCACCAGGTCGCGGATGATCTCGGAGGCGAGTTCCGGCGGGGCCAGATAGCCGCCCTGCACGTCGCTGGATTGGGTCAGCGCCCGCTGTTCCTCGGCCGTCACCTGGCCGCTGGCGAGGTAATGGGCAAAGGCCCGGCGCTCGGCGCTGGGTTCCTCGGTGGTCTCGGTCGAGGTCGGGCGATTGGCGCGGGTTTCGAGCTGGGCCAGACGCTCGGTCAGGGTGCGCAGCTCGGTCTGGTGCCGGGCCTGCTGGGCCTCGGCGGCGGCGCGCAGCTCGGTCACGGCACGGGTGGCCTCGGCCAGCGGATCGGCGTCATTGCCCTGGGGCGGGGGATCGTTCCGGGTTTCGATGGACAGCGCGTCCACCGGCAGGGCCGAACGGGTTTCGAGGGGGTGGAGGTGCTTCACGGTCGTTGGCCTTTCAGGCTGATGGTGGCGGCGCGGCAGGTTTCGAGGAAGGCTGCAAGGCTGGTGCCGGGGATGGCGCGGGTGCTGGTCACACGGCTGCCAGGAACGGCGGGGACGGCAACCAGGCTGACTTCCACCAGCCGGGCTTGGGTGATGTGGCGAATGCCGCCTTGGCGCGCCTCATCACGAAGGCGACGGAAGCCGATGGACAGGCCGGACACGTCCCCGTCCAGGAGCATCGCGCGGACTTCCTGGGCGCGCTGCACGGCAAGGTTCAGCTTGGCGGTGATCTTCAGGCCCTCGGCCTCGGTGGCCACGCTGCGGACGCTGCCAATCACCTGGGAAGGATCATGCGACCACAGGAGCGGCAGCCGCTGCCCATCCCATTGGAAGGCGGCAGGGTCAAAGCTGGTGCGGTAGGCGTCGGGAGTGTTGAACCGCGTGGCCCAGCCTTCCAGGGAACCATCTTCGGCAATGGGGCTGAAGCGCACCTCAGCGTCAGCGAGTTCTGCTTGAGCCGCGCTGCGGAACTCGACTTGGGAAACGGATCGTTTCCAATTTGCAATCAATGTCAAATTTTCTGCGGGTTTCATGCCGGGAGCCCAAGCGTCTGCATGACGGTGTTGAACCGTTGCGCGGCGACCAGCGGGTGCAGCCAGGTCGGTACGTTGCCGCGCCGGACGAAGCGAAGGCCGAGACGCGGGCCGATCTGGGCAGCGGCGCGGGTGGCTTGGAGCTTCTGCCAGCCCGTGGGCGCATCGGTCTGGTAGACCGCACACGCGATCTCGGCCCCAGAAATCTGGCGGTTGCGGTTTGCCCGCATGTAATGCGTTACGGCATCGTGGAGCTGTTCACGGGTCAGCACGGCCATTCTCCTTCGGTTCGGTGAGGGAAAGGCCGCCCGTCATCACATGGTCGATGACGGTGACTGCAAGCGCATAGGCTTCCAGCACCGGGCGGGTTTCGACATAGGCGGCGATCAGCGCCGCGGCTTCCTGGGGTTCAGCGCCACCCCCGATCAGGCCCAGGCGGATGGTCTGATGGAGGTCGGCCAGTTTGAAATCCCCCGCCATCAAGCGGCGGGACAGCCCGCCGATGCCCTGGCCGGTCAGGCGTTCCAGTTCCAGGATCAGGGCGGGCGGCAGAGCGAAGTCGCGCTCGCGATCACCGAAGAACTGACGGGTGCCGATCATGCCTCGCCCTCCTGGTTCGGGGTGGTCGAGGTGGTATTGGGGTTCAGGAACTCGTCGCCACCGGCATAGGGCGCACGGTTCTCCATGGCCCGAACCTCATTCGGATTGAGGACGCGGGCGGCGATCAGCTGGGCGTAGGCGGTCGCACGGGCGGCCAAGTCGGCGCGCAGGAGGTCATCCACCAGAAATTCGGCGTAATGGTCAGCGCGCTCTTCCTGGGTCAGGAGCTTGAGACGCACCTCGCCTTCCCAAGCCTTGATCCAGCGCATCAGCGTGAACCTCAGGAAGGTCGCGCCCATTTCCCCTGCGTTACCCCAGGTCGCTCGGCCCAGCTCGAAGATCAGGTGCGGCGGGACGCGGAACACGCGCGCAATCTCGGTCACGACGTGCTGCCAGAGTTCCAGGAACTGGGCATCGGTCGAGCTGAAGGCCAGAGGCGTGAAGCTGCCGCCCTCTTCCAGGACTGCCGTCCCGGCGGTGTTCGCGCCAGAGGTGGCGGCCTGCCAGGAGGCCTTGATGCGGCTGGCGGCGTCAGCAGTCAGCTTGGCGGGGAAGCTCAAGATGCCCGAAGGACGGCCCCCGTTGCCGAACAGCGCGGCGGCGTAGCGTTCCATCGCCAGGGCCAGCGCGATGGCCTCGCGGCATTGCTGGACCGGAGAAGTGCCCTTGATGCCGTCGAGCGAGGGCGCGGCGATGTGCAGGATGTCGCGCCGGTCGAGGGCACGCTGCCCCACGGCCTGGGCGAGGCGGT
The DNA here is from genome assembly GCF_003075525.1 of Pararhodobacter aggregans. GTDB lineage: Bacteria > Pseudomonadota > Alphaproteobacteria > Rhodobacterales > Rhodobacteraceae > Pararhodobacter > Pararhodobacter aggregans. The sequence goes on along the minus strand of NZ_QDDR01000001.1, from coordinate 119,902 downwards.
AGACGGGTTCGCCGGTAGCCTGGTCGCGCTCCACGATCATCACGGCCGGGTCGAGGCGGATCAGCTCACGGGGTGTGCCGGTGGCATCCCGGCCGATATGGGCAAAGCCGTTGCCGTGCAGGAGGGCATCACGGGTCAGCTGTTCGCGAAACTGGGGCGCCGGCGACCAATCGTTCGCCTGGTCGTGCAGGAGGGCATAGGCGGGGTGATCGCTGGCACGGTCGCGCGCCCCGTCCTGGCCTCGGCGGTAGACGTGGAGGGGCAAGCCCCCGATCCCCTCGGCAATCGCTTCCACGGCGGCACGGACGGGCGTGCAGCGCATCGCGGTGGTCGGGCTGACGGTGACGCCCGAAGACGCAGGAACGGCCCCGAAGAGGTCCAGAAGCCAGGGCGCGGGATCGGCCAGCGAACGGGCCTCGGCCGAGACAGTCGCGGTCGCCGCCGTGGCAGCGGCGGAGTCAGGACGGCCAAAGATGCGGGCTATGAAGGACACGGCGGGACCAGGTGAAGCTGCGGGAAGCGCTTCCCCCTGGTCTGGGGGTCCGATGCTCTATGCCGGGCTGTCCCCGGCTGTCATCAAAGCTCGGGCAGAGTCGCACGATTTTAAAATTGGGGCAAGGGCATTTGAAACAATCGCCGTTGATCGGGTTTGTGCCCTGGGGCTAAACGCGGGATCGGCTGGTAAGCAATGGAATGCCCGACAGGGCGCAACCGCTGTCTTCTGGTCCCAGCCCTTACGCCGCTCCTGGGTTTCCTGGGGGCGGCGTTTGTCTATCATCCCCTCAGGCCCAAACCCGTAAAGTGCGGCTCGCGCGCGCCCGCGTTCAACTTTCAGCTTCTTCGGGGTTAACCCCTCCCAACTCCCTCGAAACCCGCTCGAAACCTGGTCGGGTCTGTTCGCGATCCCCGGAGCGCAGCGTCGGGGTCGCACTCTTTATGATCCTCTTATTCTTGCCGAAAGTTCTAGTCCCTATTCTATAAGAGGATTATTAAGAGTATCTATTCCTTTAGTAATAGGGACTAGAAGCATTCGGCAACAACTCGACCACCCGGCAGAAAGTGGTAGCATCCGGCAAGAATGCGGACCATTCGGCAACAACGGGTCGAGTCAGGCCATGTTGTGGAGTTCCACCGCGACAGCCGGATACTTGCGGATCAGGGCGATCACAGGCTTCCCGTAGAACCGTTCCTTGAGCGCCGGGTCGAGCACCTTCCCCGCAAGCTCGGCATCCATGTCCGCACACTGCACCCCCGCCATGAAGCCGGGCCAATCGTCCATCACAGTGCGGAAGATGTCTACTTGTCGCCCCTTCGGCCAAATCTCGACTAAGCCGACCAGGCAACCAAACGCATGCTGACCGGTGTCCAGCCCCGTCCTCTTGCGAAAGATGTTCGCCATCTTCCTGGCGATCATCCTCGCGTTGTCGGGTTCCGGGGTTCCGACTCGCAGGAGCACGACGGGCGTCCCATCCATGTAGGTCGTGCGCGCCTTCACGATGGGAGGGACGTTGATCATGGTGCGCAGGGTGCGCTCTGAAATCCCGAGTTCGGCGGCGTCGGCGGGCTGATCCATCGCCATCCAAGTGTGGCCCTCGTGCTCAATCGGCTTGCTGCCGATCCGCGTCTTGATCCAGGCAATCAGTTCCTCGGGCTTCAGTTTTGGGGGTCTGGCCATGCCCACCCCCCAAACATGCGGTTAGCCAGTGACACTTTTTCTCGTTTCATATCAATGGGCCACTTTTCTGCTGTTAGCCACTTTTGGCCGTTGAAAATGCTAGAAAAAGACCGAACCTCCGGGCCTACCATCCCCCCTCCAGACGGCACGGGTCCGTCAGACGGCGGGTGCCTGTCCCTCCCCTGCCCCCTCAATGGAAATCCCGGCTCGGGAACAGGCGTTTGGCCTGGTCGCGGGGATGCATGGCGCGGGGGGCCGGGCGGGGGCGCGGGGCGTTGTCGGTCTGCGGTGTGGTCTGGCCGATGGCGTCGTCCATCGGATGGCCCAGATAGGACAGCCGGTGCGAGACATCCTCGATCTGCTGGGCGATCAGATGCACCACGATCCCCTCGCGCTGCAGCGTGCCCGTCACCCGCAGAAGCCGCCCGCCCATCACCGCCCGGCGGAAGGAATCATAGACCTTGGGCCAGACGACGACATTCGCCACCCCGGTCTCGTCCTCGAGCGTGAGGAAGATCACCCCCGAGGCGGTGCCGGGCCGCTGGCGGGTGATGACCAGGCCGCAGACGGTGGTGCGCTGCACCGGCGCGGTGAGCAGCGCGTCATGGCAGGTCAGGCCGGGCATCGCCGGGCGCAGCAATTCCATCGGATGGGCGCGCAGCGTGAGGCGGGTGGCGACGTAATCCTCGACCACCTCCTCGCCCAGATGCATCTGCGGCAGGCTGACGGCGGGCTCGTGGATCACCTCGCCGTCGATCGGATCCTTGAAGAGCGGCAGCTGCGCCGGGGCGCGGATGGCGCGGACCTGCCAGAGCGCATCGCGCCGCGTCAGCCCCATGGCGGAGAAGGCATCCGCCTCGGCCAGCCGCTCCAGCGCCGCGGGCGCCACCCCGGCCCGCAGCCAGAGGCTTTCGGGATCGCGGTAGCCGTTGCCGCGCGAGGCCGTGATCCAGGCCGCGTCCTCCTGCCGGAAGCCCTTGATCTGCCGGAACCCCAGCCGCAGCGCCAGCCCGCCATCGGGACGGCGTTCCAGCGTGTTGTCCCACTCGCTGCGGTTGACGCAGATCGGCCGGACCTCGACCTGATGCTCGCGCGCGTCGCGCACGATCTGGGCGGGGGCGTAGAAACCCATCGGCTGGGAATTCAGCAGCGCACAGGCGAAGACCGCCGGGTGATGGCATTTCAGCCAGGCCGAGACATAGACCAGCAGTGCGAAGGCCGCCGCATGGCTTTCGGGGAAACCGTAATCGGCGAAACCCTCGATCTGGCCGAAGCAGCGGGCGGCGACCTCGGCGTCATAGCCGCGGGCCATCATGCCGTTGACGAATTTCTCGCGATGCTCGCCGATGGTGCCCATGCGGCGGAAACTGGCCAGCGAGCGGCGCAGGTGGTCGGCCTCTTCGGCGCTGTAGCCCGCGCCCACCACGGCGATCTGCAGGGCCTGTTCCTGAAACAGCGGCACCCCCAGCGTGCGGCGCGTGACCTCTTCCAGCGCCGGGCCGAAGGGTTCGGCCGCCTCCAGCCCCTGACGGCGGCGGATATAGGGCTGAACCATGCCGCCCTGGATCGGACCGGGGCGGACGATGGCGACCTCGATCACCAGATCGTAGAATTCGCGCGGCTTCATCCGTGGCAGGAAGTTCATCTGCGCCCGGCTTTCGACCTGGAACACGCCGACCGCATCGGCGACCTGCAGCATGCGATAGGTCCGGGGGTCTTCGGCGGGCACGCTGTCCAGCGTCAGCGCCAGCCGGTCATGGTCGCGCAACAGGTCAAAGGCCTTGCGGATGCAGGTCAGCATGCCCAGCGCCAGCACATCGACCTTGAGGATGCCCAGCGTGTCGATGTCGTCCTTGTCCCATTCGATCAGCGTGCGGTCCTCCATCGCCGCATTCTCGATCGGCGCCAGCTCGTCCAGCCGGCCCCGGGTGATGACGAAACCGCCGACATGCTGGGACAGATGCCGGGGAAAGCCGATGATCTCGCGGATCAGGCGGATCGTCTGGGCCAGGCGCCGGTCCTCGGGGTCGAGCCCCAGCTCGCGGATGCGGTCCAGCTTGGGCCCCTCGCTGGAATAGCCCCAGATCTGCCCCGACAGATTGGCCGTCACATCCTGGCTGAGGCCCATGACCTTGCCCACCTCGCGGATCGCCGCGCGCGAGCGGAAATGGATCACCGTGGCGCAGAGCCCGGCCCGGTGGCGGCCGTATTTCTGATAGATCCACTGGATCACCTCCTCGCGGCGCTCGTGCTCGAAATCGACGTCGATATCGGGCGGCTCGCCGCGGTGGCGCGAGATGAAACGCTCGAAGACCATGCCGATCATCTCGGGCTTCACATCGGTGATGCCCAGCAGGTAGCACAGGATCGAATTGGCCGCCGAGCCGCGCCCCTGGCACAGGATCCCCTGCCCGCGCGCATAATGCACGATGTCGTGGACGGTCAGGAAATAGGCCGGGTATTTCAGTTCCTCGACCACGGCCAGTTCCTTGGCCAGCAGGGTGCGGGCCTTGTCGGTCGCGCCCTGCGGATAGCGCCGCGCCAGCCCCTCGTGGGCCAGCCGGGTCAGGCGTTCCATCGGCGTCTCGCCGCCCTCGGCGATCTCGTCGGGGTATTGGTAGCGCAATTGCGACAGATCGAAAGTGCAGCGGGTGGCGATCTCCAGCGTGCGGCGCAGGGCGGCGGGATGGGCGTGAAACAGCCGCTGCATGTCCGCCGCGCCCTTCAGGCGCCGCTCGGCATTGGCCAGCGCCCTGGTGCCGATGGCGTCGATGGTGCAGCCCTCGCGCAGGCAGGTCAGCACATCGGCCAGCTGCCGCCGCGCCGCGCGATGCATCAGCACATCGCCGACCGCCACCATCGGCGTGGCGCAGCGCAGCGCCAGCCGGGCGCAGGCCGCAAGCCAGGCCTGGTCCGAGCCGTCATAGCGCGGCGCGGCGCCCAGATGGACCTGCCCCGGAAAGCGGCGGCGGAAGGTCTGGAGGTCCGCCGCCGCCGCCTGCAGATCCCGGGCCAGCGCGATCAGGATCAGCCCCTCGCCCCCTTCCAGCAGATCGGCGCGGTCCAGATGGCATTCCCCCTTCCCCGCCCGCCGCTTGCCCAGCGTCAACAGCCGGGTCAGCCGCTGATAGGCGGCCAGATCGGTCGGCAGGGCGATCCATTCGACCGGGCTGTCGCGCAGCACCAGCCGGGCGCCGACGATCAGCTTGGGCAGAGGCGCCCCCTCGGGGCGGGGCAGATCCTCGGGCTCGCCGATCTCCTGGCGCGAGCAGGAATCCACCCGGTGCTGCGAGCGGATCGCGACGCTTTTCTCCGCCGCCTCCCGCAGGATCTGCAGCGCGCGATAGGCCCGCACCACGCCCGCCAGCGAATTGCGGTCGGTGATGGCGATGGCCTCGAGCCCCAGCTCGGCGGCGCGCGTCACCAGCTCCTCGGGATGCGAGGCCCCGGTGAGGAAGGTGAAATTCGAGGTCACGCATAATTCGGCATAGCCGGGCCGGGGGCTCATGCGAATTCCCCCTGCACGAACCAGCCCGGGTTCTGCGGCGTGTAGAACAGCCACAGCCGCCGCCCCTGCACCGTCTCGACCTGCCAGTAATCGCGCATGCCGCTCTGCCAGGCCTCGTCGATCAGCCACCATTCCGGCGAGATCCGCTCGGGACCGGTGGCGCGGCCGGTGGTCAGGGTCATCCGGCGCCAGACGAACTGCCGGGGCGGACGCGGGCCGGTGACGGCCAGAGGCTCGGGCGGGAACAGCCAGACCGGGCGCGGGCGCGGACTGGCCCAGCCGTTCCCGGGGCTGGAAAAGGCCGCCGGGGCGATGGTGAAGGCCTGTTCGGGGATATGGCTGTCGGCGGGCAGGTAGCGGATCACGTTCTCCAGCCCGATCCGCGTGCCGATGCGGGTGATGAGATCATCCAGCCGCCCGGGATCGCGGGTCCCGGTCTGGGCGATCTGCTCGACCGGCAGGGGCTCGACCGTCACCGCCTCGAGCCGCATCTGGTCGATGCCGAACCCTGCATCCACCTCGTCCACGCCGCGCTCGAAAAGCGGCAGGATGCGGGCCGGATCGCGCAGGGGCCGGGCCAGACGCAATTCCACGGCGCGGAAATCGCCATCCACCCGGCGCAGGCTCAGGCACAGCACCCGCGCCCCGGTCTGGTGATCGGTGAGCTTGCCGCAGAGCCGCTCCAGCAGCCGCGCGGTCCCGGCCATGACATCGGCGGTCCGCCCGATCGGTTCGGGCAGGGTCAGGCGCACGGCGTAATGCGGTGGCTCGGCCTCGGGCGAGATCTGCTCGGGCCGGGTGCCCAGCGCCTGATCCAGCCGCAACAGCAGCTCGGCGCCAAAGCGGCGGGCCAGCGGCGCGCGCGGACTGGCCGCCACCTGGCCGATGCTGCGCAGCCCCATGCGCTGCAGGCCGGTCACCGTCTCGGGGTCGAGGCGCAGCGCAGCGATGGGCAGGCTGTCCAGCGGCCCCCCGGCGCCATAGCGCGCCCGGGCCCAGGCAGCGCCCCGCGTGCCGCCGGTCCCGGCCTCGACCGCCAGCCCCGCCCGGGTCAGCCGCGCGGTGAGGCTGGCGATCATCGCCGCCTCGCCGCCGAACAGATGCGCCGAGCCGGTGATGTCGAGGACCAGCCCGTCCGGCCCCTCGAAGCCGACCCAGGGGCACCAGCGCGTCGCCCAGCGGCGCAGCAGGGCCAGGAAGCGCTGATCCTCGGCCGGATCGGCCGGGCGGCTGGACAGATCCGGGCAGAAGGCCCGGGCATCGGCAAAGGCCATGCCGCGCTGCAACCCCCGGGCCTGCGCGGCCTCGTTCAGGCAATGGACCCGGTTGGCATTGCCCTGCTGCAGGGTCAGGACAAACGGTCCCTCCTGCGGGTGCGCGCGCAGAACCCGGTCACTCGCGAACCGGGGAAACCACAGCGACACGATGCGCCTCTGGGTCCCATCGAACATTCCAGGCCTCACATGTTCCTGATTTGTTCTTAATAAGGCTCCAGCGCTGACGAGTCGAGTCCTGCGCGTCGAAGACCGGGTTGCAATGCCAGCGCGTCTCGGCCGCGTTCGAGCCCATGCCCTCGGGGATCAGGCACAGCCCGGTCGTCCCCCCGGCCCGCGCCGCCAGCTGCAAGCGGCGCCCGGTGGTCAGGCCGATCGGCGCCGTCAGTTCCAGCACCACGAAGGGGGCGGCGCCATCGCGCAGCGCCTCTTCGCCGACGGCGAGCGTGTCGTTCTGGTCCCCGGTCTGCGCCAGGATCAGCCGCGCCGGATCGAGCCCCTGAAAGCCCAGGGGATTAAGCTGTTCGGACCGCCAGCCCTCGCGCACCCAGATCACGTCGCCCCCGGTCAACGCCGCCGTCCAGAGCGCGAAACTCGCGGCCGAGGGGCCGCAGGCCTCGTGCACGCGCGCGGGGCGGAGGGGATAGGCGGTCAGGCTGGACGAGGGCACGGGCGGCTCCGGCTGGGTCAGGGTCGAAACCTACATGAAGCGCGCGAAGGGCCGAAGTCGAGTCCCCCCTGCCCCGCCGATCCGCCCCATGCGAAAGCCCCGGCGCGCGAACGCCGGGGCCATCGGGGAAGCTGGCCTGGGCCTTCAGCCCTGCAGATCGGCCCACATCTGCTGATCGCGCTCGGCGGTCCAGATGCGGGGGGTGTCGAGGCCGCGGGCTTCGTCATAGGCCCGCGCCACGTTGAAGGGCAGGCAATGTTCGTAGATCGCATACTCCTTGAACTTGGGGTCGCATTCGGCGCGCACCGCGTCCCAGGCTTCCTTCAGCGAACCGCCCCGGGCCGCCACTTTCTGCACCGGGCGATAGGTCGAGCGGACGAAATCGGCGGTGTTTTCCAGGGCCTTGGCCACCATCTCTTCACCGACCAGCGCGTCGCCGCGGCCCGGCGCGATCGCCTTCGGCTCATAGGCCGCGATGTTCATCAGCGTGTCTTCCCAGTCGCTGAAATGCCCGTCGCCGCAATAGCAGGCCGAGTGGTATTCGACGATGTCGCCGGTGAACATCACCTCCTGATCCGGGACCCAGACCACGGCGTCACCGGCCGTATGGGCCCGGCCGAGGTGCAGGATGTCGACCCGGCGGTTGCCGAGGTAGACGGTCATGGAATCCGAGAAGGTGGTGGTCGGCCAGGTCAGGCCGGGGATTTCCTCGTGTCCCTGGAACAGGCGCGGGAAGCGGCCGAATTCGCTGTCCCAATCCTCCTGCCCGCGTTCCACGACCATGGCGCGGGCGACGTCGGACATGATGATTTCCCGCGCGCCATAGGCGCTGGCGCCCAGCACGCGGACCGCGTGGTAATGGGTCAGGACCAGATGCGAGATCGGCTTGTCGGTGACGCTGCGGACGCATTCCATCACCTTGCGCGCCAAGCGGGGCGTTGCCTGCGCCTCGACGATCATCACGCTGTCGTCGCCGATGATGACGCCGGTGTTCGGATCGCCCTCGGCGGTGAAGGCGTAAAGGCCCTCGCCCACCTGCGTGAAGGACGTCTTTTTCTCGGTCATGTCGCCTTGCGAGGCAAAGGCCTTGGCCATGGGAATACTCCAGTCAGAAAGCGGCTCAGCGCTGGGCGATGGGAAGCCAGAGCGCGACGGCCGGGAAGATGATCACCAGCAACAGCGCGGTGATCTGGATCAGCACGAAGGGAATGACACCGCGATAGATGGTGCGGATCGGCAGCTCGGGCGCGATGCCGCGCAGGTAGAACAGAGCATAGCCGAAGGGCGGCGTCAGGAACGAGGTCTGCAGGTTCACCGCCAGCGCGATGGCGAACCAGATCATCACCTGGTCCCCCGGCAGCCCGAAATCAAGCTGCGCGACGATGGGCGCGACGATCGGCACCACGACGGCGGTGATCTCGACCCAATCGAGGAAGAAGCCCAAGAGGAACACCAGCGCCATGATGATGAAGAGGACGGTGTAGGGGCTCGTCTCATGGATGTTGAACAGATCGAGGATCATCGCATCCCCGCCCAGCCGCCGGAACACCACCGAGAAGATCGAGGCGCCGATCATCACGAAGACGATCATGGCCGTGGTCTTCGTCGTCTCGTGCAGCGCGCCCCTGAGCGCGCCCAGCGTCAGCTTGCGCGACAAGAGCGCCAGGAGCAGCGCCCCGGTCGCGCCGATGGCGGCGGATTCGGTGGGCGTGGCGATGCCGGCGATGATCGTGCCCAGCACGGAAAGGATCAACGCCATCGGCGCCAGCAGGTCGCGGGTCAGGGCCCAGGCGGTCTCGGCCATGCTGCGGCGCTCGATCACCTCGGGCGCGGGCACCCGGTGCGGCTGGAAGATCGCCACGGCGCCGAGATAGAGGAAATAGAGCCCCGACAGCACCAGCCCCGGCACGATGGCCCCCATGAAGAGGTCGCCCACGGAAACCCGCAGCTGGTCGCCGAGGATAATCAGCATGATCGAGGGCGGCAGCAGGATCCCCAAGGTGCCCGACGAGGCGATGAGCCCCGAGGCCAGTTGCATGTCGTATTTCGCCTCGCGCATCGCGGGCAGCGACATCATCCCCATCATCACCACCGAGGCGCCGATGATGCCGGTCGAGGCGGCCATGATGACGCCGATAATCATCACCGAAAAGGCATAGCCCCCCGGCGTGCGCTGAAACAGCGAGGCGAGCGAGCGCATCAGCCGTTCGGCGATGCCCGAGCGTTCCAGCATCAGCCCCATGAAGACGAAAAGCGGGATGGCGACCAGCAGCCAGTTGGTCAGCGTGCCGGAATAGATCCGCTGCACGCCCATCGACAGGAACAGCATCGGAATACCGTTCGCCACCGCGAACAGGATGCCGATGCCCGCCAGCACGAAGGCGACGGGATAGCCCGAGAAGATCCCGGCGATCAGGCCGAGGAGCATGAGTTCAGGGCCGAGGTGGTCGATCATTGGATGTCCTCGGACAGGTCGCCACGGGCGAGTTGGATCGCGGTGCCCAGCGCCCGCAGGATGCCCATCAGCCCCAGCAGGGCGAAGGACAGGGGCAGCATCGCCTTGATGAGCCAGCGTGCGTTCAGCCCGCCCTGGGTCGAGCCCTCGGCGGTGCGGAAGGCGACTTCGGCAAAGGCGAAACCGTACCAGGCGATGATGGCGCAGAACGGCAGCAGGAAGATCAGATCGCCGATCATCCGCACCCAGAGCCGCTGGCGCGGGCTCATCATCAGGGACAGGAAATCGACCGAGACATGGCGGTCGTCCCTCAGCGCCCAGATCCCCCCGAAGAGGACCAGCAGCGCGAAGATGTACCATTGCATGTCGTAAAGGCTGTTCACCGTCAGCGCCCGGCCCAGGACCGGCACCTGCCCCTCCCAGCCGATCAGGGTGTTCATGCCCATCTTGGCCCAGATCACCGAGATCAGGATCGTGGCGATCAGGGGAAGGGTGAGCCAGCTCGCCCAGGCCCCCGGCAGGCACAGGAGCGCCAGAAGGCGTTTCAGGATGCGCGGCATGGAATCTCCTCGGGCCCGGCAGGGTTTCGGGGGGCGGTTTCGCCGCCCCCCGTGAACCTGTCAACAGCGGATGCCTGTGGACAAAACACGGCTGTCGACAGAGTGCGTCCCTCAGCGCGCCGGAAGCGCTTGCAGGGTGCTCCATTCGCCGACGCTGTCCATATAGGCGCGCAGCGAGGTCAGCGCCTCGGCGAAGATCGGATCCTGCGCGGCCTGTTCGTCCAGCACCGCGTCCGAAGCCTCGCGCAGGGCCAGCAGCACCTCGTCGGGGAAACGGCGCACTTCGGTGCCCGCTTCGCGGATCGTGGCGATGGCGGCGGCCTGGCTGTTGATCTGGTCGCCCAGGTTATAGGCGATATTCGCCTGGCAGGCTTCGGTCATGATGTTCTGGGTGCGCTCGTCGAAGCTGTTCCAGACATCCATGTTGATGATGATGCTGTCCCAGCTCGACGGCTGATGCCAGCCGGGGAAGTAGTAGTATTGCGTCACGCGCTGGAAGCCGAGGCCGACGTCGAGCTGCGGCGCCGAGAATTCGGCCGCCTCGATGCGCCCGGTCTCGAGGCTGAGGAAGATCTCGCCCGCGGGAACCAGCTGGGTGTTCGCGCCCAGACGCGCCATGGCCATGCCGCCCAGACCGGCGATCCGCATGTTCAGGCCCTGCAGGTCGGCAGGCGTGTTGATCTCGCGGTTGAACCAGCCGCCAGCCTCGGCGCCGACCAGATGGCAGGGCAGGACCTTGACGTTGAACGGGTCATAGGCGCGCTGGATGATCTCCAGACCGCCGCCCTGGAACATCCAGCCCAGCGCCACGTCCGGCGAGGGGCCGAAGGGCATCGAGCCCACGAGGTTCGCGACCGGGATCTGCTGCGCCCAGTAGCCGATCCAGTCGAAACCCATCGGCAGCGCGCCCGAGCTGACGGCGCCGAAGACTTCGAAACCGGGGACGAAATCGCCCGCGCCATGCACGTTGATGGTCACCGCGCCGTCGGTCATTTCGTGCACGCGGTCAGCCCAGAGCTGCGGGCTCGGCCCGATCGAGGGCACGTTCAGGCCAAACACGCTTTGCAGGTCAAAGCTTTGCGCCTGGGCGGCACCGGTCGCAGCCAGCACCAGCGCGACAGCGGTGAACCCGCGCAACTTGTTGAAGTTGCTCATCAAGAATCCTCCCAAATGATGCGCCGCGGCAAGCGGCGCCTCCCCTTGAGCGCCGATTGATCTATCTGCGCCTGCCATTTTGTTAGCCATCAACAAATCTATTTGCAACTGACAAATTTTGTGCCAGACGAAAAAAGAGCGCGCCGGACCGATCGCAGGACCGGCGCCGGACGTCACAGGTCGGGAGGACAGGATGCAGGGAGTGAAAGGCGCCGTGGCCGTGGTCACGGGGGCCGCGCAGGGCAACGGACGCGCCATCGCGCTGGGGCTGGCGGCAGCGGGGGCCCGGGTCGCCTGCTGCGATCTTCAGGGCGATCAGGTCGAAGGTCTGGCCCGAGAGATCAGCGAATCGGGGGGAAAGGCGATCGGGCTCAGGCTCGACGTAACGGAGGCCGCGGATTGCGCCTCTGCCGCCGACGCGGTGGCCGCGCGGTTGGGCGCGGCCACCATCCTCGTGAACAACGCGGGCATCATCCGCCGCACCCTGCCCGACGCGGAAAGCTTCGCGCAGGACTGGGACGCGGTGATCCGCGTGAACGCCACCGGCACCATGCAGATGATCCGCGCCTTCCTGCCGCAGCTGCGCCAGACGAAGGGCCGGATCGTCAACCTGGGCTCGATCATGTCGGTGACGGCGGGTCCCGGGCTGGCCGCCTATGCCGCCTCCAAGGGGGCGGTGCTGCAGTTGACCAAGGTGCTGGCGCATGACCTCGCGCCCGACGGGATCCGGGTCAACGCCATCGCGCCCGGCGTGATCGAGACGCCGATGACCGAGGTCACCCGCGCCGACCCCGAGGCCATCGGCCGCTTCATGGCCCATACGCCGATGCGCCGCCCCGGCCGCCCCGAAGAGCTGGTCGGTCCGGTGCTGTTCCTCGCCTCCGAGGCGTCAAGCTACATGACGGGCGCGCTGCTGCCCGTCGACGGCGGCTATCTGGCCGCGTGACAGGGAAGAAAGTCATGGAACGACAAGAAGTTGATGTCCTGGTCGTCGGATCGGGCGCGGGCGGCCTGTCCAGCGCCGTCGCCGCGGCGCACCGGCGCCTCAAGGTGCTGGTGGTCGAGAAGGAGCCGGTCTTCGGCGGCACCACCGCGCGCTCGGGCGGCTGGATGTGGATCCCCGGCAACGGGCCGGAACTGCGCGCGGGCATCGAGGACAACGCCGAGAAGGCGCGGATCTATCTGCAACACGAAGCGGGCGCGCATTTCGACGCCGAGCGGGTCGATGCCTTCCTGGAGGCCGGACCGAAGGCGGTGCAGTTCTTCGAAGAGAACACGGCGCTGCAATTCGACCTCGGCCCGTTCTTCGCCGATTACCACCCCGACGCGCCGGGTGGCATGGACGGCGGGCGCTCGATCGTTGCGCGGCCCTTCGACGGGCGGGAACTCGGCCCCGAGATCCGCCGCCTGCGCCCGCCGCTGCAGGAAATCACCTTCCTGGGCATGATGATCGGCTCGGGCAAGGAACTGCTGCATTTCTTCAACGTGATGCGCTCGCCCGTCTCGGCTTTCTACGTCGGCAAGCTGTTCCTGAAATTCGTCCGCGACATGGCCTTCCACGGCCGCCCGATGCGGCTGATGAACGGCAATGCGCTGGCCGGGCGGCTGGCGAAATCGGCCTTCGACAAGGGCGTGCCGATCTGGACCCATGCGCCGGTGCGCAGCCTGATCCGTGACGATCAGGGCCGGGTGATCGGCGCCCGCATCGATCGCCGCGACGGCCCGGTCGAGGTGATCGCACGCAAAGGCGTGGTGCTGGCCGCGGGCGGCTTCCCGCAGGACATCGCCCGCCGCAAGGCGCTGATGCCGCATGCGCCCAATGGCTATGAACACGTCACCCCCGCCCCGCCCGGCAACACCGGCGACGGGCTCCGGCTGGGCGAATCGGTCGGCGCCACGGTCGACACCTCGCTGCCGCATGCCGCCGCCTGGGTGCCGATCTCGCGCCCGGTCCGGGCCGACGGCACGCTCGGCACCTTCCCGCATTTCGTCGACCGCTCCAAACCCGGGGTCATCGCCGTGACCCGCTCGGGCCGCCGCTTCGTCAACGAATCGAACTCGTACCACGATTTCTGCCAGGCCATGGTCGCCCGCAACCGCGAGGAAGCGGGCGAAGGGGCGGAGCCCGCCGCCTGGTTCATCACCGACCACCGCGCCTTCCGCAAATACGGGCTCGGCTTCGCCAAACCCGCTCCGGTGCCGTACAAGGCGCTGATCCGGGACGGCTATCTGCTGCAAGGCCGGACGCTGAGGGAACTGGCCGCGCAATTCGGCGCCGATGGCGAGCAGCTGGAACGCACGGTGGCCGAGTTCAACACCCACGCCGCCCGCGGCGAGGATCCGGCCTTCGGCAAGGGCACGACCAGCTACAACCGTTCGCTGGGCGACCCCGAGCACGGACCGAACCCTTGCCTCGCGCCGATCAAGGACGGGCCCTTCTATGCCGTCCGGCTCTATGTCGGCGACCTCGGCACCTTCGCCGGGCTGAAGACCAACGCCAATGCGCAGGTGCTGGACGAAGAGGGCCGCCCGCTGGAAGGCCTCTATTCGGTGGGCAATGACGCGGCCTCGATCATGGGCGGCAATTACCCGGGTGGCGGGATCACCCTCGGCCCGGCGATCACCTTTGGCTATATCGCCGCGCGGCATATGGCCGGCGGCAATGACTGACCGTCAGGCACAGGGCGTCGCGCTGGGGTTCCTCGCGGCGCTCAGCTGGGGGGTCTACAACGTCGGCGCCGAGATCGGGCAGGCCAGCGGCTTCCGCCCGGCCGATCTGGCGCTCCTGCGCTATGGCGGCGCGGCGCTGCTGATGGCGCCGCTGCTGTTTCTGGCCCGCCACCGCCTGCCGCCCCTGCGGCGGGTGGCGGTGCTGGCGCTGATGGTCGGCCCCCTTTTCGCGCTGGCCTTCAACGAGGGCTTCCAGCGCGCGCCCCTCTCGCATGCGGTGGTCATCGGGCCGGGCATGTCGATGCTGGTCGCGAACCTGCTGGACCGCTGGACCGGCGGGCAGCGGCTGGGCTGGCGGCGGTTTCTGGGCATCGCGGTGCTGATCGGCGGGCTTCTCATCATCGCCTCGGACGCGCCCGCGGCGCGGGCGGGCCGTGGCTCGGTGCTGGCGGGGGATCTGTTCTTCGTCCTCTCGGGTTCGCTCTGGGGCGTCTATGTCTTCACCATGGGCCGCTGGAAGCTGCCCGCGGTCGAAACCACCGCCGCCATCGCCACGCTGGCGACACTGGTCTATCTGCCCCTCTATCTGTGGATCTGGGGCTGGCCCGCGATGGCCCCCGCCCTCTGGGCCGAGCAGGTCTTCTATCAGGGCGCGGTCGGCGGGTGCCTCGCTTTCGTCATCTTCGCCGCCGCGGTGATCCGGCTGGGCGCCGGGCGCGCCGCGCTTTTCTCGGCGCTGGTGCCGGGGTCGGCGGTGCTGCTGGCGATCCCTCTGGCCGGACAATGGCCGAACGCCACGCAATGGGCCGGTGTCGCGGTCACCACGCTGGGGCTGATGATCTCGCTCGACCTCCGGCGCGGATTGCCCGAGGGGCAGCAAGCTTGTAGCAGGGGTCGGGGGACAGCGTGACACGGGGACACGGGGTGGAGGAAGAAGCCGAGAAACCGGCCAAGGCGCAACGCGGCATCCGCTCGCTGGAGACGGCGGGCGCGATCCTTCAGGCCATGGCCGAGGCGGGCGGGCCGATGAAACTGCGCGATCTGGCCGAGGCGGTCGAGGTCGCGCCGGCGCAATTGCACCCCTATCTCGTCAGCCTGCGCGGCATGCGTATGGTCGAGCAGACGGCCTCGGGCCTCTATGGCCTCGGCCCCTTCGCGCTGGAGGTGGGGCTGGCCCGGCTCCGGGCGCAGGACGCCTATCACGAGGCGATCCTGCGCATCGAGTCGCTGGCCGAGGAAACCCGCCTGATGGTCGCGCTGACCGTCTGGGGCCCGCATGGCGCCACCATCGTCCATGTGCGCGAGATGATCGCCCGGATCCATGCCAACGTCCGGGCGGGCGGCGGTTTCGCCCTGACCTCGACCGCGACGGGGCGGCTGTTCGTGGCCTACCTGCCCGAGGCGGTGACCGAGCCGCAGATCCGCGCCGAACTGGCCGAGCGCGCCTCGGCCGATCCGCGCTTCGCCTTCGACGAGGCCGCCTATCGCGCCCAGGTTGCCCGGGTCCGCGACCGCGGCTGGGAGACGACGACCGACCTGCCGATCCCCGGCGTCTCGGCCGTCTGCGCCCCGATCTGCGATTATACCGGCGAGATGAAGCTGGCGGTGACGGTGATCGGCCCGACGCAGCAGATCGACCTGAGCCCCGACAGCCCCGTGGTCCGCGCCACGCTCGATTTCACCCGCCGCCTGTCGGCCGATCTGGGTTATCGCAGACAGGTCAGCGCCCCCGCGACCGGTCGGCGCGGCGGCGCCCGCTGATCAAAGCCCGAGGATCGTCACCGAACAGACGTTCTGCGCCGGTGCCCCGCCCAGATTATGCGTGAGCGCCGAATGTGGCGCCCCCAGCTGCCGGGCGCCCGCCTGCCCGGTGAGCTGCAACCAGCCCTCATAGAGCATCCTCAGCCCCGAGGCCCCGACCGGATGGCCGAAGCATTTCAGCCCGCCGTCGATCTGGCAGGGCTGCGCGCCATCGGCATCGAAACGCCCGTCCAGCATCGCCCGCCAGCCGGTGCCGGGCTCGGCCAGACCCAGATCCTCCAGCGTCACCAGTTCGGTGATCGAGAAGCAATCATGCAGCTCCGTCAGGCTGATCTGGCGGGGATCGGCGATCCCGGCCTCGGCATAGGCCGCCTTGGCCGCCTGCCGCGTGGTGTGGACATAGGCGCCGTTCCAGCCCTGCTGCTGCGCCTCCCAGCCGGTCGAGGCGACGATCTGCACCGCCTTGACCAGCACCGGCTCGGCCTGACCCAAGGCGCGGGCGATCTCGGGCGTGGTGACCAGCGCGCAGGCCGCCCCGTCCGAGACCGGGCAGCAATCGAAGAGCCCCAGCGGATCGGCCACCAGCGGCGCCTGCAGCGCCTGCTCTATCGTGATCGGCTTGCGCAGATGGGCCTTGTCGTTCCGCACCGCATTGGCGTGGCTTTTCATCGAGGTATGCGCCATGGCACGCTTCAGGTCCTGACGCGCGATGCCATGCACCGCCTCATAGGCGCGGGCCAGCTGGGCGAAATTCCCGGGGTTGGTATGGGTCGGCAGATACATCGGCGCCAGCGTCCCGCGCGTGGCGGTCGGCAGCCCCGCGAACCCGGTGTCCTTCAGCTTTTCCACCCCCATCGCCAGCGCGATATCCACGGAGCCCGAGGCCACGGCGAAGACCGCGCCGCGAAACGCCTCTGTCCCGCCCGCACAGAAATTCTCGACCCGGGTCACGCCGATATCCGGCAGGCCCAGCGCCATGGCCATCGGCACGCCCGACTTGCCCGCGCCGATGTCGTCGTAATGCGAGGAATACCAGGCGGCGCCGATCGCCGACGCCTCGATCCCCGCCCGGGTCAGCGCCTCGGCATAGGCTTCGCGCATCAGTTCCTCCTGACCGATGTCCCAGCGCTCGCCGAAACGCGAGCAGCCCATCGACAGGATCGCCACCTTGTCCATGATGCCGCTGGCCATCAGAGCCCCCTTCCCGTGTCGCGCACGGCTTTCCAGAAATAGCGCCGGTAGCCGCTGGTCTCGTCGATATCCTTGACCCGGAAGACGAAGCGCACCGGATCGCCGGGGGCCAGATCGGCCGCCCCGGGGTCGGTGAAATCCATCATCAGCCGCCCGCCGCCCCGCAGATCCACCAGCCCGTAGCAATTCGGCGGATGGCGGGAATGGGCCAGCCGGTCGGCGGTCGCCGTGGCAACGGTCCCGCCCCGATCCGCCAGCGGCCAATCCTCGCCCGGCAGGTCAAGGCGGGGCGGGAAGCGGATCAGGCCGGTCTCGGCCTCGCGCCGGGCGACGAAGCCCAGCAGCGCCTCGGCATTGCGATAGGCGGTGCTCTGGGCTTCCTGCACGATGAAGCGGCCGCGCAACCCGCGGTCCCAGTCCAGCCGTTCCTGAAAAGCCAGAAGTTTCAGGTAAT
The DNA here is from genome assembly GCF_003075525.1 of Pararhodobacter aggregans. GTDB lineage: Bacteria > Pseudomonadota > Alphaproteobacteria > Rhodobacterales > Rhodobacteraceae > Pararhodobacter > Pararhodobacter aggregans. The sequence goes on along the minus strand of NZ_QDDR01000001.1, from coordinate 102,529 downwards.
TGCTTTCAGGGATGCCGTGATCCAGCGCGGGCAGACCGGGGTGATCCACCACTCCCGCCCCCGCTTTCAGGACCAGCGCCGTCGCCCCCTGCCCGAATTGCGCCAGCACGACGATCTGGCCCGGGGCGATGCGCGGCATTGCCGCGGCCAGCATCAGAAGCGGATGCGCGGCGCCGGTGTCGCCGGTGGTCTCGGCCAGATCCCCGGCCAGCGTCGCCTTGGTCAGGCCGGAGAGGCGGGCGATTGCAGCGGCGGTGCCGGGGATCGGACAGGGCAGGATCAGGTGATCGACCGCCCCGGCCGCCACCCCCGCCCGGTCCAGCGCCGCGGCGATGGCGGGCGGGACCTGCGCCTGATAGCCAGCCTCGCGCTGCCAGCGTTCCTCCCAGTCGAGCGCGGTCTCGGCGCCGCTGGCCCGGGTCCGGTGCAGGAAGGGCGCGCTGAGGCTGGCGCCGCCGAGATAGGCGAAAAGCCCCGCGCCCGGCCCGGTCAGCACCGCCGCGCCGCCGTCACCCATCCGCGATTCCGCCGTGCTGCCCGCTTGGGCGACCGGCCGGTCGGCGGCGGCGATCAGCGCGGGCTCGCCCCCTTCCAGCGCCGCCTGCAGCGCCAGCAGCGTGGCGCGCGGCGTGCCGGTCGCGTCCTGTGTCCGGCAGAGCGCGGGCAGGCGCAGCGCGGCGCGGATCAGGGCGGCGTTCTGCGGCTCGGCGAAGGGGGGCGTCGTGGTGGCGAAGGTCAGGCTGTCTGCGCTGTCCCCGCCCAGCGCCTCCTGCGCCGCCGCCACCGCGAGGGTGACGCTGTCCTCGTCCCAGAAGGCCAGCGTGCGCGTGCCGCGCCCGGCGCCCGCGCCCGGCACCAGCCAGCCCATCGCCTGCGCCATCGCCCGCCGCTCCAGCCTCAGCCGGGGCAGGCAAGAACCGATCCGGATGATATTGGCCATGGCCCCCTCCCCTGCCGCGCCGTGACAGGCGCCTCAGGCGGGGATATAATAGTTGGAACGGTCGTTCAACTAATTTCCGACCGCGGCCCGCTCAGCCTCGAGACGGCAGCGCGCCATACCCGCCGAGGAACAGCGCCACCACCCTGTCGGCCAGTTCCTCGGGGCCGACAGGCCCCTCGGCCCTGTACCAGGTGTAGGTGAAATTTATCATGCCGAAGAACAGCATCGTATCAATCTGCGAGATCACCCGGTCCTCGGCGATATCCGGGCGGATCTGCAACAGCGCGTCGCGCACATAGGCGATGAGCTGGCGCTCCTTGGCGACGATGCTCTGCCGCTGCTCTTCTGGCAGGGCGTCGAGACAAGTGAGCAGCACGACATGGCGGTCGCGAGACACGGAATAGACCTCGAGAAACAGCTTCACCATCTGGGTGAACCGCTGCTTGGGGTCCAGCTCGCGGTAGAGTACCGGCCGCAGGCGATCCAGCAGCGCATCGACATGCGTTTCCAGCATCTCGCGCAGGATCGCTTCCTTGCCGTCGAAGTAATGATAAAGCCGCGACTTGGAGCAATCGCAGGCCTCGGCGATATCGCCGATCGAGGTGGCGGCAAAACCGCGCCGGGCAAAGACCGAGGCGGCGCGGTCGATGATCGTGTCGTGGATATTGTCGTAATCCGCGGATCGGGTCCTGGCCACGGGGCGCCTCCGAAAATGAGTATGTCCGTTCGAGGTATAAGCGCTCAGCGCCCCGCTGCCAACCGCCAGCATCCCGCGGGAAAAGAGGTATCCGGGATGATTCTTGATTTGATTAGTCCAATCGTTCGGACTATTAAAGACCCAGAGCGACGGCGACCCCGAGTCCCGCCGGAGGAGGAGGAGGACGACACCGATGCACCATGCCCCCATCGAATCGCTGGACCGCGACGGGATCCTGGCCCTGCAACGCGAGCGGCTGGCAGGTTTCGGCCGCCATCTGGCGCAATCCGAGACCTGGCGCGCCCATTTCGCCAAGGCGGGCATGCGGCCCGAGGATCTGGCGGCGCCCGACGGGCTGGAAAACACCCCCTTTCTGGAAAAGTCGGATCTGCGCGACCATTACCCCTTCCCCTTCCTGACCGTGCCGATGGACGAGGTGCTGCGCTTCGTCGCCACCTCGGGCACCACCGGCTTGCCGGTCCTCTTCGGCATGACGCGGGCGGATTTCGAGACGCTGCTGCCCGCGCAGATGGCCCGGCTGCTGACCGCCGCGGGTGTGAAACCCGGCAGCCGCGCCTATCAGGGCTATGGCTATGGTCTCTGGATCGGCGGGCCGGCGCTGGATCAGGGGTTCCGGGAACTGGGCTGCACCAGCTTCCCCATCGGCCCGGGCCGCGGCGATCTGGCGGCGCGCTGGCTGAAGGACCATGCCTATGACGTGGCCTCCATGTCGCCCCTGTGGCTGATGAGCCTGGTGCAGGCGGCCCGCGCGCAGGGGATCGACCCGAAAACCGACTGGGCGCTGACGACCGCGATTCTGGGTGGGCAATCCGTCTCGGCCGAGTTCCGGGCGCAGCTGGAGGCCGAAATGCCCGAAGGCTTCCAGTCGCACAACATCTACGGCACGACCGAGGCGGGCGGGCCGGTGTTGGCCATCTCGACCCCCTACACCCATGCCGATGACGAGCTGCACCTGCTGAACGAAGACACGATCATCACCGAGATCCTCGACCCGGTGACGCTGAAACCCGTCTCCGAGGGGGAGGTCGGGGAAATCGTCATCACCACCATCGCCAAACAGGCCTCGCCCGTGGTCCGCTGGCGGACCCGCGATCTGGTGCGGCTCTCGCCCCGGCCCTACGATTGCCCCTCGGGGCGGCGGGGGATGCGCAAGATCGGGCGGATCATCGGCCGCTCGGACGACATGATAAAGTTCAAGGGCGTGATGGTCTTCCCCTCGCAGATCGAGGACGTCATCACCGGCGTCCCGGGCGTCGTCAAGGAAGCCTGGCAGATCTACATCGACAAGGAGCGGGTGACCATCGGCAACCTGACCGTCGCGGTCGAGGCCACCAGCCGCGACGCCCGCCCCGCCGCGCAGATCGAGGAACAGATCTGCCGCGAGGTGCATGCGCGGCTCGGCATGTCGATCCGCGTCGAATGCCACCCCGAGGGAACCCTGCCCCGCTACGAGGCCAAGGCGGTCCGCGTCCTGCACCGGGCCGAGGCATGAGCGACCCGCTGGCCCCGATCCGCGCCGGGTTGGCGGCGCGGGTGGCGGGCTGGGGGGCGATGGACCTGCCCGCGATCCGCACCGATTTCGCGGCCTTCCTGGCCGATGTCGGCCCCCGGGGCGCGGCCCTCGCCCAGCCCCGCCCCGCGGTGGTCGCGGGGCTGGAGGCCGTCTGGATCGGCGATCCCGCCGCAAAGCCCGGGCTCTATCTGCACGGCGGCGGCTTTCAGATCGGCGGCATCGCCTCGCATGCCGGGCTGGTGGCGCGGCTGGCGCAGGCGCTGGGGCTGCGGCTGCTGCTGCCCGCCTACCGGCTGGCGCCCGAGCACCGCTATCCCTCCGCCAGCGACGATGCGCTGGCCGTGCTGCGCGCCCTGCAGGCGGCGGGCGAGGCGCCGGTGGCGATGCTGGGCGATTCCGCAGGCGGGGGGCTGGCGCTCGGCGCGGCGATCCGGGCGCGGGACGCGGGCCTGCCGCTGCCCCGGGCGCTGATCCTGCTCTCACCCTGGCTCGACCTGTCGCTGTCGGGCGCCAGCTACCGGGATCTGGCGGGCGAAGACCCGTTCTCGAAACCCGCGCAACTGGCCGCCATGGCGCGCAGCTACCTCGGCCGCAGCGGCCCCGCGCCCGAGGATCCCGCCGTCTCGCCGCTCTTTGCCGGTCTGCACAGCCTGCCGCCGCTGCTGATCCACGCGGGCGGCGCCGACATCACGCTTGACGATTCCCGGGCGCTGGCCGCACGGCCGGAGGGCCGCGTCACCCTGCGCATCCACCCCGGCATGTGCCATCATTTCCAGGTGTTCGAGGCCCTGCCCCAGACCGACACCTCGCTGGCCGAGATCGCCGGTTGGTGGCGGGCGCTTCCCCGCTGAGCCCCCTCCCCGGGCCCGTTGCGCAACGCACACGGCCATTCACGGCGCTTTCACCTTCGCTTGAAACCCTGAATGCGTGTTTGCACTCTGCGGCAATGGGCATAAATTCGGGACCGTATCCGGGCGAGGGAAACCCGGGGACTTCAGAATGACCAAGGGGAAATCATCATGACGCATCACCAGGTACGCGCCGCGGGCGCCCTGGCAATTGCGCGTCCGACCCGGGGCTGGGTCGCTCTGCGCTGGCTGAATATCCTGGGTGTAATGCTGCTGGCAGCCGCGATGGCGCTGCCCTTGCACGCGCAGGACCGCCCGGTCAGCTTCGCCGATCTCGCCGATCAGGTCAGCCCGGCGGTGGTGAACATCACCACCTCGACGACCGTGGCCGCGAACCTCGACCAGACCATGCCGAACCTGCCCGAAGGCGCGCCCTTCCAGGACTTCTTCAACGACTTCTTCAACCGCAACGGCCGCCAGCAGCCGCGCCCGCGTCAGAGCCAGGCTCTGGGCTCGGGCTTCGTCATTTCGGCGGACGGCTATATCGTCACCAACAACCACGTCATCGAGGGCGCCGACGAGATCGAGGTCGAATTCTTCGACGGCCGCCGTCTGGACGCGACGCTGGTCGGCACCGATACCGCCACCGACATCGCGCTGCTGAAGGTCGAGGCCGACAGCGACCTGCCCTTCGTGCCCTTCGGCAATTCCGAAGAGGCCCGCGTGGGTGACTGGGTGCTGGCCGTCGGCAACCCGCTGGGTCAGGGCTTCTCGGTCAGCGCGGGCATCATCTCGGCCCGCGGCCGCGCGCTGCAGGGCAATTACGACGATTTCATCCAGACCGACGCCGCCATCAACCGCGGCAACTCGGGCGGTCCGCTGTTCAACATGGGCGGGCAGGTGATCGGCGTGAACACGGCGATCCTGTCGCCCAACGGCGGCTCGATCGGCATCGGCTTTGCCATGTCCTCGCATGTGGTGGAACGCGTGGTGTTCCAGCTGCAGGAATTCGGCGAGACCCGCCGCGGCTGGCTGGGCGTGCGCATCCAGGACGTGACCTCGGACGTGGCCGAGGCGCTGGGTCTGGAACGGCCCGAGGGCGCGCTGGTGACCGAGGTCATGGACGGCCCGTCCAAGGCCGCGGGCGTGGAGACCGGCGACGTGATCCTCAGCTTCGACGGGGTGCAGGTTGCCGATACAAGGGATCTGGTGCGCCGCGTGGCGGATGCCGGCGTCGGCCGCGACGTCGAGGTCGTGGTGTTCCGCAACGGTGCGGAAGAGACGCTGCATGTCACCCTCGCCCAGCGCGACGAGGAACGCCTGACCCCGGCCGCGGGCAGCAATGCGCCGCAGGCCCCGGCTGAACCGACGATGATCCTGGGTCTGGATCTGGTGCCGCTGAGCGACCAGATGCGCGCCGACATGGGCATCGCGCCCGGCGTCGAGGGGCTGGTGGTCCGCGACGTGGAAAGCGGTTCGGACGCGGAGTCGAAGGGCCTGCGCGCCGGGGACATCGTGACCGAGGCCGGCCAGCAGCCGGTCACCTCGATCGAGAGCTTCAACGCCGCCCTTCAGGCCGCCCGCGACGCCGGCCGCCGGACCCTGTTGCTGATGGTCCGCTCGGGCGGCGACCCGCGCTTCGTGGCGCTGGCCATCGAATAACCGCCCGGCAGAGGCGATACCTCGAAACCTCGAAACCGGGCGTCCGCGCCCGGTTTTTTCATGCCTCCAGCCACAGCGGGCAATGGTCGCTGACCTCGGGCGCGCGGATCACCTCGAACCGGCGGACCGGCACCTGCGCGTTGACCATCAGGTAATCGGCGAAGCGGTCGGGCTTGGTGTAGCGCGCGGTCCGCGTCCCGGCGAAGCCGCCGCCCGTGACCAGATCGCTGAGGCCCAGCCGTTCCAGCCGCCGCAGCGTCTGGCTGTCCGGCCGCACGTTGAAATCCCCGCAGGCCACGACCGCATCCCCGGGTTCGGCCAGCCCGTCGATCAGCGCCGCGAACCGCTCGGCCTGTGCGGCCCGTTCGGGCGTGTCGGCCTTGCCCGCCGCCTTGTCCCTGAGGCCATGCATCTGCGCCACGACCCAAGGTCGCCCCTCGGCCCAGAGCCTGAGCACCATGGCGTTGCGCGGCCGGGGATGGGCGCCGTAATCGTGATCAGAATAGGCGCCATGCACGAAACCCGTGGCCTGCCCGATCACCGGGATCGTTTCCCGCACGAAACAGGCCAGCCCGAAATGCGAGGGCACCGCCTGATCGCCCTCCCACAACAGACCGCTTCCCGCCGGGCTGAACAGCACGGCATGGCCGGGCAGGACCGCCCGCAATTCGTCCAGCATCCGGGCGCGCTGCGGCAGGACATGGGCGCCGTCGCGGTATTCCAGCCAGTCCTTCCCGGCGCCCGGCGTATGCACCACCTCCTGCAGGCAGAGCACATCCGCGCCCACCCCGGCGATCCAGGGCATCAGCGCCTCGTGCAGGACCCCGCCCCAGGCGTTGAGGCAAAGGAGGCGCATCAGACCACCCGCACCCCGTATTCCCTGAGCTTCGCGTCCACGAATGCCGTCTCGCCCGCGCTCAGCACCTGCGCGCGGGGATAACGGGGCTCGGCGCGGTCATCCAGCACCGGCACCTCCCAGCCGTCCGTGGTGGCGAAGAAGTCATGCGCGCCGGCCTCGCCGAATTCGCGCAGATAGCCCTGCACCACCACATCGAGGTAACTCAGCAGAATGGGTGCCGGATCGTCCTGCACCACCATGGTCACCACCGGCACCGCATAGACCTGCGCCGCGACGCCCACGTCGCCCTCGACCGTCAGGCCCGAGGGGATGGCGTGGCGGTCATAGCCCTCTTCCCTCAGGTCGAGCGCCGCCCAGTCGCCGCCCGGCACATGCGCCACCAGCCCGTCGATGACCGAGCCCGGGTCGGGCACCCCGGTCAGAAACGGCGTGACCCGCCCCACGGTGTGCTTCCACGCCCGCCGCCAGCCGGTCAGCCGCGCGCGATAGGCCGGGGTGTAGACATGGGTCTGGCGGTTCACCAGCGAGCCATAGCCAAAGAAGAAGGGTTCGGACACAGCGCTCTCCCGCGTTTTGCCCAAGGCTTGCCCAATGCCGGTGCAAGGTGCAAGCCCATGGCCACGCCCCCTTGCCATCGCCATGTCGCTCTTGCTATCCAAGGTGTCGTGAACACGGGAGAATCCGGCGGCCTCCAAACCCGCCGGTGCCGAAGGAGCAACCGCCCCGGTAAACTCTCAGGCGCAAGGGACCGCGTTCACATTGGAACTCTGGAGAGTGGCGTTCCGGCGCCCGCCGAAGGGATAACGATCTCAGGCGCTCACGGCCGTATCGGTCACGGGCAGGGACAGAGGGGGCACCAACCGGCGCGGGATCGCGCCCTTCTGGTGCCGGTCGCACGACCGGAGGGAGACTTCGGCATGACCGACCTGAGGCGTACCTGCCTTTACGATCTTCAACGCGAACTGGGGGCCAAGATGGTGCCCTTCGCGGGCTATGAGATGCCCGTGCAATACCCGATGGGGGTGATGGGCGAGCATCTGCATTCCCGCGCGCAGGCCGGGCTCTTCGACGTCTCGCACATGGGGCAGGTGATCCTGCGCGCCCCCGCTCAGGCGCTTGAGGCGCTGGTGCCGGTCGATGTGCAGGGCCTGGCCGAGGGGCGCCAGCGCTATGCCATGTTCACCAACGCGGCCGGCGGCATCCTTGACGACCTGATGATCGCCAACCGCGGCGATCACCTGTTCCTGGTGGTCAACGCCGCCTGCAAGGAGGCCGACATCGCCCACCTGCAGGCCCATCTGCCGGGGGTGGAGCCGGTGACGGACCGCGCCCTGCTGGCCCTGCAGGGCCCCTTGGCCGAGACGGCGCTGGCCCGGCTGATCCCCGGCGTCGCGGCGATGAAATTCATGGATGTGGCAGTGCTGGATTGGGAGGGTGCGGCGCTCTGGATCTCGCGCTCCGGCTACACCGGCGATGATGGCTATGAGATCTCCCTGCCCGAGGACCGCGCCGAGGCCTTCGCCCGCGCCCTGCTGGCGATGGAGGAGGTGGCGCCCATCGGCCTCGGCGCCCGCGATTCGCTCAGGCTCGAGGCCGGGCTCTGCCTCTATGGCCACGACATCGACACCGAGACCTCGCCCGTCGAGGCCGGCCTTACCTGGGCCATCCAGAAACGCCGCCGGACCGAAGGCGGCTTCCCCGGCGCCGACCGCATCCAGCGCGAACTGGCCGAGGGGCCGTCCCGAAAGCGCGTGGGCCTCCTGCCCGAGGGCCGGGCGCCGATGCGCGACGGCACCGCGCTGTTCGACAGCGAGACGGCCGAGGCGCCCGTCGGCACCATCACCTCGGGCGGCTTCGGCCCCTCGCTGCAGGCCCCCATCGCCATGGGCTATGTTCCCACGGCGCTGGCCGAACCGGGCACCAGGCTCTGGGGCGAGGTGCGCGGCAAGCGCCTGCCCGTCCGGGTCGCCAAAACCCCTTTCCGTCCCTCCACCTATCGCACATGAGGCAATCGCGATGAAATTCACCGAAGAACACGAATGGCTGCGCGTCGACGGCGATCTGATCGTCGTCGGCATCACCGAACACGCCGCCGAACAACTGGGCGATGTGGTGTTCGTGGAACTGCCCGAACCGGAAACGCAGGTCGCCAAGGGCGACGAGGTCAGCGTGATCGAATCCGTCAAGGCCGCGTCCGACATCCTGGCGCCTTTGGACGGCGAGATCGTCGAGGTGAACGGCGCCATCGTCGACAACCCCGGTCTGGTGAACGAGGACCCGCTGGGCGAGGCCTGGTTCTTCAAGATGAAGATCGACGACATGAGCGCCCTCGACGATTACATGACCGAGGACGAGTACAAGGACTTCATCGGCTGATCCCATGGCGGTCCTGTCCATCGTTCCCAACCTGCCCGCCCGCGACCCCGTCGGGCTGGCCGAATTCTACCGGCAGGTCCTGGGCCTGACCGTGGATTTCGAGATGGGCTGGATCGCCTTCCTCGGCGCCCCCGCCACGGCCCGGGCCCGGCTGCAACTGGCGGCCGAAGGCGGCTCGGGCACCGAGCTGCCGGCGATTTCCGTGCTGGTCGATGACCTCGACGCGGCGCTTGCCGCCCTGCGCGCGACCGGGGCCGAGCCCGTCTACGGCCCCGTCACCGAACCCTGGGGCATCCGCCGGTTCTACCTGCGCGACCCCGAGGGCAACCTCGTGAACGTGGCCCATCACACCGAGGGCGGCGATGATTGACCCGCCCGCCTATGACCCCGGCCGCATCGACCGGGCCGAGCGGTTCATCGCCGCCCCGCCCGAGCGCCTGTTCGCCGCCTGGACGACGCCCGGGGATCTGGTCCGCTGGCTGCCGCCCGAAGGCGCCGAGGGCCGGATCGACGCGCTCGACCCCGTGCCCGGCGGCGCGCTGCGCATGGTGCTGCGCTTCACCGATGGCGCGAAGGGCAAGGCGGGGGCGCATCACGACGTGGTCCGCGCCCGTTTCGTCACGCTCGACCCGCCCGGCCGCGTGGTGCTGGACGTGGATTTCCCCAGCCTCGACCCGGCCTTTGCCGGCACGATGCGGATGGACTGGCGCTTTTCGCCCGAGGGCTCCGGCACCCGCGCCCGGGTCGAGGCCAGCCGCGTCCCGCCCGGCATCGACCCCGATCAACACGCGACGGGGCTTGCCTCGTCGCTCGACAATCTCGCCCGCCTGACGGAGCTGTCATGACCTATTCCCCCACCGCCTATGACCCCTATGATTTCGCCAACCGCCGCCACATCGGCCCCTCGCCCGCCGAGATGGCCGAGATGCTGGCCGCGACCGGTTGCCAGACGCTGGACCAGCTGATCGACGAGACCATCCCGCCCTCGATCCGGCAGGACCAGCCGCTGGGCTGGGCGCCCTTGTCCGAAGGCGGCCTCTTGGCGAAAATGCGCGAGGTGGGGGCGAAGAACAAAGTCATGACCTCGCTGATCGGTCAGGGCTATTACGGCACGATCACCCCCCCGGCGATCCAGCGCAACATCCTGGAGAACCCCGCCTGGTACACCGCCTATACCCCCTATCAGCCCGAAATCGCCCAGGGGCGGCTGGAGGCGCTGCTCAACTTCCAGACCATGGTCGCGGATCTGACCGGCCTGCCGGTCGCCAATGCCTCGCTGCTCGATGAATCGACCGCCTGCGCCGAGGCGATGGTCATGGCCCAGCGCGTCGCCAAGTCGAAGGCCAAGGCCTTCTTCATCGACGCCAATTGCCACCCCCAGAACATCGCCGTCATGCAGACCCGCGCGGCGCCCCTCGGCATCGAGATCCTGACCGGCCAACCCGAGGATCTGGACCCCGCGCAGGTCTTCGGCGCGATCTTCCAGTATCCCGGCACGCATGGCCATGTCCGCGACCTGACCGACAGCATCGCCGCGCTGCACGGCACCAAGGCCGTGGCGATCGTGGCCACCGACCTGCTGGCGCTCTGCCTCATCAAGGAGCCGGGCGCGATGGGCGCCGATATTGCCGTGGGTTCGGCCCAGCGCTTCGGCGTGCCGATGGGCTACGGTGGCCCGCATGCCGCCTTCCTGTCCTGCGCCGATGCCCACAAGCGGCAGATGCCCGGGCGGCTGGTCGGCGTCTCGGTCGATTCGCGCGGCAACAAGGCGTACCGGCTGGCGCTGCAAACCCGCGAGCAGCATATCCGGCGAGAGAAAGCCACCTCCAACGTCTGCACCGCGCAGGCGCTGCTGGCGGTCATGGCCTCGATGTACGCCGTGTTCCACGGGCCCATGGGCCTGCGCGCCATCGCCGAACGGGTGCATTTCATGACCGAACGGCTTGCCCGGGCGCTGAAAGCCGCCGGGGCCCGGGTGGAGCCCGAGGCCTTCTTCGACACGATCACCGTGGAAGTGGGCGTGGGCCAGACCGGCATCCTCGCCGCCGCCCGGCATGAGGGGCTCAATTTCCGCAAGATCGGCACCCGCCATGTCGGCATCGCGCTGGACGAGACGACGGACGAGAACGTCCTGCACCGCGTGCTGAAAGCCTTCGGCATCGACGCCGCCCCGCCGCATCGCGCTAAACTCGGCTTCCCCGAGGCGATGGCCCGCGAAAGCGCCTATCTGACCCACCCGATCTTCCACATGAACCGCGCCGAATCCGAGATGATGCGCTACATGCGCCGCCTGTCGGACCGCGATCTGGCCTTGGACCGGGCGATGATCCCGCTGGGCTCTTGCACCATGAAGCTGAACGCCGCGGCCGAGATGATGCCGATCACCTGGCCCGAATTCGGCTCGCTGCATCCCTTCTGCCCGCCCGATCAGGCGCAGGGCTATGCCGAGGTGATCGCGGATCTGGGCGCGAAACTGTGTGAGATCACCGGCTATGACGCCATGTCGATGCAGCCCAATTCGGGCGCGCAGGGCGAATACGCCGGGCTCCTGACCATCCTCGCCTATCACAAGGCGCAGGGCGCGCATGACCGCAAGATCTGCCTGATCCCGATGTCGGCGCATGGCACCAACCCGGCCTCGGCCCAGATGGCGGGGATGGAGGTGGTGGTCGTCCAATCCTCGCCCAATGGCGACATTGATGTCGAGGATTTCCGCGACAAGGCGGCGAAGGCCGGCGACAAGCTGGCGGCCTGCATGATTACCTACCCCTCGACCCATGGCGTGTTCGAGGAAACCGTGCGCGAGGTCTGCCGCATCACCCACCAGCACGGCGGGCAGGTCTATATCGACGGCGCCAACATGAACGCCATGGTCGGGCTGGTGAAACCCGGCGAGATCGGCGGCGATGTCAGCCACCTGAACCTGCACAAGACCTTCGCCATTCCGCATGGCGGCGGCGGCCCCGGCATGGGCCCGATTGGCGTCAAGGCGCATCTGGCGCCCCACCTGCCCGGCCACCCGGAAACCGGCGGCAGCGAAGGGCCGGTGTCCGCCGCGCCCTATGGATCGGCCTCCATCCTGCTGATTTCCTGGGCCTATTGCCTGATGATGGGCGGCCCGGGCCTGACCCAGGCGACCCGCGTGGCGATCCTGAACGCCAATTACATCGCCGCCCGGCTGACCGGCGCCTACAAGGTGCTGTTCATGGGCAACAAGGGCCGCGTCGCGCATGAATGCATCCTCGACACCCGCCCCTTTGCCGAGGCTGGCGTCACGGTCGAGGACATCGCCAAGCGCCTGATCGACAACGGCTTCCATGCGCCGACGATGAGCTGGCCAGTGGCCGGGACGCTGATGGTCGAGCCCACGGAATCCGAAACCAAGGCCGAGATCGACCGCTTCATCACCGCGCTGCTGGCGATCCGCGAGGAGATCAGGGCGGTCGAGGCGGGCGAGATCAGCGCCGAAGCCTCGCCGCTCCGCCACGCGCCGCATACGGTCGAGGATCTGGTGGCCGACTGGGACCGCGAATATTCGCGCGAGCAGGGCTGCTTCCCGCCCGGCAGCTTCCGGGTCGACAAATACTGGCCGCCGGTGGGCCGGGTCGACAACGTCTATGGCGACCGCAACCTGTTCTGCGTCTGCCCGCCGCTGACCGATTACGCCCAGGCCGCAGAATGAGGGTCGCGATCTTCGGCGCGGGCGCCGTCGGCTGCTATTTCGGCGCCATGTTCGCCCGCGCGGGCACGCCGGTCACCCTGATCGGCCGCCCCTCGCTGGTCGAGGCGGTGACCGAGCACGGGCTCATCCTGGAGAAGGACGGCCAGACCGAGGTGCTGCAGGTCGAGGCGACGACCGACCCCGAGGCGGTCCAGGGCGCCGGGCTGGTGCTGGTCTGCGTGAAATCGCCCGATACGGCGACGGCGGGCAAGGCGATCCGCCGCCACCTCGCCCCCGGCACCACGGTGATGAGCCTGCAGAACGGCATCGGCAATGCCGAAATCCTGGCCGAGATCCTGGACCGCCCGGTGCTGCCCGTGGTGGTCTATGTCGCGGCGGCGATGGCCGGACCCGGCCATGTGCTGCACCGCGGCCGGGGCGATCTGGTGCTGGGCGAAGGCCCCGGCGCCCAGGCGGCGGCGGCGCGGTTCCGAGCGGTGCAGGTCCCGGCCGAGGTCTCGGCCCAGGCCGAGGCCGCGCTCTGGACCAAGCTCACGCTCAATTGCGCGCTGAACGCGATCTCGGCGCTGACGCTGCGCGATTACGGCACCATCGCCCGCCGCCCCGAGGCGCTGGCCACCTTCACCGCGCTGGTCGAGGAATGCCGCGCGGTGGCGAGCGCCAGTGGCGTGACGCTGCCCGCCGACATGCTGGACCGGGTGCTGGCGCTGACGACGACCATGCCCGGGCAGCTGTCCTCGACGGCGCAGGACGTGATGGCGGGCAAGCGGACCGAGATCGCCCAGCTCAACGGCGAAATCGCCCGCCGCGGCGCGGCGCTTGGCGTGCCCGCGCCGCTCAACCGGGCGCTGGCGATGATGGTGGACCTGCTGGAAGAGCGCTGAGAGGGGTTTCGCCCTCGTTGCCCGCTGCCGCGGGCGCCTCGGGCGACCGGCGGCGCGGCGTGCCGCCGCGCCGAAGAAAGGGGGGCTTTCTGCCCCCCTCTTGGCCCAAGGGCCAATTCACCCCCCGAGGATATTTGAGGAACAAAGAAGGCGGCTTAACGCCCTCTTAACCTTCATCTTTGTTCTCTAAATATCCTCGGGGGTTTCCAAAGGGGGCCCGAGGGTCCCCTTTGGCTGGGGGTGAGCGGTGTCTCGGAAACGCGCCAGTGGCGCGCCTCTCGCCGCGAACGCCGCGCCCGTGGCGCGGCTGGGAGTCGAGGGGGCTGGCCCCCCGCTTCCGCCCGACCTCGCCGCGGGTTACTGCGGCCAGGTCTTCGCCACCATCGTCAGCACATCGTATTGCGCGACCACGGCGCCGGTCTGGTTGGTGACGCGGCAATCCCAGCGGACCTCGCCATGGTCGGCGTTTTCGCGGGGGTTGATCTCCTTGCAGGTCAGTTCGACCCCCAGCACGTCGCCCGGGTTGACCGGGGTCAGGAAGCGCAGATTGTCGACGCCGTAATTGGCCAGGACCGGGCCCGGATCGGGCTGCACGAAGAGGCCCGCGGCGAAGCTGACGATCAGGTAGCCATGCGCCACGCGGCCGTCGAAGAACGGGTTCGCGCGGGCGGCTTCCTCGTCCATATGGGCGTAGAAGGTGTCGCCGGTAAACGTGGCGAAATGCTCGATGTCCGCAAGCGTCACCTCGCGCGTGGCGGTGACGATCCGGTCACCCACCTTGAGGTCCGCCAGCGATTTGCGGAACGGGTGGATGTCCTCGCGGGTCGGCGCGCCGGGGATCCAGCGGCCGGTGACGGCGCTGAGGAGCTTGGGCGTCCCCTGCACCGCGCTGCGCTGCATGAAGTGTTTCACGCCGCGGATGCCGCCCATTTCCTCGCCGCCGCCCGCCCGGCCGGGGCCGCCATGCACCAGATTGGGCAGGGGCGCGCCGTGGCCGGTCGAGGTCTTGGCCGAGGCGCGGTTGCCCAGCAGGATGCGGCCGTGGAAGGGGGCCATGCCCAGAACGGCCTGTTCGGCGACCTCGGGCGAGTCGGTGAAGACCGAGGCCGCCAGCGAGCCCTTGCCGCGCTGGGTCAGCGCCACGGCCTCCTCCAGATCGTCATAGGGCATGAGGGTCGAGACGGGGCCGAAAGCCTCCACGTCATGCACGGCGCGGGCATCGCCCGGCCGGTCGCAATAGAGCACCACGGGGTTGAGGAAGGCGCCCGCGTCGGGATCGCCCGAAGTGAGCGTCACCGCATCGGGGTTGCCGACCACGATCTCGGCATCGCCCTGCAGGTCGCGGATCCGGGCCCGGACCTCGTCGCGCTGCGCCATCGAGGCGAGCGCCCCCATCCGCGTGGCCTCGTCGCCCGGCAGGCCGACGCCCATCTTGGCCAGCGCCGCAGCCAGTGCCTCGGTCACCGCCTGAACCTGCGCGCGGGGCACCAGGACGCGGCGGATGGCGGTGCATTTCTGCCCGGCCTTCACCGTCATCTCGCGCACCACTTCCTTGACGAAGAGGTCGAATTCCGGCGTCCCGGGCCCCGCATCCGGCCCCAGCACCGCCGCATTGAGGCTGTCGGCTTCCATGGTGAAACGCACCGAATTCTCGACAATGGCCTTCGAGGTCCGCAGCATCCGCCCGGTATTGGCCGAGCCGGTGAAGGTCACCACGTCCTGCCCCGTCACATGGTCCAAGAGGTCGCCGGTCGAGCCGCAGATCAGTTGCAGCGCCCCCTCGGGCAGGATGCCCGACTCGACGATGCGGCGGACCACCAGTTCGGTCAGATAGGCGGTCTGCGAGGCCGGTTTGATAATGGCGGGCATCCCGGCCAGCAGGGTCGGCGCCAGTTTCTCCAGCATGCCCCAGACCGGGAAGTTGAAGGCGTTGATATGCACCGCAACACCCTGCAACGGCGTCAGGATATGCTGGGCGCTGAAGCTGCCGTCCTTGGACAGGCCTTCGACCGCGCCCTCGGTCAGCACGCGGGTGTTCGGCAATTCGCGCCGACCTTGCCCGGAATAGCTGAACAGCGTGTGAAACCCGCCCTCGATATCCACCATCCCGTCGCGCGGCGTGGCGCCGGTCGCCAAGGACAGCGCGTGGAACTCGGCCTTCCGCTCGGTCAGCGCCTTGCCCAGCGCCTTCAGCATCTCGGCCCGCTGGTGGAAGGTCATCGCGCGCAAAGCCCTGCCGGATTTGCGCCCGTAATCCAGCGCCCCCGCCATATCGAGGCCTGAGGCGTCGATCAGCGCCACCGGCGACCCGGTGCCCGCGTCCCGCAGCAATTGGCCATCCCGCGATCCGGCTTTCCATTCACCGCAGATGTAGCTTTTCAGCCGGAGGGGGGTCTGATCCGTCATGACGGGTCCTTTCAGAGCGTGAGGTCGGTGCGGAGGGCGGCGATCTCGGCCTCCCATTCCGCCAGCATCGCGGCATTGGTCCGGTGCCGGAGCCCCAGACGGCTGAGGCGTTCGAAGCGCGCCGAATTGGCCGCCCCGAACCCTGCCGCCACCCGCGGCAGCCAATAGGCGAGCGAGGCTTCGGCCGCCGCGCGCCCGCCCTCGGTGCGGGTGATCTGTGTCAGGCCCTCGATGCCGAGTTCTGCGTGGCGGGCCTCGACGGGCGCAATGGCGCGGAACACCTCGGCCAGCGGCTGGTAGCTGACCTGCGACAGTTCCGTCAGCTGCACCTTGGCCGCCAAGCCCTGCAGCACGTTCATCACCACCGCGTCGATCCAGCCCTGCAACGGGTAGTGGAAAACCGAGAGCCGCATGTCGCCGTCGCGCCGGGTCGCGCCGATATCGGCGTCCCGGGGCAGGCGGTCGGCCCAGGGATGCACGCCCTCGTAGCGGTCGGTATCGACGCCGAACTCGGCCATCAGCCGCAGCACGCGCTCCGCATGATCGGCCTTTTCCAGCGTGATCTTGGCCGCGGCAATGCGGCTCTTGATCCCCGGCGCGTCGTTGATCGAATCCGCGAACCCGGCCGAGGCCGCCAGTTCGCTGTCCACAAACGACGCCATCAGCCGCAGGAGTTCCCCCCGGTAGCGGGCGGGCACGTTCCCGGGCGAGGTCAGCTTGCCGCCATGGGCCAGATAGTCCTCGATGCTCATCTCGGTCATGGCGTCCTCACTGATCGTAGCTGACGACGACGCGGTCGCTCAGCGGATAGCATTGGCAGGTCAGCACATAGCCCTGGTTGACCTCGTAATCCTCGAGCGCGTGGTTGGTCATCATCTCGACCTCGCCCTCCAGCACCTTGGCGCGGCAGGTCGAACAGACCCCGGCCTTGCAGGCATAGGGCGCGTCCAGATTGGCCCCCAGCGCCGCATCGAGCAGGCTTTCGCCCGACTTGGGCATCCGGAAGGTGCGGGTCGCGCCGTCCAGCGTCACCGTCGCCTCGCAGGCTTCGCCGCTGTCGGCGACCTGGCTCACCGCCTTCTTGCGCGCGCGCCCCGGCTGGCCCGAGGCAAAGAGCTCGAACTTGATCTGCCCGTCGCTCAGCCCGTGTTCCTTGAGGCTGGCGGCAATGGTCAGCATCATCGGCTCGGGGCCGCAGATGAAGGCGGTGTCCACGCTTGCCGGATCGACCCAATGGGTGAAAAGGGCAGACATTTTCTCGGCATCGACCCGGCCTGTGAACAGGTCGATTTCCTGACCTTCTGCCTCCAGCACATGCACCACCGACAGCCGCCCGAGGTAGGAATTCTTCAAGTCCTCCAGATCCTCGCGGAACATGATCGAGTTGATCTGCCGGTTGGCATAGACCAGCGTGAAGCGGCTTTTCGGCTCGCGCGCCAGCACCGTCTTCAGGATCGACAGGACCGGGGTGATGCCCGAACCCCCGGCGAAGCCGAGGTAATGACGGCCCGCCCCCGCATCCAGCGCGGTGTGGAAATTCCCCATCGGCGGCATGGCTTCCAGCACCGCGCCGGGCGCCAGGTTCTCGTTGGCCCAGGTGCTGAACGCGCCGCCGTCGACGCGCTTGATGCCGACCTTGAGCAGGCCCTCATCCAGCCCCGCGCAGATCGAATAGGACCGGCGCAGCTCCTCGCCGTCGAACTCGCGGCGGAAGGTCAGGTACTGGCCCTGGATGAACGCGAAGCGCTCGGCATCCTCGGGGCGCGGACGCAGCGTGACGACGACCGCGTCACGGGTGTCTTTCTTCACCTCGACCACGTCGAGGGGCAGGAAACGGGCCATGGCCTTACCTCAGATACACTTGAAATAGTCGAAGGGTTCCAAGCAGTCGCGGCATCGGTACGCCGCCTTGCAGGGGGTGGAGCCGAAGCGGCTGACCATCTCGGTCTGGGTCGAGCCGCAGCGCGGGCATTCGACCGCCGCATTCTCGCCGGTCAGCCGGGCGATGCGCCCGGCCAGCACGCCATCCGCCGCCGTGCCGTCGATCGGCGGCGCGATGCCATAGGCTTTCAAGGCGTTGCGGGCGGCGGGGGCGATCCAGTCGGTGGTCCAGGGCGGCGAAAGCTGGCGCTTGAGGCGCAGGTCGGTGACCCCCTCCTCGGCCAGCCGCTTCTCGATCTCCAGGTTGATGACGCTGGTCGCCGGGCAGCCGGAATAGGTCGGCGTCACCGTCACCACCAGCGTCTCGCCCTCCCAGGCGACGTCGCGGATGATCCCGAGGTCGGTCAGGCTGATGACCGGGATCTCGGGGTCCGGGACCTCGCCCAGCCAGGACCAGACCTGTTCCAGCGCCGGTCTCACCACTTGGCGTCCGGATAGGCGCGCTGCAGCCATTGCATCGTGGTCAGCAGATGCCCCATGTGCTCGGAATGCCGCCCCTGCTTGCCGCCCTTATGCGCGAAGTCGGAGGCCGGGCGCACCAGCGTCGCCTCACCCAGCACCGTGTCAATGGTCCGGTCCCACTCGGCCCGCAGGCTCTCGGGCGTGGGCATGATCCCCGCCGCCGCCAGCCGCTCATCGACCGCATCGCCCAGGAACATCTCGCCGGCATAGCCCCAGAGCGCGTCCAGCGCGCCCTGCATCCGCCGGTGGCTTTCCTCGGTCCCGTCGCCCAGCCGGATCACCAGATCGGCCGAGCGCTCCAGGTGATAGGCCACCTCCTTGCCCGCCTTCTGCGCGATGGCGGCGATGCGGGCATCGGTGGACCCCTCCAGCGCCTTCAGAAGCGGAAGGTGATACGCATCGAACAGGAACTGCCGCATCAGGGTCACGCCGAAATCGCCATTCGGACGCTCGACCAGCAGAAGGTTGTGAAAGTCCCAGGCGTCGCGGCGGAAGGCCAGCGCATCGGCATCGCGTCCGCGCCCCTCGACCTCGCCCGCCAGCCCCAGCCAGAGCTGGGTCTGCCCGATCAGATCGAGCGCCATATTGGCCAGCGCGATGTCCTCCTCCAGGATCGGCGCGTGGCCGCACCATTCGGACACGCGATGCCCCAGAATCAAGGTGGTATCGCCCAGTCTTGTCAGCCCGGTGAAGAGGTCATGCTCGGCCGAGCCCGCCGCCAGCGGCGCCCGCCCCTCGCCCTTCGAGGCCGCGGCCAGAGCCGCCGCATCCGGGGTCATGACGTCAGACAATGAGGGGGCCATCACATATGCCCCACTTCATCGGGAATGTCGTAAAATGTCGGGTGCCGGTAGACCTTGTCATTGGCCGGCTCGAAGAGCGGCCCCTTCTCGGACGGGCTCGAGGCGGTGATCTGCGCGGAGGGCACCACCCAGATGCTGACCCCCTCGTTGCGCCGCGTATAGACGTCGCGGGCATGGCGGATGGCCAGCTCGGCGTCGGGTGCGTGCAGGCTGCCGACGTGACGGTGGTTGAGGCCGTGCTGACCCCGGATGAAGACTTCCCAAAGCGGCCATTCGCTGGACATGGCTAAAGCCCTTTCATTCTGCTGAAAA
Source organism: Pararhodobacter aggregans (assembly GCF_003075525.1). Taxonomy (GTDB): domain Bacteria; phylum Pseudomonadota; class Alphaproteobacteria; order Rhodobacterales; family Rhodobacteraceae; genus Pararhodobacter; species Pararhodobacter aggregans. The sequence continues at coordinate 83,123 of NZ_QDDR01000001.1, read as the reverse complement.
TACGCTGCGGGGGGTGCGGGGGGTGCAAAACCCCCCGCTTACTCCGCCGCCACCCGCCGCGCGGCCGATTTGCGCGCATGCGCCATCAGCCCCTCGCGGAACCATTCGCCGTCGCGCCAGGCCTTCTGGCGGGCCTCCATCCGGTCGGTGTTGCAGGGGCCGTTGCCCTTCAACACCTCGTAGAACTCGGACCAATCGGGCTCGGAGAAATCCCAGCCGCCCTTCTCGTCGTTCCAGACCAGGTTCTCGTCGGGGATCGTCAGCCCGAGGTATTGCGCCTGAGGCACCGTCTGGTCGACGAATTTCTGCCGCAGCTCGTCATTGGTGTTGATCTTGATCCGCCAGGCCATCGACTGCGTGGAATGGATCGACTCCTTGTCGGAGGGCCCGAACATCATCAGCGCCGGATACCAGAAGCGGTTCAGCGCGTCCTGCGCCATCGCCTTCTGCTCGGCGGTGCCGGTCGCCATGGCCCGCATCAGGTCGTAACCCTGCCGCTGGTGAAAGCTCTCTTCCTTGCAGATGCGGATCATGGCGCGGGAATAGGGCCCGAACGAGGTCCGTTGCAGCGGCACCTGATTCATGATCGCCGCGCCATCGACCAGCCAGCCGACCGCGCCGATATCGGCCCAGGTCAGCGTCGGATAGTTGAAGATGGAGGAATATTTCATCCGCCCGTTGAGCAACTGCTCGGTCAGGTCGTCGCGGCTGACACCCAGCGTCTCGGCGGCGCAATACAGATAGAGGCCATGCCCCGCCTCGTCCTGCACCTTGGCCAGTAGGATCGCCTTGCGCTCAAGCGTCGGCGCGCGGGTGATCCAGTTGCCCTCGGGCAGCTGACCGACGATTTCCGAATGCGCGTGCTGGCCGATCTGGCGGATCAGCGTCTTGCGATAGGCCTCGGGCATCCATTCCTTGGGCTCGATCTTCTCGCCCGCGTCGATCCGGGCCTGGAAGGCGGCCAGCAGTTCGGGATCGTCGGTGCTCGCCTCGGATTTCACCATCTGTGCATACATGACAGCCTCCTGGGTTCAGGTTTTGCGGACGTTCAGAGTTCTGTGAGGATCAAGGGGATGCCCGGCGCGAAAGCCGCACCACCCGATGGGCCAGCGCAATGCGTCGCAGATGAAGGTCTCGGACATCAGCTCCCCCCAATTCGCCGACCGTTCGGTCACTGTATAAGCCCTGACGTGTCACAAATCAACGAATTTATGGCTCTGGTTTGTGACAGATCAGGCCGTTTGCCGCAGCCCTCCGCCAATCCCTTGCCCCGCCTCGGAAATCCCCGCCGGCGCCGCGGCAGGCAAAAGCCCCTGCGCCCCTTCGAACCGCGCGCCGATATGCGAATCGGCCGCGGGTGACAGCGCCCGGTAGAGCCGGTGGAACAGCGCCCGCGCCGCCTGCCCGGGCCAGTCGGCGGGCAGCGCCGCCAGCGGCAAGCGGGGATCGCGCAACAGGGCCTGACGCCAGGAATGGACCAGCAGCAGCCGTGCCGCCAAGGCCTCGGCCCCCGAGGCGGGCGCGGCGCCCTCCAGCGCGCCGAAACGCTCGACAAAGGCGCGATAGGCCGCGGCATGGGGTGCAAGGTCCCAGGATTGCGCGGCGAATTCGGCCAGCAGCGGGCCTTCGGGCTCGGCCTCGAACGACAGGCATCCTTTCGGCACCGGCCCCCGCGCCGGACCGACCGCCAGCAGCGGCCGCAGACGCGCATAGCCCCGCCGCTCAAGCCCGGCCATCAGCGCCTCGCCGCCCGTTTCGGGCAGATGCACGAAACGCCAGCGGCCCGGGCCTTCCTCGGCCGGGCCATAGATGATGCGCGCCGCGGCCTCGTATTCGGCCAGCGCCGCCTCGGACAGGCGGTAGAAACTGCGCCGCCCGCGCCGCCAGCCCTCCAGCTGCCCGGCCGCGACCAGCCGCGAGACGGCGGTGCGCACCAGCGTTTCCGAGATCCCGACGGTGGCGCAGGTCTCGATGATCGTGCCGATCCAGACCTCGCCGCCCCGGGGCACCACCGCATCACCGTAAAGCGTGACGATGAAGGCGGCGGCGCGCAGCGGCAGCGCCTCGGCAATCTGGGTCAATCGGGGGGCGAAACGGGGATCCGGCATGTCCCCATCCTGCCACGCGCCGCCGCCCGTGGCGAGAGGGGCAGAGCCTTGCACAAGTTCACCATCCATGCGACGCCTCGGAACCCGACCGCGCGAGGCCCCGATGTCCGAGCCCCAGACCCCCTACCGCCCCGGCCTGACAAGCTGGGCCGAAGTCGTCGCGCTCGGCGTGATCTGGGGGGCGGGGTTCCTGGCCGTCCGCATTGCGCTGGAGGGGATCGCGCCCGCCTGGGTGGCGACCGGCCGGGTGAGCGTGGCGGCGCTGACGCTGGCGCTGCTGCTGGCGGTGCTCAGGATCCCGCTGCCACCCTTGTCCGAACGCCGGATCTGGGCGCATGTCGCGGGCTTTGCCTTCTTCTCGAACGCGCTGCCCTTCATGCTGATGGCCTGGGCCCAGCAGCATGTGCAATCCAGCTTCGTCGGCGTGACCATGGCGCTGGTGCCGCTGTTCACGCTGGTGCTGGCGCATGTCTTCCTGCCGGATGAGAAACTGACCCTGCCCCGCATCGCCGGTTTCGCTTTGGGGCTGGTCGGCGTCGTCATGCTGATCGGGACCGAGGGCGTGTCGCTGGGCGAGGGCGCGCCGCAGGTGCTGCCGCGGCTGGCCTGCGTGGCGGTGACGCTGTGCTATGCCATCGGCTCGATCATCGCCCGGCGCAGCCCGCGGGTCGATCCCATCGCCTATACCGCCGCGTCTGTCATCATGGCCTGCGCGGCGATGCTGCCGCTGACCCTGACGCTGGAGGGGCTGCCTGCCTGGCCCGGGCTGCGCCCGGCGCTGGCGCTGGGCTATGTCGGGCTGCTGCCCACCGCGCTGGCCTCGCTCTTGATGGTGCATGTGATCCGCACGGCGGGGCCGACCTTCCTGACGCAGACCAATTATCAGGTGCCGGTCTGGTCGGTGATCTTCGGCATGCTGATCCTGTCCGAACCGCTGCCGCCGCAATTCCTGCTGGCGCTGGGGCTGATCCTGGGCGGGCTGGCCATCAGCCGCCTGGCCCTGCGGCGCTAGAACGCGAGACGCCCGCCTTGAAGGGCGGGCGCAGGCGAGCGGGGTGGGCGGGCGGGAGCGAGCCTGCGCCCGCTCCCCCTTTGCTCAGTTCCAGCAGGAGACGAGGACCGTCAGGTCACCCGACATCCGCGTCAGCATCTCGGCCGAAACCGGCGAGGCATTGCGGCTGACGCTGGGCCGGGTCCCGGCGCCGGTCAGCACCGACTGGATGGCCTCGCTGCTGACGGCGAAGTTCACGTCGTCGGGCAGGATGCGGCCGGGGGTCTCGGGGCGGGGCAGCAGCATGCCCATGACGGCGCCGTTCGGGTCGAAGACCGGACCACCGGTATCGCCCGGCTCGGCCGCCAGCGTCAGGCGGCGCAGCTCGGCCTCGCCGTTCAGACCGGTCATCTCGCTCAGGCTGCCGAAGCTGACGATCGGCCGGGTCAGCGTGTCCTGATAGCTGAAGCCCGAGACGCGGATCTCGCTGCCCGGCGCGGGCGAGGCGGCGGCGAATTGCGCGAAGGCCAGGGGCACCAGCGGATCCTCGGGCGTCAGCACCGCGACGCCCAGCGCCTCGTCCACCGCGGCGACGCGGGCGCGATACGCCTCGTCGATGGTCACGCGGTCGCACATCGCCACGGCCTCGGCGGTGGTCACGACCGTGCCGGTCGAATCCACGAAGAAGCCCGAGCGCGAGCGTTCAGGGCGGCGCACTTCCAGCCCCGAGACCAGATCGCGGCGGGCGACGGTCGAGGCGGTGGCCCCGGCGCTCGACGGCAGGACACCGGCGATCGGACGGAAGCTGTCGCGCATCGTCGCCATGATGACCTCGGCGTCGGCATCGGCCGAGGGCCCCCAGAGCAGGATCCAGCCCTTGATCTGGCCGTCGTTCAGCCGGGCCTCGACATGGGCGCGCTGCGTGGCGCTGCGGCCGTCGATGGTAAAGCTGGTGCGGCTGCGGTCACGCTCGCCTTCCAGCGGGATCACTTCCAGCGTCTGCAGGATCTCGTAGAGCCCGTAGAAGGTGCTCTGCGTGCCTTCCTGGCTGATGAGCAGCACGCGCATGCCGCTGTCGTTGATCGAGCGGAAATGCGCGAAGGGGGTCTCGTGATGGTCGAATTCCACCATGCCCAGCGGCAGGGTGATCTCGATCCCGGCGGCCTCGTCGCGGAACGGGCCGAAGGCATAGCGGGCCACGGCCGATTCATAGCCGCGGATCAGCGTCGCCCGGGCGCGGGTCGACAGGAAGCCGGTGGGCTCGAAATTGTTGGCGCGCTGCCAGTTCTGGATCGCGCCGCGGGTGCCGGGCCCGAACGCGGCATCAATGCCGCCGCGGTAGAAGCCGTACCATTGCAGCGCCACCTGGATCTCGGCCCGCTCGTCGCGGCTGAGCTGAGCCTCCAGACGCCGGGCCTCGGCCAGGGGTTCATCCGGCAGATCGGCCAGCGCGGGCTGCGCCGGGGCGGCGGGGGTCGCGATGACCTCGGGCTCGGCGGGCGCGGGCTCGGGCGCGACGATGGGCTCGGTGACCGGCGTCTCGGCCGTGGGCACCTCGATCACCGGCGCCGGCGTCTGGGCCGCGTCCCGCCCTGCCGCCGTCACCGGGGCGCTGGGAGCCTGACCGCCGACCGGCCAGAACTGCTGGCCATAGATCGTGTTGTCGGTGACGTAGCTGTCCTCGCGGATCTCACGCGCGGCGATCAGCTCGCTGCGGCGGGCCTCGGCGGCGTCGGCCGTCGCGAAGGGACCGACCGCCAGCGCGTACCAGCCGCCGGCGATGCGGAAACCCGCGATCTGGCCGATGCGCTGTTCGTAGCGGGTGGCGAATTCCTCGGCGGTCCTGAGCGTGGCGTGGGCCTCGATCTGCACCCAATGGGTTGCCTGGGCGAGGGCGGCAACCGGGGCGAAAACAATCGCCAGCAGGGCTGCAAAAATGGCTTTGGCTAGTCGGTCGGTCACGGTCGTTCCAAATCTCGTTTGATCGTGTTGATTCCGGCGACCCTAGCAGGGTCGTCAAGCATATACCGATAAAAAATAGGTTAGGTCAGGCCTCCGGGCCCCGCCCGTGTCATTTTTTCCGCGATGGGCGCCGCCGGGCTTTCGGGGCTGCCGTTGACCCCGACAGGCCCTGCGCCTATTGAGGCGCTGAACCCGTCCAGCCGAGGTCCGCCGATGTCCGCCCGCGCCGAGAACAGCCCCGTCAGGCCCCGCAGCTTTCAGGAGGTGATCCTGCGCCTTCAGGCCTATTGGGCCGCGAAGGGCTGCGCCATCCTGCAGCCCTATGACATGGAAGTGGGCGCCGGAACCTTCCACCCGGCGACGACGCTGCGCTCGCTCGGCTCGCAGCCCTGGGCCGCGGCCTATGTCCAGCCCTCGCGCCGCCCGACCGACGGCCGCTATGGCGAGAACCCGAACCGGCTGCAGCACTATTATCAATACCAGGTCCTCATCAAGCCAAGCCCGCCCGATCTGCAGGAGCTGTATCTCGGCTCGCTCGACGCGATCGGCATCGACACGTCGCTGCATGACATCCGCTTTGTCGAGGACGATTGGGAATCCCCCACCCTCGGCGCCTGGGGTCTGGGCTGGGAGGTCTGGTGCGACGGCATGGAAGTGTCGCAATTCACCTATTTCCAGCAGGTCGGCGGCCATGATTGCCGCCCCGTCTCGGGCGAGCTGACCTACGGGCTGGAACGTCTGGCGATGTATGTGCTGGGCATCGACCATGTCATGGACATGCCCTTCAACGACCCTGGGTCGCCGATCCCGCTGACCTATGGCGACATCTTCCGCCAGACCGAGCAGGAATACTCGCGCCACAATTTCGACGGCGCGACGACCGAGATGCTGCTGCGGCATTTCGAGGATGCCGAAGCCGAATGCGAGAAACTGCTGGCCTTCGAGCCGCAGGACCCCAACAGCGGCAAGCGCATCGTCATGGCCCATCCGGCCTATGACCAATGCATCAAGGCCAGCCATCTGTTCAACCTGCTGGACGCGCGCGGCGTGATCTCGGTCACCGAGCGCCAAGCCTATATCGGCCGGGTCCGGGCGCTGGCCAAGAAATGCGCCGACGCCTTCGTCACCACCACGGCCGGTGGCTGGGTGCCCGAAAGCGCCGCATCATGACCGGCCGCATCGCCGCGATCATGATCGTTGTCTGCGCCGCCGTCGCGGGCATCGCCATGTATTACCTGCAGGTCTACGGCTATTATGACGAACTGGAGCCGCAGATCGGCTATCAGGTCGCCACGCCCGACGGCGGCACCGCCCGGCTGGAGATCGCCGATTTCCAGGGCATCGACAGCACGTCCTCGCCCCTGCGGTATCGCGCCTGCTTCCAGATCATCGGCGGCCTGCCGGAACTGGTCGACCGGCCGCATACCGAACCCCTGAACGCCCCCGGCTGGTTCGACTGCTTCAACGCCGCCGAGATCGGCGAGGATCTGACCACCGGCCAGGCCCGCGCCGTGATGGTCGAGGAAAACGCGCCCTGGGGCTTTGACCGCGTGATGGCGCTTTATCCCGACGGGCGCGCCTATGTCTGGCCGCAGATCAACCATTGCGGCGAAAAGGCCTTCGACGGCGATCCGGTGCCGGCCGATTGCCCGCCCCCGCCCGCGCAATAACCTCGCGACTTAACAGAGTTTCCGCCATGCCCGACGTCCTGATCGAACTCTTCTCCGAGGAAATCCCCGCCCGGATGCAGACCCGCGCCGCCGAGGATCTGCGCAAGCTGGTGACGGACGGTCTGGTCGAGGCCGGGCTCAGCTATGCCCATGCCCGCGCCTTCTCGACGCCGCGCCGTCTGGTGCTGGCGCTGGAAGGGCTCAGCGCCGAAAGCCCGACCCTGCGGGAGGACCGCAAGGGCCCGAAAGTCGGCGCCCCGCAGCAGGCTTTGGACGGCTTCCTGCGTTCGACCGGGCTGACGATGGAGCAACTCCACGTCCATGAGGACAAGAAAGGCGCCTTCTACGTCGCGCATTTCCAGAAACCCGGGCGCCCGGCGGCGGCGATCCTGGCCGAGGTGCTGGAAAAGACCATCCGCAGCTTCCCCTGGCCCAAGTCGATGCGCTGGGGCTCGGGCGCTTTGCGCTGGGTGCGGCCGCTGCATTCGATCATCGCCCTGATGGTGACCGAGGCCGGCGCCGAGGTCGTGCCTCTCGATATCGACGGCATCACCGCCGGCAACACCACCCGCGGCCACCGCTTCATGGCGCCCGGCGCCTTCACCGTCTCCTCCTTCGAGGATTACGCGGCCAAGCTGAAACGCGCCTTCGTGGTGCTGGACGCGGCCGAACGCGCCGACATGATCGAGCATGAGGTGAAGAACCGCGCCTTCGCGCTGGGGCTGGAGCCCATCGAGGACAAGGGCCTGCTGGCCGAGGTCGCGGGGCTGGTCGAATGGCCGGTGGTGCTGATGGGCGAGATCGGGGCCGAGTTCCTGGACCTTCCGCCCGAGGTGCTGCAAACTTCGATGCGCGAGCACCAGAAATTCTTCTCGCTGAAGGATGCCTCGGGGCGGATCGTGCGCTTCGTCACGGTCGCGAACCGCGAAACGGCCGACAACGGCGCCACGATCCTGAAGGGCAACCAGAAGGTGCTGACCGCGCGGCTGTCGGACGCCAAGTTCTTCTGGGAAAACGACCTGCGGGTCGTGCGGAACGAGGGCCTGACCGGCATGGCCGAGGGGCTGGCCAACGTCACCTTCCACAACAAGCTCGGCTCGCAGAAGGCCCGGATCGACCGGATTGCCGCCCTGGCGCGCGAGATCGCGCCGCTGGTCGGCGCCTCGCCCGATCTGGCTGAGGAAGCGGCGCGGGTGGCGAAGGCCGACCTGCGCTCGTCCATGGTCGGCGAATTCCCGGAGTTGCAGGGCACGATGGGGGTCTATTACGCCAAGGCGGCAGGCCTGCCCGAGGCTGTGGCCAACGCCTGCAAGGCGCATTACCAGCCTCTGGGGCCGTCTGACGAGGTGCCCTCCGAGCCGGTGTCCGTGGCCGTGGCGCTGGCCGACAAGATCGACACGCTGACCGGCTTCTGGGCGATTGACGAGAAACCCACCGGGTCGAAAGACCCGTTTGCGCTGCGGCGGGCGGCGTTGGGGGTTATTCGGTTGGTGTTGGAGCGAGACGCAAGCCTTCCGCTGACGAGCAATCTCGCAAACCATATCTTCCTGCATCGCACTGGGCAAACGCTTGCCAGCATTGAAGCAATGCAAGCAGAATACGACCGCGTTCTTTCCGACAGCAATCGGATCCACGCAGAAGCGGAACGCGGTCTTGTTGAGCAGTTCCCCGCTGCCGCAGAGGCCGCAATGGTCGCGAAGAAAGGTGATTTGGTGCGGATGAAAGATCACAACGATCTGCTCCTTGCCGAAGTCAGCGAAGCAGTAGTTCGTGCCGCCGACCTCCTCGCCTTCTTCCACGACCGCCTGAAAGTCTTCCTCAAGGATCAGGGCATCCGCCACGACGTGATCGACGCCTGCCTCGCCATGCCCGGCAACGACGACCTTACGTTGCTGGTCAAGCGGGCCGAGGCGCTCAGCGCCTTCCTGAAAACCGACGACGGCGAGAACCTGTTGCAGGGCTTCAAGCGGGCCAACAACATCCTGACCCAGGCCGAGGCCAAGGACGGGGTGGAATATTCCTTCGGGGCCGAAGCGAAATTCGCCGAGACGGACGAGGAACGCGCCCTCTTCGCCGCGCTCGACCAGGCCGAGGCGCAGATCGCCCCGGCGATGGCGGCCGAGGATTTCGCCGCCGCCATGTCGGCGATGGCCGCGCTGCGCGCCCCCATCGACGCGTTCTTCACCGCGGTGCAGATCAACACCGACAACCAGATCGTCCGCCGCAACCGGCTGAACCTCTTGCACCGCATCCGCACGACCTGCGCCGGCGTGGCGGATCTGACGAAGTTGGAGGGGTGAGCGGCAGGGGTGGGATGAAATCCCACCCTACAGCGGTGCGTGCAAGCACGCACCCTACCGCACAGGCCGCCCCTCGTAGGGTGCGTGCTCGCACGCACCATCCGCGACTTTGCACGCTCCGTCCCCCGTCGCGTCTCCCGCGATTAGGGCAGCGCCCGTGCCGCCGGGGTGGGCGAGAAGCGCCCGCCCCGGGGGGGCGGTGCGGGCGCTGCCCGGCGTGCCGCCGGGCGGGCCCTTCTCCGCGGGCACGAAATGCCACAACGCCCTGTAGGGTGGGATTTCATCCCCCCGAACCGGCGCGACGAAAAAGGGGCCCGAAGGCCCCTTTTCTCATCGCCGCTTGATCGCCTGACCGGCCCCGTACCCCTGCGCGAAGGCTGCGACGACGGCGGCCAGCGGGTTGGGCGCGGGCGGCGGCGGGGGAACCGCGCGGGGGCGCAAGGCCACCGCCAGGATCACGGCGCCGACGAAGAACAGCCCGCCCCCCATCGCCGCCGCGGTGCCCACCGGCCCCAGCAGCGGCCAGATCGCCAGCCAGAGCGCGCGCAGCAACAGCACCGCCCCCGCGCCCATCAGCACGAGGGCCAGCGCGCCGAAGACGCTGCGCAGGGCCAGCCGCCGCGCCACGATCAGCGCCGCGCCGCCAGCGCGCCCACCAGGAAGCCGATCGCCGCGGCACCCGCCACGGTGCCCGCCGGATGCTCGCGCACCAGCTCCTCGGCGCCCGAGGTCGCCTGCTCGGCCAGGCTGCGCAGGTTCTGCGCCTGCTGGGCGCCGGTCTCGCGCAGCCCCTCGGTCGCGCCGAGGAAGCCGTTGGCGGCGGCTTGCGCCGTGCCGACAACGCCATTCGCCGCGGCCTGCGCGGTTTCGGTCGCGCGCTGCGACAGGCTGCGTTCCTGTGCCTGCGCGAAGGCGCGCAGTTCTTTCGTCAGGTTGCCCAGATCCGCCTTCAGCGCGTCGAAATCGCGCTTCAGATCGGCGGTGCTCGGTTGCGTTGCGCGGGCCATCATCATCTCCTCGACTGGGTGGAAGGGAATTTATCTCTCGCCCAGACAACGCCCCGCCCCCGGCCCCGGTTCCCGCAATTATTTCGGGAACCATCCGCGACGGACTCCGGTTGACCCTGCGAAGGCCGAGCAATCACGCCGGCCCCCAATCGCAGAAGGAGACCTGCCATGCTTGGATGGGCCCTGACTTTTCTTGTCATCGCCATCATCGCCGCCGTCTTCGGTTTCGGTGGTATCGCCGCGGCTTCGGCCGGGATCGCCAAGATCCTGTTCTTCGTGTTCCTGGCCCTGTTCGTCATCGCGCTTCTGGCGCGGGCGCTGCGCGGCAGCCCCCCGGTCTGACCGACCTGACCCGGCCCCTTTGACCCGGGCGGCGCCGCCCTTCCCGCGCCGCCCGGTGTCCGGCTGACCCCCACAGAACAAGGAGAATTGCCATGAAAGACCTGCGAACCGTCACCCCCGGCGCCGTCAAGGTGAAGACCGGCGTCGAGGCCCCCGAAGCCGTCGCCGAGAAACTCGCCGAGATCCTGAGCGGCACCTATGACCTCTTGATCCGCACGCATGAGGTGCATTGGAACATCGAAGGTCCGATGTTCTACGGCGTCCACATGCTGACCGAGACGCAATACGGCGAACTCTTCGCCGCCACCGACGAGCTGGCCGAGCGGATCCGCGCCCTGGGCCATCTGGCCCCCGCGACGCCGGGCGCCCTGCTCGACACCGATGCCAAGGGCACCAAGGCCAAGGCCGGTGCCGCCGCCATGATCACCGCGCTGAAGGACCGCCACGAGGCGCTGTCGCGCGCCTGCCACGAGGGGATCACCCTGGCCGAGGACAGCGGCGATCCGGTGACCGCCGACATGCTGACGGCCCGGTCCGCCGCGCATGAGAAAGCGGCCTGGATGCTGCGCTCGATGGCCGCGGGCTGATCCGGGCCCCCTGACCGGCCCTGCCCGTCCGGCCTGGCCCCGCGCTCCCCGGGCGCGGGGTCTTTTCGTCCCTGCCCCGGGGCCGGGCCAGCAACCGAAAAAGGCGGCGCCCCGAAGGACGCCGCCCAGGCGAGGGAACCGTGAAATGTCCTCAGACGCGCAGCGTCTCGGTCGAGGAGAAGAACATCGCCTGGCTCACGGCCGAGCGGACCTGCTCTTCGGTATAGGGTTTGGTGATGACGAAGGCCGGTTCGGGCCGTTCGCCGGTCAGCAGGCGTTCGGGGAAGGCGGTGATGAAGATCACCGGCACGTCGCCCGCGCTTTTCAGGATCTCGTTGACCGCCTCGATCCCCGAGGAGCCGTCGGCCAGCTGGATGTCCGACAGGATCAGGTCGGGACGCTCGCGGCCGAACAGATCGACGGCGGCGCGGTGGGTGGGCGCCACGCCGGTGATCCGGTGGCCCATGTCGGCGACGATGGATTGCAGATCGAGGGCGATGATCGCCTCGTCCTCGATGATAAGCACCCGTCCGGCGACGCTGTCCTCCATGTCGCGCAGCGCGATGCGGTAAAGCTCGTTCACCTCATCAGGGGTGGTGTCCATGATGATGGCGATCTCGTCATCGGTGAATTCCTCGATGGTCCTGAGCAGCAGGACCTCGCGCGTGTTCGGCGCCAGACGCGCCAGATGGCGCTGCGCCCGGGCGGTGATCCCGTCCTCGGCCCCTTCGGTCAGGGCGCCCGAGGACGACCAGATGGCGTGGAACGCCTTGAACAGCGCGACCTTGTGGGAATAGTCGCCGTCAAAGACCGACCGGTCGAGCAGCAGCGCCTCCAGAGTGGTCGCCGCGTACCGGTCACCGGTCGCCTGGCTTCCACTCAGCGCCCGGGCATAGCGGCGCAGGAAGGGCAGCAGATCGGCGACGATGACGGACAGGAACTGTTCCTTCTGGGCAGTCGGCATTTTTTTTCAGTCCTTTTCGCGAAATTCTTGGAACCAAACGCGCTGTGTGGTGTTTGGTTCCGAACGTCTGTGAAAAATCTGCAAGTGGAAGGCGCGTTGCCTGAGAAGCCCATGCACAATGAACAACCATCGAGCGCCCTGGAAGACCAGATCGCGGACAACCTTCGGCGCGCCTTCCAGGAACGCGCCAGCGAGAAGGTGCCTGACCGCTTTCTCGATCTGCTCCGCCAGTTGAGGACCCAGGACGAGACACATCATGACAGCTGACCCTGCCGTCAGTCAGGACCCGCGGGACGAGCTTGTCACGCATCTGGGTCCGATGCGCGCCTTTGCGCTGTCGCTCACCCGAAACGGCGCGGAAGCGGACGATCTGGTGCAGGAATCCCTGGTGAAGGCCTGGAAGAACATCGAGAGTTTCCAGTCCGGCACCAACATGCAGGCCTGGCTCTTTACCATCCTGCGCAACACCTTCTATTCCATCCGCCGGAAACGCTCGCGCGAGGTGGCCGACCCCGACGGCATCGTCGCCGGGCAGATGTCGGTCAAGCCCGCGCATGACGGGCGGCTGCAACTGGCCGAGTTCCTCGACGCCTTTGCCCAGCTGCCGGTCGAACAGCGCGAAGCGCTGGCGCTGGTCGGCGCCTCGGGCTTTTCCTACGAGGAAGCGGCCAATATGTGCGGCGTCGCGGTCGGCACGATCAAGAGCCGCGCCAACCGTGGCCGGGCCAGGCTGGTAGAACTGCTGCATCCGGGCGAGACCGGCTATGCTGACATGACCGACCGTGTGACGGCGGCCATCGTCAATGCCGGCGCGCAGGGACGCCTCTCGGCGTGAGCGGCGGGTCGTGGTGGCCGTTCCGCGGGCTCGCGGCCCGGGTGGCGGGGACTCTGGCCATCGCGCTGATGCCGATCGGGGCCATTGCCGTCTATCAGGCGGTGCAGATCGGCGCGGATGAACAACGCCGCGTCGAGGCTGCGCTGCTGACCTCGACCGCCGAAGCGGCGGCGGGCGAGGCCCTGGCCATCTCGGCCGCGGGGGGCGCGGTGGCGACGCTGGCGGCGCATGTCGCGGCCGATGGCGGCGCGGCGGACGGCTGTTCGGAGATGTTCGTCAACGTGGTCCGCGCCACGCCGCAATTCTCCTTCGCCGGCTATGCCGATGCCGACGGGATCCTGCGCTGCGCCTCGGCCGATGTCGGGCGCGACATGACCGAGGGTCTGCTCTATCCGGTCATCAACCGTGACCGTCAGCCGGTGGTCATGGCCTCGGGCTTCGGCGCGATCAGCGGCACCTCGGTGATCGTCTCGGCGGCGCCGGTGCAGATCAACGGCGCTTACGCGGGCTTCGTCCTGGTGTCGGTCCCGCATTCGCGCATCTTCGGCATTCCCGGCAGCTCGACCCTTGAGGCCAATCTCGACGTGCTGACCTTCAACGCCGAGGGCGAGGTCCTGTCGACCGGCGGCGATTTCGGCGATGTCGCCGAGATGGTGCCGGTCGGGCGTACCCTGCCGTCGCTGGTCACCAACCGGCAGTATTCCTTCAGCGGCCGCACCGCCTCGGGCGAGCAGCGGATCTTTGCCGTGGTGCCGATCATCCCCGGCGTGGTGCATGCGCTGGGCAGCTGGCCACGGCCGACGCTGGGCTGGACGCGCCTGTCGCCCATCCTGTTCCCGGTGCTGATGCTGATGGTCGGGCTGGTGGTGGCGATGGGCGCGGTCAATGCGCTGGTCATCCGCCACATCCGCCACCTGCGGCGCAACATGACCGAATTCTCCACCTCGCGCCGGATCGAGACGCTGGCCCCGAGCGGCCGCCTGTCGCAGGAACTGGCCGAGATCGACGAGGTCTGGACCGACCTGGCCAACCGGCTGGTCCAGGACGAGGCCGAACTGGAGAACATGGTCCACGAGAAGAACGTGCTGCTGAAGGAGGTACACCACCGGGTGAAGAACAACCTTCAGCTCATCGCCTCGATCGTGAACCTGAAGATCCGCCGCGCCTCCACGCCCGAGGCCCGCCGCACCCTGAAAGAGGTGCAGATGCGGGTCATGTCCATCGCCTCGGTGCACCGCGCGCTCTATTCCGGGCCGACCAGCGGTCAGGTGGCGGCGGACGAGCTGCTGAATTCGGTCATCGCCTCGACCATCTCGGCCGGGCTGACCGATGACCGGCTGATCACCATCAACCAGAGCTACGCGCCGGTCCAGCTCTATCCCGACCAGGCGGTGCCGCTGCTCCTGATGGCCTCGGAGGCGGTGACCAACGCGCTCAAATACATGGGGCGGCTGGAGAATGGCGAGGCGACGCTCGACATCGCCCTGACCGCCGAGGGCCTGAACGCGAGCGGCCAGAACACCGCCGTGCTGCGCATCGCCAACACCCGGGGCACCCCCTTCCTGGCGCCCGATCAGGTCTCGGGCTCGGGGCTGGGGCGGTCGCTGATCGCGGGCTTCGCCACGCAGATCGGCGGCACGGTGGTCACCGATGTCAGCGAGGATTGGTACGATTTCCGCCTGACCTTCGAAGCGGACACCTTCAACCCCCAGTCCCAGGACGCGAATCTGCACGATGTCGAGGCCGAGGGCAGCGCGCCGAAACCGGCCGGGTAAGCAGCGGACGACACGGAAAAAGGGCCGCGCGGCGATCAACCGCGCGGCCCTTTTCGTTGCGGGAAAGGCCAGGCGCGGCCGCCCTCAGACCAGCAGGCGGTGGGGTTCCTGCCTGGCATGGGCCATGGCGTCGTTCCACAGCGATTGCACCCACAGCACCAGCGGGATGGCGACGATGCCGCCGATCGGCCCCCAGAGCCACAACCACAGCGTCAGCGACAGGAAGACCAGCAAGGGATCGAGCCGCATGCGCTGGCCGATCACCATCGGCGTGACGAATTGCGCCTCCATCAGGTTGATGCCCAGATAGATCAGCATCGGCGCCACCGCCGCCACCCCGTCGAAAGCCACCGTCCCGGCCAGCAGCAGCATCGCCGCGGTCACCGCCGGCCCCAGGTAGATGACGAAATTCGCCATCCCCGCCACCACGCCCCAGACCGGCGCGCCGGGCAGTCCATAGGCGGCCAGCGCCAGCCCTACCGCCGTGGCCAGCGCGACGTTTATCAGCGTCACCGCGCCGAAATAGCTGGCGACGCGCGCCTCGGCCCGGCGGAAATCGCCCGGCCGGAAGCCCGCGATCTGCGCCCAGTCATAGACCCGGTCCTTGCCCATCAGGAAGAAGAACAGCCCGCCCAGGAAGATCAGGATCTGCGCCCCCAGCGCCGGCGCCATCCAGGCCGCATCGGCCAGCGACGGCAGCGCCGCCGCCGCGCCCTCGGCGGCGCTGCCCCCCGAACCGGCCCCGGCCTCGGGGGCGATCGCCTCGATCACCTCGCGCTGCGCGTCGATCAGCCCGCTGAGGCTGTAGCGCACATCCAGCATGGCCGAGCGCAGCTCGCGCGCGACCCGCGGCCAGGCGTCGACGATCTCGACCACCCAGGGCTGCAGCGTCAGCACGATGGCCGCGACGAAACCCAGCGTCAGCAGCAGCGTGATCGTGGCCGCGATCGAGGGGCGCAGACCGAGGCGTTTTTGCACATTCATGATCGGCGTCAGCACCAGCGCGGTGACGAAAGCCAGCACCAAGGGCGCCATCACCGCCTCGGCCACTTTCAGGGCCCAGGCGAGGGCCAGCACGGCGAGGACCGTCTCGGGCCAGCGGTTGCGCAGAAATTCCGTCATGGTCCGGACCTCGGGGTTAAGGATTGGCGGGGGTTAAGGATTGGCGGGCTGATGGGGCCAGGAAAAAAGAGAGAGGAGAATCGCCAGCATATACGAAAGACGGGGCCCCGAAGGGCCCCGCGCAAGGTCGGTGATAGACCGGATTACATTTCGACTTCCGGCATGGCCTCGAGCTCGGCCTGGGTGCGGGCCACGACGACATGTTCCACGTCGCCTTCCGCATCCACCGCGACCCGCAGGTCATCGGCCGTCAGGGCCACCGGCTTTTCACCGATGCCGAGGAAGCCGCCGACGTCGATCACGAAGCGCTCTTCGTTGCCTTCGGCGTCAGCCGGGAGCACGGCGCTGATTTCGCCGACCCATTCGGCATTCGCGTCATAGGCACGCGCACCGATCAGCGTGTCGAGTTCAGCAACCGAGGCCACATCGACCAGCGTTTCACCCTCGTCGGTCAGATCGCTCGACGCGGTGGCCGCGGGATCGGCATCGCCCATCGGCATGGTGCTTTCGCCCGAAGCGGTGGCCGAGGAATCACCCATCGGCATGGTCGTGTCGCCCGAGGCGGTGGCCGAGGAATCGCCCATCGGCAGGGTCGTGTCGCCCGAGGCCGTGGCCGAGGCATCGCCCATCGGCATGGTCGAACCGCTCTCCATCGTGGCATCGGCCTGGGCCGAGGCATCGGCATCAGCGCAATCGGCGCCCGCCGCACAGGCTTGGGTGTTGGCGCTGCCGGTCGCATCGGCGGTCGCGCCGCCGGTCGCATCGGTCACGGCGCTGGTGGCGCCATCGACGGTGCCGCCCACGGTGGCCGATTGCGCATAGACCGCGGTCGAACCGGCGGTCACCGCCAGGGCCAGCATGAACGGGAAGAGTTTTTTCGGTTGCATCTGCATCGTCATCTCCTGTCGTTGTGACGCTTGGTGCGTCTCTGGGAGGAAAACGTCCCGCGGCAGGTTCGGTTCCGATTTTTTATCGCGACGGGGCAAAAAATCGGCAGAATATTTTTTTGAAATCAAATACTTGTTGCGACAATGCCGGAAGGGCGCGACCCCGCAAAGGGGGCCGCGCCCGGACCGGATTCCGGGTCCTGCAGGCTCTGGGATCAGCGCATGACGCCGATCACGCGCATGTCGGAACGGTCGACCAGCACGGTGTCGCCGTTGATGTTCAGATAGGCGACGTTCTGGTTGTCGGGCACTTCATAGATCGTCACATCCGCCGGCACCTGAGCGCCGACCACCGCTTCGCCCGACAGGAAGACCGGCTGCACGGGGTTGTTGCGCACATAGACCTCGACCTCGGGGTCGACCGAGGCATTGGCCGCGATCCCGGTCGCCATGCCACCGGCGATGGCGCCGATCGGGCCGGCGATCAGCGCGCCCGCCACGGCGCCGATGCCGCCGGCGATCAGCGTCGCCTCGTCACGGGGGCTGGTGTCCTCGATCACCGTCACGGTCTGCGAGGTGACCTGCGCCAGCGGCTTCCGCTCGCCCGCTTCGTCGAACATCAGATAGGGCGCATAGGCCCAGCCGGTGCCCGAAGCGGTCTGCACTTCGCACCATTCCTGCGTGGCGAGGCAGCCGTCGACGGTGACGCTCTCGCCGTTCTGGATGACACTCAGGATGCGGAACTCGGGCCCCGGGCCCGCGCGCAGGTTCAGGTCGGCCGAGGCGGCGGCAGTCGCCGCGGCGGCGCCCATGGACGAGGCGGCAAGGGCGGCAACCGATACGGTGGCGAGGGTCAGCATCTTGGCATTCATGGTCTTCTCCAACTTCCTTGGGCGGGTCGCTTTCGCCCGCCGGTCTGGCAGGGAAACCCCCCAGCCCGGCCCCGGTTCCGCCGCGGCGGCCGACCGGCGGCGGATTGCCGCCCAGTCGCGCACGAGGCTTGCCGCCCACCGCCCGGATTTCTGCGCTTGCACGGTGGCGCGACAGGACTATCCTGCGCCGCGAACGGAGGGCCCCATGGCCAACAAAAACCTCAGTCTGCTCGACTATTCCGAGATCACCGGCTCGGCGCCCATCGCGCTGCGCACGCATGGCTGGCGGGCGAAATGCCTGCAACGGCTGGTGCGGCTGGACCTGCCGGTGCCGAAGACAGTGGCGCTGTCCTTCAACGCCGTGCGGGCCATCGCCGCCGGGCAGTTGCCGGACCTCGGCGGGTTGGTCGGCCGCTTCGCCTCGGACCAGCTGCTGTCGGTGCGCCCCTCGGCCGAGAATTCGGACTGGGGCGGCCCCAGCGCCGTGCTGAACATCGGCATGAACGACGAACGCCACGCCGCGATTTCGCAAACCCATGGCGAGGCGGTGGCGACCGCGCTCTATCTCGGCTTCGTGCAGGCCTATGCGGTGCATGTGGCGCGGCTGGACCCGGACCTCTTCCCGCTGGGCGAGCCCTGCCTGCCCGCGCTGCAGGCCGCGCTCTATGATTTCGAGAAGGAGATGGAAGAGCCCTTCCCCCAGGACCCCAAGCGCCAGCTGGCCGAGGTCCTGCGCTCCATGGCCCGCGCCTGGGAGGGGACCTCGGCCCGCCTGCTGCGCCAGGCCAAGGGCGCGCCCGAGGAGGCCGGGCTGGGTCTGGTCGTGCAGGCCATGGCCGGTGGTTTCGGCACCAGCGAATCCGGTGCGGGCGTGATCCAGATGATCGAGCCGGTGACCGGCGCCCCGCAGGTGACCGGGCGCTACGCCCTGGGCGGGCAGGACCGCGGCGCGGTGTCGAACAATCCGCAGGCCATCTACCTGACCCGCGACCCGCGCGGCCCCTCGCTGGAAGATCAGGACCCTGAGGCCTTTGCCCAGCTGGTCCGCCATGTGGAGGTCTGCCGCCTGAAGTTGCGCGAGGAGATGCAGATCGAGTTCACCATCGTCAACGGCCAGGTGGCGGTGCTGGACGCGCTGAAGGTCCAGCGGTCGAGCCGCGCGGCGGTGCGCGTCGCCGTGGCGCTGGCCGAGGACGGGATCATCACCCGCAAGGAGGCACTGACCCGCGTCACCCCCCGGGCGCTGTCGGAACTGCTGCACCGGCAGGTCGATCCCCGCGGCCCGCGCGAGGTTCTGGCCCGCGGCATCCCCGCCAGCCCCGGCGCCTCGACCGGGCGGCTGGTCTTCACCTCGACCGCAGCGCAGGCCTCGGCCTCGCGCGGGGAACCCTGCATTCTGGTGCGCCGCGAAACCTCGCCCGAGGATATCCGCGGCATGCATGCGGCCGTGGGCGTCCTGACCGAGCGCGGCGGCATGACCAGCCACGCCGCGGTGATCGGCCGCGGCCTGGGCGTGCCCTGCATCGTCGGCGCCACCGGCATCCGCATCGACGCCAAGAACCGCCAGCTGCACACCGGCCGCCATGTCCTTGACGAGGGCGAGCTCATCACCATCGATGGCACGGTGGGCGAGGTGCTGCGCGGCGCGCCCAACATGCTGGAACCCGCCACCGACCGCTGGTTCAACACCCTGCTCGACTGGGCGGACGAGATCCGCGACATCGGCGTGCGCGCCAATGCCGACACGCCCTCCGACGCAAGGTCCGCCCGGAATTTCAAGGCCGAGGGCATCGGCCTGTGCCGCACCGAACACATGTTCTTCGAAGACGACCGCCTGACGGTGATGCGCGAGATGATCTTCGCCGATACCGGGCAGGACCGGGCGGCGGCGCTGGCCCGGCTCCTGCCGATGCAGCGGTCGGATTTCAAGGAGCTCTTCTCGATCATGCAGGGGCTGCCGGTCTGCATCCGGCTCTTCGACCCGCCGCTGCATGAATTCCTGCCCCATACCCGCGAGGGGATGAAGCAACTCGCCGACGCGCTGGACAAACCCCTGTCCGAGATCACCCGCCGGGCCGAGGAACTGGCCGAGTTCAACCCGATGCTGGGCCTGCGCGGCGTGCGGCTGGGCGTGACCCTGCCCGAGATTTACGAGATGCAGGCCCGCGCCATCTTCGAGGCCACGATCGAGACCGCCAAGCGCGGCGAGAAGGTCGTGCCCGAGATCATGATCCCGCTGGTTTCGGCCATGCGCGAGGTGGAACTGGTCAAGGCCCGCATCGACGCGGTAGCGGCGGCGGTCCGGGTGGCCAAGGGCTCGGCCTTCGAGTACCGGCTGGGGGTGATGGTGGAAACGCCCCGCGCCGCGCTCAGGGCAGGCGAGATCGCCCAGCACGCCGATTTCATGTCCTTCGGCACCAACGACCTGACGCAGATGACCTATGGCCTGTCGCGCGACGATGCCGGGCGCTTCATGTCCTATTACATCCAGGCCGGGGTCTTCCCCGAAGACCCGTTCCATGTGCTCGATACCGACGGCGTGGGCGAGCTGCTGCTGATCGCCGCCGAGCGCGGACGGCGGGCCCGAAAAAGTCTGACATTGTCGATTTGCGGCGAGCATGGCGGTTCGCCCGAATCGATAGCCTTCTGCCGCGCCGCGGGCTTCGACTATGTCTCGTGCTCGCCCTACCGCGTGCCCGTCGCGCGGCTCGCTGCAGCGCAGTTGACTCTCAAGGCCGAAGATGCCGCCGAGGAAATGCCAGACCTTCGCTGACTGACGTTCAGCCGTTGAATCTTGCGGGAAATTCGCCGCGACTCGGGCGGGGGTGACCCCGCCATGCGGCGGCGCGGCATCGGCCGCCGGGGGGCACCCGGGGAAAACCCAGTCATATTGTGGACTTGGAGCGCGTTTTGCGCTAATCGATGGGCAGATGAACGGCGTGCCAGGGGGGGACACCGGGCCGCCTTCGTCGCGAAAACGACATAAAACGACACAGAAGATGCCGCATCCTGGCGGCACACCGGACGCCTTTGGCATGGCCTTCGTGCTGCCCTCGGCTGACATAGGATGGACGGTATGGGAATCGTGAACCGGCTCGCGGCCTTCGGGACCGCGCTTGCCCTGACCCTTGCGGCGCAGAGCGCCGCCGCCGACCTGCCGCTCGAGCAGTCGCTCGCGCTGGCCTTCAGCGCCGAACGCGAGGCGATGCGCGGGGTCAGCTCCTCGCTGGTCAGCCGGGCGACCACGCCCTTCGACAACCCCGCCGATATCCTGCGCTACGACGCCAGCTATCTGATGGAGATGCCGCAGTCGAACGACACCCCGGTGCAATGCCTGGCCGAGGCGATCTATCACGAGGCCCGCGGCGAGGATGTCTATGGCCAGTTCGCCGTGGCCGAGGTGATCCTGAACCGCGTCGACCTGCCGAATTATCCCGACAGCGTCTGCGGCGTGGTCCACCAGAACGCCGAGCATCTGAACGCCTGCCAGTTCTCCTATGCCTGCAACGGCCGCTCGCGCGAGATGGTCGAACCCTCGGCCCGCCGTCTGGCCAATGCCATCGCCCAGATCATGCTCTCGGGCGCGCCGCGCGAACTGACCGATGGCGCCACGCATTTCCACACCACCGGCGTGCGGCCCCGCTGGGCGCAGAGCTTTCACCGCACCGCCCAGTTCGGCTCGCATCTGTTCTACCGCGAGCCGGTGCGCCTGACGCTCAACTGACCCGCCCGCCGCCTTTCGGAAACCCCGGGCGTCGCCCCCGGGCTCCGGCATGCCGCCTGCGGGCTGGGCAAGCGGCCCCGTGCAGGGTAAGTCCCGGACAGCATCCCTGACGCGAGGCTCACCATGAGCACCGATATCCATCTCGCCTTCGCCCATCCCGAGGAGCGCGCCGAAGCCACCGCCTCGGCCGATCCCCGCGACCGGATCGCGCTGCGCGATTATCTGGCCGAGGCCGAGATCGGCGCCTTCCAGACCGAGCGCGGCCATTCGCAACGGCTGATGTTCAATGTCGTGGTCGAGGTGCGCCCGCCCCAGGGACCGATCGACGACGATGTCGACCGCATCATGTCCTATGACACGATCACCGAGGCGATCACCGACGCGCTGGCCGCCGGGCGGCTGAACCTGCTGGAGACGCTGGCCGAAAGCGTCGCCGAACGCATCCTCACCCACCCAAGGGCGATGCGCGCCTTCGTCCGGATCGAGAAACTCGACCGCGGCCCCTTCAAGCTGGGGGTCGAGATCGCCCGCACCCGCGCCGCAACGCCGCTGCAGGTCGAGGGTACTGCCACGCATCCGCTGGTGGTCTACATGGACAACGCCGCCATCGCCGCGCCGGATTTCCCGGACCGGATCGACCGGCTGGAGGCCCGGGGCGCGCCGATCATCCTCTGCACCGGCCTGCCCGACCTGCCCCGCCCCGAGGTCGCCGTGCGCGCCGTGCAGCAGCGCATCGACCTGCTGAGCGTCGGCCTGAACGCCTGGGCGCTCGCCGCCCGTGACCGCCGCTGCCTGGTGGTGGAAAGCCGGACCGAGATCGACTGGGCCATCCGCCAGGGCCGCACCATCGTCTGGGCCCCCTCGAAACTGGTGCTCGACGCGCCGGACGGGCCGGTCAACCACGCGCATAACGGCCCGGCGCTGGCGCTCTGGCTGGCCGAAACCCTCGCCGCCTCTGCGCTCCTGCTGCCCTGGGGCGTGACGCTGCCCGCCGGCACGCGCATCCCGCTGGAAACCTTCCCGGGCTGAGCGCTGCGCGGGAAGAAGCGGGGGGCCAGCCCCCCGCCCCCGCCCGCCAAAGGGGACCCTCGGGCCCCCTTTGGAAACCCCCGAGGATATTTGGAGAACAAAGATAAGCGTTAAGGGGGCATCAAGCCCCATCTTCGTTCCTCAAATATCCTCGGGGGGTGAATGCCCGCAGGGCAGAGGGGGGCAGACGGCCCCCCTTCTTCGGCGCGGCGGCACGCCGCGCCGCTGGTCGCCCCCATTTCGTCTCTAGGGACTCGGCGCACGCGACAGCGGGCAACGAGGGCGAAACCCCTCAGCCTTTCAGCACCGCGCCCGGGTTCAGGATCCCCGCCGGGTCCAGCGCCGCCTTGATCGACCGCATCGCCGAGACCGCCACCGGATCGACGTAGCGCTCCAGATCCCCGGTCTTCAGCCGTCCCACCCCGTGCTCGGCGCTGACCGAGCCGCCGAAGCCGTGCACCAGATCGTGCACCGTCTGGGTCACCCGGTCCCGCAGCCCGTCGTATTCCGCCCGCTTGCGCCCCGGCGCCGGGAAGATGTTGTAATGCAGGTTGCCGTCGCCGACATGGCCGAAGCAATTGACCCGCAGGTCGCCCAGATCGGCCAGTGCCGCCCCCGCTTCGGCGATGAAGGCGGGCAGCGCCGCCAGCGGTAGCGACACATCGTGCGAGGCCACGGCGCCGATCTTGCGGTTGGCCTCGGGGATCGCCTCGCGCAGGTGCCAGAAGGCGGCGCGCTGCGCCTCGCTGCCGGCGATGACGCCATCGGACGCGAGATCAGCTTCTACCGCCGCCTCGAAAAGGCCCTCCAGCTCCGCCGCCGGATCAAGCGCCGCCACCAGCCCCAGATCGACCAGCACCAGCCACTCGGGCGGCTCGGCGAAGGGTTGGCGGATCTGCGGCAGCGCCTCGGCCAGGAAATGCAGCCCCTGCCCGCCGATCAGCTCGAAGCCCGAGACACCCTCGCCCAGCCGCGCCTGGGCCAGCGCCAGGAGCCTCAGCGCCGCCTCGGGCGAGGGCACGACGATCAGCGCGGCGCCGGTGCGGGCCGGCCGGGGGAAGAGCCTGAGGGCGGCTGCCGTGATTACGCCCAGCGTGCCCTCGGACCCGATCATCAGATGCCTGAGGTCATAGCCCATGTTGTTCTTGCGCAGCCGTTTCAGCCCGTGGATCACCCGTCCGTCGGCCAGCACCACCTCGAGCCCCAGCGCCAGTTCCCGCATCGTGCCGTAGCGCAAGACGCCCGTGCCGCCGGCGTTGGTCCCCAGCAGCCCGCCGATCCGAGCCGAGCCCTCGGAGCCCAGCGACATCGGGAAAAGCCGCTCCGCCCCCTCGGCCGCCGCCTGCACCTCGGTCAGGATGCAGCCCGCCTCGGCCACCAGCACATTGCCCAGGGGCTCCACGCTGCGGATCCGGTTCAGCCGCTCGACCGACAGGACCAGCGGCAGCGGCCCCTCGGGCATCACCTGCCCCGCGACCAGCCCGGTGCCGCCGGCATAGGGCACCACGCCCACCCGCGCGGCCTGAGCGGCCTTCAGGATTGACGCCACCTCTTCGACCGAACCCGGGCAGGCCACGGCGCCCGCCTGCCCGCGGTAGCGGCCGCGGAGTTCCGTCAGATAGCGGTCCTCGGGGGCGCGCAGCACGCCCGGAGGCAGCTGCGCCTCCAGCGCCTGAAGGAAAGCGGGGTCGCAGGGGTTCAGCATGTCATCTCCCTCGCCAGCGCCGCCACGGCCTCGGCCACGCGCCGGTTGCGCATCGTCATCGGTGTCCTGACCGCCTTTTCCGCCCCGGCGGCGAGTTTCGAGCGGCCGCTGCCCCACGGCAGATGCAGATAGAGCGCGGCCTCGGTCAGGTGCCAGCCCTCGCCCGGCGCCGCCAGCGCGGCCAGCCTTTCGGTATCGGCCGCGCCTCCGGCCGCCAGAAAGCCGATCTGGACCCGCGAGGGATCCTCGATCGTGGCATAGGGATTGGCGGCCAGCACGCCCTCCAGCGCGGGCAGGTCCAGGACCAGCGCCTCGGGGCGGAAGGGGAAGGCGGCGCCGATCGCGTCCAAGACCCGGCCCGCCAGATCCGCCCGCCGCTGGGGGTCACGGAACACGGCGTTGCCGCTCTGGATATGGGTGGTGACGCCGGTCAGCCCCAGCCCCGCCAGCAGGGCCCGCAGATCGGCCATCGGCAGCTTGCGGCTGGTGCCGACGTTCACCCCTCTGAGGAACAGGATGCGCGGCTCAGCCGACATCCGTCCGCCCCCGCCGGTCGCCCCGCAGGTTGGCATAGAGCACATGGTTCCGCCAGCGGCCGTTGATCTGCAGATAGCTCTGCGCCACGCCCTCGTATTTGAAGCCGGTCTTTTCCAGCACCGCGCGCGAGGCGGCGTTTTCCGGCAGGCAGGCGGCTTCGATCCGGCTCAGGTCCAGCTCGGTGAAGGCGTGATGCACCAGCGCGCGCAGCGCCTCGCGCATATAGCCATGGCGGGCGAAGGGCTGGCCGATCCAATAGCCGACCGTTCCCGCCTGCGCCGGGCCGCGGCGGATGTTGTCGAGCGTGATCGCCCCGACCAGCTGGCTGTCGTCGCGCCGGATCAGGAACAGCGGCAGCCCGGTCCCCTGCTGGCGCACCCGCGCCGCCCATTGCACGCGGCCGGTGAAGGCGCGGCGCGACAGGTGGTCGTCGGACCAGGTGGGTTCCCACGGGACCAGAAAACTGGCCGAGGATTCGCGCAGCGCCGCCCACATGCGGAAATCCGTATGCTCCGGCAGGCGCAACTGCAGACGTTCGGTATCCAGCCGGAATCTTTTCTTCGATGCCAGCAGGAACCCGGCCATCACGCCACCAGCCTTTCCCTCAGCGCATCCAGCGTCGGCGCCCGATCCACGGGGCCGTACAGCGCCATCGAGATCCGGGCGTCCGAGGCGAGTTTCTCGGCATAGGCCTTGATCGCGTCGAGGTTCACGGCGTCGATCCGCTCCACCGTTTCCGACAGGTCCGGCACCCGGTCCCAGATCGCCAGCAGCCGTGCCAGACGCTCGGCCCGGCTGGAGGGGCTCTCCAGCCCCATCAGCAGGCCCGCCTTCATCTGGGTGCGCGAGCGCGCGATCTCGACCTCGGTCATGTCCTCGGTCGCGCGGCGGAATTCGTCGATGGTCAGGTTCGCCAGATCCTTGATGTCGCTGGCCCCGGTCCCGGCATAGACGGTGATCGAGCCGGTATCGTCATGCGCCCCGGCCTGCGCGAAGGTGGTGTAGCACAGCCCCCGCTCCTCGCGCAGCTTCTGGAACAGGCGCGAGGACATGCCGCCGCCCATCGCCCCGGCGAAGATCTGCGCGGTGAAGAGGTCGGGGTCGCGGAACGCCGGGCCTTCGATGGCCAGGGCGAAATGCGCCTGTTCCAGATCCTTGATCTCGCGCCGTTCGTTGCACTGGAAACGGGCGGGTTCGGCCACCGGCATGGCGAGCGCGGGCAGGTGGCCGAAGAATTCCTCGGCCATCTTCACCAACGCGTCGTGATGCACCGCCCCGGCCGCCGCCAGGATCATCTGCCCGGGCCCGTAATGCCCCTGCACGAAGCGCTTGAGGTCCTTGGCGTTGTATTTGGCAATCCGGTCGGCAGGGCCGAGGATCGGACGGCCCAGCGGCTGGTCGGGATAGCTCGCCTCCTGCAGCCAGTCGAAGATCACGTCATCGGGCGTGTCCGCCGCCTGACCGATCTCCTGCAGGATGACATGGCGCTCGACCTCGATCTCGCGTTTGTCGAAGGCGGGGTTCAGCACGATATCGGCGATCACGTCCAGCGCCAGGGGCACATCGGCCTCCAGCACGCGGGCGTAATAGGCGGTCATCTCGCGCGAGGTATAGGCGTTGATATAGCCGCCCACATCCTCGATCTCCTCGGCGATCTGCAGGGCCGTGCGGCGCGCCGTCCCCTTGAACGCCATGTGTTCGAGGAAATGGGCGATGCCGTTCTGTTCGGCCTGTTCATGCCGGGCGCCGGCCATGACCCAGATGCCGACCGCCGCCGAGGCGAGGCCGGGCATGGGTTCGGAGACGATGCGGAACCCGTTGGAAAGCGTGGTGATCCGGTGCATCAGGCGCCCGTCCTTTCGAGGATCAGCGCCTCGATGGCCTGCAACTCGCCCGTCATCCGCGTCACCCTTTCGGGCCGGTCGAACAGGTCGGCCATGCGCGGCGGCAGGGCCGGGTGGATGCCGGTCGCCCCCTCGACCGCGGCGGGGAACTTGGCCGGGTGGGCGGTGGCCAGCGTCACCATCGGGTTGGCGCCGAGGTTCTGCTCGGCCACCGCCACGCCGACCGCCGAATGCGGGCAGAGCAGCTCGGCCGAGGCTTTCAGCGTGCGGGCGATGGTGGCGCTCGTCTCCTCCTCGGACACGCGGCCCGAGGCGAAGGTGTCGCGCAGCATCTCCAGCGGGCCCTGGCTCACGGTAAAGGCCCCGTCGCCTTTCAGTTCGTTCATCAGCTGCGCCACGGCGGCGCCGTCGCGGCCATAGGCGTCGAAGAGGACCCGTTCGAAATTGGAGCTGACCTGGATATCCATACTGGGCGATAGGGAGGGCAGAACGCTTTCAGTCTGGTAAACGCCGGTCGTCAGGCAGCGATGAAGAATGTCGTTCTGGTTCGTCGCGATCACCAGCTTGCCGATGGGCAGACCCATCTGGCGGGCGATGTAGCCGGCGAAGATGTCGCCGAAATTGCCCGTGGGCACGGTGAAATCGACGGCCCGGTGCGGCGCGCCCAAGGACACGGCGGCGCTGAAGTAATAGACGACCTGCGCCAGAACGCGGGCCCAGTTGATGCTGTTCACCCCCGCCAGACCGACCCGGTCGCGGAAGGCGAAATCGTTGAACATGTCCTTGAGCAGGCCCTGGCAGGTGTCGAAATCGCCATCGACAGCCAGCGCATGGACATTGGCGTCGGCAGGCGTCGTCATCTGCCGGCGCTGCACCTCGGACACCCGGCCATGCGGGTAGAGGATGAACACATCGACGTTCGACAGGCCCCGGAACGCCTCGATCGCCGCCGAGCCGGTATCGCCCGAGGTCGCGCCGACGATGGTCACCCGTTGCCCGGACCGACCCAGCGCCGCCTGGAACAGCTGACCGATCAGCTGCATGGCGAAATCCTTGAAGGCCAGCGTCGGGCCGTGGAACAGCTCCAGCAGGAAATGGTTGGGGCCCAGCTGCTTCAGGGGCGCCCGGGCGGCATGGCCGAAACCGGCATAGGCCTTGGCGATCAGCGCCTTGAATTCGGCATCGGTGAAGGTCTCGCCGATGAAAGGACGCATGACGCGGAAGGCGATCTCCTCATAGGGCAGACCGGCCAAAGCGGCGATCTCGGCCTCGGTCATCACCGGCACCGACTCGGGCACGTAAAGCCCGCCGTCACGCGCCAACCCGGTCAACATCGCCTGTTCAAAGGTCAGGACCGGGGCCGATCCGCGGGTCGAGATATACTGCATCGAGAAATCCTTAGAGGCTCGTCCGCCTGATACGCCACAGCAGCGCGATTGTCATCATCGCCCAGACGCCCGCCAGCAGGAACCAGGTGATCGCGTATTCCAGATGGTCGTTGCGGAAGGCCGCGCCGCTGATCGGCAGGGTCATCAACGGCGAGGCCGCGGCGCTGTCGCTGCGGGCGACGATCAGCAGCGGCTCGGCGTCGAGCGCCTCGGCGATGGGCCGGGGATCGCGGGCGAAATACAGGTTGCGGCCCAGATCGGGCGCGGGGGTATAGCTGTCGCTGTCGGTTGGCCAGTCGAGGTTGCCGGTGACCGTCACGCCCTCGGCCAGCATCGGCAGCGCGGCGCGGCGGGCCTCGGGGATGAAACCCCGGTCGACCAGCAGGCGGCGGCCCTCGGGCGTTTCCAGCACGGCGATGACCCGCATCCCCGGCCCCGCCTCGCGGTCGCTGGACAGCACGTCCACCGCCTCGCCGGTGTAGCGCCCGTTCACGGTCACCGGCAGGTAGCGGTCCCGCGCCGAATTGGCGTCGGGCGGTACGGCCACGGGTTCGTTATGGATCCGCGCCTCGACCTGGGCGATCAGGTCCAGCTTCCATTCCAGCCGCTTCAGCTGCCAGAACCCGAGGGACAGCAGGATCGCCACACCGACGATTCCGAACAGCCCCGCCCCGATAAACCGCGCCTTCACGTTTCGCTCCGCCTGATGAGGGATGCCCCGAAGAGAGAGGCGCCGAATAGAGACGGGGGGCACATAGCCCCCCGATCCCGGTTCAGCAAGGGGATGGGCCTCAGCCCTGGCCCCAGATGTAGATCGCGGCGAAGAGGAACAGCCAGACCACATCGACGAAGTGCCAGTACCAGGCGGCGGCCTCAAAACCGATGTGACGCTCGGCCGTGAAGTGACCGGCCCGCACCCGCAGGTAGCAGATGAACAGGAAGATCGTGCCGATGATGACGTGGAACCCGTGGAAGCCGGTCGCCATGAAGAACGAGGCGCCATAGATGTTGCCGGCGAAGCCGAAGGCCGCGTGGCTGTATTCATAGGCCTGCATGCCGGTGAAGATGATCCCCAGCACGACGGCGATAATCAGGCCGTTGGCCACGTCCTTGCGGTTGTTCTCGTGCACCAGCGCGTGGTGGGCCCAGGTCGCGGCGCAGCCCGAGAGCAGCAGGATCAGCGTGTTCATCAGCGGCAGGTGCCAGGGGTCGAAGGTCTCGATGCCGACGGGCGGCCAGGGACCGTCGACGGCCGGCGATTGCGGCCCCATCGGGTACATGCGGTGCTTGAAGAAGGTCCAGAACCAGGCGGCGAAGAACATCACCTCGGAGATGATGAACAGGATGAAGCCATAGCGCAGGCCGATGGCCACGACCGGGGTATGGTCGCCCGCCATGCTTTCCTTGATGACGTCCGCCCACCAGGCGTACATCACATAAAGCACACCGACCAGGCCGATGGCGAAGATCCAGGGGCCCATGTCATGCATCCAGAGGATTCCGCCCAGCAGCATGACAAAGGCCGAGACCGCGGCGACAAAGGGCCAGATCGACGGCGGCAGGATGTGGTAATCGTGGTTCTTTGCGTGGGCCATGTGGATTCCCTCAGTCTTTCCCGTTTCTCGCCGCTTGCGCGGTCCCTGTCTTTGCGCCCGTCAGCCCCAGGCGCCTGATGGTTCAGTTGGTTCCGACCTCGGCCGCCGGGGTTCCGGCGGGGATCTCGGTCGGGTGGAAGGTGTAGCTCAGCGTGATCGTGTTCAGCCCGCCCGCAATGACATCGGGGTCGCTGACGATCTCCGGATCGACGTAGAAGGTGACCGGCATCTGCACCCGCTCGCCCGGCTGCAGCACCTGCATGGTGAAGCAGAAACAGGCGATCTTGATGAAATAGCTGCCCGTCGAATAGGGCGTCACGTTGTAGCTGGCGGTGCCGGCGATCGGATGGTCGGTCGGGTTATAGGCCTCGTAGAAGGCGATCCCCGTCTCGCCGATCCTGAGCGGCATGGTGCGTTCCAGCGGCCGGAATTCCCAGGGGAAGCCACGCTCGGTATTGGCGTCGAAGCGGATCTGGATCGTCTGGTCGAGGATCAGGTCGGATTCGGTTTCCGCCACCCGGGTGGTGCCGCCGAAGCCCGTGACCCGGCAGAACAGGTCATAGAGCGGGATCGCCGCCCAGGCGAGCGCGCCCATGACCAGGATCACCCCGACCAGCCCGGTCAGCGTGCGCCGCGCACCGTCCAGATTGCGCCACCAGCGGATCATTGCCCCGCCTCCGGGATCCGCGTGTCGGGGTCGATGCCGACCCGGTAGGTATGGTCGAAGCCCTGCATCTGGTCGCCACCGCCGATCTTGGCGATGGTCAGCCCGAACACCAGCGCGACGAAGGCCAGGAGCGTCAGCAGGACGCCGAGGTTCCGGCTCCAGCGGCGGCGGTGCAGGTCGTGTTCGTGCGTCAGCCCCATGTCAAGGCTCCCCAGTTGGCCCAGGTGGCGAGCTGCTCGGCCCAGGGCGTGGCCTCGATCAGGATCGCCGCGAAATGGCCGAAGAGATAGGCCAGCGACAGCGCGAAAAAGCGCTTCTCGACCGCGTATTTGTCGGCCTCGGCCGCGGCTTCCGGGCGGCGCCAGAGGCGGAAGGCACCGATCAGGAACAGCGCGTTCAGCACCAGCGCCAGCGCGAAATAGACCGGGCCGCCAATCGCGGTGAAGGCCGTGCCCAGCGCCACCGGCACCAGCAGGATGGTGTAGATCAGGATATGCGTCCGCGTCGCCTTGCGCCCGTGGGTCACGGTCAGCATCGGCACCTTGGCCTTCTCGTAATCCGAGTTCATGAACAGCGCCAGCGCCCAGAAATGCGGCGGCGTCCACATGAAGATCAACAGGAACATCAGCACCGCCTCGATGCTGATGGAGCCGGTCGCGGCGACCCAGCCGATCATGGGCGGGAAGGCCCCGGCCGCGCCAC
This sequence comes from Pararhodobacter aggregans, assembly GCF_003075525.1. Taxonomy (GTDB): domain Bacteria; phylum Pseudomonadota; class Alphaproteobacteria; order Rhodobacterales; family Rhodobacteraceae; genus Pararhodobacter; species Pararhodobacter aggregans. The sequence continues at coordinate 52,510 of NZ_QDDR01000001.1, read as the reverse complement.
CGATGACGATGTTCTGCGGCGTCGAGCGCTTCAGCCACATCGTGTAGATCACGGCGTAGAAGAAGATGGTGAAGGCCAGAAGCCCCGCGGCCAGCGCATTGGTCGCCAGCCACAGCATGACCACCGAGAGCGCCGACAGCGACAGGCCGAGGCCCAGCGCCTCGCCCGCCTCGACCGCGCCCGAGGGCACGGGCCGCTTGGCGGTGCGGCGCATCACCCGGTCGATATCGGCGTCCCACCACATGTTCAGCGCGCCCGAGGCCCCTGCCCCCAGCGCGATGAAGATGATGGCGGCCAGCGCCTCGATCGGGTGCAGATGCACGGGGGCCACCATCAGGCCCACCATCGCGGTGAAGACCACCAGCGACATGACGCGCGGCTTCAGCAGCGCGACGTAATCGCCGAATCCGGCGTCGCCCGTGCCGCTCTCGCCCGCAATCTCGGCTCGAATGTCGCTCATGGCTTCCTCAAGTCAATCGGGCGCCGCGCAGGCCGGCAGGGCCGGAGGCGGCGCCCGTCGTCAGATCAGTTGCTCGAGGCCACCTGAACGGCGGCTTCGGTGTAGCCCGGCGCGGCGGCGAGGTTGGTCGCGCCCCGCTCCTGCAGCCAGGCCAGATACTCGGCTTCCGGCACGGCGCGGACGACGATCGGCATATAGGCGTGTTCCTGCCCGCAGAGTTCCGAGCACTGGCCGAAATAGATGCCGGGGGTGTCGACGTTGAACCAGGCCTGGGCCAGACGGCCGGGAACCGCGTCCTGCTTCACGCCGAAGGCCGGGATGGTCCAGGAATGGATCACGTCCGAGCCGGTGACCTGCACCACGACGTTGCGGCCGACGGGAACGACGACCTGCTCATCGGCGGCCAGCAGATACTGGCTCTGGTCATAGCCGTTCGCTTCCAGCTCTTCGCGCGGCAGCAGATAGGCGGTGAACTCGACGCCGTGGTCGACGTATTCGTAGGTCCAGTTCCACTGGTTGCCGGTGATCTTGATGGTCACATCGGCCGGCGGCATGGTCTGGTCGCGAAACAGCGCCGGCACGGTGAACGAGCCGATGAAGATCAGCACGAAGATCGGCAGGATGGTCCAGGCGACTTCCAGCGGCGAATTGTGGGTGAAGCGCGAGGGAGTCGGGTTGGCGCGGCGGTTATAGGCGACGATCACCCACAGCAGCAGCACGCAGACGAAGACCGTGATCGCCGCGATGATGTACATCAGCATGTTGTCGATCCAGTGCGACGCGGCGGCGACCGGCGAATGCGCCGGTTGCAGGGCGATGCCGCCCGGATGCGGCTGGCCGATGAAGGGCACTTCCTGCGCCAGCGCCTGCCCGGCGACCGCCAGGCCCAGCGCCGCACCGCCGACACGACCGCCGAGCGCACCGAAACCAGCGGCGAGACGGGTGAGGTCCTTGAAAAGATGCATTGTATGTTCCCGTTTTGCGCGGCCCTGCGACCGTCTTACTCCGCCGACCCCTCCCGGCCTGCTCCGGCGAGCGCCCGGACAGCCCGGACCCACCGCAGCCGGATCGGGGGCGGTTTCCCTCTCTCCTAAAATCATATTAGCATCGGCATAACAAGCCAAACCAATGCGTCAGGTTGCCGCCATTTGACCTGTGTCAAAGACATGCTGCACCGCCGCGAAAGGAGCCCGATGCCCACCTCCCACCCGAACGCGGCCGCCATTGTGCCCGAAGCCGCCCGATTCCGCCCCTTCGAGACGCTGCTGGACCGCGACACGGCCCTGGCGCTCCTGCGGGAGGCGGTGGCGGGGGCCGATGACGGCGAGCTTTTCCTCGAACGGCGCCGCTCCGAATCACTGGTGCTGGACGATGGCCGCATCCGCAACGCGAGCTATGACGCGGCCGAGGGCTTCGGCCTGCGCGCCGTGCGCGGCGATGTCGCAGGCTATGCCCATTCCACCCAGATCACCGAAAGCGCCCTGAAACGGGCGGGGGCCACGGCCCGTCTGGCGGTCGGCGCGGGCGGCGGCACGCTGGCCGAGGCGCCCCCCGGCACCAACCGCCACCTCTATGGTGATTTCGACCCGATCACCGAGGCGAGCTTCGCCGCCAAGATCGAGACGCTGCGCGCCATCGACGATTACCTGCGGGCGCTGGACCCGCGGGTGGTGCAGGTGACCGCCTCGCTCTCGGCCTCGGTGCAGGAAGTGGCGATCCTGCGCCCCGAGGGCGGCCTTGTCACCGACATACGCCCCATGGCCCGCGTCTCCATCGCGGTGATCGTCGAACGCGACGGGCGGCGAGAATCGGGCCATTACGGCGGCGGCGGGCGGATCGGCCTGTCGGGCCTGATGGAACCCGGCCATTGGCAGCCCGTGGCGCGCGAAGCCCTGCGCGTGGCGCTGGTCAACCTCGACGCGGTGCCCGCGCCTGCGGGAATGCTGGACGTGGTGCTGGGCCCGGGCTGGCCCGGCATCCTGCTGCACGAGGCCGTGGGCCACGGGCTGGAGGGCGATTTCAACCGCAAGAAGACCTCGGCCTTCGCCGGGCTGATGGGGCAGCAGGTGGCCGCGAAGGGCGTGACGGTGCTGGACGACGGCACGATCCCCGACCGCCGCGGCTCGATCACCGTCGATGACGAGGGCACGCCCTCGGGGAAAAACGTGCTGATCGAGGACGGGGTGCTGACCGGCTACATGCAGGACCGCCAGAACGCCCGGCTGATGGGCGTGCCCGCCACCGGCAACGGCCGGCGCGAAAGCTACGCCCATGCGCCGATGCCGCGGATGACCAACACCTACATGCTGGGCGGCACCGACGACCCGGGCGCGCTGGTCGCCTCGATGAAGGACGGGATCTGGGCGGTGGGCTTCGGCGGCGGTCAGGTCGACATCACCTCGGGCAAGTTCGTGTTCAGCTGCACCGAGGCCTACCGGGTCCGCGACGGCAAGGTCGGCGAGCCGGTCAAGGGCGCCACGCTGATCGGCGACGGCCCGACCTCGCTGAAGAACGTGCGCGGCATCGGCAACGACATGGCGCTGGACCCGGGCATCGGCAATTGCGGCAAGGCCGGGCAATGGGTGCCGGTCGGCGTGGGGCAACCCTCGCTGCTGATCGGCGGGCTGACGGTCGGCGGCGTGGCCTGAGCGGGCAAGCGCGGGGGTTGGCGCCCCGCACGATTCGCGAAGGCGGGGGGCTGCCGCCCCAGGTGACTCGGAAGGCGGGGGGCTGCCGCCCCCCGGGCCCCCCGCTTCAAGGGGGCCGTCTGCCCCCTTGAAAATCCCCCGAGGATATTTGGGGAACAAAGATTGTTCTTTTCTTGGCAATTTTGTGGCGCGGGGGCGTTTTCTTCACACCCTGTTAACCTCGACACCGCAATCTCCGAGTCGAATGAGGCGAGGTTGCGATGGTCGGGAACATTCTTTCTTCTCCCACACCCTTCACCCCACCCACCACGGAAGAAGCCCGTCTGTCGTGGCTTCGCCTCATTCGCTCTCGCCGGGTCGGCCCGGCCACGTTCCAGCGGCTTCTGGCCGAGCATGGCAGCGCCGCCGCCGCACTCGATGCCCTGCCGGGGATCGCCCGCGCCGCCGGGGTCGAGGATTACGCCCCCTGCCCGCAAGACCTCGCCCTGCGCGAACTGGAGGCGGGCCTTCGCAAGGGCGCGCGCCTGCTGTTTCTGGGCGCCCCCGATTATCCCGCCGCGCTCGCTGCCCTCTCCGATCCGCCGCCGGTGCTCTGGGCGCGCGGCCGTGCCAGCACCCTCGCCCAGCCCGGCATCGGTCTGGTCGGCGCGCGCAACGCCTCCAGCCTCGGCGCCCGCATGGCCCGCAAGCTGGCCGAGGGGCTGGGCCATCACGGTTTCACCATCGTCTCGGGCCTGGCGCGCGGCATCGACGCCGCCGCCCATGGCGCGGCGCTGAAGACCGGCACCATCGCCGTGATGGCGGGGGGCGTCGACGTGCTCTACCCGGCCGAGAACGAGATGCTGGGCGCCAGCATCGCCGATCAGGGCATGCTGCTGTCCGAACAACCCATGGGCCTGCAGCCCCAGGCCCGCCATTTCCCCCGCCGCAACCGGCTGATCGCCGGGCTCTCGCGCGCCGTCGTGGTGGTCGAGGCCGCCGAAGGCTCGGGCAGCCTGATAACCGCCCGCGACGCGCTGGATCAGGGGCGCGAGGTGATGGCGGTGCCGGGCCATCCGATGGATGCCCGCGCCGCCGGGGCGAACCTGCTGATCCGCGAGGGCGCGCGGCTGGTGCGCGGCGTCGAGGATGTGATCGAGGCGCTGGAACAGAGCCTGACGGAGCCCGACCCCGCTCCGCAGGCGCCGAAACGCGCGGGGCCCGGCGCCGCGCCCGACACGCTGACCCTGCACCGGATGATTCTGGACCGTCTCAGCGCCAGCCCCCTGCCCGAGGATCAGCTGCTGCGCGACCTCGATCTGCCGGCCCATGCGCTGGCCCCGGCGCTGCTGTTTCTGGAACTCGACGGCCGGGTCCAGCGCCAGCCGGGCGGCATGCTGGCCCGGAACTGACCCGCGGTTGCCGGTCGAAACCACCGCCCGCCGCGGCCCCTCTTGCCGGGGCCGAATCCCCCGCCAGATTGACATCCACCCCTGTTCGCCCCCATCTATGCGGCGCGGCACAGGCCGCTCGCCCTGGCGTCTTGCCGAAAAGGGCGTTTTCAATCAGAGGTTTGCATGGCAGTCGTCGTCGTCGAGTCCCCGGCCAAGGCCAAGACCATCAACAAGTATCTGGGTCCCGGCTTCACGGTTCTGGCCTCGTTCGGGCATGTTCGCGACCTTCCTGCCAAGGACGGATCGGTCGATCCCGAGCACGATTTCACCATGAAATGGGAAGTCGCCAGCGACTCCAAGAAGCACATTAAGGCGATCACCGACGCGCTGCAGGACGACGACACGCTGATCCTCGCCACCGACCCTGACCGCGAGGGCGAGGCGATTTCCTGGCATCTGGAACAGGCGCTGGAGAAGAAGCTCAAGAACAAGAATGTCAGCCGCGTCACCTTCAACGCCATCACCAAGACGGCGATCCAGGAGGCGATGAAGCACCCCCGCCAGGTCGATGCACCGCTGGTCGAGGCCTATCTGGCCCGCCGCGCGCTGGATTATCTGGTGGGCTTCAACCTGTCGCCGGTGCTGTGGCGGAAACTGCCCGGCGCGCGGTCGGCGGGCCGGGTGCAATCGGTCTGCCTGCGCCTGATCGTCGAGCGCGAGATGGAGGTCGAGGCCTTCCGCGCCCGGGAATACTGGTCGGTCACCGCCGATCTGAAGAACCCGCGCGGGGCCGAGTTCAGCGCCCGCCTCGTCAGCCTCGGCGGCAAGAAGTTGGACCGCTTCGACCTTGCCACCCAGGCCGCGGCCGAGCTGGCGGTCGATGCGGTGACCAAGCGCGACCTCAGCGTGCAATCGGTCGAGGCCAAGCCCGCCTCGCGCAACCCGTCGGCGCCCTTCATGACCTCGACCCTGCAGCAGGAGGCCAGCCGCAAGTTCGGCATGGGCGCCAAGCAGACCATGGCCGCGGCGCAGCGCCTCTACGAGGCCGGGCACATCACCTATATGCGGACCGACGGCATCGACATGGCGCCCGAGGCGGTGACCCAGACCCGGGCCGAGGTCGAAAAGCGCTATGGCAAGGAATACGTCCCCGCCGCGCCGCGCCTTTACAAGAACAAGGCCAAGAACGCGCAGGAAGCGCATGAATGCATCCGGCCGACCGACATGGCCGCGGACCCCGACAGCCTGCGCCTGTCCGAGGTCGACCAGCGCCGCCTCTATGAGCTGATCTGGAAGCGCACCATCGCCTGCCAGATGGAATCGGCCCGGATGGAACGCACCACGGTCGAGATCGGCTCGAAAGACGGTCAGGTCGGGCTGCGCGCGACCGGCCAGGTCGTGCTGTTTGACGGCTTCCTCAAGGTCTATGAGGAAGGCCGCGACGAGGAGGAGGGCGACGAAGGCCGCCTGCCGCAGCTCAATCAGGGCGAGGCGGTCGCCAAGAAGCAGGTCACGCCCGAGCAGCATTTCACCCAGCCGCCGCCCCGCTACACCGAGGCGACGCTGGTCAAGCGCATGGAAGAACTGGGCATCGGCCGCCCCTCGACCTATGCCTCGATCGTCACCACGATCCAGGAGCGCGGCTATGTCAAGAAAGACAAGAACCGCCTGATCCCCGAGGACAAGGGGCGGCTGGTCACCATCTTCCTGACGTCCTATTTCGGCAAGTATCTGGAATACGATTTCACCGCCGATCTGGAGGAACAGCTCGACGACATCTCGGCGGGATCGCGCGATTACAAGGATGTGCTGGCCCGCTTCTGGCGCGATTTCTCGGCGGCGCTGGCGGAGACCGCCGATCTGCGCATCACCGAGGTGCTGGAAAAGATCGACGAGGTTCTGGCGCCGCATCTCTATCCGCCGCGCGAGGATGGCTCGGACCCCCGGGTCTGCCCGACCTGCGGCAAGGGGCGGCTGAACCTGAAGACCGCGCGCTCGGGCGGGGCCTTCATCGGCTGCACCAATTATCCCGAATGCCGCTACACCCGGCCCTTGTCGGGTGATGAAGGCGACAGCGAGCTGTCGGGCGAGGGGAAGCTGCTGGGCCACGACAAGGGCGACGCGATCAGCCTGCGTTCGGGGCGCTTCGGGCCCTATGTCCAGCGCGGCGAGGTGACGGCGGAACAGCCGAAACCGCCACGCTCGAGCCTGCCGAAGGGCTGGGCGCCCGATGAGATGGATCTGGAAAAGGCCGTCTCGCTGCTGGACCTGCCGCGCCTCATCGGCCAGCACCCCGAGGATGGCGTCGCGGTCGAGGCCGGGATCGGCCGCTTCGGCCCCTATGTGAAACATGGCTCGACCTATGCCAACCTGCCCGAGGTCGATGAGGTCTTCACCATCGGCATGAACCGCGCGGTCGAGGTTCTGGCGCAGAAACTGGCCCGCGGTCCCGGCCGGGGCGCCGCTGCGCAGCCGCTGAAAGTGCTGGGCGATCACCCGGAGGGCGGGCCGATCCAGGTGATGCCCGGCCGCTACGGGCCGTACGTCAAATGGGAAAAGGTCAACGCGACCCTGCCCAAGGGCGTGGAGCCTTCGGAGGTGACGCTGGAACAGGCGCTGGAGCTGATCGCCGCCAAGGCCGGCGCAGCGCCCAAGGGCAAGAAGAAGGCCGCGCCGAAGGCGAAGGCCGCGGCGGCGGATGGCGAGGCGAAGCCCGCCAAGAAACCCGCCGCCAAGAAACCGGCGGCGAAGAAGCCCGCAGCGAAGAAAACCACCAAGAAGGCCGCGGCCGAGGAATAGCCCTCAGCCGCGGGCGTCGAACCGGTCGAGGGGGACGCGCAGCACGCGGCGTCCCTCGGCGTCCGGCTCGGGCAGCCGACCGCCCCGCAGATTGACCTGCAAGGCCATCAGCATCCGGTCGGGCAGCGGCAGCGTCGCGTCCCGTTCCGTTCTCAGCCGCAGGAAACTCTCGCGCGAGACCCCGTCGCGGACGTGGATATTCTCCCGCCGATGCTCGGCCACCGTTGCCAAGCAGGCAGGCTCGCGCCCGTCCTTGCCGTAGTCGTGGCCGATGAAGACCCGCGTCTCCCCGGGCAGGTCGAGGGTGGCGCGGATCGTCTGCCACAGCGCCTCGGCCGAGCCGCCGGGGAAATCCGCCCGGGCCGTGCCGCTGTCGGGCATCATCAGCGTGTCATGGGCAAAGAGAGCGTCGCCCACCTGCAGGCTGACCGAGGCCATGGTATGCCCCGCCGCCAGCACCACCCGCCCCTTCAGCCCGCCCAGCGCGAAACCGTCCTCGTCGGCGAAAAGCCGGTCCCAATGCCCGGGCTGATCGGTCAGGCCCTCGTCGGCGTAGTAATCGGCCCAGAGCCGCTGCACCCCCAGCACCCGCTGCCCGGTCGCCATCCGCGCGCCCAGCCGCCCGGCCAGCCAATGCGCCGCGCTCAGATGGTCGGCATGGGGATGGGTGTCGACGATCAGCCCCACCTCCAGCCCCTTCGCCGCGACATGGGCCAGCAGCGCCTCGGCATTGCCGGTGCCGGTCGCCGCCGCGACGGGATCGAAATCCAGCACCGGATCGACGATCAGCGCCGCCCCCGTCCCGGGGTCCGAGACGATATATTGCCACGAGCCCGTGGCCTTGTCGTAAAGCGCCGCGACATCGGGGCTGGCGGGATCGGCGGTGGCGGGGAAATGCAGCATGGCGGTGCTCCTCTGCTCTGCCAAAGGGGAACAGGCCCGGCGCCCCGCCGGTTACCTGATCCGCGGCCCCGCCCTCAGAAAGCCCGCTCGATGAAACCAAAGCGCGACAGGAAGCGCATCCAGCCCGACATCTCCTGCCCCGGCGAGACCCGCTCGGCCCGGTCGATATAGGACTGGATCAGCCGGTCGGCCCGGGCCGCCAGCCCCCGGTCCAGCACCACCACGCCATTTTCCAGATCATGCAGGAACGAGCGCTGGTTCAGGTTCACCGACCCCGCCACCACCAGATGGTCGTCTATGACGATCAGCTTGGTGTGCATCAACCGGGGCTCGGGATCGTAATCGTAGAAATTCAGCCAGTCGCCTTCCAGATTGCCGAAACGGCGGTTGAAGCCGGTGACCATGAAATCCGTCGCCTCGCGCACCCGCACCGTCGCCACCACATCGACCCGCACCCCCCGGGCCCGGGCCCGCTGAAACGCCGCCTCGATCTCGGGCGTCAGGTTCAGATAGGGCGAGGCGATGCGGATCCGGTCCTGCGCCGCGTCGATGAGGCCCGCGACCCAACCCTCCATCGCCGCCCCGTCGGCATAGGGGACCGAGATGAAGTGCCGCATGCTGCCCTCGGGCAGGGCGCCGACCGGCCCGCCGCCGGGCGCGGGCGGCAGCATCGCCTGGGTTTGCGCGTCGCGGTGCCACAGCGCCCCCATCTGCCGCACGATCCGCAGCACCTGAGCGTCGCCGGTGAAGGCCAGTTCGAAATCGTCATAGGCGGTGAAGCCGCCGGTGATGCGCATTTCCTCGGGGTCGTATTGATGCAGGAAGGGGAAGCCCGACAGGTCGCGCGGCTCGGGGAAGAAATACCCCTCGTGGATGTTGCGCCCGCCGATCAGGGCGATGGAGCGCCCGGGCTCGCGCGCGACGGTGGCGAAGAGCTTCACATGCGTCACCCGGTGCAGATGCGCGAACTGCCCCTCGAAACCGCGCGCCGCCTCGATCGGCATGCGATAGGGCTGCACCTCGATGGTCGGATAGGTCGCGGCCAGCCCCTCGAACAGCGCCCGGTCGGTGTCCGTCAGCATCACGTCCGAGATCATCATCCGTACGATGGTGCCCCGCTCCGCGTGCCAGGCCAGCATCCGCGCAGTCAGGTAACCCGCGAAATCCGCGTTCATGTTCAGATAGTTGATGTAGATGAGGTCAAGCTGTGGCGCGTTCGAGAAATCGAGCGGCAGGTCGGGATCGCCCGTCTCCAGCGCCGCCTCGGACAGGCGGCGGCCGGTCAGCGCCTCGACCCGTGCGTTCAGGGCCTCGGCGCCATCGGCCAGGAATTGCATCGGCCCTGCCTGCATCGGGCAGGTCGCCGACAGATTGCCCGTCGCCATCATCGCCCGTTGCAGCGGCCCCTCGCCGCCGCCCACGCAGGCCTCGACCGGGGCATCCAGTGCGGCGATCCGCGGCAACGCCGTTTCCTCGCGCGCCAGATCCAGCACCCAGCCCCTCCGCCCGCCCGGCCGGATCGACAGGGCGCAATCGCGGACCTCGGGCGCCAGATCCAGCAGGCTCTCGCCCCGCTCGCCCGGTTGCAGGCGCAGGGCGACGGGCTGTCCCGCCGGGATCCAGGCCGGAACCGACAGCTCGCCCTCGGCCCGCCGCACCCGTGCCCGGCCGTCGCAGGTGGCGCTGATGCCATAGGCCCCCGCCCCATGCGCGAGGAACGTGACCGAGGCCCGCGCCGCGCCGCGCCCGTCGAAATAGGCGCGGGTCTGGCCCTCGGCAGGGCCGGCGTCGGTCAGGGTCAGATAGGTGATCGCGTGGCGCCCGCCCGGCACCGGCTCGACCAGCGGGACCTGATCGGGCGCAGGCCCGCCCCGCACTGCGGCACAGGCCGTCAGCGCCAGCATCGCAGCGAATAGCAGGCGTCTCACCCCGAAAATCATCGCAGCACCATACTTCGGCCGCGCGCATCCGCAAGGCACCCCGCCCGCTGCCCCCGCGACAATTGACTTCGCCGCAGTGCCGCGTCACAACCATTGCGCCTGATACGGGGGAAAACATGCAGAAAATCTACGGCTCGGCCGCCGAGGCCCTGGACGGCCTCCTGTTCGACGGGATGACCATTGCGGCGGGCGGTTTCGGCCTGTGCGGCATCCCGGAACTTCTGATCGCGGCGATCCGCGACGCCGGGACCAAGGACCTGACCGTCGCCTCGAACAACGCCGGTGTCGACGGCTTCGGCCTCGGCCAGCTGCTGGAGACCCGGCAGGTCAAGAAGATGATCTCCTCCTATGTGGGCGAGAACGCGGAATTCATGCGCCAGTACCTCTCGGGCGAGCTGGAGCTGGAGTTCAATCCCCAGGGCACGCTGGCCGAACGGATGCGCGCCGGTGGCGCCGGGATCCCCGGGTTCTATACCAAGACCGGCGTCGGCACGGTGATCGCCGAGGGCAAGGAACACAAGGATTTCAACGGCCAGACCTATATCCTGGAAACCGGGCTGGTCATGGATCTGGCGATCGTCAAGGCCTGGAAGGCCGACGAGACCGGCAACCTCGTGTTCCGCAAGACCTCGCGCAACTTCAACCCGCCTGCCGCCACTTGCGGCAAGGTCTGCGTTGTCGAGGTCGAGGAGATCGTGCCCGCCGGTTCGCTCGACCCCGACCACATCCACCTGCCCGGCATCTATGTGCACCGCCTGATCCAGGGCCAGCACGAGAAGCGCATCGAGCAGCGCACCACCCGCAAGCGTCAGGAGGCTTGAGTCATGGCCAGCGAAATCAAAGGTTGGGACCGCAACCAGATGGCCGCCCGCGCGGCGCTTGAACTCGAAGACGGGATGTATGTGAACCTCGGGATCGGCATCCCGACGCTCGTTGCCAATTACGTCGGCGACAAGGACATCACGCTGCAATCGGAAAACGGCATGCTCGGCATGGGCCCCTTCCCCTATGAGGGCGAGGAAGACCCCGACCTCATCAACGCCGGCAAGCAGACCATCACCGAACTGCCCCGCACCGCCTATTTCGATTCTGCCACCTCGTTCGCCATGATCCGCGGCGGCAAGATCGCCGCGGCGATCCTCGGCGGGATGGAAGTCTCGGAAGAGGGTGACCTCGCGAACTGGATGGTGCCCGGCAAGCTGGTGAAGGGCATGGGCGGCGCCATGGATCTGGTGGCCGGCGTGGGCCGGGTGATCGTGGTCATGGACCACACCTCGAAACACGGCGATTCCAAGGTGTTGAAGGCCTGCACCCTGCCCCTGACCGGCAAGGGCGTGGTCGACCGCATCATCACCAACCTGGGCGTCCTGGACGTGGTGCCGGGCGGGCTGAAGATCGTCGAATGTGCGGACGGCGTGACCGAGGCCGACCTGCGCGCCGCGACGGAGGCGACCATTGTCGGCTGAGCCCGTGATCGAGCGCGAGGTCTCGGGTTCGAAGGGCCGCTACGTCATCCGCAAGGAGGGCGTGGAGGCCGAGCTGACCTATTCCATCACCACGCCGACCCTGATCATCGCCGACCACACCGGCGTCCCGGATGCGTTCCGGGGCACTGGCGCGGGCCTTGCCTTGGTCCAGCGGCTGGTCGCCGACGCCCGCGCCGAGGGCGTCAAGATCGTCCCCCTCTGCCCCTTCGTCAACGCCCAGCGCCGGAAGCACCCGGAATGGGCGGATGTGTTTCAGGGGTGAGCGGACTTTGACGCGCTGAGGGGCCGGTAGCGGCCCTGAACCGACCTTGGGTCGGAGCGCTTCGAACGGACCGGCCGGAGCCCGAACGCCGCAGCAGAAATGAATGGCGGGTGCCGTCGCTCGAACGAGGGGCGTTTGCGCATGAACCGGGTCGAGCGACCGGCCAGCCATTGCTTAAGCAGTTCCCGTCACATCATCAGACGGAGACTGGCATGCTTCTGGACGGCAAGACTATCATCATTACCGGCGCAAGCACCGGCATCGGCGCCTCGGCTGCGAGGATTTTCGCGGCCGAGGGCGCAAGACTGGTCCTCGGTGCGCGCCGTGCCGAACTGCTTGAGCGCATCGTCAACGAGATTTCGGCTGACGGTGGCGAAGCGGATTTCATCGCCGGAGACGTTGAAGAAAACGGCTACGCGGAAGCACTGGTGAAACGCGCGCAAGAGCGCTTCGGCGGTCTTGATGGCGCCTTCAACAATGCCGGCACCACAGGGGACATCGGGCCGATCCCCGACATGGACGAGAGCAACTGGCACAAGGTGATGTCAGTGAATCTCAACAGCGGATTCTATGCGGCAAAGCATCAGATACCGGCGATGCGCAAACGCGGCGGCGGCTCGATTGTCTTCACCTCCTCCTTTGTCGGGCACACGATCGGGCTGCCCGGCATGGGCGCCTATGCCGCGGCAAAGGCGGGCCTGATCGGCATGACCCAGGTGCTGGCGGCGGAACACGGGCCCGAGAACATCCGCGTCAACGCCCTCCTGCCTGGCGGCACCCTGACGCCGATGGCAGGAGAGGATGCCGGCTATCACGAGATCGTGCGGGGCTTCCACGCGCTGAAGCGCATGGCCGACCCGTCCGAGATCGCGCGGGCCGCTCTCTTCCTTCTGTCCGATCATGGGTCTTTCGTGACCGGGACGGCAATGATCGCGGACGGCGGAAACTCGATCAACAAACTCTGAGGCACGCGAACCGGTCATCGGCCCGTCACGCCCTGATCTTGACGCCCGCGCCGAGGGCGTCAGGATCGTCCCCCTCTGCCCCTTCGTCAACGCCCGGCGCCGGAAACACCCGGACCGGGCGGATGTGTTTCAGGGGTGAGGGGGCTGCCGGTCCACAACAGGGACCCGGCCTCTGCCCCGGAGCGCGCCGCATCCCGGGCAACCTTTGTCGCGCAGGGCCCGCCGCTCTGGGGACAGGCCGCCAGCGGGGCTTTCCGGGACCCGATGGGTTCACGAGCAGATCGCAGGCCCGTTCCCGGGTTCCCATGGCCCGGGGGCCGTCCCGGCCTGATGGTCATTGAACGGCCGTTACCTTCCGCGCCGTTCATGCCCCTCAATCATCTCCTCAAAGATGTTGGGCCGTTCGGAGGCCCGATCAAGATCAATCTTCAAGACCCGGAGCGCCTCTTCCGATTGCTCAGCCACACGCTTGAGGAAGTCGTCGCGGTCCGGCGCCACAAGGCCTGACGATGGGGCCAGCGTCACAGCGGGATCTTTCCGGCCATGGTCCGGCAAAGGAATCCAGTCCGTGATCTGCGCCCACGGGTCCGCCTCGGCAGGGCGGGCCGGAATCCCTGGGCCAGGTTCTCCCGTCTGGGCACGCCACTCGGCTTGCGCCTGTCGGACACGCCGCACCGCCTCCGCCGGTTTGTAGAGGGCAATCCTGGCCGGAACCCGCAGGATCCGATAACCTTCGGCCGATAGCGCCTTGTCGCGGGCCGCATCACGCGCCTTCGCTTCGGGCGAGGAATGCCAGAGCGCCCCGTCGATTTCGACCACCAGATCGTCGTCGACCAGAAAGTCCAGCCGGTACGACAACACCGGGACTTGTAGCCGCAAAGACAGCCCGTCTCCCTGCAGTCGCCCTCGGTTCGGTGTCAGGTTGAAGGCGGAAGCCATGGCGTCAAGGAAAGCCAGTTCGGCCGGAGATTCGCAGCGATCCTGAAAATGCGTCAGCCAGGCCTCGTCATTCTCAGTCAGCGCGTCGAGGAAATCGGGCCGCGCGGCGGCCGCCGGCCCGCGCACCGTCGTGTCGGATTTGGGCGTCAGCCAGGCAGTGACGCCCCAGATGACGCAGAGCTGCAAGAGGATAAGGGGCGAGGCAAAGACGAAAGCGAAGGTGAAGGCGGTCCATGCCAGAGCCACCCCGACCAGCAGGGCGGGCTTGTTGAACAGGCCCCCCAGAACCCGCGCGACAAGCAAAGACGCGACGATGGCCGCCTGAAAGCCGATGACCGCAATGGACAACAAGCAGAGGCTCCCCTCGGGCTCGGTTACACTTTCCGATTATTGCAGCCATTGTGGCATTTGTGAGGGGGCTGGCTGGCTTCCTACGAGACCCGGCATTTGCGGTCGAACGCGAAGGGCAAGCAGTCCTCCCCGCTCGGGGTGCAAGACGGCAGGGCGGCTGGTTGTCCCACGGGGCATTCCTACCAAAACCCTAACACCCGAACCTAACCCCCTGGAATCCCTCAACCCAATAACCTGCCCCACGCAGGGGACACTTCACCCCCGGCCCCTGAGGGCCCGGCCCACCTCCTGCAACCGGGCCTGCGGTCACGAGGCCCCCTCTCCGCCCCCCTCCCAACGGTTCTGCTCCGCCCAGACGGCGCGGAAGACGTCGCCCTGGCCGGGGAAGGTGGCGCCGGTGGGGGTGCAGGCGTGGATGCGGTCGGTGCGGAAGTGGCGCAGGCCGGCGCGGAGTTCGCACCAGGCGGCGACCAGCACCGCGTTGATGTGGTAGACGATGCCGATGGGCCGGATGGTGCGGGTGGTGCGCTGGCCCTCGCCGTCCTCGTAGTCGATCCTGAGCACCCGTTCGTCCCGCACCGCCGCCCGCAGCATCGAGATCGAGACGCAGCCCAGCGCCGGATCGTCCTCGGGCGCGCCCCAGGGCGAGACCTGCAGCCAGTCGGCAGGCACCTGCAAGGCGTCGATCTTGGCCGAGATCCGTGCGGCCGCCCGGCGCAGCGAGCGGTCGCCCGAGCGGCTGAGCATGCCAAGACCCACGCGCAGCGCCTCGACCTCTTCCTCGTCGAAATTGAGGGGCGGCAGGTCATAGCCCCGGCGCAGGACATAGCCGATCCCCGGTTCGCCCAGGATCGGCGTCCGCATCGCCTGCAGCGCGGCGATGTCGCGATAGACCGTGCGCACCGAGACCTCGAGCCGCGCGGCCAGATCCTCGGCGCGCAAGGGCCCCCGGGCAGCGCGGAAGATCTGGATGGTCTCGAAGAGACGGTTCGACTTTTTCATGGGGCGCCGGGGGTAGAGGGAACTCCTGCCAGTATAGGCCCCCCTCCTGACAACACCATGTCAGGAGCGATCCGCGATTGTCCCCGGGCCGATACAGGAGGTCCGCGCATGAGCTGGTATGACCACGCAACCCTTCTCGCCCTGCGTCTGGGGCCCTGGACGGATGCCGGGGGCCGGGAGCGGTCGCTCACGGGGCGCGAGGTCGAGGCTGCCTGGATTGCCGACCGGCAGGCGGCCCCGCTGGCGACGGGTTGCGGGGAACGGCAGGCGACGCTCCGGGCGCGGCTCGCCCGCCTGAGCCTCAGGCGGCGCGACGCCTGAGGGTGCCCGGCCCCGGGACAGCCCGACCAAACCCCTGACGGAATCCAGTAACCGATTGCAATTGCTGACACCGGCAGGCTGTCCCAAGCATGGGACAGCCCAGGCTCAGGCTTTCAGCAGCCGCAGCGCCTCGCCCAGATCGAGCTTGCCGTCATAGAGCGCCCGGCCCGAGATCACCCCGTTCAGCGGCGCCCCCGTCTCTTTCAGCGCCGTGAGATCCGCGAGCGACGAGACCCCGCCCGAGGCGATCACCGGGATCGAGGTCGCCCAGGCGAGTTCCGCCGTCGCCGCCACATTCGGCCCCTGCATCGCCCCGTCGCGGTCGATGTCGGTATAGATGATCGCGGCGACCCCGGCGTCCTCGAAGGCAAGCGCCAGTTCGGTGACCTTCATGTCGGTCTCCTCGGCCCAGCCCTTGGTCGCGACCTGCCCCTTGCGGGCGTCGATCCCGACCGCGACCTGCCCCGGGAAGGCCCGCGCTGCCTGCCGGACCAGATCGGGGTTCTCGACCGCGACGGTGCCCAGGATCACCCGCGCCAGACCCTTGACGAGCCAGGCCTCGATCGTCGCCATGTCGCGGATGCCGCCGCCCAGCTGGCAAGGCACTGAAACCGCTTGCAAGATCCCCTCGACCGCCGCCGCGTTCACCGGCTTGCCCGCGAAAGCGCCGTTCAGGTCGACAAGGTGGATCCACTCCGCCCCCTGCGTCTGAAAGGCCAGCGCCTGCGCCGCCGGATCGTCGCTGAAGACCGTCGCCTTCTCCATCTCGCCCTTGTAGAGCCGCACGCATTGCCCGTCTTTCAGGTCGATGGCGGGATAGAGGATCATGACCAACTCCGAATTTGCCTGCGCGGGTTTACCCAAGCCCGCGCCCGGATGCAAACCCCGTCTCACCCCGCGCTGTTGCTTGACCGTATAGTCAAAAATCGTTATATATCAAGGCTCAAGGTCGTTTTCGCTTGCCTTGGGCCCGGCATCCTCCTACACCCGCCCGTTCATCGCAGGGGCACAGGGGAGAAGTGACCATGACGGGACGGAGCGGCTTTGCCGCATGGCTGGGGGCGCTGGCGGTGCTGGTGTTCCTCGGGGCGGCGGTCCCCTACGGGCCGCTGGCGGGCAGTATCGGCTGGAGCATCGCGCTCTTCTGGGGTGGCTTCGGGCTGGCCGTCATCGTGTTGATCGCGCTGGGCGCGGCCGGATGGAGGGACCGCTGATGCTTTCCCCCATCCTGATCTGGAGCGCCATCGCCGGTTTCGCCGGTTTCGGCCTGCTCATCGCCTGGCGCGCCACGCGCGAAAACACCGGCACCGCCGAGGATTATTACCTCGGCAACCGTCGCTTCGGCGGCATGGTGGCAGGCCTTTCCTATGCGGCCACCACCTATTCGGCCTTCATGCTGGTGGTGCTCACCGGCCTCACCTACCGCGGCGGCATCGGCGCGCTGGGCTTCGAGCTGATCTATTTCGCGGGCCTCGGCCTCCTGGTGATCTTCGCCCCCCGCTTCTGGCTGGCTGCGAAACGCTGGGGCTTCATCTCTCCGGCCGAGATGCTGGGCGCGCGCTATGGCTCGCGCTGGGTCGCCCGGGCGGCGGCGCTGGTCGCGCTGGTGTTCCTGATGCCCTATTGCACGACGCAGATGGCGGGCATCGGGCTGCTGCTGTCGGGCGTCACCGGGGGCGAGATCACGCTGACCCAGGCGGTAGCGACCGGCGCGCTGCTGGCCGCGCTCTGGACGCTTTTCGCGGGCATCCGCTCGGTCGCCTGGACCGATGCGGTGCAGGCGGTGGTGATGATGGGCTCGGCCGTGCTGGCCATCCTCTTCGCCGTGGCGGCGCTGGGGGGCTGGGGCGCCTTCGCGCAGGCCACGCTGGAGACGCACGGCAGCCATCTCTCGGTCCCCGGCCCGGGGCTCTGGAGCCTCGGCACCTTCACCGCGCTGTCGCTGCCCTGGTTCTTCTTCGCCATCTCGAACCCGCAGGTCAGCCAGCGGCTCTTCATCCTGAAGGATATGGCGGCGATGCGGCGGATGATCTTCTGGGTGCTGGGCTTCGGCCTCGCCTTCACGCTGATCGCGGTGATCTGGGGCTTTGCCGCGCTGCAACTGGCCCCGGGGCTCGAGAATACGGCGACCGCGACGCCCGCGCTGCTGACCTCGGGCGCGATTCCGGCACCGGTGGCGGTGCTGCTGATCCTCGGCATCCTCGCTGCGGCGGTCTCGACCCTCGATTCCATCGCCCTGACCCTGGCGGCGATGGTGGCGCGCGACGTGATGACCGACGCCCCGCCACGGGCACAGATCCTGACCGGCCGGGTGGTGGTGATCCTGGTGATCCTGTTCGCCAGCCTCTTCGCGGTGCAGAAGGCGACCGTGGTCGACCAGCTCGCCGCCCTCTCGGCCGCCGGGCTGATGGTCACCGTGCCCGCCACCATCGGCGCCTTCTTCTGGCACCGGGCGACGGCGGCCGGGGCGCTGGCCTCGATCCTCGGCGGCGCCGCGCTCGCGGTCTGGATGGCGATGGTGCAGGGCGTCAGCGTGTTCAACCCGGTGCTGGCGCTGAGCGTCGGGGGCCTGAGCCTCGGGCTCTTCGTCCTCGTCTCGCTCGTCACCCGCCCCCGTCCCGAGGCGCTCGACTTCGCCGCCGAGCTGCGGCCGGATCTGGACCGGGTCAACGCCTGGTAACGGCTGCTTGGCGCTGACGATATTGAGGGACGACCGGCCGAGATGCTCTGGCGCTTGAGCCGGGCCGGGAAGGAGCGGGGGGCCAGCCCCCTCGGCTCCCGGCCGCGCCACGGGCGCGGCGTTCGCGGCTGAAACGCGCCACTGGCGCGTTTCCGAGACGCCGCTCACCCCCCGCCAAAGGGGACCCTCGGGCCCCCTTTGGAAACCCCCGAGGATATTTAGAGAACAAAGATGCAAGTTAAGAGGGCGTTAAGCCGCCTTCTTCGTTCTTCAAATATCCTCGGGGGGTGAATGCCCGCAGGGCAGAGGGGGGCAGACGGCCCCCCTTTCTTCGGCGCGGCGGCACGCCGCGCCGTTGGTCGCCCGAGGCGCCTGCGCCAGCGGGCAACGAGGGCGAAACCCCTCCTAGAGCGCGTGCTCCGCCAGCGCCTCGTAGGCGGGCAGCGCCGCCTCGGCCAGCCGGGCATAGGCGGGCGGCAGCTCGGGCAAGGGCCCCTCGGCCGCCTCGAACCCGGTCGAGGCATGGACCGCGTGATACCAGACCGGCGCCCAGATCCCGTCATAGGGCTTCGGCCCCGCCTCCCAGCGCAGCATCCGCGGCGTCCAGCCGATGCCCAGCGCCTCGCACAGCGCCTTGAGCCGCGCCTCGGGCGCCGCCCTGAGCGCGGTCGAATCGATCACCGGCGGCGCCACGCCCTCGGCCTGCGCCACCCGGTCGAAGAGTTCCGCCTGTTGCACGAAGCCCAGATCCGCCAGCACCGGCTCCTCGCGCTTCTTGGAATAGGAGGCCACAACCCGGGCCGGATGACGGATCAGAAAGGCGTGGCGGCACGCGCCCATCCAGTCGCGCGGCACGCCCTCCAGCATGTGCTGGGTCATGTGTTTCTGATACCAGATCGGCTTGCCCTCCGGCACCTCGCCCGCCAGCGCCTCTGCCACCGCTTCGGGCTCCTGCGGCTGGCTCGACAGCACCGCCTCCCGCATCGGATGGTCAAGCCCGGTCATCGCCAGATAGGCGGCGTAGAACGGCTCGTCGGTCACCGCGCAATCGCCCCGGGCGGCGAAGGCATACATCAGCGCCGTCGACAGGTTGCGCGGTCCCGACCACATGGCAATGCGGATCGTCATGGCTCAGCCTCCATTGCCGGCCAGCGCCGGGCCAGTTTGCGCAAGGCGCCGACATAGGTGATGCCGTGGTCAAAAACGCCGTTCCGGAGGAATTCCAGCACCTCGGCCATGGCAATCGGGTTCATCATGATCAGCGTATGCGAGGCCGGGATGGTGATATGGTCCCGCATCCCCTCGACCCGGGTCGAGGCGACCGAGACGGTGCCATCCGAACGCTCGCCGATCACCGCCGCCCCGATCGGATTGATCGGCAGGTCGCCCGCGATCACGCCCAGGTCGAAATCCACCGGCGGCAGGGTGTTCGGCACCGAATTCGGATCGGTGCCCAGCTGTGCCATTGCCGGACCGTTGAAGAAGGTGCCGACATCATGGGCCACCTCGTTCGAGCGCAGCGCATCGACGATCTCGGACCCATGATTGGGCGGCGCCAGCATCACCACCCGGCCCAGGTTCGGCGGATGGCCCTGCGCCAGCCAGGCGCGGACCAGGATGCCGCCCAGCGAATGGGTGACGAAATGCATCCGCTCTTGCCCGCAGAGCGCGGCCGAGCGCGCGACATAGCGCACCAGATCGCCGATCGGCGCATCCTCGGACGGGTAGGTCTCGTTCACCACGCGGTAGCCGTGGAAGCTCAGCACTTCCTGCAAGACCAGCATCGAGGCATCCGACCGCGCCAGCCCGTGCAACAGGACCACGCATTCGGCTTTGGCAGGCAGGGGCATGAGGCAAACGATCAGGGCTAAGGCGCGCATGGGCCGAGTATAGGGCTCGCCTTCCCGATGCAGAAGCGGAAGAATGCCGCGCAAGCGAAGGAGGCAGACAAAATGACGCGAGTGAAGCCCCGGGTGCGGCTGTCGGTCCGGGCGGTGATCCTGCGGGGCGGGCGGCTGCTGCTGGTCAATGCCTGGCCCGGCGATGAAAGCGACCTGTGGTGCGTGCCGGGTGGCGGCGTGGAGCCGCATGCCTCGCTCCCCGACAATCTGATCCGCGAGATCCACGAGGAAACCGGCATCGCCATCCGCGTCGGCGACCCCTGTCTGGTCAATGAGTTCCACGACCCCGAGAGCGGCATCCATCAGGTCGACATCTATTTCCGCGCCACCGCGCTGGCGCTGCCCAAGGGCGTCTGGATCGACACCGAAGGCGTGGTCAACCGCCAGCGCTGGGTCACCCGAGACGAGCTGCAAGCCCTCCGCTTCAAACCCGACAGCCTGCCCGAGGTGGCCTTCGGCGGGTCCGGCCTTCTCTACGATCCGCTCGAACTCTACGCCCGCTGACCGCACGCCGATCCTGAGCATCCGCCCCCGAACCCGGGCGCACCCCGCCTCCCTCTTCGTTCTGCAAATATCCCGGGGGGTGAATTTGCGCAGCAAAGAGGGGGGCAGCGCCCCCCTTCTGCGGCGCCGCGGGACGCGGCGCCGCTGGTCGCCCGAGGCGCCCGCGACAGCGGGGGCCGAGGGCGAAACCCCTCGCTTATTCCTGCGCCGCCAGCCAATGCTCGGCGTCGAGCGCCGCCATGCAGCCCATTCCGGCCGAGGTCACAGCCTGCCGGTAGGTATGGTCGGTCAGGTCGCCCGCGGCGAATACCCCTTCGATCGAGGTGCGGGTCGAGCCGGGTTCCACCCAGACATAATTGCCCGAATGCAGCTTCAGCTGGTCCTTGACCAGTTCCGAGGCCGGGGCATGGCCGATGGCGACGAAGAAGCCCTCGCAGGGGATCACCCGCTCGTCACCGGTCTTCACGTTGCGGATCTTGGCGCCGGTCACGCCCAGCGGCATCTCGGTACCCTCGATCTCGACGATCTCGCTGTCCCAGATGACCTCGATCTTCGGGTGCTTGAACAGCCGCTCCTGCATGATCTTCTCGGCGCGCAGGCTGTCGCGGCGATGGACCAGCGTGACCTTCGAGGCGAAATTGGTCAGGAACAGCGCCTCTTCCACCGCCGTGTTGCCGCCGCCGACCACGACGATCTCCTTGCCGCGATAGAAGAACCCGTCGCAGGTCGCGCAGGCCGAGACGCCGAAGCCCTGGAATTTCTGCTCGCTCTCCAGCCCCAGCCATTTGGCCTGCGCGCCGGTGGCCAGCACCACGGCATCGGCGGTATAGGTGGTGCCGCTGTCGCCCTTGGCGGTGAAGGGGCGTTTGGACAGATCCAGCGACAGGATGATGTCCGAGATGATCTCGGTCCCCATCTCGCGCGCGTGGTTCTCCATCCGGCCCATCAGGTCCGGCCCTATGACCGAGGCATCGCCCGGCCAGTTCTCGACATCGGTGGTGATGGTCAGCTGCCCGCCCGGCTGGATGCCCTGCACCAGCACCGGCTCCAGCATGGCGCGCGAGGCATAGACCGCCGCGGTATAGCCCGCCGGACCCGAGCCGATGATCAGAAGGCGGGTGTGCTTGGTGTCGGACATGATTCTTCCTCGGGCTGACCTGCGTTGCGCCTTACATATAGACCCGAGGCGTCGCGAAAAGGGGGTGCGGCACCGTAGGCAGGTGTCGGCGGCCGTCTTCCAGGGTCTGACGGCGCGGGCGCAGGGGGTCGCCGCGGCGGCTGGCGGTGGGGTCGCGGGCCGCTCCCGGCCAATGCGGCGACCCCTTCCCGGCGCCGCTTCGCTGTCGCTACGGCAGCGATCTTGCCGGTTTGCGAAAGAATATTGCGCATGAGGGCGAGTGTGCCTACATAAGCGCAAACCGACACGGAGACCTGCCGCAATGCCCGGCGCGAAACTCGATCCCATCGACCGCATGATTTTGGCCGAATTGCAGGCCGACGGGCGCATGACCAATGTCGAACTGGCCAAGCGGGTCGGGATCTCGGCGCCGCCCTGCCTGCGCCGGGTGCGGACGCTGGAGGAGGCGGGCTATATCCAAGGCTATCACGCCCGCGTCGATGTCCGGGAACTGGGGTTCGAGGTCCAGGTCTTCGCCATGGTCCGCCTGCACCGGCAGAACGAGGCCGATCTGCGGGCTTTCGAGGACCGCTGCCGGGCCTGGTCGCTGGTCCGCGAATGCCACATGCTGAACGGCGAGATCGATTTCATCCTGAAATGCGTGGCGCCGGATCTGTCGACCTTCCAGTCCTTCCTGACCGAGGACCTGCTGGCCGCCGACAATGTGGCCTCGGTCAAGACCTCGCTGGTCATCCGCTGCGCCAAGGACGAGCCCGGCGTGCCCTTCGACGTGCTCGAAGACCGCTACCGCCGCGAGGCCTGAGGGCGACCGGGCGGCCGTATCAGCACCGCCCGGCCCATGGGTGTCACCTGTCGGGCCCGGCGCCGAATCCCTCGAAATCGCGTCCCCCGTCGACGACAAAGTCCGGCGCGTCCGCCTCGGGCGGGGGGCCGCTCGGGCGGTCCAGGCCAGTGTCGCCCGTGGTATAGGCCGCGGTCGTCGCATTGGTCAGCGTGCCGGTGAACGTGGCGGTGCAGCCCCGGGTGCGCCAGTAATTGCTGACCTGAAAACGGACGAAAATCTGGTCGGCCGTGCCGATATCCGAACCGCCCGAGGGCTCGATCACCCGCAGATGCACGGCGCGCAGCCGGGGACGGGGGATATTGTTGTAGCTGCTCAGCACACCCGTCCAAGTGCCATATGCCGGATAGCGGAAACGGGATTCCTCGACATCCTGAAAGACGACGATCTGTTGCGTACCGTCGAGGAAAATCACGGTCAGGGTCGAGGTATTGTCGTTGCTCTGGCCCGGCCGATAGCCAAGGCCCACCGCGGCGACATAAGTGGAAATTTCCGGGTCTGACGGGTCGCAATTATGGGTCATGTCGCTGCGGAAGCCGCCACCGACAAAGACATCGGCCAGTGCCCGGGTTCCGCCAGCGCCCGTCAGGGCGAATGCCAGCGCCGGCACAAGGAAATTGAATTTCAGCATGGGTCTTGATCCTGTTACAAGGGAAACTCGAATGATCGGCGCGCCGGTGCGTTAGGGCGTCGCGCGATAGACCGCGTTGACGGTGATATTGCAGTTTGCGATCCCTTCGAAATTCAGCAGGTTCATCCGCAGCATGATTTCATTGCCCCACAGGATTCCCGCAGGCGGATCAATCAGTTGGACCCAGATCGCGGATAGGTCATTGTGCCGGCTGCCGATGGCGAAAAACCGGGCATTCACCCATTCCCCGGCCTGCGCCGTGGCCGGAATGCGCAGGTGCCAGGCATAGGTCCGCTGATGAAAGCTGACCTGATGCCAATCCGTCGAATTGGAACCAACCCCAGCCGGACGAAATCTCGACAGGCCCCCTTCAACTGGGCCCCAGCCATAATCGCCGCAGGTCGGGCTCATCTCTGAAATGGTGTGCCCGCCCTGATAATGCGATTGTGCCTGGGCGGTGGTTCCGGCGGCAAAGGGAACAAGACACCCCAGAACCACGCGCGACAGAAATCTCGAAATTTCCGGCATATTCATCTCCTCATTAAAGAACTCGGGGATGGGACAGGACGGGCGGGATTCGGTCAACCGGTAATTTTCGCTCTTCCTTTGCGAATTGGCCCGTGTCGCGCCCGGCACCGCTGATCCGCGCCCCCTTGCAGCAACGCCGCGCAGCCGCTAGCCGTTTCAGGGAATCCCATCGCCCCGGAGCCCCGCCATGCCCAACTGGACCCCCCGTTCGCTCGCCGTGCAGGCCATGGGCAAGATCGACCCGGTGACCCGGGGCGTGGTGCCGCCGATCCACCTGTCGACCACCTATATCCGCGATCCCGACAACGGCTATTCCACCGGCTTCGTCTATGGCCGACCCGACAACGCCACGATCCACGAGGCCGAGGCCGTGCTCGCCATGCTGGAGGCGGCCGAGGCGGGGGCGATGCTGTTCGGCTCGGGCATGGCCGCGGCGACGGCGGTGTTTCAGGCGCTGGACCCGGGCGATCATGTCGTGGCCTCCAAGGTCATGTACTGGGCCCTGCGCGCCTGGTTGCTGACCGAGGCCAAGCGCTGGGGCATCGCCGTGGATTTCGTCGAGACCGACGATCTTCTGGCCCTGAAGACCGCGATCCGGCCCGGCCGCACCAAGCTGGTCTGGATCGAGACGCCCTCGAACCCGCTCTGGACAATCACCGATATCGAGGCCGCGGCGACGCTGGCCCATGCCGCGGGGGCGCGTCTGGCGGTCGATTCCACCTGCGCCTCGCCGGTCCACACCCAGCCGCTGACGCTGGGCGCCGATATCGTCATGCATTCGGCGACCAAGATCCTGAACGGCCATTCCGACGTGCTGGCCGGGGTGATCGCCGCCCGCACCGAAGACGAATTCACCGCCCGCATCCGCCTGATCCGCAAATCGCAGGGCAGTATCCTCGGCCCGTTCGAGGCCTATCTGCTGATGCGCGGCCTGCGCACGCTGCACCTGCGGGCCGAGCGGCAGGCGGCCTCGGCGCTGGCGCTGGCGCAGCGGCTTTCGGCCCATCCGCGGGTGGCGCGCGTCCTCTATCCCGGGCTGCCCCAGCACCCGGGCCACGACATCGCCGCGCGGCAGATGACGGGCGGGTTCGGCTACATGATGTCGGTGCAGGTGACCGGCGGCGAGAAGGCCGCCATCGGCACCGCCGCCCATACCGGCCTGTGGAAACGCGCCACCTCGCTGGGCGGGGTCGAAAGCCTGATCGAGCATCGCGCCTCGATCGAGGGTGCGGGCTCGCCCTGCCCGGTCGATCTGCTGCGGCTGTCGACCGGGATCGAGGATGCGGGCGACCTTTACGACGATCTCGACGCCGCGCTGACGCAGGGCCACCGCGACTGAGGCGGCAGGACGGAAGGCCCCTCCCGCATCCGCCCGCGGCAGAACGGAAGACGACAGACCATGCGAAGCAATGAAACAATCACCCGGCTGGTCTTCGTGGCATTGGTCGCGGCGCTGCTGGCGGGGATGATCTGGCATTTCGCGCAGCTGCGGCCGGCGCCGGGCGCCGACGGCGCGCTGGTCGATTTCGACGCCTTCTACCTTGCGGGGCAGTTGGTCGCCGAAGGCCGTGCGGCGCAGGCCTATGATCCGGTGGTCATGCGGAGCCTTCAGGAGGGGCTGATCGACCGTGACGGGTTCATGCCCTGGACCTACCCGCCGCAATTCGACCTCGTTGTCGTGCTCTTGCAGCTTGTGCCGCGCGGTCTCGCCTATGCGCTGTTCGTCGGCCTGACGCTGGCCGCCTATCTGTGGCTTCTGGCCCGGCTATCGGGGCCGCAGCTGCCGAAGGTGCTGTTGAGCATCCTGCCCCCGGTCTGCGTGACAATCGCCGTCGGCCAGAATTCCTTCCTGATCGCGGCGCTGATGGCGGGTTTCGTGCTCCTGTCCCTGCAAGGACGCGCGGGGGCGGGCTGGCCACTGGGACTTCTTGTCATCAAACCGCATCTGGGCATCGGCCTCGGCGTGCACGCTGCGCTGTCGCGTCGCTGGCCGGTCGTGGGGATCGCAACCGGCGTGGTCCTGGCAAGTTCCGCCCTGGCCACCCTGCTGCTGGGCCCCGGCATCTGGCCCGCCTTCCGGCTCGCGGTCGAGACGGCTCAACAGGCCCTGAGCGCCGATTTCTATCCGTTCTTCCGCATGACCTCGTCCTATGCGCTGTTTCGCTCGCTGGGGGCCTCGGCGGGACTGGCCATGGCCGGTCAGATCGCCACCGCGCTTCTGGCCTGCGGCGCGGTGACGCTGGCGGTCCTGAGGCACTGGCCCCTCAGACACTCGCTGGCTGTGGCCTGTTTCGCCTCCATTCCTGTCAGCCCCTATGTCTATGATTACGACATGGCGATCCTCGGGGTCGGCTTCGCCCTGATCGCCCGCGATCTGGCGGCGCGCTGCTCGGCGACGGAAGACATCCTCATTCTGGCGTTGTTCTGGGTCGCAGGCGGGTGGGGAATGGCCCACGCGCTCGGCATGGCGGGGCTGAGCTGGGAAGACGGAAGCGCCGCGGCGCGCGCCACACTCTCGTTCGGCGCCGCCGCCTATCTGCTGCTCTTGGCGCTGATCGGCCGCATCCTCTCGCGACCGGCCCCGGCATGACCCACGGCTGGCTCGATCATCCCGGCCCGGTGGCCATCGCCCACCGCGGCGGCTCGTTGGAAAACGACGAGAATACAATGCCGGCCTTCGCCCATGCCGTGGCGCTGGGCTATCGGCATATCGAGACGGATGTGCATCTGACCGCCGATGGGGCGGTCGTCATCCACCACGATCCGACGCTGAAGCGGCTGACCGGCGATCCGCGGCCCATCGCCGCCCTGACCCGGCGCGATCTGGCGCGGATCCGCACCCATTCCGGCGCGCCGATCCCGCTGCTGGCCGACCTCCTCGAGGAATTTCCCGAGCTTCACGTCAATATCGAAAGCAAATGCGATGCGGTGGTCGAGCCGCTGGCAGCCCTGGTGACCCGCATGCGCGCCCTGCCCCGGATCGGCACCGGCAGTTTCGCGGGCGCCCGCACGGCGCGGCTCAGGGCGCTGCTGGGGCAGGATCTCTGCTGGTCGCCCTCGCTCAGGGGGGCGCTGGGGCTCTGGCTGACAGGCTGGGGCCTGCCGCTGCCACGCGGGGGCTTCCCGATGGTGCAGGTCCCCCGGCGGTTCCGCGGCATCGAGGTTGTGACACCACGTTTCCTGCGCGCCGCCCATCGCCACGGCATCCGCGTGCAGGTCTGGACGGTGAACGAGGCCGACGACATGCAGGCGCTTCTGGATATGGGCGTCGACGGCCTGATGACCGACCGGCCCAGCCTGCTGAAACAGATCCTGATCGACCGGGGGGAATGGAGAGACCATGCTTGAAGGCCTGCGCATCATCGAGATCGAGGGGCTGGGCCCCGGCCCCTTCGCCGCCATGACGCTGGCGGATCTGGGCGCCGAGGTGATCTGCGTGCAGCGCCCGGACGGCCCGCCGCTGCCCGGCCTGCCGGAGGCGAACCTCCTCGACCGCGGCAAGAAGACCATCGCGCTGGACCTGAAATCGCCCGAGGACCGCCCGGTGCTGGAGGCGCTGATCGCCTCGGCCGACGGGCTGATCGAAGGGTTCCGGCCGGGCGTGATGGAACGTCTGGGGCTTGGCCCCGCCGAGGCGCAGGCGCTGAACCCGCGGCTGGTCTATGGGCGGATGACCGGCTGGGGGCAGGCCGGACCCCGGGCGCTGGAGGCCGGCCACGACCTCAATTACATCGCGCTGTCGGGCGCGCTCTGGTACGGCTCGCTGCCCGGCGAGCCGCCGGTCACGCCGCCGACGCTGGTCGGTGACATCGGCGGGGGGGCCATGTATCTGGTGGCCGGGATGCTGGCCGGGCTGATCCGCGCCGGACGCAGCGGGCAGGGAACCGTGGTCGATGCGGCCATCGTCGACGGTTCGGCGCATATGATGACGCTGCTGATGCTGATGCAATCGGGCGGCATGTTCCGCGCCACGCGGGGGCAATCGCTGCTGGACGGGCCGCATTGGTCGCGCAGCTACCGTTGCGCGGATGGCGGATTTGTCTCGGTCCAATGCCTTGAACCGAAGTTCTACGCCCAGTTTCTGTCGCTTTTGTCCCTGTCCGATGATCCGGATTTCGCGCGCCAGAACGACCGGAAAAGCTGGCCGAAAGCCACCGAACGTCTGACAACCCTCTTCGCCAGCGAGGGGCGCGACCATTGGACCCGGCTCTTTGCGGGATCGGATGCCTGCGTCGCCCCGGTGCTGACGCCCGAGGAAGCCGCCCGCGATCCGCATCTGCAGGCGCGGGGCACCTGGTCGCAGGCGGGCGGCATGCTGCAACCGCGCCCGGCGCCGCGCTTCGACGGGCGGGCGCTGGAACCGGCCGAGGCCCCGCGGCGCGACCAGCACCGGGCCGAGATCCTGGCGGCGCTGGGCCTCGCATGACCCGGCTCGGCGCGCTCAGCTTCTGGTACGCCGATATCGGCCTGCCCCGGACCCGCCGCGCGCCCCTGCCCGGCGACAGCGACGCGGATGTGGCGATCATCGGCGCGGGCTATACCGGGCTCTGGGCCGCGTGGTATCTCAGGCAGCTGGACCCCGGGCTGCGCGTCACGCTGGTCGAGAAGCACTTCGCGGGCTACGGCGCCTCGGGCCGGAACGGCGGCTGGCTCTCGGGCGGGTTCTCGTGGAACCACCAGCGCTATGCCGATACCTCGAGCCCCGAGGCGGTGCGCGCCCTCGTCCGCGCCATGTCGGGCACGGTGGACGAGGTGATCGCGGTGGCCGAGGCGCAGGGCATCGACGCCGATATCCGCCGCGGCGACGAGCTGATGGTGGCGACCAACGACGCCCAGCACCAGCGGCTCTTGGCCGAGACCGCGCATCGCGTGTCCTGGGGCGAGGAGGACCGCGTCTTCGCCATCGGCGCGGACGAGACCCGCGCCCGCATCCGCATCCCCGGCGCGCGGGGCGCCATGGTGGTGACCGGCACCGCCCGGATCCAGCCGGCCAAGCTGGTGCGGGGTCTGGCCGAGGCGGTGGAGCGCGCGGGCGCGGTGATCCATGAGGAGACCGAAGTCACCGGCATCGCGCCCGGACTGCTGACCACCAAGCGCGGGCGCCTGCGCGCGCCGGTGATCCTGCGCTGCACCGAGGGGTTCACGGCGACGCTGCCGGGGCTGAGGCGCGAATGGCTGCCGATGAATTCGGCGCAGATCGTGACCGAGCCGCTCCCGCCCGAGGTCTGGGCGCAGATCGGCTGGGAAGGGCACGAGATCCTGGGCGATTTCGACCATACCTATTGCTATTGCCAGCGCACGCGCGAGGGGCGGATCACGGTGGGCGCCCGGGGTGTGCCCTACAAGTTCGGCGCGCGGCTGGACCGCGACGGGACGCCCGATGCGGAAACCGTGCGCCGCCTGACCGCCATCCTGCACCGCCATTTCCCCGCCGCCCGGGGCGCCCGCATCGACCACGCCTGGTGCGGCGTGCTGGGCGTGCCGCGCGACTGGTGCGCGACCGTGGGGCTGGGCGCGGACGGGATCGGCTGGGCGGGGGGGTATGTGGGCACCGGGGTCTCCACCTCGAACCTGGCGGGCCGGACGCTGGCCGATCTGGCGCTGGGGCGGCAGACGGAGTTGACCGCCCTG
The DNA here is from genome assembly GCF_003075525.1 of Pararhodobacter aggregans. Classification (GTDB taxonomy): domain Bacteria; phylum Pseudomonadota; class Alphaproteobacteria; order Rhodobacterales; family Rhodobacteraceae; genus Pararhodobacter; species Pararhodobacter aggregans. The sequence goes on along the minus strand of NZ_QDDR01000001.1, from coordinate 23,206 downwards.
CCCTGGGTCAACCGCCGGCCCCGCGCCTGGGAGCCCGAGCCGCTGCGCTGGCTGGGGGTGCGGGCGATGTACCGGCTCTATGGGCTGGCCGACCGGGCCGAGGCCGCGGGCGGTGGCCCCTCGCGGCTGGCGGCGCTGGGCAACCGGCTGACGGGACGCGGCTGAACAAAGCGCGCGCCCGGTGGCGGCCCCGGGGGGATTTTCCATCCCCCCGGCCCCCCTGGAGGATATTTGCCGCGCAAAGAAGGCGGGTTTCGGAAAGGTTAAGACTGGGGCCCGAAGGCGCTGTCGGGCACGGCGGGAAGCAGGGCGATCAGGGCGGCGATATGGCGCCGCGCGGCGGCCTCGGCGGCCACCGGATCGCCCGCCGAGACGGCGCGGACCAGCGCCGCCCTTGTCCCGCCCTCCGGCGGACGCGAAAGCCGCAGCTGGGCGCGGATCAGATGGACCTGCAGCAGCGGCAGCAGGCGCTCGATCTCGGCATTGCCGGCAAGCTGGGTCAGCGCCCGGTAATAGCGGGCGCGGGCCCGGGGGCGTTCGGTCGCATCGGCGGCGTCGTATTCCCCGGCGGCCTCGACCAGCGGCGCGGCCGGGGCGCCCGCCGCCACCGCTTCGGCCGCCTGCCGGGCGGCGAGGCCGAGAAGCTGCTCGGTCACCCGCAGCACATCGAGGGCGGCGCGGCGGGTCAGCAGGCGGATCTGCGCCCCGCGATGCGGCGTCTGCGCCACGATCCCGGCGGCGGCAAGCCGCCCCAGCCCCTCGCGCACCGTGGAGCGGCCTAGGCTGTATCGCGCCATCAGATCCGGCTCGACCAGCCGCTGCCCCGGCACGAAGCGCCCCTCGGCCAGGCCCTGCAGCACGTCGCGGACCAGCGCCTCCGGCCCCGAGGGTTCGCTCATCGCCTCACCATGGACCAGGCGACCTCGGCCAGCGGGCCCGCGACCTTGCCCATCTCGGCCGCCTGCGGATCATTCGCCGTGCCGTCCTGGGCGCGCTTGGCGATGCCCTGGACGATGGCGGCGATGCGGAACAGGCTGAGAATGACGTAAAAGTCGAAGTCCGCAGGCCTTTCGCGCCCGGTCTTCCGGCACCAGAGGTTGATATACTCGTCTTCCGTCGGGATGCCGGTGCCGGTCAGATCGACCCCGCCGAGGCCGCGGAAGATCCCCGGCGCGATGCGCCAGACCATGACGTTATAGGCGAAATCGGCGTAGGGGTCGCCCAGGGTGGAGAGTTCCCAATCCAGCACCCCCAGCACCCGCGGCTCGGTCGGGTGGAACATCAGATTGTCGAGGCGGAAGTCGCCATGGGCGATGCGCACCTCCTCGGGGCGGGTCGGCATGGTCTGCGGCAGCCAGTCGATCAACCGGTCCATGGCCTCGATCCGGTGGGTTTCGGAGGCGCGGTATTGCCTGGTCCAGCGCGAGACCTGGCGCTCCAGATAGCCGCCCTGCCGCCCGTAATCCCCAAGCCCCACGGCCAGCGGGTCGACCAGCGAGATCCTGGCGATGGCGTCGTTCATCGCCTCGAAGATCGCGGCGCGCTCGGTCGGCGTCATCCCGGGCAGGCGGGGGTCCCAGAGGGTGCGGCCCTCCAGATGCTCCATGACGAAGAACATGGAGCCCATGACGCTCTCGTCGTCGCAAAAGCCCAGCATGCGCGGCACCGGCACATCCGTCTCGCCCAGCGCCTTCATCACCGTGTATTCGCGGTCGACCTGATGCGCCGAGGGCAGCACCTTGCCGACCGGCTTCTGCCGGAGGACATAGCGCCCCGAGGCCGCCTCGACCCGCCAGGTCGGGTTCGACTGCCCGCCCTTCAGCCGGGTCAGGGTCAGCGGGCCGCGATAGCCCGCGACATGCGCCTGCATCCAGGCATCGAGTTCCGCTTCGGCCATGATCCCCTCCCGCGTTTGCCCGAGGATGGCGGCGATGCGGGCCATCGTCAAGCCGGATCGTCAGACGATCTTGCCAGACGCTGTGGGTTTCTCTAGGCTGCCGCCAGCACAGGAGGATCCCATGGTACCCGACAAGTCGCCCCGCGTCCTGGATTACGAGGCCCGGCTCAAGGCCTTCATGGACGAGCATATCTATCCCAACGAAGCCGAGTTCTTCCGCGAGGCCGAGGAGCTGGGCCCCTTCGCCATCTACCCGATGTTCGACCGGCTGAAGCCCAAGGCGCGCGAGGCGGGGCTGTGGAACCTGTTCCTGCCCGATAGCGACAAGGGCGCGGGCCTGTCGAATGTCGAATACGGCTATCTGTGCGAGATCATGGGCCGCAGCTTCCTCGCGCCCGAGGTGTTCAACTGCAACGCCCCCGATACCGGCAACATGGAGGTGATCGAGCGGTATGGCAGCGCCGAGCACAAGGAGCGCTGGCTGAAACCGCTGCTCAACGGTGAGATCCGGTCCTGTTTCGCCATGACCGAGCCCGCCGTCGCCTCGTCCGATGCCACCAACATCCAGGCCGAGATCCGGCGCGAGGGCGACAACTACGTCATCAACGCGCATAAATGGTACACGACCGGGGCCTCGAACCCCAAGACCAAGATCTGCATCTTCATGGGCAAGACCGATCCGGGCAATCCCGACCGCCACAAGCAGCAGTCGATGATCCTGGTGCCGATGGACACGCCCGGCATCACCGTGACCCGCTCGCTGCCGGTCTTCGGCTATTACGGCGTGCCGGACCGGGCCTCGGAAGTGCTGTTTCAGGATGTCCGCGTGCCGGCCTCGAACCTGCTCCTGGGCGAGGGCCGCGGCTTCGAGATCGCGCAGGGGCGGTTGGGGCCGGGGCGGATCCACCATTGCATGCGCACCATCGGCATGGCCGAGCGCCTGCTGGAGATCATGATCGACCGCACGCTGCAGCGCGTGGCCTTCGGCAAGCCGGTGGCCGAACAGGGCGTGACCCGCGAACGCATCGCAGAGGCGCGGCTGATGATCGACCAATGCCGGTTGCTGACGCTGCATGCGGCGCACAAGATGGACACGGTGGGCAACAAGGAGGCCCGCGCCGAGATCGCCATGATCAAGATCGCGGCGCCGACCATGGCCTGCCAGATCGCCGATTGGGCGATCCAGGCCTGCGGCGGCGGCGGCACAGGCAATGATTTCGGCACGGCGCTGGCCTATGCCGGGCTCAGGACCCTGCGGCTGGCCGACGGCCCGGACGAGGTGCACCGCGACCAGCTGGCGCGGATGGAGATCAAGAAGCGCCGCGGGCTGAACCACCCCGGCTGGGCGCCCCAGGTCACCAACCGCGGCCGCAACCCGGCGCTGGGCGGTTGAAGGCCCGGCAACGCGCGGCACATTATGCGGGGGGGCGACCCCCGGCATCGAGGGAGGGATGAGATGAGCGATTTCACCGGCAAGACCGCGATCATCACCGGCGCCGCCGGTGGCATCGGCCGCGCCACGGCCCTGCTGCTCGCCCGGCGCGGCGCGCGGCTGGTACTGGCCGATGTGCAGGAAGGGGTCGAGGAAACCGCCGCCCTGGCCCGGGCCGAAGGCACCGAGGCCAGCGCGCTGGTCACCGATTGCGCCACCGATGCCGGGGTCGAGGCGATCGTCGGCCATGCGGTCTCGGGCTTCGGCGGGATCGATGTGCTCTTCGCCAATGCCGGGGTGACGGGCGGGCTGCTGCCCCGGCTCGACACGCCGAGCGCCGATTTCATGGAGGTGCTGCGCATCAACCTGCTGGGCCCCTGGATCGCCATCCGCACTGCCTTGCCGCATATGCAGCGCGGCGGGGCCATCGTCTGCACCGCCTCGGTCGCGGGGCTCAGGGCCGGGGCCGGGCCGATCCCCTATTCGGCCTCCAAGGCCGGGGTGGCCAATCTGGTGCAGACCACCGCCATGGCCCTGAGCGGCACCGGGATCCGGGTGAACGGCGTGGCGCCCGGCCTCATCGACACGCCGATGACCGCCGCGCTCTTCGACGACGCCCGCGCCCGGGGCAAGGAAGACCGCATCGGCCAGCTGAACCCGCTGCGCCGCGGCGGCCGCGCCGAGGAGATCGCCGAGGCCGTGGCTTTCCTCGCCTCGGAGGCTGCGAGCTATGTGAACGGGCAGGTTCTGGCCGTGGACGGCGCGCTGTCCGCGCAACTGCCCTTCACGCCGAAATGGTCGCTGTAAGGGAAGAAGGGGGGCCGTCTGCCCCCCTCTTGGCCTGACGGCCTGGTCCGGCCCTACGCTTGCGCTCCGGGCGTTCGGGCCTGACGACGCGCCACCGGCGCCTCGTCCGGGCGGCCCTCACCCCCGAGGATATTTGGAGCGCAAAGAAGGCGGCTTAACGCCCTCTCAACCTTCATCTTTGTTCTCCAAATATCCTCGGGGGTTTCCAAAGGGGGCCCGAGGGCCCCCTTTGGCGGGGGGCGCGGGGGGCTGGCCCCCGCCACCTGTCGCCCGCCCTCGCGCTTGCTCCCCGGCCGCCCTGTGCTAGCTTGCCGCTCATGCAACAGCCCGCGCCCTCCGCTTCCCTGCTGGTGCGGGCCTTCGCCCGGCTGCTGGCCCGTCCGCTCTGGCCCGGGCTGGCGCTGGTCCTCGTCACCCTGCTCGCGCTCTGGCAGGCGACGCAGATCCGGGTGGCGGTCGACCTCTCGGGGCTGATCGGCACCGGCACGGAGGGCGCGCGCGCCATCGACCGCTACAGCGCGCGGTTCGGCCCCCTCACCGCCGAGGAGGTGCTTCTGGTCCGCGCCCCCGATCTGGCCAGTGAGGCGGGGCTTGCCGCGCTCGACGATCTGGTCCTCGACCTGCACTTCGTCGAGGGCGTGCAGCAGGTGATCTCGCTGCCCGGCCTGCCGGCCCCGGGGCGCGAGGGCGCCTGGCTTTCGGGGCCGGAACTGGCGGATCTGCCGCCCGCCGAGCGCCTCGCCACGATCCGGCGGGAGAGCCCGCTGGCCGCGCAGCTGGTCAACGAGGGCCTCACCGCCACGCTGATCGTCGTGGCGCCCGAGCGCGGTCAGGGCGGCGATGCCTTCGCCGCGCGTCTGGCGGAGGCCGCGGCCACCACCCCCGCCCTCGAGACCGAGATCGTCGGCCTCCTCGCCGTGCAGCGCGCCATTGCCCGCGAGCTGATCCATGACCTGGGCCTGCTGGTGCCGCTGGCGACGCTGATCTGCCTCGCCTTCACCGCGATCCTGTTCCGCTCGGCCCGGGCGGTGGCGGTGATCGCCCTGCCGCCGATCACCGGGCTGGTGTGGTTCTTCGGCGTGCTCGGCGCCAGCGGCACGCCCATCGACCCGTTGATGGGATCCCTGCCGGTGGTGCTGATCGTGCTGGCCTTCTCGGATTCCGTGCATGTCTATCATGCCGCGATCCACGCCCTGCGCCGCGGCATGGCGCGGCGCCCGGCGCTGGCCCGGGCCCTGGCCGAGACCGCGCCCGCGGCCGCCCTCACCTCCTTCACCACGATCCTTGCCTTCGCCTCGCTCGCCCTGCCCGATTCCCCCTCGCTGAACCGGATGGCCTGGGCGGGCGGGTTGGGCATGGCGCTGTGCCTCGCCTCGGTCCTGCTGATGACGCCGGTGCTGATGCGGCTTCTGGACCGGCCACGGGCCGGAACCCGGGCGCCGCGGCTTTTCCGCGGCCTTGTGCCCGGGGCGCGGGCGCTGGCGCGCCACGGGCGGCTGGTCGCGCTGCTGGCGGCGCTGGTGCTGGCCGGGCTCTGGGCGCTGCAGAGCCGCTCGGACCTGGGGTTCCGCTATGCCGATTACCTGCCGCGCGGCGCCCCGGTGACCGAGGCGCTGGCCATCATGGACGCCGAGGGGCTGGGCGCCGACCGCATGCTGGTGGTGGTCGAGGATGACCCGGCCGCGCCGCGGGACAGGATCCGCGCCGCCGCCCGCGTGCTCTATGGCAGCGACGCCTTCGCCCGGGGCGCGGCTGGCGAGGCGATGCTGGCGCGCATGGCCTCACGCGATGGCGGCGCCCATGCCCTGCCGGTACAGCTGCCCATTGCCGCCGCCGACGTGCGCGCCGATCAGGCGCTGGCCGCGCTGGAGGCCCGCCTTGCCGAGGCCGGTCTTGCCGGGGTGACGCAGATCGTCGGCCCGGGATACGCCCTGTTGACCGAGGGGCCGCGGATCGTCGAAAGCCTGCGCTGGGGTCTCTATTCGACGATCCTCGCCATCACCCTGCTGGTGGCGCTGGTCCACCGCTCGCTCAGGCTGGGGCTGCTGGCGCTGGTGGTGAACCTGATCCCGATCCTGGGCGTCGAGGCCTGGCTGGTGCTCTGGGGTCGCGAACTGACCATCATGAACATGATCGCCCTCACCGTGGCCTTCGGCATCGCCGTGGACGACACGCTGCATCTGCTGAACCGGTTGCGGCTGGCCCGGGGCAGCACCGCCCGCCGCGTCGACCGCGCGCTGGTCGAGGCCGGGCCGCCGATGGCCGCCACCACGACGATCCTCTTTGCCGGGCTGGCGGTGACGCTGGCCTCGGCCCTGCCCGGGCTCGCGGTTTTCGGCGGGCTGATCGCGCTGGCCGTGGCGCTGGCGCTGGCCGCCGATCTCTACCTGTTGCCCGGCCTTATCCGATGGAGCCTGCAATGATCCGCGCCGCCCTGATCGCCCTCAGCCTCGCCTCCCCCGCCATGGCGCAGACCTTCGCGCCCTTCGAGGGCGAATGGCAGGGCGAGGGCACGCTGGCCCTGCCGGGTGAACCCGCGCAACGCTTCCGCTGCCGTATCCGGCTGGAGGGCACGCGGCTTTCCGGCCATGTCTTTCAGGGCCGCTGCGCAACCCAGCAGGGCGGGCGCAGCTTCGCCTATCTGCTGCGCGAGGCCGACGGCGGGCTGATCCGGGGCGAAAACCGGGGCGATGACGACCTGCCGGAGGAAATCGAGGGCCGGATCCAGGGCGAAATCCTGCGCCTCGGCGACGGTGCCGAGGGGCTCTTCGAGATCCGGCGCGCGGGCGAGACCCTGCACTTCCGGCTCAGCGGCGAAGGGCGGCAGGGTCCGACGCGCGGCGAGGCAGTGTTGCAGTTGCGTGACTGAGGGAAGGGGGCCGCGCGGCGTTCCCTTTCCATTCCTCCCGACGCCCCGTAGAACCGTTGAACCAGCGGGACGACCCCGCGCCTGCGAGGCCGAATGAACATCATCACCACCACCGAAGCCCTTGCCGCACTCTGCGCCGAGGCTGCGGGCGAGCCCTACGTCACCCTCGATACCGAGTTCCTGCGCGAGCGGACCTATTACGCCAAGCTCTGCCTCGTGCAGATGGCGCTGCCCGGCAAGGGCCCCGAGCGTGCCTATGTCATCGACCCGCTGGCCGAGGGGCTGTCGCTCGATCCGCTGCTGGACCTGATGCGCAACACCGATGTGGTGAAGGTCTTCCACGCCGCGCGGCAGGATCTGGAGATCTTCTTCATCGACGGCGGGGTGATCCCCGAGCCGCTGTTTGACACCCAGATCGCCGCCATGGTCTGTGGCTTCGGCGAACAGGTCGGCTACGAGACGCTGGTCAAGAAGATCGCCAAGGCGCCGCTCGACAAGACCTCGCGCTTCACCGACTGGTCGCAGCGCCCGCTGAGCGAGGCGCAGCTGCGCTACGCGCTGGATGATGTGACCCACCTGCGCCAGATCTACGAACACCTGAAGAAAGACATCGAGAAAAGCGGCCGCGCCGCCTGGGTGGCCGAGGAGATGGGCGTGCTGACCTCGCCCGAGACCTATGTCACCCATCCCGAGGACGCCTGGCAGAAGATCCGCACCCGCGGGCAATCGGGCAAGTTCATGGCGCTGGTCAAGGAACTGGCGCGGTTCCGCGAGGATTACGCCCAGACCCGCAACGTGCCGCGCTCGCGGGTCTACAAGGACGACGCGCTGCTGGAACTGGCCTCGACCAAACCGGATTCGATCGAGGCGCTGGGCCGCTCGCGGCTTCTGCTGCGCGAGGCGCGGCGGGGCGAGATCGCCGACGGGATCCTCGAAGCGGTGCAACAGGCGCTCACGCTCGGGCCCAAGGACTGGCCGCGCGCCGCGACCGAGGACGAACCGCTGCAGGTCAACCCGGCGCTGGCGGATCTGCTCAGGGTGCTGCTCAAGGCCAAGGCCGATTCCGCAGGCGTGGCGCAGCGGCTGATCGCGCCGACCTCGGACCTGGACCAGATCGCCGCGGGCAAGCGGGATGTGGCCTGCCTCAAGGGCTGGCGGCACGAGATCTTCGGCGCGGATGCGCTGCGGCTCTGCAACGGCGAACTGGCGCTGGCGGCCAAGGGCCAGCAGGTCCGCGTCATCGAGATCTGAGGGGTTTCGCCCTCGTTACCCGCTGCCGCGGGCGCCTCGGGCGACCAGCGGCGCGGCGTTGCCGCGCCGAAGAAGGGGGGCAGTCTGCCCCCCTCTGCCCTGCGGGCATTCACCCCCCGAGGATATTTGAAGAACAAAGATGAAGATTAAGAGGGCGTTAAGCCGCCTTCTTTGCGCTTCAAATATCCTCGGGGGTTTCTCAAGGGGGTGGAAAACCCCCTTGAGCGGGGGGCGCGGGGGGCTGGCCCCCCGCCTTTTGCGTTCTCTGGGGGCTGCCCCCCGCTTCCACACGGCCCCTCAGTGGCTTTCCGGCACCAGGATCTCGCGCTTGCCGACATGGTTGGCGGTCGAGACCACGCCCTCCTGCTCCATCTGCTCCACCAGACGCGCGGCCTTGTTGTAGCCGATGCCCAGTTTGCGCTGGATGTAGGAGGTCGAGCATTTGCGGTCGCGCGCCACGATCGCCACTGCCTGGTCGTAAAGCGCGTCGTCGCCGCCCGATTCGCCGCCGCCGAGGCCCAGCACCGCGTCGATATCCGCCTCGCGCTCGCCTTCCGGCCCTTCCAGCACGCCCGAGACGTAATCCGCGGGGCCGTAGCTTTTCAGATGCATCACCACCTCTTCGACCTCGCTGTCCGAGACGAAGGGGCCGTGCACGCGGGTGATCTTGGAGCCGCCCGCCATGTAGAGCATGTCACCCGAGCCCAGGAGCTGCTCGGCGCCCTGCTCGCCCAGGATCGTCCGGCTGTCGATCTTCGAGGTGACCTGGAACGAGATCCGGGTCGGGAAGTTGGCCTTGATCGTGCCGGTGATGACATCGACCGAGGGGCGCTGCGTGGCCATGATCAGGTGGATCCCCGAGGCCCGGGCCATCTGCGCCAGGCGCTGGATGCAGGCTTCGATCTCTTTCCCCGCGACCATCATCAGGTCGGCCATCTCGTCGACGATCACCACGATGAAGGGCAAGAGTTCCGGGGCGAATTCCTCGGTCTCGAACACCGGATCGCCGGTCTCGTCGTCGAAGCCCGTCTGCACGGTGCGCTTGAACATCTCGCCCTTGGCCTGAGCCTCGCGCACGCGGCCGTTGTAGCCTTCGATGTTGCGCACGCCCATCTTCGACATCTTGCGGTAGCGTTCCTCCATCTCGCCCACCACCCATTTCAGCGCCACCACGGCCTTCTTGGGGTCGGTGACGACCGGGGACAGCAGATGCGGGATGCCGTCGTAGACGCTGAGTTCCAGCATCTTGGGGTCGATCATGATCAGCCGGCATTCGGCCGGTGTCAGCTTGTAGAGCAAGGACAGGATCATGGTGTTGATCGCCACCGACTTGCCCGAGCCGGTGGTCCCGGCGATCAGCAGGTGGGGCATCTTGGCGAGGTTGGCGACCACCGGATGGCCGGCGATATCCACACCCAGCGCCAGCGGCAGGCGCATCTGGCTGTCGCCGAAATCGCGGGTGGCGAGGATCTCGCGCAGGACCACGGTCTGGCGGTCGGCGTTGGGCAGTTCGACCCCGATCACCGTGCGCCCCGGCACGGTCGAGACGCGCGCGGACAGCGCCGACATCGAGCGGGCGATATCGTCCGACAGGCCGATCACCCGGCTGGCCTTGAGGCCCGGGGCCGGTTCCAGTTCGTAAAGCGTGACCACCGGCCCGGCGTGGGCGCTGACGATCTCGCCCCGGACGCCGTAATCGTCGAGCACGCTTTCCAGCATCCGGGCGTTCATGTCGAGCGCGCTCTGCGGCACCTGGGCGCGGTGGACGCTGCGGGGATCGGCCAGCAGCGACAGCGGCGGCAGTTCGAACCCGTCGGACGGCGGCTCGAACGGCAGGCGCGGCTGCGCCTCGGCCCGGGCCTGACGCGAGGGAGCCACGGGCGCGGCGCGGCGCCCGGCGGCGGCCGGAGCGGCGGGGCGCGGGTCGGCGAAGGCCGAGGCCCGGGGCGGCGGCGCGTCGAAGCGCGAGATGTCGTTGTCCTCGTCCTCGTCGTCGTCCTCGATCAGCGGTTCGGGATCGCGGCGCAGCGGCCCGCCCCGCGCGGGCGCGGCGCCCGGCAGCGGGGTCACCGGCAGCGTGGCGCCCGGGTAGACCGCGGGCGCGGGCTGGTAGCCGAAGGCGTGGCTGAACGAGAAACCCTGCGCCGGGGGTTCGACCGGGGCCACGGCGGGCGCGGCGGCGAGGGCCGGTTCGCGGCGCGCGGTCAGCGGCGGCTCGGCATGGGCCGGCTGCGGCTTGGCGCGGCTCGGGTATTCCTCGGGGTCGAAGCGCAGCACCGGCTTGGCGCGGCTGCGCGAGGTCATGAGTTCGGCGATCCGGGCACGCAGCCCCTCGGGGCTGGGCGCCCGGGTGTCGTAGTGCGGCGCCTGCGTCTCGATCAGCTCGGCATCGGGCATCGACCAGACATCGGGCTCGGGCTCGGGCCGGCGCGTCAGCGCGGCAACGCGGCCCAGCACACCCGGCTTCGCGGGCTCGGCCGCTTCCGGGGCGCGATAGGGCGCGGGCTGCGGCATGGGGGCACGGGCCTGGGCAGCCGCGTGGAGCGGGGCCGGGCGCGCGCTGCCGTGCGGGGCGGCCGCGTGATGGGACGCCATCTGCGGCGCGGGGGCGCGCTGCGGCGCCTCGGCCGCCGGGCGGTGCCAGGACTGGCCCTGTCGGGGCGCCTGCTGCGGCGCGTGATAGGGCGCTGCGGCGGGCGCGTCGTAGGGATCGGCCCAGGGGTCGGGCTCCCATTCCGGTTGCGGCGCCGGATGGCCGCGGCGAGCGCTGACCGGCGGTTCGACGGCATGGCCATAGGGCGCACGCGGGGCCTGAGCGGCGCGGGGATCGGCATGGAGCGGGCGGTAGCCGGGATGCGCGGCGGCGGGCTGATGATCCCAGCCCTGCTGGTCCCAGTCGCCCCCGGCCGGATCGGCCCAGGGCTGGTGCTGGGCCAGCGCATGGTCGGCGGCGGCACGGGCCTGCGCGCGGGTCTCGCGCCGGGTCTGCCAATGCTCGTGACCGCGCAGGGCCAACCCGCCCATGCCGCGCACGGAAAAGCCCATCAGCGACAGGGCGCCCATATAGGTCAGGATCAGCCCCGACATCAGGAAGCGGCCGATGCGGATCAGCTCGGGCACCGAGGAGCCGAGGACATAGAGATAGAGCGCCAGCGTCCCGGCGAAGGTCATCAGCGTCACCAGATTGGCGACGAACGTGGTCATCGGCAGCGCCGTCATCAGCGCCGCCAGCACGGTGTCGCCGAACATGCCGCCCATGCCGAAGCTCAGCACCCAGCCCGAGCCCGGCACCAGCGAGGCGAGCCAGACCGCCCCCAGCGCAAAGGCCACGGGGGCAAAGAACGACCGGCCCAGCACCAGATCCTCGCCCTGATGGATCACGAGCCGCGTGCCCCAGACGCAGAAGGCCAGCGCGATGCCCCAGGCACCCTTGCCGATGATCGTGTAAAGGGGCGCGGCGATGGCGGCGCCGATCCGGCCGAGCGCGTTGTGCACCGGCGCGTCGGTCGCGGCCATCCAGGTCGGATCCTCGGGGCTGTAGGAGCCGAGGATCAGCGCCAGGACCAGCCCCAGGCCGATCAGGCCCAGGCCCAGCAATTCCTTGCCGCGCTGGCTGAGCATCGCCTGCAGCCGGTGGTCGATCAGCGGGTCGCGTTGGTGCGGGGTGGGGAAGCTGGCCATCGGATCCTCACGCATAAAGGCAGTTGCGCAGCAGGGTCAGTCCGCGCCGGGTCTCATCCTCCGGGGCGACCAGCGCCACGCGGATATAGCCGGCGCCGGGGTTTTCGCCCCCGACCTCGCGCGAGAGGTAGGCGCCCGGCAGCACACGCACGCCGGTCTCCTGCCACAGTTTCACGGCCGCCTGTTCGCCATCGGCGACCGGCAACCACAGGAAGAACCCCGCTTCGGGGGGCATATAGGCATTGAGCCCGCCGAAGATCTCGTCGGCGATGCGGTATTTCTGCTGATAGAGCGCGCGGCTCTCGGCGACATGCGCCTCGTCATTCCAGACGGCGGCGGCGACGGCCTGCAGGGGATCGGGCAGCGGCGCGCCGGCATAGGCGCGCAGCTGGCGGATCGCCCTCATCGACTGCGGCCCCGCAGCGACGAAGCCCGAGCGCAGGCCGGGCAGGTTCGAACGTTTCGAGAGCGAATGGAACGACACGACCCGCTCGGGATCGGCGCCGATCCGCGCCGCGACCTCAAGGATGCCGGGCGGCGGCGTGTCGCGGTAGATCTCGGCGTAGCATTCATCGGCGAAGATGCGGAAATCGTGCTTTTCCGCCAGCGCCAGCAGCTCGGCCCAATAGTCCGCGCTGGCCACCGCGCCCTGCGGATTGGCGGGCGAGCAGAGATAGGCGATCGTCACCCGGTCGAGCAGCGCGGGCGGCAGCGCGGTGTAATCGGGCAGATGCCCGGTCGCGGCGGTGGCCGGGACATAGACGGGTTCTGCCGCGACGCTGAGCGCGGCGATGGCATAGACCTGATAGAACGGGTTCGGCGTCAGGATCACCGGCTTGGCGCCGTTCTTCGTCTCGGGCGACAGGGCAACGGCCGCGTTGAACAGCGCCTCGCGCGTGCCATTGGCAGTGATGAGGCGGTCGTTGGCGATGGTCACGCCATAGCGGCGTTTCAGCCAGGCCGAGATCGCGGTCAGCAGCGGCTCGGTCCCGTCATTGGCCGGATAGCGGTTGAAGCCCTGCAGATGGGCCGCCAGCACCTCGCCCACAAAGGCGGGCATGGCGTGCTTCGGCTCGCCGATGGTCATGGCGATGGGCTCGCCGCCCGCCGGAAGGGGGTCGAGAAGCGCGCGCAGACGCGGAAATGCGTAAGCCGGCAGGTTCGAGAACCGCTGGGGAAAATCCATGAATGCCTCTGCTCGACGGGATCGTATCGCCCCGTTTTGCCCGAAGGATAACCCGGCCGCGCGCGCAGGTCCAGAAAAAGGGTGGGGATTCCGGGCGCTTGTGGTTTTTGGGTTGCGCGGGGAAAGGTCGGGGGGCCAGCCCCCCGAGCCCCCCGCCCAAGGGGGGTACACCCCCCTTGGGAAACCCCGTGCGTATTTCACACAAGATGATGGGGCTGGCAGGGGCTCAGGGCGCTTGCAGGATGGTGATCCAGGTCTCGCCATAGCGGCGCTGGTCGAGAAGGGTGAAACCCTCGGGCGCGGGCTGGGGGGCGTTTTCCTCCCAGACCAGCGTCGCACCCGGGGCGAGCCAGCCACCCTCGCGCGCCGAGGCCAGCGCCTTTTCGCCCAGCCCCTTGCCATAGGGCGGGTCGAGGAACACCAGCCCGAAGCCCGGGCCCCGGTTGGGCCCGAGGTCGGTCGCGTCCCGCCGGTAGAGCCGCGTCGTGCCCATGGCGCGCATCTTCTCGATATTGGTGCGAATGAGCGCCCGGGCGGTCGCGCCGTCATCGACCAGCGTGACCTGCAGGGCGCCGCGCGACAGCGCCTCCAACCCCAGCGCGCCGGTGCCGGCAAAGAGGTCGAGGACCCGCTGGCCCTGCACCAGATCGCCCCATTTCCCCTGCCCCAGCATGTTGAAGAGCGCCTCGCGCACCCGGTCCGAGGTCGGGCGCAGATGGGCGACGGGATCGCCCGCGCCCACCTCGGCCAGCTGGAGCCCCCGCGCAGAGCCGCCGACGATCCGCATCAGAGGAGCGTCTTCAACTCGGTCGCGGGATCGGCCACGGCGGCGGGATCGGGGGATTTGCCCGCTTCCAGCAGCCGCTTGCCGACCATGTAGCCGCGCGGGTCGTTCATCGCATCGACCGCGAGGAAGGTCTCGCCCCGGTAATACCAATGGCTGCGCGCCGCCCCCGCCTCGCGCACCACCACCCGGTCATAGCCGGTGTTCAGCCCCGCGATTTGCAGTTTCAGGTCGTATTGATCCGACCAGAACCACGGCATCGGCACATAGGTCTTGCCCGCGCCCAGCATGTTGGCCGCCACCGCCTCGGCCTGGTCGATGGCGTTCTGCACGCTCTCCAGCCGGATCCGGGCGCCGCGATAGACGAAGCTGGCGCAATCGCCCGCCGCCCAGATCGACGGGTCCGAGGTGCGCCCCTCCTCATCGGTGCGGATGCCGTTCTCGATCACCAGACCCGCGGCCTCGGCCAGATCCTGGCCGGGGGTGATGCCGATGCCGACGATGGCGAAATCCACCGGGATATGGCTGCCATCGGCCAGATCGGCGCCGGTCACATGGCCCTCGCCGGTCAGGCGGACCAGCCCCAGCCCCTCGCGGATCTCCACCCCGTGGCGCTGGTGCAGGGCGCGCATGAAATCCGCCGTCTCGGGCGCGGCGACCCGGCCGAGGATGCGCGGCGCGGCCTCGATCAACGTGACCTTGAGGCCCTTCAGCGCCGCGACCGCCGCGGCCTCCAGCCCGATATAGCCGCCGCCGACCACCAGAAGCCGCCTGCCCGGCGCGAATTCATGCGCCATCGCGTCGATGTCGGACAGCCGCCGGACGCCATAGACGCCGCCGAGCGCCCCGCCGATGGCCGCGGGCAGCATCCGGGGATCCGAGCCCGTGGTCAGCGCCAGCTGCTCATAGGCGATGACCTCGTCCCCCACCGTCACCGTCTTCGCCGCCCGGTCGATGGCCGTGACCGGCGCGCCCAGCTTCAGGGTGATGTCGTGTTCGGCATAAAACGCCTCGGTCCTGAGGAACAGGCGTTCGATATCCATTTCGCCCAGCAGGTATTTCTTCGACAGCGGCGGGCGCTGGTAGGGCGGCACCGGCTCGTCCCCGATCAGCGTGATCTCGCCCGCGTAGCCCAGCCCCCTCAGCTTTGCCACCAGCGACGATCCCGCCTGCCCCGCCCCGATCACCACGATTCCCGCCATGCCTGTCTCCCTGCTTGCCTTCGCCTCACGCGCACTGGATGCTGCGCCCGGGGGAGATATATCCCAGCCATTCGCGCAAACCCAGTGAGGAGACGCCCTACATGACCATTTCCGTTGGCGACACGCTGCCCGAGGCCACGCTCAGCAAGATCGGCGCCGAAGGCCCCGAGGCGGTCTCGGTCAGCGACCTGACCAAAGGCCGCAAGGTCGTCATCTTCGCCGTGCCCGGCGCCTATACGCCGACCTGCCATTCCGCCCATGTGCCCTCCTTCATCCGCACCATGGACGCGCTGAAAGCGAAAGGCGTGGACGAGGTCGTCTGCCTCTCGGTCAACGACGCTTTCGTGATGAAAAGCTGGGGCGAGGATACCGGCGCGGCCAAGGCCGGGATCACCATGCTGTCCGACGGCATGGGCGAACTGACCGAGAAGCTGGGTCTTCTGTTCGACGCGCCGCCGGTGGGGCTGAAAGGCCGCTCCAAGCGCTATGCCATGATGGTCGAGGACGGCGTGGTGAAGGTCTATCACCCCGAGACCGGCAAGGGCTGCGAGATTTCCGGCGGCGAGGCGATGGTCGAGGCGCTGTGAGTCGCTTGGTCGGGGCGCTTCGGTGCCCCGGCCTTCTTCCGGGGCGGGCGTCGGCGGCGACTTCCTGAAAAATGCAGGCGTTTTTCCGGCCCCGGGGCCCGGGGCGTCGACGCGGCGGTAACTCTTTGGCGGCAGGCTTTTCGGGCCGATCCTGACCCGGAGTTGCCTTATGGTCCGCCTCTTTGCCCTGTCCCTGCTTGCCTTTCTCCCCGTTCCGGCCCTGGCCGAGGATGCGGCCCATGGCGCCCCCGCGCATGAGCTCTCCGCGCCGGTCGCCACACAGGAGGCCGCGCATGGCGCTGCCCCTGCCGTGGCCGAGGCGCATGCAGCCGAGCATGAAGTCCATGTGGTCGAGGATGCCGTGATCGACGCGCAGCGCGCGGCGCTGACCGCGGCCTTTCGCAGCCAGGGCTTCGGCCCGCAATCGCCCCGCGACATCGACATGCCGATCGGCGCCAATCTCAGGGTCTTCGGCCTCGCCCCCGATCCGATGCGGATGAACCTGTGCAACATCCACCTGCATGAAGGCGCCGAACACCGGGGCGGCGAATTCACCGCCTATGCCGGGAACGGCGACGGGGCGGGGAACGGGTCCGGCTACCTCTATACCGGCGACCTCAGCGCGGCGGAACTTGCCCCCTATGCCCATCCGGTCGGCGCCACCGACCACGGCGCGCTGGTGCCGGGCGACACGATCGAGGTTCATTTCGTCTATACCACGGCGCAGGTGCGTCCCGGGCCGACGCTGGGCGCCTGCCTCGATCCCGCCACCGGCAACCCGGAACTGCGGGTCGAGGCGGTGGTCATGGTGCTGGTCAACGACGACAGCGCCGCGAATTTCCTGGAACTGACGCAGGTGGCGACGCAGCGCGGCTATGCCCAGGCGCCGAACCTGCCGATGACCCTGGGGGAACCCGTGCTCTATACCGGCTCCACCACCGGGCCCGCCTATAACGAGACCGGCTCGCCCTATCAGGTGACCTGGAGCGTGCGACCACGGGTCCTCAGGGTGTCGATCCGGTCGCTGGACGCCTGGCTGGGGCACAATATCTTCGAGGAAGACCACGCCCATGGGGTCCGCAACCTGGTCATCGACCCCGAACAACTGTCGGCGATCCGCTATTGATCGGCGAAGCGCGGGGCCCGCGCCATCACGGAATTTGCAGGCGACCGCCACTTGCGTGTAATCCGGGGATCAGACGCGCGGGCCCCTGACCGCGCCCAGCCCAGGACACCACGCATGGCCAAGCCCAAAGCCTCCGACCCCAAAGCCTCCGACAAGGCGAGCATCGAATCGCTTTTCGTCACCCGCCTCTACCGCGCGCCGCTCTCGGCCTATCGGCCGACGGTCGATCACGATGAACTCGTGGCCTCATGCTATTCCATCGCCGAGGATGACGAGGCCGGCCAGGAATGGTGCGAGGCCGAGGGCTATCCCGGCTATACCTCCTACGCCTCGCTGACCGACCTGCCCTGGCGCTTCCCGATCTTCGCCGAGATGGTCAAGGCGCTGGACAAACACGTCGCCGCCTTCGCCGAGGATCTGGATTTCGATCTCGACGACCGCAAGCTGGTGCTGGAAGACATCTGGATCAACATCCTGCCCGAAGGCGGCATGCACAGCTCGCATCTGCATCCGCATTCGGTGATCTCGGGGACCACCTATGTGCAGATGCCCGAGGGCACCTCGGCGCTGAAACTGGAAGACCCGCGTTCGGCCCGGATGATGGCCGCGCCCCCGCGCAAGAAGACCGCCCGGCGCGACTTGCAGACCTTCGTCTATGTGAAGCCCGAGGTCGGCGACGTGCTGCTGTGGGAAAGCTGGCTGAGGCACGAGGTGCCGATGAACATGGCCGAGGACGAGCGGATCTCGGTCAGTTTCAACTATCGGTGGGAGTGAGGGGCGCTCGCACGGCGACACCCGTGAAATGCAAAACCCCCACCGAGTGATCGGCGGGGGTTTCGTTGTCTCTACACCGTAGGGTGCGTGCTCGCACGCACCTTACCAGTCTTCGCGAACGACGACGCGGGTCTTGATCGGCAGCTTCATCGCGGCAAGGCGCAGGGCCTCGCGGGCGACTTCGTCACCGACGCCGTCCAGTTCGAACATGATCCGGCCCGGCTTGACCTTGCAGGCCCAGCGGTCGACCGACCCTTTGCCTTTACCCATCCGCACTTCGGTCGGCTTAGCCGAGATCGGCACATCCGGGAAAATGCGGATCCAGACCCGGCCCTGACGCTTCATGTGACGCGTCATGGCCCGGCGGGCGGCTTCGATCTGGCGGGCTGTGATCCGCTCGGGCTCGGCCGCCTTCAGGCCGAACGAGCCGAAGTTCAGGTCCGAACCGCCCTTGGCTTCGCCATGGATGCGGCCCTTGTGCTGTTTGCGGAACTTGGTCCGTTTAGGTTGCAGCATGACTTACTCTCCTCAGGCGCGATCGCGGCGATCGTCGCGACGATCACGACGCGGCGCGCTGCTGGGGCCTTCCTGCAGCTCGGCCTGCCGGCGATCGCGCGCCTGCGGGTCGTGCTCCATGATGTCGCCCTTGTAGATCCAGACCTTGATGCCGATGATCCCGTAGGGGGTCATGGCCTCGGCCAGCGCATAATCGATGTCGGCGCGCAGCGTGTGCAGCGGCACGCGACCCTCGCGGTACCATTCGGTCCGGGCGATCTCGGCGCCGCCGAGGCGGCCGGCGATGTTCACGCGGATGCCGAGGGCACCGATGCGCATGGCGTTCTGCACCGAGCGCTTCATCGCGCGACGGAACGAGACGCGACGCTCGAGCTGCTGGGCGATCGATTCGGCCACCAGCTGGGCGTCCAGCTCGGGCTTGCGGACCTCGACGATGTTGAGGTGCAGTTCCGAATCCGTGAAGTTCGACAGTTTCTTGCGCAGACCTTCGATGTCCGCGCCTTTCTTGCCGATGATCACGCCCGGACGCGCGGTGTGGATCGTGACGCGGCACTTCTTGTGCGGACGCTCGATCACCACACGGCTGACGCCGGCAGCCTTGCACTCTTCCTTGATGAAATCGCGCATGCGCAGATCTTCAAGCAGCAGGTTGCCGTAGTTCTTGCCCTCGGCGTACCAGCGGCTGTCCCAGGTGCGGTTGACCTGCAGGCGCATCCCGATCGGGTTGACCTTCTGTCCCATTACGCTTGCTCCTCGCGCTCACGCACCTTGATGGTGATTTCCGAAAACGGCTTCATGATCTTGCCGAAACGGCCGCGAGCCCGCGGACGACCGCGTTTCATGACCAGGTTCTTGCCCACCCAGGCCTCGGCGACGATCAGGTTGTCGACGTCCAGACCATGGTTGTTCTCGGCGTTGGCGATGGCCGACTGGAGGCACTTCTTCACGTCGACGGCGATACGCTTCTTCGAGAAGGTGAGGTCGGCCAGAGCCTTCTCGACCTTCTTGCCGCGGATCAGGCCGGCGACGAGGTTCAGTTTCTGGGGCGAGGTGCGCAGCATGGTGAGCTTCGCCATCGCCTCGTTGTCCGCCACGCGGCGGGGGTTCTTTTCCGCACCCATGGCTTACTTCCTCTTCGCTTTCTTGTCGGCCGCATGCCCGTAATAGGTACGGGTCGGCGAGTATTCACCGAATTTCTGGCCGATCATTTCCTCGGTCACGTTGACCGGGACATGCTTCTTGCCGTTGTAGACGCCGAAGGTCAGGCCCACGAATTGCGGCAGGATGGTCGAGCGGCGCGACCAGATCTTGATCACGTCGTTACGCCCCGACTCGCGCGCCTTTTCCGCTTTCTTCAGCAGATAGGCATCGACGAAGGGACCCTTCCAGAGAGAACGTGCCATGTGTTAGCGGCCCTTCTTCTTGGCGTGGCGCGAACGGATGATGTATTTGTCCGTCGCCTTGTTCGAGCGGGTACGGGTACCCTTGGTGTCCTTACCCCACGGGGTGACCGGCGTGCGGCCGCCCGAGGTCCGGCCCTCACCACCGCCGTGCGGGTGGTCGATCGGGTTCATCGCAACACCGCGAACGGTCGGCTTGATGCCCATGTGACGACGACGCCCGGCCTTGCCGAGGTTCTGGTTCGAGTGGTCGGCGTTCGACACGGCACCGATGGTGGCCATGCATTCCTGACGCACCATGCGCAGTTCGCCCGACGAGAGGCGCAGCTGGGCATAGCCACCGTCACGGCCGACGAACTGGGCATAGGTGCCCGCGGCGCGCGCGATCTGGCCGCCCTTGCCGGGCTTCAGTTCGACGTTGTGGACGATGGTACCGAGCGGCATGCCCGAGAAGGGCATCGCGTTACCGGGCTTCACGTCGGTCTTGGCGCCCGAGATGACGCTGTCGCCGACCGCCAGACGCTGCGGGGCCAGGATATAGGCCACTTCGCCATCGGCGTAGCGGATCAGCGCGATGAACGCGGTGCGGTTGGGGTCATATTCGATGCGCTCGACCGTCGCGGCGACGTCGAACTTGCGACGCTTGAAGTCCACGATGCGGTAGAGACGCTTGGCGCCGCCGCCCTTGTGGAATGCCGTGATCCGTCCGGTGTTGTTCCGGCCGCCCGATTTCGTCAGGCCCTCGGTGAGGGACTTGACGGGACGTCCTTTCCAAAGCTCCGAACGGTCGATCAGAACCAGCCCACGCTGGCCAGGCGTCGTCGGTTTATACGACTTGAGTGCCATGCTTTCTGTCTTCCGTTGCTTTGCGGCGGGTTGCCCCGCCTGTCTGTGTGAAGCCCCCCGAAGGTGGCCGTAGCAAAGGGGCCGCGGGCGACCCCGATTCCATAAATCGGCAGCCCCGGACGAATCCGGGGCTGGGCGATGCGCGGGGGTTACGCGATTTCCGACCCCGCGTCCATAGCCCGCAGTGCTTTTTTGCAAGGGCCGGGGCGGGAAACGCGAGGGCCCGGGCCCCGCCTCAGCCGCGCAGGATCTTCGCCATCGGCCGGCCTTTGGCCAGCTCGTCCACCAGCTTGTCCAGCATGCGGATCTCACGCATCGTGCCGGGTGCCAGCTCCTGGATCTTCACGCCGCAGATGGTCCCGGTGATCGCCGCGCGCGCCGGGTTCATCGCGGGCGCCTCGGCGAAGAAGGTCTCGAAATCGGTGCCTTGCTCCAGCACGGCCTCGACGCCCGCCTGGTCATGCCCGGTCAGCCAGCGGATCACCGCGTCCAGCTCCTCGCGGCTGCGGCCCTTCCGCTCGACCTTGGCGACATAGTGGCGATAGACGCTCGCCACGCTGGTCTTGTAGATGCGGTGAGTGTCCATCGGCGCCCTCCGCCCCACAGAATGCCGAAGCCTGCGCCTCAGGGCAAGGCAAAGGCCCCCGCGCATCGCACGGGGGCCCTTCGTTCCGTAGGGTGGGCAATCTGCCCACCTTGGCCGGTCACAGGCCGGTCGTCACGTCGATGGCGTTGCCTTCCTCGAGGGTGACATACGCTTTCTTGACGTCCTTGCGGGTGCCGAGGATGCCCCGGAACCGCTTGACCTTGCCCTTGGTCACGGTGGTGTTCACCGCCTTGACCTTGACGCCGAACAGGGCCTCGACGGCTTCCTTGATCTGCGGCTTGGTCGAGTCGATCGCCACTTCGAAAACGACCGCGTTGGCTTCCGAGGCCATGGTCGCTTTCTCGGTGATGATCGGCTTGCGGATCACGTCGTAGTGTTCGGGTTTCGCGCTCATGCGAGTCGAGCCTCCAGAGCTTCGACACCCGCTTTGGTGATGACCAGGGTCTCACGCTTGAGGATGTCGTAGACGTTGGCGCCCATCGAGGGCAGGATGTCCACGCCGTCGAGGTTGCGGGCGGCGGCGGCGAAGTTCTCGTTGACCGAGGCGCCGTCGATGATCAGGACCTTTTTCCAGCCCAGGTCGTTCACCGCCTTGGCCAGCATCGCGGTCTTGGCTTCGGCCAGATCGGCCGCATCCAGGATCACCAGCTTGCCGGCAGCCGCCTTGGCCGAAAGCGCGTGCTTCAGGCCGAGGGCGCGGACCTTCTTGGGCAGGTCGAAGGCGTGCGACCGCGGGGTCGGGCCCTTGTAGACACCACCCTTGCGGAAGATCGGGGCCTTCTTGGAACCGTGGCGGGCGCCGCCGGTGCCTTTCTGGCGATAGATCTTCTTGGTCGAGTAGGACACGTCCGACTTGCCCAGCGTCGCGTGGGTGCCGGCCTGCGCCTTGGCGCGCTGCCAGCGGACCACACGGTGCAGCAGGTCCGCACGCGGCTCGAGCCCGAAGATCGCGTCGTTCAGATCGACTTCCCCGGCTTTGCCGGCGTCGAGCTTGATCACGTCGAGTTTCATTCGTCAGCTCCTTCAGCGGCAGGCGCAGCCTCGGCCGAAGCGGTCGCCGCGGCGGCTTTCAGGCCGGCCGGACGGGGCGCGTCAGCGTGGGCGGCTTTCTTCACCGCGTCCTTGATGGTGACCCAGCCGCCTTTCGACCCGGGAACCGCGCCCTTGACCATGATCAGGCCACGGTCGGCGTCGGTGCGGACGATCTGCAGGTTCTGGGTGGTCACGCGGACCGCGCCCAGGTGACCGGCCATCTTCTTGCCCTTGAACACCTTGCCGGGGTCCTGGCACTGGCCCGTCGAACCGTGCGACCGGTGCGAGATCGAGACCCCGTGCGAGGCGCGCAGACCGCCGAAGTTGTGGCGCTTCATGACGCCCGCGAAGCCTTTACCGATCGAGGTACCGGCGATGTCGACGAACTGACCGGCAACATAATGCTCGGCCGAGATCTCGGCGCCGACGTCGATCAGGTTCTCGGGCGAGACGCGGAACTCGGCGACCTTGCGCTTGGGCGCCACATTCGCTTTCGCGAAATGGCCGCGCATGGGCGACGAGACGCGCTTGGCCTTGGCCGTGCCGGCACCCAGCTGGACCGCGGTGTAACCGTCGGTGTCAGCCGTGCGCTGCGCGACAACCTGCAGGGCGTCGAGTTGAAGGACGGTCACGGGAACCTGTTTCCCGTCCTCCAGGAACAGCCGGGTCATGCCCAGCTTCTTTGCGATGACTCCAGAGCGCATCGTGTCGGCTCCTTAAACCTTGATTTCGACGTCGACGCCGGCAGCGAGGTCGAGCTTCATCAGCGCGTCCACGGTCTGCGGGGTCGGATCGACGATGTCGAGAAGACGCTTGTGCGTGCGGATTTCCCACTGGTCGCGCGACTTCTTGTCGATGTGCGGACCACGCAGAACCGTGAACTTCTCGATCTTGTTGGGCAGCGGGATCGGCCCGCGGACCTGGGCGCCCGTGCGCTTGGCCGTATTGACGATTTCCGCGGTCGAAGCGTCGAGCACGCGGTAATCGAAGGCCTTGAGCCGGATGCGGATGGTTTGACCTTGCATCGTTTTTCCCTCGGGGTTGGAGGCGGGGCCGGGAGGCCCCACCCCACCGCGTTGCTTACTTCAGGATCTTGGAGACGACGCCGGCGCCGACGGTGCGGCCGCCTTCACGGATGGCGAAGCGGAGCTTCTCTTCCATGGCGATCGGCGCGATCAGCGAGACTTCGAACTTCAGGTTGTCGCCCGG